>NZ_CP050966.1:0-4817382 GCF_012273235.1 Cedecea sp. FDAARGOS_727
GTTCTGAGAAGGAAGCGCTGTCGACATCCAGGTTAATTACCAGATCGCTAATTTGCTGGGCCATACCGTACTCCCCCGTAAACCCCCTCACCCGCTAACATCAGGTCTTCATCCGTCTTTTCTGGTTCGGGCTCGCCCACTTCGCCAGTCAGCAGACTGAAATCAGCATCCGAAATATCGCTATTGCCCGTCAGCATCGCCACGATGAGCCCCTTAGTGGTGGCAAACTCAGCGTCCAGCAGCTCGTCACTAACGGCGTTGCTGCAAAGTGGCTAACCCAGCCGGCGAATTCGGAGGCGCTCATTTCACTGAGCATCCGCCGCCAGTCTGCCCGCCGGAACTCCCGCGCCAGCCGATGAATAAAGGCGCGCTCACGGGCAACTATTTTTCCAGGGGGCGCGCCTCTGCTGATTCATCACCGAGCGCAGTATTGTCAAACTCTGCATCTGCTGATTCATCACCAAGCGCCGTATTGTCAAACTCTGCCTCTACCGGGGGCTTTGGCATCAGGTCGCTCAACTCAAGCACTTTTTCAACAGCCATATTCAGCGCCTCAGACGACCAGGTACGCATCACTTCACGGTGCAATTCCTCTTCATCCCGATCCGGTGTGCTATGCCATAAGGAACGGGATACCAGCCAGGCATTTGACTGGACGTTCTTTTTAACGACCAGAGCGCCCATCTTCATTTCAGAGGCATCTTTAGGAATATCCGCTTCAAGGCTGGCGAGATACTCAAAATATTCAGCGCGCTGCAGCGCGGATAGCTCAAAAAGCAGTACAGATTCTCCGCCAATCGACAGATTTTCTTTTTTCAGAAACGACATAATTTTTACCTTCGGATTCGCCATTATTTTTGCCCGTGAAAATGGCCCCTAAAGGGGCCTTTTGAAGTGGTGATCAGGAGACTGTGACTGTGGCAATCGCAACGAAATTACCATCCGGCGTCATGCCGATAATCTCCGCCGTTCCTGCGGCAACACCGTGATGGTGACCACGTTATCCAGCACAGTGACGATCGCTTTTGTGGACGAGACAATCCGCAGGGATTTATCCGTCGCGCCGGCAGGTTGCAGCGTGAATGTCGCCGTTTTGGTCTTGCCCTTCAACCGCGACCGTCGCCGGAGCAACAGTCAGGCCTGTTACCGGAACGAATGAGGAGCGGTCATCTTCCGCGAGGGATGGTTTGCCAGTATTGGTGACTTTCACAGAACGGGTAATCACTTCTTTTGCCGGGATAGCTTTACCCAGGCTGCTTACCCAGCCACGGACACATCGACCGCGCCGTTTGGGTACTTAATCTTGTAACCACGGACGTCGCCTTCGTTGAACCACTCCACCAGCCCCTGCTGGCCGGATTCACCCGGTTTCCAGGCCAGAGTAAAACTGGTATCGCAGATTTGCCCCCTGAGCGGTCGAGTTCCAGTCCGCATCCTCATCGTCGACGTAGGTGTCGTCGTAGGATTCTGCGGTCATTTCACCCGGGGTGATCTCTTTGATTTTTGCGAGACCCAGTCGGCATCACTCAGCGGGTTGCTGTAGGGATCGCCGGTCCCGGTATACAGCCAGAGCGTGGTTCCCGCACCTTTAACCGGCGCGAGAGGATTTGGGGTTGCCATAGTGATTTCCTTACATTGAATAGGTGATAGCGTAGGTCAGGTCGACAGATCCCCAGGTGGCCATCTCATCGTCGCGCTGATAGTCATAGCCCTGCGGGTCATCGTTTCGATAAGCGCTTCAAGTCCGGGGATCTCCTCCGTAGCCGGATAAACCTTCTCTTCCAGCCAGTTGTCGAGCGCGGTATCAGGATTTGTTGCTTTCAGGAAAACTTCGATGTGAAGAACTGCCTGCCAGTCGTCAGCATCAAGCGTGGCACCGGTATATTCGGCGTCTGACAAATACACCGCCACAGCAGGAAGATCCCCCTCTTCAAGGAATGCCGGCCGCCCGTCAAACCAGGTGACGGAGTCAGAGATATCGGCTTTCAGCTTCGCCAGGACGGCGGCACGTATAGCGCTGTGTTTGCTCATCGCTTCAGGTGGATCCTCAGTTGGTTTTTAAGTGCGGCTGACAATTCCTTTGGCATATCGCTCTGGATAAGGTTTTTTGAAATGGTGGTAAATGCCTGCGTTAACGGCGCATCCAGGGGAACTTTCACAACATCGATGGGGTAGCGGGAGCGCCGACACGCCGCATTACCTGCCAGCGGCCATTAGCCAGTTGCTGGATGAACGCATTGCGGAAGGTATAAGGCCCCACTTTCAGCACGCTCCCTGCCCGTGTTTCGCACCTTTACGACGTGATAGCCTTACTCGAGCTGCGCCGAGCTTTATTGCCGGCAGGTTGCCGCGGTTAATTTTTTGAAGCGACGAGACGATCATGGCGAGCCTTTTTGAGCCTTGAGCGTTGCCGGACAAGCCGAACCGGGAGCCCTTTTTTGCGGTTATCATCGACGGTTACCTCTTTAGCCACCTGCTTACTGCCCTGGCTTATTGTTCGCCCCGCCACCCGGTTTAACGCTTTCGCGGTGGCATCCGGCACAATCATGCGGCTCAGGCTGTTCAGGTTCTGGATTGCCCTTTCCAGGCCCTTGACTGACATAAAACCCCTTACTCAAGGTGGATCCTCGGTTTGCCGTTAAACGAATCGAAACGCGTCACCATCAGGGTTTTCCCCCCCAGGTCACGTCGTTCCGGCGGGGTTTGTAGGTAGTCGAGAAAACCACCAGCGCGGTACCGTTACCGGACAGAGGTCCCATTTCTTCCAACTGCTCCGCCGGGACAACATCGAAGTCCTGTCCGTTAATTGTGGCGGTCTTGCCCATCTTCACGATGGTGGCCGCATCCATGCGAGCCGCCAGCCGGTCAAAGGCGTTAGCCATTAATTTTTACTTCAATGACGGTCACGCCAGTACCCGCAGCTTCCCAGGCAACGCCCGCAGCGACCGCATCCGCTTTGTCGAGCTGGATTTTCCCGTCTTTAATAAACACCGCCGTACCGGCGGCGATATCATCAGCAGCCAGTTTGGGCAGAAGAAACACCCGGAAGCAAAACCATCCCCGATACCGCCGGCAGGGATATCCTTAATTGCCACCACCGCGACAAGCGAACCAATAACCACCAGATCTCCACTCAGGATTTCACTGTTTCCGGCATTGTTTACCGGGATCGTGTTCCCGTTTTGCACGAAGTTTTAGCCATAACATTCTCCATTCAGCCCCTGCCGGGGCTGATTTTGGGTATAAAAAAAGCCCTGACGGGCGAGGAGGTAAAACGCAGAAGATTACTTGCCGGAAGATTTGGCCATGCCGCGATAATCCAGCGCCGCAACACCTGCATCAATACGGACTTTCGTGGCAATACCGTCAGTGTTAAACCCTTCCTGGTCGATGTACGGCGTATCGATACCATTGAGGTAAGCCACCTCGATAGTGTCGCTCCCCTTCGCTGCAGCCAGATACCAGGCAGCGGCATCAGCAGCATCGAGGCGCGGCTCAGCAATCACTTCCGCAAAGTTCTGAATCGGGTTGTTGATGCCGGCGTTAATATCCGCCCCTTCACGCTGGCAGACTTGATAGTCTGGTTTGCGAGCGTTTCCAGCCCAACCGGAACAAGCATGTAGGCCGGACGAATGTTGAGCGTACGTTCGCCTTCTTCTGCAGCCGCATACTTTTCCGGGCTTCATCGATACTGGCGACTGAAATGGCGCCGCTGGACAGGTTTTTATGGTCAGCGTGGAACAACGCTTTACCGTCGGACAGTTTCGCGTTCGTGGTCAGAATGGCATAAACCAGATCACCGATTGTACCTTTCGCCGCGCGCCCCATCTTCATCGGAACATCAGTGAGCTGATTCAGATCGTCATTGATGATTGCCTGACGGGTGACAGAGAAGATTTCGCCAAAGGTGGCCAGCGCAATAGTCTCGCCTTTATCGCCGGTAGTGATGTACTTATACTCTGCCCCCTCACGAACCTTACGCAATGAAGGGAAACCACCCATACCGACGCGATGCGCGGTTTTAAAGTCAGAGAGCTGGCCTTTTTTGGTCCACTGTTCAAAGGTTTCGTCGGCTTCTTCCCAGCCCAGCAGCAGCGACTTATTCGCCACATCCAGCAGAATGTTGCCGAAATCCGTGCTGTGCGTCAGCCTGGCCAACCATCTGCATCGGATTAAGACTGGAAACGCCAATCCCGCGCTCAGTCAGCGCCATACGGGCATATTCACGCAGGGTCATGCCGTTGTAGACGTTATCGCTTTCCTGCTTTTCATAGCCTGCACGGGCCATCAGCGCCTGACGAATACCATCCCCGAAAGTTTCCGTTCCCGGCGTGAATGTGCGCGGCGCTGTTTTTGTTGGAGGGTGTACTGGATTTGCCCAGGGCGGCCAGCAGCTGGTCTTTCGCCTTTTCAACGGTGCAATCCAAATCGGCCACGCAGCTGGCCTGCAGTTCGCTATGCTTACCGCCAAGGCAAACAGGTCGTTAATGCCGGTAACGCGGGCTTTTTGCTCGGCCATCACCGCGCACGGATTGCGGTTTCGTCGACAGGATCAGGTGCGTTTACTGGCGCCTGAGCATTTGGCTTCTGTGGATCACGCTGGACGGTGTTACGTGGTGGGGTGACCATGTTACGAATGCTGTTTGGCATTTTTTCAAATTCCTCAATACGTTTTGAATGGATACAGGCCATTGCCTGCAGAGCGGGGGTGGTCTGGTCAGCGAAACCCAGGGCGAGGCATTCAGCGCCATCCATCCAGGTTTCATCCTCCAGCATCGCGGCAATCTCTTCGGTGGTTTTACCGGTCTTTTGCGTAGGGGGGACACTTTCAACCTTGTCCAGCAGATCGGCGTAGTCGCGCATGTCGTTGGCATCCCACCGGCAAAGCCCCAGGGCTTGTGGATCATCATGCAATGATTTGAAAACAACTAATGGTTCAAAAGGCATTTTTTTATTAAAATGATTCTTGCTGATGAGCTGCAATACACGTTGCAATACACAAATTCAAAGGAGCGATGAACTGAGCATGTATACTTCAAATTTTCAGAAATGATGCGAACTTTGATAAATCAATACGTTATAACGAGCTTTTTTTTGCCGCCAATAGCTCACTAAATGATCCAATGGACTTATGGTTCAATCCCATTTTTTGGGATGGCATAGATTTATGGAAACAATTTATTGGCAGTTATGATAATGGTTTTGTTTTGTTAATGGATTATATTTCCAAACCACAAGGTGATGATTTCTATATTCAATAAATAACCTATTTAAGGGAAAGAGCCTCGCAAAATAGTCGAGGATAAAACCATATACAAACGCAATATAATAGACATTATAAAAAACAATGAACTAGCAAAAGGAACGGATGTTACCTCCGCAGCCTCACTATTAATGGATAAGTTTATTCATATCAAGAATAATACAAATTTCATTTCCGTATCCTTTAGCAGGGACCCTTTCAATTATCTTATGTGGTCTCATTATGCCAATGGTTTAAAGGATGCATATTATATATGATTTTGAAGATAACAACTAAACTTAAAACACATATTCTCGGAAAGAGTGAGTATGATGTGAAGATGATGGATGTCAGATACTCAAACAGCCCTGAACAAATTGATCTTTGGAAAGTGATCTCCGAAAACTATCGATAATGGGAATTATTTTTTCACTAAAAATAACCATTGGGATATGAAAAGAAAGTCGCCTGGTTTTATACTCCCCGCATCAATCCAATGGTGAGATATTTCACCACGATCCTTCACTAGTTAAAGGTGTCATCTTCGGTTCTAGATGTGATACTTACTTTAAAGAGAGAACAATACGCGCATTAAAAGAAATAGAATATCAGTGGTATCGAAGATTTCTTATCCTTCGAACCATTCTTAATGATAAAAATGAAATAGAATTGAAATCAGGTATCAAACAAACTATAAAAACGTTTTCAACCTGCATTGGGAAAAGATGTGATTGATGAATGAATAATTCACTCAATTTAAGGAAGCTAAGACAATTAAATGACAGTTCTATAAATTACACTATTACATCTTATTTCGACGTAGATCCCCGCCGAAATTATGCGCCACCAATACGGCGCTTACCGTACCCCAGCGGAACCGGGTATCCCTGCGCTGCAGTATTTGTCACGCCGCCGAATGCATATGAGGCTTTATTGTCTGAGTCACGCTTGCTAGACAGTCCGGGAGCTTGAGGTGATAACATCTGTACAATGCCACCAGCTACCATAGCAGCCCCAATTTTCATCGCAGCTGGCCCCCATGCGCCGCCGCCCCATGCCTGACCTATGGTTACGCCAAGAGCCCCAACGACAACCAACACCGCGCCAAGAATGGTTTGAAGCATCCCAGCCTTTTTGCTGCCCATGATGACCGGCACCATTCGGATAGTTCGGCCAGCATTAGGGAATCCAGATCGTCTTCGTTGATGTTTTTGCTATCCACGAAAATGGCAAACGTCAGCCCTCGCGATTTACTTGTATTCATGTACTTTTCGAAACCAGGTAGCGTGGCTGCCAGCGCCCGAAATGCTTCCCGTGTTGAGCTAATAAGCCGCTGATGTTCTCTTCCAAAAATTTTGGCCAGAGAGCCACTCAGCTTAATGGTTGTCATCACTTCGGCATTAATCATTCCGTTTATCCTTACCTTTATAAATTGCTGATAGGGCTGACTTGAGATCATAAAATTTTCTCTTACTGCTACTACCGGGGAGCGGCGGTATACCTGCCAGGCGCTTTGAACTGTTTGCCGGTGAACGCCGGTGACCTCTGCCAGCTCAATTATCGTCATCTGCACTTTTTTCATCGCCAAAAGCCTCATGATGATGAACAAAAAACACACAAACCATCATCTTTTCCGTTACCGCCAAATTTCACACTATAAAATCAGTAATTTAACGAATGATGATGATACCCATAGAATCAGAAAACGCGCCGTTTCCCGCGATGCCGCCGCCCCGTGGCAGGAAGCCCCGCCCGGAGGACCCATTGAAAACGAGCGGCCTCAGCCGCCCATCTCGCCATCACGCGCCACCACCAGACTTGACCATGCCGCGGTAGTCGAGCGCAGCCACGCCAGCATCAATGCGCACCTTCCAGGCAATGCCATCAACGGTAAAGCCTTCCTGCTGCTCCAGGTACGGGACGTCCATCCCATCCAGATAGGCACCTCAATGGTGTCAGTTCCCTTCGCCGCGGCCACATACCACTCTTTGTTATTGGATTTATCCAGTCGAGGCTCAACAATCACCTGCGCCATATCCTTCACCACGTTGATAATGCCGGGGTTCTGGTTCAGCGTGCCGTTCTGGTCTACAGGGAACAGTGAGGAAGCGGAAAGCACTGCGCGGTTGGCTGCACCTTCCAGCGCGGCCGGCACCAGGATATAAGCGGGGATCACATTGATAGGGTCGCCGTTGGCGTCCTGCTGCAAACGCATAGCCTTGCGAGCCTCGTTCAGGCCGTCAGTATCCATCCCTTTAGCAATGAGGTTGTGATGGTCAGCATGGAACAGCGCCTTACCATCGGTGAATTTAGCGTTAGTAGTAAGGTGGAGATAAACCAGATTGCCAACGGTACGGGCAGCAGCGCGGCCCATTGCCTGTGGATAGTGGTCAGCTGGTTCAGGTCGTCATTGATGATTGCCTGCCGGTAACAGAGAAATATTCCCGTATGTCGCCAGGGCGATGGGTACGCCGCTGTCACTGGTCGTGACGTACTTATACTCTGCACCTTCCGGCACTTTTGCCAGCTCTGAAAAACCATTCAGGCCAACGCGCTTAGCCTCATGGAAGTTAGGCAGTGATCCTGCCTTAGCCCACTGCTGGAATGTCTCGCCGCTGTTCTGCCAGCCGGTCAGCACTGACTTTCAGCACCACCAGCGAGGATATGGGAAAAATCACTGCTGCTGTGAGTGAAGGCCAGATTGACAATCTGCGAACGGTTACCGAAACCGCTAATGCTGATACCACGATCCACCAGCGAAGCCTGAGCCATTTCAAACAGGCTCATCATTGCGTAAGGATTACCACGCTCAGCACGTTCATGGCCCAGCCGTGCATTAAGTCCCTGGCGGATACTGTCGCCTGTGATGTTCCCGTTACCTGCGTAAATGTGCGCATCAGTGGTTTTGTTTGATGGCGTGCCCGATTTTCCCAGAGCCGCCAGCAGTATGTTTTTCGCCTTTTCCGGGGTACATTCCACATCCTCCAGGCACTGCATCTTAAGCGTGTCATGTTTGCCGCCAAACATAGCGAAGAGATCTTTAATGCCGTTAATGCGGTTTTGTTCCGGTACCGCGCTGCTGGTGGAGCCTTTTGGGCTGGTGATCATCCCTTTAAGTGCGTTTGGCATATGTTCAAAATCCTCAATTCGTTTCGATTCAATTCTGGCCATCGCATTGACGGCAGGTAACAGTTCATCGGCAAAACCCTGTGCCACGCATTCGCGTCCGTCCATCCAGGTTTCATCTTCAAGCATGGCGCCAAGTACTTCGGCTGATTTACCCGTTTTACGGGCATAAGCCGGAATTAGAACGCTTTCCACCTTGTCCAGCAGCTCGGCATAGTCGCGCATGTCGTTAGCGTTCCCGCCGGAAATACCCCACGGCTTATGAATCATCATGAGTGCATTTTCAGGCATAACGATACGGTCACCGGCCATAGCAATAACGGAAGCCATAGACGCCGCCAGACCATCAATTTGCACAGTGACTTTTGCCGGGTGTTTATTCAGGAGGTTGTAGATTGCGATGCCGTCGAACACATCCCCGCCAGGAGAGTGAATGTGCAGGCTGATATGAGAGATATCACCCAGGGCTTTCAGGTCTTCGGAAAACTGCTGGGCCGTAATTCCCCAGCCGCCGATCTCTTCGTAAATGCTGATATTTGCACTGGCGCCGTCGCTCGCTGCTTTGATGGTGTACCAGCCTTTCATACCCATGCCCCCAGCGTATGGTGATGCCAGTAAGTCACGCTGCTACGCACAATCTGGCCTTTAGTGGGAACGGGCATCTCCGGGTGTTTTTCACGAATGTATGCCTGGTACTCTTCTATCTTTCTCATCGTCTCAGCATCAATATGGACCGTTCCGCCTTTATCATGCTGCTTATTGCTTTGTTCTGACATCTTCTTGCCCCTATCGTGAATGATGGTACAAGAACGATTATTGATCACTAAAAGTGGTAAGTAAAATGAGTTTCATCAGAAAAACAGATTAATCACATTGCATAAAAATCTCGCACCGTAAGGAAATTTTCGAAACAACATGTTATGGAAATTTATACTCTCGTTTATTGAATTCATTTTTATATGCCAACAATGCTTCCTTATTAACTGCAAAAATAGTATCACCAGCAAAACTTGCTATTTTTTTATTCAAAAAGTCGACATCATTCGCATCTGTTATACTTTCACAAAAATCAATCAAACCAGAATTTAATATAAGTAATGCTCGGTCACTAGATATTGGATAGTAATAATCTATATTTTCTCCATCTTTTCCATCAGGATTTAAATTAACCACTGGTTGGTCTGATGTTATAAAGGATTTATCCGTATGATTTGTTAATATTTTTATTTTTCTGTTTTCATTCAATGCAATATCCTTGGAAAGGTTAGTCCCAATAAAAGAGCAAACAAACCACCAATGCTTAGAATAAAAATCAAGCCATCGCACTTTAACGCTTTCATCAAATGGACTAATCTTCACCGAATAGATTAATGCATCCCTCATGCGTTTTGTTCTGCTAAACTGGTAACCCATATAATAACTAAACTGCCAGCGTTCTTCCTTATCATCTAAACAGGTTAAGTCACCAACCCTTAGTTTTTTCATTACATCAACAGCACTGTTTTCCTGGCTTGACATATAATTCTCAAATAAATTATTTGAGATTAATTCATTTAAATCAACATTCAACTTTGAAAGTGCAATATCGTTTAAATTTTTAGCTTTATTTTGTGCCCAACACACAATATCTATCAATTGAAGATGTAAAGACCTTAACTCTGCAGAACATCCACTCAACCAAAGTTTCATCAATTCAATATCACCCTTGCTAACTGCACCTACTTTATAAAAGTGTTTTTCACAACCTATGCCACGAACACTATCAAAGCTTGGGTTCCCTTTTTTAGATATATACCAAACGTTTTTCTCATCCTCAGCCCATCCCTTAAGGTAATATGCCCAAACATAATGATGTTTTCTTTTTAATTGAAATTGTTTCACCAAACATACTCCCTAATGAATGAATCTTAAATTCCCACTTACGACCCACTTTAACTTATTCCCACTTACCACCCACCACCATTTTGACAAATACACTCTCAGGCCAGCAATGGCAAGGGTTTGCAGTAAATTACCCACTTCCTCCGTGTATACAGGGTGAAAGTGGGTAATTAGGGGTTCACTTCCCCATCACTACCACATGCCCCCACTTAATTCCCCACTTCACGTAAAGATTGGATAGTCACAATTTCCCCGTTCTGGATAATCAGGCCATCATCGATCAGCTTCTGCAGCCATCGAGTGAAATGCTTGGTATCAATGCCGGTTGCTTTCAGGTCATCACGGAGAATTGCCCGGGTGCAGGACTCACCTTGCGCCGTTCGGCTTCGTATCGCCTGCCATAAAGCCATGTGATTTCCTGAGAGCTTTGAAACGCCAATCAGGTCAGGATCTATCTCTTTGGCCTCTCGTGGTTCATCCCTGACGACCAGAGAACAAATCAGCTCGCCATCTTCGTCGGTATAAAGCTCAGCGGTTCGCAGGTCATAGGCCTTGCGTTCTGGCTCTTCTGAGTCCTTCATCTTGGTGCAGGCCAGAATAAGCGCTTTCCCCTCCCCCTCACGCTTAACGTTAAATTCAGCATCCAGGGCGGCACGGAACGAACTGGAACCGCGGGCACCTTTTGCCTCATCCTTGCCGGAGTGATGGACCACCAGCACCGTTGCGCCTGTTTTCTGTTTGATGGTGTCGCATCCCTCGATAAACGCACCCATATCACGGGCGTCGTTCTCATCGTTACCACCAAAGCAGCGGGCCAGCGTATCGATCACCACCAGGCGAACCGGTACACCACACTCAGCCTCAATCTGTCGCGCGGCCAGAAGCACTTCGGATACTTCGGACTCACGTACCGGGAATACCGGACGATTAACCAGCCAGAGGTTATCCGCCTTCCGGCAGTTCACTTGCTCCCATGCCCTGATCCTACGGGGAACGCCCACACCACCCTCGCCAACCACGTACAGCACGGCACCGGGGGTAACCCGCTTACCAGCCCACTCGATGCCGCTGGCAATGTGGCAGGCCCACGATACCGCCAGGAAGCTCTTATACGAGCCGCTGGGGCCGTAAATGCTGCAGAGCGATTGCGCCGGCAGGAAGTGTTTAAGCACATAGTCCTGACGAACATCGAACCCCTCAGAGCCGCGGGACAGCGGGAGCTTAGTGCGCTTTGTGCCTAAGGCAGAATCAGGAAAAACGCGCTGAATGCGTTGAATGTCCGACAGCAAAGCATTCATCTCATCTTCACCGACTTCCTCAGCCAGAACGGAGCGCCGGGCAGTGATCATGCGTTTTTTATCAGTATCGAGATAACCAGCCTCGCAAAGTGACTCATAGGTCATGCCGTAAAGATGGTTAAGACGGGCCACCAGCTTGCCATACCGGGTCGTCGGGTCTTTGTGCTGGTGGATGGCTTTATCCAGCTCGCTACGGCTGTATGGCTTACCATGCGCCCACAGATACGAGCAAGCAAACAGGGCATCAGACACCGTTTCTACAGCTGTTAATTGCACGCTCACTTTGGAATCCCTCCGCTCATTTGGAACTTGCCAAGCAGCGGATGGAACCAGTAAGCGGATCCGTGCTTACGCTTCGCCGAGCGCAGTACCAGCCTGGCCGCCTCCCTGAACTTCCCATCATTGGCAATAAAGCCGCCGGACTTCTGCTTAATCAGAAGGACGCCAGTATTGTGCGCCAGTTCTTCGGCCTTCTTGGTAGAGATCCCAAACTCTGCCGCAAGGGTACTTACCGGCGCCATGCCCGGAGGAATATCACCGCCCTGGGTATCGGCCAGCGCTTTGAGCTGGCTCTCAAGCTCATCAATGCGAGACGACAGCAGGCCAACCAGATTAGACAGTTCATTGAATTTGACGTTACTGATCATCGCCGCCCCTCCCCGCATCCGCTTCTTCAAAACGAGTGATGGAAAAAATGCCATCAACCCACAAATAAACTTCCTGGCGTTCCTGCTCATCGGTAATTTGTGGTATGACCTCAGTCAATATGTGCCTCAAACCAGTTTGAACACGCAGAAGGCGGGTACGCGATATGTTTTCCGGAGTAGCAGGTACTGGCGCAGAGGTTGAGCCAATCAGGGCATGAACACGCTGCTGATCTGCATAGTAGGCATCCAAATCGATAACTTTAAGCATGGTCACAGCCCCCCTCATACGCTTCTTTGATTTGACGGAGGCGGTACAAAACTTTGCAGAGCAGATCGAAAGACATTTCATGTTCTTCTTCCGCGCCGCCATGCAGTTCAGCAGATGCGGCCAAAAGGCTGACCGCCTTACGCAGTTCATCTTCGAGACTAAGATCTTTGAACTTAAGCATGGCGCACCTCCATTGCCACAGCTTCATTGCTGTAAGGATCGCTACCCAGAATGCTCCATAGGGTTCGATTCTCAGGATCCATAAACGACACTGAGAGCGGGCTTTCGGTTCGTATTTTGGCGGCAAAGGTCAAGTCCCAGCCGCAGAACGCTGCACGGGCGGTATCTTCATTGTCTGCAACGGTGCGCAGAACTATCGGGAGACAAGAATGACCTCGCGGCGTGCCAAGGAATAGCCATGTAAATTTGGGGTGAGTTTGGGTATGCTGTATTCCAGCCATAGTCGTTACTCCAGTTAACGGTTAGGTTAGAAGCCCGGTTAGTGTTGACGCACTCCCGGGCTTCGCACTTTCAAGGTGTATTTCACCTCCTCTTTCAAACTAGCCCAAAGTGAAATACACCTCAAGCCTTTTCTTCTCACTTTTTTTGCGTATACTGAAATACACCCAACATAAGGAGTTTCAGAAATGGCTACTGGTGCGAAGAATGCAAAATCGCAAATGACCACTGTAAGAATCCCCCATGAAGTAATGGAGGATATAGAGCAACTACGGTACGTTGGTGAAAGTACCGCTGGATTTCTTGTTACAGCCGCAAAAGGCGAGATCAAACGCCGACAGCGCAAAAAAGCTAAAGAAAGTGATAAGAGCTGAAATCTAATAGCCGAGTAACGGTAGAAGTAAAACCTCACTCGGTACTTCCCTAAGGTTCAATGAACAAATGGTGTACTTAGCTCTGCTTTGAGTTTAGGTATATGTAAATTATTAGCGTTAATCATATTTTACAGGATATTTATATGACAGACTTAGATAATGTGAGAAAACAATTACAAAAAGAATTTGAGGATAAAGACTCAACATATTCAGGAAATTATGGTGAACAAGTCGCAATACTCCACTTGGAAGCGACTAAACAGCCGTTCATTCACGTTCATCAAGAAAAATGGTCAAAACCGCTTAACATGGATGCATTGGGTGCTAAACGTCCAGACTTCTACCTCCTTCCGTTCGATAACGAAATAAATATGATCGATGCTAAGTATCATACATTAGGTGAGGAACTTGAATTCACTCTTCACGAGAGCGAACTTCATGAATACCTCCATTTATTCGAGTACGTTGAAAAGGAATTTAAAAAGGATTTTGATAAAATCAATCTTGATTTTTTTATAATTCCAAAGGAATATGGCGGCTTAGCTTACGCAAAAATCTCATTAAGAGAAATAATCAACCACAAAGTAACTGAAAAGTTACATTGTCCAAAAGAGTTCGGGGAAATTTACATAACATTTTATCGCATCCCAGTTAAAGACAAATTAAATAAAATCTTCACTATTGATGAGAAATTCATACCGTAAAGTATGATGAGATTTATTTATTCCCAGCTATTTTAGCTGGGAATATTAAATTATACTCGGTTCATTATTTTGCGCACCACTTACCACTAATCCACATCTGCACTTCAGACAGCCGATATGCAACAGCTGAAGGTCCAATTTTAATACGTCTAGGAAATTTTCCTTCCTGTTCCATACGCCAGCGTGTTGAGTTAGACAACGTAGTCATCGCACGGCATTCAGGTTCGCGAATCATTCGGTCAAGCTCAGGAATGTACTGGAGATCTTCTTTTTTCACAACGGACAACATAGCCATATCAGGCACTCCTTTTCTTAATCACCTTAACTGTATTTTCTTCACCCACCAGCCCATCAAGGTAATCAACCCATCGGTCCAGCGCTTCTTGCTTTTGAGAAATATACTTGCTGCGGTTATAGATACCGGCCACTCCTTTTATTGTGTGGCCCAGCAACTGCTCTACGACAATAAAATCAACGCCCATCTCATTAAGACTTGTAGAAAACGTGCGTCTCAAATCATGTAGTGACCAACGTTTTTCATGTTTCAGGGAGGTAAAGTTTGTACACCCCATTGTGCTGACGGTTGAATCAGATTTCAGTTCGCCAAGTATGCAACTGCGCCTTTTCGTCTCTTCGTGCAGGTTTACAAACCACTGACGCATTTTTTGAGGAACGGGACGAATAATCTCTTCACCGTTTTTACTGTGCTCTTTCGGCACCGTCCAAAGCCATTTATCGAAGTCCCATTCATCCCACCTGGATAGGCGAACCTCACTGAGTCGGCATCCAAACACAAGACACAAAATCGCCATCCGTTTTTTGTAATTCATTACGCGGGTTTTACCCTTACCATGAAAGTAAACACCCCACAGGTCAGCAACATAGCTTTCCTCAAGCAGCCGCTCTCTCTTGTTCTGATACTTACCGATATCGCCAGGACTCAAATCATCCAGCACATTACACCGCACATACTGACGTACCCGGCAGTATTTGAAGATCTGTTTAAGCTCGATAAGCATCGCTGCAGATTGAACCGGTGCTACTTTCTTTACCCGATCAAAGCATTTTATCCAGTCAGACAGTCCACATTTTTCGACAGGAAACCCACCGATGTAGGGAAAGATGTATCTCTCATAACGGCGATAGAGGCGCACCGTCTCTTTGCGTTTTTCCCTGGCATAGTTATCAAACCAGTAATCGATAGCGTTCTTAACAGTCACAGGCGTGAACAGGCTCTCTTTGGTGAGTTTGTTCTCTATCCGTGGATCAAGACCCTGTGACAGCCATCCCCTGCACTCGTCCCTTTTCTCCCTGGCCTGTTTGAGTGTCATATCTGGATACTTGCCTAACGTCATCCAGACAGGGGAACTCTGTCGGCCAGAATGTCTGAAGAAATAAACAAAGCTTACAGTGCCACTCATGCTGACTCTGACAGACAGTCCCCGACCATCGGCCACCATCTTTTGACGCCGCTGGGGTTTACCATGTAAGGCTTTTAACGCCTTGTCGCTTAACTTGTTCTCGCCAGCCATAAAACCTCATTCTGCAATACACATTGCAATACACACTCAGCTGCAACGCCGAAAAACAGTAGAAAAGCAATGCAAACAACATTTCTTTCTTCTCCATAATTAACAAGTAGTTAATGAATGAATCCGGTTCTTCATGCGTCCCCATGAGGTAGTGTGATGGATAATGGATCATCATCATCGTGTTTTCCGGCATGATGACCGGGTTACCCACCATGGCAATGACCGACGCCATAGACGCAGCAAGTCCATCGATATGCACCGTGATCGCCGCGCCGTGGTGCTTCAGCGCATTAAAAATGGCGATGCCATCAAAAACATCGCCACCGGGCGAGTTAATGTGAAGATTGATGTGGCTGACTTCACCGAGTGCTTTCAGATCGCTGACAAACTGTTTCGCCGTTACCCCCCAATAACCAATCTCGTCATAGATAAAAATATCGGCATCCCCTGTGGTGCCGGCTTGCATACGAAACCAGCTATTTTTTACGCTGGCTTTCGGACGGCGGGCCGTCCTGTGGTTTAGCTTCGGCACTGGTGCCTCCTTTGTCGTTGGCGGGGTCGGTGTCATACACCAGTCCCAGTTCTTTGTTTTCGTCAATTTCAGCTTTTCGGCGGCTCTTAACTTCATCCGGGTTACGCCCGCTGGCGCGTACCCAATCAGATTCGGTAGCGGCGCCGCCCCGGATTTGCGTTTTCCAGGCATTGGCCTCTTTCACCGGGTCAATCCATGGCATAACCGGCCCTGAATAAACCGCGCTATAGAGGGAGTCCATATCAACGCCGCGAGGAACTTTAATCTCGCCGCTGGCAATCGCCATTTTCAGCCAGGCCCGGTACATGGGTCGGGTAACAGCGCCAATAAACCAGTCCTGCAGGATCAGATAGCCGTCCGTTGACTCCACCAGCTCCTGCCGCTGAGCGCTATAAGTGCCGTTATAATTCCGGGCCGTGCTGGAAAAGCTGAGCCGACTGCCAGCGGCAACAGCGCGTAGCTGGCCGTTTCGGAAGGTTTCAAGGTTGGGGTTTGGCCGGTCGGATTTAATCATCCCGATTTCTTCACCGGCCTGTAGCTCGTCGTACAACATGCCCGGTGTTATCTCCAGCTCTCTGTCACGCTCGCTTTTATCTTCTGTGTCGAAGCTCTGACCATCCCCCTTTTTGATGTACATCCCAAGGGCTGCCGCAATACGCGCCGCCGTCAGTTCAGAATCTTCATACTCTTTGAGAGCACTCAGACGCATTAACACCCCAGAGAGCAATGACGTGCCGCGGGTCTGGTGCAAACGACGGGTAAATTTGAGGTGCAGCATATTGGCCGCGTCAATTTCTTTCGTATCGAACTGCCGGCCAGCCACTGGCAGGCTTTTATAAACCTGATACGCTTTAGGCCGCCCCCAGTCATCAACCACGATGCCCTGATTCAGCTTTTTTGCGGCATCACTGGTCATTGGGACAAAATCAGGCTCCAGAGCTTCAAGCCAGAAAGGCACCCCGGCCACGGGAACCAGTCCTGTGGCGCTCCCCTGTACCAGTTGAGCAAAAACTTCCCCGTCGCGGAGCCAGGTCCTCAGCATCAGGCGTTCCAGCATGGGGCGGGTAAACTGCCCGGTAACCTCCGGCCTGACAGACCATTCTCCCCATTTCTTACGAATTTCCTTCGCCAGTTTCTTGGCAACCGTTCCGTTCGCCAGCTTTGGGTGAGGGTCAACAACAATCCCCTTTGATCCCACAACCCGCTCTTCAAGCTTATCGAAGATGCCAATCACCAGGTCATGGTTGTTATCGAGAAAACGGGCCTGCTCCCGGAGCGACACGGACCCCATCTGGCTTAGCTGGTCAGCCGTCCTGTTTTCCCGGCGCGCTTTATGTGTTCGGGTAGGTGTTACCGCTTCATAGGCCTGAATCATGGCCCTGGCGCGCAGCCGGGCTGCTTTCCAGCCCGGTGAAAAGGCGCCGATTACGTTATCCAGAATTGTCATTTAAACCTCGCCAGGCGGTAACCGGGCCGCCCCTGCTTTTTCTGATTCAGTGAAGAGAGGCGCCGCTCCCATTCCTGCCGCCCTTTTCGAATCTCGGAGAGGTTTTCCATCGTCATTTCCTGACCGTTAAACCGGATTGATTTTCCGTCCAGGACGGCCATTTCCGCCTGACTGTAGCGCTGGATCATGGCTTCAATATCGCTTTGGTTCATACCCAGCCTCCTGAGGTTTTCCATGGGTTAGTTTGTTCAGTTTTGTCGCGCTTGCGCCGTTCTTTTTTACTGGCTGGCTTAGCGATCGTTGCCGGGAGCGGCGGAGCAGCATCTTCTCCAGGTAAGGATTCAATCCATGTGTTCCGCTGCGCCCATTCAGGGGCATCCGGCCATTTAATTTTTTCGTAGCCGTGCAGGATCACCAGAGCATCCGCGTAAACCAGCAGGTCGAACGCTTCGTTCGCGCCCCGCCCGGGCTTGCTCCACTTACCGTCAACCGCCCGCTCCTCATAGGTCAGTTCTTCATAGAACCAGCTTCCCAGCCATGACGGGAAATGCACATAGCCAGGGCCAGGCGAATCACGCCAGAGCGCATTGTTCACACGGTCTTTCAGGGCATTGGTCTGCAGGAGGTAGAGAGGAACGTCACCGGCAGCCAGCGCACGGCGTCCGGTTCGGTTAGTGTTATCAGGCATCGTGCGTTTAATGAGTTGAGCGCGGGTGGTACTGTCGCCTTTGAAGAGGTAGACCTTTTTACCCAGTCCATCCCGGCGGCATTTCCGCCAGAATTTATAGGCGTTATCGGTCACCCCATCTTCGCCGCCGGAATCGACACCCATCGCCATTAACCGCATGCCCTTTGTCGGGTCGGAGGCCAGTGGCCACGTTTTATTGAAAACGTCGGTCAGCAGTAGATCCCAGTCCTCGGGGTAACTTGCCGGATCAATTTGCAGGCTTTCACCATTACCATCGCAGCGTAGCGACTGCTTTATGTTGTACCTGTCCACCAGCCAGCGCTCCCCCATGGCTCCATAACCGGTAATCTGGACCACAAACCGGCGGTTTCGCCCGGCCTGAACGTCCACTGTCGCGGTCAGGAAGCAGACACCATCGGGAACGCTTCGCTTAGGGACATCTTCAGCGCGCTGTTCCAGCAGTTCGCTTTTCCGTTGCTCCATGCTGGATCGCGGGAGGTATGGCCGGCCAAAGTCGGTGTTTACCACTGTTTTTAACGTTTCTTCGCTGCGCGTGGCCTCGTACTCCTGCTCAGCGGTAAGAAACTTGTAAATCAACTGCGCCCAGGTCTGGTAAGCGGCTGCCGGCCCCTCCATCCAGAAGGAAGCAATACGGGACCGCCGCCCCTCCCCCGATATGCCTCCATCAGCATCAATACGTTGCCCGTCGCGGAGCCACACGCATTTCATGTTCAGGGAACGCTTCATATCCGGTGTGATTTTGCCTTTACAGGCCGGGCACTGGAGCACGGCCGCCTCGCTGGCAGCAACAGGGTCGGCCACTTCACGGTAACCGGCCATGTTGTCCATTTCTGGCTGAAAATATTCCCCGCAATGTGGGCATGGCCAGTAAAGCCGGCGGCGATCACCGCGGTTGTATAACGAAAGGATCCCCGTGGTGGGAGGAGCTTCATGTGGCGAGCTTCGACGCCATTTCGTATCGCGCACGTCACGCCCTGGTGAGCTCTCCACCAACGTCATGCCCGACGACATGAAAGTAGTTGTTCGCTTGGAGGCCAACGAGAATGCATCACCTTCACCGTCAATATCTTCCGGGAAGCGGTCGTAATCAGTGAGCGCCACGCTTTTATAATCAGAGGACGACATGATATTGACCGACGGCCAGCCCAGCTTCAGGTAGTTCCCGGCGCGGAATGTGCGGTCATATACGTTGTTATCGTTTCTTCGCGGGCTTAACCGTGTTTTCACTTCCGGGCTACTGCGGAACGTGCGGTCCAGGCGCTTCTTCGAATGCTCCCTGGCCTTTTCTTCTGAAACCTGAATTACCAGCATATCTGCCGGGTCGCACACAATGTTGTAGACGATCCAGCCATCAATCAGGCCAATCGTTTTACCCGTTCGCGCCGGGCCAACAAAGACCACGGCATCATATTCACGCGACGCCAGGCAGTTCATCGGCTCAATGACATAGGGCGCCAGATCAGGATCCCATGGAACGGAGTTACCTGCCCCCATGGGGACACGCATATAAGCACTGACCGCATCGGCAACTTCCATTCTGCGCGGCGCGCGAAGGATGCCGGAAACGTCGCGGCGGATACCACTTGCTGATGCCCGCTTAGCCATCAGTCCTCCTCTGTTTCGGCCTCCTCTTCTTTTGCATCCAGGACTTTTTGAGCCAGCTGGTCACGTAAATCATCAATCACGCTCTGGACGCGAGAAACCGCCACCGGCGGCAGAGCGCAGTCGCGTTCAAGAATATCGGGAAGGGTTTCGAGCACCATAACGACGGCTTTTGCCATCAGTGAAAACTCTCTGGCGACCTCATCCGCGGGGATAAGCTGGCCGGTATCTTGCTCGAATTTGAGCCTTTCGTTTTCGGCCTTCCAGTGAGCCAGGCGATCGGACGGCGGCATATCTTCCAGGTTGGTTGATACCGTCGGGATCATCAGTTCGGTCAGAATATCCGTGATGAGGTAGAGCTTTAATTTGCTGTTACTGCCCGCCGCGGGCTCTACATTTTTAAGCCGGGCGGCGACCGTCTGGCGGTGAACATCGGTAATGGCCGCCAGTTGGTTGATATTGAGTTTGAGAGAGGCAATTTCCTGGCCCATGATGGTGAACACTTTTTAAACGATTCGACATCTTTGAAAAACGGCCCTCATAAAAAACAAGAACCTACCCACATGATGATGATGCCCATGGATCCGAAAAACTAGCCGATTCCCGCGAGCAAGCCGCCCCGTGGCAGGCTACCCCACCGGGAGGACCCGTCAATGATATTGATTATCACTACCATCAATTAAAGACCATCTCGTGTGCCATGCATGAAAAGCCACCAGCGGATGCCAGTGGCTTTATTTCAAGTCAGAGCATTTATTATGATTGCCATTATGGTTGTTATTATTATTGTTATTCCCGTTATTATTATTGTTGTTGTAGTTATTATTGTAATTATTGTTGTAATCATTGTTATAGTGATTGTTGTAGTTATTGTTATAATGATTATTATAATTATTGTTATAGAAGTTATTATAATAATTATTAAAATAACTGTTATTACCTGAAATATGTGGCCTGTTATTAGTTGCACTCATAGTAACACTATTATCACTTCCTGCTTCACCCTGATTTCTTTGACCACCACCTGATTTACCATCATTGTCATTAGGTGATCCCCCTGTAAAATACGCACCATTACTATCTACATAAAAACCCCTAAAGGTTTTAAGTAAACTTAACGTATTTTCAATTGAATATTCAGATTCATACTTGACTGAATCCAAAGGGATTATTGAAGAGTCATTCTCCGCACACACAAAAAACGATGAGAATATAAAAGTTGCAGCAAGCCCCCCTTTTAATAACCGGGAAAGTATTTTTTTTAAATTGGTTACGGTATCTATCTGAAACATTATCACTCCAATTTCGGTTTTATGTTATTTAATGGCTACACTTGTTGCTGATTTATTCCATAGCACCTATTTCCTAAAGACCAATTTGCATCAGATGCCGTCTGATTATTTATCTGATGCCAGCGCCTACAGCCAGTCGGGCTACAACAACATATTCATTTCAGGCACTGCTGCCGGATGTATTCTTGCAGCCCTGCTATTTGCTTGTTGCTGGTTTCGATTCGTTCCCTGAGACGGAAATAATCCCGTTCAGCGGCGTCAGTAAGTCCGGGGCCGGTTGCATCATCCACGCCGGTGGTGCTGGTGGAGGAACGCACTGGCTGGCAGGTGGCGTTGAGGCGCAGCCGCTTATCACCAGCAGCAACGTCAAGCTGCAACTGCTCAATAGTCTGTTTGGCATCGGCCAGTTCCTGAGTGTATTTCGAGTCCAGAGCGGCCACATCGCGCTGGCGGGTCTGCATTTCGTTGATCGTTTGCTGGCGCCGCGTTGCCAGTAGCTCCGCATGATCAGCACGCTTTTGCTCTGCCAGATACTTGCTGTGGTAGTGATTTGCCGACCAGATAAGGCCACCAGCCAGGCAAGCCACCAAAAACGCCAGAATTAGCCAGAATGGATTTTTCACAGGTCTATCCCCCAACATGCCAGCTCAGATTCCTGGTCACGCCGTAGAACCTGTCCGTAGCAGTTGTTCGAACGGATATGACAATCGCGGCCGCCGTCATACGTCCAGCGTTTTATCTCTGCGCATGCTCCGTGCCTGTCACCCGCATTGAGCTTTCGCCAGAACGTGGACGGCAGACATTTACCGGGGCCGATGTTCCAGGGGCAGAAAGAAGCGATGCCGACCTTTTGAGGCTCGGTCAGGGATACGCGAACATTTTTCTCCACCCATGCTAAAGCCTTTGACTGCTCTGCTTTGTCGATTTTGTCGCACTGTTGGCGCGTCAGCTGCATACCCTTAACAACGGGCTTGCCGTCAACGCGTGTCACACCGCCGCAAATCGTCCACACGCCACCAGCATCAGCGTAAGCAATCGGGCTGGTTCCCTCTTTTTCATCCTGAAACTGACTCATGAGCACAGGCGCAGATGCGCCGGCCAGCAGCAGTCCCAGCATCAGGGCACTGAGCTTACTTTTAGTTGAAGCCATGATTAGTTGTCCTGGGGCGGAGGTGTTACATAGCCGCGCGCCAGCGCGTTCTCATAGGCCTTTGTCTGGCGACGTTTGAAATAAAAGTTAACGAAAAAAGTCAGCAAGCCAATAACGAAGCCGCCAACAACTGCAACAAGGTTCCAGTCAAGGTCATGCATCCATTTAGCTATGCCACCCCAACAAATGAGGCTGCCGGATGTACAGTACCCCGCTATCGATGCGATTTTGTCAGGCATAGTTCTGTGCATTCCACACCTCCGTGTTCGGGGTGCTGTGTGAGGGAAACAAAAAAGGCCGCCCGATGGCAGCCCTTTAATGAAAAAAACCCGCACAAGGCGGGTTGAGTTTGCATTCGGCTGAGCACTGGAGCTTGCGGTCGACAGGGCTGATAAGTGCGATATCAGTTAAAACCCAGTGCTCATGCGGATGTAGATATTTTTGTGACGCAAGAACAGCAATAAATTCACGGGCCAACCAGGAAGTCACCCGCGTTATATCTATGTTCTGACTGTGAAGTCACTTTTGAGAAAATTTTGTAATACACTAACCCTGTGCCAATCAGACAGCAGCAGAATAAGAATACAATCAGCCAAATTCTCATAGTGACACGCTTCCCATCTATGATGGAGCTAATAATAACCATCTGTTTTTTAAATGTAGTCTAAAGACTGAGTAGCTTTCCAGTCACTCCAGGCAACCCCTTCATCGCAGACTGGAAAGCTTTGTTGGTCCGCCACCGGGGCCTCGAATCTCGTACTACAACACCGTGGTTGTCGTTCTTCCCAGTGAGCTAGTGGCGGTTGGTGCCCCTTGCTGGGCTTGAACCAGCGACCTGGCGATTATGAGTCACTCACTCTAGCCGCTAAACTAAAGGACCTACCCGTGAAGCTTAAGGAGAACATTTTACCTTGTAAACTATATGGGTATTTCTGAATATTACTGAAGCGTGAGACGCCCCCACCACTCAAACGACCCACGCCAGTGGTTGATTTATGCAGCAGCGCTCCCCTCAGAGGTGGAATATAGATTATGCTGCATAAAAAACCGCACGTAGGCAGCCCTTAAATGAAAAATACCGCACTGATGGCGAGTTAAGTTTGTATTCGGCTGAGCACTGGAATTTGCGCTCGAAAAGGCTGATAAGTGTAATATCAATTTAAAATCCAGTGCTCATGCGGATGCATCTAAGCGAATTACAGTGATTAACTAATTAACAATAAAAGGGGCGTCTTTTTCAAAAGAGAGAATCACATCATAGTAAATTGCAAGCCCACAAAGGAATGATGCTATGAGTAAAATCATGATCAATAAATTCCGCATTAACACTCATCTTACGTAAAACTCGTAGGCGTTAAATTCCATACTCTTCTGGCATTTCACGCTATGAAATGCAGCGAAATATAGCCCCGCAGCACCGGCAAGGCAAAAACACACTAAAACCACAGTAAGCCAATTGGTCATGTTCAAACTCTTTCAAACCGTAATGCGCAAATTCTAGGCAATAAGATGTAAATAAAAGATAAATGTAAGGCGCTTTCCAGTCGCTCCGGGAAATCCCTTCATCGCAGACTGAAAAGCTTTGTTGGAGCGACCGGTGGGAATCGAACCCACATCATCAGCTTGGAAGGCTGAGGTAATAGCCATTATACAATGGACGCAAACTGCGAGCCAGGCTTCGCGCTGGCTGCGTAGCTTTTCAGTCCTTCGCGCCCGGACTATAGCGTCAGTAGGAATGCTTTCAGCAGGTCTACACTTGCTCTTACTGCTACCTCAAACACATTAATGAGTATAGCAGGATATATTTGGTCCGCCACCGGGGACTCGAACCCCGAACTACAACATCGAGGTTGTCGCTCTTCCCTGTGAGCTAGTGGCGGTTAGTGGTCCTTGTAGGTTTTGAAACAACAACCGGCGATTATGAGTCATGAGCTCCAACCGCTGAGCTAAAGAACCTAGCCACGAAGCTTAAGGCGATCATTTACCCATGTAAACTATGATGATATTTCTGAATATTACCAATGAGAGGTAGCAAAAAAGGCCGCCCTATGGCGACCAACGTTTTACCTCCTCAACAGTCTGGTTGAAGCGTTCCTCTTCAAGCTCAACACCGATTCCCCGACGCCCTAATTCGATTGCCGCTTTGATTGTGGATCCGGAGCCCATAAAGAAATCGGCTACCACGTCACCCGGCCTGCTGCTGGCGCTGATAATTTGCTTCAGCATGTCGGCTGGCTTCTCACATGGGTGCTTACCCGGATAAAACTGGACGGGCTTATGTGTCCAAACGTCTGTGTAAGGAACGGCAGATGTAACAGCAAACGGGCGGCGTAGCGTCTTGAATTCTTCCAGAAGCTCTGAATATTTTCGGTTCAGCGATTGCCATGTGGCCACCAACTGATGGTGAGGCTTGTCCAGCTCGAGGCGCTGATGCTTCTCAATTGCAAGCTGCGTAAACAGTTCCTGCAATTTCAGGTAATCGGCCTCGTTTGGTAGTTGCCACTGGCTGGCACCGAACCAGTGCGAAACCATGTTTTTCTTTCCCGTGGCGTCTGCTATCTGCTTCGACGTAACGCCCAGCGACGAACGCGCATTACGGAAATAATCAATCAGCGGCGTCATAATGTGCTGCTTGGCGCTGTCACATTCTTTCGCGTAACCGTCGGGTTTATACGGCCCAGGGTAATGCTCTGCGAAGAGAATGCGCTCGGTCGCCGGGAAGTAAGCCCGCAGGCTTTCTTTGTTGCATCCATTCCAGCGACCGGACGGTTTCGCCCATATGATATGATTCAGGATGTTGAAGCGGTTGCGCATCAGCAGCTCAATATCTGCCGCCAGGCGGTGACCACTAAAAAGGTAAATGCTGCCGTTTGGCTTCAACACCCGCCAGAACTCGGCCAGGCATTTATCCAGCCAGGCCAGATAATCGGCATCGCCCCGCCACTGGTTATCCCACCCCTCAGGCTTTACCCGGAAATAAGGGGGATCAGTACATATAAGGTCGATGGAATTATCAGGCGTTTGGGAAAGGACGTGCAGGCAATCGGCGTTGAATAACTCAACACTGTTTATTTTTACAGTATTTTTCATAGATCAGTAAGCGGCTCTCTGGTAGGCTCACTTTGCTTTAGCGCTAAAGCGGTGGGCCCTGGTTCGCTTGTGACCTTCTTACATGAGCGAATGGCTGGCCGGGTGCGTCAACACCCACCAGCCGCCCATTTCCACAGCAGGGCCTCCATTATTGGAGGCGTTTATAACATCCGAACTGATAATCTGATAAACCCGCCATCACAAGCTGCGTCAGTATTAACTGGCAGCGTTCGTGCGTCAGGCGCGTACTCTGTGCAATTTCCCCAACGGTCGCCGGGTTCTGGCTTAACGCATTAAAAACAGCCTTTGCCGTTTCTGTCATATCCTGCTGATTTAGCATGTCTTTTACCTCAATGTTTGGCATGACACACAGATAACTCTGGTTCGATATCACAGCAAGCTGAAAGTTAGATATACGGCCTGAAAGGTTGATTTTCCGCCTATACGAAACAATTTCGGCGTTGTGGCGCTTCAAAATAAAAAACCCGCCGGAGCGGGTTTAGTAACGTTGGATATACAAAGCCCATCGTTAATATGAAATCTAGCCAAAAACGGCAAACTTTGCAAGCATTATGCTGTTATAAACGTGATTTATAGCTAACTTTGCATTCTCGTTACTTTTTTTAATTGGTTGTCGGTATAGCTTTCCTCTTCAAAACATTTCGTCACCAAGCTTTCATAGAATGGTTTCCAGCTATAGCGCCACGTTCGATCTGGCAGGCTGGGGAGCATGGAAAATATACCGCGATAAGCGACTGAGGATTTTGGCCGGCTATAACCCCGACCTTCGCAGCGATTACACTGCTTGTAGACTGGCGTGCCCTGAAACTCAGTGGCTTTTTTATCCAGCGTTTGGCCCGTACCACCACACCTGCAACGCTTACTTATTTTTCCCGTACCTCTGCACTTTTCACAGAGGCATTGATCGACTTCGGTTACAGCTCGTGAAACCTCGAAATCTGATGGTGACTGACGCAAATCTTTAGCCCACTGAGGAAGTCGCATTGTGTAATGACTTTTCATCACGACATTTTTTTTTGCAATAACCCCCCTTCCTTTACATCCAGGGCAGTCACTGTAGTCAGCAGCCGAGGACGCATAATCGCTGTAGGCGTACTTAGCTATAACCTGCATGCAAAGGAGGAATTTTTTCCCAGCGGCTTTTCTTACCGACAGCGGGGCTTTTTCTTTGGCATAAGCGGCTAACCAGCCTATTGCCGCCCCCCTATCCTGGCTACTGATGCCAGCTTTTCCAAGATACATCGCAAGACCAATACCGGCCTCTGCCTGGGTCATTCCCAGCGCGGCCATTACATCCGTTACTGTAAGTTGCTCGCTTGCCGTAGCTCTGCCAGAGTCGGAAATATGCATGCCTTTAGGTGCAAAAAATTTAGGGATAGATTCAAGATTCATGCGTTCTCTCCAGGTTACGCCAGGACGCCGAGTGCAAAGGCTCGGTCCAAAGTGTTTTTGAGCATGACCAACTGAGAACCGTGCTTACGCTCGAATTCCCTTTGGTCTCGGTGAAGTTCGTCATGGCATTTCCGACACAGCGGAATAGCAAAACTGTCGTGCGATTTTGTACCCATCCCTCCCTGTCCATGCCCGATGAGGTGATGGGGATCATCCGCAGAAGAGCCACAGCCCTGGCACGGTTGGGCCTTAACCCATTGCAGATAACCTGGATCTTCCCAGCGAATTCGTTTTGGTCTGGAAAAAAACGTTTGGGGAGACTCAGGATCTACCACCAGCGCCACCACGGGCTTTCCTCTGACTTGCTCCTGCTCCTTCTGTTGCTGGAAATATGCAGTTCTCTTCGCCAGTTCGCTGGTGGCCTGTACAGATGGTTCAAGATCGGTTTCACGATAAACAGAGAGGATGGGGTCAGGCTTGAAGTTGAGCGCGCGCCGGGCCATGGTCTCCCCTATCGCTTCGGAAACGCCCATATAAACAGCCCACCAGCAAAGCTCCGCCAGTGAAAGCTCTCTGTCACTATTGAATCCGAGCTTTGAAAGAACCGCATCGATCACCCAGGCTTTCACGTTCTGCAACGCTATTGCTTCCAGTTGCTCTGTACTCTGATCCCGTAGTTTGTTATCACACGACCAGCAAAGAAGCATGGCGCCGGGGCTATGCCGCATTGTTACCTTTTCATTATGGTGATAATCCGTGTGTGGCCACTGGCAATGATGGACGCTGCGAAATAGCCATGACTCGAGCGAAGTCATGCCACCAGCAGCCTGAATCACTCGCTCATCAGAAAAAAAGGTATCGAGGGCTGTATCTTCAATCAATGGCTGCCGCGCATCCGGTATCTTTCCCGAGGGAAGGTGTGCCATCGCCTTTGGGGGCATTTCGATAAGCACCCTGCCATAACCAAAAAGCTGCATCAGTTCCCGGCCCGGCTTGAGCAAGACCACGCCCATATTATGTGCAATCTCCACGGTCAGAATAGCGCGCATGGTTCGGCCTCCCGGATAATGATTTTGCCGGTTATTCCCCATATTTTTGACACGCGCCCATCCCAGATATGGCTATCCTCGCCAAACAAGGCATCAAGTAACGCTTTCTCAAGATTGTCTTTGTCTGGTCGCGACTGGTGTGGCTTGCCGTCATACTCCGCCTGTTTCTTTTTGCTCCAGCTCGGCGGCATTGGAAGAACGAAAATAACGTGGTAACCACACTCAGGCAGCTCTATTCGGTTCAGGCGCACTTCATCGCAAAACGCCCGGTACCGTAAAACCTCAGGCCGTTTCTTCCACTTATCAGCGCGTGTCATTCTCGGTTTGCCCATAGGGGTTATGCTGTAGGCTTTCATCACTGCCTCCAGCACGGCTGTTGGTAGGTCCGGTCGATTCGCGGCGGTGTTTTACCTTCAGGAAGGAGCGCGCTGACAATCCAACTGGTGTAATCCGGAGCAAGGCTCTTTTCCGTAACGACTCCATTGGCCTTGTATCGCGTCACTAACTCTTCGGCTTGCGCTGCGGTCAGGTTGTCATGCTGGAACCAGCCCTTTTTCATAGCTGCGCTCCATGAAGTTTCAGGAACGCGGCTGCCCTCTCACGTGCGCCGGGCTGATCATCAATCATTTCCTGCAAGAGTTGCACAGCAAGAAGCGGTTCCTTATCTCCGGCAATCGCTATGCCGCGGGAAACGCCCCGGGTGATAGTGATAATGCCTTTTCGCTCGAGGGCTTTGAGGTGTTCCGCTGCAGCGTTTGGTGAGCTGACGCCGAGTAAGCCAGCAAGCTCGGTTGTGGAAGGTGGATAGCCATTTTTCTGTATGAAAAAAACCAGAAGATCGAATACTTCTTGTTGACGAGGCGTCAGGGTGTGGGTTGTTGCTGGACGTGTAAAATGCCCGGCTGAGCCATTATGGCTGTCGGGTTGATTTGTTTCAGGTTTCTTTGATGTGTTATGCGCCATGGTAGTCTCCGTGGCGCAGCAGGTGCAGGGTGTTCAGTCCTACGAGTGAAGTGTATCAAAGCAACTTGTGATTCGGTAGCCCGCTTTCTCAAGCATCTCTGTAAAAAGTGTCGGTGTGCCAATTATCTCGTTAGGCTGAAGGGGAACGAACGATACCTCATCACCACGCCTGTATAACAATGCTCTGCCGCCATCCGGGAATGAACTAAATCTAGCGACCACGGCATAATCCTCGCAACGAATAAGCGCGTAGCCTGTGTCCGGCAACTCTTCATTAATTTTTATCACTTCGTTCCCCTCTGGCAGTCCCCAAACGACGTATTTTTTACATCAGACCTTGCCTAGCTTCATGGTCTGCGGTCAGTCATTCTGGGTATTACGGAGGATAATTGCATCGCTCAAAAATTCCTCCCTAAATAAAGTACTGTATGAATGTACAGGTATTATTAACCTGTTTATTTAGGATTGCAATGAAAAAGGCTCCGAAGATCCTTAGGTTAGATTTATTGTTTTTCAGTAGGTTAAGATTTACTCACACACTTATGCTCACCTGCACATAACTGGAGAGGATTTCCCTAACAATAGCTCAGCATATGACGACACCTACCGCATAACCGCGGTGCGCCACCGGCTTAGTCTTCTCATGCTTCTCACCCAATGAGCCCAGTTGCGGAAGCATGATTAGGGTAAGCCATAGGTAAAATATTCAATGCTACTCACAATAAACAGTGACATGATTACTGATCTTGACCCGCTATCTCCAGACAGCTCTTTCTGTCAGTATTTTTCCGAATACGCAAAAACATTCAGATACTCGAACCACAGTTCGATAATGTTCACGAGATCTGGTTTAAGCCAAGCACGAGAGTTAAAGTACGTCATTAAGGGATAAGAGACTATGCTACTAATAAACATGCTAACGACAAAGTGGTGTTGGTTCACGTGCTTTTGAGCATCGCAACTTCGTTCTTAGCTACCCGGCAGATAACGTCTATCAGCTAACCTTAATCCAGCTTTGCTTGACCCTTTTCGTTAATATGATTTAAATTTTCCCTTATATGAGATATGGTTACAAGATTCCTTCTTATGAGAAAACACACATGGATCCATTACTTACTCAAATACTAATCAATGGCACTGGCGAAGCGGTAAAAGTCATGACAGAGAAATTGCTTTCTTCTAGATGGCTTAAAGGTACCGAGGAGTCCATGGGAATAGTTGAGCAATTAAATCAACCTGAGATCAGAACTAAATACATTGAGAAACATGTATCCAATGCGCTACGCATGAGAACGCTCCACCAGCGAGAACATGATATTTTACTTAATGAAATATACTTCCCTTTAACAGTAATAAATGCAGCAAATAGCGATGAGTTCATAGTTAATGACGAATGTATCTTATCTCACTCGCGAATCTTAAATATCATTGGCATTGCAGGTCAAGGTAAAAGCACTATCCTAAGAAAATTATTTCAAAACGAAATTAGACTCAATAATAGAATCCCTTTTTTTTTAGAGTTAAGAAGAATTGAAAATGGAACGATATTAGATTATTTTAAATCAACCCTTGAGTCCATGGGTGTTGATATAAATCGATCGAATAACCATGTCGAACTACTTCTACAATCCGGGAAAATTATTCTAATGCTTGACGGTTTCGATGAGGTGAAATCTCATGCAAGACTTGAAATACTTTCTCAAATAACAGAATTAAACATACGGTATAATTGCCCAGCAATTGTTACAAGTCGCCCAGAAACTGAAGTATGCAGAGAGACATCTATTAATAACTTGCTAGTTAAAGGGTTAGACGAGGAAAGCCAACTTGGCATATTAAAAGTATTATCAAATCAAAACGAATTCAAAGAATTATCTAGTATAATTAGAGACAACCCTCAGCTAAAAGAAACTCTCAAAACACCGATCTTGATAAATCTTTTATATGTATGCTACCCATACTGGGATGAACTCCCAAGTAACGTTGTTGAGTTTTATAACAAGTTATATGTCACGTTGTACCTTAAACATGATAGGATGAAATCTTGGGCTCGTGAACGAAAGTCAACACTTAATACCGATGATTCCTTATGGTGCTTCTCTGCCTTATGCTATTTTTCGATGAAAGATGAAATTTTTGAATTCGACACAATATCGCTTACAAAATATGCAAAAAAAGCCCTAAATGCCGCTAGCTTCGACATAAAAGAATGCGAAAATTTTGTAGATGATATAATCAACATTACCTGTTTAATTCAACAAGATGGTTTAGACAGATATGTATTCCTCCATAAATCAGTACAAGAGTACCATGCCGCTTATACAATAAGTAATCTCCCCAAAGAAATAAATAAACAATTTTACGATTCGATTACAGAAAACTTATCATCAAATGATAAATTCGATAACGTTTTGAATTTTCTACATTACATAGATAAAGATGCCTTTCAAAAAAATATTTCTATAGAGTATTTCGAAAAGCTAGGGCTGGCTGACATTGTAGATCTTGATCTAGATGATGTTTGTGATTTTATAATTAAAAAAATACAAAAATTAAACCTGTATGGTGTGAAAGATGAAAACGATCAAGTATCTTGGGAAATGATGGACGTCATATCTTCAGAGATTGGTCTTGATATATTGCCTCTTATGAGAGGAGGGCAACGTATTAATGATGACACCCTAGATATAACGATATTTGAGGCCGCCAATGAAGATTTTCATATTTCTGAACTTGAAAAATATGACTATGCTCATGTTGTTAATAAACACACAAATGAAGCTTACAAAACAAGATATACAATTACTCTTTCTAGCTTCATGATTGAAAACAACTTACTCTTAAGTGTTGCCGAGAAATTAAAAGAAATAACCTCTGAATATTATCACTGCGTTTACATCCCATTAATTGCAGAGAGGGAAAGAAAGACTCAGGCTTTATATAAAGAGTTTGAGATCAAGAGAGATATTTGAAGTTAATTACTTCCCTTAATTCCTAAGCAGGATAAGTTAATACTAACTAGTTCTGCTTTTGTTTTATTAAAAAACAAACTTTATTATAGAAGTTATTAACGCATGGCAATCATTACTGATCTATGTACACAACCTGAGGATATGGTGGGATAACTGAACATAGAAACCTAAATACTAAAAGCGGCGCTGAAATTAAAAAGGCCACCTAAGCAGCCTTATATACACTACCTGCCCTGCTTATTAGAGTAATTTATCCAACAAATCAGTGACACGTTGGTGTTGTGCAAACAAAAAATCTTGTAAGCTAAGCTGAAAATTGCTTGGAGTATGAAAGGTTGCGTGCCTTTGTAGCTCATCACAATAAAACTGCTGAAGTGCTTTTAGTTGGGAGATATTCATCATATCACTCCTTATTTCATGTTCACGGCCGAAAATAGAAAGCTCAGTTACAAAATTGGCTACACCATTAGGCCGTGTCCTTATTATAGCACACACACAAAAAATCTCCCGTTCTAATGCCTGTAATGAAAAAAATTACTGAACGTTCCAATGTGACTCCGGGGTTAAACATATAGACAGATAGAAGCTAGAAACATAACTTTCTCTTTTGACGTAATAGCTTTTGTTCCCGGGCTTCGATTTTTTTGCTCATTTGCCTGCACTCCCGAAAATCTTGTGAACCCGATAGCCCTGCCAGTTCTTCCTGCATACCTCAGCCATTGCCTGCCTGGCCCGCTGGTGGCGCGGCGCCGTTTTCCGGCGGCATACTTTGCTTTCCCAGCCCTGGGCAAGTCTCATTTCGGGAAATTCGGTGGTACCGCAGCGCTTGATGATTCCCTTACGCAAAAGGTGCATCAGGATGTTCCATGCTCCGGTGCTGTCGCGTTCCAGAACCTTAGCCAGCTGTCGTGCAGTGGCCCTTTTGTTCTCCTTGAGAAAGTTGATCACTTTCTGATGGTTTTCGCTGTTCATGTTTAATCCTTTGGTCATTGGTCAAAACTCGATTTATTCAAAGCAGCCCAGCCGCTTTTTTACGCTTATATTCCGCCATCATCTGTTGCGCTGGAGTTGGTCCCGATGGTCTTGCTGGGGCCGCCAGTTGCCGCCGAATGGGCGGTATCGAATAGCCAGCCCCCACCCGCTTTTCCCAGTGAGATAACTTCGCTGCTGCAAGCTTGTCCATTTCGGGCTGAGTCAACCGGCGCTCCACTCCTTCACGCCGCATTTCTACGCAAATGTGGTAGAGCACGGGATGCTTCCACGGGTACTGCCCAGATGTGCTGTACCGCCATGACTCGTTTTTCCATTTGCAATATTCATGCTTCACGTCTTCCACCGTCAGCCCAAAACTACCGCCACTTGCATCTGCGACCAGCGCAACAAACTCAGCAAAATCGGGTGGCCATGTGCTTCCAGCAGCACAGCGTTCGATGCAGACGTTACACACACGAGTTAATTCTTCAGCGCTCATCGCTCCAATCTGCTGCTCCCAGAGATCCGATGGACGATTGCCATTCTTCGCAATCCAGCGGTTGCTGTAGATTTTTGTCATGAGGTCCCACAGCCGCCATGCCGGAGTGTCCACCGTGGTGCTGTCGTTCCCGAATGTACTGCTCGCGGCCCTCGCGTAACTGCCGTTCTGCGATGGACTCCGCGTTTCCAGCTGGGTTTTGCCCATTGGTCACCTGCCTGTTTTTGGGGTTGTCCTGGCAACGCTGCAGCCAGGTTGTGATGAATTTCTTGATGCCGTTCGGCGTTTTGCGCTTCTTCGGGTTACTTTCGAGCCAGCCGCACATGTTCCGCAGCTCCTGAGGTACATCCACCGCCGGGTAAAGCTCCCTTCGGCTTTCGAGGTAATTCAGCGTTACGGCATGCGACAGACCGCCGATTAACGGCAGCGATATAAAAATTTCTTCAGGGGAAATTTCCGGGAGAGCACGGCGCTGATCACTTTCAGCGTCGGGCATATTGTTTTTAGGTTTTATATCTTTATCTGTATCTGGATCTTTATTAGTTGGGTTCCCGTTACCCTCCTGTTCCAACGGAGAATGAACGCCCGTTGAACGGTCGTTGCTTTGCCGTTCTGATTCCGTTCCTTTTTTGGCTTTTCTCGCCATAGCGGAGGCACGACCTGCAGCAGACTTCTGCTCGAGCGAATTGCGGACCCCCTCGAGATCACGTTCAATACGATCATGTTTCCATTCACTACCGTTATCGCTGAAAAACTCCTTCAACGAGCTTTCAACGGAAATCCAACGGTCGTTACTCAGCCGTGCAATTTTTGGCAGACGGCTCTTCGGTATCGCTCTCCCTGTTTGCCAGTAATTGAACATGAGCAGCAGGTATGCACCGTGCTCTTCTGTTGACAGATGCATGGTGTCCGCCAGGTAATCAGCAATGTAGAGTTGCATGTAAGGCAGCGCGGCCATGGTTACTCCTGATGCCCGAAAGAACCGGGCTTAATGGTCATTGGTCAAAACTCGATTAGAAAAACTGCGGCGTCACTGCGCCTATGCTGGCAAGCAACGGTCCTGCTACGTCTGAGGGCAACATGTTAAAAAGCGCAATAGCTGCCTCTCTGATCTCTTTCTCTAGCTTCTGCAGCGGCGCGCCTAACAATTTGGCCTGGTGCGCCTCACCGCACTCTTTAATCGCTCGGGCCACCAGCTCAGCCTCAGTCATTCCAGAACGCAGCCCGTGCTTTCTGGCAATTTCCAGGGGCATGGATTCACTGATCGCCACGGCAAGCTGCATTACGTAAGCGGTGTATTTGTCGGAGTTAGCTTCATTTTTCAGATAACGAAAAAGATTCTGTTTGTTGATCGTTATCCCCCTTCCCCCCAGTTTTTCCCATTGTTCCGCCACCAGCCGAGCAATCTTTTCCTGTGCCTGGCCCGGCAAAGTGAGTTCCCACTCATGCACTGCGTCACGGAGAGCACGATGTTTAATACCGTCACGGCGGTGGCCAACATTCTGATTTTGAGTTTTCAACGAAAACCGGGGTTGTTGGTTAGGATGTTTGTAGGTTGTGAATTGCATGTCAGTCCTCGCTTTGAGTTGATGCTTCAAGAGGGAAAACCGTATCAAGTGTGCAACTTGCTCCAAGGCAATTGAGCGTATCGACAATTGCTCTACATTCAGAAAGGCCCGGCTCGCGCAGGCTTGCCTCATAATTTGATAGCCGGGAACGCCCCCAGCCGAGAGCCTCCGCAAGCTGTGTTTGCGATATCCCTAACTTTTGGCGTTCCGAAGAAATGTTATTCACAGGTGTTCTCCCTAATTATTGACAGACCAATTTAGACACGAAACGTGTCTACAGTCAACCTCAAAACGTGATCAAACATGTGCCACAAAGCGTGGTAAAATTTCATTATGAAAACTATGTCCGAAATCATCGGCGAGAGACTAAAGACTCTTCGCGACAGCAAGAACTTAAGCCAAGCGCAACTTTCCAAGCTGTGCGGTTGGGCTACTGCTTCACGTGTCGGTAATTACGAACTGGGTGTGAGAAACATCGGGGTTGATGACGCGGTTATTTTGGCAAGAGTTTTAGACACAACGCCAAGTTACATCTTATTTGGGGATGAGGAGAATCGCGGGCAAGAGCTACCTGATAAACAAAGGAAAATTCTAAAACTTTTCTCGCAACTGCCTGAGTCAGAACAAGATAAGATGATTGATCTCTTCGAGGTTCGTTTGAAAGAGATTGATGAGTACGTTGAAAAGTATCTTAAAGGCCGCTTTAAACCAGCCTCCTAGCCCCGTCTCCTAAAAAACCAGCTTCCTGCTGGTTTTCTTTTATCCAAAACAAACACATTTCGTGTATTGACTACCAGACACAAGATGTGTCTATAATTATCCCATCAAATACACAGTCATCCAGGCAGGAAGCCCACGAAGTAGCTGCCGGCGGCATACGAAACACCGGATGAGATGACACATTGAAATGCGCAGCAGGCAGTACCGTTCCGCCAGCCTGGCGATAAGGGCAAAGAGAGAGGATTCATGGCTAAGAAACAATTCACCGTAGTCATTAGCGGCGATGGTGGTTATCGCACTTATCGCGTTATGGCGGAGGACTGGAAGGACGCAGACAGGATCGCAGATGGACAGCATCGCAGATTAAATCCTGACGATAAATCATCGGAGATTGGCGTGGCCGCAGTCATAAGAGGCTGGCCGGAGGTTTGGTAAGGGGAAAAGCATGATTGATTTCGCACGTAAACCAGCAGCACATCAGGCTACTCGCCTGAATGTTTTTGAAGTGATGCTTCGTAAACTCTGTTACATCCTGGCCCAGAAGGGCAACCCGGCTGCCGACCAACAGCCTGCAGTGCGTTAAACATCGAGTTTTGACCAATGGCCTGCACTGGCCGAGGAATATGATTATGGAATTTGGCATGAAGCGCGTGATGGCATCTGTTCACGCAATGGCGGCATTACAGCGCATCTCAAACGGATCGTTTGTGGCCCTGACCACACTTAGCAAAGAGGCGAATCTTTCCACCTCTTACCTCGAGCAGATTTTCAATAAGCTGCGCGTCGGAAAGCTCGTTGTTTCTCAACGAGGCCCAGGAGGCGGTTATGCGCCCCGCGCTGGTGATATTTCAGTTTCAGAAGTCATCCGGGCCGTCAGTAAGATCCCCAATAACGGCACCTTTAAACCCGTCCTGACCGCACTTGATGGTGTGTTGCTGTCTGAGCTGGCAAAGAGTCAATCAGCAGCCCCATAAAGCACAAAACCCGCGCAAGGCGGGTTAAGTACCCGGTCAGCCGACCAAAGCTTTCCGGAATCGAGTTTTGACCAATGACCACTACCCAAAAGCGGCAATCACTGGCTGCGGGTATCTTACATCCAAAAAAGAGGCCCCGATATGGAATTCTTTAATTTAATCAAAGCGACTCAAAAATCAGGCAAGCCTGATGCCATCCACTGGCAGACAGCAAAAACCGAAGCCCGCGCAAACCTGATGCTTGATGTGGCCCTGGAAGATGCCGGTATAGAAACCGGCCGCGGCCACGATTACAACAAGCCAGTCAGGACTGATTTCCCTGTTTTCGATGATCTTCCGAAGGAAGGCACTGTCGATTTCGATTGGTGCAAGCGTTACGAGCTGGCGGAAGACGGCAGAACCTGGCAGTTGATTCAAACAGCTGCAGTTGACGACGAAGAAGCGGAGGAGCTAAGCGACGCTATTGAAAGTTACAAAATGGGTCTCAGCGTCGAACTCGCTCATTTCTGGATCGGAGGCATGTTTACAGCAACGCCAGAAGAGCGAGCGGCCGCAATCAAGGCCCAAATGGATATGGACAATAACTATCTCCAGAATGTCATTCTGGCGGTTAACTCCGTTGAACCTCTAAAGCAGTGTCACAACCATATACGCCATACCCTCCTAGAGGCTATCAAGGTTATCTGGCCACTGGATGGAAAGACTCCTGAATTGTCTCACGTTCTGGCGTTCTCAAAAGAGTGGATCGAAGCCCTGAATGATAATTCAGCCGGCCGAGGTAACCACCGGGCTGACGTCATTGAAAAATGGAAGGCAAAGTCTGCACCACAGCCTGCTGCCGTCCATTCCGTTAAAAGCGAACCGGAGAACATGATCAGGACTGATGTCGGAACCAATGCGGGTGGACAGATAAAAACTGACCGCAACCCGGATCTGGCCCCTTCCCTGGATGTTCTTGATATTGAAATCGCAGCGGCCACCCTCCCCATGGATTTTAATATCTACGAATTTCCCGCAGGCGTCGTTCGCCGGGCGAAGGAAATCATCACCAATAAAGAAGAACCATGGAAAACATGGAGTGCCGTTCTTCGCAAATCACCAGGTATTCTGGATTTTTCCCGAGGCGCAATTTTTGCCCTGGTCCGTAACGCTCCGACGGAAGTGCTTCATTCCATCCCGGCGCTTACAAGTTATGTAGTTAAAAATCTGCTTGAGATTAAATTCATGCCAGATGACGGGAACCCAAATAGCGAAGAGCGCTGGAACGCTATTCAGCACTATTTCAAGGCCCCCGCAGCAGTGGGAGAAAGCGGTGAGAATGTTGATCAGCAGCATACAGAAAGCAACCAGCCACCAGCCCAACTGGTAAAAGTCGGAGCCGGTGTTTTCGATGCTACAGCTCTGTTTAATGCCCCTTCTAAGGATACTGCTGCGGAGAATATAAACAATGTGCCGGTGGAAGAAGCTAACAACCATGAAACCAAAACTGATTCTGAAATTCAGCCTGGCGAAAAAACAATTCACTCAACTGAAAGCCATGTTGCTGTTAATCAGAAAACAGATGCCCTGAATAACGATTCCGTTCATCGTAATGAGAGCACCGAAACGCAGCTATTCACTCATCTAATGGTTGACCTGGAATGTTTTGGCTCCAACCCTGATGCTCCGATCGTTTCCATAGGCGCAGTGTTTTTCAATCCTGAAACCGGCGGGATGGGAAGTGAGTTTTACAAGGTCATCAGCCTTGGTTCTTCCATGGGGTTCGGCGGCCAGCCGGACGCAGATACAATTCTTTGGTGGCTGAAACAGTCCGCGGAAGCCCGCTCTGCAATTCTGGTGGATGATGCCATACCGCTGGATGATGCCCTGCTACAGCTCAACGAATTTATCTGCGAAAACGCCGCAAATGGACCTGCTTGCGTTCAACTATGGGGGAATGGCGCTACATACGACAATGTCCTGCTGCGCAGCTCTTACAGACGTACCGGTATCCCTGCGCTCTGTGAGTTTCGGAACGATAGGGACGTCAGAACAATCGTCGAACTAGGCAAAGCGATTGGCATTAATCCGCGCTATGAAATTCCTTTCGAAGGTGATCAGCATAACGCCCTGGCAGATGCCCGCCATCAGGTTAAGTACGTTTCTGCCATCTGGCAGCAGCTGATTAAAAACTGATTCTGCGTTTTCACAACATGGCCCATCTCTGGGCCATGATTCAGAGGTACACATATGCTTCAAATGCTTACTCTCGAAGAATGGGCCGCGGAAAAATATCGGAGCAACCCTCCCGCAATGAATACGCTGCGCCGCTACGCTAAACAAAATATGTTCTCTCCGCCGGCGACCAAACAGGGGCGTCTGTGGCGCGTCAGGGAAGATGCAGAGATTGTTGGTGAACTGGCAAACCCCGTAATTAGAAAGACGGACTCGCCCTTACTACAAAGGATTTTATCGGATGGCTGCCAGACCGCGTAAAAATCAGGTAAAAGTGCCGAACCTTTACCCTCTCTACAGCCGCAAGATGAATAAAGTCTACTGGCGGTATAAGCACCCTGTAACGGGTAAGTTTCATGCGCTGGGCGATAACGAACAAGAGGCAATCGCAATTGCCACCGAGGCAAACGCAAGGATTGCAGAACAACGAACGCGGCAAATATTGGCGGTGAGTGACAGAATCGCCACCAGCAAAGGTAAAGCAATCACCGCCAATACCTGGCTGGATCGCTACTGTAGTATTCAGGATGAAAGGCTTAAGAGCGGAGATATAAGGCCGAATACCTATAAGCAAAAGGCCAAACCTATCGCGTTGCTTAGGGCGCGTGTGGGTATGAAAACTATCTCAATGGTAGACGTAAGAGACATAGCTCAAATACTCGACGAGTATATTGCTGATGGCCAGGCCCGTATGGCTCAGGTCATACGCTCTGTTCTAATCGATGTATTCAAAGAAGCTCAGCACGCTGGGGAGGTTCCGCCAGGTTACAACCCAGCTCTCGCCACAAAGCAGCCGCGCCGGAAAATTACTCGTCAGCGATTAAACCTTGAAGAGTGGAAGAAAATATTTGCAATCGCTGATGTAAATCACCGCTATTTGGGTAATGCCATGCTATTGGCCGTCGTCACTGGCCAGCGCCTTGGCGATATTTCCAAAATGAAATTTAGCGATATCTGGGATGATCACCTTCATGTGATCCAGGAAAAAACAGGCAGCAAGATTGCTATTCCCTTGTCTCTTCGATGTAACGCCATTGATTGGTGCCTGCGCGATGTGGTGGCCCGCTGCCGAGATTATGCGGTGAGCCCGTACATGGTTCATTTTTTTCGGGCAACGTCCCAAGCTGAACGAGGTGCTCAGGTGAAATCCAATACGATCACCATGAACTTCAGCAAAGCAAGGGACAGAGCAGAAATTGATTGGGGAGAAGGGACGCCGGCAACTTTTCATGAGCAAAGATCTTTGTCGGAAAGGCTTTACGAGGCACAAGGAGTAGACACCAAAAAACTCCTTGGGCACAAGTCACAGAAACAGACAGACCAATACCATGATGATCGAGGAAAGGATTGGACTACGTTGGCTATATGATGGGTTGTACCGATGGGGTTTTGATAACTTATTTTGATAAAATTTTGATAACCGTTCGAAAGCTAATAATAAAAACGGGAACCCTAAGGCTCCCGTTGTCACATCACCAGCGAGGCTGATTACATGTGTTTAATGATAGCGTCGCCAAACTCTGAACATTTCAGCAGTTTAGCGCCATCCATCAGACGCTCGAAGTCATAAGTTACGGTCTTCGCGTCGATTGCGCCTTCCATACCTTTAACGATCAGGTCAGCGGCTTCGAACCATTCCATATGACGCAGCATCATTTCTGCGGACAGGATGATGGAGCCTGGGTTTACTTTGTCCTGGCCTGCGTACTTAGGCGCGGTGCCGTGGGTCGCTTCGAACAGCGCGCATTCGTCACCGATGTTTGCGCCCGGTGCGATACCGATGCCGCCAACCTGCGCCGCCAGGGCGTCAGAGATGTAGTCCCCGTTCAGGTTCATACAGGCGATAACGTCGTATTCAGCAGGACGCAGCAGGATCTGCTGCAGGAACGCATCGGCGATCACGTCTTTAACCACTATCTCTTTGCCGGTTTTCGGGTTCTTGATTTTCACCCAAGGGCCGCCGTCGATAAGCTCGCCGCCGAACGCTTCGCGAGCCAGCTGGTAGCCCCAGTCTTTGAACGCGCCTTCGGTGAACTTCATTATGTTGCCTTTGTGCACCAGGGTTACGGAATCACGGTCGTTGGTGATTGCGTATTCGATGGCCGCACGAACCAGGCGTTTGGTGCCTTCTTCGGAGCAAGGCTTGATGCCGATACCGCAGTGCTCAGGGAAACGAATTTTCGTTACGCCCATTTCGTCACGCAGGAACTTGATAACTTTATCCGCTTCGGCGCTGTCTGCTTTCCACTCGATACCCGCATAGATATCTTCGGAGTTCTCACGGAAGATAACCATGTCGGTCAGCTCTGGCTGTTTAACCGGGCTTGGGGTGCCCGCGTAGTAACGCACCGGGCGCAGACACACGTACAGGTCAAGCTGCTGACGCAGCGCAACGTTCAGGGAACGAATACCGCCGCCGACCGGGGTGGTCAGTGGGCCTTTGATAGCAACGCGGTAGTCACGAATCAGGTCAAGAGTTTCTTCTGGCAGCCAGACGTCCTGGCCATAAACCTGGGTAGATTTTTCACCGGTGTAGATTTCCATCCAGGAAATTTTCCGCTCGCCCTTATAGGCTTTCTCCACGGCGGCATCCACCACTTTAATCATGGCTGGCGTAACGTCCACACCAATCCCGTCCCCTTCAATGAAAGGAATCACCGGGTTATGAGGAACGTTGAGTTTGCCATTTTGCAGGGTGATCTTTTTACCTTCCGCCGGAACGACTACTTTGCTTTCCATTCACCTCTCCTTCGAGCGCTTCTGGTTTTTGTTAATGATTTGTAATTTGCGGGCTCATACTACTGCAATATCAGGCTCGCGCCAATCACTCATGATTTCCGTTATAATGCGTTAATCCACCCGCCCTGAAAATACTATGAACAAAACTTCTTTTAAGAATCACCAAGTTAAACGATTCAGCAACCAGCAGACCGCGAAGCGCAAGAAGCCCGGCGGGCCAAAGAAGCTGGTTATCTTTAATAAACCTTACGATGTGCTGCCGCAGTTCACCGACGAAGCGGGGCGCAGTACGCTGAAGGATTACATCCCGCTGGCAGGGATTTACGCAGCAGGCCGCCTGGACCGCGACAGCGAAGGGCTGCTGGTGCTGACCAACGACGGCGCGCTACAGGCCAGGCTGACCCAGCCGGGCAAAAAGACCGGCAAAATTTACTATGTGCAGGTGGAAGGCGAGCCGACGCAAGAAGCCCTTGCGGCGCTGCGTAACGGCGTTGAGCTGAACGATGGCCCCACCCTGCCCGCAGGTGCAGAGCTGGTGGGCGAGCCGGAATGGCTCTGGCCGCGCAACCCGCCAATCCGCGAGCGTAAATCAATTCCCACCAGTTGGCTTAAAATCACGCTTTATGAAGGCCGTAACCGCCAGGTTCGCCGCATGACGGCGCACGTTGGCTACCCTACTTTGCGCCTGATCCGCTATGCAATGGGGGATTTAACCCTCGACGGCCTCGAGCCGGGCGGCTGGCGCGAACTCCCACTCACCTCAGCATAAGGAAAGCCCATGTTTAAACCGCACGTCACCGTTGCCTGCGTAGTACAGGCCGAAGGTAAGTTTTTGGTTGTTGAGGAGACAATTAACGGCAAGGCGCTGTGGAACCAGCCTGCCGGGCACCTGGAAGCGGATGAAACGCTGCTCCAGGCCGCTAAACGCGAGCTGTGGGAAGAAACCGGCATTACCGCCGAGCCGCAAAGCTTTATCCGTATGCACCAGTGGATAGCCCCGGACCAGACGCCGTTTTTGCGTTTTCTGTTCGCGATCGATCTCGAAAAACAGCTGCCGACCACGCCGCATGACAGCGACATTGATTGCTGCCACTGGCTGGACGCGGAGCAAATTCTTACCGCCGATAACCTGCGCTCGCCGCTGGTGGCAGAAAGCATCCGCTGTTACCAGCAGAAGGAGCGTTACCCCCTCTCGATGTTAGGCGCTTTTAACTGGCCGTTTTCCGGGGGTGCCAAGTAAAAGGCTGCGTGATAGAATACGCCGCTTTGAAGTTCAATGTCGTGAGTATCTCCATGTCTGATAACAGCCAGAAAAAAGTAATCGTCGGGATGTCCGGCGGTGTCGACTCCTCCGTTTCCGCCTGGTTGCTGCAACAGCAAGGTTATAAGGTGGAAGGCCTGTTCATGAAGAACTGGGAAGAAGACGATGGCGAGGAATACTGCACCGCGGCGGAAGATTTAGCTGACGCCCAGGCGGTCTGTGACAAGCTCGGCATTGAACTGCACACCGTTAACTTTGCCGCAGAATACTGGGATAACGTGTTCGAATTGTTCCTGGAAGAGTACAAAGCCGGGCGCACGCCAAACCCGGATATTCTGTGCAACAAAGAAATCAAATTTAAAGCCTTCCTTGAGTTCGCCGCAGAAGATTTAGGTGCCGACTACATCGCCACCGGCCACTATGTGCGCCGCGCCGACGTGAACGGTAAAAGCCAGCTGCTGCGCGGCCTGGACGGCAACAAAGACCAGAGCTACTTCCTGTACACCCTGAGCCACGAACAGATTGCCCAAAGCCTGTTCCCGGTTGGCGAGCTGGAAAAACCGGAAGTGCGCCGCATCGCCGAAGAGCTGGATCTTATAACCGCGAAGAAAAAAGACTCCACCGGTATTTGTTTTATCGGCGAGCGCAAATTCCGCGACTTCCTTGGCCGCTACCTGCCAGCCCAGCCGGGCAAAATCATCACCGTTGACGGGGATGAAGTAGGTCAGCACCAGGGGCTGATGTACCACACGCTCGGCCAGCGCAAAGGCCTCGGCATCGGCGGAACCAAAGAAGGGTCCGAAGATCCGTGGTATGTGGTCGATAAAGACGTCGAAAAAAACATTCTGGTGGTTGCCCAGGGTGGCGAGCACCCTCGCCTGATGTCGGTTGGGCTGATTGCCCAGCAGCTGCATTGGGTAGACAGAGAGCCGCTGACCGCGCCGCTGAGCTGCACGGTGAAAACGCGCTACCGCCAGGCAGATATTCCCTGCACCATTACGCCGCTGGACGCTGAACGTATTGAAGTGCGTTTTGAAGAGCCGGTTGCAGCCGTTACGCCAGGCCAGTCCGCGGTGTTCTACCTCGGCGAAGTGTGCCTCGGCGGCGGCATTATTGAGCAGCGCCTGCCGCTCGTTAATTAATTACACACAAGGACGCAGCCCGGTGGCTAAAAACTACTACGACATTACCCTCGCGCTGGCGGGCATTTGCCAGTCGGCTCGTCTGGTGCAGGAGTTAGCGCATCAGGGCCATTGCGACAGCGACGCGCTGCGCGTCTCGCTCAACAGCGTGATTGACCTGAACCCGGGCTCGACTTTAGCGGTTTTTGGCGGGAGTGAAGCTAACCTCAAGCCGGGCCTGGAAACGCTGCTCGGCGTGCTGAACGCCAGTAGCCGCCAGGGGCTGAACGCCGAGCTGACCCGCTATACTCTCAGCCTGATGGTGCTGGAGCGTAAACTCCACGCCAGCAAAGGCGCGATGGACACGCTGGGTAGCAAAATTAACGGCCTGCAACGCCAGCTTGAACATTTTGATCTTGAGTCAGACACGCTGCTGAGCGCGATGGCCGGGATTTATGTTGATGTCATTAGCCCGCTTGGCCCGCGTATTCAGGTCACCGGCTCCCCTGCCGTGCTGCAAAGCCCGCAGGTGCAAAGCAAAGTGCGCTCCACGCTGCTGGCCGGTATTCGTGCCGCCGTGCTGTGGCACCAGGTCGGCGGTGGCCGCCTGCAATTAATGTTTTCCCGTAGTCGCCTGACCACTCAGGCCAAACAAATTCTTGCTCATTGTTAACCTCTCAGGAGTTGTTATGGAATTATCCTCACTGACCGCCGTTTCCCCCGTTGACGGGCGCTACGGCGACAAAGTCAGCGCTCTGCGCGCTATTTTCAGCGAATTTGGTCTGCTGAAATTCCGCGTACAGGTCGAAGTACGTTGGCTGCAAAAGCTGGCCGCGCACGCAGCGATCAAGGAAGTTCCTGCTTTTGATGCGGACGCAAACGGTTACCTTGATAAAATCGTCGCTGAGTTCAGCGAAGCCGATGCGGCACGTATTAAAACCATCGAGCGCACCACCAACCACGACGTAAAAGCGGTTGAATACTTCCTCAAAGAGAAAGTGGAAGCGCTCCCTGCCCTGCACGCGGTGTCCGAATTTATTCACTTCGCCTGTACGTCCGAAGACATTAACAACCTGTCTCACGCCCTGATGCTGGAGACGGCTCGCAAAGAAGTGGTGCTGCCGTACTGGCGCAAAATTATTGATGCGGTGAAAGACCTGGCGGTGCAGTACCGCGACATCCCGCTGCTGTCCCGTACTCACGGCCAGCCTGCTACTCCGTCCACCCTCGGGAAAGAGATGGCTAACGTCGCTTACCGTATGGATCGCCAGTTCCGCCAGCTGGAAAAAGTCGAGATCCTCGGCAAAATCAACGGCGCGGTCGGGAACTATAACGCCCACATCGCCGCTTACCCGGAAGTGGACTGGCACCAGTTCAGCGAAGAGTTCGTGACTTCTCTGGGCATTCAGTGGAACCCGTACACCACCCAGATCGAGCCGCACGACTACATCGCCGAGCTGTTCGACTGCATCGCCAGGTTCAACACCATCCTGCTGGACTTTGACCGCGACGTGTGGGGCTATATCGCCCTGAACCACTTCAAGCAGAAGACCATTGCGGGTGAAATCGGCTCGTCCACTATGCCGCACAAAGTGAACCCGATTGACTTCGAAAACTCCGAAGGCAACCTCGGCCTGTCTAATGCTCTGCTGCAACACCTGGCAAGCAAACTGCCTGTTTCCCGCTGGCAGCGTGACCTTACCGACTCTACCGTACTGCGCAACCTCGGCGTGGGCATCGGCTATGCGCTGATCGCTTACCAGTCCACCCTGAAGGGCGTGAGCAAGCTGGAAGTGAACCGCGACCGCCTGCTGGACGAGCTGGATCACAACTGGGAAGTGCTGGCTGAGCCAATCCAGACCGTGATGCGCCGCTACGGCATTGAAAAACCGTACGAGAAGCTAAAAGAGCTGACCCGCGGCAAGCGCGTTGACGCCGAAGGCATGAAGCAGTTCATCGACGGCCTTGAGCTGCCGGAAGAAGAAAAAACTCGCCTGAAGGCGATGACCCCGGCAAATTACATTGGCCGCGCAACCACTATGGTTGACGAACTGAAGTAATCCCCGTGACGCCGTCGCCCGGCGGCGTCTATTTCCTGCTGTTTATCCGTCGTTTACTCCTCCTCTTTGATAATTCGCGTTAAACTAACATGGCAAATTAACGGATTGAGGGAAAAGCGATGCGCGTTCTGGTTGTGGAAGATAATGCCCTGTTGCGTCACCACCTTAAGGTGCAGCTGCGTGAAGCTGGCCATCAGGTTGATGCTGCGGAAGATGCAAAAGAGGCCGACTATTTCCTTAATGAACACACGCCGGATATTGCGATTGTTGACTTAGGCCTGCCGGACGAAGACGGCATGAGCCTGATCCGCCGCTGGCGCAGCCACGATGTCACCATTCCGATTCTGGTGCTGACCGCCCGCGAAGGCTGGCAGGACAAAGTAGAAGTACTCGGCGCGGGTGCCGACGACTACGTGACCAAACCGTTCCACCTGGAAGAAGTGGTGGCGCGCATGCAGGCTTTAATGCGCCGTAACAGCGGCCTGGCCTCGCAGGTTATTTCCCTGCCGCCGTTCCAGGTTGACCTGTCCCGCCGTGAGCTGTCGATCAATGACAATCTGATCAAGCTGACGGCATTTGAATACACCATTATGGAAACCATTATCCGCAACGCCGGAAAAGTGGTAAGCAAGGATTCGCTGATGCTGCAACTGTACCCGGACGCTGAACTGCGCGAGAGCCACACCATTGACGTACTGATGGGCCGCCTGCGTAAAAAAATTCAGGCAGAGTATCCGCAAGAGGTGATTACCACCGTGCGCGGCCAGGGCTACCGGTTCGACTTACACTAAATGCCAAATATTTTTCGCCATATTCTGCCGCTCTCGCTGCGGGTTCGCTTCTTGCTGGCTACCGCAGCGGTCGTGATGGTGCTGTCTCTTGCCTACGGCGTGGTTGCGCTGGTTGGCTACAGCGTCAGCTTCGATAAAACCACCTTCAGGCTGCTGCGCGGCGAAAGCAACCTGTTCTACACCCTCGCCAGTTGGAAGGACGGTAAACTACAGGTTGACCTGCCCGAGAACGTAAGCGTGCAAAGCCCGACCATGGCGCTGATTTACGACGAGCACGGTAAGCTGCTGTGGATGCAGCGCAACGTGCCGGACGTGGTGCAGCAGATCCAGAAAGAGTGGCTGAGCGGGAACGGCTTCCACGAACTGGAAGCGGACTTCGCCACCAGTAGCGCCCTGCTGGACAACGACAAAGACCGCCTCGCCCAGCTAAAAGACATGCACGACGACGAAAGCGACGACGGCTACGAAATGACCCACTCGGTGGCGGTTAATCTCTACCCGGCCACCGCGCACATGCCTGCCCTGACTGTGGTGGTTGTGGATACCATTCCTATCGAGCTTAAACGCTCTTATATGGTATGGAGCTGGTTTATTTACGTCCTGCTTGCCAACCTGTTACTGGTGGTGCCGCTGCTGTGGCTCGCCGCCTGGTGGAGCCTGCGCCCTATTCAGGAGCTGACCCAGGAAGTGCGCGAGCTGGAAAAACACGACCGCGACAGCCTCAACCCGGAAACCACCCGCGAGTTAACGAGCCTGGTGCGCAACCTTAACCAGCTGCTGCGGACCGAGCGTGACAGGCACGACAAATACCGCACCACGCTGACGGATTTAACCCACAGCCTGAAAACGCCGCTGGCGGTGTTGCAGTCCACCCTGCGTTCGCTACGCACCGACAAAATGGACGTTGAGGAAGCCGAACCGGTGATGCTGGAGCAGATCAGCCGTATTTCCCAGCAAATCGGCTATTACCTGCACCGCGCCAGCATGCGCGGCAACGGCACATTGCTGAGCCGCGAACTGCACTCGGTTGCCCCCCTGCTGGACAAACTCTGTTCGGCGCTGAACAAGGTTTACCAGCGCAAAGGGGTGAACATCACCCTGGACGTGTCACCGGAAATTACCTTCGTTGGCGAGAAAAATGACTTTATGGAAGTCATGGGCAACGTGCTGGATAACGCCTGTAAATACTGTCTTGAGTTTGTTGAAATCACCGCCCGCCAGACCGAAGATTCGCTGCACCTGATAGTGGAAGACGACGGCCCCGGCATCCCGGAGAGCAAGCGAGCCATGGTGTTTGACCGCGGCCAGCGGGCCGACACGCTGCGCCCCGGCCAGGGCGTGGGGCTTTCTGTCGCCAGAGAAATCGTGGAGCAGTACAGCGGCGAGATCCAGACCAGCTCCAGCCCGCTCGGCGGCGCAAGAATGGAAGTTATTTTCGCCCGCCAGCAGCCTGAACAGGATGAGGATTGAAATAGTCCCGTAAGCGGGGCCGCCATCCGTTATAATCCGTGTCAGGCTCCTCCACCTGCAGGAAGACAACAATATGGATTACCAACTGGATTTAAACTGGCCCGACTTTATCCAACGCTACTGGCAAAAACGCCCGGTGGTGTTGAAACGTGGCTTTAAAAACTTCATCGACCCTATCTCACCGGACGAACTGGCGGGCCTGGCCATGGAAAACGAGGTGGACAGCCGCCTTGTGAGCCACCAGGGCGGGAAATGGCAGGTCAGCCACGGGCCGTTCCAGAGCTACGATCACCTGGGCGAGAACAACTGGTCGCTGCTGGTGCAGGCGGTGAACAACTGGCACGAACCTTCCAGCGCCCTGATGCGCCCCTTCCGCGCCCTGCCCGACTGGCGCATTGATGACCTGATGATCTCTTTCTCTGTTCCCGGCGGCGGCGTTGGCCCGCACCTGGATCAGTACGACGTGTTTATCATCCAGGGAACCGGCCGCCGCCGCTGGCGCGTGGGCGAAAAAGTCGCCATGAAGCAGCACTGCCCGCACCCGGACCTGCTCCAGGTTGAGCCGTTCGACGCCATCATCGACGAAGAGATGGAGCCTGGCGACATTCTGTATATTCCACCGGGTTTCCCGCACGAGGGGTACTCCCTTGAAAATGCCCTGAACTATTCGGTTGGCTTCCGTGCCCCAAGCGGCAGAGAGCTTATCAGCGGTTTTGCCGACTACGTGTTGCAGCGTGAGCTGGGCAGCCTGCGCTATACCGACCCGGATGTTCCTGAGCGCCAGCACCCGGCGGATGTTCTGCCCCAGGAGCTGGATAAGCTGCGCGGCATGATGCTGGACATGGTTAACCAGCCGGAAACCTTCAACAGCTGGTTCGGGGAGTTTATTACCCAGTCCCGCCACGAGCTGGATGTGGCCCCGCCGGAGCCGCCTTACCAGCCGGATGAGATTTACGACGCACTCCAGCAGGGTGATTCCCTGGTTCGCCTTGGCGGCCTGCGCGTGCTGCGCATTGCCGGTGAGGTTTACGTTAACGGCGAGAAGCTGGACAGCCCGCACCGCCCGGCGGTAGAAGCCCTGGCAAGCCACATTAAGCTGGATGCGGAGAAATTTGGCGACGCGCTGGAAGATCCTTCCTTCCTGGCGACGCTGGCCGCTCTGGTGAACAGCGGCTACTGGTTCTTCGAAGACTAACGCCCTGTTCTCCCGCCTTCTCACCAAAGCCGCTTGCCGGCTGAGAAGGCGGGACACTTCTGCTTAATGAAGACCCGGCAACACGCCACCGTCTATCATTGCCAGCCCTTTCTTCGTGCGCACGAACCGCGGCGCTTTTAAATCTTCTTCCAGCATGCCGAACACTTCATATAACAGGTCCGTTATCTGCACCTGCTGCTCCGCTGAAAGCTCCTGGTTCAGCAGCACCATGGTTAAGGCGGAACAATATTCGCAGAGGGTTTCTGACTCTGTTTCCAGCGGGGTGCGGAGCTTATCTAGCTGCCCTTCTTCTACCGTTAACTGCTCAATAAGGTATTGCGGCAGCGGGTTATCTAACACCGCTCTCAGCACATTAAACCCCGACAGCAGACGCCCACACAGCGCGATATATTCAACGTGATTATCTGTTTCGATTAATTCACCGGCCCAGCAGCGGCAAACATTCAGCACATGAAATAAATCGTCCGTTGCGCCCAGCGGCGTTTTTAATAAAGCTGTAATATCTCCGGCCATAAGCTTTTGATCATCTTTGATTTCCGGGTGGATAAATGTGTTACTATCGGCACCAGCCATGGTGTGACTCCTTTGAAGTTACATTGTGGTTAGCCCTCGTTTGGTGTTGGCGCACCATTCGGGGGCGACTCTATATTCACTACCTTAAATTGCCCCCCTACCCTCTTACTTATCACTGGATAAGTCAACAGTATGGACTTGCTAAATTATTGGAAACCTTGAGAATTTGAGGAAGATCCCGAAAACATGATAACTGGAAACCTCGTTGCATTTCCTTATTCCTTTTTCGGTATATTTGATAATTGCGAGCTTGATTCCAAATTCTTGCTGCTTATTTTTCTGGCGTGATTTCTACTTCTGAAAAAGGATCCTAGTTTCTTTAGAGACATTTCAGTGACGGATATATTTTTGTTGCGTTTGTTATGATTCCCATTCGCGTACCTCTGCGAAACACCATTCTTGCCAGGGAACTTAGCTCCCAGAATTGGTAGATGGGTTAATTGATGGTTGGTATTTTTTGTTTTGGTTATTTAGAGTGGGGATTAATATGTACTTTGAGCAACAAGCGGATGGTATAACTGAACTGAAGGTCCGCTGTGAGCGAGAAGCGGAAGTTCGCAATTTTGATCACCGCACAAGGCGCATTACTATGTTTTGTTAAAAAAATTTTTTTCTATGTCTAAACACGAAAGTTACAATGGCGTTTTTATTTCAAACAACGGTCAATTTTCCGGATTTCTTAAAATTTCTGCTCCCCAGTGTCCCGGGTCGTCAGGCCAATTGCGCTAACCGGCACGCCGGCAAGCTCCGCCGAACCGACAGAGGCGACAGAAGCCGCATTTCGGGCCTAGTGGCTTGGCCTTTGTAAAAAAAAACAACCTAAATCAAATTTTTGCAGTTAAATACTGCGCGAGTCAATAATTGATATTATTTTAGATAATTACTTTTAATGTCTTATGTGTTAATGTGATTTTCTGAATCTAAACTATTTCATTCCCCCTTTGGTTTTCTCTGAAATGCTGTCTAGTTCTTCTTGAACATTCAAATATTAATTATAAGGACATCAAAGTGACTAAATATATTTTCAGTATCAATGATTTAATTTTATCAAAAAACGCACAATTTTTTAAGTTAAAGAAATCTTTATCAAGAAATAAAATAATAAATCTTTTTAGAAGCATCTCCTCGACAAAAGATGGTGCCTTTCTTATAAAGAAAATTAAATCTGAAGCTGTTGTAGGTGATGAAAATTTAACATACTCTTTGGCGTCTTTTAAAATTATGGAAGAGCCTTCATTTCTACAAGGCACTAGCATTTCAGAAAGCAAGTATGCATATCTAATGATCTTGGAGGTTCAGGATTTTTTAATAATATCGAAGAAAAATGTTGATGCAATTGAAAGCGAGTTAGAAAAGTTCATAGAATACTTTGAGTTTGATAAATTTTCAAACTTTAATGGAAGGCTGAATCCAGAGTATGAAAAAATTAGCATGAGGAATATGTCACTTTCAGATTCAGTGATAAGAAATAGAACAGTGGAAGCAAAAAACCTAAGTGGAATTCTTTCTCCTAACACGACTGGACGTTCAATTCCAAGAGTATTTAGAGTCAAGACAGGAAATGATATATTTACTTTAACGCCAAATACTTCACGAATAGGATACAAAGATAAAAAAGTGGATTTTTTTAATTTCTGTTCATGGGCAATAGCCACAGTAAATGAATTATCCAACACAGCCTCATTGTCAAGTAAGTTAATGGCAGGTTTCTCTTCCCCAATTACTTTGAGTAAATTATTAGCAAAAAAAGTCAAGCCAAAAGCTATTTTTATAGATCTTAGCGAATTGGATGATATGGTACGTGGTACGTCCCATAATTTGACACTAACAAAAGACCTGCCTCATGGAACGGTGACGTTAAGTTCCGTTGAGCTTGATAAATTTTTCAATGGATTTAAATCATCATATTTCTTAGATGGTGAAACGCTAACCAATTTAAGAATCAAATTCAAATGTCGTCTAAGATTCAATACTAAAGTTGTTACTATAGTATCCAAATATCTCGATGGCATAATGATTAATGAAAATGGTTCTCAGTTAATGTCGCTTAGTAAATATATTAACAACTTTAAGCCATTCACTATAACCTTCGATTCCCCCCAATATTGCTATCATGGTCGTTCGTGTTTTGAAGATAAGACAATGTTAAATAACTTGAATATTTTCCTGTCCGTTTTTGATGATAGCTTTGATTTTTCAACAATCAGATCGGAAAAAGAGAAAGATGATAAACAATCTTATCCAGCAAATATTAAAAGATTTCCAGTGAGATCGCTATTTAGACGAGTGGAAAACATCTATTCAAATAAAGGTGTTATTGTGATTTGTGACGATATGAATGATGAGTGGGCCGACCATATTGTGCTGGATATCACAACAGGAAATCCATCCATAAAGTTTATTCATTCTAAATATATTAAAAAAGAGAGCTATGGCGCCAGTAAGTTTCATGAAGTTATAAGTCAAGCTTTGAAAAATATTGGCAGATTGCATTCACCAAAAGAACTCTACCTTGATAAGTATGATAATGAGTGGTCTTTAAAATATTTACAAACGCAGATTAGTAGAGTTAGACCAATTGGCACATCCAGGAAAGACATTGAGTTAGCTCTTGACAAAATTAATGAGAGTCCGAAAACTAATAGGGATTTAATATTAGCCGCTCCTTTTTTAAGGAAACAAACATTAATCGATGAGTTGGAAATCATCAAGGAAAATCAGTCAGCCAAACCTTATACTGTTCAGCTAATCTGGCTTATAAATACATTTTTGAGTGCATGTATTGAGTACGGAGTAAAACCCAGTATTTTATGTAAGAAGTGAACTGAATTATCCAAGGCTGGCTGTTTATATAAGCCAGCTTGCTTTCTTTAATGTTTAGGAATTGAATTTAAAGTGAAATCACACCCACTTATTAACATGTCTAACTCTAGCCAAATTCCTAAATCCATTATCCCGCCTCACAATTCCTTAATTTAAAATAGACGTTTCCCGCGCAATACATAGCAAGTTATTGATAAAAATGGTATGAAACTGAACGCAAAGTACCAAGTAGGTGAAGAAGAAGGGGTATATGGCCTGATATTTGAGTCCTAGGGACCGGCGCATAGAAAAAAGATTATGATGTTGCCCTCGATTATATCGTTGAACGACTTATTTATTCCGGGGCAAACAAAGTCGTTGTGTATTTGGCCTCATCACTAATTAGAAGACATATACCATCTATAGCTGAAAGAAAAATACATCCTGATGAGTATTTTTCATTAGTGGGAAACTACCATTCCGATATTCTCCAAGAAATGTGTATGTATCAGACTCATTTGATCAGCACTGGTAAAAAAGATGCACCATCAGGGAACAGAACTAAGCAAGCAATGATAAATGTTCTTGGTGTCAATAGTGCTGAGTTTTGGAAACCTATCATATACGGAGATACATCAGCGCTTTTCGAGCCTATAAATGATGAGAGTGTTCTAAGTAAAATGATCAGCAAGCAAATAAAAATTCCTTTGAACGAACCCGAGGGATATAAAAAATTGGAACATTAAAAAGAGTTCAGAAGGTTTATATTCGGAATCCTGCTGTTAAAGCTTAGGTATTGTAATAAAAGAGTAAGGGAGTTTGTGAAAGATGTGGTGAAAATGCACCGTTCTTAATAAATGGCGATACCCCATATCTCGAAGTCCATCATGTGATACCAGTCTCTTTATCTGGTGCTGACACCATAAGCAATTGTATTGCACTATGCCCGAATTGCCATCGGGCATTGCATTACAGCCAAAATTCGGAAGAGCTGATCGAGGAACTTCTTATAAACGTAAAAAGATTGCAAAGATGAGTGTTTCGTTTTACTAGGGTACTTATAGGTGAGCAACGTCCGCTCCTGGCACAAAGCAGACAAACTAACCAAGCCGGAAACCCGCTGAGAGCGAGCGACAGATACTGCTAACAGCGCTCTGAATAAAATAATGGAGAACAGATCTAGTCCCACCACCAACACTAATAAAAAAGGGGCCAAAAGCCCCTCCCATAATTAGTAGTTCTCAGCCGATTTAGCCTTTCTTAGCCGTCAATTCAGCAATACGGACAATAACCGCCACTGCCTTCTCCATGCCTTCCAGGGTCACGAACTCGTGTTTGCCGTGGTAGTTATAGCCGCCGGTGAACAGGTTCGGGCACGGCAGGCCTTTAAAGGAGAGCTGTGCGCCGTCCGTGCCGCCGCGGATGGGCTTCATAATCGGCTCTATATTGCAGTCGCGCATTGCCTGCTGGGCGACTTCAACAATATAAGGGTGCTCGGCCACTTTCTCGCGCATGTTGTAATAGCTGTCTTCTATTACCAGCTCTATATAGCAGTCCGGGTGCAGGCCTTTGCCGACCTTTTTGGCTATTTCCATCATTTTGCGTTTGCGGGCTTCGAACTGCTCGCGGTCGAAGTCGCGGATGATGTAATGCATCTCGGCGCGGTCAACAGAGCCTTTCATGGTGTTCAGGTGGTAGAAACCTTCATAGCCTTCGGTGCATTCCGGGCTTTCATCCGCCGGGACTTCGGCATGAATACGCGCCGCCAGCGACAGGGCGTTAACCATCACGCCTTTTGCCGTGCCGGGGTGAACGTTATTCCCGACGATTTTGATAGTGACCGAAGCAGCATTAAAGTTCTCCGACTCCAGCTCGCCTACCCCGCCGCCGTCCACGGTGTACGCCCATTCGGCGTTAAAGGCTTCCACGTCGAAGAAATGCGCGCCTTTGCCGACTTCTTCATCCGGCGTGAACGCTACGCGAATATCGCCGTGCGGAATGTTCTTCTCTTTAAGCACCGCCAGGGCGGTCATGATTTCGGCCACGCCTGCTTTGTCGTCCGCGCCCAGCAGGGTTTTGCCGTCCGTGGTGATGAGCGTTTGCCCCATCAACTGGTGGAGCACCGGGAACATCACCGGGGAAAGTATTTCGTCCCCAATGCCCAGGGCAATATCGCCCCCGCGGTAGTTTTCGACTATCTGCGGGTTAACGTTCTTCCCGGTAAAGTCCGGGGCGGTATCAACGTGGGAGATAAAACCAATCGCCGGAACGCGGTGCGTAATATTCGCAGGCAGCGTGCCCATCACCGTGCCGTGGTCGCTGAGCGTGACGTCCACCAGCCCCATCTGCTCCAGCTGTTCCTTTAACAGACGCAGGAGCTTCCATTGCCCTTCCGTGCTCGGCACCTGCTTAACGCCGGGTTTGGATTGTGTATCCAGAGAGACATACTGCAAAAAGCGCTCAAGTAATTTATCCATTTAGCCACCCTCGTTTTTTGTGACACCAATTATCAATAAGCCGCATCGGGCAGATATTGCGTCAGGTCACTTTTAATGGGTTACGGGAAAAATAGTTTATCGCGTTTGTAGCAATGCCGTGTTATCAACCTACCCTTAACAAGAGAAAATAACCGCCGATTTCGGGCCTGCTTTCTCCATCGCGGGATTGGCGATTACCTCCTCTTTGCCGTAGAATCCTTGCCCTCACTCAACGTGCCAAAACCCAAGGTGGTTAATCACAAACCCCGTATCCCCGCTTTCGGATACGTTATTTATGGGACAGCGTAAAAAATTGAATAAACAGCAACGTTCGCGCTCGACGCTGGTCAACCTGGCCGGGGTCGCTAAGAGCTTTGATGGTAAATCTGTAATTTCTGACTTCTCTCTCACCATCAATCATGGTGAATTCCTGACGCTGCTAGGCCCTTCAGGCTGCGGCAAAACCACCGTATTGCGCCTTATAGCGGGGCTGGAAAGCACCGACTCCGGCCAGATAACGCTCGACAATCAAGACATCACCCACGTTCCTGCCGAGCATCGCCACGTTAATACCGTGTTCCAGAGCTATGCTCTGTTCCCGCATATGACGGTGTTTGAAAACGTCGCCTTCGGCCTGAGGATGCAAAAAACGCCCGCAGCAGAAATCACGCCCCGCGTGACCGATGCCCTGAAAATGGTTCAGCTCGAAGAGTTTGCCCAGCGCAAACCGAACCAGCTTTCCGGCGGCCAGCAGCAGCGCGTTGCCATTGCCCGCGCGGTGGTGAATAAACCTCGCCTGTTATTGCTCGACGAATCGCTCTCGGCGCTGGACTACAAGCTGCGCAAGCAAATGCAGAACGAGCTGAAAGCCCTCCAGCGTAAGCTTGGCATTACCTTTGTGTTTGTCACGCACGATCAGGAAGAAGCCCTGACCATGTCGGACCGCATCGTGGTAATGCGCGACGGCAAAATTGAGCAGGACGGTACGCCAAGAGAGATTTACGAAGAGCCGAAGAACCTGTTCGTTGCCAGTTTTATTGGCGAGATCAATATTTTCGACGCCACGGTTGTGGAGCGCACGGATGACCAGCGCGTGCTCGCCAACGTTGAAGGCCGCGAGTGCCATATCTTCGTCAGCAAGCCGGTTACGCCGGGGCAAAACCTCAAGGTGCTGCTGCGCCCGGAAGATTTGCGCGTTGAGGAGATTAACGGCACAACCGAGGCCGACGGGCTGATAGGTTACGTGCGCGAACGTAACTATAAAGGTATGACGCTTGAGTCCACCGTGGAGCTGGAAAACGGCAAAATGGTGATGGTGAGCGAGTTCTTTAACGAAGACGACCCGGACTTCGACCATTCGCTGGATCAAAAAATGGCGGTGACCTGGGTTGAAAGCTGGGAGGTTGTACTGGCCGATGAAGAGCTCGCGTAAATTCCAGAATGTGGTAATTGCCACGGTGGTGGCCTGGCTGCTGCTGTTTGTCTTCCTGCCCAACCTGATGATTATTGTCACCAGCTTCCTGACCCGCGATAACGATAACTTCGTGAGCATGGTCTTTACGCTGGATAACTACACCCGGCTGGCGGATCCGCTGTACGCCCAGGTGCTGCTGCATTCGCTGAATATGGCGGTGATAGCCACCCTCGCCTGCCTGGCGCTCGGGTATCCTTTTGCCTGGTTCCTCGCCCGGCTGCCGGAGCGCGTGCGCCCCCTGCTGCTGTTTCTGCTGATTGTGCCGTTCTGGACCAACTCGCTGATCCGCATTTACGGGCTGAAGATCTTCCTCAGCACCAAGGGCTATCTCAACGAGTTCCTGCTCTGGCTGGGGGTTATCGACACGCCCATTCGCATTATGTTTACCCCGAGCGCGGTGATAATCGGCCTGGTCTATATCCTGCTGCCGTTTATGGTGATGCCGCTCTATTCCAGCATTGAAAAGCTGGATAAGCCGCTGCTGGAAGCCGCGCGCGATCTAGGGGCCAGCAAGTTGCAAACCTTTATCCGCATCATTATTCCCCTGACCATGCCGGGCATTATTGCCGGCTGCCTGCTGGTGATGCTCCCGGCGATGGGCCTGTTCTACGTCTCGGATCTGATGGGCGGCGCGAAGAACCTGCTTATCGGCAACGTGATCAAGAGCCAGTTCCTGAACATCCGCGACTGGCCGTTCGGGGCAGCAACCAGCATCACCCTTACGCTGGTGATGGGCCTGATGCTGCTGGTCTACTGGCGCGCCGCGCGCCTGCTGAACAAGAAGGTGGAACTCGAATGACAGGACGCCTGCTCCGCGGCGGCTTTATGTCCGCGATTTATGCCTTTTTGTATATTCCGATCATTATTCTGATCGTGAATTCGTTTAACAGCTCGCGCTTCGGCATCAACTGGCAGGGGTTTACCACCAACTGGTACAGCCTGCTGATGAATAACGACAGCCTGCTTCAGGCGGCTCAGCATTCATTAACCATGGCGATTGTTTCCGCCAGCGCCGCCACGCTTATCGGCTCGCTTACCGCCGTGGCGCTTTACCGCTACCGCTTCCGGGGCAAGCCGTTCGTCAGCGGCATGTTGTTTGTGGTGATGATGTCGCCGGACATCGTTATGGCCATCTCGCTGCTGGTGCTGTTTATGCTGCTGGGCGTTTCGCTTGGCTTCTGGTCGCTGCTGTTTTCCCACATCACGTTCTGCCTGCCGTTTGTGGTAGTCACCGTTTATTCTCGCCTCAAGGGTTTTGACGTCAAGATGCTGGAAGCGGCGAGGGATCTGGGTGCCAGCGAGCTGACCATCCTGCGCAAAATTATTGCCCCGCTGGCGATGCCCGCGGTTGCCGCAGGCTGGCTGCTGAGCTTTACCCTCTCGATGGACGACGTAGTGGTTTCCTCGTTCGTTACCGGGCCGAGCTACGAAATCCTGCCGCTAAAAATTTATTCCATGGTCAAAGTTGGCGTCTCGCCGGAAGTGAACGCCCTGGCCACTATTTTGCTTTTACTCTCGCTGGTTATGGTGATTGCCAGCCAGCTTATCCTGCGCGATAAAACTAAACCTCAGGGGACGTTAAAATGAAAAAGTTGCCTTTCATAAAATGGTCACGCCACCTGCTTGCTGCGGGCGCTCTGGCGCTCGGCGTTAGCGCCGCTCATGCAGACGACAGCAAGACGCTCTATTTCTACAACTGGACGGAATACGTGCCGCCGGGCCTGCTGGAGCAGTTCACCAAAGAGACCGGCATCAAGGTGATTTATTCGACCTACGAGTCGAACGAAACCATGTACGCCAAGCTCAAGACCTATAAAGACGGCGCTTATGACCTTGTGGTGCCGTCCACCTACTTTGTGGCGAAGATGCGCAAAGAAGGCATGATCCAGAAGATAGACAAAAGCAAGCTCAGCAACTTTAAGAATCTCGACCCGGAGATGCTGAACAAGCCGTTCGACCCGAATAACGATTACTCCATTCCGTATATCTGGGGCGCAACGGCAATTGGCGTCAACAGCGAAGCGATGGATCCGAAGAGCGTCACCAGCTGGGCCGACCTGTGGAAGCCAGAATACAAGCAAAGCCTGCTGCTGACCGACGATGCGCGCGAAGTGTTCCAGATGGCGCTGCTCAAGCTCGGCTATTCCGGCAACACTACCGATCCTAAACAGATTGAAGCCGCGTACCACGAGCTGCAAAAGCTGATGCCAAACGTCGCGGCGTTCAACTCAGACAACCCGGCTAACCCTTATATGGAAGGCGAAGTGAATCTGGGCATGGTGTGGAACGGCTCCGCGTATGTCGCACGCCAGGCCGGTACGCCGCTGGACATCGTCTGGCCGAAGGAAGGCGGGATTTTCTGGATGGATAACCTGGCTATCCCGGCCAACGCTAAAAACGTGGACGGCGCGCTGAAGCTGATCAACTTCCTGCTGCGCCCGGAAGTGGCGAAGCAGGTTGCGGAAACCATCGGCTACCCGACGCCAAACCTCGAGGCACGCAAGCTGCTGCCGAAGAATGTAGCGGAAGATAAGTCGCTGTACCCGGATGCAGAAGTGATTAAAGCCGGTGAGTGGCAGAACGATGTCGGCGAGGCAAGTGCTTTGTATGAGTCTTACTATCAGCGGTTGAAAGCCGGGCGGTAATTCGCCCCTCACCCTAACCCTCTCCCCAGGGGGGTGAGGGAACCGGAGCTTCGCTTTCCCCCTCTCCCTTTCAGGGAGAGGGCCGGGGTGAGGGTCAACCGCTAACTACAATCCCTTCAAAAGCTTATCCATAAATTCAGGGACCACCTGGCTTGCAAGCCCGTAGTGTTTCTCCTCGAACTCGCTTCCCACCTGGCTTGGCTCCAGGTTCAGCTCCACGGTGTGCGCCCCCTGTAAACGAGCCTCATGCACAAAGCCCGCCGCCGGGTAAACGTGCCCGGAAGTACCAATAGCAATAAAGTAGTCCGCGGTGGCGATCGCCTGGTAAATCTCGTCCATGCCCAGCGGCATTTCGCCAAACCAGACGATGTGCGGGCGCAGCGCGGAAGAGATCTGGCAGCAGTGGCAGCGGTCTTCAGGCGTAATATTGTCCTTCCAGTCCAGCACCTGGCCGCTGCTGGCGCAGCGAACTTTTAACAGCTCGCCGTGCATGTGGATAACGTTCTTGCTACCCGCACGTTCGTGGAGGTTGTCTATATTCTGGGTCACCAGCACAAAATGGTCGCCCAGCGCCTCTTCCAGCTTCGCCAGCGCAAGGTGTGCGGCATTAGGCTGGATCTCCGGCTGCTGGAGCTGGCGGCGGCGTTCATTGTAGAAGCGCTGCACCAGCTGCGGATCACGGGCAAAGCCTTCCGGGGTCGCCACATCCTCAACGCGATGCTCTTCCCATAGCCCGTCCGCCGCTCTGAAAGTACGAATACCTGACTCGGCGGAGATCCCCGCCCCTGTCAGCACCACCACTCTTGGTCTATCCATCAGTTCCGGCACCATTCTGTCTCTGAAAAAAATACGCTGACGCAACCGTTGACGCAGCAGACGTTTGTTCTTCCGAAACCGGCTAAGCCGGTGTTGACGACGAGAAAGCATAGTTACTCCGCGTAGTGGAGGAATGCAGCGCCGCGCATACCGCCTGCGTCGCCGTGCCGTGCCTGTTCAATGCGCGGAACCGCCGCCACCGGCAGCAAATACTTCGGCAGGCGCTCCGGCAGTTGCGCGTAGATATCGCTAAAGTTAGACAATCCTCCGCCAATCACCACCAAATGTGGGTCGATTGAGGTCAATAAATTGCCGAGGCAGGCGGCCAGCAGCTCGAGGAAGCGGTCAACGTGTTCGATGGCCTGCTCGTCGCCCTGGCGGTAGCGGGAGATTATCTCTTTTGCATCCAGCGGTTCGTGGTAGAAGTGCTGCCACAGCCAGGCAAAACCGCGGCCAGAGAGGTAGTTTTCGATGCAGCCGTTTTTGCCGCAGCCGCAGCGGGTGAACGGAATATCGCGCCCCAGGATTTCCAGGGCATCGACCGGCAGGCGCGTGTGGCCAAATTCGCCGGTAATGTAGCTGCGCCCGGTAACGGATTTGCCGTTAACGATGATCCCGCCGCCCACGCCGGTGCCGAGGATAAGGCCCATTACTACAGGATAATTGAGAAACTCGTCGTCCCACGCTTCGGAGAGGGTAAAGCAGTTGGCGTCGTTGTCGATACGCACGTCGCGCTCTAGCATGGCGCTCAGGTCGGCGCGCAGGGGCTTGCCGCTGGCGGCAGGCACGTTGGCGGCGTAGAGCGTGCCGTCGTCGGTTTCCGGCATACCGGGAATACCAATGCCCACGGAGCCACGGCAGTCAAAGCGCTCGTCTGCCTGAGCAACAAGCCCGGCGACTGCCTCGAGGAAATTTTCATAACTGTCATGGGGAGTAGCAACCCTGGCTTCCCAAAGTAAACGCCGCTGCTGGTCGTAAACGCCAAGTGCAATTTTAGTGCCGCCGATATCGAATCCGTAATACATCGCTGCTCCCCAAAAGTAAGGTAAATTTTATTGTCCGCTTAGCACCCTTGCCGGATCGATATTGCTTGCGCGCCGTGCCGGGTACCAGCTAGCCAGAAGGCTGAGCAGGAGCGCCGTCACCAGGACGTAAACCACGTCCAGCCAGTGCAATTCTGAAGGTAAGAAATCAATGAAATAAATGTCACCGGACAGGAAATTGTGCCCGATCAGTTTTTCAATAAAGTTAATAATGTTGGTCAGTTGCCACGAGGCGAGCACGCCAACAATTACGCCGCTCACGCTGCCCAGCAGCCCGGCCAGCAGCCCGTACCAGACGAAGATCGCGCGGATAAGCCCGTCTTTCGCCCCGAGCGTACGCAGCACGGCGATGTCGCCGCTCTTGTCTTTAACCGCCATCACCAGCGTAGAGACAATGTTGAAACAGGCCACGCCGATAACCAGCACCATCGCCAGGTACATAATGGCGCGGATCATCTGGATGTCGCGGTACATGTAGCCGTAGGTGCCTATCCAGCTGGAAATGTAGACGTAGGAATTGGTTGCCATTCCGGCGTCGTGCACCAGCTTAACGGCATTAAATACGTCGTCCACTTTGATGGAGATGCCGGTCACGCTGTTGCCCATATCCAGATAGCCCTGAGCATCCTGCATCGGGACCATCGCCAGGCTGTGATCGAGCTGGCCGCTTAAGGCCAGGATACCGGCGACCTGGAGCCTGACTCGCTTGGGCTGCATCAGCTTAGTGCCGCCGTCGTTGTTGGGGATCATGATAGAAACCCAGTCGCCCTGCTTCACTTTCAACGCATCCGCCACGCCTTTGCCCATGATTATCTGCTGATGCCCGGCTTTAAAATTCGCCCAGGCATGGTTCTGCACATATTGTGGCAAAGCGCTCAAACGCTCTTCCTGCGCCGGATCAACGCCTTTCACTTCTATCGCCCGCAGGTTCGCCCCGCTCTCCACCAGCCCGGTAAAGCTAATGTAAGGCGCGGCGGCAACAATGCCTTTGACCTTTTCAATCTTAGGCAATACGTCCTGCCAGTTGGTAAACGGCTGGTTCACCGGCTTGATGTCGCCGTGCGGAACCACGGCGAGCACGCGGTTTTTCAGCTCGCGCTCGAAGCCGTTCATCGCGCTCAGGCCGACAATCAGCACCGCCACGCCCAGAGCAATGCCCAGGGTGGAGATAACCGAAATCAGCGACACCATGCCGCTGCGGCGACGCCCGCGGCTAAACCGCAGGCCTATCAATAAAGAAAGGGGGGAACCCATTACTGCGCTCCCATCAAGGTCAGCTCGCTTGTCAGGCGGCCATCGCGCATTTCCAGCTGGCGTGACATGCGTTTTGCCAGTTGCAAGTCATGGGTGACGACTAAGAAAGCGGTACCCTGGCGCACGTTAAGCTCGCCCAGCAGTTCAAAGATGCTGTCGGCATTGCGCGCATCCAGGTTACCGGTCGGCTCGTCCGCCAGCACCAGGCGCGGGTTGTTCACCAGCGCACGCGCAATCGCCACACGCTGACGCTCGCCGCCGGACAGCTCCGACGGACGGTGATTACTGCGGTGATCCAGCCCAACGGCGGCCAGCATCTCCAGCGCGCGTTTCTGCACTTCTTCCGGCTTTTTCTTGCCGATAAGCAGCGGCATAGCGACGTTTTCCAGCGCCGTAAAGTCCGGCAGCAGGTGGTGGAACTGGTAGATAAAGCCCAGCTCGCGGTTACGCAGTTCGGCTTTGGCCGCAGACGAAAGCTTGCTCATCGCCTGGCCGTTAAACACCACGTCGCCGGAGGTTGGCGTATCCAGGCCGCCCAGCAGGTGCAGCAGGGTACTTTTGCCCGAGCCGGAAGTGCCGACAATCGCCATTAACTCGCCCGGGTTCATGCTGAAGCTGACATCGTGCAGCACATCCGTTTGCACTTTGCCTTCCTGATAGCGTTTGCACAGCTTGTCACACTGCAACAGGACAGAATTACTCATAACGTAAAGCCTCAGCGGGTTGGGTAGCGGCGGCGCGCCAGGAAGGGTAAAGCGTGGACAGCAGGGCAATCAACATCGCCACCAGGGCAATAACGACCACCTGTAACGGCTCGATGGCAACCGGCAGCGCCGCACCATCCAGCAGGATGCCGATAACCGGCATTAAATTATTCAGCTGGCTGGCGAGCAGCGCGCCGAGCAGCGCCCCCAGCAGCGCGCCAATCACGCCCGCCCCTGCGCCCTGCACCATAAACACCGCCATAATCTGGCGGCGGGTGAGGCCCTGGGTTTGCAGAATGGCGACTTCGCCCTGCTTCTCCATCACCAGCAGGCCCAGCGAGGTAATAATATTAAACGCGGCGACCGCAACAATCAGGCTCAGCAGCAGGCCCATCATGTTCTTTTCCATGCGCACGGCCTGGAATAGCTCGCCTTTACGCTCGCGCCAGTCTTTCCATTCAGTCCCCTGCGGCAGGGTTTGCTGGCTAAGCACGTCAACTTTCAGCGGTTCGGCCAGCCACAGACGCCAGCCGGTGATATTGCCCGCCGGGTAGCGCATCAGGCGCGAGGCGTCCTGCTGGTTAACCAGCATCTGGTAGCCGTCGACTTCACTGCTCGCAGCGAAAGTGCCGATGACCGTGAACAAACGCTGGCTCGGCACGCGGCCCATCGGCGTGAACTGGCTTGCGGAAGGCACCATAATACGGATGCTTTCCCCGCGTTTTACGCCAAGCGAAACGGCCAATTGCTCGCCAAGAATGACGTTGTACTGCCCGGCCACCAGGCCAGTCTGCTTAACGTTCACCAGATAAGGCGACAGCGGATCTTTTTCGTCCGGCTGCACGCCAAGCATTACGCCCACCGCCACGCTGCGCGCGCTTTGCAGCACCACGTCGCCGGTAGTCAGCGGCGCAATACGCGTTACGCCCTGTAGCTTGAGGGAGTCAGCCGGGAGTTGTTGAGGATTAATCGAACCGGTGGATGAAGTGACCATCGCCTGCGGCATCAGCCCGAGGATGTTGTTTTGCAGCTCGCGCTCAAAACCATTCATCACCGAAAGCACCGTGACCAGCGCCATAACCCCGAGGGTGATGCCAATCGTCGACAGCCAGGAGACAAAGCGGCCGAAGCGGTCGGCTGCTCGCCCACGCATGTAGCGCAGGCCTATAAATAACGCGACAGGTTGATACATGAAATCCGTCTTGTTGCAGTTGCATATTTGCTCTGAATAATTCGGGTTGCAGGAAGACGGCAAGACCGGGAGCCCCCTGGAGCCTGGCTCACTATGACCAGGGCTATCGGTGCAGCCACGCACCTGCAACTTGAAGTATCACGAGCAAACAAAGATCCGGGAAGTATACGACACCTCCCCGGCCAAATGAATTCAATACCCTAAATTATTCCCGTTACTTCTCAAGCGCCTGCAACTTTTCCTAAATTTACCAAATCAGCGCCAAATACAGACAATTGAGGTCGTGCTCGCCGCGTGATGCCGCCAGGATAAAAGGCCGATGACGACGATAAAACATAAAGACGTGGATATGGCATGAAGAAAAAGCAGCTATGGATTAATCAAATCAAAGGATTATGTATTTGCCTGGTGGTTATCTACCATTCGGTTATCACCTTCTACCCTCACCTCACCACGCTGGGGCCTGGCTTTAATTTGTATCTCGCCAAACTGTGGGTGTACCTCAATCTCTACCTTGCCCCGTTCCGTATGCCGGTGTTCTTCTTTATCTCCGGCTATTTGATAACCCGCTACATCCACGAAGTGAGATGGCGTGACAGCGTGGACAAGCGGCTGTGGAGCATTTTCTACGTGCTGGTGCTCTGGGGGATGATTCAGTGGGTGGCCCTTACCCATCTGAACCAGTGGCTGGCGCCGGATCTGGAGCGCAACCCAACCGCCAACGCCGCCTACGCCGATACCTTCTGGCAGTTTGCCGCCAGCATGGCGAAGGCGAGCACCAGCCTGTGGTATCTGTACGCCCTGCTGGTGTACTTCGTTATTTTTAAGGCGCTGCGCCGCTACCGCATGCCGATACTTATCCTGCTGATGGCGGTAAACATCGCTATTACTTTTATGCCGCTGCCGTGGTGGGGGCTGAACAGCGTGGTGCGTAATATGGTTTATTACGGCCTCGGGGCATGGTTTGGCCCGCTGTTAATGGCCTGGATGAAAGACTTCCGTTTTTCGCGCCATCCATTTACCTGCGCGGGCGTCGCCTGCGGCGCTATGGCGCTTTACCTGGTCAACGTCCCGCTGGTGATTTCCCTGGTCTCTATCGTGGTTATTCTGCGGGTGTTCTATCTGCTGGACGGCTGGCGCGAAACCGGCGCGAACTCATTCCTTAACGTGGTCGGCTCAAATACCATCGCGATTTACACCACGCACCGCATCCTGATAGAGGCGATGAGCCTGATAATGATAGCCCGCATCAATAACGGCAGTTTCTCCGGCCCGCTGCTGCTGGCTATTCTGCTGATTTATCCATTCATCAGCCTGGCTATCTGCACGCTGGCAGGGCTGGGCTTTCGCAAGCTTTCGGTGGCGCTGTTCGGGGATATGTTCTTCTCCCCTCCGGCTAAAATCGCCGCCAGTTCCTGAGTCTCGCAGCAGCCCGCTCCGGTGGGTTGCTTTTCCCCCCAATAACCCCAATTTCGGTGATTCGGTTGCTAATACAAAGCGATCGGGGATAATAATATCCAACTGCTTATCAATGGCTCGCGCACCGTCGCGGCGGCTTTATCGCCCACGCTGGCGGAATAACCTACGAGATCCTGACGCTTTCTATGCCTGAACAATATCGCTATTCCTTACCCGCTAAAGCCGCTGAACAGCGCCTGCTTGGAGAGTTAACCGGTTCGGCCTGCGCCACCGAGGTGGCCGAAATCGTCGAGCGCCATAGCGGCCCGGTGGTGCTGATTGCCCCGGATATGCAGAACGCCCTGCGCCTGCACGACGAAGTCTCCCAGTTTACCGACAGCCTGGTGATGAACCTCGCGGACTGGGAAACGCTGCCGTACGACAGCTTCTCTCCGCATCAGGAAATTATCTCTTCACGCCTGTCCACCCTTTACCAGTTGCCGACCATGCAGCGCGGCGTGCTGATCCTGCCGGTTAATACGTTGATGCAGCGGGTCTGCCCACACAGCTACCTGCACGGCCACGCCCTGGTGATGAAAAAAGGCCAGCGCTTATCGCGGGATAATCTGCGTGCTCAGTTGGAGCAGGCCGGCTACCGCAGCGTCGATCAGGTCATGGAGCACGGCGAGTTCGCCACACGCGGCGCGCTGCTCGACCTCTACCCGATGGGCAGCGCCCAGCCGTACCGCATTGACTTCTTTGATGATGAAATCGACAGCCTGCGCGTGTTCGACGTGGACTCCCAGCGCACGCTGGAAGAAGTGGAAGCCATTAACCTGCTGCCCGCCCATGAATTCCCGACCGATAAAAACGCTATCGAGCTGTTCCGCAGCCAGTGGCGGGATAAATTCGAAGTTAAGCGCGACGCGGAGCACATCTACCAGCAGGTGAGCAAAGGCACTTTACCTGCGGGTATCGAATACTGGCAGCCGCTGTTCTTTAGCGAGCCGCTGCCGACGTTGTTCAGCTACTTCCCGGCCAACACGCTGCTGGTGAATACCGGCGACCTGGAAGCCAGTGCCGAACGCTTCTGGCTGGACGCTAATGCCCGCTTTGAGAATCGCGGCGTTGACCCGATGCGCCCTCTTCTGCCGCCGGAAGATTTATGGCTGAAGACCGACTCGCTGTTTAGCGAGCTAAAAGCCTGGCCGCGCGTTCAGCTCAAAACCGACTCTCTGGCGAAGAAAGCGGCCAACGTTAATCTGGGTTATCAAACCTTGCCGGACCTGGCGGTACTGGCGCAGCAGAAAGCCCCGCTGGACAGCCTGCGTAAATTCCTTGAGTCCTTTACCGGGCCGGTTGTCTTCTCGGTGGAGAGCGAAGGCCGCCGTGAAGCGCTGGGAGAACTGCTGGGGCGCATTAAAGTTGCGCCAAAACGTATTTATCGCCTTGAAGAAGCCGAAGGCACCGGCCGTTACCTGATGATTGGCGCCAGCGAGCACGGCTTTATTGACACCCTGCGCAACCGGGCGCTGATCTGCGAGAGCGACCTGCTGGGCGAGCGCGTAAGCCGCCGCCGCCAGGACAGCCGCCGCACCATTAACCCGGACACCCTGATCCGCAACCTGGCCGAGCTGCATCCAGGCCAGCCAGTGGTTCACCTTGAGCACGGCGTTGGCCGCTATGCGGGGCTGACGACACTTGAGGCTGGCGGGATCACCGCTGAATACCTGATGCTGACCTACCTGGGCGATGCGAAGCTGTACGTTCCGGTCTCCTCCCTGCATCTTATCAGCCGCTATGCAGGCGGCGCGGACGATAACGCACCGCTGCATAAACTGGGCAGCGATGCCTGGTCCCGCGCGCGCCAGAAAGCCGCCGAAAAAGTGCGTGATGTGGCCGCCGAACTGCTCGACATTTATGCGATGCGTGCCGCCAAAGAAGGCTTCGCCTTTAAGCACGACCGCGAGCAGTATCAGCTGTTCTGCGACAGCTTCCCGTTCGAAACCACGGCGGACCAGGCTCAGGCAATCAATGCCGTGCTGAGCGACATGTGCCGCCCGCTGGCGATGGACAGGCTGGTCTGCGGCGACGTGGGCTTCGGCAAAACCGAAGTCGCTATGCGAGCCGCCTTCCTGGCCGTGGAGAACAACAAACAGGTCGCGGTACTGGTGCCAACCACCCTGCTTGCGCAGCAGCATCTGGACAACTTCCGCGACCGCTTTGCCAACTGGCCGGTGCGCATTGAAATGCTTTCCCGCTTCCGCAGCGCCAAAGAACAGACGCAGATCCTGGAGCAGGCAAGCGAAGGCAAGATAGATATTCTGATAGGCACCCACAAGCTGTTGCAGGCCGACGTGAAGTGGCGCGATCTGGGCTTGCTGATCGTCGACGAAGAGCACCGCTTCGGGGTGCGCCACAAAGAGCGCATCAAAGCGATGCGCGCCGACGTGGATATCCTGACCCTGACCGCAACACCAATTCCGCGAACCCTGAATATGGCGATGAGCGGCATGCGCGACCTGTCGATTATCGCCACGCCTCCGGCTCGCCGCCTGGCGGTAAAAACCTTTGTGCGCGAATACGACAGCCTCGTAGTGCGTGAGGCTATTCTGCGTGAAGTGCTGCGCGGCGGGCAGGTTTATTACCTCTACAATGACGTAGAAAATATTCAGAAAGCCGCTGACAAACTGGCCGAACTGGTACCGGAAGCGCGCATTGCCATCGGTCACGGCCAGATGCGCGAGCGCGAGCTGGAACGGGTGATGAACGACTTCCACCACCAGCGTTTTAACGTGCTGGTCTGTACCACCATCATCGAAACCGGGATCGATATCCCGACCGCCAACACGATTATCATCGAACGAGCCGACCACTTTGGCCTCGCCCAGCTTCACCAGCTGCGCGGCCGCGTGGGGCGTTCGCACCATCAGGCTTATGCCTGGCTGCTGACGCCGCATCCTAAAGCGATGACCACCGACGCACAGAAACGCCTGGAAGCGATAGCCTCTCTGGAAGATCTCGGGGCGGGCTTCGCTCTGGCGACTCACGACCTGGAAATTCGCGGCGCGGGCGAACTGCTGGGCGAAGATCAGAGCGGGCAAATGGAAACCATCGGCTTCTCGCTGTATATGGAGCTGCTGGAAAACGCCGTCGATGCCCTGAAAGAAGGCCGCGAGCCGTCGCTGGAAGATCTCACCAACAGCCAGACGGAAGTCGAGCTACGCATGCCGGCCCTGCTGCCGGACGACTTTATTCCTGACGTGAACACCCGCCTGTCGTTTTACAAGCGCATCGCCAGCGCGAAGGGCGAGCACGAGCTGGACGAGCTGAAGGTTGAGCTTATCGACCGCTTCGGCCTGCTGCCGGATGCGGCCCGCAATCTGCTGGATATCGCCGCCCTGCGCCAGCAGGCGCAGAAGCTCGGCGTGCGTAAGATTGAAGGTAACGAGAAAGGCGGCGTGATTGAATTTGCCGAGAAAAACCATGTTGATCCGGTCTGGCTGATTGGCCTGCTGCAAAAGCAGCCGCAGCATTTCCGTCTCGACGGGCCGACCCGCCTGAAGTTTATTCAGGAACTTGCCGACCGCAAAACGCGGATGGAATGGGTGCGTAACTTCATGAACAGCCTGGCGGAAAACGCCGCCGCATAACCCTCTGCGCCTTACCGTCCGGTAAGGCGCAACTTTCTGTGACATTTACACATTCTTTGCAATCTCCCAGGACTTCCCGACATTCCGCTAGCCGATAATTGGCGTTTATCTGTCTAATAAAATTAGCCATTTTAAACGCAGGGTTTAAGCTATGTTTGCAACGCGTACTTTGTTATTCCGCCGCTGGTTTGCCGCCGTGGCCCTGATGGGCGCGGCGGTTATTGCGCTGCCCGCCAGCGCTAACGATTACCCGCTTCCAGCCGCCAATAGTCGCCTGATTGGCAAAAACCTGTTCCACCAGGTTGAGAACGACGGCGGTTCGCTGGAGGCGATTGCCAAGAAGTACAACGTCGGTTTCCTGGCTTTATTGCAGGCCAACCCGGGCGTCGATCCTTACGTTCCGCGCGCCGGTAGCGTGCTGACCATCCCACGCCAGATGCTGCTGCCCGACGTGCCGCGCGAAGGCATTGTTATCAACCTCGCCGAGCTGCGCCTCTATTACTTCCCTGCCGGGCAAAATAGCGTCACCGTTTACCCGATTGGCATCGGCCAACTGGGTGGCGATACGTTGACTCCAACAATGGTGACAAAGATCTCCGATAAACGCGCCAACCCAACCTGGACGCCAACGGCAAATATTCGCGCTCGCTACCTGGCTCAGGGCGTGAAGTTGCCTGCCGTGGTTCCTGCGGGGCCGGATAACCCGATGGGCCACCATGCGATCCGCCTCGCGGCGTTCGGCGGTGTTTACCTGCTGCACGGCACCAACGCCGACTTCGGCATCGGGATGCGCGTAAGCTCGGGCTGTATTCGCCTGCGCGACGGTGACATTAAAGCCCTGTTTAACAAGGTTCCGGTCGGCACCCAGGTGCGCATCATCAATACGCCAATTAAAACCTCCATCGAGCCGGATGGTTCCCGCCTGGTTGAAGTTCACCAGCCGCTGTCCAAAGCCATTGATGACGATCCAAAAGTGCTGCCGATTGTGCTCAACGAGCCGATGAAGCAGTTCCGTGACGCGCCGCAGACCGACGTTCAGGTCATGGCGCAGGCAATGGAGCACCGCTCCGGGATGCCGGTTAACGTCACCGCCCACCCGCAAAACGAAATCTAATTATTTAAAACGCAATAGAAAAGGCCCTGTCTCGCGACGGGGCCTTTTGCTTACAGTGGCATATAACTAATAAGGTCAGACGTATTGAGGGTTAACGTCCGGCTTATTTATAGATGACTGCTGTACCGTGCAGGGTGTTCGGACCGTTAACGGAGGTAATACGGAACGATTTAGCGCCCATTGCATCGGCCTTGGCGGCCAGCTGTTCTTCCAGGGAAGAGAGATTACTGCCCGCGTCCGCGCTGATGGTGCCGACTTTCTGCTGACCGGCCGGAGTGGCGGAGACTTCAACAGCCGCAAAGCTTGCGAATGAGAGTGAGCTAAGTACGGCGGCAGCGAACAGAGTAGTTAAAGTTTTCATCGTAAATGTCCTAAGCAGGTGATTATTTAGGTCGCCAACCCGAATTAGTTAACGATCGATATAAAAATGATAAACGTGATCTGCGTCACACGTCAACACATTTTAATAACGAACGTTAAGTAATTAAAAAAAGCGCTATTTTTCATTGTGATAAGAAATAATTATTTTTCATAACAAGCCTCTGGCTACTGTCGTCGATTATTTTTATAATAAGTGTTCACTAATTAGACAGAGGTTAAACGGCAGATATGGCAACCGAGACATTAAGTTGCAGCAAAAAAAGCCGTGGCCGTCCAAAAGTGTTTGACAGGGAAGCGGCACTCGACAAGGCCATGACACTCTTCTGGCAGCATGGCTATGAAGCAACATCCATGGCGCACCTGGTAGAAGCCACCGGGGCAAAAGCACCCACGCTGTATGCGGAGTTCACCAACAAAGAAGGGCTATTCCGCGCGGTGCTGGACCGCTACATCGCACGGTTTGCGGCAAAGCATGAAGCCTGCCTGCTGTGCGAAGAGCAGACGATGGAAACCGCGCTGGAGAACTATCTTTCTGCGGTGGCAAAATGTTTTACCGACAAAAGCACGCCCGCAGGCTGCTTTATTATCTGCACCTCGTCGGTGCTGGCGGCTTCTTCGGAAGATATTGCCGCCACGATAAAGGCCCGGCACGCCGTGCAGGAGCAGACGCTGATCCGCTTCCTTGAGCAGCATCAGCAGAAAGGCGAAATACCGGCAGAGCGCGATGTGCGCTGCCTGGCAAAATATCTGTGCTGTATTATTCAGGGAATGTCGGTCAGCGCGCGGGAAAACGCCAGCTACGAAGAGTTAATGCAGATAGTCAAAACGACGGTACGTTTGCTGCCGGAGCTGAAGAAGATCTGACTCGCAGGGCGGCCATGATGGCCGCCCTTTTTGTTAGCGCACGCGGCCTTTCGCCCAATAGGCCATAAAGTTAATCGCCTCGTGCTCCACGCCCCGCTCGCCTATCAAATGGCGGCGCAGCAGCTTAACCACGGTGGACTCGGCCGCCACCCAGCCGTAAAACTCGTTGCTGCCGGTAGTCGCTTTGTCCCACAGCAGCTCATCCTCGGCCTCTTCCTGCACATCTTCATGATGGCTGCTTTCCGGCACGCGGGCATGGGTTTTCACCGCCTGAATCAGGCATTCTCCGTGCGTTGCCGCCGCAGGTTTACGCGGTAGCCAGTTAATCTCGGCGAAGCTAAAGGCGCTCAGATCAACGCAATCGCCCTGCTCCGGCACTTCAAAAAAGGCCTGCACTTTTGGCGGATTGGGCTGGCCCGCCAGCATCTCAAGAATGCCCCGCGCCGCAGGGAGTGCGGTTTCGTCGGCAACGATCAGCGCATTGCGCAATCCCGCCGGAGGCGTCCATTCATAGCCGCCGCTGTCTTCCGGGTGGGCGGCATTAGGCGCAACTATCTGGATGCAGTCTCCCGGCGCGGAGTTAATCGCCCATGCGGAAGCGGGTCCTTCGGTACCGTGGCTGACAAACTCAACGGTCACTTCCTGGCGGGCAGCGTCAACGTGGCGTAGCGTGTAGGTACGAATAACCGGGCGCTTCTCTTTGGGCATGCCCTGCGAAATCTGATACCACTGCCCTTCCGCGGGGAGCGAAGGCGGCGTGCCATCTTCAGAAGGAAACAGCATCTTAATGCGCTGATCCGGTGAATCACATTTCATCTGCGCCACATCCGGCCCGCTAAACACCAGGCTCAGCAGCGAAGGAGAAACTTCGGTTTTGCGCGCCAGTTGAACGTTGAACAGACGGTAGCCCTGAACTCCAGCCATAACTTTTCCTTACGCTTAAATTGCAGAATGACGTGAACGATGGCGGCTGCGCCAGATAACGCCGGACACCACGGTAAATAACACTGCGGCCAAAAAAGCCACCGTAATCAATGCCGCTTCAGCGCCGGTTTTGGACACCAGCGGCACCAGTAATGCACATAAGCCGTAGCCCAGAGTATGGCTGGTCGCAATCCAGCCTGCCCCCGCGCCGTCGGCAAGCTTGTCGTTCAGCAGCAGCTGGTAGGCCGGGGTGGCCAGCGCCGCGCCAAATGAAAGCAGCGCGCAGCCGAGATAAAACAGCCACAGCTCTACGTAAATCATCATCGCCAGGCCGCAAATCATCAGGGCACCGGCGCTCAGCAGCAGCGACATCGGGGCCATGCGCTGCGGGCGAAGAATAACGAACTGGGCGAGTAATGAAGCCACTGCGGCCAGGCTCAGCAGCCAGGCAACCTGATGGCTGATGGCGGCGGTATCGGTAGCGAACTGCCGGGTAAGCGCCGGAGAAAGCCCAAGCTGCATCAGGCTGACCGCCGCAGAAAGCAGAATGGCGCACAGCAGATAAGGCATACAGTCGAGGCGCAGGCGGGCACTTTTACGTTCGCTGGCGGGCAAAGGAGGCGTACCCGGCAGGCGCAGCAGCATCACCAGCGCCAGCAAGGGAGCCACCATCAGCAGCCCCAGCGGCGCGAGAGGATGAATAGCCAGCATACCGGCGGCACACAGAGGCCCGAACAGGCGGCCGCTGCTCAGCCCGGAGCTGATGGTTGCCAGCGCCGCCATCCTCTTGCCCTCGCCCGCCCGCTGTAGCGCCCACACCTGGCAGGCAGGCACCATCGCCGAGACGGTAAGGCCGTAGATAATGCGCGCGACAATTAATATCCCCAGCCCGACGGCACCCGTTACCGCATGGGTTGCCAGCAGCGCGCTGCCCAACCCCAGCAGAGTAAAGCTCGCGCCATACCCCGCCAGCGCCCACAGCACCACGGGCTTACTGCCCAGGCGGGCAATTTGTTTTCCCCACCAGGGCGAGGACGGCAAAAACAGCATCGACCCCAGGGTCAGTAAAGCCGCCCAGACGGACAGGCTCAGGTTTGTCTGAATCACCAGCACGGGGATGGCAACCAGCAGTCCGTTCTGCCCGACGCCGAGCAACCCGGCGCTAAGCGCAAGCGGCCAGCAGGAAAGGGATTTTTGCGGCGCGGCCGCGACGTCGAGAGATGTCAAAGTGTTGCTAACCCGTAGAGTGATTGTGCGTATTTGTAAAATTTATTTTAGCGATTCTAACAATTGTTATTGATAATGAGAACCGTTATCGGCAAAATTCGCATTATCATAACGCGTGGAAACTGTTTGATGATGACTTTGCCAAATAAAACTCTGGCCTGGGATGTGGCCGCGCAGTGCTTCCTCAATTCCCTGGTCCGTGAAACCAACGACTGGCGTCTTACCGAAAGCCAGCCAGCCGAACTAATTATCCCGCTGGGTGAACAGCAAGCTCTGCACTTTAAAGTGGCTTATTTCTCTCCCACCCAGCATCACCGCTTTGAATTCCCGGCTCGCCTGGTCAACGCTACCGGCAGCCAGCCGGTTGATTTTGCCACCCTCTCCCAGCTTATTGTCGATAAACTCCAGCACCAGCAAATGCTCCCGGCCACCGGCTGCGAGGCGTTTTATCAGCGCGTGATGGAAAGCCATGCCCATACTCAGCAGGCAATTGACTCCCGCCACGACTGGAGCAGGCTGCGCGAGCAGGCGCTGAACTTTGGCGAGGCGGAGCAGGCATTATTGGTCGGCCATGCCTTCCACCCTGCGCCTAAGTCTCACGAACCCTTTAATCAGCAGGAAGCCGAGCGCTATCTGCCGGACTTCGCCCCGCACTTCCCGCTGCGCTGGTTTGCGGTCGATAAGGCCCAGCTGGCGGGCGAAAGCCTGCACCTTAATTTACAGCAGCGCCTGACGCGCTTTGCCGCTGAAAATGCTCCGCAGTTGCTGAGCGAGTTAAGCGATAATCAGTGGCTGTTCCCGCTGCATCCGTGGCAGGGGGAGTACCTGCTGGAGCAGGAATGGTGCCAGCAATTAGTCGCCAGAAATCTGATAAAAGATTTAGGCGAAGCCGGTGCGCCATGGCTGCCAACCACCTCTTCCCGCTCGCTTTACTGCGCTACCAGCCGCGACATGATTAAGTTTTCCCTGAGCGTGCGTCTGACCAACTCGGTGCGCACCTTATCGGTGAAAGAAGTGAAGCGCGGAATGCGCCTGGCCCGCCTGGCACAAACCGAACGCTGGCAGGATTTGCAGTCGCGCTTCCCGACCTTCCGCGTGATGCAGGAAGACGGCTGGGCCGGGCTGAGAGATTTGCACGGCAATATTATGGAAGAGAGCCTGTTCGCCCTGCGTGAGAACCTGCTGGTTGAACAGCCGCAGAGCCAGACCAATGTGCTGGTCTCTCTGACCCAGTCTGCGCCGGACGGCGGCGATTCGCTGCTGGTTGCCGCGGTTAAACGCCTTAGCACTCGCCTGAATATTACCGTGCAGCAGGCAGCCCATGCCTGGGTTGAAGCCTACTGCCAGCAGGTACTGAAGCCGCTCTTCACCGCCGAAGCGGATTACGGCCTGGTGCTGCTGGCTCACCAGCAAAATATTCTGGTCGAAATGCAGCAGGACTTGCCGATAGGCCTTATCTACCGTGACTGCCAGGGCAGCGCGTTTATGCCGCATGCCGCAGGCTGGCTGGACACCATCGGCGAGGCTCAGGCGGAGAACGTCTTTAGCCGCGAGCAGCTGCTGCGCTATTTCCCTTATTACCTGCTGGTCAACTCCACTTTTGCGGTTACCGCCGCTCTGGGTGCTGCCGGGCTGGATAGCGAAGCTAACCTGATGGCCCGCGTGCGCGACTCGCTCAGCGCCGTGCGTGACCAGGTGCCCCATAAAACCTGCCTCGACTACGTGCTGGAAAGCCCGCACTGGAATGTGAAGGGCAACTTCTTCTGCTACCTGCACGACCACAACGAAAACACCATCGTCGATCCTTCGGTTATCTACTTTGATTTCGTGAATCCGCTGCTGGCTCAGGAGGGCTGAATGTTTCAGGCAACTATCGTTCACGGCGGGCACGGCCTGCGCTGCGAAAAGCTCGCTAAACCGCTGAACATCGGCTGGGGTCAGGATAACAGCGCCGTTCTGCACTGGCCCGGCTTGCTGCCGGACGGCTGGCTGCGCGACGCGCTGGACCAGATGTTTATTGCCGCGCCTCAGCTTTCAGCCATCGTGCTGCCTTACGCCGAATGGCGCGAGGAGCCGCAGGCCCTGGTCCTCTTCGACTATCTGAAAAGCGATATCGTGCATCGCGCGGCCTTCTGGCAGCTGCCTCTGTGGCTCAGTACCCCGGCGAAACGCGCTTCCGGCGAGATGGTATTTGATGCCGAACGCGAGATTTATTTCCCGCAGCGCCCGGCTCGCCCGGAAGGCGAAGTTTACCGCCGCTACGATCCGAAAGTCCGCAAGACGCTGAGCTTCCACGTTGCCGACCCGGCGCTCGATGCAGAACGCTTTACGCGCTGGATGAACGATCCCCGCGTCGAGTATTTCTGGGAGCAAAGCGGCTCGCTGGAGCTGCAAACCGCCTATCTCGAACGTCAGCTTACCGGCACACACGCCTTCCCGCTAATCGGCTGCTTTGACGACCAGCCGTTCAGCTATTTCGAAATTTACTGGGCGCCGGAAGACCGCATTGGCCGTCATTACGCCTGGCAGCCGTTTGACCGCGGCCTGCATCTTCTGGTCGGCGAGCAGCAGTGGCGCGGCGCGCACTATGTGCAGAGCTGGCTGCGCGGGCTGACCCATTACCTGCTGCTGGACGAGCCGCGTACCCAACGCACCGTGCTGGAGCCGCGCGCCGACAACCAGCGCCTGTTCCGCCATCTGGAGCCTGCGGGCTACGCGACTATCAAAGAGTTCGACTTCCCGCATAAACGTTCGCGCCTGGTGATGGCTAACCGGGATAACTTCTTCAACGAGGTGGGCCTGTAATGAATCGCAAGGAATGGGATTTTGTAAACCGCCAACTGGTGGCAAAAATGCTGGCCGAGCTGGAGTATGAGCAGGTTTTCCAGGCCGAATCTCAGGGCGATAACCGCTACTGCATCGGCCTGCCCGGCGCAGAGTGGCACTTCAGCGCCGAGCGCGGGATCTGGGGCTGGCTGTGGATTGACGCGCAAACCCTGCGCTGTGCGGACGAACCGGTACTGGCCCAAACCCTGCTGATGCAGCTCAAGCCGGTGCTCTCGATGAGCGATGCCACCGTCGCCGAGCATATGCAGGATCTGTACGCCACGCTGCTTGGCGACCTGCAATTGCTTAACGCCCGCCGGGGCATGAGCGCCAGCGAGCTTATCGCCCTGGACCCGGATCGCCTACAATGCCTGCTGAGCGGCCACCCGAAGTTCGCCTTCAACAAGGGTCGCCGCGGCTGGGGTAAAGAGGCGCTGGAGCGTTACGCCCCGGAGTACGCCAATACCTTCCGCCTGCACTGGCTGGCGGTAAAGCGCGACCATATGGTGTGGCGCTGCGACAGCGAGCTGGATATTGAGCAACTGCTTAGCGCCGCGATGGACCCGCAGGAGTTTGCCCGCTTTAACCAGGCCTGGCAGGAGAATGGCCTGGACGATAGCTGGCTGCCGCTGCCGGTTCATCCGTGGCAATGGCAGCAGAAAATCGCCCTTGATTTCGTTGCTGATCTGGCCGAAGGCAAGATGATTTCCCTCGGGGAATTTGGCGACCAATGGCTGGCCCAGCAGTCGCTGCGTACCCTGACCAACGCCAGCCGCCAGGGCGGGCTGGATATCAAGCTGCCGCTGACCATCTACAACACCTCCTGCTATCGCGGTATTCCCGGCAAATACATTGCCGCCGGGCCGCTGGCCTCGCGCTGGCTTCAGAACGTCTTCGCCACGGACGACACGCTCAGGCAAACCGGAGCCGTCATCCTCGGCGAGCCCGCTGCGGGCTACGTTTCCCATGAAGGCTACGCCGCGCTGGCTCAGGCCCCCTACCGCTACCAGGAAATGCTGGGCGTTATCTGGCGTGAAAACCATAGCCGCTGGCTGAATCCGGACGAAACGCCGATCCTGATGGCGACCCTGATGGAGTGCGACGAAAACAACCGACCGCTGATCGGGGCGTATATCGCCCAGTCAGGCCTGGATGCTGAAACCTGGCTCAGCCAGATGTTCCGCGCCGTGGTCGTGCCGCTTTACCACCTGCTCTGCCGCTACGGCGTAGCGCTGATTGCCCACGGGCAAAATATTACCCTCGCCATGAAAGATGGCGTGCCGCAGCGCGTCCTGCTGAAAGATTTTCAGGGCGATATGCGTCTGGTGAAGGATGAGTTCCCGGAGATGGACTCCCTGCCTCAGGAAGTGCGGGACGTTACCGCCCGCCTGAGCGCCGATTACTTAATTCATGATTTGCAGACCGGCCATTTCGTTACGGTACTGCGCTTTGTTTCGCCGCTTATGGCCCGCCTCGGCGTGCCGGAGAGACGTTTTTACCAACTGCTGGCCGCAGTGTTGAGTGATTACATGCAGCAACATCCGCAAATGTCGGCGCGCTTTGCGCTTTTCTCACTCTTTAAGCCACAAATCATCCGCGTTGTGCTGAACCCGGTAAAACTGACCTGGCCTGACCAGGACGGAGGCAGCCGCATGCTGCCGAATTACCTCGAGGATCTGCAAAACCCGTTGTGGCTGGTAACCAGGGATTGAATTATGACAAACACTGTTGATTTTATTGGCGTAGGTATCGGCCCGTTTAACCTGAGCATTGCGGCGCTGTCACACGAAGCAGAGGGATTTAGCAGCCGGTTTTTCGACAGCCGTCCCGACTTTGCCTGGCACCCCGGCATGCTGGTGCCGGACTGCCATATGCAGACCATGTTCCTGAAAGACCTGGTCAGCGCCGTGGCACCCACCAGCCCGTTCAGCTTTGTGAACTACCTGGTGAAGCGCAAGAAATTCTACCGCTTCCTGACCACCGAGCTGCGCACCGTCTCGCGCGACGAGTTCTCCGACTACCTGCGCTGGGCCGCAGAGGGCATGAACAACCTGCACTTTAACCAGACGGTCGAACGCGTTGATTTTGACGAACGCCGCCAGCTGTTTGTGGTGCAAACCGGCCAGGGCGAAACCCTCGCCCGCAATATCTGCCTCGGCATCGGCAAGCAGCCGCACCTGCCGCCGTGCGTGAAAACCGCCACTCCAACCTGCTTCCACGCCAGCGAAATGAGCCTGCGCCTGCCGAACCTGAGCGGCAAACGCGTAACGGTTGTCGGCGGCGGGCAAAGCGGTGCCGACCTGTTCCTGAACGCCTTCCGTGGCGCATGGGGAGAAGTGGCCGAAGTTAACTGGGTTTCACGCCGCAATAACTTCAACGCCCTGGATGAAGCGGCATTTGCCAACGAATACTTCACGCCGGAATACGTTTCAGGCTTTGTTGGCCTGGATGAAAAAGCGCGCCAGAAAATGCTGGATGAGCAGAAGATGACTTCCGACGGCATCACCGCCGACTCGCTGCTGACCATCTACCGCGAGCTGTATCACCGCTTCGAAGTGCAGGGCCTGCCGCGTAACGCGCGCCTGCTGCCAAGCCGTTCGGTGACCGGCCTTGAGAGCCGTGGCCAGGGCTGGCAGTTGCTGCTGGAGCACCATCTGGATAAAGGCTACGACACGCTCGACAGCGACGTAGTTATCTTCGCTACCGGCTACCGCCCGACCCTGCCGCAGATGCTCTCCCCACTGATGCCAAAAATGGCGATGCGCGACGAGTGCAACTTCCGGGTACGTGACGACTTTACGCTGGAGTGGGATGGCCCGAAAGAAAACAACATCTTTGCGGTTAACGCCAGTATGCAAACGCATGGCATTGCCGAGCCACAGCTAAGCCTGATGGCCTGGCGCTCCGCCCGTATTCTGAATCGCGCACTGGGGCGTGATTTGTTCGATCTCAGTACGCCGCCAGCGTTGATCCAATGGCGCAGCGGCAGCCGGGAAAAACCGCAGCAGAATGCTGCTTCTTTAACACACTTTTCCTCTAAATCATTCGAAATGCAGCCAGGCGGCAACTGAACGACATCCCCTGAGCGTAGATAACTACGTGATGGGGTGACGTGAAGGCAGCCAACACCGCTGCTGTTTGAAGGATGACGAGGACACAGCATCTTTGGGCTAATTTTTGTTAGCCCGTTGAAGGAACAATGATGATAACCAAAAAGCACACACTTTGGGCGCTCAACCCGCTGCTTCTCGCCATGATGGCGCCGGCGGTTGCCCAGCAAAATAGCGACGAGACGATGGTGGTTTCCGCCAACCGCAGCAACCGCACCGTCGCTGAAATGGCCCAAACCACCTGGGTGATTGAGAAAACCGAACTGGAGCAGCAGATCCAGGGCGGCAAAGAGCTTAAAGACGCGCTGGCCCAGCTGATCCCCGGCCTGGACGTCAGCAGCCAGAGCCGTACTAACTATGGCATGAACGTCCGTGGCCGCCCGCTGGTCGTGCTGATTGACGGCGTGCGCCTCAATTCATCGCGCACCGACAGCCGCCAGCTGGACTCTATCGATCCGTTCAATATCGAACATATTGAAGTGATTTCTGGCGCAACGTCGCTGTACGGCGGCGGCAGCACCGGCGGCCTTATCAACATCGTGACCAAAAAAGGCCAGCCGGAAACCCAGATGGAGTTTGAGGCAGGGACTAAAAGCGGCTTTAATAGCAGCAAAGATCATGATGAGCGTATCGCCAGCGCCATCTCCGGCGGCAACGAGCATATCTCCGGCCGTATGTCGGTGGCGTATCAGAAATTTGGTGGCTGGTATGACGGTAACGGCGATGCCACCCTGCTCGATAACACCCAGACCGGCCTGCAATACTCCGATCGCCTGGACGTAATGGGCACCGGCACGCTGAATATCGATGAAACCCAGCAGCTGCAATTAATTACCCAGTATTACAAAAGCCAGGGCGACGACGATTACGGCCTGAATCTCGGGAAAAACTTCTCGGCAATTAGCGGCAGCAGCTCGCCGTATGTGAGCAAGGGCCTGAATTCCGACCGTATTCCGGGCACCGAGCGTCACCTGATTAGCATGCAGTATTCTAATAGCGATTTCCTCGGCCAGGAGCTGGTAGGCCAGGTTTACTATCGCGACGAATCGCTGATGTTCTATCCGTTCCCGACCGTAGACGCGAATAAAAAAGCGACCGCTTTCTCTTCTTCTCAGCAGGATACCGATCAGTACGGTGCCAAGCTGACGCTGAACAGCAAGCCGCTGGACGGCTGGCAGCTGACCTACGGTCTGGACGCCGACCACGAACGCTTTACCTCTAACCAGATGTTCTTCGATCTGGCCCAGGCAAGCGCTTCCGGCGGCCTGAACAACCAAAAAATCTTTACCACCGGCCGTTATCCGGGCTACGACATCAGCAATCTGGCTGCATTCCTGCAGTCCAGTTATGACATCAACGAAATCTTTACCCTGAGCGGCGGCGTGCGTTACCAGTACACCGAGAACAAGGTCGATGATTTTATCGGCTTCGCCCAGCAGCAGCAGATTGCCTCCGGCAAAGTGAAGTCTGCCGATGCGATTCCTGGCGGCTCCACCGATTACGACAACTTCCTGTTTAACGCCGGGCTGCTGATGCACATCACCGAGCGCCAGCAGGCCTGGGTAAACTTCTCCCAGGGCGTTGAACTGCCGGACCCGGGCAAGTACTACGGCCGCGGAACCTATGGCGCAGCGGTTAACGGCCACCTGCCGCTGACCAATAGCGTGAACGTGAGTGCCAGCAAGTTGCAGGGCGTGAAGGTTGACTCTTATGAGCTGGGCTGGCGCTACACCGGCGATAACCTGCGCACTCAAATTGCGGCTTACTACTCGCTGTCCGATAAAAGCGTGCTGGCGAATAAAGACCTGACCATTAGCGTAGTTGACGATAAACGCCGTATTTACGGCGTTGAAGGCGCGGTGGATTACTTTATTCCCGATACCAACTGGAGCACCGGCGCAAACTTTAACGTGCTGAAAACCGAGTCTAAAGTGAACGGTAGCTGGCAGAAATATGATGTGAAAGTTGCCAGCCCATCGAAAGCAACCGCTTATATCGGCTGGGCGCCGGACCCGTGGAGCCTGCGCGTTCAAAGCACCACGTCCTTCAACGTAAGCGATGCCGCTGGATACAGCATTGATGGCTACACTACCGTTGATTTACTCGGCAGCTACCAGCTTCCTGTGGGTAAACTTAGCCTTAGCGTAGAAAACCTCTTCGACCGCGACTACACCACGGTCTGGGGCCAGCGCGCACCTCTGTATTACAGCCCAGGCTATGGCCCTGCTTCGCTGTATGACTACAAAGGCCGCGGCCGCACCTTCGGTATGAACTACTCCGTTCAGTTCTAAAACCGCGCTGACTTGCCCGGCATTTGTCGGGCAAGTTCACATGCTTACTCTTCCTCACATATTAACCCTCGACCGCCGGCAAATAGTCTTTTAAAAATAAGGGCTATTTAACGCTATTTATTTTTCAGAGGGCGTCATGAATATTGGTTTTATCGGCGTGGGCAGCGTCATTGAAACGGCCTATCTACCGGCGATCCGCCGTCTCGCTCGCCGCGACGTTGTTTGTTATGGCTTCGACCCCGCACCGCGTTACCGCTCTGAATTCATTACCTTCTTGCCCTCTTTAGGGCAGTTGCTTGCTCAGCAATTAGACCTGGTGTTTATCACCACCTCTTCTCTACAGCACTTGCCGATGCTGAAAAGCGTGCTGCAACAAAGCACCCTGCCCGTGGTGGTGGAAAAGCCCGTGGCGGCAACGCTTGAACAGCTGGAGGAGTTAGCGCAGCTCTTAAGCGCCCCGGCAACGGCAGGCCGCGTACTGGCGCTGGATCACTGGATGGTAAGAACCAATGCGGCGCAGTTTATCCCCCGCCTGGAAGAGATAGACCGTATCGAAGGCTTTTTGCTGGAGCCAAGCGGCTTTAACCCGGCAGGAGAGCCCATCGCGCTGAATTTTGCTACCGGCGAGGCCGACACCCGCGAGCTGCGCCACCCGGACGGCGTGATTGTTGATATCGGTACTCATGTGCTGGCGATGATGCGGGAAACGCTGATGCTGGCAGGAGCGGATGAGTCGCTCAGCCTTGAGTTGTTACTGGCAAAAGACAGGCTCGGCAATAATATTGCCCCCGGAGACGTCACTACCGCCGAAGGACAGGCGCTACTGCGCGGCGAGCTGGGCGGTATTCCCTGCGTATTGCAGCTAAATAAATACGCAGGCCCCGCTGGCGGGCAAAAAGGTATCAATATCGTGCTGAAAGATGGCCGGACTATCAGCGCTGACCGGCGCGGCAGTGAAGAGAAAATCATCATTAACGATGAAATTGTCCTCGATGCCAGCGGCCCGCTTTACGACCGCTGCCTTGGAGAAGTGATTTTTGGCGCAGCCACGCTATTTGCCCGCTCTCCTCAGGCCGTTGCGGATTTCACCCGGCGCAGAATTCAGGAAGTCGGGGCTTTACTGACACTCCAGCAGCAGCTGCGTGGTACGCATTAAACGAAAAAACCCGCCTTTAACCAGCGGGTTTTTCCTCTCAACAATTCATCAGGCTTTATTCAGCACCAGCTGGCCTTTACCGTCGAGCGGGATTTGCGTGCCGGGATCTTTATCCATGCGGATTTTCCCCTGCTGATCGCCAATCTTGTAGGTTACGTCGTAGCCGAGCATTTTTTCTGATTTGTCGTATACGGTCTTACAGCGCTGCTGCGTCGTGGTGTAGGTATCGCCGTCCTGCATGGCACCCTGGACCTGGTTACCAGCGTAACCGCCGCCCAGCGCCCCAACTACGGTAGCTACATCTTTACCACGGCCGCCGCCGAACTGGTGGCCCAGCACGCCGCCCGCTACCGCACCCAGCGCGGAGCCGAGAATGCGGTTCTCATCCTGGACCGGTTTACGGTGCGTCACGGCCACATTCCGACATTCCTGACGCGGCGTTTTTACCGTTTCCTTGATTGGCGTGGCGGAAACCACCTGTGCGTACTGGGGGCCGCTATTAAATACGTTAAGACTGGCGACCGCGGCTACACCCAGCGCAGCGGCCACGCCAATACCAATACCCGCTAACATTGATTTATTCACAGGACATCCTCCTGACCTTGTTGTTAACCTAATTTTGCACTCAGGTGACGGGTTTGAGAAATCAGACTGCGGATGAAAAGTGCGGGATAATGCGGTGAAACTCCGTGTTTAAGACAACTCTGAGGCGCGGGTTCGGAATATGCCGAATTTTATGCTGATACAGCCAATAAAAAACCCGGCACGATGGCCGGGTTTGCGGGAAAAATAAATCTTAGTGCAGCTTCAGGCGCGGGCGGATCACGCGGTTGATACTGCCAACCAGCATCATCAGGCCGGTCTTGAAGTAGCCGTGGAGCGCAATCTGATGCATGCGGTAAAGCGAGATGTAGACGAAGCGAGCGATGCGCCCTTCTACCATCATCGAACCGCGCATCAGGTTACCCATCAGGCTGCCCACGGTGGAGAATTTAGACAACGAAACCAGCGAGCCGTGATCTTTATAGCTGTATGCCTTCAGCGGCTGGCCTTTCATCTGCGCCAGAATGTTGGTCAGGGCGCGGGAAGCCATCTGGTGAGCGGCCTGGGCGCGCGGAGGCACAAAACCGCCTTCCGGACGGGCGCAGGATGCACAGTCGCCGATAGCATAAATATCCGGGTCACGGGTAGTTTGCAGCGTAGGCTCAACCACCAGCTGGTTGATGCGGTTGGTTTCCAGGCCGCCGATATCTTTCAGGAAATCAGGCGCTTTGATCCCCGCAGCCCAGACCATCAGATCCGCCTCGATAAACTCGCCGTCTTTGGTGTTCAGGCCGTGAGCTTCGGCGCTGGTGACCATAGTTTGGGTCAGTACACGCACGCCAAGCTTGGTCAGTTCGCTGTGGGCTGCTGCGGAAATACGCGGCGGCAGCGCAGGCAGAATACGTTCCCCGGCTTCAACCAGCGTCACATTCAGCGCTTCATTAGTCAGCCCTTTGTAGCCGTAGCTGTGCAGCTGTTTCACCGCGTTATGCAGCTCGGCAGACAGCTCAACGCCCGTTGCCCCGCCGCCGACGATGGCAATATTCACTTTGCCGCTCGCGCCAAGGTTAGCGGAGTATTTCAGGAACAGGTTCAGCATCTCGGAGTGGAAACGACGAGCCTGGTGCGGGTTGTCGAGGAAGATGCAGTTGTCCTTCACGCCCGGCGTGTTGAAGTCGTTGGAGGTGCTCCCCAGCGCCATCACCAGCGTGTCGTAAGGCACTTTACGCTCGGGAACCAGCAGCTCGCCCTTGTCGTCGCGCAGTTCGGCGATGGTCAGCGTTTTGCTTTCGCGGTTGATGTCGACCACCGAACCCAGCTGGAACTGGAAGTGGTGGTTGCGGGCGTGCGCCAGGTAGCTGAGCGCATCCACGCCTTCATCCAGAGAGCCGGTAGCAACTTCATGCAGCAGCGGCTTCCACAGATGGCTGTGGTTGCGGTCGACCAGGGTGATTTTGGCTTTTTTGCCACGCCCCAGTTTTTTACCCAGCTGAGTCGCAAGCTCCAGACCACCTGCTCCACCGCCGACAATCACTATTTTTTTCAATGGCGTAGTCAACTTGACCCCCTAAAATATTAACCAATTGTTAACTAAAAGTTATCTAAATAACCTTTAGTTAACAAAGGGTTAGTTCAGTAAAATTGCTGAACTTTATCGAGAATAACATGAAGGGTGCATTGGTCATACCAAAATTGATGTACATCAATTTTTTATGCCGAAAAGATAAACAAAAAAGGCCAGCCGCATGGCTGACCTCTGTTTTTGACCGGCGAAGGCGGGGAAATTAGCCGAGGGTTTTAAAGGCTTTAATGCGCTGAAGATGCGGAGATATGTTCTTGAATTTATGGGTTTGCTGCTCGTCCCAGACGATCTCATAGTAGCGATGCAGAGCTTCGGCGCTGCGTTTGTTATCCAGCGCTTCGTCATTTCGCGAGAGGATAGCCAGGCAGCGGTCACGATTTTTCTCGCGGAAGTTCTGCACGCATTTGGTGGTGATATCCGCATACTCTTCCGGGCGGTCTATTTTCCCTTCCATGTTTTCATGCGGATAGAGATTCGGGTTAAAAATCACCTGCCGAATGTCGCACAAAAAACCAATGCGCTCTGCCCAGAAACCACCCAGCCCCACGCCGCAGATCAGCGGCCGCTCATCGTCGGTGAGCTGCTGCATTTTATCCACTTCTTTGAGCAGGTGCTGCATGTCATGTTTCGGGTGCAGCGTGCTGTAGCTGATAAGCCGAACATCCGGGTCAATAAACTGAAGCTGGAGCACTTTTTCATGGTTACCGGGACTGTTTGAGTCAAAACCGTGTAAATAGATAATCATCGCATCCTCACCGCATACAATCAGGCCTCACGGCCTGAATATTAGACGCCCGCCTTCTGGGCCTGCCACTGCTCATGCAACGCTTCAAGCTGCTGGTTAACCTGCTTCCAGCGCGCCGACGAGCGCAGTTCCTGACGGGTAAACGAACCCTTATGATACAAACCTGTAACACGTTCCGCTTTGACCGGAGACAGGTTATCCAGCACGCTCACCGCTCCACTACGATTATTGCAGACGAGGATCATATCGCAACCCGCATCCAGTGATGCCTGGCCACGTTCGGCGTAGCTGCCCATGATTGCCGCGCCTTCCATCGACAGATCGTCAGAGAAAATCACGCCGTTAAAGCCCAGTTCACCGCGCAATACCGTTTTCAGCCAGTATTCGGAGCCGCTGGCCGGGCGAGGGTCAGCCTCATCGTAAATAACGTGCGCGGGCATGATGGCATCCAGCTTATTTTCGCTAATCAGCGAAGCAAAAATGCTCATGTCATGGCGGCGAATTTCTTCCTGAGGGCGCGGGTCATGCGGCGTTTCTTTATGGGAGTCCGCCTTGACCGCTCCGTGCCCCGGGAAGTGTTTCCCGGTGGTTTTCATTCCTGCGGCATGCATGCCGTCGATAAAGCGGGTCGCCATCGCCAGCGCTTTGGCCGGATCTTCATGATAAGAACGCTCGCCGATTGCCGCGCTGATATGCCCGATATCCAGCACCGGCGCGAAGCTGATGTCGATATCCATGGCAATCATTTCGCTCGCCATCAGCCAGCCGGCTTCTTCCGCCAGCTTACCGCCCGCTTCCAGCCCGTGCAGCGCGGCAAAAGATTGCGCGGCAGGCAGACGGGTAAAACCTTCCCGGAAACGCTGAACGCGGCCGCCTTCCTGATCGACGGCGACCACCAGACGGTTGCGCGAGGCTTCACGGATCTGACGAACCAGCTCGCGCAGCTGCTCCTGGTCATGGTAGTTGCGGGTAAACAGAATTAACCCACCCACCAGCGGGTGCTGCAATATTTCACGCTCTTCGGCATCCAGCTCAAAGCCAGCCACATCCAACATTACTGGGCCCACGATTCTCTCTCCTGATGTTTCATCGCACGCAGCGCACGCCATGCGTCGTCTGCCAGCGTAATAAAGTGTTGTTGTCCGGTTTGCCGCCAGCGGCATTCATACCAGGACGCCATAAGCAACGCTATCCACGGCTGCCAGCGCGTAACCTGCTGACGGAGCTTATCAACGTTAAGCGACGCCAGAGCGGCATACTGCGCCAGCAGCGCCTCGCCGTCGACGGGATTAGCAGCCAGCACCGCCGCCAGCTCCAGGGCAATGTCACCGTCACCGGCATATTCCCAGTCGATAAGCCCCGGCTGGCCATCGCCCTGCCGTACCAAATTCCCGGCGTGGACATCCATATGCAATGGTGCCAGCCGCAGGGGACGCGGCTCTTTGGCTCGTTTGAGGCGCTTCAGCTCTCTCAGCCAGGCCAGCGTTCGCCTTTTGGGGTCGCTCTCCTGCCAGTAAAACGCCAGCAGCGGCACCAGACTTATGCGCCAGCCAAACGGCGTCTGACGGTGAAGATAGTACAATAAGCCGGTTAATTCCCCGAGCGGCGGCAGAGCCGGGGAAACTTCTCCTTCCAGCCAGCGCGTCAGCAGCCAGCCCTCTACCAGGCAATACGGCTTTGGCGCAATGCCAGCCGGTAGTCGTTTAAGCGCCCGGTAATGCCGTTGCAAAGACAGACCCGGCAGGCGCTGGGGAGATAGTTTCCTTGCCGTGAAATTACCCTGCTCCGTCACCAGACGGTAGCTGGAGCCGCTCAGCCCTTCGAGAGCAGAAAAACAACCGGCGGCCTGGGCCGCCGGAAGATATCGGGCAATAACGGCGTCCAGAGACGCCTTAGTTGGTTTGCTGAACAGCACCGCTACCCGACCAGATAATTTCCCCGGTTTGCACCAGCATCAGCTGCATTTTCAGGGTTGGCGTGTTCACATTGCCGCTGGCGTTGGTGTACAGCACGTACTGAGCGCCGGTGTTGCGCGCAATGCCGATAGCTTTGCTACGGCTGCCGAGGCTGTCCTGCGGTGAAAGACCAAGCTGCTGTTTCGCCATGGAGAGCTGCTGGGCTGACACCAGAGTAAACTTGTTATTGTTGGCAAGCGCCCCTCGCAGCGCTTCGGTCGCGCTGCTGGTTTGCAGGCTGCCGTTGGTGCGGTTATTGACGCTGTCCACCAGCAATACGCTGCCCGGCGTTACGCCATCTGCCTGCAGCATTTTGCCCACCATCGGCTGGATAGAACTGCCCCAGTCGTAGGTGCGAACCTTAGGCTGCGCCGGGATCGTCGGCTGCGGCTGCTCAACAGGCCCTGGCTGCGTTGGCACCGTCGGCACGGTTGGTACAGTAGGTTCCGGCTGAGCTGGCTGCTCAACGCCTGGCTTAGCTTCTTCTACCGGCGCGGGCTGTTCGCCGCGGTTAATACACCCGGTAAGCACCAGCGCCACGACGGTGACGGCCAGATAACGATGAAGTCCCCTAATCAAAATTCACTCCTTACAGAGAGAGAGAAAGACGCACTTTTTTAGCCCCCGGATACGCAGCCGTCGAGTGAACGACTAATGCTGACTGCGCCGGGAGGGTAACGGTTTGCACTTTTTCGAGCGGATGGATTTCCAGCCCTTTTGCGTCATACCAGTAGAAACGATAGTACAGCGTAACCGGCTTGTGCTGTTCATTATACAGCGAGGCCTCGGCAACGGTTGCGCCATCCTGACGTGAAATATCCGGTTTTTCGGCGCTAATCCCTGCGGCCAGAACTGCGGCTTCCATTACCAGCGTTTGATCGTTATTCACCGGGATCGCCGGGCGCGAGCTACAGCCCGCCATCAGCAACGTGGCTAACAGGCAAAGGAAAAAGCGCTGCATCGGATTAGCCCTTATGCGCCAGCATCGGCCCAAGCGGACGGCCGCCCAGCAGGTGCATATGGATATGATAGACTTCCTGCCCGCCGTGGCGGTTACAGTTCATTATCAGGCGGTAGCCGTCCTCGGCAATCCCTTCCTGCTGCGCAATTTTGGCCGCTACGGTCATCATGCGCCCCAGCGCCAGCTCGTGTTCGGCTTTGACGTCGTTAGCGGTAGGAATAAGCACGTTCGGGATAATAAGAATATGGGTTGGAGCCTGAGGGGAGATATCGCGAAACGCGGTAACCAGCTCGTCCTGATAAACCACATCCGCCGGAATTTCACGACGAATAATTTTGCTGAAAATAGTTTCTTCGGCCATGACCTGTTCCTTGAAGGAGAAAACGGTGATGGGAGTATGAGTGAGGCGCTCAATTGACTCAACCTTCAGCGTGCTTTTCTTTAGTTAAGTGCTGGCCTTTAAAACAAAAAAGGGAGGCTTTCGCCTTCCCGAGGACCGCTGGCAAATTTGAGATGAGAAATGACCTGCCAGAGATCTCGATAAACAGACAAGGAAAATCAATTTATTGATTTTCACCAAATAATTACAAAGCGGGAAAAACCACGTTTTTTCCCGCTTTGTAAGCAACAAAAAAGGGAGGCTTTCGCCTCCCTTATCGCTCCCCGAACAAACTTAGTTGTTACGGATCCACTCATCCATTTCGGTTTTCAGGTTATCGGACTTGGTGCCGAAAATAGCCTGAACGCCGGAACCTGCGACAACCACACCTGCTGCACCCAATTTCTTCAGGCCAGCCTGGTCGACTTTGGCAACGTCGGCCACGCTAACACGCAGACGGGTAATACAGGCGTCGAGGTTAGTGATGTTTTCTTTACCGCCGAAAGCGTTAACCAGAGCAGGAGCCATTTCGCTGGTCACGCCAGCGGTGCTTTCTGCGGTGGCGTCTTCACGACCCGGGGTTTTCAGATCCAGCGCCTTAATCAGTACGCGGAAAATGGTGTAGTACACAATCGCGTAGCAGATACCGACGATTGGGAACAGCCACAGCTTGCTGCTGTTACCGCTCAGCACGATGAAGTCAATCAAACCGTGTGAGAAGGAAGTTCCGTCACGCATACCCAGCAGAATACAGATTGGGAATGCCAGGCCAGCCAGAATCGCGTGGATAACGTACAGGATCGGCGCCACGAACATGAAGGAGAATTCGATTGGCTCGGTGATACCGGTCAGGAACGAAGTCAGCGCGGCGGAGATCATGATACCGCCCACTTTTGCACGGTTCTCTGGTTTAGCAGAGTGCCAGATAGCAATCGCAGCAGCCGGCAGGCCGTACATTTTGAACAGGAAGCCACCGGACAGTTTACCTGCGGTTGGGTCGCCTGCCATGTAGCGAGGGATATCACCGTGGAATACCTGGCCCGCAGAGTTGGTGAATTCACCAATCTGCATCTGGAATGGAACGTTCCAGATGTGGTGCAGACCAAACGGTACCAGGCAACGCTCGATGAAGCCATAGATACCGAATGCTACAACCGGGTTCTGGTAAGCAGCCCACTGGGAGAAGGTCTGGATAGCCGTCCCGATTGGTGGCCAGATGAAGGACAGCACGATACCGGTGAAGATAGCGGCCAGACCAGAAATGATAGGCACAAAGCGCTTACCGGCGAAGAAGCCCAGATACTCAGGCAGCTTGATGCGGTAGAAGCGGTTAAACATGTACGCTGCGATAGCACCGGAGATAATACCGCCGAGAACGCCGGTATCCGCCAGGTGTTTAGCGGCAATTTCTTCCGCAGGCAGGTGCAGTACCAGAGGCGCAACCACGGCCATGGTTTTCACCATGATGCCATAGGCAACGACCGAAGCCAGTGCGGAAACGCCGTCGTTGTTAGTGAAGCCCAGCGCAACACCGATAGCAAAGATCAGCGGCATGTTGGCGAAGACCGAACCGCCCGCCTCCGCCATAACGTGGGATACGACGACCGGCAGCCAGCTGAAGTTTGCAGACCCGACGCCCAGCAGGATACCTGCGATAGGCAGTACGGATACTGGCAGCATCAGCGATTTACCCACCTTTTGCAGGTTAGCAAATGCATTCTTAAACATAATTGAGAGTGCTCCTGAGTATTTGTGCTTTTTTTGTACGCATTTACGCATCGAACCGGGGGGAGAACCGGCTCATCAACAGGACATCTAAGTGCCCTTTTAATTATTACGAAGAGTAAAATAAATAACTAAAACTTTGTTTGACGGCTATCACGTTTCTCAGCCAGCCGAGCGAAAAACTTTCAGTAATTTACATAAAGCGTACACAAACAGTTCAAAAAGGGCGTACACCGCCCCTTTTGTGGCGGTGCACTTTACTCGCTTCGTGTATTAATTACGAGCTTTAAAATAACTATGGATTTCAGAGAGATTGCAGGCGGGACAAGGGAATATGGAACAAATCAGCAAAGTTTTGCGTGGTCGTTGCCGCCAGCTCTTCCAGCGAAACGCCTTTTAAAACGGCCATGTACTCGGCAACGTCGCGCGTCATTCCAGGCTGGTTTTCCTTGCCGCGATGCGGAACCGGCGCGAGATACGGCGAGTCGGTTTCCACCAGCATTCTGTCCAGCGGCACGTAACGAGCCGCATCGCGCAGTTGCTCAGCATTACGGAAGGTCACGATGCCGGAGAACGAAATATAAAACCCCATATCCAGCAGTTTGCCCGCAGTTTCTCTGTCTTCCGTGAAACAGTGTAGTACCCCACCGCACTCTGTCACTTTTTCTTCCTGCAGGATGGCGAGCGTGTCGGCGCGCGCATCGCGGGTATGGACGATAACCGGCTTGTTCAGCTCGCGGCCAATGCGGATGTGGTTGCGGAAAGACTCCTGCTGGCGCTCTTTAGTTTCCGGCGTGTAAAAATAGTCCAGCCCGGTTTCACCCATCGCCACAACGCCGGGTTCTGCGGCCAGGCGACGCAGCTCATCTACGTTATATTCTTCATCCTGGTTAAGCGGATGCACGCCGCAGGAGAAAGCCACATTGTCGCGCTCCCCAACCAGTTCGCGCATGCCGCGATAGCCATCAAGCGTGGTCGCTACGGCGAGAAAAAATTTAACATCCCGCGCGGCGGCCTTTTCCAGAACGTCATCAACGTTTTTGTGCAGGGTTTGATAGTCGAGGCCATCGAGATGGCAGTGTGAGTCAACCAGGAACATAGCAATACTCTTAGAGATGATGTGAGGGGAGCATCGCGCCGGGACGAGACAGGCGCTCCCAAGTAAGAAGACTTTCGGTGAGCAGCAGCTCGCGGTTAACGCCTACCACGTTAAGCAACGCTTCGCGGCAGGTAAACCAGTGGTGCAGCACGCTTTGTAAAACCGCAGGCGAATGCCGCGATGCCAGAGCCGCCACCAGCGGCTGCATATCGACATTGGTGAGCCAGTTTCCGGCTCCCTGCTGCCATTTCAGGGCATCAACTAGCAGGGCGCAAAGCCAGTGAACGCGGCGGGAGGCATCCTCATGGTTGAGCGCGGGCAGCAGCGCAAGCAGATTACCGGCGGCACCGGCCTGGCCCAGCTTATCGCACAGCTGTTGGCGAAGTTTCCATTGCTCGGGCTGTAACAGCTCGAGAGCCGCTGCGGGCGCCCCGGAACTAAGCCGCAGGGCCGCCTGAAGTTCAGCCTGGCCCTGGCTCGTTTCCCGCGCCAGCCAGGCCAGAGCAAAGCTCTCGTCCGGGGGCGCAAGGTGCCAGTAGAGACAGCGGCTACGCAGCGTGGCAGGCAGATGGGCCGGTTCGCGGCTGCTGAGGAAAAACCAGGTGTTAGCCGGGGGTTCTTCAAGGGTTTTCAGCAGGGCGTTGGCGGCGGCCTCGGTCAGCATGTCAGCATCTTTCAGCCAGACAACCTTCGCCCCGCCCTGCTGCGCATGGGTATAAAGCTTTTCGGTTATCTCACGAACCGCATCGACACCCAGGCTTGATTTCCCTTTTTCTACCTGCAGGGTGTAGCTGTCCGGGTGCGTTCCGGCCTGCATCAGCTGGCAACTGTGGCAGCGTCCGCAGCTTTTGCTGCCTTCCGGGGTCTGGCACATCAGCCAGCGGCAGATTGCGTAAACCAGGGCGTCATCGCCAAGGCCTGGCAAAGCGTGAACCATGAGGGCATGATGTCCGCGGCCTGCCTGATACTGGCCGATTAGCTGCTCAAAAGCGCCGCGTAGCCACGGATACCATTTCACTCTGCCTGCTCCCGATACCAGCTCAGTACCGCTTCACGCACCGCAAGGGAGACATCATCCAGCGGGCGAGTGGCGTCGATGGTTTTAATACGAGAATCGCTGCCCGCCAGCTCAAGATAGCGGGCGCGGGTGCGGTTGAAGAAGTCGATAGACTCCTGTTCGATGCGATCCAGCTCGCCGCGGGCGCGGGCGCGGGTCAGCCCGACTTCCGGGGTCACGTCGAGATAAATAGTCAGGTCGGGGTAAAAGTCGCCCAGCACCGTGTTGCGCAGCGCCATCAGCAGACTTTGGTCGATTTGACGGCCGCCGCCCTGATAAGCCTGGGTAGACAGGTCATGCCTGTCGCCAATCACCCAGCTTCCACGAGCCAGGGCGGGCTTGATAACCGTCTCTACCAGCTGGATGCGGGCGGCGTAAAACATCAGCACCTCGGCCTTGTCGGTAACCTTTTCATCACCGATACCGGCGTTATTGAGCGTCAGCTCGCGCAGGCGTTCGGCCAGCGGCGTGCCGCCCGGCTCGCGGGTAAAGGTAAGGTCGCTGATACCAAGCTCTTTTAAGGTCGCCACCACAACGTTATGGGCGTTGGTTTTACCCGCTCCTTCAAGCCCTTCGATGACGATAAATTTACTGTCCATTCTTATCCTTGAGTGCTTTGATATAAACCTGCACCGCCTTGTTATGGCTGGCGAGATTGGTGCTAAAAGTGTGCCCGCCTTTACCGTCGGCAACAAAATAAAGGTACGGCGTTTTAGCCGGGTGCGCGGCGGCCTGAAGCGAAGCCTCGCTCGGGATAGCAATAGGCCCCGGCGGCATGCCGCTAATCACATAAGTATTGTATGGCGTCGGCGTTTCCAGATCTTTGCGCGTCAGCTTACCATTATAACTTTCTCCCATCCCGTAGATAACGGTTGGGTCGGTTTGCAGGCGCATGCCGATCCGCAGGCGGTTGATAAATACCGAAGCAACCTGGTCGCGCTCGCTGGCCACCGCGGTCTCTTTTTCAATGATCGAAGCCATGGTGACCAGATCGTTTTCGGTTTTATACGGCAGGCCGTCGATCTTACTCTCCCAGGCCTGCGCCACCGCTTTTACCATTTTTTGATGTACGCGTTTGAGCAGCGCCACATCGGTCGTGTTGGCGGTGTACATCCACGTATCAGGGTAGAACCAGCCTTCCACCCATTCGGGGTGCTCAAACTTCAGCGTTTCCGCCACCGTGGCATAGCTGTCATCTTTCAGAATGTGCTGGACGAATGGTGCCTCGCGCAGCTGTTCCAGCAGGTCGCTCAGGCGCATCCCCTCAACGAGACGCAGCGGGAATTGCGCTTCTTTTCCGCTGGCAAGCAGCTCCAGCATATCGCTGACCGTCATCCCCGGCGTAAAGCGGTAAGTCCCGGCCTTAAATTTCGCCAGCTCGGGCTTCACGCGCAGCAGCCACTGGAAGACTCGCGGGCGGGTGATGAGCTTCTCGTCGTAAAGCTGGGTTCCCAGCGCCAGGCGCCCGGTGCCCTGTTTCAGGGTGAATATAGTTTCCTGTTTAATCGGCAGCGGTGTTTTCGCCAGCTGGCTGACCTTCCACACGCCTGCCCCGGCCGCAACGCCCAGAATAATCAGCAAAACAAGAAAGAAACGAAACATCTTTTTCATCGGTAATCGGCTACTCACAAAGTGGGGCTAAAAAATGATAAAGCTCGCGTGATGTATAGTGCCAGGCTTCGGCCTGGTTCACCGGAATAACCGGCATCAACGCATTACAAATAATAATTTCATCCGCATCGGCCAGGGTTTCCGGCGCTTCAATAACTTGCTGAAGTTGCCAGGGTGAACCCTCGAGCAGCGAAATAATGCGCTGCCGCATCGTGCCGTTGACGCCCGCCCTGTCGATACGCGGCGTGTAGACATTGCTGCCTTTACGCCAGAATAAATTAGCCGCACAGCATTCCACCAGGCTCCCTTCGCTGTCAAGAACCAGGGCTTCCTGGGCGTCCGTCTGTTCAAGATGCGTGCGGATTAATACCTGCTCAAGGCGATTAAGGTGCTTAATACCGGCAAGCGTCGGGTTCAGCCCCAGCCGCACGGGGCTAAGCGCAAGGGTGACACCCTGCTCGCGCCAGGCAATGTAAAAATCAGGATAAGGCGAAACGGAAAGTATACGCGTTGGCTGGGTACAATTTGCCGCACTGTAGCCGCGCCCACCCGCGCCGCGAGAGATAATGACTTTAAGAACCGCTTTCTTCTCGGCCGCGGCCAGCTGTTTCATCTCATCCGCAAGCAGCTGCCAGTCCAGCGGACCAATCATCAACGTCTCGCAGCCCTGCCGCAGTCTACGCAGATGATCTTCCAGAAAACGAACGCCGCCGTCGGTAATGCAGGCCGTGGTAAAGCAGCCGTCGCCAAACTGAACCGCCCGGTCGTTTACCGGCAGCGTGTCCTGCCATTGACCATTGATAAGGTACATAGGGATTCCTCGGGATGCGGATGATTAAGGTTGCCAGAGGGATGAGCGTGCGACAAGAGGGGAATTCTGAACAACAAAATGGCCCGCAAGCGGGCCATTTTTAAGCGACGGTCAGACCTTTTTGAAGATCAGAGAACCGTTGGTGCCACCAAAACCGAAGGAGTTACACAGCGTGTATTCCATACCGCTAACCTGACGAGCTTCGTGTGGAACAAAGTCCAGGTCGCAGCCTTCATCCGGGTTATCGAGGTTGATGGTTGGCGGTACCGCCTGGTCGCGCAGAGCAAGGATAGAGTAAATTGACTCTACCGCGCCCGCCGCGCCCAACAGGTGGCCGGTCATCGATTTGGTGGAGCTGACCAGCACGCGGCCGGCATCTGCACCAAAGATAGACTTAACCGCCTGAGTTTCGGCTTTGTCGCCAGCAGGTGTTGAGGTTCCGTGGGCGTTGACGTAGCCAACCTGCCCTGCGGAGATCCCGGCATCACGCAGCGCGTTTTCCATCGCCAGCGCGGCACCTGCACCGTTTTCCGGCGGAGAAGTCATATGGTAGGCATCGCTGCTCATACCAAAACCGACCACTTCCGCATAAATTTTCGCGCCGCGTTTCTTCGCGTGCTCATACTCTTCCAGCACGATAACGCCTGCGCCGTCGCCGAGTACGAAACCGTCACGATCTTTATCCCACGGGCGGCTTGCCGCTTGCGGGTTATCGTTACGGGTAGACAGTGCGCGAGCTGCACCGAAGCCACCAACGCCCAGCGGGCTACTGGCTTTTTCAGCGCCACCGGCCAACATCGCATCAGCATCACCGTAGGCGATAATGCGAGCAGCATGACCAATGTTATGCACACCGGAGGTACAAGCGGTGGCAATGGAAATACTCGGACCACGCAGCCCCAGCATAATGGTCAGGTGACCTGCCACCATGTTGACGATGGTTGAGGGTACGAAGAACGGGCTGATCTTACGAGGGCCACCGTTAACTAACGACGCGTGGTTTTCTTCAATAAGAGTCAGGCCACCAATACCAGAGCCGATAGCAGCGCCGATACGAGTCGCATTTTCTTCCGTTACTTCCAGACCAGAATCCTGCATGGCCTGAACGCCAGCAACAATTCCATATTGAATGAATTCATCCATCTTGCGCTGATCTTTGCGCGAGATAATGTCTTCACAGTTAAAATCCTTTACTAAGCCAGCAAATTTCGTTGCATAGGCGCTAGTATCGAAATGGTCGATCAGGCTGATGCCACTCTGACCGGCAAGGAGAGCTTTCCAGGTAGACTCTACGGTATTGCCGACAGGAGACAACATGCCCAGTCCGGTCACAACTACACGACGCTTAGACACGTTTGTCCTCCAGGGAGGGAAAATATACTAGTGGGACAATTCAGATAAAACTCAGGCGGTCGAATGACCGCCTGGAGATGTTCACTTACGCCTGGTGACCGTTGATGTAATCAATGGCAGCCTGAACGGTAGTAATTTTCTCAGCTTCTTCGTCCGGAATCTCAGTATCAAACTCTTCTTCCAGAGCCATTACCAGCTCAACGGTGTCAAGAGAATCAGCGCCCAGGTCCTCAACGAAGGAAGCGGAGTTGGTAACTTCTTCCTGCTTAACGCCCAGTTGTTCGCCAATGATTTTCTTAACGCGTTCTTCGATAGTGCTCATACTCTTAAATTTCCTATCAAAACTCGCTTTCGCGATGGTTTTCGTAGTGTATAAAATGTTGAAAAAGATGCAACCAAATCCCGGCAGGTCTTACCACGATTTTACGCTATTTTGCGGGCATTCGCCCAAATAACGCAAATATTTTTCACCGTGATTAAACCATGTACATTCCGCCGTTGACGTGCAGGGTCTCACCAGAGATGTACCCGGCTTCGTCAGAGGCTAAGAATGCTACAGCACTGGCAATTTCTTTTGCGTCGCCTAAGCGACCCGCAGGAACCTGTGCCAGAATACCCGCACGCTGTTCATCAGAGAGCGCACGCGTCATGTCCGTTTCAATAAAGCCCGGAGCAACAACGTTTACAGTAATACCACGCGACGCAACTTCGCGCGCCAGTGATTTACTGAAGCCAATCAAACCAGCCTTCGCCGCAGCGTAGTTAGCCTGACCAGCATTTCCCATGGTACCAACCACAGAACCGATAGTGATAATACGCCCATGACGCTTTTTCATCATAGCTCGCATTACCGCTTTTGACAGACGGAAAACAGATGACAGGTTGGTTTCGATAATATCGTTCCACTCGTCATCTTTCATGCGCATCAGCAAGTTATCACGAGTGATCCCGGCATTGTTGACCAGAATGTCCACTTCGCCAAACTCTGCACGAATGCTGCCGAGCACCGAGTCGATAGAAGCCGAGTCGGTCACGTTGAGCATGAAACCTTTACCGTTCGCGCCCAGATAGTCACTGATAGCCTGCGCGCCGCTTTCGCTGGTCGCAGTACCGATAACTTTTGCGCCGCGAGCCACTAAGGTCTCAGCGATAGCGCGGCCGATACCGCGGCTTGCGCCGGTTACCAGCGCAATTTTTCCTTCAAAACTCATGGTCTTCCTCGTTTTATTGTTCAAGCGCCGCTGACAGCGTAGCCGGCTCGTTAATCGCCGTCGCCGTCATGGTGTCAACAATGCGCTTAGTCAGGCCGGTCAGCACTTTACCCGGACCGACTTCCAGCAGCTGAGATACGCCCTGCGCCGCCATAAATTCTACTGACTTCGTCCACTGCACCGGGCTGTAGAGCTGGCGAACCAGCGCGCTACGGATAGCTTCCGGCGAAGTTTCACATTTTACATCGACGTTGTTTACTACCGGAACTGTCGGTGCATTAAACGTAATCTCTTCCAGCGCAACCGCCAGTTTGTCAGCAGCAGGCTTCATCAGCGCGCAGTGAGACGGCACGCTAACCGGCAGCGGCAGAGCACGTTTCGCGCCCGCGGCTTTACAGGCAGCACCCGCACGCTCTACGGCTTCTTTGTTACCGGCAATCACAACCTGACCAGGCGAGTTAAAGTTCACCGGAGAAACAACCTGCCCCTGCGCCGCTTCTTCACACGCTTTCGCGATGGAGGCGTCGTCAAGACCGATAATGGCGGACATAGCGCCGGTGCCTTCAGGCACGGCATCCTGCATCAGTTTACCGCGCAGTTCGACCAGGCGAACGGCATCGGCGAAATTAATCACACCGGCACACACCAGCGCGGAGTATTCACCCAGGCTATGGCCCGCCAGCAGAACAGGGCTTTTACCACCCTGCTGCTGCCACAGACGCCATAAGGCAACTGAAGCGGTCAGCAGCGCAGGCTGAGTCTGCCAGGTTTTGTTCAGCTCTTCGGCCGGGCCCTGCTGAGCCAACGCCCACAGGTCATAGCCCAGCGCGTCGGAAGCTTCGCGGAAAGTAGCTTCAATCACCGGATTAGCGGCGGCAAGTTCAGCCAGCATGCCAACAGACTGGGAGCCTTGTCCCGGGAAAACAAAAGCGAATTGCGTCATGTTGAAAATTCCTTTAATCAAAAACGAACCAGAGCTGAACCCCAGGTAAAGCCGCCGCCGAACGCCTCAAGCAGTACCAGTTGGCCACGCTTGATACGACCGTCACGCACTGCTTCATCCAGCGCGGCCGGAACCGACGCGGCAGAGGTATTGCCGTGTCTGTCCAGGGTAACCACCACGTTATCCATCGGCATACCGAGCTTTTTCGCGGTTGCGCTGATGATACGCAGGTTAGCCTGGTGCGGCACCAGCCAGTCGAGGGCTGAGCGATCGAGATTGTTCGCTTCCAGGGTTTCGTCAACAATGTGAGCCAGTTCGGTCACCGCGACTTTAAAGACTTCATTACCGGCCATCGTCAGGTGAATTGAATTCTCAGGATTCACGCGATCGGCATTCGGCAGAGTCAGCAGCTCACCATAACTCCCGTCCGCATGCAGATGGGTAGAGATGATGCCCTGCTCTTCGGACGCGCCCAGTACCACAGCACCGGCCCCGTCACCAAAAATAATAATTGTGCCGCGATCGGTCGGATCGCAGGTGCGCGCCAGCACGTCAGCGCCGATCACCAGAGCATTTTTTACCGCGCCAGATTTAACATACTGATCGGCAACGCTCAGCGCGTAGGTAAAGCCCGCGCAGGCGGCGGCTACGTCAAATGCCGGGCAGCCTTTAATGCCCAGCATCGCCTGAATCTGGCAGGCCGCGCTCGGGAAAGCATGCGTTGACGAAGTCGTGGCAACGACGATTAAGCCGATGTCATTTTTATCAATGCCGGCCATTTCCAGCGCACGGGTAGCGGCTGCGTAACCCATGGTTGACACGGTTTCATCAGGCCCGGCGATATGGCGCTCACGGATACCGGTACGGGTGACGATCCACTCGTCAGAGGTATCCACCATTTTTTCAAGGTCAGCGTTAGTACGCACTTGTTCAGGCAGGTAGCTGCCGGTACCAATAATCTTCGTATGCATTTACGCTCTATCACTCTTGGGTAATACAGATTCCAGGCGGGCAGCAATTCTGGTGGGAACTTGCCGCCGCACCGCCTGCACTGCCTGTTCAATCGCGACAGCAAACGCTCGCTGATTGGCCGCACCGTGGCTCTTAATCACCGTGCCGCGCAATCCTAACAGACAGGCGCCATTGTACTGGTCGGGGTTGAGGTGACTGAATCGCCTTATCAGGCGTTTTTGTAGCCATTTCTTCAATATTATCAGCCACCACGACCTTTTTTTTCCTTCACCCTGCGATTTCAGCAGCGAAAGGAACATCCTGACAACACCTTCCATCGTCTTGAGTGTGACATTGCCGACAAAGCCGTCACAAACCAGAACATCGGTTTTACCGGTCAACAGTTCGTTGGCCTCAAGGTATCCAATATAGTTCATCGAAGGCATTGTTTTTAGTAATGCTGAGGCATCGCGGATACTGTCCAGCCCCTTGGTCTCTTCCTCGCCGATATTCAGCAGCGCCACGCGCGGCCGACTTACGCCGAGCACTTCTTCGGCCATTACGGAACCCATAATGGCAAACTGGACCAGCATCGTGCTGTCGCAGTCTACGTTGGCGCCGAGATCGAGCACCACCGTTTTGCCCTTCTGCTGATGCGGCAATACCGTCACCAGCGCCGGACGCTCAATGCCCTCAATCGGCTTGAGCAATAATTTAGCCAGCCCCATCAACGCGCCGGTGTTTCCGGCGCTGACGCAGGCCTCTGCACGCCCCTCTTTTACCAGCTCAAGCGCAATACGCATTGACGACCCACGGCTGGCGCGGATCGCCTGAGACGGTCTGGCATCACTGGCAATAACCGATTCCGCAGGGATAATCTGCAGACGTGAGCGTTGCTCGAAATCAGCTTTGGCAAGTAATGGCGTGATTGCGTCGGGATTGCCGACTAAAAGAAGGTTTAGCGAAGAGTCAGAGTCCAGTGCCTGCAAAGCTGCAGGCACTGTCACGGAAGGACCGAAGTCCCCACCCATGGCATCTAACGCTAGGGTTAGACGTCTCAAGGTTGCGCCAGATTACTTAGCGATAACCTTACGGCCGCGGTAGAAACCGTCGGCAGTGATGTGGTGACGCAGATGAGTTTCGCCAGAAACTTTGTCCACGGACAGGGTGGTGGTGGTCAGCGCGTCATGGGAACGACGCATGCCACGTTTGGAACGGGTTGGTTTATTCTGTTGTACGGCCATGGACCTTACTCCTCAATTACTTACGCTTTAAACTGGCTAATACGGCAAATGGGTTTGGTTTCTCCGCCTCTTCAGGCAGTTTGCCAAAGACCATGTCCGCCTCGGACACTTCACAGTGTTCAGAATCATGCACCGGAACTACAGGCAAGGAGAGGATAACTTCATCTTCTACCAGCGCCCGCAGATCGATTTCACCGAATTCGTTAACCTCAATCGGCTCATACGCTTCCGGGAGTGCCTCAGCCTGTTCGTCGGAGCGAACCGGACTGAAACAATATGTTGTGTGAACATGACGCACAAACGGTTTCCCGCAACGCTGGCATTCGAGCGTTACCGTCACCTTTGCATCACCGGTTATTACCGCGAGGCGCTGGTTATCGATAGCGAATCTCATGGAGCATTCTACATCACTGTCCACACTGACTACAGATGCGGCAATACGCTCAACCTGATCGGAAGCATACACTCCCTCATAATCAAGGCGTTTTTGAGCCGTACGAACCGGATCAAGAGTCAGGGGTAATTTTACCTTTTGCATAGGGCGCGCATATTAACTTTGTAACGTCATAGAGTCAAAGAAAAAGGCCTGGGAACAGCGCCTTTTGCCATTTATTCGCACACATTGCGGCGACACAGTTTAAAATGCCTTTATCCAATTCGCTATCTTTAATGATAAAAATATGAAACCGATTGTTCTCGCGTCCACTTCCCCGTTCCGCCGCAGCCTGCTGGAGAAACTGGGCCTGCCTTTTATTGCCGCCGCTCCGCAGGTCGATGAAACGCCACGCCCGGGCGAAGATGCACGGCAGTTGGTCACACGCCTGGCACAGGCCAAAGCCCAGGCATTAAAAGAACATTACCCTGAGCATCTTATTATCGGCTCCGATCAGGTTTGTGTACTGAATAATCAAATTGCCGGAAAACCGCACACCGAAGAGAATGCCGTTCAGCAATTATTGCAGGCGCGCGGCACTATTGTGACCTTTTATACCGGGCTGGCGCTTTATAATTCGCAGAACGGTCAGTTGCAAACCCTGTGCGAACCCTTCGACGTCCATTTTCGCCATCTGAGTGAAGAAGAAATTCGCCGCTACGTGCAAAAAGAGCAGCCGCTGCAGTGCGCCGGGAGCTTTAAGAGCGAAGGGCTGGGTATTACGCTGTTTAACCGGCTTGAGGGAAAAGATCCGAATACTTTAATTGGCCTGCCGCTGATTAGCCTGTGCGAAATGCTGCGCAACGAAGGCTGTAACCCTCTGCTGGCTTAAACAAAAACGCTCCGCCGGGGCGGAGCGTTAAACTTTACTTAGCGTTGCGTAATACCGAGAGGCAGCGCTTAAGCTGGTCGTCCAGCGGCGCCTCAATGCGAATCACCTCGCCGGTGTTCGGATGGGTAAACTTCAGCGCGGCGGCGTGCAGGAATAGACGGTTAAGGCCGGTTCCCGCCAGCTGTTTATCAAACTCACGGTCGCCGTAGCGATCGTCAAAGGCAATAGGATGCCCGGCGTGCAGCGTGTGGACGCGGATCTGATGGGTACGGCCGGTAATCGGGCTACAGCGCATCAGGGTCGCGAACTCATAGCGCTCTTCTACTTTAAAGCGCGTTTCTGAAGGTTTCCCCTCGCTGTTCACCCGCACAATGCGCTCGCCGCTTTGCAGAATATTTTTCAGCAGCGGAGCCTGCACGGCTTTAACGTGGGACTGCCACTGCCCGCGAACCAGCGCCAGATAGTCTTTCTGCATCCCCTTCTCACGCAATTGCTCATGCAAAGAGCGCAGCGCAGAGCGTTTTTTGGCGACCAGCAGAACGCCGGATGTATCGCGGTCAAGGCGGTGCACCAGCTCGAGGAAGCGGGCTTCCGGGCGCAGGGCGCGCAGCCCTTCAATAACGCCAAAGCTCAGGCCGCTGCCGCCGTGTACTGCGGTGCCGGACGGTTTGTTGAGCACGAGAATATGGTCATCTTCGTAAAGGATGGCATCGGTCAGCGCCGCCACTTTTTGCAGATGCGGGGAAACGGCCTCTTCTTCACGCTCGGCCACGCGCACCGGCGGGATACGCACTTCGTCACCGGCTTCAAGTTTGTACTCGGGCTTGATGCGTTTTTTGTTTACCCGCACCTCACCTTTACGCACGATGCGATAAATCATACTTTTTGGCACGCCTTTCAGGCGGGCGAGCAAAAAGTTATCGATACGTTGCCCGGCCTCATCGGCGGAAATAGCAACGATTTTTACTGAAGGAGTCTCTGTTTTCATGGTCGGCGATTCTAAATAGCCCACGCGCGTAGCGCCACTCATTTTTATGTGCTTAACTGACAATCTGTCCTGTTTTAAACCGTTTGCGCCAGCGTTTGCCTCGTCAGCCGTACCAGAGTCAAAACGTGGGTTAAAAAACTGTAAGAAACAGGGCACTAATAGCAAAAGTCATCTTGCTATAACAAGCGTAGCAGTGGAATAATGTTGCCGTTTTCCGTGTTGAAACTTGTTAGAACAAGAAAATTTGCGGAAAGACCAATTTTGCCTGAACGTTCATCCACGCAGCAATGGCGTAAGACGTATTGTACTTTCAGGCAGTTAGCGGGCTGCGGGTTGCAGCCTGACCGGTAAAATGGAATCAACTTTTAAGAAATATTCTGAGGTTATTCCCACGATAATTGCGCTGTGTTCCCGTATGAAATACAGGCAACCGACACTTTGCGCCTCTCAGCCAGCGACAACCGTGAGGTTGGCGACTACGCGTTTAGTCACGAGGCCATCGGTTCACTCCCGGTTAGCGTTACCATGTCCGCAGCTCTGTCGCCAATGTAAGAATAATGAGTAAGTTACGATGAAAAGAATGCTAATCAACGCAACTCAGCAAGAAGAGTTGCGTGTCGCCCTTGTAGATGGGCAGCGTCTGTACGATCTGGATATCGAAAGCCCTGGACACGAACAGAAAAAAGCGAACATCTATAAAGGCAAAATCACCCGTATTGAACCAAGTCTGGAAGCGGCGTTTGTTGATTACGGCGCAGAAAGACACGGTTTCCTTCCTCTGAAAGAAATCGCTCGCGAATACTTCCCGTCCAACTATTCCTCTCATGGCCGTCCGAATATTAAAGACGTGCTGCGTGAAGGCCAGGAAGTTATTGTTCAGATTGATAAAGAAGAGCGCGGCAATAAAGGCGCGGCATTAACCACCTTTATCAGCCTCGCGGGTAGCTACCTGGTTCTGATGCCAAACAACCCTCGTGCCGGCGGTATTTCACGGCGTATCGAAGGTGACGACCGTACCGAATTAAAAGAAGCCCTCTCCTCGCTGGAACTGCCGGACGGCATGGGTCTTATCGTGCGTACCGCCGGCGTGGGTAAATCCGCCGAAGCGCTGCAGTGGGACCTGAGCTTCCGCCTGAAGCACTGGGAAGCTATCAAGAAAGCGGCAGAAAACCGCCCTGCTCCGTTCCTGATCCACCAGGAAAGCAACGTTATTGTTCGCGCCTTCCGCGACTATCTGCGCCAGGACATCGGCGAAATCCTGATCGATAACCCGAAAGTCCTCGAACTGGCCCGCCAGCACATCGCCGCGCTGGGTCGTCCGGATTTCAGCAGCAAAATTAAGCTCTACACCGGTGAAATCCCGCTGTTCAGCCACTATCAGATTGAGTCGCAGATTGAGTCCGCCTTCCAGCGTGAAGTCCGTCTGCCGTCCGGCGGGTCGATTGTTATCGACTCTACCGAAGCGCTGACCGCCATCGACATCAACTCCGCGCGAGCAACCCGCGGCGGCGATATCGAAGAAACTGCGTTCAATACCAACCTTGAAGCAGCCGATGAAATTGCTCGCCAGCTGCGCCTGCGCGACCTCGGTGGCCTGATCGTTATCGACTTCATCGACATGACGCCGGTTCGCCACCAGCGTGCGGTTGAAAACCGCCTGCGTGAAGCCGTTCGCCAGGACAGAGCGCGTATCCAGATAAGCCATATCTCTCGTTTTGGCCTGCTGGAAATGTCGCGTCAGCGCCTTAGCCCGTCGCTGGGCGAGTCCAGCCACCACGTCTGCCCGCGCTGTAGCGGTACCGGCACCGTTCGCGATAACGAATCTCTGTCGCTCTCCATCCTGCGTCTGATTGAAGAAGAAGCGCTGAAGGAGAACACCAAAGAAGTTCACGCCATCGTGCCCGTGCCGATTGCCTCTTACCTGCTGAACGAAAAACGTGATGCGGTAAGCGCGATTGAAAAACGCCAGGGTGGCGTGAAAGCCATCATCGTGCCAAACGACCAGATGGAAACTCCGCACTATTCCGTACTGCGCGTGCGCAAAGGCGAAGAGACTCATACCCTCAGCTACATGCTGCCTAAGCTGCATGAAGAAGAGATGGCGATGCCGTCCGAAGAAGAGTTCGCCGAGCGTAAACGCCCTGAACAGCCTGCTCTGGCAACCTTCGTGATGCCAGAAGTTCCGCCGGTGCCGGAAGAATCCGCTGCGGCTAAACCAGCCGCTGCCGTGAAGGCCGCACCAGCCGCTCAGCCGAAAGCCAATGCTGAAGCTCAGCCAGGCCTGGTTAGCCGCTTCTTCTCCGCGCTGAAAAAACTGTTTGCCGGTGATGAAACCGCAGCCCCGGTAAAAGAAGTTAAAGAAGAAGAGAAAACCGCAGCGACCGATGCCCAGCGTCAGGATCGCCGCAACAACCGTCGCCAGAATAACAACCGCCGTGACCGCGGCGAGCGTAATGAGCGTAATGAGCGTGGCGACCGTAACAACCGCGATCGCGATAACCGTGAAGGCCGTGATAACCGCAACAGCGAAGGGCGTGAAGCTCGCGAGCCGCGTGAAGGCCGTGATGATAACCGCCGTAACCGCCGTAACGGACAGCAGCAGAATGCGGAAACCCGTGAAGTTCGCCAGAACGTAAGCGCGGTGGAAGAAACCGAGAAGCAGCCGAAGTCCCGTGACGAACAGCAGCCACGCCGCGAACGCAACCGCCGCCGTTCTGACGATAAGCGTCAGGCACAGCAGGAAGTGAAAGAGTTGCAGCGCGACGTTGCCGTCGAGCCTGAAGCCGAGCAGGAAGAACGTACCCAGGTGATGCAGCGTCGCAAACCGCGCCAGTTGACCCAGAAAGTACGCTTTGAATCCGAAGTCGCTCCGGCAGCGGAAGAAGCTAAGGTTCAAGAGGCGAGCACCGAACTGGCAACTATCCCGCTTCCGGCCGTGGTTGACGCTCCAGTTTCTGCCGAACAGCAGGATGACAGCGCGGATAATCGTGAAACTGCCGGCATGCCGCGCCGTTCACGCCGTTCCCCTCGTCACCTGCGCGTGAGCGGCCAGCGCCGTCGCCGCTACCGTGACGAGCGCTACCCGGCAGTGTCTCCAATGCCGCTGGCAAGCGCCTGTGCCTCTCCTGAGCTGGCTTCCGGCAAAGTGTTTATCACTTATCCGATTGCCCGCCCGCAGGACCAGGTCGCTCAGGATGAAGTCTTCCAGGCTCATGAAGACGCTCCGTACACTCCGGTAGCCGAAGCGGCAGCTCCGGTGGCTGAAGTTCAGGTTGTAGAACCTGTTAAAGCTGAAGAAGTCGTGGTTGAAAGCGCACCGGTTGAAACCTCTCACCCGGAAGTGATTGAAGCCCCGGTAACCGAACAGCCACAGCTGATTGCTGCCGAAGACGAAACCGTAGTCGAAGAGATTGTTGAGCAGGCTGAACCCGTACAGGAAGAAGCTGAGCCTGTAGTCTCTCAGGCGGCGGAAGTTGCTGAACCAGCCCCGGCGGCCGTTCAGGAAGCCGTAGTTGAGCCCGTTGTTGAAGCTCCGACCGCGGTAGTTGAAGAAGCCAAACCGACTGTAGAAGCTGCACCGGCTAAGCCTGTCGTGAAGGCTGAACCTGCTGTTGCTGCTGTCGTGGCGTCTTCTCCAATGACCCGCGCGCCGGCTCCGGACTATACGCCTGAAGCGCCACGCCAGAGCGACTGGGTTCGCCCTGACTTCGAGTTCAGCGGTAAAGGTTCTGCCGGCGGCCACAGCGCCAGCCACCAGGCAACCGCCCCGGCTACTCGCCCGCAAAGCGCCGAGTAACCCTCAAGCGTAATGCCAAAAGCCGGTCAAATGACCGGCTTTTTTATTGCCTGTAGTGGGCTAATTAAAAGGGAGTAATCTTCTACCCATTAAAGATGCATTTAAAATGCACTTTATGTCAAACCCGCTTTCCGCCCGCGTGATTTAATACCTGCAGCACAAGATGAGGAGAAAATCTCATGCTGCGAATTCCACCAAACTGCATCCATACCCGCTCCTCCCCCTTCTGGGACAAAGACACCGCGCCCGCCGGGCTGTTTCAGCGCCATCTCGATAAAGGCACCCGCCAGGGCGTCTACCCTCGCCTCAGCGTGATGCGCGGGCAAGTTCGCTACCTGGGCTTCGCCGATGAACACGCTCCCGAGCCGGAAACGGAACTGATTATTAACGCCGGGCATTTCGGCGTGTTTCCACCGGAAAAGTGGCATCACATCGAGCTGATGACCGACGATGCGCTGTTTAACATCGATTTCTTCGTGTCCCCGGATGTACTCCGGTCTATGTAGTCAGAGGAATGAATATGAACATTATCCCGCAAAGCTATCTTCACACCCGCTCCACGCCATTCTGGACTAAAGACACCGCCCCTCAGGCGCTGTTCACCCACCACAACACAAAAGCTGGCGTCTCTGGCAGGCTCTCGGTGATGAAAGGCGCGGTGAAATATTTCGGTTTCCCGGACGCAGAAGCTACGCAGCCGGATATGGAAATCGTCATTGAGGCAGGAACCTTCGGCATTTCCCCGCCGCAGAAATGGCATCGCATTGAACTGTTAACCGAAGACACTTATTTCAATATCGACTTTTTCGCCGCGCCGGATGCGGCCCTGGAAGGCGCAGGCCTGGGTAAAGTCGTCAATACTCATAAGGGCTAATCATGGGCAAGGCAACTTATACCGTCACCGTGACCAACAACAGCAACGGCGTTTCCGTAGATTACGAGACAGAAGCGCCGATGACGCTGCTGATACCGGACGTTGCCGCCGAGGTCGTAAAGGATCTGGTGAATACCGTACGCGCCTACGATACGGAAAATGAGCACGACGTCTGCGGCTGGTAACCGGCCTTCAAGATAAAAAAAAAGCCCGCTCCGGGGTGCGGAAGCGGGCAGAGAAGGCGCACCCAGTTTCATGGCGCGCCCAAATCGTAAAACTTATCGGCTATTTAGCTGGAACAGAGACATGCCCTGCATATCGCTAAAGGTTTTATAAGCTGCCTGTAAGGCGGCCTGCTGCTGAACATAGTTAGAAACGGTGGAAGTCCAGTCCGCCCCTACCAGCTGGCTCATCTGGTCAGTCTGCCCCAGCGCACGTTCATTGCCTAAATCGTCAAGCTTGCTTAACTCGTTAAGCTGAGTACCCAGCTCCGCACGCACGGTAGAGACGTTGCTTAGTGCGTTACCCAGGCCACGGTTGGTTTTGGCTACCACATCATCAAGCGTTTTTTTCCCTGCAGCATCCAGCCCTGCCGCAGGCGTTTTCAATGCCTTAATAGCGGAGTCCAGCATATTAAACAGGTTGGTTTCACTCGGTGACCCGTCCGGCTCAGGAGTGGCGTTGCTGGAAATACGGTTAAAGACTTCATCACCGGTATGCCCAATAGTCATATTACGTGCGCTATCAACCTGCTGAGTAATCGGGATCGTTCCGCCTTTATAGGTCACGCTTCCGGCGGCTCCGGTGAAAGGCTCCGCTTCGGTTTTATAACCGGCGAAAATAAAGCGACCGTTGCCGTCGGTACTGTTGGCAAGGTTCATCAGCTGATTACGAATACCTTCAAGGTCGGTCGCCAGAGACGCACGGTCGTCATCGCTTAACGTGCCGCTGTTACCGGCATTAACGATCCTTTCCTGGGCGCTCACAATTGAAGTCGTCGCCTGTTGCAGCACGCTCTCTTCAAGAGACACTTTCTGGTTGGCGAAAGTACGCGCCAGCTTGAACTGATCGTTCTGCGCCTGAGCCTGGGAGAGCACTACCGCCTGAGAGGCGGCAATAGGGTCGTCAGACGGCTTGTTGACGCGTAGCCCGCTGCTCATCTGTTCGCCGTAACCTAACCATAAACTCTGCGCGTCGCTGACGCCGCGCATGTTCTGGTCATACATCATTTGGGTACTGATACGCATTGCTTTAGCCCCCGTTAGCGAATATTAAGCAGCGCATCGAACAGCGATGACGCAGTCTGTAAGACCTGAGCATTAGCCAGGTAATATTGCTGATAACGCTGCAGGTTGCCGTACTCTTCGTCGAGGTTAACCCCGGAGATAGACTGCTGCTGCTTGGTCAGCTGCGTAACCACGTTATTCTGGGTGGTGCTGGTCACCTTCAGGCTGGCGGTTTTGTTACCCACGTCGCTCACCAGAGTAGCGTAAGCATCGTTAAAGGTTTTATTGCCATCTATCTGCTTCTTGTTTTGCAGATCGAGCATCGCCTGCGCATTGCGGTTGTCGCTCTTACCGGAAGTCGGGTCGCCTGCCAGCGCCAGTTTCGCTTCGTCTTTAATCGCCAGCGTCATGCCGCCGACCACATTAGCTACGGGCTTCACGATAAAGCTATCGTTGGCGGCAGGCGTGCCGGAAACGCCGACTTTCAGGCCATCAAAGTTCAGGCTAACGCTGCCGTCTGGTGCGGTAGCTGAGCCCGGGTTAATCGTTGCGTTATCGGACAGGCGGGTAACCTGCCACGCGTTATTCACGAACTCAATTTTGTAATCGCTGGCCTGCACTTTGGTGCTGTCGGCAAACGTTGGGGTCAGCTGGGCGGAACCGGTATTTTTGCTGTTGCTCAGTACGGCAGGGCCGCCGATGGTGAACAGGTCGGTGCCTTTGTCGCCGTTGGCATCATAGCCCTGAGTGTGCTGAGCGTTGAACGCGCTGGCAAAAGCCTGAGCCATCTGTCCGAGGCGGTTACGTGCGCTGTCCAGGTCCTGGCTACGGAAGGCGATAACTCCGCCCAGAGAGCCGGACGTGATCCGTGCTTCCGGAATTTCCATATTGCCTGCAACCGGGTCAACAAAAGCAACCGTGGTGCGGGAAGGATCGGCGCTGGAATTTACCGCTGCAAGCTGATTCGCCGTGGTGCCCTGAACAATGCTCAGGCCGTTGGCGATAGTAATATTGTAAGTGCCGCTGTCCTGGACGCTGACTTCCACGCCAACAACCTGGTTGAGCTGGCTCACCAGCTGATCGCGCTGATCCAACAGGTCGTTTGGTGCCGTACCGCCGCCAACGCCTTTAAGACGAGAGATCTGGTCGTTCAGGTTAGCAATCTGTTTAGCGTAGGTGTTTATCTGGTCTACGCTGCTGCTGATGGCGAGGTTAACCTGTTTGTCCTGATCGCGCAGGTACTGGTCGGTGACTTTGAACTGGTTTACCAGACCATCTGCTTTGCCCAAAACCGCCTGACGAGCCGCAGGATCCTGGGCGTTACTGGTCAGCGTTTGCAGGCTGGAGAAGAAGTCCTGCATGGTTTTAGACAGCGAGTTGGTGGTGCCGGACAGAATATTGTCAATTTTAGACATCTGCTGGTACTGGGTCGCCAGGCCGCTATTCTGCGTTTGCGCCGCGCGCAGCTGGTTGGTGATGAACGAATCATATTCGCGCTGCACGCCGCTGACATACACGCCATTACCTACATAGGTATTATTGTTAACCAGGGTGCTGCTGCTTTGCCCGAGGATGGTGGTCTGACGGGTATAGCCGTTAACATTATAGTTAGAAATGTTGTTACTCACGGTGCTTAACGCCGCCTGGGCAGCATTCAGGCCACTCATGGCGCTGTTAATCAGGCTACTGGACATGAAGGTTCCTTAATAGCGTGTGGTCAAAGGTTCTGCTGATGATTATCGGCAGCAGGCGGCCAGACTTGAGTCTAATCAGAACAAATTTGACAAATCAGTGTTGTAGGCTTTTGAAACTTTGTCGCTCATGGATTTCAGTTGCTGGATCATTCCGGTCAGCTTGCGCGCATAGTTCGGGTCTGTGGCATAACCGGCGTTTTGCAGCGCCTGTGCGCCCTGCTCTGCCGATACCGCATTCGCAACTGCGGCATAGCGTGGGTTCTTACTCAGCAGGCCAACATAGTCCGAAAGTGCTTCAAGATAAGAGCTGTAAACGCGGAATTTGGCTTTCACCTTTTTCGCTTCGCCATTTTCAAACTCGGTCGTGGTAATTTCGGTGGTCGGCCCTTTCCAGCCCGATGTTGCTTTAACCCCAAACAGGTTAAAGCTCGGCTCGCCTTTCTCGGTGCGGATCTGGCGCTGGCCCCAGCCGGACTCCAGCGCGGCCTGCGCCAGAATCAGGTGATGCGGAATGCCGCTCGCCTCACTTGCCAGGCGCGCCGGAAGCGAGAGCTGGGCGAGGAAGTCTTTGCTGTCGCCGCTCATCGGCTCTTCATTAGACGGCGCACGCGGCACCGCCTGACGAACGAGCTGCGTCAGGGTCTGATTTTGATAGCTGGTTATCGTCTGCGGGTCGAGCTTTAACGGCACCTGTCCGGCCATTTCCGAAGGTTCCGCCTGCTCACCGGCCATCTGCTTAACCATTGCATCGGCCAGCCCCAGCCCTTTAGCACTGAGCTGCTGGGCTATTTGCTGGTCGTACATGCTGGTATACATGCGCGTGGACTCGCTGCTGAAAATACCGTCTTTCGGCAGCGCCTCGCGCATGCTTTTCAACATCATCTGAACAAACATCCCCTCCACCTGGTGGGCAACTTCTTTCAGGTTGCCGCTCGGATCTTTCCCTGCCTTCGCTTTTAAATCATTAAGCGAGTTGGCGTCAAAAGCCGCATTAGCAAGTGAACGGGTATCGTTAAGCATCAGATGATTTCCAGTTTCGCACGCAGGCAGCCCGCGCTTTGCATGGATTGCAGAATCGACATCAGATCGATTGGCGTTGCGCCCAGCGCGTTCAGCGCTCTCACTACGTTGTTCAGATTTGCGCTGGAATTCACGCGCTGTACCGCCCCGCCGCTCTGGCGAAGATCGATTTGCGTTTGCGGCGTCACCACGGTCTGGCCGCCGCCAAACGGCGTATTCGGCTGGCTGACCTGGTTCTGGCGATTAACCGTTACCGACAGGTTGCCCTGAGCCACGGCGCAGTTGTCCAGCGTCACTTCACGGTTCATCACCACCGACCCGGTACGGGAGTTAATCACCACGCGAGCATCCTGAACCGGCATATTCACTTCCAGGTTCTGGATATCCGCCAGGAGGCGCACCTGCGAGCTACCGCCGCTTGGCACGCGGATCTGAATGGTGCGTCCGTCCAGCGCGGTTGCGCTGCCGAAGCCGCGGGAACGGTTAATGGTGTCGGTAATTTGCTGAGCCAGGCTGAAGTCATCGTCATTGAGCTGCAGGTTCAGGGTATTGCCGTTACCGAAGGTTCCGGCCAGCTCGCGCTCAACAACCGCCCCGCCGGTAATACGTCCGCCGTTAAGCTGGTTGACCTGCACGCTGCTGCCGCCCGCGGCCGCGCCTGCCCCGCCCACCAGCACGTTGCCCTGTGCCAGGGCATAAACCTGGTTATCCACCCCTTTAAGCGGGGTCATCAGCAGCGTACCGCCGCGCAGGCTTTTGGCGTTACCCATAGAGGAAACGACAACATCAATATTTTGCCCCGCGCGCGCAAATGCCGGATATTTAGCGGTAACCATTACCGCCGCTACGTTCTTCAGCTGCATGTTGGTGCCGGTTGGCACGGTAATACCCAGCTGGGAGAGCATGTTGTTAAGGCTCTGGGTGGTAAACGGCGTCTGCGTTGTCTGGTCGCCCGTGCCGTCAAGTCCCACCACCAGGCCGTAGCCAATCAGGGAGTTTTCACGTACGCCCTGAACGGTAGTCAGGTCGCGGATGCGGTCTGCAGAGGCGTATGTTGCCGCCAGCAGGACGACCATTCCGAGTAAATATTTAATCATGCTACCCCTCGCTTACATCGGCGATACGTTAAGGAAGAAGCGCTGCAGCCAGCCCATATTCTGCGCTTCATTAATATAGCCGTTACCGACATACTCAATTCGGGCATCCGCCACCTGGGTGGAGGCAACCGTGTTGCTGCCGCTGATGGTGCGCGGGTTCACTACGCCTGAGAAGCGTATAAATTCTGTTCCCTGATTGATGGCTATTTGTTTCTCGCCCACCACATGCAGGTTGCCGTTGGTCAGCACCTGGTCGACGGTTACCGTCAGGGTGCCGCTAAAGGTGTTGCTGGCGTTGGCGCCGCCTTTACCGTTAAAGCCGTTGCTGCCGGAGGCATTCAGATCGGCTTTTCCATTGCCCAACAGCCCGGCGGCGAAGGTCGGCACGGTATCAAAGCCAAGCGCCGATTTACCGTCGCGGCTGGCATTCGCAGAGGAACTTTTACTGGCGCTAACGTTTTCCTGAAGCTGGATGGTCAGGGTGTCGCCGATATTACGCGGACGGCGGTCTTCAAACAGCGGCTGATAACCGTAGTTCATCGGCTGTGCTGTCTGGAAAATGGACCCATTGATCGCAGGAGCAGGACCGGGCACCGGCTGGGCGGTGGTAGCACCTTCAACCAGCGGCTTACTTGGTACAAGGGCGCAGCCGCTTACGGCAAGCACCAGACTCAGAACAACAGGACGGAGCACCATTGGGTTTTGCATTGCTTTCATCTTCAGGTCACGGCAGCCGACGCGCGTATGCGCGCCGGCAAACGCCTTACATTTGCGTCAGTTTTTGCAGCATCTGGTCGGTCGTGGAGACCGCCTTGCTGTTAATTTCGTAAGCGCGCTGAACCTGGATCATATTCACCAGTTCTTCAGCAACGTTCACGTTTGAGGTCTCAACGTAACCCTGATACAGCAGGCCGGCACCGTTCAACCCCGGAGTGGTGTCGTTTGGCGCGCCGGATGCCTGGGTTTCGGTGTAGAGGTTTTCACCAATACTTTCCAGACCGGTATCGTTCATAAAGGTGGTCAGGTTCAGCTGGCCAACCTGTACCGGGGCAGTTTGCCCCTGCAGGGTTGCGCTCACCACGCCGTCGCGCCCGATGGTAATGCTAAGGGCGTTGGCCGGAACAGTTATCGCAGGCTGAACCTGGAAACCGCCCGCCGTCACCAGCTGGCCGTTCTGGTCAGTCTGGAAGGAGCCGTCGCGGGTGTAGGCCGACGTACCGTCCGGCAGCAGCACCTGGAAGAAACCTTCGCCTTTAATTGCCACGTCTTTGCTGTTGTCGGTCTTGGACAGGTTGCCCTGGCTGTGCAGACGTTCAGTCGCGACCGGACGAACGCCGGTACCAATCTGCAGGCCCGACGGCAGCGTAGTCTGTTCAGAAGACTGCGCGCCAGGCTGGCGGATGGTTTGATAAAGCAAATCTTCAAACACGGCGCGTTGACGCTTGAAACCGTTAGTGGAGACGTTTGCCAGGTTGTTGGCAATCACATCCATATTGGTTTGCTGTGCATCAAGACCCGTTTTGGCGATCCATAAAGAACTGATCATGTTTGAATCCTGTTGTTAGTAAGCGGCCGTCAGGACATTTGCAGCAGCGTGTTGGCGCGCTGTTCGTTTTCGTCAACGCCGGCAATCACTTTCATCTGCATTTCAAAGCGGCGGGCGTTGGCAATCATATCCGCCATCGCTTCCGCCGGTTTAACGTTACTGCCTTCGAGCACGCCGGACATCACCTTGATGGTAGGGTCAGCCTGCAATACCGCGCCGCGAGTGGCCTGCGCGGCTGGGTTAAGGCGGAACAAACCGTCATCGCCGCGCACCACTTCCCGCTGCGTCGCTTTCACCAGCTTAAGCTGGCCAATCGGCGCAATAGTATTTGGCGCGTCGCCCGGGTTCAGCGCGGAGATGGTGCCGTCCGCGGCGATAGTCACCTGAGCACCTTCCGGCACGGCAATCGGGCCGCCGTCGCCAATAACCGGACGGCCACCGATGGTCAACTGACCGGCGGGGCTGACCTGGATATTACCGTTGCGGGTATAAGCTTCTGTGCCATCCTGAGTCTGCACCGCCAGCCAGCCATCCTGCTGTAAAGCAACGTCCGTAGGGCGCGAGGTGTAATCCATTTGACCCGGCGTCATATCCGCCCCAGGCGTAGAGGCGATGACGAGGGTACGGGTTGGCAGAGAAAGCCCTTCAACCGGCACGGCACGCAGGGCATTAAGCTGCGCCCGGAAGCCGGGAGTAGAAGCGTTCGCCAGGTTGCTTGCCGTCACGGCCTGTTGGTTCAGGGTTTGACTGGCCGCGCCCATGGCGGTGTAGATTGCGTGATCCATTAAACCGTCCCGTCAGGCGCTTAGCGCAGGTTAACCAGGGTGTTGAGGATCTGATCCTGGGTTTTGATAGTCTGCGCATTCGACTGATAGTTACGCTGCGCGACGATCATGTTCACCAGTTCTTTACTCAGATCGACGTTTGAAGACTCCAACGCACCGCTGGTCAGGGTGCCGAAGTTACCGGTGCCCGCGGTGCCCAGCAGCGCAACGCCGGAAGAGTTAGTTGCCGCCCAGACGTTATCACCCTGCGGCGTCAGGCCTTCCGGGTTAGCGAAGTTTGCCAGCGCGATTTGCCCTAACAGCTGGTTCTGCTCGTTAGAGTAGTTACCCACGATGGTGCCATCGTTGTTGATGCTGTAAGAGATAAGCTCGCCAGGTTTATAACCGTTCTGGGTAGTGCCAACGATAGTGGTCGCGCCGGTGTTCTGCTGCATCGAGTTTTTGAAGTCGATGCTGAAGGTGGCCGGAGTCGCCCCGTTGATGGTGCCGGTCACGATACCGTTAGCTACGCCGCCAGAAGTCAGGTTACCGTTATTGTCGAATACCATGGTGGTTGCGAGCGCTGGCGTGCCGCCAGCTACGCTGCTGTCTACGGTGTAGACTTTCCAGGTGTTCGGGTTCGCGCTGTCTTTTACGAAGTAGGCGTTCATGTTGTGAGCGTTACCCTGGCTGTCATACACGGTCAGCGGGCCGCTTTTGTTAAAGCTGTCCTGGTTAGCCGGGTTAAATGCTACGGTTGGCGCTTTGTCGGTAGAGTTCAGGTTAACCTGCATGGTGGCCGTGGTGGTGATTTTGGCCGGCATCAGGGTATTAGGAACGGACAAAGCAACCGGGCTCGCACCCTGCTGAATAGTCGGCGGGCTGCCTACTGCCGGGTAGCCGGTCAGGCTCAGGCCCTGCATGTTCACCAGGTTACGGCTTGGGTCGAGCGTAAACTGACCGTTACGGCTGTAAAGCACGGAGCCTGCGCTATCGACCATGCGGAAGAAGCCGTTCTGGTTGATAGCAACGTCCAGGCCGCGGCCGGTGTTGGTTGGCGTGCCGCTGTTAAAGTTCTGAGTCACACCCACAACTTTAACGCCCAGCCCCACTTTGGAACCTGCAAACATATCGGCAAAAGAAGCGGTGCCGGATTTAAAACCGTAGGTGGCGGAGTTGGCAATGTTGTTACCAATCACATCCAGGTTGGTGGCCGCAGCATTCAGGCCGCTGACCGCTTGAGAAAACGCCATGTCTTACTCCTGCTAAGGTTGTAGGCTTAGATAATCTGCCTGATTGCATCGAGGGTCGTGGAACCGTAGGTTCCGAGATCCAGCTTGAGGCCATCTTTGTTATTGATGACGCCGTTCACCATGGCGAAGTTCAGCGGCTGAGCCACCAGCTGAGTCCCGCCGTTAGTTGCGCTGATACTTACGTTGTATGAACCATCCGCCACCGCGGTGCCGTCGCTTGCCGTGCCGTCCCAGGTGAAGGTATGCACACCTGCGCTAAGCCCGCCAATTTCGATAGTGCGCACCACTTTGCCGTCTTTGTCGGTAACCGTGGCGGTGACTTTATCCGCAGCCTGCTGGAGCTCAACGCCAAACGGCGTGGTGCTGATGGTCTTGGTGGTCGCGTCGGTACCCGCCAGAATCTTGTTACCCGGGATCATCACGCCGTGGCCAATCAGGGCGCTGGCCTGCAGCGACTGGTTCTGATTAAGCTGGCCGGAAACCGAGCCAAGGGTGGTGTTCAGCTTTTCGATGCCGCTAACGGTACTGATCTGCGCAAGCTGCGTGGTCAGTTCGTTGTTCTGCATCGGGTTGGTTGGGTCCTGGTTTTTGAGCTGTGCCACCAGCAGGGTCAGAAAACTGCCCTGCAGGTCGGAGGCGCTGTTGCCCGTCAGGCTGTTTTTTGATGCCCCTGCCGTAGGGTCAACATTATCAGCCGGGTTGTTCATTTTGACTGCAATGGACATATAGGCTCCTGTTACTGACCGAGGGTGAGCGTTTTCATCATCATGCCCTTCACGGTATTGAGCACTTCGACGTTGGCCTGGTAGCTGCGGGAGGCGGACATGCTGTTAACCATTTCCCCCACCACGTCCACGTTAGGCATGCGCACGTAGCCACGCGCGTCGGCAAGCGGGTTTCCAGGCTGGAACACCATTTTGTCCGGCGCGTCGCTCTCTATCACTTTGGTCACTTTTACGCCGCCGGTGGCAGCGCCTGGCGCGGCATCGAGCTGGAAAACGACCTGTTTTGCGCGGTAAGGCTGTCCGTCCGGCCCGGTTACGCTGTCGGCGTTGGCGAGGTTACTCGCCGCCACGTTCATGCGCTGGGACTGGGCGGCCATTGCCGAACCCGAGATATCAAAAATATTGAGTAAAGCCATCAATTACCCCTGAAGCACAGACATCATGCTTTTGATTTGCCCACCAAGAACCGTAAGGTTGGTCTGGTAGTTCAGGCTGTTATCAGCAAACTGCGTACGCTCGCGGTCCATATCGACGGTGTTGCCGTCCATTGCTGGCTGGTCAGGTACGCGGTAGAGGAGATTGAGCGACGGAGTGGAGTGGGTTTGTGCCGGGATATGGCGTGAAGAAGTCAGCGCAAGGGACATCCCGCCGCCTTCAACGCGTCCGCGCTCCATCACTTTTTTCATTTCACTGGCAAAGTCGATATCGCGCGCCTGAAAGCCCGGCGTGTCGGCATTGGCGATATTCGCGGCCAGGATCTCTTGACGCTGAGCACGCAAATTAAGCGCTTCTTGCTGAAATCGCAGTGCGGCGTCCAGTTTATCGAGCATGCTTCCTCCATGGTCCATAGAATTAGGAATCGTCCGAAAGCTTAAAGCCCCTTACGCGTACGTGATGGGTGGAATAAGCACAAAATACGTCGCTATTTATCGCCTTGATCAAATCGGCTCGCGGTTAAAATCACCGCAACCTGAAAACGGAGAAGCGCGATGAGAAGCCTGAAAATCTGGAGTGGCGTGGCAACCATGCTGGTAAGCCAGCTGGCCCTGGCGGGTACGCTGGACAAGCCGCTGACCCAGTATTTCCAGCAGCGTCTGGCTGGGATTAGCGACGACGTCAGCGTCAACGTGAGAACCGCAGATGCGCAGCTTCCCGCCTGCCCGTACCCGGAGTTTTCAACCCCTGGCAACGCTAAGCTTTGGGGCAACGTCAGCGTGATGGCGCGCTGCGGGAGCGACAAACGGTTTATTCAGGTTCAGGTTATTGCGACCGGAAATTATGTGGCAGCGGCGCGGGCTATCAGCCGTGGCTCAAGGCTCGACGAGAGCAGCGTTGAACTAAAAAAGGGCCGTCTTGACCAGTTGCCGCCGAGAACGATGATGAATCTCAGCCAGGCAACTGACGCGGTTTCACTGCGGGATATCGCCCCCGGCCAGCCCGTTATTCAGTCGATGGTTCGCCAGGCATGGCGCGTAAAAGCCGGGCAGCAGGTGCAGGTTATTGCCTCCGGAGACGGCTTTAGCGTCAACGGTGAAGGCAAGGCGTTAAACAACGCGGCGGTGGCGCAAAATGCCCGCGTCAGAATGTCTTCAGGACAGGTGGTAAGCGGGACTGTAGACTCTGATGGGAATATTCTGATTAATCTATAATCTTTTTAAAGATTCCGCGGCGACTGCCGATAGTAATATCAACTAATGATACTGACTGGCTCTTACGCCGCGAGCCCCTCGATGAGGAGAGAATAATGAGCATTGATCGCACGTCGCCATTGAAACCGGTAAGCACCGTACAACCTCGTGAAACCAGCGAGCCACAGACGCTGAAAAGCCGTCTGGAAAAGTCTGCCACGGCTAACAGCACCAGCGTGAAGTTAAGCGATGCGCAGGCCAAATTGATGCAGCCAGGCAGCAGCGATATCAACATGGAACGTGTTGAAGCGCTGAAGACGGCAATTCGTAACGGCGACCTGAAGATGGATACCGGCAAAATCGCCGATGCGCTTATCCAGGAAGCCCAAAGCTATTTATCGAGTAAATAACGGTGAGTCGTCTGTTAGAAGTGCTGGACCAAATGACCGCGGTGCTGAATTCACTGAAAGAGGTGATGGACGCCGAACAGCTGCAGCTTTCCGCAGGCCTGATAAACGGCAACGCGCTGCAACGTATAACTGAAGATAAAAGTTCGCTGCTGGCTACGCTGGACTACCTGGAGCAGCAGCGCCGCGCTGAGCAAAATGCCGGAGCGGTTATCAATATTGATATCAACCAGCGCTGGCAGACGATTACGCAAAAAACCCAGCATTTGAGAGATATCAACCAGCATAACGGCTGGTTACTGGAAGACCAGCTGGCCCGTAACGAACAGGCGCTGGCGGTACTGAAGCCGCATCAGGCTCCTGACTTTTACGGTGCGGATGGGCAGGCTACGTCCGGAAACAATCGCGGCGGCAAAAAAATCAGTATCTGATTTTTAAATAATTTTGATAACTGCTGGCAGCCTGACTCAGGCGCCAGCAGTTTTGCTATTACAGGGCGTTCAGAATTTTTGCAGTAGCGTCCACATCAATCTCATCTTCCGAGAAAATATGCGTGGTGTTCTGGAAGGTAGTAATCGCCAGCATCTTCACGCTACGCATCTCCCCTTCTTTCTTTTCTGTCTTCGGGCGAATGCTGTTCATCAGCAGGCCAACGGACAATACCGCATTTTCTTTATCGATTTTCGCCTCTACCGGCTTCTCTTCGCTGTAGACCAGGAAGGATTTAATCGCGGTAATTTTGAAACGCTCACCGGCAATAAAGATATGCTTGCTCTCCGGCTCGACCTTCACGGCAAATGCGGACAGCCCTTTATTGTTAGTCCCCGGCTCGAAGGTCACCGCGGCGTCTTTCTTAATCAGCTCCGGGTTGGCGACTTTAATCACATGGAAGTAACGGTTATCGCCGTTTTCATCTTTGATAAATCCGAAGCCTTTATCTTCGAACCAGGTTGTGATTATTCCGTTCATCGCTCTATCACCTAATTAAACATTCAACATATAAAGAATAGGGTGGAGCGCGCAAAGCGCCATCCACCTCAGGAAAAGTTATATCGTGCGCCGGGCAAAATCTTTCAACCTGAAGCCCAGCAAAAGCAGCGTCGCAAAGTAGGCAGCAATACCGGCCAGCACCACCGCCATCAAACGCACCATGCGATACGGCATCGCGCCTAAGTCCCAGGCCGGCATCAGGTGAATCAGGCCAATCAGCACCGCGGACATCACAATGACCGCCGCCACCAGGCGCAGAAGAAACGCGCTCCAGCCAGGCTGCGGCTGGAAGATATCCTGCTTGCGCAGCTGCCAGTAGAGCAGCGAGGCGTTAATACAAGCTCCCAGACCAATGGACAGCGAAAGCCCCGCATGCTTCAGCGGCCCGATAAATACCAGGTTCATCAACTGGGTCAGGATCAGCGTCACGATGGCAATCTTGACCGGGGTTTTAATGTCCTGGCGCGAGTAAAAGCCCGGCGCTAACACTTTAACCACGATAAGCCCCATCAGGCCGACGGAGTAAGCCACCAGCGCGCGCTGGGTCATCAGCGCATCGAAGGCGGTGAATTTACCATACTGGAACAGCGAAACGGTAAGCGGTTTTGCCAGGATACCCAGCGCAACCGCACTCGGCAGTGCCAGCAGGAAGCAAAGGCGCAGCCCCCAGTCCATCAGGCGCGAATATTCGTCATGGTTGCCGGTGGCGAAACTTTTCGCCAGCGACGGCAGCAAAATAGTGCCCAATGCCACGCCCAGCACCCCGGAAGGGAACTCCATAAGGCGGTCGGCGTAATACATCCAGGAGACCGAGCCGGAAACCAGGAAGGAGGCGAAAATGGTGTTAATGATAAGCGAGATCTGGCTGACCGAAACCCCAAGAATAGCCGGGCCCATCTGCTTGATGACCCGCATCGCCCCCGCGTCTTTAAAGCTGATACGCGGCAGCACCAGCATGCCGATTTTCTTGAGATGAGGAAGCTGGTAGGCGAGCTGTAATACCCCGCCCACGGTCACCGCCCAGGCGAGCGCCAGGATCGGCGGGTTAAAATGCGGCGCGGCAAACAGCGCAAAGCCTATCATGCTGAGGTTAAGGAAGGTCGGGGCAAACGCCGGTACCGAGAAACGGTTCCAGGTATTCAGGATGGCCCCTACCAGCGACGCCAGCGAGATAAGCAAAATATAAGGGAAAGTAATACGCAGCAGGCTTGAGGTCAGCGCAAACTTGTCTGCGGTATCCGCGAAGCCCGGCGCGGTCACCAGAATCACCCACGGCGCGGCCAGCATGCCGAGCACGGTAACCAGCGCCAGCGCCAGCGTCAGAAGCCCGGAAACATAGGAAACAAAGACGCGGGTGGCATCTTCGCCCTGCTTGCTTTTGTATTCGGCCAGAATCGGCACAAACGCCTGGGAGAACGCGCCCTCGGCGAAAATACGCCGCAGCAGGTTCGGCAATTTAAAAGCAACGAAAAAGGCATCCGTTGCCATCCCTGCCCCAAATACCCTCGCAACAATGGCGTCGCGCGCAAAGCCAAGCACGCGGGAAAACATGGTCATCGAGCTGACGGCCGCCAGCGATTTTAATAGGTTCATTTATTTTGTTATTCCACAAACATTAACGCCAGCGTTGCTGGCGTTTAAGGTTGCTAACAAAGAGGAAAAAAGCGTGGTTTTTTCCTCTTTGTGGCTATCAGCCGAAAATCAATGAATTGATTTTCCTTGTCTATTTTTTGTGCCCTCTGTGGCGTTATCTATCACCTGAGGTTTGTCAGCCGTCTGAACGCCAGCGTTGCTGGCGTTAATGGATGATGACAAGTCGGCATAGTCTACCGATACAGCGACGAAATACTACCGCGATGTGTTACAGACTATTCGCTAATGGCCTCGCGCCACAGCTTCTCCACCACGCGCTGCGCGAGTAGCGCCTGTTCGCCGGAGGTTTCCGGAACCGTCTGATTTGCCACGCAGTCAATAAAGTGGCGTGCACAGCCCGCAAAACCGCGCTGTTCAAGCGTAGTTTGCCAGCCCGGGATCGGCTGCTCTACCAAGCCTGAGCCGCATTCTTCGCGCCACTGGCGCATATCGGTCACCTCAAACAATCCGCCGTCGGTAACCGCCTGAACCCATTCACGCTGGCTTCCGGCGCGGCGATGCATACTGGTGGTTATCGCCAGATTACCCTGGCTGAAGTGGTGCTCAGCGTAAAGCATTTGCCCCTGCTCGTTGGTTTGCAGGGTGCCGCTTTGTAACTGCCCCGCACCGCCGCCCAGCCACAACGCGGTATCAACAACGTGCAAATAATCATCGAGCAGCGTAAAGCGCAGGTCATGAGGGCCGACGCTGTCGGTACGGTGCTTATCCATGCGCAACGAAGCCCCGCCGGACAGCTTCTCTTTTAGCTGCTGGTAACGAGGCGCAAAACGGCGGTTAAACCCGACCATCAGCGTACGCTTCGAGCGCTCGGCCAGCTCAACCAGCCTCTCGGCATCCGCCAGATTTTCGGCCAGCGGCTTGTCGACACAAACGCTCACGCCCGCCTTCAGCAGTTCCCTGACTACCGCATAATGCGAGCTGGTGGCGCTGTGGACGAACACCGCGTCGCACTGCGCGGCCAGGTCGTTCAAAGAGCCGATGTAGGGAATACGCCAGGTTTCGCACACCGGCAACGCTTTCGCTCTGGTGGGTGAAAATGCGCCCACCAGCGCCCAGTCGTTGGATGCCCCAAGCACCGGTAGCCAGGCTTTCTGCGCGATGCCGCCCAGCCCCACTACACCAATTCGCAGCTTAGTCATGATTAATCTCCCAGGTGAGCGAGCAGCGAGTCCAGACGTTGCTTCAGGTCGGCGACTTCATTTTCCAGCGCCTCAACTCTGGCGGTGAGATCTTCAGAAGCCGGGCTGCTGCCCTGCTCCACCTGAGCTGAAACGTCTACCTCGCCGCTGAACAGGTGCATATAGCGACTTTCGCGTTTACCGGGCTCACGGGCCAGGCGTACCACAAACGGCCCGTCCTCGCGGTTTGCCAGCCCTTCCAGCGTGGCTTCGACCTGCGCCATATCGCTGAACTCAAACATTCGTGCGGCACGGCTGCGCAGTTCACCCGGAGTCTGTGCTCCACGCAGCAGCAAAGTGGTGATGACCGCAACTTCCGCTGGCGTCAGTTTTAAATTGCCAAACTCGGAGTTACAGAAGCGCTGCTCATATTTCGTCACGCGGTTGCCAAAACCGCTGACGGTGCGCAGATAGTGGCTTTTCACCAGCGCGTCCAGCGTGTCCTGGACTTCATGCTCTTTCAGCTCCATTACCGGCTCGCGGTTGGTCTTTTGGTTACTTGCGGTAAGCACGCCGTTGACCGACATCGGGTATTGCTCAGGCGTCGTTATCTGCTTTTCCAGCAGGCTGCCAATCACGCGGGCTTCTACCGCAGTTAACTGATATTTCATTTTTACGCTCCACGCCCTGGGGTCCAGTCTTTAGCGGTCAGCGCGGTCAGGACGTGGTCCCGCCATGCGCCATCAATCAGCAAATAATCCTTTGCGTAGCCTTCTTTCTCAAAACCCAGCCGCGCCAGCAGGTCGCCGCTGCGCTGATTATGCGGCATATAGTTTGCCATAATGCGGTGGATATTCTGGCTGCGCTGTATATAGCGAATCGCGCTGGTCAGCGCCTCATACATTAGCCCCTGCCCCTGCCATTTCTCGCCGATGGAATAACCGAGATAGCAGGCGTGAAAAGAGCCGCGAACCACGTTGGAAAAGTTTGCCACGCCCATGACTTCTTTCTCTTCCGGGTCGAGCAACGCAAAGTAGTAAGCGCTGCCTTGCTTATGCATTTCATTAATCATGCCGAGCCTTGCCTGCCACCCGGAAGGGTAACAGTGGCTTTCATCGCGAATGGGTTCCCAGGGTTTTAAAAACTGACGGTTCTCGGTGTAATAATCCGCCAGACGCCAGGCGTCACGCTCATAAACCAGACGTACCACTAATCGGTCCGTGGTCAGACGGACTTTCGGCACGTTACTGCGGTAGCCAAACATGTTCATCCCACTCCTTCATCCCAGTTAACGGGGCTATTCCCGTTACTATACCTGCGGCTGCCCGCCGTGTGAAAACAACAACATGAAGCAACATCACTTTTTTCGATTAAAGAGTTGAATCAAACTCACTGAACGATAAAAAAATATTGTCCTGCGCCGGGTGTCAAAAGCCAGGGCGACGGGCGAGAATAAGTTACTGTGTTGTATAATTAAGTTCCCTGGAGGGGAGATGTCGCGGGTGGCGCAGGCGAGGAGCCTGGGTAAATATTTCCTGCTGCTTGATAACATGTTGGTGGTATTAGGCTTTTTCGTCGTCTTCCCTTTAATTTCCATTCGCTTCGTTGATCAGCTCGGCTGGGCCGCGTTGATGGTGGGTATTGCCCTCGGCCTGCGTCAGTTTATTCAGCAGGGGCTGGGCGTGTTTGGCGGAGCTATCGCCGACCGTCTGGGCGCCAAGCCGATGATTGTCACCGGGATGCTGCTGCGAGCCGCCGGGTTTGCCATCATGGGCATCGCCACTGAACCCTGGATGCTGTGGCTTTCCTGCCTGCTTTCCGCCATCGGCGGTACGCTGTTTGACCCACCGCGCTCTGCGCTTGTCGTCAAGCTGGTTCGTCCTCAGCACCGCGGGCGCTTCTTCTCCCTGTTGATGATGCAGGACAGCGCCGGGGCGGTTATTGGCGCCCTGCTCGGCAGTTGGCTGCTGCAATACGACTTCCGCCTGGTTTGCGCCGCAGGAGCGGTAATGTTTGTGCTCTGCGCCGCGCTGAACGCCTGGCTGCTTCCGGCCTATAAGCTTTCAACCATTCGCACGCCAATGCGCGAAGGGATGAGCCGCGTGTTCCGGGATAAGCGCTTCGTTACCTATGTGCTAACGCTGACCGGCTATTACATGCTGGCCGTACAGGTGATGCTGATGCTGCCGCTGATGGTTAACGACATCGCCGGTACGCCATCGGCGGTGAAGTGGATGTATGCCATCGAAGCCGCTCTATCCCTGACGCTGCTCTATCCCATTGCCCGCTGGAGCGAAAAACGCTTCCGCCTTGAGCAGCGTTTAATGGCGGGCCTGGTGCTGATGACCCTCAGCCTGATGCCCATCGGCCTCGCCTCAAGCCTGCAACAGCTCTTTGCCCTGATCTGCACGTTCTATATCGGCTCAATTATTGCCGAACCGGCGCGTGAAACCCTGAGCGCCTCACTTGCCGACGCCCGCGCACGCGGCAGCTATATGGGGTTCAGCCGCTTAGGCTTATCGCTGGGCGGAGCACTCGGCTATACGGGCGGCGGCTGGTTATTTGACGTCGGTAAAACCCTCGGGCAGCCGGAACTGCCGTGGGCAATGCTCGGCATAATCGGCTGCATTACGCTTGCCGCGCTGTGGTGGCAGTTTAGCCTTAAGCGGGTAGAGCCGACGATGCTGGAGCCGGGCGGCCAGAGGTAAGCATCCCGCTTTCATACTTTTCCGGTAGCAGCGCCTGCCGTGTCGGATTATGCTGATTAACGCAAGGCACGGCATTGGAGCCGCTATTTGAGGAAGCCTATGAAGAAGATTGTTTTTGCCGCAGCATTGATGCTCAGCGGCCTGCTGGCAGGATGTAACCAATTAACGCAGTACAGCGTCAATGAACAGGAGATTAACCAGGCGCTGGAGAAACACAATAACTTCTCAAAAGATATCGGCCTGCCCGGTATTGCAGACGCGCACGTTGTGCTGACTAATCTCACCAGCCAGATTGGCCGGGAAGAGCCAAACAAAGTTACGCTAACCGGCGATGCTAACCTGGATATGTCTTCTCTGTTCGGCAACCAGAAAGCCACCCTGAAGCTGAAGCTCAAGGCGCTGCCGGTGTTCAACAAAGAGAAAGGCGCTATCTTCCTGCAGGAAATGGAAGTGGTGGATGCCCAGGTTGAGCCGCAAAAAATGCAGAGCGTGCTGCAAACCATCGTCCCTTATCTGAACCAGTCGCTGCGCAATTACTTTAACCAGCAGCCGGCCTACGTTCTGAGTGAAGATCGCAGCAAAGGCGAGTCGCTGGCGAAGAAATATGCCAAAGGGATTGAAGTCAAACCCGGCGAGATAATTATTCCTTTCACCGACTAATCGCTTAACCATCGGGGCAGCTAACTGTCCCGATGAGTTTGTGCAACATAAGTGGTGCAAACGATAACGTTTCCCCTTATCCTTAGTGCCCGGCATAAAACCAGCCCCAGATGACTGATTTTCCCTCACACGCCGGAGCACATTCATGACCGCATTACCTCAGGTATTAAAAATCCGCCGCCCAGACGACTGGCATATCCACCTTCGCGACGGCGAGATGCTGAAAACCGTGGTGCCTTATACCAGCCAGGATTTTGGCCGCGCGATTGTGATGCCTAACCTTGTGCCGCCGATTACCAGCGTTGAAGCCGCCGTTGCCTATCGCCAGCGTATTCTGGATGCCGTGCCTGCCGGGCAGAAGTTTGAACCGCTGATGACCTGCTACCTGACCGACACGCTCGACCCGAACGAGCTGGAGCGCGGCTTTAACCAAGGCGTGTTTACAGCGGCCAAGATGTACCCGGCAAACGCGACAACCAACTCCGCCCACGGCGTAACCAGTACGGCCGCAATTATGCCGGTGCTGGAGCGCATGCAAAAAATCGGCATGCCGCTGCTGGTGCATGGCGAAGTCACCCACGCCGATATCGATATTTTTGACCGCGAAGCCCGCTTTATTGAAACCGTAATGGAGCCGCTACGCCGCCAGTTGCCTGGCCTGAAAGTGGTGTTCGAACATATCACCACCAAAGACGCCGCTCAGTATGTGCAGGAAGGTGATTCGCTAATTGCGGCTACTATCACGCCTCAGCATCTGATATTTAACCGCAACCATATGCTGGTTGGCGGTATTCGCCCTCACCTCTACTGTCTGCCTATCCTGAAACGTAGCGTTCATCAGGAAGCGCTGCGTGCGCTGGTCGCCAGCGGCTGCGAGCGCGTGTTCCTTGGCACCGACTCGGCGCCGCACACTCGCCACCGCAAAGAAGCCAGCTGCGGCTGTGCAGGCTGCTTTAACGCGCCTTCTGCCCTTGGCGCCTATGCCACGGTATTTGAAGAGATGAATGCCTTGCAGCACTTCGAAGCCTTTACTTCGCTGAACGGCCCGCGTTTCTACGGCCTGCCGGTGAATGAAGAGAGCATCGAGCTGGTGCGCGTGGCGGAGAAAATGCCGGAGCTGATTGAAACCGAAGATGACAGCATCGTGCCGTTCCTCGCCGGGGAAGAGGTTGTCTGGTCGGTAAAACGCTAAATTTTTCAGCGCCCCCTGTTGCGAAGTGGACAATTAAGCTGTATAAATATCCAGTATATTGTACAGGGGGTCGTTATGCGTATTGAAGTCACTATAGCTAAAACTACACCGCTACCGCCGGGGGCGATTGACGCCCTTGCCAGCGAGCTTTCCCGCCGTATTAATCAGCATTTCCCCGACACCAGCAGCGAAGTCCAGGTGCGCTACGCGTCCGGCAACAACCTTTCGGTGCTGGGCGGAGCAAAAGAAGATAAAACGCGAATCAGCGAGATCCTCCAGGAAACCTGGGAAAGCGCTGACGATTGGTTTTCCGCCGACTAATACCCTCAATTATGTTGGTACTTTTTTTGCCGGGTGTCGCCATCCGGTTTTTTTATTTCTACGCTTTATTTTGCTCATTTTTTAAACTACCCGCTGATTAATTTCCACTTTATCTCAGACAAATCGGAATAGCCTGTCGATTTATTGCTCATCTAACGTCAATAATGCAAAAAAAGTGTTGCGGAGTATTTATTTAACCCCCATACATACAGAGTATTGATATACTTAAGTCGCTTCACGATAAATCACGCATGAACCTCGCTAGCCGTTGTCTTTAAACACGTATAAAAGGGGTTATGATGGAAAAAAATAGTGATGTTATTCAGACTCATCCCCTCGTCGGATGGGACATCAGCACCGTCGATAGCTACGATGCCATGATGCTGCGCCTGCACTACCTGACATCCAATAATCAGAAGCAAGATGAAACCGAGGTGGGCCAGACGCTCTGGCTGACCACCGATGTCGCCCGGCAATTTATATCAATTCTCGAAGCCGGGATTGCAAAGATTGAATCCAGTGATTATCAGCAAAACGATTATCGCAAGCATTGACGAGCAATGCTGACAAAAGCCACAGGCACCCAATGGGTGCCTTTTTTATTTTATCCGTACCGTTAATTGCATCCCCACGGCGAATTAATTACCCTGCTACAGATAATTTTCCACAGAGAAAAGCTTATGAACTACGACCTCATTATCGTCGGCAGCGGCTCCGTCGGCGCAGCAGCAGGCTGCTATGCAACCCACTCAGGCCTCAAGGTGCTGATGATTGATAGCGGCCACCCGCCGCACGACCAGGGTAGCCACCACGGCGGTACTCGTCTTATCCGCCACGCCTACGGTGAAGGGGAAAAATACGTGCCTATGGTGCTGCGCGCCCAGAAACTGTGGGATGCGCTGGCGGAAACCAGCGGCGAAAAGCTGTTTCACCGCACCGGCGTTATCAACCTCGGCCCCGCTGATTCGGCGTTTATTCGCAATGTAGCGGCCAGCGCCGAAAAATTCTCTCTGCCGCTGGAAACATTAGACTCAGCGGCGGTAACTGCCCGCTGGCCGGAAATCATGGTGCCCGAAAATTATGTAGGCCTGTTTGAGCCGAACTCAGGGGTGCTTAAAAGCGAAATCGCTGTTGAGACGTATATCAGCCTCGCAAAACAGGGCGGCTGCGCGCATCTGTTCAACTGCTGCGTCACCGATATTCACCACGGGGAAGAAGGCGTGACCGTAGTCACCGAAGAAGGCGAATATCACGGCAGCAAACTACTGCTCAGCGCCGGAACCTGGGTCAGCAAACTACTGCCGGAACTGCCGGTTACGCCAGTACGCAAAATCTTTGCCTGGCACCAGGCCGATGGGCGCTACAGCGAGAACAACAAATTCCCGGCCTTTACCGCCGAAACGCCCAACGGCGACCAGTATTACGGCTTCCCGGCTGAGGACAACGAGCTCAAGCTCGGCAAACACAACGGCGGCCAGAACATCGACTCCCACGAGCAGCGTAAGCCGTTTGGCGCCCTCGCCAGCGACGGCTCCGAAGTGTTTCCCTTCCTGCGCGAGTTCCTGCCGGGTATTGGCTGCTGCCTGCACGGAAAAGCCTGCACCTATGACAATTCGCCGGATGAAGACTTCATCATTGATACCCTGCCCGGCCATGACAATACGCTGGTGATTACCGGCCTGAGCGGGCACGGCTTTAAATTCGCCTCCGTACTGGGCGAGATTGCCTGTCAGTTTGCTCTGGGGCAAAAATCTGCATTTGATTTGTCCCCGTTCGCACTTTCTCGCTTTAAAACGGCGTAAAATCTCCCGGTGGCGGAACCTTCCGCCACTTTTTAACCGGGGTCGCCATGAGCAAATTTATTCATTTTTTAACCAATAATATCCGCGAGCACTTTATCGTTTATCTTATTCTCTGGGCCATCGTGGCGATAATCGATCTTGCTTATATCTATTTTTATTAAATAACTCGCCGCCGGTTATATTGACAATAATTGACGATGAATTTAAATAAATATAGTTTTAATGCAAACAATTAAATTCACAATTATTATTTCAACTCGGTTTCCCACCTGAAAAAACCACTATTCATTCGACTCAACTGATAACAATCGGCATGAGTCATTCAAAAAAATAGAAACAGGTAAGATATATTTATAAAAAAGCATATTTATGTTGATCTGAGGTTAACAGAAAGCCTATTTTTAATTTCTTCAGAAAAATACATGGACGCATAATTATGCAATGGCGAAATTCACCCGATCGCTACGGACATCTTCCGGTACTGCTTCACTGGCTGACCGCCGCCACGGTTTACGGGATGTTTGCCCTTGGCCTCTGGATGGTCACCCTCGGTTATTACGACGTCTGGTATCACAAAGCGCCAGAGATCCACAAAAGTATGGGTATTTTACTGATGCTGGGGCTGGTCATTCGTGTTATCTGGCGTTTTATTTCGCCTCCTCCCCCGGCGCTGAAAAGTTATTCACGCCTGACCCGAATTAGCGCGTCAATCGCCCATATTCTGCTGTACGTATTGTTGTTCGCTATTTTACTGAGCGGTTACCTGATATCCACCGCGGACGGGAAACCTGTCAGCGTGTTTGGCTGGTTTGATGTTCCGGCAACGCTTACCGACTTCTCCAGCCAGGCCGACCTCGCGGGGACCGTTCATCTTTGGCTTGCCTGGACGGTGGTAATTATTTCCCTGCTCCACGCGATCGCCGCCCTGAAGCACCATTTTATAGATAAGGATGCCACCCTCAAGCGTATGCTGGGCAAAGTATCCCGTTAACCATGGAGAGTTAGACGATGAAAAAAATCCTGCTGGGAGCCACATTAAGCGCTCTGTTATTCACTAACGGCTCCGCCGTCGCTGCGGACTACAAAATTGATAAACAGGGCCAACACGCCTTTGTGAATTTCCGTATTCAGCACCTCGGCTATAGCTGGCTGTACGGTACTTTCCGCGATTTTGACGGTACTTTTACCTTCGATGAAAAGGATCCAGCCGCCGATAAGGTAAACGTTACCATCAACACCACCAGCGTTGATACCAACTACGCCGAGCGCGATAAGCACCTGCGCAGCGCGGAATTCCTCAATGCGGCAAAATTCCCTCAGGCGACCTTTGCTTCGACCGCAGTGAAAAAAGACGGCGAGAAGCTGGATATTACCGGCAACCTGACGCTAAACGGCGTTACTAAGCCAGTGACGCTGGCGGCCAAACTGATTGGCCAGGGCGACGATCCGTGGGGCGGCGTACGCGCGGGTTTTGAAGCACAGGGCAAGATCAAGCTGAAAGACTTCAATATTACCCAGGATCTGGGGCCGGCTTCGCAGGATGTGGACTTGATTATTTCTGTCGAGGGCGTTCGCCAGTAGTCGAAAGGCCTCCCTTTTCGGGGAGGCTTTCAATCTTACTCGGGGTCAGGAATACCCAGCGTGGTGTTTAGCGCACCGCGAGATTTATTGAACACCTTATTACCGTTTTCACGACCGGCGCGGCGGCGGCGCTGCTCTTCCGGCGTCAGGGCCAGTTCATCACGGCACACTTCGCTGCAACAGCCTGAAAATTTCTCGGCGCAGGCAGGACACTGGATAAACAGCAGATGACAGCCGTCATTTTTACAGTTGGTGTGACTATCGCACGGTGCCCCGCACTGATGGCAGTGGGCAATCACGTCATCGGAAATGCGTTCGCCCATACGTTCATCAAACACAAAGTTCTTACCGACAAAACGTACGGGTAACCCCTGCTCACGGGCGCGGCGTGCATACTCGATAATCCCGCCTTCAATGTGATACACGTTTTTAAAACCGTTGTGACGCATCCACGCGCTGGCTTTTTCACAGCGAATGCCGCCGGTGCAATACATGACGATCTTTTTGTCTTTATCGTCCTGCATCATATCTACAGCCTTCGGCAGCTGCTCGCGGAAGGTGTCGGCCGGTATCTCAACCGCATCTTCGAAATGGCCCACTTCATATTCATAGTGGTTGCGCATATCGACAAACACCGCGCTCGGGTCGTCCAGCATCGCGTTGACGTCCGCAGCCTTCAGGTATTCGCCCACGTCGCTGGCATCAAAGGTTGGATCGTCGATACCGTCGGCAACAATACGCTCGCGCACCTTCATACGCAGCACCCAGAACGATTTACCGTCGTCTTCAAGGGCGATATTAAGGCGCAGGTTACTCAGCGCCGGGTGGAAGGCATAAAGCGCCTCACGGAAAGCGTCTACCCGGCTCTCAGGCACGCTAATTTGGGCGTTAATCCCCTCGCGGGCGAGATAGACACGACCAAATACGTTGAGGCTCAGAAACAGCTGGTAAAGCGCATCACGTGTCGCCTGAGGCTCTTCAATAGTGAAATATTTATAGAATGAGATGGTGGTACGCGGCTCGGTTTCGGCAAGCATGCGCTCGCGCAGCTCCTCATTCGAGACGCGGTTGTGTAACACTGGCATGGTGTTCGCTCGCAATCGTCGGAAAAAAAGTGGGCTGCATCATAAAGCAAATAACGATAATTTACATCCCCACGATTTGCGCTACATTTTGCTCACCCATCGTCAAAAACAGCAACAATCGATGAAATATCAGGCACTCTGCCACCGCTAATTTTGGCTCTGCGCCAAAAAATGCCACAATGGAATGATTAGAAGATCCGGCAATTGCCGTCACAAAGGTTTTAAATGACGAACTTACCGCAATTCTCGCGCGCGTTACTGCATCCGCGCTACTGGCTTACCTGGCTTGGCATCGGTTTTTTATACCTGCTGGTACAGCTCCCTTACCCGGTTCTTTACCGCATTGGCTGCGGCCTGGGCCGGCTGGCTAAACGCCTGATGAAGCGCCGCGCGCGCATAGCCTACCGTAATCTTGAGCTTTGCTTCCCCCAAATGAGCGCCGACGAGCGTGAAAAGATGGTGGTGGAAAATTTCGAGTCCGTGGGTATGGGGCTGATTGAAACCGGGATGGCCTGGTTCTGGCCGACTAAACGCATCAATAAATGGTGCCACTACGAAGGCGTAGAGATAGTTAAAGAGATTGAAAAGACCGGCCAGGGCATTTTGCTGATCGGCATCCACTTTCTGACGCTGGAGCTTGGCGCACGCATTTTCGGTATTAAAACTCCGGGTATTGGCGTCTACCGGCCTAACGACAACCCGCTGCTGGACTGGCTGCAAACCTGGGGCCGCATGCGCTCCAATAAGAGCATGATCGATCGTAAAGATCTGAAGGGCATGATCCGCGCCCTGAAAAACGGCGATATCATCTGGTACGCGCCGGATCACGACTACGGCCCGCGCGGCAGCGAGTTTGTGCCATTCTTCGCGGTTGAACAGGCGGCAACCACCACCGGAACTTATACGCTGGCGAAGCTTTCAGGCGCCTGCGCTGTTCCTTTTGTTCCGCGCCGCCTGCCGAAAGGTAAAGGTTATGAGTTAACGATCATTCAGCCGGAGCTTAATCCGCCGCTGGAAAGCCCGGCAGAAACCGCCCGCTGGATGAATAAGATCGTCGAGAAATGCATTCTGATGGCACCGGAGCAGTATATGTGGCTGCATCGCCGCTTTAAAACCCGCCCCGAAGGCATGCCGGACAGATATCAATGACCGCAGGGTGGCTACGGCCACCCTTTCTTTTTCTGCCTGTCTCCGTTTGCTCAAAAAAGCCCTTCGATTTGCCAGCCCGATATCATCGGGCGCATAATTAGCAGAGTAATAGTTCTACTATCTTGCCATTCGGCTTTACTTTGCAATTTCGGAGCGGTATGACTCCCCCTGACACCACCATCAACTGGAAGCGCAATCTCGCCGTCGCCTGGCTGGGCTGTTTTCTCACCGGCGCGGCCTTTAGCCTTGTTATGCCCTTTCTGCCGCTCTACGTCGAACTGCTCGGCGTAACCGGACATAGCCAGCTGAATATGTGGTCCGGGTTGGTGTTCAGCATTACCTTTTTATTCTCCGCGGTTGCTTCGCCATTCTGGGGCGGTCTTGCCGACCGGAAAGGCCGCAAGATTATGCTGCTGCGCTCCGCATTGGGTATGTCGATTGTGATGCTGCTGATGGGGCTGGCGCAGAATATCTGGCAGTTTCTGGCGCTGCGTGCGCTATTGGGCCTGCTGGGGGGTTTTGTTCCCAATGCCAATGCGCTGATAGCCACTCAAATTCCCCGCCATAAAAGCGGATGGGCACTTGGCACGCTGTCGACGGGCGCGGTTAGCGGCGCGCTGCTTGGCCCGCTGATGGGCGGCCTGATGGCAGACACCTACGGCCTGCGTTCGGTTTTCTTTATTACCTCTCTGGTGCTGTTTATCTGCTTTGTGATGACGCTGTTTTTCATCCGCGAGTCGTTCACGCCGGTGTCTAAAAAGGACATGCTGCACGCTCGTCAGGTGCTGACCTCGCTGAAAAATCCGCGCCTGGTGCTGAGCCTGTTTGTCACCACCATGATAATTCAGGTCGCTACCGGCTCCATTGCGCCCATCCTCACGCTCTATGTCCGCGACCTTGCGGGGAACGTCAGCAATCTGGCGTTTATCAGCGGGATGATTGCTTCCGTCCCCGGCGTGGCGGCGCTGATTGGTGCCCCGAGGTTGGGCAAGCTCGGCGATCGCATTGGCCCGGAGAAAATACTTATCGGCGCATTAGCCATTTCGGTGCTCCTGCTGATCCCTATGTCGCTGGTCCAAAACGTCTGGCAACTTGGTATCCTGCGCTTCCTGCTTGGCGCCGCCGACGGAGCGCTATTGCCCGCGGTACAGACCCTGCTGGTCTACAACTCTTCTAATCAAATTGCTGGCCGAATATTTAGCTACAACCAATCCTTCCGCGATATCGGCAACGTCACCGGCCCGCTGCTGGGCGCCGCCGTTTCCGCCAGCTACGGCTTCCGCACCGTCTTTCTCGTCACCGCAAGCGTGGTGATGTTTAACGCCGTCTATTCATGGATAACCCTGCGCCAGCCCGCCGAGCGGGTGCGTATTCCGGGAGAGTAAAAAAATTGCGGGCATATACACAGGCTGCGCCCTGAATGGAAGACGGGTCGTTGCCGTGAAAATAAATATAGTCGCCAGGACAGATTTTAAATGCTACAGATAAATCGAAAATGAATTATTTATTCACTTTTCTAAAATTTAACAATAATAGTTACAAACACTCAAAAAAACATGACCTTCAGGCGTGCTACTATGTAGATAACCAGCGAAACTATTAGTAACGATAGCACGCAGAGAGAAAGGAAATAATATTTATCCCATACATCACCGGGTATAACTCCCGTGAATTGTCGTACGAAGCGGTAAGCAGCAATCTCCGGTACTGTGATGAAAAGCATTACTAATATCGCACAGTAAAGCATTGACTCACAAATCCACATGATTACATATTTCATCAATATACCTGTATAGTACCAAAGGCTGAGAGCGTGGCGGCAATCTGTATTCTCGGTGTATTAAGTAATGCATTTCGTAATAATATGAAATCTGATAGCCGTGGTAATGTAATACATCCTTCGCTAACACCTTTATATCCTGCCGGATGTAGACGAAAATGCCCCCGTTCAACCTGCCCAATATAAGTCAGATCATCAATCTGTGTATCGTTACGGTAAAGGGAAAACCAAATCGATCTGTCTGAACCACTGATGAATGATGCAAAGGAGTCTCTGACTCCAGTGAACAGACCGCCACTCCCTCTTGTAACTATGTAATATTGTCCAGGAGGAAGTGGCCCGATGTCCTCTACGGCGATGTCATCTGGGTTGTTACGTGATGCTCCCGTTCCAGAATAAGCCGGAAAGAAACCTATTCCAGGGCAGCTGAGGTTACTCAAGGATCCGCCGTTGAGATAGAAGGTGCATTTGATCATCTTTCATTCCAGCTGTCGGAGAAGACGACGTTTCCATCACAGTATTTCCACGTAATTTTCTCATAACGCAAGGAAACAGCTTCCAGATGGGTATGTTTCTCCGTCGCCGGATTTTTACAGTCATGCATCATTGGACAGATAGAAATGACTTTCACGCCCTCAAGCAGCATATTGAAATACTCTTCTTCCTGCCCTGCGTAGTTAATTTTATACCATTTAATTTCTACACTTTTCAGCGTTTGGCCTTTAGCTACTGCCTTGTAGATATATGGACTGGATGAATCAAACTCTTTTTCGAAGGTTAACGGGGCATGAACGCGTGTACCTGTGATCTTTCCTGTACTGTTATCCGTTGGCAGATGTAAGCCGTGACCAAATCCTGATACTTCAATGCTGCCTTCACGATCGATAACATCAACAGAGCCTCGTATATCAGCCCCACCATCATCTTTCATCCATAAATAAGCGGGTATTGCCATTTTTGAAATCCCTTTTTCATTGCAAAGCCCAAACCATACGCTTTGAAATTTTTTAGTTCCATTCTGAGTAGCTCAAAAAACATGCAAAAATCAACCTTCTTTGAGAGGAGAAATATTGCTGATACCCAGACGATTCAATAAATATAATCATCCAACAACACTTTTCCCTTCATCTAATATACCCGCCGCTTTAAGGCTGATGAAAAGCGGCTTTGACAGCTTTCTTATCGCCATCTATACATTCTTTTACGCCCATTCTGAAGCGATTAAAGGAGATGCCGATGAGCCTGTATGCAACCCTGGAAGAAGCCATTGATGCCGCGCGGGAGCAGTTTCTTGCCGAGAACCCGAACGTGGATGAAGAAAGCGCCAACGTCGAACAGTTTAATTTTCAAAAATACGTGCTGCAGGATGGCGATATTATGTGGCAGGCCGAGTTCTTTGCCGACGATGGTGAAGACGGGGAATGTCTGCCGATGTTAAGCGGTGAGGCAGCGCAAAGCGTGTTCGACGGTGATTTTGACGAAATTGAACTGCGTCAGGAGTGGCTGGAAGAGAATACGCTGCACGAGTGGGATGAAGGTGAATTTCAGCTTGAACCGCCGCTGGACACCGAAGAGGGCCGCACGGCAGCAGATGAATGGGATGAGCGGTAAAGGTTATTCGTACGGGCCGTGGCTGGCGTCAATCGGCAATAACAGCGTGTCAAAGATCAGCGAAAACGGCAGGTCAAGCACGGTGATATAGCGCCATGCGCCATCACGGACGTCCCAGCGCACGCCGGGGTAGTATTGGTTACCGTGCCCCTGCCCCGGTACGGTTCTGCTGATAATGCTGCCGCAGCCGCTCAGCAAGCAGGCCATCGCCAGTACAATAATGATTTTACCCACAACTACCCTCCGGTTCAGGAAGCGCTGAGTATAACTTCCGCCAGATAAAAGACAAAAAAATGCCGACCTCAAAGGGCCGGCATTTTGACGTTTTACGCCATTATTTTGACGATAACGCCAGCGGGTTCAGCTCCAGCTTTTTATAACTGTCCACCCACGAGGTGTAGCGCTCCGGATTTGCCCACACCCGGTAATGCAGACGGGACATGGTCATCGGGTCGCTCAGCAGCACCAGGCGACGGTCGCGGTTAAGCTTGTCCGGCGTTTCGTTAAGCGCCTGCTCAACGTGGCGATCGCGTGCAATCTCCAGCACCAGGCTTTTACGGTGACGCGCGGTAGCCATCGCCGTAGTCAGGGCATTAAATGACGGGTTAAATACCGCGTGCATAAAGCCATCGTCCAGCGTGCGGCTGCGGTTCAGCTGCAGGTAGTTGTCCGTATCGACCAGAACCTGAGGCGGAGAATACTCTTCCGGGATCAGGAACAGCTTCCAGCGCTTGGTGCGAAGCCCGACGGTTGCGCGGCTTGAAATAACCGACACAAACGGCGACAGGATAAGCGAGAAGACAATCGGCGCCAGCCAGAACAGGAAGCGCAGATCCAGCCACGCCATGCCGACAGCCCACACCAGACCCAGAAGCAGCTGCGAGCCGTGGCGCATAAACGCCTCGCCCCATGGAGTGGAGTCATCGTCACGCTGCGGGGAGTTCCATACCACTTCCCAGCCGAGGAACGCACTTACCACAAACACCGTGTGGAACAGCATGCGCACCGGTGCCAGCAGTACCGAGAACAGCACCTCAAGCAGCAGAGAACAGGTTACCCGCAGGAACCCGCCGTACTCTTTCGAGCCTTTGCACCAGATAAGAATGATGCTCAGCAGCTTCGGCAGGAACAGCAGTACCATCGTCGAAGCAAAGAGCGCTATCGCCAGCTCAGGACGCCACTGCGGCCATACCGGGAACAGCTGGCGCGGCTGCAAGAAGTACTGCGGCTCGGTCAGAGCGTGAACCACCTGTAGGGCGGTAGACAGCGCAAGGAACATAAACCACAGCGGAGCCGACAGATAGGACATTACGCCCGTCAGGAATACCGCACGGTGTACCGGGTGCATGCCCTTAACCAGGAACAGACGGAAGTTCATCAGGTTGCCCTGGCACCAGCGGCGGTCGCGTTTCAGCTCGTCCAGCAGGTTCGGCGGCAGCTCTTCATAAGAACCCGGCAGATCATAGGCAATCCACACGCCCCACCCTGCACGGCGCATCAGCGCGGCTTCCACAAAGTCGTGAGACAGGATAGAACCGGCAAAGTTACCCTCGCCCGGCAGAGGAGCCAGCGCGCAGTGCTCGATGAACGGCTTCACGCGGATAATCGCGTTGTGGCCCCAGTAGTGCGATTCACCCAACTGCCAGAAGTGCAGGCCCGCGGTAAACAAAGGCCCGTAAACGCGAGTCGCGAACTGCTGACAGCGCGCATACAGCGTATCCATACCGGACGCTCTCGGCGAAGACTGGATGATACCGGCCTTCGGGTTAGCTTCCATCAGGCGCACCAGGTTGGTCAGGCAGTCCCCGCTCATCACGGAGTCCGCATCCAGCACCACCATGTAGCTGTACTGGTTGCCCCAGCGACGGCAGAAGTCATCGATGTTGCCGCTTTTGCGTTTCACGCGACGGCGACGGCGACGGTAGAAGATTTGCCCTTCGCCCTGCACTTCGGCTATCAGCTCCATCCACGCTTTCTGCTCGGCTACGCAGATATCCGGGTTGTAACTGTCACTCAGGATATAAACGTCAAAATGCTTCTGCTGCCCGGTCGCTTTTACCGACTCCCAGGTTGCACGCAGGCCGGCAAACACGCGATCCACGTCTTCGTTACAGATAGGCATGATAAGCGCGGTACGGTGCTCTGGATTGATAGGTTCATCGCCCACCGTCGAGGCCGAGATGCTGTATTTATCTTTGCCCATCAGCAGTTGCAGGAAGCCCATCAGCGCGGTCCAGAAACCGGCAGAGACCCAGCAGAACAGAATGGCGAACAGGATCAGAATGCCGCTTTGCAGGATATACGGCAGCAGTTGCATAAAGGAGACCCACAAATCCTGGCCCCCCATATCCGTCGGGTTAATCAGCGCCCAGCCCTGGTACGGAAGAATGGTCTTCATATACCAGGTTGCCACCACGGTTTGTGCCAGCGTCAGGATCAGCAAAATGTAGCGGCGGATGGTGCCCACGGTACGCCATTTCTGCTCGGAGGCCTCTTCCTCTTTGGAGGAGAACTTCGAGTGCGTTTCGCGGCCGCGCAGGCGGTCCCAGAAGCGGCCAATCGGGTTAGTGCGCCACGGATCCGGGAACATAGAAGAGCGCGTGGCCTTCGGCATCGCCTGCAGCTGGGTGCGACCTTCTTCGTCTCTGATCAGCTGATCGCCACCAAGAGAACCCGGCCAGCTAGCCTCAAGGCGAGCTTCTACCGATGCAAGGGGAGAGTCATCCGCTCGCTCATAGTGGTGATGCTGCGCGTCAAGCGCCTCATGCACCGCCTGAAGATCGGATGTCGGAAGAGCCGCCTTCTGCTCGGCAGAAAGCGGCAGTGCCTCAATATAATCGGGCGCGAGTTCAGTAGACTTATTCATTGGCAGGCAGCTGGTAGCTCCAGGTTTCACTCAATGTCTGCTCGCCGTTAACCAGCGCAGCACGCATGTCGGTCGTCTTCTTCTCGTCCTTCAGCTTCACGCGCAGGGTTAAACGCCAGCCTTTATTGACCGGGTTGTAGCGCACCTGGCTGTCCACTATTTCACCGTTATCGCCAATGCTGGTCTGCGCGGTGACCGGAGTATCCGCAGGCAGTTTTTTCATCTCAGCGCCGGTGAAGTCCACCACAAACGCGATGGTGCCATCCGGCTGACGAATCAGATTGGACTGCTTAACGTCGCCGGTCGAACGGCGGGTTTGCAGCACATACGCGCTGTCCGGCGCATGCATTTTGTCTTCATCGCGGCTAAAGGTGATGGTGTACTTAAAGTTCATCTCTTTGCCCGGATCCGGCAGTTGGTCCGGCGTCCAGTAGGCAACGATGTTATCGTTGGTTTCGTCGTTAGTCGGGATCTCAACCAGCTCGACGCGGCCTTTACCCCAGTCGCCAACCGGCGCAACCCAGGCACTTGGACGTTGATCGTAACGATCGTCTAAATCTTCAAAACGCGAGAACTGACGGCCGCGTTGCAGCAGGCCAAAGCCAACCGGATTTTCCGTAGCGTAAGAGCTTACCGCCAGGTGTTTCGGGTTGTTCAGCGGACGCCAAATCCACTCGCCGTTACCGGCGTGAATTGAAAGACCGTTAGAGTCATGCAGTTCCGGGCGGAAGTTAGTGGTAGGGGACGGCTGGTTTGGCCCAAACAGGAACATGCTGGTCAGCGGAGCAATGCCCAACTTGCCGACTTTGTCGCGCAGATAAACTTTAGACTGCACGTTGACCACGGTATCGCGCCCCGGGGTGATAACGAAGCGGTATGCACCGGTGGCGCGCGGGGAATCGAGCAATGCATACAGGGTCAGCGTCTTGTCCGTTGGTTTCGGACGCTCAATCCAGTATTCGCGGAAGCGCGGGAACTCTTCGCCGGACGGCAGCGCGGTATCAATAGCCAGACCGCGGGCAGACAGGCCATATACCTGGCCAGAACCGATTACGCGGAAATAACTCGCTCCGAGCATGCTGACTATTTCGTCGTTCTTATCTTTGCTGTTGATCGGATAGAGCACTTTGAAACCGGCAAAACCGAGATCTTTTACGGTGTCTTTATCGTGTTTTACATCCCCGAAGTTAAAATAATCCGGGTTGTATTTAATCTTATGTACCGCGGTGGCGGTCACTTCATTGATGGCAACCGGGGTGTCGAAGTACATACCCTGGTGATAGAATTCGAGCTTGAATGGGGTCTTAATGTTGTTCCAGTAAGCTTTGTCATGATTGAACTGGATCTGCTGGTAATCCGCGTATTTCATGTCGCGGAGTTGCGAAGGCAGGTTGCTTTTCGGTGCTTCGTAGCTCTTGCCCGCTAAGGTTTTCGCCTGTTTTGCGACGTCGTCGATAGTGAAGGCCCAAACCGAGGTGGTATAAAGGGACAACATTACGGCCGCGCCTAACCAGCGCACTTTCATCATATTTGCTTTATGTTTCATATTAACCAGCACATCCCCCTTTGTGTGCTTAAATCAATCTATCCATTTTAATGGAAACTTTTGCTTTCCGACAACCAATTCACCGCTTTGTTCAGCGTACTGGCTCAGGGTTTAAGCAAAATAAAGACAACTGCTTACGCTTTAAGAGTTCACCCTGGCGACAGGATGACATGCTTAGTGTAGGGTTGCCACGAATATGTAGACTGAACTGGACTTTTAGCCTGATGGGATAGGGTCTTAAGGATAAGACGAATAGTCTGAAAATGTCTGGAGTATTATGAGTAACGCACCGCAACAACGTGAGTTTTTCCTGGATTCCATCCGGGCATGGTTGATGCTATTGGGCATCCCGTTTCATATCTCGCTTATCTATTCGAGCCACCACTGGCACGTCAATAGCGCGGTGCCCTCTGCGAGCCTGACGCTATTTAATGATTTTATTCACGCGTTTCGCATGCAGGTATTCTTCGTTATTTCTGGTTATTTTTCCTACATGTTATTCCTGCGCTACCCGCTCAAGCGCTGGTGGACGGCGCGCGTGGAGCGCGTCGGCATCCCGATGCTGACCGCCATCCCGCTGCTGACGCTGCCTCAGTTCCTGATGCTGCAATACATCAATAACAAGACCGGCACCTGGCATACGCTTACCGGCTACCAAAAATACAACACCCTGGTGTGGGAACTGGTCTCACATCTGTGGTTCTTACTGGTGCTGGTGATATTAACCACGCTGGGAATGGTTTTGTTTCAAAAAATTAATAACTTTATAATTAGAAACGAACAGAATAATAAATCACCGGTTACGATGGGAAAACTCTCAGTTCTGTTTTTGGCCTGCGGTATTTTATATGCCGCTATTCGCAGAACCATTTTTATTATTCATCCGCCGTTATTAAGCGATGGTCTGTTTAATTTCGTGGTGATGCAGACGCTGTTTTACCTGCCCTTCTTTATGCTGGGGGCGCTGACGTTTAAACGCGAATCGCTAAAAATACTGTTCACAACGCCTTCGCCGTGGAGCGCGGTGGCCGCCGCATTCGCCTTTGCCGCCTATCTGCTAAACCAGCGCTACGGCAGCGGCGATGCGTGGATGTACGAAACGGAAAGCGTGATAACCATGCTGATGGGCCTGTGGATGGTCAACGTGGTGTTTTCTCTGGGCTACCGGATGCTGAATTTCAAATCGGCCCGGGTGACCTATTTCGTCAATGCGTCGCTGTTTATCTATCTGGTTCACCACCCGCTGACGCTATTCTTCGGCGCATTTATTACGCCGCATATTACGTCCAATATCCTTGGATTTTTCAGCGGGTTAGTATTCGTTGTCGGCATTGCGCTGCTGCTCTATGAGCTGCATTTACGCATTCCGCTATTGCGCTTCCTGTTCTCCGGTAAACCAAAAAACAAAACGGTCACGCCGCCTTCTTTCGCTGGTTAATACACGGCGCATGCCGGGCTTCGCCCCGGCTTATCACTCTTATTTCGACGAGAATAGCCTTCACAGATTGATTTTTTGTGAAGGCCAAATGATTTATTTATTACAGTCGGCGGCAATTTGCTGATAGATGGCGGTATTTTCGTCATCGAAGCAGACAAAAACAACCTGTTCCGGTAGCGGACGAATACCAATGTACTTGTAGACCGTGTCCCAGGCGATACGCGCCGCCTGCTGCTTAGGAAAACCGTACACGCCGGTACTGATGGCCGGGAAAGCAATGGTGCGGTAGCCGTTTGCGGCGGCTAAATCCAGGCAATTGCGGTAGGCGAGTTCCAGCAGCTCAGCTTCGTTTTGCTCGCCGCCGTGCCAGACTGGCCCCACGGCGTGAATAACCGCTTTTACCGGAATGTTTCCCGCCTCGGTGATAACCGCGTGGCCGGGGGCACATTCGCCCTGATGCTGAAGAACCACCTTACAGGCTGCCAGCAGCGCAGGTCCGGCGGCGCGATGAATCGCTCCGTCCACTCCTCCACCGCCCATCAGCGAAGGGTTTGCTGCGTTGACAATCACATCAACATCCGCCTTTGTGATATCGCCCTGCACCACCTGTATTCGTTCACTCATTAAGCATTCTCCCGCTGTACTTTGCCGTAGTCTAGTCTCCTGCAGCGCACCGCGTACATGACTATTATCGTTTCGGAACGTTACTATATTTGAAATCCTTTTGGTTTCAGAAACAAAAATCCCCGCCGCAGCGAGGATTTCAGGTCTTTCGGTCAGAAATCAACCGTCATCGACAACTTCAGGGTTCGTGGATCGCTTTGGGTAATGTAAGACCCGCTATCATCCACAGAAGCCCAGTACTTCTCATTTGTCACGTTTTCCACGTTAGCACGCCAGGTTAGAGTCTGGCTATTGAGCTTCGTGCTGTAACGCACGCCTAAATCGAGGCGGGTCCAGCCGTTCAGCTTCACGCTATTGTTCGCATTCGCATACTGAGAGCCGGTGCGAATCAAAGTCCCGGTTGCCGTCAGGTTCTGCACCCACGGCAGATCCCATTCGCCGCCAAGTGACCAGGAGTAACGCGGCACGCCAATCGCATCTTTCCCGTCGTTAGCGCCGCCGGTCGTTTTGACCATCTCCGGCGCGAGCCACAGCGCGCTGCCCAGCAGGCGCACGCCGTAGAGCGGTTCGCCAAACACGTTCAGCTCCATCCCACGGCTGCGCTGCTCGCCGTACAGCCCGTAAACGTTGTTATTATCAATCATGCCAACCGGCTTTTTGATTTCAAACAGTGCCAGGCTGCCGCCAACCCGCCCAAAGTCCATTTTCATGCCGACTTCGTTCTGCTTCGACTGCACAACTCCGACAACATTACCGGCATTGATGGCTTTTGAGGTGGCCGTCGGCCCCGGCTGTAAAGCTTCAATATGGTTAGCGTAGAAGGACACCGGCTCCCACGGCTTCACCACCAGGCCATACACCGGCGTCACTTTGAAGGCGTCGAAGCGCGTTTTCGGATCTTCCACGCCGGTATAACTGTAGTTACGGATCCTCACATCCTGGCGACGGGCCCCCACGGTGAGCAGCACTTTATCATCCAGGGCTGAAAGCGTGTCGGAGAGAGAAATGCCTCCGGTAATCGTGCGGCTGCGCTGGGTTGGGTCATCCATATTGCTGCCGGACGCTACCGTCGGGAACCGGTCAAGGCCAACGTCGGAAGGATGATAAATATTATTACCAACCGCCGTCTTGCCCGAAGACATGGTATAAGCCGCACGAGTTTTGCGGTACACGCCGGAATAACCGAGGTTAACGCTGTGGCCGATAAAACCAGTATCGAATTTGCCGCGCACGCCCGCCATGCCTGAGAAGGAGTCGGCTATAAAACGTGTGGAAAGCCGTGTCTGGCTGGTGTTGCCGTTGTTATCAACAAACTTCGGCACGCTGTAGTTGCCGCGCTCGTCGGTTTCGCTGGTGCCCAGTGCGCCGTAAACCGTCCAGCTATCCAGCATGTCGTATTCGCTGCGTAACGCGGCAAAACGGCTACTCATATCGGAATAGACCCACGGCTGGCTGTAGTTGGTTCTGTTGTCGGGCACTTCCGGCATTTCTGTGATTGCGCCAACGCCTACCCCGATACGCCCGTTATGAACCGTCATTTTCTGATAACCGGCGTCAAAAGAGCTGCGCAGCTTATCGCCTTTGTAATCAAGCCCGACGCTGCCCAGAGAAGTCCGGTTTTTCTGGTCGTGGATTTCACTCTCACCTTCTCGATGAAGAAGGTTAACCCGCGCGCCAAACTGGTCGTTATCGCCAAATCGACGGCCAGTATCCAGCGAACCACCTACCTGAGAGCGCCCGGTGTAATCAACATCAACCCGCGTGTGCGGCTCGCTCCCCGCACGCTTAGGCTCGATATTAATCGCCCCGCCAACGCCGCTTCCACCCGGAGGTACGCCGTTCAGGAACGCGGTCGAACCTTTAATCACCTCAACGCGCTCGGCAATCGCGGTGCTGGTAATCTGCCGTGGCAAGACGCCGTATAAACCGCCGTAGGAAATATCATCGCCGTCCAGCAGGAAGCCGCGTACCCGGTAGGACTCGCCAAAGTTACCATAGCTGCGCACGGGCTGAATGGTCGCATCGTTACGAATAATATCGCTGAGGGTGTTGGCCTGCTTATCCTCAATCATTTTTGATGTATAGCCGATAACGTTAAACGGCACGTTGCGGGCGTCCTGCTCGCCCAGCATCCCAAGACGGCCGCCGTTAGCGACCTGCCCGTCAAGATATGCCGGAACAAGCTCATTGCCACCGGGCTGGAAATCATTTTCCGGGGTGGCCGTCACCGTAATTGTTTCTTCGTTGGCGCTGTTTTTTTGCGGCAAGCTTTGTTGAGTAGCGGCGACGACGGGAAAGCAGAGAGCGGCTATCGTTGCGGCAAGCAGGCGCGGGCGTAGCCCGGCCTGTTGAGAAGCGAGGTAGTGCATAGTAAACCCCTGGTAAGATAACGAAATTAATAATGAGAACGGTTCTGATTTTGATCGCAATTATCATTTGCAGGTTAATAATTGCAAGCAAAAATGACGGTCTGTTACTCGTTACGCTTTTCGTAATAACCAGATGAAGTAAGGCGCGCCGCACAGCGTCGCCAGTAGCCCTGCGGGGATCTGGAACGGAAATATCAGGCTACGTCCAAGCCAGTCGGCCACCAGCATTAGCCCCGAGCCAATGACTATCGCCATCACGAGCTGCGGCATAGCACGACGGAAGCCGAGCATCCGCGCCATGTGGGGAGCCATTAGCCCAATGAAGCTCAGGGGGCCAACGCACAGCGTCGCGGCGGCAACCAGCCCGGCGGCCAGCATCAGAATAGTGATGCGCGACCGGCTCAGCGCCACGCCCAGCGCCTGAGCGGCCTCACCGCCTAACGGCAGAATAACCAACCAGCGCCGGACCAGCGGCGTCAGGCCAATAAAGGCCAGTGCCATAGCGCCGCTCACCAGCGCCTGCTGTCCGGTCACTTTCCAGGTCGACCCGGAGAGCCACGTCAGCACGGCCCCGCTACGCGGATCGCCACTGGCAAGGTACAGCGTCAGCAGCGTGGCAAATACGGTACTTAGCGCCACGCCCGTTAGTAATAGCCGCCCAGGAGCCAGCCCCGTGCGCGCCAGCACCAGCATTGCCAGCAACGTTAACGCCGCGCCGGCAAAACCGGCCGGAAGCTGCCAGGCGCTGATATCCCCGGGAACGAGGAATGTCAGTAATACGATGGCGCAGGCGGCCCCCGAGCTAACGCCAAGCACTTCCGGGCTGGCCATTGGATTACCTGTCATCTTCTGCACCAGCGTTCCGGCTGCGGCCAGCATTGCCCCGGCAGCAAGCGCCGACAGAACGCGCGGCCAGCGCCATTGCCACATCTCCTCCAGGCCGACGAACCAGCCAGCACTTTCCCGCCCGACGCCCAGGGCAAGCAACGACACCAGCAGCAGCACGGTACAGGCCAGTATTATGGTTTTAGCCGAGAGCTGCCGTTCGGCAACGGCGCTGGTATCCTGCGTGGCCGCAAGGCGTTGATGGCGCAGGCGTGGCAGCAGCCAAAGCATTAGCGGCGCGCCTATCAGGGCCGTTACCGCGCCGGTAGGCAACTCCTGCCAGAAGCTGCCCAGCCAGATGACCAGCTGATCGCTAAGCACCAGCAACAAAGCGCCCATGACCATAGAAGCCAACAGCTTCGGCAGCAGGCGGCGCACGCCAAACATTCCCGCCAGAATAGGCGCAAACAGACCAATAAACCCGATAACTCCAACAATGCTGACCAGTATGGAGCTGAGCAGCAAAGCAAGAAACAGTCCGGCAACCCGCACTGAGGCCAGTTTCATTCCCAGCCCGCGCAGCACCGCATCGTCCAGCGCCAGCATACCCAGCGGCCGAATCATCAGGACTATCAGCACCAGCACGGCCAGCAGTCGCGGCCAGAGAAAATCAACGCCCGCCCAGTCATACTGGTTCAGCATGCCGCTGCTCCAGATAAACAAGTTTTGCAGACGTTCATGGTTAAACAGCACGAGGAAGCTTTTTACCGCTCCGCAATACAGGCCGAGCACCAGTCCGGCAAGGATCAGCGTGACCGGAGACATGCGCTTGCCCCAGGCCGCGCCGAGCACAATACTGCCGACCGCCATCGCTCCGGCCAACGCCGCAAGCTGCTTGCCCGTTTCCCCTGCTCCGGCTAAAAATAGCGTCGCCAGGGTCAATCCCAGCTGAGCACCTGCCGCCACTCCGAGCGTTGCCGGTTCCGCCAGGGGATTACGCAGAATATGCTGAAACAGGCAACCTGCCAGCGCCAGACCTGCCCCGGTAAGTAAAGCCAGAGTTGTGCGCGGCAGCATGCTGTAGTGAAACAGCATCTGGGAAACATCGGTCACCTGCGGGGCAACGATTGCCTGCCACCAGAGGCTGGCGGACAACGTCTGCTGAAAGTTATAGCCGGTCAGAAACAACGTAAAAGCACAAAGTAAAACGAGAATTAAGCGCACAGGGCCTCCGGCAGCAGCTGACAAAAACGCAGCGCCGAAAAGCTGCCGCCATAGAACCAGACGGCAGGCAATAAATGCAGCTGCCCTTCGCGCACAAAAGGCATCACCTGCCACAAAGCAGACTTAGCCACCGTTTTAACCGGGTCATCATCGCCGTGCATAAAGCAAAGTGCGGTCACATTTTCCAGCCTCACCAGGGTTTCGATACCCACAATAGCGCTACCCCAGGGATTGGTTTTACCCTCCCACGCATTGCGCAAACCCAGGCGTTCTAGCAGATCGTTAAACAGGCTGTTTGCACCGAAAATCATCACCCGGCGGCTATCGAGGAAGGAGAACATCACCAGCGGTTTAGGATTAGCGGGGAGCTTTTCTCGTGTCGCGGCAATTTGCTGATGCAGATAAGTGAGGTGTTCAACAGCCTTTTGCTCGCGGCCGAGAAACTGCCCCAGGCGCAGCAGATCCCGCTCAAGCAGCCCGAGTGGGCGGCCGCTGGCGTCGTTAAAAGCGGTAGACCAGCACGGCGCGATAGGTGTTAGATCGGACTCTGAAGGGCCAAAACCTTTGGAGATAATAAATGCGGAGGGTCGCAGGCGCTGCATCAGCTCGCGGTTAGGCTCATTGCGAAGCCCCACATCTACCACCGAATCAGGCAGCGCTGGCTCCCTCACCCAGCGATGATAATTACGCTTATCGGCAATCGCCAGGGGCATAATACCCAGCGCCAGAAGCATCTCCACCGGCCGCCACTCGAGCGCAATAATACGTTCTGAATCAATGCCCCGCGCGTGAGCACGACCCGGAAGAATCGTAGCCAGCGGCAGCAGTGCCGAGAGCGTAAGAAGCCGACGACGGCTAAAAGAAACGTCCATATAAATAGCAATAGTTATCGTTCTAATTAAGTTTTACTTATTATGCCGCCGAAGCCCGACAACGCAATCAAAAACTTAGACCCGGCCGACAACCTGCCCGGGAGTGAAATCCGGTGAAAAACCCTGATGGCCGCAGCAGGCGATCAGCATTTCTCCGCAAACAATATGCATCAGATGCAGGCCCGGCGGGCACAAGGTCAGCGGCGGCAAATTTAGCTCGGGTAATTGCCAGACCGTTCCTCCCCGCTGCTTCACTACCGCTTCATGGGCCGTCCAGAGACGCCAGAACTCCGTCAGCTGTTCCTCCTGGGGCAAAGCCAGCAGCCGGTCATACAGCGGGGCAGCAAAACTGTGTTGCGCCACGGCCTGCCAGCGTTTGCGGGGGCGTAACAGCTCCATATCACAGCCCACAGGCTGGCAGCCGACCAGCACCGCAACCGCATGAGCGCTGTTGGTAATGTTGAAAGCCGGAAGCTCTGGGTGCCAGGGCTTACCGTGGGGGCCACTTTGCAGCAGCGGCAACATTCCGTTGTCCAGCAACTGCGACAGCAGCACGCGCCCGGCTAACCATACCGGGCGGCGCATTCCCTGAGGCGCGCTGGCAATAAGCTCAGCCGAGAGCCAGCGGGATACAAACGCTGGTGAACTGAGGCTTGTTACCTGCCCCACCGCAAGGCGATAAGGTGTTTCAGTATGCAAAGCGTTTACGCTCTTCACGAGTCAGCTTTCGCGGTTCCGGCTGATAATGGGTAAAGGAGATTTCGGTATAGTCTTCCTCGACATCATTGAGCTCAATGCGCTCGATATACTTTTCCCCACGGAGCGTGACCGAACGGAACAGTTTATTCAGCGGCTCATCTGCGGGTATCAATACCAGACGCCACCTTCCCTGCCCCAAATCGGTAAATTCGCTGATAAAACTTTTCTCCAGCACTTTACGATCGATATGAAACAGCGTGCGCAGCAGCTGGTTAAAATGAAACATCTGCGGGTTACTCTCGCCCGTTATAGTCTGGGGTGGCTGGCTGCCCATAACCTGCACCATATGCCCGCCATTCACAATCAAACGCATCGGGAAAGGCTGGCGCTGTTGCCACCATAGCCCCTTGTTTTTAGCAATCAGCAGCTTTCCGCTGGAATGCAGCGGCTGCGCTGTCCCTTTAATCTGGCGCTCCTGCTCAAAATTAGCGCGCACTACCGGCGACGCAGCGAACCGTTTTTCTACCTCATCGAGCGTAACGGCTCCGGTCGCTCTGGCAACCAGCATAAGAGAGAGAAGCAGACATTTTTTCACAGCACTGACCCTATACATTCAACCTGAACCCACAGGGGCTAGTTTACTCTGCTATACGGCAGGAACCCAAGAGAGTCGGCCCGTGATTTAACGGGCCGCGACATTATTGATAGGTCACCTGTAAAACGGCGAGCTTATGCTGAGCATCAAGGTATTGCACCCTGGTTTGCACCGTGCTGTCGCTATAAAGAGTGATGCCATTAAGGGAATTGAGCGCAAGGGTCTGGGTGACGGGCTTGCCTTGCTGTGAGCAGGTAACGGCGACATCAGCACTCGCCGGCGCCCACTGGCACCCGCCTTCTACTATTTCACCTCGAAAATGAATAACGCCGGATGATGCAGCCTGAGATAGCGATGAAACAGCCATTCCCAGCGCCAGACAAAGCAAATATTTCGCACAAGCTGTTTTCACTTCGGTACTCCTCGATTGCTGTCGTCCCTGAAGGTTATCGGCAGAAAATCAAAGATTCTTAAACAGTGATACACACTCGCGATTCTTGCAATCCGTTCATCATTTATATTTCACGGCGGTTACGGCTTTCCTGCCCCGACCCAGTGCTGCTCAAGATGGAAGGATTTACCATCACTCAGCGTAACGGTCACCACAACGCTGTCGCCCGGTTCGATATTCATACTGAGCTGGGACAGCGGCACCGCCTCGTGCGCTTTAATAAAGAGATCGCTGCTTTGCTTGCTTTCACTTTGCCCTGAGGTTCCGCTTCGCCTGGCCGCGAGCGTCATAGTGCACTGGCAGTCCGCAGCCAGCGTGGCAATGGGGGTGATGGTATAAATATTGTCCTGCTGTCGGGTATTAAACGTTAGCTGGCTTGAGAGCGCGGCAAGCAGCACTAAGGTATGCATACGGCCTCCAACGAAAAAACAGGGCCACAGGCCCTGTTAAGTTGCTTGCGAATAAACCGGGCCTGCTAGTACTGGGAAGCTGAAGCGTGGTTGCCGTTGCCGTACTGGGTTACGGAGACCAGAGAGCTTGAAGCAGTCTGGTTAACGACGACTCCGTTGTTAGTACCAAACTGTTGAACGTCGGTTTGCGCGTTTTTACCATTCCACTGGCTGATGGTTGCATTGTTGCCATAGCCGTCCTGCAGCAATTTAATATCGCTGTGGTCAGAACCCTGGCCCACTTTGGCTCCGTTAACGGTACCAAACTGTTTAATTTCCGTTTTTGAATACAGCGCATTTGACTGTAGAGCTGTAGCGTTATTTCCGTTACCCTGCTGATAAATTTTCAGGGTTGAGTGCTGAGCCTGCTGCGGGTAAGTAGCCATTGCACCTGCGGACACTACTAATGCTGCTAATGCTGCAACTTTGAAAAGATTCATACTAAAACCCCCATCGGATTGATAATTTCAGCACAAACGTTCTGCTTATCGCTGAATAATGCGAATCGCCATTTGTGACTGGTTTTGCACTACAACTGCTGACTTCTGGGTACCATACTGAGTAATGTTTGCTTTATTACCTGAACCTCGTTGAATAATAAGCGCAGCATTACCAAATGCATCCTGCTTAATACTCGCATCGTTGGCTACGCCGTCTTGCGAGATGTAAGCCAGATTATAACTACCTGATTGCTCTATATTAGCCCGATTTCCTGCACCATTTTGAACTACTTCAGAAAATTGGTGCTGGCCTCTCTGAATAACATCGGCATTATTACCGCTGCCGTACTGACCAATAATTGCCGCCTGATTAAATTGAGGATTACTCAGCTCATTAACGGCAAAATTATATTCTGCACCGGCAAGATCGTTACCGTTGGCCATGGCGTTATTTGAAAGCCCAACAAAGAACAACATTAACAATAGCGATTTAATTTTCATCTCATCATCCTGAACCTAATTGAGCCGGAACTAATGATGCTCAGTTCAAGTGGTAACACCTCACAAAAACGGCAGTAAACTGTTATTGTTCGGTTACGAAATTGAGTATGTCCCGATAAATTTTTAAAATATCTCATGCACAGGGATTATTTTGACTTATTGGATTAATACCAAAGTGTGAATCCACAATACATTTGCGCTCTGGCGCTACAGATACAATCATCAGGAAAGAGAGAGCTAATCATTAGCACACTTATTTAAACAAACCATAAACCTCACGCACTTAGCACATCCGATGCGATGCTTAGTCACATTATGAAAAACCACCATCACCACACCAAGTTTTCTTAAGCGAAGCGAGAGAATCCCAGAAACAGCGTTTCTTAAAATATGATTTTAAAATGCAAAATCAAAACACGAAAAACAAACACATACAAATCAGATGGATACGCATTTAACATATGATATATTATCTATACATAAAATATATAACGTACAACTTTAGCGTTAAATCTAAATAGACGAAAACGCGAAGTGAAACATTTTAATATTCTGAGTTACATTTTGTTACATAGTTAACACTTGCTTTAAAATATCTACTGGTTAAATTGAATATGAAAGCACTCCTTTAGTTAAATTTTCTCATTCATCGGGAACATCACGCCCGAATATTAAAAATATTAATACACAGCAATGCTGCAGCTATCGGTACCACTGGGAGAATTAATATCTATTAATTCATACGGTAGCGGCAAAAACCAGGTGGAGTTTCATCATGTATAATGAAGTCCATGCCCTACAGGGGCCTACGCTACTGCTAATTACTAAACCCTCTCTTCAGGCATCTGCCTTATTGCAACATTTACGCGCCTCGCTGGCAATAAACGGCCGGGTGCATAATATACAACGCTCACTCGATGAGATTGCCAGTAATTCTCTGATTTTATTCGATATGGCAGAAGCGGATAAAAAGACTATCCAATGCTGGCAGGAAAAACTAAGCCGTAGAAACAATCATATAAAATTACTGTTACTTAATACGCCGGAAGAATATCAATTTAAGGATATTGAAAACTGGCCGTATATCAACGGGGTATTTTATTTGACAGCAGAAGAGCCAAGGGTAGTCGAGGGACTGCGCGGGGTAATGGAAGGTGAATGTTACTTCTCGCAAAAACTGGCCAGCTATTTGATAAGCAACTCAGGGAATTATCGCTTTAATAGCGCAGAATCTTCGTGCTTAACCCAGCGCGAAAAAGAAATTCTGAATAAATTACGCATTGGCTCGTCAAACATCGAAATAGCCCGCTCGTTGTTTATCAGCGAGAATACGGTAAAAACCCATCTGTATAATCTTTTCAGGAAGATAGCGGTAAAAAACCGCACCCAGGCCGTATCCTGGGCCAACGATAACCTCAGGCGCTAAGGCGATGAAACGCTCAGCCGTTTTATTGCTGGCAACCTGCTGGTGCGCCAGCGTCGCTCACGGTGAAGAAGTTGAGATCCCAGGCCTGCTCACCGACCACACAGTAACTTCGGTGGGGCACAGCTTCTATCGCGCGTTCAGCGATAAATGGGAAAGCGACTTTACCGGCAACTTAACCATTAATGAGCGCCCCAGCGCCCGCTGGGGAAGTTGGATAACCATTACTGCAGGGCAGGATGTTGTTTACCAGGCCTTTCTTTTCCCCACTAAACGCGACTTCGATAAAAACGTTGAGGTTGCACTGGTCCATACAGACGAGGCGCTAAAACGCAGGCTTATCGATAAGCAATTATTGAGCACCGGCGATTTAACCCATGACGAATTCTAGGAGATGATGATGCGTATCTACTTAGTCGTGCTTTCCATGCTGCTGTTTTCGCCGCTGTCCTGGGCCGGGAATATGGTTTTCCAGTTCGTTAATCCCAACTTTGGCGGTAACCCTAATAATGGTGCCTATCTGCTTAATTCCGCTCAGGCGCAGAACTCTTATAAAGATCCGGCCTACAGCAGTGACCTGGGTATCCAGATGCCGAGCGCGCTGGACAATTTCACCCAGGCTTTGCAATCGCAGGTGCTGGGCGGGCTGCTGACCAATATCAACACCGGTAAGCCGGGGCGCATGGTCACCAATGATTTTATCGTCGATATCGCCAATACCGACGGCCAGCTACAGCTGAACGTTACCGACCGAAAAACCGGCAAAACCTCCACCATTCAGGTGTCCGGCCTGCAATCAAACTCCACCAATTTCTAGTGGCGTAAACCAACAATAAATTTAAAGGGTAAACATCATGCAGCGCTTACTCCTGATTGTGGCGGTGTGTTTATTGACGGGCTGTTTAACGGCCCCGCCAAAAGAAGCAGCGAAACCCACGCTAATGCCCCGGGCACAAAGCTACCGCGACCTGACGCATTTACCGGATGCCAAAGGCAAACTGTATGTTTCGGTCTATAACATTCAGGACGAAACCGGGCAGTTCAAGCCTTATCCTGCGAGTAACTTCTCAACGGCCGTGCCGCAAAGTGCAACCTCAATGCTGGTGACGGCGCTGAAAGATTCACGCTGGTTTATTCCGCTCGAGCGCCAGGGCCTGCAAAACCTGCTTAACGAGCGCAAGATAATCCGCGCGGCGCAGGAAAACGGCACCGTTGCCGACAATAATCGCCAGCCGCTGCAATCGCTGATGGCGGCAAACGTAATGATTGAAGGCTCGATTATTGGCTACGAAAGCAACGTGAAGTCCGGCGGCGCGGGCGCCCGCTACTTCGGCATCGGGGCCGATACGCAGTACCAGCTCGACCAGATTGCCGTTAACCTGAGGGTGGTGGATGTCAGTACCGGCGAAGTGCTCTCTTCGGTCAACACCAGCAAAACCATTCTTTCCTACGAGGTACAGGCCGGGGTCTTCCGCTTTATCGATTACCAGCGGCTGCTGGAAGCGGAAATTGGCTACACCAGCAATGAACCCGTCATGCTATGCCTGATGTCCGCGATTGAAACCGGGGTTATTTATCTGATTAACGATGGGATAGACAGGGGACTTTGGGATCTGCAAAAACCATCCGACATTAACAACCCGGTGCTGGTGAAATATAAAGAGCTGTCTGTCCCACCCGCCTCGTGATAACCGATAACCGCATGTATCCATAAAAAAACCGGCTGATGCCGGTTTTTTTTATTCGCTGAGTAATGAGCCTTGCTTCGGTTTATCTCGCCTTGCGGCCAGCCACAGCCCGCTGTTTTTCATCGCGAAGCCAAATACCAGCCCCAGCAGCAATGAAGGCACCACGATATGCCATTCACCATTGTTGGCAAAAGTCGCGCAGGCACCAATAAAAGTCCCCGGAACAAACGAAAGCAAAATATGCCGCGCCTGGATACACATCAGAAACGCGACAATGCCGGTCATCACATACCCAAGAATATCGGCATGGGGAGCCAGCGCGCTGCCGTGAATAATCACCAGCGCCCAAAGAACGCCGCTACAAAGCGTGCACAGCGAAATAAACAGCCCCTTAACTCCGCCCTGCGGACAGGCAAAATAGGCGGTACAGCCGAGGAAACCGGCCCAGCCCAACAGGCCGAGGCTCACCGCAACCCAGCCCCAAAGGCCTGAGAGAATACCGGTGGTAATAGCGAGAGGAATAAGTGTCTTCATGGCGCCGTATCATAGCAGAGCCGGCATGGCCCACTACGATCCAGCGCACATTTTTTGCAAGTTTGCTTTTGCTGTTACATTCTAATTGTGATTCAAATCACAATTACTCTTCCTCAGATTCCTGCAATTCATCGCGCATCGCCTGCAATGCTTCGCGGCTGATGGCCGCCAGCATACGATAGAACGGCGTCGTCGCGTGGGCTTCTACCTTCCCGAGGAAGGTGCCGCACCACGGCAGCAGGTACTCATCGAACAGCGTAATCTGTGCTTCAAACTCATCTTCCTGAGACTGATCTTCCAGCCATGAAGCGGCCAACAGCAGCGTCCCGAAGTGATCGGCCGGCGTTTCGCCCAGCGGCATGCCGCGCTGCTTGAGGAACTGGCGTACTTCACCTTCATCGCTCCCTTCAACCCATGCGGAGCGGAAAGGCGGCACGCTGCATTTCTCACCGATAAACAGCGCATTAAAGTCCGCCGCCAGCAGCTGAGGATCGCAGCTGGTTTGCAACCGCCCCAGCAGTTCGTCCTGTTCCAGTGGCCAGCTTGCCGCCAGCTTCCCTTCGCGGATCAGCGTAAACAGCGGAACCAGCAGCGGATCCTGCGGCTGGCGATAAAATAGCGATCCTAAAACGCGGCAAATAATTGAAAACTCATTCATGACTGGCTCTATCCATTACGGGTGTTAATTACAGTGTGGCAAATTCGGCAATCGGCGCCATTCCGCGGGCTTCAAGGAACCCGAGCAGGCGCGCCGGAGAAACGTTGAGAATACGATCTTCCGGGAAATCAATTTCGTCGAGGATTTTGCGGCATTCGCTGAAATCACCGAGGGTAAAAGCGGTATGGGAATCTGAACCCAGCGCTAACCAGCCTCCGGCATCGCGCACGGCCTCGGCGATGGCGCGGCAGTTCGGACCGCTGCCGATACGTGAATGGGTAAAGGAGGAGTTATTGAGTTCGAGCGCGACGTTATATTTTGCCGCCGCGGCAGCCACGGCCGGAATATCAATCTCAAACTTAGGGTTACCGGGGTGGCTGATGATATGCACATCGCCGTTGGCCATCGTCGCTATCATCGCTTCGGTATGGGTCGCTTTATCCTGAGGCGGGAACACCGGCTCGTGGAACCCCGCGATAATGAGATCCAACGCATCCAGCATCGGCCCGGTACAGTCGATTTCACCGGCGGTATTTTTAATATTGGACTCGATGCCGCGCAGAATGCCGACGCCGTCTACCAGACGCGGCCAGATGCGCATATTCACAAAGTGCCAGTAATGCGGCGCATCCGCCATATCCGGACCATGGTCGGTGATGGCAAATAGCCGAATGCCTTTGGATTTAGCGACAGCGATGTAGTCGTGGAGGGTACTGTAGGCGTGGGTGCTGGCAACGGTGTGCATATGCAGGTCAACGGGATACATGGTTTTCTCCTTTTCTATTTTGGCTAAGGATACCAGTATTCCGTGACAATTTTTAGCTTGTGGAGCGGGCGATATATGCCCGGCCAAAGCCGGGCTTTGTATCAATAACCGTGCTGGAGAGAAACCATCCCCGATACCGCTTCTCCTTTCTCCAGTTGGGTGATGGTCTTCGCGATATAGGCGATGGCTTCATCCGGGCGGGTTACGGCCGCAATGTGCGGCGTCATTGCAACACGCGGATGCCCCCAGAGCGGACTTTCTTCTGGCAGAGGTTCTTTAGAGAAGACGTCAAGCATCGCCCCTTTCAGCTTGCCGCTGTCCAGAGCGGACAGCAGGTCGGCTTCAACCAGATGAACTCCGCGCGCAAGGTTGATCACATAAGACTCATCCGCCAGTTGACCAAGCAATTGACGATTAATAATGCCGACGGTCTGCGGCGTATTCGGCAGCAGGTTAATCAGCACCCGGGTTCCGCTCAGGAAGCTGCCCAGTTCTTCGCTACCTGCAAAGCTGGCTACGCCGGGGAAGTCTTTTTTACTGCGACTCCAGCAGCGAACCGGGAAGCCCCAGGCCACCAGGCTTTCAGCAACTTTTCCGCCGAGTACACCAGCCCCAAGAATGCCGATGGTGAAATCCTCGCGGCGATAATCGTTCAGCGGCTGCCATTTGCCCTGTAATTTTTGCGCCTGATAATCATCAAAACGGCGGAACCAGTGCAGCACCTGGCTGACGGCATACTCCTGCATTTGCAGCCCCATGCCGGTGTCTTCCAGTCGGAACAGCGGCACGCCGTCCGGCAGCATATCCGGGTGGGCCTGCAGTTTACTGAGAATGGCATCAACGCCTGCGCCAAGAGCAAACACGCCCTTCAGCCCTTTACGGCCGCTAAGCATTTCTACCGGCGGCTGCCAGACCAGCGCGTAGTCGGCAGGCTGCTGGTCGCCCTGCTTCCACTGGCGCACGCGCGCCCCCGGCAGAGCCTGCTGAAGGCGATTCAGCCAATACTCTGTATCAAAAGTGGGGTGATGAAAAATAATGTCCATACTGCCTCCTTTTTTCCTTAGGCTTACCCGAAATGAAGCGCTATGCAAGCGCTAATGCGATAAAAAGCAGCATCTTGTGGTGGTTTAAGAATCAAGTTGGATGAAGTTTGGCTAAATGCACCAAAAACATGAAATTAGCATTGACGCAGCGGGCTGTTTTCCCTAAATTAGCGCCCGTTCCAGCAGCGCTGGAGCGACAATATGGTGAGGTGTCCGAGTGGCTGAAGGAGCACGCCTGGAAAGTGTGTATACGGCAACGTATCGAGGGTTCGAATCCCTCCCTCACCGCCATATTCAAAGAAGAGCTCGCATGCAAATGCGGGCTTTTTTTTCGCATGTTTCTCCCTGCCGGGAGTGGATGAGAACCCTCGACCGGGTTCGACAAAACGGCAGGACAGCCGTTTTGTACCGCCTCCGGCGACCCGCAGGGCGAGCGCCATGGACGGCGCGAGTAAATCCCTCCCTCACCGCCATCTTCAAAGAAGAGCTCGCATATAAATGCGGGCTTTTTTTTCGTCCGTTTCTTGTGCGTATTCTGCCGCCAGAATACCCTCATCCCGGCCTTCTCCCTGGAAGGGAGAAGGAGAAAAGCACAAATTTGTCTTAAAACAACCTCAATCGCTCAGACCTTAAGCGAACGCGCCATAATCCTGAAAATAGGCTTGACCGGAGTGCCCCGACTCCCTATAGTAGCGCCCCGTTGCCCACCTAAGGTGAGCAGCGGAAAAATACGGTGAGGTGTCCGAGTGGCTGAAGGAGCACGCCTGGAAAGTGTGTATACGGCAACGTATCGAGGGTTCGAACCCCTCTCTCACCGCCACATTTAAAGAAGAGCTCGCATGCAAATGCGGGCTTTTTTTTTCGCCTGTCGTTTGTGAGCGCACGCCACACTATTTTTTCCTCTGATATTTCTCAGGCAAAGGGGGCACAGGGCGGCGGTCGTCAATCAGATGACGAACGGTAAGGATCGGGTGCCAGACCAGCATCCGTGGCCCTCCCCAGCGCATTATCTGCTTCATCTCTTCCCGTTTGGCGGGCTGATAACAATGGATGGGGCAATGCTTGCAGGCTGGTTTTTCCTCGCCATAGGCGCAGCGATCCAGCCTTTTGGACGCATAGTCGAACAACTGCTGATAATGCCCCGGGGAGGTATTTGCTGAGGGATGTTTGCGCTCAAAGAGATTGAGCATTTTTTGAATGGTTTGCTTCTCGCGCTGAATACGTTTGCCTGACATAGCGACTACCTGATTAACCGGTAAGGCGGTCGAGGCCGCCGGTAAGATGCATATATAATACACCTTACCGGCCAAAAGCTAATAGCAACTTTGCTTAGATGTCGCGGAACGTGCCCAGCCGGTAGCCGCGCTCGGCAAGCGCGTATTTCAGCGCGGATGAAGTCAGCACTTCCAGCTCCGCAAGGCGCGGATAGCAGTAGTTGCTTTTCAACAGCGTATTATCGACAAATGACGGGTGGCACATCACTTCCAGCGATTTCTCCCGGCGTTGGGCGGAGGCGTCCACGCTTTCCAGCAGCAGTTCCTCAGAGATAGCATCGCCATAAAATTCGCTGCTGAACCCTTCCGTGGAGCGCACGCCAGCAAGAACGATATCATCCCGTGCGGCAGCATCGCGGTCAACGCGCAGCGGAATGCCTTTGGCATTGGCAAAAGCGGCAACAACGGGGAAAATTTCCGGGATCATATGAACGTGGTGGTGGCTGTCCAGATGGGTTGGCTCAATGCCGAAGATATCAATAAAGCGTTGATACTGACTTTCAAGTTCTTGCCTGATTTCCGCCAGATCCAGCTGCCCCTGCTCCGCCATTCCCCAAATCCACTTGCCCAACACGCCTTCACCGCGGGTCAGCACCGGCATTTCGGTTAACGGGCGGCCAAGGGTTAAAACAAAATGCATCCCCACGCCAAGCCCCGGATAACGAGCGCAGAGTCCGGCGGCGTGTTTGATGGCTTCAGCATTCATCATCGCGGTGGTGGAGGTCACCACGCCGTGGTGAAACGCCTCGATGATGCCGTAGTTTTGTGCCTTGCTCAGGCCAAAATCGTCGGCGTTGATAATCAGTAAGCGGTCCATAGCATCCCTCTTAAGTGGCCCTCCCCGTCCGGAGAGGGCGAGGCATTAAGCCAGTTTTTCAATCGTCTTCGCAAAGTTCGGCAGATACGCTTTGTGCGCGAGCAGCATCTCTTTGGCGATAACTTCCGCATCCTTGTCAGAGTGGATAAGCGGGCTAAGGTTCAGCGCCAGCAGCACATCGTTCAGCTCTCCGCTCAGCGCCGCGTGGCTTGCCGCAACTTCAAAGCCCTTGATGGTGTGGATAAGCCCCATCACTTTCTCGTCAAAATGCGTTACGCGCGGATGCGGTTTTGCGCCGTCGCGGCCGATGATGCTGGTGATTTCAATCGCCCAGTCGGCCGGAATATTGTCCACATGGCCGTGGTGCGGAATGTTCACATAGTGCTCGGTCTGCTTATCATTGTAGATAGCGCTAATCACTTCGCACGCCGCGTCGGAGTAATAGGCTCCGCCGCGCAGCTCCAGCTCTTTTGGCTTCACGTCGAGGTTTGGATCTTTATACAGGTCGAACAGCTGTTTTTCGACCTTCTGGACGACGGTAGCGCGCGCGCCGCCTTTATAGAACTCGCCCATTTCTATCGCCAGCATCTCTTTCTGCTTGAAGTAGTACAGCAGGTAAGAGCACGGCAGCAGGTTAAGGGAACGAATCAGCCCTTCGCTAAACGGCATATCGAAGATGTTTTTCACCGAGTTGGCGCTGAGCTTGCCGCTCGCCACGCCGTCCAGCAGCTCGGCAAAGCGTGACTCGCCGTTCACCAGCACGTCTTTTATAAAGACCATGTGGTTGAGGCCGAACAGGTCGATGCCCAGGTCATCTTCCGGGGTCAACTTCAGCACGTCGGTGATAAACATCTTCATGCCCACAGGAATGTTGCACACGCCGATGAATTTCTTGAAGTTGGTATGGCGGAATACCGCCTCGGTCACCATACCGGCCGGGTTAGTGAAGTTAATAACCCACGCATCCGGGCAGATTTCCTGCACGTCTTTGATGATGTCAAAAATAACCGGAATAGTACGCAGCCCTTTGAAAAGGCCGCCCGCGCCGTTAGTTTCCTGGCCCAGATAACCGTGGCTCAAAGGAATACGCTCATCAAGCTCACGGGCCTTCAGCTGGCCAACACGCAGCTGGGTAGTCACGAAGTCTGCATCTTTCAGCGCTTCACGGCGGTCGAGGCTTTTGTGGACCGTCATCGGCACGCCCGCGTGCTCAATCATGCGCTGGCAAAGATTAAAAATAATATCCTGCTTCTCTTTCCCGGCCTCTACGTCCACCAGCCACAATTCGGTTATTGGCAATTCGTGGTAACGCTTAATAAAACCTTCAAGTAATTCCGGGGTATAGCTGCTGCCGCCGCCGATAGTAACAACTTTTAATTTCTTAGTCATATGGGCTCCCGTACGGCGTCTGGCGCCGTATTGATAAAATTGAATAAGTTAATAAAACTCAATAATGACAGTGATAATTCACCAGCACTCTAATTAATGCTGTATAGCTTCCTGCGATAATTATTTGGCGTGAAAGATGTCACTTTCTTAAAATTCTTAATAAACATGCTGGGACTGCTGTAACCGGACTCAAAGGCGATATCGGTAACCGATGCGTTGGTTATCTCCAGCTGTTTTTTGGCAAAATTGATACGGATTTCATTAATAATCTGCATCGGCGTTTTGCCATAATAGCGCTGCGTGGCGCGCGTTAAGTACTCCTGCGACTTACCCGAAAGCGCAACCATGTTTAATAAGGCTTTATCGCCAAAACGCATTTTGTCGTGCATCCCTTCGACGGTGGTTTTTAACCACAGCGGAATATCATCCTGAATATCCGACTCTTTATAATGGCGCAGTCGATTAACGACATAAAAGCTCACCATTTCGAGAAACTCGTTGAATTCACCTTCACGGAAATTAAACGAGGCAATCACCGACTCCATAAACGTAAGGAATTCATCCTTAACCTGATAAACCTGGGAGGCAACCAGGTGGGACGGCAGCAGCGGCATATAATGTTGCTCAAAAAACTGCTGGCTAATGCCGACGTTAAATAACCGGGTAGCGCCAAACTCATAAAAACTCTGGTGGTGGGAGCCTACGGGAATAAAAACAAAGTCTCCGCGCTCCATCAACACCCGCTTACCGTTAATTTCCTGGTAATAGCGCCCGGTGAGCACGATGGTGAATTCATAGTAGTCATGCTGATGCAGCCCGCTCACGCTCTCTTCTTTGGTGTAGATAAACGCATGGAAACACTTGCCGTTAAACAGCTGGCTTTCTCGAACAATGTTGATTTCCATATTGTCTATCTCTGGCTGCATACTCTGACCTTCTACTTATCCATTTTCTCGTGTAATTCAATCAGCTCGGTCACCAGCTCGCGGGCCAGCATCGAGGTCATCAGGTGATCCTGAGCGTGAACCAGCACCAAGCTTACTTTGGTTTTGCCTTCGCCCTGGTCGCCTTCAATCAGTTTAGTCTGCACAAGATGCGCTTCGTTCAGCGCGGTGCGGGAATCACGCATCATTTCCCATGCGCCTTCAAAATCGCCCTGCTTGGCTTTTTTCAGCGCGCCGTAAGCGAGGCTGCGAGCCTGCCCGGAGTTGATGATTAAGCCCATTACCACTTCTTCGAGGTCATCCACTTCAACTTCAGTTTCCACCACATTATCTAAATCAAACATACTGCTTCTCCCGGGTCATTCTGAAAACGGGGGGAGGTTGCCCTCCCCTGCGTTGAAAATTAGAACTTAAGTGCGTTTGCGATATCTTCTTCGCTTTCTTCTTCTTCAATAACCGCCTGTGCCTTGTTGGACAGGATAACGAACGGCATGTAGACCAGCGTTGCAACACCAAGGTTGAACAGCGCGACCAGCAATGCAGCGACGCTACCGTTACTGTTGAAGAATGCGCCCAGGCCGGTAGGCATGGTCCACGGAGCCAGGTTAGTGACCGGCGGGATAATGCCCATTGAGTACGCAATCAGGGTGATGGCGGCCAAAATCGGCTGTACCGCAACAAACGGGATGAACATAACCGGGTTCATGATGATCGGCAGACCAAACAGAATCGGTTCGTTAATCTGGAAGATGCCTGAAGGCAGCGCCAGCTTAGCCACTTGACGGTGATCCGCGCGGCGAGAACCGATGAAGATGGCGATAATCAGACCCAGCGTCGCACCAGAACCACCCAGCAGGATGTAGGAGTCGAGCATTGGTTTCGCCCAGAAGTGGAACTGTTTACCGGCTTCGATAGCCGCTTCAACAGACCCGTACTGCTGGTACAGCGCCACGTTTTCCAGGGCCCATGGGGTCATGATGCCGTTGTCCAGCGCGGTCAGCGCCAGAGAACCGTGAACACCGAAGAACCACAGCAGGGAGTTGAAAATAACGTAAGCCCAGCCCACCACGCTACCCATTGACGCCAGCGGAGTCGAAATGGAGTCCATGATAATCTGGTGGAAGTTGCTGCCGTAGTGGGACAGCGCCCAGGAGATGATCCCGAAGATAGAGAGGATCAGGAAGCCTGGAATTAACGCCGAGAATGAACGAGCAACCGAGGTCGGCACGCTATCCGGCAGGGTAATAACCCAGTTTCTGCGTATAACAAAGGTAAACAGCTCGGCAACTACCAGACCGATAATCATACCGGAAATAATGTTCTGGCCGCCTAACCAGTTAGCCCCAACGGCATAGGCTTCGCCCACGCTATATGGCGTAACGGTCATAAAGGCTGCAACGGATAATAGGCCGGCAGCTAATGGGTCGACCTTCCTTTCTTCAGCTAAAGCCATACCGATGAAAAAAGGAGCCATCAGCGACATAATGCCCAACGTACCGTTGTACACGTTGCCGCCGATAGCTTTGAACCCATTCAGGGTTTCAATGGTCTCGGGGTCTAAACGGATGCCTAACGAGTAGAAAAATGAACCTGCGCCAAAACTTAAAAATACGTTGTTAATCAGTACAAACATTGCCCCGGTGAGAGTTAATGGCATTAATTTAATAAAACCGTTTTTAATGGCATTAACGTGAGGCTGCTTTCCTATTTTTACAGCAAAAGGCAGGAGAACCTTCTCAAGTGAATCAATGACTTTACTCATATTATAAATATCCTTGAAAGCCGTAATTAATATTACGGCTGTAGGTGTAAGTCGCTCTTTGACGGAAAATTAAGCAAATCAATAATAAAAAATTAACTACCGGCCGCTGCTTTCTTAATTGCTGCCACAGCCGCTTTCAACACACCCAGCCCATCGACTTTACCGTACAGAGTCGAATCGATAACTTCTACAGGCTTAGTGGGCAACAACTTCTTGATGTCTGCCTGCATATAGGCAATTTGCGGCCCGAGTAATACCAGGTCCGCATCCTTCCCTTTCTCATTGGCCAGAGCCTCAGAGAAAGCTTCAATTTCTACCGGAACTTCATACTTTTCGGCCTGCGCTCGCATTTTGGTCACTAACAGCGAGGTTGACATCCCAGCGGAGCAGAACAGGTAAATTTTTTTCTTTGGCATAAGTTGTTCCTCAAGTCTCAATACGCTGTAACGGACTTCCGCGACGTATTGTTGCTGTTCCAAAGCGGGTTTGTGGGGAGAGACTATTGTCTCTGCTTGAAGAAAGTATACGGCATGGGTTAGCCGTGGAGATAATTCCTGAGTCTCATAAATTGTCTCTCCTTGACCTGGCGTTATGACACCCTTCACATTTTGGCCAAATAATTCGCGCAAAGAAAAAAGCCCAAACCGAAGTTTGGGCTTTTCTTAGCGAAGCAGACGAAAGTTAATCGTAGGCGTTGAGGGTGCGCTGACACAGAGCGGAGCGCACGCAATCCTGCTTGCCAAAGCGCACCACGCCGACCATTTCATCCTCTTCAAAACGGTTCAGGGCATCGCTAAGGCCTGACGGCACGCCTGCGGGTAAATCGCACTGCGTGATATCGCCATTGACGATGACCGTGACATTTTCCCCGAGGCGAGTCAGGAACATTTTCATTTGCGCTGCGGTGACATTCTGCGCCTCATCCAGAATAACCACGGCATTTTCAAAAGTACGCCCGCGCATATACGCGAACGGCGCAATCTCAACCTTACCTATTTCGGGCCGCAGGCAATACTGCATAAAAGACGACCCTAAACGTCGCACCAGAATGTCATACACCGGGCGGAAATAAGGGGCGAACTTCTCCGAAATATCGCCGGGCAGGAAGCCGAGATCTTCATCGGCCTGCAATACCGGGCGGGTCACAATAATCCTGTCGACATCCTTATGTATCAGGGCCTCAGCGGCTTTTGCCGCGCTGATAAACGTCTTGCCACAGCCGGCTTCGCCGGTAGCAAATATCAGCTGCTTTTTCTCGATGGCATTAAGATAGTGCGCCTGAGCTTCATTTCGCGCTTCGATAGGTGAATGATCGCGGCTGTCCCTCGCCATGCCTATAGATTCTACGCCGCTCATCTGCACAAGCGTGGTGACCGATTCCTCTTCACGCTGCCGGTGGCTACGTGAATCCCGTCTCAGCACACGTTTTGCTTCACGACGAGCTTTGATCACAGCTTTCTGTCTTCCCATGGATGGCACCTTACAGTTGGTTTCATTTCCCGCGCCGTCTCGGCAGGCGCGATTATCGCAACTAACGGATGAGGTTTGGCTTCCTTGTAAGCCATTAACTGCCGGTTGAGAGGGTGCGCAAGGCGAACGCAAAGCGCCGCATAACGCACCGTTATGACGTTGATTCGATTCTGATTGGGGAAATTTAGCGGTGAAGATAGCGAAGCCGGAGGAGAAGCCTCCGCGCTGGTTTGTGCGGGTAAAGTGTTTGAGTAACCGTCCAGTACAGGACCCAACCATTCGCGATCTCCATAGTGATTAAACGTCACAGCAGGGAACTACCGCTCATGCTCTAAGTACAACAACTCTTACCTAAAACGCAACATAAATTTCACTTTTAAGTAACGTTTTATCTCAATCCGCTGCTGACATTAGTTGTCGCACAGTAATATTACAGAAATATATCAGCGGGATAGTCATAGGGAAAAATAATGAATAATGGGGTGGATGAATTGTTAGCAAATGAAAAATTAGCACCCTCACTTCGCCCTCTCCCTCAACGGGAGAGAGCCAGAGTAAGGGGGAATTACGCCTGAATCAGCGCCTGCCCCAGGTAATGCTGTTTATCCTTCGCCCCCGGTAGCGCAAAGAAGTACCCACCGCCGATGGGTTTGATGTACTCCTCCAGCGCCTCGCCGTTGAGCCTGCCCTGCACCGTCAGGAAACCTTTCTCCAGGTCGTGCTGGTAGCAGACAAACAGCAGGCCCATGTCCAGCTGCCCTGATTTTGTCGCGCCCAACGAATAGCTATAACCCCGGCGCATCATCAGGCCCGACTGGGTCTCCCTGGTACGCGGGTTCGCCAGCCGGATGTGCGCGTCGAGCGCAATCACGTTGCCGTCGGGATCTGCGGCGTAGTCCGGAACGTCGTGCTCATTCTTCATGCCCAGCGGCGCACCGCTGTGCTTCTCGCGCCCGAAGATAGTTTGCTGCTCTTTAAGCGGCGTTCTGTCCCAAGACTCGACGTGGAACTGAATAATGCGTATCGCCTGATAGCTGCCGCCGGCAGCCCATGCAGGCTCCTGCTGCTGTTGCGTGACCCACACCACCTCATCTATCAGCGGCTTATCCTGGCTGTCAGGGTTGGCGGTGCCGTCCCTGAAGCCAAGCAGGTTGATCGGCGTCTCTTTCCCGCGGCTGCGGGCCGCATGGTTAGAGATAAATCCTTCACGCTTCCAGCGAACGCTGAGTAAGTCCGGCGTGTGCTTGATAATGTCGCGCAGCGCGTGGATCACCGTATCGTTGGTATTGGCGCAAATTTGCAGCAGCAAATCACCGTGGCACAGGCTGGCATCCAGCGAGTCATTGGGGAAGCTTGTCATCTGCTGGAGCTTGTTCGGCTTCTGTTTTTGCAGGCCAAAGCGCTCATCAAACAGCGAGCTGCCAACGGAAAGCGTAATCGTCAAATTATCGGGATAGATTTCCGCACCGAGAATGCCGGAGTCCATTGGCGGCATACGCGGGTTTGGCGTATCGGGTGCCGGGCCGCCGCTGGTGAGAAAATCAAAGCGCGCGGTTAACAGGCGGAACAGGCGTTCAAGGTCGGCCTTATCGCTTGCAAGCACGTCAAACGCGACCAGCATCATTGACGCCTGCTGCGGCGTAAGGATCCCGGCCTGGTGCTCAGCGTAAAAAGGCTGGCTTTCCTGACGCCCGTCCGGCGGCAAGGTGCCCGGAGAAGAAACCGGTTTTGCGGCAGCGGCCATCGGGCAGCCTCCGCCAACGGCAAAGGCGCCCCCAAGGGCGCCCAGCGTTTTCAAAAGCTGGCGGCGCGCCGGTTGATGCGCGCCGATTTTATTCTTATCGCTCATGATGCTTAGTCCAGACCCATCACGCCGCGCAGCTGGGAGAGATCCTCCGCCAGAGTAGTGATTGGCCCTTTCAACGCTTTACGGTCGGCGTCGGTCAGCTTGTCATAAGTTTCAAAGCCGTCTTTGGTGCGGTATTTGGCCAGGATGGCGTCAACTTTCTTGAAGTTGGCATCGATTTTAGCCAGCAGCGCCGGGCTCTCTTTGCTCAGTTGAGGACGCAGCAGGTTAACAATCTTCTGGGCACCGTCTACGTTCGCCTGGAAGTCCCACAGGTCGGTATGGCTGTAGCGATCTTCTTCTCCGCTGATCTTGGTTGCGGCAACTTCTTCAATCAGGCCTGCTGCGCCGCCAACGACTTTGCTCGGCGGGAACGCCAGCTCGGAAATACGGGTTTGCAGATCCAGCACGTCGGCATTCAGCTTGTCGGCAAACGGCGCGGCGTCTTTAGTGGTGTTATCCCCGAACAGGATTTTCTCCAGACGGTGGAAGCCGGTGAACTTAGGATCGTCCGCCTTTTTCTCAAAATCATCTTCACGGGCGTCAATGCTGCTGTCGAGGTCGGAGAACAGTTCCGCAATCGGCTCAATGCGCTCGTAATGCTGGCGGGTTGAGGCATACAGCGATTTCGCTTTTTCGATATCACCGGCTTTCACCGCGTCGGTAAAGGCTTTGGTGCCTTTTAGCAGCTCGGCAACTTCGGCGGTGACATAGGCTTTGTATTCGGTAATTGGGCCGGTTAGCGCCAGCAGGTCAGTTTTCGGCGCTTCCTGCTTACCGGTAGCTTTCACTACCAGCTTGCCTTTCGGGTTGGTCAGCAGGCCGCAGGTCATGTCGTATTCGCCAGGCTGCAGGTTAGCGGTCAGTTTCTGCGAGAAGCCCGGGGCGATGTTTTCGCGCTCTTCCACCACCATTACGCCTTTGAGAATTTCCCACTCCAGCGCTTTCTGGCTGTTGTTCTGAATAATAAACTGGGTTTTCCCGGCGTTCACGGTCACATTCATCGGCTCGCACTGCTTGTCGGTGACGGTGACTTTAACCTGCGGAATATCTGCCGCCTGGGCGGTAAAAGCGGAAGAGACCAGCGCCAGCAGCGCGACGTGCAGTGCCTTCAGACGAAAATGTTGGGTCATGACCTATCCCTATTAAACAATGAGTCGTAATCACAAGGCGGCCGGGCCGCCGTTAATAAATTAGCGAGCCGTATTGGTCGCCTGGTTGTTCACGCGCGGCGGCATAAAGAACAGCACCAGCGCCGGAATCAGATAGATAAAGTACATCGCCACTTCGCTGACCGTCGGCGTCTCCTGATAACCGAAGATCCCCTCCAGCAGCGTACCGGTAAGCGAATGGGTCGAGAGGGTGTTGCTCATATCGAAGGCAATATCCTGGAAGTGGTTCCACAGCCCCGCCTCGTGGAACGCCCGCACCGCTCCGGCGGCAAGCCCGGCGGCAACCAGCAGAATAAACAAGCTGGTCCATTTGAAGAACGCGCCCAGGTTAAGGCGAATACCGCCCCAGTAAATCAGGAAGCCGAGCACAATCGCGGTGGCCAGGCCAAGCATCGCGCCCAGCGGCGGCATAATGCCAACGTCCTGCTGGAACGCGGCCAGCAGGAAGAACACCGACTCCAGCCCTTCACGCGCAACGGCGAAAAAGACCATCATAATCAGCGCCCAGCCGTGGTTTCCCTTGCTTTGCAGCGCGTGATCAACCGCCTGCTCAAGCTGCACTTTCACGTTGCGCGACACTTTGCGCATCCAGAACACCATCCAGGTGAGGATAAACACCGCAATGACCGCGACTATCCCCTCGAACAGCTCCTGCTCTTTTTGCGGGAACTCGCCGGTGGTTTCGTTGATAAAGATACCGAGGCCCAGGCAAAGCGCGGCGGCGGCAAACACGCCAATCCACATAACGGCGATCCACTGGCCGCGCTGGGTACGCTTCAGGTAGCTGGCAATCAGGCTGACGATGAGCGCTGCCTCCAGCCCTTCACGTAACATGATGAGAAACGGAACAAACATGCCTGACACCTCAGATGTGAATACAAGTCAATTGACGTAAAGAAAAGTAAACCAGAACGATAGTGATTATCATTAGCAGAAGTAATAAAAACAAGAGGCCGGGATTACATATTTATGACCAGATGTAAAAAGGGCCGGATGATCCGGCCCTTCAGACTGATGACAAACCTCTGGCGAGAGAAGAAATATCAGACGGTTCGTTATAAAAACAGGAAAATCAATTCATTGATTTTCGGCTGATTACCACAAAGAGGGAAAAACCACGCTTTTTTCCTCTTTGTCAGCAACCTAAAAAGGGCCGGATTAACCGGCCCCTGCAAAAAGTCATGTTTTTAGTCGGTCTGTAATTTACCCGGAGGCGGAGTGTGATAAACCGCATCTGCTTCAGCAAAACGCTTCTGCATTGAGGTGGACGGCGCTTTGCCCAGCAGGCTCACCGCCACAATTGCTACGCTTGCGAAGATGAAACCAGGAATGATTTCGTAAAGCCCCAGCCAGCCAAACTGCTTCCAGATAAGCACCGTGGCCGCGCCAATAATCATCCCGGCCAGCGCCCCGTTGCGGGTCATACGCGACCACATTACCGAGAACAGCACTACCGGCCCGAACGCCGCGCCGAAGCCCGCCCACGCGTAGCTCACCAGACCGAGTACGCGGTTTTCCGGGTTCGCCGCCAGCACAATCGCCACCAGGGCAACCACCAGCACCATCATGCGCCCTACCCACACCAGCTCTTTCTGGCTCGCGCCTTTGCGCAGGAAGGCTTTATACAGGTCTTCGGTAATTGCGCTCGAGCACACCAGCAGCTGGCAGCTCAGGGTCGACATCACCGCCGCCAGAATGGCAGACAGCAGGATCCCGGCAATCCACGGATTAAACAGAATTTGCGCCAGCTCGATAAACACCCGCTCACCGTTCTGGGACACGGCGCCGGCCTGCTCAGGGTTATTGGTAAAGTAGGCGATGCCGAAGAAGCCCACCGCGCAGGCACCCGCCAGGCAGAGGATCATCCAGGTCATGCTGATGCGGCGAGCGTTGACGATGGTGTGATGCGAATCAGCGGCCATAAAGCGCGCCAGGATGTGCGGCTGGCCAAAATAGCCCAGGCCCCAGCCCATCAACGACACGATAGCGACGAAGTTCAGCCCTTTCAGCATATCGACGTTTTCGATGCTCTTTTGCTTGATAACCATCAGAGAGTCGTCGAGGCCGCCAACCGCCATAATCACCATGACAGGCGTCAGGATCAGCGCAAAGATCATCAGACTCGCCTGCACGGTATCGGTCCAGCTTACCGCCAGGAATCCGCCCACGAAGGTATAAATGATGGTTGCCGCTGCCCCGGCCCAAAGCGCGGTTTCGTAGCTCATCCCAAAGGTGCTTTCAAACAGGCGAGCGCCCGCGACGATGCCGGAAGCGCAGTAGATGGTGAAGAACAGCAGGATAACCAGGGCGGAGATAATACGCAGCAGGCGGCTGCCATCCTCGAAACGCCCGGTAAAATAGTCCGGGAGAGTCAGCGCGTTATTGTTCACCTCGGTGTGAACGCGTAAGCGCCCGGCAACCAGCTTCCAGTTAACCCAGGCTCCCAGCGTCAGCCCGATGGCTATCCAGCTTTCGGAGATGCCGGAGATAAAAATTGCGCCCGGCAGCCCCATCAGCAGCCAGCCGCTCATATCGGAAGCTCCCGCAGACAGCGCGGTCACCACGCTGCCGAGGCTTCGGCCGCCGAGAATGTAATCATCAAAACTTCGGGTTGAGCGCCAGGCGATAAAACCAATCAGTATCATGCCAAAGATATAAACCAGAAAGGTCACCAGCATCGGTGTGCTTATTGTCATTCAGACTTCTCCATAGCTATTTTTACGCCTGCTCTCTCTGACCAGGCCACTTCGCGCCGGAACGGGGCGCTGTATTGTTATCGTGATTTAAAATGGGGAATGCATCCTGCCGGAACCCTTTATTTTTCACAAACGATTTAACACAGCATTTACATCGATTGCATCCTCGTTAGGTGAGCATTTCTCGCCAGGTTGCACTTGCTCACATTTTTATCGGTTGCACCTTCAAAAAGTGTTAAGCCCGTCGGTAAATTTGCCGTTTCGCCTGTCCTGCGGTCAGATGATTTTCTTATCTTAAATGTAACAATTCAGCGTTTTTGCGAATGGCTTAACGGCTTCGATTTAACACGGTTGCACAAAGTTGCAACTTAATAGATATTGCCGGTTAACTAAGTAACACCCGGACAACCTTTAACCTGGAGACTGTGGCATGGGCACCACCACCATGGGCGTAAAACTGGATGAAGCAACGCGCGAGCGTATTAAAGAAGCCGCTTCGCGCATTGACCGCACGCCGCACTGGCTGATTAAGCAGGCGATATTTAATTACCTCGAGCGCCTGGAAAGCAGCGACGAGCTCCCGGAGCTGCCTGCCCTGCTGGCAGGTGCGGCAAACGAAGCGGAAGAGTCTCCGACCCAGCCGGAAGAAGTTGCTCAGCCGTTCCTCGACTTCGCCGAGCAAATCCTGCCGCAGTCCGTTAGCCGCGCCGCTATTACCGCCGCATGGCGCCGCCCGGAAACCGATGCCGTGCCGATGATCCTCGAGCAGGCTCGCCTCGCTCCGGCGGTTGCCGAGCAGACCCAGAAGCTGGCCTGGCAGCTTGCCGATAAGCTGCGTAACCAGAAAACGGCCTCTGGCCGGGCGGGCATGGTGCAAAGTCTGCTTCAGGAATTCTCGCTCTCCTCCCAGGAAGGCGTGGCGCTGATGTGCCTGGCGGAAGCGCTGCTGCGTATTCCCGACAAGGCCACCCGCGATGCGCTGATCCGCGACAAAATCAGCAACGGCAACTGGCATTCGCACATTGGCCGCAGCCCGTCGCTGTTTGTTAACGCCGCCACATGGGGGCTGCTGTTTACCGGCCGCCTGGTCTCCACCCACAACGAAGCCAGCCTCTCCCGCTCCCTGAACCGCATTATCAGCAAGAGCGGCGAGCCGCTGGTGCGTAAGGGTGTGGATATGGCGATGCGCCTGATGGGCGAGCAGTTTGTGACAGGCGAAACCATCGCCGAAGCGCTGGCCAACGCCCGCAAGCTCGAAGAGAAAGGCTTCCGCTACTCCTACGATATGCTGGGTGAAGCGGCGCTGACCGCCGCCGACGCGCAGGCTTATATGGTTTCTTACCAGCAGGCTATCCACGCTATCGGCAAAGCTTCCAACGGCCGCGGGATTTATGAAGGCCCGGGCATTTCAATCAAGCTTTCCGCCCTGCACCCGCGCTATAGCCGCGCGCAGTACGACCGCGTAATGGAAGAACTCTACCCGCGCCTGAAGTCCCTGACCCTGCTGGCACGCCAGTATGACGTGGGTATCAACATCGACGCAGAAGAAGCCGACCGCCTGGAGATCTCCCTCGATCTGCTGGAAAAGCTCTGCTTCGAACCTGAACTTGCGGGCTGGAACGGCATCGGCTTTGTTATTCAGGCTTACCAGAAGCGCTGCCCGTTCGTTATCGACTACCTTGTCGACCTCGCCAGCCGAAGCCGTCGCCGTCTGATGATCCGCCTGGTGAAAGGCGCGTACTGGGACAGCGAAATCAAACGCGCCCAGGTCGACGGTCTGGAAGGCTACCCGGTCTACACCCGCAAGGTTTACACCGATATCTCTTACCTTGCCTGCGCCAAAAAACTGCTGGCGGTGCCAAACCTGATTTATCCTCAGTTTGCCACCCACAACGCCCATACGCTGGCCGCCATTTACAACCTGGCCGGACAAAACTATTACCCCGGCCAGTACGAGTTCCAGTGCCTGCACGGCATGGGCGAACCGCTGTATGAGCAGGTGGTGGGCAAAGTGGCCGACGGCAAACTCAACCGTCCTTGCCGCATTTATGCTCCGGTAGGCACCCACGAAACGCTGCTTGCTTACCTGGTTCGCCGCCTGTTGGAAAACGGCGCTAATACCTCGTTTGTTAACCGTATAGCGGACGCAACCCTGCCGCTGGACGAGCTGGTAGCTGACCCGGTTAGCGCCGTTGAAGCTATGGCCGCCAAAGAGGGCCAGCCGGGCCTGCCGCACCCGAAAATTACGCTGCCAAAAACCCTTTACGGCACGGAACGCACCAACTCCAGCGGCCTGGATCTCGCTAACGAACACCGCCTGGCCTCCCTCTCCTCCGCCCTGCTGAACAGCGCGACTCAGAAATGGCAGGCCGCGCCGGTACTGGAAGCGCCGGTTGCCGAAGGCGAACTGACGCCGGTGAAAAACCCGGCAGAGCCAACCGACATTGTCGGCTACACTCGCGAAGCCACCGCCGAAGAGGTTTCTCTGGCGCTGGATAATGCCGTTAACAACGCGCCAATCTGGTTTGCCACTCCGCCTCAGGAGCGTGCCGCCATTCTGGAGCGCGCGGCGGTAATGATGGAAAGCCGCATGCAGCAGCTGATCGGCATTCTGGTACGTGAAGCCGGTAAAACCTTCAGCAACGCGATTGCCGAAGTTCGTGAGGCGGTAGACTTCCTGCATTACTACGCAGGCCAGGTACGCGACGACTTCGATAACGAAACCCACCGCCCGCTAGGACCGGTAGTCTGTATCAGCCCGTGGAACTTCCCGCTGGCGATTTTCACCGGCCAGATTGCAGCCGCCCTTGCCGCAGGCAACAGCGTGCTGGCAAAACCTGCCGAACAGACTCCGCTGATTGCCGCTCAGGGCGTGGCTATTTTGCTGGAAGCCGGCGTGCCTGCCGGCGTGCTGCAACTTCTGCCTGGCCGCGGTGAAACCGTTGGTGCCCAGCTGACCGGCGACGCGCGAGTACGCGGCGTAATGTTCACCGGCTCCACCGAAGTCGCCACGCTGCTACAGCGCAACATTGCGGATCGTCTCGACCCGCAGGGACGCCCAACGCCGCTGATCGCCGAAACAGGCGGGCTTAACGCGATGATCGTTGACTCCTCGGCGCTGACCGAGCAGGTTGTGGTGGATGTGGTTTCCTCCGCCTTCGACAGCGCGGGCCAGCGCTGTTCAGCTCTGCGTGTACTGTGCGTTCAGGAAGATGTTGCCGAGCACACGCTGCAAATGCTGCGCGGCGCGATGGCTGAATGCCGCATGGGCAACCCGGGCCGCCTGACGACCGATATCGGGCCGGTTATCGATGCCGAAGCTCAGCAAAATATTGAGAAGCACATCCAGGCTATGCGCACTAAAGGCCGCACCGTCTTCCAGGCGGTACGCGAAAACAGCGTTGATGCCCGCGAATGGCAGTCCGGCACCTTCGTCCCGCCGACGCTTATCGAACTGGACAGCTTTGACGAGATGAAAAAAGAGGTGTTCGGGCCGGTGCTTCACGTTGTGCGCTACAACCGCAATAATCTCGCCGCACTGATTGAGCAAATCAATGCAGCCGGTTATGGCCTGACGCTCGGCGTTCATACCCGTATCGATGAAACTATCGCCCAGGTGACCGGCTCCGCCCACGTCGGCAACATGTACGTGAACCGCAATATGGTCGGCGCGGTCGTGGGCGTTCAGCCGTTTGGCGGCGAAGGCCTGTCCGGCACCGGGCCGAAAGCCGGTGGCCCGCTGTACCTCTACCGTTTGCTGGCTAATCGCCCGGAAAACGCGCTGCAAACCACCTTTAACCGCCACGACGCCCAAACGCCGGTGGACGCCTCGCTGAAAGACGAGCTACAGGCGACCCATCACGCGCTCAGCGAGTGGGCGGTAAATCGTGACGAGCTGAAGTCTGTTTGCCAGCGATTTGGCGACCTGGCTCAAAGCGGCACCCTGCGCGTATTGCCTGGCCCAACCGGCGAGCGTAATACCTACACCCTGCTGCCGCGTGAACGCGTGCTGTGTATTGCGGATGATGAACGCGATGCCTTAATTCAGCTGGCGGCGGTAACCAGCGTGGGCAGCCGCGCCCTGTGGCCTGATAACGCCCTGCACCGCGAATTGGCTAAACAATTGCCGAAAGCGGTTCAGCAGAGGGTGGACTTCGCTAAGCAGGAAGAGTTGCTCAAACAGCCATTCGATGCGGTGATTTACCACGGCGACTCCGATCAGCTACGCAAGCTGTGTGAAGCCGTTGCGGCAAAAGAAGGCGCGATTGTTTCCGTTCAGGGCTTTGCCCGCGGCGAAAACAACATCCTGCTTGAACGCCTGTACGTAGAGCGCTCGCTGAGCGTTAACACAGCCGCGGCGGGCGGTAACGCCAGCCTGATGACAATCGGCTAACAGTCTGCCAGGATACCAGGGCTCTCGTCATGAGGGCCTTTTTTTTAATGAGGACACCAGAATGAAACGCGTGTGTTTACTTGTTGCCGGGCTGCTGCTCAGCGGCGCGGCGCTGGCGGACGGCTGTGACTCAGCCACCACCCAGGCGGATATGAACCAGTGTTATGCCGCCGAGTATAAAAAGCAGGACGACCTGCTGAATAAGACTTACAAAGAAGTGATGTCCAGGGCGACGGACAAGCAGAAAGTGCAGCTTAAAAAAGCGCAAAATGCGTGGATTGCCTTCCGCGATGCGGACTGCGATTTTATGAGCTCAGGGGCAGAACAGGGGTCGGTTTACCCGATGGTTCGCGCCAACTGCCTGGCGGATAAAACCCTCGAACGCACCGAGTTGCTCAAGGGCACGCTGGAATGCGAAGAGGGCGATGTCAGCTGCGTTTTAGCGCCAAAATAAGCGCGATTAACGCACGCGAATGCCTTCAATAATCATCCGCTGCACGTTCTCCACCGTGCGGCGGAAGAACGCCTCATCCTGTAGCGTGCTGCCGGTAACGGCCTCAACCTGGCTGGCAAAATCCGCGTAGTGCTGCGTGGTCGCCCACAGCATAAAGATAAGATGATGAGGATCGACAGCAGCAAGTTTGCCGCTTGCTACCCAGCCAGCAATAATCGCCGACTTCTCATCCACCAGCGCCTTCAGGTCGCCGGTTAGCTCGCCTTTGAGCAGCGGCGCGCCCTGCAACATCTCCAGGCAAAACAGCTTTGACGCCTGAGGGTAATCTCGTGATACCTCAAGCTTGAGGCGGATGTACTCCCCAATCGCCACCAGCGGCTGCAAGTCCTCGCGGAAAGCACGCAGCGGCGCAAGCCAGATATCCAGAATCTGCTTCAGCACCGCAATGTAGAGCGCCTCTTTGGAAGGATAGTAATAAAGCAGGTTGGTTTTTGAAACTTCGGCCCGCTCGGCAACCTGCTCGAGGCTGGTGCCGTGAATACCAAACTGGGAAAAGAACTCCAGCCCGGCGGCAAGGATGGCCTGTTTTTTGGCGGCCACCGCTTTCGAACGGCGGCCGGGGGATTTGATATCAACGGCGGCTTCAGCCATGCAAGCTCTCCTTGTTAGTCGCTGGCATGAATTATAGCTCAGGCGCTCTCGTCTCCGGTATCTTCCTTCCAGCCCTGGGGCTTAACTGCCGCTTTCTTACGCTTTAGCTTCAGCTCGCTCACCAGTACGCCAAGCACGATAAGCGCCGCCCCCACCAGCGCCAGTACCGGCAGGCGCTCGCCCGCAATACGCCCGAAGATGCCGGCCCAAACCGGCTCGCCGGTATAAATTACGGTCGCCCGGGTTGGCGAAACGCTGCGCTGCGCCCAGTTCATCGTGACCTGAATAATGGCGCTGAAAATACCCAGTCCCAGAGCAATAATCACCAGTCCCGGCGAGAACGTCGGCACGCTCTCGCCCGCCGGAACCATTGCGGCAAAAGAGACCAGCGAAGCGGTAGCCAGCTGAACCACGGTCACCCGTTTAATATCCACCTTGCCCGCCCAGGCGCTAATCAGAATAATTTCTGCGGCAATCGCAACCGCGCCGATAAGCGTGATGATTTCCCCGGCACCCAGCGCCAGGCTGGTGCCTTCCGGCCCGGCAAGAAAAATAAGTCCGATAAACGCCAGAACCACGCCAATCCACGACATCAGCCCCGGCATACGGCCAAGGCAGAGCCACTGTAATAGCGGAACCACCGGCACATACATCGCGGTAATAAAGGCCGATTTACTGCTGGGAATGGTCTGTAACCCCCAGGTCTGCATGCTATAACCGATGGCGATGGCGACGCCAATCATCACCCCCGCTTTAATCTCCAGCCAGGTTAAGCCGCGTAGCGATTTTAACGACAGCAGCCCCACCGCAGCGGCGGCAGTAGCGAAACGCAGGCCGACAAAGAAGAATGGATCGCTCATCGTCATGGCGTACTGAACGGCAAGGAACGTCCCGCCCCAGAACATGGTTATCAGGATCAGCAGGCCTTCTTGCGGCTTAACGGAAAATTTATAACGGCTTAATGGCGCAGACATGAACGGGACCGGGAACATCAAAATAAGAGTTGAGGCTCTATACTGCGGCCAGTCACATTTTGTTGCAACGGGGAAACAAAAAAACCGCCGGAAAACCGGCGGTCAGGGCAAATTCAGCATGAGGATTGATCCATCATGCATCTGGAGAAGCTGCGGCTACTTGCTTTTGCTGCTGCCGTGGCTGTTTTTGCCCCCTTTCTGGCCAGCTTCTGAGGCGCGCTGCGGATCGTTTTTGAAATTACCGCCGCTGTGCTGACCACCTTTACGACCTGCTTCTGATGCTCTTTCACGGTTTTCAGCGAAATTACCTGAACCACCACGATGGTTTGCCATTTCTAACCTCCGGATATAGGACATCATTTTGCATTCGATAAAAGAGGATTCTTTCACCGCGCGGCAAAACGGACTGGCCGTTATTGTCACCGCGTGGAACTAAGTCTAGTGCAGCTCAGCCTCCTGCCCGGCCATCAGCAACATTTGGAAACATCGCGTCGGCGAAAACCGACCGGCTCTCCGCTTTGCGGCCATAAGGCCCTCTTATCCCTGATTAAAAAACAGGCTAAAAAATGTGAGCTGATGCTACAGGGCAGCCATGCTGCTCCCGCTTGTGATATATCAAGGAAAAGCCAGTCAGGTTTGCAGGGCGGTATAACGATTTGAACTTTATAAGTTAATTACAGCAGCGTGTGCAGATCTACAAACATGATGGGATGCTTTGCCGAATGGTTTTCCTCTGTATCAAGTAATTCCATTCCTTGTCGGTTATAGAAGTCCATAGCATTCCTTTTGGAATCCGTAATTAGAAACCTGCAACCAACCAGCGGACGGATATCATCTAACGACATTGATAAGGCAAAACCAAAAAGCATAGCGCCAATGCCCAATCCCCGGCTTCTCGCATCTACCACCAAACGGGCAATCTTTACCGCAGGGAGAAACTCATATCTTTCAGCTCGCGCGCAATCCCCGAGGTGATAATCCTTTAAGTTAACCTGGCTACAGGTCAGAGTGATGTAACCCAATACTCTATAAGGAAAAAAATACTTATTTTTAGTCTTATCAATGCGTGCATTATCATCAATAACCACGTAGCTCTGAGCGATACATGCATCCTGAAACAGGAGAGCATCTTGTTGGAGGAAAGTCTTTAGAGGCTGGAACTGCTCACCACCGCTCTTGAAATTTTTGTGATGATGAAATTGATTTAAAGGTAAGATTTTAAGGTCAGCCCGTGCCGCATCATCCATGTCGCTAACACTCTAATAAGGTGAAATTATCCAGGTTTAGACATTTTTTCACGTAAGGCGCGAGCCTCCTGTAACGAACGCTTCGCATTTTCATTGGGTTTAGAATTGCTCATTTGCCTGAGCATTTGTTCGGCGTCTTTACCCGTCAGGATAGTACGGCCAAACATACTGCTGGTAATTGCCATCTCTACCTCCCCGGTTTGCCTGAATGAAATCAGCTGCTTAAAGTTGGTGTAATTTTAAGCGGCCACTGGCAAATACGTCAACCGATTCAGTGCTAAAACGATAGGCAGCCCATCCTGAGTCAAAATAATAGTCACCGCCGTTTGTGATATATCATAGAAAAGCCAGTCAGGTTTGCACTCTCGCCCACAGGTCATATCTTTAAAGGAACGCAGACAAAAACTGCAGTTCAACTGAGGAGTGAAGCAAGATGGCTAAAGTTCTGGTGCTTTATTATTCAATGTATGGACACATCGAAACCATGGCCAAAGCCGTGGCGGAAGGTGCGCAAAAAATCGATCGCGCCGAAGTAACGGTAAAGCGAGTCCCCGAAACCATGGCACCCGAGGCCTTTGCTAAAGCAGGCGGTAAAACCCACACCGCGCCGGTCGCTACCCCGCAAGAGCTTGCCGACTACGATGCAATTATCTTCGGCACCCCTACCCGCTTTGGCAATATGGCCGGGCAAATGCGAACCTTCCTCGATCAAACCGGCGGGCTTTGGGCCTCCGGCGCGCTTTACGGCAAACTTGCCAGCGTTTTCAGTTCTACCGGAACCGGCGGCGGCCAGGAACACACAATCTCGTCAACATGGACTACCCTTGCTCATCACGGAATGGTGATTGTGCCTATCGGCTACGCCGCGCAGGAGCTGTTTGATGTCTCTCAGGTTCACGGCGGCACGCCCTACGGCGCGACAACCATTGCCGGTGCCGACGGTTCACGCCAGCCAAGCCAGGAAGAGCTGGCCATCGCCCGCTATCAGGGTGAATACGTGGCAGGCCTGGCGGTAAAACTCAAAGGTTAAGTTCTGGAGGTTCGCATGACATCGACACAAGCGAAAGCGCATCACGTAGGCGAGTGGGCAAGCTTACGCAATACTTCACCGGAGATTGCAGAAGCCATTTTTGAGCTGGCGAAATATGATGAAAAGCTAGCTGAAAAAATCTGGGAAGAAGGAAGCGACGAGGTGCTGCCGCTTGCCTTTGCCAAAACGGATAAGGACTCCCTGTTCTGGGGAGAGCAAACCATAGAGCGTAAAAACGTTTGACCGCGCGTTCTGCCCCCGGCTCCGGGGGCAGATTTGAGTTTTACTTCACAGCCTGGCTAAGCACTTCGCTAAATTTATCCCACGAGCAGTAACCGTTCGCATCGGTCGGGCAGCCTTCCAGCTGCAAAGTGACGCGTTTTGGCGGATGCTGGAGAGTTAATACCTCGCCGTTACGCAGTTGCTCTGCGCTCTGGTAAACGTATTCCACTTTCAGCAGGTCGCGGTTGTTGTTCTTGTCGTGCCAGCGCTGGAACATAATGTTGCCGCCGATTGGCGTGCGCTCATACTGCCCCGGCAGCTGATAAGGCTTAAACTGCAAAGCAGTTAACAGAGAGGCGATATTCGAGTCATGGCCGACCATCAGCGTCACTTTCGGCCCGGTGGCCGCTTCTTTACTCGTCAGCGCGTTCTGAATGTATTTCACCAGCGGCGCAGCCACGTTACGAGCCACTTCCGGCGAGGTAAACAACGTGTCCTGGTAGCCGTTTTTCAATTGGGAAAGCACGCGCCACTGCTCGGCGGTTTTGATTTTTCCCCAGGCCACCTGGTCCATCGGGAAACCTTCGTAGTATTGCAGCGTGAAAGCATCCACCAGCGCATTCCCGGTTTTCAGCGGGCCGTTGACGCCCGGCTCCTGGGTCGCATTGGCGCTGAATTGATCTTTCGGCCCGGTTAAATCGCACTGCTGTTTTTCTTTGCAGGTCGGCGAGTCTTTGAAGCTAACAATCTGCTCCAGCAGTTTATAACTGTCGGTCAGCTTGTATTCGGTGCGCTGTTTTTCCATCGCCTGCACCGCTTTCTCTTTAAACTCAGCCGATGCATTGGTGATAACCGGGTTAAACACCGGGTCCATGGTGCCCATCTTTTCCTGATGGTGCACCGGTACGTCGCAGCCCGGGAAGGCGCCGGTAATAAAGAATTGGGCTGTCGCAACGGTACGTTGCAGGCTGTTGGCATAGGCATAAACGCTTTCCGGCGCCGGGCATTCGCCGCTGGTCACCAGCTTCTGGTCCGCCAGCCATTCGCGCACGTAGTGGCCCATATAGACTTCCAGCACGCCGCCTTTGGTGGTGAGCTGCCCGCCAGGTACGTCCCACTCCGGCCAGGACTGAGCCGTAGACTGCTCCAGCACGCTGCCGTTGTTGGCCAGTGGGGCGCGCAGGTTATGGCGGCTCATCAGCAGCACCTGCTGCAATTGGTAACCTTCCGGCGCGGCTTCCGCTTTTGCCACGCCCGGGGCAATACAGGCGATGGCAAGCAATGAGGCGACAATTTTCTTCTTCATTACTTATTCCTCAGGGAGTGATTAACGAATTGTAAAGAATATATTGTGACAGAAAAATGACACTCCTCCTGCCTGCCGGATCGCAAAAAGTCCTATTGTTCCGTTTGTTGTTTCAGCTGTAATTCAAAGCGCTGGCGAGATTGATCCACATAGCGTTGTAAACCAGTCCGGTCGATAAATGCATTGCTATCTCCGGCGGCAAGTTTGGCCTGCTTAGCGGCGAGAGCAAAGCGCTCCCCTTTATTAGCGACAAAAATATCCACCTGCTGCGCGGCAAGTGTGGCAAAACTCCCCCGGATATCGCTTACCAGCGTCGGGTAGTTTTTGTTGTTCACCAGATAATAATCCGGCGTTGCCAGGCTATCGGCGTAAATCAGCTTTTTACCCTCCGGCAGGGTAAACAGCCATGAAGTGCTCCCCGGCAAATGTCCGGGGGTTAACAGAGCTTTGAACGTGACGCCACCCAGCGAGAGCGTTTCGCCATCGACCACCGTTTTATCCACTGTTACCGCAGGGAAAGGCAGCGCGTCGCCAAGGGCAAAATCCTCTTTACCGCCAAGCGCCAGCTGTTTTGCATTCGCCACGCTGGCAATGACCTGCGCCCCGCTCCACGCTTTCAGCCTGGCGATGCCTCCGGCCTGGTCAAGCCGTGCATGGCTGTTAAGAATGAAGCGAACGTCGCGGATATCAAAACCAAGTTCGGCGATATTACGCTTAATCCCCCCGGCGCTGGCGTCTAGAGCTCCATCCACCAGAATATGTCCCTTTGGCGTAGTGATAAGGATTGAAGAGAGGTTTTCTGTCCCAACGTACCAGACGTTTTCTGCCATACGAAACGGCTTCACTGGTTTAGCCCACGTTTCAAATAAGGCGTACGGCGGCGCGGCACAAAGCGGCTGAGCCGGATCAAGAGCAGCATAACCGTCGAGGGAAATTGCGGATATCAGGCAGGCAAATAGCAGGGTGGAACGCTTCATGGTTTCTCCTTTTTGTCAGGAGCCGCAGTATAATCTCCGGTAATTTAATACTGTGCAATTGAGATGCTAGCTTGTGAACATCCTGCAATTAGATATGAATCTGCTCAAAGTGCTGTACGTGATGCTCACCACCGGCTCCACCAGCCGTACTGCGCAGAAGCTGGCGCTTAGCCCGTCGGCGGTAAGCCATGCCCTCGCCCGCCTGCGCGAATCCCTCGGCGATCCTCTATTCCGTCGGGAAGGCAATTCACAGGTTCCCACGCCTTTTGCGCTGGCGATTAAAGACCGCCTTATTCCGCTTTTTATCTCCCTCAACGAAGAACTGTTTGGCGAAGAAAATGGCGAGGAGCGGCGCTTTCGCGTAGTGCTGCCCCCGGCGCTCAACGTGCTTCTCACGCCGGAGCTGGCGCGCAAAGGACACCAGGCGGGGGCAATCATTGAATGCCTGCCCTTTGAACGGCGCGCCTGGCGTGACGAACTGCTGGAAGGAAAAATAGATTTACTGGTCGCGATTGGCGATCACCAAAAAAGCGTGAGCGCCCTGCACTATGAACGGGTTGGCAGCACGCGCCTGATTGCCGTTTATGGCCCGCCGCTACACGGCAAGCTTAAAGGACGAACAGCGCTAACGTTTGAGGAGTTAGGGCAGTTCAGTCATTTCTACTGCCACCCGTGGCCGCAGGCCAGCAACGAGCTGGATCGCCAGCAGGCGCGAGCCGGGCTTGCCCGACGCCTGGCTTTTACCTGTAGCGATTACGGTCAGTTGGCTCCGGCGCTGCGCAGCGCGCCGCTGATGGCGATTGTTCCCGCGCCGTGGTTTGAAACCCTGAGCGACAAACAGCACCTCTCTACTTTGCCGCTGTCCGGCGACAAGGCCGAAGGCAGCCTGTTTTTGCAATATCGCACCTCCACGGTGGAATGGAAGCGTCGGCTGATAGCCGCGCTAAAACAGGCGCTGACGGCCCATTATCGCTAGCAAATTGGCGCTCATCTTTTCGGCGAAAAAGTTTTATAATAGAACCATACGACTTCACCGGGAGAAGAGATGAAACGCAAAAGCCTCGAAGACAGCGCCTGCTCGGTTGCCCGCACGCTGGACGTCATCGGCGACTGGTGGTCATTGCTGATAGTGCGCGATGCGCTAAACGGCATGGCGCGGTTTGGCGAATTTCAAAAAAGCCTCGGGATCGCCAAAAACATGCTGACCCAGCGCCTTAAGCAGCTGGTAGAGAGCGGCATTCTCGAAGTTCGCCCCGCCTCCGACGGCAGCGCATGGAATGAATATGTTTTGACGGACAAAGGGCGCGAGTTGCAAACCGTGCTTGCCGCGCTTTCCCAGTGGGGCGGGAAAAACCTGTTTGATCGAAACGAAATCTGCACCGTGCTGGTCGATAAACAGCATCGCCGCCCTATTCGCAAACTCACTTTGCAGGCCGAAGATGGCCGCGAACTGGCCGCCGAAGACATCACCATTCAGACCCGCTAATTTTCTCTATGCGCCTGATAATATAGGCGCTTCATTTTTCTACCGCCGTATTCGCCCGAGATAAGCAAAAAATACCCACCAAATTGGTTGCATTATAGAACCAATATATCTAGATTCTGAATATGGTTTCATTATTAAACCAATCAACCCAACACAACATTCTACGAGGTGCTTTATGGCTAACGCCCACTCTGTCGCGGTTATCACCGGCGCGTCTTCCGGTATCGGTGCTGCTTATGCGGATCGCTTTGCCGCCAGGGGTTACGACCTGCTGCTGGTTGCCCGGCGTGAAGATCGCCTGCTCGAACTGGCGGAGAAGCTGGAGGCGCGCTACGGCATTCACGTCACCACGCTAAAAGCAGATCTGACAAACGAAGGAGGGATCGTCGCCGTTGAGCAGGCACTGCGTGATAACCAGCGCATCAGCGTGTTGATCAATAATGCCGGAACCGCCCATCTGGCCCCCTTTACCGAAGGGAGCGCAGAGCTGCATCAGGCGGATATTACGCTGAATATTACCTCGCTAACCCGCCTCAGCCTGGTGGCACTGGCAAAATTCCAGGCCGAAAACAGCGGCACGCTGATTAACATTGCCTCGGTGCTTTCCCTGCACGCTCGCGCCGGAAGCGCCGTTTATAGCGGCACCAAAGGCTATGTTCTCAACTTTACTCGCGGGCTTCAGGAAGAGGTTGTGGGGTCCAATATCCGTATTCAGGCCGTGCTGCCTGCGGCTACGGCCACGGAAATCTGGGAGCTTTCCGGCGTGCCGATGACCGCTCTGCCAGAAGGCTCCGTGATGAACACCGAAGAGATGGTAGACGCCTCGCTGGTTGGGCTGGATAACGGCGAGAACATCACCATGCCGCCGCTGCACGATGAAAAGCTCTGGGAGGCATACGAAAAAGCTCGCCTGGCGATATTCGATGCTTCTCGCACCGGCGTTCCGGCTCCACGCTATACGGCTTAAAACTCAAGGCGGATGCTGTCCGGCATCCGCCCTTAGCGCCGGGCGACCATCGCCACGATAAAAAAGCCGCCAATACCCGCGGTAATAATGCCGATCGGCAACTCCTGGGGCGCAACCAGCACCCGGCTGAGTATATCCCCGCCGCACAGCAAACCCGCTCCCACCAGCCCGCAAAGCGGCAAGAGTTTTGCGTGTTTAATCGCGGAAAAATGACGGCAAAGATGCGGCACCATCAGCCCGACAAAACCGATAACTCCGGTGAGCGCCACCAGAAGAGAAGTTGAAAAAGCGCAGCAGAGAAAAATTTCGGTACGCAGGCGGTTAACATTGATGCCGAGAGAAAACGCCGTTCGGTCTCCGGCCAGCAGCCCGTCCAGCTCGCGCCACCTCAGTAAGCAAAAAGCCAGCAACAGCCCCAGGCTCGCGGCGGCAAAGCCCAGATTATCCCAGCGCGCCAAACCCAGCCCGCCCAGCGACCAGAACAGTATCGAGCTTGCCGTACGCTGGTCACCGGCGAACACCAGATAACTGGTCAACGCCCCGAACAAAAAGGAGATCGCCAGCCCGCAGATAATCAGCATTTCCGCCCCGCGTTCCCGCTTAAATTGAAATAGCGAAAGCACCGCGATGGAAGAAATCAGGCCGCCGCAGAAGGCGGCGACCGGCAACGTCCATGCGCCAAAAAAGTCGCCAAAACGGGTAAATACCAGCACCGCACCGGCAGACGCGCCCGAAGAGAGACCGAACAGGAACGGGTCAGCCAGTTCGTTGCGCGACGCCGTTTGCAGCAGCGCCCCCACTACCGCAAGCCCGGCCCCGGCGATCAGCGCAAGCAGCGTTCTCGGCAGCCTGATATCCATGACGATGCTGCGGATCATCGGCGCAATATCGCTCGAACCGGGATGAAGCGCGGCAACAACCTGATGCGGCGTAAGCCGAACCGTGCCCTCCGTCAGGCTCAGCGCGGAAAACAGCAGAATCAGCAGCGCGGCCAGGCAAACGATCGTCCAGTAGCGCGATGCTACCGCCATCAGTTAGCGCCTGGCGCATACAGCGCGTGAGCCAATTTTTCTACCGCGCCGATGTTCGCCGGGCCGGGCGTTAGCTCTGAATATTGCAGCTTCAAATAGCGGTGATTTTTTACCGCCGGAGTCAGCTTCATCAGCGGATGGCGCTCAAGGAACTGGCGCAGCGAATCCGCGCCGCCGCCGGTCTGATAATCCAGCAGGATAATAAAATCCGGCTCCGTCGCCGCCACATTTTCCCATGATGTCGTGCCCCAGCTGGTATCCAGGGCGGCCATCGCGTTCTGGCCGCCCGCCGCCTCGATTATCGCCTGCGGCATGGCATATTTGCCGCTGGTGAACGGCTTATCTTCCCCGGAGTCATAAACAAAGACTTTCGCCCGGCTGCCGCCCGGGGCATGAGGGAGCGCGGCCAGCCGTCGTTTCCAGCCATCCACCAGCTGTTGCGCGGCCTCCTGCTTGCCGAATATTTTGCCGAGCGTTAGCTCATCGTTATAAAGCAGCTCCATGCTGGCTTTCTTTTTGCTCTCGCCGGAGATGGCGCAGCTTTCGCTGAGCACAAACGTTTTGATGCCATATTTTGCCAGGCTATCGGGCGTAACATCCCCGCCGACTTTCATGCCGTAATTCCAGCCCGCAAAGAAGAAGTCCGGCTCGGCGGCAAGCAGCGTTTCCAGCGCCGGGTATTTGGGCGCCAGCTCGGGAATCGCCCCCATTTGCTGCCTGAATTCCGGGGTCATTTTGTACCAGCCGGAGATGCCGGTAAGGCCAACAATCTGCGGCTGTAAATGGAGAGCAAAAGCCATCTCCGACATATTCAAATCGTTAATCACCGCCCTTTTAGGCGCCTGGGTGAATACCACGGACTTACCGCAGCTGGAGACAGTGACGGGAAAACCAGAGGCGAAGGCCGTGGCAGATGCAAAGGCGAACACCAGGCCTGCGGTAGTTTTTAGCATGTGAATAATCCCTGAAAAGTTAGTGTTGGCGTGAAGTTTCAAAAAAACGCACCCGCTTTCCATGCCTGTCTGGATGGGCAACCGTAAAACTCTCAAGCCCGAAGACCGGGCGAATAGCCTCGGTTCGCAGCGCAGAATCCGGGGCGTTAAAAGCAAGCTGCTGGCCCGCCGACAAAATCAGCACCTTGTCGGCAAACCCTTCAATAAGATTAAGATCGTGCAGCACCGCAATAACGGTCGTTCCACGGGCTTTAACCAGCGACAGCAGCTCTTCCCGCCCGGCGAGATCGAGATGGTTGGTCGGCTCATCAAGCAGCAGCAAGCGTGAGGTCTGGGCTAAAGTACGGGCGAGAATAGCGCGCTGCCGTTCACCGCCGGACAGGCAGGCAAGAGATTTATGGCGCATGCCCAGCACGCCTGCCTCCTTCATAGCGCCGCAAACAATGCAGCGGTGAGCTGGCTCGGCCATGTCGCGCACGAATGGCAGCCGCCCCAGGGCCACATAATCCTCAATCGACAGGCGCAGGTCCGGGACATCGTTTTGCGACATCACGGCAATAAGTTTTGCCCGCAGCAGCGGATGCAGGGAAGCAAGCTGCTGCCCGGCTAAGGTTATCTCCCCTTCGGCTTTAAGCTCGTGGCTCAGCGCGCGCAGCAGCGACGTTTTCCCGCTGCCGTTGGGGCCAATGACCGTGAGGCACTCTCCTTTAAGCAGCTGAAAATCTATCGCTACCGGCCAGCGGCCTCCGTGCGGGCGCGTAATTGAGCGCAGCGTGACCTCAAGTTCCGGCAAGCCGCCCTGTTTATTCCATGTCATTATTCAAAACTCGTTGCGCAGCAGCTGGTAGCCTTCCACCAGCCTGACGTTGGTACTGGCAACCTCTTCCGAAAATTGCAGCGAAGCCGGGTCAACGCGGGCGTATTTTTCAAGTTCGGAGTCAGGCCCCACGCGCTCGGTAGAAGGGATATAGGTTTGCTCGGGCAGCGTTACGCCGTCCACCACCGCGTTATAGCGAATAACGCAGCCTGTTTTGATATGGCAGTTGAACAACACGCTGTTAAAGCCGATAAACACGCGCTCATCAACCCTGCAAGGGCCGTGAACAATCGCCCGGTGAGCAATAGAAGTCCCGCTGCCGATGGTCACCGGCGCGCCGCTTTTAGAGTGGATAACCACGCCGTCCTGAATATTGGAATGCGAGTGGATGATAATCGGGTCCATGTCGCCTTCGGCATTCAGCTCGTCGGCGCGGATAACCGCATACGGGCCGACATAAACATAATCATGAATAATCACCCGGCCACAGATAACCGCCGTCGGGTCGATATAGGCTTTAGTCGAAACCTGCGGGAGGTGGCCGGAGGGGTTTTTACGCAGCATAGTGATTTCCTGTCCAGTTAATACGGGCCACGGCATTGTGGGCATGAAGGCTTTCCTGGTGCTCGACGCGAACTTCGAAAGCGGAGCAAAAGGCGCTCCCCAGCAGCGCCTGATTCAGGCGGCGGGCCGCGTCTTCGCAAAACATCAGGTTCTGCCCGTTAGCGAGGGCAAACGCCTGCTCATCGGCGCGTTTGACTACCGTCTGCACCGCGGTCGCTAAGGCCGTTTCGCAGCAATCAATCACATCAATAAACGGCAATATCCGGGCATCAGGCTTCAGGCGGCAACTCACCCATGCCCAACTTCTCTGGCTGTGGGGCGTACCGGGCATGCCACGCTCGCCAAGCCAGGCTTCAACTTCCGCCACGGACAGGCGGTCGCTACGCTCGCCAAAGTCGAGCTGGAACTGCTGTTGCGCCAGATTGCGGCTCAGCGCCGCCGAGGCCGGGCAGGTAGATGAATAAGGAATGCCCACCCGCACGGTGACGGTGAAATCAGAGCCGCGCTCGGCCTGTACCTGAACGGGATAGGCCTTCCAGCCGAAGCGGTTTGAGGTGAGAGATTTACGCGACAGCAGCAGATCGCCGGATAGCGTTATCGAGGCCATATTGCTGCAACGCTGGTGCGAGACAAGAAATTCGCCGAGCAAATTACGCAGCGAGGCAGGCGTCACCTCCTGCTGAGTTAGCGCGTCCAGCAGCAGGTAAAGCCGCGACATATGAATGCCTTTTTCCGCCTCAGGGGAGCTGAGAAGATTAATCCCCGCGCTCACTTTCGCCGTCAGCGGCCGCCCCGCAATTTCGACCGGGAGATCTATTTGCTCCATGCCAACCCACGAAAGGGTGGCGTCGCTATGCTCTCCTTTCAGCGACTGAATATCAGGGAGTATTTTTGGGCAAAGCGCGGGCGTTACGGTCATAGCAGAAAGAGTCACCTTTAGATTGATTTGTTACGTTATAACATAACAAATACCATCAATGCAAAATGGCGATTTTTCTGGCGTTTCACGATGCGGGAAGTGTTGCCCGTCTGTTCACACAATGATAGCATCATGTAAACGGCCATTTAGACGGCTAGACAGACAAATTACAAGAATAAGGAACACCTGTATGTGGCAAGAAAGGCTCGGGCAGTTAGTCACCACCTGTCATTGGATCGGCGCCAAAGGCTGGGCACCGGCTACCGGCGGCAATATGTCGGTGCGTCAGGACGCGCAGTGGTGCTGGTTAAGCGAGTCCGGGCGCGATAAAGGCAGCCTGACCGGTGAAGACTTCCTGCAAGTTGATATTGCCACAAACCAGGCGCCTTCAGGCCGCAAACCTTCGGCGGAAACCGGGCTGCATACTTTGGTTTATCGCCTGTTCCCGGAAGCTAACGTGGTGCTCCACGTTCACACCGTCAACGCTACCGTGCTGTCGCGTATTGAAAAAAGCGCCACCCTGAACATCAGCGGCTACGAAATGCAAAAGACCCTTACCGGGCAGCAATCGCACCTCGACGCCGTGCCTATCGCCATCTTCGACAACGATCAGGATATCGATGCGTTAGCCAAACGCATCGAGCAATATGCTCAGCACAACCCGCTGAACTACGGCTTCCTGCTGCGCGGCCACGGCCTCACCTGCTGGGGCAAAGACGTGAATGAAGCCCGCCGCCAGCTGGAAGGCCTCGAGTTCCTGTTTGAGTGCGAAATGCAGCGCCGCCTTTACCAGCGCGATTAATTATTAGTCTTTCTGACTCCGGCTCACCAGCGCGAGGGCAAGCGGTATGGATTATTTCCTGGGTATTGATATCGGCACGTCGCGGGTAAAAGCCGTGCTGTTTGACGGCAATTTTCATGCGGTTGCCAGCGCGGCGGAATCAACCGCACCTTCACTCTCCCCTCAGGGCTATGCTGAACAGGATATGGAGCAGCTCTGGCTATCGGTGGTGCGCACGCTGCGCCAGGTTGCCGACTCGCCAGAGCTACGCCACGGCGAGCTGAAGGCAATTGGCCTCGCGGGCCAGGGCGAAGGCGTCTGGCTTAGCGACCGCAGCGGCAACCCGGTCAGCCCCGGGATTTTGTGGAGCGATACCCGCAGCCGCGCGCTGATGGACGAACTCCTGCTGGCCCCGGGCCTGGACAAAGCGTTGTTCGATGAAACAGGCTCCCAGCTACAACCCTGCAACACCAGCCTGCAGCTTTGCTGGCTCCAGCGTAACCAGCCGGAACGCCTCGCCGCCGCCGACTATATTTTCTTCGCTAAGGACTGGATCCGTTTTCGCCTGACCGGAGCCGCCGCGCTCGAGCTTACCGATACCAGCGCGTCATTACTGAACCAGTCGAGCGGCGAACTCTCAGACTTTGCTCTCAACGCGCTGGGCATTAGCGAGCTGAAGGCAAAATTCCCTCCCCTGCTGCGCCCCGAATCTGTGGCGGGCAGCTTGAGCGAAGAGGCTGCATTGCTGTGCGGGCTTGCCGCAGGCACGCCGGTCGCCGCCGGTGCTCTGGATGTATGCAGCGCGGCTCTGGGCTGCGGCGCGATTCATGACGGCGATATCTACACAATTCTCGGCACCACCTGCTGTACCGGCGTGGTTTGCCACGGCCGCGAGACGGTAAGCAGCGGCACCCGCTTCGTCACCCACACCGAGCCGGGCAGTTTTATCAATCTGTTCCCGATGCAGGCCGGAACACCGAACATTGACTGGCTCCAGCAGCATATTTCCCTGACGCCGGACCTGGTCGAGCTGGAGCGGCAAATTGCCACCGTTCCCCCCGGCAGCGGCGGCGTATTCTGGCAGCCTTATCTGAACGGCGAACGTGCGCCATTTTACAGCCCGACCGCCCGCGCAGGATTCTTTGGCGTAGACCAGCACACCTCTCGCGCGGCTTTACAGCGTGCGGTTTTCGAAGGGCTGGCTTACGCCATCGTTGATTCACTGGCGGGCTACTCCAGCGAAGGCGACCTCTATCTCACCGGCGGCGGCGCGGCATCGGCAACGTGGCTCCAGATTATTGCCGACTGCACCGGCAGAACCGTAATCGCCAGCCACTTTAATGAACTTAGTGCCAGAGGCGCAGCATTGCTAGCTGCACGTAGCGTTCACGCCCTGAATGATTACCCGGCCATCGAGCAAACCCGCTATCGGCCACACCCGCAGGCGCATGCCGCCTACAGGGCGCTGTTCCCGGTCTTCCGCCTGCTGCGCGAGCAGCTCCAGCCGGTCTGGCAGGCCAGACACCAGGCTTTACAGAGTGTTTCTCAGGATAACGAACAATGAAAATCGTCTTTACCGCCGAATACGCAGGAAGTCTTGACCCCTTCAGCCAGCTCGGAGAGCTGATTGTCGAGGGCTGGGCCATCGGCAAGCCAAAACTTCATGCCGCGCAGATTATCGATCTTGCCCACGATGCCGAAGTGATTGTCACCAGCTATGACGACATCACCGCCGAAGTGATTAACAGCTGCCCGAAGCTACAGGTTATCGCCTGTACCCGCGCTAACCCGGTCAACGTTGATATTCAGGCCGCTCGCGAGCGCAATATTAAAGTGCTCTATACGCCGGGCCGCAATGCGGACGCCGCCGCAGAGCTGACCCTGGGCCTGATGCTGGGCTTAATGCGCCATATCCCGCAGTCGCATGCCGCCCTGAAACGCGGGGAATTTACCCGTGAGGCTCAGGCCGAACAGCATACTCAGGAAGGCCTGCGCAAAGATGTGGTCTGGGATGTTAGCCCGGAAAGTCCGTATGAAGTCTTTAAAGGCGGCGAGCTGCGCAACAAGACTTTGGGGCTGATTGGCTACGGCAATATTGGCAGCCGAGTAGCGCGCATCGCCCGCGCTTTCGGGATGAATATCCTGGTGGTTGATCCCTTTGTTGCCGCCGAAGATATCGACGAACCGGGGCTACACAAAACCACGCTGGAAGCCCTGTTCCGTGAGGCCGATATTGTCAGCCTGCATTTAAGCAGCGGGCCGCACAGCGATGGGCTGGTCAACGCGAAACTGCTGCAAACCATGAAGCCCGGCGCGAAGCTGATTAACACTTCCCGCGCCTCGGTCGTGGTAGAAGCCGACCTGATAGAAGCCCTGCGGCACGGCCCGCTCGGCGGCGCAGCGCTGGACGTTTATCACCAGGAGCCGCTGTGGCGTGACCACCCGTTCATCAGCGAGCTGAATAACGTCATTATTACCCCGCACATTGCCGGGGCCACACGCGAAAGCATTCAGAAACATACCGCGATGATTGCCGCCGATCTTCAGCGTTTTGTGGCGGGAGAACCGCTGCTATACGCCTGGCGCTAAGACAAAAAAACAGGCCTTCGGGCCTGTTTTTACGGTTATGCAATCAGCGGCGTTGTCGCCATAAAATCCTGCAAGTGTTCCCAGTCCACCACGCCCGCATCCGATCCTAATCCTGTTGCCACCAGCGCCGCCGTTGCCGACGCAATCCGGCAGGCCTCTTCCACGGATAGCCCCCGCGCAAGAGCAGCAATAAACCCGCCGCAGTAGCTATCGCCGCAGCCGGTAGTGTCGCTGGCCGTCACTTTATAGGCCGGAAAATGCAGCGTGCCCTCAGGGCTGAACAGCCACGAGCCGCTGGCTCCGTCTTTGAAAATACAGCAGCCAACGCCGAGGCTCAGGAAGAAATCCGCTACTTCGGCAGGCTCGGACAGCCCTGAGATGAACTGCGCTTCTTCGAGCGCGGGCATAAAATAATCCACATACGGCAGCAGCGGGCGTAAAAGCTCAAGCGTGTTTTCATTCGGCGCGATCAAATCAAAGCTGGTAATGACCCCGTGCGCTTTAGCCGCAGCCAGCAACATCGTGCTTTGCCCGCCGTCCATCGCCGCCAGCAAACCGGTGCCGCCGTGGTGCAGAAAGCGGCAATCGAGCACGTCGTCAAACTGAGCCTCATCGACAAAAAGCTCGTCAGACGCGCCGCGGCAATGCAGCGCCGGGCGTTCGCCGTTGGGGCGAATCGGTAAGAGTGTCGCCGAGGTTTCTTTGCGCGCGGTACGGCTTATTAGCGAGCAGTCGATACCGAGACGGCGATAGCTGCCAAGAATAAACTCCGCCTTTTCATCTTCACCAAGACAGGCCGCCGTGGCGGTGCGGATACCCAGTTTTGCCGCATTCACCAGCGCACCGGCCGCCGTACCCGCCGGATTAAGCCTGATTTGTTCAATAAACTGCACCCCGCCACCCTGCGGAATACTGACCACCGGGCGACCAGCGATATCGAGAATAGTCAGGCCGACGAAGACTGCATCAAATTTGCTCATGGCTTCCTCACTCATTCCGCTGACGCAGGCGCGCCTGCCAGAACGATACGGCCAGCGCCACCACAAGAATCACGCCGACCAGCGCATCTTTTACCAGGTAGTTAAGCCCCATCAGATTCAGGCCGTTATCAACAATCGCCAGGAACAGCACTCCGCCGAGCGTTCCGCCCATGCTTACCCGGCCCTGGCGCTGGAACGCGGTGCCGATAAAGACCGCGGCAATGGCGTCCATCAGGTAGGACTGCCCGGCAAGCGGAGTAAACTGCCGCAGGTTAGCCGACAGAATAATGCCGCCGACGGCGCACATCGCCGAGGCGGCAATCAGCACCCAGAAGAGAGTGCGTTTATCGGCGATCCCGGCAATGCGCGCGGCTTCGCTGTTTTGCCCTACGGCGCGCACGCGCTTGCCAAACAGGGTTCGCTCGGTCAGAAGCCAGGCCGCAAGCCAGACCACCAGCACAATCAGTACCGGCATCGGAATGCCCCACAGATTGCCCACCGCAAGGTCATGATATTCCGGCGCCATGCGGCGCATCGAAATCGCCCCGCCGCCGTCGGTGTAAATACGCTCCGCGCTGCTGGCGATAAACCAGGTGCCAAGCGTGGCTAGGAACGGTTTGATACGGCAGGCCAGAATCAGGAAAGCATTAACCAGGCCAATCATCACCCCGCCCAGCAGGGCGCACAGCACCGCCACCTGCCACGGAAGCTGCCAGGTTTTCAGCGCAATCAGCGCCATCATCGCGCCGAAGTCGATAGCGACGCCCACCGAAAGATCGATAGCACCCGCGCTAACGATAAGCGTCATCGCCAGCGCCACAATCAGCAGAATGGCGCTGCCCTGTAGCAGATTGCTCCAGTTATCCAGCGTCAGAAATACCGGGTTAGACAGGCTAAACAGCACGATAAAGAATAGCGTGACCAGGACAAAGCCGGCGCGGGAGAGCCAGGCGAGCGGTTTCTTGCCGGACTCGCCTGCCGGTATGGCCGCCGCGGCAGAAATGACTTTCATTATTTGCTCCCCTTCTGCTGCAAGGCGGAAGCCGCCAGCACCACCAGAATCAGCACGCCCTTAATCGCGCCGACCCAGAAAATATTCACGCCCAGCAGCCCGAGGCCGTTAGACAAAGCGTTAACCAGAATGGCGCCCAGCAAAGCGCCCCAAATGGTCACCACGCGGCGGCGGGAAAATGCCGCGCCGAGGAAGGTTGCCAGCACCGTTTCCATCAGCAGCGGCGTTGCCGTTCCGCTGGAGCTGCCGGAGCCCTGAGCCAGCAGCGGGAATACGGCAAGCCCGGCGGCAACGGCGGCAATCAGCCAGGAGGCCAGCGTCAGGAGGCGCACATTAAGCCCGGACATCTGGGCCATATCTTTGCTGCCGCCGGTAGCCTGCAGGTGCTGGCCGAAGCGGGTGTAATGCAGTAGAAACTGGAAGCCAGCAAAAACCAGCAGCAGATAAATCAGCGCGTAAGGCACGCCGAGCAGGCTGCCGTCGCGGAATGCCACCATAAGCGGATCGCTTACGCTGATGCGGCGCTGGCCGGTAAGCAGGTCGGTCAGGCCGGTAAAAGCCACGGAAGTCGAGAGCGTGGCAAGCAACGGCGGCAGCCCGGCTACCAGCACCAGCAGAGCGTTAATCCCGCCGCAAAGCAGGCTGAGGGCGGCAACCAGCAGCAATAGCAGAGGCCACGGCGTCAGCCAGTCGGTCATTCCGAGGCTCAGCAACGCTACTCCAAACACAGCAATGGCCGGGAGCGAGAGATCGATGCCTCCGGAGACAACATCATCCCCGCCGGCGGCAATCACGCAGACCAGGCCAAAGCTCAGGATGGCCAGCGGCACGCTTTGCACCAGCATCAGGCTGATGTTTTGCCAGCTCAGGAACCACGGGGACTGAATACTCAGCCAGACCAGCAGCGCCACAAACAGCAGCAGAGGGAATTTTTCAAACAGCGCAACGGAGCGACGAGCCACGAAGCTGCGAATTTCAGTGCTCATAAAGATTTTTCCTGCCCACCGTTGATCGTTGCCAGCAGCGCATCAAGCGTTAGCCCCCGGGTCGGCAAATTCGCCACCAGCGAACCGCGCCACATCACCAGAATGCGGTCACACAGGCCAAGCAGCTCGGTGGCATCGCTCGAAGAAACCAGCACAGAGCGCCCCTGGTCGGCCAGCTGGCGCGTGCGCTGATAGATGTCGCTTCTGGCGCCGATATCCACGCCGAGCGTTGGCTCATCAAGGATAAAGAGGCGTGCGTCGGTGCCCAGCCAGCGGGCAAGGATAACTTTCTGCTGGTTGCCGCCGCTCATATAGCGCACCGGCAATTCCGGTTTAGCGGGGCGAATGCTGAGCCGCTCTATCCAGTCGCGGGCTTTTTGAAGCGCACGCGAACGGTGCTCCCAGCCCAAAGTGGCCGTCTCGTGCAGCGAGGCAAGGTTGATATTGTCGGCGGCTGAAAACGGCAGGATCAGACCCTGATGGCGGCGATCGCGGGGGACCAGGGCCATACCGACCCGAATAGCCTGTCGTGGAGAGCGAATGCGGCGCACACGCCCGTTTATCGCTATTTCGCCCCGTTTAGCAACGGTAAGCCCGTAAAGGGTATCCACCAGTACGTCACGCCCTGCGCCAAGCAGGCCCGCCACGCCGACGATTTCACCTTTATGAATGTCAAAGCTGATGTCCTGGAGCTGCTGACCGTCGGAAAGTGAACGTACGCAGAGCAGCGGCACCTCGTCGGCTGAAGCATCGGCTTCGTGCTGGCGAGGGGTATAGAGCCGCTCGATTTCGCGACCCACCATCATATGAATCACCGCGTCGGTATTCTGTAATACTTCGCGGTCGGGATAACCCACAACTTCCCCATTACGCAGCACGGTTCCCCGATCGCACAAAGAGGCGATTTCGTTCAGGTAATGGGAGATATAAAGGATGGCGATGCCCTGATCCCGCAGCCGCAGTATCGCATCGGAAACCAGGCTTGCTTCGTGGGCTTCAAGCGGCGCGGTAGGCTCGTCGAACACCACCAGTTTTGCCGCGCCATCTATCAGCGCTCTGGCAATTTGCACCAGTTTGCGCTCGGCAAGGCTGAGCTGGCGAATAAGCCTGTCCGGGTCGATAGTCAACTGCCAGGTAGAAAGGAAAAAGTCCCGCGTGGCCTGGCGCATGCGCCGGGAGTCCAACATACCGCCCGCGCGGTGATACTCCTGGCCGAGAAATACCGACTCCGCCACGGTAAAATGTGGGATCAGGTTCAGCTCCTGGTGAATAACCCGGATCCCCTGAGCCTCTATAGCCGCAGGCTTACCAAGCGGAAGCGGAACGCCGTCAAGCGTTGCCGTCCCGCCATCGGCCTGATAAACCCCGGCAAGAATCTTGATTAATGTGGACTTGCCCGCCCCGTTCTCACCGATCAGGCCGTGAATTTCACCCGGCCCGATGGTCAGCGTGACCGCGTTTAACGCGGCCACATTGGCAAAGCGCTTACTAATGCGGTCCATCACCAGACCGCGCTGCGTCGTTGCTGCGTTCACTACTTCAGTTCACCGTAACCTAGTTTTTTATATACGGCTTTGGCTTCATCCGGGCCTTTAACCGGGATAACCGGAATAAAGGTCTGGATTGGCAGCTTCTGGCCTGCGAAGTAGCGTGCCACGTTCTCGGCGGAGGTCTGGCCGATAAGGTGCGGCTGCTGGGCGACGTTTGCCACCAGCGGGCTGTCTTTTTCTGCCATGATCTCCAGCGTTTCCGGGCCAGCGTCAATAGCGGTTACCTTCACGTCTTTATCACGCCCGGTCTCTTCCAGAGCCTGAACAATACCGATTGCGGGCTGGTCCCAGCAGGCTACGTGGATAGCATCCAGCTTGCCTTTCGGGTACTGGCTCAGCAGTTCGAGGGTTTTCTTGCGGGCGTCTTCCGGCGAGTTAGCAAATTGCTCTGCCAGCTCCGGCTGAATAATTTTAATGCCAGGATAATCCTTCAGCACATATTTCCACTGGTCATAACGAATACCGCAAATGCGCAATGAGTTAGAAAATGCGTTAAATACCGCCACGTTGCCCTTCCCACCCAGCGCATCTGCCATATAGCGGCCAATGGTTGAACCCAGAGTGTAGTTGTCGGACGTAGTGTTATTTACGGAATACTGCGAAACATGGTCAACGGTAAATACCGGAATGCCGGCATCTCGCAGCGCTTTGAATTTAGGCTCAACCGCGCTGTCGCCTAAAATACTAATGACCGCGTCAACTTTGCGCGACAGCAGAATATCGTGGTTGTTAGCGTGAACCTGGTTATCTCTGCCGCCGTCAACGCCGATAACCTTGCCGCCGAGTTTTTCAACCTCTTCGGTCGCGCCTTTATAAGCCTCGCGATCCCAGAAATGCTGGGTTCCCACTACCGCAACCCCGATGGTTTTACCCTGTAACGAAAGTGCGTCTGCGGCAAAAGCAGCCCCGGATGCCAGCGTCATCAGGCCCAAGGCGACAGACAAAATTCTTTTTTTAACCTTCATTGCTATAATTATCCCGTATTCATTGGTCATTAATGCCACAGCATGACAACAAGCAGAACCCGACCCAAATAAAAAATAGATATATCTTATATTTCCATAGTCACGCCCCTATGTCACTTTGCAACTACCCTTATGAACATGAATAAAATACATGTAAAACAGCAACAAGAGAAAAAATCAACCACAATAAAACAAAGGGCAACTCCATTTTTTGGCTTTATTTTTAAAATTACAAAATAATATTAAACAGCGATGTATTAAGGAAGATTAATTATAAACACTGCCGTTTTATAAAAATTAAACAGCATCAACTGATATTGCGATCATTTACCCCATTTCGCATTGTTGAGCGGATTTTATTTTTTCTTGTTTCCACCTTTATGATGCCGGTTTAGCGCTATTAACAAAGCATGGTACGAGCATGAAAGCCGAACATCAGCTGGCGGTAATGCACTGGGGCACTTACCAGGTCACGACCGAAGGCGAACGTATCGCCGCCGTTTCCCCCGTCAAGTGGGATAAAAACCCTTCCCGAATTGGTCAGTCCTTAACGGATTCCGTCACCGGTAATACGCGCATTCGCCGCCCGGCGGTTCGCCTCGGCTATTTGCAAAATGGCCCGGCATCCCGCGAAGGGCGCGGCAAAGAGCCGTTTGTAGAGGTGAGCTGGGAACAAGCGCTGGATCTGCTGGCGCGGGATCTTCGTTCGGTACAGGAGCGTTGCGGTAACGAGGCTATTTTCGGCGGCTCCTACGGCTGGGCCAGCGCCGGACGTTTTCACCACGCTCAAAGCCAGCTGCACCGCTTTCTTAAAGGGTTTGGCGGCTATACTGCCAGCACGAATACCTACAGCAGCGCGGCGGGCGAACGCATCCTGCCGCACATTCTCGGGCCGCTAAGTCCTCTGCATAAGCAGCACACGCATTTTTCGGTGCTGGCGGAGCATTGCGAGATGTTTGTCGCCATCGGTGGACTGCCGCTGCGAAATGCCCAGGTCAACGGCGGCGGCGCGAACGATCATATGCTGAAGCACTGGCTAGAACGCCTTGAGCAAAACGGCGTGCAGTTCGTCAACATCAGCCCGGTGCAGAACGATCTTAGCGCAATACCTGATGCAAAATGGCTGGCGATTAAGCCCGGCACCGACACTGCGCTGCTGCTGGCGCTTTGCCATACGCTGGTCGCCGAATCCCTGCACGATAGCGCCTTTATCGGCAGCCATACCGTTGGTTTTGAACAGTTGCGCGGCTACCTGCTGGGCGAGAAAGACGGCGTGGCAAAAACCGCAGGCTGGGCAGCGGCCATTACCGGGATCGACGAGCAGCAAATTCTGAGCCTGGCGCGAACCCTGTCCGGCAAGCGCGCCATGGTCAATATTTCCTGGTCGATTCAGCGCGCCCGCCAGGGCGAGCAGGCCTACTGGGCAACGGTGGCGTTAACCGCCCTGCTCGGCCAGATAGGGACACCCGGCGGCGGCCTGGCCTTTGGCTACGCCTGCACCAACCTTGCCGGTGCCGCTCGAGTTCCCTTCTCCGGCCCTCGCCTGCCCGCAGGGGAAAACAAGGTAAAAACGGTCATCCCGGTGGCACGTCTTTCGGACATGCTGCTAAATCCCGGCGGGGAATACGAGTTCGACGGCAAATTTTGCCGCTACCCGGATATTCGCCTCGTTTACTGGGCCGGAGGCAACGCCTTCCACCATCACCAGGATCTCAACCGGCTGGTTGAAGCCTGGCGACGCCCTGAAACCGTGGTTGCCCATGAGCAATACTGGACGGCACAGGCCAAGTTTTCCGATATTGTATTGCCGGTCACCACTTCACTGGAGCGCGATGACATCGGCAGCAGCAGCCACGACGGATTTATGATTGCCATGCGCCAGCAAATTCCCGCCGTGGCAGAAGCGAAAGACGATTACGCTATTTTCTGCGCGCTGGCGGAAAGGCTCGGTTTTCATGAGAAATTTAGCGAAGGCCGCAGCGCCGCCGAATGGCTACCGCATCTCTATGAGTCCTCGCGCGAACGCGCCGGGGAAGATGGCGTCGATTTGCCGCCGTTTGATGACTTTTGGGAACAGGGAAAACTGGAGTTTACCGCCCCGGCTGCCCCGCAGGTATTTCTGGCTGATTTCCGTGCCGATCCAGAGCGTTTCCCGCTTTCCACGCCATCGGGGAAAATCGAGCTTTATTCTGAAACGGTAGCCGGGTTTGGCTACCGCGAATGCCCGGGCTACCCGTTCTGGGACGAAGAAGAAGCCAGCTTCCAGCAGCGCGAGGCGGAACAATGGCCTTTGCATCTGCTTTCCAGCCAGCCGCGCACGCGCCTGCACAGCCAGTACGATCACGGCAGCGTCAGCCTCCAGACTAAAGTTCAGGGGCGCGAACCGCTGTGGATGCATCCTGAAGATGCCCGGAAGCGCGGAATTAATGAAGGCGAAGTGGTGCGGGTATTTAACGCTCGCGGCGCTATCCTGGCGGGCGTGCATATCAGTGAGCAAATCCTGCAAGGCGTGGTGCAAATCTCCACCGGCGCCTGGTATGACCCACTGGATCCGGCGACGCCGGGGTCGCTTGATAAGCACGGCAACCCAAACGTGCTGACCGAAGACCGGGGTTCTTCACGCCTGGGCCAGGGCTGTAGCGCCCAAAGCTGCCGGGTAGAGATAGAGCTTTGGTGTGAAACCCTGCCGCCCGTCACCGCATTTGATCCCCCGGCATTTGTTAGCTGAGCTACACGCCACAGGGTAGAACCCCGGCTAAAATGCCGGGTAATACTTTCGCTGGCTGATAATTAATAAATAGCACTATTTCTGGCGGGCGGCTTTCACCTGCCAAATGTCGATCCTCCGCTTTTATTTTGCTCAATCCCTCGGTGGTAGCTAAAGTTAATATTGCCCCAAAGTTAAATTCACTGCCTTCGAACATGAAAAACTGCCATTATGGCAACAGGTAACAAACTTACTCCTTAAAAGTAAAAAGATACCTCAAAAGCATTAGAATTGACTACGCAACCATAAATCAGCAGTGAATTAAAGGTGATAATTCCTATTGTATAAATATATGTATTGTAGGCTATCCGGCAAAACTGCAATACTTGGCTATTTAGCACGCAGGTCTTTCATATCTTAGGGATACCATGAAGCCTTCTATGCATTTTCCTGATTTTGATTTTCTCAACTCGCCTTTATCCAGGGAGTCAGGCGACTCATTACAGCAACAGCTATATTACCGAATAAAAAATGCCATCAACGAGGGAAAATTAAAGCCCGGGGACAAATTACCCGGCACACGCAAAGTGTGCGAAACGCTGAATATCGGTCGAAATACTGTGATCATTGTTTATGAACTGCTGGCTGCAGAAGGGTTTGTTATATCCGATAATACCGGAACACGTATTTCCGCTATGTCTCCAGAAAGCGCTTCCGTGCTTCCGGCGGCGGTGAATAAGTCCGCAATTTCTATGGGTTCTATTGACATCACCCAGCAGGTCATTAACTCGGCATTTTTTCCCGGCATCCCTGCATTGAATATATTTCCACATAATGAATGGCGCCGGGCTGAAGACAGGGCTTCACGTAAAGCCGGCTCGACCATACTTAACTATGGGCTTCCGGACGGCGAACCGGCCTTAAAACAAGCCGTAGCGTCATTCCTGGCCACTTCCAGGGGCGTTAACTGCATGCCGGAGCAGGTAATATTGTCCAGCGGGCTGCATAAAACGCTGCAAATGTGCCTGCGCCCCATTACCCAAAAAGGTGACCTGGTGTGGGTAGAGAATCCCGGTTATGAGTTTGCCAAAAGCCCATTTCGTAACGCCGGACTCAACGTCTTACCCATCGACGTTGACCGGGATGGCATCAACCCCAGCCTGGAGATGTGGCAAAAATACCCTCCCAGAATCATTTACCTCACCCCTTCTAACCAATACCCAAGCGGCGCAGTGTTGAGTCTTGAACGCAGAGTAAGCCTTGTTGAGAATGCTATAAAACATAATGCGATAATTATAGAAGATGATTATGGCGGGGAATTTCATCATGCAGGCCCGCACATTATCTCTATGCAGGGAATAAATAGTCAGGCCCCGGTGATTTATATCGGCTCATTCAGCCAAATGATGTTCCCCGCTTTACGCATCGGTTTTGCTGTCCTGCCCCCCTCGCTGTCTCCTGAGCTCAAAGCATCGCTGCTCACGTTGCCGCACGGAGGAAACCGCCTGACTCAACTCACTCTCACCGAGTTTATCGAAAGCGGTCGTTTTATTCGTCATCTCAATAAAATGGGCAAAGCGTACCAGCAAAAAAGAGATAAGCTAATAAAAGCCCTTAAAAAGTGCCTGCACTGCTCATATGAAATAAGCGGCCAGCACGGCAGTACCCAACTCACGCTTAATCTTCCTGCAGAAATCAACGACAAATTATTAGTCGAGCAGGCACAGCAGCATGGCATAAATATGCTTCCACTCTCGCTATTTTGTGCTCCCGGGACGGAAATAAAAGCAAATGGGGTGATAATAGGTTATGCAAATACGCCGTCTGATTTGTATGAAGTGTATATTGAAAAAATAAATCAGATAATAGAATCGCAAAGAAAATAAACCTGAAGATATACCAGCTTCGCCCGTAAGGACTCTCGTTATGCTTGTCCCTGCTGGGCGAAAGGTGACATTTGCGAATATAAGACGGGATGGGCAGAACACATTATTTTATCAGGTAAGATTAGAATCTAACCAGGCCATGAATCCACTAAGAACATTCCACGCAACCAGAGTTTTATGCTGATAAAAGCGGATGAGTATCCTTACCTCGCAATATTACACTCCGTTCGTGACCATCATTAAGTACATATTTAAATTCAAAAAATATGTTTTTTAATTTAAATTCAATAAGTTAAAACAAAAAACGCAATTTACCTCCTGATTTGACGGCTATCAACATTGATGGAAAACTACCCGTCGTCAGGATTCAGGCTAAAGCAGTTTTCAAACTTGCTTCCTGCGAGGCAATAACACTTATTGCCCGATCAATACAGTTAACGGCGCTCCATGGTAGAACAGTTTCATATTCCGCAACGGCGCCCTCAACTTAGCTATATATCATGTTGGTTAATAAGGAAACTGAAAATGAAGAAATTTATTTTCACCGTAGCTTTTGGCGCAATGGTCTGCGCCAGTGCCGCCAGTGACGCCAGTGCCGCCAGTGCCGCCAGTGACGCCAGTGCCGCCAGTGACGCCAGTGCCGCCAGTGACGCCAGTGCCGTAGGTATTGGCGGGTCGGGAAAAGTTAACTTTAGTGGTTCTATTGTTGATGCCCCCTGCTCTATGGACCCGAACACCGCCGATCAAACCGTTGAGCTGGGGGCGACCTCAAATTTGCACCTTAGCAACGGCAGTACTTCCACACCTAAGCCATTTAAAATCCTGCTCGAAGGTTGTTCTGGCGAAACGCTTGGCTCCGTGACCACTACATTTAAAGGTCTTCAGGCCGATGAAGATACCACCCTGCTGCGCCTCATTGGTTCGGCCAGTGGCGCTGCTATTGCCATCAATGATTACAAAGGCCGGCAGATTAAAATGGGTGAAGCCTCCCCGGCTTATAACCTCGCCACCGGAAATAACGAGCTGGACTTTTCGGCAAACCTGAAAGGCTTTGGCAGCGAAGAAAAACCGGTAGTGCCCGGTGAATTTACCGCCATTGCCAACTTCACATTAGACTATAACTAATTCATTATTTTATTTAGACCTGCAGGTTAGCGACTGAATTTGCTAATAAAAAATGCGGTTATCTCGGTCTGATATTTACCCGCCTGGGTATAGCTTATTTTTACGTGCCATTATTTAAAAATGGCATCAAATAACGGAGTTAGACTTTATTCCCTCCCGTTTCCCAAAGGAATGCAGAAGTCTACATAATGGTTATTGCCATGGAAAACAATAAAGGCGACAAAGTTAGTTTTCATCCTCATTTTTTAAGTCTGGGTATTTTTATTGCCATAGACTCCTTTGCAGGTCACGCTATTGGGAAGAGTGAAGAGATTGAGTTTAATCTTGATGTGCTTGACTCAGAAGACCGACAAAACGTTGATTTAAGTAATTTCTCGCACAGCGGTTATATTATGCCCGGCGAATATGAGATGGCGGTATTCCTTAATAAAAGTAGTTTATCTCAACAGCGAGTTGTTTTCTATCAGCCACAGGCTAACCCCAAAGAAAGTGAATTGTGCCTGTCTCCTGTATTAATAGATCTATTCGGATTAAAGCCGGAGTACCTGCGGCAGCTCAGCTGGCAGGTCGGCAAAAAATGTCTGCGGGTAGACTCGCTACCGGGAACGGAAATTCGTGCCGATTTAGCACAAAACGCGGTCTACATCAGCATGCCGCAAACTTACCTTGAGTACAGCGCGGAAAACTGGGACCCACCTTCCCGCTGGGATAACGGCCTGCCGGGTATTTTGCTCGACTACAACCTCAACGGCCGGGCGCAAAGCAACCGCCAGGGTGGAGCAGATGCTTACACCCTCAGCGGCAACGGGACTACGGGCATTAATTACGGCGCATGGCACATCCGCGCCGACTGGCAGGCCACGATTGCCCCTACGCCACAGGGCCAAAATGCCAGCCAGAACCCGTTTCAGTGGAGCCGCTACTACGCCTACCGGGCCATTACTTCTCTACGCTCACGCCTGACGCTGGGTGAGAATTATCTCGACTCGGGCATGTTTGACAGCTTCCGTTATACGGGAGCGAGCCTCGTGTCCGATGACAGCATGTTACCGCCCAATCTGCGCGGCTACGCGCCAGAGGTTACGGGAGTGGCAAAAACAAACGCAACGGTAGTGGTAAGCCAGCAGGGCCGTGTGCTTTATGAAACCCAGGTTGCTTCAGGCCCGTTTCGCATTCAGGACATCAGCGACGCCACCACCGGGCAGCTGGATGTGCGGGTCGAAGAGCAGGACGGTTCGGTACAGACGTTTACCCTTAACACCGCCAATATTCCTTATTTGACGCGCCCCGGCAGCGTGCGCTACAAGCTGGCCGTGGGCCGCCCGAGCGATATCGATAGCGGCGTTAGCGACTCTGTTTTTGCCAGCGGAGAGTTTTCCTGGGGCGTGAGTAACGGCTGGTCGCTCTATGGTGGCCTGCTCGGCAGTAATGATTATGCTGCCATTTCGAGCGGCGTTGGCCGGGACTTGATGATGTTTGGCGCACTCTCGTTTGACGCCACTCAGTCACGCGCAACGCTACCCTGGAAGGCAGAAACACTTTCAGGTCGATCATACCGTTTGAGCTATTCAAAGCGCTTTGATGAGCTTGATAGCCAGGTAACATTTGCCGGCTACCGCTTTTCCGAACGTGAGTTCATGAGCATGAGCGACTACCTGACGGCGAAGCGAAACGGAGACTATACCCGCGGCAGTAAAGAACTCTACACCATCTCGCTGAACAAAAGCTTTCGTGACCTCGGCCTGAGCGGCTACCTCAGCTACAACCACCAGACGTACAGGAACCTGACAAACAGTGACCGTTACAGCCTGCTGCTGTCGAGTTTTTTTGATATTGGCAGGTGGCGAAACATCAGCGCTTCAATGTCGCTCTACCGCAACAAAAGCAACAATACCAGCGATGACGGCGCTTATCTCTCGCTCTCCGTGCCCTGGGAAAGACAGGGCCGCATCAGCTATAGCTCAACGGCTAACAGCAACGATACCACGCATTATCTTGGCTATTACGACCGCCTGAACAAGCGGGATACCTATCAGCTTTCCGCCGGGACCGCCCGCAGCGGGGTTAACGGCAGTGGCTTCCTTACCCACGAGGGCGATCGCGCAAGACTCACCGCCAATGCCAGCTATCAGCAGGGGCGCTACAGCTCTCTGGCGCTATCGGCTCAGGGCGGTATCACGCTGACATCTCAGGGAGGTGCGCTGCACCGTGGCGGCATAAACGGCGGAACGCGCATGCTGGTGGATACCAACGGCGTAGCGGGTGTCCCGGTGCAGGCCGGAGGGCGCAGCACCCGCACCAATATGTTCGGCAAAGCCGTCGTCGCGGAGATCGCCAGCTTTTACCCCAGCAAAGTCAGGATCGACCTCGATAGACTGGGCGATAACGCCGAAGCCAAAACCTCCGTAGTACAGGGCACTCTGACGGAGGGTGCCATTGGCTACCGGAAATTCGAAGTGCTTGGCGGTAACCGCTGATGGTACTGCCGCCGATTCAGCGTATTGAAGCAGGCAAATCCAGCCAGCTCAGAATACAGGCACTGCCTGACATGGCGAAGCTGCCAAAGGACCGCGAATCGCTGTTCTACTTCAGTCTGCGGGAAATCCCACCGAAGAGCAGCAAGCCCAATACTCTGCAATTGGCCCTGCAAACGCGCATTAAGCTGTTTTACCGCCCGGCATCGCTGGAAATTGCGCCTAACGCAGAGCCGGTGCAAAACCAGCTAACGCTTACGCGTCAGGGCAACAAATACAGCGTAAATAACCCAACGGGTTATTACATCACGCTGATCAATGCCGCCAGCCATAAAGATGCACAAAACAATACCAGCTTCAGGCCGCTGATGGTTGCCCCGAAAAGCAGCGCCATGCTGTCGGTTACCGCAGACGGTCTGGGAGCCAGTCCGGTGCTGACCTATATAAATGATTACGGCGGGCGTCCGGATCTAAATTTCGGCTGTAGTACCGACCATTGCAAAGTCGTGGACAAGTAATTGCCCTTCCCCGCCCGGAATTAATTAAGGAAAGATGATGGCGCAAAGGAAATTATTTTTATTGGCAGCAGCCATGCTCGCGAGCTGGGCAATGTCACCCGTACAGGCAGCCGTGCCCTTTATGAATCTTACGGTAAAAGTGGCGCTTGAAGAGCCGCTCTGCGTGCTGAACAACAATAAACCTATAGAAGTTAATTTTGCAGACGTGTTTATCGAGAAAATTAATCAGGGCATTTATAACCAGCCGATTATTTATGACCTGGACTGTAAAGATAAAAATATGGCGCTCACGCTTACCGCCTCGGGCACCTCCGGCTTTAGCGCCGGGACGCTTGAAACCAGCAGAACCGGGCTGGCGATTGCAATACAGAAAGACGGCCAGCCTCTGCCCGTGAATACCCCGGTTAACTTCACCTTACCGGATACTCCCCGGCTTAATGCCGTGCTGGTTAAGCGGGGCAAAGCGCGCCTGGACACCGGGCATTTTACCGCCACTGCCCGGATGGTTGTGGAGTATCAATAGGGAACATGATGATGAAAATAATCTCTCTTCTCCCGATCGTTTTCTCGATCGGGCTGCTGATACCGCCGCTCACCGCCGCCGCAATCGAGGGAGATATAGCCTTCGAAGGGGATTTGTATTCGCTACCGCAGTGCACCATCAGCGAGGGGGCAAGGGTGGAAGTCAACTTTGGCGACAGCGTAAGCATCCGCAAAATTGACGGCAGCCAGTACCGTACGGCAATGAACTACCAGATAGATTGCGAGGAAACAAGCAAAGGTGAGCTTGCGCTAACGCTTTCTCTGATTGGGGAAGCGGCAACTTTTGACGGCGATGCGCTGCGCTCCGATCGGCAAAGTCTTGGCATAAAAATCTACCGGGGCAATACGGTGTTCAAACCCCGGGGAGACAATAGAGATAAATAAAGACGCGGCTCCAATCCTGGAAGCGGTTCCGGTAAAAGACCCCAACGGCAAGCTAACGCAAGGCACATTTGAGGCCTGGGCCACGCTCAGCGCCCAATATCAATAAAGGAGGCAAAATGAAAGGACTCATAAAAAGTATCCAGGCACTATTGCTAACCCCGGTCGCGATACAGGCTCAGGCTGCCGGGCTGCCGGGGCAAAACCTCTGGCTGCACGGTTCGCTGGTGGCAGAAGCCTGCGTAATAGCCCCAGGGGATGAAACGGTGGAGCTGAGCTTCGGCACAATTGTTGATAAGTACCTCTACCTGAATCAGAGAACGCCCGGAGTCCCTTTTAAGCTGGTTTTACAGGACTGCGACCCCGATATTGCGCGATTGGTAACGGTGAAATTTAGCGGCAACGCAGATGCTCAGGGGCTCCTGATACCGGACAGCCCGGCATCGTCCGGGATCCTCATCGGCATAGAGCAAGCTAACGGCGATAAAGTCGAGATCAATGGCGCAGGCTCTACCCACGAGCTGCAAAAGGGAGTGAGCGAAATAGCGTTGCAGGCCTACGTGCAGGGTGAGGCAGAAGCGCTCAAAAACAACAGCATCAGGCGCGGCGAATTTACCGCATCTTCAACATTTGAGCTGACTTACCACTGATCGCGCTGGCGGGAAAAATTATGACAAAAGAAATCGAATTTATCATTATCAGCGACAACCCCTTAGCGATGTATGGCCTTAAATTATTAATCCACTCGTTTATGCCGCGCGCCATCATTACCGGGAATACGATGTGGCAGGAGTGTCCCGCAGAGCCTGGAGACAGCGTTCAGGGCATCATCATTGTCGCCAGCGACAGATATTCTCGCCACCGCACGCTTAGCGTCACCCATATGCTCCACAGTATAAAGCCCAAAGTTCCGCAGCTTTTATTGCACAGCGAAGCAAATTCCGTGCTGGCTTCCCTGGTCCCTCAGCGTTTCTCGCTAAAGCTCTCCGCCAGCCTGCAGGAGATTGCGGTAAAAATTGCCCATATAACCTATCGAAGCGGTAAAGAAAATAAAAGAGTGCCGCTAACGCAACTTCAGGGGCAGGTCATAAAGCTGCTTCAACATATGCCACCCATTCAGGTGTCGAAGCGCCTTGGGATTAATATAAAAAAAATAAGCCGCTATAAGCAGCTGATGATTTCTTATCTCGGCATTCAGGGTCACCAGCTCGATTGTAAATTAATCAATCACTACCGGGAAATAAAGATAATAACGACGGAGCAAGGTGAGCCAGTTGAATGATGCAAAAATACCGCTTGGCCTGAATGTATTGCAGGCCACGCGGTTAAGAATTGAATGGCTGTTTGAAGTTTTTCCTCACGTCTGTATTTCTTTTTCCGGGGGCAAAGATTCAACCGTGCTGTTTCATCTTGCCGGGGAGATTGCCCGGCGCCGCAAAACTCAGTTTTCGGTGTTGTTTATCGACTGGGAAATACAGTTTCAGTACACCATCGATCATGTCGTGCGCATGCAGACGCTTTATAGCGATGTTATCTCAAGCTTCTATTGGGTTGCGCTTCCGTTAACCACTATTAACGGCGTCTCGCAGTTCCAGCCGGAATGGGTTGCCTGGGAGCGTGATAAAAAGTGGGTGCGCCCTCCTCCCGGGCAGGCAATCACCGATGAAAATTATTTTCCTTTCTACTACTACGCCATGACTTTTGAAGAGTTTGTTCCGTCATTTTCCCGCTGGCTGTCTGGCGGAAAAGGCGCGGCGGTTGCAACCGGCATGCGGGCGGAGGAATCCTACAAGCGCTACATCGGTATCACCTCTCAACGCAAAACTCGCTACGCCGACGACAAGCCATGGACCACGGCGGCTCAGGAGGGTTTTTACTATACGGTTTCACCTCTCTACGACTGGAAAATTGAGGATATCTGGATTTTTAATACCCGATATAAAGCCTGCTACAACGCACTCTACGACAGAATGCACCAGGCCGGCGTTCCGGTACGTTCAATGCGGGTTTGCGAACCCTTCGGGCCGGAGCAACGCCGTAGCCTGTGGTTATTTCATATTCTGGAGCCGGAGACCTGGGGCGAAATATGCTCCCGAGTCAGCGGTGCGCATAGCGGAGCGCTTTACGGTAGCCAGAGCGGCGCCTTTTATGCCTTAAACAAGGTGCTGGTAAAGCCGGAGCATTTTAACTGGCAGGGTTATGCCATGTTCCTGCTCGACTCCATGCCGGAGCAAACCGCAGAGCACTACCGCAATAAAATTGCCATTTACATTAAATGGTTCCAGCAGCACGGCTTCCCGGAAAATATTCCCGACCAGCAGGAGAAAGATCTCGGGTACAAAGATGTTCCCTCCTGGCGTCGGGTCTGCAAAATGCTGCTGAAAAATGATTACTGGTGCCGAATGCTGTCGTTCAGCCCGAATAAGCCCCGGCATTACCAGCGCTACCTTGAGCGCATGAACAAAAAAAGAAGCCAGTGGGGAATACTATGACGCTTAATGAGTTACTTCATGAACTTGATGTCCTGCTGCAAAACATCCCCGGTGATAAAGAAAAAATAGCCGCCCAGAATGCGGTAAAAGAACGCCTGCACCGGCACAGCCCGTTTAAAAATGAGCCGGTTGACTGCGTGCTATGGCTGCACGCGGATGCCATTACGGCCAATGACTATAACCCCAATACCATGGCTCCGGTCGAGAAACGCCTATTGAAACACTCGCTGGAAACCGAAGGTTTTACCCAGCCGGTGGTGGTTTCGCCGCTAAAAGAAAAATACCAGCTGGTAGATGGATTTCACCGTTACCAGCTCGGGAAAAACATCGTGCAAAGCAGCGGCGGGCTAACCGGCTACCTGCCCGCCACCGTGGTAAACGCCGACTCCCAGGGGCTGGCCGAGCGGGTTGCGGCCACGGTTCGCCATAACCGCGCCAGGGGTAAACACCAGATAGACGCCATGTCTGGCGTGGTGCGGGATTTATCCCGCCTCGGCTGGGAAGACGAAAAGATAGGCCTGGAGCTGGGAATGGACACCGATGAAGTGCTGCGTCTCAAACAGATAAGCGGCCTGGCGGAGCTTTTTGCCGGGGAAAAATTTAGCGAAGCGTGGACGGTAAAATAAACCCGCCCCCGTTTACATATAAGGAAATGTTTATGTCTATCAGGATAGTTTTTTCTTTTTTAGTACTGCTGTTTAGCCAGCTTTGCACCGCGTCTTTATTCCCGATGGTGACCAGCGTCAAAATAGATCCATCAAATACCGAACACATTCAGCTAATCATCACCAGTCAGCTTATGGATATTGGCCCGTTGGGGGATATCCTTGTAAAAGACTATTACACAGGGGGAGGGGGAGGTAATAATGGGAATTTTGGCATTGTTACCACGACAAAAGACAAATCATCTACCACCATTTATGCTTATGGTAGCAAAGAGAATATGCTAACAGGTATTGATGAAAACATGACGATAAGTGAAGCCGGGTTATATGCATGGAACCATGGGCTTTCCGGGCAAAAAAACAATAAAACCGGAATAAAATCAAACACATAAAAGATTTCGTGCATTATGCGTTGGCTTTGGCCCCATCCCCGGCATAGTATTTTTTGAAGCTGCCGTAAATTATCCTGCAAACGGCTGCTTACAGGCACCACCGCCCTATGAATATTGTGAGTTTGGAATACCGCAGATCACTCAAGATCACAAAAATGTTCTGACTACCGCTAAAACTTCACAAGTCATTTCCGGAATGGCGATTAACTGCACGGCAGAGATTAGCGTTCGCTTAATAATCGGTCAGGATACGTTGCAATTAGCACCCGGCGTCATATCAAAGCTAGTATTTAATAAAAATGGAACTGATTATCCTGGCGGCAGTATATTTAATTTAAAGTCCGGAGCTAACGTAATGAATATAAAAAGCACTTTATCTATCTCCCCCGATGCCGATGCCGGGAGTTATGAAGCCAGCACCATTATCTATATAGAATACCCTTAAACAGCACAGCCGCTAGCAAAATGAGTATGCTCTGGATTGTTTTTGATTCTGGATGACCGGAGCTACATTGGGCCCGGTGTAGCTTTCGTCAATCCACATCCTGGAGTAGTCCGGCCAGCCTTCCGGAGTAAACTGCACGTTTTTTAGCGCCGAAGAAACCTGGACCGAGAAACGGTATGAAAACAGCAATTGCAGGCCATCGCTGTTAAGAAACAGGCGAGCCGCGCGGTTAACATGCTTTTTATAGTTATCGCTCAGCGCCGCAGCGGCAAAAAACTTCTCTACCCTCGCCTTTATATCGCTCGATACCAGCGTCTGAATCATGGTTCCATTTCGGAAACGATCTTCCACTGAAAATTCCATATCGTGGCCCGGCTGGAAAAACGCCAGGCCAAGATCTTTCTCGTGCCAGCCCCGCTCCAGATACCAACGGTCAGGGCTAATAGCCGTGCTTTTCAAGCGGCAACCGTAATATTTAAGTTTATGCTCCAGCCGCCCCACTATCAGGTCGCTCTCCCCGGTATAAAAATAAGCTATCGACAAAGATTCCGGCAGCGGCACGGTAAAATCCGCAGGGGCTTTGCTGTCCTCAATATCAAAGTATTCCGAAGAGGCTGCCAGCTTATTTTCCGCCTGCAATTCGGCAACCGACTGGCTCGCCAGAGCATTCACCAGCGCTCGTTGTTCGGGGGTAATGCCGGGGCGATTCATATTAAAAGCCAGCAGCAGGATCCCCACGGCATTTCGTGAAGCATGGCTGACCATTTCGCGGGCAGGGGTATAATCCTCTATCCTGATTTGAGTCCATTTTTCCGGCAACTGATAGGTCGCCTGATATTCAATTTTTTCAATCACCGGCTTGCGCCCGTAATAATGTTCGCAGGCTCTCAGGTGAAGCGTTTCGCTGGAGTGCGACACAATAGCATAAGGCCCAAGCCCGCATTCTCCTTCCTCCGGGTGCGCCAAAAAGTATGCAGGGTTCGCCAGCCGGGAAGGAAGCCGCGTGTCTGGTGTTTTCAGCCTCAGGATCAGAGTGCTGCTTCCCAGCAGCTCTGCCTGCTCTATATTCGCGATTTCCGGCATTAACCTGTCGCGGGCAAAATTTTCAATTTGTGCCGGGTGCAATGCCTCACCATTATGCCAGACCAGCCCCGGCTGAATATAAAATCGCCACTCGCAAAAGTCATCGCTGTGCTCGAAGGCACAGGCGAGATCGGGCCTCACCCATCCCTCATCCGAGATACGCGTCAGGCCCGCATGAACCATTCTCAACAGATGGCGCTCCGCCCAGTTGGTATGCAATGAGGGAGTAATAGCCGCAAGCGGGCGATAGAAGGTAATTTTGATGCCAGAATGAAGTGGCAAGGACGCCGACGAAGCCGAAAAATCGGATGTGGATGTTTCCGTTTCCCTGACCGGCTGGCGGTGCTCTATTTCATGCAGCGCGTTTTCATTCAGCAAACACTGGAGATAGCCGCTGTTTCCCCGGCCAGGCTGTGCGGACCAGCCCAACCAACCCTGCTCACTCATGGCGGTTAACAGGGTGCGCGCGTAACGGGGGCTACAGGCGAGAACATCGGAGATATCATAAAGGGTTATGGTAACAGGCATGGTTTGCCAGCGCTGTAGCAGGCGGCGATACTGCCTCGCAAGACGCTTTAATTTCATCTGTGGCCTCTATTAATTGTCGAAATAATAAAGGCCGATCAGTCTTTAAATATTATCACTACACTTAATCACGCCTTTGAATGGCGATATGTTATATTTAGCGCTCATTAAGCTATGGACCCATGGCACGCCTTATTTATAGAACCACCTTATTTTAGGGTTTTTCTTTAGGAAAACCGATAATCATTAACAATTTGTATTACAAACATTAAAAATAAAACAAAAAATATCTTCATAAGATTAATATTTTAATTGTCAGGGATCCATACTGGCAAACCGATCGCTATCAGCAGTCCCTTTTCTTGCGGCAGGCTGGCCGTTATCCGCCCGTGGTGGGCAGCACAAATTTCTTTCGCGATGGAAAGCCCAAGCCCGCTGCCGCCGGAGTCTCGGGCTCGCGAGCGTTCACCTCGCGTAAAACGCTCAAATATATGCGGTAGATAATCTTCCGCTACGCCAGGCCCGGAATCCTGGAAGGTGAGTTCAATCCCCCGCTCGCTTCGGCTCATACAAATCTGCATGCTGTCACCCCGGGCGCAATAACGCAGCATATTTTCGATAATAATATTGAATACCTGCCCGAGCCTGGACTCATCCCCGACATAGTAAAACTCGCCTTCAGCTTCCAGTGAAACCGACATGCCGGCGGCCTCCAGCTGGGGTTTAAGCCAGGCCAGCCGCTCGTTTAAAACGCTTTCCAGATTTAGTACGCCCATTTGTAGCGTTAACTGCCCTGCGCTTGCGAGAGACAAAAAATGCAGATCATCGGTCAGCCGGCCCAGGCTTTTTAACTGAGTCATCACCATATTTAGCTGTTTTTGATCGGCAGGGAAAACGTGATCAATCATCCCCTGTAGCCTCCCCATTGCCGCTGTCAGCGGCGAGCGTAGCTCGTGCGCCGCAGCAACGTGAGCCGCTTTCAGTTCACGTTCGTATAGCGCCAGCTGGCTTATCATTTTATTGAAATTATGGGTAAATCTGACTATTTCTTCCGGACACTCATTCACCAGCTTAGCCTGGCGTTCGAAGCTTCCCTGGGCGACAATTTCCGCCACTTCGGTAAGGCTGCTAAATTGAGCGGCGAGCGGGCGGGCGGCACGTAAACATCTTAAAATCACGAACGGTGTTGCCATGGTAATGAAAATAAATAGCCAGCCCCAGTTAAGCGAACTTAATGACGGCGTGCTGAATTCAAGCCCCCACCCCGCATCGACTATTTCATGAAAACGTAAAAGATCTAAGGTCGGATTTTCCCTGAGCGTTAAAAACTCCGCATAAAGAGCAGGCGACATGCGGTGTACCACCCAATAATACTGCACCGCATAAATACTCCACATAGCCAGCACTATAAAAAATACCACGCTAACCGCAACCACAATAATTCTGGCTGAGATCCATAACAGCAGAGAGTTATGTTTTTTAATTTTCATGGTTTGCAGAACCTGTAGCCGACGCCGCGCACATTAAAAATAACGTCTTCGACGCCTGCGGCCTCAAGTTTTTTTCTTAAGTTATAAACATGAGTATCAACCACGCGTTCGAGAGCATCGCTTTCCGGCAGGCACTCTTCAAGCAAGAACTGGCGGCTTAGCGGCCTGGACGAAGCCCGCATCAGGGCAGTCAAAATCGACAGCTCCGTCAGGGTTAAATCGAGACGGATAAATCCACCTTCTCCTGTCAGGACTTTGCCCACCATATTCACGGTATCTATTTCCAGCCGCTCCCGGCGTAAAACTTCTTCTCTTACTTCCTGATTGACGTTACTGCGCCTGAGCACCGCCTGCACTCGCGCCATTACTTCGCCAGGATTATAGGGCTTAACAACATAGTCGTCGGCCCCATAGCGCAGTGCGCCTATCTTGTCGTAGGCTTCTCCCATCGCGGTTATCATAATCACCGGGGTATTGCCCTTGCGCCTGACGGCGGCAAGGATCTCCGTTCCGTTCATCCCGGGCAGCATCACATCCAGCAGGATAAGATCCGGCTTCCAGCTCAGCACCCTATTCATGCCCGCCAGTCCGTCTCCCGCTACCGCAACGCTATAGCCTTCACGCCTGAGATATGCCTCCAGCACGTTAGCCGCGTCAGCGTCATCTTCAATCACCAGGACTCTTTTATTTTGCATTTAGTACGACCTTGACAGTTTCTTCACAAATCCCTGGCATTTCATTGATAAGCCTTACGCATAATTCCCTGGCTGGCGGAATTAATGATGCATGAAAATATAAACAGAAGACAACGAGAATTATTATGTTAACTAAAAAAAGTTTCTTATACATAATACCCACATTAATAACATCAGGTATTTCATCGGCCTGGGCAAGTAATTACCAGGAAGAGCAGTCGGCAGTAACTTTTAGCCTGGGCGCACTTACTTCCCCTCGCTATAGCGGTTCTGACGAGCAAATCACAAGCGTTATACCGTTAATTCATTGGCAGGAAAATAATTTCTTCCTCGATTCTATAAAAGGGCTTGGGGTTCACCTTCAAAATGACAACGGCTTATATTTAGAACCGACAATAGGTTATGATTCAGGGCGCACCGATAAGAACTCCGGCTGGCGTAAAGGGTCAGATAAATTAAAAGGCATGGGAAATATTTCTGCAACGGTTAATAGCGCTATTGCTCTCGGCTGGGCCGTTACTCCCTGGCTGGTTTTTGAAGGCAAAACGACTTTACCGCTGAGCGACGGCCTGGGCGCCTCTTATTCAACGGCGATAAATTATATTCCCGTTATGGATGACGATAATAGCCTCACCTTCCAGACCAGCGCGCTATTTGGCGATGCTCGCTATCTCAACACCTGGTACGGCGTAAGCCGCAAGCAAAGCGATCGCTCAGGTTACGCCCGTTATAGCACTTCCGGAGGGTTTTACGGGACGGATACCGGCCTGACGTGGACTCATCAGTTCAGCGAGCATTGGGGCGGATGGTTTAGCGTTAACTATACGTGGCTGGCAAAAAACGCCGCCAGAAGCCCAATAGTGATGCAGCGCGGCGGCACGACGGGCGCTCTGGCAATAAGCTATACCTTCTGAGCTAAGCCAAAAATTGACGTTATTTATATTTATGAAGATCGCACTTCCGATGATTTTCATGTTATTGGCGCTGTGCCCTGGCCAACGCATCAACGATATAAAATCAGATATCAATGAGGCCAGGCCGCACCCCAGCTGCGATTATTTCTCACCTCACTATTTACGATATCTGATCAAAAGACTGAGTCGCTAATATTCATCAAACCTGCCATTCACTTTAGCTGGCAACAATTTTTTGCGGAGAATCGATGCATGAACTTTTCTGCTCTGGTGGTCGAGTCAATCGCCGACTGGATTGACCATAATATTCATCAACCGCTGCGTATTGAGGAGGTGGCTCGCTACGCGGGCTATTCTAAATGGCATTTTCAGCGTTTGTTTCTGGAGTGCAAAGGAACCAGCCTCGGTCGCTATATCAGGGAAAGAAAGCTCTGCCTTGCTGCCGAGGATCTCAGAAACACTCAGGAGAGAATTGTCGACATTTCTATGAAGTACGGCTTCGAATCACAGCAGACCTTTAACCGTCTTTTCACCCGTAACTTCAGCCTTTCTCCGGGGAACTATCGAAAGCAGCAGGCGAAAACTCACCGCTGACGCAACGCGCAGTGCAACATTAAAATCTATAAATTAATTTATAATTAGAATTATATAATAAATATGATGCATTTTACTCTATAAATAACCAAATAAAGCGTTCACTGGTAAGGTGTACCCATTACTTCTAAACGAAATTGGGTCAGTCTATGAAACGCCTTAACGACGTCTATAACAATTCCGCCAGCTGGCACTATTTCATCACTATCACTTCGCTGGTAGTGAGCCTGATTTGCTTCGCACTCTTCTATACCAAAATTGAAAAGATGAATAATGAGATAGAAAGCGTGCTTAATATCTCGATTATGAAGTCTGATTATCTGACTAAGATTAATGACATTATCTTCCGCCATGCCGGAGACTCTGCGGGCTACCAGAAAGAGATAGCCGGACTGTATAGCGATTATGTAAAAAGTGTCTTTAGATCTCCGATTAGCGATGCGGTAAAGTACGAAGAAGAACACTTTGCGGAAAATATATACCTGAAGACCCGCGACCTAGATACCCGCGAGGTCTATCACGAGATTGCCATTAACGACAATCGCTTCTCAATCCTTGCCAAAAGCCTGCTTGACGACACTAAAACCTACTATAATCGTCAACTGCTGATCCTTATTCTTATTCCAACAATCATGGCATTTATCCGCTGCGTGCAGGCAGTTTATTATTTTTACTCCCTGCGCAATTTGCGCGGAAATTATATGATTGACCCGCTGACCGGCGTTTACAACCGTCGATATATGAGTAAAATCCGTGACAGCGAAGGGATTTGCTACATCCTTGCCATTGACGTCGATGATTTTAAATCGGTGAATGACAATTACGGCCATGCTTTTGGCGACAGAGTTCTGCAGGAATGTGCTCATAGCATGAAGCTACATATTCGCGATCACGACAAAGTAGTACGAATGGGTGGGGATGAATTCTCAATATTCCTGTTCAAAACCGATCAAGCGGGCGCGAAAATCGCCGCCAGCCGGGTTATTGATACTATTAACTCACTGAAAATTCCCCTGCCGGAAGGCGGCCACTTCACGCCATCTCTGTCCATCGGCGTTGCCCGCTGCGACGGTAACGTTGAAAAAGCGATGATTCAAGCCGACCAAAATCTGTATATATCCAAACGGGACGGCAAGAATTCATTCACTTTTGAGGGAGACAAATGATGGTCAGGAAGCTTCAGCTGTCACTGCGAACAGCCATATTTATTGTGTTCTTTATCTTTGCATCGGTGACTATCGTCAGCGTGGTATATATCCAGTTTTACCGCGAAAATGATACCCTCAACGTAATGAGTGAACGCATTATAAATACCCGCGGCGAGGCCGTGGGAAACGCGCTTAATTACTATATTTATATCCCGCAGCAGGCTAACTCTATCGCCACGCTGTTCATTAAAACGCTGGATGCGGGCGACAGAGGCAAAGCATTCACCGATATCAGCAACTATTTATATAAAGTGATGACCCAGATGTTTACCCGTGACTCACTGCTGAGCTCCATCGCTTTCGGCAGCGTTGAGGGTAACTATGTCGGCTTTAACCGCGATCTGGAGTCAAACTGGACGTTTCAGATTAAAAAGAACGCCGACACCGATAACAAACTGGTGTTTTATCGCGACGGCACCGACACCAGCCCGGTGATGTACACCGTCGATAACTACAACCTGTTTGAACGCCCCTGGTTTAGCGCCGTCAACCAGGCCCACACCTCGATGTGGAGTAACGCCTACCGCGATGTAAACTCCGAGTCCGGCGTCAGTATCTCCTTTAGCTCCCCTGTTCTTGACCGCAATGGCGCGTATATCGGCGTGGTTTCCAGCGATTTACGCCTCAGTCGCCTGAGCCGCTTTCTTACCAGTCTCACCACCGCAGAACATAGCCTGATTTACCTGGTAAACGACAAACAGCAGATAATCGCCACCTCTGCCCCGGAGCTGATTCAAAACCAAAGAGTTCACGGCCTGGCCGAGCAAAGCGGCGCCGACCTGCCGTTGGTTTCGCAAAGCGAAGAGCCGGTCGTCAAGGCTACCGCCGAGTTTTTACGCAAGGACGACGGCACCATTAATAAAATTGAAGTGGACGGCACACGCTACTTTTGCAAAGTCATCAAAGTGGGCGATTCTCAAAACCTCAAGGGTTGGCACATGGTGGTGCTGGTCTCGGAAAATGAGCTACTTGGTAAACTTTCCGGCTACCGCAGCATCACTATTCTGATTGCCGTACTGGTCTTTTTAGTCAGCTGCTTCATCGCCCATCGCATTCTTTCTGTTGTGGTCAACCCGCTGAAAAAAATTGCTGAGCAGGCACCAGACATCGCCCTGCGTCGCAAAATTGAGCGTAATCAGGGCTGGTCGTTCCAGGAAGTGAACTCGCTCGACAGCGCCCTGCACCAGATGTCTAACGACCTGGACAGCGCTTTTGCCCTGCTCGAAGACCAGATAAACATTGACAGCGAAACCGGCCTGCTGACCCGAAAAGGGCTACTGGCGGCGCTGACCCAGGCGAAACCGACTTTCCAGGGCGTAATTGGCATCGTGAGTCTGAGCAATGTTCAGACCATGATAAACAACCTCGGCAGCAGCTACGCCACGCGCTATCTCCAGGCCTTTATTGACTTTATCAGCCGCCACTTCCCCGAAGATGTGGTGCTGGCCCGCGACGCGGTGGACAGGTTTATCATTTGCTGCCCGGTGAACATGCCGGAACAGCTTGAAACCTACACCGCAAGCCTGATGAGCCTGATGCAGGAAGCGGAAGGCGAGTACGAAAATACCGGGTTTGTCTTTACCGGCCACACAGGCCTTGTCACCTGCCCTGACGATACCGTGCCGTTAAGCACCGCCATCACCCACGCCAACATCGCGCTGCAATCGGCTCGCCAGAGCGAAAATGTTCACACGCGGGTTTACGATGATTTGCTGCGTGAGCAGGCGCTGAATAACATCACCATGCTTAACCATCTGTATGGCGCCATTCCAAATCAGGAGCTGTTCCTGGTTTACCAGCCGATAGTGCTGCTGGACTCCACCACGGTGAAAGAGGCCGAGTGCCTGCTGCGCTGGAACAACCCTGAGCTGGGCATGGTTCGTCCGGATAAGCTGATTGCCGTTGCCGAAGAGTCCGGGTTTATCATCCAACTTGGCCGCTGGATAATAAACCAGGCGTGCGGGGAACTCGCGGCGCAGATTGGGCGTGGCTTCTGCCCCGTCGACTTCAAGCTGCACATCAACGTATCGATAATCGAACTGACCCAGCCGGACTTCTGCGACTACCTGCTGAGCACCATCGCCGCTGCCGGGCTGAAAAATAGCAATATCTGCATCGAAATTACCGAAACCAGCATGATCAAAGGCGATAACGAGCTGAAAGAGACCATCGCCACGCTGCGTAAAAACGGCGTCACCCTTTCCATCGACGATTTCGGCTCCGGCTTCTCCAGCCTTTCTTACCTGCATAAGCTGGAGTTCGACGCTCTGAAAATCGACAGAAACTTCGTGATGGACGTGCTTAAAGACAAGAAAAATGAATCCATTATTTCGGCTGTTATTTTGCTGGCTAAAGGGTTCAACGTACCGCTGATTGCCGAAGGCGTGGAAACCGTAGAGGTTGCTGAAAAACTGGCCTCAATGGGCTGCGAGAAAGCACAAGGCTACTACTTCTGCCGACCGATGAAATTTGAAGACTGGCCGGAAGAGATGCTCGACACCGGTAAAAGCTGGCTTGGCCGCAGCGCCAACGCCTGACGAATTTGACGGCGAGAGTTTACCCCACGCGTAACCCGCTTACGCGTCTCTCGTCCGTCATCCCCTTTTAGCTAAATCCCCGCACAGCAGGCAAACCTGCTGTGCAGATAAACCACGTTTTATAAGCCTATATCTTTACCGAGGAGCTCATGAGTTCAGTTACTAAAGCCATTATTCCCGTGGCGGGTCTTGGCACCCGTATGCTGCCCGCAACCAAAGCCATTCCGAAAGAGATGCTGCCGCTGGTTGATAAGCCGCTGATCCAATATATCGTTGACGAGTGCATCGCGGCGGGTATCAAAGACATTGTGCTGGTCACCCACTCTTCCAAAAACGCCATCGAAAATCATTTCGATACCAGCTTTGAGCTGGAGGCCATGCTGGAACAGCGCGTCAAACGCCAGCTGCTCGAAGAGGTAAAATCTATCTGTCCGCCGGATGTCTCGATCATGGCGGTCCGCCAGAACGTGGCCAAAGGGTTGGGACACGCGATTTTATGTGCCCTGCCGCTGATCGGCGATAGCCCCTTCGCTGTTCTTCTGCCCGACGTTATCATTGAGCCAGGCCACGGCAATTTGAAAACCATGCTGCAAAATTACCGGCAAACCGGTATGAGCCAGATAATGGTCGCCCCGGTTCCGTGGGATGAAGTGGCGAACTATGGCGTGGCCGACTGCCAGGGTGCGACGCTGAAACCCGGCAGCAGCCACGTTGCCTGCCGCGTGGTGGAAAAACCACGCCCTGAAGACGCGCCGTCTAACCTCGCCATCGTAGGGCGCTATGTGCTCTCACCGGATATCTGGCCGCTGTTAAGCCAGACGCAGCCGGGTGCCGGGGATGAAATTCAGCTTACCGATGCGATTGAAAAACTGATGTCGCTTGAGCCGGTTGCGGCTTTTGCGCTCGAAGGGAAAAGCCACGACTGCGGCAACAAACTAGGTTATGCCCAGGCGTTTGTCGAGCATGCGCTGGCTCACCCTGCTCTGGGGGGGGTATTTCGAGAGTGGTTAGAAACGGCGGTAAAAAATTGAAGGTTTCGGGAGCGAAAACCTGCTCCCGAGACATTAGTTCTTTTTGTCCACGCACATAACAATTGGCGTATAGATGTTGCCGATGCTCCAGGTGTTGTGGTTGGCGTGGCGCACAATGTAGCTGTTGACCACGTTCATACGCCCGGTAATGTTGTTTTCCACCAGTTCGTTCGGCGTATTATCCCCCTGGGTCACCGTGGCGGTATGCAGCGTGATGCCATAAATACCGTCCTCGTCTTTCGGTACCCAGCTAAAGTTGACCTCACGAGAAACGTTATAAATTTTCCCCTGCCGGCCGGCAACGCCCAGCAGGTCGAGGTAGCCCGTCCCGTCGTTTTTAAATCGCGTGACTATTGTGCCGTCGAAATCAAATACCGAGCCATCCCTGTCGTTACTCAATTTAAGCGATGCTTCACAAAAAACGTTCAGCCCCCGGGAGGTTAGCGGCGCGCGCAGGTACAGCGCCCAAAGCGCAAAAGCGACGTTAATGAACAGCACGGCAACGATTATTTTTCTCATCAGAACGGTCGCTTAGTTAGTGTAATAGCTGCGGCAGCCGGAGAATTCATTCTCTTTGAGTCGGCTGCATATCGCGATAAACATCGTTGCTTTTTGATGATAAAGCGCACGATCTTCAATTTTGAAAAAGATTTCTCTATCCGGCTTGCAGTGAAAACTGGCTCGCTCCATGCTCTTGCGCACCAGGTCCATATACTTGCTCTGGCTGGAACTGTCCGTTTTGTAGAAGGTATAAACCGGGCAGCTTTCCAGCGTGCCTAGCAGGAAGCGTTGCTCAAACACCGGGGCAGCGGAATTAGGGCGAAGGAAAAACCAGCCGTTAGCCGCGGTAAGCAGCGCTAAGGCTGCCACTATGGCCCATTTCTTAAATTTTGCCGCGCGGGGAACAGCACCTTCAGCCCCTTCACCGGGCGGAGAGGCGGCGGGCCGCGGGGAGGAGGATGCCTGAACCCGCGCCCCGGCAGCCGGGGCATCTTCAACGATGACCTGAATATCCTTGCTGAACATAAAGCCCACGGTTGGAATGGTGACAATCACCGTTTCCTCCAGTCCGAGGTCGGCGAAGTTGCGCCTTAATACGCTGATATATTGGTTGAGGCTGTTGTTTGAAGCCCGCAGGCCGTGTGCATCCCAGACATTGTTCAACAGTTCATCACGCTGAAGAATGCTGCCGTGGTGGCTAATCAGCATAGCTAAAAGGCGGTTTGCCGTCGGCGCCAGAGAAATTTCTCCGGAAGAGATTTCGTTCTCACCGTCGGCGGTAAGCTTAACCGTGCCATCATCAGGCGTATAGATTATCGAGTGATTAATACGATAACGCATAAGCTCACCTTTATATGTAAATTAGCAGTGAGTATAAGGTGCCGGGAAGATATTTATCAAGTAGATAAGTAGCGAATAGAGCTTTATACAATTTAATTTCGTCGCCTTCATCAGATTTATTTAAAATTATACAATAGCATTAACAGTGACGCTCAGAAGTATCAATAGGAGCAATCCCTTTTACCCACAATAAAAATAAGGCAATGGAGTCAAAGGATATTTATTCTGATTCTCAACTACGCACCCTGTAAATATTACACAGCAAAATTGTTATGCATTCGTATCCACTTATCGATGCGTGTTACAGACAGCAGTCACCATGGTCATAAAAAAACACCCAACGGCCAACAAAACGACAAGTTCAAAATATCGAAAATTAGCCAAAATACCAATATTAAAACCTATAAATCAATTATAAATTGAAATCAAATCCATAAATATATGTAAATTTAAGGTATATATTCTTTTGCGAGACATCGTCAAATATACTCAACCGCATCCGAAATGGTTATCCGCCCCAGCGGTCAAGTTGCATCAGTTCGGCGCGCGGCGAGTAATTATTATCTCAACTTAGTCATGCTTCCTTAATTTTCGCCATTAAGGAGCATAATTATTGAAAGGTATATTTATGCAAGGTTATGACGATATCACTGGCTTCACTCTTAAAACCGGCGTCGGCAACTATAAAATATTATCAGAATACAATGCGGATAATGCTCTGGCGAAATGGAGCATCATTGAAAGAATAAATGGGCTTGCACTGAGCGACGCGATTAATCCACAAATTACCGGCACCAGCGAATTTAATAATATTGCTGCGATACAAAAAAAGATGCCCGCAGCGATAGAGATTCAACCACCAGCGGATTCCCCATCCCGGGTGATCGCTGCAGAAAACCAGCCTTCAGGCCGCGCCGCTGGCGACCAGTCCAGGGTAAGAACCCGCCCATCGGCTGGTGACAAAGCATTCTCAGACCGAGAAATAGAACGCTTCTCCACGCTGTTCAAACCCTCTGGTCATCACCAGACCAATAACCAGCAGGCACAGCCCGAGCGTGAGTTGCCGCTTTCAACCTTGTTCAACAGGATCGCATCATGCCGATGATTTGCATTTGTTCTCCCCAGGGGGGCAGCGGGCGTACCACGATCGCCGCTAACCTTGCCAGCGCTTACGCGACCCGAGGTAATAAGGTGCTGCTGCTGGACTTAAACGAGCAGAACGCGCTGCGCCTGCATTTTAACCTCACGCTGGATGACGCTCACGGATTCGTTCCCCACGCCGTGACTACCCCGGACTGGGGACAGAACATCCTCAAGGTTGATACCAATCTTTATTTACTGCCCTACGGCGAAGCAAGCCGGGAACAGCGCGAGGCTTTTCAGCACCTGCTAAGCGAAAAACCGGAAACCGTGCGCCGCAGCCTGGCCGGCATCACTAAACACCAGGGTCTGGTTATTATCGTGGATATGCCCGCCGGGCCGCATGCCGCACTTGGGGCGCTACACGAGCTTATCGATTTGCATCTTGTCACGCTGCTGGCCGACGGCATCGCGCCGACGCTGCTGGAAAAAATAGACAAGCAGGCGTTCCTCGGCATGCCACTAAACAAAAACGGGCAGCACTATTTTGTACTCAACAAAATCGATCCTCGCTACGAGATGAACCACGACATCGGGGTATATCTCCGCCAGCGCATCGGCGACAGGCTGCTGGGCGATATACACCAGGACAGCTCCGTCCCTGCCGCGCTGGCGAGCCAAAAGCCGCTGCGCCTTTATCGCCCTTCCAGTTCAGCCCTGTTCGACATCGATGCCCTGGAAAAACAGCTCTCACATTTGCTGAACATCACCGTCGGCAACAACGACGTCTTGCCAACCCTTTGACGATGACTCAATGATGAAAAGCTTGCTTTCAACGCTGTTTTTACTGCTGGTCGCACTCCCCGCTGCGGCCTTGATCGTCCTCACTCCGATGACCGCACATAAACAGTTTATGTTTGGCCTGTTGATGATAGGCGTGCTGCTGGTTGCGGGGCGCAGCAGCAATAAAAAGGTTTCGACAACGCTTGTCGCCCTGTCGCTGCTGATGGCGACCCGCTATATCTACTGGCGCGCCACCTCTACGCTCTCCTTTAACTCCTGGGTTGAAGCCACACTCGGCTGGGGGCTGTTTGCCGCAGAGATCTACGCCTGGACCATTATGCTGCTCGGCTATATGCAGACTATCTGGCCGCTGGAGCGCGAAATTGAGCCGCTACCGGAAGACGTTTCGCTCTGGCCGACGGTTGACGTTTACGTTCCAACGTATAACGAGAGTCTTGATATTGTGCGGGATACGGTTCTGGCGGCCCAGTGCATGGACTACCCGAGCGATAAAATCAAAATCTACATTCTCGACGACGGGAAACGCAGCGAATTTGCCGTTTTCGCCGCCGAGGCCAACGTCGGCTATATCACCCGCGACGATAATGCGCACGCCAAAGCCGGTAACCTCAACAAGGCGATGAAGAAAACAAACGGCGAACTTATTTGCATCTTCGACTGCGACCACGTTGCGACGCGAGGTTTCCTGCAGGCGACCGTTGGTAGCTTCCTGCGTGATGAAAAGCTGGCGCTTATCCAGACCCCGCACTACTTCTATTCAAAAGATCCGTTTGAGCGCAACCTGCCCGCCGCGGGCGAGGCCCCGAACGAAGGGATGCTGTTCTACGGCCCGGTTCAAAAAGGGAATGATAACTGGAACGCCACCTTCTTCTGCGGCTCCTGCGCGGTTATCCGCCGCTGTGCGCTGGAAGAGATCGGCGGTTTTGCCGTCGAAACGGTGACCGAAGATGCCCACACCGCGCTGAAAATGCAGCGTCTGGGCTGGAATTCCGCGTTTCTCGGCCTGTGCCTTTCGGCAGGACTGGCTACCGAGCGCCTCACGCTGCACGTCATCCAGCGTACTCGCTGGGCGCGCGGCATGACCCAAATCCTGCTGCTGGATAACCCACTGTTTGGCCGCGGCTTAAAATGGCAGCAGCGCCTGTGTTATCTAAACGCCATTCTGCACTTCCAGTACGGCCTGCCGCGCATTGCGTTTTTAACCGCGCCGCTAGCTTACCTGCTGTTTAATCAAAACATTATTGCCTCTTCGGCCAGCATGATTTTTGCCTATTCGCTGCCGCATCTGGTGATGGCGACGGTGCTTAACTCCCGCCTCAACGGCCGCTATCGCTTCTCCTTCTGGGGCGAAGTCTACGAAACGGTGATGTGCTTCCACCTGGTTATTCCGACCCTCGTGACCTTCCTTTCGCCGCGCAAAGGCAAATTCAACGTGACCGATAAAGGCGACACGCTGGAGAAAGAATACTTCGACGCCCACATCGTGATGCCTCACATGGTGGTCGCCGTGCTGCTGGGTGCGGGCGTGATTGCGGGTATCGCCCGCTTCTTTACCCAAACGCGTCTGGGTATCGAGCCGTGGGTGCTGTTGCTCAACGTCGGCTGGGCCACCTACAGCCTGATTATTCTGCTGGCGTCGATTGCCGTGGCCAATGAGTCAAAACAGGTGCGTAAAAGCATCCGTATAGATATCGCTATCCCGACCATTGTCCATTTCACTAACTGAGCCAGCCTGCGCACCGTCAGCCGCGATTTGTCGATGGGCGGAATGCAGGTGATTAACCCCGACCCGGCGCTGAATAACGAAGAAGTTGAAGCAGTGGAACTGCTGCTCAACAGCGCGGCGGTTTGCATCCCCGGCAAAAAGGTTTTCGCCAACGACGACATTCTGCGCCTGCAGTTTGGCGATATTCCCCTGCATAAGCGCCGCGAGCTGGTGCGCGTAGTGCTGGCGAGGGCGGATGCCTGGCTCGAAACGCCGCACGCAAAAGACAGCCTTCGCCGCTCTATGGCGGGCGTAATGCGCAGCGCGGGTCGACTGTGGGGCATTTTCTGGCGTAGCCGCCGCAACAGAAAGCTCGCGAGATTCGAGGCAAAAAAAGCTAAACCGGAGGCTGCCGCATGAATCTTATCTCTTCAACGCGCGGCAAAGCCCTGCTGTTCGTCTTGCTAAGCGGGCTGTGCAGTGCCGAAGCTCCCGCTTTTGACCTGCCTGAAACATTGCAGATGCCGCGCCCGGCCGAAACCATACCGGCTAAAACGCCCGTTCAGCCTGAAACTGAAGTACCGCAGAGCACGGGGGAAGTTTTCACTACCGATGGGCCCTTAACCGTCCCGGAGGCTCAACCTGAGGTTAACGGCAACCTGAGCCTGAAAGATGCAGGAATTTCCGACGGGCTACGCCTGGACGGCCACCAGCCACAGAGCGGGTTTACCTTTACTCTGCCCGGCGACCGCGTGGTGGTCAAAGCTCAGTTTCTGCTGAAAATAAACGTCTCCTCCGCCCTGGTCGACGGGCAGCACTATCTCAACGTGATGCTCAACGGCCAGCCGCTGGCGCAGCTCCCCCTGAGCCAGGCCAGCGACGAGACAACCTCTTTTAGCCTGGATATTCCCGCCCCGATGCTGGTTGCCACCAATAACCTGAGCGTGACGCTGGAAAACGCAAAAACGTTGCAGTGCGAAGTCGATAGCGAAAAACGCTACCAATTGACCATCCAGCCCGACAGCAGAATTGACTATCAGGGCCTGCGCCTGGACACCGCGCCGGACCTTTCCCGCTTCCCGTGGCCGTTTATCGACCCGCTGGAAATGGGCAGGCAGCTGGTCGCCATGGTTTTCACCCGCACGCCAGGGCAGGACATTTTAAGCGCGGCGGCAACCGTCAGCTCGTTCCTCGGCTACCATGCCGACTATAAAGACATCAACCTGCCCGTAAGCCTGGGCGAACTGCCGATGAGCAACGCCATTGTCTTTGCTCATCCCGGCGAGTCCATCGGCACGCTGCAAATCCCGCAGGAAAAAGGGGCTTCGCTCTGGATAACCGATAACCCGCTTAATCCGGTGTACAAGCTGCTGGTAGTCAGCGGGCAGACCCCGGATGAACTGCAACGCGCGGCCTACGGGCTGACACACGGCAAGCTACCGGAGGGCGCGAAGCTTAGTGCCATTCCGGCGCAGCGCATCCCTCAGCGCCAGGCCTATGACGCGCCGCGCTGGCTCGATACTCACCACCCGGTGGCGCTGGGTGAGCTGCTTAAAGACGACGCGCGGTTCAACGTTCACGGCCTGAGCCACGAAACGATTCGCGTGGCGTTTCGCACCGCGCCGGATCTGTTTATGTGGGACGGCGATACCCTCCCCCTTCGCCTCGGCTACCGCTTCCCGACCAATAGCTGGGTAGATGAAGACACCTCCGCGCTCGGCGTCTCGCTGAATGGCCGCTTTCTGCGCAACCTGCCGGTGAACAGCAGCGGCGCGGTCGAGCGCCTCTGGCACCTGATGGGCGGCGACACGCGCCAGGAGCAGAAAACGCTGCATATTCAGCCCTGGCAAATCTATGGCGATAACCAGTTCGAATTCTATTTTGCCGTCAAAGCAAAAAAAGAAGCGCCCTGTCAGGTGCTGAACGACACCAGTATGAAAAGCTCGATTGATCCTGACTCGACTCTCGATCTGAGCCACAGCTGGCATTTCAGCGAGCTGCCGAATCTTTCGTATTTCGTCGGCGCGGGCTTCCCCTTCTCACGCCAGGCCGATCTTTCCCAAACGCTGGTGCTGATGCCTTCCCACCCGGATGCGACCGAGATAAGCACGCTGATGACGCTCATGGCCCGCCAGGGAAATGCAACCGGCGTGACCTCTCACGGTGCCCGGGTTCTGCTGGGCGACGATGCGCCGCAGCACGCCGGACAATCCTTGCAGAACAAAGACGTGCTGGCGATAGCCACGCTTCAGCAGCAGGCTTTCATTCAGTCGCTGTTCGCCCAAAGCCCCTATGCCTTCCAGGAAGGCCAGCTTGAGTTACGCCAGCTCGACTACTTGCAGCAAGCCAAAGCTTTCCTGCTCGGCGACTGGCACCGGCAAAGCAAAGCCGCTTCGCGCTATCTGGCTTCGGCCGCCGACTGGCGAGGGTTCGTTAGCTTCAGCTCGCCGTGGGCATCGAAGCGCAGCGTTATCCTCGCTACAGCCACGGGAGGCGAGCAGTTGGCTCAGCTCCCGGACGATCTGCGCAAACCGGCGGTGAACGCCGCCATTCGCGGCGACCTCGCCCTTATCAGCAAAAGCGACGGCGTGCACAGCTGGCACATTGGCGACCATTACGTTTCCGGGCAAATGCCGTGGTATTTGCAAATTTTCTGGTATGCCAGCCAGCATTTCCTGGTTCTGGGGCTGATGTGCGCCCTGCTGGCGGCGCTTTTGGGGCTTTCCCTCTACTTCTACCTGAGCAACCAGGCGGCAAAACGCCTTGCGAACTATATCGGCCAGCGCCGTAACGGCGGCGACAGATAAGCAAATGAAAAACAAAAAAATTAACAAACCCTTACCGGCTTTTGGGTTAAGCAGCCTGTTCCTGCTGGCGCTTCCCTTCTCAAGCTTTAGCGCCCAGGGCGTGCTGGATCAATTGTTTGCCCAGGCGCAGTTCTGGCACGAGCGCAATCACCCGGAAGATGCGCAAAGCGCGCTAAAAAAAATTCTTAGCGTTGAACCCAACAACCCGGACGCGCTCTATCTGCTGTCGCTTTACGCTTTGCAGCAGGGGAAAAAAGAGGAAGCACAAGCGTGGAAGGCAAAGCTGCGTAAGGCCAGCCCGGACGGTGCCAAAATCCAGCAGCTTGAGGGTGAAGTGGCAACCTCGGCGATTGCGCCCGGCCGCCTGGCTCAGGCAAGACGACTTGCCAAAAGCGGCAACCCGGCCGCCGCGGTCAAAGTCTATGAAGAACTGTTTATTAAAGGTGAGCCTGCGGCTTCGCTCGCCAGCGAGTATTACCAGACGCTGGCCGCCATCCCGGAACGCCGCGAACAGGCGATTACCGCCCTGACTGAGCGCCACCAGCAAAGCCCACGGGATGCAGCAACGACGCTTGCGTTAGGCAAAATGCTGACCTGGCAGGAAGAGAGCCGCCGCGAAGGGATTGCATTGCTGGCAACGCTTTCGCCCTCCACGCCCGAAGCGGCAAAGGATCTACGGCAGGCGCTGCTATGGCTGCATCCTCGTGCGGACGACCGCCCGCTGTTCGAAGCCTGGCAACAAAAACACCCTAACGACGCAGAAGTAGAAGCGCACTATTCCAGCAACGTCACCGGAAGCACTGTCTCCGAAGGCTACCGGACAGTGGAAAAAGGCAATCTTAGCGGCGCGGATAAAGCCTTCCGACAGGCGCTGAACGCCGACCCGGATAACAGCAGCGCGCTGGGCGGTCTCGGCATTATCGCCATGCGCAAAGAACAATTCGCCGAAGCTCATGATTATTTAAAACGCGCCGCCTCCCGGCCCGGCGCAGACCAGGGAAAATGGGCGAGCCTTGCGGAGAAAGCGAGCTTCTACGCCGCCCTGAGCACGGCAAAAACGCAGGCCGCCAGGGGCAACTGGAACGAAGCGCTGGCCGCAAGCGGGCCTTTACTCAACAGCTCCGGGGACGAAAACTTGGCGGTGAATTTGTTCCGTGCGGACGTGCTGCGCCGCAAAGGTGACCTGCCGGAGGCGGAGCAGGCTTACCGCACCCTCAACGCTCAAACGCCCTCCACGGAAGTGCAGCAGGCGCTTTACTATGTATTAACCCAGCAGCATAAAACCGATGAAGCGGCGAAGCTGCTCCAGACCTTGCCTCCCGCCTTCCGGGCCAAAGTTGCCAGCGGCCAGCCGGTTAGCGTTGACCCGATTCGTAGGCAGGCGGCGCAGGCGCTCGACGCAGGAGACGCCTTGCAGGCAGAACGGCTGCTGCGCGGCGCGATGCAAAAGCAACCGTCAAACGCCTGGGTCAGGCTCGATCTTGCCCGGGTGCTGCTAAAACAGGGTGATGAGGGCCAGGCCGCCCGACTTATCGCCCCTATGGAACAAAGCCCGCACAAAGACGAACTTTACGTTGCCGCTCTTTATCGCGGGGAAAATAAACAGTGGAGCCAGGCTATCGCGGCGATCAACCGCATCCCACGCGGCCAGTGGAACAAAGACATCAGCGCCCTGCGCCGCCGCGCCGCCTTTAATCTGGATCTTGCCAATGCGGACAAACTGATTGCCGGAGGCGACAATGCCGGCGCAAAAAACCTGCTGCTCCCACTCAGCAATGCGGATACGGTTTTCCCGGCAGATGCCGGGCATCTGGCTGCAAGCCTTTATAAGGCCGGGCTAACTAACGAAGCGGATGCCCTGCTGGCAAACCCCGTCCTGCTGGCGAAAAGCTCACCGCGTGAAATTGCCGAAATTAAACTGGGCAGCATTATCAACGAGGCGGATAAGCTCCGCGAGCGGGGCCGGTACGCGCAGGCCTACGACATGCTGATCGTTAAGCTGCATGATGACCCGCATAACAAAGCTCTGATGCTCGCCATGGCGCGTGTTTATCAGTCCGGGAAGATGTTCAAAGAGTCCCGCAGCGTCTATCAATATGTTCTTTCGCAGGAGCCGCATAACCAGGATGCGCTGACCGGGGCTATCAATCTGGCATTAGCCTCTGGCGACAATCCGCAGGCCGGTAAGCTTTTAAGCGAGCTGGACGACAAAAACTCTCCCGAAAATTTATTCCTTGCCGCTCGTGTTGCGCGCGGTAACGGCGAGGCACGCCAGGCGCTCACGCTGCTGCGGCAGGCAAAACAACAGTTGCTGGGCATCACCCGCGCCGGAAGCACGGCAACGGTTGGCGGGTTAGACATTGCGGATAATCCGTTTGTAGATGATGTGCAGGAGTCAACGGCGCTACCGTGGCAGACCGCAGCTCCGTTAGCAGGCGCGGGCTCTTCGAGCCAGAAACCTCAGCTTATTGCCCAGGTTAGCAAGCTGCTCGATGAAACACGCGAAAAACTGGCCTCCTGGGTCGAAACCTCTTTAAGCCTGCGCGAGCGGGACGGCGAGGACGGGCTGGGCGGCCTGAGCGAAACCAAAACTTCGCTGGCTTTTTCTACCGTTCCTTTTAGCGAGTCCCGGCTGAAGTTTTCCATAACGCCGGTGATGCTTAATGCGGGCAGTACTTCCGGCCAGGCGAGCAACCGCTTTGGTTCGGGGGCGCTACAGCAGGCCACCGCAGCCTGGCAGGCAACCCAGGCGTCACAGAAGTCAGCTACTGATTCCACCGCCGCCGCCGACGCGGCACGTAAAGCGCTGGCGGACAAATCCAACGCCAGGATTAAAGCCTGCCAGGATCCGACTTCTTCCGCGTGCGAAATCGCGATGCGCGATGAAACCGATGCTCAGGACGCCTTCAACCTTGCGCAGCAGCAGGTTATTCAGCCGCATACCTTCGGCCCTGACGACTATGCCGCAGGCTCCAGCGGCGAACAGCGCCGAAGCGGAGCAGAGCTTTCCCTCGCGTTAACCGGCGACCAGTACCAGGCCGACATCGGTACCACGCCGCTCGGCCAGGGTTCACACAACCTTGTTGGCGGGCTGCGCTGGTCGCCAACCGTTGCCGGAAATACCCAGTTAACGCTGAACGCCGAACGCCGCGCCGTGACCGATAGCCTGCTCTCCTACGTTGGCACCAAAGATAAATACAGCGGTAAAAACTGGGGGGCCGTAGTGAAAAGCGGCGGCGGCCTTAGCGTGAATTATGACAACGGCGACGCCGGAGCCTATGGCGGCGGCTCGTTCTATCAATATCAGGGACAAAACGTGCCTGAAAACCAGGCCGTGCTCGGCAACGCCGGGTTCTATTACCGACCGCTGCACGCCGAAGACCGGGAGGTGAAAATCGGCGTGAATACCGACTATATGAACTTCGCGAAAAACCTCGGCAACTTTAGCTTCGGCCAGGGCGGCTACTTCAGCCCGCAAAACTACATTAGCGTATCGCTGCCGGTGGAATACAGCCGCAATGCGGGAAACTGGAATTACAAACTTTCCGGCTCGGTGGGCTACCAGGCCTACTCCCAGAAGCAAAGCGATTACTTCCCAACCGAATCAGAATGGCAGAACAACCTCGACTGGCTGGTTGATGCCGGTTTTGGGCGCGAGTCCCACTACGCCGCCAAAACCTCCACCGGAGTGAGCTACAACCTCAAGCTTCAGGGCAATTACAAACTCAATCCGCAGATGGCGGTTGGCGGCAAGCTTAGCTACGACACGGCCGGAGAGTATTCGGAGGCCAACGCCCTGATTTATTTCAAATACTTACTGGATAACCAATAAGGCAGATCATGAGCATAACTGACACACTCGCCGACTACTGCCGCCGGCAGCAATATCAGCCCGGCTGGCAGGATCTTAGCGCCCTGCTCTGCACCAGCATTCTTGCGGTAGCCAGCCGTGATGAAGGGCACGCATTCCTGCACCGCACGGGAGCACAGCTGGCGCGCCAGTTCCCGCTCCCGCCCGGCGAAACGCTTGGCGATCTGGAAGACGGGGCCAATAACCTGCTGGCGCAGTTTAACTGGGGCATGGTGCAAATTGCGGCCGATGATCGCGGCCTGGAAGTGACTCATCTCGCCTGGCCACATGCCGGGCAGGAGGACAATTTATCGGCCTGGGCAAACGGCTTTTCATCCCTGATGGAAGGATGCTGGAGCGAGTGGCTTCGGGCGCTGGGCGGCACAGAAGAGATGTTTTTTTGCCTGACGGGACAAAGCCCGGAGGCTCTGAATTTTCGTTACCAGACAGAGGGGAAGTGAAGTGAATATCAAATGGCTTTGGTCGGGAGTTAGCATGTTAATGCTATTTTTCAGCGCGCAGAGCATTGCATCGCAAAACGTTGAAAACTGGCAATCTTATAAACAGCGCTTTATTGACCAGGGGCGCGTTATCGATAACGGCAACCAGCAAATCAGCCATTCCGAAGGGCAAGGCTACGGCATGCTGCTCGCCGAGATCAACGGCGATCGCGCTACTTTCGACAGTCTCTGGAACTGGACGCATAAAAATTTATACCGGGAGGATATCGGCCTGTTTTCATGGCGTTACGATCCGGCAAAGCATCAGGTTAACGATCGTAACGACGCGACGGATGGCGATATGCTGATCGGCTGGGCGCTGCTGCGCGCCGGTAACCGCTGGAACGAAAAGCGTTATATCGACGCCTCTTTAGGGATCCAGCGCGCGCTGCTTTCACATGCGGTAATTAACTGGGCGGGAAAAACCGTTATGCTGCCCGGCGTTGAAGGCTTTACGCATAAAGATTTTATCAACCTGAACCCGTCCTATTTTATCTTCCCGGCCTGGCGCGACTTCTATAGTTATTCCCATCGCGCGGAATGGCAAAAAATGATCGACGACGGGCTGACGCTCCTCGATGCCATGCGCTTTGGCGAGCATCGCCTCCCTGTCGACTGGGTGACGGTCAATAAAGACGGCACGGTTGAGCCCGCCACCGACTGGCCCGCTCGTTTCGGCTTTGACGCGGTACGTATCCCGCTTTACCTGAACTGGTATCAAAAAGACTTGCCGCAGAACCGCATCTTTAGCTCGTTCTGGGAGAAACAGCCGGAATGGAATGCGCCCGCGTGGATCAACGTCTTCACCGGCACCGTTGCCGAGTACCCGCTGCCGGGCGGGATGCAGGCGGTAAGAGATTTTTCCGTAGGAAGTATAAGAGAAGATTACTGGGACAAGCGTTACGTCGGGGAAGATTACTATTCATCAAGCCTGAAGCTGCTGACGAAAGCCGCTGCTATGGAAGTAAACCTCACAGCTCACTCCGGCTCGACCGTCGTTTTTTAGCTGCTTTTATAGGGGCAGAGCGGGAGATAGCGATATCTCCTTTTCTTGCCAGACGACAGGAATGAAAAAGCCCGAGCTTATAAATAAGCTCGGGCTTCAAATGTTGGCGGAAGCGCAGAGATTCGAACTCTGGAACCCTTTCGGGTCGCCGGTTTTCAAGACCGGTGCCTTCAACCGCTCGGCCACACTTCCAACGAGGCGAACTATAAACATAGCCATACTTCATGTAAAGCACGTTTTTGTTCAATCGCCTGAAATTTCATCACATTTGTGTTATTTGACTGAAACATCAGCAATATGATTACTTTCGAACCGCTCTAACTGCCCCCGGGCGGGGGGCAGAGCCAGCATCAGTGCTTTTTAATGTAGAGATCCTGGGTCAGATATTTACCCAACGTGCTTGGCGCGTAGCCGCCGACGTAAGGTTTCACCAGTTGAACCTTCACATAATGGTAGATAGGGATAGTCGGGACGTCTTTAGCCAGGATGTCTTCTGCCTGCTGATAGTATTTTGCGCGCTCTTCCAGGGTGGTGGCCTGCGAAGCTTTGGCAATAATCTCGTCATAAGCAGGGTTGCTGTATTTAGAGCTGTTCTGGCTGTCGCCGGTGCGGAAGTTGTTCAGGTAGGTAGCAGCGTCATCGTAGTCCGCAATCCATCCGTAGCGCACCAGGTCGTAGTTGCCGGTACGTTTGGTATCCAGCATGGTTTTCCATTCCTGATTTTGCAGCTTAGCCTCAACGCCAACGTTTTTCTTCCACATCGAACTGGCGGCAATGGCGATGCGCTGGTGAGATTCAGAGGTGTTGTAAAGCAAGTTGAATTGCAGCGGATGTTTCTCGTTAAAGCCCGCCTCTTCCAGCAGTTTTTTCGCTTCCGCCACGCGTTTGTCATGGCTCCAGCTGCCGTAATCCGCAGGTTTAAGCTCTACGCCGCCAATTTTAGGCTGGCTAACCAGCCACGCGGGTTTCTGCCCCTGCCCTAATACTTTCCCGGCTATGATGTCTTTATCCAGCGCCATATTAAGCGCCAGGCGAACACGCGGGTCGTTGAACGGCGCTTTTGTGGTATTGAATTCGTAGTAATAAGTAGACAGGTAAGGCGTGACGCGGACCTGGTCCGGCATGGATTTTTTAAGCGAGGCAAAGAGTGTTTCCGGAACGGTATAAGTAATGTCGATTTCACCCGCTTTATAGCGGTTAACATCCGCCGTACCGGAGGTAACAGGCAAATAAGTCACCTTATTGATAACCGTATGCGCGTCGTCCCAGTACTGCTTATTACGCTCGCCGACTACTTTCTCGTTTACCACCCACTGCGACAGCTTATAAGGGCCGCTGCTCACGAAGTTGGCGGGCTGGGTCCATTTATCCCCAAATTTTTCTACCGCGGCTTCGCTTACCGGCACCATCGAGGTGTGGCCCAACATCAGCAGGAAGGCCGACGTCGGCTGGTTTAGCGTAACCTGCACGGTGCTGGAATCCAGCGCCTTCACGCCCAGGCTATCAACCGGTTTCTTGCCTTCGGCAATATCATTGGCGTTTTCAATTTGCATCGTGCCGGGATAGGTTGCATAAGGCGAACCCGTTTTAGGATCAACCAGGCGTTTCCAGCTCCAGACCACGTCCTGGGCGGTAATCGGCTCGCCGTTGGACCACTTGATGCCGGGGCGCAGGTGGAAAGTCCAGACTTTGTTATCCTGATTCTCCCACTTATCGGCCAGGTGAGGCTCGATAGTCCCGTCATTTTTGACGCGGATCAGCCCGTCAAAGAAATCGCCGATGATATTACCCTCAACGTCACTCTCGACCTTATGCGGGTCAAGCGACGCCGGTTCGCTGCCGTTATTACGTACCAGCTCCTGTTTAGCTGCAAGCTCGGTTCCCGGCGGAACGTCTGCCGCCCATGCGCCTGAAAAAGCGCTGAGTAAACCCAGAGCAAGCAATGATTTTGTGAATGTGTTGTTGTTTGTTTTCATGACCTACGCCTTATTGATGTTATTTAACGACGGTACGGCTAACACTCTTAGTCGTCTTTTTTCAATAAAGCAATATTTTTCAGCCACCTATAAGCGGTAGTTATGGAAGTAATTTTATACAATGTGATAAACTGCACGAGGTAAAGATGGGTAAAAAGGCTTTTGTGTAATAAAGGCGGGCATTATGCTCATCACCATAAAACACCTGTATAAGAGAGAGTTTAAGAATGGATCGCATTATTACCTCCTCGCGTGACCGTTCGTCACTGCTCAGCACCCACAAAGTGCTTCGTAATACCTATTTCCTGTTGAGTTTGACGCTGGCTTTCTCGGCGTTAACCGCAACCGCCAGCACCGTGCTGATGCTGCCTTCTCCGGGGCTTATTCTGACCCTGGTTGGCATGTACGGCCTGATGTTCCTGACCTATAAAACCGCAGACAAACCTGTGGGCATTCTGTCTGCGTTCGCCTTTACCGGCTTCCTGGGCTATATCCTGGGGCCGATGCTTAACGCCTACCTGTCTGCCGGAATGGGCGACGTCATCGGTATGGCGCTGGGCGGCACCGCGCTGGTGTTCTTCAGCTGTTCAGCGTATGTGCTGACCACCCGCAAAGACATGTCCTTCCTCGGCGGCATGCTGATGGCGGGCGTGGTCGTGGTGCTTATCGGGATGGTGGCAAACATCTTCCTCCAGCTCCCTGCCCTGCATCTGGCAATCAGCGCGGTGTTTATCCTGATCTCTTCCGGCGCAATCCTGTTTGAGACCAGCAACATCATCCGCGGCGGCGAAACCAACTATATTCGCGCCACGGTGAGCCTGTACGTATCTCTTTACAACATCTTCGTTAGCCTGCTGAGCATTCTTGGTTTTGCCAGCCGCGACTAACTGATGCGGTAACCCCAAAAAGAGAATGCCTGGTGCATTCTCTTTTTTTTTGCCCGTTCCCCGGCTTCTTAAGCTGGCGGAGAATTTTTGCTACACTGCCGCCGGTTTGAATGACACAGCGAATAATTATGTTGACCTTCGAAGGTAGAGAAATAGAGACAGATGCCGACGGCTATCTGAAAAACAGCCATGAGTGGAGCGAGCCGCTGGCGGAAGTGATTGCCGCCGGGGAAGGCATAACCCTCGCGGTAGAGCACTGGGAAGTGGTGCGCTTTGTGCGCGAATTTTACCTGGAGTTTAATACCTCTCCGGCTATCCGCATGTTGGTGAAAGCCATGGCAAATAAATTTGGCGAAGAGAAAGGCAACAGCCGTTATCTCTATCGCCTGTTCCCGAAGGGCCCGGCGAAGCAGGCCACCAAAATCGCGGGATTACCTAAACCGGTGAAGTGCATCTAGTAGCGGATGCCGAAGTTAACCCATTCACGCTCGGGTTGGTGAGGCTCAACGAGGACTTTGTCAACCCTGGCGCTGCGTGGCCCGCCCGCTTTCAGCCAGGCCAGCAGCTTTTCGACCTGCTCCACCTCGCCGCAGGCCACCACCTCGACGCTACCGTCGTCAAGGTTGCAGGCGTAGCCGGTTAAGCCAAGTTTCTCGCCTTCCCGCTGCGTGCTGTAGCGAAACCCAACGCCCTGAACCATTCCGTGAACCCAGCACTTTATGCACTGCTTTTGTGAGTCGTTTGCCATCATTTACTCCCGCACGTAAACCTGACTCAAGTCTAACAGCCCGTGAGGTTTTTTCATCCGTAATGGGATCGGCCGCGCCACCGGCACGGCCGTTTTGCGAGACAGAGAGCTATTTGCCCTCGACTCGCCCTACCGGATAGACCCAGGCATTGGCATCGTAAAACGGCGTATGTTTATAAAACCACTCCAGCCGCGCGCTGCCGTCGGCGGCAAACGCCTTATCCAATTTCAGCTTTTGCTCGAATTCGGCTTTCAGTTTCGGGTCCTGCTCCAGCATCCTGCGGGCCATCGGCTCCATAACATACTCTTCCGGCTCTTCGGCAGAAACCAGCGTGGAGTTAAAGAACCCCCAGGCCCAGAAGGAGTCAGGGCTGGCTGGCTCCAGCAAGTCCATAGCCAGAACGCCTAACGGCTGATGGGTAGAGATAACTACCGATCCTGCCGGGAAAGTTTGCAGGCGCTTGAAAGTCTGAGGCTCACCGCTCACTAACAAATGCCCTTCATAACCCGGGATCTGCCCTTTTGCCGCACGATCTGGCTCAAAGCCATCCGCAAGTTTCACGTTATCCATGCGATATAAAGTCACCTCAACCGGCGTGGCCTTCTCCAGAGTTTTCATCTGAATGCCGTGAGCCCGAAGCCGCTCTATCACCGTTCCCCATTGGGCCGGAACGATGTACCCGGACGGCCGTGAAAGCGTTAAATCCGGTACGTCATTGGCGGTCACCGGCACGGTAATGGTTTTCGGTTTATTACTCCATTTAATCGTCTTTTGCCCGGTTATCGGAGAGACTTCGTAGTGCCAGTCACCCACAATAAACGGCACCTGCGTTGGCGCTCCCGGTTTCCATGTCAGGATGACGTCTTTGTCGGTCAGCGCTTTTTCCTTGTCTGCTGCGATGGCTTTTTTCAGCGAATCTGCATTATCGCCGATGGACTCAAACATCGCCTTTAGCATGACGTAATTGCCCAACACCTGAGTTTTGTAGGGATGGAGCGCATGCTGCTCAATCAGGATAGAAGGCACACTACGAATATCGCCATATTGGTTAGAAAAACGAGCAAGGTCGGTGCGATACGGGTAATAGCCCTGGGTCGGATCCTGGTTGCTGTTCAGGCTGATGCATTCATGAATGTGATGGCCGTAGCTTTGAACTTGCTGGTAAACATGAGGCTGCATCACGCTGTCCATCCAACGCGTAGCGGCGGGTGACCAGCCCTGGCCGTTGTTGCAGTATGAACTGTCATAGGGGTACATAGCGCCGTCGGTAGAATGCGTGTCGGCGAAGAAACTCAGGTCATACTGGTTGAAAACCCAGGCGACATTGCGAATTTCGGCGCTGTCGAGTTTGGTAAAATCACGGTTAAGGTTAAGGTTTTGGCCATTAACCCGCCAGCCGGTGATGTCCGGGCCGTTCTGGTTAATTCTGCCATACGCGCTGGTGCGCATATCGCCATCAATATTCACCGTCGGAATAAACAGAATATTGACCTTGTCGAGCAGCGCTGCCAGAGGTTTGTCGCCGGTGCTCATATCCCGCAGCAGCATGAACATAGCATCTTTGCCGTTAGCTTCGCCGGGGTGAATTTCCGCCTCAATCAGCACCGTTGGCTTTCCTGAGGCCCTTAGACCTGCGGCGCTTTTATCCTGAGAAGTCGAGGCTACCGCCAGCATCATCTGATAGCCTTCCGCGCTTTTTTCCGGCAGCCACTCCAACCTGATGAGGCCGCCAGAAGCGTCCGCAAGCTTGTTCATATACTCCACGGTTTGCTGATAGTTGCTGGTTTTATGAAAATCACTGCTCTCAGCCAGCGTAATTAGCGGGTTTTTAGCGTCCGCGAGGAATTTAGTGCTGGTCAGAGCCTGCTCAAACATCGGGGGCAGAATGCGGGTTTTCGCCGCTGCCGTTGCGCCTGCGTCGTCAATATAACCAGGTGCCTGAGGCAGTGCTGCCAAAACAGGCAGGCTTGTCAGCAGCAGCGAGCCCGCCGTTAATGCCAGGCGACGCGCACAAAAAATAGACATGGTGTCTCTCCTTGAGAAATGAAGGGTTCGAATAATACGCAGAACATTTATACCCACATTTATAAAAACAAAATGCCATGTTCATCAATCAATTAAAAATATCATAATAAATATAAATACCGAAATTAAGCATATATATTCAATTATAATTACAGGATATTCCGTTGCAGCCCGGCGGCACTTTTCGCGTTATTCCATTGCAATTACCCGCCCTAAACCTGAAAATGGCGCCCATTTCTTAGCAAAGCAGCAAAAAAATTATGAGCGTACGTTTAGTGTTAGCCAAAGGGCGCGAGAAATCGTTATTGCGCCGTCATCCATGGGTTTTCTCCGGTGCGGTTGCGCGCCTTGAAGGCAAGGCCAATCTCGGCGAAACGGTTGATGTAGTAGACAGCCAGGGGAAATGGCTGGCACGCGCTGCGTTTTCACCCGAGTCGCAAATTCGCGCCCGCGTCTGGACCTTTAACCAGGATGAGAGCATCGACATCGCCTTCTTCACCCGTCGCCTGCAGCAGGCGCAGCAGTGGCGTGACTGGCTGGCTAAACGTGACGGTCTGGACAGCTACCGCCTGATTGCCGGTGAGTCCGACGGCCTGCCGGGCGTGACTATCGACCGCTTTGGCAATTTCCTGGTGCTGCAATTGCTGTCGGCTGGTGCCGAATATCAGCGCCCGGCGCTGGTTGCAGCCCTGCAAACCCTGTACCCGGAATGCTCTATTTATGACCGCTCCGACGTTGCGGTGCGCAAAAAAGAAGGGATGGAGCTAACTCAGGGTCCGGTAAGCGGCGAGCTGCCTCCTGCCCTGCTGCCGATTGAAGAGCACGGCATGAAGCTGCTGGTTGATATTCAGGCCGGGCACAAGACCGGCTACTATCTTGACCAGCGCGATAGCCGCTTCGCTACCCGCCGCTACGTAGAAGACAAGCGCGTGCTGAACTGCTTCTCTTATACCGGTGGTTTTGCCGTTTCTGCCCTGATGGGCAACTGCCGCCAGGTGATAAGCGTAGACACCTCTCAGGACGCGCTGGATATTGCGAAGCAGAACGTTGAGCTGAACAAGCTCGACCTCAGCAAAGCCGAATTCCTGCGCGATGACGTATTCAAGCTGCTGCGTAAATACCGTGACCAGGGCGAGAAATTCGATGTCATCGTGATGGATCCGCCAAAGTTCGTTGAAAACAAAAACCAGCTGTCGGGTGCCTGCCGTGGGTATAAAGACATCAACATGCTGGCAATCCAGCTGCTCAACCCGGGCGGCATCCTGATGACCTTCTCCTGCTCCGGCCTGATGACCACGGATTTATTCCAGAAAATCATCGCCGACGCCGCCGTAGATGCCGGGCGTGATGTACAATTTATAGAGCAGTTCCGTCAGGCCGCCGATCACCCGGTGATCGCAACCTACCCGGAAGGGCTGTATCTGAAGGGGTTTGCCTGTCGAGTCATGTAGCTTGAAAAGCGGAAGGTTGCCCGCATATTAGTATGCAGAGTAATGTTCCCGGGAGGTGACTATGATTGCCAGCAAATACGGTATTGGTCAGCAGGTTCGCCATTCTTTGCTGGGCTATTTGGGCGTAGTGGTCGATATCGACCCCGAGTATTCGCTCGATGAGCCTCAGGAAGATGAGCTGGCCGACAATAGCGCACTTCGCGCCGCTCCCTGGTACCACGTTGTGATGGAAGATGATGATGGCCAGGCGATTCATACCTATCTCGCCGAAGCTCAGCTCAGTTCTGAAGACGACGACGAGCACCCCGAGCAGCCTTCAATGGACGAACTGGCCGCCTCGATACGCCAACAGCTCCAGGCTCCGCGCCTGCGTAACTGACAAAAAACCCCGCTTTTGCGGGGTTTTTCTTATTTAGCCAGCCCGAGCCTCGGTATCTCAATTGCCGGACACTTGTCCATCACCACGTTTAATCCAGCATTCTGCGCCAGCACCGCGGCCTGTTCATTGATGACACCAAGCTGCATCCACAGCGTCTTAGCCCCAATAGCTATTGCTTCCTGAGCAACGCCCCACGCGGCTTCTGAATTACGGAAAACATCAACCATATCGATTTTTTTCGGGATATCGGCGAGCGTCGCGTAGCCCTGCTGCCCCAGTAATGTTTTACCGGCCACTTTTGGCGACACTGGGATCACTTCGTAACCCTGCTTTAACAGATAGTCCATCACCCGATAGCTCGGGCGGTCGGGCTTGTCGCTGGCACCCACCAGCGCAATGGTGCGGGTCGTTTTCAGGATTGTTTCGATTTCGTTTGGTTTCATAGCGCCCCCGTTGGATGTTGTCTGAAGTGTATGCCAATCCACTCCCCCCGGCCATGTTTCTGCCGCGAGCAAAGAGCGCAATTTCTGAAAATATGTCTATATGTTAATAGATGGAGTTTGAGTAAAGATTTGAAACATCCGCCCAGCATGCTCAACCAGGGAGAGTGAAATGAGAGCCGGCTTATCTTTAGTAGCGTTGATTCTGATGATGCCAGTGTTGGCCTGGGGAACGACTCTGCGTCTGTCAGGCGAGATAGATTTGCTGGTACTCGACGGTAAAAGGGTTTCCAGCTCGCTGCTGAAAGGCGCTGATAGTATAGAAATAGATAATGGCCCGCACCAGCTGGTGCTGCGGGTTGAAAAAAACTTTAGCGCTGGCCCGCCCGGGCGATATACCTGGATTTCACCGCCGCTGGTGCTGAGTTTTGATAGCAAAGAGATAGACCAGGTAAACATAGTGCTGCCGCATATTGATACCCGCAAAGAGGGGGAACGGTTTGCGGCAATGCCCCAGATAAAGCTGGTCGATGGCCTCTCAAAACCTATCGCCGCCAGGCTGGATAAGCTTGAAATCCATCCCGATCCTCGCGGAACGGATTACGATGAAGAAACCCAGCGCTACAACAAAGCGGGGAAAAAGGCTTCAATACCGGCTTTTGCCGATCTTGCGATGGAGAATAAAACGCAGGATCTGGCAGCAAACGGGCTGGATCGCGTACCGTCAGAAACCCTTACCGAACAGCGCCTGAAATATTGGTTTAACCAGGCGGACAAATCCACGCGCGCAAAATTCTTACGCTGGGCGAGAGAAAGCCCTGCGCCGTAGGGCGCCGCTCACAAAGCATCATGCTTTTTTATCCCCTTCTCTTGCAGCGCCGGGCGCTTCCAGTAAGCTGTCTGCAGTTAAAAAACAGCCCAGGAAAAAACAATGGAATTAACAACCCGCACCCTCGGGGTAAAGAAACATATCGCGCTGGTGGCTCACGACCACTGTAAAGATGCGCTCCTGAAGTGGGTACAGCGCCACAAAGCAACGCTCGCAAGGCATACGCTGTACGCAACCGGAACCACGGGTAATCTTATTCAGAGGGCCACCGGTCTTGACGTCCATGCGATGCTTAGCGGCCCAATGGGCGGCGACCAGCAGGTAGGCGCCCTGATTTCAGAAGGTAAAATTGACGTCCTGATTTTCTTCTGGGACCCGCTTAACGCCGTGCCGCACGACCCGGATGTTAAAGCGCTGCTGCGCCTGGCGACGGTGTGGAACATTCCGGTCGCCACTAACCTCTCCACGGCTGATTTTATTATCCAGTCGCCAGGCTTTAACGAAAGCGTTGATATTCTTATCCCTGACTACCAGCGCTATCTCAGCGAGCGCCTGAAATAATCAGGGCCGACTGGCAGACGGCACGCCAAGGTGCTTCAGTATCTCAACAAACGAAGAAGGTTCCTGTTTGTTGAACATCAGCCAAACCCGGTGCCGGGCACGAGTCAGCGCGACATAAAGCAAACGGCGCTCCTCGGCGTCCGGGAAGTCCTCCGGCTGCGGCAGAAGCGCCTGCTCCATGATTGACTCGCGAGCCGGAGCCGGGAAACCATCTTTCCCGTCCTGCAGGCCCAGAATAATCACATAATCCGCCTGCTGGCCTTTACTGGCGTGAATAGTCATAAAATCGATATTCAGTTTCGGCCAGCGGGTAGCGGCTTTCTCCAGGCTAGCCGGGCGCAGATGGTGATAGCGCGCCAGTACCAGAATGCGCTGCTCCGGGAGGGCGTAACCGCTGAGCTTGTCTAACAAATCCTCAAGCCTGTCGTCCGCCAGCAGCATCACGGCTTTTTTATCCCCTTTTGAGAGGCTGTTCAGCGGCTTGCGTAGCTGATGCGGGTTTTGCTGTACAAAGCCGTTGGCAATTTCCCCGATGCGGTCATTGAAACGATACGTCGTATCCAGCGCGCAGCTGTCACCCTCGCCAAAATGGTGGCTGAAGGCGGTAGTCAACGCCATTTCCGCGCCGCTAAAGCGATAAATCGCCTGCCAGTCGTCGCCCACGGCATAGAGCGAGGTGTGGGAATTTTGACGACGCAGAGCGGCTAACAACGCCGCTCGCTGCGGGGAGATATCCTGAAATTCATCCACCAGAATATGCTTCCACGGGCTGATAAACCGCCCCTTCTCGAGCACATTTATCGCCTGATGAATCAGCCCGGAGAAATCAACAGCTTCCTCTGCCTTGAGCGCGCTCTTCCAGCTTTTCAGCAGCGGAGCCATCAGCTTGACGCGTTTAGTAAACAGCTCCCGCACCTCTTCGGGTGCGCTGGCAATCATTTCTGCCTGCGACCCGCCGTGCATGCGCATCAGGCCAAGCCAGCGATCCAGGCGACCCGCAAGCCGTTTTGCCAGGCGCGCATCCAGCCAGTATTCGCCTTCGGGGACATCCCATTCCAGCTCCTCACTCAGCCACTGACGCCAGCCCTTTGCCATTGCTTTTTTCTCGCGGCACTGCTGCCGCCAGCTCTCAATCAGCAACTGGTGGCGAGCGGCGGTATCACTTTCCAGTTCGCTAACTCGCGGCGCTTTTTTGCTGCCCTGCTGAATAATATGCAGCGCCAGGGAATGGAACGTCCTGGCTGAGATGGCCTCGGTATTCAGGCGGCTGGAGATGCGTTCATCCATTTCCTGAGCGGCCTGGCGGCCAAACGCCAGCAGCAAAATTTGATCTTCCGTGGCTTCGCCGCGCTGCAATAGCCAGCCCGCACGAGCCACCAGCACAGAGGTTTTACCGCTCCCTGCTCCCGCCAAAACCAGCAACGCATCTTCACCGTTGACTACCGCTCTTGCCTGAGATGGGTTCAATGCCGAGCTTTCCACCTGTTCGAAGAATGAGGCATATTTTTCCAGCATGCGCTCGGTATAGGCGGCATTGCGCTGGTGACGCCGCTCTTCGCCCTGCTCAAGCCAGGCCTTGCATATTGCCCAGGCTTCGCGGCAGTTTTCAAATTCAGTCAGGCGGCTTTGCGGCAAAGGCAGAGCCGCTATCGCTCCCCGCAGATTTTGCTGTAACTCGAGCATATCGCTGCGTTTGAACCATTTTTCCTGGCGAGTTCGCCGGGCAATTTCTTCCCGCTGGGCGGTAAGAACCCCAGCGGCGACTTCGCTCATCTCTTCGCTCCAGCTAAGCCACAGCGTATTGAGATGATGGAAAAATTTTTGCGTCTCCGCCCACTCTGTTCCGTGCAGGCGAACGACTTTGTCATCCGGGAGCACGAACTCCAGTTCTCCCCACACCAGGCCACGCTTGCAGTTGATCGCTATCAACTGGTTGAATGGGATAAGATATTCATGTCGGTCGCCTTTGACCTCAACGCCAGCAGACAGCAGTTTGACCCGATTATACGGATGCTGCGCCAGGTGTTTGCCGAGAGAGGTTGCTTTGAGTTCCATTACATTGCCCAATCCTGGAGATGGTTGTAGCTTAAGTTTAACTGCCGATGGAATGACGCTCCAGAGTAAAAACGCGTTACAATTGTTGTGGTTATCAATTCTGTTACTTTCTGCCAGGGAAGCGTGATTATGCGTACTGTATTAAATGTCCTTAACTTTGTCTTAGGTGGTTTCTTCACTACCCTGTCCTGGCTATTTGCTACGCTGGTTAGCATCGTGCTGATTTTTACCCTGCCGCTTACCCGCTCCTGCTGGGAAATTACCAAACTCTCCTTCTTACCGTACGGCAACGAGGCTATTCACGTTGACGATCTGAACCCACAGTCAAAAAATGCGTTGATGAATACCGGCGGTACGCTGCTGAACGTTCTGTGGTTTATCTTCTTCGGCTGGTGGTTATGCCTTATGCATATCATGGCTGGCGTTACGCAGTGCATCACTATTATCGGTATTCCGGTGGGGATAGCGAACTTCAAGATTGCCGCCATCGCCCTGTGGCCGGTTGGTCGCCGCGTGGTCTCCGTTGAAACCGCACAAGCCGCTCGCGAGGCTAACGCCCGCCGTCGTTTCCAATAAGGAGCGCTTGTGCTGACCCTTAGCCCTCTTGTCCGTCGCTATACCTGGAACAGCGCCTGGCTCTATAACTTACGCATTTTTATTGCGCTTACCGGCACCGTGGCGCTGCCGTGGTGGCTGGGGGAAGTCAAACTGACCATCCCGCTGACGCTGGGCGTAGTCGCCGCGGCGCTGACGGATCTGGACGATCGCCTGAGCGGACGGCTGCGCAATTTACTGATTACTCTGGTGAGTTTTTTTATTGCCTCCGCCTCCGTGGAACTGCTGTTCCCGTGGCCATGGCTGTTTGCCCTGGGGCTCACCATTTCAACCAGCGGCTTTATTTTGCTCGGCGGTCTGGGCCAGCGCTACGCCACGATTGCCTTTGGCGCCCTGCTGATAGCTATCTATACCATGCTCGGCATTTCTTTGTATGAGCACTGGTATCAACAGCCGCTGTTCCTGCTGGCAGGCGCTGTCTGGTATAACCTGCTGACGCTGGCAGGGCATTTAATTTTCCCCATCCGCCCGCTGCAGGATAACCTCGCCCGATGCTACGAAAATCTTGCCAGCTACCTTGAAATTAAAGCCACGCTGTTTGACCCGGATATAGAAGAAGAGAGCCAGGCCCCCATGCTGGAACTGGCAATGGCCAACAGCCAGCTGGTGACCACGCTGAACCAGACCAAAGGTTCGCTACTCACGCGCCTGCGGGGCGATCGCGGGCAAAGAGGAACGCGCAGAACGCTGCATTATTATTTTGTTGCCCAGGATATTCATGAACGCGCCAGCTCCTCGCATATTCAATACCAGGCTCTGCGCGATAAATTCCGCTACAGCGATGTAATGTTTCGCTTCCAGCGGCTGCTAACCATGCAATCTCAGGCCTGCCAGCAGCTTTCTCGCTCTATTCTGCTGCGCGTGCCCTACCAGCACGATCCGCGCTTTGAGCGCGCTTTTAATCACCTCGACTCGGCGCTTGATCGAATTCGGGCGGGGCATGCGTCCGCCTCCGAAATTAAAGCGCTGGGTTTCCTGATTAATAACCTGCGGGCAATAGATGCTCAACTGGCCAATATCGAGTCCGAACAGGCAATAGCCGAGCCGCAGAATGACCCGGATAACCGCCTTGCAGACGACCGGCTGACCGGCTTCGGTGACATCTGGCAGCGCCTGGCTCGTAATCTGACGCCGGAATCCGCCCTGTTCCGCCATGCGGTGCGTATGTCGCTGGTTCTTTGCGTGGGCTACGCGTTTATTCAGATAACCGGCCTTCAGCACGGCTATTGGATCCTGCTCACCAGCCTGTTTGTTTGCCAGCCAAACTACAGCGCTACCCGGCGGCGGCTGGCGTTGCGAATAATCGGAACGTTAATTGGGATTGCCGTCGGCCTGCCGCTGCTTTGGCTGGTTCCTTCTCTTGAAGGTCAGCTGCTGCTGATAGTGATAACCGGCGTGCTGTTCTTTGCTTTTCGCAATGTGCAATATGCCCACGCCACGATGTTTATCACCCTGCTGGTACTGCTGTGCTTTAACCTGCTGGGCGAAGGTTTTGAGGTGGCGCTACCGCGTGTTATCGATACGCTGCTCGGCTGCGCAATTGCCTGGGCGGCGGTGAGTTTTGTCTGGCCGGACTGGCGGTTCCGCAGGCTGCCGCTGGTGGTAGAGCGCGCTTTCAACGCCAATTGCCGCTATCTGGATGCCATTCTTGAGCAATACCATCAGGGACGAGATAACCGTGTCGAATACCGCATTGCGCGGCGGGATGCACACAATAAAGATGCGGAACTTGCTTCGGTTGTCTCGAATATGTCATCTGAACCGCGAGTCTCGCCGGAGATGCGTGAAGCGGCTTTCCGGCTGCTGTGCCTTAACCATTCTTTTAACAGCTATATTTCCGCGCTGGGGGCGCACCGCGAAAAACTGAACCACGGTGAAACGCTGCTGCTGCTTGATGACGCCGTATGTTATGTTGACGACGCACTGCATCATCTGCCGGTCGACGAACTGCGCGTTCAGAGCGCTTTGCAGCAGCTTTCTGCCCGCATCGCGCAGCTTGAGGCCCGCCCGGAAACCAAAGAGCCGCTGGTGTTGCAGCAAATTGGGCTGCTGATTGCTCTGCTACCTGAGATATCTCGTCTTCAGCAGCAAATCACTCACTGCTCGGAATAACGTTGCTGGCGCTGCTCATAGCGGCGCCACCATTCCGTCAACTCTTCACGAACGGCCAGCGGCAGTACCGCCTCATGCACGCCCTGGATCGCGCCGGCCAGCGCCAGCAGCACTTTAATCCCCACCGGTTTCTTATTCTTGCGCAGCCTGAGCCATGACCGCTTGGCACCAAACACGCGCAGAGTATTAAAATCGCCAATACCCACTTCCCGCAGCATAACTTCTATGTTCATCGAGAGGTTAGGCAGATCCTTCAATCTGTGAGAATTGAACTTACGCTGTACATTTTCCCGCCTCGCACTGCTCAGAGACTGAAAAGAAAGCTGGATAAGCTTGTCATGATTGCTCCAAAGTTCTTCATCAACGCGATAGTAGTTAAGTTCAATCGGTAACCCTCTTTTATAAAACATCAGCGTCGGAGCAGATTTTTGGCTGAAATAGTCAGCACATTGTTCGCAGGCACGAAGATAAAGTTCCCCCTCGGAAACCATAGCAAAGATAATGCCTTCGACTGCCAGACTGTAGCCGCCGAACAGCGGACGAAAGCCAATGTCTCCTAACGGAGAAAGGCATTCTTGAGATTTATGGATCCTGACATACGTGACGTCCTTCATGGTTTGTCCTTATATATCAAACAGTAAATTAATGGCCGCGTTACTCGCCTCCCTAATAACAGAAAATAAGTAACGTTATCTGCTATGGCAACGACAATTTGTTTTACGCCGGATCTGCATAAAGAAATTGCGAGACACTTTCCGAAATTTCGGTTGATCTTTGTCCTGACAGGTATTACTGTATATTCATACAGTAACCCATCAGGCGGGACTCACTATGCACTCACAGAACTTACAAACTCACTTTCGTCATGTTGCAGTAGCCGCGCACTCCCCTGCCCGGCCGTTATCTGATAACAGTACACAGGGGTTAATCAGTGAAATGGTCTACAGTGAAGACTGCCCGTGGGTAACGCAGTTTATTCTGCTACCTTTATTGCAGCAGCTAGGGCAACAATCTCGCTGGCAGTTATGGCTTACCCCGCAGCAAAAGCTCAGCCGTGAATGGCTGCAGGCCGCCGGGCTTCCGCTGGCAAAAGTGATGCAGGCAAGCCAGTTAGATCCGCTCTATACAGTAGAGGCGATGGTAAAGGCGCTGCAAACCGGAAATTACAGCGTAGTGATAGGCTGGTTGCCCGAAGAATTAACAGATGAAGAACATTTGAGACTGACCCTCGCCGCTGAAGCTGGCAACGCAATGGGCTTCATTATGCGTCCAACCAGCAGGGGATCATCCGGTTCCAGACCGCGAAATGGCCTAAAAATTCATTCTAGTTTGTATCATTAAGTAAATTTAGGAGAAATCCTGGTATTTTTTCTCCGTGCCATATAATCCGCTGTCATTACTCAAAATTCCCCGTCATACGGCGGATCCACTGGGTTCTTCCATGGAACCCAGTGTTCAAAAAACAGGCCATTCTGTAATAAAATATGTATGCAAGTCGTTTTTTTTCATATGCCTGACGGACTTCACACTTGTAACTTTTCAACTACGTTGTAGACTTTACCTCGCCAGGGTTGCTCTTCATAACACCGATATATCGGTAGAGTAACAATTGAGCATAAACCCGGGCGAAGGATTTAACCCTGGGCTTTAAATTGGTTTAGAGCTCATGGCCTTTTGGATGATAATGAGGCGCAAAAAATGAAAAAGACAGCTATCGCGATTGCAGTGGCACTGGCTGGCTTCGCTACCGTAGCGCAGGCCGCACCGAAAGATAACACCTGGTATGCAGGTGGCAAACTGGGCTGGTCTCAGTTCCACGATACCGGCTGGTATAACAAGGACCTGCAAAACAACGGCGCAACGCATGAAAGCCAACTGGGCGCTGGTGCCTTCGGTGGTTATCAGGTTAACCCGTACGTTGGTTTTGAAATGGGTTACGACTGGCTTGGCCGTATGCCTTACAAAGGCAGCGAAGTTAGCGGTGCTTTCAAAGCACAGGGCGTACAGCTGACCGCTAAACTGGGTTACCCAATCACTGACGATCTGGACGTTTATACTCGTCTGGGTGGTATGGTTTGGCGTGCAGACTCCAAAAACAGCATCGCTGGTAAAGACCACGACACCGGTGTTTCCCCAGTATTCGCTGGTGGTGTTGAGTGGGCTGTTACCCGTGACATCGCTACCCGTCTGGAATACCAGTGGGTTAACAACATCGGCGACGCACAGACTGTAGGTGTTCGTCCGGACAACGGCATGCTGAGCGTAGGTGTTTCCTACCGTTTCGGTCAGCAGGAAGATGCAGCTCCGGTTGTAGCTCCAGCTCCGGCACCAGCTCCAGAAGTACAGACCAAGCACTTCACTCTGAAGTCTGACGTTCTGTTCAACTTCAACAAAGCTACTCTGAAACCAGAAGGCCAGCAGGCTCTGGATCAGCTGTACACCCAGCTGAGCAACCTGGATCCGAAAGACGGTTCCGTAGTTGTTCTGGGCTACACTGACCGTATCGGTTCTGAGCAGTACAATGCTAAACTGTCTGAAAAACGTGCACAGAGCGTTGTTGATTACCTGATCTCTAAAGGTATCCCGGCAAACAAAATCTCTCCACGTGGCATGGGCAAAGCTAACCCAGTTACTGGCAACACCTGTGACAACGTAGCGCCTAAAGCTAAACTGATCGACTGCCTGGCTCCAGATCGTCGTGTTGAGATCGAAGTTAAAGGTGTTAAAGAAGTTGTAACTCAGCCTGCGGCATAAGTTACTCTTCCTTGACAAAAACCCCGCCATGGCGGGGTTTTTTATTGGTTGTTATTTAGCGAATTTCACGCCACCGCCTTCAGGGGCAAACTACTTTTTGCCCAGCATAGCCTGCAGATCCTGCTTCAGCGTCGACATCGTGGTTTCTACTTTCTCTTTACGTTCGGCATCTTCAATCAGCTGAACGATGGTTTCGGAAAGCGTATTACCGCGCCGCTGCGCAAGCCCGGCCAGACGTTGCCAGACCAGGTATTCCAGGTCGATGGATTTTTTACGGGTGTGCTGATGCTCGGCGTTAAAATGCCTCTTACGCCGCGCGCGAATCGTCTGCTTCATGCGGTTATGCAGCGCCGGATTCATATGCTGTTCAATCCAGTTCTGGACCAGAACAGGCACATTTTCCAGCGTCAGAAGCTGCTCCACGGCCTCCTGGGCTGCACTGGCTTCGATGTACCGCGTGATCAACTCTCCTTCGCGATGCTTCTTGACCAGATACTTCCACTTCCAGCCGCTCTCGAGATTTTCCAACTGTTGATATTTCATTGCGATCTCAGTGTGACCGTGTAACTTAGTTCAGAATAACAGTTTTTACGCCATTCGCTGAACTGAAAATCAAAGCTGTGAGGGGGATAAAACTGTGTTGCTGCTTTATCCGTGTGCTACCCGAGCGATTCTTGTATAATCGCGCCTTTGACATCTCATTAAAAAATATAGCGACTTTGACGACTAATCGACTTGACTGGCGTGCCCTGGTGCCTGATACCGAAAGCTATCAGGAAATTTTTGCACAGCCTTATGATACCGACTCTGCCCCTCTCTCCGCCGTTCAGCCCCGTTTAGTTTACGGGATTGAGCAACTCAACCTTTCCGTCTCTTCCTCAGACCTGATGCTAATAAAAGCCCCGGAAGAGCAAGAATATCTGGATCTTATTGCAGCGGCCGTTGAGGAAACGCGCGGTGAAGCCGAAGTGCTTACCGGCGGACATTACCTTATTGAAGGCAGCCGCGTTAGCCTGCGTCCGGCTGAACAAAGCGATGATAACTTCGCCTCCAGCGGAGAAATTATCGCCGCTGACTGGGTTGAGTCTGAGCAGCTTTTCGGCTGCGTGCGTCAATTTTCCGGGGAAGTCACCCTGGAGCCAGGCCTTATCCATCGTGCCAACGGCGGCGTATTAATCCTCTCCCTGCGCAGCGTGCTAGCTCAGCCTCTGCTGTGGCTACGCTTAAAGCAAATGATGATCCAGGGCCGCTTCGACTGGGTCTCGCCGGACGAAACGCGCCCGCTGCCGGTTAAAATCCCTTCGCTGGAGCTTGATTTCAAGCTAATTCTGGTCGGCGAGCGTGACTCGCTGGCGGACTTCCAGGAAATGGAGATGGACCTGGTTTCATCGGCAATCTACAGCGAGTTTGAAGATAACCTGCAAATCGCCTCGCCCGACGAAATGGCGCTGTGGTGCCAGTGGATCTACGCCGTTGCCGACGCTAAATCCTTACCAGCTCCAGCGGCAGATGCCTGGCAGCCTCTGATTCGCGAAGCGGTTCGCTATACCGGCGACTCGGAGATGCTCCCGCTCTGCCCTTCATGGATTTCACGCCAGCTGCGCGAAGTCGCGCCGTTTACCGGGGAAAGCATCTTCACCGCGGAGCAGCTTCAGCAAATGCTCGAGCAACGCGAATGGCGAGAAGGTTTCCTTGCCGAGCGCATGCAGGATGAAATCCTGCTCGAGCAAATCCTGATTGAAACCGAAGGCGAGATGATAGGCCAAATCAACGCCCTGTCGGTGATTGAGTTTCCCGGCCACCCTCGCGCGTTTGGCGAGCCATCCCGCATTAGCTGCGTGGTACACGTGGGCGACGGCGAGTTCACCGACGTTGAGCGTAAAGCCGAGCTTGGCGGTAACATTCATGCCAAAGGCATGATGATCATGCAGGCGTTTCTGATGTCCGAGCTGCAGCTCGATCAGCAGATCCCGTTCTCAGCTTCCATCACCTTCGAGCAGTCCTACAGCGAAGTGGATGGCGATAGCGCCTCGATGGCCGAGCTGTGTGCGCTTATCAGCGCCCTCTCCAATGTGCCGATTTATCAGCACATCGCGATTACCGGATCGGTAGATCAGTTTGGTCGCGTGCAGCCGGTGGGCGGGCTGAACGAAAAAATTGAAGGTTTCTTCCGCATCTGCCAGCAGCGTGAATTCAGCGGCCAGCAGGGCGTGATTATTCCTTCGGCCAACGTGCGCCATCTTTCGCTGCATAAAGATGTACTTGAAGCCGTTGAGCAAAATAAATTTTCCATCTGGGCAATTGACGACATAGCCGATGCATTACCGTTATTGACCAGTCTCCCGTGGGACGGCGAAGGGCAGAATACCCTGATGCGCGCGGTGCAGGAGCGTATTGCTCAGGCGCTGGCACCGGATGTTCGCCATCGTTTCCCCTGGCCGCTACGCTGGCTCAACTGGTTCAACCACAACTGATCGGACTTGTTGAGCGTACACGTGTTAGCTAACCTGCGTGCTTCATTATAAAAAGGCTTACTGTAGACATGGTAGATAAACGCGAATCCTATACGAAAGAAGATCTTCTTGCCTCAGGGCGTGGCGAACTGTTTGGCGCTGAAGGCCCACGGTTACCCGCACCTCCTATGCTGATGATGGACCGCGTGGTCAAGATGACCGAAGACGGCGGTAACTTCGATAAAGGTTACGTTGAAGCAGAATTAGATATCACCCCTGATCTCTGGTTCTTTGCTTGCCACTTTATTGGCGATCCGGTAATGCCTGGCTGTCTGGGCCTGGACGCAATGTGGCAGCTGGTTGGTTTCTACCTGGGCTGGCTCGGCGGCGAAGGCAAAGGCCGTGCGCTGGGCGTGGGCGAGGTCAAACTGGCGGGGCAAATCCTGCCAACGGCAAAAAAAGTCAGTTATCGTATTCATTTTAAGCGCGTTATCAATCGTCGCCTGATCATGGGCATGGCCGATGGCGAAGTACTGGTTGATGGCCGCGTGATTTACACCGCCACCGACATGAAAGTGGGTCTGTTTAAAGACACTACCGCTTTCTAATACGATTTCATTAAGCTTTACCGATAAGGCATCCATTGTCATCAATGGGTGCTTTTTTTGTTTTTGCCGAACGCCAATCCGCGAACTTCCTCCGTGGTTTTTATGGTGTTAATTGCTTAAACAACGTTCGAAATCACAAATCGTAAAGATAAAAAACGCCCCCTCTTGTCTGGCAAAGGTTATACGCTATGTTGATTTTTAGTTTCTCAAATGTAACTAGAGGTTAACAATAATGTCGAATAAGTTACGCATCTCTTTAATCGCTTCTACCGTGCTGCTCTCTACCTCTGCGCTTTCTGCCGTGCCTCAGGGTTACCCGGCCGAATATCAAAAAATCATCGACGCCGCGACCAAAGAAGGCAAAGTGGTGCTCTACTCCACCACCGATACCAAAACCGCCGCACCGCTTATCCAGGGGTTCGAAGCGGCTTACCCGGGCATTAAGGTAGAATATAACGATATGAACAGCACCGAGCTGTACAACCGTTATATCAGCGAGCAGGCGGCGGGCGGTACCAGCGGCGACGTGGTCTGGAGCTCTTCGATGGATACCGCGCTCAAGCTTGCCACCGACTACGCTCAGGAATACAAATCTCCCGAGCAGGGCCAGTTGCCTAAATGGGCGGTGTGGAAAGACAAAGCCTACGGCACGACATACGAGCCGGTTATCTTTATCTACAACAAACGCCTGATCCCGGCTAATGAAGTTCCGGACAGCCACGCGGCGCTGGCTAAGCTTATCGCCAGCCAGCCGGAAAAGTTCAGCAAAAAAGTCACCACTTACGATATCGAAAAATCTGGCCTCGGTTTTATGCTCTCGGTGCAGGACTATAAGGCCGATCCGAACTACTTCAAGACCCTGGCAGACGTTGCTAAAGGTGGTCTGGCGGTCCAGTCTTCCACCGGTACGATGATGGAGCGAGTCTCCTCCGGTGAAAACCTTATCGGCTTCAACATCCTCGGCTCCTACGCCGAAGCCCGCGCCAAAACGGACGCCTCGCTGGGTATTGCTTATCCCAAAGACTACACGCTGGTGCTTTCCCGCGTCTCCTTCATCAGCGAACAGGCTAAAAACGGCAACGCCGCCAGGCTGTGGATAGACTATGTGCTGTCTGAGAAAGGGCAGAACATCCTCGCCAACCAGGCGGATATTCCGTCTATCCGCAATGACGTGGAAGGCGACAACGATATTGACGGCTTGACCAAAAAGCTGGGCAACGCGCTGAAACCTATGCCGGTTGATGAAACCCTGCTCGAATACCTGCAGCAGAAAAAACGCCTCGATTACATCAAGCAATGGCGCGAAGCCGCCGCCAAATAACCCCTGCATGAGGCGCTTCTTCGGGAGTGCCTCCTATTACTCCAACGCGCTACGTTATTCAGGCTTACTGACCTGAGGGATAGTTACATGGATGCATTTCGCAGAAAGTGGCAGAGCCTGCCGCGCGGCATTGTGGTGCTGATAACTGCGCTGGTTATCTATATTCCGCTGTCGTTTATCGTTATACAAAGCTTCCTCTCCGCGCCGTTTTTCTCGCCGTCAAAAGAGTGGAGTCTTGAGTCCTTTGCTTTCATCTTTAACGACCCTGACTTCTATAAGGCGCTGAAGAGCGGCTTTATTCTGGCATTCGGGCTGGTAGTCATCGCTATTCCGCTGGGTGGGATCCTGGCCTTTTTGATGGTGCGTACCGACCTGCCTGGCAGGCGCATCATTGAGCCGTTGATTCTGGTGCCCATCTTTGTTTCGCCTATGGTTCTCGGCTTTGGCTATGTTGTGGCCGCCGGGCCGGTGGGCTTCTTCTCTCTGTGGGCGCAGTCGCTGATTGGTTTTGTACCGTGGAATATCTACGACATGTCCAGCATCGTGGTGATTGCCGGGCTGACCCACGTTCCGCACGCCTATCTCTATATATCTTCGGCGCTGCGCAGCGTTGGCTCAGATGTCGAAGAAGCGGCCCGTACCGCCGGAGCCTCCCCTCTTCAGGTGATGACCGCCGTCAGCCTGCCGATGGTGCGCCCGGCGATGCTGTATGCCACGGTGTTGCTGTTTTTCCTCGGCCTGGAAGTGTTTGGCCTGATGCTGGTCCTGGGTGACCCTGAAGGCAACATGGTGCTGGCAACTTATCTCTACCAGCTGACCAATAAACTTGGGACGCCGTCTTATCATCTGATGGCGGCGGTAGCCGTGGTGCTGATTTGCATCACTATCCCGCTGGTAATGCTCCAGCGCCGTCTTATGCGCACCGCCAACCGGTTTGTCACCGTCAAAGGCAAAGCCTCTCAGGCTCGCGCCCTGCCGCTGGGTAAATGGCGCTGGGTTGCCGGAGCGGTTGTCGCCTTCTGGCTGACCGTAACCATCGGCGTGCCGCTAATTGGCGTGGTGCTGCGCGCCTTTATTTCCAACTGGGGCGTTGGCGTTTCGCTGTGGGACGAGCTTTCGCTGAATACCTTCCGCACCATCTGGGAGCAGCCGAATCTGCTGCGCGCTATCGTTAACTCAATGGCTATCGGCGTTATCGGCGGCGCGCTGGCGGTAGCTTGTTATCTGTTTATCGGCATCGCGATGCACCGCAAGCCGGATAACGTAACCCGCTTCCTCGACTACAGCGTACTGGTGCCGCGCGCCGTACCGGGCCTGCTGGCCGGTCTTGCTTTCCTGTGGGTGTTTTTGTTCCTGCCGATGTGGCTCGACAATGCGCTGAAATCCGGCTGGCTTTCCGGCATGCCGTGGTCGCAGTGGCTGCGTGACAACCTGATTGTCTGGCTACGCTCTCTGCGCAGCACCATTTTCAGCGTCTGGCTCGCCTACACCGTAGTGTGGATGGCCTACGGGCTGCGGCTTATCTCCTCAACGCTATTACAAGTTGGGCCGGAGCTGGAAGAGGCCGCGCGCAGTACCGGAGCCACGCGCGGGCAAATTACCCGCCACGTCACCATCCCGCTGTCGCGATACGGCCTGATCGGCTCATGGCTGCTGATGTTCCTGATTTTCGAGCGCGAGTATTCCACCGGCGTATACCTGCTCTCTCCGGGCACCGAAACCATCGGTTCCATGCTGGTCTCGCTCTGGGCGGCTGGCGCGATTGATATCGTCGCCGCGCTCTCGTTTATTAATATTCTGCTTGTGGTGTTAGGGCTGGGCATTGCCCTTCGTTTTGGAGTGAAATTACATGATTGAGTTATCGGTCGAGAACCTGCACTTAACCTACGGCGATAATCCGGTGCTGAAAGGCGTTTCTATGGAGCTAAAACGCGGCGAAGTCGTATCGCTGCTTGGCCCTTCGGGAAGCGGTAAAACCACGCTGCTGCGCGCCGTTGCCGGGCTGGAAAAACCGAGCCAGGGCGCTATTGTTATCGGCAAAAATAACGTTTTTGACGGCGCTACTCGCAAAGAGATCCCGGCGGAAGAGCGTAATCTGGGGCTGGTATTTCAGTCCTACGCGCTGTGGCCGCATAAAACGGTGTTTGAGAACGTTGCCTATCCGCTGAAACTGCGCAAAGTGGCGGCGGCGGAAATCAACCAGCGGGTTCAGGCGGTGCTGGACCAGCTGGGCCTGGGTCATCTCGGCAAACGCCACCCTTACCAGCTCTCCGGCGGCCAGCAGCAGCGGGTAGCCATCGGGCGGGCATTGGTCTATAACCCCCCTGTTATTCTGCTTGATGAGCCGCTCTCCAACCTTGATGCCAAGCTGCGCGAAGAGGCCAGAGTGTTCCTGCGCGAATTGATTATCAAGCTGGGGCTGTCGGCGCTAATGGTCACCCACGACCAGAATGAGGCGATGGCGATTTCCGACCGCATCCTGCTGCTGAACAACGGCAAAATAGAGCAGCAGGGTACGCCGCAGGAGATGTACGGCTCGCCAAAAACGCTGTTTACCGCCGAGTTTATGGGCAGTAATAATCGGCTGAACGGCAAAGTGACTGAAGTTCGAGACGGTAAAGCCCGCATAGAAGGCAGCGGCTGGGCTTTGTGGGGGCTGGCAGGTGAAGGCGTCGAAGCCGGGCAGGAAGGCACGGCCGTAATACGAGTCGAACAGGTGCGTCTGGTGGAACAGCCGGGTGATAACGGCATGAAGCTGCCGCTGTTGACCAGCATGTACCTTGGCGACCGCTGGGAGTATCTGTTCCGCACCGCGGGCGATGACTTTGTTGTGCGTGCCTATGGCAGCGAGATACGTGAAGCTCGCGAATATGGCTTGTCTCTGCCCGAGCAGCACGTTTGGGTCTTTCCTAAACTCTGATGGTTTACATACCGCTAAAAAGGCGAAACCTCCGCGCTGCGGAGGTTTCTTTTTCTAAAGAGACAGTGATTACGCAGTAACCGCCCTGTCTTCCATGGCTTCTCGCCAGCCTCCCATCCAATAGGACCTCTGATTCAGAGTCTGATATGGACAAATCTCTTTTGAGCGTCCGGCGATGCCTGCTTGATAACCACGTTGATGTGCCCGTTCCAGGCGATCTCGTTTTTGTCTCTTCATGCCTCGTTTCCCTCATTACATTGTCTGGTGGAAAAGAAAACAGTGATTACAAAATGTGCAACCACAGATAAGGGATAACGTGAAATCAGCCGACCGTCAATGCGCAAAATTCACGCCAATGTCATATTCACGCGCTATTCTGATTATCTTTTCGGCAAAAAAAGAGCCTTGTGGTTTGCTAACAGGTTCACAGAAAAAGAAAAGCTGCGAGCGCCTTTCGGCGAAAATCGCAGCTTTTTTTGTACTATTAATTTTACCTATTAATTAAGGCGTGTGATCTGCGAAGCGATGCTTTGCGCCTCCTGCTGCCAGGCCTGCGCCAGCGTTTTCACCATCGAGTCGTAACCGTCAGCCTGCTGCTTTAGCTCAATATGGAACGGACGCTTAATTATCTCGCCCTGACGTTTCACCAGCCACTCACCGCTAACAATCACCTTCCCGTCATAGCGACCATGGAAGCCGGTAACGTTGACGCTAAGCGCCTGCTGGTCGTTGCCCAGAGGCTGGGATGCAACCACCCAGCCCGGCAGCGCGCTGCTCAGGTTGCTGACCAGCGTATTGCGCAGCTGCTGGTCAAGCGGGCTGGCCCACAGGTTGTTGGTGGCAATAACGTACTGAACGTCGGTGGTTTGATAAACCACGCCGGTGCCGGCGAGGAAGTCAGGCACCGAGACCTGATCGACCCACAACAAATGTGTTCCCGGCTGGCTCACCGCCTGCATTGCAGGCTGCGAGGTTTGCGGCAGTTGGTACCAGGTTTTGCCATTATCGCTGCCGCTACAGGCGGAAAGCGTGATGACGGCTGCCAGCGTTAGCCACTTTTTCATGGTTGTGCCCTCTTCGGCTGCGGATCCTTTTTATCCTTCGCTTCAAATATCAACGAGTTGCTCTTATCGTTCAGCGTGCGTAACACCGGCTGGAGTTCGCGCAGCACCTGATCGAAGCGCTGCATATCCGCCACCATCTTGTTATAAGCCGCTGAACCCGGCTGGAAGCCCTGCATGCTGCGATTCAGCTCGCGCAGCGTTTTTTGCATATCTTCCGGCAGCTGCTGCATCGACTGGCTGGCGGTAATCTTGTTCAGATTATCCAGCGTCTGCTGTAGATGACGCATGGTGCGCTGGCTTTCGCCAAGCGTATTGGTCGCCTGCTCCAGCATCGGCGTAATCGGCAGATTGTTGATTTTATCCAGCGTTTCCAGCAGTTTTTGCTGAATTTGCGCCAGGCCACCGCTCATCGTCGGGATCACCGGATAGCCGCTTACGCTCAGTATTTCAGTCACCTTCTTCTCGTTCGGATAGAAGTCGAGATCGATATACAGCGCGCCGGTCACCAGGTTGCCGGTTTTCATTGAGGCACGAAGCCCGCGCTGAATCAGCGCCTTCAGGTTAGACGGGATATCCGCCTCGTTGCCCACCATATTTTTCAGGCGTTCGGGTTCAATGCGGATAAGCACCGGAATACGGAAGTCGTCGTTCAGCTTCTGGCGCATGCTCTCGTTAAAGAACGGCACCTGAGCCACCGTGCCAAGACGAATACCGCGGAACTCAACGGGCGCGCCCGGCTGCAGGCCGCGAATCGAATCTTTAAAGAACATCAGGTAATCGATGTGGTCGGTATACAGCGAATCCTGAATACTTTTCTGATCGTCAAACAGCTTAAAGTCGGTACCCGGCTCAACCGGCTTGCCCCACTCCCAGCCTTCCGGCACATCAAAGCTCACGCCGCCGCTAAACAGCGTAGTGAGGGAGCCCATTTCAACCCGCATCCCCTGGGAAGACATGTCCACGGCAATGCCGCTGTCTTTCCAGAACCGCACGTTGCTGGTAATAAGCTTATCGTTGGGCGCGCCGATAAACAGCTGATAGGTAATGGCGCGTTTATTGGTGTCAAAGGTGCTGGTTTCTACCGACCCCACGCGATAACCCCGGAACAGTACCGGGTCTCCCGGCGTGAGCTGGCCGGCTTTTTTGCTGTCCAGCGTGATGCGTATGCCTTTGGCATCAGGCGGAGCCAGCGGCGGCGCATCAAGCAAGTCATAGCGCTCCGGCTGGTCGCCTTTACTGCCCGGCTGTAGCTCGATGTATGCCCCCGACAGCAGCGTCCCCAGCCCGGAGATACCTTCGCGGCCAACCTGCGGCTTCACTACCCAAAACACGGAATCGTTATGCAGCAGCTTTTCCATGCCGGAATTGAGACGCGCCTTAATTTCAACATGATGCAGGTCATCGGTCAGCTGCGCGCTTTCCACCACGCCAACATCAACACTTCGGCTCTTGATGGTAGTCTTACCGCCTTCAATACCTTCTGCATTAGCGGTTATCAGGGTCACTTCCGGCCCCTGATGGCTATAGTGATAAAACAAGATCCAGGCGCCGATCAGCGCCGTTACGATGGGAAAGATCCAAACCGGCGACCAGTTTTTTACCTTCTGTACCTTCGCCTCGCCGCTTTTATTTTCCATGCTCGGAAGACTCCTCATCAGTTACATCGTCTGCTCGATCCCAGGACAAGCGAGGGTCAAAGGTCATCGCCGCAAACATCGTCAAAATAACCACCAAAGCAAACATTAACGCCCCTAAAGCCGGGTAGATATTCATCAGCCCGCCCATCCGCACCAGGGCGGAAAGCACGGCAATCACGAATACGTCAATCATCGACCAGCGGCCAACAAATTCCACTACTTCATAAATCAGGTGCATACGCTCGCTGTCGCGTTTTCCATGCCCCTTTGCGTCCCAGCATAACCAGGCGATGGCGATCATTTTCAGCGTCGGCACCATGATACTGGCGATAAAAATCACCAGCGCTACCGGGTAAGACCCTTCACTCCAGAGCAGGATAACCCCCGCCAGAATAGTGGACGGATATTTGCTGCCCAGCATCTCCGTTATCATTATCGGCAGTATATTCGCCGGTAGATAGAGCATGATCGAGGTTATCAGCAGCGCCAGGGTCCACTGCAGGCTGTGCCTGCGGCGCACGTGGCCGTGAGTACCGCAGCGGGGGCAAACCAGCGTGTCTGCGTCAACAATCGCCGTACAACAAGAGCAGGAGCGTAGCCCCTGCCGTATGCCTGATACACCCACTTTTAGCGGCTTATGCACCGGCGGCATGGGGGCAATGTCGTCCCACAGCCAGCGCCTGTCCACGCACTGAAAAGCCCGCAACTGCAAAATACAAAACAGGCACCAGGGAATAAAGCTGCTGCCAACGCCAATATCGCCGTAGGCCATCAGCTTCACGAAGCTGACCAGCACGCCCGCGAGGAATATTTCAGCCATGCCCCAGCTTTTCAGCTGGAACAGCACTCTGGCGAGGCCGCGTTTTACCCCGGAAGGCAGCTTCGCCCGGTTGACCAACAGCAGAATGGTCACCAGGCAAAAAGCCGGTACCGCCTGAACAAAGAGAAGAAAGAAGGTGCCGAGGCTGGCGTAATCTTCAGAAAACATAACGCCGGGGATTTGCATCAGCGTCACTTCGCTGCTGATGCCAGCGACCTTCATATTAATGAAGGGGAACAGGTTGGCCAGCAGCAGCATAAACAGCCCGGCCAGGGCATACGCCGTTGGCCGCTGACGCGGTAAATACCACTGCGTGACCAAGGGTGTGCCGCAGCGCGGGCAGGAGGCCTTATGACCATCCTGCAGCTCCGGCAACGCCACCAGCAAATCACATTGTCGACACAAAATATGCGAGCGATGGTGGTGTGTGGCACACATCGTAACTCTCCTTAGATTACGAACCGTTTTTCAGCGCTTCGAGATACTCCCAGCGTTCAAAGGCTTCTTCAAGCGCCTGCTCCGCTGCGGCCATGTCGGCCAGCACTTTTTGCGTGGCGTCGTGCGGCTGGTTAAAGAAATCGGCATCACCGACCTGGGCCTGTAACACGCCCAGCGCGGCCTCAAGTTCCTCAAGCCGTTGAGGCAGCTGCTCTAATTCACGCTGCAAGTTATAGCTTAGTTTGCTATTGGCACGTTTAACAGGTTCTGCTTTTTGCTGCTCGCCCTTCTCGGCTTTTGCCGCAGCCGCCTGGCGCAGCGGTTGAGCAGAGCCCTGCTGGCCCTTCGCGTCATGGTAGCCGCCAACGTAGCGCCCCACTCTGCCCTGGCCTTCAAAAATCCAGCACTCGGTGACCGTGTTATCAACGAACTGACGGTCGTGACTGACCAGCATGACCGTGCCCTGGTAGCCGTCGATAAGCTCTTCCAGCAGTTCCAGGGTTTCGACATCCAGGTCGTTGGTCGGTTCATCGAGGATAAGCAGGTTGCTTGGTTTTAAGAACAAGCGCGCCAGCAGCAGGCGGTTACGCTCCCCGCCGGAAAGCGCACGCACCGGCGTCATGGCGCGTTTAGGGTGGAACAGGAAGTCCTGCAGGTAGCCCAGCACGTGGCGTGGCTTACCGTTAACCATCACTTCCTGCTTGCCTTCCGCCAGGTTATCCATCACGGTGCGGTCAGGATCAAGCTCGGCACGGTGCTGGTCGAAGTAGGCCACTTCCAGCTTGGTGCCGCAGTGTACTCGGCCGCTGTCGGCCTGCAGCTGGCTGAGCATCAGTTTCAGCAGGGTTGTTTTACCGCAGCCGTTTGACCCCACCAGCGCAATTTTGTCGCCGCGCTGAACCTGGGCGGAGAAATCACGAACCAGCGTTTTACCGGCAACCTGGTAGTTAACGTCTTCCATCTCGAAGACGATTTTGCCCGAGCGGCTCGCCTCTTCAACCTGCATCTTCGCGCTGCCCAGCACTTCACGCCGTTCACCGCGTTCACGGCGCATCGCCTTCAGCGCGCGAACGCGGCCTTCGTTACGGGTACGACGGGCTTTAATACCCTGGCGGATCCACACTTCTTCCTGCGCCAGCTTGCGGTCAAACTCGGCGTTTTGTAACTCTTCCACGCGCAGCGCTTCTTCCTTCGCCAGCAGATACTGATCGTAATCGCCAGGGTAAGAGACCAGCTTGCCGCGATCCAGATCGACAATACGGGTCGCCATATTGCGGATAAAGGAACGGTCGTGGGAGATAAAGATAATGCTGCCCTGGAACTCTTTCAGGAAGCCTTCCAGCCAGTCGATAGTTTCGATATCGAGGTGGTTAGTTGGTTCGTCGAGCAGCAGCACGCGTGGAGAACTAACCAGCGCGCGGCCCAGCGCCGCTTTACGCAGCCAGCCGCCGGAAAGCGCGGACAGTTCGGTATCCGCTTCCAGGCCAAGCTGTTCGAGCACTTCGTTAATCCGGCTGTCGAGCTGCCAGAGCCCCTGATGATCCAGGATCTCCTGAATGCGAGCCATCTCGTTAAGATTTTTGTCGCTCGGATCGGTCATCACTTTATGTGAGATGTCGTGGTAGGCCTTCAGATATTCAGCCTGCTCTTCTACGCCTTCGGCCACAAAGTCATACACCGTGCCCGCAACATTACGCGGCGGGTCTTGTTGCAGACGAGCGACAATAAGATCCTGCTCGTAAACCATGCGGCCATCGTCCAGCGGCAGCTCGCGGTTAAGGATCTTCATCAGCGTTGATTTGCCCGCGCCGTTACGGCCAACCAGACAGACGCGTTCGTTTTCTTCGATGTGTAATTCGGTGTTATCTAACAGCGGCGCGTCGCTAAACGACAGCCATGCGCCGTGCATACTAATTAATGACATAACTATTAATCCCGGGATTCGTGAGTAACTAACCAGCAGTTGTGGATCTGACGGTTGCGTGCAAAGTCCTGCGACTGGGTTTTTTGAGTAATTTCCTGCGCAACCATGCCAAGCTCTGCCAGCCCGGCGAAGTCCATTTTGAAGCCACGTTTGTTATTGGAGAACATGATAGTACCGCCGCGACGCAGCAGGCGCTTCAGATCTTTCATCAGCGCAATATGGTCACGCTGCACGTCAAAAGAATCTTCCATACGCTTGGAGTTCGAGAAGGTCGGCGGGTCGATAAAGATCAGATCAAACTGTTCGTCGCTATCGCGCAGCCAGCCCAGGCAATCCGCCTGAACCAGGCGATGTGCGCGGCCCGTTAAGCCGTTAAGGCGCAGGTTACGCTCCGCCCATTCCAGATAGGTGCGGGACATATCAACGGTCGTTGTGCTGCGAGCGCCGCCAAGCCCGGCGTGTACCGTTGCGCTGCCGGTGTAGGCGAACAGGTTCAGGAAGTCTTTCCCTTTGCTCATCTGGCCCAGCATACGGCGGGCGATACGGTGGTCGAGGAACAGGCCGGTATCGAGGTAGTCGGTGAGGTTAACCCACAGACGTGCGTCATATTCGCTCACCTCCATGAAATCGCCTTTCTCGTCCATTTTCTGGTACTGATTTTTCCCCTTCTGGCGTTCACGGGTTTTCAGCACCAGCCGGTTGGTTGGCAATTCCAGCACCGCGAGAGTCGCGGCAATAACGTCGAACAGGCGCTGGCGCGCTTTGTTCGGATCGATGGTTTTTGGTGGAGCATACTCCTGAACCACAACCCAGTCGCCGTAGCGGTCCACGGCAACGTTGTAGTCCGGCAAATCACCGTCGTACAGGCGGTAGCACTCAATCCCTTCCTGACGCGCCCACTTGTCCAGCTTCTTAACGTTCTTGCGCAGGCGGTTGGCGTAGTCTTCGGCAATCTGGCCGCCGCCCGCCGCCGTACCCGCCGGGTTAGCCGCCAGCTGATAGTTTTTCTGTACGCAATCCAGCGGGCCGTTTTTCGCTTTGAACTGGCGGTCAGCACGCAGCTGAAGGCAGCTTAACAGCTCCGGCGAGGCGCTAAACAGGGACAGGTTCCAGCCGCCAAACTGGGTTTTCATATGGCGACCAAGCAGGCTGTGCAGCGCAATCAGAGCCGGTTCACTTTCCAGACGCTCGCCGTAAGGAGGGTTACTGACAACCGTACCCACCGGGCCTTCCGGCAGCGGGTTGCTGAGCTTCGCCACGTCTTTTACGTCAAAAGTAATAATATCGGCAAGGCCTGCACGACGGGCGTTAGCCCTGGCACGTTCAATCACGCGGCTGTCGTTATCCGAACCATAGAAGCGGGACTGATATTCGCTCAGGCCGCGGCGAGCGCGAACCTGCGCTTCGGTCACAACCTCTTTCCACACGTCCACTTCATGTTTTGCCCAGCCGAGGAAACCCCAGCGTTTGCGGTGCAGGCCCGGGGCGCGATCGGTGGCGATCATAGCGCCTTCGATCAGCAGCGTGCCGGAGCCGCACATCGGATCGAGCAGTGGAGTACCCGGCTGCCAGCCGGAGCGCAGCACGATGGCCGACGCGAGGGTTTCTTTGATTGGCGCAGCGCCGGTAGCGTCACGGTAGCCGCGCTGGTGCAGACCTTCGCCGCTGAGATCCAGCGCAATACTTGCGGTTTCTTTATTAAGCCAGACGTTAATACGCAGGTCTGGCTGCTCGCGGTCAACATCAGGGCGCGGCAGATTTTTGCGGGTAAAGGAGTCAACAATTGCATCCTTAACCTTGAGCGCGCCGTACTGGCTGTTGCGGATGGTGTCGTTCAGGCCGCTAAAGTGAACGGCAAAGGTCGCGTTTGGCCCAAACAGCGCCGGCCAGTCAATCGCCATTACGCCGAGGTAAAGGTCGAGATCGCTGTAGACTTTGCACTCGCTAAGCGGCAGCAGAATACGCGAAGCCAGACGGCTCCACATCAGGCTTTGATAGAGTAGACGAGTATCCCCCTGGTAATGTACGCCGCCCTGAACCACCTGGCAGCCCTGGGCGCCAAGATTTTCCAGTTCAGTTTTTAACAGCTCTTCAAGCCCACGCGCCGTACTGGCAAACAGAGAATTCATATCGTCACTTATCAGGTAAAAAGAAAATTGTGGCGCATTATAGCTAATCCGGCACGCATGTCATAAAGTTGCCCCTCTTAATTTACTTCCCACGGAGGGCACCGTGATTACTTTGTCTCAACTCTTTATTCATCCGGTAAAATCAATGCGCGGAATGGCGCTCTCCTACGCGAATGCAACCGCCACCGGCCTGGCATTCGACCGCATTTTTATGCTTACCGAACTTGATGGCACCTTTATTACAGCCCGCCAGCATCCGCAGATGGTGCTGTTCACTCCCGCGTTTACCCACGACGGCCTTTATCTGTCAGCGCCGGACGGCAGCTCGGCCAGTATACGCTTCGCCGATTTCTCTGCGGAGCCTGCGGCAACCGAAGTTTGGGGAACGCATTTTACCGCGCTTATCGCCCCCGACGAGATTAACCAGTGGCTGAGCGGCTTTTTCTCGCGCCAGGTTCAGCTGCGCTGGGTTGGGGAGTCGCCAACTCGTCGGGTCAAACGCCATGAAGAGGTTCCGCTGTCGTTTGCCGACGGTTTTCCGTATCTGCTGACCAACGAAGCTTCGCTGCGGGATTTGCAAAACCGCTGCCCTGCCAGCGTACAAATGATCCAGTTCCGCCCTAACCTGGTAGTGACCGGCGCACCGGCATGGGCCGAGGATACCTGGAAAGTGGTGCGCATCGGCGGCGTCATCTTCGACGTTATCAGGCCCTGTAGCCGCTGTATCTTTACCACCGTTAGCCCGGAGCGTGGCCGCAAACACCCAAGCGGCGAACCGCTGAAAACCCTGCAAAACTTCCGCACCGCGCAGGATAACAGTGGCGCGGTAGATTTTGGCCAGAATTTAATTGCCCGCAATAGCGGTATCGTGCGCGTGGGCGACGAGCTGGAAGTACTCGCCAATAAACCTGCTAACGTTTATGGTCCGGGCGAAGTTGTCGAAAACCTTGAGCCGGTGAGCCAGCCAGCAAGCAGCGTCACCATTGACTGGGCCGGGCAAAGCTTCCAGGGGAATAATCAGCAAATCCTGCTGGAACAGCTGGAAGGCCAGGGTATTCGCGTGCCTTATTCCTGCCGGGCCGGGATCTGCGGCAACTGCCGCATTCGTCTGGTGGACGGCGAAGTAAAAGCTTTAAAGAAAGGATCGATCGGCACAGACGGTACGATCCTGTGCTGTAGCTGCGTACCTGCGGGGAATGTTAGCGTAGCGCCGCGTTAAACGGCCTGATCGAGGCTGAGGTTACCTGAGATCGGCTGCGGCCTGAGCCGATCGTTCATCACTTTGATCGCATCGCCCAACTGCATCGTACGCCCCGCCAGTATTAATCCTGGCTGCGCAAGCAGGCAAAGCGCGGCGTTATCGCCGGTTTCAACCACCAGCAGATTCACCTGCTGCATATCTTCGCTAATCCAGACGCAGGCGCCGTCGCCCGTCATCGGCTGCCAGCATTCGCCGTGGGAGACAAAGTGCCAGCTTTTTGGCATTTGCGGTTTCAGGAAACGGATCGCTACCAGCGCGTTCAGCACCAGTTCGGCGCGCTGTTCATTCTCCAGCGCTAAATCACGACATTTTTCTTCAAACGAGAAATAAAGCGCCGCATCGTCAACACAAAATCCTGTGTTTTCAAAGGCATCGGGAGTCAACATTTTACGAGGGAAACGCGAACGGAACAGCATTCCATTGGCCAAATCGAGCATCATTCGATCGTGCTCTTCATCGAAATACCAACGCCAATTATCGTCCGGTTTTATCCGCATATTGCTTACCCTTCATTTATCCCGCATCTGAATTGCCACTCAAATTCTCACCATATTAATAAAAGACCAATATGTTTAAATTAGCAACAGTAGCGGAATATAAAACAACCAGAGCCGAAAATAAAGCCCTGGTTGTTTGCAAAAGGTAAATGCTTAGAGGTGGGTAACGATTTCTTTAATCAGCGGTGGGCCTTTAAAAATGAACCCGGAGTATATTTGCACCAGCGTCGCACCGGCGGCAATCTTCTCACGAGCGGCAATCACTGAATCAATACCGCCGACGCCGATAATAGGTAACCGGCCATTTAATTCCTGCGCCAGCATACGAATAATTTCGGTACTTTTTAACTGTACCGGACGCCCGCTTAAACCACCGGTTTCGTCGCAATGTTTCATGCCCTGAACAAGGCTACGATCCAAAGTAGTATTGGTCGCAATGACCCCATCAATATTATGGCGAACTAAACTATCTGCCACCTGGATCAATTCTTCTACAGAAAGATCCGGGGCGATCTTCACCGCCACTGGAACATATTTATGATGGATCGCTTGCAGCTCCTGCTGCTTATTTTTTATGGCGCTTAAAAGACTGTCCAGCGCTTCACCATATTGCAGCGTGCGTAATCCTGGAGTGTTCGGCGAAGAAATATTAATCGCTATATAACCCGCATACGGATAAATCTTATCCATACAGGTCAGATAATCATCTGCTCCCTGCTCAACCGGCGTGTCTTTATTCTTGCCAATATTAATCCCGAGGATGCCGTCGAAATGCGCTTTTTTTACATTTTCGACCAGGTTATCCACCCCGAGATTATTAAAGCCCATGCGGTTAATCAGCCCTTCTGCCTCTACCAGGCGGAAAATACGCGGCTTGTCGTTCCCCGGCTGAGGGCGCGGCGTTACGGTGCCTATCTCGATAGAGCCAAAGCCCATGGCGCCAAAAGCGTCGATGCATTCGCCATTTTTGTCCAGACCTGCGGCCAGACCCAGCGGGTTCTTAAAGGTTAACCCCATGCAGCTGACGGGTTTTGACGGCACGTTCTGGCGAACCAGACGTTCGAAGGGCGTGCCGGATACGCGACGTAATTGCTGAAAAGTGAACTCATGGGCGCGCTCTGGATCGAGCTGAAAAAGGGCTTTACGAACGAAGGGGTAGTACATGAACTCTCCTGGATTCCCGGTGTGCAGACCGGGGCGCTATTATTCACCATCCGGGCAGGGATTGGAATTGACCTGCGGCAAAAAAGCCTGAATAGAGGCAAACGTTTTCTTTCCTCCCTTGCGATATGCGCTTTTTTGCAAATCTATCCCGGAAAAATCACTTAGTGGAATAAAACGGCTCTGCGACTATCAAGCTAATTGTTATCAATGTTAGATAAAAACGAACAATTGGTTATAAGGAGTCGTGATGCGTGTAATTACCCTGGCCGGCAGCCCCCGCTATCCGTCCCGTTCCAGCTCGCTGCTGGAATATGCTCGGGAGAAACTGAGCGCCCTCGATGTCGAGGTTTACCACTGGCATCTGCAAAACTTCTCCCCCGAGGACCTGCTCTACGCCCGGTTTGATAGCCCGGCCCTGCTGGCGCTTATCGAACAGCTCAGCACCGCCGACGGACTGATCATTGCCACTCCCGTCTATAAAGCTTCATTTTCCGGCGCCCTGAAAACGCTGCTCGACCTGCTACCGGAGCGCGCGCTCGAGAAAAAAGTCGTGCTTCCTTTGGCTACGGGCGGCACCGTCGCCCATATGCTGGCGGTGGACTACGCCCTCAAGCCGGTGCTTAACGCGCTCAAAGCCCAGGAAATTCTGCACGGCGTGTTTGCCGACGACGGCCAGGTAACCGACTACCAGCATAAGCCGCAGTTTACGGCGAACCTGCAAAAACGCCTCGACGATTCGCTGGAGACCTTCTGGCAGGCGCTTCATCGCCGCGATATTGCCGTCCCTTCCCCTTTCAGCCGTCAGGGGGTGACCCATGTTTAATTCACTGAAACGTCGCTCCCCGTGGCTGCTCTTTGCAGGCATGATCGCGTTTTCCGCCTATAGCAACGCGGCAGAGAGCGGCCCGGAGCAACTGCGCATCGGCTATCAGAAAGGCTCGGTCAGCATGGTGCTGGCAAAAAGCCACCAGTTGCTGGAGCAACGTTACCCTAATACAAAAGTCTCCTGGGTCGAGTTTCCCGCCGGGCCGCAAATGCTTGAGGCGCTTAACGTCGGCAGCATTGATCTAGGCAGCACCGGCGATATTCCGCCGATCTTCGCCCAGGCCGCCGGAGCGGATCTGGTTTATGTCGGTTCCGAGCCGCCAAAGCCTCAGGCCGAGGTCATTCTGGTGCCGGAAAACAGCCCGCTGAAAAGCGTTGCCGACCTGAAGGGGCACAAAGTGGCCTTCCAGAAAGGCTCCAGCTCTCATAACCTAGTGCTGCGGGCGTTGCAGCAGGCAGGGTTGAAATTTTCAGATATCCAGCCCGCTTATCTCACCCCCGCCGATGCCAGAGCCGCTTTTCAGCAGGGTAACGTAGACGCCTGGGCCATCTGGGACCCGTATTACTCGGCCGCGCTGCTGAACGGCGGCGTTCGTGTACTGGCGGACGGCAGTAAGCTTAATCAAACCGGCTCGTTCTACCTTGCTGCCCGCCCCTATGCCGAAGCGAACGGCGCCTTCCTTCAACAGGTACTGAAAGCCTTTAGCGATGCCGACGAGCTGACCCGTACCCGGCGCGCCGAAAGCGTCACGCTGCTGGCAAAAACCATGGGGCTGCCGGAAGCGGTCATTAGCAGTTATTTAGATCACCGCCCTCCTTCAGCCATTACCCCGGTAAATGAAGACACCGCTGCAAAGCAGCAAAATACCGCCGACCTGTTTTACGACAACCGCCTGGTGCCAAAGAAAGTCGATATCCGCACCCGAGTCTGGCAGCGCGCCGCGACGACACAAGGAGCTAAATCATGAGTCTTAATCTGTTCTGGTTTCTGCCGACCCACGGCGACGGTCACTATTTGGGCAGTAATGAAGGCGCTCGCCCGGTGGATTACGCTTATTTGCAGCAAATCGCCCAGGCCGCCGACAGGCTTGGCTTTACCGGCGTTTTGATCCCCACAGGGCGTTCCTGTGAGGATGCCTGGCTGGTCGCGGCTTCGATGATCCCGGTTACCCAGCGCCTCAAGTTTCTGGTGGCGCTGCGCCCGAGCGTAGTCTCTCCCACCCTTGCAGCCCGCCAGGCGGCTACGCTGGATCGCCTTTCCAACGGGCGAGCGCTGTTTAACCTGGTCACGGGCGGCGATGCCGAAGAGCTGGAAGGCGAAGGTGTGTTCCTCAATCATGAAGAGCGCTATGAAGCTTCGGCGGAATTTACCCGCATCTGGCGTCGCGTGCTGGAAGGTGAAACCGTCGACTACGAAGGAAAACATATCAAGGTTAAGGGCGCGAAGCTGCTCTACCCTCCGGTGCAGCAGCCCCGCCCGCCGCTTTATTTTGGCGGCTCTTCGGACGCGGCTCAAGATCTGGCCGCCGAGCAGGTTGACCTCTATTTGACCTGGGGCGAACCGCCGCATCTGGTGAAAGAAAAAATTGAACAGGTACGCGCTAAAGCGGCCGCACAGGGCCGACAGGTACGTTTCGGCATTCGTCTGCATGTTATTGTCCGCGAAACAACACAAGAGGCATGGCAGGCGGCCAATCGCCTGATTTCCCATCTCGATGACCTGACGATTGCCAAAGCCCAGGCCGCATTTGCCCGCAGCGATTCGGTAGGCCAGCACCGCATGGCTGCCCTGCACGGAGGCAAACGCGACAAGCTGGAAATAAGCCCAAATCTTTGGGCTGGAGTCGGGCTGGTTCGCGGCGGTGCCGGTACGGCGCTGGTTGGCGACGGGCCAACGGTTGCCGCCCGGATTAATGAATATGCAGAGCTGGGCATCGACAGCTTTATCCTCTCCGGCTACCCGCATCTGGAAGAAGTCTACCGGGCCGGAGAGCTGCTGTTCCCGCATCTCGATGTTGCTATCCCTGAAATCCCACAGCCCCGCCAGGTGCAGGAAAAAGGCGAGGTCGTCGCTAACGATTTTATTCCGCGTAAAGTGGCGCAAAGCTAGGGGGAAAGATGAAAGCATCTACTCGCAAACTGCTGCTGCGGCTCGCACCGTGGGGCTTGCCGATAACCATAGTCGTCCTCTGGCAGTTAGCCTCTTCCGTCGGCTGGCTTTCTACCCGCATTTTGCCCTCTCCGGAGGGCGTGGTGCAGGCGTTCTGGAGCCTCTCAGCCAGCGGCGAGCTGTGGCAACATCTGGCGATCAGCTCCTGGCGTGCGCTGGTAGGCTTTAGCATCGGCGGTTCGTTGGGGCTGGCTCTCGGCCTGATAAGCGGGCTTTCGCGCTGGGGCGAGCGCCTGCTGGATAGCTCGATTCAGATGCTGCGTAACGTCCCTCATCTGGCGCTGATCCCGCTGGTTATCCTCTGGTTCGGCATCGATGAGAGCGCAAAGATTTTCCTCGTGGCGCTGGGTACGCTGTTCCCGATTTATATCAACACCTGGCACGGCATCCGTAATATCGACCGCGGGCTGCTGGAAATGGCGCGCAGCTATGGCCTGTCGGGCTTTAGCCTGTTTACTCACGTTATCCTGCCCGGCGCTTTGCCGTCGATTATGGTGGGCGTGCGTTTTGCGCTCGGGCTGATGTGGCTGACGCTGATTGTCGCAGAAACTATCTCCGCTAACTCAGGGATTGGCTATCTGGCGATGAACGCCCGGGAATTCCTGCAAACCGACGTTGTTGTCGTCGCCATTATTCTTTACGCCCTGCTCGGCAAGCTCGCCGATATTAGCGCCCAGCTGCTGGAACGTGTCTGGCTGCGCTGGCATCCGGCTTATCAATTAAAGGAGGAAACGGCATGAGTACTGCTCGTTTAAACCAGGGTACGCCGCTGCTGCTTAGCAACGTGAGTAAAAGTTACGGCGATAAAACCATACTCAACCAGCTGGAACTGCGAATACCGGCCGGGCAGTTCGTGGCGGTAGTCGGGCGCAGCGGCGGGGGGAAAAGCACCCTCCTGCGTCTGCTTGCCGGGCTGGAGAAGCCCGGCGGCGGTTCGCTGCTGGCCGGTAACGCGCCGCTGCGCGACAGCCAGGACGATACGCGCCTGATGTTTCAGGACGACAGGCTGCTGCCTTGGAAAACGGTTATCGATAATGTCGGGCTTGGGCTTAAAGGCAGCTGGCATGACGCAGCGCTTGATGCTCTGGCCGCAGTGGGCCTTGAAAACCGAGCCTCCGAGTGGCCCGCAGCGCTTTCAGGCGGGCAAAAACAGCGCGTCGCCCTGGCACGCACGCTAATCCACCGCCCCCGCCTGCTGCTGCTCGATGAGCCGCTCGGCGCGCTGGATGCGTTAACCCGCATTGAAATGCAGGAGCTGATCGTCTCCCTTTGGCAAGAGCACGGCTTTACCGTTCTGCTGGTTACCCACGATGTTAGCGAGGCGGTGGCAATGGCCGACCGGGTGCTGCTGATAGAAGAAGGCAAGATTGGTTTGGATTTGACGGTAGATTTACCGCGCCCGCGACGGCTGGGGTCGGTGAAGCTTGCCGAACTTGAGGCGGAGGTACTGGCAAGAGTGATGAAGCGAAGTACGGAAGAACCGGTACGCGAGGTGCGCACCGGCTAAGTTTATACTCTCACCCCAGCCTTCTCCCTGCGTATATACCGGAGACACGGGGTGAGGGGCAAAGATTAAGCCAGCGCTTTAGCTATCTTCTCGAACAGATCCCCGGAGAGGTTCTCCAGCCCTTTCAGATGTTCCAGCGCCGCACGCATCTTGCTCTGACGTTCGGCATCGTAACGCTTCAGGCGAATCAACGGCTCAACCAGGCGCGAGGCAATTTGCGGGTTACGGCTGTTCAGCTCGGTGAGCATTTCCACCATAAACTGATAACCGCTGCCGTCTTTGGCGTGGAACGCCGCCGGATTGCTGGCCGCAAAGGCACCAATCAGGGAGCGCACGCGGTTTGGGTTGCCCAGGCTGAACGAGCGATGATTCAGCAGCTCGCGAACCTTGCTCAACGTATTGCTCGCCGGGCTGGTCGCCTGCAACACAAACCATTTGTCCATCACCAGGCCATCTTTGTGCCACTTCTCATCATAGTGAGCCAGAAGCTCGTCGCGGCACGGCAGCTGAGCGGCCACGGCGGCGGACAGCGCGGCGATGGAATCGGTCATGTTATCCGCCTGCTGGTACTGCTCACGCACCAGCTGTTCTGCCAGTTCAGCATCACCAAATGCCAGGTAGCGCAGGCAGGTATTACGCAGCGCGCGCTTGCCGATATCGCCGTGATCAACGCGATAGCTCTCCAGCTTGTTGGCGTTGTATATGGCGAGGAATTCGTCCGCCAGCTCCGACGCCAGCGTGCGGGTCAGCGCGCCGTGAACTTCCGCAATCGCCAGCGGGTCGATGGTCTGGAACAGCTCGGCAATTTCGTTCTGTGAAGGCAGAGTCAGGATCTCAGCGGCCAGCGCCGGGTCGATTTTCTCATCCAGCAGAATGGCGCGGAAGGCGTCCGCTACGTGCAGCGGCAGCGAAAGCGGCTGGCCCTGCTGGCTGCGGTTAACGTTAATCTTGATATAGGTCGCGAGCAGGCTCTGCGCCGCATCCCAACGAGAAAAATCGTTACGCGCGTGGCGCATCAGGAAGGTCAGCTGCTGGTCGCTCCATTTGTACTCAAGCTTCACCGGCGCAGAGAATTCGCGCAGCAGAGAAGGTACAGGCTGGAAGTAAACGTTATCGAAGACGAAGGTCTGCTCGGCCTGGGTCACGTTCAGCACATGATGTACCGGGTGGCCATCCTTTTGTAGCGGAATAACCTTGCCTTCGTTGTCGTACAGCTCGATATCAAACGGAATGTGCAGCGGATGTTTTTCCTGCTGTTCCGCGGTCGGCGGCGTCATCTGGCTGATGGTAAGCGTGTACTGCTCGGTTTCCGGGTTGTAGTCGTCGCGAACCGTTACCACCGGCGTACCCGCCTGGCTATACCAGAGGCGGAAGTGCGACAGGTCAACGTTGGAAGCATCTTCCATCGCCTGCACAAAGTCATCGCAAGTTGCTGCGCTGCCGTCGTGGCGTTCGAAGTAGAGCTGCATCCCTTTCTGGAAGTTCTCTTCTCCGAGCAGAGTGTGGAGCATACGAATCACTTCGGAACCTTTTTCATACACCGTCAGGGTGTAGAAGTTATTCATCTCAATAACTTTGTCCGGGCGAATCGGGTGCGCCATCGGGCTGGCGTCTTCGGCGAACTGCATCGCGCGCATGGTGCGCACGTTCTGAATGCGGTTTACCGCACGGGAACCGAGGTCAGAGCTAAACTCCTGGTCGCGGAATACCGTCAGGCCTTCTTTCAGGCTGAGCTGGAACCAGTCGCGGCAGGTCACGCGGTTGCCGGTCCAGTTATGGAAATATTCATGGCCGATAACGCGCTCGATATCGAGGTAATCTTTATCGGTTGCGGTTTCAGCGCGGGCCAGGACGTATTTAGAGTTGAAAATGTTCAGCCCTTTATTTTCCATTGCGCCCATATTAAAGAAGTCGACGGCGACAATCATATAGATGTCGAGGTCGTATTCGAGGCCAAAACGGGTTTCATCCCATTTCATCGAGGCTTTCAGGGAGGTCATCGCCCAGTCGGCACGATCGAGATTGCCGCGGTCCACGAACAGCTCCAGCGCAACATCGCGGCCTGAACGGGTTTTAAAGCTATCGCGCAGCACGTCGAAATCGCCTGCGACCAGGGCAAACAGATAGCAAGGTTTTGGGAACGGATCCTGCCACTGCACCCAGTGACGGCCATTCTCCAGTTCGCCTTCGGCAATGCGGTTGCCGTTGGCCAGCAGATAAGGGTATTTGCTCTTATCGGCAATCACTTTCGTGGTAAAGCGCGCCAGCACGTCCGGGCGGTCGAGATACCAGGTAATATGGTGGAAACCTTCGGCTTCACACTGGGTACACAGCGCCTCGCCGGACTGATACAGCCCTTCCAGCGCGGTATTGCTCGCCGGGCTAATTTCGTTAACGATGGTCAGCGTAAAGCTGTCCGGCAGTTGTTCCAGAATCAGGGCGCCCTCTTCCTGACGATAATGCTGCCAGGCGGTGCCGTTTACGTCGATAGAAATAAGGGTAAGGTCTTCCCCGTCCAGATGAAGCGGTGCATCGGCAGCGCCCTGGCGGGTAATTTTACTGATGGCGGTGACCCGAGTTTTTTCGGCATCCAGGTCAAAGGTCAAATCGATATCGGTTATCGTATAATCCGCTGCACGGTAGTCGTGGCGGTATTTGGCTTGTGGCTGTTGTGTCATAAAAAACCTTATACATCGTCCGTAAGATAACGAGCTTCAGTCTATTCCTGTTGCCGGAATGTTGCCACGCAGAATCTTCATCTTTCGCATGTGATGCAAAAAAAATATTAGCGGCGCAAGGACTGTCTCCTCCGGCTTAATGGCGCAGGTAAAGACGGCGCTGATCCTGTTGCCGCACATTTTGTTTAGTACCCTAAACATCAGGTGATTCAAGGCATTGTACCCGGCTTTTGGCCTATGCGGCACAAATTGCCATCCCCCCTTCCCCTGCCATATGTTGTGATCCTGCTTCAATAAACAGATAATCAGGGTATACTCCCGCGTCTTTATTTGCCCGGACCTGATGGAAACGCTCCTGTGAGAGGATGCTGAAACGCGCCATGACACGACACGCTTCCCCGATTTTGCAAACGCTGCTGGATACTGATGCCTATAAGCTTCATATGCAGCAAGCTGTTTTTCACCGCTATTACGACGTTGACGTCGCGGCGGAATTCCGCTGCCGCGGTGACGATCTGCTGGGCATTCATGCTGACGCTATTCGTGACCAGGTGGCTGCTATGCAGCATCTGCGCCTCAGTGACGAAGAGTTTCACTGGCTAAAAAGCCTGCCCTTTTTTAAGGCCGACTATCTCGACTGGTTGCGCAACTTCCGTTACGACCCTTCCCAGGTTCAGGTGACCAATAATAATGGCCACTTAGATATCCGCCTGAGCGGGCCGTGGCGAGAAGTGATTATGTGGGAGGTTCCGCTGCTGGCGGTGATTAGCGAAGTTGTTCATCAACATCGCGCGCCCGGCGTGACGCCGCAGAAGGCGCTCGATCATCTTGAGAGCAAGCTCAGCGAATTCAATACTCTGACTTCCGGGCTGGATCTTTCCCGCTTCCGCCTGATGGACTTCGGCACTCGCCGCCGCTTCTCCCGTGAAGTGCAGCAAGCCATCGTCGAACGCCTGAAGCAGGAGCCGTGGTTTATCGGCACCAGCAATTACGATCTTGCCCGCCGTTTGGATCTCACACCGATGGGCACTCAGGCCCACGAATGGTTCCAGGCGCATCAGCAAATTAGCCCGGTGCTGGCCAATAGCCAGCGGGCGGCGCTGCAGGCGTGGCTTGATGAATATCCGGACCAACTGGGCATTGCGCTTACCGACTGCATTACTATGGATGCCTTCCTGCGCGATTTCGGTCACGAGTTTGCCACCCGCTATCAGGGACTGCGCCACGACTCCGGCGACCCGGTAGAATGGGGCGAGAAAGCTATCGCTCACTATATGAAGCAGGGGATCGACCCGCTCAGCAAAGTGCTGGTGTTTTCCGACAACCTGGATTTAAACAAGGCGGTGGAGCTGTATCGCCACTTCTCCGCGCGGGTTAATCTGAGCTTCGGCATCGGCACCCGCCTTACCTGCGATATTCCTCAGGTTAAGCCGCTGAACATCGTGATTAAGCTGGTGGAGTGCAACGGCAAACCGGTTGCCAAGCTTTCCGACAGCCCTGGCAAAACCATCTGCCATGATAAAGCCTTCGTGCGCGCCCTGCGCAAAGCGTTTGATTTGCCGCTGGTCAAAAAAGCCAGCTGATTCAGAGATAACAGGCGAAGAGTGAACCGACTCTTCGCCGCTTTCCTTCCTTTCCTTTATTTCTTCGTAAGCAATGCGAATTCTGCTTGTCTGATGGCGCGTGACAGGTAACATAGATAACCCCCCTATATGGGTTACTATTTTTTTTGTCATTGACCATTTAATAGAGAGAAAACTATGAGCGTTGTGCCTGTAGCCGACGTACTCCAGGGCCGTGCCGCCGTTGACAGCGAAGTCACCGTGCGCGGATGGGTGCGTACTCGAAGAGATTCAAAAGCTGGTATCTCCTTCCTCGCCGTCTATGACGGTTCCTGCTTCTCTCCAGTACAGGCCGTCATTAATAATTCTCTGCCCAATTACAATGAAGACGTTCTGCGCCTGACCACCGGCTGCTCGGTCGTTGTCACCGGTAAAGTGGTTGAGTCTCAGGGCCAGGGTCAGGCGTTTGAAATACAGGCCAGCAAAGTTGAAGTGACCGGCTGGGTTGACGATCCGGATACTTATCCGATGGCGGCAAAACGCCACAGCATCGAATACCTGCGCGAAGTGGCTCACCTGCGCCCGCGCACCAATATGATCGGCGCGGTTGCTCGCGTTCGCCACACTCTGGCTCAGGCGCTGCACCGTTTCTTCCATGAAAACGGCTACTTCTGGGTATCTACTCCGCTGATCACCGCTTCCGACACCGAAGGCGCGGGCGAAATGTTCCGCGTTTCAACGCTGGATCTGGAAAACCTGCCGCGCACCGCCGAAGGCAAAGTGGACTTCGATAAAGACTTCTTCGGTAAAGAAGCGTTCCTGACCGTATCCGGCCAGCTGAACGGCGAAACCTACGCCTGTGCGTTATCCAAAATTTACACCTTTGGCCCAACTTTCCGTGCGGAAAACTCCAACACCAGCCGCCACCTGGCTGAGTTCTGGATGCTGGAGCCGGAAGTTGCATTTGCCGATTTGAATGACGTAGCAGGCCTGGCGGAAGCCATGCTGAAGTATGTCTTCAAAGCGGTGCTGGAAGAGCGTATGGACGACATGCAGTTCTTCGCCGAGCGCGTAGATAAGGAAGCGATTGAACGCCTGGAGCGTTTCATTTCCGCAGACTTCGCACAGGTGGATTACACCGACGCGGTTGAAATCCTGCTGAACTGCGGCCAGAAGTTCGAAAACCCGGTTTACTGGGGCGTCGATCTCTCGTCCGAGCATGAGCGTTACCTGGCCGAACAGCACTTCAAGGCACCGGTAGTCGTGAAAAACTATCCGAAGGACATCAAGGCCTTCTATATGCGCCTTAACGAAGACGGGAAAACCGTCGCCGCGATGGACGTTCTGGCACCTGGCATCGGTGAAATCATCGGTGGCTCCCAGCGTGAAGAACGCCTGGACGTGCTGGACGCGCGCATGGCTGAAATGGGCCTGAACAAAGAAGATTATTCGTGGTACCGCGATCTGCGCCGCTACGGCACCGTACCGCACTCCGGCTTCGGCCTCGGCTTCGAACGCCTGATTGCCTACGTTACCGGCGTGCAGAACGTAAGAGACGTGATTCCGTTCCCACGTACTCCACGTAACGCGAGCTTCTAAGTTCTAACTGTTACTAAAGGCCAGCAGCAGCTGGCCTTTTTTGTGCCCCACCACAAAGAGTATTTTTTCTTCAACGATTCTTAAACAAACGTCAATTTCAACCCCATCCTCTCGCCAGCAAGTTACCAACTGTTTCCACATCACAATTATTCACAAAATTGTTGCTCCAATGCTCTGGATATGCTTGCCATCTGAAGGCTTAGCACAATTGTCTATTTTATGCTCAGACATCTGGATGTCCAAAAATAAGTCAAAAAACGTACAGTTATAAATCGATTTTTGCGCTTATTTTGCTTTATGCGGATTAAACATAAGTAATTCATATATATATGTTTAGAAAACCCGCATTGCCGGGTTGCAAACAGCGAAATTTGAAATGGTTCACAAAGTCCCCTCAAATACACAAATTGTTACACATATTTTCTTTTTGAAACTCAATGTGCGCATTTGTAGCACTTTCAGGCTAGCGAAACGGTTTCATGGATGGAAAGATGCCAGACAGATACAGAAAGACACCAAACTATCATCAATAGTTCCGTAAAGAATTATTGACGGCAGTGGCAGGTGTCCATAAAAACCACAATGAGGGTAATAAATAATGATGAAGCGCAATATTCTGGCAGTGGTAATCCCTGCTCTGCTGGTAGCCGGTGCAGCTAACGCTGCAGAAATCTACAACAAAAACGGCAACAAACTGGACTTTTACGGTAAAGCTGTAGGCCGTACTTCCTGGACAACTTCAGGTAATGGCGATAACAGCAGCAAAGACGCATCTTATGGCCAGATTGGCTTCAAAGGTGAAACTCAGATCAATAGCGATCTGACCGGTTATGGCCAGTGGGAATATCGCGTTGCCGCTAACAAAGCAGAAGGCGAGCAGAGCGCAGGCAACACTCGTGTTGCATTTGCAGGCCTGAAAGTCACTGACGTTGGTTCTCTGGACTACGGCCGTAACTACGGTGTGGTATACGATGTGGAATCCTATACCGATATGGCACCGTACTTCTCAGGTGAAACCTGGGGTGGCGCATACACCGATAACTACATGACCAGCCGTGCGGGTGGCCTGCTGACTTACCGTAACACCAATTTCTTTGGTCTGGTTGATGGCCTGGCTTTTGCTGTTCAGTACCAGGGTAAAAACCAGGATAACCATAGCGTCAACGCGCAGAACGGTGATGGCGTAGCTTACTCAACGTCCTATGACTTCGCTGGCGGCTTCGGCGTGTCTGCTGCCTACAGCAACTCTGACCGTACTAATGCTCAAGAGAACCGTGACGGTAACGGCAAGCATGCTGAATCCTGGGCTATCGGTGCCAAATATGATGCGAACAACATCTACCTGGCAACTGTTTATGCTGAAACGCGTAACATGACCATCGTTGACAGTGCAACCACCGGCACTGAAATGGCGAACAAAACTCAGAACTTTGAAGCCGTTGCACAGTACCAATTCGACTTCGGTCTGCGTCCAGCACTCTCTTACGTACAAAGTAAAGGTAAGAGCCTGAATGGTGCACAAAGTTCAGCAGATCTGGCTAAATACATTCAGTTGGGCGCAACTTACTACTTCAACAAAAACATGAACGTGTATGTTGATTACCGCTTCAACCTGCTGGATGAAAACGACTACAGCGCGAAAACCTACGGTATCGGTACTGACGACCAGGCAGCTGTTGGTCTGGCCTACCAGTTCTAATTTCAGCAACTTGTTTGTCTGAAACGTTTAAAAACAGGGCTTCGGCCCTGTTTTTTTATGGCAAAAAAGTAGAATAAACCCGATGTTAGCGTTAAGCGTTTCTTTTTGTCGCAAACGGTTGGCAATTCGTAAAACAGCAGTTAACCTGAAAGCGATTTCCCCCGATATCACTAATGGAACCCGTCATGTTTGAGAACATTACCGCTGCCCCTGCCGATCCTATTCTTGGTCTGGCCGACCTGTTTCGCGCCGACGACCGTCCAACTAAAATCAACCTCGGCATCGGGGTATATAAGGACGAGACCGGCAAAACGCCGGTGCTGACAAGCGTGAAAAAAGCAGAGCTGTATCTGCTGGAAAACGAGACCACCAAAAACTATCTGGGTATTGATGGCATTCCCGAATTTGGCACTTGCACTCAGGCGCTGCTGTTCGGGAAAGGCAATGCGCTGAGCGCTGAGAAACGCGCCCGTACTGCACAAACCCCTGGCGGCACCGGTGCGCTGCGCGTAGCGGCCGACTTCCTGGCTAAAAACACCTCCGCCAAACGCGTGTGGGTGAGCAACCCAAGCTGGCCAAACCATAAGAGCGTGTTTAACTCCGCCGGTCTGGAAGTGAAAGAATACGCGTACTATGACGCGGAAAACCACAGCCTGGACTTTGACGGCCTGGTTGCAAGCCTGCAGGCGGCTGAAGCCGGTGACGTAGTGCTTTTCCACGGCTGCTGCCATAACCCAACCGGTATCGACCCGACCTTCGAGCAGTGGAAAACGCTGGCCGAAATGTCGCTGGCTAAAGGCTGGTTGCCGCTGTTTGACTTCGCCTACCAGGGCTTTGCCCGCGGTCTGGAAGAAGACGCCGAAGGCCTGCGTATTTTTGCCGCCAGCCACAAAGAACTGCTGGTTGCCAGCTCCTACTCTAAGAACTTCGGCCTGTACAACGAGCGCGTTGGTGCCTTCACTCTGGTAGCCGCAGAGGCAGACGCAGCGGATCGTGCGTTCAGCCAGGTTAAATCCGTGATCCGCGCCAACTACTCTAACCCGCCGGCACACGGCGCATCCGTGGTAGCTACGATTCTGAGCAACGACGCGCTGCGTACCATGTGGGAGCAAGAGCTGACCGATATGCGCCAGCGTATCCACCGCATGCGCCAGCTGTTTGTGAATACCCTGCAGGAGAAAGGCGCTAACCGCGACTTCAGCTTTATCATCAACCAGAACGGGATGTTCTCGTTCAGCGGCTTGACCAAAGAGCAGGTGCTGCGCCTGCGCGAAGAGTTTGGCGTTTACGCCGTCGCTTCCGGCCGCGTTAACGTTGCCGGTATGACGCCGGACAACATGGCGCCGCTGTGTGAAGCCATCGTTGCCGTGCTGTAAGAGCAGCAGATAGCAAAAGAGCCGCAATCGCGGCTCTTTTTGTTTTACAGAGAAACGAATTACCAGACCGGCATTTCGTCCTGTAAGAACGGGTTATTCAGACGCTCGTAGCCCAGAGTAGACATTGGGCCATGGCCGGGGATAAAGGTCACATCATCACCCAGCGGCAGCAGTTTGCGCTTGATTGAGTCAATCAGCGCCGCATGGTCGCCACGCGGGAAGTCGCTGCGCCCTACTCCGCCTTTAAAAATGACATCGCCGGAAACCAGCAGGCGGGAAGCCTCATCGAAGAATACGATATGGCCTGGCGTATGCCCCGGGCAATGCAGCACCTGCAAGGTGACATTCCCCACGGACACGCTCTCACCTTCGCTTAGCCAACGGTCAGGCGTCAGAGGCTGGCACTCGTCGAGGCCAAACATCCGGCTTTGCTGCGGCAGTCCCTGCAGCCAGAACTCATCTTCTTTTTCCGGGCCAATAACCGGCACGCCGTAGTCCGCAGCCAGCTCTGCCGCCGCGCCTACGTGGTCAAGGTGGCCGTGGGTCAGTAATATCTGGCTGACCTTTACGCCTTTTTGCGCCACTTCCTGCTTGATGCGTGCCGCATCGCCACCCGGGTCCACCAGCGCGGCCTGCTGCGTTTCTTCGCACCAAATTAAAGAACAGTTCTGGGCAAAAGCCGTAACCGGAATAATGTGATAGTTCATGCTGCTCCATTACCGGCAACAAAAGCCGGATTCCGTTGTTTTACCAGTGCCTTACCGGCCCGGTATCAATATGCACAAAGTCGCTGCTGGGGTAGTATCCTACACCACCTGCGCGCATAGATAATGCTGCTTTGCGAATATTACTTAACGAAACCCCTTCAATATGGAAGTCCATCGCCTGGCCTTTAGTATGGTAGCTTTTCTTCGCCACACCGCGGCTGTGGGCGCGCAGTTCATTATTGGTATCAACAGAGCGGTAGCCGGAAATCAGCTGCACCGGCTTGTTGGTGCCCAGCAGCCCCTGCAGGCGGTAAAGCTGGTCAAACAGCGAGGGATCGATGGATTTTATCTTGTTCGCCCGGTAATCCCGGAAGAAATGGTTAAGTCTTGCTAATTCATCCTGAATATAGCCTCTGCCGTCAAAAAACTCGGCTTTCAGTGACTCTCCGGTATGCAGATTATTGAGAGTCAAAATACGCGGGCGTGGCGTCGAGAGGGTGGCAAACGACGGCAAAGGCATGAGAGCGGCACCGAAAGCCACGCCTCCCAAAGCCAGTAGCTTGCGGCGATTAGCGTCAAATTTGTCCATGATATCCAGGTCTACAAGTAATAAATTGATGGTTTAATATGCACTTTTTGCGCACTGCCACGCACCATAACTGCCCGCATCCGGTGAGTCAAGGCGCGATAAAACCCAGCAATAGCGGGCTCTGTAGCGAGCCCGGCTGGGTTTTACACTTTATACGACCACTAATTCATTGGAAATGTTGCGCTTAGCGGATTAATAAACCGGCTTTTGCGAGGTTTTGTGCGCCAGATCGCGCGGTGAGATCATAATTGTAAATATCTGTACGAAACTCGGTGCGGCCATCTTTTCCGACAAACGCCGTCAGGTAATAAAGGTTAACCGGAATGTTATGGCGGATGTTCACGTATTTGGTGTTGCCTTCCTGAAGCGTGCTTGAAATGCGCGAGTCATTCCAGCCTGCATCCTGCAGCAGCATATTAGCCAGTTCAGACGCTTTATTCACCCGCACACAGCCGGAGCTTAGCGCCCTGGCCTCTTTCTGGAACAGGTTATGGTTTGGCGTGTCGTGCAGGTAGATGGCATCCGAGCTTGGCATGTTGAACTTATAGCGGCCAAGCGAGTTTTGCGTCCCCGGCTTTTGCTGGAAACGGAACGGCAGATTACTTTCGGTAATCGTCGCCCAGTCCACGCGCCACGGGTCGATTGTTTCGGCATTATTGCTCCAGCCGCGAATCACGCTATAGCCATGTCGCTCCAGATAAGCCGGGTCCTGCCGCACCTTCGGCAAGAGATCTTTGCGCGCCAGAGTCGGCGGCACGTTCCACGGCGGGTTGACCACTACATTATTCAGCGCGCTGCTCATCATCGGGGTTTTGCGATCCGGACGGCCAACAATAACGCGTGAAGCCAGGGCTTCATTACCGTTCAGATAGTAAACCAGCGAATAGTTGGGGATGTTCACCATAATGCCGGTATCAAGCTTATCCGGCAGCAGGCGCAAGCGTTGAATGTTCAGCGCCACCAGCGAGGCACGCTGCTGTGGCGTCACGTTCAGCCAGTCGCGGGTGAGCTGCCCAATGGCCCCGTCAGACCCGAGCCCCTGCCACTGCTGGAAGCGTTTAACCCCTTCCACAAGGCTACGATCGTAAACACCGCGGGCGGCCTGCGGTTTTTTCTTACCGGCCGCTGCGGCTGGCTCATCCACATTTATCGCAGAGGGGCTTACCGTCACTTCGGCCAGCGTACCTGCGTTCCCCGAAGACTGAGCCTGCAGCATGCCTGTGCGGGCCAGAATCTCCCTCAGTGCACCAATATCATTACTCCACTGCCCCGGCCTCAGGGTCTCTTTGCCGGTCATTTGCGGCCACGGACGGGTATCGGCCAGCAGGTGGATTAAAGACTGATGCAACTGCGCATATTGAGGGTGTTGAGGTGCAAGAGTGCCGATAAAGTTGACCAGCGTGCCCTGGTCGATAGCGACCTGCCACTGATTAATCACCGACAGCGGAGGCGTTTTTAATTTGTACGGCGTGGTGCTGTAAAGCCAGCGATTGCCGTCAACCGGGATCCCGGAGACGAATTGCAGGTAGCCCATCATGGCGTCGGAAAGCACCACGTCGCGCGCCATGCCGCTAACTGCAGGATCGGTCAGCAACTCTACCCACTGGTTAAACTGCGGCTGGATACCCGCGATTGCCACTTCCGCCAGCTGCTGCTGGAAGGCTTTAACCGCATCGCGATTTTCCCACATGGGTTTCATGTCCCGGGCGGCATAAAAAGCCGAGAGCGCGTTGAGGTAAACCGGCGTGTAGCCCGCAGGCAGCCCGGCGCTAAGCTGCGAACGGCTTTGCGCGGCAGACATGCCAGGAGTATTGGTTGGCAGCGTGCCGGCCATTGTCGCCGTTGCCGTAGACTGCGCTAAAGGCTGATTCAGCTCCGTTGGCCGGTCGGTTTGAAAAGCCGAGCTATCGGACGGAACCACGGCAGGCTCGTCGGCCTGCGCCGTAAACAGCGGAGCGAAACTGAGTGCCAGGCAGTAAGCCACCGCCGACAATCGAAAACGTTTTACTTTTTCCAGCAACATCCCTTGCCCCCTGTTTATCACTGTGCTCACCGTCAAAGGCGGGAAGTATTTACCACTAGTATATAAACAGTAAAAACCATTTGCCTGACAAAATGTAAAGAATATTAAAGATTAAGACTCTTCGGCCCAATAAAAAAGCGGGCCTTAGCCCGCTTCGTTTTTATGATGCATCCGCCGTTCCGGACTCAGACTCCGGCACCGGTTCAGGCAGGACCGGCGCCGCGAAACCGCGCAGGCCCACAACGTGAACATGCTCGCTGTTCTGGAACACCTTACGCACCAGCTTGTAGGTCGTCCCTTTTTCAGGGCTGATGTTCTCCGGTGCGGCAATGATTAATTGCATTTCCAGGCGCTCGCACAGCTCGAACAGCGTGGCGATGGACTTGGCATCCAGACGCGCAGCTTCGTCGAGGAAAAGCAGGCGGCAAGGCGAAATATCTTTCCCGCGCAGGCGGTGAGATTCATCTTCCCAGCTTTGCACAACCATCACCAGGATGGACATCCCGGTACCGATAGCTTCCCCGGTAGAAAGCGCCCCGCTCTCCGCACGCAGCCAGCCGTCGGAGCCGCGGTTAACCTCAACTTCCATTTCCAGATAGTTGCGGTAGTCCAGCAGCTCTTCGCCGATGGTTTGCGGCGTGCGCTGCCCCATATCAATTTGCGGGTTCAGGCGCTGGTACAGCTTCGCCAGCGCTTCGGAGAAGGTCAGGCGATTGCTGTTAAACAAGTCCTGATGCTGCTCATGCTGTTCGGAAAGCACGTTCAGCAGCGTAGCGTGAGCCTCGCGCACGTTGACGTTAAGACGAACGCTTTTAACCTGGCCGAAGGAAACGCTTTGCAGGCCCTGGTTGAGCATGCGAATACGGTTCTGCTCGCGCTGAATGGTTTTACGAATGATGTTCGCCACGCTGCGGGAGCTGATAGCCAGCTTCTGCTCACGCGAGGTCAGCTCTTCCGTCAGGCGGCTCAGCTCGATTTCCATCTGCTCGATGGCTTCAACCGGGTCGTCCGTGCGGATGATATCCTGGCGGATACGCTCGCGCAGGTGCTGGTAGACGGCGACAAAGAACTGGATCTTACGTTCAGGTCGCTTCGGATCTTCCGACATACGCAGCACGTCGCGCAGGTGTTCGTTATCCGCAACCGCGAGACGCAGGGCGCCCAGTGCCTTATCCGACATGGAACGCAGTTCGTCGCCGGAAAGATAGGCCAGCTCGCGGCGGTGCAGGCGGCGCTCAACGCCGTTATCTTTCACCATACGCATCACCGCGCACCATCCGGCTTTCGCCGTCACAACCTGCTCGCGCATTTCAAAGTAATTGCGCTCAAGCTGCTTCAGTTTGCGGGTCAGGTTGTTCATTTCCGCTTCGCAGTAAGTCAGCTGTTTCTCAAGCTGGTTGCGGCGTGAACGGTTGGTGCTCAGAGCGGTATGCAGCTCATCGCGGCGCGCACGCGCCCTTTCCTCTGCTCCGGCATCTGCGCGAACGCCGATATCCTGTAGCTCTTTATGCAGGTCGGTAAGCAGCTCTTTTTTAGTATCAAACGAGCTTTTTAACGACGCCATCAGCTGGCTGTACTGGCCCAGCTGTTGGGCATGCTGACGCAGGGCTTCGCGTGAACGGGTACGCTCCGCTTCAGCCTGTTCCAGGCGCTGGCGCAGCTTCTCGTTAAGATCGCTGTTGCCGTCCAGCATGGCGGCAGAGTCGCTGTAGCTGAAGTGGGCGCGACGCTGCACCACTTCGGTAAGGGCGAAGGCACGCTGGCGGGCATCACGCTGCATCTGCTGGGCGTGGGCATAATCATCTTTCAGCTGATCGAACTGCTCAGGGTCGCTCTGCAATACGCTGGCGATAGCCTCCAGCTTGATAAGCTGGTTGCCGTGCTGCTGGATAAAGCGGGCAGATTCTTCGGCCTCGTCCAGATGTTCGCGGATCTCGTCGCAGCGGTCGGCCAGCGTTTCGTCATTCAGCAGGCTAATGCGCGGCAGCAGGCGGTTAAGCTGGGCCACGCCCTCTTTCGCCAGATCGAACTGCTGGCGCTGCTGCTGGTTGTCGTTCTCATGGTTGCTGATAGCACGCTCAATTTCGCCGCGGCGGCTGTTGAGCTGGCGAATTTCAGCTTCCGGGTCAGCTTCAAACGCTACGCCAAGATGCTGGCCGATAAAGCGGCTGAATGACTGATGCAGGCGCTGGTTTTTCTGCACGTCGAAGGAGAGCGTAGCAAAGCGTTCGGAAAGTGATTCACGCTCGCTGTGCAGCGATTCCAGGCGGTTTTCACGCGCGGCGCGGCCAAACAGCGGCAGCTCCGGCAGCCGAGAATAACGCCACTGGCGTTCGGCGGTTTTCACCAGAACGGCCGCGCCCATATCTTCCACGGTAAACACGCTGTCATCGAATGAAGACGGGTCACCTTCAATCAGGTAAAGGTCTTCCGGGCAATCTTCAAGATTTTCCAGCTGTTCGCGCACCAGCGACAGGTCAGGCACCACGATAGCGTGACGCGACGGACCATAAAGCGCCGAGAAGTACGGCGCATCTTCGAGGCCGATATCATCGTAAATTTCGGACAGCAGTACGCCGCCGAAACGTTCTGCCAGAGCATTCAGGCGCGGGTCTTCTGCCCCGCCCGGCTGGCTCAGGCGCTCAATTTCTTCGTCGATGGCTCGTTTACGCGCCCCGACTTCGTCACGCTCAACGGTAGACTCGCGTTCGCGCTCCAGCAGTTGCTGCATGTATTCAGTAACTTGCTGGCTGGTTTCAAACTGTTCGTTGCTCTGCTCGCACAGCTGAGTCAGGCTGGTTTGCGCCGCAATCCATCTTGGGGCGCGCAGGTTCAGCGTTTTAATGCTCGCTTGCAGCTGTTCCAGCTCCTGGCGCAGGGCCATACGCTGTTCGCTGGCATCGGAAACGGTTTGCTGTAGCGCACCGATGCGCTCTTCCAGCTCGTCGTGCAGCGTTTCCAGATCTTCAGGATCAAACTGTTTGCCCTGGCGCTTACAGAAATCAGCCAGCAGGCGTTCAGCTTCCTGCTGTTCGCGCAGGCGCTGCTCAAGCTCGTTCAGACGCATGCGCAGCGGCTGTACCTGCTCGGCGAGATGGCGCTGGTTATTGCTGTCGCGAATCAGCTCGCGGGCGGTTTCCCAGGCTTCGCTGCGGCTAACTTCACCGCCTATGGCCGTAACAAGTTGGTAAGCCTGCTCGAACTGGCTGTGGGCCGCCTGGGCGACACTCATTTTTTGTTCGAGGGAGAGCAGCTTGTCGGTCGCTTCAATTTCTTTGGCTTTGAAGGTGTCGAGCCACTCGTCCGCGCTGTCGGCGGTTAAGTCCGGCAGATGGCAAATTTCGCGAGCACGTTCAAGCGCTTTTAGCGCCTGCTGGTACTGAATCGCGCGGGTTTGCTGTACGTCCAGCGCCTGCTGGTAATCGGCCAGCTGGCTTTTCAGCTCATCCACTTCCAGCTCGGCGGCTTCGGCGCGGGCTTCGTTCTCTTCCTGCTGCTCGTGGGCCTCGGCAACGATTTCGTTTTGCTCTTCAAGGCGAATTTGCAGCTCGTCGAGGTCCGCTTCGTAGCGCTCGATTTTCTCCTGCTGGCGGATAGCGGTTTGCACCAGATTCAGGTGGTCACTCGCCGCCTGGTAATCGGTTTCCAGGTCGCCTTCCGCGCCGCTGTGCTCGCCAAGCTCGCGCGCCATATCGACGTGCTTGTACTGCTCGGCGGCCAGCTGTTGACGGCTGGTCAGCAGCTCACGGCGGAATTCCAGCGCTTTATCGAGGTGGATGCGTCGCTCGTTGGCATGGCGCATATAGTCCGCCGCCACATAGTTTGTGGCCTCGGAAATCAAATGCTTAAACAGATCGCGGTCGGACTGGGTAACGCGAATCGCTTCCAGCGTCATGCGGTTTTCACGCAGCGCCGCTTCCATATCCTGGAAGGCCTTACGCACGCCGCCGTTTTCCGGCAGCAGGTAGTCGCGCAGGGAGCGGGTAATGGCGCTGGAAATACCGCCGTACAGCGAAGCCTCAATCAGGCGGTAATACTTGCTGCGGTCCGCAGCGCTGCGCAGACGACGGGCAACGATACCCAGGTCAAACATCAGCGAGTGGTAGTCGGTGATGGAGTTAAACTGCTTGAACTGCACCCCTTCGATAGCTTCAACTTTATCTTTCAGCTCTTGCAGGCTGAGCACGCGCGCCTGGCGCTCGTTGAGGGTTTCGGTCAGCAACTGGGTCGGCTGAATAGAAGAAGGCAAACCCTGAATAGCGAACGGTTTGATATCAACTTTACGGTCACGACCTGCGACCTGTTGCAGGCGCACGCCCACCACAACTCGCTGATGGCGAGAGTTGATAACATCCAGCGTTGAGTAACACACCCCGGCCTTCAGCTTGCCGTGCAGGCCTTTGTCGCGAGAGCCGGAAGTGGCCCCTGCTTCGGTGGTGTTACGGAAGTGCAGCAGGGTTAAATCTGGGATCAGCGCCGTGACGAACGCCGCCATGGTGGTTGATTTACCCGCGCCGTTACCGCCGGAAAGCGTGGTGACCAGCTCATCAAGGTCAAAAGTACGGGCGAAGAAGCCGTTCCAGTTAACCAGCGTCAGCGAGCGAAATTTTCCGCGTTCAATCATTCCTGTTCATCCTCCGCGTTATCCAGGCCGGGCTGCGGCTCATCGCTCTCATCATTGAGCTGCAGACGAGCTTCCAGCGCCATCGCTTCGCCGTCGCGAATCATTCGTAGCTGAGCTTCACGCGGATCGTCACCGCTGCGCACATCGGCACCGAAGCGGAACACCGACTCGGTAATGCGGAATTTGCTGCTGTCGTGGCCCATAAACCAGATCATGCCGAGGCGGCGCAGGCGGGTTAATGACGCGCGCACCTTCTCCTGAAGCTTCTGGCGGTCGAGGTCAGAGCCGGTGGAGCGGTTGTTGACCAGCTTCAGCAGTTTGCTCTCGTCCGCCAGCGTCAGCAGTTCATCGTAAAGTTCCTGCTGGGTAAAGATCCCCTCATTGGCCAGACGTTCCGGGCTGAGGTAGAGGTAGCAGAGAATTTTGCCAACCATCATATCCAGCTCGGAGAGAACCGAGCGAGGAATAAGCGTGGTAGACCGCGGACGAAGGTAGAAAAAGCCTTCCGGGGCGCGAATCAACTCAACGTTATAGCGAGCGTAGAACTCTTCCAGATACTCCTGGAAGTCCATCAAAAAGGCATGATTATCCAGCTCTTCGAGGCCAATATGACGCCCGGCGCGCAGCTGGCTGTCAAGCGCCGGAAAGAGTGGGTTGGCCAGCGCCTGTGCCAGCTTAACCGGCATCACTTGTTCAATATTTGTTGATGACATGCGCCTGTACCTTGGCTCCGTAATCGTTAATTGTTTGCCACTTCGCAGGCAATCCTGTGAAATCCGCTTCCGCTACGCCCAGGCGCACCGCCTGGTCCACGACAATACGCGCCACGTCGAAATGCCGCGCGCGCGGGTACTGCGCAAGATAATCACGCACCACAATGCCCAAATCGAGGGGAACCTGTTTGGTTCTGTAAACCTGCAGCGCCGCTTCAATCAGCGCCGCCAGCTGTTCGCGGATTTCGTTAAATTCTTCGAACTCTAGTTCGTTCGGGAGTTCACCGGTGACCTCTTCGTCACGCAGGGCCATCTCTTCGTCACGCATGTCCAGCAGGCGATCGGCGCTGGAATGGGTTAGCGCCCACGGCGCATCGAAATAGCTCTGCACCGACTGGCGCAGGCGTTGCGCAAAGACGCGGTTTTTATCCATGTCGATAGCGGTACGGATAAACTTGTGAACGTGGCGGTCATAGCCAATCCACAGGTCGATGGCCTGCTGGCCCCAGCTGATAATGCGGTCGAGCTTGCTTTGCAGGTCGAACACCAGGCGATCGACAAAATGGAGATCGTTGCGCCCCATCGTTGAGTCCTGCACCCGCAGCAGGTTGGCCTGCAGTTTGTCGCCAGCCGCTTCAAGCGTATCCTGAAGTTCGCGCAGCGTACCGGAAGTTTCCGAGAGCAGCAGTTCACAGCTGGAGATGGCGGCCCGCCAGTCTTTATTCAGCAACTGGGCAATATCGTCCTTCACCTGCTGCTGCTGCTCGTCCATGATGCGCTGCGTAAGGTCGATGCTGTCGAAAATCTCCGCCACCGAATATTTCAGCGGCGCATAGACGTTACGGTGCCAGTGGAACTCATCGCCGTCCTCATCCGCCGCATCGGCGGCGCGCTTAAGCTCGCCGGCTACGATAGAGAGCTGCATAGAGAGGCGCAGCGTAGAAAACTCGCGCTGGCGAATGTAGTAGTCGGTAATCCCGATGCCCAGCGGCGTCAGACGGTAAATGGCATTCCCTTCGGAAACCTCGCTGACAAAGCGGTTAAGCAAGCGCTGGCGCACCATATCATTGATGGCGTTGTTGGCGCGCACGTTGATGGTTTCGCTGGTTTGCTCGAAACCGTCGCTGACGTGGCGAAACGCATCAATAAGTTCACCCTCGCTAAGCTCACCGTCGAGGCGTTCGCCGTTTAAGGTGGCAACCGCCAGCAAAAACGTCAGGCGCTCGGTAGGCAGCGAGATTGAAAAATCATTTTTCCTGGCCCAGGCAACCAGTTCAGGCACTGTCTGGGAAAAATCACTCATAATTTATCCTTGGCTCTGCGGCTTAAACGCGGTTACGTGAATATAGCGGCCGAGACTGATAAACGGCTCCTGCCGGCAATAACGCGTCTCCAGCGTCAGCAAATCGTCAAAACCATCTCGTTGTTTGTTTTTGTCTCGCAGGTAATCATGGAACACCCGCACGCCGGTTTTACCGGTAATTTGCCAGCCAATTTGCTCCAGCCAGTGGTAAACCTGTTCTGGCTGCAGCGGATTGTCGGGCGAAAGGGTTTTACGCTTATTTTTCTTCATGCCCTGCAGCACATATTCAAAGTTACCCACGAACATGTTTCGCATCAGCAGGCCGTTTGCATTGTAGAACATTAGCGACAAAGTGCCGCCCGGGCGCAAACAGTCCCAAAGCGCTTTTAACGCGGCCTGGGGATCGGTTACCCATTCCAGCACCGCATGAAACAATATCAGATCAACCGGGCTTTCCAAATGTTGGGCGATGTCCTGAGCGGAGGATTGTACAAAATGCATGTTGTCGCTCACACCTTTCTCCTGAGCGAGCATTTTTGCACGTTCAATCATTCCGGCGGAGACATCGCAAAGCAGCACCTGGTGGCCTAATTCAGCAAATCGGGTTGCCGTCTGGCCTTCCCCGCCGCCCGCGTCGAGCACCCGCAGTTTTTCAGGCTGGGTTGCCAGAAAAGCCTCTAAGTCCTGCCACAAAATCTCCTGCCGCAACTGGCCTTTTGTTGTGCCATAGATATTGTGCGAGAACTTCTCGGCAATATCGTCAAAATTGCGGTCACCCATGGGTACAGCTCCGTGGCAAAAGAGGTCGTCTGACAAAACCGCTATTTTGGCACAGCCGGGGCGAGAATGAACCCATCTGGTGTAATATCACAGGCGTTTCGCTGCCGGATGGTTAAAAAGGACCCGAATTTCATGCTTTTTATACTGAAAAAATTCATCGGCGGGCTGCTGTTGCCCCTGCCTTTCCTGCTGCTTGCCATGGGTCTTGCCCTTGCGCTGCTGTGGTTTACCCGCTGGCAGAGAACCGCAAAGGGCTTACTCACGGCGAGCTGGATGGTTCTGTTCCTGATTAGCCTGCAGCCCGTTGCGGACTGGATGCTTAAGCCGCTGGAAGATACCTACTCCACGCGCCAGCAGGGCGATAATGTTAAATACATCGTAGTGCTGGGCGGCGGCTATACGTGGAATCCGCAATGGGCACCCAGCTCCAACCTTATCAACAACAGTTTACCGCGCCTGACGGAAGCGATTCGCCTGAAAAATCTGAATCCCGGGGCAAAGCTTATCTTCACCGGGGCCAGAGCGATGACCAATAACGTCAGTACGGCGGAAGTTGGGGCACGAGTCGCAGAAAGTCTGGGAATTTCACGAGATGAGATAATCACCCTGGACTCGCCAAAAGATACGGAAGAAGAGGCACAGGCGGTTGCGCAACTGATTGGCCAGCAGCCGTTTATCCTGGTGACCTCGGCCTCCCACCTGCCGCGCGCGATGACCTTCTTTACCCGCGCAGGGCTGCACCCGCTTCCCGCTCCGGCTAACCAGCTGGCGATAACCTCCTCGCTTAATCCGTGGGAGAGAATTATCCCGTCCCCGGTCTGGCTGTTGCACAGTGACCGGGTGGGTTATGAAACGTTGGGGCGCGCCTGGCAGTGGCTGAAAGGCTCCTCAGGAGAGCCAGGGGAGTAGTTCCTTCGAGGCTTTATCAAACGCAGGCCGGTTAAGACGGCCGGTCTGCAACAGTTGAGCAATTTCATCCCACAGCACGTACAGCCAGCGCCGCCAGAGGAAAGACTCCGCCACCGGGGCACGCTGTAAATAGCGCCACAGCAGGCTCTCCGACTGGCCCGGTTCTGAAAGCCGGAACAGCTCGTATTCCCGGGGCGCCCACAGCATCATGCCGGGGTTAACCATCGCCAGCAGCTGGTCGCTGCGTGAGTCCTTGAGCATGCTTCTGAGGGAAAAATTGCCGTGGATGAGCACGCAGTTATCGTTAAAGTTTTCAAACATGCGCGGCAGGCACTCGCGGGTGCGGAACAAAATGCGCCTGTCCTGCATCGTCAGCCCGGTATTTTGGTATTGATTGAGCGTGCTCCACAGAACCTCAACCCGCTGGCGATACCAGTGCGGCCAGATGTTTTCCTGGGTGCTGTCAACGTTGCCGACGCAGCCTCCGCTGTCTACCCGGTGCCAGGAAAGCAACCCCTCGACTATCTGATCTTTAAGCTGCTCCCAGCGGTTGGGCGTGCGCGTCGGTGCTTCACCCGGCACCCCGCGCAGCCGCTCCATTAGCAGAACATCCGGCCCGGGAATATCGTCGTGAGTGATAACCCCGTAAACCACCGGCATCCTCACCGTACCCGAGCGCGCGAGCAGCGACATTTTCCACGCCAGCTGGGCGGCCAGCCCGGGCGAGGTAAAGCTTTTTGCCAGCAGCGGCATAGCGTGACCTTCGCTGTCATACAGCGACCACAGCGACGTTTCCGTATGTTCGCTGATGCACTCAATGCGGCTGAGTTTCTCACCCAGCAGGTGACTTAGCTCCTTACGCAGCAATTCCATACCGATTTCCCCTGGTAATACTGTTGATTTAATAATGAGCGCAGCAGGGGAAGTTGTCACCACTTCAGATCAATCTGGATTCAGAAAAAGAAAAACCGGCGCAGAAGGCCGGTTTGTTTGCACAGAAGAAAGGCTTAGCGCATCGCGAGGCGGACGCGCTCCAGATCTTCCGGCGTATCAACGCCAATGCTCGGGATAGCCTTAGCGACGGCAACGTGGATTTTTTCCCCGTTCCACAGCACCCGCAGCTGCTCCAGCATTTCAATCTGCTCAAGCTGGCTTGGCTCCCAGCTAACATAGCGGCGGATAAAACCGGCGCGGTAGCCGTAAATGCCGATATGGCGCAGGAAGGTATCGCCAATCTCTTCGCGGGACTTAGCAAAACGCTCGCGATCCCACGGAATGGTTGCGCGTGAGAAATAGAGCGCGTAACCCTGAGCGTCCATCACCACTTTCACGGCGTTGGGATTAAAGGCTTCTTCCGCTGAGTCAATCGGCACCGCAAGCGTCGCCATTCCGGCCTGGCTGTTAGCAACGTTGTTAGCCACCTGCTGAATAATGACCGGCGGGATCATCGGCTCATCGCCCTGCACATTAACGATAACCGTCTCATCGCTAAAGCCGCATTTTTCAATCACTTCCGCCAGGCGTTCGGTGCCGGACTGATGGTCGGGGCTGGTCAGGCAAACTTCGCCTCCGGCGGCTTCAACCACGCTTGCAACCTCAGGGTGATCGGTAGCGACGATGATACGCTCGGCACCGGACTCACGCGCCCTGTCCAGCACGTGGAGGATCATCGCTTTACCGTTGATATCTTTCAGAGGTTTACCCGGCAGGCGCGTGGAGGCATAGCGTGCGGGAATAATAGCCACAAAACTCATGGATTGGTCTCGTCCGAATTCAGGGTACGCGCTTCGGTTTCCAGCAGAACCGGGATGCCGTCGCGCAGCGGGAACGCCAGGCCATCGGGCTTACAGATAAGCTCTTGCTTTTCCTGGTTATAATAGAGCTTGCCGTTACAAACCGGGCAGGCAATGATTTCAAGTAAACGACTTTCCATAATTACTCCAGATGAGTGCCATCGACGGCACCAGAATAGCATAAATGACTAGCCCGCCGGGGCCATTTCCCAACCGGGCCCCCATGTTTCTCTTAGCGCTTCCGGCAACATGCCAAAGGAGATATTCGTTGCCGACTGCCAAAGGGCAAACTCGTTCAACGCGCCCCGTAACCCTTCTACCAACGAGCGGGTCACTTTGACACCCTCCTCCAGGTAAAGGCTTATCACTTCCAGCTCTCCCTGCTTGCGGTGCATTTTGGCGTCCATTCGGCCAACCAGAGCGCCATTGTGCAGCAGCGGTAGAACGAAGTAGCCGTAGCGGCGTTTTTCAGCGGGCGTGTAGCACTCGAGCCGATAGGAGAAATCAAACAGCGCTTCCGCCCTTCTGCGATCCCAGACTACGGGATCAAAAGGTGACAGCACGGCGCTGTGGGTGGCTTTTAGCTGGTTTTGCTGAGCTTTATCCAGCAGCGGCAACAGCGAGTGATGCAGCAGCATTTCGCCCAGTTTCTCGACTTCAACCCGGATGACGCTGCCGGAAGAAATCCAGTTCTCAAGTAGCGGTTTTAACGCGAGGTTTTTCAGGCGGTAGTAGTCCGCCAGCCATTCGGGGCGAAACACGCCAAGGCTGCGGGCGCTGTTCTCCAGCATTTTCAGCTCGGCCTGCTGCTGGTCAATAAGATGGACGGCGTCGTCCCAGTGCGGCATCACCCGGTGAGTCAAATCATACACGCGCTGGAAATTACGCCGCTCGGTAACCATAACCTTCCCGGCGGTAAACAGGCCTTCGAGGTGTTTTTTCTGCGGCTTCCACTCCCACCAGCCGCTGGCTCTCTTGCGGGGATGTTCAAAGTCGGCAGAGCGCACCGGGCCGTTTTGCTCGATAAACGCCAGCAGCTGCTTTATATCCTCTGCATGTTCCGCCATCCACTCAGGGCGGTATTTCCAGCCCATATTTTCCGGGCTGAGCATGCGGTGGCGGATCAGGGAAAAATCCTGCTTTGGCAGGAAGCAGGCTTCATGCGCCCAATACTCAATCAGCTCGCCGTTCGCAAGCGCGTTATCCAGCCAGTTTTGCTCAAAACGGCCAAGGCGGCTGAACAGGACCAGGTAAGGGCTGCGGGCAACAATATTGATGGTATCAATTTGCAGAAGCGACATGCGGGATACCGCCTCGCTAATGTCCGAAGGACGAGCGCGGCGGCGAGGTTTTTGTAAAAGCCCCTGAGCGGCAAGGTGCAGATTCCGGGCTGCGCGGAGTGAAAGATGCGGAACGGTCATGGCACACCTGTTATCAACGAACACAAAACCGGTGCCGGTAACGGTAACGCTACCGCACCAGAGCCAGTAACTCCCTGAGCAAAGCATCGGCCAACGGCGAAGTTAGCTGCGCATCTACCGGCAAATACCACCAGTCGGGATGCCCCTGCACAAAAGCGCGGCATTTAACCGCATCTTTCTCCGTCATCAACACCGTTTGTCCGGGTGCCGCGATGTTGAGCATATCCTGTTCGGTAATGGCCTGGTGGTCGGCAAGCGCAACGGTTTTAACCGGCTTCACGCCACACTGTTCGAGCGTGGCAAAAAAGCGCGGAGGATGCCCGATACCGGCCATAGCAACCACGTTGCTCAACGCATTTACCGGGCGACGCTCGCCTGTCAGGACATTAATGGCCAGCCCCGGCTCCAGGCGCATGGCTATTTCCCCGGACTGCGCCACGCCGCCGTTAACAATTACCGCATCCACGCTGCGCAGGCGCCCGGCCCTCTCACGCATCGGCCCGGCGGGTAACCACCAGCCGTTGCCAAAGCGGCGAGCGCCGTCAATCACCACAATTTCTTTATCGCGGGCCAGAGCGTAATGCTGCAACCCGTCATCGGTAATAATAATTTGCGGGTCTGACGACTGAATAAGCGCTTTAACGGCCTCGCTGCGTTTTGGCGCTACCGCTACAGGCGCACCGGTACGCTGAAAAATCAGCACCGGCTCATCGCCTGCTTCAGAGGGAATCGTTTGAGAGTCAAGCAGCAGAGGGTAAGCGGCAGCCTTGCCGCCGTAGCCGCGGGAAACTACGCCGACGCGAATCCCGCGCCGCTGTAGCTGCTCAACCAGCCAGATAACGACCGGCGTTTTCCCGTTGCCACCTGCGGTCAAATTGCCTACCACAACGACGGGAAGCGGAGCACGCCAGGCTTTGCGCAGGCCAAGGCGATAAGAGAGGCGGATTATGCCGCTCACCAGGCCATACAGCCAGGAAAGCGGCAATAGCAGCAGGTAGAGCGGAGATTTACCCGACCAGATGCGCTCTATCATTCGCCAAATTGCATCTTATGAAGCTGGGCATACACGCCGCGGTGAGCCAGCAGCTCCTGGTGCGGCCCGCGCTCAACGATGCGGCCATCTTCCACTACCACGATTTCGTCAGCCTGCTCGATGGTTGACAGTCGGTGGGCGATAACCAGCGAGGTACGGTTTTTTTGCAGCTCATCAAGCGCCGCCTGAATAGCACGCTCAGACTCGGTATCAAGCGCAGAGGTGGCCTCATCGAGGATCAGAATCGGGCTATCACGCAGCAGCGCACGAGCAATCGCAATACGCTGGCGCTGGCCGCCTGAGAGCAGCACGCCGTTTTCACCGATCATGGTATCAAGCCCGTTCTCCATCTTGCTGATGAAGTCCATGGCATAGGCCATACGCGCGGCCTTTTCGATATCCTCACGCGAATACTGCTCGGTGCGGGCATAAGCGATGTTATTGGCGATGGTATCGTTGAACAAATGCACATTCTGAGAAACCAGAGCAACCTGGTTGCGCAGCGAAGCAAGGGTATATTCACGAATATCCAGGCCATCAATCAGAACCTCACCCTCTTCCTGCTCGTAGAAACGAGTGATCAGACTGGCGATGGTTGATTTACCGGAGCCGGAGCGGCCTACCAGGGCAACGGTTTTACCTGCCGGGATGGTCAGGTTGATATTGCGCAGGGCAGGAACATCGCGCCCCGGATAGGTAAAGGTAACATTGCGGAATTCAACGTCGCCTTTAGAGCGCTCGATAACCTGTTTGCCGTTGTCTTTTTCCTGTTCAGAATCGAGGATGGAGAACAGCGTCTGGCAGGCGGCCATACCGCGCTGGAACTGGGCGTTAACGTTGGTCAGTGATTTCAACGGGCGCATCAGCGCAATCATCGAAGAGAAGACGACGGTAATAGTCCCGGCGGTGAGGGTCTCCATTACGCTCGGGAAGCTTGCGGCATAAAGCACGAAGGCCAAAGCGAAAGAGGCAATCAGCTGAATGATCGGGTCGGAAATAGAAGACGCAGAAACCAGCTTCATCCCCTGGTTACGCATGCGGTTGCTAACCTTGTCGAAACGGCTGGTTTCCACCTGCTGGCCGCCGAAGATCAGCACTTCTTTATGGCCCTTCAGCATCTGCTCGGCGCTGGTTGTTACCTGCCCCATGGTGTTCTGCATGTTTTTGCTGATATTACGAAAACGCTTGGACACGAAGCGAATAGCAAACGAAACGATAGGCGCCAGTACGATCAAAATAACCGACAGCTGCCAGCTGTACCAAAACATCAGCACAAACAGACCGATAATCGAGGCACCTTCGCGCACTACGGTAATCAGCGCGCTGGAAGATGAAGAAGCAACCTGCTCAGAATCGTAGGTAATACGTGAAAGCAACGTACCCGTCGACTGCTGGTCGAAGAAAGCGACCGGCATGCCCATCATGTGGCTGAACAAGCGGCGACGCATATTCATCACCACCATTCCCGAAACCCATGAAATGCAATAGCTGGAGACATAGCTTGTGATACCGCGCAGCAGCATCAGGGCGATAACGGCCAGCGGCATCCACAGCAGCACCGATGAGTCCGTTTTGCCGAAACCATCATCCAGCAGAGGTTTCAGCAGCGAAAGCATATAGGTGTCGCTCGCAGCATTAAGGATTAACGCTATCCCAGCCACAATCAGACCCGTTCTAAATGGGGTTATCATCGGCCAGAGCCGGCGGAAAGTCTGCCACGTGGAGAGATCTTTATCGTTCTGCATTAAGTCGAACCAGCCTTTTATGAAATAGCCGCATATTCTACCCATTATCGCGGGTGACGCCAAACCACTGATGATACCAACGGGGCAATATTTGCTCTCTGAAGCCAGAGATTTGCCATTTATCACTGTTTATTGTGATTGTCAGCTGCCCCGACAGCGCCGTGTCGTACCAGCGGTAACCATATTTGTGGTAGCGTTCAATAATATTCAGAGAAGGTAAGCGCCATGCGTTATAACGCGATGTGGAAGCCAGCGCCACGCTGCCTGATACCGCCCGCAGCAGCGGCCCGCTTGAAGATGTGCGGCTCCCGTGATGAGGAACCTGAATAATATCTGCTTTTAATTCCTGCCACCGCTTCCTTAGCATAGCCAGTTCAGCCCCGGCTTCCAGATCTCCGGTAAGCAAGAGTCTGAATTTTCCGTCGCTCACCATCACCACGCAGGAGCGATTATTGCCCGTGTTCTGAGTGTCCTTCGGCGGCCACAAAGCGCTAAATTGCAGCCCCTGCCAGCGCCATTGCTGGCCACGAAAACAGGGTTGATGCCCTTTATCCGGCAGCGGGCTTCGGACTTTCAGACCGGGCCACTCCTCCTCTAAGCTGCCAAGTCCGCCGATGTGGTCCAGATGCTCATGGCTAATGATCGCGTTTTCGGGTTCAAGATTGTGCCATTTCAGCCACGGAATTATCACTTGCCTTGCCGCATCGCCACCGGGCCACGCATTGCCCGTATCATACAGCAAAGCCTTCCCTTCTTTTTCAATAACCACGGCAAGCCCGTGCCCGACATCCAGCATATGTATCGCCCAGCCTTCAGGAATAGGTTTGCGCCAAAAAGGGGATGACATGCACAGCAGAATAGCGATGACAGCCGCAGGAGAGCTGCGCCAAAGGCAAAATCGCCAGATAACAATCCCCCACCAGGCAAAAAACGCCAGCCAGATAAAGCGCCGGTCCAGCGCCACCCAACCTGCGGGTAGGCCCGCAAGTAGAGCAAACACCACGGCCAGAGATTTATCGGCCAGATACCATAGCGCCGCACCGGCCCCCGGCAGCGAGACCAGAGCCATACCAAACAATATTAGCGGCACGCTGATAAACGTAATTGCCGGGACCGCAAACAAGTTTGCAACCAGTGAGGTAAAGCTCACGCCATGAAACAGTAGAAGCTGAAGCGGCACCAGCAGAAGAGTTACGCCAAGCTGAAGATAGAGCAGATCGATTAGCGGCTTCAAATATCGGGGCAAATTCAGGCGCGGCTGCGGCACCCACTGATACCAGAATATCAGCCCACCTACCGCCAGCGCCGATAGCCAAAGGCTGTCCGCCAGGATAGCCAGCGGTTCGCAGAAAACGATGCCCGCTGCACAGCAAAGCAATACGTGCCACGATGGCCACTGGCGGCCGCTCAGCCGGAGTGCCGCCCAGACGCCCATCCCCACCATGGTGCGAACGGCCGGCGGGCTCATGCCCGAAAGCCACGTATAGAACAACGCCACGCCAAAACTCGCCAGCAGCGGCAGGCGATAACAAATCCAGGGCGCCGGCAGGCAAAACTGGAATACCCTGGCAAACAACCAGCCAATGCCTCCCGCAAGCGCTATATGTAACCCGGATATCGCCATAAGATGGGCGGTGCCGGTATCACGCATAATTTTTTTTACTTCGCCGCTCACATCTATCCGTTCCCCAAAGCCGAGTGCGATTATCACACCTTGCCAGGGTAGGTGCTGCGTGGCCGCTTTTGCCCTGCGAAGCCATTCGCCACGTAAATTACAGCTTTCTGATAGCAGCGTAGCGCTCAGAACCCGGCCAGTGAACGGGAGAAGCTGTGAAAGCGCGTAGCGCTGGCCGTCAAATATGCCTTCGTTTAGCTGCCCGTGAACCGGGCGAAGCCGTAGCTTCATCTGCCATACCTGCCCCTCGCATACCGGCTGCGCAAAGACGCTATTTTTGAGCGCCACGCCGGGAGCAGGAAACAGATAGCGTTCGTTGACTCTCACTATGCGTAATTCATGGCGGCGCTCGCCGTCGCTGCGGATTATTTTTACCTGAGCTGAAACCGGCTGTTGCCCTAACTCATCAAACATATCCAGCGTTTGTCGGGCGGCCAGCAGGCTCCAGCTCAGCATCAGCACAAACAAAGCCAGATAACGAGCAAAGCGATAACGGCCAAAACAGCCGCAGAGTAGCAGAGCCGCTACGGGCAGCAGCAGAATAGAGTACGTCGCCGGGATAACCGGGAGCCAAAGCAGCGGCAATGAAGCCAATATAACAACGCAGGCAACCGCCGGAATTGAAAACATGCACACCTCCTTGTCAGGAGCAGTGTGCGCTGAGCGGGTATCAGTATCAGAAGGTTAGCGGGGAAATGAGCGCGGAGTAATGCATTAAACGGCTAAGCCAGCAACGTTACATCTCCCGCAGGGAGCTGGTTCGCAAACCCGTTGGTAAAGCCAAAAAAAAGGCACCTCGGGCGAGGTGCCTTTTTCGTCAATTCCGAAGAATTAACCATAAATATTGGCGCGGTCACGTAGCTCTTTACCTGGTTTAAAGTGCGGAACGTATTTACCTTCCAGATCCACTTTATCGCCGGTTTTTGGATTACGTCCGGTGCGAGGAGCGCGATAGTGTAAGGAGAAACTGCCGAAACCCCGGATTTCAATACGTTCACCCTGGGCGAGCGTAGAGGCCATATGCTCCAGCATCTCTTTAACCGCATCTTCCACCGCTTTCGCCGGGACATGGGATTGCTGGGTTGCAAGTCTTTCTATCAATTCTGACTTGGTCATGTGATTCCTCCGGTTTCCATTCAGGAAAATTAGCTTACAGCTCTCAATCGAACAAGGGCGGCCGAAGCCGCCCTGATTTTATACCCCAGCAACAGCCAGGATACAACGCTCGGACGATTACTCGCCTTTAGCTGCTTTGAATGCTTCAGCCATTGCGTTAGAGAAGTTGCTTTCTTCCTGTTTGTTGTTAACAGTAGCGATTGCATCTTTCTCGTCAGCTTCGTCTTTAGCACGAACAGACAGGCTTACAACACGGTTTTTACGATCAACGCCGGTGAACTTAGCTTCAACATCGTCGCCAACGCTCAGAACCAGAGTTGCATCTTCAACGCGGTCACGGGAAGCTTCAGAAGCACGCAGGTAGCCTTCAACGCCGTCTGCCAATTCAACTGTAGCACCTTTCGCGTCAACTGCCGTTACTTTACCAGTAACGATAGTGCCTTTCTTGTTCAGCGCAACGTAGTTGTTGAACGGATCTTCTGCCAGCTGCTTAACGCCCAGGGAGATACGCTCACGCTCTGCGTCAACCTGCAGAACAACTGCAGCGATTTCGTCGCCTTTTTTGTATTCACGAACTGCTTCTTCGCCTGCAACGTTCCAGGAGATGTCAGACAGGTGAACCAGGCCGTCGATGCCGCCGTCCAGGCCGATGAAGATACCGAAGTCAGTGATAGACTTGATTTTACCTTCAACGCGATCGCCTTTGTTGTGGGTCTCAGCGAACTGCTGCCATGGGTTGTTTTTGCACTGCTTCAGACCCAGGGAGATACGACGACGTTCTTCGTCGATATCCAGAACCATAACTTCCACTACATCACCAACGTTAACAACTTTGGATGGGTGGATGTTTTTGTTGGTCCAATCCATTTCGGATACGTGAACCAGGCCTTCAACGCCTTCTTCGATTTCAACGAAGCAGCCGTAGTCGGTCAGGTTGGTCACGCGGCCAGTCAGTTTGGTACCTTCTGGATAACGCTTAGCGATAGCTACCCATGGATCTTCGCCCAGCTGTTTCAGGCCGAGGGATACACGAGTACGTTCGCGGTCGAACTTCAGCACTTTAACAGTGATTTCGTCGCCAACATTCACGATTTCGCTTGGATGCTTAACGCGTTTCCATGCCATATCGGTGATGTGCAGCAGGCCGTCAACGCCGCCCAGATCAACGAATGCGCCGTAGTCAGTGAGGTTCTTAACGATACCTTTAACTTCCATGCCTTCTTGCAGGTTTTCAAGCAGCTGATCGCGCTCTGCGCTGTTCTCAGACTCGATAACCGCACGGCGAGAAACAACAACGTTGTTGCGTTTCTGATCAAGCTTGATAACTTTGAACTCAAGCTCTTTGCCTTCGAGGTGCAGGGTGTCGCGAACTGGACGAACGTCTACCAGAGAACCTGGCAGGAACGCACGAATACCGTTCAGCTCAACAGTGAAGCCACCTTTAACTTTGCCGTTGATAACACCAACCACAGTTTCAGCTTCTTCGTAAGCTTTTTCCAGCGTGATCCAAGCTTCGTGACGTTTAGCTTTTTCACGGGACAGCAGGGTTTCACCGAAGCCGTCTTCCACTGCATCCAGAGCAACGTCAACTTCGTCACCAACCTGGATTTCCAGCTCGCCCTGGGCGTTCTTGAACTGCTCTGCCGGAATGGCGGACTCAGATTTCAGACCGGCGTCAACCAGTACTACGTCTTTGTCGATAGCAACAACAACACCACGAACGATGGAACCCGGACGGGTTTCGATTGTTTTCAGGGATTCTTCAAATAGTTGAGCAAAAGATTCAGTCATATTGATAATCTTCAGGATTCTTCAATTTAACGTCCATCTGACTTCATGTCGGATGGGGTTGTTTCACATGCCTGCTCACAATCCATTGCAGCAGGTACATCGGAATAGGGTCGCTATCTCAAGCGAGCGCCAGCTTTTCGCGGGCGTATTGTAGCGCTTTTTCAATCACTTGCTCAATACTCATACTGGTTGAGTCCAGCACTAAAGCATCGGCAGCGGGTACCAGCGGCGCTACAGGCCGATTCCGGTCGCGATCGTCGCGTTCTTTGATCTCGGCCAAAAGGCGCTCAAAGTTAACACTAAAGCCCTTCCCCTGCAACTGTAGCATACGTCTGTGGGCGCGCTCTTCTGAGGAAGCATCGAGGAAAATTTTCACCGGGGCATCGGGGAAAACGACGGTGCCCATATCGCGACCGTCGGCAATAAGGCCCGGAGCCTCGCGAAATGCTCGCTGGCGGCGCAGCAGCGCTTCACGTACCCGAGGGAAAGCGGCGACCTGCGATGCGGCGTTGGCCACTTCCTGAGTACGGATTTCGCCGCTCACATCTTCCCCTTCGAGGATAACTTCGAGGTTACCTTCCGTAGAGACAAAACGGACGTCCAGATGCGCGGCAAGCGGCACCAGCGCGTCTTCAGAGGCGACATCAACATGGTGATGCAGCGCAGCGAGCGCAAGTACGCGATAAATCGCACCAGAGTCCAGCAGATGCCACTGCAGCGCTTCGGCCATGGCCTTGCAGAGCGTGCCTTTACCGGCGCCGCTTGGGCCATCAATCGTTATTACCGGGGCGGATGCCGTCATCGTTTTCTCCTCATTCGCTGGATTCGCGGTTGATAAACGCCGCGCATTATACGCCGCAACGGCCAGGACTGTTATCTTTCCGGGGAAATATCGTCTGGAATCAGGCTGAGTGTAGAAGAATTGCGCAACGACGGTTGTAAGGAATCGTAGGGGAATAAAAAAACCGCATCATATGATGCGGTTAGAGTGACCTCAGGCCAGGGTACTGATGCGGGCGAGCTGGTCGAAATAGTCCGGGAAGGTTTTTGCGGTGCAGCCCGGGTCAAGAATGGTCACCGGCGTATCGGACAGCGCCACCAGCGAGAAGCACATTGCCATTCGGTGATCGTTGTAGGTGCCAATTTCGGCAAACTGCAGCTTTGCAGGCGGCGTGACGGTGATATAATCCTCGCCCTCTTCCACCTCGGCACCAACTTTACGCAGCTCGGTCGCCATCGCGCTCAGGCGGTCGGTCTCTTTTACGCGCCAGTTATAGATGTTACGCATCGTAGTGGTGCCTTTGGCGAACAGCGCGGCGGTCGCGATAGTCATCGCCGCATCCGGGATATGGTTCATGTCCATATCGATAGCGTTCAATTCCCCACGCTCACAGCTGATGAAATCATCGCCCCAGGTCACTTTCGCGCCCATTTTCTCCAGCACGTCGGCGAAGCGAATATCGCCCTGAACGCTGTTGCGGCCAATCCCGGTCACTTTCACCGTACCGCCTTTAATCGCCCCGGCGGCGAGGAAGTAAGAGGCAGAAGAGGCATCGCCTTCCACCAGATATGCCCCCGGAGACTGGTACTGCTGCGCGCCACGAATAATAAAGCTGCGGTAGTCGCGGTTTTCCACCTCAACGCCAAAGGTTTTCATTAAATGAAGGGTGATATCGATATAGGGTTTGGAAACCAGTTCGCCTTTGATGGTGATTTCGGTGTCATTTGCCGCCAGCGGCGCGGTCATCAGCAGCGCGGTAAGGAACTGGCTGGAAACGCTGCCGTCCACTTCAACCTTGCCGCCGCTGAAGCCGCCGCGCAGGCGCAGAGGCGGGTAGTTTTCCTGCTCCAGATAATCAATCTGCGCCCCGCCCTGGCGCAGAGCGTCAACCAGGTGACCAATCGGGCGCTCTTTCATGCGCGGCTCGCCGGTGAGCACAATGTTGTTGCTCCCGAGGCACAACGCGGCCGCCAGCGGGCGCATAGCCGTTCCGGCATTGCCTAAAAATAGTTCAAGCTCGCCCTTCGCATGCAGCGGCCCGGCCACACCGGTGACTTCACAACGAGTACGATCCGCAGAAAGCGTATAGCTTACGCCCAGCGCTTTCAGGGCATTAAGCATATGGCGGACATCATCGCTATCCAACAGGTTGCTCAGAACCGTGGTGCCTTTCGCCAGCGCGGCAAGCAGCAGCGCACGGTTAGACACGCTTTTGGAGCCGGGCAGATTGATGGTGCCGTCGACCAGCGCGATGGGTTGTAACGTCAGGGATTCCAGCATGGGGAAAATACTCTCAACTCAAACAGAATAAAAACCCCGCAGGCAAGCCGCGGGGCAAAGTGCTATGGCAACAATTAACCGTGACGGCGCTCGAAGTCCACCATAAAGTCGGTCAGCGCTTTCACGCCGTCGAGCGGCATCGCGTTATAGATGGAGGCACGCATGCCGCCCACTACGCGGTGGCCTTTCAGGGAGTGCAGGCCTGCGGCAAATGACTCTTCGAGGAACACTTTATCCAGCGCGCTATCCGCCAGCTGGAATGGAATGTTCATGCGGGAGCGGTTAGAGGCCGCCACGTCATTTCGGTAGAAACCGCTGTTATCAATCACGCCGTACAGCAGCTCGGCTTTCGCCTGATTGATACGGTCCATGGCCGCAACGCCGCCCTGCTCTTTGAGCCACTTAAAGACCAGGCCAGCAAGATACCATGCGAAGGTCGGCGGCGTGTTGAACATCGAATCGTTATCGTTAAGGACGGTGTAGTCCAGAATCGATGGGCAAGCTTTGTGTGCTTTGCCCAGTAAATCTTCACGCACCACAACCAGCGTAAGGCCAGCCGGGCCGATGTTTTTCTGCGCACCGGCATAAATCACGCCAAAGCGGCTAACGTCCAGAGGACGAGAGAGAATGGTGGAAGAGAAGTCCGCCGCCACTACGGTATCGCCAAAGTCAGGCGTTTCATCAATTGAGATGCCGTCGATGGTTTCGTTCGGGCAGTAATGCAGGAAAGCGCTGTTGTCGGAAACCTGCCATTCGCTCATCGGTCTGATGGCACGTTTGCCATCGACGGTAATTTTCACATCGTGGGCAATTGGCTGGCAGTATTTCTTCGCTTCTTTAATCGCGCTGTTAGCCCAGTAGCCGCCGTCGATATAGTCAGCGCTGGTTTTATCGCCGAGGATATTCAGCGGCACGCCAGCAAACTGACCGCGGCCGCCGCCGTGGCAGAATAAAACTTTATAGTTGGAGGGGATTTGCAGCAGATCGCGAAAATCTTTTTCTGCCTCTTCGGCAACCTGAATAAACTCTTTACCACGGTGGCTAATTTCCATTACGGAAGTGCCAAGCCCGTGCCAGTCGCACAGTTCCTGTTGTGCACGACGAAGAACCTCAGCCGGTAGCATCGCCGGACCAGAACTAAAATTGTATACCTGTGTCATTTCCCCTCACCACGCCTCGAGCAATAAGTTTTTATTACATTATCGGTTTTATCATTCAGCGGCGCAGTGTTGCAACGGTTAATCCGGTGCCGGGGGTTAATGTGCGCAAAATCACACAACACAATCTTCCGGCGGCAGAAAAAATTGCCCGATATCCGGCGGTCAGGCCAAAAAACTCTAAGCTCACCGGGTTACAGCAATGCCGCAGAGCCTGTTATGCTAGCGTCGCCTGCACCGGGCGGATGATAGCGTCCCTCCGGTAAAACCCGTATCATTGCGCGTTTTGCGTACCATTAAAGTGAACCCCATGACCCAGACTTTTATCCCCGGCAAAGATGCCGCCCTGGAAGACTCCATCGCTCGCTTCCAGACCAAGCTGACCGACCTCGGCTTTAATATCGAAGAAGCCTCCTGGCTTAACCCGGTGCCAAACGTGTGGTCGGTGCATATTCGCGATAAAGACAGCGCGCTTTGCTTCACCAATGGCAAGGGCGCAACGAAAAAAGCGGCGCTGGCTTCCGCGCTGGGTGAATATTTTGAACGTCTGTCCACTAACTACTTCTTTGCCGACTTCTGGCTGGGCGACACCATCGCGAATGGCCCGTTTGTTCATTATCCAAATGAGAAGTGGTTCCCAATCCCGGAAGATGAACAACTGCCGGAAGGGATCCTCGATGACCGCCTGCGCGCCTTCTACGATCCGGAAAACGAATTAACCGCCGGGATGCTTATCGATCTACAGTCAGGAAACGAAGAGCGCGGTATCTGCGCCCTGCCGTTTACCCGCCAGTCCGACCAGCAGACCGTTTATATTCCGATGAACATCATCGGCAACCTGTACGTTTCTAACGGCATGTCCGCCGGGAACACCGCCAACGAAGCGCGCGTTCAGGGCCTGTCCGAAGTGTTCGAACGCCATATTAAAAACCGCATTATTGCCGAGAGCATCAGCCTGCCGGAGATCCCGCAGGAAGTGCTGGCTCGCTACCCTGGCGTAGTTGAGTCGATTAAAACGCTCGAAGCGGAAGGTTTCCCAATCTTCGCCTACGACGGTTCTCTGGGCGGCAAATATCCGGTTATCTGCGTGGTGCTGTTCAACCCGGCGAACGGCACCTGCTTCGCCTCGTTTGGCGCACACCCGGACTTCGGCGTCGCGCTTGAGCGTACCGTAACCGAGCTGCTGCAGGGCCGTGGTCTGAAAGACCTGGACGTCTTCACCCCGCCAACCTTCGACGATGAAGAAGTGGCCGAGCACGCTAACCTGGAAACTCACTTCATCGACTCCAGCGGCCTGATCTCCTGGGATATGTTCAAGCAGGATGCCGATTATCCGTTTGCCGACTGGAGCTTCTCCGGCACCACGGAAGAAGAGTTCGCCACCCTGATGGCTATCTTCAAATCAGAAGACCAGGAAGTCTATATCGCTGACTACGAGCATCTGGACGTGTACGCCTGCCGTATTATCGTTCCGGGCATGTCCGACATCTACCCTGCGGACGACCTGCTGCTGGCCAACAACAGCATGGGCAGCCACCTGCGCGAAACGATCCTGGCGCTGCCGGACAGCGAGTGGGAACAGCAGGATTACCTGGACCTTATCTCCCAGCTTGATGACGAAGGCCATGACGACTTCACCCGCGTACGCGAGCTGCTGGGCCTGGCGACCGGGAAAGATAACGGCTGGTACACGCTGCGCATCGGCGAGCTGAAAGCGATGCTGGCGCTGGCGGGCGGCGACCTGGAGCAGGCGCTTATCTGGACCGAATGGACCATGGAGTTTAACGCTTCGCTGTTCAGCCCGGCGCGCGCCAACTACTACCGCTGCCTGCAAACCCTGCTGCTGCTGTCTCAGGAAGAAGAGCGCGAGCCGCTGCAATACCTGAACGCTTTCGTACGCATGTACGGTGCGGACGCGGTAGACGCGGCAAGCGCGGCGCTGAGCGGAGAAGCAGCCTTCTACGGCCTCCAGCCGGTGGATAAAGACCTGAAAGCCTTCCCGGCTCACCAGGCCTTGCTGGCCGCTTACGAAAAATTGCAGCGTGCCAAAGCCAAATATTGGCAGGTAAAGTGATTTATTAACAACTTAGGGGTGCGAACCGCACCGGGTCTGAGCTATATTACGGGGCGCTTTTTGGCCCCGTTTTTATTATTGCAACAATAATAATTTATTATGTAATTTTTTGGTTAATTTCGGGTAAATCATTATTTGCCGACAGAGAAAATAATGTTGCTTAAATATTGAAATACTCCATTTTAATTAACCGATTTCAGAAGGAGTTGTGGCTAAATTCAATTTTATCTATAAACATTAAAATTTATTTTTTCAGGGATAATCAAATAGTTATGCTGAAAATCGGGTATAGACCTGCTTTTTCAGTGCCTATTAGCTTGGCGAGATATGATCCACATCAAATTTTACTCTATAATGCTTTGTTAGTATCTCCTCGCCGAATTAAATAAGAGAGAGTTAGTGTGAAAGCTGACAACCCTTTTGATCTAGTGCTTCCACCAGCGATGGCAAAAATTGCCGAAGACGCTGGCGTTTATAAAGCAACAAAACAACCGCTAACGACCTTTTACTTAGCGATTACCGCAGGCGTCTTCATTTCGATTGCCTTCGTGTTCTACATTACCGCCACAACCGGCACTTCCACTATCCCGTTTGGGATTGCCAAACTGATTGGCGGCACCTGTTTCTCGCTGGGCTTGATTCTTTGCGTTATCTGCGGTGCTGACCTGTTTACTTCCACCGTCCTGATAGTCGTTGCCAAAGCCAGCGGCAGAATCACCTGGTGCCAGCTACTGCGTAACTGGGTCAACGTCTATATTGGTAACCTTATCGGCGCGCTGCTGTTTGTCCTGCTGATTTGGCTGTCCGGAATGTATATGACGGCTAACGGCGCATGGGGGCTGAACGTCCTGCAAACCGCCGACCATAAAATGCACCACACGTTTGTCGAAGCGGTCTGCCTCGGCATTCTCGCAAACCTGATGGTTTGTCTGGCGGTTTGGATGAGCTACTCCGGCCGCAGTCTGATGGACAAAATGTTTGCTATGATCCTTCCGGTTGCCATGTTTGTTGCCAGCGGCTTTGAGCACAGTATCGCAAACATGTTTATGATCCCGATGGGCATCGTAGTACGCAATTTTGCCAGCCCGGAATTCTGGACCGCAGTAGGGTCTTCTCCGGAAAGTTTCTCGCATCTGACCGTGTTGAACTTCATCACCGATAATCTGATTCCGGTTACTATCGGAAACATCATCGGCGGGGGTTTACTGGTTGGGTTGACATACTGGGTAATTTATCTGCGCGGTGGCGATAAGCACTAAGCTTAGCCAACACGTAGGATTAAGAACTCCACATTAGAAGGTAGGTGTTACATGTCCGAGCTTAATGAAAAGTTAGCCACAGCCTGGGAAGGTTTTGCTAAAGGCGACTGGCAGAATGAAGTCAACGTACGTGACTTTATTCAGAAAAACTACACCCCGTACGAGGGTGATGAGTCCTTCCTGGCAGGTGCTACCGACGCAACTACCAAACTGTGGGACAGCGTGATGGAAGGCGTCAAACTGGAAAACCGCACTCATGCGCCAGTTGATTTTGACACCGACCTTGCTTCTACCATCACTTCTCATGATGCTGGTTACATCAACAAGTCCCTCGAAACTATCGTGGGCCTGCAGACTGATGCTCCTCTGAAACGTGCAATTATTCCGTTCGGCGGCATCAAAATGGTTGAAGGTTCTTGCAAAGTGTACGGTCGTGAACTCGACCCAATGCTGAAAAAAATCTTCACCGAATACCGTAAGACTCACAACCAGGGCGTGTTTGACGTTTACACCAAAGACATCCTGAACTGCCGTAAATCCGGCGTCATCACTGGTCTGCCAGATGCGTATGGCCGTGGCCGTATCATCGGTGACTACCGTCGCGTAGCGCTGTACGGTATCGACTACCTGATGAAAGACAAGTTCGCTCAGTTCAACTCACTGCAGACCAAACTGGAAAACGGTGAAGACCTGGAAGCGACTATCCGTCTGCGTGAAGAGATTTCCGAACAGCACCGCGCGCTGGGTCAGATCAAAGAAATGGCTGCTAAATATGGCTGCGATATCTCTGGTCCTGCTACCAACGCTCAGGAAGCTATTCAGTGGACTTACTTCGGCTACCTGGCCGCGGTTAAATCTCAGAACGGCGCTGCAATGTCCTTCGGCCGCGTATCCACCTTCCTGGATGCTTACATCGAACGCGACATCAAAGCAGGCAAAATCAACGAGCAAGACGCTCAGGAAATGATTGACCACCTGGTCATGAAACTGCGTATGGTTCGCTTCCTGCGTACCCCAGAATACGATGAGCTGTTCTCCGGTGACCCAATCTGGGCAACCGAATCTATCGGCGGTATGGGCGTTGACGGCCGTACTCTGGTGACTAAAAACAGCTTCCGCTTCCTGAACACCCTGTACACCATGGGGCCGTCTCCGGAGCCGAACATCACCATTCTGTGGTCTGAAAAACTGCCACTGAACTTCAAAAAATACGCGGCTAAAGTCTCCATCGACACCTCTTCTCTGCAATATGAGAATGACGACCTGATGCGTCCTGACTTCAACAACGACGACTACGCGATTGCTTGCTGCGTAAGCCCGATGGTTGTTGGTAAGCAAATGCAGTTCTTCGGTGCTCGTGCAAACCTGGCGAAAACCATGCTGTACGCTATCAACGGCGGCGTTGATGAAAAACTGAAAATGCAGGTTGGCCCTAAAGAAGCGCCAATCACTGCTGAAGTGCTGGACTACGACAACGTTCTGGATCGTCTGGACCACTTCATGGACTGGCTGGCTAAGCAGTACGTGACCGCGCTGAACATCATCCATTACATGCATGACAAGTACAGCTACGAAGCGTCTCTGATGGCTCTGCACGACCGTGACGTTGTTCGCACCATGGCTTGCGGTATCGCCGGTCTGTCCGTTGCGGCTGACTCCCTGTCTGCAATCAAATACGCCAAAGTTAAACCGATTCGCGACGAAGATGGCCTGGCTATCGACTTCGAAATCGAAGGCGAATACCCGCAGTTCGGTAACAACGACCCGCGTGTTGATGACATCGCCGTTGACCTGGTAGAACGTTTCATGAAGAAAATTCAGAAACTGAATACCTACCGTGGCGCTATCGCGACTCAGTCCGTTCTGACCATCACCTCTAACGTGGTTTATGGTAAGAAAACCGGTAACACTCCAGACGGTCGCCGCGCAGGTACTCCGTTCGGTCCAGGCGCTAACCCAATGCACGGCCGTGACCAGAAAGGTGCTGTTGCCTCTCTGACCTCCGTTGCAAAACTGCCGTTTGCCTACGCTAAAGATGGTATCTCTTACACCTTCTCTATCGTGCCGAACGCGCTGGGTAAAGACGACGACGTGCGTAAAACCAACCTTGCAGGCCTGATGGATGGTTACTTCCACCACGAAGCGAACATCGAAGGTGGTCAGCACCTGAACGTGAACGTGATGAACCGTGAAATGCTGCTGGACGCCATGGAAAACCCTGAGAAATACCCTCAGTTGACCATCCGCGTATCCGGTTATGCAGTACGTTTTAACTCCCTGACTAAAGAACAGCAGCAGGACGTTATTACCCGTACCTTCACTCAGTCCATCTAATTCCCTGTTAGACTGAAGAAGCGTAATATATAAAGGCTCCACACCCGTGGGGCCTTTTTACTAACCTCTCTGCTATCAGCCTGCTTTGCCAGCTATCTATACTCTGGGTAACTGCCAAAACAGACTTAACACAGCCGGCTTGAGCTGTGCACCCACAGGCCCCGGATGGGCCACACCTGGAGAAATCACCGCAATGTCAGCAATCGGACGAATTCACTCTTTTGAATCCTGCGGAACCGTGGATGGCCCCGGTATTCGCTTCATTACCTTCTTCCAGGGCTGCCTGATGCGCTGCCTCTACTGCCACAACCGCGACACCTGGGATACCCACGGTGGCAAAGAGGTAACGGTAGATGACCTGATGAAGGAGGTGGTGACCTATCGCCACTTTATGAACGCATCCGGCGGCGGCGTGACCGCATCCGGCGGCGAAGCTATTCTGCAGGCCGAATTTGTGCGCGACTGGTTCCGCGCCTGCCGCAAAGAAGGCATTCATACCTGCCTGGACACCAACGGCTTTGTGCGTCGCTACGATCCGGTCATTGACGAGCTTCTTGAAGTTACCGACCTGGTCATGCTTGACCTGAAGCAGATGAATGACGAGATCCATCAAAACCTGGTTGGCGTGTCAAACCACCGCACGCTGGAGTTCGCGCAGTATCTGTCGAAAAAAGAGATCAAAGTGTGGATCCGCTACGTGGTTGTCCCGGGCTGGTCTGATGATGATGATTCTGCGCACCGCCTCGGTGAGTTCACGCGTGATATGGGCAACGTCGAGAAAATTGAACTGCTGCCGTACCACGAGCTGGGCAAACACAAATGGGTTGCGATGGGCGAAGAATACAAACTGGACGGCGTTCATCCGCCGAAAAAAGAGACCATGGAGCGGGTGAAAGGCATTCTGGAGCAGTACGGCCATAAGGTCATGTACTAATTCAGACCGGGCGCTCTCGTTTACGGGAGCGCTATTGTGTCTGCCAGGCGGATTCAACTGCCGCTATCACCTTCTCCAGCTGGCTTTGGGCTATGTGCCCCGGCTTCCAGAGCGCCACCACAGGATGCATCAGCCCGCGATCCCCAATTTCCGTTTCCAGCCGTTCGATTCCCGGCCAGTTTTCTACCCCAAAATGCAGCGGCAGAAAGGCCCACCCTTCCCCGGCGCACAGCCGCTTCTCCAGCAGGGTCAGCTCATTCACCCGTATTACCCGGTCGGCAATCTGGATGCGCTGTGCCAGCGAGTCCGGCATCTCGCGGAAGGGAACCAGCTGCGTACCGGCTGCGAGGTGTAAAAGAGAGACAGGTTTGCCCGGGAAAAGCCCTCTCTTCGCCCAGACCGCAAGCTCCAGGCTGCCCACGGCGCGCCACTGCAGATGAGTATTAACCGAACGATTGAGCGCCTGAAAAATACCAATATGCGCTTTCCCTTCGTCGAGCCATCGCTCGGCATCGGCGCGCTCGCACAGTAATAAATCGAGGGTGATTTGCTCCTGAGCCAGCCGCTCAACCAGGCGGAGTAAAAATTCACGAGGAGTCAAAGGGTCGTAACACAGGGTCAGGCGGGTCTCAATTTGCCCCGGCATCTGGCGTGCGACTTCGGAAAACGCCCGTGCTTCATGGAGAAACAGCCGAGCCTGGCGATAAAGTAACTTTCCAGGTTCAGTTAAGGTCAGAGGGCGGGTTGCGCGATCGAACAGCGTGTAGCCGAGATCGATTTCGAGGTAGTCCAGAAGCTGGCTGACCGTTGTCCGGTCTTTTTTCAGCTTTTTAGCGGCCTTCGTCAAGGTGCCACATTCGCAGACGCAGGCAAAAGCTTCTATTTGCGCCAGCGTAAAGTTTACCGAATCCATCGCTTCCCCTTTTTATGTACCGGGGTATCATCCCATAGATCGCTACGTATTCCGATAAAGGAATACGCAGCGGGAAAAGCGACGGGAGCTCAGACTCAGGCGTGAGCCACCGGAGTCGGGTGCTGACCAGCTTTGCGCAGGAGCATCATCAGGTAAACAAACGATACGGCGGCCATCATGATAAACAGCACGTTATCGGAGTAGTTTTGCATCAGCAGGGCGGTCACCGTTGGCCCAATCAGGCTGCCGATGGTGTAGCTAAGCAGCAGCGCCTGGTTCATCGCCACCAGCTGATGGCGCTCAACTCGCTCGCAGGCCCAGGCCATCGCAACCGGGTAAAGCGTAAAGCCGAAAGCGCCCAGCACAAACAGCGCTGGCCCCATCGCCGCATTGCTTAACATGGCGAGGCAGCCGAGGATAACGACAAAGACCTGCACGCGCAGCACCAGCAGGCGGCCATATTTATCCGCCAGGCGCCCCATCGGCCACTGGCCGACAATACCGGCACTAATCATCACCGCCATCCAGAAACCAATTCCGGAGTCGCTAACGCCCTGGTGATTGAGGTACAGCGGCATCAGGCCATACAGTGAGCCCAGGACAATGCCGGACATAATGCAGCCGTTGATACCAAGCCGGGCCTGCCGCAGGCGCAGCATCGGCCACACAGGAGTATTTTCACGGTGCTCATCGCCGTCGCTCACGATATGAGTAAACAGCAGCGGAAGAATGGCCGCCAGCACCAGAGCGGTTGCCCACGGCAGGACGCTCATCAGCTCGGTAGACAGCTTGCTGACCATCAATTGCCCAACGACCATGCCGATATAATAAACCGTCATGTAAGCGGCCAGCAGGCGACCACGGTTGCGGGAGGTACCGCTGCACATCAGCGCGCTCTCAACCACGACCCAAATCATTGCGCAGCCAACCCCGGCGATAAAACGCCAGATCATCCAGCTCCAGAATCCTACCATCAGCCCGAGGCCGACGCAGCCGACGGCAAAGATAAACGAAGCCATGTAGTAGCTGCGGTTGAAGCCGTGGCGCTTAATCACCCATCCCGTAATCAACGTCCCCACCAGGTTACCGGAGAAGTAGGCCGAGCCGACCATGCCGACCTGCCAGGTAGGAAGATTATCGTGAGCCAGCCAAAGCGGGACGAGCGTGTTTAAAACCGCCATCGCCAGAGTCAGCAGCAGTAACCCGCAAAGCAGCAGCAATACGGGACGGGTATAGATGGTCATGGGTGTAAAACCGTGAGGGAATAAGGAAATTTGTGCGCATCATGCCACCGGCAAATTGATTGTCAATCCAGCAATAATGGGGGGTACAGCGGTTTTTGGGCCCGACGATTTGAAAAACTTATCCTGCTATTAAGTGACAGAGGTCACGTAAAATGTATCTCTCTGTTTTTGATGCGATATAGCGAAAATTCACCTCCTGCGAACAAAGAAAAATTTCATGGATCTTCAGGTGAAATTTTCTTATGCGAAAGGGATAAAAAACGCGCCCTGAGGCGCGTTTATAACCGGATGAAATGTTAACTCGCGATAGCCATACCAACGGTCATATGCAGCCCGTAGAATACGCCGCGACCGATAAGCTCACCGGCCAGCACAAACAGCATCGCCAGCGTTAAAAGCGCCACGCCCGGCTGACGCCCCTTTAACTGCGGGGCAACCCAGCAGACCAGAGCGACAACCAGCAGCCCCATGCGCCAGGCCATCAACGACCCATACTGCGGCACCAGCGCCGAAGCCTGCTGAATAGAGCTGTGCAGCGTTGCCAGCTCCATCCCCTGCATCAGCACCACAACCATGCTCACCAGCAGCGCAATTAGCGTGACTACCGGCAGGACTCGCATCGCCCAGCCGTTAACACCCGCCGCACGCAGCAGCAGGTAGCCGAGCAGCGGGCCGCCAATAAACATCGTCAGGAAGAAGCTCAGCGGCGTCCAGATGCTGAACCAGGTTGGTACCGTGTCAATCAGGTAGACGCGGCTCATCATCCAGACAAAAACTACGCCGAGAATCATCGTGACCAGCGCCCAGGCTTTTCCCAGCGCCTGCGGCATCTTCCCCAGCACCGTTAGCAGCCACCAAAAACCGCCCACGGCAAAGAACACCGAGCCGCTCGCAATCTCATTACTGAGCGAAGAACTGCCTATGCGGTTAAGCGAATTAAAAGCACGCAGCGGCGAGCCAAGGTGCAGCACCGAAGCCACAAAGCCGATGCCCATCAGCACCCAAAGCACCACCATCGCCAGTTCCGCACGTTTACGGGTTGCTTTGTCGTCCACGCCGTACAGCAGAGCCAGTGCCATAACGATAAAACCACCCGCGACGCACTGCCCCAGCACGGTAAAGATCATTAGCGGCCATTCATGCCATCCGTTTCCCATCTCACACCTCCTTCGGGTTGGCCAGATAACCGCTGGTATCCCCACTTGGGCGGCTGTTGGCGTTAGGTTTGATAACGATATTCGGCTTCGTGAAGTGCGAAGCAGGCAGCGGCGCAATGGCCGCCTGAGTGCCGTATTTCTTACGCAGTTCGTCAATCGGAGCCAGGTCCAGCGCACGCAGCGGGCAGGATTCAACGCAGACCGGTTTTTTACCCTCCGCAACCCGCTCGTAGCAGCCGTCACACTTGGTCATGTGACCTTTCTCTTCGTTGTACTGCGGTGCCCCGTATGGGCAGGCCATATGGCAGTAGCGGCAGCCAATGCACACCTCTTCGTTGACCACCACAAAACCGTCTTCACGCTTGTGCATCGCACCGCTCGGGCAAACTTTAGTGCAGGCCGGATCCTCGCAGTGGTTACACGAGATGGAGAGGTAGTAAGCAAAAACATCCTGATGGTAGACGCCGTTATCTTCCTGCCAGTTACCGCCCGCGTATTCATATATACGGCGGAAGCTGACTTCCGGCGTTAAGTTCTTGTAATCCTTACAGGCCAGCTCACAGGTTTTGCACCCGGTGCAGCGGCTGGAGTCGATATAAAATCCGTATTGGGTTGTCATTTACTGCTCCTTACGCCTTCTCAACCTGAACCAGGTTACTGTGGGATGGGTTGCCTTTTGCCAGCGGTGACGGGCGCTGAGTGGTCAGCACGTTGATGCTGCCTGCCCTGTCCACGCCGTTCGCGTCCGGGCTATACCAGGCCCCTTCTCCAAGGGCGACCACGCCCGGAATGATGCGCGGGGTTACTTTGGCATTAATACGCACTTCGCCGCGGCCGTTAAAGATACGTACCATGTCGCCGTTGGCGATGCCGCGCTGTTTTGCATCCAGCGGGTTAATCCACATCTCCTGGCGGCAGGCGGCTTTAAGCACGTCAACGTTGCCATAAGTGGAGTGTGCGCGGGCCTTATAGTGGAAGCCGGTCATTTGCAGCGGCCATTTTTCGGCCAGAGGATCGCCAACGTTTTCAAAGCCGGGGCTGTAAACAGGCAGCGGATCGATAACGTCACCTTCCGGCAGTTCCCAGGTGGCGGCAATTTGCGCCAGTTCGGCCGAATAGATCTCAATTTTCCCCGAAGGCGTGCTTAACGGATTGGCGTGCGGATCTTCACGGAACGCCTTATAGGCGACGTGGTGTCCTTCCGGATCGCGTTTTTTGAACATGCCCTGCTGGCGGAATTCATCAAACTCAGGCAGCTCGGGAATAACCTGACGGGATTGAGCATACAGATGGCGCATCCAGCCTTCCTGGGTGCGGCCTTCGGTAAATTGCTGTTCAACTCCCATGCGCTTCGCCAGTTCGCTGGTCATTTCATAGATGGTTTTGCATTCGAAGCGTGGTTTGATTGCCTGTTCGGCAAAAATAACGTACGCCATGTTGCCGCAGGAGGCGTCGAGGCAAAAATCCATCTGCTCGGAGGCGGTACAGTCCGGCAGCAGAATATCCGCATACTTCGCCGAAGAGGTCATGTGGTTGTCGATGACCACAATCATTTCGCACTTCTTGTCGTCCTGCAGAATGTCGTGGGTACGGTTGATCTGGGAGTGCTGGTTAATCAGGCAATTGCCGGCATAGTTCCAGATCATTTTGATCGGCACGTCCAGCTTGTCTTTGCCGCGCACGCCGTCACGGGTCGCCGTCATCTCCGCGCCGCGCTCGATTGCGTCGGTCCACATAAACATCGAGATGCTGGTTTGTACCGGGTTTTCCAGCGTTGGCATTCTGACAAATGGCAGACTGTAGGAGCCTTCACGCGCCCCGCTGTTGCCGCCGTGAATACCAACGTTACCGGTGAGAATAGAAAGCATAGCGATGGCGCGGGAAACCAGCTCCCCGTTGGAATGGCGCTGAGGCCCCCAGCCCTGGCTAATAAAAGCGGGTTTCGCGCTGCCGATTTCCCTGGCCAGCTTCACAATGCGATCGACAGGGATGCCGGTAATCTGCGAGGCCCACTGCGGCGTTTTGGCGATGCCGTCCGCACCCTGCCCCAAAATATAGGCTTTATAGTGGCCATTGCGCGGCGCACCGGCGGGCAGCGTTTTTTCGTCGTAGCCTACGCAGTATTTGTCGAGAAACGCCTGGTCAACCAGGTTCTCATCGATCATGACCCACGCCAGGGCAGAGATCAGCGCCGCGTCAGTGCCCGGTCGGATCGGGATCCACTCATCTTCACGCCCGGCGCCGGTATCGGTGTAGCGCGGATCGATAATAATCATGCGCGCGTTGGATTTCTGGCGAGCCTCTTCAAGGTAGTAAGTGACGCCGCCGCCGCTCATGCGCGTTTCGCCCGGGTTATTGCCGAACAGCACCACCAGCTTGCTGTTTTCAATATCGGACGGGCTATTACCGTCCGCCCAGCCGCCATAGGTGTAATTCAGCCCGGCGGCTATCTGCGCTGTAGAATAATCACCATAGTGGTTCAGGTAGCCGCCGCAGCAGTTCATCATGCGGGCAATCAGCGTTGAACCGGGTGGCCACGAGCGCGTCATCGTGCCGCCCAGCGTACCCGTGCCGTAGTTCAGGTATATGGCTTCGTTGCCGTACTCTTTAATGATGCCCTTCATGCTGTCGGCAATCGTGTCGAATGCTTCATCCCAGCTTATACGCTCGAATTTCCCTTCACCGCGCGCCCACGCGCTTCATTGGATACTTCAGGCGGTCGGCATTGTAGACGCGGCGGCGCATCGAGCGGCCACGCAGGCAGGCGCGAACCTGATGCAGCCCTTCATAGTCGTCATTGCCGGTGTTATCGGTTTCCACATATTTGATTTCGCCATCCACAACGTGCATACGCAGCGGGCAGCGGCTGCCGCAGTTGACCGTACAGGCGCTCCAGACAACTTTCTCAGCGCCAGCGGAATTTGCGGGCTGAGCCGCAAATGCAAGCCGGGAAAAGGGAAGCGAAAAGGCGCTACTTGCAGCAGCTAAACCACCGATTGCCGTGGTTTTGACCAGCTTACGACGGCTGACCTCTGCCGCGAGGATCGCGTTAGGGGTTTTATCAGTCATAGGGACCTACTTGTTTTGCTCACAGTTGGAATAAGCCAGCAGCGGTCACGCGGGCTGAATGCCCGCATTCCGTTGCGCAGCCAAAACGTGAAAGGGATGTCCGATTAGAATGTTATGTTGTGGATTGGCCTGGCCGCGTTACGCCTTGTAAAGCACGGCCGCCAAATGATGATTAGGTTAAAGTTTTAATTGAACTACCATCACCCGCTTTCGGGGAGCCATATTACTTCTTTGGGAGTAGGGGTTATTGTCTGGTATCAAGAAAGGCAGGAATGGCGCGGAGCGTGGGGATTATTCAGCAATAAAAAAAGCGCCCGCAGGCGCTTTTAAAGCAGGGAAAACGGCGATTAACCGATGAATTCCAGGCCTTTCATATACGGACGCAGCACTTCTGGCACTTCAATACGGCCATCGGCCTGCTGGTAGTTTTCCAGCACCGCAACCAGGGTACGCCCTACCGCCAGGCCGGAGCCGTTAAGGGTGTGCACCAGACGGGTTTTCTTGTCCGTTTTATTACGGCAGCGAGCCTGTAAGCGACGCGCCTGGAAATCCCACATGTTTGAACAAGATGAGATTTCACGATAGGTATTCTGCGCCGGCAGCCAGACTTCCAGATCGTAGGTTTTAGCTGAACCAAAACCAATGTCGCCGCTGCACAGCAGCACCTTGCGATACGGCAGATTCAACAGTTGAAGAACTTTTTCCGCATGTGCGGTCAGCTCTTCTAACGCATCCATCGAGTCTTCCGGGCGAACGATCTGCACCATTTCAACTTTATCGAACTGGTGCTGACGGATCAGACCACGCGTATCGCGGCCGTAGGAACCCGCTTCTGAGCGGAAACACGGCGTATGCGCGGTCATTTTCAGCGGCAGAGAATCTTCGTCGAGGATCTCATCGCGCACCAGGTTAGTCAGCGGCACTTCTGCGGTTGGGATCAGCGCGTAGTTGCTGCTGTCAGCTTCTTCGTCCAGCGGGCGGGTATGGAACAGGTCACCGCCGAATTTTGGCAGCTGGCCGGTGCCGTACAGCGTGTCCTGGTTAACCAGGTACGGGACGTAGTTTTCGCTGTAACCGTGCTGCTCGGTATGCAGATCCAGCATAAACTGGCTCAGGGCGCGGTGCAGGCGAGCAATCTGGCCCTGCATCACGACAAAGCGTGAGCCGGTCAATTTTACCGCAGCGGCAAAGTCCAGGCCTTTAGCCATTTCGCCCAGCGTAACGTGGTCGCGCACTTCAAAATCAAACTTGCGCGGCTCGCCCCAGCGGCTAATTTCAACGTTTTCGCTGTCGTCTTTGCCCAAAGGCACGCAGTCGTCAGGAATGTTTGGCAGGGTCAGCGCGATATCGCGGATTTCAGCCAGCAGAGCATCAAGCTCGTTTTTCGCTGCATCCAGCTCTTCGCCCAGCTGGTTAACCTGCAAACGCAGCGGCTCAATGTCTTCTCCGCGCGCTTTCGCCTGGCCGATGGATTTCGATCGCGAGTTACGTTCAGCCTGCAGATTTTCCGTTTTGACCTGCAATACTTTACGACGCTCTTCCAGAGAGCGCAGCGTTTCTACATCCAGCTTAAAGCCCCGGCGTGCCAGTTTTTCAGCGACTGCGTCTGGCTCTGTACGCAGCAGATTGGGATCGAGCATGCTTATCCTGTGCTTATCGAATTGAATTTATAGGGAGTGCGGCCACAGCCTGCGGCCGCTATGTAGTCTTGCTAACCTTACCGCAACGCCTGCATTAGCGGTAGCGTTTTGTGGGGCTTTTCTGATCCTGCTCGGTAAGCCAGGCTAGCTTTTCGCCAATCTTGCCTTCAAGACCTCTGTTGGTCGGCCGATAATAGCGAGTTTGTGCCATTTCAGGCGGGAAATACTCTTCCCCGGCGGCGTAGGCGTTGGGTTCGTCGTGTGCGTAACGATACTCCTGGCCGTAACCCATTTCCTTCATCAGCCTGGTTGGCGCATTACGCAAATGAACCGGCACGTCGAAGTCCGGGCGTTCGCGGGCATCGCTCATCGCCGCCTTGAACGCGGTGTAAACGGCATTACTTTTCGGCGCGCAGGCCAGATAAACAATCGCCTGAGCAATGGCTCTCTCGCCTTCCGCCGGGCCTACACGGGTAAAGCAATCCCAGGCGGCGATGGCAACCTGCATGCCGCGTGGGTCGGCATTCCCAACGTCTTCCGAAGCTATCGCCAGCAGCCGACGCGCAACGTAGAGCGGATCGCCCCCGGCGGTAATAATGCGGGCGTACCAGTAAAGCGCCGCATCCGGCGAAGAGCCACGAATGGATTTATGTACGGCGGAGATCAGGTCGTAAAAACGGTCGCCTTTATTGTCAAAACGAGCGCTACGTTCCCCGGCGATTTCCGTCAGCAGTTCAGGCTGTAACACCCGCTGGCCGCCGCCATCAATTTCGGCCATATCGGCCATCATTTCCAGGGTGTTAAGCGCCCGACGCGCGTCGCCGTTAACCAGTTCGGCAATGGCTTTTCGGGTTTCGTCAGGCAGCACGATATTTTGCCCGCCGTAGCCACGTTCTTTGTCGCTCATCGCCTGAGTGAGCACTTGCTCAATGTCTTCGACGGTCAGCGACTTGAGTAAATAAACTCGGGCGCGGGACAGCAGAGCCGAATTAAGCTCAAACGACGGGTTTTCAGTCGTCGCCCCGATAAACGTAATAGTGCCGTCTTCGATATGCGGCAGGAACGCGTCCTGCTGGCTTTTGTTGAAGCGATGGACTTCATCGACAAACAGGATGGTGCGGCGACCGGCATTGCGGTTCTGACGGGCGCGTTCGATGGCTTCGCGGATCTCTTTCACGCCGGAGGTGACCGCCGAAATACGTTCGACGTCGGCATTTGCATAGCGAGCAATCACTTCGGCAAGGGTGGTTTTGCCGGTGCCGGGCGGCCCCCAGAGGATCATCGAATGCAGGTGGCCTGCTTCAATGGCCCGGGGCAGCGGTTTACCGGCGGCCAGCAGGTGCTGCTGGCCAATATACTGCTCCAGATTTTCTGGCCGCATACGGGCGGCCAGAGGCTGGAAGGTATTATCAGAAAAATCGAGCGACAGGTTGCTCACTCAGGCCTCTACTTACGTTGGTCGTCCACCGTTACGCCTTTAGGCGGGGTGAAAGTAAACTTACCGGCATCCACTGAGCCGTTCTGCTGCGCTTTCAGCGTATAGCTGCTGCGCTGGTCATCCTGCTCAACCGCGCTGAACTGATGGATGGTGCCATCGCTGCCAACATTGATGGTGAACTGCTTCAGGTTGCCGGAGCTGCTTTTCGGGGTCAGCACAAAATCATCGCCGCTCTGCTTGATATTGTATTGCTTCCAGTCGCTGGACTGGTTGCGCGCAATCAGCATAAACGGCGTGTTGCTGGTCGCATCTTTCAGCCAGGTTGCCGTAACTTGCTCAACGAACGGATTATAGAACCACAGGGTTTTGCCGTCGGAAACCAGAATACTTTCATCCGGCTGGGTCATATGCCAGTTGAACAGGTTCGGGCGTTTAACCCATAAATCGCCCTGGCCTTCCTGCACCGCAGCGCCGCTGCCGTCGGTCACTTTCTGCGTGAAGCTGGCGTGGAAGCTGCCCACTTTACCGAGGCGGCCCTGCAAATCCCCGGCGGCATCAGCCCAGGCTCCGGTTGTAGTCATCGCGGTTAACAGCGCACAGGCAATTACGATTTTTTTCATTATGTTCCCTCTGGATTCATTGACCACCTGACGATGGCGCTTCTGCTGCTCACTGTAGTGAAGTCTTTGGCTACCGCAACAGAAGAATAAGCTGATTTTCCGGTAATTTACCCATCTTTGCAAAAAGAGCCGCGTGTGCGGCTCTTTATCACTCGGTGGATTCGCGCTCGCCCGGATTACTCAAACTGAGGCGGCGCAAGAACCTCGCGGTTACCGTTATGCCCCTGCGGACTAACGATACCCTGGTTCTCCATCTGCTCGACAATTCTTGCAGCACGGTTATAGCCGATGCGGAACTGACGCTGAACGCCGGAGATGGAAGCTTTACGCTTCTCAACCACAAATGCCACAGCCTGGTCGAACAGCGGATCCAGCTCTTCGTCGCCGTCTAAGCCACCGCCGCTGCCGTCGCCGCTGCCCTCATCGTCCGTAATGCCGGTGATGTACTGCGGACGACCGCGCGCTTTCCAGTCCTGAACCACAGCATGAACTTCTTCATCCCGGACAAAGGCACCGTGCACGCGCACAGGCGTAGTGGAGTTTGGCGCAGAATAAAGCATATCCCCCATACCAAGCAGCGACTCAGCGCCGCCCTGGTCAAGGATGGTACGCGAGTCAATTTTACTCGATACCGTAAACGCGATGCGCGTCGGGATGTTGGCTTTTATCAGGCCGGTAATAACGTCGACCGACGGACGCTGGGTTGCCAGCACCAGGTGAATACCGGCCGCACGCGCTTTCTGCGCCAGGCGGGCAATCAGCTCTTCAACTTTTTTACCTACCGTCATCATCAGGTCGGCAAATTCATCCACCAGCACCACGATATAAGGAAGTTTCTCGAGCATCGGGTGCGCGACTTCCATGCTGTCGCCCGGTTTCCAGAACGGGTCCGGAATTGGGCGGCCCATGCGTTCGGCTTCCATCACTCGTTCGTTGTAACCCGCAAGGTTACGCACGCCGAGGGCGGACATCAGCTTATAGCGGCGCTCCATCTCGTTAACGCTCCAGCGCAGCGCATTAGCGGCATCTTTCATATCCGTGACCACTTCGGTCAGCAGATGCGGGATACCTTCATACACCGACAGCTCAAGCATTTTCGGGTCGATCATGATGAAGCGAACTTCTTCCGGCGTCGCCTTATACAACATGCTGATGATCATAGCGTTTACGCCAACCGATTTACCGGAACCGGTTGTACCCGCCACCAGCAGATGCGGCATTTTTGCCAAATCGGCAACCACCGGCTCACCGCCGATGTCTTTGCCCAGCACGACCGTGAGCGGCGAGCTGTTATCGCGGAATTTCGCGCAATCGAGCACTTCACGCAGGTACACGGTCTGGCGCTTTTTATTCGGCAGCTCAAGGCCCACGTAAGGTTTGCCCGGAATCACCTCAACCACGCGTACCGCCACGGTTGACAGGGAACGCGCGAGATCGCGGGACAGGTTAGAAATACGTGCGGCTTTTACACCCGGAGCCAGGTCGAGTTCAAAACGGGTGATAACCGGGCCTGGAGAGTAATCCACAACGTCGGCTTTGATACGGTAATCAGCCAGACGAGCTTCAACCAGGCGCGCCATTTGCTCCATTGCGAAGGTGTCTACCGGCTCAACCTCGGTCGGAGGCGAAGTCAGCAGATCCAGCGACGGCAGCGGCGTTGTTGGCTTTTGCAGCGGACGATCGTCGCCGTTACGCATCAGGAACGGATGGATCAGGCTCTCTTTTGGCTGCTGCGGTGCAGGCTGCTGTACCGCTGGCTGATGCTGCGCGGCCTGAGCATACTGCTCCTGCTGCGGTGCAGTTTGATAACTCTGAGGCTGTTGCTGCGGGGCGGGCTCCACGCTCGGCATAAACAACGGCTCGCTCGGGGTATCGTCCACCAGCTCTTTCAGCGATGACTGGAAATCAAAATCATCGAGCGAGAACGGAGATGCATTATGCTGCTGCGGCTCGGAATAACGCTGCTTATGCTGGGCGGCGAACTGACGTGCCAGCTCGGCTTGTTCCGCCGCGGCCTGGTCTTCTTCAGACCAGCTTTCTTCTTCGTACTCTTCGCCATAGCGCTGATGCTGCTGAGCGGCAAACTGGCGGGCCAGTTCGTGTTGCTGGAGCGCATCATTTTCATCGCCATACTCATCTTCAGGCTGCAGAAGTTCCGCCTGGCGAGCCTGTTCCTCGGCCATACGCTGCGAAGGCAGCTTGATGCCGTAGGAGGCCAGTTCACGACGAGTTGGCACCCGCACGCGGTTAGGGCGCGGCAGCTGCGGACCGATGCCCTCTTTAACCTGAGGACGCGGAGCATCTCCGGCAATACTGAATATCGGCGTAAACGCGGCGGCAGTTGCGGCAGCTTTGACGCCCTGCTGAATGCCAGAAGCGCTTTGTGTGACGTCCACCGCCGGGATCTCTGGCGCCGTAAATGGAGCAGAAACCGGAGATGTAAACGATTCTGGTGCCGGAGTAGAAACCGGCGGCTCAGCCGGGGCAACTTTGGCTGGTTGAGCCGGAGCATAATTATACGGGTCGGGCTTCGGATCGTTAACCGGTTGATACCACGCTGCCAGTTGCTCGCGTTCGCGGGCGCGCTTCTCTTCCACTTCTTCGAAGTGGTACATCGGCGGACGAACGTATTTTACCTCTTCCGGCGGTTCCGGCTGAGGCCCAACAACCGCAGGCTCAACGGGCTCTGACCAGCTCTGGGTGCTCTCATGCAGCACCTGCTGCTGGACATTGGCCGGGCGCGGAGAGAGATAACCTTCCGGCGCAGGGGCAATCACAGGCTCCGGCGTGACCGGAGTAGGCGCAGGCTCCCATGCAATGGCCGGTGCGGCAGGTTCCGATTCGGCGATCGGAGCCGGGGTCGATACCGGCGGCATAGGGGCAACGGGCGGAACCGGTGCGGCCCAGGCCTGGCTGGCAACCGTCATCGCAGCAGCGGCTGCAACGGGCTCAACCGCAGAGTGCCCGCTAAACAGCGGATCGTACTCTTGCTCCTGCTCTAATGTTGCTTTATTACCGGAGAACAGAACATCGCCAGGATCGGCTTCAACACCACGGGCGCTGAACAACACATCATCTTCTTCGTCATCCATTCGCTTACCGGAGAACAGCGCCGCATCAGTTTTACGGCCGTTAGGGTTAGCAAATTTCTGCGACAGACGCTGTTTACGCGCCAGCGCACCGCGAAGAATACGCGCGCGGCGTGATTCACGTTTTTCTGGTGATGCGTGAGGTTGTTGATCGTATTGCTCTTCTTCTTCGTACTCATCCTCATCCTGCCAGGTGTTATCCCGACGGGTGCGGTTGCTGGCGAAGGTCAGAACAGTGAGTACCGCACCGCCAAGCTTCTCGGCAATACCTACCCACGACCAGCCGGTGAACAGCGTCAGCCCGGCAGCCCAAACGCAAAGCAGCGCAATAGTTCCGCCGCTGCTGTTAAGCAGCGGCATCATTGCGGTACTGAGCAAGCTACCCAGCACGCCGCCTGAGGCAAAGTACCAGATATCGTCCGCGTTAATCGCCGCCAACCCGCATGAGGTCAGCACCATAGCAAGCACGCCGATGAGGCGCAGCGACACGGCAAAATAGTCGATGAACTCTTCACTGTCGCGTTGACGCCAGGTAAACCAGCAGGCACCGATGATAATCACCGGAATGGTGTAGGCCATTACGCCAAAAATGAAGAACAGCGTATCCGCTAACCACGCTCCCGGCGCGCCACCCAAATTATGGATAGGTTCGTGCCACGCGGTTTGGGACCAGCTTGGATCTGATGGGTTGAAACTCAACAAGGCTACCATCAAGTAGATGGCAAATAAGGCAACAAGAATCAGCAACGCCTCCAGTAAACGGCGCCCGCTGCTGAGTTTCCTCAATGTTACTTCTTTATCTTCGGTATATTCCTGGCTCAAGAAAGGCTCTCCAGGTGTCCTTAAACGCAATGGAGACAACAGCACCGGCGCTAACCGGAACTGTTGCTGTATGGATTCCCAGGAGTGTAACCAAAATACGCCAATTTTGCACCTGGCCCGTATTAACGGGTCTTAATGACCAAACGATTACTCTGTTTGACCTCTTCCATGACCACATAAGTACGGGTGTCGTTAACGCCCGGCAGACGCAGCAGGGTCTCGCCTAAGAGTTTACGGTACGCCGACATATCCGGTACGCGTGTTTTCAACAGGTAGTCGAAATCACCGGATACGAGGTGACACTCTTGAATTTCTTCAAGTTTTTGCACTGCGGCGTTAAATTGCTCAAACACATCTGGTGCGCCACGATTCAGAGTAATCTCAACAAATACCAGTAATGAGGCATCCAGATAATGCGGGTTCAACAGCGCCGTATAGCCCTGAATAAAACCCTGACGTTCCAGACGACGTACGCGCTCAAGGCACGGCGTCGGCGAAAGCCCAACACGCTTGGAAAGCTCAACGTTAGAAATGCGCCCATCCTTTTGCAATTCGTTGAGAATGTTGCGATCGATACGGTCGAGATCTTTGCCCGGGCGCTTCTTGCTATCTACCATTATTATAGTCTCTCTCTATTCCTTCCTTCACCTGCCATAACCCTGATGACGTCACTGTTCAGGGTGTACGTGAGAAGACCGATGCCTTACGGCCACTATCGACATCACGTATAACGTCTGTCCACGTTATGCGTAAATTTCAATAACTCGGTAAATTTGCATCAGGTTGTGCAAAAGCATGAGGCTTGCTCAACACTAAATGTTTTTCTTCCTCGAATGTTTTCGCAAATGCTTAGGGGATTGTCAAAGCAAAACATCTATTTTTAGTGGAACGTGCCAGATATTCCTTCTGGCTGATGATTATTCATCATTTTCGCCCCGTGATTATCCCTGCATTACAATGATTTTTTATGCAGTCTGTGGGTCATATTCATTACGCTTATAGGCAACGACGATGACACACATCGTTAACAACATCGCTGCACTCTTTTTTTAACGCAGCGAATTCCCTACAATCAGCCTCATTGTCAGTAAACGTTCAATGAGGATCTCATGGGCACAGCTAAACACAGTAAGCTGCTTATTCTTGGCTCCGGCCCTGCGGGCTATACCGCGGCGGTCTACGCTGCACGCGCCAACTTAAAACCGGTTCTGATTACCGGAATGGAAAAAGGCGGTCAGCTGACCACCACCACCGAAGTCGAAAACTGGCCTGGCGATCCTAACGACCTGACCGGTCCGCTGCTGATGGAACGTATGCACGAGCACGCGGCCAAGTTTGAAACCGAAATTCTCTTCGACCACATCACCAGCGTTGATTTGCAGAACCGTCCGTTCCGCCTGGTAGGCGACAGCGGGGAATACACCTGCGACGCGCTGATCGTTGCCACCGGAGCCTCCGCTCGCTACCTGGGGCTGCCATCCGAAGAGGCGTTCAAAGGCCGCGGCGTTTCCGCCTGCGCAACCTGCGACGGTTTCTTCTACCGCAACCAGAAAGTCGCGGTTATCGGCGGCGGCAACACGGCGGTTGAAGAAGCGCTGTACCTGGCCAACATTGCCTCCGAAGTCCACCTGATTCACCGCCGCGATAGCTTCCGTGCCGAGAAAATCCTGATCAAACGTCTGATGGATAAAGTGGAAAACGGCAATATCGTGCTGCACACCCACCGCACGCTGGAAGAAGTAACAGGCGATCAGATGGGCGTGAGCGGCCTGCGCCTGCGCGACACGCAAAACACCGATATTGTTGAAGAGCTGGAAGTGGCCGGCCTGTTTGTGGCTATCGGCCACAGCCCAAACACCGCTATCTTCAACGGCCAGCTGGAACTGGAAAACGGCTATATTAAAGTTCAGTCCGGCATCCACGGTAACGCGACCCAAACCAGCATCCCTGGCGTATTCGCCGCCGGTGACGTTATGGACCATATTTACCGCCAGGCTATCACCTCCGCCGGCACCGGCTGTATGGCCGCGCTGGACGCAGAACGCTACCTCGACGGTTTAGCCGAACAGAGTAAATAGTTTAAAGATGTTAAAAAAGGCGGCCTGACTGGTCGCCTTTCTTCTTCCTGCCATGTAACATTGCCAGTCAAAATTGCCTGAGAATTCCTCCTTCTACCAGCATCTGGCGCGCAATGAATAAAACCCGTGAACAAGAACTTAGCCTCTGGCTAAAGCAGCAAAGCTTTATCTCTCGCCGCTGGCTTGGGCTCTCACGCCTGCTTGGCCTGATAAGCGGCTTATTGATTGTCGCCCAGGCCTGGGTACTTGCCCGCATTTTGCAGCATATGATCATGGAGAATATTCCGCGTGAAGCGCTGCTGATACCGTTTATTCTGCTGGTGCTGGTGTTCATTCTGCGCGCCTGGATAGTCTGGCTGCGGGAAAAGGTGGGGTTCCATGCCGGGCTGCATATTCGCCAGGAAATCCGTCGCCAGGTCCTCGACCGGCTCCATCAGGCCGGGCCTGCGTGGATTCAGGGTAAACCCGTCGGCAGCTGGGCTACGCTGGTGCTCGAGCAAATTGAAGATATGCACGACTACTACGCGCGCTATCTCCCACAAATGTCGCTCGCGGTGATGGTCCCGCTGCTGATTATCATTGCCATCTTCCCGATAAACTGGGCGGCGGCGCTGATTTTGCTCGTCACGGCTCCGCTGATCCCGCTGTTTATGGCGCTGGTTGGTATGGGCGCTGCGGATGCCAACCGCCGCAATTTCCAGGCACTGGCGCGTCTTAGCGGCCACTTTCTCGATCGCCTTCGCGGTATGGAAACGCTGCGCGTATTTAACCGCGGCGCGGCGGAAACTGAAAACATTAGGGCAGCAAGCCAGGACTTCCGCCAGCGTACGATGGAAGTTTTACGCATGGCTTTCCTCTCCTCCGGCGTGCTGGAATTCTTTGCTTCACTCTCTATCGCCGTGGTCGCGGTTTACTTCGGCTTCTCTTATCTTGGCGAACTCAATTTCGGCCATTACGGCACCGGCGTTACGCTGTTTGCCGGTTTCCTGGCGCTGATTCTTGCTCCAGAATTTTTCCAGCCGCTGCGTGATATGGGGACTTTCTATCACGCGAAAGCACAGGCCGTTGGCGCGGCAGACACGCTGACCACTTTCCTCAACTCGCCGCTACAGCATCCCGAGCAGGGCACCGGCCAGCTCTCCGGCAGCGGTCCGTTTGCCATTGAAGCTCGCGAGCTGACCATTCTTTCCGCTGAAGGCAAAGTGCTGGCAGGCCCGCTGAACTTTTCTTTACCTGCCGGGCAGCGCGTGGTGCTGGTTGGGCAGAGCGGCGCGGGCAAAAGCTCGCTGCTTAACGTGATTTCCGGCTTCCTGCCTTATCAGGGCCAGTTGCTGATAAACGGCGTAGAACTGGCACAGCTTTCTCCAGACTGGTGGCGTGAGCAGCTAAGCTGGGTCGGCCAGAACCCTCAGCTACCGGCAGCCACTCTGCGCGACAACGTATTATTAGGCTCGCCCGGTGCAGACGAATCCCGCCTGAAAGCCGCGCTGGATAAAGCCTCTGTTAGCGAATTCCTGCCGTTATTGCCTCAGGGGTTAGATACCCCTCTGGGTGACCAGTCAACGCGTTTATCCGTGGGCCAGGCCCAGCGTGTGGCGGTTGCCCGGGCGCTGATTGCTCCGTGCGGCGTATTGCTGCTTGACGAGCCAGGGGCAAGCCTCGACGCACATAGCGAGCAGCGGGTGATGGAAGCGCTTACCGAAGCCTCACGCCAGCAAACCACGCTGATGGTCACCCATCAGCTGGATTATATCGGCGACTGGGATCAAATTTGGGTAATGCGTGACGGGCAAATCGTCCAGCAAGGAACCTATGCCGGGCTATCCGCTCAGGATGGGCCGTTCGCCGGGTTACTGGCAAACCGTCAGGAGGAAATCTAATGCGCGCCCTGCTGCCTTATCTGGCGCTTTATCGCCGCCATAAATGGTTACTGTCTTTAGGCGTTGTTCTCGCGATTATTACCCTGCTCGCCAGTATCGGCCTGTTGACGCTTTCAGGCTGGTTCCTCTCTGCCTCTGCGGTGGTTGGCGTGGCCGGACTTTACAGCTTCAACTATATGCTGCCCGCAGCGGGCGTCCGCGGCGCGGCCATTACCCGCACCGCTGGTCGCTATTTTGAGCGACTGGTCAGCCACGACGCCACGTTCCGCGTGCTCCAGCACCTGCGTGTTTCAACTTTCAGCAAGCTGCTGCCGCTCTCCCCTGCCGGACTGGCTCGCTTCCGCCAGGGCGAGTTGCTGAACCGCATGGTGGCGGACGTCGATACCCTCGACCATCTTTACCTCCGGGTTATTTCTCCTTTGATCGGCGCTTTTGTCGTGATTCTGGTGGTGACCTTTGGCCTGAGCTTCCTGGATGTCACCCTGGCCTTAACGCTCGGCGCCATTCTGCTCGCGACCCTGTTTCTGCTTCCGCCGCTGTTCTACCGCGCAGGAAAGCCTGCCGGTGAGGCCCTGACCGCACAGCGCGGCAATTACCGCCAACAGCTGACTGCCTGGCTGCAAGGTCACGCCGAGCTCACTATTTTTGGTGCCGCCGCCCGCGCCCGCGAACAGCTGGACGCCACGGAAAACGGCTGGCAGGAAGCGCAGCGCCGCCAGGCAGGCCTCACCGCGCTGTCTCAGGCGGTAATGTTGCTGATTAGCGGCGTAGCGGTGATCGCCATGCTGTGGATGGCCTCTGCGGGCGTGGGTGAAAGCCAGTCGCCGGGAGCGCTTATCGCCCTGTTTGTGTTTTGTGCCCTGGCGGCATTTGAAGCCATGGCACCGGTTACCGGCGCTTTTCAACATCTCGGGCAGGTTATCGCCTCGGCGCTGCGCGTAACTCAAATCACCAGCCAGGCTCCGGAAGTCGTATTCCCGGCAGCTCAGCAGCAGGTACAAACCCGGGTAGCGCTGGAAATCAGCGGCCTTAGCTTCACTTATCCAGGCCAGGTACAAACGGCGCTGAAAGACGTTTCCTTATTCGTACAGGCGGGGCAGCGCCTGGCTATTCTGGGCCGCACCGGCTGCGGGAAATCGACCCTTCTACAGCTGCTTACCCGCGCGTGGGATGCACAGCAGGGTGAGATCTGGCTTAACGGTATCGCTATCAAAGAATTCGACGAAGCCAGCCTGCGGGCGGCTACCAGCGTCGTTCCACAGCGAGTCCATCTGTTCAGCGCTACGCTGCGTGATAATCTGCTGCTGGCTTCCCCGGACGCGAGCGATGAGCAGCTGAGCGCCGCACTCCAGCAGGTAGGTTTGGGCAAATTACTGGAAGATGGCGGGCTGAATAGCTGGCTGGGTGAAGGCGGCCGGCAGCTGTCCGGCGGCGAGCTACGCCGCATGGCGATTGCGCGAGCAATTCTGCATAATGCACCGCTGATGTTGCTGGATGAGCCAACCGAAGGTCTTGATGCCGAAACCGAACGGCAAATCCTTGATTTACTGGCTGAAGTGACAAAAAACAAAACCGTTCTTATGGTGACCCACCGGTTACGCGGTTTGAACGCTTTTGACAGCATAATTGTGATGGACAACGGGCAAATTATTGAGCAAGGTAGTCACGCCGAATTGATGGCGTCCGGCGGGCGTTATTATCAATTCCACCAGCGCCTGTAAGCGTTATACATAGACTATTATCAATTTATTATTCGCCTGGAGTTGTTCGTCATGCGCCTGGTGCAGCTGTCTCGTGACTCGATTGCCTTTCCCTCGCCGGAAGGGGCGTTACGTGAACCCAATGGCTTATTGGCGCTGGGGGGCGATCTCGGCCCAGCACGCCTTTTAATGGCCTATCAGCGCGGCATTTTCCCGTGGTTCTCTCCCGGCGATCCTATTCTATGGTGGTCACCGGATCCTCGCGCCGTACTGTACCCGGAGCAGTTTCATCTCAGCCGCAGCATGAAACGCTTTCATCGCACCTCGCCTTATTCCGTCACGCTCAACCACGCTTTTGAGCGCGTACTTTACGGCTGTGCGAGCGACAGAAGTGAAGGAACCTGGATCACCGCCGAAATTGTAGAAGCCTATCTGCGCCTGCACGAACTTGGGCATGCCCACTCTATTGAGGTCTGGGAAAGCGGCGAGCTGGTTGGCGGCATGTACGGCGTCGCTCAGGGCGCGCTGTTTTGTGGCGAATCGATGTTCAGCCGTCGGGTTAATGCGTCTAAAACCGCCCTGCTGGTCTTCTGCCAGCATTTCCTGCGCCACGGCGGGAAACTTATTGATTGCCAGGTACTTAACGAGCACACTGCTTCGCTTGGCGTGCAGGAGATACCGCGCCGGGACTATCTTCAGGCGCTGGCTGAATTACGCCCTCAACATTTGAGCAGCCACTGCTGGGTTCCCCAAAAACTCGGTGAATAATGTTTACGGCACATTTTATGTGAGGGTGTTATAATTAGCGCCGCAAAGTGGCTTTTGCCTGCTACCCCGCCTCGTTTGGGATTTATTGTTCAAGGGAATGCCCCACCGTTTATCTCTTCGCGCACTACATCGCAGACGTCGCCGTGCGACAAGCAGGGAGCGGGCGGGTAATAAGCAAAATGCACTTTCACTGGTGATTTCACCAACAATTCTTTACATGATAAGCGAACTTCGGCATTATCTTGCCGGTTCAAACTACGGTAGTGATACCCCAGAGGATTAGATGGCCAAAGAAGACAATATTGAAATGCAGGGTACCGTACTGGATACGTTACCTAACACCATGTTCCGCGTTGAGCTGGAAAACGGGCACGTGGTAACCGCTCATATCTCCGGTAAAATGCGTAAAAACTATATCCGCATTCTGACGGGCGACAAAGTCACCGTTGAGTTGACCCCGTACGACCTGAGCAAAGGCCGCATTGTCTTCCGTAGCCGTTGATAGTTTTTATTCCGCGGCCTGAAAGCAGGCGGCGTTGAGTGTGAATATGTGAATAATAGAAAGGCCGGGCATTGCCCGGCCTTTTTTATGCCCGTAAAACGGCGCTTAGTGCGCCGCCTCCGGCTTGTGCTTCTGGGCACTGGCGAAATTAAAGGTCAGCTGCTGCAGCTCTTTATCCAGCGCAACGGTCACCTGCCCACCGTCAACAAGGCTGCCAAACAGCAGTTCGTTGGCGAGCGGTTTTTTCAGGCTGTCCTGAATGACGCGGGCCATTGGGCGAGCGCCCATCGCACGGTCATAACCCTTATCTGCCAGCCAGTCGCGCGCTTCCTGGCTAACTTCCAGCGACACGCCTTTCTGATCCAATTGCACCTGAAGCTCGACGATAAACTTGTCGACCACCTGATGAATAACCTCCGTAGAGAGGTGGTTGAACCAGATAATATTGTCGAGACGGTTGCGGAATTCCGGCGTAAAGATCTTCTTGATCTCTTCCATCGCATCGGTGCTGTTGTCCTGACGGATAAGCCCGATGGATTTACGCTCGGTTTCACGCACCCCGGCGTTAGTAGTCATAACCAGAATCACGTTACGGAAGTCCGCTTTGCGGCCGTTGTTATCGGTCAGCGTGCCGTTGTCCATGACCTGCAACAGCAGGTTAAAGACGTCCGGGTGCGCTTTTTCAATCTCATCGAGCAGCAGCACCGCGTGCGGATGTTTAATCACCGCGTCGGTCAGCAGCCCGCCCTGATCGAAGCCCACATAGCCCGGAGGCGCACCAATCAGGCGGCTTACGGTGTGGCGTTCCATATACTCGGACATATCAAACCGCAGCAGTTCGATGCCGAGCGACTTCGCAAGCTGAACCGTTACCTCGGTTTTCCCGACCCCGGTTGGCCCGGCAAACAGGAAGGAACCGACAGGCTTATGATCCTGCCCCAAACCGGCACGGCTCATTTTGATGGCTTCGGTCAGCGCTTCAATCGCCTTATCCTGGCCGAACACCAGCATTTTCAGGCGGTCGCCAAGGCTTTTCAGCGTATCACGATCGCTCGCCGAGACGCTTTTCTCTGGGATGCGGGCAATGCGCGCTACCACGGTTTCGATATCCGCAACGTTGACGGTTTTCTTGCGTTTGCTCACCGGCATCAGGCGGCTACGCGCCCCGGCTTCGTCAATAACATCTATCGCTTTATCCGGCAGATGCCTGTCGTTAATGTATTTCACCGCCAGCTCAACCGCCGCGCGAATGGCCTTCGCGGTATAGCGCACATCGTGGTGAGCTTCGTATTTGGTCTTCAGGCCGTTGATTATCTGCACGGTCTCTTCGACGCTTGGCTCAGTAATATCAATCTTCTGGAAACGGCGCGCCAGGGCGCGGTCTTTTTCGAAGATATTGCTGAATTCCTGATAAGTCGTTGAGCCGATAACTCGAATTTTACCGCCGGAGAGCAGCGGCTTAATCAGGTTCGCAGCATCAACCTGCCCGCCGGACGCGGCACCTGCGCCGATGATGGTATGAATTTCATCGATAAACAGAATGCTGTTTTTATCCTGCTCGAGCTGTTTCAGCAGCGCCTTGAAGCGTTTTTCAAAATCACCGCGGTATTTGGTTCCGGCCAGCAGTGAGCCAATGTCCAGAGAGTAAATGGTGCAGTCGGCCATCACTTCCGGCACATCGCCCTGCACAATACGCCACGCCAGCCCTTCGGCGATGGCGGTCTTGCCCACGCCGGACTCACCCACTAGCAGCGGGTTGTTTTTACGGCGACGGCATAGAACCTGGATGGCACGCTCCAGCTCTTTATCACGGCCAATCAGCGGATCAATTCCGCCAACGCGCGCAAGCTGGTTAAGATTGGTGGTGAAGTTTTCCATACGTTCCTCCCCGCCTGCTTGCTCTTCGTTGACCGGATTTTCAGAACCCGATGACTGATTTGGTTCGTCTTTACGCGTGCCGTGAGAGATGAAATTAACCACGTCGAGGCGGCTGACTTCATGTTTGCGCAGCAGATAGGCCGCCTGGGATTCCTGTTCGCTAAAGATAGCGACCAGCACGTTGGCGCCGGTGACTTCACTGCGCCCGGAGGACTGTACGTGGAACACCGCTCTTTGCAGCACGCGCTGGAAGCTAAGCGTCGGCTGAGTGTCGCGCTCTTCAACACTTGCCGGCAGGACCGGTGTAGTTTGTTCGATGAAGGCTTCGAGTTCCTGTCGCAGCGCCACCATATCCACAGAACACGCTTCCAGCGCTTCGCGGGCAGATGGGTTACTGAGCAACGCCAGTAACAGATGCTCGACGGTCATAAACTCATGTCGGTGCTCGCGCGCTCTGGCGAAAGCCATGTTTAAACTGAGTTCCAGTTCTTGATTGAGCATAGGCACCTCCCCCAAATTATTGGCCTGGTCAGGCTTTTTCTAGCGTACACAGCAACGGGTACTCGTTCTCCCTTGCATACTGGTTCACCAACGCTACTTTGGTTTCCGCTACCTCTGCGGTAAAGATGCCACAGATAGCTTTGCCCTGATAGTGAACCGTGAGCATCAATTGCGTGGCACGTTCAACATCATAAGAAAAGAACTTTTGCAGTACGTCAATAACAAATTCCATTGGCGTGTAGTCATCGTTCATCAGTATAACTTTATACATGGATGGCGGTTTTAGCGTTTCGCGCAGTTTATCCGCTGCCATTTGGTCAAAGTCCAACCAGTCGTTCGTCTTACCCATTGCGATTTATCATCGTTTGTTAAAGCCCAACGCACCGTCAGGCCAGGCCTTAGATTGAGTGTAATACGTTTTTAGCAAACGCATTCCCTGGTATTGGTTGCTGCCATTTCCCGCCGCTCGCGAGCCACGTCACATTAATGAAAATAGCGTTAACTGCTTCAAATTTTTGACTCATTGTTACCGTCCCTACCCCGCCCGACGCTTGACGCAGTGTTTAAAATATCTACATTGTAGCGGGGTGAGTTGGCGAGGTTTTGAACAGCCCGCCCTTACCCACCGGTTGATTCCATCTCACTATTAGAGTTACGAAGGATGTCGAAGCATGGAGACGGGTACTGTTAAATGGTTCAATAACGCCAAAGGGTTCGGCTTCATCTGCCCCGAAGGCGGCGGCGAAGATATCTTCGCTCACTACTCCACCATTCAGATGGACGGATACAGAACGCTTAAAGCCGGGCAAGTTGTCAGGTTTGATGTACATCAGGGACCTAAAGGCAATCATGCCAGCCTGATCCTTCCTCAGGAAGCCGAAGCGGAAGCGGTCGCGTAACCCCTTGAGTAATTGTGTACATCCCGCAGATAAAATGCCAGCCCGTAAGGCTGGCATTTTTATTTTGCCGCCGCGGACTATTCACGAGCTAAAGCATCGATAGGGTTCAGCCGCGCCGCATTTCTCGCGGGCAACCAGCCAAACAACACGCCCGTGGCGGTGGAACAACCAAAAGCCGTCAGCAGCGCAACCGGCGAGAAACCTATCTGCCAGCCTGGGAGCACCATCTGAAGCGTAAAGGCTATCAGCAGCGACAGGGAGATCCCCAGCGCACCGCCCACCAGGCAAACCAGCACCGCCTCAATTAAAAACTGTTGCAGTACATCGCTCGCCCTGGCCCCGACGGCCATACGGATACCAATCTCTTTGGTTCGCTCGGTAACGGACACCAGCATGATATTCATCACGCCTATTCCCCCCACCAGCAGCGAAATAACCGCGACCAGCGTCAGGAACATCTGAAGAGTACGTGTGGTCTTTTCCGCCGTTTTCAACAGCCCGTCCATGTTGTAGGTGAAAAAATCCTTCTTGCCGTGACGCAGCAACAGCAGCCGATTTAGCTGCTGCTCAGCTTCATGGCTGGAATATCCTTCTTTCACCCGCACGGTAACGGAGTTCAGCCAGCTTTGCCCCATCACTCGCCCGGCCATGGTGTTGTAAGGCAGCCACACGCGTAATACTTTGCTGCTGCCGAACATCGACTGCTTCTCTTCGGCCACGCCAATTACCGTCGCCGGCATATTACCAACCAGCACCACTTCGCCGACCACGTTGCTTTTATTCGGGAACAGCTGCCGCTTGCTATTAGCGTCCAGCACCACTACCTGCGCCCGTCCGGCCATCTGCTCGTCGTTAAAGCTTGCGCCCTGGCTCATCACCATGCCGTAGACATTAAAATAGTCACCGCTCACGCCGTTCACGCTGGCGGCGGCATCCACGTTGCCATAGCGCAGGCGCAAATTGCTCGAGATGGACGGCGTGGCGGAACTCACCCACGGCTGCTGGCGAATAGCCGCCAGATCGTCATACTTGAGCGCCTGCTGGAACTGCGGATCGTCATCGCCGAAATCCTTACCGGGGTAGACGTCAATGGTGTTGGTGCCGATAGAGCGTATGTCCTCCAGCACCATCTGCTTGGCCGCATCGCCGACCACGACGATGGAAACCACCGAGGCGATGCCGATGATAATGCCGAGCATCGTCAGTAGAGTCCGCATTTTATTGGCGGCCATCGCCAGCCACGCCATGCTTAGCGCTTCGCGGAAGCTGCTGATGGCCTGCTGAACCGAAGAGCCGTTACGCAGCGCCGGATTCTCAACCTTGAGCGCCGCGGGCTGGTCAATGGGTGGAGGATTGCTAATAATTTCGCCGTCGCGAATTTCAATAATCCGCTGGGCCTGGGCGGCAACAGAAGGGTCGTGGGTAACGATAATCACCGTATGCCCCCGCTCGCGTAGCTGCTTCAGCGTCGCCATTACCTCTTCACCGGAATGTGTGTCCAGCGCGCCGGTTGGCTCATCCGCCAGAATGACCTGCCCACCGTTCATCAGCGCACGAGCGATACTGACGCGCTGCTGCTGCCCGCCCGAAAGCTGAGAAGGCAAATACTCAACGCGCTCCTTCAGGCCAAGCCGCTCCAGCAGGTCATGAGCACGTTGCTGACGCTGAACGCGCGTTGTTCCGGCGTATACCGCAGGCACCTCAACGTTTTGGGAAGCATTAAGGTGAGAGAGCAAATGGTAACGCTGAAAAATGAAGCCGAAATGTTCGCGGCGCAGGGTCGCCAGCGCATCGCTGTCCAGCCCGGCGACGTCCACACCGGCAACTTTATAGCTGCCGCTGCTGGGCTTATCCAGGCAGCCAAGAATATTCATCAGCGTTGACTTACCGGAGCCGGAAGCGCCGACAATCGCCACCATCTCCCCGGCCTCAATCGTCAGGCTGACGCCCTTCAGCACTTCGATCTGTTCTTCGCCCGAGGGGTAGCTGCGGCGAATATCTTTTAGCTCAAGCAGCGCGGTCATTTGTTGCTCCCGGTGCCGGAGCGACCAATCACCACCTCTTCGCCTTCTTCAAGCCCGTTAACCACCTGCACCTGGGTGTCGTTACGCATGCCGATGGTCACTTCGCGCTCTTTGGTTTCGCCGTTACGCAGCACCGTGATGTTGTAGCGATTGTCGCCAATCGGCTCACCCAGCGCCGCCAGAGGAATAGTCAGCACGTCCTTCACGCCGCCAAGCTGTATATGAACCTGGGCAGTCATATCCAGACGCAGAATGCCTTTCGGGTTCGGCACCTCAAAGCGTGCATTGTAGAAAATAGCCTCATTGACCTTATCCGGCGTCGGCAGAATATCCTTCAGTACGCCTTCATAGCGCACCATTGGATCGCCAAGCACGGTAAACCAGGCTTTCAGCCCCGGCTTCAGGTGGATAACGTCCGCTTCTGAAACCTGGGCCTTCACCAGCATGGTCCCGAGGTCGGCCAACGTCAGAATATTCGGCGCCTGCTGCGCGGCAATAACGGTCTGCCCCTGGAGCGTGGTTATCTGCGTGACCTCTCCGGCCATCGGAGCCACGATGCGGGTAAAGTCGAGATTGGTTTTTGCGGTGCTTAATGAAGCCTGATTGCGCTTGATTTGTGCATCAATAGTGCCAATTTGCGCCTGTTTAACCGCCAGATCGGTCGCGGCTTTATCCAGGTCCTGGCGCGACACGGCCAGGCTCTTAGCCAGCGCCTGCTGACGCGAAAGCGTGACGGCGGCAAGCTTGCTTTCGGCTTCCGCTTGCAAACGCTGAGCGCGCAACTCCATTAGCGTCGCCTCAACTTCTTTTATCTGGTTTTCCGCCTGCTCAGGATCGATAACCCCGAGAAGCTGATCTTTTTTCACTTTATCGCCAATGCTGACCGACAGCGTTTTCAACTGCCCGCTCACCTGCGCGCCCACATCTACTTTGCGCACCGCATCCAGTTTCCCGGTAGCCAGTACGCTTTGCTGTAGCGAGCCTTTACGCACGATCATGGTCTGGTACTGGGGAGTCGGTGCGTGCAAAAACTGCCAAAGCCAGAGGAAAAATATCACCAGCAGCAGCGCATAAATCCAGTAACGCTTTTTGAAATTTCCCTTAATTTTCATATGAATCCTGAAATAGCTAACGCTTGGTTAAACAATTCTTAAACAAACTGCACAATGTGAAGAAGTGTAACAGTGATTGAATATCGGTTGACATCCGACGTGGTGAAATAACGCCATCTTAGTTGAATTCAGGTTTTTATTATGTCCCAGATTGCTGCCGCTCATGTCACCGAAACCCTGCCACAGACTGGCTGGAAACTCTTCCTTTCGTTAGCAACGGGAGAGTGGCAGCCGGGTGCATCCTGGGGCAAAAAGGCTTATCGCCGCAAGTTTATTTTACGCTCGCTGGTGATGCCGCTGCATACCATCAGCCTGATGAATACCCTCGCCCGCCAGCCGCATCTGGCCAGCATGCTGAAAGCCCAGCAGGGTCTGCCTTGCCGCCTGCATCGCCCTTACATTGCGCTGCCCCTTAACCGCAAGGATACGCGCGATACTATCGGTTACCACTACCAGAAAATTAACGAGAAGATGCCGAAAAAATTGCTTAACGGCCACTTCTCGACAGAAGGATATCGCCTGGCGACCCTGGTGGGTAAAAACAACGAGCTGATGTTTGTCGATCTCAGTTCCCATGACCTGGAAGGCAAGGAAGGCGAGTCTTTCCTCAACTTCTGTAATGAAGACGGGGTTCCGCTGGCGAGAATGACCTTCACCCTTAACCAGTTCGAAGGCAAAAACACGCTGTTCATCGGCTGCCTGCAGGGGGCAAAACCCTGGGTTCCGCACGAAGCCATTCAGGCCGCTACCAAGGCCTGCCACGGCCTGTTCCCAAAACGCATGCTGCTCGAAGTTGCCTGCGAGCTGGCCAAACTTCTCGATGCAGAGCGCCTCCTGGCGGTGAGTAACAGCACCCATATCTATCGCTCATGGCGCTATGAGAAAAAGAAAAAAGACAGCTTACACGCCGACTATGACAGTTTCTGGCTGTCTATGAGCGGCGAACTCCGCCCTGACGGCCTGTTTGCCCTGCCGTCTAAAGTGGAACGTAAGCCGCTGGAAGACATTGCGAGTAAAAAACGTGCGGAATACCGCCGCCGCTACGAGCTGCTGGACGGCATGATGAGCAGCATCAACTCTCACTTCTAAACCAGCTCAGCAGGCCGGGATGTTAATCCGCCCGGCCGCGAGCCAGCCAAAGTACCCGGGAAAACATTTTTCTCAGCAGGGGCGGCACAGCATCCACGCCTCTGCGCCCGGCCTCCATAGCAACCTCAATGGCCAGATCCGGTTTCGACGAACGATGAATCGCTTTGGTTATCACCCGGCGCAGGTTCATTGGCACGTTTTCGGGCAATTGCGCTACGCGATGAAAAACATCGGAAAAGCCCTGACGGTACATAAAGTGCTCCATATCCAGCGCCGGTAGCGCGGTAAGATGATCCCGCTCCTGGTCACGGTCGTTGTCCAGTATCCCTCGCACCGTCGCGGCATATTTTTTACCCGCTTCGTCGCCGTCCACCAGCACATGCCACTCGATTCCCATGCGGCGGGCAAATTTGATCAGCGGCTTCAGCCCCGACTGGGCAAATTCAATCACCTTCACCCCTTCGGCATCAAAATGGTGCCCGCACTGACGTGCCAGCTCGTTCATCACCCAGACTTCCGTTTCTCCTTCAACCAGCAGCCAGCAGCGGGCAAACAGCGAAGAAGCCCGGTTAAAGCGGATATGAAACGCAATGCGTCGGCCGTCTTCGGCGCTCATGCCTCCCGGTCCAAGCCGCCACGCAGCGACTTTAGAGGACTCGCGCACCAGGCGGCAAACCTGCTCTACCGGCGTAAGAGAAAGCAATTCGCCTGAATTGGTGGTGGTGATTTTTTGCAGCGGCAGCAAATTCAGCAGATGCCAGGCCACCGAGAGCATAATCGGGTGCAGGCGCGTTTCAGGATCTTCCACCAGCAGCAGCGGCCTGGCATCACGATCCAGCGCCACGCTCCCCTTCGCCTGCAATAGAGTAGAAAACATCCCCAACAGAATCATCCGGTGCGAGCGGCTGCCGGGCTTGTCGATCATACGGTTAATCACGTCGAGATAGCGCCAGCTCCTTTGCTCGTCGTGGGAGCGTCGCCGAATGAGCCGCTGATGGGCAACGGCGCCCTGCTCGGAGAAATAATGCTCCAGCAACTGCACCATCGCGGAAAGCCCCTGGCGCAGCTGGGAATCAGTAAGGTTTTGCGGGCGCGATACCAGCTCGCGGGCGAGGAAATCCAGCTGTCGCGCCGTCAGCTCCGTTTCCGGCATTTCGGGCATGCTGCCGTTACGCAAACGCCGCATAAAGCGGGCATCCCGCAGCCGCAATACCGGGTTAAGCCGGGTGATATGCAGCGCCAGGTCGTCGATTTGTTCCAGCTCCAGCGGCTGACCGTTTGCATTGAGGAAGCTACGCAGCGTCAGCACGGTATTCTCTTCATCCAGCTCGCCCTCAAGGCGATAATGGATACGGTGGAACCCGTCATTGCCAGCAACCCAAACGGGAGCAAGGTTGCGATAGCGTCGCCCTAAGTGGTGGCCGGAAGCCGCCTCGCGGAAAGTAAGGATGATATGCAGATGGCTCTCGCGGCCGTGCATATCGCCGGGCGGAAAATAAAAGTCTTCACGTACAAAATGATACAGCTCGCGATGTGGGGAAAGCAGCAGCGTCAGAGCATCCAGCAGGCTCGACTTACCCCAGGCATTCTCGCCAATCAGCACGTTGTTTTGCTCAAGCATTAACGACAGCCGGTTAATACCGCGAAAGCCAACAATCTCTACCCGCTCGAGAAACATATTCCCTCCTGTGCCAGCAGCTTAAATTCCATCGTCCTTTCCGAGTATAGCGGCAAGCGCGATGCCAATGTAACCGCACAATGTCAAAGCGTTACAAGGCTAAACTGCCGGACCTGGCAGCAGGCTGTTTCTTTCTTCACGAGAATTTATTTTCCTTATCAGGATTATTCTTACTTCATTCAAAGATAATCTATACTTCTGACACCCACCCTCATAAAAGGAATAACACCTCATTGCCCTAAATCAAATTAATTGAATTTATTGTGCTGGTGGCGAATTGACGAAATACCTAATATTAGCGCGCATTTAATATTACTTTCGTCATTCACTTAATGACGGTGAATTAGCGGTAACTGCACTAACGCAGATTATTCGTGGATTTTTAGCAGAGGTGGTTATGTTCAGAAAATTAGCGGCCGAGTTCTTCGGAACGTTTTGGCTGGTATTTGGTGGCTGCGGTAGCGCAGTATTAGCGGCAGCATTCCCGGAATTAGGGATTGGTTTTGCCGGCGTTGCGCTGGCCTTCGGTTTAACCGTTCTCACTATGGCATTTGCGGTTGGCCATATATCCGGCGGCCATTTTAACCCGGCAGTTACCCTCGGCCTGTGGGCCGGCGGCCGCTTCCCGGCCAAAGACATTATTGGCTACATCATTGCTCAGGTAATCGGCGGTATTGTTGCTGCGGGTGTGCTTTATTTAATCGCCAGCGGTAAAGCTGGTTTCGATGCAGCTGCCAGCGGTTTTGCTTCCAACGGCTACGGCGAGCATTCACCTGGCGGTTTCTCCATGCTGTCGGCAATTGTTATTGAAATCGTATTAACCTGCGGCTTCTTAATTGTCATCCACGGTGCGACCGACAAATTTGCCGCTCCGGGCTTTGCGCCAATTGCTATTGGCCTGGCGCTGACTTTAATCCACCTGATTAGCATTCCGGTAACTAATACCTCCGTTAACCCGGCTCGTAGCACCGCTGTGGCTATTTTCCAGGGCGGATGGGCGCTGGATCAGCTGTGGCTATTCTGGGTCATGCCAATTATCGGTGGGATCCTCGGCGGGGTTATTTACCGCACCCTGCTGGAAAAACGTAGCTAACGTTTTATTCAGGCTCGCTCAGGCGAGCCTGATATTTTCCCTGCTGCTTCGCCAACCCCCTCTTTTTCTTCACCTTTACTCGCTTCATTTCTTTCGGTAGTGTGACATTAGCCGTTACATTTTACCTGCAAGGATTGTCGCCCTCATGTTTTCGGGATTATTAATTATCCTGGTGCCGCTGATCGTCGGTTACCTCATTCCGCTCAAACAAACCAGCCTGTTAAGGCTTATCAACCGCCTGCTCAGCTGGATTGTTTATGTGATCCTGTTTTTTATGGGCATCAGCCTCGCTTTTCTCGATAACCTGGCGAGCAACCTGTTGACTATTCTGCACTATTCGGCAATCAGCGTGGTGGTCATTCTGCTGTGTAACGCCGCCGGGCTGCTGCTGCTTGAGCGCTCGCTGCCGTGGCACCACCAGCATAAGCAGGAAAAATTACCTTCTCGCCTCGCAATGGCGCTGGAGTCCTTGCAGCTGTGCGGCGTGGTAGCGCTGGGTTTTCTGCTGGGTCTGACCGGGTTCGAACTGCTTAAATACGCCACCGAAGCCAGCGAATACACGCTCATCTTCCTCCTGCTGTTGGTGGGTATCCAGCTCAGAAACAGCGGCATGACCTTTAAGCAAATCGTTCTCAACCGGCGCGGGATGATTGTTGCTATTGTGGTGGTGCTCAGCTCGCTGGTTGGCGGCGCGATTAACGCCCTGATCCTCGGCCTGCCGATCAAAACCGGGCTGGCGATGTCCTCCGGCTTCGGCTGGTATTCTCTTTCGGGCATCCTGATGACCGAGTCTTACGGGCCGGTTATCGGCAGCGCCACCTTCTTTAACGATCTGGTGCGAGAGTTGCTGGCAATAATGCTGATCCCGGGTCTGGTACGCCGCAGCCGCTCGACGGCGCTTGGCCTGTGCGGAGCCACTTCTATGGACTTTACGCTGCCGGTTTTACAGCGCAGCGGCGGCGTCGAAATTGTTCCTGCCGCGATCGTTCACGGCTTTATTCTTAGCCTGCTCACTCCGCTACTTATTGCCTTCTTCGCCTCGTGATACCTCATTGGCGGTAGTCCGCTACCGCCAAAATTGAGCTACATCAAGCTCCTTTTAAGTTGCGCCAAAAAGTCCTTTTCAGCTTATAAAGCTCGCTCTAACCTTAAACATGTATTCTAAATATAACTTTAAGGTGTGATTATGTTTTGTGTGCAATGCGAACAAACTATCCGTACCCCAGCGGGCGACGGCTGCGCTTACGCTCAGGGCGTCTGCGGCAAAACGGCTCAGACTTCAGATCTGCAGGATCTGCTGATCGCCACTTTGCAGGGGCTTTCCGCCTGGGCGGTTGCCGCTCGTGAACGCGGAATTATCGATCATGATATTGATAACTTCGCCCCTCGCGCCTTCTTCTCCACGCTGACCAACGTTAACTTCGACTCCGCTCGCATCGTCGGCTACGCGCGCGACGCCATCGCCATGCGCGAAACCCTCAAAAGCCGCACCTTAGCCGTTGACCCGGCGGCAACCGTTGCCAACCCAATGGCCGACCTTCAGTTGGTCAGCAGCGATCTCGGCGACCTGCAACGCCAGGCGGCTGAATTCACCCCAAACCGCGACAAAGCCGCCATCGGGGAAGATATTCTGGGCCTGCGTCTGCTGTGCCTGTACGGCATGAAAGGTGCCGCCGCCTACATGGAGCACGCGCACGTCCTCGGCCAGTACGACAACGAAATCTATGCCGAATACCACAAAATTATGGCCTGGCTCGGTACCTGGCCTGCGGATATGGGTGCTCTGCTGGAGTGCTCGATGGAAATCGGCCAGATGAACTTCAAAGTGATGAGCATCCTGGATCGCGGCGAAACCGACAAATACGGCCACCCAACGCCGACTCAGGTCAACGTGCGCCCGGTGGCAGGCAAGTGTATTCTGATTTCCGGCCACGACCTCAAAGACCTCTACAACCTGCTGGAGCAAACGGAAGGCACCGGCGTCAACGTCTATACCCACGGTGAAATGTTGCCCGCGCACGGCTACCCAGAACTGCGTAAATTTAAACATCTGGTCGGCAACTACGGCAGCGGCTGGCAGAATCAGCAAAGCGAATTCGCCCGCTTCCCTGGCCCAATCGTGATGACCTCCAACTGCATCATCGACCCAACCGTCGGCGCTTATGACGACCGTATCTGGACCCGCAGCATCGTCGGCTGGCCGGGCGTCAGCCACCTCGAAGGAGATAACTTCGGCCCGGTGATTGCCCAGGCTCAGCAGATGGCTGGCTTCCCGTATAGCGAAATCGAACATCTGATAACCGTCGGCTTTGGCCGTCAGACCCTGCTGGGCGCGGCCGACACGCTCATCGACCTGGTGAGCCGCGAAAAACTGCGCCACATTTTCCTGGTGGGCGGCTGCGACGGCGCGCGCGGGGAACGTAACTATTTCACCGACTTCGCCACCAGCGTGCCGCAGGACTGCCTGATCCTCACCCTCGCCTGCGGCAAGTACCGCTTTAACAAGCTGGACTTCGGCAACATTGAAGGCCTGCCGCGCCTGGTCGATGCAGGCCAGTGCAACGACGCCTACTCGGCAATCATTCTGGCTGTGACTCTCGCAGAGAAACTGGGCTGCGGCGTCAACGACCTGCCGCTCAGCCTGGTACTTTCCTGGTTCGAGCAAAAAGCGATCGTTATTCTGCTGACCCTGCTGTCTCTCGGCGTGACCAATATTGTGACCGGTCCAACCGCGCCGGGCTTCCTCACGCCAAACCTGCTGGCGGTGCTTAACGAGAAATTTGGCCTGCGCGCCATCACCACCGTTGAGCAAGATATCCAACAGTTAATGAGCGCCTGAGGAACTGCTATGACCATGCCAACGCCGCTTTGTCCTTACCGCATGCAGGTACACCATATTCACCAGGAGACGCAGGACGTCTGGACGTTGTCGCTGATTAATCACGACTTTTATCCTTACAAAGCCGGACAGTACGCCCTGGTAAGCGTTCGCAACGGCAGCGAAACGTTGAGGGCTTACACGCTCTCTTCCACGCCGGGCCTGAGTGAATTCATCACCCTGACGGTGCGCCGCATCGACGGCGGCGCGGGTTCACAGTGGCTGACCGGAGAAGTAAAAGTCGGTGACTATCTGTGGCTTTCCGAAGCGCAGGGGGAATTTAGCTGCGAAAATATCGCCGCCGATAGCTATCTCCTGATGGCGGCGGGCTGCGGCGTAACCCCGATTATGGCAATGCGACGCTGGCTGGCGAAACATCGCCCGCAGGCGGATGTACAGGTGATTTACAATGTACGCTCGCCTCAGGACGTAATTTTTGCCGACGAATGGCGTAACTATCCGGTCACGCTGGTAGCCGAGACCAACGCCGCTCACGGATTTATCTCCGGGAGATTGAGCCGCGAGCTTCTGGCTGCCGTGCCGGATATTGCCGCACGCACAGTCATGACCTGCGGCCCGGCGCCTTATATGGAGCTGGTTGAACGCGAGGTGAAGCAGCTTGGCGTTACGGCGTTTTACCAGGAGAAATTCTTCACGCCGGCCTCCGCTCCGGCACAAGGCGGCCTGAAATTTATGACACTCCAGCCAATGCGTGAATTTTACGCGCCGGTGGGCAGCACGCTGCTGACTGCGCTGGAAAGCAACAGCGTACCGGTGAATGCCGCCTGCCGCGCTGGCGTCTGCGGCTGCTGTAAAACGAAGGTTATTTCCGGCGACTATAGCGTCACCAGCACCATGACCTTAACCGAAGAAGAGATTGCCGACGGCTACGTGCTGGCCTGCTCCTGCCAGCCGCAGGGCGATTTGGTTCTGGCCTAAAATAACTGAGGCGCTCAAAGGAGCGCCTCTTTTTCCCCTACCGCCAGGCTGACTTCCCGGCCAGCGAGTAGCGCCCCGCCCCGCAGAAGGCAATCGCCAGCGCCCCGAGGAAGAAGTACATCAGGCTTTCAATGCCCCAGGCTCCGGTTTTATCCAGCATAAAGGTTTCACCCACGCCCACCAACAGCCAGGCAACAATCATCGTACAGGCCAGACCGAGCGCAGACAGCCGCGTCAGGATCCCCAGGATGATAAACAGCGGCGCAAGAACTTCTCCCAGCAGCACGCCATAAGCAACAAATTCCGGCACGCCGTGCGAGGCCAACATGCCTTTAATCCCGCCCACGCCGCCAAATAGCTTGTGCAGGCCGTGGAAAAGCATCAGCCCACCTACCGCCAGGCGCAGCAATAATTTTCCCAGATCGTCTTTATTTAGCGCGCCATTCACTGCATTTAACAATTTAGTAACCATATGAATTGCCACCCTTTTAAAATGATAACGAGAATAATTTACACTTAATATTCGGTAACAAATAGCCCCAGTTTCTGGCAGGGTTTTACCGGCCCTTACCGGGATTTGAACTAAGCTTGTAAGCGCTATCACCCTGGACAAGGAAAACCGATGAAACTAACCGTAGCGGCCTGGCTGGCCAAAACTCTTGAGAGCGCGGGCGTCAAACGTATTTGGGGCGTCACCGGGGACTCGCTTAACGGGCTCAGCGACAGCCTTAACCGTATGGGCACGATAAAATGGATGCCAACGCGGCATGAAGAAGTCGCCGCCTTTGCCGCCGGGGCCGAAGCGCACCTTACCGGCGAACTGGCGGTCTGCGCTGGCTCCTGCGGGCCGGGCAACCTGCACCTGATTAACGGGCTTTATGACTGCCACCGCAACCGCGTGCCGGTGCTGGCTATTGCGGCACATATTCCCTCCAGCGAAATCGGCAGCGGCTATTTCCAGGAAACCCACCCCGAAGAGCTGTTCCGCGAATGCAGCCACTACTGCGAGCTGGTCTCCTCCCCGGAGCAAATTCCGCAGGTGCTGGCGATTGCCATGCGTAAAGCCGTGCTCAACCGCGGCGTCTCCGTGGTCGTGCTGCCGGGGGATGTGGCGCTCAAGCTCGCCCCGGAAACCGCTACCACAAACTGGTATCCGGCTCCGCAGCCGGTTGTCGTCCCGCATCACGATGAGTTGAAAAAACTGGCTCAGCTGCTGCGCTACAACAGCAATATCGCCCTGATGTGCGGTAGCGGCTGCGCCGGGGCGCACGAAGAGCTGTTACAGCTGGCCGCCACGCTAAAAGCTCCCATTGTTCACGCCCTGCGCGGCAAGGAGCACGTTGAGTACGACAACCCTTACGATGTCGGCATGACCGGGCTAATCGGTTTCTCTTCCGGCTTCCACACCATGATGAACGCCGACACGCTAGTCCTGCTCGGCACCCAGTTCCCTTACCGGGCGTTCTACCCAACGGATGCCAAAATCATCCAGATCGATATCAATCCCGGCAGCATCGGGGCGCACAGTAAGGTGGATATGGCGCTGGTGGGCGATATCAAAGCCACGCTTGGCACTCTATTGCCGCTGCTGGAAGAAAAAACCGACCGCGGCTTCCTCGACAAAGCGCTGGAGGATTACCGCAAGGCTCGCGAAGGGCTGGACGAGCTGGCTAAACCGAGCGAAGGCAAGCAGATTCACCCTCAATATCTGGCACAGCAAATCAGCCATTATGCGGCGGACGACGCCATTTTCACCTGCGACGTAGGCACGCCTACCGTCTGGGCGGCACGCTACCTGAAGATGAACGGCAAGCGCCGCCTGCTCGGCTCGTTCAACCACGGTTCAATGGCTAACGCTATGCCGCAGGCGCTGGGCGCTAAAGCCACCGCGCCGGACCGCCAGGTAGTGGCGATGTGCGGCGACGGCGGCTTCAGCATGCTGATGGGCGACTTCCTGTCCGTGGCGCAAATGAAGCTCCCGATCAAAATCGTGGTGTTTAACAATAGCGTGCTCGGCTTTGTCGCAATGGAGATGAAAGCCGGAGGCTACCTTACCGACGGCACCGAACTACAGGACACCAACTTTGCCCGCATCGCCGAAGCCTGCGGTATTACCGGCATTCGCGTTGAAAAACCGGAAGATCTGAATTCGGCGCTCGAACAGGCTTTCAGTACCGACGGCCCGGTATTGGTTGACGTTGTGGTGGCGAAAGAAGAGCTGGCCATTCCCCCGCAAATCAAACTTGAACAGGCCAAAGGGTTCAGCCTGTACATGCTGCGCGCCATCATCAGCGGGAGGGGCGACGAAGTTATCGAACTGGCGAAAACCAACTGGTTCCGGTAAAACAGAAGGTTGCCATCAGCGCCCGGCAAAGAAGCTCCGGGCGCTTCCTCCCGAATAAGGACCCGCCATGATCGATTTACGCAGCGATACCGTTACCCGTCCTTCCCGCGAAATGCTGGAACAAATGATTGCCGCCCCGACCGGGGATGATGTTTACGGCGATGACCCAACCGTTAACGAACTTCAGGAATACGCGGCCAAAATCAGCGGTAAAGAAGCGGCGTTGTTCTTACCGACCGGTACCCAGGCAAATCTGGTGGCGTTACTGAGTCACTGCGAACGCGGCGAAGAGTACATCGTTGGTCAGGCCGCGCATAACTACCTTTACGAAGCGGGCGGCGCGGCGGTTCTCGGCAGCATTCAGCCTCAGCCTATCGAAGCAGATCGCGACGGCACTCTGCCGCTTGATAAAGTCGCGGCGAAGATCAAACCGGACGATATTCACTTCGCCCGTACCAAATTGCTCAGCCTCGAAAACACCCATAACGGCAAAGTTCTGCCGCGTGAATATCTCCAGCAGGCCTGGGAGTTCACCCGCAAGCACAACCTGGCGCTGCACGTTGACGGCGCACGTATCTTTAACGCCGTCGTTTCTTACGGCTGCCAGCTGGAAGATATTACCCGCTACTGCGACAGCTTCACTATCTGCCTGTCAAAAGGCCTCGGCACGCCGGTAGGCTCCCTGCTGGTCGGCAGCAAAGCGTACATCAAGCGTGCCGTGCGCTGGCGCAAGATGACCGGCGGCGGTATGCGTCAGGCTGGCATTCTGGCGGCTGCCGGGCTGTATGCTCTGAAAAACAATGTTGAACGTCTGAAGGAAGATCACGATAACGCCCACTGGCTGGCGGGTGAGCTGCGTGAAATCGGCGTAGACGTCATGCGCCAGGACACCAATATGGTGTTTGTTCGCATGACGGCAGAAGAAGCCGAAGATCTTGGCCCTTATATGCGCGAGCGCGGCGTCATCATTAGCGCTGGCCCTGCCACTCGCCTGGTGACGCATCTGGACGTTAGCCGCAGCCAACTGGCCGAAGTTGTCGCCCACTGGCGCGCCTTCCTCCAGAATTAACCGGGAGTCAGGGACGATGGCTGAACCTCAAAGGATTTTGGTACTTGGCGCCAGCGGCTATATTGGCCAACATCTGGTGCCTATGCTGGCAGCGGGCGGGCATCACGTTACCGCCGCTGCCCGCCGCATTGACTGGCTGAAGAAACAGCCGTGGCCCGGCGTAGAATGCCGCCACATTGATTTACGCTGGCCGCACCGGCTGGGCGCGCTGCTGGAAGGCGTGGATACGCTTTATTACCTGATCCACAGCATGGGAGACGGCGGCGATTTTGTAGAGTTCGAACGCCAGGCGGCGCTCAACCTGCGGGATGCGCTAACCGAACATCCGGTTAAACAAATTATTTTCCTCAGCTCGCTACAGGCGAAGAGCGGAGATACGCATTCAAAACACCTGCTGGCACGGCAAATTACCGCTGATATTCTGCGTGATTCCGGCGTACCGGTAACCGAGCTGCGGGCGGGGATAATCGTCGGCGCTGGCTCAGCCGCGTTTGAAGTGATGCGCGACATGGTTTACAACCTGCCGGTGCTCACGCCGCCGCGCTGGGTGCGTTCCAGAACCTCGCCCATCGCGCTTGATAACTTGCTTTATTACCTGGTGGCGCTGCTGGACCACCCGGCAACCGAACATCGCTTATTCGAGGCGGCAGGCCCGGAAGTGCTCAGCTACCAGCGGCAGTTCGAGCGCTTTATGGCCGTCAGCGGCCGCCGTCGCCCGCTTATCCCGATTCCTCTGCCCACCAGCTGGATTTCGGTCTGGTTTCTGAACGTCATCACCTCCGTGCCGCCGGGTATTGCCAGGGCGCTGATTCAGGGCCTTGAGCACGACCTGCTGGCGGACGACCGCAGCCTGCGCGAGCTTATCCCCCAGCAGCTTATCGACTTTGACGATGCCGTGCGCCTGACGCTGGCTAACGAGCACAAGCTCGCCAACTCTCAGGACTGGGGCTACGACGCCCAGGCTTTTGCCCGCTGGCGGCCCGACTATGGTTTCTTCGCTAAACAGGCTGGCTGCACGCTGACCACCCACGCCAGCGCCCGTGAGTTATGGCAGGTTATTAATCAATTAGGCGGTAAAGAGGGGTATTTCTTTGGCAATGCGCTGTGGAAAACCCGCGCGCTTATGGATCTCGCCGTCGGCCATAAGCTGGCAAAAGGCCGCCCGGACAGACCTTTGCTTGAGGTGGGCGACAGCGTGGATAGCTGGAAAGTGATTATTGCCGAGCCTGAAAAAGAGCTTACGCTATTATTTGGTATGAAAGCGCCGGGGCTGGGCCGACTCTCCTTTACGCTGCAGGATGACGGCAACCAGCGCAAGCTAGACGTCAGGGCCTGGTGGCACCCGCACGGCTGCGCCGGTTTGCTCTACTGGCTGGTGATGATCCCCGCCCATTTGTTTATCTTTAAGGGCATGGCGCGGCGAATTGTTCATTTAGCGGAACAAAACTCGATCAAAAGGTAAGGTTAGCTCCGAATCTTTCAGTCTTCCCATTGCATGCGCCGCCGTTTCACGGAAAAATGCGCAGCGTTAATCTTAAATATAACGAGTTGGTCGACATGAAGGTACTGGTCACGGGCGCAACCAGCGGTTTAGGCCGAAACGCGGTCGAATACTTACGCGCCAGAGGCGTCAGCGTGCGGGCAACCGGGCGAAACGAAGCCATGGGCAAACTGCTGCAAAAAATGGGCGCCGAGTTTGTTCATGCCGATCTGACGGAGCTGGTCTCCTCGCAGGCAAAAGTGATGCTTGCGGATGTCGACACGCTCTGGCACTGCTCAAGCTTTACCTCACCGTGGGGCACGCAGCAGGCCTTTGACCTCGCCAACGTGCGCGCAACCCGCCGCCTGGGCGAATGGGCCGTGGCCTGGGGCGTACGCGACTTTATTCATATCTCGTCGCCGTCGCTCTACTTTGACTACCACCATCACCGCAACATCAAAGAAGATTTTCGCCCGGTACGCTTTGCTAACGAATTTGCCCGCAGCAAGGCCGCCAGCGAAGAGGTCATTCAGCTGCTGGCGCAGGCTAACCCCAACACGCGTTTTACCATTCTGCGCCCGCAAAGCCTGTTCGGCCCGCACGATAAAGTGTTCTTCCCGCGACTGGTGCAGATGATGCGCCATTACGGTAGCGTGCTGCTGCCGCGTGGCGGCGATGCGCTGGTAGATATGACTTACCTGGAAAACGCGGTACATGCGATGTGGCTGGCCACCCAGAAGGGCGACCTGCCTTCCGGGCGCGCATATAACATCACAAATATGGAAGCTCGCCCGCTGCGCACCATCGTCCAGAAGCTGATAGACGAGCTGGGCATCAAATGCCGCATTCGCTCGGTGCCTTACCCGATGCTGGATATTATCGCCCGCAGCCTTGAGCACTTCGGCAATAAGTCAGCCAAAGAGCCGGCGCTCACCCACTACGGCGTCTCCAAGCTGAACTTCGATTTAACCCTGGACACCACCCGCGCGGAAACGGAGCTGGGCTACCAGCCCATCATCACGTTGGATGAGGGGATCCGGCGCACCGCGCTGTGGCTAAAAGACCACGGCACGCTGCACCGCGGTTAAGCCTGCCCGTATTTCTCGAGCAGCGCCTCGGCAATCGCCTGGCTTTGTGCATCCGCCTCGCCGCTATAGTTGGCCGGGCGGAAGTGCATCTGGAAGGCAACAATCACCCGCTTTTGCTCCTCCTCGCTCATTCCCGGCGTCACCTGGTAACCATAACGAGACAGCAAATCCAGCAGGTTCGCTTTCTCCACCGGCTGATACGGGCTACGCCCGTTGAGATAAAAAGCTACACGAGCCGCATCCGGCCAGGCACCAATACCTTTTTCGGCCAGCTGCTGCCACGGAAATAGCGGGCCGGGGTCAACCTTACGCTGGGGAGCAATATCCCCGTGGGCCACCACGTTTTGCGGGGCAATGTTATAGCGGGCAATAATCTGCCGAGCCAGAGACTCCAGCACGGCAATTTGCGGCGGGTTAAAAGGATAAAATCGCTGAACCGCCCCTTCCCGGGTGTAGCCCTGATTCTCAAGTTCGATGCCAACCGACGTATCGTTGATGCGCGTTGCACCGCGCCAGAAGCTTATTCCCGCGTGCCAGGCCAGTTGTTCTTCAGGCACCAGTTGCCAAATAACGGGCTTGCCGCCGGACAGAGGTGGGTTAGCAGGAATGAGATAATGAGAGCTGACGTTGCGGTCGGTGAGCGTGGAGAGCGACCCCGGGAAATCGTCCGCCGTGTAGTGAATCACCAGTATTTTCACCCGCGGGTAAGCCGCCTGCGCCTGATGGCGGGTATCAACTTTATAGCTGCCGTGATCGACAATTCCTTGTTGGCCCGCACAACCTGCCAGCAGCAGCGCCAGGCCGAGCGCTAAAATCCTTGCTTTCATTTTTGCGTTTTCACCGCCGTTCCGCTGACGCAGACCATCAGCATGCTGCCGTCCTTGCCCACGGTTTCATAATCAATATCAATGCCAACAACTGCGTTAGCGCCCAGGCTTTCGGCCTGCTGCTGGATTTCACGAAACGCGATATCACGAGCCTTGCGCAGCTCTTTTTCGTACGCGCCGGAGCGGCCGCCCACGATGTCGCGCACCCCGGCAAAAAAATCGCGGAAAATGTTGGCCCCGAGAATCGCCTCCCCGGTCACCACGCCGCAGTATTCGGTAATGGTTTGGCCTTCCAGGCCCGGCGTCGTTGTAAACTGCATCACGTTCTCCTCTTCTTTGCCATCAATGTGTTAGACCGGCAATCGCCACGCGATTTTGAGCCAATACGCTATGCTAAGGTAGTCCTCCTGAGAAAATAAGGAAATAAAAATGCGCAGCTCAGCTTTGCTTCTTCTCCCCTGTGCCCTGGTGCTCTCGGCATGTACCACCGTCACTCCGGCCTTTAAAGACATCGGCACCCGCAGCGGCCCCTGCATAAACGGCGGGCCTGATGAGGTCGCTCAGCAGTTCTACGACTACCGTATCGCGCATAAAGGCGAAGGCCTGAGTTCGGTCGCCGCGCTGCGCCCTTACCTCAGCGACTCGCTGTTCCAGCAGTTACAAAAAGCCAGCACCTCGTCCACGGCGCAAAGCGCCTTCGCCCGCAGCGACATCTTCTCCAGCCAGTCTGAGGGACCGGACAAGGCCAGCGTCGCCTCGGCTTCAACGATCCCCAATACCGACGCCCGCAATATTCCGCTGCGCGTAGAGCTGACCCGCGGCAGCCAGACCTGGAAAGATGAAGTTCTGATGACTCGCGAAGGGCAGTGCTGGACGGTGGATGATGTGCGCTATCTCGGCGCGACAAGCCACGCGCCGACCGGCAGCCTGCGCCAGGCAATCGAAGGCCAATAACGGCAATTTTCGCTTACGGATGGCGGGTGGAAAAAACATAACCCCTGTAAATAATCTGGCATTATTTCAGAATGCCGACGTTTATACTTAGCTACCACCCGCCCCGCGATTTTGTGCTATTTTTAAACCATAAAAGCAGTTCTTTTTAAGTTTTAACGCACAAAGATTGCATAACTATTCTGTTAAAGGTAACCTTTGCGGCCTCAATCGCTATTCAACTGCATCGCATGAGTATTCAACTAAACGGCATTAATTGCTTCTACGGTGCCCACCAGGCGCTGTTCGACATCACACTAAATTGCCCGCAGGGCGAGACGCTGGTGTTGCTTGGCCCAAGCGGTGCAGGCAAAAGCTCTCTGCTGCGCGTACTCAACCTGCTGGAGATGCCGCGCTCCGGCAAGCTCAGCATTGCGGGCAATGAATTCGACTTCTCCAGAACGCCTGGCGACAAAGCCATTCGCGAACTGCGTCAGAATGTCGGCATGGTCTTCCAGCAGTACAATCTCTGGCCGCACCTCACCGTGCTGCAAAACCTGATCGAAGCTCCCTGCCGCGTTCTGGGCTTAAGCAAAGACAAGGCGCGTGAGCGTGCCGATAAGCTGCTTGAGCGCCTGCGCCTGAAGCCGTATATGGATCGCTACCCGCTGCACCTGTCCGGCGGGCAGCAGCAGCGCGTCGCCATCGCCCGTGCGCTGATGATGGAACCGCAGATCCTGCTGTTCGACGAGCCAACGGCCGCGCTGGACCCGGAAATTACCGCCCAGATTGTCAGCATTATTCGCGAGCTGGCGGAAACCAACATTACTCAGGTCATTGTGACCCACGAAGTGGAAGTGGCGCGTAAAACCGCCAGCCGCGTGGTGTATATGGAAAATGGCCATATCATCGAACAAGGTGATGCGAGTTGCTTTGCCAACCCGCAAACCGATGCGTTTAAATTCTATCTCTCACACTGATGTTGAACGGGAAAACGACAATGAAAAAAGTTCTTCTGGCCACGCTTTTAGCCACCCTGAGTCTTTCAGCTACTGCCGCACAGACTATTCGTTTTGCTACCGAAGCCTCTTACCCTCCGTTTGAGTCTATCGATGCCAACAACAAAATCGTCGGCTTTGACGTCGACCTGGCTAACGCTCTGTGCAAACAGATCGACGCCACCTGTACCTTCACCAACCAGGCCTTTGACAGCCTGATCCCAAGCCTGAAGTTCCGCCGCGTTGATGCGGTTATGGCCGGGATGGATATCACCCCTGAGCGTGAAAAACAGGTTCTGTTCACTAAGCCTTACTACGATAACTCGGCGCTGTTCGTTGGCCAGAAAGGCAAATTCGCCGACATTAGCGCGCTGAAAGGCAAAAAAGTGGGCATCCAGAACGGCACCACTCACCAGAAATACATCACCGATAAACACCCGGAAATCACCACCGTGCCTTACGACAGCTACCAGAACGCGAAGCTGGATCTGCAAAATGGTCGTATTGATGCGGTATTCGGCGACACCGCTGTAGTGACCGAGTGGCTGAAAGCCAGCCCTGAGCTGTCCGCCGTCGGCGACAAAGTGACCGATAAAGACTACTTCGGCACCGGCCTGGGCATCGCTCTGCGCCAGGGCAACACTGACCTGCAAGGCAAATTCAACGCCGCGCTGGATAAAGTGAAACAAGATGGCACCTACAAAGCCATCTACGACAAATGGTTCCAGAAGTAATCGACTCGATGAACGAATTGTTTCCATTAGCAAGCGCCGCCGGGATGACCGTCGGCCTTGCCGTTTGCGCCCTGATAGTCGGCCTGGTTCTGGCGATGCTGTTTGCCGTTTGGGAGTCCGCCAAATGGCGCCCGGTCGCATGGGCGGGTTCGGCGCTGGTGATGCTGTTCCGCGGCCTGCCGGAAATTCTGGTGGTGCTGTTTATCTATTTCGGCTCTTCCCAGCTGCTGCTCACCCTTTCGGACGGCTTTACCGTTAACCTTGGCTTTGCCTCGTTCCCGGTACAAATGCAGATTGAGAACTTCGACGTCAGCCCGTTCCTGTGCGGCGTGATTGCCCTCTCCCTGCTTTATTCGGCCTACGCTTCGCAAACGCTGCGCGGCGCGCTAAAAGCCGTGCCGGTGGGGCAATGGGAGTCCGGCCAGGCGCTTGGGCTGTCAAAAACGGCGATCTTCTTCCGCCTGGTGATGCCGCAGATGTGGCGCCACGCGCTGCCGGGGCTGGGTAACCAGTGGCTGGTGTTGTTAAAAGATACCGCGCTGGTTTCGCTTATCAGCGTTAACGACCTGATGCTGCAAACCAAAAGCATCGCCACCCGTACCCAGGAGCCGTTTACCTGGTACGTGATTGCCGCCGCTATCTACCTCGTTATCACCCTGCTGAGCCAGTACATCCTGAAAAGGATAGACCTGCGTGCGACGCGCTTTGAACGGAGACCAGGCTGATGCTCGAGTATTTACCGGAGCTGATGAAGGGTCTGCACACCAGCCTGACGCTGACCGCCGCCTCCATTGCGGTTGCCCTGCTGCTGTCGCTGCTGTTCACCATCGTTCTGACGCTGAAAACGCCGGGGCTGGTACACATCGTGCGGGTCTACATCACGCTATTTACCGGCACCCCGCTGCTGGTGCAGATCTTCCTGATTTACTACGGCCCGGGTCAGTTCCCGTCGCTCCAGCACTATCCGGTGCTGTGGCACCTGCTTTCCGAACCCTGGCTGTGCGCTTTAATTGCCCTGTCCCTTAACAGCGCCGCTTATACAACGCAGCTGTTTTACGGTGCCATTCGAGCCATTCCGGAAGGTCAGTGGCAGTCGTGCAGCGCATTGGGGATGAGCAAGAAGGACCAGCTGGCAATTTTGCTGCCTTACGCCTTTAAGCGCGCGCTCTCGTCTTATTCCAACGAAGTGGTGCTGGTATTCAAAAGTACCTCTCTGGCTTACACCATCACGCTGATGGAAGTGATGGGCTACGGCCAGCTGCTGTACGGGCGCACCTACGACGTGGCGGTATTTGGCGCTGCCGGTCTGGTATACCTGATTGTTAACGGACTTCTGACGCTGCTGATGCGCTTCGTTGAGCGCAGGGCGCTGGCGTTTGAACGCCGCAGCTAAGCAAAAAGGGAATCCCAAGGGTTCCCTTTTTAATCTCAACTCAGCTTAGAAAAACAGCGCATTAATCAGCAGCAGCGTAACAACTCCGGTCGCCCAGAGAACCGTCGAAGTAATGCTCCATACCTTAATTTGCTCCTGAACCTCCGTCACTCCAAGCGAGCGGTTAACGACCCAGAAGTAGGCGTCGTTAAAGTAGGAGAACATAAACGAGCCAACCGTACAGCCAAGCCCGGCGATAATCGGGTCAACGCCTAAGGTTCCAATCATGGGCGCAGTAATACTCGCGGCGGTAATCATCGCTACCGTGCCGGAACCCTGAATTAAACGCACCAGCGTAGAGATCGCCAGCGGCAGAAGGACGCCCGGCACGCCAATCTGGATGATGTATTCGGCAATCATATTCCCCGCGCCAGAATCACGCAGCACCATGCCAAGCGCTCCCCCGCCGCCAATCACCAGGAAAATGATCCCCGCCGAGCGAATCGCATTTTCCATATTCAGGGTCACTTCTTTGCGATCGTAGCGGCTACCGAGGCCAATAATCGCAATCAACAGACCGGCCCCCACCGCCGTGACCGGATGACCAACGGCGACAAACATCTGCGCTACAGAGTGCTGCCAGGAGTCGCCGCCGTTCGCGAGATAGCCAAATTCTTTCAGGAAGGTCGCCAGCAGGATCAGTACGATCGGCACTAACAGCGGGGCAAAAGAGATAGCTTTCCCCGGCAGATCCTCCTCCTGCTGGGTAGTTTCGGCTCCTGCCTGCGGGCGCTCACGGGTAAAGCCGCTGCCGTCTTCGGTTGGCATCAGGAAAATGGTTTTCCCCAGATGCCGGGTATATAAGAAGCCAGCGATAGCCACCGGAACGGCCACCACCATGCTCCACAGCATAAAGCTGCCGATAGGCATATTGAATTGCGATACCACGCCAAATGGCCCCACCGCGGGCGGGATCATGCTATGGCTAATCACCAGCCCGGCGGCTAACGTCGCTCCCAGTCCCACCACCGATTTCCCGGTTGAGCGCGAGATGGCCTTCACCAGCGGCACCAGGACGATAAATGCGGAATCACAAAATACCGCCATGGAAACAATCAGGCCGATCATCACGAGCGCCAGCTCTTCACGCCCCTTGCCCAACAGGTTGATGAAGGAAAGCGCCATGCGCTTTGATGCACCGCTCATCTGAAGCAACGAGCCCATCATCACGCCAAAGCCGATAACTATCCCGATGTTGCCCAGCGTCCCGCCGAAGCCTTTGGTGATGGAGGCAATCATCAATTCACTTTTCATGCCACCCAATGAACCGGTGATAACCGCCGCAATAATAAGCGCCGGAAAAGCCGGAATGCGCGTTTTGAGGATCATGAAAAGCAGTGCGGCGATGGCTACCAGCAGGCCGCCGATGACGCGGAAGCTGTTTAACTCCGCCTCGCCGGTGCCGCCAAGATTAAAAATCACTAAGCCGATACAAAGTACCAACAGCCCCTTCAGCCTGGGGCTTATTCCCGCCGATGCGGTTGTTACTGGATTATCAGACATACTCACCTCGCTTAAGGCGGCGAGCCGTTACGCCCGCCGCTCGCTATTATTTTTTGTACCCGGGGGCATAAAGTGCGGCCAGCCTGACGGCCTCAATCAGGCTAACGGGATCGGCAATTCCCTTACCGGCAATATCGTTTGCTGTACCGTGGTCAACCGAAGTCCGCAGAATTGGCATACCGCCGGTGATTGAAATGGTGCGGTGAAAATCCACCATTTTGGTGGCGATGTGCCCCTGGTCGTGATACGGCGAAAGCACCGCGTCCCATGCGCCCTGCAAAGCAAAATGGAACACGCTGTCGGCAGGTTTTGGCCCCTCAATCATCACACCCTTCGCGCGCGCCAGCTCAATGCCCGGCAGAAGGATTTCATCATCTTCGTGGCCAAACAGGCCGTGCTCCCCGCCGTGAGGGTTTATTGCGGCCACTACCAGCCTTGGTTCAGGCACGCCAAGCTGCTGCAATGCCCGCGTGCAGCGCACGGCGTAATCACACACTTTTTCAGGCGTCAGGCTCTGGATGGCTTTAACCAAAGAAAGGTGGCGGCTCAGGAAGAAAACCCGCAGCGTGCGAACCTGGAAAAGCGTCAACGGGTCGTGAGCGCCGGTAAGGTGGGCAAAAATCTCTGTATGGCCGATAAAATTGACCTCTCCCGCCTTAAGCGACTCTTTGTTTATTGGCGTGGTGGCTACCGCATCGGCTTCCCCACTCAGCGCCATACTGGCCGCTTTTTCAATGCACTCATATGCCGCCCTGCCGCATTGCCCCTGAATTTCACCCGGCTTGAGTAATGCCAGATCCAATTCGCCAACTTCGATAACATTCATTATCCCCGGCTCGTCGAGATAGTCGTTAACACCGGCAATGGCATTAATTGATATCGGTACGCCAGAAAATTTTGCGGCCTCTTCCAGTACCGCTTTATTGCCGATAACGAGCATTCTTGAATATTTTCTCGCCTCCTCTGAGGCCAGCGTTTTAACGGTAATTTCTGGGCCGATGCCAGCAGCATCCCCCATTGGAATAACAACCAACGGTTTCATGATTAACTCCTTTTATATTTAAACAGCTTCTGTGACTTCCGTTTTCCCTGAAACTTTTGTCACTAAATAATCGACGCAGTGAACCAGCGTATCGTCATTACCTACAAAGCCGCCTTTAGTAATAAGGGGAAGGCCATCGGACAGGCCGCCGACTAATTTCCCGTAGACGGTAAGAGGCTCAACTTCATCTTTTAATACTACGCCGCGCCCTTTTAAGCGCTTGGTAATACTGACCATGACATCACCGCCGCTGCCGTACAGACCGCTAATCGGTGATTTTTCTTTGATTAAAACCTGGGCTACCACTTCGGCCATCCCACGATTAATCATGCAGCTGACTTCGTGATTATCGACTTCATATTTTCTGGCAAGCCTATCCAGCGAGCAAATATGCTCGGGCGCCTCAACCGAGTCGATTCCCACAACGTCAAAGGTGCGCGTTTTATCAATAAGACTTTCAACCAACGGAGCAGCACTTTCCGGCAATAGCGAAATATCTATTAAACGCTCGGGTGATAGCGTTTCAATATAGACCTCACGCTCATAGCGCAGCTTTTTTATTTGCCGCTGGGTTAAGTCTGAAACGCTGCCGATGGCTAATAAAATTTTATTGGTTCTTCTTTGGCCTGCAGAAAATCGTATCCATGCCAGCTGGGCGGTAAAGACGCCAGGATCCACACAGAAACAGGGCAGTTTTGCTTTCTGCACCGCCAGGGCGATTTGCAGAATATCGTCTCCGGTTGTCGCGTCAATAACCACAATTCGCACGTTGTTGCGATACAGCTCCCTGAGTTTTTTACTGAGATTATTTTCCCCGCTTAGCACATCACGCAAACAGATATAGCCGACGTTTTTATTGGTCTGCTGGCGGAACAGCTCCACCACCGAAGATTCCACCATTGGATTCTTTGGGTCGTTACGCATGGCGGTATTTTGCAGCGGTATGCCATCCACCAGCAGAGAACCGCCTACGCAAATACGCCCGCTGGACGGGTAAACGGGGACCACCACGGCCATCAGATGCGGGAAGCTATCGATAACCGCGTCCACCTCTGCTCCCATATTGCCGCGCAGGGTTGAATCAATACGCTTGCTGATTAAGGTATGCTCGGGATTGATACCGGCAATCCGCTCCGCAACCCGCCGGTAGGCTTCCGCGGCGGCAACCGAGCGCGAGTCGGTGGAAAACGAAATGACGTCAAAGTGCGCTTCTTTTTCGTCGTGAGTGTCCAGGCAGGTCATGGTTGTGAACCCCCTGGCGCTCAGCAGCGCGGCGGTAGCATTCGCGCCGGTTAAATCGTCCGCTATTATTGCAACTTTCACAGTGCTTCCCTCTCTGTATCGAATGAATATCACGTCATAAGCGGCTCGCTATTGACGATGACCTGATTAAAACAAGCCAGATCGGCTATTTTGTAATGGCAGAACACGTTTCTTTTGCTCTCATCAACCAGCAACACCGATTTTGCCGCGCGATTTACCGCCATCCATTTACAGTCAGCTTTACTTTGCGTGGTCGTCATTGCCCCATAATTATCGTCAAAGCCATCAGCACCGATAAAAGCCAGATCGGTATAGTGGTCACTTAAATAGCGCAGAGTTTCGCTGCAATAAGATGAACGACTTTCTCTTACAAGTTCACCGGGGCAAATAATCAGCTTCACATCCGGCTTATCATTCAGGATATAGGCAGTAGAAATATCGTTAGTGATTACCGTTAGTGGAATATCAATCAACCAGGCCAGCTGTTTTACCGTAGTGCCGCCATCCAGAAACACTATTTCTCCTGGCTGCAATAGCTGATAAGCCTGAAGCGCAATCGACTTTTTCCACTCGATATTATCCTGTGCCTTACTTTTATATTCAGGGCTATCGTTAATGAAACCTCTAATGACTTGCCCACCAAATATAACTTTTACCCGCCCCACTTTTTGCAACGACTCAACATCACGGCGAATCGTCATATGTGAAACCGTAAAGTATTCAGCTAACTGATTTATGGTAATAGATTGATTAGCGTTAAGCATTTCAATAATACGACGCACCCTCTGCGCCTTAGAATAACGTGTCATGACTTTTTCTCTTTGAGTGCTAGCTTCACTCTATTTTTAAGCTAACGGCTTTTTAAATACGTGGTTGTGAATAAAATCACAAATTCACAGTTCATTCACTAAACCAGAAAATAAAATGGTATGGTGCCCGGGCATTGCATAATCAGAATGGCTATTTTAAGGAAATAACGATGGATAATGAAATAAAAACTCAGCACCTAATTAATAGAGGCCGTAACGTATTAACGGAAGAGGTAGAGGTAATAATTAGTGCAACCACTAATATTAATGAGCAATTCGCTGAAGCTATAAAAATAATTTTAAATATATCAGGTAAAGTTATCGCCTGCGCAATCGGCAAGCCCGGCTATATTGCACAAAAGATTTCATCCACCTTCTCCAGTACCGGCACTGCTTCATTCTACCTGCATCCGGCAGAGGCGCTACACGGTGACCTGGGCCGGGTCAGCCGTGAAGATGTGATGCTTATCCTGTCTAATAGCGGTGAAACCGCTGAAATTATCCATATGCTGCCGACGCTTAAACATATTGGCCTGCCGATTATTTCAATTTGCGGCGGCCCAGGGTCCACGCTGGCAAAAAACAGCGACGTGGTTATCTCTTCTCAGGTGGCAAGGGAATGCTGCCCGCTTAATCTTGCTCCCACCAGCAGCACCACGCTGGCCCTCGTGCTCGGAGATGCCCTTGCCGTAACCCTGCTACAGGAACGGGGCTTCAGTCGTCAGGATTTCGCCCTCTTTCATCCGGGCGGTTCACTGGGTTCACGATTACGTCAGGCTATCTGAAGGGGCCTCCCGTAATGCCATAACACATAAAAATACATTTTTATTGAATATAAATTCATTTTGTGACAGGGTTATTTAACGCCAAAAAAGGCGATTAATAACAATACTGACAGACGGGAGCAACACGTATGAAGAAGTTACTGTTAGCCGCAATGCTTGCCACAGCCGCATTCAACGCGGCCGCGGCGGAAAAAATCAGCTTCGGCTCTTCGGCAACCTACCCTCCTTTTGAATCTCTGGATGCCGCGAATCAAATCGTCGGTTTTGATATCGATCTGGCAAAAGCCTTATGCAAACAAATGCAGGCCGACTGTACTTTTACCAACCACGCATTTGACAGCCTGATCCCCTCGCTGAAGTTCCGCAAATATGATGCGGTCATTTCGGGGATGGATATCACGCCCGAGCGCGCCAAACAGGTCGCTTTTACCAACCCTTACTACGCCAACTCTGCGGTGGTGATTGCGAAAAAGGGCCAGTACAAGTCGCTGGACGATCTGAAGGGAAAACGCATCGGGATGGAAAACGGCACTACGCACCAGAAATACCTCCAGGATAAGCACCCTGAAGTCAAAACCGTCTCTTATGACAGCTATCAGAACGCGATTATCGACCTGAAAAATGGCCGTATTGACGGCGTGTTTGGCGACACGGCGGTGGTCAACGAGTGGCTGAAAACCAACCCGCAGCTCGGTACCGTTGGCGAGCACGTGACCGACCCGCAATATTTTGGCACCGGCTTAGGTATTGCCGTGCGCCCGGATAATCAGGCACTGCTGAAAAAGCTAAATGATGCCCTGGCGGCGATTAAGGCCGATGGGACTTATCAGAAAATCAGTAACGAGTGGTTCCCGCAGTAAGCGACCTTCTTCCTGATAAAAAACTTCCGGCCTGACCTTCTCCCCGAGGGGGAGAAGGTCAGGCCGGGGGGCAGTATTCAAGCAGGGTCAGTACTTCGTAGTGCGAAGTATGCGGAAACATATCAAACAGTTGAGTACGCGCTACGCGGTAGTCCGGCAGCGTCTTAATATCCTTCGCCATTGTCTGAGCGTTGCAGCTCGAATAAACGATAAACTTCGGCGCCATCACCGTCAGGTAATCACACAGCTCGCGGCCAATTCCACGGCGCGGCGGATTCACCAGCACAAGGTCGGGAATATCCTGCTGTCCCACGGCAAACCGCGTGGAGTCCAGAGCCTGAAAATGAATATTTTTAAGACCAAGCTTTTCCGCCGACTGGCGGGCGCTGGCTATCGCTTCCGGGGCAATCTCGATGCCCGTTAGCTTCATTTCCGGCGTCGCGCAGTGCAGTCCAAAGCCCCCGACTCCGCAGAACAAATCCCACATATGTTTAACCGGCAAAGCCCGTACACAGTCGCGCGCCGTGGCATACAGCCGGGAAGCAACCTGCGGATTCGTCTGGAAGAAGCTTTGCGGGCGAATAAACAGCGGCACGCCGTTAAACGACTCCTCCAGCGCTCGCTGGCCGGTCAGAGGAATTTCCTGCTCGCCTTCCATAATCGCCATATGCACCGGCTGAATATTAGCCGAAATGACTTTTAGCTGGGGAAGCTGCTGCCGAAGCCACGGCAAAGCTGCCGTTAGCTGTTCCAGCTTGCTGTCGGAGCGCAGCACAAAACGCAGCATCATGCCGCCGTCGAGCTGGCTTTCTGTCAGCAGCAGGTATTTTAGCTCGCCGCGTTTACGCGCCACGTTATACGGCGTCAGCCCGGCACGGGCGATAAACGGCTTAAGGACGGAGAAAACCGCCCCGAACGATGCGGGATAAAGCGGGCAGTAGGTTAAATCTTCCGGCGTGCCGTCGCGGTGCAGCATGCCGAGCAGCGGTTTTTCCACGCTGCCGCTGACCACCATTTTGGCTTTATTACGGAATGCCTGCTCAGGGCCGCTTACCGGCTCCAGCCACTCGCCCACCGCAATGCCGTCCAACAATTGCCGAAGATCGGCCATTTTGGCGGAAAGCTGGTCTTCAACCGGCTTTTCAATCCACTGGCAGGAACGACAGCGACCGGCGTCGTAGAGCGAGCATTGCATAGCGTAGTAACCCTGAGAAAAAACGAGGGCGCAGATTGTAGCACTCCGCGCTTATTGAAGTCTGAAAAAAAGCCGACTGCGGGCGGGGACAAATAGCAGCAGCAGAACCAGGATATCCGGCAGCTTTTGGGTTATCAGCGAGCGGAAGATTTCACGCTTCGAGCCTCCGGCAATGCTGAACAGCTCCGGGTAACCCCAGCCGAGAGAGGCGGACCATAAATAGCCAATCGAAATAACCTGGGTCAGCAGAAAGACCCAGCGGCCCCAGTTACGCCCTTTGATAATCACAAAGGCGCAGCGTAACTCCACGAAAAGCAGCACCAGGCTTGAGAAAAAGACCAGAGTCAGGCTCCAGGTTTGCACGCTGCGGTGAACAAAATCTAAGACCCCGCGCACCCCAAGCATATTAAACAGCAGCAGTAAATCGAGGCATCGGGTGGTGATGATACCTATGGCCGCCACCATCACTAAAGTGGGGACGTTTAGTTTTGCATGAGATGACCGCTGCTTCCTGATAATTTCCACAACCTCGCGTTCCTTACGTCACGGTGCCGCGACAGGCGCGGCACCGGAGGCACATCATTGCAGATTTTAGGCGTTTTAACTACGTCTTGCACTCTGGATATCGCGCAGCCGCTGCTTTTCTGCTCGCGCCATAAACCACCACGCAATCAAGCCGATAAAGCCAACCACGCCGAGAATAATCGACGCCAGGGCATTGATTTCCGGGTTAACGCCCATGCGCACGCTGGAGAATACCAGCATCGGCAACGTGGTGGCCCCCGGCCCGGAAACGAAGCTGGCAATCACCAGGTCATCCAGCGAAAGGGTAAACGCCAGCAGCCAGCCGGAAACAATCGCCGGGGCTATCATCGGAACCGTAATCACAAAGAAGACTTTCAGCGGCGTTGCGCCGAGATCCATTGCGGCCTCTTCAATCGAACGGTCTAACTCACGCAGCCGCGAGCTGATAACCACCGAAACATAAGCGGTACAGAACGTGACGTGCGCCAGCCAGATGGTGAGCATTCCCCGGTCGCCCGGCCAGCCGATAGCGTGCGCGAGCGCCACAAACAGCAGCAGCAGCGAAAGTCCGGTAATCACGTCCGGCATAACCAGCGGTGCGGTGAGCATAAAAGCAAAGCCGCTGGAGCCGCGAAAACGGCCAAAGCGCACCATTACCACGGCGGCGATGGTGCCCAAAACAACCGCCATCGTTGCGGCAGCAGCGGCAATCGTCAGGCTCAATCCCACGGCACTCATCATCGCCGAGTCGCGGAACAGCTCGCCGTACCAGCGCGTTGACCAGCCTGCCCAAACCGTCACCAGCTTCGAGCTGTTAAACGAGTAGATAACCAACATCAGCATCGGGGCATACAGGAAAGTAAAGCCGAGCACTAAAATCACGATACGCCAGGGGGAGCGCACTACCGGCAAGTTATTCATGCGTTACCCTCCGCCGCTTTATTCTGGTATTTGTGGAACCACATAATCGGCACAATCAGCAACAGCAGCATGATAATCGCCACCGCAGAGGCCACCGGCCAGTCGCGGTTATTGAAGAACTCCTGCCACAGCACACGCCCTATCATGATGCTGTCCGGTCCGCCGAGCAGCTCGGGGATAACAAACTCCCCCACCGCCGGAATAAACACCAGCATCGAACCGGCAATAATCCCGCCTTTGGTCAAAGGCACAATCACGCTGAAGAAGGTTCTCAGCGGGCGAGCGCCCAGGTCCAGAGAGGCTTCCACCAGCGAATAGTCAATACGCGTCAGCGCGGTATAAATAGGCAGCACCATAAACGGCAGGTAGGCATAAACAATACCGATATAAACCGCGAGATTGGTATGCAGGATCGTTAATGGCTGATCGATAACGCCGAGCCAGATCAGGACGTTATTTAATATGCCGTTATTTTTCAGGATCCCCATCCACGCATACACGCGGATCAGGAACGAGGTCCACGACGGCAGGATAACCAGAAGCAGCAGGATATTACGCGTGGAAGGCTTGCTGTGGGCAATCGCCCAGGCAAGTGGATAGCCCAGCAGCAGGCAGCACAACGTGGAAATAGCCGCAATCTGCAACGATTGCAGATAAGCCTCAAAATAGAGCGGATCGTCCGTCAACTGGAAGTAGTTTGCCAGGTTCAGGGTGATGGACAGCTGTCCGTCGGCCCAGCTAACCAGGTCGCTGTACGGCGGAATAGCGCGGGCAATCTCGGCCAGGCTTATCTTGAAAACGATAAGAAACGGCAGCATAAACAGCAGGATCAGCCACACATAAGGCAGGGCAATAACCAGCTTGCGCCCGTGGGCCATTTGCATACGGGCGAGCCAGCGCCGGAAACCGCCCGGCTGCGCCGCCACCGGCTCTGCCGGACCTTCAGAAAGAGTTGTCATCTCGCCCCCTTAAACCGTCAGAACCACGCAGCTGTCCGCATCCCAGCACAGACGAACTTCGTCACCCCAGGTCGGGGCACCTTTACGGTAGCGGTGCTCGTTTTGCAACTGGGCGCTTATCATCTGCCCGCTCTTCAGGCGAACGTGGTAAATCGACAGATCGCCAAGGTAGGCGATATGCACCACTTCGCCGACGGCAAAGTTATAACCGTCCGCGGGCGGCTCTTCGCACAGCATCACTTTTTCAGGGCGCAGCGCTACGAACACCGGAACGCCGTCAACCACCGAAGCGTCCGGGTCAACCTTCAGCGGGTGGATTAATCCCGGGCTGTCAATCACCAGCCCGTCTTCCTCTCGATCTTTGAGCAGGCCTTCAAAAACGTTAACCGAGCCGATAAATTCGGCGCTGTAGCGGGTAGTTGGGTGCTCGTAGATCTCTTCCGGCTCGCCGATTTGTACGAACTTGCCGCGATTCATAATCGCGATACGCCCGGCCATGGTCATCGCCTCTTCCTGGTCGTGAGTCACCATCACGCAGGTCACGCCCACGCGCTCCAGGATATCCACGACTTCAAGCTGCATCCGGTCACGCAATTTTTTATCCAGCGCGCCCATCGGTTCATCCAGCAAAAGCAATTTTGGCCGCTTGGCCAGGCTGCGGGCCAGGGCCACGCGCTGACGCTGGCCGCCGGAAAGCTGGTGCGGCTTGCGCTTTGCAAACTCCTGCATATGCACCAGCGTAAGCATTTCGGCTACGCGACTGGTAATTTCGGCCTTCGGCAGCTTGTCCTGCTTGAGGCCAAAAGCAATGTTTTGCTCTACGGTCATGTGCGGGAAAAGCGCGTAAGACTGGAACATCATATTGATCGGCCGCTGGTACGGCGGGACATGCGCCAGGTCCACGCCATCAAGCATGATTTGCCCGGTGCTCGGCTGCTCAAACCCAGCCAGCATGCGCAGCAGCGTGGACTTGCCGCAGCCGGAAGCGCCGAGCAGAGCAAATATTTCGCCTTTGTAGATAGTCAGGCTGACGTCATCCACGGCATGTTGGCCATCAAATGATTTAGTCAGGTTGCGGATTTCCAGCAGCGGGGTTAGCGCTTTACGTGTTTTGGACTGCGGGCGAGGGATTGCGTCGTTCAATTCTGTTGCTCTCCGGCAAAAGCAAAAAGAAGGTACGGCCCGGTTGCCGTACTTTTAGCCCGTTCAGAAACAAGGGCTTCTGTTCAGGCTGGGGCAGCTGCACAACTCTGGTGCAGCCGCCCGCTGCATTGCGGTTCAGGGCTTACTTGCCTGTTTTAACCTTAGTCCACGCGCGGGTGATCACGCGGTCAATTTTTGCTGGCATAACGGTTTGTGTGAACAACTTGGCACGAATATCCGCAGGCGGATAAATGCCCGGATTATCGCGCACTTCGGCACTCAGCAACGGTACCGACTCTTTGTTAGCATTTGCGTAGTAAATATGATTACTGATATTGGCCACCACGTCCGGCTTCATCAGGTAGTTCAGGAATTGGTAAGCTTCGTCTTTGTTCTTCGCATCCGTCGGCATAGCAAACATGTCGAAGTAGACCATCGCCCCTTCCTTAGGAATGGAATAAGCAATATTCACGCCATTTTTAGCTTCTTTAGCGCGGTTTGCCGCCTGCAGGATATCGCCGGACCAGCCGATAGCGACGCAGATATCACCGTTAGCCAGATCGTTAATGTACTGAGAAGAGTGGAAATAGCGGATATTTGGACGCAGCTTCATCAGCAGGTCGTTAGCCGCCCCGGTGTAATCCGCCGGGTTGGTGCTGTTCGGATCTTTGCCCAGGTAGTGCAGCACTGTGGCATAGATTTCGCTCGGCGCATCCAGGAATGAGACGCCGCAGCCTTTCAGTTTTTCGAGGTTTTCCGGCTTGAGGATCAGATCCCAGCTGTTAACCGGGGCATCTTTACCCAGCGCCGCCTTCACCTTCTCGACGTTGTAGCCGATGCCGGTGGTGACCATCATATAAGGGATGCCGTATTTGTTATCGTGGTCGTTCTGGGCCACCAGCTTGAGCATTTCCGGGTCAAGCTTTGCGTAGTTCGGCAGCTTGCTCTTGTCCAGAGGCTGGAAGATACCGGCCTGCGCCTGGCGCTCCAGGAACTGCGAAGACGGCACCACCAGGTCATAACCGGTGCTGCCCGCCATCAATTTGCCTTCCAGCACTTCATTGGAATCAAACACGTCATAGACCACTTTGATGCCGGTCTCTTTCGTGAAGTTTGCCAGGGTATCCGGCGCAATATAGTCAGACCAGTTATAGACGTGCAGCGTCTTCTGCTCGGCGGCGATTGCCGTAACCGAAGCGGCCATCAGCGCGCCTGCAACCATTCCCGACAACCATTTTTTACGTTGGTCGAACATAATTTCATTCCTTCTGAATAAAGGCCAAACCAGGCTCGAATGAGCCGAATTTAAGCAATGTGACTTATCAGCGGTAGCCGCATGCCGTTTAAGACATGCAAGATTCATGCATCTCTATTCATTACCCAAAGAAAAAAGGCGGGCAGCCTTCGCGCAGATGTCGCTCGATTTTAGAGCCACGCAAGAATAACTGTAGCCAGGGTTCGAGACTATAGCCCGGATGAAAAAACGCCTTTTATCAACTTTTTATGCATCTTTCGTCTATACAGTCGGCGAAAAGTCGCGATATGGCAGGGATTTATTTCGGCTGAAAGCCAGTAATGCAGAATAAAAATATGCGGAACGCAGCGGCTATGGCAGCCACTGCGTTAAAAGGGAGAAGGATCAGTGCACAGAGTGAGTCTGAATAATTGTGCTGTCTTGCTCTTCTTCTTCAGAGATAAACAGCAGTTGGTTAGCGCAGGCCTCGAGAATGACCATCGACACCTGCTCTTCGCTCTGCTGAACGAAAGCGGCAAACTGCTCGCGCGTGATGCCAACAGAAGCGGATAAAGACTGGCAAACCACCAGCTTTGGCAGATTATCGTCCTGAATGTCGAGGAACGCTTTTACCGTCAGAGAACTGGCGTTGATCGACGACAAGTCGGAAGCCAACGGCAGCAGAGCAGACGGCTTAACTTCAGCCAGCGCGGAAAACAGTATGATGTTGTCTACAAGATCGAGTTTCGCGTCATATACGCCATCAAAGTTCTGCATATGGGGCAAATGCAATGCCTGGCAGGTATCGCACTCGAAGAAGCTCACGCCAATTTCATCCAGCCAGCGGCGTAAAGTGTCCAGAGTCGGGACGACGAGTGAATCCATAAACGCAAAAACCTCATTACCGGTTCAAAAATTAACGCGTCATCTTACGCAAAAATGACACGTCATACTATGAATAAGCGCCGATTTGGCGATTACCCACCAGTTTTAAGACAGTAGCCAGGCTGTGCCTGCTGCTCGACCCAGCCAATCATCAGACTGGCGATATCAACGCCGCTCGTGTTTTCAATACCTTCCAGACCGGGTGAAGCGTTAACCTCCATCACCAGAGGACCACGCTCGGCGCGTAAAATATCCACCCCGGCGATGTCCAGCCCGAGCGTACTGGCGGCCTTGAGCGCAATCTCACGCTCGCGTTCGGTAATCGTGACCTGCCGGGCCGAGCCGCCGCGGTGAAGATTGGAACGGAAATCGCCAGGCTTGGCCTGACGCTCAATCGCCGCAACAACCTTGTCTCCAACCACCAGGCAGCGAATATCGCGCCCTTTCGCCTCTTTGATGTATTCCTGCACCAGGATATGGGCATTGAGGCCGCGAAAAGCGTCGATAACGCTTTCTGCCGCCTGCCGCGTCTCTGCCAGCACCACGCCAATCCCCTGGGTGCCTTCTACCAGTTTCACCACCAGCGGCGCACCGCCAACCATATCGATAAGGTCGCTGGTGTCATCGGGCGAGTGGGCAAAACCTGTCACCGGGAGATCGATTCCCTGCTTAGCCAGCAGCTGTAATGAGCGCAGCTTGTCGCGCGCTCTGGTTATCGCCACCGACTCATTCAGCGGGTAGCTGCCGAGCATTTCGAACTGCCGCAGAACCGCCGTGCCGTAAAAAGTAATCGCCGAGCCAATACGCGGAATAACCGCATCATAATGCGGCAATTGCCGCCCTTTATAATGCACCGAAGGCGCAGCCGGATTAATGTTCATATAACAAGAAAGGGGATCGATTATCTCCACCAGATGACCACGGCGCATGGCCGCCTCACGCAGGCGCTTGCACGAATAGAGCGTTCCATCCCGGGATAAAATAGCGATTTTCAACCTGCACCTCTGAGCAACCAGACCAAAATTAACCGCCCGGATATCATATCACTCCCCTCGCTTTTCAACGATGGGGCAAACGGCCCGGAGACTTCTTAAGGGCATCAATTAACTGCTGAGTTGTCGAAGTGAGATGCACCGGATCGAACACCGCATAGAGATCGGCGGGGATCGGTTTAGTCGGCGGGCGGAACACTACGCCTGGCCAGCTCATTTGCGCGTAGCTGTCCGCCATAATCGTCAACCCAAAGCCGATACTCACCAGCGCTAGCACCGTTTGCGGCTCTACCGCCTCCCTGACGACTCGCGGCGTAAACCCTGCTTCGCGACATACTCGCTGCAAAAACGTCCAGTCTGAGTGTACCGCCGTCATGGTGACAAATGGTTCCCGCCTGAGCTGGGCAATGTCTACCGTTTGCTGGCAGGCCAGCGGGTGCTGCTCCGGCATGGCGACCATAAAAGTTGCATCGTGCAGTTTTTCACTCTTCAGGCCACCCGGCGGTGAGGTTTCCATGCGCCAGATCCCGGCGTCTATTTCGTGGCGTTCCAGCAGCGCCAGCTGATCGCCGGGGGATTTCTCGCGAAAGGTAATATCAATAGCCGGGTAATCGGCAATAAAGCGTTGTAGCCCCAGCCGCAGGCCGCCCCAAATAGCCGTTCCGACAATGCCGAGATGAATGCGCCCGCCCTCGCCGCGACCAATCTGCTCCACCCGGGCCAGCGCCAGGTTTGCATTGCTCAGCAGTTGCCGGGTTTCTTCCAGCAGGACTTCTCCGGCATGAGTTAAGGCAACGTGCCTGGAATGGCGGATAAACAGTACCGTGCCAAGCTGCGCTTCCAGCTCTTTAATGTGGAAGCTCAGCGGGGGCTGAGACATATTCAGCCGAGCGGCCGCCCTGCCAAAATGCAGTTCCTCGGCCACGGCCTGAAAATAACGCAGTAATTTAAGATCGGTTCGGTAGATGCGCTGAGAAGTATTCATGAGGCTCCCTGAGTAGCAAGCCCCATAAATTACCATCCCGGGCCGGTGCTGTAAGCCCGGGAGCCTTAATGTGCGAGCGATGCCGAAGAATCGACTTCACGCCGGTGGCGATACTGGAAGCTGAAGTGAAAGACCACGGCAAGCACCAGCGCATAAGCGGCAAATACCAGCCAGATTGTGGTCCAGTCTTTCACGCCGTCCACCGTGAAATAATCAACAGCATAACCGCTGATAATCGCACCGAGGTAAGCACCAATCCCGTTTACCATAGTCATAAACAGCCCCTGCGCGCTGGCGCGGATGCGTGAGTCAACTTCCTGCTCAACAAATACCGAGCCGGAGATATTGAAGAAGTCGAAGGCGCAGCCGTAAACCACCATCGAGAGCAACAGCAGCACAAAACCGAAGGCCGATGGGTCTCCCCAGGCAAACAGCGCAAAGCGCAGCACCCAGGCAACCATGCTCATCAGCATCACCTGCTTAATGCCAAAGCGGCGCAGGAAGAATGGGATCGTCAGGATAAAGGCCACTTCCGACATCTGCGAGACCGACAGCAAAATAGACGGATACTGCACCACAAAACTGCTGGCAAACTCGGGCTGCCGGGCGAAGTCATGCAGGAAAGGGTTGCCGAAGGTGTTAGTAATTTGCAGCACCGCCCCGAGCAGCATGGCAAACAGGAAGAACACCGCCATACGCGGCTTCTTAAACAGCACAAACGCGTCCAGCCCCAGGCGGCTTACCCAGCTGCGGGCGGCCTGGTTTTTGACCACTGGAATAGTCGGCAAAGTCAGGGCATACAGCGCCAGCAATACCGAAGCGACCGCCGCGATATAAAGCTGCATATTGCTCAGCTCGATTTGCATCAGGCTGACCGTCCACATCGCGGCAATAAAGCCTACCGTGCCAAAGACTCTTACGGGAGGGAAATGGCTTACCGTGTCCAGCCCCGCTTTTTCCAGACAGGCATAAGAGACGGTATTTGACAGCGCAATGGTAGGCATAAATGCCAGCGCGTTGCCCAGCATTGCCCAGAACATCAGCCCCGGCTGGTTAATGCAGGCCGCCCAGACCAGCATGCCCGCACACACCAAATGGCACACAGAGTAGACCCGGTTCGCCGGTAGCCATTTGTCGGCAATGATCCCGACCAGCCCCGGCATCAGCAAAGCGGCAAGGCCTTTGGTGCTGTAAACCATTCCTACGTCAGCCCCCTTAAAACCGAGGGTATTGATCATGTAAGAGCCGAACGTAACCAGCCACGCTCCCCAGATGAAATACTGCAAAAACAACATGATTTTCAAGCGCAGTTTAATCGCCATGCGTTTTCCCCGGATTGGTCGGTCAGGCTCAGGCGAGTTTGCCGAGGAAGCCGCAAATCAGATTGATAAAGTTCTGGCGCGACAACGCGGCAGCTTTCAGCGTCTGCTCATGGGAAAGTTGGATCTTGCCCAAACCTTCCGCAAGGTTAGTGATAGCCGAGACGGCAACAACCTTCAGGCCACAGTGGCGGGCGCTAATCACTTCCGGCACCACCGACATGCCAACAACATGGCCACCGATAATTTGCATCATGCGGATTTCGGCTGCGGTTTCAAAGTTCGGGCCGGGATAGGAAACAAATACCCCTTCGTGTAGCGGGAACCCTTGCTCCTGCGCGACCTGCTGCAATACGCCACGATAGTCGGCGTCATAGGCATTTGCCAGCGAGAAGAAACGCTCGCCAAACCGCTCATCATTAGGCCCGACGGTTGGCGTGCCCGGCATGGTGTTAATGTGGTCGTTAAGCGCAACCAGGCTGCCGGGCTCAACTTCAGGGCGCAGGGAGCCTGCGGCATTGGTAGAGAACAGAATTTCGCATCCCAGCAGTTTGAAGGTGCGAATTGCGCTGGTCATGACCGACATTCCACGGCCTTCATAAAAGTGTCCGCGCCCCTTCATGCAGGCTACCGGGACGCCCGCCAGCGTGCCGATAACCAGCTCACCGGCATGACCGTGAACGGTGCTAACCGGGAAGCCAGGCAGCTCGTCGTAGGAAAAGACCATCGGGTGCTCGATTTTTTCCGCCAGCTCGCCAAGCCCGGAGCCCAGAATAAAAGCGACGCGCGGCACCAGGCCGTTAATGCGGGAACGGATAATATCGGCGGCGTAAAACGGAGAGTTGTCAAAAGCAGTAGTCGGCATCAGATGCTCCTTGTCAGATTGTCGAAATAACTGCAGCAGTTATAGCGACTCAGCGTCTTAAGGAACCAATACCGTTTGCGGCAATGATTAATACGGAAAATGTATTGATTGAAGAAATGGCGGCCAGGCCGCCATTTTACTTAGCGTGTAGCCCACCCCTGCTTGTGCAGATAGTCGAGCATAAACAGACGGTTTTCTTTGATGATGGTGCGGCTGATATGGGCGCTCCATGTATCCCGGCGAGTGTTGCTGTCGCGGCTCAGATAATATTGTGCAAGCTGTTCGTCGTATTCGTTCAACAGTTCACGATCCAGCGGCTGGTAGCGGTTTTCGTGCACCAGCATCGCGGCGGGCATACGCGGCTTCACGTCTGGCTGTGCATCCGGCCAGCCGAGGCAAAGCCCAAACAGAGGCAGCACATATTTCGGCACGCCGAGCAGCTCACCAACCGCCTCGATGTTATTACGAATGCCGCCGATATACACACCGCCCAGCCCCAGAGACTCCGCGGCGGTAAGAGCATTTTGCGCCAAAATTGCGGTATCGACCGCGCCAAGCAGCAGCTGCTCCGCCAGCCCAAGCTGGGCGTCCGGGCAAATTTGCAAATTACGATTAAAATCGGCGCAGAACACCCAAAACTCCGCGGCCTCTGCGACGTGCTTTTGCCCACCGGTCAGCGGCACCAGCTGCTCGCGCAGCGCCTTATCGGTAATACGAATAATAGAGCTGCACTGTAAGAAACTGGAGGTGGAGGCCGCCTGAGCACCGGCAATAATGGCCTCGCGCTGCTCATCGGTTATCGGCTCGGCGGTAAAATGGCGAATTGAACGGTGCGAACGAAGCAGATCGATGGTCGGCGTCATCTTTTTTCCTTTGGTTTTTTTAAATCAGGTTGAGTCGAAAAGGCTCGAAATTGATGCCAGATAGCTTACGGTCATCAAACTAACAGGCACAGCCTTCTTTCAAAATGTGACGGATATCGGCATTATAAGTTCATTCGCCGTTTCGTATCGGCCATAAAAAAACTGAGGAGAGAGCATGTTTGCAGTGATTTTTGGACGCCCTGGCTGCCCATATTGTGTTCGCGCTAAAGAACTGGCTGAGAAACTGACCGCCGAGCGTGATGATTTTAACTTCCGCTATGTGGATATCCACGCCGAAGGCATCACCAAGGCTGACCTGGAAAAAACCGTGGGTAAACCGGTTGAAACCGTACCGCAGATTTTCCTCGATCAAAAGCATATTGGCGGCTGCACCGACTTTGAAGCTTATGCGAAAGAGCATCTGAACCTGTTCCAGACCGCGCAATAAGTTAAAGCTTGCCCAAAAAACCGACTGTTAAAGGTCGGTTTTTTTATTGGCGCGGGCGTTGCTGCGGTACAGCACAAACAGCAGATAACACAGCGAGCCCAACGAAGACCAGAACACCGCGCTAAGCAGCCAGGCTATCTCCTGCCAGAATGAGCGTGGAGTGGACAAAAAAAGTTGAGCAATTAACAGGCAGACAGGCGAAGCGAGCATGGCGCCCACCAGGGGTTTCACCACTTTGTCGCTTTTAGAAAAGAAACTGGCTACCGCGCCGGGGAAGAGAAAGAAAAGCAGCCCCAGCTCATAATGCCCGCTGGCTATAAACCGCCCCATTACATGTAAATGTAGCGAAAGAAAAACCAAAATAAATAGCACAAAGCAGCAGGTTATCCCCAGCCACCGTTGCCCTCGCTTGTGCATCTCACCTCCTGACATCTGCTTCTGGTAGAAAATAATCTGCGGGTTTCCACGCAGAGCCTTTACCCAGTTTGATAAAACTTTGGCCATCCATGCCGATAAAGCATTGCCACAATTAGCACAATATTCTTACTAGCCGCTGATACTCATAAAGATTAAACTAGCGGCGGAAATTCGGTCGTCTCGTGAGATATTTTAATGCCTGATAATTGCCGGTCGTTATCAACTGACCCGTCAAAACATTAGCTCATAACTCTATCTCTTTCAACAGCTTACTGGTAAACAAGAAGTTAGCCTTCGTGAATATAAACGTCGCAGATTTGTTAAACGGGAATTACATCCTTTTGTTATTTGTGGTACTCACGCTTGGACTCTGCCTGGGTAAATTACGCCTCGGTTCGGTGCAACTGGGTAATTCCATTGGTGTTTTAGTGGTTTCTTTATTACTCGGGCAGCAACACTTCGCGATCAATACCGATGCGTTAAATCTTGGCTTTATGCTGTTCATTTTCTGCGTCGGCGTAGAAGCCGGGCCGAACTTTTTTTCTATTTTCTTCCGCGACGGCAAAAATTACCTGATGCTGGCCCTGGTGATGGTTGGCAGCGCGATGGTGATTGCCCTTGGCCTGGGCAAACTGTTTGGCTGGGACATCGGCCTTACCGCCGGTATGCTAGCGGGCGCTATGACGTCTACGCCGGTGCTGGTTGGCGCGGGGGATACGCTGCGGCATTCGAGCATGGCCAGCGCGCAGCTGGCTACTTCGCTGGATAATTTAAGCCTCGGTTACGCCCTTACCTATCTGATTGGCCTGGTCAGCCTGATTGTTGGCGCGCGCTATATGCCGAAGCTACAACATCAGGATCTGCAAACCAGCGCCCAGCACATCGCCCGCGAGCGCGGCCTGGACACCGACGCTAACCGCAAGGTCTATCTCCCGGTGATCCGCGCCTACCGCGTTGGCCCGGAGCTGGTTGCATGGGCGGACGGCAAAAACCTTCGCGAGCTGGGCATTTACCGCCAGACCGGCTGTTACATCGAACGTATTCGCCGCAACGGTATTCTGGCGAACCCGGACGGCGACGCGGTATTGCAGATGGGCGACGAAATTTCACTTGTGGGCTACCCGGACGCGCACTCGCGCCTCGACCCGAGCTTCCGTAACGGTAAAGAGGTATTCGACCGCGACCTGCTGGATATGCGTATCGTCACCGAAGAGATTGTGGTCAAAAACCATAACGCCGTTGGCCGCCGCCTCGGGCAGTTGAAGCTGACCGACCACGGCTGCTTCCTCAACCGCGTGATCCGCAGCCAGATTGAGATGCCAATTGACGACAATATCGTGCTCAACAAAGGCGACGTATTGCAGGTCAGCGGCGACGCAAGGCGTGTAAAAACGGTTGCGGAGCGCATCGGCTTTATCTCCATTCACAGCCAGATTACCGACCTGCTGGCGTTCTGCGCCTTCTTTATCATCGGCCTGATGGTCGGGATGATTACCTTCCAGTTCAGCTCGTTTAGCTTCGGCATCGGCAACGCCGCCGGGCTGCTGTTCTCCGGCATCATGCTCGGCTTCCTGCGTGCCAACCACCCGACCTTCGGCTACATCCCTCAGGGCGCGCTGAATATGGTGAAAGAATTTGGCCTGATGGTGTTTATGGCCGGGGTAGGCCTGAGCGCGGGCAGCGGCATCAGCAACGGCCTCGGCGCGGTTGGCGGCCAGATGCTTATCTCCGGCCTTATCGTCAGCCTGGTGCCGGTGGTTATCTGCTTCTTGTTCGGGGCTTACGTCCTGCGCATGAACCGCGCGCTGCTGTTCGGGGCGATGATGGGGGCGCGTACCTGTGCGCCAGCGATGGAAATCATCAGCGACACGGCCCGCAGCAACATTCCTGCTTTGGGTTACGCGGGCACCTACGCTATCGCTAACGTGTTGTTAACTCTGGCCGGTACGTTGATAGTCGTGATATGGCCCGGATTGTGATCTCGGGCACAGACATAGAAATATACTTTTTTTTTATACCTGAGCGAACTTTCTGACGGGGCGTCAGTCTGAATTAGTGCCACTGCTTTTCTTTGATGTCCCCAATTTGTGGAGCCCATCTACCCCGCCGTTTTCGGTTCAAGGTTGATGGGTTTTTATTTTTTAACGTCTCTGAAAATAATACCTTCCCTCAGCGTTAAAACCTTTTTCCTGCTCGAACACCAAAAACTAAGCTTTTAACCAATATTAAAGGCCACTAAGTGGTTAGCTTAGCGGCCTTATTTACGTTTCCGACTAGTTAACGTTTTTCAACGAAAGCCCGGGTCAGTTCCAGAAATGCTATCAGCACCCTTAGAACGATGATTACAGTATCAATGACTGCGTTCATCCGTTATCACTCCATATCTGGAGCACGATAGTACCGATACGAAATCTCTACATTGCCTGTCGTACGGTTTCTCGCCATGTTAGCTGATGAGAGTCGCACTCTGACCAAGATACCCGCTCCGGCACCATCCGGGTTTCGGCCAGGACTTAACAAACACTCGCACTCCGCAAGTCGGTTTGTCAGCACAGCTCCCTGAATGCTGACGGCCAGTTAAGCGCTCTTAGCTAACGAAACGGATGATAAGGGATTTTGGATTAACCGGTTAAACCATGTGGATTTGCTCGAGATACTGCACAAAAAAAGCCCAACGGGTGAGGTTGGGCTTTTTAGTCCGGCTGGTGAGGCCGGAGAGAAGGTCGGATTATCTTGATCGGCACAATGCGACTCCATCAACTAACGCTGGGAGCCTAGCCCTTATTTGAACACAAAACAACCATCAGTACATATCTGGGGGCTGTCGCGGCGGCGCAGGGCGTCAACCCTCTTCCCCAACTATCCTTGCCACCATCACCCGCATATCGTCGCGGCTGAGCGGCGCGCGGTCGGTGACGTAGTGAAGAGTCATCCCTTCCAGGAATGCATCTAACGCTCTGGCGGTCAGCGGGTCGAAGAACGGCTCCAGCGCCTGCTGGCTGCGGATCATCCACTCCTGCATGATGTCTTTTAGCTGCGGATTGCAGCTGGCATAGGCGTAGAGCTGGTACATCACCTGCATATTGTAAGGCGTGGCTACACAGCCGCCGCAGATCATATCGACGATGGCTTCGCAGGCGTCGGCGCGGGTTCTGGCCTGTTGCATACGCTCCCGGTAGCTGTCCGACATCTGGTGGGCAAACAGGGTAAAAGCTTCGCAAAGCAGCGACTCGATCCCGGAAAAGTAATAGGTCATCGAGCCTAAAGATACGCCCGCCTGCTCGGCAATTTTGCGGTGAGTAATATCGCTGATGCCGTGTTTGACTACCATATCCAGCGTCGCCCGCAGAATGCGCGAGCGGCGTTCAGGATCGTTACGGCGCGGGGCTTTGCTCATTATTACCTGCCTGAAATTCGGAGTATTAAAAGAGTCTATTAGGTATGTGTACAAATGTACACATACTTGCTAATCTGCCGCTCATGTTCCCTTCTTTATGGGTTGTTGTTCATGTCAGTCACGCAGAGAAAAGCCCTCAGGCTCCGCACCTGGGCGCTGTTTACCTTCTTTTTCCTCCCGGGCCTGGTGATGGCATCCTGGGCAACGCGCACGCCCGCAATCCGCGATACGCTCAGCGTTTCAACGGCCGGGATGGGCATTGTGCTGTTTGGCCTGTCGGTAGGCTCGATGGGCGGAATTCTCTGCTCCGGCTGGCTGGTTAAGCGCTTTGGCACCCGCACCATTATTCGCAGCGGCATGGCGCTGATGGTCATCGGTATGCTGGTGATGAGCCTCGCGCTCTACTTCGCTTCGCCTGCCCTGTTTGCCTTTGGTCTGGCTCTGCTCGGCAGCGGCCTGGGGTCAGCCGAAGTGGCAATGAATGTCGAGGGCGCGATTATCGAAGGCCTGATGAAGAAAACCGTGCTGCCGATGATGCACGGCTTCTTTAGCCTCGGTACGCTGGTTGGGGCTGGGATTGGCCTGAGCCTCACCGCCTGGAACGTTATCTCCTGGGGCCATTTGCTGATGATTGCTCTGCTGGTGATAGTGCCCATTCTGGTAGCGCTTACCGCCGTGCCGCACGGCGTAGGGAAAGATAACCCGGAAAAAAGCGAGGCGCACGAACCGCATCGCCCGTTTTATAAAGACGTTCAGTTGCTGCTGATTGGCTTCGTGGTGCTGGCAATGGCCTTTGCCGAAGGCTCGGCCAATGACTGGTTGCCGCTGCTGATGGTCGACGGTCACGGTTTTAGCCCTACCTCCGGGTCGCTTATCTACGTTGGCTTTACCCTCGGCATGACCGTCGGGCGCTTTACCGGCGGCTGGTTTATTGACCGTTACAGCCGCGTTATCGTGGTGCGAGCGTGCGCGATTATGGGCGTGCTCGGCATCGGTATGATTATATTTGTAGACAGCGCTTTCCTGGCCGGCGTGTCCGTTATTCTATGGGGGCTGGGAACATCGCTGGGCTTCCCGCTGACCATTTCCGCCGCCGGAGACACCGGCCCGGACCCGGCCAGCCGCGTGAGCGTTGTCGCCGCATCCGGCTACGTTGCATTTTTAGTGGGGCCGCCGCTGTTGGGCTTCCTCGGCGAACATTATGGGCTACGCCACGCCATGCTGGTTGTGCTGACGCTGATGGCGATTGCGGCCCTGGTTGCCCGCGCCGTTGCTAAACCGCAGCAGCCCGCTCAACAAGTTTTTGAAACGGAATAACGGAGAGTTCAATGAGCATCAAGTTGATTGCAGTGGACATGGACGGCACTTTTCTCGACGACGGTAAAAACTACAACCGTGAACGCTTTGCCGCTCAGTACCAGCAGATGAAGGAACAAGGGATCCGCTTTGTGGTCGCCAGCGGCAACCAGTATTTCCAGCTGATCTCGTTCTTCCCGGATATCGCGCATGAAATCTCTTTCGTTGCGGATAACGGCGGCTGGGTAGTCAGCGAAGGCGAGGACTTGTTTAACGGCGAGCTGACAAAACAGGAGTTCAATACCGTTATCGATCACCTGCTGACACTGCCTCACGTCGAGATAATTGCCTGCGGCAAGCGCAACGGCTACACCCTGAACGGCTACGACGATGACTTCAAGCAGATGGCGGCAAAGTATTACCACCGCCTTGAGCACGTCGACAGTTTATCGAACCTCGACGATGTGTTCTTTAAATTCGCCCTCAACCTGCCGGACAATTTGCTGGACGAAACGATGGATGCTCTGAGCGCCGAGTTTGACGGCATCGTGGTGCCGGTCACCAGCGGCCACGGATCTATAGATCTGATAATTCCGGGCATCCACAAGGCCAACGGACTGCGTATCCTGCAGGACAAATGGGGCATTAAAGACAGCGAAGTCGTCACCTTCGGGGACGGCGGCAACGACATCGAGATGCTGACTCAGGCCGGTTTTGGCTTTGCGATGGCTAACGCGCCGGACAAAATCAAACGCATCGCACGCTTCCAGGCGGGCAACTGCAACCAGCAGGGCGTGCTGGACGTGATTGATAAGGTTCTGAAAAAAGAAGCACCGTTTAACTGATGAGCGCTATCCCGCAGGATAGATAAAAGACGATGATAAATATAAGAAAAGCTACGCCAGAAGATTTTGATGCCCTGGCTGAAATCTGGGAAGCCGCCGTGCGGGCTACCCATGATTTTTTAACCGATGACGACATCAGCAACCTGAGGCCGCAGGTGCGCGAGCTGTATATGCCGCAAATTCCAATGCAGCTGGCAGAGAACGACGCCGGGCAGCCGCTGGGCTTTATTGGCTGCCATGAAAACCGCATTGAAATGCTGTTTGTTGCCCCGCAAAGCCGTGGGACGGGCGTAGGCAAACTGCTGCTGCAATACGCCATTGAGCATTTGCAGGTTGATGAGGTGGACGTTAACGAGCAAAACCCGCAGGGCGTTGGTTTTTACCGGCATATGGGGTTTGTACAGACGGGGCGTTCAGACCTGGATGGCGAAGGGAATCCTTTCCCTTTGCTTCATTTAAAGCTGGCACGATAATCTTCTCCTCTCCTCAACGGAGAGGAGGATCCTTTCTTTACTGATTCTTAAGCTGCTCCCGGCGATATTCACCCTGGCGTTCCAGCATCCAGCCCGGATATTCGCGCGGCAGCTCGCTGATCTCATTCAACCGCTGTAGATCTTCCTCGCTAAAGCGAATCCCGGTGGCGGCAATATTGTCATCAAGCTGCTCAACACGCTTCGCGCCGATAATAACGGTGGTAACAGCCTGCTGGTGCAGCAGCCACGCCAGCGCAATCTGGGCCACGGAAACCCCTTTAGACTCTGCTATCTCTCGCATCACGTCTACGCAGTCAAACGCTCTGTCTTTATTGACCGGAGGGAAGTCGAACGCCAGGCGGCGGCTGCCGCTTTCGGCTTTACCGTCGCGGTCATATTTACCGCTCAGCAGGCCACCCGCCAGCGGGCTCCAGACCATCAGCCCGACGCCTTCGCTCTGCATCATCGGCACCAGTTCACGCTCCAGGTCGCGCCCGGCTATCGTGTAGTAGGCCTGTAAAGAAGCAAAACGCGCCAGCCCCAGGCGTTCTGAGATGCCCAGCGCCTTCATTATCTGCCATGCCGCCCAGTTAGAGACGCCGATATAGCGAACGAGCCCCTGCTGCACCAGCGAGTCCAGAGCACGAAGGGTTTCTTCAATTGGCGTTGCCGGGTCAAAACCGTGCAGTTGATAAAGATCGATATAATCGAGCTGCAACCGCCGCAGGCTCTCTTTTACGCTGTTGAGAATATGAAAACGCGATGAGCCTCGGGAGTTAGGCCCGGCAGTGCCGGTTTCGCCGAAGACCTTTGTCGCCACGACGACGTTTTCACGCGGTACCTTCAGGTTTTTCAGCGTCTGTCCGGTGATTATCTCCGAGCGACCGCCGGAATAGACGTTGGCGGTGTCGATAAAGTTAATCCCGGCATCCAGCGCGCGGCCAACGAGCTTGTCGGCCTCGCCCTGCTCCAGCTGGCCGATTTTTCCCCAGATGCCGTCTTCTCCGCCGAAGGTCATGGTGCCCAGGCAAAGTTCTGAAACAAACAGGCCGGTGTTACCTAATGTTTTATAACGCATAGCGGTACCTCGTGTTCAGGGTTTCAGGAAGGAAAAGCGCGGACTGACAGTTATACGCGCAGCGCCACTTTGTGGAATGGGGGATTTCTGCTCATTCCTTGCCTGTTTCTGCCTGAATCAGTTCATACCAATATCCGTAATAAACCGTATCCCACCAGCGCCGCCCACAGCAGCATCGGCAGGGAGTAGAGATGGAAGCGCCACCAGATCCGGCGGTCGTTCGCCATGCGCAGCGCGATAAGGTTCGCCAGCGAGCCGGGCAGCAGGCCAAAGCCGCCGATATTCACGGCAAAAGCCAGCAACAGCGAGGCAGGAACATAGTTGAGCAACAAGATGGTTGCCGGGACGTTGCTGATAAACTGCGACAGCACGATGCCAAGCGTATATAAACCGGGTGAAGAAAGCTGAGCTACGTCGTGAAGCGAATGCTGCAACGCCGGAAGCTGAGTAACGAGGTGAACGTCGATAAACATCACCACAAAAACCGCGAGCAGGCTCCAGTCAATGCTCAGCAGCACGCGACGCGCCAGCACCAGGAAACCAACGGCGACCAGCCCCAGCCCCCATAGCTCCAACTGCATCTCCAGCGCGACGATAAAAACGATATAAAAGCCGAGGCAGGAGTAAACCAGCTTTGGCTGCCAGCCACCGTCGCCTGCATCATTATGGTAATGCAGCGGTTTGGCTTTAAAACAGAACCACGCCAGCACCAGCAGGCTTAACATCATCGCCAGCGCCAGGGGCGCCATCTGCCAGCTGAATGCGGCGAACGAAAGCCCGGAGCGCCCCCACAGCAAAATATTTTGTGGGTTGCCGATTGGCGTCAGCAGCGAACCGGCGTTCACCGCGAGTGCCTCAAAAATAATCAGCCGACTTGCCGGAATCGAACAGAGTTTTTTCAGCGTGATAGTCAGCGGCACGATGATAAACAGCGCCACATCATTGGTCAGAAAGGTAGAAAGCAGTGCCGCAGCGCTGACCATAAACAGCGCCAGCTGCCGCTCGTTGGCAAAGCGCGCCACCATCCGGCGCCCAAGCACATCAAAGTAGCCGCTTAGCTCGACGCCTTTGGTCAGCATCATCAGGCCGGTTAGGGTAATAATGGTGTGCCAGTCGATGGCGGCAGGCCAAAGAGCAGGACGGAACGGCACCGCCAGGCTAAGGGCGATGCCGATCAACAGTAATAAATGCAGGAAACGATCGCGCAGGAAAGGCCGCGCAAGGCGAATGAGCATTATCAGCCGAGACCCCGCTCTGCGCTGAACTTACGAAATGCCTCCAGCGTCTCTTCGCTAACGTGGTGCTCTACCCCTTCAGCGTCAATACGTGCGGTTTCCGGGCTGATGCCCAGAGCGAGAAAGAAATTCTCGACGATTTGGTGGCGCTCGCGGCTCTGCTGAGCCAGCTTTTCACCTTCCGGCGTTAAAAATACCCCACGCCACGGAATTTGCTCGATCAGGCCAACCGAGGCCAGGCGTTTAAGCATCTTGGCTACCGTCGGCTGGGAAACCCCAAGACGTGCGGCCATGTCCACCTGGCGAACCTCGCCCACCTCGTGAATCAAATCAGAAATCAGCTCAACATAATCATCAATTAATTCCCTGCGGTGCGCCTCACGCACCTGCCTGAAGCCTTCGACATGCTCTTCAATATTCGGTAATGGCGTCACTTTTTCGCTGTTCTTTTGCCCTACCCGACGGCTCATAGTGCTTCCTCTTCCAGTGGCGCGGCGTCGTCATCTGACGACGGAAGGCTTTATTGTAAACCAGCATTGGCTATCCACAAAAATTTAACGAAATAGCCATGGCTATAAAATATAGCCTGTGCTATACCTGTATGTAATGCAGTCAGGTTTGTTTATGGATAAACGACCGTTTGGCTAACAGGAGGACGCTATGAACGAATTCAAGAGGTGCATCAACGTGTTTACTCACTCCCCTTTCCAGGTACGCTTAATGCTGTTGAACATGATTTGTGATTGGGTTTCCGGCAAACCCCAGCAGGGCGAAGAAAAGCAGTAATTTCAGGCAGTCGCCCTGCCTGTTTCTGCCCTTATTTTTTTTCGCTAATGGTCATCTTTTTGTAACAATCATTATCCAAAATCCCTCTTAGCGGCCCGTCAGGCCCGGCTTTAACCCCCTCATTTGTCGGATTTGCAATCCGTCTCGCAAAACAGCTGCCCGTTATCAGTTGATATTCTTATCTTACGGCTCTATCTTCTTGCAGCCCTGCACATGAAGCGGCTCGCAGATGCGGTGCTATTCCCCTTCGTTTCCGTCTGTCAGGCAGGCTCTACCCTTATCGCCAGGGTCACCGCATGGCGTTTTGCAAGACCATAATAAAGATGAATGTAACAGTTAAAGATACCCTGACTGCTCGCGGAATCGCTCTGAATCCGTGGACTGGCTTTTATTTTCTACAATCCCTGTTGATTAATTTTGCACTCGGCTACGAATTCAGCCTGCTTTATGCCGTGGCTTTTAGCTGCGTCCTGCTATTACTTTGGCGGGCGGCTCCTCGCGTACAAAAAGCCCTGCTGGCAGTTTGCAGCCTGGTTGCGGCAATGTATTTCCCGTTTGGCCAGGCCTACGGTGCGCCAAATTTCAATACCCTGCTGGCATTGCACTCAACCAATTTCGAAGAGTCCACGGAGATAATGACCATCTTCCCGTGGTACAGCTATGTGGTGTCGCTGTTTATTCTGGCGCTGGGCGTGCTGGCCGTGCGCCGCAAGCGTGAAGAAAAACGCGCGTGGCGTCATTTCGATAGCGTATGTCTGGCTATCAGCCTCGTGAGCTTTTTTGTCGCCCCGGTAACAAACCTCGCCTACGGCGGCGTCTTTAAATTTAAAGATACCGGCTACCCGGTGGTGCGTTTTGTTAAAGACGTGGTGGTAAATAATAAGGAAGTGCTCGACGAGCAATCCCGGATGAAGGAGCTTTCGCAGCAGAAGGATTCCTGGAATGTCCTGGCGGTACAGCCCAAATATCACACTTATGTAGTAGTGATTGGTGAAAGCGCCCGCCGTGACGCCCTGGGCGCATTTGGCGGCCACTGGGATAACACGCCTTTCGCCAGCCAGGTTAAAGGTAATATTTTTATGGATTACGTCTCCGCCAGCGGCTCCACGCAAAAATCGCTGGGGCTGACGCTGAATCGCGTGGTGGATGACAAGCCTCAATATCAGGATAACTTTGTGACGCTGGCTAACCGCGCAGGTTTCCAGACCTGGTGGTTCTCAAACCAGGGGCAGATAGGCGAGTACGACACGGCCATCGCCAGCATTGCGAAGCGTGCCGACGAAGTGCAATTCCTGAAAAGCGGTGACTTTGAAGCGGACAAAAACACCCGTGATGAAGCGCTGTTAAAGATGACCGCACAGGTATTCGCCACCCAGCGTAACACCCCGCAGCTGATAGTCCTGCACCTGATGGGCTCGCATCCTCAGGCCTGCGACCGTACTCAGGGCAAATACAAAGACTTTGTGCAGTCAAAAGAAACCTCCTGCTACATCTACAGCATGACGCAGACCGACGACCTGCTAAAGCAGCTCTACCTGCAATTGCAAAACACCGGCAACACCTTCTCTATGGTTTATTTCTCTGACCACGGCCTGGCGTTTAAAGAGCGCGGCACCGACGTGCAATATCTGGCCCATGACGACAAGTTCCAGCAAAACTTCCAGGTGCCCTTTATGGTGGTGTCCAGCGATGATACCAGCCACAGGCTTATTAAAGCGCGCCGCAGCGCCAATGATTTCCTGAACTTTTTCTCAGCGTGGACCGGGATTAAGGCAAAAGAATTGACGCCGAAGTACAAGTTTATTTCCGAGCAAAAAGCCGGGCCGACGTACATCACCAACTTCAGGCTGAAGAAAGTGGACTATACTCACCTGCAGACGGATGTTTTTGAGACCAGAACGCGGTAAGCGGGTCAGCGAATGACAGATAAAAAAAATCCGCCACAAGGGCGGATTTTTTATTTCTATCCCTGAGGGGGATATTAGAAACGGTAGCCTACGCCAGCGATCCAGGTGCCAACGTCAACGCTACGAATACGGCTCTGCTCGTAGGAGAAGTCCAGAGCAACGTTTTCGATAGGGTTGAACTGCAGGCCTGCGCCATAAGAGAAGCCGTAGTCGCTAACGGAATCGTGAGCAGCTGGGTATTCGGTCGCCTGGAATTTACCGTAGCCAACACCTACAACACCGTAGATGCTTGCCCAGTCGTTGATGCGGTAAGCAGGACCAGCGGTGATACCGTAGTACTGGCCTTTAGTGTAGATACCGTCAGAAGAGGTATCGCTTTTCTGGGTGTAGGTGAAGGAGCCGATGTAGCCCAGCGGGGTATCATTTTCGTAACGGTATTTCAGGTTGAAACCGCCAGCTTTGTTCGCAACGCCCTGCATATCGCTCTGCGCATAACCACCGGTTACGGTGCTAGTTGCAGATGCAGTACCTACGGAAACGGCCAGAACACAGGCCAGTGCTGAAAGACATGCAATTTTTTTCATAATATCCACCTCAAATGTGCTTCAAGTAAGTCCTAAGTTTTAAATATAACAAAACCATGACAGAAACTCTTCGCCAATTGTGTTGTCTAACGAACCTTTTCATGTAACATAACATTTCCACTACATGTTAACTCGCTAAAATATCAGGGGAATTATGCACTTCAGCGGCAAATATTAACCCCTTTAACAACATCGTCATTCAGATAATTCTGAATTTATTTCTGACGTAAATTGACAAAAACTGCGAAGATCCTACTCCAGGCGATGAGAAATTTTCTTAATGAATTATCAACCAGCCATAAGTTAATCCATTAGACTGGGCGAACTTTTACTTTATTGACTAAATGCAGACAAAAACTGACAGGATGCAGGATGCCGCAAACTCCCCGTAACATGCCGCGCTGGTTACCCATCGTGGTGCTGCTTATTGCCATGACTTCAATTCAAAGCGGCGCTTCGCTGGCTAAGTCGCTGTTCCCGGCTATCGGGCCTCAGGGGGTTACCGCCCTGCGCCTGCTGCTCGGTACGCTCATTCTGGTGGTCATATTTAAGCCGTGGCGCCTGCGTTTTAAGCCTGAGCAGCGCTTACCCCTGCTCTTTTACGGCCTGGCCCTGGGCAGCATGAATTATCTGTTTTATGTTTCCCTGCGCACCGTGCCGCTGGGTATCGCCGTGGCGCTGGAATTTACCGGGCCGCTGGCCGTTGCCCTCTTTGGTTCGAGGCGAGCGGTAGACTTTATCTGGGTCGTGCTGGCGGTGGCGGGCCTGTGGTTCCTGCTGCCTCTCGGCCAGGATATATCGCAGGTTGACCTCACCGGGGCCGCCTTTGCGCTGGGCGCGGGGGCCTGCTGGGCGGTTTACATTATTACCGGGCAAAAAGCCGGGGCGGAGCACGGCCCGGCAACGGTAGCTTTTGGTTCGCTGATTGCGGCGGTTATCTTCGTGCCGCTCGGCGTCTGGGAAGCGAGCGGCTCGCTACTGCAATGGTCGCTGCTGCCGATAGTGCTGGCGATTGCCGTGCTGTCCACCGCGCTGCCCTACTCTCTGGAGATGATTGCCCTGACGCGGCTTCCCACACGTACCTTTGGGACGTTAATGAGCCTTGAGCCGGGCCTTGCGGCACTGTCCGGGATGCTGTTCCTCGGCGAGCACCTCACGCTTATCCAGTGGCTGGCCCTGCTTTGTATCATCGCCGCGTCCGCCGGTTCCACGCTGACCATGAAGCGTGAAACTCAGATTAAAGAAGTTGATATCAATTAACCCACGCCCCTTCATTTAATGCGGTGATAATTCATCGCATTAAATGCTAAGACAGCCGTCAGCACTATATTTATTGCAATATGTAATACTCAATAAGAATTATTTTCTTTCCGCTGTCATATTTATTCATGTTTTCTGACATAAGTTTTAATGCACAGATAACCATCTGTTTCACAATGTATTTATCTTTTCCACCTTCTCTTTGCTATTGGTTTGATAGGTATTCTCTCAATCCGCAAAATTTAAAACCGGTGCTATACTTATTCCCGGTAATTCATTGGGACACCAACATCAAGAGGATGAAAGATTATGAGTACCGCTAAACTGGTAAAAACTAAATCTACAAACCTGCTATATACCCGCAATGATGTGAAAGACAGCGAGAAAAAAGCCACCATTGAGCTGCTGAATCGCCAGGTCGTCCAGTTCATCGACTTGTCGCTGATTACCAAACAGGCTCACTGGAACATGCGCGGTGCTAACTTTATTGCGGTCCATGAAATGCTGGACGGCTTCCGTACTGCATTGACCGAGCATCTCGACACTATGGCAGAACGCGCGGTACAGCTGGGCGGCGTAGCGCTGGGGACCACTCAGGTTATTAACAGCAAAACGCCTCTGAAAAGCTATCCGCTGGACATTCACACCGTCCAGGAGCACCTGAAAGAGCTGGCCGACCGCTATGCCATCGTCGCCAACGACGTCCGTAAAGCCGTGGGCGAAGCTAAAGACGAAGATACCGCAGATATTCTGACCGCCGCTTCACGCGATCTGGACAAATTCCTGTGGTTTATCGAGTCTAACATCGAGTAAAACATATAAATTTCCTATGAATCCTTCCCCGCCCGGGGAAGGATGTTGCACCAAAACAGCGCAGACCGTTGCTCAATTCATAGCCTTAAGTTAATCAAATGTAATAATCACCTCACACAATCGTTAATGAGTGATTGTTTTGTCCACTGATTTCGCGGTAAAACTAACCCCCACCCTGTTCGCCGAATTTTCGCACCAAAATGGAGCACCATAACGGTGCGTTATGACCGGCTTGCAACGCTCAATATGCAATGTTAAAAAATCACATCCTTGCAAAACAGTAAGTTGCAAATCTGGCACGATTCTTTCATGAGTCGCCGCTTACGCAGGGGATCGCCCCGTGGATTAACAAAGGAAATGCTATGAAGTCGATTTTGAAAGTTTCACTGGCTGCACTCACCCTCGCTTTTGCAGTATCTTCCCATGCCGCTGACAAAAAACTGGTCGTTGCGACCGATACCGCATTCGTTCCTTTTGAATTCAAGCAAGGCGACAAATATGTCGGCTTCGATGTGGATCTGTGGCAGGCCATAGCTAAAGAGCTGAAGCTGGACTACACCCTGAAGCCAATGGACTTCAGCGGCATCATCCCTGCGCTGCAAACCAAAAACGTTGACGTCGCGCTGGCCGGTATCACCATCACCCCTGAGCGTGAGAAAGCAATCGATTTCTCCGACGGCTACTACAAAAGCGGCCTGCTGGTCATGGTTAAAGCTAACAACAACGACATTAAAAGCGTGAAAGACCTGGACGGTAAAATCGTCGCGGTGAAAGGCGGTACAGGTTCCGTTGATTACGCGAAAGCGAACATCAAAACTAAAGATCTGCGTCAGTTCCCGAACATCGATAACGCCTACATGGAACTGGGCACTAACCGCGCCGACGCGGTACTGCACGACACACCAAACATTCTTTACTTCATCAAAACCGCCGGTAACGGTCAGTTCAAAGCGGTAGGCGAGTCTCTGGAAGCGCAGCAATACGGTATCGCTCTGCCGAAAGGCAGCGACGAACTGCGTACCAAAATCAACGGCGCGCTGAAAACCCTGAAAGAGAACGGCCAGTACAACGAAATCTACAAAAAATGGTTCGGCACCGAGCCAAAATAATAATTCTAAAGCTTTAACGTAATACCTGAGGGGCGCCTTTCGCCCCTCTTATTATTAAATTCCCCTGTCCCTCAGGCCAGGGGGAGAAACCACGGTAGACAACAGGAACACATCATGCAGTTTGACTGGAGCGCCATTTGGCCTGCAATTCCCATCTTGTTTGAAGGCGCTAAGATGACCCTATGGATTTCAATCCTGGGGCTTTGCGGCGGTTTAGTAATTGGTTTAGTGGCGGGCTTTGCCCGTACCTACGGCGGTTGGATTGCTAACCACGTAGCGCTGGTTTTCATCGAAGTGATTCGCGGCACGCCAATCGTTGTGCAGGTCATGTTTATTTACTTCGCCCTGCCGATGGCCTTTAACGATCTGCGCATCGATCCGTTCAGCGCGGCGGTCGTCACCATCATGATCAACTCCGGAGCCTATATCGCGGAAATTACCCGCGGCGCGGTGCTCTCTATTCATAAAGGTTTCCAGGAAGCTGGCCTGGCGCTCGGCCTGTCTAAGCGTGAAACCATTCGCCACGTTATTATGCCGCTGGCGCTGCGCCGTATGCTGCCGCCGCTGGGTAACCAGTGGATCATCAGCATTAAGGACACCTCGCTGTTCATCGTTATCGGTGTAGCAGAGCTGACTCGTCAGGGTCAGGAAATTATCGCCGGTAACTTCCGCGCGCTGGAGATTTGGAGCGCCGTTGCGGTCTTCTATCTGATTATTACTCTGGTGCTGAGCTTCGTGCTGCGTCGCCTTGAAAGAAGGATGAAAATCCTGTGATTGAATTTAAAAACGTATCCAAGCACTTCGGCCAAACCCAGGTGCTGCACAATATCGACCTGAACATCAAACAGGGTGAAGTGGTGGTTATTATCGGGCCAAGCGGCTCCGGCAAATCCACCCTGCTGCGCTGCATCAACAAGCTGGAAGAGATTACCAGCGGTGACCTGATTGTTGACGGCCTGAAAGTTAACGATCCAAAAGTTGATGACCGGCTGATCCGCCAGGAAGCCGGTATGGTGTTCCAGCAGTTCTACCTGTTCCCGCACCTGACGGCGCTGGAAAACGTCGCTTTTGGCCCGATTCGCGTGCGTGGCATGAAGAAAGACGCAGCCGAAAAGCTGGCAAAAGAACTGTTAGCTAAAGTGGGCCTGGCCGAGCGTGCTCATCACTATCCGTCCGAGCTTTCCGGCGGCCAGCAGCAGCGCGTGGCAATCGCCCGTGCGCTCGCAGTTAAGCCGAAGATGATGCTGTTTGATGAGCCAACCTCTGCTCTCGACCCGGAACTGCGCCACGAAGTATTGAAGGTTATGCAGGATCTGGCAGAAGAAGGCATGACCATGGTTATCGTGACCCACGAAGTCGGCTTTGCCGCCAAAGTGGCCTCCCGCCTGATCTTTATCGATAAAGGTCGCGTGGCGGAAGACGGTAACCCTCAGGAGCTTATCGACAACCCGCCAAGCCCGCGCCTGCGCGAGTTCTTGCAGCACGTCGCATAATCACCTTTCAGGGCGGCGGCTCCGGCCTGCCGCCCTGCACTCCCCGGAAAAATCCCGCTTTTTTATTCACTCTCGCCCAGCCCACTATACTTACTCCTTTGCCCGAAATTTTCAGCCCGGAGGAGCGTCGTGCGAGGGATCTTGCTACTGCTTATTAGCCTGATAACACTGCCAGGCCACGCTGTTACCCTGCCAGGAGCGGTTGCTGCGGCGACCACTCAAACCAGTAACTCAGCCCCTGCAGAACCCACCGTTGAACAGAAGAAAAAAGCTTACGCAGCGCTTGCCGACGTGCTGGAGAACACACAATCGCGCACGGAATTGATCGATCAGTTGCGCAAAGTTGCCGCCGACGATACCTCCCGGACCGTTCCCGCCATTACCCCGCCCGATAAGCTTGCCAGCGATAAAACGGTTCTTGAGAACGTCACCGACGTCAGCCGCCGCTACGGCGGCGAACTGGTCGAACGCTTCGAACAGCTGCATCAGAGCATCACCAGCGCACCGAGGAAAGCCTTTAACCAGCAGACTTTCTTCAATGCGCTGAGCCATTTTGCGCTGCTGGCCTGTGCCGTCTTTGTGTTCTATTTTCTGCTGCGCGCCTGCGTTACGCCTCTGTGGGCAAAAATGGGCGACTGGGGGCGAAAAAAAAATCGGGATCGTGCCAACTGGCTTCACCTGCCGTTAGCCATCCTCGCGGCCTTTGCGGTAGATATCGTTCTGCTGGCGCTTACGCTGTTCGTTGGCCAAATGCTCAGCGACAAAATGAACGCTGGCAATCCGACTATTGCCCGCCAGCAGGGGCTGTTTCTTAATGCCTTTGGGCTAATAGAGTTCTTCAGGGCCGTACTGCGGCTCATTTTCAGCCCGCGCTTTCCGGCCCTGCGCCCCTTTCCCATCAGCGATCAGACCGCCCGCTACTGGAGCGTGCGGCTTGCCTGGTTGAGCACTTTTATCGGCTATGGTTTGATGGTGGCCGTGCCAATTACCGCAAGCCAGGTCAACCCGCAGGCCAGCGCCACCATAAATATCATCGTGATGTTGCTGATAACCCTCTGGGCGCAGTATCTGATTTTTCACAATAAGCGCCCTATCCAGCAGAGCCTGATTCACCTTGCCGACCGGTCGATGGCCTTTTTCAGCCTGTTTATTCGCGCCTTTGCGCTGATCTGGCACTGGCTTGCTTCAGCCTATTTTGTGGCGCTATTTTTCCTGTCGCTGTTCGATCCCGGCAACAGCCTGAAATTTATGATGGGCGCCACGCTGCACAGCCTGACGATTATCGGCGTGGCGGCATTTATTTCCGGCATGCTCTCGCGCTGGATAGCCAAAACCATCACGCTCTCCCCGGAAGTACAGCGCAGCTATCCTGAGCTGCAAAAGCGCCTGAACGGCTGGATCTCCGCCACGCTGAAGCTGGCGCGCATTCTTACCGTATGCGTCGCCGTGATGCTGCTGCTGGATGCCTGGGGCCTGTTCGACGTCTGGCAATGGCTGGCCCACGGTGCCGGAGAGAAAGCCGTCGATATCCTGATCCGCATTCTGCTGATCCTGTTCTTTTCGGCGGTCGGCTGGACGCTGCTGGCAAGCCTGATTGAGAACCGGCTCACCTCAGATATTCATGGTCGCCCCCTGCCGAGCGCGCGTACCCGAACATTGCTGACGCTATTTCGTAACGCGCTTGCGGTTATTATCAGCACCATCACAATCATGATCCTGCTTTCGGAAGTCGGCGTAAACATTGCGCCACTGCTGGCCGGGGCCGGGGCGCTGGGTCTGGCTATCAGCTTCGGCTCCCAGACGCTGGTGAAAGATATTATCACCGGGGTGTTTATCCAGTTCGAGAACGGCATGAACAACGGGGATTACGTCACCATCGGCGCGATTACCGGCACGGTTGAAAAAATGTCCATCCGCTCGGTTGGCGTACGCCAGGACACCGGGGCTTACCACATTATTCCGTGGTCTTCGATAACCACCTTTGCGAACTTCGTGCGGGGGATAGGCTCATTTGTCGCCAATTATGACGTCGACAGGCGGGAAGATGTGGATAAGGTTAACCGCATCCTGGGAGAGGCCGTGGAAGAGCTAATGGGCAAAGAAGAGACTCGCATGCTGGTCATCGGGGAACCCACTTTCTCAGGAATTGTGGGGCTCACCAACCAGGCCTTTACCGTCCGGGTCACCTTCACCACGCTGCCGTTAAAGCAGTGGACGGTACGCTACGCCCTGGACGGGATGGTAAAAAAACACTTCGATGCGGCCGGGATAAGACCGCCGGTGCAAAGCGTGCAGGTTATCCAGCCGGGCACCGATACGGCTCAGGCGGCAACGGCGATGGAAACGCTGCCGCCCGCTAACCCTACGGTTTAATTATTTACCGCGGTTTTTCGCCCAGCGGGCGCGCTGGGCGTCATCCATAAAGCTCCAGGCGATGAAGCGGCTCTGCTTCTGGCCCTGCGCCATCTCTTTTTTCACCACTTTCACCACCCCGGTTTCCTGCATCACGCGGTACAGCGCGGGCAGGTTCTCGCCTTTAGAAACCAGAGAAGTGAACCACAGCACCTGGCGGCCAAAAGCCTTGCTCTCTTTGATCATTTTGCTGACGAACGCGACTTCACCGCCTTCGCACCACAGCTCCTGCTCGCGGCCGCCGAAGTTGAGCGCAGCTCCTGCATCCTGGCCCAGATTACGGCGTTTGCGTTCGCTGCCGCTGCGGGCTGCCTGTGCCGAATCGTGGAAAGGCGGATTACAAAGCGTCGCATCGTAGGTTTCGTTCTTGTGGATGATGCCGTCTAAAATACTGTCGGCATTTTTCTGGCGGCGCAGACGGATCATGCGGTTAAGGCCAGGGTTCGCCTCAAGAATTTGCATTGCGCCACGCAGCGCGTCCTCATCAAGCTCCGAGCCGGTAAAGCGCCAGCCGTATTCGTGCTGCCCAATCAGCGGATAGATGCAGTTGGCACCCACGCCAACATCCAGCACCGTAGCCTGAGTCGGCACCACGCCGCCGTTGCTCTCAGCCAGTAAATCCGCTAAATGATGTATATAATCCGCGCGCCCCGGAACCGGCGGGCAGAGAAAACCTTCGGGAATATCCCACTGCTTAATTTGGTAGAAGTGGGCCAACAGCGCCTGGTTTAGCGCCTTAACCGCCAGCGGGTCGGCAAAATCTACCGTGGTGTCGCCGTGCGGCCCCTGACGCAAAAACGCCGCCAGCGCCGGGCTGCTTTCGGTTAAAGCGGCAAAGTCATAGCGGCTGCGGTGGCGGTTACGCGGGTGTAAACCGGGTTTAGTTGCGGCTGGGGTTTTCATCGGGGCTTCTCCTTGTGTGGGCGCGTAAGATACTCTGCTCTCCGCGCCGGGTAAATACATCCCCGGCGATTTGGCTCTTCCAACACGAATTCAGGTGCGCTATGAGTAAAAAACGTTACTACTACGAGCCTTCAGAGGGCCACGGCTTAGGGCACGATCCGCTGAACGCCATCATCGGCCCTCGCCCTATCGGCTGGATAGCCTCTTACAATCCGCAGGGGCAGCGCAATCTTGCGCCCTACAGCTTCTTTAACTGCTTCAATTATCGCCCACCGATAATTGGTTTCGCCAGCAGCGGCTGGAAAGATAGCGTGCAAAACATTCTCGACACCAAAGAATTCGTCTGGAACCTGGTGACCCGCCCCCTTGCCGAACAGATGAATGAAACCTCCGCCACGCTGCCCAGAGGCGAGGATGAGTTCCAGCGGGCAGGCTTAACGCCGGTTGCCGGGAAAAAGGTCAAAGCCTGCCTGGTGGCCGAAAGCCCGGTTAACTTCGAATGCCGCCTCTCTCAATGCATTCGCCTGACCGCCGCCGATGGCGACGAGCTGAACAGCTGGCTGGTATTGGGCGAAGTGGTTGCCGTGCATATAGATGAAGAGTTGCTTATCGACGGCGTTTACCAGACCGCTTTGGCAAAACCGATACTGCGGGCAGGTGGCCCCTCGGCCTATTACACCATAGACGAATCGCTGCGTTTCGATCTGATCCGCCCGGACGCCCGCTAAAAACACGATAAATCAGCCACTTATTTGTGGCTTTTTTGTCAGCTATTGGTCAAGTTTTATCGTTCAAAAAACAAGCACAAGTCCATCAATTTTTTCCGTCATTACCTGCCCGCAGGGGAACTAGACTTTAACTGTCAGACAAGATAAAGGTGTTCCGCTCCTAACGCTCAAGAGGATGTAAAGATGAAAAAACTGCTGTATTTCTCTGCGGTTATCTCTCTTGCTGCACTGCCTTTTGCCTCAATGGCAGCCCAGGAAATGAGTGACGCAAACCTTGGCCAGATGCGTCCGGTCGGTACGGTAACCGCCAAAGCCGGCACGCTTGACGGTCTGCAAGCCAAGCTGGCCGAAAAAGCCAAAGAACAGGGTGCGACCGGCTATGTCATCAACTCGGCCGGCGGCGATAATCGCCTCTACGGCACAGCCACCATCTACAAATAGCCCCGCGTACCGTCACCACGCCCCGTTATGCGGGGCTTTTTTATTCTCTCTGCGCTAAAAACCCACAAAAAAAATTAAGTAATCATATGATACTTATATGGCTCATCTGTGAATTAACTCACTTTATTCGCTCTGAACAATCACTAAGGTAATCACACGCAAGAATTGTCTCTTGTGATTACTTACGGAGCGGTAAAATGAAAAACCTGATGGCCGCAATAGAAGCCCGGCTGATGCCCCTGGCCGCTAAGATGGCGCAGCAGCGTCATTTAGGCGCCATTCGCGATGCCTATATCTCGTTCATGCCGTTTATTATCGTTGGCTCAATTCTGCTGGTGATCTCTTCGTTCCCGAGCACCGTATACCAGCAGTTTATGGCCTCCATTTTTGGCGAGGGGTGGTCCGCCACCGTCGAAATTCCTTTCAATGCGATCTTCTCAACCATGGCGCTGTTTATCAGCTTCCTGGTGGCCTACCGGCTGGCGGAGCGCTACGACATAGACAGAATGTCTTCCGGCATTTTATCGCTCTCCTGTTTTCTGATCCTCACGCCGTTCGCCAAACATCCTGATGTCGGCAACATTATTCCCATGGAGTGGTTGGGCTCAAAAGGGCTGTTCGTCGCTATGCTGGGCTCGCTTGCCAGCACCGAACTGTTTGCCTGGATGCTGCGCCAGAACTGGGTGATAAAAATGCCCGACGGCGTGCCGCCTGCCGTGCAACGCTCTTTCGCCGCTCTTATCCCTTCATTACTGATTCTGGTCATCGCCCTGGCGGTGCGGGTGCTGTTCGCTAAAACCGACTACCACACCATTCACCAATTCGTTTATGAAGTGCTCGCCACGCCGATTCGCCACTTTGGCACCTCTTATATCGGCGCGCTGTTTACCTGCTTCAGCATTACCAGCCTGTGGTCGGTGGGTATTAACTCCGGCTCGATGGTAAACGGTATTCTTCGGCCATTCTGGATGGAAAACCAGATGGACAACCTCGCCGCCACCCAGGCCGGAATGCCGCCGCCGCACGTGGTTACCGAGCAGTTCTACGACATGATCTGGATGGGCGGCGCGGGCGCAACTTTGTCTCTGGTGATTGCTATGCTGCTGTTCGCCCGCAGCCAGCACATCAAAAACGTTTCGCGCCTCGCCGCAGGCTCCTCCCTCTTCAATATTAACGAGCCGGTGCTGTTTGGCCTGCCCGTTATCATGAACCCAATAATGCTTATCCCGTTTAATCTGGTGCCGCTGGTGCTGGTTACGGTGCAGTACATCGCGATGTCGGTCGGCATGGTCGCCACCACCACCGGGGTTTATATCCCGTGGACGCTGCCGCCGGTGCTGAGCGGGTTTATCGTTACCGGCCATCTCAGCGGCGCGGTTATCCAGCTTATTAACCTGTGCATCGGGGCAATCATCTATCTGCCCTTCCTCAAAGTCGTCGACCGGCAGTATCGGGCCAGCGAAGCGCCCGTTGCCACGACTGAAAGTAAACCCGCCACGGAGTAGTTAAACATGACGTTATCAGCAAAATGGGGAACGATCGCCACCTGGCGTATGGCGTGGGAAGGTATCGGCGAGGCCGCCGGGCAGCTACAACAGGGCGGTTCGGCCAGCGATGCGGTCGTTCACGCGGTAAAATGCGTGGAAGATTATCCCTTCTACAAATCGGTCGGCTTCGGCGGGCTGCCTAACGAACGCGGAGAGGTGGAACTGGATGCCGCCTTTATGGACGGTACCAGCCTTGCGCTGGGCGCGGTTGCCGGAGTAAAAAACATCGCCAACCCTATTCTGCTGGCAAGAGCGCTCAGCGAGGAGCGATTTAATAGCTTTATGGTCGGCGAAGGTGCCGAAGAGTGGGCGCGAAGCCGGGGCTTTGAAAGCAAAACAATGCTGACCAGCCGCGCCCATAACCACTACCTCAAACGCAAGCGTGAAACCCTGGATCGCGGCCTCAGCCCTTACACCGGGCACGATACCGTCGGCGTGATTGCCCTGGACGCTCAGCAGAGAATGTCGGTAGCCACCTCCACCAGCGGCCTGTTTATGAAACGCCCCGGCAGAGTTGGCGACTCGCCGGTTTCCGGCTCGGGGTTCTATGCCGACAGCGAAATTGGTGCCGCTACCGCTACCGGCCTCGGTGAAGACCTGATGAAAGGCTGCATCAGCTATGAAATCGTCAGCCGCATGGCGCGCGGCATGTCGCCGCAGCAGGCAGCCGAGTCGGCGGTTTACGATCTTGAAGCGAAACTGATTGCGCGCTATGGCCGCGCGGGCGACCTGTCCGTCGTCTGCATGAACAATCGCGGCGAATACGGTGCCGCCACAACTATCGATAACTTCTCTTTCTCGGTCGCCATCCCTGACCAACCGGCTCAGGTCTTCCTCACCGCTCGCGAAGGCAACAAAACGCTTATTCGCCCCGCAGACCGTGCATGGCTGGACGCCTATCAACAACGCATCACCGCCGAGGTCATCCAATGAAATGCCAGTTAATTTCACCTGACGCCAGTTTCAAAGAGGCTCATCTACTGCTGTGGAACACTTCCGGCAGCCGCTGGCCGAATACGCTTCAGCCGCTATTAGAAGAGATGGCTCATCACGATGAAGCACAAACTACTGCATTTGGCCTGCAGGGCGTTTGCCAGCGCCTGTCGCTGCTGCCCGAGGCAGATGTTACGCAACCCGCTGTTCTTCGCCGCCTCCTGAACGCCGTTGAAACGTTACTCCCCTCCCCCGTACAGCAGCCGGTTGTACTGGATCTCGCTGGTTTTAACCTCGCGGATGAAACGACTTTCGTACGCCTTCGCGGCCTGCTGGTCGCCATCATGAACCGCTTTTATCAGTTGCCTCAACTTGGCTACCGCCGCGAGCAGCAGCAAAGCAAAAGCGAGTTGCGGCTGATTGCCGAGCCGAACAACGCTCTGGCCCGGCGTCTGGCGGCCCAGGCAGAAGCCATTGCCCGGGGGATGCTGCTCTCGCGCCAGCTGGCGGATTTACCTGCCCAGGACTGCCGCCCGCAGGACGTTGCTCGCCGCGCCGAAGAGTGGGCAGCTCAACACCCGCAAACTTGCTGCGAAGTCCTCGACGAGCAGGCTATTTTTGACGGCGGCCTCGGCTGCCTGCACGCCACGGGGAAAGGTAGCGTAAACCCTCCCCGCCTGGTGACGCTGCGCTGGCAGGGTGCCGGGGAGCATAGCCCGGTTTACGCCCTGGTCGGGAAAGGCATTACCTTCGACACGGGCGGCCTGTGGCTGAAAGAAGGCGAAGGGATGCGCACCATGAAATATGACATGGGCGGCGCGGCGGTGGTGTTTGGCATGATGGAAACGGTAAAAGCGTTAAACCTGCCGCTCAATATTGTCGCGGTGATGGCGCTGGCCGAAAACATGCCGGGCAGTACGGCCATGCTCCCCGGTGACGTGGTTAAGGCGCACGCTGGCGTTAGCGTCGAAATCATGAATACCGATGCCGAAGGACGGCTGGTGCTGGCAGACGCGCTTAGCTACGCCGCCGAACGTTTTGAACCCGCAGAAATAATTGATGTGGCAACCCTGACCGGCGCGGTAGTGAAAGCCCTGGGTTATGATATCTCCGGCATGATGAGCAACAATGAATTCCTGAGCCAGCGCTTACAGCACGCGGGCAACCTGACGCAGGATCGCGTCTGGCCGCTGCCGCTGGACGAAAGCTTCGACGGCCAGGTAAAAAGCACCATTGCCGACCTGACCAACACCCCGCCGAACAACGCGGCGATTGCGGTTTCGGCCGCCCAATTCCTGAGTAAATTCTGCCATCATCGCCCCTGGGCGCACCTTGACGTCAGCGGAACCGCGCTTTCACGGGGCAAGTTTACCCAGGCGAGCGGCCGCCCCGCGCACCTGTTAACCCACTATTTGCTTTCGCTTTGCGAGGCCAGATAACCCAAAAAAGCGCCATCCGGGCGCTTTTTTTTATTTACCAGCCGACGGCTGATTTAGCCGGAGCCACGCCGCCGGGGTAAGGTTTTTCAGGCGGCTGCGGATAATTCTCTGGTTCAGCAAATCTTCGAACTCCAGCAGCACCGCGCCCAGCCCAAGACGTTTGTCAAAACGCTCACCGTTTAATAGCACCTCGAGCTCCTGCCGATAGTTCCCCTGCTTAGCCTGCTGCTGCCAGCTTTCCTCGGGGGCAGGATGCAGCGGCACCGAAAGTGCCTCCGCCAGCTGCTGAGCAAAAGTTGAAGGTCGGGCGGTAATAGAAAGCACCGGCAACAGCAGCCCCTGACGCAAGAAGCCGACCAGCGGGTCGGGTATTCCCACGCAGCCGCGTTCGCGCAGCGCCACCGCCATATAGCCAGAAACCCGGTCGCTAAAGACCAGAAGCTCGCCCTGCTTATGGCTAATCACTTCCGGGAGGGGGAAAACATCGAGCCATAAATGGCCGCAGGCGCTGTTCAGATCGGGACGGGTAATTCTCGATTGCTGCCAATTTTGCAACGCACGGCTGACGCTGGCCCTGGAGATACCCTGCTGCACCAGCAAACGAGCGGCCTCAAGCAGTTCATCCAGCGAAAGCGCCAGCCGCAGGCGCAGAAACACCAGTATGGCTTCCTGCTCGTGGCTCAGCGCCCGGTGAATAGTATTCGGACGATGGGATTTATCGTAGCAGTCATCGCGCATGCGCCAGCGGCGAACGGTATCCACAGATATGTTCAGTTCCTCCGCCAGCTCGCCGTCCGTTTTATCGGACTCCTGAATGTACTTGCGGGTACGCGGCGTAGTTGTGGCGTTGGAGTGCAGCTTTATCTCCATCGAACCTCATCCGATCGGGTTGAAAAGTAAGAACATCATTATAAAAGCTCCCCCCGCAGCATACAGCGCTAAAAGCCAAAACAACGCTAAAAATGCTGCGCAAGCGATTGCACATCAGGTAAGACCAGCAGCGGCAAAAAGAGTAGCAAAAAGTGCGCAAACTAAGGGTTTCCAGGGTTAACGTCACGCAGTGAAACTATTTACCCGGCAATCATTATTTATTTCAATAAGTTATAACTAATTCAATTTTTTTGATTAAGGCCGTCAATTCTCTTCGATTTATTCTTCCGCCTAAAAGTGTGACCATAATCACATCGACGGAACAACGTCACCTTAACAGAACAACCTGCGAGAATTTAGCCATGAAAACCATCAAATATGCTGTAGCTGCAATCGCTCTTTCTACTCTTTCTTTCGGTGCTTTCGCTGCGCAATCAGTGAATGAAACTCAGGCACAAAACCTGAATAAAGTTGGCGTAGTTTCCGTAACCGGCGCATCTACTCTGGACAGCCTGGAAGCAAAACTGGCCGCTAAAGCCGACGCTGCTGGCGCATCTGCTTACGCCATCACTTCTGCTAACACCGATGGCCGCATGAGCGGCACCGCAGTTATCTACAAATAATCACTGCGCCTGAGCATTACCCTCATTAAGGCTGATACCCTCATCGGCCTTGATAGCACTACCCTTGTTTAACCCTGATTTTACCCTTGTTTGCCCGCGATGCCTGTCGCGGGCTTTTTTTGCCTGTCATTCAGAAAACTTCAGCTACCCGAGTTAAACCCGCCTCAAGCGTTGCAACCTCACCGGTGGCGACCAGGCAGCAGGCCAGCTGAATCTTCAGCGACCGGGGTACCGGCTCCACGCCCGCCACGCAGCGTTCAATCCAGCGGGCGGTAACATCAGGATCTTTACCGGCCGGGAGCACAACGTCTTCAGACTCAAGATCGGTCTGGCGCTCGCTAATCACCCGGGCGCCTTCGCCGTCAATTAGCGTTATCTGCGGGCAGCGCTGAGGGTTGGCATACACCTCGCCTTCCGTGCCGTGCATCAGCAGCCCACGGCCACCAATATCGGCAAAGAACTTCGCTACTTTGGACACATATTCGGGGTGGGAAACGCTGGCAAGCCTCAGGGCGGCGTCTTCTGCAAACGGCGTCGCCAGTTTCGCCAGCGTGTGGGCGCTGTTTCGCACGCCCATTCTCCAGCGCATTCCAAGTTGTTCTTCCATTGGCGGGCAAAGTGCACCGACAGGAATATAAACCGGATGATGCGACTCCAGTTTCGCCTGCGCCTGCCCGGCATGGCGAGTCGGCTCGATTCCCAGCAGGGTAAAAATAGTTTCCGTCAGCACGCGGGTTGGATCATCGCTTACGCCGTGCACCACAACCGGATAACCCAGTTTGCTGAGCAGCAGCGCCAGCAGCGGCGTAAGGTTGGCCTGCTTGCGGGCGCCATTATAAGAAGGAATAACAATCGGCATCGGTTTACCGGGCGGCGGCGTCAGGGCGATCAGGTGCTGCTTCATCGCTTCATAAAAGCCGAGCATTTCCGCTTCGCCCTCACCCTTTATGCGCAGGGCAATCAGCACCCCGCCCAGCTCAAGTTCCGGGATTTCCCCCTTCAGCATATGGCTGTACAGCCCGCGAGCCGTATCAAAATCGAGATCCCTGGCGTGGTTTTTCCCACGGCCAATTTCTTTAATGATTTTGCGGTAGTCCATTCAGACTCTCCTTGCTATTTCTTGCCCACACGTTTGCGCCGCACGGTGTGTTTCGGCGTCGTTGTTATTGGTTTTGCCTCCGGCGCTTCGGGCTGCTCGATGGGGAACACCGGGAGCGCGGCCAACAGCCGTTCGCCGTAGCGCTTACTCAGCAGACGACGATCGTAAATCACAATCTCACCATAGCAGGCGTGGCTGCGAATTAAACGCCCGACTTGCTGGATCAGGTTAAAAGAGGCGCTCGGCAGGCTCTGGACTTCAAACGGATAGCGCTTAAGGCTTTTTAGCCACTCGCCTTCGGTTATCACCACCGGGCTGTCCACCGGCGGGAAAGCAATCTTATGGATATGCACCTGGGTGAGCAGTTCGCCTTTCAGATCAAGCCCCTCGGCAAAGGATTGTAGCCCGATAAGGACGCTGGTTTCCCCGGCCTGAACCCGCTTGCGGTGCAGTTCCACCAGCCGATAACGCGGCTGATCGCCCTGCACCAGCAGCATCAGGCGCAGATCGGTAACGTGGGTCATAAATTGCTGCATTGCCCGGCCGCTGGCAAACAGCACCAGCATCGCCTTGTGCTCACCCGCTGCAAGCTGGGCGCGGAAAAAGGCCGCCATTTCGGCAATATGCTGCGCTTCATGCTCCATCAGCGGCTCGTAGCGCATTTTGGGAATGACGATTTTCCCCTGCTCGATGTGATTAAACGGCGAGTCGAGGTGAATAAAACGGTCGCCCGCCTTCTCGCGCAGCCCGCTCATTTCCTGCAGGCGATCGAAGCGATTAAGCGAACGCAGCGTGGCGGAAGTCACAATCACGTGTGGCACTTTTCGCCAGAGCATTTTTTCCAGCTGATCGCTCACCCGGATGCCCACGCAGTGGAAAAACAGATGAGCCTGCCCTTCACGAACTTCCCGCGTGACCCATTTTGAAACCGGCGCGCCCGAGGCCTGCTCCATCGCAGCCAGCTTCCAAAGCTTGCTCTGCGCTTCAAAATAGCCCAGCGCGCGATTCATTTGCAGCAGCGCACGGTGCAGACGCACGATGTCGTGGCTGGCGGTTTTTTCGCTCAGATCGTTAAGCAGCGCTTCGGATAAGCTGCGCAGCGACTCCATCAATTTGGCCAGACGCTGACAAATAACCATTATCTCTTCGGGCAAAACGCCCATCTCAAAACGGTGCTCGCCTTCGCGCTCGCCGGGCAGCCACAGGCTGACAATGGCGTTAAACGAATGCAACAGTTCGTAGACTTCATCGCAATGGTTGGTCAAACGCTCGGGAACGGTTAGCGGCGGCGGGCTTTTAGGCCGGAACTGCGCCATGCAGGTTTCCACCAGCTTGCTGAACAAATCGAGTTGTAAACGGCTGTAGCCCGGCGTTATCTCCGCGCTCATCTCCAGCGCGTCACGCGCTACATCCGCCAGGTGATGCCCTTCATCAAGCACCAGCAGCAGGTTTTTCGCTTCCGGCAGCACCGCATCGCTTTCCAGCGCCGCCATGACCAGCGCATGGTTAGCCACCACCACTTCCGCCTCGTCGATTTCCCGGCGGGCAACAAAGAACGGGCACTCTTTATACCAGTGGCAGTTCCGCCCAAGACAGCTGGCCTTATCGGTACTCAGCCGCCGCCACAGATCGTCGCTAATCGCCTCATCCGTATGGTCCCGCAGGCCGTCCCATTTATAGCCGTCGAGGCTGGTTTTCAGCTTCGCGCAGCGCTGCTGCTCGTCTTTGCTGGTGGGGGCCATTTCGTCGTCGAGAAACGCCAGTAGATCGCCCTGGGCAAAGTTGTCCGTCGCCAGCGCCGCGAGATTACGCGGGCAAACGTAGCGCCCGCGCCCAAAGGCGGCGGTAAATTTCAGGTCAGGGATAATTTTGCGCAGCAGCGGCAGATCTTTGCTGAAAATCTGATCCTGCAGGGCGACGTTGGCGGTGCTTACCACCAGCGTTTTCTGGTCCCCCCTGGCGATGGCGATGCCGGGGATCAGGTAGGAGAGCGTTTTGCCGACGCCGGTCGGCGCTTCTATCGCCAGATGCCGCCCTTCCTCACCGGCAAGGGTTTTCGCCACCTCAGCTATCATCTGCCGCTGAGGCGCTCGCGGAATAAAATCCGGGATCTGCTGCTGGAGCGCCTTATACCAGGCACCGATTTGCGCTTTTTGCGCCGACGACAAAGCCATAACATCACTTCTTTCTCTAGATAATTCGAGTTGCAGGAAGGCGGCTAGCTAGAGAATCCCCAGAAGCTTACTTAAGTAAGTGACTGGGGTGAGCTAGTGACGCCAACGCGCCTGTGGCTCGAAGTATGACGAGACACTGTATAAACAGCCACTATTGTTTCACCTTTCCGCTCCTCTCCCCTAATGTTTTTTTCTCACTTTTGACTTGCGGAACGGCACGTTCTAACCGCGTGACGGCGGCTAAAACGTGACGACTCGCGCTATACCAGCCAGGCGGCCAGTTTTTCGGCCTGCAATGCAAAGCGGTTAAACAACCGCTTCAGGACTTCCGGCTCCAGTTGATGGAACGGGAGGCAACTCCACTGCACCACCTGCTGCTGTTCGGTTAACAATCCGGTGAGCACCGGCGGGTAATCCATTCCCAGCAAATTGGCCTGCAATAACACCGACAGCGTTTCCGGGTCGCTAAGCCTCGTCGGCCGCGCGGAGAGCACGCAGCTAAGCAAAATATGCCCCGGCGGGGATTCGCTTATCTCCAGCGTCACGCCCGCGCTCAGCTCAACGGAATAGCCTTCTGCATTTTCCAGCTCGGCACGCTGACCTGACTCATCGGCCAGCAGCGGCTGCAATACCTGCGCTAAATGTGAGGTTGCGGGCATGGTTAGCTACCTATTATCCGCCGGAAAGCGGCAGTCACGGAGTTTGAGCGAGGGCGCGAACGAGCGGGCGCTGGCGCGGTGCCGTAAACGTCCGGCGGAATAACCGGCGGCTCGCGGTAAAGCGGGCGGCTGGCCGAAACCGGAGCATGCGGGTGGGCGTGAACCGGCGGCGGCCCGTAGCTATAAACCGGCGCGACGGGCGGCGGACCATAATTGTAGGCAGGCCCGGACGCTGGTAAAGGGATTGTGCCGTACATGTTTCCCGGTGCCGGAGGCGGGGCATAAACGGGTGCCGGGCGCACATCAATGGAGTTTGCGCGGCGGCGGTTCACCGGCGGCGGCATCGCGTTCGATGCGGTTCTCGGCCTGCGCCCGCGGGATGAAGATTCTGCGGCAAAGGAGTCGGTACGGTTACGCGGGCGATCGTTACTGCTAAACGTTGGCGTCGGGGCCACACGCTGTTGCGCTTCGGACGCGGCGGCAGGCCCGCTCATCCGCGACCTTAGCTGGCTAACCGACAAAGACTGATCGAATGATTGCATCGCGCCGCGGCTGTCTTCCCCGTCATAGCGAATGCCGAGGTTCCTCGAAACGTGGCGCTGAACGTATCCCGGCCCGGCTACCGTGCTGTCCCTCAGCTGTTCGGGGCTGAGTTTCGCCAGCTGCGGTGCCGCCTTGCGGAACGCTTTATCCACCTCGGCCTGAGTCGCCTTTCTGCCTCGCAGCAGCTTCTCACGGATATCATCGTCCCGGTGCCCGGGCTGGAAAGTTTGCAAAACATGGAAAGTATCGCCGAATTTGGCATCCTTCAGCCGGATGGCGCGGCCAAATTCCGGCCAGGCGTCCGAAACAATCGATTTGTTGTCAGCTCGCGGGTCGCCGATTATTACAAAGGCATGGTCTACATCCCGATTGTGCACCACGGAAACCGGCTGCTTTACGCGAGAATTAGCCAGCAGCAGCGCATTTACCGCCGCCATTTCACCGCAGTTACCGGCGCGAAACTTCGACGCTTCCCAGGCGCGAACTGTGTAATCCCCATTCCCGGTTGCCTTTTGCGACAAAAGCGTCCTTTTGTAGGACTCCCCCATGGTGGCGCGAATATGGTTCTTCTGGTTGCCGGAGCCCATATCCAGCACGCGCCAGGTATCGTCGATCGCCTTGTTGGCGTAATAGAGCGCGTCGGCCTGGCGGGCAGAAACATTGACCGTGCGCTCGTAATGTTCAGGATTAGTCGGCTCCAGCGCGATGCGCATAGAAACCCGACGGTTAGCATTACCGCTTATCAGGCCAGGATCGACCCGCAAGCTGGTATCTACGCTATTTAACGGCATGATATCTCTCCACTTTAGTTGTTGAGTCAAAAGGTTAAGTGGGGAGAGGCACTGCCTGGTTCCTTCGCGGCAACAAAAGAGAGGCTGCCCGCGCACAGGACTTGTAACAAGCTGCAACCTTTATCGCTCCCGGCAAAGGTAGATTCGCTGCGGCGGGGCTGTTATGTTCATTTAACACGCGTCTTCGCAATTCGTGCGTGATAACTATTTTTATAAAAATGAACAATTTAATAACTATAAATTATGGATGACAGACGGTATGGCAATCAGACTCCTCCTCGCCGACGATCACATTTTGATGCGCGAGGGCCTGAAACAAATCTTTTCGCTGGATAAGAAAATCAAAGTGGTGGCGGAAGCCGGCTGCGGGCGCACGGTGCTCTCGCTACTAACGGAAATAGAAGTTGATGTTTTGCTGCTTGACCTTTCGATGCCCGGCGAGTCCGGCCCGGAGCTGGTGCAGCAGATAACCCGCCTGTGGCCGAGCCTGCCGGTGCTGGTGCTTAGCATGCATAACGAGCCGCAAATAGCCCAGATGGTGCTTGCCAGCGGCGCTCACGGCTTTATTACTAAAGATCAGGCGCCGCAAACATTACTGCACGCCATCCATCGCGTCGCCGCCCGCCAGCGCTACATCGATCCCTCCCTTGCGGAAGCGATAGTTTTCTCAACTCAGGAAAACGACCAGCTGCGCCGCTACGCCACGCTATCCCAGAGGGAAAAACAGATCCTGCGCCTGCTCAGCGGCGGCGAGAACGTCAACGGTATTGCCGGGACGCTGAACATCAGCAATAAAACCGTCAGCACCCACAAAACCCGCATGATGGAGAAAATGCAGTTCGACAATAACGCCGACATCATTAAGTTCGCTATTCGCTATCATAAGCTTTAGCGACGCCGGGGGCGGAAAACGGAATTTCAATGTGTACGCAGCTGCCCTTTCCCGGCGTGCTGTTGATATTGAAGATCCAGCCTCTCATCATGCAGCGCTCGCGCATGCTCAGCAGGCCGAAAGCCCGGTCGGATACCAGGCCAGGATCGAACCCCTGGCCATCATCATTAATACACACCAGCACGATTTTGCCCCGCGTCAGAACTTTTACTTCCACCTCACGCGCGCCCGCATGGCGCTGAACGTTGGTCAAAGACTCCTGCACCACACGGAAAATCGCGGTCACCTCATCATCACACAGCGACACAGGCAGCGGCTGGATGGTCAGCGTGCAGACCCCGGAGCGGTGTTTATTGAACTGATCGCGCAGCCAGATTAACGCCGGTTTCAGCCCCATATTCAGCACCGCAGGGCGCAGCTGAGTGGCGATATCGCGCACGACTTTGATCGTGCCATCAACCAGCTGGGTGAGCGGCTCGACTTCATGTTGCAGAGCGGGATGGTTCTGCCCGAGCAGCGAAATCCCCACCCGCAGCGAAGTCAGATGCTGGCCCAGTTCATCGTGAATTTCGCGCGCCATATGTTTACGCTCGTTCTCGACGCTGCTTTGCAGCTTCTGGGTCATCTGACGCAGTTGCTCGTGGGTCTGGCGCACCTGCTGCTCGGCAAAATATTGCCGCGAGGCCGGACGGGCGATAACCAGCACGGAGCGTAAAACCTGCTGCCGGGTGAACTCGGGTATAAAACGTGCCTGGTAAATACGCGCCACCCGCGAGCCGGTTACCACACCGTGAAGCACCGCCTCCAGCTGGACGTGCTTGCGCAGGACCAATTGTAGCGACCAGCCAATCTGCTCCATCAGGGATGAATCGCCGATCAAAGCGTCCATTTTCAGGCCAATCGAGGCCGCCCCGTTCGGCATGCAGCACAGCGCGGTTTCGTTGGCGTACAGCAGCCGCTGCTCGCTGTCTACCCGCAGAATCGCGTCCGGCACGTTATCAAGAATATCGCGTAGCTCGTTCTCGCGATCGTAATAAAACCGATGAATATCATTGCGATGCCGGGTATCGCAAACCACCATCATGGTCCAGATCTGGCCCTGATATTCAAAACGGCTCGGGCAAACCTCCACCGGAATAACCTGCCCCTCTCCGGCATCAAATCGGGCATTGATTTTATCGCCGTAGGGCGCATTTTCCGGCCGATCCAGCTGCCGCTCAACCACGCCCAGCAGCGGCAAATCGCCGTAGCCGCGCAGGCGGGTGAAAATATTCTCGCCGGTCAGCAGCCCGGCATCCGCCGTCAGGCAAATGCCGAGCGCTTTCTGGTTGGCAAAAACAATATTGAAATCCCTGTCAACAATGAAAACCATCTCGCACATGCTGTTGAAAGCGGCGCTTAGCAGGTGCGGATAGTCATTGGGCCGTAGGTGCGGCCCGCCGTCTTGTTTCATAGGTTGTTGTTCTTCTCATTCAGAGGATAACGAAGCGCCACAGGTTCAGTTCAGGCTGTCCCACCCCAGGTCCTGTTTTAGCGACTGCCGCAGGCGGGAAAGGCGGGAGCGAACGGTGCCGATAGGGATAGTCATTCGCTCGGCCGCCTCCTGATAACTGATATCGTTATCGACGATTAATTGCAATAATTGTTGATAGTCTTCAGGGAGTTGCGCAATACGTTGTAACACTTTAGACAGGATATCCTTCCCTTCCGTTATCCCTTCCGGCTGCTCGGAGTGCACCAGCGTGCCGAGCACATCGTCGTTCAGTTCGTCATGCAGGTAGCTTACCTTGACCGATTTATAGTGGTTCTTCACCAGGTTGACCGCGATACCAAACATCCAGGTTTCCGGGCGCGAGGTGCCGCAAAACTTATGCTTGTTGCGGAAAACCTCATACCAGGTGTTCTGCACCAGGTCTTCTATATCGGCAAAATTCGCCACCCTTTTACGGATAAAATTATACAGACGCTGCTCGTTGTCCCGCATGACGCGCTCCCAGTTTACCGCCGGGAATTCTCCCTGCACCACGTTGGCTTCAAACGCGGGCTGCGATTGCGGGATAACCTGTGATTCGAAATCAAACATCGCTGACATAGTGAACACCTTTTTTGAATGGATTCAGGAGTTCGTCCTTTAGCAAGAGCTATGCCAGCGAAAAATAACAACATAACAACATGATTTTGTTAAATTAAACTAAAGAAACCAGAACTATTTGCGTAACAATAAACACAGACCAATCAGCGGTTTGTGCAACTTTTTACACACCCCACGGCGGCGGAATTTTTTTATTCACGGGGGAACCCGCCAGGGCCTTAGCCCACATATGGACAGGCGAATCGGCTAAGGCATACCGCAATGAACATGAGAATTCCCCAGCACCACCATCACCATAATCTGCGTCTTGAAAGCGAACAGGCCGACGCCCTGGTCGATGAGCTGCTCAACGACACAAATAGCGACAAGAGCACGTCAAGCAGCACGTCCTCCGCCACGCGAGCGGCCCCCACGCCGCAGCGTCCGAGCGCCGCCCAGGAGTCTATGGCGGCGACCTTTGCCGAAAGTATTGAGCAGAAGATAAAACACGAAGAGCAGCGCACGCAGAGCAGCCAGCTGCGCCGCATCTCCGTAGCCGCAATTAAAGTGACCCATCTGGTAGAGCTTGGACGCCTGCTGGAAAGCCCTTCCGGCCAGAGCCAGGCCGGGCGCGAGTCGGCTTTTGAGCAGCTACTTTCCGGCAGCGGCCATAAGGCCCCCGACCTGGACGCCCTGCTGGAACTTGCCGAGGGTGACCCCGCATCCGCCTTTGTGACCCTCAGCCTGATGGCGATGCGCCTGCGCAACGGCAGTAACCCCGAACTGGCGGCGCAGGTCGGGCAGATGCTGGCTGAACTCCAGCAGCGCCATCCGGAGAAGATCAACGCCGGGGTCAATACCGCCCCGGCAATTGCCGCCTTCACCAGCGACCCGGCGCAGAAGCGCGAGCTACGCAAGCTTTACTACGACGGCGTTATCAACCAGCAGTCGGCGGACAACATCATGGATCTGCTGTTGGATAAGTTTGGTGCGGACGGTTTTGTTCCGGCGCTGCGCACCCTGCAACGCGCCCTGTCGGACGATATTGCCGCCCTGGCCCCTTCCGCTCCGCCCACCGCGCTGCGCCGTTTACTCTCCGGCCTGAACGATGCCCGCGCTATTACCCACACGCTGTCGGAAGTGGCCCAGTTCCTCGACCGGCTAAAAAGCAAATACCAGCACGTCACGATGGGGGCCGACGTGATGACCCGCTCCCTGCTCAGCATGTGCCGCAACGGGTTTTACTCCCGCGACCTGACCCAGCTTGGCCTGCAAGTTGTCGGGGAAAAACCGATGCAGCAATCGCTGTTTTTCAACGGGCTGTTAACCCTGTTACAGGGGCTGCCGGAGAAGATTTGGAGCGGCAACGATGACACCCGCAACAATGCGTTGCTGCTGCTCAGAACCCTGAACGGCGAGTATGCCGCGTGGGAAAAACGCAGCCAGATTGCGCAGTAAATGGATTTCACCAGGATGAATAACCAATGAACACTCTGTTTAATCTTCTTAACCGCCTGGCGATAAGCGCCATGCAGCGCTCCGAAGTGGTCGGGGCTTTCATCGCTCTGGCGGTGGTGTTCATGCTGATAATCCCGCTGCCGCTGGGGCTTATCGACGTGCTGATTGCGGTAAATATCAGCGTTTCATGTCTGCTTATCATGACGGCGATGTACCTCCCGAAGCCGCTGGCGTTTACCACCTTCCCGGCGGTGCTGCTGCTGACCACTATGTTCCGCCTCGGGCTGTCTATCTCCACCACGCGCCAGATCCTGCTCCAGCAAAATGCCGGGCATATCGTGACCGCCTTCGGCAACTTTGTGGTCGGCGGCAACCTGGCGGTAGGCCTGGTGGTGTTTCTTATTCTCACCGTGGTGAACTTCCTGGTTATCACCAAAGGTTCGGAGCGCATCGCGGAAGTCGCCGCGCGCTTCACCCTTGATGCGATGCCGGGCAAACAGATGTCCATCGACAGCGACCTGCGCGCCGGGCTTATCAACGTGCAGCAGGCGAAAAGCAAGCGTGAAGACCTGGCAAAAGAGAGCCAGCTTTTCGGGGCGATGGACGGCGCCATGAAGTTTGTGAAGGGCGATGCGGTAGCCGGAATAGTGATTCTGAGCATTAACATGGTCGGCGGCTTCTGTATCGGGGTGCTACAGCTGGGCATGGCGGCGGGAGATGCGGCCAACGTCTATTCAATTCTGACCATCGGCGACGGCCTGATTGACCAGATCCCGGCGATGCTTATCTCGCTTACCGCCGGGATGATGATCACCCGCGTGTCGGCGAACGAAGATATCCCGAACAACAACATTGGCCGCGAAATCAGCGACCAGCTAACCAACCAGCCCAAAGCCTGGATAATGTCGGCCATCGGCATGTTCTGCTTCAGCCTGCTGCCCGGCATGCCGACGCTGGTCTTTATCGTGCTCGGTTTTATTACCCTGGGTTCCGGCCTGTTTCAGCTGTGGCGCGCCAAACGTGCAAAAGCCAACAGTTCACCAACCGAATTTGTCGCCCCCGAGGCCAACGGTGAAGAAGATATTCGCACCTTCAACCCCAGCCGCCTGTTTGTGCTGAGCTTTTCCTCAGCCCGCGCGGGCGACCCGGCAACCCTGGCGCTGATAGAAGACATCCGCCGCCTGCGCAACCGCATCGTGAATCAATACGGCTTCACGCTGCCGGTATTCAACATCGACTTTTCCCCCTACCAGGAGGACGACGAATTCCGTTTCCTGGTTTATGAAGTCCCGAAGGTCATCGGCACTTTTACGCCGCATAAACGCGCGCTCGACTACCGCCTGCTGGAGCAGGAAGAGACCGGGACCGAACTCGCCGTGGAAGGCTACCCGCAGGAAAAAGGCTGGGCGTGGCTGGAAGAGGATGACCCGCTGCTGGATAAGTTCCAGATAGAGTCCTGGAGTTCACATCAGCTGCTGCTGGCGCGTATGGAAGAGGCGCTGTTCGCCTCCGGGCCGCGTTTTATCGGGCTTCAGGAAACCCGCGCCATTATCTCCTGGCTGGAAATGGACCTCCCTGAACTGGCGCAGGAGTTTCAGCGTATTTTCCCGATAACCCGCCTGAGCGCGGTCTTACAGCGGCTGGTGGCCGAGCGTATTTCCCTGCGTTCGGTTCGCAGCATCACCGAGTCGCTTATCGTTCACGGCCAGCACGAGCGTGACGTGGGCCTTTTGGTAGACCAGGTACGCATCGATATTAAAGAGCATATCTGCCACCAGTACAGCCACGACGGCGGGATGCAGGTCTGGCTGCTTACGCCGGAAACCGAAGAGATACTGCGCGACAGCCTGCGCCAGACGCAAAACGAAACCTTCTTTGCCCTCAGCCAGGATAAGCACGCCCTGCTGCTGGAACAGCTGCGCGAAGTTTTCCCCCTGTTCCAGCGCCAGACCAGCGTGCTGCTCTCCGCTCAGGACCTGCGCAGCCCGCTGCGCCAGCTTATCCAGGATGAGTTCCACCACGTTCCCGTCCTGTCGTTCGCCGAGCTGCAATTCAACCTGCCGGTTAACGTTCTGGGCCGCCTCGATATCCACCAAAACGCGCTTGACGCCTTCACAGCATAAAGGTAGCCGCCATGTATGAGCTGAGAGTATTAAACGGATTACATGAAGGCGCAGCGCTGCCCCTTAGCGGCGAGCGCTGGCGGCTTGGCAACGCGGCCGAAAGCGATTTACAACTGAGCGATGGCGGAATAAAAGCCAGCCATGCCCAGCTTAGCCGCAGCGCCGAAGGCTGGATGCTCACGCCGATGGAAGGCACGGTCTGCCAGCGCCACGGCGAGAGGCTGACAGGGCAGCAGCTTTGGCAGCCCGGCGAAATTTTTGCCGTAGGCGGCGTCTGGCTGACCCTCGCAGCGGCCGATGAAGAGTGGGACAGCCGCCCCCTTCCACCGCCTCTGCCGGTGGCGGGCCACAACGAGCCCGCATCCGCAGCGCGCGAGCCCATCGGCAGCCCGACAAATAAGCCCGCTCCGGCGGCACGCCGCTCGTGGCTTGCCAGAATACTGCCGCGCTGGGCGCAGATTTTTACCCTGTCTGGCCTGCTGCTGCTGACCTTTACCATTTTTAGCTGGGTGCTCCAGCCGGGTATCGCCCAGCAAAACAGCGACGAGGAGCCGCAGATTAAACCGGCAATCACTAACAGCAACGAGTTGCGCTTAGTGCTCGAGCAGGATCTTCGCGAACGCGAGTTGTACAACAAGGTGCAGATCACCAGCACTCCGCAAGGCATTATCCTGAGCGGTGATTTACAAGAAAACCAGTTGCCCATCGTCAGCCGCATGGTGGACAGCATCCGCGGTGACTACCAGCTTAGCGTGGCGCTGAACAACAAAACCAAAGTGCGCGAAACCACCCTGCCGTTTCGCATCGTACAGATAACCGCCGGACCGCACGCCAACATTGTCACCGAAGACGGGCAGCGCCTGTTCGTTGGTGACGAACGCAACGGGCTACGTCTGACCAGCATCACCGGCGACAGCGTGCAGTTTAGCGGCCGTGAAAATATTGCGGTGAAGTGGTAATGATGAGCGCTCAGAACGACCTCAACACCTGGTTCGCCAGCCGTCACGGCTCCCTGAAAAAACTCAACGCCGTCAGCGCCCACGGGCGCATCACCGGCATCAGCGGCATTTTGCTCGAAAGCAGCCTGCCGCAGGCGCGTATCGGCGATCTTTGCCTTATCAGCCGGGGTGGCGACGGGGAAGTGATGGCCGAAGTCGTCGGCTTTAACCCGCGCCATACTCTGCTTTCCGCCCTGGGGCCGCTGGACGGCATTGCCCAGGGGGCTCGCGTCACACCGCTGTTTCAGCCGCATTCAATTTGCGTGTCAGACAGCCTGTTTGGCAGCGTGCTGGACGGCTTTGGCCGCGCCATCGACGAAGATAGCCTGTCTGCATTTGCCCTCGCCAGCGAAACGCCCGACGCCAGCGGGGTGCTGGGCGATGCTCCACCGCCAACCGACAGGCCGCGCATCGACACACCGCTGCCAACCGGCATCCGCTCCATTGATAGCGTTCTCACTATTGGCGTGGGTCAGCGGGTTGGCGTCTTTGCCGGAGCAGGCTGTGGGAAAACAACTCTGCTGGCCGAAATGGCCCGCAACACGCCCTGCGACGCCATCGTATTTGGGCTGATAGGCGAACGTGGCCGCGAGCTGCGTGAATTTCTCGACCACGAACTGGACGCCGAACTGCGCGCCCGCACCGTGCTGGTGTGCTCCACTTCCGACCGCAGCAGCATGGAGCGAGCCCGTGCCGCCTTTACCGCCACGGCGATTGCCGAAGCCTTCCGCAACAAAGGCAAAAACGTGCTGCTGATTATCGACTCCCTGACGCGCTTTGCCCGCGCCCAGCGTGAAATCGGCCTGGCGCTGGGTGAACCGCCGGGGCGCGGCGGCCTGCCGCCTTCGGTTTATACCCTTCTGCCGGGGCTGCTGGAGCGGGCGGGGAAAACGTCACGCGGCTCGATAACCGCCCTCTATTCGGTGCTGATTGAGCAGGATTCAATGAACGATCCGGTTGCCGACGAAGTCCGCTCCCTGATTGACGGGCACATCGTCCTGACCCGCCGCCTGGCGGAGCGCGGCCACTATCCTGCCGTTGACGTTCTCGCCAGCCTCAGCCGCACCATGAGTAACGTGGTAGCGCGGGAGCACGTTGCCGAGGCCAGCACGCTGCGCCAGATGATGTCGGCTTATCAGCAGGTGGAAATGCTGATCCGCCTCGGCGAATACCAGCCGGGCAACGACGCAATGACCGATGCCGCCGTACAGGCCCAGGACGCGATTAACGCGTTTCTGCGCCAGGCAAACCACGCGCCCAGCGAATTTGACGTTACCCGCCAACTGCTACAGGAAGTGATTGCCTATGCGCCGCCACATTGATGCCGAAATGCCGCTCTCTCCCGACCCTCAACTGCTGGCGCTGAATCAGGTGCTGAACACGCTTCTGCCGATCCGCCGCCGCAGGCTGCGCCGCTGCGAGCGCGAACAGCATGAGCAGGAATGCCAGCTCACGCGGACCCGGGACGCTGCCGGGCAAAGCAGGCAATTGCTTGAAGAGAAGAAGCTCGGCTATCTGCAACTGCGGGAAGAGTTTGTGCCGCAGCACAGCGGCGTCATTCAGCCGCTCAACGACCTGCGGGAAACGCTGGATGTTGAAAAATCGAAACGCTCGGATGTCATTCAGCAGCTTCAGCATACGCACCGGTTAAATGAAGAAGTTGAGCAGCAACAGGAACGCCTCAGCGCCGCGCAGCTCGCGGTGCAGCGTTGCCGACGAGAAATAGAAAAAATGGAGTATTTGCTTAAACAGAACCAGGGGGACCCGGCATGATCCATCACGCGCTAAAAACGCATCAGCAACCTAAGCCCTGGCAGCAAACGCATCCTGCTGCGCCCGAACACAAAGCTCGGGATAACGCTCAGCCAGCGCCGCGCATTCCCCGCCAGCCGGGCAACAATGCGCTGATACCCAATATGCCGTCTGCGCCCTCACGCGCTCCGGCCTTCAGCCGCGCCGGTGACCGCCAGAAACTGGCTCGCGATGAAAAAGAGTTCAGCGATTTATTGTCCGACGAAGAACCGTCTCCGCTGATGCCGGTGCTTTCACTCAATTTGTTTGACGGCTCCTTAGGCGGCGCAGAGCAACCTCAGCAAGCCACGGAATCGCAGGCCAGCCAGCTGATGGCGATGCTTGAGCCGCATCTGATTCAGGGTATCGAACAGCAGGAAACCTTGCCCGCCCGCTTTAGCCTGCTGCTGCCGGAGCTGGGCGAAGTCGTGGCGCAAATCACCCCCGCCAGCGGCGATGTGCTGGATATTGCACTCGGCTTTTCCGGCCACGCCTGGGACAAAGTACGCGGCTTTGAAAAAGACGGACAACGCTCGTTAAGCGGCCGCCTGGGCAAGAACGTACGCCTGCGTTTTAAGCGGCGGGAGGCGGTATGAAGCGGCTGGCATTTAGCCCTCAGCCCTTACAGGAGGCTCAGCTGCGGCGCTGGATTGGCAGCGGTCGGCGGCTTCCTTTTTTCTGCGCTGGCGAACACGGCGAACTGCGCTTGTTGCCTTCAACCCTCGCCGCCCAAAAGCCAGGGCAGGCGGAAGCTTTTAGCTGTGCGGCAGGAACGCTGCTATTCGGCGCTCCACTCCCGGTTCTGGGGCTGATGGCCGACTGCCCCGCGCTCCCCGGCGAACCCTCCCCGGAAAGCGGCTGGTACTGGAGCTACTTTAGCCAGCAGCTCAGCCCGCAGCTGGTTGAATTACTCGAATACCTGCGCCCTGCGACGGGAGCGGAGGCAGAACTAGTCGATATCACGCTGCGCCTTGAGATTACGCTGGGTGAAGAGCAAGCCCATAGCCCGGTTTCGCTCAGCTGGAATACGCTACAGCGGCTGGCACAGCACCCGGCCTGGCAACGGTTTGTTATCCCGCTATCCCCGGATCTGCCCCTGCGGCTCCCGCTCACCGTCGGCAGGCTGCAACTTTCCTGCGGGCGCGCTCGCGGCCTGGCCGCTGGAGATCTGCTGCTGCCCAAGGAGACATTTTTTGCCCCCGACGGACAGGGCGTATTGCCGCTGGCGCGGCGACAATTTCAGGTCCAGCTGGAACCGGCAGCCCAAACCGCTCACAGAGACTTACTACACATAACGTTTAGCGAGGAGCTAACCATGACTTACCCAAACGCCCCCCTGGAGTATGACGAGCAACGGGACGGCGACGTTGTCCCCGGAGCCGAATGGCAGACAACAAGGGGGAGTTTCGACGACCTGTCGCTGGAACTGACGATCCGCTGCGGCAACTTACAGCTAACGCTCGGCGAATTGCAGCAGCTTGATGCGGGTTCGACGGTGCTGGTGCAGCACGTTACGCCGGGCGAAGCGCTGCTGTGCCACGGCAATAACCTGCTGGCTAAGGGTGAGTTGGTTGACGTTAACGGCACGCTGGGCTTTCAGATTACCCGGATGCTGCGCAATACCGGTGCGGCGCTGGAGCCGGTCTGATGGCGGAGAATATCAGTTCATTCAACCCGCTGGCTCTGGCCATTCTGCTGGGTGCGATTTCTCTCCTGCCGCTGGTGCTGATGATAACCACCAGCTTTTTAAAAATTTCGATGGTGCTGATGCTGACGCGAAACGCCATCGGCGTGCAGCAAACTCCGCCGAACATGGCGCTGTATGGCATCGCGCTGGCGGCCACAATCTTCGTGATGGCGCCCGTGTTCGACGGGATGCAAACCCGCTTTCAGGAAAAGCCCATCGACACCACCAACGCCGAACGCTTAGAAAGCAGCCTGCAATACGGCATCAAGCCGCTGACTGATTTTATGCTGCGCAACAGCGATCCGGATCTGGAAACGCACCTGATGGAAAACAGCCAGCGCATGTGGCCGAAAGCGCTGTCCGACAAAATTATCAACCAGCGCGACAACCTTTTGATTTTGATACCGTCTTTCGTACTCTCCGAGCTGCAAAATGGTTTCAAAATTGCCTTTTTAATCTTCATCCCTTTCCTGGTGGTCGACCTTATTGTCTCCAACGTGCTGCTCGCCTTAGGCATGCAGATGGTGTCCCCGATGACCATCTCGCTGCCGCTAAAAATTCTGTTGTTCGTAATGGTGAGCGGCTGGACGCGCCTGCTCGACGGCCTGTTCTACAGCTATATGTGAGGCGTTATGGACATGATCTACATGTTTAAGCAGGCGGTATTGATGGTGGTGGTACTTTCCGCCCCGCCGCTGGTGGTCGCCGTACTGGTGGGCATCGTGGTTTCCCTGTTGCAGGCGGTGTTTCAGCTACAGGATCAAACGCTACCCTTCGCCATCAAGCTGGTGGCAGTGGGGACGACTCTTGCCTTAAGCGGGCGCTGGATTGGGCTGCAAATGATTGAGCTGGCCCAGTCCGCCTTCTCGATGATGGCCGCCTCAGGGTCGCTGAGATGATTGCGGCCGAACTGACGCCCATATTCAACGGTATGCTGGCGCTCGGGCTGGCCATTGCCCGCATCTACCCATGCGTTTTGCTGACTCCGCTGTTCGCTTTTTCCGCTCTGAAAGGCATGATCCGCACCGCCATCGTTATTCCGCTGGCGCTGTTCGTCACGCCAACTATTGTGCCGCTGCTTGCCGGCGCGCCCCATAGCCCGTGGGGCATTGTTGCCATGATGCTCAAAGAAGTGGTGCTGGGGATTTTTCTCGGCTATCTGCTGGCGCTGCCGTTCTGGCTTTTTGAGTCGGTCGGCGTGCTGTTTGACAACCAGCGCGGGGCGCTGAGCGGGGGGCAACTCAACCCGGCGCTGGGTGCGGATGAAACGCCGCTGGGCTATATGTTGCTGCAATGGTCGATGATGGTGCTGATAGTCAATTTCGGCCTCTCTCTGGCGACCCAGGTTATCTGGGACAGCTACCGCCTGTGGCCCGTAGACAGCTGGCTCCCGGCCTTCCGAGAGCAGGGGTTTCTGGCGTTCCTCGCCCAGGTCAAACAGATGTTCATCGACACCGTGCTGTACGCAGGCCCGCTGGTACTGCTGCTGCTGTTCCTCGATTTCGCCGTCGGCGTGCTCAGCATTTACAGCCCTCAGCTCCAGGCCACGGTGCTTACCGTGCCGCTTAAGTGCATTGCCGGGCTGCTGTTCTTTATTTTTTACCTGCCGACGCTGGAATATTTCGCCGGCCATCAGTTCAGCGCCCTAAACGACCTGATCCCACATTTGTCCGATATTTTACCGGCGCGTAAGGCGACGTGGTAACCCGCTAGCGGAGCGTAAAACCAGTGAGCGAAAAAACAGAACAGGCCAGCCCCCATAAACTCCAGGAAGCGCGCAAAAAGGGCCAGGTCAGCCAGAGCCAGGATATTCCCAAACTACTGATTATGTTTGGTGTTTTGCAGCTTATTTTTACCATGATGGATGCCAGCATGGACAAACTGCAGGCGCTGATGACCCTGCCGCTGCTGCGCCTGAGCGCGCCTTTCACTCAGGCTTTAGGCGAGGTGAGCGGCGCGGCGCTGCTCACCGTCGGGGTCTTTTTTATGATGACGGTCGGCACGGTTATTTTGCTGCGCATCGCCGGAGGCTGGCTCCAGTTCGGCCCGCTGTTCGCTATTGCCGCGCTGGCACCAAAACTTGAAGCGTTAAACCCGCTCAACAAGTTTAAAGAGATGTTTTCGGTTAAGCAGTTTATTCAGATCCTCAACAGCCTGCTGAAAGCTATCACCCTTTCCGTCGTGTTCTGGCTGCTGATTAAGCCCCGCCTCCCGCTGCTGGCCAACCTTGCGGGCGGCACGCTGGACGGCTTCTGGCACGCAGGCGTGGCGATTCTGGAAACCCTCGCCCACACTATCTTCGGCGTGATGCTGGTGTTTGCGGTAGCCGACTTTGCGTTGCAAAAATACTTCTTCCTCAAGCAAAACCGCATGAGCCACGAAGACGTGAAAAACGAATATAAGCAGATGGAAGGCGACCCGCACACCAAAGGCCACCGCAAACACGTTGCCCACGAAATCCTCAACGGCCCGGCGAAAAAGGTCACGCCTCAGGAGATGGAAAAGGCCGACGTGCTGCTGGTTAACCCAACCCACTTTGCCGTCGGGCTGCGATACGAACCGGACGAAACGCCGCTGCCAATGCTGCTGTTCAAAGCACAGGATGAGGAGGCTAAAGCGCTAATCAAAATGGCGCACGCCGCCAATATCCCGGTGGTCCGCTACGTGTGGCTAACCCGCAACCTCTACCGCACCACCGAAGAAGGTGCCTATATCCCCCGCGACACGCTAAAAGCCGTGGCCGCCATCTACCGCCTGTTACGCAAGCTTGAAGGCCGCATTAAGGGCGAGACTATTGAGTTTGAGGAGTAGACTAAAAGCCTCCCCCCCCACGGTAATGCAATTGCATTACCATTTTCCTCGCCTTATACTCCTGCTCAGAAGTTAATCAAAGTCCGTGTCATCTAAGGTGAGATTATGTACGCTGACGATCGTTCAGGCACTGCCGCTTTAACCGTCGATTCTAAGGTAACAACCCGTAGCCAAACGACGATACCCGCGCCGGTTCGTGAGGCACTAAAAATTCAGCCTGGTAAAGACCATCTCCAATACCAAATTTTGCCGGGCGGGAGAGTTCTGCTTAGCCGCAGAGAAGAAACACCGGAGGATGATGTTATGGAAGCGTTCCTGCAATTTTTAGCCACCGATATCAAAAATGCCCCTCAAAACATTCAACCATTCGACATGTCCCGTGGCCGCGAGTTGATTAGCGGTGTGGACGTTAATCTTGATGATGAGATACGCGACGAGGACTAATGAAAAAAGGACTGCCGGAGGAAATTAACGGATGGAGAATTTATGCCCATCCGTGCTTTCAGGAAGCTTACGACGCGTTAGTTGAGCAAGTCGAAGCTTTAAGGATTAAAGACCCGGAGGGATACCGGAAGAAAGCCGCAACAAAACTTCTTGCCGTCGTGCACAAGGTCATTGAAGAAGGAATTACATCAGACCCCTCCTCACCAATGTATCGCCAGGGAAAAACCCTGGGAAACACCAATAAAGACTGGTCACGAGCTAAATTTGGCAACGCCAGATATCGCTTATTTTTCCGTTACCATAGCGCCGCGAGAATTATTGTTCTGGCCTGGATGAACGATAGCGAAGCGCTTCGGGAATACGGCAGCAAAACCGACAGCTATAAAGTTTTCGAAAAAATGCTGCATCGGGGAAGGCCGCCAAAAGAGTGGAATCAACTGCTGCAGGAAGCGGCGCAGGAATCTCTTTAATGCAAAGCCTCAGGTGAGCATCAAGCCATAAAAAAAGACCGGTTTACCACGCGATTAACGCAGAAAAACCGGTCAAATAGAGGGCGAAGAAGAGTCGAGCGAATCACGCATGGCGGGCTTTTTAACACCCTGCGTTAAAAGAAAGCCTGTGGACTACAACAGCAAAACTTAGGCCAGCGCGGCCAGGTTCAGAATCGTGCCGTGGTGGTGCTTCAGCGAGTTCTGAATAATGTTGCTGTTAAACAGCTGGGCATCGGCGTTCATCAGCAGGCTCGAAGAGCCAGGCGTCGTGCCGGAACCGGCGATAGAGCCGCCAACCATCGAAGTTTTCAGGTCATTTTTCGCCGACTGAAAAGCCTTCAGCGCGTCTCCGCTCAGCGGTTTGCTGTTCTTCAGGGCATCTTCCCAGCTGGAAGGGCCTTTCCCGATATGCACCAGGCCCGGCATGCCCGCCCCAACGCTCTGCGGCTTGCCGTAAATTTCCGGGTGCTGATCCATAAATTTACCGATTTCAGCGCGGGTTTCTTTGGAGCCACCTTCCACTTTACCGCCGCCGCCGAGCGCGCCGCACAGGCCGCTGGTGTCGGACTTCACGTCGTCCAGCGCCTGCAGGCCCATTTTGCTGCCCAGCTGGCTGCCCATATTGTTGCCCAGTTGGTTAAAGCTGTTGGCGCTGTTGCTGCCGGTGGTGGACAGCGGCAGCTGAACCAGGCCGATGCCGGTGGACGGAGATTGCAGCCCGTGGCTCAGGCCCCCGTTGAAGGCGTTCATGTTGCCGGCTCCGGCCTGGCTGTTAAACGGGCTGTTCTGGGCATTCACGCCCATTTGCTGAATCACCTGTTGCAGCATTTGCTGCATATTGCTTGCCGCCAGTGTATTACCCATGCTGGCTCCGCCCTGGCTCTGCGGCGACATAAAGGTGTTGTTGTTATTGCCGTTCATTCCGCCGGAGAACAGCAGGTTGGTCAATTTAGAGGCAATGTCGTTCACCATCCGATCGCCAACGTTCTTCAGCAAATTAGCCGCCATACCTTCAGGGGTGGCGTTCAGCGCCAGCTGCGGTAATGCTGTGGCCAGATTCAGCATATTTCCAATCGTACTCATTAGATTACCTCACCATGACAACGGGGTTGATACAGGCGACCAGCCCTGCTGGTTCGCAGTATATAGACGCCTGTTAAGTGAAAAGAAACCGGCTTCGGTTCCACAAACTGCCTAACACTAAGAAAAAAATGGCGTTTTTAAGCCTCGAGCGCGAAACAACGGGCGCTCGCCACAAAAATTAGCGCACCGGCATCTGCGAGTAATCCTGTACGCCGTTGCGCATATCGGCAGGCCACCAGATGGTCAGGTGATGGCTGTCCGACAGGGGCCTGCACTCCAGACTCTCGCAGCCGTTATCGTTGCGGGTGGCGCATCCGCTAAGGGCGAAGGCCAGCGCCAGCAGGCACAAAATTGAAGGTTTCATCGTCTCTCCTTAATGCAGCGCGGGGCGTGGGGGCAGCAGATAGCTATGCGATCTTGATAAAGCAGACGGCTGTCCGGACACGGGTGCAGAGGAGAGCAGCGACTGACGGCTGCGTCGCCCCTCGCCGCGCGTGCGGTAGGCAATGTAAACCTCCGCCGACTGGCCGGGCGCCAGGTTACTGCCCGGCCACGCCGCCACGGCCAGCACATCGTCATCGCGGCAGCTGGACTCATCAAAACGCTGCGGCTTGCTGCTGATGTTGCGCACCAGGCCCACGCTTATCTGTATTGATGAGTTGCTGTACCACTGGCTGCGGGAACTGTCGGAAGAAAGCCCCGGCCGGGTGTTGCATAGCTGAGCGATGCCTACGCCCTCTCCGCCCGCCTGAAAACCGGTCGGCACTTTATCTTCAGCCAGATCGCGCATCGCATTTTCGATATCGCCCTTCATTGAGCTGTAGCGCTGGCGCAGCTGAACTTCGTTCATCGCCGATGAGAGCTGCTGACGATCCTGCTCGTCGATATAGCGCGTAGGGTCAACCTGATCCCCCACCAGGTGCGGGGTAATAATGAACAGGCGCTCGCGCTGCGAAGTTTCATGGCGCGTATAGGAGAAGAATTTGCCCAGGTAAGGAATGTCGCCGAGCAGCGGAATGCGGTGGTCGGTATCGCCGGTTTCGCGGGAGTGGAACCCGCCCATGACCAGGGAACCGTTCTGCTGAACCAGCGCCTGGGTGCTCACCGTGGCACGTTTCGCTCCGGTGGCCGCCCCGTCATCGTTGGTTTCAACTTTGCCGTCTTCCACATCCACCACCAGCTGCACCGTGCTGTTTGGCCCGCTGCCGATGGCGCGAGGCACGACCTGAAGGCTGGTTCCGGCGGTTACCGGCTCAATGTTTGCCACACGTTCGCCGGTAGCGGTTATAAAGGCGGTATCGCTCATATCGATAACCGCAGGCTGGTTTTCCAGCGTCAGAATCGACGGATTAGCCACAATAGAAGCGTTGCCGCTCCCTTCCATCGCCTGAATTTGCGCGAAGAAGCGGCTGTAGTCGGTAACGAACAGCGTGCCGGCCCCCTGCAACATGGCGGAACCGGCGGTAACGTTGCCAAAAGTTGCGCCAAGATTGCTGGAAAAATTAGAGAATGCGCGGCGATCCACATCGATAATCATGGCGTCTATCTCCACCAGCTTTTGCGGCACATCGATCTGCGAAATCAGCGCCTGATACTGCTCGCGGCGTTTCGGATCGTCGCGTACCAGCAGGGCGTTATTGCGCACGTCCGCCGAAACCATGGGGTTAAGCTCGGTATCATCCTCGCCGCCGGGGTTACGCATCCGCCCGTCCTGGCTTTGGATAAGCCCGGAGAGAATGTTGTCTGACTGCTCCTGGAACGACTTGCTTAGCGCCTCGCGCGAAGCGCTTTCGCCCCCCGGCTGAATGCCCTGAGAGGAGCGGTTATCTTTTTTGCCCAGCAGCTCGTTCAGGATGCTCGCAACGCCGGGCACCAGCAGGGATTTCTCGCGATATTTTATTTGACGGTCCGCCACCGAAGCGTACTTAAGCGGGAACACCATCATCTCTTTGTTCTGCTTTTTGTCTTTATCTTTGGCGCTAAAGTCGGCCACCAACGCAACATATTCCGGCGGCCCGGTCACGATAACCACGCCGTCATCCGGCAGCTCGCCGTAGCCAAATTTGTCTTCCAGCAGCCCCACGTCTCGCAGCGCCTGTTTAAGGTCTGGCGCGGCATCCGCCGAAACGGTCACCCGCTTTGAGGTTTCAGCCGACTGCGGGCTAACAAACAGCGAGCCGTTGTAAACAAACCATTGAAAGCGGTATTGCAGCGCCAGCCTGTCGAGGAACGCGACGCCGCTGTCGGCGCGCAGGCGTCCGTCAACCGCGCTGTCCGGCACGTCGCCCATACGCAGATTGACGCCGTGACTGCTGGCGAAATCCTGCAACACGGTGCGCAGCGGCGTGGCCTGTGCCGAATAGGCGTAAGCACCATTTTGCCAGTCTGCGGGCGTCTGGGCGCTGGCCGGAGCGCTGAAACCGCAGGCGGTTGCGGCCAGGGCAAACATGGCCGCACGAAGTAAACGAACGTGCTGATTCAACGACTCAATCTCCTGTTATCAACGGCGCGTTAAGCTGGCCGCCTGGGGTGCAAGCAGAGTTGAAAACGGCTTACGCATAAGCCGTTGACGGCATAACTAGTTGATGGAGTCGATAATCTCCTTGCTCAGGCTGTGCTTGAGCGACCCGAGCTGGCTGTCGGTAAAAGTGGCCGCGGCCTCTTTCATCAGGGCGTTTTTAAACTCAACCATGTCGCCCATGCTCGGCGCTGGCTGCCCGAGGGTGCCCTGCGCCAGCTCGGCTACCGAGTGGTGCAGGCGGGACAGCTGGCTGTCGAGATTGCGCTGAATATCAAAGGAATTGCTCATACGTTTCTCCTCGCGTTGAAATCGTATGATGAGTGGCGGTAAAAATGCGGGGGTTCCCGCCGCCGGAAAATTAACTTCCGACGGCTTAATCAGCGAGGCGTAGCAGGTGCTGGCGAAGTGAATTCCAGCTAATACTGAACTCGCCCTGGGCGGTTTGCAGCAGCAGGGTTTCCGCCGCCAGCGCATCGTCGATGCAGCGCGACCAGCCAAGCTGCGGATGAGCATCCAGCCATTCTGCCAGCACCGCCTCATGCCGCGAGGCGTGGTAAAGCGTCACCTCTGTCGCCCGCCCGCCAGCCTGCTGCAACTGGGCCAGCAGGCCGGTAAGCTTTTGCTGCTCGGTCAGGCAGCCAAAAAGCTGTTCGAAAGCGGCGTTAATCAGCGACTGCGCCTGGTTGAGTATCTGGTTCTGCTGCGCCGTGCGTTCATCGTGCCACTCGCTGAACAGCACCTCCGAACGCTGCCAAAATGCCTGCTCGACCTCCTCGCAGCGAGCAGCCGCCTGCCGTTCAGCCTGCTGCTGCGCCTCGGTCAACAGCCGCTCAACCTGCCGCCCAGCTTCGGCCAGCATCGCCTCGCTTCTCTGCTGCGCCAGCGCCAGAACGCTCAACGCCTGCTGCTGCTCGAGCAGCATTTTCTGCGGTAGCAGAACGCCCTCAATTGCACACGAGGCGTCCTCTAACGCCACCTTGCGGCCGATCCACATGCTGTCTTGCTCCCGTAATTAGTCGTTCGGCATAAAAGAGTGCTGCCGGGCCTGCCAGACTGCGCCATCCCACAGCGCCAGCAGGCGGTTTTGCGGCGGCGCGGGTTCTTCAGGCATTAGCGTTTCGCTTAACGTTACGGCGGCGTGGGGAAAACTCAGCCTGAGCCGCTGCCATGCTGTCGGCACAAACAGCGGGCGCAGCAGACAGAGCGCGGAGGCTTCCGGCGACCGGGCAAAGTCCAGGCCAGCGGGCAGCCAGACGCCGGGGCGCAAACCCCGGGTAAGGCGTTCACACCAGACGAGCCGGGCATCTTCAAGCCGCAGCGCTCCGCTGCCGCGCTGGCAGACTTCAGCCACCAGCGCCAGCAATATCATTCTCTGCTGCGGGTTCAGCGAGGCCAGCACAAGCAGGCGTTCGTCCGGCTCATACGGCAGGCCAGGCGTCAGTTCCAACAGGGTTAAAACGGCCTGCGGCGATTTGATTACCAGGCTACTGCGTTGGCTTTCCGGCAGTTGAAACCAGGCCAAATGGTGCCAGCTGGCGTCCGCCTGTTGCCAAAAAGCCCGGCTCCACCAGCGCAGCCAGGCAGCTGGGGACAAGCTATCCAGAGATTCCACAATCCGCTACCGCCGCTCTGCCGGAACAACGGTCAGTTCGGTCGAGGGCGATTGTTTACCGCGTTTCATCGCCCTGAGTTTTGGGATCAGGGTAAAAATACCGCCAATTAGCAGCAGTAGCCCAAGCAGCGAGAAGAACAGCGTTCTTACCGTTGCGTACTGCGAAAGCGTCAGCTGGAATGGCCCAAGCGTGACCAGCTCGATGCGGTCGTGATAGGCCGCAGCGGGAACAAACACGACCGAAAGTGCGCCATCATTTTTCCCGGAAAGGCCGGGAATACTGGCCGCGACCAGGCGACGAATACGCGGTTCAATACTGTCGGGGTCCATCTCCGGGGTGTATTTGATAAATACCGAAGCGGATGCGGGCTGCACGGGCTCGCCGGGAGCGACTCGCTCAGGCAGCACCACGTTCACCCTCGCCACCACTACGCCGTCAATTTGCGAAAGCGTTGATTCCAGCTCCTGTGAGAGCGCATAGATATAGCGAGCGCGCTCTTCAAGCGGGCTGGAGATAATGCCGTTTTTCTGGAAAACTTCGCCGAGATTAGTGCGCGCCTTGTGCGGCAAACCGTTGGCGTTAAGAATGCGAACCGAGCGCTCGATATAGTCCTGAGCCACCATCACGGTGACGCCGGTTTTATCGATTTGCTTATCGGCCTCAATTTTGTACTTCGAGAGTTCGGAGATGATGTCGTTGGCATCGGTTTCCGTCAGGCCGGTATTCAGTACCACCTGCGAGTCGCAGCCTGCCAGCAGCAGGACCAGCAGCCAGGGCTGCAGGATTTTTCGCCAGCTTAATTGCATGATGGATTACTGCAAGTTGGTCAGTTTATCTAGCCCCGACACGCTCTTCGAGACTATCTTGGCGTTCATCATGCTTTCCAGGTAATAGTTGGAAAGCTGGTCGTCCACCTGGTTGAGCACCAGCGGGTCGGTGGAGCGCGCGGCTTTACGCAGCACGTTATTCATCTGCTTCTGGTCGCTGTCCATCTGCCTGAACATACCGGAAGCTTTTTCAAACATCGGCGCTGGTTTGCCGCCAATACCGCCCATTGCCGACACGGCTTCCGGCTGTTCCAGCGCCGCGGAAAAAAATGCCGCATCGCTTTGGTTAGCCGCGCCGTTTACCGAAGAGATCGGCGAAGACTGGGGGGCTGCGCCCGATGACAAACTCAGGGAGTCGGGGTCTGGCAAAGGCATACCGGTAGCAGGATTAAGAATGTGCATATGAGTGATTCCGCCAGCAGAGAAGAGGATCAGGGATTCACGCTGCGGCGAATCCCTGATAATCATTAGAAGGAAATTTTGTTCTGCGCCAGAGAACTGATCATGGTGGTGGCGGAGTTCTGGTAGCCGGAAACGTAGGCGTTTTTACGGTCACGTTCAGCTTTGTCCAGCGAGTCCTGCATTGATTTGTTTTCGATAGAGTCCATCTGGGACTGGAAGCTATCTGCCAGGCTGCCGCTTGCGCCTGCGTTGTTACCGGTGTTGACTGAAGGCATGATGTTTACTCCTCGTTAATTAAACAGTAAATGTTGCGTCATTCACAGATTAAGTGGCGCGGCAGAGTCGGCAGTTCCCAAAAAAGATTAAAATTAATTTTCCTTTTCAGTCAGAGACTTAATTCTTTGATACAGGGTTCTTCTTGGAATACCTAATTCATGGGCGGCGCTAACCACCCGGTTTTCGTGGCGCGACAGGCAGTCTTCAATCAGGCTGTATTCGATGCGGCGAAGCCTTTCGCGTAGGCGCACGGAACGCATTTCCGGGTGAGCAACCTGCCCCAGCGCCGGCAGCCCCAGCACAAACCGCTCTGCCGCCCCCTTCAGCTCACGAATATTCCCCGGCCAGCGGTGCATCAGCAGCGCCTCGCTTAACTGCTGCGACATCGGCGGCAGCGCCCGGTTCAGACGGGCGGCGGACTCCTGGGCAAAGCGCCGGAACAGCGGAATAATGCATTCGACGCGTTCACGCAGCGCGGGCAGTGAAATTTTGACCGTCGTCAGGCGAAAAAACAGATCCTGGCGAAACAGCTTTTGCTCCATCAACTGGGCCAGCGGCTTTTGCGAGGCCACAATCACCCGCAAATTGAGCGCAATGCTCTTTGTGCTACCCAGCCGCCCGACGGTTCGGGTTTCAAGCACCCGCAGTAACTTGGCCTGCAGGCTGAGGGACATGCTGTCGATTTCGTCGAGGAACAGCACGCCGTTATTAGCACTTTCGATATAACCTGCTCTGGAGTGATTTGCGCCGGTATAAGCTCCTGCCGTTACGCCAAACAGTTCGCTTTCGGCCAGCGTCTCGGGTATTGCCGCGCAGTTAATCGGCACAAAAGCACCGCGGCAGCCGGAATGCTCGTAGATTCGACGGGCAAAGGTGTCCTTTCCGGTGCCGGTTTCCCCCTCCAGCACCAAATCAATCTTAAGGGGTGCTAACGTTTGAAGCCAAATATCCAGCCCGTCATGTACATTTTCAGAAGGAGGCAAAGCTGCGGCCGAACGCGGCATATTCAGGTCGATATCGACCGGCATATGCTTTATTTCCCAGTGATTCAAACTGTTTTCTTTCATAAATCCCCCGCTGCCTGCTTATTCAAGGTCTGGCGTATGAGTCCAACTTATGAACCATAAACGTGAACCGTAAAACGATTGTCTGCCCACTGCCGCCCGGAAATACCCGGCGACCGGCAGTAATTAATGAGTTTTGTTTATGAGAAGCAGCGTTAAGCTATCACCGAGTGGCAGAATGGCAATCAGTCAAAATTTTAGCGACCTGTAGGGATATCCCTACCCCCGGATAAGCGCTCAACTGTTCCGATGTCTGGATAAGGGGCGTTTTTTTGCCCGATGGGCCGGGGAAGAAAGTGCTCTCTCCCGCGTCGGTTCCGCGAACAACACTGGAAAAAAACGAGGATCGATTCAGTTATTTCCAAATGTATTATAAAGATTCTAAATGCATCGTTAAAAAATTAACCAAATGATAAATATGAATAAATTAATTAAAAACAGGTGAACCCAGGGACTATTCGCTCCGGCTGGCGGGAAAATGAACTTTCATCGCTAAATCCCGGGGGTAAAGATAAATTGGCTGATGGTCTTTCTGCACAATCGTCAATTCAAATAATATCTATTTACCATTATTTACAATAATAACCACCAGCAGACATACCTGTTTCCCTTTGAAATATATTTCAGTTTCAGTATTTATGCTTAATTGGGAACATTCCTGGTCGAGTTTATCGCCATTTATCGCGCATATTTAGCCTCAAAAAGACAATAAACTGCTTTAGCCAACAATAAAGCGGCCGCATCCCGGAGGAAAACGACCGCTGTTTTCAGCGTATTTGTAAACCGGCCATGAGAGGATATGGCCTGTTATCAGGCGAATTTCGCCATATGGCTGTTCACTTCATTCACATAGTTCGGGTCGCCCAGAGAGACGCTTGAAAGGTTGTGCAGGTTCACCTGATTATCCCCTGAGTTGTAGGCGCGCAGCGCGGCATCATAGCTGCCGAACTTCTCTTTGCCCTCTTTCAGCATCAACGCCGAGCACATAATCTGGTTAGCCGGAGAGTTCATGTCGCTGCCCAGCTTGTCCGGATATTTGCTCTGCATCGCCCTGTAGGTGTCCGGGTTAATCTGGTTCATGCCGCTGTCGGTCAGGCCATTGCCCGGGTTGGTTGATTTGGCATTCACGTCGCCTCCCGACTCCTGCATCGTCAGCGCGGCCAGTAATTTAGCCGGAACTCCGGTTTCAGCAGAGGCCTTTTCATACTGGCCGCCAAACTGAGAAACGATTTTTTGCAGCGTTGGATCGCTGGTTTTCAGGCTGGTGTCGCCCGGTGGCAGGCTGTCGGCTGAAGCGCCGGACGCTCCCGCCGGTGCGCCCGCCGGAGCGCCTGCACCTGCGTCATCCGCACCGGACGCAGCCCCGCTGCCGCTGCTGCCGGAACCCGACCCCACGCCACTGGCCGGGGAAGAAGATGAGGCGTCATCTTTATTCTGCCCGGTATTCATGCCAAACAGCTGCATCAGCTCTTTCAGGAACTGCTGGAGCATTTGCTGTAGCTCCTGCATCATTCCGTCTGCCGAATTGCTGCCGTCGCTTTGTGAAGCGCTGGCCGGATTATTTACCGGGCCGTTATTCCCAGCCGGTGAAGCGCCGAAGTTAATGGCCGAAGGCTTATCGCTGGCGCCCGCATTGGCGAAGTTCAGCGCTAACGGAATGGCCAGCGTGTTACCGCCGTTATTCAGCAGCAGCTTAGCGGTAATATTGTTCCCGCCGTTTTGTGAGCCGGGTGACGCCCCGTCCAGGCTCGGAAAATGGTTTTCCGGCAAAAGAGGTGAGAATCCACCCGGTCCCGATGATATCTGCATACAACACACTCCCCTAAGTGATACCCAGTAGCAATAACCGGCCGCGGCCCCGCCTCATGGCAAAGTTCAGCTTCGCCCGCGCCCGGAATGTCTCACTAAGTGAGAGCCACCGCTAAAGAGTTCCCGCCGCAAAGCCGTTTGTGGCGAATTAGTTGATACGGGCAAAGGTCCGAAACGGGAACCGAACGCCCGTTTTCGCTACACATTGCCAGTGATGATAAAAGGAGAACTTTCTATGCAGACAAAGTCGTGGCGGCTGGGCCTTTTACTGTTTAGTCTTCCGGCTCTCGCGCAGGCGGACTGCTTCAAAAAAGTCGGGAATGCGTTTGGCATCTCTCCGGCGCTGCTGGAAGCCATTGCCTGGAAAGAGTCGAGATTTAATCTCTCTGCGGTCAACGCCGCCAACGCTAACCGCACCGAAGATGTCTGCATGATGCAGGTAAACAGCGTTCATTTTGGGCGGCTGAAACAGCTCGGCGTAACGCGCGAGGGACTGCTGCACGATCCCTGCACCTGCATCGCCACCGGGGCCTGGGTATTGCATAGCCTGTTTCGCCAGCATGGCCGCTCGTGGGATACCGTCGGCATGTATAACACCGGCCCCTCTGAAAAGCGCCGCCAGCTGCGCCAGCGTTACGCAGACGAAGTACACAAGATTTATAACACTCTGCAAAAGCAGCAGCCCCGGCGAGAGCAGGATTTATTCGCCAGCAACGAAACCATTAAGCAATAAAAAACCGGGGATAAACCCCGGCCTTTTCGTTTCAGTAAACCTTAGCGCGGCTGCGCCTCCTCCAGCATCTCCGGCAGCTCGGTGATAAAGGCCCTCACTTCTTCGCTTTGGCTGATAAACGCGCTTAGCCAGCGGCCGAAACTTTCCGCATCCAGCGCCGCCATTTCGCTCTGGGTACACAGGCGCACCGCATTTTTCCCGTCGAGCGCCAGCCAGCAGCCGCGCATAGCGTTCATTTCAAAGTTCATCGCCAGCAGGTTCGGCAGCAGCAGCGCATCCTGCCCGGTTAGCTCCGCCACCTTGCAGTGCAGGATAGCCGCGCTGCTCCCCGGGGGCAGCTCGATAACCGCAATCTCCTGCTGCTGAGCGTTGGTTAATAAACAGACTCCCTGCTCGAGACGCAACGTGGTTTTCTGCTGCCGCCCCCAGGCGTCAAGCCACTGTTGAAGCTGTTGTTGCATAACCATCTCCTTATCCTCCTTTCACCATAAATCCCGCTTCGGCGGCCTCACGCAGCGCCGATTTCACCTCTTGCTCGGCCTGGGCCACGCCGCCGTCCACCGTATAGCTGAGCGGCGCGCTATCGTCATCGCCGTAGCTGAAGTTGATGGTGCCCAGGTTTTCATTCATCGACAGCGACACGCCGTTAGATCCGCCGAGCAAAAACGAAGGCGTAGAGAAGCCGTCCGACTTGCTTTGCGTTTTGGTGAACGCGATCGACTTCAGGCGCAGTTTGTCTCTATCTTTAAGTAAATCGACTATCGAGTCCTGGGTCACCGTATGGTTGGCCCACTGGTCTGCCAGCTTTTCACGCGGCTTGGTTTTAAGCTCCAGCGACACCACCGCCTGCGAGCTGCTGTTATCCTGCAACCCTCGCAGTAGCGCTTTCAGCCGGTAATCTTCCCCCATCATCTGGGTGATTCGGTCGGCGTTACTGGGGGAAAACTCCCCTTCCATAAAATGACGCACGAAGTGGAACAACCCGTTGCTGTCGATGCGCGAAAGGTTTTTGTAGGTCGACTGGTATTCCGCTTTGTTCACCAGTTGCTGCTGGTTGAGCACCGCGCTTTGCTGGCGCACGGTTTGTTGCAGCGACTGCAAGGCCGCCAGCGGCCCGTTGCCCACTATCTCATGGTGGCGCGAAGGCGGAATAAAGCGGGCAAAGTGGTGCTCAAGCTTGCCCAGCCGCTCGCTGGCGGACATCGGCAGGCGCGGCGCTCCTTCGGCAGGTGTCAGCTCGTCGAACAGTTTGCGGCTGGTAAGATCGGTAAATTCAGCCCGCATGCCGCTAATCAACTGGTCGATTTCATTGTTGCCGGGTTCAGGCAGATTTGACTGCACGGAAAGAGAGTCGGCCTGCTGCTGGCGCTTAATAAGCTGCTGCAACGTATCCAGCAGCGGACGCTGCGTTTTCGCGTTATCCACCGGCGGATACCAGGCGGTAAAATGCGCCTCCAGTTGGCTAAGCTTATCGGCTACCGGAAGCGGCAGCTCGCCCTCCTTCGGCTCCTCTTTCAGCCTGGCCAGCAGCCGGGCAGAGGCGCTGTCGGTGAACTGCTTGCCCAGCGTGGTCATCAATTTCTCCAGGTGAACGCTTTCCACCGGCTGGGCATTTTTTAAATCAACGGTGAGGCTGTGCGCCGTGCGGTTGTTGATAGACAACTGCACGCTTGCGCCCACGCCCGCGCCAACAATGCCGGTTGCAGAAACGGCTCCGGTTCGCCCGAAGCTAACGTTAATGCCGGTATCGCCACGAGAGAAACTCATGGTGTAGCCGCGATCTGCGCCCACTTTCCCGCCAACACCGGCAATCACCTGGGTTCCGGGCGCCACGGTTGCGGTCGCAGAAGCGCCATAGGTACGGCTGAACGAGAGGTTTTCCCCGCTCTCCAGCGACAGCACGGTCGCCACCATTTTCTCCTGCATTTCGCGCTGGCTCTCGGCCTGCATCACGGTTTTGGTATTGATATTCACCCCGTGATTTTCTTTGCTGAATGCTTTGGTCATCGCCTTGATAGCGTCGTAGTTGGCCTCCAGCGATTTGTGGTTGCCAAAGCCCTGCGTGGTCACCGTTTTAATCACGTTCCCGCCCCACTCAGCATCACGAAGGCGGGAGAAGTTAGCCGCTATATCGGTCATTTTCGCCGAACGCTGAGGCTCGCTGAGCAGCGACGCCTGCTGCATTTCATCCACCGAATCATGCAGTGATTTCAGGGTCAGCGTGTCCAGCATCACCCGCGACTTCACCAGCCCGATGTCGTCGTGAATGTCGCGCTGGCGGCCCATCGGCACCTGCTCTTTCTGGTGATTAAGGGTAATTGCGCGCGCCTCAAGCTCGGCAATAATCGCCCCGGCGTGGTTACTCTTGTCTGCGGGGTAACGGCGCAGCATGTCGCTTAGCTGCCCGGTCAGATTATCCTGGCGGCTGCTCGACGGATTTAATGCCCCGCTGTTGCCGTGGTTCAGGCCAAAACGTGAAGGCGTTGCAGCCTGGCGGCGCTCGTCGCGCACGCCGTAGTGCTGGCCAATCTGCTCGCAATAATGGTTGCTGCTGTCGGAAAGCTGGCGCGCAAAGCTTGCCATTTCATCCAGCAATGTTTTCTCCTGCGGCTGCCAGCGCCGCGCCTCTTCGGCGCGCATAATCTCAAGACGCTGGCTGAGGCCCGGCCTTGGCGTATGCGTCCCCGGCTGCTGGTGCGCTGCCTTTAGCTGCCGGGTAAGTGCCCCCTGCTGCTGGTAAACGTCTTTTAACCCTTCGCGCCCGGCGTAGCGGTGCTGAATAGAATAGGCGGCGGTTTTGATCGGGCGCGGCCATTCAAGCGAAGGGCGGAAGGCAAAGGTGCTGATGCGCGTACGGAACGATGTGCGAACATGCTTGCCGTCCTGCCCGGTTTGGCCGAGGAAGTTGACTTCACGCTTGAAGGTGATGCCGGTTCCGGGCAAACGCCAGTCTTTTGAAGCCTGAGTTAACCGCTGATAGTTTTGACGAGCCACGTTCGGCTCATTGGCCTGCGCGGTGGGCGGCTCGTCTTTCGCCCAGGCTCCTTCTTTGAAGACAAAGGTGTTTCCCTGCTTATCCTGGGCGCTGATTTGCCCTTTGGCCGAGGTTTGCAGGGCGCTGAGTTCAGGCTGGCTGCCGTCCTCATTGGCGGGCAGTGCGGCCTTCGCCATACCGTCGGTTTTACCGCTGTTCCAGCTATTTTCCGGCAGGCTGAAAAGCGCTCCCTGCTTGCTCAATAACCACAGTTGCTTATCTTCGCTCATCGCCAGGTCGCTGACTCTGGAAGCATCTTCATTGCCCGCGCTTGCCGGTTCAAGTTTAGCGATTTGGGCGCTCAGGGCTTCCTGGCTCAGGGGTTGTGTGCCGCGCTGATTGCGGCGGGTCGTGGTGTCGATATGGTGAAGGCCAATGTCGCCCTTTTCATTCACCGCCAGGTAGCGCCTGCTGTCTATGACCGTGAAGGCCTGCGCTTTTTCGTTTTTATCCAGCCCGGCTGTCGCCAGGTCGGCGCTGACGCTTTTGGTCACCTGCCCCAGGGCGAACACGTTGCTGCCGTGGTCAATTTTATTGCTGCTCAGGTTGACCTTGAGGCGCTTTAATTCGCCGTCTTTCATCAGCCACGGCTGGCCGTCAAGGCCGCACTGGAGCTTGTCGGCCTTCTCGTCCGAAGCGCTCCACAGGCCGGTCGTTTCATTGAAGTAATGCACTTTACCTTCATGCAGAGCCAGCTTGCCCAGCCGCCCGAGGTCAACCACGTCGTGCGCGGCCGGGGCTATCTGCGGCAGACCCTTTTGGTAGTCCAGCACCAGGCTGTCGCTGAGATTCCAGCTGCTTTGCGGTTTCAAATCGCCGCCGTGCCAGTGGAAGGTAATGGCGTGCTTCTGGTCATAGCCGTCTTTGACAATGAGGTGCAGGCGGTCGGTCTCATCGGCCAGCATATCTTCAAGCTTCGCCCCGTCGCCCACGGTGGCGGTGACATACTGAGAGATATTGTCGAGTAAAGGCTTATGCTTTGCGCCATCAAAGCTCAGGGAAGTGCTTTGCTCTCCCGGTTTGTCGCCGCAGTGCAGGCGGCCATTGCTGTCCAGAGCAAACAGCAGCGAGCCGTGCAGCGCGGTTTTTTTCAGGGTCATATTCTCCGGCAGCGTCAGCTCTTTGGGCTGCGGGTCCGCCGCGGTGAGGTTAGCGACATACGCTACCTTCGGTTTTTTCTCGTCGTCGCTCATCAGCACCAGCGCGTCGCGCTTCGGGCCAACGGAATAGTGATCGATCTTATGGTCGAACTTAACGTTAACCGTCCCGCCCACCGCGCTGCCGAGCTGCTTATCGTCGTTAACCCGCCACAGCATGCCGTCCCCCTGGCGCGACAGGGCCGAAAGCTTGTCGTCTTCAGCGGAAAGCGGCTGCCAGGCGTTGGCCGCGCTGTTAAAACCAAAGAGTTTTTTATCATGCAGGCGGTAGCGAGTGCCGTCTCCGTCGGTCACGCTGTCGGTCAGGCGGTCGCGCACGCCGGTCTCGGGAAGGCGGACTTTCTCACCGCCGATATCCACCGTCTGGCGGTCATGCCAGGAGAGAGGCTGAGTGGTCGGCTCCAGGCTCTGGCGGCGCATAAAGCCCCTGCGGTGCCGCGACACCTCTTCCCATTCGACTTTCTGCTGGCTGTGGCTGAGGGCGATAAATACGCCCGGCTCGCTGCGCACGGTCATCAGCCGCCCCTCTTTATCCAGCAGCACATGCTGATGGCCGTCATCGCTGGCGAGATGCGTCTGGTAGCGAAGTCGGTCGTGGCCGAGCGTTTCTTTCATTAGCGCATGCAGAGGGGCCGAGCTTTCGGGCGTGTCTATTTCGAGACGACCCTTTTTATCCAGCGTCAGCTTTGTCTCCAGCAGCATATTTTTTTCAGGTTCCGGCTCCGTCACCAGCTCGGCAAAATGGCTGCCCGGCGTGCCGACCACGTTGCTGGGGACAGGATTTGGCTCGGAAATCTCCGGCTGGCTGTAGAGGCTCGGCGAACTGGCGCTGGCCTGGCCGTATACGCCCGGCCTGTCGGCGCTTTGCTGGCTATAGAGGCTCGGGCTGCTGGCGTTAGATACGCCGGTATGAATTGACTCGGGCAGGTCCGGGCCGCGCTTGCGGCTAAGAAAACGGCTGAACATCCCTTTGTTCGACGTTTGCGCTTCGCCAGCGCTCTGCTTCACCCCGGTCGGAGCCTGCGCCTGTGCCGCCCTTGAGAATAACGATCCGGTTGCGGTTTGTGTTGGCGCGACATGTGCCTGTTTAAGCTGCGCGGTTTGCGCTCTCCCCTGCTGTAGATTGGCGATTTCCTGGTCGCGGATAGCGCGGCCTGGTTTGATAAAAGCTGATATTCCCGGTCCCATTCTGTTACTCCTCAACAGTCAAACACTTTCTCCGTTTGATAGGTGGAATGAACGGGGTTCCGGTTCCCGATTAATATTTATCTTAGACCGCCTGAATATCTAAAAAACCAGCAATAGCGGGGCCTGTGGCGAAATAAGAGAGAAAAAACAAATCAGAAAAAACCGATAGCCACCCGATCCAGAGGCAGCAATAAGCCGGAAGATTAGCGGCTGCTTGACCCATGACAAGGCGACGACTGAGGCAGGCTACTTATAATCGGCCTCCTTTCGTACAGGGGTAAATAACCGTGGATTATCAACTCAATTTCAACTGGCCAGAGTTTATGGAAACTTACTGGCAGAAAAAGCCGGTGGTGCTGAAAAACGCGCTACCGAACTTTGTCGACCCTATTACGCCGGACGAACTGGCGGGCCTGGCGATGGAAAACGAAGTCGACAGCAGGTTGGTCAGCTTTAAAGAGGGAAAATGGCACGCCAGCAACGGTCCGTTTGAGCACTTTGATAACCTTGGCGATAGCGGCTGGTCGCTGCTGGCCCAGGCGGTGAACCACTGGCACGCGCCTGCTGCCGAACTGGTGCGCCCGTTCCGCGTCTTGCCGGACTGGCGTTTAGACGACCTGATGATCTCCTTCTCGGTGCCGGGCGGCGGCGTAGGCCCGCATATCGACAACTATGACGTGTTTATTATTCAGGGCATGGGCAGCCGCCGCTGGCGCGTGGGCGACCGTCTGCCGCTTAAGCAGTTCTGCCCACATCCGGCGCTGCTGCACGTTGAGCCGTTTACGCCGATCATCGATGAAGATTTAGAGCCGGGCGATATTCTCTATATTCCACCGGGCTTCCCGCACGACGGCTTCACTCATGAAACCGCGCTTAACTACTCCGTTGGCTTCCGCGGGCCTAACAGCCGGGACTTGATAAGCAGCTTTGCCGACTACGTGCTGGAAAACGATCTTGGCGGCGATCACTACAGCGACCCGGATCTCACCTGCCGCGCTAATCCTGGCAAAGTGGAAAACTACGAGCTGGAACGCCTGCGCAGCATGATGACCAATCTGATAAGCCAGCCGGAAGCGTTCAACCAGTGGTTTGGCAGCTTTGTTACTACCCCGCGCCACGAACTGGATATCGCCTCCGCAGAACCGCCGTACCAGCCAGAAGAAGTGGCCGAAGCCCTGAAGTCTGGCGAAGAGCTGGTGCGTCTGAGCGGGCTGCGGGTGTTGCAGGTGGGCGATGAATTCTTTGTTAACAGCGAACCGATGGAAGTGAGCCACCGGGACGCTGCCATAGCGCTGTGCCGCTATACCCGGCTGACGAAGAGCGAGCTGAGCGATGCGGTACAGGATGAAGCATTCATCCGCCAGTTGACTGACTTAATCAACCAGGGTTACTGGTACTTCGAAGATTAATCCCTTCCTGAAGCGAAACCCGGCGAGCGCTCGTCGGGTTTTGTTTATCCGCCACTAAAGTCTGAGAGCTGGCGATAAAATCACCCGAATTCAGTAGAAGTTACTACAGTTAAATGGGGTCTTCCCGTACGGCTTGGGGTGATGACATGGCGCTTTATTCCATTGGAGAAGTGGCTGCGCTTTGCAATATCAATCCGGTAACCCTGCGCGCCTGGCAGCGACGCTACGGATTGCTGAAACCGCAGCGCAGCGACGGCGGTCATCGCCTGTTTGATAACGCCGACATCGAACGTATTCGAGAGATTCAGGCCTGGATTGAGCAAGGCGTACAGGTTGGCAAGGTGAAGGCGCTGCTTAGCGGTGAGCATCGCGATAAAGAACACGCCTGGGGCGAGCGCCAGGAAACGCTGCTGCGCCACCTGCAAAGCGGTAACCCAAACCTGCTGCGCGCCTGGATTACCGATATAGGGCGCATCTATCCCGCCCAAACCCTGGTTCACCATCTTTATCTTCCGCTTCGACGCCGTCTCCACGGGCAGCAGGTTGCGCTCTGCGCCATGCTGAGCCTGCTGGACGGGGCGCTGATTAACTATATCGCCATGTGCATCGCCTCCGCCCGCAAGCAAAGCGGCAGGGATGCGTTAGTAGTGGGCTGGAACGTGCAGGACACCACCCGGCTGTGGCTGGCGGCGTGGATTGCCAGCCAGCAGGGCTGGCGGGTCGACGTCCTGGCAAACTCCCTGAACCAGCTTAAACCTGAGATGTTTGAACGCCAGACGCTGCTGGTGTGGTGCGGCGACTGCCCCGGCGAGCGCCAGATAAGCCAGCTTGAGTTGTGGCAAAGCGCGGGACTGCCGGTTTTTGCCCTTGGCGCAGGTGAACACCGGCAGCCTGCCGGATAATCCGCATTTGCAGCTTCATTAACAACCCTGCTTCCCTTTATAATCGCTTCGTTAACAAACGGAGCGAATAATGAAACTGTCTAAAATAGCCCTGGTGGGCGGAATGGTTGTCATGGCGGTAGGCGGCATCGGCGGCGTGATGCTGGTCGGCTACATCGTCATTTTGCATGGCGCGTAACGTAGCCCAACAGGCGCTCAAACAGGCGGTCGGTCACAATTGCCGCCAGCGCCACCAGCACCGCACCCTGAATAACGTAGGCTGTGTTGAAGCCGCTGAGACCAATAATAATCGGTGACCCGAGAGTATTAGCCCCGACGGTGGAGGCGATAGTCGCGGTGCCGATATTAATAATCACCGAGGTTCTGATCCCCGCCAGAATCACCGGCGCGGCCAGCGGTAGCTCAACCTTACGCAGCATCTGCCAGCGGCTCATGCCGACTCCCAGAGCAATCTCACGCGCCGACTCCGGCACCGCGCCAATCCCGGCCAGCGTCCCCTGAAGAATGGGCAACAGCCCGTAAAGCACCAGGGCGATTATCGCCGGCTCCTGGCCGAACCCCATCACCGGGACCGCAATAGCCAGCACCGCAACCGGCGGGAATGTTTGACCGGCGGCGGTAATGGTTTCTACCAGGGAACGAAACTCTTCCCCCGCAGGACGCGTCACTAGCACGCCAAGCCCGACGCCAATCACGATAGCCACCACGCTTGAAATGCCCACCAGCGTAAGGTGGGCCAGCGCCAGCGAGGTAAAACTATCCTGCTGGTAAAGCGGCCGGGTCAGCTGCGGAAACAGCCAGCTAAACAGCCCGCTGGTGTGGGGCAGCAGCTCAAGCAGGCCAACAAACAGGATGATGAGCCAAAGCAGCGGGTCACGTAGCAGGCGCATTTTCCCCCCTCACCAGATCGCTGAAGTGCAGCACGCCGCAGGGCTGATTATCCGCATCCACCACCGGGAGCCGCTGGCACTGGCGGTCAATAAACAGAGACAGCGCTTCGCGCAGCGTCATGTCGGCGCGAATAGGCTCCCCATCCAGCCGCTCGTCGGAGCGAATGCTGTCCGCTACATAGCGCAGCGACAGCAGCCTTACGCCCAGCTCGCTGCGGCCAAAGAAGTCGCGCACAAAGTCGTTGGCCGGACGGGTTAACAGTTCCAGCGGCGTGCCCTGCTGAATCACCTTCCCGCCGTCCATCAGCACAATGTTATCCGCCAGGATAAGCGCCTCGTCGATGTCGTGCGTGACCAGCACAATGGTGCGCCCGAGCAGTTGGTGAATGCGGATCATTTCTTGCTGCAAGGTGGCTCGGGTTACCGGATCAAGCGCGCCAAAAGGCTCGTCCATCAGCAGCACTTCCGGGTCAGCCGCCAGCGCTCGCGCAACGCCCACGCGCTGCTGCTGGCCGCCGGAAAGCTGGTGCGGGTAGCGGTCGCGAAACTGCTCAGCATCGAGGCCAAGCAGCTCAAGTAGTTCATCAATACGTTCGGCAACGCGCGCCTTCGGCCACTTCAGCAACTCCGGCACGGTGGCAATATTCTGCGCCACCGTCCAGTGCGGGAACAGGCCAATCGACTGAATGGCGTAGCCCATGCGGCGGCGCAACGCTTTCGGGTCGAAGCTGCGAATTTCAGCTCCGGCAAAGCGAATCAGGCCTTCGTCATGCTCGACGAGGCGGTTAATCATCTTCAGCGTGGTGGATTTTCCCGAGCCGGAGGTGCCTATCAGCACGGTAAACTGCCCTTCACGAATATTGAGCGTCAGGTCGCTGACCGCCGCTTCGCCGTGGAAGTATTTGCTGACGCGATCGAACTCGATCATTGTTTTGCCTCCAGCAATGAAATAAACAGCTTAAACAGCGCGTCGATAATCACCGCCAGGGCAATTACCGGCATGACGCCGAGCAGAACCAGATCCAGCGCGCTGCTGAGCAGCCCCTGGAAAATTATCGAACCAAAACCACCCGCGCCAATCAGCGCGGCGATGACCGCCATACCAATAGTTTGCACGCAAACCACGCGCAGGCTGCGCAGCAGAACCGGGAGCGCAAGCGGCACTTCGGCACGCCAGAAAATCTGCACACGGGACATTCCCATGCCGAGCGCGCTTTCCACAATATTGCGGGGCACATGTTCCAGTCCGGCCACCACGCCGCGCACGAGCGGCAGCAGCGCATAGAGCACCAGGGCAATCAGAGCGGGCGCAACGCCAATCCCGCTAACGCCGATTTTGCCAAGCCACGGTAGCCAGGCTGCCAGTCCGGCCAGCGGCGCAATCAGCAGGCCAAACAGCGCCACGGACGGCACGGTTTGAATCACGTTAAGCACGGAGAATACGCCGGACTGCCAGGCCGGACGACGGTAGCAGAGAATGCCGAGCGGAACGCCAATCACCAGCGCGGGAACTAATGTGCCGAGCAGCAGCGCAAGGTGGCGGCTCAGGGCATCATCGAACACATCCTGACGGTTGACGTACTCCTTCATCAGCGAAAGAGAGTCAAAATAGCCGCTTGCCAGCAGCGCTATCGGGACAATCCAGATTTGCAGGTTGAGCAGCAGCCGCCACAGCGGCTTCGGAGTCAGGCGATTAGCCGCGTCGGCGCACAATAGCAGGCTAAGGGCTAACATCAGCCACAGGCCGCTGCCGGGCGAGGTGCGGGCAAGCGAGCTGCCCTCCTGAGCAAACTGGCTCGCGCTGTGCCCCATCAGTACCAGCAGGCCGATAAACAGCAATTCACCGGTAATAATGGTCGCCAGCAGGGAACCTGGATGCCGGGGGGCCAGCGTTAAAGCGGCGAGAACCACAAGCGGAAGCACCAACCAATCGTGCAGCGTACCGGCAAGCTGGGTTATCCCCAACGGTTCACCGGATACCAGGCGGTTTGGCGCATGATTGATGATCGGGAGCAACATCAAGGCTGCCGCCAGCAGTAGCACCAGCAGCAGCAAAACCCTGTTATGAATTTTTAGCAAACGTCATTCCAGCAGGCTATTTAACGAAGCCTTTTTGTTTTAAGTAATCGGCTGCCACTTTTTTGGCATCCTCTCCTTCCACCGCAATTTTAGCGTTCAGCTGTTGCAGGGTTTTCTGGTCAAGAGAGGTGAATACCGGTTTCAGCCAGTCTGCGATTTGCGGGTACTCTTTCAGCACCGCTTCACGCACAACGGCGGTCGGCGCGGAAACGGCCTGCACGCCTTTCGGGTCGGTCAGCGTTTCCAGGCCCAGCGCGGCTACCGGGCCGTCCGTGCCGTAAGCCATGGCTGCGTTAACGCCGGATGTCTGCTGCGCCGCCGCTTTAATCGTTACCGCCGTGTCGCCACCAGCCAGAGAAAGCAGCTGGCTTTGATCCAGCTTGAAGCCGTAGGCTTTTTCAAAAGCAGGCAGGGCGTCGGAGCGCTCGATAAACTCGGCGGAGGCCGCCAGCTTAAAGGTGCCGCCCTTCTTCAGATATTCGCTAAGATCGGCCAACGAAACCAGATGATTTTTCTCTGCCAGGTCCTTGCGTACCGCAATGGTATAAGTATTGTTGGCCGGAGACGGGGTCAGCCAGACCAGGTGGTTCTTGTCGTAGTCGAGCTGCTTAACTTTTTCGTAGCCTTTTTGCGCATCTTTCCAGGCCGGGTCGTTCTCGTCTTTAAAGAAGAACGCGCCGTTGCCGGTATATTCAGGGTAGATATCCAGCTCTCCTGAGGTGATAGCCCCGCGGACTACCGGCGTAGTGCCGAGCTGGACTTTATTGATGGTTTTAACGTCGTGGCTTTCCAGCACCTGCAAAATGATATTGCCGAGCAGCGAGCCTTCGGTATCGATTTTTGAGCCTACTTTCACCGGCTCCGCTGCCTGCGCGCCCGCCGCCAACATCACTAAACCCGCCATGCCCCAACGTGTTGATAAGTTCATAGTTATTCCTCGTTGTTCTTTACTTAAAAATCATGCAGTAAACAAAGAATAGCCGAGTTTTAACAAGCGGGGGAAAGCACTAAGCGGTATATGATATGCGCGGACGTTTGGATGATTAGGGGCAACGCCGCGCGCCCCAACGGGCCCGGCTTCGCGGCTATTCCCCTGGTTTTAGTGCCATTTATATTTTTTTTATCCGCCGCCCGGCAATTTTTACCTTCTTTTTATACCCCAGTGAATATGCTCTGTTCATCGCCGCGAGGCTCAGACAAAGAACATCATGAACTCACTTATTAATCATTCACTTGTCAAAAATATCTTCACGCTTTTCGATTTCCCTCAGACTTCATCTAACGACGAAGTCGGGAGCCGGTCTGCGGCTTCAAAACCTGCCGCAGAGCGCGCAAAAGAGTTTGCCGGAGAAGTGCAGCGCTATCTGCTGTCTCACCCCGACACTAAGCATGTTGATATCTATCTGAATGACGTAAACGGCACGTTTCGCGGCAAGCGTATTGCGGTAGACAGCCTGCTGGCGCTCTCTTCCGGCTGTTATTTCCCGCAGTCTGTTTACGCTATGGATCACGAGGGAAAGCCGTTCAGCCACGCCGACGGCAGCCATGAAAACGATGAGCCCGACGGCCTTTGTCTCCCGGTGGCGGGCACGCTGAGGCCCTGCGTTCACGATCCGCGACATAACGCGCAGCTGCTGCTCACCATGAAGCAAAACGACGGCACCGGGTATGCGCTGGAGCCGAGAGTGGTGCTGGAAAACGTGCTGCATAAGTTTCATTATCACGGACTTTACCCGGTAGCCGCCCCGGAAATTGAGTTCTATCTGGTGAGTAAAGCACAGCAGGAGACTCCGGCTCAGGGCTGCTTCTATATGCCCGTCCCTTCCGATTACACCGCCTTTATTGAAGAACTGGAACAGGCCGCTGCCGCCCAGGGTCTGCCGCTAAGCGCCATCGTTTGTGAAGCCGAAGCCGGGCAGTTTGAGCTGAACCTGAAGCATTCACGCAAGGTGGTGGAAATCTGTGAGAACGTGCTGGCCCTGCGCCGGTTGACCAGCATCGTGGCCGATAAGTTTGGCTACCAGGCCAACTTTATGGCGAAGCCCTTTTCCCATCTAGCTGGTAACGGCCTGCATTTTCATATCAGCCTCAATGACCGTAATGGCGATAATGTGTTCGCTTCCCCGGCCGAGGCCCTGAACGAGATGGCGCAGCTTTGCCTGGCCGGGATGCTGCAATTAATGCCCGCCACCGTTGCGGTCATCGCACCCCACGTTAACTCTTTCAGAAGACTACGCAAAAACCTTAACGAGCCGCTGTTTAGCTCCTGGGGCTATAACAAACGCAGCGCCGCGCTGCGTATCCCCTGCTCTGACGACGGCAATCGCCGCATTGAGTACCGCCTCGCCGGGGCAGACGTGAACCCTTATCTGGCGATGGCCGCCATTCTCACCGGCATGCTTTACGGGCTGGAGAACATCGACAGCGATACGCTAAAAAATACCGCCCTGTTCGCCCCCGAGCTGCCGCTGTTCCAGAACACGGCTATCGAAGAATTCCGCCAGAGCGCCTATATGAGCGCAAATCTCGGCGAAGCCTTTGCGCAGCAGTGGGTGACCCACAAGCTAACGGAGCTGGCGCGGTTTGAAACCATAGTCACGCCGGAAGAAGCGGCTTTTAGCCGTTAAAACGCCTGAACATCGACCCGAGGTGATTTATGTCTCGTCTTATTATGCTGTCTAATCGCTGCGAGCCTGAGCACGGCCAAAGCGGCAGCCTCCTCCCTGCGGCGCTGGGTTCAATCTTTAGAAAACGCCCCGGGATCTGGTTTGGCTGGAACGGTGAAATCAGCCCCGGTAAAAAATACAGGAAAGATCGATGCAGTCACCATTCCGGCTACCGGCAGCACAGCTGGGGGCTGACGCCGGGAGAATACGACAATTTCTATCAGGGCTATATGCATAACGTTCTGTGGCCGGTGTTTCACAACCGCCCGGACCTTATTCACTATAAGAAAGAGTATTTCACCTGTTGGAAAAATTATAATCACGATGTAAAAGAAAGAGTTACCGCCGAGATTGGCGAGGGTGATGTGGTCTGGGTGCAGGATTATCATTTATTGCTGAGCGGGAAGATGCTCAGAGAAGACGGCCACGCCAACCGCTGCGGCTTCTTTCTGCACCAGCCTTTCCCGCCGGGAGAGATCCTGCGCTCGGTTCCCGAGCACGACGCGATTATGCAGGCCTTTTTTAGCTACGACCTGCTCGGATTCCAGTCCAGCGGCGACGTGAATAATTTCCTTGCCTACGCGCTGAGGTTTTACCGCGTTGAGCGGCTGGCGGATAACCTGATTCAGCTGAATGGGCACGCGATCAAGCTCGGTATTTTTCCCTGCGGCATTGATAAAGAAACGCCTCCGCTGACGCAAAACGGCGCGGAGGCGATGAGCAACTATCATCGCCAGATTATTATCAGCAATGACACCATCAGCGATATCAGCGGCGTGCATTACCATTTGGACGCAATGGAGATTTTTCTTCATAGCCACCCTGAATTTTTGCGCGACGTCAGCCTGCTGCAACTCTCCGACACGTCCAGAGGTTACCCCTATTCAGCGCACGATCTTTGCGCCCGGCTTGAGCGTCAGTGCGGGGAAATTAACGGCAAATTTGGCGATGCGTCCTGGTATCCGGTCAACTATATCCGCAATAACCTGTGCCACCCTGACCTGATTTATGCCCTTTACCGCAAGGCGCACGTGGCGATGTTCACTCCTCTTTGCGAGGCGATGAACCTGCGGGCTAAAGCGTTTATTCTCGCCCAGGATCCGGAAGATCCCGGCGTGCTAATGCTCTCCGCCTTTACCGGCACGGCGGAACAGCTGGGCGAGGCGGTGCTGGTCAACCCTTATGACGCTGCCGAGGTCAGCCGCGCGCTTTATTCGGCGCTGACCATGCCTTTGCACGAGCGCAAACGCAGACATCATCAGCTGCTGGCAAAAGTGGAAAGGTACGACGCCCAGTGGTGGGCCAGAGCGTTTCTTGACGAACTCTGCGCCGACCAGGCTCCCGCCGCCGCGCCCTTCCGCGCCTCCCATCACGGTATTTTTACGCCGCAGAGAATTTATTAGCGGCAAAAAAAAGCCACCTTCATTCAGGAAGGTGGCTTTCATCACTCAGCGTGGCTTATTTCAGTTCAAATTCGCCCTGCTTCACGCGGGCGGAGTCCAGCCCGATAAACACGTTGAATTTGCCAGGTTCCGCCTCGTACTTCATCTTCGCGTTCCAGAACTTCAGCGCGTTAACGTCGATTGGGAAACTGACGGTCTGGCTTTCGCCCGCTTTCAGCGTCACTTTCTTAAAGCCCTTCAGCTCTTTCACCGGGCGGCTCATCGAAGCGGTCACGTCCTGGAGGTACATTTGCACCACGGTCGCGCCTTCGCGATCGCCGCTATTGGTGACCGTAACGGAAGCTTCAACTTTGCCGTCACGCTTCATCACCGGCGAGGACAGCTTAACGTCTGAGACGTTGAATGTGGTGTAGCTCAGGCCATAGCCAAACGGATACAGCGGCCCGTTTGCTTCATCGAAGTAGCGGGAAGTGTATTTATTGGGTTTTTCCGGGTTGTACGGGCGACCGGTGTTCAGGTGGCTGTAGTAAGTCGGAATTTGCCCAACCGAGCGTGGGAAGGACATCGGCAGCTTGCCGGACGGATTGTAGTCGCCAAACAGTACGTCGGCGATGGCGTTCCCGCCCTCGGTGCCGCCGTACCACGCTTCAAGCAGCGCGTCTGCCTGCTGATCTTCTTTCACCAGCGCCAGAGGACGGCCGTTCATCAGGACCAGCACCAGCGGCTTGCCGGTCGCCTTCAGGGCGGCAATCAGGTCGCGCTGGCTTTGCGGCAGCGTCAGGCCGGTGCGGCTTGAGGCTTCGTGCGCCATGCCCTGGGCTTCGCCGACCACCGCCACCACGACATCGGCGCTTTTCGCGGTATTAACCGCTTCGTCGATCATCTCTTTTGGCGTACGTGGGTCAACGGTAACCGCCGGCTCGTACTGGTTCAGGAAGGCCACAATGTCTTTTTCATCGGTGACGTTCGCGCCTTTGGCAAACACCACTTTGCCCTGCTGGCCCACGGCATTTCTGATGCCTTCCAGCGGAGTAACGGACTGAGCGGCAACGCCTGCGGCAGACCAACTGCCCATGGCGTCACGCTTGCTGTCGGCCAGTGGACCAATCACCGCGACGGTTGCGCTCTTTTTCAGCGGCAGCGTTTGCAGGCGGTTTTTCAGCAGCACCATGCTTTCACGCGCCACTTCGCGAGCTTCTTTGCGATGCAGGCGGCTTTCGGCGTTGGTGTCCTGCGGGTCAGAATCTTTCGGGCCAAGGTGGCTGTACGGATCGTTAAACAGCCCCATATCGTATTTCACGTTCAGTACGTGGCGGGTAGCGTCGTCCAGCTCTTTCATCGGCACCGCGCCGCTTTTCACCAGCTCGGGCAGGTATTTGCTGTAATACTCGTCGCTCATACTCATGTTGATGCCGGAGTTCAGGGCAATACGCACCGCGTCTTTCGGGTCGCTGGCAACGCCGTGCTTGATCAGTTCTTTAATCGCCCCGTGGTCGGAGATGGTAATGCCTTTAAACTTCCATTCGTCGCGCAGCAGATCTTTCAGCAGCCAGCTGTCGGCCGAGGCTGGCGTACCGTTCAGTGAGTTCAGGGCAACCATCACGCCGCCGCTGCCCGCGTCCAGGGCGGCTTTGTACGGCGGCATATAGTCGTTGAACAGCCGCTGCGGGCTCATATCAACGGTGTTGTACTCTTTGCCGCCCTCAACCGCGCCGTAGGCGGCGAAGTGTTTCACGCTGGTCATTACCGAGTAGCGATCCGCCGGGCTTTTGCCCTGCATCGCTTCAACCATGGTGCGACCCATAGTGGCGGTCAGGTATGTGTCTTCCCCAAAGCCTTCTGAAACGCGGCCCCAGCGCGGGTCACGCGAGACGTCAACCATCGGCGCCCAGGTCATGTTCAGGCCATCATCGGCGGCTTCATAGGCCGAGATACGGCCCACGGTTTTCACCGCGTCGAGGTTAAAGGAGGAGGCGAGGCCGAGGCTTATCGGGAACACGGTACGCTGGCCGTGAACCACATCGTAGGCGAAGAACAGAGGGATTTTCAGGTGGCTGAGCTGCATCACCTGGTCCTGCATAGCGCGGATATCCTGGCGGGTGACGGTGTTAAAGATTGCCCCAACCTGCCCGTCTTTGATCATCTCGCGGATAGCTTCTTTTGGGTTATCCGGGCCGACGCTGATTAAGCGCAGCTGACCGATTTTTTCATCGGTGGTCATTTTTTTGAGCAGGCCGGTGACGAAGGCATCACGCGCTTCCGGCGTTAAAGGGTGCGGGCCAAACATCTCGTCGGCCAGCGCAGGCTGAAGCGCCATGCTTACCGCGACACCTACAGAACAGAGCCATTTCATCGGATTCACTCTCTACACAAGCTTTTGTTAAGGGGTGCAGTTTGCCACATCACCCGAAGGGTAAGAAGAGCGTAGCAGAGGCTATGTTCTGATTTCGTAGATATTTCCTCGTTACGCTCACGTTTTTCGGCGCTATGCTTAACGGCAGGCTTTTTGCTGCCACCAAAGGAGTGGATACATGTCTGTTCTGATGACTTCCGATAATAAAACGTTAATAAACGAACTCGCTCGCCACGTTGGCTCTCACCACGTCTTGACCGACTCCGCTAAAACCGCACGCTACCGTAAGGGCTTCCGCTCCGGGCAGGGCGAGGCGCTGGCGGTGGTCTTCCCCGGCTCGCTACTGGAACTGTGGCGCGTACTCAGCGCCTGCGTGGCGGCCGACAAAATAATCTTGATGCAGGCCGCCAATACCGGCCTGACCGAAGGCTCCACGCCGAGCGGTAACGACTACGACCGAGATATCGTCATTATCAGCACCCTGCGCCTTGATAAATTACATCTACTGGACAAAGGTGAGCAGGTGCTGGCTTTCCCCGGCACCACTCTCTATTCGCTGGAAAAAGCGCTTAAGCCGCTGGGGCGTGAGCCGCATTCGGTGATTGGCTCTTCCTGCATTGGCGCGTCGGTGATTGGCGGGATTTGTAATAACTCGGGCGGCTCGCTGGTGCAGCGCGGCCCGGCCTATACCGAGATGTCGCTGTTTGCCCGCATCGACGAAAACGGCAAGCTTCAGTTGGTGAACCATCTGGGCATTAATCTTGGCGCCACGCCGGAGCAGATCCTCAGCACGCTGGACGACGAGCGCGTGAAGGATAGCGACGTACAGCACGACGGCCGCCACGCTCATGACCATGATTATGTTACCCGCGTGCGCGACGTTGAAGCCGATACTCCGGCCCGCTATAACGCCGACCCTGACCGCCTGTTTGAGTCCTCCGGCTGCGCCGGAAAGCTGGCCGTTTTTGCGGTACGCCTCGACACCTTCCCGGCGGAAAAACGCCAGCAGGTGTTCTACATCGGCACCAGTCAGCCCGCCGTGTTGAGCGAAATTCGCCGCCATATTCTGGCTAACTTCGAAAACCTGCCGGTTGCCGGAGAGTATATGCACCGCGATATTTACGATATTGCGGAAAAGTACGGCAAGGATACCTTCCTGATGATCGATAAGCTCGGCACCGACAAAATGCCGTTCTTCTTCACCATGAAGGGCCGTGCCGATGCCATGCTGGACAAGGTTCCGCTGTTTAAACCGCATTTCACCGACCGCTTTATGCAAAAGCTTGGCGGCGCGTTCCCGGCGCACCTGCCGGAGCGCATGAAAACCTGGCGCGATAAATATCCTCACCATCTGCTGCTAAAAATGGCGGGCGACGGAATCGATGAGGCCAAAGCCTGGCTGACCGAGTATTTCAAAACCGCCGAGGGCGATTTCTTCGTCTGCACGCCGGAAGAAGGCGGCAAAGCTTTCCTTCATCGTTTTGCCGCCGCAGGCGCGGCCATTCGCTACCACGCGGTTCATGCCGATGAGGTGGAAGACATTCTGGCGCTGGATATTGCTCTGCGCCGCAACGACAGCGACTGGTTCGAAGAGCTGCCGCCGGAAATTGGCGATAAGCTGATCCACCGCCTCTACTACGGCCATTTTATGTGCCATGTTTTCCACCAGGATTACATTGTTAAGAAAGGCGTTGATGTTCATGAGTTGAAAGAGCAGATGCTGGCCCTGCTGCAAGAGCGCGGGGCGCAATACCCGGCGGAGCACAACGTGGGCCATCTCTATAAAGCGCCGGAAACGCTGAAGCAGTTCTATAAAGCCAACGATCCGACCAACAGCATGAACCCCGGTATCGGCAAAACGACGAAGCGTAAAGGCTGGGCTGAGGATAATTGCGGCTGCGGCAAGGAACATGGCTGACCGGGCAGGAGATAAGTTTCTCCTATGACCACCAGCCTATGTTTCGCTCTTTTTTCGGCATAGATTAAAAAGACTGGGTGAAGATTTTTCTTCACCCTTTTTTCCTGCCAGGGGGCGAAACAGACATGTCGGCAATAGCAGTATTACCTTCCACACTGCCGGGGATAAGGGAGGCCACTCCAGATGATATCCCGGCAATAAAAAGCATTTATCAATGGCATGTGCTAAACGGCAAAGGCTCTTTCAAAGAGACGCCGCCTGGCGAGCAGCTAATGGCCGAGCGCCTCGCGGCAGTTCGTGGCTATGGCCTGCCGTGGCTGGTTGCGGTTATAGATGGCCGGATTGTTGGCTACTGCTACGCCACTGTTTATCGCCCTCGCCCCGGCTACCGCTACACCATCGAAGACTCCGTTTATATCGACACCGGCATGACGGGGCGCGGTATCGGCAAAGCTTTGCTCGGCGAGTTAATAGCGCGCTGTGAACAAGGGCCGTGGCGACAGATGATTGCCGTGATTGGTGATGGCGAAAATAACGAGGGATCTTGCAGATTACACAGCCAGCACGGGTTTGAAACCGTAGGACGGCTGCGCAGCGTCGGGTTCAAGCTTGGAGACTGGCGCGATACGGTAATGATGCAGCGCCCGCTCAACGGCGGAGACCAGACGCTGCCTCAATAATTACTCTTCGTCCCCGGCGGAAACGGTGTTGTTTGCCATTTGCGCCGCTTTTGAACGCTTGTAGCTTAATGCCGCAGCGGGAACTGGCGTTATCTTCCCGGTTTCCATCCAGTTGCGCAGGCGGTTAGCGTCGGCAAAGTGGGTATATTTCCCGAAGGCATCCAGCACGACCAGCGCCACCGGGCGCCCTTTAATCACGGTGCGCATAACCAGACAGTGGCCGGCATTATTAGTAAAGCCGGTTTTCGTCAGCTGAATATTCCAGTTTTCGCGGTACACCAGATGGTTAGTGTTGCGGAACGGCAGCGTGTAAGAAGGGTTGCGGAAGGTCGCCATATCTTCATGAGTGGTGCTGAGCTGCCCGAGCAGGGGATATTTCTGGGTGGCAATCAGCAGTTTGGTCAAATCGTTGGCGGTCGAGACGTTTTCAATCGACAGGCCGGTTGGCTCCACGTAACGCGTGTGGGTCATGCCCAATGACTTAGCCTTGGCGTTCATCGCACGAATAAACGCGTCGTAGCCGCCAGGGTAGTGGTGCGCCAGGCTCGCTGCCGCGCGGTTTTCAGAAGACATCAGCGCCAGCAGCATCATATTTTTACGGCTGATCTCGCTGTTCAGACGCACGCGAGAGTAAATCCCCTTCATCTCCGGCGTATGGCTGATGTCCACTTTTAGCATTTCATCCATCGGCAGATGCGCGTCCAGCACCACCATCGCCGTCATCAGCTTGGTAATCGAGGCGATAGGACGAACCAGATCCGGATGGCTGGAATAGAGAATTTTGTTGCTTTGCAAATCGACAATCATGGCGCTGCCGGAGGCAATCTCCTGACCGGCGCTGGCCGCCTGAGTGACGGCCTTACTGGCTTCTGCCTGCGGGGCAAAAGGCACAGTCATCATCAGCGCAAGGCTGAACAACGATAAACGGATTTTTGTCGGCATGGTGACACTTCTGTAATGATTCCGGAAAAGTATAGGCTCACCGCAGACATTTATCTGAATAAACAAAGACGCGGGGCGCCAGAATCATACTCCGGCGCCCCGTTAAACTACCAGTTAAGAATGGTAACGTTATATCAAAAGTTTCTAAAAATTCCGCACCGTCAGAACAGGCGATAGCCGTACCCCCACAGCACTACCGCCGCCGCCAGCAGCACCTCCAGCACCAGTACGCCTATTGCCAGAGTTGAGCTGGCGAAGCTCATGCCCTCTTCCCTGTCGATCCCGAGGAAATCAGGCACGCCGACATAGAGCAGGTAGCCGGTGTAAACCAGCGCCAGAGCGCCTACCGCTACGCACAGCCAGACCAGCGGATAAAGCGCCACAATCCCGCTCAGGAACAGCGGCGTGGCGACATAACCAGCAAATACCATACAGCTGGCGAGCGATGGCCGCTGCGGGTAGTTACGCGACATCCACCAGATGACTCGCCCCATCACCGCAACGCCCGCCAGCATCAAGGCGTAGAAAAGTATGCCGAGATAAAGGCCGGTGAACATCGAAAGCTGCACGTAGCTACCGTCGCCAAAATTCCAGCCAATTTGCGTGGTGCCGATAAACGCGCAGATGACGGGTATCGCCGCCATCAACAGCACATGGTGAGTGTAGTGGTGCGAGACGGATTCGTTCTCGCGCTTAATTTCCTGCATTTCGCGATTAGGATGGGAAAACAATCCCCAGACGTGGCTCATACAACCTCCTGACCTGCAGCGCAAATGCTTGCAATAGCCTAAGTATAATTCACCGTGCGGTTAATATTTAGCCAGGTGAAAAATATCTGCGTTTATTTGCAAACCGGGCGGCTATGGGTTGTATGCTTTAGGGAAACAATGAACATGGAGATGAGTCCGGGCTGATGGATATCAACGGTTTAATAGAGCAGTACGGCTATGCGGCGCTGATTGTCGGCAGCATGGCGGAAGGCGAAACGATTACTCTGCTGGGCGGCGTGGCCGCGCATCAGGGATTACTCAAATTTCCTCTGGTGGTTGCCGCCGTCGCGCTTGGCGGTATGATTGGCGACCAGGTTCTGTTTCTGGTGGGCAGGCATTTCGGCGGCTCGCTGCTGGCACGGTTCAAAAAACATCACAAGAAAATTGCTAAGGCTCAGGCGCTGATTAACCGCCATCCTTATCTGTTTGTGATTGGCAGTCGCTTTATGTACGGATTTCGTATCGTCGGGCCGATTATTATCGGTGCCAGCAAGCTGCCGCCTAAGCTGTTTATTCCGCTGAATATCTGCGGTGCGATCCTCTGGGCAACGCTGTTTACCACTCTCGGCTATCTGGGCGGCGAAGTGGTCGGCCCATGGCTGCATAACCTCGACCAACATCTCCGACACTGGATATGGCTGATAGCCGCCGTCGCGCTGGTGATAGGCGTGCGGTTATGGTTTAAACACCGCCAGAAAGAGGATTAATTCTCCGCTGCGGGCAACAGCGCCAGCCAGGCCCGCAGTTGTATCAGCGCCTCTTCCCCGCCGCCGTCACGCTGGGCTTTGACTATCGCCCCGTCTATAACCAGCGCCAGCATTTCGGCCTGCTGCTTTCCGGCTTCATTGTGCGGCAGATAGCCCGCAAGGCACTCTACCATCGCCTGTTTATGCGCCCGGGCGATGGGTAATGTTTCAGGCAGGGCCTCCGCCATTTCAACCGCCGAGTTAATAAACGCGCATCCGCGAAATGCCTCGTCGTCAAACCAGTTTTCTAACGTTGCCGCCAGAGACTGCACCAGACTTCCCGCGCGGGCCATTTCCTGCTTAAGCGTTTCGCTAAACCACGCCATCCAGCGCTGGTGCCGGTAATCCAGAAAAGCCCCAATCAGGTCATTCTTAGCCGGAAAATGCCGATAAAAGGTCACCTTAGTCACGCCAGCTTCTTTGATTATCCGATCGATGCCGGTGGCGCGAATGCCGTCCCGGTAGAACAGGTTATGCGCAGTATGCAGAATTCGGTCGCGCGCGCTTAGGGTCACTGTGCTCATGCTGGCTCCTTTGAAAAATCTATCATGCCGTATGTAGACAAATCTGTCTACCCAGGGTAGCGTTAACCTTGTAGACAAATCTGTCTACTTATTCACAGGAGTTCTGAATATGACCGTAAAACCCCCGCTACCGCCGTTTACACTTGAAACGGCAAAGCAGAAAGTCCGCATGGCGGAAGATGCGTGGAACAGCCGTGACCCCGAGCTTGTATCAAAGGTCTATGCCCTGAATACCCACTGGCGAAATCGGGCAGAGTTTGTTGATGGCCGCGAAGCGGTGGTTGGTTTTCTGCAACGTAAGTGGCAACGCGAGCTGGACTACCGCCTGATCAAGGAGATTTGGGCGCATGACGGAAACCGCATCGCGGTCCGCTTTGCCTACGAGTGGCACGACGATTCAGGCAACTGGTTCCGCAGCTACGGCAACGAAAACTGGGAGTTTAATGAGCAGGGCCTGATGATCAACCGTCACGCCTGCATTAACGACAGCCCGATTAAAGAGAGCGAGCGAGCCTTCTTCTGGCCGCTGGGCCGCCGCCCGGACGAGCACCCAGAGCTCAGCCACTACGGCTTTTAACCATCTGGCGCGGTTTTCTTTCCGGCGGCAAAGCGTCTAAAATTCCTGCTGGCCAATAATGGCCTTACATCTGCGGAGGATTTATGACGCAAAATATCTACGACGATCCGGCATTTTTTGCCGGATATGCCACCCTCGATCGCTCGATAAAGGGTCTGGATGGCGCGCCTGAATGGGCAAAAGTTAAAAGTATGCTGCCGCCGCTGGCTGGCAAGCAGGTGCTTGATCTTGGCTGCGGCTACGGCTGGTTCTGTCGCTATGCGCGTGACGCCGGGGCAGAAAAGGTTGTAGGGCTGGACGTTTCAAGCCTGATGCTCGCCAAAGCGCGTGAAATGACCGACGGCACCGGCATTGAGTATCGGCGGGAAGATCTTTCCACGTTAAGGCTACCGGCAGAAAGTATAGACGTGGCCTATAGCTCGCTGGCGCTGCATTATCTGGAAGATATTCAGCCACTCTTTACCACTCTGAACCAGGCGCTCGTGCCCGGAGGCAAGCTGGTTTTTACCGCCGAACACCCGGTCTATACCGCGCCGTTGCAGCAGGGCTGGCTTAAAGATCAGGCGGGGCAGCGCAGCTGGCCGGTGAACCATTATCAGCAGGAAGGCGAGCGCATCAGCAACTGGTTTGCCGAGGGCGTGAAAAAGCAGCATCGCAAACTGGCCACCTGGATTAATGCTCTGATTGAAAGCGGCTTTATCATTGAGAAACTGGATGAATGGGGGCCAGATGAAGCACAAATTGCCCATAACCCAGGCCTTGCCGAAGAGGCCGAACGCCCGATGATTTTCCTGCTGTCGGCCAGTAAACCTCGGCCTTAATCCCGTCTGTTAGAAATCTTTTTTATCCATTATTCCGTTTACGGGGAGGCAACTCCCCCCGTCTGCTCATCCTTGCCTATACTCAAAAGACCCAACCAAAAGGTAAGGAGTGCTAATGAAAATTATTTTATGGGCGATTCTGATAATTTTTCTCATTGGTTTGCTGGTAGTCACCGGCGTATTCAAAATGATCTTCTGACGACGGCGGGTGCCACCCCTGCGTGGCACCTTTACCCTGTTATTTACCGGCCTGGCTACTGTAGTTAACCGGCACCCAGCGATAGCCGTTACCTTCCGCTTTCACATGGCCAAATCCCGGGAAAGCAATATGCGCCGCGGCCACCCAATCCCCTTCCTGCGAAGCAAGCCTTAATACCCGTTCACGCGTGGCAATAGCCTGCTGCTGGTTGACATCAAAATGGATGGCAACGTCCGGGTCCGGCATTTGTACGGCTTTGGCATGAATAATATCGCCCCACATCATCATCGTTTGCCCGCCCCGGCTGATGCGATAAACCACGCTGCCTGGCGTATGGCCCGCAGCCGGTATGGCCTCGATACCCGGAATAATTTCTGCCGGTGCCGTAAAAGGTTTCAGCCTGCCTGCGTCAATCACCGGGCGCAGCGAGCGTTCTGACTCGGCAAAAGTATGCTGCTGGCTTTTTTCTACCTCACCGATATTTGCCGGGTTAAGCCAGAAATCGACGTCTTTCTGTTCGACGCGCACTGTCGCATCAGGGAAAGCCGGTTTGCCCCGATATTCCACGCCGCCGGAGTGGTCGGCATGGATGTGGGTCAGCAGCACCAGGCTAATATCTTGCGGCCTTATTCCGGCTGAGCGTAAATTTTCCAGCAAGTGCCCACCCGCGCGACCAAACAGCGGGCCGGCACCGGTATCAACCAGAATCAGCCGTTTACCGGTGTTAATCACAAAAGCGTTGATTGAAGTTTCAGCCGCAGGCGTCATGGCCTCCGCCGCCATGCGCTCACTCAACTTCTGCGGCGTAATGTGGGTGAGCAGCTTATCCAGGGGCACGACCACCGTTCCGTCAGATACGGCGGTAATTTGCCAGTCTCCAAGCATCATGCGGTAGTAGCCGGGAGCCTGCTGCTGAGAGATTAGCTGCGGTGCGGCCGCGGCGTGAGCCGCCAGAGCGCCACCGCAAAGCAGGGCTAACAGAGTTAATGCCGTTTTCATTTTTTATCCTCGGGCAGGTGTTCAACTTGCCGTCAGTATCCGCCCCGGCGTATCATCACTCCAATTGATTGGAGAAATAATGACTATCAAAGAAAATGATTTCCGCAAAATCGATCTCAACTTATTGATCGCTTTTGCGGTGCTGTTCCGGGAGCAGAGCGTCTCGCTGGCCGCGGATAAACTACACCTGGGGCAACCTGCGGTTAGCGGCGCGCTGGCTCGCCTGCGCGATATGTTCGACGACCCGCTGTTTATTCGCAGCGGCCACCGCATGCAGCCCACCGCCCGCGCCAGTGAATTGCACACGGAGCTAATGCCGCTGCTGGAACAGCTACAGAGTGCCTTATTCCAGCAGGCCGAATTTTCGCCTGCAAGCGCCAGAGCCACGGTGACCATCGGCATGACCGACTGGGTAGAAATGTGGCTGATGCCGAAGCTGATCCCTGCCCTGAAGCAGGAAGCACCGGGTATGCATATCAACGTGGTGGCAAGCGATCCGTTCACCGACGCACAGCGGCTGGAAGGCGGCGAGCTGGATATGGCAATCAGCGTGGCAAACCACAGCGCACGCTGGCTGGAGCGGGAAGTGCTGAAGGAAATGGATTTTGTTACGCTCTGGCATCCGCAGCAGGTTGCCGCCAGCCCCGCGCTGAAAATAGAAGATTACGTTGCCCACCAGCATGTGCTGGTCAGCTACCGCGAAGCGACCAGCAGCCAGATAGACACCCTGCTTGCAAAGATTGGGCAAACAAGAAGCGTAAGTTATACCACGCCGCATTTTGCCGCCCTGCCCGGCCTGTTACAGCAAATGCCCGCCCTGGCAACCGTGCCGTCGGGGCTATCGGAAAGCTGGCAAAAAAACTGGGGTCTGGCCGCCAGCCCGGTGCCGCTGGATGTTCCCCCGTTTGAGGTGGCGCTGCTGTGGCACCAGCGCCATAACAGCGACGCGGCGCTAATGTGGCTACGAGGATTTATTCACAGGCTGGTCAACTAAAGATTAGCGGGAGAAGCTCCCGCTAATTCGTGCTTAAGGCTTCAGGCTTGCGCCGTCGGTGGCAATCACTTCCCTGTACCAGTAGAAGCTGTTTTTACGTGAGCGAGCCAGCGTGCCGTTGCCCTGGTCATCAAGATCGACATAGATAAAGCCGTAGCGTTTAGACATCTCGGCTTTTGACGCGCTCACCAGATCTATCGGCCCCCAGCTGGTATAGCCCATGACATCAACCCCGTCTTTCAGCGCCTCGCCCACCTGTACCAGATGATCGTTCAGGTAGCGAATACGATAATCGTCATTTACCGTGCCGTCCGCCTCCGGGCAGTCCTTCGCGCCCAGTCCGTTCTCAACGATAAATAACGGCTTCTGATAACGATCCCAAAGCATATTGAGGATAATACGCAGCCCGGTTGGGTCGATTTGCCAGCCCCATTCGGAACTCGGCAGATGAGGGTTCGACACCATGCTGAAAACGTTACCGCGGATTTTTTCGTTTAACTCTTCATCCGTGGTCGCGCAGCCAGTGGTGTAATAGCTGAACGAGATAAAATATTTAACTGGCACAAGTAAATATAAGCTATTTTTGATTGCAAATTACATTAGCTATTTCGCCAGATCTTTTCAGCGTACGGATCGTTGAGAATAACTCCGTGGCCTCCACGTATTCTTTACGCAAGTAGCCCAGCCACTGCTTAATGCGCGCTACGTGATACATACCGGTATCGCCCTGTTTTTCCAGGCGGCTGTATTTTTGCAGTAACTTAACCACTTCCGGCCAGGACATGCGCGCTTCGTTATATTTAATGACCCGGCTCAGGTTAGGCACGTTCAATGCGCCGCGGCCAATCATCACGGAGTCACAGCCGGTTGCCGCCAGGCAGTCCTGAGCGCTTTGCCAGTCCCAGATTTCACCGTTAGCGATAACCGGAATCGACAGGCGCTGACGAATTTCGCCGATAGCGCCCCAGTTGATCAGCTCGGCTTTATAGCCGTCTTCTTTGGTTCTGCCGTGAACCACCAGCTCCGTCGCTCCCGCCTGCTGTACCGCATCGGCAATTTCAAACTGCCGCGCGCCGCTGTCCCAGCCGAGGCGAATTTTTACCGTGACAGGTAAATGTGAAGGCACCGCCTCACGCATGGCTTTCGCCCCGCGATAAATGAGTTCGGGATCTTTCAGCAGGGTAGCTCCACCGCCGCTACCGTTGACCAACTTTGACGGACAGCCGCAGTTTAAATCAACGCCCCAGGAGCCAAGCTCTACCGCGCGAGCGGCGTTTTCCGCCAACCATTGCGGGTACTGACCAAGCAATTGAACACGCACCAGAGTGCCGGACGGCGTACGACTTGCGTGGTTAAGTTCGGGGCAAAGCTTAAGGAAGGATTTTACCGGCAATAACTGATCGACCACGCGAAGAAACTCGGTGATACAGAGATCGTAGTCGTTTACTTCGGTGAGAAGTTCGCGAACAAGGGAGTCGAGCACGCCCTCCATCGGGGCAAGAAGAACACGCATGACGTTACCAGATATAAAAAGAGGCGCTATGTTAGCGCCTCTTCGATTGAACTCAAATGTTCTTTACTGGGCAGCAGCCGGTTTACGCGGCGGGCGACGACGACGAGCGTTGTCTCCAGCCGGTTTAGCCGCGCCTTCACCCTGAGGTTTACCGCTGCGGCGAGGTGCGCTGCTGCGTTCGCCGGAAGCATTAGCATTGCCGCCGTTGCCGCCGCGACGCTGGCCTTGCCCCTGGCTCTGACCACCGCGACCGCCCTGGCCCTGGCCGCCACGACCGCCGCCGCCGCGCTGCTGGCGACCGTTCACGATAGGTTCAGCCGGGATAGACGGGTCAACATCATAGCCCGCAAGTGCCATACGCGGGATCTCACGTTTCAACAGGCGCTCGATATCACGCAACAGTTTGTGCTCATCCACGCAAACAAGAGACAGCGCTTCGCCGGTTGCCGCAGCACGGCCGGTACGACCAATACGGTGGACGTAATCTTCCGGCACATTTGGCAGCTCGTAGTTCACAACGTGCGGCAGCTCTTCGATATCCAGGCCACGGGCCGCGATGTCGGTTGCCACCAGCACGCGGATAGCTCCGCTTTTAAAGTCGGCCAATGCGCGAGTACGCGCGCCCTGGCTTTTGTTACCGTGAATAGCCGCAGCGGTAATACCGTCTTTTTGCAGCTGTTCAGCGAGGTGGTTGGCGCCATGTTTGGTACGGGTAAAGACCAGAACCTGCTGCCAGTTACCTTCGCCAATCATCTGCGACAGCAGTTCCCGTTTACGTTTCTTATCAACGAAGTGAACGTGCTGAGTCACCTGCTCGGAAGCGGTATTGCGGCGAGCGACCTCAACTTCTTCCGGGTTATGCAGCAGCTTTTCAGCCAGCCCTTTAATGTCGTCGGAGAAAGTTGCGGAGAACAGCAGGTTCTGGCGGCGGGTTGGCAGTTTTGCCAGCACGCGGCGAATGTCGTGGATAAAGCCCATATCCAGCATGCGGTCGGCTTCATCCAGAACCAGAATCTCAACCTGGTCGAGTTTAACGGCGTTCTGATGCTCAAGATCCAGCAGGCGACCCGGGGTCGCTACCAGCACATCAACGCCGCTACGCAGTTTCATCATCTGCGGATTAATGCTCACGCCGCCGAAGACCACCAGCGAACGGATATTCAAATATTTACTGTAGTCGCGGACGTTCTCGCCAATCTGAGCCGCAAGTTCACGGGTCGGAGTGAGGATCAGCGCACGAACCGGGCGACGGCCCTTAAGGTGCGGCGCTTTGTCGGTCAAACGCTGTAACAGTGGCAGGGTAAAGCCTGCGGTCTTACCGGTGCCGGTTTGGGCACTGGCCATCAGATCACGGCCTGATAACACTACCGGAATTGCCTGACGTTGGATTGGGGTAGGCTCACGATAGCCCTGCTCTTCCACCGCACGCAAAATATCGGCATTCAGGCCGAGAGAATCAAAAGACATAGGAACTCCAGAACCGCCCTGACCGCGTTTCGCGGTGTAGTTTCCAGGGGGAACATCACGCGCCAGCGCAAGGCTGGCGAAGAGAGGAGGCGCAAACCACGGCGCCGTTCGGGATGCAGTGTAGCAGTTTTTGTGATCTTCCGCATAAATTCTCACTTTACCCACCGTTGACAGAATAAAGCCTTGCGCTGGACAGGGGTGATAACTTTGCTTACGCTTAATCAATCGATTGATTAACTTTTTAAGAGGTCGGTATGAACGCAGGACCGACGCCGGTCACCAGCCGCGGTGAGCAGGCAAAAAACACGCTGATATCCGCGGCTATTGCTCAGTTTGCCGAATACGGAATGCATGCGACCACGCGAGATATTGCCGCGCAGGCCGGGCAAAATATCGCCGCCATTACTTACTACTTCGGTTCCAAAGAAGAGCTGTATATGGCATCGGCCCAGTGGATTGCCGACTTTATCAGCGTTAACTTCCAGCAGCACGTTACGCAGGCCGAAACGCTTCTTGCCCAGCCCGCTCCTGATAAAGCGAAAATCCGCGAGCTTATCCATACCGCGCTTGGGCAAATGCTGGCCCTGTTGACCTCCGACAATACGCTGAACCTGAGCAAATTTATCTCCCGCGAGCAGCTTTCCCCGACCGCTGCCTACCAGTTGATCCACGCTCAGGTTATCGACCCAATGCATTCCCTGCTCACCACTCTGGTTGCCCACTACACTGGACGGGATGCTTTCGATACTGAAACTATTTTGCATACCCACACGCTGCTCGGCCAGGTGCTGGCCTTCAGGCTCGGGCGCGAAACGATTCTGTTGCGCACCGGCTGGCCGCAGTTTGACCAGGCCAAAGTGCAGCAAATAAGCCGCGTGGTGCTTAGCCACGTCGATTTCATCCTGCAGGGATTATCCATAAACGGAGGAAGAACGAGCGATGAACAATAAGAAGCCGGTTATTGTCGCCGTTGTGATTTTAGCGCTGGTAGCCGCGGCATTTGGCGGCTGGAAATGGTATCAGGGCAGGCAGGACGACGGGCTGACGCTGTACGGTAACGTCGATATTCGCACCGTTAACCTCAGCTTCCGGGTGGGGGGCCGCCTTGCCGCGCTGGAGGTGGACGAAGGCGATGCAATCAAATCCGGCGAGCCGCTGGGACTGCTCGATAAAGCCCCCTATGAAAATGCATTACGCCAGGCCGAGGCCAACGTGGCCGCAGCCCAGGCAAAATATGACTTAATTATTGCGGGCTACCGCGATGAGGAGATTGCCCAGGCTGCGGCCCAGGTGAACCAGGCTCAGGCCGCCTATGATTACGCCCAGAACTTTTATCAGCGCCAGCAAGGGCTGTGGGCCACACGCACCATATCTGCTAACGAATTAGAAAACGCCCGTTCCTCCAGCGAACAAGCAAAAGCCACGCTGAAAGCGGCAAAAGATAAGCTTAGCCAGTATCGCAGCGGTAACCGTCCGCAGGAAATTGCCCAGGCTCAGGCCAGTTTGCAGCAGGCAAAAGCCCAGCTCGCACAGTCTCAGCTCGACTTGCAGGACACCACCCTAATTGCGCCGTCTGACGGCACGCTGCTGACCCGTGCCGTTGAGCCAGGCAGCATGCTCAACGCTGGCAGCACGGTGCTCACGCTGTCTCTTACCCGCCCGGTGTGGATCCGCGCCTATATCAATGAGGCCAGCCTCGGCGAGGCTAAACCGGGAAGCGAGCTGCTGATTTATACCGACGGCCGTCCGGATAAGCCGTACCACGGCAAAATTGGCTTTGTCTCCCCTACGGCAGAATTCACGCCTAAAACCGTAGAAACGCCTGATTTACGCACAGACCTGGTTTATCGCCTGCGAATTATCGTCACCGATGCGGATGACGCCCTGCGCCAGGGGATGCCGGTTACGGTGAAATTCAACGGCGGAACTCAGCATGAGCAACAATAAAGCGACAATTCGCCTCCAGGGGTTGATGAAGCGCTTTCCGGATCTGGAGAAACCCGCTGTCGCCAGCCTGGATTGCGAAGTTCATGCCGGTGCGGTGACCGGTTTAGTCGGCCCGGATGGGGCGGGCAAAACGACCCTGATGAGGATGCTTGCCGGATTATTGAAACCCAGCGAAGGTACGGCTTCAGTGATTGGCCTCGACCCGATTAAAGACGATCGCGCCCTCCACGCCGAGCTCGGCTATATGCCGCAAAAATTCGGCCTGTACGAAGATTTAACGGTGATGGAAAACCTCACCTTATATGCCGACCTGCGCGGCGTGACCGGTGAAGAACGCAAAAGCACCTTTGAAAGACTGCTGGAATTTACCTCCCTTGGGCCATTTACCGCTCGGCTCGCGGGCAAACTTTCCGGCGGCATGAAGCAAAAGCTTGGCCTCGCCTGCACCCTCGTCGGCCAGCCCAAAGTGCTGCTACTCGACGAGCCTGGCGTGGGTGTCGACCCGATATCCCGGCGTGAGCTGTGGCAAATGGTTCACGAGCTTGCCGGAGAAGGCATGCTGATTCTGTGGAGCACTTCTTACCTCGATGAAGCCGAACAGTGCCGGGAAATTTTGCTGATGAACGAAGGCGAGCTGCTGTACCACGGCGCGCCCAAAGAGCTCACGCAAAAAATGGCAGGGCGCTCTTTGCTGGTCAGCCATGAGGGCGAAAATAATCGCCAGTTGCTACAGCGGGCCCTGAAAATGCCGCAGGTAAGCGATGGCGTCATTCAGGGGCGCTCGGTGCGGCTGATCCTTGCCAAACAGGCTGATGTTAGCGACCTGGCCGCGGCGCTCAATATCCCCGAGTCCGGCTTCAAAGAGACCGACCCGCGCTTTGAAGATGCGTTTATCGACCTGCTCGGCGGCGCGGGGGCTAATGAATCGCCTTTGGGCGACATTCTTCACACCGTGGAAGGCGAAGCCAGCGAGACGGTGATTCAGGCCAAAGAGCTGACCAAAAAATTTGGCGATTTCGCGGCTACCGACCACGTTAACTTCGCCGTTAAGCGCGGGGAAATCTTCGGCCTGCTGGGACCTAATGGGGCTGGGAAATCCACGACTTTCAAGATGATGTGCGGTTTGTTAGTCCCCACTTCGGGTAAAGCGCTGGTACTGGATATGGATCTGAAAACCAGCTCCGGCAAAGCGCGGCAGCACCTGGGCTATATGGCGCAAAAGTTTTCCCTCTACGGCAACCTGACGGTAGCGCAGAACCTGCGGTTTTTCTCCGGCGTTTACGGCCTGCGCGGGCGTGCCCAGCAGGAGAAAATTAGCCGGATGAGCGAAGCCTTTGCGCTCCAGCCGATAGCCAACAGCACCACGGACTCGCTGCCGCTCGGCTTCAAACAGCGCCTGGCGCTCGCCTGTTCGCTGATGCACGAGCCGGACATTCTGTTTCTCGACGAACCGACTTCCGGCGTCGACCCCATCACCCGCCGGGAATTCTGGCTGCATATCAACAGCATGGTGGAGAAAGGCGTTACCGTGATGGTAACCACTCACTTCATGGACGAAGCCGAATACTGCGACCGCATCGGCCTGGTTTATCGCGGCAAGCTTATCGCCAGCGGCACGCCGGACGACCTGAAGCGGCAGGTAGCGGACGATGAAACGCCTGACCCAACGATGGAGCAGGCGTTTATCGGGCTAATCCACCAATGGGATAAGGAGCATCACGATGAGCGAACATAACCAGCTGGTGTCCTGGCGTCGCGTCCGCGCTTTATGTATTAAAGAGACGCGTCAAATCGTACGTGACCCCAGCAGCTGGCTGATTGCCGTGGTTATCCCGCTGCTGCTGCTGTTTATTTTTGGCTACGGGATTAACCTTGATTCCAGCCGCCTGCACGTCGGGGTGCTGGTGGAGCAGCAAAGCGATGAGGCGCTGGACTTCACGCACGCCATCAGCGCCTCGCCTTTTATTCAACCCACCATCAGCGATAACCGCGAGTATTTGGTTCAACTGATGCAGGCCGGGAAGATTCGTGGCCTGGTGACTATCCCGACGGATTTTGCCCAGAATATGGCTCGCCCCGGTGCCAGCGCGCCGATTCAGGTGATAACCGACGGCAGCGAACCTAATACCGCCAACTTTGTTCAGGGCTATATGCAGGGGATCTGGCAGCTTTGGCAGCAGCAGCGAGCTGAGGATCGCGGAGAGAGTTTTGAACCGCTGATTGATGTGCAGCTCCGCTACTGGTTTAACCCGGCGGCCATCAGCCAGCATTTTATCATCCCCGGCGCGGTCACTATTATCATGACTGTGATAGGCGCTATCCTCACCTCTCTGGTAGTTGCCCGTGAATGGGAGCGCGGCACCATGGAAGCCCTGCTCTCTACCCAGGTGACGCGTACCGAGCTGCTGCTGTGCAAATTAGTGCCTTATTACGTGCTGGGTATGCTGGCGATGCTGCTGTGTATGCTGGTGACCGTGTTTATTCTCGGAGTGCCGTGGCGTGGCTCACTGATTTTGCTGTTCCTGATAACCAGCCTGTTTTTACTCAGCACGCTTGGCATGGGGCTGCTGATTTCCACCATCACCCGTAACCAGTTTAACGCCGCCCAGGTGGCGCTGAATGCGGCATTTCTGCCCTCGATTATGCTTTCCGGCTTTATCTTCCAGATAGACAGCATGCCGGCGATTATTCGGGCGGTGACTTATGTTATCCCGGCTCGTTATTTTGTCAGCACCCTGCAAAGCCTGTTCCTGGCGGGGAATATTACCTCGGTGCTGATCGTGAATACGCTGTTTTTAATTGCCTCGGCGGTGATGTTTATTGGCCTGACGGCGCTAAAAACCAAACGTCGGCTCGATTAAGGGAGAAGGCATGTTTTATCGTTTATGGACGTTGATACGCAAAGAACTTCAGTCGCTGCTGCGTGAACCTCAGACCCGCGCGATCCTTATTCTGCCGGTGCTGATTCAGGTAATCCTGTTTCCTTTTGCCGCCACGCTGGAGGTGACAAATGCCACCATTGCCATCTACAACGAAGATAACGGCAGCCAGTCGGTGGAGTTGACCCAGCGCTTTGCCCGCGCCAGCGCCTTCAGCAACGTGCTGCTGCTGAAAAGCCCGCAGGAGATCCAGCCGACTATAGACAACCAGAAAGCACTGCTGCTGATTCGTTTTCCGGCTAACTTTTCACGCGATCTGGCAAGCCAGCAGCCTGCCAAACTGCAAATACTGCTGGACGGGCGCAACTCCAACAGCGCGCAAATCGCCGCCAATTATCTCCAGCAAATAGTCAACAACTACCAGCAGGAGCTGATGACGGGCATGCCAAAGCCGAACAATAGCGAGCTGGTTGTCCGCAACTGGTATAACCCAAATCTTGATTACAAATGGTTCGTGGTGCCGTCGCTGATTGCCATGATAACCACCATTGGCGTAATGATCGTAACGTCACTTTCCGTGGCACGCGAACGCGAACAGGGCACGCTCGACCAGCTGCTGGTATCTCCCCTGGCAACGTGGCAAATATTCATCGGCAAGGCTATTCCCGCGCAAATAGTGGCGCTGGTGCAGGCAACTATCGTGCTGGCGGTGGGCATTTGGGGTTACCACATTCCCTTCTCCGGCTCGCTGCTGCTGTTTTACTTCACGATGATTATTTACGGGCTGTCGCTGGTCGGATTTGGGCTGCTGATTTCGGCCCTGTGCTCAACGCAGCAGCAGGCGTTTATCGGGGTATTTGTCTTTATGATGCCCGCCATCCTGCTTTCAGGCTATGTTTCGCCGGTGGAAAACATGCCGGTATGGCTGCAAAACCTGACGTGGATTAACCCGATTCGCCACTTCACGGATATAACCAAGCAGATTTACCTGAAGGACGCGAGCTTTGGCATTGTGTGGCAGAGTTTGTGGCCGCTGCTGGTGATAGCGGCCACGACCGGCTCAGCGGCGTACTGGATGTTTAGGCGCAAGATTGCCTGATTTGTCTTTAGCGAGCAGGGAGTAAATCGCGGGCCCGGCCAGCATAGCCATGCCTGCCAGCACTAAAACGAGGTGACTTTGCACCACTCTTGAAAGCAGCCAGAGGGCAATCATCGCGGTGCCGAAGTACCAGGTAGTGGTCAGCTCTTCAAGAAAATCGCCGATGTCGCGCAGGCGACCCGAATGGAAGCGCTGGAAGGTAAACATCAGCACTACCGTGAGAACATAAAGCAGGCACAGCCCTACCCCCACCGGGATCAGGGTTGCGGTTTTCCAGCCAACGAGCAGGGCAGCAACCACCGCAAGATGCAGCATAATCTGCCAGCAACCCAGTCCGGTTCTCACTCTTACACGTTGTTGCCACTTCATGGTTTATCTCCTGGAGTATTTCTTCCTGTTAATCAGAGTACGCAAGTGTACGGAAATTTCCTCAATACGCCCCCTTTTTGTGACAGGTATTGCAATATATTTCCGTTCAGGCTGGCAAAAGTGCTGGAGGAAAAACCAACAAAAGGATGGACTGCGGGGCCAAAAGCGTACTGAGATAGCCCTCTCCCCAAAGAGAGAGGGCATAATATTAGCGGCGGTTACCAAAAATACGCAGCAGCATCAGGAACAGGTTAATAAAGTCCAGATACAGCGTCAGCGCGCCAACAATTGAGTATTTACGCAGCATTTGTGCGTCGCGGGTATCTATCTGCTCGCCAATATTTTTCAGCTTCTGAGTGTCGTAGGCCGTGAGGCCAACGAACACGATAACCCCGATGTAGGTAATCGCCCACATTAGCGCATCGCTCTTAAGCCAGAAGTTAACCAGCGACGCCAGCACGATACCGATAAGCGCCATAAACAGCATATTACCGAAGCCGCTCAGGTCGCGTTTCGTGGTGTAACCATACAGGCTCATCGCGCCGAACATCCCGCCGGCAACCACGAAGGTGCTGGCAATGGACGAATAGGTATACACCAGGAAAATGCTCGCCATTGTCAGGCCGGTAAGCGCCGAATAGAGCATAAACAGCGTGGTAGCAACGCCTGCGCTAAGTCTGTTTACCATGCCGGAAATGACAAACACCAGCGCCAGCTGAGCGATAATCAGGCCAAAGAAAGTAATTTTGCTGGAGAAAACGAACTCCATCACTGCCGGAGTGTTCGCCGCATACCAGGCGATAAAGGCGGTAAGCAGCAGGCCGCAGGTCATCCAGCCGTAGACTTGCGCCATAAAGGTCTGGAGGCCGGTATTGGCACGCTGCACGATAGTCTCATTGGGACGCGGGAATCGGTCCATGATGCTTCCTCTGTATGGTAAATTAAGCTTCTGACGCGAGCTGTTTAGCTCACCCGCTTTAAGATTAACACATCCCGCCAGCCGCGCACCCTACCAGCGTTTAGCCGCCTGCTTATCGCTGTCTCTTGCTTCTACCCAGCGGTCGCCCTGCTGCGTGGCTTCCCGTTTCCAGAATGGCGCACGGGTTTTCAGGTAATCCATAATAAACTGCGCGGCATCAAAGGCCGAGCTGCGGTGCGCCCCGGTCACGCCGACAAAAACTATCTCGTCGCCGGGCCACAGTTCGCCGATGCGATGAATAACCGTAACCCGCTGTAGCGGCCAGCGGCTTCTGGCTTCGACGACGATTTCTTCCAGCGCTTTCTCCGTCATCCCCGGATAATGCTCCAGCGTAAGGGCGCTGACGCTGTCCCCGAGGTTATGATTGCGGACCTTGCCGGTGAATGTGACTACCGCGCCGTCTTCGTCACATTGGGAAAGCCACTGGTACTCTTCCCCGACGTTAAAATTCTCGCGGCCAACGACTATGCGCGTGGTGTCCATTTTATCCTCCGGTTACCGGCGGGAAGAAAGCGACTTCATCGCCTTCGGCCAGCGGATGGTCAAAACTCACCAGCGTCTGGTTCACCGCCGCCAGCAATTTGCCGGACTCCAGCGCCAGCTCCCAGCGGCTCCCTTTAGCGGCCAGCGCCGCGCGCAGCTGTTCTACATCGCTATAGACTGCATCAACCGCCACGCTATCGCAGCCAACCAGCTCGCGAACCTGGGCAAAGAACAGTACGTTAAGCATCGTCGTCCACCCTGAAATCTCCGGATTTCCCGCCGCTTTTTGCCAGCAGGCGAACCGGGCCAATCACCATATCTTTTTGCACTGCTTTGCACATGTCATAAATGGTTAGCGCCGCTACCGAGGCCGCCGTCAGGGCTTCCATCTCAACGCCGGTTTTACCGGTCAACCGGCACAGGGACTCAATGCGCACGCGGTTATGCTCCGGCTGAGCCTCCAGCTTCAGCTCAACTTTACTGAGCATTAGCGGGTGGCACAGCGGGATAAGCTCCCAGGTCCGTTTGGCGGCCTGAATACCTGCGATACGCGCCGTCACAAAGACATCGCCTTTGTGATGGCTGCCTTCGATAATCATCGCCAGCGTTTGAGGGAGCATGGTGACAAAAGCTTCCGCGCGGGCTTCCCGCACCGTTTCGGCCTTGGCGGAAACATCCACCATGTGCGCCTCTCCGGCGGCGTTAATATGGGTTAATTGCGACATAACTTATTTCTTAAGATGTGGATGGAAATTGCAAGGACGCTGGCGGGCATCCAGCTGCGCCTGAATAATATTTTCCCACGCGGTGCGGCAGGCTTTGGTCGAGCCGGGCATGGCAAAAATCAGCGTTTTGTTCGCCATACCCGCTACGGCGCGAGATTGCAGCGTAGAGGTGCCTATCTCTTCGAACGACAGCATGCGGAACAGCTCCCCAAACCCTTCAACTTCACGGTCAAACAGCGGGAGCAACGCCTCGGGCACCTGGTCGCCGTCGGTAAAACCGGTGCCGCCGTTAACCAGCACCACCTGAACTTGCTCATCGGCAATCCACCGGGATACTTCGGCGCGAATGGCGTAGCGATTTTCTTTAACGATAGCTTTATCCACGACCTGATGTCCGGCTTCGGTTGCCGCTTCGCGCAGATAGTGCCCCGAGGTGTCGTCCTCTTCACCACGACGGCTGGATACCGTCAAAATAGCAATACGTGCCGCGATAAACTCCTGGCTTACCTGACTCATAGGTATTCTCCTTGTGGGCTGGCGTGTTAGCCGCCGATATACGACAGATTCTGAGTGATGCCGGTATTACCGTCATGCAGGAAATGGGTCTGCTTTTTCATCGCCAGCGCGGAAGAAATTCGCCCTTCCAGCTCGGCCTGCTGTTCATCCCCTGAGAGCAAGTCGCGTAGCGCAATGCCCTGCTCGCCGAACAGGCAAAGATGCAGGTTGCCGATAGACGAGACGCGCAGCCGGTTACAGCTGGCACAGAAATCGCTCTCGTAAGGCATGATGAGGCCAATCTCCCCGGCATAATCGGGATGGCAGAACACCTGAGCGGGGCCGTCGCTGCGCTGGCGCAGTTGATGCACCCAGCCGCGGGCCAGAAGCTGATCGCGGATGGTTTTGCCTGAGATATGGTGCTTGCGGAACAACTCGCCGCCGTCGCCGGTTTCCATCAGCTCAATAAAGCGCAGTTGAATAGGACGCGACTTGATCCATGCCAGAAACGTTTCCAGCTGGTGATGATTTACATCGCGCATCAGCACGGTATTCACCTTCACCCGCTCAAACCCGGCGCTAAAAGCGGCATCAATGCCCTCCATCACCTGGCGGAATTTATCCTGGCCGGTTATGGCGTGGAACTGACGGGCGTCCAGGCTATCGACGCTGACGTTAACCGCAGTCAGGCCAGCGTCACGCCAGGCGTTAATATCCCGGGCCAGACGATAGCCGTTGGTGGTCACCGCCAGCTGGCGGATAGAGGCGTTTTCACGCACTGCGGCGATAATTTCGGTGAAGTCGCGGCGAAGGGAGGGTTCCCCGCCGGTGAGACGCACTTTTTCTGTGCCCAGAGCGGAAAATGCCCGGGTCACGCGGCGGATTTCATCGACGTTGAGGAAGCTTTTATTGGCTACGCCGTGCGGCTTGTAGCCGTCAGGCAGGCAATAACTGCAGCGAAAGTTGCAGACGTCGGTAATGGATAAACGTAAGTAATAGAACTTACGCGCAAAAGCATCGGTAAGCTGGGACACTGAATACACCTTTCCAAATACGGGAGATGCAGTCATTTCTTTCTGCACCCTGGCGACCTCATGAGCCGCGGCCAGGGCACCCTATCTTGCGACTTAGGTACCATGGCTTGAGTGTGTGTTACTCGGATAGTAGCGCGACATAGCGGTTCACGCCATATCAGTCTTCGCTATATAAATCCATGCATAACGAGTTGTTTGTTCAATTTCGCAACAGAATACTTAAAAAGGTAACTTTTACTTTGATATACATCATCATCCCCGGAGCGAGAATCGTCTTTTAGGCACTTTTACGCTACCTTAAGCCGGTATATGCCTCTTAAGGATTATCTTATCTATGCGTAATCGCACGCTTGCGGATCTTGATCGGGTTGTCGCGCTAGGCGGCGGCCACGGGCTGGGCCGCGTAATGTCCTCGCTTTCCTCTCTGGGTTCACGTTTAACCGGCATCGTCACCACCACCGATAATGGCGGCTCAACTGGACGCATTCGGCGCTCGGAAGGCGGCATTGCCTGGGGCGACATGCGTAACTGCCTGAATCAGTTAATTACCGAACCCAGCGTCGCCTCAACCATGTTTGAGTACCGTTTTGGCGGGAATGGCGAGCTTTCAGGACATAACCTCGGAAACCTGATGTTAAAGGCTCTGGATCACCTAAGCGTGCGCCCTCTTGAGGCTATAAATTTAATTCGAAATCTGCTTAAAGTAGATGCTCAGCTGATCCCAATGTCCGAGCTTCCGGTCGATTTGATGGCGACTGACGATCAGGGCAACGCGGTTTACGGCGAAGTGAGCATCGACCAGCTTATCAATCCACCTCAGGATCTGGCCGTCTACCCCAAGGCACCCGCCACGCGAGAGGCGCTAGAGGCTATTGCAGAAGCGGACTTAATTCTCATCGGCCCCGGCAGTTTTTACACCAGCCTGATGCCTATCCTGCTGCTTGAAGAGATGGACCAGGCGCTGCGCCGCACGCCTGCGCCAATGGTGTATATCGGCAATCTGGGTAAAGAGCTAAGCCCGGCCGCCGCAAGCCTGTCTCTACGCCAGAAGCTTGAGCTGATGGAACAACACATCGGCAAGCGCGTAGTGGACGCCGTGGTCGTTGGGCCGCAGGTTGACACCAGCGAAGTGACAGGAAGAGTGGTTATCCAGCAGCCGCTGGAAGCCAGCGATATTAAATATCGCCATGACCGGAAGCTGCTGCGGGCCGCGCTGGAACAGGCCTTACAGCAGCTCGGCTAAACGGAGTATCAGGAAGCGGCGATAAACAACTCTCGCAGCTGATGAAGCTGGTCGCGAATCTGCGCCGCCTCCTCAAACTCCAGATTTTGCGCATGCTCCAGCATTTTCGCTTCCAGCTGATGAATTTTCTGCTGGAGCGCTTTCGGCGTCAGGACGATTTCATCATCTTCAATCACGCTGCGCGCTTTGGTCTTCATCCTGCCTTTAGTTTTAGCCATGCCTTCGCCAAGCTTCAGCACGTCCACCACGCGTTTATTCAGGCCCTGCGGCGTAATGCCGTGCTCTTCGTTGTAGCGCTGCTGTTTCTCGCGGCGACGCTCGGTCTCGCCAATGGCCTTCTCCATCGAGGCGGTAATTTTATCGCCGTAGAGGATGGCTTTACCGTTAACGTTACGCGCGGCGCGGCCAATCGTCTGGATCAGCGAACGCTCGGAACGCAGGAAACCCTCTTTATCGGCATCGAGAATCGCCACCAGCGAGACTTCCGGCATATCCAGACCTTCTCGCAGCAAGTTGATCCCTACCAGCACGTCAAACTCGCCGAGACGCAGATCGCGGATTATTTCCATGCGTTCGACGGTGTCGATATCCGAGTGCAGATAGCGCACGCGCTCGCCGTGCTCTTCCAGATATTCGGTAAGATCTTCCGCCATGCGTTTGGTGAGCGTGGTAACCAGCACACGCTCGTTGATGGCAACGCGCTTGCGGATTTCCGACAGCAGATCGTCAACCTGAGTCGCCACCGGACGCACTTCAATAATCGGATCCAGCAGCCCTGTAGGACGCACCACCTGATCGACAATTTCACTGCCGGATTTATCCAGCTCGTAGTTGCCGGGCGTTGCAGAAACATAAATGGTTTGCGGCGCGAGTGCCTCGAATTCTTCAAACTTCAGCGGGCGGTTATCCAGCGCCGACGGCAGGCGGAAGCCATATTCCACCAGCGTCTCTTTACGCGCGCGGTCACCGCGATACATACCGCCGATTTGTGGAATGGTCACGTGGGACTCATCCACCACCAGCAGCCCGTCCGCCGGGAGATAGTCAAACAGCGTCGGCGGCGGCTCGCCAGGCCCGCGCCCGGAAAGATAGCGGGAGTAGTTTTCAATCCCAGAGCAGTAACCCAGCTCGTTCATCATCTCGAGATCGAACTGGGTACGCTGGGCAATACGCTGTTCTTCCAGCAGTTTATTGTCGGCCAGCAGCACCTTACGGCGGTCGGCCAGCTCAACTTTAATGTCTTCCATCGCCTGCACGATACGCTCTCGCGGGGTAACGTAATGCGACTTTGGATAGATGGTAAAACGCTGGATGGTTTGGGAAATTTGGCCCGTCAACGGATCGAACAAAGACAGCCTTTCAACTTCCTCATCAAATAATTCAACGCGCAGCGCCAGGTCATCTGACTCTGCCGGGAAGATATCGACCACCTCTCCCCGCACGCGGAAAGTACCGCGCTGGAAAGCCTGATCGTTGCGCGTGTATTGCAGTTCGGTGAGGCGGCGAAGGATCGCTCTCTGATCGATTATCATGCCCTTCGTCAGGTGCAGCATCATCTTCAAATAGAGATCCGGATCGCCCAGACCGTAAATTGCCGAAACCGAAGCCACCACAATCACGTCCCGGCGTTCGAGCAGCGCTTTAGTGGCAGACAGGCGCATCTGCTCGATATGTTCGTTCACCGAAGCATCTTTCTCGATAAAAGTATCGGAGCTGGGGACGTACGCTTCCGGCTGGTAGTAGTCGTAGTAAGAGACAAAAAACTCAACCGCATTGTCCGGGAAAAACTCTTTCATCTCGCCGTACAGCTGAGCAGCCAGCGTTTTATTAGGCGCCAGCACCATTGTTGGACGCTGCAAGTCAGCAATAACGTTTGCGACGGTGAAGGTTTTACCGGAACCCGTAACGCCAAGCAGCGTCTGGTGCGCCAGGCCATCTTCCAGCCCTTCTTTCAGGCGACTAATGGCCTCAGGCTGGTCGCCCGAAGGTTTAAATGCAGAATTAAGTTTGAACGCTTTACTCATGAACGGGCTACCTGATGAAGAAACGAGCGGGCCGGAGTGTAATTTTACCCGGCAACGCGATTTTTTCCAGTGAAAAACTGTATAAAACACCAGTTCTCATTTTTACTAAGCCTGCCAGCCAATGATTTTAACCGCTTAGTCCGCCCACAATTTCCCCCTTCGCCAGATAAATCTCCAGCGACTGAGGGTTATCCCCAAATTTTTTCGCCTTTTAACATTTGTCAAGGGAGGTAAGGAGATGACGGCCTCGATGTTTGACACTTTTATTGCAGTAGTTGATTTTATTCAACGTATTGAATCTAAATAAATATTTCACAAAGACCGGTTTAACGCCAATTTGGTCGCAGGCCGCGCCCGCTCTAGCTTTCGTCAAGTTTTCTAACTCTAATGCACAAGGTTATCCACAGGAATGGTGGATAACTGCGGCAAGCCCTTTTAGCTAGCCGCTCGGAAAAACCCATATCTTTTCTGTGCCAGGGGTGAAAAAAAAATTTCGCTAATTTTTTTGCTTTTATTCATTCGATTTCGCTATACCCCGCAGCTTTGAGCCAGATCCCGAAATCAAGATATATCCTGAGGTTAAAACGCTTTTTGTTGCACCAAACTTGCACTTTTTAAGCACTCACCGGGTGCAGCGAACCGGCAAAAAACACCAAGGCACGGCATTGTGAAGATCTAAATTCTGCGTTTTATCCTGGAATTGGGGATTTTTTCAGGCTTTATCGCCTTGCTGGCAAGCTAATTGCAGAATTCTGATGGGGGAGTCCTCCACCCGAGCAAGGAGATAGACAATGCTGAGCCTTCGCGCAGTGAATCAGTTCTACGGCGACAATCATATATTATGGAACCTCGACCTTGAGCTGGCTCCGGGTGAATGCACCTGCGTGCTTGGCGCCCCCGGGCAGGGAAAAACCACGCTGGTAAACTGCATTGCGGGTTATTTACCCGTGCAGAGCGGAAGCATGCTGTGGCAGGAGGCTGGCCACCCGCCCGAAAACATGCTGGACAAACCTGTCGAAGGACGTACTGCCCTGGGTATCGGGTATGTACCGCAGGATCGGCGTATTTTTTCCCAGCTCACCGTCGAAGAGAACCTACAAATCGCCATGATGGCAGGCCAGCAGGCTCCTGGCGTTATTCCCCCGCTTATCTATGATCTGTTCCCCGAGCTATACGGCCTGCGGCAGGTCAGGAGCGGTGAACTACAGGTTGATACGCGCCAGCAGCTGGCGCTGGCACGGGCCCTTGTCCTGCAGCCTAAATTGCTGATTCTGGACGAGCCCACGCTCGGCAGTGGCCAGAGGTTTATCAATGAAATGGTCAACCTTATCCGCCGCTTAAATCACGATTTTGGGCTGACTATTTTGCTGGTCGAACAGCGGCTGCCGTTTATTCGCCGGGTTGCGGACAAGTTCTGCCTGCTGCATAAGGGCAGGAATGTTGCTCAGGGCGATGTCGCACAGCTTGATGACAGGCTCGTCTCCGACTGGCTGGAGCCGTGAAGCGCTAGAGATTATCCAGTTGGTGTTGAAATGCCGGATTCAGTGCGCCCAGCGCACGGCGCAGATTGCACTGGCGGGTGACGACTGCAATTTCCAGCAGCGGCGCAGGCACCGCCATCACCCGATTGGCTCGCATCCAGCGCAGTACGGTTTCCAGATTCCAGAGCGCTGTTTTACCGTCGTGTACCGGCAGCGGAAAAGCTTCTCGCGTTACCATAACTTTGCGGATGTACTGCCGAGTGAATCCCAGCAGCTCGGCCACATCCGTCAGGCCAACCAGGTCCGGAGCGGCTTCAACTAAGGTTGCCCCAGGAACGGCTCTTAATACGTCCTGTATTGCGCTAACCAGCGCTTCTTCGGCATTTGCCGCCTCGCGAATGAAGTTCAACGCTACACGCCCGGTAACGCCAATGCCGATAAGCGCGTCATCGCAGCCACCGGCGCCCAGCGCGGCAACCCACTGTTCCGGATCCTTCTGGTTATTCGGCAGGCTGAAAATCAACGTGAAGGTATATTCCGCCATGTTTAGCTCTCCTTTTAGTGCAGCACATTTTGGGATGTAGTATTTGCACACCAGTCCACTACCCTACGGATTTGCCTGGCGTGATTTCCCTCGCTTCGTGGAGTACTCCACACGCAGCTGATGCAAAACTCGCCGCAGCGGCACGTCTTATCGTTCCACGGGCATAGAAGCTTGCCCCAGCAGTGCGATCCGCCTTGTTTAACCCGCCATCCCTGAAATTCGGCATAGCATAATGCCGCTTCTATCTCTTTTACCGGGAGCTTTCTTCTTGCCATATTCCCTCCGGCTAAATAAGCATCTCACAATGGTTGTCCAGTGACAACTCTAACGATGAAATACTCTACGCTCCCTATCGTTTTGGAAGAAGGTTTGTTTTTCGGGGAAGTTCAAAAGTGGAAGAAGGCCCGAAGCCGGGCAGCGGGCCTTACTTTTTTTGCAGAAATGATGCGAGTCAGACCGCAATCACGGAGAGGTCGATATAGTGACCCAGCGGCGTTTCTTCGCTAATTTGTGGTTGCCACGGAATTTCTCCCAGTAGCGGAGCCGCCAGCCGCTGTTTTAGCGTCGCCATATATTCCGCATGCCGTTTACCCGCGGGTTGTACGCCGTTGGCAACCCAGCCAGCCAGCGTTAAACCAGCAGACTGCACGGCGTGTGCGGTCAACAGCGCGTGATTAATGCAGCCTAGCTTCACGCCGACGACGAGAATCACCGGCAATTGCTCTGTAGCCACCCATTGCGCAAAGGTTGTGGTTTCAGACAGCGGCGTGAGCCAGCCTCCCGCTCCCTCTACCAGAACCCAGTCGGCCTTAGTCGCCAGGTTCTCCAGCCCTTCGGACATGGCGGAAAAAGTGATAGGCCGCTGCTCTTCGGCGCTAACAATGTGCGGTGAAGTCGGTTCGATAAACGCCAGAGGATTAATCTGCGGATAGGGAACCAGCACCGAACTGTTGCGCTGGAGCGCGAGTGCATCATTGTTGCGGATCCCTTCAGGCGTCATTTCGCTGCCTGATGCAACCGGCTTATAGCCCACCGAGCGGTATCCTGCTGCGGTTGCCGCCTGAAGAAGCGCGCAGCTGGCAACGGTTTTACCTACTTCAGTATCGGTTCCGGTAACAAACCATTTTTTAATCACGTTCAATTACTCCAAAAATTATCTGCCAGCTAAGGGCATACTGCCCTTCGTGCTGCGGCCATGCCTCATTCAGGCGTTGAAGCTGCCCGCGGGTCATTAGCGTATTTTTTCTGCCGTCATGCAGGTGCGTCGCGCCAACGCCCTTGAGCGAGCGCATGGCGCTCATTACGTCTGGAAACGTTTGGCTTATCGTTCGGCTCGTTAATGCTGTTCGCCACGGGCTACAGGCACGCTCGACTTCGGCAAAGGATAAAAACTTATTGGCATGCGGCCGCTCGTCCACTCCCAGCCAGGCCTGTTGCAATTCAGGCAATGAGCCGCTCGCCAGAGTAGTAAAAGCTACGCTGCCGCCGGGTTTAGTCACCCGATAAAGCTCGGCCAGGCCCTGATGGAGGCTGCTACACCACTGCACGGCGAGGTTGCTCCAGGCCAGATCCACCGTCTCTGACGGCAGCGGGATTGACTCAATATCCCCTTCGATAAACCGATGTGCGGACTGTGTTTGCTGGCACTGGAGCAGCATTTCACGCGCGAGATCGAGCGCCAGTACTTCGCTTCCTCTGGCCCGCCAGACCCGGCTATACCAGCCGGTGCCGCACCCGGCGTCCAGCACGCGCCCTGCGGGTCTGTTCTCCAGACTCTCTAACAAATAATCACCGCTCATTCGCTGTAGGTCGGCGAAGCGTTCATAGCTTCCCGCCGCCCGCCCGAATGCGGCCGCCACCGCGGCTTTATCGACCCGCTTCGTCATGGAGCGCCTCCAGCAGTTCGTCGATATCATTTTCCGTATGCGACGCGGTGAGAGTAATGCGCAGGCGGGCGCTGCCGGGCGGGACGGTTGGCGGGCGGATAGCCGTGAGCCAAAAACCACGCTCGCGCAGGCAGGCTGCCAGATCCAAAGTTCGCTGATTTTCACCAACTATCAGCGGCTGAATGGCGCTGTTTGAGTCGGCCAGAGCCAGGGAGAGCTGCTCCGCACCGCGCCGAAAACGCTGGATGTTAGCCTTAAGTTGCTCGCGCAAGGCATCCCCCTTCTGAACAACCGTTAACGCCGCATTTAAAGCCGCAGCCTGGGCCGGAGGCATTGAGGTGCTGTAAATCAGATGGCGGGCAAATTGCAGCAAATAATCCGCCACATCCTGACTACAGAGCACGGCAGCACCGCTGGCACCAAAAGCTTTGCCGAAAGTGACGACCAGTATTTCCGGCCGAATAGACTGAGCATGACAGCTGCCGCGCCCCTCATCGCCCACTACGCCGATGCCGTGGGCGTCATCCACCATCAGCCAGCCGCCGGCCTGCCGCACGACGTTACTCATATCCTGGAGTGGCGCAGCGTCACCATCCATGCTGAAAATCCCTTCGCTCAGCACCAACTGCTCGCCGCCATGAGATTTATCAAGCAGAGCGGTAAGCGCCTCAACATCGTTATGCCTGAATCTGCGTAATTGCGCCGGACTTTGCATCGCCGCCTCCATCATGGAGGCGTGGCAGAGCTTATCCGCGATGATGCTGTCCGGTTTTTGCCCAAGGGCGGAGATCGCCGCCTGGTTGGCGCTATAGCCGGAAATGAACAACAGCGACCGTTCAAAACCTAACCACTGCGCCAGCCGCTGCTCAAAACGCTGGTGCTCGACGCTGTACCCGGTAACGTGCCCGGAACCTCCGCTGCCAACGCCGTACTGCGCGGCACCTTTTTGCCAGGCGTTTACAATTTCTGGGTGCTGGCTTAGCCCCAGGTAGTCATTGCTGGAAAAATTAAGATACTGGCGACCGTTACAGGAGAAAAAACGCCCGTTTCCGGCCGTACTGGCCTGCCTGGTGCGAAAGCTGGCGCTGGCGCGGCGCTCGCTTAATGCTGCTTCGATGCGCTGCTGCCAGCTCATACCGCCGCCGCGTTGTAATAACTGTCGGTATCGGCGTTCAGAAGCTGGCCAGCCAGTTGCTCCTGCTGCTCGTTATCACCCATTTCGGTGGTGGTTTGCTGCGGATTCAGGCCCAGCTTGCGGAACAGCTGGAGATCTTTGTCTTCTTCCGGGTTTGGCGTGGTGAGCAGTTTGCAGCCATAGAAAATCGAGTTTGCCCCGGCCATGAAACACATAGCCTGGGTCTGCTCGCTCATCTGCTCGCGCCCGGCGGAAAGACGAACATAAGACTGCGGCATCATAATGCGGGCAACGGCAATAGTACGAATAAAATCAAACGCATCCACATCTTCATTATCCGCCAGCGGCGTGCCTTTAACCTTCACCAGCATATTAATCGGCACGCTTTCCGGCGGAGTCGGTAAATTCGCTAATTGCAGCAGCAGCCCGGCACGGTCGGTCACGGTTTCACCGAGGCCTACTATCCCCCCCGAGCAAACTTTAATCCCGGCATCACGAACTTTACCCAGCGTGTCCAGGCGTTCCTGGTAGGTTCTTGTGGTGATGATATTGCCGTAGAACTCAGGCGACGTGTCCAGATTGTGGTTGTAGTAATCCAGCCCCGCCGACGCAAGGCGCTGGGCCTGGCCCTCGGTTAACGTGCCGAGCGTCATGCAGGTTTCCAGCCCCATAGCACGAACTCCCTGCACCATTTGCTCGAGATAAGGCATATCGCGCTCATGCGGGTTTTTCCACGCCGCCCCCATGCAGAATCGGGTAGAACCCGCGTTTCGCGCTTTGCGGGCAGACTCGAGAACCTGCTCAACTTCCATTAATCTCTCAGCCTCAAGGCCGGTTTTGTAGCGCGAGCTTTGCGGGCAATATTTGCAGTCTTCCGGGCAGGCACCGGTCTTTATCGACAACAGCGTGCTGACCTGAACCTGCCGCGAGTCGAAGTGTTGACGGTGAATCTGCTGAGCTTCAAACAGTAAGTCCAGCAGAGGTTTTTGAAATAAAGCAGTAACCTGCGACATTGACCAGCGTGCGTGGTGAGCCATTGGGCATCTCCAAAAAGGGTGTTATAGACCATCGATTGACGTTATACTTGTAAACCTAAATCTTTTTTAAATGGTTTACAAGTCACCCTATGATCCCTGCTGATTTAGCGTTCGACCAACATCATATCTGGCATCCTTACACTTCAATGAGCCAGCCGCTGCCGGTTTATCCGGTAGTTGCCGCCGCCGGATGCGAGCTACAACTTGCCGATGGCCGCAGGCTTGTGGACGGTATGTCCTCCTGGTGGGCCACGATTCACGGCTATAACCACCCGCGCCTGAACCAGGCGATGAAACAGCAAATCGACAGCATGTCGCATGTGATGTTTGGCGGGATTACTCATCCCCCGGCTGTAGAGCTGTGCCGCAAACTCGTTGCCATGACGCCCGCCCCGCTGGAATGTGTATTTCTGGCGGACTCAGGTTCCGTAGCGGTTGAAGTGGCGATGAAAATGGCGCTGCAATACTGGCACACTAAAGGCGAGCCGCGTCAGCGCTTCCTCACCTTCCGCAACGGCTACCACGGCGACACCTTTGGCGCGATGTCGGTGTGCGATCCTGAAAACTCGATGCATAGCCTGTGGCAGGGTTATCTGCCGGAGAATATTTTTGCTCCCGCTCCGCAGTGCGGTTTTGAGGATGACTGGGATGAAATGGATATCGTGCCTTTTGCACGACTGATGGCCGCTCATCGGCACGAAATTGCCGCCGTTATCCTGGAGCCAGTGGTTCAGGGTGCGGGAGGAATGCGTTTCTACCATCCGGAATGGCTACGCCGCATCCGACGCATGTGCGACCGCGAGGGCATATTGCTGATAGCCGATGAGATAGCGACCGGCTTCGGGCGTACCGGGAAGCTGTTCGCCTGTGAACACGCGGGAATTGCGCCGGATATTCTTTGCCTGGGCAAAGCCCTGACCGGCGGGACCATGACTCTTTCAGCCACTCTGGCCACGCGCAACGTTGCGGAGACCATCAGCAACGGCGAAGCCGGATGCTTTATGCATGGCCCCACATTTATGGGCAACCCGCTCGCCTGTGCGGTGGCAAGCGAAAGCCTCGCGCTGCTGGAAAGCGGCGACTGGCAACACCAGGTTGAGTCCATCGAAACCAGGCTACGCGAAGGTTTGCTGCCGCTGGCATCCGGTGAGCAAGTTGCGGATGTGCGGGTACTCGGCGCAATAGGCGTTGTAGAAACCCACCGGCCGGTCAACATGGCGGCGTTGCAGCGCTTCTTCGTTGAACACGGCGTGTGGATACGTCCATTTGGCCGCCTGATTTACCTGATGCCGCCTTATGTTATTGAGCCGGAACAGCTTGATAAGCTTATTGATGCGGTTTCGCTTGCCGTAGAAAATCCTGACTTCTTTATCTGAATCCTGCCTTACCCGGCTGGCAGAGCTTGCCAGCCCTCTCTTGCTGTTTCGCTAATCTGTTTCTGAAATTAATTTGTACAAATAAATCCAGTTAAGTCATTAATTAAATGCCGCTTCGCTGCCGATTAACTTTGCACCAGTTTCACATCACAGAGAGACAGAAATGAAGAGAACAGTTGTACTCGGCTTCTGCCTGCTGGCGGGCAGCGCTTTTGCAGATACCGGTTCACCGCAGCTTAAGGCGGAGTCGCAGTCGGTTATTCGCCAGGCGGGTTTTCAGTGCGATACCGTCAACAGCGTCTATCCGGCGGCTTTCGGCGGGTCGCTCACGGTCTCCTGCGACAGTGACCATAAATACATTATTCGTAAGAAAAACGGCCAGTTCAGCGTAGAAAAAGAATAACAAAAAACTTTTTCCCGCCTCCTTACCCGTAATCCCTCCTTTTCTGAAGCCGATTTGAACAATCGGCTTCCCGTTTCGCTCAACTTAGTATAAAAAAGCAGGCTTTGAGATAACCCTCTATTCCATCGTACAGCAAGGAGCAACCTTGAACACATTATCGGTTTCTCGTCGCGTCGCGGCGCTGGCTTTTGCCGTGGCCCTGAGCGCATGTAGCTCAACCCCACCGCAGGACAAACCGTCTACTCAGGTGGCGCCGGGAACCCAGTCCCGCCCGATCCTGGCGGCTGACGAAGCACAGAACTTTGTTGCGGCGCGCTATTTTACTTCTATGAATCCAAATGAAGCGCCGTGGACTCCCTCTTCCATTCGCACCCCGCAGCAGCCTGATTTCGTGGTTGGCCCTGCCGGTACGGCTGGCGTTACCCATACGTCTATTCAGGCCGCGGTGGATGCCGCCATCATTAAGCACAGCAGCTCCCGCGTTTATATCGCGATTATGCCGGGTGAATATGAAGGAACCGTGTACATCCCAGCTGCTTCCGGCAGCGTGACGCTGTACGGCACTACCGGCAACGCGGACGATGTTAAAATCGGCCTGACGCTGGACTCCGAAATTGACCCAACAACCTGGCGTCGTACCGTTAACCCGGCGGGTAAATACATGCCGGGCAAGCCAGCCTGGTATATGTTTGACAGCTGCCAGACTCGCCGTAGCGCAACGGTTGGTGTGATGTGCTCTGCCGCCGTCTGGTCGCAGAACAACGGCCTGCAATTGCAGAACCTGACTATCCAGAATACCCTCGGCGACAGCGCTGATGCCGGTAATCACCAGGCGGTTGCGCTGCGCAGCGACGGCGATAAAGTCCAGTTGAACAATGTTCACCTGCTGGGCCGCCAGAATACCTTCTTCGTCACCAACAGCGACGTGCAGAACCGTATGCTGCCTAACCGCCAGACTCGCACTCTGGTGACTAACAGCTATATCGAAGGGGATGTGGATGTGGTTGCCGGTCGCGGCGCGGTGGTGTTCGACAACACCGATTTCCGCCTGGTAAACAGCCGCACTAAAGAAGGTTACGTGTTTGCTCCGGCAACGCTGCCTAACCTCTATTACGGCTTCCTGGCCGTAAACAGCCGCTTCACCGCGGCCGGTGACGCGCAGTTAGGCCGTTCATGGGATCTGGGCAGCACTGAAAACGGTTATACCGCAGGCCAGTCCGCTAACGGCCAGGTTGTTATTCGCGACAGCGTTATCAATGAAGGCTTCAATACGGCAAAACCATGGGGTGATGCGCTGGCCTCTAAGCGTCCTTTCGCCGGTAACATCGGCACAAAAGGCGATAAAGACAGCATTAAGCGTGACCTGAATGACCCAAGCTTTAACCGCATGTGGGAGTTCAACAACCGTGGCCTGGGTAGCCCGGTAGTCGCCGAGAAGTAACCCGCTCTGTTAAAACAAAAAACCTCGCCGCGGCGAGGTTTTTTTATGCATGAAAATCAGTGCGCGTTAACCACAACCCACATTGGGCCCTGGCCGACGGCATAGCGCCCTTTCTCTTCCAGCAGGCCCTGTTCGCCGTTAATTTTATACACGGCAGCGTGGTGCGATTTTTGCCCCACGGCAATCAGGTATTTACCGCTGTGGTCAACGTTGAAACCGCGTGGCTGGGTTTCGGTTGGCTGGTAGCCTTCGATGCTCAGCACGCTGCCGTCTTCGGAAACGCTAAATACGGTGATAATGCTGGCGGTACGGTCGCAGGCATACAGGTGGCGGCCATCCGGGGTGATATGAATATCCGCAGCCCAGCGGGTGTCAGAGAAACCTGGCGGCATAATGTCCAACGTCTGGACGCATTCAATTTTGCCGTGCGGGTCGCGCAGTTCCCAAACATCCACGCTGCTATTCAGCTCGTTTACGCAGTATGCGTATTGCTGATTTGGATGGAACACGATATGGCGAGGGCCAGCGCCTTCAACGGTATTCACTTCGGCCGGGTTTTGAGCGACCAGCTTACCGTCGTCAGACAATGTGAACAGGCAAATGCGATCCTGTTTCAGAGCCGGAGTCCAGAGCGTGCGGTTGTCCGGGGAAATATTAGCCGAGTGGCAACCTTCAAGCCCTTCAACCACGTCAACCGTTTCACCCGGCAGGCCGTCGTTTTCAAGGCTGATAACCGCGACGTTTGCCGCATTGTAAGAGGCGCTGAACAGGAAGCGGCCTTTACGATCGGTGGAAATATGGGTCGGGCTACCCGGCAGCGGAGCAACGCCCGCCTCGGTCAGGGAGCCATCGTCCGGCGTAATGCGGTAGGCGATGACGCGGAACTCAGGGCGCACGCCTACATAAAGAAAACGTTTGTCCGGGCTGATAACCATCGGCTGAACCTGGCCCGGGGCATCCACAACCTGTACCAGGGTCATTTCACCGCTGGCATGCAGCGTCCAGACGTGGATCTGCTGGCTTTCCGGGCTGGCGGTATAGACTGTCTGTTTCATGAGTTCACTCTCCTCCCTACTCGTAAGTAATAGTCACAAGGTTGGCCCCACCCGGCCGGAGAGCAATTTTGCGCTGCGACGCTGGCGGTGTACCATCGGTACAAACCTTATGAATAATGACTGGAACCCTAAATGAGTTATCGCGTAATCGCTCTCGATCTCGACGGCACCCTGCTGACCCCGCAAAAAACCATTCTTCCGGAGTCTCTTACGGCCCTTCACCGCGCCCGTGAGGCGGGAGTGAAAGTGGTTATCGTGACGGGTCGCCATCATGTCGCCATCCATCCTTTTTATCAGGCACTGGCGTTAGATACACCTGCAATTTGCTGCAATGGTACTTATTTGTATGATTATCATGCAAAAAAGGTTCTGGCGTCGGATTCATTACGCGCCGAACAGGCCACGCAGCTGATTGACTTGCTTGACGCCCACCGGGTGCATGGCCTGATGTACGTCGACGACGCGATGCTTTATCTCGACAGTTCCGATCACGTTAAAGCCCACGTTACGCGAACCCAAAACTGGGCGCAGTCTTTACCGGAAGCCCAGCGCCCGGTGTTCCGCAGCGTGGCCTCTCTGAAGCAGGCCGCTCAGGAAGTTGATTCCATCTGGAAATTTGCCCTGACCGATGCGGACATTCCAAAGCTCAGGCAGTTTACCCGGGCGGTTGAAAGCGAGCTGAACCTGGCCTGCGAGTGGTCGTGGCACGATCAGGTGGATGTCGCCCAGCGCGGCAACAGCAAAGGTGCGCGCCTGGCACAGTGGGTAAAATCTCAGGGTATCCCGATGAACGAGGTCATTGCCTTTGGCGATAACTACAATGACCTGAGCATGCTGGAAAGCGTGGGCATGGGCGTGGCGATGGGCAATGCCGACGAAGCGATTAAGGCTCGAGCCGACATGACCATCGGCACGAATCTGGAAACAGGCATTGCCGAAACGCTCTATAAATACGTGCTTTAATCAGGCGGTAATTGACACGCTTTTCACCTGCGCATACAGCCACTGGCCGGGCTTAACCGCCAGCTCATCCCTCGCCCAGGGGCTGATGCGCGCCCACAGGGTGCGGGAACCGACTTCCAGCTGAACTTCAACCTGGCCCTCATCGTCAAAGCACTGGGCCACTTTCGCCCGCAGCACGTTACGAATGCTGCTGTTAACCGGCGGTTGTAGCGCCAGCGAAACGTCTGAGGCCTGAATGCGGATGCGCAGCGGCGCCTGCAATGGCTTATCGAGCTTGTTGACCCACAGATGCTGGTCGCCCAGCGCCAGCGCCGTCATGGCATAATGCGGATGGTGCTCCAGAACCGTCACTTTCAGTACGCTGCTTTGCTGCTCTTTGGGAAGCCACGGATTCATCACGCTACTGCCCCAGACCTCTTCGAGATTGCCAAAGGCTTTGACCTTCCCGCCATCCAGCACCAGCACCTTATCGGCCAGATGTAAAATCTCTTCCAGCGAGTGGCTGACGTACAGCATGGGAATATTGATTTCGCTCGCCAGCCTTTGCAGGTACGGCAGCAGTTCACGCTTACGCGGGATGTCGAGCGATGCCAGAGGCTCGTCCAGCAACAGCAGTTCCGGCGCGGTTAACAGCGCCCTGCCAATAGCAACGCGCTGTTTCTCACCGCCGGACAGGCTCCAGGGAAAGCGATCCAGTAAAGATTCTATGCCGAGCAGTGCCACCAGCTTATCGAACTGGGCGGCCATGCTTTTTGCCATACCGTACTTCAGGTTGCCGCGCACCCGATAATGCGGAAACAACCGTGCGTCCTGAAACACATAGCCCACGCGGCGCTTCTCCGGCGGCAGGTAAAACTGTTTTCCGGCATCCGTCAGCACCCGCTCGTTGAGGACAATGCGCCCTTCTTCAGGCCGGGTAAGGCCGCTAATTGCATTGATAAGCGACGTTTTCCCCGCGCCGGAAACGCCAAACACGGCGGTAATACCCTGGCCGGGCAGCGTTTCATTTATCTCGAGCCGATGAGTACCCAGCGTCTGGGTGAAGTTAAGCTCCAGCATCAGTTCGCCCCCATACGTTTGCGGCTTACCCGGGCCAGCCATTCGGCCACCAGCAGGGAAGCCATCGCCAGCGCAATCGCTATCAGACATAAGCGCGCGGCCGCGGTTTCGCCGCCCGGCGTCTGAATAAGGGTATACATGGCAGAAGGCAGAGTGCGGGTTTCGCCAGGGATGTTGGACACAAAGGTAATAGTTGCCCCGAACTCACCCAGCGAGCGGGCAAATGCCAGCACCGTACCGGCGATAATACCGGGCAGCGTCAGGGGAAGTGTTATGGTGCAGAACACCCGCCAGCGCCCTGCTCCGAGGGTTCTGGCCGCCTGCTCAAGGCGCATATCTACGCCTTCCAGCGCCAGACGAATGGCGCGCACCATTAGCGGGAAGGACATCACCGCAGCGGCAAGGACCGCGCCGCGCCAGCTAAAGGCGAAGGTTATGCCGAACCAGTCATACAGCCAGGAGCCGATAAAACCGCGGCGGCCGAAGGCCACCAGCAGAAGATAGCCCACCACCACCGGCGGCAGAACCAGGGGGAGATGAATCAGGCTATCGAGCAAGGCTTTGCCCGGGAAGCGGCAACGCACCAGCACCCAGGCAAAGAAGATCCCGACAGGTAGACTAAACAGCACCGCGATAGATGAAACTTTCAGGCTTAGCAGTACCGCCTGCCATTCGGGATCGCTCAATATCATTGTAGAGTCGTGAATCCGTATTTTTGGAAGACTTTAGCCGCTTCCGCTCCTTTCAGATAACTGTAGAACGCGCTAACGGTTGGGTTATCGTGGCCTTTAACAATCGCAATCGGGTATTCCACTTTCTGATGAGAGCCTTCCGGGAAGGTACCCACCACTTTCACGCCTTTGCCGGCGACGGCGTCGGAGCCGTAAACAATGCCCAGCGGCGCTTCGTCACGTTCAACCAGCGCCAGCGCGCCGCGAACGTCTTCTGCCGGAGCAAGTTTAGCGGACAACGTGTCCCACGCGCCCAATTTTTGCAGCGCTTCCTTCGCATAAATACCGGCAGGTACGTGCTCAGGATCACCCACCGCCAGACGGCCGCCTTTCAGCAACGTAGCCCAGTCGGTTTTTGCATCAATGGTAATCTCGCCCTGCTTGCTGGCTTTTGGCGCGATAACCACCAGGCTATTGCCGAGCAGCGTTTCACGAGTATCGCCTTTAATGGTGTCTTTGCTTACCGCATAATCCATCCATTTCTGATCGGCAGAAATAAACAGATCCGCAGGCGCGCCCGCTTCAATCTGGCGAGCAAGAGTAGAAGAAGAGGCAAAAGAGGAGGCAATTTCGACTTTCTTCTCTTTTTGATACTGAGCCGCAATATCCTGCATGGCATTGGTTAATGAAGCCGCTGCAAAGACGGTAATTTTGCCGCTGTCTGCCAGGGCCTGGCCTGCCAGGCTAACCGATAAAGCCGCGCCAAGTGCGAGGCGAATCCAGGGTTTATTCATGACTTAACTCCGTTTGTTTCGTTATGTAGGCTGAAATATAACGATTGCTAAGCGGAAGATACAGAATTTATCGGCAGAAGTGGCGGGGGCTTTAAAGTTCTTGATGGGGATCAAAAGAAAGCCCGGCATTTGCCGGGCGTTCGGGGAATCAGTGATGCTGTTTCGAAGGTTGGTCGCGATGACCGACTTTTGAGAAGACGTTAAACACTTCACCCAATCCATAGATGAGACCGAGGATCACCGCCATGACAACCGGCACCATGACCACGGCAAACACCAGGCTTTTCAATAACTCGAACATAACTGCCTCCGGCAAAAGCGAGAATGAATATTCTAGCGGTAGTTGAGAAAAACGCACTCTCCTTTTGTGCCATTTGCCCGGATAGCCACAATAGAGGAAAATGAAGGTTTTCCCGACCCGGAGAGGTTATGCAAGCTGAAATCTTATTAACGCTGAAGCTGCAGCAGCGGCTGTTCGCCGACCCGCGGCGCATCGCGCTGCTCAAGCAGATTCGCCACACCGGCTCTATCAGCCAGGGGGCGAAACTTGCCGGAATCAGCTACAAAAGCGCCTGGGATGCCATTAATGAGATGAACCAGCTGGCCGAGCAAAGCCTTGTAGATCGGGCCACGGGCGGTAAAGGTGGCGGCGGCGCGGTACTGACCCGCTACGGCGAACGCCTTATCCAGCTTTACGAGCTGCTGGCGCAAATTCAGCAAAAAGCCTTTGACGTATTGCAGGACGACGCCCTGCCGCTGGACAGCCTGCTTGCCGCTATTTCCCGCTTTTCGCTGCAAACCAGCGCCCGTAACCAGCTATTTGGCACCGTTTTAAAACGCGATGATGAGCAGGTGCAGCAGCATATCGACATCTTGCTGGCAGACGGTGAAACCCGTTTAAAAGCGGCAATTACTCGCCAGAGCGCCGAACGTCTTGGCCTTGATGAAGGCAAAGAAGTGCTGGTGCTGATTAAAGCGCCGTGGATTGATATCGCCACCAGCCGCAGTGAAGCAGACAGCGCGGATAACCAGCTTGCGGGCAAAATCAGCAGCGTTGAGCAGGGTAAAGATCACAGCGAAGTGCTGGTGGAATTAGCCGACGGCCAGACGCTGTGCGCCACGCTTCCCAACCTGCGCGTTGAGCAGCAGGCGCTGGTAGAAGGTGCTGAGGTAACAGCATTTTTCAATGCGGATAGGGTTATCGTCGCCACACTCTGCTAAAAGCGACGGGTCGATTGACATCGAAGCCGACAAACCGTATTTCTGTAGCTTCATCGCTGCAAAATATGGGATAAAACATGTCTTCGTTGCATATTTCGCAAGGTACGTTTCACCTTAGCGACATAAAAACTCTCACCCTCAACGATCTTACCCTGCGCGCCGGAGAAAGCTGGGCGTTTGTGGGCGCCAACGGCAGCGGCAAGTCCGCTCTGGCCCGCGCGTTGGCCGGTTCGCTTACGCTACAAAAAGGCGAGCGACATTGCGATTTTACACGCATCGCCCACCTCTCTTTTGAGCAATTGCAAAAGCTGGTCAGCGACGAATGGCAGCGCAACAATACCGATTTACTCAGCGCCGATGAGGACGACACCGGCCGCACCACGGCGGAAATCATCCAGGACGAAGTTGCGGATGAAAGCCGCTGCCGGGAGCTTGCAGCCTTATTTGGCATTGAGCATTTACTCTCCCGCCGCTTCAAATATTTATCCACCGGTGAAACGCGCAAGACATTGCTCTGCCAGGCGCTGATGGCGCAGCCTGATCTGCTGATCCTCGATGAGCCATTCGACGGTCTGGACGTAAAGTCTCGCCAGCAGTTGGCTGAGCTATTAGCCGGGCTAAGCGCACAGGGTTATACCCTGGTGCTGGTGCTCAACCGCTTTGATGAGATCCCGGAATTTGTGCAGTATGCTGGCGTGCTGGCCGACTGCACCTTGACGGAAAGCGGGGAAAAACAGGCTCTGCTGGAGCAGGCGCTTATTGCTCAACTGGCCCACAGCGAGAAGCTGGCGGGCGTTGCGCTACCCGAAGCGGACGACCCGAGCGCCCGCTACGCTTTACCTGAAAACGAACCGCGCATCGTACTGAAAGACGGCGTGGTTGAGTATAACGACCGCCCTATCCTGCATCATCTCAGTTGGACGGTTAACCCCGGCGAGCACTGGCAAATCGTCGGGCCTAACGGCGCAGGGAAATCAACATTGCTGAGCCTGGTAACCGGCGATCATCCGCAGGGTTACAGCAATAACCTGACGCTGTTTGGCCGTCGTCGCGGCAGCGGAGAAACCATCTGGGATATCAAAAAACATATCGGTTACGTCAGCAGCAGCCTGCATCTGGATTATCGCGTCAGCACCACGGTGCGTAACGTTATCCTTTCCGGCTACTTTGACTCAATCGGTATCTATCAGGCGGTGTCGGACAGACAGCAGAAGCTCACACGCGAATGGCTGAACATGCTGGGCATGGACAACGCCACCGCCGATGCGCCCTTCCACAGCCTCTCCTGGGGGCAGCAGCGCCTGGCGCTGATTGCCAGAGCGCTGGTAAAACACCCGACCCTGTTGATTCTGGATGAACCGCTTCAGGGGCTGGACCCGCTTAACCGCCAGCTGGTACGCCGTTTTGTCGATATTTTGATTGGCGAGGGCGAGACGCAGCTGCTGTTTGTCTCCCACCACGCCGAAGATGCCCCAGAGTGTATTACCCGGCGCTTAACTTTTGTCCCCGACGGTGACGGATACGGTTATGAAATCGAAGACGTGAATCCTGCATAATCCCTGAAGGCGCTACGGCGCCTTTTATTCCTTAACTGCGGCGCGCAGACTTTCGGAATTGCCGCATCCTTTCCTTTAATGGCATTTGTTTTACAATGCGTTATGGCAATGCTGATTGAATCGAAACCCATTGTGTAAACGATACCACTAATTTAGCACATATCACATTTTTGACCGCTCTGTTATGCTATGGTTATCCCAACCCATAGGCTATATGGAGCGAAAAATGAGAGTTCTGGTTACAGGTGGTAGCGGTTACATCGGCAGTCATACCTGCGTGCAGCTGCTGCAAAACGGGCACGATGTGGTGATCCTCGACAACTTGTGTAACAGCAAGCGCAGCGTGCTGCCGGAGATCGAACGTCTGGGCGGTAAACACCCGCTGTTTATCGACGGTGACATCCGCGACGAAGCGCTGCTGGCCGAAATCTTCCACGATCATAAAATCGATGCGGTCATCCACTTTGCCGGGCTAAAAGCCGTAGGCGAGTCCGTCAACAAGCCGCTGGAGTACTACGACAACAACGTGACCGGCACATTGAAGCTCATCTCCGCGATGCGCGCCGCCAACGTTACTAACTTCATCTTTAGCTCCTCCGCCACCGTTTACGGCGACCAGCCCAAAATCCCATATGTAGAAAGCTTCCCTACCGGCAAACCTGCCAGCCCTTACGGCCAAAGCAAACTGATGGTCGAACAGATCCTGACCGACCTGCAAAAGGCTCAGCCGGACTGGAGCGTTGCTCTGCTGCGCTACTTTAACCCGGTAGGCGCTCATCCATCGGGCGATATGGGTGAAGATCCGCAGGGCATTCCAAACAACCTGATGCCTTACATTGCCCAGGTTGCCGTTGGCCGCCGCGATTCTCTGGCTATCTTTGGTAACGATTACCCAACCGAAGACGGCACCGGCGTGCGCGACTATATCCACGTTATGGATCTTGCCGACGGCCACGTTGCCGCTATGCAGGCGCTGGAAGGCAAGCCCGGGGTGCATATTTACAATCTCGGCGCGGGCGTTGGCAGCAGCGTGCTCGACGTGGTTAACGCTTTCAGCAAGGCCTGCGGTAAGCCGGTGAACTACCACTTCGCCCCACGCCGCGACGGCGACCTGCCCGCCTACTGGGCCGATGCCACCAAAGCCGATAAAGAACTCAACTGGCGTGTCAGCCGTTCGCTGCAGGAAATGGCAGATGATACCTGGCGCTGGCAGTCACGCCACCCCCAAGGTTATGAAGACTAAGGACATGTGATGGAGCAGTTTAATCCGGTCGATCATCCGCATCGCCGCTATAACCCGCTAACGGGTCAATGGATTCTGGTTTCTCCGCATCGCGCGAAGCGACCCTGGCAGGGTGCACAGGAAACGCCCTCGCAGGATAAGCTGCCGGTTCACGATCCGGACTGCTTTCTCTGCCCGGGCAATACCCGCGTCACCGGAGATAAGAACCCGAATTACACCGGTACTTTCGTTTTCACTAACGATTTTGCCGCGTTAATGACGGACACGCCAGACGCCCCCGCAAGCCAGGATCCTCTGATGCGTTGCGAAAGCGCGCGCGGAACCAGCCGGGTTATCTGCTTCTCCCCCGATCACAGTAAAACGCTGCCGGAGCTGCCGCTTACCGCACTTGCAGAGGTAGTAAAAACCTGGCAACAGCAAACAGCCGAACTGGGCAAAAGCTACCCGTGGGTGCAGGTATTTGAAAATAAAGGCGCGGCTATGGGCTGCTCTAACCCTCACCCTCACGGCCAGGTTTGGGCAAACAGCTTTTTACCTAACGAAGTGGCCCGTGAAGACAATTTACAGCGTGAATATTTTGCCCACCAGGGCAAGCCCATGCTGCTGGATTACGTCCAGCGAGAGCTGGCTGACGGCAGCCGCACCGTTGTAGAAACAGAACACTGGTTAGCCGTGGTTCCTTACTGGGCAGCGTGGCCGTTCGAAACGCTGCTGCTACCAAAAGCCCATGTATTACGCATCACGGATTTAAGCCCGGAGCAAAGCGCCGACCTGGCGCTGGCGCTGAAAAAGCTCACCAGCCGCTACGACAATCTGTTCCAGTGCTCATTCCCCTACTCCATGGGCTGGCACGGCGCGCCGTTTAACGGAGCTGATAATCAACACTGGCAGCTGCATGCCCATTTCTATCCGCCGCTGCTGCGTAGCGCCACGGTACGCAAATTTATGGTCGGCTATGAAATGCTGGCAGAAACACAAAGAGATTTAACCGCAGAGCAAGCCGCAGAACGCTTGCGCGCAGTCAGTGACGTACATTTCCGCCAATCGGGAGTTTAATTATGAGTCTGAAAGAAAAAACCCAACATCTGTTTGCTGAACAATTTGGCTATCCGGCTACCCACACTATTCAGGCTCCGGGCCGCGTAAATCTGATTGGCGAACACACCGACTACAACGACGGCTTTGTTCTGCCGTGTGCCATTGATTACCAGACGGTAATTAGCTGCGCTAAACGCGACGACCGCACCGTGCGCGTGATTGCCGCCGACTACGACAACCAGCAGGATAGCTTCTCGCTTGATGCCCCTATCCTCGCGCATGAGTCTCAGCAATGGGCAAATTACGTGCGCGGCGTGGTCAAGCACCTGCAAAAACGCGACAAGAATTTTTCCGGCGTCGATATGGTCATCAGCGGCGACGTGCCACAGGGTGCTGGCCTCAGCTCTTCCGCCTCGCTTGAAGTTGCGGTTGGCAAGGTCTTGCAACAGCTTTATCACCTGCCGCTCGACGGCGCTCAGCTGGCGCTTAACGGCCAGGAAGCGGAAAACCAGTTCGTTGGCTGCAACTGCGGCATCATGGATCAATTGATTTCCGCGCTCGGCAAAAAAGACCACGCCCTGCTTATCGACTGCCGCACGTTGGGTACGAAAGCCGTTTCCATGCCGAAGGGCGTGGCGGTCGTTATCATCAACAGTAACTTTAAACGCACCCTGGTCGGCAGCGAGTACAACACCCGCCGCGAGCAGTGTGAGACAGGCACTCGTTTCTTTAGCCAGAAGGCGCTGCGTGACGTTGAGTTAGCAAAATTCAACGAAGTTGCCCACCAGCTTGACCCGGTAGTTGCCCGGCGTGTACGTCACGTTCTGACCGAAAACATTCGTACCGTTGAAGCGGCTGATGCGCTGGCAAAAGGCGATTTACTCCGTATGGGACAGCTGATGGAAGAGTCACACGCTTCAATGCGCGATGACTTCGAAATCACCGTTCCGCAGATTGATACTCTGGTAGATATCGTGAAAGCGACCATCGGTGACAAAGGCGGCGTACGCATGACCGGCGGCGGCTTCGGCGGCTGCATCGTGGCGCTGGTGCCTGAAGATCTCGTCCCGGCGGTAAAACAGGCCGTGGCGGAACAATATGAGAGCAAGACCGGCATTAAAGAGACGTTTTACGTTTGCAAAGCCTCCGAAGGAGCAGGCCAATGCTAAAACAGACGCCGACTCCTGCCCCGGACGGCCAACCTTTTCGCCTCACCACCCTGCGCAACGGCGCGGGGATGGTGGTCACGCTGATGGACTGGGGCGCAACGCTGCTCTCCTGCCGCGTGCCGATGAAAGATGGCAGCGTGCGTGAAACGCTGCTTGGCTGCGCTTCACCCGAGCAATATTTGCAGCAAAATGCCTATCTGGGAGCGACCATAGGCCGTTACGCGAACCGCATCGCCGGAGGCAAGTTAAAATTTAAAGAGACGACTCTCGAGTTGCAAACCAACCAGGGCGATAACCAGCTGCACGGCGGCCCCGAAGGGTTCGATAAAAGACGCTGGCGCATCGTGGCTCAAAATGAACACGAAGTTATCTATGCGCTCGACTCAAACGACGGGGATCAAGGCTTCCCGGGCGAGCTTAAAACGACGGCACGTTATGCACTGACGGAAGACAACCGCATCAGCATTGAGCTGCGGGCAAGCGTCGATAAACCCTGCCCGGTGAACCTGACTAACCATGCCTATTTCAACCTCGACGGCAGCCAGGGTGATATCCGTCAGCATCGGCTACAGCTGCTGGCGGACAGCTACCTGCCGGTTGACGCTAACGGTCTTCCTCAGGTTGGCCTGAAAGACGTTGCCGGCACCAGCTTCGACTTCCGCGAGCCAAAGCTCATCGGGCAGGATTTCCTGAGCGATGCCGATCAGCAGGCGGTTAAAGGCTACGATCATGCATTCTTATTGCAGGCAAAAGGCGACATCAGCCAGCCGGTAGCCAGGGTCTGGTCAAGCGACAATAAGCTGGAAATGAAGGTTTATACCACCGCGCCTGCTCTGCAATTCTACAGCGGTAACTATCTCGTAGGCACACCCGCACGCGAGCAAGGGAGCTATAGCGACTGGAACGGCCTGGCGCTGGAAAGCGGGTTCCTTGCCGATAGCCCAAACCACCCGGAATGGCCGCAGCCTGACTGCTGGCTCCGGCCGGGTGAGGCTTATCTCAGCGTCACGGAGTACCTGTTCCTCGCCCGGTAATCCCTATTGCCCTTTTCATAAAGGGCAATTTCTCACCAAATCGCTGGCTTTAGCGCCAAATCGCGCCAAAAATATAACAACCTTTTACAACCACCTTACACTCCACGCGCTTTTTCGCTATGTTAAACGTTTATCATTGCCGTGCCTGATGACACGGCAATATAATGATAATTGTTATCATTAATCCCAGGCTCATTAAGGAGTAAATTATGGCAGTTACTAAGCTGGTTCTGGTGCGCCACGGCGAAAGTCAGTGGAACAACGAAAACCGCTTCACCGGTTGGTATGATGTTGACTTGTCTGATAAAGGTCGTACTGAAGCCAAGGCTGCGGGTCAGCTGCTGAAGGAAGAAGGCTTCGCTTTTGACTTCGCTTACACTTCAGTGCTGAAACGTGCCATCCACACTCTCTGGAACATCCTCGATGAACTGGACCAGGCCTGGCTCCCGGTTGAGAAATCCTGGAAACTGAACGAGCGTCACTACGGTGCCCTGCAGGGTCTGAACAAAGCTGAAACCGCTGAAAAATACGGTGACGAGCAGGTTAAACAGTGGCGTCGCGGCTTCGCGATTACTCCGCCAGAACTGTCTAAAGACGACGAGCGTTTCCCGGGCCACGATCCACGTTACGCAAGCCTGAGCGACAAAGAGCTGCCAACTACCGAAAGCCTGGCGCTGACCATCGATCGCGTAACCCCGTTCTGGAACGAATCTATTCTGCCACGCATGAAATCCGGCGAGCGCGTAATCGTTGCTGCTCACGGTAACTCCCTGCGTGCGCTGGTGAAATATCTGGATAACCTGAGCGAAGACGAGATCCTCGAGCTGAACATCCCAACCGGCGTGCCGCTGGTGTACGAGTTCGACGAAAACTTCAAGCCGCTGAAACGTTACTACCTGGGCAACGCTGACGAAATCGCAGCCAAAGCCGCCGCGGTAGCAAACCAGGGTAAAGCGAAGTAATTCGCAACCGATCAAAAAAGGCGTGGTAGAAACCACGCCTTTTTTATTAGCTATAAGTCAGGGTTCAACCGCGACGTGCTTTCACCGCCGCAGCCAGCTGACGCAGAGCAACTTCGGTATCTTCCCAGCCAATGCAGGCGTCGGTCACGCTCTTGCCGTAGACCAGCGGCTCACCGCTCTCAAGATTCTGGTTACCTTCCACCAGATGGCTTTCAATCATTACGCCGATAATCGCCTTCTCGCCGCCCGCAACCTGAGCGCAGACATCTGCAGAAACTTCCATCTGCTTCTTGAACTGCTTGCTGCTATTGGCGTGGCTGAAATCGATCATTACCTGCGCTTCAAGGCCAGCTTTAGCCAGACCGACTTTCACTTCTTCAACGTGTTTTGCGCTGTAGTTAGGCTCTTTGCCGCCGCGCAGAATAATGTGGCAGTCGCCGTTACCGCTGGTGTTCACAATCGCAGAGTGACCCCATTTGGTCACAGAGAGGAAGCAGTGCGGCGCACCCGCAGCATTGATGGCGTCAATAGCGACTTTAATCGTGCCGTCGGTGCCGTTTTTGAAGCCAACCGGGCAGGAAAGACCGGAGGCCAGCTCGCGGTGTACCTGAGACTCAGTGGTACGAGCGCCGATTGCGCCCCAGCTCATCAGGTCGGCCAGATACTGCGGGGTTATCATATCAAGAAACTCACCCGCCGCAGGCAGGCCGGAGTCGTTGATATCGAGCAGCAGCTTGCGCGCAATACGCAGGCCGTCGTTAATCTGGTAGCTGCTATCCATGTGGGGATCGTTAATCAGCCCCTTCCAGCCTACGGTAGTGCGCGGTTTTTCAAAATAAACCCGCATCACCACTTCCAGTTCACCCTGGAGTTCTTCACGCAGTGCAAGCAGGCGCGTGCCATACTCTTTCGCCGCTTTAACATCGTGAATTGAACAAGGCCCAATCACCACCAGCAGGCGATCGTCGCTGCCTTTGAGGATTTTATGGATTGCCTTACGTGCCTGAGAGACAGTATGGGCGGCTTTTTCGGTGGCGGGGAATTTTTCCAGCAGCGCTACAGGGGGAAGAAGCTCGTTTATCTCTTTGATTCTTAAGTCATCGTTCTGATAATTCATGATAGTTCCGGGGTCATCCTGATATTTTTCTTCGTTGCAATCCTTTCAATCTAACTCGCATAACCACAAGTGTAAACGGGCTTTTACACTTCTCACAGATTAATCCTGAAAACGGGTAAAAAACAGCTTAAACATGGTGAAAACCCGCTGAAGCACTACACTTTCCAACTGTTAACGCTGAAAAATGTTAAATTTTCAATATTGAACACTAACGTGAAGATTGGCGGCTGGACAATCCACTGCTGAAGCGAGATTTTTCAGCATTTGCCATTGCACTGTTGGAATAAGTTATCCAGCAATAACGACCAGAACAGGAGCATCTTAATGAAAAAATTAACCACACTTCTACTGACAGCAACCCTTGCCCTGGGCAGCGGGGCGGCGTTTGCAGCTGATTCCACTTCCGGGGCCAATAATGGCCAGGCTAACGCCTCCGCAGAAGCAGGCCAGGTTGCTCCGGATGCGCAGCAAAATGTGGCACCAAACGGCGTGAAAAACAGCCACATCAACAACTCTCATCACGAGATGAGCAAAAGCGAAGTGCATAAAAACTCTATGTGCAAAGATGGACGCTGCCCGGATACCAACAAAAAAGTTGAAACCGGCAGCGGGAATGACGTCAATACCAAAGTTGATGGCACGTCTCAGTAATCCTTCCTCCCGATAAAAGAGGGTCGTAATGACTCTCTTTTTATCAATCGGTTGATGCCAGGATGTGCTTATAATTAACTCACTGTTGCTCAATATTGTGAGAAATCATGGCGCATTCACATCAGCACGCTCCTTCCGATAATAATGCTAAACGCCTGCTGCTGGCTTTTTTAATCACGGCGGTGTTTATGATCGCCGAAGTCATTGGCGGCCTGCTTTCCGGTTCCCTGGCCCTGCTGGCCGATGCGGGGCATATGCTCACCGATGCGGCGGCGCTGCTGTTTGCGCTGCTGGCCGTTCATTTTGCCCGCCTCCCGCCGAACGCGCGCCATACCTTTGGCTGGCTGAGGCTCACCACGCTTGCCGCATTTGTGAATGCTATCGCTCTGGTGTTGATTACCATTTTAATTGTCTGGGAAGCGATTCAGCGCTTCTCTGACCCTCAGCCAATCGCCGGCTGGGCAATGCTGATTATTGCCGTAGCGGGATTGCTGGCAAACCTGTTCTCTTTTTGGATATTGCACCGGGGAAGTGACGAAAAGAACCTCAACGTGCGGGCAGCAGCGTTGCATGTTCTGGGCGATCTTCTCGGGTCGGTCGGCGCTATCGTTGCCGCAGTCGTCATCCTCTGGACGGGCTGGACACCTATCGACCCGATTCTCTCGGTGCTGGTTTCATGCCTTGTGTTACGTAGCGCCTGGAGCCTGCTGAAGGAGAGCGTGAACGAACTGCTGGAAGGTGCACCGGTCAGCATCGACATTGCCGCCCTGAAGCGAAATCTTTCCCGCTCAATACCGGAGGTGAGGAATGTGCATCACGTTCATATTTGGCTGGTGGGCGAAAAGCCGCTAATGACTCTGCATGTACAGGTTATCCCGCCTCACGACCACGACGCTTTGCTGGAGAGCATTCACCATTTTCTGGCGCACGAATATCAAATTGAGCACGCTACGGTGCAAATGGAGTATCAGCCCTGCCACGGGCCGAATTGCGATTTAAATGAGCACGACCATTCGACCGGTCATGCTCATCATCACCACTAATTAAGAAAGCGCGCACGAACCATACTGCCGCGCGCTTTTGATCCACATACGGCTGCCGTTTAACGCGATAAAGGTCAGAATTAAATACTCCAGCGACATCGCATACACGCCCTGGAGCGCAAAGATAACCACGCTGATAATGTTGATGACCGTCCACAGCAGCCAGTTTTCAACGTATTTGCGCGTCATCAGGATCATCGCCACAATCGACAACACCATCATGCTGGAATCCCAGAACGGGTAAGCATCCGGCTGCAATTCAGGCTGGCTGACGTTAAGCCCGATACTTTGCATCACCGTGACGGCTATTTTGGTCAGGAAAGCAAACACAGGATCGATAAATATCGTCATCAGCCCGATGGCCGCGATGATTATCACCAGCCACGCAATCGCCTTAGGCAGCGGCAGCCAGCGAATCTGCAACAGCGCCTGGTTGTTGCTGCTTTGCCGCGACCAGGCGTACCAGCCGTAGATATTGGCGACGAAAAAGAACAGTTGTAAAAGCAGGCTGGCGTAAAGCTGGATCTGGAAAAAAATAATGGCAAACAGCGTGACGTTAATTAACCCGAAAGCGTAGTTGCCAATCTTTTCAAGGCTGGCAAGCCAGATACACAGCAAACCGGCCAGCGTACCCACGGCTTCAATCCATGATAAGTCATACCCGCCCGCCCCGATGGGGATGTGTACCAGAATGTTCTGCGTGCTTAAAAAATCCATGTATTCCCCAGAGCGTAATCTATTTACGCGTTGCCTTTTACCGTACGACGCAGTTCTGCCGCAAAGTCGAGCATGCGATTCAGCGGCACCAGAGCGCCTTCACGAAGCGCGGCATCAACTTCTATCGTGTGAGCGGCTCCGCCCTGCTCCAACCCCTCTGCAATCGCTTTTAGCCCGTTCATGGCCATCCACGGGCAATGAGCACAGCTGCGGCAGGTTGCGCCTTCCCCCGCCGTCGGCGCTTCCAGTAATTCTTTATCCGGGCACGCCTGCTGCATTTTATAAAAAATTCCGCGATCCGTCGCCACAATAAGCTGCTGATGCGGCAGCGTTTTAGCCGCATTGATAAGCTGGCTTGTCGAACCTACCGCATCGGCCATATCGACCACCGCCTGCGGAGATTCAGGGTGTACCAGCACCGCGGCATCAGGGTATAGCGCCTTCATGCGCGCCAGCGCCTGGGTTTTAAATTCATCATGGACGATGCAGGCACCTTGCCAGCACAACACGTCTGCTCCGGTCTGTTTCTGAACGTAGTTCCCCAGATGGCGGTCCGGTGCCCAGATAATTTTCTCGCCCAGGCTATCGAGATGCTCAATTAATTCAACGGCAATGCTGGAGGTAACCACCCAATCAGCCCGCGCTTTTACCGCCGCGGAGGTATTAGCATAGACTACGACTGTTCTGTCAGGATGCTTGTCGCAAAACTCGTTAAACGCATCGATGGGGCAGCCAAGATCCAGCGAGCATTCAGCATGAAGCGTGGGCATCAATATGGTTTTTTCCGGGCTCAGGATTTTTGCCGTTTCGCCCATAAAACGAACCCCGGCGACCAGCAAAGTCGATGCCGGATGGTTGGCGCCGAAGCGAGCCATTTCCAGCGAGTCAGAGATGCAGCCCCCGGTCTCTTCCGCCAGCGCCTGAATTTCCGGGTCGGTGTAGTAGTGCGCCACCATTACCGCATCACGCTCTTTAAGCAGGTGCTTGATTTTTTCACGATAAAATTGCTTTTCGTCCACGCTTAGCGGAACCGGTTTTGGAGGGAACGGATAAATCGCGGTTTCCGGGTCAAACATTACGCTCATCATGCTTTCTCGTTTTACTGACTTAACCAAACTGGCCTTAAAGGCGTAATTCACGCGATAATTGGCCAGCATTGTTTTGTATGCTAAACAAGATAGCGAATTTTGAAAAAGATGTCGTGGATTATTGCTCGATGGTCGGGGAGAGATGCAAAATGATTTTTCGAGCCTGCGGGGACGTTCGAGTTTTTTGGATTACGGCCTGCGGCAGGTTCGAACCCACACGAATTGCAAATAGCAAAAAGGCGCCTTTAGGGCGCCTTTCTACATTGGTGGGTCGTTCGCTTTGCTCACCCTCCGGGCCGTCGTCGCAAGCGACGACGTTATCCTGCACGTAATAGCCCTTGCTCCAGAAACAACTAAAGCGCCTGAAGGCGCTTTAGTCTGAATTTGGTGGGTCGTGCAGGATTCGAACCTGCGACCAATTGATTAAAAGTCAACTGCTCTACCAACTGAGCTAACGACCCGCGGTGTGCGGTTACTGCAAACTGCTTTCACAACATTCATCTTAAAAGATGGTGGGTCGTGAAGGATGATTTCACCCTTCGGGCCGTTGCTAAAGCAACGTTGTTTCGCCTTCGCTCAACTCGAACCTGCTGCAGGTTCAAACCCTTCACGATTCACTCACAACATTCATCTTAAAAGATGGTGGGTCGTGCAGGATTCGAACCTGCGACCAATTGATTAAAAGTCAACTGCTCTACCAACTGAGCTAACGACCCGCTGTGCGGTTACTGCAAACTTCTTTTACTGTTTTACTTTAAAGTGGTGGGTCGTGCAGGATGACTTCACCCTTCGGGCCGTTGCTAAGCAACGTTGTTTCGCTTTCGCTCAACTCAAACCTGCTGCAGGTTCGAACCCTTCACGCCTGACTACAGCTTATTACTTTAAAGTGGTGGGTCGTGCAGGATTCGAACCTGCGACCAATTGATTAAAAGTCAACTGCTCTACCAACTGAGCTAACGACCCACTTTTGCGTCACTTTCGGTTTGTTTCGTATCCCTTGGCAACGGCGGCATATATTACTGATTTAAGATTTTGACGCAACAATAATTTTGATGCAGATCGATCAACTGCTTATGTTTCGCACGGCAAGACCAGAAAAACGACGATATCTGGTCAGGCCGCACGCATTATTGGGCATTCAGGCGTTTTTGAGCCTGCTTTGCGCCTTCGCTCCCCGGGTACTGTTTAACGACCTGCTGGTACACCGCTTTCGCTTTTGCAACGTCGCCTTTGTCCTGCATGATCACGCCGACTTTAAACATCGCGTCCGGCGCCTTCGGTGATTTCGGGTAATTTTTCACCACGGAGGCAAAATAAAACGCCGCATCATCCTTTTTCCCTTTGTTGTAATTCAACTGACCGAGCCAGTAATTGGCGTTCGGCTGATAGGTTGAATCAGGATACTTCTTCACAAAGTTCTGAAAGGCACTGATAGCGTCGTCCTGGCGCGATTTATCCTGCACCAGAGCGATAGCCGCATTGTAATCACTGTTGGCGTCGCCGCCCTGCACCGGAGCCGCAGGAGCAGCCGTAGAAGCTCCTGCATCCGGCGTGGCCGCTGCTGCACCCTGAGAGCCATCTGCCGCAGGCTGTTGCGTGTTACCCGCGCCAGCGCTGCTGGCTTCATTCATCTGCAGCAGAATTTGCTTTTGACGCTCCACGACCTGATTAAGCTGATACTGGCTTTCCTGAATCTGACCGCGCAGGGAGTCAATATCATTCTGGTTATCGGAGAGTTGCTGCTGGAGTTGGGTTAAAAGTTGACTGTGAGCGTTAGAAATACGCTCGAGTTGGGTGACGCGGTCTTCGACCGAGCCTGAGCCGACACTACTGATTGGCGCCTGAGCATTAGCGGCCCAGGGGGCCGCTATGCCAACCAGTAACGACAGACTCAACAAGTGATGTCTGAAGTTACTGCTCATGCGATTCTCTTAGTAAACCAGTACGGCACGACGGTTTTTAGCGTAAGCCGCTTCGTCATGACCCAGTACTGCAGGTTTTTCTTTACCGTAAGAAACGATGGAGATCTGGTCTGCAGAAACGCCTTTACCTTGCAGGTACATTTTAACAGCGTTAGCACGACGTTCGCCCAGTGCGATGTTGTACTCTGGGGTACCGCGCTCATCCGCATGACCTTCTACGGTCACTTTGTAAGACGGGTTGCTACGCAGGAAGTTAGCGTGAGCATCCAGCATTGCAGCGAATTCAGAGCTAACATCGTATTTGTCCAGACCGAAGTAAACGATGTTGTTCTGCTGCAGCTGTTGCATCTGCAGACGAGCCTGCTCTTCAGAAGACATGTTGCCGTGGCCGTTAGCGTCCATACCAGTGCCGGCACCCAGCATACCTTCACCGCTCTGACCATTGTTGGCGCTCTTGTTAGAAGAACACGCCGCCATAGCCATAACCGGCAGAGCAATCATCAGCCCTTTCAGCACTTTGTTCAGTTGCATTTCTTTGATCCTTTAATAATCAATATTGTTATCACAGATACGGCGACCAGGCAGGGAATTTGACCTGTCCATCAGTTGCCGGAAGACGCGCTTTGAAACGCCCATCTGTTGAAACCAAATTCAGCACGGATCCCATCCCCTGAGAAGAGCTGTAGATTACCATAGTGCCGTTAGGTGCCAGACTTGGCGTTTCATCCAGGAACGTTGACGATAAAGTTGTTACGCCACCCGCTACCAGATCCTGTTTGGCGATGTGCTGCTGACCGCTAGCGGAGCTGACCATCACCATAAACTTACCGTCGGTGCTGACATCCCCATCCTGGTTCTGAGAACCTTCCCAGGAGAGACGCTGTGGAGCACCGCCATTAATACCGACTTTATAAATCTGTGGACGACCGGCCTGGTCTGAGGTGTAGGCCAGAGTTTGGTTGTCCGGGAACCAGGTTGGCTCCGTATTGTTGCTGCGACCTTCGGTCACCTGACGAATCTGACCCGAGGCCAGGTCCATCACGTACAGCTGCAGGCTACCGGTTTTAGAGAGCGCGAACGCAAGCTTAGAACCGTCCGGAGAGAATGCCGGAGCGCCGTTGTGCTGAGGGAAGGAGGCAATCTGACGCACCGCGCCGTTCGCCAGCGTCTGAACAACCAGCGCAGAGCGACCGCTTTCGAAGGTCACATAAGCCAGTTTGCTGCCGTCCGGAGACCATGCAGGAGACATCAGCGGCTGCGGAGAACGGTGAACCACAAACTGGTTGTAGCCATCGTAATCAGAGACGCGCAGTTCATACGGGAACTGGCCGCCGTTGGTCTGAACAACGTAAGCGATACGGGTGCGGAATGCGCCTTTAATACCGGTCAGCTTTTCAAACACTTCATCGCTGGCGGTATGGCCTGCATAGCGCAGCCACTGCTTGTTCACTTTATAGGAGTTCTGAGCCAGAACGGTGCCCGGTGCGCCAGAGGTATCAACAAGCTGGTAAGCCACGGTGTAGCTTCCGTCACCGTTCGGGGTAACCTGGCCAACAACCACCGCATCGATGCCCAGCGCGGTCCACGCCGCAGGCTGAACTTCCTGAGCAGAACCCGGCTGCTGTGGCAGACGAGAACGATCCAGCGGATTGAATTTACCGCTGTTGCGCAGGTCAGCGGAAACAATCCCGCCGATATCTTCAGGCGCCGCACCCGGGCCTGCCCAGGTAAACGGTACCACGCCAATTGGGCGCGCTGAGTCCACGCCCTGGGTGATTTCAATACGAACTTCTGCGTGCAGCACCGCTGCCCACAGCATTAAGAAACTTAACGCTACACGAAATGCCTGCTTCATCATATCTCCCTTATCCAGGCGGAAAGCCCACGATAATTTAGCAGAATGTTAACAAACCCAAATACACAAAACTACCAAAACCCTGTAACTCAGCTTAGTGTGCTTTCCCCGCCGTGGCGGGGAAAACCGCGTTAAGGCTTAAAGTCGATCGGTGCGTTCTTAAAGACTTCATAAACGGCTTCACTCGGCGGCTTCGGAATCTTAGCCAGACGCGCTGCCGCAATGGCAGCCTGGCAAAGCGCCGGATCGCCACCTTCGGATTTGATATCCAGCAGCAGTCCATCTGGCGCCAGCTTGACGCGCAGTGAACAGGTCTTACCGGCAAACGAAGGATCGTTGTAGAACTTACTCTCGATCGCCGCCTTTATTTGACCCGCATAGCCGCTAATTTCAGCACCCGTTGCGCCGTTGTTTTTATTATTCCCTTTTCCGGCAGCGGCTGCGGTATTACCTTTCGCCCCGCCGCCGGTTTTCGGTGCATTCTTACCTGAGCTCAAATCACCGAACAAGTCGTCAACACCCTGCGCGGCGGCTTTGTCAGAAGCCGCTTTCTCAGCAGCAGCCTTTTTCTTCGCGTCCGCTGCCGCTTTCTTATCTGCTGCGGCTTTCGCTGCGGCAGCTTTGTCGGCGGCAGCTTTCTCGGCAGCCTTTTCAGCCGCTGCTTTTTCTGCAGCAGCCTGTTTAGCCGCTTCCGCTTTCTCGGCTGCGGCCTGTTTTGCGGCCTCTGCGGCTGCTTTCTTCTCGGCGTCCTGTGCGGCTTTCTTCGCTGCAGCATCTGCAGCTTTTTTCTCAGCGTCCTGCTGAGCTTTTTTCGCTGCGGCTGCGGCTTCTGCGGCGGCTTTTTTCTCTGCGTCAGCGGCTTTCTTAGCGGCTTCTTCAGTGGCTTTCTTCTGGGCGTCGGCGGCCGCTTTCTTCGCCGCTTCTTCCGCAGCTTTTGCCTGCGCATCAGCTTGTGCTTTCGCCTGTGCATCAGCCTGAGCTTTTGCATCGGCTTTAGCCTTCGCCGCGGCGGCTTCCGCCTGCTTCTGCTGCTCCTGAGCCTGCTTCGCCGCTGCTTCAGCCTGTTTCTGCTGTTCAGCCTGCTGTTTCGCCTGCTCCTGAGCCGTCAAACGCTCTTTCTCCAGCTCTTTCAGACGCTGCTGTTCCGCAGCCTGTTTTTCCTGGAGTTCTTCGGCCTGCTGCTGCGCCTGTTTCTCGCGCTGCTCGGCCGCACGTTTGCTGCTCGACTGCTGCTGCTGTTGGCGATTGTAGTTTTCCACTACCGCACCCGGGTCAACCATCACCGCGTCAATAGAGGAACCACCGCCACCACCCGCGGATGCATCAATGTGCTCATCAAACGAGCTCCAGATCAGGATGCCTATCAAAATGATATGCAGCACCACTGAAACGACGATCGCTCGTTTTAACTTAGCGTTTTCTTCGGTTGCCTTTGACACTATCGGTTCCCAAACGTTTTAAGCGAGATGGATCAGATTGGCTGCGTCATCAAACCGACGGATTTCACACCCGCCTGATGCAACAGATTCAGCGCTTTGATTATCTCATCATATGGAACATCTTTAGCACCGCCTATCAGGAAGACCGTTTTTGGATTCGCCTGCAAACGGCGCTGCGCTTCCGCAACAACCTGCTCTGACGGCAACTGATCCATACGATCTTTCTCAACCACCACGCTGTACTGCCCTACCCCGGACACTTCAATAATGACCGGCGGCTCATCGTTACTGCTCACGGTCTGGGAATCTGTCGCATCCGGCAGATCCACCTCCACGCTCTGGGTGATGATTGGCGCCGTTGCCATAAAGATAAGCAACAGCACCAGCAGCACGTCCAGCAGAGGAACGATGTTAATTTCTGACTTTAGCTCACGACGACCACGTCCACGTCTGGCCATGACTTACCCCTTACTGCTTTTCGCTGCTGGTGAAAGCCTGACGGTGCAGGATAGCCGTGAACTCTTCCATGAAGTTGTCGTAATTCAATTCCAGTTTGTTCACACGTTGGTTGAGGCGGTTGTACGCCATCACTGCCGGGATAGCGGCAAACAGACCAATCGCGGTTGCAATCAGCGCTTCAGCAATACCCGGCGCAACCATCTGCAACGTTGCCTGCTTCACCGCACCGAGGGCGATAAACGCATGCATAATCCCCCACACCGTACCAAACAGGCCGATATACGGACTGATGGAACCGACGGTGCCGAGGAAAGGAATGTGGGTTTCCAGGGTTTCCAGTTCGCGGCTCATAGAAATACGCATCGCACGGGACGCGCCTTCTACTACTGCCTCAGGCGCATGAGTATTTGCGCGATGCAGCCTGGCGAACTCTTTAAAGCCGGAATAGAAGATCTGCTCGGAGCCGCTCAGGCTGTCGCGGCGGCCCTGGCTCTCCTGATACAGGCGAGACAGCTCGATACCGGACCAGAATTTATCTTCAAACGCCTCTGCTTCACGTCCAGCGGCATTGAGAATACGCGTTCGCTGAATGATGATTGCCCATGATGCTATGGAAAAACCAATCAAAATCAACATGATAAATTTGACCAGAAGGCTTGCCTTCAGGAACAAATCAAGGATATTCATGTCAGTCACTGCTTGAACTCCGCGACAATAGACTTGGGAAGCGCACGAGGCTTCATTAGGTGTGGATCAACACAAACAATCAGCACTTCAGCTTGATTAAGTAACTGATTTTCAGCGTTGACTATTCGCTGCGTAAACACCATTGAAGTGCCGCGCATCGATGTAACTTCACTTTGGATTTCGAGTAAATCGTCGAGTCGGGCAGGCGCAAGATAATCAATCGTCATCCTGCGTACGACAAAGGCGACACGCTCCGCCAACAGGGAATGCTGGTTAAAGTGGTGCTGGCGCAGCATCTCAGTGCGTGCTCTTTCATAAAAAGCAACATAACTGGCGTGGTAAACCACACCACCGGCATCGGTGTCTTCGTAGTAGACACGAACCGGCCATCGAAACAGCGTTGTACTCACTTTACATCCCGGTAATGCAATTAAACGTTGCTACTATACGCAAGAGGATGAGGGTTTGGAATGGGTTGTTTTAAACGTTGCGTAAATTTTTATGGGCTTGTTAAAGCCCATAATTTTTACGGCGTCCGGAGGAGGTGCGCCAGCCCTTAGAAGAAGAAAAATAGCAGGCCGGCGATGAGCACTAAATCAGCAATTAACGGGCAGAAAATTCCCTGCCAGAAAACCTTGTTCGGGCGGAAGCCAACGCCGTGAATGACGCCTGCACAGACGCCCCACATCAGCAGAAAGCCGTGCCAGATAGCCAGCTCGCTCGTTTTTGCGGCAAAACGAGACGGGTCCCAGAAAATGCAGCCCGCCAGCACCAGCGCCATCACTAAGGAAAGAGCCCGCAAGGGGCTCTTATCCATTACCGCGTAAAGCTTCGCGATAACGTGTTCCATCAGTGTTCTTCTTTACCGGCTTTGCTCGCCTCAACGTGCTCGAGAGCTAGCGCGGTAATAATCCCGAATGCACAAGCCAGAAGCGTGCCCAGAATCCATGCAAAGTACCACATAATCAGCTCCTTAATTAATACAGAGAGGTGGAGTTGCTTTCAATGTGCTCTTTGGTGATACGGCCAAACATTTTCCAGTAACACCATGTGGTGTAGAGGAGAATGATAGGCACGAACACGATAGCAACATAGGTCATCACATTCAGCGTCAGCTGGCTGGAGGTAGCATCCCACATGGTCAGGCTAGCGTTCATCATGGTGCTCGAAGGCATCACAAACGGGAACATAGCAATACCGGCGGTCAGGATCACACAGGCAAGCGTCAGCGAGGAGAAGATGAACGCCAGAGCGCCCTTCTCGATGCGCGACATCACAATAGTCAGCAGCGGCAACACCACGCCCAGTACAGGGATAGCCCACAGCGCTGGCATATTGTTGAAGTTAACCAGCCATGCGCCAGCCTCACGAGCCACTTCTTTGGTCAGCGGGTTAGAAGCCGCATGATGGTTAAGGGCAGAAGTCACCACGTAACCGTCAATACCGTAAATAACCCATACCCCCGCCAGAGCGAAGCAAACCATCATTACCAGAGCGGCAATTTGAGCAGCGCCTTTGGCACGCAGGTGCAGTTCACCCACGGTACGCATCTGCAAGTAGGTCGCACCCTGAGCAACAATCATCGACACGCTCACCACGCCTGCCAGCAGGCCAAACGGGTTCAGAAGCTGGAAGAAGTTGCCGGTGTAGTAAAGACGCAGATATTCGTCGATGTGGAACGGTACGCCCTGAAGCAGGTTACCGAACGCCACGCCAATCACCAGCGGCGGCACGAAGCTACCGATGAAAATGCCCCAGTCCCACATGTTGCGCCAGCGGGTATCTTCAATCTTGGAGCGGTAGTCAAAACCGACCGGACGGAAGAACAAGGAGGCCAGCACCAGAATCATCGCCACATAGAAGCCGGAGAAGGCCGCAGCGTAGACCATTGGCCAGGCGGCAAACAGTGCGCCGCCTGCGGTTATCAGCCATACCTGGTTACCGTCCCAGTGCGGAGCAATGGAGTTAACCATAATGCGGCGCTCAACATCGGTACGACCAATAACGCGTGACAGCATGCCCACGCCCATGTCGAAGCCGTCGGTGACGGCGAAGCCAATCAGCAGTACGCCGACCAGCAGCCACCAGATAAAACGCAATACTTCATAATCAATCATTTGACGACTCCTGTCTTAGCGTGCCGGCTGAGAAGCCACGTTGGACTGCTCAAAGTGATAGCGTCCTGTTTTCAGGCTGCTCGGCCCAAGGCGAGCGAATTTGAACATCAGGAACAGCTCCGCCACCATAAACAGCGTGTAAAGACCGCAAATCAGTATCATGGAGAACAGCAGGTCGCCAACGCTCAGCGAGGAGTTTGCTACTGCGGTTGGGAGCACTTCACCTACCGCCCACGGCTGACGGCCATACTCTGCAACAAACCAGCCGGACTCGATAGCAATCCACGGCAGCGGAATACCGTACAGCGCGGCGCGCAGCAGCCATTTTTTAGAGCCGATAGCGTTGCGGGTGACGGTCCAGAAGGACACCGCAATAATGAACAGCATCAGGAAGCCGCAGCCCACCATGATACGGAACGCGAAATACAGCGGTGCAACGCGAGGAATAGAGTCTTTGGTCGCTTTCTGAATTTGCTCTTCGGTCGCGTCGGTGACGTTTTCCGTATAGCGCTTCAGCAGCAGGCCATAGCCGAGGTCTTTCTTCACATCGTTGAAGTTATCGCGCACGCTCTGATCGGTTGAGCCTTTACGCAGTTGCTCAAGCAAGCTGTAGGCCTTCATCCCGTTACGGATACGCTCTTCATGCTGCACCATCAGCTCTTTCAGGCCTGTGACCTGCTTATCAACAGAGCGGGTGGCGATAAGGCCCAGCGCGTAAGGGATCTGGATAGCGAAGCGGTTTTCTTGTTTATCCTGGTCAGGGATACCAAACAGCGTGAAAGCAGCCGGTGCAGGCTGAGTTTCCCACTCGGCTTCAATAGCCGCCAGTTTGGTTTTCTGCACGTCGCCCATTTCATAGCCGGACTCATCACCCAGCACGATAACGGAAAGGATGGCAGCCATACCGAAGCTTGCTGCAATGGCGAATGAACGCTTCGCAAAAGCGAAGTCGCGGCCTTTGAGCATGTAGTAAGAGCTGATACCGAGAACAAACATCGCGCCGCACACGTAGCCGGAAGCAACGGTGTGAACGAATTTAACCTGCGCAACCGGGTTCAGAACCAGCTCGGCGAAGCTGACCATCTCCATACGCATGGTTTCGAAGTTGAAGTCGGAAGCGATTGGGTTTTGCATCCAGCCGTTAGCGACCAGAATCCACAATGCAGAGAGGTTGGAGCCAAGCGCCACCAGCCAGGTGACCGCCATATGTTGAACTTTGCCGAGGCGATCCCAGCCAAAGAAGAACAGACCAACGAAGGTGGACTCGAGGAAGAATGCCATCAGGCCTTCAATGGCCAGAGGCGCACCGAAGATGTCACCCACATAGTGAGAATAGTAAGACCAGTTAGTCCCGAACTGGAACTCCATGGTCAGACCGGTGGCTACCCCCAGAGCAAAGTTGATTGCAAACAACTTGCCCCAGAATTTGGTCATATCTTTATAAATCTGCTTACCTGACAGAACGTAGACCGTTTCCATAATGGCCAGCAAAAACGCCATACCGAGCGTTAATGGCACAAACAGGAAGTGGTACATCGCGGTCAAGGCAAACTGTAAGCGCGACAGTTCGACAATATCAAACATCTTGACTCCTTGCTCTTCGCATGAAGACTTCGACTGTGGTTCGCCGGGAGGCAAATCCACAAGCATGCCCTAATACAAATACATTCGCTTCCAGTCCCTTTTTTTCGCCCACTTTATTCAAATGTGAAATAAAAAGGTGAAAGGTTACAAACACGTTAATAAAATCAAAAATAACCCGTAATTATATTACCCTGCAATTCCCTTACAATAAATAGGTCCTTGCTTAATGTTTTTTACGTTTTACGATGGCGATCAATTTATAGCTAAAACACAGTTATTCGGCCAGTTTGATCTACAGCAATTTTGCTCTTTTATACCCCTCAATGCCAGCTTTAAACATTGATCCAACACAATTTACGCTGACAATGTTAATTATTTTTCAAGAGAGAATTAATCGTAAACTTGTTGTTAACGATATGTTCCATCGCTTCGCTTGGCGTTAAAATAAAGGCGCTTATTATCAACATACAGCGGATATTAACGCGCAAAACTTAAATTTCCCTCCCGCTACGTCTTAAGATACCAAACGTTATTTAGCTCACATTATTTCGCCGCTTATTGGCCTTACCGTTTAATATTCACAAATATTTCACTTTTGATATAAATTAAATTAACAAAGCATTATTTTTTATAAGGTTACAGAGAGTAAATATCGCGGATGGAAACAATTATTGTTTCTGAATAGAACAGGATAAAAACGCAGAATATCGATAACGGGCCCGAACTGGCCAAAGAGAAAACATAAAAAAAGGCCACCCCAGGGCGGCCAACCATGTCGAACACTTATTATTACTGTTTCCCCCGCTTGCGCGGGGGCATCTGCTTACTGCGGCAGAATCGTTTTCAGCGCTTCGCCGATATCGGCAAGGCTGCGTACTGTTTTCACGCCAGCGGCCTCCAAAGCTGCGAATTTCTCATCCGCCGTCCCTTTACCACCCGCGATGATGGCGCCAGCATGGCCCATACGCTTGCCTTTCGGCGCGGTTACGCCAGCGATGTAGCCAACAACCGGTTTGGTTACGTGCTCTTTGATGTAAGCGGCGGCTTCTTCTTCAGCGCTCCCGCCAATCTCACCGATCATCACGATGGCTTCGGTTTTCGGGTCTTCCTGGAACATCTTCAGAATGTCGATGAAGTTAGAGCCAGGGATTGGGTCGCCGCCGATACCTACGCAGGTAGACTGGCCCAGACCTATATCGGTAGTTTGCTTAACCGCTTCATAGGTCAGCGTGCCGGAACGAGAAACGATACCCACTTTGCCCGGCAGGTGAATGTGGCCCGGCATGATACCGATTTTGCATTCCCCTGGGGTGATAACGCCCGGGCAGTTAGGCCCGATCATGCGCACGCCAGCTTCGTCCAGTTTTACCTTCACGGTCAGCATATCCAGGGTCGGGATGCCTTCGGTGATGGTAATAATCAGCTTAATACCCGCGTCGATAGCTTCCAGAATCGAGTCTTTACAGAACGGAGCCGGAACGTAAATAACGGTGGCAGTTGCGCCGGTAGCTTCTACTGCTTCACGCACGGTATTGAACACCGGCAGGCCCAGATGAGTGGTGCCGCCTTTGCCCGGCGTTACGCCGCCAACCATCTGCGTACCGTAGGCAATCGCCTGTTCAGAGTGGAAAGTCCCCTGGCTGCCGGTGAAGCCCTGGCAAATTACCTTGGTGTTTTTATCGATCAAAATGGACATTATTTCCCCTCCACGGCAGCAACAACCTGCTGTGCTGCGTCGGTCAGACTTTTCGCTGCAATAATATTCAGGCCGCTATCCGCCAGCTTTTTAGCGCCCAGCTCGGCGTTGTTACCTTCCAGACGTACCACTACCGGGACGCTAACACCCACTTCGGCTACCGCGCCAATGATGCCGTCGGCAATCAGGTCGCAACGTACGATGCCGCCGAAGATGTTAACCAGAACGGCTTTCACTTTGTCGTCTGACAGAATGATTTTGAACGCTTCGGTTACGCGCTCTTTGGTCGCACCGCCGCCAACGTCAAGGAAGTTAGCCGGTTCGCCGCCGTGCAGCTTAACGATGTCCATGGTGCCCATTGCCAGGCCAGCGCCGTTAACCATGCAGCCGATGTTGCCGTCGAGAGCAACATAGTTCAGCTCCCACTGTGCAGCCTGAGCTTCACGCGGGTCTTCCTGAGACTGGTCGCGCATTTCACGCAGGTCAGGCTGGCGGAACAGCGCGTTGCCGTCAGCACCCAGTTTGCCGTCGAGGCAAATAAGGTCACCCTGCTTAGTGATAACCAGCGGGTTGATTTCGATAAGCGCCAGGTCGCGCTCAAGGAAAATAGCCGCCAGGCCCATGAAAACTTTGGTGAACTGCTGAACCTGTTTGCCTTCCAGACCCAGTTTGAACGCCAGCTCACGTCCCTGGTAAGGCATTGGCCCAGCCAGCGGATCCAAAGCTACTTTGTGGATCAAGTGCGGAGTTTCTTCGGCAACTTTCTCGATTTCCACGCCGCCTTCGGTAGAAGCCATAAAGACTACGCGACGGGAGCTACGGTCAACGACTGCGCCAAGATACAGCTCTTTGTCGATGTCGGTCGCGGCCTCAACCAGAATCTGGTGTACCGGCTGGCCGGTCGCGTCAGTTTGGTAGGTCACCAGGCGTTTGCCCAGCCAGTGCTCGGCGAAAGCACGGATATCTTCTTTGCTGTTAACCACTTTCACGCCGCCCGCTTTACCGCGGCCACCGGCATGAACCTGACATTTCACCACCCACGGGCCCGAGCCAATTTTAGAAGCGGCTTCTTCCGCTTCGCGCGGTGTGGAACAGGCGTAACCGACGGGTGCCGGTAAACCATACCGAGCAAACAGCTGTTTCGCCTGATATTCGTGTAAGTTCATGAGTTCTATCCATCCAGATAAAGAGCATTAACGCTCGGGGTAAGGTTAGATTTGGTTGTAGGGGCGGGCGCCAAAGCACCCGCCAGAGTCTTATATCGACTACACGTCCAGCAGCAGACGAGTTGGGTCTTCCAGCAGATCTTTAATCGCTACCAGATAACCCACGGACTCGCGACCATCAATCAGACGGTGGTCGTAAGAGAGCGCCAGATACATCATTGGCAGGATCTCTACTTTACCGTCAACCGCCATTGGGCGGTCTTTGATGGCGTGCATGCCCAGAATCGCACTCTGCGGTGGGTTGATGATTGGCGTAGACATCAGGGAGCCAAACACGCCGCCGTTGGTGATGGTGAAGTTACCGCCGGTCAGCTCTTCTACGGTCAGCTTGCCGTCACGGCCTTTCACCGCCAGTTCTTTGATGCGTTTTTCAATGTCGGCCATACCGAGGGTATCGACATCTTTCAGCACCGGCGTAACCAGGCCGCGTGGAGTAGAAACCGCGATGCTCACGTCGAAGTAGTTGTGGTAAACCACGTCTTCGCCATCGATGGAAGCATTCACTTCCGGATAGCGTTTCAGCGCTTCAACAACCGCTTTAATATAGAAGGACATGAAGCCCAGACGCACGCCGTGGCGTTTTTCGAAAGCTTCACCGTACTGCTTACGCAGTTCCATGATTGGCTTCATGTTCACTTCGTTAAAGGTCGTGAGCATGGCGGTGGAGTTTTTCGCTTCCAGCAGACGCTCGGCCACGCGCTTGCGCAGGCGTGTCATAGGAACGCGTTTTTCGCTGCGGCCGGCCAGCGGTGCAACCGGAGTAGCTTCTGCCGCTTTAGCCGGTGCAGGCTGTTTAGCTTTTGCTTCGCTCAGGTGTTTTTCTACATCTTCGCGAGTGATACGCCCGCCCACTCCGCTGCCTTTAATCGCGCTGGCGTCGAGGTCATTTTCTGCAATCAGGCGGCGAATTGCCGGGCTGAGGGCATCGTTATTCTGCTCTTCCAGAGAAGCCTGCTGGCGCTGCGCCGGAGTAGACTCTTTGCTGTCGGCTTTGGCAGAGGTTTCTTTCCCGCCGCTGTTGCCTTCACGCAAACGCCCCAGAATCTGACGCGAGGTAACGGTAGTGCCTTCGTCTTCCAGCACTGAGTCCAGCACGCCGTCTGCGGATGCAGGAACTTCCAGCACCACTTTGTCAGTTTCGATTTCAACCAGAACTTCGTCACGTTTGACGCTGTCGCCCGGTTTTTTATGCCAGGTTGCCACTGTCGCGTCGGCTACGGACTCAGGCAGGTCAGGAACTAGAATATCTACGCTACTCATTATTTATCCTTTAATTTATTCGACGTTCAGCGCGTCATTAACCAGATCTTGCTGTTGCTTCTGGTGAACGGACATATACCCTACCGCCGGAGAGGCGGAGGCCGGGCGACCTGCGTAACGCAGACCGGACCCAAACGGAATCACTTCGCGGAAGTGGTGCTGGCTGCAATACCAGGCGCCCTGGTTCAGAGGCTCTTCCTGACACCAGACAAAATCATGTACATGAGCAAACGGCTTCAGCGCTTCCTGCACCGCCTGGTGCGGGAACGGATAGAGCTGCTCGATGCGCACAATCGCCACATCCTTCTGATCGTTCTTACGACGCTGCTCGAGCAAGTCGTAGTAAACCTTACCGGAACACAGTACCACGCGTTTTACGGCTTTAGGATCCAGCTCATCAATCTCACCAATTGCCGGCTGGAAAGCGCCGTTGGCCAGTTCATCGAGGGTGGAAACCGCCAGCGGATGGCGCAGCAGGGACTTAGGTGACATCACCACCAGCGGACGACGCATTCCGCGCAGCGCCTGGCGACGCAGCATGTGATACACCTGAGCCGGAGTAGACGGCACGCAAACCTGCATGTTCTGCTCGGCGCAAAGCTGGAGATAACGTTCCAGGCGAGCGGAGGAGTGCTCCGGCCCCTGGCCTTCATAGCCGTGCGGCAGCAGCATGACCAGGCCGCACATACGCCCCCATTTCTGCTCGCCGGAGCTGATGAACTGGTCAATAACAACCTGAGCACCGTTGGCAAAGTCACCAAACTGCGCTTCCCAGATGGTCAGCGTGCGCGGCTCTGCGGTGGCGTAGCCGTACTCGAATGCCAGGACCGCTTCTTCAGACAGCACGGAGTCCCATACGTTGAAGATGCCCTGGCTGTTATGCACGTGGGCCAGCGGAATGTAGGTTGAGCCGTTGGTCTGGTTATGGATAACCGCATGACGGTGGAAGAAAGTACCACGGCCGGCATCTTCACCGGACAGGCGGACGGACACGCCTTCATCAACCAGGGTTGCATAGGCCAGGTTTTCCGCAGCGCCCCAGTCGAACAGCTTGTTGCCGTTCGCCATTTCCTGACGGTCGCTGTAGATTTTCGCTACGCGAGACTGCATCTCCACGGATTCTGGCGCGGTGCTGATGCGCTTAGCCAGTTCCTGAACGCGTTTCATCTCAACTTTGTTCGGGTAGCTTTCGTCCCATTCGTGGTTGAGGTACGGCGACCAGGTAAAGGAGTGCATATTCATCGGACGCCACTCGCTCACTACGCACTCGCCTGCATCCAGCGCATCGCGGTACAGATTCACCATTTCGGTAGCATCTTCCAGCGTTGCCAGTTTGGCCTGCTCCAGCTTATCGGCGTAGATTTTACGCGGGGTCGGATGTTTTTTGATTTTCTGATACATCACCGGCTGAGTTGCGCTTGGCTCATCAGCTTCATTATGACCATGGCGGCGGTAGCAAACCAGGTCAATAAACACGTCGCGCTTGAAGGTATTACGGAAATCAAGCGCCAGGCGAGTCACAAAGGCCACCGCTTCCGGGTCATCCGCGTTTACGTGGAAGATAGGCGCCATCACCATCTTACCGATATCGGTACAGTACGGCGTGGAGCGAGCATCCAGCGGGTTGGAGGTGGTGAAACCAATCTGGTTGTTGATAACGATGCGAACCGTACCGCCCACTTCGTAGCCGCGAGCTTTAGACATGTTCAGCGTTTCCTGAACCACGCCCTGCCCGGCTACTGCGGCGTCACCGTGAATGGTGATCGGCAGAACCTGGTTGCTGCCTGGTTTGTCCAGACGATCCAGGCGCGCACGCACGGAGCCGATAACCACCGGGCTGACGATCTCAAGGTGCGACGGGTTAAACGCCAGCGCCAGGTGAACCAGGCCGCCTTCGGTTTCCACGTCGGATGAGAAGCCCATATGGTACTTCACGTCGCCGGTGCCGAGGTGCTCTTTATGTTTACCGGCAAATTCGTCGAACAGATCCTGCGGCTTTTTGCCCAGAACGTTGATCAGGACGTTAAGACGACCGCGGTGCGCCATACCCAGCACCACTTCACGCGTGCCGCTCTTGCCCGCGTGGCGAATCATCTCTTTAAGCATCGGCACCAGCGCGTCGCCGCCTTCCAGCGAGAAGCGTTTAGCTCCCGGGAATTTAGCGCCTAAATAACGCTCCAGGCCTTCCGCCGCGGTCAGTTCGCTCAGGAAGCGCTTTTTCTCGTCCGGCGTAAAGGTAGACTGGCCCACCACCGATTCAATGCGCTGCTGGATCCAGCGTTTTTCTTCGGTGTTGGTGATGTGCATATATTCCGCGCCGATAGAACCGCCGTAAGTCTGCTGCAGGGCGTCAATCAGGTCGGCAAGCTTCATGGTTTCTTTGCCGCCGGCAAAAGATCCCACGTTGAAGCTTTGCTGAAGATCTTCATCGGTCAGATTATGGAAAGCCGGATCGAGATCTGCCACGGACTCCTGCTTCCACAGGCCGAGCGGATCGAGATTCGCAGCCTGATGACCGCGGAAACGCCAGGCGTTAATCAGCTGCAGCACTTTCACTTGCTTAACGTCAGTGTCAGGATCAGTGATTGCGGTGGAGTAACGTGAGGCATCCTTCGCCAGACGACGGAAATAATCACGCGTTTTTGAATGGAATTGATCCGGTCTGGCTCCGGTTCCAGGTAACTGCTGGAACATGGTGCGCCAGTGCGCATCAACAGAGTCAGGATCGGTTAAGAAGTCTTCATAGAGCTGCTCTATGTAGGACTGGTTTGCGCCCGCCAGCCAGGAAGAGTCCAGCCAGGGCTTCATCGCGCCGTTCTGCATCGTGATCCCTTAAGCATTTATATGCTTATTTCGCCGTGGATAACTATAACGCACACCGTAGGGCATACGGGTATACGTTCCAGGGTTCACTCTCTGCGAGCATCATGAATATGGCCCGCGAAGGAACCTTTAAAAACTGTCTTAAGGGTTTCCCCTCGCCTTCCTTCTCTCCCCACTGGAGTGAGGGGGAAGGCCGTCGGCAGTTTTTAAAGATCTCCTGCAATCCGTTCCCTCTCCCTGTCGGGAGAGGGTCTGGTCGAGGGAAATAGCGCTCCCTCTCTTACTGCTTATGCACTACGTTGCAACAGCATCGACTTAATATGGCCGATAGCTTTCGTCGGGTTCAGCCCCTTAGGACATACGCTGACGCAGTTCATAATGCTGTGACAGCGGAATACGCTGAAAGCATCGCTAATGCCGTCCAGGCGCGACTCGGTTTCCGTATCGCGGCTGTCTATCAGGAAGCGGTATGCTGCCAACAGGCCAGCCGGGCCGATGAACTTGTCCGGGTTCCACCAGAATGACGGGCAGGAAGTCGAGCAGCAGGCGCAAAGAATGCACTCGTACAGACCATCCAGTTTTTCACGCTGCTCCGGCGATTGTAAATGCTCGCGAGCGGGTGGATTTTGCCCATTATTCAATAGGTAAGGCTTAATCTTCTCATATTGAGCATAGAATTGCCCCATGTCCACAACCAGATCGCGGATTACCGGCAGACCCGGCAGAGGACGGATGACTATCTTCTGCTTACCGTTGCCAAGAGCCGAGATTGGCGTGATACAGGCCAGGCCATTTTTACCGTTCATGTTCAGGCCGTCGGAGCCGCAAACGCCTTCGCGGCAGGAGCGGCGGAACGACAGGCTTGGATCTTTTTCTTTCAGCTGCATCAGGGCGTCGAGCAGCATCATGTCGCGCCCTTCTTCCCCTTCAAGCGTGTACTCCTGCATATGCGGAGCATCATCAACGTCCGGGTTGTAACGATAGATGGAAAATTCGAGTTTCATCGCAAGTCTCCGCTATTAATAAGTACGCACTTTCGGCGGGAAGGCCGCGCGCAGTTTCGGCTGCATGTTCACCTCACGGCGGGTCATGCTTTCCGACTCTGGCAGATACAAGCTGTGGCAAAGCCAGTTCGCATCATCCCTTTCCGGGAAGTCGAAGCGGCTGTGAGCGCCGCGGCTCTCAGTGCGGAAGTTAGCGGAAACGGCCGTTGCATAAGCGGTTTCCATCAGGTTATCCAGCTCCAGGCACTCAACGCGCTGGGTGTTGAATTCGCTGGAAGTATCGTCCAGACGGGCGTTTTTCAGGCGCTCGCGGATGGCTTTCAGCTGCTCAAGACCTTTGGCCATCGCATCACCTTCGCGGAATACCGAGAAGTTATGCTGCATACATTCCTGAAGCGCTTTACGGATTTCCACCGGATCTTCACCGTCACGGTTACCGTTCCAGCGGTTGAGGCGCTCAAGGGAGGCATCGATTTCGGCCTGGGTTGCGTCAAGCAGGTCGCCCTGCTCGGCAATGGATTCTTGCAGATGCAGGCCCACCGCACGACCAAACACCACCAGGTCAAGCAGGGAGTTGCCGCCCAGACGGTTTGCACCGTGTACGGATACGCAGGCTATCTCGCCCACTGCGAACAGGCCAGGGATGACGACGTCTTCGCCCTGCTCGTTCACGGTCAGCGCCTGGCCGGTTACTTTGGTCGGAATACCGCCCATCATATAGTGGCAGGTTGGGATAACCGGAATCGGCTCTTTCACCGGATCTACGTGGGCGAAAGTGCGGGACAGTTCCAGGATGCCCGGCAGGCGGGATTCCAGAACTTCTTTACCCAGGTGGTCGAGTTTAAGTTTAGCGTGCGGACCCCACGGGCCATCACAGCCGCGGCCTTCACGGATTTCGATCATGATAGAACGCGCTACCACGTCACGACCCGCCAGATCCTTCGCGTTCGGGGCATAACGCTCCATAAAGCGCTCGCCGTGTTTGTTCAGCAGGTAACCGCCTTCACCGCGGCAGCCTTCGGTAACCAGAACCCCGGCCCCGGCGATGCCGGTTGGGTGGAACTGCCACATTTCCATATCCTGCACCGGCACGCCCGCACGCAGCGCCATGCCGACACCGTCGCCGGTGTTGATGTGGGCGTTGGTAGTGGACTGATAAATACGGCCAGCACCACCGGTTGCCAGCACGGTTGCGCGGGCCTTGAAGTAAACCACTTCACCGGTTTCGATGCACAGCGCGGTACAGCCGACGACTGCGCCATCGGCGTTTTTCACCAAATCAAGCGCATACCACTCGGAGAAGATGGTGGTGTGGTTTTTCAGGTTCTGCTGGTACAGGGTGTGCAGCAGCGCATGACCGGTACGGTCAGCTGCGGCAGCAGTACGTGCCGCCTGCTCGCCGCCAAAGTCTTTAGACTGGCCGCCAAACGGACGTTGATAGATGGTGCCATTTTCCAGACGGGAGAAAGGCAGACCCATATGGTCGAGTTCCAGAATCGCTTCTGGACCGGTTTTACACATATATTCAATGGCGTCCTGGTCACCGATGTAATCGGAACCTTTTACCGTGTCGTACATGTGCCATTCCCAGTTGTCTTCGTGGGTGTTACCCAGCGCAACGGTAATACCGCCCTGCGCAGACACGGTGTGGGAACGGGTTGGGAAAACTTTTGACAGCAGGGCGCAGGTCTGGCCCGACTGGGATATCTGTAGCGCTGCGCGCATACCTGCACCACCGGCGCCGATAACTACGGCATCAAACTCTCTGACTGGCAAATTCATTACACACCCCACACCACAACGAATCCATAAATGACGTAAACCAACAGCGCGACAACAATCAGCAGCTGTAAAGGAAGGCGAATGCCCAGCGGTTTAACGTAGTCGGTCAACACCTGCCACATGCCAATCCAGGCATGAATCAAAATAGAGAACAGCGCCAGCAGGGTGAAAACTTTGGTGAAGGCAGAGGCAAAGAAGCCGTGCCAGACGTCGTAGGTCAGCTCGCTGTTAATAGCGAAGAAGCCAATCATATAGATGATGTACAGGGTTAATACGATGGCGGTAGCGCGAACCAGCACATAGTCGTGCACGCCATTGCGACCCAATGCGGAGGCATTGCTTACCATACGAGGACTCCTGCAAGAATTGAAAGCACAACAGTAATCACAAAGGAAATTTGTGCGGATCGTTTGCCCGCTACCAGGGTCTCTTCCAGATAGCCAAAGTCCATCAGCAGGTGGCGAACGCCCACCACGACGTGATAGGCCAGAGCCGTCAGAATGCCCCACATTATAAATTTAACGATAAAGCTGCCCATCACGGCCGAGGCAGTCAGAAAACCTTCCGGGGAGGAGAGTGATAGTCCCAGCAACCAAAGCAGAATCCCGACCGCCACAAATGTGATCACGCCGGAAACGCGGTGGAGGATGGAAGCGATTGCAGTGACGGGGAACCGGATCGTTTTAAGATCCAGATTGACAGGTCGTTGTTTTTTCACGTTTCTTATCATGAATAGCGCCCACATGCTCTTCTTATTGTTTCCTTCCTCCGGATCTGCATTCGGGGTCAGACAGCGCTAACTTTCTATAACTGTGCGTCATGCAAAAAACAGCTACATCCAGAGGCCAGAGAACTGGCTACAACGCTGGGTGGCTCCCGGTAGCAGGGTGTTCCGGAGACCTGGCGGCAGTATAGGCTCTTCACAAAATCATTACAATTAACCCACATAATGTTTGAAGGGTTTTGCTCGGAACAGTGAGCACGATCACGATAACAACATTATTTTAAATTTTAATCATCTGATTTGACAAAAGTTAAACATTCTTGTTACAAACAGGGCCAGAAAAGCCGTATAATTCGCAAAAGTTATAGGGTCAGCCTTTCACCTGAGTAATAGTTATGTAACAGTGGATGGGTATTGACCCGAGAGATCAGGACAGTTATTAGTGATATACAGGTTTGAATGATACTGATTGCTAAAACGCTGATTTGCTGTTGTTTCGCCCTCAAAGCGAGTGTTACCTGCAAGCGCCCATCGCTCTGTACCCTGGTTGTACTCCTCTAAACAGAGCCGCGAGCCAAATAAAAAACTGGTAACCAACCATTGTGGGTTCGAATGCAAATCCGGCGCCCGGCAGTCTTATGAAATAAGGCGCTAAGGAGACCGTAAATGGCTGATACTAAAGCAAACCTCACTCTTAAGGGTGAAGATGCTCTCGAACTTGATGTGCTAAAGGGCACGCTAGGTCAGGATGTAATTGATATCCGTAGTCTTGGTTCTAAAGGTGTATTTACTTTTGACCCGGGCTTCACGTCTACCGCATCCTGTGAGTCCAAAATCACCTACATCGACGGTGATGAAGGCATTCTTTTGCACCGCGGCTTCCCGATTGACCAACTGGCAACCGAATCAAGTTACCTCGAAGTTTGTTACATCCTGCTGAACGGCGAAAAGCCCACTCAGGCTCAGTTCGAAGAATTCAAAACCACCGTTACCCGCCACACCATGATCCACGAGCAGATCACCCGTCTGTTCCACGGCTTCCGTCGCGACTCGCATCCGATGGCGGTTCTGTGCGGCGTAACCGGCGCGCTGGCGGCGTTCTACCACGACTCGCTGGACGTGAATAACCCGCGTCACCGCGAAATCGCCGCCTTCCGTCTGCTCTCCAAGATGCCGACCGTAGCAGCGATGTGTTACAAATATTCGATTGGTCAGCCGTTCGTTTACCCGCGCAATGACCTCTCCTATGCCGGTAACTTCCTGAACATGATGTTCTCCACGCCGTGCGAGGACTATGAAGTTAACCCAATTCTGGAACGCGCCATGGACAGGATCCTTATCCTGCACGCGGACCACGAGCAGAACGCTTCAACCTCCACCGTGCGTACCGCAGGCTCTTCAGGCGCTAACCCGTTTGCCTGTATCGCCGCGGGTATTGCTTCCCTGTGGGGGCCGGCACACGGCGGCGCAAACGAAGCCGCGCTGAAAATGTTGGAAGAGATCAGCACCGTTGAGCACATCCCGGAATTCATCCGTCGCGCCAAAGACAAGAATGACTCTTTCCGCCTGATGGGCTTTGGCCACCGCGTGTACAAAAACTACGACCCGCGCGCCACCGTGATGCGTGAAACCTGTCATGAAGTGCTGAAAGAGCTGAACCTGAAGGATAACAACCTGCTGGAAGTGGCGATGGAGCTGGAACACATCGCGCTGAACGACCCGTACTTCATCGAGAAGAAACTCTACCCGAACGTGGACTTCTACTCCGGCATCATCCTGAAAGCGATGGGCATCCCATCTTCCATGTTTACCGTTATCTTCGCGATGGCGCGTACCGTGGGCTGGATTGCGCACTGGAACGAAATGCACGACGACGGCATCAAAATTGCCCGTCCTCGTCAGCTGTACACCGGCTACGACAAACGTGATTTCAAATCCGACCTCAAAAAGTAATATTTCAGCTTTCTGAGTAAAAAACGCGCCCGATGGCGCGTTTTTTTTATTTCTGGCAGGCCGGGCACCAGTAAAAAGGCCTTGATGAAAGCATCGTTTTTTCAATTATCCCACCGCAGCGTTCGCACGGCTCCCCGGCACGATGAAACACCCTGAAGCTGAAGATAGCTCCGTGATGTTTATTCTCATTAACCTGCCCTCGAGTCTGATAGGACAAACGCGGAATGGCCAGCAGAGCTGAGGCAAAACGCTCAGCCTGCTCAACGGTGAGATCTTCGGCACGATGATGAGGCGCAAGCCCGGCCTCCCAGAGAATTTCCACCCGGAGATAGTTACCCAGCCCGGCCAAAAATGCCTGATCCAGCAGCAGGCCGCTGAACTGCCTGCGGCGAAAACGCGGCGACAGCAGGCGCACTTTGACCTGCTCCACCGTTAAGGTTTCATCCAGCACATCCGGCCCTACGCGCAGCAGGAATGGATGCTTTTCAATCTGCTCCTGCTCGAGTATTTCAATATCCGAAGCGCTATACAGCAAAATAGCTTTTTCAGCCGTTTGCAGCTTAACCCGTAGCACTCGCTTAGTTTCTGGCTCTTTATCAGCCTCAACCACGCGCCAGACGCCATACAACTGGTTATGGCTGTATAATGTCAGCCCGTTAGAGAAATGCGTCAACATCGCTTTGCCGCGGGTTTCAATCCGCTCGATAGTTTTGCCCGTCAGCATGGCCTCAAACGGTTTTAGCTCCTCATAAGCAAACCAGGCTTCGGTTAACGGCTTACCGGCAACGGCGGCTTCAAGCTTGTCCGCCGCGCGGCGAATTTCCGGTCCTTCCGGCATACTACACTCCTCAAATGCTTAGTCTTCCTGCGCCAATTGCCACGCCAGCTGTTCAAGATAGACTGCCTGTTCACGGCGCGCTTTTAGCGCCTCCTCAAGCGAGCACTGAACAAAATGAATCGGCTCGCCCAGCCTCACCTGCGCCAGATGGTAAAGGTCAGCCTCGATAACGCAGGCAATACGCGGGTAGCCGCCAGTGGTCTGGGCGTCATTCATCAGCACAATCGGCTGGCCGTTATGCGGCACCTGAATAACACCCGGCAGTAGCCCGTGAGACAACATCTCCCGCTCGATCCCCCGTTCCAGCTCGGCCCCCTGCAATCGGTAGCCCATGCGGTTACTCTGCGGACTTACCTGCCACGGAAGCCGCCAGAAACTTTCCTGTGCGGTCTTGCTAAATTCCTGATATTCCGGCCCCGGCAGGGCGCGAATGCGGTTGCCCCAAAGCAGCTGTTTTACCCCGCGAGAATGCTGGAATTTGCGCTGCGCCGCTTTCAAAGGAATTCGATCGCCGTCGCGTAACAAGCGGCCATGATAGCCGCCAATACCCGCTTTTAAGTCGGTACTGGCTGACCCCATAACCTGCGGCACATCCAGCCCGCCCGCAACGGCAAGATAGCTCCGCATCCCGTGGGAAGGCGTTTTCAGCGTAAGGCGCTGCCCTGCTTTAACCGGCAAGCGCCATCCTGTCCAGACGGCCTTGCCGTCCAGCTCCGCATGGCAGCCCGCGCCGGTTAGCGCAAACCAGCCTGATTTTTCAAACTCTACAACGCACTGCCCGAGAGTGATTTCAAGCAGCGGCGCATCCTGCTCGTTGCCCACCAGCAAATTGGCGACACTGGCAGCTGGAGCATCGAGCGCACCGCAGCGGCTGACGCCAAACTGACGGAAACCTTCCCGCCCGGTGTCCTGCACGCTGGTCTGCATTCCGGCGCGAAGAATATTCAGCATACGCCCTCCTTCTGCGGCACAAAGCGCACGCTGTCTCCGGGTAATAATAAGGTTGGCGGCTCGCCGCCGGAGGTAAACAAGCTGAGGGAAGTCCGGCCAATAATTTGCCAGCCTCCCGGGGTTGCAAGCGGGTAAATGCCCGTCTGCCCGCCGCCGATGCCTACCGAGCCTGCGGCAACCTGAAGGCGAGGTTCCCCGCGGCGCGGCGTCGCAAGCGTCTCCGGCAGACCGCCCAGGTAAGCGAACCCCGGCTGGAAGCCAAGGAAATAGACGATGTATTCCGTGCCTGAATGAAGCGCTACCACCTGCTCCGGCGTAAGCTGGCTGTGGCGCGCCACTACGTCAAGATCCGGGCCCTGCTCGCCGCCATAAATCACCGGGATCTCAACCCGGCGGGATTCAGGGGCAAAGGCCTCACTCTCTTCCCACCAGCTTTGCAGCCACTCAATGCCGTCCAGCGCCAGGCGTTCAGGGTGTTTGAGCACCACGGTGATGTTATTCATGCCGGGAATGGCCTCACTCACCTCATCAGAGGCGGTAAGGCGGCGCAGCAGACCCCAGATGCGTTGCTGGCTGGTTAATAAAACCGGCGGTTCCAGCTCGAGAACGACCGCCCTTTCACCTAACAAATAACAGCGAGCTCGTTGCACACGCCCTCCGGCATTAAGCGGGGTTCGGAATATCGATAAAGGTTACATCGAGGTCGGTTTCGCTATTCAGCCAGTCGCTGAGCGCCTGAATACCCCCGCGCTCTGTAGCATGATGACCAGCGGCATAGAAATGCAGCCCCTGCTCGCGAGCGGAATGAATGGTCTGCTCGGAAACCTCACCGGTGATAAACGCATCCACGCCAAAGCGTGCCGCACTGTCGATAAAGCTCTGCCCGCCGCCGGTACACCACGCCACGCGGCGAATCTGGTCGGGGCCTGTGTCGCCGCACCACAGCGGCGTGCGGCCTAAGCGCATCTCAATCCACGACGCCAGCTCAACGCCGGAAAGCGCCGTTGGGAATTCGCCCCACGGCACCAGAGGCTCAATTTCACCTTTGGTTTCAATCCCCAGCAACGCGCCAAGCTGGGCGTTATTGCCGAGCTGAGGGTGCGCGTCCAGCGGTAAGTGCCAGCCGAACAGATTGATGTCGTTAGCCAGCAGCGTTTTCAGGCGGTTACGCTTCATGCCGCGAATAACGGGTGATTCGTTTTTCCAGAAATAACCGTGGTGCACAATCACAGCATCGGCCTGCTGACGAACCGCTTCATCAAGCAATGCCTGGCTTGCGGTGACGCCGGTAATAATTTTTTTGACCTCTTCCCGGCCTTCAACCTGCAGGCCGTTTGGCGCAAAATCGCTGATGGCCGCGCTGTTCAGCTTTTCATTAATCAGGCGTTCCAGTTCACTGTTTTTCATCATTATTCTCTTCAGTTATTTTCTTGCCGCCTCATAGGCCGCAAGCGTCGCTATTCGGGCTTGTTTATGGTCGACAATCGGGCGCGGGTAGTCCAGCGTTTGCTGCTGTTTTTCGGCCCAGACCCACGGCGTATGCACCTGTTTGCCCGGCACTCCGGCGAGTTCCGGCAGCCAGTGACGGATAAAGTCGCCTTCGGCGTCAAACCGCTCGCCCTGGGTCGTTGGATTAAAAATACGGAAGTAAGGCGCGGCGTCGGTGCCCGTGGAAGCCGCCCACTGCCAGCCGCCGTTATTCGCCGCTAAATCACCGTCAATCAGCTGCGACATAAAATAATGCTCGCCCTGCCGCCAGTCGATAAGCAGGTCTTTGACCAGGAAGCTCGCCACCACCATGCGCAGGCGGTTATGCATCCAGCCGGTTTCATTCAGCTGGCGCATGGCCGCATCCACAATCGGGTAACCGGTTTTCCCCTGCTGCCAGGCTTCCAGCATTTTAATATCGTCGTTCCAGCGTACTTTATCGGTCCAGGCGATAAACGGCCGGTGGCGACAAAGTTTAGGGTAAGCGACCATCAGGTGGCGGTAAAACTCACGCCAGATAAGCTCATTAAGCCAGGTGGCTCCCGCCTCGCCCTCCAGCGCTTTGGGGTGCTCTTTTAACAGGCGATGCAGACACTGGCGGGGGGATAAAACGCCGATAGCCAGATAAGGCGAAAGGCGGCTGGTGCCTTCGATAGCGGGAAAATCGCGCTGCTCCGGATAGCGGGCTACCGGCTCAAGGCTAAACGCGCGCAGTTGAGCAATAGCCGCCTGCTCGCCCACGGGGAAAAGGCTTGCCTCGAACTTTTCACGAGGAAAATCGAAAGAAAAATCCTCATGGAATACGGCATCGCCCCGTTTTTTGGGGGCGGGAACGCACTCCGGCAGGCCTTCGTGCAGGCGTTTGATAAAGGCCTTACTGAAGGGAGTAAACACCTTATACATTTCGCGGTTGCCGGTTGTGACGCTTCCGGGAGGCAGCAACAGGCTGTCATCAAAGCCCTGGCAGACCACATCCCGGCCGAGCGTTTTTTCCAGCGCGGCATCACGCCCGCGTTCGTTAACTTCGTATTGGTAGTTATAAAAAAGCGCATCAACTTGCTGCTGCTCGCAAAACTGTTTCACACAGTCGAGCGATTCAGCAAAATCCGCTACTTGCCTGATGTGCAGCGTTATTCCGCGGTCAGCAAGCGCAGCACCCAACGCTTTAAGATGCTCAAAGATAAATCCCGCCTGCTTCGGCGCCATAACGTGTTGCCGCCACTGCTCGGGCGTAACGATAAATAATCCGATAACTGCCGCATCGGGATTGCGGCAGGCGGCATGCAAAGCGTAATTATCGTGAAGACGAAGATCGTTGCGAAACCAGACCAGATGAGTGGCCATAACTCTCCCTGAATTAGTTGCCGTAACGCAGGCGAAGTGCCTCGGGGTACGGTTCAAAATAGCGCTGCTGCTCGAGATAATGGTCCGGGTATTCTGCCATATAGTGCTTCAGCAGGGTGACAGGCGCCAGCAAAGGCTGCGTCCCCTGGCGATAGCGGGCAATAAGGTCAGACAGCTCCTGACGCTGGCGCGCATTAAGCTGGCGGCGGAAATAACCCTGAACATGCATCAGCACGTTAGTGTGGTTGCGGCGCGTGGCGTGGTGTGCCAGCAGGGACATTAAACGCAGGCGATACTCGACAAAAAATTCATCCAGCGATGCCCAGTTTTCGATAGAGGCCACAAAACGCCCCAGTTCCCGATATTCCGGCTGGGAATGGGCTAGCAGCAGCAATTTATAGCGGCTGTGGAAGGCAATCAGCTTCCCGCGCGTTAAACCGCCTTTGCGCACCAGATTGAGGTCGTGCAGCGTATAGACTCGTTCGACAAAATTCTCGCGGATAGCCGGGTCGCAAAGCCGCCCATCCTCTTCTACCGGCAACCAGGGAAACTGACGCTGAAGTTCGGTGGTAAAAATACCGGTGCCGCTTTTACGATTATTTTTGCTATCGGCGTCGTAAACCCGTACGCGCTCCAGCCCGCAGCTCGGGGATTTGGCGCAGACGATGTAGCCGCAGAGATGTTCCAGCCCGCTCACCCGGCGTGAGGAGAAATCCTGCATCGCTGCGGTAAGGTCTCCTTCGGTCTGGTTGCTGAAACGCAGGGCAATTTCACCCTCATTGATTTTTACCAGGCGCAGCGCCGGGCGAGGTGTGGGAAGGCCAATAGCCATTTCAGGGCAGATGGCTTCGAAGCGCACCCAGGGAGCAAGATCGTTAACGGCAAACGCCATTCGCTTATGGCCGCCGTCAAAGCGAACATTTTCCCCAAGTAAACAGGCGCTGATACCAATCGGAATGCTGTCGTTCATTGTCGGCTCCTTAGTTGTTAACTAAGTGTAGCAAGACGCGGGCAACAAAAAAGCTACCCGAAGGTAGCTTTTGTCAAAACGATTCAGCTTTTAGTAAAAATCACAGGCGGCTGCTTCTGACTGCGCCATCCACACCGGTTTATCGCTGGTTTTAGACCAGACGCGATGCAGGTAGCTGTAAAAACGGGCGCGATCTTTCCAGAACAGCATCACCGGCAGGGCCAGTACGCCAGCGGTAACAGCAAACACGCGACGCAGGATGACCTGATGCGCAGGGTATTCTTTATATAAAGACATAGGCTTCTCCTTCTTAGTTTGTGACCGGCAACACAGGCCGGAAAATTGAAACTTGTTATCTGGTCAAAATAGTATCTCATTGCCTGAAAGTTTACTACTCCTCCGACCAGATATTTGTGCTTTTTTGTGCCCTGCCTGGCCTTTACTTCGTAATTAAGTTACAAAATGGTTAAATAAATACTAATCATTAGTTAACTAATGGCTTTTCCATTTTTATACTTTTTTTACACCCTGCCCCCGGACTTTTACGACATCTTTTCACCCGAAATCCTATTCTGCCGCCAAATGCTAAACGCACCGTTGGAGGTGGATTGTGAGTGCAGGCGTCATAACCGGCATCGTGCTGGTCTTCGTGCTGTTGGGTTACCTGGTTTATGCCCTGATTAAAGCGGAGGCTTTTTAATGGCTGCGTCCGGATTTTTACTGATCGCCAGCTTTCTGCTGGTGCTCTTCATTCTTGCCAGGCCTTTAGGCAGCGTGCTTGCTCGCCTGATTGAAGGTGAACCGCTACCGGTGGTTGGCCGCATCGAGCCGCTGCTGTGGTGGCTAATCGGCAGCAAGGGTGAAGAGATGGGCTGGAAACGCTATTTAATGGCGATTCTGGCATTCAACGTTTTTGGGCTTCTGGTGCTGTTTATGGTGCTGACGTTCCAGGGCAGCCTGCCGCTTAACCCGCAGCAGCTCCCCGGGCTCTCCTGGCACCTGGCACTGAATACGGCGGTAAGCTTCGTCTCCAATACCGACTGGCAGTCCTACGGCGGGGAAACCACGCTGAGCTACTTCAGCCAGATGGTTGGCCTGACGGTGCAAAACTTCGTTTCGGCGGCGACCGGTATTGCGGTGGTGTTTGCCCTGATCCGCGGCTTCTCGCGTCATTCAGCCAGCACGCTGGGTAACGCCTGGGTCGATTTAACTCGCGTCACGCTCTACATCCTGCTGCCTATTTCTCTGGTGATGGCGCTGTTCTTTATCAGCCAGGGCTCGCTGCAGAACTTCTCTGCTTACCAGCCTTACACCACGATTGAAGGCGTTCAGCATCTACTGCCGATGGGGCCAGTTGCCTCTCAGGAAGCTATCAAGATGCTCGGCACCAACGGCGGCGGCTTCTTTAACGCTAACTCATCTCACCCGTTTGAAAACCCAACGGCGCTGACCAACTTCGTCCAGATGCTTGCGATCTTCCTGATCCCGACCGCGCTCTGTTTCGCCTTTGGTGAAGCGGTAGGCGACCGCCGTCAGGGCCGCGCTCTGCTTTGGGCGATGACGATAATCTTCGTGGTCTGCGCGGCGGTGGTTATGTGGGCAGAATTGCAGGGTAACCCGCACTTCGGCCAGTTCGGCGCCAACAGCAACATCAATATGGAAGGGAAAGAGAGCCGCTTCGGCATTCTCGCCAGCAGCCTGTTTGCGGTCATCACAACCGCAGCATCCTGCGGTGCGGTCAACGCCATGCATGACTCCTTTACCGCGCTCGGCGGCATGGTGCCGATGTGGCTGATGCAAATTGGCGAGGTGGTATTTGGCGGCGTCGGTGCGGGCCTTTACGGCATGCTGCTGTTCGTGCTGCTGGCGGTGTTTATCGCCGGGCTGATGATTGGCCGTACTCCTGAATACCTCGGTAAAAAAATCGATGTGCCGGAAATGAAGATGACCTCGCTTGCGATCCTGATAACCCCGGCGCTGGTTCTGCTTGGCTCCGCCCTGGCGCTAATGACCGACGCCGGCCGCAGCGGCATAGCTAACCCCGGCATTCACGGCTTCAGCGAAGTGCTTTACGCGGTTTCGTCTGCCGCCAACAACAACGGCAGCGCCTTTGCAGGCCTGAGCACCAACACCCCGTTCTGGAACGTTCTGCTGGCGGTGTGTATGTGGTTTGGCCGCTTCGCGGTCATCATCCCGGTGATGGCGATTGCCGGTTCTCTGGCAGCAAAAAAATCCCAGGCTGTCAGCATCGGTACGCTGCCAACCCACGGCCCGCTGTTTATCGGTTTACTGATTGGGACAGTGCTGCTGGTTGGCGCCCTGACCTTTATCCCCGCCCTCGCTTTAGGCCCGGTTGCGGAACACCTTTCTCTGGTTAATTTCTGAATACGAGGCTTCCATGAGTCGCAAGCAACTGGCGCTGTTTGAACCGGGTCTGATTCGTCAGGCGCTAATTGATTCCTTTAAAAAGCTCACGCCGCAGGTGCAGTGGCGCAACCCGGTGATGTTTATCGTCTGGGTAGGGAGCGTTATCACTACCCTGCTGGGGATAGCGATGCTCACCGGCATGCAGCAGGGTGACGCCATATTCACCCTCGCTATCAGCGTGTGGCTGTGGTTTACCGTGTTGTTCGCTAATTTTGCTGAAGCGCTGGCCGAAGGCCGCAGTAAGGCCCAGGCCAATAGCCTGAAAGGCGTGAAAAAAACCAGCTGGGCTCGCAAGCTGCGTAGCCCACAGCACGATGCTCAGGTTGACCATATTCCGGCGGCCGACCTGCGTAAAGGCGACGTGGTACTGGTCGAAGCCGGGGATATTATCCCCTGCGACGGCGAAGTGCTGGAAGGTGGGGCATCAGTGGATGAAAGCGCCATCACCGGCGAGTCCGCGCCGGTTATCCGTGAGTCCGGCGGCGACTTCGCGTCGGTCACCGGCGGCACACGCATCCTGTCCGACTGGCTGGTCATTCAGTGCAGCGTGAACCCGGGGGAAACCTTCCTCGACCGCATGATTGCCATGGTTGAAAGCGCTCAGCGCCGCAAAACGCCGAACGAAATCGCCCTGACCATTCTGCTGGTTGCCTTAACTATCGTGCTGCTGCTGGCAACCGCCACGCTGTGGCCGTTCTCGGCCTACGGCGGCGCCGCTGCCAGCGTAACCGTGCTGGTTGCTCTGCTGGTCTGCCTGATCCCAACCACTATCGGCGGGCTGCTTTCCGCCATCGGCGTAGCCGGGATGAGCCGCATGCTGGGTGCGAACGTTATTGCCACCAGCGGTCGTGCGGTAGAAGCTGCGGGCGACATCGACGTGCTGCTGCTGGATAAAACCGGCACCATTACGCTCGGCAACCGCCAGGCTTCCGCCTTCCTCCCGGCTCCGGGCGTGGATGAAAAAGAGCTGGCCGACGCGGCACAGCTGGCCTCACTGGCGGATGAAACGCCGGAAGGCCGCAGCATTGTGGTGCTGGCAAAACAGCGCTTCAACCTGCGTGAACGCGATGTGCAAAGCCTGCAGGCGACGTTTGTGCCGTTTACCGCCCAAACCCGCATGAGCGGTATCAACATTCAGGACCGCATGATCCGCAAAGGCTCCGTGGATGCCATTCGCCGCCACGTTGAGGTGAACAACGGGCACTTCCCGGCTCAGGTAGACACGCTGGTAGAAGGCGTTGCACGCCAGGGCGGTACGCCGCTGGTGGTTGCCGAAGGCGCTAACGTGCTGGGCGTAATCGCGCTGAAAGACATCGTTAAAGGTGGGATCAAAGAGCGTTTCGCACAGTTGCGCCAGATGGGTATCAAAACGGTAATGATTACCGGCGATAACCGCCTGACCGCCGCCGCAATTGCCGCCGAAGCCGGGGTGGATGATTTCCTGTCTGAAGCCACGCCGGAAGCCAAACTGGCGCTTATCCGCCAGTACCAGGCCGAAGGCCGCCTGGTGGCGATGACCGGCGACGGCACCAACGACGCCCCGGCTCTGGCCCAGGCTGACGTTGCGGTAGCGATGAACTCAGGAACGCAGGCGGCCAAAGAAGCCGGCAATATGGTCGACCTGGACTCCAACCCGACCAAGCTGATTGAGGTCGTGCATATCGGCAAACAGATGCTGATGACGCGCGGGTCGCTGACCACCTTCAGTATCGCCAACGACGTGGCGAAGTATTTCGCCATTATCCCGGCGGCGTTTGCGGCAACTTACCCGCAGCTTAACGCCCTGAACGTGATGCACCTGCACTCCCCTGCTTCGGCAATTCTGAGTGCGGTTATTTTCAATGCGCTGATCATTATCTGCCTGATCCCGCTGGCCCTGAAAGGCATTAGCTACAAACCGCTGAGCGCCGCCGCAATGCTGCGCCGCAACCTGTGGATTTATGGTTTAGGCGGAATAGTTGTGCCGTTCATCGGCATCAAAGTAATAGATGTGATCCTGACCGTTTGCGGTCTGGTCTAAGAGGAAGAGAACATGGCTACGCTACGCCCCGCTTTATTATTGCTGATTGTCTTAACGTTGATTACCGGAGGGGTTTACCCCCTCATCGCCACGCTGCTGGGCCAGTGGTGGTTCCCGGCCCAGGCAAACGGCTCGTTAATCGTCGAAGACGGCAAAGTTCGCGGCTCAGAACTCATCGGCCAGGACTTTACCAACGCAAAATATTTCCAGGGCCGCCCTTCTGCCACTTCGGATAGCCCCTATAATCCAATGGCATCCGGCGGCAGTAACCTTGCGGCCAGCAACCCGGAGCTGGACAAAGAGGTTAAAGCACGTATTAGCGCACTGCGTGCGGCTAACCCGCAGGCAAGTCCGGCTGTACCGGTTGAGCTGGTAACCACTTCCGCCAGCGGCCTCGACGGGCAGCTTTCCCCGGAAGCAACCGCCTGGCAGATCCCACGCGTTGCTCAGGCAAGGAATCTGCCGGTTGAGCAAGTTGCTCGCCTGGTGGAAGCCAACACCACCACGCCGCTGGTTAACTTTATCGGCATGCCGGTAGTGAATATCGTTAAGCTGAACCTGGCCCTGGACAATCTACAGGCGAAGTAAAAAGGAAGCGTTATGACCGAGGAGCCGCTGCGCCCCAACCCCGACAAACTGCTGGAGAAAGTGAATCGCCAGCCGCGTGGGAAACTGAAAATTTTCTTCGGCGCCTGCGCGGGCGTCGGGAAAACCTACGCCATGCTTCAGGAGGCGCAGCGCCTGCGGGCGCAGGGCCTCGATGTCCTGGTGGGCGTGGTTGAAACCCACGGCCGCCAGGAAACCGCCGAACTTCTTAAGGGGCTGAGTATTCAGCCCCCTCGTCGTATTCATCACCGGGGGCGTCTGGTTCAGGAGTTTGACCTCGACGCCGCCCTCGCCCGCAGCCCTGCCCTGATCCTGATGGACGAACTGGCGCACAGTAATGCGCCTGGCTCCCGCCATCCCAAACGCTGGCAGGATGTTGAAGAGCTACTGGAAGCGGGTATTGACGTGCTGACTTCGGTCAACGTCCAGCATCTGGAAAGCCTCAACGACGTGGTTGGCGGCGTAACCGGCATTCAGGTTCGTGAAACCGTGCCGGACCCGATTTTCGACGCCGCCGATGAAGTCGTGCTGGTGGACTTACCCCCGGACGACCTTCGCCAGCGCCTGCACGAAGGCAAAGTTTATATTTCCGGCCAGGCCGAGCGTGCAATCGAACATTTCTTCCGTAAAGGCAACCTGATTGCCCTGCGCGAGCTGGCACTGCGCCGCACCGCAGACAGGGTTGATGACCAGATGCGCGCCTGGCGTGATAACCAGGGGCAGGAGAAAGTCTGGCATACCCGGGACGCCATCCTGCTTTGCATCGGCCACAGCGCCGGAAATGAAAAGCTGGTGCGCACCGCCGCCCGCCTCGCGGCCAAGCTCGGCAGCGTCTGGCACGCCGTTTATGTTGAAACCCCGCAACTGCACCGGCTGCCGGAAAACCAGCGCAGGTCAATCCTCGGCGCACTGCGGCTGGCCCAGGAGTTAGGCGCTGAAACAGTGACTCTCGCCGATCCCAACGAAGAGAAAGCGGTGCTGCGCTACGCCCGCGAGCACAATCTTGGCAAAATTATCATCGGCCGCCATACCACGCGCCGCTGGTGGCACCGCACCTCTTTTGCCGACCGGCTTGCTAAACGCGCACCCGATCTTGATTTAGTCATCGTCGCGCTGGATGAAAAACCCGCCCCTTCTCCTGTGAGAGCGCCGGACATGCGCTCGATAAGCGAAAAATGGCGGATCCAGCTGCGAGGCTGCATTGTTGCGGTGGTGCTGTGCGCGTTTATCACTTTTATTGCCAATCAGTGGCTGGTGGCGTTCGACGCCGCAAACCTGGTAATGATCTACCTGCTGGGCGTGGTTATCGTCGCCCTGTTCTATGGCCGCTGGCCTTCGGTGCTGGCAACGATAGTTAACGTCATCAGCTTTGATTTGTTCTTTATTGCCCCGCGCGGCACGCTGGCGGTTTCCGACGTTCAGTACCTGCTGACCTTTGGCGTCATGCTTACCGTCGGGCTGGTGATTGGTAATCTCACAGCAGGGGTGCGCTACCAGGCGCGAATAGCCCGCTACCGGGAACAACGTACCCGCCATCTTTACGAAATGTCTAAAGCGCTGGCGGACGACCGCACGCCGCAGGAAGTAGCCGCCACCAGCGTGCAGTTCATCAACAACACTTTCCAGGCCCGCAGCCTGCTGTTGCTGCCGGACGAGCATGGCAAGCTGAGCCGCATTGCCGCCGAAGGCGAGCCAGCCCAGTGGGATGAAGCGATTGCGCGCTGGAGCTTTGATAAGGGGCAGCCTGCCGGCGCGGGAACCGACACATTACCGGGCGTGCCTTACCGCATCCTGCCGCTGAGCACTACCGAGCGCACGCTTGGGCTGCTGGTAGTAGAGCCGGAAAACCTACGCCAGCTGATGATCCCCGAGCAGCAGCGCCTGCTGGAAACATTTACCCTGCTGGTTGCCACCGCCCTGGACAGGCTGCTGCTGACCGCAAGCGAAGAGCAGGCCCGCCTTTCAAGCGAACGCGAGCAAATACGCAACTCGCTGCTGGCGGCGCTCTCTCACGATCTGCGCACTCCGCTGACCGTGCTGTTCGGCCAGGCCGAAATTTTAACCCTGGATTTAGCCAGCGAAGGGTCAAAGCATGCGCCTCAGGCCAATGAGATACGTCAGCATGTGCTCAATACCACGAGGCTTGTGAATAATCTGCTGGATATGGCGCGCATTCAGTCGGGCGGCTTTAACCTGCGTAAAGAGTGGCTGACGCTTGAAGAGGTGATCGGCAGCGCGTTGAAGATGCTCGAACCGGACCCTGGCGGCCGCCACATTACGCTAAATATGCCCGATCCGTTAATGCTGATAGAAGTCGATGGCCCGCTGTTCGAGCGGGTGCTGATTAATCTCCTGGAGAATGCGGCCAAATATGCGGGCTACAAAGCGGAGATAGGCATCAAGGCAACGGCGGCGGCGCAGAAGCTCGACCTGGAAGTCTGGGACAGCGGGCCGGGTATTCCGGCTGGTAAAGAGCTGCTGATTTTTGATAAATTTGCCCGCGGTAACAAAGAGTCGGCTATTCCGGGCGTGGGCCTGGGGCTGGCCATCTGCCGGGCGATTGTTGAAGTTCACGGCGGCACAATTTATGCGCTTAACCGCCCTGAAGGCGGTGCCAGCTTCCACGTTGTGCTACCTTTATCGCCTCCCCCCGAACTCCCTGAAATGATTGAGGCGCTGTGACAACGGTTCTGATAATTGAGGATGAAAAAGAGATCCGCCGCTTTCTGCGTACCGCGCTGGAAGACGAATCGTTACGCGTGTTTGATGCCGAAACCCTACAGCGCGGCCTGATCGAAGCGGCAACCCGCAAGCCGGATCTGGTGATTCTGGATCTTGGCCTGCCGGACGGCGACGGCATCGATTTTATTCGCGATTTCCGCCAGTGGAGCCAGACCCCGATTATCGTTTTGTCGGCACGCAGCGACGAGCAGGCAAAAATCGCCGCGCTGGACGCGGGTGCCGATGATTTTCTCAGCAAGCCCTTTGGCATCGGCGAGCTTCAGGCCCGGCTGCGGGTGGCTCTGCGTCGCCACGCCAGCATCGTTCAGCCCGATCCTGTTTATCAATTTTCTGCCATCACGGTCGATCTCTCCTCGCGCCGCATCACCCGCGGCGAAGAGGAAATTCACCTTACCCCAATAGAATTCCGCCTGCTGGCGACGCTGCTTAACAACCACGGAAAAGTGCTGACCCAGCGCCAGTTGCTTAACCAGGTCTGGGGCCCCAACGCGGTGGAGCACAGCCACTATCTGCGTATCTATATGGGCCACCTGCGTCAGAAGCTGGAAAACGATCCCGCTCGTCCCCGCCACCTGCTCACCGAAACCGGCATCGGCTACCGTTTTATGCTGTGAAAGAGTAACCTCTTGTCCGTTCAAGAGGAGCCTTTTATGAGCGCATGGTTAATGTATGCCCTGCTATCTGCCGCCACGGCGGCGCTGGTAGCTATTTTTGGTAAAGTTGGTTTGCAGCATCTGGATGCCAATACCGCTACGGCCGTTCGCGCCGTAGTAATGGCGCTATTTCTGGTCGGTGTGGTGGTGGTTCAGGGCAAAATGAATCTGGTCAGCACGGTGTTTGCCGACAAAAAAGCGCTGCTGTTTATTCTGCTGAGCGGCGTGGCCGGAGCCCTTTCGTGGCTGTTTTACTTTATGGCGATTAAAAACGGCGAAGTCTCTAAGGTTGCGCCGATAGACAAGCTAAGCGTGGTGTTTGCCGTGATCCTGGCGGTGATTTTTTTCGGCGAGAAAGTTTCGCTGATTGCCGGTATCGGCGTGGCGCTGATCGCCTGCGGCGGTTTGATGGTTGCTCTGGGCTAAACTCTTCTCTCGGGCGCCTCAGGGCGCTCTCCCTCCTAACTTATTGAAATCAGATCATTTCACCACAATCAACAACATATAATAAACAATTCCACTACCATTAGATCTTTATGCAAACCTATTCACTACGTTATGCATAACCCATGAATTTTTATTTCTGTTTCTCCTTTGATTTGTTGATAAAGCTCACAGTAAAAGGCTTTTCGCCAGATAAAATGGCGCTACCTTTACATAAAAGGAAAATCAAATGGAAAACAACAATCGGGTTATGCCTCATATCAGGCGCACGACGCATATTATGATGGTTTCCCACCGCAGCTGTTTCGACTTCCACTTCTTTAACGCTCTATAACCTTTCAGATAGCTGACACTGCATTAGCCTTGTTATCTCCGTTACCCGATTAATTTTGGGTGGCCAGTAACCTGCGTCTAATTTCGTCAGCAACAAAATAAAATCTTTTTATTCGCGGCTGCTGGGCCGTCGGGATTTTATTATTCAAAAAAATGACCTGACCCACTGACCATTATTATTGTGTCAGCGACACGCCATTGTCATTTTCCAGCCCACCCACAATTGCTGAGCTATTAGCAATTGAAGGACAACTTTATCTGAAATAAAGGTTATATTATGCAATCTTTAAAAATCGCGCTTAATCGTAATTGCCCCGACTGCTTTACTACCGGGAGAGAAATCGTCAATTTATCGTCCACTGATTTCATCGACGTGGCCGCCGCCGTGCTGTCCGTGCCCGACCTGTACAGCGGCATCGTGGAGCAGATAGAGCAGACCGGCTTTGGCCTGCCCGTGTTTGTTGCGATTAACGAGAATGAAATGATCCCGGAGGAATATTACTCCCGCATCACCGGCATTTTCGAACCCAGTGAAACCAAGGCTGAATATTATGGCCGCCAGCTGGAAGCCGCGGCAGAAAAATATGAAAAAGGTTTACGCCCGCCATTTTTCGATGCCATGGTTAATTATGTCGAACAGGGAAACAGTGCTTTTGATTGCCCGGGACACCAAGGTGGCCAATTTTTCCGCCGTCATCCTACCGGCAATCAGTTCGTTAATTTCTTTGGCGAAACGCTGTTCCGTTCTGACTTATGTAATGCCGACGTTTCAATGGGCGATCTGCTTATTCACGAAGGTGCGCCAAGTACCGCGCAACAGCACGCGGCTAAAGTTTTTAATGCCGACAAAACTTATTTCGTACTTAACGGAACCTCTTCATCAAATAAAGTCGTATTAAACGCGCTGTTGACGCCGGGAGATTTAGTTTTATTCGATCGTAATAACCATAAATCGAATCACCATGGCGCATTAATTCAGGCCGGTGCGACGCCGGTTTATCTGGAAACCGCCCGCAACCCGTATGGCTTTATCGGCGGCATTGACGCGCACTGCTTTGAAGAGCGTTACCTGCGTGAGCAAATCGAAGCGGTAGCGCCAAACCGCGCCCGCGAACAACGCCCCTTCCGCCTGGCGGTTATCCAGCTCGGCACCTATGACGGCACGGTGTATAACGCGCGCCAGGTGGTTGATAAGATCGGGCATCTTTGCGACTACATCCTGTTTGACTCGGCCTGGGTGGGCTATGAGCAGTTTATTCCGATGATGGAAGCCTGCTCGCCGCTGCTGCTCGAGCTGGATGAAAACGATCCGGGGATTTTGGTTACGCAGTCGGTGCATAAGCAGCAGGCTGGTTTCTCACAAACCTCCCAGATCCACAAAAAAGATAGCCATATCAAAGGCCAGGCACGCTACGTTAACCATAAACGCATGAATAACGCCTTTATGATGCACGCTTCAACCAGCCCGTTTTATCCTCTGTTTGCCGCGCTGGACGTCAACGCCAGAATGCACGAAGGCGAAAGTGGCAAACGCATGTGGATGAACTGCGTGGAAACCGGGATCGATACACGCAAACTGTTGCTGAAAAGCTGCAAATACCTGCGCCCGTTTGTACCGGTGCTGGTAGACGGCAAACCGTGGGAATCATTCGAAACCGAGGAAATTGCCAACGATCTGCGCTTCTTCCACTTCGTGCCCGGAGAACGCTGGCACGCCTTCGAAGGCTATGCCGAACATCAATATTTTGTAGACCCCTGCAAGCTGCTTCTCACAACGCCGGGCATTAATGCCACAACCGGCGAATATGAGGCCTTTGGCGTTCCCGCCACCATCCTCGCTAACTACCTGCGCGAAAACAGCATCGTGCCCGAGAAGTGCGACCTGAACTCTATCCTGTTCCTGCTCACCCCGGCGGAAGACATGGCAAAAATGCAACATCTGGTGGCCCACCTGGTGCGCTTTGAGCATTTGCTGGAAACCGATGCCCCGCTCGCCGATGTTCTCCCGTCTTTATATCGCCAGTACCAGGAACGTTACGAAGGCTACACCCTGCGCCAGCTGTGCCAGGAAATGCACGACCTGTACGCCAGCCTCAACGTGAAACAACTGCAAAAAGAGATGTTCCGCCACGACCACTTCCCACGCGTTGCGATGAATCCTCAGCAGGCAAACCTTGCGTTTGTACGCGGTGAGGTGGAGCTGGTGCCGCTAAGCGAGGTGGAAGGCCGTATTGCCGCGGAAGGCGCCCTGCCATACCCGCCGGGGGTGCTGTGCGTAGTGCCGGGGGAAATCTGGGGCGGTTCTGTACAGCACTATTTCCAGGCGCTGGAGGACGGTATTAACCAGCTTCCCGGCTTCGCACCGGAATTGCAGGGCGTGTACATCGAAGAGTGCGACGGACGTAAACGCGTCTGGAGTTATGTGCTGAAACGCTAATTTTCCACCACTTTCACGTTGAGACTTTGATTATGGCAACGCAAAAAAGCAACAAGATGGGCGTGGTGCAGCTGACTATCCTCACCACGGTAAACATGATGGGCTCGGGCATTATTATGCTGCCCACCAAGCTGGCAGAAGTCGGGACTATCTCGATTATCTCCTGGCTGGTTACCGCCGTCGGTTCGATGGCGCTGGCCTACGCCTTTGCCAAATGCGGGATGTTTAGCCGCAAATCCGGCGGTATGGGAGGGTATGCCGAATACGCTTTCGGCAAATCCGGCAACTTTATGGCCAACTACACCTACGGGGTATCGCTGCTGATTGCGAACGTCGCGATTGCCATTTCGGCGGTGGGCTACGGCAGCGAACTGTTCGGCGCGATACTGTCTCCGGTGCAAATTGCTATCGCCACTATCTGCGTACTGTGGATTTGTACCGTCGCCAACTTCGGCGGAGCACGTATAACCGGGCAGTTGAGCAGCATTACCGTCTGGGGCGTCATAATCCCGGTGCTTGGGCTGTCGATAATCGGCTGGTTCTGGTTCAGCCCTTCCCTGTATGCCGAGTCGTGGAACCCGCACCAGGTTCCGTTCTTCGAGGCCGTCGGCTCGTCTATCGCCATGACGCTGTGGGCCTTCCTGGGGCTGGAGTCCGCCTGCGCCAATACCGATGTAGTGGAGAACCCGGAACGCAACGTCCCGATTGCCGTAATGGGCGGCACGCTGGGCGCAGCGGTGATTTATATTGTCTCAACCAACGTGATAGCCGGGATTGTGCCAAACGTGGATATCGCCAACTCCACGGCACCGTTTGGCGTGGCCTTTGCCCAGATGTTTAACCCGACGGTCGGGAAGGTGATTATGGGGCTGATGGTCATGTCGTGCTGCGGCTCGCTGCTCGGCTGGCAGTTCACCATCGCGCAGGTGTTTAAATCATCCGCCGATGAAGGCTACTTCCCGAAAATCTTCTCCCGCTTGTCAAAGGCTGATGCCCCGGTAAAAGGCATGCTGACGATTGTAGTCTTCCAGAGCCTGCTGTCGCTGATGACCATCAGCCCTTCGCTGAACAAACAGTTCAACGTGCTGGTTAATCTGGCGGTGGTGACCAACATCATCCCTTATATTCTGTCGATGGCGGCGCTGGTGATTATTCAGAAACTGGCGAAGGTAGAGGCAGGTAAAGCGAGGATGGCGAATATAATTGCCCTGATTGGCGCGATTTACAGCTTCTATGCGCTTTACTCTTCCGGGCAGGAGGCGATGCTGTATGGTGCGATGGTGACGTTCCTGGGCTGGACGTTATACGGCCTGGTGTCGCCGCGTTTTGAATTAACCGACAGGCACATCTGATAAAAAAGGGAGCGATAATTCGCTCCCTTTTTTCATGTTACTTTTACTTCGCGTTCTTCAGCACTTCGCTGACAATCTCTACCGCTTCTTTCTCTATCTGCTCGCGGTGTTCCGCGCCCAGGAAGCTTTCGCAGTAAATCTTGTAGGCGTCTTCGGTGCCGGAAGGACGGGCGGCGAACCAGCCGTTTTCGGTCATCACCTTCAGGCCGCCGATAGAAGCCCCATTGCCCGGAGCCGCAGTCAGACGAGCGGTGATTGGGTCACCAGCCAGCGTATCCGCGCTGACCATTTCAGGAGACAGCTTAGACAACGCGGCCTTCTGCGCGGAGGTCGCAGGAGCCTGAATGCGGTTGTAGCTCGGCGCGCCAAAGCGTGCGGCCAGTTCGTCATAATGCTGCTGCGGATTTTTGCCGGTTACGGCGGTAATTTCGGCCGCCAGCAGGCACATGATGATGCCGTCTTTATCGGTAGACCACGGCGTGCCGTTAAAGCGCAGGAAAGATGCCCCCGCACTCTCTTCGCCGCCGAAGCCAAAGCTGCCGTCGAACAGGCCGTCCACAAACCATTTGAAACCCACCGGGACTTCCACCAGCTTGCGGCCCAAATCTTCTACCACGCGGTCGATCATCGCGGAAGAAACCAGGGTTTTGCCTACCGCCACCTCTTTGCCCCACTGCGGGCGATGCTGGAACAGGTAGTTAATAGCCACGGCCAGATAATGGTTAGGGTTCATCAGGCCAGCAGGCGTTACGATCCCGTGACGGTCATAGTCAGGATCGTTGGCAAACGCCAGGTCGAACTTATCGCGCAGCGCAAGCAGGCCCGCCATCGCGCATTCGGAGGAGCAGTCCATGCGGATTGCGCCGTCTTTATCGAGATGCATAAAGCGGAAGGTCTGGTCGACCTGATCGTTAACGATGGTCAGGTCAAGATTGTAGTGTTTTGCGATGCGGTGCCAGTATTCAATCCCGGAGCCGCCGAGTGGGTCAACGCCCAGCTTGAGGCCCGCTTTCTGGATGGCGGCCATATCAACGATGTCCACCAGCCCTTCGATAAACGGCTGAACCAGGTCCAGCTCTTTAACGTGGCCGCTGGCCCATGCTTTATCCAGGGAAATACGCTTCACGCCTTTCAGACCGTCGGCCAGCAGCGCATTGGCTCTGTCCTCAACGACTTTAGTGACGTTGGTATCGGCCGGGCCACCGTTTGGCGGGTTGTATTTAATGCCGCCGTCATCCGGCGGGTTATGGGATGGCGTAATCACAATCCCGTCCGCCTGAGGGCCGGCTTTCTTGTTATGCACCAGAATCGCGTTGGAGATAGCAGGCGTCGGGGTATAGCCGTTGTCCTGCTGGACAATCACGTCCACGCCGTTGGCGGCCAGCACTTCCAGCACGGAGATAAACGCAGGTTCGGAAAGCGCGTGGGTATCTTTACCCACATAGCACGGGCCGGTTATCCCGTTTTTAGCGCGTTCCTCAGCGATGGCCTGAGCAATCGCCAGAATATGAGGCTCGTTAAAGCTGTGACGAGCCGCACTGCCGCGGTGGCCGGAGGTGCCGAAATTCACCGCGTGTTCACTATTACCCACCTCAGGTTTCAGCACGTAATACTGCGCCGTAAGCTGGGCTACGTTAATCAAATCGCTCTGTTGTGCAGGTTGACCCGCACGGTCGTGGTTAGCCATTGGCTTTTCCTTACTGACGCCAGGTTTTTAAATAGTGCCGCAAACCTTTTCAATCAGCTCCGCAGGGAACTGCATTGACTGCATGATGTGTTCAACCATGCTGCGTTTACGATCCGTATTCGTGTTGGTTATCACCCAGTACGGGGTGCCCGGAACATGTTTCGGCTTGGTTTGATTGCCGCTTGCCAGCAGCGTTTGCTCGTTACCGGCAAAGTAAACCCGGGTGCGGCCATGCAGCGATTCAGTAGCTTCGCCGAAGGTTTTTGCATCCAGTTGATAAAGCGTGGAGAGCACCATCATAAAGCGGTTAACGGCCTTATTCTGGGCGGCGTATTCGTCGGATAGCAGCAGCTCACGCACCGCGCGAACGCGATTGCGGGCGGTATTAGCCGGTTTCTCTTCGACAACGGGCGCCGGGCGCTCCGCGGCGGCAGGTGTAGGGGTAACTGCTGGAGTTTGTCCGGCGCTAAATTTGAGCATACGCCGTAAAATGTCGGACGCGCTTTCGCCAATATGCTTGGTTTGGCTGGCAATGTAGCGATAAAGCTCGTCATCAACTTCGATTGTTTTCATCTTAATCCAGTACGATATCTTTTCTGAATACAAGTCGTTGGGATTATAGGGGCAAATCCCAACAGCGAACAGGAGGGGCGGCTTAAAGTCAGAGTAAACTGAATATTTGCCGCACGCCCGCAGGAATGCCAACATAATACCCTAACCAAACGCCCCAAAATAAAGAACTTTGCCATGAAATTAAATGCTCGCCTGCAAACTGCGCAACAATCGAATAGCAATTCCCCTATCGTGCTGATCCACGGCCTGTTCGGCAGCCTCGACAACCTTGGCATACTGGCGCGGGATTTGGGCAAGGATCACACCCTTTTGCAGATAGATCTGCGCAACCACGGACTTTCACCGCGCAGCGATGACATGAGCTATGCCGCAATGGCGCAGGACGTCATCGACACGCTCGACGCTTATAACATAGAAAAAGCAACGTTCATCGGCCACTCGATGGGCGGCAAAGTGGTGATGGCCTTAAGCGCGATTGCCCCCCAGCGCATTGATAAGCTGGTGATTATCGACATTGCACCTGTCAATTACCACGTTCGCCGTCACGACGAGATTTTCGCCGGGATCCGCGCGGTAACCGAAGCAGGCGTGAAAACGCGCCAGCAGGCCGCTCAAATAATGCGTGAGCACATTGCCGAAGAGGGCGTTATTCAGTTCCTGCTGAAATCCTTTGCCGACGGCGACTGGAAGTTCAACGTTCCGGTGCTCTGGCAACAATATGATCATATTGTCGGCTGGCAGCCGATACCTGCCTGGCAGAAACCGGCGCTGTTTATTCGCGGCGGCGACTCGCCTTATGTTGACGAAAGTCATCGGGAAGAGCTGTTAAGGCAGTTCCCTCTGGCCCACGCCCATGTGATTGCCGGAGCCGGACACTGGGTCCACGCCGAGAAACCGGATGCGGTTTTGCGCGCAATTCACCGATTTATCGACGCTGATGCGAAAAACTGATTAAAAACAGAACGACCGGGACGCAGAAGTCGCTAACGCGTTGGCGCGAATGGCGCGCTGATGTATGATGGCGCGCTTAATTGCACCGGCACCCTGCCCCTGCAGCCAGAATTCCCTGTCAGTATCCTAATCATGGCAAAAGAACAAACGGACCGTACTACATTAGATCTGTTCGCGGACGAGCGTCGCCCCGGGCGGCCTAAAACCAATCCGCTCTCGCGCGATGAGCAGCTGCGTATCAATAAACGCAACCAGCTAAAGCGCGATAAAGTGCGTGGTTTGAAGCGGGTAGAGCTAAAACTGAACAACGATGCGGTCGACGCCCTCAACCAGCTTGCCGACGCGCGTAATATTAGCCGTAGTGAGCTTATCGAAGAGATGTTGCTCGAGCAGCTCAAAAAGCTGGCTTAAGCGCTTTGTACGCGCTTCGAGAAATCTGAAATCATAAAACGGTGAGCGAAACCATGTTGCAGACTGTGCACCAGGGCGTGATAGCTGTTTCCGCTGGCGATTCTGTTCTGCTATGATTGCCCTATACGTGGGCATTTAACGGCCGGCATACTATTTAGTTTCAAGAGGTTATTTTACTCATGGCAATCGTAGGCATTTTTTTCGGCAGCGACACCGGTAACACCGAAAATATCGCGAAAATGATTCAAAAACAGCTCGGTAAAGAAGTTGCTGAGGTGCGTGACATTGCTAAAAGCAGCAAAGAAGATCTCGAAGGTTTCGACATTCTGTTGCTCGGCATTCCAACCTGGTACTACGGCGAAGCCCAGTGCGACTGGGATGATTTCTTCCCAACCCTCGAAGAAGTCGATTTCAACGGCAAGCTGGTTGCGCTGTTCGGCTGCGGCGACCAGGAAGATTATGCAGAATACTTCTGCGACGCGCTCGGCACCATCCGCGACATCATTGAACCGCGCGGCGCGGCGATTGTTGGCCACTGGCCAACCGCAGGCTACCACTTCGAAGCCTCCAAAGGCCTCGCGGATGACGACCACTTTGTTGGCCTTGCGATTGACGAAGACCGCCAGCCAGAACTGACCGCAGAACGCGTTGAAAAGTGGGTTAAGCAGGTTTCTGAAGAGCTGAATCTGGCCGATATCATTAACGCCTGATTTCAATGGCGCAAATGATGAATTTGCGCCATCTTGATAGATTGCAGCAATGAAAATAATTGCTACAAGTTTGTAACTTTCTCGTACATCCCTGTACAATGTCTTCCTGATAGCTTGGCTGATAATTACTGTAAATGGCGACGCCGCCACGATTTTTCAGCCTTATTTTGCACCATACTTGCGGTTCCCATTTAGAAGCAGCAGTTCTATAATGAGACGCATTACTCTTAACGCTCACTGCAGTTTGAGCGAATCGTTAAGCAACAGGACAATTTCCGCATGACTGACAACAATACCGCATTAAAGAAGGCCGGCTTGAAAGTCACGCTTCCGCGATTAAAAATCCTTGAAGTGCTGCAAGAGCCGGTAAATCATCACGTCAGCGCGGAAGACTTATATAAACGACTGATCGATATGGGCGAAGAGATTGGCCTGGCGACGGTCTACCGCGTGCTGAACCAGTTTGACGATGCCGGGATCGTGACCCGTCATAATTTTGAAGGCGGCAAGTCCGTTTTTGAACTGACCCAGCAGCATCACCACGATCACCTTATCTGCCTCGACTGCGGTAAAGTGATTGAATTCAGCGATGACTCCATCGAGTTGCGCCAGCGTGAAATTGCCGCTCGTCACGGTATTCGCCTGACCAACCATAGCCTGTATCTGTACGGGCACTGCGCTGAAGGCGACTGCCGCGAAGACGAAAACGCTCACGCGCCTAAAGATAAGTAAATCGCTTTAGAAAACGCTGCTCTGACGGCGGCGTTCAAAAAAACAAAAACCGGTGAATCGCTTCACCGGTTTTTTTATCGACTAAAGAAAGTAAAGCCTTAGCCGTTGTTGGCGCGAATTTCCTGCCAAATTTTGTCGCAGCGTACTTTTGCCGCTTCGTCATTGCCGCTTTTTCTGGCCTGGATGCATTTCTGGTAATCCAGCACGTTAACCGTTTCCTTCTCGGCAAAGACCTGGTGCTGTTTTTCCTGGCGCAGCACGTTCAGCACGCTCTGGCAGGCTTCAATTTTATCCGGGTTACCTTCCGCAGTATTGATACAGGCGCTATAGGCCTGCTTCAGGCGTGAGTCTTCCTTCGGAGCCGCAGGCTGAACGCAGGCGGACAGGCTAAAGGCTACGGCGGTAACCAGCAGAATCTTTTTCATATTCTATCCTTATCAAAATCGGGCGCTTTCGCGCCCGGTTTCACATCAGAAGATGGTGAATGGTGCGATAACGATGAATTTCACGTCACGCTCATCCTGGAACATGTTGCCGTAACCACCGCCCCAGCTTGGGATGTCTGAGTGGTTGTCGTACTGGGTAAAGTGAAGTTTGAACAGCGTGCCTTTAGCACGACCTTCCTGCACGGTGTACATCGCGTCCAGACTGTAAGAAGACTCTTTGATTTTGTTGGCCGCAAGATCCTGACGGTTACCGGCAGCATCAAGCGCCCAGGTAGATGGTTTCGCATCCCATGCATAGACATAGGAGCCACCCACTGCCCAACCCGGCAGGTTCCAGTTGCTCAGGTCGTACATTGCGCCGAAGAATACCGCTTTTTCGCCGTTGGCGTTGAAGTCAGAGCGGTTATCCCACCACACGTCGAGACGGCCGTTGGAGGAAGCATAGGTTGGGGTCATACGCTGTAGGAAGTACCCCTGCTGGCCTTCTGCCTTAACCATGGTTCCTTCGAGACGCAGGTCAACCTGGCCTACTTTATAGCCAAAGGTCAGCGCCTGCAGCCATGCGGTGCCGTCGTAAATATCGTTGATGGTGTTATTGCTGGCTTTATCGCGGGTGCCGTAGAACTGGTAGCTGGTGCTCAGCGGGCTGCCTGCAACATCAAATTTGTAGCTGGCTTTAGCAAAGTACTGGTCAACGAAGCCCTGGGCCTGGCCGAATGCGCCTTCCAGAATCAGATCGTTTTTGAAGTCATACTTCGCGCCGATGGAGTGCAGATAGTCGACTTTGGTCTTTTTGTCGTTCTGATAGAACTTATCCGTTTCCAGGTGCCATGGAGCCTTGTACTCGTTGGTCCACATGTAGGAGAAGCTCAGCGCGCCCGCATCGCCATAGTCAAAGGCAGCACCGGCTTCAGCACCCTGATAGGTACCCGGCATAAAGCTCCAGTGCGGAGCCAGCAGGGTCTGGCCGGTTGGCTGGATGTAACCCGCACGCGCCCAAACCGGGCCATATTTAAATTTAGCCGCGGCCTTATAGAGACTGATCCCGCTCTTATCGCCGGAATAATCTTCGCTGTAGCCTTTATTTTTGGAAGAGAAAGCGATTTCGTTCGGGTGGCCGCTGGCACTATCTTCAGCCATTTCAATCGCGGTGAATGCCGCAATATCGAGACCAAACATATCGGCCGCATAGCCGGACTGGAAGTCGAGGTTGGCGTTCCAGGTGGAGTGTGACAGGTTGGTTTTGTATTTGCCGTCAGCTACATCTTTACGGTCGCGCTCACGTTGCCAGTAATAGACGCCCCCGGTCAGCGTTGAGTCATCAACAAAGCCAGCCGCGCTAACCTGCGGAGCAACAACAAAGCCTGAAAGAGCGGTAACGCTTGCAACAGCAAGAGCAAGCGCACTACGTTTGCCACTAAACGTACGCATAGTTAAATTCCTCTTTGACGTAAAAATCATCGCCTGACGTGAAAAGCGCCATGGACGAAAAAAGTAAAATTGCCTGACGGCTAAAAAGCGGTTTTTACATTACTCACCCGCATTACTGCTGCTCATAGACTATTTTTCGCGACGCGAATTATCAATGACTTTGTATGAGAGATTTCCTGGAGTATGACAGAGAGCACATAATCTATGTGCATTTGTAACAATTTCACACAGCGGATTCTTCATCCTTCATTTCATTGATTAGCCATATAAAAAACTTTTGAGAGCGCTTTCATTATATGTGTCAGAAGATTACGGGAGAAATAGGAATAAAAAAGAGGGTATTTTCAGGCTCTGTAAATGAGAATTAATTCGCAACGCGAATGTGTATGAATGGTTAAAGGAGTGTTTTCAGAAAGAAAAAACGCCGCATAAAGCGGCGTTTTGGTGAAGCGATAATGGGCGGTTACTCGCCGACTTTCGCCCAGGTATCGCGCAGACCAACGGTGCGGTTAAACACCAGTTTTTCCGCCGTGGTGTAGCGGCTATCGAGGCAGAAGTAGCCTTCGCGCTCAAACTGGTAGGCCTTGCCTTTTTCCGCAGTTTGCAGGCTTGGCTCAACGAAGCCCTGCTTGATAACCAGCGACTCAGGGTTGATGGTCGCCAGGAAATCTTCCGCCGCGCCCGGGTTAGCCACGCTGAACAGGCGATCGTACAGACGGATTTCCACCGGCAGCGCGTGCGCGGCGCTAACCCAGTGAATAACACCCTTAACTTTACGCCCGTCAGAAGGATCTTTGCTCAGGGTTTCCTGATCGTAGGTGCAGTACAGTTCGGTGATATTGCCTTCCGCATCTTTTTCTACGCGTTCTGCTTTAATCACGTACGCATTGCGCAGGCGAACTTCTTTACCCAGCACCAGGCGCTTGTACTGCTTGTTCGCTTCTTCGCGGAAGTCAGCGCGGTCAATGTAAACCTCGCCGCTGAACGGCACCTGACGGCTGCCCATTTCAGGTTTATTCGGATGATTCGGCATGGTCACCGTCTCTTCCTGGCCCTGAGGGTAGTTAGTGATGATAACTTTAACCGGATCGAGAACCGCCATCGCGCGCGGTGCGTTCTCGTTCAGGTCATCACGAATGCAGGACTCCAGGGCGGCCATTTCTACGGTGTTATCCTGCTTGGTCACGCCAATGCGTTTGCAGAACTCACGGATAGAAGCGGCGGTATAGCCGCGGCGACGCAGGCCGGAAATCGTCGGCATACGCGGGTCATCCCAGCCTTCAACAATCTTCTCGGTCACCAGCAGGTTCAGCTTACGCTTCGACATGATGGCGTATTCGAGGTTCAGGCGAGAGAACTCATACTGGCGCGGGTGAGCAGGAATGGTGATGTTATCCAGCACCCAGTCATACAGGCGACGGTTATCCTGGAATTCCAGCGTACACAGCGAATGAGTAATGCCTTCCAGCGCATCGGAAATGCAGTGGGTAAAGTCGTACATCGGGTAGATGCACCACTTGCTGCCGGTCTGGTGGTGCTCGGCAAATTTAATGCGGTACAGAACCGGATCGCGCATCACGATAAACGGCGAAGCCATATCGATTTTTGCACGCAGGCACGCAGTACCCTCGGCGAACTCGCCGTTACGCATTTTCTCAAACAGCGCGAGGTTTTCCTCAACGCTGCGGTCGCGGAACGGGCTGTTTTTACCCGGCGCGGTCAGGCTGCCGCGGTATTCGCGAATTTGCTCAGGGCTTAGCTCATCGACATAGGCCAGTCCTTTATTAATTAGCTCAACGGCATAATTAAACAGCTGGTCGAAATAGTCTGAGGAGTAACGGACGTTACCGGACCAGTGGAAGCCCAGCCATTCAACGTCGTGCTTAATAGACTCAACGTATTCGATGTCTTCTTTTACCGGGTTAGTGTCATCGAAACGCAGGTTGCACTGCCCCTGGTAGTCCTGGGCAATGCCAAAGTTCAGGCAAATAGACTTGGCATGGCCAATATGCAGATAGCCGTTTGGCTCAGGCGGAAAACGGGTGCAAATACTGGTGTGCTTACCGTTCGCCAGGTCTTCATCAATAATCTGACGAATAAAGTTAGTTGGGCGGGCTTCAGCCTCACTCATCGCGGGTTCCTCAAAGCGTGTACCTTAGTTAACGGTGCATGATCTAATAAGCGGCCTCGGGAAACAACCTTTAGTTGCATTAATTAGGGTTATCAATCAGCGGCAAATCACAGGCAATAAAAAAGCGGCTGACGATTTCCGTCAGCCGCTCAGGCACAATAGCTTACTCAGGAGCGATTATTTGCCTTTAATCTCATACAGCGGCGTTTGACCGGCAACAACCTGACCTTTAGCCTGGATAACCAGACCGCTGAAGTCGTCGATGTTGCTGCAAACTACCGGGCTAATCATGGAGCGGGCGTTAGCGTTCAGGAAATCAAGATCCATTTCCAGAATCGGCTGGCCTGCAACCACTTCAGCGCCCTCTTCCACCAGGCGAGTAAAGCCCTTTCCACCCAGAGCAACAGTATCGATGCCCATGTGAACCACAATCTCAGCGCCTTTTTCGGTTTCGAGGCAGAAAGCGTGGTTGGTGTTGAAGATTTTCACGATAGTACCGGCCGCCGGAGAGACGACGGTTTTATCAGTTGGCTTAACGGCTACGCCATCGCCAACGGCTTTGCTGGCAAACGCTTCGTCAGGAACCTGCTCAAGTTCAACCACTTCGCCGGTGACCGGAGAAACCAGAGTGGCAATAGTCACGCTGGTAGCATTAGGCACGGCCTGCGGTTTAGCAGCAGCCTGTGGCGCAGCGCCGGCAACCGGGGCAGCAGCTTCTACGGTGCCCGCAGTTTTCATTGCGTTAGCAATTTTTTCTGCGGCAAAGCCGACGATTATCTGCACGCTGGTTTTGTTCAGGCGGATAACGCCCGTCGCACCCAGGCGCTTAGCCAGCGCTTCATTGACTACGGAAGAGTCTTTAACGTTCAGACGCAGACGAGTGATACAGGCATCAATGCCGGTCAGGTTAGCAGAGCCACCCACGGCAGAGATGTACTGACGAGCCAGACCAGAAACGTCCTGGTTAGCATCGCCGCTCACGTTCACATCCTGGCCATCGGCTTCGTCACCGGCAACCGCCAGCTCGCGACCCGGAGTCAGCAGGTTGAATTTGGTGATAGTGAAGCGGAACACCACGTAGTAAATAACGAAGAACACCAGGCCCTGCGGGATAAGCATCCACCAGTGGGTTGCCAGCGGGTTACGGGAAGAAAGCACCATATCCACCAGGCCTGCGGAGAAGCCGAAACCTGCAATCCAGTGCATGCTTGCCGCGATAAATACGGAGATACCGGTCAGGAAAGCGTGGATAACGTACAGAACCGGCGCAACGAACATGAAGGAGAATTCCAGCGGTTCGGTGATACCGGTGAAGAACGCGGCAAAAGCAGCAGCCATCATAATACCGGCAACTTTCGCTTTGTTTTCAGGACGTGCACAGTGGTAGATGGCAAGCGCTGCGCCCGGCAGGCCGAACATCATAATCGGGAAGAAGCCAGCCTGGTAACGACCGGTGATACCGACAACCGCTTTACCTGCTTCGATGGACTGAGCGCCCCCCAGGAAGTTAGGAATGTCGTTAATGCCCGCAACGTCGAACCAGAACACGGAGTTCAGGGCGTGGTGCAGACCAACCGGGATCAGCAGACGGTTGAAGAACGCATAGATGCCTGCGCCCGCAGAACCGAGTTTCTGAATGTGCTCACCAAAGTTCACCAGGCCATCGAAGATCATCGGCCAGACGTACATCATGATGAACGCAACGAGGATCATCAGGAAAGAGGTGAGGATCGGCACCAGACGGCGACCGCTGAAGAACGACAGCGCTTTCGGCAGCTCAACGCCGCTGAAGCGGTTGTACAGTTCCGCAGAGATAATACCGACCAGAATACCCACAAACTGGTTTTCAATTTTACCAAATGCCGCCGGAACCTGATCCGCCGGGATTTTCTGAATCATTGCAACCGCTGCCGGTGAGCAGAGGGTGGTCAGAACCAGGAAGCCAACAAAGCCGGTCAGCGCTGCTGCGCCGTCTTTATCTTTAGACATACCGTAAGCCACACCGATGGCGAACAGTACGGACATGTGATCAATGATTGCGGAACCGGATTTAATGAAGAGTGCCGCTAACGCGTTGTCTCCACCCCAACTAACTGGGTCAATCCAGTAACCAACCCCCATTAATATTGCTGCTGCTGGCAGTGTAGCCACGGGCACCATAAGTGCGCGGCCCACGCGTTGTAGATAACCTAGAATACTCACTTTATTCCCCCTATGAGACCCCGTTAAGGCTCGCTCAAGCAGTGTTTATTATTGTCTTAACAACCTTGAATGTACGGCGACTTTTACATCACACGCTGAAGTGTGAAAAAAATTAATTCGTACCGCAAATTAAACGCACCTTTTTTGTGACATTTATCACCAAATATCGCTAATCCCCTCCCCTGTTACTGGCTATCTCCGAAAACTTATTTTATGATTCAAAAAATCAAGGCGGATTGATCCCTGTTTGTTCAGGATAAAAGTGGTTTACCCTTATGCTTTATCAAGATCGATTCAGCCAACCCAAATTTTACTCTTAACTTACGAGGTGAATGATGAGACTGATTCCCCTGGCTACCCCGGCTCAGGTCGGCAAATGGGCAGCTCGCCATATTGTAAACCGCATTAATGCATTCAAACCGACCGCGGACCGTCCGTTCGTATTAGGTCTGCCAACCGGCGGCACCCCGCTGGAAGCTTACAAAGCTCTGGTAGAGATGCATAAAGCAGGCCAGGTTAGCTTTAAGAACGTCGTCACGTTCAATATGGACGAATACGTAGGTCTGCCGAAGGAGCACCCGGAAAGTTATTATACTTTCATGCACCGCAACTTCTTTGATCACGTTGATATCCCAGCGGAAAACATCAACCTGCTGAACGGCAATGCTGAAGATGTTGACGCGGAATGCCGCCGTTACGAAGAAAAGATCCGCTCTTACGGCAAAATCAACCTGTTCATGGGCGGCGTGGGCAACGACGGCCACATCGCGTTCAACGAACCGGCTTCTTCGCTCTCTTCCCGCACTCGCATTAAAACCCTGACCCATGACACCCGTGTGGCAAACTCCCGCTTCTTCGGCGGCGACGTGACTCAGGTTCCAAAATATGCGCTGACCGTGGGCGTGGGCACGCTGCTTGATGCAGAAGAAGTGATGATTCTGGTGCTCGGCGGCGTGAAAGCGCTGGCGCTGCAGGCCGCGGTTGAAGGCAACGTTAACCACATGTGGACCATTACCTGCCTGCAGTTGCATCCGAAGGCGGTTATCGTATGTGATGAGCCGTCCACCATGGAGCTGAAAGTGAAAACGTTGAAATATTTCAACGAGCTGGAAGCAGAAAACATCAAAGGTCTTTAAGTTTTAGTTATTACCGGGGGTAGGATATGTATGCATTAACCCACGGTCGGATTTACACCGGCCATGAAATTCTGGATGACCACGCGGTTGTTATCGCCGATGGCCTGATTGAGCGTATCTGCCCTGCCGACTCTCTGCCGGCAGGAATGGAAACTCGCGATGTGGGCGGTGCCGTCATTGCCCCCGGTTTTATTGATGTACAGCTGAACGGCTGCGGCGGCGTGCAGTTCAACGACACCGAAGAAGCCGTTTCGGTTGAAACGCTGGAAATCATGCAGAAAGCGAACGAACGTTCGGGCTGCACCAGCTACCTGCCAACGCTTATCACCACCAGCGACGAGCTGATGATGCAGGGCGTGAAAGTAATGCGTGAATATCTGGCGAAATACAGCAACCAGGCGCTGGGCCTGCACCTTGAAGGGCCGTGGCTCAACATGGTGAAGAAAGGCACCCACAACCCAGGGTTTGTGCGTAAGCCGGACGCTAAGCTGGTTGATTTCCTGTGCCAGAACGCAGACGTCATCACCAAAGTGACTCTGGCTCCGGAAATGGTTGAGCCAGAAGTGATTGAAAAACTGGTTGCCGCGGGCATTATCGTTTCCGCCGGGCACTCCAACGCAACGGCTAAAGAAGCAAAAATCGGCTTCCGCGCGGGTATTACCTTTGCGACCCACCTTTTCAACGCTATGCCTTATATTACCGGGCGTGAACCGGGTCTTGCAGGCGCAATCTTTGATGAAGCAGACGTTTACTGCGGCATCATTGCCGATGGCCTGCATGTGGATTATGCGAATATTCGCACCGCAAAACGCGTGAAGGGCGATAAACTGTGCCTGGTCACCGACGCCACCGCTCCGGCAGGCGCGAATATCGACCAGTTCATTTTTGCCGGTAAAACAATATACTACCGTGACGGCCTGTGCGTAGATGAGAACGGAACCCTCAGCGGCTCTGCTCTGACTATGATTCAGGGCGTTCGTAATCTGGTAGAGCACGCGGCTATCGCGCTGGATGAAGTCCTGCGAATGGCAACGCTCTACCCCGCTCGCGCAATGGGCGTGGATAAACAGCTGGGTTCAGTCGAAGCCGGTAAAGTGGCGAACCTGACCGTGTTTAACCGCGACTATAAAATTATCAAGACCATCGTTAATGGTAACGAGGTCGTAACTGAGTAAATAGCATGACGACTGGCGGACAAGCCCAAATTGGTAACGTTGACCTGGTAAAACAGCTGAATAGCGCGGCGGTGTACCGCCTGATTGACCAGCATGGTCCTATCTCGCGCATTCAAATTGCCGAACAAAGCCAACTTGCGCCCGCCAGCGTAACGAAAATTACTCGCCAGCTTATTGAGCGCGGCCTGATTAAAGAAGTCGATCAGCAGGCCTCCACCGGCGGCCGCCGCGCTATCTCCATCATTACCGAAACCCGCAATTTCCACGCTATTGGCGTGCGTCTTGGCCGCCACGACGCCACCATCACGCTGTTTGACCTGAGCGCAAAGCCGCTGGCAGAAGAGCATTACCCGCTGCCTGAACGCACGCAGGAAACCCTCGAGCATGCCCTGCTCAACGCCATCGGGCATTTTCTGGAAAATTACCAGCGTAAAATCCGCGAGCTGATTGCTATTTCGGTGATTTTACCCGGCCTGGTCGACCCGGAAAGCGGCGTGATCCGCTATATGCCGCACATCGCGGTGAATAACTGGGCGCTGGTTCAGAGCCTGGAAAAACGCTTCAATGTGACCTGCTTTGTCGGGCACGATATCCGTAGCCTGGCGCTGGCCGAGCACTATTTCGGTGCAACACACGACTGCGAAGACTCCATTTTGGTGCGCGTTCACCGCGGCACCGGGGCCGGTATTCTGTCAAACGGCAGGATTTTTATCGGCCGTAACGGCAACGTGGGCGAGATTGGCCACATTCAGGTTGATCCTTTGGGCGAGCGCTGCCACTGCGGCAATTTCGGCTGCCTCGAAACCATCGCCGCTAACGCCGCCATTGAACAGCGGGTTCGCCACCTACTCGAACAGGGCTATAACAGCCGCCTGACGCTGGATGACTGCGGTATTCAGGCCATCTGTAAAGCTGCCAATAAGGGCGACGCGCTGGCCTGCGAAGTGCTGGAGCACGTTGGCCGCCACCTGGGCAAAGCGATCTCTATCGCCATTAACCTGTTTAACCCGCAAAAAGTGGTGCTGGCCGGCGAGATTATAGAAGCCGAGAAAGTGCTGCTTCCCGCTATCGAAGGCTGCATCAACACCCAGGTATTGAACGCGTTCCGTAAAAACCTGCCGGTCGTCTGTTCAAAACTCGACGACCGCTCGGCAATTGGCGCATTCGCGCTGGTAAAGCGTTCAATGCTAAACGGCGTGCTGCTCCAGCATTTGCTGGAAAGTTAATACGGCCAGGGCAGCATTTTACGCTATAGTTACCGCCTTCTTTTCCGTGAGCCAGAGTTGTTAATGACCACCATTCAGAACGTAATTTGTGATATCGACGGCGTGCTGATGCACGACAATGTTGCCGTGCCGGGCGCTAATGAGTTTCTGGCACGCATCCTTGAGAAGGGATTCCCGCTGGTACTGCTGACCAACTACCCTTCCCAGACCAGCCAGGATCTTGCCAACCGCTTTGCTTCCGCAGGCATTGACGTGCCGGAGAGCGTGTTTTACACCTCCGCAATGGCAACGGCAGATTTTCTGCGCCGCCAGGAAGGTAAAAAGGCCTATGTAGTTGGCGAAGGCGCGCTGATCCATGAGCTGTATAAAGCAGGCTTCACCATTACCGACATCAACCCGGATTTTGTCATCGTCGGCGAAACCCGCTCCTTCAACTGGGAAATGATGCACAAGGCCGCTTACTTTGTGGCAAACGGGGCGCGCTTTATTGCCACCAACCCGGACAGCCACGGCCACGGTTTTAGCCCGGCCTGCGGTGCGCTTTGCGCCGGTATCGAAAAAATCTCCGGCCGCGAGCCGTTTTATGTCGGCAAACCGAGCCCGTGGATCATCCGCGCTGCGTTAAATAAAATGCAGGCCCACTCCGAGCAAACCGTGATTGTCGGCGACAACCTGCGCACCGATATTCTTGCAGGCTTCCAGGCCGGCCTTGAAACCATTCTGGTGCTGTCCGGCGTTTCCAGCCTGAATAACGTAGACGACATGCCGTTCCGACCGAGCTGGATTTATCCTTCGGTCGCGGAAATCGACATCTTCTAAGCGTAACGCCGGCCAATCCGCCGGCGTTTTTATTTATCCGCAAAAACCCCCGCATTTGGATGAATAAAATCTGCCTCTAAATGTTAAAAATTACCGATCCGCTAATTTTCACGACCAAAACATCCGCATTTTTCAGAGATCGGCAATCCTCACTTAACTATTTATCAGCAGAATGCTAAATCCCTTGCATTCCCTTCAGCGATTGAGCATTTTCATTATTAAGCAACGCAGCAAAGCCGCAGTAAAAAGCAAAAACGGCAACGCAGCATCACAACTCAAATCGCTCAGGCAAGTGTACGGAGAAGTTCTATGTGTTCTATTTTCGGCGTTCTCGATATCAAAACCGATGCAGTTGAATTGCGCAAAAAAGCGCTGGAATTATCACGTCTGATGCGCCACCGCGGCCCCGACTGGTCCGGCGTCTACGCCAGCGACAAAGCGATTCTGGTTCACGAGCGCCTGTCGATTGTCGACGTCAACGCCGGTGCTCAGCCGCTGTACAACGTCGAGAAAACTCACGCCCTGGCGGTTAACGGTGAAATCTATAACCACCAGGCCCTGCGCGCCGAATACGGTGACCGCTATCAGTTCCAGACCGGCTCAGACTGCGAAGTTATCCTGGCGCTTTACCAGGAGAAAGGCCCTGAATTCCTCGACGACCTGCAGGGGATGTTTGCTTTCGCCCTCTACGACAGCGAGCAGGACGCCTACCTGATTGGCCGCGACCACATCGGTATTATTCCGCTGTATATGGGCCACGACGAGCACGGCAACATGTACGTTGCTTCCGAAATGAAAGCCCTGGTGCCGGTTTGCCGCACCATTAAAGAGTTCCCGGCCGGAAGTTACCTGTGGAGCAAAGACGGCGAAATTCGCAGCTACTACCAGCGTGACTGGTTCAGCTACGAAGAAGTTAAAGACAACGTGACGGATAAAAATGCCCTGCGCCAGGCGCTGGAAGATTCCGTGAAGAGCCACCTGATGTCCGATGTGCCTTACGGCGTGCTGCTGTCCGGCGGGCTGGACTCTTCGGTTATCTCCGCGATTACCAAGAAATTTGCCGCCCGCCGCGTTGAAGACGAAGAGCGCAGCGAAGCCTGGTGGCCGCAGCTGCACTCCTTCGCCGTGGGCCTGGAAGGTGCGCCGGATCTTAAGGCCGCTCAGGAAGTGGCAAACCATCTCGGCACGGTTCACCATGAGATTCACTTTACCGTTCAGGAAGGTCTGGACGCTATCCGCGACGTTATCTACCACATCGAAACCTACGATGTGACCACCATCAGGGCCTCTACCCCGATGTATCTGATGTCGCGTAAGATCAAGGCGATGGGCATTAAAATGGTGCTCTCTGGCGAAGGTTCTGACGAAGTATTTGGCGGCTATCTGTATTTCCATAAGGCGCCAAACGCTAAAGAGCTGCACGAAGAAACCGTACGCAAACTGCAGGCGCTGCATATGTTTGACTGCGCCCGAGCCAACAAGGCGATGTCCGCCTGGGGCGTGGAAGCGCGCGTACCGTTCCTCGACAAGAAATTCCTCGACGTGGCGATGCGCATCAACCCGCAGGATAAAATGTGCGGCAACGGTAAAATGGAGAAGCACGTGCTGCGCGAATGCTTCGAGTCTTACCTGCCGGCAAGCGTCGCCTGGCGCCAAAAAGAGCAGTTCTCTGACGGCGTGGGCTATAGCTGGATTGATACCCTGAAAGAAGTGGCGGCCGAACAGATTAGCGACCAGCAGTTGGCTACCGCCAGCTACCGTTTCCCGTACAACACGCCGGGTTCTAAAGAGGCGTACCTGTACCGCGAAATCTTCGAAGAACTGTTCCCGCTGCAAAGCGCGGCTGAGTGTGTACCGGGCGGCCCTTCCGTTGCCTGTTCTTCTGCTAAAGCCATCGAGTGGGATGAGTCGTTTAAAAACATGAACGATCCGTCAGGACGCGCGGTTGGCGTACATCAGGCCGCTTATTAATAAGCGATTTAGCGTAAAACAATGGGCCTTTTGGCCCGTTGTTGTTTCTGTATTATCGCTGAGGCTTTATCCCTGTTTTTAACCGCAATTAAAATCAAAACCCGCCGTTATTGTCGATATTTCAAGCAAGCTGTTCGCAAGTCATTCAAACGAGCATTCTGAGCGGGTTTTCGGGAAAAAACTAGTTGACGCTGTAGAGTCAACTCAGCATAATGCGCCCCGCAACGCCGATAAGGTTACGCAAAAAAGATGGCTACGTAGCTCAGCTGGTTAGAGCACATCACTCATAATGATGGGGTCACAGGTTCGAATCCCGTCGTAGCCACCATCTTTTTGCGGGAGTGGCGAAATTGGTAGACGCACCAGATTTAGGTTCTGGCGCCGCAAGGTGTGCGAGTTCAAGTCTCGCCTCCCGCACCATTTCCTTTTACCGCGTTGCACGGATGGGGTATCGCCAAGCGGTAAGGCACCGGTTTTTGATACCGGCATTCCCTGGTTCGAATCCAGGTACCCCAGCCACAATTCTTCGATATTAGCGGTTTACCGCGACGGTCATTGGGGTATCGCCAAGCGGTAAGGCACCGGTTTTTGATACCGGCATTCCCTGGTTCGAATCCAGGTACCCCAGCCATCGAAGAATATGTTAAGATTTGGCTACGTAGCTCAGCTGGTTAGAGCACATCACTCATAATGATGGGGTCACAGGTTCGAATCCCGTCGTAGCCACCATACAACGGAGCTATTGATTAAGTTCGATAAATCCTAAAAAATTGTTGGGGTATCGCCAAGCGGTAAGGCTCTGGTTTCTGATACCAGCATTCCGAGGTTCGAATCCTCGTACCCCAGCCAATTTAAAAAGTCGTTCACTTGTGAGCGCAACCCGTTGGGGTATCGCCAAGCGGTAAGGCTCTGGTTTCTGATACCAGCATTCCGAGGTTCGAATCCTCGTACCCCAGCCACATAATGAAAAGCCCGCGCAAGCGGGCTTTTTGCTTTTCTGTCAGGAACAGAGTTGCCTGATACCCTCTCCCACGGGGAGAGGGTAACAAGTTTAGAGTCCCAGGGCGTATTTCAGCGCTTTACGTTTCAGACCGCCCGCTCTTTCTGCCGCCATCAGACCAAGATTTCGCACCACGCGCAGCGGTGACAAAGTATTGCTGAACCCGGCGTAGAACAGATCCATTCCACTTTGCATCAGGAAGTTATCCGCCTGCCTGCGTGCCTGGTAGCGCTTAAGAATTGCCGAGCTCGCCCAGTCTTCCCCGTGGCTACGAGCGTTAATCATCACCTCAAGCAAAGCTTCCACATCACGATAGCCGAGATTCACGCCCTGGCCCGCGAGAGGGTGAATGGTATGCGCGGCATCGCCAATCAACGCCAGCCCAGGCTGAACGTACTGTAGCGCATGGCGGCGAGTCAGAGGGAAAGCGCCGCTGGCAAGCGGAGTCACCTGCCCAAGTCGGCTCGGGAAGGCCGCCGCAATCGCCTTTTGCAGTTGCGGCATGCTCATGCTTTGCAGTTGGCGAATACGCGCCGGAGTGTCGTACCAGACCAGCGAAGCCCAGTTATCGAACAGCGGTAAAAACGCATGTGGCCCAGTCGGGGTAAAATGCTGCCAGGTGCTGTCGCCCGGGGCCGATTCGCATTTCACGGTAATCAGCATACAGGACTGACGGTACTGCCAGGCGTGGATGCCAATTCCGGCCCATTGTCTGACCTGAGAGTTCGCCCCGTCAGCGCCAATTACCATCGCCGCATCAAGCGTATTGCCGTCACTAAACTCCAGCGTCCAGCCCTGCTGGCACCGGTATATTTTGTTCAGACTGGCCGGGCAAAGCAGCGAAACCTGAGGGTGAGCTTCCAGCGCGCCCCAAAGCGCACGTTGCAGAACGTTATTCTCCACCATAAAACCAAGCTCGGGTAAGCCCAGTTCGGCAGCGTCGAAACCAACGTGAGCGCTCTCCCATTCCCAGGTTTCTAGGCGACGATAAGGGTGCGCACGCATTGCCAGCACGCTATCCCAGACGCCCAGAGATTTCAGCACGCCAACCGACGCGCTGCTGATTGCCGAAATTCTGACGTCAGGCTGGCTATCGGCGACAAAAGCCTCAGGAGCCTGATGCTCAATAACCGCAACCCGGAAGCCGCTTTGCGCCAGCCCCAGCGTCGCCGCCGCGCCGACCATGCCGCCGCCAACAACGGCCACTTCAATTGCTTGATTTGCCATGAGTCACTTTCCTTAATTTATCTCAGCTAATTCTACTGACTTTTCCCAGGCTGGTCACATCCATGGCAAAGCATTACACTATCGGGCTTAATTCCTGGCTTCACCTGAGCAATGGCAAGTCGATGACAAAAAAACTCCATATAAAAACCTGGGGCTGTCAGATGAACGAATACGATTCATCCAAGATGGCCGACCTGCTGGATAGCACCCACGGCTTTACGCTGACCGAGAACGCTGATGAAGCGGATGTCCTGCTGCTGAACACCTGTTCCATCCGCGAAAAAGCGCAGGAAAAGGTGTTTCATCTGCTTGGCCGCTGGAAGCACATCAAAGCCAAAAGACCGGATGTTATCATCGGCGTTGGCGGCTGCGTCGCCTCCCAGGAAGGGAAAAAAATTCGCCAGCGCGCGCATTATGTGGATATCGTCTTCGGGCCGCAAACCCTGCACCGCCTGCCGGAAATGATCAACCAGGTTCGCGGTACCCGCAGCCCGGTGGTTGACGTCAGCTTCCCGGAAATCGAAAAATTCGACCGCCTGCCGGAGCCAAAAGCCGAAGGCCCAACCGCTTTTGTCTCAATAATGGAAGGCTGCAATAAATATTGCACCTACTGCGTGGTGCCGTACACCCGTGGAGAAGAGGTCAGCCGCCCGTGCGACGATATTCTGTTTGAGGTTGCCCAACTGGCGGCCCAGGGCGTGCGTGAAGTTAACCTGCTCGGCCAAAACGTTAACGCATACCGCGGCGCGTCCTACGACGGCGGTATCTGCTCTTTTGCAGAACTGCTGCGCCTGGTGGCCGCCATCGACGGCATCGATCGCATTCGTTTTACCACCAGCCACCCGATCGAATTCACCGACGATATTATCGAAGTATATCGCGACACGCCGGAGCTGGTGAGCTTCCTGCACCTGCCGATTCAGAGCGGTGCCGACCGCGTGCTGAATATGATGGGCCGCACCCACACCGCGCTGGAATATAAATCGACTATCCGCAAGCTGCGCGCGGCGCGCCCGGATATTCAGATAAGCTCTGACTTCATCGTCGGCTTCCCGGGCGAAACCCGCCAGGACTTCGAGCAAACCATGAAGCTTATCGCCGACGTTAACTTCGATACCAGCTTCAGCTTTATCTTCTCTGCCCGCCCGGGTACACCGGCGGCGGACATGGTGGATGACGTTCCGGAAGAAGAGAAGAAGCAGCGCCTCTATATTCTGCAGGACCGCATTAACCAGCAGGTAATGGAGTGGAGCCGCAAAATGCTCGGCACGGTGCAACGTATTCTGGTTGAAGGCACCTCGCGCAAAAGCATCATGCAGCTCTCCGGGCGTACCGAAAATAACCGCGTGGTGAACTTCGAAGGCACGCCGGACATGATAGGCAAATTCGTCGATGTTGAGATAACCGAAGTCCTGACCAACTCGCTGCGCGCCACGCTGGTTCGCACCGAAGATGAGATGGGCCTGCGCATCGCCGAAACGCCGGCATCCGTTATCGCCCGTACCCGCAAAGAGAACGACTCTGGCGTAGGTTTCTACCAGCCATAATCCTTCTTTGCCGCTGCCGGAGCGCTAACATCGTGCTCCGGCAACGAATCTCATCGCCCGTACTTGCATTCTGAATACATCACCCAAATATCAATTGCGACGCTTGCGCCATCACGACACGGGATAAATAATTTCCCTGTAGCCGGAACGAAATTTTCGGCGAAGCGAGACCGTTTACTCTAACTGGCCCCGAGTGACCCAGAGGATAAGTTTGAATATCGAAACAAGAGAATTAACGCTGGAACCTGCGGATAACGCCCGCCTGCTTAGCCTGTGCGGCCCGTTTGATGACAACATCAAACAGCTGGAGCGCCGACTGGGAATTGAAATCAACCGCCGTGACAATCACTTCAGACTCACCGGCCGGGATCTCTCAGTTAACGCCGCCGCGGATATTCTGCGCCATTTGTACGTGGATACCGCGCCAATGCGCGGCCAGAGCCAGGATATCAACCCGGAGCAGATCCACCTCGCTATAAAAGAAAGCCGCGTGCTGGAGCAAACGGCGGACAGCGTTCCTGATTACGGCAAAGCAATCAACATTAAGACCAAACGTGGAGTTATCAAGCCGCGCACGCCTAACCAGGCACAGTACATTGCCAATATTCTCGACCACGACATTACCTTCGGCATCGGCCCTGCCGGGACGGGGAAAACCTATCTCGCCGTTGCAGCCGCGGTTGACGCGCTCGAGCGCCAGGAGATTCGCCGAATTCTGCTGACCCGCCCCGCCGTCGAAGCGGGCGAAAAGCTTGGCTTCCTGCCGGGTGATTTAAGCCAGAAGGTGGACCCTTATCTGCGCCCGCTGTACGACGCCCTGTTTGAGATGCTTGGCTTTGAGAAGGTCGAAAAGCTCATCGAGCGCAACGTCATTGAAGTCGCGCCGCTTGCCTATATGCGCGGCCGCACGCTGAACGACGCCTTTGTTATCCTCGACGAAAGCCAGAATACTACGACCGAACAGATGAAAATGTTCCTGACCCGCATTGGCTTTAACTCCAAAGCGGTTATCACCGGCGACGTCACGCAGATAGACCTGCCGCGCAACCTGAAGTCAGGCCTGCGCCACGCGATAGACGTGCTGTCAGAAGTGGACGAAATCAGCTTTAACTTCCTCAACAGCGAAGACGTGGTGCGCCACCCGGTGGTTGCCCGCATCGTTAACGCCTACGAGGCATGGGAAAGCGCCGATCAAAAACGTAAAGACGAGCTTGCGGCCGAGCGTAAACGCGAAGCCCTGGCCCTGCAAGCCAGCGCTCAGGAGAGTAAATGAGTCAGGTTATTTTAGATTTACAGAACGCCTGCGAAGACGCCAGCGGCCTGCCGGAAGAGGCTCAATTTCAGCGTTGGTTAAATGCCGTTATTCCTCAGTTCCAGGAAGAGTCGGAAGTGACCGTTCGTCTGGTTGATGAAGCCGAGAGCCACGATCTTAACCTGACCTATCGCGGTAAAGATAAGCCCACCAACGTGCTTTCTTTCCCGTTTGAAGCGCCTCCGGGCATTGAGCTGCCGCTGCTCGGCGACCTGATAATCTGCCGTCAGGTGGTTGAGCAGGAAGCCAAAGAGCAGGAGAAGCCGCTGGAAGCCCACTGGGCGCACATGGTGGTGCACGGCAGCCTGCATCTGCTCGGCTATGATCATATAGAAGATGAAGAAGCCGAAGAGATGGAAGCGCTGGAAACGGAGATAATGCTTGCTCTTGGGTATGCCGATCCGTACATTGCCGAGAAAGAATAGTCGGTTCAGGGCTTTCCCTGAGCCGCAGTAAAGCGCAGGCAGCGTACCATCAGGCTGCCTGTTAGTAATTGATTAATATGAGGCCTCAAACCAAACGCCATGAGCGACGACAACTCACAGAACAGTGACACGCCTGCCAGTAAAAAGGGATTCTTTTCCCTGATTCTCAACCAGCTATTCCACGGTGAGCCAAAGAACCGTGACGATCTGCTGACGCTTATTCGTGATTCTGAGCAAAACGATCTTATAGATCAGGACACCCGCGACATGCTCGAAGGGGTAATGGACATCGCCGACCAGCGCGTTCGCGATATCATGATCCCACGTTCGCAGATGGTGACGCTCAAGCACAATCAGACCCTGGACGAGTGCCTGGACGTTATTATCGAGTCCGCCCACTCCCGCTTCCCGGTCATTAGCGAAGATAAAGATCACATCGAAGGGATTCTGATGGCGAAAGATCTGCTGCCGTTTATGCGCAGCGATTCCGAGCCGTTTAGCATGGAAAAAGTGTTACGTCAGGTGGTTGTTGTACCTGAGAGCAAGCGCGTCGACCGCATGCTGAAAGAGTTTCGCCAGCAGCGCTACCACATGGCGATTGTGATAGACGAGTTCGGCGGCGTTTCCGGCCTTGTCACCATCGAAGATATTCTTGAGCTTATCGTCGGCGAAATCGAAGATGAGTACGACGATGAGGAAGACGGCGATTTCCGTCAGCTCAGCCGCCATACGTGGACGGTTCGGGCTCTGGCTTCTATCGAAGACTTCAACGACACCTTCGACACGCACTTTAGCGACGAAGAGGTCGATACGATTGGCGGCCTGGTTATGCAGGCGTTTGGGCACCTGCCCGCTCGCGGCGAAACCATTGAAATAGATGGTTACCAGTTCAAAGTCGCCATGGCAGATAGCCGCCGTATTATTCAGGTTCATGTCAGAATTCCGGACGACTCGCCGCAACCAAAACTGGACGACTAACTCAGCTATGGCTATAGCTCAACAACTTCAACGCCAGCGCGTTCGTCTGCTGCTGGCGCTTTTCTTTGGCGCCTGCGGGACGCTGGCCTTTTCTCCCTATGACTTCTGGCCGGCGGCTATTGTCTCTCTGGCCGGTTTACAGGGGCTAACGCTAAACCGTCGCCCGACGCAAAGCGCGTGGATAGGCTTCTTCTGGGGGCTTGGCCTGTTCGGCAGCGGCATTAATTGGGTGTATGTCAGCATCGCCCAGTTTGGCGGCATGCCCGGCCCGGTTAACGTGTTCCTGGTGGTGCTTCTCGCCGCTTATCTGTCGCTGTATACCGGCCTGTTTGCCGGAATACTTAGCCGCCTGTGGCCAAAAACCACCTGGTGGCGCGTCGCTATTGCCGCGCCGGTAGTCTGGCAGATAACCGAGTTTCTGCGCGGCTGGGTGCTAACGGGCTTCCCGTGGCTTCAGTTCGGCTATAGCCAGATAGACGGCCCGCTAAAAGGCATCGCGCCGATTCTGGGCGTCGATAGCATCACCTTCCTGCTGATGATTATCAGCGGCCTGCTGGTTTACGCGCTGCAAATGCGTAAATGGGCGCCTGCCGTTGTCTCCGTCGCTTTGCTGTTGCTTCCGTGGCCGCTGCGGACTATTCAGTGGTTCCAGCCGCAGAGCGAGCGTCCCGTTGAAGTCGCGATGGTCCAGGGCGATATTCCCCAGTCGCTGAAATGGAACGAAAGCCAGCTGCTCGACACGCTGAAAATCTATCTTGATAAAACTCAGCCTGAAATGGGCAAGGCGCAGCTGATTATCTGGCCAGAATCGGCTATTTCCGATCTCGAGATTAACCAGCAGCCGTTCCTGACCATGATGGACGACCTGCTGCGTTCAAAGCACAGCTCGCTGATTACCGGGATAGTCGATGCGCGCCTGAACAAGCAAAACCGCTACGACACCTACAACACCATTATTACCCTGGGTGAAGGCAGTCCGTACGGCTACACCAGCGCTAATCGCTACAACAAAAATCACCTCGTGCCGTTCGGTGAGTTTGTACCGCTGGAGTCTATTCTGCGCCCGCTGGCACCGTTCTTTGATTTACCGATGTCCTCTTTCAGCCGCGGCCCGTATGTTCAGCCGCAGTTGGAATCTAACGGAATCAAACTGACGGCGGCGATTTGCTACGAGATTATTCTTGGCGAACAGGTGCGGGATAACTTCCGCCCGGACACCGACTTCCTTCTGACCATCTCTAACGATGCGTGGTTCGGGAAATCGATTGGCCCATGGCAGCACCTGCAAATGGCGCGTATGCGCTCCCTTGAACTGGGCCGCCCACTGCTGCGCAGCACCAATAACGGCGTAACCGCCGTGGTAAATGCCGAAGGTGATATTACCAACGTGCTCCCGCAGTTCACCCGCGACGTGCTGGAAGCTAAAGTGACGCCAACCCGTGGCTTAACGCCGTATGCGCGCTTCGGTTTCTGGCCGCTGTGGGTCATTACCGCCCTGTTCGGCTTCGGCGCGCTGGTGATGAGCCTGCGCAACCGTAACAAAAAGTAATCCTCCTCCCTCTATAAAGGCCAGCTTATTTGCTGGCCTTTTTCATTTCTGGCACAGCGTTTGCTAGATTTTAACTGTAAAAATCAATTTATTGGCGCGAAGACGCCTTATAAGCCGCCTGTGGACGGCGATAAAAAATTCATGCACCAAAAAGCGACATCGCAAGCACCATTACGGTGCAGTGGCATATCTTTGCCTTTAAACGGTGCGGCGCGCTTCGCAAAAATAAACATTCTCTTAGCAATTTCTTTACATTCAGCTAGGTTAAATGTTAACAAAAGAGCATTGCTCGACGATTTTTGCAGCATGAAAAAACAACAAAACACAACACTCACATCGGATACCCGTGCCTCCTCTGGCACTAAGATTAAGGAGTTAGATATGCAATTACGCAAACTGGCCACGGCAATGCTGGTGATGGGCATGAGCGCAACAATCGCCCACGCAGAAGACGCCAAACCTGCGGCTCAACAGTCAACGCTGGATAAAATCAAAGCCAATGGCGTTATCGTGGTCGGCCACCGTGAATCATCTGTACCTTTCTCTTATTACGACAACCAGCAGAAAGTGGTTGGCTACTCTCAGGACTACTCCAACGCCATCGTTGAAGCGGTGAAGAAGCAGCTCAACAAACCCGATCTGCAGGTTAAGCTGATCCCAATTACCTCCCAGAACCGTATTCCGCTGCTGCAAAACGGCACCTTCGATTTTGAATGCGGCTCAACCACCAACAACCTGGAACGTCAGAAACAAGCAGCCTTCTCCGACACTATCTTTGTAGTCGGCACGCGCCTACTGGTGAAGAAAGGCGGCCCGATTAAAGATTTCCCGGACCTGAAAGGTAAAACGGTTGTTGTGACCTCCGGAACCACCTCCGAAATTCTGCTGAACAAGCTGAACGACGAGCAAAAACTGGGCATGCGCATCATCAGCGCTAAAGACCACGGCGACTCCTTCCGTACCCTGGAAAGCGGCCGTGCCGTTGCCTTTATGATGGATGACGCCCTGCTGGCAGGCGAGCGCGCCAAGGCCAAAAAGCCGGACAACTGGGAGATCCTCGGCAAGCCGCAGTCCCAGGAAGCCTACGGTTGTATGCTGCGTAAAGACGACCCTGAATTCAAAAAGCTGATGGACAGCACCATCGCCCAGGCGCAGACCTCTGGCGAAGCCGCCAAATGGTTTGATAAATGGTTCAAGCAGCCGATTCCTCCTAAGAACCTGAACATGAACTTCGACCTTTCTGACGAAATGAAAGCGCTGTTCAAGGAACCAAACGACAAAGCTCTCAACTAATTAGAAACACAGGGGCCGGAAGAATCCGCCCTCCCGATTGACGAACTGAAGCCAGGACAGACTATGCGTCGGATGGTCGTTCCCCATCCGGCGTGAAGCGCCTAAAAATGCAGACAAAGATCTGCTTACGGGCGCAGGCTTCTCATCAATCTTCGAGGGTAGCAAAAGCTACCCTCTTTTTTTTATCTCGGAGTAAGTTATGTCTATAGACTGGAACTGGGGGATCTTTCTACAGCCCGCCCCGTTCGGCAACACAACCTATTTGGGCTGGATTTGGAATGGCTTCCAGGTCACCGTAGCCCTGTCAATTACCGCATGGATAATCGCTTTCCTGGTAGGATCGCTGTTCGGTATTTTACGCACCGTGCCTAATAAATGGCTTTCAGGGCTGGGCACGCTATATGTCGAGCTATTCCGTAACGTCCCCCTGATAGTGCAGTTCTTTACCTGGTATCTGGTGGTGCCTGAGCTGCTGCCGGAAAACCTCGGCATGTGGTTTAAGTCCGAGCTGGATCCCAATATTCAGTTCTTCCTTTCGTCCATGATTTGCCTCGGGCTGTTTACCGCCGCCCGCGTCTGCGAGCAGGTTCGCGCCGCCATCCAGTCTCTTCCTCGTGGGCAAAAAAACGCCGCGCTGGCAATGGGGCTGACGCTGCCGCAGGCTTACCGCTACGTGCTGCTGCCTAACGCCTACCGCGTTATCGTCCCGCCGATGACTTCCGAAATGATGAACCTGGTGAAAAACTCGGCCATCGCTTCAACCATCGGCCTGGTGGATATGGCCGCTCAGGCGGGCAAGCTGCTGGACTACTCGGCGCACGCCTATGAATCCTTTACCGCAATCACCCTTGCCTACGTGCTGATTAACGCCGTCATCATGGGCGTGATGGTTATCGTGGAACGTAAAATTCGCCTGCCGGGCAATATGGGAGGCAAATAATGCACGATTTTGACTGGAGTTCTATTCTGCCCGCCCTGCCGTTTTTAATGCAGGGGCTGGTGATTACGCTGAAAATCACCGTTACCGCGGTGGTTATCGGTATTGTCTGGGGCACGCTGCTGGCGGTCATGCGGTTGTCGAGCTTTAAGCCCGTTGCCTGGTTTGCTACCGCCTACGTCAACGTCTTCCGCTCCGTGCCTCTGGTGATGGTGCTGCTGTGGTTTTACCTGGTGGTACCGGGCTTCCTGCAGTCGGTACTGGGCCTGTCGCCAAAGACCGATATTCGCCTGATCTCCGCGATGGTGGCCTTCTCGATGTTTGAGGCCGCTTACTACTCGGAAATCATCCGCGCGGGTATCCAGAGCATTTCTCGCGGGCAGTCCAACGCCGCGCTGGCGCTGGGCATGACCCAGTGGCAGTCGATGAAGTTAATTATCCTGCCGCAGGCCTTCCGCGCGATGGTCCCGCTGCTGCTAACCCAGGGCATCGTGCTGTTCCAGGATACCTCGCTGGTTTATGTCCTGAGCCTGGCAGACTTCTTCCGTACCGCATCGACCATCGGCGAGCGTGACGGAACCCAGGTCGAGATGATCCTGTTTGCCGGTCTGGTCTATTTTGTTATTAGCCTTAGCGCGTCGTTGTTGGTCAGCTATTTGAAGAAAAGGACTGTTTAATGATTACCCTGAAAAATGTTTCTAAATGGTATGGTCACTTTCAGGTGCTGACCGACTGCTCCACCGAAGTGAAAAAAGGCGAAGTGGTGGTCGTTTGCGGGCCTTCCGGCTCCGGTAAATCCACGCTGATTAAAACCGTTAACGGCCTTGAGCCGGTACAGAAAGGCGAGATCCTGGTTAACGGCACTCAGGTGAACGACAAAAAAACCAACCTGGCGCAGCTGCGTTCGCACGTCGGCATGGTGTTCCAGCACTTTGAGCTGTTCCCACACCTGTCGATTATCGAGAACCTGACGCTTGCCCAGGTAAAAGTGCTGAAGCGTGATAAAGCCGCTTCCCGCGCCAAAGGGCTGAAACTGCTCGAACGCGTAGGGCTTTCTGCCCATGCCGATAAATATCCGGCACAGCTTTCGGGCGGCCAGCAGCAGCGCGTGGCCATCGCTCGCGCTCTGTGTATGGATCCTATCGCCATGCTGTTTGACGAACCGACCTCCGCGCTGGATCCGGAAATGATCAACGAAGTGCTGGACGTTATGGTAGAGCTGGCTAACGAAGGCATGACGATGATGGTGGTCACCCACGAAATGGGCTTCGCCCGCAAAGTGGCGAACCGCGTTATCTTTATGGATGAAGGTAAAATTGTTGAGGACTCTAACAAAGACGACTTCTTCAATAACCCGCAGTCAGAACGCGCCAAAGACTTCCTCGCAAAAATTCTGCACTAAAAAAGTCGCATCACCAAAGTAAAAAGCCTTCCCCAACGGGAAGGCTTTCTTTTAGGGTTCGAATGGCCGGCGATGAAATTGGTTATGGCCGCACTTAGGGCAGACAGGTAAGACTTCAGGCGTGTAAATCGCAATATGATGGTGGCAATTCTCACAGACCAGATTGCCAAGCCCGACGACCTCGCTGCTGTGATAAACGCCGTGGTGGCTGAGATCTTTAAACACCTCACGCCACTCAAGCTGCGTCTTGTCGGTGATATCCGCCAGTTCCTGCCACAGGCTTTCTTTTATCACCCGCATAAAGACGCTATCGGTAAACTCCTCATGGCTTTCGCCGTAGCTGCGGGCAAATTCCTCCAGGTCACGGCGCACCGCTCGCGTCACTTCTTCTATTTCGGTTCGGGTTAGTTCGCCGGTATCGTTCATTTGTTTGCGCGCGCTGGCGACCAGCTCATCGATATCACGCTCGCCCTTGCGCAGCCGCTCGCTCAGCGACTCAACCAGTTCCCGGTAAAATTGAGCAACCTTGTTCATCGTTAGCCTGCCTCCTTGAAGGGTTCCTGCATTTGCAGTGTGGTAACCACTCTAAGAGTAGACGTTAATCGGCCAACGCTTTGTTAGTTTAGCCACACCCGGAGTAAAAAACTGCAAGTTAACCAGAACGGTGAAAAGGCCAATCGGCTCGTCGAAAGGCTGTTTTGCCGCTGTCTAATCGGCTATGCTATGCCTGTCTGAACTCAAATCACTAAAGGCTACTTTCGTAGCTGTCTTTCATTAACAGGACTACTGGCTGCCATGCAAGAGCAATACCGCCCGGAAGAGATAGAATCCAACGTCCAGCAACACTGGCAAGAGAACCGTACTTTTGAAGTGACCGAAGACGAAGGCAAAGAGAAATATTACTGCCTCTCAATGCTGCCCTATCCTTCTGGCCGACTACATATGGGCCACGTCCGCAACTACACCATCGGCGACGTTATCGCACGCTACCAGCGTATGCTGGGCAAAAACGTCATGCAGCCGATTGGCTGGGATGCGTTTGGTCTGCCTGCTGAAGGCGCAGCGGTTAAAAACAATACCGCACCGGCTCCGTGGACCTACGACAACATCAATTACATGAAAAACCAGCTCAAAACGCTGGGCTTTGGCTATGACTGGAGCCGCGAGCTGGCAACCTGTACCCCGGAATATTACCGTTGGGAACAGCAATTCTTCACTCAGCTGTACAACAAAGGCCTGGTTTACAAAAAAACCTCGGCGGTTAACTGGTGCCCGAACGACCAGACCGTGCTGGCCAACGAGCAGGTTATCGACGGCTGCTGCTGGCGCTGCGATACCAAGGTTGAGCGTAAAGAAATTCCACAATGGTTTATTAAAATCACCGCCTATGCCGACGAACTGCTGAATGACCTGGACACGCTGGACCACTGGCCGGATCAGGTTAAAACCATGCAGCGCAACTGGATTGGCCGTTCCGAAGGCGTAGAAATTACCTTCGACGTCGAAAACAGCGCCGAAAAACTGACCGTTTACACCACCCGCCCTGACACCTTCATGGGCGTGACCTACCTGGCCGTTGCCGCGGGTCACCCTCTGGCGCAGCAGGCTGCGGTAAACAACCCGGCTCTTGCCGAGTTTATCGACGAATGCCGCAATACCAAAGTAGCCGAAGCCGATATGGCGACTATGGAGAAGAAAGGCGTTGCCACAGGCATTAACGCTATTCATCCGCTGACCGGCGAAAGCGTTCCGGTTTGGGTCGCAAACTTCGTGCTGATGGAATACGGCACCGGCGCGGTCATGGCCGTTCCGGGTCACGACCAGCGCGACTGGGAATTCGCCACTAAATACGGACTGCAAATCAAACCGGTTATCCTCAATGCCGACGGCAGCGAGCCGGACCTGTCCGGCGCAGCAATGACCGAAAAAGGCGCGCTGTTCAACTCCGGTGAGTTCAACGGCCTGGACTTCCAGCAGGCGTTCAACGCCATTGCCGATAAGTTAGCGGCTAAAGGCGTGGGCGAGCGTAAAGTTAACTTCCGTCTGCGCGACTGGGGCGTTTCCCGTCAGCGTTACTGGGGCGCACCAATCCCGATGGTGACTCTGGAAGACGGCACCGTAATGCCAACGCCTGAAGATCAGCTCCCGGTTATCCTGCCGGAAGACGTAGTGATGGACGGCATTACCAGCCCGATCAAAGCGGATCCTGAGTGGGCAAAAACCACCGTCAACGGTATGCCTGCCCTGCGCGAAACCGATACCTTCGACACCTTTATGGAGTCGTCCTGGTACTACGCGCGCTACACCAGCCCGCAGTACGACAAAGGCATGCTGGACTCCAAAGCGGCCAACTACTGGCTGCCGGTAGATATCTACATCGGCGGTATCGAACACGCCATCATGCACCTGCTCTACTTCCGCTTCTTCCACAAGCTGATGCGCGACGCGGGCATGGTCAACTCCGACGAACCGGCTAAGCAGTTGCTGTGCCAGGGCATGGTGCTGGCAGATGCCTTCTACTACACCGGCAACAACGGCGAGCGCAACTGGGTCTCTCCGGCAGAAGCCATCGTCGAGCGTGATGACAAAGGCCGCATTGTTAAAGCCCGTGACGCAGAGGGCCGTGAACTGGTCTATGCTGGCATGAGCAAAATGTCGAAGTCGAAAAACAACGGCATCGACCCGCAGGTTATGGTCCAGCGCTACGGCGCGGATACCGTGCGTCTGTTTATGATGTTTGCTTCACCGGCAGACATGACGCTCGAGTGGCAGGAGTCCGGCGTGGAAGGCGCAAACCGCTTCCTGAAACGCGTCTGGAAACTGGTTTACGAGCACACCAGCCGCGGTGCAGCTCCGGCTCTGGATATTGCCGCGCTGAGCGAAGATCAGAAAGCGCTGCGTCGTGATGTGCATAAAACTATCGCTAAAGTGACCGATGATATCGGCCGCCGTCAGACCTTTAACACCGCCATCGCCGCCGTTATGGAGCTGATGAACAAGCTGGCTAAAGCCCCTCAGGAAGGCGAGCAGGATCGTGCTCTGCTGAATGAAGCGCTGTTGGCCGTGGTGCGTATGCTTTATCCGTTCACCCCACACGTTTGCTTCGATATGTGGCAGTCGCTGGGCGGCGAAGGCGATGTTGACAACGCACCGTGGCCGCAGGCCGACGAACAGGCAATGGTGGAAGATTCTCGCCTGGTCGTGGTTCAGGTTAACGGTAAGGTACGCGGCAAAGTCACCGTACCAGCAGATGCTACCGAAGCGCAGGTTCGTGAGCGTGCAGGTCAGGAACATCTGGTGGCGAAATATCTTGAGGGCGTAACCGTGCGTAAAGTGATTTACGTTCCGGGTAAACTGCTCAACCTGGTTGTGGGCTAAGCGCAGGAGGAAGTGTGCGACATCCCTTTGTCACTTTGTTAGTAAGCCTGGCGGTGCTGGTCACCGCCGGATGTGGTTTTCACCTGCGTGGTAACACGCAGGTTCCTACTGAGATGAAGACGCTGATCCTCAACTCCGGCGATCCTAACGGCCCGCTGACCCGTGAGATCCGCCAACAGCTGCGCTTGAACGGCGTCACTATTGTTGACGATACCGGCACCGGCGTGCGTAAAGATATTCCATCTCTGCGCGTGGGCAGTGCCGGGCTGGGTCAGGACACTGTTTCGGTGTTCCAGAACGGCCAGACCGCGGAGTACCAGATGGTGATGACCGTCAACGCACAGGTGTTGATCCCGGGCCATGATATTTATCCTATCAGCGCGACGACCTATCGCTCGTTCTTTGATAACCCACTGACTGCCCTGGCGAAAGATGCCGAGCAGGATTTGATTATCAAAGAGATGTACACCAACGTTGCTCAACAGCTGATCCGTAAGCTGCTGGCGGTTCACGCTGCCGATCTTGATGCCACTAAGGATGCGGAAAAACCGGTAAGCACGCCAAAACCAGCCGCTCCGGCTGGCCGGGTATCCACCACTCTGTCGGCAACCTCCGGTAGCCAATGATTCGAGTGTACCCGGAACAACTCCACGCGCAGCTCAATGAAGGGCTGCGCGCGGCGTATCTGCTGGCAGGCAACGACCCTCTTCTGCTCCAGGAAAGCCAGGATGCGGTGCGCAAAAGCGCCCAGCAGCACGGCTTTGAAGAACACCACAGCGTCCAGATCGACGCCTCCACCGACTGGCAGGCTCTGTTCTCTATTTGCCAGGCGCTCAGCCTGTTCGCCAGTCGTCAAACTTTGCTTCTACTGCTGCCGGAAAACGGCCCTAATGCCGCCATTAACGCGCAGCTGGAAACCCTGGTCAGCCTGCTGCACGACGACATTCTGCTGCTGGTTCGCGGTAACAAATTCACCAAAGCGCAGGAAAATGCCGCCTGGTTTACCCAACTGGCGAACCGTTCGGTATTGGTAACCTGCCAGACCCCCGAGCAGGCAAATCTCCCGCGCTGGGTCGCTCAGCGTGCCAGGCAGATGAACCTGACGCTGGATGATGCGGCAAACCAGCTGCTCTGCTATTGCTACGAAGGCAATCTGCTGGCGCTCTCCCAGGCGCTGGAAAGGCTGTCGCTTATCTGGCCGGACGGCAAACTGACGCTGCCCCGCGTGGAACAGGCGGTGAACGATGCCGCGCACTTTACGCCTTTCCACTGGGTAGATGCCCTGCTCGCCGGGAAAAGCAAACGCGCGCTGCACATCCTCCAGCAATTGCGCCTTGAGGCCAGCGAGCCGGTCATTTTACTGCGCACGCTACAGCGAGAGCTATTGCAGCTCGTCAACCTCAAGCGTGAATCAGCGACAACCCCGCTGCGCACTCTGTTCGACCAGCAGCGGGTATGGCAAAACCGCCGCCAGTTGGTAACCGAGGCATTGAACCGGGTTTCGAGCGAGCAGCTCTACCAGGCTGTTCGCCTGCTTACCCGGGTTGAGCTAACGCTGAAACAGGATTATGGTCAGTCGGTTTGGGAAGATCTGGAAGGTCTCTCTTTACTGATTTGCCACAAAGCATTACCGGAAATTTTTATCGATGTCTGACGCTTCGCTCCTGGCGCTTTATGGCGGGACCTTTGATCCCATTCATTACGGGCATCTGAAGTCAGTTGAGGCACTTGCCCGGCAGGTTTTGCTGCGCCGGGTCACCATCATGCCGAATAATGTGCCGCCGCATCGCCCACAGCCGGAAGCCAGTAGCGAACAGCGCAAAGCGATGATTGAACTGGCAATTGCCGGGAACCCGCTGTTTACCCTGGATGACCGCGAGCTGTCTCGATCCACGCCCTCGTGGACCGTTGAAACGCTTGAACAATTGCGGGCAGAAATCGGGCACTCGCAGCCGCTGGCGTTTATCATCGGCCAGGACTCTTTACTCAGCCTGCACCGCTGGAACCGCTGGGAAGAACTCCTGTCTCTGTGCCACCTGCTGGTAACGCAGCGCCCGGGCTACCCTCTGGCGATGGAAACCCCGGAACAGCAGGCATGGCTGGCGCAAAACCTCACCGATTCGATAGCTACGCTGCACCAGCGGCCATCGGGCAACGTCTTTCTGGCGCAGACGCCGCTCTACGATATTTCGGCCACCGTCATCCGCCAGCGCCTTGAAGAAAACCAGCCCTGCGACGATCTGCTACCGCCCGAGGTACTGGCTTTTATTCTGCAACATGGCCTCTATCGTTAAGCCATTCAGCGGAGTCTGAATCACCGGCGGGATGAACCGGTTTACACTATTATAATTCACCGGAAACGACAGGCGCACGCCAGCCATTGACACCACCCCTCAGGCTGTTATGCTCCGCTGCCATAATTTCCTGCCCGTAAATCCGGCTTTTCTGAAATAGTTTTACAAAAATGGCGATGCAAACTCCGGCGCGCAATGGGATGATAGCCCGCGATCTGCGCTGGACGGCCAATTTTTCAGCCAAAGCCGCCTGCCCTGTTGGGTATAATGGTTATTTACGGGCCAAACTACACACTCTCATTCTCTCAGGGGGAACACTTGCAGGGTAAAGCACTTCAGGATTTCATCGTCGATAAAATCGACGACCTCAAAGGCCAGGATATCATCGCTATCGATGTTAAAGGCAAATCAAGCATCACGGATTGCATGGTTATCTGTACCGGAACCTCCAACCGCCACGTGATGTCCATCGCTGAACACGTTGTTCAATCCTCCCGCGAAGTTGGCCTGTCGCCAATGGGCGTGAAGGGCATCAACGCTTCCGACTGGGTTGTTGTCGATCTGGGCGAAATTATCGTTCACGTCATGCAGGAAGAGAGCCGCCAGCTGTACGAACTGGAAAAACTCTGGAGCTAACGGGTGAAGCTGCAACTGGTGGCCGTTGGAACCAAAATGCCTGACTGGGTGCAGACCGGCTTTACCGAGTACCTGCGTCGTTTCCCTAAAGACATGCCGTTTGAGCTGGTTGAAATTCCGGCTGGAAAACGCGGAAAAAATGCCGATATCAAACGTATCCTCGAAAAAGAGGGCGAAATGATGCTGGCCGCCGCGGGCAAAGGTAACCGAATCGTAACGCTGGATATCCCCGGGCAACCGTGGGATACGCCCCAGCTTGCGACGCAGCTCGAGCGCTGGAAACAGGATGGCCGCGACGTCAGCCTGCTGATTGGCGGGCCGGAAGGCTTAGCGCCAGCCTGCAAAGCCGCCGCCGAGCAAAGCTGGTCGCTTTCCACGCTCACCATGCCCCACCCGCTGGTCAGGGTGCTGGTAGCGGAGAGCCTGTACCGGGCGTGGAGCATTACCACCAATCATCCTTATCATCGTGAGTAAACCTGAGCGGGTAATACCAGGCAGCGAATGAAATTACAGAATTCTTTTCGCGACTACACTGCTGAGTCTGCGCTCTTTGTGCGCCGGGCGCTGGTCGCTTTTATCGGCATTTTGCTGCTTACCGGCGTGCTGATCGCCAATCTGTATAATTTGCAGATAGTCCGCTTCACCGATTACCAGACCCGGTCTAACGAAAACCGCATCAAGCTGGTTCCCATTCCGCCGAGCCGCGGCATTATTTACGACCGCAACGGCACGCCGCTGGCGCTCAACCGCACCATCTACCAAATAGAGATGATGCCGGAAAAGGTCGATAACGTTCAGGAAACCCTCGAGGCGCTGCGCCCTGTAGTTGACCTGACCGACGATGACATCGCCAACTTTAAAAAAGAGCGCGCCCGCTCGCACCGCTTTACCTCTATCGCGGTAAAAACCAACCTGACCGAAGTTCAGGTGGCCCGTTTCGCGGTAAACCAGTACCGCTTCCCCGGCGTAGAAGTGAAGGGCTATAAACGCCGCTACTACCCGTATGGCTCCGCCCTTACCCACGTCATCGGCTATGTGTCGAAAATAAACGATAAGGATGTTGAGCGCCTGGACAAAGAAGGCAAGCTTGCCAACTACGCGTCAACTCATGACATCGGCAAGCTGGGCATCGAACGCTACTACGAAGATGTGCTGCACGGCCAGACCGGCTATGAAGAGGTTGAAGTTAACAACCGCGGCCGCGTTATCCGCCAGCTAAAAGAAGTCCCGCCGCAGGCCGGGCATGATATCTACCTGACGCTCGACCTTAAGCTTCAGACCTATATCGAAACGCTGCTCGCGGGGAGCCGTGCCGCGGTTGTCGTTACCGACCCGCGCTCCGGCGGCATCCTGGCGCTGGTTTCAATGCCAAGCTACAACCCGAACCTGTTCGTTGACGGCATCTCAAGCAAGGATTACTCCGGGCTGTTGAGCGACGCGAACACGCCGCTTATCAACCGAGCAACCCAGGGCGTCTATCCTCCGGCCTCCACCGTGAAGCCTTATATGGCGGTTTCGGCGCTGAGCGCGGGCGTAATCACGCGTAACACTTCGCTGTTTGACCCAGGCTGGTGGCAGCTGCCAGGCTCGGAAAAACGCTACCGCGACTGGAAAAAATGGGGCCACGGCCGCCTGAACGTGACCAAGTCGCTTGAAGAGTCCGCCGATACCTTCTTCTACCAGGTTGCTTATGACATGGGTATCGACCGTATCGGCGAGTGGATGAGCAAATTCGGCTATGGCCACCTCACCGGCATCGACCTTTCTGAAGAGCGCGCCGGTAACATGCCAACCCGCGAATGGAAACTGAAACGCTTTAAAAAGCCGTGGTATCAAGGTGACACCATCCCGGTCGGCATCGGCCAGGGCTACTGGACGGCAACGCCAATTCAGATGAGCAAGGCGATGATGATCTTGATTAACGACGGCGTCGTGCGCGTGCCTCACCTGCTGATGAGCACGGTGAAAAACGGCAAACAGGTGCCCTGGCAGCAGCCGGTTGAAGCCCCGGTGGGTGATATCCACTCCGGCTACTGGGAAATTGCCAAAGACGGCATGTACGGCGTTGCCAACCGTCCAAACGGTACGGCCCACAAATACTTTGCCAACGCACCGTACAAAGTTGCGGCGAAATCGGGTACTGCTCAGGTCTTCGGCCTGAAAGCCAACGAAACGTATAACGCGCACAAAATCGCGGAACGCCTGCGCGACCACAAGCTGATGACGGCGTTTGCCCCATATGATAATCCGCAATACACCGTGACGATGATTCTGGAGAACGGTGGCGCAGGGCCAGCGGTTGGCAGCATCATGCGCCAGATCCTCGACCACGTCATGTTGGGGGATAACAACACGGTTCTGCCTGCAGAAGCGCCGGCCGCCTCGGCCACAGAGGATCAATAGCATGACCGATAATCCAAATAAAAAGACCATTTGGGACAAGGTCCACCTTGACCCAACGTTCCTCGTTACCATTCTGGCACTGCTGGTTTTCAGCGCCCTGGTCGTCTGGAGCGCCAGCGGCCAAGATATGGGCATGATGGAGCGCAAAGTCGGCCAAATCCTGATGGGGCTGGTTATCATGGTGGTGATGGCGCAGATCCCACCCCGCGTCTACGAAGGCTGGGCGCCCTATCTCTATATCTTCTGTATTATCCTGCTGGTGGCGGTGGACGCCTTCGGTGCCATTTCAAAAGGCGCCCAGCGCTGGCTGGATTTAGGGTTTGTGCGTTTCCAGCCTTCGGAAATTGCCAAAATCGCCGTCCCGCTGATGGTTGCGCGTTTTATTAACCGCGACGTTTGCCCGCCGACGCTCAAAAACACCGGCATCGCGCTGGTGCTCATCTTTATGCCTACGCTACTGGTTGCCGCCCAGCCGGACCTCGGAACCTCCATTCTGGTTGCCGCATCCGGCCTGTTCGTGCTGTTTCTCTCGGGGATGAGCTGGCGTCTGATTCTGGTGGCGGTGCTGCTGGTTGCCGCCTTCGTCCCGATTCTGTGGTTCTTCCTGATGCACGACTACCAGCGTGCGCGCGTAATGATGCTGCTTGACCCGGAAAGCGATCCTCTGGGTGCGGGCTATCATATTATTCAGTCTAAAATTGCCATCGGCTCCGGCGGCCTGCGCGGTAAAGGCTGGCTGCACGGCACCCAGTCCCAGCTGGAGTTTCTGCCCGAACGTCATACCGACTTTATCTTCGCGGTGCTGGCGGAAGAGCTGGGATTAGTCGGCATTCTGGTGCTGCTCGCACTCTACCTGCTGCTGATTATGCGCGGCCTGTTTATTGCCGCCCGGGCGCAAACCACCTTCGGGCGAGTGATGGCGGGCGGGCTGATGCTTATCTTATTCGTCTATGTATTTGTCAATATTGGCATGGTTAGTGGTATCTTGCCGGTGGTAGGCGTGCCGTTGCCGCTGGTCAGCTACGGGGGATCGGCCCTGATTGTTCTGATGGCCGGGTTCGGTATCGTGATGTCGATACACACACATAGAAAAATGTTATCAAAAAGCGTGTAACTGGATGAGGTGCGCAATGGGTAAGCAAAAACGGTGGGCTGGCGTCTGCATCGCTGCGGCGTTGTTGGCAGCATGTTCGTCAAATGATGATAACCAGCAGCCGGTTAATCAGCCGCCTCAGCCGGTGGTATGCAACGGGCCGATAGTGGAAATCAGCGGCGCTGAACCGCGCTACGAGCCTCTGAGTCCTTCGGTAAACCAGGATTACCAGAACAACGGCAAGAGCTACAAGATTGTCCAGAACCCGGCAAACTTCAGCCAGTCCGGCTTTGCGGCGATTTATGATGCCGAGCCGGGCAGCAATCTGACAGCCTCCGGTGAAGCGTTTGATGCAAACGCGCTGACTGCCGCGCACGCTACTCTGCCTATCCCAAGCTATGCGCGAGTGACCAACCTCGCGAATGGCCGCATGATTGTGGTACGCATTAATGACCGCGGCCCTTACGGCAACGATCGCGTGATTTCTCTTTCCCGCGCGGCGGCAGACCGACTGAATACTTCGAACAATACCAAGGTTCGCATCGACCCGATTATCGTCGCTCAGGACGGCACGATGTCCGGCCCGGGCACGGCCTGTACCACCATTGCCAAGCAAACCTATGCCCTACCGGCTCGCCCGGATTTAGGCGGCGGCATGGGCAGCGCCTCTTCACCGGCTCAGCCGGAAGCCCCGCAGGGTGATGTACGTGCTATCAGCAATGCTACGCTGCAAAGCTCAGACAGCACCGGTGCGCCGGTTCAGAGCAGCGGTTTCCTGGGGGCGCCAACGCCTCTGGCGGCCGGGGTAATTGAAACACCTGACGCCCCTGCGGCCGTCCCTGCTGCATCTACATCCGTACCTGCCGCTGCGGCGGCAACCGTAGCCGCACCGGCCGCAACAGCAGCGGTTCAACAGCCAGCCGCCGTTCAGCCTCCGGCTCCAGCCGTTGCAGCCCCGGTTACGGCTCCGGGCTCAGTCCAGGGCCACGTCGCCCAGCGCAGCACCACTTCGGCAGCAGCGCCGGCCAACGGCCGCTATGTTGTGCAGGTTGGCGCGGTAAGCGACGGCGCAAGAGCAAGCCAGTGGCAGCAAAAGCTGAGCCAGCAGTTTGGCGTACCGGGCGCGGTTTCCCACAACGGAGCCGTTTATCGCGTACAGCTCGGGCCGTTCAGCAGCCGCGGCGAGGCTACGGCCCTGCAACAGCGCCTGATGTCCGAGGCGCAGCAGCAATCATTCGTTACCAACGCCCCGTCTATGTAAAGCTGTGACTGGCATGTTTCCTGCTCGTAAATTTGCGTAAAGACCATTAACAAACTCACGCGCAAAGTCAGATGCCAGTCAAAAATGCTTTTGCTATAGTAAGGCACTTTTTTTAATTCCATCACGGACGTCGTAGTTCCATCATGAATACAGATCTTTCTGCACGTTTTGTTAAGCGCCTGGCGCTCACCACGGCTTTCGCCTTCGCGGCCATGGCCTCTGCTCAAGCTGACGACCTCAATATTAAAACCATGATCCCAGGCGTCCCGCAGATTGATGCAGAAGCGTATATCCTGATTGACTACAACTCAGGCAAAGTTCTGGCCGAGTCCAACGCCGATGCGCGTCGTGACCCAGCCAGCCTCACCAAGATGATGACCAGCTACGTTATCGGCCAGGCGATGAAAGCCGGCAAGTTCGATGACAACGCGATGGTTACCATCGGCAAAGACGCCTGGGCGACCGGTAACCCGGTATTTAAAGGCTCCTCGCTGATGTTCCTTCAGCCGGGCATGCAGGTGCCGGTTAACAAACTGATCCGCGGTATTAACCTGCAATCAGGTAACGATGCCTGCGTGGCAATGGCAGACTTCGTGGCCGGTAGCCAGGACGCCTTCGTCAGCCTGATGAACAGCTATGTTTCCGCCCTGGGTCTGAAAAACACCCACTTCCAGACCGTACACGGCCTGGATGCAGAAGGTCAGTTCAGCTCCGCACGCGATATGGCGCTGATTGGCCAGGCGCTAATCCGCGACGTGCCGAACGAATACTCTATCTACAAAGAGAAAGAATTCACCTTCAACAATATCCGCCAGACCAACCGTAACGGCCTGCTGTGGGATACCAGCCTCAACGTTGACGGCATCAAAACCGGCCATACCGATGCGGCAGGCTATAACCTGGTTGCTTCGGCGACCGAAGGCCAGATGCGCCTGATTTCGGCGGTTCTCGGCGGCCATACCTACAAAGGCCGTGAAACCGAAAGTAAAAAACTGCTGACCTGGGGCTTCCGCTTCTTTGAAACCGTTTCTCCGCTGAAAGCCGGGAAAGAGTTTGCCTCCGAGCCGGCCTGGTTTGGTGATAACGATCGCGCCTCTCTCGGCGTTGATAAAGACGTTTACCTGACCATTCCACGCGGACGCATGAAAGATCTGAAGGCCAGCTATGTGCTGACCACCCCTGAACTGCACGCTCCGCTGCAGAAAAACCAGGTTGTGGGCACCATCAACTTCCAGCTGGACGGCAAAACCATCGAGCAGCGTCCGCTGGTCGTGCTGCAGGAAATGCCGGAAGGGAATTTCTTTAGCCGAATCATCGACTACATCAAACTGATGTTTCACCACTGGTTCGGTTAATTATTGAACACTTGAAAGTGTCAATCTTGACCCCATATACTGAGTATCAAAGCAACTCCCGCCCGTCGGCGGGAGTTATCATTTTTATTGCCGTAACGCTGGAGCTACCATGAAAACCAAACTGAACGAACTGCTCGAATTCCCAACCTCTTTTACTTATAAAGTAATGGGCCTGGCGAAACCGGAGCTGGTTGATCTGGTCGTTGAGGTGGTGCAGCGCCACGCGCCGGGTGACTACACGCCTCAGGTTAAACCAAGCAGCAAGGGTAACTACCACTCCGTGTCGATTACCATTAATGCGACCCATATCGAGCAGGTAGAAACGCTGTACGAAGAGTTAGGCAACATCGAAATCGTTCGTATGGTGCTGTAAGGCGATGACCCGGCTAAGGCCGGGTTTTTGTTGTGATATACTTCCTCCCACCTTTTGCCTTCCGGAGACGCTGTTTTGTCTCAAGATACAATCCTGATCCGCAACCTTGGCCTGCAGCCTTACGAACCCGTATCGCAGGCAATGCATGACTTTACCGACACCCGCGACGACGCCACCGCCGACGAAATCTGGCTGGTAGAGCACCCTCAGGTATTTACCCAGGGTCAGGCGGGGAAAGCCGAGCATGTGCTTATGCCGGGAGACATCCCGGTGGTACAAAGCGATCGGGGAGGCCAGGTGACGTTTCACGGCCCTGGTCAGCAGGTAATGTACCTGCTGCTTAATTTAAAGCGCCGCAAGCTTGGCGTGCGCGAGCTGGTGACCGTACTGGAGCAAACCGTGGTGAATACGCTGGCGGAACTTGGTATTGAGGCCTACCCGCGAGCGGACGCCCCGGGCGTTTACGTTGACGGGCGGAAAATCTGCTCGCTGGGGCTGCGCATCCGCAGAGGCTGCTCCTTCCACGGCCTGGCGCTGAACATCGATATGGACCTCACCCCTTTCCTGCGCATCAACCCTTGCGGCTATGCGGGACTGGAAATGACCCAGGTGAGCCACTTTGTTAACGGCATCTCCGTAGCCGACGTTCAGCCACGCCTGGTAGCCCATTTTATGGCGCTGCTTGATAATCCCCCTCACGAATACGCTGCCGCGGATTAAACGGCGGTAACATTGCCGCCGTCCGCGGGTAATAATCACAAGTTAGATTATTCATTGGCGTCATTATTTAAATAATGACGCCACAAATCACGCTAATTAGTGCATCAAAACGCTTTATTTTTTCGCATTCGTGCTTGCCCCGGCAAAATAGCCGTATTAATTCACCCAATACTCCTATTTTTATCTATAAATATAATATTCTTTATTTTTTACCGGAGACCGGGCATGGGGCAAAACCCACTAGCTGAAAAAAAAACCATGGAACGCGATAGTGAAAATAACTATCCCGTATTCAAAGCATTACGCAACATAGATTTAAATTTACTGACGATTTTTGAAGCCGTATACATCCATAAAGGGATAGTGAATGCCGCTAAGGTACTGAACCTGACGCCTTCTGCTATTAGCCAATCCATCCAAAAATTACGATATATTTTCCCTGACCCGTTATTCATTCGTAAAGGCCAGGGCGTCACGCCGACCGCGTATGCGGCGCATCTTCACGAATATATCAGCCAGGGGCTGGAATCGATTCTGGGCGCGCTGGACTTTAATAGCAGCAACGATCAGCAGCGCACCATTACGCTAGCGACCCAGCCCTCTATCGGGGCGCTGGTTATTCCGAAGGTCTACTCGGCCATCCGCAAGGTCAACCCTAACCTGCTTATTCGCAACGTGCCTATCAACGACGGTGAATCGCAGCTTAGCCAGTTTCAAACTGACCTGATTATCGATACCGGCCGCCACTACGCACGAACGATCACCAGCATTCCGCTCTACCAGGAAAACATTGCTGTCGTCTGCCGCGAAGGTCACCCCTGTCTTGAAAAGCGGCTGACACTCGAAGATATGCAGAATATGGAACACACCTTTCTCATCATGCAGGATGACCTGCTGCGCGACCTGCGCCAGCAAATCAGTGAACGCCTGCCCAACCGCCAGATTGCCTTTAGTAGTTACAACTATGTGACTTTATCGTCGCTGCTCGGCAGCAGCGACCTGCTGGGCTTTATGCCGTGGCGGCTGTATGAAATGTTTAAAGATACCTGGAATCTGCGCGCCGTTGACTGCGACCTGTTTTCCGATAAAACCATGGAAACCAGTATGCATTTCAACAAGCTAAGCATACGTGACACGGTATTGCAGGATATAATCAAAGCGATTCGCAACGAATTCGCCGCTTAAAAAAGTGGTTTTCACCTCTTGCATGGCGTTCAGGAGGTGAACGACACGGCCATTAACCTTGCATTTAGCACAAAACAACAACCCATTTACAATTCTTTCTCCATTTCATGTTGGGGTATACTGATTCTCCCTGGCCGTGATGATATACTCCCGGCCATTAATTCAAAAATAGTTGATAGATCCCAACTTAGCTTGAATTCGATTAGCCTGACTTTATTATCCGCAACTGGAATACGCACCCTATGAGCAAACCCATTGTGATGGAACGCGGCGTTAAATACCGCGACGCCGATAAAATGGCTCTGATCCCGGTTAAAAACGTGGTCACAGAGCGCCAGGAGCTGTTAAGAAAGCCGGAATGGATGAAAATCAAACTTCCGTCTGACTCAACCCGCATCCAGGGCATTAAAGCGGCGATGCGCAAAAATGGTCTGCATTCCGTTTGCGAAGAAGCCTCCTGCCCGAACCTCGCCGAATGCTTTAACCACGGCACCGCGACCTTTATGATCCTGGGCGCAATTTGCACCCGCCGCTGCCCGTTCTGCGACGTGGCCCATGGCCGCCCGGTAGCACCGGATGCCAACGAACCGGCCAAGCTGGCGCAAACCATCGCCGATATGGCGCTGCGCTATGTGGTTATTACCTCGGTTGACCGCGACGATCTGCGCGACGGCGGTGCTCAGCACTTTGCCGACTGCATCAGCGCTATCCGCGAGAAAAATCCAACCATCAAGATTGAAACCCTGGTGCCGGACTTCCGTGGCCGTATGGATCGAGCGCTGGAAATCCTTACCGCGACCCCGCCGGACGTGTTCAACCACAACCTGGAAAACGTGCCGCGCGTGTACCGCAATGTGCGCCCGGGTGCGGACTATAACTGGTCGCTGAAGCTGCTGGAACGTTTCAAAGAAGCCCATCCACATATCCCGACTAAGTCTGGTTTGATGGTTGGCCTCGGTGAAACCAATGCGGAAATCATCGAAGTGATGCGCGATCTGCGCAGCCACGGCGTGACGATGCTGACCCTGGGTCAATACCTGCAGCCTAGCCGTCACCACCTGCCCGTGCAGCGCTATGTCAGCCCGGATGAGTTCGAAGAGATGAAAGCAGAAGCGCTGGCGATGGGCTTCACCCACGCGGCCTGTGGCCCGTTTGTGCGCTCTTCTTACCACGCTGACCTGCAGGCTAAAGGGATGGAAGTGAAATAATCTGGTTGCAGATTGTTACCTTTACTCTGTCCAAAATAAAAAACCGGCCTTATCAGCCGGTTTTTTTATTCTGCAAAGGTCAGCAATCAGTCTTTATGAATGATGCGGTCTGCAGGGGCCTGAGCTTCGGTATCGGACTTCTTGCCGTTGTCATCTTCAGCCATTGCTTTCTTAAAGCCTTTGATAGCGGAACCGAGATCGCCGCCCAGCGTGCGCAGCTTCTTAGTACCAAACAGCAATACGATCAGCGCGCCGACAACCAGCAGCTTAGTAATACTAATCTCTCCCATACCTACCTTCTTCTGTGATATGTGCCGTGACAACGGCGAATAAAAAAAACCTGATTTCATTAACGGTCATTTGTCCGCGCGACACAATAGCAATCTGTAACAAGGTGAATCAAGAGCTGATTAAAAAAACGTCATAACATTTGAGGTATCGCAAACCGTCGGTTATTAAGCACCGGCAGCATTTGCCGTACCGCCGCCACTCTGTCCGCCCTGAGTTCGGCGAAAATAAGCTCGGGCGATTCTGCCGCAGCCGCAATCGTGACGCCCAGCGGGTCAACAACCCGGCTCTGGCCGATATTTTTACTACCGCATTCGCCGCTCGCCACCAGATAGCAGGTGGTATCCAGCGCCCTGGCGGCTAGTAGCGTCGCCCAGTGAGCTTCTTTGTGCGGGCCTTTTAGCCACGCGGCAGGCAGGACGATAACCTCGGCACCCGCCAGCGCCAGGCTCAGGGCCATGTCGGGGAAACGCAGATCATAGCAGGTCATCAGGCCAACTTTCATTCCGGCAACCTCAAGCAGAGGAGCCAGCTCATTTCCTGCGTCCACCAGCCGGGATTCCTGAACGCTGAAAGCGTCGTACAAATGCACTTTCTGATATTGAGCCACGATTTCGCCGCCCCGAAGCGCCAACAGAGTATTTGCCGCCCGTCCCTGCCTGGTGGGGATATGCAGCGTCAGCACCGTCGTCATTCCATTTTTACGGCTTTCCTCGCGTAACTGTTCCACGTAGCAGCCATCGACAGGCTGGGCCGATTTGACAGACATATCCGGGTCGTTATCGTCCCGGGCGAGCACCGCCTCCGGCAACACCAGAAGGTCCGTTCCTGCCAGCCCGGCCTCGGCCATGAGCCCGACGCAGGTGGCTGCATTCTTCTGCCATTCAGGCCCCACCGCAAACTGCCCCACGGCAACCTTCATACCTGCTCCTCAACTAAATGATTAATTACAGTATATCGCGTGTAAATCTACATGTTCGAACGCTACACTTTGCCCATCAACGTATTTAGCAAGGATTAACCGTGATTCAGATGCTGTTCGCCGTGTTTATCGGCGGCGGGATCGGCAGCGTAACGCGCTGGTTCCTGAGTTTAAAATATAACCCGATTCATATGGGCATTCCTATCGGCACGCTGATAGCCAACCTGACCGGCGCTTTTATTATCGGCCTGGGGCTGGCGCTATTTAGCCGCTTCAGTAACGTCGATCCCGTGTGGAAACTGCTTATCACCACCGGCTTTTGCGGTGGCCTGACAACCTTCTCTACCTTTTCGGCTGAAGTGGTGCTGCTGTTACAGGACGGGCGCTTTGCGTGGGCCGGAATGAACGTGCTGCTGAACCTTGTCGGCTCATTTGTTATGACCGCACTCGCATTTTGGCTGGTTTCTCTGTTTGTCACCCGGTAATCACCGCCGGGTTAATGTTAGCTTAATTTTTCTCTGCCACTATCCCGCAACGATCTTTGGGGAGATGGCAATGAAAGAGCAAGTCACCGGCTGGTTGAGCGTTCTGGTTAGCGTAGTGATTGTAGGATTGTTTCTGAAAGCTTACCTGTTCGCCTGATAGACAGAAAAAACCGCCAGACAAAATGCCCTACAGCAGGGTCACTTCAAATCTGGCGGTTTTTGCAGCCTGGTTTCAGGCAAAAAAAAACCCGCCTTGGCGGGTTTTTATATTCTACTGGTAATGACTTAGATAGGCATTACGTTTGCAGCAGAAGGGCCTTTGGCACCGTTAGTGATTTCAAACTCAACGCGCTGGCCTTCAGCCAGGGTTTTGAAACCATTGCTCTGGATTGCAGAGAAGTGTACGAACACGTCTTTGCTGCCATCTTCCGGAGTAATGAAGCCGAAGCCTTTGGATTCATTAAACCACTTAACGTTACCTTTAATCTTAGACATCAAAATTACCTTTACATGAAAAAACGACACAAATGCTGTGTCGGGCATCAGTACAACAATTGTGGTGGCTTTTGTCCAGTCCAGAATTGAGAAAAAGTGATAAAAGTCGCGAAGTTTTTAACACCTGAAAGATTAACCCTTGTTTTTAAAGGGGTATAAAAAACTCCTTTTTCAGGGCTACCGGACAAGACAAAATCAGAACTGGAACCGCAGCCAGGCGAAGTAAACGTTGCCGTTGTTGTAAGTCCCTGGAATATAGGTCATCTGGAAGGTTGCCGGGCCATATCCTATGGAAGCCAGCGGCAGCACCAGTGGAACAGGAATGTACTTCCAGTTGTCGCGAGCGGTAACCCCCACGGTATACCCCAGCCCGAGGTGGAAGTTATCATCGCTCAGCGGTCGCCAGGTTTTCTCCCAGCCGTAGCCGCCAATCGGCTCCCATTTGTTAAAGGAATCTTTAAACGCCATCAGGTAGATGCCGTTCCAGTTCCCCTCCTCATCCCAGCGTGACTGGCCAAAACCGGCCCCCCACGGACGCTCGTTATAGCGATCGGTCTTATCTTTGTCATAGGCAAAGCGGGCATGCCAGGTGATTGCAGGAACGTAAAGATCATAATGCTCAGGCTCGTTCCAGGTCTTTGAAACATTGCTGGAAAAAGTATTCCACGCGTTAGTGAAAAACCCGCCTTCTGCGGCAAATGCAGCGGGTGTACTCAGCGCCAGCGCGCAAAACAAAATCAGATTCGAGAAAAATTTATTCGCGTAAGTCACGTCTTTCTTACCATATTAAAATTCGACAGCTACCTTACTGAATTATATCTCAATGAAAGCTAAATCAGCACCAGACTTAGCTTGAAAGTTGTACTCATTTAATGTCAAGTCACAAAGGTCTTAAATACTCATAAGATATCAATGAATAGCCATGCAAATCGGGTCGCATAAAATAGGCGACCCGTGAGAGAAAAGAGTTATTTACGCCGGTGGGTCAGCATATATACCGCCGGAATAACCAACATGGAAAGCAGAGGTGCGGTGACCATGCCGCCAATCATCGGCGCGGCAATACGCCTCATGACCTCTGATCCTGCGCCATTGCCCCACATAATGGGCAACAGACCGGCCATTATGGTGGCAACCGTCATCACCTTAGGCCTGACGCGCACCACCGCCCCCTCGTGGATAGCCCGCCGCAGCAGGCCGTCACTCTGCCCGCCCTCGGTTTTCAGGTGTTTATCCAGCGCCTGATTTAAATACAGCACCATTATCACACCAAATTCTGCCGCTACGCCTGCCAGAGCAATAAAACCAACAGCCCCGGCAACCGAAAGGTTATATCCCAGCAGATACAACAGCCACACACCGCCAATTAATGAGAACGGCAAAGTCCCCATAATTAATAGTGCATCTTTCACCCGGGAGAAAGTTACATACAGCAATACAAATATGATTAACAACGTAAACGGCAGCGCGATTTTTAATTTTGCCGTCGCCCGTTCGAGATATTCAAATTGCCCCGACCACGAGAGCGACACGCCTTCAGGAAGTTTCACCTGCTCGGCAACCACGCGCTGCATATCTTCTACCGCTGACTTTAAATCCCGCCCGCGCAGATCAACATAAATCCAGTTAGAAAGACGGGCATTCTCGCTTTTCAGCATCGGCGGCCCCTCGGTGATAGTGATATTAGCCAGCTCGGAAAGTGCAATCTGGCTGCCGTTAGCGGTAATCACCGGCAGGTCGCGAAGTTTTTGCAGGTTATCGCGCAGTTCACGCGGGTAGCGCACGTTAATCGGATAGCGTTCACGCCCCTCGATAGTTTCCCCGATGTTTTCACCGCCGATAACCGTGGACACCAGCGATTGCAGCTCCTTCACGGAAACGCCATAGCGAGCGGCTTTACGGCGATCGATGTCAATATCAACATAGCGCCCTCCCCCTAAGCGTTCTGCCAGCGCCGAAGTGACGCCCGGCACCTGCTTTACTACCCGCTCAATCTGCTCCGCCACCGACTCAATGGCCGCAATGTTATTGCCGTTCACCTTAATGCCCACCGGGCTTTTAATGCCGGTCGCCAGCATATCCAGGCGATTACGGATTGGCGGCACCCAAACGTTGGCTATGCCCGGAACCTTAACCACGTTATCCAGCTCGCTCACCAGCTTGTCCATCGTCATACCCGGTCGCCACTGGTCGCGAGGCTTAAAGCGAATGGTCGTTTCAATCATCGTCAGCGGTGCAGGGTCGGTTGCGGTTTCGGCCCTCCCTGCCTTACCAAACACCGTTTCCACTTCCGGCACGGTTTTGATCAGGCGGTCGGTCTGCTGCAACAGCCGCCCGGCTTCACGCGCCGAAATTCCCGGCAGGGTCGAAGGCATATAAAGCAGGTCCCCCTCATCCAGCGGCGGCATAAATTCGCTGCCCAACTGGCTAAGCGGCCAGAGCGTGGCCACCAGCAGCAGTCCCGCAACCGCCAGCGTGGTTTTAGGCTTATCGAGAACCTTTTCCAGCATCGGCTCATACGCCGCAATCAGCCAACGGTTAATCGGGTTAGCCTTTTCATCGGGAATTTTGCCGCGAATAAACCAGCCCATCAGCACCGGCACAAGGGTAATTCCCAGTCCGGCTGCAACCGCCATTGAATAGGTTTTGGTGAAGGCCAGCGGCGAGAACATGCGCCCTTCCTGCGCCTCAAGCGAGAAGACCGGAATAAATGACAGCGTAATGATAAGCAGGCTACAAAACAGCGCTGGCCCGACTTCAACCGCCGCCTGCTGGGAAATTTGCCAGTAATCGGCACTGCGTGGCTGCTCGCCGGGGTGGTCGTGCCTCCACTGCTCAAGCACCTTATGCATGTTTTCGATCATGACTATGGCGGCGTCCACCATCGCGCCAATCGCAATCGCAATACCGCCAAGCGACATGATGTTGGCGTTCACTCCCTGGTAATGCATCACGATAAATGCCCCAAGAATACCGAGCGGCAGGGTAATTATCGCCACCAGCGCGGAGCGGAAGTGGAATAAGAACAGAGAGCAGATAATAGCCACCACGATGAACTCTTCCAGCAGCTTGTGGGAGAGCGTATCAATTGCGTTTTCAATCAGATGTGAACGGTCATAGACCGGAACAATTTCCACACCGGCAGGCAGGCTTTTTTGCAGTTGAGCAAGCTTCTGCTTCACCGCATTAATGGTTTCGAGGGCATTTTTCCCATAACGCATCACAATGATGCCGCCCGCAACCTCACCTTCACCATTGAATTCCGCCACGCCGCGGCGAATTTCCGGCCCCAGCCTGACGGAAGCAACGTCGGAAAGCAGCACCGGCACGCCTTCCCGACTGGTAATCACCACCTGTTTAAAATCATCCAGATTTTTGAGATACCCCGCCGTACGAACCATATATTCGGCCTCGCCCATCTCAATAACCGAGCCGCCCCCTTCCTGGTTGGCGTTTTTCACCGCGCCAATCACCTGTTCATGGGTGATGTTAAGCGCCTTCATCCGTTCAGGATCGAGCACTATCTGGTACTGACGCACCATGCCGCCCACGCTTGCTACTTCCGAAACGTCAGGCACGGTTTTTAGCTCAAACTTCAGCGTCCAGTCCTGCAACGCCCGCAGGTCGGCCAGACTGTGCTTCCCGCTGCGATCTATCAGCGCATATTCATACACCCAGCCCACGCCGGTTGCGTCCGGCCCCAGTGAAGCTTTGGCCTCCGGCGGCAGCTGGGACTGAACCTGACTCAGGTATTCAAGCACCCGGGAACGCGCCCAGTATGGATCGGTGCCGTCATCAAACAGGACATAAACGTAGGAGTCGCCGAACATCGAAAAGCCGCGCACCGTTTTTGCGCCCGGAACGGAAAGCATTGTCGTGGTCAGCGGATAAGTCACCTGATCTTCAACGATCTGCGGCGCTTTTCCAGGGTAGCTTACGCGCACGATCACCTGCACGTCGGAAAGATCGGGCAAGGCATCGAGCGGCGCACGCTGAAGCGACCATAGCCCCCAGGCCGCCATGATAATGGCCGCCAGCACCACCAGCAGCCGGTTTTTTAGCGACCAGCGAATAACGGCAGCAATCATTTGCTCGCCCCCGCCATCGGCATCAGGTGGGTAATTACCGCACCCTCTTCGTCGTCCGTGCTAAAGCTGAACATCACCGCATCCCCCGGCTTCAGGTTGGTCGGCGACTTAAGCGCAAACGGCATTGTCATCGCCCCCCATTTAAGCGCGGGGATCGGCTGATGGGAGATGGTAATAGAATCGGCGCTAACGGCTTTCACCACGCCTTCGCCATCGTAGGTTTTAACCGTCGCCTTAGCCTGTGTTTGTGCCCCGCTCTCAGGTAAAGCGCTGCGCAGGCTGGCTTCAGAATCGATGAGGAACTGGCCTGATGTCACCACCTTTTCGCCCCCGGTCAGCCCGGAACGGATCTCCACCCAGCCTTTATCGACTATTCCCGGCACCACGTTTACCGGGCGGAAATGGCCGCCGTCTTCGGCTACCAGCACGCGGCTTTCATGGCCGGTTTCAATCAGCGACTCCTCCGGTACCGCCAGCACTGCCGTGCGCGGCTGCTGGTTAGCAAGCCTGACGCTCAGGTACATTCCCGGTTTGAGTTTCATCTGCGGGTTGTCGAGCACGATACGCGCCTTCAGGGTGCGGGTCGTGGTTTCCAGATTCGGCAGCAGCTCGCTAACCCGGCCATGGAAAGCTTCCCCCGGCCAGCTGTCGGCGCTGGCAACAATTTCGCTCCAGGGCTGCAACGCCTGAGCCTGAGACTGAGGATAATCCACTACAATCCATACCGATTGCAGGCTGGCGACCTCAAACAGCGGCGCATTCGCGCTAACCTGCTGGCCTTCACGTGCTTCGAGCTTGTTCACATATCCGGCAAGCTTCGCGCGCACGGTCACCCACGTTTGCGGTTTGCCGCTGCGCTCAACCTGGCTAATCACCTCCGTCGGCATAAATTGCAGCTGTAGCCGCTCTCTTGCCGCCGCCGTCAGCGCGCTGTCTCCCAACTTGCGCACAGCCAGATACTCCTGCTGGGCCGCCGTCCACTCAGGGAACCACAGCCGGGCCAAAGGCTCTCCGGCCTTCACGTACTGCTGCGGGGCTTTCACATACAGCGTCTCAACAATGCCATTCGCGCTGGCGGGAATAATTTGCACGCTGCGCTCGTCCAGCGTCACGGTGGCAAAAGCGGCAAAAGGAACACTCAAAGCCCGGCGCTCAACGGCTGCGGTTTTAACCCCCAGATTTTGCTGCTGGCGGCTGCTTACCGTTACGCCGCCGTCGTTAGTTACCTCATCCGCATAGCGGGCCACCAGCTCCATATCCATAAACGGTGATTTACCCGGTTTATCAAAGCGCTGCCCCGGCACCATTGGGTCATACCAGTAGAGCACTTTACGCCCGTTCTCCTGCCCTGCCTGTGGCTCTGGCTGAGCATGACCGCTTTGCTGCTTCCCGGCGTAATATCCTGCTGCCAGAGCGGCGACAACCGCGACGGCCAGCAGGGAAAAGTTAAGTGATTTTTTCATTAGTTAACGTCCTGAGGCGTGAGGTAGCGGATGGCGGCCCAGTTGGTGGCAACGGCTTTTTCAGCGCTGCTGGCGGTCAGCTCGGTGTCCAGAAGCTCGCGGCGAGCGGTCAGTAATTCCGCAAGCGTTGACTTCCCGGCGCTATATTGTGACTCCAGCAGTGACAGGCGCTGGCGCTGAAGCGGTAACGCCTGTTCCTGCTGGCGCTGCCAGACGCTTTGCGCCGCCTGATAATTCGCCACCAGCGTACGCACAAGGGCGACATGCTCCCGGCGAGCCAGCGCCAGCTGATCGTTCGCCTCCATCGAGCGGGAAACATCGGCGGAATAGTCTTTGTCCTGGCGCTGGGATTTAAACAGCGGCAGATCGACGGTAAACATCACCCCTGCCATATCGTCAAAGCCCTCGGCGCGGCGGGCGTAATAAACTTCCACTCCGACATCGGGTTTGGACGCAACCTCCGATTGTGCGGACTTCGCGCGGGCAACATCGGCCTCTCTTGCCGCTTCAATCACCTCTGGATGCTGCACCACGCCTTCTTCAAGCACCTGCGGGTCGGCGGGTAAACGCTGGAAGCGGGGCAGAGAACCGGCAACGCTATCAACCTGCTGGCCGGTCAGTTGCAGAAGACGAGTTTTTGCCAGCGTCACGTCGCGTTCGGCAAGCGTAACCTTGTCCTGCATGGTCAGCAGCGTCATGCGGATATCCACCACGCCGGAAGCGGGCGAGCTGCCGCTGGCTACAGTGGCCTTTTGCACGCCAACCTGCCGCTCGGTTTCACTCACCAGCTTGCGGGCGGCAATGAGTACTTTTTCGGACAGAGCCAGTTCAAGCCATGCCTGCGCGGTCTCGCGCTGAAGGTTGGCGCGGATAGTCTCAGCTTTAGCCTTGCTGCTGGCCGACTGGGCAAGGATCGTATCGGCCTTGCGGTCGCGTTTTTCCTCGCTAACGTAATCCTGCATGATGCCGATACGCTGCATCGTCATGCCTTCGCGGGTAAAGCGATGGCTGTTGCTGCCCTGCACCGGCAGGTTCTCAATACCAAACTTCAGTTTCGGGTCGGGGAGCTGGCGAGCGGAGTCCGCCATCGCGTTCAGGGCATCGCTCTGGTTCCGGTTTGCGGACAGGGCCGCGGAGTAGTGTTCGGCTGTCAGCAGAGTCTGTTGCAGGCTGAACTCCGCCGCCGGGGCGGCGGAGACAGACGCAGCAAACAGCACCCCGCCGAGCCAAAGGCTCAGGGTGTGTCGTTTCATGGCAACCTCGGTTAGTTAAGCGGGGTTGCGGAAACCAGCTGATACCCTTGTTCGTGCTGCGCGAAGGTGAACGAAATCTTCTCCCCAACGCTTAACGCAGGCACGGAACCGTCCTTCGGCAAAGAAAAGGTCATAGTCATTGCTGGCCAGCCGAGCCCGGCGACCGGGTGATGAGCAATAGAAACGGTGTCGGCGGTAAGTTTTTTCACCACGCCTTCGGTGTGGTAAACCGTCGCGGCAGGGGCAGCTTTCGCAGGCATCGACATGCCCTGCATATCGGACATACCAGCCATATCGTGAGAGGACTCTGCGGAAAACGCAGGGAAAGAGGCAGCGGAAAGCAGCGCAATAGCTGCGGCAAAACGAAGTGCTTTTAACATGATTAATCTCCAGAAACACGGTCAAAAAGGTGAAGGGCAAAAGCCCAAAACAATGACGGTGCTGGAGTTATTCTCTGAAACGGCAAAAACGGATCGTTGCCGGAGGGCCTGTCGCGGGAGGGACAACGTGGAAGACGGACTCAATAACCTGGCTACACTGCGGTTCAACCAGCGCAAGAGAATCAACAACCGGCAGAGCCACCAGCGAACTATGGCCGTTATCTTTCTGCATTACGTCAGGAACGCAATGCTTCTCACACAGCGGGTTGCTGATTTTCAACTGCATGGCCTGGTCGGCCATCTTCATTGAGCTGCTATGCGGGGCCGCCATAGGGCCTGCGGTCATATCGACCGGGCAATCGTAAGACGCCACCGCCACCTGACTGTTGACAAAAAGCCAGCCAAACGCCAACAGCAGCATCAAAAGATGCTTCCTGAAAAAGCGCCAGCGGCTTGTCGACCAGAAGGAGGTGTGCAGCATAAAAACCCCGCAATAAAAGTGACCCGCAGTATAGGCGGCTGCGGGCGCTATTTTAAAGATTTTTTTAAATGCTTTACGAATGCCCCCGAAATTAACAATTGCGCAAAATATCACTCATAAGACAGCAACCTTATGCTGCTTTAATCAGCTAAACTCGCTCGTCTTTTATTCCCGTTTTCAATAAGCAGTTTGAATAACTGCAATCCCGACTGCAAAAGCCACAGCGGAATTTGATCCGTTACGCGGAATATTGATGCTCATCAGAAACTACAATCCTGTTATCAGGCAAATTCGTAGCCCTTTGCAGTATCCTGCAAAGTCACTTTAATTATTCAGGCAGACGGACTTAACAGCCGCAAGCGTAAGGTGCTGCTGTGCGCCTTAACGCACTGGGGGAAATAATGCTTACAATTCTGGAACTTATTATTGGGGTAGTGGTGATTGTGGGCGTTGCCCGCTACATCATAAAAGGCTACTCGGCTACCGGCGTGCTGTTCGTTGGCGGGCTATTGCTGCTGATCGTCAGCGCCTTAATGGGCCACAAAGTCCTGCCTGCCAGTGCAGAAAGCACCGGCTATACCGCCACGGATATTTTTGAATACGTCAAAATCCTGCTGATGAGCCGCGGCGGCGATCTCGGGATGATGATCATGATGTTGTGCGGCTTTGCGGCTTATATGACGCATATCGGCGCTAACGACGTGGTGGTAAAACTGGCATCTAAGCCGCTGAAGTTCATCAACTCCCCTTATCTGTTGATGATTGCCGCCTACTTCGTCGCCTGCCTGATGTCGCTGGCCGTTTCGTCGGCTACCGGCCTCGGCGTACTGTTGATGGCCACGCTATTCCCGGTGATGGTCAACGTCGGTATCAGCCGTGGTGCCGCAGCCGCTATTTGTGCTTCCCCGGCGGCAATCATTCTCGCCCCGACCTCCGGTGACGTGGTGCTGGCGGCTCAGGCTTCAGAAATGTCGCTGGTGGATTTTGCCTTTAAAACCACGATTCCTATCTCCATCGCGGCCATTATCAGCATGGCGATTGCGCACTTTTTCTGGCAGCGCTATCTCGATAAAAAAGAGCACATCAATCACGAAATGCTCGACGTGAGTGAAATCCAGACCACCGCGCCATCTTTCTATGCCCTGCTGCCTTTTACTCCAATCATCGGGGTGCTTATCTTCGACGGGAAATGGGGCCCGCAGCTGCATATCATTACCATTCTGGTGATTTGTATTCTGATTGCTGCCCTGATTGAGTTTTTCCGCAGCTTCAACACCCAGCACGTCTTCTCCGGGATGGAAGTTTGCTACCGCGGAATGGCGGACGCCTTTGCCAACGTGGTGATGCTGCTGGTGGCCGCTGGCGTCTTTGCTCAGGGCCTAAGCACTATCGGCTTTATCCAGAGCCTTATCTCGATTGCCACCTCGTTTGGCTCAGCCAGCATTATCCTGATGCTGGTGCTGGTGATATTGACGATGCTGGCAGCAATGACCACCGGCTCCGGTAATGCGCCGTTCTATGCCTTCGTGGAGATGATCCCTAAGCTGGCGCACTCTTCAGGCATTAATCCGGCATACCTGACTATCCCGATGCTGCAAGCCTCCAACCTGGGCCGCACGATTTCACCGGTCTCCGGCGTGGTCGTTGCCGTGGCAGGGATGGCCAAAATCTCACCATTCGAAGTGGTGAAACGAACCTCTGTCCCGGTTGCCGTTGGCTTAATCGTGGTGATAGTTGCCACCGAGATCCTGGTACCGGCTGCGGCCCTGGTTCACTAACCGCTCTGTTCACGACGCTAAAGCGCCTGCATCGGGCGCTTTTTTTATGCTTATAATAATCGCGCCTCCCGGACTAATAAGAGAAAAAGATATGAACGCCATTGCCTGTAAGACATTGCTGCTGTGCGCCCCGCTTCTGGCCAGCCAGTTGGCACAGGCCGATCCGCTGCAACCCGCCCGTTACGGCGATTTTGACCGCTACGTGCTGGCTTTATCCTGGCAGACCGGCTTCTGCCAGAGCATGCACGACCGCAACCGCAACGTCCCCGAAGAGTGCGCCACCCAGCAGGAGCAGGCCGACAAACGCGCCTTCCTGACGGTGCATGGCCTGTGGGCCGGGCTACCAAAATCCGTTGCCGCGCGCGGCGTGGATGAGAAACGCTGGATGCGCTACGGCTGCGCAACCCGCCCGATCCCCAACATGGCGGAGGCCAGAGCCTCAAATAAATGCGCCGCTCCGGACACCGGCCTTTCGGTTGAGATGGCTTCGAAGCTCTCCGGCGTGATGCCGGGTGCGGGCGGCAACTCCTGCCTGGAACGTTACGAGTTCGCCAAACACGGCGTCTGCTTCGGCTTCAACCCGGACGACTACTTCGGCACCATGGTGCGCCTCAACGGCGAAGTTAAACAGAGCGCCTTCGGCGAATTTTTGGCTCAAAACTACGGCAAAGTTGTGACGCGTAAAGACTTTAATAAAGCCCTGAAGCAAAGTTGGGGTGGTGACGCGGTCAGCGCGGTAAAACTCACCTGCGACGGTAACCCTGCCTATCTGACGGAAATGCAGATATCCCTGCTGGCAGACAAAATTAACCAGCCGCTGCAAAGCGCCTCGTTTGCACCGCAGAAACATCCCGGCAACTGCGGGAAAAGCTTCCGTCTGGACGCCGTGGGTGACTAAAACACATAAATACTGAAGTCATTTTTTAATCGTATCACTGTTTGTTCCGGGTTTCACGGAGTAGCCTTCAGGTATCGAATACGGAGGTGACCATGAACAGAACAAAACGCTTTTTACTGCAACTAAAAGCACAGTTTGAATGTGAAGGGAAAAAACAGAAGCTGCTGGGGTTTATCTGGCTCTCACCCCAGCAGCGCTACGAGATCCTGAAAGAGATCCTGCTGCCGCTGGCTGAAAAAAATGGCCGCTAAAGCGTTGTCGGGCCGTCGCATATACGATGGCCCGCTCACAAATATTTCGCAAAAAACATTATTCCAGACGCGATAAAACCGAATTGTAAATTCAAATTAATAGCCAGCTGCTTTATTTGCCGCCTTAATTTTCTCGTTTCTCATATTCTTATCATAACCATCCTTTGCATTTAATATTTCACCCGTAGCGCTGATGAAATCGGATGCGGTACAACCGGCCAGCATAAAACTGGCGGATAACAATATAGCTCTAATCATGAAACAACTCCCCGGCAATCAAGATCATAAAAATAAACATTAACAATCAATGAATTAAAAAATTTATTACTATTAAATTCATCAATCGTGAAATGGAAAAAATCGGCCGTGGATTTTAAATTTCTTCGGGATAAAATCAAGAGCTTTATTCTATTTATTAACAATATAACCACAAAGTGGTAATTACTTCCCTGAAATAAAACCGACCTAAAAATAGGCCGATTTTAACTCAGAGCAGGATCAGTTCTTTAAAAATGCCAGCAGATCTTCATTAATCTGCTGTTTGTGCGTAGTGCAAATCCCGTGCGAACCGCCTTTGTAAACCTTCAATTCAGCATCAGGTAGCAGCTCCGCGGCAGCCTTACCGCAGGTTTCAAAAGGAACGATCTGGTCGTCATCGCCGTGAATCACCAGCGTCGGGATGGTCATTTTCCGCAGATCTTCGCGCTGATCGGTTTCGGAGAAGGCTTTGATACAGTCATACATCGCCTTGATGCTCCCCTGCATCCCCTGCGCCACGAAGCTATCACGCACGCCCTCAGATACTTTGGCATCCGGGCGGTTGTATCCATAAAACGCCAGCGTCAATTCTTTGAAAAACGCCGCACGATCTTCCACCACGCCTTTGCGGATACCGTCAAAGACGTCGAGCGGAACGCCATCTGGATTCCATTCTGTTTTCAGCATGATCGGCGGCACTGCGCCAATCAATACTGCTTTAGCCACCCGACCGGTTCCGTGACGGCCAATATAGCGGGCCACTTCACCTCCGCCGGTGGAATGCCCAACGTGCACGGCATCTTTTAAATTAAGGTGAGCAGTCAACTCAGCCAGATCGTCCGCATACTGATCCATATTATGCCCATCCCAGGGCTGGGACGAGCGGCCGTGGCCGCGCCTGTCATGAGCGATAACCCGAAAACCTTGCTGCCCAAGAAATAACATTTGGTCTTCAAACGCATCGGCGGTAAGCGGCCAGCCGTGGCTGAATACCACCGGCTGCCCCTCGCCCCAATCCTTAAAATACAGCGAGCTGCCGTCCTTCAATTTCAGTTTGTCGTACTGGCTCATGTTCTCTCCCGTCCGGTTGTCTAAGGTGTCAGAAACATCGACGTTGCCCATAAAGCGTAACGTATCTCTCGCACCTGTCAGACTTTCCCTCGCCAGACAACTCACCCGCTCACCTTTTATCCTGATTATTTCGATAGTTTGAGCTTGCTCTCAAAATGTTAACAAACATTACAGAGTTCATTTACAGGTAGCCGGATGTTACCGATATCATGTTACCGGTATCAAAATAAACAGATGACGCAAAACTGGCGCATTCATCTAAAAATTCGGCCTTGAGGAAATAATATGACCGAAATAACAACCACTTTAAGCGCAGGAACCCTTTTGGGGATTGCAGCCTGCTCCGTCGTGCTCCTGCTGGTTTTGATCATGCGCTTTCGCGTCCACGCCTTCCTGGCGCTAACTCTGGTCAGCGTCGTTGTCGCGCTCGTCACCGGCGTAGCATTCGATAAAATTGTCCCGACTATTTTGAACGGCTTCGGCAGCACTCTGGCGGGCGTTGCGCTGCTGGTTGGTCTTGGGGCGATGATTGGCCGCCTGCTGGAGATCTCCGGCGGCGCAAAAGTGCTGGCCGACACGCTAATAGGAACATTCGGATCCCACCGCGCACCGCTGGCGCTGGGCGTGGCCTCGCTGCTGTTCGGCTTCCCTATCTTCTTTGATGCGGGCCTGGTTGTAATGCTGCCTATCATCTTCAGCGTAGCGAAACAGTTTGGCGGCTCTACGTTAAAATATGCTCTTCCGGCCGCGGGTGCCTTTGCCGTGATGCACGCCCTGCTGCCGCCTCACCCGGGGCCGGTTGCCGCCAGCGAACTGCTGGGCACCAATATCGGACTGCTGGTCGTGGTCGGCCTGATTATCGCCATCCCGACCTGGTATCTTGGTGCCTATCTGTTTGGCCTCTATGCCGGGAAGAAATTCGATATTCCTCTGCCTTCCTCTTTCCTCGGCAAAGTCGAAGTGGACGAGAACCACCAGCCGCCGTCTTTTGGCATGGTGATGGCTATTTTACTGATGCCGCTAGTGCTGATTTTCCTGGATACCGGCCTGAACACCGCAACGGTGCTCGGCTGGGTTAGCGCCGACAATACGCTGGTTAACTTCCTGCGCATGCTTGGAAAAACGCCTATCGCCCTGCTTATCACGGTATTCTTCGCCCTGATGGTGTTCAGCGGAAAACACAGCCGTCAGCATCTGGAAAAGGTCTGTGACGGCGCGCTGGGCCCAATCTGCGGCATTATTCTGGTGACCGGCGCTGGCGGCATGTTCGGCGGCGTACTGCGCGCCAGCGGCATCGGCGACGCGCTTGCCGGCGTGCTGTCCGATACCGGAATGCCGGTTATCGTCGCGGCATTTGTTATCTCTACCGCGCTGCGCGTTGCTCAGGGGTCGGCTACCGTCGCGCTCACCACCACCGCCGCTCTGGTCGCTCCGATGGTTGAAGCGACGACCGGCCTTAGCCAGTTTGACCTGTGCTTTATCGTGATAGCGATTGCGGGCGGGGCGACGGTACTCTCCCACGTTAACGATTCCGGTTTCTGGCTGGTTGGCCGCTTCCTGGAAATGGATGAAAAGACTACGCTGAAAACCTGGACGGTAATGGAAACACTAATCGGCACCATCGCCTTCCTGCTGGCGGCGCTGGGCAGTATTATCCTTTGATGCGGGCAGGCACGCCAAAATGTGACTTATCTCCCTTTCAACGGTAAGCTAAGCTCAGTATCATCATTACAGAATCAACCCTCGCCGGTTTCGGTGAGGGTTTTTCTTTGTACGATTTTCAGCACATGAGTGCCCTGCTTTTTTACACGGAGAGAATTATGTCCAGACCTGCCATCATCATTAACGAACTAGACGCCGAACGCCTTGACCGACTGCTGGAGCAACCGCAGTATGCCAAAAGTCCGGTCGCAGAGGCGCTTAACGCCGAGCTGGATCGCGCTGAGATGTGTAGTCCGGAAAAAATGCCGGCGGATGTGGTATCCATGAACAGCCGGGTGAAATTCCGTGACCTCAGCACTCAGGAAGAGCACGTTCGCACTCTGGTCTACCCTGCCAACCTCACGGACAGCGACAACCAGCTTTCCGTCATGGCACCGGTAGGCGCCGCGCTGCTGGGCCTGCGGGTAGGCGATAGCATTAATTGGGTAATGCCAAACGGCAGCCAGACCAACCTTGAAGTGCTTGAACTTCAGTACCAGCCCGAAGCGGCCGGCGACCTGCACCGCTAAGCGTTGAACTTCCCCTCACCCTCTTCCCAAAGGGGTGAGGGTCAGACCTTACAGAATCGCTTCCTCGGTCAAAATACGCTTCGCGCCCAAATAGTGATCCTGCCAGTAATTGTCCGTCAGCTGGCTGATGCGGATATTCAGCCCGGTTCGCGGCGCCTCAATAAATTGCCCGTCTCCGAGGTAAACGCCAACGTGATCCGCCTTGTCCTGGCTTTTAATACTGAAGAAGACCAGGTCACCGCGCTGGAGCTGCTGCTGGTTGACCCGCTTTAACTTGCTGTCCTGGAACATTCCGTTTGCGGTGCGCGGCAGCTTGCGGCTGAGTAACTGGTTATAGGCGTAATTAATGAGCCCGCTACAGTCAAACCCCTGATCCGGCGTTTGCCCGCCCCAAACATACGGCTTGCCGAGCTGCTGCTTAAGCCGATGAATCACTTTGTAAATCGTCTCTTCTACGCGCGGGCTGACCATTTCGGCCATCAGCGACTCGGTTGCCAGCGGCAGCAGGCGCTCCGAACCGCCAAAATATCCTGGCCGCCAGCGGGCGTGCATTGCCAGCTGCTGACGATTCCAGCTGCGGCTGGCCAGTTTTTCCGCCGCCTGGCGTATCCGCTGTTCGGGCGTGAGGGGCACCACGGCAACGCGTTTTTTCGCCTTCGCGAGCAGCTTTGCGCGGTTTTTCATGCGTTCCCGGGCTTCTTTGTTCTGCGTCTGCGCGCGGCTTTGTGCCGGTTTATGTTTAACGGGCGCGGCAAATACCTGCGTGGAAAACAACACCATCAGCAGCAGAAAAAAGAATCCCGCCATGCGTCGGGAGAGTTCGGACGCAGGCGGAAAAGTGGAGACAATTGAGGTGGAAATCGAGATTAACAAAACAAAATACCTGAGAAATTTATCGTGCCGGCGGCGACGTCTTAGCAACGCTTTCCGCCAGCGGTTTAATAACCTTTTCGCCGTGTTGGCCAAAGAACTGATACAGCGACTCGCTTGCCGAATGGGTTAACACCATTATTTCTATGCGGCGGTTCGCCGAGCTTAGAGGATGTTCCGGGTCGAGCAGCATCTGATCGGCCATGCCGCTAACCTGCAATATTTTGCCGCCGTCCAGCCCGCCCTTCGTCAGCGCCCTGCGCGCCTGCATGGCTCGCTCTCCGGACAGATTCCAGTTGTTGTATAACTCCTGATCGCGGAAGCGGGTTGAGTCGGTGTGGCCGGTAATAATTATCTTGTTATCGATAGAGTTCAGCGCCGTGGCGAACTCGGTCAGCAGGCGGTTAAAGAACGGCGTCAGAATGGCGCTGCTGCGCTGGAACATTTCACGCTTCTGGTCATCCTGCACCAGGATGCGCAGCCCCTGCGGAACAATCTCAATTTGCAGGTTCGACTGGGCATCATAGGCGGAGGTAATCTTCATGATGGTCCGCGCCAGATCCTCAATTTCCTGCTCTGAACGGCGGTTTACGTCCTTCAGGCTCTCGCCCAGGCTTGCCTGCTTAGCCAGCGCCTGTATCGCCTCGGCATTCTGCTTAGCATCTTTGCCGCCGTCTTCGGACTTCGGCTTGCCGGCCAGAACCGTAATGCTGCCGCCGGAGCCGTTCGGCTGGGTAATCGGCGAAGGCGACATTCCGTCAAACAAAGAGTCGCTGTTGAGCAGGGAAACAATCTCTTTACGCTCCTCTTCGGTTACCGCCCCCATAATCCAGAGCACCATAAACAGCGCCATCATCGCGAGGGTAAAATCGGCAAACGCTACCTTCCACGCGCCGCCGTGAACCGCATCATGACTTTTGCGCGAGGAGCGCTTAATTATCGTGGTATGCCCCTTCGCTTTGCCGCGCATTACGCTTCACCCGTCATCTGATTGACCCAACCATCCAGCGTGGCAAAGGTCGGCTTAGAGTCCATCGGCAGCATTTTGCGCCCTGCATCTACCGCCAGCAGCGTCGGTTTACCCGCCACATGGTTGACCAGCACGGTACGCACGCATTCCAGCACCGCCATCTGTTTTTTGGTGCGCTGTTCCATGGCGTTGGCAACCGGGTCCATCAGGCAGTAACAGATAAATACGCCGAGGAAGGTGCCGATAAGCGCCGCCGCCACTTTTACGCCGATAACCGCGATAGAGCCGTCAATCGACTGCATGGTGATGATGATTCCAAGAACCGCTGCGCAAATACCAAAGCCCGGCATCGCCTCTGCGGTACGCTGTAACGAACGGGACGGCAGGAGGAGATCTTCTTCCATCGCCACCAGCTCCTGCTCCAGAATCCCTTCCAGTTCGTGCTCGTTGATTTTGCCCATTGCCATCAGGCGGAAGTTGTCCGAGATGAAGGTAATCAGCGCCTTGTCGCGCAGAATAAGCGGATACTTCTGGAACAGCGGGCTGCTTTCAGGGACTTCAATATGCTCGTCCAGCACTTTCAGGCCGCCGTCCTGCACCAGCTCAAGCAGCTCAAACAGCAGCATCAGTAGCTGGCGCTGATACTCATCGGTATGCTCGTTTTTACGCATCACGCCGCGAAACTGACGGTACATTTCGGCCAGCACCGCTTTCGGGTTGGCCAGCACCATCGCGCCCAGCCCGGCGCCCAAAATAATAATGATTTCACCGGGCTGCCAGAACGAAGCCAGGCGCCCGCCCGACATAATAAAGCCGCCCAGAACACAGACGAAAATGATCATTAAACCTAATAATTTCTGCATGGATTTCCACTTCTCAATAAACTGCTAAAAAAAACTCTCAATCTTTTGCGCTATTTTTTTATTCAACTGGCAGATACGCGCTTCGGTCAGGTCGAGCACCAGCGCTATCTCTTTCAGGCTCATTTCCTGCTGGTAATAGAGCGTCAAAATCATTTTTTCCCTCTCATCAAGGCTTGCCAGCGCGGTTTTCAGCGTCCGGCTAACCATCACCTCATCCTCTAAAGAGCGGCCGTTAAGCGCCACGGAGTGAGTTTCACTTCCGAGCAGCTCGTCGAGGCTCTCCATCGACTTGGCGCAGTCCAGCAGCAAATATTCCTGATACTCTTCGGCGGTAATCTCCAGCCGCCCGGCAAGGTCGGCAAACACCGGCGGCCGGCCAAGCTCGCGGGCAATCTCGCGGATGGCGTCGTTCAGCTTGTGGGTTTTCTGCCGCAGACGACGAGGACGCCAGTCAAGCTGGCGCAGCTCATCCAGCACGGCGCCGCGAATGCGGTGTACCGCATAGGCACCAAACTGCTCATCAGGATGGCCGTAACGACGCAGGGAAGAGAGCAGCCCCATCAGGGCTATCTGCTCCATATCCTCTCTGTCCATTACGCTGCTGGCCTGATAAGCAAGCTGTTTAACAACACGGTGCACCAGCGGTAAGTAAGCGTTCACATAACGCGACTCGTCCGCCGGGGTCAGCGCATCGTCAGCAATAAAATCCATCATTTTCCTTACCGCCGTGCTGCTTACTGAAAGACCATCTTGCTGATGATCACATCCCTGAACGGCATAACGCTGTTGAGGCTTTTGAAGCGCTCGCTATAGGCGGCCATAAGCTTTTCCTTTAATTGAGAAACGCTCATCGCCCGTACAGCGTCATAATGCATGTCGGACAGAAGGCTTACCGTCGCCCCGCGGATAGCGGGAGACATATCGTTAATTTTCTGCACGTTTTCCGGCTCGTGGGTCGCCAGCGCCAGCTCCAGAAGCAAATAGCGTTCTTTGCTGCCGTCGCTTTGTAGGGTGATAACGACGTTTTTAATCTCCACAAACTCAACGCCCTTCTCGTCTGAGGAGCTAAACATTGAGCTAATGAGGCTGCTCGCCCCATCGTCCTTATTCATAACGTGAGTACCCACTACCGTGAGCAGAGCCGCAAACACCGCGGCAATCAGGGCAATTAACAGCCCGAGTGAAAAAGTTTTTATAGTCATAATCTTCTGTCATTAAACGGTCAGTAGTACGGAGTCATCTTCGCGGCGCGCGCCCGCATCCGCCTCAATGGCTTCGGCGGCCTGCACATCCTGCGCCAGTTCATGCTGCGACCAGCGCTGTTGCCCCTCACGCTGCCCTCCCTGGGAGGAAACCTGGACATTAACCTGCATAAAGTTCTGCTCGGTCAGGCTCTGACGTAAGTCATTGCTGACCTGCTGAAGCGCCCGATAAACCTCACCCTGGCTGGCGTTAATCGTGACCTGCATACGGCCATTTTCGATGTGTAGCGAGATGTCTATCTTGCCCATATCCGGCGGATCGAGGCGGATGGTGGCGTGCTGGATCTGGTCCTTAACCTGAACCTGGAGGCGATCGCCCAGCGCAGACTGAAGCTGCTGCGCCCAACGCGACTCTTCGGCATCCAGTTTGATCGGGGCCGAAGCTGCCGCAACCTGAGTTACACCGCCAGACACCTGTGCTTTGCTATCCGGCTGAGCCGCAGAGATTGCCGCGTTTTCACCAGCATGAAGCACCAATATCGGCGCTACCGGCGTCATTTCCTTAAGGCCAACGGCCTGCGACACACCGGGTAACCCCACAGGGGTCTGCTGTTGAACCACAGGCGCAGGCACATTGCTGCTAAGCGGCAAAATTAGATCACCGCCGGGTTCAGATGAGACCTGACCCGATGCGTTGTTGATAACCGTGTTAACCGGCATCGCCGGAACCGCGTTTGCCGCCAGCAGACCATCGAGCAATTGCTGAAGCAGCGCCACCGGCGCTTCGGCATCAGCGGTTAAGGTATCGCCGTCGTCGTCACTCTCCGCGGCGGGTTCAGCCTGCCCCGGTAACTGCCCGCTTTCGGCAGCGCTGGCCGGAGTAGCCTGCATCACATTCAGCAAGGCAAGAGTGAACGGCTGAGGCTGCACGGTAGCGCCAGCCTGAGCCCCGATAGCCGCAGGTGCAGCCATATCCTGCGCCCCCGTCAGCGAGCCGGAAGCCGTAGTCACGGCTGCATCGTTGAGCAACACTGGAGAAGCGGTCACGTTCATCAGCGAAAATCCTCTTCATCCATAAAGACCGCGTAGGCGGCAACGCCTTCCTGGTTACGGCGCTGGAGCGCCATTTTGCGCTCCAGCTCTTCGCTTTTCAGGCGGCACTTTTCATTGACCTTGTGATGCATACGGCGCAGGTCTTCCAGCGCCACACGTTTGGCATCGGTTAGAGGATTACGCGCAAGCGCCGCCAGCAGAGAAGCAATTTGCTTATCCACCTCCTGCACCTGCGGCCAGTTTTCCTCCTCTGCCGCTACCGCCAGCGCACGGGTCAGAAAGCGAATGACCTGAATATCATCCATGCTGCTGACCCATTTTTTGCCAGCCTTCCTGCAGATTTATAAGGATCTTTTCGACCTCCTCCACATACTCAACGGAGAGCTTATGGCTGGCGTCATACAGGCGGTAAACGCAGTAGTCGTAAAGGTTGGCGAGGCTTAATGCCAGGTCACCGCCCTTTTCATAATCCAGCGCGCTGGTGAGTGCGTTAAGAATATCGATGCACTTATTGATGCTTTGTACCTTGCGCTCATAGCGGCGGGCGGCAATGTGACTCTTCGCGCGCACCAGCTCGTCCATCAGGCCGTTAAACAGCATCAGCACCAGCTGATGAGGGCTTGCGGCAGCGGCCTGAATAGCCAGGTCCGACTGCTGATACTCACCAAAGCCCTCCCGTTCATTTCCGTACATAACTCACTTCTTCCTTAGGCAAGGCCAAACATACTCATGGTGTTATTCATCTGCGTCATAATCGACTGCAACTGGGTGAACTGTTTCAGGTAGCGGTTGTAAGAGGTGTCATACCGCGCCTGAATTTTGTCGGACCGAATATCCATTTCGCTCTGCTGACGGTCCAGGGTTTCCTGGCGGCCTTTGAGCAAACCGTTAGACGTGTTGAGGTATTTATCCAGCGACTTATCCATGCCCTTGATAAGCCCGTCTTTACCGTTAAATAAATCGTTCAGACCCTGAGGATCTTCAGAAAGCGCCTTGTCCAGCTTGGTGCTATCGATTGACAGCGTGCCGTCACGCGAGGCGGTAATGCCGTAATCGGTCATGTTCTTGTCGCCAAAGGTCTGGCGCAGCAGGTTGTTCATATCTCTCTCGAGCGAAGCAATACCCGCATCACCGGCAAACGCGCCACGGTCTTTGCCGTCGCTGCCGCTGTTGGTCAGCTTGCCGAGTTCCCCCTTCAGCGTATTGAAGGCATCAACAAAGCTCTGCATTTGCTCTTTGGTGGCGGTGTTATCTACCCCGACATCGATGCGCAGCGGCTCATCTCCATCCTTCTGGGCTTTGGTCAGCTTGATGGTGACGCCATCAATCAGCTTATCCAGGGTATTAGAGCTGCTTTCATAAACCTTATTGCTTTCGCCAAGTTTGAATTTGGCATTACGCGCCTGGGTGATGGTTTCGAACGTGCTGAATTTTTGTGCGCTGTTCGCGTCCATTTTGCTGGTATCCAGCTCAACCTTATTTGCCTCGCCGCTTTCGTCGCTGCTCAGCATCAGGCTGACTTTACCGTCGGTGCGGATAAGCGAGGCGGTCACGCCGGGCGCATCTTTATCGTTATTGGTATTAATTTTTTTGGTCAGATCCGACAACGACTGCAGATCGTCCATCTCGATATCCATCGACTTGCCGTTGATGGTAATCGTCATGGTGCCGGTAGCATTTTTGATTGACTCATCGGTCATATCATCGAATGAGATCTGGTGCGCCGAGGCCAGCTGCTCCACGAAAAGGTTATAAGTCCCCTTCTGCGCGCTTGAGCTGGCGGTAACATTGGCGATGCCTTCAATGTTTGTCGTCGCCACGTTTTGCAGCATGCCGCTGTCGGTTTTGTTCAGCGCGGTCAGCGCGGTGCGGAAATCGCTCATCGCTGTACGCAGTGCTGTTAGCGCCGTTTTTTGTGCGCCAAGAGATTTGCTCTGCTTTTCCAGCGCCGCTTTCATCGCCGCAATGTCATAACCCGCCAGCTGCGTGGCGAGGTATTGAGGATCAAGACTGGTCAAATCAGACATTTTTCATCTCCAGGTATACGGGCACGCCGGGCTTACCGGGCGTTATGCGGATTTATTTAGCAATTAGCGTGCCAGTTTTAAATTAAAATAAAATCAATAAGTTAAATTGAAACGGGAAGGCATTCTTCCGCACAGGGGGAAGGCGGAAGGCAATACTTAGAAACAAAAACACCGCCATAAAGCGGTGTATTTGTTATGCAACTGCCTGCGGGTTTTAGCCCAGCAGGGACATCACCATGCCGGACATGCTGTTGGACTGCTTCAGCATCGACATGCTGGTCTGCGCCAGCATCTGGTTGCGGGTCATGGAGGAGGCTTCGCTTGCGAAGTCCGCATCCTGAATGTTGCCCAACGCCAGTTCGGTATTGTCCTTCATATTGGACAGGTTGGCCGCGGTGTGGCCCAGACGGTTAATGTTGGCACCCAGGCTTGAACGGATGGTGCCCACGGACGCCAGGCTGGTTTCCAGGCTGCTCATCAGAGCCTGCGCACCGGAAGCATCTTTGATATCCAGCTGGCTTGACAGCCCGGTAATTGCGGATGCGGTTGCGGACAGGGAACCGGACAGGCTGACGGTCATTTTTTCTTCCGCGCTGGCGCCGATCTGGAAGTTCATGTCTTTGGACAGCTTGCCGCCGGTGGCAAACAATTTTTCGCCGCCGTAAGAGGTGTTGCTCATGATGTTGCCCAGCTCTTTTTGCAGCTCGCCCAGCTCGGAGTTGATCGCGTCGCGGTCATCCTGAGTGTTGGTGTCGTTCGCGCCCTGGGTGGCGAGGTCTTTCATGCGGTACATGATGTTGCTCACTTCGTCGAACGCGCCTTCCGCAGTTTGCAGCATTGCGGTAGCGTCAGAGATGTTGCGCTGTGCAACCGCCATACCGTTGCTCTGGCCCTGCAGGCGGGAAGCAATCTGCATACCTGCCGCATCGTCTGCCGCAGAGTTAATGCGCTTGCCGGTACCCAGACGTTCCATCGCGGTGGACAACATGCTGTTGGACTTGTTCAGCGCGTTGATGGATGCCATGGAAGAGCCGCTGGTGAAAATAGATAAAGACATAGTAAATCTCCTGGATTCTGTTCGTGTTATAGAGCTTTCGTTACTTAATCAAAGCGGCACAGCGGTCGGGATAATTAAATGGCTTAATCAAAAAAACTTAATTTTTATCGCCTGGAAGCAAAACACCGCCCGAAGGCGGTGTTTTTGTCATGCAGAGTCTCGCAGGGATTAGCCCAGCAGGGACATCACCATGCCGGACATGCTGTTGGACTGCTTCAGCATCGACATGCTGGTCTGCGCCAGCATCTGGTTGCGGGTCATGGATGAAGCTTCGGTGGCAAAATCCGCATCCTGAATGTTGCCCAACGCCAGCTCGGTGTTGTCCTTCATGTTGGACAGGTTGGCCGCGGTGTGGCCCAGACGGTTAATGTTGGCACCCAGGCTGGAACGCATAGAGCCTACAGATGCCAGGCTGCTTTCCAGGCTGCTCATCAGCGCCTGTGCGCCGGAAGCATCTTTGATATCCAGCTGGCTTGACAGCCCGGTAATCGCAGAAGCCGTTTTTGCCAGAGAGCCGGACAGGCTGACGGTCATTTTCTCGTTGGCGCTGGCGCCAATCTGGAAGTTCAGGTCGTCGGACAGCTTGCCGCCGGCCGCAAACAGCTTTTCGCCGCCGTAAGAAGTGTTGCTCATGATGTTGCCCAGCTCTTTCTGCAGTTCGCCCAGCTCGGAGTTGATCGCGTCGCGGTCGTCCTGAGTGTTGGTGTCGTTCGCGCCTTGGGTGGCGAGGTCTTTCATGCGGTACATGATGTTGCTCACTTCATCGAACGCGCCTTCCGCGGTTTGCAGCATTGCGGTAGCGTCAGAGATGTTGCGCTGCGCAACGGCCATACCGTTAGTCTGGCCCTGCAGGCGGGAAGCAATCTGCATACCTGCCGCATCGTCTGCGGAGGAGTTGATGCGCTTGCCGGTGCCCAGGCGTTCCATCGCGGTGGACAGCATGCTGTTGGATTTATTCAGCGCGTTGATGGACGCCATGGAAGAGCCGCTGGTGAAAATAGATAATGACATTTTATATTCTCCTTAATGAACCTGACCATCAGGTCCCTTGATGTTGTACTGAGATAAAACGACATCCTGTTCGGACAAATTAAATCCAGCAGCAATATTTTTTCATATCTTGCCACCCCTCCACTCTGACTCTTTATATACAGACAAATATCCTACACTGCATTAATAGTCATTCTCATTTGCACAGGGAAATAAAAATAAAAAGCACAAAAGAAAACAATAGCGACACATTTAAGAATATTCTTAATCGATAAATAATAAAAAACTCTAAATTAAAATAATTCCCACCTGGGCATTTCGGTTAATTACGCGGGCAACAGAAAACATCATTTTCACATTCACCGTGTTTTTTATAACATTCACCTCCACGACTCACATCCATTAACATTCACCCAAAACATTTAATATAAATCAGAATAAATTATTCCAAATCACGTTGCCAATCACACTTTTATAGCGTAAAAAAGACACCGGGAAGGACATTTTCCTGCTTTTGCTCTGTCAACTTACATTTTATTTCCGCTTCAGCGCCGTTGAATCTGTCCTCATACATAAGAACAGGCTGTTCTTTCGTTCCCTCCGCAGCGAGCGGCAATTCAGTGATGAATTCTAAATGGACTTAATGATGACGTATTAATTAGCCTCGGCAGGCCACTGCCGGGGGCGATATCCGTTAATTATTAAAGGAATGGCTGCTGCCAAAAAATGAATAAACGCTACTGTTCTGTAAACGACTGGCTGATTGATATTAGCTCTGGTTCAATCCTCAATTTAACCAGCGGGGAGCGCAAGCGCCTCGGTGAATATCAATTAAAGCTGCTGGATACCCTTACGCAAAATGCGGGAAAGATTCTCACCAGAGAAGAACTCACCACGCTAGTATGGGAGCGCAGGGTAATTGGCAATAATAGTTTACCCAATGCCATTCATGCTTTACGCACCGCTCTTGAAGATGATGGAAAACAACAAAGAATAATCAAAACCATACCCAAAAAGGGTTATTTGCTGGAGCAGGATTACTGCTGCGTTATTGAAAAAGAAGAAGAAGAGGTTCGTGATAACTCAGATGACATCCTGCAAAGCGAAAGCGTTCTCTATGAAGAACAGCCCAACGCTGAACCGGAAGTCAGAGAAGTCGCGCCGCTACAGCCGGAGCCTCTTCTCCCCCAACCTGCCCCACTGCCTGCGGTAGCAGCGGCTCGCGCCCCTCGCTGGTGGCGAAGCATGCCGGGCATTACGTTCCTGATAATCGCAGCGGTACTGATCGTTGCCAGCACGACCTGGTACTTTTTTGACGCCGGGCGGAACCGACTGATGTATAGAGAGCAAGAGAGCAACGTCTACAGCAATATTCATCTCTACGAAATTTACCCTGCCAGCCACGATGAAGTCGGTAAAGATCAGCTTTATACCAAGCTAAAAGGCACGCTCTACCAGATGAATCAGTTGCTAAAAGGGCAGTCCGTCATGATGAATATTTACTATCAGAGCATCGACCAGACGCTGAATTACACCTTTTCGCTGGAGAGCAGCTGCGACCGTAAACAGCTGGCGATGGCCATCTACCACTGGCGCATTGACGGCAATCAACTCAACAATTTGATCCTGCGTGAAACCAGACGAAAAATTGGTGAAATGGAGGGCTGCACCGTTGGCTAAGTGGATCCTGAGTGCATTAATTGCCGTACTGGCGCTGAGTATGCTCGGCTTTTACAACTGGTCGTACAGCAGCGAGGCACCTGCACGGCAGGCTACCGGCGACGTTCAAATGGGCTTTTATGACTTGATGTCACGCCGCAAAGAAGTTTACGACTCCCGCATGGAGATGGTGAACCACACGATTTTAACTACCATCACCAGCCCAGACGATCCGCGCTTTATGCTGAAAGGAAAATTCACCCGTATCGACTCCCGGCAAGGCCAGGAGTGGTTCTCCTGGTCGCCTATTTACTACAGCACCCCCAGCAAGGGCCTGATGATAGACGGCCTGGTGGATTTGATGATGAATATGGATGTCTGGATGCAGCCGCTGAAGCTTAACGGGCAGCCGCTGGTGGTGGGGCAAAGCGGGATTATATTTCTTTATCCGTTGCATTGAGTTTTCTCGTTGCACTCCCCCCAAGGAAAAGATGATTTAAAGAATGCTCAATCTCTGCAAATCCACAGTTTTTCCGTTCACCCGCACGGCGGCTTTTCTCTGTCACCATAGCGAACGGTGAACGGAACATAACCGAACTTGTAGAGATTATCTCTTCGGTTTACAGCCATTTATGCCAGTTTGGAGAGGATCCCGTTCACTTCCAGACCTGCTTCATATGCATTATCCCAATAAATTTTTAACCGTCGCCTGCTGCACATTCGCCTGCGCACTCAGCGCGCGGTTAAGCGAAGAAAAACCGCTGCCGCTGTTTCCCAGCACTTCTCCCAGCGCTCGCGCCGTTTCCTGTGCCTGCTGCGGGCTGTACGGCGTGGCCATCTCGTCGATACGGGAACGGACTCGCTCCTGCTGCATACGCAATTTGCCGCGCTGGCCGGTTATCTGTTCCAGCGCCTGCTGGAGTTTCAGCTGGCTTTCACGGCCGCCGTCCGGGCGGGCAACAAGCTGCTCCAGACCTTCCTGCTGCGCCATCTCCGGCCGCGCTGCCAGAACGGTAAATGAATCAGCCGGGAAATTATGCCCTTCCCCACGCACGCTAAGCTGCTGGCTCACCCGCTCCCAGCGCGACTCATCCACGCTGAAATTTAACTGCCCGTTTTTATCCTGGCTGGCGTGAATGCCCATCCGGCCAAGGCCAACGTTAAGATGGGTCAGCACTTTACGCGGCGAACCTTCTTCCGGCAGCGCTACCGCAGCCAGCTCTCGCTTCGCTCCGCCCAGCATAAACACCAGCGTTTCGCCCCCGGGAGAGCTAAGCACTTTTTCGCTACCGGGCAGAGTGAAATTCACCTGGCTCTGGCTCTGGAGCCGCACGTTGAACTGTCGGTCAACCGTGCCGCCGGAAAGCTGAGCGCGGCGGGTGAGTAGACGATCCAGCCCGGCGGCCTGCTCCTGGGCCTTGCCCTGGCCTGCGGCGTGACGCAGTTGCAGCAGCTGGGTTTCAGTGCTGGAAAGGTAACTGTCCGCCTGCTGTACCGCGGTGAGCTGCTGGTTAAGCTGCACGTTATAGCGCAGAGGGCGGGTGGAAAGCAGAGCCGCTTCCGGGAACGGATTACGCGCGGCGGGCGTTTCATCGACTTTACGTGACTTAACCGACTGCGGAGCATCGATACTGCCGCGACTTAACGCGGCTGCCGAAGAGGATGTTGTTGTAGCTAAACCAACCTGCATACTTACATCACGCTAAATAAAGAGAGCTTACTGATCATGCTGTAAGCCTGGTTGGAGATTTGCACTGAATTCATAAACAGCTTGAGGTTGACCGTCGCGGTCGCCGGGTCGCTATAAGAAAGATCGCGAACCACCTGATCGTTTGCCGCGCTGACGTCGGTATGCGCGTCGCTGAGCAAGGTCAGGCGATTCTGGCGGCCGCCCACATCGGTAAACAGCGCCGAAACGTTATCACGCGTGGCCGTGGTTGCGGTCAGCATATTGTCGATATCGCTCTGGTAGTCCGCCACCGGAATAGAAGGATCCTGCATCTTTTTCGCCAGATCTTTAAGCTTGTTCAGCATGTCCAGATCGTCACCACCGGAGGAAAATGCGCCAGCAACGTTGGTGTTTTCTTTGATGTTAACGCCGTTGGCCACGGTGGTTTCACGCGTGCCGTCGTTACCGGCAAAAACAAACTTCTGCGCCGCTTCGTCCCACTGCACCGGCTTGGTGCCGGTTTTAGTACCGGAAAAAAGATAGCTGCCGTTTTCATTCTGCGCGTTCATCGACGCCACCAGCGAGTCCAGCATCGAGTCCAGCTCCGCGCCGTAGCTCGCCATATCCTCCTGGCTATTGGTGCCGTTGGCCGCCGAAAGCAGTTTGTCGTTTAGCGCCAGCAGCTGGTCGTTCATCGCCTGGAGATGTGATTCCTGGCTTGCCAGCGTGCCGCTGATGCTGGTGATGTTATTCTGGTACTGACTAATCGCTGACTGCTCACGGTTTAACTGCACCAGACGGCTGGCCGCGACCGGATCGTCCGACGGCACGTTAATGCGTTTTTGCGTCGATAATTGCATCATTAATTTACTGATGCTCTCGCTGTTAGCGCCAAGCTGGTTCAGCATTTGCGAGGAGTTATAAAGGCTACTGATTCGCATATTTTTTTCTCCAAACCCTCGTTAGAACAGGTTAAGTAAGTCGCTGAAGATCTGATCGCCGGTGGCGATAACCTTCAGGTTGGCCTGATAAGACTGCATATAAATTTGCAGATTAATTGCCTCTTCATCCTCGTTGACCGCGCTCAGGTTATCGCGCTGGGTCTGCGCCTGATTGGCAACGGCAACCGCGGCTTCCTGCTCGGTTTTATTCTGGCGGCTGGCTATCCCGATGCGGGAAATAATGGCCGCCGCGCCTTCGTTAAGGCTCATATTGCCCAGGCCACCAATGTCGGTTTTGCTGTTTTTCAAATCGATCAGCAGTTGCAAATTATCGCCGTTACCCGGCTCGCCCGCCGCTCCGGAGAGGGCAATTTCGTCCGGCTTCAGGTCGGTAACCTGCAACATGCCCGAACTGCTACTCGGGTCGAATACAAACAGCGGCTTGCCCGGGTTGCCGTTGAGATCAAAGCCCTGGGAGAGCTGGTTATTGAACAGATCGGCCACCGCTTCTGCCATGCCCTGAACCGCACTCTGCATATCTTTCAGAGTGGTAGTTTCGTAGTCATAAAGCGCACCTAGCTGGCCGCCCGCCGACGGGTTAAGGTTAAATTCGCTGGTGGAGAACTTCAGGCTCAGGGTGCTGTTGCCGTTAGCGTCAACGTCGGCCTTTAGCTCACCCGCCGTTTTCCCGCTAACCAGCGGCTGGCCGCCCTTCAGGGCCACGGTATAGCTCCCGGAGCTGTCCTCGGTGATTTTTACATCCACCTGTTCGCTAAGTTTTTTCACCAGTTCGTCACGCTGGTCGCGCAGCACGCTGGTGTTGCCGCCGGTAGACTCCAGCTCGATGATTTTCTGGTTATAGCTGGCGATGCCGGAGCTGAGCGAGTTAATGCTGTCCACCGCGGCATTACGCTGGGTCGAGATAGAGTTTTTCTGGCTAGTGATAAAGTCATTCATGCTGTTAAAACGCTGGGCCAGGGAACCGGCCTGATTTAACAGCTGCTGGCGCAGCGCCGGGGATTCCGGCTGGGTAGTCAACGCGCTCAGGGCGCCGAAGAATTCATCCAGCCCGTTGCCGAGGCTGGTGGAGTCGGTGCCGATAACCTCTTCCAGCGCGCCAATATACTGCTGCCCGGCGGTGTAATAATTGGCTTTGGTATTGGTCTGCCAGACCTGATTGACCAGATACTGGTTAGAGATACGGCGAATACTGTCAACCTGCACGCCGTTTCCGGCGGAAAGCCCAACCTGCCCCATCGGCCCGATGGCGCTTTGCAGCAGGCCCTGGCGGCTGTAACCCGGCGTCAGCAGGTTAGCAATGTTCATCGAGGTAATGCTCATCCCCGTTTGTGCTGCCTGAATGCCGCTGTAGGCGATATTAATCATGCTCATTTTTTATTGCTCCTGGCCGCTACGCATTACGGGGATAACCGGGGGAGTCATTTCCTTCGGCTGCTGAACTAAAGCGGCACTTTTAACGCTCTCCTTAACTCCGGCTGGCGTTAACTGAGCGATAATCATGTCGGCAATCCCGCTGCTGCGCTGCGAGGCCAGGTTTGAGGCCAGCTTGTCATCGTAGAAATCACGCATCATGCGCTGCTGCTTGCTGTTAAACGGGCTATCTTCCGCGGCCATCGCATCCGTCGCCTTGCGCATTTGCTGCATCATCGAACGCAGAAACATCGCTTCAAACTGCTCGGCGGCCTGCTCAATATTTTGCGGCTTTGCCTGAGCCGTAATGTCGCCCGGCAGCACGGTTTGCTGGCGGTTAATTGCGTTGATCATTGTTTTATCCCTTAAATCACAACCAGTTCGGCATCGAGCGCGCCCGCTTCATGCAGCGCCTGGAGAATCGCCATCGTGTCGTCCGGCGCGGCACCGAGGCTATTAATCGTGTTGACGATGCTGCGCAGGCTGGTTCCGGCCGGAATGGTCACCATCTGGCCACGGCCGCGGTTAACATTCACGTCGCTGTCCGGGGTCACAACGGTGCGCCCCTGGCTGAAGGCACCCGGCTGGCTGACATTGCTGCTTTCACGAATCGTCACCGTCAGGTTGCCGTGGGAAACAGCCGCAGCCCGAACCACCACGCCGTCGCCAATTACAACCGTGCCGGTGCGGGCGTTAAACACCACGCGCGGAGGCTGCTTACCGGCGTTGATTTGTACATCTTCCAGCATCGACATAAACCTTACGCGCTCACCCGGATTCATCGGCGCACGCACCGCCACGTTGGTCGCGCTTTGCGCCACGGCGGTATTTGCGCCAAATGCGCTATTCAGCGCCACCGCTACGTTATTGGCGGTTTTAAAGCTGGGCCGCTTCAGGTTGAGCATCACCTGGCTGTTATCCTGAAAGTCCGTCGGAATTTCACGCTCGATGGAACCGCCGTTCGGCACACGCCCCACGGTTGGCGTGTTAATCGTCACGCTGGAGCCGCTGTTGCCTTCCGCCTTCACGCCGCCCACCACGACGTTCCCCTGGGCCAGGGCATAAACTTCCCCGTCGGCACCGCGAAGCTGGGTCAGCAGCAGCGTCCCGCCGCGCAGGCTCTTTGCGTCGCCAATAGAGGAAACGGTCACGTCAATCGACTGCCCGCGCGCGTAGCCGGGCGGCAGCGTGGCGCTAATGGCTACCGCCGCCACGTTTTTCACTTTCGGGTCAATTTTGGTCGGCAGCTGCACGCCAAACTGGCGCAGCATGTTGGTTATTGACTGGCTGGTGAATTTCACCTGATTTTTGTCGCCGGAGCCGTCAAGGCCGACCACCAGGCTATAACCCACCAGCTGATTGCCGCGCACACCCTGGATGTCCACGATGTTGCCCAGCGTTTCAGCCAGCAGGCTGCTGCTCCACAGGAGCGCGAGAAAAAATGCCACGTTACGCATTGTCAGCTCCGGTTAAATTGGGAACAGCGGGTGGTTGAAGATACGCGTCAACCACCCTGCTGCATTAGAGTCACTCAGCGCCCCGCGCCCCGCATACGAGATGCGGGCGTTGGCGATGCGCTGGGAAGAAACGGAGTTATCGCGCTCAACGTCGTCGGCACGGACAAGCCCGGTCACGCGCATGTACTCATCGCCCTGGTTAAGGGTGAGCCACTTCTCGCCGCGCACCGCCAGGATGCCGTTCGGCAGCACTTTAAATACCGCGACGGTAATCGACCCGCGCAGGCTATTTTGCTGCTGGGAGCTGGCGTTGCCGTTAAAGTTGCGGTCGCCGTTAACCGAACCGCTTAGCTTATCAACCGATTGCCCAAAGGCTTCCGGCACGCCGATGGAGACATCGTTCTTCTTGCCGAAGTTGGTTCTCGCCTGCTTACTGGCCTGGGTAGACTCATCAAGACGTACAGTAAGAATATCCCCCACGCGATAGGCGCGGCGATCCTGAGTGAGCGACCAGTTATAGCCGCCGTTGTAGACGCCGCCGCCCTGCACTGCCGTTTCCGGCATGACGAAATCTTCCGGCGGCGCAAAGGCCGCATCGTCTTTATGCACCAGCAGCGCCGGGCTTTCACACCCGGCCAGCGCCAGCACCAGTAAACTGATAACACACTGCTTTTTCATGACTCTCTTCACTTCATTAACCCATCATCACATCGACTGGGTGACAAACTTCAGCATATCGTCGGCGGCAGAAACCATTTTGGCGTTCATTTCGTAGGCGCGCTGGACGGTTATCATGTCAACCATCTCCTCAACAACCTGCACGTTTGAACCCTCAAGCGACCCCTGCTCCAGCTGGCCAAATGCCTCTTCACCGGGAACGCCCTCAACCGCTTCGCCGCTGGCAGCGGTTTCACGATAGAGGTTGCCACCAACGGCTTCCAGACCGGCTGGGTTAACGAAATTCACCAACGTAATTTGCCCCAGCTCAACCGGATCCGTTTCGCCGCCAACCTGCGCCATCACCGTGCCGTCTTTAGCAATCTGGATCTCTTTGGTGTTGGCCGGTAGCTCAATCTGCGGCACCAGCGGCAGACCGGCGGCGTTGGTAATCACGCCTTCCTGATTGCGCTGCAAATTGCCCGCGCGGGTGTAGGCAATTTCGCCGTCCGGGGTTTCAACCTGGAAGAAACCCTGCCCGGTGATTGCCACGTCAAGATCCTGCCCGGTGTTCTGGATGTTGCCGGTAGAGAACTCTTTCTGAGTCCCGATAATTTTTACGCCAGTGCCGAACTGAATACCGGTCGGCGCGGTGTTGTTCTGATCGAGCTGGCCGCCGGGCGTGCGCTGGTTCTGGTAAAACAAGTCCGAGAACATCACGCGGTCGCGCTTAAACCCGGAGGTATTCACGTTGGCGAGGTTGTTGGAAATTGCGCCCATTTTGGCGTCCTGCGCCGCCAGGCCGGTTTTACTCACCCATAAAGCTGGATTCATCGCTGGTTATCCTTGTAATCAACTGCCGCGCAGCAGGCGATTGCCCGCCGTGGCCAGGTCGTCCGCCGCTTTCATCATTTTGATCTGAGCTTCGAACTGTCGGTTCAGCGCAATGCTGGAAACCATCTCGTTAATGGCCGAAACGTTGGCCGTTTCCAGATGACCCGCCGTCACCATGACCTCTTCGTTCCGGGGATTGGTCAGCGCATTGGTTACCAGAAACCCGGAACTGTTTTTCTGCAACTGTCCGGCGGGAATATCCACCAGCTTGAGCCGGTCAATATCCATCGGCACGGCAGGGCCGCCGTCGTCCGGCACGATGCTTATCACGCCATCGTCGGCAATGGAGATTTGTGAAAACGGCGGCAGGATGATGGGACCGTTGTCCCCTTCAACCGGCAGGCCGTTAATCGTCAGATCGCCTTCCGGGCCAACGTCTATTTGCCCGTTGCGGGTATAAACCTCGCGGTTGCCGCTGGCCAGGGCTATCAGACCGCTGCCGCGCAGGGCAACGTCAAGGTCACGCCCGGTCTGCTTTGCGGTTCCCGGCGTCATATCGATACCGCCGCTGGTCTGCTGAACCAGGAAACGCGAGTTATAACCCTCGCCCTGGATCTGCTGAGCCTGGGCGCTTTCCAGATCGCTACGAAAGCCCTGAGTATTAACGTTAGCCAGGTTGTTCGCGTGGATCTGCTGCTGAGACAGGCTACGGTTTGCGCCGCTGACCGCGGTGTAAATTAAGTGATCCATTACACGGCCTGGAACAGCGCGTTCATCATGCTGTCGTTGGTGCTGATAACTTTGGTATTGGCCTGATAATTACGCTGAGCGCTCATCAGCCCGACCAGTTCCGAAGTTAAATCAACGTTAGAAGCTTCCAGCGCGCCGGCTTTAATTGAGCCCAGCAAGCCAGTACCCGGCGCACCGGTCAACGGCGTGCCTGATGCTGCGGTCTGCGTCCAGGTCGTGCCATCCTGGGCGGCCAGGCCGTTAGGGTTAGCGAAGTTAGCCAGAATTAACTGCCCCTGAAGCATGCGCTCGCCGTTAGAGAAAGTGGCGTAAACCGAGCCATCTTCATCAATCTGCTGGCCGGTTTTCTCGCCGGATGCGTAGCCGCTGCCTTTATTCTTGCTCACGGAGAAGTCGGAGCCGTACTGCGTGGTGCCGTTATAGCTGAGATCGATGGACAGGCTCTGCGCCCCAGGAATATCCACCGTCAGATTCACGGTACCGTTCGGCGTTTTCAGCACGCCCTGATCGCTAAATTCAAGAGTCTGGGTTGCCGGGTTGCTCATCGGCTGGTCGTCCATGTAGTAATGAACTTCCCAGGTATTTTCGTCGGTTTTCACGAAATATTGGTTAATGGTGTGCTCGCGCCCCAGAGAGTCATAAACCTGCGTGGCGTAGGTGTTGTTGTAAGAGGTGTTATCTTTCGGGTCGAATACGTCGGTTTCCGGCTTCTCCGCGCGCGCGTCAAGGTTGGCGGTAAAGTCGAGGCTGTCGGTAGCCTTAGCCGGGATAGAACCGCTGCTGATAGATAAATTACCCACGCTACCCACCTGCAATACGCCGTTAGCATCTACCGGGTAGCCCTGAAGGTTCATGCCGGAGCCGTTAACCAGGTTGCCGCTGCTGTCGGTGCCGAAGTAGCCCGCACGGGTATAAGCGGTAGTTCCGGCGCTGTCGCGCACGACGAAGAAACCGTTGCCGCCAATCGCCAGATCGAGGCCATTACCGGTGGCGGTTATCGAGCCGCCACGGGTAATGCTCTGCGTCACACCGCTAACGCCAACGCCAAGAGGCTGGCTCTGGGCATACAGCGCGGCAAACTCCGCGCGGCCGGATTTAAAACCAACGGTGCCGGAGTTGGCAATGTTGTTGGAGATAGCATTCAGCTGTTCAGTAATGGCGTTGAGGCCGGAGGTAGCAATACTAAAACTCATGTTATGTCTTCCTTATTAACTCTTTCTGCCCGCCGTTCACGCCTGTGAAGAAGGAGAAGATTTTCCAAATTGGGTGATGTGGTTGTAGGCGATTTCGCCCAGGCCGGAGATATTGAGCAGCGTAGGGCTGCCGTCGAGCGGGATGCGCACGTTATTAACGATGCCGCCAAGCTCAACCGGAACTTTGTCTTCCCCGGTGTCGGTCACAACGCTGACGGTATATTTCCCTTCGGAAAGCCCCAGCTCTTTAGGATCGATGGAGAAATCCACCTGCCCAGCTTCCTGCTTGCCCAGCTCGATTTTGTGCTCGGTTCCGGCGGAGTCTTTGACGATAACCGTCACCACGCCTGCGGCGTGATCCAGCGTCAGGCGACCATCCACGTTGGTGGCACCGTCGGAGGTAAAGTTGTCGCTCTGCACCATCACTTTCTGTCCGACCAGATTGCCGGTGGTCAGCGTTTGCAGGTTGTCCATCAGCACGGAACTGTTGGCCATCAGCTGCGACATGGTCTCCATCGACTGAACCTGGGTCAGCTGCGCCAGCTGGCTCACGTATTCTGTACCGTCGGTCGGATTGAGCGGGTCCTGGTTTTGGATCTGGGCAACCAGCAACTGCATAAACAGGCTATTCATACCGGCAGCGCTGCCGTTGTTAGCCACGTTGCTGTCGCTGGCTGCATTAAAAGTACTGGCGTCGTTATTGACGTTCATAATTACACTTCTCCGAGCCGCAGCAGGCTTTGCTGCATGCTTTTAACGCTGTTAAGTACATCGACGTTGGTTTCAAAACTGCGCGAGGCCGACATCATGTCCGCCATCTCTTCCACCACGTTCACATCCGGGTAATAGACATAGCCCCGGTCATCGGCCATCGGGTGGTTTGGCTCGTAGCGCTGCACCGCGTTGCCGGTTTCGACCACATCCATAATTTGCACTCTGGCCCCGGTCAGCGCCCGGTTGCCCATCAGCTCGTCGTTCTGATAAACCGAAGCAAACACCGGGCGACGCGCCTTATAAACGCCCCCCTCGGTCGCCGACGGCGAGTCGGCGTTAGCCATGTTGCTGGCAATGGTGTTCAGGCGTACGGTCTGCGCCGTCATTGCCGAGCCTGAAACACGGTAGATATTGTTAAATGCCATCGTGTGTAGTTACCTGAGTTGGTTATTTCCCTTCGATTGCCTTTTTCAGGCCAACAAATTTCATATTCAAAAATGCCAGGCTTGACTGGTAGTCCTGGACGTTTTTCGAAAACTCAGCCTGCTCAACGTCGAGAGCAACGGTGTTGCCGTCGGAAGAGGGCTGATAAGGCACGCGATATTTTTCCTGCGGCGAAGAGTCGAGAGAAAAACTCCACGCTGAACGTTGCATCTCCGCGGCAAAATCAATATCTTTAGCCTGGAAGTTTGGAGTGTCGACGTTAGCCAGGTTGGCGGATAGCAACTCTGCTCGGGAAAGTCGAAGTGCTACTGCCTGCGGATGAACACCCAATGCTTTGTCAAAAGAAATACTCACAACCCACATCCTCGTGATGAAATAACAACGGCAAAAAATCGCTAATACATCCTTTGTATAGCAATTACCGTGCCAGAGTTATAACATCATGAATCTAAACAGTTTTACCAAACAAGACAGCCGCAAAGGGAAACAAGATTTCCCCCTTTCCTTCCGCCTGATGGCGCTGACGGGCGCGCTGCTGCTCTCAACACCCCTATACGCGGCAGAACAAGAAGCCGTGGTCGCCAAAGTTGCGCTTGAGCGCGGGCATGTGTTGACCCGAGCCGACATGCAAATGCAAACCGTTCGAGCCTCCGGCTCCCGCTCCGCTTACCTCACTAAGCCCGCTGAAGCCGTCGGTATGACGCTAAAACGCCGCCTGCGTGCGGGCCAGCCAATCTCCCTCGCGCATCTGGACTCCCCGGTGCTGGTGGAGCGCGGGCAGCGCGTGCTGATGGTTGCCCACCAGGACGGGATTGAAGCCCAGACGCTCGGCGAAGCGATGAAAAAGGGGCGTAAAGGCGAAACCATTAAGGTGAAAAATGAAAGCAGCCAGCGCGTAGTCAGTGCCGTAGTGGCCGACGCGGGCGTTGTGCGTATGCTCAACACGGCGGGGCGATAATTTTTTACTTCGCGATTAAAGTTTTGCTCTCTGCGGGTCGCTTTAACCCGGTAAGGAAATGGGAAAGATGTTTTCCTCCCCGTGGATTCACCTTGCAGCCCAATAAAAACAGACCCATAGAGCAACCGGAGAACAGCGATGAAAGTTAACCCAACTCAGTACAGCCTGGCCGTAGCCACCCTAAATACCGGTGCGACCAGCCAGACTCAGCCGCAGGCTGACGAAGGCAATAGCGTTGAAAAAACCCGCCCGGTCGATCCGGTGCTGGGGGAAGCGCAAAACCAAATAGGCGCCATGCCGGAAGTTGATATGGCGCGCGTAGAAGCGATGAAAGAAGCCATCGGCGCGGGCAAAATCAGCATCAATCTGGATGAACTGACCGACGCGATGCAGAAATATTATCAGAGGTAGTTTATGAGTAACCCGGCCCAGGGCGTGAAGCAGCTAATTGAAGATATGATTGCCGATCGTAAGCATTACACCGAGCTGAATGCCCTGCTGGAGCAGCAACGCCAGCTTATTGTCGGCCGCCAGGCCGCCGAACTGGATGAACTTAATAGCAGACTCATTCAGACCTATCAGAGCCTCGCAGCCAGCAGCCAGCAGCGGTACTCCACGCTCGCTGCTCTTGGCGTTCCCGCTGGCCCTCAGGGAATTAAAGCCCTGTTCTCGCGCCTGCCAGAATCACACAAAAGCCGTGTTTTCGCCCTGTGGGAAGATTTAGAAACCCAGGCCACGCAGTGCAAGGCGACAAACGAAGGCAACGGATTACTGCTCGGCATGCAGCAGGAGATCCTCGAAAACCTGGTCAACAGCGGCGAGCCGGAAAACTGGCTTTATCAGCAGGTTTAATTCCGTTTCCTTCATCAGAGATAACAACCATGAAGTCCGTTCAGGCTGCGGCGCATCAGGCAAGCTGTAAAGTATGTCGGCACGCTGCTCCCCTACACGGCGTTTGCGATTTTAATAAAAATTGCGAGGAACGCCGGGGAATGCATTTGCCATTAAGCGGCATCCCCATCTGGTACAACCGCTGCGAACGCTGCGGCTTGTTGTTTACTACCGCTTTCGATGACTGGCAGGTTTCAGACTACCAGCAGGCTATTTATAACCAGGCCTACGAGAGGGTCGATCCGGATTATGTCTCACGGCGCGCCGAGCAAAATGCCGACATGATTGCCAGCATGCTGCCCGGAGAACGCGAAGTACGGCTAATGGATTACGGCGGCGGTAACGGCACGCTGAGCCGGCTATTGCAAGCTCGCGGGCTCGACGCCCACAGCTGGGATCCGATGAATAGCGAGCCATTTCCTCAGGACGAAACCTTCTCCGTAGTCACCGCATTTGAGGTCTTTGAGCACACTCCCGACCCGCATAAAACGCTGCACGAAGCGCTGGCGTTGCTTGAGCCGGAAGGCGTGCTGCTCTTTTCAACCTTGCTGATGGAGCAGGCCGATCGGCGGCTAATGGATCACTGGTACATCGCCCCACGCAATGGCCATATTACTCTGCATACCCGCCGGTCTCTGGCTCACCTGTTTGCCGAACACGGCTATCAGGTCAACCACCTCAGTAACAGCTTACACCTGGCTAAACGTCACCATCATGAATGAAATTGCCCCTACGCCTGCCCCGGCACCGATTGGTTTTTATATGGAAACCGCTTTTCACTACCAGGTCTATCGCTCAATTATCACCGAGCTTCTGGACCGCGGCTTTTCTTGCCGATTGGTGATAAGCGACGGCATGCCCCCCGCTCTGCTGAAAGATATGCAGGAGTTATTGGGCAAAATCGATGAGCCACGCCTTGGCGCCTGTCTGCTGTCGAAATCCCTTGCGGTTGGCACCCCTTTCAGCTGCCTGGTCAGCCCTTATTATGCGCCGGGAACGGATAGCCTCGCTCCGGTTCATATCCGCACACTTTATGGTCTGGCAAAAGAGCAGTGGAACCACGCATGGTGGAATGTGTTTTATTCCAAAATTCTCTGCTACAGCCACTACAGCCAGCAGGCGCTCAATATCAACGGCAACGCGGTAGCCGTCGGCAATCCTCGTTTTGACGCCTGGCACAACCAGCCGGACTCCCTTGAGGGCATTGAAGAGCTGAATCTGGATCCGCAAAAACCGACGCTGCTCTACGCTCCAACCTTTGGCTCATTGAGTTCAATTCCCCACTGGGCAAAGCAGCTCGAGCGCCTGGGCCACGACTTCAACATCATTACCAAATTGCACCATGGCACGCTGTGCCGCCCGGAAGAAGCCACCTCGTTGGCGCTCGCCCGCCGCCATTTACACAAGCGGGTTAACGGCCATCATCTGGCCTTCCCTGCATTGCGCGTGGCCGATTATGTTCTTACCGATAATAGCGGCTTTATCTTCGATGCCATTCACGCCGGTAAACGCACTATTTTACTGAGTTGGGACAATATGGAAGCCCTGCTGGAAGGCCAGCAAACCTTCTCAAGCCAGTGGAGCCCCGATCAGAAAATCCGCTCCCTGCTGCCGGTTGCGAAAAACATTGAACAGCTGCGCGAGACGCTGGCCGCCGAGGAAAAATGGCGCTCGCTGGAGAGCGAGCTGGAGCTTATTCGCTATCAATATTGCGATGCATGGCAGGACGGCAAGGCCGGTAAACGCGCGGCAAATGTGATAATTGAGGCCATAACCGCACCGGAACCGCCGGAACAAAATGCTCTGCTGCATAGCCTGCGCCAAAGGCTATTTGCCGGGAAAGCGAGAGGATAAAACCATGAGTAACGAAATCATCCAGCGGCTGGCCAGCCTGTCCCAAAAGAATCGTAAAAAAAGACGGGTGCTTTTTTTCGGCCGCGAGGAGTTTAGCGACAATACTAAATACCTTTTCCTGCACGCTCTGGCGCAGGAAAAAGATTTCGAGGTTATCTGGTGCAGCACGCAGCCGGAGCTAATTAACAAGCTGCGTCAGCACGACCTTCCCTGCCATTTAATCAACAATGAAACCTCGCTGGAGTGCATTAATTTGTTTCTCAGCGCAGCGGTGGCGGTCTTCTCGGTCAACCCTTCTCAAAGCCTGAATGGCGACGAAGCGCTGTTCGCCAGCCTTCAGGGCGCCAGGCATATTCAGCTCTGGCATGGCGTTTCGGTAAAACATTTATTGCTCAAGCTGATGCCCCATATGGATGTGCTTTCCTATGACTTCCGTCGCCCGCTGGACTTCGCCTCCCGCGCGGACTGTGTGCTGAGCACCTCATCAAAGCTGGATGATTTCTTTAATGAATCTTTTGCCGCTCGCCGCATAATCCGCGCCGGCTACCCACGCAATGAAGTGCTGGTTCGTGAACCAAACAAACATGAAATGATCGGCAGCGAACTGCCGGAAGCGCTGCTACAGGCGCTGAAAAATAAAAGAAGGAAAAAGATCCTTTTTGCCCCCACCTGGCAGCGTGGGCACTCGGATCTCATCACTTCTTCGCCAGATTTTCTGATGAAGCTCATTCAGGCGGGCGATCGCCTCAATGCCGATATCTTTATAAAAAGCCACCCGATCTATGTTGAAGCAGGCGCTACACGAGCCCTTTCACGGCAGGCTTTCTACATAAATCCTTGCACCGATCTGTATCCGTGGATGAGCCATTTTGATCTGCTGGTGACCGACTATTCGTCGATCATGTTTGATTTTCTGCTGACCGGAAACCCGGTAATGAAGTTGAAAATCGAACTGAATGATCACCGAAGCTTTGAGCCAGACTATTCGCTGATCCCGTCGTTAGATTTTGCCTATGATTTTACCGAAGAGACTTTTGCCTCTGCGATGCGTCAGGCATTGCTTAACGACACCATGCGCCCGGAGCGCCAGGCCATGTGCGATGAACTGTTCGAAACCGATGCGGATAAGGCCTGCGCCTCGCTGTTTAATTTACTCAGCCATGAAGTGGATGCATGCGTGGCGGGCGGACAACGTTTTACCGTAGAGCAATATTGAGAGTCCGCGGCTCCTTTCGTTTAAGGCGAAGGAGCCGCGCCTGTTAGCGAGTCAACACAAAGCGTTCACTCGTAAGAAAACGAGTGATAGCCAGCCAGAACTCAGCGGCTGAGTACGCTTTCAGGCAGCTGTATTGCTGATTATTGGGGCACCACTTCGCAAATGCGGCGCTATCAAGCTTAAAGCTATCTCCACCCGGCATCTGGCGGATAAACTCAGCATTCTGGATAAGGCCTCCGCACTGGCCAAAATGGCAGCCCACATCTACGCCCAGAGCATTCCAGCCCGGCTCACCGTTTCTGACAGGCAAGCGCCAGGCCGAAGGGATAAGAGAGTAAAGGGCGCAAATTGCAATTGATGTCATTCCGGCCAGCGCCACCGGCCCCGAGTCGCACGCCACCAGCAGCTGGCAGCGCCGCATCAGAGCGATGGTTTCCAGCACGGAAAATTGATTTATCGCGTCAATCACGCCCGGCAGCTCGAAGGCCATCATTTTTTTGTCGCGATGTTTATTGGTGTCGCTGCCAATCAACACCACCTTCCAGCCGCTGCTCAGAAATTCTTGAGCCAGACGGTGCCACTGTTCCAGGCTCCAGGTACGGTTCGGTGCGCCAATGTTCGGGTGCAGCAGTACGACTTTCTCTTCCTTTAATCGATGACGCTCAATAAACGCGTCAGCCTTTGACTGCGCGGCAGCGGGAACGGCAACAGAGGGTTGTTTTTGCCACTCGCTAAAGCTGCCGGGGAAGTCCTGCAAAAAAGCATCCGTCATATGCTGCGGAGCGAGGAAATGCCCCCAGGATGAAAGCGTATGCAGCTTGCCGCGTTTTCGGGCTGCAAGAATTTCAACATTCTGTTCCGCCGTCAGGGCATGGATATCCCAAAAATCATCGACCGCCGGGGAGGCATTGATCAGGTCTGCATAAAGCCCGTTGGCGGCAAAAACAAACCTCTCCGTCATATTTTCCCGCAGCGCAGTAAGACAGCCCAGGGCATAAACCACATCGCCCATCGAGGCCGTGGAATAGAAGATGCGTTGGGGTGGGCGTGAGTCGGCAAAAGCGGCAACCTCACCAAGAAAAACTACCTTTTCCCGCGCCAGCATGCCGCACTTAACGGCAACTCTCGCCGCCGCGCATTCTCCCAACTCTTCCTCGTGGGAAGCCGCCAGAACCACTTCTCTGGCCTCAAGTTTTAGCAATACCGGGCTTAGCACTCCGGCCGCGATTTTTGGTGCTAATCCCAACAGTTTCAAAGCAGCTAACGGGAAGTTATCAGGTAAAAAAAGCACATTACGGCCGAGCACCGTGGTTATTTTCTGATGCTCAGAAACGTTTTTACCCCAATAAATTACCGGAGCATCCTGCGGCCTTGTTAGCCCGGCAAGCTGCGCAAGCCAACGTTTACCGTGTACTTCCCTGGTAGAGTTAAAAAGCGGTTCCCCGCCAACCACAGTGAGACAGTCAGGATGCTGCATAAGCTCTTGTAGCGTGAAATATAATCCGGCTGGCAGAGCAAAGATTCGCAGATATAAAACACTCTGTTTCTCGTCGAGCGGAGCAAGTTCACAACAGCTCAGCCCGTAGCGTTCCAGAGGAGAAAAATTATCAAGTGCATAGCCGCTGGGGTAATAAGTCACCTGAACGGCATCCGGCCAGGCGTAATTCAGCAGCAGGCTCCAGCCGTCGCGGGTAACCATCGTTTTTTCACCCTTCAGAGTAGCTCGCAGCGCTGAACCATAGCTTTTCAAAGCAGCTGCAAGCTCGCCTGAGGGCAAGGTTGCCATCTCGCTGCGTCCTGCCAGATCCGCGTAATCATCATCATAAATATTGAGGTGAACAACCGGAAGATGTGCGTTAAGCGTCTCAAGTAAAGGGAGTAATTCCCGACAGCTCCCTAACCCGCAGTGGATTTCCAGCAAACTGAGGTTACGCTCCGCCAGAAATGCGGCAAGCTTATCCATCATCGCCTGACAGCTATCGCCGCTGTAAGGGTACACCGCAACGTTGTAAGCCTGCAAAACAGCGCTGTCTACCTGGCTATCCCTCACTAAAAAAACGGTAAAGTCGGCGGGATTAGCCAGGCCATGAACAAAATTGATTAGCTGATGCGAAAACGCTGCCTCACCGCCATCAAGAAATAGTTTAACTTTCACCGTCTCTCCCCGGACGCAAGCCAGCAGATTATAGAGATTTAACCACTTCAATTATCGACGTGGTAGAAATCGACGGTGTGCGCGGAAAGTAGACCACCCGGCACAAGGCACTGTAGCTATCGAAGCGCCCCTGCCAGTCATCGCCCATGACCAAAATACCGGCATGATATTGCTGAATGTATTGCGCTTTCAGCTCCAGCGATTCTTCAAGAAATACGCCATCCACGCACTTCAGCCCGGCGATAATTTGCATTCTGTCCTGCTCGCTGTAGACGGGTTTACGCCCCTTCTTTTCTTCGTTGAGTGCATCCGAGGAGATCCCCACCATCAACCGGTCCCCCAGCGCTCTGGCCCGGGTAAGAATATTCAGATGGCCAGCGTGAAACACGTCAAAAGTGCCGAAGGTGATAACCGTTGTCATAGCAAAGACAGCCCGCACAGCAGGCTGTAATCCGCACTGTTTTGCTCATCAACCTGCGCCGGGTTGGCTTTACGCCAGCTAAACCAGGCGCTGAACAGCGTGACCACATCCTGCTCCGTCAGGCTTTGATTATTGCCAAGCCAGATGGCGCTCAGCATCTTAATCTGGAAGAAGTCTTCCGCCAGAGCGAGGAAAGCCGCGCCGTAGTTTTCGCAGCCCACGCCCGGGAATACGTCATGGTAGAGTCGATAAATCAGCATATTGCGTAAAATATGCGGCTGCTCGCTGAACAAGGTATTCCCCTGCGTAGCGGACCGCAGCTCGGCCAGACGCTCGCTAAGGCGGCTGGCGGGCATAATGCCCAGCTCGCTCAGCTTCAGCATCACGCTCATTTTTTCCGCCATCGGCAGGTTGAGGCTGAGGCGCATCGCCCCCATCGCCTTCAGGGTAGCGAGGACGTTTTCTTCAATCGGCGGCAGCAGTTGAAGCTGCTGCTCCAGAACGCCGTGCTCCGCCAGCTGGGCCAGTTGCTCGCCCATTGAGGCCAGCAGAGCCGGGTCATCACTTCCCTCTTCGACATATTGCCGCGCTTTGCTTAGCAGCACGCCGATGGCGTACAGGCTGCCTTCCAGAGATAACGAAGGATGAATGGCCAGGTTGATGCACTGCTGGTTTAGCGCCTCATCCCACGGCGAAAGCGCGGTCTCTCCCCGCACCCCATTCCGGGAAATATGCAGCACAAATGCCTGCGGGTTGAGCAGCAGCTCGCGGGCCACGCTTTCACAGCCCGGCTCCAGGCTGTCGCGCTGCTGCGTGTTGAGATAAACGTTGGCCTGCGGCCAGCCCTCCGCGCCGTTAGCGCAGGCCGGGCATGAACAGGCGTCGTTCAGGGCGTCAAAGCGGGTAACAAATTCGGGTTGATAACGTTCGATGATATCCATTTCTCTCTCCGGGGCGGCCTCGGCCATCCCTTACTTAATTGTGTTTACGGAAGAACCAGTGGGTGCAGTCAACCGGCTTACCGCTTTGGCGGTCGCGCGTTTGCTGAATAAAGGCAAAGCTCGGGTAAAACCCGAGCCAGCAGTTATCCTGGAATAACGGCTGCCAGGCTTGGTCACGCGTTTGCGAAGCGTTGATTGCCTCGCGGTAGGCCGCCAGCAGCGCCGGGTAAAAATTGGCATTAACGGCATAGGCACAGCCGCACTCGGCGGCGCGAACCCGCACCACGCCCTGCAGCGAGTTCATCAGCCGCAGTTCGCTGTATTTTCCGCCCAGCATCAGCGCCTGCCAGTCGAGATGCGGCAGCTTGCTTAGCAAGGCGTTAACCTGCTGAACGGAGTTTTCTTTTTTCACAAAGTTGACCGTCGCATCCAGCAGCAGCACGTTGCCCCAGCCTTCCTGCTGTGCCCGCTCGAGTATTGCGCAGTGGGTTTGCAGTTCGGCGAGGTCGGCGTCCTCGTGCTGATGAAGCGCCACCGGAAACAGCTGGCTGGCGGAAAAACCAAAGCCCATCAAATCACGGCACTGCTGCTCCAGAGCCTGCTCCTGCTGCGGGGCGTAAATAACCGCCACCTTATCGAATACCGACCACAGCACCGACTGGTGAAGCGGCGCGCGGCTTAAACGCCGGTAATGCGCCAGCAGGTTTTGGTCTTTAACCAGGTCCTCAAGGCGTAGCTCCACCGGGATGCTGCTGCCCATAATGAAGTCTTTGTCGTAGGTATTGCTGCTGTGGGAGATGCAGACGATGGCCTTCTGCGGGTCAATTTGCAGCACCGGCGTGGTGAAGTTATTGAGGAACGCCTGCTCTTCGCCAAGCGTTGCATCGTCCTGGTAGCGGTGTCTTTTCAGCAGATTTCGGTGCAGGCCGAAGCTTCCGTTCAGCGCATGCTGTTGCCCAAACGGATGCGTGAGATACATTTTGTCGAGGTGGCTGTACCAGACGTAGATCTGATCGCAGCCGGAAAACAGCGCATTGTGGCCCAGCATTTCGCCAACCTGATGCGAGATTTTTTCCGGCGGGTAATAGTCGTCATCGTCAAAGCTGATGATGTATTCGCCGTTGGCCAGCTGATTAAGCATGTTGCGCTTTTTGCCCAGCGCCAGCCGCTCGGGGCTGTGAATGTAGCGAACATTTTGCTGAGCAGCGTCAACCATCATTTCAATCAAGTCCTGATTACTCTGCTCTGAGTCATCGAGGATGATTAGCTCACGCTTATCCGCCGGATAGTCCTGATATTGGTAGATATAAAGCAGGTACGGCAGAAATTCGCGGCGGTTCCACGTCGGGCAGACTACGCTGACAAACGGCGTTTTTGATACGGCGGCCGCACGCTGGCGCTTTAGCAAATTATCCAGCAGCGTGGCGCGGTTAGCGGTTGGTTTCATAGATTAACTCTTAGCGGTGTGCCAGCCGCTGCCGCAGCCAGCATTGTGCGGAAACCGCATCGGTGGTTTTACGTTCGCGCCGCTCGGACTCCGCCCGGCGTTCGCTACGCTTTGCTTCCAGCACCACTTCCAGGCTTTTTTCGCGCCGGGCTTCATTGAGCAGTGCGCCCTGTAGCTGCCTCGCTTCCAGGTCGGCCAGCGCCTGTTCCTGTTTTTGCCAGTCGATAACGCGCTGGATGGTGCGCTTGTAGCCGGAGTGATTAGTCATTTGCAAAGCGGATGTTCCCTCCGCCTGGGTCAGGCCAGCCGCAAGCGAGGTCAATGCGGTGATATTTTTTTCATAGCGCCGGCACAGGTGCTGCTGGGCATTCAGCTTCGCGCCGGTCTCTTTCACCGCGCGGTTGCGCAGTATATGCAGCTGTTCAAGGGTGGTTATCAGTTTGCTCATCGCCGGTTATCCCGCCTGCGCCAGCAGGCATAAATCGCTGATAGAGTTGGCAAGCGGTGCCGCATCGTGCACCTCCTGCTGAAGAAACTGCGTAATCGCCGGGGAGAGTTTTACCGCCCGGTCGGCAAGAGGGTCTGCACCCGCCACGTAACCGCCCAGCGGCAGCAGCGGCTTAATATTTTGATATTCGGCATACAGCTGCTTCAGCGTTCTGGCGGCAACCTGATGCTGGCGCTCGGTGACCTGGCTCATACAGCGGCTGATGGACTGCCCGACGTCGATGGCGGGGTAATGCCCCGCTTCGGCGAGGTGGCGCGACAGCACAATGTGGCCGTCCAGCACCGCACGGGCGCAGTCAACTATCGGATCCTGCTGGTCGTCGCCTTCGGCCAGCACGGTATAAATGGCGGTCATGGTGCCGCTCCCGGTGCTGTTCCCGGCGCTTTCTACCAGACGAGGGATCATGCCGAAGGCCGAAGGCGGGTAGCCTTTGGTTGCGGGAGGTTCCCCCAGGGAGAGGGCGATTTCGCGCTGGGCCATGGCGTAGCGGGTCAGCGAGTCCACCAGCAGCAGGACGTCTTTACCTTTATCGCGATAGTAGCTGGCGATGGTGTGGCACAGCTCGGTGGCTTTGATGCGCATCAGCGGCGACTCGTCCGCCGGCGCGGCAACGATCACCGACTTCGCCAGCCCTTCAGCCTGGAGCGAGTTCTCAATAAACTCTTTCACTTCACGGCCACGCTCGCCGATAAGCCCGACCACCACCACTTCGGCCTGGGTATAACGGGTTATCATCCCCAGCAGCACGCTTTTGCCCACGCCGCTGCCTGCCATCAGGCCCACTCGCTGGCCTTTGCCGATGGTCAGCAGGCCGTTAATGGTGCGCACCCCCACGTCCAGCGGCTGCTCCACGCCCTGGCGCGTCAGCGGGTGAACCTGAGGTAAATGCAGCGGCAGCGGGGTATCGCCCGTCAGTTTACCTTTGTTATCCAGCGGCTCGCCGAGGCCGTTCACCACGCGCCCAAGCCAGCGGTCGCCAATCATCACGCCTTCCTGCTTGTCCGCCGGGAACACCCGCGCCCCGGCAATCAGCCCGGTGGGGTGTTTAAACGGCATCAGCCAGGTGACGTCGCGGTCAAAGCCGACAACCTGGGCGTCCATAAACTCGCCTTCGGCGCTTTCGACACGACATAGCTGCCCTACGGCAAGGCGGCAGCCAACGCATTCAAGCAGAATGCCGTTAACACGCACCAGCCGCCCCGCCACGCGGGCAAGGTTGATGTTTTCAATGGAGCGCAGCGCCTGCTCGAAGTCCTGATTACTCATCCTGAGCTTCCGGCAGCAGGTTATCTTTCAGCACGTCCATGCACTGCTCGAGGCGATGCTGGCAGCCAATATCCATTTCGCTGGTGTCGGTAACGACTTTGCACTCTCCGGCTTCAAGTTCCGGGTCGGCGCACAGCCCCCACTGGCGAGCTTTTTCCGGTTCGGCTTCGCTAATGCGCTGGTATTCGTCATTGTTGAGCAGGACGCGGATTTGATCCGGGATCTGCGGCAGTCCGTTGAGAGCCTCTTCCACCAGGGTCATCATCTGCGTAGGGTGCAGCGCCAGCTCGCAGCGGATCACCTGCCGGGTGACTTTCTCCACCAGTTGCAGCAACTCTTCACGGCGGCGCTGTTCATAGGCACCCAGATACTGGCGCAGCTCTCCCACCAGGCCGTCCAGCGGTTCGGCGGCGTCGAGGAACTGCTGGCGAGCCTGCTGCTTGCCCTCTTCCATCCCTTTGCGCATGCCCTCTTCAAAGCCGAGGCGCGCCCCTTCCTGGTAACCTTCTTCCTTGCCCTCTTCCATTCCCTGGGCAAAACCCCGGTTCAGGCCGTCCTGGAAGCCCTGCATTAACTGCTGCTGGTACTCTTCGGGGTTAAGAGTCTGGCCTGACTGCTCAAGGCTCGCCTGCTGCCAGCTCTTACGCAGCGGCGGGAATTTATGCAGCCGGGGTTTAACCACCGCCTGCCGTCGCGAAGTTAGCCTGTCGAGCGTTGCCGATCGGGTCTGTTTAAACATGCTTATTCCACCGTCTGCTCAGCGAACAGCTGAACCTGGATTTCACCGTCTTCCGCCAGCTGGCGCACGGTGCCCATAATCTCTTTACGCACCTGTTCGATACGGCTCACCGGCACCGGCCCAAGGCGGGAAGTGGTGCTTTGCAGCAGCTGAACCTGGCGCTTCGGCATCACATTACAGATGGCCTGACGCAGCACCGGCTCGGTGCCCTTGAGCGCTACGGCCCACTCTTCCATCGGGATCTCTTCCATCAGGCGCTGGAGGGTGTTCTGGTTCTGGCGGCTGAGGATGAAGAACTCGTACATTTCGTCCTTCAGCTCGTCCACCACGTCTTCGTCGCGCTCGCGCAGCTGATCCAGCAACTGCTGCTGGTTCTCAGGAATACGGTTCACGATGTTGGCCGCATGCTTGATGCCGGTCACTTTAGAACCGTGCTCGGAAAGCACCGCTACGCCGCGGTCGATAAGCCTGTCCAGCTCGTCGATAACGTCGCGGTTAACATCATCGAGCTTGGCGATGCGGTAGACGATTTCATCCTGACGTTCCTGCGGCAGCACGCTCAGCACGCTGGCCGCCACGTCCGGCGGCAGGAAGGCAAGGAACACCGCCTGGAGCTGTAAGTGTTCTTGCTCAATAAGCGCCGCCAGTTGCGGAACATCCACCCACTGCAGACGAGCCATGCGGTAGCGGATTTCGTCGCCGTAGATACCGTTGATAACGCTGCGGGCGATTTCCCCGCCGAGCGCCTTCTCCAGAATGCTGCGCAGATAAGTGCGCGAAGCGCCGTTGATGCCGCTCTGTTCGCGGTAGTCCTGGAAAAAGTTGTTCATCGCCTGGCGAGCCTGAGTCACTTTTACTCCGTGCAGGCGCGCCATGGTTTCGCTCAGCAAAATCACCTCTTCACGGCTTAGCTTCTGCATGACCTGAGCCGCAGCGTCTTCGCCCACGCTCAGCAGCAAAATAGCCGCCTGCTCGATGCGCGAGCGCCCGCTGTTACCGGCGCTGCTTTTACTACTCTTGCTTACTGGTGCTTCGCTCATTGCTGTTGATCCACTGTTTCAAGACTTCCGCTACACGCTCGGTTTCGCTCTGGGCGAGCATCTGCAAGTATTCGACTTTGGTTTCAAGGCCGGAGCTTTGCGGAGGGAGATTGTCATCATTCTGGAACGACGATTTCGGCAGGCCAGGCGCCAGCCCTTCTTCGGTCGTCATCATTTCGTTTTCAAGCAGCGCTCCGCTATCCAGCATCGGCTCATTGGCCGCCTCGGCAACTACCACTTCGCGGCGGCCAAAGCGCTGCGCCAGCGGGCGGACGCCAAACAATAAGGTCAGCAGCGCCAGCAGGCCTATGCCGCCGGTTTGCCCCCAATACTGCATGTGAGGATCTTGCCACCATTTCAGCACCGGGAATTCCGCGGCTTCTGGCGCGGTAAACGCCATAACATCCAGCGTTAATGAGTCGCCCCTGGCTTTATCGATACCCGCCGCGTCTTCCACCAGCCGGGTCAGGCCCGCCAGTTTCTCCGGCGTGATTTTCGCCAGCGCCGGTGCGCTCTGGTTCAGGGCAATCGCCACGCGCAGCTTCTCGAGCTGATACCCGGGATGGCGGATATGGCGAATATCGCGGTCATAGGCGTATTTGCGCTGTTCCTGGTTGCGGCTGCTGAGGGATTGCGGAGAAGCAGACTGCGTCTGAGCGGCGTTAGCGTTAGCATTGGCGTTTGCCGGTGCGTTTGCCGCAGCGGGCTGCTGATTAACCGGACGGTTGCTCAGCGAGCCGGGCACGCCCATCGCCAGTTCGTTAGTGGTATTTTCCTGACTAATATTTTCATCGCTAACGCGGGCATCTTTCCCCAGTCGCTCCTGGGTTTCTTCCACGCTGCTCATATCGACCTGCGGGGCCACGCTGATGCGGAAGTTGTTGTTGCCAACAAGCGAAGTCAGCAGGCCGGAGATATTCTTTTCGGTGTCGGCCTTCATACGCTGCACAACGTCATTCGCCTGGCGAATACCCGCCAGGCCGCTATTGCCGCTCTGAATGCCTTCTGAAAGAAGATTACCGCTCTGATCGACCACCCGCACGCTGCTGGCCTTCATGCCCGGTACGCTGCCGGAAACCAGCTGCACGATGGCCGCAACCTGCGGTTCGTCCAGCGTTTTGCCGTAGCGCAGCTGAATAATGACCGAGGCGCTGCTTTCCGGCTTGTTGCTCATCACAAAGGAGCTGGCTTCGCTCAGGCCGAGATGAACCCGCGCGGACTCCACCGGATCCAGCCCCATAATGCTCTTCGACAGCTCGCCTTCGAGGCTGCGTTTATAGCGAACGTTCTGCACAAACTGGCTGCTGCCGAGCATCTCTTCTTTATCCATCAGCTCGTAGCCTTCCGGCAGCGCGGCACTGATGCCTTTTGCCGCCAGCACCATGCGCGCCTTCGACAGCTTGTTCTCGGCCACCAGAATTTGCCCGTTGTCCGGGTTGATACGGTAGGCAATGTTCTCCGCACCCAACACCTCAACAACCTGGGCGGTAGGCAGATTTTCCTGGGCGCCATACAGCGCGACATAGCCGCCGCTGCTGCGCCATATCGAAGCGACAATGGCGCCGGTCAGCAACACGGCTGCGGCGCCAATAAGCCATTTTTTATGATTCCCCTGCGGTACCGGCAGCGCCGCAAGCTGAGTTTTAATTTTGTTTAACAAGGTAAGGCCCTTAGAGCGGAATGTTCATCACTTCATCCAGCGCGCTGGTGAGCTTATTGCGCACCTGCATCATCGCCGTGAACGCCACGCTGGCCTTCTGGCTTTCGATCATCGCGCCGGTTAAATCATCGCTCTGCCCGGTGTCGATGGCCGTCTGCTTTGCGCTGGCGGAGTGCTGAAGTTGGTCAACGCTGTTGACGACCTGCTTCAACGCGTTGCCGAAGGAGACGGGCTGCGCGGTGCTATTCAGCGACGGAGCAAAGTTCTGCGCCGCGGCAATAGAGCCGGAACCGGCGCTGACGGCGGTACTTTGCAGGCGATTGAGCATCTCCTGCTGCGCCATCGGCATGCCTAATCCTGAAATTTTATCCATAACGGTTTCCTTCTCCTTTTCAGGAGTAACACTCAATATCAATGCCCTCTTCGCGCATCGAAGCCAGCCGGTAGCGCAGCGCACGAGGGGTTATACCTAAGAACTGTGCGGTTTTAGATTTATTGCCCTGATGGCGCTTGAGCAGATCGATGATGTACTGGTATTCGGCCATGCGGCCATGCAGCTTCACGTTGCGGATCGCCGCCACCGCGCCGCGCACGCCGTCGCTTTTGGTTTCGTGCCAGGCCGGCATCATCTCAATGCCAGAGCTTTGCGAAGCCGCCGGGGCAAGACCAAAGTCATTGGCGGTAATTTCGCTGCCGTTGCAAAGGATCAGGCCGCGCTGAATCACGTTTTCCAGCTCGCGGACGTTGCCCGGCCAGTCATAGCTGAGCAGCGCACGGCGGGCGTCTTCGCCGAGGCGGGTATTGCCCTGGTGAAAAGTGTGATACTTGCTAATAAAGCGCTGGGCCAGCGGCACGATATCCTGCTGACGTTCGCGCAGCGGCGTGATATGAATCGGCACCACGGAAATGCGGTAGAACAAGTCCTGGCGGAAACGACCTTCAGCAATCTCAAGCTGTAAGTCTTTATTCGTGGAGGCAATCAGGCGAATATCGAGCGGGATGCGTTTATGGCTTCCCAGGCGCTCAACTTCTTGCTCCTGTAATACGCGTAATAGTTTCGCCTGCAGCGCCAGTGGCATATCGCCAATTTCGTCAAGCAATAGCGTGCCGCCATTTGCCTGTTCGAACTTACCTGCCACGCTGGTTACCGCCCCGGTAAATGCGCCTTTTTCGTAGCCGAATAAAATAGCTTCCAGCATGCTTTCAGGAATCGCTGCGCAGTTGACTCCAATATAAGGAGCATCAACGCCGGATGCATGCTCATGAATATATTTAGCCACGCATTCTTTGCCGGTTCCCGTCTCGCCGGTAATTAATACCGACACATTGAAGTTCGCCACGCGACGAGCCAGCGCAAATACACTGACGCTGGAGGGTGCGCTGGCAACAAAGCCATTAATATTACCAGCGTCGTGTTCCACAAACATGTTCATGATGTGTTACCAACCTATAATTTATTCAGACTAATAAGGACAGCAAAACCGGCTTAATGCGCCCTTTATTATAAAGAACAAATATCAAGACCGTTTATGTTAAGCGTCTGGTATCGGCTATTTAATCGCGGGCATCTCAATGCGGCGACTATCACTGGAGGGCAAGTATAATGATGAGCTACGAAATGTCTTATTTTTAAGGGATATTAAAATATTAATCTATAAAATACAACGAGTTACAAAATTTATTAATCTTAATAACCCTCAGATAAATAATAGATTAATAAGCTACACCCCCTTGCAACAACGGGCGTAAACAGGTCTAATCAACGTCCTGAAAAAAAGTGATGAGATGTTTTCAAGTAATGACCCGCTGCTGCTAATAAAGAGCGCCACCTCATTCTCATAACTTAAACCTCCAGGTAATATTTTTTTTTGGCGGCTGATGAATCAATAATGAATCTCATTAGCGACGCCGTCAAATTCAATAGTTATGCGGAAGAATTATGCAGCCTGTACTACAACGACTTAGAATTCATCACCGCGATCGGCTTGCCGACCTGGTGAAGCTGGAAGTAAATAAACTTGGCCGTCCGTGGCACAAGCTGCCAAAGATCATGAATGATTGCTTCGATATTCTTGATGCGCGCTTGAGTATTTACTTCTTAAAAAAATTCAGAGTTAACGTCATGTTAAAAAACATGACATTTGCCATTGATAAAAATTATAAAAATACACAAATATTTTCCACCAACTACGGCAATCTCGCTTTCGATATTGATCGTATTTTGCTGCTGAATATTCTCCATGACTATTATGGTCTGAGCAAAGACAGCACCCAGGTGGCACCGGATCTGTCTCAGCCGGTATCAAAAACCGAAGAACGACTGAAGAATAAACTGGGCCAGGAACTTACCGCCCTGATAGTCAATAAAGAAACCTTCGGTGAAGAGTTAGAAATTAAAAACGATTATTCGACGGTCATTAGCCAGTGGTCGTGGTGCATCACCTTTAGCCTCGAAGGTTATGACCAGGGTGGATTTACCATCCTGCTCGACCATTTTCACGTTGACCGCATGCTGGCGAAACTGAGAACGCCGGACGGCACCGAGAGCGAAAAGGAGTCGGCCCTGAGCGCCGGGCAAATTGAGCGGCTGTTCTACGACCTGCCGCTAAAGCTCAACGGCCGCCTGGCCTCGCTGAACCTGACGGTGGCGCAAATTGCCGACATTGAACCCGGAGATATTATTCCGCTTTCACTGAACCAACCCATGCCGGTATTTATTGGCAAAGAACAGATTTTTACCGCTGAAATCGCGGAAGATCGCGGCAAATTGCTGCTGAGTGAATTTAACGATAAGACGGCCGAGAAGCACTATGAGTCAAATTGAACAAGACCTGAGCCAGTCCCTGAGCCTGGACGACCTGAACTTCGACGATGCTCCGCAGGAAGAGACGGTTGAAGGCAATATCCGTATGGATTTGCAGGACAACACGCCACGCCATAATCCAATGGACAAGATGCGCAAGATGTCTCTGTTTAGCCGCATTCCCGTTACCCTCACGCTGGAAGTCGCCTCGGTGGAGATTTCGCTGGCCGATTTAATGTCCGTCACCAACGATTCTGTGGTTGAGCTGGATAAGCTGGCCGGTGAACCGCTGGACATTAAAGTGAACGGCATCCTGTTTGGCCGTGGCGAAGTGGTGGTGCTCAACGACAAATACGGGCTACGCATCATCGAATTCAACAACAAAGATCTTGGCGAGCTGGCAGGATGAAACGGCTGTTACGCTGCCTCGCGGGCAGAAAATCCGCCCTGACGGCGCTGCTGACGCTCGGCCTGTGCTTTTCGCCGCTGCTGTTTGCCGCCAACGGCGAGGTGACATTATTCAGCTCGGCTAATACCGACGCGGGCCAGGATTACAACGTTAAAATTGAAATCCTGATCCTGATGACCCTGCTCGGCCTGCTGCCGATCATGGTGCTGATGATGACCTGCTTTACCCGCTTTATCATCGTACTGGCGATTTTGCGCCAGGCGATGGGGCTGCAACAAAGCCCGCCGAATAAAATTCTCACCGGGATTGCCCTCGCCCTGACGCTGCTGGTCATGCGTCCGGTGTGGACCACGGTGTATAACGAAGCGATAGTGCCGTTCCAGAACGACAAAATTACCCTTAATCAGGCGCTGGCAACCGCCGAAGTACCGCTCAAAAAATTCATGCTGGCGCAGACCAACAACAAGGCAATGTCCCAGATGATGGAGATTGCCGGGGTGAGCGGTGACGCTCGCGAACAGGACTTAACCGTGGTCACCCCCGCCTATCTGCTGAGCGAGCTGAAAACCGCGTTCCAGATTGGCTTTATGATTTACATTCCGTTCCTGGTTATCGACCTTATCGTCGCCAGTATCCTGATGGCGATGGGGATGATGATGCTGTCGCCGCTGATTGTCTCGCTGCCGTTTAAGCTGATGCTGTTTGTACTGTGCGACGGCTGGACGCTGATTGTCGGCACCCTGACCTCAAGCGTACAGGGGCTATAGCGATGATGAATATGGACACCGCCGGGGACATCATGGCTTCCGGCATTCAGCTGGTGCTGCTGATTTCCGCCGTCGCTATCGTGCCCAGCCTGCTGGTTGGCCTGTGCGTGAGTATTTTCCAGGCCACGACCCAGATTAATGAGCAAACCCTGAGCTTCCTGCCGCGTCTGGTTGTCACGCTGCTGGTGCTGATTTTTGGCGGTAAATGGATGCTGACCCGGCTGGTGGACTTCACCACGGCAATCTTCCACCAGGCCTCCTCGCTGGTTAGCTGAGCATTATGGGCATCAATATCCACGACTTGTTCAATCCGCTGATGGCGATGGTGCTGCCCTTCGTGCGTATTCTGGCGTTTATCCATTTTTGCCCGGTGCTCGACAACAAAGCCTTCTCCCGCCGCATTAAAATTGCCACCGCATTAACGCTCACGGCGCTGATTACCCCGATGCTGCACAACAACGTGGTGCTTAACGAACTGGTGTCGATGCGCGCTATTTTGCTTATCGGCGAGCAGCTGCTTTGGGGGCTGCTGTTTGGCATGACGATGCAGCTGGTGTTCGTCGCCCTGCAAACCGCCGGGCATATTCTGTCGATAAATATGGGGCTGGGGATGGCGATGATGAACGACCCGGTCAACGGCGGCTCGACCACGGTTATTTCGCAAATTATCTTTATTTTCTGCGCCCTGCTGTTCTTCATCATGGACGGACATCTGCTGGTAGTGACCATTCTGGTGAAGGGCTTCAGCTACTGGCCCATCGGCCAGGCTATCAACGAGCCGACGCTAAAGCAGCTGGTGCAAAGCCTCGGCTGGATAGTGGCCTCCGCCACGCTTGTCGCGCTGCCCACCACTTTTGTAATGCTGATTGTGCAGGGTGGATTTGGCCTGCTTAACCGCGTATCGCCGACCCTGAACCTGTTTTCCCTCGGCTTCCCGATAAGCATGCTGTTCGGCCTGCTGTGTATCACCATGATTGTGTCCCATATTCCCGAGCACTATCTCAATTTAACCAATGAGATCCTTGCCAGGCTTGATTCGATGCGGGTGAACTGATGTCGGCCTCAAGCGGAGATAAAAGCGAAAAACCTACCGCAGGTAAACTGCGTAAGGCGCGCCAGAAGGGGGATATTCCTCGCTCCAAAGACCTGACCATGGCGGTCGGGCTGGTGGCATCCTTTATTACGCTCGGCAGCTTCTTCCCTTATTACAAAACGCTGATTGGCGAGTCGTTTTTGTCGGTCGGCACCATGGCGGGCAAGCTCGACGATAGCGGCGCGCTCGGCCAGTTTATGATGCTTAACGTGATTATCGTGCTGAAGTTTATCGCCACGTTAGTGCCGATTCCGCTGGCCTGCATTGTTTCAAGCCTTATCCCGGGCGGCTGGATATTTACCCCCAACAAGCTGCTGCCGGACTTTAAAAAAATTAACCCCATCAGCGGCTTTAAAAGAATGGTTTCCGGCAGCCACTACGTGGAGGTCGGCAAAATGCTGGCCAAGTGCGGCGTTATTCTCGCCGTGCTTTACACCATGGTGCACGACTCGCTCAACGGGCTGCTGAACCTGCAACAGCTTTACCTGCGCCAGGCCATCGACGGCGGGTTTGATATTTTCCACCACGTCATTAGCTACTTTGTGGCTGTAATTGTCGTGTTCGCCCTGCTGGACGTGCCGCTGAGCAAATTTATGTTCACCAAAAAAATGCGCATGACCAAGCAAGAAGTGAAGGAAGAACATAAGAACAACGACGGCAACCCGCAGATCAAAGGGCGTATCCGCCAGCTACAGCGCCAGATGGCGATGGGGCAAATCAATAAGTCGGTTCCGGCTGCGGACGTTATTGTGACCAATCCAACCCACTACGCCGTCGCCCTGAAATATGACCCGGATAAAGCCGAAGCGCCTTATATCGTGGCAAAAGGCGTGGACGACGTAGCGATGTTTATCCGCGAAGTGGCCCAGAACCACGGCGTGGAAATAGTTGAATTCCCTCCGCTGGCGCGTGCGGTTTATTACACCACGCGCGTCAACCAGCAGATTCCGGCGCAGCTGTTTCGCGCCATTGCTCATGTCCTGACTTACGTGATGCAGGTGAAAGCCTGGCGTGCGGGCAAAGTTGAGCAAAAACCCCGCCTTAACAGGCAGATTGATATTCCAAAAGAGGTATTAAAAGCCGATGGCGAACAGTAAGTTAACCCAGGCCGTTACCATCCTGAGGCAGACGCACGTTGGCGTGCCGATCCTGCTGCTCAGCGTGCTGGCGATGATTATCCTGCCGCTGTCTCCGCTGGTGCTGGATATCCTGTTTACCTTCAACATCGTGCTGGCGGTCATCGTGCTGCTGGTGGCGGTAAACAGCAAGCGCCCGCTGGACTTCGCGGTCTTCCCGACCCTGCTGCTTATTACCACGCTGATGCGCCTGACGCTCAACGTGGCCTCCACGCGCGTGGTGCTGCTGCACGGCCATGAAGGCGAAGGCGCGGCCGGTAAGGTTATCGAGGCTTTCGGGCAGGTCGTTATCGGCGGTAACTTCGTGGTGGGCTTCGTGGTGTTCGTCATTCTGATGATCATCAACTTCGTGGTAGTCACCAAAGGGGCGGAGCGTATTTCCGAAGTTTCGGCTCGCTTCACCCTCGACGCTCTGCCGGGTAAACAGATGGCTATCGACGCCGACCTGAATGCCGGGTTAATTAACCAGCAGCAGGCAAAAACGCGGCGTAAAGACGTAGCTAACGAAGCCGATTTTTACGGCGCAATGGACGGGGCTTCTAAGTTCGTTCGCGGCGACGCCATTGCCGGGATCATGGTGCTTATCATCAACGTGATCGGCGGGATCTGTATCGGTATTTTCAAATACGATCTCGACGCCAGCCATGCGTTCCAGCAGTACGTGCTGCTGACCATCGGTGACGGCCTGGTTGCCCAGATCCCTTCCCTGCTGCTGGCAACCGCCGCGGCCATTATCGTTACCCGCGTCAGCGACGGCGGCGACGTCAGCGATGAGATTAAAACTCAGCTGCTCGCCCGCCCGAACGTGCTCTATACCGCCGCGTTTGTGATGTTTATTCTGGCCGTAGTGCCGGGCATGCCTCACATCGCTTTCCTGAGCTTTACCGCGCTTTTGCTGTTCGCAGCCTGGCGACAGGGCAAAGTTATTCAGCCTGCCACGCAGCAGGACGACGACATGGAGGCGATTCAGGAAGCGCTGGCCCCGGACACAGAGCCGACCGTCAGCTGGGAGAGCATCCCGCTGGTGGAGCCAATTGGCCTGAACCTCGGCTACAAGCTGGTTTCGCTGGTGGATGCCGCCAAAGGCAGCCCGCTGTCGCAGCGTATTCGCGGCGCAAGGCAGGTTATCTCTGAGACCTGCGGCGTGCTGCTGCCGGAGATTCGCATCCGCGAAAACTTCCGCCTGAAACCCGCCCAGTACGCCATCCACATTAACGGCATTCGGGTGGCGCTGGGCGAAGTTAACGCAGAAAAGCTGATGGCTATCCCCGGCGGTGAACTGTACGGCGAAATAGACGGCGTGCTGGATACCGACCCGGCCTACGGCATGGCGATAGTCTGGATTGACCCGGAGCAAAAAGCTCGCGCCCTGAACCTGGGTTACCAGGTCGTGGACTGCGCAAGCGTAGTGGCAACTCACGTCAATAAAGTTGCGCGCCAGCATCTGCCGGAGCTGTTTAACTACGATGATATTACGCACCTGCATTCTCGCCTGGCATTGCAGGCGCCGAAGCTGGCGGAGGATTTAAATAACGCGCTTAACTTCAGTCAGTTGCTGAAGATTTATCGCCAGCTGCTGCTTGAGCAGGTTTCCCTGAAGGATATTGTCACCATCGCCGCCACGCTGCTTGAAAGCTCGGCCGTGACGAAAGACCCGCAGCTGCTGTGCGCCGACGTGCGTTACGCCCTGCGCCGTGCCATTTTGCATAATATCAACGGCGACCGCAGGCAGCTCGCGGCCTACACCATAGATAACGAGCTGGAAAACCTGCTGCTGAACGCGCTAAACCAGGCCCAGCAGGCCGGTAAAGTGGCGCTGGACAGCTTCCCGGTTGACCCGAATATTCTGGCGCAGCTGCAAAACACTATGCCGATGATTTACGAGCAAATGAAGGCGAAAAGCCTGCCGCCGCTGCTGCTGGTTACGCCGCAGCTACGCCCGATTTTGTCGCGCTACGGTCGCCTGTTCAGCTCTGGTTTGCATGTGCTTTCTTATAACGAAGTGCCGGACGATAGCGATTTGAAGATTGTCGGCACGCTGGCGTAGTTCATCCCCCTCACCCAGGCCCTCTCCCCGCGGGGGCGAGGGGGAAAACAAATCGCTTTGTATCACCAGCACCAGATCACATTGGATTCCGCAGCCACGCCCTTTCCCCCGGCTCTCAGCAGACCATTACAGAAGGGGGAGCTGCCATTTATGCAAACCCGGAGGTAATTCCGTTCACGTAATATTCCGCTGCTTATGTAGCTCCCGGACTCGTGAACGTCTCAGGGGAGTCACCGTCACTCCCCTGATAACCCGGACTCCCGGCGTCCGGACCCTGGTCAGTCGGAGAGAAAACGGAGGCGATTTAAGCCGGAACAAGTGCAGCACTTCAATCCCGCAGCCATCCTGAAAGTCAGTGTTGCTTTAAGTCTCGCAGCGATGCCCTTGTCCCCGGCTCTCATCGTCCCCGGCTATGACCTATTTCAGGCGGGGTGGAGCTGCCGGGAGCAGCGAAAGAGAGCGATCGTCGGGAACGGATCGCGAACGACCCCGAATGTTTGGGTGATAGCCGGGGGTTTACCGCTTTAGCGGCGATGAGTTTGCCGGGCGCCGGGGGTGGTCAGGGGGAATGGCGTAATTTCCCCTGACACGTTCACCGTGCGCGACAGTGCCAGAGATAAGCCGCTGTACGGGTGAACGGAAAAACCGCGGACTTGTATAAACGGCTGCAATATGGATAGCACTTCCCGGGTAATTGCAACACACTGCAAAAGCCAAAATATCTTTGGAAAACAAATCGCAATTCACTAAAGAGCTGCTGGATTTACTTTTTCTCTTTACGATATATTCGGTCTCGCTACGGCAAATTCCGTAGTCGGGCGTGAGAACCCGTTACTCTGAAGGCGATGCTGCGTATAATCTGTTATACGTTCAAGTATCAGTGCTTTTGTTCACCCATAACAAACCGGGTTTTCGGTAATTGTTATTTCCAATGGTGGCTCAGGCAGGGCTGACTTCGGTCAGGCCAGTTTCCTTCAGAGCTGGTTCTCACCCCTGTCTGAGCTGCCACCCAAGAGCGTGAGAACTCCGGTGGTAGTCGTTAACTATCTGAAGGAGTTTGTTTTTATGACACTACCCCACGAACCAACTTTCCTGCCTTTTCAAAAAGACTGGCATCAGGCCGACATCATTGCTGCATTGCGAAAAAAAGGCACTTCTCTGGCTGCGGTCTCGCGTGAGGCGGGTTTAAGCTCATCAACTTTAGCTAATGCTCTCTCCCGCCCGTGGGCAAAAGGAGAAATGCTTATCGGTAAGGCGATTGGCGTCCCGGCGTCAACTATCTGGCCAAGTCGCTATTTTGATTCCCAAACCCACCAGGAAATTGAAAGACCGATGCGGTCTTCGCTCAAAGAGTAGTATTTCAACCCGGCTCTCCCCTTAAGGGTGAGAGAGATAAACGGAGTTTTTAGCCCCCTCTCCCTTTCAGGGAGAGGGCTGGGGTGAGGGTAAAAATTACTTCTCTAAAAACCTTAGCTTCCAGCTCTGGAGCGTGCGGGGAAGTGGCTCTTTTTCATTGCCCTTAGAACGGTAAAACTTGGCTTCCTGCACGCCGTTTTTACCCGGAGCGGTGCGGGCGGCCCACATTTTGCCTTCCGGCGTATACATAATAATTGCGGTGTGGCGGTTTGCCTGGCCTCGCACCCACATGGAGATAACCTTCGCGCCTATGTTATCTATATCATCCTGATAAATATAAATATTAGCCGTATCAACGAAGCGCTGATAATCCTCTCCGACCATCTCCCGGAAGCGGGTATCCGTTGCTTCATCCGGGAAAACGCCAATTGACAACAGCGTGGCCTTCGGACGCGGATCGGTCTGGCTTTTCACATAGCGACCATCAACAAATACGCCGTTCGGCATCGACATATTGCAGCCCCAGTCGGCGTTGCTATGCACCTGGATAGAACCATCCTGGCGGGGAATAAACAGCAGCTTACAGTTGCTGGTATCTTCCACTTTTTCCACCACAGCCATGCCGTAAAGCTTTCTCGCTTCGGCGGTGAAATCGTCATGATTAACCCCGGCCCATGCCCGGATATCAACGGTTAAAGACCACTCGGCGTTGCGGCTAAAGGTTAAGATGCCGCCGCTGCGGTTTGGTGCCGCGGTATTCCACCACTTTCCCTGCCAGTCAAAGTTTTCATTAGCATCTGAAATCCGGCTAATACCTTCATAATAGGCACGCTCGATACAGCTGTCAGAGGTACAGCTTTCCAGCGATTTCTCCCACTCCAGGTACTCTTTATGCACCGATGGGGCGTCGGAATTGATAAGCATTGCCCGATAGATAATGGTCATCGTGGCGTCAAGCCAGTGCAAATTTTCATTATTGCAGATGGTGTTTTCCAGCGGCGTTGCGGCCCGCTGGCAGTTGACTGCCAGAGCATTGCCAGAATAAAAACCGAGGAAAACCACAAAAATGAGTGCGAATCGTCTTAGCATTTTTACAGATAATTCTTAGTAACGGGATGCCAGTGTGACCCGGTTATATAACCATTGCAATATAAACGCCTTAATCATCATTAATATGGAAAATAATGAAAACCATACGTTAATAAAATGACGTTAATTATGAGTAGATTAATAACATTATTATTAATTTCAGCCTCAGGCAGATTCACGCGGAACCAGCTCTCCGGAAATAATAATGCGCTGGGCAGGCAACTCAGGCTGCTTAATTTTGCTGACGATAAGCGAGGCGGCCTGGCGGCCGGTTTCTTCGCTGGCGGCGGAAACGTAGGTAAAACTCGGTGAAGTGAGATTAATGTACATCATGTCTTCAAAACCGATGAGCGACACCTGCTGGGTAAGAAACACATCTTTACCCACCGTGCGCCCGACCTGCTGAATACCGGTGATAGCGCCGATAATTGCCGCCGGAGAATGGCACAGCATGGCGGTGATTTGGTTGCTCTTTTCCAGCATCTGCCGGGTAGCATATGCCGCTGCTGACGTGTCGTCCGCACATTCCGCCGCCCACTCTTCTCTGAACGGCAGGCCGTACTGTTGCAACGCGCTGCGGTAGCCCGATAGTCGCTCTGCGCGGATCAGGCATGACTTACTGCCGCCGAGCCAGGCAATATTACGATGCCCGCGCTCTATCAAAAAGCGGGTGGCCTGGTTTCCGGCCTGGCGGTTGTCGCGGCCAATAACATCCCGCGAGCTGGTAATCGTGGACTCAGAGATAACCACCGTCGGCAGCGGGCAGTCGGCAATGGCCTGAGGCAGCTCGGCAGAGTGGCGGTCAGCCGCCAGATAAATCACACCGGCAACACCCTGCTGGGCAAAAGACGTCAGGCAATTCCGCAGCTGCTGCTGGTCGTCGCGCGGCTGGCCGAGAAACACCATATAGCCTTGTTTCTCAAGATGCTGCACCACGCTTGCGGTGACGTTTATCGAAAAGGAGTCGTTGAAATCACGGATGATAAGACCAATCAGGTTTGAAGTGCTGGAGCGCAGGTTGGCGGCGGCGACGTTATGGACATAGCCCAGCTGCTTGATAGCCGCATTAACCTTCTCGATGGTTGCTTCGGAGATCTTCCCTTTCTGGCGCAGTACCAGCGAAACGGTAGACACTGAAACGCCCGCCAGCTCCGCAACATCAATGATATTGACCTTTTTCATTCCGCCCCTGTTAGCGCCTTTCCATAAATTTCAGCCCCCTGAAACATACAGGAGGCCGAAAGGTATTACATCACTTACCGATCATCGTCGACATCGTCTGTGCGATGAACTGTGCTCTGGCCCCGAATATCACCTGAATACCCGAGTCGCCGACGAAGACTACGCCGCGCGCGCCCAGATTGTTCAGGCCGTCTTTGTCCACCATTGTGCTGTCATCCACTTCAAGACGCAGGCGGGTAATGCACGAGCCGACGGAGTTGATGTTCGGCGCGCCGCCCAGCAGGCCGATGATATCGCCAGCCAGCTCGGTATCGGTTTTATCCCCGGCGTTGGCGGTAATTTCGGCGCGGCCCGGCGTTTTCACGTCAAAGCGGCGAATAACGAAGCGGAAGGTGAAGTAGTAAATCAGCGCCATCGGCACGCCCACCACAACCGCCATCAGGAAGTTGGTCTGGTAGCCGTTGAACGACGGCAGGATACCGAAGGAGATGTAGTCGATCATCCCGGCAGAGAAGGATTTCGCAATATGCGCATGCAGCAGGTACATACACATATAAGAAAGCCCGGCCATCACGGCGTTGAACACGTACAGGATAGGAGCCACAAAAATAAAGGTGAACTCTACCGGCTCGGTTATCCCGGTCAGGAAGCAGGTCAGAGCCGCGGAGAACAGAATACCGGAGGCAATTTTCTTATTTTTGGTGTTGGCTTCATGGTACATCGCAAGACACGCCGCAGGCAGCGCGAACAGCATCAGCGGGAACTCGCCCTGCATGAATTTACCGGCATCCTGATAGCTGTCGCTGCTGAAGGACTTCACGCCCTCTTCCAGCATTTTGAACCAAATCGTCTGGTCGCCGTGAATAACCTGCCCGCCGTGGGTGGTGTATTCCCCGAACGAATACCAGAAGGACGGATACCAAATGTGGTGCAGGCCAAGCGGGATAAGCGCGCGTTCAACAAGGCCAAAGATGAAGGTCGATGCGGCCTGATTATCGCCATTTACCACTACGGACAGTGCATCAATGCCGGACTGAATATAAGACCAGACCCACGGCAGAACCATGCCCAGCATGAACGACAGAAACGCGGTAGCAATTGCCACGAAACGTTTGCCGGAGAAGAAGCCGAGGAACTCCGGCAGCTGCATGGTGTGGAATTTGTTGTAGCACCACGCGGCAAGAATACCGGAGATAAGGCCGCCGAAGACGCCCATTTGCAGCGTCGGAATACCCACCACCATGGCGTATTTACCGCCTGCGGAGGCCATTTCCGGCGTAATGTGCATCACGGTGCCGATGGTGATGTTGATGATAAACACCGAAACCGCAGCAGAAAGCGCGGCGATGCCGGATTCTGCGGCCAGGCCAACGGCGGAGCCGATAGCAAACAGCATAGGCAGGTTATCGAAAATAACCCCGCCCGCGTTCATCATTAACGGTAAGTGAAACTTATCGCCGAACGCCAACAGCAGGCCCGCGGCGGGCAGCAAAGAAATTGGCAGCATTAAGGCGCGGCCAATCATGGAAAGCTTTGATAACGATTTTACAACACTGGACAACAGACTCATGGACGTTTCCCCCGGTGCAGACGCAGTAACCGCGTTTTGTCTGTTCACGCGTTTTTATGGTTGGTAGAACGTTCTACTAGAACGTTCTACTCAGAGTGCCGAAAGGGATTTTTCCCCGCAACTGAAATCTTCGTTGTTGCCATATTGTTATCGAATATTTGAAGTCGCGCAGGTTTTGAGTAGTGGTGACAGGGTGCGGCGCTCTCCGCCCAGCCCAAGCGTTGCGCCTGATTGGCGGAGTTTGTCTTGCGGGATTCAGTTGCAGAGCATAAGAGAAAGCAAACCCTCAGCCGGTGAGACCGAGGGTTAAGGTCAGAGGTTAGGGCTGAACGGTAATGCTCAGGCTTTCAAAAGCCACGGTTTGCCCGGCAACGATTTTGCAGCGTTTGCGGGTTTCGACTTCGCCGTCCACCTTCACCATGCCTTCGGCAATCACCGCCTTCGCCTGCGCACCGCTTTCACACCAGCCTTCCAGCTTCAGCAGATCGCACAGTTCAACATGTGGGTGTTTACCTAATGAGAAGGTCGCCATTATTACTCTCCATCGACATCATGATATTCCTCGCAGGCCTGCAAGGTATTCTGGATTAGAGTGGCGACGGTCATCGGACCCACGCCACCCGGAACCGGCGTAATATACGAGGCTTTGGCGGCGGCTTCATCATAATTTACGTCGCCGACCACTTTCCCGCTTTCCAGACGGTTAATACCCACGTCCACCACGATAGCGCCTTCTTTGATCCATTCGCCCGGAATAAAGCCCGGTTTGCCTACCGCAACCACCACCAGGTCGGCGTTCTCAACGTGCTGGCGCAGGTTTTTGGTAAAGCGGTGGGTCACGGTGGTAGTACAGCCCGCCAGCAGCAGTTCCATACTCATCGGGCGGCCAACGATGTTGGAAGCGCCAATGATGACCGCGTTCAGGCCGTAGGTGTCAATGTTGTAACGCTCAAGCAGCGTAACGATACCGCGTGGCGTACAAGGGCGCAGGCGCGGCGCGCGCTGGCACAGGCGGCCAATGTTGTACGGATGGAAACCGTCTACGTCTTTATTCGGGTCGATACGCTCGAGCACCTTCACGTTATCAATCCCGGCAGGCAGCGGAAGCTGAACCAGGATCCCGTCGATTTCAGCATCGGCGTTCAGGTCGTCAATCAGCCCTAACAGCTCCGCTTCGCTGGTGGTTTCCGGCAAATCGTAAGAGCGGGAGACAAAACCGACCTCTTCGCAAGCTTTGCGTTTGTTGGCAACATAAATCTGGGACGCAGGGTTCGCTCCCACCAATACAACGGCCAGACCAGGGGCGCGTTTTCCTGCGGCAATTCGGGCTTTTACTTTTTCAGCAACTTCAAGCCGTACCTGCTGCGCAATCGTTTTACCGTCAATAATCTTTGCTGCCATCAGAGAGAGAATTCCATCTGTAAACTTAAAGGAAGGGGATTGCTTCTATTTTGTCAGATGCGCGGCCCGCTGTCAGGCTCTGATGTGGGTTTATGCTCAATTGTCGCGCAGGTGGTTGAAAAGCCATTGACTCAAAGGGTGCTGACCGTATAATCCCACCCGCACAAAGGTGTGATTCTTCTGCAATGACACCCGCACTCCCCAGTGCGCCCTTAGCTCAGCTGGATAGAGCAACGGCCTTCTAAGCCGTAGGTCACAGGTTCGAACCCTGTAGGGCGTACCATTTCGAAGTCAACACACCTCTACTGAATTCGCTTTTTCTCCTTTATACTCCCTGATATTACTGAATTTTTCTGTCACGAGCTCTACCGAGGTCAACTCAGTTATACCCAAATCAAGTGGTCTCTGGGGGCCTTTGAGGGGGCTCATCTCGTTCAATGGAAATTAGGGGCCCCTTATGCCACTAAATGCACGACAGATTGATACTGCAAAACCTAAAGAAAAAGAATACAAGCTCACCGATGGCGGTGGCCTGTATCTGTTAGTAAAGCCTAACGGTGTGAAGTATTGGCGCTTTAAGTATCGTGTTTTGGGGAAAGAGAAAAAACTTTCTATTGGAGTTTATCCCGATATATCTCTGGCCGATGCCCGACTCAAGCGCGAAGAAGCACGAAAAATTGTCGCTTTAGGTGGCGATCCGAGCGAAGAGAAGAAAGCTGAAAAGCTAGCTCAGAAGGCTAATGTAGAAAACACCTTTAAAGCTATCACATTGGAATGGCATGAATATAAACGCCCTAACTGGTCGAAGGGTTACGCTGAAGACATTATGGAAGCATTTGAAAACGATATCTTCCCGGATATCGGTAAACGCCCAATTGCAGAAATCAAGCCTCTGGAGCTCCTTAGCTCTCTTCGTAAGCTCGAAAAACGTGGCGTCCTCGATAAGCTTCGCAAGATCCGTCAGGCCTGCAACCAAGTATTTCGTTACGCCATAGTTACCGGCAGAGCTGAGACTAACCCTGCCTCAGAGCTGGCAAGTGCATTAACTCCGCCAAAATCTGTGCACTACCCTCACCTATTAGCAGATAAACTTCCTGCTTTCTTAGAGTCTCTCGCTGCTTATTCCGGGAGCCCAATAACTCGGCTAGCAACAAAGATTCTGATGCTAACAGGCGTTCGAACCATTGAACTTCGCATGGCTGAATGGAAAGAGTTCGATTTCGATAAACGTGTCTGGGAAGTGCCGGTAGAAAGGATGAAAATGCGCCGACCTCACCTGGTACCATTATCTGATCAAGTTGTGGCTGCACTACGAGAAATCCAAGCTGTGACAGGCCGTTATAACCTGGTATTTCCTGGCCGTAACGACATCACTAAACCAATGAGTGAAGCTAGCATCAATCAGGTACTAAAAAGGATTGGGTATCACGGTAAAGCTACGGGACACGGCTTCAGGCACACAATGAGTACTATCTTGCACGAGAAAGGATATAACACGGCATGGATCGAGTTACAGCTGGCTCATGTGGATAAGAACACAATTCGCGGCACGTACAACCATGCGCAGTATCTGGAGCAGCGTAGGGAAATGTTGCAGTGGTATGCAGATTATATTGGTAAGTAAAAATCAATCATAGCTTTTGAGACTATCGTTAAATTAGCTAGTTATTAGTAGGTAGCGTGAATTCTAAAGCTTAGCTCCTCCGTTTGGGAGGAGTTCAACCAAGTAAATTTTTTTACTGATTTTAATTTACGCTTACTTCAGAAACGTTACCCTTGCGTCTGGCTGTCTGCTCTGTGCCAGAAACGGACGTTATGAAGCGCAAGTATTTTGAGAGGTGTCCTGGCAGCTTTTTACATTAAATATCGTCGGTTTCGGGCTCATTCACAAAAGCTATGCTGCAGTGATGTAATGTTCATTTTATTTCAGGCAAACACTGCAAATGACCGTGGCGGACGCCGCGCTGGGAAATCACATCATCGGCAAAATGCTGAACGTCCCCCATGTCGCCTTTCAGCACGGCGATTTCTAGGCAGTCGTCGTGGTTAATGTGGACGTGCAGCGTTGCAACGGACAAATCATGATGATGATGCTGGGTGGAGACGAGCCGGCTGGCTAAATCGCGTTTCTCGTGTTCATAAACATACGAGAGCACCGCAAAGCCCTGAGTGCCGTGTTCCTGGGTGGTTTCCTGCGCCAGCTCGCCGCGCAGAATGTCGCGGATTGCTTCGGAACGGTTATTGTAGCCACGGCGCTGGCTCAGGCTGTCCAGCTTTTCCAGTAAATCGTCATCGAGAGTGATAGTGACACGTTGCATCTGATTTAAACCTTTTTTGTCGCGCTACGGCGCACAGGGAATGCGGGAAGTACCGCATTTTGTAACACACGTCCGGCGTCAGAGGAAAAGGTTAATGTATCCCCCACGGTTTGCGTCTCGACGATCTGTCCCTCATCCATGACCATAACCCGGTGGCAAAAGCGCTCGACCAGGCGTAAATCGTGAGTGATAAACAGACAAGCGGTGCCAAACTGCTGCTGGAGTTTTTTGAGCAGGCGAATTACGCCTGCCTGGAGGACAAGGTCAAGGTTTGACACCGCTTCATCAAGGATCAGCAGTTTGGGTTTTACCGCCAGCGCCCGTGCCAGGCAAACACGCTGGAGCTGCCCGCCGCTCAGCTGTGGCGGCCGCTTGTCGAGTATGCTGTCGTCGAGATCGACGGCATGGAGCATTTCGCTGGCCCGCGCCAGTTGCTCTGATTTAGTCAGCGACAGCAGGTGGTGCATTGGTTCGCGCAAAATCTCACGCACGGTTTTACGCGGGTTAGCCGCGCTGATGGAATCCTGAAACACCATCTGAATATCCCGGCGGAACGCCTTTTGTTTTGCGCGATTCAGTCGCGAGAGCGGCTCGCCGCGCCAGCAGACGCTGCCCTGCGTTGGCGATTCCAGCCCGACGAGCAGGCGCGCCAGCGTGCTTTTTCCGCAGCCGCTGCGTCCCAGCAGGGCGACGGTTTCACCACTTTTCAGCGCGAAAGAGACGGCTTTTAATACCTCTGAACCCGTATACTGGTGGGTGATCGCAGAGACGCTGAATAATGTCATGATACCAGCTCCATACCGTACAGGGCGAGATGTGCCGCCACCAGATTGCGGGTGACGCTGTGTTGTGGCGCGCAAAACAACGTTTCGACGTCGCCCTGTTCCACAATGCTACCGTGATCCATAACCGCCACATCATCCGCCAGGCGTGCGACCACGCCCATATCATGCGTCACCAGCAGCATTCCCAGCGCACGGTTTTGCATAATATGTTCCAGCAGGTCGAGAATCCGCGCCTGGGCCACCGCGTCCAGATCGGTGGTGGGTTCATCGGCGACAATAAACGGCGCATCGCACAGCAACGCCATCGCAATCATCATGCGTTGCAGCATGCCGCCGCTCATTTCGAACGGATACAGCTGCAAAACGTGCTGCGCCTGCTCCAGTCCAACCGCTTCAAGCGTGGCGATGAGCGTGGCGTCGTCAGACGGTTTACCCAACACCTGGCAGGTTTCCCGCGCATGATCGGCCATTGTTCGCAGCGGATTAAAAGCGCTGCGCGGATTCTGCATGATGGTGGCCACTTTGATGCCGCGCAGTTCACAGGGCGCAATCGGCCTGCCATCCGCAAGAATGGCTCCCGCCGTCTGGTGTACGCCTGCGGGCAGAATGCCGAGTGCCGCCGCGCAGGTTAGCGATTTGCCGCTGCCGCTGCCGCCGACCAGCGCCAGCACGCGTCCGCGTTTAAGTGTCAAAGAGACGCCATGCACCAATAGGCGCTCGGCGCGCAGGGCAATGTTTTGCAGTTCAATCTGTTGTGGCATCAGTGGACATGCTCCGTGACCAGATGAGGATCCAGGTGGTCGCGCAGCGCGTCACCCACAATATTGAAGGCCATGACGGTGATAAACAGCGCCAGCCCAGGCCAGAACATTTGCAGCGGCTGGGTCCAGATATACTGGCGCGCGTCGTTAATCATCACGCCCCATTCAGCGGTGGGTGCGGTGACGCCCAGACCGAGGAACGACATTCCGGCGACGTGCAGCATCATGTGACCAATATCCAGCGTCGCCAGCACCAGCAGCGATGGGATCGCCGCGCCGGCCAGATGGTCGATAAACACCCGAACATGACCCGCGCCGGAAAGCCGGGAGGCAAGCACAAACTCGCGCTGGCGCAGGGAGATCACCAGGCTTCTCACCATTCGCGCATACCATGCCCAGTGCGACAGGGCGATGGCGATAATTACGTTGGTCAGCCCGGTTCCCAGCACACCGACCATAAAGAAAGAGAGGATCGAGGTCGGGAAGGTCATAAACATATCCGCGACGCGCATGGTGGTCTGATCGACACGACCGCCGATAAGACCCGCGCTGCCGCCGACGATGAGCCCCAGCGCCAGTACCAGCAGCAGGCAGGCCATCACCGAACCGAGCGAAACGCGGGTTGCCGCGAGCAGGCGTGAGAAAATATCGCGGCCAAGATGGTCGGTACCTAGCCAGTGCTGGCTTTCAGGGGCCAGCAGGCGTGACGGTAAATCAATGGCCTGTGGGTCATACGGCAGCCACCACTGGCTGGTGAGTGCAATCACCGCCAGCAGGGCGATGATCACTAACGCTAAGCGAACAGACCAGCGAGAAGTGAGGAAAAAGTTCACGAATGCGCTCCTTCATGGCGACGAATGCGCGGGTCCAGTGCTGCGTTCAGCAGGTCAACAATCAGGTTACAGACCACAAAAACAATCACCATCATCAGGGTAAAGCACTGGATAACCGGATAGTCGCGGTTAAATATCGCCGAAACGGCATAGCGCCCCACGCCGGGCCAGGCAAAGATATTCTCGATAATCATGGTTCCGCCGATCAGTTCGCCGATATGCATTCCCACGGCGGTGATCATCGGTAGCGAGGCGTTACGCAGAATATGGCGGCGCTCGGTTTGCCTGTCGTTCAGACCGCGCAGTCGCGCCCAGGTCACGTGACGCTGCCCGGCGACTTCCAGCATGCTGGCGCGCAGCAGACGGGCGTTAATCGCCAGCGACATAAAGGCTATCGACACTGCGGGCAGAATAATGTGTTGCCAGCCACCGTAGCCCAACGCAGGCAACCATTGCAGGTAAACAGAGAAAAGCATCACCAGCAGAAAGGCGAGCCAGAAGTTGGGCATCGACACGCCGAGGAAGGCGATAACCCGCACGGCGAAATCCGGCAGACGATTGCGATGGCGCGCCGCCCAGATACCGAGCGGCACGGAGGTGAGCAGGATCAGCACCAGCGCCGCTCCCGCCAGCAGTAATGTGGCGGGCAGGAAGTTCAGTACATCATCCAGCACCGGACGCTGGGTGGCGAACGAGATGCCAAAGTCCAGATGCAGCGCCTTCCACAGCCAGGTGCCGTACTGCACAATAAGCGGCTGATCCAGCCCCAGCATGATACGGGTGGAAGCCACCATCTCTGTCGTCGGCGGCAGGTTCGACAAGCGCAAATAGTCGAGCACCGGGTCGCCGGTCCCCAAGCGTAGCATCAGGAAGATAATCACCGAGGCGGCGAAGATCATCGGCACCAGCAGCGCCATGCGCCGCAATGCGTAACGCAACATCAGGGTTTCACCGGCTTAATCTGTTCAAACGGAATGTCAGAGGCAATCGGCGCGTAAGGGATTACGCCCAGCTCCGGTCTGGCAACCACCATCATTGAGACATAGCTGATGGGCAGGTAGACCGCGTCGTTGTGCAGCCGCGTCAGAATGTCGCGGTATAGCGCCTGACGCTGCGTTTCGTCAGTGGTTTCCAGTACTTCACCAATCTCTTTATCAATAATCGGCTTGTCGGCCAGGCCCTGCTGCGCCTGAAAATCGGCATGCGACGGCACGCGCATCGAACTCATAAAGGCGTGCGGATCGTACGGCGCGCCCCAGGTACGGTTAAAAATCATGCCAAATCGACCGTCGCGCTGGCGGGCATAAATGCTGCTCTCTTCTTCGCCGACTAACGCCACATCCACGCCAATTTGACGCATATCCGCCTGGATGATTTCCGCCATCGATTTGCTCAGCGCATCGGTACCAATAAATAACAGTTCAATGCGCAGCGGCTGACCGTTTTTCTCACGGATATCTTTCCCGGCAGGCAGCGTCCAGCCTGCCTTTTCCAGCAATGTTTTTGCCTGCTGCGGGTCATACTGGCGCGGCTTCAGGCCAATATTGGCGTAAGGAACGGTGGGGGCGAACATCGTATCAGCGACCTGCTGGGTGCCGTACAGGGCAGTATCGATAAGCGTTTTCTTGTTCACTGCATAGTTCAGCGCTTCGCGTACGGCTAACTCGTTGGTTGGCGCTTTTGCGGAGTTGAGCGCCAGCATGACCGTCTCTATCGGCTGGGAAAGCTGGGTACGGTATGCCGGGTTCTGGCTGAAGCGGGCGAACGTGTCGAGCGGCAACAGCCCTTCATTGCCATACAGCAGGTCGATATCGCCGGTTTCAAACGCTACCGCGCGGGTGGTTGGGTCCGGGATCACCTTGACGGTAATCTTTTGAATCTTCGGCTTTTCGCCCCAGTAACGGTCGTTACGTACCAGCACATCGAACTGATTGAGCTTCGTTTCTTTTAATACCCACGGACCGGTGCCAATCGGTGCTTTAATACCGTGCATGGTCTCATTGTCTTTAAACTGCGACGGGGCGATAAAGCGGAAAGGACGCGGCAGCGCCAGCTCTTGCAGGAACGGGTAGTAGGCGCTTTTCAGGGTGATTTTTAGCTGATTTTTGTCGAGCGCTTTGACGTTAACTATCTGATTGACCAGCTCCAGCCAGGCGTGACGCTGGCGATTATCCAGCACGACGCGGAAGTTCTCTGCGGCGGCATGGGCGTCAAACGTTTCACCGTTGGAAAATTTCACATCATCACGCAGGGTAAAGGTCCAGACTTTGCCGTCCGCCGAGTGAGTCCAGCTTTTCGCCAGCCAGGGGGTCACCGAGCCGTCCGCTTGATACTTCACCAGCGGTTCATAAACCATGCTCTGGGCGAACATCTGGTTTGGCGTGTAGAGGTGCGGATTGAGCGGCCCGACGTTAACTGGCCATGCGGTGGCTATTTCATCCAGGGGGTGGGCATTTGCAACAAAAGAGGCAAGAGAAAACAGCAGCCATAACGAACAGCGTAGTCTGGACATAACATAAGGCCTTGTAAAAGAGAGATACAACCAAAGAGGTATGATGATTTTATTAATTTGTCATACTTATCGGTTGAGGTAGATCAAGTAGCGTTAAGATTCTGATGACCAGAGAGAAAATAATGAATTCATATGGAGCCCTGGTTTACCGTTGAGCACAGCGCGTTGTTAATCCGTTGCACTATCGTTGATCCTTACTATAAAAATATACAGAACGTGCGTCCCTCCATGATGGAGGAGAGTACATTCAGGTCGAACTGGACAAGGGAAATGCGATAAACAGCCATGAACTCGCATCATGAATTGTGGAGAATATCTTCATTTCCCGGCATCCCCCTACTTCCGCTTTTCGCTCACAGCGGACCTTTAGCTCTGTTAGCTTTTCCGCTCAGTGCCATGAATCGACTGCAAGGGTAAATAAGATATCTAAAAGTTAATGGTTGCCACGATGGGTATATGGTTGAGATATCGATCTGGTTCTGGCCGGTATTTTGGCTGGTGTGTAGTGGCTGAAGGTCATGGTCTAGACATTGTATGTTAAAACTAGGCAGAGCTTTGTGGAGTGCCCCCAAGCCCGTAGACAAATCTGCCCTATAGTTTGAGCATAGGAGGAATCTATGGGCACACCACGATTTACCCCAGAGTTTAAGGAAGAAGCTGTCCGTCAGGTCACTGAACGGGGCTATTCCGTTGCCGATGTTTCTGAACGCCTCGGCGTATCGGCCCACAGCCTTTACAAGTGGGTCCGGTCTGTCAGGCCGGATAACAGCGAGCATCAGGCGCAGGATTTACTGGATGCGCGGACGGAGATTCTCAGCTTAAAGCGCAGCTTAAACGTACTGAGGAAGAACTGGATATTCTGAAAAAGGCAGCGCGGTACTTTGCAAGGGAGCCCGACTGAAGTACCGCTTCATCAACGATCACCGTGAAATCTGGTCGATCGTAACAATGTGTCGGGTTCTGAAGGTCGCCCGTGCGGGATTTTACGTCTGGCTTCATCGCCCAGTTTCTGCCGGAGAAAAGGATAATCAGCGGTTGCTGGAGCTCATCCGCGATGCTTATGCACTGAGCGGCGGAGTCTACGGTTATCGCAGGGTTCACGGCGATCTTCGTGAAATCGGTGAAGTATGCAGCAGAAACCGTGTTGCCAGAATCATTAAGCTGAACAGGATACAGGCCGTACATGGCTATAAGGTCCCGCGTGGTGTCAGGGGAAGGCCGTCACTGATAGCTCCTAATCGCGTACAACGGGAATTTACTGTGGTAAAACCCAACCAGGTGTGGGTAACTGATATTACCTACATCCGCACCTGGCAGGGTTGGCTGTATCTGGCGGTGGTTATCGATCTTTTTGCCCGTAATGTGGTGGGCTGGTCGATGAAACCAACGCTGTCGCGCGAGCTGGCACTGGATGCGCTGCTGATGGCAGTCTGGCGGCGTAAGCCTGCAGAAAACGTCATAGTGCACAGCGATCAGGGCAGTCAGTATGGCAGTGATGACTGGCAGCGGTTCTGCAGGGCCAACAATCTTGCGCCGAGCATGAGCCGGCGTGGCAACTGCTGGGATAATGCGGTGGCAGAATCGTTCTTCAGTTCACTGAAAAAAGAGCGCATCAGAAAGCGGATATACAAAACCAGGGACATGGCCCGGGCAGATATTTTCGATTACATTGAAGTGTTCTACAACCGGACCCGACGCCACAGTCATCTGGGTTGCGTCAGTCCGGAGGCCTTCGAAAAGGCCTCACCGTGAGGACAGAAACTGTCTACCGGAATGTGGTCACTCCACCAACCGTATGAAAAAGTACGCTAAGTATTTTTTTAACCAAATCGGGGTTCTACGCCGGAACCCCTGATTTTTCCGTTATCCCAGTTTCAGCCCGGCAACCAGTGTATCCAGGTCAATAGCCCTGGATCATCTCCGGGAACAGGGTGAAACCGTGAATGATGAAGATATCGCACGCCTCTTCCCACTTTGCCACGGACATATCAATATACTCGGCCATTATTCCTTCACTCTGGCAGAGCTTGTGACGAAAGGGCATCTGCGGCCATTAAAAGAGGCGTCCGGGGGAAAAAATATTGCTTAACGTGAGTTTTCGTTCCACTGAGCGTCAGCCCCCTTAATGCGCAGCAGCCTTATTATACGTTTCTTACAAATACCGCAAAGCGCCCAGTTCCGTCAAAATCAAAAGTTAGATCACCATGGCTGCCCAGCCCAATTACATAATGAGCAGGTTCTGATGCTTCAACAGCACGACATGATGTCCATACTCCATAATAGTAAGTAAATCCTGTCTTTTCGTAGTTGTATAGATCTCCCCATTCGCTCCATAAATTGCCGACTCCGCGTTTACCAAACCCAGGCCGAGGACCCGTCACCGGGGCGTTTGTCAACTCCCCAATCGTTGGCAAATGGTAACCTTGTGAATCTGAAGCTGCTTTTTGTGCCTGGTCCCAACCGTAACCTGAATCGCGCCCTTTTATGAACCAGTGTGTCAGAGAGAAGCTGTATTGAATAATTTTTCCCTGACCATTGACCGGAACCCCCCTGATGGTGGCATGACCAGACATATATCTTGGTGGTTCGCTTAATTCAACTACTCCGTCTGATACAGATACCCAACGGGCATCTGACGACCAGCGATAGTCAGCTGCTGACTTACCGTCTTTAGGAACTATGGTGAAAGTCGCCCAGTCAAAGCCGGTGGTCGGGAAGGTCCCTTCTTCGCTGGTCTGTGTAAAGGTATGAGGATTAGCCTGAGTATTGATGGACGCAGGCGGCTCATCCCCCAGGGTGATGGCGTACTTCTCTGAGGTACTGCCGGCACTCCATCCGCTCAGCTTCAGCGTCGCCTGGTTGTCCGTGCTCGCCGTCTCTGCCGTGTACGTCGCCCTGTAGGTCCCGTCCCCGTTGTCCTTCCAGCTGCTGCCGGTTTTGAGTGTTGCATTCGGTACCGTCACCGTCGAGGTGGTCAGCAGACCTGCGTCTCCCCTCAGCGCTTTCTGGTTTTTATCCTTCAGCGTCACCGTGATAAGCATGTCGTCGCCTGACAAATAGGTGTCCCTGTCACGCGCGATAAGAGACTGGCTCTGGTCCGGCTGCGTCGCCGTGATGGCGTACTTCTCAGAGGTACTGCCGGCAGGCCATCCGCTCAGCCTCAGCGTCGCCTGGTTGTCCGTGCTCGCCGTCTCTGCCGTGTACGTCGCCCTGTAGGTCCCGTCCCCGTTGTCCTTCCAGCTGCTGCCGGTTTTGAGTGTTGCATTCGGTACCGTCACCGTCGAGGTGGTCAGCAGACCCGCGTCTCCCCTCAGCGCTTTCTGGTTTTTATCCTTCAGCGTCACCGTGATAAGCATGTCGTCGCCTGACAAATAGGTGTCCCTGTCACGCGCGATAAGAGACTGGCTCTGGTCCGGCTGCGTCGCCGTGATGGCGTACTTCTCAGAGGTACTGCCGGCAGGCCATCCGCTCAGCCTCAGCGTCGCCTGGTTGTCCGTGCTCGCCGTCTCTGCCGTATACGTCGCCCTGTAGGTCCCGTCCCCGTTGTCCTTCCAGCTACTGCCGGTTTTGAGTGTTGCATTCGGTACCGTCACCGTCGAGGTGGTCAGCAGACCCGCGTCTCCCGTCAGCGCTTTCTGGTTTTTATCCTTCAGCGTCACCGTGATAAGCATATCCGCGCCAGTGACGTAGGTGGCGGTGTCGGTTTTAATGGTGGAGGTATTTTCATCCGGCATGGTGGATATCAGCGTTACCGCCGCACTCAGGCTGCCCATCGCGATACCGTTGTATTCCGGCACTATGGTGTATTTTCCCGCCGAGGTCCCTTTCAGGGTCGCCGTATACGTGCCTTTAATGCTGCTCTCCGTGACGGCGCTTTCCGTAATGATGCCACCTGCCGGTATCTGACCGCCGCTGTCTTTCACCACGAAGGTCAGGCTGTCCTTCAGGCCAGCGAGAGAATTACCCTGTGCATCCTTCGCAACCAGCGTCAGCGTGGAGATGGCCGTGTTGTCGGCCATGATGGTTTCCGGGCTCGCCGAGAACACCGACTGCCCTGCGTCCGGTGTGCTGCTGCTGATAGTCACCCCGGCCGGGGATAATGTGATGCCACTCACCGACGGCGTTAACGTCACCGTTTCATTGTCCGTCCCTGCCGTCACCGTGACGGTATACACACCTGCTGATTTTCTTGTGAGCGCTGATACCACGGCGGTTTTCAGCGTGCTGTTTTTCAGGCTGATATCCTTCACGTCCATATCCGCAGGCTGATTACTCCCGTCCCGCAATGTCAGGGTCAGCACCTGCGTGCTCTTCCCGTCCGCCGGTAGCACACTGCTCACCGGCGTGAAAGTGGAGGTCTGCTTATTTATCTCCGGCGCCTGCACCGTAACCTGGGTATCACTCCGGTCAGACCGGTTGCCCTTAGTGTCCACTGCCACGCCGCTGACGGCGTACGTGTTCACACCCTGTGCAGATGCCTGGTATGGCGGCAACACTACCGCGTAATCCGCGCCATTCTGTACGATTTTACCACCGGACGCACTCAGGGCCGGGTCTTCCCAGTCGATGCGGGCCAGCCCGTATGTACTGGTCACTGACACACCCAGCGACTTCTGCTCCCCGGGATATCCCGTAACCAGGTCTGCCGTGTGCAGTCGGATGATGTCTTTCTTACGGTACTCCAGCACAATATTGTTATTACGCTCCACCAGGTTATACCGGCTGCCGGCCAGGCTGCGCATCGCCGCCACCGCAGTCGGGTCGACCTGGGCGCGCCACGGCACTCCGAGCTGGTAGTTCATATCCACCGTCAGCCGGGTGTCGCCTTTCCCTGACTGACCCTGACGCTGCTCTGCTCCCAGGGTAATCAGCGGCACCGGCGTATAGTTTATCCCGGCTGTGATGGCGTGCGGGTTCTTCTGACGCTTGTCTACCCCGAACAGGGCCACTTCCTTCCCGTAGTACTGCTCATAGGTCAGCTTCCCGCCCAGCTGTGGCAGGGATGGCACCCACGCCTGCGCCCTTATATCCCAGCCGTTGGCTGGCCGCTCCTGATAGTCGGCCAGGTCCCGGGAATCCTTCCAGTCCGTCAGGCGCATATAGCCGTTGACGCCCAGCTTCAGAAAGTCACGCCAATATTCCACCCCGGCCCCCATACGCGCGTGGTCCCGGGACAGGTCGTAGTCCCCGAACAGGTTCCCACCCAGCATGTATGTGGGGGTGAAGTGACGCAGCCCTGCCCCAAGGTTAGCCTGGGTCCGGCTGTCGGTGCGGTGCAGGTTGCCCTGAGTGAATACCATCTCATTGCCCCGGTCATAAAGGGGGATAAGCAGGTCAAACTGCGAGTTTTTCAGGGAGAAGTTTTTATCTGCGTCCAGCTGCACGCGGGCGGTACCAAAATGGCTCAGCCACTGCTGCAGGGCACCACCCGCCTCACCGGTGGCCATGCCGCGGGCCATCGAAGCTGCAGCATCACCTTTTGCGCTGCCGGACAGGAAGCTCCCGGCCTGGGTGACATATCCGGCCACCTTCTGCGCCTGCTCATCGCCTTCTTCTGCAGAGGAAGTCCTGTGGGAGGAGGTGCCACCTGACGTGGTTTTATTATCCTTTCCCGTCATCAGCGGCACGTCCACATCATCCCCGGGGCGCAGGCCGTTCAGGCCGCGAGCAAAGGTGCGGAACGCATTCATCTCGCGCAGTTGTTCAGGTGTGAGGTGGAATTTTTTTGCCACAGAAGCGGCGGTCTCACCGGCGCCGAGGGTGTAGACCTGCATACGGGGAGCGGATAACGGCGCAGTCTGCTGCAGGAAATGTTGTTCGCCGGCCGTGGCCATCACAGGGGTGAAGGCCGCCGTCAGGGGCAATGTTGCCTGTACGGCGATGTTGAGCCAGGCAAGACAGCGCAGCCCCGGTGAAAAAGCCACATCCGCAGGCAGATGTGAAAAGTGTGAACGTTTCATTATCGAATATCCATATTTGTATGACAGAGAATTAAGTTCATCAGCAGCAAAAAAACGACAGCTCTGTGAAGCTGACGCAAGATAATGAGACCCGAAAATAGAACGATTCCGGAAAACGGCGGAATGATACATTCTCAATTTAATATCGACAAAAACGATCAATAAAATACAATTAAATGGCGAGACCTATTGTTTTGTGGTGTATTGATCGCCTGAACCGATCAAGGATTTTAAAAAAGAAAAGGGAATTCTCTTAATATTCATCATGAAAGAGACTGTATTGCAGAAAGTAAAATAAGTAAGAAAAAGTAATTGCGCGTTCCAAATAAACATTTGAAACATAATAAACACATTAATTTTACCCGCTCGTTTATGGTGTGTTTAATGTAAGGGGAATAACCAGGAGATATGTATAGTTTTTGCAGATCTGTGAGAGGTATTTAGCGTTGTAGTTCTGACTTGAATCCAACGATTGCCATAATACGATCGCAGAAAATATTATAATTATTAAAGTCACACTTTATCGCTACCTGAAATACCGGGGGGTACAGATAGGATGCAAAAGGTAGCGAATCTGGCCATCGATAAGCTCTTGGTGTCATTACGCCTGTGCCGGCATTTTACATCAGACCCGTATCTGCAGGTGTTCCCTGGACAACGAATGAAGATGTTTCTGATAAGTCATTAATCTGTGACCGCATTATCCATGTGTATTATTTCATGAAGAAATAAGTTGCCTGACAGTTAAATTACATCAAAAACCGGAAACACTGCTTTCCATTGAAATGTTTACTTGCATTTTGAGACGTAGTTCAAGATAAAAAATTATTAATTATACTGCCCGCGAAATCGGTAATTGGTTTTACAACAAAAAATCAATGATCGACATAATTGATATTTGTCTTCTATTATCCCTCGTTCACAATATAAGTGGAGTTTTTGCATGATGAATGCACATTTCAAACCGCGTCTTCTGACTATCCTTGTCCTGACTGCCATTCCAGGTGCTGTGGATTTGGCATTCGCAGGTGATTATAGCGATGGTCACTTTCATGTGGTGAAAGTAAGCTTTGGCGGACAGGATATTAATGTCATCAACAAAACGCATGTTGATTTCGATGAAAATCCTGCAGGAACCGGACTTCTGGAAATAAATTCTCTCGCAGTAGCTGACTCCAAAGTTAATCTTAATCGTGCAGGGCGTATAGGTCCGGTAACCACGACAAATTCAAATGTGAATTATGGAACTAAAGGCCTGTTACGCATCAGTGATGACAATGCTAATGATGATGTTGCCGGTACTGTCGATATGCAAGGTGGCACTGCTATATTCGACAATGTTCTGATTGAGAATAAAGCATCATCTGTTGCTATTGAGGATAAAGAAATATATGAAGGTGCCGGTGTAGCCATTACTGGCGCGGCTAAATCTGACAATATTACCTTTGGTCCTAAAGCTATTGTTCGCTCATACAGGACAAGTGGCTCTGATCCTGTAACGGTCAAGACCGGTGAGGGAGTTATTGTCAAAAACTATCAAGGGAAAATTACCGTCAATCAATCACAGATTACTGGTGGACTAATCGGATTGCATGTTTTTAATCAATCCCCAGAAAGCAAGGCCTCTCAAATTATTCTGAACCAGGCAAAAATCAATGGCGGCTCTCTTGCTATTGATTATAAGGGAAATGGGTTGTTAACCATTAATGGCGGCGTAATATCTAACAGCATAGACATCGGCACTGCGGGTGAAAACCAATCAAATGTAATTAATGTTGTCAATGGTGCATCTGTTACGAGTGACGGATACGCGGCGGGATTAAATATTCACGACAACAATAGCCAATGGTACAGTAACAAGAACACGTCATCACAGATTAATATTGCTGATTCAAGTATTACGGGGGGCAGTCAAGGTATACGGATCCATGCGCAGGATGAAACCAAATCAGATAAAAAGGTTACGCTCAATCTCAATCATGCGCTGATAACGTCAACGCGAACCACAGGTGATGCTATTTATGTGAGGAGTACCGGGACGACAATTAATATTGCCAATGGCACTCAGCTGCATGGTGGAGCGACAGGCAATGCGCTGCATGTTTATGATGGTGCATCAGCCAGCGTCAACGTCAACAACTCTGCCCTTAACGGCAACGTCATCAACAAAGGTACCACCAGTATCAGCCTGGCTAACAGTGCCAGCTGGACCGGCACCATGCAGAACGTCACCGGCATGAATCTGGCCACAGGTACGGCCCTGAACCTGACCGGCAATTCGACTATTGGCAGTCTGGCCAACGGCGGAGCGGTTTCCCTGGCAAATGGTAATAATGTGGGTACGGTGCTCACCGTGGGTAACTATACCGGCAACAACGGCAACCTGCTGTTCAACACTGCCCTGGGGGGTGATAAGTCCGCCACCGACAAGTTGGTTATCACCGGTAATGCGGCGGGCACCACAAATGTCTCCGTCAATAACATCGGCGGGACCGGCGCCAAAACGGTGGACGGCATTGAGATTATCCATGTGAATGGCACCTCAACGGCGAATGCCTTTAAGCAAAAAGGCCGTATTGTCGCCGGCGCATATGACTATAAACTGATGAACCGAAATAACAGCTGGTACCTGGACAGCCATAATACTGGACTGAGTCAGGGTCTGGGTCTGGGTCTGGGACCTGACCCGAAACCCACCCCGATTCATCATGTGGTTCGCCCGGAAGCCGGCAGCTACATCGCCAACCAGGCCGCGTCGTCCATGTTTCTGACCACCCTGCATGATCGCGCAGGGGAAAACCGCTACATGAATGCCCTGGATGCAGAAGGTAATGTGACCAGCCTGTGGCTGCGCCAGGTGGGGAACCATAACCAGTTCCACGATAACAGCGGGCAGCTGAAAACTACCGGCAACACCTATGTGGCACAACTGGGTGGTGACCTGGCACAGTGGAGCAACACCGACCATGACCGGTTCCACCTCGGGCTGATGGCTGGCTACGGTAACAACAAAAACAACACCCGGTCCGGCGTATCCGGATACAGCTCAAAAGGCAGCGTGACAGGTTACAGCGCAGGCCTTTACGGCACCTGGTATCAGCATGATGCGGACAAAACCGGGGCGTATGTGGATGGTCAGCTGATGTACAGCTGGTTCAACAACCATGTGAACGGGGATGCGATTGCGGCTGAAAGCTACAAATCAAAAGGACTGACGGCCTCAGTGGAAACCGGCTACACCTTCGCGGTGGGTCAGTCCGGTGCAGCAGATAACCCGACCGGTTACTTCATTGAGCCGCAGGCACAGGTGACCTGGATGGGCGTGAAGGCGGATGACCTGACGGAGAGCAACGGAACCCGTATCAGTACCCAGGGGAACGACAACGTTCAGACCCGTCTGGGCATGCGCGCCTTTATGCAGGGTCACAACCGTATCGATAACGGTAAAAGCCGCTCTTTCCAGCCGTTTGTGGAAGTGAACTGGCTGCACAACACGAAGCGTAACGGAGTTGCAATGAACGGCGTATCACTGGAGCAGGCCGGTGCCACCAACATCGGCGAAGTGAAGCTGGGTCTGGAAGGCCAGCTGACTAAACGTACACAACTGTGGGGTAATGTCGGTCAGCAGATTGGCGATGAGGGCTACAGCGATACGACCGCGATGGTGGGTGTGAAGTACAACTTCTGAAGCTGAACACGCATCTGAAACTGTCACAATAAGAGTCAGAGCCCCGGTATTTATTACCGGGGCTTTTTTGTCTTACTTTGTTAGCATGCCAAAATTTTGGCGGCTTCCCGGTCCCCCAGGGACTGTGGCTGTCAGTGTCTGATACGCACACTATGCCAACATTTTACACGTATCAGGCCTCGCCGATGGTTTCCTCGAGCAAGGGTACCCAGAACTGTTGACAAAGATGCGCACCTTGAGCGCGTTCGGTACCACGTTGTGGCAGTTGATGAACCCGGTAGAAAACCAGGCCAAACCGGAACGGTACTCTCAGCATAAACAAGCAATGCCTACGCTTGCACTGCTACGCGAGGTCGGTCTGTCCTTGCAGGCGGACGATTTCGGCGCTCGCTTCAAGGAATTCTCCGGCAAAAACCGCACACCTGGTTTCGACAATCCATTGAGCCGCGCACGCAGCGAGCGCATACCTATGGTGGCGACCGACGAAGACGGCGCGCGCGGTGAACTGGATATACGAGGACGCAGTCAAGAACGTAGCGCCCTTACAGGCGAGCGTCACCGCGTTGCGGTTCCGGTGCCTTGTATGCCCCGGGAGCCTCTTTGCCCTGATGCAGAGCCCTCTGCCTCGTTCACGGAGCATCGTTACACTGGCTGCTGAATAATCCTCACATCTTCCGCCTTCTCACAACAAAACTCCGTCAGCCTGACCCGAAATCCATGCCCCTTTCCGGCTTCCCTGGCCCGCGACAGCATATTTTCACACTCCGTCTGCGTCAGCCGGCGCGCTGAATAATATGTCCACAATACCGGTGCGCCTCCCGCCTTGTGGATGACTGCGGTTATACGGTACATTCGCCTGTCTCCTCCTCTTCCTGGTTCCCTGGCGTCGTGTCATCAGGTGTCTCCAGCTCCGGAATACCCGGCAGTCCCCCGTTTCGTTCATACACAAACTGTAAAAATGCCATCTGCCGGAATCCCGTCTTCGCCAGTATTTTATGCCGGTGCGTATACAGCGTCTTGACCGGTCTGCCCGTCAGTCGCGACAGTGCCGGTACGCTCATCCCTGACAGAAAAAGCGGCAGCAGACGGCGCTCCGTCAGCGTCAGGCCGTTGCCTGCAACACGCACCTCTTCCCTTCGGGGATCTGCCCACAGTGACAACCTTCTCAGGGCGAGACGCAGCGAGACAATATTCTGCTTCTGCGCCACAATACGGTCTCCCCGGCTTCCGGCCGGAAATACCCGCCCGGTCTCCTCCCGTGTCAGCCAGACCGTCGTGGCGTCAGGTCGCAGGACCTGCAGGGCGTTAAACACGGTCCACTCCCCCCGGAACACTATCCGGCTGTCCACCGCGATAATGATACGCCGCGCAACCCACACCTCCCGCGGCAGACGGTGTGCACAGAAGCCTGCCTGCAGGCAGAGCATCTCCGGCATCAGTGCCGCAAGCCCTGCGTACAGCCAGCTGTTATCCGTCAGCACTATCTGCAATACGTCACTGTTCATGTGGTGTACCACTCCCCGCATCACGACGCATAAACCAACCCTGCCAGCGCGTGATTTGCCTCTCGGCAGAATCCACTAACGTCGTCAGCCGCATAAAAGCACCATGAGCAATGTAACTTTGATATCCGGATACACGTGCATGCACCCGTGAAAACAACAACTGTTGGTAACATTTCAGGAACCTGCCCGTCCGGATAAGCGTAAGCTTTGCCGGACGGGCGTTCAGCGCCAGCCTCTCTTTTATCTCCATCATGCCTTCTCCTCAGACTCCCCCGCGTAAGCAGCGCGGGGGAAGATAAACGCAATTAAAAATAAAAAACCAAAGGTTAAAAATTAAAGGCTAAATGCTAAAAACCCTGACGACACACCACGCAGAACATGTAGGTGTCGTAGTTGCTGCCGGCGTGGGCCTGGTACAGGGTGACGAGGTAGTGCTTGCCGCTGCTCGCCTGCTCCGACGACCAGTTGCCGTAGCTGGCGAAACCCGTGCCACTGTACTGGAATAAGTCCCCCCACTCGCTCCAGAGGCCGCTCAGTGTACCGCGAATAGAATGACTCGGGAAAACGGCGGAATGATACATTCTCAATTTAATATCGACAAAACGATCAATAAAATACAATTAAATGGCGGGGCCTATTGTTTTATAGTGTATTGATCGCCTTAACCGATCATGAATTTTGAAAAAGAAAAGGAATTCCCTTAATATTCATCATGAAAGAGACTGTATTGCAGAAAGTAAAATAAGTAAGAAAAAGTAATTGCGCGTTCCAAATAAACATTTGAAACATAATAAACACATTAATTTTACCCGCTCGTTTATGGTGTGTTTAATGCAAGGAGAATAACCAGGGAATATGGATAGTTTTTGCAGGTCTGTGAGTGGTATTTAGCGTTGTACTTCTGACTTGAATCCACCGATTGCTATGAATGATGAAAATAAACAATGGTTTCAATGGCATCTCATAAAATAAAAGGAGTTCTTATACTGAAATTTTATATATCATTCATTCTGGCATATACCGGAGTATCAGTTCGGATGTTCACTGACGTTGCGTGATGAGGAAGGTCAGGCATAAGAGGCTTTAGCAATGGTGCACACACTGAACAAAATGATAAGGGCAGATATGCCAGAAAGCGTTTTTTTGTTTGAGAGCAACTACCCTCTACGGGGATGTTTATCCAGACCTGATTTATTCAACAAAACTAGCCTTGGGTGAAATGCGCCTGGTGAATTGATTCTTTGAAAGAGATAGCCTTCCGTTAATAAAAAAGGCTATCTCATTATTGGCTTTGCGAATGTGGAGATAAGTATCTGTTGACTCAGGTACCCGCTATAATCGCAGCAAAACCAGCCCCCACAGCGACGGCAAATACCGCTACCAGCACCACAACTGTAGCAGTCGCTCCAGCCCCTACTGCAGCAGCTGTTTTACCTTTGGAGATATCTTTTCGCTCCAAGGATATCATGTCCTTATAAGGAAGCTCCTGCCCGGTACTGGTTATAATCCCTCGCAGAGTGGTGCTTTGAACAGTGACAGTATCACGGCTGCCATCTTTGAGTTTGTACTGAACGACATCGCCGTTATAAAGGGGGGGATCAAGCCTGTAGTATGTATAGTTATTGCTTAATTGCTGCTGACGTAGTTGCACCGGATCGTAGGACGAACATCCGCTCATCACGATAGTTGTCGCGATCAACAGTCCAGAAAGCCAATGTGGATTTTTCATTTTCTTATCCTGTGAGTTTGCTAAAACAAAACTGTCAAACCTGAGGGAATATAGCATATGATAAGCTCGTTAATAGGTCATTTTTTATCACACGAGAAAATCAACACTGCAATTGCATAGTGCCTGTATGTCAGACAGCTCACTTTTTGTTGATGCAAACAAACGAGGCGAGTAATTGATTGATTTTATAGTTCTTTATCCAATTTTTGTCTGTGTGAGATTTGTGTAAGTTCAGAATTAATCACTGGATAAATGACAGCGTCACATCGGCGAGCTTACTGCGATTGCCTAAGCGAAAGTGATGATAAGTTATCAAAAGAGATATTCATTTCTCCATCCCTTAGTGATACTGTTAAAAATTAATCTGCACGAAGCGTAGAGTCTACATATAAGACAGTCTACACCATTTCCTCGATCAAAATTTCTTTAAGGTTTAATCGCCATTTACTCTTACTGGATAGTGATGTCATTGTGTTTAGATAATATTTACTTACTAGTTGAGATAATACCTGTCATTCCAGTTTGTCAGAAACCAATTAAATATACAGGTTTACTGGAACAAAACATGGAAAATTTATTTCAAGATTCGCTCGTCAGCATTTACTTACACTTCATTATCTGATGAATACACATTGAAATAAAAAGATGAAAGTGACTTTTTATTTCAATAACTTTGAGGGGTTAAGGGTATTAACATAAATGGCTGGGTCCCGTCGGACTTCAACACATATAAAGAGGCCTATTCACGCTTTGGCGGAAGCATCTGTTCGCATCCGGATATACTTCGCTTTCTCAGTGATAAAGAGCCAGGACCATCTTTTTATGCTTATATGCAAAAAGGAGAGCTAATTTGTGCGACATATGTCACAGGCAAAGATATTCGCGCCGGCAGCGCCGCTTATCCTTTCCTGTTTGATGACATTATTATTCCTTACAATAAACATGCAAAAAGGATTTTTCTGCCCTTTCGAACAAAGCAGCTTTCCCCCTTTCATGCTGGAGATTTCTACAACTGCATTTATTGGCGTAGAATGAAAAGGAAAACATGCGTTGTGAAACCTGATTTTTCGAATGCCACGCATAAGAAGAGACGCCAGGCATTCAAAAAGTTTCTTCGGGCAGGCGGTGAATGTTGTCCAGTAGATCGTTTTTCTAATGATGAACTTAGTGATATTTACTGCACTCTGTTCAAACTGCGTTGGGGGGACACCCTCAAATGCTACTCAAAGGATGTCTTATCAGAGGTTTTTGGGGCATTACGTCACTTGGTTTTTGGTCATGTCTTAGTGATCCAAGGAAAGCCATGCGCTTACGACTTAGTGTTTAAAGCGGAGTGCAAGAAATGGTATTTCTTCGACTGTATCAACGGCGGGTACGATCCTACCTATACAGACCTGAGTGTTGGCAGTGTTCTTATGTATCTGAATATTCAGAGCGCAAGAGAAATGTGCGAGGCTCATAACGTGAAAATGGTTTTTTCCTTGGGAAGGGATAGTCCCAAATGGCATTACAAGCAACAATGGTGCAATACGTTTACACTAGGGCGTTCGATGACATTGTAAGGTGTTGAGTACCTGCTGTTTTATCCCAAACACAACGTTCCAATTAATGAACCGTTCATCATGTTGCTCAAATCGTTGATAAAGTCATATCAGGAATGTCTGGGCTTAATCTGCAGCTAATAAATTATGCGCGTACAGCCCCTTGACGCAACAGGCTGCTTGCAGATAAGTCTCCTTCACGATAATGCGAGTGACATAGTAACGATTAGCGAAAAATTGAACTCCTGAACGAGATAACAGGATAAATCCCGTCGTATTTCTTGTATCACGTATAGAATATGGCATCAGAAGTACCCAGCTTACGACAGATTTCGGGCATGCTTGTACCCAGTTCAGCCTGTTTCAGGGCAAAAAACCTGCTCTTCGGTGGATCTTGACTTTTTCATCGGCACAACCTCCGCTCAGGCTCTTCATCATGTCGGAACTCTGTTTCTGAATGGAGCAGTATTTTTGCTCAGGGTCACTTATGCAGGTTGGGGCGGATGTATAGGGAAAGTTTTCCGTAATTACTGTCGCTCTTTGAGGTGGTCTTTCCGATGACCTACGGGTGGCTGTCGTATGAATCACGGATGTAAGGAAAAACGGCATGTTATCAACGTAAGCGTCCAGCGAGAACAGTATTGACGGAAAGGGGTTATTCCGCAGGCAGTGCTACGCTCGCGGAGTTTTGCTTCTGGTAAGCCGGTCTTTTCGCATGACGATCTCCTCCGATGACATAATCAGTATGTCGGAAGATCTCTAAAAGTGAATGGTTCGGTTAAGCGGGATACTTACAACAAGGCGGCCGTTACCCACAGGCTCATTGCCTGTTTTCCCACCGCAATTATGGATAATTTTGCTGCATGCATGGCCGAGGGAGCACCATAAAAACAATAAAGACCTGCGGCTAATTACGCAGGCCTTTGTTGTGGGCATATATTTCAGGCGTGTTCAGCCCATGCCAGCAAGTCCTGAAACTGAGTCAGATAAGAGCGTCGCCGCTATGCCTGAATTTTCCGGTAAGCCGGGTGAGTATTAACTCCCCACAGTCCGGCCAGTGCACTGATGATGGCGCCAGCAAGCAGACCAAAGAATGACCAGAGTGCAATAACAGCTCCTGCATGAGCAGCGGCATCTGCTTTTTCTTTAGCCTGTTGCTTAAACTCATAGTACTGAGCTTTGGCTTCATTCAGTCTGCTTTCAAGTTGTGTTATGCGCTTGTTGACTTCCTGAGCGGTTTTTTCTCGGGCTTCAATAATGTTATTTACGGCTCTGTCGGCCTCCTCCGGAGACATACTGGTATTATCTGCCAGGGCTTTTTTTACCTCGTTCCTGTCAACACCCTGAGTAATGCTTTCAGCACGGGATTTTAATTTACTGCTGAGTTCATCCAGAATTGCATCGCTGTTGCCCGGGTTTACAGCCATATTTTTAACCGCTGTGGTAAGGTCATGTCCCGCATCCTCAAGCTGCGCCTGCAAGAACTCAGGCTGAAGCTCTTTAATGTTGCTTTTACGCAGGGCATCCATTATCTGCTGATTTGCCTGCCCGCCGGAGATCTGTGTGTTCAACCCCAGTCCTTCAGCGATATTTTGTCCGATATCAGTCGCCGCACCTCCCGCCTTCGCAGTCACGTTACCCAGACCGCTCAACGCAGATCCTGCAGCTGATGCAGTGGCACCCACGGCGTTTCCTGCCATGTGCAGAATGCCGCCCGCGGCGGCAAAGCCCAGCACGGAAGCAACAAGCAGTGAAGTGGCCCAGGACAAAAAACCATGAATGATACCGTCAACGCCCGCGAGTCGGCCTGAGACAAAACCACCGCAGGCCAGGCTCAGAACTACTGAGACCACGGACCAGGCGAGAACCGCCTTGTCTGCACCGTTAACCACATCATCTGACTGAGGGGAGAGCAGAGAGAGTCCAAGACTGGTGCCCAGAGTTGTCAGCAGCAGGGAAACGGCAATAACCGTTACCACCCCGGCGATGACGCTACCCCAAGAGACGCGTCTGTGGAGTTCTGCATCTTTTATCCGTTCCATTTTATTCTCCATTAAATATAAAAAACGACGCTGCATAATTCGCGCCCAGGATAATGATAGTAAAGTTTCTTCAATTCAGACGGACCAGTTGAATATATAGTCTGGCGCTGCACGTTACTGAACTGGGCTCTATCCTGTTTCTTTCATCTTTTGCAGCGGTCGCCTTCTCTAAAGAGGTGCGGGAAGTCATCCACCCTTTTTAGATATGAGAGCATATATTTTAAACATATTTTCAGACGGTTACTGTGGAGCTATTGTATAAAGCAAAGCATGAGTCGACGTGGGAACTGCTGGGACAACAGCCCAATGGAACTATTTTTTTACAGCCTGAAATCAGAATGGGTACCGAACTGTGGATACGCTAATTATAGCGAAGCAAATAGTTCAATAACGAATTACATCATTGGTTATTACAGCCAGCCCAGACCCTACCAATATAACGGTGGCTTAACACTCGATGAATCAGAGCGATTGTCAGGAAAAACTCTAAAACTGTGGCCAGTTTTTGTTGACCACTTCAATAGGCATGAAGTGGAATTAAGCCAGGTTAATGGAGATCGAAATCTGGTCATATCAGGCAAATGCTGTAGTGAAATACAGTAACGGCATGCAGAATCAGTCGTCAGCAGAAAGGACTGGAGCTCGGGCCGAAAGCTCCGCCTGCATTTGTCATAAATCCGGCATGGAGGATTTGTCGTAGCGTTCATAATATCAGCCTCTCGAGTCAGTGATGCGCTGCTGCAACCAGGCTTCCACTTCGCTCTCAAGCCAGCGAGAGCTTCTGCCCAGCTTAATGGGTTTAGGAAATTCGCCGAGCTGAATGAGTTTGTAGAACCATTTGTCGGTTAGGCCTGTGAGTTGAGTGATAAATGCCATATCGACAAATTTGTCATTGAGAATATCTGTAGGAGTGGCCATCGTTTGTTCTCCGTTGGTGGTGAGGGAGAAGAAGCCTGGTACTCGAATGGTGCAGACTTCTTCAAACGATGACTCACTGACGTAATTTTTTACCGATACTTCTGATCCGGGGCCTTCCGCCTCGTCCTCTGGGCTTTATCTCACTCAGCCAGAATACAGGGCCTTCACAGTCTTCTTTTTGCTCTTGCTTAGCCAGATAGCTAAGAATAAACGCCAGGTCCCGATAGCCTTTACAGTCTGAGTGGTGCAGGCATCTGGCACCATTAACTTTGTGGTAAACCTTCTTCTGGCAGTTCTCAAATATCCCCTCACCATCCGTAATGCTTCGCCACTCTTCAGCAATCACCCGCGCAGAGCGGTAACAGTTCCGCTTACGTTGTCCATCAAGATAAAACATGGCGTGAAAGTGCAGGCCATGCTGATAAGTGAACTCCATCACCCACGCATAGCCAATAACAACACCCGCTCTCATAACTCTTTCTGCCAGCCGGTACATGTCCATATCCCAGCGATCCCGATATCGGTAAACATAGCGTTTACTGGTCGTCTTATAAGCGAAATCCATACGTAGAGGAATGATGTCAGAGTAACGGTCGCGCATACGTTCCATATGCTCCGTCAGAGCATGAAATAATACATCGTTAAGGGTATAATTCTCGTTGATTTGATAAGTCATGTTATTTCTCTCTTGTGGTTGACACTGGATAAGAGAGATTCATCATATTTTATTGATTCAAATAATCAGTTTAAAAATATGTATCCGCGTTTACTGAATGATAAGTGGCGAGAGAAGATTCAGAATGATGTGATATTGAAAAATATCGTCATGAAATACTCTTCTGCAAAGAAATTGATTCTGAGGTGGTATTAAGTGCATCACCTGGCAGGGAATATTACCTGATGAATGAGAATGGTTTTTTTAATGTTATGGAGAGTTACTGTACTTACTTAAAGCAATGCATCTCTTTTAAATTCATCTGAGATGGCTTGTTTTATTAAACATGAGAAATTGACTTCTTTAAGTAACAATAATAATACCTAAATTGGCACGGAAATGTGACTGCAAGCAATGCTCAAAATACTTTCCAAACAACATGTTAATTTTTATCCTTACCATACTATCATCAACCTACATGACGAACCAATGCAAATCAGCATTCTGTAAATCACCCAAATATCACTTTTCAGAACGCTCGTAAAATTTAAATATATTTACGAATACTCTTTCAGACCGACAATCGAAATGCGCATCCTGAATAATCAGATACACTCTCCCTCTAACCGGATGAGGGAGGAGCAGACTCCGGGAACTCCTTCACATTCCAGCCCAATAAAGATCTCCGCTATTATTTATCACCAACAACATATGGTGGTGCTGGCTGTTATCGTATTTTTCCTCTCACGAACGGCTTACCCTGACAGAATATCCGTAACACATTCTGTCCGGTCTGATGCTGGTGTCTAAAAGAGGGCGTTTCTCCGTTCGTCCCCCGTTTACATATCCACTGTATATCGTTACTTCCCCCACTCAGTTCCATGGACGCTGACTGCTTGCCAGGAATGAAGATCAGAACAACCTTATCAAATCAGCGAAATCAGCAACAATCACATCATAACAGTACATTAGAATCAGTCAGTTACAATATCAATTGTAAATAAAAAACCACAGGAAAAGACTATAATACCGCTGCATTTACAGTAAAAAAGAGTACAATTTAGATTAAATTTCCCAGGCGAAGGTATCACCTGTCAGCCACAAAAAGGAGAACGAGGTATGACGATATGGGATGATTTTCGGGTGTTTGAGTTACGCAGGGAGGATAGGTTTTATGAAAAACCCGAACATACATGGGGTGACATCAGCAGGAAATATCTGTTCACCGCTTTCAGTAATAACAAGCCTCCTTACGGCATGTATGATCTGCTGGATAAGTTGTACCGTATCCAGTACACCAGTGGGGAACGAGACTTCCGGCGTCCCAACATGAATAACAGAAATCAGGAAATCATCCTTAGCGAAAGGATCCCTTCTGAAAACAAAAAAGAACTAATACGAGCAATTACTGAAAAAGAAGATACTCAGACTTACCTCAGCAATCATTATCTTTCAATGGTGAAACAATATCGCCAGATTGAAATGATTACATTTTCTTTTTATCTTCCCGATAATGATAACAAGAGTATTCGCGCAGAGAATACATTCACCAGGTCTCTGATAGAACTCAGAAAACGCTTTACCTCTTTAAAAAAACAAATAATGTCAGACCCGTTATATAAATCAGTTCGGGGTTATTCGCGACTTATCCTGATGACTGTCGGGCATCAGCCATTTTATCTTGTTAACTTCTTCTTCATCAAACATCCTGACGCCTGTGCCAGTGCCTATATTTCATCAGATATTTATGGTAAATGGGCAAATACCGGGTCACCAGAACAGCAGGAAGACCCCAGGGTTATTTGTTACAAGTTTTCTGATGGTCCGCGATTAAAAAACAGACGTGGCGATCCGTTACGCTTCCATAATGCCGCACGGGTAGTGGATGTTGGACAAGAGACAGACATACTTGATTTTATCGAAGATAAATTCAGCGGCGCCATCAGCCATAATCGAAAAGGGTACCTTACTTTCTTCCGCCTTCAGGCACAGATTTATAACAGCATTCCAGGAGTGAGAACCCGAACCAGTTCCAACAACTTCACTTACCTCAACACGGAAGAACGAAAGAAAAGGAAAAATAAAAAAGCAAAAATACAGATACGCAAGTCCGTATAAACAGCAGCAATCAATACCGCTGACTGCAGATAAGTTGTAGTATCTCGAATGACGATGAAGGGGTTTTATATTTTAAAAAAATCTCAGATATATATCATCCCAGAGAATTCCCTTCCGTTTACTTCAGTCAGGCCATCCATCCGTGATGGCCTTTTTATTATGTCGAGGCTTATATGAAACATCCTTCGGGCTATGCCCTTATCCGTCGCCACCTGCGGCGCTATCCCCGTATTCTGCGACAGCATCTTCTCCGGGAGCTCAGCCACCTCGTCGCGTATGAGCCTGTGATTGGCATCATGGGCAAAACCGGCGTCGGAAAATCCTCGCTGTGTAATGCGTTGTTTCGCAGTCAGGTCTGTGCCGTCAATGCCGTAGAAGCCTGCACCCGGCAGCCACAACATGTGCGCCTGCGTTTCGGCAGCCATTACCTGACCCTGGTGGATTTACCCGGTGTGGGAGAGAGCATCAGCCGTGACAACGAATACCGTGAGTTGTACCGCGAACTCATGCCACAACTCGATATGGTGCTGTGGGTTGTGAAGGCCGATGACAGGGCGTTCTCGGTGGAAGAGCATTTTTATCAGGGGGTATTCGCACAATACAGCGGACCACAGCCACCTGTGTTGTGGGTCCTCAACCAGGTGGATAAAACCGAACCGGCTGAACAGTGGAACTGGTTGTCAGCACAGCCTTCAGCATCACAGAGTGAGCATATTACGCTGAAGCGCCAGGCCGTCGCCCGTCAGATGGGAACAGCAGAGACGAATATTCTTCCGGTGTCAGTCAGGGGGCGGTACCACTTGTCCCGTCTGGTGGAGGCGATGATTACCCGTCTCCCAAAGCGGGCCCGCAGCCCGCTGGTGCCTCACCTGCAAATTGGGTACCGCACTCCCGGCATAATCACTACCGCCCGCAACAGCTTTGGCGATGCCGTGGTGGAAGTGATTGATGCGGTCATAGACCTGGCTCCGCTGCCACAGGTTGCACGTTGCGCGCTCCAGACCGTCACACATACCGTGGCCCGAGCTGCCCGGACCGTCTGGTCTTTCTTCTTTGGCTGACTTCCCCATCGGTAAACTCGTCTTCCGTTTCGATAACTAATTTCGCCCTGTCACGATCGATTTTGTCGATCGACCCGATCGGTTTTATTCATTATCCCTGGTAAATGTCTGGTTATAGGATTCCTCAGGGATACTGTATTCAGCCATTTACTGATTAAAAATCAATGCGATGAATCGCAGGAGCGCATTCGTCCGGAGAAAAGTAATGAAAAGGTTTTTTATGATACTGACCACCAGTCTGTTGTTCACCTCACTTCCTTCCCTGGCCGCCAGTGATATGCCCGTTACAGTGAAGGTCAGCCATGCCGGTCCTGAATGCTATGGCTGCGTCTATGTCACTGTGACAGCAAAAGCCAACACCGTTCTGATAAAGAAAATCGATGTTAACCGGGGAAAATGCCCGATGCTGACACACCGAAAAATAGCCTACAGGGGCCGGAACGTGGACGGCTGGTGGCCCTCAGATAAACCGTTCACACCCCGCAAAATGACCTTCGCTGACAGTGTCTTCTGGAAATTTGGCCATACTCTCGACTTTGGTAAAGCCTGCAATTTTGTTGAGGCCCGGGTGTTCACCGACCAGGGCACATTCACCGTCAGCCAGTGATATCGCCAGTATCACTTATTAACCCTCTTTCTTAACGCGTCTCACCACCTTCAGGAGAGACGCGTATCGTCTTAACCATCACCCTCATGGAATACTATGAAAAAGAAAATACTGCTTTCCACTCTTCTGATATCTGCTCTGACTCCGGCTGTGTCACAGGCCTTTGGCAATCGTGATGTCTGGGTCAGCGGCTATGCACAGGGGACGGCTGAATACACTATCCTCGGCAAGGGGCAGTCACAGTTGTACCTCAGCTGCGACAGTTCGGGTTCACAGGCTGCCAGCATTATCTTCACCGACGCCAACGGTCATCAGGTCAGCATGGACCGCGGTCAGACCCTGACCATGAAAATTGATAACGGCGAAGAAGCCGACATCAGCGAAAGCGAATCCCATGTGGGTTCAGACAATGTAATGTGGGCATGGAAAAAATTACGTAGCGGCAAGAACGTCATTGTCTCGGGTTCCGGCGCGAAACCGACAGCATTTACGCTCAAAGGCGCTGGTGCTGTGATTCCTGAATTTGGTGATAACGGCTGCGTACCGAAATTTGCCCTTCCGTAAGCCTTATCCACAACGTTAAAAACATCAACAATACACCACTTGCGCCCTGCTCATTCGAGCAGGGCATTTTCTTTTGTCTCACATACAGGAAATTACCATGAAATTAGCCAGCCGCTTTGGTCGTATCAATCAGATAAGTCGCGACCGACCCTTGCCCCATGAAGAGCTGGTACATCGTGTCCCCGGCGTGTTCGGGAATGACAAGCATGAATCATGCTCAGACCGGTCGGGTAAGGACACGATGTTATGCTGCGGCTTACCTCATGAGCCTTTTTATTCTCCCTTCTCCCAGGCTTTGCCAGTACACCAGTAAGGATTTTTATTTTAAGGATCAATTATGTCTGTACTTAATTTATCCCCCGTCTTTCCTGCAAATGAGCAACGAATAATCCGGCGAGCGCTGCGTTTACTAGATAAATACCAACGGCAACCGGGTGAACAGTTTCTCTCCACCTGCTTCACCAAAACCTGGCTTCAGCTACAGCTCGCTCATCAGGAGCGTGAAGTTTTTATCGTGATGTATCTCGACAACCAGCATCGTTTGCTTGAGCGGGAAATACTGTTTACCGGCACGCTCAGCCATATCGAAGTTCATCCCCGCGAAGTGGTTAAATCTGCCCTGAGGCATAACGCTGCTGCGGTTATTCTGGCCCATAACCATCCCTCGGGTTCGGCAGAAATCAGCCAGCAGGATAAACATATCACTCAGCGGATTGTGAAAGCGCTGGCACTGGTAGACGTGCGGGTGCTGGATCACCTTGTGGTTGGGAATGATGTGGTGTCTTTTGCTGAGCTGGGTTTGCTTTAAACGGAGGTTTTTATGCCATCAACACCGTCCTGCGAATGGGGACTACAAAGTGATATCACCCCGCGCTTTGGTGCTCGCCTGGTTCAGGAAGGTAAGCGTCTGTATTACCTTGCAGACAGGGCCGGATTTACGGGAAGTTTTGCACCAGAGCAGCTACAGAGCCTGGAACAGGCTTTCCCGCTGTTTGTAGGGCAACTGGAACATAGGCTGGATTCCGGTGATCTAAATCCATACCAGCAACATCAGGTGACCATCCAGCTTGCGGGGTTGACCTGTATAGCAGATAGCCGGGGTAGCTGCGGCTACGTTTACCTCACTATTTATCCAACGCAGTAAAACCCTCTCACTTCTTCTTTTCTCGGGATTTAACTCATGCACATCTCATCTGTACCGACCACGGTGCCGGTTCCATCACGCATGCCGCCCGTCCAGGTCTGGCAGCAACTATTAATGTATCTGCTGGAACACCATTACGGTCTTACACTCAACGACACGCCATTCCATAAGGATTCCGTCATCCTAGAACATATCGAGGCAGGAATAACGCTTGCCGATGCGGTGAACTTCCTGGTTGAACGTTATGAACTGGTACGCACTGACCGCAAAGAGTTTACATGGCAGGAGCAAACACCCTTTCTGACGGCTGTCGATATTCTCAGAGCCAGACGAACGACGGGATTAATAAATACTTAAATTCTTCGAGCTTCACTCCTGATTTATACCTCCAGACCTCTCTCCTTTTTTATTCACCGCATAATGCGCCCGTCACTTCCGGCAGGCGTGTTTGCTTTTATGGACGATTAACTATGCGAACAGAACCCGACGTATTAAAGGATAACAATGACCTTATCCTTTCGACAAATATTGAACGTGCAGTCACTGGCCGCGATACAGCGCTGGCGCAAATTGAGCAACTCATCCGGCAACTTGATGCTATATCAGGGTTAACGGCCGAGATCGGCGGGGGAACTGCGCAAGACTGGGCCATGAAGTCCGGGCACCGTTATGATAGCTGGCTGACAGAAAAGACGGATAAAGCTGTGCCTGCCATCACCCGCAATATCGACCGCAGTATCTGGCGTGATTTGATGCTGAAGTCTGGCATGCTGGCTTTGATGGATGCACAGGCTCGTGACCAGTGGCATAAGAACCTGGAGGAGGGCGAGCTACCGGCTATTAGTAAGGAGAATATTCTCAGCACCTTTGAGCAGTTGCATCTTAACAAAATGGATGTTTTTGAACGTGGTGTCATCAATGTATTCAAAGGCCTGTCGTGGGATTACAAAACCAACAGCCCATGTAGCTTTGGTAAGAAGATCATCATCAGCAATCTGGTGACGCATAACCGGTGGGGGTTCAGCCTGAACTGGGGCTGGCGACGCGATCAACTGGCGGATCTGGAGAGAATGCTGTTTCTGCTGGATAGCAAATCTATTCCCGACAACCGGGGTGATATCTCTACCCGATTGATGGAGCATATTCGGGATAATCCGGCGAAGAATGCTTACGAGGATGATTTCTTCAGTATTCGTTACTTTCAGAAGGGAATAGCACATCTGACGTTCAAGCGTTTGGAGCTGATTGAGAAGATGAACGATATCATCGCAAAGTACTATCCGGGGATGTTGGCAACGTGGTAGCCCATCGTTACAATCACTGAGCTCGAAATCGCTGATATTTTAGCGAAATACGGCTGGGGGCCTAATTGGGGGCTCCAGCATTTTTCGAACATTGAAAAACCCAGTTATAGCAAGGGACACAGGTTAGCTATTCGAATCCTGTAGGTGAAAAAGACATCAAGCGATGTCTTTTTTTATGCCTGAAATTCAGTTGATTGGCTGATTTGAGCGCATCGAAACTCTCTCACTTTGCATTTACTGAATGGAACAGCATTAATAACCAATGAGTGAAGCAGGTATCACACAGTTGCTCAAAAATATTGGGTAGCACCACAAGAGTAAATAGCGCGGATTCCTGTGCAAGATGATAACGATTCTGCATGAACACGTCTATATCACGGTGGGGTCGAGCGACAGCTTTCCTGTGTGGACAGAAATATTATGCGTGGCGGGTACAATCATGCTGATTATCATCTAGTCCATCGAAAAACCTCAGCCTTATGCCCGAGGTTATTTCACTAATAAACTTAAAGATGAGGCAAAGCATTCCATTTTGATTCGATAAATTTAGCAAAATGTCTGAACATAGGAGAATAAAATTTTCGATGCCTCCAGACAAGATAGACAGGCATGGCGGGGAGCTTCCATTGGGGTAGAACGGAGACCAGGAGTCGTTTAACCAAATATTCAGATGCTACCCAACTGGGCAGGATCATTATTCCATGGCCGTTAAGAATCAGGCCAAGAAGCGCCAGATAATTATTAGAAATAACTTTGGAGTGATTATTAATTGTCAATAAGAACTCTTCATTTCCGTTTGTTAAAATCATCTGCTTTTCTAACCAGTGGTGATTAATACCTAATAAAAAATGAGATTTCAAATCCTCCGGGTGCGTTATAACATTATGCTTATCCAGATAGCCAGGACTCGCACAAAGCAATAGATTTACAGGTGCTAACTTACGATGAATGAGATCCTCACTTTCCATAAAACCACTTTTTAACACCAGATCATCAAATTCCGGAGAATTATGACTAAACTCCCCCCCTTCGCGAGAATACAACAGTACCCTGGATAGATTATTTTGCTTAACATAATCAAGAGTCCAATGATTAGCCAATAGCTCGCAGATTAGAGCAGGTGCACAAAGCCTGACGCGGCCTTCTATATTTCTTTCAGGATTCTGAAGTGATGTTAATAATGAGCGAAATGCCTGAGCAATATCCTTAGCTTGCTTATACGCTATTTGACCGGCACTGGTTAACTCGAAGTTTTGAGCGTCGCGGAGGATAAGAGAAGCCTTAACAAAATTTTCCAGTCGGGATAATGACTTGCTTACCGCAGCAACACTGATGTTTAAGTCTTTGGCCGCACGAGATAAGCTTCTAAATTCAACCACACGAATAAAAACAATCCAGTCCTTCATTCCTCGATTATTACTCGTTTCCATATACACCTCTAATTTCACCTTTTAATTTAACGAGAAATAATAAGATGCCTACAACATAAAGTCCATAATTCGAAGGGACAGAAAAGTGAAATCAACAAACAATTGTGGATGGAAAAACAAAACTCTGGCAAAAATCACGCAATAAAGAATGGCGCATACCAATCCACCTCCGACAAAACCAATGAAGAAATCCCGATAATTAATTACTAATTTTTTCATTCACGCCCTGCTTATCACTAAATATTATTTCACCCGCCACTAAAGCGATTTATTAGAGCTAAAACGCCAACAAAAAAGCTTGAGCGTGTAAATTCCAGGTACATCATAAAGAAAGAAACAACAAAGAAGACAATAATTACGCCAACCAAGAAACCAACCCAGTACTGACTGGGTTTAAATCTATCCAAAACATTCATCTCATCGCTTCCTAAAGGTTATGCACTCCAAACAATACTGCCTTCCTTTATCCCTGATATATTCCAGCCGATATTTTTTGATGAAATTTTTATATCATCCCCTCCTGCAAAATCAATGAGGTAAAGATTAATAACGCTTCCCCTTTCTGCTATGTTTTTATCTGAACATTGACCAGAGGCTAAATCGTAGGCATTGTTTTCGCCCTTGCTGCTATCAGAATAAAAATCAGTCGTTGATGATATAGCATACAAAAAAAATGTAACGTCACTATCGAAGAAATTACTATAGGTTAATTTAAATTTAACAGGAATAAGTAAGTTTCCTGCATGTTCATTTTGAGAGGGCGTCATGATAATTCCGGTTATTTTTGATAAAAGAAGATCTCGTTCACCGGAGCATTGGGAAGGCTTGTATTTATTATCATCAACCATTTGAAACCCTGAATATGAGTAATCGAACTCAATTCGTTTAAAAAGCTGTCTGAGATAATCACTTACCGTTTTGCTGGTGATTAAAACGTTCATCTTCAAAACATCTGAAAACGTATTCTTATATTTATGATGCGCTTTTACATAAATTTTTATCAGGTCTCCATTAACAACCCATGACGCCTGAGGCGTTATTAAGAATGAATTTGCATAGATATCAGACTTTAAAAAATAACCTTTAGAGCTGGAAAGGGAGTACTCAACATAGTCAACATCATCACTTTTGTGGTATGAGATAGCAATACTATCATTGGTGTATAACGGTTCCCATGATATCTGTTTTTGTTTTACATCCACATGACTAAGCTTACCCGCCTCAGATTTCGTTACATTCAAGGATGTTATTTCATTTTCTGAAAATCTTTTGTCATAAACAATAAAGAGGAGATTTGAATTTTTTAGATCCACGCCGGAAACAGACCAACTCGCTAAAGGGAAAGACCAGCTATCGCTAATACCTACAAGGGTGTTAGTATTATTGTCAAATGAACCAGCGGCATTGCCTATTGAAACCTTTAATTTTCCTAAGTAGTCAGCGGGGATTATTTTTTGGACTTCGTCATCCACGATCAAGCCATAAATTTGATCTTTGTACAAACTAATTAATACATGCATATTATTACCATAGCCATCCAAGAATTTTTTTAATTTAGAATCTGATTGTTCCTGGAGCATATAGGGATATAAACAAGACACATCAAGTTTCCATGGCTTGCCGCCATTAGAAAAAAATTCACTTTTAATATCCTGAGAATTTATTTTTATATATGAAGAAAGCGCCATAGAAATCTCAGAATAATTGCCTATGGTAATTAAATTCATTTGATCCATATGTCGGGAGCGATAATAACCGGTACCCGCAACCAAAATCAGGCAAGAAAAAATAATAACAACTGCAACTTCAATGAGAGAGAGGCCTTTACTGATAAATGGATTCATGGTCTCTCCATATATTTGCAGTTTCACCAGTTAGTGTCACAAAAATTGGTTTCCACAAAGGACTGCCTCCATCCCAATGTTGATTGGATAAAGAATAATCATGTTTATCAATTCGAATCCCAAATCGTATATTTTTACTGTCTGATTTAAGACAACGACCGGTAATAAGAGAGAAACCATTGCCAGAGACATCCACACCCGGGATCAATGGCGAATGATTATCACGTCTGTCATAGGTACCCCATGACAGAGTCCTAAAGGGTACTGTCGATGGATTTGATATTTTTAATGTTAAAATACTCTGATTATCAATGAGTAGCGATATAACATGAGGAATTAAGTAGGGGGAATACTCCTTCGATCTTACTAAGTCAAGTTGCACACCTTCAACATCAATACCCGCAGGGTTATCTCCAGTCTTCTGTACATCACTGCATTCCCCCGTATCACTTCTTGTATTATTTTTTGGTTCCACAGGAACAGAAAAATCATGGTTAAATAGATTCGCCTGAACTTTAAAACTAATTTTGTGGAACAAACTACCATTGAAATCTTCAATACTAATGTTGCTACCATTTTGGGGCATCACAATAGCATCTCCTTCATGCCCAGCGGGATCTACAGGAATAATCTTTAGAATAATTTTCATGCCAATGTATTTTTCAGAAATAAATATTTTGTTTTCAGTGCCCATATAATGACCACGCGTGATGATGTTATTACTGTCGACATCAATAACTTCCACTACAATGTCTTTATTAATGCTATTATTGGTCACAATAAGCGCGTCACTCCTGTAAAGAGGGTTCCATATACCACCATTGAGTAATGATACTTCTTCGCCAGCAACAAGGCCTTGAATATTCAATTTATCAGAGGACAACGTTGGTTTGTTTAGATAGTCGGACTCATCAATAATGGGTTCCCAGGAACTTAAATTGAAAACACAATCATTAATGTTTTTTATTAACGGGTCATTGAATATTGATGGGTAATCAGACCGATTAAATGCCCATCCGCCTAACGCTCCAGTCACCATGGAAGAACCATTAATCGATACAACACCACCACTAAATCCAAGATTGTTTATTACTGATAATTTTTTAATATTACTTAAGCACAGTAATGTCATCCCCACCAAATGATCCGGTTGGTTACCCGTGGCCTGCAGTTTGATGATATAGTTGTTTTCCGATCCAGTAAGATAATCACTTTCATATTTTGAATGTGGCAGGTATCCACTCTTAACAAGAGTTGAAATTTTTACTTCCAGTGGAAATTTTGTGTCGTCAGAAACTTTTAAATTTTCTAAATATGCATTAAGCGCATCAGATACCGCCCTAACCTGGTCTGAAATGATCTTTGATTCTAAATATTTGCTACGAATGGATATCTGCTCAGCGACGAATAATGACAATATAGTCAGTGCTATCAGGAAGAATGCAACTTCAAGCAAAGATATCCCTTTACAGAATAACATACCCTTCATGTTATAAATCTCCGTTATATCAAACGGTATGAAGCCCTTTGATGATCGGCTACATTCATTTTAATTTCCAACAAAGTTAATCAAAAAAAATTGGCCAGGTTTCTTAATCAAGGCCTGCTCTTTAATTGAACAGATCTCATTTGGTATCAGAGTAGAGCTGCCACTCAGTACGCTGACTCGCCTACGTGAATATTTTTCCGCATAAGCAAATACCTGATTTTCGTTGAATCCAAACTTTAAGATATTATTCACATTATTTGAAATGAAGAAAGTAAATACATAACCATTATTGTAACATGAGACTATTTGTTTTTCGTCATTAAGACCTGAAGGTCTAAAAAAATCAGCCATGAACTTGGTTGCAGGCACATACCCTTTGTTGAAATTTTTCTGATGGCAATTATTTTTGTCTGAACTGCAATACGCCACCAGGTTTAGCTGATGATTCAGTATTTGATGAGCATATATTTGATTTTCTGATTTCACTACGGCCAGAGTATCAGCCAAGAAAGACGACTGCGTAATAGTGTAAATCATGGCAAGTAAAAGTAAAAAGAGTTCCCCATTCATAAATCACCTTAATTATCCACATTCGAATTACTCTTTATTTCATAAAAGGTGCCGTCGATAGACCAACTAGAATTTGTGACATCATAGATAATACTAGTAATGACAGAACCGTCATAATCATCAAATAGAGGAATCAAAATCTCCGGGTTGTAGTTGAATTTTATTTCAAAATCCACACATGTAAACTGCCTGTCATACTTAACTTCGTTTGTAGACATCTCACCACAAGCCCTCTCCTGAGCGACAGTGGCATTCAGGAAGGTGTTGTCAAACCGCCGTAATATTTTATCTCTGGTATGCCCGTAGAGTGCTTCAGAGGATAACTCTCCAATCATTTTTCCCCGGAGGGGAAAATGTATACTAATACCTTGCTCACTTTCTAAGTCCGCAACCCCAGCATGATCGTGAATGTATCTTAATAAGGAATCAGGGATGTAATCAGTAGAGCCGAAAACTCTAACCAACTTAAAACTAATCCCTGTAGCGTTACACACTACCGAGTTATCTAAACTATAGCCCGGTGCTGAAAATGCTAAGGCCAGATTATGCTGAACTTCATGGCGGCATTCTTTTATAAAGACGCCAGGTAATAAACTATTAACCTGTGGAAAAACGTTATGTTTCTTAATTGCAGTGTTGGTCATAGAGACAGAGTAAACCGGCTGATGTAAATTCTTTTTGATCGTTACGCCAAGAACAAGTAATGCCAGAAGAACCCCAGTGCCAAGAAGGTGGATCTTTCTAATTTTAAATTTTATGCATTTAATTTTTACTTTTTTTATCCTGGATAGATCATTTAGTGAGAAATCATCTGTCCTTTGCGACTGCGCCCACGCCTCCGGGCAAATGACTTTATCCCACTTTATATCGTTAACGCTTGAACAAAAACTTTCATATGCCGCATCCTCATTGTCAAAGGCCTTATCAATAAGAATAGTATTACTTCCATCAATGGCTAAAACGTACCAATAATTTTCATCTAGCGACCATGCGCCTAAGAAAGGAGAGTCAAGGGCCAGGGCGAGCATAGCGGGAAGAACAGGCATGCCAACGGTATGACCCAACGCTGAATCCGCAAGACCATAGCATATTGAATTATCGTTATTTTTAAATTCACAGAACAGATCTGTATCAACCTGTTCTGTTTCTATTTTTATATTTTTTTTAAATTCCTCTCGCGTATCTGAGATACTCCAAAGAAGATTGATGGCAAACTCTTTTTTATGAACAGTCACCGTGCCTATGTCTTGATTGAAAGAAATACCCATGAGTCCCTCAAAATCCATTACAAAAAGCCACCACATTTTTGATGTGCAGTGGCTATTTTATTAACCAGTATTTAAGTTATTTATGTTTATCAATGAAATTCATAATACAATGTTACTTGGTCTGGTGTCTGACTGCCACGCGAGGCACTTTTACAAACGGTCTCAGAATCTGAGACATTGAGGGGTTTATTGTACGGAGTAGCAGTCTCAGAACCAAAACGCATTGATGCCAAAGAGCTACCTAAATCCAGCCTTGCCATAATGGGACACATATTATTTGAAACACCAAATTGAATGTTAAAGTAATTTACTAATGTCTTGCCAGAAAATTTACCTGGACCAATAGTGACTAGTGAACCACCGGGGGTAAATATTTGCCCTTGATCATTAGTCATTGAGGTAGGCAATGATTGTGTGTCGGCAATTAACTTCGATGTTAATCCGGCATAGTTTGCCTGTGAACTATACGTATTATGTATAACGGAAATTAAATCTGTCAGCATGGATATGGTAGACTCAGTTCTTTGGTTATCCGAGGCTGACTGATAGTATGCGATAACACCTGCAACAACTATTGCTGAGAGTGCCAAAACCATAGCAGCCTCAATTAATGAAAGCCCCTTCTGCACCTTCTTCTTGAATGGTTGCCATCTTTTATAAAAAACATTATTGATACCGGATTCGATATGCATACGGTAAATCTCCTAATCTGATAGAGAATCTAATATTAAAATTTTTAAAAATATAATTATGCGAAGTACTAATATCTTACATTTTAATTACCTCCCAAATTTAATGCTGTAGGAGTAATGCTGATAACGATAATTTCTTTCTTATCCTTAGCGCTCCGGCCTCCGCCTAATATCTTAAAGTCAGGGTCTCCAGTGCCCGAATCAGAGATTTGATTTTCAGAATTCTTATATCCAGCCACGAGCAAAGTTTGATTACTGTTCAAAATATTCTGCTGAACAAACGATCGTTGGTTGACATCAGGTAGCTGCACCTGTTGCTTGTCTACACTAAAATTATCAAATCCATTATTTTTACCCACCAATGAAGACATGCTTATAGAATATTGAAGTAAGATTTTGCCGTCATCAAGCACGCGGGGTAAAACGTTTAAAGAATAACCAGTGTCAATTAATGAAACATTTAAATTGCTTTGCGAGATATTATCACTCACCGTGGTGCCAATTGAAGATACATATCCCCGAGTATTAGATACCTGTAGCGGCACGGGTTGGCCCGACATCGTCGTCACATTCGCTGAATTAAGAACATCGACCTTCCCCTGGCTGTCAAGCATGTTAAGAATGAATGAAGATCCATTTTCGGTCGTACCCTGCATCCCTCCAGCCGATGACTCCCCGGGGAAAAAAGCCATATTGCCATTGATTCTGCCTTTTAATGCGCTGAACATCGCTGTCAGCGAGTAATTCCAGTTTGAGTCATCGTTCAGCGTCAGATTATAAATAGTCACATTAACGGCAACCTCTTGTTGAAGATGCCTGTTCAGTTTGTCGATATATTTTTGTACGTTTGTCATGTTTCCTGGTGTCGTGCTAACGGTAACACTGGATAAACCTTCAGAAACGCTGTAGCTACCATTCCCCTGAATAAGTATCGCCAGGTTTTTATTGATATCTCCCCACACATCTAGCGCTAAATCTGACTCCGCGCTGTTTGAAGAAGAGAGCGAACCACTGGCCCCCCCACTGCCACTGCCACTGCTGCCACTGCCGCCACTGTCGCCACTGCCGCCACTGCCGCCACTGCCGCCACTGCCACCACTGCCACCTCCTCCCACCGAAAGACCAATACTCATTTTCGATTTAGAACTTACCTTACCTGGTAGAGTGTTAATGCTAAATGTGCGGACTTCATATTGAGATAAAAATATAATTCCGTTCATATACTGCCAGGATACGCCAAAATAGGATGATACCAGTTTTAAAAAACCTGAAAGTTTCCCCCTATAATCTACGGTCATTCCCGGCAGATCGTTATAGAGATCCAGCTGCTGCACCGGCGAAACTGAGGCATGTATTACTTTATCCAGCTTTTGATATATGCCGCTCTCCTGAGCGTCGACTTCGGTCTTATTACCACTCTTATTCTTGGTCACATCCACAGGAATATTTGTAGAGGCTGTTATTAATTTTGCTATCTCTTCTAACCCAAGCTTTTGTGAAGAGTATAATTTTACTCCGTCAGCCTCGACATTTACAGGAAGTGCCTCACCTTGCTTGACCTTAAATGATTTCAGGCCGATATATACGCCATCACTATAATTCTTAACCATTTCATAAGATTTATTAAAAGATGAATTATTAGACTTTTTAAAATCATAATTAATTTTCGCGGTATCAGCTGAGAGTACTTTCTTGTTGACCTTGTATGTTGTTGAGCAAGAGGTTAAGGACATTAAAACCATCAAAATAAAATTTGCTTTTTTGACTATCATAAGTTCAACACCACAATTTATAATCTTAGATGTTTACGAATAAAGTAAACCTTAACTGCAGCTTATAGCGTCGCGATATAATGAAATACTTATATTTCATTTTGATTTCTTTATTCGTATTTTATATTCAAACTCTTTTTTATTGAGTTAGCGATGACTCCATTCAGGCCTGACACAGTCACGTGTATTAGTATCTTATAATTGCCGACAGCATTTTTAGGCAACAGATTATACGGCGTGATAAATACTCCACCACCATAGGGTCTACTTAATAGGTTCATTTCTATTGTATGGTTATCACCCTCTTCATTTACAACGGTAATATTAAGCAATACAGAGTGTATTTGGGCGCCTCTCCATATGACGTTGACTTTGTCTTCTTTCGACGTAATTATCAGTGGCTGATCGTGAGAGATAATCCCCGAATTGAAAGGCTGTAACTCAACGTTATACAATTCTGCTTTGCCGAAATAGGGATAACTTTTTTTGAAAAAACTTGCATACGCTGCCATCCCAAAATGGTCATTTACGATTCCCCAGTCTGCCAGATTGATGTACCAGCTTTTTCGCCAACCGCTAAATCCTTTTGACCCTTTATCAAAACTCCCCCCAACATAGCCCAAAATTTTAGTTATTTTACCAATATCTGATTTATTGATATTTTTGCCAGAAGTTAAAGCCAGTAAAACCTCATACTTCCTGGTTTTTACAGTTTCTTCATCGCAAGATGATTTTTTAACATATACATTCATCACCTGGCCTAGAATAGTATCCGTGCTCTCAAGGTTTAAAATCTTAGATCTTAATTGTGATTCACTTATCTCAGCCACACATTTTTCATTGAAAGAAAGATCATCATCACCATTGATTTTAATGTAATTTTTTATCTCATTAATATCATAAGTTATCTGTTCTGCTGAAGTTAACAATACTTTATATTCAAGGCGTTGGTTGTAAAATGTCATGGCCATAATGAAAATTATAGCACCAATTAACATGCAAACAGAGATTTCGAGAATACTAACCCCTGATGTTAAACTTGGAAAAAAAATTTTTTTTACATTAATAACAAGTGTTTTTTTTTGACATTGCATGTTCAACTTGAACTCCTGTTATTAAATTCGGTTTGCTATAATCTGATTTTATTGAAAGAATTTATCATGAACCTTTTTGACTCTGACTACATAATCAGCTGCTAATTTATTATTCCTGGAATGATATTCACCAACTGCTTTCCAGACATTACCATTATTAGCATCCATTCTTTTTGACAATATCCAGGTCCCAATCTTTATGTTCATACAGGAATTATAGACAAGTTCATGATACGTTTTCTTTTCATCTCCATAGAACAAAGCCTCACTAACTATTTTCAGCCATGCACGATCGTTTATCTGCATGACGCCCAAATCTAACGAGCCATTTTTATTACGACTTACGCTTCCCTCTCTCCCTCCTTCGACATATAAGATGGATGCCACAATATCAGGAGGTACATGATTCATTTCGCTGGCTCTGAGCAAGCATAAAGTTAAGAAAGATGTTGCAATATTATACATAAGTAAAAACCAATGCTAATGGACGGCCCCATAGGTATAAACATCCTTCCCTGTAACCTGGCGGGCAAGGCATAAACGATAAATGCTGTTGCTGATAACAAAATCAGTATTGTCACATAATATAATCCCAACCAGGCGCCGGCACATGTAAACAATGCCACATCGCCCCCTGCTATTACATTCTCTTTCTTTATAAGTGAAACAATAATCATAGATATTGTTACCATGAAAAAACAACACAAGGCGCCATAAACATGATCCTGTAAGGAAATGTTAGTTTTATAAAAAAACAAACCGTAAATTAATAATGGTACTGTAAATATCAAAGGTATTAAATGGGTTTTAGCATCAATAATAGAAACGGCTATTAGCACTATTAATAGATAGAATAAAACCAAACCATCAACCTGAAGAAAGTTGTAAAAAAACAACCCAAGCAAACCGCTTAAAAATTCGGACGAGAAATGATAAATCGATATCGGTGCCCTACAGCATCTGCATTTGAATCGCGATAAAAAAAAACCAAAAATGGGAATAACATATATCAGCGGAATTTGTTCCTTGCATTTATCACAATAGGAGAACCTCATCAAATTTACGAAACTATGATCGCTGCTATATATATAACGATAAACGATACAGTTAAGAAAACTTACACAAATCACTGAAAACCAAAACACCATAGCAGACTCAACCATGCTCATTACAAGTCTCCTAAAAATTTTCCGAAGATACTCTCAGAACTTTATTTTTATCATAAAGGGATATAAATATCGGAGGGTTCATTTGCCCTGTATAATTAAATAGCTGTTTAACCGCGCTGTTAAAATCGCCCTGAATAATAGCATCAGAAGTAACCATATAATCCTGACTCGCCTCCCATGATAAACTCCACCCCGCCCTTTTTGTCCATAAATATAAGTTTTGATTCAATGTCATTCCTTTTTTTACGCTCCAACTGTTGTAATCATAATTTAAATTTAGGCCATTTGTTGGGCTAATATTGTTAATGGTGCTTTTGGATTCATGATTAAGTATATGCTCCGGTGTTTTTTTTACAGACAGATTTTGCAATAAAGTCCCTACGTCTGCAGCATTCAACTGAAGAGGAAAAAGGATGCATACTATAAGAGTTGTATGTCTCGCCATATAAGCCTCGCCATTTCCCTTTTATTCACGCCTTGGGTTATACCCTTGATTATTTTGATTAAAAATGTCAGTACTCAGCAATTCTATCTTGCCGTTTCGTATTTTGGACTTAATACCATCATCACTGTTTATAAATAATGTATTGGCATCCATTTTTCGTTCACCCGTTTGTTTGTTTCTGACTAATTTTTGATGAATCACCGCCACAAGCCCGTCGGCGATAATTGATCGGGCAAGCTCCTGAGAACGTAGCCCAGCGGCAGCAATCTGCTGAAGAGCAAGCACGGCGCCTTGGATTGAACCACCATGGATCGTCGTCAGCACTAAGTGACCATTGACCGCCGCCCTAACGGCTTCATTTGCAGCTTCAGCGGATCGTATTTCACCCATCATTATAAATTTTGGATTGTATCTCATAGCCGATATCATTGCTTTTTCATAGCCACCGGCTTTCGTCGCATCGACTTGATACCATAAGCCGTGCCCTGTCTCGCCATACACACTATCTACAGGTATTTCAGGAGGATCTTCAATGCTAATAACTATGTCTCCATTTTTTTCCACTAATTCTGTCATTAGTGAATACATTGATGTTGATTTCCCACTCCCTGTGGCGCCTGAAAATAAAACCAATCCACTTTTATCACTTAGAGACATAAAGTCTCTGACCTGGCGTTTTTCATAGCCAAGATTTTCAAATTTGGCAATAGGGTACATTGGCCGTCTGAGAAAATAATTTTCGCCTTTGACAGTAATAATCCTTGTCACCCTGAAAGGAACATTATCCCATATAAAAAAGAATTCGTTGCCGGCCATCGTTGCAAGCTGATTTTTCAACTCACGAATACTGGTCATTAGTCCATTATTGATATCAAACTCGACCACGGGATTGATGCACCCTGGTACATATCTAAAAAAAACTCTGTCCTCGTGCGTAAGGATGAGATCAGAAAATGAGATATCCTTGAGATCTTTATCAAACAAACTCTCCCCCAATATTTAGTTAATTAGTTACATTGCAGATGCAGAAATGAGTTGTTGCAGCGCAAACATGCCATCAACGATCCACATAAAAGTTAATCCAATCATGATTATTACTATATTTTTAAAAACCTCCATTTGAGATTTAATATTATCAACAGAAGTTTCTAACCATTGTCGTGATAGATCGTCTAGCATTTCTTCAAAACCATCCAAAGCAGCGTACGTACGCAAATCAATAATGATTTCATCACTCGGAAATCTTAACCCTGTTTTTCCCAGAGCCTCACCTATATTTGGTGCTCCACCCAAAAGCACCGTTCGTGTTTTTAATAGTCGCTCTCTATACCATGGAGATGCAAATTTATTGAGTATATTAATGATTTCTGGCGTAGCAACTCCCGCTTGTAGTAATGAGCAAAATGCAATCATAAACTGACATCCGACTATAGTACGATAGGTTGAATATATAGGCAGAACATCAAAATAAGTCCTTAATTTGCCAGTCCATCTAGGAAGGGTGATTATTACTATAATTATTAATAATATGACAGCCAGAGCATAATATATCATTCTATGCAGCACAAACTGTGATAAATGCTCCATCTGCAAGCCTGCTCCAGTCCATTTCTTTACAGGAAGTATTTTTTCGAACGCCGGAACAACTTTCACTCCAAAAATGTATAAATAAAACATCAAGCAACATACCAAAACTATGGGATATGAAATACCAAAAAGCGCTTTTTTAATCTCTTTCTTGGCTTTCCCCATATCAATTACATTTGCCAATGCAGTATCTAACCTACCAGATATTTCGCCTGCATTTAAAACAGAGACTTCCTCAGGATTTACCCAACTCGACAACGCTTGACTGAAACTTTTTCCATTACGAATGGATGTTCGCCAGCTATTTATTGCTATAGCTTCTATTTTTTTATTTTTCTTCCCCCCTTTTGAAACATGTTGGTACAGCGTATCCAGCGCCATATTCAGCGGCACACCATTTTCTATAAATTTTGCTAACTTACTATATATTCGGGATCTCTTTGCCAGCGTCAACTGTAATTTATTGAAATACCTCTCAATCGATTTCATTTTCACCTCATGAGATCAATTCCATTATTAAATCGCATACGTCTGAGTCAATCTAAACTCAATATTTGTTTTTTTCTCTCATCACTAATTATTTCGCTCCCAAGCCGTGCTCTTGCATCAAATGGATCGATGATGCCTGCAACTACTTTCAACCATCCATGCTCTTTTATTGTTAAGCCATTAAGTTTATCTCTCCAATAATCATATGCATCCTCAACTCTGTTAGAATATACGAGCTCTAACAATTTAAAATCTGTTTTAATCGCTTCTGCTACAACCACTCGACCACTGTAGCCGCCATTACATTGCTCACAGCCGGAAGGATTACTCACGAATACACATTTTTCATATCCTTTTACATCGTTTAGCACAGAGATAAGTTTTATCCCACCTCGCACATTATATTTATTCTCATAAATTGGAATCTTACAATGTGTACAAAGTTTTTTAACCAGTCGCTGGGAAATTATCCCAGTGAGTAGCTTAGGATCGGTTAACTTATATTGCTCCACCCCCTGGTCTCTAAGCCTACTGATGACTGCAATCGCGCTGTTTGTATGAATTGAAGACCAGACCTGGTGCCCCGTCATCGCAGCCGTGAACACCAGCTTTATGACGGCGCTATCTCTTGCCTCACCGGGCATAATGATATCTGGGTCGGAACGCAATGCAGAAACTATCGCCTTACTATATGCAGCACCACGTTCCTCCTCAGTATCTACGTTAGTGACGGGTAACTGTTTTGTTCCTTCTATCTCATACTCCGGAGGATCTTCAATACTAATAATATTTACCTTCCTTTCTTTTTCTATGTATATATTTTCAAGTATGACTTTCAATGTTGTGGATTTCCCAGAGCCTGTAGGCCCCGCAACAAGATTTACCCCCTCAGGCTCTATAACTAATTCATTAATGATTCTGATTTGAGAATTATGAAACCCCATTTCTGAGAGCTCAGTTTTTTGTATAAAGTTTTTGTCGGCATATAAAAGTCTGGCAACCATATATCGACCACCAGATGTTAATGGATTAAACTGTAACCTTAATGATTGTAATTCTGGAGGCATTAAAATCCTTCCTCCACTGGATATTCGTGCGGATTGATATGCATATAGCTTATAGGTAGCATCTGAATTATCAGCAGCATTATATAGTGAGGCTAACAGTGCGTGCCCTTCTTCTGCCTCTTTTTCATCAACTTTTCGCATATCACCGTTTACACGAAAGTAAATACTTGCTTCATGTTCCTTAACCTCAATATGTATGTCACTTACGCCGAGGGCGCAGGCGTCTCTTAACAAAGAGGCAGCAGCTTTTTCCATAGGCTGCTCATCTATTAATTTTATCCTTTCATTATCCTGGCTGCCTTCATACAATTTTCTGATCAGTGACATTTCAGCGAGAAATATCCTTTTTATTTCATATCCCCTTTTCATACACGTCGTAAGATATGACCTAACACTCAAATTATTTTTATTGCTTTTCTCTATAATCACATCACCATCGGTAAATGTGATACAGGTTTTTTTCAAACCTTCAGGCATTTTATAACGTCGATCTGATAAAGGTATTACTTTATCCACTTTGTTATAAAATTCTGCTGAGTCATCTTCCCCGATAATAACAACGTCATTTATTTCAATCATTCATATCCTCGAAAATATTCGACTACTTATTTTTCCCCACATCGATCATATAAACAAGTGGTGAGTTAGCGGTGACACCTTTTGGATAATCCCCCATAGGATAACTGTACCTTGCGAGGGCGACAGCTTTCACCTCCCCCCCAAAGCCTATATATTGAAGAGATTTATAGATAATCGGAGGCAAATTAGCACTGTAACGCAAAGTAACATCACGCGCCAAGCTGAGCACTCGTCCATTCGCCGTTTTCTCTGAAACAGTCAGCCTCAAGAGACTATTTTCGGTAATTTTACCGGAACCGGCTTTAAGTATCATATAGCCAAACCCCGATGGATCCTCACTCACACTCTTCCCTTTCAAAAACTTTTTAATATAATCAGAATTGCTATTATCATTCTTTTCATTTACTAATGGCTTACTTTTATCTAGCTCTGAAGTAATAGTGTTATTTTCATAAGAAAGCTTCTGTAGTTTTATTAATGCATCCAATTCACTATCAATTACTTCAATTTTTCGTTCAAGCCTCACGACTTCTTCATGTAATGTCTTGTCATTAAAGCTATCTTTTTCTTCCGCTGAAATTTTCTCCTTCCCGGCATCGGTCGTCATTTTTATATTTTCTGGTTCCACATTTTTATCATTTGTACTATCAATTTCCTCAGGTGGACTCTTTAAAGGAGTGACATTTTCTGGTGTTTTGTTTTGATCCAGCAGTTTTAATCCGGTATTCTTTGGATCATCTTTTTTTTCATTCGCCATTGCTGTTGAATCAGTTTTTACTTGTATTGATGATAATTTTGAAATTATATCATTCATCTCTGATTCATTTTTCTTTTCTACATTCTTCAAGTCCATGGAACTCAAAGCCTGTGCAATCGAATCAGGACCTGAATCAATTGCGTAACAATAAGTGATATTGCATAAGATTAACACTATAACCCAAATGCTTTCTCTAAGACAAAACATGTCTGCGATTCCTTATTGAGTGTTAAAAAATGTTTATCTGTGGTAGCTCGAATGTATATCCCGTAGGAATCACAATCGCTTCTGCACTGCCATGGTTAATACTCAATATTTTGACATCATCCATAATGTAATCGCCATTCTTAACCGTCATCATGCCTCTCCCCAAAACAAATACCTTTGCCTCTTCCTTTCCTTTTCCTATTTTAAAGGTTGAAACCAGAAACGTTTTCTTTTGCACTTCTGTATTTTTATTATTGACCCTAATATCATCATCAAAAATATCAGAACGCTCATTTATTCCTAGTTCATGCATAAGGTTTCTATTTGCTATTCTTAATTTTAGATACTCACCTTCGCGTTGAATTTTTTGAAAATCTCTCAATTCCGCCTTCAAGTTTTGATCTTCCATGTTGTCTTTTTTTTCAACGATTACTTTGCTTTCATCAACGTTACTGCTGATAGGTTGACAGAATGCATCGTAACTGCATACTAAAAAAACCAAACATAATAAAGATAATTTTTTCATCACACCCTCATTTGCGCCTTCATTTTTCTCTGGTTAATTATGTACTGCCCGAATTTAGATGATAGCAAATCGGAAAAACTTGGTAACCCTCTCTACCTCATCTTCTACATTTGCTATATCAATGAGATCATTAGTTAAAGTCTTTGTTTCAACGCGATGCTCTATAGAACAATTAGGGAGCTGCATGACTTGCGCGATGATGTCATCCCTTAATGGCCTAAGCTCTATTCCAAACTTCACTAAGTGGCTAAAACCAGGTACTGACTCAATATCTTTTACTTGCTGTTTTGAAGGGTTAAAGTTAATGAAAAAATAGCCAGGAAATAAACTTTCCATAGATATACGACACTGCCCCAGACGATCTCCTCTTGGTTTATTGATATATCTCAGTGGTGAAAAACTTACTACGCCCATAAAATCAAGCGCAACCTGAGCTCTCAGTAAATTTCTTTTACCTCTCTTATGACAAGCTAAATACCAAGAGTATACCGTTTTCATCTGTTGACCTCATATTGAACGAAATATCCAGAGGTTTCATTAAAGTTAAATGTAAGCTCCGCCATTTCTTTACCCAAAGTAAAGAATTATTATTTTTCTTGAAATCCTGTTTGATAGTAACAGCCTTTAACGAGTAATCAAGCATCTTCTAAATGTCATATGGTTAAACTGCCTTTCCATAAAGTTAACGTTACTCGCTGTGCTACAAAAGCTTTTGCGTTACTTCGATCGATGTATTCATTAGTACACCTTCATCATTACAACTTCATTTTTTTCGATGCAACAAAACCAGCTCGCAGAGCTTTTGAAATTATTAGGTAACGTACAAACAATATTGATGGTTTGATAGAATTACTTTTGAACAATGATATTAGTTTCTTAAGAATAAGTTTAATAAACCGCCCCGAATACCATCTCTGATGGCAGTATCATTCTTAACTGGAGAATTTTTTTCCACTCACGGAGAGGCTCATTGCCATGAAAAAACTTCATAGCAAAGTACAGGTTACATTTGCGCCTAAGCAGCCAGGGGGCAGGTTATATGTCAGTATCGATATTGGGAGCGAGGCAAATGGGTCAGCGATGTCGCCTGTCATAATCCATACTTCGGAATATGACAGGTCAGCCTGTCAAAGATATGAAAGCTGCCTTTAGTCTGAGATAATTTTTATCTCATAGAAAGCAGGCAGCTCTCAAATTTTCAGTGCGGTAAATCAAATATATCGGAGCCGGATATAACCTGTCGCTCTGAGTCTTGAGTTATACACAAGACGCTATCCTGTCGTTTAGCGCATCGCTGATTTTATCTACCATGGGCGCAATACACTCTTTGGTTCTCAGAGAACGCTCAATATCTATATTAAAGGTATCCGTGATTGTGCTGGCTTTTCCCCCTAACAGGCAGACTCTGTCAGAAAGCATTACCGCTTCTTCGACGCTGTGAGTGACCAGCAACATCGAGCGCGTCTTAATCACACGATTTTCCCACAGCTCAATAAGATCCTGGCGTAACTTATTACCGGTAAAAATGTCCAGTGCCGAGAATGGCTCATCCATCAGCAACAGCTCCGGTTCAACGGCTAAAGCACGGGCGAATCCAACCCGCTGCCGCATTCCTCCTGAAAGCTCTCTCGGATAGGCTTTCTCGTACCCGGAAAGCCCTATCAGATCAAGCATGTCCATTGTCCTTTTACCCACCTCATCTGACGATAACCCCTGCGCCTGAAGCCCAAATGCCACGCTATCAAAAACGTTTAGCCAGGGGAAAAGTGCGAAAGACTGAAATACCATACTGGTATGTTTGCCTGGCCCGTTGATGGGTAAATCGCAGCAAACAATAGAGCCTATATCCGGCTCTACTAATCCAGCAACCATCCTTAATAGCGTTGACTTTCCTGAGCCGGAGCGCCCCAGTAAAGCAACGATTTCATTCTCTTTAATCTCAAGACTAATATTATCCAGCACGGTTACTTTTTGCTTACGACCTTTATTAAATGATTTTGAGACGTTCTTAATCTCTAATACTACTGATGATTTTTTCATAATAATCCCTGACATCTTTAATTTGTTAATAACTAATCAAATTTGAAGCGCGTCTCTGCGTAACGATACATAGGCTGCCAGACAAAAATAATGCACAGCAGAACCATGAAGCACATAGCCAAACAGCCCAGAGCTTCCTGTGGGTTTTGGCCCGCATCACTGGCCAGAGAAATAAAGGCTCCGAGTCCGTGCGTTTGTAAGGTAATTTTCCCCCAGCTAAGCACTTCCGCCGCGATAGCGGTATTCCAGGCTCCACCAGCCGCAGAAATAACGCCAGTGACGATGTAGGGAAACACTGCCGGGAGCGTGAATCGGGTCCACCAGAGTAAGCCACGGAGATGAAAGACCCGGCTTGCTTCCACGAGTTGACTTGGGATCATGGAGGTTCCGGCAATGACGTTAAACAGCACGTACCATTGCGTACCTAACATAATCATTGGAATGGTCCAGGTGCCCAAATTCTGATGCCAGGCCACAATCATAAAGGCTATCAATGGATAAAAGACGTTGGCAGGCACCGCCGCCATCACCTGAATAATCGGCTGGAAAAAGCGCACAAGTTTTGGCCGCAGGCCAATACACACACCCAGAGGTGTGAAGATAATTACGCTTAACACCATTGCTCCGATGACTCGAGCGGCGGTTAGTCCCATTAAGCTAGGAAGTGAAGCCAGATACTCCTTAGGAATAAACAGCCACAGCTGATGCCCGTAATAAATGCAGCCGACCACGATAGCCAGATACCAAAGGCTGGACCACAGCCAATTCATTTGCGCAAGGAAACCAAAAAGTCGATTTAGCTTTAGTCCATACCACGCTTTAGGCAGAACAAATAACCAGAATATGGACAACTTTTTACATGCGCGCCCTAAGCCAAGGCCTATATGCGATTGACTAAGGCATTGATAGAACCACGAGCCTGGAATTTTTCTGTCACTAACATCCTCATATTTGAACTGATGCGCATAGCGAACCAGCGGGCGGAATAGCAGTTGATCGAAGATGAGAATATTGATGATAAGGGCTAATACTCCCAGGATAACGCCGTTGAGGCTGCCATTCTGTAAAGCGATACCGATATACGAGCCAACCCCGGGTAAATTAGTGCTGCCATCCCCTACGGTAAGCATCTCTGAAGCAACCAGTGCAAACCAGGCCGCGGACTGAGAGACCATCGTATTCCACAGCAAACCCGGGAACGAATAGATGAACCCCAGACGCCAGAATTTTTGCCACGGATTATAACCAAAAGCCTCAGTGGCTTCGGATAACTCATCAGGCACGACCTTTAGCGTCTGATATAACGTCAGCATCATATTCCAGGCTTGTGCGGTAAAGACTGCGAAAATAGCCAGCCCTTCAAGCCCCATAACGCTGTGCGGATAAAGTCCGAGAAAAAATCCCGTCGTGAATGTCAGGAATCCGACTAAAGGCACCGACTCCATAAAATTTACGAAAGGTAAAATAACCCTCCTCATGGGAGCATATTTTGCTGCTAATACCGCAAACACTATCGAAAAGAGCATTGAGTAAAAAAGCCCAATAAGCAATCGCATAGTTGTGCGCAATGTGTAATAGGGGAGTAAATGATAGTCCAGGCTAACGTCTGGCAACGAGTGCCCGTCGAAAGGGGTGTGCATTCCCTGCCAACCATAAATGAACAAAATGATGCAGGCCGCTATAATAAAGCCAACAATCAGGTCGTTCACGACAGAAGTCTTCTTGCTTATGTGTGTTGTTAAAACATGCATAATAGGAAACTCCGCTCATTAACTTGCACGCATGAGGTTACCCTCGCTGAGCGCGAACGAATGAGACAAGATTAGATTTATTAAACCCTAAAAAGCCCTGGCGACTAAGATTTAGCCGTCAGAAACAGGCACCACCAGGGCTTATTACGAATTATGGCAATAGTGAGTTGATATTATCTTCAACGACACGTTGCCTTTTTTGTTTCAGTTTGAGCTGGAGCTTACCGGCAAATTGTCCCCATACCGTAAGCTTTTTATTGAAGGATGTATGAAATGGCGATGGTATTGACTGAACAGTGTCTGCCAACATTGAGAAAATGATTGTGCTTTTAGCATCAACATAAAACATGTAGCGCTTTGTGAGTAGCGACATACTACACCTCAACCTGAGTGCATAAAATGAAAGATCAATTTCCGGCAGTTTCATGGCAACTGCACAGACCGTCTCCATTGAATACACTGAGTCTCAATGTAGATAGTCAGCCCATATGTTCCTCTCTCGATGGAGGTTCATCAGAAATATTACAAGTCATAAATCTTCTCCTGTTCATTTTCACTTAAATGTGTAAGCGACATCTAGCGTAGCCGCGCACCCGCCATTATATCTCTTCATCAGGGCTACCCGAGATCTCCCCTTTTGAAAGACAGCCTATTATAACCCCTGGCACACTGTTGGAAATAAAAGAATAAGCTTCGGTTAGGAACCGTTTAGTTATGTCAAGATAGGAAATAATATGTCAAAACAATAATAATAACCGTAAATTGTGTATTACAACAATTTATAGGGAAATACATTTCAAACGGTAAAATAAATACGATAACAGTTACATAATACTTACCGGCAGTCGCTATCTTCGGGTTCAATATGGACCATGACATTGAGTACATCAAAAACGGCCATCACCCTTTTTCTGGCGTCTATCGCGATTTCATGGCCTTCCCGGATAGACAGATCCCCGTTGACTTCGATATGGACATCAACCAGAGCGTAGTCGCCCATTTTACGTGTTTTCAAATCATGAACTCCCTCCACACCTGTCGTAGACAACAGGCAAACCCTTATTTCATGTTCCAGTTCAGTATCAACAGAACGATCCATCAAGTCCTGAAGAGCGTCAGAGGAGAAGTGGTAGCCCATCCGGGCAATGAAGAGGCCGACAATCAGAGCAGCAATCGAGTCCATCATATGGAACCCCAGCATATTCCCGATAATGCCAATCGCCACAATGACCGACGAAGCCGCATCAGATCGAGCATGCCAGGCGTTCGCGATAAGCAAAGATGACTGAATGCGTTTGCCAACAAACAGCATATAGCGGAAAAGGGTCTCTTTTATCACCAGCGCGATTAGAGCTACCCATATTGCTAAGGGGTTTATCTCCTGAGGCAAGCTGTTATGAAGAAGTTTTCCCCCGGCCGACCAGATCATACCCAGCCCCACTAAAAGAAGAATCGCCCCGATAATGAGCTTTCCGCCGTTTTCAAAGCGCAAATGGCCGTAGTGATGGTCGTCATCACACTCCTTCTGCCCTTTCTTATTAGCAATTAAAACGACAAAATCAGAAGAGAGATCTGAAAGAGAATGAATCCCATCTGCAATAAGTCCCTGTGAACCTGAAAAAACGCCGGCTATTATTTGAAATACAGACAGGAAAAAATTAATGCAGAGACTGACCAGCGTGCATTTTTTTGTTTCAGACGCACGTAACTGAGATTTATTATTATTTCCATTCATGACTTTCAATAACCATAATCATTCGATGGAGGTATTTTGCTGAACCTTTATTCAATTAACATTAAACACAGCGGCTTCATCAATCAGTAATTTTGTATATTCTAAATAGTTGTCATTTACATTCTCTAATCATTCATGACTATCCATTGTCATGATATAAATTAAAAAATAGAGGATAGCCGCAATGAGCCAAGGCAAATAAAAGAAGCGATTCAGGCTCGTTGAGTCAGTCAAAAGGTAGCAGCCCGAATGGGCTGCCAGTTACGGTTACTTACACTCACCGGAAAGGGTAATCAGCAACGCATCATTAACTTTCGCATCTTCGGAGGCGAAAACAGCAATACCTTTAGCCATTTTTCCTGCCTTCAGCTGGCCTTTAGCCAGAGCCTCATCCACGGTGTCCAGCTTAAATTCCTTATGGTCAGGAGAAATTGCTTTCAGACACACTTTGGAGAGATCAATATCCTTATCAGAGACGTTTGCAACCATCACTTCAAAGGTGTTGGTATAAGCGCTTTTTCCCCCCACGGACATAGAACCGGTGGATTTATGCGTAGCATAAACGGCAATGTTTTCAGGTGTTGCAGCTACCGCGGAAAAGCAAAAACCGGCCAACGCCAGAGATGAAACAAGAGTAAGTACCTTCATCGTAAAATCCTTTCTTTAGGGTTAACATCTCAGTCACTGCGGATACCGCAGCCCAGCCTTAAGAGTAGTTGCCCTAACCTAAACCTCCCGTAAATTGCCGTCGATATGGTACCAACGCTTATCGTTCTAAAATCCGAACGCTGCAGATAATGACGACTCTGTAGCGATCATCCTTACGGGGTTATGCTTATTTTCGCGCCCTGCTGCCCGCCCGCGTAGACTCGGTTTTCACGAGCAAGTTTGATCCAGTTCCACGTCCCGAAAGCGGCGATGAAGATAAGCAGCGTGTATTCCAGAGACATAAAGTAAACGCCCTGCTTCGCGTACAGCCAGACCGAAAGCACATCCAGCCCGCACCAGATTATCCAGTTCTCCACATACTTTTTGATCATCAACACCGTCGCCACAATCGACAAGATCATAATGGCAGAGTCCGCTATCGGGTAAGGATCGGGAATCGCTTCCGGGCGCTGTAACGTCACGCCGAAGAGCTGCAACACGCTAACCGCCACGTTGCTCAGCCAGATAAACACCGCATCAATATTCGCCGCCACCAGCGCGATGCACAGCACGCTGATAATCGAAACCACCAGGGTCTGTTTAACCGGCATCCATCTGACTACCATCGCAGGGCTGGCCGAATTGTCGCTTTGATACCACATGTACCAGCCGACAATATTGGCCACCAGGAAAAACACCTGTAGCAACATGCTGGCATACAGCTGGATCTGGTAGAACACCAGCGTGAACAGCAGCACGTTTAAAATGCCGAACAAATAATTAATGGTGATTTCACGGCTGGCCAGCCAGATATTAATCAGCCCCAGAACGGTGCCGATAGCTTCAATCCACGAAAGATCGTAGCCTCCGGTGCCGAGGGGGATATGAACCATGATATTGTGAATACTAAAAAGTTCGAGCATAGCGGCCTCTTATTTATTGTTATATTGATTTAGCAGGGAAATAACCTGGCAGGTTGTGGCAACCCAGCCGTAGTTCTCTTCAATAACGCTCATGGACTCCACCATGCGTTTCTCGCTCATCGCCGCAATGGCATCGCTAACCGCGAGCGTGGCGTAGGCGTGGTTCCAGGCCTGGCGCACCGTATCTTCCACGCAGCATTCGGCCACCACGCCGGTAACGACCAGCGTATCGACTCCAAGCTGGGATAAATGCTCCCCCAGCGAAGTGCCATAAAAGCCGCCATAACCGTATTTAAAAATGGTGAATTCATTATTTTGGGGAGTTAGCTCATCAATAACCGCCGATCCGTCCAGCTCGCCGTCCACATCGCGGTAGCGGCGGGTAAAGCCGAGGCGGCAGGCCTGGGTGGTTTCATCAAGCAGGCTCATCCACGAGAATTTGCCCTCAAGGCGTCTTTTAGGATCGTTCTCCACCGCCAGCCATCTTAAAAAAACCACCGGCTGCCCTGTTTCGCGGAAATACTGCAATAGCGCTAAGTTGCGGCCAATAATATCCCTGCCACCCGGCACCTCCAGCGGTGCTCCGTCCCGAATAAAGTCGTTCTGCATATCAACGATAATCAACGCTGGTTTTTTAATCGCGGGGAAATTATCTGTACTCATCTTCTTCTCCTGTTGCTTTAACAGGAGTTGAGCAAGCTTTGTGCCAGCTTCTGGCGGCTATTTTGGCGCATTAAGGCGGGGCTGTTTCTTTGCCTGGTTAAATTGGTCAGACGATATATTTCACTGCTTAAGCGATCCTTTGCCTCTCGCCTGATTGCCCGCCAGGGGCCAGATTTGGCGTTTAGTGCCGGGGGAGGAAAACATCAGCTAAAGGCGCTAATGCACCAGAAAGCGCGGGTGCAAAGGCTGACTGCACCAGCGCGGCGCATAATTACTCTTCGCCGATGGAAAAGTTGCCTTTCAAATCACCGGCGTACTGGCGCAGAAATTCAATCAGCGCTTTCACCCGGGCCGGGAGGTAGTTTTGCCCGCTATACACAATCGAGAGCGCCAGCGGCGCGGCCTGATGCTCAAGCGCTACTTCGACCAGCTGTCCCTCCTGTAAATAGCGGGCGCAGGCCTGCTTCGCGAGGATGGCAAAACCCAGGCCAGCGACCGCTGCCTGAAAGGCCATTTCACCGCTGTTCACCCGGTAGTGCGCTTTGACGACAACCTTCTTAAACCGCCCGCCGCTCATCATAAACTGCCACGCCTCGCCGTTGAGCGCGCTAACGGTAGTAATGCAGGGCAGCTGTTTTAGCTGCGCAATGCGCGTGGGGTGGCCAACTTTCTGCAACAGCTGCGGGGCGGCAACCACGCAGCAGGGGAACGTAAGCAAAGGAAGGGCAATGGTTCTGCTGTCCGCCATTTTGCCGCGAGAAATAATCACTGCGAGGTCAATATCCTGCTTCAGCACTTCCTCACCGGCGAGGTTGGTGATGCAGGAAATCTCCAGCAGCGGATGCAGAACGGCAAATTCGGCCAGCGCTTTGGCAAACAGCGCCGGGCCAATCTCGTTAGGCACACACAGGCGAAGCTGCCCGGTGAGCTGATTTTGCTGGAGCGAAAGCGCCACTTCGGCGTCCGTCAGGGCATCCAGCATGGAACCCATGCGGGTATAAAGCAGCTGTCCGGCCTCGGTCAGCTTCAGGTGCCGGGTGGTGCGCTCGATCAATCTGAGGTTCAGCCGCTCCTCCAGTTGCTGCACCTGGCGGCTGACGTTCGAGGTCGGCATTCCCTGCGCTTTTGCGGCCCCGGAAAAGCTGCCGTGCTTTGCCACCTCAACAAAAACACGCAGGGCATTCAGGTCCATTTTCGGGCGCATTGATTATCCCATTATTGATAAAAATGATTGCTAATTTTAACGGCTAATCACCCTTTTCACCATATGACAAACTGTGTTCATCTCATTTTCACAGGCTCTGTATATGCTCCGCACTGACAATAAAAGACTCACGGTTATCGCCCTGACAATCGCTTTTCTGCAATTTACCAACGCGCTGGAATATATGGTTTTCAATCCCGTATTTACCTTTATGGCGCCGGACTTTTCCGTACCCGTCACCTGGTCCGGCTATATTACGGGGATCTACACCCTGGCGGCGGTCATTTCAGGGATTGGCGCTTTTTTATGGGTCGATAAGCTCAATAAAAAGCGCCTGCTGGTGAGCAATATGGCACTGCTCGGCCTGCTGACGCTGGCTATCACCGCCGCTTCCAGCTTTAGCATGCTGCTGGTGCTCCGCCTGCTGGCCGGTTTTATCGGCGGCACCACCATGGGCGTGGGCATTGGGCTAATGATTAACCTCACTCCACCGGCACAGCGCGCGAAGGTACTGGCGACGGTTCTCGCTTCTTTTTCAGCGGTGAGCATTGTCGGCATGCCCGCAGTGCTGTTCATTTGCAGCCATTTTCACTGGCATTTGGCGCTGGGCGTTATTGGCCTGCTGTGCCTTATTTCATCGGCGCTGGTGATGGTTTTTGTGCCTCAGGAGCCGCGCCTGGAAGGAACCGCAGGGCGTCTGAAAATCACCCCGGAGCTGCTGCTTTTTGCTTCCGCCACAGGGCTGGCGCAGTTCAGCCCAATGCTGATTATCCCGGTACTGGTCCCACTATTAATCCAGAGAATGCAGGCCGCAGAGGGGAGTTTAGCGTGGCTATTTTTGCTGGGCGGTATTGCCGGGCTTCTGGCAACAAAGCTCACCGGCAAGCTGGCCAATAAATATTCTGCTTTTTGCATCGCGCTGCTTTCAGGCGCGTTTTACCTCGCGGCTTTTACTCTGCCGCTCTCCGGCTCTGCGGCAGGCTGGCTGTTTATGGTTATCTTTATCAGCACCTCTTATTGCCGCCTTGTAGCCAGTTCTGTTGTCTCTATCCGTTACCCTAAAGACGAGTGGCGAGCCGGGTTCAACTCGCTGCAAACCGCAATTATGCATTTGCTGACCGCTCTGGCATTTTTCATCCCGGCCATCATCTTTCCGGCTACGGAGATGACAACACGCTCGCTTAACCAGCTGCTGCTCCTGGCCGCAGCCAGCTCCGCCCTGCTGCCGCCGTTTATCTGGCTGCTGGAAAAAAGGCTGGCGAGAACTCAACTGGCGGATTAACAGCCCCAGGGCAAAGCTCAAAGCACGGAGCCGCAAACCGCTCCGTGCCTTAAAAATGAATGCCCCACCCCGCCATCAGGCCCGGCAGTTGAGAAAGCAGGTATAGCAGCAGCCCAACCGTGCCACCCACCAGCGTGCCGTTGATGCGGATAAATTGCAGATCTTTGCCAATATTAAGCTCAATCTGGCGCGACATATCTTTTGCATCCCAGCTTTTTACCGTGTCGCTGATGTGGCGGGTAAGAAACGCGGAAAAGTCCGGCGCAACCTGCCTTGCAGCCTGCTCAAGGTGCTCGTTAAGCGAAGCGCGCAGGGACGCATCCGCCATTAGCGTTTCCCCCAGCCATTGCCCGGCTTCGGCAATACGTTTTTGTACCCTCGAGTCATCGCTGGCGATATCCGCCTTCAGCCAGCCGCGCAGGTCGTTCCACAGCTCGCCAAGGTAGAGATTAAATTTCTCGTCCCCTTTCAGATACTCTTTGATGCTTTCCGCTTTCGCCGCCATTTCAGGATCGTTTTTCAGATTTTCGATCAGGCGCTGAACGGCGCGGTCGAAAGCGCCGCGAATTTGATGCGCGCGATCCTGGCTAACATCATCAAGCAGAGAATTTACCGCGTCCGTCACCAGTTCCGCGCTCTGCTCGCCCAGCCATTCGGTCGGCAGCACTTTAGCTTTGATCGGATGCTCGGTTTCCAGCCAGTGTACTATCTGGTGGGCGATAAACGCCCGGCTTGAAGGTTTGGCAAGCAGCGTCAGAAGTTGAGCAATAACCGAGTCCAGCAGCGCCTGGTGCCGATTATTTTTGGTCAGGCTCTCCAGCAGCAATGCGCTGGAGTAGCTCAGGTCGACTTTATCAATCGCCTTATGCACCGCCCTGCGAATGAGCCCCTGAATGCGGGCATCATCGGTTAGCGACAGAAAGGCCTCCATCACCTTGAGCAAATGCTGCCCCACGCGTCGCGCGTTATCCGGCTGGCTGAACCAGGCGCCCATCATCTGGGCCGGTTCGTGACGGCGGATAAGGTTAATTAGCGACTGGGTATCAAGAAATTTCTCCTGAACAAAGACGCCGAGATTGTCGCCAATCCGGTCTTTATTACGCGGAATAATCGCCGTATGGCGGGAAATAAACGGGATCGGCACGCGGCGAAAAAGCGCCACCACGGCAAACCAGTCCGCCAGCGCGCCGACCATAGCGGCCTCAGAAATAGCCTTCAGGCCGCTAACCCAGAAACCGGGCGGCATAAACAGAGTCGCGATAAATACGGCGGCAGCAATCAGCAGTAATGAGAGAGCCAGCCGCTTCGCGCGCTTTAATTCAGTCAGTTTTTCCATCATTTAATCGTAGCGCCCACATCGGCCACCAGCCAGTCGTGGAACAGCGAGACCTCCTGGCGGCGGGTCGATCTTTCTGAACGGACTATAAAATAAGACCAGCGAAGCGGCCATTTATGCTGCGGGAACAGCTGGCGCAGCTGCCCATGCTCAATCAGCTGCTGCACCAGAGCTTTGCGTACAACCGCCACGCCGCGCCCGCTCAGCGCCGCCAGTATCACCGCAGACGTGGAGTTAATGTGTAGCCCATTTTGCTGCGATGCCGGTACGCCGATATTTGCCAGAATCCTCTCCCACGAGGGGAAATCCGCGCCGGGGTGAGGCGTGTCATCAAAGATAAGCTTTTGCTTCGACAGCCAGTCGGCCTCGGTAACGCCACCCAGCAGCTGCGGGCTACATACGATAACCGCCTCCTCATCCATCAGCCATGTTGACTGCAATCCGGGCCAGTTTCCGGGGCCGCAGCGGATACCCACGTCGGCCTCACCGTGCAGCACGTCGGTCAGTTTTTCGGTGACGTTGAGGCGCAGATCTATGCTGTCGTGCTGCTCTGAAAAGCGGTTTAGCCGCTCCATCAGCCAGTTCATCATCAGCACCTGCGAAGCCGTGATAACCACGACCGCTCTGGCCCTCGCGCCCCGCAGTTTGTTAAGGCCCTGCTCCAGGCTGTCCAGCCCGGCGGTGATGTCCTGCAACGCTTCTTTTGCTTCGGCTACCAGGCTAAGCCTTTCTTTGCCGCTGCGGGTGCGGTGCAGCAGCGGATGGCCTACCCATTCCTCCAGCGAACGAACCAGTTGCCCGACCGCCGCAGGCGTGACGCCCAGCTCCTCTGCCGCCCCGGTAAAGCTGCCGTGGCGCGCGGCTGCTTCAAACGCGTGCAGCCATTTAAGACGGTTTAGCGACCTCATCTTTTTTCTCTATTCGCTCATATTGCTTACAAGATAGTTTTTCTTTCTCGTTATGCAAGTTCTTATGCTTCGCCACGCCGGGGGGAGGCTGGCATTCTGAGCCCATTCCGGAGCGCCAGAACGGGCAGCTCTCCTGTTATTCAGTAAAATAAAACGAGGTCACAATGTCCGCATCATTTGTTGGTAAAAAACTTTTAGTTGTTGGCGGCACCAGCGGCATGGGCCTGGAAAGCGCCCGCATGGTGCTGGAAAACGGCGGCAAAGTTGTGCTGGTAGGCAACCGGGCAGAGAAAGCAGAGCAGGCACGCCAGGCGCTCTCCGCTCTGGGCGAAGTGTCGGTCATCGTGGCCGACCTGATGAGCCGCGAAGGTATGCAGAGCGTGATAAGCGCAATTAACGCAGAGCATCGCGACATCAGCCTGCTGGTGAACGCCGCCGGGGTTTTCTTCCCAAAACCGTTTATCGAGCATGAAGAAGCCGACTACGACATGTATATGAACATTAACCGCGCAACATTCTTCATCACCCGCGAAGTGGTGAAAAACATGGTGGCCGCCGGGACTAAAGGTTCTATCGTGAATATCGGTTCCATGTGGGCGCAGCAGGCCATCGGCGCAACGCCTTCTTCCGCCTATTCAATGGCAAAAGCCGGTTTGCACGCTTTGACTAAGAATCTCGCCATTGAGCTTGGGCCGCAGGGCATCCGCGTCAATGCTGTTTCTCCGGCGGTGGTGCACACGCCGATTTATGAAGGTTTTATTCCTAAGGAAGATGTCGCGGGCGTGATGGGCAGTTTTGACAGCTTCCACCCGATTGGCCGCGTAGGGACTCCGCGCGATGTGGCAGAAGTGGTGAGCTTCCTGCTGTCCGACAATACCAGCTGGGTTACCGGCGCGCTGTGGGACGTGGACGGCGGCGTAATGGCTGGGCGCAACTAAGCTGTCATGCCGATAAAACAGAAAAAGCGCCCCAGAGGCGCTTTTTTGCTATCAACCCGGCAATTACTGAGCGTAGGTTCGGCAATTATCCGCGTTGAGGATTAACCCCACGCGGCTGGCAGCAACCTGGTTTTCAGTGTGCGTACCGGCAAAGGCAAAGCCCTTTTTCACCAGATTAACGGTATAATATTTGTTGTACATAAATGCCCAGACGATCATCGCGATCATCGAACCAATCCCAAGAGTAATGAACCCCAGGATCAGCAACACAACAAATACGCCGATAAAGGTAATGAAGTCCTTACGGAACAGCGCAGGGAACGAGCCAAAAAACAGTGTAGTCCATGAAAAACCATAGAAGCCGGTTACCGTTTCACCGGTACGCGGGTTCTGCATCAGGATCTTTGTAGCCATCCAGAATCATCCTCGGTATTAATTTGATATTTTTATGTCCGGCCTTAAAAACAGCCGTAACCGGCGTATCATACAAACAATTGCCCCCATTTTGATAGCCGCTAATTTAAATAGGTTTATTAACACGCAGATCGCAAACTAGATGAAATCAAACTGATTTCTCAGGCCGTTAGTGCCAGGATTACTGAAACGTTACCAAAAGGAGATTAACGATGTATAAAACCATCTTAATGCCGGTGGATGTTTTTGAAATGGAACTCACCGATAAAGCCATTCGTCACGCTGAATACCTCGCGAAAGAGTCCTCCGGCACCATCCACCTGCTGTACGTTCTGCCCAAATCCCCGCTGTTTAATACCCACGGTTTTTCTTCTGATATCCGCAAGTTCGACGAATACCTGAAGAAAAATGCCGAAGAAAAAATGGAGGAATTGCGCGGGCATTTCTCGCTGCCCAAAGAACGCGTAATTGTCGATATTCGCTACGGCTCGGTGCGCGACGAAGTAAACGAACTGGCTCAGGAAATTCATGCCGACGTGATTATTGTTGGCTCAAGGAATCCTTCGGTTTCAACCCATCTGCTGGGGTCTAACGCCTCGAGTATTATTCGACACGCGCATTTCCCGGTCTTTGTTATCCGCTAACGGGAATAAATAGCCTGCTTGCGCAGGCTATTTTGTTTTTAGCTAACGTTTCCCCGCACCAGGTTGCCCTGATGGAACGTCGCGGTGCGCGGGGAGATACGCGCCACCGCCTCCGCCGAACAAGAAGCATCCACCAGCACAAAACTCGCCTCATCCTGCGGCTTCGGCCAAACCTGCTCGCCTTTATCGTTCAGCGGCAAAATATTGCCGGTGGCAATGGCAAGCGAACGCGACAGGTTAAGCTCGCTCGGGCGAATATAAAGCTGCGCATAGAGGTTGGCTTTTTCCAGCATGTCGCCCAGGCCATACGGCGACCAGTGATCGATAACGCTGTCGGTGCCGGTCATCACCATTACGCCTTTCTGCTGCAACTGCTTGAGCGGCATATGCAGAGTGCCAATCGGCACCGTTGAGGCGATGGAAATCTGCTGCGCCGCCATGCGCGTGGCAATCTCGTCCACCTGCTGCGGGGTGAGCGTTGCCAGCGCAAAGCCGTGGCTGATGGTCAGCTTGCCCTTAAGCTGAGGCGTTTTTTCAACCGTCTCAACCATATAATTCACCGCCGCCACGCCTGCCGGGCTGGTTTCGTGCAGGTGAATGTCCACCCCTTTGTTGTAGTCGAGCGCTATCTGGAACATGGTGTCGAGGGATTTTTCCATCGCCCCGTCCACGTTGGTCGGGTCCAGGCCGCCAACATAATGCGCCCCAGCCTGCATCGCTTCACGCATCAGCGGCTCGGATTTAGATAGCAACAGGCCGTGCTGAGGAAAAGCCACGATTTCACAGCTCAGCCCGGCTTTCCTCTGCTCCAGCACCGCCATCAGGTTTTCGAGGTTTTTAAGGCCGGAAACCGGCTCAATATTGCAGTGGCTGCGCGCCACGGTAGAGCCCTTCGACTGGATCAGGTCGATAAGCTTTCCGGCACGTTCGCGGGTATACGGCTGGAGTTCGGGCAAAATTTTCCGCTCATAGGCAATCATGTCCATGATGGTGGTGCCTTCCGGGCGGTTATGTACCTGCCACGGGCCGCCGTAGAAGGTTTTATCGAGGTGGATATGCATATCGCGCATCGCCGGGAGCAGCAGTTTGCCGCCCGCGTCATAGGCGTGCAGCGCGCCGTCCGGGTGAGATTTGTTGGCGTGCAGGGCAGCAATTTTACCGTCTTTAATTTCAAGCGTATTCAGCACCGTACGGGTACTGACGGCCACGCCGTCCTGGTAGTTAAACCCGTTTTCAAGCAGCACGTTATCCAGATAATAGTGCTTTTCGCTAATGGCGCTCATGCGGTTGTCGTTCTCACAAAGGGTTGCAGGTGCTTTCGCGGCCCAGGCGGTGGTTCCCGTTGCGCCAAAAATGGCACAGGCTGCGGCAACTGTGCCCGTACCGCTGAGGAAGTCGCGACGGCTTTTTTCAATTTCAGTCATTTTTATTTTTCTGCCTTAAAGAGTGAAAACCAGAGATAGAGGTAAAGCGATTAGGCCCCTGCGTTAATCAGCAGTTGTGCGATTTCGCGGAAGCCTTTTTCATTAGCCAACTCCAGCGGAGTTTTGCCGTATTTATCCGTCATATGCGGGTTAGCGCCGTGATCCAGCAGAAGCTGCACAATCTCCTGCTGCTTCTCTGCGCCATCGTTTAAGACGATAGCTTCAAGCAGCGGCGTCCAGCCGAGGAAGTTGGTGTGGTTGACGTTAATTTCGGTGTGCGCCAGCAGTTCACGCACAATTTCAACGTGCCCTTTTTCGCTGGCAGGCGTTATGCCCACGCCGCCGAAACGGGTCAGACGCGTCAGGTCAGGCTTAGCGGGTAACACCAGGCGCAGCAATCTGAGATCGTTATTCAGGCAGCTCAGCAGGAACGGGTTAAAGCAAGTTTCATCCTGCATGTTGATGTCCGCTCCGGCGTCAATCAGCAGCGCCACGCAGTCATATTGTTGATTGAGGCTGGCTATCGTGACCGCCGTTCTGCCCTGGCGGTTGGTCACGTTTATCTCCACGCCCTGCCCGAGGCATTTTTTTAGCGTCGCGGTGTCGCCCCTTTCGGCTGCCGTCAGAAACTCGGTAACCAGCTGTTTTTCAGACATTGTGTTCTCCTGTCGTGCGCTGTAATTCCTGATATTTGAGAATACCAACCGTCCCGGTTGAATAACATCCGCTTAAAAAAGATTCATCGCCGGAGGCGCTATTGTTGAATGAGTTTTAACAATCATCCTGCCGCTTGTGTCAAAATCCCGCTAACCACCGCCGTGAAGAGGGAACGACGTGAACTCAATCTTTACCGAAGAGAATTTGCAGGCATTTACCTGCGCCGCGCGCTACGGCAGCTTCAGCAGGGCGGCCGAAGAGCTGGGTCTCACCACTTCCGCTATCAGCTACACCATCAAGCGGATAGAAACAGCGCTCGACGTGACGCTGTTTATCCGCAACACCCGCAATATTGAGCTAACCGAATCCGGGCTTTATTTCTACCGTAAAGCCAGAGACCTGCTGAATGATTTTCAGGACATTAAGCGGGGAATTGACACCATTTCGCAGGGGATTGAGGCTAAAGTCAGAATTTGCATCAACCACCTGCTGTACACCCCGCACCACACGGCGAAGCTGCTGCAAATCCTCAAACAGCGCTTCCCCGGCTGCCAGATTGCCATCACGACCGAGGTTTATAACGGCGTCTGGGATGCGATGATTAATAATCAGGTCAATATCGCCATCGGCGCACCGGATGCCCTGCTGGGCGGAGGCGGGATTGACTACACCGAAATCGGCGCCATCCGCTGGGAGTTCGCCGTTGCGCCCGCTCATCCGCTGGCAAACGCTCAGGAGCCCATCCCCGAAAGCCAGCTCAGGCTCTACCCCAATATCATGGTGGAAGACACCGCCTCGACGATTAATAAGAAAGTGGGCTGGCTGCTGCACGGCCAGGAAGTGATTGCCGTACCGGACTTCGCTACCAAATGCCAGTGCCAGATACTCGGGGAAGGCATTGGCTTCCTGCCGGATTATATGGTGCGTGAGGCGCAAAACAGTGGGCTGCTGGTCACCCGGAAGGTACACAACCCTCGCCAGCACTCGCGCATGCTGCTTGCCACCCAGCACGCCGCCACGGGTCAGGTTACCCGCTGGATCAAACAGCAGTTCGCCGCAGGCGGAGTACTGGCCGAGCTTTACCGGGACCTGATGTCCCAGGATTAACTTCGCCAGTACGTCCGGCAATTCACTTTTTAAAAGGCGGCCACGGCAATAAATAACGGGGTGATAAGCTCACCCCGCAAACCCTGCATTACAATTTCTGACAGAAAAAACCATCTGCTAACACATAAAGCTTTTTTAAATTTAATTAGATAGCAATTCATGCGCTTGAGTTTTTAATAAATTGCTAATTCCTTAGCGCTATGAAAATAATTAAGGTTCACCTGCAAGAGAACCATAATTTATTTAGAGGTTAATACCGATGTCGGAAATTATTTCAGCGCCATTTTTATATCAAGTCGATAATCAAACCTTTGAAGGATCTCTGGTGTATGCCGAAAAGGAGAGCGCGGAGCGCCCCGGCATTTTAATTGCGCCAAACTGGATGGGCGTGAGCGCCGCCGCTATCGAGCAGGCAAAATCCATTGCGGCTCAGGGATATGTGGTGCTGGTTGCCGACCTGTACGGCCAGGGCAAACGCCCGACCAACGCGGACGAAGCCGGTGCCCTGATGATGGAAGTGAAAGATACTCCGGCAGAAGTGGGCCGCATGCGCGCCGCGCTGGACTCTCTTGCCGCCCAGAAAACGGCACCTGTTGCCGCCGGTAAACTGGCGGTCGCGGGCTTCTGCTTTGGCGGCCATTGCGCGCTTGAGCTGGCAAGAAGCGGCGTAGATATCAAAGCTGCGGTCTCCTTCCACGGAACGCTGGATACCAAAAAAACCAGCGCTGTCGGAGATATCAAAGCCTCCGTACTGGTGCTGGACGGCGCGGAAGATCCGCTGGTACCGCGCGAGCAGCTGAGCGCGTTCGCCACTGAAATGAACGCCGCATCGGTAGACTGGCAGCTCGTCAGCTACGCCGGAGCGGTGCATTCCTTCACCGACCCGGGCGCGAATGTTGACGGCGTGGCCAAATATCACCCGGAAGTGACCAAACGCGCATTTACCCGTATGTACAGCCTGCTGAACGAAGTGTTTTAAGCGTTCTTTTCTCCGCTGGCCTTCCAACCGGGAGGCCGCTTTCTTCCTCCCCCTCACCCGGTTTGCACCCGCGCCCGCTTTCCCGGACAATAGCTTCTTTTAGCCTCAGGTTAACAACGTCATGAACCATCCACACCAAGCGCTGTTAAGCGCGGGCGGCATTCTGCTGCTGGCTTTCCTGTCCTGCCTGCTGCTTCCGGCCCCGGCGTTAACCCTGACGCTGGCGCAAAAGCTGATTGATACCTTCCATCTCGCCGACCTCAGCCAGCTGTACATAATCCTGTTCTGCGCATGGTTCCTTGCGCTCGGCGTTATCGAGTATTACGTGCTGCGTTTTATCTGGCGGCGCTGGTTCTCTTTTACCCGCCTGTAATTTTCTGCGCTGGCTGATATCAAAAACGTGCCGCCTTATTTGCAGAGCGGCACTTTTACCCCTCCCGCCAATAACCACACATACCAAATGGCTATCTATTTAACACAATAGATAACACCTTGTGGGTAAGCGCATACCCAATGTTTATCGAGTTGATTTCACGCAATATTTGAACGGCCATAGTTGTTATTTTCGCCGCACGAATAACGTCATACGATGAGGTTACGATGAACGTCAGCCGCAGAAAATTTTTTAAAATCTGCGCCGGCGGGATGGCTGGTACAACGGCGGCAGTTTTGGGCTTTGCGCCAAAAACCGCGCTGGCGGAGACGCGCAATTACAAATTGCTGCGCGCGAAAGAAACCCGTAATAGCTGTACTTACTGTTCCGTGGGCTGTGGATTATTGATGTATAGCCTCGGAGACGGCGCAAAAAACGCCAAATCCAGCATTTTCCATATTGAAGGCGACCCGGATCACCCGGTTAACCGCGGCGCGCTTTGCCCCAAAGGGGCTGGCCTGCTCGACTATATTCACAGCGACAGCCGCCTGCGCTACCCGGAATACCGCGCGCCGGGTTCTGATAAATGGCAGCGCATCAGCTGGGATGAAGCGTTTTCACGCATTGCCCGCCTGATGAAAGATGACCGTGACGCTAACTTCGTCGAGAAAAATGAGCACGACGTCACCGTTAACCGCTGGCTTTCAACCGGCATGCTGTGCGCTTCGGCGGCCAGCAATGAAACCGGGATGCTCACGCAAAAATTTGCCCGCTCGCTGGGCATGCTGGCGGTAGATAACCAGGCGCGCGTCTGACACGGACCAACGGTAGCAAGTCTTGCTCCAACATTTGGTCGCGGTGCGATGACCAACCACTGGGTTGATATCAAAAACGCCAACGTGGTGATGGTGATGGGCGGCAACGCCGCTGAAGCCCACCCGGTCGGTTTCCGCTGGGCGATGGAAGCCAAAAACAACAACGACGCCACGCTGATTGTGGTCGATCCGCGCTTTACCCGCACCGCTTCGGTGGCGGATATCTATGCGCCGATCCGCTCCGGAACCGACATTACCTTCCTGTCGGGCGTTATCCTGTACCTGATTTCCAACGGTAAAATTAACGCCGAATACGTCAAACACTACACTAACGCGGCGCTGCTGTTGCGCGACGACTTCAGCTTTGAAGACGGCCTGTTCAGCGGCTACGACGACGAAAAACGCCAGTACGACAAAACCAGCTGGAACTACCAGTTCGACGAAAACGGCTTCGCCAAACGCGACGACACGCTGAGCCATCCGCGCTGCGTGTGGAACCTGCTCAAACAGCACGTTGCCCGCTATACGCCGGACGTGGTTGAGAACATTTGCGGTACGCCTCAGGCGGATTTCCTCAAAGTTTGCGAAGTGCTGGCCTCAACCAGCGCGGCGGACCGTACCACCACGTTCCTCTACGCTCTGGGATGGACGCAGCATACCGTTGGCGCCCAGAACATCCGTACCATGGCGATGATCCAGCTGCTGCTCGGCAATATGGGCATGGCGGGCGGCGGCGTTAACGCCCTGCGCGGCCACTCCAACATTCAGGGTTTGACCGACCTCGGCCTGCTCTCCACCAGCCTGCCGGGCTACCTGACGCTGCCGTCTGAGAAGCACACCGACCTGCAAACGTACCTTGCGGCTAATACGCCAAAAGCCACGCTGCCGGGCCAGGTGAACTACTGGGGCAACTATCCGAAGTTCTTCGTCAGCCTGATGAAAGCGTTCTACGGCGATGATGCCCGCAAAGAGAATGGCTGGGGCTTCGACTGGCTGCCGAAGTGGGATCAGTCCTATGACGTGCTGAAATACTTCGACATGATGGACCGCAACCAGGTCACCGGCTATATCTGTCAGGGCTTCAACCCGGTGGCCTCGTTCCCGGACAAAAACAAAGTTGTTGCCAGCCTCAGCAAGCTGAAGTACCTGGTGATTATCGACCCGCTGGTCACGGAAACCTCCAATTTCTGGCAGAACCACGGCGAGATGAACGACGTTGATCCGGCCGCTATTCAGACCGAAGTGTTCCGCCTGCCGTCCACCTGCTTTGCGGAAGAAGATGGATCCATCGCCAACTCCGGCCGCTGGCTACAGTGGCACTGGAAGGGTGCGGACGCGCCGGGGGAAGCGCTGAACGACGGAGAGATCCTCGCCGGACTTTACCACCAGCTGCGCCAGATGTACCGGGCCGAAGGCGGTAAAGGCATCGAGCCGCTGATGAAAATGGGCTGGAATTATCATCAGCCTGATAAGCCAGAATCGGAAGATATTGCCAAAGAGAACAACGGCTACGCGCTGGAAGACCTGTTTGATGCCAGCGGGACTCTGTTGGCGAAAAAAGGCCAGCTGCTGGACTCCTTTGCGCTGCTGCGTGACGACGGCTCTACCGCTTCCGCTTGCTGGATTTACGCCGGGAGCTGGACCGCCAAAGGCAACCAGATGGCGAACCGCGATAATGCCGATCCTTCCGGGCTGGGTAACACCCTCGGCTGGGCGTGGGCGTGGCCAATGAACCGCCGCGTGCTGTACAACCGCGCCTCCGCCGACCCACAAGGCAAGCCGTGGGACGCGAAACGAATGCTGATCGAATGGAACGGTACGAAATGGGTCGGGAACGACATCCCGGACTTCAGCACTGCGGCACCGGGCAGCGGCGTTGGGCCGTTTATCATGCAGCAGGAAGGTCTGGGACGCCTGTTTGCCCTAGACAAACTCGCCGAAGGGCCGTTCCCGGAGCACTACGAGCCGTTTGAAACGCCGCTCGGCACCAACCCGCTGCACCCGAACGTAGTCTCTAACCCGGCGGCGCGTCTGTACGAAGCCGACGCCAAACGCATGGGTCGCAAGCAGCAGTTCCCTTATGTCGGCACCACTTATCGCCTGACCGAGCATTTCCACACCTGGACCAAGCACGCGCGGCTTAACGCCATCGCCCAGCCGGAACAATTTGTGGAAATCAGCGAGCGCCTGGCGAAGGCAAAAGGGATTGCTAACGGTGATTGGGTCAGGGTCAGCAGTAAACGCGGCTTTATTAAGGCCTTAGCGGTAGTGACCCCGCGCCTGCAAACCCTGCATGCAGGTGGCCAGGAGGTGGAAACCGTCGGCATCCCGCTGCACTGGGGCTTTGAGGGTGCGGCCCGCAAGGGTTATCTCGCGAACACCCTGACGCCGTCCATTGGCGACGCTAACTCGCAAACGCCGGAATACAAGGCGTTTCTGGTCAACATTGAGAAGGCGTAAGGGAGAGAACAATGTCCATGCAATCTCAGGATATTATTAAACGTTCGGCGACCAACGGTTTTACGCCGCCGCCGCGGGTACGTGACTTCAAGGAAGAAGTCACCAAGCTCATCGATGTGTCGAGCTGCATTGGCTGTAAGGCTTGCCAAGTCGGCTGCTCGGAGTGGAACGACATCCGCGATGAGGTGGGGCACTGCGTTGGGGTGTACGACAACCCCGCAGATCTGAGCGCCAAATCCTGGACCGTGATGCGCTTTAGCGAAACCACGCAAAACGGCAAACTGGAATGGCTTATCCGCAAAGACGGCTGCATGCACTGCGAGGACCCGGGCTGCCTTAAGGCCTGCCCCTCCGCCGGAGCCATTATTCAGTACGCTAACGGCATTGTGGATTTTCAGTCGGAACACTGTATCGGCTGCGGCTACTGCATCGCCGGCTGCCCGTTCAACGTGCCTCGCCTGAATAAAGACGATAACCGCGTTTATAAATGCACCCTGTGCGTTGACCGGGTCAGCGTTGGCCAGGAACCGGCCTGCGTGAAAACCTGCCCAACCGGAGCGATACATTTTGGCAGCCGCAAAGAGATGCTTGAAATGGCGGACCAGCGCGTCGAAAAGCTAAAAAAACGCGGCTTCGAACACGCGGGCGTTTATAACCCGCAGGGCGTGGGCGGCACGCACGTTATTTATGTACTGCATCATGCCGACCAGCCGGAGCTGTACCACAACCTGCCGAAGGAGCCGAAAATCGACACCCCGGTCAACCTGTGGAAAGGCATACTCAAGCCGCTGTCGGCGATGGGATTCGTTGCCACATTTGCCGGGCTGATGTTCCACTATATCGGCGTTGGGCCGAACGAAGAGACGGACGAAGACGAGGAAGATAGCCATGAGTAAGATGATTGTCAGAACGAAATTCATCGACCGTGCCTGTCACTGGACGGTAGTGGTATGCTTCTTTCTTGTGTCGCTTTCAGGCATTGCGCTGTTTTTCCCCACGCTGCAATGGCTGACGGAAACGTTCGGTACGCCCCAAATGGGGCGTATTCTGCACCCGTACTTTGGCGTGGCTATTTTCGTCGCGCTGATGTTTATGTTCGCCCGTTTTGTGCATCACAACATTCCCGACAAGCAGGATTTACCCTGGCTGAAAGGCATTGTTGAAGTGCTGAAAGGCAACGAGCATAAAGTGGCTGATGTCGGGAAATATAACGCCGGGCAAAAGATGATGTTCTGGACCATTATGAGCATGATCTTCGTGCTGTTGGTAACCGGAATTATTATCTGGCGGCCCTGGTTCGCCGATTATTTCCCTATCTGGATGATTCGCTACGGCCTGCTTATCCACGCCGCTTCCGCCATTATTTTGATCCACGCCATCCTTATCCATATGTACATGGCATTTTGGGTGAAAGGCTCGATTAAAGGCATGATTGCCGGAAAGGTCAGCCGCCGCTGGGCGCAGAAACACCACCCGCGCTGGTATCGCGCCATCCGCGCCGCTGAAGCCAAAAAAGAGAGCCAGGAAGGGCTTTAACCTTCTTAATCGTGTCCTCTTCCCGCCCGGGGAGAGGGCTTTCTCACCAACGAATTGTGTTGTTATGTATCCACACCTCATTTAGCTAAACAACAAAACAAATCGCCCCGCGCCTGACACAGCCCGCATACAAAGAACGCGTTAAATAAGGCCATCCGCCAAACGTTACGGCGGCAACCCGTTTAACGAACTGATTCTTGCGAGGCTTATGATGAAACTTATCCGCAACCTGCTGCTCCCGCTGATTATCGCCGCTGCCGTTTCTCCGGCTTTTGCCGCCAAAGAAGTTAACCACGCTCAGGGGTTGGTCAAAATCGGCACCGTGTCTGAAAGCAGCGGCACCACCCTCTCCCTGAGCCAGCTCAACGCCAGCCTGGCTGCAAAAGCCGATAAAGCCGGTGCCAGCGCCTACCGCATCATTTCCGCCGGGGGCAATAACAGCTATTTCGGCAGCGCGGATATTTATCGCTAACGCTTTCTTTTTAAATGGAGAACAACATGAAACCATTGCGTAAGACGCTGCTGGCGCTGACAGCCGCCGGCCTGATGAGCGGGTTTGCCGCCCATGCTGAAACCCAGCACACCATTGTTTTAGTTCACGGAGCGTTCGCCGACGCTACCGGCAGCTGGGAGCAGGTGATCCCGGTGCTGCAAACGCGCCATTACGAAATTATCACCGCACAAATTCCTTTAACGTCGCTGGCGGATGACGTGGCGGCGACCAAACGAGCCATTGCCCGCGCCAAAGGCGACGTTATCCTGGTCGGCCATTCGTGGGGCGGAACGGTGATTACCGAAGCGGGCAACGATCCGAAAGTGAAAGGGCTGGTGTATATCAACGCCTTCGCACCTTCGCCCGGCCAGTCTACCGCTGACTTAGCCAACAGCTTCCCTGCTCCGCCGGGCAGCGCAAAAATTATCAAAGGGGCTGACGGTTTCCTGAGCCTCGATCCTAAGGCCGTCGCCACCGACTTCGCCCAGGACGCCACGCCTGAGGCGCAAAATATTATCGGCATCACCCAGATGCCCATTGCCGCCGCGAGTTTTACCGAGAAGGTGAGCAGCGCCGCCTGGCAGCAGAAGCCGAGCTGGTTCCTGGTCGGCAGCAATGACCGCATGATTAATCCGGACCTGGAACGTGCGATGGCGAAAAAGATTCACGCTCAAATAACCGAATTGCCGGTTAGCCATGTGCCGATGCTGTATGACCCGAAAAACGTCGCGCGCACTATTTTCAAAGCCGTGAATATTACCTCAGGCAATTAACCTGGTTTTATTTAATAAGGAGGAAATAACGCTCTTAATTAATCCCTGATTATTTAATTAACCTCAGTTTATTAACTTTGATTATCTGGAGAAAGATATGAACCGTATCGCTATGTCTGCTATTGCCCTGTCTCTGGTTTCTTTCAGCACCGCTTCTTTCGCCGCCGAATTAACCGGGCCTAATCTTGAGCGCTGTTTTGGTATTGCCAAAGCCGCAGATAACGACTGTAAAGCGGGCGCAGGAACCACCTGCGCGGGCACCTCAAAAGTCGATTACCAGAAAAACGCCTACAAGATGGTTCCGGCCGGGACCTGCACCTCTATCCAGACGCCCGGCGGCCGCGGCTCGCTGACCGAAGGCTAAATAACGGGGGCCACTCGCATGACAACAACGGAAAAACTCGGTGCCGGGCTGGGGTTAAAGCCCGGGCATTATGCGGAGGCTTACGCCAGCCCGCCGGACGTTTGGTATGAAGTCCATAGTGAAAATTACCTGATGCCGGGTGGCCCACGCAGAGAATGGCTGGAGGGGATTCGCCAGCAGCACGCAATTTCCCTGCATGGCGTTTCGCTCTCGCTGGCGGCAGACTCAGCGCCGGATGGCAAACTGCTAAAGCAGCTAAAGGCGCTTATTGACGATATAAAACCGGCTCTGGTTTCCGAGCACCTGGCCTGGTCACGCTGGGAAGGGGCTTATTACCCCGATCTGCTGCCGGTGCCGCGAACCACGCAGGTCATGAACCGGCTTATCGACAATATTAACCGTACACAGGATGCGCTGGGTCGCCAGATCTCGCTGGAAAATCCGACCCATTATTTGCAGATGCCCGAGCATGAGTTGGACGAAATTGAGTTTCTTACCGAGGTCAGCAACCGGACGCAATGCGGCCTGCTGCTGGATCTCAATAACGTCTGGCTCAGCGCCCATAATCTCGGATTTGATGCCGAAGCCTGGCTGGCACGCTTCCCTGTTGAGCGGATTACCGAACTCCATCTGGCGGGGTTCAACCGCGATGAAGGCGGCAGCGATTTGCTGATTGATAGCCATGACTCGCCGATATCTGCCGATGTCTGGCAGCTATATCAGCGCCTGATCCAGCGGGCTGGCGCAATACCTACGCTTATCGAGCGGGACGATAACCTGCCTGCATTTGCGGAGCTGATTGCAGAGCGGGAGCGAGCTCAGCAGATCCTCAATGCCGCCGGAGAGCAGCCATGAGTACAGCCCTGAGTCGCTATCAGCGGGCCTTTATTGGCGCAATTTATGGCGAAGATTCGCCGGAACTGGCTCACCTGCTGAGCCAGCCGGGTTTTGCGGTCTACCGCAACGGCGTATTGAAAGCCTGTATTGACGCCCTGGAGGCTAATTTCCCCAGCGTTGCCAGACTGACGGGCAGCGAGTTTTTTCGGGAAATGGCTCGCAGCTACGCGCTTGAACAGCAGCCAACAGAAGGAGAATTGATTCTCTATGGCAAGAGCTTTCCCGCCTTTGTCGAGGCTTACCCTGCGGCGGGCGAACTGCCCTATTTAAGCGCGGTGGCGCAGCTGGACTGGCTGTGGCTGGAGGTTTTTTGCGCCAAAGACTCGCCGCCGCTGGATACCAACGCGCTGGTACAGCTCTCAACCGATGCGCTGGCTATGCGGAAATTAAAACTGCGGGACGGCGTGCGCTGGCAATGGCACCCGACCTTACCGGCCTTCACCCTCTGGCAGTTCAATCGCTATGGGCTGGAAGCGCCAGAAAACATCGCCTGGCGTGCAGAGGGCGCTCTGCTGGTGCGGCAGCAACGGCAGATAGTTGCCGGGCCTTTAAGCCGGGGCGGAGCCGTGTTTCTTTCCGCCTGCCACGGCGGCGCGAGCCTTCAACAGGCAAGCGAGCGGGCATTGCTGGCAGAGCCCGCATTACCTCTCGGCACTTTTTTCAGCCACATGTTACACAGCGGCGTTTTTGCCGCCCCGGAACGTTAACCATTGAGGCCACTATGAAAACGACTGAATTTTCTTCCCCGGAGCACGGGTTACGCTCGCTGTGGAATAACGCCTGGCGCACTCTTGAGCGCTACGTGAGTGATAACCTGTTATTGCTGATTGCCCGCGTCGGCATCGCCGCCGTATTTTTCCTGTCCGGCCGCACTAAAGTGACCGGTTTTATGACCTTAAAACCATCCACCTACGAGCTGTTTCGCACCGAATACGCGCTACCGCTGATTCCCTACGATATTGCCGCTCACCTGGCGACGCTGGCCGAACATGGCTTCCCCGTGTTGCTGGTTCTTGGCCTGTTTTCACGCTTCGCCGCCGCAGGACTGCTGTTTATGACGCTGGTGATTGAAATCTTCGTCTACCCGGATGCATGGCCAACGCACCTGATCTGGGGCGGGCTGCTGCTGCTCATCCTCTCCCGGGGCGCAGGCCGCTGGTCGCTCGACCGTTTATTTAGGCTGGTTTAAATCTCTCGCCGGGACCTGGTTCTGACTGAGACTCATGAATCCCATTCATAGGTTCTTGCAGATTTCACCGGCTAGTGCCCTTTCTGGATCGGGTCTACTGTATTTCTACGCACAGTAACGTTCTACCTGGAGAAGACGATGAAAATTACCCGCAGCGGCTCGCTGCCCTCGCAAAAAGGGCCTGATAATTATTTTACCGGCACGGTTCGCATCGATGCTCCGTTCAGCGGCAGCGATAACGCCCGCGTGGGCGGCGCTACGGTAACTTTCGAACCCGGCGCACGTACCGCCTGGCATACCCATCCCCTCGGGCAGACGCTCATCATCACCCAGGGGCGGGGATGGTTACAGGAATGGGGCGGCGAAATTCAGGAGATGCATCAGGGCGATATTGTATGGATACCGGAAGGCGTTAAGCACTGGCACGGCGCTTCGCCACAAACCGCGATGACCCATATCGCCATCGCCGAGTCGCTAAACGGCAGCCCGGTTGAGTGGCTGGAAAAGGTCAGCGACGAGCAGTACAAAAAATAACGACGGTTTTTCCCCTCCTCGCCAGCAACTTTAACATTCCGCCTCTTTTCCTCCCGGAAAAGGGGCTTTTTTGGTCCTACCAATTCAGATAAAAACGTGCACTTTTCTACAAAACGCCGATAAACCCTCGCCAGACCGTTGCCAACGATTAACACAAAGTTAACCATTAGCCATCATTTGCTCTACATAACAAAATTGGTCCTACCAATCTAATAAGAAACGATACACGCATCACCCTGGAGAATCCTGCATGCAAGTCTGGCAACAACTCTACGATCCGCTCGGGAATATCTGGCTGTCCAGCCTGATTGCGGCTATCCCGATCCTGTTTTTCTTCTTCGCGCTGATTAAGCTGCGGATGAAGGGCTATAAAGCCGCCACGTTGACGGTCATTCTCGCCCTGTTGGTTGCCCTGTTTTTGTACCGCATGCCGGTGGACAGAGCGCTTGCCTCGGTTGTTTATGGTTTCTTTTATGGCCTGTGGCCAATAGCCTGGATAATTGTTGCCGCGGTCTTTGTGTATAAGATTTCCGTCAAAACCGGGCAGTTCGACATTATTCGCTCGTCTATCCTGTCGATTACGCCGGACCAGCGTCTGCAAATGTTGATTGTCGGTTTCTCGTTCGGCGCGTTTCTGGAAGGTGCCGCAGGGTTTGGGGCGCCGGTCGCCATTACCGCCGCGCTGCTGGTTGGCCTGGGCTTTAAGCCGCTTTACGCCGCCGGGCTGTGCCTGATAGTCAACACCGCACCGGTCGCCTTCGGCGCAATGGGGATCCCGATTATTGTTGCCGGCCAGGTCACCGGGCTGGACAGCTTCGAAATCGGCCAGATGGTTGGCCGCCAACTGCCGTTCCTGACAATTATCGTGCTGTTCTGGATCATGGCGATTATGGATGGCTGGCGCGGCATCAAAGAGACGTGGCCTGCGGTGATGGTCGCCGGGGGATCATTTGCTATCGCCCAGTATCTTAGCTCCAACTTCATCGGCCCTGAGCTACCGGATATTATCTCCTCCCTGGTGTCGCTGGTGTGCCTGACGGCCTTCCTGCGCGTATGGAAGCCGGTGCGTATTTTCCGCTTTGATAACATAGATGAAGCAGCTGGCGAGCAGGCTGTTGCGCCGCAGAAATACAGCGGGCGGCAGATTGTTCGGGCGTGGATGCCGTTCCTGTTTTTAACCGCCACCGTTACGCTGTGGAGCATACCGCCGTTTAAAGCGCTGTTTGCTAAAGGCGGAGCGCTGGCAGACTGGGTCTATAATTTCTCAGTGCCGTTTCTCGACAACCTGGTCGCCAAAATGCCACCGGTCGTTGCCGCAAGCGCGCCCTATGCGGCGGTCTACAAGTTCGACTGGTTCTCCGCGACCGGCACCGCCATCCTGGTGGCCGCGCTGATTTCGATTGTTTACCTGCGCATGAAGCCAAAAGCGGCGCTGGTAACCTTCGGGGAAACGCTGAAGGAGCTGGCGCTGCCGATTTACTCCATCGGCATGGTGCTGGCGTTTGCGTTTATTTCAAACTATTCCGGGCTGTCGGCGACGCTGGCTCTGGCGCTGGCCCATACCGGCCACGCCTTTACCTTCTTCTCGCCGTTCCTCGGCTGGCTGGGCGTGTTCCTGACCGGTTCAGACACCTCCTCCAACGCGCTGTTTGCCGCATTACAGGCCACAACGGCGCAGCAGATTGGCGTTTCAGACCTGCTGCTGGTGGCGGCTAATACCACCGGCGGAGTAACCGGCAAGATGATTTCGCCGCAGTCTATCGCCATTGCCTGCGCCGCGGTGGGGCTGGTAGGTAAGGAGTCAGACCTGTTCCGCTTTACCGTGAAACACAGCCTGATATTCACCTGCATGGTGGGCGTAATTACCACGCTGCAGGCTTATGTTTTAACCTGGATGATCCCATGACCCAAGCTGTACCGCGCCTTGCCGACCAGATGGTTGAACGTGTTAAGGCGCTGATTAATGAACGTAAACTGGAGGCGGGCATGCGGTTGCCCGCCGAACGTCAGCTCGCCGCCGAGCTGGGCTGTTCGCGGTCTATTTTGCGCGAAGCCATTCAGAAGCTAATTGGTGAAGGCGTGCTTGCCAGCCGCCGTGGCGGCGGCACTTATCTTCGTTACCAAATAGAACAGTGGTCGGAACAACGTATTGTTCAGCCGCTGAAAACGCTGGTTGAGGGCGATCCTAACTATCAGCTGGATATCCTCGAAGCGCGCCACACTATCGAGGGCAGCACGGCCTGGTATGCGGCAATGCGCGCCACGCCAGCCGATAAAGAAAAACTGATCGCCTGTTTTGACGCCACCCTCAAGTTTAAAGAAAGCGATGACCCGGATCTTGCGGCCCAGGCCGACGTGCGGTTTCACCTTGCGATTGCCGAAGCCTCGCACAATATCGTGCTGCTCCAGACCATGCGCGGATTCTTCGATCTGCTGCAATCCTCGGTGCTGCACAGCCGCCAGCGCATGTATACCGTTCCGGCTATTTTCGCCGGGCTTACCGAACAGCACGACGAGCTGTTGAAAGCCATACTCGCGGGCGATGCCGAGCGGGCAAGGCGTGCCGCCCAGTCGCACCTGGGGTTTGTCCACTCCACGATTAAAACCCTGCAAGAAGATGAAGCCCGACAGGCACGTATTACCCGCCTCCCGGACGAAGCAAGTGATGAAAAAAGGGAACAGAAACGATGATTATTTCCGCAGCAACCGACTACCGTGCCGCCGCCGAGCGCATTCTGCCGCCATTTTTATTCCACTATATCGACGGGGGAGCCTACGCGGAGCACACCCTTAAGCGTAACGTGGAAGATCTGGCGCAGGTGGCTCTCCGGCAGCGCGTGTTGAAAAATATGTCGGCGCTGAGTCTCGAAACCAAACTGTTTAACGAAACGCTGTCAATGCCGGTCGCCCTTGCGCCCGTTGGGCTGTGCGGTATGTATGCCCGTCGCGGTGAAGTGCAGGCGGCGAAGGCCGCAGCCGCCAAAGGCATTCCCTTCACGCTGTCGACGGTTTCGGTGTGCCCGATTGAAGAAGTGGCCCCGGCTATCAACCGCCCTATGTGGTTCCAGCTTTATGTCCTGAAAGACAGAGGATTTATGCGCAACGCGCTGGAGCGGGCAAAAGCCGCCGGCTGCTCAACGCTGGTGTTTACCGTGGATATGCCAACGCCGGGTGCCCGCTATCGCGACGCCCACTCGGGGATGAGCGGCCCGAACGCCGCGCTGCGCCGCTATATGCAGGCGGTTACGCATCCTCAGTGGTCGTGGGATGTAGGGCTGAACGGTCGCCCGCATGATTTGGGCAATATTTCCGCCTACCTGGGCAAACCGACCGGGCTGGAAGATTACATTGGCTGGCTGGCAAAAAACTTTGACCCGTCTATCTCCTGGAGCGACCTGGAGTGGATCCGTGAGTTCTGGGATGGCCCGATGGTAATTAAGGGGATCCTTGATGCCGAAGATGCGAAAGATGCGGTGCGTTTTGGCGCGGATGGGATAGTGGTATCTAACCACGGTGGCCGCCAGCTGGACGGCGTGCTTTCTTCCGCTCGCGCCCTGCCCGCCATCGCCGATGCGGTGAAAGGCGACATCGCTATTCTGGCCGATAGCGGTATTCGCAACGGTCTCGACGTGGTACGCATGATTGCGCTGGGCGCGGATACCGTGCTGCTGGGCCGCGCTTTCCTCTACGCCCTGGCGACCTACGGCCAAGCCGGAGTCAGCAACCTGCTGGACCTGATAGAGAAAGAGATGCGGGTAGCGATGACACTAACCGGCGCACGCTCCATCGCTGAAATTACCCCAGAGCTGCTGGTTCGCCAGGGGCTATAGCGGAATGCCGCTCCTTCGGCATGGGTTCCACTCTGCGCTGTAATCAATGACGGGGCTTTCAAAAAATGGGTTGAAAGCCTCATTTCATTTACTGCACAAAGGCGGTTAGTCGGTTGAAAATGCCCGGGTCATCGGCATGGCGGATGATTTGCACCACGTCTTCCAGCTTATCGACCTGGCTAACCATCTGCTCAAGGCGGCTGTCGTCCTCAACCTGTAGCCAGATGCGGCTCTGGTCGCCTTCCGGCAGCGGCAGGCATAGGATGCCTTCTACGTTAAATGCGCGGCGGGCAAACAGGCCGCAGATATGAGACATCACGCCCGGATGGTTGCGTACCGTAAGTTCCAGAATAACGGTTGATTGCTGCATGGCTTACTCTCCAATCATCTGAGTGTTGGCGGCGCCCGGCGGCACCATCGGGAATACTTTTTCGTCCGCGTCGATGCGCACATGAATCAGGCACGGCCCCGGGCGGGAAATCGCCTCCTGGAGCGCAGCCTGCGGATCTTCTGCCTGGTTTAAATCGCAGGTGGCGAGGCCAAAACCGCGCGCAATGGTCAGGAAGTCGGTCATGCCCGGGTAGGTCGCGGCAAAGATATTTTGCTGATAGAACAGGGTTTGCTGCTGATGAACCAGCCCCAGCGCCTGGTTGTTCATCAGGATGATTTTCACATCCAGATTGTTTTCCGCTGCGGTAGCCATTTCCTGAATATTCATCATCAGGCTGCCGTCGCCGGAGAAGCACAGCACTTTTCTCGTCGGCTCAGCCAGCGCCGCGCCAACCGCAGCCGGTAAGCCGAAGCCCATAGTGCCCAGCCCGCCGGAAGTCAGCCACTGGCGAGGGCGATTAAGCGGATAAGCCTGAGCCACCCACATCTGATGCTGGCCCACATCGGTCGTTATGATTGCTTCGTCATCCACGCAGGCCGCCGCCGCTTTAATAAGCCCGTAAGGCATCAGCGGGTTGTCCTCACCCGGCATGGCAAACGGGAACTCGCGCTGCAAATTAGCGACCGTTTGCAGCCATTCGCCGCGCGGCAGCGCTTTAGTCTGCGGGGTGAGCTGGCGCAGCACTTCACCTACATCGCCGCGAATCGCTACGTGTGCCTGCTTAATTTTACCCAGCTCGGCGCGGTCGATATCCACATGGATAATTTTGGCGTTCGGGCAGAATTCTTCTGTTTTGCCGATAGCGCGGTCATCAAAGCGTGCGCCGAGCACAATCAGCAGATCGGCTTCATGAAGAATGAAGTTGGTGCTGCGCGCGCCGTGCATGCCCAGCATGCCGAGAGAAAGAGGGTGCCGCGCCGGAAGGGTCCCCAGCGCCATCAGCGTCATGGTTGTTGGCAGCCCGGCACGCTCAGCCAGTTCGCGAGCCTGCTCCGCTGCGCCCGCGCTGATAATTCCGCCGCCAAGGTACAATACCGGGCGTTTAGCTTCGTTAATCATCGCCGCCGCGCGGGCAATGTCCTGATGGTCGAAGGCCGGGGCAGCAGAAGGAAGTGCCACTTCCGGCAGTTCGGTAATCTCAATTTCTGCGGTCTGAATATCTTTCGGAATGTCTATCCATACCGGGCCAGGGCGGCCGGACTGGGCGATACGGAATGCGTCGGTAATCACCTGCGGCAGGTCGCTGATGCTGCGCACCAGGTAGTTATGCTTGGTAATGGGAATCGAAATGCCGTAGGTATCGACTTCCTGGAAAGCGTCCGCCCCGATCATCGAGGTAGGAACCTGCCCGGTAATACAAACCAGAGGGATGGAATCGAGGCGGGCGTCGGCAATCGCGGTGACCAGGTTGGTCGCCCCCGGACCGCTACAGGCGATGCAGACCGCAGGTTTACCGCTGGTGCGCGCCATGCCCTGCGCCATAAACCCTGCGCCCTGCTCGTGGCGCGCCAGGACATGGCGAATGCGGGTGCTTTGGCTCAGCGCATTGTAGAGCGGCAATACCGTGCCGCCAGGAATACCGCTAACTGTGGTAATGCCATGATGTTCCAGCATTTTTACAATCAGCTCTGCGCCGGTGATGCGCTGTGAGGGTGTGTCCGAAATTGCCATGCTCCAGTCCTTCTTATTAGCCGGTTCGCTTCTGGGCAGGCACTTAAAACAAAAAACCCCGCCCGGTTTGCGCCGGCGGGGTTTGGAATCGATACGTTGATTCAGTCCCTACGGCGCATTGCCGACGACCACCACCACACGCACGACGACCACCGCGGCTGGTAGCGCGGTAATTAGTAGGGTCGAAGTTTGCAGGGAATGAGTCATGGGTTTCCTGAATTAGCGTTAAAAGTCGTCATTGATAAAATCACACTCGCCAGTTTCGCACAACAGGATTTTCGCCTGGTGTTAAAAAATACGCCGAACGTCACATTTGATTTACATTCTGACTGCAACATCCATAGAGTCAATCTAATGCATTTCACCTGTTTTAGCAGCAGCGAGCGCCGCCTTTACCGCCGTAGCGCGCGTCCTGGCGTTCGCGGAAAAACTCTTCATAAGTCATCGGCGTCTGTTCCGGGTGGGTCAAACGCATATGCTGCACGTAATTGTCGTAGTCCGGGACGCCGACCATCAGTTTTGCTGCCTGGCCGAGGTATTTTCCGGCTTTGGACAGAGTATCGAACATAATGCCTCCAGTGGGTTGCCCCTCACACCGGCCCTCTCCCCAAAGGGGAGAGAGGGAAATGATGAGGTAAGAGAGTGAGGGTGAGGGTAAAAATCAGTGCACGCTTTTTGCCCTGGCCACAATCTCCTGATAATTCTCCGGCATTGGCTCATACGGCGTCTCGTTAGCCGTCGGCTTATCTGACCTCAGAGCTTTGAGCGCGGTTTTCAGCGAGAACCAGGCCAGCACCACCACAACCACCATAAAGAAGATAGTCAGGCCGGCATCCAGCCGGTTGTTAAACACCAGTTGGCTAAGCTGCGACTGAGTGTACTGCGCCGGAATATTGCCGCTGTCGATCATCGACTGGAACTTATTGGCGATGGCGAGGAAGCCCACTTTTGCATCTGAGCTGAACGCTTTCTGCCAGCCTGCCGTCAGGGTACAAATCAGCAGCCATGCGGTTGGCACCAGAGCCACCCAGGCATAACGCTGTTTCTTCATCTTGAACAGCACCACGGCACAAAGCATCAACGCCATGCCCGCCAGCATCTGGTTGGCGATGCCGAACAGCGGCCACAGCGTGTTAATGCCGCCCAATGGATCAACCACGCCCTGATGCAGGAAATAGCCCCAGGCCAGCACGCAAAGCGCGGTGGCGAGCAGGTTGGCCGGCAGCGAGTCGGTTTTCTTCAGCCCCGGAGATATTACGCCCAGTAAATCCTGCAACATGAAACGTGCGGCGCGCGTACCGGCATCCACCGCCGTCAGGATAAACAGCGCCTCAAACAGAATCGCAAAGTGATACCAGAACGAGACGTCCATCAGCCCGCCCAGCGCGCCGTGCAGAATATAAGCCATCCCAACGGCAAGCGTAGGTGCGCCACCGGCACGAGAGATGATGCTCTGCTCGCCCACTTCGTTGGCGATATTTGTTAGCGTGTCCGGCGTAATGTGGAAGCCCCAGCCGCTAACAACCTGCGCCGCAGAAGCCACTACGTCAGCCGTTCCCGCTGGAGCAAGCACCGCCATCGGGCTGTTCATCGCAAAATAAACGCCGGGGTCAATCACGCAGGCAGCAACCAGCGCCATGATCGCAACAAAGGACTCCATCAGCATGCCGCCGTAGCCGATAAAGCAGGCCTGATTTTCGTTAGCCAGCATTTTCGGCGTAGTGCCGGAGGCAATCAGCGCGTGGAAGCCGGAAACCGCCCCGCAGGCGATGGTGATAAACAGGAACGGGAACAGGTCGCCGCTCCACACCGGGCCGGTGCCATCGATGAATTTTGTTAATGATGGCATTTGCAGCGTCGGGCGCATGATGAGGATGCCCACCGCCAGCCCGATAATGGTGCCAATTTTCAGGAAAGTGGACAGGTAATCACGCGGCGCAAGCAGCAGCCAGACCGGCAGCACGGCGGCCACAAAGCCGTAGCCCACCAGCATCCAGGTTAGCTGCACGCCGGTATAGTCGAAGTACGGTGCCCAGGTTTCGCTCTGCGCCACCCAGCCGCCGGAAATAATGGCAAAGACCAGCATCACCAGGCCGATAATCGACACTTCGCCGATGCGCCCCGGCCGCAGGTAGCGGATATAAATGCCCATAAATATAGCCAGAGGAATGGTAAAGGCAACGGTGTAAGTCCCCCACGGGCTATGGGTTAGCGCCTTCACAACAATCATCGCCAGTACCGCAAGGATGATGACCATTATCATGAAGCAGGCGACCAGGGCGATAACCCCGGCGGTGTTGCCCATCTCTTCTTTTACCAGCTCACCCAGGGAGCGCCCGTCGCGACGGGTAGAGACGAACAGTACCATAAAGTCCTGTACCGCACCGGCCAGCACCACGCCCGCCAGCAGCCAGAGCATGCCGGGTAGATAGCCCATTTGCGCCGCAAGTACCGGCCCCACCAGCGGCCCCGCCCCGGCGATAGCCGCAAAGTGGTGCCCAAACAGCACTTTTTTATCCGTTGGAACGTAGTCGAGGCCGTCGTTATGGCGCACGGCCGGGGTCATGCGTGTGGCATCCACCGTTAATACGCGTTTAGCGATAAACAGGCCGTAATAGCGGTAGGCGATGAGATAAATACAAACAGAAGCAATCACTATCCACAGGGCGTTGATCTGCTCTCCGCGGTTGAGTGCAATGTAACCGAGGGCGAACGCGCCAACTAAGGCGAGCACGACCCAGACGAGGTGTTTCCCAAATCTATCCATAATTTTGTCCGTTTTCTAATTGGATATCGAGAGTTGTTACATTTTGTATCTAGCCTGGAATGTCTTTTCTCACAATCTGAACCCGCCAAAATGGCCGCCCTTTACGCGACTTTGTTAATAAGATCACTCTAATTTGTGTCATTCAGGTAATGGCCGAGGTCAATTCTGGAATATCAGGTTGATGAATAGTTAATGACCATTTTGATAACCCACGCTAATTAATAAGCCGCCTTAATTGATCCAAAGATGCAACTGAGAAATAAATTGATAATTATTTTCATTTGCAATAGCGTGTTGCCGCAGTTTCAACATCAGGCACTTCTGCCGCGTCCTTTCCTTATTTGGGAATGGAGCTAACCGGGACGCTGGCGGTGACACTCAGGACAGATAATGAATAATAAATTTTCTTACTCCCTCGCCACTCTGGTGAGTCTGGGCATTTATGGCATTGCCCTTCCCGCTTCGGCGCAGACCGCGCCGGTAGAGAATGAAGACACTCTGGTGGTGACCGCGGCGCAGCAAACGCTCCAGGCGCCGGGCGTGTCGATTATCAGCGCCGATGAGCTAAAGAAGCGCCCACCCGCGCGCGACATCTCTGAAATTGTGCGCACCATGCCGGGGGTTAACCTTACCGGCAACTCCACCAGCGGCCAGCGCGGCAACGGCCGCCAGATAGATATTCGCGGCATGGGGCCGGAAAACACCCTCATCCTGATTGACGGTAAACCAGTGACCAGCCGTAACGCCGTGCGCCTTGGCTGGCGCGGCGAACGTGATACCCGCGGCGACGCCTCCTGGGTGCCGCCGGAAATGATCGACAGTATCGAAGTTATTCGCGGCCCGGCGGCGGCTCGCTACGGTAACGGCGCGGCAGGCGGCGTGGTAAACATCATTACCAAACGCAGCAGCAATGAATTCCACGGCAGCTGGAATACCTATTTCAACGTGCCTGAGCATAAAGATGAAGGCTCGACCAAACGCACTAACTTCAACCTCACCGGCCCGCTGGGCGGCGACGTAAGCTTCCGTCTTTACGGCAACCTGGACAAAACGCAGGCCGATGCCTGGGACATTAACCAGGGGCATCAGTCTCTGCGTACCGGCTCTTACGCCAGCACGCTGCCCGCCGGGCGTGAAGGCGTTATCCATAAAGATATCAACGGCCTGTTGCGCTGGGAATTTGCCCCAATGCAGGCGCTGGAGTTTGAAACCGGCTACAGCCGCCAGGGTAACCTCTACGCGGGCGATACCCAGAACACCAACAGCAATCAGCTGGTGAAGGACAATTACGGCAAAGAGACCAACCGTCTTTATCGCCAGAATTATTCCGTCACCTGGACGGGCGGCTGGGATAACGGCGTAACCACCAACTCTTATGTTCAGTATGAGCACACCCGCAACACGCGCGTGAACGAAGGGCTGGCCGGCGGCACCGAGGGCATTTTCTCCAACGGCCAGTTCTCTGATATCGATCTAAGCGACGTGCTGCTGCACAGCGAAGCCAGCGTGCCGTTCGAGCTGCTGGTGAACCAGAATCTGACCTTCGGCAGCGAGTGGAACCAACAGCGCATGAAGGACGGTTCGTCCAATACTCAGTCCCTGAGCGAAGGCGGCGCTATCCCGGGCGTCTCTTCCACCAACCGCAGCCCCTACTCGAAAGCGCAAATTTTCTCGCTGTTTGCGGAAAACAACATGGAGCTGACCAGCAGCACCATGCTGACGCCGGGACTGCGCTTCGACCACCACTCCATCGTCGGTGACAACTGGAGCCCGTCGCTCAACCTCTCCCAGGAGTTGACCGACGACCTGACGCTGAAGCTCGGCATCGCCCGCGCCTATAAAGCGCCGAGCCTGTACCAGACCAACCCTAACTATGTTCTCTACAGCCGCGGCCAGGGCTGTGCAGCCAGCGGCGGAGCCTGCTACCTGATGGGTAATGAGGATTTGAAAGCCGAGACCAGCATCAACAAAGAAATTGGCCTCGAATTCAAGCGCGACGGCTATCAGGCAGGGATAACCTGGTTCCGCAACGATTATCGCAACAAGATTGAGTCCGGCTATTCACCGATTGCTTCCAACAGCAAGAAGACCGATATCTACCAGTGGAACAACGTGCCGAAAGCCGTTGTTGAGGGGCTGGAAGGCACCGTCAACCTGCCGCTGACCGATACCGTAAGCTGGAACAATAACCTGACGTATATGCTGCAAAGCAAAAACAAAGAGACCGGCGATCGCCTGTCGATCATCCCGGAATATACGCTGAACTCTACGCTTAGCTGGCAGGTTCAACCGGACGTTTCGCTGCAAAGCACCCTGACGTGGTACGGCAAACAGCAGCCGAAAAAGTACAACTATAAGGGCACTCCGGTGACGGGAAGCGATACCAACGAAGTGAGCCCTTACAGCATTATTGGTATGAGCGCGACATGGGATGCCACCAAAAACGTCAGCTTAACCGCCGGTGTCGACAACCTGCTCGACAAGCGCCACTGGCGCGCGGGTAATGCCCAGACGACCGGGAACGACACCACTAAATCTTATATGTATGGCGCAGGTGCCCAGACCTACAACGAGTCCGGCCGCACTTACTATATGAGCGTTAACACTCACTTCTAAACCCCAGGCGGGAGGCGCTTTACGTCTCCTGCCTCTCTCTTTTTTATCCCCGTAGATTAAAAAATCGCTTGATGCCCGTTCATAAGAAAATGTTATAGTCAAAAAATAACCAGACCCAAAACACACACAACACTACTCGCAACAAGGAGTTACCTCTGATGGCTCAAGCATTATCTCTCGAAGAGTTTTTATCCACAGTGCAATTGCGCGACCCGCATCAGGTTGAATTCGCTCAGGCGGTTCGCGAAGTGATGAGCACGCTGTGGCCGTTTCTTGAAAATAATCCTCAATATCGCCAGCAAGCGCTGCTTGAGCGTTTAGTCGAGCCGGAGCGCGTTATCCAGTTTCGCGTCGCCTGGGTGGATGATAAAAATCAGGTGCAGGTTAACCGTGCCTGGCGCGTGCAGTTCAACTCCGCTATCGGCCCGTTTAAGGGCGGCATGCGTTTCCATCCGTCGGTAAATCTGTCGATCCTCAAGTTCCTCGGTTTTGAGCAAACCTTCAAAAATGCGCTGACCACGCTGCCAATGGGCGGCGGTAAAGGCGGCAGCGACTTTAATCCGAAGGGCAAAAGCGAGGGCGAAATTATGCGTTTTTGCCAGGCGCTGATGGTTGAACTGTACCGCCATCTTGGCCCGGATACTGACGTCCCGGCGGGCGATATCGGCGTTGGCGGCCGCGAAGTCGGCTATATGGCCGGGATGATGAAAAAGCTCTCCAACAACACCGCCTGCGTATTTACCGGCAAAGGGCTTTCTTTCGGCGGCAGCCTGATTCGCCCGGAAGCCACCGGCTACGGCCTGATTTACTTCACCGACGCTATGCTACAGCGCCACGGCCTTGGTTTTGAAGGTATGCGCGTGGCGGTATCCGGCTCCGGCAACGTGGCGCAATACGCGATTGAAAAAGCGATGTCGCTTGGCGCGCGCGTGGTCACAGCCTCGGACTCCAACGGCACGGTGGTTGATGAAACCGGCTTTAACGCTGAAAAACTGGCTCGCCTGTGCGAAATCAAAGCCAGCCGTGATGGCCGCGTGGCGGATTACGCCCGCGAGTTTGGCCTGACTTACCTTGAAGGCCAGCAGCCGTGGAGCGTGCCTGTAGATATCGCTTTACCGTGCGCGACGCAAAACGAGCTGGATGTTGAAGCAGCACGTACCCTGATTGCTAACGGCGTAAAAGCCGTGGCAGAGGGCGCAAATATGCCAACCACCATTGAAGCCACTGACCTGTTTGTTGAGGCCGGCGTGCTGTTTGCTCCGGGTAAAGCAGCCAACGCCGGCGGCGTGGCAACGTCCGGGCTGGAGATGGCGCAAAACGCGGCTCGCCTGAGCTGGAAAGCCGAAAAGGTTGATATTCGCCTTCATCACATCATGCTGGATATTCACCAGGCCTGCGTAGAATACGGCGGAGAAGGGAAACAGACTCAGTACGTGCGCGGGGCAAACATTGCCGGGTTTGTGAAAGTGGCCGATGCCATGCTGGCCCAGGGCGTGCTGTAAGCATTACGGTGAGGGCTTTTGCCCTCACTCACTCCCCTACAGAACTAGCTTCATTTCATACTGCGTTAGCGAGTCCTGCCGGAAGCCGCTGCTTACAAACAGCGGCGCAACCTGCTCGGGAATAGCGCCTGCGGTTGCCAGCCCCGGGAATTGCTCCTGAAGCAGAACCAGCAGCTTTTTCGCATGCCCTTTGCGCCGGGCATGTGGCTCAACATACAGCCCTCTTAGCTTCGGCACTTCCCCCGGAATCACCAGTGCATAGGCCACGTCATTGAGCGTAAAAGCTTTACCCGGCAGCTTGAACAGGGTTTCAGGCGCGCTAAGCCACGGCAGCGGAGCCTCGTTGGCCACCATCATTTTATGGGCCATGTGCAAGGGATCTATTTCCAGCAAATCTTCAGAGGTGGAAGGCCAGGCCGTTCCCTCACTCTGGAACCCCGCCAGCGTTTGTTGGCGCACAAAGCCCATTCGCTCGTAGAGCGCCAGCCCGCTGTCGTTACCGACGATAACCTCCAGCAAGAACTGTTTATCGCCCCGCGCCCTTGCGGCATCTATCAGCTGCTGAATAAAAATTTTACCCAGCCCCTGCCCACGCAGTTCCGGGCGAATAGCAAAAGCCGCAAGGCGGCAGGTTTGCCCGCGCCGGGTGATCAGCGCGATGGCTTTTGGCTCTCCACGATAAAGCCAGACGGTGCTGTCGTTGGGGTTAAGATCCTCGGCAACAAAGCGCCAGCCAAAGGTTTCGCTATCCAGCCGAAACGGCACCACGTACTGCTCAAAGCAATGGTTCAGTATCTCGGTGAGCTGGTGACCATTCCAGTTGAGCGTCGGTTTGCTGATGATATCCTGCTGCATGCTACCTCCCGGTTAAAGCAATTCAGAAGATAATGTGTAGCACAGTTATCTGCTCATGAGGCTATTTCCGGTGCATTAGTCACCGGTTTACTCACGGGGTTAACGCGGAACCACGGCAGGCAAAGCTGGATAAGCGGCCCGATGGCTAAAGCGTATAAAACCGTGCCAACGCCAACGCTGCCGCCCATCAGCCAGCCGGATGCCAGCACGGTCACTTCTATTGCGGTGCGAATGCTGCGCACTGACCAGCCCGTCCGGGCATGAACGCCGGTCATCAGGCCATCTCGTGGGCCTGCACCAAAGCCTGCGCCAATATACATGCCGGTTGCCAGGGCGTTCAGCACCAGCGCACCCGCCAGCAACAATGAACGAGCAACCAGCGATTCAAGCGGCGGCATCAGCGCCAGGGCAGCATCCGCCGCCAGGCCGAGAACAATAACGTTGCTGACCGTACCCAGCCCCGGCCGCTGCCGCAGCGGGATCCACAACAGCAGGACCAAAGCGCCAACCACGATCATCACCAGCCCGAGGTTTAGGGAAAACAGGCGCGCCACGCCGAGGTGGAACACGTTCCACGGGTCGGTGCCTAAATTGGCACGCACAAACATCGCGGTTGAAACACCGTAAAAAACCAGCCCGGTATAGAGCTGTAGCAAGCGGCGAGCCATCATCAGAAACATCCTCTTCATTCAGTTATGGCTATACCTTCTCGCAAAATGGACTTAGCATTAAGGTCCAGTTATCAAAAAGTGGACTGCTATGACCCAGCGCAGAATCGGAACCTCGTCTTTAACACGCCTGTTAGGCCACTGGCACCAGCAGGCAGTACGCACCCCGGTCTACCGCCAACTGGCGGACGGGCTGCGGCTGCTGATTCTGGATGGCCGCCTGCCGCTGGACAGCCGCCTGCCGGGCGAAAGAGAGCTTTCTGCCGGACTGGGCGTTAGCCGTACGACCGTGGCTTCGGCCCTGGCCCGGCTGCGGGAGGAAGGTTACCTCCAGAGCCGCCAGGGTTCCGGTTCGGTGACAATGCTGCCGGAAGCTACCCCTGCCGTTTCCCCCCTGCCGGGCAATGCTCCGGTGCTTGATCTTTCCACCGCCGCGCTTAGCGCCGGGCCGGAAATCCACAAAGCGTACTCTTCCGCGCTGACCTCCCTCCCGGAACATTTAGCCTCTACCGGTTATGACAGCCAGGGGCTCCCGGAGCTTCGGGAAGCCATCGCCCGCCATTACCGGGCACGCGGCCTGCCAACCCAGGCCGAGCAGATTATGGTAGTGAACGGTGCGGTAAGCGCTCTGGGCCTGGTTCTGCGGCTACTTACCGGCCCCGGTGACCGGGTGGTGGTTGACCATCCAACCTATCCGATGGCGCTGGCGGCGATTCGCGGCGCATCCTGCCGCCCGGTGCCGGTCAGCCTGCCTGCAACCGGGTGGGACGTTGACGGCCTGGCGGCCACGATAGCCCAGACTTCGCCGCGCCTCGCCTATCTGATACCGGATTTTCATAACCCCACCGGCCGCTGCATGGATGAAGCCACGCGCCAGAGAGTCAGTGATATTGCCGCCCGCAGCCACACGATGCTGGTGGTGGATGAAACCATGGCCGATCTCTGGTTTGATGCACCTCCGCCGCCCCCGCTGGCCGCTTTTGGGAACGAGGAGCACACAATTTCGCTGGGTTCCGCCGGGAAAAGCTTTTGGGGAGGTCTGCGGCTTGGCTGGATCAGAGCCTTCACCAAAACCATCGGCTCGCTCATTCAGGTCCGCAATACTTTTGACCTGGGTACGCCCCTGCTTGAGCAGCTGGCAGCGGTTCATCTGTTTAATGATTCAGAAAGTTTCTTGCCCCAGCGCAGGGAACTTTTACGCCAGCGCTGCGAGGCAAGCTTTGCCGCCATGCGGGAGCTGTTTCCAGACTGGCAAACCAGCCAGCCTGAAGGCGGGCTTTCCTGGTGGGTTGAGTTGCCGAGAGCGCTGGCAACGGTTTTTGCCGCCGCGGCGGAAAGCCAGGGCATTCGCATTGGGGCCGGGCCGCGTTTTGGCGTGGACGGCGCTTTTGAACGCTATTTACGCCTGCCGTTTAGCCTGGAGCAGGATGAAATGCGTATGGCGATGCAGCGATTGCAACCCCTGTGGCAACATCTGGTCACAACGCGTGTTGATTCGTTCCGGGGAATAGTGCTGTAACGACAGCTGATTATTTCCCTCTGATATAAACGAGGGAAATAATATTCTGTGACAACATTAAATATTAATGTTGTGTCAGGCGGGGGATCGCAAAACCTTTAAGGGTAATAGTAAAATATTCGCCCTCTTTTTTTATACTGGCACCCGTATCACACCAGTCTGAAGCGATGCGGAAAAACTCATCGCTGCCGATATTCCACCCCAATTTTACCTTTTTCAGATAGCCTGAACGTAATAACTCGCAGGCCTGCTGGTAATCATGGGCGGTACTGTCCGTACCGGCATTCATTTTTTCTTCTTCAGGAGTTTACGCAATGCCTTGATCTCACGATCGTTTAGCGGCGTTACGCGGACTTCAGCGGTGTGCTGGCTGTCGACATCATCTTCATCAATCCCTACGTCACCGTCAAGTTCATCGAAGGCTTTTGACAGTAGTTTCTCCGTTACGCTTGCCAGGGTTTCACTATTTTCTTCCGCATAGTGACGGATTTTTTCTTTTAACTCGCTGCTTATTTTTACGTTTAAAGTAGCCGTCGTCATTGCAAATCCTTAATGCTTAAACAGAGGTTGATGTTTAATACTATAGAGAATAAATAAGATCCAGCTAGCGCGGTAAATTTAATATTTCTGTCATAATTCAATACCCATAAAATATATCCGGGTAAGAGCATCACAACGGCGGCAGCCTTCTCTTTACCGGGGAACTTTTCACTATCGAAGTGTTGCACTGGGCGAAATCAGCCAGCTCATCCAGGATTTCATCGAGTTGCTCAATCGAGCGGATCACCAGCCGGATAATAAAGCAGTCTTCACCGGTGATTTTGTCGCACTCGATGCATTGAGGTATCGCCTGAATCATCTTCTCGACTTTGTGCAACATGCCGGGCAGCGGCTTGAGCCGCACCAGCCCCTGAAGCGTGTAGCCGAGCGCCGCAAGGTTGGCGCTCATGGTATAGCCGTTAATCACGCCGCGCTCTTCCAGGCGCTTCACCCGCTCCGCGGTGCTGGGGGAAGAGAGCCCCACTTTACCGCTGAGCACTTTCAATGAGATGCGGGAGTCTGCTGCTAAAATAGTCAGAATATCTCTGTCGATATCATCGGGAAGGTAATCACTCATTTTTGTCTCATTTTTAAAGGTAGATTGTTTCTATTGCCTAATTTTAGCACTTCATCAGGCCAGAGAGAGTGAGCAAAATAAAGCTCTTTATTCAGGAGAGCAAAAATGACCAGCGAAATAAAAACCGGCAGCCTGCAAATGATTGCCGCGATGCTCATCTCCGGCACCATCGGCGCTTTAGTGGTGCTTTCCGGGCAGCCTATCGCCAACGTGGTGTTTTGGCGCTGCGTGTTTGCGGCCATAACGTTGTTTGTTCTGGGCGTTGTGGGTGGAAGCTGGCGTAGCCACCTTTCTCGTAGAGTCGTGATTATCGCCGCGCTTGGCGGCGTAGCTCTGGTCGCGAACTGGATGCTGCTTTTTGCCGCCTATTCCCGCACGTCTATTGGGCTGGCCACGGTGCTTTATAATACTCAGCCGCTGATGCTGGTGGGGATGGGCGTGTTCATCCTTAAAGAGAAAGTCAGCTACAGCAAGTGGTTCTGGCTGGGCATTTCATTTGCCGGCATGCTGCTGGTGCTCTCCAGTGGCCTGAGCCATAACGGCAGCAACGGCTGGTTATTGGGCGTGATTATGGCTCTGGGAGCCGCTTTTTTTTATGCTCTCACGGCCCTGATTACCCGTCAGCTAAAAGGCGTACCGCCCCAGCAAATTGCGCTGGTTCAGGTAGCCGTGGGTACGCTTGCGCTGCTGCCCGTAGTCGATTTCAAGCAAAGTATATCGTATGGCAGTTGGGGCATTGTGGTGATGCTGGGCGTTGTCCATACCGGCATTATGTATCAGCTTCTGTATGGAGCAATTCAAAAGCTGCCTACCTCAATCACCGCTTCGCTCTCTTTTATTTACCCCATTGTTGCAGTCATCGTGGACAGATTGGCCTTTAATCACAGCATGAGCCCGATTCAGTTCGTCGGCGGCGCAATGATCCTGCTGGCGGCTGCGGGAATTAATCTGGGATGGGGTGAAAAACGTAAGCCTGAAGCGGCGCTGGCAAAGGGATAGCCTGAATTGGGTGGGGGCCCTGCCAGCTACATCCCGGCACACACGTCGCCTGCTGCGGCTGCTTCCTTCCGGATCTGACCGAGTTCACAAGGTAGTGTTGCGGGAGAACCAACAGGGCCCCCATTGAGAGCGTTGTTATCCAACGCGCTGGGCATTATCCACATTGGCCCCGGCAATTGCAAGCCAGCGCTGGTCAGGTGTTGGTTTATTGCGCACCCGCAGTTTAACTTGGTGCTTTCGTCGCCGCAGATTATCCTTATTAGCGATTTTGTCAGGAGCTAACGATGGATAATCACGATTCCTTCCCCCAGCGGGTTTACCAGATTGTCGCAGCCATTCCAGAAGGTTACGTCACGACCTATGGCGAAATTGCCTCGCTAGCCGGGTCACCGCGCGCGGCTCGTCAGGTTGGGGGCGTGTTGAAGCGCCTGCCGGAAGGAAGCCGTTTGCCCTGGCATCGGGTGGTTAACCGCCAGGGAATAATTTCCCTGACCGGGCCTGACTTACAGCGTCAGCGTCAGGCGCTACTCTCGGAGGGTGTGATGGTCTCTGGAGATGGACATATTGATATGGTGCGTTACCGCTGGCGCTATGAGTAACCTGGCGCAAAAAAAACGCCTCCGAAGAGGCGTTCATGATCAATAGCTAGTTGGCGCAGGCACCGCCGAAGAAGGGGTGACCTGAGTCGGGGAAGTTGACGGTACGCTTGTAGCCGCCCCACCGCCCTGCTGCAGCGGGATTTCGGTATTCTGTACCGGCACCAGCGTCAGGTCGGCTTTGGTCCCACCCTCATTAATCACCGGCTGGAACGTATCGGTAATAAACATCAGCTTGCCGTTAACGGTAATTGCCGCGCTCAGCAAGATACGAGCTTTAGGCTGAATATCGGCCGGGTTGAACGGAATGACGAAGCTGTATGGAGGCTGTTTACCTTCGGTACGGGTAACCTTCTGCGCAATGACTTTAGAAGGCGCATCGGCCAGAGAGGCATCAGACACCGTTACCGTCAGCACGGCATCCGGCGGCAGAGCAACTTTCTGACGGATCCATGCCGTACCGGAAACATTAGGCATTGCGATGTTGGCCTGCTGTGAAGCGCTTGCTGAGGCGCTCGGCGCTGGCGTAGGGACATCAGCGCTCTTTTGAGCACAGCCCGCAACAGCAACCGCAACGGCCAAACCACTTAACATATGCACAAGTTTCATTGATTTTTTCTCCTTATTATCAATGTAGCGCCGGGGAGTTAACCCCGTTGAAAAACACGCTTAACCCCCTAAGTGTGGCACAGATCACTGAATTCTGCGCAAAACCAGGAATCTTCCCAGTTCCGGCTCGCCTGATACAAGGTTTACGGGCATGTTATAATCATCACAATTTGCCACATCCCCCGTTATTGAGGACATTTTATGAGTCAGGCGCTCAGCAATTTATTGGCGTTACTTAACCTGGAAAAAATTGAAGAGGGATTGTTCCGCGGGCAAAGCGAGGATTTAGGGCTACGCCAGGTTTTTGGCGGCCAGGTGGTAGGCCAGGCGCTTTATGCCGCGAAAGAAACCGTGCCTGAAGATCGCCTGGTTCACTCGTTCCATAGCTACTTTTTGCGTCCGGGCGATAGCCAAAAACCTATCGTTTATGATGTAGAAACCCTGCGCGACGGCAACAGCTTCAGCGCGCGCCGCATTGCAGCGGTGCAAAACGGCAAGCCGATTTTCTATATGACGGCCTCTTTCCAGGCGCCGGAGTCCGGCTTTGAACATCAAAAACCGATGCCGCCTGCACGCTCACCGGACGGCCTGCCCTCCGAAACGGAAATAGCCCGCTCGCTGGAGAAGTTTCTGCCGCCCCACGCTAAAGATAAGTTCCTGTGCGAGAAACCGCTGGAAATTCGCCCGGTGGTGTTCCATAACCCGCTGAAAGGCCATGTAGACAAACCGACCCGCCAGGTCTGGATCCGCGCCAATGGCCAGATGCCGCAGGACCTGCGCGTTCATCAATATTTGCTGGGTTATGCCTCTGATTTTAACTTCCTGCCGGTCGCCCTACAGCCGCACGGCGTGGGCTTCCTGGAGCCGGGTATGCAGGTTGCCACTATCGATCATTCAATGTGGTTCCACCGTCCGTTCGACATGAACGAATGGTTGCTCTACAGCGTGGAAAGCACCTCTGCCTCCAGCGCTCGTGGCTTCGTACGCGGTGAGTTTTACACTCAGGATGGCGTACTGGTGGCTTCGACGGTTCAGGAAGGGGTAATGCGCAATCGCGGGTAGTTGACGGTTAAGCAAAAAACCTCGCCCGCAATCTCTGCGGGCGAGGGTATATCTGATTAGTTGTTGTAAGCGTTTTCGCCGTGGCTGTTCACATCCAGGCCTTCGCGCTCTTGCTCTTCCGGGACACGCAGGCCTACGGTCAGGTCGGCAATCTTGAAGGCAATGAAAGCGACTACGCCGGACCAAACGATGGTAATAGCAATGCTTTCCAGCTGAACCAGAAGCTGATGCCCCATGGTCACGCCTTCCGCATAACCCACGCCGCCCAGAGAAGTCGCCGCGAAGATGCCGGTCATGATGCAGCCGATGATGCCGCATACGCCATGCACGCCGAACACGTCACAAGGGTCATCAACGTTGAGCCATTTTTTCAGGATGGTTACGCCCCACAGACCCGCCAGGCCGGTGATCAGGCCAATCAGCAGCGCGCCGCCAACGCCGACATAACCACAGGCCGGAGTGATGCCTACGAGCCCCGCGATAGCGCCGGAACAAGCCCCCAGCAGAGAAGGTTTACCGCGCAGCGCCCACTCGCCGAATACCCAGGAGAGGATAGCTCCCGCCGTTGCAATCACGGTGTTAACGAATGCCAGAGCGGCGATTTCGTTAGCGGCGCTTGCGGAACCGGCGTTAAAGCCAAACCAACCGAAGTAAAGGATCGCAGTGCCAATAAACACCATCGGCAGGTTGTGCGGTTTAAATGCCTCTTTGCCGAAGCCAACGCGTTTGCCTACCAGGTAAGCCCCAACCAGACCGGCAACCGCGGCGTTAATGTGCACTACGGTGCCGCCGGCAAAGTCCAGCGCGCCGTGCGTTGCCAGGATACCGCCGCCCCAGACCATGTGCGCAATCGGCACGTAGGAAAGCGTAAGCCATACCGCAGCAAAGATAACCACCGCAGAGAAGCGGACACGCTCGGAAAGTGAGCCAACGACCAGCCCCACGGTGATACAGGCGAAGGAGCCCTGGAACGCGACGTGGATGTACTGATAGAAGGTGCCCATTAAGGCTTTCAGCGGAATGTTTTTCAGCATCACCCAGTCAAAGTTGCCGAAGAAGTTATTCCCGGTGCCGAATGCCAGGCTATAGCCGTAAAGAACCCACAGCACGCATACCAGCGCGAAGGTCACGGAGATTTGCGTCAGCATCGACAGCACGTTCTTGGAACGGATCAGGCCGCCGTAAAACAGCGCCAGGCCCGGGATGGTCATAAACAGTACCAGCGCGGTGCTGATCATCATAAAAGCGTTATCGGCTTTGTCCGCAACGGCAGGCGCCGCATCCGCAGCCAGGGCGAGAGAAGGCAGAAGCGCCAGCCCGCCGAAACCAAGAAGTGAAGCTAATTTTTTCATTTTTCCCATCCCAATCAAGGCTTGCCAGCAGTTACAGAGCGGCTTCGTCGGCTTCGCCGGTGCGAATACGAATAACGCGTTGCAGTTCTGCAACGAAGATTTTGCCATCACCGATCTTGCCGGTGTAGGCGGCTTTGCTGATAACGTCGATGACTTCATCGAGCTGATCGTCAGCAATAGCGACATCAATTTTTACTTTAGGCAGGAAGTTGACGCTGTACTCGGCGCCGCGGTAGAGCTCCGCATGACCTTTCTGGCGACCGAAGCCTTTAACCTCGGTAACGGTCAGCCCCTGAATGCCGATTGAAGAGAGCGCTTCACGCACGTCTTCAAGCTTGAACGGTTTGATTACCACGGTTACCAGCTTCATAAATTCTCTCCACTCAGAATTAGGTTGTTACCTGCACACAGAGAGCAAAGCAAAGCCCATGCCAGGAATAAAAAACGTGCATTTTTCAGCAAGTTTTCAGGTTTCTGGCGCTCTTCAGGGGTGTGGATTCAGGAAGGAAAAGAGACGAGAGAATCGCAAAAAGAAAAAACGCACCACTGCGGTGCAGGATGCGTTTTTGTTTTGCACCAACCCAGTGAGAGGCTGGTTTTAAACGGGCTTAATGCGTGATTGTGGTGCATCAGGCAGTCAGCGTTTCCTCCTGGGCTGCGGCGGCAAGTTCCTCCCCGGCCAGCTGCAACTGGTACATTTGCCAGTAGCGGCCCTGCTGCGCCAGCAGTTCGCCGTGCGTTCCGCGCTCCACGGCCTGCCCGCGGTGCAGCACCAGAATGGTGTCAGCGTCGGTAATAGTCGACAGCCGGTGGGCGATTACGACAAGCGTTGTATGCTGGCGAACCGCAGCCAGCGCTCGCTGAATCGCCTGCTCTGTACCCGAGTCGATATTAGCCGTCGCTTCGTCAAGGATAAGGATCTGCGGTGCTTCCACCAGCACGCGTGCCAGCGCTAATAGCTGCTTCTGCCCGACGGACAGGTTGTTGCCCTGCTCGCCCAGACGGGTATGAATACCTTCCGGCAGCACACGAGCCAGCTCGGCAAGCTGCACGGTTTCCAGAGCCTGCCACACCGCTTCTTCGCTGATGTCACGGCCAAGCGTTACGTTGGCGAAGAACGAATCGGCCATCACCACCGGATCCTGCTGCACCATCGCGACGCCGCGGCGCAGCGCTTCGTGGCTCAGAGAGTCGAGCGGCCGCCCGTCGAGGCGAATTTCGCCTTTAGTCAGCGGGTAGTAGCCCATAAGCAGATTGGCGAGGGTGCTTTTCCCGCTGCCGGTATGCCCGACCAGCGCCACAAAACTGCGGGAAGGCACATCGAGGCTAATATCCTGAAGCACCAGCCGGTCTCCACGATAGGCAAACGAGACATCATCCACTTCAATATGGCCGCTTGCCAGAGGGCGATTGTCGTTGCCGTAGTCCTGGCGTTTGCCGTCCATCAGCTCGAACACCCGCTCGCCGGCCACTACCGCCTGCTGCAGAATAGACTGCTGGGTGGTGAGCTCGATAAGCGGCTCGTTCAGGCGGCCAAGATAGTTGATAAACGCGTACAGCACGCCGACTTCGATAGTGCCGACCGAAGTAAAACCAAACAGCATCAGCAGGCCGCAAAGGATAGCCGCCGAGAACAGGCTAAGCAGCGGCCTTAACAGCCAGCCGTCCAGCCTTAACGTCTGCATGCGCGCCAGGTAGTGCGAGCGGCTTGCCTGCCCCATCCGCTCGCCAAAACGAGCCTGCTGGCGGAACTGCTGGATAACGCTCATGCCGTTAATCACTTCGTTAAAGCCATCGTTGATATCCGCCAGGTAGCCGCGCACGCGACGCACAATTGGCGTGCTGTAACGCTGGTAAATAAACATCACGATAATAACCGCCGGGAAGATGGTTATCGCCACCAGCGCCATACGCCAGTCGAGGCTGAACATCGCCACCAGCATTGCGCCAATCAGAGCCGCGCTGCGCAAGACCGTGGCAACAACGGTCACGTAGAGGTCACGAATGACTTCGGTGTCGTTGGTCACGCGGGAGATAAGCTGCCCGACGGGCTGGGTGTCAAACGCGCTCAGCGGCTGGCGCAGCGCGGCATCCATCACGTCGGTACGCAGTTTCTGCACCACGCCCACCGCCGCCCTGTTGAAGAGCAGCGCCTGAAGGTAGTGCAGCCCGGCTGCCGTAATTGAAAGCAGGATATAGGCAGTTGCCAGCCCGGCGGCAAGCCCGAGCGGCATCTGTTTCTTCGCCACCAGGTTATCAATAAAATAGCTGACCAGCACCGGGCCGCAGACTTCTGCCGCGGCCGCCACCCACAGCATTAGCATCGCCCCCGCTAAAGGTTTGCGCCACGGAGAACCATAAGCCAGCAGGCGTTTAATGGTAGGCCACTGCTGTTTACGCTTCATCAACGCTCTCCTTTGCTGTTTCCTGCTCCGGAGCTTCATCCGGAGCTTCATCCAGCGCGGCCTCCAGTTGCTGATAGCGGTACATATCGCGATACCAGCCGGGTTGAGACGCCAGTTTTTCATGGCTGCCGCGCTGGGCGACATGCCCGTGCTGCATCACCAGAATTTCGCTGGCCTCGGTCAGGGCTGACAGGCGGTGCGCGCTGATAATGACCGTGCGATGTTCGCCCCACTGACGCAGGTTGTGAAGAATCTGGTGCTCGGTGCGCCCGTCCACTGCGGAAAGCGCATCGTCGAGGATCAGGATTTCCGCATCCAGCAGCAGCGCACGGGCAATAGAAATACGCTGTTTTTGGCCGCCGGAGAGCATTACGCCGCGCTCGCCCACTTCGGTTTCGTATCCCTGAGGCAGGCGCAGGATATCTTCATGCACGCTCGCAAGGCGGGCGACATGCTCAATTTCCTGCTGCGTAGCGCCGGGCTTGCCGAGCGCAATGTTGCTGGCAACGGTATCGGAAAACAGGAACGGCGTCTGGTTTACGATGGCCAGGCGGCTGCGCCAGCCGTCGATTTTCAGCGCGGTCAGCGGCATATCGTGGAAGCGAATATCGCCGTCCTCAACGTCAAAATGACGCTGGATCAGCGACAGAATAGTGCTTTTCCCGGAGCCGGTAGGCCCGCACAGGCCAAGCATCTCACCCGGCTTAAGGGTAAAGCTTACGTTCTGCAACGTCGGCTGCGCGGTTTGCGGATAATGGAACTGACGGATATTCGCCACCAGCTCGGCGCGCCCTTCAGGCAGCATTTTGTCTCCGTCCACCACGCCAGGCTCTTCTTCCAGCATCGCACGTATGCGGCTATAGGCGGCGCTGCCGCGTTCGACGATGTTAAACATCCATGCCAGAGCCAGCATCGGCCAAATCATCAGGCCGAGATACATTACAAAACTGGTGAGTTGCCCAAGGGTCAGGCTCCCTTCGATAACCATCCAGCTTCCGCCGCCAATCGCCAGCAGGTTAGCTGCGCCGATAGCGACATAAATCGTCGGGTCAAAGCGCGCGTCAATTCGCGCCACACGCATGTTTTTCGCCCCTGCATCCTGCGCCTCGGCGGCAAACAGCGCCGACTGGCGATCCTCAAGACCAAACGCCTTGATCATGCGAATGCTGGTCATGCTTTCCTGAGTGCGATCGTTAAGCGCAGAGAAAGCGGCCTGAGCCACCTTGAACCTGTCGTGCAGGCGCGCGCCGTCACGTTTTATCACCACCGCCATAATTGGCATCGGCAGCAGCGCCAGCAGGGTCAGCTGCCAGCTGATTTGGGTCGACATAACAATCAGTACCGCCAGCCCCATCACCAGCGAGTCCACCAGCGTCAGCACCCCTTCCCCGGCGGCAAACACTACGCGATCCACATCGTTGGTGGCGCGCGCCATCAGGTCGCCGGTGCGGTGACGCAGGTAAAATTCAGGATGGTGGCGGCTAAGCTGACGGTAGTAGTTTTCCCGCAGCTCAACGGCCAGCTGGTAGGATGCCCCAAAAAGCAGCACGCGCCAGACGTAGCGCACGACATAAACCACCACGGCAATAGCCAGCATTACGCCTATCCACATCAGCACCTGCTGAGAAGAGAGGGTATGCTGCGTCACGCCATCCACAATCACGCCCACCAGTTTTGGCGGCACCAGTTGCAGAATAGCGATAATAATGAGCAAGGCCACCGCGCCGAGATAGCGTCGCCACTCGCGGGTGAAATACCAGCTTAATTGAGCAAATAATCGCACGAAGTTTACGTCCTGAAATGCAGTCTGCCGACCCAGAGTAAAAGAGTGAAAAGCTTTAGCGTTCCGCTAATGGCGAACTCATAAAGTTATGGGTAAAGCCGTGGTGTATTTTATCTGTTCCATGGCAAAACTCGAAGTGACATCGCTTAATCCCGGGATGCCGTTGACCAGGCGCTTATAAAAATCGTCATAGCGTTTCATATCCGCCACCTGAACCCGAATCAAATAGTCATATTCGCCTGCCATACGCCAGAAGCCGAGCACTTCGGGCATCGCCTCCACCACCGAGACAAACTTGCAGTACCAGTCGCTGCTGTGCTGCTGGGTTTTAATCAGCACAAAAGCGGTTAGCCCAAGCCCAAGTTTTTCCGGGTCAAGCAGCGCAACTTTGCCGCGAATATAGCCTTCATCTTCCAGCCGTTTTAGTCGCTTCCAGCACGGCGTGGTGGTCAGATTAACGGCATCTGCCAGCGCCTGCAAAGAAAGGGTGCAGTCCTGTTGCAGCATGGAGAGCAGTATACGGTCAATTTTATCTATCACAGCAACATCCGGGAGAAATATTTTCTCTAATGGAAGCGTTAAAAAGGCAAAATGGCAACTTTTTTATCCTCCATTTGCATTACGCTAAGCACAAATTGATAAACGAGTATTTGCCATGACTAACACCTGGGTTAACCACGCTATCAGCGAAATCAACGCCGACTATCAACGCTCTGCGGATACTCATCTTATTCGCCTGGCTTTGCCGGGGTTCCCCGGTATTCAGCTCTACCTGAAAGACGAAAGCACCCATCCAACCGGCAGTCTCAAACACCGCCTGGCGCGCTCGCTGTTTCTGTACGGGCTGTGTAACGGCTGGATCAAAGAAGGCACCACCATTATAGAAGCCTCCTCCGGCTCCACGGCGGTGTCTGAAGCCTACTTTGCTCGTCTGATTGGCCTGCCGTTTATCGCGGTAATGCCCGCGAGCACGGCAAAACGTAAAATAGAGCAGATTGAATTTTATGGCGGCCGCTGTCACTTCGTGGAGAGCGCCTGTGAAATCTATGCGGCCTCGGAAATGCTTGCCCGCGAACTGAACGGCCACTATATGGATCAGTTCACCTATGCCGAGCGCGCAACCGACTGGCGCGGGAATAACAATATTGCCGACAGCATTTTCCGCCAGATGACCCACGAGCCGCATCCGGTCCCGGACTACATCGTCATGAGCGCCGGAACCGGCGGGACTTCCGCAACCATTGGCCGCTATCTGCGATTCCAGGGGCATGACACAAAGCTGGTCGTAGTCGACCCTCAGAATTCGGTGTTTCTTGACTACTGGCAGCAGCGCGACTGCGGCCTGAAAAGCGAAGTGGGCAGCAAAATTGAAGGTATTGGCCGCCCGCGCTGCGAGCCTTCGTTTATCCCGGATGTGATTGACGAGATGATGCGCGTGCCGGATGCCGCAAGTGTCGCCACCATGCGGTGGCTGGAGTCGCAGCTGGGCCGCAAAGTTGGCGCTTCAACCGGCACCAATATGTGGGGCGTACTACAGCTGGCGGCAAGAATGCGTGAAGAAGGCCGCAGCGGCTCAATTGTGACCCTGCTTTGCGACAGCGGAGAGCGCTATCTTGAGACCTACTACAACGCGGAGTGGGTGAAGGCCAATATCGGGGATTTAACACCGTGGTCGGCTGAGATTAGCCAGTTAATCAAATGAATACACTAAATAATTCGAGTTGCAGCCAGGCAGCAAGGGAGTAAATCCCCGGGAGCTTACTTGAGTAAGTGACTGGGGTGCGGGAGCGCAGCTAACGCCGCTGCGGCTTGAAGTATGACGGGTATAAAAAAACCGGGCTTACTATGCCCGGTGCCGTAATGTCTCAGAATTCGGGGGAATAAGTGAGATGTGGAGTGTCCAGCCAGTGCGTCAAATAGTGCGAGACCGCCTGGTTACGGCAATGGCCAATAACCGGCAGATGAGGTAAATCCTCTTTTAGCTGCGCCATGGCATTGCCCATTATCAGGCCGTGCCCTACCGCCGAGAGCATTTCGCGGTCGTTCATCGCGTCGCCAAATGCCATGCAATCTTTCATCGTTAGACCTAAGTGCGCGCTCAGAACGCCGAGCGCCGCGCCTTTATTACTGCCCACCGGCAGCACTTCCAGACAGTCCACCGCAGAGAAGCAGAGGAATGCTTTGTCGCGTAAGGCTTCGTTTAGCTGAATACGCAGACGGCGCAAATCGTCATGGTCTCCGCAGAAGCAAATCTTGGTCACCTGGTGAGAAGGCAAGGTGCGCAGATCAACAATATGTGGCCGGAAGCCGCTGTAAACGTGAGCATGTAGCAGTTCCGGTATTTCCTGCCCGGTCAGCCAGCCGGAATCATTAAAAGCGTGAATACTCGCCTCGGTTTCCCAGTGCCCGTGGAGCACGATTTCTGCCGCCTCGGGAGAGAGATCGTTACGGTGCATCAGCTCGCCTTCCATGCTGTGAATGCGCGTGCCGTTGCCGGTTATCAGGAAGGCATCAAGATCCAATGTCCCGAGAATATGGCGCATCTCCAGCACATGGCGACCCGTCGCAAATGCCAGGGTCATCTCACGCTCTTCGCGCAGGCGTTTCAGCGTATTAAGGGTTGCTTCCCCAAGATGATGGTCGGGCAGCAGCAGCGTGCCGTCCATATCAAATGCAGCCAGACGAGCCATGGTTACTCCAAAGGTTTAGCGGGACCAAAAAAGTATCTCCTGGAATATACGGAACTAATAGTGAATACTTGGGGAAAAATGTTCCGGGTTTTATATGCGACTTCTGAATCGACTCAATCAGTTTCAGCGTTTATGGCAGCCCTCCGGCGGAAAGCCGCAGCAGGTGACGGTCGCCGAGCTGGCCGGGCGCTGCTTTTGTAGCGAGCGCCACGTGCGCACGTTGCTCAACCAGCTACAGGATGCGGGCTGGCTTAGCTGGCACTCGCAGTCCGGGCGCGGCAAGCGCGGTGAGCTGACTTTCCTGGTTTCACCGCAGAGCGTCCGCTCCGGCATGATGGAGCAGGTGCTGGATAAAGGTCAGCATCAGAATGCCCTGGAACTGGCCCAGCTGGCACCTGAACAGCTGCGCCAGCTGCTACAGCCGTTTTTGGGCGGGCAGTGGCAAAACGATGTTCCCACCCTGCGCATCCCCTATTACCGCCCGCTTGAGCCGGTGCAGCCGGGATTCCTGCCGGGCCGCGCGGAACAGCATCTTGCCGGGCAGGTTTTTGCGGGCCTGACCCGATTTACCCGGGAAAGCGCACAGCCTCAGCCCGACCTTGCTCACCACTGGCAGGTGTCCGGCAACGGCCTGTGCTGGGACTTTTTTATTCGCTCGACGTTGCACTGGCATAACGGCGAGCCGGTAGAAACCTACCAGCTACAGCAGCGGCTTCTGATGCTGCTTGAGCAGCCTGCTTTGCGGCGGCTATTTATCAGCGTGAAGGGGATTGAATTGCCCCACGCGCAATGCCTGCGCTTTGTTCTTCACCGCCCGGATAACTGGCTGGCACACCGGCTTGCCAGCTATTGCAGCCGACTTGCCCACCCGCAGGATACGCAGCTTGGCTGCGGACCGTTCCGCATTGCCAGCTTTAAAGAAAGCCTGGTGCGGCTTGAAAGTTTTGAAAGCTACCACCTGCGCCACCCGTTGCTAAAAGCCATTGAATATTGGATAACCCCGCAGCTGTTTGAAACCACTCTCGGCACCAGTTGCCTTCACCCGGTGCAGATAGCGATTGGCCAGCAGGATGAGCTGGAAAACCTGCGCCCGGTCAGCAGCAGTATTAGCCTTGGGTTCTGCTATCTGGCGATTAAACCGGAGGGGCGGCTTAACGCCGGGCAGGCCAGAACTATCATGCAAATCGTGCGCGAGCCGGAAATGATAGCCACCCTGCCGCTCAACAGCGCCCTGATCACGCCAAACACAGAAATGATCCCCGGCTGGCAAGTCCCCGACTGGGAGCAGCATCAGGCGGTTAAATTACCCGAGAAGCTCACGCTGGTTTACCATTTGCCGGTAGAACTTCACGCTATGGCACAGCAGCTTAAGCGCTACCTTGCGGAGCGCGGCTGCGAACTTACCGTCATTTTCCACGATGCAAAAACCTGGGCTGGCTGCCAGCATCTGGCCGAAGCGGATATGGTAATGGGCGACCGGCTGATTGGCGAAGCGCCGGAGTACACGCTGGAGCAGTGGCTGCGCAGCGACGTGCTTTGGCCTAACCTGCTTAACGCCAGCCGCTACGCTCACCTCCAGGCGACGCTGGATGCGGTGCAGGTTTATATCCGCGAACCGGAGCGCTACGACGGCCTGAAAGAGGTCTTTCATGGCCTGATGCGCGACGCCATCGTGACGCCGCTGTTTAATTACCGCTACCAGATTAGCGCTCCGCCCGGCGTCAACGGCATTGAGCTGAACGCCTGGGGCTGGTTCGATTTTAGCGAAGCCTGGCTGCCGCCTCCGGGAATGGCATGAAGAAGCTGGTTCGTGTCGTACAGGGGCGTTACCATAGCGCCCTTTCGGATAACTCTTGTGAATGACAGGATAAATAATGAAACGTACAGTCGTGGTTTTCAGCGGCGGGCAGGACTCCACCACCTGCCTGATTCAGGCATTACAGCAATATGATGAAGTGCACTGCGTAACGTTTGATTATGGCCAGCGCCATCGCGCGGAGATAGACGTTGCCCAAAAACTGGCATTGAAACTGGGCGCCCGTGCCCACAAAGTGCTGGATGTCACCTTGCTGAATGAACTGGCGGTTAGCAGCCTGACCCGTGACAGCATTCCGGTGCCGGGCTACAACCCTCATGATGACGGTATTCCAAGCACCTTCGTGCCGGGGCGTAATATCCTGTTCCTGACGCTGGCGGCTATTTACGCGTATCAGGTTGAAGCCGAGTCCGTAATAACCGGCGTATGTGAAACCGATTTTTCCGGCTACCCGGACTGCCGAGACGAATTTGTTAAGGCGCTAAACCATGCGGTAAGCCTCGGCATGGCGCGGGACATTCGCTTTGAAACGCCGCTGATGTGGCTGGATAAAGCAGAAACCTGGGCGCTGGCGGACTACTGGCAGCACCTGGAAACCATTCGCCACGAAACGTTGACCTGCTACAACGGCATTCAGGGCGACGGCTGCGGCGAATGTGCGGCCTGTAACCTGCGCGCCAATGGCCTTAACCACTACCAGGCCAACAAGCCTGCGGTGATGGCGGCAATGAAGCAAAAAACCGGCCTGAAATAAGCGTAACGGGCGTGGTTAATGCCACGCCCTGCATGCCTAGCCCATTATCTGCTCAAGCTGCTCGCGCAGTTCCCCTTCAAGCGGTAACGCCTTCTGCGTTTTTAAGTCGATGCAGACGAAAGTCAGCAGCGCGTCGGCAACGGCTTCACCTTCCGGCTCCAGCGTCACGACCTGGCTGAGCACGCCGCTTTTCCCGTTCAACTGGTGCAGCTTGCTGTCAATGCGCAGCAGGTCGCCCAACACCGCCGGGCGGCGGTAGCTGATATTGATATTCACCACGATAAAAGCGATGTTGCGCGCCGTCATCCACTGAAAGCCGGTGGTCTTTTCCAGCCACTCCCAGCGGGCCTCTTCCAGGAACTCAAGATAGCGGGCGTTGTTAACGTGTTGGTAGACATCCATATGATATCCACGAACTTTGATATGTGTTTGCATAGCGCGAAACCCTTGTACTTTCTTTGTTGTAATAAGGTGAGGTAAACGAGGCCATACCCGAAACAACTGGTATGACCTCTAACTCAGCGTAGCAAACTTTTCCCTTCAGGTGGAAGCGTGAGCACGTAAACTCAAAGTTTTATGCGACCCAGATTACGCTCTACCAGCGAAGCGCCCATTCCAGGCACTTCCTGAAGCTGATCCAGCGTTTTAAAAGGCCCGAACTCGGTGCGATAACTGACGATGGCCTGCGCCTTCTTAAGGCCGACCCCATTCATGCTGCTGGCAAGCTCCTCCGCCGAGGCACGGTTGATGCTGACCAGCGTCTCCGCCTGCGCGCCCGGTTTAGCCGCCGGAGCCGTTTTAGTGGATGATTGAGTAGATGAAGCCTGAGGGGCATCCGCCTTTTCAGGCGCGGCCTGTACCGAAGTAAAACCCGCAAGGCCCGCCAGAGCGAGAGAAAAATAGAGCGCTTTGATTCCTGATGTCATGCTGTGTCCTCCATGTATGTTGACAGCGAGGCCACCCTACAAGAGCGAAGAAACAGCAACAAACGTCAATATTCAAAAATGGAAAAGGCCGCGAAAGCGGCCTTTGGGAATTACACTGCGTTGCAAAAATTTGCGAGCATTACTGCTGTTGGTCGATGATATCGCCCAGTTTGATCTTCGCTTCTTTACGCAGGTTGGACATCAAAGCTTCGAAGGCAATTTGTGCGTTGTTCTGGGTGATGCCCTGAACCATCGCTTTCTTCTGCTCTTCCGGCATTGAGCCCGCTTTCACTTCGTCCAGAGACAGCAGCACCACGTTGCCCTGCATATCGTTGGCTACGCCATAGCTCGGCTTGTCTTTAGCCGGCAGAGGCAGCGCAAACGCAGCCTGGCTGACAGGATCCTGACCGGTGCGGCTCAGGGTTTTAGCCTCGCCGAAGCTCAGGCCAGCGGCCTTCATTTCGTCAGTGCCTTTACCCTGTTTCAGAGCGGTGAGCAGTTTGTCGGCGTCCAGCTTAGCCTGCTGCTCGGCTTTCTGCTGCTTAACCGCAGCGATAACCTGGTCACGAACTTCAGCCAGCGGTTTAACCGCCTCGGCTTTATGTTCGGTCACGCGCAGCACGAAGGCGCGGTCGCCGTCCACGGTGATGATGTCAGAGTTGCTGCCTGGCGTGCCGTTTTCGCCTACCAGACCGCCGCTAAAGATAGCATCGGCAACCGGCTTGAAGTTCAGCTCGGCAGGCAGGTTATCGTGACCAAACCAGCCGGTTTCAACCGCCTTCACGCCCGCAACTTTCTCTGCACCTGCCAGAGATTCGTTTTCGTTGCTTGCCGCATCGCTTACCTTCTGCTGTAGCGCGTAATAAGCATCAACCGCTTTTTCCTGCTTCACTTTATCAACGATGCTGGCGCGCACTTCTGCCAGTGGTTTTTCAACCGCCGGCTGAATGTCGTCCAGGCGCACAATCAGGAAGCCAACGGAAGATTTAACCACGCCGGAAAGCTGGCCTTTGTCCTTCAGCCCGGCGTTTTTCAGTTCGTCCGGAGTGGTGGAAGCTTCCAGCCAGCCCATGTCGCCGCCGTTACGCGCGGAGATAATGTCGGCAGACTTCGCTTTAGCCAGTGCGGCAAAGTCACCGCCTTTGCTCAGCTCGTCGAGAATCGCTTTGGCTTCATCTTCGGTTTTGGTCTGGATAACGCTGTAGCGGTTACGCTGCGGCTGGGTGAATTCGTCTTTATGCTGGTCATAGTAAGACTGAATATCCGCGTCGCTGGCATCTTCCTGCATAGAGGCAGCGTCCAGCTTGATGTAGCTGACCTTAAACTGCTCAGGCGTGATGTAGCGGTTTTTATTCTGCTCGTAGTTAGCGTTGATTTCCTGCTCGGAGGCTTCCTGCTTCGCAGCCAGGGCCTGAACGTTAATCGTTGCCTGACGAACCACGCGCTGCTGGGAAACCAGCGCCGCCAGCTCGTCGGTTTCGCCGGTGAGCATAAAGTCGGTTCCAACTACGGCTTTGATCAGCTGGTCGGTGGTGAGCTGGTTGCGCAGCGCCTGAGCGTACTGGTCAGCCGTCATCCCCATATTGCCGATTATCGCGTTATAGCGGGCGTTATCGAATTTACCGTTATTCTGGAAGGCAGGTTGGCTGAAGATAGCCATTTTGACCTGTTCGTCGCTGATAGCGAGGCCGAGATGTTTGGCGTACTGGTCAAGCAGCGATTCGTCAATCAGCTGGTTAAGCACCTGCTGGCGCATCTGCTTCATGTAGCCTTCGTTGGCCGCAAGCTCAGAGAACTGATCGCCCAGCTGCTGCTGCTGGCGGTTACGCTCGTTAGCAACGGCGTTCTCGAACTGGCCGCGACCGATCTCCTGGCCATTTACTTTTGCGGCATAATTATTGTTACCGCCAGTCAGGTAGCTACCCACGCCAGTCAGAACGAATGACAAGATAATCAAACCCAGAATGATCTTGAGCACGACGTGGTTAGCCGCCGCTCGTAAATTGTCCATCATGGTGTAACAACACTCCGCTGTAGTATGACTTGGTAAACCTGCGCAGGCGCTAAGCTGGCATCCTTAGAAACTCGAGCTGCCCACTGCTGCGCGCAAAGGCGTATTGTGACAAGAAACCCGCTGCAAATCATCAACAGCGAGTAAAATTCAGCTTCAGGCAATAAAAAAGGCACATCAAACGATGCGCCCCTGCGATACCTGACACCATATACCCCAGCCAATCGGGGCTAATAAATCAGTTAACAGCGTCTTTCAGCGCCTTACCAGCACGGAAGCCTGGTACTTTTGCTGCGGCGATGGTGATTTCTTTGCCGGTTTGAGGGTTACGGCCGGTACGGGCTGCACGCTCTTTAACCGCAAAAGTACCAAAACCTACCAGTGCTACGTCTTCTCCGGCCTGCAGAGATTCAGTAACAGAAGCAATAACAGCATCTAATGCACGTCCAGCCGCGGCTTTAGAAATATCAGCACCTGCGGCAATTTTGTCTATCAGTTGAGATTTATTCACTCTTCTCTTCCTCTCTTTATAATTTATATCGCACCTGATGTCCCTCAGAGTGCGACCGCGCAGCAGTTATAACAGGCTCGTCATGCCCTTACAACAGGAGTTGTGGGGGATAAGCTTAAGCCAGCAACTAAATTAGCGACACAAAAAAAAGCTGGCAAGTGACAATTCACCTACCAGCCCCTATTTTATTGACTGTATTTGCGTCAGGTCACTATTTTGCGGTTACAACCTGCATTCCGTAAGGCTCATTCTGCAATGCGAGGGTCAGAACCTCTTCGATACGCTTCACAGGATGAATTGTCAGATCGGCAATCACGTTATCCGGGATCTCTTCCAGATCGCGTTTATTGTCGTCCGGGATAAGCACGGTTTTGATGCCGCCACGGTGAGCTGCCAGCAGTTTCTCTTTCAGGCCGCCAATCGGCAGAACCTGGCCACGCAGGGTAATTTCACCGGTCATCGCCACGTCGGCACGAACCGGGTTACCCGTCAGGCAAGAAACCAGCGCGGTACACATTGCGATACCGGCACTTGGGCCATCCTTCGGCGTAGCGCCTTCCGGGACGTGAACGTGAATGTCGCGTTTCTCGTAGAAGTCGCCGTTGATACCCAGCTTCTCGGCACGAGCGCGCACCACGGTCAGCGCGGCCTGGATAGACTCCTGCATCACTTCACCCAGCGAGCCGGTGTAGGTCAGTTTACCTTTACCCGGTACGCAGGCGGTTTCAATGGTCAGCAGGTCGCCGCCCACTTCGGTCCATGCAAGGCCAGTCACCTGCCCTACGCGGTTTTCGCTGTCGGCGCGACCGTAATCAAAGCGCTGTACCCCGAGGAAGTCCTTCAGGTTGTCGCCGTTGATTTCGATGTGCTTGAGCGTTTTGTCCAGCAGCAGCTGTTTCACCGCTTTACGGCACAGTTTCGAGATTTCACGCTCGAGGCTACGCACGCCCGCTTCACGGGTGTAATAGCGAATGATGCCGCTAATCGCGCTATCATCCACCGTCAGCTCGCCTTTTTTCAGCGCATTACGCTCAATCTGCTTCGGCAGCAGGTGCTGTTTGGCAATGTTCAGTTTTTCATCTTCGGTATAACCGGACAGACGAATCACTTCCATACGGTCCAGCAGCGGTGCCGGGATGTTCATGGAGTTAGAGGTCGCCACAAACATCACGTCGCTGAGGTCGTAATCCACTTCCAGATAGTGGTCGTTAAACGCCACGTTCTGTTCTGGATCAAGCACCTCCAGCAAAGCAGATGCCGGGTCGCCGCGCATGTCAGACGACATTTTGTCGATTTCATCCAGCAGGAACAGCGGGTTTTTAACCCCGACTTTAGCCATCTTCTGAATCAGTTTACCCGGCATTGAGCCGATGTAAGTCCGGCGGTGACCGCGAATTTCCGCTTCGTCACGCACGCCGCCCAGCGCCATACGAATGTATTTGCGACCGGTCGCTTTTGCAATGGACTGACCCAGAGAGGTTTTACCCACCCCCGGCGGCCCTACCAGGCACAGAATTGGGCCTTTCAGTTTGTTAACGCGGCTTTGAACTGCAAGATACTCAAGGATGCGATCTTTAACGCGTTCGAGGCCGTAGTGGTCGGTATCAAGGATTTCCTGCGCCTGACGCAGATCTTTTTTGACCTTGCTGCGGGCGTTCCACGGAACCTGAACCATCCAGTCAATGTAGCCGCGCACCACGGTTGCTTCCGCGGACATTGGCGACATCATTTTCAGCTTTTGCAGCTCGGCTTCGGTTTTCTCGCGCGCTTCTTTCGGCATTTTCGCCGCATCAATTTTGCGTTTCAGCGCTTCGTTTTCGTCCGGCGCGTCGTCCATCTCGCCAAGTTCTTTCTGAATGGCTTTCATTTGCTCGTTCAGATAGTACTCGCGCTGGCTTTTTTCCATCTGCTTTTTGACGCGGTTGCGAATGCGTTTCTCAACCTGCAGCAGATCGATTTCCGACTCCATCATCGCCATCAGGTATTCAAGACGCTCGTTGATATCGGACATTTCCAGCACTGACTGCTTGTCCGAAAGTTTGAGCGGCATATGCGCGGCGATGGTGTCGGCCAGACGTGCAGGATCGTCAATGCTATTGAGCGACGTCAGCACTTCCGGCGGGATCTTTTTGTTCAGTTTGATATAGCCTTCAAACTGATTAATTGCGGTGCGTACCAGCACTTCCTGCTCGCGCTCTTCAATCGCCGGCGAGTTCAGGTACTCTGCCTGGGCAGAGAAGTGGTCGCCGTTGTCAGAAAGCGCGGTGATACGAGCACGCTGCAGGCCTTCGACCAGCACTTTTACCGTGCCGTCAGGCAGTTTCAGCATCTGCAAAATAGACGCGACGGTGCCTACCGTGAACAGGTCGTTAACACCCGGCTCATCCGTCGAAGCCTCTTTTTGCGCCACCAGCATGATTTTTTTATCATGGTCCATCGCAGCTTCCAGGCAGCGAATGGATTTTTCACGCCCGACAAACAGTGGGATAACCATGTGCGGATAAACCACCACATCGCGCAACGGCAATACGGGGATTTCAATGCGTTCAGAACGCTCAGGATTCATAGAGCTCTCTCTTAGTTTAATGTCCGCCAGGTGATTAGGTGAACGCTTCAGCTCCACCAATAAGTAAATCAGTATATGGGGATGTTTCCCGCACATTCAACGGCAGGAATGACGGAAAAATAAATGGGGGATAAAATCCCCCATTTTTTTATTAACTGACTGGTTATTCTGGCGAATTATTCACCGGATGCCTGCTGGGCTTCCGGCTTGCCGTAAATTAATAGCGGCTTGGACTGGCCGGCAATCACGGACTCGTCAATCACCACTTTTTCCACGTCATCCATGGACGGCAAGTCATACATGGTGTCCAGCAGCGCGCCTTCAACGATGGAACGCAGGCCGCGAGCGCCGGTTTTACGGATCATCGCTTTTTTGGCAATCGCGTCCAGCGCTTCGTCGCGGAACTCCAGCTCAACGCCTTCAAGATTGAACAATGCCTGATACTGTTTGGTCAGAGCATTTTTCGGCTCTTTCAGGATCTGGATCAGCGCGTCTTCGCTCAACTCGCTCAGGGTTGCCACAACCGGCAGACGACCGATGAACTCAGGAATAAGACCGAATTTGATCAAATCTTCCGGCTCCACCTGGCCCAGCAGCTGGCCTTCGCTGGCTTTTTCGGACTTCGCTTTTACCGTTGCGCCAAAACCAATGCCGGAGCCGGTTTCAACGCGGTTAGCGATGACTTTATCAAGCCCTGCAAATGCGCCGCCGCAGATAAACAGGATCTTGGAGGTATCAACCTGCAGGAATTCCTGCTGCGGATGCTTACGCCCACCCTGAGGTGGAACGGCAGCCACGGTGCCTTCAATCAGCTTCAGCAGCGCCTGCTGTACGCCTTCACCGGACACGTCGCGGGTGATAGACGGGTTGTCAGATTTGCGGGAGATTTTGTCAATCTCATCGATATAAACGATACCGCGCTGTGCTTTCTGCACATCGTAGTCGCATTTCTGCAGCAGTTTCTGAATGATGTTTTCAACGTCTTCACCCACGTAACCGGCTTCGGTCAGCGTGGTAGCATCGGCCATGGTAAAAGGTACATCCAGCAGGCGAGCCAGGGTTTCCGCCAGCAGCGTTTTGCCGCTACCGGTTGGGCCAATCAGCAGGATGTTACTTTTACCCAGCTCAACGCCGTTGGCGCTGTCGCTGTTGCGCAGACGCTTGTAGTGGTTGTAAACCGCAACGGCCAGCACTTTCTTGGCCTGCTCCTGCCCGATAACATAGTCATCAAGGTGGTTGCGGATTTCATGCGGAGTTGGCAGCGCACTGCGTTCGCGGTGCGGTGCAACTTCTTTAATCTCTTCGCGAATGATGTCGTTACATAAATCGACACACTCATCGCAGATATACACTGACGGCCCGGCAATCAGCTTACGCACTTCATGCTGGCTTTTGCCGCAAAAAGAGCAGTACAGCAGTTTGCCTGAACCGTCTTTGCGCTTATCTGTCATCAGTAAAACCTCTTCTCTGTTTCTTTATGCTACCACCGGCAGCACAAGTGCCATTCTACGGCGCAGCCGATATTGAAGCATCAGTTCGGGCCGCTACATTCACTATCACTATAGTATAACGGCCCGCAGCTTCGGGCATTAGTTACGGTGAGTCAGGATCGAATCGACTAAACCATACTCTACCGCCTCACTGGCGGAGAGGAAACGATCGCGCTCGGTGTCTTTTTCGATTTGATCGAGTGATTTGCCGGTATGTTCAGCCATCAGCTCATTCATGCGCGCTTTCACTTTCAGGATTTCACGGGCGTGGATTTCGATATCCGTCGCCTGGCCCTGATAGCCGCCCAGCGGCTGGTGAATCATTACGCGGGAGTTAGGCAGGCAGAAACGCTTACCTTTAGCCCCGGCGGTCAGCAGGAACGCGCCCATTGAACAGGCCTGGCCCATACAAATGGTGCTCACATCCGGCTTGATAAATTTCATGGTGTCGTAAATCGACATCCCGGCGGTAATTACGCCACCCGGTGAGTTAATGTAGAGATAGATATCTTTCTCCGGGTTTTCTGCTTCCAGAAACAGCATCTGCGCCACAATCAGGTTAGCCATATGATCTTCTACCTGGCCGGTCAGGAAGATGACGCGTTCCTTGAGCAGACGGGAGTAGATATCGTATGAACGTTCGCCGCGGGATGTTTGCTCAACAACCATCGGCACCAGGGCCATATGGGGTGCTAATTGATCTCGTTCGCCACTGTATGACATGTCCGTCTCCTGGAGTAATTTTGCCTACTGTACTGATTCTACTTGAGACGCAGGATATTGACTATGTTCCTTGCGCCGATTCTGGACGGAGTCAGTCAGGGATTGTTAATGGAACCTCACCCGAGTTATGGGGATGATTTGCCCTGTTTCAAGCATAACAACCTTTTCTTGATACGCTAACCCTGCAAAGGCGATTTATTGATGGCTTATCGTGTGCTTTAGCGATAAAAAAAGCCCGCCACCTGAAGGTGACGGGCCTGATGCTTCAGTTTTTGGCTAACTTGCCAAAATCAGGCTTACGCCTGCTGGTTCATCAGCTCGCTGAAGCTGGTGGCTTTTTCAGACACTTTAGCTTTAGACAGAACCGCTTCAACAGCCTGCTCTTCCAGAGCCACGTTACGCATGTTGTCCATCAGCTCTTTGTTTTTGCTGTAGAACTCGATGACTTCAGTCGGATCTTCGTAGGCAGAAGCCATTTCTTCGATCAGACCTTTAACGCGGTCTTCGTCAGCTTTCAGCTCGTGGGTACGAATCACTTCGCCCAGCAGCAGACCAACCACTACGCGGCGTTTAGCCTGCTCTTCGAACAGCTCACGAGGCAGCTCCAGAGCCTGCTTCTCGTTACCGCCGAAGCGCTGTGCAGCCTGGCGACGCAGAACGTCGATTTCGCTGTCGATCAGCGCAGCTGGAACGTCGATGTTGTTGGCGTTAACCAGACCGTCGATTGCCTGAGACTTAATGCGGTTACGCACTGCGCCTTTCAGCTCGCGATCCATGTTTTTACGCACTTCGGTGCGCAGGCCAGCAACGGAGCCATCTTCAACGCCGAAACGTTTGATGAACTCTTCGGTGAATTCCGGCAGTTCGCGCTCTTCAACTTTCTTCAGAACGATATCGAACTTGGCTGCTTTACCTTTCAGGTTTTCAGCGTGGTAATCTTCCGGGAAGGTCACTTCGATAGTGAATTCTTCGCCAGCTTTGTGGCCAACGATACCGTCTTCAAAGCCCGGGATCATGCGGCCCTGGCCCATTGCCAGCACGAAGTCAGAGGCTTTGCCGCCTTCGAACACTTCGCCGTCAACGGAACCGGTGAAATCGATGGTTACGCGATCTTCTGCAGTCGCAGCCGCTTCGCTTTCTTTCCAGGTCGCCTGCTGCTTACGCAGGGTGTCCAGCATCGCGTCAACGTCTTCGTCAGTCACGTCAACAACCGGTTTTTCAACTTCGATTGCTTCCAGACCCTGCAGCTCAACTTCCGGGTACACTTCGAACTCTACGGAGTAGGTGAAGTCTTCGCCCAGTTTGTATTCGCCCGGAACGTAGTTCGGTGCGCCAGCCGGATTGATCTTCTCTTTGATGATCGCATCAATGAAGTTGCGGCTCATCAGCTCGCCCAGCACGTCCTGACGAACGGAAGCACCGTAGCGCTGCTCAACGACGGTCATCGGCACTTTGCCTTTACGGAAGCCGTCAATACGAACTTTTTTTGCCACGTTGACCAGCTCGCTTTTTACAGCGGTTTCGATGCTGTCTGCAGCGATAGTAATCGTGAGACGGCGGCCAAGGCCCTGAGTGGTTTCAACTGAAACTTGCATCTTGTTACCTCAAAAAATCACAGTGCTCGGTCAACTCCGGAAGCCCAGATGGCTTCACAGAACCAGGATGTTCTCTGAATCAGAAACACATTCCTTGTCGTCAGAATCATCCCGAAGACATTCCGAAAAATAAGACGCAGCATTATAGCGGCATCGCTGGGGTGAGTCGAGAACGGCAATAGCGCGCGGCTGCGGCCTTTTTCACACTTCTCTGTCATTTATTCTTTTTTGCCTGCCCCTGCCGGGGTGCCGGACAAAACAAAACGGCCCGCAGGCCGTTTTTTTAAAACGCAGTATACATACCGCAACATAACGGAAAAGTTCCCTTAGTTGCAAACGCTTAGCGGTAAATCAGGCGATGCTGCCTGCTCCGCGACAGTTCGGCGAGGCAAACACCGTATCCTGCAGCCCCTCCCACTCTTTAATGGTGTAGGTATGCAGCGCAAGTGCGTGCACCGGGCCTGCCAGCTCTTCGCTTAATGTGCCATAAATCATACGATGCCGGTTTAAAAAGCGCTCGCCAACAAAGCGATCGCTAACCAGAACCACTTTAAAATGGCTTTCGGAGCCCGCCGGAACGTTGTGACGATAGCTTTCATCCACGACTTCCAGGTACGCGGGGGTAAATGCGGCTTTTAACTTCTCTTCTATCTGCTCGCGTATCAGCATGAACTTTCTCCTCGACAACGTAGAGATGCCACTCATCCCTTTAAATGTTAGCCGCTTTTAGCCAGCTTTTAATCCAAACACAACAAAAATTTAGCTTTCGCGAGCCTTTGCGGGTCAGACCTCTGAAGAGTCATGCATTTAAGGCACTAAAAGCGCCTGATGTTGTCAGAAGGAGTTGCTGCGGTTCAGAAATAATGCAACGCGATGAAATTCCGTGCGTTAAGCACTTCCCCTGAACGGCCGCAGTGTTATGATGGCGTGATTTTTTATCAGCCTGCCCTTTGAGTACATTGAGAAAGCGAACATGTTAAAAAAATTACTTTTCCCGCTGGTTGCCATGTTTATGCTGGCCAGCTGTGCTACACCGCCAACCACCATTGAAGTTTCGCCAAAAATTACGCTGCCGCAGCAGGATCCAAGCCTGATGGGCGTAACGCTGAGCATCAACGGTGCCGACCAGCGTACCGACCAGGCGCTGGCAAAAGTCACTCGTGACAACCAGTTGGTCACCTTGACTCCATCCCGCGACCTGCGCTTCCTGCTGCAAGAAGTGCTGGAAAAACAGATGACCGCGCGCGGGTATATGATTGGACCAAGCAGCCCGGTTGACCTGCAGATCATCGTTAACCAGCTGTATGCGGACGTTTCCCAGGGCAACGTGCGCTACAACATCGCCACTAAAGCGGACATCTCGATTATTGCTACCGCCAAAAACGGCAACAAGATGACCAAAAACTACCGCTCCAACTACAACGTTGAGGGTGCGTTCCAGGCCACCAATAAAAATATCGCCGATGCGGTTAACTCCGTACTGACCGATACCATTGCTGATATGGCTCAGGACACCAGCGTTCACGACTTTATCAAACAGAACGCTCGTTAATTTTTGCCCCGTTGGCCCGCTCGCGCGGGCCAACAACAGAGTTTGTACAATCCCCCATGTCCAATCATTATCTGCGCATCTTTCAGCAGCCGAAATCAGCTATTTTACTGATCCTTGGCTTCGCGTCCGGCCTCCCCCTGGCGCTGACCTCCGGTACGTTACAAGCCTGGATGACGGTCGAAAACATCGACCTGAAAACCATCGGTTTTTTCTCGCTCGTCGGCCAGGCCTACGTCTTTAAATTTCTTTGGTCGCCGGTCATGGACCGCTATACGCCCCCGCTGCTCGGGCGGCGTCGCGGCTGGCTGTTAATTACGCAAATTCTGTTGTTGGTGGCGATAGCCGCCATGGGCTTCCTTGAACCTGCTTCTCAGCTACGCTGGATGGCCGCATTGGCGGTGATAATCGCCTTCTGCTCCGCTTCTCAGGATATTGTATTTGATGCCTGGAAAACCGACGTGCTCTCCGCCGAGGAGCGCGGCACCGGGGCGGCGATAAGCGTTCTCGGCTACCGCCTTGCGATGCTGGTTTCCGGCGGGCTTGCGCTGTGGATAGCGGACCGCTATTTGGGCTGGCAGGCCACCTACTGGCTGATGGCCGCCCTGCTGGTACCCTGTATTATTGCGACCTTTTTGGCACCCGAGCCCACGGACGCCATTCCGGTGCCCAAAAGCCTGGAACGTGCCGTGGTTGAGCCGCTGCGGGACTTCTTTGGCCGCAATAACGCCTGGCTGATTTTGCTGTTAATTGTGCTTTATAAGCTGGGCGACGCCTTTGCCATGAGCCTCACCACCACTTTCCTTATCCGTGGCGTAGGATTTGATGCGGGCGAAGTGGGCATGGTGAATAAAACCCTCGGCCTGTGCGCCACCATCGTCGGCGCGCTGCTCGGCGGGATGCTGATGCAAAAGTTGACCCTGTTCCGTGCATTGCTGATTTTCGGCATCTTGCAGGGCGTGTCCAATGCCGGTTACTGGCTGCTGTCGGTTACCGATAAAGATATCATTACTATGGCAAGCGCGGTGTTCCTCGAGAACCTGTGCGGCGGTATGGGGACAGCCGCTTTCGTCGCGCTGCTGATGACCCTGTGCAATAAGTCATTTTCCGCCACCCAGTTTGCCCTGCTGTCCGCCCTGTCCGCCGTGGGCCGCGTGTATGTCGGGCCGATAGCGGGATGGTTTGTTGAGGCGCACGGCTGGCCGACTTTCTATCTGTTCTCTGTGGTCGCCGCGGTGCCGGGCATTCTTTTGCTGCTGGTCTGCAAACGCACGCTGGAATTTACCCAGCAAACCGAACGCTTTATGCCACGCAGCGAATTCGCTTCGGCCTACCGCCTCGCCCTGCGCGCGCTGAGCTTCGGCTGCCTGCTGCTGGCGGCCTGGCTGCTGGTGGTCATCAGCAATGCCCTCGGGTTCACCGAGTGGGAATTCGGCGTGCAACTGCTGGAATGGGGCGCTCTGTTCGCCATCGGTGGGATTTTGTTTGGCGGAGTGCTGGACTTCCTGGCATTGCGCAAAACCGCCTTGCTCGGATAAAAAAGGGCGGTCGCCCGCCCCTTCGAAGAGAACCGGAAATAGCGATATTTCCGGTTTTTTATTGCCTTAAGCCAGGGCGTGCGCTGCCGCATTCTGCCCGGCAAGCGTACCGAAGATAATGATATCCGCCACGGCATTACCGCCGATACGGTTGGCACCGTGAATGCCGCCGACGACTTCGCCCGCCGCCCAGACGCCCTTAATGACCTGTTGCTGGTCATTTACGACTTCGGTTTCGGTGTTAATGGTTACGCCGCCCATGGTGTGGTGCACCCCCGGCGCGATGCGAATAGCGTAGAACGGGCCATGTTCCAGCGGGAAACGCAGCCCGGTGGTACGGCCAAAATCTTCGTCCTTGTTCTGCTTCACGAAACCGTTGTAGCGCTCAAGCGTCTGCTGCAGCGCTTCAGGCTCCATATTCAGCTTCAGCGCCAGCTCGCCCGCGGTGGCCGCGCTAATCACAAAGCCACGGGCGATATATTCATCGGCCGCTTTATTGTTCTGGCGAACCTGCTCATCAAACAAGATCCACGCGCTTTTCTCCGGCAGGGCAATAATCTGCGCGGAAACATTGTCGCGCGTTTCAAGTTCGTTATTGAAGCGCTGGCCCTCCTGATTAATCAGAATTGCGCCGCCGCCGCGAATCGACTCAGAGATAAGATACGAAGTCGTCTGCTCTACCGTCGGGTGGATCTGGATTTGGTCCATATCTACCGTTCCGGCGCCAATTTTTTCCAGCAGGGCGATACCGCTGCCGGTCGCGCCTTTATGGTTGGTGGTCACAAAGCCTTTCAGTTCCGGGCGATAGTGCACAACCATTTTACGGTTGGCGCTGAAGCCGCCGGTCGCCACCACCACGCTCTTCGCCAGCAGGATATGGTGCTCATTATATTCGTTCGCGATCTTCACGCCGGTTACCACACCGTTTTCGTGCAGGATCTCTTCCACGGTGGTATCCAGCAAGACGTCGATACTGCGCTGGTTAACGTTATTCACCAGGCCGCTTATCAGGAAGCCGCCAACCGCAGAGCGGTCTTCAGGCCGGTGGGTACGGTCAATGCTCATCCCGCCGGTGATGGTGATATCGTTGAGCACGATATCCAGGCTCGCCAGCCACTCCACAGCGCCCGGCGCGCGCTCGACAAACTCTTTGAGCAGCTCGGTGTTGTTGCGGAATTTGCCGCCTTTCAGGGTTTCCTGGTAGAACAGCTCTTTGCTGTCCTTAATTCCTTTCAGCGCCTGGAAGCGTGTTTCAGCCGCGTTCATCCCCACGGAAGCTTTAATGGTGTTCCCGCCGATGGTTGGCATCTTCTCGATAATCACCACGCGAGCGCCCGCATCGGAGGCACGAATAGCCGCCGCCAGGCCAGCGCCGCCGCTGCCGATAACCGCAACATCGTAGCTCTGGGGTGCGTTCGGGTTGCCGCCTTCTTCAATAACGTGTTCTTTGCTGGAAGCGGTAAGCGCGCGGGAAACGGCCTTTTTCAGCGCCTCACTCTGGGTCGTTGCTCCGGTCACAGCATCAACGTATGGGCTGTTGGCCACCAGCATGCGCGAGCGCAGAACCTCAAAGCTGGAGGTAAAATCGACGTCCACAGAATCATCCTGAACCAGGGTGATGTCGGTGATACGGTCGGTATCCAGCGTAACGCTGATTTTGAGTTTGAGCGCTTCGGCTTCCACCTTCTCCTGGAAGACGCCCGCTTTGTATTTGCGCCCCGGAGAGCTGACGTCGCGGATCATCGCATCCACCAGCGAGAAGCGCCAAAGCGGCTCAGGGATCAGCAGTTCTTCGCGTTTGGTGTTGTCGATAAACAGGTCGAGCGCTTCATTTTTCAGGATGCGGTCGGCCCAGTCCGGGTAGGCAATACACGCTTTACCCACGGCAATCAGATCGTAACCCAGGCCCAGCGCCTCTTCGGCTTCTTTGCGGTTAACCACTCCGCCCACGCCGATAACCGGCACTTTCGCCAGCGTTTCGGAACGCATGGCATGGTATTTGTCGATCAACATCGTCGGATCTTTAGTATCAACAATAGACGCACGCTTGAAGTAGCCCACGGAGAAGTGCAGATAATCGACGCCCCGCTCGGCCAGTTTTTCCAGCAGGTACATGGTGTCGTCGAAACGGATCCCGGGGACCTCAATCTCTTCAGGAGAGAAGCGGTAGCCGATAATAAAGGAGGCGTCGGCGAAGCGGCTTGCCATCTTATGGGTGATTTCCAGCACTTCCATCGGGAAACGTGCGCGATTTTCGCGGCTTCCGCCCCACTTGTCGTCACGCTGGTTAGAGTTTGGCGAGTAGAACTGCTGAATCAGGTAGGTGTTCGCCCCGTGAATTTCAACGCCGTCGAACCCGGCTTTAATCGCACGGTTTACCGCATCACCAAATTTGGTGATCATCACGTCCACTTCTTCGGCGGTTAAAGCCTGAGGCGTAGTCGCGCCTTCACGCGGCGCGGCAATCGCACTCGGCGCAACCGGTGTTTTGCCGCCAATCAGCTCCGGCTCCACCATCCTGCCGCCGTGGTAAATCTGCAAAATTGCTTTAGAACCCTGAGATTTAATGGCGCTGGCAATTCTTGCCAGGCCCGGGATTTTATTGTCGCTGTCGATGGCTAAAGCGCCGGGGAACGCCGGCCCTTTCGGATCGATAAAACAGCACTCGACGATGACGGTGCCGATAGTCCCGGCGCGGGCGCGATAATATTCAACGAGGTCGCTCGGTACGCTACCGTCGTAAAAACCCGTACAGGTGGTCATTGGCGCCATGATCAGGCGGTTTTTCAGCACCGCGCCGTTAGGCAGGGTAAGTGGCTTCAGGAGTGGAGTCTGGGAGTTCATTATTTATCATTCCAGCAAGTGAGGTCGACATTGTCCGGCACTCAATGAGTAGCCCCGGCAGGCAACACAATTATCAGGGAGTAAAAAAACAGATTGATCTATTGAACGGAAATCGGCTATTTCGCGGAATATATTTTTCGAATGTTAGTCAACGGTTTTAAAAAAGCAAATGCAAATAATAACCATGAATAATAAAAGGTTTTATTCAAAACCTATTCCACCGAAGCCGACAAGAAACTAAACGCAGCGGCAAACCGGGCATTGCTCAAGATTTGATCTTTAACCACTGAGAGACTATGGATATAACCAAACTGATTTTTTTATTTAAATAAAATCATTGGTTTTTTGCTAAACAAAATCCAGAATTAAATACCAACAGCTAACGAGCATAATGCAAAGAAAGGGATAATTACTAATTGTTTCAGTATCATGACAGATACAAGAAGCAATCATTAATGGCGCATTAAATATGTGGGTAAATGGAGGCGGGCACCTGGTGCGGTAAGCGGTCAGATTTGCATCAGTTAAAAAAACTATCATGAATGCATCAAAATCTGCCTATAAGAGATTAGGCAGAAATAAAATTCAGGAAACAGGTTACGCAGGGAATATTAATCGAATTCATCATGATAACTTTAAGGCACAGGCTATGACTAACACTTCAACAATAAGCGCAGCGGCAAAAGCTCCGCCTCCGAAAGCGGAGAATAAAAAGCGCTTTATACTGCTATTTTTACCGATCCTGATAAGCATAGTTATATTACTTCTGCCGGTTCCGGCGGGGTTAGAACCCTATGCGTGGCACTTTTTCGCCGTCTTCGTCGGCGTGATTGTCGGGTTGATCTTTGAACCTCTGCCGGGGGCCGTTATTGGCTTAACCGGCGTCGTGGTGATAGCCCTGTTCAGCCAGTGGCTGCTGTTTAGCCCTGCGGAAATGGCCGACCCTAAGTTCAAACTGGCCGGCCAGTCCTTCCAGTGGGCCGTTAGCGGCTTCAGCAATTCAACCGTCTGGCTGATTTTCGGCGCCTTTATGTTTGCCGCAGGCTACGACAAAACCCAGTTCGGCCGCCGTCTGGCGCTGATCCTGGTGAAGTATCTGGGCCGACGCAGCCTGACGCTGGGCTATGCGATTACCTTCGCAGACCTGCTGCTGGCGCCGTTTACCCCGTCCAATACCGCGCGCAGCGGAGGCACAATCTACCCGATTATTGCCAACCTGCCGCCGCTGTACGGCTCTTTGCCTAACGATCCAAGCTCAAGAAAGATTGGCTCCTACCTGATGTGGGTCGCTATCAGCGCGGCCTGTATCACCAGCTCGATGTTCCTCTCCGCCCTGGCCCCTAACCTGCTGGCACTGGCATTGGTAAAAAGCATTATCGGGTTCGAGATCTCCTGGGGCATGTGGTTCCTTGCCTTCCTGCCGCTGGGCGTACTGCTTATCCTCACCATGCCGCTGCTGGCCTACTGGTTCTATCCGCCGGAAGTGAAGGTGAATGACGAAGTGCCAAAATGGGCCGCCGCGGAGCTGGAAAAATTGGGCAAACTGTCGCGCAACGAAATCCTGCTGCTGCTGTTTGTGTGTAGCGCATTGCTGATGTGGATTTTTGCAGCCGCGTGGATTGAACCGGCGATGGCCGCTCTGCTGGTCATCATTCTGATGCTGTGGACCGGGGTCCTGAACTGGAACGACATTGTCAGCAATAAACCGGCCTGGAATACCTTCGCCTGGTTTGCCACCCTGGTGGCACTGGCGGATGGCCTGGCGCGCGTGGGCTTTATCGCCTGGCTGGGTAAAGAAGGCGCGGCTCTGCTGCACGGCTTCGACCCGCAGGTTTCAGCGGTTATGCTGCTGGTTGCCTTCTATCTGCTGCACTACCTGTTCGCCAGCACCACCGCGCACACCACCGCGCTGCTGCCTGCGACGCTGACCATTGCCGCGTCGATTCCGGGCATCAACATGCCGGTATTCTGCCTGATGATGGTGACCTCGCTCGGGGTGATGGGGATTATTACCCCGTACGGCACCGGCCCAAGCCCGATTTACTACGGCAGCGGCTACTTGCCGACCAAAGACTACTGGCGGATGGGCACCATCTTCGGCGCCATCTTCCTCTGCTCGCTGATGCTTATCAGCTATCCGTGGATGGTATTGATGTTCTGATACCCGCTTTATGAAGCAAAAAGCCCCCGAGAGAATCGGGGGCTTTTTTATTTCACGAAGTAGACCGCAGGGATACCGATGCCATAGAGCATCGCCAATAGCAGGAAGCCCAGTAAATTCGCCAGCATGGGAAGCTGCCGGATAAACAATATCGGGAACATAATGACGGTAACGACGATGCTTATGGGCAGCATTCGCCACTCTCTGCGTTTCAACCAAAGGATCCAGCAGACGGGTACCGCGATAAAAAACATCATCACAAAGGCTCTCCCGGTCTCGGCCTCAGCTTCTTTGCCTGGCCAATAGGTTACGCCATGCCACGCGCGATAAAGTGCGACAACAAGAAGGCCCAGCGAAACAAGCCAGACAGCAGAATGTTGTATTCTGTAAGCTTTCCCACCTGGTTCGCAGCGACGTTCGAGTTCGGGATAAACCCAAATATATGCGGCCACAATCGCCAGCATAATTATCGATTGCACGGCCTGCCCTGATGACTGATAGCCTGCGACATAAGCCGTGTAACCCCAGAAAAGCACCGCAATTAACGCCCCCCGACTCAGCGCCAGGCCCGGCTTATAAATCGCCTCCAGCAGCACCGGGTTAAGCCTCTCCTGTAATAAAGGAAACTGCTGCCGCAGCTCGCTGACCTGATTTCTTAACTGCTGAACAAAGTCCGGCATCAGCCGCGCCCACCCGGGGAGAGCAGCGCCCTTTTGCGTTAACAAACGCCATTTCAGCCGATTGAGCCAACCTTCACTGTATTGCCGTTCCAGTATTAACCAGTAGTTTTCTCGCTCGGTATTGGCAATCTGTACCTCAAGAGCATGCAGAGTCCAGTCGGGCAGGTGCGATGAGCGATAGCTATCAAGCTGCCAGTCCATCATCTCCGAGATGTTATTCAGCAAACTACGATAAAGCCAGGGCTGCTCGCTCAGCGCTTCGGCGAGCATCAGGCTGAACGCCTGCCTGGCTTCCAGCGCGTCGGGAATATCCTGATCGAGATAGTGGTTTAGCTCACCAAATCCGGTGATTTCATCCCGGACTAACAGCGAGGCGAGCGCCTGCGCCTTGTCCCAAAGTTCGTTCCTGCTCCAGGCCTCTTCCGGCGGTTCGGCCTGCTCATCAATCTGCTGATAAACGTCATCCGACGCAGCAGGAAGCTCATCGAGCAGAATACTCTCCCCGGCATCTATCCAGACCGGCTCCGGCGAACTCGCATAGCGTTTGGCACTATCAAACGCTTCGCGCAACGCCTGGAATCCCTGCGGATCTTTGTCCGGCCGCCGCTGCTTCAGCTCGCGCGCATAGGCACGGCGAATTTCACTTTCATCCGTTGTGGGCGCAATCCCCAGCACATCCCATATTGTCGCCATGTTTACAGTCCGTCGTTAAGCTGGTCCAGTACCCGGCGCAGTTCGTCCCGCGCGGCGGCGATAAGGCGTAAATCCTGGCGTTCCAGCGCCTGCTCAAACTGCGTGGCGTAATGGTCGATAATTTGCCGCCTGTCGCCCAGCGTCTGTTCATAGCGTTTCGCCGCCTCGGCGGCCAGCTGGCGGTTTTCAGGAATATCCCGGGGATGCTGTTTAAGAGCATCCAGCTGCTTTAAGCGCAGGGCAATTTCTTCCGGGCTCAGTGTCCCCGGAGCCTTTTCTATAATCATCGTCGAAGCGGTTTGCTCCCCGCTGACTTTGCATTCCACTTCCAGAATGCCATCGAGGGTATAGGTGAAACGCACATCCACGCTAACTTCTCCCGCTTTGCGGGCGGGAACTTTGACCGACATGCTGTCGAGCAGCAGATTGTCGCTGACCTTGCGCGACTCGCCCTGATAAACCTCGATATCGATCTGGCGCTGGTTATCGTTCACCGTGCTGAAGCTCTGCATCACGCTGACGGGCACAAAAGCGTTGCGCTCAATCAGCGGCGAGAAAAACCCTTCTTCTATTCTGTCGCCGTTACGGCGGGCAACTTCGATTCCCAGAGAATAAGGCATTACATCGGTGAGCACGACGTCATCCAGCGCTCTGTCTTCCGCGATTAATCCGGCCTGAACGCCAGCGCCCAGCGCCACCACTTCATCGGGATTCAGTTCGTTACGCGGGAAGCGGCCAAACATGCGCGTAACCAGTTGGCGCACCAACGGCATACGCGTTGCACCGCCGACCAGAATGACGCTATCGAGCTGGCTGGCGTCGAACTGCGCATCTTGTAGCGCCTGAACTACCGGTTTTTTTAATCTCGACAGCAGCCCGCTACAGCACTCCTGGAAAGTGGCTTCGTTTAGCTCCCAGCGATATTCCTCGCCGCCATAAGTCAGGCTTGCGCTGGCCAAATCCTGGCCGCTGAGCTGCTGTTTCAGAGACTCGGCCTGGCGCGTCAGGTTCGCCGCCAGCTCCGGGTTATCCAGCGTCAGCTGAGGATAACGACTGAGCATCCACTGGCGCAGGGCTTCGGTAAAATCATCCCCGCCCAGCCAGGCGTCCCCGCTGCTGGCGCGAACTTCAATCACGCCTTCGAACATATCGACAATGGAGACATCAAAAGTACCGCCGCCCAGGTCGAAGACCAGGAACTTTTGCTCGCGGCTGTCGGCAAGCCCGTAGGCCAGCGCCGCCGCCGTGGGTTCATTTAACAAACGCTCAACTTCCAGCCCGGCCATCAGCCCGGCCGCTTTAACCGCTTTACGCTGGGCGTCGTTAAAATAAGCCGGTACGGTTATCGCCGCCCGCGTAATAACGCAGCCCAGCGCAACTTCTGCATCGGCTTTTAATTTCCGCAGCACTAACGCGGAGAGCTCTTCGGCGCGGAATGACTTGTCCCCAAGGGTGAATATTTTTTCGGTGCCCATATAGCGCTTAAAGCTGGCAACCGTCAGATGAGGGTGGCTAACCAGGCGGGCTTTTGCCGCTTCCCCGACGAGCAGTTGGCCTTCGTCGTCCAGACCAACAACGGAAGGCGTCAGCCGCCTATCTCCGGCACCGGTTATCAAGCGCGCAGCACCTTCACTGAACCAGGAAACGGCACTATTGGAGGTGCCGAGATCGATGCCAATAATGGGTGAGTTATTTCCTGTCATTACCTTATCCCTGTGGTGATTGTGTCTATAAATTAACCGCACGCCCTTCTTTTGTCCCCGCAGCGACTCAACGATGAAAATAATTAATACCGGTGAGTGACTTTTTTTGTCTAATAATAGCGCAGCGTTTAACTGTTACAGGCGTGGACTATTTATCGTAATTAAATACAGTTTTCTTTAATTACTTTGTTCCACACAGATTAAAAGATTATCCTTAACGATTCAGCCCGGTGCGAAATTAATATTTGTTGAAAATATGTGACAAATGCTGCCGCGTTGTTAATCAAATGTATTTTAAATTGATTGGTTATACCAATTTTCCCGGTCTATTTCCCCTGAGATAGGTTTTCGTTATATCCTTCAGCTACCGCGCACCAACGCTAGATTTTACAGTTTGTTGCATTCTGTGTGACATCGGCGGCAGAACCCAGTAACACCCTACTGACACTGAGCCATTCATGTTTACAGTAATGTAACCTTCCCGTAAAATGCCGGCACACTTTAAACGACAATAGAGCTCCCTGGAATTGAGGTCGTTAAATGAGACTCAGGAAATACAATAAAAGTTTGGGATGGCTGTCATTAATCGCAGGCACATTTTTACTCAGTGGCTGTGATTCTGCACTCCTTGATCCCAAAGGACAGATCGGACTGGAACAACGTTCATTGATTCTGACGGCCATCGGCCTGATGTTGATTGTCGTTATCCCTGCAATTGCAATGGCTATCGGTTTTGCCTGGAAGTATCGGGCTTCAAACAAAGACGCCAAATACAGCCCAAACTGGTCGCACTCGAACAAAGTTGAAGCTGTGGTCTGGACGATTCCTATCCTTATCGTTATCTTCCTCGCGGTACTGACCTGGAAAACCACTCACGCTCTCGAACCTAGCCGCCCGCTGGAGCACGAAGCGAAGCCGGTGACCATCGAAGTTATCGCTATGGACTGGAAATGGTTCTTCATCTATCCGGAGCAGGGTATCGCTACGGTGAATGAAATCGCCTTCCCGGCCAACACCCCAGTGGAATTCAAAATCACCTCTAACTCGGTGATGAACTCCTTCTTTATTCCGCGCCTGGGTAGCCAAATCTACGCAATGGCAGGCATGCAGACCAAACTGCACCTGATTGCCGACGAAGCGGGCACCTACGACGGTATTTCGTCAAACTACAGCGGTAAAGGCTTCTCCGGGATGAAATTCAAGGCTATTGCCACCCCGGATATGGACACCTTTAACCAATGGGTTGCTAAAGCGAAACAGTCTCCGGAAGTCATGAACGATATGGCGACCTACGAGAAACTGGCCGCACCAAGCGAATACAACAAAGTCGAATACTTCTCCAGTGTTAAACCTGATTTGTTTAAAGACGTTATTAACAAATTTATGGGACACGGGAGCATGCACATGGCCAAGCCGGAAGGTGAACAAGCTTCCCATGACGATATGAAAGGCATGGAAGGTATGGAAGGCATGGACATGAGTCACGCGGAAACCTCTCACTAAGGGGCCGAGGAATAATACGATGTTCGGAAAACTTACACTGGATGCAATCCCGTATCATGAGCCAATTGTCATGGTTACGGTTGCGGCAATCATCGTCGGGGGACTGGCGCTGCTTGCGGCTATCACTTACTTCGGTAAGTGGGAATATTTATGGAAAGAGTGGCTAACCTCGGTTGACCACAAACGCCTTGGCGTAATGTACGTTATCGTCGCTATCGTCATGCTGCTGCGCGGCTTTGCCGATGCGGTCATGATGCGTAGCCAGCAGGTGCTGGCCTCCGCCGGCGAAGCAGGGTTCCTGCCTCCTCACCACTACGACCAGATCTTTACCGCCCATGGCGTTATTATGATCTTCTTCGTGGCGATGCCTTTTGTTATCGGCCTGATGAACCTGGTTGTGCCGTTGCAGATTGGCGCGCGTGACGTTGCCTTCCCATTCCTGAACAACCTGAGCTTCTGGTTCACCGTTGTCGGCGTGGTGCTGGTTAACCTGTCACTGGGCGTTGGCGAATTCGCACAGACCGGCTGGGTTGCTTATCCGCCGCTATCGGGCATTGAGTACAGTCCTGGCGTCGGGGTTGATTACTGGATCTGGAGTCTCCAGCTGTCCGGTATCGGTACGACGCTGACGGGTATTAACTTCTTCGTTACTATCCTGAATATGCGTACCCCTGGCATGACTATGTTCAAAATGCCGGTGTTCACCTGGGCTTCGCTGTGTACTAACGTACTGATTATCGCCGCGTTCCCAATCTTCACCGTGACCGTCGCACTGCTGACCCTTGACCGCTACCTTGGCACCCATTTCTTTACCAATGATATGGGTGGCAACATGATGATGTACATCAACCTCATCTGGGCATGGGGCCACCCGGAAGTTTATATCCTGGTGCTGCCGGTGTTTGGCGTGTTCTCTGAAGTGGTTGCTACCTTCTCTAAAAAGCGTCTGTTCGGTTACACCTCTCTGGTGTGGGCGACCATCGCGATTACCGTTCTGTCGTTCATCGTTTGGCTGCACCACTTCTTCACCATGGGCAGCGGTGCGAACGTAAACGCCTTCTTCGGTATTGCCACCATGATTATCGCCATCCCGACCGGGGTGAAGATCTTCAACTGGCTGTTCACCATGTATCAGGGCCGCATCGTCTTTAACTCCGCGATGCTGTGGACCATTGGCTTCATCGTCACCTTCTCTATCGGTGGCATGACCGGTGTTCTGCTGGCGGTGCCGGGCGCGGACTTCGTGCTCCACAACAGCCTGTTCCTGATTGCACACTTCCACAACGTTATCATCGGCGGCGTGGTATTCGGTTGCTTCGCAGGTCTGACCTACTGGTGGCCAAAAGCCTTCGGCTTTACGCTGAACGAAACCTGGGGCAAACGCGCCTTCTGGTTCTGGATCATCGGCTTCTTCGTTGCGTTTATGCCGCTGTACGTTCTGGGCTTCATGGGCATGACCCGTCGTCTGAGCCAGCAGATCGATCCACAGTTCCACACCCTGCTGGTTGTTGCAGCCTGCGGTGCGGCGCTTATCGCTCTGGGCATTCTGTGCCAGCTGATTCAGTTCTACGTTTCCATCCGTGACCGTGAGCAGAACCGCGACCTGACCGGTGACCCGTGGGGTGGCCGTACGCTGGAGTGGGCAACCTCTTCTCCGCCTCCGTTCTATAACTTCGCCCACCTGCCGCACGTTCACGAACGTGATGCATTCTGGGAGATGAAAGAGAAAGGCGAAGCGTACAAGCAGCCTGCGCACTATGAAGAGATTCATATGCCGCGCAACAGCGCAGCCGGTATCATTATTGCAGCATTCAGCACCGTGTTTGGTTTTGCCATGATCTGGCATATCTGGTGGCTGGCGATTGTTGGCTTTGCCGGCATCATCATCACCTGGATTGCGAAAAGCTTCGACGAAGATGTGGATTACTATGTTCCGGTTGCTGAAGTCGAAAAACTGGAAAATCAGCATTTCGAAGAACTCAAAAAAGCAGGGCTGAAAAATGGCAACTGAGACTGTAAATAACGCCCACGCCGCGGAGCACGGGCACCACGATGCGGGAACCAATAAGGTCTTTGGTTTCTGGATCTACCTGATGAGCGACTGCATTCTGTTCTGTTGCTTGTTTGCAACCTATGCTGTTCTGGTGAACGGCACGGCTGGCGGCCCGTCAGGTAAAGATATCTTCGAACTGCCGTTCGTTATGGTTGAAACCGCCCTGCTGCTGGTCAGCTCCATCACCTACGGCATGGCAATCATCGCCATGAACAAGGGAAACAAAAGCCAGGTTATCTCCTGGCTTGCGCTGACCTTCCTGTGCGGTGCGGGCTTCGTCGGAATGGAAATCTATGAATTCCATCACCTGATTGCAGAAGGCTTCGGCCCGGATCGTAGCGGCTTCCTGTCAGCGTTCTTCGCGCTGGTCGGCACCCACGGTCTGCACGTAACCTCTGGTCTGGTGTGGATGGCATTCATGATGATTCATGTGTCCCGTCGCGGCCTGACAAATACCAACCGTGCGCGTCTGATGTGCCTGAGCCTGTTCTGGCACTTCCTTGACGTGGTATGGATCTGCGTATTCTCTGTAGTGTATCTGATGGGGGCGATGTAATGAGTCATTCAACTGAACACAGCGGCGCCCACCACGGTAGCGTGAAGACTTACATGACAGGATTTATCCTGTCTATCATCCTGACGGCTATCCCGTTCTGGATTGTAATGGAAGGAACCGCTTCTCACGGCACTATGCTTGGCGTGGTCCTGGTGACCGCAGTAGTACAGATTCTGGTGCATCTCGTATGCTTCCTGCATCTGAACACCTCTTCGAGTGAACGCTGGAACCTGGTAGCCTTCGCCTTTACGGTGCTGATTATCGCCATTCTGGTGATTGGCTCGATCTGGATTATGTGGAACCTCAACCTGAACATGATGGTTCACTAAGAGCGGCGTGTATGATTAAGCAATACCTGCAAGTAACGAAACCAGGAATTATTTTCGGCAATTTAATTTCTGTCATTGGGGGATTTTTACTGGCCTCGAAGGGCAGCATTAATTACCCCCTGTTTCTCTACACCCTGGTTGGCGTGTCGCTGGTAGTCGCATCGGGTTGTGTTTATAACAACTTTATCGACCGTGACATCGACCAGAAGATGGAGAGGACGAAGAATCGGGTGCTGGTTAAAGGCCTGATTTCACCGAAAATTTCGCTGGTGTATGCCACCTTGTTGGGTATTGCTGGCTTCATGCTGCTGTGGTTTGGTGCTAATCCACTGGCAATGTGGCTGGCCGTGATGGGCTTTGTGGTTTATGTCGGGGTTTATAGCCTCTACATGAAACGCCACTCGGTCTACGGCACCCTGATTGGCAGCCTGTCCGGCGCGGCTCCTCCGGTTATCGGCTACTGCGCCGTGACCAACGAGTTCGATACCGGGGCCGCTATTCTGCTGGCTATCTTTAGCCTGTGGCAGATGCCGCATTCGTACGCGATTGCCATCTTCCGCTTTAAAGATTACCAGGCGGCTAACATTCCAGTGCTGCCGGTAGTAAAAGGCATTTCGGTCGCCAAAAACCACATTACGCTGTATATCATCGCTTTTGCCGTTGCCACGCTGATGCTTTCTCTGGGTGGCTACGCCGGGTACAAATACCTGGTCGTTGCCGCTGCGGTAAGCGTGTGGTGGCTGGGCATGGCGCTGCGGGGCTATAAAGTGGAAGACGATAAAGTATGGGCGCGCAAGCTGTTCATCTTCTCCATCGTCGCCATCACCTCGCTAAGCGTAATGATGTCGGTCGATTTCATGGTGCCAGACTCACATAATCTGCTGACTTACGTCTGGTAAGTCACGAACAGTATAAAAGGGCACTTCGGTGCCTTTTTTTATTAATATCATCAATGCATCAGCGCTGTAATATCTGTTAAATAACTATCCATTTACCCTCCCCTTCCCTCGCACTACACTAAGGCCGACTTTTTATCTGAGGTGGTAATGAACGATTACAAAATGACGCCCGTCGAGCTACGAGCGACGTGGGGTTTAGGAACCGTCTTTTCGCTGCGCATGCTGGGCATGTTTATGGTGCTGCCGGTTCTTACCACCTGGGGTATGGCTTTACAGGGCGCAAGCGAAGCGCTTATCGGCCTGGCGATTGGGATCTACGGCCTGGCTCAGGCGCTGTTTCAAATTCCATTCGGCCTGCTCTCTGACCGCATTGGCCGCAAACCGCTGATAGTCGGCGGCCTGGCTATCTTTGTTATCGGCAGCATTATTGCCGCCCTCACCGACTCTATCTGGGGCGTTATTCTTGGCCGTGCCTTACAAGGTTCAGGCGCAATTGCCGCCGCGGTGATGGCGCTGCTATCAGACCTGACCCGCGAGCAGAACCGCACTAAGGCCATGGCGTTTATTGGCGTCAGCTTCGGCGTGACCTTCGCCATCGCGATGGTGCTGGGACCAATCATCACCCAGGCGCTCGGCCTGCAGGCTCTGTTCTGGATGATTGCGGTGCTGGCAAGCTGCGGTATTTTAATCACCCTCTGGGTGGTGCCAAACTCCAAAACTCACGTTCTGAACCGTGAGTCCGGCATGGTTAAGGGCTGTTTTCGCAAGGTCATTGCCGAGCCAAAACTGCTGAAGTTAAACTTCGGCATCATGTGCCTGCACATCATGCTGATGTCCACCTTCGTGGCCCTGCCGGGGCAGCTGGAGCAGGCTGGCTTCCCCGCCGCTCAGCACTGGAAAATTTACCTTTTCACTATGCTTATCTCTTTTGTCTCGGTGGTGCCATTCATCATCTACGCCGAAGTTAAGCGCCGCATGAAGCACGTCTTTGTCGGCTGCGTGGCGGTACTGCTGATTGCTGAAATTGTGCTGTGGGGCGCAGGCCCGCATTTCTGGGATTTGGTCATCGGCGTGCAGCTGTTCTTCCTGGCCTTTAACCTGATGGAAGCGATTTTGCCTTCGCTTATCAGCAAAGAGTCTCCCGCTGGCTATAAAGGCACGGCGATGGGTATTTACTCCACCAGCCAGTTTTTGGGCGTAGCTATCGGCGGGTCGCTCGGCGGCTGGCTGAACGGGCTGTTTGATTCTCAAACCGTGTTTCTGGCCGGCGCGCTGCTGGCAGCAGTTTGGTTGCTGGTAAGCTGGACAATGCAGGAACCGCCGTACGTCAGCAGCCTGAGAATTGAATTACCGGAGAGCAGCGTCGATGACGCGGGAATGCTGGCGAGACTGCTGGCGCAGCCGGGTGTGAGCGAGGCGAATATTATTCCTGAAGAGCGCAGCGCCTACGTGAAAATCGACAGTAAGCTGACCAACAGATATGAGATTGAGCAGTTGGTAAAAGGGGCGTAACCGCCCCTTCAGACCGTCAGTCGCGGAAGTTCTTGAACTGGAACGGCTGCCCCAGATTACCGCCACGGATAAGCGCCATGACCGCCTGTAAATCATCACGGGCTTTACCGGTCACGCGAATTTCTTCGCCCTGGATCTGCGTTTGAACCTTAAGCTTGCTGTCTTTAATCAGCTTAACGATTTTTTTAGCAATGCTGGCTTCAATACCCTGCTTCAGTTTAGCCTCCACGCTCCAGGTTTTACCGCTGTGCACGAACTCTTCCGGCACATCGATAGAGCTCCCTTCGATGCCGCGTTTCAGCAGCTTGGCACGCAGGATGTCCAGCAGTTGGTTAACCTGAAAGTCAGACTCGCTGGCGACTTTGATAGTCTGATTTTTTTCATTCAGCTCAAAGGTCGCAGGCACGTTACGGAAGTCAAAACGGGTCGCCAGCTCGCGCTCGGCGTTTTCTACCGCGTTGTTCACTTCCTGCATGTCGATTTCAGAAACGATATCAAAAGATGGCATGTGTTTTCTCCCTCTCTGGTTTGCGTTGCATAATACCCGCTGAGCGGAGCAAAACAACCTGTTAAGCAGCCAGAAAGCCGATAACGCTATAATAGAGAGTAAGTTTAACACCCGTGCGGTATTCGGGTGGGGAGGCAATAATGAAAATCACCGTGCTGGGTTGCGGTGCGCTGGGCCAGCTATGGCTGACGGCACTACATAAGCAAGGTCATGAACTTCAGGGCTGGCTGCGCGTACCGCAGCCGTATTGCCACGTAAATCTGCTTGATAACACCGACGGCCGCGTATTCAACAAGTCGTTTATTGCTAACGATCCTGAGTTTCTCGCCGCCAGCGACCTGCTGCTGGTGACGCTCAAGGCATGGCAGGTTTCCGACGCCGTGCGCACCCTGGCCGCTCAGCTTCCCGCCAGTTGCCCCATTTTGCTGCTGCATAACGGCATGGGCACGCTGGACGAACTGCGGTCCCTTTCTCAGCCTCTGCTGCTGGGGCTGACTACTCAGGCGGCAAAACGAGACGGCAGCGTGATTGTTCACGTCGCTTCGGGTATTACCCATATTGGCCCCGGGAATGCAAAAGCAAGCGAATACAGCTATCTTGCGGATGCGCTGCACGCCGCGCTGCCCGACGTAGCCTGGCACGACAACATCAGCCCGGCGAGCTGGAACAAACTGGCGGTCAACTGCGTGATTAACCCGCTAACGGCAATCTATGACTGCAGCAACGGCGAGTTGACGGAGCATAAGGAAGAGGTTGCCAGCATTTGTTATGAAGTCGCGCAGGTGATGGAGCGTGAAGGTCACCATACCTCGCAGCAGAGCCTGCTGGACTATGTGGAGCAGGTGATTTGCAGCACGGCTGAAAACACCTCGTCAATGCTTCAGGACATCCGCCTCGAACGCCACACGGAAATTGATTATATCACCGGCTACCTGCTGCGCCGGGCGCGGGCACATGGAATACCTGTCCCGGTCAACGCCCGCCTCTATGAGCTGGTTAAACGTAAGGAGAATGAGTATGAGCGCACAAGCGCTGGTCTGCCTGGCACCTGGAACTGAAGAGACCGAAGCGGTCACCACCATTGACCTGCTGGTGCGCGGTGGGATTAAAGTCACAACCGCAAGCGTTGCCGGCGACGGTGATTTAACAATTGTCTGCTCTCGTGGCGTTAAATTGCTGGCTGATGTGCCGCTGGTGGAGGTGGCCGACGGTGACTTCGACATCATCGTGCTGCCCGGCGGCCTTAAAGGCGCTGAATGCTTCCGCGACAGCCCATTGCTGGTCGAAACCGTGCGTCAATTCCATCTTTCAGGGCGAATCGTTGCGGCAATTTGCGCCGCCGCTGGCACGGTTCTGGTGCCGCACGAACTGTTCCCGATAGGTAATATGACCGGTTTCCCCGGGCTGAAAGAGACGATTCCTGAAGGGCAATGGCAGGATAAAAGAGTGGTGTGGGACCCGAGAGTTAATCTGTTAACCAGCCAGGGGCCGGGCACGGCGATTGATTTTGCTCTGAAGATTATCGACCTGCTGGTGAGCCGTGAGAAGGCGCACGAGGTTTCGCAGCAGCTAGTGCTGGCGGCGGGAATTTACAGCTTCCGGGATTATCAGTAGCCTCTCCCCTCACCCTAACCCTCTCCCCAAAGGGGCGAGGGAATCAGAGCGGTGCCAGGGAGAGGGTCAGCCCTTTTGAGAGCTCATCCCTTACGGGCGGTACACCTTAATATTCTTAAAGCCCTGCTCGCTAAGGTACAGCGCCTGCAGGCGGCTCATCACTCCGCGCTCACACCAAAGCAAATAGGTTTTACTCTGATCGAGATCGCCAAATTTAGTGCTTAGCTTATAGAACGGCAGCGTGGCCACTTCTACGCCCTCCAGCACAAACGGCTTTTCATCCACTTCGTCGTTAGAGCGAATATCCAGCAACACTTCGTTCGGGCCGAAAGCGTTAACCGTTTCAACTTCCACCACTTCCTGCTGAGTCTGAGTAGCAATTTCGCGGATGTCGATATTGGTCGCTTCTTCAATCACCTTATCCAGGATCGAGAAGTCAAAATTCAGCTCCTCGGCCTCGATCTTCGCCTTAACCGCTTTCACCGTTGGGCTTTTCGAGATAACGCCGCAGTATTCCGGCATGGTGCGGGCAAAATCAGCGGTGCCGATTTCACGAGCCAGATCGATAATGTGCTCTTTATCGTGGGAGATAAGCGGGCGTAGGATCAAGGTGTCGGACACATTGTCGATCAGGCGCAGGTTGGTCAGCGTCTGGCTGGATACCTGCCCCAGCGCTTCGCCGGTCACCAGAGCCTGTACGCCGTAGCGCTCGGCAACCCGGGAAGCGGCGCGCACAAACATACGTTTCAGCACTACGCCCATCTGGCCATCTTCGATTTTCTCGAGAATTTCGCCCACGACCGGCTCGAAGTTAATCGCGACAAAACGCACGCGGTGAGAACTGCCGAAACGGTTCCACAGGTAATGAGCAACCTGCTTAACGCCGATTTCATGAGCCGCGCCGCCGAGGTTAAAGAAGCAATAGTGTACGCGGCAGCCGCGACGCATCAGCATGTAGCTGGAAACGCCGGAGTCGAACCCGCCGGAAATCAGCGACAGGACGTCTTCCTGAGTACCGATAGGGAACCCGCCGATACCTTCATAACGGCCTTTCACCAGCAGCAGGCGATCGTTTTCGATTTCGAGGTTAACGGTCACATCCGGGTCGTTCAGCTTCACGCGAGCGGACTCGATGTGCTGATTCAGGCCGCCGCCGACATAGCGTTCCACTTCAATCGAGCTGAATTCGTGCTTGCCGCGGCGCTTAACGCGCACGCAGAAACTTTTACCTTCCAGCTTGTCGCGATAAAGCTCCAGAGCCTGCTCAAAGATGTTGTGCATATCGGTATACGGCACATCTTCCACCTCAAGAATATGGTGGATGCCCGGAATACGGGTCAGCGCTTCGCGAATAGCGATACGCTGGTTTTCATCTTTGGCGCGAACTTCGATATTGTCCCAGTGGCGGACGACCGCCAGGCTCTCATCGTAGTGTTTTAAAACGTTACGAATGTTCCCTGTAAGCATCTTAATAAAGCGTATGCGCACAGATTGGCTTTTGATGGTGATTTCCGGGAACAATTTAATGATAAACTTCATGGCGGTAAGGGTTCGTTAGTCAGCCGGACATGCTATGCAGAATGCGGGCTTAAAGGAGAAGAACTGCAGCGGCATCAGGCCACCTGCATCCGAGGCGCGCAAGTATATCATTTTCCCGCTAAGACTGTGCACCCTAACCGAGTTACATAAGCTTGCTTGATAATCATATCGACTCCGTTACCATGTCGGCGTCGAATTAAAATAGAGTCAGACATTCACTATGCCGAAAAAAACTGAATCCCCGGCCAGCTTCGAAACCGCCCTGGTCGAACTGGAGCAAATAGTTACTCGTCTGGAAAGCGGCGATCTTGCGCTTGAAGAGGCGCTCAACGAGTTTGAACGCGGCGTACAGCTGGCCCGCCAGGGGCAAGTGAAACTTCAGCAGGCAGAACAGCGCGTGCAAATTCTGCTGAGCGACAGCGAAGAAACGCCTCTGACTCCTTTCACACCGGACGCCGAGTAACATGGACTTTAATCAACAGCTGCAGGCCCATGTGCTGCGGGTCAATGATGCGCTTTCTCGCTTCCTTGCACCGCTGCCGTTTCAGAACAGTCCACTGGTTCAGGCGATGCACTATGGCTCACTATTGGGCGGTAAGCGCCTGCGCCCGTTCCTGGTGTACGCCACCGGTGAAATGTTCGGCATAGCCGATGAAGCGCTGGACGCTCCGGCTGCCGCCGTAGAATGTATTCACGCTTACTCTCTGATTCACGACGACTTACCGGCAATGGACGATGACGATTTGCGCCGGGGTCAGCCAACCTGCCACATCAAATTTGGCGAAGAGAACGCAATTCTGGCCGGAGATGCCCTGCAAACGCTGGCTTTCTCTATACTAAGTGATGCGCCCATGCCGGGCGTAGAAATTGCCTCCCGCTTAGCGATGGTTTCTGAGCTGGCAAGCGCCAGCGGCGTTGCCGGGATGTGCGGGGGTCAGGCGCTGGATTTAGCGGCCGAAGGCAAGCAGGTTAGTCTCGAAGAGCTGGAACGCATTCACCGCCATAAAACCGGAGCGCTGATTCGCGCGGCGGTTCGTCTTGGCGCGCTGAGCGCCGGAGAAAAGGGCCGTAAAGCGCTGCCGATTCTGGATCGCTACGCGGCAAGCATCGGCCTCGCCTTCCAGGTGCAGGACGATATTCTCGACGTCATCGGCGATACCGCAACCCTGGGCAAACGCCAGGGCGCGGACCAGCAGCTTGGGAAAAGTACCTATCCGGCGCTGTTGGGTCTTGAACAGGCCCAGGCGAAGGCGCAAGATCTCTATCAGGAAGCGCTGCTGGCCCTGGCAGAGCTTTCCACCCTGTCGTTGGATACAACGGCTCTGGAAGCGTTAGCAAACTACATTATCCACCGTGATAAATAACGTATAACAACGATGAGTTTAGATTTCTGATGAGTTTTGATATCGCCAAATACCCGACCCTGGCTCTGGTTGACGCCAGCCCGGATCTGCGAGTGCTGCCTAAAGAGAGCCTGCCCAAGCTTTGCGATGAGCTGCGTCGCTACCTGCTCGACAGCGTAAGCCGCTCCAGCGGGCATTTTGCCTCCGGGCTTGGTACGGTCGAACTGACCGTGGCGCTGCACTACGTCTATAACACGCCGTTCGATCAACTCATCTGGGACGTGGGCCATCAGGCCTATCCGCATAAAATTCTGACCGGCCGCCGCGACAAAATTGGCACCATTCGCCAGAAAGGCGGCCTGCATCCGTTCCCGTGGCGCGCGGAAAGCGAGTACGACGTGCTTAGCGTCGGCCACTCTTCGACCTCCATCAGCGCGGGCATTGGGGTTGCCGTAGCCGCCGGGAAAGAGGGCAAAGACCGTAAAACCGTCTGCGTCATCGGCGACGGCGCGATAACCGCAGGCATGGCATTTGAGGCAATGAACCACGCCGGGGATATTCGCCCGGACATGCTGGTTATCCTCAACGATAACGAAATGTCTATCTCCGAGAACGTTGGTGCGCTGAACAATCATCTGGCTCAGCTGCTTTCCGGCAAGCTCTACTCCACCCTGCGCGAAGGCGGCAAGAAAGTCTTCTCCGGCGTGCCGCCGATTAAAGAGCTGCTCAAGCGTACCGAAGAGCATATCAAAGGCATGGTGGTGCCGGGCACGCTGTTTGAAGAGTTAGGTTTTAACTACATCGGGCCGATTGATGGCCACGACGTTGTTGGGCTGGTGAATACGCTGAAGAACATGCGCAGCCTGAAAGGCCCGCAGTTCCTGCACATCATGACCAAAAAAGGGCGTGGTTATGCGCCAGCCGAGAAAGACCCGATAAGCTTCCATGCGGTGCCTAAGTTTGACCCGCAAAGCGGCACGCTACCAAAAAGCACCGGCGGCCTGCCGAGTTATTCGAAGATTTTCGGCAACTGGTTATGTGAAACCGCCGCCCATGACGACAAGCTGATGGCGATTACGCCAGCAATGCGTGAAGGCTCGGGCATGGTGGAATTTTCCCGCCAGTATCCGGAGCAATATTTTGACGTGGCGATTGCCGAGCAGCATGCGGTTACCTTCGCGGCTGGCCTGGCTATCGGCGGCTACAAGCCGGTGGTGGCGATTTATTCCACCTTCCTGCAGCGTGCTTACGATCAGGTTATCCACGATGTGGCTATCCAGAAGCTGCCGGTGATGTTCGCCATCGACCGCGCGGGCATTGTGGGTGCCGACGGGCAAACTCACCAGGGTGCGTTCGACATCTCCTTCCTGCGCTGTATTCCGGAGATGGTTATTATGACGCCGAGCGACGAGAACGAATGTCGCCAGATGCTGCATACCGGCTATCACTACAATGAAGGCCCGAGCGCGGTACGTTATCCGCGTGGTAGCGGCACCGGAGCCACTCTGGAGCCGCTTGAAATGCTGCCAATCGGCAAAGGCGTAGTGAAGCGCAAAGGCGAAAAGCTGGCCGTGCTGAACTTCGGTACTTTGCTGCCGGAAGCCGCAGCGGCAGCCGAAGCGCTGAACGCAACGCTTGTCGATATGCGCTTTGTGAAACCGCTGGATGAGACGCTGATCCTTGAGCTTGCGGCCAGCCACGACTCGCTGGTCACTCTTGAAGAGAACGCCATTATCGGCGGGGCGGGCAGCGGCGTGAACGAAGTGCTGATGGCGCATCGTAAACCTGTCCCGGTGCTGAATCTTGGCCTGCCTGACTTCTTTATTCCTCAGGGAACTCAGGAAGAAGCGCGGGCGGAAATTGGCCTCGATGCTGCCGGCATAGAAGCCAGGATCCGCGGCTGGCTTAGCTAACCCCCTCCTCCACTCCTGCTATGCTTAAAGCATCTCAATAGCAGGAGTGGAACCATGCAATACAGCACATTAGGAAAAACAGACCTCCGCGTTTCCCGCCTTTGCCTCGGCTGTATGACTTTTGGCGAGCCTGACCGCGGCGGCCACGCCTGGACACTACCCGAAGAGAGCAGCCGGGAACTTATTCTCCATGCCCTCGATAAAGGGATTAACTTCTTCGATACCTCCAACAACTACTCGGACGGCAGCAGCGAAGAGATCCTTGGCCGTGCGCTGCGTGACTTTGCCCGCCGCGAAGACGTTGTTGTCGCCACCAAAGTTTATCACCAGGTTGGCGACCTGCCTCAGGGCTTATCCCGCCCACAAATTTTGCGTGCTATCGACGACAGCCTGAAACGGCTGGGAACGGACTATGTGGATTTGCTGCAAATTCACCGCTGGGACTACAACACGCCGATTGAGGAGACGCTGGAAGCGCTTAACGACGTGGTAAAAGCCGGTAAAGCACGCTATATCGGCGCATCCTCAATGCACAGCGAGCAGTTCGCTCAGGCGCTGGCTTTGCAGGCTCGGGAAGGCTGGGCGCGTTTTGTCTCCATGCAGGATCACTACAATCTTATTTATCGCGAGGAGGAGCTGGACATGCTGCCTCTTTGCTACCAAGAAAACATCGCGGTTATCCCGTGGAGCCCTCTGGCGCGCGGCAAGCTCACTCGCCCCTGGGGCGATACCACGGCAAGGTCGGTTTCTGATGAAGTGGGTAAATCGCTCTACCAGACCAACAACGAGAACGACGCGATTGTCGCCGAACGGCTGGCAAATGTAGCCGCCGATAAAGGAGCCTCCCGGGCGCAGGTCGCGCTGGCGTGGCTGCTCAGCAAGCCGGGTATTGCCGCGCCGATTGTCGGCCCTTCACGGCAGGAACAGCTGGATGATTTGCTGGGCGCGGTGGATTTAACGCTGAAGCCGGAGGAAATTGCGGAGCTGGAGACGCCTTATCAGCGCCACCCGGTGGCGGGTTTTAAATAACACCCTCTCCCTTTCAGGGAGAGGGTCAAAGGCTAGCAAGAAAAGTGATCGTAACCTTTAAAGTCCAGCGTCACAGGCTTACCGTCACGCGTGAACTGTAGCCCTTCAGAAGCAGAAACAATCTGGCCGATGCAGGTATAAGGCACGCCCAGGTTGCCAATCGCCACTTCCAGCGCGCCGCGGTTCAGTTCCGGTACGGTGAAGCACAGCTCGTAGTCTTCTCCACCCGCCATCGCCCACTTCAGCGCCTGCTCCGGCTCAACGTGCATAAGCATCGCTTCGGAATAAGGCAGCTGATCGAGATCGATTCGCGCACCGCAGTCGCTGGCTTTGAGAAGATGGCCGAGATCGGAAATCAGGCCGTCGGACAGATCGATGGCGCTGTTAGCTAAATCGCGCAGCGCCTGGCCGTGCAACACGCGAGGCGTTGGCCGCAGGTGGCGCTTGCGTAAATATTCAGCATGCTGAAGGTCGGCAACCTGGAGCCTGTTTTGCACAATGGCAAGCCCGGCGGCGCTGTCTCCCGGCGTACCGGTAACGTAGATCCAATCCCCGCCTTTTGCGCCGCTGCGCTTAAGCGCGCGCCCGGCAGGGATCATGCCGTGAATACCCAGCGTCATAGAGAGCGGGCCACGGGTTGTATCGCCGCCGATCAGCTGCATATCGTAATAATCCAGCTGTTCAAACAGGCTGTCGCTGAAGGCGGCAAGCCACTCTTCATCGACTTCAGGAAGCGTTAAGGCCAGCGTCAGCCAGGCCGGATCTGCGCCCATTGCGGCCAGATCGCTTAAATTAACTGCCAGAGCTTTGTAACCCAGATCGCGCGGATCGATATCCGGCAGGAAGTGGTTCCCGCAGACCAGCGTATCGGTGCTGATGGCCAGAAGCTGTTTTTCGGGGACCGACAGCAGCGCACAATCGTCGCCAATACCGGTTTCCACATCACGACGGGAACTTGTTACGCGATCGAAGTAACGGGCAATCAGGGAAAACTCACCGCATGCCATGCGTAATACCTCAAGAATGTCAGTTGCAGAAAGAAGCAGGCCGGGTAGAACCCGGCCAGAAGATTACTTTTTGTGGGGACGAATGGCTGGAGCGGCTTTATCGAGAACGCCGTTAACGAACTTGTGGCTGTCTTCGGCACCGAAGGTTTTTGCCAGTTCAATCGCTTCGTTGATGGCCACTTTGTATGGCACATCGTCACGTTTCGACAGTTCAAACAGCGCAATGCGCAGTACCGCTTTTTCCACCTGGCCCAGCTCTTCGAGCAGACGAGACAGGTAAGGCTTCATCAGCCCATCCAGATACGCGCTGTTAGTTGCCACCCCGCTCAGCAACTCGCGGAAATAGTTAACGTCAACGTCTTTGACGTCCTGTTCCGCCAGGAACTGATATTCAACATCAGAGATGTCGTTTTTGGACAACTGCCAGGAGTAGAGCGCCTGGACGGCACACTCACGGGCGCGGCGACGAGCAGCAGGTTTCACGGATTTCCCCTTACAAAAAATCAGGCCTTAATGGCTTTCAATACATTAATCATTTCAAGCGCGGTCAGTGCAGCTTCGGCACCTTTGTTACCGGCTTTAGTACCAGCGCGTTCGATGGCTTGTTCAATGCTTTCAGTGGTCAGCACGCCAAAGGCAACAGGAATACCGCTGTCATGGGCAACGCTTAACAGACCGTTGCTGGCACCGCCGGCAACGTATTCGAAGTGCGCAGTGCCGCCACGAATCACGGTGCCGAGCGCGATAACCGCGTCGTACTTACCGGTTTTCGCCAGCGCGCCTGCGGCCAGCGGCAGCTCGTAAGCGCCCGGTACCCAAACCACGGTGATGTTTTCGTCTTTCACCTGGCCGATACGTTTCAGGGCGTCAATAGCACCTTCCAGCAGGCTGTCGTTGATGAAGTTGTTAAAACGCGCGATGGTGATGGCGACGCGAGCGTCTGGAGTAGCAACAGCTGCTTCAATAATGTTCATAATCTTCCTTTACGGGTTCTGTTTAGCCCCGCAGGGGGGCGGATTTTATCATAATCTTTTCGTGACTGCTTACGTTTTACTGACGCCCATAAACCGGCGTCAGGTGCAGGCACAAATCGGGGCCGACCTGGCGGACTTCGCTGAAGCTGAATTCCGGCACATCGGCAAGTTTTTCGAGCCCCGGCAGCGCGCATAAACCGCGGGCATCGTTGCCCAACAGCTTAGGCGCCAGATAGACGATAAGCTCGTCCACCAGCCCCGCCTGCAGCAGCGCGCCGCCGAGGGTGGCACCGGCTTCAACCCAGACTGAATTCACCTGGCGTTTGCCAAGCTGCATCATCAATACCACCAGGTCGAGATGGCCGTTATGCTCCGGCACCAGCAGCTGTTCCACGCCTTCAGGCCAGCTTTCTTCATCTGCCCGGGTGCGAGCCAGCCAGGTTTCGCCCGGCTGGTTAATCAGAGCATGACCGGGGGTAACGCGATTCTGGCTGTCCACCACGATGCGGATCGGCTGGCGCAGATTTTGCTGCTCATAGAGCGACTGGCTTGCGCTATCCAGCTCGTCCCAGCGTACCGTCAATGAGGGGTTGTCCGCCAGTACGGTAGCGCTACTTGAAAGGATAGCGGCACTTTGTGCGCGCTGGCGCTGAACGTCGCGGCGCGCCTGAGGAGACGTTATCCATTTGCTCTCCCCGCTTGCCATCGCGGTGCGGCCATCCAGCGAAGCGCCGAGCTTAAGCTGAATAAATGGAAAACCGGTGCGCATACGCTTGAGGAACCCGCGATTCAGCGCTTCGGCCTCGTTCATCATTAAGCCGTGGCTGACCTCGATGCCCTGCTGTTGCAGGCGGTAAAGCCCGCGCCCGGCAACCTGCGGGTTAGGGTCCTGCATGGCGGCAACCACCCGCGCCACGCCAGCGGCAATAAGCGCATCGCAGCACGGCGGCGTGCGCCCGTGGTGGCTACAAGGTTCGAGGGTCACATAGGCCGTTGCCCCGCGAGCCTGCTCGCCCGCCATGCGCAGAGCATGAATTTCGGCATGCGGCTCACCGGCGCGAAAATGAAAACCTTCACCAACAATTTTGCCGTCTTTAACAATTACGCAGCCGACATTTGGGTTCGGCATCGTAGTAAAACGTCCGCGCTTAGCCAGCTCAAGCGCACGAGCCATAAACTGTTCATCAAGGGACATCGGTTCTAATCCTGTAAACGGGCGATTTCTTCACCAAACTCTTTTATATCTTCAAAGCTGCGGTAGACCGAGGCGAAGCGAATATAGGCGACTTTATCCAGCTTCTTTAGCTGCTCCATCACCAGGTTGCCAATCAGTTTACTCGGCACTTCTCGTTCGCCCGTTGCTCGAAGGTGCGACTTAATGTGGCTGATAGCCATTTCTACGTCGTCGGAGTTAACCGGGCGCTTCTCGAGCGCTTTCAGGATGCCGCTGCGGAGTTTGTCTTCGTTAAATGGCTCACGCACCTCATTGCTCTTCACCACTCTGGGCATCACCAGCTCGGCCACTTCGAAGGTGGTGAAACGTTCGTGACAAACCAGGCACTGGCGCCGACGGCGTACGGATGAACCTTCCCCCACCAGGCGAGAGTCAATAACTTTGGTGTCCACGGCGAAACAGAATGGGCAATGCATGGCGTTTCCTGCTGGGATTATAAAGATGAACAATAGTTTACCGCGAAGTCGCGGGAGTACAAAGGCACCGCCGTCCCGGCAGAGAGAAATAGCGCTTTCCAGCTTGCCTGAACTACGCTTAAATCAGAGAACGGCAATGAGGAAAAAACAATCATGACAAAGACTTACCTAAGAATTATCCTGGTGTCCAGCCTGATGAGCCTGACCGCCTGCGCCCAGCAAACCGAAGTGCGCCAGATGCGCAGCCAAATCGGCTCGCTAAACCAGGAAATGACGAAGCTCAGCCAGCAAACGGTAAAACTGACTCAGCAAAATGCCCTGAACGCCAAATCAACGACCGGCGTTTACCTGCTCCCCGGCTCGAACACGGCGGCACGCCTGAACAGCCAGCTCGGCAGCCTTAAAATGTCGCTGACTAACGTGGCGGCGGAGGCAAACGGCACCCGCGCCACGCTGCTGATTAAGAGTGAGTCTAACAGCCCGCTTCCGGCCTTCAGCGGCAAGGTTGAGTGGGGCCAGATCCAGGGCACCACGGACAGCTTCCAGGAAGTTAACGTTCAGACGCAGCAAATCGAAGCCCCGGCCAGCATCCTGGCGCCAAGCGACGTCTCCATTCCGCTGCGTTTATCCGGCATTACCCCGGAACAGCTGGGCTTTGTGCGCGTTCACGACATACAGCCAGCTTCGGCCTCACCGGTTAGCCCAGCGCAGTAATCTTCGTCTCCCCTGCCCGGCGGGGGAGTTCGTCACACTCCTTCACACCGCCCGCACAAAATGCGAAGCAAAATCCCTGTTTCTCGCCCGCCAACAGCGTGACACCCGTCACATTTATCTGTAACAACCTGACGCTTGTTTGCGTAATTTGACGAAGCAGGTACAATCACGCCGTTTTTATTGTGCGCAAACGTGAACGCAATCGATTACGCATATGAGAAGAATGTGAAATAGCACATATTTTTGTGAGCAGGGATTTCTATAATAGTCGCGCTGCTAAGGTCCTCCCCCTGGAACCCGCGGCCATGGATGACATCTCACATCCGCTTCGCACCAAAATTACGTAAACAGTGGCTAAAAATATGAAAAAAATTATTCTGGCAGCCGGCACCGTTCTGGCACTTTCCAGCTCTTTCTCTGCCAGCGCAGAAGAAGCAAAAAACAGCGAATACCTCTCCGACTGGTGGCACCAGAGTGTTAACGTTGTCGGCAGCTACCACACCCGCTTCGGGCCGCAGCTGCGCAACGATACCTATCTGGAATACGAAGCTTTCGCCAAAAAAGACTGGTTCGATTTCTACGGCTATATGGATGCACCGGTCTTCTTCGGCGGTAACACCCAGGCGAAAGGTATCTGGAACCACGGTTCCCCACTGTTTATGGAAATCGAACCTCGCTTCTCCATCGACAAGCTGACCGGCGCAGATCTGAGCTTTGGCCCGTTCAAAGAATGGTATGTTGCTAACAACTACATCTACGACATGGGTCGTAACGCTACCGGCCGCCAGAGCACCTGGTACATGGGTCTGGGTACCGACATCGACACCGGCCTGCCGATGAGCCTGTCCATGAACGTGTACGCCAAATACCAGTGGCAGAACTACAAAGCCAACAACGAAAACGAGTGGGATGGCTACCGCTTCAAGGTGAAATACTTCGTGCCAATTACTTCCCTGTGGGGCGGTAACCTGAGCTACATCGGCTTCACCAACTTCGACTGGGGTTCAGACCTGGGCGATACCAGCGGATACGGCACTAACGGCCTGAAACAGCGTAGCAACAACTCTATCGCTTCCAGCCATATCCTTTCCCTGAACTACGCTCACCTGCACTACTCCATCGTCGCCCGTTACTTCCATAACGGCGGCCAGTGGAACGACGGCACTCAGTTGAACTGGATGGACGGCACCGTTCACGCGACCGGCTGGGGTGGCTACTTCGTCGTAGGCTACAACTTCTAAGCACTTCGCATGAAGGCAAAAGCCGGTCAACAGACCGGCTTTTCTTTTGATAAAACAGGCATCCCTTTACGCTTTTGAAGCGAAATAAAGTCCTGTAATGAGCGATCGTGACGCGCCTGATAGCGGCGTTCGGTCAAACGCATATCACGGCAGCGATCCAGCCTGAAACTGCGATAATCGTCGCGCGCCTCGCACCAGGCCACCACAATCCAAATCTCTCCCCAGAACGATAATCCCAGCGGATGAATATCGCGCTCTGAAAGCTCCCCCTTCTCATTCTCATAACTGAGGTGAACCACCTTCAGCTCGCCAATTGCGGTATGGAGAAGATCAAACCAGATCTTTACCTGAGGAAATTTATTAAAATCAGGAGAGATAATGCGGCTTTGCTCCGCCACTCGACGTTTTTCCGGGGTCAGTATCGCCATCAGCTTTTCATGGACGGACTCAGCCGACTTCGCCAGCGCCTCACCGCTCCAGGTTTGTACCATTCTTAGCGCCGCAACCGCCGCCTCAACCTCAGCAGCAGTGAGCATTAACGGCGGCAGATCATAACCGGCCAACAGACGGTAGCCGCACCCGGCCTCACCTTCGACAGGCACACCCGACAAAGAAAGATCTCTGATATCGCGGTATATCGTGCGCTCAGAAACCTCCAGCCGCTCGGCCAACTGGGCTGCCGTTGTTAAGCGTCTGCCGCGAAGAATTTGTACGATTTGAAATAGCCGGTCGGCTCTTCGGCTCATAATAAACAGGCCTGCAGTGAAGCCCGCCGGAATGGCAGGCTCTTATTTCAGTATCCGGGCTTATGCCGGCTGATGCAAACCGACGCAGTTGCCTTCGCTATCAATAATTAACGCAATGGTACCGATGTTGTCGGGTAAGACTTCCGGGCCAAAAACCGTTTTCCCTCCGGCCTCCCCAATTCTCAGCAGCGTCTTTTCAATATTAGCCGTGTACAAGTAGACCACAGCGCCAGTGCGGGATGGAGTAAACATCTCGCCTTTAACCAAAGCGCCGCCGGTAGCGGGCTTCTCATGAGGGAAAATCGCCATATCGATACCGGCAATGTGCTCCCGTCGAAAATCAATCTCCAGCGCGTGATGATAAAAAATGATCGCACGCTCAAGATTGTCTACCGGGATTTCGAACCAGTTAATTACGGTGTTCATTGTCTGCTCTCCTTGGTTGTCAGTAGCAGCAACTCTACTCACCCCCTCCTGACAGCATACTGTCAGCAAGAAAACGCAGGCGAAAAAAAACCGCAGCACGAAGGCTGCGGTTTTATCAGGCTATAGCAGGATTAAGGCAGAATAGACGGCTGATCCGCCCCTTCTTTCTCAACCTTCTGCTGCAACATGTGCTCGCGCTTCATCCCCAATTTCAACGCCAGCGCGGACGCCACGTAGATGGAGGAAGCCGTACCCACGGTCACACCGATAAGCATGGTCAGCGAGAAGCCTTTCAGCAGCGCGCCACCGAACAGATACAGCATCAGGATAACCACTAACGTAGTGCCCGATGTAATCAAAGTACGGTGCAGCGTCTGGGTCAGGGAGACGTTAAAGATTTCGTAAGGCGTACCGCGACGGATCTTGCGGAAGTTTTCACGAATACGGTCCGAAACCACGATGCTGTCGTTCAGCGAGTAGCCGATAACCGACATCAGAGATGCGACGATAGTCAGGTCAATCTCGATGTGGAACAGCGACAGCACGCCCATGGTGATAATCACGTCGTGAGCCAGCGAGATAACAACCCCGGCCGCCAGGCGCCACTCAAAGCGGAAGCCGACGTAAACCAGGATTGAAATCAGCGCAACCAGCAGCGCCATAGCGCCGTTTTGAGCAAGATCGGCGCCTACGCTAGGGCCGACGAACTCAATACGCTTCACCGCCGCATTCTGGTTGGTCGCTTCGTTGATCACGCTAACAACCTTGCTGCCAAGAACCTGGCCGCCGGTTTCGCCTTTAGCAGGCGGCATGCGCACCATGATGTCGCGGCTGCTGCCGAAGTTCTGCACCAGCGGCTCTTCAAAGCCCGCCTTCTGCAAAGAAGCACGCATAGCATCAAGATCTGCCGGTTTTTCCAGCGCGATTTCGATTACCGTACCGCCAGTAAAGTCCAGACCCCAGTTGAAGCCCTTCACGCCAATAATGATGACGGAAAGGATCAGCAGGATGCCGGAAATGCTGAAGGCCCAGTAATCCCAGCGCATAAAGTCATGGACTTTACGGCCGTAGTTCAATTGTTCAACAGTATATTCCTGTGCCACAACGCACTCCTCAGATAGACAGCTTGTTGATGCGTTTGCCGCCGTACAACAGGTTCACGATGGCACGAGTACCGACGATTGCGGTAAACATAGAGGTTGCAACACCGATACCGGTAGTGATTGCAAACCCTTTGATAGCCCCGGTGCCCACGGCATACAGGATGATAACTTTGATAAGCGTGGTGATGTTGGCGTCAAAGATGGAGCTGAACGCGCCTCTGTAACCTTCATCAATCGCCTGCTGTATCGTACGTCCGTTGCTGATCTCTTCTTTGATACGCTCGTTTATCAGTACGTTCGCATCCACCGCAACCGCAAGGGTTAATACGATACCCGCGATACCCGGCATGGTCAGCGTCGCGCCCGGCAGCAGGGACATAATCCCCACAATCAGCACCAGGTTTGCCAGCAGAGCAGAGGTCGCAATCAGGCCAAACTTCTTATAGAAGAACAGCATGAAGATGATAGAGACCACCAGGCCTGCCAGACACGCTTCCAGACCCTGCTTGATGTTTTCCAGACCCAGGGTTGGGCCGATGGTACGTTCTTCAACAATCTGAATTGGCGCAATCAGCGCACCGGCGCGCAGCAGCAGAGAGAGCTGGCGAGCTTCGTTCGGGTTGCTGATACCGGTGATGCGGAAGCTGTTACCGAGGCGAGACTGAATGTTCGCAACGTTGATAACTTCTTCTTCTTTCACCAGTAAGGAACGGCCGTTGGCGTCTTTCTTACCGCTGTCTTTGTACTCCACAAACAGGGTCGCCATCGGCTTACCGATGTTGTCCTTGGTGAAGTTAGACATGATGTTACCGCCAGCGCTGTCCAGGGAGATATTAACCTGAGGCTGGTTGTATTCATCCATGCTCGAAGTGGAGTCGGTGATATGGTCACCGGTCAGAATCACGCGTTTGTACAGCACAACCGGCTGCCCTTCACGAGTCTGCTTCACTTCTGAGTCACCCGGTACGCGGCCTGCGGCGGCAGCGGAGGCATCAACGTTGGTATTCACCAGACGGAATTCCAGAGTTGCGGTAGCGCCGAGGATCTCTTTAGCGCGCGCGGTGTCCTGGATACCCGGCAGTTCAACCACGATGCGGTCTGCACCCTGACGTTGTACCAGCGGCTCGGCAACGCCCAGTTGGTTTACACGGTTACGCAGAATGTTGATGTTCTGCTGTACCGCATATTCGCGGGCTTCGCTCAGGCGTGCATCGCTCATCACTACGCGCAGCGTGTTGCTGCCCTGGTTTGAAAACACCAGGTCACGATGACGGGAAGAAAGGTAGGTGCTGGCATCGTCGCGAGACTTCGCGTCGCGGAAGACAATATCTACACCATAGTTATCGGCTTTACGCACGTTGGTGTAGGCAATGCCTTTCTCGCGCAGATCGCTACGCAGGCCATCAATGTTTTGTTCCTGGAGTTTGCCCAGCGCCGTGTCCATATCTACTTCCATCAGGAAGTGAACGCCACCGCGCAGGTCAAGACCGAGTTTCATCGGGTTTGCGCTAATAGCGGACATCCAGCGAGGAGTGGCAGGAGCAAGGTTAAGCGCCACGACGTAATTGTCGCCCAGCACGCTCATCAGCGCTTCACGCGCGCGCAGCTGGGTATCGGTAGAATCGAAGCGAGCGAGAATAGCGCCCTCTTCCAGCGCCACAGATTTAGCGGTAATTTTTTCTTGTTTTAAGGTGTTTTCGACCTGGATCAGCGTTTGTTCACTGGCGGCGACACCGCGCACGCCAGTTAATTGAACGGCCGGATCCTCACCATACAGGTTGGGAAGCGCATACAGCAGACCAATCGCAAGCACGACGATAAGCATGATGTACTTCCACAAAGGATAACGGTTTAACACGTTTAGTTCCCTTAGGGAAAACGAAAATTACAGCGCCTTCATGGTGCCTTTCGGCAGAACGGCAGCTACGAAATCACGCTTAATAACCACTTCGGTGGTGTCGTTCAGCGCGATAGCAATGTAGCCAGTTTCAGCTACTTTGGTTACGCGGCCAACCAGGCCACCGTTGGTCAGCACTTCATCCCCTTTGGAGATGGAGTCCATCAGTTTTTTATGCTCTTTGGTACGCTTTTGCTGCGGACGCAGGATCATAAAATAGAAAATCAGGCCGAAGACCACCAACATTGGAATCAAAGTCCATTGACTCTGTCCTGGAGCAGCACCCGCAGAAGCGACAGCATCAGAAATGAAAAAGCTCATTAAAATTCCCTCATTATTAAATTAATCAACGTTCAAAGGTGGAACTGGCTTACCTGTCCGCTCGTAAAAATCAGTCACGAAGTGCTCTAATTTACCCTCTTCAATGGCCTTGCGTAAACCAGCCATTAAACGCTGGTAATAGCGCAGGTTATGAATAGTATTCAGACGAGCGCCCAGTATTTCGTTGCAACGGTCAAGATGATGCAAGTAGGCGCGTGAATAATTGCGACACGTATAGCAATCACACTCTGCATCAAGCGGTGCGGTGTCAGCCTTATACTTGGCGTTACGGATTTTCACCACGCCGTCCGTCACAAACAGATGGCCGTTACGCGCGTTACGAGTAGGCATGACGCAGTCGAACATATCAACGCCGCGACGTACCCCTTCAACCAGGTCTTCCGGTTTACCTACACCCATCAGGTAACGTGGTTTGTCGGCAGGGATTTGCGGGCAAACATGCTCCAGAATGCGGTGCATATCTTCCTTCGGCTCGCCTACCGCCAGGCCGCCGACAGCGTAGCCATCAAAGCCTATCTCTACCAGACCTTTTACCGAGATATCTCGTAAATCTTCGTAAACGCTGCCCTGGATAATACCGAACAGCGCATTTTTATTCCCCAGAGAATCAAAGCGATCGCGGCTACGCTGCGCCCAGCGCAGGGACATCTCCATCGAACGTTTGGCATAATCCCAGTCCGCCGGGTATGGCGTACATTCGTCGAAGATCATCACGATATCGGAGCCGAGATCGTACTGAATCTCCATGGATTTTTCAGGATCGAGGAAGATAGGATCGCCGTTGATCGGGTTGCGGAAGTGCACGCCCGCTTCGGTTATCTTGCGGATGTCGCCGAGGCTGAACACCTGAAAACCGCCGGAATCCGTTAAGATTGGGCCTTTCCACTGCATAAAATCATGCAGGTCGCCGTGCAGTTTCATGATTTCCTGGCCAGGACGCAGCCATAAGTGGAAGGTGTTGCCGAGAATAATCTGCGCGCCGGTGTCTTTCACTTCTTCCGGCGTCATCCCTTTTACGGTGCCGTAAGTGCCCACGGGCATAAAGGCCGGGGTTTCAACGGTGCCGCGCTCAAAAACGAGGCGGCCACGGCGGGCGCGGCCGTCGGTGGTATCTAATTCAAATTTCACATTTCCTCCAGCACCAGAGAAACAGTCTGGTGAGTAAATTAACGCCGTGGGCGGTGCTCACGGCGGAATATTTGGGGGATGGTTTGACCCTCCCCCCAGCCCTCTCCCTGGAAAGGAGAGGGAGAAAAATAAGACCTGTGTAGTCCCCTCTCCCCCTGGGGAGAGGGCCAGGGGCAGGGGAAATTACTCCCCAGGACGCTCGTTAATCGCCTGCGGATTGCAGGTAATAAACATAGCGTCGCCATAGCTAAAGAAGCGATATTCCGCTTTTACCGCCTCATGGTAGGCGTGCAGAGTATTTTTGTAGCCCGCAAAAGCGGACACCAGCATGATGAGCGTCGACTCAGGCAGGTGGAAGTTGGTCACCAGCGCGTCGATAACGTTATATTTATAGCCCGGATAGATGAAGATCTGCGTATCGCCAAAGAACGGCTCAATCAGGCCGTTAGTCGCGGCCTGTGCGGCGCTTTCGAGCGAACGTACCGAAGTCGTGCCGACGGCAATTACGCGGTTACCGCGCGCTTTACAGGCCAGCACGGCATCAACGACATCCTGCGGCACTTCGGCATATTCGGAGTGCATGATGTGATCTTCGATGCTGTCCACGCGTACCGGCTGGAAGGTCCCGGCCCCAACGTGCAGCGTCACAAAGGCCATATCTATGCCTTTATTACGCAATTTCTCCAGCAGCGGCTCGTCAAAATGCAGCCCGGCGGTTGGGGCGGCTACCGCGCCTGGCTTCTGGCTGTAAACCGTTTGATAAAGTTCACGGTCTGATTCTTCGTCCGGGCGGTCGATATACGGCGGCAGCGGCATATGGCCGATGCTGTTAAGAATATCCAGCACGCTGCGTTCGTCGTTAAACTCGACTTCAAACAGCGCGTCATGGCGCGCCGTCATGGTGGCGTGTACGCTTTCATCATCGCCCAGCAGCAGCTCGGCGCCCGGCTTAGGCGCTTTTGAAGCGCGAATATGCGCGAGGATACGTTTATCATCCAGCATGCGCTCAACCAGCACTTCAATCTTGCCGCCGCTGGCTTTACGACCAAACAGGCGGGCAGGAATAACCCGGGTGTTATTGAACACCAGCAGGTCGCCGGGGTTGAGCTTATCGAGCAGATCGGTGAAAGTGCCATGCGCGAGCGCGCCCGTCGGCCCATCCAGAGACAGCAAACGGCAGCTGCTACGCTCGGCTTGTGGATAGTGAGCAATCAGGGATTCAGGCAGTTCAAAGGAGAAATCGGCAACGCGCATGGTAAAAAACTCAGACTTAAAAACAGGCGGCTTAGTCTAGTGGCAGGGCGCGTTCCCTGCAACACGTTTACCCTGACAATGGCCGTTTTAAGCCCATATATGGAATAATCACGCTATGAATTTTCTCGCCCACCTGCATCTTGCTCATCTGGCCCGAAGTTCGCTGCTGGGAAATTTGCTGGCGGATTTTGTGCGCGGTAACCCGGACGACAGCTTTTCGCCCGAGATAGTTGCCGGCATCTATATGCACCGCCGGGTTGACGCCCTGACGGATGGTTTGCCGGAGGTTGCGGTCGCCCGCGCCTGGTTTAGCGCCGAAACACGCCGCGTTTCGCCGATCTCGCTCGATGTCATGTGGGATCATTTTCTCTCCCGCCACTGGGCGACCGTCTGCCCGGATATTGGCCTTGAGGACTTTGTCGCCTACGCTCGCGGGCAAATCGAGCCACATATTTCCGACACGCCGCCGCGTTTTATTAACCTGAACAATTATTTATGGCGTGAACGCTGGCTGGAGCGCTATCAGGATATGGAATTTATTGCCGACGTGCTTAACGGCATGGCGAGCCGTAGACCAAAACTCGATGCTTTACGAGCCTCATGGCAGGATCTTGATAAGCACTATGACGCCCTCGAGCAGCTGTTCTGGCAGTTCTACCCGCGCATGATAACGATGGCGCAACAAAAAAGTTTGTGATCGTTCTCGGTTCGCGTTACAACATCTTGCCCTTTTATAAAAAAGGGCTATCCTGGTTACCGGCATCGTTCTGATTGCGTTTTTGATAGCCGAAACCTATCTGATTGATTGGCAAGATGCCATTGAGCTACATGGAACGGAGCACCTATACTCCCCCCGTTGCGTTAACCCTCACTTTAACAAAATTAACAGGAGTACATATGGTCCTGGTTACTCGTCCGGCCCCTGACTTTACCGCTGCTGCCGTACTGGGCAATGGCGAAATCGTTGAAAACTTCAACTTCAAAAAACACACCAACGGTAAAGCCACCGTTGTCTTCTTCTGGCCGATGGACTTCACCTTCGTTTGCCCGTCTGAACTGATTGCGTTCGATAAGCGTTACGAAGAATTCCAGAAACGTGGCGTAGAAGTCGTTGGTGTATCTTTTGACTCCGAATTCGTTCACAACGCATGGCGTAAAACCCCTGTGGATAAAGGCGGCATCGGCGAAGTTAAATACGCGATGGTTGCTGACATCAAACGTGAAATCCAGAAAGCATACGGCATCGAGCATCCGGAAGCTGGCGTTGCGCTGCGCGGCTCCTTCCTGATCGACAAAGCCGGTATCGTTCGCCACCAGGTGGTTAACGATCTGCCGCTGGGTCGTAACATCGATGAAATGCTGCGTATGGTTGACGCGCTGCAATTCCACGAAGAGCACGGCGAAGTGTGCCCGGCTCAGTGGGAAAAAGGGAAAGAAGGCATGAACGCGTCTCCGGACGGCGTTGCCAAGTACCTGAGCGAGAACGTTGCTAAGCTGTAATCGCTAAGCACGTTTGAAGAAAAGGCCGCAAATGCGGCCTTTTGTGTTTTTGTCTGGCTACAGGCTCCGCCACACGGAGGCAGAAACCGCCGGCAGCATCAGCTCGCAGTTATCCAGCAGCCCCCCGCCTTCCAGGTGCGCCCACGCCCTGCCGCTGAGCAGCGCATCCCACGGCAGCGTCACGGTAATCACCTCGCCGCGGTTAATCGCCACCAGCACGCGTTCGTTCTGGTAGACGCGCGCAAACACCACCACATCGCCTTCGGCATAGACAACCCGGCATCCCCCCTGGCGTAACGCCCGGCTCTGCTTGCGCAGTTTGCCCAGCCGCTGATAAAGCGCCAGCAGACTCAAATCCTGATCCCGCTTGTTCCACGGGAACGGCTTGCGGCAAAACGGATCGTTGTTTCCGTCGAGCCCAACCTCGTCGCCGTAATAAACGCAGGGCACACCGGGCCAGGCATAAAGCCAGATAACGGCCAGCGGCAGCCGGGCAACGTCTTTCCCGAGGATGGATTTAAAGCGCGCCGTATCATGGCTGTCGAGCTGATTAAACATCCGCAGCTGCTGCTGATGAGAAAGCGCGGAGCGGTACTCTTCCATCCACGCCATGCAGGTTTGCGCATCGATATGCTGCGGGTCGTAAGAGATATCGGTATTGGCAAGGAAGCCCCACAGCGGGAAGGTAAAGCCGCGGTAGTTCATCGCCGCATCTTCGGCGTCCGCCTGGAGCCACTGGCGCGCATCACCGAAGTGCTCCCCAAGGACATAGGCATCCGGGCGGGTTTCTTTTGCGGCCCGGGTAATGCCGCTGACGTGCAGCAGGTTGTTCTTTGCGCCGCCCGCTTCGCCCAGCATATGCACCACGTCCAGACGCCAGCCGTCAATGCCCCACGGCTCTCGTAGCCAGTGGCGCACAATACTTTGCTCGCCGCGGTAAATTTCATCCACCAGCGTAGCCGAGCGGAAATCAAGCTTCGGCAGGCTCGAATATCCCAGCCAGTCCAGCGCCTTGCCTTCCTGCGAGAAACTGTACCAGTCTCGCCACGGCGAGCCGGGATTATGGCAGGCTCCGTTGCCGCTCTGCTGATGCCTGTCGAACCAGGCATGCGTATCCCCGCTGTGGTTAAACACGCCGTCCAGCACCAGCTTCACGCCAAGCTTGCGGGTGCTCTCACGCAGGCGCAGAAACGCGCTGTTGCCGCCAAACTGCTCGTCAACCTGCCGGTAATCCTGGGTATCGTATTTGTGCACGCTTGGCGCGGTAAAAATCGGGTTCAGGTAGAGCGCGGTTACGCCGAGCTTTTTCAGGTACGGCAGGTTTTCGCTGATGCCGTCCAGGTCGCCGCCGTAAAACGTTGAGCCACCGGCATCGGCGGTGAGCGCTTCATCCCACTCGCGCCTGACGATTTCATGCCCTGCGGCATGATGAAAATAGACGTTGTCCTGCTCCGGACCGCGTTTTTTACCGCGGGCAAAACGGTCGGGGAAAATCTGGTAAAACACCTGATCCTGCACCCAGGCCGGGCCGTCGTCCGGGGAATCAATGGCAAACTGCTCCAGCCTTGCGGGCGGCGTAGAACGAAAACCCTGCGGCGTGTACCAGCGCTGCCTGTCCTGCCACAGCAGCTTGAAACTGTAGCGGCGGCGCGGCTGCCCCTCAGCGGTATCAATGGCGCCCTTCCACGCCACCACACCCTCCTGCGGGGCCGACTTTTGCCGAACCATCACCACGGAGATCTCTTCGTTATCCTTTTCACCACGCAGCACGACCTTTTCCGGCAGCTCATCGCCCGCCAGCCAAAGTGTAATCGTCAGTTTTTGCTCGCCCTTTTGAACAAAAGGCGCCACCGGAAGGTGCCAGGCATTCAACATAGTAACTTTCCCGTCGCTTAAAAATGACGCCACCTTGCCACAGCATAAGGCGTTATCACTCATCATTCTGGTTTAATTTGGGGGAGGATTACAGGGGCGGAGAGGCTAACAAAAACCCCGCCAGCGGCGGGGTTCAGGGTCTATTTTGCTTCGGCTGTAGCAAGCTGACGGCGGCGTTTAAAGAACCAGCCAATCAGCAGTAGCACAATCCAGCCGCAGCCAACATACAGCGAAATACGGGTGTCGGGGTGGTAACCAATCAGCGCGATGATAAACACCAGGAATACCAGACCTACGATAGTCGTCGCCACGCCGCCCGGGATCGGGAATTTAAGCGCTTTTGCCTCTTCCGGTGGCAAACGGCGGCGGAAGGCAATCTGCGACAACAGGATCATTATCCACACCCATACGGTGGCAAAGGTTGCCAGCGATGCAATCACCAGGAAGACGTTTTCCGGCATGATGTAGTTCAGGTAAACCGCCAGCAGCATGGCAAAGCCCATCACCACAACCGTCACCCACGGAATACCGTTACGTGAGGTTTTAGCGAATACCTTCGGCGCGCTGCCCTGCTCGGCCATGCCGTGCAGCATGCGCCCAACGCCGAACACATCGCTGTTGATAGCAGAAAGAGAAGCGGTGATGACCACGAAGTTAAGAATACCGGCCGCAGCGGTAATGCCCATGTGCTGGAACGTCATGACAAACGGGCTGCCTTCGGTGCCAACCTGGTTCCACGGGTAGATAGACATGATGACAAACAGCGTGCCAACGTAGAACACCAGAATACGCAGCGGGACAGAGTTAATCGCGCGCGGAATGGATTTCTCAGGGTCCTTCGCTTCGCCCGCGGTGATGCCGATGATTTCAATACCGCCGTAGGCGAACATCACCATTTGCAGCGACATTATCATGCCTAACCAGCCGTTACTGAAGAAGCCGCCGTTGCTCCACAGATTATGAATACCGGTCGCCTGGCCGCCGTTACCGATGCCCCAGAAGATAATGCCGATACCGGCGAGGATCATAATGATGATGGTCGCCACTTTGAAAAACGAGAACCAGAATTCCAGCTCGCCAAATACCTTTACGCTCATCAGGTTGATGGCGCTGATGATAAGCACCACGCTCAGCACCCAGACCCAATGCGGCACCGCCGGGAACCAGATGCCCATATAGATCCCGAAGGCGGTCACGTCGGCGATGGCAACAATCAATATTTCAAAGCAGTAAGTCCAGCCGGTGATATAACCTGCCAGCGGCCCCAGGTAATCCTGAGCATAACGGGAAAACGAGCTGGCAGAGGGGTTATGAACCGACATTTCGCCCAGCGCGCGCATGATGATATAGGCCGCAACGCCGCCGATAATATACGCCAGCAGTACGCTTGGCCCCGCCATCTTGATAGCGTCTGCCGAGCCGTAAAACAGCCCTGTTCCAATCGCCGAACCCAGCGCCATAAACCGGATGTGCCGGGTGCTCAAACCGCGCTTGAGCTTATTGGTGTTTTCCATGAATCCTGTACCACTCTTCACAATAAAAAAACCACGGAGGGCGACTCCGTGGTTAGTTAACAATCAAACTCTTAGTGCGCGGTGGAAGTCACCTGACGCCCTGCAGCCCGGTCCCAGACGGCGGTGATAAACACCATCGCGACGGTTGGCAGCAGCCACGCAAGGCCCTGGTCGGCCAGCGGCAGTTTCGCCGCCCATGCAGGCAGTACATCGCTGATTGCCGAAGCTTTAATGCCGTCGATAATACCAAACAGCAGGCTTATCAGCATTGCCGGTGCGATAACGCGGGTGGAATTGTGCCACCACGGACGGGTAAAGCTTAAGACCACCAGGGCGATACAAGGCGGGTAGATTGCCGTCAGCACCGGAATAGAGATCTGAATCAGATGGCTCAGGCCGAGGTTAGATACAATCATCGAGAACAGGCCGAGGATAAACACCAGCGAGCGGTAAGAGAGCGGTAAATACTGGCTAAAGAACTCCGCGCAGGCGCAGGTCAGGCCAACCGCCGTAACCAGGCAGGCGAGGAAAATCAGCGCAGCAAGGAAGAAGCTGCCTGCTCCGCCAAAGGTATGGGAAACGTAGGCGTGCAGAATAGCCGCGCCGTTGGCGTTTTGCTCAACCAGATTGGCGCTATCAGACCCGAGGTGGAACAGCGCCAGATAGATAATCGTCAGGCCAACACCGGCAATCAGGCCAGCCCAGATGGTGTAGCGGGTCAGCAGGCGGGATTCGGTCACACCGCGAGAGCGTGCCGCATTGACGATAACGATCCCGAATACCAGCGAGGCCAGGGTGTCCATCGTCAGGTAGCCGTTCACAAAGCCGTTAGAGAATGCCGCGTTTTGATAGGCTTCGGTCGCAGAACTCAGGCCACCGGCAGGCCACAGAACGGCACCGGCGGAGAGGATCAGCAGCGCCAGGATTTTCACCGGCGCAAGGAAATGGCCAACGGTATCCAGAAGCTTGCCGGGATAAAGCGAAATACCAATCACCAGCGCGAAATACACCAGGCTGTAGATAAACAGCGGCATATCGCCCATACCGGTCAGCGGCGCAATGCCGATTTCAAACGACACGGTGGTGGTGCGCGGCGTGGCAAACAGCGGGCCAACAGCCAGGTAACAAACGGTCGCCAGCAAAATACCGGCCCGGCGGCCAATCGGCGAGCTGAGGCTATCAATACCGCCGCCGACACGGGCAATGGCCACGATGGTCAGCACCGGTAAGCCTACCGCGGTGACCAGGAAGCCAAGTGCAGACGTCCAGACGTGTTCACCGGCCTGTAAGCCAACCATTGGGGGGAAAATGATGTTGCCCGCGCCCACAAACAGCGCAAAGGTCATAAAGCCCAGAGCGATGATGTCACGCGATTTTAAATGATAGGTCATAAAATAATGCAGCCTGTGGATGTGTGGTGTTGAAAACGTTCAAATTTTTTAACCGCACGCGGTTCCAAATAACGTTCGGCAAAAAAGCGGTTATTACCGGTAACGACAGCGGAATATGCTTCTCCGGATCGGTGGCGAAGAATAGTTAGTCGAATTACCACTCAATTTCAGTCGGTCTGGTAACAACAGGGGGGCAATTAAAACGCTTATAGCGTTTGAAGACAAGAAGGGATCGGGAAACCAGAAAGATATCCTTTAAAAATCCCGGCAGGCAGTGAATAAATTCAATTATACGAATTTATTGTGGCTTATCATTCGGACAAAAAATCAACAATTCGCCTTTAACGCTTAACGAGTGGAGAAAAAACCAACAAAAAAGGCCAGTAAACTGGCCTGTGGAAACAGAGCTTGACGGTTGCGGTGAATTAATGTGCAACTGCCGCAGGATCCTGGGCGATTAACCGCTCCGGCAACACAAACGAAAATGTCGATCCCTGCCCCGGTTTACTTTCAATATCCAGACGAGCGTCGTGGTGGCTAAGGGCGTGCTTCACAATCGCCAGCCCAAGCCCGCTGCCGCCCGTCTGCCGGGAACGGGCTTTATCCACCCGATAAAAACGTTCGGTAAGGCGAGGAAGGTGCTCCGCTGAAATCCCCGGCCCGGTATCCTTAACGCTAAACGCCACGCCGTGCGGCTGACGCCGCCAGGTCACGGTAATGTGCGTCCCCTCCGGAGTATGGTTCACGGCGTTATACACCAGGTTGGAAATGGCGCTGCGCAACTGCTCTTCATTGCCGTAAACCTGTAGCCCAGGCTCAACGTTAAAAGTGAGCGTTTGCTTCTGCTGGCTCAGGGTCTGCGCCTCGCGTTCAACAACGCGCAGCATCAGCGGAACGTCAATTTTTTCATTCATCGACAGCGCCGGTGCCGCTTCAATTCTCGACAAGGTCAGCAGCTGTCGAACCAGCCCTTCCATGCGCGACGTTTGCTCGCGCATCGTATGTAATGCTTTATCCCTCAGCGGACCTTCCAGCGCCTGATCCTGCATCATCTCCAGATAACCCTGTAACACGGTTAGCGGGGTGCGCAGCTCATGGCTGACGTTGGCGAAGAAGTTACGCCTGGCGCCTTCAAGCTGATGCATTTGTGTCACATCACGCGCCACCATCAGCCACTGCCCGTCGGCATACGGCATCAGGCGGAACTCAAGGTGGCGGCCATTATTCATCACCAGCGTCAGCGGGCGATTAAACTGCTGATTCGCCACATACTGTGTGAATTCGGGGTAACGCAGAAGGTTAAGGATGTTTTGGCCGTTATCGTCCGGCCAGCGCAGCCCAAGCAGCTGCTGGGCCAGGCCATTACACCAAAAAATAGTGCCCTCTTCCGTGGTCAGCACCACCGCATCGGGCAACGATTCGGCTCCGCTACGGAAGCGCTTGATCAGATTACCCAGCTCTTTACGGCGCTTTTTGTTACGCAGCTGCATTTGATGCAGCCCGTAAAGCAGAGGCTCCCAGCTTCCCCGCCCCGGAGGCGGAGTCATGCTGCGGTCAACCCACAGCCACCAAGACAGACGAAGTAGATTCCAGAAATGCCAGCTCAGCAGGGAGGTTACTGCCGCCAGTAAAAACCACGGCAGATGGCCAAAGATCAATCCAAGAATAGCCGCCGGTAAACAACAGAGCATCAGCTCCAGTACCAGCCTTTTCCATGACAGCCGTTCCAGCACGCGTCACGCTCCTGTAAGCATTTTAAAAGCGGGTTGAAAAACGATAACCCGTGCCGCGAACCGTTTGCACCATTTTGTCATGACCACTTGTTTCCAGCGCTTTACGCAGGCGGCGAATATGCACGTCTACGGTGCGATCTTCAACGTAAACGTTGGTTCCCCACACGTTATTAAGCAGCTGTTCACGGCTGTAAACGCGCTCCGGGTGGGTCATAAAGAAGTGTAACAGCTTAAACTCGGTTGGCCCCATATCCAGCGGGTCTTCACCGGTCATTACCCGATGCGAGGACGGGTCAAGGCTCAGCCCCTGCATCTCAATCACCTCTTCCACCGCCATCGGCGAAATACGGCGCATTACCGCTTTAATACGCGCCACCAGTTCCTTTGGCGAGAACGGTTTGGTGATGTAATCGTCGGCCCCGACTTCAAGCCCGCGAACGCGATCTTCTTCTTCTCCGCGCGCGGTTAGCATCATCACCGGGATTTCGCGGGTCAGCGCTTCACGCTTAAGGTGCTTAATAAACTGAATACCCGAACCGCCCGGCAGCATCCAGTCCAGCAGGATCAGGTCGGGGAAAGGTTCAATCAGCAGGTTAACCGCGCTGTCATAATCTTCCGCCTCTACCGACTGGAAGCCATTTTGCTCGAGCACAAAGCTCACCATTTCACGAATCGGAGCTTCATCTTCTACGACTAAAATGCGTCTCGCCATGATTTACCCTGTTGAAAAGAGACCATCTCTTATTAATTGTGCGCCAGTATGCGTCAGATTTGTGACAGATTTATGAAAAAGATGACCGTCCGATATTTCACCTTTTTGAATTATGACAGCCGCTGAGTTTCGCGCACGGTTACGCTGGCGGCTCAATAGCTTATAATCGGAAATTCGCCTCTTTGCCATGGGACAGGTTATGCGCATTCTCCACACATCAGACTGGCACCTCGGCCAAAATTTCTATACCAAAAGCCGGGCTTCTGAACACCAGGCCTTTCTTGACTGGCTGCTTAACGCGGCGGCCGAACATCAGGTGGATGCCATAATTGTAGCGGGCGACATTTTTGATACCGGCTCGCCGCCGAGTTACGCCCGTGAAATCTATAACCGTTTTGTGGTGCAGTTGCAGGCCAGCGGCTGCCAGCTTGTTGTGCTGGCGGGCAACCACGACTCCGTCGCCACGCTTAACGAGTCGCGCGAGCTGCTCGCCTGCCTGAATACTCGCGTTATCGCCAGCGCCCGGCATCGCCAGGAAGAGCAGGCGCTGGTGCTGAATAACAAAGACGGCACGCCCGGCGCTATTTTGTGCCCAATCCCGTTTCTGCGCCCGCGCGATATTCAAAGCAGCCAGGCCGGGCTTTCCGGCCATGAGAAACAGCGCTCATTAATGGAAGCGATTAGCGAGCACTACCAGCAGTGCTACGACGCCGCCGTCGCATTACGCGGCGACCGCCCGCTGCCGATTATCGCCACAGGGCATCTCACCACGGTTGGCGTAACCAAATCCGATGCGGTAAGAGACATTTACATCGGCACCCTGGACGCCTTCCCGGCGCAGCACTTTCCTCCGGCTGACTATATTGCGCTGGGCCACATCCACCGGGCGCAGAAGATTGGCGGCAGCGAACATATCCGCTACAGCGGCTCCCCGATTGCGCTCAGCTTCGACGAAACGGGCAAAGCTAAAAGCGTATTTCTGGTTGAATTCAGCGGCAGCCAGCTTGCGGGCGTCGAAGCCCTTGAAGTCCCGGTCAGCCAGCCGTTAGCGGTTATAAAGGGTTCGCTAAGGGAGATAGAACAGCAGCTTGAGCAGTGGCGTAATGCCCCTGCCGAGCCAAAAGTCTGGCTGGATATCGAAATCGCCACCGATGAATATCTTCACGACATGCAGCGCCAGGTTCAGGCTTTAACCGACACCCTGCCGGTAGAAGTGGTGCTGTTGCGCCGCAGCCGCGAACAGCGCGAGCGGGTCATCGCCAGCCAGCATAAAGAGACCCTGAGCGAGCTGACCGTAGAAGAGGTATTTGAGCGCCGCCTTAGCCAGGAAGAGACCACCGAAGAACGCGCCGCCAGGCTGAGAACGCTGTTTGCCCAAACGCTCTCGGACCTGCACCAGCAGGAGGAACAGGCATGAAAATTCTTAGCCTGCGTTTAAAAAATATTAACTCCCTCAAGGGCGAGTGGAAGATTGATTTCACTCGGGAACCCTTCGCCAGCAACGGACTATTTGCCATTACCGGCCCGACCGGAGCGGGCAAAACCACGCTGCTGGACGCCATCTGTCTTGCGCTCTACCACAAAACGCCGCGCCTGAGCAGCGTATCGCAGTCGCAGAACGACCTGATGACCAGAGACACCGCCGAGTGCCTGGCCGAGGTGGAGTTTGAGGTTAAGGGCGTTGGCTACCGCGCTTTCTGGAGCCAGAACCGCGCAAGGAATGCGGCAAACGGCAACCTTCAGGCGCCGCGCGTGGAGCTGGCCCAAATCAGCGACGGCAAAATTCTTGCGGACAAAATCAAAGACAAGCTCGACCTTGTTGCCTCGCTAACCGGGCTGGATTACGACCGTTTTACCCGTTCGATGATGCTCTCTCAGGGGCAATTCGCGGCATTTTTAAATGCCGATGCCAACGACCGCGCCTCGCTACTCGAAGAGCTGACCGGCACAGAAATCTACGGCACCGTCTCCGCTGCGGTATTTGAAAACCACAAGCAAATCAAAATTCGGCTGGAAAATTTGCTGGCTCAGGCGGCGGGCGTTGCCCTGCTCAGCGAAGAGCAGCAACAGCAGCTCACGGCAAGTTTGCAGGCGCTCACTCTTGAAGAACAAACGCTGGGCACCGAGCAGCAGTTGCGCCAGCGGCATCGGGACTGGCTGAGCCAACTGGGCAAGCTGACCGCCGATAAAGAACAAAAGCGGCTGGGGCTGAATACCGCTAATCAGGCTCTGCTGGATGCCGCCCCGCAGCTGGACAAATTGGCTCGTGCGCTGCCTGCCGAGAAGCTGCGCCCGCACTGGCAGCGTCTCCAGGAAAAGCAGCAGGCGCTGAAGCAAAATGCCGAAGCGGCGGAAAGTGTGAATGCACGCTTACGCCACGCCTCGGTGCATCGCCAGCAAACCCGGCTGCTGGCGGCCGTTCAGGCTGAAAAACTTCAGGCGGAGGCTCAGCAGGTTCAGAACTGGCTCTCTGCCCACGATAGCTATCGCCTCTGGAGCGCCGAACTTGCGGGCTGGCGCATGGCCTTTAGCCAGCTGCAACGGGATGAAAAGCAACTTGGCGATCTGCAGCAGGCGCTGCGGAGTAGCCGGCAAAAACTACAGGCACTGCCGGAGATAAATCTGGCGTTAACACCGGAAGAAGTAAGCACTCATTTACAGCAGCTAATGGCCGCCAGGCCGGGTCGCCAACGGCTGGCAGCCCTGCAACCTCAGTTTGCCACCGTGGAAAAACGCAAAACAGGGCTGGTGAGGGAGCTGGAGGAGCTGGATAAGCAAATTGCCGCTTGTGATGTCGAGCTGGGGCAAAAGCGCCAGCAGTATAAAGATAAACGCCAGCATGAAGCCGACCTGGAAAAAGTCGTCGAGCAGGAAAAACGGATCCATAGCCTTGAGGCCGAACGTGCTCAGTTGCAAAAGGACGCCCCCTGCCCGCTGTGCGGTTCAACTCAGCACCCGGCCGTTGAGGCCTATAAGGCGCTGGAGCCGGGAGAAAACCAGCGGCGCCTGGCCGCCCTGAAGCTTGAAGTCGCCGCGCTCGCCGAGCAGGGTTTCGCCCTCAAGGGCCAACTTGAAACCCAGCGCCAGCAGCGCGAAAAACGAGTTCATGAAGGCGCGGCGCTACAGGAAGAGGCAGACTCACTCTCGGCCCGCTGGCAGCAGCAATGCGCCGGGCTGAGCATAGCCTTAACGCCACAAGACGATCTGAACCAGTGGCTGGAAGAGCAGGAGCTGCGTGAACAGCAGTTGCGCCAGCTCGCAGAGCGCCAGGCGCTCGAAGCGCAATACCAGCGAGACAGCGAACAGCACCAAAAGATGAGCGCCGAGTTTAACGCCCGGAACGCTTCGCTTCAGGCGGCGCTGGAGCAGGTTGGCCTTGCGCGTCCGCAGCCGGGCGAAGAGCAAAGCTGGCTGGATGCCCGCCAGCAGGAGTCCCAACAGTGGCAACAGCAGCAGGATAAACTGCCGCAGCTCCGCCAGCAGCTTTCCACACTTGAAATGCTGCTTTCAACCCTTCAGGACGATGGCTCGGCCCCCGCGATGCTTGCCGAGCCTGAGCACCAGGCCGCGCTGCAAAACTGGCAGACTCTGCACAATGAATGCAACCTGCTGGAAGGCCAGCGTCAGTCTCTGGCGCAGCAGCTACAGCAGAGCGAAGCCGCGGCCCGCGAGGCCCAGGAGCAGTTCAGCACCGCGCTGGCAGCCAGCCAGTTCAGCGACGAAGAAGAGTTCCATTGCGCCCTGATGGAAGAAAACGTCCGGCTCGAGCTTGAGCAGCACAAACAGCAGCTGGAGCGTCAGCAGCAGCAGCAAACGACGCTGCTTGAGCAGGCCGAAACGGCGCTGGCCCAGCACCTGACGTCACGCCCGGAAACACTCGACGAAGAAGCAGACATCAGCGTTCTTGAGGCTCAAATTGCAGATCTGGCCCACCGGCTGCGTGAAAACGCCTCTCAGCAGGGGCAAATAAAGCAGCAGCAAAGCCACGACAAAGAGAACCGCTCGCGCCAGCAGGCGCTGATGCAGGAGATCAAAGAGTGCGAGGCTCAGGCGGAGGACTGGGGCTATCTCAACGCCCTGGTCGGCTCCAGAGAAGGCGATAAATTCCGTAAATTTGCCCAGGGACTGACGCTGGATAACCTGGTCTGGCTGGCAAACAACCAGCTTAATCGCCTGCACGGCCGCTACCTGTTGCAGCGTAAAGACAGCGAAGCGCTGGAGCTACAGGTTATGGACACCTGGCAGGCCGATGCGGTGCGCGACACCCGCACGCTGTCCGGCGGCGAAAGCTTCCTGGTTAGCCTGGCGCTGGCGCTGGCGCTTTCCGACCTGGTAAGCCACAAAACCCGCATCGACTCGCTGTTCCTTGATGAAGGCTTTGGCACTCTGGACGCGCAGACGCTAGATACCGCGCTCGACGCGCTGGACACCCTGAACGCCAGCGGGAAAACCATCGGCGTAATCAGCCACGTTGAGGCGATGAAGGAGCGTATTCCGGTGCAGATTAAAGTGAAGAAAATTAACGGGCTGGGCGTGAGCCGGCTGGATAAGGTTTTCGCGGTAGATTGACCTTTTACCCTGGGAATAACGAAAATCGCCCCCTCACCCTCCTGGAGGATGAGGGGTGCGAATTACTTCTCTAACGGCCAAAGCCACGCCGCGCCACGAACGCCGCTGGAATCACCGTGTACGGCTTTGCGAATCGGCGTTTCGCACTCGCCGCCAAATACCCAGGGCTTAATCAGCTGCGGCACGGTGCGATACAAACGCTCCACATTGCTCATCCCGCCGCCCAGCACAATCACATCCGGGTCGAGAATATTAACAATATGCGCCAGAGATTTAGCCAACCGCGTTTCATAGCGGCTCAGGGCCAGCTCGGCCAGCGGATCCTGCTGTTCAGCCAGGTTGATAATCTCATTGCCCTTCAGCGTTTTCCCGCTCAGGCGCTGGTAGTCCGTGCCAAACCCGGTGCCGGAGATAAAGGTTTCAATACAGCCCTGCTTGCCGCAATAGCACGGCACTTCAGCGCGAAAATGCAGCTCATCCTCATCCATCCATGGCAGAGGGTTGTGGCCCCACTCTCCCGCCGTGCCGTTGCCGCCAATCAGGCTGTGGCCGTTGATGGCAATCCCTGCGCCACAGCCGGTGCCGATTATCACCGCAAACACAATCTGCGCCCCGGCGGCCGCGCCATCGATAGCTTCTGATACCGCAAGGCAGTTGGCGTCATTTGCCAGCCGGACTTCGCGCTTGAGCGCGCTGCTGAGATCTTTGTCGAACGGCTGGCCGTTAAGCCAGGTCGAGTTCGCGTTTTTCACTACCCGGGTATAAGGGGAGATTGACCCCGGAATACCCAGCCCAACCGTACCGGTCTCGCCCGTTGCTTCTTCCGCCAGCCGCACCAGCTCAACGATGTTTTTGAGGGTGGCCTGGTAGTCATTTTTAGGCGTTGGCAGCCGGTGGCGGTAGAGCTGCTTTCCGTCATCTGCCAGCGCGATTACTTCTGTTTTTGTACCACCGAGATCGATACCTATGCGCACATGAACTTCCTCATTTGGTGATAATTATCAATAGTATAGAATGGCATCTAAGCAAATGCGATGAAACGAGGCCGTCAATTCGTTATCATGCCCGCTGCGTTTAACTGACAATCTGGGACAGAATCATGCTGTGGTTTAAAAATTTAATGGTTTACCGTCTAAGCCGTGACATCACGCTGACGGCGGATGCAATGGAAAAACAGTTAGCCGCCTTCACCTTCACCCCTTGTGGCAGCCAGGACATGGCAAAAACCGGCTGGGTGTCGCCGATGGGCTCGCACAGCGATGCATTAACCCATGTTGCCAACGGCCAGATTGTGATTTGCGCCCGTAAAGAAGAAAAAATTCTGCCGGCTCCGGTTATCAAACAGGCTCTGGAAGCCAAAATCAATAAGCTCGAAGCGGAGCAGGCACGTAAGCTGAAAAAGACCGAGAAAGACTCCCTGAAAGACGAAGTGCTGCACTCCCTGCTGCCTCGCGCTTTCAGCCGCTTCAGCCAGACAATGATGTGGATAGACACGGTAAACGGCCTGATTATGGTCGACTGCGCCAGCGCGAAAAAAGCCGAAGATACTCTCGCCCTGCTGCGTAAAAGCCTGGGTTCGCTGCCGGTGGTTCCGCTGGCTCTGGAAAATCCAATTGAGCTGACGCTGACCGAATGGGTGCGTTCTGGGGATGTGCCGGCCGGTTTCGCGCTGATGGACGAAGCCGAGCTGAAAGCGATTCTCGAAGGCGGCGGCGTGATCCGCTGCAAGCAGCAGGAGCTGGTGTGTGACGAAATCGCCGCGCATATTGAAACCGGCAAAGTGGTCACCAAACTGGCGCTGGACTGGCAGGAACGCATTCAGTTTGTGCTGGCAGACGACGGTTCGATTAAACGCCTGAAGTTTGCCGACACGCTGCGCGAGCAGAACGACGATATCGAGCGGGAAGATTTTGGCGGACGTTTTGACGCCGACTTTATTTTGATGACCGGCGAATTAGCCGCGCTTATCAACAACCTGGTAGAAGCGCTGGGCGGCGAAGCACAGCGTTAATGCTTTTCCCCTCTCTGGCGACGCGCAGAGAGGGGAAAAAACGCAATTATTTATCGGCCAGATAACGGCAAAGATAAGAGGTCGGCTCTGCAACCTGCAGGTGGAACTCGCTGTGTCCAGGCACGTTAAACACTTCACCCGCCGCGTAGGTTTTCCACTCTGTTTCTCCCGGCAGCAGGACGTGCAATGCCCCGCTAACCACGGTCATCTCTTCCGGCTGAGCGGTCCCGAAGGTGTACTCCCCCTCCGCCATCACGCCAACGCTGGCACGGCCGGTGCTGCTGCTGGTAAAACCAATGGATTTTACTTTACCGGAGAAGTATTCATTACTCTGAAGCATGGACTGGCCCTTTATCGATATAGTGAAAAATCCACTATAGAGGTGAACTCTCGGGCCTGTCACGTAAATTGTTAAATCCTCTCAGGTAAGCAGTTCTGCCGCCAGCCTGGCCACCAGCACGTTGGACAATAACACCGGGACATTGAGCTGCTTTTGCAGTAAATCGCGGTGTTTTTGGTGGAACCCGAGGCAGTCCAGCACCAGAACATTCGCCCCTTCCGCCATCAGTTTGCGCCCCGCCTCCAGTAGCTCTTCGTCGCCGCCGTGGATTGGGTTAGCCAGGGCGTAGTGCGGCGGGTTGCTTAGCTTGCGCCACTTCTGCTCCTGAAACTTAATCAACTCGGGCATCGGCAAAATAATCCCCACCTGGTGGCCATCAACAATCGAGGCGACCAGCGGCGGGATTATCCTGTCCGGCTCCAGCAAAATGGCGTTACGAGCGCTTAATCCGAGTAGAGGCATGGTGCTCATTAACAGAATGACTTCGTAGCCCTGGTTATCCAGCTGCTCGATGATGCACTGCATGGCGATGGAGATTTTGTCGCGGCCGACGTGGGTAAGAGTGTTATCCGCCAGTAGCGTCAGCAGAGACGCTTCTCCCGGCGCAGGTGAATAAAGCCGCTGAACCTCTTCGCGAGACAACTCGCCCAGCAGGCTAACATGGGTAATTTGTTGCTCAGAAATATGTTCGGTCAGGAAGGGAAGGACTTCACTTACGGACACGCTGCCGATAGTGAGAATGGCTACAGTTGGTCTCATGCTTCGCTCCGCAATTACTCAGAATCTGCCCTCTCCATTGCGCCGATACACATCCTTAATGAGACAACTCGCCGGGGTCGTGGTTTTTTGCTCGTCATCGCGCAGCATACCGCCAGGACCCTTAACAAATCATCAACCACCTGGTAACATTTTTAGCTGAATATATTTTAAAGAAATTAAACAGATAAAAGCTCTGTCTATCGAAAAACAAAGCGCATTTCAGCAGGGACAAGAGCAAGATAACCCCACTTACTGTCGGTCTTTTGGGTGGGGATTTGCGTTAAGTATAGGCTAACTGGCGCGAGCCATTTGCAGCGCGTTGAGGATAGCTTCGACTACCGCGTCCGGCGTGCGGGTAGCATCGACAATATGGTGTGCAACCTCGCGATAGAGCCCTTCCCGGGCGGCCAGGACGTCAACAATTTCATCGGTCACGCCTTTACCGGTAAGCGTCGGGCGCTGCCCTTCTTCCGGCGATTCGTTCAGGCGCGAGGCCAGGATTTGCGCCGGGGCATGCAGCCAGATGGCAATGCCGTTTTCCTGCATAAACTGGCGATTATTTTCGGCCAGCACCATGCCGCCGCCGGTTGCCACCACGGTTGCAGGAGCCGTTACCTGCTGTAACGCTTCGGACTCGCGGGCGCGAAAGCCCGGCCAGCCCTCTTCGGCGACTATCTCAGCCACGCTTTTTCCGGTGCTGGTCAGCAGGAAGCTGTCGGTATCCACAAATTCATAACCCAGCGTCCTCGCCAGTGCCTGACCGACGGTCGTCTTACCACAGCCGCGAGCGCCGACTAAGAATAGGGGTTGAGTCATCAGAGATAATCCTCGGAAGCGCTGACCTGATGGCCAGACGGGACAAAAGCAGGAACGGATAGCGATGATATCATCAAACTAGTACGAGAAAATAGTGTAAACATTTAATTACAATCAGCAAAGGGCTTCAGCAAAAAAACCAGCTATAACGGCCTGAATCAAACTTCAACAAGTGTAAACTAAAGCCGCCACCCGCCAACAGCGCCACAATACTTTAAACGCCAGGCCAATGACAACCCTTAATCTGAGATTCGGTAACACATTTATGGTTAGCTTTACGATTAAGGCGTTTAAGCGACGCCCGATTTGAGCAACACTGAATCCCGGGTCTTCATTATGACAGAGGTATGAGCCATGCAATCTGAAGAGCAGCGTCTTATCGACGGGCTTTTTGACCGCCTGAAACAGGCCGAAAGCCAAAGTTCCACTCGCGATGCGGCCGCAGAACAGCGGATTGCGCAGCACCTCAGCCAGCAGCCTGGGGCCGCGTACTATATGGCGCAGACGATCCTTATCCAGGAAGCGGCAATGAAGCAGCTGAACGGTAAAATTCAGGCGCTGGAAGCCCAGGTAGCCGAGCTCGAGCAAAAGTCTCGCCAGCAGCAAAGCAGCGGTGGTTTCCTGGCCGGGCTGTTCGGCGGCGGCAACAGCAACAGCTCACGCGGGTCCGATCCTATTCCCGGCAGCCAGAATTATGCTTCTTCGGCCCCGCAGGGTAATGCCGGATATGGAGCAAACGCGGCACCAGCGGGTTACGGCGCGCCTCAGGCCGCACCGGCCAGCGCACCACGCGCGGGCGGCGGTTTCCTGTCCGGAGCGTTACAAACGGCAGCAGGCGTTGCGGGCGGCGTAGTGGTGGCAGAAATGCTGACCAGCATGTTCCACCGCAGCCAGCCGGAAGAGATAGTCAACATCATCAACGAACCGGCTCCGTCTTTCGACAATAGCTCATTTGATTCCGTCAACGACTACAGCCAGGTCAATGACAGGCAGTTCCTGAGCCAGCCTCAGGATAACGCTAACGACTACGCTGATTTCGGTAACGATGATTTTGGCGGTGACGATTACGGCGACGACGACGACAGCTTTATTTAAGACTTCTGCGCCCGCGCGACCCTCAGCAGCCATTTTTCAAGCTCGTTGGCAAACTGCTGGCGGTCGCGCTGGTTCAGGCTATCCGGGCCGCCGGTTTGCACGCCGCTGGCGCGCAGCGTATCCATAAAATCACGCATCGTCAGGCGCTCACGAATAGTCGCGGGTGTATAAAGCTCGCCGCGCGGGTTCAGCGCAATCGCCCCTTTCTCCAGCACGTCGGCCGCCAGCGGAATATCCGCGGTGATAACCAGGTCGTTTTTCTCACAGCGGCGAACAATTTCGTTATCCGCAACGTCAAAGCCCGAGGCCACCTGCAGGCTGCGAATAAAGCGTGACGGCGGCGTTTTTAATCCCTGATTGGCAACCAGCGTCACCATCACCTGAGCGCGATCGGCGGCGCGAAAAAGGACTTCTTTGATTACCTTCGGACACGCATCGGCATCCACCCAAATTTGCATTGTTGCTCCTGACTGTCGCGGGAATGGGGGCAATTTTGCCGTGCTTTTGCAGAATGGCAAAGTTTATCTGCGCCTGCGGAGCCGTTTAAGCGCAAACATAGCCTAAGTGCCGGAAAGCGCGTTAAGCTATAAGCATAAGATAACGAAACAAATAACCATGGAGTAACGCTATGGATAAGAAAATTGGTTTTATTGGCTGCGGCAATATGGGGAAGGCTATCCTCGGCGGCTTGATTTCCAGCGGCCTGGTTCCGGCCGGTAATATCTGGATTTACACCCCTTCTCCGGACAAGGTTCAGGCGCTGTGCGAAGAGTACGGAATTAACGCCGCCGAAAGCGCTCAGGAAGTTGCCCAGATAGCGGATATCGTCTTTGGCGCGGTGAAGCCAAACATCATGCTGAAAGTTCTGAGCGAAGTGAATTCCAGCCTGAATAAAGACACGGTGATTATCTCTATTGCCGCGGGCATCACCCTGGATACGCTGGCTAAAGTGCTCGGCCACGATCGCAAGATAATCCGCGCCATGCCAAACACGCCGGCGCTGGTTAATGCGGGCATGACTTCCGTAACGCCAAACGCGCTGGTCACGCCTGAAGATATTGCCGATGCGGTAAGCATTTTCCGCAGCTTCGGCCAGGCGGAAGTGGTCAGCGAAGCAATGATCCACCCGGTGGTCGGCGTGAGCGGCTCCGCTCCGGCGTATGTATTTATGTTTATCGAAGCGATGGCAGATGCGGCGGTACTTGGCGGTATGCCGCGCAAGCAGGCCTACCAGTTTGCGGCCCAGGCGGTAATGGGCTCCGCGAAGATGGTGCTGGAAACCGGCAAGCATCCGGGTGAGCTGAAGGATATGGTGTGCTCGCCGGGCGGCACCACGATTGAAGCGGTGAAAGTGCTGGAAGAGAAAGGCTTCCGCGCCGCCGTGATGGAAGCAATGGTGAAATGCATGGCGAAGTCGGAATTGCTCGGGAAGTCCTGATTTTGTAGATACCCCCTCACCCTGACCCTCTCCCCACAGGGGAGAGGGGATTGGATCGAGTAGCAACCCTCTCCCCATCCCTCTTTTCTCCCTCTCCCTCGCAGGGAGAGGGCCGGGGTGAGGGTTCTTTAAAACGACTTATTTTTTCTTCAGACAGGTGCTCATAAAGGTTTTTCTGGCGTCGCCCTTCAGCGATTGCTTCGCGGCATCGGCATTACAATCCTTCATTTTTTGCTGCTGTGGCGTCAGCGTTTTGCCCGCCGCTGCCGGCTGTTCGCCCTTCAGGCAGCTACTCATATAGCTCTTACGCTGATCCCCTTTCAGGGACTGCGTTGCCGCCTGTTGATTACAGCTGGTCATTCGCTGCTGCTGAGGCGTCATGGTTTTCTCCGCCGCCGTTGCTGCCCCAACCAGCCCTACCAGTAACACCGCTAATAATGAATATTTCATAGCTTATTCCTTTTTTATTGTGACGCTTCAAGCCTGGCTCTAAGGCAAAAAAAATGCGACTCCTGCGCCGCATTTTTTCTTATTTTTTAGCCCACTCCCCACTTTACTCCAGCGCCATCGCCGCCTTCATGGTGTAGAACAGGTCGGTCTGGTCGGTGAGCCCCACAACGTTTGCCGCATGCGGGCCATAGGCCGCCACGCGCAGCTGGGTGCCGGTATGCTCCTGAGATTCGCCTTCGGAGTTGCCGTAGCTAATCACCATGACAGAGCCGTCTTTGGTATTCAGAGCCTGCGTCAGCCCCGGAGCTTTGGTGTCCGGTGCTACAATCTGGCTGGAATGTGCGTGATCGGCGGTAACGACAACCAGGGTGTTGCCGTCTTTACGGGCAAACTCCAGCGCTTTCTGCACCGCTTCGTCGAGATCGACCGTCTCGCCAATCTGGCCGCAAGGATTCGCCGCGTGATCCTGCTTGTCTATCGATGCACCCTCAACCTGCAGGAAGAAGCCTTTCTCGTTGCCTTTCAGCAGATCGATGGCTTTTTCGGTCATCTGCGCCAGGGTTGGCACGCTGGCATCGCGTTTCGGGTTTGCGGTACAAGTTACCACCGGTTGGTCAATATTGCCGTGATAGCTGGCCTTCGGCCCTTCCCAGCGTACAGGCATATTGCCGTCCGCAAACATGCCGATCAGGGGTTTGCTCTGGTTTGCCTCGGTTACGGCCGCCAGGCCCGAAGCATTATCGACCCAATGGTAACCACGAATATCGGCCTGTTCGCGCAGCGTTTTACCGCTCCATTCGCCCGCCTTCGCTACTTCGCTGAAGGTCTTAGCCCCGCCGCCGAGCGTGACGTCGGCGCGGGCGTTAAGCAATTGTTCGCTTATCGAGCCTTTGCCGCCGTTTTCCAGCGCATTAGTCGCGCATTTCTCGCCGGTCGCGCTCGGGCCGTAGCATTTACGCCCGGTAACGTGCGACACAAGCGCTGCAGGGGTGGCGTCCTGAATTTCTGCGGTAGACACGTTGCCGGTGGCTTTACCGGCGGCTTTAGCCAGTTCAAGAATGGTGACGTGATCTTTGCCGTTTACGTCCACGCCCAGCGCGCCGTTATAGGTTTTCACGCCGGTGGTCCACGCGGTAGCGGAGGCGGCAGAGTCGGTCACGTAATCCGGTTTTTTCGTTTTCTTGTCTAAAGAATAATGGGTGTATTGCCCGGTAAGCGGCAGGGCATCAATTCCGCGGAAGAAGCCGCCCGCGCCTTCGGCATAGTTTCTGGCAGCGGTAATTTCGGAGTCGCCCATTCCGTCGCCGATCAGCAGAATAACGTTCTTCGCCGTTTTATTGTTTAACGAGGCGCGAATAGCTTCCGTTTGATCGCCAGTAATACGGCGTGCGCCGCCCGGCTGGGTTAAATCTCCCTGCGCGGCACGATTATCCAGAGGGGCTAAATTTTCTTGTGAGTGCGAAGGGGTGCTGGCAAGCAGCAAAGGCAGCAGGCTGGCGATAATTACGCTCTGTTTCACTTTATTTTCTCCATGTAGTAACTACTGAATACAAAATAAAAACAGAGCGAGTATAAAAATAGCTTATGACATTAATATGACAGAGAAATTTGATTCAACTACGTGGGTGAATAAGCAGTTTTTTTAAATATTGACGAAGTAATTCGGTATCCTGAAATGGCACTACGGTCTTTGGGGATGCATCATCTAACGCCCCTTCAATGCTGTCGACCAGCTGCTGGCGCTCCCCCTGCTCGAGCCGCCTCAGCAGCGCCGTAACGACTATTTCCAGCGCCTCTACCTGAGCCACCAGTTCTTTTGATTCCTCTTCCTTCTCAGCGAGTTTAACCAATAACTCTGCAATAAGATTTTTCATTTTCTCAGTCCCTGCGGGGTTAAGACATGACGTTAACACTCAGATCCACCTGAGAGCAATATGCCGCGTTAAATATGTGCGTAATAGCAAATAAAGGCGATATTAAAACGATTCAGTCTGCTAATAATCGCGGATGCATTTTTTTTGCGTAACAAAAAAAGAATAATGGAATATTATTCGCTAAAAAACCTGCCATCCGGCGAACAATAATAAGTGGGAATTATTCTCCATGTTCCACTCATTAATATTGCCGCCGGGCAAAAAAAATCCGTTTTAAATTTGTCGCTCCAGCTCTTTTTGACGGAGTTTTTTTCGTTTCAAAGCCACCGCCAGCTGCCAGATGTTGATTAAAACAACCAGCGCGGTTGCGGCAAAAACGTAACGAAAACCGGCCATTGCCGAGACTCCGGCCCCCATTAAAGGCCCCGCCACGTTGCCCAGATACATAAACGACTGGTTATAACCGAAGATGCGCCCGGTTACCTGGTCGCTGCAATATTTCAGCAGCAGAGTTTGCACCGCCGGGAGCATCGCACCGTCGGCAAAGCCCAGCAGAAAACGCAATATTCCCAACTGGAACGGCGAGGTCACAAAGGACATTGCCAGGAATAACACCACGGCGCACGCGAGGGTCGCCATCAAAATACGCTCGGTGCCGATTCTGTCGCCCAGTTTGCCGAGTCTTGGGGCGGCAAACAGCGCAGAAATCCCAGGCAGGGCGGCAATAAAGCCGCTCATAAAGGCGATATTGGTGCTTTCTGGTGAAAGTTGCTTAATAAACAGGGCAAGGATCGGGCCTATCGAGCCGTTGCACAGCTGAATAACCAGGGTCGTCAAAAACAGGCTGAAAATCAGCCACGGATAAGGCAGCGTGGCGAACACCTCTTTGCCGCTCAGGCGATCGGCTTTGCTAATCTTCGGGCGCGGCCCCTCTTTTATGAGTAGCAGAGTGACCAGGAAACTCACCATCAGCAGCCCGGCGGTGGCAAAAAATACCGGCCTCAAGCCCAGATGGTCCGCCATAAACCCCCCGAGCAGCGGGCCGACTATCACGCCGCTAATCTGCCCGGTAGATAAAGTGCTTATGGCCCAGCCGCTGCGCTCGCGCGGCACCTGAGAAGCCACCAGCGCCATGGCATTAGGAATATAGCCGGAGGTCAGCCCCATCACCGCGCGCAGCAGGAAAAGCTGCCAGACGTTGGTGGCAAAAGCCTGAAGCAGGATAGCAACCGCCATGCCGAAGGAGGCGCGCAGCAGCATCAACTTTCGCCCTTTGCGGTCGGCAAGGCTGCCCCACATCGGAGAAACAATGGCGGAAACCAGAAACGTCACGCTAAAGGTCAGCCCCGACCACATGGACAGCGCCTCATGGGAGCTAACGCCGAGCTGCTCTACGTAGAGCGGCAGAAAGGGCAAAATCTGGCTAATCGCAAGGCCGGTAAAGAAACAGCCGAACCAGACCGAAATGAGGTTAACCTTCCAGGATTCCATAGCGCGTTTTTTCAAAGGGGATGCAACCAGAATAGAACGATTTGAATAAAGCTTATCACACTAACGAATATCGCCGTCAGCACCCTGGAATCGCCATTACGATATAGAAATGATTGCTTACCAACTCACATATCCCCCGCGGATGCAGGAACCACATGAATCCCCGTTATGAGCATGGTATGTTGTCCGCCTTCGTAAAGTTTATGGGTGGATTAAAGGCATGGCAAAACTGCGGGTTGGTATCGTGTTTGGGGGGAAATCAGCAGAACACGAGGTGTCGCTGCAGTCGGCAAAAAACATCGTCGACGCCATTGATAAGTCGAAATTTGACGTGGTGTTGTTGGGCATTGATAAGCAGGGGCAATGGCATATCAACGACGCGTCCAGCTATCTGCTGAACGCCAATAACCCGGCGCTTATCGCCCTGAATCGCTCCGAGAAAAATGTCGCGCTGGTTCCCGGCCAGACCGAACACCAGCTGATTGAAACCAGCAGCGCAGAGCAGCTTTCCCAGATTGACGTTATTTTCCCGATTGTGCACGGCACGCTGGGCGAAGACGGTTCTTTGCAGGGCATGCTGCGCGTGGCAAATCTGCCGTTTGTCGGCTCCGCCGTGCTCGGCTCTGCGGTCAGCATGGACAAAGACGTAGCCAAGCGCCTGCTGCGCGACGCCGGTCTGAACGTAGCGCCGTTTATCACCCTGACCCGCGCTAACCGCGGCAAAATCAGCTTCGCAGAAGTTGAAAAGCAGCTCGGCTTACCGCTGTTTGTCAAACCGGCAAACCAGGGTTCTTCCGTCGGCGTCAGCAAGGCCAGCAATGAAGAGCAATATCATGCTGCGGTGGCGTTAGCCTTCGAGTTTGACCATAAAGTGGTGGTTGAAACCGGGATTAAGGGGCGTGAAATCGAGTGCGCGGTGCTGGGTAATGATTACCCGCAGGCCAGCACCTGCGGCGAGATCGTAGTCAACAGCGAGTTCTACTCCTACGATACCAAATACATCGACGAGCAAGCAGCCCAGGTCGTGGTTCCGGCGGCGCTTGAAGCCGAAGTGAACGACAAGATCCGCAAAATTGCCGTTCGCGCTTACCAGGCGCTCGAGTGCAGCGGTATGGCGCGCGTTGACGTGTTCCTGACCGAAGATAACAAAGTTATCATCAACGAGATCAACACGCTGCCGGGCTTTACCAACATCAGCATGTATCCAAAACTCTGGCAGGCCAGCGGGCTTGGCTACCAGGAGCTGATCACCCGCCTGATCGAACTGGCTCTTGAACGCCACCAGCAGGATTGCGCTCTGAAAAGCTCAATCACCTCGTAGTGTTTAGGGTTCCGCCGTTTCCGACTCTTCGCGGGGGCGGCGGATAATAAATCCCGCAAGCCAGAAGCAAATTACCCACGTTACCAGCCCCACCGCATAGTTTTGCCAGCCTTTCGTTTCCAGCCCCAGCAGGCCAAGCACGCCGTTCAGAATAAAGATAAGGCCAATCGCCACCGCGTAATAGTGCCAGTCGCGACGCATTTTCAGGGTCAACATGTCAGCCTCATATCATCAGAGATAAACCAGACGGCATTGTCGCATATCGACGGCCGGGAAACTGCCTGTTGCCGGGCGCATAATTAGCACAATGTTAATGAAATTTCATTTAAGTTACAAAAATGTGAAGTTGAGCAAAAAATGCAAATCCAGGAGGATTCTGCCCGCAAAATTACCAGCAATCTGATATTGACAACTCCCCTGACCTGCCAAAATTTGCGCTACGGGCAGTCACGCGCCTGATTAGCATGGCGATTTTACGGGAGGTCATGATGGCTGATATCACATTGTCGAAAGCCGTTGTTCCGGTACCCCGGATGATAACGACAACCAAAACAGAAACATCCGCGTTGGGCAACGTTGCCTATACGTTGTTTGTGCTGTTTTGCTTCTGGGTGGCAACCCAGATACTGAACCTGATAGTCCAGGCACCCGGCGTGCTTGAATACCTCGCGCAAAGCAACGACGCAGCCCGCCCGCGCATCGAAATGGGGCTGGCGGTAAGCACCCTATTTGGCCTGATCCCATTCCTGCTGGGCGCGTTAACGCTTGGTGTTATTGCCCTTGTGCTGCGCCTGCGCCAGCGTCGCCATCCCCTCTGGTTTTATTAAATCCTGAGGCGGAAGCGCTGCCCGCTCCCGCCTGAGAGGACTAACGCTGCATACAGCTCGCTCGCCGGTCGTCCACCCGCTTAGCAAACCAGGCGGTAGTTAAATTGCGGGTGATTTTCGGACTTTCGAGCGTGATACCCGGCAGCACTTCTCGCGCTAGCGGCTGGCCCGCTTTCTTCTCCGCTATAGCAAATACCTGCTTATACAGGCTGGTTTTTTCAAAGCCGATGCTGTCCCCTTTTTGCAGCGCGCGGCGGATTTCGCTATTGCTCATATCCAGCTGTTTCGCCAGTTTGCGTACCGCAAGCTCGGTGCTGCTCGCCTGGTCGCTGGTGTAGAGAATAAGGTCGCCGTCCAGCGCCAGCTTTGTGCCGGTGGCGCGGCTGACGGCGCTCTGGAAGGCGGCGTTGCGGCTTGCGTACCAGCCCGCGTTATAATCCGCGAAACGATAAATCGGCTTCGTGTAATTGGCCGGATAATTCAGCAGATGGTAAGTGCCAAACCACAGCCCGCCGCGGCGGGTGAAGACTTCCTGGCGCACCGAGCCTTCCATTTTCCACGGATAGCCGTCGGTGTGCTTCTCGGCAAAGGCGACGCTAACCTGCATCGTGCCGCCGGTTCGCACCGGATTAAAGCTGCCAAACAGCTTCTGGCCCATCGGCACTATGGTAAGGAAGTCGTCAAAAATAGCGCTCAGCTGGCCTTCGGTTTTTACCTTGTCCAGACGCTCGCTGTAGCTTTTACCGTTGGGAGAATTAATACGCAGCGCGGTATGAACCAGCAGCGGCGGGACATGCATTTTCTCCGCCCTGCGGTCTATCTCTTTCCACGCAATTTTATTCAGCCCCGGCACGGCCGGGTCAGCCTGCAGGTTGGACTCCTGCAAAGCAATGGCCAGCACGGAGCAGACATTCTCCTCCGTCGGTTCAATGTTCTGGCTCTTAAGCGTGGTCAGCAGATCTTTAGCCAGCTCGACTCTGTCTTTAACGCCCTGCGGAATTTTCCGCAGCGTAACGGTTTCGATATCAACCGGTTTTGCCGCTGCCGTTGTCGTTGACGCGGGTGAACTGCTTTTTGTTGTACAGCCGCTAAGTACCAACAGAGCGCCCAGAGAGAGCGCCATCAATCCATGCTGCCTGTTCAAATTGCCATCCTCATAGCGTTTAGTCGTGATTATTATTCTGGGCGAGACGAGTCCAGGCGAGCACGGCTCCCTGGGTTTCATCCCGGCGGCTTAACAATAGCAACTCTGCCATCAGCCGCCGATCGGAAATTGGCTGATAAACCAGGTGCGGAATAGCAATGTGGGTAAAAGAGTGAGGCAGCAGCGCGATGCCAAACCCGGAGGCAACCATAGCCAGAACGCCAAGCGTGCTTTGGGCCTGATACAGCGGCTGCGGCAGTTCTGCGCGCCACTTTTCACGAACCTGCTCCAGGGCCTCGTCCCCTTCGCCCGCGACGAACTGGATATGCGGAACCTGCGCCAGCATCTCAAGCGTAATCTGTTTTTCGCCCGCCAGCGGGCTATCTTCCGCCAGGGCGACCATCATCGGCCATTCTGCAATCTTCACCGCTTTAATATCTTCGCCCAGTTTGCCCATTAATGGCGTATAGGCCACGTCGATAGCCCGCTGGCTAAGCGCCTCACCGAGCGCCAGGGGCGACATTTCATGAAGCTGAAGCTCAACCTCCGGCCACCGGTGGCGAAAAGCCCGGACATCGTTCATCAGCCGCCCGGAAACCACAGCATTGCCCGCAAAGCCGACTCTGACCAGCCCGGTTTCGCCACGTAACGCCCGCTGAACTATATTTTTACCGTGTTCGGCCTGCTCTAACGTACGCCTTGCCTCCGGTAACAGTAATTGCCCGGCTTCCGTTAGCTCGACTTTACGGCTGGTGCGCGTAAACAGCGGCCCGCCAACCTCTTCTTCCAGGGCGCGGATCTGCATACTCAGCGCGGGCTGAACGATGTGCAGCAGGGCTGCCGCCTGCCCGAAATGCCCGGTTTCGGCTAGCGTGACAAAGTAGCGAAGATGTCTTAATTCCATAGCGCCAAACCATCAATTCTAATGATTGAATCATCATATCAATATATTTCATTTATCGATAACGCGGAGCAACAATGACTCCTCACCTTAACAGGAGCCTTTTATGAACAGTGACTATTTGCAGGATCGCCTTGCTATCAACGATTTGATGAACGGCTGGATGTACCGCGACCTTTCGCAGTGGGACAAGCTGGCCGAGCTTTTTCACCCGGAGGGCACCATCGAAGTGACCTGGTTTGAAGGCCTCGCCAGCGAATTTATCAAAGGATCGATGCGCATGGGCAAGTCCGACATCAGCACTAAACATCTGATTGGCACCCCGGTTGTCACCTTTAACAACGCCCGAAATAAAGCTATTTCAGAAACCAACGCCATGATTATTGGCCAGAACCACAAGCTGGAATTTGGCGCCACCTGCCATAACCGCTTTTACGACATGCTGGAAAAACGCGACGGTGCCTGGCGGATCCTGCGCCGCCAGGTGGTTTACGACTTTGGCTCGTTCGACTTCCCGTTTGGCCCGGTGGACATTGATAAACCAGCCGCTAAACGTTACCCGGCGGCCTACGCTCCGCTCGCTTATCTGCTGGAAAAATCAGGTTTTCCGGTACAACGTGTGTTTGCCACCCAGGGGTCAGAGCTGGAAATTGCCATGAAAAACACCGCCCGGGCCTGGCTGGCAAACTGACAAAAAGTGCGCTTATCCTGACATAACGTTGACAATTTAATGCCTGGTCAGTAATTTCATTTGTAATTACTGACCAGGCAAATATCATGAGTAATACTGCGGGTACTCCCTCTTCTAAACTCCATCTTGGCCTGCTGATCCACCTGTCTAACCAGTTTAAAGATCAGCTTATCAGCCAATATTTTTCCCCTATGGGGATAACCAGCGCGCAATTTAAGGTTTTGATTAGTATCTACAAAGGCTTTAACAGCCCGGTGGAAGTCAGCAAAAATTTGGTGATGGATACCGGCGCGATGAGCCGCATGCTTGAACGAATGGTGAAGCGAGATCTGATCGTGCGAAACATTAATCCCGAAGATAAACGGCAGGTGATCCTCGAACTGACCGACAAAGGGCAGCAGATTTGCGATCGCTTCCAGAACGAAGCGCTGGACTCCATCATCGGCGCCCTGACGACCCGGCTAACGCCCGAAGAGTCCCAACAGTTGACCGAGCTTCTGATCAAAATGCTGCCGGACGACATTACCGCGCCCCACCTTTAAGCTTTCCTGACTAAGGCCATAACAAAAATGCAAACCTCTTCCGAGCAGGCAGAACGCGCACCAAGCAAGCGTAAGCGCAACTTCGCTATTTTGCTGATTATCCTGCTGCTGATAGCCGCCGGATGTCTGGCGTGGTACATGCTGTACGCGCGCTACTACGAAACCACCGATGACGCCTACGTCAACGGCAACCAGGTCACTCTGACCCCGCAAATCGGCGGCACCGTCACCCAGGTGAGCGTCGACGAGGGCGATTACGTCGAAAAAGGCCAGCCGCTGGTGCTGCTTGACCCAAGCGATACCAATATTGCGCTACAGCAGGCCGAAGCCAATCTCGCCAATACCGTGCGCCAGGTGCGCGGCCTGTACAGCACCGCCGATAACTATCGCGCCCAGGTTGCGGCCAAACAGGTCGCCCTGCAAACCGCGCAGAGCGACTATGCTCGCCGCCAGAAAATCTTTGCCACCGGGGCTATTGCGGCCGAAGATCTGTCTCACTACCGCGATGCTGTAACCAGCGCCCAGAGCGATTTGCTCGCCGCACAGCAGGCATTACGCACCAACCTCGCGATGGTTGATGACACAGTGATTGATAGCCACCCGGAAATTAAAAGTGCGGTAGCGACCCTGCGCCAGCGCTTCCTCGACAATGCACGCAGCACCATCGTCGCGCCGGTTAGCGGCTTTGTAGCGAAGCGCGCCGTGCAGCTCGGGATGCGGGTTGATTCAGGCACCACGCTGCTGGCTATCGTCCCGCTGGACCAAGTGTGGGTGGACGCTAACTTCAAAGAGAGCCAGATGCAGACCATGCGTCTCGGCCAGAAAGTGACGCTAACCGCCGACCTTTACGGCGATGATGTTGAGTACCAGGGCACCATAGAAAGCCTCGGCATCGGCACCGGGAGCGCCTTCTCCCTGCTGCCTGCCCAGAACGCCAGCGGTAACTGGATCAAGATTGTTCAGCGCCTGCCGGTACGCATCACGCTCGACCCGCACGACATGCAGAAACATCCGCTGCGCGTAGGGCTTTCTATGTTTGCTCGGGTAGATATTCGCAATGCAGACGGCCACCTGTTGCCGCAAAAAACCGTCGCCACGCCGCGCTTTACTACCGACGTTTATCAAAATGCGCTGGACCAGGCCGACCAGCTGGTTGCGAAGATCCTCCATGACAACAGCCAGCCGGTAGCGTCCGGCAGCCGCTAAGAGAGACGTTATGCAAGATAAGGCGGCGTTTACGCCCCCCAGCCTGCTGCTGGCCACCATCGCGCTGTCGCTGGCGACCTTTATGCAGGTGCTGGACTCAACGATTGCCAACGTGGCGCTGCCGACGATTGCCGGTAACCTCGGCGTCAGCGCCGACCAGGGCACCTGGGTTATCACCTCGTTTGCGGTGTGTAACGCTATCGCCCTGCCGCTGACCGGCTGGTTTACCCGCCGGTTCGGGCAGCTCAAACTGTTTGTTGGCTCGGTGGCGATGTTTACCCTTACCTCGTTCCTGTGCGGTTTTGCCCACAGCATGACCGAGCTGATTATCTTCCGTGCGTTACAGGGTTTTTTCGCCGGGCCAATGTTCCCGATGTGCCAGACGCTGCTGCTGATTATCTTCCCGTCGAGCAAGCGAAGTATGGCGCTGGCGCTGCTGTCGATGGTGACGGTAGTCGCGCCTATCGTCGGGCCAATAACCGGCGGCTGGATAACCGATAACTACTCATGGCCGTGGATTTTCTATATCAACGTGCCGATCGGTATTTTTGCCGCACTGGTGGTTTGGGGCCAGCTGCGTGAACGCGAAGAGACCACGACTATCGCCCCGATAGATTACATCGGTATCGCCCTGCTGGTGCTCGGCGTGGGGCTGCTACAGGTGGTGCTGGATAAGGGCAACGATCTCGACTGGTTCTCCTCGCCGGAGATAATCATCATGTCGGCGATTTCGGCGATTGCGCTGGTCTCGTTTGTGATTTGGGAGCTGGGCGAGCGCCATCCGATTGTTAACCTGCGGCTGTTTGCCGACCGCAACTTTGCGATTGGCACCCTGTCGCTGACGCTCGGCTACGCGGCATTCTTTGCCATTAATATTATTCTGCCGCAGTGGCTGCAAACCCAGATGGGCTATACCGCAATCTGGGCCGGGCTTGCCGCCGCGCCGATGGGCGTTCTGCCGCTGTTGCTGACGCCGATTGTCGGGCGTTACGCCAACCGGGTTGATATGCGCATGTTGGCTACGCTGTCGTTCCTGACGATGGGCGCTTCATGCCTGCTGCGCGCGCAGTTTAATACCAATGTCGACTTCCGAACTATTGCCGAAATACAGCTGTTTATGGGTATCGGCGTGGCGTTCTTCTTTATGCCGATAACCACTATCGTGCTGTCGAATCTGCACGGCGTTGAGGTAGCGGAAGGCTCCGGCCTGGCAACCTTCTTCCGCGTGCTGGGCGGCTCTTTTGCCTCCTCCCTGACGACGTGGATCTGGTCGCGCCGCGAGGTTTATCACCACGCGACCCTGACTGAGAGCGTGTCGGCATACAACCCGTCGGCTATGGATTACCTGCATAAGATGGGCGGAGCAACGCAGCAGCACCTCGCCGTGGTGGATAAAACTATCGAGCAGCAGGCCTATATGATGTCGACCATCGACTACTTCTGGCTGTTGGGATGGGGGTTTATGGCGCTGATTGTGGTGATTTGGTTTGCCCGTCCGCCGTTTATTCGGGCGGGCGCGCCGGGCGCTCCACCCGCCGCAGGGCATTAGCAAAAAGGGATGGCATCACGCCATCCCTATGCGGTTGCTGACGAAGAGGGAAAAAGCGTGGTTTTTCCCTCTTCGTGGTTATCAGCCGAAAATCAATGAATTGATTTTCCTAATTTTTTAACAAGCTGTCTGGTATTTCTTCTATCCCCAGAGTTTGTCACCCGCCTGAAAGGGATGGCATCACGCCATCCCTTTTCTATTAGCTAGACGGCTTCTTCGGTGCCGGGCACCGGCACATCCTGCAATGTGCGCTCAAAGCTGCGCAGACGTTTGTAGATAGACATCAGCTCAACCAGCGTGGTCCAGGAGCTTATCAGATACTGGAACGAACCTCGAACCTGGCCGAAGGCGTTGGTTATCTGCTGCATCAGACCAAGCGTAATCGCCCCTGCGGCAATCGACGGGAACAGCAAAAACAGGCCAAACACGTTATCCACCTGCAGGTAGAGAATGCGCACGATGTTAAAGTAGGTGTAGTGGAAATAGAGTCGGAAATAGTTATGGCGCACATCGCCAAACAGCGCCGCCACCGTTGGCGGCGTAGCGCGGGACGCATCATCTTCGCCATAGACCAGCTCTTTACGGTAGGCCGCTTCCACCTTCTGATTATTGAACTGTAACCCCGGCAGCTTTATCCCCACCGCCGCCAGCAGACCGGTCCCCATCAGGGACCAGACAATAGCCGCAATCACCAGGCCATAAGGCACGGCACCGATAACAGGCAGCTCTTTAACATGCGGGGAAAGCGCCACCAGAATCGGCAGAAAGGCTATCAGGGTCATCACCGATTGCAGCAGGCTCACGCCCATATCCTCAAGGGTGGAAGCAAAGCGCATGGTATCTTCCTGAACACGCTGGGCCGCCCCTTCAATGTGGCGCAGCTTCTGCCAGTTTTCCATGTAGTAGTCGTTCATCGCGGTACGCCAGCGGAACACATAGTGGCTGATAAAGAAGCTGTTCAGCACGCCGACCGTGACATAGATAAGCGCGATACCCAGAAACACGCCTGTCTCACTGTAGAATTTTTGCAGCGGAACTTTATTCGGCGAGGCCAGCGCGGTCTGGATAAGGTCAAAGAACGGCGCGTACCAGGCGTTAATTGCCACTCCCAGCTCAACCATAAACCAGGTCACGAAGACGATTAGCGCGGAGCCGAGAATAGACCAGCGCTGCCACGGATGCGGGCTTATCAGCGCCCAGACGCCGGCAAAAGCTCCCACACAGACGGCATAAAAAGCATAAAAAACAAATGCTTTTAGCGTCCAGAAACGGGCTGCGCTGATGGGTATCTGCTGGCTGGCACCGACGAGGTTTTCCAGCCACAGGCCGCCGCCGAACTGCCAGAAAATAACTGCGAGTAGTCCCCATATTGCCGCCGAAAGGAAAAACAGCTTCGGCGACGGGAAGAAAGATTTAAACATGACAACGCTCCTGATACGGCTTTTTGTTGTTATATCTGCTGGTTATAGCTAACGCGCTACGATAAAGCTTGCAGAATGTTGTATCAAGGAGTGAGAGCGGCTTACAGAATTTATCGCCAGCCGTCGATTATCTCCGCCGTCTCTTTCACCAGCAGAGTATTTCCCGGAATCGAAAGGTTGGCCCACACTTCATTGTGGTGGCGAATCAGCGTCTCAGCGCTAACGGAGGCGCGGTCTGCCGTGGTGTGCGCATCTCCGGCTACCGTAATCGCATAGCCCCGGCTGACGCCGTTTTTAATCGTGGTATCCACGCAGTAATCCGTCGCGCAGCCGCAGACCACCAGCTCATTAATATCCTGTTGCTCTAAAAGCCCGGCAAGCCCGGTGCGGTAGAAGGCATCGCAGGCGGTTTTGGTCACGTAATGCGCCCCTGCGGGACGATGTAATTCAGGAAGGATGTCGTAGGCTTCGCTGCCCACCTCCAGCCCGGCTTCGGTATGCTGGATAAAAATGACCTGCTCTGCGGCGTCGATAAGTTGGTTAATTTTGGCAACGGTACGCTCACGCTCCCGGCGCGGGAATTCAAATACGCCGTTTTGCATATCAATAACCATGACAACACGTGATGCAGGCATGCTAACTCTCCTTCAGATAAGAAGAAAAAAGCGTAGCACACCTGCCAGAAGATTAAATCGTGTAGAGACCGGCGTGGCCGAAAGGACGGGTCTTAAAGCGGCGATGCAGCCACAGATACTGCTCCGGGGCGCGCATAATTTCGTGCTCAATTTTGCGGTTCATATAAGCAGCAGCCGCCTGCTCATCTTCCGCCGGGTAGTCACAAAACTCAGGCTCAATCACCAGCTGGTAGCCGGTCCCGCTGGCTTTACGAATCAGCACCGTGGTCAAAATAGCCGGTTTCGCCAGGCGGGCAATGGTGAAAGTCCCGTTGGTGGTGGCGGCCTGCTGAACGGCAAAGAATGGCGCAAAAGAGCTGCCTTTCGGGCCGTAATCCTGGTCTGGAGCAAACCACACCGCTTCGCCGGACTTGAGCGCTTTCACCATGCCTTTGAGATTGCGGCGATCCAGCATGGCTTTATTCGAGCGTGAGCGCCCGCGGGTCTGCACGTACTCCATCGCTTTATTATTGTGCGGGCGGTACATCGCCATCATCGGGCGGCAAAGCCCCATCACGCGGCCACCCAGCTCCAGCGACATAAAATGCACGCCGATAACCATCACGCCTTTGCCTTTTTCGCAGGCGGCGGTGATATGTTCGAGACCGCGCACTTCAAACCATTTACGCACTCTGGCGTCTGACCAGAACCAGGCCATGCCGGTTTCAATCAGCCCCATCCCCAGAGAGCCGAAGTTTTTGCGCACGATAATTTCGACCTGCGCTTCGCTGTAATGCGGGAAACAGAGCTTAAGATTCTGGCGCGCGATGGTGACGCGGCGCTTGAGGAAACGCATAGAGAAACGGCCGATTAAATCGCCCATTTTCATCAGTAGCGGATAGGGAAGCTGAACCCACAGCCACAGAATGCCAAGACCAAACCAGGTCAGCCAGTAGCGAGGGTGCAGTAAGCACTTGTAAAATAAAGGTTTGCTTTTCATATTTACTTCTTTATGCGGAGGGATCGTGTATCGCATAAAGAACTCAATCAGTAGCGGTACGCCTGAGGCCATAACTAAGATGCTGCGGACGGAAAATAGTTGCAGCGCAGCAGCAAATAACTCGGCGGATAATACGCACTTTTTGCCACGACAGCGTAGCAAAATTGTCATTTTCAGAGCATTCGTTACCCCTGATGAGTTATACGCCCTTGACTGGTTAATAAAAAAACAAAAAGTGTGTCATTAAACGTCACCTGATAAACTTTTATGCAGCCTGCTGGTGATGTAACGCACGGTTACGCTTTTCATTAGCGAATCCCCTAATTGACGCTTTGCATAAGCGCGCAGACTAGTATAAATACCTGCTATACCGCTTTATTTTTTGAACTGGATTTCTGCGTTGAAAACTCGTCTCCCTCGTCTTCTTATGCTGGCTGCCGCTCTGCTGCCAACGCTTAGTTTTGCGCAGCCTTCGCCTGCTCCGGAATTTGCCGCCGATGTTGTCGATCGCTATGCCAATCATATCTATTACGGCAGCGGCGCCACCGGCATGGCAATCGTGGTGATTGACGGCAACCAGCGCGTCTTCCGCAGCTTCGGCGACACACGCCCCGGCAACAACGTGCGCCCGCAGCTTGATTCGGTTATCCGCATCGCCTCGCTGACCAAACTGATGACCAGCGAAATGCTGGTGAAAATGCTCGACCAGGGCAAAGTGCAGCTAAACGATCCGCTAAGCAAATATGCCCCGCCGGGAGCACGCGTACCAACGTTTAACGGCCAGCCTATTACGCTCGTCAACCTGGCAACCCATACCAGCTCGCTGCCGCGCGAACAGCCCGGCGGTGCCGCACACCGCACCGTGTTTACCTGGCCTACCCGCGATCAGCGCTGGAACTGGCTGTCCCAGGCCACGCTTAAAGCCGCGCCCGGCACGGTTGCCGCTTACTCAAACCTGGCGTTCGACCTGTTGGCGGATGCGCTTTCGCGAGCCACGGGCAAACCTTACGCAGACCTGTTTGACGAGCAAATCGCCCGCCCGCTGGGCATGAAAGACACCACCTTTACCCCCTCACCCGATCAGTGCAAGCGCCTGATGATCGCCGAAAAGGGCGCCAGCCCTTGCGATAATACGCTGGCGGCAGTCGGCAGCGGCGGCGTTTACTCTACGCCGGGCGACATGATGCGCTGGATGCAGCAGTTCCTCTCTTCCGACTTCCATCGCCGCAATAATCAGGCGGACAGAATGCAGACCCTGATTTATCAGCGCAGCCAGCTGCATAAAGTGATTGGTATGGACGTGCCGGGCAAAGCCGACGCGCTGGGCATGGGCTGGGTGTGGATGTCGCCTAAAGACGGCAGGCCGGGCATTATTCAGAAAACCGGCGGCGGCGGCGGATTCATTACCTATATGGCGATGGTGCCGCAAAACAACGTTGGCGTCTTTGTGGTGGTTACGCGCTCGCCGCTGACCCGTTTTGTCAATATGAGCGACGGCGTGAATGATTTAGTGACCGAGCTGAGCGGCAATACGCCTCAGGTCACTCCCGCCTCGTAAACACCCTCACGCGGCGTTGAGGTTTAGCTCACCGCCGCGCCGTTTTTACGGCGTTTCTTGTCGATATACATCAGAGTATCCGCTTCACGCAATGCGCCGTCCGGCGTGATTATCGCCGGGTTAATGGCGATAGCGCCAATACTCGGCCCGGCGTAGTCGATAACGCAAGATTTAAGCTGGTATTCCCCGCTAAGCAATTCGGCCAGCCTCAGGCGGAAAGCAGCAGCAGCACGCTGGGCTTCAGCGTATTCCGCAGGCCCCGCTCCCGCCACGATAAACTCATCGCCACCAACGCGCCCCAGCACTTCATCAGCGCGCACGCCCTCTTTCAGCCGGTTGCCGATGGCGCGGAGAAAATCATCCCCGGTTTCATGACCGTGCATATCGTTAATCTGCTTGAAGCCGTCGAGGTCGGCAAAAGCCACCAGCACGTAACAAGAATCATCTTTAGCGCGGGAGAACAGGCGGGGAAGTTGGTCAAAAACCGCGCGGCGGTTAGGCAACCCGGTAAGCTCGTCGGTATAGCTGGCGGTGGTCAGGGCGGCATTGGCTAACTGAAGTTTTTTCATCAGTTGCTCATTCTGGATCTGCTGAGCAATAAGCTGGGAAAACAGCTGCAATACCTGCTCGCTGTGATCCGTAAGAATGCGCTTTTCGGAACTTGCCGCACACAGCGTCCCATAGAGAGAGCCATCGGCCAGGGTCACCGGCGTGCTGACATAAGTCACGATGCCTAACGCTTTCGCCGCCTCGGAATCCCCCCAGACGCTGGCTACGTCGCAGGTGTAGCGCCGCCCTTCATCCAGCGCGCGTTTGCAAAGCGTGTCTTCCCACGGCACGGCCAGCCCTTCTGGGATATTCATCGTTTTAGTATTACGGGAAAAGACGATGTGCTGCTGGCTGCCTTCGGGGTCGATACGGGTGAGATAGGTGGACTCCATATTGGTCACCAGCTCGAGCATTTCCAGCAGCTGTCTGACCAGGCCTTCCAGTGTGTAGTCGGCTTCTAAAGCGGTTGAAATACGCTCAATTAGATTATCAATCATCACACTGAAATACCTTATATCGGGGGGGGGCTTTGCGCAGGAAGCGCACTTTTTACCATACCAGGACGGCAACTTCTGCCCCCCAAAATATGATATTTCTGGACAGAATTAAACCTTGCAAAAGGTGAACAATTAGCTGGAATGTAGCTTTCCGCGTGAATCCAACGAGATAAGAATTACCGAAGAAATAATCAGCAACGATCCCATCCAGTCCGGCAGGGTAAAGCTGATGCCGAGCAGCAGTACAGACAGCAGCGCGCTGCTCAGAGGCTCGGCGCAGCTAAGAATGCTGGCCTTTGGCCCGCCGATCATTTGCGCCCCGGTAAGATAAAGGCTGAAGGTTATCGCCGTACCGACCACCACCAGGTAGAAGAAGGCCAGCAGCGTGCCGCCGGTAGCGCTAAAGCTGCCAATCTGGCTGGCATAAAACGGCAGCAGCATCGCGCCGCCGAGCAGCATGCTCCAGCCCACGACGGGCAACGTGCCGTAACGTGCGATAAGCTTCGAGGGATAAGTAGTATAAAACGCGGCGGCAAATGCCGAGGCAATGCCCCAGAACAAAGCGCTGCCGGAAATGGTCAACGACGCCGGGTTACCGTGCGTTACCAGCATAAAAGTGCCGAGCAGCGAGGTGCCGATAGCGGCAAACACCAGCTTCCCGGAACGTTTTTTACGCACCAGCGCAAACCAGGCTACGATAATCGTCGGCGAAAGGAATTGCAGCACCGTTGCGGTCGCAGCGTTGGACTGCTCGATGGTCAGCAGGAAGGTCAACTGCACAGTCAGCGCACCGCAAAGGGTGAAGATAAGCAGGGAGATGAAGTCTTCGCGCTGCTTAAATACCGCAAAAATTTTGTCGCCGTGCATAAACGACAGCATCAGCAGGATCAGCCCGGAAAACAGCAGCCGCAGCATGGTCAGCGACTCAGAGGAGATATGGCTCTGTTCCATAATGTACTGGGCGCACACGCCAGAACTGCCCCACAGTACCGCCGCAAACAATACAAACAGCATCCCTTTCCGACTAACGCTCATTACCCTGCCCTTTTGCCCGCTTCATTTCAGGGCAGCATGATAGCGTAAATGGCAAAGGATTGGATGCCGGACATCACCACCTGCGAGGTCCGGCATAGCAGGATTAACTACCGTAAACGTTGATAGCGCTGGTTAAACGCCGCGTGCGTTGGTTAAGATTTTCCACCACCGCCCCCGCCTGAACCACCATGTCAGCATTGTTCTGGGTCATGGTGCTGATGCGTTCCACCGAGCTATTAATCAGCCCGAGCGCGCTGGTTTGCTCCCGGGTTGCGTCGCCGATTTCCCTTATCAGGCTCGCCATTCGGACGATTTCTTCCGCCATCTCGCTGATATGCCTTTCGGCATTTTTCACCACGCTCACGCCTGAACTGACGCTAATAGCGTTGCGGTCGATAAGCGTTTTGATCTCTTTTGCCGCAGAGGCTGAATGCTGCGCCAGGTTGCGCACTTCGGCGGCAACCACCGCAAAACCGCGCCCGGATACGCCCGCCCGCGCCGCCTCTACCGCCGCATTAAGCGCCAGAATATTGGTTTGAAAAGCGATTCTGTCGATAACGCTGATTATTTCGACAATATGCTCGCTGGCCTCGGCCATCGACTCCATCATCGTCAGCGTGTGCTTCATCATCTGCTCGCCCTCCAGCGCGCTCTTGCTGGCCTGGTCGGCCATTTGCGACGTTTGCGCCGCCGAGTCCGCCGTTTGCTCCACCGCGCCGGAGATTTCTTCGATGGCCGCCGCCGTTTGCTGGAGATGGGCATAAGTTTCGTCGGTTCGCTCGCTCATCGCCCGGCTGCTGGTTGCCAGATTCTGGCTTATCTCCCCGATGCCGCCGACCTGAGCGCCAACATCATCGACCAGCGAACGCAGATTCAGCCCCGACTGATTCACCAGGCGCATCATCAGGCCTATCTCATCCACCCGGTTGAACTGGATAAGCCCGGTTTTTTGCCCCGAAACCACCTTCTGCATCTGCCGGACGATAGTTTTTACCGGCCTGATGACCTGCTGCTGTAAAAAGGCGGCCAATGCGGCAAACAAAACCGCAGCCAACAGCGCCTGCGCAACATGACTCAAATGCATCAGCGGCATCGCAGCGGCAAGCAGCCCCGCCAGCACCAGCGCCCCACCCACTCTTTTAGACAGAGAAAGATGCTGAAACAGCGACAGCACGCTCTTCCAGCCGCGACGGAGGACCAGCCCTTTGTAAAACCGCAGGTGCCCGGCGCGTTTTTCCCTTACCGCCCGATAAAGCGCTTCGCTGGCTTCCACCTCTTCCCGGCCCGGCACCGTGCGCACCGAAATATAGCCGGTAAGTTTATCGTCGTGGTAAACCGGGGTCACGTTGGCGCGAACCCAGTAATGGTCACCATTATGACGGCGATTTTTTACCATTCCCGTCCAGCTGTCTCCCTGCTGGAGCGTAGCCCACATATCTCCAAAGGCTTCCGGCGGCATGTCCGGGTGGCGAATAATATTGTGCGCTTCGCCGATTAACTGCTGTTCGTCAAATCCGCAGGCCTTAATAAATGCGGAATTGGCATAAGTAATATGGCTGTGAATATCGGTCGTCGACATCAAAGCCTCTCCTTCCCTGAGAAGATGCTCCTGCTGCGTAACAGGGTTGTTGAGTCTCATATAAATCCCGAGCTGTAAAATAAAGAAAGAGTGCCAGCCGGCGTGGCAAAAGGTATGCGATGTTGTTATTAGATGGCGCAAGGCCTGCAGTGTGCGGCGATATATTCTGCTCAATCACCGAAATAGGAAAGGACTATTTTATAAACCCATAAATAGCGACAAACTTGTCATTTATTAATCGGTTATTTGTAAATACGCTGTAGTTTATTTTGTTATAACAAAAAGAATATATTTCCTAAAGCCAAATTAAATATGCTTTTAAATTTCATTTTAATCACGCCACCGGTATTCAGAAAAATACCGGTGGCGTAATAAGCGGCAGTTAAGCTACCTTGCGGCGCAGCAGCTTAAAGGCAGCAAACAGGAACACAATCCACACCGGCAGCAGCAGCGCAGAAACGCGCATCTCGTTGATGGTGCACATCAGGCCCAGGATCATCATCATAAAGGCGATGCACAGATAGTTACCGAACGGATACAGCAGCGCCTTAAAGCGCGTCTCGCGCCCTTTACGGCGCATCGCGCAGCGGAACTTAAGGTGCGCCAGCGAGATCATTATCCAGTTCAGCAGCAGCGTCGCTACCACCAGCGCCATCAGCACGCTGAAGGCATCGTGCGGCAACAAATAGTTAAGCAGCACCACCAGAGAGGTTATTCCGCCGGACAGCAGCAGCGAATTCACCGGCACCCCGCCACGGCTAACCTTCGCCAGGAACTGCGGCGCATTGCGCTGGATAGACAGGCCAAACAGCATGCGGCTGTTGGAATAAACCCCGCTGTTATAAACCGACAGCGAAGCCACCAGAATGACGAAGTTAAGCGCCGAAGCCACAACATTGCTGTTCAGCTCGTGGAAGATCATCACAAACGGGCTGCTGTTGGACTTAATTTCCAGCCACGGGTAGAGCGACAGCAGCACCACCAGCGAACCGATATAGAACAGCAGAATGCGATAAACCACCTGGTTAACCGCCTTCGGAATCGTGGTTTGCGGCGAGCTGGCTTCTGCGGCGGTAATGCCGATAAGCTCCAGACCGCCGAAGGAGAACATAATCACCGCCAGCGACAAAATCAGCCCGTGCCAGCCGGTAGCCAGGAACCCACCGTGCTGCCAAAGGTTCTCGATGCTGGCTCGTTCGCCGCCGTGGCCGGAAACCAGTAGCCAGATGCCAAACCCAATCATGCCGACAATCGCCAGCACCTTAATTAAGGCAAACCAGAACTCCATCTCGCCGTACAGGCGAACGTTCACCAGGTTCGCGGCGTTAATCACCACAAAGAACAGCGCAACCCATGTCCAGGTCGGCACGTCCGGGAACCAGTACTGCATATAGATGCCGCCGGCGGTCAGCTCCGCCATACCCACCAGCACAAACATCACCCAGTAGTTCCAGCCGGACAGGAACCCGGCGAACGGGCCCCAGTATTTATAGGCAAAATGGGAAAATGAACCGGATACCGGCTCTTCAACCACCATCTCACCCAGCTGGCGCATAATCAGGAAAGCAATAATTCCCGCGACACCGTAGCCCAGAAGAACGGCGGGGCCTGCCATTTGAATAGCCGGGCCAATGCCAAGAAACAGCCCGGTGCCGATGGCGCCGCCCAGCGCAATCAGCTGAATATGGCGGTTCTGTAAACCCCGCTTTAATTGCTGGCCATCCTCCGGCCCTGCGTCCTGGCTCTGTACCTCAGACGCGATTGACGTGTTTTTCACGTCCTACTCCTGTGTCTTTTATCAAAGGGGCACCTTTTAACACTTGAAGCTGGCAGTGGCAAGAAAGGGCATCGCAACTTGCGCCGCGGCGTAAAGCAGGAGACAAGGAACCAAAAGCTATAAGCCATAGCATTTCGTTGTTAGACAGGCAGGATCCCGGCTTTTATCTTTCGTCATGATTTGTAAATTATCCAGCGAAAAATATTGAGGGAATGCCTTTGGCCAGGTTACTAAACGTATTAAAAACAAAACCCACGCGCTTTACCCTTGCTTTACAGGCAGTATTGATAAGCAGCGTGGTGGCTTTCTCCGGCGCGGCCTTTGCCGATGAAACCTTAAAAGAAGGTATCACGCCCGCGACCGACGCAAGCCAGGTTCCAAACGCCGCAAAACTGCGTAAAGACACCGTGGTGGCCGGGATTTCCGAGCCGCAGGGCATCTTTAACCCCTACTTCTTTGTTAACGGCTGGGACGAAAACGTCACCAACGTTATTTTCTCGCGCCTGATCGACTGGGACAGCCACGGCAACCTCGTTCCGGGGCTGGCAAAAAGCTGGACGGTCAGCCCGGACGGCAAAGTTTATACCATCAAACTGCGCCCGGACCTGACCTTTAGCGACGGTTCCCCGCTGACCGCAGAAGACGTCGCCTTCACCCTGACCGTGCTGTACGACCCGAAATATGATGGCGATACCGACATTACGCTGGCCAATATTGCGGGTGGCACGGAATACAAAGCCGGTAAAGCCGACAGCGTAAGCGGCCTGAAGGTCATAGACCCGTTAACGCTCGAGGTCACCACAACTCAGCCTGGCGCAACCACGCTCGGCAAGATTGGCGGCCCGGTGCTGTCGAAAGCGTATTACGGCAAAGGCTACCAGCGCGGCAATCTCGATTACCTGCGCACCCTGCACGGCCAACCGCTGGGCAACGGCCCTTACGTGTACGAAAAATACATTCCAGGCCAGGAAATTCGTTTCCACGCCAATACTCATTTCTACCGCGGCACGCCGCCAACCCCGCGCTTTATTTATCGCGTGACCAACCCGTCTACCAACTTCCAGCTGTTCCAGACCGGCGAAACGGATTACGACGCCTTTACTTCACGCCCGGACGATATCGAACAGCTGAAACTGCTCGGCTTCGCCAATATCAACCTTTACGGCTCCAGCGACTACAGCAAGGTTGAATTCAACGTGCGCCGCCCGGCCCTTCAGGACGTAAAAGTGCGCCAGGCGCTGATCTACGGCCTGGATCGCCAGAAGCTTATCGACGTGGTGTACCAGGGCTACGGCACGGTTGCCAACGAGCCTATCTCGCCTATCTCCTGGGCCTATAACCCGGAAGGCGTGAATCCGTATAAATACGATCCGGCTCAGGCCAAAAAACTGCTGGATGAAGCAGGCTGGAAGCCAGGCCCGGACGGCATCCGCGTGAAGGACGGCAAGCGTCTTGAGCTGTCGCTGTTGGTCAGCAAAAAAGTGCTGAACGATGCGCTGATCCCTATCGCCAAAGAAAACTGGCAGCAGATTGGCGTGCTGCTCAAGCCGCAGGTGGTGGACTTCAACGCCCTGATGGCGCAGCGCAAAGCGGGCAACTACGACCTGGCTTCGTTCAGCACCAGCACGCTCAACGATCCGCACGACGGCGTGTGGGATTACTACAGCACCGAAGCCAAAGTCTCGGGCTACAACAACCCGCAGGTGGACAAGCTCATCAACGAAGGCAACGCCACCCTCGACGAAGAGAAGCGCAAAGTTATCTATCACCAGCTGTATAAAGTGCTGGCCGAAGATCCGCCGACGATCCTGCTCGGCAACCGCAAAATTCTCTCCGCCAGCAGCGCCCGCGTGACCGGCTTTAAGCCTGATATCTACAACGGCCTGACCGGCAGCCTGCCGGATGTGAAAATCGTTAAGTAACGTAGTAACCCTTGCCGCCGCCTGTTATCCGGGCGGCGGCAGCGAGAACGTAATGAAAAATTTTATCCTGCGCCGCCTGCTGCAAACCCTGCCGATGCTGTTGCTCGCCTCGTTTCTTATCTTCATGCTATTTGCCAAAACGCCCGGCGACTTTATTGACGGCAATATTACCCTTACCGCCGCGCGCGCCGCCGAGCTGAAGGCGATTTATGGCCTCGACCAGCCGCTGTTTAGCCGCTATTTCCAGTGGCTCGGCCAGCTGCTGAAAGGCGACCTGGGCTTTTCGCTGCAATACCAAATTCCGGTGAGCCAGCTGCTGAACCAGTACATCTGGAACTCTTTCCTGCTGGCCTTCATCGCGCTGGTATTTTACTGGGGCATCGGCCTCACCGTCGGGATTATCTCGGCAATGAAGCCCAACTCACTGTTTGACCACCTGGTCAGCGTGGTGGTGTTTGCCGCTATGTCCTTCCCGACCTTTTTCCTCTGCCTGCTGCTGATCAAGTGGTTTGCGGTGGATCTTCACTGGCTGCCGGTTGGCGGCATGACCAATACCGGCAGCGACGACAGCGGCTGGGCCTACGTCTTACAGGTCGCCGCCCACCTGGTGCTCCCGGTGCTGGCGCTGGTGATGCTACAGGCCGGAAGCCTGACGCGCTATTTCCGCGCCAGCATGCTGGACGTAGTGAAAATGGACTTTATTCGCACCGCGCGCGCCAAAGGACTGCGCGAGCGCACCGTTATCCTCAAGCACGCTATGCGTAATGCGCTGCTGCCGATAATCACCCTGCTGGGCTTTGAGCTACCGGGGCTTTTTTCCGGGGCAATCATTACCGAGAAGGTCTTTAACTGGCCGGGCGCAGGCCACATTCATATCGACTCGCTGGCCGCACGCGACTACCCGGTGCTGATGGGCTTCACCCTGTTTCTGGCGGTGCTGACCATTCTCGGCAACCTGATTGCCGACATACTTTATGCGTGGGCCGACCCGCGCATCCGCGTGAGGGCGTAATGTTAAGTTCATTGTTTTCAACCAACCGCCGCCTGCGCAAAGCAGAACTCCCGGCGCTGGCTCAGGTTACGCCGTCGCCGTGGCGCCAGGCCTGGCGGACGTTAAAGCGCAACCGTCTGGCGATGTTTTGCCTTGGCCTGTTGATTGTGATGGCGGTGTGGTGCGCCCTAGGGCCAATCTGCTCGCCGTGGAAGGACGATGCTACCGATGCCCTGATGATCAACAAAGCGCCGGGCGCGGTGCACTGGCTCGGCACCGACTTTCTCGGCCGGGATGTCTACACCCGCCTGCTGCTGGCCGGGCGTATTTCGCTGATCATCGGCCTGCTGACCATGCTGCTGTCCGTCACCCTCGGCTATCTGCTGGGCGCGGTCTCCGGCTACGCTGGCGGCTGGACCGATAAGATAATCATGCGCCTTGCCGACCTGGTCATGACCATCCCCAGCCTGCCGCTGCTGATTGTGGCCGGGGCGATGCTTTCCGAACTCGACTTCTCCCCTGACTCGCGCATTTATATGGTGGTTATCATGCTCAGCCTGCTGGAATGGCCGAAGCTGGCTCGCCTGGTGCGCGGGCAGATCCTCTCGCTGCGCGAGCGCGATTTTATGCTGGCAACCCGAGTGCTGGGGCTTTCCGCTCGCCGCCGCCTCTTTGGTCACCTGCTGCCTAACACCATTCCGATTCTGGTGGTGATGGCGACCATGGCCGTGGCTAACGCCATTTTGATGGAGTCGGCGCTAAGTTATCTGGGCCTCGGGGTCGTCCCGCCGACGCCTTCCTGGGGCAACATGATGGACACGGCCAACAGCCTGATCGATTTCCAGCGTCGCCCTTGGCTGTGGATGCCGCCGGGTATCGCTATTTTTATTACCGTGATTGCGATTAACGTGCTGGGCGACGGCCTGCGCGACGCGCTGGATCCGAAAATGAAGCGAGGTGCGAAATGAGCGAAGCGCTGATCCAGTTTAACCAGCTATCTCTTTCATTTGCCTCCGAACAAGGCCGCGTACGTGCGGTACAGGATGTCTCATTTACCGTTCATGCCGGGCAAACCGTCGGCGTGGTGGGCGAGTCCGGCTGCGGCAAAAGCGTCACCGCTATGTCGCTGATGGGGCTGCTCCCGCCCCAGGCGGCGCGCATCGACGGGGGAGAGATCCTGTTTCAGGGGAAAAATCTGCTGGGGCTTAAAGCTTCGCAAATGGCCGACCTGCGCGGCAACGAACTGGCGATGATTTTCCAGGAGCCAATGACCGCCCTGAACCCGGTATTAACCATAGGTGAACAGCTTTGCGAACCGCTGATCCGCCACCGGGGCGAAACGCCAAAAACGGCCTGGCAGCAGGCCACGCAGATGATTACCGACGTAGGGCTGGCGCGAGCCGAAAGCCTGATGACCAGCTACCCGCACCAGCTTTCCGGCGGCATGCTGCAACGCATAATGATCGCTATGGCGCTCAGCTGTAGGCCAAAGCTGCTGATCGCCGATGAGCCAACGACCGCGCTGGACGTAACGGTGCAGGCGCAGATCCTGCGGCTGCTGCGCGATCGGGCGCGCCAGCACCATATGGCGCTGATGCTGATCACCCACGATCTCGGCGTCATCGCGCAGATGGCGGAGCACGTTGTGGTGATGTACGCCGGGCGTATCGTCGAACAAGGGCCAACCGCCGAAGTGCTGCGCAACCCGATGCACCCTTATACCAAAGGGCTGATCGCCTCCCGCCCGATCCCCGGCGAGCGTCGCCGCAGGCTTTATTCGATCCCCGGCCAGGTTCCCGATCTGGCAGAGCTTCCGCCTTATTGCGCGTTTACCGATCGCTGCGAGCGTGCCACCGAGCGCTGCCGTCAGGGCGTTCCGGCGCTTATCGGCCAGCACAGACAGGCCGCCTGTTTTTACAGTGAATTAGCGGAGTCCGCATCTTGAACAGTCAGTATCTTATTGAAGTAGAAGGACTCAAGAAGCACTTTGAGCTACGCGATGGCCTGTTCGGCCAGCAAACCGGCGAACTGCGTGCGGTGGACGGCGTAAGCTTTAACATCCGGCCTGGCACCATCTTTGGCCTGGTTGGCGAGTCCGGCAGCGGGAAAACCACCGTCGGGCGCACCCTGCTCGGCCTGTACGATAAAACCGACGGCAGCGTGAAATATCGCGGCAAAGAGCTGAGTGAACTGAGTGCCAAAGAAGCCCGCGCCCTTCGCCCCAAAATCCAGCTGGTTTTCCAGGACCCGTATAGCTCGCTGAACCCGCGCATCCGCGTAGGGGACGCTATTGGCGAAGCTATGCTGGAGCACAAGCTTTGCGCCCGCGCCGAACTGCGGGACAAGGTTCTGGAAGTGATGAAAATTTGCGGGCTGCCGCCGCAGCACTACAACCGCTTTCCGCATGAGTTTTCCGGCGGCCAGCGCCAGCGTATCGGCATCGCCCGCGCCCTGATACTTAACCCCGATTTTATTATTGCGGATGAGCCTATCTCGGCGCTGGACGTGTCGATTCAGGCGCAAATAATCAACCTGTTCTCCGATCTGCGTGACGAACGCGGCGTCACCTTCCTGTTTATTTCTCATGATCTTGGCGTAGTAGAACACCTGTGCGACGACGTAGCGGTAATGTACCTGGGCCAACTGGTAGAAACCGCCAGCCGCGACGTGCTGTTCAGCCAGCCGCTGCATCCGTACACCCAGGCATTGCTGGCCGCCGTGCCAACCCTCGACCCGGACAGCGAGCCGGTTGAAGCCATAAGCGGCGAAATCCCCGACCCGTCACGCCCGCCTCCGGGCTGCCGCTTCTCCTCCCGCTGCCCGCGGGTGACCGAGCGCTGCCGCCAGGAAGCCCCAGCCCTGCGTGAAATAGGTGACGCCCACCGCGTGGCCTGCCATTTGGTTTAAGGGAGTTAATGCAGCCTGGGATCCAGGCTGCATTGCGAATCATTAAAACTCACGTTTAACAATAATATATCCATTAAATCTAACGGAACATTCATTATCATTGACCAGAGCCGAGGCAAGGAAGATATCGTGCTGACTGCGTTTGTTTTCGAAAGTAAATTTGATGATTAAATTACGGGCGTTATTCTCTGAGAAAATGTCCAGATAGTCTTTTAGCGACAGCCATTTATTATTAGCCAACTTCTTATCTGTAACAGCAAATTGCTCAGCAAGCCGATATGTAACCGTCTCATTCGTTATGAGCTCTGTTTTGGTTTTATCGTGGAGAATCGTTCCGATATCTATTTTCATATCCTTATCCATAGCATCCAGCATGCTTATACCTATAGCTGACTGCGCAACAACACAGGGATTATCTTTCACTTCGGCAACTGCGCTACCGGCAATAACAACGGCGACGGCGATAATGGTCAATATAGACTTCATCTCACCAGCACCTCTTTATCACCACTTTCCCATATTGTTCGCCTGTAAGCTGGAGCGGCCACAATACAGCCATTTGAAGCCTCTCCTGGGTACGCAATGCTGTCGCCATGAATTAAAAACCCGCCACGACCGCACATATTATTTGTGGCATAGGGATGAAGCCGGAGGGTAAATCTTCCGGCGATTTCATGAGTAAAAGGAGCACCGGTTATCCGATATTTACCTCTGGGTAAAGGCCCCTTATTTACCACACATTCATACTGACTATCATTTTTGTACCCGGAGGCACCTGCATATAAGGCATAGAACATAAAAACGCCATTTCTGTAAAAGCTTTTTTTCTTTACATCATATAGCCAGGTCATTTTTCAGCTCCTTGAAAAGAAAACCAGTTACATATTAATTCATTTATAATCTAAGACTTCTCTTTCCATGTATCACTATGCTGAATATTACCATCACAATACTTCCACGTGATTTTCTCATAACGAAGACTCACCGACTCCAGATGATTCATATTTTCAACAGATTTAATGTTATGCATAATGGGGTTCACACCAACAATCTTTACATTTTCCAATAGCATATTGAAGTATTCTTCTTCCTGCCCGGCATAGTTGATTTTGTACCATTTAATTTCAGCCGATTGTAATGTCTGCCCGCTGGATACCGCTTTGTAAAGGTAAGGGCTGAATGAATCAAATTCCTTTTCAATCTCAAGGGCGCTATGAACTCGGGTTCCCGTAATTTTGCCGGTTTGATTATCTGTAGGGATATTCAAACCATGAGAAAAACTAACGACTTCAACACTTCCCTCCCGCTCTTGGACATCTACTGAACCTTTAATATCTGCTCCACCATCATCTTTAAGCCATAAGTACGCTGGAATTGCCATATTGAAATGTCCTTTTCAATAAAGATAGAAAATAAACTGCCGGTGAACATTAGTCTTTCCTGGATTTTGTCACTACCCGGCAGGATCACATTTATGGCCTAAAATCTAAGCAGCCATTAATACAGCCGCCTGACCCGTAACGTTATCTATTCAGCCTGTGAATTTAATCCGCTGTCCGCCACTACTTTCCCGGTCTCCAGCTTAATTAATCGGTCGGCCAGCGGGAAATAGCGATCGTCGTGGGTGATGGCTAATACGGTTTTTCCTTCCGCCTTCAGCATGGGCAGCAGCACTTTATAGAACACTTCTTTAAAACCGGGATCCTGATCCGCCGCCCACTCGTCGAACAGGTAAAAAGGCCGGTTTTCCAGCCACGCCTGCAATAACGCCAGCCGTTTACGCTGCCCCTGTGACAGCGCGGTGGTGGAGAAACGTCCGTCGCGGAAGGTCACTTTATGCTCGAGCCTGAGCAAGTGCAGCAGCTTTTCAACCTGCTCCGTCGTGCGTTCGTGAACATTGTCCACATCGTCAAAGAGAAAGAAGTCGTTAAACACTACGGCAAAATGCTGGCGATAGATCTCCCGCATTTCCGGCGTCACCGGCCGGCCGTTAAGTCTTAATTCGCCGCTGTCCGGCGGATAAAGCCCCACCAGCAGGTTAGCCAGCGTAGTCTTCCCGCTGCCGTTGCCGCCGACCAAAAACACCAGTTCACCGCGAGTAAAGCGAAGGCTGAGCGGGCCAAGAGTAAAACGCTCGCCCTCTTCGCCCTGATATTCATAACGAATATCGGCCAGCTCAAGGCTGTCGAAATCCGGCGTGTTGACCAGCGGCAGCAGCTTTTCCTGTGGCAGGTCGGCTTTTAGCCGGGCAATGCGCTGGAGCGCAATTCGGGCGCTGGTCAACGTCGGCAGCGCCGAAAGCACACCTTCAACCGGCACAATCATATACAGGAATATCATGGCGTAGCCGGTCATTACCGCCGAACTCAACGCCAGATATTCCCGCAGCAGATACAGCACCACGCCGATAAAGGCGAAGAACAGCACGCTGCCCCAGCTTTTTGCCAGGCCATAAAATACATAGCCGCGTGTGCGTTCGATGCGCACCGCTTCGATATTTTCGCTCAGCGGTCCTTCAACAAAATGACGCCTGCGCGGCGGGTTAAGGCGAAACTCGCGCCCGCCGTCGAACAACTTTTTACACTGGGCGATAAGCGTGTCTTCCCGCTGGCGCGAACTACGCAGCAGCCCCAAAGCCTTGCCGTGAGCAGCACGATAGCCCGCCGCGCCCAGCCCGAGCACCAGCAGCGCAAGGAGTAAAACCTGCCACGACAGCGTGCCGAGGTAGATCAGGCAGCCGACGATCGCCGCCCCGTAGATCAACAGCCCCGGCAGGCTGACGAAAAACACCACCAGAGTATCGAGATCCTGGGTGAGGATCGAAATCGCTTTCGACATGCCGGTTTTTTCGAGCTGCGACCACGCCGTTTCGCTGACGTGATCGACTACGTCTTTGCGCAGGGTCGCCTTCACTTTTTGCCCCAGCCACATAAAGAGCGTTTCCGCCAGCACCCGGGTTGCCAGCATCAGCGCCGCCAGCAGCACAAATTTCAGCGCTTCGCTTGCCAACCCGCCCGGCGGCAGCGTCAGGCTGTGGTTGATGACCGCCAGCAGCGAAGCGTTGCTTAACCCGCTGACTACGCTTGCGAGCGCGGCCAGCACCAGCCATCCACCCACGAGGCGAAACAGCATGATTAACAGAGACATTGTTCATTCCTTTTCGACATTACTCTTCCGGCGCTATTGTTAGTGTGTATGCGCCCGGCTACGAATAAGCGGCCATACCAGCAGCGGTACGCCAACCAGAGACGCCACCAGCCCAACGGGCAGCTGACGCGGATAAAGAAAGTTGCGGCCCATCCAGTCCGCCAGCACCATAATCAGCGACGAAATAAGCGCCGCGGTGAACAGCTGGGCCATTGGACGTTTTGCTCCGGCTTTACGCGCCAGATGCGGCCCGAGCAGCCCCACGAAGGAAACCGGCCCCACCACCAGCGTGGCAAGCCCGGTCATCAGCGCCGCCAGAATCAGCACGCTGACCCGCGCCCTGCCGACGTTAACGCCGAGCGAACCGCTTACCGGGCCAAGGGGCAACAGCAGCAGCCAGCGTTTACAAAGCGGAGAAATAGCGAGCAGCAGCAACATGGCGAAGAACACGCCGATGGCGATGCCGTTATTGACGTAGTAAGTGCTGCCGGTCATCAACTGGAGCAGCATCGCGCTGGCCTGCTGGTTGTTGAGCATCACGATGCTTGCCACCGCCTGGAACAGCGCGTTCAACGCCAGGCCGTTAAGCAGCACGCGCTGCGGATTGAACGCTCCCCGTCGGCTGCTCCACAGCGTAATCAGCAGGCTTAGCAGCGCCCCGGCTGCGCTGCTTAAAATCATCAGCCCGGTGCCGCCGCCGGGGAAAAGCAGTAGGAACGCAGTGACGCCCATTGCCGCCCCACCGCCGATGCCGAGGATCTCCGGGCTGGCAAGCGGGTTGCCGCTCACGCGCTGCATCAATACTCCGGCAGCGGCCAGCAGCGCCCCGGCGCTCAATGCCGCCAGCAGGCGCGGCAGACGCATAGGTAATATCGCGTGCTGCTCCATAAGTGTCGTCCAGTGCCAGCCATGCAGCCCCTGACCAAGAAACAGCGACAGCACCACGGCAACCGCCAGTAGCCCAAACGCCATCCCGGCCGGGAAACGCACGCCGCCCGGCTCACCTTCATAAGCCGAAGGTGCGGTTTCCGGCATCTGATGCCGCGCTTTTGAAGCCAGCAGAATAAGCAGCGGGCCGCCGGTTAACGCCGTCAGCATGCCCACCGGCAGAAGCTGCCCGTCCAGCAGCGTGATGCGGCTAACGCTAAGGTCGGTAAACCACAGCAGACCGGCCCCAATCAGCAGCGACTGGCACAGCATCTGCCGCGTGGTTCGCGCCCCGCCAAGGCGCGCCAGATGAGGGGCAGCCAGCCCGACAAAACCGATGACGCCAACGCTGTTGATGATCAAGGCGCTCATCACTAAAGCCAGCGCCATCGCCGCCGAGCGGATCAGCAGCGGCGACGCACCCAGGCTGCTGACCATCGCTTCCGGCAGCATGAGCAGCGCCAGCGGCCTCAACAGCAGCAGCAGGGCAAGCGCACAAAGCGCCAGCCAGGGCGCAATCGCCGCCACGCCGCTCCAGTCCGGCTGCGCCAGCGAGCCGCCGCCCCACATCAGCACCGACAGCAGGAAACGATCGTTGATAACCGCCATGATCATGGTGAGCGACCCGCACCACAGGTTGATCAGCATCCCGGCCTGAATAGTCACCAGCGGCGACAGGCGCTGTCGCCAGGCGAGCAGCAGAACCAGTAGCAGAGCGGCAACTTCCCCGGCGATTATCACCCCGGTACGCGCCGTGAGCAGGCTGGCAGGGAACCACATAGAGGCCACGCCAAGCGCGAGGGTTGCGCCGGAAGTCATTCCCAGCGTGATAGGCTCCGCCAGCGGGTTACGCAGCGCCCGCTGCATCAGCCAGCCGCACAGCGCCAGCGTCGCTCCGCCGAGCCACGCCATCACCTGACGCGGGAACCACATTGAATGCAGGATAACCGCATGGGCATCCACCATTTTTGAGCTGAACAACAGGCCCAGGCCATGCTGAAGCCCGCCGAACTGCGCCACGTTTTGCAGCGCCAGAGCAAGACTTGCCGCCCATAGCCCGGCGATCAGTAGCCAGGAGGTTATCACTCGTCCGGACTCAGCCATGCTGCCACCCCGTAACAATCTGGCTCAGCGCTTCGGCAAGGCGAGTCGCCGTGACCAGCGCGCCGCCCGAACTGAATTTTTGCTCCAGGAGAGCAACCTGCGGCTGGGCGGTCAGCGGCAGACGCTGCCAGAGCAATGAATGCTGCCAGCTGCGGATAAACGGCTGCTGCCCGTCTTCGGCAAGTAAAATCAGCCCGGCGTTTTCGGTACCGATGCGCGTCAGCTCGACCAGCGCCTCTCCCTGAGCATTGGTGCCTCCGCGCCAGGCATTAGCGATGCCACAGCCCGCCAGCACGTCTCCCGGCAGGCTTCCCTTGCCGTAAAGTTTTATATGTAGAGCGTCCACCGGCGTAGCCAGAAACAGCGGCCGCGTGTAGCCCGCCGCCGCTTCCTTCGCCTGCCGGGTAGCCTGTTCAAAAAGAGCCAGTACGGCCTGGGCCTGGGTTTCCCGGTGCAGAACCGTAGCCAGCCGGGCCAGCGAGGTTTTCCAGGCCGCCAGCGTGCCGGTTGGCAGCGTTAACGTAGGGGCGATTTGTTCGAGCTGGGGCTGTAACAACCCGTGGCCTGGCGTTATCACAATCAGGTCGGGTTTCAGGGCATACAGCGTTTCGAGATTCGGCTGGAACAGCAGGCCGATGTCCACCACGCTGGAGGGCAGCTCCGGCGTGCCGATAAGTTTGCGATACCAGTCCGGGGCGGAGACAGCCTGCGGAGTGACGCCGAGCGCCAGGATAAGCTCCGTCAGCCCCCAGTCCAGCATCGCAATCCGCCGCGGCACGCCGGGAACGGCACCAGCCGCCCCGATAAAGGGGGCGGCCAGCGCGAGAGTCAGTAAACGTCTGCGGGAAAGCATTCGTTTACCACTGGTAGCTCAGGGTCGCCACATACTGGCGTTTCACCGCGTATTCGCAGCCGTTGTTCTGGCAGGCGGCAAGGTAGGTTTTGTTAGTCAGGTTGGCGGCGTTAAGCGCGATTTGCCACTGCCTGTACTGCCATGCAGCTCGTGCGTCATAAACAGTTGCCCCCGGGACCTGGAGCGAGTTATCGCTGGTCGCATAGCTCGGGCCAACGTAGCGCACGCCGCCGCCCAGCGAGAAACCATCCAGCGGGCCGCTGAAGGCATACTGGCTCCAGAGCTTCGCGGTATTGCGGGAAATACCCATTGGATGTTTGCCTTCGGTGCCGTCGTTGGCCTTGAGCACTTCAGGATCGGTCAGGGCATAAGAGCCGAGGATCTGCCACGCTGGCGTCAAGTTGATCTTGCCTTCCAGCTCGATACCGCGGGAGCGGATCTCGCCGGTCTGCACGCTGTAGTTAACATGATTAGGATCGGCCGTTGCCACATTGGTCTGGCGAAGATCGAACAACGCCAGCGTAAACAGCGCGTCCATGCCAACCGGATCGTATTTCAGGCCCACTTCGGTCTGCTTGCCTTTGGTCGGCTTAAAGCCGTTGCCGTAAAAGTCAGTTCCGGCGCTCGGTACGAATGACGTCGAGTAGCTGATGTAAGGCGCAATGCCGTTATCAAAGTGGTAGAGCAGCCCCGCCCGGCCCGTCGTCGCATAATCGCTGCGGCTCTGGTAGCTGTCGGCCAGCAGATCGGTCGCTTTGGTTTTAGCATGATCGTAGCGCCCGGCAAGGCTCATCACCCAGTTATCCAGCGCCATCCGATCCTGCAAATAGAGACCCGTTTGATCCATCGTCGAGTGGCTGCTGCTGGTGAACGCCGGGACTTCAACCGGGGTGCTGTAATCCGGGTTGAGGTAGTTAAGCGGTGAAGCGTCGCCGTAACCCGCTCGGCTGCGCACCGATGAGTGCATCACGTCCACGCCCACCAGCGCGGTGTGCGAAACCGGGCCGGTATCTAAGCGGAACTCGCCCTGGTTATCCGCCGCGAAGTTGCTCGTGGTCTCGGTGAGATTCATGGAATAGCGATCCACCAGCGGCCGGGTCGCATAAGTCCCAAACGGGTAAACCATGCGGTAGTCCGCGCTGCTGCTGATGTAGCGCACGTTCTGGCGCAGGGTCACATTATCGTTCAGCTCGGTGCGAAACTGGTAGCCGATGCTGCCCTGCTGGCGGCTGTAGGTATCAAAACCGGGCTGGCCGCCGTAGAAGTTGCTGCCGATCTTGCCGTTCGGGTTGTTCACCAGCGTGCCGTTCATCGGCATCATGTTGTAGAAGCCAGAGTCCGGATCTTTACGCAGTTGGGCCAGCAGCGTCAGCGTGGTGCGGTCGTTTGGCTGCCAGGTGAGAGACGGCGCAATGTCGTAGTGCTGGTAACGGGTATGGTCAACCTGGGTTCTGGTGTCAAAGAAGGTGCCCGCCACGCGCCCCAGCCACGCTTTGCTGTCTGTCAGCGGGCCGGTCACGTCAAAGCCGGTGCCAAACTGGTTGTTATTCCCGGCGCTGACGTAAACCTGGCCGCCGGGCTGTGCCTGCGGGGTTTTGCTTACCAGATTCACTACGCCGCCGGGGTTGGCCTGGCCGTACAGCACCGAGGCAGGCCCTTTCACCACTTCAATGCGGGAAAGCAAGAACGGGTCCCAGGCCGGGCGGCTCCACCAGGCTTCGCGCGGCAGGCGCAGGCCATCGAGGTATTCGTCGGCCTCAAAGCCACGCACCGTGATGGTATCAAAGCGGGTATCCGGCCCGGCGCTTTCTGAAGAGACTCCGGCGACATAGCGCAGGGTTTCCGGCACGTTCTTCGCGGCCATCGCGGCAATTTGCGCCTGAGTGACAACCGAAATGCTCTGCGGCGTGCGGCTAATCAGCGAGCTGGATTTGGTGCCCGCTTCTGCCTCATGCGCCACAATGCTGGTTTCATCTTCCTGCCCGGAGGAGGAAGGCGCGGCCGCCGTTACCACCATCGTGCTTTCAGGAGCAGCCGGTTTATCTGCCGCCTGCGCGAAACCTCCGCATGCCGCGAAGACTGCACAACTTAACGCCTTCAAAGGCATGTTCCCGTTTAACCATCCGCCCTGTTTCATATCGACCGTATCATGTTATAAGAAGAGGATCGAAATGATAATTATTCACCTTTAAAAGAGAAGAGCACGGGTGGCAGAATAGCGCAAGCCGGTGAGGATATATCGCAAAGCAGACAGAGATTGTCTTAACGCGCTACTGCGCCATGAAATGGCGAGAATCGGACGAATGGCAGGCAACAGATGATAAAGCAATTCACACAGCAGAGTCCGCAGGAAGCGTTTCTGGAAGTACGAGAGCTGCATTATAGCGCAGGGAGCAGGGAACCGTTTCATGCCCATGAACAAGGCCAGCTGATTTACCCGGTGAGCGGCGTCGCGAAGATCCGCAGCGAGCAAAACGTCTGGGTTGTGGCCCCCGGCCACGCGCTTTGGCTTCCTGGCCGCCTGCCTCACGGGCTGGAAGCGATTGGAAAAGTGCTGACCCACAACCTGTATATGACGCCCGCCGCCTCTGCCGCCTTTGGCCTCCATTGCCGCAGCCTGGCGGTTACGCCCCTGTTCCAGTCATTGACCGCTGCCGGTTTAGAAAAACCCGCCGATGCCCAGCGCGCCCGCCTGCTGCACGACCTGCTGCATAACGAACTCCTGCGGCTTCAGGATATCGCCCTGTGCCACATCACCCTGCCCCAGGACAGGCGCATTCGCCAGCTGTGTGACGCCTTGTGCAGCGACCTCTCTCAACGCGAAACCCTCGCCTGGTGGGGCAGGCAGGTCGGCGCCAGCGAACGCACCCTCGCCCGACTGTTCCGGGAAGAAACCCAGCTCAGCTTTACCGAGTGGCGTCAGCAGATGCATCTGGTAGAGGCGGTTTGCCATCTGGCTCGCGGCACCACTATCAGCAACCTCTCCAGCACGCTCGGCTATGCCAGCAGCAGCGCGTTTATCGCTATGTTCAGGAAAAAGCTGGGGGTTTCCCCCCAGAGGTATATTGGCCGCTATCTCTGAGATGACTTTTACAATCCGGTTCCATCGGCGATAATCAGCGTTTACGCCTTCTACCGGAATAACCATGAGCGACACGCAACCTGCCCAGGCGACGGCCAAACGTCCGATGAAACTCAGCACTTCGGTCACGCTGATGCTGTGTGCCGTTATCGGCTCGGTGCTTTTGGTGGTCTACGCGCTGTATTTCATTCAGGTCAGCAATGCCACGCGCAGCGGCCTGAAAGATACCGCGCTGGCGGTGGCCAGAACCCTGGCCGACGATCCGACGATTAAGCTCGGGCTGACTCTGCCCCACGACAGAGACATTATTCCGCCGGTGGCCTCCCGCGTGCAGGATCGAAACGATCTGCTGTTCGTGGTCGTCACCGACATGAACGGCATCCGCTATTCGCACCCCAAGCCGGGCAATATCGGCTCGCATTTTATCGGCGACGATATTTTCCCGGCGCTGGAAGGCAAAGAAAACGTCTCGATAAACCACGGCGTGCTGGCGGAGGCGCTGCGCGTCTTTACCCCGGTTTATAACGAGCAGCACAAGCAGATTGGCGTGGTCGCCATCGGTATTTCGCTAAGCAAAGTGGACCAGCAGATAGCCAAAAGCCGCTGGAGCGTACTGTGGACGGTGCTGTTCAGCGCCCTGGTCGGTTCGCTCGGTACCTGGGTGCTGGTGCGCGTATTGAAGCGCATTCTGTTTGGCTTTGAACCTTATGAAATCTCCGCCCTGTTCGAGCAGCGCCAGGCGATGCTGCAATCGGTCAAAGAGGGAATTATTGCAGTCGATCGTGAAGGCCGCGTCACTTTAATCAACCACGCGGCGCGCAAAATGCTGCTGTCGCCGGACGATTTCCGCCTCGGTAAAACCGTGCCGCCGGGGCCGCTGGTCTCCACGCTGTGCGAAGTGTTACGCAGCGGTATGCCAATTCAGGACAGAGAAATTATCAGCTACGGGCGTCTGGTCTTGTGTAATGCGGTGCCGATTCGTATAAATAACCAGGTGATAGGCGCGATAAGCACCTTCCGCGATAAAACAGAAATCAATTTGTTGACTCAGCGTGTAGACGGCATGGTGAATTATGTCGACGCTCTACGCGAGCGTTCTCATGAGTTTATGAATAAGCTGCACGTTATTCTTGGCCTGCTACAGCTTAAGCATTACGACAAGCTTGAAGAGTACATTCTGCAAACCGCCAGTAATTACCAGACGGAAATCGGCACGCTGCAAAGCAAAATTAAGTCGCCGGTTATCGCCGGGTTCCTGATTGGCAAAATTAATCGCGCGCGCGAAGCGGGGCATCATCTGGCGCTGGCCGATGAATGCCAGTTGCCGGACAACCCGAACGAACTTCAGGTGATGGCGCTGATTACCGCATTAGGCAACCTGATTGAGAACGCACTGGATGCGATGGCCGGGCAGCCGGACGGGGAAGTGGGCGTATTGCTACACTACCAGAACGGCGTGCTGAGCGTTGAAGTCAGCGACGACGGCCCCGGCATTGAGCCGGAGAAAATTCAGGCTATTTTTGACAAAGGCTTCTCCACCAAAGGCGAGCAGCGCGGCGTTGGGCTGTTCCTGGCCAAACAGCAGCTTGAACGGCTCGGCGGCAACATTCAGGTGGAGTCTGAGCCGGGCGTCTTTACCCAGTTCTTTGTGCAGTTACCCTGGGATAGTGAAAGGAACAATTCGTGATCAATGTATTAATAGTCGATGATGATGCCATGGTTGCGGAATTAAACCGCGCCTACGTCAGCCAAATCCCGGGCTTTAGCTGCTGCGGCTCCGCTTCCACGCTGAAACAGGCGCGGGAGATGGTAAATAACCCGGAGTTAAAAATAGATTTGATCCTGCTGGACGTTTACATGCAGCAGGATAACGGTCTCGATCTGCTGCCGACCCTGCGCGAAGCGGGGAAAAGCATCGACGTTATCGTTATTTCATCGGCGGCGGACGCGGCGACAATTCAAAAATCGATGCATTACGGCGTGGTGGACTATCTGATTAAGCCGTTCCAGTTCCCGCGTTTCGAAGAGGCGCTGACCAACTGGCGCGAAAAGAAAAACCTGATGGGCACCCACAAATATTACGAACAGGCGGATGTCGACCGCCTGCTGCACGGTGGTTCGCCGGTGGTGGCGGACTCAAAGCGCCTGCCGAAGGGGTTAACGCCGCAGACGCTGCGTACCATTTGCCAGTGGATAGATACGCATCCGACGGAAGAGTTTTCCACCGATGAGCTGGCGGCGGCGGTCAATATCTCCCGCGTATCCTGCCGTAAATACCTGATTTGGCTGGCACAGATTAATATTCTGTTCACCAGCATTCATTACGGCATGACCGGCCGCCCGGTTTACCGCTATCGCCTTCAGGCGGAACAGCTCGGCCTGCTCAAGCAATACTGTCAGTAAGCAGCCGGTAGTCGCTTTCCAGCGGCGTAAAGCGGAATAAATTGGCCGAAGAGAGAATAATCTCGCGCCGTTTAGTTACAAAAATCGCCTCGATATCGGGGCGGTTCTTCAACATGTTAATGCCCTTCTCTACGCCCATGCCGATAATCAGCGTCGTCCAGATATCGCCGTCGATAGAGTCCGCCGAAACAATGGTGACGCTCTCGAGTTCGTTCTCCAGCGGGTAGCCGGTGCGCGGGTCAAGAATATGGTGATAACGTTTGCCGTCCAGCTCGAAGTAGCGCTCATACACGCCGGAAGTCACTACCGACTTATTGGCAACTTCAATCACGCCCAGCATCTCATCCGCCCCGCTAAACGGTTTTTTCAGGCCAATTGACCAGCCGCCCTGCGGTGAGCCAAGAGTCTGAACATTGCCGCCGAGGTTAATCAGCCCCTGCTCCACGCCCTGCTTGTTTAGAAAATCGCGTACGCGGTCGGCAATGTAACCTTTGGCTATTGCCCCGAGGTCAATTTCCATTCCCGGTTGGGTAAGAAAAACGCTGGCTGCGGCTTCGTCCAGCAGCACCTGATGAGGGTCAGTAAGCGGCAGCAGAGCAGCTATCTCCTGCTGCGGCGGCACGCTGTCGCCCTTAAAGCCAATCTTCCAGCGCTTAACCAGCGGGCCGATGGCGAGGTTAAAAGCGCTGCCGGGGAACAGGCTGGCGGCCTTTGCGCATTTGATAAGCTCGAACACCGGGCGGCTGACGACAACAGGATGCTGACCGGCGGCGTGATTAATGCTCATCACCTGCGATTGGGCGCGGTTAACGGTGAGTAGATCTTCGTATTGTTTGATCAGGCGGAACACCTGGGAGGCGAGCGTTTCGTTGTTCTCGAACAGCTTGAGGAGGATGGGCGAACCCATTAATACCGCGGAATATCCGTAAACGCCTTCGGTTTGTGACATAGCGGCTCCTTGTTGCTTGAAAGGATTGCGCCCCGGCGTTAACCGGGGCGCTTCGGGCTTAACGTTTTGCCCAGCTTGCCGCCTGATGGCCCGCCAGGGTGCCAAAGATAATGATGTCTGCCACCGCGTTACCGCCGATGCGGTTGCCGCCGTGGATGCCGCCAACAACCTCACCCGCCGCGTAAGCGCCCGGGATAACCTGTTGCTGTTTGTTCAGCACTTCGGTTTCAGTGTTGATGGTCACGCCGCCCATGGTGTGGTGCACCCCCGGCGCGATGCGGATGGCGTAGAACGGGCCATCTTTAATCGGATTACGCAGCGCGGTTTTACGGCCAAAGTCTTCGTCGTACTGATTTTCCACGAAGCCGTTGTAACGCTCAAGCGTTGCCAGGAAAGTGTGGTAATCCATACCCAGTTTCTCCGCCAGCTCGCGCGGCCCTTCGGCGCTAACCACAAAGCCTTTGGCGATGTATTCGTCAGCCGCTTTGTTTTTGGTGCGCACGTTTTCATCGAACACGATGTAAGCGTATTTCTCCGGCAGGGCAATAATCTGCGCCGATACTTTATCGCGAGTTTCCATTTCGTTGAAGAAGCGGCTGCCTTTCTGGTTCACCAGGATAGCGCCGCCGCCGCGAATCGACTCGGAAATCAGGTAGGACGTAGTTTGCTCAACCGTTGGGTGGATCTGAATTTCACCCATATCCACGGTGCCCGCGCCCAGTTTTTCCAGCAGGGCAATACCGCCGCCGGTCGCGCCTTTGTGGTTGGTGGTGACGAAGCCGTCCAGGTCAGGGCGGTATTTCACCACCATCTGGCTGTTGGCGCTGAATCCGCCGGTGGCAACGATAACGCTCTTCGCATGAATGGTCAGGGCTTCGTTTTCGTCAGTCAGCAGCTCCACGCCGCTTACCGCGCCCTGCTCAAACAGGATTTCGGTTACCGCGGTGTCCATCAGCACGTCGATACCGCGTTTGTTAATGTTGCGCAGCAGGCCGCTAATCAGGTAGCCGCCAACCGCCGATCCGTCGCGCGGGCGGTGGGTACGGTCGATGCTCATCCCGCCGGTGGTGGTGATGTCGTTCAGCATGATCCCGCGATCCGCCAGCCACTCAATCGCCTGCGGAGCCGTCTCTACAAAGCGGTGCAGCAGCTCAGGATTGTTTTTGCCGTAACCGCCTTTCAGGGTTTCGGCGTAGAACAGCTCTTTGCTGTCGTTAATGCCTTTTACGCGCTGGAAGCGGGTTTCGGCCGCATTCATCCCGGCGGAGGCCTTCACGGTATTGCCGCCGATGGAAGGCATTTTCTCAACGATCAGCACGCTAGCGCCTTCGTCGTGAGCCTGAATCGCCGCTGCCAGGCCCGCGCCGCCGCTGCCGACAACCACAACATCGTAGTTTTGTGGGGCGCTAACGCCGCCGCTCTCTTCAAACGCCCGCTGCTTGCTGGATTTCACCATCGCTTTGGAGACGGCTTTTTTCACCGCTTCGCTCTGGGAAGTCGCGCCGGAAATGGCGTCCACAAACGGCGAGTTGGCGGTCAGGATACGGGTACGAATTTCTTCAAAATTGGTCGTGAATTCAACGTCGTCCTGCGGGCCTTCGGCCAGCGCGATGTCCGCGATGCCTTCGTTATCCAGGCTAACGTTAATCACCAACTGGTTTACGTCATCGCTGACGGTTTCTTCGAATACGCCCGGTTTGAATTTGGATGCGCCGCCCATGCTCATGTCGCGGATCATCGCCTCTACCAGCGAGAAGCGCCACAGCGGTTCAGGAATAGTCAGCTCTTCGCGTTTGGTGCTATCGATAAACAGATCCAGCACTTCGCCGTTGGCGATGCGGTCTGTCCAGTCCGGGTAAGCGATGCAGGCGCGGCCTACCGCCACCAGGTCATAGCCGTTTTCCAGCGCGGTTTCTACGTCAGAAGCATTGACGATGCCGCCCACGCCCATCACCGGGATTTGCGCCAGTTCGGCGGAACGCATCTGGCAGTATTTGTTAATCAGCGGCGTCGGGTCGGTGGTGTCGTTGATTGACGGACGCAGCGAGTAGCCCAGCGAGAAGTGCAGGTAATCAAGGCCGCGCGCCGCCAGTTTCTCCAGCAGATACATGGTGTCGTCGAAGCGGATGCCGGGAACTTCAAGCTCTTCAGGAGAGAAGCGGTAGCCGATGATAAATGAATCGTCGGCAAACTGGCGCACCATCTGGTGGGTAATATCCAGCACCGCCAGCGGGAATTTAGCGCGGTTATCGCGGCTGCCGCCCCATTCGTCGTCACGCTGGTTGGAGTTAGGAGAGTAGAACTGCTGAATAAGGTAGGTGTTGGCTCCGTGGATTTCCACGCCGTCGAACCCGGCCTGAATAGCGCGACGAACGGCATCACCGAATTTACCAACCATGCCTTCCACTTCTTCGGTGGTCAAAGCGTTCGGGGTTGCAGCCCCATCGCGAGGAGCGGCCAGGGCGCTCGGCGCAACCGGAGTACGGCCACCGATAAGTTTCGGATCGACCATGCGGCCGCCGTGGTAAATCTGCAAAATAGCTCTGGAGCCTTCGGCTTTGATCGCTGCGGCAATTTTTGCCAACCCGGCAATTTTCTCGTCGTTATCAATACCGATAGCGCCCGGGAAAGCGAGGCCGAGATCGTCGATAAAGCAGCATTCCACCACGATAGTGCCGATGCTGCCGGCGCGAACGCGGTAGTACTCCACCAGCTCTTCGGTCACCGTGCCGTCAAAATACCCGGTGCAGGTGGTCATCGGCGCCATCAGCAGGCGATTTTTTAACGCCGTACCATTGGGTAAGGTAAAGGTGCTGAGCATGTTTTTGTCGGTGTTCATAATGCGACTCCAAACTTTAAAATTTAAACTTGAGAATTGGGTGCTGGCGTTATTTTTGGTTATGGTTATTTGCCATTATGCATAGCAACAATATAAGACTATTTTTAGTTACCAAACTATTTACGTTAGTTTAAAAACTATTAAATCACCTCAATAACAGAATTACCCACAACGTGTTATTAATTAAAATCCAAAAAATCACATCTTATTAAAAGACGATAACAATTTAATTACTTCGCCACCAACACCAGGAAATACATTCCAGGCCTTGCGCGGCGCGGAATCGAGTCAGCTAAAAGTGATAAAAATCGACTTAAAGGCGCATTTTTAATGATCAAAGTGATAACTTTTCACCGAAAATAACCCTACTCCCGGGTTAACTATTATTTATTTTAAAAATAGATAACAGAATCTCATTTCTTGATCCGGATCAATTGCCATATACCCCGAAAGCGCAATATATAAATATCACCAGTATTTAATTCATCGCAGAAAAAATGCGCTGAATAGCTATTTCTGAAGCAGCTTAAATTCATCTTTAATTAATAAAGAAAGTTAAATAACTAAAGAAAGTGAATTAGCCGGAAATAGAAAACCCGAATCCTTAACTACTTATAACGGTGTCATTATGAGTGTAATAACCACCAATCTACCGCCGCTCAAAGCGAGCACGAAGAAAGCGGGCAGCAACAACCGCTGGCTGATGATGGCGCTGCCCATCATCGTTGCGCTGTTGCTGCTGCTGGTCCCGGTTCCTGACGGCCTGCCGCCTTACGCCTGGCACTTCTTTGCCATCTTCGTCGGCGTGATTGTCGGGCTTATCTTCGAACCTCTGCCCGGCGCCGTTATCGGCCTGACCGGGATAGTGGTCATCGCCCTTGGCAGCCAGTGGCTGCTGTTCAGCCCGGAGCAAATGGCCGACCCGAAATTTAAGCTGGCCGGTGCCTCCTTTAAATGGGCGGTAAGCGGCTTCGGCAACTCCACCGTCTGGCTTATCTTCGGCGCATTTATGTTTGCCGCCGGTTACGATAAAACTCAATTCGGCCGCCGCCTGGCGCTGATTCTGGTGAAATATCTTGGCCGCCGCAGCCTGACGCTGGGCTACGCCATTGCCTTCGCCGACCTGCTGCTGGCACCGTTTACCCCGTCCAACACCGCACGCAGCGGAGGCACAATCTATCCGATTATTGCCAACCTGCCGCCGCTGTACGGCTCTAAACCTAACGACCCGAGCGCACGTAAAATTGGTTCTTACCTGATGTGGGTGGCGATTACCGCAGCCTGTATCACCAGCTCAATGTTCCTTTCCGCTCTGGCACCTAACCTGCTGGCGCTGGCGCTGGTGAAAAGCATCGTCGGGATTAACATCTCCTGGGGCATGTGGTTCCTCGCCTTCCTGCCGCTTGGCCTGCTGCTGCTGCTGACCATGCCGCTGCTGGCCTACTGGCTCTACCCGCCGGAAGTGAAAGTGAACGACGAAGTGCCAAAATGGGCGAGCCGCGAGCTGGAAAAACTGGGCAAGCTGTCCCGCAATGAGATCCTGCTGCTGGTGTTCGTCTGCTTCGCGCTGATGATGTGGATCTTCGCCGCCAGCTGGATTGAACCAGCCCTGGCCGCCCTGCTGGTCATCGTCCTGATGCTGTGGACCGGCGTGCTGAACTGGAACGACATCACCAACAATAAAGCGGCGTGGAACACCTTTGTCTGGTTCGCCACCCTCGTCGCCCTGGCAGACGGCCTCTCTTCTACCGGCTTCATCACCTGGCTGGGTAAAGAAGGCGGCGCGCTGATGAGCGGCATCGCCCCGGGCACCGCAACCATCGTGCTGCTGCTGGCGTTCTACCTGCTGCACTACCTGTTTGCCAGCACCACCGCACACACTACCGCGCTGCTGCCGGCCATGCTGACCATCGCTTCTACTATCCCCGGCATGAATATGGAAGTGTTCTGCCTGCTGATGGTGACCTCGCTGGGTATCATGGGCATCATCACCCCGTACGGCACAGGCCCAAGCCCGATTTACTACGGTAGCGGCTACCTGCCAACCAAAGATTACTGGCGCCTTGGCACCATCTTTGGCGGCCTGTTCCTCGCCGCACTGCTGCTGATTGGTTATCCGTGGATGGCGATGCTGTTCTGATTTAAAGCCGCTGGGGGGCAACTTCCGGCGGCTTATTTTTATGGAGTAATGAGCTATGTCGAACAAACTTTTTGTTTACCAGAACCCTTTCCCTCTGGCGCACGATGAAACCGAATATTATCTGTTAACCCGTGAACACGTTTCGGTTAGCGAATTCGAAGGCCAGCCGGTGCTGAAAGTAGAACCTCAGGCCCTGACTCTGCTGGCACAGCAGGCCTTCCACGACGCGGCGTTTATGCTGCGCCCTGCCCACCAGCAGCAGGTTGCCGATATTCTTCACGACCCGGAAGCCAGCGAAAACGACAAATACGTGGCGCTGCAATTCCTGCGTAACTCTGAGATTGCCGCCAAAGGCATCTTGCCGACCTGCCAGGATACCGGCACCGCGATTATCATGGGTAAAAAAGGCCAGCGCGTCTGGACCGGCGGCGGCGATGAAGCCGCGCTGTCTCAGGGCGTGTACAACACCTATATCGAAGATAACCTGCGCTATTCCCAGAATGCCGCGCTGGATATGTACAAAGAGGTGAACACCGGCACCAACCTGCCTGCTCAGATTGACCTCTACAGCGTGGACGGCGACGAATATAAATTCCTGTGCGTTGCCAAAGGCGGCGGCTCGGCCAACAAAACCTATCTCTATCAGGAAACCAAAGCGCTTATCACCCCGGCGAAACTGAAAGCTTACCTGGTTGAGAAAATGCGTACGCTCGGCACCGCGGCCTGCCCGCCATACCACGTTGCGTTCGTTATCGGCGGAACTTCGGCTGAGTCCACGCTGAAAACGGTGAAACTGGCTTCCACCCACTATTACGACGGGCTGCCAACCGAAGGCAACGAGCACGGCCAGGCCTTCCGCGACGTGAAGCTGGAGCAGGAACTGCTGGAAGAAGCGCAGAAGCTCGGCCTCGGCGCGCAGTTTGGCGGGAAATACTTCGCCCACGACATCCGCGTTGTGCGCCTGCCGCGCCACGGCGCATCCTGCCCGATTGGCATGGGTGTTTCCTGCTCCGCGGACCGCAACATCAAGGCGAAAATCAACAAAGACGGGATCTGGATTGAAAAACTGGAGAGCAATCCTGGGAAGTACATCCCGGAAGCGCTGCGCCAGGCCGGTGAAGGCGAAGCCGTGAAGGTGAACCTGAACCAGCCGATGAAAGAGATCCTCGCCCAGCTTTCTGCTTACCCTGTTTCTACCCGCCTCTCCCTGAGCGGCACCATTATCGTAGCTCGCGACATCGCCCACGCTAAGCTGAAAGAACGCCTGGACAACGGCGAAGCGCTGCCGCAGTACGTGAAAGATCACCCGATCTACTACGCAGGGCCGGCCAAAACGCCAGAAGGTTACGCCTCAGGCTCTTTAGGCCCAACTACCGCAGGCCGTATGGACTCTTATGTCGATCAGCTTCAGGCCAACGGCGGCAGCATGATAATGCTGGCGAAAGGCAACCGCAGCCAGCAGGTGACCGACGCCTGCCACAAACACGGCGGCTTCTACCTCGGCAGCATCGGCGGCCCGGCGGCGGTTCTGGCTCAGCAGAGCATTAAGAGCCTGGAACTGGTGGAATACCCGGAGCTGGGTATGGAAGCCATCTGGAAAATTGAAGTGGAAGACTTCCCGGCGTTCATCCTGGTGGATGACAAAGGCAACGACTTCTTCCAGCAGATCCAGAACAAACAGTGCGCGGGCTGTAACAAGCACTGATTTAGCAGAACTTGTCATCAAGGCGGGCGCTACGGCGCTCGCTTTTTTTTGCCCGCAAGTTACTCCATACTGAATCAACATTTTCACCACGGCGCAAAAAGGGATTTAGCATGTTGAGGTTGTTTAGCTGGCTGCTGCTAACGCTGCTCAGCTGCGCGGGGCTTAGCGCCTGGTTTTTACAGCAGCAGTACGAGGAGAAGTCCGCCGACTTCCGCATTCTCTACCGTGAGGTCACGGTGAAGCTGTCCCAGCACGACGCCATTATTCCGCTGCTGCCGGTCAGCCAGGATGCCAGCGAGGTGCAAAAGATCCTGCCGCAAATCGTCATGTGGCGGCGGCATAACAACCTCGAACCGCGCCTGCCTATCGTGCCCGAAGGCGACGGCCGCTACTGGCTTAACCGCCCGAATCTGTCCCTGTTAATCGACCTGAAAACCCTGCTCGATACCCTCGGAGAGAAAAAGACGTTTCGCTATCTCGATATCAGCTGGAACGCCACCCTGCTCTACCAGCAGGGCGACTCTGGCGCGTCTTACTACTGGCGCTGGGATAAAACCGTCGCCAGCCCTACCCAGCCGCTTTTGCTCTCCGTCGGCGATAATCCTGAATGGGCTAAACTGCCGTGGTGGCTGATTATCTCCCCGGCCTTGTTCTGGGCGCTTGCACTCTACCTGCTGGCGCAGTATCAGGTGAATAAGCGCCGCCGCGATATTGCAGATTTGCGCGCCCGCTACGCAGAACTTACCCGGCTCAATACCATGGGCGAGCTGGCGGCGGGCATGGTGCATGAGCTGAACCAGCCGCTGACGGCAGTAATGAGCTATAACCAGGCGGCGGCGCGGCTGATAAAACAGAATAATCCGGCCCAGGTTCCCGACCTGCTGGAGGCCTCGGTGCTCCAGATAAAACGTATTGATGCCCTGCTCAGCCAGTTCCGGCAAAAATTAACCAGCGAGCGGGCCGAATTCCAGCCTGTCGATCTCCAGCGGCTCTGGCTGCGGGTGTGCAAGCTGCTGGATAACGAGCTGCGGACGGGGAAAATCCGCGCAACCGGCCACTTTGCCGACCCGCTGCCGCTGCTGTTTGCTCCGCCGTTATGGATTGAGCAGATCCTGCATAACATCGTCAGCAACGCTATCCAGGCGCAAACCGGCGGCTCGGGCTGGGTTCATCTCAAGATCGAGGCTGAAAACAACGGCATTGTGTTAACCCTGAGCGACGGCGGGCCGGGGTTATCCCCCGAGGCGCTGGAGCACGTTTTCATTCCGTTCTTCACCACCCGGGCCGGGGGCATTGGCCTGGGTATGGCGCTTACCGACACCCTGGTTCAGCGCCTGAACGGCACTATCGAAGCCAGCAATATTCCGGGACAGGGCGCCTGCTTCAGGCTCTGGTTTCCGCTCAACGGCGAGGAGAAATAATGGAACAGCGCATCTGGCTTATTGATGACGATGCGGCGATCCGCGACTCGCTGAAACTGCTGCTTTCAACGGTGGGCTGGGAGACTCACGCCTTCGACAGCGCCCAGGCTTTTCAGCAGCAGGCGGGCGACCTCGCCCTGCTCGACGGCTGTATGCTGCTCGACATCCGTATGCCGGGCAAAACAGGGCTGACTCTGCTGGACGAATGGACGCAGGAAGGGCTGGCGCTGCCGGTGATTATCATGACCGGGCACGGCAACATCGATCTGTGCCGCCGCGCCTTTAAAAATGGTGCCTTTGAGTTTCTGACCAAGCCGATTGATGCCGACCTGCTGTTTGAAGTGGTCGGAGCCGCCATGGAGCAGCAAAAAACGCGGCTTGAGGAAAAGCAGAAATGGCAACCTCTCCAGGAAAAGCTCGCGACTCTGACCGCGCGCGAAAAGGAGATGCTGGAGCTGTTGATCCTGGGTTATTCCAGCAAGGAAATTGCCCAACAGTGCTCGCTTTCTCCGCGCACGGTGGAGGCGCACCGCGCCAATATTTTCACCAAGCTTGAAGTTAACTCCCTGCCGAAACTGCTCAAAATCTACGGTGAAGTCGTCAAAGAGACTAAGTAAAACTACCAGGAAAGTTAGGTGTTCGCGCCAATTTCCCGCCAACGCCGCGTTTCATAGTATTGACCCATAGCAAACCAATATGGAGCAACATCATGAAACGTCTTCTGTTAAGCGCCCTGCTGATGGGCAGCGTAATCTCTAGCGCCAGCGCGGCAACCGGCGTACTGAGCCAGAAAAACCTCTCCCTTGAGCTTGCCGACAAGCTGGCGCAAAGCGCACTCCAGGTTTGCGCCAAAGATAACTATAACGTGGCGGTGACCGTGGTTGACCGTTCCGGCACGCCGCTGGTGATGAAGCGCATGGATAATGCCGGGCCGCATACCGTCGAAGCCAGCCGCATGAAAGCCTGGACCTCATTGACCACCAAAAACCCAACCGACAACGTGATGAAAGGCTCTCAGTCCAACGCGGGCGCGGCCAATATGCGCGATATCCCTGGCTTCCTGCTGCTGGCGGGCGGCGTGCCGATAAAAGCCGGTGAGCAGGTGATTGGCGCTATCGGCATCGGCGGCGCACCGGGCGGGCATCTCGACCAGGCCTGCGCTATTGAGGCGCTGAAAACGATTGAGAACGAGCTGAAATAACACGATATCGGGCGGAAAATATGAAAATTAAAACAGGCTTATGGGCGCTTCCGTTAATGCTGTGTGCCGGGCAGGCTCTGGCCGCAAACGGCGATGAAGGCTATTACGGTTCGGCTAAATACCTGCAAAGCGAGCAGCGCGCCAGCGACCAGGACACCAGCAGCCGCCCCGGCGTTGGGCAGTTTGTTGACGGTAAAGAAAAAGACAGACTCGGCGGCGCGTCGCTGGCTGCCGGTTACCAGTACGGCAACGGCTGGCGTACCGAGGGGGAATATACCTTCCGCCAGAAAACCGAATTTACCAGCGGCTCCACCGCCTTCCCGACAAGCTACAACCACCTGAAGCTGAAAACAGAACGGCTGATGCTGAACGTCTATCGCGACTATGAACTGGGCTACGGTGTTTCACTGTTCGGCACCGCGGGTCTCGGGGTTGCGAAGGTAAAAGCGGGCGGCTGGCAGGGCAATACTTCCCGGGAATACGCCTCCAGCACGCAAAACAACCTGGCCTGGTCGCTTGGCGCAGGCGTCAGCTATTCGCCGCTGGAGCGCCTGAGCTTTGACATTGGCTATCGCTACGTGGATATGGGCAAAATCGAGAGCGGCTACAATACCTTCGGCAACGTACGCGGCCTGAAGGACGAGCAAATGAAGGCTCGCCTTGCCACCAGCGAATTCACCCTCGGCACTCGCTACCTGTTCTGATGGTTAAACAGCGGGCGGCGAATGTGCCGCCCGTTTTCCTTCTCTAGTGGTGCAGCATCTCGTCAACTACCTGCGCTTTGGTCATATTGTACGGGTAATATGTTGGCCAGTTATCCATCTCTTTGAGCAATGCGTCCTGGGATTCACTCCCGGTGAAGATGTGGAAATGCTGAGACTGACGCGGGGCAATAATATGGTCGCTAAATTGCACAAACTTTGGCGCTTTTGACTGGCTGTCTTTGCACTCAAACAGGTAGCGCACGCCCTTCTTTCCTGAGCTATAAGTCAGAATTTTGTAGCCCGCGTAATCGTAATGGCAGCTGGCGGTTTCTTTTCCTACGTGGAATTCGATGACGTTATTCTCGATGCCAATCGTTTCGACATCTGTCGCATAACCCTTTTTATAATACGCCCGATATTCTTCCAGGCTCTTGCCGCTCTTTTTGGCTTTTTTCTCCAGTACCGGGTCTAAATCGCCGCTCAGCAAATAAGGATTTATCGACTGCCAGATACCTTCCCAGTCGGCCAGGGAGCGGTCTTTCACATTGGTATCGTCAAAAATACCTTCGCTGGCCTTCTGTTCGACCTCGGTTAACGGTTTGCCGTGATGATGGCCGTGAGCCAGCGCCTGCGTTCCCGACAGCAGAACGCCCATTCCCAGAATAAAAGCAGATTTCTTCATTATCATAACGCTCTCCTTTGCGATCCAATCGCGAAATAGAAACGTTATAACATAACAACCAAGGAGATCAACCCGCGCCAGGCTATACCGAAGTTTCTCCGGTAAACGGCACGCCCAGCTCCCAGCGGCTTTGCCAGTGCGCAACGTACTGGCTGGCAACATCCGGCATGTCTCGCAGCACCACCACGTTTTCACTGTTTTCCGTTTCAGCAGAAGGCGCATAGTTAAACGAGCCGGTTTCAACGGTTTGCTCATCGACGATGATCGTTTTGTCATGCTGGATATGATAGTGCCCGTCAATACGCAGCTGAACGCCATTGGCAGCGACAAAGCTCATCGCCTTCAGACTGGCCTTGTTCTGGTTACGTTTTTTATCCACCACCACCCTCACCTCTACACCCCGCTTATGAGCCTCCACAAGCGCCTGAGCGATATCGGGAGCCTGGAAGGAGTAGCCAATCATGCGGACAGACTTATGCGCCTGGGCGATAACCTGCAATACCAGCGCCCGCGCCGACCCTTCCGGCGAAAAACCGACCTGAACATGTGGCGCGGCAAAAGCCGCTGCGGGCAGGCTAAGCGCGGCTGCCAGGGTAATATTTTTCAACCAGGAATTTATCACTTTGAGGTTAGGCCACTTGTCTTTATCAGCGGCTAGTTTACGCCGCAGAAATAGAGGCCGGAAAGAAGACCTTTGTATCAGAGGGGAGTTAAGAAATAACAAGATATGTCGATATTGCCGTCCGCCGGGCGTAACTCCGGAGGCAATCCCGCCGCTTAATAAAACGGAGGGAGCCTGAAAATGCTATCAGCCCAGCGGGCTATACCGAAATCTCTTGCCGGGTTTATAGCGGTTTACCAAGAATATACAGCGTGCTGGTTTGCGTCGCGCTGGTAAAGGTCTCACTTGTTAAGTGGCTCATGCCCTGGGACAGGTAAAAATTCCGTGCGCCCTCATTGCCCTCAAGCACTTCCAGCCAGAAGTAGTTCTGATTCCTTTCTTTCGCCAGTTCAACCGCTCTGTCAAAAAGCGCTTTCCCATAGCCCTTGCCGGTCTCACCGGGAGCAAAGTAGAGCTTGTTAAGCAAGGCGCCAGAAAACGGCCGCCCCGGAACCGAGCGATCCCAGCTTATTTTGGCAAAACCAATTGCACCTTTGTTTTCAGCAATAAACCAGCCAACGTCAGGGTCGGACAGGCTTTTCGCCAGCGTAGGCAGCGAATATTCACCGTCAATAAAGGCCTGAAGCTCATCTTCAGATTGCCAGAATTTTTGGAAATGATAGCGGTAGCTCGTCGCACCAAGGGTAGAGATAAGAGGGGCATCTTCGGGGACGGCTTTGCGGATTATCAGGGGCATTTTTCTTCCTCGCTTTTAGGATTCACCATAAAGCCAGCAGAAAAAGTATTCAACTTGTCCGTCGCGGAAACATCTTGTCAGGAGCACGGCTTATTACGACCCGTAAAACAAACCGGGCCGTATTTATCACAAAATCAGAACTGATAGACCATGCCGACGGCAAAAACATTGTCGGTGTTGATTTGTGCAGCGCGGATAAATTCGCTGTCGTCCAGCAGATTGATTTTATAATCCGTGTAGGTCGACATATTTTTGTTGAAGTAGTAGTTAGCGCCAATAGAAATATACTCAACAAGATCCTGATTGCCTCCGACGGTATTCAGATCTTTGCCTTTTGATTTCAGATAAGCCAGGGACGGACGCAGGCCCGACTCAAACTGATATTGCGCAACGACTTCGAAGTTTTGCGTTTTATTGGCGATGTTGCTGTTGCCGCCGTAGGTGGTCATGTTATGGGTTTCTGAAAACGTCGCCGCAAGATAGAGCGAGTTGACGTCATACTTCAGGCCCGCCGCCCAGACTTCTGCCTTATTACCTGCGGCATTGTCACCCGATGCAAGCCGCCCCTGTGCAACCTGAGCGTCAGTCCTGTCCGATGCGGCATAAGTCACGCCTATGCCAAAGCCCTGGGACTCATAGCTGGTAGACATGCCCCAGCCGTCGCCGTGCTGTTTGCCCAGCCCGCGCGTGGCGTCATCTTCTTTGCCCTGGTACTGAAGGGCGACATTCAGTCCCTCAACCAGGCCGAAGAAGTCGCTATTACGCCAGGTGGCAACGCCGTTGGTACGCCCGGTGAGGAAGACATCCGTTTGGGTCCATGTGTCGCCGCCAAATTCCGGCAGCATATCCGTCCATGAGCCAATGTCGTAAGCCACGCCAAAGTTACGCCCGTAATCAAAGCTGCCAAAGTTGGCAAATTTTAGCCCGGCAAAAGCCAGGCGCGTTGCATTGCCCTTCGCACCGTCGGATTCGGCATTATTACCGCTGAAGTTATATTCCCACTGGCCGTACCCGGTGAGCTGATGGGTGATGCGGGTTTCGCCTTTAAACCCTAAGCGCGCATAGGTTTTATCCCCATTGGCACCGTTTGAGTCACTGAAATAATGGAGGGCGGTAACCTTTCCATAGAGATCCAGCTTGTTACCCTCTTTATTATAAACGCCGGCGGCGTTAACCGCCCCTGCCGCTAATAACGTTGAGACGGCCACCACGATTAATTTTAATTTCATCTTTTCGTCCCTAATAGTTGAAAAATGCTTCACCCCTGTGAAGCCAGGACATTATTCAATGGCGAAATGAACGTTACAAATAAAAGTTCCACAATATCTTCCTATTTTTTATTCTCGTGAGCATCATCGCTATTGTTAAATGATAAATATCAATTCATAACTCACTCAATATACAAAACATCAAACAAACACAAAATCATCCTTATAAAATAAGATTAAAAAACGCCACACCGCCAAATCACAACACAAAAAACCATTTGATTAGAATGAGTTATGTTAACAACAAGGATGGGCGCGTTTAAAAACAATCACCACGGAAATATAAAGCAGCTAAAACATTTATGTAAAAGATAGGACAGCGAGTGATTAAACAACTTATTCCCTTCTCCGGAGTTGCCGACAATTGGCCCGGTACAAATTACCTGGCGAGCAATTAATTAGGCCGCTAACCGCCGTAAAAAATAGCGGCCAGGCACAAACAACCGCCGGGATTCTGGAGTGCCGGAGCTTGTACATACCGTTACACAGCAACGCTCATCATCGCCAGATTCCTGGTATATAGTGTCAAAATTCACGGGGCTGGATTTCCCGTGAGGTTAAAAACTAACAAATTTTAAACAAATGGTTGTCATATAGCGTTACTCTTATAATGAAAATTAAAAATACTCTCTGCCTACATATCTCGATGGCGCTGCTTGCTGTCTTGTTCCTTTGCGTTCACCCGCTGGTGACGAGCTTCGATCCGCCTTTGACATTCCAGCCGCTGATCAAAACAATGGAAGGCACGCCAAAAGAACAGCGCGAAAAAATAGCCACAATATCCCATGCGTTACAGGGAAATGCGATTTTCTTCCTCGGTGCTTCGGAAGTCTCTACCTCCGAAGATGAGCACTACGCGGTATATAATTACTTTAACAACCAGTTGCACCGCCCGGTGGTCGCCTACGGCGATAGTTATGTTGATAACATTACTCAGTTTTTACTGCTCTCCCGTTTCAAAAATGACATCAACGCTAACAGTAAAATTGTTCTGCTCTATGCCCCGGATAGTTTTTATTTTGACAGCATTCCTCCGGCAATTTTTGCCGACCATTTCCCGGCCGCAATTTTTAATCCGCTGATGAAAAATGAGCAAACTCGCCCTTACCTGACTCATTATTTGCAGCATATTGATAAAGAAGATATTAGCCATTTAACCTTTGGCGAAATGAAAGTTTACGGCTGGCACCCGCAGGTTATCTGGCAGGAAGTGAATTATCAGTTTGCTAACTTCTGCACCATGGTAAAAAACGACTGGCTGGCAATGCTGCATATTACCCCGCAGCCAAAACACCGTACCTGGCCGCAGCAGATGAGCGCCAACGTTGTGCAACCTGACTGGGAGCAACAGCTGGCCCAGGCGCGCGTTCTGAACCAGTCCCGCCAGGAAAGCGCGGCGACATTGTGGATGGATAAGTCCGTTTTCGAAGATAACAAAACGCCGGAAGACTGGTACCCAACCCCGCCGGTTAGCCGCCAGATGCAGGCTTTCCAGGCAACAATTGCGCTCCTGAAACAGCGCCACGCGCAGTTTGTGGTGATTATCGACCCGCTCAACCCGTGGGCGCTTAAGAACACGGAGAAATTCCGACCCGTTGACCGCCAGGTTACGGCAACGCTTGAGCAAAACCAGGTTCGTTACTTCGACATGTACGCTCAGCCCTACCAAAACGGCTGGAACTGGGATCGCCTTCACCCCACAGAACTGGCGTGGGTGGCCATGGACCGATTTATTGCCGGGAGTTTTAAATGATGAAAACCGCAGCCCGCCTTTTTTTCCTTTATCTCTTTTTAGCGATAACCGTTGTTGCGTGGTCATCCGTTGACGACAGCATGAATTTAAAAGTGCATTTTGAATATCAAAAATTCTGAAGGATGAATGATGTACAGCTCAGGAACATTTTTTTTCTTTCTGTTTTCATCGGCGCTGCTGTTTGCGCTGGTTAACCGGGTATTGAATCACCGGCTGACTTATTTATCCGCTTTTTCGGTGCTGGCGGCATTAGGCTGGGGCTATATCTTCCAGGGCGATTATATTGTTCCGATCGCGGTGTTCCTGGCTTTTTATATTCTTGTCACATTAAAAGAGAAAGGCTGCTTAAAAACATGGCAGGCGGTGAGCCTGACCCTGCTACCGCTGTTTTTGGTGAAACTACACCTTAATAACCACTGGGGCATGATTGGCCTCTCCTTTATGACCTTCCGCGCGATTGACGTACTGCTTTACCGCAGTAAAAAAGACGGGCGAAATTTCCTGCATTATTTTTGCTATCTGTTTATGCCGTTTATTATCCTCGCTGGCCCAATGTACCGCTGGCGCAGCTGGGTTAACGACATTAACAAACCGGTTTTCCGCCTCAGCCGCGAACAGTTTTTACTGGCGCTGGAGCAAATCGTGACCGGCATTATCCAAAAATTTTTGTTTGCCATGCTGATAGATAACCTGGTGATTGAATCCTGGAGCCACCGCCCGTTTACGCTCAGCGTCGGCGTTGTGATGTCACTGGCCTACAGCGCCTATCTCTACTTCGATTTTGCCGGTTACAGCAACATGGCTATCGGCGCTGGCCGCCTGTTTGGTCTGAACATTCCGGCCAACTTTAATATGCCGATTCTGGCTAAAAACCCGCAGGACTTCTGGCGACGCTTTCACATCAGCCTGTCTGAATGGCTGCGCGACGTGGTCTTTATGCCGATTTACATGAATCTGATGAAGCTCGATTTCTTCCGTCAAAACAAAACCCTGGCACAGAACGTTGGCATTTTCTGCACGCTCTTTTGCATGGGGGCATGGAACGGGCTTGAAAGGCACTATGTCATCAGCGGCGCGCTGTTCGGCGCCATTTCCGTTGCCCATAACATGCTGCTGTGGTCAGCCAAACACAGCCCAGCTTTGAGCAACGGATTACGCCATCCGGTTATCGCGTTTTTTGGACGAATTCTGACGCTGGCAAGCGCAGCGGCCTCCCTCTACATCTTTAGCGGAATGTCACCTCTATGAAACTTCATCCCGAGCTTCAGGAACTGCAGGATTTTCTGCGTGCGGCATTACTCGACCCCGCACGCCCCCAGCAGCTGGCCATCAGCGGTAGCGATTACGCCCTGACCTGGCAGCAGCTCTCCGTCGCCGTTGCGGACTGGGCGCAGCGCTACGAACTGAGCCAGCAGCCCGCCGGAACGCCGGTGGTTTTGTACGGGCACCAGCAGGCCGAGTTTGCCGTGGCTATTTATAGCTGCCTGCTGCACAACATTCCGTATATTCCGGTGGACTGCATTTACCCTCAGGAGAGGCTGAAAGAGATCTGCCAGCTTGCCAGCGCTCCCTGCTATTACGACGTAGCGACAAAGCAGTTCGTGGCAACCGGCGAAACGGGCAAAGCGCTGGCCGAGCAGAACCTGGCCTATATCATGTTTACTTCAGGAAGCACCGGGAAACCGAAAGGCGTGCAGATTGGGCGCGAGAGCCTGTGGCACTTCATGAAGTGGGTACGCCAGGATTTTGCGCTGCCGGACGTGCCGGTGCTGATGAACCACGCGGTGTTCAGCTTCGACCTTTCCCTGATCCCGCTGCTGGCAAACCTCGCTACCGGCGGGCACATCGTGCTGAATGCGAAAGAAGACATCGCGGCCGAAAACTGGCTCGAGCGCCTGAAAACCAACGGCGTTTCGGCCTGGGTTTCAACGCCCTCTTTTGCCTACCAGAAGCTGCTTTCCCCGCAGTTCAACAGCGACTATTTGCCCGACCTGAGCGTATTTGTGTTCATCGGCGAAGTGCTGAATAAGGCGCTGGTCAAGCAGCTGCGCCGACGCTTCCCGCAGGCCAAAATTCTTAACTCCTACGGGCCAACGGAGGCGACCATCGCCACCACGGTTATCGAAATCACCGATGAGATCCTGCTCAGCGAAAACGACCTGCTGCCGGTTGGCACCATGATGCCGGACTCCAGAATGGAAATTACCGCCGAAGGTGAACTGATTATCTGGGGTAAAAACGTGATGCGCGGCTACCTTGGGCTGCCGCAGGAAAACGCAGAGAAATTACTGCACCGCGAAAGCGAGCAATTCCGGGGCTACCGGACCGGCGATCTCGGCTACGAGGACGGACTGCTTTATTGCCAGGGCCGCAACGACAGCCAAATCAAATTGAACGGCTACCGGATTGAAATCAACGAGATTGAGAACCGCCTGCTGGCGATGTCCGGCATTAGCGAGGCCGTGGTGCTGCCGCTGATGAAGTCCGGCGGCGGCGTGCTGCGTATTGCGGCTTTCTGCGTAACCGGCCTCGCGCCGGAAGCCATCAAAACTTCGCTCTCGAAGGTGATCCCGCCTTATATGGTGCCTTCGCAAATCATTATTAAAGATGCTTTGCCGCTTAACCCTAACGGCAAAATCGACCGCAAGCTGCTGGATACCCAGGCTCGCACGAATTAATGACTCAGGAAAAAAAGATGGAACAAGACATTCTCGCCCTGTTTGAAAAGGTGTTATCCCGCAAAGTCGGCTTTAACGATGAGCTGATTGAGTCCGATATTCTCGACTCTATTCTGGCGGTGGATTTAGTGCTGGAAGTGCAGGATCTGTACGGCTGTATGATACCGCCGACGGAAGTCGCCACCGTGCTGAAAACCCCGGAGAGCCTTGCTCGTTATATTGAAGAAAACCGCAGTTAAGCCTTAGCTGCGTCTGATTTGAAGACCCCGGCGGTTTAGACTTCCGGGGTCTTTTTATTTCAAGGGGAGGCAGAAGCTAATTTACTTACATGGCTCACAAGCACTTCGCCCATGCACTAAAAATTCCAGCAGGGCCGGAAACTTTCGGCAAATGATATGCTGCCCGACAGGACTGCCGCGCTGAGAGACCCCAGCGGATTTGCAAATATCCTTTCCCGGAAAGCCCGGACAAATAGACCTTTCCGTTTTCACCCACGATGCCGTTACCGGCATTATTTTGTGCTTCCGGCGTAACAACGGAGCCGAAGGGGATGGCTTGCCCGCTGCTATCTGTCAGACCCAATAGCGCCTTTTTGCCGATATGAGTCGCAAATACGGCAGGAATAATCGCGCCGTTGGTCGGCACCACGGGAATATCCGTCCGGGTTATCTCCGCCTCATGCGGCAGGCGAGCGGGATCGAGGCTGATAACGTTTCGCTGGTAAGGTTGCAGCCCGCTCAGGACGGTATAACCCCGCCCATCGGTTTTCACCCCTGGCCACCCTCCAACCGGGATCTCTGCTGCTCCCGGTGCGCCAACTAATGCTGCCGTGCCGTTTAGCGGCTGCCCCAGCGCCCATCCCCCGGAAGTCAGCACGCCGCTCCCGCTCAGGCTGGCTCCAAGACCTGTAACCTGTGGGCTACGGCTATAATTTGCCGTCATGATCCCCTGAGAACCACGCCATCCCAGAGAGGTTGTGGAGTGAGATTGCGACCGGGTACCCGCGTTACCGGGCAAAAAACGCTGCATCACATTCCAGCTTAAGCGATGCCCCATCCCCTGGCCGCTCAGTCCCGTCATCCAGGTTTCTTTGCCGGCGGTGGACGACAACATCTGCCCGCTAGCCATTGTTTCAGCCCCGGACATATTCCCCAGTGGGATACTGAACATAATACTGAGAAGCCGATCCACTTTTCCCTGCCAGCGCGAACGCGTCCAGTCCAGAGACAGAGAGAGATCTTTGATACGCGTGTTGTAGCGTATGCTTTCGGAGCGATCGTTTTCTTCACTCTGCCGGTATCGGGTTCGGCGGGTGCTCAGGCTGAGGTAGCCCAGCGCGCCCAGAGATTGATTAAAACTCAGCTGCGCCCGGGAAATCATCCCACCCCGGGGAACCGATCTGCGCTCAAGGGCATCCGACAACGTGCGGTAACCGGCCGCAGGAGACCAGGCCCAGGTTAATGCCAGCGATGAATGGGTAGCATCCACCAATTTGCTGTAGCGCACCCGCCACTGCTTACCCAGTGAGGCATTTTTAGAACGAACGCGGTCGTGCGTGGTATCCAGAGAAAAGCTACCGGCGCTGCCCAGCGAGACGCCAACCCCAAGCGACAGGGCATGAAAGCACTCAGCGCTCTGCAATCCGCCGTAAATCGTCGCCCCCAGCGGCAAGCCATATATTGCCGATGCCTGTGCAATGCCTGTCCGCCCGCTGACACGACCGGCAGGATTATATTGCCCCGCCATCAGGTTATATTTCAGGTAACCGGAATGCACGGAGATGGAAGGTGTTTGCCAGGACACGATGAAATGCTGAGCTAAGCCGCTGCTCTCCTCAACGGTGACGTCCAAATCACCGCCGCCGGACAACGGCCTTAAGTTGCCCAGCCTGAAGGGGCCGGGCGCAACGGTGGCGTCATAGAGGGTGTACCCCTGCTGGCGGACGACCACTCGCGCCAGTGAACGGGCAACGCCGCTGACTACCGGAGAAAAACGGCGCTCGCTAAAAGGCACCATCTCGTCGTCGGTCCCGAGCATAACGCCCCTGAAGGGGACGCTGTCGAACACCTCATACGGGGTAAAACGTGCGCCAAGCGTCAGGCGGCTCTTCATCCCGTACAGACCCCGTTCGGCAAAGGTATACGCCGTTTCCCAGCGGCCGCCCTGTCCGCTATTTTTCTGCCAACTTGTAGAATGACGCAGCCGCCACGGGCCTATATTCAGCCCCGGCTCCAGCAGGATGAACGGGGAGTCCATTCGCTGGCGGCGCGAGCCACGGTAAGACGTATGCGACATGCTGGCCTGGTAATTCAGCAGGAGCGCATCGAGCCCGTCATTCCATTGCTCCCGCGGCGCCAGCTCGCCCGACACCTGACGCATAACGGCCTGAGGAACAGTGAGCAGGAGTTGCTGGCTGGAAAAACTAAACGTCGCCTCCACGCCGGGAACGGCATTCAGGTGGCTGCACTGGCTGGTATCAGAAGATGACGGCGTTAGCCGGGGATAATCTTCAACCCGAATGCCGTATTGGTTAAGCAGCCCAATGCTCAGGCAGGGAACGAGACCGGCATTTTCAGGTTCCCCCGCCAATTTCCTGAACAGAATATTGCGGGTATCCACAATTTCTCCGTTCAGCAACACATCAACGCGGTAGCTTCCCGGTAACTGGCCTCCCTGATTAAACACGGCCAGGCTGGCATCACTCAGCCCCAGCTGGCTGGCATCAAACTCCCAGCGCTGGGCGTCACAGTAAAAAGGTGACAACATCAGGGTGAGGGCGAAATAGCGCACAGGTATCAGAGGCATCATAGCGGGCGCTCAATCAGCCCTGAGGCCGGGCGGCTAGCTCCGGCAATGACTGGTAAGCGCGACTCCTCCCCCCTTCATCCGTTATCACCACCCATTTGATCGGGCCTTTGGCTTCCTTGCTAACGGGAAAGGTCCGCGAGGAGTAAGGGGGAATATATGTCACCTCCGGCACGGCCAGCCCGCCAATGCTCATCGATGCTAAATGAACATAAAGAGGAGACGAGTTCTGCGCCACGAGCGTCTTCCCATCTTTGTACCAGGCCAGGTTCCCGGCGGCTTCCAGGGTGGTTGTGCTTAACGTAGGGGGGCGAACCAGCAGCTTAATGCACTGGCGGGCGCTGACTTCCAGGTTCATGATGACCGCAGAAGAGGGAGCACGCTCTCTCTCATCTTGCGCCCAGACATCGGTGTTTTTAGGCGGAATACCCGCTACGCAAAGCCAGCTCAGGGTCTCGCGATCCTGCGCAAACTCGCCTGCTTTAATCACTCTTAAACGACTTTGCTGATGGCCTTCTAAACGCGACACCGGCGGAGTCACGATAAATGGAGCAGGCGTTTTTTTATCTTCCTGCCAGGCTTTTCCCTGAATAAGAACCGGGTAATCCTGGGGATTATTTACGGCGAGAGCGATGTCGTTTATGCCTGGAGAATAGATAAGCCTTGAGGAACCCAGTTTTATTTGAAACAGGCGTGTATGAGCAACCACTTCACCAGCCGCAGCGTTTGCTGATAATATCAACAATGTGCCGCCGATAATAAGAGAAAACATCCCCACAGAATACGAATTTCGCATAACAACGCGCTCATTAAAGTGAGATATAAGTGGGCGATGCGATTATAAAAAACACGCCCGATTAAAAAAGGGGGCTATGCCCCCAAATTATTTACTCACTAAATGTATAAGCTATCGTTTTAACTGTATAAGTATCAGCCACGACTTTCTGTGGACCATTTAACTTCACGTTATAGCTTTGCACTGGGCCGCTAGCCGCAAATGAAACATAATTAAGACCATGCTCGCCGGACTGCACAATACTCCGGGGAGAAACGGGTTCAACTTTTACCGAGATGACGTTATCAGCATTATTCATACCGTGGAAATTCCCGACGCCAAACTCTTTTGAGGTATGCCCTTCCGGTATATCATCCGTATCGGCAATGAGGGTGGTATAAAGCCCTTCCTGTAACCCCGTGATGCTGCCGGTTGCAATTAATGAGTCATCACCAAAACTCCCGCTGACCAGGCCACCGACCATCGTTAGTGAGTTCCCGATATCTGCCGTTTCGGCAAAGGGAATATTTGCACTGGAACTTACTTTTTCTGACGTGAGCGTTTCGGCGAAACTACAGGATGCAAATGCCAGAGGCAAAACAAACGCCCCCAGCATCAGTTTTTTATGGTTCATGTATTACCTTCCTTAGTGACTACACAACTTGAAATGATATAAAGGCACTACAAAATGAGACAGTAAAAATAATGAATCAATTTACTTTATATCTTCCACACAAGCGGCGAGTATAAAAACACGTAAAAACTCTATCTATCAAAAAACGCCATTATTAAATCGATAATCACCTGAACAGACCAGTATAAAAAACAAACAACCCCTGATGGTTATTTTACTCAACACTAAAACTTAGCCTTTTGATGCATTTCTTACACACCTTTATATTACCCGGAGATAATTGTGCTTAGCTTCCATGCCACCACATACCAGATTTTCACTTTTGATTGCCTGGAGGCCACAAGATAAGAACAGCGCGCAGCCCCGGTGGGCCAGGCTGAGTGAACGCCTTATCAGATAAATTTGTCGTGTAACTATGAGCCCACACACATTTTATGGTTATCGTCAGGAATAGTGTATGCCTCAGTTATCAAGAGGACATACCCATGAAAAAGTTACTCATATGTTGCTTGTTCGGGAACACGGCCAATTCTCTGGCGAAGAAAATGCAGAAAGTAGCGGATGCAGAAGGTTATAAACTGATGGTCAGCGCCGTGGGGCTGGATAACTTTGCCAGCGTCCAGCCTGCCTTTGATGGTTTTCTGGTTGCACCACACATTCAATACAAGCTTGATGAAATCAGGGCTACCGTCGGGGGACAACGCCCCATCGCCGTTATAGAAAGCCTGCCCTATGCGTCACTGGATGGCGATAACGTACTCCGTTTTGCTCTTGCCACTCTCCCGGACATGGCCAGTTAGGTTAAGGCCCAACTCAGGGACGAGTTAATTTCATACCCGGCCAACGCGTGCTTTTATTCCTCATCTTTTGATATCGCCACCCTGTTCTTCGGCTGCCTGTTTACACTCATTATTCCTGCCTGAAGCGAAGCTTACGCTGAATCAAGTTTCCCCGAGGGCCGGGAGCCGCTCCGGCCTGAGCCTCACCAGCGCTATGCAGCAAAGGAGTAAATGAAAAGGAGCCGCCACTGGCGCAACGGCTCACAGAAAACCAGGGGAAACCCACCCTCTTTATTTCTACTTCAGAGGCAGCTTCAAGCAGAGGCAGAAAGGCCCGCTAAAAAACATTTCAGTTTTTATTCATTGTATTTAAAGGGAGAGGCTCATTTGTCGGAATGAATACAGATCCTTTTATGGCGCATAATTAATCACTTATATGAAATTACAAAACCATTTTTTTCATAGTGAAAAAAATGTAGTTTTGTAATTTTTTTGTAGAGAAATGTAACGTCTTTTTCTTTTGTTACATTGCATATTCATTGTTTAGTATCCATTTAAAAAGTATGGTTATACTGAGCGCAATTTAAATCACAAACCAGGGATTTACTTTAATTAATCTACTGCATTATTCATTGAGGATTAGCATCGCTCAGGGGGATTACCACTCAAAAAATCATATTATCGGGTAAGGATAAACCGTTAACCGCCGTATTTCTCGAGTGAAGAAAACACTTAACCTTAGCTTATGTTTTATTTCTATTTTTTTGACCGTCAATCTCATTAGTTTCAGAGAGGTGCCCGGCCTGGTTCTTCAGCATGGTTAGCAGCCGATAGTTAAGTGATAACAATAACTTTCTGTTCTGCGAGGCCATCAAATTTCATAATTAAACATTATATTTAAAATTGAAAAAAATCATATTGATGATGCAATAAGAACGCATACCATCGGATAGACTGTGAAATGCTTACAATAACAATCATAAAAATAAAAAAACCATACAATGAAAAATAAAAAACCGCGTACTCATACCACGCTCGTCAAAAGACATTATCGACACATATCAAAATAAACATAAATAACCATAAGAAAACCAGCCAACAAAGCACATAAAAAGAGCATAAAGAACCAACAGCAAACACAAAAAAAATACAATTAAATACATCATTAAATATATTAAAAAAATAAATTAAAGAAACACCCTCCCACTCCGTAAAGAAGAAAGGTGTTTTTATGTGAAAACAATAAAAAATTAATGAATTAATTAAAAGGGATCATTTTTTCAGCGTGATAAAACATATCACCAAAAGAAAATTTCCCTTACATTTCCTATGCTTAGCTTTTTTGCAACGTTCTTCCTTAAACTATACACCGTTTTTTTTGAAACGCCTAAATGACAAGCTTCTTTCTCTAAAGGAATATTAAATATTAAATTTTGCAATGCTTGATATTCTTTCGCAGTCAATGCTTTTTCACTTTCTGCTGAGGATTTCCTGGCTCTTTTCCCAGTAAAACCACCGGAGCATTTATTCGTTAACTTGATATCACTCAAGCTAACAACACAGATATTACGCCGTAAGCCTGAAAAGTAGTTTGCAAGCGGTAAAAGATTAGGATGTGAAATTATTATGGTTCTTTCATTTAAATTACAATCAACCCAATCACTCATGATCACCTCTTTCACAGACCATGTTGAAAGATTTAAAAAAACGATATTTTCACTATTGTAGTCACACTCTTTAAACAATCTTAAAACGTACTGCAACCCTATATTGAAATATGCATCTTTATTCGGGAGAACTGTCAACTTCATATTAGATAATCCTTATCGTTAACAAACTATTCTTATAATTTATAAGACTCATAACTGAAAATGTATATCGATCATAACCCCCTTGATTGATAGGTTTTGCCTATTTAGGAATATGTAACCGATCGGTTTTGACGATCAAAATACTTGATCGCTGTCAATTTGTCCTCTAGAATCTGCTCTGTTTCTCAACAAAATCCATATCTACTCATCATGGAAAGAGATAATTTTCATCAGGGATAAAATACTTATGAAGAGCATTTTTATTTGTTCCGCACCTATTATTCTCCTGGCACTCCTGTCCATGAACAGCAAGGCCAATGCCGCCATGTATGTCTACCCTATGGAGGCCTCCGTTGGAATGAATGGAGCATCAAAAATAAGAGTAATATCTCAGGATAATGATGTTCAGTTTATTAGGGTAAGCCTCAAGCAAGTGCTTAACCCAGGAACAAAGGAAGAGAGTGAGAAAGCAACATTGGCCGACAACCCAGCAGGACTCATTATTACGCCACGAAAAATAGCCCTGTCTTCAGCCAGCGAGAGAGTTGTGAGGATTGTTTCAGTAGAACCGCCACAAAAAGAAACTACATGGCGTGCTTATTTTGAAAGTGTAAATGAAAACAATTTTCTTGATGAAGGCTTCAAAAGTAAAAAAGACAACAAAACTGCCAACGTCGGTGTAAATATTGTCTGGGGAGCATTGATACATGTTGCACCTAAAAAGGTAATTGCGAGTCTAAAAATCAATCGTGAAAACGGAAGGGTTTTTAATGATGGGACTATCAGGATGCCTGTCAAAGAGATCGGAGAGTGTCATCCGGATGGCCAGTGCTTATGGAAAAAAACAATAGCCACGGTCTATCCGGATACCGAGATCGATATTCCACAAATGACCTTCTCACACTCAAAAACATACCGAATTAAATATATAAACTGGATTACAAAAAAAATGGAAGAAGCTCCATTGTCTGCATCGCAGACGAATTAACCCTTCCCGAAAATGGGAAAACAACAAAAGGAATGTTAAATGAAAAACAAACTTAACCTGCTCTGCTTAGGCGGTATTCTGGCAACCACTTTTTGCGCTAATGCTGTACAAAGAGATATTACAGTAACAGCAGATATTGACCCGACGGTTGACGTTACCAATGCCGATGGCTCTCCTCTCCCTTCTTCTGTAGCGATGCAATACCTACCGGGGAAAGGACTTGCGGCACATAAAGAAAATATTAAGTTCTGGTCGAATAAAGAAGATAAAGCACTCAGCGTCAGCCTGGCTAATACCCCGACCCTGACGGATGCCAATGGCAGCAATGCTATTCCATTAAGCGTATCTGTTAACGGTACAAAATTGTCTACCACCCCTATCACTCTGGAATATGCCACTGCCTTCCCGAGCGGTATTGCTAACGGTTCTTCAACCATGCCTCTGGTCATTGCTCAGGACAATCCAGGACCAGTAACGGCTGCGGGCTCTTACACTGGGATCGTAAGCATGGTGGTAACGCAGGCCACTGCGCCAGCAGAAAAGCCAGGTGGCAATAAGTAATTAGTCAACTCAAATGACAGGGTGCCAACCCTGTCATTTCTGATGGGAGTTCATGGATGAACATGCGGTCCTTGCCTGTTTTCTTCTTAATTTTCGCTTATTCAGCATCATGCTCGCTTCATGCATCCGTGCGCATCCCGCAGGGTTTTGAGGAACTGGCCAGGGGTCAAACGGTTCTCACCGATGTTTATCTTTATGGCCAGTCTCTGGGGGTTTTCCAGACTCATGTGGATCTCGAAAGCGTCCAGTTTCTACAACCCGACGCTGTCGTTTCTGCCATCAATAAAATATATCCGGATAATCCTGACCTCAATGCAATGTTACATAATGAACTAAAGAAACCTTTTAACCGTAACAGCAAGCTTTCATGCAGCAGCAGCGGCGGCACGCCTGGGTGCGACTTTCTCAAAACGGATACTGCCGATATTATCTATGACGAAAATAATGCCAGGACTATCCTGTTTATTAGTAACCACTATCTTCCGGAAAAAAAGCAGAAGAATATTTATTACGTCTCCAGCGTAGAAAGTCGCAATGCTTTTATTCACCAGCAAAATATTAATTTTGTGACAGACAGGCACTATCAGTCAGCTTCAGTGCAGGGCAATGGTTCGTTGGGTATTACGGACAATGGTTACCTGAATGTTGACTGGAACTGGCAGGGACAACGTTCGGGCAAGGAAAGCACCCATGATACCGCCATCAATAATGCCTACTTCAGACAAGATTTTTTAAAGCGGTTTTATGTGCAGGCTGGCGTTATGGATTCGCAGGATATTTTCAGTAACAGCGGTGGGAATATCAACCTTAGCCAGTTACCGCTGGGGAAAATGCGTGGGATACGAGTCGGTTCCACCCTCGCCTGGGTCAATATGGATAATGTTTCCTCCGGTACACCGGTCAATATTTTTCTGTCCAGAGAGGCAAGAGTTGATGCTTACAGAGATCGTCAGCTACTCGCTTCATTCTATTTAAAGTCAGGACCACAGGAACTCGACACCCGTTCATTCCCGATGGGCAGCTACACATTAACCCTCCGGGTATATGAGGATAATCAACTGGTAAGGACCGAGACGGTGCCTTATACCGGCCAGGGTGGTTTTTCATCCATTACCCCGCAGTGGTTTCTCCAGGCGGGCTCGCCGGATACGGATGACTCGCTTGAAAACGACACCGACAAGCAGGTAATACAGGCCGGGCTCAAATTACCGATAAATAACAATACTGCCCTGACTGCCGGCACGGCACTGTTTATTAGCGCCAGCTACTGGGAGGGCGCTATTGACTGGTCACATGGTTTTGACTCGGGCTGGCTGGACGGTCTTTTGACTTCAAGAGCGAGCTATCTGCACGGGAGCGAAGGATCAAGAGGCAATATTCAGCAACTCAATTACAACGATGGTTTTTCCCTTAGCTTTTATCGTAGTGCGATGACGGCAGCTCAATGTAACGCCCAGGGGCTGCACCGGTACAGTTTTAACGGCTGCTATAAAAGTACAAATGTGATGCTTTCAGTCCCGCTTGAAAAATGGTACGGCACGCTGGGTTATTCGCTTAACAGTAATCAGGGCCGCTATGTGTATCGCAGGGATTTGGTCGATTATGATCCCCATAACCCGGCGGGTGTTCCATGGGAAAAGATTTATCAGACTCATTCCCGCAGCAGGACCTGGCAAGCGGGTGTCACACGTACTTTTAACATCCGTGATATCAACCTCACCTCCAGCCTGAATGCTTTTATAAGAAATGAAAGCGCGTTTAACGCTCAGGACAAAGGCATCTTCATCACATTATCTTTCTCCGGCAGCCGGAATGACGTGGGCGGAAGGCGCCGTTCATTCTCTGGGGGAGCTAGCTGGCAGGCCAGTAAACAAGGTAATACCCAACTCGGGTATAACGCAGCCTATAGCCAATATGGCGATGAGAGCGGTGAAAATGAGACGGGTATATCACTCAATGGCGTGAACACCGATAACGTTACGTCTTCAGTTTATGGGCGTATGGGAGGCCAGTACGGCACGGGCTCACTGACCCTAAGTGATGCATGGGATCGCACGACAAGCGGGCATATCCTCAATAGCAGCGGCAATTACAGCTCATCACTGATCCTCGATCGGCAAGGGTTTGTTGTCGGCCGCTGGAGCGGTGGAGCCCCATCTTCGGCAATAACCGTCAATGTGGAACAAGACAGCGAGCCAGAAAAGTCACGCGTGAATGTGTCAGTAGATAACAGCGGCAGAAGTGACGTCCAGAGCAACAGCCGGGCGCTCTTTACCGTACCCGGTTATAGGGAAAGCACGATTGATGTCACTGAGTCACAGGCCTCCACCGCAGGCATAAGCAGCGAGATAAGCAAAGGAACGGGTGCAAGAAAAGTCTTTATGACACCGGGAAAAACATTTAACAGAGAAGTGAAAGTCGATGCCCGTTATACATGGCTTGGCAGATTAATGGATAACGACAGGCGGCCGCTGGAAGGGGCCATTCCATTAAATGTTATGTCATGGACACCTTTAGGAAGGGGCAACTTTACGCTTGAGACAGCAAACAATATTAAGACCCTTTACGTAATGAAAGACAACGCTTACTGGCAATGCAGAATGAACGTTAGCGTGATGCGGGATGTTATTCGCTATGTGGGGACAACATCATGCCAACGCACAGAGCTGGCAAGTTTACCTGCAGCCGAACAAAAACAGGCTGAGTTAATGACCGCGGGAATGACGCAGCAGACCAAATCCACGGCTATGAACAAGGAGTAATGCTTAATGTGCCTTATTTTAGAGCCCCTCAAAAAGCAAACACCTGAAATGCTCTCGAACTCTTTTATCAAGTTCATACTCTTGATGACTACAACGATATTTTATGGTCTGTACACGCCCGCACTGCGGGCCGATGAAGTAGCGCCCTCATCTCATGACTTTAATGTCGAAGTCACAATGGATAAAGCATCAATACCTAGCTCAGTAATTATCTTTGATAATATTTTTGGTGGTATGTCCTCCTCAAGCGGAAGCGGCAACAGCGGTGACGTTAATAAAAACAGAAATAATACTTTAACTTGTTATACGCGTACCGATCCTTCAAATGGAGCATGCCCAACAAATCCATATTGGGGTAATGGATTAAGTGGCGGTGGCGCTATTTTTGATGGAAAATTAGTATTGCGTTTCAGTCATGAAAAGACCGGCAAGACTGTAGATTTAACGCTCAATGGCGTAAAGCAAGTCCTCTCTACACTGAAATTAAGCCTCTGGAATGCTGCATCTTATCCTTCCGGCAAGCCTATTACATTCTCACTAAAGATAGATCGCTCGGAGCTTTTAAAGCTAACTCCGGGGAGATGGAATGCACATTTGATAATGTATCCGACTAAATGGGTTAGAGATTGTCCAGGTCCGGGGAAAAATCAGGCAAGTCAGGGATGTAGCGGCAGCAGACTTGGCTCATGGAGTTCAACTATATCGCTAACAATAACCGACTATGGCACACAGCAAATTTATTTCCCTGAATATGGCGCATCAACGCCCTTAGTTGACCTTGGGCTAAGAATAAAAAAATTTGGCGATCGCACGGCCATGGCTGATGCACACAGGACAATAGATATGTGTTTATATGATGGGAGCAACTCAAGTTCAAACCAGATAAGTCTGTTATTCACGGATGAAGGAAAACAGGCGCCGGGAAGAAAATCCGGAGAGTTTTCAATATACGCGTCGGGTGCATCCACAGATCCTGACAAACGGCTTGATTACAATCTTTCTGTTATCAAGCCCCTTACAGGCGGGGCCCAAACAGTTAAAAATGGCGAGCCTATTATCTGGACCGGCGTGAGTGCAGATGAAGGGAAAGTTAAAACTAAACTGGTCAATCTGCCTGGCGTAAACGGCCTGGCTCAATGCGTGCCGGCACCATTAACCTTCAGAGTGCCGGAGTTCAAAATATCATCAAAGAGCCAGGGGCGTTACTCCGGCACGCTTAAGGTAGTTTATACCCCCACCACGCAATCATGGCGAGATGACGTTAAAAAATAAAACTGCTCGCCTGTTTATATAATTGCATTTATAGGCGAGCGGCTTTTATTTATTAATAACCAAATTAACTTATTAAACTCTAAAGCAACCTTGCTAAGGCGGACGTATGAATATAAGCAGGAGAAAATTAATATTAGGCGGGGCGGCTATATGCGCTGCAGGTGCGGTAGCCGGAGTTCTTCCCTCAATGCTAAAACAAGAGGGAAGACTGGTCGCAGGCAAACCAAGATATGGTTTTGTTTCGGGCACGGAAGGTAATATTCCAAAGGCAGCGGATGTCGTCGTCATTGGCGCGGGCATACTCGGGATTATGACAGCGATAAATCTGACGAAAAAAGGATTATCCATTGTTATTCTGGAGAAAGGGAATATTGCAGGCGAGCAATCATCTCGTTTTTATGGCCAGCTTATTACCTATAAAATGGAAGGCCAGACATTCATGCTCCATCATCTGGGGAAACAGCATTGGCGTGAGATGAATGCCATGATCGGGGCAGATACCAGCTACCGAACCCAGGGGCGAGTTGAAGTCCCCTTTGACGACGACGACTTAGATAATGTGACGAAGTGGATTGCCCGGAAGAAGGAGGAAGTCGGTGGAGCAAACCCTCTTCAAACCAGAATTATCGAGGGTAATGAGTTAAAACAGCGTCTGGCAGGGGCTGTTTCATCCTGGAAGGTGGCAGGTTTTGAAGAGGATTCCGGCAGCCTCGATCCTGAAATTGCGACCTTTAAGATTGCCGAGTATGCCAAAAGACTTGGGATCAAAATATATACGCAGTGTGCCGCGCGGGGAATTGAAACCCAGGGCGGCGCTGTTTCCGATGTGGTCACCGAAAGAGGCTCGATAAAGACAGCTCGTGTTGTACTCTGCGGCGGAGCATGGTCACGTTTATTTATGCAAAACCTCGGAGTGGACCTGGAAACGCTGCCGGCATATCAGTCTCAACAATTGATTTCAGGCACCGTTGGGCTGCCTGGTGGGAATGTTGCCTTACCGGGTAATCTGTTTTTCCGCGAGCAGGCTGATGGGACCTATGCTACCTCGCCTCGCATCGAGGTCATCCCTATCGTCGAAGACTCATTTAAATATGGCTATAAATATCTTCCTCTGCTGGCTCAGCCCGATGCCGCAGTCCATCTATCAATTAACGAGCAATTGCTCAATTCATTTAAGCAAAAAAAGAACTGGAAGCTGGATGAAGTATCGCCCTTCGAGAGCAACAGAGATATGGTTGCCTTGCCGGATGTCAAAGATTTAGATAGATCACTTGCCCGACTAAGGGAAGAGTTTCCTGCTTTTAACCATTCGACAGTGATTGACCGATGGAGTGGCGCTATGGCCGTCGCGCCGGATGAATCACCTATTATTTCTGCCGTTCAAGAATGCCCGGGACTGGTGGTTAACACGGCCACAAGCTGGGGGATGACTGAAAGCCCTGTTTCCGCCTCTATTGCCGCAGATATTCTCCTGGGAGAGACGCCTGTACTGGATCCTAAAGCATTTAGCCTTTATCGATTTTAATCGGGACCGGAGAACAGTGGGGAATAAAATCTGTGCCGGATTATACTCTCCGGCCACAGGCTATTTTTCATACATCCCATGATGATGGATAGCATTACTGGCAGTTTTAACTGCCAGCCTCCTGAGCTGATGCCATGATTTAAAATCACACCTTACGCGTTATTTTATCCAGAATACCCATGGCAAAGGCTGAAAGGACAAATGTCATATGCATAATGACATACCACATTATCTTCCCATCATTAAAGTTACCGGCATCCATAAAAACCCGTAGCAGATGGATTGATGAAATCGCGACAATTGAGGCAGCAACCTTATTTTTCAGCGAGGTAGAGTCAACTTTCCCTAACCAGTTCAGCTTTTCACTGAGGTGTTTAACGTTAAGGCGAGAGACAAAGTTCTCATAGCCGGAGAGCATGACCATAACCAATAACCCCCCCACCAGTGCCATATCCACAAGCGACAGCAGCAGCAGGATAAGATCCGACTCCGCAATCAGCAGGATATCCGGTAATACATGCACTATTTCCTGAAAAAACTTAATCGTTAATGCCACAAGCGCCAATGACAGCCCAAAATATACCGGGGCTAATAACCAGCGCGATGCACAAAGCAGATTCTCAATCAAACGCTCCATATAATGACTCACTCCCTTATAAAGATGAATAAACAACACCAGTTTTAACGCGAAAAAGAGTTATTTATGGCTCTATCTTCTTACTTTTAGTGAACAGTAAAATGGTAGACAAAATGAAAATTGACGCACAATACAGGATTGTGTCCTGAGCGCTGGAATGATCCACAATCAATAACCGTATTATTGCCGTGATGGCTATATAGATAAAATACCTTAATGGGAAATGGCATCCCGACTTAAAGTAAACCACTATCAGCGCAACGAATTCAAAGAATAGAAAATACGTCACCAGAGCCTCAATCAAATCATATGAGGATTTCTCTGAGGTATTGTTATAGAGCATCGCTGCCATGTAACTCCCTTCCCGCAGAAGGAAGATTGTTAAAATCAGGCCGACAAAACAGAGGCTTATGTTAAGCATGCCACGAATAAGCGCGGTGAAGACATCTGTCCATTTTATTTTTAGTGATAAAAACATACCAAACCACATATATTAAAAAAAGGCATCTCCAAAGAAGAGATGCCGGAAGCGGATGTATAAAGCATCAAAAAAATCCCCAGGAGAGACATTTGACCAAATACTTAAACGCGAAAAAATGCTTCCGCGCTTTAAGTACGATGAGTATATGCCGCCTCATTAAATAAAGGATAAACAAAGTCGAGGCACTGGATTTTGGCGTCATCAAATTACAATCATAGACAAATAACTTACAATTATTGAAAATCGAAAATATAAATTACTTTCGAATTTAAAACTCAATGAATAGTTATTTAATTAAGTTGTATAAAAAAACGGAGTGAGTCCTGATTGCCCTATCATCAGCCTTTCAGCTTTTTACACTGAAGCATAGCTGCTCGATTAACTGACCAGCCCCCGAAGATAATCCGGACATAATCAGGGCCAAGTTCAGTTGAAAACACGACATAAGGACGGGAAAAAGCCGTTGTATACGGCTTTAATTTTATTTCGCTGGCCGGGAAAGAATATGGGAGGGTGCGGTAATATTACAGGGAAAAAACGCCATCTCCCACTTGCGCCACGGCATACCATTTCATCAGCTCATCCGTGCCCGGCTCGTTTTCGGCGGGTGCCCATGAGGCCATATCTTGCTCAGCTACAGGCTGGTACGCCCCCTGTTTTACCTCAAAAATAACCCCACCTTTATCCAGCGACAACACCGCATGCCAGGTCCCGGCCTCCGTCTCCAGCACCTTGCAGTCTTCGCCTAACACAACGCGGTGGGTCACGTTGCCATTGTCATCAAAATTCAATACCAAAAAGCGCCCGCTAAGGGATGTCAGCAACTCAAAGGTGTGCGGATGGCGGTGAGGGCGAACATAGGTACCCGGTTCCATAGCAATAGCCAGGCGCTGAACAGGGTCGCTCAATTCAGGATGGAGATTACGATTGGCTCGTAAGCGAGGGGAGTTTGCGGCTTGCTCGCTTTGTTTTTGTAGATCGCTGAACGTAATTTGTTTCATATTAACCTTTATGAATGTAGGCCGCTCACGGCAGCCAGGAACCCGGATGTCGCAAGGTTTTATGCTATCTCAACAGACGATTAGACACGGCTTTAGCAGAACAAATCTTTGCCCGGATTATAGACGTTGCGGCTGAGGTCCCATAGCCCCAGTATGGGTCTATTTACAAGGCCACCGGCGTTTTGACCCGGGCATGATGTGAACTCCGATTAGCCATAATGGACCCGAGTTTCTACGCCCCCCCTGATGCGCAGGCGGATTGGACTTTAGTATGCTGTCACAGAGCGTGAGGCGTGAAGGTCTGCAGCTGAGCAGTGGTGCAAAACAGCGTGTCACCCCCTGGCCCAGTAACTATGGGCCCCCCCCACGATGTATCGCCCGGTCTCGCTGTGGAGCACCCATGACGCCGTAGCAAACCGCGCAGCGGTCAAGGGGCGTTATTCCCATACATGCTCAGCTGTGACCTGGGCAATCGCGTTCCCAGGCCGCAGTCCAGTAACTTTGATCTCGAGGTTGCCGCCCGGTAGCAGACGTTCGTCAACGGCAAATTTGATCACGTCGTCAGACCGGCCTTTCATCCTGAAATAACCGCCACACGTCCCACCGCTCTACCTGGGCCACGACCTGCGGCTTGAGGATATGAGCGTAATACCCCCGGATTTCCGTCCGGTGAACAAAGCAGTAGCGCTGTGTTTCAAGCGCCTCAGACACTCGTGCGACACTTTTCACCACGCCTCCGCCGGTAAGATGCATGCAGGCTTCATGCTGAGGCAGGAGGTGCTGAATACGCAGCGCCACCCATTTCAGCACCAGAGCATCAGAGGCCGACCATATAGCCCGGGCGTCCTGCCCCCTCCCGGTAATCAGCATTGGGGAGAGGCGATAGCGGCCTGCCGTTACGCACCGAAAGAGCGCCTCGCCCTCTGCTGACCATCGCCACCGCAGGTGCCAGACGTCCGAATTCGGAGGATGCCTTTTTCGCGTATCACACAGCCACGCATATGCCTGCTTCCATTGCATGCGTGACGTGCCCTCTGCGGCGGGCACTGCGCCTGTTTTTTTAACAGGCGTTCTCACTGCGGCTCGACCGTTACCGTGACGCTGGCGCTGTACTCACCGGCAACGGCGTCCTGGCTACCCCGGGCCGGCCTCACGCTTATCCCCACTTCCGCATGGGCCGGCGTGCCTTCAATGCTGCCCCCCTCCCGGCCAGTCAGATTAATCAGCCTGTCCCCGTGATACAGACAGAACGCCATCGCCCCGGTGCCGGTATCCGCGCAGCCGCTGTCAGTCACATGCTCAGCTTTAAAGGTCAGGCGATATTCCGTCGTGCCCACACAGCGGGTGCCTATCGTGAATGCTTTTGCATACCGGGCAAGCCCGCTCTCATTGCCGGGCAGCGTTATCTCCACAAAGCGGCATGCTGCCGACGGCCACTAGGGGAGGAGACGTTACGGTGCTGTTTTTTAAACCAATACTGCATGACGTTCGCACCGTCCCTTCAATCGTCACCGTCGTGGTTGCGCTTTCGGCAGCCATGGCTGCCGGTGCGCCAAACAATGGCCCCAGAGCGCCTAGCAGGATGATGCGTCGGATGCCCTGCTGACGACGCGCCTTCAATTTCTGCTTCATTTCCTGCTTCATTTTTTTCCCATTTCATGATGCTACTTATCACTGACAAATCTGCCTGACCTGTATCAGGTGTTCTTTCTGCGCCGGCAACCGCTAACACACCGTGCACTGCTGGGGAGACAGCCATTTCGGCCCGTTTGGGCGTTATCCTTATGCCATTTCTGTGCTATAGATTTGAAGGCATTTTCAGCCTTTCTCCACGCGGTTTACCTCCGGTGTCAACGACGGTAATGGAACGCATGTCGTTGTCATCCATAGTGGCGAAAGCTTCCGCCGACGGCAGGGAACGGCTTTCATGGCAGGATCGCGGTTATCGTTACAGGGACGATGCTTTTACCCCCATGGACCCCTTCTAGGCGTATAGAAAAGGGTTTGGCCTTAGGCAGGTCCAGGCTGGTGTTGGTTCTTACGGCGCCGTCGAACGAAGCTTGAACGCGATAGGACAGACGGCTGAACCCGTCTGTTAACAACGCAATTGTAACGTCGCTCGTGCCCCCCAGAGGCACATCCGCGATAGTCACAGGGTTCCATTCAGCGTACACCCCCTTACCTGGCACTGCGGTCTGTGGACGAGCGATGTACCAGTCAGTGACCTTCGATTCCGACTGCATGGTTCTACATGCTTCCGAGGTTACGTCTGGGTAGACGACTCGCTCCACCCGTATGGCGACGTACTCCGGCAGGGGGGGCGGATAAAGCTTTACGTACTGTTCCATGTTCTCCGTTATTGGTGCGGTGCCTTGCCGTACGGTACGCCAGGCTCCGAGAGGCTGGTCGTAATCCCCTGTGGCGACGAGTGTGTAGTATATTGTCCCAACTGAGCCGTTCCACACGCGGCTTTTCCAGCCCACCGCTGCAAATGATGGCTTGATCCGGATTTGGTTGGGGGGAACAATTTTTAATACACATTCAGCGCGGACGCCAGGGATTGTTATCAGGACGGCCGCTACAAGTATTGTTGCGAGATGTGTGCGCACGGGTTCTACCTCTATGCAAATACAGATAACGAACACAGAAGGGCGATCACGCTTACATACCGTGTTTGCATTTGTGTGTTGTTATAGAACAACACGATGTACCCGACCACTTTTACAGTGGAGACACCGTCGAGGTCTTCAAATTCGATTTCACCACCTCCGCCCATTTGAGAGATATCGACCACTGATACCACTATAGGGCGGGCCTTAGATACAGGTGGCAGAGAAGAGTGTTCTGCGGGTCTCCAGTCGCAAAAAGTGCTAACGTATACCCACGTGGGTAGTAAGACGAGAGATAAGATCTCAGGTTTCATTGCTTACTCCATGTTATGTTAGTTCGTTCAGGCGGCCACACTCATGTGTCTTCGGGCAGCCATGCATTAAATCGGTGCAATCGTGGCGGTTACGCTGGCGCTGTGTTCGCCGACGACCGGGGCTTTACTGCCGCGGCCCGGCATCACTGTCAGACTGGCTCTACTGCTGTTCGTCGTCCCCTCGATACTGCTGCCCTGCAGACCAGACAGGTTTATCAGCTTATCGTCATGATACAGACAGAACGCCATGGCACCGGACTCTGCGTCCGCGCAGCCTGCCGTGGTGACCTGCTCTGTTCTGAACGTCAGCCTGAATTTTTGCGTTCCATGGCAGGTGGGGGAGAGATAAAATATCTGGGCATAGCGAGAGACCCCCATTTCACTGCCATCGTTTTCAATGGCCGTTCTGTTGATTTCGCCAAGCCTGACTACCGGCGGGACCGTCAGGGAGCAACTGGCCTTTATCCGCCCCTGAATTTTCGTCGCGGCCGTCGTATCCGCTTTCAGAGGCGGCGACAGCGTGATGATGACCGCCAACATGAGTGAGCGCCGGACATTGCCAGGCAGTTTTATGCCGGGTATTTTCATCGTATTTACCTTGTTATTATCCGTGATGCTGTTCATCGGGCGGAGGCGGTCCCCCTTTACGGAGAGGTCACATCGGCTCTATCTTCACCGACAGCGTGGCGGTGTAGTCTGTCACCTTCGGGGTATCGCCATACGCCGCTTTAACCGTCAGCCGGGTTTCCCCGTTGGTCAGATTCGGCAGGGTCGGAGACTGCCCTCCTGAGAAGCTTATTTTGTCACTCCCCCGATACAGACAGAGGCCCACCGCCCCTCTGGGGTCGGGCGCAATGCAGCCGTTCGCATCACCGTCAGCCGTAAAGGTGTATTTGAGTTTAGCGCTTCCCGAACAGCTACCGGTGACCGTGATATCCGTGCTGATGCCGGGAATAAGGCTGCCCACATTCCCTTTGTCATTCATCTCCGGGCCATAGGTAATGCCCGGCATCGTCACCACCGATGGCATGCTGACGCTGCATGCCGCCCGTACGGTGGCCTCTATCCTGACCGTCTGAAGTTCAATTTCGTTTTTCGCTGTTGATGGAAGCGCGACTGACAGCAGGCTTAACGCGGCTATCCCGGCAAAACCTCTGAGACCTGCGTTATATCCACTCATGATGTTCAGCTCCGTTCAGTCTCTTCATTTACAGTTCTCCGTGACCTGTATCAGGCCTCCGTCCTTGTCTTGTTCCGGCAGCCGGTAGCGCACCGTGCACTGCTGGTCCGCACCCGCGCCCCATTTCGCCTTCAGGGTGCCCTGCGGCGACAGTCCCGACAGGAAGACCTGGCCCTCGTCCCCGACGATGCTCCCGTTATCGCCCGACGTGACCGTCGTCCCGAACGGCAGCGGCTTCCCGTTGTGCGTCAGCGTTATCAGCGCCCGCAGCCCTGTTCTCGCTTTAAATTCAGCCCGGACGATGGCCCCGCGCGTCGGCACCACCCGGCTGACCGCGTTATCAATTTCTGTCCGGTCGTCCAGCTTCGTCGTGTCCAGCGCGACCCGGTTTTCACGGTACACCGTGGCGTAAGGCATCACCGTGTAGCCCCGCCAGTCCGTCTGCACTCCGCCGGCGTTGCCCACCGGCACATTCGCCGCACCGGGGGCGGCCACCAGGACACTGGTATCCCCCAGCGGCTGGCCCAGCGTCAGCCCGTTCCGGTGCAACAGCATTCCGCCCGACACGCCGTAGCTGGTCTGGGTGTAGCTGCCGCTGTGGCTGTAGCCCAGGTTGCCGTTGCCGTACCCGCCCTGGTAATAGAGGCTCGCGCTGCTGCTGTTCCCCCCGTCCCGGGAGTGCCCCTGGCTGACGTTCCAGCTCAGGTTGCCGCGCTCCAGCGCCGAGCCGCTGAGGCCCAGCTGCTGCGTGACATTGCCGCGCCCGTCGCGCCCGCCGCTCAGGGTGGCGTAGACCGGCGAGCTGCCCGACGGCAGCCAGCGCTCCAGCGGCACCGACAGCGTCAGGTACAGCGAGCGGTCCGTCTGTGACAGCCCGGTATTGCGCGTCTGGTTAAAGGAGACGCTGTAATTCACCGTCCCCACCATCCCGCTGAAACCTGCCTGCAGCGACTCGCTGCTCCCGCGGCGGTTCCAGTAGGTCTGCCGGCTGCCGGTCAGGTAGAGGGCGCCGATATCCCCCAGCCGCTGGGAGATATTGACCTGTATGCGCTGCCGCTTACTGTCATAGAGGTTGAAATAGTCCGTCACCGGGCGGCGCGCCGGGCGGCCGTCCGCATCCACCTCCTTCGGGTCGTACAGCCAGCCCGACATGCCCTTCAGCGCCGTCTCGTCCAGGGTGTGGAAGCCCTGCGTCGAGTAGCGGTAGCCTGCCAGCTGGAACGTCGTCCCCAGGTCGTTCAGCGACCGGCCATAGAGGAATCGTACGGACTGCCCCTGATGGCGGCTGCCGTCGGCCAGCTCGCTGTCGGCGTGGGTGGCGTCGGCAGAGATAGCGCCCCAGCGCCCCATATTCAGGCCGGCGCCCAGCGTTCCCGCCCGGTAGCGCTCCGCCAGCTGCAGCCCGCCGTAAGCGGTGATGTTGTACGGCAGCCCCCACACCAGGGTCGGCTGCACGAAGGCCGGTTTTTCATAGCGGTCGCTGTTGCTTCGCAGCCGTCCCGCGGTTACCGAGTAGGTCACGCGCCCCTCACGCAGGAGGAGAGGCACCGAGGAATACGGCACGGTGAACGTTTTTCGGGTGCCGTCCGCCTCTGTCACGGTGACCTCAAGGTCTCCCCCGGCGTACATCGGGTACATATCGTCGATAACAAATGGCCCCGGGGCCACGTTCATCCGGTACATCTCGTACCCGTTCTGCCGGACCGTCACCCGGGCGTTGCCGACGGCGGTGCCGCGGATAACCGGGGCATAGCCGCGCTGGCTGTCCGGGTACATACTGTCGTCGGTCATCAGCCGCACGCCGCGAAAACCTACCGAATCAAAAATATCGCCATCGGTGGTGGCGTCCCCGAGCGTCAGGCGGCTGCGCCAGGGAATAATGGCCCGCTCCACCCAGGCGCTCCCGTGCTGCCAGCGGCTCTCGCTGGAGTAACGGCTGCTGTAACTGCTCCAGGTCATATCATCCCGAAAACGCCAGGCGCCAAGGTTCAGGCCGCCGCTCAGGCGCAGGTAGTTGCTGCGGCTGTTGCCGTATCGCCCGCGGTTGTCGCTGCCGCTCAGGTTGTAGTTGAGCAGGGCCGCATTGATGCCCTCGTCCCACTGCTCCGGCGGTATCCATCCCCGGGGTCTGGCCAGCAACGCGGCCTGAGGGATGCTCAGCTCCAGGCGCATGCGCTGGAAGTCGAAGCGGGTCGTGGCCTGTGGCACCAGGGTTGCCACGTTCAGGCACTGCTGGTCCGACTGGGCGCTCGCCTCTGGCTGCTCATCGGGCTGGCCGGTCAGGGGAGTCAGTATCTCCGGTCGCAATCCCACCTCCTTCAGCTCGTCAGGGCCCAGGCAGGTCATCAACCCGGTGTTATCGGTAATGCCCGGGGGAATATCCTTCTCCGGCAGCGGCACGAAGGTAAGCGTCCGGGTGGCCACCACCGTGTCATTCACCACAATGTCAACCTGGTAGCGGCCCGGCATCTGCCCGCCCCGCTGGAACTGCGACAGGTCTGCCACCGTCTTCGCGTCCCCCAGTAATCCGGGCGGGAACCAGAGTTCATCGGCCATCGCAGGTCCACCAGTCAGCGCCAGCGTGACCGCCAGCGCCAGGGGGGCGACGCCCCGCTGATGTTCAGGCGTCCTGCGGCTTCTCTTTCTTTTGTCGCTATTTTTTTCATCCGTAAGGTCAGGCACGATGATGGCCGACGGCTCTCCCGCCCCGTCTCCCGACCTTTTTTTTCTGTTCCGTTTTCTGTCCATAATGCTGAACCTCCCTTACCTCCCGCGAGCAACTCACTTACTGCATGACGCCTTTCTGTGGGGTACTGATGCCGCCGTAGTCGTTGATGGTGCTGAAGGTGATGTCGCTTCCCGCCCCCGGCGGCAGGACGATGGAAGAGTCACTCAGAGGAGAAACCATGGTGTCCGCCAGCGGCGTTCTGCCTGCTTTTATGTCGGTCAGGGTCAGGTAGTACGGCGTCGGATTATGGACAGTGACCTTCTGTCCGTTTAGCCGGAAACGCAGTTCGGCAGGCGCGGCCTCAGGCCGGGGCCTGAGCCCTTCAGGTCTGACAAACAGTTTGACGCGGGTGACCACGGCGAGAATGAGGGCGCTTTTTCCTTCAAGCGCTTTTTTATCCACCGAAGGAATTGCCTTGGCATTGAAGTAATAGAGGCTCTCCCGGTCACGGGGTAATTCTCCCCCCGTACGCACCAGGCGCAGCATATTCTCGTTGCCGGGCCCGCCGGTATACAGCGGCGGTGTGACCACAAAGTCCTTAGTTTTCTGGCCGTCTGCACCCTCAACCCAGGACTGCACCAGGAAGGTGGTTTTGTCGTCGGTGTTGCGGACAGAGACCGGCTGCTGCCGGCTGTCCAGCGGATAGATAATGCGGGTGCCGCCCAGCACTATGCCGCCGGCCTGGACGCCAGGGGGCAGCACGCTGAAAAAAGAGAGCAAAAGAACGCCCGCTTTTCTCTGGAAAAAGCGCGTAAGAGTCATATTGATATCCATGATATTGCGGAGATACCTGCTCCGGACCAGGGTCCGGAGCAGGGCCTGTCAGGAATAGGTGATGCTGAACTCGGCGCTGGCGTTCGCTGCGCCAGGTTTAACGTCTGTGGACGTCGAAATGTACTGCGCCTGGAATCGCATCCTGGTGTTGCCCGGTTGCAGCACTGTCTCTCCGGATGGGGTTGAACCATCAACAGTAACGACCTGGCCGTCACTCAGGATTTGAATCCCCACACCGCTGGCAGTAGAGATCCCGTGGTCATTTCCGAGAGCAAGAATGGTATTTTTGCCCGGCACACTCACCCCACTGAACTTAACGCTGGCCTTCTTGTAGGTTTCAACCGAGCAATCCGTTAGCTTAATTTCAAAATCTTTTGCCTGCGTGACAGCTCCTACCGACTTATTTAGTTCCGCCACGCTGAATTGCTGGAGATCAACAACCTGTCCGCCAGCCGGCTGTTCAAGCGCACAGGCGGCATTGACCAGGCTGCCGACAAATTTGATGGTTCCTCCCTTCACCGTGGCGGAATCAGGCGATTCTACGGGGGCAGCAAATACCGACGATGTGCAAAGCAATGTCGTTAACGCGAGAGCTAAATTTTTACGTTTCATGAATTATCCTTTTCGATTAAATAATACGCATCTTCTCAGGAGTTTTCGCCCCCCCCCAGGGCAATGCATTGATAGCAAAGAAAAAAAACGGCATTTCGATGGATATAAAATGATGACTCACATTAAAGTTCGCAGGCTTATTATGCCTACTGAAAAATAACTTCATCCATCTGCAATCATGCTGCTTTCACGTAAATCTTCGAACAGAAACCCTAAATAAATATTAAACCACGGAATGAATATGGGAATTCCAAATAAAATAATGGCATTTATTCTGCTCAGGTATACCAATGCAATCAATAATAAGATCGATATCCTGAGCAGGATCGACAAAACGGGATAATAATCTAATGTTACTTGATAGGTCAGGATTTATGATCAAAGAAGGTGATCTTTTCAGTGAAATGATCTAAATTCAGCTCATCGATACCTGGTGTCATTAATGAGGCTAAATATGTAGCTACCTGAAAGTGAATATAAGTAACGGTCCCGCTTTAAATTAACGGCGTTAATACACACAGCTTTATACAAGCTGGGGTCTCCCCTGCCTGTCGAAAGAAAGTCGGGCTCTTTCCTGGCGGTAAATATTTTTCATTTAAAAGATAAAAGGAGTTTATTTATAAGAACTCACGGCGAATAACATTTTACTTACAAAATAAATGTATTAATAACCTACTAATTAACCAAACCCATTGAGACGACTAATGATTCTGATTGCTGAGGACTGCAGTTTTACAGCGCTGGGAATGAGGGTATATCTGAAAGAAAAGTTCTCATATCCACAAAGAGTGTCAATAGTGGATATGCTGCAGGAGGTTGTCACAACGCTGAGTGAATATCCGGTGCGCTACGTTTTTCTGGGAGCAGACCGGATGTGTAACGAATGGGGGCAGGCAGAGCTTCGGCGGCTCGTACAGCGCTATCGAAACACGCTGTTCTACATCCTGACCGAAGTGAGGTGCACGCCGATAAACAGGCTCTTAGTGATGGCTGATAACCTGATTATCATTAATCGCCGTGACATACGCCCGGTACTGGACAGAATGAAAGCAGAACATCTGTACCTATCTGATAACAAAAGTCAGCTACACCGCAGCGATACGTTCTATGTCAGCCGTAAAGAAACGAGGATCCTTAACCTTTTCTTCAGAGGAATAAGCCATCGCGTAATATGCAACAAACTGTCTATCGAAAATAAAACTTTATACTCACATTTACGGAACGTGATGCGCAGGACGCATTTAGTCAGCATGCAACAGCTTTACCAAATCTATAAAATTAAAAAAATCATACCTTAACACCAACACCTGGAAAGTCTGGGGGATGTTTTTGATACAGATACGTTCTGCTTTCGCCTGTCTTACGGAAGCCCCGCCGGTGTAAGTGCCAGTCCGGGCGGGCTGACGGCCCTATTCTACAGGTGGCCAATTTTACTGTGCTACTACAAACACAGCCTGGCGAGCTGCGTTAAGGAGGACTGGAAATGGGAGGATGGGAAAGCATAGAAATGATTCAGCGTTATGCCCATCTGGCACCTAACCACCTTACACAGCATGCCATGCAAATTGACGCATTTCTGGCAGGAAATGGCACAAGGTGGCCTTTCTGATTTGGTGAATATCGCGTGAAGCCGCGTGGTTAATGGTGCCGATAATAGGAACAATACTTACACTTAACCAACTGAAATATAGAATCTTTTAAAATACCCCTAAAGATCATGCCCCCTAAAGTGCCCCCAGTGATTGCGTTTAAAGCGCAAAGATTGAAGGCACCCTAAAGTGCCCATTGTTCAAAAGCGGCTGAAAAGTGATGCGAAATTCTCAGGAGTGATCTCCGCAAGATTACTGCCATGTCTTACAAAGTACTGATTGCCATAAATTGAGGGTTTGTTATCTGATTCAATTTTGAAAATGATAACCGTTTTATCAAAATATCTTACCGTAGAAATATTTCTCGAAATATAATCCTTATCTCTTTCACTAATTGGCTCGTTCTTAACTAGATTCGTTAGCGTTGTAAAATAAGTATCTACATCTTTATGATATTTGATAGCTTCACCATCAACGCCATTAACATAGAATGTAGAGTATGAAATACTTTCCGTATCATATATTTTCTTATGGCGAGCTGCACTCGCTCGAGTATCAGCAATGCCTACAACACAGTAACCGGTAGCCCCAGGTAAAGTGTTAGCCATTGCAGTAAGTGTTTTAATAACTTTAGAGAAAAGAGCCTTATCAAAGGTAGCTTTAGTATCTAAGGCATGAAAACCAGTTTTGAAATCATAAAGTGTCTGTTCAGTTGATGATTGCATCAAAAGGTTTTCTAATCGAGTAACCCATTGATTTTTACCCGGGTCATTTTCTTTAGATTTTTTGAAACATCTTTTGATAACACCAACAAATGAATCAATTGCAGTTTGTTTCTCTTTAGCTGACCAATTACCTCCGCCTGCTGATAAGTTGATAACTTTATCCCCGGCCTTATCCATTTTTCTGATCAACCCAACAAGATCACATATTTCCTTATTTTCTTCAATAAGTAATTGATAAAATGCCAAGAATACAATCTGGAAATAACGTGCAATTTTTGGTTGCTGACGTTCAAATAACAAAGCGTTAAATGTCTTATTAGCTTTTGTTAAAACACCAATTAATTCATCCAATACAAATTGGACATTAGCCAGGATTTCTTCTTCGCCTTTCTTCTGAATTTCCAGTTCAATCTGAGAAGCTAATGAACTTTCTTTAGTGGATAAAGTGTCATCTGTAAATCCGTATAATTGGTCAAGGATGTCTGAACTAGAACGAACCCCCTTGCCTATAGATATCCATGCCACTATATCTGCTAGAATTTCTTCATCACGTGACTCTCGAAGATAATCTTTTGTAATTATATTATTTTTAACCCAAAAGATATCATCGACATTAATTCCATAGTCTAAAGACTTATTAGTAATGCTAATTTCCTTCATAGCATTTAAATTTAACACATCTGAAGCGCTAGAATCACCACGGATATTACTTGATAACTTCCTAACAATTGAGGCAAAATTACTTAATGCACCAGCCTGACGTAGCTCTTGCTTCGATAAATGTCGGCCATTCGAATTAAGTCTTCTGAATACCTCATCCACATGGCTATTACCAGTTTGCAGGAAAACTGATAATGGAACTTGATAGCGAACAATACGGGCACATAACTCTCGACTCAACAAAGGTTCTTTTTGTTCTATTTTCTCTTCATCTTTTAAAAGTTTGGTATCTGCCATTGTATCCAGGTCGAAGTAGGAACCATTAACATCAAATTCCTGTTCGATAAATGACATCAAAGCATTCAACCTTTGCATGCCATCAATTATTTCCAGTTTCCTACCTGTAGCTTCATTTTTCTCAGCGAGTAGAACCAATGGAACCGGATAGCCTTTCATTATTGAATCAATAAACGATCTTTTTTCATCAATCGTCCAAACAAGCTTCCTTTGATATCTACGATTAACTAAGAAAGTCTTAGATAGGTAATAACTATATAGGCTCTGAATACTCTCGCCCTTTATAGATAAGTCAGCGGCATTTGTATCGCTCATATTTATTCCTTTATTTAACAATTACAGAAACTGTTTTTCAGCTGTGTAAAAGCCAATAATATAACAACAAGGACACATCGAAAATACTCAAACTCACAAAAATCGCACTACACCGCACCCGCCTGCGGGTTCTGTACTGGAAAATTTTTTCAGTTTCATTTTTCTACAAACCACAACCCCAGCCCGCGCCGCCAGTGGGTTCTTCCGGGCAAAGCCCAACTGAAATAAATGAAACGAATTTCAGCGTTTTTCAGTTTTAAGCTCATCAGCCTTAGCACCTTAAGAAAGTAACCAACTGATAATTAAGAGATAAAAAATTTTACGTGAAAATTTTACGATGAGAAGGGCTTCAGATAAAAACATAACCAACTGAAATCTATTGATTTTTAATTTTATAAAACTGAAATTTCTGTACAGCAATAACAGCGCCGGTATTGGCAAACTTACCGGCGCATCGTTCTATCGGCTTTCTTTAGATGCCAGCAAAATCTCTAACGCTTTTTCACGCTCTTCAGCGGGCAAAGCATCAATTAACGCTTTAACCCTGCCCTGCCCGTTGAGTGCGCTGGGGCTGACTGAGTGAGAAAAGGTGACATTCATTACAAACGAGTGGCCACAGTTGATGTTTGAACAGTAGCAATACACATCGTACAACTGCGGGTGCTTCCTGTTTGTTTTTCCAATCTTTGCCACTGTCTGGCATACCGGGCAGACCATTTTTATCATCCGCATCATTTTTCCTCTTTTGCCTGCCAGAGAAAGGGATTTGACGCCCTCCCCCTCTTCCTGAACGTGTAACACTGGTAACACGTGTAACATCATTGATTTAATTACGTTTAATGCGTTACCAGTCTAGTTTTATCTGAGGTAACGAGTGGTAACACATCTTTTTTTGTTACCTCTGTTACCAGTTGAATATTTTCACTGGTAACAGCCACGAACCGCATCAGTGCAGGGTGTTACCTCTGTTACCAGTGTTACCTCATAAAAATAAGACTCGCGCGAAAGTTATTCCGCCTCTGCGCTTCCCAGTACCTGCGTGTTGAACTGGTACACACGTTTAAGCCCTATCTCTGGCAGGCGTATGCTGGTTTGAGTACGCCCGTCATCCCCGGCTTTCAGCCAGCCTGCCTCCACGCACAACCGGGCTACCTTGCGGGAATCAAATCCCTTACAGATTTCTTTCCACCCGGACGGCAGCACATAGAACGTCACAACCGGCTCTGTGGTGTTATCCCCTTTATCCACCTTCCTGAATCCCATCATCGAAAGCGGCCGGTTCCTGTCGTCGTGCCAGTCAGCAAAGCGGCTGAACTGATTACGGGTCATAAAGTCGCGCACCTGCTCCAGCGCAGTTTTATCTTCCTGATTGGCGGTGTGGCCGCGATCCGCCATCCACGATGCCAGACAGCTTTCAGCAGCCCGGAATGCCTCCCCTTCCGGCCAGCCGGTTATCCCGGCCTGCGTCGCCAGTTCCCCGGCCATGGCAACCAGGGCAAAACGGGTTACAGCCCGTCCGACCTGATTTCCGGCATTTTCCGGTGTCAGTCTGCGCGTATACTCCTTCAGCAGGGCTTTCGCCTTGCTGGTTAACTCAGGCAGTTCCCCGGTCAGGCAGTGCAGCCAGTCCCGGAAAGGTGTGCCGTGAAAATGCGGCACTGACTGTTCAAGATGTTCCGCCAGCGCTTTTCCTCCGCTAAAACCGTGCAGCTCCTCAAACACACCGTATTTACCTGAGTCACTGGGGATCTGAATCATCCTGACCTCAACCCCGGCATAGGTTCTCTCACCTGCACTGGCGGCGTGTTCAACCAGTGACAGCTCTCCGGTGGACAGAAATAACAGGTTCCAGCGGTTGGTTTCCCTCACCGATCCATCTGTTCTGGCTCTGGCTTTTCCCTGGCCATTCGCCAGCATATAGGCAATGTTTCCCGCTTCCCTGCCGTCAACCTCACGGATTTCATCAAGCATCAGGGTGGCATCATTACGGCGACTCGCCGTCCCCTCCAGGGCGTTACCGGTTGCCCGCCACGTATGCCAGAAATCTGTGCCACCGCATACCGACGCAGCCACTTTCATGGTCGTGGTTTTACCGTCCGTCGATTCGCCTTTCAGGTGATAGCCACCACCGCTCATGCCGACCAGCGTCAGAAGCGGAGCCGCAAAGGACAAACTCACAGCAAAGGCCAGGCGGGCATTACTGACACAATAGCGCCCGATATTTTGCCGCCACTCTTCAGACGTTCCACTGACACGAAAATCACGCCCCTGAACACTCGATGTCTGCAATATCACCGACTGGGATTCACGCCCAATCACCTCATCCTGAAGAACATAAACACCGCCATGCCAGCCGGTTTTGTTCACACAGGTCACTTTTCTGTCGGGTTTGCAAAGCGACAGATATTCCATCAGGAACGCTCTGGCCATGCCGTTGATGTTGATATAGGAAAGCCCATTAACCAACAGCACCCGGCGTAGCTCTTCTCCGCTGCCGCCCAGCATTTCCATCGGCATCGCCCATTTACGGCTATTACCGTTGGTATCTTCCCATTCAAGTAAACGGCCATAGTTGCTGCCGTCTGCATCACTGGTGATCGCCGTTACCCGCAGCGGGCTGCAAATCTTGATGTTACGAATTTCCGTATCACCATCAGACTTGTTCACCAGCTTGTCGTACCACAGATATTCTTTCGTCAGTCTGAATCCCTGAGGCAGTCGGGTTTGCCCTCTGCCGTGCAACGTCATTTCTTCCCTGAAGGCTTCACGCGCCCTCTCTTTACCGGCTTCCTGCCGGTAATCATCCCAGTCTGCTTTGTGACGCACAGGCGGGAGAGTTACCCAGCCATCCACTGCTTTTGCCGCCTTCTCAGCCTGGACGCGTCCGGTATTTTCCTTTCCATCCACCAGATCGTTATCCCCGGCGAGCACGATACGGGCTTCCGGCCAGCGCTTGCGGATTTGCTCTGCCACTTTCAGTAAATTGGTGGCCGCAACAGCCGCCACACACCACCCTTCAGCCAGCAGACTGGCGGTCAGCGCCGTGGCGTAGCCTTCTGTGATAATGACCTGTTCGGGCGCTTCAGAAGGAAAATCAGCCAGGGCAATAAATGCGCCTGATAACTGGCTACCGGGCAACAGGCTTTTTTCCCCGTCCGGGCTGATAAGCTGGCCTCCCGTGGTATTGCCGGCGATATCCGTCAGCCGCAGCAGCAACGAGCCAACAGGAAACGTTATCCCCGCCTGATTCAGCGGTTGCGCTATCAGGGGGAGAGAATATCCGTGCAATCCCTTATTTGTCAGGTAGCTGGCTTCACCACTCCGGGAGTGTTTTCTGAGGCGTATATACCGCCCCTCACCCGTTTCTTTTGCCGGTGCCTTTTCCCTGGCTGGCACAACAGGCTTTTCCATCACTTCCGGTATCGCAAGAACCTCCGATACGCTGGCCGCCGCCTCTTTGACCGTCCCTCCGGCAACCAGACGCACCAGATCCAGACCATCGCCGCTACCGCATTGATTACAAAACCACGTACCACGCCCTTCTTTATCATCAAGGCGAAAGCGATCTTTACCCCCACAGGCCGGACAGGCTCCGTGACGCTTACCAGATGGAACTTTGATCCCCAGCGCAGATAAAATATGAGGCCAGCGCCCGCCTGCTGCCCCGGCAATAACAGATACAGATTGAGGTTTCACAGCCGCACCTCCCCGTTTTCCGCCGAAACAAATTCGAATCCGTCAGGCAGCTCCCCGTCAGGGGCACCAAAAACGATATCCCGGTACATTTCACGCAATTCTGATACGCCAAATGCAGAAAGCCGGATACATTCAGCCATAAACCCTGACCCCAGCATTTTTTCGAGGATTTCACAGGCCAGACGGCGCCCCTCTTCCTGTCCAAACTCCTGAATCCAGGGGGCTTCAATGTGATAAAGAATATTAATGGCCACCCGATCGGGCGTCAGCGCAATACACTCCCCGTCCTCCACATAGACAGGTTCGCCATGAAGGCGCGTCATCAGGGCAATAAAAGCCCCGGCAATGTAACGGCGCAGGAGAGCTGCACGGAATTCAGAGGTATGCAGCATGTCAGTTGTGTTCATGGCGTTCCCCTTTCATCGTACTGGTTTCTTTCACCACACCATCCAGTTGCTCGGCAATACAGGCCAGCATTGCCGCAGCGCCTTCGGCTGAAACCGCACGCATCCCATTCACCGCAGGAATTGCCAGTACTTCAGCCAGAAACTCACTGGCCAGTGCTGCACGTAACAGACGGCGTTCCCCCGCTTCACTCAGGGTGCAGGTAAGCGTTTTTTTCGATGAAGTGCTCATGCTGCTACCTCCCGGATAGTTTTTACCGGGATACGGGCGGCAAGGCTGAGAATAAAATCAGAAACCAGTGTCAGCCGGGCATCATGCTCATTTGGCGCAGTGACACGCAGGGAACAGGGACTTGCGCTGTAATCCGCGCGAGGAACAGCAAGAAAGACAAAGGTAAATTCAGGGTGAGATAAAGCCGGGACTGTAGCCATGATGGCAACCTCCTTCAGATAGCGGGTATCGCTACCACCGGAGTTTCCACGCTCACTGGTGGTAGCCCAGACGGGGGTGGAAATACCGGCTCTGAAGGATACCGGCCTGACCGGAGTCAGCCCCGCCTGAGCCACCATTACTCGATAGCCACAACAGCAAAGAAACCATTGTGTCCGTAATAGATGAACAAAGACAAAGACACAAAAAAAGACGCGTGGCGCGTCTGGTGTCGCCTTCAGATTACACGGGTTTCCACGCCCGGTTGCCGATTTTGCGGCAACGTGGTGAATATAGCCCGCACCGTTCTGATATTGCAAGCGATTTATAACCGAATGAAGTCTGTTGCTCATGCTGTGTAACGCTGTCATTATGAAATCCTTATGGCGAATGCCAGAACGCTGTAAACATTCCTGTTTTAATTTCAAACAAAGCCCGCTTATTTTTTGCGGGCTTTTTATTTATCAGAAAAAACTAAACCAGCGTAATAGCGCTTTCATCCACAGCGGCATATAACTCAGGCTCACCCAGGGCATAACCTTCATTGCGAAGATAAGAATTTACGTATTCATTTTCTTCATCATCAAATTCCGCCCGGAACCAGCGAGTACTGGACTGGGTATAGATATGCAAATTTTCCAGAGTAGTCACAGCCAGTCGTTTACCCGGCATAAATGGCGGAATAAAAGCAAAACGTCCCGCAACTGAGCTTGTAACCATCTGTGCTGCGTTAATATCTACCGGGCGGTCTGCGGCATTAAAGAGTTTAAGTCGCTGGGTTGCAGCCAGCTCTGCTCCCACCAGAACGACCAGACGCGGATCATCACGAAAAGGTTCAGCAATAAGCTCTGTAATCAGATGATTTGCAAGCAGATCGATATTCTTCCAGGTTCCTGACTCTCCCAGTGACAAAGGCTCAGTTAAAATCTGCTTTCCATCGCCGTAAGTTTTAGCCAGCGCATGCCATCCAATATTCACATCTTCGCCTTTTTTATATGTTTCTGGGTCAGTAGTTTCTGATATTGCGACACCATTAAATCCAACACGCAGCATATCGAGTGCATAAGCCTGGGCAAAAAACGCCGACACTTCGTCCTCAAACTCATCGGGCATACCCGTGTGATAAATATTAGACATATCGGATTAGCTGATTCTGGCTGAGGTATCCGTTTCCGACAAAAAGAATTCAGTACCATTGATGGCCATTTTTTTACGAAAACGACCGCCATTGACACGCCCGGTATGGAGTTCACTGGCTCCAATTCGAATAGCATTCCCGGATACCGCATTTACATCACGTAATGTGATATTTTCCATTAACCAGCCGGATTCTAATATTTTCCTGCAAAAAATATTTTCGTTGGCTGTGGTGAGTGAAAAACGGCGTTTAGAATCTCCACTGTGTTCTGTACCTGACGTAAATTTCTTATGGTACTGACGTGCCGCTTCCGGCCTTTCAGTTCTGAAGGCATACATAGTTATTACCTGCTTGAAATAAATTAAGAGAAGAGTTTGTTTTTAAACTCGGCAATGTGGCGATACTTCATCACATGCTCAACATAATCACGTGCTGCAATAAGAGAGCGTAAAGAGCCACTGTTAACGCTATAGTACTCCCTGTAAGCAAAGGCTCGCGCCGCACCACCATTGTTCAACAGATACTTATCCGTTGGTACAGAGCAACAATTAATAATGTCCTGCACTGCCTTATCTAACGTATCAAGCTGCTCCAGAATAAAACTAATACTCTGAATCAAAACACCATCATGCAATACCGACATTAAACCCGGTGGAATACAAAGAGAACCGGGAAACCGATGTAACAACCGTTTATCAATTCCCTTTTCGATGTAATCTGCCTCATCAGCAAGTAATCCAGGCAACAGCTTGATTATTCCCAGCCGTTCTTTTTGCTCATTCAGACGCGACAACGCAGCACGATAGCGATATTCCATATCAGCCTTTGTCGTTCCCTTTGTAGTGGCGTCCGAAATATTTCGGATGCTTTTAGATGAGGTGGCATTTTCCCAGGCAAACTCAGCATCACTGAACTCATTTTGCAAGAAAGACAGCTCATCTTCTTTCTTACGACAAATATGGGTGAAATGTTTCAAGAGAAGATTAATCTCTTCACCTGTAGTTAAGCTATCAGGAATAGACAACCCCGTAAGCTCATTCAGCTTTTTACCTTTGATACGCAGCTTATTTAGTTTGTGAATTTCAATGATACGTGCAACACAAGCACCATCGGTGTTACCCTCTTCAAAAGGAACAACACAGTAGTTTTCCAAAATTGACATATTTTCACTTTTAAATGGAAAAGGTACATGTAGTCCATTTTGCACTGACAGACAATTATTCATTTTAAATTCCTTCAAGCATATTAAAGTTTAAATTTTATTTAGGAGAATGGCTATCTCGCCAGGAGTAATAATCACCAGCTCGCCATCGAGACATCCTCCCCAATTTAATTGGCTTAGGAAACTTACCTAGTGATATTAACTTATAAATCCACTTGTCAGTAAACAGGCAATCTGAAGTGATAAACTTCATATCAATGAGTGAATCGGCGGCAGGTCTGGTATTTGCAAACCTCATATATTGTTCCTCTTTATGTATCAATCTGCGTCAATGGAGAGGATTACAACATCATGTTAGGATGCAAAAAAGGTGAGTAAGTAAAAAAAACTTACCCACCACTAATGTTAATTTTTTGTAAAAACTGGCTTTTTAAATATCCCAGAAATCAGTTTGCAAATAACTGCATGGGATAAAGGAGGTTCTTTTTCTTCAGGCCAAAACTCTTGCGCCCTACTAAAAATAAGCTCAGATAATGCAGATGCACTTTCTTTTCGATAATTTGAATTTTCTTTATATAAATAGAGAGCAACACTTAATACTTCATTTCTTTTTACTGCATGACGCTCTTGCTGAGCGATAGAGAGAGATTTATATGTTTCATCCGAAGACACGCTATCATTCATCACTGAATGAAGATTTCTAATGTCATCACATGAAATATATCCATTATCATCAAAACCAAAGCCATCAGAGTTTAACCAATCAATCTGGATAAACTTTATCTTTTCAGAGTTTATATTTCCAGCAGGAACAAAAAGAGAAGGGTATTCAGGAGGCTGACCGCTAAAGTAAATGAAGTCATCCTGAGCTTTACGTGAATGCTTGAAATGACCTTTAATTTTAGTAACAATCAATTTTTTATCTATTTTTATCTCATGAATTTTTATCAAACTAAACTCTGATATATAACTATACCCTTCATCATCCTTTTCCAACCCGTTAATATGACGTATAAAATCCTCAACGTTTCTCACGCGACTTTTAGCATATGTCCCTTCACCACTGAAGCGGGTAGAGAATACTATATTATTCACTCCAGCTAAGAAAAAAATATCTTCCTGGTCGCATCCTAATAATTTAGCGGCATCATTAACGCTATAATAAGAGCGGTAGAGTTTTAGGGGTGGGATTTTATTAGCCATTAGACCTCATTCCTTTCAATAAAATCACCATACCATTGCATCATTTCTCGTCGCCCCTCAATATACTGGGCATGATTATAAATCCCCCGGATAGTATTTTTATCTAGATGAGCAAGCTGCGTCTCAATCCATGCGGTATTAAAACCTTTTTCATGCAAAATAGTACTCATTGTGTGCCTAAATCCATGACCTGTAACACGTCCAGCATATCCAATACGCTTAAAAACCTGATTAATGCTGGCTTCACTCATGCATTTACTGGGATCATTACGTCCGGGAAACATCAGCGGATAATTTCCCGTCAATTCTTTCAACCTTTCGAGATAAGCCAACGCTTGGCTCGAAAGCGGTACAGTATGAGCACGGCGCATCTTCATACGCTCTTTAGGGATTTCCCACAAAGCGTTTTCAAAATCCACCTCACGCCATTCAGCCGCACGTAGCTCCCCTGTTCTTAAGCCGGTCAGGATAAGTAAATGTGCCCCTACTACCACGATTGGGCTACCAGTATAGGCATTCAAGGCGTTGAAAAACTCAGGTAGCTCGTTTGCCTTGAGGAATGGATAGTGGACTGCTTCATGCCCTTGCATCGCACTGGCAAGATCTGGTGCCGGATTGTATATCGCCCGTCCCGTTACAATGGCATAGCGGAATACTTCACCGCATCGTTGACGAACTTTTTTCGCTTTTTCCATTGCTCCTCTGGCTTCTATCAACCTCAGAACTTCAAGCAGCTCAAGGGGCTTGATATCGGCAATAGGACGATGGCCAATATGTGGAAAAATGTCTTTCTCAAATGCCTCAATGATGTCCGAAGTGTAGCCCTCAGACCATTTTGGAGACTTCATTTTGTGCCACTCTAACGCCACATCTCTGAATGGATTGAGTGTGTCGATCGCAGCGGTTAAAGCCTGCTTTTTTGCTTTTTTCGCTTCACCAGGATCATCACCAGCTGCGAGTAATTTCTTTGCGTCTTCGCGCTTTTGCCTGGCATCAGCAAGGCTGACAGCTGGATAGACGCCAAAAGATAAGCGTTTTTCTTTACCCGCGAAGCGATACTTCATTCGCCAATATCGTGAACCATTGGGTTCTACCTGAAGATACAGGCCGCCGCCATCAGAGAGCTTATAGCTCTTCTCTTTTCCTTTGGCGGCTTCAACCTTACGGGCATTCAGCATCATTGGGGGCACATTTCCTAGACCGAACAGAACATGCCCCTGATTGTGCCCCCAATTGCATGTTGATTTCAAGTGATTGGGGTTGACCTCAAGCGACTGAAATCAGCCTAGTCTCTATGTTTTTAAAGGATTTTGTTGATGTGAGTTGACTTGAGAAAACTAGGGGATGGTGCCGATAATAGGAGTCGAACCTACGACCTTCGCATTACGAATGCGCTGCTCTACCAACTGAGCTATATCGGCACGGAGAAAGGTGTCGTGCGGGTAACGGTGTAAAAGGGTAAGAAAGATCGGGTGATGCGTCAACCACTTATCAAACTGCATGCTGGTTTTTGCATCACCCGTGGGCTATTTACGCACGAATGGTATCGTCGCCAAAGCCGATCCACTTGTAGGTGGTTAAGGCTTCAAGCCCCAACGGGCCGCGAGCGTGTAGCTTCTGGGTGCTCACAGCTACTTCTGCGCCAAGGCCAAACTGGCCGCCGTCGGTGAAGCGGGTTGAGGCGTTGACGTACACGGCAGAGGAGTCCACTTCGTTAATAAAACGGTTCGCATTGCGCAGCGTGCGGGTGAGGATGGCGTCGGAGTGCTGGGTGCCGTGCTCGCGAATATGTGCGATGGCGTCATCCAGGTCGGCAACCACTTTCACGTTAAGGTGCAGCGAGAGCCACTCGTCGTTGTAATCCGCCTCTTTCACCGCTTCTACTGCCGCCGGGCCGTTTTTCAGGATCGGCAGAGATTTTTCGTCAGCGTGTAGCGTTACGCCGGAGTCAGCCATCTGCTTGCTAAGCGCAGGCAGGAAGCTCCCCGCAATCGCCTGGTGCACCAGCAGCGTTTCCACCGTATTACAGGTGCTCGGGCGCTGGGTTTTGGCGTTAACGATGATTTTCAGCGCCGGTTCAAACTCCGCGGTGTCATCCACCACGATGTGGCACACGCCGATGCCGCCGGTGATCACCGGGATCGTCGACTGCTCGCGGCAAAGCTTGTGCAGGCCAGCACCGCCACGTGGGATGAGCATGTCGATGTAGCGGTCGAGGCGAAGCATCTCGTTAACCAGAGCGCGATCCGGGTTTTCAATCGCCTGGACTGCCGCCTTCGGCAGACCGCAAGCTTCCAGCGCATTCTGGATCACGGCGACCGTGGCGTTGTTGGTGCGCCACGTTTCTTTCCCGCCGCGCAGTATGGCGGCGTTGCCGGTTTTCAGGCACAGAGAAGCTACGTCTACTGTCACGTTCGGGCGCGCTTCATAAATCACGCCCACCACGCCGAGCGGCACGCGGCGGCGTTCAATGCGCAGCCCGCTGTCCAGCAGCCCGCCGTCAATCACCTGCCCTACCGGGTCGGCGAGGTTACAGACCTGGCGCACGTCATCGGCGATGCCTTTCAGGCGTGCCGGAGTGAGCAGCAGGCGGTCGAGCATTGCTTCGCTAAGGCCGTTTTTACGCGCCTCTTCCACGTCCTGCTGGTTTGCAGCCAGAATTTCTTCGGCCTGGGCTTCGAGAGAGTCGGCAATCTTTTCCAGCACGCGGTTTTTCTCGCGCCCGGAGAGCAGTGCCAGCTGGTAAGAGGCCTCTTTTGCCGCTTTACCCATTTGTTCAAGCATTGCCTGCTCCTTAGTTAACAATCATGTCGTCGCGATGAACGGCCACCGGGCCGTATTCATAGCCGAGGATTTCGTCAATTTGCTGGGAGTGATGCCCGGCGATGCGGCGCAGCGCGTCGCTGTTGTAGCGGCAAACGCCGTGGGCAATGTCGCGCCCTTCCAGGCTGCGAATGCGGATCACTTCCCCGCGAGAGAAATTGCCGCTCACGCTTTTAATGCCTTTTGGCAGCAGCGAGCTTCCGCGCTCGAGAATGGCAGACAGCGCGCCGTCATCCACGGTGATTTCACCGGCAGGCGGAGCGCCAAAGATCCAGCGTTTACGGTTTTCCAGCGGAGACTGCTGGGCGTGGAAACGTGTGCCAACCGGCGTCCCGGCCATCACGTCGCCAATTACGCCGGGCTTGCTGCCAGCGGCGATGATAACGTCTATGCCCGCGCGGCAGGCAACGTCCGCGGCCTGCAATTTGGTGCCCATACCGCCCGTTCCCAGGCCGGACACGCTGTCCCCGGCGATGGCGCGCAGCGCGTCGTCGATGCCGTGAACTTCTTTGATCAATTCCGCTTCCGGGTTATTACGCGGGTCGGCGGTGTACAGCCCCTGCTGGTCGGTCAGCAGCAGCAGTTTGTCGGCTCCGGCCAGAATAGCGGCCAGGGCAGAAAGGTTGTCGTTATCGCCTACTTTGATTTCCGCCGTCGCCACCGCGTCGTTTTCATTAATGACCGGCACAATGTTGTTGTCCAGCAAGGCTCTTAGCGTATCGCGGGCATTAAGGAAACGTTCACGATCTTCCATGTCGGCGCGGGTCAGCAGCATCTGCCCTACGTGAATGCCGTAAATAGAAAACAGCTGTTCCCAGAGCTGGATCAGGCGGCTTTGCCCCACCGCGGCCAGCAATTGCTTGGAGGCGATGGTTGCGGGGAGTTCGGGGTAACCCAAATGTTCGCGTCCGGCGGCAATCGCCCCGGAGGTAACAATAACAATACGATGCCCCGCCGCGTGCAGCTGAGCACACTGGCGAACCAATTCAACAATATGGGCGCGGTTCAGGCGGCGGGAGCCACCGGTTAATACGCTGGTGCCTAGTTTTACCACCAGCGTCTGGCTGTCACTCATGATTCTCTGCCATTTTTACGAAAAGGGGGAAATTAAAAAGCCAGATGACGTTGTAACAGGAGTCACGCGGCTTGCCAACAGGCGGTGCGGGAAAAGGGCTAAGAAGGGAGAAAGGATCGCTGAATGTAGTCGATATATTTTACATTTTTATGACATACAAACTTTATTACGAATATTTAATCTTTCTCCTAAATTGTCATAAATCTTTAATCTCCGGACGATAAAACCCTTCCTGTTTTTAGCGGGAGCCCGACTCCTGGAATAATTTTGCAGGCTTTCACCATTCTTGGGATAACAAATGAAAAAGAGCACACTGGCATTAGTGGTAATGGGCATCGTTGCGGCTTCCGCGTCTCAGGCAGCCGAAGTTTACAACAAAAACGGTAACAAACTGGATCTCTACGGCCGCGTTAAAGCCGAGCACTATCTGAGCGACAACAACTCAGTAGACGGCGACGGCACCTATGCGCGTCTGGGCTTCAAAGGCGAAACTCAGATCAACAGCCAGCTGACCGGTTTTGGCCAGTGGGAATACCAGGTTGCCGCCAACAAAGTTGAAGGTGACCCAAATACCGCGAAAACCCGTCTGGCGTTTGCCGGCCTGAAAGCAGGTGACTACGGTTCATTCGACTACGGCCGTAACTACGGCGTGCTGTACAACATCGGTGCCTTCACCGATATGATGCCGGATTATGGTAACGACTCTTACACCAGAACCGACAACTTCATGACCGGCCGTACCAACGGCGTTGCGACTTACCGCAACAACAACTTCTTTGGTCTGGTAGATGGTCTGAAACTGGCTCTGCAATACCAGGGCAAAAACCAGAACGACGGCCGCGATGTGACTAAACAGAACGGCGACGGCTTCGGCACTTCTCTGACCTATGACATCGCCGATACCGGCCTGACCGTAGGCGGCGCATACGCTAACTCCGACCGTACTAACAAACAAGAATCCGGCGCTTACGGCCAGGGCACTAAAGCCGAAGCCTGGACCACCGGTATCAAGTACGACAAAAACAACGTTTACCTGGCAACAACCTACGCTGAAACACGCAACATGACGCCAATCAGCGTCCCGGGTTCTCTGGCGAACTCCGCCAGCAACGTTTCTGGTTTTGCTAATAAAAACCAGGCGTTTGAAGTGGTTGCTCAGTACCAGTTTGACTTCGGCCTGCGTCCGTCCATCGGCTACGTGCAGTCCAAAGCGAAAGATATTGAAGGCATTGGTGATGCGGACCTGACCAAATATATTGAGATCGGGACTTACTATTACTTCAACAAAAACATGTCTACCTACATCGACTACAAAATTAACCAGTTGAGCGATAGCAACAAGCTGAAGCTGAATAACGATAACGTCGTTGCTCTGGCGCTGACCTACCAGTTCTAAGTTTTAGATAAAAAAATCCCCGTTCGGTGAACGGGGATTTTTTATTTTCAGGCGGAGAGCTTTAGCTTCTTTTCAGCAAAGTTCTCGGCGGGCACCAGCCCAAGTTCGAGGCTGGCGAGTAAATCCTTCAGGCGCCCGTGGAACCCACGCAGGGTCTGCTCCAGTTTCTCATCGACTTCTTTGTCCTTCGCCGGGGTTGCAGTCCATTTGCCGTCTTTATCAAACAGGCCGAACTGCCAGGTGTAGGTAAACTGCTTTTCCTGGGCTTCCAGCACCATCCACCATCCCCAGAACTCGCGCTTCTCTGGCGCAGGCTTAACGTTAACGCAAACAGCCAGGCAATCGAAGAAGAAGCGGTTATCTTCACACTGCTCTTCCCGAATGTAAGGGCCAAGCGAGGCGAACTTTCTAATCAGTCTACTTTTCGGGTGTCCACTCGGTAACGTCATTACGATCTCCTGTTGTGAAGCATCTGTTTTAGCAAACCGCTGAGATTTAGCAAATCATTAACGTAATCTTTGTTTCATCCATCCGGTAATTTCTTGCAGCGCTTTGTCAAAGTTTCGATACACCGGGTTGAACGGGATCTCGAGTAATTTGCCGTCCGCAGATGACGAAGCGATTAAACGCGATTCTTCTTCCGGGCTGAAGGGGTCGTTGGCCCAAAAACCGGAAAGCATCGGCGTTGGGCAGCGGCGGCCAAGCAGACCCTGGGTTTTGAGCGAGTAGCGGTTAAGCTCCACGCTCAATGCGCTGTCTGAGATGCTGGTCATGCCGAGGCGGCTGGCAAGCACGTCGATGTACATTTCCGGCACGTCGGCCTGGCGCTGCGGGTCGCTCAGCAGGCTGTGCACCACCGGTCCAAGGCAGGCCACGGCTTTAAGGCGGTTAGCTTCAAGGTAGGCAAGGCGTACCGCCACGTTGGCTCCGAAACGGAAGCCAAAGGCCGCAACGCGGGTGTGGTCGACCCACGGAATATTGGGTAACGCCCTGAGTACGTGCTGGTGCAGCAGGCTTGAGTCCTGAGTCAGCTTCCATTTGGCGGAGAAGCCTACCGACGGCATGTCGATGGTTAGCATCGCAATGCCCTGGGGAGCGAAGTATTTCTCAAACAGGCTGTAATAGTCGCTTTGCAGAGCGTCCAGACCGCCGCACATCAATACCGTCGGGAACGGGCCTTCTCCCTGCTTAGGCAAATGCAGGAAGCCGCTGATGGTGCCGCCGCCTTCTACCGGGAACTCCAGCTCGCGCAGGCCGCCAGAAAGGCGTGGAGCCGCTTCCTCATAGGCGCGGTTAGCCAGGACCTGAGCCTGCTCGGCCAGTACGTCGCCCTTCAGGTGCGGGTAGGCCGCGATGCTGTAAAGATTGGCAGCCTGGAGCCAGTATTTACCGATTTTTTCTTCATCGGTTTCCTGGTTAGCACGCTGCTGCCAGAGCATCGCCTGCTTAGACCATTCGTAAATCCAGTTTCCACCACGGTAGCCCACTACGGTATCAAACAGGTCGTCGTTGGTGCGCTCGGCTTCGGTACAGGCAATGCGCGCCTGTACTTCGAGGATTTCACGCGGGTCAACGCCTCGCCAAATCCACATCAGGCGATTGATCATGCGATACCAGTGAGGAACGTTTTTCCCGTCCAGCGCGGACTGGATTGACGAGGCCGCAGTATGCCGGGCGCGGCGCACCAGCGTCGAGGTTTCCGGGTGTTTGAATCTGGGCTTAAAGAGAGTTTCGCTTAGATTGGCCTGCGACATCGTTTCACTGCCTCCATGAATACGAGAAACGCCGCTATTGTAGCCCTGATGCCGCCTAAATAACACAAACGCCCGGCTAGCCGGGCGTAAAGGTACTCAAATAACTTATGGGGGATTAACGGCCTGCCAGAGGCGGCACAAATACCACACCCATATCCCACGGCTGCTCAATCCAGGTGTCCTGCGGGATGTCAATCACGTAGTCGTCCACCAGCGGCTGGCCAGCAGGCTTGGCGAAGATAGTGACAAAGTGAGCTTTCGGGTACATTTCACGGATAGCAACAGCGGTACCGCCGGTGTCGACCAGGTCATCAATAACGATGAAGCCTTCACCGTCACCTTCCGCACGTTTCAGTACGGTCAGCTCACGCTGGTTATCGTGGTCGTAGCTGGAGATACAAACGGTATCAACATGGCGAATTCCCAGTTCACGAGCCAGCAGCGCGCTCGGCACCAGGCCACCACGGCTAACGGCGATAATGCCTTTCCACTGTTCTGCTGGCAGCAGGCGCTGAGCCAGCTTGCGGGCGTGAATCTGCAACATGTCCCAGGTGACGACGTATTTTTCGCTCATGTGAAGTGTCCCGGCCTGTAAATAACGGCTTAAAAAGTATTCGAAGGGGTTTTGGTTGCGCGAGATTATAGAGATCTGACGCACTAAAAACCAGTGTTGCGGGCCAACGGCAGTGGTTTTTACTCGTATTCAGCCTTCACGCAACAAAAGAAAGTGGTATTCTCGGAAGATCGCGCAAGCAGAGCTTGTGATGTAAATGAACCCGGTCAAAACCGTGACCGGTATGCCAAAAAAATGACTCCAGGGAGACTCAACGTGTCTGAATTGTCTCAACTATCTCCGCAGCCGCTGTGGGATATTTTTGCCAAAATCTGTTCCATTCCGCACCCGTCCTATCATGAAGAAGAGCTGGCGGAACACATCCTGTCCTGGGCAAAAGAAAAAGGCCTGCACGTAGAGCGCGACCAGGTTGGCAACATCCTGATTCGTAAACCGGCTACCGCCGGAATGGAAAACCGCAAAGCCGTGGTTCTCCAGGCACACCTCGACATGGTGCCGCAGAAAAACAACGACACCGTTCACGACTTCACTAAAGATCCGATCCAGCCGTACATCGACGGCGAGTGGATCAAAGCTCGCGGCACCACTCTGGGCGCGGACAACGGCATCGGCATGGCGTCTGCCCTGGCGGTTCTGGCAGATGACAGTGTGGTTCACGGCCCGCTGGAAGTGCTGCTGACCATGACCGAAGAAGCCGGTATGGACGGCGCGTTCGGCCTCCAGGCTGGCTGGCTGCAGGCGGATATCCTGATCAACACCGACTCCGAAGAAGAAGGTGAGATCTACATGGGCTGCGCAGGCGGCATCGACTTCATCACCACCCTGCCGTTGCAGCGCGAAGCGGTTCCTGCCGGGTTCGAAACCTTCAAGCTGACCATTAAAGGCCTGAAAGGCGGCCACTCCGGCGGAGATATTCACCTCGGCCTCGGCAACGCCAACAAGCTGCTGGCCCGCTTCCTGTTTGCCCACGTAGCAGAGCTGGACGCACGCCTGCTGGATCTGAACGGCGGTACTCTGCGCAACGCTATTCCGCGTGAAGCATTCGCTACCCTCGCGGTGCCTGCTGCTAAAGCGGCCGAGCTGAAGTCCCTGGCTAACGAGTATCTCGCTATCCTGAAAAACGAGCTGGCCGCGGTAGAGAAGAACCTGACCGTGCTGGTAGAGCCCGTAAGCTCTGACAAACAGGCGCTGACGGCAAAAAGCCGCACCAACTTCCTCGGCCTGCTGAACGCCACCCCGAACGGCGTTATTCGCAATTCTGACGAAGTAAAAGGCGTGGTAGAAACTTCCCTGAACGCGGGCGTAGTGACCATGAGCGACGACAGCGCGGAAATCATCTGCCTGATCCGATCCCTGATCGACTCAGGTAAAGACCACGTTGTTGGCGTTCTGGAAGCGCTGGGCCAGCTGGCCGGGGCTAAAACCGAAGCGAAAGGCAGCTACCCTGGCTGGCAGCCGGACGCTAACTCTCCGGTGATGCATCTGGTGCGTGAAACCTACCAGAAGCTGTTCAACAAAACCCCGAACATTATGGTTATCCACGCCGGTCTGGAATGCGGTCTGTTCAAAAAACCGTACCCGGACATGGACATGGTTTCTATCGGGCCGACTATCACCGGGCCTCACTCTCCGGATGAGCAGGTTCACATTGAAAGCGTGGGCCAGTACTGGAAACTGCTGACCGAGTTGCTGAAAGCTATTCCGGCGAAGTAGTTTTTACCCTCACCCTAACCCTCTCCCTTCCAGGGAGAGGAGACTTTCTTTGTCTGCCTTGCCCTCATTCTTTCCCCTTCTCCCTTCCAGGGAGAAGGCCGGGATGAGGGTTATCTTTACAGCCCCAGCAGCAGCTGCCTTTCCAGCTGCGGGTCCAGCAAAGTCACATGTAGCCCCACCAGCCGGACGCCCCGCCCTCCCCTTCGCTCTTCCCAGGCTTTACGCGCGGTAGCAATCAGGTCTTCTTTATTCAGCTCCGGCCAGACGTGTTCCTGCGTGGTGAGCTGGAAGTCATTAAACTTGAGCTTTACCCCCTGGCGGGCAATGCGCAGGTCGGCACGCTCCTTAGCCAGCCTTCGCTCCAGCTCCGGGTAGAGCCGCTCGATAATGTCCTCGCACGCCTGCCATTCATGAATGTCTTCCGCCAGCGTGCGCTCCACGCCAACCGACTTTCTCTGGCGCTCGTTGCTGATTTCCCGCTCGTCGATGCCCTGGCTGCGCTCCCAAAGCACGCGGCCAAACTTGCCAAAGCGCTTTAGCAACAGCGCCAGGTCGGCTTTTTGCACGTCCGCACAGGTTCGCAGGCCTATCTCTTCCAGCCTTGCTACCGTTACCTTGCCGACGCCGGGAATTTTCCCCAGCGGCAGCGTTTGCAGGAAAGCGGGAACTTGCTCCGGGGTAATCACGTACTGCCCGTTCGGCTTATTAAGGTCGGAGGCTATTTTGGCCAGAAACTTGACCGGCGAGATGCCGGCGGAAGCCGTGAGGTTCAGCTCGTCGGAAATGGCCTGGCGAATTTCACGGGCGATGAGGGTTGCCGAGCCCTGGCAATGCTCGCTGTTGGTCACGTCCAGATAGGCTTCATCGAGAGACAACGGCTCAATCAGCGAGGTGTAGCGGGAGAAGATTTCGCGAATATGGTTTGAGGCTTCTTTATAAGCGTCGAATCTGCCCGGCAGCAGGGTGAGATGAGGGCAAAGCTTCAGCGCCATCGCCGTGGACATGGCGCTGTGCACGCCAAACTTGCGCGCGGGGTAGTTTGCGGTGCTTATCACGCCTCGCCGCTGGGCGCTGCCGCCGATAGCCAGCGGAACGTCGCGCAGGGCTGGATTATCACGCATCTCAACGGCGGCAAAAAAGCAGTCCATATCGACATGAATGATTTTGCGCATAATAACCCGCCCCGGAAAACAATACTGGATAAGTATACAGCTTATTTGGCAATGAGGAAATATCCCCTCTTTCCTGTTCATTCCAATAAAATTTGTAAACGCATCAGACTGCCGCTTGCGAAAAAAAACCACGATGCTAATGTGAGCGCAATCCTGTCCAGATTATTCTGATTTAGGGTCCCTTTAGCCGTCCTGGCTGTTAGTTGCAGGTTTATCAAGGAATCAAGCAGTATGCGTAAGATCGCACTAATGATTGCGATGCTCTCTATGCCGTTTTTCTCTTTCGCCAGCCTGCTGAATAGCAGCGGCGTCGCCGCCCCCATCGGCAAAGAAACCAGACAGCAGCTCATGGGCTCCCCGGTTTATATTCAAATCTTTAAAGAAGAGCGCACCCTTGAACTGTGGGTGAAAATGGGCGAGCAATATCAGATGCTCAACAGCTACCGCATCTGCAATTATTCAGGCGGTCTGGGGCCAAAACAGCGCCAGGGCGATTTTAAAAGTCCCGAAGGTTTTTATAGCGTTGATCGCAGTCAGCTAAAGCCGGACAGCCGCTTCTATAAAGCGATTAATATCGGCTTCCCGAACGAATTTGACCGCTCGCACGGCTATGAAGGGAAATACTTGATGATCCACGGTGCCTGCGTGTCCATTGGCTGCTACGCCATGACCGACTCCGGCATTGATGAGATTTTCCAGTTTGTGACCGGCGCTCTGATCTTCGGTCAGCCGCGCGTGCAGGTCAGTATTTTCCCGTTCCGCATGACGGACGCCAACATGGAACGCCACAAATACTCGACTTATATCAACTTCTGGAAAGGCCTGAAACCGGGCTATGACTACTTTGCTGCCAACCACCAGCCGCCAAACGTCGCGGTAGTGAGCGGCAACTATGTGATAAGCAAACCTGCGGTGGCCACGCCGGTGCAGCCACAGCTGGTCTCAAACTATAAGCTCACCGAGGCAAAATAACGCCGACTTGCCTGGCTCAATCTTGTGCCAGGTTTCGTTCGCCGTCAGCGGTTGAGTAGCAATAACAGTGACCACATCGTTCGGTGTGGTCTCTTCCTGAAAGTCGATTTCCACATCCCTGTCTAACAGCTTCGCCACGCCAAACGGTGCCCTGCGCGTTATCCAGAACAGGTTAGTCGAGCAAAACGCCATCACGTAGCGCCCGTCCGACAGCAGCATGTTAAACACGCCCTTCTCTCTCATCTGCCCTGCCAGCTCGGTAATGTAGCGGAATACCGCTTCCATATTGCCGGGCGTGCGCGGGTAGCGCTGGGTCAGCTTGTGCAGCAGCCAGCAAAACGCCTGCTCGCTGTCCGTTTCGCCTATCGGGCGGAAGCTGCCGGTCTCAAGCGAACGGTAGCCTTTCAACTGCCCGTTATGGGCGTAAGTCCAGTTGCGGCCCCACAGTTCGCGGGTAAACGGATGCGTGTTTTCCAGCGCCACCTGGCCACGGTTAGCCTGGCGAATGTGCGCCACCACCGAGCAGGATTTAATCGGGTATTCCTGCACCAGGCGGGCAATGGGCGAGTTGAAGCTCGGCTGAGGATCTTTAAACGTGCGGCAGCCTTTGCCTTCATAGAAGGTAATGCCCCAGCCGTCTTTATGGGGGCCAGTTCCGCCGCCGCGCTGCACCAGACCGGTAAAACTAAAGCAGATATCCGTCGGTACGTTGGCACTCATCCCGAGCAGTTCACACATCTCATCTCTCCCACAACGAACCCTCCTGCCCGCCGGACAGGAGGATTTCGGGCTAAGCCTTGACCATTTCTTTTTCGATTAACTGAATCAGGATGTGGATCACTTTAATGTGGATCTCCTGAATGCGGTCCGCATAGCCAAAATGCGGCACGCGAATTTCGATATCCGCCGTTCCCGCCATTTTGCCGCCGTCTTTACCGGTCAGCGTGATGACCTTCATGCCTTTAGCACGCGCGGCCTCAATCGCCTTGATGACGTTGCCGGAGTTGCCGGAAGTAGAGATACCCAGCAGCACGTCGCCTTCGCGGCCAACCGCTTCAACGTAGCGGGAGAACACGTAGTCATAACCAAAGTCGTTGCTGACGCAGGAGATGTGGCTCACGTCGGAAATCGCAATCGCCGGGTAGCCAGGGCGGTTCTCACGGTAGCGGCCTGTCAGCTCTTCAGCGAAGTGCATGGCGTCGCAGTGCGAGCCGCCGTTACCGCAGGACAGCACTTTGCCGCCCGCTTTAAAACTGTCCGCCAGCAGCACGGCTGCGCGCTGGATGGAATGAATATTTGCTTCATCCTTCAGGAAGTTAGCCAGCGTTTCCGCCGCTTCATTTAACTCATTACGAATAAGATCCTGGTACATGAGGAAGTCCTTGAGGTTTGATTGAATTTCACCTCCGGCAGTGTACCGGATAGCGCCAGGCGCGAGAAGCGCAACCCCGCGAGTTTAGCCGGGCTTTTACGATTATGTGCCGCAACAATGTGAGCGAGGTTGTAATTATTTTGTGAATGCATTGCTAAAAAATGCAACATCCACTACAACCAATACATCACAAGTGGTCAGACCTCCTACAAGCCAGGGAGCTTTCTTTATGTTAATTTTAAGTATTGTTCTTACTCTCGTCCTGCTGGGTGTGCTGTTCTATCACCAGGCAAACCTGCTGCTCGCCAGCGTGATTTTACTGGCCTGGACCGCCGCCCTCGGTGCCGCCAATATCTGGTCTTACTGGGTGCTGGTGCCGCTGGCCGTTATCCTGGTGCCGCTGGTCTTTACTCCGCTGCGTAAATCACTGATTTCCGCGCCGGTGTTCCGCGGCTTCCGTAAAGTGATGCCGCCGATGTCGCGCACCGAAAAAGAAGCTATCGACGCCGGGACAACCTGGTGGGAAGGCGATCTGTTCCGCGGCAAACCAGACTGGGAAAAGCTGCACAACTACCCGCAGCCTAAGCTGACCGAGGAAGAGCAGGCCTTTATCGATGGCCCGGTTGAAGAAGCCTGCCGCATGGCAAATGACTTCCAGATAACCCATGAACTGGCCGACCTGCCTCCTGAACTGTGGGCCTACCTGAAAGAGCATCGCTTCTTTGCGATGATCATTAAGAAAGAGTACGGCGGTCTTGAGTTCTCCGCCTATGCTCAGGCTCGCGTGCTGCAAAAACTGTCCGGCGTTTCCGGTATCCTGGCGATCACCGTCGGCGTGCCAAACTCCTTAGGGCCGGGCGAACTGCTGCAACATTACGGTACCGAAGAGCAAAAAGATCATTACCTGCCACGCCTGGCGCGCGGCCTTGAGATCCCTTGCTTCGCGTTGACCAGCCCGGAAGCGGGTTCCGATGCGGGCGCAATCCCGGACAGCGGCGTAGTCTGCATGGGCGAATGGCAGGGCGAACAGGTGCTGGGCATGCGCCTCACCTGGAACAAGCGCTACATTACGCTGGCGCCTATCGCCACCGTGCTTGGCCTGGCGTTTAAACTTTCCGACCCGGATCGTCTGCTGGGCGGCGAGGAAGATCTCGGCATTACCTGCGCCCTTATTCCAACCCATACTCCGGGCGTGGAAATCGGCAAACGTCACTTCCCGCTGAACGTGCCGTTCCAGAACGGCCCAACCCGTGGGAAAGATATCTTCGTGCCAATCGACTTTATTATCGGCGGCCCGAAAATGGCCGGACAGGGCTGGCGTATGCTGGTTGAGTGCCTGTCGGTTGGCCGCGGCATTACCCTGCCGTCCAACGCCACCGGCGGCCTGAAGTCCGTTGCAATGGCAACCGGCGCTTATGCGCATATTCGCCGCCAGTTCAAAATCTCTATCGGTAAAATGGAAGGGATTGAAGAGCCGCTGGCACGCATCGCCGGTAACGCCTACGTGATGGATGCCGCCGCGTCATTAATTACCTACGGGATTGTGCTCGGTGAAAAACCGGCGGTGCTGTCGGCGATTGTTAAATATCACTGTACCCACCGCGGCCAGCGCGCCATTCTCGATGCGATGGATATTGTCGGCGGGAAAGGCATCATGCTGGGAGACGGTAACTTCGTGGCCCGTGCTTACCAGGGCGCACCGATCGCTATCACCGTTGAAGGCGCAAACATTCTTACCCGCAGCATGATTATCTTCGGCCAGGGCGCGATTCGCTGCCATCCTTATGTGCTGGAAGAGATGGCCGCCGCGCAGAATAACGACGTTAACGCCTTCGACAAACTGCTGTTTAAACACATCGGCCACGTCGGCAGCAACAAGATGCGTAGCCTGTGGCTGGGTCTGACCAACGGCCTGGGAAGCAGCACTCCGGCTAAAGACGCGACCAAACGCTATTACCAGTACCTGAACCGCCTGAGCGCCAACCTCGCGCTGCTGTCGGACGTCTCCATGGCAGTGCTGGGCGGCAGCCTGAAACGCCGCGAACGCATCTCCGCTCGCCTGGGTGATGTGCTGAGCCAGCTGTATCTTGCCTCTGCGGTGCTGAAGCGCTATGAAGATGAAGGCCGTAATGAGGCGGATCTGCCGCTGGTGCACTGGGGCGTGCAGGATGCGCTGCATCAGGCCGAGCAGGCAATTGACGACCTGCTGCGCAACTTCCCGAACCGCTTTGTTGCCGGGGTGATGGGTCTGGTTATCTTCCCGCTGGGCCGCCGTTATAGCGCGCCGTCTGACGCCCTGGACCACAAGCTGGCGAAGATTATGCAGGTGCCGTCTGCAACCCGCTCCCGCATTGGCCGTGGTCAATACCTGACCCCGAGCGAGCATAACCCGGCGGGCCTGCTGGAAGCGGCTCTGCTGGATGTGATGGCAGCCGAGCCGATTCACGCTCGTATCTGCAAAGAGCTGGGGCGTAACTTGCCATTCACCCGCCTGGATGAGCTGGCGAAGCAGCTGCTGAGCGAAGGGAAGATAACCGCCGATGAAGCGGCTATCCTGACCAAAGCCGAAGTCAGCCGCCTGCGCAGCATCAACGTTGATGAGTTTGACCCGGAGGCATTGGCGACCCAGCCGGTGAAGGTGCCGGAAAAGCACAGAAAGGTTGAAGCCGCTTAATCATCAACCCCGCGCAAGCGGGGTTTTTTATTGCCAACAAAAGAGCGATTTGTCGTGCTACAGTGAAAGAATACTTCCCCTAAGAGGCTGCCGCTTGTGTCTGGTTTGAAAGTTTCCCTTCTGCAACAACCGCTGGTATGGATGGACGGTGCCGCAAACCTGCGTCACTTCGATGTGCTGCTGGAGGGCGTGCACGGGCGTAATTTAATTATTCTGCCGGAGATGTTCACCACCGGCTTTGCCATGGAAGCCGCCGTGCAGTCGATGCCAGAGCAAGAGGTGATTGACTGGATGCAATTCAAGGCGCAGCAAACTCAGGCGATGATAGCCGGGAGCGCCGCGCTGCAAACCGAGCGCGGGCCGGTTAACCGCTTCCTGCTGGTGCAGCCGGACGGCAAAGTACATTTCTACGATAAGCGCCATCTGTTCCGCATGGCCGACGAACATCATCATTACCAGGCTGGCGAAGAGCGTGTGATTATCGAATGGCGCGGCTGGAGGATCCTGCCGCTGGTTTGCTATGACCTGCGTTTCCCGGTCTGGTCACGCAACCGCAACGATTACGATCTTGCGCTGTATGTCGCCAACTGGCCGGCCCCGCGCTCGCTTCACTGGCAAAGCCTGTTGCAGGCGCGTGCGATTGAAAACCAGGCTTACGTCGCGGGCTGTAACCGCGTCGGCACCGACGGCAACGGCCATCATTATCGCGGAGACAGCCGGATCATCAGCCCTCAGGGCGAAATTATGGCGAGCTGCGAACCGCACCAGGCGGCAAGGCTGGATGCAGATTTATCGCTGGTGGCGTTGCAGGAGTATCGGGAGAAATTCCCGGCGTGGCAGGACGCCGATCCGTTTAGCCTTTAACGGCCAGGATCGTGACAGAGATAAGACCCGGCTTTTATCGCCGGGTTTTCTTTATCTGCTATTCAGCAAGCAGGGCAACCGCGCGGGTAAAGGCCTGCACCGCCAGGGCAACGTCCTGCCAGATGACAGATTCCGCCGGGTGGTGGCTAATCCCCTTCTCACAGCGCACAAACAGCATGGCGCTCGGCCAGCGTTCGGCAATGGCGATAGCGTCATGCCCCGCGCCGCTTGGCAGCAAAAGGCTCCGCCCCTGAACTTCGCTCACCGCCTGGCTCAGTTTGCTCTGGAGCTGGCTGTCGCAGGGCGTGGCCGGGATGGCGTAATAGGTTTGTGCCGCAAACTGCATGTCGCGCCTGGCGGCAATAGCCTGCCCTTCGGCCAGCAATTGATTAAGCAAACTTTCCAGAGAACCATCCTGCGGGCTGCGAATATCCAGCGTCAGGTGGACTTCGCCGGGGATAACGTTAACCGCGCCAGGTTCACAGTTCAGCGTGCCTACAGTCGCAACTAAATCCGGGCCATGCTGGCGGGTTGCCGACTCGATGTAATGCATCCACTCGGCGGCGGCGGCCAGCGCATCTTTACGCAGGGCCATTGGCACCGTCCCCGCGTGCCCTGCATGCCCGGTAAAGCGGCAGTTGAGGCGGCGAGCGCCGTTAATGGCCGTCACCACGCCCAGGGCCAGGTTTTCCTGTTCCAGCACCGGTCCCTGCTCGATGTGCAGCTCCAGATAGGCGCTAAAGTCCTCCACCGGGCGCGCCGCGTCGGCAATGCGTGACGGGTCAAGACCCGCAAGCGTCATCGCCTGCGCCATGCTCACGCCGTTGGCATCTTCGCAGCGGAGCCAGTGTTCAGGCCAGCTGCCGGTTACGCCCCGGCTGCCCAGCAGCGTCACGCCAAACCGAGTACCTTCTTCATCGCCAAAGCCAACAATTTCTATCGCCTGCTCGAGCTGAATGTCGTGCTGGTGCAGGAACGCCACCACTTCGAGGGCGCAGAGCACGCCGAGCATACCGTCGTAGCGCCCTGCGTTGCGAACCGTATCGAGATGGGAACCCAGCAGAATCGCCTGCGCCCCTTCGCGTTTTCCCTCGTAGCGCCCGCAAATATTGCCCACCGCATCCTGCCAGGTCGTCATGCCGAGCTGTTCCATCCAGCTGGCTACCAGTTGATTTGCCTGTAGGTGCTGAACGGAGAGATAGACGCGGGTCAGTTGCCCGGCGCTTTCGCTAATTGCCGCCAGCCTGTCTGCCCTGTCCATTACGCGCTGAGCGGCGACCCAAGCATATTCAGCGTCCATCAGAGGGGCGGCCATTAGCTGGCTCCCTGAGCGTAAACGTTCCATGCCGCCTGCATCGCTTCGCCCTGCACGGTTTTAAACCCAAGCCGGTTGAGCACCGCTTCCAGGGCGGTAAGCGTTTGCAGCACGCAGTCTTTACGGGCGTTATAGCCCATAGTGCCGATACGCCAGATTTTGCCCTGAAGCGGGCCGAAAGAAGTGCCGATTTCGATGTGGAAGTCTTCCAGCAGCAGCTTGCGAACTTCTTCCCCATGAACCTGAGAAGGAATAGCCACGCCCAGCACGTTATTCATTTTGTGTTTTAAGTCGCCGAAGGTTTCCAGCCCCATGCCCTTAATACCCGCGACCATCGCCCTGCCGTGCAGTTCGTGGCGGGCGATCCCGGTTTCGAGTCCTTCTTCCAGAATAATGCGAGCGCATTCCCGGGCGGCAAACAGCATGCTGGTGGCTTCGGTGTGGTGGTTAAGCCGCTCCGGCCCCCAGTAGTCCATCACCATGCCGAGATCGAAATAGTTGGAGTAGATCATCTCATCGTCGCCGTCCTGGTGCGCGGCGGTACGGATCCCTTCCTCTACGCATTTACGACGGCGGATAACTTCTTCCATCTGCGGGCTAAGGGTTATCGGCGAGCTGCCGGACGGGCCGCCGAGGCATTTTTGCAGCCCCGCGGAAACCGCATCCAGCCCCCATGCATCCGTTAGCAGCTCGTTGCCGCCGAACGAAGCGGTAGCATCGGTATAAAACAGCACGCCGTGGCGACGGCAAATTTCCCCCAGCTCCGCCAGAGGTTGCAGCATGGTGGTGGAAGTATCGCCCTGAACCGTCAGCAGCAGGCGAGGCTTCACCTTTTTGATGGCATCTTCAATTTGCTGCGGGCTGAAAACTTCTCCCCACGGCACTTCAATAGTGTGTACTTCGGCGCGGCAGCGGCGGGCAATCTCACACAGCAGATGGCCGAAGCGACCAAAAACCGGCACCAGCACTTTGTCTCCGGGGCGAATAGCCGACAGCAAAATAGCCTCGATACCGGCGCGTGAGGTGCCATCTACCAGCATGGTCCATTTGTTTTCGGTACGGAAAAGCTCACGGTACAGCACCATCACTTCATTCATATAGCCCGTCATCACCGGGTCATACTGCCCGATAAGCTGGCTCGCCATGGCGCGTAATACTCGCGGATCGGCGTTGATCGGGCCCGGGCCCATCAGCAAACGGTGCGGCGGATTGATCTGAGGGAAGTGCTGAATATCAAACATGGCGGTTCCTTGAGTCTGAGATTGAAACAAAAGATTCTTATTCGTTTCTTTTGCAACTAATGTGCCAGCCGCAGGTAAATTTTTTTCCGGCTGATGCGACGGGCCAGCTCGGAAAAAAAGAGTGAAGTAAGGATGATGAACCATTCTGGCTCACCCCGACCGTGCAACTGCACCAGGGCGGAGCATTAACGCTGTTCCAGCTCGTCCAGCTCTGTATACAATTCTGCGATATTATGGATACGCTGACGCCCGCTGGTCAATGACTCATGCAGCACCGCGTTCGCGAGTAAATTCACCAGGCTCATGGCGCTGCTATAGCTGTCGAAAGCGGAGACGCTGTCGAGCGGCGCGCTCAGGTGCCAGCGGGAATCCGCCGCGAGGCCGGAGGAGGACTCGCTCAGCACCACCAGCGGTATACCGCGCTGCTGCAAACTGGCGAGCAGAGGCTTGATGATGCGCGGCCTGCGGCGAAATGCCACGGCAACCACGCAATCGTCCGGGCCGATATCCACCAGCTCTTCCGCCAGCGTCTGCCCCGGCTGCGGCAGGAGCAACACCCCGCTGCGAATTTGCAGCAGCTGCTGGCGGAGGTGCATCGCCACCGGCCATGAATTGCGCATCCCGATGATAAACAAACGCTTTCCGCTGACCAGGGCATTAACTACCTCGGCAAACTGACCCGAATCCAGCTGATTCACCAGATTGGTCAGATTGGCCATTTCCTGCTTGTAGTGCCTCGCCAGCAGCGTGTTGCCCTGCACCGCATCACGATTTTCCGTCAGCGGCATGCCGCTCTGGCGCAGGGTTCGTAGCTCGTCGCGCATATCTTTATAACGCTCGTAGCCCAGGCGTTTAAACAAGCGGCTTACGGTAGCCTTTGATACCCCGGAAAGCCGCGCCAACTCGGCGCTGTTATAGCTAATCAGGTCGTCAAAATGATCGACAATGAACGAAGCTACGCGCTGCTCCTGCGGGGAAAATAGCGCCCATGAGGCCCGCAAACGCTCATCTAACTGTTTCATTCTGACTCCTGTAACTTTCGTTTCAGCGCAGCCTGACACAGTGAAACGATCTTCGTCAACCTGGAACATCTCTTGCTTCTGCTTTGCCTATCCGAGCGCAACATCTGCAAGAGAATAACAACATGCAAAGCAATATGGCCCCCAGCGGCATGGCGGTAGCGCCCCACCACCTGGCCAGCGAAAGCGCGCTGGCCGTTCTGCGCCAGGGCGGCGATGCCATAGAAGCGATGGTCGCCGCAGCCGCAACTATCACGGTGGTTTACCCCCACATGAACGGCATCGGCGGCGACGGCTTCTGGCTGATTGTCCCGCCGGAAGGGGATCCCATAACCCTCGACGCAAGCGGGGCGGCCGGCTCGCTGGCGACCCTGGACTTTTATGCCGGAGTCACGGCAATTCCTCATCGTGGAAGCAAATCTGCATTAACTGTTCCCGGCACGCTCAGCGGCTGGGCGGAAGCATTAAAAGTTTCAGCGGAGCTTGGCGGCGGCCAGATACCCCTTTCACGCCTGCTGGCGGATGCTATTCGCTATGCGGCAGACGGCATTCCGGTTACCGCCTCACAGGCAAACGCGACCCAAAGCAAATACGCCGAGCTGGTTGATGTTCCCGGCTTCGCGCAAACCTTCCTTGAGCGCGGGGAGGTTCCCGCCACCGGCAGCCGTTTTACGCAGCCAAGGCTGGCTGAAACGCTCTCGCGACTGACCGTAGAAGGCCTGGATAGTTTTTATCGCGGCCCGCTGGCGACCCTGATAGCGGAGGAGCTGGCGGCTTTGGGTATCCCGGTAACCGAGGAAGATTTGGCAAACCACCGGGCAAAACGCGGCAAGCCGCTGCGCCTTGAACACCAGGCCGGAGAGATTTTCAACCTCGCGCCACCCACGCAGGGGCTGGTCTCGCTGGCTATCCTCGGCATTACCGATCGTCTGCACATGGCCGAAGCCAGTGAGGCGCAAACCGTACACCGCATCGTGGAAGCGACCAAAAAAGCCTTTGCCCTGCGTGACCGCCATATTACCGATCCGCGCCATATACCAGACCCGGTTCAAAACCTGCTGGATCCAGAAGCGCTTGATTTGCTGGCAGAGCAGGTCAGCGACCAGAGCGCTGCATCCTGGGGTAAAGGCAAAGGGCCGGGAGATACGGTCTGGATGGGCGTTATCGACGGGAACGGGCTGGCAGTGTCGTTTATTCAAAGCATTTATCACGAGTTCGGTAGCGGCGTGGTGCTGCCGAAAAGCGGCGTGCTGTGGCAAAACCGCGGTGCCTCTTTCAGCCTCGATCCGGCCCATTTGCTGGCGCTGGCACCCGGCAAACAACCTTTCCATACCCTCAACCCGGCGGCGGCGCGGCTTGCCGATGGCAGAACGCTGGTTTACGGCTCGATGGGCGGCGACGGCCAGCCGCAAACCCAGGCCGCCATCTTTACCCGCCACGTGATTCAGGGTGTCGGTTTACAGGAAGCGGTAAGCGCCCCGCGCTGGCTGCTGGGCCGAACCTGGGGCCAGGCATCCGATAGCCTGAAGCTGGAAAACCGCTTTAGTGAAGAAACCTTCGCCGCACTTCGCGCCCTCGGCCATGAAGTGGAAACCCTACCCGCTTTCAGTGAGGCCGTCGGCCACGCCGGGGCTATTGTTCGCCATACCAACGGCATGCTTGAAGGTGCGTGGGATCCACGTAGCAACGGCAGCGCCGCAGGCTTTTGAGGAGACGTTATGAAGCACCAACCGTTTAACTGGCCGGATTATATCGGGCTGATGGAGCAGTTGCTTGCCATTCCGCTGGACGACGAGCGCCGCAGGGAGCTGGAGGTCCAGCTGGCACGTATTGCCGCGATGGCAGAGCCGCTGATGGTGTTCCCTCTGCCCGACCGTCAGGAAGCCGCCGGAGTCTATAAATTATGACCACACTTTCCATCCGCCAGATTCGCCGGGGGCTAGAAGACAAAACGTTCTCGGCCACCGAGCTTGCTCAGCAGACGCTGGCGAAGGTTGAAGAGCTTAATCCGCAGGTTAATGCTTTTACCGGGGTTACCCAGCCACGCCTGCTTGAAGAGGCCGCAGCGGTGGACCTCTCTATTGCCCGGGGAGAGACACTACCCGCCCTTGCCGGGGTGCCCTACGCGGTTAAAAACATTTTTGATATTAAAGGCCTGACGACACTTTCCGGCGCGAGTCTGTTTGCTGAACAGGCACCAGCGCAGGAAGATGCATTTGCCATCACCCGGTTGCAAAAGGCGGGCGGCATGCTCGGCGGTGCGCTGAATATGGACGCTTACGCCTACGGTTTTACCACCGAAAATAGCCATTACGGCGCAACCAAAAATCCGCTCGACCTGACGCGTATTGCGGGGGGATCTTCGGGCGGCTCGGCGGCAGCCGTCGCGGCAGGAATGGTGAATTTCACTCTCGGCACCGACACTAACGGCTCCATTCGGGTGCCTTCATCGCTTAGCGGAATTGTGGGCCTGAAGCCGACGTTTGGCCGCCTGTCGCGCGGCGGCAGCCATCCGTTTGTCGCCAGTCTCGACCATATTGGGCCGATGGCCCGCAGCGTGGAAGATGTGGCGACGGTTTACGATGTGCTTCAGGGATATGACGGCAAAGACCCGTTCCAGGCGCGGCGAGACATTGAGCCCGTTTTCGACACGCTGGAAAGCCGTCCAGCGCTTCGCTGTGCGGTACTAGACGGCTTTTTTGAGCGCTGGTGCAATGACGATGCAAAAGAGGCGGTACTGCGCGTAGCCAAAGCGCTTCAGGCTACGGAGCAGGCCTCTATGCCAGAGGCCGAACTTGCCCGCTCCTCGGCCTTCCTGCTGACGGCGGCGGAAGCAGGAAACCAATATCTTCCAGCCCTGCGCGTAAGCCCCGAGCGCTTTGAGCCTAACTCTCGTGAACGCCTGCTGGCCGGAGCCATGACGCCTTCCGCCTGGTACACCCAGGCCCAGCGCTTCCGCGCCTGGTTCCTCGAGCGCACGCTGCCGCTGTTCGAGAGATTTGATCTGCTTATCGCCCCGGCCACGCCTTGCAGCGCCACGCTTATCGGCCAGCAGACCATGAACATCAACGGCGTGGAGCTGCCGGTGAAAGCCAGTATGGGACTCTTAACTCAGCCGATTTCATTTCTCGGTTTCCCGGTGGCCAGCGTGCCGCTAGCCACAGCAGGCGGTTTGCCGATTGGCGTGCAGCTGATTGCCGCTCCGTGGCGGGAAGATATTTGCCTGCAAGCCGCACGTCACCTGGAGCGCCAGGGTGTATTACAGATGAAGGTAGATTAAATGATGCGAGAAAATATTGACCGCCCGGCGATTCTGAATGAAGTCACCGCGGCCTTTTACCGCTATGAGCAGGCGCTGATAAGCAACGATGTGGCGGTGCTGGACGAGTTATTTTGGGAAGATGCCAGCACCGTGCGCTTTGGCGCGACGGAGAATCTTTACGGCATCGACCAGATCCGCGCCTTCCGCAGCGGCCGCTCGCCAAAGGGGCTGGATCGCCAGCTGAGAAACACCGTGATAACCACCTTCAGCGACGAACTTGCGGTGGCAAGCACCGAGTTCACGCGCGAAGGCAGCGATAAAATCGGCCGCCAGATGCAGACCTGGGTACGCTTTCCCTCAGGCTGGAAGATTGTGGCCGCGCATGTAAGTTTGATGGGGTAGTTTTTCTCCTCCCGTCACGTCGGGAGGGGAATTAAATCACTAGCCAGCAAAAGGATGCATCTTCACCCAATGCTCGGCGATTTCCTGCCTTCTGCAAATCCACACGCACTCGTGCTGCTGCACGTAGTCCAGAAAACGCTGTAGCGCCCGGAAGCGGCCGGGCCGCCCCAGCAGACGGCAGTGCATGCCAATCGACATCATCTTCGGCGAGGTTTCCCCCTCTTCGTACAGCACGTCAAAGCTGTCTTTCAGGTAGGTGTAGAACTGCTCGGCGGTGTTAAAACCCTGTGCGGTGGCGAAACGCATGTCGTTGGCGTCCAGAGTGTAGGGCACGATGAGATGCGGTTTTACGCTGCCGTCTTCGCAGGTAACTTTGCTCCAGAAAGGCAGGTCATCACCGTAGTAGTCGCTGTCGTAGAGAATGCCGCCGTGCTCCACCACCAGCCTGCGAGTGTTCGGGCTGTCGCGGCCGGTGTACCAGCCCAGCGGGCGCGAACCGAATAAGTCTTCAAGGATTTCCATCGCCTGGTGCAGGTGCTGCCGCTCGGCCGCCGGATCCATATTTTGATAGTGGATCCAGCGCCAGCCGTGGCTGACCACGTCGTAATCTGCCGCTTTAATGGCGGCGACGATTTCCGGGTTACGGGCCAGCGCCATTGCCACGCCAAATACCGTCAGGCTCAGACCACGTTTCTGAAACTCATTATGAATACGCCAGAACCCGGCGCGGGAGCCGTATTCGTAGAGCGAGTCCATCGACATATGGCGGTCGGGATAGCTGGCCGCCCCGACGATATCGGAAAGAAATTGTTCGGAACCGGGGTCGCCGTGCAGGACGTTGTTTTCCGCCCCTTCCTCAAAGTTGAGCACAAACTGAAGCGCAATACGTGCGCCGTTGGGCCACTGCGCATGAGGCGGATTACCCGCATAACCCGCAAGATCGCGCGGGTAGTTTTCGGTAAAGGGGTAACGCATAGGTTTAGCTTCGTGCTGCATATTTACTCCTTTAACCTTAGCTCAGGCGGGCAAAAGAGCCGGAAAGCGGCTTTGGGTTAGGGTATGCAAGGTCGCCGAATTTGCTGGTACCGATGCCGAGTGCGATAAGAGACTCCACCATTTTGACCGCAGCCGTCACGCCGTCGATAACCGGGATGCCGATTTCTTCGGTCAGCTCTTTCGCCAGGTTAGCCATGCCGCCGCAGCCCAGCACAATGGCTCCGCTGTTATCTTCTTTTTTAGCCTGAATGCAGCGCTCGCGTACCAGGCGTTGGGCAAGACCGGTGCCGTCTTCCAGCGCCAACACCGGCAAATCAATGGCGTGCAGCGCCGCACAATGGTGCTCAAAACCATACTGGCGCAATAAATGACGAGCGATGATTACGGTGCGCGGCAGCGTGGTCACGATAGAAAAGCGCGTAGCCACCAGCGTTGCCATGTGCATGGCCGCCTCGGCAATCCCGATGACCGGACCGCTTGCCAGCTCACGCGCCGCCAGCAGCCCCGGATCGCCAAAGCAGGCAATAACATGGCCGTTTGCGCCCTGCTCTTTACCCCGTTTGATTTGCTCAAGCACGCCGATAGCCGCGATGGCTTCATCAAAATGCCCTTCAATGGACTCCACGCCCTGCTCCGGGCAAACGGCGAGAATTTTCGTGCCCGCCGCGGCCACGCTGCGGGCCGCCTCGCCAATTGTGTGGGTCATCGCCACGCTGGTATTCGGGTTGATCACTTGAATGATGGGCTGCTGCATGATTAGTCCTGTCTGGTGCCAAAGAGGCGTGCGAAGTCCGGAGTTGTTTCACCGCCGCGCTCAAAATGCAGGCTGGAAACGATATGTTCAAAGTGGTGCTGCATCGCAAGCGTTAGCGGCTCAAGCGCTTTATTGCGCAGCAGATCGATAAGGTTTTCATGATCGTCGCAGCGGCAGCCACGCTGCCACGGAGCGCCCCACGCGGCGATCACCAATGATGAACGGTGCGTTAACCCGGTGACCATCTCCGTCAAAACCGCGTTACCCGAAATAGCCTGGAGCTGAATATGGAATGCGGCCGAGAGGCGGATAGCCGCCGGACCGTCGCCTTCGCGGTGCGCTTTCTCTTCTTGTTGCGTTATTTTGCGCAGCGCGGCGAGGTGAGGCGCCTGAATGTGTTCCAGGACATGAGACAGGTTGGCGCATTCAATGACCGCCCGGGTCTGGAAGATAGCTTTCGACTCTTCGACGTCCGGCATGGCAACAAATGCACCACGCCCGGGCAGCATGGTGATCATTTGCACCGTTGCGAGGCGCGTGAGCACTTTGCGGATCCCGGTGCGGCTGATGCCAAAAACTTCTGCCAGCGCTTCTTCCGGCAGCTTACTGCCGGGTGGAAGCTGATGTTCAACCATCGCCGTCATTAACGATTGCCAGATAAATGCTTCTTTTTCCTGTAATTCCACCGGGGCTGTGACCCCAAAATCACGTTTCATTCACGACTCCTGTTAGCACCCTGCCACGACATTTTGTATACAATATCATTTATAATTGAATACAAGAAACGCAAACCTGGCCTGGTTCCTGCAATACTTTTGGCAGACATAATCCACCTTCTGTTTTATAGGAGCAGATCCCATGCCAGGTATAAAGAACAACGCAACAGCCACGAAAGAGAGTGCCAACGCAGGCTACAGCCCGCGCCTGTGCAACGATGACCTGGCCCCAACCCGCAACCAGACTTGGTCGTGGTACAACATCTTTTCGTTTTGGATGTCCGATGTACACAGCATGGGCGGCTATGTGGTCGCCGCCAGCTTCTTTACTCTCGGGCTTGCCAGCTGGCAGGTGCTGATTTGCCTGCTGGCCGGGATCTGTATTGTGCAGGTGTGCGCTAACCTGGTAGCTAAACCAAGCCAGATGGCGGGCGTGCCGTATGCGGTCATTTGCCGTCAGGCGTTTGGCGTGTTTGGCGCGAATATTCCGGCGGTGATCCGCGGGCTTATCGCCTTCGCCTGGTACGGTATACAAACTTATCTGGCGGCCAACGCATTAATGCTGGTGCTGCTGAAGTTCTGGCCGACACTTGCCCCGATGACCGGCGTTAGCTTCCTCGGCCTGTCCCAGCTTGGCTGGATTTGCTTTGGTATTATGTGGGTGCTCCAGGCGCTGGTGTTCTGGCACGGCATGAACGCTATCAAACGTTTTATCGATATTGCCGGGCCTGCGGTGTACATCGTGATGATGGCGCTGGCCGGGTGGATCCTTTACCAGACCGGATTCGACGGTATTTCCTTCACCTTAGCCAGCAAACATCTTAGCTCCGGCGAGCAGGTATGGCAGATGATCACCGCAACCGCACTGGTGGTGTCCTACTTCTCCGGCCCGCTGCTTAACTTTGGCGATTTCTCCCGCTACGGGAAAAGCATGCAGGAGATCCGTCGCGGTAACCGCTGGGGTCTGCCGTTTAACTTCCTGCTGTTCTCCATCGTGACGGTTGTCATTGTTTCCGGTACCCAGTCGCTGTTCGGCAAAATGATCACCGACCCGATTGAAACCGTCAGCCATATTGGTAACAGCCTGGCAATGGCGATTGGCCTGCTGACCATGATAACAGCCACTATCGGGATCAATATTGTCGCGAACTTTGTTTCTCCGGCATTCGACTTCTCTAACTGTTCACCGCAGAAAATTAGCTTCCGTGCGGGCGGGATGATTGCTGCCGTAGGTTCGGTGCTGCTGACGCCGTGGAACCTGTTCCAGTCGCCGGAACTTATCCACTACACGCTGGACGTTCTGGGATCGTTTATCGGGCCGCTGTTCGGCATCCTGCTGGCCGACTTCTACCTGGTTAAGGGCGGCACGATCCACGTCGACGATCTGTTTAACGACACGCCGAAAGGCCGCTACTGGTACAGCAAAGGCTTTAACCCAAAAGCGATTATTGCCCTGGTGCCTTCCGTTGCCGTTTGCCTGACCATCAGCTTTATTCCTTCGCTGCATGAAGTGGCAAACTTCAGCTGGTTTATCGGCGTGTTCCTGGGACTGAGCTGCTACCGCTGGCTGGCGCGCAGTGAAAAAGGCGCAGTTGCGGTTGGCTTCTCTGGCCGCGTCGCGACTTCTAAAGAGTAAAAATAAAGCCCGGGTCATCGAGATCCGGGCTTTTGGCTGGCTTGTTAATTCTCGACATACTCTTTTTCCTCTCTCCGAAGACTTTCTTGAATAGCGGGGCCCGACACGGGGTAATATATCCCTCCTCCATTCTTTCGAGCCAAATCCTGTGTCTAAGGAGCTCCCATTGCTCAGCAGTAAGAAGTCGGCCACCGGGGCTACGCCCCATTCGCCACCGGCCTGGTATGTTTTATTTCTTTTCACTCTTCCGCCCCTGCTTTGGGCGTGCAATTACATTGTGGGTAAAGCCGTTCGTAACGATATTCCCCCGGTCGGGCTGACCTTTATGAGGTGGCTGGTGGCGCTGGTCGTGATCCTGCCTTTTGCCTTCCCGTATATAAAAAGAGACTTTCGCCGTTATCGGGAGTACGCCGGGTGGATTATTGCCGTGTCGGTTACCGGCATCGTTTGCTTTAGCCTGCTGGTTTATATTGGGCTGCACCATACTTCCAGCACCAACGCCCTGCTGCTCAACTCCTGCATTCCGGTGCTGATTATGCTGTTTGGCGCGCTGTTTTTTGGCCACAAGCTCAGCATCAAGCAGGTTGTGGGCCTGGCAATTTCCTGCTGCGGCGTGCTGTTTATTATCTTTAAAGGCGATATTCACGGCCTGATGCAAATGGCGTTTTCGTCGGGCGACCTGATGTTGCTGGCGGCGATGGCTTGCTTTGCGCTTTATACGCTGTGGATACGCAAGATCCCTTCAGACATTAGCAGAATGGGGCTATTGGGCGTTCAGGTTGCTATTGCCCTGGTGGTAACGTTGCCGCTGTGGCTGCATGAAATAAGCACCGGGGCCGTGCCGGACTGGAACACGATGACCGTTTCAGCGGTGGTGTTTCTCGGCGTCTTCCCGTCGTTTGTTTCTTATCTGCTTTATGGCCGCTGTGTTGAGACGGTGGGCGCCGCCCGTGCCGGGCTGAGTATTCACCTGATCCCGGTGTTTGGCGTAGTGCTGTCGCTGATTTTCCTCGGCGAGACGCTGCATCTTTTCCATATCATCGGCATTGCGACTATTTTGGTTGGAGTGGCGCTGGCCAGCAGACGCTAGCGTTTATTCAGGCGGGCCCCGCGCCAAAAGGTGCGGGGCGAATATCGCAAGACGTATCCACCTGGACGGCAGAAACGACGAAGGCCTGAATCATTGCTGACTCAGGCCTTCTGAATTGTGGCGGAACGGACGGGACTCGAACCCGCGACCCCCTGCGTGACAGGCAGGTATTCTAACCGACTGAACTACCGCTCCGCGTTTTGTTCCCCGTCGGGAACGAGGCGAATATTACGGTTTGCCCCGGAAACCGTCAATGCTTTTTATCACAAAATTAACCGTTTGCTTTAAAAACCACCTGAGTGATGATTTTTAACTCATTTTAGCTATTTTTAGCTGCGCCACAGGCAGCTTCCGCCCTTCTTTTGCACCAAATCGAGGCGTGATTCATGGGCAATTAGCTCTTCATCGCTGGCGTGAATAACCCGCATGCCCGACGCCCGGCGCACAACGCGCTGTATTCCATCATTGCCCTGCTGCTGCTGAACATCCCCTTCCATAGAAAACTTCAGCGATGTCTGCCCGCCGGTCATCATCAGATAGACGTCGGAGAGGATCTGGGCATCGAGTAATGCGCCGTGCAGCGTACGTTTGCTATTGTCTATTTCGTAGCGCGAGCAGAGTGCATCGAGGCTGTTTCGCTTGCCCGGGAACATCTTACGGGCCATCGCCAGGCTGTCGGTAATCTTACAGAAGGTTTCTGTTTTTGGGATATCGCGCCGCAGCTTGCTGAACTCGTAGTCCATAAAGCCGATATCAAACGATGCGTTGTGAATAACCAGTTCGGCACCGCGAATGTAGTCGAGGAACGAGTCGGCCACCTGGTCAAACGTCGGTTTATCTGCCAGGAACTCGTCGGCGATACCGTGAACGCCAAAGGCTTCCGGGTCCACCAGCCGGTCCGGCTTCAGGTAGACGTGGAAGTTATTGCCCGTCAGGCGGCGGTTGATAACTTCAACCGCACCAATCTCGATAATGCGATGCCCCTCGTAGTGAGCACCGATTTGGTTCATACCGGTGGTTTCGGTATCGAGGACTATCTGTCTGGTGGCTGTAGAAATCATATAGCTGTGCTCATCGCGCTCGTTTATGTCAGACTTGGCTTTTTCATCAAAGGAAGTCTACCAGAGATGCGTAAACAGGTAGAAGTTTTCACCGACGGCTCCTGCCTGGGTAACCCAGGCCCGGGCGGCTACGGTGCAATTTTACGGTACAAGCAACACGAAAAAATTTTTAGCGAAGGGTTTCGTCTTACGACCAATAACCGCATGGAGATGATGGCCGCGATTGTTGCGCTTGAAGCCCTTATCGAGCCGTGCGATATCGTGCTGAGCACCGACAGTCAGTATGTGCGCCAGGGAATCACCCAGTGGATCCATAACTGGAAGAAACGCGGCTGGAAAACGGCCGACAAAAAACCGGTAAAGAATGTCGATCTGTGGAAGCGCCTGGATGCCGCGCTGAACCAGCACGAAATCAAGTGGGAATGGGTTAAAGGCCACGCGGGCCACCCTGAAAACGAACGCTGCGACGAACTGGCCCGCAACGCTGCGTCTAATCCTGTTCGTGAGGATGTGGGTTATCAGCCGGATGCGGCTGCGCCTTAACGGTTTCACTATACTGCCGCGTCGCCCCTACCGCGGAGCGAATCTGATTTTTCGCTTTGCGGCTCTTCATCGGGTTCAGGGTCAGCGGCAGCGTGCGCTTACGCGCCACGATAACGTGCATACAGCCGAGCGCCGGTAAATGGGTGCTCAACATCTTTCCCCCCTGCCGGTGCCAGGGCAGCACCTGAAAACTCCGCCGGTACATCACTTCAAAGTTAAGCAGTGCAAGCCAGTCAAACTGACGCATAGGGGTAAACATGCGGCTATTATACGGCACGCGTTTGCGCAGGAACGGGATTGTCTTGCCCAGCCCCAGTAAACTGATGGGGTTAAAGCTGCTGAGCACAATCCAGCCGTCGTCAATCAGCACTCTGTCTACTTCACGCAGCAGGCGATGAGGGTCCGGGCACCAGGGCAACGTGTGGGCCAGCAGGCAGGCATCAACCGATTTTGCCGCGAAAGGCAAATGCAACGGATCGGCATTCACCTGTAGACTATCTCCCTGAAGTGCCACATTGACCTGATGCGAAATAGCACAGGCTTCGGTGTCTATCTCCGCACTCAGATTACCGATTTTCAGCAGGTGAAAACCGAACATTTTGCCAAGCCACGGGCGCAACTGCTGGTTGAGCGCTTCCCGGTAGTATTCTCCCCAGGGCAGTTGCTCCCAGTGATGGGGGGAAGTGAGAATGTCAGGTATCCTTGCCGGTTTCATCACTACTTTCCTAATAGCCTAACGAGAGGTTGAATTATGAATCTTAACAGTATTCGCGCCTTCCAGGACAACTACATCTGGGTGCTTAATAACGAGTCGGGAAAATGCGTGATTGTCGACCCGGGCGAGGCCGCTCCGGTACTGAAAGCTATAGAGGAAAACGAGTGGCAGCCCGAGGCGATTTTGCTGACGCATCATCATGCCGACCACGTTGGCGGCGTCGTGCAGCTTAAAGAGAAATACCCGGCGATTGAAGTGTACGGCCCGGAAGAAACCCGCCTGAAAGGCGCGACCCGGATAGTAGGCGAAGGCGACAAGTTTAGTCTGTTTGGCGAGGAATATAGCGTTATAGCAACACCTGGTCACACTTTAGGCCATATCTGCTTTTTTAATTTTCCTTATCTATTCTGCGGTGACACAATGTTTTCCGGCGGCTGCGGGAGGCTATTTGAAGGCACTCCAGAGCAGATGTTCAATTCATTTCAAAAGCTTAACAAGCTCCCTGCGGAAACATTAATTTGTTGCGCACATGAGTATACGGAATCCAACATCAAGTTTGCCTTAAGTATTTTACCCGAGGATGAGCAAATAGTCGGATATTACCGAAAAGTGAAGGAGTTACGCGCAAAAAACCACTCAACCTTGCCGTCCTCGCTGCAAACAGAACGCCAGATAAATGTTTTTTTACGCACGGAAGAGCCTGTTTTAAAAAGTAAAATCCAAAAAGAAACAAACTTGCAACAACCCCAGGAAATATTCGCCTGGTTAAGGGCAAAGAAGGACAGCTTCTGAATTTTCTGGTTGTGTTGTCGAAAAGGCGACGGTATTATCGCTCGTCTTTTAAGCAACCATTGACACACACATGAAGGCAAAAGCGATACTACTCGCCTCTGTCTTGCTTGTCGGGTGCCAGGCGTCAAAGCATGACGCTAACATTCAACAGCACGCACAGAGTCTGTCTGCAGCTGGTCAAGGTGAAGCAGGAAAGTACACGGGTCGAGCGACCTCTGCGCGATGGATGGATGATGGAACCTTCCTCGCGCAAGATCAAAACCTGTGGAACTTCATCGGCAACGAGCTAAAGATGGGGATACCGGAAAACGTCCGGATCCGCGAACAGAAACAGAAGTACCTGAGTAATAAGAGCTATCTCCACGATGTAACATTACGGGCAGAGCCGTATATGTACTGGATTGCCGGGCAGGTTAAGAAACGCAACATGCCGATGGAACTAGTACTACTACCCATAGTGGAGAGCGCTTTTGACCCCCACGCGACGTCTAGCGCGAATGCCGCAGGCATTTGGCAGATTATTCCAAGTACGGGGCGCAATTACGGTCTTAAGCAGACCAAAGCGTACGATGCACGCCGCGATGTAGTGGCTTCAACCACCGCAGCGCTGGATATGATGCAGCGTTTAAATAAGATGTTTGACGGCGACTGGTTGTTGACCGTGGCGGCGTATAACAGCGGCGAAGGCCGGGTGTTGAACGCCATTAAAGCGAATAAATCGCGGGGTAAACCTACCGATTTCTGGTCGCTTGCTCTGCCACGAGAAACAAAAGTATACGTACCGAAGATGCTGGCTTTGAGCGATATTCTCAAAAATAGCCAGAGGTACGGTGTACGTTTGCCGACGACGGATGAAAGCCGCGCGCTGGCGCGTGTTGAAGTCAACAATCCGGTTGAGTTAACGCAGGTTGCCGACATGGCAGGCATGTCGCTAACCAACCTGAAGACCTTCAACGCTGGCGTGAAGAGTTCAACCGTTGGGAAAAGCGGCCCGCAATATGTGATGGTGCCTAAAAAGCACGCGGCACAGTTGCGTAGCTCCCTCGCCTCCGGCGAGATTGCAGATGTTCAGCCAACGTTAGTTGCGGATAACCGCAGCAGCGCGGGCGGCAACAAATCTTATAAGGTGCGTTCCGGGGATACCCTGTCCAGCATCGCTTCCCGCCTCGGCGTGAATAGCAAAGATTTGCAAAGGTGGAACAAACTGCGCGGCACGCACCTGAAAGTCGGGCAAACGCTCAGCGTGAATAATGCTGGCGCGCAGTTAGCCGACAATAGCAGCATCACCTATCAGGTGCGCAAGGGTGATTCCTTGTCGAGTATTGCTAAACGTCATGGCGTGAACATCAAAGATGTGATGCGCTGGAACAGCAGTACAGATGACCTGAAGCCTGGAGATCGGCTGACGCTGTTTGTCAGCGGTAATTCTTCACCAGAGACCTGATAAGCACTAAAAAGGCACCTTACCGGTGCCTTTTTCTTTTCTGCGTTACGCCTTCCAGGCCTCCAGCATAATGATATCGCTGGTAAACGAGCCGTCCCGCTGTAATTCAAAGTAGTGTTTGACCTCATCCGAGGCGCTTTTCTGATAGGCGCGGATAGCGTCCGACAGCACTATCGGCGTTCTCATTCTGGCTATCCAACTGGAAAACTCGAGGTTCAGACGGTCGCACAATACGCTGCGGGTCATCAGGCCTGCATCGTTAAACAGGCTCAGCCACTCGCCGCTGGAATAGTTGCGCACGTGGGAAGTATCTCGCAGCGCTTCCACCGTTTGCAGCCAGATATCCTTCACCGGATGCCCCGGAGAGGTGACGTCCATAAAGATAGCCACCCCACCCGGCTTAAGGACGCGCTTAACCTCACGCAGGGCCTGGCCGACGTCGTGCCAGTGGTGCGCCGAATAGCGGCTAATCACCACATCAAAAGTGCCATCATCGAAAGGCAGCTCTTCCGCGTAGCCCTGACGGGTTGCGATATTGGTAATGCCGCGCGTGGTTGCGGCATCCGCGACTACGGCCAGCATTTGCTCTGATAAATCGTAAGCGACGACTGATTTAACTTTTGCGGCAGCAATAAAACTGGCATGCCCTGCCCCGCATCCCATGTCCAGCAGAACGGCATTAGGAAAATCGTTCAGGCGAGCGCTAAGGCGCTCCAGATCCCGCCCGGAGGCATGAACCGTGCTGGTTAAATAAGCGCTGGCCTGGGAACCAAACTGCTGACCGACTTTGTCGTGATGGGATTGTGTTGTCATCGTTATGTCCTTGCGGTTAAGTAAGAAAAAGGGCAGCGCACAGGTCTGCCCAACGGCAGACCTGACGAACCTTATTTCAGCTCAGGCTTGCCGGGACGGAATTCAACTAGTAGCGGGTTGTGATCGGAAGCGCGGGTTACCAGCACGGAGGCTTCGGTAACATTCAGGCCACGGTAGAAGACGAAATCGAGCGGACGACCAAACGCCCGGCGGCGGTGATCGTCGGTAAAGCGAACTTCACGCAGCGTCATCTCACGCGCAAAGCGGAACAAGGCATTCATACGCGGGCGGCTCCAGGCATTAAAATCACCGGCCATAATAACCGGCCCATTGTGATGCCCGATTTGATCGCCAATCGGCCCCAGTTGCTTGCTGTAGACATCTACGCCAAGGCTAAAATTGACCGCGTGGATATTAATAACCATCAGCATGCGGCCATCGGGAAGCGGGTAAACCGTCACCAGAGCAGATTTAGATAAGCGCAGGATAGGCTCGCGTTCGCGAAGCGGGCAGCAATAAACGGGATGAGCAGCAGAAAGCGTCATGACACCAGACGGGTGCTGCGGTAACACAAAAGCGGGAACCTGGTCGGCCGCCAGATAGTTGCTGGTGGCAAACCTGACTAATTCAGGGGTGGTTTGCGCTTCCTGCAATAACACCAGTTGCGCATCTTTACCGAAAGTTTGCAGCACCGAAAGCCAGTCGGCCCGCTGCTGCTTAAAGATGTTCCACACCAGTACCCGCAAATTGCCCTGACCGGGCAACGGTTCACCGGGTGGTAATGCCTGACCAATGTTAGCAAACGAGCCGGGAGGCAAAATTCGCTCCGCTGGCTGTCCGGCTACATATCGCATGGCATAGGTATTCTTGTGCACGTTTGACTGACGACCTCTGTAACTCAAAATGCCCACAGGGCGTGGGCTATCTTTCAGTTATAGGGATTTTAGAGCAGACTTTCAACGACCATTACAAACCAATGCAATTCAGGAGCGTAAAACGCTACGCTCCTGTCGGGAGATTCAACCCATTGCTACACGAGAGCGCTTATCCAGTTTACCGCTCACGCCAATCAACAGCAGGGCAAAGACAACAATTACGGCACCGATCCACGGAGTCTGCGCCAGGCCATAGTTTTGTACCGTCTGGCCGCCAATAACAGAGCCGATAGCGATACCCACGTTAAATGCGGCGATGTTCAGTCCAGAGGCGACATCGACGGCGTTAGGCGTGAACTGTTCCGCTTTCTGTACCACGTAGACCTGCAATCCTGGCACGTTACCGAAAGCAAAGATCCCCATAATCAGAATCGTAATCAGCGCGCCAATATGTGAGTGGGCGGTGAACTGGAATACCAGCAGCAGCACGGCCAGAGCAGCAAAGATGAACTTTAATGCCGGAACAGCGCCGTGGCGGTCCGCCAGTTTGCCTCCCCAGATATTACCGATAGCGACGGATACGCCATAACCAAGCAAGATCCAGCTAACTGCCGAAGGTGAAAAGCCTGCAAGATCCTGCATCATCGGAGCAAGGAAGGTGAAGGCGGTAAACACGCCGCCGTAGCCCAGAGCAGTAACCAGATAGATCAGAACCAGGCGCGGGTGGGTTAATACCTGCAATTGCTCCTTAATACTCGCCAGCGCACGGTTTGGAATATCTTTCGGGATAAGGATCATGCTGCTCACCAGCGCAATCAGGCCAATTAGCGATACCGCAAGGAAAGTCTCACGCCAGCCAAAGTGCTGCCCGATGAAGGTTCCCAGCGGCACACCGGTCACTAGCGCGACGGTCAGGCCGCCGAACATAATTGCGATGGCGGATGCGGCTTTCTCTTTTGGTACCAGGCTGGTAGCGATGGTAGAGCCAATAGAGAAGAACACGCCGTGGGCAAGGCCAGTGAGCAGACGCGCAACCACGAGAGTCTCATAATTAGGCGACAGCCAGGCCAGCACGTTACCGGCGGTAAACAGCGCCATCAGGCCAATAAGCAGCTGCTTACGAGGCAGTTTACCGGTCAGGGCCGTCAGTACCGGCGCACCGATAGCAACGCCCAGAGCATATATAGAGACCAGCAGCCCTGCGGAAGGCACAGAAATAGCCAGCTGATCGGCGATGGTGGGCACCAGCCCGACAAGAACAAATTCGGTAGTCCCGATTGCGAAGGCACTGATAGTCAGTGCGAGAAGCGCCAGAGGCATAATTTACTCCATAACAGGTGTCTTTTGATGACACGTAGTATGGCCGGATGTTTAAATAACAAAAATATGTAAAATCTCAATAGAATTTTGCTTGTGGAGCAACAATGAAGGCTACTTCTGAAGAACTCGCGATATTCGTTGCGGTAGTGGAAAGCGGCAGTTTTAGCCGCGCAGCGGAGCAGCTAGGCCAGGCAAACTCTGCGGTAAGCAGAGCCGTTAAGAAGCTGGAAATGAAGCTGGGCGTTAGCCTGCTTAATCGAACCACACGCCAGCTGAGCCTGACGGAAGAAGGCGAGCGCTATTTTCGCAACGTGCAGCAAATTTTGCAGGCGATGGCAGCGGCAGAAAATGAAGTGATGGAGAGTAAGCAAACGCCACGCGGACTATTACGCATTGATGCCGCTACGCCGGTGATGCTGCATTTGCTGATGCCTCTCATCAAACCTTTCCGCGAACGCTACCCGGAAATGACGCTTTCACTGGTATCGTCTGAGACGTTTATCAATCTGATTGAGCGCAAGGTGGATGTGGCTATTCGGGTGGGCACTCTCACGGACTCAAGCCTGCGTGCACGCCCACTATTTAATAGCTATCGGAAGATTATCGCTTCGCCTGATTATCTGGCAGCGCGCGGTACACCGCAAAGCGCCGAAGATCTCATCAGCCACGTTTGCCTGGGTTTTACAGAGCCTTCTTCACTTAACCGCTGGCCAGTTGCCCAGGCCGACGGTCAGCTATTAGAGATAACGCCGGGGCTGTCATCAAACAGCGGAGAAACGCTCAAGCAGCTATGCCTGACGGGTAATGGCATCGCGTGTCTGTCGGACTTTATGATCGATAGGGAGATTGAAAGCGGGGAATTTGTCGAGCTGCTAGCAGACAAGCGTTTGCCGGTAGAAATGCCGTTTAGTGCGGTATATTACAGCGATCGTGCGGTAAGTACCCGCATCCGGGCGTTTATTGATTTTCTCAGTGATGCGGTTAAACAGCCCCCGAAGGGGCCGTAGTCAGGATTAATTATCCCACTTCGGAGCAAGGCCTTCCGGGCTGACAAGGCGGTCATTGCATTCGAGAGTCGCAATGGCTGCCATATCTTCTGCATCCAGCTTCAGAGTCAGCGCCTGAAGGTTACTTTCCAGGTTGGCGCGTTTGGTAGAAGAAGGGATGACTGCATAGCCTAAAGCCATCGCCCACGCCAGAATAACCTGAGCCGGAGTCGCCTGATGTTTTTGCGCAATACGAGCGATGGTTTCATCACCCAGCGCTTTGCCGTAAGCAAGCGTCATGTAGGAAGTGATGTGGATGTTATGCTGCTTCGCCCACTCAACGACCGTGCGGTTTTGTAGGTACGGAGAGAGCTCAATCTGGTTGGTCGCGATATTCTCTGCGCCAACGGCATCAATTGCCTGCTGCATCAGTTCGACGGTGAAGTTAGAGATCCCAATCTGGCGGGTCAAACCGGCTTCTTTAGCGGCCAACAGCGCCTGCATAAATTCTGCTACCGGTACGGCATCATTCGGTGACGGCCAGTGGATCAGAGTCAAGTCAACGTAGTCAGTACGCAGCTTTGCCAGGCTCTCTTTCAGGCTTGGGATCAGCTTGTCTTTGCTGAGGTTCTCAGTCCAAATTTTTGTGGTAATGAAGAGCTCTTCGCGTGGAATTCCACTCTCTTCCAGAGCCTGACCAACGGCCGCTTCATTATCATAGATTTGCGCGGTGTCTACGGCACGGTAGCCGAGTTCCAGAGCGGTTTTAACAGATGCGATGACGACGTCGTCTTTCAGGCGGAAAGTACCAAGACCGAATGCAGGGATTGCCATTTTTATACCTCATTAAAGGGTGTGCGTTTGTATGAGGAAGATTATGGCCAGGATAACTTTGGCGAAAAAGACGAATAAATGCAGAAGATTTTTGCTCAGAAAGCAACAATATGGCTATTTTGAGGAATTTCTGATACAAAAAAGCCCTGAGTCTAAGACTCAGGGCTTAAATAAGTGGCGGAACGGACGGGACTCGAACCCGCGACCCCCTGCGTGACAGGCAGGTATTCTAACCGACTGAACTACCGCTCCACCGAATTTCTTTACAACCACTGATTTTTACATCAGTTTACTGCTTAATTTGATGCCTGGCAGTTGATGAACTTGCGTTCACCCTACGAGCCGCTGCTTCGCAGCGTTCAGACTCACCTTTCGGTTCGTCAGTCCTACTCTCTGAGAGTAGCGAACTGCCTCGTATTACTACCATTACTGCTAATTTGATGCCTGGCAGTTCCCTACTCTCGCATGGGGAGACCCCACACTACCATCGGCGCTACGGCGTTTCACTTCTGAGTTCGGCATGGGGTCAGGTGGGACCACCGCGCTACGGCCGCCAGGCAAATTCTGTTACTGACCGTCACTTCGTGACCATCAGTTCAATCCTGAACTTCGCTGAAAATCGATTTGTCTCGCAAAACACCTTTGGTGTTGTAAGGTTAAGCCTCACGGGTCATTAGTACTGGTTAGCTCAACGTATCGCTACGCTTACACACCCAGCCTATCAACGTCGTAGTCTTCAACGTCCCTTCAGGGGTCTCAAGGACCCAGGGAGAATTCATCTCGGGGCAAGTTTCGCGCTTAGATGCTTTCAGCGCTTATCTCTTCCGCATTTAGCTACCGGGCAATGCCATTGGCATGACAACCCGAACACCAGTGATGCGTCCACTCCGGTCCTCTCGTACTAGGAGCAGCCCCCCTCAATTCTCCAGCGCCCACGGCAGATAGGGACCGAACTGTCTCACGACGTTCTAAACCCAGCTCGCGTACCACTTTAAATGGCGAACAGCCATACCCTTGGGACCTACTTCAGCCCCAGGATGTGATGAGCCGACATCGAGGTGCCAAACACCGCCGTCGATATGAACTCTTGGGCGGTATCAGCCTGTTATCCCCGGAGTACCTTTTATCCGTTGAGCGATGGCCCTTCCATTCAGAACCACCGGATCACTAAGACCTGCTTTCGCACCTGCTCGAGCCGTCACTCTCGCAGTCAAGCTAGCTTATGCCTTTGCACTAACCTCACGATGTCCGACCGTGATTAGCTAACCTTCGTGCTCCTCCGTTACGCTTTAGGAGGAGACCGCCCCAGTCAAACTACCCACCAGACACTGTCCGCAACCCGGATCACGGGTCTACGTTAGAACATCAAACATTAAAGGGTGGTATTTCAAGGTTGGCTCCACGCAGACTGGCGTCCACGCTTCAAAGCCTCCCACCTATCCTACACATCAAGGCTCAATGTTCAGTGTCAAGCTATAGTAAAGGTTCACGGGGTCTTTCCGTCTTGCCGCGGGTACACTGCATCTTCACAGCGATTTCAATTTCACTGAGTCTCGGGTGGAGACAGCCTGGCCATCATTACGCCATTCGTGCAGGTCGGAACTTACCCGACAAGGAATTTCGCTACCTTAGGACCGTTATAGTTACGGCCGCCGTTTACCGGGGCTTCGATCAAGAGCTTCTCCTTGCGGATAACCCCATCAATTAACCTTCCGGCACCGGGCAGGCGTCACACCGTATACGTCCACTTTCGTGTTTGCACAGTGCTGTGTTTTTAATAAACAGTTGCAGCCAGCTGGTATCTTCGACTGCCTTCAGCTCCACCCGCGAGGGGTTTCACCTACCGACAGCGTGCCTTCTCCCGAAGTTACGGCACCATTTTGCCTAGTTCCTTCACCCGAGTTCTCTCAAGCGCCTTGGTATTCTCTACCTGACCACCTGTGTCGGTTTGGGGTACGATTTAATGTTACCTGATGCTTAGAGGCTTTTCCTGGAAGCAGGGCATTTGTTACTTCAGCACCGTAGTGCCTCGTCATCACACCTCAGCGTTAACAGAAGTCCGGATTTACCTAAACTTCCCGCCTACATGCTTAAACCGGGACAACCGTCGCCCGGCTAACATAGCCTTCTCCGTCCCCCCTTCGCAGTAACACCAAGTACAGGAATATTAACCTGTTTCCCATCGACTACGCCTTTCGGCCTCGCCTTAGGGGTCGACTCACCCTGCCCCGATTAACGTTGGACAGGAACCCTTGGTCTTCCGGCGAGCGGGCTTTTCACCCGCTTTATCGTTACTTATGTCAGCATTCGCACTTCTGATACCTCCAGCAGACCTCACAGTCCACCTTCGACGGCTTACAGAACGCTCCCCTACCCAACAACGCATAAGCGTCGCTGCCGCAGCTTCGGTGCATGGTTTAGCCCCGTTACATCTTCCGCGCAGGCCGACTCGACCAGTGAGCTATTACGCTTTCTTTAAATGATGGCTGCTTCTAAGCCAACATCCTGGCTGTCTGTGCCTTCCCACATCGTTTCCCACTTAACCATGACTTTGGGACCTTAGCTGGCGGTCTGGGTTGTTTCCCTCTTCACGACGGACGTTAGCACCCGCCGTGTGTCTCCCGTGATAACATTCTTCGGTATTCGTAGTTTGCATCGGGTTGGTAAGCCGGGATGGCCCCCTAGCCGAAACAGTGCTCTACCCCGAAGATGAGTTCACGAGGCGCTACCTAAATAGCTTTCGGGGAGAACCAGCTATCTCCCGGTTTGATTGGCCTTTCACCCCCAGCCACAAGTCATCCGCTAATTTTTCAACATTAGTCGGTTCGGTCCTCCAGTTAGTGTTACCCAACCTTCAACCTGCCCATGGCTAGATCACCGGGTTTCGGGTCTATACCCTGCAACTTAACGCCCAGTTAAGACTCGGTTTCCCTGCGGCTCCCCTATACGGTTAACCTTGCTACAGAATATAAGTCGCTGACCCATTATACAAAAGGTACGCAGTCACCCCATAAATGAGGCTCCCACTGCTTGTACGTACACGGTTTCAGGTTCTGTTTCACTCCCCTCGCCGGGGTTCTTTTCGCCTTTCCCTCACGGTACTGGTTCACTATCGGTCAGTCAGGAGTATTTAGCCTTGGAGGATGGTCCCCCCATATTCAGACAGGATACCACGTGTCCCGCCCTACTCTTCGAACTCACAGTATGTGCATTTTAGTGTACGGGAGTATCACCCTGTACCCTGCGACTTTCCAGACGCTTCCACTAACACACAAACTGATTCAGGTTCTGGGCTGCTCCCCGTTCGCTCGCCGCTACTGGGGGAATCTCGGTTGATTTCTTTTCCTCGGGGTACTTAGATGTTTCAGTTCCCCCGGTTCGCTTCGTTAAGCTATGTATTCACTTAACGATAGTGTGTCGAAACACACTGGGTTTCCCCATTCGGAAATCGCCGGCTATAACGGTTCATATCACCTTACCGACGCTTATCGCAGATTAGCACGTCCTTCATCGCCTCTGACTGCCAGGGCATCCACCGTGTACGCTTAGTCGCTTAACCTCACAACCCGAAGATGTTTCGCTTCGAATTATGAAAATTTGAGAGACTCGAACACACTTCTATTCTGTTCTTATTACGGAGAACAGAAACAGTGTGTCGTTTCAATTTTCAGCTTGTTCCGGATTGTTAAAGAGCAAATACTTCGCAGTACACCGTTGCCGGTACACTCTGAAGTAGGTTTGGTGCATGAAATGATGGTGGAGCTAAGCGGGATCGAACCGCTGACCTCCTGCGTGCAAGGCAGGCGCTCTCCCAGCTGAGCTATAGCCCCATCGATTTCGTAAAACCTTTGATTACCACTCACACTGAGGCCTTTCCTTTTTCTTCCGAAAAAGAAAATGCAATTCGTTCTGAGACAAGGCATGGAATAACGAAGCATAATAAAGTATGTGAGTTATTTCATAACGCAGTATCAGGGAGAATTTGGTAGGCCTGAGTGGACTTGAACCACCGACCTCACCCTTATCAGGGGTGCGCTCTAACCACCTGAGCTACAAGCCTATAAGGTTTTACTGCTTGTTTTCTATCAGACAATCTGTGTGAGCACTACGCGGGTTGTATCTTTTAGGTAAGGAGGTGATCCAACCGCAGGTTCCCCTACGGTTACCTTGTTACGACTTCACCCCAGTCATGAATCACAAAGTGGTAAGCGCCCTCCCGAAGGTTAAGCTACCTACTTCTTTTGCAACCCACTCCCATGGTGTGACGGGCGGTGTGTACAAGGCCCGGGAACGTATTCACCGTAGCATTCTGATCTACGATTACTAGCGATTCCGACTTCATGGAGTCGAGTTGCAGACTCCAATCCGGACTACGACGCACTTTATGAGGTCCGCTTGCTCTCGCGAGGTCGCTTCTCTTTGTATGCGCCATTGTAGCACGTGTGTAGCCCTACTCGTAAGGGCCATGATGACTTGACGTCATCCCCACCTTCCTCCAGTTTATCACTGGCAGTCTCCTTTGAGTTCCCGGCCGAACCGCTGGCAACAAAGGATAAGGGTTGCGCTCGTTGCGGGACTTAACCCAACATTTCACAACACGAGCTGACGACAGCCATGCAGCACCTGTCTCAGAGTTCCCGAAGGCACCAATCCATCTCTGGAAAGTTCTCTGGATGTCAAGAGTAGGTAAGGTTCTTCGCGTTGCATCGAATTAAACCACATGCTCCACCGCTTGTGCGGGCCCCCGTCAATTCATTTGAGTTTTAACCTTGCGGCCGTACTCCCCAGGCGGTCGACTTAACGCGTTAGCTCCGGAAGCCACGCCTCAAGGGCACAACCTCCAAGTCGACATCGTTTACGGCGTGGACTACCAGGGTATCTAATCCTGTTTGCTCCCCACGCTTTCGCACCTGAGCGTCAGTCTTTGTCCAGGGGGCCGCCTTCGCCACCGGTATTCCTCCAGATCTCTACGCATTTCACCGCTACACCTGGAATTCTACCCCCCTCTACAAGACTCAAGCTTGCCAGTTTCGAATGCAGTTCCCAGGTTGAGCCCGGGGATTTCACATCCGACTTAACAAACCGCCTGCGTGCGCTTTACGCCCAGTAATTCCGATTAACGCTTGCACCCTCCGTATTACCGCGGCTGCTGGCACGGAGTTAGCCGGTGCTTCTTCTGCGAGTAACGTCAATCACTGAGGTTATTAATCTCAATGCCTTCCTCCTCGCTGAAAGTGCTTTACAACCCGAAGGCCTTCTTCACACACGCGGCATGGCTGCATCAGGCTTGCGCCCATTGTGCAATATTCCCCACTGCTGCCTCCCGTAGGAGTCTGGACCGTGTCTCAGTTCCAGTGTGGCTGGTCATCCTCTCAGACCAGCTAGGGATCGTCGCCTAGGTGAGCCATTACCCCACCTACTAGCTAATCCCATCTGGGTTCATCCGATGGCAAGAGGCCCGAAGGTCCCCCTCTTTGGTCTTGCGACGTTATGCGGTATTAGCTACCGTTTCCAGTAGTTATCCCCCTCCATCAGGCAGATCCCCAGACATTACTCACCCGTCCGCCGCTCGTCAGCAAAGTAGCAAGCTACTCCCTGTTACCGCTCGACTTGCATGTGTTAGGCCTGCCGCCAGCGTTCAATCTGAGCCATGATCAAACTCTTCAATTTAAAAGTGTTTGATGCTCAAAGAATTAAAACTGTTTATAAAATCAGTAGTCACTCTTCAAGACTTGATATTTTTTTGCATCCGAAGATGCTTGAGATATCAATCCTGCGAGTGCCCACACAGATTGTCTGATAAATTGTTAAAGAGCAGTGAGTTACGCGCTTTCGCTTGCTAACTCGAGGTGGCGTATATTACGCTTTCCTCTTTCAGAGTCAAGCGTTTATTTTCGCTTTCGTCTGACTGACTACCGGGTTGTTAAGCCGCTTTCGAAGCCGCTTTGCCGTGTCAGTGGAGGCGCATTATAGGGAGTTCTCAGAGCCTGACAACCCCTAATTTGAAAAAACTTTCTGACCGGGTGTTTTTTAATCTAAACGCCTATTTTTGGCGCTGTTTGATGGCTTTTGGCAGGTCTGCGAGGCTATTAATCACTAAATCAGCGGCCGCTTCACCTGCTTCCGTTACAGGTTTACCGCTGCGAACCAGCACTTTGGTGCCAACCAGCGCCGCATTAGCTGCCTGCATATCTTCAATTTTGTCGCCTACCATATAAGAAGCGGCCATATCGATATTCAGGAAGTCACGCGCGGAGATAAGCATGCCCGGCTGCGGTTTACGGCAGTCGCACACCTGGCGGAACTCTTCGACCTCGCCTTCAGGGTGATGCGGACAATAATAGATACCGTCCAGGTCAACGCCGCGGTCGGCCAGCGACCAGTCCATCCACTCGGTGAGATTTTCGAAATCAGCCTCGGTGAACATCCCGCGGGCGATGCCGGACTGGTTTGTTACCAGCACCAGAGCGAAGCCCATCTCTTTTAACTCACGCATTGCTTCTATTACGCCATCAATGAACTCGAATCGGTCCACTTCATATACATAGCCATGATCGACATTAATAGTGCCATCGCGGTCGAGAAAAATAGCGGGTACGGACTGTGCCACTTGAGAACTCCTGAAACGGGTTAATTGTGTCTAGTATCGCATGATTTAGTAATAAGGAGAGAACAGTCCTTCACGCGCCGATTGATTTAGACGTCTGGATGCCTTAACATCCAGATCGATTAAGGTAACTTCGGTCACCGGTAGCAGATAATTCCACGGCTCATACATAAACGATAATAAATAACTCAATGATTAAACTTTCAAATATCACCAAGGTGTTCCAGCAGGGCAACCGCAGCATACAGGCATTGAACAATGTCAGTCTGCACGTGCCTGCCGGACAAATTTATGGCGTGATTGGCGCATCCGGTGCCGGTAAAAGCACTCTGATCCGCTGCGTAAACCTGCTCGAGCGCCCAACTGAAGGCTCGGTGCTGGTTGATGGCCAGGACCTGACCACGCTTTCTGAAAGCCAGTTAACCAAAGCTCGTCGCCAGATTGGCATGATCTTCCAGCACTTTAACCTGCTCTCTTCGCGCACCGTATTTGGCAACGTGGCTTTGCCGCTGGAGCTGGACAACCAACCGAAGGAAGAGATCCAGCGTCGCGTGACCGAGCTCCTGGATTTAGTGGGGCTGAGCGAGAAACATGACGTGTGGCCGGCAAACCTTTCCGGCGGTCAGAAACAGCGTGTGGCCATTGCCCGCGCTCTGGCTAGCAACCCGAAAGTTCTGCTGTGCGATGAGGCCACCAGCGCACTCGACCCGGCAACCACCCGCTCCATTCTTGAATTACTGAAAGATATTAACCGCCGCCTTGGGCTGACTATCCTTCTTATTACTCATGAGATGGACGTTGTTAAGCGTATTTGCGACTGCGTGGCAGTTATCAGCGACGGCGAACTGATTGAACAGGACACGGTAAGCGAAGTGTTTTCCCATCCGAAAACGCCGCTGGCGCAGCAGTTTATTCAGTCCACTCTGCATCTCGACATCCCGGAAGATTATGCTCAGCGCCTTAGCGCGGAGAATAAAGACAAGGCCGTACCTTTATTACGCCTCGAGTTCACCGGCCAGTCGGTTGATGCCCCGCTGCTTTCTGAAACGGCGCGCACCTTCAACGTGAACAGCAACATTATTAGCGCGCAGATGGATTACGCTGGCGGCGTGAAGTTCGGCATTATGCTCTGCGAAATGCACGGTGAGCCAAAGGATACGCAAGCGGCTATTGCCTGGTTGCAGGAGCAACACGTTAAAGTAGAGGTACTGGGCTATGTCTGAGCCGATGATTTGGTTACTGGTGCGCGGCGTTTATGAAACGCTGGCGATGACTTTTGTTTCAGGCCTCTTTGGATTTGTGCTCGGCCTGCCGGTGGGCGTACTGCTTTATATCACTCGCCCGGGGCAAATCAGTGCCAACGCGAAGCTTTACCGCAGCCTCTCCGCGCTGGTTAATATTTTCCGTTCCATTCCTTTCATTATCTTACTGGTCTGGATGATTCCATTTACTCGCGTCATCGTCGGGACATCAATCGGCCTGCAGGCGGCGATTGTTCCATTAACCGTTGGCGCCGCGCCGTTTATTGCCCGTATGGTTGAAAACGCCCTGCTGGAAATCCCAACCGGGTTAATTGAAGCCTCCCGCGCGATGGGCGCAACGCCGATGCAAATCATTCGTAAGGTTCTGCTGCCTGAAGCCCTGCCGGGCCTAGTGAATGCGGCTACCATTACCTTGATTACGCTGGTTGGCTATTCTGCTATGGGCGGTGCCGTGGGCGCCGGCGGTCTGGGTCAGATTGGTTATCAGTACGGTTATATCGGCTACAACGCTACCGTGATGAATACCGTGTTAGTGTTGCTGGTCGTTCTGGTGTATTTAATTCAATTCTCTGGCGATCGCATCGTCCGGGCTGTCACTCACAAATAAACACAACTGCATTCATATAAGGAAAAGGACATGGCTTTTAAATTTAAAACGCTCGCCGCGGTCGGCGCTCTGATTGGTTCTCTTGCTCTGGTGGGTTGCGGTCAGGAAGAAAAAGATCCTAACCATATTAAAGTTGGCGTTATCGCCGGTGCCGAGCAGCAAGTTGCAGAAGTTGCGCAGAAAGTTGCAAAAGAGAAATACGGGCTGGACGTTGAGCTGGTGACCTTTACCGATTATGTGCTGCCGAACGAAGCGCTGAGCAAAGGCGATATCGACGTTAACGCCTTCCAGCACAAACCTTACCTCGACCAGCAGATCAAAGATCGCGGCTACAAGCTGGTTTCCGTGGGCAACACCTTTGTTTACCCAATCGCCGGCTACTCCAAGAAAATTAAATCACTGGAAGAGTTACAGCCGGGCGCTCAGGTAGCGCTGCCGAACGACCCGACTAACCTCGGCCGTTCCCTGCTGCTGCTGCAGAAAGAAGGTCTGATCAAACTGAAAGACGGCGTTGGCCTGCTGCCAACCGTTCTGGACGTGACCGAGAACCCGAAAAACCTCAAGCTGGTTGAGCTGGAAGCGCCTCAGTTGCCGCGTTCTCTGGACGACGCTCAGATTGCCCTGGCGGTTATCAACACCACCTACGCCAGCCAGATTGGCCTGACGCCTGCTAAAGACGGCATCTTCGTTGAAGATAAAAACTCCCCATACGTTAACCTGATAGTTTCCCGCGAAGACAATAAAGACGCCGAAAACGTGAAAAAATTCGTTCAGGCCTACCAGTCTGACGAAGTTAACGAAGCGGCTAATAAGGTCTTCAACGGCGGCGCGGTGAAAGGCTGGTAAGCTTTCATTATTCAGTTTTGCGTAAATAATTACAGGCGGGCGCAAGCCCGCCTTGTTATTTTGTTGCGAGCTTGCTTCAATGTCTTCCGTTTTACATTCATTGAGGAAATATTATGCGTGCTTTACCGATCTGTTTATTGGCATTCATGCTGAGCGGCTGTTCCATGCTAAGCAGATCCCCTGTAGAACCCGTCCAAAGCACGGCTGCAACGCCGAAGACCGAAACCGAAAAACCTAAAGCGCCCCGCCCCGCTCCGGTCAGGATCTACACCAACGCAGAAGATTTAGTCGGTAAGCCTTTCCGCGACTTAGGTGAAGTCAGCGGCGATTCCTGCCAGGCAAGTAATCAGGACTCCCCTGCAAATATCCCGACAGCGCGTAAACGCATGCAGATTAACGCCTCGAAAATGAAAGCCAATGCCGTTCTGCTACACAGCTGCGATATTACCAGCGGCGCTCCAGGATGCTACCGCCAGGCGGTTTGCGTAGGCTCAGCGCTGCAAGTTTCGGCGCAATGACCCCTTTTCAGTTTGCGCAAATTGGTGTAATTCGCTCTCCATATAAAGAAAAGTTTGCCGTACCGCGCCAGCCGGGTTTGGTGAAAGACGGCGGCGGTGAACTACACCTGCTGTCGCCCTACAACCAGGCCGATGCCGTCCGTGGGCTTGAGGCTTTCAGCCACCTGTGGCTGCTGTTCGTTTTCCATCAGACGATGGAAGGCGGCTGGCGGCCAACGGTTCGCCCTCCTCGTCTTGGCGGCAATGCGCGAATGGGCGTATTTGCTACGCGCTCAACCTTCCGCCCAAACCCCATCGGCATGTCTCTGGTTGAGTTAAAAGGGATTCGCTGCCAGAAAGATGACGTTATTCTGGAGCTGGGCAGTCTTGATTTGGTCGATGGCACGCCCATCGTGGATATCAAACCCTACCTGCCGTTTGCTGAAGCCCTGCCTGACGCTCGTGCGGGCTATGCACAGCTTGCGCCAGAGGCCGATACGCAGATTAGCTTCACGCCAGAAGTACAGCAGCAACTGGTAAAGCTTGAATCGCGCTACCCGCATATTGCGCGTTTCATTTGCCAGGTTCTTGCTCAGGATCCCCGCCCCGCTTACCGTAAAGGCAAGGATGAGGGGAAAACTTACGCGGTGCTGCTGCTGGACTTTAACGTTCGCTGGCGCGTTACCGGGCAAGGGTTTGAGGTGTTTGCCGTCGAAGCACGTTAATTTAGCGCCCCTCTCTTTTGACATCTCTGCCACACTGGTAAACTAAACCACTTTTTTTGAAGCAGGTCGCTTAAGGCCTGTTATCCGCCGTTCAAATGGAACCGTAACAACATGCGTACTAGCCAATACCTGCTCTCCACTCTGAAGGAGACACCTGCCGACGCCGAAGTGGTCAGCCACCAGCTGATGCTGCGCGCCGGGATGATCCGCAAGCTGGCCTCGGGTTTATACACCTGGTTGCCGACCGGTTTGCGCGTCCTGAAGAAAGTCGAAAACATTGTGCGTGAAGAGATGAACAACGCCGGTGCTATCGAAATGTGCATGCCGGTTGTTCAGCCCGCCGACCTGTGGCAGGAGAGCGGACGTTGGGAGCAGTACGGCCCCGAGCTGCTGCGTTTTGTTGACCGTGGCGAGCGCCCGTTTGTACTGGGCCCAACTCACGAAGAAGTTATCACCGACCTGATTCGTAACGAGCTGAGCTCTTACAAGCAGTTGCCGCTGAACTTGTTCCAGATCCAGACCAAGTTCCGTGACGAAGTGCGTCCGCGCTTTGGCGTTATGCGTTCCCGCGAATTCCTGATGAAAGATGCCTACTCTTTCCATACTTCTCAGGAATCGCTGCAGGAAACTTACGACAAGATGTATGAAGCCTACAGCAAAATCTTCTCCCGCATGGGCCTTGATTTCCGCGCCGTGCAGGCTGATACCGGCTCCATCGGCGGCAGCGCTTCGCACGAGTTCCAGGTGCTGGCACAGAGCGGCGAAGATGACGTTATCTTCTCCGACAGCTCTGACTACGCGGCAAATATAGAGTTCGCTGAAGCGCTGTCTCCGGCGGCTGGCCGTGCGGCACCAACCATTGAAATGAGCCAGATTGATACCCCGAATGCAAAAACCATCGCCGAGCTGGTTGAGCAATTCAATCTGCCGGTTGAGAAAACGGTTAAAACTCTGCTGGTGAAAGCCACCGAGGGCAGCGCTTACCCGCTGGTTGCTCTACTGGTACGTGGCGATCACGAGCTGAACGAAGTCAAAGCTGAAAAACTGCCTCAGGTTGCCAGCCCGCTGACTTTTGCTACTGAAGAAGAAATCCGTGCTGTAGCGAAAGCTGGCCCGGGCTCACTTGGCCCAATCAATCTGCCAATCCCGGTGGTTATCGACCGCAGCGTAGCCGCGATGAGTGATTTTGCCGCAGGCGCTAACATCGACGGTAAGCACTTCGTCGGCATTAACTGGGAGCGTGACGTTGCGCTGCCGGAAGTCGCAGATATCCGTAACGTTGTCGCCGGCGACCCAAGCCCGGACGGCAAAGGTACGTTGATGATCAAGCGCGGCATCGAAGTGGGTCACATCTTCCAACTGGGCACCAAATACTCTGAAGCGCTGAAAGCCACGGTACAGGGTGAAGATGGCCGCAACCAGACGCTGACCATGGGCTGCTACGGTATCGGCGTAACCCGCGTTGTCGCGGCGGCGATTGAGCAGAACTTTGACGATCGCGGCATTCTGTGGCCGGAAGCCATCGCACCGTTCAACGTTGCCATTCTGCCGATGAACATGCACAAATCCTTCCGCGTGCAGCAGCTTGCTGAAGAGCTGTACACCACGCTGCGCGCTCAGGGTATCGACGTGCTGCTGGACGACCGTAAAGAGCGTCCGGGCGTGATGTTTGCAGATATGGAGCTGATTGGTATTCCTCACACTATCGTTATCGGCGACCGTAATCTGGATAACGAAGAAGTTGAATACAAACACCGCCGTGCTGGTGAGAAACAGATGATCAAAACCAACGAGATCGTTGATTTCCTGGTGAAACAGATCAAAGGCTAACTTTGGTTGAAGCCATTAAAAAGCCCTGCATTGCAGGGCTTTTTGTTTTTAGTCGTTACACTCTTTGCCGGGCCTGAATTTTGCGCCTTTGTCGGCGACCAGCGCTTTTTGCAGTTCGCCGCTGTCAGGGGAAGCCTGAAGCGTGAAGTGGCCTTCAACCACCAGCAGAACCGGGGCGCTATTCTTACCGCGAGCCGCAGCATAGCCTCTTTCCAGTTCGGCATTATCCGCTACGGCAAAGGTCTTGCCGGTAGCGCAATCCTGGAAGACGGCTGCATCCGCCATATATTTATATTTCCCTTTCATCGGCATCGGCGTTGACGGCAGCGCCGCGTTAACCGCCTTCAACGTATAGTTGAACTGCGATTCAATCGGGTTACCTTCGCGATCCAGCATAACCAGGCTATCGCCCTTCGGATGGAAATACTGCTTTTCGCCTTCGCTATCGGTTAACACCAGTTTATCCGCGGTACGCGCCCAGGTGCCGTAACTACCGAAAGAGGCTCCTTTGCCCTGATAGCTCTGGTTCATCACCCAGGTGCCATCTTTTTCCAGGAACAGTGAAGTCTCAATTCCCTCGCAGTCCGCGCATGGGATCACGCCGCGGTAGCTTTGCTGCATAGGCGTCAACTCGGCGGCCTGAGCCGGGATCAGGGTTTGGATTTCACTGCGGTTATTACAGCCAAACAGCGTGAACAGGCTGAGTGCCGCCAGCACCGCCAGAAAACTCTTTTTCATGCTTCTTATCCTTATGCTGTTGTCCTGAAGTTAGCCACTATTCCGGATGGCGGCTAACCTTGCCGCGTAGCGCTTTGGTTGTCGACTTCTGCGATTTGGAAGCCAGACGACGCTCTTTAGAAGCCCGCGTTGGCCTGGTGGCCCGGCGGCTTTTCTGCACTACGGTTAATTCTTGTATCAGTGAAACCAGGCGAGCCACCGCCGCTTCGCGGTTCATCTCCTGGCTTCGGTATTCCTGGGCCTTAATCACCACCACGCCTTCAGGCGTGATTAAATGGTGGCTTACGGCCAGCAGACGTATCTTATACGACTCCGGCAGGCTTGAGGCAGGGATATCAAAGCGCAAGTGAATAGCCGTTGAGGTTTTATTCACATGCTGCCCGCCCGCCCCCTGGGCACGAATGGCGGTAATCGTCACTTCATTGTCCGGGATTGATACCGTCCTGGAAACGGAAATCATCGCTGCTGCCAGGCCGTAAAGTGAATTTCCAGATTATTCTCGCTGTCTGAAAGCCAGATAGCGCCGTCCTGGATGGTAGCCTGCAAATTCATGGTGCGCGTGCCGAACTCGCTCAGCTTCGCCAGCTGCTCGTCATCCAGATACCAGATAGACAGGTTTTTAAACTGGCTGAGGCGGTTTTGGTTTTGCTGCCACCAAACCTGCGCTGCCCGACTATTATAGGTAAACAATGCCACCTCGGCCGACTGACTACAGGCTTTTTTCACCCGGCGCTCTTCCGGTAGCCCAAGCTCAACCCATAAATCAATGCCCAGATGATCGTTTTTACGCCAGATCTCCGGTTCTTCTTCTGCGCTCAGCCCGCGGGTAAACTCCAGCCGCTCATCCGCATATTTAATCCATGCCAGCAGGCGCAACATCATGCGTTCCTGAGTCTCAGAAGGGTGGCGTGCCAGCGTCAGGCTGCTGTCCATAAACCGATTCCGATCGAGATCGGCCACATTCACCGTCGCCTTATAAATTGTCGCTTTTAACGCCATTACACTTCTCCATACACAGTTGGCGCCATTGTAGCGAAATCTACTGAAAAACGCTGTTATCGATTGTGGCTGCATCCCCTTGCCTTACTGATATCGGTTACATTGCTGTGGTATAGTCACCTTGCTAAACAGAGTTTATCTTCGTAGGCTTAGATTTGACCCCACGAATAGGTCTGAAGTTGGGACTCTGAGAGGAGGGTATGTGGAAAAGTATTGTGAATTGGTTCGACAACGCTATGCGGAAATTGCCAGCGGTGACTTAGGCTACATTCCTGATGCCTTAGGATGCGTATTGAAGGCTCTGAATGAAGTGGCTTCCAGCGAGGCCGTCTCAGAGTCAATCAGGGAACAGGCGGCGTATGCTGCCGCGAACTTACTGGTGAGCGATTATGTCAATGAATGATGCCTATCAACCCATCAATTGTGATGATTATGACAATCTCGAGCTCGCCTGCCAGCAGCATTTGTTACTGACGCTGGAGTTAAAAGACGGGGAGATTTTCAAAGCCAAGGCGAGCGACCTGGTTTCTCGTAAAAACGTCGAATATCTGATTGTTGATGATGCCGGTGCCTCGCGTGAAGTCCGCCTCGATAAGATTAACAGCTTCAGCCACCCTGAAATTGGCACTATCGTGGTCAGCGTTGAATAACTGTAGTAACCGCACAAACACAAAACGGGCAGCCCAGGTGGTTGCCCGTTTTGTTTTAAGGCTTCATTGAGGCGTAATATGCCGCCAGATTGCTGATGTCTTCATCGGAAAGCCCGCTGACATAAGCCTTCATGATTTCTGCCTGCCCGCCGCTGCGCTCCCCTTTTTTATAGGCCTGGAGAGAATGCTCCAGATACGCCTCTTGCTGCCCGGCCAGGTTCGGGTAAAGGGGAGCGGACGCGGTGCCGCTTGCGCCGTGGCAGGCCACGCACATCATCGCTTTCTGCTCACCGGCCTCAGCATTGCCTTTTGCCAGCGCCGACAAGCTGCAAATCATCAACCCCAGCAATAACACCGCCTTTTTCATTCTTCCCTTCCTTGTCGCCAGTCTATATGCCAGCATGAATTTTCTGTCGCCTGCCCTTCACGAGTGACAAACACTCCCGGAGCAGCAATCAACTGTTCGCCATAAAACAGCAGCGGAGTGATATCCCGCAGCCAGGGCGGAATGCGTAATTCCTGCCAGATTTTTTTAAGCGGACGCCCTTTATCCCGCCCAACAATATGCTGCAATCCTGAAGCCTTAAAGCGCAGGCTCACCCCTTCGCCTTCTATCGGAGCACGCACCGCAGTGCCGCTTTGCTGAAGAGAAACGGTCCCGATGCCGGGAAGAGAAAGCGGCCGATAAGGGGCGGGCCACGGATAAACGCTCTCTTTGTCTATTGCCCGCAGCGGAACCCAATAAAGTTCGCCCTGAAAGCGGCGAATTTCATACTCACCCAGGCGAAGGCGAGGATTGGCATCCTCCCGGCTCAACGCCACTTCTTGCCACAGGCGCTGAAGCGCCGCCCGCGATGGCATAGCCGCCCGGTGATGCCCCAGCCAGCGGCGCAATAAGGCAAAACGCCGGGCTTCGCTTACCGTGCATAGCGGCTCAATAAGTAAAGCGCCCTGGGGCGACATCAGCCCGGCAAGCTGCTCGGCCAGCAGCTCATCAAGCAGCTGTTCCTGCTCGCCGCACAGGTCGGCGCTGCGGGCTACGCTGCGGGCAAAATGCGGCCAGCGCTGTTGTAGCAAAGGCACAATCCGCAGGCGCAGGAAATTGCGGTCGTATTTATCATCCCCGTTGCTCTCATCTTCTATCCAGCTAAGTTGATGAGCCAGCGCCCACTCTTCAAGCTGAGCGCGCGAAGTCGCCAGCAGCGGGCGAAGCAATAGAGTATTAGCAAACGGTAATTTTGCGGGCATTGACGCTAAACCAGCAGGGCCGCTGCCGCGCTTCAAAGCCAGCAGGAAGGTTTCGCACTGATCATCCAGGTGCTGGGCCGCCAGCAGCACTTCTTCGGTTAAAAGAGAGCCTGACAGCGCCTGATAACGCGCCGCCCGCGCCTCTCCCTCAATCCCCTGGCCACCGGAAGGAAGCTGCACGTAAGCGACATCGAAAGACACTAACCAGCGGCGACATAAAGTGCGGCAATGTTCCACCCAACTATCCGCCTTCGGGCTAAGTCCGTGATGGATATGCATCGCCCGGATTTCCAGCTCAGGCGCTAAAGAATCCCGCAGCGTGACCAGTTGATGAAGCAAAACGGTCGAATCCAGCCCACCGCTGAACGCCACCAGCAGCCGGCGGTGAGGAAGCAGAAAGGACTGAAGTTCGCGGATTGTCATAGTTCGATAGTTACGAGGTATTTGCCCGGAAAGTTACCGGGCATTGAGAGCGCTGGCAAGGGCTACTGTTGATAAAGTTCCAGCGGCAAACCGTCGGGATCGCTAAAGAAGGTAAAACGCTTATCGGTGTATGGATCAATACGAACCGGCTCGCATTTTACGCCATGGCTTTCAAGGTGCGTAATCGCCTGCTCGATATTATCGACGCTAAACGCCAGATGACGAAGCCCGCAGGCTTCCGGGCGGCTCGGGCGAGCGGGCGGGAACGGGAAAGAAAACAGCTCAATAACGTATTGCCCGTTAAGCGCCAGGTCACCTTTCCAGGAATCTCGTTCTTTGCGATACACTTCAGCTTCAAGCGTGAATTCCAGCGCATCACAATAAAACTGCTTACTGCGCTCGTAGTCCGACGCGATAATAGCGACGTGATGAATCTGTTTTAAACCCAGCATAGGATGCTCCTTAATCTATTCTGGCACGGTAACACCGCTTCATTGCAAATCAAGCACTCAGGCCTCTTTTAAGACTCGTACCCTGTAGATCCCATCGTCGCCGAGTTTTGCGCCATGAATATCTGTTACAAAACCGGGGTAATGCTCACCCACCGAGCAAAGCATCAGCAGGAAGTCGAGCACCGCGCGGCTCTGTTTGGTGATAACTTCCCCAGGCATCACGACCGGCACGCCGGGAGGGTAAGGCAGGATCATGTTGGCCGAGACGCGCCCCAGCAACTCTTCAATCTCTACCGTTTCGACATTGCCCTTCACCTGCTGCTGCCAGGCTTCATGCGGCGTCATTCTCATTTCCGGCAGCACGTCGAACGCCCGCAGCATCAGGTCGGGCAAATTATGCTGCTTGATAAGCTTATGAATACCCTGCGCCAGCGTCTGAATACGCATGTTGCGATAGAAGTCAGGATCTTCTGCGTAGAGATCCGGCAGCATGTTTTTCACCCGCAGGTTGAGATCGTATGAGCGCTTAAACTCGGTCAGCCCGCGCAGCAGGCTTAGCGCCTTGGTTTTATCAATGCCAATGCTGAACAGAAACAGCAGGTTGTACGGCCCGGTTTTCTCAACCACCACGCCGCGCTCGTCGAGGAACTTCGCCACCAGCGCGGCCGGGATCCCCTCCTCTGCCATTTCACCCAGCTCGCTCATACCCGGCGTAAGGATCGTAACCTTAATAGGATCAAGATACATATGATCCGCATCGGCATCACGGAAACCGTGCCAGTCTTCTTCACCCGGCGCAATGGGCCAGCACTGCGCTTCATCAATACTTTCCGGCTGCCAGATATCGAAGAACCAGTCTTCTGACTCTTCACGCAGACGCTGCACTTCACGACGGAAATGAAGCGCCCGCTCTACGGAGCGGTTAATCAAACGCTTGCCGGTGTTACCGCGCAGCATGGCCGCCGCCGTTTCTATCGACGCCACCAGCGGGTAGCTCGGAGAAGTCGTGGTGTGCATCATGTAGGCTTCGTTAAAAGTCTCTTCGCTGTAATCGCCTTTAATATGGATCAGCGAAGCCTGTGAAAAGGCCGCCAGCAGCTTGTGGGTAGACTGCGTTTCATAAATCACTTTCCCCGGCACGCGTTCGCCGCTCATACCGCTTTTACCCTGATAGATTGGGTGGAAGTTGGTATAAGGCACCCATGCGGAGTCAAAATGAATCGACGGAACATCCAGCGTTTGTTTGATAAATTCGGTGTTGTACAGCAGGCCATCGTAGGTGGAGTTGGTGATCACCGCATGTACAGGCCATTGGGCGTCAGGCGTGGCGGCCACTTTCTTTTCGATATTTTCCCGCATAAATTCGCGCTGAGGAATACCGCCAAGGATCCCCAATGCGTTTCGCGTCGGCTTCAGCCAGATTGGCACCAGGTTGGTCATCATCAGCAGGTGCGTGAGCGATTTGTGGCAGTTGCGATCCACCAGAATAGTGCTGCCGGAAGGCGCAGCATACATGCCGACGATTTTGTTGGAGGTCGAGGTGCCGTTAGTCACCATGTAGCTTTGCTCGGCGCCAAAGGTACGGGCGATGTACTCTTCCGCCTCAAGGTGCGGCCCGGTGTGGTCTAAAAGCGATCCCAGCTCCGTCACCGAGATAGAGACATCGGCCTTCAGCGTGTTGCCGCCAAAGAAATCGTAGAACAGACAGCCAATCGGGCTTTTCTGGTAAGCGGTTCCCGCCATGTGACCCGGCGTGCAGAAGGTGTATTTCCCTTCCTTCACATAGGTAAACAGCGCTTTGGTCAGCGGCGGCGTAATGGTGTCGAGATACTCAGCGGTGTACTGCCGAATGCGCAGGGCGATGTCGTCGGCGGCGCTCAACGCATACTCGAAGAACCACAGCGCCATGCGCATTTCGTTAACGCTGACGTCCAGCGAAGAGTGGGTATTGATAAAGGCGTACAGCGGCAGGTTTTCGTTCAGCAGGTTAATTTCACTGCATAAATCAAGGCTGTATTCGTCCCAGTCAAACACCACGCCGCAGATACGCGGGTTGTGCTCAATCAGCTTGAGGAGATCGGTGCTGTTGGTCGGGTAAATCAGCTGAAAGCCTTGTAGCTCCAGGGCGCGATGCAGCTCCCTGATAGGCTCGTCTTTGTAAAAAACGCCGTGCGGCCCCATGACTGCAATCGTATTCAATATTCACCTCCTGGAAAATATACTTTGCTAAGCATAGCGCAATGCGATTTTCCATGAAGCGATAAATAAAAAAAGGGCCGGAAAATCCGACCCTTATCGCTATTGTTTACCCTTTATTCAAGCGTAACCGTAGCTCATCAGACGCTGGTAACGACGGTTTAACAGTTCTTCTTTGTTCAACACGTCGAGATCTGCGAGATCCGCCAGCAGCTGAGCACGCAGGGAAGCAGCCATCACTTCCGGGTTGCGGTGCGCACCGCCGAGCGGTTCCGGGATAACGGTGTCGATAAGCTTCAGCTCTTTCAGACGCGGGGCAATAATGCCCATCGCTTCTGCCGCGAGCGGCGCTTTATCGGCACTTTTCCACAGAATAGAAGCACAACCTTCCGGGGAGATAACCGAATAGGTGCTGTACTGCAGCATGTTCACTTTGTCGCCCACGCCGATAGCCAGCGCGCCGCCGGAGCCACCTTCGCCAATCACGGTGCAGATAACCGGCACCTTCAGGCGAGACATTTCACGCAGGTTACGGGCAATCGCTTCCGACTGGCCGCGCTCTTCGGCGCCAACGCCCGGGTATGCCCCCGGCGTGTCGATGAAGGTAATGATCGGCATGTTGAAACGCTCGGCCATTTCCATCAAACGCAGCGCTTTGCGGTAGCCTTCGGGAGCAGGCATACCGAAGTTACGGCGGATTTTCTCTTTAGTTTCACGCCCTTTCTGATGACCAATGATCATCACCGGGCGGCCGTCCAGACGAGCGGTACCGCCAACGATAGCTTTATCGTCGGCATAGGCGCGGTCGCCCGCAAGCTCGTCAAACTCGTCAAAAGCGAGACGCAAATAATCCAGGGTGTACGGACGCTGCGGGTGACGCGCCAGTTGCGCAATCTGCCATGCGCCTAAATCAGCGAAGATCTTGCGGGTCAGCTCAACGCTTTTCTCGCGCAGACGCTGCACTTCTTCATCCAGATTAATATCCAGTTTTTCGTCCTGGCGGCTAACGGCCGTCAGGGAATCGATTTTCGCTTCCAGCTCTGCAATCGGCTGTTCGAAATCAAGGAAATTCAGACTCATAATATTCCTGTTTTAGTCAAACTCCAGTTCCACCTGCTCCGAACCAATCAGCGTGCGCAAATCGTTAAGTAACCGATCGCTAGGGGAAACACGCCACGCTGCGCCAAAGCGCAATCGAGCGCGTGCATCCGCCCTCTGATAGTAGAGATGTACTGGAATTGTCCCCGAACGATGGGGTTCCAGAGACTGACGGAGACGGTTTAAAAGCTGGTCATCAATTTGCCTGTCCGTCAGCGAGATAGCAAGCCCACGCGCGTACTTTTCACGGGCTTCGTCGATGTCCATCAGCTCGCGGGCCGTCATTTTAAGCCCTCCGCTGAAGTCATCAAAGCTGACCTGTCCGCTAACGATCAGGATACGGTCTTTTTCCAGCAGATGCTGGTATTTTTCTAGCGCATCTGTGAATAACATCACTTCCAGACGACCAGAACGGTCATCCAGCGTACAGATGCCGATGCGATTGCCCCGCTTGGTGACCATAACTCGCGAAGCAATCACCAGACCCGCAGCCGTGGTCATTTTACCACGTTCTGTCGGGTGCATCTCTTTCAGGCGCATGCCGCCGACATAGCGCTCAATTTCTTTCAGGTACTGGTTGATTGGGTGGCCGGTAAGGTACAGACCCAGGGTTTCACGCTCGCCCTCCAGCACCACCTGATCGGGCCAGGGAATGACGCTGGCATACGACTTCTCAACCTGTTCAGGCTCTTCGGCCAGCACGCCAAACATATCGGCCTGGCCAATGGCTTCGGCTTTCGCGTGCTGATCGGCTGCCTTCAAGGCATCGCCCAGGGCGTTCATCAGCGCCGCACGGTGCGGCCCGAGGCGGTCAAACGCCCCGGACATAATCAGTTTTTCCAGTATCCGGCGGTTGAGCTTTTTAACATCGGAGCGCGCGCAAAGATCAAACAGGTCGAGGAAATGCCCGCCCTGGTTACGCGCTTCGATGATGGCTTCAATCGGCCCTTCACCCACGCCTTTAATCGCGCCGATGCCGTACACAATTTCCCCATCGTCATTGACGTGGAAATGATAAAGACCGGAGTTAATATCCGGCGACAGAACCTTCAGCCCCATGCGCCAGCACTCGTCCACCAGACCAACAACTTTCTCGGTGTTGTCCATATCCGCGGTCATTACCGCCGCCATAAACTCGGCGGGATAGTGCGCCTTCAGCCACAGCGTCTGGTAGGAAACCAAAGCATAGGCGGCGGAGTGGGATTTGTTAAAACCGTACCCGGCAAATTTCTCTACCAGGTCGAAGATCTTCATCGCCAGCTCGCCGTCGACGCCGTTCTTCTTCGCACCCTCTTCGAAGGTGCCGCGCTGCTTGGCCATCTCTTCCGGTTTTTTCTTACCCATTGCACGACGCAGCATATCCGCGCCGCCGAGGGTATAACCAGAAAGCTCCTGGGCAATCTGCATCACCTGTTCCTGGTACAGAATGATGCCGTAAGTCGGCTCCAGAACCGGCTTCAGACATTCATGCTGCCACTGAACATCCGGGTAAGAGATAGCTTCGCGGCCATGCTTACGGTCGATAAAGTTATCTACCATCCCCGACTGTAACGGGCCGGGGCGGAACAGGGCCACCAGGGCAATCATGTCTTCGAAGCAGTCGGGCTGCAGGCGCTTAATCAGGTCTTTCATGCCGCGCGATTCAAGCTGGAATACCGCCGTGGTTTCCGAGCGTTGCAGCATGTCGAAGCTTTTCTTATCGTCGAGCGGGATGGCGGCGATATCGATCGGCTCCAGCCCCTGTTTAGCCCGACGCGGGTTAATCATTTTCAACGCCCAGTCGATGATCGTCAGCGTACGCAGGCCGAGGAAGTCGAACTTCACCAGGCCGGCATATTCAACGTCGTTTTTGTCAAACTGGGTGACCGGATGCTGGCCCTGATCGTCACAGTAAAGCGGCGCAAAATCGGTAATTTTGGTCGGGGCGATAACCACGCCCCCTGCGTGCTTACCGGCGTTACGCGTGACGCCTTCCAGCTTACGCGCCATATCGATAAGCGCTTTAACTTCTTCGTCGGCTTCGTAGATCTCAGGTAGCTGAGGTTCGGCTTCGAACGCCTTGGCCAGTGTCATACCCGGATCGGGTGGGATCAGCTTGGAGATACGATCGACAAAGCCGTAAGGGTGCCCCAGCACGCGGCCTACGTCGCGGATTACCGCTTTCGCCGCCATGGTGCCGAAGGTGATTATCTGAGAAACCGCCTCGCGGCCGTACATCTCCGAAACGTGGTCGATAACCTGGTCGCGTTTTTCCATGCAGAAGTCGACGTCGAAGTCGGGCATCGAAACACGTTCAGGGTTCAGGAAGCGTTCGAACAGCAGGTCGAATTCCAGCGGATCGAGGTCGGTGATTTTCAACGCATACGCAACAAGCGAGCCGGCACCGGAACCGCGCCCCGGCCCTACCGGCACGCCGTTATCCTTCGACCACTGGATAAACTCCATAACGATCAGGAAGTAGCCAGGGAAGCCCATCTGGTTGATAACCTGAAGCTCGATATCCAGACGTTCGTCGTATTCAGGGCGTTTTTCCGCGCGGACTTCGGGGTCCGGGAACAGGAACTCGAGACGCTCTTCCAGCCCCTCTTTGGACTTCATTACCAGGAAGTCTTCGGTGCTCATTTCACCGGTCGGGAACTGCGGCAGGAAGTATTCGCCCAGACGCACGGTCACGTTACAGCGTTTGGCGATTTCCACGCTGTTTTCCAGCGCTTCCGGGATGTCCGAGAACAGCTCGCACATCTCATCTTCGCTGCGCATGTACTGCTGGGGCGAGTAATTTCGCGGGCGTTTAGGATCGTCCAGCGTGAAGCCGTCGTGGATAGCGACACGAATTTCGTGCGCGTCGAAATCACCCGGCTCGAGAAAACGAACGTCATTGGTTGCCACGACCGGCAAGCCTCGTTCATCGGCCAGCGCCACCGCCGCGTGAAGATAACTTTCTTCATCAGGACGACCGGTACGTATCAGTTCCAGATAGAAGCGATCGGCAAAATGCTGCTGGTAGAACGCCAGACACTGATCGACCAGCGGCTGGTTTCCCCTCAACAGGCTTTTGCCGATATCTCCCATACGCCCGCCGGAGAGCAGGATCAACCCTTCACCAAGCTCAATCAGCCAGTCGCGGTCAATAATCGGACCCGCCGCTCCGTAGCCGCGCTGATAGGCGCGAGAAATCAGCAAGGTAAGGTTCTGGTAGCCTTCGTTATTGGAGGCCAGCACCGTCAAATGGCTTAACTCGTCGCCCAGAAGCTCGCTGGCAACGTTAAAATCTGCGCCAATGATCGGCTTAATACCGGCGCCGTGCCCGGCACCGTAGAATTTCACCAGCCCGCACAGGTTGGTGAAGTCGGTGATAGCGATGGCAGGCATCCCCAGCGCCGCGGCTTTTTTTACCAGCGGCCCGGTTTTTGCCAGCCCATCGATCATGGAATAGTCACTGTGCACCCGAAGGTGAATGAAACGTGGTTCAGCCATCTCTCACCAATTACTCTGTATCAGCTACTCGCGGCTCAGGACACCAGCCCAAGCGCGCGTTTGACAGGGGCAAAGCTGCGGCGATGATGCTCGGTCGCGCCATGCTCGGCAAGCTTCTCAAGATGAAAAGCGGTTGGGTAGCCCTTGTGTTGAGCGAAACCGTACTGCGGGAAGCTTATGTCCAGCTCTGCCATTTCGCGGTCACGCGTGACTTTGGCAAGTATTGACGCCGCGCTAATTTCCGCAACCCGGCTATCGCCTTTTACCACCGCCAGAGACGGCACCGGCAGCGCCGGACAGCGGTTGCCGTCAATCAACACATATTCTGGCATGATATGGAGGCCCGCAACGGCACGCTGCATCGCCAGCATTGTCGCATGCAGAATATTGAGCTGGTCTATCTCTTCCGGCTCGGCTCGCCCAAGGCTCCAGCTCAGCGCTTTCTCAACAATCTCGTCATACAGCGCCAGACGGCGCTTTTCTGATAATTTTTTCGAGTCCGCCAGGCCGACGATGGGTTTTGCCGGATCAAGGATAACCGCAGCGGTAACAACGGCACCAACCAGCGGCCCGCGGCCTACTTCGTCAACCCCGGCGACCAGATGCGTGTGGGGGTAGATAAATTCCATCATTGAGCCAGCTCCAGCACGGCGTCCGCCGCCTGCTTATCCGCGTTACAACGGATCTGCTGATGCAAATCGCGGAAGGTTTCGTGCACCTGATGGCTGACCGCACCGTCTTCAAGCAGAGGCGCAAGCGCGGCCGCAAGAGCGATAGGTTCACATTCATTTTGCAGCAGCTCTTTCACCAGCTCGCGCCCTGCCAGCAGGTTAGGCAGCGAAACGTAGTCCGTTTTCACCAGGCGCTTTGCCAGCCAGAAGGTAAATGGCTTCATGCGGTAACCCACAACCATCGGGCATTTCGCCAGCATACACTCCAGAGCAGCCGTGCCTGAGGCAAGCAGCGCCGCGTCGCTGGCGATCATCGCCTCACGAGCCTTGCCGTCCAGCAGGTGGACGTGCAGCTCGGGGGCAACTTCGGCTTTGATTTTTTCAAACTGCTCGCGGCGCTTCGCGTTAACAAGCGGCACCACAACTTCCAGCTCCGGCCAGCGTTTGCGCAGCAGCTGCGCGGTACGCAGGAAGTCAGCGCTGAGCATTTCGACTTCAGCACCACGGCTGCCGGGCAGCAGCGCGAGGCATTTTGCTTCAGGCGCTATACCCAACGTCGCGCGGGCGGCGTTTTTGTCAGGGTCGAGCGGCATGGCATCCGCCATGGTGTGCCCAATGAAGCGACAGGGCACGTTAAACCGGTCATAAAACGCTTTTTCGAAAGGCAGAAAAGCCAGCACCAGATCGGTCGCTCTGCCAATTTTGAAAACGCGTTTTTGCCGCCATGCCCAAACGGACGGGCTGACGTAGTGGATGGTGCGGATCCCCTGCTTCTTGAGATTGCCTTCCAGGGTGATATTGAAATCCGGCGCATCAATGCCGACGAAGACGTCTGGCTGCAGTTCGGTGAAGCGTTTGGTCAGGTCAGCACGGATATGCAGCAGGCGGCGCAGGCGGCCAAGCACTTCGACAATGCCCATTACCGCCAGCTCTTCCATCTCATACCAGGCTTCACAGCCTTCAGCCTGCATCAGCGGCCCGGCAACGCCAACAAAACGGGCATCGGGGACTCGGGCTTTCAGCTCGCGGATAAGACCTGCGCCAAGAATATCGCCGGAAGTTTCTCCGGCGACCAGGGCAATCGTGAGGGGACGACCAGGCTTCATTTAGCGAATCAGACCGCGCGTGGAGCGCGCAAAGAATTCAACAAATGCGTTCACTTCCGGATGCTGAGCGGCAATCTCAGCGATTTCCGGCTTCGCCTCTTCAAGCGTTTTGCCGCTGCGATAGAGGAGTTTATAGGCGTTACGAATAGCGTGCAGCGCCTCTTTGCTGAAACCGCGACGCTTCAGGCCTTCGATGTTCACGCCAAACGGCGTCGCATGGTTGCCCTGTGCGATAACGTAAGGTGGAACGTCCTGAGCGACGCCGGAACAGCCGCCAACCATAACGTGGGCACCGATGATGCAGAACTGATGCACCGCGGTCATCCCGCCAATGATGGCGTAATCCCCGATTTGTACGTGACCCGCGAGCGTAGCGTTGTTCGCGAGGATGCAGCGGTCGCCAATCTGGCAATCATGCGCAACGTGCGCATTAACCATCAGCAGGTTATCGCTGCCCACCTTCGTTAATCCAGCGTCTTGTACCGTACCACGGTGGATAGTGACGCTTTCGCGAATGCGGTTGCGATCGCCAATTTCCACGCGAGTAGGTTCACCCGCATATTTAAGATCCTGGTTAACTTCGCCGATGGACGCGAACTGATAGATCTCATTGTCGCGGCCAATTTTAGTATGGCCATTCACGACAACGTGAGATTTCAGCACCGTGCCTTCGCCGATTTCAACATTTGGACCCACGATACAAAACGGACCAATATGGACGTTGGCACCGATAACGGCACCCTCTTCCACGATAGCTGTTGGATGAATAAAGGCGGATTTATCAATCACGTATTATGCCTCCCGGCTGCGCGCGCACATCATGGTTGCTTCGCAGACAATTTTTCCGTCAACGGTCGCAACGCCTTTGAAACGCGTCAGACCACGGCGAGTTTTCTCAAAGGTCACTTCCATAACCATTTGATCGCCAGGCACTACAGGGCGCTTGAAGCGCGCTTCATCGATACCGGCAAAGTAATACAGTTCGCCCGGCTCAAGTTTGCCGACGCTTTTAAACGCCAGAATACCGGTAGCTTGCGCCATCGCCTCCAGGATTAGTACGCCCGGGAAGATTGGCTTGCCAGGGAAGTGGCCCTGGAAAAATGGCTCGTTAACGGAGACATTTTTTACTGCGCGCAGAAAACGACCTTCTTCAAAATCCAGCACGCGGTCAACCAGCAAGAACGGGTAACGGTGCGGCAGAAGCTCTAAAATCTCTTCAATGTGCAGAGTATGAGTGTCAGTAGTCAAAATACTCTTCCTGTCTAAATATTCTAAATGACAATAATAACACGGCCTGCGGCTATCGAAAGAAAGCCAGCAGGCCGCAAATCAAATCGCGCGGCTTCGCGCTTCGGCCCTTATGGCCGGTAAGCACGGCAGCGCGGGGCAGGCGACGGTCAGTCTTGTTGATTGACCTTACGTTCGATGGATTTTAAGCGTTTGCTCATTTCATCGATGTTCATCACCAGGGCAGCGGTTTTACGCCACGCTTTGTTTGGCTGCAACGGGATGCCCGAGGAATAAACGCCAGGCTCGGTGATAGGACGCATCACCATTCCCATTCCGGTCACGGTCACCTTGTCACAGATTTCCATATGGCCGTTAATCACGCTTGCGCCGCCAATCATGCAGTAACGCCCGATTTTCAGGCTGCCAGCCATGATGACGCCGCCAGCAACTGCGGTATTGTCGCCAATCACGACGTTATGTGCAATCTGGCACTGGTTATCAATGATAACACCATTGCCGATAATCGTGTCATCCAGCGCACCGCGGTCAATGGTTGTGCAGGCACCAATCTCAACGCGATCGCCAATGATGACGCGGCCAAGCTGGGGGATTTTCACCCAATTGCCGCGATCGTTGGCGTAGCCAAAGCCGTCAGATCCAATCACGGTGCTGGACTGAATCAGGCACTGGGCACCGATTTCAATCTCGTGATAAATGGAGACATTGGCCCACAGGCGGCTACCCGCGCCGATTTTGGTATTTTTACCAATAAAGCATCCAGCGCCAATCACTACGTTATCGCCCAGCTCAACGCCGGACTCGATAACGGCGTTCGCGCCGATAGAAACGTTATTACCCAGCTTCGCTGAAGCGTCAACCACCGCACTCGGGGCGATGTCACGCGCCGGCTGAGGCGTGGTATCAAGAATTTGTGCCATGCGTGCATAGGTCAGATAGGGGTTCTTCACTACCAGAGCTGCGCTTTTAGCATGAGGAAGATCGGCTTCGGTCATCACGACGGCAGAAGCCTGGCAAGCCGCCAGCTGTTCACGATAGCGAGGGTTAACCATGAACGTGATATGGCCCGCCTGGGCGGTTTGCATAGATGCGACGCCGGTGATGACGATATCGCCATCACCGTGCAATTCTGCATCCAACTGCTGGGCTAATTCAGCCAGTCGAATCGAAGGCATTACTTATTTAACCTGTTTCAGAACGTCTGCAGTGATGTCTTTTACATCGTTACCGGAATAGGCAACGGTGTTTGCATCCAGAACAACATCATAACCTTTGTCGTCAGCAACTTTCTTCACGGCAGCCTGGATACGAGTAACCAGTTTGCCACGCTCTTCGTTGGAACGACGGTTGCGATCTTGCTCAAAAGCCTGTGCTTTTTGAGAGAACGCCTGGCGCTGAGCCATCACGTCTTTTTCCATTTTGCTGCGATCTGAAGCTTTCATGGTTGAACCATCGCGCTGCAGACGCTGCATTTTGGATTGCAGATCGTTTTCCATGCCCTGCAGTTCACCGGCGCGGCCTTTGAACTCGTTTTCCAGGGTTTTAGAAACGCCGGTGCTTTGTGCCACCTGTTGGAACAGGTTGCCCATATTAACTACTGCGATGCTGGAGGCAGCCTGAGCGCCGGCTGAAGCAACCATAGCAATCCCGAGACCTGCGGCAACTAACCACTTTTTCACAATTAACTCCTTACCATCCCATAGGTGTCCGAAGACACTGTTTTTTGCGAGCACCCGCGAACTGCTAAGCGGCTAACGGGCGCTACGCTACACTGCTGTTGCGTTCCTTCGCGCGGAACAATTACCAGGTTTTACCAATGTTAAACTGGAATTGCTCTGCCTTGTCTCCATCATATTTCTTATACGGCTGGGCATAAGAGAACACCAGCGGCCCCAGAGGAGACATCCACTGCAATGCGATACCTGCAGACATACGGATGTTACTCGGCGTGCTGTAGTCAGGTATACCGGCCGCTCTGGTTGCTGCGGTATTTTCCCATTTGGTATCCCAAACGGTACCCGCATCAACGAACAGAGAGGTACGAACAGAATTCGAATACTTCTCGCTCAGGAACGGCGTCGGGGTAATCAGCTCGAGGCTGGCAACACCCATGGCGTTACCGCCCACCGCATCGTTAGAGTTACACACCTCACCGGTTCCGCAGTTACGTTGGTTAGGGCCAAAGTAAGCCGCTTTCGGGCCGATGTTGTTCGACTGGAAACCACGCACGGTACTGGAACCACCGGCGTAGAAGTTCTCGTAGAACGGCAGCTCTTTACCGCCTAAACCATCGCCATAACCCCAACGGGTACGACCCAGCACCACCCAGGTGTGATCGTCGTTGATAGGGAAGTAGCTCGCCGTATCTAACGTCACTTTATAGAACTCGTTATCAGAGCCTGGAATGGTCACTTTACCATTCAGGTTGACGCGAGAACCGTCGGTTGGGAAGTAACCGCGGTCAAGGTTGTTGTATGTCCAACCATAGTTCAGAGTGAAGTCGTCCGCCGAGAAACTGTTGTCATTGGCGTTCATATTCGGGTGCTGACCCACAGAATCCAGGTAACGCCACATCGCTATCTGCGGCTGCATATTCGACAGGTCGTTATGCACATAGCCGAGACCAAGGCGCAGCGTATTGTATTCGTTCACCGGGAAGCCCAGCGTACTGTCTACACCATAGCTTTTGTTGGTGTAGTCAGACAGGTCCGCATCGTCAGCTTTAAAGTCGTTATAGAAAATACGGCCGCCGAGGCTCACGCCGTCAACCGTGAAGTACGGGTCGGTGGCCGAGAGTTCTGCGTAGGTCTGGTAGTCGTTTTTGGTGCCGCTGATGCCGACGGAGTAACCTGTACCCAGCCAGTTATCCTGCTGAACGCCAACCTGGAAGCTCACGCCGCTTTCAGTGCCGTAACCGACGCCGAAGTTGAAGCTACCGGTGTTACGCTCTTTCACCTTATAGACTACGTCAACCTGGTCCGGGCTGCCCGGCACACGCTGAGTATCCACATCTACGGTTTCGAAGTAGCCCAGACGGTTCAGACGCTCTTTACCGGAGTCAACCAGGTTGCTCCCCAGCCATGCGCCTTCCATCTGGCGCATTTCACGGCGCAGAACGGAATCTTTACTGGTGTCGTTGCCTTCGAAACGGATCTTACGAACGTAGTAACGGTTACCTGAGTCGACGTTTACGTGCAGTTTAACGGTCTTATCGGCGTCATTAATTTCCGGCTGAGTCTGTACGCGCGGATACGCGTAACCATAGCGGCCCAGTAGTTTCTTAATGTCGTCTTCCATTTTGGTGACTTTGGTGCCGTTATACAGCTCACCAGGCTTCAGCTTGGTCAGGCTCTCGATTTCCGCAGAGTGGCCCGCCAGGTTGCCTTTCACATCCACGCCGGCGATTTTGTACTGCTCGCCTTCGGTGATGTTAATCGTCACATAAATGCTTTTCTTATCCGGCGTCAGGCTAACCTGCGTGGAGTCGATGTTGAAACGCGCATAGCCGCGATCCAGATAGTAGCTGCGCAGGGTCTCGAGATCCCCGGCCAGCTTCTGCTTCTGGTATTTGCGATCGCCAACCACGTTCCACCACGGCACTTCATCGCGCAGTTGGAAGTGGGAGATCAGCTCATCGGTAGTAAACGCGTGGTTACCGACGATGTTGATCTGCTGGATCTTCGCGGAAACGCCTTCCTGGAATACCAGTTTCAGGTCAACACGGTTACGCGGCAGCGGCGTAACCACTGCTTTCACGCTGGCGCTGTATTTACCGACGCTGTAGTAGAAGTCTTCCAGCCCTTTCTCGATGTCGCCCAAAGTGGTGCGATCGAGAGATTCACCCACACGAACGCCGGAGGCTTCGAGGTTCTGCTTGAGCATGTCATCTTTCACCGACTTGTTACCGGAGAAAGTGATGCTGGCAATGGTTGGGCGCTCTTTGACCTGCACCAGCAGCGTATTGCCATCACGCAGAACCCGCACGTCTTCGAAGTTGCCGGTGGCAAACAGAGCACGGATAGTATTACTGATATCCTCGTCAGAGACGGTATCGCCTGGGCGTACCGGCATACTGAGGAGGGCCGCACCGACGGCGACTCGCTGCAGGCCTTCGAAATGAATGTCTTTCACCACGAACCCGTCTGCACCGTATACGGTGGCGCTGCTAAACAGCAGCGACGCTATGAGGAGCTTTTTCATCGCCATCGTTGTTATGCGTTCTTCCTAACCTAATTCTCTCTATAAACGAGAGAAATCATTGAAAAGTGCAAGCCCCATTAACAGCACCAGCAGGATTGAGCCAATGCGATAACTGAAGTCCTGAACTCGCTCGGAAACCGGTGTGCCCTTCAGTTTCTCAACCGCCAAAAAGAGCAGGTGTCCGCCGTCAAGGACGGGCAGTGGAAACAGATTAATAATCCCTAAATTGACGCTGATAAGCGCCAGGAACATCAGGAAGTAAATCAACCCGTATTCCGCCGACATACCTGCCCCTTGAGCTATGGAGATTGGCCCACTGAGGTTGTTCAGTTTTACATCACCGGTTATTAATTTCCCCAGCATGTTGACCGTCAGCTTCATCAGTTGCCAGGTTTTATCCGTGGCTTCTGCTACAGCGGTAAACGGCCCATACTGACGCACTGTCTTGTACTCATCAGGCAGCGGGATAATTTTTGGCACTACCCCTGCGAACCCTTCGGCCTTCGCTTTACCCGGTTTTGTATCCGGTATCAGCGTCAAAGACAAGGAACTCCCCTGCCTTTCAATCTGGACGGCCAGCGCCTGCCCTGGGTTATCGCGCACCAGGTTAACAAACGTACTCCACTGAAGGAGCGGCTGACCGTTGACTTTAACGATCCTGTCTCCGGCTTGCAAACCCGCTTTACTTGCTGCCGACTGCGGCTGGACTTCATCCAGCACATTTTCAATCTGCGCACCGCGAGGCTTAAACCCGAGTGATGTTACCGGATCCTGCTTGTCTGGCTCAAACTGCCAGTTACGCAGATCGAGGGTCACATCATGCGTCTGATTGGTGCCAAACGGGGCATAAGAAACCCGCGCGCTGGCATCGCCAATTTTGCCGACCAAGGCCAAACGAACAGCATCCCAGTCAGGCGTTTCGATGCCATCTATCGCTTTTAGTTCCATACCCGCCGCAATTTGTGCTTCGGCGGCGATAGAGTTGGGGGTTATTTCGCCGATCACCGGGCGCAGGCTCGGGACGCCGATAATAAAGACCAGCCAGTAAGCAAAGATAGCGAAGATAAAATTGGCAACCGGCCCCGCAGCGATGATTGCCGCTCGCTGAGAAACCGTTTTGTTGTTGAACGCGGCGTGACGCATTTCCGGGATGACCGGCTCAACGCGTTCATCCAGCATTTTGACGTAGCCGCCCAGCGGGATAAGAGCAATGACAAACTCCGTGCCCTGGCGGTCGGTACGGCGCCACAGCGCCTTACCAAAGCCGATGGAGAAGCGTTCAACACGAACGCCGCAGCGGCGAGCAACCCAAAAATGACCAAACTCGTGCACGGTAATTAAAACACCCAGTGCAACGATAAACGCAGCCAAATTCCAGAGTATGCTCAGCATAAAACCTTCCGTTAAATCGTCCTGAATACCAGAAGCAGCAGACAGGCAAACACCGGCACCGCCGCTGTCAGACTGTCAATGCGGTCAAGAATACCACCATGTCCGGGGATCAAGTGACCACTATCTTTAATACCGGCCTCACGCTTAAACATGCTCTCGGTTAAATCACCCAAAACCGAGGCCAGCGCGGCAACGATGGAACAGGTTAGCAGAACAGCTGGCGCAACATTCAGATTCGCCCACATGCCAAACAGCAGGGAAATAACTGCGGATGTAGCCAGCCCGCCAATAAAGCCCTGCCAGGTTTTACCCGGGGACACTTTCGGTGCCAGCTTATGCTTACCAAACATCTTGCCGAAGACATAAGCACCGGAATCCGCGCCCCATACCAGCACCATCACATACAGTAGCCACACGGAGCCGCTGTAGTGGTTGATATCATAATGCCAGCTGCGCAGCGCCACCATTCCCCAGAAAAAGGGGATAATCGTCAACAGGCCGAAGACCAGACGGATCGGCTTAGAATTGCGCCAGAGTGCCGCAGAAGCGGGATAAAATAGCACCAACAGCAGCGCCGCAACCCACCAGATAAGTGATGCCCAAAGCGATACTTCTATCACCGGGAGATGCACCGAATGGCGGTATTCAGGCAGCGTAATGAGCATTACTGCAAGCAGCAGGCCGCACAGTACGGCCAGCCAAACGCGCTGTGAACGAGCAACGAAACCAGCCAGTTGCCCCCACTCCCATGCAGCCAGCATGCAGATAACCAGTGTCGCAATCGCGAATCCTACCGGCGGCAGCCAAAACAGCGCCGCGATGACAACAGGAATCATAATAAATGCGGAAATCAGGCGATACTTCAGCAAAAGCGACCCCCAACAGGCTTATTCACCACCAGGTGCTGTGCCACCAAAACGACGCTCTCGGTTTGCAAAAGCATTTAGTGCACCTTCAAAGTCTTGTTCATCGAAATCAGGCCAAAGAACATCGGTAAAATAAAGTTCAGCATAGGCAATTTGCCAGATGAGAAAGTTACTGATGCGATGTTCTCCCCCTGTCCTAATTACTAAATCAACGGGAGCCAGTTCATGCATGCAGATCTGCTGACCGAGCAGGTCTTCATCTATTTGGTCAGGGCGCAATAAGCCTTCCTGCACCTGCGACGCAAGTTGTCGCACTCCCTGAATAATATCCCAACGCCCGCCATAATTCGCGGCGATATTCAGCGTCAAACCGGTATTTTCACCGGTCAGTGCTTCAGCTTTTTTGATACGTTCTTGCAGGCGTGAGTTGAACCGACTGGTATCGCCGATTACCCGTAAGCGGACATTATGACGGTGTAAGCTTTTGACTTCACTGTCCAATGCCCACACAAAAAGCTCCATCAACGCGGTCACTTCCTGAGCCGGGCGATTCCAGTTTTCGCTACTAAAAGCGTAAAGCGTCAGCGCATCGATGCCGCTATTGGCTGCAAAACTAACAGCGCGGCGAACCGACTTTGCCCCGGCTTTATGACCGAAAACCCTCATTTTCCCCTGTCGCTTAGCCCAGCGGCCATTGCCATCCATAATAATGGCAACATGGCGAGCGCCATGAGCAGGTGAGGATTCGCTTAATTGTTGATTAGCAGACAACATAACGCGTAATGATTCCCTGAAAAGAATTAAGCGGTACTCAGGAATACTGAAGCCTTTCGCATAAAAAAGCCGTGCTGTGACACGGCTCTCCACCTAACCTTCAGTCACATCTGACGATTAAGTGGCGCAGACTATATCACTGAAGCACAAAGTGAACAAATGGCGGTACGTCGGCCGCATGAATTATCACCGGCTTGCGAGGTGCATCACTTGTTTTTTGGCTATTTCACGAGCGATTGCATCGACACTCAGCACCTCTTCCACGCTTTGCGGTTCGGTTAAGTTCATTTGCTCAAGCACGCTGCGGTTTAGCACTGCGATATCGGTGAAACGCACCTGCTGATTAAGGAAAGCTTCAACCACAACTTCGTTTGCCGCATTCAGCGCCGTGGTAGCCGCCTGCCCCTGCGCGCAGGCATCGATAGCGAGCTTCAGGCATGGGTAGCGCTTAAAGTCCGGCTCCATGAAAGTCAGCGTGCCGATTTTACAAAAATCGAGTGCCTCAACGCCCGATGATACGCGGGCAGGATAGGCCATCGCATGGGCAATTGGCGTACGCATATCCGGTGCGCCAAGCTGTGCCAGCACGCTACCATCACGGTAGCGAACCATTGAATGGATAACCGACTGCGGATGAATCAGCACTTCCATCTGTGCCGCAGAGGCGTTGAATAACCAACGCGCTTCAATATATTCGAGACCTTTGTTCATCATGGTGGCCGAATCAACGGAGATTTTGCGTCCCATCGACCAGTTCGGGTGGCTGCATGCCTGGTCAGGCGTCATTGCGGCCAGTTCGGCATACGCCGTTTCCCGGAACGGACCACCCGATCCGGTGAGAATAATGGACGATACGCCATTATCTTCGAGGCTAGCGTATCCCAGGTTCTGCTGAATTGTTTCCGGCAAACTCTGAAAAATAGCGTTATGTTCGCTGTCTATCGGCAATAACTGCGCTTTGCTGCGGGCAACGGCTTCCATAAACAGCCGCCCGCAGGTGATGAGCGACTCTTTGTTCGCCAGCAGCACCTGCTTACCCGCAGAGATAGCGGCGAGCGTAGAGGGGAGACCTGCAACGCCAACAATAGCGGCCATTACCTGGTCAACTTCATTCAGCGCGGCAACTTCACATGCCGCCTGCGAACCGGCCAACACCTCGGTTTTACTGCCCTGCTCTTTCAACTGGCGACGCAATTCAGAAGCGGCCTGCTCACTGGCCATGACCGCAAAGCGCGGCGAGAACTCCAGACATTGCTCGACCATTTTCCCAACGTTGCTACCGGCCACCAGGGCGGTTACGGCAAATTTTTCAGGATTATGACGAACGACGCTCAGCGTACTGACGCCAATAGAGCCGGTGGATCCAAGAATAGTGAGCTGCTTCATGAGTTACTCAGGGTCGTAAAATGAGGGATTAATGACGCATTAGTTTGCGGCGACGGGGGCGTATTGTCTACGCCTTTGCTCTGTGTTTATCAAAGCAAAACGCCGCTCAGCAAACGCCACGCTTCACGCGAGGGCTTACTGTGCGGCGTATTATCCACCAGAGGGTGGATTAGAACTGCATCAGCTCGGCTTCTTTTTCAGACAGAGCCGCATCCACTTTCTTAATGGCTGCATCAGTCAGTTTCTGAACGTCGTCCTGGGAACGACGATCATCATCTTCGCTGATCTCTTTGTCTTTCAGCAGGGCTTTAACTTTGTCGTTAGCGTCACGGCGAACGTTACGCACGGCAACACGAGCGCCTTCGGCTTCGCCACGTACGATCTTGATCAGATCTTTACGACGTTCTTCAGTCAGCGGAGGCAGCGGAACGCGAATATCGGTGCCCGCTGAGCTTGGGTTAAGACCCAGGTCAGAAGCCATGATCGCTTTTTCAACTGCCGGGCCCAGGGAACGATCGAAAACGTTGATCTTCAGGGTACGGGTATCTTCTACGGTGACGCTGGCCAGCTGACGCAGCGGAGTTGGCGTGCCGTAATATTCCACGACAATGCCGTCCAGCAGGCTTGGAGAAGCGCGGCCGGTGCGGATTTTGCTGATTTGGTTTTTGAATGCTTCGACGCATTTATCCATACGCACTTCAGCATCTTTTCTGATATCGCTAATCACGTTACGAATCCTTGAAAACTGGTTTAAGGCAGACCACGCTTATCATCTGCGGCAACGATGGCCGCAGGCTAAGTATAGCCCTGTTTATTCCTGGCTGTAGATAAAGCCAAATCTTACCCTGATTAAAGGGCGACTGAAATTATTCAGTGATTAAAGTGCCTTCTTTCTCACCCATTACCACACGGCGCAGCGCACCCGGCTTGTTCATATTGAACACGCGGATCGGCAGTTTGTGGTCGCGAGCAAGGGTGAAGGCGGCAAGATCCATGACTTTCAGCTCTTTATCCAGAACTTCGGTGTAGGTCAGCTGCTCGTACAGCGTCGCAGTTGGATCTTTAACCGGATCGGCGGTAAATACGCCGTCAACTTTGGTTGCTTTCAGCACAACGTCCGCTTCAATTTCGATCCCGCGCAGGCAGGCTGCGGAGTCGGTGGTGAAGAACGGGTTGCCGGTACCGGCTGCGAGGATAACGACACGGTTAGCGCGCAGCAGGCTGATGGCCTCTGCCCAGCTGTAGTTATCGCAAACGCCATTCAGTGGAATAGCGGACATCAGGCGGGCGTTCACATAGGCGCGGTGGAGCGCATCACGCATCGCCAGTCCGTTCATTACGGTCGCCAGCATGCCCATGTGGTCGCCCACGACGCGGTTCATACCGGCTTTTGCAAGACCAGCACCACGGAATAAGTTACCGCCGCCGATTACCACCCCGACCTGAATGCCAAGTTCCACCAGTTCTTTAATTTCCTGAGCCATACGGTCCAGAATACTCGCGTCAATACCGAAGCCTTCTGTACCTTGCAGAGCTTCGCCGCTCAATTTGAGCAGAATGCGTTTGTAGACGGGTTTTGCATTGGTAGCCATGTTTCTTTCCTGAGAACAGTCAACGAATGGGGGATGGTTAATTCTGGCGACATTCTGTCGCATTTCAGCCAGTTGCCTATAGGAGACGGCTGAATTTATGAGGCTGGATAAAAAGGAACCGCCGGTTGGCGGTTCCTTTTAAACCATTAAGACTGCTTGGACATGGCAGCAACTTCTGCTGCGAAGTCAGTCTCAACTTTCTCGATACCTTCACCCACTTCGAAGCGGATGAAGTTAGTGACGTCAGCGTTGTGCTCTTTCAGCAGCTGAGCAACGGTTTTGCTTGGGTCCATTACGAACGGCTGGCCGGTCAGAGAAACTTCGCCGGTGAATTTCTTCATGCGGCCTTCAACCATTTTCTCTGCGATTTCTTTCGGCTTACCGGACTGCATCGCGATGTCCAGCTGAACCTGGTATTCTTTCTCTACAACTTCTGCAGAAACGTCTTCTGGCTTAACGAACTCAGGCTTGCTTGCAGCAATGTGCATTGCCAGCTGTTTAACCAGCTCTTCATCAGCGCCTTTAGCTGCAACCAGAACACCGATACGCGCGCCGTGCTGATAAGAACCCAGAACGTCGCCTTCCAGGGAAGAAACGCGACGGATGTTGATGTTCTCACCGATTTTAGCAACCAGTGCAACGCGCTCTTCTTCGAACTGCGCTTTCAGAACTTCAACGTCGGTGATTTTGCCAGCAACTGCTGCGTCCAGAACTTTGTTAGCAAATGCCTGGAAGCCGCCGTCTTTAGCAACGAAGTCGGTCTGGCAGTTAACTTCCAGAATCACGCCGTAGTTGCCGTTGATCTTAGTGATGATCACGCCGTCAGCAGCAACGTTGCCTGCTTTTTTAGCTGCTTTGATAGCACCGGATTTACGCATGTTCTCGATTGCCAGCTCGATGTCGCCGTTGGCTTCGGTCAGCGCTTTTTTACAATCCATCATGCCAGCGCCAGTACGCTCACGCAGCTCTTTTACCAGGGATGCGGTAATTTCAGCCATTCTAAAATCCTCGGAGATGTTGCCTGCCCGGCACGGTGGCCAAACAGACTTAAAAGTGAAAAAGGGGCCATAAAAAGGCCCCTAACCAAACTAGATACTACCTGGTTAAATAAGGGCTCTGACGAGCGTGCCTTATTATTCTGCTTCTACGAAGCTTTCTTCCGCCTGGGAAGCCAGATCCTGAGAACGGCCTTCACGAACGGTTGCAGCTACAGCGCCCAGGTACAGGCTAACAGCACGGATAGCATCGTCGTTACCAGGGATAACGAAATCAACACCGTCCGGATCAGAGTTGGTATCAACGATAGCAAATACCGGGATACCCAGGTTGTTTGCTTCTTTGATAGCGATGTGCTCGTGATCGGCATCGATTACAAACAGTGCGTCCGGCAGGCCGCCCATGTCTTTGATACCGCCCAGGCTGTTTTCCAGCTTGTCCAGCTCACGAGTGCGCATCAGCGCTTCTTTCTTAGTCAGCTTGTCGAAAGTACCGTCTTGAGCCTGAGTTTCCAGGTCTTTCAGACGTTTGATGGACTGACGAACGGTTTTCCAGTTAGTCAGCATGCCGCCCAACCAGCGATGGTTCACGAAGAACTGATCGCAGCTGTTAGCAGACTCTTTCACCGCTTCGCTTGCAGCGCGCTTAGTACCAACGAAAAGGATTTTACCTTTGCGAGAAGCAATCTTGTTCAGTTCAGCCAGAGCTTCGTTGAACATTGGTACAGTTTTCTCAAGGTTGATGATGTGAACTTTGTTACGTGCGCCGAAGATGAAAGGCTTCATTTTCGGGTTCCAGTAACGGGTCTGGTGACCGAAGTGAACACCAGCCTTGAGCATGTCGCGCATGGAAACAGTAGCCATGTTTTAAAACCTCTATAAAAGTATGGGGTTATGCCTCCACGTATCCCATATTACCGACCCCAAAGGGCACCCCGGAATATGTGTCGATACGTGTGTGTTATTTACACAAAGTGAGAGTGTTTGGCTGTACCCGAAAAATCGGAATACAAGTCCGGCGCGCTTTATACCATAAACGGCGTCAGGACTCCAATAGTTGTTGCCGTTCTGCTCGCTCAATGATTCTCAATTTGGCAGGAAGTCGCGCCCCCTGATACCATTACGTCACTTCCCTGCTTAATTCATGTCGACAAGCTCGACATCTGCGGACCTGATATGGCTATTTCAATTAAAACACCTGAAGAAATCGAAAAAATGCGCGTCGCCGGCCGCCTGGCTGCCGAAGTGCTGGAAATGATCGAACCCCACGTTAAACCGGGCATCACTACCGGCGAGCTGGATCGCATCTGTAATGACTACATCGTCAACGAGCAGCAGGCTATTTCCGCCTGTCTGGGCTACCACGGCTTCCCGAAATCCGTTTGTATCTCCATTAACGAAGTGGTTTGCCACGGCATCCCGGACGATGAAAAAGCGCTGAAAGACGGCGACATCGTCAATATCGACGTGACGGTCATTAAAGACGAGTACCACGGCGACACCTCGAAGATGTTTATCGTCGGCAAGCCAACCATTCTCGGCGAACGCCTGTGCCGCATCACTCAGGAAAGCCTCTACCTGGCCCTGCGTATGGTGAAGCCCGGCATCCGTCTGCGCACGCTTGGCGCGGCGATTCAGAAGTTTGTTGAAGCCGAAGGTTTCTCCGTGGTGCGTGAATACTGTGGCCACGGCATTGGTCGCGTATTCCACGAAGAACCGCAGGTGCTGCACTATGATGCAGACGACGGCGGCGTGGTGCTCCAGCCGGGCATGACCTTTACCATCGAACCGATGGTAAACGCCGGTGATTACCGCATTCGCACCATGAAAGACGGCTGGACGGTGAAAACCAAAGATCGCAGCTTGTCTGCTCAATACGAGCATACTATTGTGGTGACTGAGAACGGCTGCGAGATTATGACGCTGCGTAAGGATGACACCATCCCCAACGTGATTTCGCATAACGAATGATGCCCTGACGTCAGTCAGCAATCTAAGCCGGCCCCGAGCCGGCTTTTTTTATGGGTAGCGCACAATGAGTCCAGGTTTACCAGAGCAGTTTGCCAACACCACGGAACCCGAGATTTCCGGCCAGCCGGATTATCCCAACAGTTGGCAGGAAGCCGAGCTTAATTGCGCCAGTATCAAGTCGCATTTAGACACTTTTCAAAAGTGGCTGGGCGCCGCCTTTGACAGCGGTATTTCAGCCGAGCGGCTGATTGAGGCGCGCACCGAATTTATCGACCAGCTGCTACAGCGGCTGTGGATTGCCTACGGTTTTGCGGAAGTGCCGGAAGCCGCACTGGTTGCGGTTGGTGGCTATGGCCGCGCCGAACTACACCCGCTCTCGGATATCGACCTGCTGATCCTTAGCCGCAAACGCCTGACCGACGCTCAGGCGCAAAAAATCGGCGAACTGCTGACCCTGTTATGGGACGTTAAGCTGGAAGTCGGCCACAGCGTACGCACCCTGGAAGAGTGCCTGCTTGAAGGCCTCTCAGACCTGACGGTTGCTACCAACCTTATCGAGTCGCGCCTGCTGATAGGCGACGTCGCCCTGTTCCTCGAACTGCAAAAACATATTTTTAGCGAAGGCTTCTGGCCCTCTGCCAAATTCTTTGCCGCCAAGGTCGAAGAGCAAAACGAGCGCCACCAGCGCTACCACGGCACCAGCTACAATCTCGAACCGGACATTAAAAGCAGCCCCGGCGGCCTGCGCGATATCCATACCCTGCAATGGGTGGCGCGCCGCCACTTCGGCGCAACGTCGATGGGCGAAATGGTCGACTTTGGTTTCTTAACCGAAGCCGAGCGCAAAGAGCTGGACGAGTGCCAGCACCTGCTATGGCGCATTCGCTTTGCGCTGCATCTTGAAGTGAATCGCTACGATAACCGCCTGCTGTTTGACCGCCAGCTTAGCGTTGCCCAGCGCCTGCACTACAGCGGCGAAGGTAACGAGCCGGTGGAACACATGATGAAGGACTTCTACCGCGTGACGCGGCGAGTCGGCGAGTTAAACCAAATGCTGTTGCAGCTGTTTGACGAAGCCATCCTGGCGCTGGACGCCAGCGAGAAGCCCCGCCCTCTGGACGATGACTTCCAGCTGCGCGGCACGCTTATCGATCTTCGCGATGAAACGCTGTTTATGCGCGAGCCGCAGGCGATTCTGCGCATGTTCTACATGATGGTGCGCAACCGCGAGATAACCGGCATTTATTCAACCACGCTGCGCCATCTGCGCCATGCCCGCCGCCACCTCACGCAGCCGCTGTGCTACATTCCGGAAGCGCGAGAGCTATTCCTCGTCATGCTCCGCCACCCCGGCGCGGTAAGCCGTGCTCTGGTGCCGATGCATCGCCACAGCGTGCTGTGGGCCTACATGCCTCAATGGTCGCACATCGTCGGGCAGATGCAGTTCGACCTGTTCCACGCCTACACGGTGGATGAGCACACCATTCGCGTCCTGCAAAAACTGGAAAGCTTCGCGAAGGAAGAAACGCGGGCCAAACACCCACTTTGCGTCGATCTCTGGCCGCGCCTTTCGCACCCTGAGCTGATCCTGATAGCCGCCCTGTTCCACGATATCGCCAAAGGGCGAGGCGGAGATCACTCGGTTCTCGGCGCTCAGGATGTGCTGAAATTTGCTGAGCTTCATGGCCTGAACTCGCGGGAAACCCAGCTCGTCGCCTGGCTGGTTCGCCAGCATCTGCTGATGTCCGTCACCGCCCAGCGCCGCGATATTCAGGATCCTGAAGTCATCAAGCAATTTGCCGAAGAAGTTCAGACGGAAAACCGCCTGCGCTACCTTGTCTGCCTGACAGTCGCCGATATCTGCGCCACCAACGAAACGCTGTGGAACAGCTGGAAGCAAAGCCTGCTGCGCGAGCTCTATTTTGCCACGGAGAAACAACTGCGCCGTGGGATGCAAAACAGCCCGGATATGCGTGAGCGCGTACGTCACCACCAGCTTCAGGCGCTGGCTTTGCTGCGCATGGACAATATTAACGAAGAGGCTCTGCACCACATCTGGGCACGCTGTCGCGCCAACTACTTTGTGCGCCACACGCCGAATCAGATAGCCTGGCACGCCCGTCATCTGCTCAAGCACGACCTCACCCAGCCGCTGATCCTGCTTAGCCCGCAGGCGACGCGCGGCGGAACAGAGATATTTATCTGGAGCCCGGACAGGCCGTACCTGTTTGCCGCCGTTTGTGCCGAGCTGGACAGGCGCAACCTTAGCGTTCACGATGCGCAAATCTTTACCACCCGCGACGGTATGGCGATGGACACCTTTATCGTGCTCGAGCCGGACGGCAGCCCGCTCTCCATTGACCGGCATAATATTATTCGCCACAGTCTCGAGCAGGCGATAACCCAGACCAGCTGGCAGCCGCCGCAGCCTCGCCGCCAGTCGGCAAAATTGCGCCACTTTACCGTGGACACCGAGGTCAACTTCCTGCCCACCCACACCGACAGGCGAACCTTCCTTGAGCTGATTGCGCTCGATCAGCCCGGCCTGCTTGCCAGGGTCGGTGAAGTGTTCGCGGACCTGGGAATTTCGCTCTACGGGGCGAGAATTACGACAATTGGTGAGCGAGTAGAAGATTTATTTATAATCGCGACCGCCGACCGGCGTGCTCTTAATAATGTGCTCCAGCAGGAAGTGCAGCAACGGTTGACAGCGGCCCTTAATCCAAACGATAAATAACGGTCTTTTATTTTTACCTTTTAGCTTGCGGGCCGCAGTCAATAGTTTTGCGGCCCGAAAGTTGAAAGGTAAGTCACAATCAGGAAATATTCATAATGCAGCAGCTACAAAATGTTATTGAATCCGCTTTCGAGCGCCGCGCCGAAATCACCCCGGCAAATGTTGATACCGTCACCCGCGAAGCGGTGAATCAGGTTATTGCCCTGCTCGACAGCGGTGCGCTGCGCGTTGCCGAAAAAATTGACGGCCAGTGGGTCACCCACCAGTGGCTGAAGAAGGCGGTTCTGCTTTCTTTCCGCATTAACGACAACAAAGTTATCGAAGGCGCCGAAAGCCGCTATTTCGATAAAGTACCGATGAAATTTGCCGACTACGACGAAGCTCGCTTCCAGAAAGAAGGCTTCCGCGTGGTTCCGCCTGCTGCGGTTCGCCAGGGCGCATTTATCGCTCGTAACACCGTACTCATGCCTTCCTACGTCAACATCGGCGCATACGTTGATGAAGGCACCATGGTTGATACCTGGGCGACCGTAGGTTCCTGCGCGCAGATCGGTAAAAACGTTCACCTGTCCGGCGGCGTAGGCATCGGCGGCGTACTTGAGCCACTGCAGGCCAACCCGACCATCATCGAAGACAACTGCTTCATCGGCGCGCGTTCTGAAGTGGTGGAAGGCGTTATCGTTGAGGAAGGCTCCGTCATCTCAATGGGCGTGTACATCGGCCAGAGCACCCGTATTTATGACCGCGAAACCGGCGAAGTCCATTACGGCCGCGTACCGGCTGGCTCGGTTGTTGTTTCAGGCAACCTGCCGTCTAAAGATGGTTCTTACAGCCTGTACTGCGCGGTGATTGTTAAGAAAGTCGACGCAAAAACTCGCGGCAAAGTCGGCATCAACGAACTGCTGCGCACCATCGACTAATTTTTTGCTCTAAAAGGCGGGTTATCCCGCCTTTTTTGCATCTGGCACTAGCGGAAAAGGAATTTTCCGTTAACTCTCTAATGGTTATTGATCTTTAAGGGTACCGCTTATGTACGATAATTTAAAAAGTCTGGGTATTACTAATCCTGATGAAATCGATCGTTACAGCCTCCGGCAGGAAGCCAACAACGATATCCTGAAAGTCTATTTCCAGAAGGATAAGGGCGAGTTTTTTGCCAAAAGCGTGAAGTTTAAATACCCGCGCCAGCGCAAAACAGTGGTTGCCGACGGCGTAGGCCAGGGCTACAAAGAAGTGCAGGAAATCAGCCCAAACCTGCGCTACGTAATAGACGAGCTGGATCAGCTTTGCCAGCGCGATCGTACCGAAGTCGATCTGAAACGTAAGATCCTCGAAGACCTGCGTCACCTCGAGTCGGTAGTGACCAACAAGATCAGCGAAATCGAATCCGATCTGGAAAAACTGACCCGCAATAAGTAGTTCAGTAACCTAATAAAAAGGGCCGCATTTGCGGCCCTTTTCTGTTTGACTCAAAAATTACTGCATCAGCAGGTAAATCGACGTGTCACCGCGCTGGATGCTCAACGCCATTACCGAAGGCTTGCTGTCCATCACTTTACGCAGCTCGGCAATATTGTTCACCGCCTGCTGGTTGACGCCAACAATGATGTCGCCTTTTTTCAGGCCGATACGCGCCGCCGGAGTATTTGGCTTCACGCTGGTGACCTGCACGCCTTTCTGGTCTTTACCGCCGCGGTTGCTCATCTCCGCACCTTCAATTCCGGTGAAGATTGTCGCCGCATCAACCTGGTTTTGCGTGCTCTGCTGCAGTTCCAGGCTCACTGTCATCGGCTTACCGTCGCGCAGCAGGCCAAGCGCGATTTTGCTCCCCACCGGCATCGAGCCAACTTCGGCACGCAGCGCCGCAAAGCTGCTGATAGGTTTACCGTTCAGGGACGTAATAACGTCACCCGCTTTAATCCCCGATTTCGCAGCAGAGGAGTTCGGCATCACCTGGCTGACAAATGCCCCGCGCTGAGCGTCGACTTTCATCGCTTTCGCCAGCTCGGAGTTCAGCTCGGTGCCCATAATCCCCAGCTCGCCGCGACGAACCTGCCCGTACTGCACCATCTGAGCGGTGAGGTTTTTCACCATATTGCTCGGGATAGCAAAGCCGATACCGATGTTGCCGCCGTCCGGCGCAAGGATCGCGGTGTTAATCCCGATCAGCTCGCCTCTCAGGTTAACCAGCGCACCGCCGGAGTTACCGCGGTTAATCGCCGCATCGGTCTGGATAAAGTTTTCATAGTTTTCAACGTTCAGGCCGCTACGACCCAGCGCCGAAACGATACCGGAAGTCACGGTTTCACCCAGGCCATACGGGTTACCGATAGCCACGGTGTAATCCCCTACGCGCAGTGCGTCGGAGTCAGCGATTTTAATCGCCGTCAGGTTTTTCGGGTCCTGAAGCTGGATAAGCGCGATATCGGAGCGCGGGTCTTTGCCGACCACTTTGGCGTCAAATTTACGGCCATCGCTCAGCTGCACTTTAATCACGGTCGCATTATCAACAACGTGGTTATTGGTCACCACGTAGCCTTTAGCGGCATCAATAATTACGCCGGAACCCAGCGCCATAAACTTCTGCTGCTGGCTGCCGCCGTCAGGCGCGCCGCCTTCACCGCCGCCGCCCTGGCAGAAAGGTGAGCTCTGGAACGGAGAACCGTCCTGGCAGAACGGCGAGTTATCACCGAAGAATTGCTGGAAGTTGCGCCCCATGCGCGGAGTATTTACCGTCGTGCTCCCTTCAACGTTGATACTCACCACTGAAGGCATCACCTGCTCCAGCATTGGCGCAAGGCTTGGCAGCGGCTGCGCAGCAGATGCAGAAGAGGCCGTCTCAGCGGCGGAGGCAGACATAGGACTCAGCGCCAAACCCAGACTAAGAGCCAGCGCACTCATTGCTAACGTGGTTTTTTTCATGGAATCATCTCAACTTTCAAATAACGCAAAATTGCTGTGTTGGTACCATTCAGAGTGAAGTTTACGCCCTAAGTTCAGCGCTTAAGTGGCTGGAAAAAGTAAAAATTTATTGTCCATCTTTACAAAACTCCTGCCGACTTCACTCTACCGCCATCAGGCGTCGGTACTCATCCCAGGCGTATAAATCCGTCATTCCGCTGATGTAATCCTGAATCAGCCTTACACGGAAATAGTATTCCCAAACCGAAAAATCAAGGCTAGCCGGATGCAAATCGTTCACCGCCTCTACATAAGCAAGCCTATGTTTAGTTGAGAGTTTGTGGAAAAGCCTCGTTTCAATCGGCAAACGGCGCAGGCTCTCTTTGCTGACCAGCTCGGAGAAATCCTCGGTTGAAAGCTCGAGTAAGGGACTGTAAATACCAAGTAAGCCACTGATAACCCGGTAACCCTGCAACTCCAGCTGTTCCACATCAGGATGGCTGAAAACATGGCGTACCGCCACCTGCTTATACAACTCCAGCAGCCTGGCGAAAGGACTGTCGTCCTCCAGCAACGCGTGATTAAACTCGCCGGAATAGATATCCGGCAGATTGTCGATAAAGCGCTGGGCGGCATAAGGCGCCAGCTTGTTCAGCGTATTGACGCGTAGATACATAAAGAACTGATCTTCCGCGCTGCGTCGCATCTGGTTGGTGCGGGACTTCTCCCACGCATCTTTAACCACCTGCTCAAACAGGTCGCCACGCTTCTCCTCGCCCCAGGCTTCGCATAAATGCTGGTAAAGCTGCTCCACGCTAAAGATCCGCTTCTCTACCGCATCTTCAAGATCCGCCACGCAGTAGGAGATATCGTCCGCCGCCTCCATTATCCAGGTCAGCGGGAAACGGCTGTACTCCCCGAGGCTCAATTCTTTACGCAGGCGGGCGATATAGCCCTCTTCCGAAAGATAAAACCCCGGCTTCTTCATCAGGTAATTATGGCTTTCCGGCGGTTTGTCGGCATACCAGGCCGGGCGGGTATATTTCAGGATGCAGCCAACCTGGGCCCAGGTCAGGTTCATGCGCAGCAGGCTGTGCACCAGGCGGATACCCTGGGCGTTGCCCTCAAAGCTGCACAAATCCTGGCGCACTTTGCTGCGCAGAGTATTTAGCGACTCCTCCCCTTCACGCAGCTTTAAAAAATCCACTTTGCAGCGGTCGTCGCTGCGGGGCTGGCTCCCGGCATCTTTCGGCTGTAGCCGCTGGCGGAACCAGTCGTTGATGGCAGACTCGCCAAAATGGCCGAACGGCGGGTTGCCGATGTCGTGCATCAGGCAGGCCATTTCCACTATGCTTTCAAACGGGCCGGTTAGCTCGTCGAGACCATACTTCTCCAGCGCCTTTTGCTCTTTCAGCCGCCCGAGGATCTCTTTGGCGATATAGCGGCCGACCTGCTGGACCTCCATCGAGTGAGTCAGTCGCGTGCGCACGGCAGCGTTGCGTTCGAGCGGGAAAACCTGCGTTTTTTGCTGCAATCGGCGGATAGCAGGCGAGTTGATTATCCTGCCGCGGTCGCTTTCAAAAATGCGCAGAATTTCATACTCGCTCTTCTCCCCTTCGGGCGAGCGGAAGCGCCGGTGCCAGTTAATTTTTCTGCGGAAGTCTATTTCGCTCATGCCCACTCCTGTTCCGTTGATAAGGAGACTGTTTGCCATGATAGACTATGCCCCGAAAATTGAGTCATGTTCCACCACATTAGCGAGTATCTCTATGAAAGCAGGCATTATTGGTGCAATGGAAGAAGAAGTTACGCTGCTGCGTGACAAAATCGAAAACCGCCATACTCTGAGCATCGCCGGTTGTGAAATTTATACCGGTACGCTGAACGGCGTTGAAGTCGCGCTGCTGAAGTCCGGGATCGGCAAAGTCTCTGCGGCCATGGGTGCTACTCTGCTGCTGGAGCACTGCAAGCCCGACGTGATTATCAATACCGGTTCCGCCGGTGGCCTGGCGCCAACGCTGAAAGTGGGCGATATCGTGGTGTCCGATGAAGTACGCTACCACGATGCGGATGTCACCGCTTTCGGCTACGAATATGGCCAGATGGCGGGCTGCCCGGCAAGCTTCGTTGCCGATAAAAAGCTGATTGAAGCGGCTGAAACCTGCATTAAAGAGCTGGATTTACATGCGGTACGCGGCCTGATCGTCAGCGGCGATGCTTTTATTAACGGCTCCGTAGCGCTAGCCAAAATTCGCCATAACTTCCCTCAGGCCGTAGCGGTAGAGATGGAAGCGACGGCAATCGGCCACGTTTGCCATAACTTCAACACGCCGTTTGTTGTGGTGCGCGCCATTTCGGACGTTGCCGATCAACAGTCTCACCTCAGCTTTGAAGAGTTCCTGGCGGTTGCGGCTAAGCAGTCCACCCTGATGGTGGAAAAACTGGTTCAGCATCTGGCTCGTGGCTAACGGCATATTATGGCGAGGAGTAGCGGCCCTGCTCCTCGGCCTCCCGGCGCTGCTGCTTGCGGCGCCTCGGGTCATCTCCCTTTCTCCCGCTAACACCGAACTGGCTTTTGCCGCCGGAATCGAGCCGATTGCGGTAAGCGTTTACTCAGACTACCCGCCGCAGGCGAAAAAAATTGAACAGCTTGCCAACTGGCAGGGTCTGAATTTCGAACGCATTGTGGCGTTAAAGCCGGATGCGGTTCTGGCCTGGCGAGGCGGTAACCCGGACAGGCAGGTAAACCAGCTTATTGCGCTGGGGATCAACGTCATCTGGCTCGATCCTAAAAGCGTCGCGGACGTGGAAGCCGCATTGCGCCAGCTTGCTCCGCTCAGCCCAACGCCCGAAAAGGCGCTCCGGGCAGCAGATAAATTAGCGCAACAGTTCGCTGATTTAAAAGCCCGCTACGGAAAGACAAAAAGCAAAAGAGTTTTCCTGCAATTCAGCCAGCAGCCGCTGTTCACCACCGGCAAAGACTCTATTCAGAATGAGATAGTCGAAACCTGCGGCGGGCAAAATATCTTTGCCGACAGCCGGGTTCCCTGGCCACAGGTAAGCCGCGAACAGGTGTTGGTGCGCAAACCGCAGGCAATAATTATTTCCGGCGACGCGAGCAATATTCCGGCAGTGCGGCAATTCTGGAGTAATCAGTTGAAAGTTCCGGTTATCGCCGTCGATGATGATTGGTTTACACGTTCCGGTCCGCGTATTATCCTCGCCGCAAAACAGCTCTGCGAAGAGCTGGCGAAAGATTAACGTCACGCTCTGAGGATAATAAATGCTGGTCTATTGGCTGGATATTGTCGGTACTGCGGTGTTTGCCATTTCCGGCGTTTTACTGGCCGGCAAGCTGCGCATGGACCCGTTTGGCGTCCTGGTGCTCGGAGTGGTTACGGCGGTAGGCGGCGGCACAATCCGCGATATGGCGCTGGCTAACGGCCCGGTCTTCTGGGTTAAAGATCCTACCGATTTGGTGGTCGCAATGGTGACCTGCATGCTGACCATCGTGCTGGTGCGCCAGCCGCGCCGCCTGCCGAAATGGGTGCTGCCGGTGCTGGACGCCGTGGGTCTTGCGGTATTTGTGGGCATTGGCGTGAATAAAGCTTTTCTTGCCCACGCCAGCCCGCTGGTCGCTATCTGCATGGGCGTCGTTACCGGCGTAGGCGGCGGCATTATCCGCGACGTATTAGCTCGTGAAGTCCCGATGATTCTGCGTACCGAGATCTACGCTACCGCCTGTATCATCGGCGGTATCGTTCACGCCACGGCCTACCACACCTTTGGCGTCCCGCTGGAGCAGGCAAGTATGATTGGTATGGTCGTCACGCTGGTTATCCGCCTGGCGGCAATCCGCTGGCACCTTAAACTGCCGACGTTTGCGCTAACCGACCGGCAGTAGGCATAAAAAAAGCCGCGTTTGCTACGCGGCTTTTTTATTTCAGCAACCAATCAGATGCTGAAGGAGGAACCACACCCGCAGGTGCTTTTTGCGTTCGGGTTGGTCACCACAAAGCGGGAACCTTCCAGGCCTTCGCTATAATCGACCGCGCCGCCCACCAGATATTGCAGGCTCATCGGATCCACAACCAGAGCAACACCCTGTTTCTCAATGGTCATATCGCCGTCGTTAATCTGGTCGTCAAAGGTAAAGCCATACTGGAAGCCGCTGCAACCACCACCGGTGATATAGACGCGAAGTTTCAGATTTGGGTTTTCTTCGTCTGCAATCAGACTTTTCACTTTATTGGCTGCTGCTTCGGTAAACTGCAGCGGCAGCGCTACGTCATCACTCATTTTTTGCTCCCAACAATTAACAAGTCGGGCAGAAAATAACCCGCACTTTAGCGGCATTATCTAATACCCTGGTAAATCGTTCAAGTATTCTGCCCGGCACAAGCCTGTTCATTCGCTCGCGCTTTCTCAGCTTCTTGTTTTGCCAGCGTTCTTGCCAGAATCACCGAGTATAGCGGTTTCCCGCCGAGGAATTGTGCCAACAGTGTCGCCCCAAGGCAGGTGATTATCATTGGCAGAATGAGCTGGTAATTGTCGGTCATCTCCAGCACCAGCACGATGGCGGTCAGCGGCGCACGTAATGAAGCCGCCAGCAGTGCCCCCATCCCGGCAATGGCAAAAGTCCCCATGTCGAGATGATAAGCCGGGAACCAGGCCGCGCATGCCATACCAAAAGCGGTACCCAGCAGCGTTCCCAGCGCCAGCATTGGCGCAAAAATGCCTCCCGGCGCACCGGAGGAGAAGCACAGCAAAGTGGTTATAACGCGGGCAAAAAAGAGAAACAGCAGCATGTCGATGCTGTAATTGCCCATTGCCGCAATCGGGATCAGGCTAAAGCCGCCGCCGGAGGCCGCCTGCTGAATAAGCCCCAGTACGCCGCACAGCCCGCCTATCAAACCGCCAATCAGCACCCATTTATTGATATTGCCGCCGTGAATACGCTGGAACATATCCTGCGCGCCAATAACCATCCGGTTAAACGCCACGCCGACGATACCAAACACCATGCCAAGGATCAGGTATAGCCAAAGCGTATTCACCGGCGCATCCGCCAGCTTGCCCACCTGAATCACCGTGGTTTCGGTATTAAAAATGCGAAACACGGTGCTCGACATAATCACGCCGATAAACACCGCTTTTATCGAAATCAGGTTATAGCGAAACTGAGTGCGCATCTCCTCGATGATAAAAAGGATCCCGGCCAGCGGAGCGTTAAAAGCCGCAGACAAACCGGCAGCTGCGCCGGTTGCCAGCAGAGAATGACGAGCCTCCGCTCCGCGCTGGCGGAACATGTCACTAACCATGCGCCCGATATTGCCGCCCAGTTGAACCGTTGGCCCTTCGCGCCCCAGCACCATTCCCGCGCCGAGAGTGCCCATACCGCCAATAAACTTCACCGGGATAACGCGCCACCAGCGCACCGGCCGCAGTTCCTCAAGCGCCCCTTCGATTTCCGGTATCCCCGAACCGCCCGCTTCCGGCGCAAACCGACGCACCAGGTAATAGCCAACCATCGCCAGCAGCGCCGAGCTAATAAACGCCAGCGGCCACACCAGCCAGGCGCTATCGGCAACCTGCGCCAGCAGGCCAATGCGGTGCTGTAGCACCCAGTTCACCGATTTCTCAAACGCCACGCCGACCAGGCCGGCGAGTATTCCAACGATGGCCGCCATCAGTAAAATCATCAGCGGCATTTTATCCTGGCCAATCAGACGGCGCAGGATGGCCCCCCTGCGCAGGCGGACGCTTTGTGGTGTTTCGGGAGAAGAAGTGTTGGCTGAATTCATCGGCTCATGCAGTTTAGTCATACAAATAAGGCGGGCATTTTACCCACTGATTACGCCAACGTCTTATTAAATTCCCTAATAAACCGTAACGTTTGATTTGGGCAAATATTTCAACGTGGCGCGGGTTTCACATAGAATAGACCGCTGTCACCATTTCCACGAATCAGGAGCCGATTCATGAGTAAGTCTGAAAACCTGTACGCCGCAGCCCGCCAGGTCATTCCCGGCGGCGTTAACTCACCGGTACGCGCCTTTACCGGCGTTGGCGGTGTGCCACTGTTTATCGAGCGTGCGGACGGGGCTTATCTGTATGACGCTGACGGTAAGGCCTATATCGATTATGTCGGTTCGTGGGGGCCAATGGTGCTCGGCCACAACCACCCGGCCATCCGCAACGCGGTCATCGAAGCCGTTGAGCGCGGCCTGAGCTTCGGCGCACCGACCGAAATGGAAGTCAAAATGGCGGAACTGGTTACAGAACTGGTGCCGACAATGGATATGGTGCGTATGGTTAACTCCGGCACCGAAGCCACCATGAGCGCCATTCGCCTGGCTCGCGGCTATACCGGCCGTGACAAAATCATCAAATTCGAAGGCTGCTACCACGGCCACGCTGACTGCCTGCTGGTAAAAGCGGGTTCCGGCGCGCTGACCCTCGGCCAGCCGAACTCACCGGGCGTGCCTGCTGATTTCGCCAAACACACGCTGACCTGCACCTATAACGATCTCTCTTCCGTGCGCGAGGCGTTTGAACAGTATCCGCAGGACGTCGCCTGTATCATCGTTGAGCCGGTTGCGGGCAACATGAACTGCATCCCGCCAAACGCCGACTTCCTGCCTGGCCTGCGCGCATTGTGCGACGAATTCGGCGCGCTGCTGATTATCGACGAAGTGATGACCGGCTTCCGCGTGGCGCTGGCTGGCGCTCAGTCTTACTACGATGTTGAGCCGGACCTGACCTGCCTTGGAAAAATCATCGGCGGCGGGATGCCGGTAGGCGCTTTCGGTGGCCGTCGTGAAATCATGGACGCGCTGGCTCCAACCGGCCCGGTTTACCAGGCTGGCACGCTTTCCGGTAACCCAATTGCCATGGCCGCAGGCTACGCCTGCCTGACCGAAGTTTCTCAGCCTGGCATTCACCAGACGCTGACAGAGCTGACCGAAATGCTGGCAAGCGGCCTGCTGAAAGCGGCTAAAGCTGAAAACATTCCTTTGGTGGTAAATAACGTTGGCGGTATGTTCGGCCTGTTCTTCACCGATGCAGAAACCGTGACCAACTATAAAGACGTGATGACATGCGACGTTGAGCGCTTCAAGCGTTTCTTCCACCTGATGCTGGAAGAAGGCATTTACCTCGCGCCTTCGGCGTTTGAAGCGGGCTTTATGTCCGTCGCCCACTCTAAAGAAGATATTCAGAAGACCATCGACGCCGCGCGTCGTGTGTTCGCGAAGCTGTAATCTTTACCCTCACCCCGGCCCTCTTCCCGGAAAGCAGAGGGTTCGGATGAGGGATTACCGCCCCTGCTTTCTCAGCAGATAAACGAAGTATGGCGCGCCGATAAACGTCGCCAGCAGCCCCGCCGGAACCTGGTTCGGGAACAGAATCATCCTGCCGCACCAGTCAGCCAGAATCATCAATATGCCCCCGGGATCCCTACTACGCGATAACCTCACTAATGACTGGTTTTGTAGATAGTGCATTTTGTGACTTCATTTCCACTGAGAAATATACTGCCCTGTTCAAAAAAACCCTAGCACAAACTATTTTCATACCCTCAGATAATATCCCAATAAGGTAATTGCAGCTTCATATAGTAGTTATTAGCGAACAAGCCCAGCAGATGTTAAGCGCGCTTACTTTAACGCACTATAAATTTAACACATCCCGTTTCCAGCAGAAGATAATCTAAATAACCTTGTTAGATTATATTTTCAAATATTTCAGTGCATTTTATTATGCTACCGCTTTGATATGCATCAATTACAATACAATTTTACTCGTGTTGTTATCGATCAATTTAGAATTGACTGATAGCCAATAACTATTAAACGACGATCATTGATCGTTGTTGTCAATCTGTTTAGGTTATGAACCGTATAAGTTGTGTGCACTACAAATATACAAACCAATTAATTCAGGGAGGGTTACTTTATGTTATTACGTCGATTAACAACTATCGTTCTTTTACTCACCGGCATTTTTTCCTATCAAGCTACAGCCGCCTCTTTACCAAGTGTCATTACTGGATCTATTACGGTGAGTGCAAACATTGCCGGTAGCTGTGAAGTGACGACGACCGGATCGGAAACTCCTCTCTCAGGTGATTTTGGTACTATTTCTTTTGATACTTCTGACTGGATGTCGCATAAATCCATCAATGCTGAAGATTTGGCTTTAACGGTGACCTGTACCTCAGGAAATGTACCCGTTATCAAACTGAATCAGGGTAAGAGCTATGATCCAAAATTAAAACTCTGGCAGATGGTAAATAAAACGGCTGAAAACGCTAAACTTGCTTACCAGCTTTATAGTGACAGCACTCACAGCACTGTTATTGAGCCTGAAAAAGATATTAATACGAAAAAAGAAAATCCTTTCAAGATGGTTATTGCCGGCCAGATCCCCGGCATTTCGGACGTCACGTCAGTAGCTGCGGGTGATTATCAGGATACCATCCAGATGACGGTAGACTGGAGTGGTAGCTGATTCAGAAAAATCTATCATCTTTTCCGGGAAGAGTCAGAATGAGAAAAATATCCCGAGTGCTAGTTTCATCGTGGTGTCTGAGAACGTGTTTGGCTATTTTTACCATGCTCCTTTCCAATAAGAGTATTTCTACAACCGTACAGGCATCTTTTAAAATATCAGAACACATTTTCAACGGTTGTCAGATATCACAAAAAAAGGAAATTGATTTTGGTAATCTCAGCATAGCAGAACTTGTAGATAAACGACCGGTTGCAGTTGGTGAAATTGATGTGTGCTGCACACCAGGCGTGGTAATAGGTGTGACTTTGGATGGAGGAAAAGCCGCATCTAACAACCAACGAAATATGCAGACACCAGATCATAAATTACTTTCTTATGATATTTTCTTCGACCCGGCATATACGTTGCTTTGGCCGCCAAATTTAAACCATGAATATTCCGAAGCGACTAGTGAACCAATAGCTATTCCACTTTACGCTAGGTTAGATACACATAACTCGATACCCAAGACTGGAAATTACCAGGACGTTATTAACGTCACCGTAAAATATTAGGCCTGAAAGCTACCGTCTGAAATTTGGGGGCATCAATGCATCGACTTATTTATTTAGTTATAATCGCTAGTTATATAGCATCCATTTCAGCATCCGCTGCGATTAACATTGCTTTATGGCCTATAAATCAACATATAAATAGTTCAGACAGCTCCAGCATTTTATGGATTAAGAATGCAGGTGATGATAATGCCGGCATTTCTGTCAGGGTACTGGCGTGGCATCAGAAAGCGGGAAACAACTATTTCAGCGATCAGAATGATATCAATATTGTTCCGCCAGTCCTCGGAATTATGCCGGACGACAAAGCTTTTGTGCGCTTTTTTGTTTCCCCTTCGACCCACCGTGTCACTGAGCAAGCTTACCGAATTATTATCGATGAAGTCCCTCACCTTACAAAAGGGGGCCAGGATAAGGTGGCGCTACGCATGCGCTATGTGTTGCCGCTCTTTGTTTCCGGTAGTCAGACACCGCTCTCCTGGCAGCAGAAGGGTGACAATCTACCGGCCCGTTACCCAGAAGTGACCTGGCATTTTTCCACAGGAGAAGGAACTAAAACTATTGTCTTTCATAATATTGGCCCGGTACATGCCCGGCTTTCAGATATCACGCTAGAAGGCGAGCAGAAAGGGAAAGCAGCCATACAGCTTCACCCTGGACTGCTGGGGTATGTTCTGCCCGGAGCTACGCTAACAATGCCGTTGCCGGCCTCGGTTTTGCCCTCAGATAAAGAGACTCTGGCAGCACGATTCTTTGACGCGGACAGTCATCCCACTGTCATTCCACGTGGCTGATAGGCCGGATAACAATCATGAATATAACAGGTTTGAAAAACAAGACCGTCCCGGCCTGTTTTCTGCTGCTGGGGATTTTTGCCCACAGAAATGGCCTGTGCCGCGAATATATGAATGAGCTTCCTGCACCACAGACGTTACAGCCAGAATTTATACCAGAATATAATGTCAACGTGATTCTAAATGGGCGAATGCTTAAAAGCCGGATACCGATCAGAATAACCCATCACCACTACCTGGTTCCGCGCGTTTACCTTGACCACAAAATCCCTGTCCCTAAGAGCCAACTCCCGGTTGACAGTAAGCACGTTGTCGACATCACGGCTATTGTCGGAATAAAAACCCGCTATGATGCCGGGCAGCATGCATTAGTAATTGATGTCCCTCCCGAGTGGTTGCCGCGGCAGAGTCTTTCAGCCTCTGATACAGATGAAAGTATTGATTATAGCAACGCTTCCGGTGTGGCTTTGGATTATGACGTATATGTATCGCACAACCGCTGGCTTGATGCTGGATCGCTTTATCTGGGGGGGCGTTTTTTTACCGGTTCAGGCTATTTGTTTGCTTCAGGCCTGGCAAGCCAAGCCAGGCTCCGAGGCAGTGCATTCAGCGCGACCCAGTATATCCGATATCAAACCTACTACCGGCAATACTTTGCTGATAGCGATACGGCTCTGATTCTGGGTGATTTTGTTTCGGATGGGGGCGAGTGGGACAGCGGCGTAAGGATGGGTGGCATATCTTTTCGTAAGGCTTATCAGCTCAGCCCTGCCAAAAATATCTATCAGTCACCCAGTATCCGCGGGACAGCCAGAGCGCCTTCAATTGTCGATATTTTTATGGATAATCGAAAAATTGCTTCCGATTCGGTCGACAGCGGGCCTTACGAAATTAATAACCTGCCCTTTATTAATGGGGCTGGACAGGTAACCGTCGTCACGACGGACAAACTCGGAAATAAAACCAATGAAACAGTGCAGTTGTATAAAACCAGCTCGCTGCTTGCTGCAGGAATCAATCAGTTCTCTGCTAACCTTGGGTACCTTCGCTACAATTACGGCTATGGCGATAGTAAATACCATAATTTGGCTTTCAGCGGTTACCTGAGCAGGGGAATAACCCCGACTCTGACACATGTACTGTTCATGCAAAATGCCAGCCGTTTGTTGATGGCAGGAACAGGCATTAATTTCCTTGTCGCTCCAGTTGGCACGTTCAGTTTGACGGGTGCGGCCAGTTCGGATAATGAATTGACCAGACGTAATGGCGGGAAAGCAGAGCTAGGCTACAGCTATGCTAATCAGCATGTAAATCTTTCCTACAATCACAGCCAGTACTCCAGGGGCTATACGGATCTCGGCAGTTATGGCTATCAAGCCGACGGATTTTCTCTCGCGCCAACCCGCAGCATCGACCAGGTATGGCTAAGTTACCAGTGGCGGAATGCTGTCACCCTGGGTATAGGTTATTTCTATATCCGACCTTATGAAAATTCAGTCTACAGCATGGGGAATATTTCATTATCCCTACCCACATTTCTGCATGGGGATCTTTCCCTGGGCGTGAGCGCCTATAATGCGAGCGGCCATGACTTGATGATGATGCTGAACTGGAGTCTACCTCTGGGGAGCTGCGCGCGGGCGCAATATACCTTTGAGCACTCATCTCCAGGAAATCGGAATAGCGTCAACCTTACATGGGGCGGATACGGACCTCAAAAAACGCATATTGACCTGCAGGCAACAAAAGAGGAAACCGGCTACCGCAATCAACGTGCCAGTATCTATCACAGCAGCCGCTACGCAAATCTTAGCGGAGGATTATATGGCAGTAATGATAAAACCTACTGGCTGGAAGGTTCAGGTACCGTCACTATCCTCGACGGAGCCATACAGTTCAACCGGGATTCTCAAGGGGCATTTGTACTGGTCAACGCAGGTATCCCTGACCTGCCTTATTACAGCGGGGGAAACCTCGAAGGACGCACCGATAGCCGAGGTTACGGTTTTATTGACAACATACAGGCAGGCACCCCTATTGAAATATCGCTCGATCCGACACATCTTCCGGTCGATTATCGTGCCAGACGTTACAGAAAAAAAGTCAGACTTTATCCTCAGTCTGGTACAGAAGTTAACTTTGGTGGAGAAAAAGCATTCCCTGCCAGTTTCAGACTGGTAGATGGTGCAGGACATGCGATACCTGCTGGCAGCGTCGTAAAGGATGAGGATTCAGGTAACAGCACCTTTATTGGCTATCACGGGACAGGTTTTGTGTACATGGAGAATGATCGTCCAGTGATACTCTCGATATATCACGGCGTGGGATCAACATGCAGAATCGTATTACACCGTCGGGACTTTGCTTCCCAGCGCGGCACGCCACCAACCTACACCTGCCGTTAAGGATAAATAATGAAAGTACGATACGGTATTATTGCAATGCTTTTTCTACTATCAGGCTTTATTCCAAAGGGGCAGGCTAATAGCCTCATGAACTTTGAATTCAACCAGCTTTGTAATGTGTATTGGGACCATACAGGACCGATTATACTTAGCTCTTTCGATAAATCAGGTTTGGATATTCAGGATGGTGGTAATACCAGTGTAGACGTCCCGGTGGATGTTTTCTGTCTCGGCAGGCCCGACACTCTTTCTGACTCCGACGCCTCTTTCAGTATGGTGGTCAGCCGCGTATTTCCAAAGCCCTGGTCCGGTAATGACCTGGTGCTCACTAACGAAAAACCGGCAGAGGCTAATGAGCATTATCAAATCCGGGCGAATCTGTGTGCAGGGCAATCAGCAGGAGAGATTTCTCAGCTTTGCGTCAGCACTATCGGCACTCCAACTAATTATGTGTTTCCTCAAGGGGGCGATCAAAAGGAACTAGTGGACAGTATTCTGGGTCCCAACAGCAGTGAATCAACGGCAATGAATAAAGCACTATGCAGCGCACATCCAGATGAATGTGATTATACATATATGTATATTCATATTGGACAAAGGGAACATCCTTATCGCCTGCAGGCGCACCTTATCATTCCGCAGCAGACACAAATTGCGCCAGGATCTTATTACGGAACTTACACTATCCGACTTAATGGTAAACTTAGGGGGGAAAGCCTTTTGGGTTTTTCATTAGTGGGCATGAATATCAGTAATGTTCAGCAACCACTTGAATTCAGGCTAAATGTTTCATCTTCATGCCAGGTAACTCCACCAACTGATGTGATTTTACCTGCTCAAATGTTTTCCGGGCAAAGTGAATCCCAGGATGCTCTCGCCCAAGTTCGCTGTACCTATGGCACTCCTTATACGGTCACCTTTAAAGGATCGCATACCGATAATACCGGAACAGAATATCTGTCCATCAGCAATGGAAAAAACAAAATCCCCTATCAAATCCTGAATGATAAGGGTGTTAGATGGGATCAACTGGGGGAGAAATTTACCGGAACCTCGGAAAAACAGCCGATACATTTTAAGATTAAAACCCTGACCGGGGACGAGAATCAACCTGCTGGGACCTATGAAGACACCGTGACGATGACAGTCAACTATGCGGATGCTACCTGATATGTATCTTGAATCGTGCGATTTTGTCGCAATAAGACTCTCCATAGCAGTTATTTAAGAACTGATAAAATATACAGTGAAGGCCATTATGTTGAAAAAAATAATGTTATTGATTGCAGCATCGACATTTTGCATGGGAATACCATCCGCATATGCCATGCATTCTGCTCCGGCCCCATCTTTAAACAGCATCGCTCGTGGGATTAGTAAGGATAGCCATATGGATTTGATTATTAACGCCCCCCATTCAGTCGATGTTAACCACGGTAAATTTGTCGGCTCGGTTATTGATACTCCGTGCCCGGTCTATGCTAACGATAGTAGATTAGTTGACCGGTCAAGGAGCAGCGGTCAACGGATAACCGCCTGAATGCAGCGTTGCATCTATGGATTTAGATCTTAAGAATATTTGCGAAGTCGCGTTGAATTAAATGTGGTTTGACACATACCTTTTAGATATATTGAAGTTCCCAAACAAAATAAGAACTATTATTTGCAAAAGCTACCGACTCAGAATTGATTAGCTACACGCCATAGGGACGAAAGAACCTCCTGTTCTTAGCCATCGTGTCATGGTGGCCTGCGCGGTATGCTATTGTTCATCTTTATCGATATATACAAACTACCGCCCCTGCTTTCTCAGCAGATAAACGAAGTATGGCGCGCCGATAAACGTCGCCAGCAGCCCCGCCGGAACCTGGTTCGGGAACATAATCATCCTGCCGCACCAGTCAGCCAGAATCATCAATATTCCCCCGAGAACCCCGGCAATCGCCACCTGCGGCATCGCTCTGCGGAAGCCAAGCATGCGTGCGATATGCGGTGCCATCAGGCCAACGAAGCTTAAAGGCCCGACGATAAGCGTCGCGGCGGCGGTCAGCGTGGAAGCCAGCAGCAGAAGCGCCAGCCGTGAAGGCGTTATCGCCATACCAACCGCGCGGGCAGTCGCCCCGCCCAGCGGCAGAATAGCCAGCCAGCGGCGGAACAGCGGCGTTATCGCCAGCAGGATAGCCATAACCACCAGCGTTCTTATCGCCTGATCTCCGGTGACGTTGTAAGTCGAACCCGAAATCCAGGTTAGCAGCGTTGCCATACGCGGATCGCCACTTGCCATCAGCATCATCAATAACATGGTAAATGCGGTACTTAGCGCCATGCCCGCCAACAACATACGCTGCGGCGAGAAGCCTCCGCGCCCGGCGGCAATCATAATAATCAGCAGGGTGGCCGCCGCGCCCAAGCTACCGGCAGGCAGCAGCCAGACGAAGGCATTGCCCGGCACGATAAACAACATCAGCACCACGCCAAACGCCGCCCCGGAGCTAATGCCCAGCACTTCCGGGCTGGCCATCGCATTGCCGGTCAGGCGCTGGATCAGGCTTCCCGCGACCGCCAGCATCACGCCTGCGGTTAACGCCGCCATCACGCGTGGCCAGCGCCATGGCAGAACATCATCAAACAGTTCGCCACTCAGCCAACGCCAGCCATGAGCATCACGGCCAAGCGCCAGCGCGGCGGCTATCGCCACCAGCAGAACGCCAAGGCTGACGAGGAGCCACAGCACAACCCGCTGGCGCTCAGCCGGAATATTGTCTCCGGCGCTCATCGAAGGCGCGCCACTGGTGCGCAGGCGCGGCAGCAGCCACAGCAGAATTGGCGCACCGATGAGCGCGGTGATGGTGCCGGTAGAAATTTCACCCCACACGCCTGCCAGCCAGATAACAATCTGATCGGACAGCCAGAGGATCAAGGCCCCGATCAGCGGCGCAAGGAACAGACGAGCGGCCAGGCGGCGGGCACCCAACATTTTTGCCAGCAGCGGAGCAAACAGGCCGATAAAACCGACAATACCGACCGCGTTAACCAGCTGGGCGCTGAGAACAATCGCCAGCGCCAGCGTTGCCAGCCGTACCAGAGAAAGCGCCAGGCCGAGGTTACGGGCTACGCCATCGTCCAGCCCCATCAGCGTTAACGGGCGCAGCAGCAGCAGCGTTAGCAGCAGGCCGCCCAGCAAACGTGGCCACAGGCTTTCTACGCTGCTCCAGTCCTGCTGGTTGAGCGAGCCGGTACTCCACAGGAACATATTCTGCAGCTGATCGTGGTGGAAGATAGCCAGCAGCTGGTTGACCGCGCCGCAGTAAAGGCTCAGTACCAGGCCCGCAAGAATAAGCGTGACCGGCGACATGCGCTTGCCCCAGGCAACGCCGAAGACCAGCAGGCCAACCGCTGCCGCGCCAATCAGCGCCGCAAACGGCTGGGCCGTCTGAGGTAGCACCCAGAGCGTGGCGACCGTGACACCAAGCTGAGCGCCGCTGGCTACGCCAAGCGTTGTCGGCTCCGCCAGTGGGTTACGCAGCACCTGCTGGAATAACACACCGACGAGCCCCAGCCCGGCACCGACCAGCAGCGATATTGCCAGGCGCGGCAGCAGGCTGAAGTGAAAGAGCATCTGCTGAATATTGTCGAGATCCGGCCTGGCAAAAGCGCGGCTCCACTGCGCGGAAGGCAGCACGCCGTTCATGTTGTGCAGCGTCAGCCAGAGTGCAGCAATAAACAGAATCAGCAGCAGCGCCGCAGGGAAAATAAAATGGCGACGAATCATGAGATTCTCCTCAGCCCGTCATCCAGCACGCGGGCGAAATGCATCGCCGACATCGTCGTGCCGTACAGCCAGACAGCGGGAACCTGCTGGAAACGGTTCTGGCGGATAAACGGCATCGCTTTCCACAGAGGCGTCGCGGCAACCTGGCGGGCTATCGCTTCGTTTTTATGGTCAAAGCACAGCACATCGGCGTCTTTGATCGCCGCCAGACGTTCAATTCCCACTACCGCGGTTCCCCAGAAGTTGGTCTCTTCCTGCCAGGCATTCGTCACCCCCAGCAGATCCATCACCTGTTCGAATAAGCTGTGCTTGCCCACCACCAGCGCATGGCGGTTATCCAAAAATGACATCAGCAGCACCGGACGGCTACCGCGAGCGGCAAAGCGGGGCTTCATGCTGGCTATAAACGCATCAAACTCGGCCAGATGGTTACTGGCGGCCGCCTGCATGCCCAGCGTGTCGCCCAGCTGAATTAACGATTTGCGTGCAATATCCAGCGGCTTGCCGGAACCGTCGTTAAAATTGAAACCCAGCCCGGGCGCAATGCGGGTGATTTTCTCCGGCGAAGGTCCGTAGCCAGCAGAATAGAGAATTAAAGAGGGTTTTAGCTGCGCCATCAGCTCAAGGTTAGGCTCGGTGCGCAGGCCAACGTCCACCACGCCTTCCGGCAGCTTAGGTTCGTTAACCCAGGTTTGGTAATTAGGAATGTCGGCGACGGCCATTGGCGTTACGCCGAGCGCCATCATCAGCTCAACGGGCAGCCACTCCAGGGCGATAATGCGTTTTGCATCCGGCACCGCCGCCTGCGCCGCTGGAAGCTTCAGCAGCAGCGGTGAAAGCGCCATCGCCGCCAGAAGGCGGCGACGGGTCAAAAGAAAGTCATTCATACGGTTCATCAATAAACAAAACTTACCGGCGCAGCCCCCGCCGGGTGCGGCAGGATGCCCATCGGAATACCGTAGATGTGTTCCAGCGTATCGCTTTGCATCAGCGCCTCTGGCGTACCCTGGGCGATCATTTCCCCGCCGCGTAGCGCCACCAGGTTATCGCAATAGCGTGCGGCCATATTGATATCGTGCAGAACGGCAATCACCGTCAGGCCACGCTCCTGGCTAAGGCGATGAATAAGCGCGAGGACATCAACCTGGTGAGCAATATCCAGCGCGGAGGTTGGCTCATCAAGCAGCAGGCAGCGGCTATCCTGCGCCACCAGCATCGCAATCCACGCGCGCTGGCGCTCACCGCCGGAAAGGCTGTCCACCAGGCGATGGGCAAACGGTTTCAGCCCTACAAGGCTAATAGCCTCGTCGACCCGTTCACGATCGGCTACGCCAAAACGCCCCAATGCCCCGTGCCACGGATAACGACCAATCGCCACCAGCTCACGTACCGTCATCCCTTCGGCCGCGGGCAACTGCTGCGGCAGATAGGCAACCTGGCGAGCAAAAGCCTTGCTGCTCCAGCTATCCAGCGGCTGCGAGTTAAGCAGAATATCCCCGTCCGACGGCTTCTGGTGGCGACCGAGCATTTTCAGCAGCGTCGATTTACCGGAACCGTTGTGGCCAATCAGGCCGGTGACTTTACCCACCGGAAAGGTGATGGAAAGCGGATGGAGTAACGTGCGCCCGGGCACGCGGAAGGTGACATCGGTGAGGCTAAAAGTGGTGTCGGGATGAAGGTGTTTATCCTGCATGGTAGCCATCTTAGTGAAGGGCACGGCGAACCGTGCCCGGGAGACAAGTTAGAAGCGGAAGGTCGCGGTGGCAACCACCTGACGCTCTGCGCCCCAGAAGCAGCCATAAGTTTCGAAGCAGCTGGCAACATAGTCACGGTCGAGCAGGTTGTTGACGTTCACCGCAATGCTTGAACCGTTCAGGCCAAAGCGACCGAGGTCATACTTCACAACTGCGTCCATAACCGCCGCGCTGCCCACCTTGAAGGTGTTCGCCGGGTCGCCATAGCTTGAGCCGATGAATCGACCGCCGGTACCCAGAGTCAGGCCACTCAGCACGCCGCTGTTGAAGGTATAATCCCCCCACAGGGAAGCCATGTGTTTAGGAACCTGGACCGGACTATTTCCCTGAAGGGTTGTATCTTTGGTGTACTGCGCATCGGTATAAGTGTACGACGCCGTTACGTTGATATTAGCGTTAACCGCCGCCTTCGCTTCCAGCTCTACGCCGCGAGCGCGAACTTCACCGGCCGGAACCTGATTAAGCGCGTTTGTCGGGTCCGTCATCAGGGTATCAGTTTTGGTCAACTGATAGACCGCACCGGTAACCACAACCGGCATATCCTTAGGTACATACTTCACGCCAGCTTCGTACTGCTCGCCCTTAGAAGGACGGTAGGCAACCCGAGGCGTGCTGTAGAGGCTAAATGCGTTAGGTTCAAAGGACTGGCTGTAGCTGACGTATGGTGAAATACCATTGTCAAACAGATAGTTAACACCACCACGCCAGGTGAACTGATGATCGTTGCGCTCGATATAACCGTTATCACTGCGCACCGTTGTCGCCTGCTTAGACCAATCGTAGCGACCGCCCAACGTCATGACCCACTTGTTCCATTCAGCCTGGTCCTGAACATACAGGCCGGTCTGCTTGCTTTCATTCATCTGGTAAGGCACAGCATTGCCGAAATCGACGTCGCTCATTGAACCCAGATTATTAAGATCCAGAGCCGGAGCATTGCCAAACAGAGCGCTGATGTCGTTACGCATACGCATGTAATCAATCCCGGTCAGCAGGGTATGATCAACATCACCGGTCGCAAATTTACTTTGCAGTTGCGTATCAACGCTGAAGTTTTGCAGCCTTTCATTATCAACGACGGTTCCGCGTCCAAGATAGTGAGCTTTTTGCTCAGCCGTCAGTGCCTGACAGTAGGTATTAAACAGGTTCATGCTGTTGTTGCACAGACCGGTTCCATATGCGCTTTGCTGAGCCACTTTCATTTCTGAGAAGCGCAGGTTCTGACGCACGGTAAAGGTGTCGTTGAAACCGTGTTCAAAGCTATAGCCCACCATTTTCTGGTTGCGGGAATAGCTATTGTTGGTCGCCCCTTCATTAAAGCTGGTTGGCAGACGTCCACCGTTTGGCAGCGGCTGAACGGTCCCCTCTTTTGGCAACCAGCCGTAGTAACCTGTTTGAGGTTCATTCTGGAAGTAGGACAGGAAGGTAAAATTAGTTCTGTCGTCAGGGCGCCATGAGAAGGACGGAGCAATGGCATAACGCTGTTGTTTAGCGTGATCCTGCTGTTCGTTGTTGGAACGAGCAACGCCGGTCAGGCGATAAGAATAAACACCTGAATCGTCCAGCTTATCGCTGAAGTCAAAACCGGTCTGGTAGAGATTATCCGTCCCCATCTTGAACTGGATCTCATGCAGCGGCTCGGTAGTCGGACGCTTGCTAACCATGTTCACAATGCCGCCCGGGCTGCTTTTACCGTACAACACGGAGGTTGGGCCGCGCATCAGCTCAACGCGCTCCAGCATGTAGGGATCGATGACCGCGTCGTTATAGAAGTCACCCTGCATTTTCAGGCCGTCCAGATAGTTGTTCTGGTTCAGGCCAACGGAGGAGAAGCCGCGAATAATAACGAAGTCATAAGTGTTTGACGCACCGCGGCTGCTTACCGTTACGCCCGGCGTATAGCCCAGCGCTTCTTTAACGGACTGGAATTGATGCATCTGCATCTCTTCACTAGTTACCACGGAAATAGACTGTGGCGTCTTTTCAATTGGGGTGTCGGTTTTGGTCGCGGTTGCGGAACGCTTGGCCGCAATCGTCGGTGACGGGCCCCATGCGCTTTCCGCCGGTGCAGCGCTGGCAGAGACCGTAATAGTGTCTTCTTTTTGGGTGCTATTAGTGCCCGCAGCAAAGCTGCTTACGCTTACGCTTCCCACCGCCGCAGCGACAAACAGGGCAAGCTTACGGACAGGGTTTTTGGCTGGCTGACCAGTGAGTGAACGCGCCATGATATTTTCTCTGATGAAGTAGTAAATGATAACGTAAACGATAATTATTATTATGCCCGCAGGATAATAGACGAAACGAATCGTGCATAGCAAGCGCTTCACATCCTCGCAATAGCTAAGGGATTAAGAAATAACCGGATGGTTTATAGGGTGTTATTGAGGTGTGAAATTTAGGATAAGGAACCCTCTCCCGGGCGGGAGAGGGTAAAGAGTCAACTTAGTTACCGCCGAACATATCTTTGATCCAACCGGCAACGCCGTCGCTTTTCTGTTCCTGAGCGGGTTGTTGCTGAGGTTGCTGCTGCGGCTGCTGTTGAGGCTGCTGGCCCGCAGGAGTCTGGCTAAATGGATTAGCCGACTGCTCTTCCTGCTGGCTCTGCTGGCACAACGCATTTGGATTCGTCGTCCATACCGGCAGAATGCGGTCGCCCCCGCCTCCGCACTGGAAGTAGCCCGCGCTATTGACGCCCATATCGACGATATCTTCCGGCTCGGTCAGATCCAGAGGGATCGGCGACTGGTTCGACAGATAGCGCTGATACAGCGACATCGCGCCGCTGGCACCGTACAGTTTGGTCGGCTGGTTATTATCGCGGCCAACCCACGTAATGGTAACTTCCCGGCCATCAATACCGGCAAACCACGTATCCACATTGTTGTTGGTGGTCCCCGTTTTACCCGCCAGATGCAGGTTCGGGTATTTACCGCCCAGCGCACGACCCGTACCGCGAGCCACAACCTGCTGCATACCAAACAGCGTCAGGTAAGCGGCCTGAGCCGGAACGGCCTGCTCGGCCTGCGGGAAACTCTGGTACAACACCGTGCCGTCTTCGGCAATAACGGAACGCAGCGCAGACAGCGTTGCGCGGTTACCGCCGCTGGCAATGGTCTGGAACGCCTGCGCGACCTGAATCGGCGTCAGGTTCAGCGCCCCCAGGATCATCGACGGAACCGGATTCAACTGGTCTTTTGGCACACCGAGCTTAGTCCAGGTATCGGTAATAGCCGGTAGACCCAGCGTCATCCCGAGATTGACGGTCGGCACGTTCATAGAACGCGTCAGGGCGTCAACCAGCATCACCTGCCCACTATATTGGTGGTTATCGTTTTGCGGCGACCATACCTGCCCGTTCGACAACTTGATGCCAATTGGGGCATCGGCAAGCCAGGTATTCAGGCGGAATGTGTCCGGCTGGCTTAGCGCCGTCAGATAGGTCGCCGGTTTTGCCAGCGAGCCGATAGAACGACGAGCCTGCAATGCGCGGTTAAAGCCCGCAAACTGAGGCTCCGCCCCGCCGACCACGGCACGAACTTCACCGGTAAAGCGGTCAACAATCACCATCGCCGCTTCCAGGTCGTTCAGCTTGCGCGAAGCGCGCAGTACCGGAACGCCTTCGGTTACGGCTTTTTCAGCCGCATCCTGAGAAACGGAGTCAAAGGTGGTAAAGATCTTCACGCCGGAGAGATCTTTCACTTTATCGCCCAGCTTGTCCTGCAACTCCTGACGCACCATCTGCATAAAGGCAGGCTGCGGGGAAATAACGCCGCCGCGCGGCTGCACGCCCAGAGGACGGGCGCTCAGCATGTCGTACAGCTCCTGGTCGATAACCTTCTGCTCTTGCAGCAGGCGCAGCACCAGGTTACGGCGCTCCAGCGCCAGCTTCGGATTACGCCACGGGTTATATAGCGACGCACCTTTTACCATGCCCACCAGCAGCGCCTGCTGATCGAGGCTCAGCTCGTCAACCGGGCGACCGAAGTAGTAAAGACTCGCCAGCGGGAAGCCGCGAATCTGATCGTCGCCGCTCTGGCCGAGATAAACCTCGTTCAGGTACAGCTCCAGAATGCGGTCTTTGTCGTAGCGGGCGTCCATGATAATCGCCATGTACGCTTCGTTGGCTTTACGCCACAGCGTACGCTGGTTGGTCAGGAACAGGTTTTTTACCAGCTGCTGGGTCAGCGTACTGCCGCCCTGCACCGCACGCCCCGCCGTCAGGTTAGCCAGCACCGCACGGCCGATGGAATAAATGCTAATTCCGTCATGCTCATAGAAATGACGGTCTTCGGTGGCGATAAGCGTATCCACCAGCAGGTCCGGGAAGCCGGAGCGCGGCACAAACAGGCGCTGCTCGCCGTTTGGCGAAGAGAGCATGGTTATCAGGCGCGGGTCGAGGCGGAAAATCCCGAAGCTGCGGTTATTGTCCATGTTCTGGATAGATTCCAGACGCCCGCCGTCAAACACCAGGCGAGCGCGGATCTGCCCTTCTTTCCCGTCCGGGAAGTCAAACGGACGACGGATGAGCTCGATGCTGTTGCCCTGCACGGTAAACTCGCCCGGGCGAGTCATGCTCGAAACCTGGCGGTACTGGGTCGCTTCCAGCAGCTTGACCATCTCCGCCTTGTTATACGGCATATCCGGTTCAAGGTTGACCATGCGGCCGTATACCGCCGCCGGCAGTTGCCAGACTTTGCCGTCAATGCGGCTGCGGATTTGCTGATCGAGATAAACCCCGTAGATGGCAAACGCAATTGTGAAGATGATAGCCAGCTTCACCAGCAGCCAGAAGAAGCGGCGTTTTTTCGACGGGCGGCCCGATCCCTTACCCTTACCTTTTCCTTTACGCGGCGGCATTGGCTCCTCGTCTTCGTAGTCGTCATCTTCGTAATCGTCGTCATAATCCTCATCCCTGACCTGACGACGGCTCACCTTCTCTTTCGCCGGACGCGTTGCTTTTCCTTTACGTCCAATCGGCTCGCGGTCATTCCCCGCCATGCATCTTCTCCACAAAAGTTCAGGCGCCAGGGCCCGATTCTCCGTTCTTCCGCGCAATACGAAAGAAGAAATCTCTCAAAAAAACAGCCAGACATTCTTATCAAAAATGTCTTTTCATGTTTGCTCCCTCTCCCTTTGGGAGAGGGTTGGCGCCCTCAGGAATACTTCTTCGTGCGGCGCGTCGGCGCGGTATTCGCCGGATCGTCCGGCCACACGTGTTTCGGGTAGCGCCCCTTCATCTCTTTCTGCACTTCGCGATAAGCGCCGTTCCAGAAGGCAGTTAAATCGCGGGTTATTTGCAGTGGACGCTGCGCCGGAGATAATAGCTCAAGCACCAGCGGAACGCGCCCCCCTGCAATAGAGGGCGTTTGCGCTTCGCCAAACATTTCCTGCATGCGTACCGCGAGCGCAGGAGGATTATCGCTGTGATAGCGAATCGCAATCTGGCTTCCGGTCGGCACAGTGTAATGAGTTGGCAGGGCACTATCCAGCCGTTGACGCATCGGCCAGTCGAGCAGGTTGCCCAGCGCCCTGCTGAGATCGATATTTTTCAGCGCCCGCAGAGAATGAACGCCGCGCATTTCAGGCAGCAGCCACTCTTCCAGCGTTGCCAGCAGCGATTCATCGTCAACCGCAGGCCATTTCTGTTCCGGCAGCCAGCGGGCGGCGCAGGCGAGGCGTAAACGCAGCTGCTGCGCCGGGATTGACCACTCCAGCAGATCAAGCCCGCGCTCGCGTATGCCGTTTAAAATCGCCAACTGCATCTCTTCTTCCGAAGGTTTCGCCAGCAGCTGGACTTTAACCACCAGCCTGCCGATTTGCCTGCGGCGATATGCCTTCAGCGAGCCGCGCTCTTCGTCCCACTCCACGGAGTCGCTTTCCGTCAGCAGCTGCGGCACGCGGGCCACCAGCTCTTCAATATCCAGCGGCAGCGCCAGCAAAATTCTCGCATCCGGCGACTGGCTTCCCTGCAACAGCAGCGGAGCAATCAGCCATTCGTGGCGCGTCATGGCATCATCCTGCTCCAGCATCGCGCCCATGCCGTTGGCCAGCTGATAGCGCCCTTCCGCACCGCGTCGCCGGGCAATGCGGTCTGCAAAGGCGGTGGCCAGCAGCGGCATAGCCAGGGAGATATCCGCCGTGCCGCCGCGCGAGTTTATTCTTTTCAGCAGTTGAGCCGCACGCTGCCGCCAGTTAGCGTTTTTGCCGTCAAACATTACGCGTAAATCGCCGCCGCCGTGAGTACGCGGTGGCTCTTCCAGAATCGCGGCCAGCAGCGCCGCCGTAGCCTGCTCATCCGCCGTTTTTGCGGCAACCAGCATCGCAGCCAGACGCGGATCGTTGCCCAACTGCGCCATCTTTTGCCCGTTTGCGCTGAGCCTTTGCTGCTCATCCATCGCCCCCAGCTGGCGCAAAAGCCTGCGGGCCGCCGCAAGGTTCGCTTCAGGCGGAGTATCAAGCCAGGTCAGCTGGCTCACGTCCCGGCAGCCCCATTGCAGCAGCTCAAGCTGTAGGCCAGAAAGATCGCTTTGCAGGATTTCCGGTTCGCCCTGGGCGCTGGCCCGCTCAGCCTGCTCGGCGCTGGTCAGGTGCAGGCAAATCCCTGGCTCCAGTCGCCCGGCACGCCCTGCGCGCTGAATCATAGAAGCCTGGCTTACGCGCTGTGTAACAAGACGAGTCAGGCCGGTGCGGACGTCAAAACGGGCGACGCGCTCAAGCGAGCCGTCCACCACCAGCCGAATACCTTCGATGGTCAGGCTGGTTTCCGCGATATTAGTCGCCAGCACAACCTTGCGGGTTTCCGCTACGGCGGGGAGAATGGCCTTACGCTGCTCGCTGAGCGGCAGAGCGCCATACAAAGGGCAGAGCTGAACGTCGCCCGCCACTCGCTCTTTCAACTGCTCCTGCACGCGCTGGATTTCGCCAACGCCCGGTAAAAACAGCAGCAGGGAGCCTTTTTCTTCGCGCAGCAAACCCGCCACGGCTATCGCCACCGCTTCGTCAAAGCGTTGATGAGCGGGCAAGGGACTAAAACGGCGCTCAACAGGGAAAGCTCGCCCCTCAGAAGTAATCACCGGCGCATCGGGCAGACACTGCCGCAGACGCTGGTTATCCAGGGTTGCGGACATAATCAGAATTTTCAGGTCGTCGCGCAGCCCGGCCTGCACGTCGAGCAGCAGCGCCAGGGCAAGATCCGCCTGCAGGCTGCGCTCATGGAATTCATCGAGGATAACCAACCCGATGCCGCTAAGTTCGGGATCTTGCTGGATCATGCGGGTTAATATCCCCTCGGTCACCACTTCCAGCCGGGTATCTGGCCCGACGCAGCTATCGGCGCGCATTCTGTAGCCCACCGTTTCACCCGGCTTCTCTCCCAGCAGCTCTGCCAGCCTCTGGGCAACATTACGGGCGGCAAGGCGGCGGGGTTCAAGCAGCAAAATGCGCCCTTCCAGCCCGCTATGCTGGAGAATTTGCAGCGGCAGCCAGGTGGATTTACCTGCGCCGGTAGGGGCATTGAGCAAAACTTGTGGGGCGTGCGCGAGCGCTTCAAGCACTTCAGGCAGCACGGCGGCGACCGGTAATGACGACACAAACGGCTCCAAAGGGTTAACATCGGCGGTCGCGCATTGTAGCATCCCGCCAAACCATAACCGAGAGACAACCATGGCCGAGAGTCGCCGCCTGTTTTTTGCCCTGACCTTACCGTCCGAAGTGCAACAGCAGATTATCCACTGGCGCGCCGCCGAATTTCCTGCCGATGCGGGGAGGCCGGTCGCGGCGGCTAACCTGCACCTGACGCTGGCATTTCTGGGAGATGTCTCTGAAGAAAAATGTCGGGCGCTAAGCCGCCTTGCCGGGCGTATTCGCCAGCCGGGTTTCAACCTGAAGCTGGACGATGCCGGGCAGTGGCTGCGCTCAAGCGTGGTCTGGATGGGGCCGCGTCAGGCACCCCGCGGCCTGCTTCAACTGGCAAATATGCTGCGCTCTCAGGCGGCCCGCAGCGGCTGCTACCAGTCTCCGCTGCCATTTCACCCCCATATCACGCTGTATCGCAACGCTATTCGCCCCGTCGCTTTACCCGCGCCGGGCTTTAGCTGGCAGTTCAGGGTGGAAGAGTTTAGCCTGTACCAGTCCATTTTTGAGCAGGGCAGAACCCGCTACCAGACGCTTGAACGCTGGCCGCTGACAAATAAGGAAGAGTAAATGGAGTTTTCCCCCGCGCTGCAGTCCGCAACGCTCATCAAGCGCTATAAACGTTTTCTGGCCGATGTGATGACAGCCGATGGCGAAACCCTGACCCTTCATTGCCCGAATACCGGAGCGATGACGGGATGCGCCACGCCGGGAGACACCGTCTGGTACTCCACGTCCGCCAGCCCAACGCGAAAATACCCTAATACCTGGGAGCTTACCCAAACGCAAAATGGTGAGATAATTTGCGTCAATACGTTACGCGCCAACATGCTGGTTAAAGAGATGCTGGAGGCGAATCCTCCGGCGGAATTAGCGGGCTACAGCAGCGTTCAGGCCGAGGTAAAATACGGCGACGAACGCAGCAGAATTGATTTTATGTTACAGGCGTGTAACAAGGTTAACTGCTATATTGAAGTGAAATCGGTCACGCTGTTTGACAACAAAATGGGATTTTTCCCGGATGCCGTTAGCCTGCGTGGCCAAAAGCATTTAAGAGAGTTAATGAATGTGGTTCAGCAAGGAGAGCGCGCGGTGCTACTGTTTGCGGTATTGCATTCTGCTATAAATAGCGTCTCCCCGGCCCGCCACATTGATGCAAAATATGCGCAGCTGTTGAGTGAGGCGCAGCAGCGTGGGGTTGAAATTATCGCCTGGAAGGCAGAACTTTCTGCCACAGGAATGACTCTAACTACGCCGTTGCCTGTCCATTTATGAATCACATCTGGTTAAGGACAGATAACGTATTGTCTTTTTTATAGTCGGGTCGTTTCGCAAATAAGCTTTTCTTCACACGGTTGTCAAGAGAGGAGTTTATATAATTGCCATCCTGAAAAGCATCTGCTATTTATAGCGGCCTGATTTTACCCCGACAGGGGACCGATAAGTGCGTGTTAAGGAGAAACAACATGCAAGAAGGGCAAAAGCGTAAAACATCGTCCCTGAGTATTCTCGCCATCGCAGGGGTGGAGCCGTACCAGGAGAAGCCGGGCGAAGAGTATATGAACGAAGCCCAGCTGTCGCACTTCAAGCGCATTCTTGAAGCATGGCGTAATCAGCTCATGGACGAGGTCGATCGCACCGTTACACATATGCAGGATGAAGCGGCTAACTTCCCGGACCCGGTAGACCGTGCTGCCCAGGAAGAAGAGTTCAGCCTCGAACTGCGTAACCGCGATCGCGAACGTAAACTGATCAAAAAGATCGAGAAAACGCTCAAGAAAGTGGAAGACGAAGATTTCGGCTACTGCGAATCCTGCGGTGTGGAAATCGGCATTCGTCGCCTTGAAGCTCGTCCGACAGCTGATTTGTGTATCGACTGCAAAACGCTGGCAGAAATCCGCGAAAAACAAATGGCCGGCTAACGGCTCGCGTAAACGCCAGGACTCTATGGCGGGAGCTTTCTCCCGCCATATTACTTTATAGCCCCCCGAAAACATGCCTTCTCAACACTACATTGGCCGCTTTGCCCCCTCACCTTCCGGGGAGCTGCATTTTGGTTCGCTGATTGCCGCTCTCGGCAGCTACCTTCAGGCACGCGCTAAGCAGGGCCTCTGGCTGGTTCGCATTGAAGATATCGATCCGCCTCGTGAAGTCCCGGGCGCAGCCACCACGATCCTGAAACAGCTTGAGCATTACGGCCTGCACTGGGACGGCGAAGTGTTGTGGCAGTCTCAGCGCCACGAGGCCTACCGCGAAGCGCTGGCGTGGTTAAAACAGCGCGGCCTGAGCTATTACTGCACCTGCACCCGCAGCCGAATTCAGCACATTGGCGGCTATTACGACGGCCACTGCCGTACTTTGAATAACGGTCCGCAAAACGCCGCAATGCGCCTGGTACAGCAAAATCCGGTGCTGAGCTTCCAGGACGGGCTGAGAGGATTACTGACCGCCGACGCCGCTTTGGCCCGCGAAGATTTTATCATTCATCGCCGCGACGGCCTGTTCGCCTATAATCTTGCTGTAGTGGTGGATGACCATTTTCAGGGCGTGACGGAGATTGTACGCGGGGCGGACTTAATTGAGCCGACGGTAAGGCAAATTTCGCTGTATCAACAACTTGGCTGGCCGGTGCCGCACTATATTCACCTGCCGCTGGCGCTTAATCAGCAAGGTGCCAAGCTGTCGAAACAGAATCATGCTCCGGCTTTACCGCAGGGCGATCCGCGCCCGGTGCTGGTTGAAGCATTGCGTTTTTTAAATCAACAAGTAGCGGCCGACTGGCAGAGTCTTAAGCTGGAAGCGCTGCTTGAACAGGCCGTGGTTAACTGGTCGCTCGATAGCGTGCCGATGAATACATTATTCTCAAATGCGCCGCACTGAGCTATGATTAGCCGCTGTTTTTTTTGTCCCTATGATTGACACTGCCGAGGTGGACTATTTTTACCCGAGTCGCTAATTTTTGCCGCAAGGTGCTTAACCGCGATGACGTCGTGGTCGAGGAGAGTGAAGCTCTCCCGCACATTACTGTTATTCCGCGCGATCAGCACGCTATTTCCCGCAAAGATATCAGTGAAAATGCCCTCAAGGTGCTCTACCGTTTGAACAAAGCAGGCTACGAGGCCTATCTCGTTGGCGGCGGCGTCCGCGACCTGCTGCTGGGCAAAAAACCAAAAGATTTTGACGTCACCACCAGCGCTACGCCGGATCAGGTTCGTAAACTGTTCCGCAACTGCCGCCTGGTTGGCCGCCGCTTCCGTCTTGCTCACGTTATGTTTGGGCCGGAAATCATCGAAGTCGCGACCTTCCGTGGTCACCACGAAGAACAGGCGTCCTCCGACCGCCAGACTTCCCAGCGCGGCCAGAACGGCATGCTGCTTCGCGACAACATCTTTGGTTCCATCGAAGAAGATGCCCAGCGCCGTGACTTTACCATCAACAGCCTTTACTACAGCGTGGCCGACTTCTCGGTACGAGATTATGTTGGCGGCCTGAACGATCTGAATAACGGCATCATCCGCCTGATTGGCGACCCGGAAACGCGTTACCGCGAAGATCCGGTTCGTATGCTGCGCGCGGTGCGCTTTGCCGCCAAACTGAACATGTCGATTAGCCCGGAGACCGGCGAGCCTATTCCACGCCTGGCGACCCTGCTTAACGATGTGCCTCCGGCGCGTCTGTTCGAAGAATCACTCAAATTGTTGCAGGCGGGCTATGGGTTTGAAACCTACCGTCTGCTGCGTGAATATCAGCTGTTCCAGCCGCTGTTCCCGATCATCACCCGCTACTTTACCGAGCAGGGCGACAGCCCGATGGAACTGATCATCGCTCAGGTACTGAAGAACACCGACAACCGCATTCATAACGATATGCGCGTGAATCCGGCGTTCCTGTTCGCGGCGATGTTCTGGTATCCGCAGTTGGAGATGGCGCAAAAGATTGCCCAGGAAAGCGGCCTCGCCTATTACGATGCCTTCGCGCTGGCGATGAATGACGTGCTGGATGAAGCCTGCCGTGCGCTGGCGATTCCGAAACGCATCACTACCCTCGTGCGTGATATCTGGGGCCTACAGCTGCGCCTGTCGCGCCGCCAGGGTAAACGCGCCTGGAAGCTGATGGAGCATCCTAAGTTCCGCGCCTCTTACGACCTGCTGGCCCTGCGCGCCGAAGTGGAAAACAACCACGAGCTCCAGCGCCTGACCAAATGGTGGGGCGAGTTCCAGGTTGCCGCTCCGCCGATGCAGAAAGATATGCTCAACGATCTTGGCGATGAGCCAGCCGCCCGCCGCCGCACCCGCCGTCCGCGCAAGCGTGCGCCGCGCCGCGAAGGCAGTGCATGACCCTCGCGTATATCGCTCTGGGCAGTAATCAGGCGTCGCCGCTGGAGCAAGTCTCTTCCGCGCTCGACGCCCTCGCCGCCATTCCGCACAGCCTGGTGGTGGCGACCTCTTCGTTTTATCGCACCCCGCCTCTGGGCCCACAGGATCAGCCGGATTATCTGAACGCAGCCGTGGTGCTGGAAACCGATTTGCCGGCCGAAGCTTTACTCGACCAGACTCAGCGCATTGAGCTGGAGCACGGGCGCGTGCGCAAAGAGGAACGCTGGGGGCCGCGTACTTTAGATCTCGATATTATGCTGTTCGGCAGCGAAGTGATTCATACCGAGCGCCTGACCGTGCCACACTACGATATGAAGAACCGCGCATTTATGCTGGTTCCTTTACTGGAAATAGCGCCAGACTGCCGTTTTCCTGACGGCCAGGCTGTTGCTGAGATACTGGCTAACCTCTCCCGGGAGGGTATTACCCGCTGGTAACCGGCGCGCCCGTATCCTTTTCAAACCTTTCTCCGGGGATGATGATGAAACCCACTACCACCTCCACCCTGCGCAAGCTCAAGCAGGACAAAAAGAAATTCGCCACTCTTACCGCCTATGACTTTAGCTTTGCCAAACTTTTTGCTGACGAAGGCGTCGGCGTGCTGCTGGTGGGCGACTCGCTGGGCATGACGGTACAGGGAAATGATTCCACGCTGCCGGTCACGGTCGAAGAGATTGCCTACCACACCCGCGCGGTTCGCCGCGGTGCGCCAAATTGCCTGCTGCTGGCAGACCTGCCTTTCATGGCTTATGCCACGCCTGAACAGGCCTTTGCCAACTCGGCTGAAGTGATGCGCGCCGGTGCTAATATGGTAAAAATCGAAGGCGGACGCTGGCTTGCTGAGACGGTGAAAATGCTGACCGAACGAGCGGTGCCGGTTTGCGGGCACCTGGGCCTGACGCCGCAGTCGGTGAATATCTTTGGCGGCTATAAGGTTCAGGGGCGAGACGAGCAGGCAGCGACGACGCTGCTGGACGATGCCCTGGCGCTGGAAGCCGCCGGCGCGCAGCTGCTGGTTCTGGAGTGCGTGCCGGTCGAACTGGCAAAACGCGTTACCGAAGCGCTTGGCATTCCGGTTATCGGTATCGGCGCGGGCAACGTCACGGACGGGCAAATTCTGGTCATGCATGATGCCTTCGGAATCACCGGCGGCCATATTCCTAAATTTGCGAAAAACTTCCTGGCCGGGACGGGTGATATCCGCGCCGCAGTGCGCCAGTACATTAGCGAAGTCGAGTCCGGCAGCTATCCGGGCAACGAACACAGTTTTTACTGACAGGAGAAGGGTTGTGCTGATTATCGAAACCGTACCGCTGCTGCGTCAGCAGATTCGCCGCTGGCGCCAGGAAGGAAAGCGCATTGCGCTGGTGCCCACTATGGGCAACCTGCACGATGGGCATATGACGCTGGTTGAAGAAGCAAAAGCCGCTGCCGATGTGGTGGTTGTAAGCATTTTCGTCAACCCGATGCAGTTTGACAGGCCCGACGATTTAGCTCGCTACCCGCGCACCCTGCAGGAAGACTGCGAGAAGCTCAACCGCCGCAAGGTCGATATGGTGTTCGCTCCGGCTCCGGCGGATGTTTACCCGCAGGGACTTGATAGCCAAACCTTCGTTGACGTGCCGGGCATTTCCACCATGCTGGAAGGCGCCAGCCGTCCGGGTCACTTCCGCGGCGTATCTACCATCGTCAGCAAGCTGTTTAACCTGGTGCAGCCGGATGTTGCCTGCTTTGGCCAGAAGGATTACCAGCAGCTGGCGCTTATCCGCAAAATGGTGGCCGATATGGGCTACGACATCGAGATTATCGGCGTGCCAACGGTGCGGGCGAAAGACGGGCTGGCCCTTAGCTCCCGCAATGGCTATCTGAGCGCGGAGCAGCGCAAAATTGCGCCGGGGTTGAGCAAAGTGATGAACGGCCTGGCCGACAAGCTGCGCAGCGGCGAACGGGATTGCGAAGAGATGCTTATCCTCGCGGCGGCCGAGCTAAATGAAAAAGGCTTCCGCTCGGACGACCTGCAAATCCGCGATGCGGACACGCTGCTGGAGCTGTCTGAAGAGAGCAAACGCGCGGTTATCCTGATGGCGGCGTGGCTCGGCCAGGCGCGACTGATTGATAACGTTACCGTTGATTTGGCGCAGTAGACAGCCCAAATAAAAAGGGCAATACTGCCTCGAATATTCACAGCGTCGATGAATTCGGCGCTTTTTTAGCCCAGAGACAAAGGTTCAAGCTATGATTCGCACTATGCTGCAAGGCAAGTTACACCGCGTCAAAGTGACTCAGGCGGACTTGCACTACGAAGGCTCCTGCGCCATCGATCAGGACTTCCTTGAGGCGGCAGGCATTCTGGAATACGAAGCCATCGATATTTACAACGTCACCAACGGTAAGCGCTTTTCTACCTACGCTATTGCCGGTGAGCGCGGGTCTAAAATCATCTCCGTTAACGGCGCTGCGGCACACTGCGCGGACGTTGGCGATATTTTAATTATCGCAAGCTACGTGACGATGCCGGACGAGCAGGCTCGTAGCTGGCAGCCGAAGGTAGCCTATTTTGACGGTGATAATGAGATGAAACGTCTCGCGAAAGCCGTACCGGTGCAGGTAGCGTAACAACTACCTCTCACCCTACCCCTCTCCCCACGTGGGAGAGGGGATCGAACAAACCCACCTTAGATAACGCGTTACAAAACCAGGGTCCGCTTACGACTCAGGCTGATTGGTAATCGTCCTCGACATCGTCTCCAGCGAATCCGTCCTCATAATATAAAGCCGCTTCAACAGGAACGGATTATCTCCCGGCTTCACCTTGCCGCGCACCGTCGTCACCGCCATATGGAAACCAGCGTCATTAGCCGCTTTGACCGCGGTATCGTTATAGCCGCCAAACGGGTACGAGAGATAAAGCACATGCGGATTAAATTGCGAGAGCGCGCGGCGCGAGTGCTCAAAATCAAACAGGATGTTGTGGTAGCTGCGGCTTAGCAGGATTGGGCGGCGGTAGTTATCCACCCGGTGCAGGAAGTGGGTGTGCGACTGGATATCAAACACGCTTTGAATCGCTTCCAGCTCTGCGATACTCATAAATTGCAGAGATTTAGCGTTCCACGGCTGCGGGTGGCGCTTAATACGCGACGAGATGATGTAAGCCGTAGCCTTAAAGCCATACTGCTTCAGGATAGGATACGCGTAGCGATAAACCGACTTCAGCCCGTCATCGAAGGTAATAACCACGGCGCGAGCAGGAAGGTTCATTCGGTTACGCACATAGCCTTCCAGCTGATACATCGTCAGCGTGGTGTAGCCCATATCACGCAGCCAGGTCATCTGATTACTGAAAGCAACCACCGAAGTCGTGGTAGACGTATGGCGGAAGCGGGTATTTTCTTCGTCACGCAGAATATGATGATAAGTCAGCACCGGAATACCGTTGTCCGGCTGAGCATCCAGGCTGCTGATATAGCCAAGCCGGTTGCCGATGCGGATCTGGAACCAGGTCTGGTTTAATCGGTCTTTTAACTTGCTGAGCACCGGGTAGCGAAGGTTATCCGCCAGGGTGCCAAACGGCGTGCTGGAAGTGGATGGCTCGCTGTAAACCACCACATCACGGAAGGTAATCAGGTTCTGATTACTGAGCGGCTTATTCAGGTCGCCCAGCCGGTCTTCCACCCGCTGCTTGCCTTTGACCGGCGCGAGATGCGCTTTGTCGATAAACCCTGTGCCAAAGCCAAAATTAAATTCGTAGTAATCCGCCACCGTGGGCACCACGGCCAGAATCTGCCCTTCCTCAATTCTGCCTACGGAAATAACGCTGTCGCCAACCTGCGCCCAGATATCGGCCCCTTCGGTGGTTTGCATATATTGGGCAGGCGTAGCATGGCTGCTAAGCAGGCTGGCCCGGGCGGTAGAGATGCTGATGACCAGCATCACGCAATAAACGAGGCGAGTTAACATGGCGAATTTATTAGTCTTTGTGTCGTGAAGACGGAAGGAAGGCGTTATTTTAGCAAAAGATGCGTGAATACCAACCGGAATAAGCCAATCCCCTTAAAACGGGTGGAGCAATACAAACGGAGGGTTCTTTTGCTGCTGGTGCCAGAGGCTGGTTATCGCCTCCTCGCCCTGCTCAACTATCAGCAGGCGAAACGCCTCGCTGGACAGGGACTCCCGCTGTTCACGCATGGCGCACAGCAGCGGCAGATTTACGCCGGAGATCACCTCGCAGTGCTCATGCTTATGGCTGAGCAAGGCGGCGGTGCGGTAAGGCGCTTCGCCGGTAATATCCGTAAGGAAGATAACGCCGTCTCCTGAGTCGCAATGATAAAGCGCATCGCACATCATGCGGCTCAGCATATTGGTGCTCATCCCTTTCCAGAAATTTACCGCGCAGCACTGCGGCTGCGGGCCAAAGCGCTTTTCCATTGCATCCAGCATCTTCTGGGCATAATCGTCGTGCCCGGCAATCACCCAACCCAGCATAAGGCGTCTCCTGTTAACCGGGCGATAGTGTGCCAGAAAGCTGAAAAAATAGCCTGATGCGTATCAATTTGGGGTGAGAAAACCCTCCCCTTTTGGGGAGGGTTGAGGAATCTGGTATTAGGTACGCAGGCCGCGTCCGCGCTGGATGAGATACCAGCACAGCAGATAAAACGCCGCGATGAAGATGACCAGCACGCCAACGGTGGTCGCCAGAGGTACGTCGCTAATCCCGAGGAAACCAAAGCGGAAGCCGCTAATCATGTAGACAATCGGGTTCAGGTGCGACAGCCCCTGCCAGAACGGCGGCAGCAGCGTCAGGGAGTAGAACACTCCGCCCAGATAAGTGAGCGGCGTCAGCACGAAGGTTGGGATCAGGCTGATGTCATCAAAGGTTTTGGCAAATACCGCGTTCAGCAAGCCAGCCAGCGAGAACAGCACCGCCGTCAGTACCAGCGTCAGCGCCACGAACAGCCACGAATGGACCTGGAACGGAACGAAGAACAGCGAAACCGCCGTGACCAGAATGCCCACGCACAGGCCGCGGGCAACGCCGCCGCCGACATAGCCCGCGATGATGACATGCGTCGGCACCGGCGCAACCAGCAGTTCTTCGATATTGCGCTGGAACTTAGCGCTAAAGAACGAAGAGGCCACGTTAGCGTAGGCATTGGTGATAACCGCCATCATAATCAGGCCCGGAACGATAAACTGCATATAGGTGAAGCCGTGCATTTCGCCGATGCGGGAGCCAATCAGGTTACCGAAGATAATGAAGTACAGAGTCATGGTGATGACCGGCGGAACCAGGGTCTGGATCCAAATTCGGGCAAAGCGATGGACTTCTTTGGTCCAGATGCTTTTCAGCGCCACCCAGTAAAGCTGCATCATGACGCATCCCCTTGTTTACCGTTTACCAGCGTCACAAAGAGTTCTTCGAGACGGTTGGCCTTGTTACGCATACTTTGTACCTGTATTCCCTGAGCGCTAAGCTGGCTGAAGACGCTATTAATGCCCTGCTCGCGCAGGACTTCGACTTCGAGCGTTGAGGTGTCCACCAGGCGGTACTGGTAGCCGTCCAGCTTCGGCAGCGGGCTTTTTGGCGCCAGGTCGAGGATAAAGGTTTCCGACTTCAGCTTGGAAAGCAGCGACTTCATGGAGGTATTTTCCACCAGCTCGCCGCGCTGGATAATGCCGATGTTGCGGCACAGCATTTCGGCTTCTTCCAGATAATGCGTGGTGAGGATAATCGTGGTGCCCTTGTCGTTGAGATCTTTGAGGAAGCCCCACATTGAACGGCGCAGTTCAATATCCACGCCGGCTGTTGGTTCATCAAGGATCAGCAGCTTCGGCTCGTGCATCAGCGCGCGGGCTATCATCAGGCGGCGCTTCATCCCGCCGGATAACATGCGCGCGCGTTCGTTGCGTTTTTCCCACAGATCGAGCTGTTTTAAATACTTTTCGCTGCGAGCGATAGCTTCATTACGCTCAACGCCGTAGTAGCCAGCCTGATGTACAACTATCTGCTGTACCGTCTCAAACGGGTTAAAGTTAAATTCCTGCGGCACCAGCCCGAGCTGGCGCTTGGCGTTGACCACGTCCTTTTGCAGGTCATAGCCAAATACGCGAACCCGACCGGAGGTTTTATTCACCAGAGAACTAATAATGCCGATGGTGGTAGATTTACCGGCGCCGTTTGGGCCGAGTAACGCATAAAAGTCTCCGGCCTCAACACGAAGATCTATACCGCGCAGCGCCTGAACGCCGCCGGGATAGGTTTTCGTTAACTGTTCCAGTTCCAATGCAATTGTCATGGATATTCACTTACCTTTATTCGGTACTTGTTTAAAAAGTCGTTGAGTTACCCTATATTACCTCAACGCACTTCTCGGGTTACAGGCGTTAACCGCACATGAAAGATATTGATTCCCTTATCAGCAATAATGAACTTTGGTCCAAAATGCTGGTTGAGGAAGACCCGGGTTTCTTCGAAAGACTCTCCCAGGCACAAAAACCCCGTTTCCTCTGGATCGGCTGCTCCGATAGCCGTGTCCCAGCGGAACGCCTTACCGGCCTCGAACCGGGCGAGCTGTTTGTACATCGTAATGTCGCCAACCTGGTGGTCCATACCGATCTGAACTGCCTCTCGGTTGTTCAGTACGCGGTAGACGTCCTTGAGGTTGAGCACATCATTATTTGCGGCCACTACGGCTGCGGCGGCGTACAGGCTGCGGTAGAAAACCCGGAGCTTGGCCTGATCAACAACTGGCTGCTGCACATTCGCGATCTGTGGTTCAAGCATAGTTCGCTACTGGGGGAACTGGCACCGGAACAGCGTATGGATACGCTCTGTGAACTGAACGTCATGGAGCAGGTGTACAACATCGGCCACTCAACCATCATGCAATCCGCGTGGAAACGAGGCCAGAAGGTCACGGTTCACGGCTGGGTTTACGGTATCCACGACGGCCGCCTGCGTGACCTCGAAGTCACGGCCACCAGCCGCGAGTCGCTGGAGCAGGGTTACCGCAGCGGGATATCCAATCTAAAAAATACCCACCATAGCCACCGCAATCGCTCAGCTTTGCAGTAATTACGCAAAAAGTGGATAGCAAAAAGGGCCTTTAAAGGCCCTTTTCATTATTCAGCGGAGATTACTCACCCAGCGGCACGACTTTGCCAACGTACGGCAGGTGACGATAGCGCTGCGCGTAGTCGATGCCGTAGCCGACCACGAATTCATCCGGAATAGAGAAACCAACGTACTCAACGGTAACGTTCACTTCACGGCGGGTTGGTTTGTCCAGCAGCGTACAAATGGCCAGAGATTTTGGCTCACGCAGGCTGAGGATTTCACGCACTTTGCTCAGCGTGTTGCCGGAGTCGATGATGTCTTCCACGATAAGCACATCTTTACCGCGAATGTCTTCATCGAGATCTTTGAGGATTTTCACATCGCGCGTGGTGGACATGCCGCTGCCGTAGCTGGAAGCAGTCATAAAATCGACTTCATGGGACACCTGAACTTCACGGCACAGGTCTGCCATAAACATAAATGAACCGCGCAGCAGCCCGACCAGCACCATATCACTGCCGCTGTCGCGATAGTGTTCGGTAATCTGACGACCCAGCTCGGCGACACGGGCTTTGATCTCCGCTTCCGGGATCATCACTTCAACAGTATGTTTCATAAAAAATACAACCAACCGTTTTAAAACAACAAAGACCAATCAAACGGTACAGGGCGAATAAAGCCTGCTGCACCCGCTGATACACATTAGTTTGTACAAACGCGCAGTACCACATCGAGGGCGCTAGTATATCAGCCAGCTATCTTCACGGCACCCCTATAACGCCAGGCCTTTTAATTCGACATTATAGCGGGGCTGCCTGAAGCGTTATGGCGATGGCAATTCGGTCATCCACCACCGCAGCAAAGCTCGTCATATTAAACGCAGAGCGCGAAATAGCGGTCGTGGCATGCAGGGCCCATTCATTCTCTTGCGGGGCTTCCAGCACGGCTTCAAGAATCACCGGCTGCCGGATATTTTTAACCGTCAAAGAACCAAAGATCCTGTAGTGATGATTTCCCAGGCCGACCACTCTGTCACTGATAAAGACCATCGTGGGGTAGCGCGCCGCATCAAAAAACATATCGCTTTTAAGCTGCCATGTGAGAAGAGAATTAGAGGCTATAAGAGGGGAAACGGGAATGCTGACGTTAATCTTGTCGTTGAATTCGTTGTTCTGGTCCAATTTTATCTGGCCGGTTACACCCTTGATATCCGCCGAGGACTGCATACCGCCGAAGGCACGCCAGGACATATTGATATCGGTGTCTTGCGCAACGATTTTGTAATCGACCGGCCGGGCGCTCGCCAGCGGGCTTATGAGCAGCAGAGCAGATAAGAGAAGACCGAGCCTGGACATAATGGCAACTCCTTAACACAGGTAAAGAGTTAACGTTTCAGGGAGCCAATCTATTCGATTGTAGAGGTAAAAAAGAAGAGGATTGAAAAGCACAGGGCTCGCCGGCTTCAAAGAGACCACCGTGAGTGGTAACAATTTGATTCAAAAAGAATAAAAAAATACTTTCGCTTCTTATAGCGGCAGTAAATATCGAGATAACCCGGATACCTCTCCACTCTTTTCTCTTCCACAGAGCAAAAAAGCCATAAATGTGACGACCATCACACTTGTTAATAACTATAATTAAATGCTATCAAACCTTTATGAGTGTGATAATTGTGAAAATAAATAAAACCGGATCGCAACTATTTGTGACCCTCTCAGCCCTTTTTGCCGTACTGTGCGGGCTATATTTAGTCTTTGGCGGAATATGGTTAGTGGCTATCGGTGGGTCCTGGTACTACCCGATTGCCGGACTGGTAATGCTTGGCGTTGCCTGGCTCCTGTGGAAAAGCAAGGCTGCCGCCCTGTGGCTTTATGCCGCGCTACTGTTGTGCACCATGGCATGGGGCGTGTGGGAAGTCGGCTTCGACTTCTGGGCCTTGACCCCCCGCTGTGACGTACTGGTGTTCTTTGGCGTCTGGCTGCTGTTGCCGTTCGTCTACCGTCGCCTGGCCGTTCCGGCTGCCGGTGCGGCAGCATCGCTGGTTGTGGCCCTGCTGATCAGCGCCGTGGTGCTGGTCTGGGCGGGCTTTAACGATCCTCAGGAAATCAACGGCACGCTGCAGCTGGATAACACACCGGCGGCCGCCACCTCGACGATTCCTGATGCCGACTGGCCTGCCTACGGGCGTAACCAGGAAGGCCAGCGCTTCTCGCCTCTTAAGCAGATTAACGACAAAAACGTCGGCCAGCTGAAGGAAGCCTGGCGCTTCCAGACCGGTGACGTGAAGCGCGCTACTGACCCGGGTGAAATCACCAACGAAGTCACCCCGATCAAAGTTCGCGACATGCTTTACCTGTGTACCGCGCACCAGCAGCTGTTCGCGCTGGATGCTGCCACGGGGAAAGAGAAGTGGAAATTTGACCCTCAGCTGAATACCGACCCGTCGTTCCAGCACGTGACCTGTCGTGGGGTTTCCTACCACGAGGCAACGGCCGATAACGCCAGCCCGGACGTGGTATCCGACTGTCCGCGTCGTATCATCCTGCCGGTTAACGATGGCCGTCTGTTTGCCATCAACGCCGATAACGGCAAGCTTTGTGAAAGCTTCGCCAATAAAGGCATTCTGAATCTGCAAACCAACCAGCCGGTCACCACCCCGGGGATGTATGAGCCAACTTCACCGCCAATCATCACCGATAAAGTGATTGTGATTGCCGGGGCGGTAACGGACAACTTCTCCACCCGTGAACCTTCTGGCGTGATCCGCGGTTTCGACGTTAACAGCGGCAAGCTGCTGTGGGCGTTCGATCCGGGCGCTAAAGATCCGAACGCAATTCCTGATGATGGACATCATTACACCCTGAACTCCCCGAACTCGTGGGCGCCTGCGGCTTATGATGCAAAGCTGGATCTGGTTTATCTCCCGATGGGCGTAACCACTCCGGATATCTGGGGCGGCAACCGCACGCCTGAGCAGGAACGCTATGCCAGCAGCATCGTTGCCCTGAACGCGACGACCGGCAAGCTGGCCTGGTCCTATCAGACCGTGCATCACGATCTTTGGGATATGGATATGCCAGCCCAGCCGACGCTTGCGGACATTACCGACAAGAGCGGCAACCGGGTTCCGGTTATCTACGCTCCGGCTAAAACCGGCAATATCTTTGTGCTGGACAGACGTGACGGCAAGCTGGTTGTGCCCGCTCCGGAAAAACCGGTGCCGCAAGGCGCAGCCAAAGGCGACCATGTTTCCCCTACTCAACCGTTCTCCGAGCTGACCTTCCGGCCGAAGAAAGATTTGAGCGGCGCGGATATGTGGGGCGCAACCATGTTCGACCAGCTGGTTTGCCGCGTGATGTTCCACAGCATGCGCTATGAGGGCATCTTCACGCCGCCTTCTGAAAAAGGGACGCTGGTGTTCCCGGGCAACCTTGGGATGTTCGAGTGGGGCGGTATTTCGGTCGACCCGAATAACCAGGTGGCAATGACCAACCCGATGGCGCTGCCGTTCGTTTCCAAACTGATCCCTCGCGGACCGGGCAACCCGATGGAGCCGCCAAAAGACGCGAAAGGGTCTGGCACAGAGTCCGGCGTTCAGCCTCAGTACGGCGTGCCGTATGGCGTAACCCTGAACCCGTTCTTGTCTCCGCTCGGCCTGCCGTGTAAGCAACCGGCCTGGGGCTACATCTCTGGCGTTGATCTGAAAACCAACGAAATCGTGTGGAAAAAACGCATCGGCACCGTTGAGGACAGCATGCCGTTCCCGACCGGGATCCCGATGAAGTTCCGTATGGGGATGCCAATGCTGGGTGGCCCTATTTCCACCGCCGGTAACGTCATGTTTATTGGCGCAACCGCAGACAACTACCTACGTGCGTTTGATATGCGCGATGGTAAACAACTGTGGGAAGCCCGCCTGCCTGCCGGTGGCCAGGCAACGCCGATGACTTATGAAGTGAACGGTAAGCAGTATGTGGTGATTTCCGCCGGGGGCCATGGCTCCTTCGGAACAAAGATGGGTGATTACATTGTGGCGTACGCTCTGCCGGACGACGCGAAGTAATATGAATGCGGGTGGCAATGGCCACCCGCTCTTCTTTTACGCTACGGTAAAGCCGAGCATCATTCCGGTATCTTCATGCTCCAGCAGATGGCAGTGCGCCATATAAGCCGCCTCTCTGGACGCTTCGTGATCGAACTTCACCAGTACTTCGCTGCGAGCGCCTTCTACCCTCACTGTATCCTTCCAGCCCTGACGATGTGCCGCCACCGGCTTGCCGTTTTCCGACAGAATGCGGAACTGCGTACCGTGGATGTGGAACGGGTGCAGCATCATGTCGCCTTCACCTGAGATGGTCCACTTCTCGTATTTCCCCTTTTGCGCCGCAAATGCCGGGGTGTTCATATCAAAAGCCTTGCCGTTAATCTTGTTGGCGTTGTGGAAGTCAAAACCGTGCTTCATGTTCCCCATGTTGCCGTGACCCATATGACCCATATTGCCATGGCCGCCCATTTCCATTCCGGCCATCGCCTGCATGCCGTATTTGTCCATTAACGCCTGCATGCCCATCATGTCCAACATGGGATCCATCATCAGTTGCAGCCAGCGCTCGGTGAGACCTTCCAGCGACGGCAGAGCAGGCACGCTGACTAATTTATCCGGCAGCTCGCCGGATGCCGCGATAATCAACGGCTGAATGCGCACCACCGGAACAGGTTTATCAAACGGCGCAACCGTCATACCCATTTGCTTAACCGGCAGGGTGAGGATATCAAAAGCTTTACCATCGCTGGTGTCCACCAGCACTTCAAAACGCTCGCCCATCAGCAGTTCAAGCTCGGTGACTTTTACTGGTTCGGCAAGCAGCCCGCCGTCGCTGGCGATGACATAAAGCGGGCGATTATCGCTGGCGGCAATATTCAGCGAGCGAGCGTTACAGCCGTTAAGTAAACGCAGGCGCAGCCACCCTTTCGGATTGGTGTGCTGAGGGTAAACCGCACCGTTACACAGCAGCGTATCGCCAAACCAGCCTACGGCGGCGCTCATCATGTCCAGTTGGTAGTCGATTTGCCCGTCTGCGCCAAAGCGTTTGTCCTGAATGACTAATGGCACATCGTCGATGCCCCATTGCTTAGGCAGCATTAACTGGCCGCTTTCGCTGTCTTCTATCAATACCAGCCCCGCCAGGCCCATCGCCACCTGATACCCGGTTTTGCCATGTTGATGAGGATGGAACCAGCAGGTTGCCGCGCGCTGCTGAGGAGCAAAAGTCACGCTGCGCTTCCCACCGGCGGCAATAACGCCCTGCGGGCCGCCATCAACATCACCAGGAACTTCCAGCCCGTGCCAGTGAACGGTAGTTTCTTCCGCCAGGCGATTATTAATCTCCACCGTCACCGCGTCACCCTGCTTCAGCTTTAATGCCGGGCCGAGCAGCGAGCCGTTGTAACCCCATGTGGTGGCGATTTTGCTGCCAAACGTGGTCTGCCCTGCATTTACCGTCAAGCGGATGCTATTTTTGGCATCAGGGGCGAGCAAAGGAGGGATCGGCAGTGCCGGACGATCGGCCGCAAATGCAGCCCGGCTCCACAGAGGCAGCGCGCTGAAAGCCCCCAGGGCCGCGGAATATTTGAGAAAATTACGGCGATGCATAATCAGTTCCTTGAGTGGGCATACATAGGCGCGAGCATAAACCTTTCCCCAACGGTAAGGTCAAGTTTTAAGCTCATAATAAATCTCGTCGGCGTCCATTTAACTGTGTTAACGTTTCGTATCTGAGAAAAAGTGGTAGACGTGATGAAGATGGGAGTTAGGGCGTTATTACTGGGCGTATTGCTGGCTTTTTCTACCAGCAGCCTGGCGCTAAGCGAGTCTGAAGCAGAAGATATGGCCGATCTGACTGCGGTATTTGTGTTTCTGAAAAATGATTGTGGCTACCAGAATCTCCCTAACGGCCAGATACGTCGTGCTCTGGTATTTTTTGCCCAGCAAAATCAATGGGATTTAACCAATTACGATAGCTGGAACATGAAAGCGCTCGGCGAAGATAGTTATAAAGACCTGAGCGGAATTGCCCTCCCTACCGCAACAAAATGCAAATCACTGGCGCGGGACTCTCTCAGCCTCCTCGCCTACGTGAAGTAGCCCGTACCTCGCTTTGCTGAACATTGACCGTGTCGCCACGGTCAATGCCGACTTTACTCAGCGCTGCTGCAAAAATTCCCGGTAGGCATTCGCCACCTGTAGAAAATCCTCCACGCCGCAGAAAGAGAGGCTCTCTTCGTCGTAGTAGCTCATGCCTTCTTCTATCTCATCACCGGATATTTCCAGCTGATTGGCGCGAATAATCACCTCTTCTTCGTCCAGCCACAGGGTATATTCATGCCCCGCACGCTGCCACTGGCGCTCGCTGCCCTTGACCGAAAGCAAAGCCTGTTCGACCTCATCGAGTATCGTCAGGTCGCCCTTCACTTCCTCGTTAAACCAGTGGCCGACGACTTCGTGGCCCATCGACATGCGTACCTTAACCAGCCCGGTAACATCCCGCAGAAATTCGTAATCCATGATTGTTTCCTCTACATCGCGGGGGAAATCCTCACCCACGCTTATAGGTTCAATTATCGCAGCAAAGTCGGGGGAAAACAGAGGGAAGAGTAGAAGGACGAGAAATAAAAAGGAGAGAGCGGGACCCTGCGGTCTGGTACCCTCACCCCGTCCCTCTCCCACAGGAGAGGGTGCAAACACTAAAAACCGTCTCTTCAGAGACGGTTTTGCAGTTTATACGGCGGTCTGGAAGATAACGCCGTCGGCTTTCTCGGTGTACTGGCTGAGCTGGTCAAAGTTCAGGTAGCGATAAGTATCTACCGCGGTTTTATCAACCTGAGCCATGAAGGTCTGATACTCATCCGGCGTCGGCAGTTTGCCCAGCAGGGAAGCAACCGCCGCCAGCTCCGCGGACGCCAGGAAGACGTTCGCCCCGGTGCCCAGACGGTTCGGGAAGTTACGGGTTGAGGTAGAAACTACCGTTGCCCCATCGGCTACGCGCGCCTGGTTGCCCATACACAGGGAACACCCAGGGATTTCGATACGCGCCCCGCTCTTACCAAACACGCTGTAATAACCTTCTTCGGTCAGCTGCGCCGCATCCATACGGGTTGGCGGAGCCACCCACAGGCGGGTTGGCAGCTGGCCTTTGTGGCTATCCAGCAGCTTACCGGCAGCACGGAAGTGACCGATGTTGGTCATGCAGGAGCCGATAAACACTTCATCGATTTTCTCACCGGCAACGTCGGACAGCAGGCGGGCATCGTCCGGATCGTTTGGCGCACAAAGGATCGGCTCTTTGATGTCCTGAAGATCGATTTCGATAACCGCAGCATATTCTGCGTCAGCATCCGCTTCCATCAGTTGCGGATCGGCCAGCCATTTTTCCATGCCCTGGATACGGCGCTCCAGCGTGCGGCGATCGCCGTAGCCTTCGGCAATCATCCACTTCAGCAGCACGATGTTGGAGTTCAGGTACTCTTCAATTGGCTCACGATCCAGCTTGATGGTACAGCCCGCAGCGGAACGCTCTGCGGAAGCATCGGTCAACTCAAACGCCTGCTCTACTTTCAGCGTTGGCAGGCCTTCGATTTCCAGGATACGGCCGGAGAAGATGTTTTTCTTACCTTTCTTCTCAACGGTCAGCAGACCCTGTTTAATCGCATACAGCGGGATAGCGTGAACTAAATCACGCAGGGTAATGCCCGGCTGCATTTTGCCTTTGAAGCGAACCAGCACCGACTCAGGCATATCCAGCGGCATGACACCGGTCGCAGCGGCAAAGGCCACCAGACCAGAACCCGCAGGGAAAGAAATGCCGATAGGGAAACGGGTATGGGAGTCGCCGCCGGTGCCAACGGTATCCGGCAGCAGCATACGGTTCAGCCAGGAGTGGATTACGCCATCGCCCGGACGCAGCGAAACGCCGCCGCGGTTCATGATGAAGTCAGGCAGCGTGTGGTGAGTGGTCACGTCAACCGGCTTCGGATAGGCCGCAGTGTGGCAGAAGGACTGCATGACCAGGTCGGCGGAGAAGCCGAGGCACGCCAGGTCTTTCAGCTCATCACGCGTCATTGGGCCGGTGGTGTCCTGGGAGCCAACCGAGGTCATCTTAGGCTCGCAGTAGGCGCCCGGACGAATACCTTCTACGCCGCAGGCGCGGCCAACCATTTTCTGCGCCAGAGAGTAGCCACGGCTGCTTTCAGCCACATCTTTCGCCTGAACAAAGACTTCGCTGTGCGGCAGATTCAGCGCTTCGCGGGCCTTGGTTGTCAGGCCACGGCCGATGATCAGCGGAATACGGCCGCCGGCGCGTACTTCATCCAGCAGCACTTCGGTTTTCAGCTCGAAGTTAGCAATAACGGCGTTAGTCTCGTGGTTGCGCACTTCGCCTTTGTATGGGTAAATGTCGATAACATCGCCCATATTCAGGTTATTTACGTCAACTTCGATTGGCAGCGCACCAGCATCTTCCATGGTGTTAAAGAAGATTGGCGCAATTTTACCGCCCAGCACCACGCCGCCGCCGCGTTTGTTCGGCACGTTCGGGATGTCGTCGCCCATGAACCACAGCACCGAGTTGGTGGCGGACTTACGGGAAGAGCCGGTGCCCACTACGTCGCCAACATAGGCCAGCGGGAACCCTTTTTTATTCAGGGCTTCAATCTGTTTGATTGGGCCAACGACACCGGCCTGATCCGGCTCAATGCCTTCGCGGGCGTTTTTCAGCATCGCCAGGGCGTGCAGAGGGATGTCAGGGCGTGACCAGGCATCCGGCGCCGGAGACAGGTCATCGGTATTGGTTTCGCCGGTGACTTTAAATACGGTTACGGTGATTTTTTCCGCCAGCTTAGGACGTGACAGGAACCATTCGGCTTCGGCCCACGACTTGATAACCTGCTGCGCGTACTGATTACCGGCTTTTGCTTTCTCTTCCACGTCGTAGAAGTTGTCAAACATCAGCAGCGTATGGGACAGCGCTTTAGCGGCGATCGGTGCCAGCTTTTCGTTATCCAGCGCGTCAATCAGCGGGTGAATGTTGTAGCCACCCTGCATGGTGCCCAGCAGTTCAACGGCTTTTTCAGGGGAGATAAGCGGAGAGGTGGCATCGCCTTTGGCAATCGCGGCAAGGAAACCCGCTTTCACGTAGGCGGCTTCATCAACGCCCGGCGGTACGCGGTTAGTAATCAGATCTAACAGGAATTCTTCTTCACCCGCTGGTGGGGTTTTCAGCAGCTCAACCAGTGCGGCCATTTGGGTGGCATCTAAGGGTTTCGGAACAATCCCTTCTGCGGCACGTTCAGCTACGTGCTTACGGTATTCTTCTAGCACGACGGTTCTCCTCGCTCTCATTGTCATTTGGCGCTACCGGATCTCTCTCTTCACGCTCCTGTGAGACAGCAGTTTGTAGGGTAAATGCCCGGTACCGCGTCGGGCAGCATAGCAGGATTTTCAGGGGGTGTTAATCCGTTTACAAAAAAGCAACATTAAAACCTTGCTGAATCGTTAAGGGGGAATAGATTACTTTTTGATATGACGTTCAGGCAAAAAAAAACGGCCCCGGAGGGCCGCTTTATCAAACTCGGAAAGTTACTTTTTCTTCGCTTTCGGGTTTGGCAGGTCGGTGATGCTACCTTCGAACACTTCAGCAGCCAAGCCAACGGACTCGTGCAGAGTTGGGTGAGCGTGGATGGTCAGCGCGATGTCTTCTGCATCACAGCCCATTTCGATAGCCAGGCCGATTTCACCCAGCAGCTCGCCGCCGTTGGTGCCAACAATCGCACCACCGATAACGCGGTGAGTTTCTTTGTCGAAGATAAGCTTGGTCACGCCGTCCGCACAGTCGGAAGCGATAGCACGGCCAGAAGCAGCCCACGGGAAGGTGGCGGTTTCATAGCTGATGCCTTTCTCTTTCGCTTCTTTCTCGGTCAGGCCAACCCATGCAACTTCCGGCTCGGTATAAGCGATGGATGGGATAACTTTCGGGTCGAAGTAATGCTTCATTCCGGCGATAACTTCAGCGGCAACGTGGCCTTCATGAACACCTTTGTGCGCCAGCATTGGCTGACCGACGATATCGCCGATAGCAAAGATGTGCGGCACGTTGGTGCGCAGCTGCTTGTCAACGTGGATGAAGCCACGGTCATCAACTTCCACGCCAGCTTTGCCAGCATCGAGGTTTTTACCGTTCGGCACGCGGCCGATAGCCACCAGCACGGCGTCGTAACGCTGTGGTTCAGCAGGTGCTTTTTTGCCTTCCATGGAAACGTAGATACCGTCTTCTTTTGCTTCAACGGCGGTCACTTTGGTTTCCAGCATCAGGTTGAATTTCTTGCTGATGCGTTTGGTGAAGACTTTAACGATGTCTTTGTCAGCAGCCGGGATAACCTGGTCGAACATTTCAACCACGTCAATATCTGAACCCAGCGCATGGTATACGGTGCCCATTTCCAGACCGATGATACCGCCGCCCATAACCAGCAGGCGTTTCGGTACGGTTTTCAGCTCCAGCGCATCGGTGGAGTCCCACACGCGCGGGTCTTCATGAGGAATGAACGGCAGCTCGATCGGACGGGAACCCGCCGCGATGATAGCGTTGTCGAAGTTGATCACGGTTTTGCCGTTCTCGCCTTCAACTTCCAGGGTGTTAGCCCCGGTGAATTTACCCAGACCGTTTACCACTTTGACCTTACGGCCTTTTGCCATACCGGCCAGACCGCCAGTCAGCTGAGTGATAACTTTCTCTTTCCAGGTACGAATTTTGTCGATATCGGTTTTCGGTTCGCCGAAAACGATGCCGTGCTCGGCCAGTGCTTTTGCTTCTTCGATAACTTTAGCAACGTGCAGCAGCGCTTTAGAAGGGATACAGCCGACGTTCAGACAAACACCGCCGAGGGTGCTGTAACGCTCTACGATGACGGTTTCCAGACCTAAATCCGCCGCGCGGAATGCTGCGGAGTAACCTGCCGGGCCTGCCCCAAGTACTACGACCTGAGTTTTGATTTCTGTGCTCATCATGACCTCTTAATTTATACCCGTCGTCCACCGGGTCGTTCTATCCGCCCGCAGTTTACAAAATTGTTAACAATTTTGAAACAACAAACGGCTCACGAATTGTCGCTTTCGCCAATAACCTCACAAACCACATGAGATTATCAGAAAAAAGCCGGCCGATTGGCCGGCTTTTCAATTACATCACCAGGCGGCGAATATCGGACAGCATATTGTTGATGATGGTGATAAAGCGAGCACCATCAGCGCCGTCGATTACGCGGTGGTCGAAGGAAAGAGACATTGGCATCATCAGACGCGGCGTGAACTCTTTACCGTTCCAGACCGGCTCGATTGCCGACTTGGACACACCGAGGATAGCCACTTCAGGCGCGTTAACGATTGGCGCGAAGTGAGTCGTCCCGATACCGCCCAGGCTGGAGATGGTGAAGCAGCCGCCCTGCATTTCGCCAGCGGTCAGCTTGCCGTCGCGAGCTTTTTTGGAGATAGCCATCAGTTCGCGGGACAGTTCGGTGATGCTCTTCTTGTTCACATCTTTGAATACCGGAACGACCAGGCCGTTCGGAGTATCAACCGCAACACCCACGTTGATGTATTTCTTCAGCGTCAGCTTCTGGCCATCTTCGGACAGGGAGCTGTTGAAGCGTGGCATCTGCTCAAGCGCGGCAGCAACGGCTTTCATGATGAACACCACAGGGGTGAACTTCACGTCCAGCTTACGCTTAGCGGCTTCGTCATTCTGCTGCTTACGGAACGCTTCCAGATCGGTGATATCGGTTTTGTCGAAGTGGGTAACGTGCGGGATCATCACCCAGTTACGGCTCAGGTTAGCACCAGAGATTTTCTGGATGCGGCCCATTTCCACTTCTTCGATTTCGCCGAACTTGCTGAAGTCTACTTTCGGCCATGGCAGCATGCCCGGCAGACCGCCGCCGGTAGCAGCCGGAGCCGCTTCAGCGCGCTTAACTGCGTCTTTCACGTAGGTCTGAACGTCTTCGCGCAGGATGCGACCTTTACGGCCGGTGCCCTTCACTTTCGCCAGGTTTACGCCGAACTCGCGAGCCAGACGGCGGATCAGCGGAGTAGCGTGAACGTAAGCGTCGTTCTCAGCGAATTCAGATTTGCCTTCCGCTTTAGCAGCAGGTGCAGCAGCTTTGGCAGCCGGTGCAGGAGCCGCAGCGGCTGGAGCTGGTGCAGCAGCCGGAGCCGCGGCAGGCGCAGCGCCTTCCACTTCGAATACCATGATCAGGGAGCCGGTAGACACTTTGTCGCCGGTGCTGATTTTGATTTCTTTAACAGTACCGGCGAATGGCGCAGGGACTTCCATAGAAGCTTTGTCGCCTTCTACCGTGATCAGTGACTGTTCAGCGGCAACTTTATCGCCCACTTTCACCATCACTTCAGTGACTTCAACTTCGTCACCGCCGATGTCCGGTACGTTTACTTCTTTAGAACCGGAAGCAGCTGGCGCAGCGGCGGCAGGAGCAGCAGCCTGTGCCGGAGCCGCAGCAGGTGCAGCACCCGCCACTTCGAACACCATGATCAGGGAGCCGGTGGACACTTTGTCGCCGGTGCTGATTTTGATCTCTTTAACCACGCCCGCGAACGGAGCAGGGACTTCCATAGAGGCTTTGTCGCCTTCTACGGTCAGCAGAGACTGCTCAGCGGCAACGGTGTCGCCAACTTTAACCATGATCTCGGTAACTTCTACTTCGTCACCGCCGATGTCCGGCACGTTAACTTCTTTTGCAGCCGCGGCAGCAGGTGCTGCAGCCGGAGCGGCTTCTTTCTTCTCTTCTGCCTTAGCAGGTGCAGCGGCTGCTGCACCTTCGGCGGAATCGAAAATCATGATCAGTTTACCGGTCTCGGTTTTGTCGCCGACGGAGACTTTAATCTCTTTTACGACGCCAGCCTGAGGAGACGGAACTTCCATAGAGGCTTTGTCGCCTTCTACGGTGATCAGCGACTGTTCAGCTTCAACTTTGTCGCCAACTTTGACCAGAATCTCGGTGATTTCTACTTCATCAGCGCCGATGTCTGGTACTTTGATTTCGATAGCCATTGTCTCTTTACCTCTTACGCCAGACGCGGGTTAACTTTATCTGCATCGATGTTGAATTTAGTGATGGCTTCCGCAACCACTTTCTTATCGATTTCGCCACGTTTAGCCAGTTCGCCCAGGGCCGCTACAACCACATAAGAAGCATCAACTTCGAAGTGGTGACGCAGATTTTCGCGGCTGTCAGAACGACCGAAGCCGTCGGTACCCAGTACGCGATAATCATCAGCTGGTACGTAAGTACGGACCTGCTCGGCGAACAGTTTCATATAGTCAGTAGAAGCTACCGCTGGAGCGTCGTTCATCACCTGAGCGATGTACGGAACGCGCGGAGTTTCCATTGGGTGCAGCATGTTCCAGCGCTCACAATCCTGGCCATCACGAGCCAGTTCAGTGAAGGAAGTTACGCTGTACACGTCAGAGCCCACGCCGTAGTCGTTAGCCAGAATCTGTGCTGCTTCACGTACGTGACGCAGGATAGAACCGGAGCCCAGCAGCTGAACTTTACCTTTGCTACCCGCAACGGTTTCGAGTTTGTAGATACCTTTACGGATACCTTCCTCGGCACCTGCTGGCATAGCCGGCATGTGGTAGTTTTCGTTCAGGGTGGTGATGTAGTAGTAAATGTTCTCTTGTGCTTCACCGTACATACGAGTCAGACCGTCGTGCATGATGACAGCCACTTCGTACGCGTAAGACGGGTCGTAAGAGATACAGTTAGGGATAGTCAGAGACTGAATGTGGCTGTGACCATCTTCGTGCTGCAGACCTTCACCGTTCAGCGTTGTACGACCGGAAGTACCACCGACCAGGAAGCCGCGAGCCTGTTGGTCGCCAGCCTGCCAGCACAGGTCACCGATACGCTGGAAACCGAACATGGAGTAGTAGATGTAGAACGGGATCATCGGCAGGTTGTTGGTGCTGTATGAAGTCGCAGCAGCCAGCCAGGACGCGCCAGCACCCAGTTCGTTGATACCTTCCTGCAGGATCTGACCTTTCTCGTCTTCTTTATAGTAAGCAACCTGCTCACGGTCCTGCGGGGTGTACTGCTGGCCGTTCGGGCTGTAAATACCGATCTGACGGAACAGACCTTCCATACCAAAGGTACGAGCTTCATCGGCGATGATTGGGACCAGACGGTCTTTAATAGACGGGTTCTTCAGCATCACGTTCAGGGCACGAACGAAGGCGATGGTGGTGGAGATCTCTTTGTTCTGCTCTTCCAGCAGCTGAGAGAAGTCTTCCAGCGCAGGCAGTGCCAGTTTCTCGGAGAAGTTTGGCTGACGAGCTGGCAGGTAGCCTTTCAGCGCCTGACGGCGTTCGTGCAGGTACTTGTGCTCTTCAGAACCTTCAGGGAAGGTGATGTAAGACAGGTTTTCTACCTGCTCATCGGTCACAGGAACGTTGAAACGGTCGCGGATATAACGCACGCCGTCCATGTTCATTTTCTTCACCTGGTGAGCGATGTTTTTACCTTCTGCGGTATCGCCCATGCCGTAACCTTTGATGGTGTGGGCCAGGATAACGGTCGCTTTACCTTTGGTGTCCTGCGCTTTTTTCAGTGCAGCGTAAACTTTCTTCGGATCGTGACCGCCACGGTTCAGCGCCCAGATCTGCTCATCAGTCCAGTCTGCAACCAGTGCGGCGGTTTCAGGATATTTACCGAAGAAGTGCTCACGCACGTAGGCGCCGTCTTTGGATTTGAAGGTCTGGTAGTCGCCGTCAACGGTTTCGTTCATCAGCTGGATAAGCTTACCGCTGGTGTCTTTACGCAGCAGCTCATCCCAACGACCGCCCCACATCACTTTGATAACGTTCCAGCCAGCACCGCTGAAGATGCCTTCCAGTTCGTTGATGATCTTACCGTTACCGGTGACCGGACCATCCAGACGCTGCAGGTTACAGTTGATGATGAAGCACAGGTTGTCCAGCTTCTCACGGGTCGCGATAGTGATCGCACCTTTAGATTCTGGCTCATCCATCTCGCCGTCGCCCAGGAAGGCGTAAACGGTTTGCTCGGAGGTGTCTTTCAGGCCGCGGTGTTCCAGATATTTCAGGAATTTAGCCTGGTAGATAGCGCCGATTGGGCCCAGACCCATAGAAACGGTCGGGAACTGCCAGAATTCTGGCATCAGTTTCGGGTGCGGGTAAGAAGACAGACCTTTACCATGCACTTCCTGACGGAAGTTGTTCATCTGCTCTTCGGTCAGACGCCCTTCCAGGAATGCACGCGCATAGATGCCCGGAGAGATGTGGCCCTGGAAGTACACCAGATCGCCGCCGTCTTTCTCGTTAGCTGCACGGAAGAAGTGGTTAAAGCACACTTCATAAACAGTTGCAGAAGACTGGAAGGAAGCCATGTGGCCGCCCAGCTCCAGGTCTTTCTTGGATGCGCGCAGAACGGTCATGATGGCGTTCCAGCGGATAGCAGAACGAATGCGGCGCTCCAGGTCCAGATTGCCCGGGTATTCCGGCTCATCTTCAACGGCAATGGTGTTTACATAGTTGCGAGCACCTGCGGAAGCAGCTACTTTCACGCCGCCTTTGCCGGCTTCGGCCAGTAACTGATCAATCAGATACTGAGCGCGCTCAACACCTTCTTCACGGATAACCGATTCGATCGCCTGTAACCAGTCGCGAGTTTCAATCGGATCCACGTCATTTGGGAAACGTTCTGACATGGGGGTATTCCTTATCTGTCTAATACGTTGATTATCTGGAACCTGTCCCATTGTGCTCTTGGTAAAAAACACAATAAGACAGGTTCTGCGTTTAGTTGCCGCGCTCTAAAGTTGGGCGCTTAATCCTTACGTTGCTGAAGAAGACGGAGAGAGCGTTCGCGACGACTCTGCTCACGGCTGCGGTCCAGCAATATTTCCTCAATAAACGCCAGGTGACGATGCGACGCTTCTCGCGCCTGCTCCGGCTGGCGAGCCATAATCGCCGCAAAAATGCTGGCGCGATGGCTGCTCACTTGCGCCAACATCTCGCGGCGCGCGTAGAGCAATTCAAAATTCTGGCGAACGTTTTGTTCGAGCATCGGCTCCATGCAGCGCAGTAAATGCAGAAGCACCACATTATGGGCCGCTTCGGTTACCGCAATTTGATACTGCATGACGGCATCGGCTTCGGCGTCTAAATCGCCCGACTCCTGAGCCTGCTGAATCGCTATATGGCAGTCGCCAATGCGTTTAAGATCTTCATCTGTCCCGCGTAGCGCCGCATAGTACGCAGCAATTCCTTCAAGGGCATGACGGGTTTCGAGCAGATCAAACTGGGATTCGGGATGGTCCGAGAGAAGCTCGACCAGCGGGTCGCTCAGGCTCTGCCAGAGGCTGTTCTGGACAAAAGTGCCACCGCCCTGACGACGGAGCAGCAAACCCTTCGCTTCGAGACGCTGAATGGCCTCGCGTAGTGAAGGACGGGAAACATCAAATTGTTTCGCCAGTTCGCGTTCAGGTGGAAGTTTTTCGCCGGGGCGCAGGGTCCCCTCAAGGATGAGAAACTCCAGCTGTTGCTCAATCACATCGGATAATTTTGGTTGGCGGATTTTGTTGTAGGCCATCGTTCCCTATCCCTGCCATTAACCCGGAGTCAATTGGTAAGACCAATTTCACGTTCGTGAGGCTAAAAGTAACAAAGTATTCACCTTCTGTCCATATTGGTTTTGATTGAAATCATGAAAGCAGGCACATTTTAACAACACTAAAGGAATGGCTTTTCAAACCTGTAACCTGGCGCACAAGCTCCGTTTACTCCCTAAGTGGCAATGTTAACGTTTATGAAACGATATATTTTTCAATCGCAACCGAAAACATCGCCTAAAAAATGACATATTCATGCAGTAAAACTGCCTGGACAAAGGCTGCACAATCCCACTTTTTCCTTCCCCCTTTTTTACAAATGGTTTCTTTTTATTCAACTCGTCAGAGCAGTGGCAGAAAGCAGGTGCAAACGCGAGCGCTTACCACTATTCTTTGCGATGCGGTAGCCCCATCCGCAAATTCAATATTTAACAACCGTAAAAAAAAGACTACACATTACGGAACAACACAATTACAAATGCGCCAGTGTAGCGCAGACATTAACCACAATGAGGTTACATGATGGAAGGTCAACAGCAAGGCGACACGCTGAAACGCGGCCTTAAAAACCGCCATATTCAGCTGATTGCGCTGGGTGGAGCTATCGGGACGGGCCTGTTTCTGGGCAGCGCATCCGTCATCCAGTCCGCGGGTCCGGCAATTATTCTCGGCTACGCCATCGCCGGGTTTATCGCTTTTTTAATTATGCGCCAGCTGGGAGAAATGGTCGTTGAGGAGCCGGTTGCCGGGTCATTCAGCCATTTTGCCTATAAATACTGGGGCGGCTTCGCGGGCTTTGCTTCAGGCTGGAACTACTGGGTGCTGTACGTCCTGGTTGCCATGGCAGAGCTTACGGCGGTCGGGAAGTATATTCAGTTCTGGTGGCCGGAGATCCCAACCTGGGCAACGGCGGCGGCCTTCTTCGTGATTATCAACGCCATCAACCTGACCAACGTGAAAGTGTTCGGCGAGATGGAGTTCTGGTTTGCCATTATTAAAGTCGTGGCCGTTATCGCCATGATTATATTCGGCGGCTGGCTGCTGTTCAGCGGCAACGGCGGCCCGCAGGCATCCGTCAGCAACCTCTGGGATCAGGGTGGCTTTATGCCGCACGGCGTCACGGGACTGGTGATGATGATGGCGATTATCATGTTCTCCTTCGGCGGGCTTGAGCTGGTCGGCATTACCGCCGCCGAAGCCGACAACCCGGAAGTGAGCATTCCAAAAGCCACTAACCAGGTTATCTACCGCATCCTTATCTTCTACGTGGGTTCGCTCGCGATCCTGCTGTCCCTGCTGCCGTGGACGCGCGTCACCGCCGACACCAGCCCGTTTGTGCTGATCTTCCATGAGCTGGGTGATACCTTCGTGGCCAACGCGCTTAACGTGGTGGTGCTGACCGCAGCGCTGTCGGTTTACAACAGCTGCGTATACTGCAACAGCCGTATGCTTTTCGGCCTGGCACAGCAGGGCAACGCCCCGAAAATGCTGAAAAATGTCGATAAGCGCGGCGTGCCGGTAAACACTATTCTGGTTTCCGCCGGCTTTACCGCTCTCTGCGTGCTGATTAACTATCTGGCACCGGAATCGGCCTTTGGCCTGCTGATGGCGCTGGTAGTGTCCGCCCTGGTGATCAACTGGGCGATGATCAGCCTGGCGCACATCAAGTTCCGCCGCGCGAAGCAATTGCAGGGCGTGAAAACCCGCTTCCCGGCGCTGTTCTACCCGCTGGGTAACTGGGTCTGCCTGCTGTTTATGGTCGCGGTGCTGGTCATCATGCTGATGACGCCGGGCATGGCCATTTCGGTTTATCTGATCCCAGTATGGATTGTGATTCTGGGCGTGGGCTACTTCCTTAAGCAGAAGAACCTGAAAACCGTTAAAGCCTGAAGGGAGTGACTAACAAAAATGCGACGCACGGGTTAAACCGTGCGCCGCATTAATTTTACTTCGTGTTCACCGCCAGACTCTGCTTTGTTTAACCGCCAGCGGCTATATTTTAAAGATCCTTATAACAAGCAGCGTACGCCGTTTCGGCGGGGTCGCGTGGATAAGATTCACCGCTCGTCATAGTCACGACAACAGGCTGACCATTTTCATCGTAGTCCGATGACCAGCTCGTCTCTGGATACGTTCTCCCCCACTCACTCCATACTCCACCCAGGGTTCCCCGCTTCGCCGGGCTACCAACAGTCTGCTTCACCGTCGCCAGGCCGTGGCCCGTCTGGCTTATACACCAGGCATTGGCCATATCTCTGCTGCGCAACGCCCCCCGGACTAACCACCCCTTCAGGGTAAAGCTCCAGGTGAGCGCCTCTCCGCCACTTTTTGGGGTAGCGGTAATGGTCACCTTATCGGCGCTGCCCACGGCGGTAAAATGCACCTCCCCATCGCTAACGGACACCCACGGCGCGTCCGCACTCCAGTCGTAATCAGCCGCGCTGGCATTACTGAGTTCAAGACTAAAGAAGCTCTCTTTATAACCCGCGCGAGGGATATTACCAATCGTCGGGAAGCCGGCGTCCGGCGCGTAGCTATAACCATCGGCGATAACGTGCGCAATCATCACCCGCTTAATAGTATAAGCTTCTGATTCTGCGCTGGTGCTCCAGTTACCCAGCGTCAACGTCGCCTTAAGATTAGCGCCTTCCGTTTGGGCGATATACGTCGCGCTGTAGCTGCCGTCGCCGTTATCCTGCCAGCTGCTGCCCGCTTTTAACTCGCCGTTCGGCACCTTCACGCTATCCGTCGTCAGCGAAGAGACCGCACCGGTTATCGCCTTTCCGGCCGCATCCTTCAGGGTGACCGTTACGGCCATTTCGCCGCCAACCGGATAGTTACCGCTATCGAGAGAGATACCGGAGTTCACCTGTACAGCTTCCGGAGAAGTGATAGCGTAAGCCGACGACTTCGCGCTGGTGCTCCAGCCGCTTAACGTGACCGTCGCCTTAAGATTAGCGCCTTCCGTTTGAGCGATATACGTCGCGCTGTAGCTGCCGTCACCGTTATCCTGCCAGCGGCTGCCCGCTTTTAACTCGCCGTTCGGCACCTTCACGCTATCCGTCGTCAGCGAAGAGACCGCACCGGTTATCGCCGCACCTGCTGCATCCTTCAGGGTGACCGTTACGGCCATTTCGCCGCCAACCGGATAGTTACCGCTATCGAGAGAGATACCGGAGTTCACCTGTACAGCTTCCGGAGAAGTGATGACGTAAGCCGCCGACTCCGCGCTGGTGCTCCAGCCATTTAACGTGACCGTCGCCTTAAGATTAGCGCCTTCCGTTTGAGCGATATACGTCGCGCTGTAGCTGCCGTCGCCGTTATCCTGCCAGCTGCTGCCCGCTTTTAACTCGCCATTCGGCACCTTCACGCTATCCGTCGTCAGCGAAGAGACCGCACCGGTTATCGCCGCACCTGCTGCATCCTTCAGCGTTACCGTCAGCGCCATATCGCTACCGGCAATATAGGCTGCCTTATCGGTTTTAATCGCCGAATTAACCTGCACGGCAGCAGGAACCTTTATCAGCACCTCGGCCTGCGCCAACGTAATACCACGCACCTGAGGCGCCAGTGTTATCTTTTCCTCATCCGTTCCGGCCGTCACCGTAACTTCATACACGCCTGCATCCTTTCTTACCGCAGCAGAGACTTTGGCGCTCTTCAGCGCGCCGACGCCGATCGCAAGTTCTGATTCAGGAACATCTACAGCAACTCCACGCGCATCCTTCAGGGCCAGAGTCAGAACCTGAATGCTTTTCCCGTCAGGCACCAGCGTGCTGCTGGCTGGCATCACGGTGCTGTTCTCCGCATTAATAACCGAAGCCTGAACCGTAATCTGCGTTTCACTGCGATTCGATCTGTTGCCCTTCTTATCTACGGCCACGCCGCTTAGCGTATAGCTATTTATGCCCTGCGCCGAAGGCTGGTATACCGGGAGTTCAACGGCATAATCCGCACCGTTTTGAACGATTTTGCCGCCCGCAGCCACCAGGGATGAGGCTGACCAGTCAATCCGTTCCAGGCCATACTTGCTGGTTACCGACACGTTAAGGGATTTCTGCTCACCCGTGTAGCCTGTCACCTGTGCTGCCGCCTGGAGGTGAATAACCTCCTTTTTGCGATACTCCAGCACGATGTTGTTATTACGCTCGACCAGATCGTAGCGGCTACCCGCCAGGCTGCGCATTGCCGCTACAGCAGCTGGATTAATCTGCTGGTTCCACGGCACGCCCAGTTGATACGTCATATCCACGCCTAACCGGGTATCATTTTTTCCCGACTGACCCTGGCGCTGTTCCGCGCTAAAGGTGACCAGCGGCACCGGCGTGTAATTTAGCCCTGCCGTAATGGCGAAGGGGTTGCTTTGGCGATTATCCTTACCGAAAAGCGCCACTTCATTGCCGTAATACTGTTCATAGGTCAACTTACCACCCAGTTGAGGCAGCTGAGGCAGCCAGCCCTGCGCACGCACGTCCCAGCCATTCGCCGGGCGCTCTTCATAGTCGGTGACATCCGGGGAGTCTTTCCAGCTCGTCAGGCGCATATAGCCGTTGGCACTTAGCTTGAGGAAATCACGCCAGTATTCAACACCCATGCCCATGCGCGCATGTTCGCGGGACAAATCGTAGTCACCAAAGGTATTGCCCCCGACCATATAATCAGCCGCAAAGTGACGCAGCCCAAAGCCAAGGTTTGCCTGAGTACGGTCGTCGGTGCGGTGCAGGCTCCCCTGGGTGAACACCAGATTATTGTCCTGGTCGTATAGCGGTGCCAACAGGTCAAACTGTGAGTTTTTCAGCGAAAAGTTTTCGTCCGCATCAAGCTGCACGCGGGCTGTACCAAATCGACTCAGCCACTCCTGGAGCTGGCCGCTGGCCTCACCGGTCGCCATGCCTCGCGCCATAGAAGCGGCGGCATCTTTATTTACGCCGCTGGCGACGAAGCTGCCCGCCTGCGAAGCAATGCCGGCTATTTTTTGCGCCTGACGTTCGCCAGCGGAATTACCCGCCGCCGCGATATTTTCATCCCACATGATCTCAGGCAACGGGGATAGCGGAACATCAAGTTCATCTCCTGGCTGTAATTTATCAAAACCGCGAGCAAAGCTGCGGAACTGATTAAGTTTTCGCAGTGAGTCCACGCTCATATTGAATTTTTTAGCAACTGAGGTGACGGTTTCTCCGGGCGATAAGCTGTATGTCTGAGTACGCAATAACGTCTCTTGCGTTGACGTATTCAGAAAACGTGAACCGCTCTGTGCGCCTGCCATACCGGGGGAAAAAGCAACTGCCAGTGGGAAAACAGCCTGAATAGCGATATTCAACCACGCCAGCCGACGGTGGCGGCGCGGAATAACATCCGTGTTAATATCTCTCATCTATTATTACCTGTGCTATGTGCAAAAAATAAAAAGAATGTGACTGGAAAATTTATTGTGCGGGAGATAAAAGCTGACGGTGCAGAAGCCGATCATCAAACAATTAAGGCCCCGAATTTGCAGTCACAAATGGGCGGAAAGTATAAGAGGATATATTGATCAATTAATTTCAAAAAACGCTCAATTAGCGCCAGGAGATTCAGATAAAACAAGAGGGATTAAACAGGTATAAGATCCGTCTGTCCTCCGGACAAAACATCATGACCGGAGGCAAAAGGGAGATGAGGTTTTAAACCAGCGTGCCGTAAATAGTCAGCAAAGCCACCACGACAACAATCACCAGAGAAACTTTCTTCGCCATTGAAACCGCAGCTTTCGGCGTTTTCATCTTGTCCTGATGCGGTTCACGCGCCAGGGAATATTGTGCCAGCTGGGTCAGCACCTGGTACTGAGAAGAATGCCGGTCGGCAAGGGAGGCAAACCAGGCAGGAAGCGCTTTTTCTCCATGCCCCAGCAACGCGTAGGCCGCTCCGACCAGGCGAACCGGGATCCAGTCAAGAACGTGCAGAATGGCATCAATACCCGACAGCAAACGCTCGTGCGGCGTATGGTGGCGAGCAAGCCAGGTCTGCCAGGCGCGCAGGAACGCATAACCCGCCAGCGTAACCGGCCCCCACACTCCTCCAACCACAAACCAGAACAAGGGCGCTAAATAGAAGCGGAAGTTAATCCAAAGCAGCGCATTTTGCAGCTCGCGCAGATACTCCCTTTCACTGCACTCGGGCGGCACGCCATGGATCAGCGTTAACTCGCTTGCCATCTCATCACGGGCGTGTTCGTCGTCCCGGCTGGCGGCTTTAAGGTAAGCATGGTAGTGCAGCCGCACCTGCCCCGCGCCGATGCAGAGCACGCCCAACGCAATCCAGAAGACCAGCAGGGGGAGGTTAAACAGCAGCCCGTGTAGCGCACGTTCTATCAGGAAGACCAGCCCCATAAACAGCGCTGTCATCAGCAGCGTTCGCAGCAGGGAGAAATGCTTAACCCGGCCAAACACGACTTCAAGACGATGATCCAATTGCCAGTGCTCGCCTATCTTGAACAGCCGCTCGCTCATCAGCACCAGCAACAGGGTAAACAGAGTCATGCGCTCTCCTTGTCTGTAGTCTCTTTAATCGCCCCTAAAAAACGCGGCCACTCAAACGCCGGGCCGGGATCGGTCTTACGTCCCGGGGCAATATCGCTGTGGCCCGTCATATGTTTCTCTATATCAGGATAGTGCTGAATCAGTAACTTAGTTAAGGCAGTTAGCTGCTGATACTGTGCATCGGTATAGGGCAGCGTGTCGGTGCCCTCCAGCTCAATACCAATGGAGAAGTCGTTGCACTTTTCACGCCCCTGATAGCGGGAAACCCCTGCATGCCAGGCTCGCTTATCAAAAGGGACGTATTGAACAATTTCGCCATCACGGCGAATAAGACAGTGTGCGGACACACGCAGGTGGGAGATACCGGCAAAATAAGGGTGAGCCTGCGGGTCAAGCGTGCCGGCGAACAGGGCATCAATCCAGGGGCCACCAAATTCACCCGGCGGCAAACTGATATTGTGCACCACCAGCAACGAGGGGTTTTCCTCCTCCGGTCGGCCGTCAAAATGCGGGGATGGCAGATGTTTTACCCCCACCAGCCAGCCGTCTTTAAGCTGCATTCGAGCTTCTCCTTAGAGTGGTACTTGAAGTCGCTTCAGAGTAGCATGAATCCATATTAACTTATTCATTCCGGAGTTTTATCATGCCGCCCCGCCGTTATAACCCAGACCGCCGACGTGACGAGCTACTCGAACGAATTGCCCTCGATATCCCCCTCGCCGTTTCTCAGGCGCTGCGTGAGGATCTTGGCGGTGAGGTTGACCCTGACAACGACATTACTGCCCAACTGCTGCCGCCGGAAAATATGGCTCACGCGGTAGTCATTACCCGTGAGAACGGCGTTTTTTGCGGTAAGCGCTGGGTCGAGGAAGTCTTTATTCAACTGGGCGGCGACGTCAACGTCACCTGGCATGTTGAAGACGGCACCGAAGTCACTATCAACCAGCCGCTGTTTGAGCTTAACGGCCCCGCTCGCGTGCTGCTTACCGGGGAGAGAACGGCGCTCAATTTTGTGCAGACGCTGTCCGGCGTCGCCAGCGAAGTCCGCAGCTACGTTGACCTTCTCGAAGGCACCAAAACCCAACTGCTGGATACCCGCAAGACGCTGCCGGGCCTTCGCACCGCCCTGAAATACGCCGTACTTTGCGGCGGTGGCGGTAACCATCGTCTTGGCCTTTCTGACGCCTTTCTGATTAAAGAGAACCACATTATTGCTTCCGGCTCCGTACGCCAGGCGGTAGAGAAAGCGTTCTGGCTGCATCCGGACGTGCCGGTTGAAGTAGAAGTTGAATCGCTGGATGAGCTGGAGCAGGCGCTGAAAGCAGGAGCCGACATCATCATGCTCGACAACTTCACCGTCGAGCAAATGCGCCAGGCCGTGGCGTTGACCCGGGGCAAAGCCCGCCTTGAGGTTTCAGGCAATGTGACCAAAGAAACGTTGCGCACCTTTGCCGAAACCGGCGTGGATTACATCTCCGTAGGTGCTCTGACCAAACACGTTCGCGCCCTCGACCTTTCGATGCGCTTCCGCTAATCGCAAAACGCGGAGGGAATTTGCTCCGTCCGCGTTTTTTTGCGTGCCAGGTTCCATTCAATTTGTCGATGCGCGCAACGCCTTTAATTAGCGCTGAAACCACCTCCCGAAACCGAATGTCCTTCCTCGTAATAACCTTGCTCTCCCCGCACAGTGCCGCTTTCTGACAAACAGGAGCGACAGATGAAAAGACAACAAGGATTCACCTTAATCGAACTGATGGTGGTAATCGGCATCATCGCAATTCTTAGCGCCATCGGCATTCCCGCCTACCAAAACTATCTCCGCAAAGCGGCGCTAACCGACATGCTGCAAACCTTCGTGCCTTACCGCACAGCCATAGAGCTATGCGCCATCGAGCAAGGCGGCATCACCGGCTGTAATGCCAACAGCAGCGGAATTCCTGAGGTCAAAACGACCCGCTACGTCAGCACGATGAGCATAACCAGCGGCATTGTGACCTTAACGGGTAAAGAATCACTTAGCGGGCTGACGGCAACCTTTACGCCGCAGTGGCTTGACGATAGCGGGGTAACAGGCTGGACGCGAAGCTGCAATACGGCAAATAACACCGCCCTGAAACAGGCCTGTGAAGAGATATTCCGTTTTCCCGACGGCAAAGCAGGAGCTAAAGCATGAAAACCCAACAACAGCTCCTATCGCTCTGTCAGCATTACAACCTTATCCTGATAGAGGAAACGGAAGACACGCTGCGCATTGCGGCCCGGGATAAACCGGATGAGCAAATGTACCAGGCGCTGCGCTTTCTCTGTAACAAGCATATCGATGTCGAGCTCTGGCCCGTGGAGCGCCTTGAGAAATGGCAAACTGGCCAGACTCTCCGGCAGCCAGAGCAAGAGGGGGATGGCTCCATCGTTGCGCTGCTGGACAGTACGCTGGCGGCGGCCGTTCAACAGCGAGCTTCCGATATCCATTTTGAGCCGTGCGAAGAAGTCTATCGGATTCGGCTGCGCATAGACGGCGTGCTGCAATGCCAGCCGCTGCTTCCTCCTTCGGTTGCCGCCCCGATGACCGCGAGGTTGAAAGTTCTGGCTAACCTGAATATTGCGGAGAGGCGCTTACCGCAGGACGGGCAGATGGACTATCACGTCGGGGAAGTGAAGGCCTCATTTCGGGTCTCCACTCTTCCATGCCGCTACGGCGAAAAAGTGGTGTTAAGGCTGCTTCAGCAGGGCAGGAATAACCTGGATATGAGCCTGCTGGGCATGCCGCCGGCAGAAACCGAACAGTTTCGCCAATCGCTTTCTGTACCTCAGGGCATGATTCTGGTTACCGGCCCCACGGGCAGTGGAAAAACAATCACCCTTTATAGCGCCCTGGATGTGCTCAACCAACCGGGGATTAACGTGTGCAGCGTCGAAGATCCCGTAGAAATCCCTCAGGACGGCCTGAATCAAACTCAGGTAAACCCCAAAGCGGGGATCACCTTCCAGAATATCCTGCGTGCCCTGCTACGCCAGGATCCCGACGTAATTATGGTCGGTGAAATCAGGGACAGCGAAACGGCAGAAATAGCGATAAAAGCGGCCCAAACCGGGCACCTGGTACTCTCCACGCTTCATACCAACTCGACGGTGGAAACGCTGACCCGCCTTGAGCAAATGTCTATTCCGCGCTGGATGCTTGCCTCAGCGGTAAATCTCATCGTCGCACAGCGGCTGGTCAGGAAGCTCTGCCCGCACTGTAAAACCCTGGGTGATACCCCACTCGAACTCCCGGTCCATATCTGGCCCACTGCCCTGCCTCACTGGCGCGCTACTGGCTGCGAGCGGTGCTACAGAGGCTATTATGGGCGAACGGCGCTGTTTGAAATGCTGCCGCTCTCTCCCGCCCTGCGCTCGGCTATAACCGGTGGAGAACCGGCGGAAAATATTGAATCCCTGGCACGCAGGCAGGGAATGGCAACCCTGTTTGAAAGCGGCTGCCGCGCCGTAGAACGGGGGCACACTACCCTGGAAGAGCTGTATCGGGTATTAGGCATGCCGCATGACTAAAATGCGGATCTGGCGCTGGAAGGCAATAGATAACCAGGGGCAATTGAAAACTGGTTCGACTCTGGCAGCAGAGAGGCTGGTGCTCGAGGAAGAGCTAGGTAAGCAGCAGCTACAGTTACTCTCGGCCAGAAGTTCGTCGATAAACAGCGGCTCTTGCTGGCATATCCAGCAAAAGATTGACGTGATCCGCCAGCTTGCTGCCCTGCTCCATGCAGGCATCGCTCTGACGGATGCCCTATTGTTAATCTCCCGCCAGCACCCGAAACCGCCCTGGTCAGCTTTGCTACAGCATATTGAGGGGCAAGTGTCTCAGGGGGTGCCTCTTTCCGGGGCACTTCAGCAATGGCCGCGCATTTTCCCTCCGCTGTTTATTGCACTGCTGCATACGGGGGAGCTAACAGGCAAGCTTGCAGAGTGCTGCCAGCAGTTGGCCGAGCAGCAGGAACAGCAATATCAACTGACCCGGAAAGTGGTTAAAGCCCTGCGCTATCCGCTTTTTATTCTGCTGGTCGCACTATTCGTCACGGCCGGGATGATGGGCTTTGTTCTCCCCGAATTTGCCAATATCTATCGCTCATTCAATGCGCCACTGCCTGCCGTTACCCAGGCCGTTATGGGCATATCTGCATGGGTAACAGAGCAAGGGGGATGGTGGGCGCTGGCGGTGATTATTTTGTGTATCGGCTGGATGATGCTGCGCCGCACTCAACCCGCTTTACGGGAAAAAGAGCAACAACTCTTACTAAAAATACCGCTCATTGCCCCGCTGCGGCGGGGTCAGTTACTTAGCCAGATATTTACCGTATTAACTCTCTCCCAACACGCAGGCATCCCTCTATTACAGGGGCTTGAGGCGGTGGAAAAAACGCTGACTCAGCGACTATGGCAGCGGCAGATTTCCGGGGTGAGCAAAAAAATTGCTGAAGGCCAGCCGCTTTGGCAAGCGCTCGCTGGTTCCGGCTACTTTACGCCACTCTGCCAGCAGCTGGTTCGCATAGGGGAGGAGTCCGGTTCACTGGATCTGATGCTTGGGCGGTTAGCCCGCTGGCATTATGACAAAACCTACGAGCTGGCCGACGGTCTTGCAGCCATGCTTGAACCGCTAATGATGGTTGTGATTGGGCTAATTATTGGCACGCTGGTGGTAGCGATGTATCTGCCTATATTTCAGTTGGGGGATGCAATGAGCGGGGGGTAATGGCGCAGCAGACGCTACGCCATTAACAACTTTAGAGGCTGTTGAAAACGCGGTTTTCCTGCTCCGCCACGCGGATAAAGGTGGTGCGTTTGGTCAGCTCTTTAAGGCGTGACGCGCCAACATAAGTACATGCGGAGCGCAGGCCGCCAAGGATATCACGAGCGGTATTTTCAACCGGGCCACGCAGCGGCAGCTTAACGGTTTTGCCTTCCGCGGCGCGGTATTGTGCTACGCCGCCAACGTGGCGAGTCATCGCGGACTCAGAGCTCATGCCGTAGAACAGCATAAACTTCTCGCCGTCTTCCTCAACAACAGTGCCGCCGCTCTCTTCGTGACCGGCAAGCATACCGCCGAGCATCACAAAGTCTGCCCCGCCGCCGAAGGCTTTTGCCACATCACCCGGAACGGTACAGCCGCCGTCGCTGACAATCTGGCCGCCAAGGCCGTGAGCCGCATCGGCGCACTCGATAACCGCTGAAAGCTGAGGATAACCCACGCCAGTTTTCACGCGAGTAGTACACACGGAGCCAGGGCCGATACCGACTTTGACGATATCGGCGCCGGAGAGGATCAGCTCTTCGCACATTTCACCGGTCACCACGTTGCCCGCACAAATCACTTTATCCGGCCAGGCTTCGCGCGCTTTGCTTACGAACTGGGTGAAGTGCTCAGAGTAGCCGTTGGCGACATCGATGCAGATAAATTTCAGCGCCGGATTCAGGGCCAGAATTTGCTTGGTTTTAGCGAAATCGGCATCCGAAGTGCCGGTAGAAACCATCACAAAGCGCAGCAGGTTTTCCGGCGCGGACTTGACGAAGTTGCTCCATTCTTCAACGGAGTAATGCTTATGAACGGCGGTGAGAATATCGAACGAGGCCAGCGCCTGCGCCATGGCGAAAGTACCGACTGTATCCATGTTTGCCGCAATGATCGGCACACCAGACCACGCAATACCGGAATGTTTGAATGTGAATTGACGCTCAAGCTCAACGTCAGAACGGCTCTTGAGGGTGGAGCGTTTCGGGCGGATTAAAACGTCTTTAAAACCTAACTTCAAATCTTCTTCAATACGCATGTTGCGGATCCCTGGGTCGAATGGCGGTGAACACATAAATACGATCGGCGAAACAACGGCCAACCCCAGTGACGCTATCATACGCAGTAATAATGGCTCCGCAAGACTGCGAAAACCGACTTTTTTACGCTACAATCGTTCAAATTTACCTTATAAAGGGCAGCGCTGGCCAATAAGGGTAATTTTCGCTTGTTACATAAGCAAAAATCACCTGAAAAACCTTACCCAGAGCCCCTCTTATCTCATTGACAAATAATAGCATCAGGATCGATTTTCTATGGTTTACACGGTAGCACTTACGGGCGGTATTGGCAGTGGTAAAAGTACCATCGCCGAAGCATTTTCCCGCTCAGGAGTCACCGTAGTGGATGCTGATATCATTGCCCGTCAGGTTGTTGAGCCTGGCCAACGTGCGCTGGCTCTCATTTCGCAACATTTTGGTTCAAAGATCCTTCTGGAAGATGGCTCTTTAAATCGTCGTGCCCTGCGCGAAGAGATCTTTAGCTCACCTCAACAAAAGCAATGGGTAAACAACCTGCTTCATCCTTTAATCCAGCAGCGAACTCGCGATGAAATTGCGCGTGCCGCCTCGCCGTATGTGTTGTGGGTTGTCCCGCTGCTGGTGGAAAATAACCTGCAAAATAAAGCGAACCGGGTTCTGGTGGTCGACGTTTCCCCCGAAACTCAGATTGCGCGTACCATGAAGCGGGATAATGTCTCTCGTGAACATGCGCAGCAGATCCTGGCCGCCCAGGCAACGCGGGAAGCCCGCCTCGCCGTTGCAGATGACATAATTAATAATGACGGCAGCCCGCAAGACGCTGCCGTGCATGTTGATCGCCTGCATCGCCAGTATCTAAAACTGGCTTCCCAGGCCGCACAACAGGAAACAGAATAATGAGCACTCAGGTTCTTTTTGAGCACCCGCTGAATGAAAAGATGCGTACCTGGCTACGCATTGAGTTTTTGATCCAGCAGCTACAGGCTGCCTTACCTATTGATGAAAGCGCTAGAGCGCTGCATTTTTTTCGTAACATCGGTGACCTGCTGGATGTGTTTGAAAGGGGCGAAGTCCGCACCGAGATCCTGAAAGAATTGGGCAGACAGCAGCGCAAGCTATTGAGCTGGTCAGAAGTTCCGGGCGTAGATATGCAACGCATCGACTCGCTGCGTGCCCAGTTGGAAACCTGCGGTAGCGTTCTGATGGCTGCCCCGCGCCTCGGCCAGCTTTTGAGAGAAGACAGGCTGATAGCGCTGGTACGCCAGCGTTTGAGCATCCCCGGCGGCTGCTGTAGTTTTGATTTACCGACGCTGCATATCTGGCTTTACCTGCCGCAGGAGCAGCGTGATGCTCAGGTTAGCCTCTGGCTCAACAGCCTTGAGCCGGTGAAGCAATCACTCGACCTGCTGCTGGATATCATCCGCAATTCAGCGCCGTTCAGGAAGCAAACCAGCCTCAACGGTTTCTACCAGGATAACGGTGATGACGCCGATTTACTGCGCCTTCATCTCGCCCTGAACGACCAGCTTTACCCTCAGGTTTCTGGCCATAAAAGTCGCTTTGCGATTCGTTTTCTGCCGCTGGACTCAGAACATGGCCTGGTGCCAGAACGCCTCGATTTTGAACTGGCCTGCTGCTAAGGAATGAAAATGAGTGAAGAAACTATTGTGAACTGCCCGGGCTGCGGCAAGGCCGTTATCTGGAGCGAGGCCAGCCCTTACCGTCCTTTCTGCAGCAAACGCTGCCAGCTTATTGATTTAGGCGAATGGGCCGCTGAAGAGAAACGTATTCCCAGCAGCGGCGACCTTTCCGAAAGCGATGACTGGAGTGAGGAGCTTGAACGTTAGGCGTTCAGCAGCTTCTGAATAACAGGCTCATTAGCCGGCGGGAATTCGTCGGCTATAAGCTGATGCTGAGCGACCCAGCGCCCCGGCTGCCCCTCTTTCCCCCACGGCTCGCCTCCCCACTGTTCAACCAGGTAAAACCATAACGAGATATGGCGATCGGGAAACTGATACTCCAGGGTTTCAAAAAGCTCGGCTTTCTGGGCCGCAATCCCCGTCTCTTCCTGTAGTTCACGAATCAGAGCCTGTTCCGGTGATTCACCGGCCTCAATTTTTCCGCCCGGGAACTCCCATTTATTGGCCATATGCGCGTCGGCCGCGCGCTGGGTGATAAAGATTTCTCCCTGCGGGTTGCGGATAATACCGACGGCGATTTGCAGCTGCTTCATATTCTCAAACTCCGAATAGAAAAAAGGCGCAGCAAGCTGCGCCTTTTGGTTTTTCCAGACCTTAGCTCAGACGGCCATGGCACTGTTTGTATTTTTTACCGGAACCGCAAGGGCAAGGATCGTTGCGCCCGACTTTACGGTCGCCGGTCTCAGCCGCCAGCGCTTGAGCTGCCTGAGTCTCATCATCTACGTGGCTCAGCTGCTGCATGCTCGCCAGACGCTCGGCTTCTTCGCGGCGCTGCTGTTCCATCGCTTCAACTTCTTCCGGCATACGAACCTGAACCTTGCTCAGCGTGCTGATCACTTCATACTTCAGTGACTCAAGCATAGCGGCAAACATAGAGAAGGATTCACGTTTGTACTCCTGCTTAGGATCTTTCTGCGCATAACCACGCAGGTGGATACCCTGACGCAGATAATCCATCGCAGCAAGGTGCTCTTTCCACAGAGAGTCCAGCGTTTGCAGCATCACGCCTTTTTCGAAGTGGCGCATCATCTCGGCGCCGACCACTTCCTCTTTACGCTGATAAACTTCAATCGCGTTAGCCAGGATGCGCTCGCGCAGGGTCTCTTCGTGCAGCTCAGGTTCTTTATCCAGCCACTCTTTGATTGGCATTTCGAGGTCGAAGTCGTTTTTCAGACGCTCTTCCAGACCTTCAACATCCCACATCTCTTCCAGAGACTGCGGCGGAATATGCGCATCAATAGTCACTTTAAACACGTCTTCGCGGATGCTGGCGATGGTTTCGCTAACATCGCTCACGTCCAGCAGCTCGTTACGCTGGGTATAGATAGCGCGACGCTGGTCGTTCGCTACGTCATCGTATTCCAGCAGCTGTTTACGAATATCAAAGTTACGGCTTTCAACTTTACGCTGCGCGTTGGCAATCGCCTTGGTCACCCAAGGGTGCTCAATAGCTTCGCCCGGCTTCATGCCCAGTTTACGCATCATATTGGAGACGCGATCGGAGGCGAAAATACGCATCAGCGCATCTTCCATCGAGAGATAGAAGCGGGAAGAACCTGCATCGCCCTGACGACCGGAACGGCCACGCAGCTGGTTATCGATACGGCGTGATTCATGGCGCTCGGTACCGATAATGTGCAGACCACCGGATGCCAGCACCGCATCATGACGAACTTTCCAGTCCGCTTTAATTTGGGCGATTTGTTCCGGCGTTGGGTCTTCCAGCGCGGCAATTTCTTCCTGCCAGCTGCCGCCCAGCACGATGTCGGTACCACGACCGGCCATGTTGGTAGCAATGGTCACAGCAGCCGGGTAACCCGCCTGAGCAACAATTCCTGCTTCGTTCGCGTGGAATTTGGCGTTCAGAACATTATGTTTGATGCCCGCTTTGGTCAGCTCCTGAGAAACCACTTCGGATTTCTCGATGGAGATGGTCCCCACCAGCACAGGCTGGCCGTTGGCAGTGCGCTCTTTAATGTCTTCGATGATGGCGCCAATTTTGTCTAACTCGGTCATATAGACCAGATCCGGCATATCTTTACGGATCATAGGACGGTTGGTTGGCACCACAATGGTGTCGAGCTTATAAATGGAGCTGAATTCAAACGCTTCAGTGTCCGCGGTACCGGTCATCCCGGCCAGCTTTTCATACAGGCGGAAGTAGTTCTGGAAGGTGATGGAAGCCAGAGTCTGGTTCTCGTTCTGGATATCAACGCCTTCTTTTGCTTCCACTGCCTGATGCAGGCCGTCTGACCAGCGGCGGCCCTGCATGGTACGGCCGGTATGTTCGTCAACGATGATAACTTCACCGTCTTTAACAATGTAGTCAACGTCGCGGGTGAACAGCGCGTGAGCACGCAGCGCGGCGGTAACGTGGTGCATCAGCATAATGTTGGCCGGGGAGTACAGAGACTCGCCTTCGTTCATCATGCCTTCTTCTACCAGCAGCTCTTCAATAAGCACCAGACCGCGTTCGGTCAGGTTAACCTGGCGGGATTTCTCATCCACGGAGAAGTGGCCTTCACCCTGGAAGGTGTCGGAGTCTTCTTTTTCCTGACGCAGCAGGCGCGGAATGATTTTGTTAACGCGCTTGTACAGCTCAGAGCTGTCTTCGGCCGGGCCAGAGATTATCAGCGGGGTACGGGCTTCATCGATAAGGATTGAGTCAACCTCATCCACCAGCGCGTAATGAAGTTTACGCTGCACGCGTTCTTCCGGGCTGAAAGCCATGTTGTCACGCAGGTAGTCAAAGCCGTATTCGTTGTTGGTGCCGTAGGTAATATCCGCGGCATAAGCTTCACGCTTAGCAGGAGCCGGCATGCCCGGCAGGTTGATACCCACGCTCAGGCCAAGGTATTCAAACAGCGGACGGTTGTTTTCGGCGTCACGCTGGGCCAGGTAGTCGTTCACGGTTACAACGTGAACGCCTTTGCCGCTCAGCGCGTTCAGGTACGCTGGCAGGGTCGCAGTCAGGGTTTTACCTTCACCGGTACGCATTTCTGCGATGCAGCGGTCGTTCAACACCATACCGCCCAGCAGCTGCACGTCGAAGTGACGCATGCCGAATACGCGCTTGCTCGCCTCGCGAACCACGGCAAAGGCTTCAGGGATCAGGTTTTCAAGCACTTCGCCTTTTTTCAGACGTGCGCGGAACTCGTCGGTTTTAGCCTTCAGCTCATCATCCGTGAGCTTCTCCATCTGCGGTTCCATGGCGTTAATCATGGTCACCACTTTGCGCATACGGCGCAGGGTACGATCGTTACGACTACCGAAAACTTTGGTTAATAATTTGATTAGCATAATAAATTCTCAAACGCCTGCCGTCAGTGCGGTCAATAAATTGTTGTTAGTCAGGAAGATTAATTAGCTGAGGCGAAGCGGACCGGCGCGGATGCCCTGTGCCTGACGGATCCACGCAACGGCATTAAAAACTTCAGCCGGGGGAGACGCCTGGAAGGCACTGCCGCGCACAATAACGGGAGGTTTACTTTCCTGAGTCAGCAGAGCGCTGAGCGTATCCAGTAAAGCAAGGTGCTGTGCCTGAAGCGGCACACTTTCCTGGGCCACCGGCAGAGCCTGAGGCGCCATGGCAAAGGAAAGATGACGAATAACGGTGCGGATTGCATGCTGGTGCCAATAGTCCACACTAAAAGAGGGACGGCGCGTGCTTTCCTGGAGCTGAACGAGGCTATCAAACCGTAGCTGACGAGCCGGGTCATGGCGGCTGGCCGAGGCTTCTGCGGGAATGCCGGTTTCTGTGTTACCGTTGAGCGCGGGCATGCCAAAACTCGCCGCGACCATCCCCAACAGGAGATGCGGCCAGAAATAACGTCTGCCAAATTGTCGCCAACGATTTAGAATACCAATCACTTTTTCCGCCGGAGCTTAATCTATGCGCGACAGTCGCCCGCAATCTTTAGAGAATCTGTTTGACGATGCCGGTCAGGAAAGCATGCTGCAAAACGTTCAACAACGTGCTGTTGCTCTGCTGCGACTGAACCGGGCAGTGAAAGGCATTTTGCCTGCGCCACTGCATCCCTGGTGTCGGGTTGCCAACTTTCGTCAGGGGATCCTCGTACTTGAAACCGCAAATGCCAGCTGGCTGATGCGCTTACGCTATGAACAAGCCACGCTGCTGAGTGCATTACGCGCCCAAATCTTACCATCATTGACATCAATCGACATCAGGATTAATCCATTGCTGGCGGTAAAAGGGCAGGAAATCGTACAACAAAACACCACTCAGACGGGTGCGGAGAAATACGAAGTTAATCGTCAGCTCAGCGAGCAGAGTGCGGAAGCGTTAAGGGAGGTGGCTAAACGTAGCCCGGAGAAATTGAGAGCAACAATAGAACGACTGGCTTCACTGGCCGGAGAGGTTACCAGCAAAACCAGTCGTAATAGATAGCTTAAGCGTTACGCCAGCACCAGGTTAGGTGCTTTGAAGGCCAGTGGAAGTTCGGCTTCGTCTTCGAAGGTCGCCCATTCCCAGGCTTCTTGCTTAGCCAACACGGCCTGCAGCAGCTTGTTGTTCAGCGCATGGCCAGATTTAAAGGCGGTAAACGCGCCGATAACATTGTGGCCGCACATGAACAGGTCGCCAATGGCATCCAGCATTTTGTGACGAACGAATTCATCTTCAAAACGCAGGCCGTCTTCGTTTAATACGCGATAATCGTCAACAACGATGGCACAATCGAAGCTGCCGCCCAGGCACAAACCGCGGGACTGCAGATATTCGATATCACGCATAAAGCCGAAGGTACGGGCGCGACTGATCTGGCGCATAAAGGCTTCAGCAGAGAAGTTCATGGTGTAGCGCTGGGTGCTTGCGTCAATCGCCGGATGGTTAAAGTCGATGGTGAAATCCAACGAGAAACCATTGAACGGTGAGAGTTCAGCCCATTTATCGCCGTCTTCTACACGAACCGTCTCTTTCAGACGTACAAATTTCTTGGCCGAGTTCAGCTCGTCGATACCCGCATCAAGCAACAGGTAAACGAACGGCGCCGCACTGCCGTCCATGATAGGGATTTCTGGCGCATCGACTTCAATAACGATGTTGTCGATACCCAGCCCTGCCAAGGCAGCGTTGAGGTGCTCTACGGTAGAAATCCGCACATCATGCTCGTTCACCAGACAAGTACAGAGCATGGTATCACGCACGGATTTGGCATCTGCCGGGAAATCTACCGGAGGATTCAAGTCGGTGCGACGATAGATGACCCCGGTATTGGCCGGCGCAGGGCGCAGCGTCAGTGTGACCTTTTTGCCGGTATGTAAACCGACGCCAGTCGCCTGAACGATACGTTTAAGTGTCCTTTGTTTGATCATCGTATAATCTCGCCAAATTGCTGATCCAGCCGAAAGTGTATATCACGTTCGGCAGGCCAGTTTAGCACAAAGAGCGGATATTCCCAACTTCCGGTTTATTCTTAATCAGCTTGCTTACGCAGGAACGCTGGAATATCCAGATAGTCAGGCTCTTTCGCCGTCTGTGGAGTATTGTCGTTAGCCACTTTAGCCGCAGGCTTCTGCTCTTGAGTCAGCGGAGCCATACCGTGCTGCTGGTAGCGATCCATAACCGGCTGCTGTTGCTGTTTGTTGGTCACCAGCGTGATTTCCGGACGTTTGTCCATGCCGATACCGGTAGCAACCACGGTTACGCGCAGTTCGTCGTTCATCTCTGGATCCAGAGAAGTACCGATAACCACGGTAGCGTTGTCGGAGGCGAAGGCGCGGATAGTGTTACCCACGGTTTCAAACTCGTCCAGGCGCAGGTCGAAGCCGGCGGTAATGTTAACCAGCACGCCGCGAGCGCCTGACAGGTCGATATCTTCCAGCAGCGGGCTGGAGATAGCCATTTCTGCGGCTTCTTCTGCACGATCTTCACCGCTGGCAACGCCAGAGCCCATCATCGCGTAGCCCATTTCGGACATCACGGTGCGAACGTCTGCAAAGTCAACGTTCATCAGGCCAGGGCGAGTGATAAGCTCTGCGATACCCTGTACCGCGCCTTTCAGCACGTCGTTTGCCGCGCCGAAAGCGTCCAGCAGAGAGATACCGCGACCCAGCACTTTCAGCAGCTTGTCGTTCGGAATAGTAATCAGAGAGTCAACGTGTTTGGACAGCTCGGCGATACCCTGCTCGGCAAATGCCATACGCTTCTTGCCTTCAAAGTTGAAAGGCTTGGTCACGACGGCAACCGTCAGAATACCCAAATCTTTGGCAACTTCAGCCACGACCGGAGCCGCACCGGTACCGGTACCGCCGCCCATGCCTGCTGCGATAAACACCATGTCTGCGCCATCCAGCGCTGCGCGTAAAGCTTCGCGGTCTTCTTCCGCGGCGTTACGGCCCACTTCAGGATTTGCTCCAGCGCCCAGACCTTTGGTAATACCGTTACCAATCTGAATCGTCTGGCCTACCGCAGTTTTACGCAACGCCTGAGCGTCGGTGTTCACCGCGAAGAATTCAACGCCTTCGATGCGCTCGCGCACCATGTGTTCAACGGCATTACCGCCGCCGCCACCGACGCCGATGACTTTAATCACCGCGTCGTTGGTCAGTTCCATAGGTTCAAACATAGTTTCTCTCCGTTTTGTGCCTGTCGCCTGAGACCGCTAATTGTCTCCGGTCTCTTATAAAATTTAAAATTCTTTTCTCAGCCAGCCGTTGAGTCGCTTAAACCACGAGCCGACCGAGGTCCTTTTTTCCACTTCCGCTTCACCACTGAGATGCGATTCCTTCCCATAGTGCAGCAACCCTACTGCGGTGGAGTAATAAGACTCCTGGGCATAGTCAGTAAGGCCAGTAATATTCAACGGCTGACCGATACGCACCTGCGTATGGAACACGCGCTGAGCACAGGCTGCCAGGCCTTCAATTTGTGCTGCGCCGCCGGTTAACACAATCCCCGCCGCGAGGTGATGTTTCACGCCCTGCTGACGAAGCTGTTCCTGTAACTGCAGAATCTCTTCGTTTACCAGGTTAAGCAACTCGGTATAACGAGGTTCAATCACTTCCGCCAGCGTCTGGCGCTGCAGGCTGCGCGGTGGACGCCCGCCTACGCTCGGGACTTCAACGTTTTCGTCTTTCCCGACGATGGAGCCAAGTGCGCAGCCATGACGCACTTTAATCGCTTCGGCGTCGCTCGGCGGCGTACCGAACGCGTAGGCGATATCGCTGGTCACCACGTTTCCAGCATAAGGGATAACTTTGGTATGGCGCAGCGCACCGCCGGTGTAAACCGCCATATCCATAGTACCACCGCCGATATCCACGACACAGACGCCAAGTTCACGTTCGTCTTCGGTCAATACCGCATAGCTTGCGGCCAGACCGGCAAAAATTAATTGGTCAACTTTCAGGCCACAACGTTCAACGGCTTTAACAATGTTTTTCGCCATGTCGTTGTGACAGGTGATCAAGTGCACCTTGGCCTGCATACGGACGCCGGACAGGCCAACCGGATTTTTGATCCCTTCCTGGTAATCAATAGCGTATTCCTGTGGAATCACATGCAGAACCCGGTGTTCATCACGAACGCGCACAGATTTTGCCGTATGCACCACATTTTCCACATCTTCCTGAGTCACTTCCTCTTCCGAAATAGGCACCATGCCAATTTCGTTCTGGCAGCTAATGTGCTTCCCGGACAGCGCCAGGTAGACGGAAGAAATCTGGCAATCTGCCATCAGTTCAGCCTGGTCAATCGCCCGCTGAACGCACTTAACTACTGACTCGAGGTCGTTTACCCCACCTTTGTCCATACCACGCGAAGGGCAGCTGCCCACGCCAATAATATTGACCATACCGTCGGGCAGAACTTCCCCTACTAAAGCGGCGACCTTAGCGGTGCCAATCTCCAGTCCAACTACCAGTTTTCTGTCCGTCGCCTTGATCATTGTTGTTCTGCCTGTGCCTGATTCTGTTGCTGATTCGGATTAGGTGCAGGAGGAGGAAGTGCCTCCCAGCCTACCGCGGCGCCTGAGTCGTATCGCAGGTCGACATAACCGATCCGTTTGTTATCGGCCTGCGCCTGCTGTTGCAGAACCGGATACAGTTCTACAAAACGATCCAGACGTTTCATCGTATCGCCCCGGCCAAGGTTGAGCTTAATGCCGTTATTCAGCGTCAACTGCCAGGAGCGGCGGGCGGTCATCGCCGCCTCTTTCAAGGTAAACTTATCCTTTGCCAGCACCACACCCATGTCACGGTAACCTTGCAGCACTTCGTTTTCGCTGCCTTCCGGGCCGGAGAGCATCGGTAACGTCTGCTTGCTGGTGCGCTCTGCCGGTACGCTGAAGGAGTTCCCCTCCGCGTCAACCATATGCTGGTCATTCCAGCGTGCTATCGGCACATATTCAACCAGATGAATCTTCAATTCGTCCGGCCACTGCTTTCTAACGCTTGCTTGCTTGATCCACGGCAAACGCTCTATCTGTTGTTGGATGATATTCACATCCTGAGTCATAAAGGTTCCGGGCGCGCCCAGAGCCAAAATAGACTGACGAATATCATCATTGCGCGTGTAGTGCCGCTCGCCGGTAACCACCAGCTTCGAAAGCGGCAGGCGCTGGGCATCTTCCATCCAGCCAACGACTATCCAGCCGCCGATAAACACGCTAAACAGGACCACGCACAGGAAGATAACTCCTGCCAGACGGGACCCGTTACTGCGTCGCGAGCTGGTATTTTCCTCTGCCCGGTTACGCGCATTCAGTGCAGCCTGCGACATATCAGTCCGCCAGTTCCAGAATTCGTACTACCAGCTGCGAGAAGCTCATCCCCGCCTGGCGAGCCGCCATCGGCACCAGGCTATGGCTTGTCATGCCCGGCGACGTGTTCACTTCCAGCAGATAAAACTGCCCGTCGTTATCCTGCATAACATCCACTCGTCCCCAGCCGCTACAGCCCAGAGCCTGCCACGCCTGTAGAACTAATGCCTGCAATTCCTGCTCTCTTTGCTCAATTAATCCAGCCGGGCAGAAATATTGAGTTTCATCAGAGAGATACTTCGCCTCATAATCATAGAAGGTTCCGGCGGGTTGGATGCGGATAGACGGTAAAATTTCGTCGCCTAAAATCGCCACCGTGTACTCCGGGCCGCTTAACCATTTCTCAATCAGCACATCTTCATCATGTTCGAACGCCAGCGCCAGAGCCGCAGGCAGCGCATCCACGCTATCAACCTTTGACATACCAACGCTTGAGCCTTCACGGCTCGGCTTAACGATAACCGGCATTCCCAGCGCGGAAATGCGCTCTTCCAGCGCTCCCGTTATACCTGCTTCTACGTCGCGACGGTTGAGGTATACCCAAGGGGCGACCGGTAAACCCGCGCCCTGCCACAGCAATTTGCTGCGCAGCTTATCCATGGTTATTGCCGATGCCATTACGCCGCTGCCGGTATACGGCAGTTCAAGGAACTCCAGCAAACCTTGGAGAGTGCCGTCTTCGCCGCCGCGGCCGTGCAGCGCGATAAAGACTTTATCGAACCCCTGCGACTTCAGCTCCAGCACCGACTGGCTTTGTGGATCGAAAGGATGGGCATCAACGCCACCCTCTCTTAATCCCGCCAGAACCGCACTACCGGATTGCAGCGAAACCTCACGTTCAGCGGAAGTGCCCCCCAGCAGGACGGCTACTTTATCAGCCATGGTGCCCTTCCTCTTTAGTTTGAGGCTGTAACTTGATTTCAGCCAGGTTTCTCGCAATTTTGCCGATGTTCCCGGCACCCTGGACGAGGATCAGATCATTTCCCGTCAGAACAGGGGCCAGGATGTCCGCCACTTCACCGTGATCGGAAACCAGGATCGGGTCAACCTTACCGCGACCTCGAATGGTACGGCACAGAGAACGGCTGTCGGCCCCCGGGATCGGGGCTTCACCGGCAGGGTAAACCTCCAGCATCACCAGAGAGTCCACCTGCGACAGCACGCCTGCGAAATCGTCGTACAGGTCACGGGTGCGGGTGTAGCGGTGCGGCTGGAAAATCATCACCAGATTTTTATCCGGCCAGCCCGCACGAGCCGCCTTAATCGTGGCATCCACTTCCGTTGGGTGATGACCATAATCGTCTACCAGCATCGCCGTTCCCGTCTTGCCGTTAATCGGTGCCAGGGGATACTCGCCTAGGAAATCGAAGCGACGCCCGGTTCCCTGGAAGCTTTCCAGCGCGCGTAAAATCGCCTCGTCCTCGATGCCTTCCTCCGTCGCAACGGCAACAGCCGCCGCGGCGTTCAGCGCGTTATGACGGCCCGGCGCATTCAGCACTACGTGAAGCTCAGGCTTGTCCTGACGCACAATAGTGAAAAATCCCTGAGCGCCTTTCTGCTGATAGTTTTCAACGCGAACATCCGCGTCTTCACTGAAACCATAGGTGGTGGTTTGGCGGCCCACTCGCGGCAGCAGCTCGCGAATCACCGGATCGTCCACGCACATCACTGCACGACCATAAAACGGCAAATTGTGCAGGAAATTAATAAATGTCTGTTTTAAATTTTCAAAGTCGCCCTGGTAAGTATCCATGTGGTCGGCTTCGATATTGGTGACAATCGACACCATTGGCTGCAAATGTAGGAACGATGCGTCACTTTCATCGGCTTCTGCAATCAGGTAGCGGCTGTGCCCCAAACGAGCATGAACGCCCGCGGCCTTCACCAAACCGCCGTTAACGAAAGTCGGGTCCAGCCCCGCTTCTGCGTAAATGCTGGAGACCATCGCCGTGGTGGTTGTTTTACCGTGCGTCCCGGCAACGGCAATACCGTGGCGGAAGCGCATCAGTTCGGCCAGCATCTCCGCGCGGCGGATAACCGGGATACGCGCTTCGTGGGCGGCAACAATTTCCGGGTTATCCGCAGAAATAGCCGTGGACACAACTACAACGCTGGCATCACGCACGTTCTCCGGGCGATGGTTGAAATAAATAGTGGCGCCCAGGGCCGACAACTGCTGCGTGACCGGGTTCGGAGCCAGATCGGAACCGCTGATCTGGTAGCCTTCGTTAGCCAAAACTTCGGCAATACCGCCCATACCGGCGCCGCCGATGCCAACAAAGTGAATGTGCCGGACGCGACGCATCTCGGGCACGATTGAACGCAGTTTCGCCAGTTGTTGTGTATTCATTCTCTAAACCTGCAGGCGGCATGCCGCCATTACATCAAATTTACGGGCGGCAACTCGCCACCCACAAGAGTTACGCACGCGCTGCGGCGCTGACTTCATTTGCTACCCGCTCTGTCGCATCAGGAATGGAGGCCGCTCGCGCACGCTCGGCCATTGCCAGCAGCGTTGCTCTGTCCCATCCGGCCAGGGTGCGGGTAACGGCATCCACGGTAAACTGCGGCTGCTCCAGTATTGTTGCGGCTCCTGCCTTTTCCAGCGGCAGCGCATTCCAGTATTGCTGCCGGTCTTTATGCTGGAACGGAACAAACAGCGCGGGCAAACCCGCCGCTGCGATTTCGCTCACGGTTAATGCACCTGAGCGGCAAACCACTACGTCAGCCCATTCATAGGCGGCTGCCATATCGTCAATAAATTCGGTCACTTTATGCTGCGGCTGCCCGGCTTCGGCATATGCCTGCTGCACCACGGCCTGGCCACCTTTGCCGGTTTGGTGCCAGATTGTCACCGCATCGGCCAGACGAGCGGCCACCTGCGGCAGGGTTTGGTTCAGAACGCGAGCGCCCTGTGACCCCCCAACGACCAGCACACGAATCGGCCCCTCACGTCCGGCAAAGCGAACCTGCGGCAGCGGGAGCGCCAGCACGTCGGTACGCACCGGGTTGCCGACCACGTCAGCTTTGGGGAAAGCACCCGGGAAAGCCTGCATCACTTTGGTGGCAATCTTTGCCAGCCACTTATTCGTCAGCCCGGCGATGCCGTTCTGCTCGTGCAGTACCACGGGAATACCGAGCGACCAGGCCGCCAGGCCACCCGGGCCGGAAACATAGCCGCCCATACCCAGAACCACGTCCGGCTGCCAGGCTTTCATAATCGCCCGCGCCTGACGCCAGGCGTTGAAGATACGCAGCGGAGCCAGCGCCAGGGCTTTTAACCCTTTTCCGCGCAGGCCGGAGATACGAATGAAGTCGATGCCAATACCGTGTTTTGGCACTAAGTCGGCTTCCATACGGTCCGCGGTACCGAGCCAGCGAATTTCCCATCCTTCGGCCTGAAGATGATGAGCAACCGCCAGCCCCGGGAACACATGTCCGCCGGTCCCGCCCGCCATCACCATCAACCGCTTCGCTTTGCCTGTCATTTGGCACTCCGTGTAAACGCCTGAGCCTTGGCCAGGCGAGTTTCATAATCTATTCGCAGCAACAACATGATTGCCGTAGACATAATTATCAGGCTGGAACCACCGTAGCTGATAAGCGGCAGCGTCAGACCTTTGGTCGGCAGCATACCCGCAGCCGCACCAACGTTAACCAGCGCCTGGAAGCTAAACCAAATACCGATGGAGCAGGCCAGAAAACCGGAAAAACGCTGATCTAATTCCAGCGCGCGTTTGCCGATGGACATCGCGCGAAAAGCGACGAAGAATACCATCAAAAGAGCCAGTACCACACCGATATATCCCAGCTCCTCGCCGATAATCGAGAAGATAAAGTCGGTATGTGCTTCGGGCAAATATTCCAGTTTTTGAACCGAATTCCCCAGCCCCTGCCCCCACAATTCTCCGCGTCCAAAAGCCATCAGAGATTGGGTCAGCTGGTAGCCGCTGCCGAACGGATCTTCCCAGGGGTTCCAGAAAGAAGTTACGCGGCGAATACGGTAAGGCTCGGCAAGGATAAGCAGGATAACCGCCGAGATCCCCATGCCGATAATGGCGATGAACTGCCACAGTTTTGCACCGGCCAGGAACAACATTGCCAGGGTTGTCACAAACAGCACAACCACCGTCCCCAGGTCCGGCTGCGCCAGCAGCAGAACCGCCATCACCAGGATAACGCCCATTGGTTTAAGGAAGCCGCGCAGGTTATTACGCACCTCGTCAACTTTGCGCACCAGGTAGTTTGCCAGGTAGCAGAACAGCGACAGCTTTGAAAACTCGGCGGGCTGAATACGCAGCGGGCCGAAGGCAATCCAGCGTGATGCACCGTTAACGGAACTCCCCACCACCAGCACAATCAGCAGCATGACAATCGAAGCCAGCAGCATCGCGGTACTGTGGCGCTGCCAGAAGTCCATCGGCAGGCGCAGGGTGACCATCGCCATGGCAAACGCCACGAGGATGTAAAGACCGTCACGTTTGGCAAACAGGAACGGATCGTCCGCCAGGCGCTGCCCTACCGGCATTGAGGCCGAAGTCACCATAATAAAACCGATCGCGGCCAGGCCGAACGTCAGCCACAGCAGCGTTCGGTCGTACAGCACCATGCTGTTGGCGTCGGCTTCGCGGGAGCCCATTACCCACCCTTTTATGGCCGAAGCGAGCCACGCCAGGATACCGAATCCCGGAACACGAGGCACGCGCAGGCGAGGGAGAGATAAACGCATCAGCCCAGCTCCTTCGCAAGTTGAGTAAACACGTCGCCGCGCTGTTCAAAGTTTTTAAACTGGTCCAAGCTGGCGCAGGCCGGCGAAAGCAGTACCATATCGCCCGGCTGAACGCGTGCGGCGGCCAGTTTCATCGCCTGCTCCATCGTTTCGGTTTGCTCGGCGACTTCCGGACGCAGTCCGGCGAGTTCAGCGCCATCGCGGCCAAAGCAATAGAGGCGAACGCGGTCGCCCTGCAGGTAACGAGTCAGGGACGAGAAATCCGCAGATTTACCGTCGCCACCCAGCAGCAGATGCAAAGTCCCTTCAAGATGCAGCCCGTTCAGCGCCGCTTCGGTGCTGCCGACGTTGGTCGCTTTGGAATCATTGATCCAGCGAACGCCGTTACGCTCCCACGCCATCTGGAAACGGTGCGCCAGGCCGGTAAAGGTGGTCAGCGCTTTCAGGCTGGTTGCCCGGGGCAATTTCACCGCATCGGCCAGCGCCAGCGCCGCCAGGGCGTTGGTATAGTTATGCTGCCCAACCAGGCTCATCTCTTTGGTATTGAGGATCTTCTCACCCTTCACCCGCAGCCAGGTATCGCCCTGCTGGCGGTTAAGATGATAATCCCCCACATCAACGCCAAAGCTGACACAGCGTTCATCCGCGCCGCGCACCGGCATGGTCAGCGCGTCGTCGGCGTTCACCACGCAGACTTTTGCGTTTTCGTAAACGCGCAGCTTGGCCGCACGGTACTGCTGCATGCCAAACGGATAGCGATCCATATGATCTTCAGTCACGTTCAGCACGGTAGCCGCGGCGGCTTTCAGGCTGTACGTCGTTTCCAGCTGGAAGCTGGAAAGCTCAAGCACATACAGCTCGCAATCTTTGCCCAGCAGCATCAAAGCAGGCAGGCCGATATTGCCGCCTACGCCGACGTTAACGCCCGCCGCCTTCGCCATCTCGCCCACCAGGGTGGTGACGGTGCTTTTCCCGTTAGAACCGGTGATAGCGATTATCGGCGCCTGAGCTTCACGGCAAAAGAGTTCGATATCGCCAACAATTTCAACACCAGCATCCGCTGCGGCGCTAAGCGCGGGTGTTGCCAGTGCGATGCCAGGGCTCGCGACAATCAGATCCGCCGCCAGCAGCCAGTCTTCGTTCATCGATCCGGTATGGCGCTCGACGGTTTCAGGCAGCTTATCAAGACCAGGAGGGGAAATGCGGGTGTCGATTACGCGCGGCGTAACGCCGCGTGCCAGGAAGAAATCCACGCATGACAGGCCGGTAAGGCCCAACCCGATGATAACGACTTTTTTACCCTGGTAATCTGCCATGTTTAGCGAACCTTCAGCGTTGCCAGGCCAATCAGCACCAGCATCAGCGAGATAATCCAGAAGCGCACAATAACGCGCGGCTCCGGCCAGCCTTTTAATTCATAGTGGTGGTGAATCGGCGCCATACGGAAGATGCGCTGTCCGCGCAGCTTGAACGAGCCGACCTGCAAGATAACCGACAGGGTTTCAACCACAAACACGCCGCCCATAATCACCAGCAGGAACTCCTGGCGCAGCAGCACGGCAATCGTCCCGAGCGCGCCGCCCAGAGCCAGAGAGCCTACATCGCCCATAAAGACCTGGGCCGGATAAGTGTTGAACCACAGGAAACCCAGCCCCGCCCCAACGATGGCGGTACAAACGATAACCAACTCGCCCGCGTGACGCAGGTAAGGGATATGCAGATAACCAGCGAAGTTCATGTTGCCCGTTGCCCATGCCACCAGCGCAAAGCCCGCGGCGACAAACACGGTTGGCATAATCGCCAGGCCGTCCAGGCCGTCCGTCAGGTTTACCGCATTGCCGGTGCCAACGATGACGAAGTACGCCAGCAGGACATAGAACAGGCCCAGCTGCGGCATCACGTCTTTAAAGAACGGCACCACCAGTTCGGTGGCCGGAGTCCCTTTGCCCACGGCATACATGGTGAAGGCAACCACCAGAGCAATGGCCGACATCCAGAAGTATTTCCAGCGAGCAATCAGCCCCTTGGTATCTTTGCGAACCACTTTGCGGTAGTCATCAACAAAGCCGACAATACCGAAGCCGACCAGCACGAACAGCACGCACCAGACGTAAGGGTTAGACGGGTAAGCCCACATCAGAACCGAGACCACAATGGCGGTCAGGATCATCAGGCCGCCCATCGTCGGCGTACCACGTTTGCTGAAATGCGACTCAGGGCCGTCGTTGCGCACAACCTGCCCGAAGGAGAGTTGTTGTAAACGCGCGATCATCCGCGGCCCCATCCACAGGGAGATAAACAGAGCGGTCAGCAGGCTGACAATGGCGCGAAACGTCAGGTAGGAAAAGACGTTAAAGCCGGAATAATATTTGACCAAATGTTCGGCCAGCCAAACTAGCATGCTTGTTTCTCCTGTAATGCGCGAACCACCTCTTCCATGGCCGCACTACGTGAACCTTTCACCAAAATGGTTAAAATTGAATGTTCCGCAATCAGCGCTTTTAAACGCTCAATCACGGCCTGCTTATCGGTAAAATGCTCACCAACTTCTGATGCAGCGCTCAGCGTTTTACTTAACACGCCCACGCTTAATACCCGGTCGATGCCTGCGGATTTTGCCGCCTCGCCTACCTGACGATGGCAGGCTTCAGCTTCATCGCCCAGTTCGGCCATATCGCCCACAACCATCACGCGGTAGCCGGGCATTTCCGACAGCACCTGCGCTGCGGCGGTCATAGAACCCACGTTGGCGTTGTAGCTGTCATCCAACAGCAGCTGATTTTCAGCAAGCTGAATGGGGAACAGGCGGCCCGGAACAGCTTTCAGCCCGGCCAGGCCAGCTTTTACCGCTTCCAGAGGAGCGCCAACGGCCATCGCCAGCGCCGTAGCGGCCAGCGAGTTAGCAATATTGTGGCGGCCAGGCAGCGGCAGCACGACATTAATATCACCCTGCGGGGTGCGCAGAGTGAACTCGGTGCCGTGCGAAGTGATATGGATATTGGTCGCGGTAAAATCGCTCCCTTCCGCGTTAGGGGAAAAACGCCAGGTTTTACGATCGCCGATGATCGTCTGCCAGTTCAGCCAGTCGTTATTATCGGCGTTCAGGATTGCGGTGCCGTTGGCCGGCAGGCCGGTAAAGATCTCACCCTTCGCTTTCGCAACGCCTGCCAGAGAGCCAAAGCCCTCAAGGTGCGCGGCGGCCAGGTTATTAACCAGCGCGGCTTCCGGGCGGGTCAGCCCCACGGTCCAGGCAATTTCGCCCTGGTGATTAGCACCCAGTTCGATAACGGCAAAGTCATATTCCGGGGTCAGGCGCAGCAGCGTCATCGGTACGCCGATGTCGTTATTCAGGTTGCCTGCGGTGTAAAGCGTATTGCCGCACTGGCGCAGGATTGAAGCCGCCATCTCTTTTACCGAGGTTTTGCCGGAGGAGCCGGTGAGCGCCACAACGCGCGTCGGAACCTGCTGGCGAACCCACGCGCCCAGCTCGCCAAAAGCGAGGCGAGTATCCGCGACAACCAGCTGCGGTACGTCTATATCCAGCTTGCGGCTTACCAGCAGCGCTCCTGCTCCACCTTTCACCGCATCCGCGGCAAAGTTGTGAGCATCAAAACGTTCGCCTTTTAGCGCCACAAACAGGCAGCCATCGGTGAGCTTACGGGTGTCGGTAGTGACATCGATAATGTCCGCGTCAGCGCCGAACAGCTCACCCTTCAGGATGGTTTCAAGTTGCTTCAGGGAGACGCGAATCATGCCACAACTCCCAGCAGACGAGCGGCAGTTACGCGGTCGGAGTAATCCAGACGGCGGTTGCCAACAATTTGATAATCTTCGTGGCCTTTACCGGCCAGCAGCACGACGTCGTTTTCTTTAGCCTGCATAATGGCATTGGTCACCGCTTCCGCACGCCCTAATACGACGTGAGCGCGGCCCGCATCAAGCATGCCGGTCAGGATATCGTCGACGATAGCCTTTGGCTCCTCGGTACGCGGGTTGTCGTCGGTCACCACAACCACATCGGCGTATTGCTCGGCGATACCGCCCATAAGAGGGCGTTTGCCCTTGTCACGATCGCCACCGCAGCCAAACACGCACCACAGTTTGCCGGTGCAGTGCAGGCGAGCAGCCTGTAATGCTTTTTCCAGCGCGTCCGGGGTGTGAGCGTAATCAACGACTACGGTAGATTTACCCGCCGCGCTGAAGACTTCCATACGCCCGCAAACCGGCTGCAGGCGAGCCCCTGACTCAACCAATTCGTTAAGCGGATAGCCCAGCGCCAGCAGCGTTGCCAGAGCCAGCAGCAGGTTACTGACGTTAAACGCCCCCATCAGGCGGCTTTCAATTTCACCGTCGCCCCAGGAGGAGCTAAAGCGAATCGTTGCCCCGCTGTCGTGATAAACCACTTCATCGGTTTTCAGCCAGCGACCGTGGCCGCCCGGCTGTAAATTGTTCTCCATGCTGACCGCAACGGCATCCGGCAGGCGAGCCAGCCAGCGGCGGCCGACTTCATCGTCGGCATTGATGATCGCCTGACCGCAGTCATGTTCGGAGAACAGCAGCCATTTTGCGGCTTCGTAATTTGCCATATCACCATGATAATCAAGATGATCGCGGCTTAAATTGGTAAAGACAGAGGCGGCAAATTTCAATGCCGCTACGCGGTGCTGAACCAGGCCATGGGAAGAGACTTCCATCGCGCCAAAGGTTGCGCCCTGCGCGCTCAGGCTCGCTAATACATGCTGAACATCAACCGCAGAACCCGTGGTGTTCTCGGTCGGAACCACCTGCCCGAGCAGCCCATTGCCTACGGTGCCCATCACGGCGCTGGTTTCGCCCAGTAGCTGGGCCCATTGCGCAAGCAACTGGGTCGTTGTGGTCTTACCGTTGGTACCGGTCACGCCGACCAGGCGTAACGCCCCGGAAGGCTGATGATAGAAGCGCCCGGCCAGCGCAGAGAGGCGCTGATGCAGCTGGCTAAGATAGATGACAGGCACGCCGTGCATTTCACGCACTTCGCCATCCGCAGCTTCGCCGTCCGCCTCTGCGATCACGGCTGCTACACCCTGTGCTATCGCCTGCGGGATATAACGACGCCCGTCCGCCTGATGACCGACCACGGCCACAAAAAGATCGCCCGCAGCCGCCACGCGACTATCGAGTGTCATCTCTCGCAGCGCTCTCGCAGGCAGTCCGGCTACCCACGGAGCAAGAAGGTCACTCAAATTACGATCTGCCACCTGATGCCTCTTTCTGATTAATTACAAATTCGCTTTTCTCACCGACTGCCAGGGCATCCGGTTCAATGTTCATGGTGCGCAGCACGCCACCCATAATTGCACCGAACACGGGTGCAGAGATGGCACCGCCGTAATATTTACCGGCCTGCGGATCGTTAATCACTACCACCAGCGCGAAGCGCGGATTGCTGGCTGGCGCTACACCTGCGGTATAGGCAATGTATTTATTGATATATTTTCCGTCCGGCCCAACTTTCTTCGCGGTACCGGTTTTAATGGCAATACGATAACCTTTAATCGCTGCCTTAACCCCGCCGCCGCCGGGCAGTGCCACGCTTTCCATCATGTGTAGCACTGTGCGAACTGTGGATTCTGGAAAGACACGTTCGCCGGGAACCGGCGGGTCAACTTTGGTGATAGACAGCGGACGGTAAATTCCGTAGCTGCCGATTGTTGCGTAGACTCGCGCTAACTGTAACGGCGTTACCATTAGCCCATAGCCGAAAGAGAAGGTGGCCCTCTCTATGTCAGACCACCGTTGTTTTTGAGGATATAAGCCACTGCGTTCCCCGACCAACCCCAAATTGGTCGCTTTTCCCAGTCCAAAACGAGAGTAAGTATCTACTAACGCTGAGGAGGGCATCGCTAACGCCAGTTTTGAAACCCCGACGTTACTCGACTTCTGTAGGACTCCGGTAAGAGTCAATTCGTTGTAGCGCCCAACATCTTTGATCTCATGACCATTGATGCGGAACGGCACCGTGTTCAGCACGGTATTTTCCTGTACCACGCCACGCTGCAGCGCGGTCATCACCACCATTGGCTTAACGGTGGAACCCGGTTCAAAGATGTCGGTAATAGAGCGGTTACGCATCACATCTTTTGCGGTGCCGGTCAGGTTATTCGGGTTGTAGGACGGGCTATTGGCCATCGCCAGTACTTCGCCGGTATTCACATCCACCAGTACGGCGGTGCCGGACTCGGCCTTGTTAAAGGCGACGGCGTTATTCAGCTCGCGGTAGACCAGAGCCTGCAGGCGTTCATCAATGCTCAAAGCCAGGTTATGGGCGGCCTGGCTGTCGGTTGAGGAAATGTCTTCGATAACGCGCCCGTAGCGGTCTTTACGCACAACGCGCTCGCCGGGCTGACCGGTGAGCCATTTATCAAAGCTTTTTTCCACCCCCTCGATCCCTTCGCTATCGACGTTGGTAAAGCCGATGAGGTGAGCAGTCACTTCGCCTGAAGGATAGTAGCGGCGAGATTCCTGCCGCAGATGAATACCGGGGAGCTTAAGCTTCTTGATGTAGTCGCCGATGTCCGGGTTGACCTGGCGGGCAAGATAGATAAAGCGGCCACTTGGATTGCTGTTAACCCGGGTAGCCAGCTGGTCGAGCGGGATTTTTAGCGCATCGGCCAGCGCTTTCCAGCGGTTATCCAGCGTTACGCCTCCCGCCTCGTGCAGCTCTTTAGGGTCGGCCCAAATCGCATTAACCGGCACGCTCACCGCCAGCGGACGCCCCGCGCGGTCGCTAATCATGCCGCGTGAAGTTGAAACTTCCTGCACGCGAAGAGAGCGCATATCACCCTGGCGCACCAGCATATCCGGACTGATGATTTGCAGCCACGCCACGCGACCGAGCAGGAAAGTCAGTGCGAGCAGAATGCAACCGCAAAGCAACGCAAAACGCCAACCGATAAAGTTGGCCTGTTCTTCCTGGCGTTTTGGTTTAAGCGTTTTTGCCGCTGCTCTCATCTGTCGCGCTATTCCTTATTGCTGAACTACGATGTTTTCCTGCGAAGGATCGACATGCTGCAATTGCAGCTTTTCCGTCGCGATCCGCTCCACCCGGCTATGATCGCCGAGCGCATTTTCTTCAAGAATCAGGTTGCGCCACTCAATATCCAGCGCGTCGCGTTCCAGAACCATCTGCTCACGCTGTGCTGTCAGTAGGCGAGTATGGTGCGCCGTGGTCACCACTGAAACGGCGGTGATAATGCTGGCGATGAACAAACAGAGTGGCAGTTTCCCGTGTCGCAGCAGATCGCCGCCGATCACCGTCGGCAAGGCGTGGCGCTCATTGCTGCCGAGCTGCGTGACCTTGCTGAGGGTTTCTGTCACTCGGTTGATCATGCGTTAGTCCTCTCGGCGATACGCAAAACGGAACTGCGCGCGCGCGGATTCTCCGCAACTTCTTCCTCGCCCGGCATCATTTTGCCGAGCGCCTTCAGGTAGCGGCCGCCCAGTTTATTCAGCTGAGCCTCCGTCATCGGCAGACCGGCCGGAACCTGTGGACCACGGCTGTTTTCACGCATAAAGCGTTTGACGATACGGTCTTCCAGAGAGTGGAAACTGATAATCGACAGACGCCCTCCGGTTGCCAGCGCGGCCAGCGATCCTTTTAGCGCCTTTTCAATTTCGTCCAGCTCGCTGTTGATCCAGATACGAATAGCCTGGAAAGTGCGGGTGGCCGGATGTTTGAACTTGTCTTTTACCGGCATCGCGGCGGCTACAACGGCCGCCAGCTCTTTGGTACGCGTCATCGGCTCTTCACGATTGCGCTCCACAATGGCGCGCGCGATACGCTTACCAAAGCGTTCTTCACCGAAAGTTTTGATAACCCAGGCAATATCAGCTTCTTCTGCTGTCATCAGCCACTGGGCGGCAGACTGGCCACGTGTTGGATCCATACGCATATCCAGCGGGCCATCTCGCATAAAGGAGAAACCACGTTCAGCGTCATCCAGTTGAGGGGACGAAACGCCAAGATCCAGCAAAATGCCGTCGATCTTGCCTTCCAGTTCGCGCTCGCGGGCGTAATCTGCCAGCGCAGAGAATGGGCCATGAATGATGGAGAAGCGTGGGTCATCAATAGCGGCTGCCGCGGCGATCGCCTGCGGATCGCGGTCAATCGCCAGCAGACGACCCTGTTCACCAAGCTGGGACAGGATCAGGCGTGAGTGGCCACCGCGACCAAAAGTGCCATCAATGTAGATGCCGTCAGGACGAATATTAAGGCCGTTCACGGCCTCGTCCAGCAGCACCGTAGTATGTTTAAAATTTTCCATCATTTCTTAAAGTGACAAGTCCTGCAGACGTTCCGACAAGGTATTGGTCGAAGCCTGCTCAGCGTCGATATCTTCCCTGACCTGTTGATGCCAGGTCGTTTCATCCCACAGCTCAAACTTATTGAACTGCCCGACCAGCATTACTTCTTTGGTAAGCCCGGCGTGCTGGCGTAAAACTGGCGCCAGCAGCAATCGCCCGGCGCTATCCATCTGACATTCACTGGCATGACCCAGTAACAACCGCTGTACGCGGCGTTCTGCGGGGTTCATGCTCGACAGACGGGCAAGCTTTTGTTCAATAATTTCCCATTCAGGAACGGTATAAAGCAGCAGGCAGGGGTGATGGATGTCGATGGTGCAAACCATCTGACCTTCAGAGATTTCGACTAGCTTTTCCCGATAACGGGTAGGTACGGCAAGCCGCCCCTTGCTGTCGAGATTGACTAACGTTGCTCCACGGAACATGCCAGCCTCACCCTATAATGACCCATTCCACCACTTTACCCCACAAATTCCCACATAAAGGAGTTTACGGAGCGGAGGAAAACCTTGTCAAGCCAGCCAGGCCGCTTACGGGAATAAATTCCCGCGCCTAAGCGATTGATAAATGGCTGGCGTGAAAAGGGCCGCATTAGCGAGGCAAAATTAACGTCATGAATATTTGAAAGAAAAAGACCAATAAACACCAACAGCGTTAAAACGACTAAATACTTGTTTTGGGAAATATTAAGTGCGCAGTTTGCGACGCGGTCGGCATTTTAAGGTATTTCGGGGCTGGATAACAGCGCCAGATGCCCGCCCGGCGCAGGCTGAGCGTAAAGAGTAAAGAAAGCGAGGTGGCTAATGATTAATAATCCAACATTTCTTATCTGTGGGTGTGTAACAAAATAATACAAAGAAGAGATTTATTTAGCCGATGGGGATTTTTTATCACATTTTTCCCGGCTAATTAATTGCCTTAAAAAATAAGGGTAAATATACCGGAAAGTTCTTAATTAACTTTAGGGCAGCCGAAACTGCCCTCAGGATTAGTAGCGACTCAGGCTACCGCGACGATAAAGATTTCTGCGAATTCGGGTTAAACCCGGCTTCGGTTTACGCGGTTCGTCTAGGCTTGCCAGCACCAATTCAAGCACCCTTTCGGCAACATCTCGATGGCGTTGAGCAACCGCAAGCACCGGGCATTGCAGGAAGTCCAGCAGCTCGTTGTCGCCAAAGGTAGCGATCGCCAGCTCAGAAGGAAGGCGGCCCTGGCGGCGCAGCGTGACGTCCATTACGCCCTGCAGCAGCGCAAACGAGGTGGTATAAAGCGCGTCCGGCATTTCGTGGGTTTCCAGCCATTTTTCAAAAAGCTGAGCCGCTGCCTCGCGCTCATAGCTGTTGGCATAGAGGTAGTTGACGGTACGCGGGTCGTCTTTCCAGGCGGTACGGAAACCCTGTTCACGCAGGAAACTGACCGAAAGCTCGGGCAGCGCACCGAGGTAAAGAATATTATCGCCGGGGAATTTGCGCAGCTCTTCGGCCAGCATTTCCGCATCGTCCTGATCGGCACCGACGACGCTGGTGAAATGCTCGCGATCTAACGCCCTGTCAAGCGCGATAATAGGAAACGAATCGTTCGCCCAGCGCTGATAGAAAGGGTGCTCCGGAGGCAGCGATGTCGAAACAATGATCGCATCAACCTGGCGCTGTAAAAGATGCTCGATGCAGCGCATTTCGTTGTCCGGCTGATCTTCCGAACAGGCGATCAGCAGCTGATAGCCGCGCTGGCGAGCCTGGCGCTCAAGATAGTTAGCAATACGGGTGTAGCTGGTGTTCTCCAGGTCAGGGATAACCAAACCGATAGAACGCGTGCGCCCGGCGCGCAAACCTGCGGCCACCGCATTCGGGTGGTAGTTATGCTCCCGTACCACCGCCATAACTTTCTCAACGGTTTTATCGCTGACGCGATACTGCTTCGCCTTCCCGTTGATGACGTAGCTCGCCGTAGTGCGTGACACTCCTGCCAGGCGCGCGATTTCATCCAATTTCACTGTAGCCCCTTACTCTCCAGGTGACCCATAACCATACCCTGGCTATGGTTAACAACATTTACATCTAAGCGCAGAATAATAACTCCGGCAACCGCTTTTGCAGGGTGTTGTTTTCTGGTTTGCAAAAAAAAGCCCGGCAGTGATTACCGGGCCTGTGAGTTAGATCACATTAGTGACTAGCGCATAATCTTATCGCCGCGCGAAACGCCGACGACGCCCGAGCGGGCAATCTCAACGATTTTCGCCACATCGCGAATCGCATCGAGAAAAGCATTCAGCTTATCGCTGGTGCCGGCAAGCTGTACCGTGTAGAGCGTCGGCGTCACGTCGATGATTTGCCCCCGGAAAATCTCCGCGCTGCGTTTCACCTCTTCGCGCCCGTACCCGCTGGCCTGAACTTTAACCAGCATGATTTCGCGCTCAACATACGCGCCCTGCCCCAGTTCGCTTACCCGCAGCACATCCACCAGCTTGTGCAGCTGCTTTTCGATCTGCTCCAGCACTTTTTCATCGCCCACCGTCTGAATAGTCATCCGGGAGAGCGTAGGATCGTCAGTGGGTGCCACGGTCAGGCTTTCAATGTTGTAGCCACGCTGGGAGAACAGGCCAATAACGCGAGATAACGCTCCTGATTCATTCTCCAGTAATACAGATAATATCCGGCGCATAATCAGGTTCTCTCCGTTTTGCTTAACCACATTTCATCCATTCCGCCGCCGCGGATCTGCATCGGATAAACGTGTTCTGTTCCATCGACCATGACATCCACAAATACCAGGCGGCCGCCGCGTACGGTTTCCAGGGCGTGTGCCAGCTGGCTTTCAAGCTCTTCGGGCTTAGTAATGGTGATGCCAACGTGGCCGTAAGCCTCCGCCAGCTTCGCAAAGTCAGGCAGCGACTCCATATAAGACTGAGAATGGCGGCCCGAATAGATCATGTCCTGCCACTGTTTTACCATCCCGAGATAGCGGTTGTTCAGGTTCAGTACCAGCACCGACAGGCCATACTGCAGGGCAGTAGAAAGCTCCTGAATATTCATCTGGATACTGCCATCACCAGTCACACAGATAACGGTTTCATCCGGCAATGCCATTTTCACGCCAAGCGCGGCAGGCAGGCCAAAGCCCATGGTGCCAAGCCCGCCCGAGTTAATCCAACGGCGAGGCTTATCGAACGGATAATAAAGCGCGGCAAACATCTGATGCTGGCCCACGTCGGAAGTGACATATGCCTCTCCTTTCGTCAGACGGTATGCCGTCTCTATCACCGCCTGTGGTTTAATCGCTGCGCTGCTACGGTCGAATTCGAGGCAGTGTCGAGCGCGCCATTGTTCAATGTGCTGCCACCAGTCACGAATCTCATCGCCGGACTGCTGCGTCTCTTCATGAGCCAGCAGGTCCAGCATCTGGGTCAGAACCTGATGAGCGTCGCCCACGATTGGCACATCCGCAGCCACGGTTTTGGAAATAGAAGTCGGATCGATGTCGATATGCAGTACGGTGGCATTCGGGCAATATTTTGCGAGATTATTGGTGGTGCGATCGTCAAAGCGCACGCCAACCGCAAAAATAACATCGGAATGGTGCATCGCCATGTTGGCTTCATAAGTGCCGTGCATACCGAGCATGCCCAGTGCCTGACGGTGCGTTGCCGGGAAGGCTCCCAGCCCCATCAAAGAAGAAACCACCGGAATATTTAGCTTTTCAGCGAGCGTCAGCAGTTGTTCATGACATGCCGAATTAATAGCGCCCCCGCCGACGTACATAACCGGCTTTTTAGCCGCAATCAGGGTTTGCAGAGCACGTTTAATCTGCCCTTTATGTCCCTGCGTCGTCGGGTTATAGGAGCGCATACTGACGGATTCGGGCCAAGCGTACGGCAGCTTATTCGCCGGACTCATAATATCTTTTGGCAGGTCGACTACAACCGGGCCAGGCCGGCCGCTCGAAGCCAGCCAGAATGCTTTTTTGATGGTGGCGGGAATGTCTTCGACCTGTTTTACCAGGAAGCTGTGCTTTACCACCGGCCGGGAAATGCCGACCATATCGCACTCCTGAAAAGCGTCATAACCAATCAGAGAAGTTGCAACCTGCCCTGACAGCACCACCATTGGAATAGAATCCATATAGGCGGTTGCGATACCGGTGATGGCATTGGTTGCACCGGGACCAGAAGTCACCAGCACCACGCCCGTTTCGCCGGTCGCACGCGCCAGGCCGTCGGCCATATGCACCGCCGCCTGTTCATGGCGCACCAGCACATGATCGATTCCGCCCATAGTATGAAGCGCGTCGTAAATATCGAGGACCGCGCCTCCCGGGTAGCCGAATACCTGCTTAACGCCCTGGTCGATTAACGACCGGACGACCATCTCGGCTCCTGACAACATCTCCATGGTTTTGCCTCCAGGCTCACGTTTTTGACCGCACGCAGAACTCATTTCCGCGCCGTCGTTGCGACAGGTTGTGTCTCTGCCTGTTTTGTTTTTATAGGTTTAGCTTATTAACATAACCGCTCAAAATCGCTCAGGCAATTATCCACCTACGCAATCCGGGGCAGCGAATTTGGCCTCATCGCTACAAAACCTGAACATAGCGGAGCTATCAACTGAACAGCGGGGAGGCTTGTTAACGAATATGTCAGAGATGGAGGTAAATGCAGTGCGTTATACATTAATTTAGAGATTCAAAACCGCCGCAGAGCGGCAGTCAGAAAGTGCTAAAGTATAAAATGCTGCATTTTAAACAAAAGGGAGAAAAAAGAACGGTGACCTTCCGCGATTGCTGGCCAATTTGCCTTTTTCACTGACAGCAAATTGTCTTTATTAGAGTCTGCATCCACAAATGCCCTCTGTCCTGCTCGGCTGATTCATGCCACGACAGATAACAGGTTCGAGTTTTTTGCGCAAAAGGAAGCGGAAAAATATTTATTTTCAGTTCATTAGCGAACTTCTCAGCCAGCCAACGCGGCGCTACGCCGACCAGTTTCGTCTGCGAAACCACATTCAAAACGCTGGTAATCGCTACGCCCTGCCAGGCAATAGAATTTTGTTTTTCAGCCGTATCATACCAAAGAAAACTGAATGAGCCGTAGTTATCCAGAGAAGCGGTAGCATGGCGCTCATTATAAAAATCGGTGATGCTGAACGAGTCACAAAAGCCTGGATGTTGCGGCCCGGTAACTAATACCATTTCGTCCTTAAACAGCACCATGCGCTTAAATTCGGGCCGAACAAACTCTTCGTAACTAATCACAAAGTCGACTTTCTGATGCCGCATCTGATGCTCAATATCAGGGCCAAAACATGATTTAAAACCCAACTTAATATAGGGTGCGGAATATTTAACCGCATCATAAAAAATCGGTATTATTCGGTTATCCAGCGGGCTGGAAATGCAAATATTAAAAACTCGCTCACTTCCAAGAGGATCAAACCCGGCGCCCGGTAGCTCATTCTGAACCAGTTGCAGGACGTGGCGCACAATACTGAACAGCTGAAACGCCCTTCCGGTTGGCTGTATGCCTCGCCCATAGCGGACGAAAAGCTCATCGTTAAACATTATCTTCAGCCGGGAAACCGCATTGCTGACCGCTGGCTGAGACATCCCCAGCAGTCTGGCGGCCCCGGTAATACTTTCAGCCTGCATCACGGCGTCAAAAACCGTGAGCAAATTCAGGTCAACTTCTCGCAATTGTGATTTTATTATTTCCTGAACATTCGGACATTCAATGAGTTCATCAGTCATTTTATTACTCCAGCAGCAAATTGGGTTCCCTTCCACGGTTCAAGAACCTGAAAACTCCGTCATCAATATTTACTCGACTGGCAAACTGGGCTGATGGTACTTTCCAAAGCATGCACCTTTAAATATTAAGCTCACCCCATTTATAAGCAACCATTAACAATTAACAAGAAGCATTAAAACTTACCCGTATTTAATATCGTTTTTGCCAGCGGGAAAACAATACATGATTTTTATAATATTCATACAAGGTACTATCAAAAAACGACCATAATCGAAAATTGATTAATTTAACTGTGATGCTTTCATATATATTCGTAAAAAATTCTTTAGTGGTGTTTTCCTCTGAATGAGAAACCGTGAAAAGCGACATACCCGCTGCGCCTGTCTGGATAAGTGTTGACAGCCGCCAGCAGATCAAGTACCAATTAATACATCACGAAATTACTCAGGGCTTGAACATGAATCACAGCATCCGCCTACTTGGTCTACTACTAAACGCATCATATTTGCGCGGTAGACTGGTGGGCGACAATCAGCGTTGATTCAAGCCTTCAGACAAATAAAACCCGCGCCAATGCGCGGGTTTTTTTATGCTCGTAGCGAAGGCGCCCAGGACAGATAAAGGACCTAACCATGAGCCAGCAAGTTATTATTTTTGATACTACATTGCGTGACGGTGAGCAGGCATTACAGGCCAGCCTGAGCGTGAAAGAGAAACTGCAGATAGCCATGGCGCTGGAACGTATGGGCGTAGATGTAATGGAAGTCGGCTTCCCGGTCTCCTCTCCGGGTGATTTCGAGTCCGTTCAGACCATCGCCCGTAATATCAAAAACAGCCGTGTTTGTGCTTTGGCCCGCTGCGTAGAGAAAGATATTGATGTTGCCGCCGAGTCGCTGAAAGTTGCCGAAGCTTTCCGAATTCATACCTTTATCGCCACTTCGCCGATGCATATTGCCACCAAGCTGCGCAGTACGCTGGACGAAGTTATCGAGCGTGCCGTTTACATGGTAAAACGCGCCCGCAACTACACCGATGATGTTGAGTTTTCCTGTGAAGATGCTGGCCGTACGCCAATCGCCGATCTGGCTCGCGTAGTAGAAGCCGCGATTAACGCTGGCGCTACCACCATCAACATCCCGGACACCGTCGGCTATACCATGCCGTTTGAGTTCTCCAACATCATCACCGGCCTGTATGAGCGTGTGCCAAATATCGACAAAGCGATTATCTCCGTTCACACCCATGACGACCTGGGCCTGGCCGTCGGCAACGCCATCGCTGCGGTGCACGCGGGTGCTCGCCAGGTTGAAGGCGCGATGAACGGCATCGGCGAGCGCGCGGGTAACTGCTCGCTGGAAGAAGTCATAATGGCTATCAAGGTGCGCAAGGACATCATGAACCTGCACACCCGCATCAATCATCAGGAAATCTGGCGCACCAGCCAGATGGTCAGCCAAATCTGCAATATGCCGGTCCCGGCTAACAAAGCCATCGTCGGCACCGGCGCTTTCGCCCACTCCTCCGGCATTCACCAGGACGGCGTGCTGAAGAACCGCGAAAACTACGAAATCATGACCCCGGAATCCATTGGCCTGAACCAGGTGCAGTTAAACCTGACCTCTCGCTCCGGTCGTGCGGCCGTGAAGCACCGCATGGATGAAATGGGTTACAAAGAAAACGACTACAGCCTGGATAATCTGTACGACGCCTTCCTGAAACTGGCAGATAAAAAAGGCCAGGTCTTTGACTACGATCTGGAAGCATTGGCCTTCATCAACAAACAGCAGGAAGAGCCCGAACACTTCCGCCTGGACTACTTCAGCGTGCAGTCAGGCTCCAACGGCATCGCCACCGCCTCCGTGAAGCTGGCCTGCGGGGAAGAAATTAAGGCCGAAGCGGCAAACGGCAACGGCCCTGTAGATGCCGTGTACCAGGCTATTAACCGCATCACCGAATACGATATTGAGCTGGTGAAATACAGCTTGAGCGCTAAAGGCCAGGGTAAAGACGCGCTGGGCCAGGTTGATATCGTCGCCAACTACAACGGTCGCCGCTTCCACGGCGTCGGCCTGACTACCGACATCGTCGAGTCATCCGCCAAAGCGATGGTGCATGTGCTGAACAACATCTGGCGCGCCGGTGAAGTCGAAAAAGAATTGCAACGCAAAGCTCAACATCAGAATAAAGAACAAAATCAGGAAACCGTGTAATGTCGAAAAATTATCATATTGCAGTTTTGCCGGGCGACGGTATTGGCCCGGAAGTGATGGCTCAGGCCCTGAAAGTACTGGATGCAGTTCGTAACCGCTTTGATATCCGCATCACCACCAGCACGCATGACGTAGGCGGTGCGGCTATCGATCGTCACGGCAGCCCGCTGCCGCAGGCAACGGTTGAAGGCTGCGAGCAGGCCGATGCGATTTTATTCGGCTCCGTGGGCGGCCCTAAATGGGAACATTTACCGCCGGCAGAGCAGCCCGAGCGCGGTGCCCTGCTGCCGCTGCGCAAACATTTCAAACTGTTCAGCAACCTGCGTCCGGCGCGTCTGTATCAGGGGCTGGAAGAGTTTTGCCCGCTGCGCGCCGATATCGCGGCAAACGGCTTCGACATTCTGTGCGTTCGCGAACTGACCGGCGGGATTTACTTCGGCCAGCCTAAGGGCCGCGAAGGCAGCGGCATGCACGAAAAAGCCTACGATACTGAGGTTTACCACCGCTTTGAGATCGAGCGAATCGCCCGTATCGCTTTTGAATCCGCGCGTAAACGCCGCGGTAAAGTGACCTCTATCGACAAAGCGAACGTGCTGCAAACTTCGCTGTTGTGGCGGGAAATCGTCAACGAAATCGGCAAAGAATACCCTGACGTGTCGCTGTCCCATATGTATATCGACAACGCCACCATGCAGTTAATTAAAGATCCTTCTCAGTTTGACGTGCTGCTGTGCTCCAACTTGTTTGGCGATATTTTGTCCGACGAGTGCGCGATGATAACCGGTTCCATGGGGATGCTGCCGTCCGCCAGCCTGAACGAGCAGGGCTTTGGCCTGTACGAACCTGCGGGCGGTTCCGCGCCGGACATCGCAGGCAAGAACATCGCCAACCCTATCGCGCAAATCCTGTCGCTGGCGCTGCTGCTGCGCTACAGCCTGAATGCGGAACAGGCCGCTCAGGCTATCGAAGGCGCAATTAACCGCGCGTTAGAAGAAGGCCACCGCACCGGCGACTTAGCCCGTGATGGTAAAGCAATCAGCACCGACGAAATGGGCGATATCATTGCCCGCTACGTGGCTCAGGGGAAGTAATCATGGCTAAGACCTTATATCAGAAATTGTACGACGCCCATGTGGTCTTTGAAGCCCCGGAAGAGACGCCGCTGCTGTACATCGACCGCCATCTGGTGCATGAAGTGACCTCTCCACAGGCATTCGACGGCCTGCGCGCCCACGGCCGCCCTGTGCGCCAGCCGGGGAAGACTTTCGCCACCATGGATCACAACGTTTCAACCCAGACCAAAGACATCAACGCTTCCGGCGAGATGGCCCGCATTCAGATGCAGGAGTTGATGAAGAACTGCAAAGAGTTTGGCGTTGAACTGTACGATTTGAACCACCCTTACCAGGGCATTGTCCACGTGATGGGGCCGGAACAGGGCATTACTCTGCCGGGCATGACCATCGTGTGCGGCGACTCCCACACCGCCACCCACGGCGCTTTTGGCGCGCTGGCGTTCGGCATCGGTACTTCCGAAGTTGAACACGTGCTGGCAACACAGACCCTGAAACAGGGACGCGCTAAGACTATGAAGATCGAGGTCAAAGGCACCGCAGCACCCGGTATCACGGCCAAAGATATCGTGCTGGCGATCATCGGTAAAACCGGCAGCGCGGGCGGTACCGGCCACGTCGTTGAGTTCTGCGGGGAAGCTATCCGTGCCCTGAGCATGGAAGGCCGCATGACGCTGTGCAACATGGCTATTGAAATGGGTGCTAAGGCGGGTCTGGTCGCGCCGGACGAAACCACCTTCAACTATGTTAATGGCCGCCTGCACGCACCAAAAGGCGCTGACTGGGACGATGCGGTTGCTTACTGGAAAACCTTCAGCACCGATGAAGGCGCTAACTTCGACACCACCGTAACGTTAGACGCCGCTGAAATCGCACCGCAGGTAACCTGGGGAACCAACCCAGGCCAGGTCATCTCGGTGACCGACAATATCCCGAACCCTGACTCGTTCAGCGATCCGGTTGAGCGCGCCTCTGCCGAGAAAGCGTTGGCCTATATGGGCCTGAAGCCGGGCATCCCGCTGACCGAAGTGGCTATTGATAAAGTGTTTATCGGCTCCTGTACCAACTCGCGTATCGAAGACCTGCGTGCGGCGGCCGAAATCGCAAAAGGGCGCAAAGTTGCTCCCGGCGTACTGGCGATGGTGGTTCCAGGCTCCGGCCCTGTTAAAGCTCAGGCCGAAGCCGAAGGTCTGGACAAAATTTTCATTGAGGCCGGTTTTGAATGGCGCCTTCCGGGCTGCTCCATGTGCCTGGCTATGAACAACGACCGCCTGAACCCGGGCGAGCGCTGCGCCTCCACCAGCAACCGTAACTTTGAAGGTCGCCAGGGCCGCGGTGGGCGTACTCATCTGGTCAGCCCTGCAATGGCCGCCGCCGCCGCGGTTGCCGGTCATTTTGCTGATATTCGTACATTGAAATAAGAGGAACTACCATGGCAGAGAAATTTATCCAACATACAGGCCTGGTCGTTCCGCTGGACGCGGCGAACGTCGATACCGATGCCATTATACCGAAGCAGTTTTTGCAGAAGGTTACCCGCACCGGTTTTGGCGCTCACCTGTTTAACGACTGGCGTTTTCTGGATGATGCGGGCCAGCAGCCGAACCCAGAGTTCGTGCTGAACTACCCTGAGTTTAAAGGCGCTTCTATTCTGCTGGCGCGTGAAAACTTTGGCTGCGGCTCTTCCCGCGAGCATGCGCCCTGGGCGTTGACCGACTACGGTTTTAAAGTGGTTATCGCCCCGAGCTTCGCCGATATCTTCTACGGCAACTCGTTTAACAACCAGCTGCTGCCGGTCATTCTGAGCGACGAGCAGGTGGACGAGCTGTTTAAGCTTGTCGCCGCTCAGCCGGGGATTAAGTTTGTGGTAGATCTGGAGGCGAAAACCGTTCAGGCAGGCGAGAAAAGCTACTCGTTCGAGCTCGACAGCTTCCGCCGTCACTGTATGTTAAACGGTCTGGACAGCATCGGCCTGACATTGCAGCACGAAGCCGCTATTTCCGGCTACGAGCAAAAATTACCGGCCTTTATGCAGTAACGCTTAGCCCTCTCCTTTTCCGGGAGAGGGCTAAAATTATCAAACATTCTTAACCCGGCTGGTGAGGTAAAGCGCAACAACAGCCAGCCCCGCCATCAGCCAGTACACCGAATAGTGACCAAAACTCTCCGCCAGCGCGCCCTGTAAAATCCCCGCCAGAATGACGCCCGTTGAAATACTGTTGGTAAATAACGTAGTAGCAGACCCCGGCCTGCCGGGCATTAAGTCCTGGAACCACAACATACCGATCCCGGCAATAATGCCGATAAACACCGCGTTAAACAGCTGCAAGGCCAGCAGCGCCGCCTTACCGTGAAAGAAAATCAGCCCGAGGTAAAACAGCACGCCAGCCGCCACCGCGACCACCATCATGTTTCGCTTACCGAAGCGCTTCACGTAGTAGCCCGCCAGAATCATCGCCGGGATTTCCAGCCCGGCGGCGGTGCCCATTAATAGGCCCGCTAGCTCGTCCGGCAGGCCGAGATCCTGGCTTATCCACAGCGGCATATCGATGATGTACATGGTGTTGCAGGTCCACATCAGCATTGAGGCAATAAACAGCATGCGGACATTGCTGTCCTTCCAGCCGCTGACCTGTGTTATGGCGACTTCGGCGGGTTGCTCCACCCTGGCAACCGAAGGCAAAGCAAAAACAATCAGCGCCAGCGAGATAACAAAAATCCCGGCGGCAATAAGAAACATGGTGGTAAAGCCGTATTTCAGCGCCAGCATAAAAGAGAGCGGCGGGCCAATCACCCAGGCAAGCGAGAGCTGGGCGCGCATCACCGAGCTGAACATCACCACTTCCCGCGCGGAGCGGTCAGCATATTCACGCGCCAGGGCAAAGATTTGCGGCATAGCGGTGTTAGCAATGGAGGCGAACATCACACCAACGGTAATCAACGTCAGATAGTGGCGGTTAAAAGCAAACAAAATGCAGTTCGCAACCGCCATCACACAGCACACCATAATCAGCTTGCGCCTGTCGCCCTGGCTGTCCGATCTCTTTGCCAGCAGTAGGCTGACGGCTATCCCGGCGATGGCGTTGACGGTGTAGAACAGCCCGACCCAGAACGGGCGCACCTCAACTTCTCGTGTTAAAAAGAGGCTAAGCGTTGGGGCCTGTAGCGCACCCGCTATCCCCATCATAAAAGCGACAGCCATAAAAGCGGCATATACCGGGTTAAAACGACGTGCGCGGGTCAAAAACCAGAGCATGGAATGTCCTTAAAAGGCCAAGGAGTCGGAGGCAGAGGCTAAGCGCGTAAATTTTAAACGAAAAAAGCCAGCAGTAAACAGCTGCTGGCCGGTGAAAAGCACCAATACTCAGTCACACATGAGTCGGCGCGGGGGTATTTTCGGGCATCGGGGTTGTAACCTCCCACTGCATCAAGTCTTCGAGCATCCTTAGTCTTTGCTCTACCGTCAGGCGAGCCAGCCATCCAGAACGAACAGATTGTGTCGCAGCAAAGTACTGTTGGAAAAACTTCACAGGTGATGACCGCATCATAAACACCTCCTCGCTTCATCGCCGATGATTATTGACGTAATATAGGGATAGTTAAATTGATGAGTTTCCAGCGGGAGTTCCTCTTTTATGTCTTCGTCACGTCTGCAACAACAATTCATCCGCCTGTGGCAGTGCTGCGAGGGCAAACCACAGGAAACTACGCTTAATGATCTGGCCGAGCTGCTGAGCTGTTCACGTCGCCATATGCGCACATTGCTGAACGCCATGCAGGAAAAAGGCTGGCTAAGCTGGCAGGCCGAAGCGGGCCGCGGCAAACGCTCGCAGCTCACCTTTCTCTATACCGGGCTGGCGCTTCAGCAACAGCGAGCCGAAGATTTGCTCGAGCAGGATCGCATCGATCAGCTGGTTCAAATCGTTGGCGATAAGGCGGCTGTGCGCCAGATGCTTATCTCCCATTTGGGACGCAGCTTCCGCCAGGGCCGCCATATTTTGCGTGTGCTTTACTACCGCCCGCTGCTTAACCTGCTGCCCGGCTCGGCGCTGCGGCGCTCCGAAACCCATATCGCAAGGCAAATTTTTAGCGGCCTGACGCGTATAAATGAGGAAAATGGGGAACTGGAAGCGGATATTGCCCATCACTGGCAGCAAATATCCCCTTTACGCTGGCGCTTCTTTCTCCGCCCCGGCATTCATTTCCATCATGGCCGGGAGCTGGACATGCTGGATATCATTACCTCGCTACAGCGCATCAATACCCTGCCGCTGTTTGCCCACATCACGCAGATAACCTCCCCGACCACCTGGACGCTGGATATTCATCTCAGCCAGCCGGATGACTGGCTGCCGTGGCTGCTGGGTAGCGTTAACGCCATGATCCTGCCGCGCGAATGGACGACGATGCCGGATTTTGCCAGCCAACCCGTTGGCACAGGGCCTTATTCCGTCGCCCGTAATAATCGCAACCAGCTGAAGATCCATGCATTTGATGATTACTTCGGCTTCCGGGCGCTGATTGATGAGGTTAACTTCTGGGTACTGCCGGAGGTGGGGGAAGAGTCGAGCTGCGGCGTGCAGCTACAGGGCATGCCGGACAGCGAAAAAGCCGTTGAAAGCCGCCCCGAAGAAGGCTGCTACTACCTGCTGTTCGACAGCCGCTCCACGCTCGGGGTTCACGAAGGCGTACGCCAGTGGATTGGCCACATCCTTTCGCCGGTCAATCTCATTTACCGTGCGGCCGAGCAGTATCAGCAATACTGGTTCCCTGCCTACGGCCTGCTGCCGCGCTGGCATCATTCGCGCCCCGGCCCGCTGCCCGCCAGGCCTGCTGGCCTCGAAAGCATTACCCTCACCTACTACCGCGACCATGTAGAACACCGCGTTATCAGCAATATCATGACCGAACTGCTGGCCGAGCAGGGCGTGAAGCTGATTATCCAGGAAGTCGATTACGCCGAGTGGCACCAGGGCGATGCGCAAAGCGATATCTGGCTGAACAGCGTTAACTTTACGATGCCGCTGGAATATTCCCTGTTTGCCCAGCTATATGAAGTGCCGCTTATCCAAAAATGCATGCCGCTGGACTGGCAGGGCGACGCACGCCGCTGGCACGGAAAAACCCTTCCTCTGCCGGAATGGTGCAAGCAAATGCTGGAGCGAAACGACGTTATGCCCTTGATTCACCACTGGTTGCGCATCGAAGGTCAGCGCAGTATGCGCGGGGTAAGAATGAACACCCTCGGCTGGTTTGATTTTAAATCAGCCTGGTTTGCGCCACCCGGTCCATAACGCTTTCGTAACACAGAGGAAATCAGTAGAATCCTCCCTGCTCAACGGGGTGCCAGGACAAATTGTCCGCGCTGAGATAATACCCGTCGAACCTGATCCGGATAACGCCGGCGAAGGGATTTGAGACAGTCCGCTCAATTCCTTTGCCCCCTTTTATAAGAGGTGCGAAGTGTTCAAAAAATTACTGCCGCTGCTGGCGCTGGTCGCCGCTCCCGTTTTTGCTAAGCCCGTATTAACCGTTTACACCTACGACTCATTTTCCGCCGACTGGGGCCCTGGCCCGGCGGTTAAAAAAGCGTTTGAGGCCGACTGTAACTGCGAACTGAAATTTGTCGCGCTGGAAGACGGCGTGTCGCTGCTCAACCGCGTGCGCATGGAAGGTAAAAACAGCAAGGCTGACGTGGTGCTGGGGCTGGACAACAACCTGCTGGACGCGGCTTCACAAACTAAACTGTTTGCGCCATCCAATATCGATACCGCTAGCCTGAAAGTGCCCGGCGGCTGGAAAAACAGCACGTTTGTTCCTTATGATTACGGCTACTTCGCTTTTGTTTATGACAAAAACAAGCTGAAAAACCCGCCGAAAAGCCTGAAAGAGCTGGTCGAAAGCGACCAGAAATGGAAAGTGATTTATCAGGACCCACGTACCAGCACGCCGGGGCTGGGTTTGCTGCTCTGGATGCAGAAAGTGTATGGCGACAAAGCGCCAGAAGCCTGGCAGAAGCTGGCGAAAAAAACCGTCACCGTCACCAAAGGCTGGAGCGAAGCTTATGGCCTGTTCCTCAAAGGTGAAGCCGACCTGGTCATGAGCTACACCACCTCCCCGGCTTACCACATCATTGAAGAGAAGAAAGACAACTACGCAGCCGCGTACTTCAGTGAAGGCCACTACCTGCAGGTTGAAGTTGCCGGGCGTCTTGCCAGCAGCAAACAGCCCGAGCTGGCGGAGAAATTTATCAAATTCATTACCCCCCCTGGGTTCCAGAACACTATCGCTACCGGCAACTGGATGTATCCGGTAACCGACGTGAAATTACCCGCTGGTTTTGACGGGCTGGTGAAACCGCAAACCACGCTGGAGTTTACGCCTCAGCAGGTCGCGGCCCAACGAGCAACCTGGATTAGTGAATGGCAACGCGCCGTCAGCCGCTGATCCCCGGCTGGCTCTTTCCAGGGCTATTTGCCGCCACGCTGGTGGTGGCGGTAGCCCTGGCGGCTTTCCTTGCGCTGTGGTTTAACGCTCCGCAAACGGACGTCTCCGCGCTGCTGCAGGACAGCTATATCTGGCATGTTCTGCGCTTCTCTTTCTGGCAGGCCTTTCTTTCCGCCGCACTCTCCGTTTTCCCGGCTATCTTTTTAGCTCGGGCGCTTTATCGACGGCGTTTTCCAGGCCGTATGGCGCTGCTGCGGCTGTGCGCCATGACGCTGGTGCTGCCGGTGCTTGTCGCGGTATTCGGCATTCTCTCGGTTTACGGGCGCGAAGGCTGGCTGGCAACGCTTTGCAGCTTGCTTGGCCTCGAGTGGCATTTCTCGCCTTACGGCTTACAGGGCATCCTTCTCGCGCATGTTTTTTTCAACATGCCGATGGCCACCCGCCTGCTGCTCCAGGCGTTGAATAATATTCCGTCAGAGCAGCGCCAGCTGGCCGCGCAGCTGGGTATGCAGGGCTGGAATTTCTTTCGCTTCGTCGAATGGCCGTGGCTGCGGCGGCAAATTCTGCCGGCCGGGGCGCTTATCTTTATGCTCTGCTTTGCCAGTTTCGCGACCGTGCTCTCGCTGGGCGGAGGACCTCAGGCAACAACCATCGAACTGGCTATCTTCCAGGCCCTGAGCTACGACTACGATCCTGCCAGAGCCGCGCTGCTTGCGCTGCTGCAAATGGCTTGCTGCCTTGGGCTGGTGCTGCTCAGCCAAAGACTAAGCAAGGCTATCCCCGTGGGTTCAAGCCAGCTACAAGGCTGGCGAGATCCGCAGGATTCTCTGCGCCGTAAACTGTGCGATGGCCTGCTCATCGGGCTGGCATTGCTGCTATTGCTCCCGCCTTTGCTGGCGGTAATGTTCGACGGAGTCAATAGCAGCATGAGCAGCGTGCTCCGGCAGGCCGCGCTCTGGCAGGCGCTCTGGACTTCGCTGCGCATTGCAGTTGCCGCCGGAATTATCTGCGTTGTGTTAACCATGATGCTGCTGTGGAGCTCGCGTGAACTGCGGCTGCGCAAGCGAGTGTTTGCCGGGCAGGCTATAGAACTAAGCGGTATGTTAATTTTGGCAATGCCGGGCATCGTACTGGCTACCGGCTTCTTCCTGCTGCTCAATAATACCGTCGGCCTGCCCCAGTCTGCCGATGCAATTGTCATTTTTACCAATGCGCTGATGGCCATTCCCTATGCGCTGAAAGTGCTGGAAAACCCAATGCGTGACGTGGCGGAACGCTATACGCAGCTCTGCCAGTCGCTGAATATTCGCGGTTTGAATCGCCTGCGGTTTATTGAACTCAGGGCGCTAAAAATCCCAATTTCTCAGGCGCTGGCGTTTGCCTGCGTGCTCTCTATCGGCGATTTTGGCGTGGTTGCGTTGTTTGGCAATGAAGATTTCCGCACGCTGCCGTTTTGGCTGTACCAGCAAATCGGCTCTTACCGCAGCCAGGATGGCGCGGTGACGGCGCTGTTGCTATTACTTCTGTGCTTTATGCTGTTCACTTTGATTGAAAAATTACCGGGGCGCGATGCTAACTCTGACTGATGTAACCTGGCTGTATCAGCATTTACCCATGCGCTTTTCTCTCCGCGTTACCGCCGGTGAACGCGTGGCAATCCTTGGGCCAAGCGGCGCGGGGAAAAGCACGCTGCTGAGCCTGGTTGCCGGTTTCCTTGAACCGGCCAGCGGCAGCATCAAGCTGGACGGAAAAGAACATACCCGAACGCCGCCTTCGGCTCGCCCTGTGTCCATGCTATTTCAGGAAAACAACCTGTTCAGCCACCTTACCGTTCGGCAAAACATCGCCCTCGGTATGCACCCCGGTATGAAGCTAAATACGCAGCAGCAGAGCAGGCTGGTGGCAATGGCAGAGCGCATGGGGTTGCAGGAGATGCTTGACCGTCTGCCGTCCCAGCTTTCCGGCGGCCAGCGCCAGCGTGTGGCGCTGGCCCGTTGTCTGGTGCGTCAGCAGCCTATTTTATTGCTGGATGAACCCTTTTCGGCGCTCGACCCGGCGCTGCGCCAGGAAATGCTACAGCTGCTTGATGAGCTGTGTCGGGAGCAGCGGCTGACGCTGCTGATGGTCTCTCATAGCACTGAAGATACGGCGCGCATTGCCGAACGCAGCCTTGTCGTTATGGACGGACGTATAGCCTGGGATGGGGAAACAAAAACGCTGCTAAGCGGCGAGGCAAGCGCCTCGACGCTGTTGGGTATCGGCCGCTAGTGGGATAAAACCTTCCACAAAATATCCCAGTAAACCGGCATCAGCGGATGCTGAAGCAGCGCCACGAGGCTGCCGATTCCGGCCACCAGCATCAACGGCGCCAGCCAGTGTAAACGCGATCGTGGCAGAAAGCGGGTAAGCCTATCTGAGCCGCTCTTATCGCTACGATACCAACGCCAGCACAGCCAGGCGGCCAGCCATAACAGCAGCGCCACCGCCAGCAGCAGCCACTTAAAGCTGGCGCTCTTCATATCTGCCGGAATGTCTATCGCCGCGCCGGCCAAAATACCGGGCATAAAATAGAGCGGAGGCCAGAGCAGGCAGCCAATGATATTCGGCGGCAGAAACTTAGCCAGCGGCAAGTCCAGCATTCCGGCAACCATCGGCACCAGCGGCCGCGTCGGGCCAACAAACCGCCCAACCAGGATGGTAAACATGCTGTGCTGATGCAGGGCGTGCTCGGTTTTATCCAGCAGCGCCTTGTTTTTCTTCATAAACGACCAGCGGTGCAGCGGCCCTTTAAAACGCTGCCCCAGCCAGAATGAAATCCAGTCGCCCAGCAGACAGCCTACAATTCCTGCGCCCCATGCATAGTAAAAATTGACCTGCCCGCTGCCGATAAGCGCGCCAAGCCCCGCCATCATCACCGTGCCCGGCAGGATAAGCCCCACCAGCGCCAGCGACTCAAAGAAGGCCACCAGCATCACCGCGAAAAGCGAATATGCTACTGACTGCGTAATAAAGTGTTCCAGTAAGGCTTCCATAGGCTTTCCGTCGATAAACGAGCGGGGGATTCTCCAGAATTAACGTGATGGCCGTCAAGGTATCATTTATATGAATAAATAATAGCCGGGAAAGTTCCGGATGGTTTGCGGCATCGCTCGACAACACTGTATATAAATGCAGTAATCACCCGCAAAATGGACTATAATCGAAGCACTTTTCCTGAGAGAGAATGCAGCGTGTCTCAAGCTCGTCAGGGGTTTCTGCTGACCAGACACTGGCGGGATACTCCACGCGGAACCGAAGTTGATTTCTGGCTGGCCACCGATGCTGGCCCGCAAAAAGTGCGCCTGCCGCCGCAGGAGTCCGTGGCTTTTATTCCGCAGGCACAGCTGGCGCAGGCGCAGCGTTTGCTGGCAGGCGAAAGCCAGTTCCGCCTCACTCCGCTTGAGCTAAAAGATTTCCACCGTCAGCCGGTGGCCGGTCTTTATTGCCACCAACACCGCCAGCTCATCAGGTTTGAGAAACTGCTGCGGGACGGCGGCGTAACGGTTTACGAAGCGGACATCCGCCCGCCGGAGCGTTTCCTGATGGAGCGCTTTATCACCGCCCCGGTCTGGTTCAGCGGCCAGCCTCAGGGCGAAGTGCTGCTCGACACGCGCCTGAAGCCGGCCCCGGAATATCGCCCGCCGCTGAAATGGGTATCGCTGGATATCGAAACCAACCGCCACGGCGAGCTTTACTGCATCGGCCTTGAGGGCTGCGGTCAGCGCCACGTCTACATGCTGGGGCCGGAGAACGGCGAGGCCTCCAGTTTGGATTTCACGCTGGAATATGTTGCCAGCCGCCCTCTGCTGCTTGAAAAGCTCAACGCCTGGTTTGCCGAACACGATCCCGACGTCCTGATAGGCTGGAACGTGGTGCAGTTCGACCTGCGGGTGCTGCAAAAAATGGCAGAACGCTATCAGGTACCGCTGCGGCTGGGCCGTGGCAACAGCCTGCTGGAATGGCGCGAGCACGGTTTCAAACAGGGCGTATTCTTCGCCCAGATTGCCGGGCGGGTAATCATCGACGGTATTGAAGCCCTGAAATCCGCATTCTGGAATTTTTCCTCTTTTTCTCTGGAAACCGTCTCACGCGAGCTGCTGGGAGAAGGCAAATCTATCGATAACCCATGGGAGCGAATGGATGAGATCGATCGCCGCTTTGCCGAGGATAAGCCCGCCCTGGCAACCTATAACCTCAAAGACTGCGAGCTGGTTACGCGGATTTTCCATAAAACCGAGCTGATGCCGTTCCTGCTGGAGCGCGCTTCGGTGAACGGACTGCCTCTGGACAAGCACGGCGGCTCGGTAGCGGCATTCAGCCATCTCTATTTCCCGCGTATGCACCGCGCCGGTTATGTCGCACCTAACCTTGGTGAAGTGCCGCCGCAGGCAAGCCCCGGCGGCTACGTTATGGATTCCCGCCCCGGGCTGTACGACTCGGTGCTGGTGCTGGATTATAAAAGCCTCTACCCGTCTATCATTCGCACCTTTTTAATCGATCCTGTCGGGCTGGTCGAAGGCACCGCGCAGCCGGACTCCGTGCACGCTGTTGAAGGTTTTATTGGCGGGTGGTTCTCCCGCGAAAAACACTGCCTGCCGGAAATAGTCGGCCAAATATGGCACGGCCGAGACGAAGCAAAACGCCGGGGCAATAAACCTCTGTCCCAGGCGTTGAAAATAATCATGAACGCCTTTTATGGCGTGCTGGGCACCAGCGCCTGCCGCTTTTTCGATCCCCGTCTTGCCTCATCGATCACCATGCGTGGACATGAGATCATGCGCCAGACCAGGGAATTAATAGAAGCCTGCGGGTATGACGTGATTTATGGCGATACGGATTCAACCTTTATCTGGCTTAAAAAGGCACACACCGAGCAGGATGCGGCGCGCATCGGTAACCAACTGGTTGAGCACGTTAATAACTGGTGGCGCGAGCACCTGAAGAACACACAAAACCTCAGCTGTGCGCTGGAGCTGGAGTACGAAACCCATTTCAGCCGTTTCCTGATGCCGACCATCAGAGGAACGGATCAGGGCAGTAAAAAACGCTATGCCGGGATGATTCAGGAGGGCGACGCTCAGCGCATGGTGTTCAAGGGGCTGGAAACGGTGCGCACGGACTGGACGCCCCTCGCCCAACAGTTCCAGCAAACGCTGTACCTGCGGATTTTCCGCAACGAGCCCTATCAGGATTATATTCGTGAGACGATTGCCAGCCTGATGGCGGGCGAGCTGGACACCCAGCTGATTTATCGCAAAAGGCTGCGCCGCCCGCTAAGTGAATACCAGAAAAATGTCCCGCCTCACGTCCGCGCCGCCCGACTTGCCGACGAACATAACCAACGGCTTGGGCGCCCGGCGCAGTACCAAAACCGCGGTACAATAAAATATGTGATGACGCTAAACGGCCCCGAGCCTGTGGATTACCAGCAGGCCCCTCTGGATTACGATCATTACCTGACGCGCCAGCTACAGCCGGTGGCCGAAGGGATTTTGCCCTTCCTTGAGGATGACTTTGCTACACTGATGACGGGGCAAATGGGGCTATTTTAATAGACTCGGGGTGTGACAAGCAGGTGACGAATCCGTTGCCATCCAGTACCATAGCGCCCTTCTCCGAATCCATAGACCCAATTTTAAACGACTGCGCCCCTTGTGCGCGGTAGTCATGCTATTGCCTGCAAATTTAAGTCACTGAAATAGAGCCGAAAACTTATGCCTTTTACACTTGGTCAACGTTGGATCAGCGATACCGAAAGCGAACTGGGACTGGGAACCGTTGTGGCGCTCGATACGCGCATGGTTACTCTGCTATTCCCGGCAACGGGTGAAAATCGTCTGTATGCCAGAAATGACTCGCCTATCACCCGCGTGATGTTTAACCCGGGCGACATCATTACCAGCCATGAAGGCTGGCAGCTAAAAGTTGATGAAGTTAAGGAAGAAAAGGGTTTACTCGCCTACCTTGGTACCCGCCTCGACACCGAAGAACAAAGCGTTCTGCTACGCGAAGTGTTTCTCGACAGCAAGCTGGTGTTCAGCAAGCCTCAGGATCGCCTGTTTGCCGGGCAAATCGACCGCATGGACCGTTTTGCGCTACGTTTTCGCGCGCGCAAATATCAGAGCGAACAATCTCGCCAGATCTGGAGCGGACTGCGCGGCATGCGCACCAGTCTTATCCCGCACCAGCTGAATATTGCCCACGATGTAGGCCGCCGCCATGCGCCGCGCGTCCTGCTCGCCGATGAAGTTGGCCTGGGCAAAACCATCGAAGCCGGGATGATAATCCACCAGCAACTGTTGGCAGGCAGCGCCGAGCGTGTGCTTATCGTGGTGCCGGAAACCCTGCAACATCAGTGGCTAGTTGAAATGCTGCGCCGCTTCAACCTGCGTTTCGCCCTGTTTGATGACGAACGCTATGCCGAAGCCCAGCACGACAGCAGCAATCCGTTTGATACCGAACAGCTGGTCATCTGTTCGCTCGACTTTGTGCGCCGCAGCAAACAGCGCCTTGAAAACCTGTGCGAAGCGGAATGGGATCTGCTGGTTGTCGATGAAGCCCACCATCTGGTGTGGAGCGAAGACGCACCGAGCCGCGAATACCAGGCCATCGAACAGCTGGCCGAACACGTACCCGGCGTGCTGCTGCTGACGGCAACGCCGGAACAGCTGGGAATGGAAAGCCACTTTGCGCGTCTGCGCCTGCTTGATCCTAACCGCTTCCATGACTTCGAGATGTTCGTTGAAGAGCAGCAGCATTACCGTCCGGTTGCGGACGCCGTTGCTCTGCTGCTGGCGGGCGATCGCCTGACTGACGAGCAGCTCAACACCATGGGCGAGCTTATCGGCGAGCAGGATATCGAGCCGCTGCTGCAAACCGCCAATAGCGATCGCGAAGGCAGCGAGGCCGCTCGTCAGGAGCTGATCTCTATGCTGATGGACCGCCACGGCACCAGCCGCGTGCTGTTCCGTAACACCCGTAACGGCGTGAAAGGCTTCCCGAAACGCGAACTGCATACCATTCGCCTGCCGCTGCCAACGCAGTATCAAACGGCAATTAAAGTTTCCGGCATCATGGCGGCGCGCAAGTCCGTTGAGGAACGCGCCCGCGATATGCTTTATCCGGAGCAGATTTATCAGGAATTCGAAGGCGATACCGGCACCTGGTGGAACTTCGATCCGCGCGTCGAATGGCTGATGGGCTACCTGACCAGCCACCGCTCGCAAAAAGTGCTGGTTATCTGTGCCAAAGCCGCCACCGCGCTACAGCTTGAGCAGGTTCTGCGCGAGCGCGAAGGCATTCGTGCCGCCGTGTTCCATGAAGGCATGTCAATTATCGAACGCGACCGCGCAGCCGCCTGGTTTGCGGAAGAAGACACCGGCGCTCAGGTCCTGCTGTGCTCCGAAATCGGCTCTGAAGGGCGTAACTTCCAGTTTGCCAGCCAGTTGGTGATGTTTGATCTGCCGTTTAACCCGGATCTGCTGGAACAGCGTATCGGCCGCCTCGACCGTATCGGCCAGGCGCACGATATCCAGATCCACGTTCCTTATCTGGAGAAAACCGCGCAGTCGGTACTGGTTGACTGGTATCACGCGGGCCTGGATGCCTTCGAGCATACCTGCCCGACCGGCCGCACCATTTACGATAGCGTCTACCCGCAGCTTATCGAGTACCTTGCCTCCCCGGAAAATACCGAAGGCTTTGATGGTCTGATTAAACAGTGCCGCGAGCAGCACGATGCGCTGAAAATTCAGCTTGAACAGGGCCGTGACCGCCTGCTGGAGATCCACTCTAACGGCGGCGAAAAAGCCCAGGCGCTGGCACAGGCTATTTCAGAGCAGGATAACGATACCAACCTCGTTAGCTTTGCGATGAACCTGTTCGACATCGTCGGTATCAATCAGGACGATCGCGGCGACAACATGGTTGTGCTGACGCCGTCCGACCATATGCTGGTGCCGGACTTCCCGGGCCTGCCGGAAGATGGCTGCACCATTACCTTCGAACGTGATGTGGCGCTTTCGCGCGAAGACGCGCAGTTTGTTACCTGGGAACACCCGATCATCCGTAACGGCCTGGATCTGATCCTTTCCGGCGATACCGGGAGCTGCGCCCTGTCTCTGCTGAAGAACAAGGCGCTGCCGGTAGGCACGCTGCTGCTTGAGCTGGTCTACGTTGTTGAGGCGAAAGCGCCTAAACAGTTGCAGCTTAACCGCTTCCTGCCGCCAACGCCGGTGCGTATGCTGGTTGATAAAAATGGCACCAACCTTGCGGCACAGGTGGAGTTTGAAAGCTTCAACCGCCAGCTAAGTGCGGTTAACCGCCACACCGGCAGCAAACTCGTCAATGCGGTGCAGCCCGACGTTCATGCCATTCTGCAACTGGCCGAAGAGAAAGTCGCCAGCGCAGCACGAGAGCTGATCGACTCTGCTCGCGAAGAGGCCGATGAGAAACTGAGTGCGGAACTGTCGCGTCTGGAAGCGCTGAAGGCGGTCAACCCTAACATCCGTGATGACGAACTTGCGGCAATTGAAAGCAACCGTCAGCAGGTGATGGAAGCCCTGAGCCAGGCTAACTGGCGCCTGGATGCGCTTCGCCTGATTGTCGTTACCCACCAGTAAATAGACGTCGCTTTACTCAAACCATTCGAGTTGTAGCAAAGCGGCAAAAGAAAGCATTCCCGGTCGCTGACTTGAGCCAGTGACCGGGATAAACAAGAGCAGCAAACTCAGCTGTGACTTGAAGGATGCAGAGTAAATGTTGATGGAACCGTACAACCCGCCAACTGAACCGTGGCTGCACATCCTTTACCAGGATGAGCACATCATGGTGGTCAACAAGCCCAGCGGCCTGTTGTCGGTTCCCGGGCGTCTTGATGAGCACAAAGACAGCGTAATGACGCGCGTCCAGCGCGACTATCCGCTGGCAGAATCGGTCCATCGGCTTGATATGGCGACCAGCGGCGTTATTGTTGTCGCGTTAACCAAAGCGGCGGAGCGTGAACTCAAACGCCAGTTCCGCGAACGCGAGCCGAAGAAGCAGTACGTGGCTCGCGTTTGGGGCCATCCGCAGCCGGAGAAAGGCATGGTGGATTTGCCGCTGATTTGCGATTGGCCAAATAGGCCTAAGCAGAAGGTGTGCTACGAAACAGGGAAAGCGGCTCAGACGGAATATCAGGTGCTGGAATACGCAGCGGATAATTCCGCCCGCGTACAGCTAAAACCGATTACCGGGCGCTCGCACCAGCTGCGTGTCCATATGCAGGCGCTCGGGCACCCGATCCTTGGTGACCGCTTCTACGCCACGCCTGAGGCGCTGGCAATGGCACCTCGTCTGCAACTGCATGCCGAAATGCTTACCATAAGCCACCCAAGCTTCGGTACGCCAATGACGTTTAAAACACCTGCTGACTTTTAACTAAAAGCCTCCGAATGGAGGCTTTTTTCTACTTGAACCCTTTCGTCGTTTTAATCAGGTCGTAAGCACCCTGAATTTCCTGCGCTTTCTGCTTCGCCATCTGCATCATTTCCGGCGGTAACCCTTTTGCCACCAATTTATCCGGATGATGCTCGCTCATCAGCTTACGGTAGGCACGCTTGATGACCGTCGGCTCATCGGAGCTTTTCACCCCCAGCACATTGCAGGCGTCCTCAAGCGTTGGGCCTCGCTGCTGCTGAGAGAAGCCGCCCTGTGACTGCTGCTGATACTGCCCGCCGCCAAACTGCTGGCCGCCCTCCATCATGCGCAGGAACTGGTCAAACTGGCCGCGAGAAATCCCCAACTCTTCGGCAATGACATACAGCACCTGCCGCTCATTCGGATGCAATGAACCGTCGGCGAACGCCGCCTGGATTTGGATTTCCAGAAACATCCGAATAAGATCGGAGCGGCCAAAACACACGGTGCGCATCTGACGCATTTTTTCACGCAGCGGGTAGCCGTTCTCTTTACCGTCCCGGAAGGCTCTTTGCGCCGCAGCGCGCGCTTCACCGTGGAGCTGCATGCGGTCCATAAGTAAAGAAGCGATTTGGATATCCGCCTCGGTTACTCTGCCTTTCGATTTGGTGAGATGCCCCATCACTTCAAAAGTGGTAGAAAAAAACAGCGCCTGACGCTGCTGCTGGTTGGCAAACCAGGCGCCACGGCGGCTGCGCGCCTTATCGAACATATGGCCGATAAGAAACCCAATCACCACACCCCAGAAGCCGCCGCCCGAGATTAACCCCAAAGCAACACCCACTACTTTTCCCCAATACCGCATATACTCCCCAAATCGTCATGCCGTCGTCTAGAATTTGCTTTATCATACCCGCCATTGATAGCGGTGCCTAACGGCATCCTGCTGAACGGGCTGGATTAACACTAGCGCTGTGGTGATGAGTACGTTAGTCTCTGACCGTTTGCCTTCGCTATACCCTGATGACGGAACAACAAATAACACGTATGAAAAAACGTATTCCCACCTTGCTGGCCACCCTGATTGGCTCAGCGCTTTATAGCCAACAAGGTATGGCTGCCGACCTTGCCTCGCAATGTATGCTGGGTATCCCAAGCTACAACCGTCCTTTGGTTCAGGGCGATGGCAACAACCTTCCGGTAACTATCCAGGCCGATCATGCCAAAGGAAATTACCCGGATAATGCCGTATTTACCGGCAATGTTGACATTCAGCAGGGGAATAGCCGTCTGCAGTCTGACGAAGTCCAGCTGCATCAGAAGCAGGTTGAAGGCCAGCCGGACCCGGTACGCACCGTCGATGCCCTGGGTAATGTGCATTACGACGATAATCAGGTCATCCTGAAAGGTCCGAAAGCGTGGTCGAATTTAAATACCAAAGATACTAACGTCTGGAGCGGTGATTACCAGATGGTAGGTCGTCAGGGCCGCGGAACTGCGGACCTGATGAAGCAGCGCGGCGATAACCGCTACACCATCCTCGAGAACGGGACATTTACCTCCTGTCTGCCCGGCTCCAATACCTGGAGCGTGGTCGGAAGCGAAGTTATTCAGGACCGTCAGGAAGAAGTCGCCGAGATCTGGAACGCCCGCTTTAAGCTCGGCCCGGTGCCGGTCTTTTATAGCCCTTACCTGCAGTTGCCGATTGGCGACAAACGCCGCTCAGGCTTCCTGATCCCAAGCGCTAAATACAGTACCAACAACGGCATCGAGTTCGCACTGCCGTACTACTGGAACATTGCGCCTAACTTCGATGCCACCATTACGCCGCACTACATAGACAAACGCGGCGGCATTCAATGGCAGAATGAGTTCCGCTATCTGACCCAGGCGGGTACAGGCTTGATGGAGTTTGATTACCTGCCGTCAGACGATGAATACAAAAACGAACCTGGCGTTGCTTCAGGGGAAAAAGACCGCCGCTGGCTGTTCTACTGGAACCACAGCGGGGTGATGGATCAGGTATGGCGTTTCAACGTTGACTATACAAAAGTCAGCGACTCCCGCTACTTTAACGACTTTAGTTCTAAGTACGGCTCCAGCACCGACGGCTACGCGACGCAAAAATTCAGCGTCGGATACGCTAACCAGAATTTTGACGCAACATTGTCCGCCAAACAGTTCCAGGTCTTTGCTAATCAGCTTGGGGCGGGTACCAGCTCTTACCGCGCAGAGCCGCAGCTGGACGTTAACTTCTACCAGAACGATGTGGGCCCATTTGATACCCGTATTTATGGCCAGGCGGTTAAATTCACCAACGTGAATGACAATATGCCGGACGCCACGCGTCTGCACCTGGAGCCGGTTATCAGCCTGCCGCTGTCGAACGGCTGGGCAAGCCTGAATACCGAAACCAAGCTGATGATGACCCATTATCAGCAGGGCAATCTCGACAAGTACAAAGAAAAGATTAACTCAGCCAGTACGCTGGAGAGTTCCGTCAACCGCACGCTGCCGCAGTTTAAAATGGACGGCAAGCTGATCTTCGACCGCGATATGGACTCCGTAGCCGGCTGGACTCAGACCCTGGAGCCGCGTGCCCAGTATCTGTACGTGCCTTACCGCAACCAGAGCAACATCAATAACTACGACTCCTCGCTGTTACAGTCGGACTACAGCGGGCTATTCAGGGACCGTACCTACGGCGGCCTGGACCGTATTGCTTCCGCCAACCAAATGACTACCGGCGTCACTTCTCGCGTTTATGATGATGCTTCGGTTGAACGTTTTAATATTTCCGCTGGTCAAATCTACTATTTCACCCAGTCCCGTACCGGAGATGACAACATCAACTGGGAGAAAGATAAAAGCACCGGCTCAATGCTCTGGGCCGGTGACACCTACTGGCGTATGACGGATCGCTGGGGCCTGCGCGGCGGCGTGCAGTATGACGCGCGCCTGGGCAACGTAGCAACCGGCAGCGGCGCGATTGAGTATCGTCGCGATTCAGATCGCATGGCGCAGTTAACCTATCGTTATGCCAGCCCGGAGTATATTCAGGCGACGTTGCCAGCATATTCTTATGCCGAGCAATATAAAGAAGGGATCTCGCAGGTAGGTATGGTAGCCAGCTGGCCGATAGTCGATCGCTGGTCGGTAGTCGGGGCTTACTACTATGATACCAATGCCAGACAGTCCGCTGACTCTATGTTTGCCGTCCAGTACAGCTCTTGTTGCTATGCAATTCGTGTTGGTGTCGAACGTAAAATCAACGGCTGGGAAAATAACCAAAGCAAATACGATAACGTAATCGGCTTTAACATCGAGCTACGCGGCCTTAGCTCCAACTATGGCCTGGGTATCCCGCAGATGCTGCGTTCTAACATTCTGCCGTACCAAAGCTCGATGTAATTCACTTTGACGAATACTCTAAATAATCCGCTTTGCGGCTAAGTAAAATGGAAAAAGTATGAAGAACTGGAGAACGCTGCTTCTTGGTGTCGCACTGGTGGCAAACACGGCTTTTGCTGCCCCACAGGTTGTCGACAAAGTAGCCGCCGTAGTCAATAACGGCGTAGTCCTTGAAAGTGATGTTGATGGCTTAATGCAGTCGGTGAAAATGAATTCACGGGATGCGGGCCAGCAGCTTCCTGACGATGCTACCCTGCGTCACCAAATTCTTGAACGCCTGATTATGGACCAAATCATCCTGCAGATGGGCCAGAAAATGGGCGTCAAGATTACCGACGATGAGCTCGATCAGGCTATCGCCAACATCGCCAAACAGAACAATATGACCATGGATCAGATGCGCAGTCGTCTGGCCTATGACGGCGTGAACTACAACACTTATCGCAGCCAGATTCGTAAAGAGATGACGATTTCGGAAGTGCGTAATAACGAAGTTCGCCGCCGCGTAACTATCCTGCCTCAGGAAGTGGACTCTCTTTCCCAGCAGGTTGGCAACCAGAACGACAGCAGCACCGAGCTGAACCTCAGCCACATCCTGATTGCTCTGCCGGAAAACCCAAGCTCTGCTCAGGTTGACGATGCGGAAAAACAGGCGCGTAACGTAGTTGAACAGGCTCGCGGCGGCGCCGACTTCGGCAAGCTTGCCATCAGCTATTCTGCCGATCAGCAGGCGCTGAAAGGCGGCCAGATGGGCTGGGGCCGTATCCAGGAGCTGCCTTCTATCTTCGCGCAGGCATTAAGCACCGCGAAAAAAGGCGATATCATCGGCCCAATTCGTTCCGGCGTTGGCTTCCACATCCTGAAAGTTAACGATCTGCGCGGCCAGAGCCAGAATATTTCGGTTACGGAAGTTCATGCTCGCCATATCCTGCTGAAAACCTCGCCTATCATGAACGATGCCCAGGCGCGTCAGAAGCTGGAGCAGATTGCCGCCGATATTAAGAGCGGAAAAACCACTTTTGCCGCTGCGGCAAAAGAGTTCTCCGACGATCCTGGCTCTGCGAACCAGGGCGGTGACCTGGGCTGGGCGGCAACGGATATCTACGATCCTGCCTTCCGCGATGCCCTGCAGAAGCTGAATAAAGGCCAGATGAGCGCTCCGGTGCACTCTTCCTTTGGCTGGCACCTGATTGAACTGCTGGATACCCGCAAAGTGGACAGAACCGATGCCGCACAGAAAGACCGTGCTTACCGCATGCTGTTCAACCGCAAGTTCTCTGAAGAAGCGCAAACCTGGATGCAGGAACAGCGTGCCAGCGCTTACGTGAAAATCATAGGCAGCAATGGCTAACATTTCTCGTGTGACCATCACTCCCGGCGAACCCGCCGGGATTGGTCCCGACCTGGTCGTCGCGTTGGCGCAACGCGACTGGCCCGTTGAACTGGTCGTCTGCGCTTCCCCGGATCTTTTACTCGATCGCGCCGCTCTGCTCGGCCTTCCCCTTACCTTAATGCCTTTGCAAGCCGGTGCACCCGCTATACCGCAGGCTGCCGGTACGCTCACCGTGTTACCCGTTGAACTCCGCGCGCCGGTGGTTCCAGGGCAGCTCGACGTGCGTAACAGCGCCTATGTGGTCGAGACGCTGGCTCGCGCCTGCGACGGCTGTATGAGCGGGGAGTTTGCCGCGCTGATAACCGGCCCGGTACACAAAGGCATAATCAACGATGCCGGTATTCCTTTTATCGGCCATACCGAATTCTTTGAAGAACGCTCCCACAGCGAAAAAGTCGTGATGATGCTGGCAACGGAGGAGCTGCGCGTTGCGCTGGCCACCACCCACCTGCCGCTGAAAGCGATTTCTGACGCCATTACGCCAGATTTACTACGCCAGATAGTCACCATCCTGTATCATGACCTGCAAACCAAATTTGGTATCCCGCAGCCGCACGTTCTGGTCTGTGGTCTCAACCCGCACGCCGGGGAAGGTGGCCATATGGGCACCGAAGAGATAGACACCATTATTCCGGTGTTAAATGAGATGCGAGCTTTGGGAATGCACCTTTCTGGCCCGTTACCGGCAGATACGCTATTCCAGCCCAAATACCTCGACCACGCCGATGCTGTGCTGGCGATGTACCACGATCAGGGGCTGCCGGTGTTGAAATACCAGGGCTTCGGCCGAGCGGTAAATATCACGCTGGGATTACCTTTTATCCGCACTTCGGTTGACCACGGCACTGCGCTTGAACTTGCAGGCCAGGGTAAAGCCGAAGTCGGCAGTTTTATTACGGCGCTTAATCTCGCCATCAAAATGATTACTAATAGTCAATGAATACTCGAGTCCACCAGGGCCATCTTGCCCGCAAACGTTTTGGACAAAACTTCCTTAATGATCAGTTCGTTATCGACAGTATTGTCTCCGCTATCAACCCACAGCCCGGCCAGGCAATGGTCGAAATCGGGCCAGGCCTCGGTGCATTAACCGAGCCGGTGGGTGAGCGCATGGATAAAATGACCGTTATCGAACTGGACCGCGATCTCGCCGCCCGTTTGCAGACGCATCCGTTCCTTGCTCCTAAGCTGACGATTTATCAGCAGGATGCGATGACAATGGACTTCGGTGCGCTTTCGCAGGAAATCGGCCAGCCGTTGCGCGTCTTCGGCAACCTGCCGTATAACATCTCTACGCCGCTGATGTTCCATCTTTTTACCTATACTGATGCTATTGCAGACATGCACTTCATGCTGCAAAAAGAGGTGGTTAACCGCCTGGTCGCCGGGCCAAACAGCAAAGCGTATGGCCGCCTGTCGGTGATGGCGCAGTATTACTGCAACGTTATCCCGGTGCTGGAAGTGCCGCCTACGGCGTTCACCCCGGCGCCAAAAGTAGACTCAGCCGTAGTGCGCCTGGTCCCTCATGCAACTTTACCGCACCCGGTAAAAGAGCTGCGTGTTCTGAGCCGCATCACGACAGAGGCGTTTAACAAGCGTCGTAAAACCATTCGCAACAGCCTGGGCCATCTGTTTAGCCCGGAGGTCATGGCGGAGTTGGGAATTGATGCGACGCTGCGTGCGGAAAATATTTCCGTTGCTCAATATTGCAAGCTTGCAAACTATCTGGCTGACAACCCTCAGCAGCCGTCGGAGAGCTAAACCATGCTTGATTCGCCCCGCGTATGTGTTCAGGTACAAAGCATTTATATTGAGTCGCAGTCTTCTCCGGAAGACGAGCGTTTCGTGTTTGCCTATACCGTCACTATTCGTAATGTGGGGCGAACGCCGGTTCAGCTACTCGGCCGTTACTGGCTTATCACCAACGGTAACGGTCGGGAAACCGAAGTACAGGGCGAAGGCGTGGTCGGCGAGCAACCGCTGATTGAGCCGGGCAATGACTACCAGTACACCAGCGGAGCGGTTATCGAAACGCCGCTCGGCACCATGCAGGGCCATTATGAAATGGTTGATGCTCAGGGTGAGGCCTTCCGGGTCGAAATTCCCGTTTTCCGTTTAGCCATCCCAACATTCATTCACTGATACAATGTCTACATATCTGATAGGCGACGTTCACGGCTGCTACGATGAACTGGTCGCATTGCTACAGCAGGTTAATTTCAAACCTGAAGAAGATACGTTATGGCTGACCGGGGACCTGGTCGCACGTGGCCCTGCTTCGCTGGAAGTCCTGCGCTATGTCCGCAGCCTCGGCGACAGCGTGCGCCAGGTGCTGGGCAATCACGATCTCCATCTGCTGGCGGTTTTTGCCGGCATCAGCCGTAATAAACCCAAAGATCGCGTGACTCCGTTACTGGAAGCGCCGGATGCGGACGAGTTGCTCAACTGGCTGCGTCGCCAGCCGCTAATCCAGGTGGATGAAGACAAAAAGCTGGTGATGGCCCACGCGGGTATTACGCCGCAATGGGACATCAGCACCGCTTTGGCCTGTGCTCGCGACGTGGAGGCCGTGCTCTCGAGCGACAGCTATCCGCTGTTCCTCGACGCCATGTATGGCGATATGCCAAATAACTGGTCCGACTCACTTACCGGTCTCGCTCGTCTGCGTTTTATCACCAACTCGCTCACCCGCATGCGCTACTGCTTCCCGAACGGGCAGTTGGATATGTACTGCAAAGATACGCCGGAGAAAGCACCTTCTCCGCTGAAACCCTGGTTTGCTATCCCGGGTCCTGTTACGGCTGAATATTCCGTTGCGTTTGGCCACTGGGCATCGCTGGAAGGTAAAGGCACACCGGAAGGGATTTATGCCCTGGATACGGGCTGCTGCTGGGGAGGGGATCTCACCTGCCTGCGCTGGGAAGATAAAGCCTGGTTCGTGCAGCCTTCAAACCGCCAGCAGGAAGGGGATGAAGGCCAGGCGGCCGTCGCCTCTTAATAATCAGCCCTCCCCCAGTGGGAGAGGGCTAAGTTCTAGCGGCGTTCCAGAATTTCGAAGCAGTAGCCGTGCGAGTTATTTTCATCGGCATCGTGGAACTCGCTAAAGGTAGACTGCCACTCGTCCGGGCTGTAGTCCGGGAAGTGAGTATCGCCTTCAACTTCTGCATCAATATGGGTCAGATACAGGCGCTGTGCTTTTGGCAGGAATTGTTCGTAAACGCGCCCGCCGCCAATCACCATAATCTCTTCAGCGTCACCGCAGGCTTTAATCGCCTCTTCTATCGAAGTCACCCACTCAACGCGCTCATCGTTACCTGGCTTGCTGCTGATAACAATGTTTTTACGGCCAGGAAGTGGACGACCGATAGACTCCCAGGTCAGGCGCCCCATAACAACCGGCTTGTTTAACGTATTGCGTTTAAACCAGGCCAGGTCGGCAGGTAAATCCCAGGGCATGGCGTTTTCCATGCCGATAACACGATCTACCGCTAAAGCAGCAATGAGACTGATCATTTATATAACCTAAGGGTAAGCAAAAAAATTGCCGCCACTATACGGAAAGCGCAATCTTTCGTCGACAGGGGGCGTGGCCGGTAACGAGAATTTTTTTTATTCTGCTGGGCCAGACACGCCGCCGTTTTCAACAGCAGGATATGGAACAAGGGGTTAGCATGAACCCCCTTTCTTTACAGGGAAAGTAAATATTTTTCAGCAATATTACTCTGCCGGTTTGGCCGGGGGTTCATCCGCCAGTTTGCCGCTATGCAGCCCCTCTTCCGTCCCCTGCCAGCCGTGGCGCTGGATCACATTCAAATGCGCCCGATCTTCGTTGATGACCTCGGTAAGCATGGCACTATTGCGTTTGAACACGTCGGCCCTGTCGGCCGACATATCGTCAGTCGGCACCATTTCTTCCAGCATTTGCAGGTTGAAGCGACGGAAGTGATCGGCCCTTTCTCTTGCCTCGTACTTTCCTACGCCTAAACCTTCCAGTGCGCGTCGCCCAATCTTCAGAGAGCTTTCAAACGTTTCACGTTCCGGCTGCTCAACGCCAGCCTGACGCAGGCGGATGTAGTGATTAATGTCGCGAGCACGAGCAAGGATTTGCAGGTGTGGAAAATGTTCCTTCGCCAACTCGGTAAGCTGCATATTCGCCTCAGGATCGTCGATGGCGTTAATCAGCACCTCGGCTCCAGCCGCTCCGGCAGACTCCAGTAAATCAACACGAGTAGCATCGCCATAAAACACTTTAGTGCCAAATTTACGCAGCGTTTCAATGTGGTCTGGATCGTGATCCAGGATGACGACATTAACCCCACTGGTCAGTAATAAACGGCCTGCTATCTGCCCGAAGCGACCGAAACCGGCAATAATCACCCTCGGCTGCTCTTCATCAATTTCGTCGGCCTCTCCCGCCTGCTCGTTTCCCGTCTTCTCTAGCCGGTTCAGCAAAACCAGCAGCAGAGGCGTTGCCGCCATCGACAGGGCAACCGCAAGAGTGAGCGACTTCGCCCAGCTGTCGTCCAGCACCTGCGCCATATGCGCCGCGCCGAAGATAACAAAGGCGAACTCACTTCCCTGCCCGAGCAGTACGGCAAACCAGCGGCGCTGCCTGCGTGGAACCTTCAGCGGCTTAGCCACCAGCCAAAGCATCAGCATTTTAATCGCCAGGAAACCGACCAGCAGAGCCAGAATGCGCAACGGATCTTCCAGCAAAGTGCCGAAGTCGATAGACATCCCTACGCCGATAAAGAACAGCCCAAGCAGCAGGCCCTTAAACGGTTCGATATCGCTTTCAAGCGCGTGACGGTATTCGGAGCTGGCCAGCAGGACACCCGCAAGAAACGCCCCCATCGCCATCGACAGCCCGGCTTCTTCAAGCAGCAGGCCGAAGCCGAAGACCAGGAATAGCGCAACGGCACTGAACACTTCACGTAGCCCGGATCGAGCGACAAAACGCAGCGCCGGACGAGTGACGTAGCGGCCCAAAAGCACCACCAGCGCCAGCGCGGCCACAACCTTAAGGGCAGAAATAGAAAAAGCGGCGAAGGTCATCGTGCCGCCGCTGCTGGCCAGCAGCGGGATCATCGCTACCAGCGGGATCGCGGCGATATCCTGGAACAACAGCACCGCAAACGCGCTACGCCCCATCGGCGTAACGGTCAGGTTACGTTCGTTCATCGCCTGCATGGCAATAGCGGTGGAAGAGAGCGCAAGCGTCAGGCCTATCAATACCGCAATCTTCCAGTCCAGCCCCATCACTATACAGAATGCGCCAAGTGCCAGACCGCAGGCCGCCATTTGTAAAAAGCCGCCGCCAAACACCGAAGCACGTAGCGTCCACAATCGTTGAGGATCCAGCTCCAGGCCAATGACAAACAGCATCAGCACGACGCCAATTTCGGCAAAATGCAGAATGCTTTCCGCATCCGTTACCAGCCGTAATCCCCAGGGGCCGATAATACAACCGGCGATCAGATACCCGAGCACGGAGCCAAGACCGAGGCGAACCGCAATCGGAACAATAAGCGCCGCTGACCCCAGATAAATCAGCGCCTGAATCATGCTATGGCTATCCACGGCGAGCCTCCTGCCAGTCCATCAGGCGCTGCTTATATTCATCCGCCTGGCGAGCGAGGGTGAACTCATCGCAAACAAAGGTGAAGTGAATAGCGAAATTTGGCAGCCAATTCATGCCGCAATAGAGCGCGGTAGCCTGTAGCGGCTGAGCAAGCACGTCAAAACCGGGGTGATCCCCAAGCTCAAAATGCTTCTCGCTGCCGCCGGTGGTCACGGCCCACATCACGTCTTTACCGTGTAGCGCTTTGCCACCCTTGCCGTAGGCCCAGCCATGTGCCAGAACTTTATCTATCCACAATTTCATCAGCGGCGGCGTGCTGTACCACTGCATCGGATGCTGCCAGATAATCAACTCGGCACGGCTAAGCGCCTGCTGTTCGGCGGCGATATCAATATTAAAATCGGGATAAAGGTCGTAGAGGGAGCGAACCTCTACCCCCGGCAACGTTTTCGCTCGCTCAATCATTTGCCGGTTGGCGTGCGAATGCTGGGGGTAGGGATGCGCATAAATAATAAGGATCATTGTTAGCCTGTCTTCACTACTGCATTTAATGACAGTGAGTTTAGTCACATAATCGACAGGCTAACAGTCAATATTGCTGAGCGTGCTGCGGGAGATTTCTGAATTAATTGTCCAGCTCGCTCATCTCTTTCACCTGATCCCGGTTGATCTGCTCGGTTTTACCGGTTTCAGCGTTTTTGTAAGAGACCAAGCCAGTATCTTTATCGACCTGCGGTTTCCCGTCGGTAACGATGGTTTTGCCATCGCTGGTTTTAACCGACTGATTGGACGAACAGCCGGCCACGGTCATCAGAGTAGCAGCGGCAAAGAGTGAAGCAAATAGCATATGTTTTTGCATGGTGTTCTCCCAGCATGTTAGTTATTTCCAGTTGTGTGCTGATTAACTGTAGTCTAACGCTCTGGGATTAGATCGAAAATGGCCTCTTTTCAGAGGCCATTGGCGTTACTTTCGGAACATTCTATTAGGCTGGTTTAATCAGACCTTAATCTGAGCGTGCATTTCCTGTACCGAAATTACTTTTTCGGTCGCATCGGCATTCAGCGCCATTGCGGTGGCAAAACCGCCGTTCAGGGTAGTGTCGTAATGCACCTTGTATTGCAGAGCACTGCGGCGGATGAGTTTGGAATCCTCAATCGCCTGGCGGCCAGCGGTGGTGTTGATGATGTAGGTGTACTCGCCATTCTTGATACGGTCCTGAATGTGAGGGCGACCTTCATGCACCTTGTTCACCAGGCGCGGGTTAATCCCGGCTTCGCCCAAAACGATTGCCGTGCCGTGGGTTGCATCCAGCTCAAAGCCCTGTTTAAGCAGCTTAGCGGCCAGGTCTACCACGCGCTCTTTATCCCCTTCGCGTACCGAAAGCAGCGCGCGTCCTGGTTTACGCATCGTGGACTGGCTACCCAGCATTGCTTTAGAGAACGCCTCTGCGAAAGTACGGCCCACGCCCATCACTTCCCCGGTAGAGCGCATTTCAGGCCCTAACAGCGGGTCAACGCCCGGGAATTTGTTGAACGGCAGCACCACTTCTTTCACCGAGTAGTACGGCGGGATAGTTTCTTTGGTCATACCCTGCTCGACCAGCGTTTTGCCGGTCATTACGCGGGCGGCCACTTTCGCCAGCGGTACGCCGGTCGCCTTGGAGACAAACGGTACGGTACGTGCCGCACGTGGGTTCACCTCAATCAGATAAACTTCGTTGTCCTTCACCGCAAACTGCACGTTCATCAGGCCGCGCACCTGTAGTTCGAAGGCTAACTTCTGTACCTGCTGACGCATCACATCCTGAATTTCCTGGCTCAGCGTATAGGCTGGCAGAGAACAGGCGGAGTCGCCGGAGTGAACGCCTGCCTGCTCGATATGCTCCATGATGCCGCCAATCAGCACGGTCTCGCCGTCGCAGATTGCATCAACATCCACTTCAACCGCATCGTCAAGGAAGCGGTCAAGAAGCACCGGCGCGTCGTTGGAGACGCTAACCGCGGTCTGGAAGTAGCGGCGTAAATCCACCTCGTCATAGACGATTTCCATTGCGCGGCCACCAAGGACATAAGAAGGGCGAACCACCAGCGGGTAACCAATCTGAACCGCTTTCTCAACGGCCTGCTCAATAGCGGTCACGGTGGCGTTAGCTGGCTGTTTCAGCTTCAGGCGCTCAACCGCATGCTGGAAGCGCTCGCGGTCTTCGGCACGGTCGATAGCATCCGGGCTGGTGCCGATAACCGGTACGCCGGCGGCTTCCAGCGCACGCGCAAGTTTCAGCGGAGTCTGGCCGCCGTACTGGACGATAACGCCCTTTGGCTTCTCAACGCGGACGATTTCCAGCACATCTTCGAAAGTAACCGGCTCGAAGTAGAGGCGGTCGGAAGTGTCGTAGTCGGTGGAGACGGTTTCCGGGTTGCAGTTAACCATGATGGTTTCGTAACCATCTTCGCGCAGCGCCAGGGAGGCGTGTACGCAGCAGTAGTCAAACTCAATGCCCTGGCCGATACGGTTCGGCCCGCCGCCCAGCACCATGATTTTGTCACGGTCGTTGTTCGGGTTTGCTTCGCACTCATCTTCATATGTGGAGTACATATAAGCGGTGTCGGTAGCAAATTCAGCGGCGCAGGTATCTACGCGCTTGTAGACCGGGTGGAGGCCATATTGCTCGCGCAGTTTACGGATTTCCGCTTCACGCACGCCAGCCAGTTTAGCCAGGCGCGCATCGGCAAAGCCTTTACGCTTCAGCATACGCAGGAAGTCGTGGTTCAGGCCGGTAATACCGATTTCCGCTACCTGCTCTTCCAGGCGAACCAGCTCTTCAATCTGCACCAGGAACCAGCGGTCGATGTTGGTCAGGTTGAACACGCCGTCAACGGAGAGACCCGCGCGGAAGGCGTCAGCCACATACCAGATACGCTCCGCGCCAGCATCTTTCAGCTCGCGGCGGATTTTGGTCAGCGCTTCCGGGTCATCAAGGTTAACTTTCGGGTCAAAACCGGTAGCGCCGACTTCCAGACCGCGCAGCGCTTTCTGCAGCGACTCCTGCTGGGTCCGGCCAATCGCCATCACTTCACCCACGGATTTCATCTGGGTGGTCAGGCGGTCGTTAGCACCGACGAATTTCTCGAAGTTAAAGCGAGGAATTTTAGTCACAACGTAGTCGATGGACGGCTCGAACGAAGCCGGAGTGCGGCCGCCGGTGATGTCATTCATCAGCTCGTCGAGGGTGTAACCCACCGCCAGTTTCGCCGCCACTTTAGCAATCGGGAAGCCGGTTGCTTTAGAAGCTAGCGCCGAAGAGCGGGATACGCGCGGGTTCATCTCGATGATAATCAGGCGGCCAGTTTTCGGGTTAACCGAGAACTGAACGTTGGAGCCGCCGGTTTCCACACCGATTTCACGCAGGACCGCCATCGAGGCGTTACGCATGATTTGGTATTCTTTGTCGGTCAGGGTCTGAGCCGGAGCAACGGTGATGGAGTCGCCGGTGTGGATGCCCATCGGGTCTAAGTTTTCGATAGAGCAGACGATGATGCAGTTGTCGTTTTTATCGCGAACCACTTCCATCTCGTACTCTTTCCAGCCAATCAGCGACTCGTCAATCAGCAGCTCTTTGGTTGGGGAAAGATCCAGACCGCGTTCGCAAATCTCTTCGAACTCTTCGCGGTTATAGGCGATACCGCCGCCGGTGCCGCCCATGGTAAAGGAAGGACGGATGATGCACGGATAGCCCACATCGGCGGCAACCGCCAGCGCTTCTTCCATATTGTGCGCAATACCGGAACGAGCGGTGTCGAGGCCGATTTTTTTCATCGCGATGTCGAAACGACGGCGGTCTTCGGCTTTATCGATAGCATCAGCTGTGGCGCCAATCATGGTGACGCCAAATTCTTCCAGCACGCCCTGACGCTCGAGTTCCAGCGCGCAGTTCAGCGCAGTCTGGCCGCCCATCGTAGGCAGCACCGCGTCCGGGCGCTCTTTCTCAATGATTTTGCGAACCACTTCCCAATGAATCGGCTCGATATAAGTGGCATCGGCCATTTCAGGGTCAGTCATGATGGTGGCCGGGTTAGAGTTCACCAGGATAACGCGGTAGCCCTCTTCACGCAGCGCTTTACACGCCTGAGCACCGGAGTAGTCGAACTCACACGCCTGGCCGATAACAATCGGGCCAGCGCCGAGGATCAGGATGCTTTTTATATCTGTACGTTTTGGCATTTTCTTTAGCTCCTGATTTTATTTGGCGGTAGAACGGTATTGCTTAATCAAATCGATAAAGTGGTCAAACAGCGGCGCGGCATCGTGCGGCCCCGGGCTTGCTTCAGGGTGCCCCTGGAAACTGAACGCGGCTTTATCGGTGCGGTGGATGCCCTGCAGGGTGCCGTCGAACAGCGATTTATGGGTCACGCGCAGGTTGGCAGGCAGCGTGGTTTCGTCAACCGCAAAACCGTGGTTTTGAGCGGTTATCATCACGCAGTCTTTATCCAGATCTTTTACCGGATGGTTGCCGCCGTGGTGACCAAACTTCATTTTCACGGTGTTTGCGCCGCTCGCCAGCGCCAGCAGTTGGTGACCGAGGCAGATGCCGAACACAGGAATATCGGTTTCCAGGAAAGATTTAATCGCGCTGATAGCGTAATCACACGGTGCCGGGTCGCCGGGACCGTTGGAAAGGAAGATACCGTCAGGATTCATCTTCAGCACTTCTTCAGCTGGCGTTTGCGCAGGAACAACAGTCAGGCGGCAGCCTCTGTCTACCAGCATGCGCAGGATATTGCGCTTTGCGCCGTAATCGTAAGCCACAACGTGGAACGGCAAATCTTCTGCTTTTGCGGCTTCCGGCAGGTCGTGCTCCAGCGTCCAGCTCCCCTGCTGCCAGGCGTAAGCTTCTTTAGTAGTGACTTCTTTTGCCAGATCCATACCGTTCAGGCCCGGGAAGGCTTTTGCCTTTTCCAGCGCCAGCGCCGCATCAACGTTATCACCAGCAATAATGCAGCCATTCTGTGCGCCTTTCTCACGCAGCAGGCGGGTCAGTTTGCGGGTATCAATATCGGCAATCGCCACGATGTTATGGCGCTTAAGGTAAGAAGAAAGGTCTTCGGTGCTGCGGAAGTTGCTGGCAATCAGCGGCAGGTCACGGATGACGAGGCCTTGCGCATGTACCTGGGAGGATTCTTCATCGGCTTCATTGGTGCCGACATTACCGATATGAGGATAAGTAAGAGTGACTATTTGGCGGGAGTAAGAAGGATCAGTGAGGATTTCTTGATAACCGGTCAATGAGGTATTGAAAACGACTTCACCCACTGCCGTACCCGATGCCCCAATGGCCCGACCGTGGAATTGGGTTCCGTCTTCCAGAACCAACAGCGCTGACTTAATCAAAACGTCCTCCAGGGAATAAACATTCAACTTATTCGCATATTAATTCAAAACCAGTTCCTGAATCAAATGCAAAAGCGTCTGCCTTTCGGATTTTTGGCAAACGGCGGCATTCTAGGGACTGGCTGGGCAAAAGTCTACCTTATCGCGAAGTTTTTCTGTGTATTTTAGCGCTCAGAGCAAAAAGATCTGATTTGAAGGTCAAAATAGCCAGCTAACAAAGGAAAAGTAATCGGTTGCTGACCATGAATAGTGGGAAAGTGGTCGTAACAGCGTAAAAAAGTAGACCAAATGGTCAAAATTAACAACACCACAACACAAAAATGAACGATAAGTTATTTTTATAACGATCTAAACTTAAAATTAAAATCAAACCCATTAAATTAAGACAATAAAAAAGGGCAATAAAATATTGCCCTGACAATCAATAGATTACGATTGAAACAACCACATCACTAAGGATAAGTTAAATTACAAACTGTTGAGATCTAGAACATCTCGCATATCAAAAAGACCATTTTTTCTGGACTTTAACCATAATGCAGAACGAACTGCACCATTAGCAAAAGTCATCCGGCTGGACGCCTTATGGGTAATTTCAATACGCTCTCCGATATCGGCGAACATCGCGGTGTGCTCACCCACAATGTCACCCGCACGTACCGTAGCAAAGCCAATGGTTCCAGGCACACGTTCGCCTGTATAGCCTTCGCGAGAATAAACCGCGCACTGCTTCAGATCTTTGTCCATCGCCTGAGCAATAGCTTCGCCCATTGCCAGCGCCGTGCCGGATGGAGCATCAACTTTGTGGCGGTGGTGGGCCTCAATAATTTCGATGTCGGTATAATCGCCCATCACTTTGGCCGCCTTCTCCAGCAGCTTCAGCATCACATTTACGCCAACGCTGAAATTGGCTGCGAAGACGATAGGGATCTCGCGAGAAGCATCGTGGATTGCCTGCTTACCGGCCTCATCAAAACCGGTAGTCCCGATAACCATGCCTTTGCCGTGTTTGAGGCAGAACGCCAGATGGGCAAGCGTGCCTTCCGGGCGGGTGAAGTCGATAAAGACATCAAAATCGTTCACTACCGCGTCCAGACTATCGCTGACCAGCACGCCCGTTTTTGCCACTCCGGCCAGTTCACCCGCATCGCTGCCGAGCAGAGAAGAGCCCGGACGTTCCAGGGCGGCACCAAGCTGCACGCCGTCCAGCTGCAAAGTGGCCTGAATAAGCTGGCGTCCCATGCGCCCGCCAGCTCCCGCAATGGCTACGCGAATTTGTGCATCATGCATATCTTTACTCTTTGGTTAAATAATTCGTAGAAAACGTTCTCAGGTTAACCAGCCCGGTGTCGGGCCGCCAGCCGAAAACAGCGATAATTAGAATTTACTGTCATGACGCGGCAGTTATCAATATCAGCCATAAAAACCCTTCTTTTACCAGGTTTAAATCAAACCCGGCAAAACGGCTCCCGCTGCCCCGGTTATTTCCCCAAGAGTAATAGAATTCGCGCTAAAAAGGTGCACTCATGGCGTTTATGCGAGCGTGTAATTCACGATAAGCTGCCCTTTTTTGATTTTGACAGCGGTAATAGCGAGGCCATTAATCTCGGCCAGCGTCTTAACGTGGGTTCCGCCGCAAAGGTAGGCAGGCAGGTCGCCAAACCACACTTTGCGCCGCCCTTCTTCAAATGCAACAAAGCGGCTTAACCCACCCTCCAGCCACGGCTGGATTATTTCGAGAAGCTCTGCGTCCGTGGGTTGGGAGACATTATCTTTAGCTGCAAAGGTAATGCGTCCCTCCCCTGGCCAGTGGTGGGCTTTAACGGGCTGCCAGCCAGAGATTTCACCAGCATAGCCCACCAGATGCCCCGCGGAGTGCCAGCGCGAATGCTGCTGCCGAATTGCCGCATCAACGCGGACTTCTACCTCGCCGGGTTCCAGCGGCTGGGAAAGGATATGCGCCACATTGTCGCCGCGCTGTACCACCTCCTCAACCGGGATGTCAGCGATCCAGCCTTTGTCCGCAGGCTGCCCGCCGCCCTGCGGATGGAACAGCGTTTTATCCAGTTCAACAACATAACGCCCGTCGGCATCAGCCGTGCAGCTAACAACCCTTGCGCGCCCCTCGGTTACATCACTCGTATAATAAAGTCGTTCAGTCATTGTGTTCTCCTCATTGTCAGAAGAGTATATTGCGTTTATCAATGCGGATAATCTTCTCGCAGAACAATGCACCTTTGCCTGGCATGCACAAATGAATTTAACTTTACTTCCCGATCTGGCGACTTTCGTTGTTATTGTTGAGCAGGGCAGCTTTTCCGCCGCCGCAAGAGTAACGGGGGCAACCCCCTCCGCCATCAGCCGCAGCGTCTCACGCCTTGAACGCGAAATGGGCTGTAAATTGCTGCACCGCACAACGCGCAAGCTTGCGCTGAGCGATACGGGGAAAACGGTGCATCAGCATGCGCTGGAGATGCTGGATGCGGCCCGGCAGGCGATGGATAAAGGGCGCAGCTTACAAACGGTAGTTCAGGGCAGGCTGACCCTTAGCGTGCCGAAGGCCGTTGGCCACTTTGTTATTCATCCTTTGATCCCCGAATTTCTCGCCCGCTACCCGCAGGTGGATGTCAGCCTGCGCCTGGAAGACCGCTACATGGATCTCATTGATGACGGAGTCGATCTCGCACTGCGTATTACCGGCACGCCCTCTCCGGGACTTTACGGCAAACCGCTGATGCCCATCGCACACATCATTTGTGCAACCCCGGAATACCTGCGTCTGCACGGCACGCCTGAAACCCCCGCGGAGCTTCGCCAGCATAGCTGTATCAACCTTGGAGAGACTCCGGCAGATTCACGCTGGAAGTTTCACCGCCCCGGCAAGACGGAGACGGTTCAAACCCACGGGCGCTATGCGGCAAACCATACGGGAGTGAGGCTGGATGCTGTTAAACGTAATCTGGGGATCGGCAGCCTGCCGCTGTTTACCGCGCGCGACGCGCTGGCGCATGGCGAAATAGTGCAAGTGCTGCCGGAATGGGAGTTTATCAGCGCCTATACTGGCGAACTGTGGCTATTGTGGACTCGCAATCAGCATATGCCAGGCCCGATGCGGGCGATGATTGACTATTTAAGCGAGGAACTTGCCGCTCGTGCTGCCGATACGGCGGTAAATCTTGTTTGAACCACATCATGACCTGGATATGCAAAAAAAATACCAGCGGGTTTACACCGGCTGGCATTTTCAGGCTGGCAAAAATCGACGACGTTACTCTACTTCACGCACGTCAACCCGCAGCTCTCGCGGCACTTCAAAGACAATATTCTCTTCGCGGCCGGTGAGTTCGCGGGCTTCGCTACCGCCCATTTCACGCAGGCGTGAAATGACGTTTTGAACCAGCACATCCGGCGCAGAAGCCCCGGCCGTTACGCCCACGCAGTTTGCCTCTTTTACCCACGCTTCCTGGATATCGGCTGCGTCATCGATAAGATAAGCGGCTTTTCCCATACGCTGAGCCAGTTCGGCAAGACGGTTGGAGTTGGAGGAGTTTTTTGACCCCACAACCAGCACCACATCCGCTTCATTAGCCAGCGCACGCACCGCTTCCTGGCGGTTAGTGGTGGCATAGCAGATATCGTCTTTACGCGGGCCGATGATTTTCGGGAAGCGTTTACGCAGCGCGTCGATAACGTCGGAAGTGTCGTCCACCGAGAGCGTAGTCTGGGTCATAAACGACAAATTGCTTTCGTCTTTAACTTCAAGCGTCAGCACATCGTCCGGCGACTCAACCAGGTACATCCCGCCCTTCGGATTGCTGTACTGGCCCATGGTGCCTTCCACTTCCGGGTGGCCTGCGTGGCCGATTAAAATCGACTCTTCGCCACGGCGGCTGGCTCGGGCAACTTCCATATGCACTTTGGTGACCAACGGGCAGGTCGCATCGAACACCGTCAGCTCGCGGCATTTGGCTTCGTTACGCACCGCCTGAGAAACGCCGTGCGCCGAGAAAATCAGGATCGCACCGTCCGGCACTTCGCTGATTTGCTCGATGAAAATAGCGCCGCGCTCGCGCAGGCTGTCCACCACGTAGCGGTTGTGTACTACTTCGTGACGGACATAGATTGGCGCGCCGTAAATTTGCAGCGCGTTTTCGACAATGCTGATAGCGCGGTCGACCCCAGCACAAAAGCCTCTGGGATTAGCCAACAGGATCTGCATTCAACGCCTCCAGCACCGGATCGACTTCCAGCACTTCAATATCAAAATGAACGGTTCGCCCGGCCAGCGGATGGTTGAAGTCGACGGTAATCGAGTCACCGTTAACTTCGCGCACGACGCCAGGCATTTCGCTGCCATCCATTGCGGTAAACAACATTATAGCGCCCGGCTCCGGCTCGCCCGCGTCAACGAATTCACGACGCGAGAAATACTGGATCATATCCGGGCTTGGAATGCCAAACGCCGCTTCCGGGGCCAGAGAGAATGCTTTTTTCTCTCCGGCTTTCAGGCCAATCAGCTCGCTTTCGAGGCCCGGAGACAGCGTTTCATCCCCAAGGCGAAACAGCGCAGGCTTACCGTTAGCGCGGGTGGACTCCGCGGTGGAGCCATCTTCAAGCTTCAGCGTGAAATGCACCAGCACCGCGCTGTTGCTCTGTACAGACTCAGCCATGGGTTACCCTTTTTGCTTCGCGGGCTTGTCGGAGGAGACAAAGAAGCCCTCCAGCACAATCAGCGCCGCGCCGATACAGATTGCCGTATCGGCCAGATTGAAGGTGGCAAAGTGCCAGTCGCCAACGTAGAAATCGATCATGTCGACCACAAAGCCGTGCCATAAGCGGTCAAACAGGTTGCCGAGCGCACCGCCGATAATCAGAGCATAGGCGATGTTATTCAGCTTTTGGCTCGCTTTAGCGCGGTACATCATCCACACCAGCGCTACGCAGATACCGATTGCGATACCGGCGAAGAACCAGCGCTGCCAGCCGCCTTTATCCGCGAGGAAGCTGAACGCCGCCCCGTAGTTACGAGCGTAGTGCAGATTCAGGGACGGGAACAGAGACACCGTGTCCCCCAGCATAAAATGCTGGAGGATCAGGTATTTACTGCCCAGATCCACAATCAGTACCACGACCACCAGCCAAAGCCAGCGCAACCCGGTAGAGAGTAATGGTTTCATCAGGCAAACTTACGTTGTTCGCCGTCACCGGCTACGTTGGTAACACAGCGGCCGCAAATTTCTGCGTGTTCCGCAACCTGACCGATGTCGGTGGTGTAATGCCAGCAGCGCGGGCACTTCTCACCATCGGCTTTACGCAGGGCAACTTTCAGCCCTTTGAGGATTTCGCTCTGCTGAGCGTCTTCACCCGCCTGTGCATAATCGGCAACCGCAGCCCCGGAGGTCAACAGGACAAATCGCAATTCATCACTCAGGCTATTTAGCTTCGCCGCCAGCTCGCTGTCGGCAAACAGAGTGACTGCCGCTTCCAGAGAACCGCCGATGCGTTTATCGGCACGCGCCTGCTCGATAACCTTGTTAACTTCACCGCGCACGGTCAGCAGCGTATCCCAGAACTCACCGTTCATCGCTTCGCTTTCCGCCAGGCCGAACAGACCTTCGTACCACTCGCCGGTAAACACGTACTTCTCGCGAGAACCCGGCAGGTAGCCCCAGATTTCATCCGCGGTGAAGGACATGATAGGTGCCATCCAGCGCACCAGCGCTTCACAGATGTGGTACAGCGCGGTCTGGCAGCTGCGGCGAGCCACGCTGTCGGACTTCGCGGTGTACTGGCGGTCTTTAATGATGTCGAGGTAGAACGAGCCCATCTCAACGGAGCAGAAGCGCATCAGGCGCTGAACCACTTCGTGGAAATCGTAGTTTTCGTAGGAAGCCAGAATATCAGCCTGGGCTTCCTGGGCGCAGCCTACTGCCCAGCGATCCAGCACCACCATCTCTTCCGGTTTCACCATGTCGGTTTCCGGATTAAAGCCGTTCAGGTTAGCCAGCAGGAAACGTGCGGTGTTACGGATACGACGATAAGCGTCGGCGGAGCGTTTCAGAATTTCATCAGAAACCGCCATTTCGCCGGTGTAGTCGGTAGACGCCACCCACAGGCGCAGGATATCCGCGCCGAGTTTGTTCATTACGTCCTGCGGGCTAACGGTGTTGCCGATGGACTTGGACATTTTGCGGCCCTGACCATCAACGGTGAAACCGTGGGTCAGCACCTGGCGGTAAGGCGCTTTGCCTTTCATCGCCGTGGAGATCATCAGAGAGGACATGAACCAGCCGCGATGCTGATCCGAACCTTCCAGATAGATATCCGCAGAATGGCCGTTAAATTCAGGGCGAACATCCACAACGGAGGAGTTGGTTGACCCGGAGTCGAACCAAACGTCCAGCGTATCCGGCACTTTGACGTAGTTATCGGCGTCATCGCCCATGATGTCGCGCGGGTCGAGATCCCACCACGCCTGAATGCCGTCCTGCTCTACGCGCTTAGCAACTTCTTCCATCAGCTCCAGAGAGCGCGGGTGCAGCTCTTCGGTCTCTTTATGCACAAACAGGGACATCGGCACGCCCCAGGTACGCTGACGCGAAATACACCAGTCAGGGCGGTTTGCCACCATGGACTCGATACGCGCCTGGCCCCAGTCCGGGATCCACTGCACGCCTTTGATCTCTTTCAGAGACTGAGCGCGCAGGCCTTTCTGATCCATGCTGATGAACCACTGCGGGGTCGCACGGAAAATGATTGGCGTTTTATGGCGCCAGCAGTGCGGGTAGCTGTGCAGCAGTTTTTCAATGTGCAGCAGAGCGCCTTTATCACGCAGGATGTTAACCACTAGATCGTTGGCTTTAAACACCTGAACGCCGTCGAGGCCTTCATAAGTGCCCGGCAGATAGCTGCCATCCGGGCCAACCGGGTTAGCAACTTCCAGACCGTATTTCTGGCCGATAACGTAGTCGTCCGGGCCGTGGCCTGGCGCCGTATGTACAGCACCGGTACCCGCGTCCAGCGTAACGTGATCGCCGAGGATTGCAGGCACGTCGAAGCCCATAAACGGATGCCTGAAGCGCAGCAGTTCCAGCTCGGAACCTTTGACTGTGCCGAGGATTTGATAATCAGTGATGCCAGCGCGTTTCAGCACGCTTTCCAGCAGGTCTTTTGCGAGGATCAGCGCCTGGCCTTCAATCTGCACCAGCACATATTCGAACTCGGCGCCCAGAGAAATAGCGCGGTTAGCCGGCAGGGTCCACGGCGTGGTGGTCCAGATAAGCAGAGAGATTGGGCCTTTAACTTCAGCCGCGCCAAACTTCGCTTTCACCGCATCGCTATCGACGGCGTTAAACGTCACGTCGATAGATGGCGAGGTTTTGTCATAATACTCAACTTCCGCTTCCGCCAGTGCGGAACGGCAGTCAACGCACCAGTGCACCGGCTTCGCGCCTTTATGCAGATGGCCGTTGCCGATGATTTTGCCCAGCGCACGAATGATGTTGGCTTCGGTGTTGAAGTCCATAGTCAGGTACGGGCGAGACCAGTCGCCCAGCACGCCAAGACGGATAAAGTCAGCGCGCTGGCCATCAACCTGCTCTGCGGCATATTTACGGCATGCTGCACGGAACTCAGCGGCAGAAACCTTCTCACCCGGCTTACCGATCAGTTGTTCTACTTTCAGTTCAATCGGCAGACCGTGGCAGTCCCAGCCCGGCACGTACGGCGAGTCGAAGCCGGACAGCCCTTTGGACTTGATAATAATATCTTTCAGAATCTTGTTAACTGAGTGACCAATGTGAATGCTACCGTTCGCATAAGGAGGGCCATCATGCAAAATGAAGGTTTTTTTGCCCTTTTTCGCATTACGAATGATGCCGTACAGGTCATCATCGTTCCAACGCGCCAGCATGCCCGGTTCGCGCTTGGCTAAGTCGCCGCGCATCGGGAACCCTGTTTCAGGCAAATTTAGGGTAGATTTAAAGTCACTCATTAGATTCTCGGTTCCGTATTTCGGTTAGCCTTTCAGGCATTTGACTCAAAAAATTCGCGGGCTGATACCACATCTCTGGCGATTTGCGCTTTCAGCTCATCGAGTGAAGCAAACCGCTGCTCATTACGTATCTTTTTACGCAGCACTACTTCTATATGGCGACCATAAAGGTCCATTACAACGTCCAATAAGTGGACTTCAAGCTGCTGGCGGACACCCGCCACCGTAGGGCGAGTGCCAATATTAGCCACGCCAGCTATCGGCTTATCACCGAGGCCTGAGACTTCAACCGCATACACCCCTTTTACCGGGGAAACCTGACGACGCAGCGGTAAATTCGCCGTAGGGAAACCAATAGTGCGACCCAGCTCATCGCCGTGTACCACACGCCCGGAGATCATAAACGGATGCCCCAGCAGGCTTTCAGCCTGTTGCAAATCGTCATCCGCCAGCGCCTGACGCACGGCGGTACTGCTAATACGCACCCCGTCTTCGCAAAATGTTTGAGTACTTGCGATGTCGAAGCCGTATTCCTGACCAGCCTTCTGTAATAACAAGAAATCCCCCTGACGACCAGCGCCAAAGCGGAAATCATCGCCTACCGCGAGGAATTTAACCCCCAGACGGTCCACCAGCAGATTGCTGACGAAGTTCTGCGCGCTCAAGGCGGCAAAACGGCGATCGAAGCGCACGCACAGCACGTAGTCCACGCCGCACCCAGCGAGATAGCGCAGTTTTTCACGCAGGCGAGTCAGGCGGGCCGGGGCCTTTTCCGGGGCGAACAGTTCAAGCGGTTGAGGCTCAAAAATCATCACCATGACCGGGAGATTGCGCGCACGCCCCTCTTCACACAGGCCCTTTAACAGCGCCTGATGGCCACGATGTACGCCGTCGAAATTACCAATGGTGAGGACACACCCGTGGTGGTTCTGGCGCAGGTTATGTATACCGCGTATCAGCTTCATGGCTGGCTCAAAACAGTGGAAATTGGCGGATTATATCAAGGACAGCGATTAAGGTTAACCGGCGATTGCCGCCTTTGGCATAAAGCTTTAATGAATTCATTACGCTGAGCCGCTCTTTGAGCAGGCTTAGGCTTTGTCTCGACGATTTTTGATGCGAAAGACTGTATTCCCGGCCCTGATGCTGGTAGAATCCGCGCCATCACAACGTAAGAGGTGCCGAAAATTTAACGGCGCTTATTTGCACAAATCCATTGACAAAAGAAGGCTAGCGGGGCATATTCCTCGGCCTTTGAATTGTCCACATAGATCATATTTGGGAGTTGGACCTTGGCTAATATCAAATCAGCTAAGAAACGTGCTGTACAGTCTGAAAAGGCTCGTAAGCACAACGCAAGCCGTCGCTCTATGATGCGTACTTTCATCAAGAAAGTATACGCAGCGATTGAAACTGGCGACAAAGCTGCTGCACAGAAAGCATTTAACGAAATGCAACCAATCGTGGATCGTCAGGCTAGCAAAGGTCTGATCCACAAAAACAAAGCTGCGCGTCATAAAGCAAATCTGACTGCGCAAATCAACAAACTGGCTTAATCGCTCGTTTGCTGTCGCTTTGATAAAAAAACCGGCTAACGCCGGTTTTTTTATATCCGCAAATCACTCCACCTTAAACAACGCCGAGTAATCCTTGCTGCAAATTCGCTGTACCGCAGGATGCTGAATCATTCGTTCGGCAAAAATCGCGTGATACTCCTCCAGCACATTATCAATCCGCCCAACCTCGATGATATCGTCGTCGCTATAGATGTCCTGCGCGTAGAGCGTTGGCGCAACAAAAATAGCGTTATGGGTCGCCCCAAATGCCTTCATCAGCGCGGCATCGTCAAATTCGCCGAGGATCTCAATCTTCAGGCCCTGGATGTTAATCCAGTTCAGCAGCTTACGTCCCAGCATCGAGCGACGCCCCGGAATAAGCAGGCGCCGGGTTTCAAGGCAGGCCGGGAAAGGCAGTTCAGGGGCCGGCCCCTTGCACCAGAAGCTAATCCCGCATTCGCCAAGCCTGACGGAAAACAGCCCTTCCTGCTGGGTCGAGTCTATCGGGCAGTCTGAAATAATCATGTCCAGCTTATGCTGGCTCAGCTGTTCCAGCAGCATTTCGTGAGTCGACTCGAAGCAGCGCAGGTGGATTTGCTCATCATCAACCACCGCAGCGTCCAGCACCCCGCTGACCAGCCGCTTGGAAAGCGCATCCGCTACGCCAACGTCGAAAAGAATATTGGCCTCTTTGCGATAGTTAACGATATCCAGCATTTCCTGGCTCAGGGTGAACATGCGGTCGGCATAGCGAAACACCAGCTGGCCCAGCTCCGAAGGCACCAGCCCCCTGCCCTGACGGCGAAACAATTTTCCCTGCAGCCGCTCTTCGAGCGCTTTAATTTGCCCGGTGATGGTCTGCGGCGTCAGAAACAACGCTTCGGCAGCGCCGACCACCGAGCCTTCTTTGCAGACGTGCCAGAAGTAATAAAGATGGTTGTAATTAATATGGGACATCGCCCTTCACTCCCTGAAAGTTATTCCGTTATCGGGCCATCCTGCCGATGGCCCGGTTAACACAAGTATCATGCTTTGGCCTCAGAAAGGCGCGCTCTCAGCATGCTAAAGCCCACCACGGCTGAAAGCAGCGACCCAAGAAGAATGCCGAGTTTCGCCCAGGTAATCAGCTCCGCATCCACGTCGCCGAAGGCCAACGAAGCGATGAAAATCGACATAGTAAAGCCGATGCCGCACAGCACACCTACCGCCATGATGTCGCTGAACCGCGTCCCCTCTGGCAGCGTGGCGAGCTTAAGCTTAAGCGCCAGCCAGCAGAACAGGCTTATCCCCAGCGGCTTGCCGATAAACAAACCGGCAATGATGCCGAGCGGCAGCAGCGAGGTCAGGCCTTCCATGGTCACGCCAGAGAGCGACACGCCAGCATTGGCAAAAGCGAACAGCGGCAGGATCAGGAACGCCACCCACGGATGCAGCACATGCTCAAGCTCCTGAGCAGGCGAACGCCCGTTCTGCTCTTTTAGCGGAATAAAGAAGCCGATGATGACCCCCGCCAGCGTCGCATGAACCCCGGATTTTAAAACAGCAGTCCACAGAATCACGCCCACCAGGATGTAAACGCCCGTGCGGCGCACGTTGAACAGGTTCAGCAGCGCCAGCGCAACGATAGCCGCAGCCGCAATCCCCAACGACATCATGGATAAGTCATGAGTATAGAACAGCGCGATAATGATGATGGCGCCCAGGTCATCGATGATTGCCAGCGCCATCAGGAAAACCTTCAGCGCCAGCGGCACCCGGTTGCCCAGCAGCGCCAGAATTCCCAAAGCAAAGGCGATATCGGTCGCCGCCGGGATAGCCCAGCCTTCGCGGGTTACCGGGTCAGAATAGTTAAAGGCCAGATAGAGCAGCGCCGGAACAACCATCCCGCCGAGCGCAGCAATCACCGGAAACGCCGCCTGACGGCGATCGGCAAGCGAGCCGAGCACCATTTCCCGCTTCACTTCCAGGCCAATCATCAGGAAGAAGATAGCCATCAACGCGTCGTTGACCCACAGCAGCAGGTTTTTGCTGATATCCAGCGGCCCGATGCGTACCTCAACCGGCGTGGCAAGAAACGCCTCGTAGCCCGCGCTGGTTGCACTCAGATTTGCCAGCAGCATCGCCAGAGCGGCGGCAACTATCAAAAAAATACCGCCCGCGGCGTCATTTTGAAAAAAGCGTTGCAGATTTTTAGTCATTATTTCACCCAGTTATCCAAACAGCGTGTTCATCCCAAACACTATTATGGTAGTCAGCATAGCGACAATGACACATCGATAAAATCAACTTATATGGCAAATATAGATCGCAAAAACCGAGCTGTTTTCTGAGGCATAAAAAAACCTGAACCGAATGAAGCAGTTCAGGTTTTTGCGTGGCTAAAGCCGGAAGAAATTAGCGGGTCAAATCGTCAAAGAATTTCTTCACGCCGTCGAAGAAGCTCTTCGAACGCGGGCTGTTTTGCTCACCCGCTGGCCCACCAAAGCTCTCTTCTAAATCACGAAGCAGCTTTTTCTGTTTTTCGTTCAGGCTGACAGGCGTTTCGACAACCACGCGGCACAGCAGGTCACCCTGAGCACCACCGCGTACGGACTTAACGCCTTTACCGCGCATTCTGAACAGCTTGCCGGTCTGCGTTTCGCTCGGCACCTTCAGTTTTACGCGACCGTCGAGGGTTGGGACTTCAATTTCCCCGCCCAGAGCGGCCATAGCGAAGTTGATAGGCACTTCGCAGTACAGGTTGTTACCTTCGCGCTCAAAGATTGGGTGCTGTTTCACCTGAACCTGAACGTACAGGTCGCCGGACGGCGCACCGTGCTCACCGGCTTCACCTTCGCCGGACAGGCGAATACGATCTCCGGTATCAACACCCGCAGGAATTTTCACCGACAGGGTTTTGGTTTTCTCTACCCGGCCATGGCCGTGGCAGCTGTTGCACGGATCTTTAATGATGGTGCCGCGGCCCTGGCAATGAGGGCAGCTCTGCTGCACGGTAAAGAAGCCCTGACGCATCTGCACCTGGCCCTGTCCGTGACAGGTTGGACAGGTTTGCGGAGATGAGCCTTTTTTCGCACCGCTGCCGTGGCAAACGTCACACTCTTCCAGCGTCGGGATACGGATCTCTTTGGTAACGCCACGAACCGCTTCTTCAAGCGTTAAGTCCATGTTGTAGCGCAGGTCCGCGCCACGAGACGCACGTTGACGGCGTCCGCCGCCAAAGATATCGCCAAACACGTCGCCAAAGATATCGTTGAAGTCCGCACCGCCGCCGCCAAAGCCGCCACCGCCGCCCATACCGCCCTGCTCAAACGCAGCATGGCCGTATTGATCGTAGGCCGCACGTTTCTGAGAATCGGTAAGGATCTCGTAGGCTTCTTTGATCTCTTTGAACTTACCCTCGGCCTCTTTATCGCCCTGGTTACGGTCCGGATGGAACTTCATCGCCAGGCGCTTATAGGCTTTTTTGATTTCACGCTCTTCCGCTGATTTCGGAACGCCTAAAACCTCGTAATAGTCTCTCTTCGCCATCTCTTTTTTCTGCCCTTAACATACGAGCACGGGCGTGGAGTAAACTCCGCGCCCGTGCCGGTTAATTACCCTGCATCAGGGCGATTATTTTTTATCTTTCACTTCTTCGAACTCAGCATCAACAACATCGTCGTCTTTGCCTGCGTTAGCGTTGCCAGCATCGGCGGCATTACCTGCCTGCTGCTCGGCGTGCTGCTGCTGAGCCAGCTCCATCAGTTTCTGGGAAACCTGAGCCAGAGCCTGCATTTTCGCTTCGATGTCAGCTTTGTCTTCGCCTTTCAGAGAACCTTCCAGCGCGCTCAGAGCGGACTCGATAGCCGTTTTGTCGTCAGCCGGCAGCTTGTCGCCTGCTTCTTCAACCTGCTTACGGGTGCTGTGCAGCAGGTGATCGCCCTGGTTACGGGTCTGAACCAGCTCTTCGAACTTACGGTCAGACTCGGCGTTAGCTTCGGCTTCGCGCACCATTTTCTGGATCTCTTCTTCGTTCAGGCCGGAAGAAGCTTTAATGGTAATCTTCTGCTCTTTACCGCTGTTTTTGTCTTTAGCGGAAACGTGCAGAATACCGTCAGCATCGATATCGAAGGTGACTTCGATCTGCGGCATGCCGCGCGGTGCCGGGCTGATCCCATCCAGGTTGAACTGACCCAGTGATTTGTTATCGGATGCGCGTTTACGCTCACCCTGAATCACGTGGATGGTTACCGCAGACTGGTTGTCTTCAGCGGTAGAGAACACCTGGCTGTGCTTGGTTGGGATAGTGGTGTTTTTCGCGATAAGCGCGGTCATCACTCCACCCATGGTTTCGATACCCAGAGACAGCGGGGTAACGTCCAGCAGCAGTACGTCTTTCACTTCGCCGGTCAGAACACCACCCTGAACCGCTGCACCGATGGCAACAGCTTCGTCCGGGTTAACGTCTTTACGCGGCTCTTTACCGAAGAACTCAGCAACTTTTTTCTGCACCATTGGCATACGAGTCTGACCGCCGACCAGAATAACGTCCTGGATATCGGAAACGGACAGGCCAGCATCCTGCAGCGCAACTTTCAGCGGATCGATTGAACGGTTTACCAGGTCTTCGACCAGGGATTCCAGTTTCGCACGAGTCACTTTGATGTTCATGTGTTTCGGACCGGTCGCGTCTGCGGTGATGTACGGCAGGTTCACGTCGGTCTGCTGTGCAGAAGAAAGTTCGATTTTCGCTTTCTCTGCCGCTTCTTTCAGGCGCTGCATGGCCAGCGGATCGTTACGCAGGTCAATGCCCTGATCTTTCTTAAACTCGTCAACGAGGTAGTTGATCATACGGCTGTCGAAGTCTTCACCACCGAGGTGGGTATCACCGTTGGTCGCCAGAACTTCGAAGGTTTTTTCGCCGTCAACTTCGTCGATTTCGATAATAGAGATATCGAAAGTACCACCACCCAGGTCGTAAACCGCGATAGTACGGTTGCCAACTTCTTTGTCCAGACCGTAGGCCAAAGCCGCTGCGGTTGGTTCGTTGATGATACGCTTAACTTCCAGACCCGCGATACGGCCGGCGTCTTTCGTTGCCTGACGCTGAGCATCGTTGAAGTATGCAGGTACGGTGATAACAGCTTCAGTTACCGGCTCACCCAGGTAATCTTCAGCGGTTTTCTTCATTTTTTTCAGCACTTCAGCAGAGATCTGCGGCGGTGCCATTTTCTGACCTTTTACATCAATCCATGCGTCGCCGTTGTCGGCGCCGATGATTTTGTAAGGCATGATGGCTTCATCACGCTGCACTTCTTCGTCCTGGAAGCGGCGGCCAATCAGGCGTTTGATCGCAAACAGAGTGTTTTGCGGGTTAGTCACTGCCTGACGTTTAGCCGGCTGACCTACCAGGATTTCGCCGTCCTGAGTGTAAGCAATGATAGAAGGCGTGGTGCGGTCGCCCTCGGCGTTCTCCAGCACACGAGCAGTAGTACCATCCATAATCGCGACACAAGAGTTGGTTGTCCCCAGGTCGATACCAATAATTTTACCCATCTAAACGTCTCCACTAAAAATTCGTCATCATGTGGTTGTGAACCTGTTATATGGGCAAAGGCGTCTGTTTCAATTGCCCGTCGCGTTTTTTTCAGGTCCGCCAACTGCGGTTGCATACAAGATGGGGTCGCAACACCCGCCATCAAGGGGCAGATGAAAAAAAATTTTCTGCTTTCCACCCGCTCAGATCATAGACGGCGGCCTGCCGCCTGATTATTATGCCGCGCCCGCTGCCGGAGTCCCGGCGGTGTGGGCTTACTTGATACTTTTTTTCAGATGAATTTTTCAGAGGAACTATGGGCAACACTAAGTTGGCTAATCCAGCTCCCCTGGGCTTAATGGGCTTCGGCATGACCACCATTTTGCTCAATCTGCACAACGCAGGCATTTTTGGTTTTGACGTTATTATCCTCGCTATGGGGATTTTCTACGGCGGTATCGCGCAAATCTTCGCGGGCCTGCTGGAGTTTAAAAAAGGGAACACTTTCGGTTTAACCGCCTTCACCTCTTACGGCTCGTTCTGGCTGACGCTGGTCGCTATCCTGCTGCTGCCTAAGATGGGTCTTGGCGATGCAACCAACGGGCACTTCCTCGGCGCGTACCTGGGCCTGTGGGGCGTGTTCACGCTGTTCATGTTCTTCGGCACCCTGAAAGCGCCGCGTATGCTGCAATTCGTGTTTGCCAGCCTGACCGTGCTGTTTGCCCTGCTGGCCGTTGGCCATCTGACCGATAACGAAGGCATCGTTAAAGTTGCCGGCTGGATTGGCCTGGTGTGTGGCGCGAGCGCTATCTACCTGGCAATGGGTGAAGTGCTGAACGAACAGTTTGGCCGCACCGTACTGCCGATTGGCGAAAAGCACTAATTTCTTTCGCTTAGCAATAAAAAACGCGGAGCCCGGCTCCGCGTTTTTTATTTATGACTGCACCAACGTCCTTTCCTTTGCTTCATCCTCATGATGGATGTCGCGCCTGAGCCAGAGTCCCAATCCCAGCCCAACTAGCGCCAGCGCCAGCACGTACCACGCCGGAGCCATAGGCGAAACGCCCATCAGCATCGTGACGGCCACCGGCGTCAGTCCGCCGAAAATCGCATAAGAAAGGTTATAAGAGAAAGAGATACCGGTGAAGCGTACTTCCGCCGGGAACGCCCGTACCATCACAAACGGCACCGCGCCAACAACGCCAACGCTTAGCCCCACAAGGCCATATAGCAGGAACAGGTGCTCGGGATGAGTGGCCGTCAGGTGGTAAAACATCCAGCTGCAAATCGCCAGCAGAATACTGCCTACGGTAAAGGTTTTACCTGCCCCGAACCGGTCCGCCGCCAGCCCGGCCAGCAGGCAGCCAATACACAGCATGATGGTTGCGATGCTGTTGGCCTTCAACGTCAAAGCCGGTGCCATGCCGTACTGCTTTTGCAGCCAAATCGGCGACATCAGAATGACCACGACGATACAGGCCGAAAGCAGCCAGGTCAGCAGCATGGAAATCACCACCGCTTTCTTATGCTTAGCCACAACGGCTTTTAGCGGCAGCTCTGCGGCCAGCGCTTTACGTTGCTGCATCTCAAGGAATATCGGCGTCTCACGCAACCAGCGGCGTAAATACATCGCCACCAGGCCGAAAATGCCGCCGAGTAAGAAAGGAATACGCCAGCCGCCGTCGTGAATAGTCTGCTGGGTCAGCGAAGTATTAATGATGGTCGCAACAACCGAGCCAAGAAGAATACCGACGGTCAGCCCCATCGTCAGGGTTCCGCAGGCGATACCGATGCGCCTCGCCGGAACGTGCTCGGCAACAAAGACCCACGCGCCCGGCACTTCACCGCCTATCGCTGCGCCCTGCAAGATACGCATCAGCAGTAACAACAGCGGAGCCGCAATGCCCAACGTGGCATAAGTAGGCAGCAGACCAATAGCCAGAGTCGGCAGCGCCATCAGCAAAATGCTGAGGGTGAACATTTTTTTGCGGCCAACCAGGTCGCCAAAGTGCGCCATCACGATGCCGCCAAGCGGGCGTGCAAGATAGCCAGCGGCAAATATCCCGAAAGTCTGAACCTGACGGAGCCACTCGGGAATATCGGCCGGGAAGAACAACTCCCCCACTACCGCGGCGAAAAATACGAAGATAATGAAGTCGTAAAATTCGAGAGCGCCACCGAGGGCGGCAAGTGTCAGGGTTTTATAGTCCTGACCATTCAGAGGTCTGACGCGCTGTATTGACATAGGAAACCGCTTGTAAAGAGGAGTGTTAATTATTATTTCCGTTTAGCTGTAAAGCCAGGATTACTATAACGGTTAAAAACCAACACTCCACATCAACTCGATCTTATGTCAAGAAAGGCATTTATTTAGGATTTTGTTTCGCGTCGCGCGCTCTTAGGGCGAAATGCTGCTACCACATCGTCATTAGTTTCAACATAAGGGCCGTCGATAAGCTGTACACAGTACGGTACGCTTGCGAAGATCCCGGGCACCACCACCTTGCCGCTCTCGTCTTTCACGCCTTCGAGCGTTTCCTGAATAGACTTCGGCTGGCCCGGCAGGTTAAGGATCAGCGCCTGCTTGCGAATAACGCCGACCTGGCGCGAGAGAATAGCCGTCGGCACAAAATGCAGGCTGATCTGGCGCATCTGTTCGCCAAAGCCCGGCATCACGCGGTCGGCAATCGCCAGCGTAGCATCCGGGGTCACGTCGCGTCGCGCCGGGCCGGTACCGCCGGTCGTCAGCACCAGGTGGCAACCCATCTCATCCACCAGCTCGCAAAGCGTTTGCTCAATGATCGGCTGTTCATCGGGGATCAGGCGGGTTTCGACTTCAAAAGGTGTCGTCAGGGTTTGCTCCAGCCACGCCTGTAGCGCAGGGATGCCTTTGTCCTGATAGATGCCGCTGGAGGCGCGGTCTGAAATGGAAACTAATCCAATGCGAAAGGTATTCATATCATTCCCGGAAATGAGCAAGTCTGGGCGAAATGATACACGGCGAAAGGCGTTGCAGACAGGGGAAGACGCTAAAAGCGTGGCCGACGAGCGCCGGCCACGATAATGATTACAGCAGGTCGCCGATCATTTTTTCCAGTTTTTCCTGGTCGATAGCAAACTTACGGATACCGTCCGCCAGTTTATCTACCGCCATTGGATCCTGGTTGTGCTGCCACAGGAACTGGGATTCAGTGATGCGCTCCGGACGCGCTTTCACTTCACCGGTGTAGCTCAGCTTACGCTCAAGCGCCCCTTCGCTTTCCGCCAGCTCTTTGAGCAGAGCAGGTGCGATGGTCAGGCGGTCACAGCCAGCCAGCTCGATGATTTCACCGACGTTACGGAAGCTTGCGCCCATTACGACGGTTTCATAGCCGTGCTGTTTGTAATACTGGTAGATTTCGGTAACGGAAACCACGCCCGGATCTTCCTGCGGCGCGTATTCTTTCTTGTCGGTGTTAGCTTTGTACCAGTCGAGGATACGGCCAACAAACGGAGAAATCAGGAACACGCCGGCTTCCGCACAGGCGCGTGCCTGAGCGAAGGAGAACAGCAGGGTCAGGTTACAGTTGATGCCTTCTTTTTCCAGCTGCTCGGCAGCGCGGATGCCCTGCCAGGTAGAAGCCAGTTTAATCAGAATGCGATCGTTGCTGATGCCCGCATCGTTATAGAGCTTAATCAGGTGCTTCGCTTTGGCGATGCTGGCTTCGGTGTCATAAGACAGGCGAGCATCAACCTCGGTAGAGATACGACCCGGGATCAGTTTCAGAATTTCCAGGCCGATGTTCACAGCCAGCTTGTCGGTAGCGTCAACAACCTGCTGAGCGCGGTCGTTGCTCTGGCCGCGAGCCCAGGTAATCGCTTCATCAATCAGTTTGCGATACTCAGGGATCTGCGCTGCGTTAAGGATCAGAGAAGGGTTAGTAGTAGCATCCTGCGGCTGATACAGCTTCATCGCCGCGATATCTCCGGTGTCAGCAACCACGGTGGTCAGTTGACGCAAAGAAGTCAATTTATCCGTCATAATGAGTGTTTCTCTTCAGGTGTAGCTTGTTAGGGAGATGTAACCGGTCTGGCTTGATGATATCACGCCGCCCATCAGGTGCAACCGCGACAAGTGCTGTCCGTCCAGTGGCTGAGAATATGATAAACTCCGCCCGATCTTTATCTGTAACGTAATGGACTGCATGGCACGGGCCCGTCAACCTCGCCGCCATCACGCATTAACAAGAGGGACGTTAATGACAGATTTTTTATTATTTATCAACGAGGTGCTTTGGGGGTCCGTTCTACTCTGGCTGTTGATTGGGGCCGGAGTCTGGTTCACCTGGCGCTGCGGCTTCGTGCAGTTTCGCTATTTCACCCGGCTTCGCCTTTTCCTGCGTAACAGCACCTCGTCAGATCCTTCCGGAATATCCTCATTTCAGGCGCTCTGCACCAGCCTCGCCGCACGCGTAGGCAGCGGCAATCTTGCCGGTATTGCGCTCGCCATCTCGGCCGGTGGCCCCGGTGCCGTTTTCTGGATGTGGGTTGCAGCCGTGCTCAGCATGGCAACCGCCTTTGCTGAATGCTCGCTGGCGCAGCTGTATAAAAGCCGCGACAAAGACGGAAATTATCGCGGCGGCCCGGCCTGGTATATGGAACGCGGGCTGGGTATGCGCTGGATGGGCGTACTGTTCTCACTCTTTTTAATCGTCGCCTTTGGGATGGTGTTCAATGCCGTTCAGGCAAACTCTATTGCCATTGCCACCCATTATGCGTTCGACGTGCCGAAACTCTGGATCGGTATTGCGCTGGTCATCGTCACCGCGCTGGTCATCTGGCGCGGGATGAGGGCGATAGCCCGCCTGTCCCAGTGGCTGGTGCCGCTGATGGCGCTGCTGTGGGTATTTATGAGCCTGTACGTGGTTGCGCTGCATATTGAGCGCTTCCCGGAGGTGGTCAGGCTAATTTTCAGCCAGGCGTTTGGCTGGCATGAAGCCGCGTCGGGCGCGCTCGGCTACACCGTCAGCCAGGCTATCACCAACGGTTTTCAGCGCGGCATGTTTTCCAATGAAGCGGGGATGGGTTCAACGCCCAACGCAGCCGCAGCGGCTGCGGCCTGGCCTCCGCACCCGGCTACCCAGGGCGTGGTCCAGATGTTTGGGGTATTAATTGATACGGTTATTATCTGCACCGCCACCGCCGCCATCGTATTAATGTCCGGCATGCTCGACGGAGCCGTAACCTCACGCGGCGGAATTATTCTGGTTCAGCAGGCGCTTAGCTCGGCTGTCGGGAACTGGGGCAGCGGTTTTATCGTCATTATCGTTTTCCTGTTCGCCTTCACTTCGATAGTCGCCAACTACAGCTATGCGGAAAATAACCTTCTGTTTCTTAACCCAAGCGGCCGCGTGTCAAAGCTATTGCTGCGCTGCTTTGTGCTGGCGATGGTGATGTTTGGCACCCAGGCGGCGCTGCCGCTGGTCTGGCAGTTGGCAGATGTGGCGATGGCCATTATGGCTATCACCAACATTACGGCGATTTTATTGCTCTCACCGGTGGTTCGGGATCTTGCTGCGGACTATCTACGCCAGCAAAAGCTGGGCATTACGCCGACCTTCAATCCCAACCGTTTCCCCGAGATAAAGAACCAGCTGGCTCCCGGCGTCTGGGGCACGGATCCTGAAAAAAAAACCGATCGCTAATTGCAGCCATAGGCCGCTACGTTCCGGAAATTTGCTAAAGTAACCGCCAAAACCTGCAAGGAGTGGACATGCTAATTCTTATTTCACCTGCCAAGACGCTGGACTACCAGAGCGAGTTAGCCACTAACCGCTACACGCAGCCGGAACTGCTGGAATACTCTCAGCAGTTGATCAGCGTTGCCCGCAAACTTAGCGCGCCTCAAATTGCGTCGCTGATGAGCATCAGCGATAAGCTGGCTTCCCTGAATGAAACCCGCTTCCACGAGTGGCACCCGGAATTCAGCCCGCAGAATGCCCGCCCGGCTATCCTCGCTTTCAAAGGCGATGTTTATACCGGCTTACAGGCTGAGGAATTTAGCGAAGCAGACTTCGATTTTGCCCAACAGCATTTGCGCATGCTCTCCGGCCTTTACGGCGTGCTGCGCCCGCTGGATTTGATGCAGCCTTACCGCCTGGAGATGGGTATCCGCCTTGAGAACCCTAAAGGCAAAGACCTGTATCATTTCTGGGGCGATACGATAACCGAAAAGCTGAACCAGGTGCTGGCCGCCCAGGGCGACAAGATCGTTATAAACCTGGCGTCAGACGAGTATTTCAAAGCGGTTAAACCGAAAAAGCTCGATGCAGAAATCATCAAGCCGGTGTTCCTGGACGAGAAGAACGGCAAGTTTAAGGTCATCAGCTTCTACGCTAAAAAAGCGCGCGGCCTGATGAGCCGCTACATCATTGAAAACCGCCTCAGCAAGCCGGAACAACTGAAGGCGTTTAATACCGACGGTTACTTCTTCGATGAAGAAGCCTCGCAGAAAAACGAACTGGTGTTTAAGCGCCACGAGCAGTAAAAAAAAACGCCAGCTTAATGCTGGCGTTTTTTATTCACAGAATGATATTAAGCTCTCGCCATCATCAGCTTACGCAGCTCTGCAAAGTCAGCCGGAAGGTTATGGGAGAGCAGCGGCAGGTCGGCGCGGGACGCCAGCTCCTGCGGCAGCGGCAGCGCTTCACCCAGAATCTCTTCCACGCTCTCTTTAAACTTCGCCGGATGCGCAGTGCCCAGGAACAAGCCAAATTCACCGGGCTGCAGCTGGTCGCGCAGCGCACGATAGGCAATGGCCGCGTGCGGCTCAGAAACATAGCCGATAGTTTTCAGCTCGCGCATCGTCTCTTTGGTCGTTTCGTCGGTCACGGCGGCATAGCCGAGATCGGTGAGACGCCAGATTTTACGGCGGAACAGCTCTTCTACACGCGGCCAGTTGTTTGGCTGGCTCACGTCCATGGCGTTGGAAAGGGTGGCAACCGTCGTTTTCGGCGCCCACTGCCCTTCAGCCAGGAAGCGAGGAACCGTGTCGTTGGCGTTGGTGGCGGCAATAAAACGCTTAATCGGCAGGCCAAGGGATTTCGCCAGCAGGCCAGCAGTCAGGTCACCGAAGTTACCGCTTGGCACGGAGACCACCAGCTGGTTACGCGCTTCCTGAGGGAGTTGAGCAACCGCTTCAAAGTAGTAGCAAATCTGCGCCAGCAGGCGGCTGATATTAATGGAGTTGGCCGAGTTTAACCCCAGAGCGGCTTTCAGCTCTTCGTCGTCAAATGCCTGTTTCACCAGCGCCTGGCAGGCGTCGAAATCGCCATCAATAGCGACAGTTTCGATATTGCCGCCCAGGGTGCAGAACAGTTTTTCCTGCAGCGGGCTGATTTTGCCACGCGGGTACAGGATGACCACACGAACGTTCTCAATACCGTAGAAAGCGTGGGCAACGGCTGCCCCGGTATCGCCGGAAGTCGCGGTCAGAATAGTGACCGGTTTGTCACCGCTGATATGAGTCAGCATTTGCGCCATAAACCGGCCGCCGAAGTCTTTAAACGCCAGCGTTGGGCCGTGGAACAGCTCAAGGCAGCCGACATCAGGCTCGACCATCTTCACCGGCGCGGGGAAAGCGAAGGCCGCGCGAACGCGCTCTTCCAGAATCTCCTGAGGGATCTCATCGCCGATAAACGCCGAGAGGATTTTGCTGCTACGGCTGACAAAATCCTGGTTCAGCATGGCGTCGATTTCAGTCAGCTCAAATTCCGGCAGGTCGTGCGGGAAGAACAGGCCCTGCTGTTTGCCCAGCCCCTGGGTGACGGCCTGCGCAAAGCTGACCTGCTCGTTGTGATCTTTAAGGTTGTACAGTTTCATGCGTTATCCCAAAACTCGTGCGCCAGCCGTATCCAGACGGCAAATATGTACAAAACCTTCCTGGTTTTGCAAATAGTGTTGGCTTAGCCAGTCAGCCACACGCTGCGCGGTATCGTTGTTATCGCACAGCGCAAATAAGGTTGGGCCGGAGCCCGAAATACCGCTCGCCAGCGCGCCAATATCGGCCACCGCTTTACGAGACTCATCGAACTTCGGCAGCAGTTTAGCGCGGTAAGGCTCGGCTATTACGTCCTGCATCAGTTTGGCAGCAAGCGCAGGCTGGCGGGTATGGCAGGCATGAATAAAACCGGCCAGATGGCGCCCGTGGCTGATGCAGTCCTGGCGGCGATACTGCGCCGGCAGAATAGCCCGCGCTTCGGCGGTAGAAACTTTGATGCCGGGATAAGCCAGCACCCACAGCCACTCATCAAAGCCTGGCACCTGCTGGCTGATGATGCCGCTTTCTTCAATCATCAACTGCATGCCGCCGAGGAAACACGGCGCAACGTTGTCGTAATGAATGCTGCCGGAGATGCGCCCTTCCAGCTCGCCCATCAGGCCAAGCAGGCGCGTGTCGCTCAGCGGTTTACCGCAGAACTCATTCATTGCCATCAGCCCGGCAACCACCGAACAGGCGCTGGAGCCCAGCCCGGATCCGATAGGCATATTTTTCTCAAGCGTCATCGCCACCGGAATGGTTTTGCCAATCTCCTGGCAGAAGCGCTCCCAGCACTGGTAAACAATATTCTCGCGAGGTTCATCCGGCAGCTTGCTGGCAAAACGCCCGAGGTTGGTGAGGCTGAAGCTTTCCGCCGCCTCCACCGTCACGTAATCGCCGAGGTGCGAACCGTCAATCGGCGACACCGCAGCCCCCAGAACGTCAAAACCCACGCTCATATTGGCGCTGGAAGCCGGTGCATATACTTTAACCATCTTAAACTCCTAACTTCCATGACAGGGTGCGCAACAGATCCGCGAACACGCCCGCGGCAGTAACATCGTTACCGGCACCGTAACCGCGCAATACCAGAGGCAGCGGCTGATAATAGTGGCTGTAGAAGGCCAGTGCGTTCTCGCCGTTTTTCACTTTATACAGCGGATCGTTGCCGTCTACGGCATCGATCTTCACTTTACAGCTGCCGTCTTCTTCAATAATACCGACGTAACGTAGCACTTTCCCATCGTCACGCGCCTTCCTCACACGAGCCGCAAACTCATCATCCAACTGAGGAAGGCGTGCCATAAAAGACTCCACGTCTCCGCTGGCGTCAAAGCTCTCCGGCAGCACCGACTCAATAGCAATATCGGAAAGTTCGAGTTCGCTGCCGGTTTCGCGCGCCAGGATAAGCAGCTTACGCGCAACGTCCATGCCGGAAAGATCGTCGCGCGGATCCGGTTCGGTATAACCCATTTCGCGGGCGGTGCTGGTCGCCAGCGAGAAGCTCATGCCCTCATCAAGCTTGCCAAAAATAAACGAAAGCGAGCCAGAGAGAATACCGGAGAAGCGCTGCAAATCATCCCCGGCGTTGAGCAGGTTTTGCAGGTTTTCAATCACCGGCAGTCCGGCACCTACGTTGGTGTCGTACAGGAACTTACGGCGAGAATGCTCAGCCGCATTACGCATCTGGTGGTAATAATTCATGCTGGAGGTGTTGGCCTTTTTATTCGGCGTCACCACGTGGAAGCCTTCGCTCAGGAAGTCGGCGTACTGGTCTGCCACCGCCTGGCTGGAAGTACAGTCGACAATCACCGGGTTCAGCAGGTGATACTCTTTCACCAGACGAATCAGGCGGCCAAGATTAAACGGCTCTTTAGCCTGCTCAAGCGCCTGCTGCCAGTTTTCCAGGTCCAGACCGTGTACGTTGGTCAACAAGGCTTTTGAGTTCGCTATGCCGCACACACGCAGGTCGATATGCTTCGCTTTCAGCCATGCCTGCTGGCGCTTAACTTGTTCCAGCAGCGCGGCACCCACTCCACCTACGCCCACCAGGAACAGCTCGATAACCTGGTCGGTGTTAAACAACATCTGGTGAGTAACACGCACGCCGGTCGTCGCATCGTCGTTATCGACGACAACCGAGATAGAGCGCTCGGAAGAACCCTGAGCAATCGCCACGATGTTGATATTGGCGCGGGCCAACGCGGCAAAGAACTTCGCCGAAATACCACGCAGCGTTTTCATACCGTCGCCCACGACCGAGATAACGGCCAGACGTTCGGTGACCGCCAGCGGCTCCAGAAGCTCTTCTTTCAGCTCAAGATAGAATTCATCTTCCATTGCCTTACGGGCGCGCCCGCAGTCCGCCTGCGGCACACAGAAGCTAATGCTGTATTCAGAAGAAGACTGGGTAATCAGCACCACGGAGATGCCGGCACGGGACATCGCGGCAAACACGCGCGCGGCCATGCCGACCATGCCCTTCATGCCGGGGCCGGAGACGCTGAACATCGCCATGTTATTCAGATTAGTAATGCCTTTAACCGGCAGGCCTTCATCGTCGCTTCTGTCGCCAATAAGCGTGCCTGGCGCCTGCGGATTGCCGGTATTTTTAATCAGACAAGGGATCTGGAACTGGGCTATCGGGGTAATAGTGCGGGGATGAAGAACTTTGGCGCCGAAGTAGGAAAGCTCCATCGCTTCCTGGTAAGACATCGACTTCAGCAGCCGGGCATCCGGAACCTGGCGCGGGTCGCAGGTATACACCCCGTCAACGTCGGTCCAGATCTCACAACAGTCGGCCCGCAGGCAGGCGGCCAGCACGGCAGCGGAATAGTCGGAGCCATTGCGCCCCAGCACTACCAGTTCACCTTTGTCGTTACCGGCGGTAAAACCGGCCATCAGGATCATGTGGTCTTCAGGAATACGGCTGGCGGCAATACGGCGGGTGGACTCGGCAATATCAACGCTGGAATCAAGGTAATGACCCACAGCGAGCAGCTTCTCAACCGGATCGATGACCGTCACCGGGTAACCGCGAGCCTGCAATACCGCCGACATGATGGCGATGGAAAGCTTCTCACCGCGGCAGATGATTGCCGCATTGATGCTGTCCGGGCACTGCCCTAACAGGCTAATACCGTGCAGGACATGCTTAAGCTGGGCAAATTCCCGATCAACCACCGCCTTCAGCTCGGCAAGCGGGAAGCCGGGCTGCGCTTCGGCCAGGCCATTAAGCAGCTCTGAGAAGATACGTTCGGCATCGCTGATATTCGGCACAGCATCCTGGCCACCGATGGTTTTCTCAATCATCGCCACAAGGTGGTTGGTAATTTTTGCCGGAGCAGACAGCACGGTCGCTACCTGCCCCTGTTTGGCATTACTTTCCAGGATATCGGCAACGCGGAGGAAACGCTCCGCATTTGCCACTGATGTACCGCCGAATTTCAACACTCGCATTGTTGTGACCCCTTGATTTTTTCCCGAAAAAAAAGCCCGCACTGTTTAGGTGCGGGCTTTTTTCATTTTTACCTGTATGCGTCAGCCCGCACCGTTACCTGTGGTAATGGTGGTTGTGATAATTGTGGTAATCAGGCTGAAGCGGAACATGGATGTTGTGTGCTCTAAATTTGAATTAGCTCTATTGGTTAAAGTAATAGCTCTGCTAAGTCAATTTTTTTTACATCCGTCACATTAATCGGCCACGCTCACTCACGCTGGAAAATACACCAGAAAGGGTAGAAAAGGCAAACTCACGCGGCCATTTATTGATTTATTATCCTGAGATTTATTTATTTTGCAGTCATTTATTCTGTCTTGTTTTTTTCGATATCATGCAGCAAACGATGCAACATTGCGGTGTCGCGCTGCTCAAGCAGTCCCAGGCGCTGTTGAACCCAGTCGGCTAATTTTTGGTCATCGGCCACATCAAGGCGAGTCAAAAGCGCGCTAATACGCAAGCGCAGAGCGTTCAATTGTTGACCGTCCATCCCGGTAGTTTCCACCGCGGGCAGCTGCATTAATGCTGAAAGCTGATAGCAGTAGACCATTACGGCCTGGCCCAGATTAAGCGAAGGATAGTCGGCCACCATCGGCACGCCGGTTAATACATCGGCCAACTCCAGTTCTTCATTGGTCAGGCCTGAGTCTTCGCGCCCAAACACCAGTGCGGTGGTTTGCACCCACTGGCGCTTCTCCTCCAGCAGCGGCAGCAGCTGTTGCGGAGTCGCGTAATAATGAAACTTCGCGCGGCTTCTGGCGGTTGTGGCAACGGTAAAATCAACATCGCTCAGCGCTTCGGCCAGCGTGGCAAAATGCTGCACGCCGTCAAGAATATCGCCCGCCCCGTGTGCGACCCAACGCGCCGCAGGCTGCAGGTGGGCATCGCTTGCAACGATGCGCAACTCGGTAAACCCCATAGTTTTCATGGCCCGGGCGGCGGCCCCGACGTTCTCAGGTCTGGCCGGTGAAACCAGGATAATTGGCAAACGCATAGGAACTCTCTTCTAAAATCCGCAAAAACGTGAGAAGTGATGCACAAAATTTGATAATACGCATCGCAAATTTACTTTGTTGCAACATATATTATCAATACAGGCTCGCTAGATTCATAACTTAAACTTATGCTTTTATTCGGTTATATGGCTAAAAATCGTCTCTGCAACGCACTATATCCACTTGTTTGGCATGGTTTATTTCATTCCGTGAAGGATAAAGTGCGGTGAATGATTAGCGCTACTTTTTTTAACCCATTACGATCTTGATTATTAAAAAGTTGTGACAAAAGCTAGCATTGAGCTACGATGATTTAATGAAACTGTTAACGTGCTACAATTGAAATTGATATATGTCAACGAAGCGCAGTTTTATCAGGTGTCTAAGGCGCTCCAGCCTGTTATGTTGCTGTTAAAATGGTTAGGATAACAACCGTTTTTGACACCGTCGGGTCCAAAGGGAGCGTACCCACGACCAAGCTAATGATGTTGTTGACGTTGATGGAAAGTGCATCAAGAACGCAATTACGTACTTTAGTCATGTTAAGCCCGGCATGTTAATTTATGGCATGTAACAGGCAGGTCAGGGACTTTTGTACTTCCTGTTTCGATTTAGTTGGCAATTTTAGGTAGCAAACATGCAGACCCCGCACATTCTTATCGTCGAAGACGAATTAGTAACACGCAACACGTTAAAAAGCATTTTTGAAGCGGAAGGCTATGATGTCTTTGAAGCGACCGATGGCGCCGAGATGCATCAAATCCTCGCGGATAATGACATTAACCTCGTGATTATGGACATCAACCTGCCGGGTAAAAACGGCCTGCTGCTGGCGCGTGAACTCCGCGAGCAAGCCAACGTGGCGCTGATGTTCCTGACGGGCCGTGATAACGAAGTGGACAAGATCCTCGGTCTTGAAATTGGCGCGGATGATTACATCACCAAGCCGTTCAACCCGCGTGAGCTGACCATTCGTGCACGCAACCTGCTGTCACGCACTATGAATTTAGGGGCCATCAGCGAAGAGCGTCGCTCCGTTGAAAGCTATAAATTCAACGGCTGGGAGCTGGACATCAACAGCCGCTCTCTGGTTAGCCCTAACGGCGAGCAGTACAAGCTGCCGCGCAGTGAATTCCGCGCGATGCTGCACTTCTGCGAAAACCCGGGCAAAATTCAGTCTCGTGCTGAACTGCTGAAGAAAATGACCGGTCGCGAGCTGAAGCCGCATGACCGTACCGTAGACGTGACTATCCGCCGTATTCGTAAGCACTTCGAATCCACGCCGGATACGCCGGAAATCATCGCCACTATCCACGGCGAAGGTTACCGTTTCTGCGGCGATCTGCAGGAATAAGCAGTAAAAATCACGGAAAAGGGCCGGCATTCGCCGGCCCTTTTTTATGCCCGAAATCCTAGCGCGCGATACGCTGCGCCCAGTCTCGGGTAAATACTTTCTCGCCGTTATGCCGCACCGTCATCTCTCCGCTGACGATAAAATGCGTCAGGTCACTGCGCATCTCCAGCACGATATCCGTCTCCGTCCACCAGCCTTCCCGGCCAATCTTCATGCTTTGCGTCAACAAATAATGGGCTGACAGCGGGTCCTGATTATTAACGGTCAACTGGCGGCGCAGGCTATGATCGACGGTGGTATCAATATCGTCAAAGCGGTAAACCCCTTCCCCGAACACGCCGCCCACGCCCTCGGTAATACTTTGCCAGCTATCGTTGACCACGTCATAACGCAGTCCCCGCTCGACCCTCCCCGGCGATAGAATCGTTAAAGGCGTATTGGCGGCAGTTTCAGGCTGCGGGTTCGGCCCGGCGCAGGGCACGACCTGCCGACATACCGGCAGCAGCAGCCTGCTGCTTGCCAAATCAACATCGAGCGTAGCAACCTCCGCCATCGGCCAGATCATAGGCCAGAAGGTTGTCGCCAGCGAAACGCGCAGCCGATGCCCGGCCGCAAAGCGCCACGCAATGCCGTCCAACTGCACCGGTACGCTAACTTTTTCCCCCGGCGTCAACGGCACATTCTGATGCTGCCCCTGGAGGTGGCTGAGATTCACCCAGCCGTGGCTTACGCGTGTCGATGCCCCGTCCGGCGCTACGTCAGAAAGCCGCACGTAGAGCATGGCCGCGGGTTTATCGCTGGAAAGCGTAATGCTGAACTGCGGGAAGCCGTAAATCGTCAGGCTCTCGCCCAGCGGCTCGCTGTCGAAGCATTCGGCCATGCCTTCGTCCATCCGCTGATCGCTCGGGCTTTCCCCTAACACACCAGCGCCCATCCACTCCCCCGCCAGCAGGCCGTGGTTTTGCACGCTACAGACAGACCGCAGGTATTCCCCGGCTAATGGCTCCGTCTCCAGCCCGCCGGGATGCAAATGCCAGCTCTGAGGCTGCGTGACTTCATCGGTATCGCCGTCGATAGCGATCCACTCGCCAAAGGCTTTTGGACGCTGAGAGTCTGGACGCTGGCTATCGTTCAGCCACGCCTGCACGCGCGGCCCTTCGAGAGCGTCATTGTCCACCTGCTTCAGCCAGCGATCCCACCAGCTCACCGCCTCCTGCAGGAAGCCTATCGCCGGTTCCGGCGTGCCGTCCTGCGGGTAGATGTGCGCCCATGAGCCGAGAATTGCCTTACGCGGTACGTCGAGATTATCCATCAGGCGGAAGACGGCGTTGCTATAAGAGTCCGCCCAGCCGCCCACCGCCATAACCGGGCAGGTAATAGCCTGCCAGTCTTCACCCACGGAGCCGTGCTCCCAGTAGGCGTCTTTCAGCGGATGCTCCATCCACAGCGCCGGGAAAAAGGGCATATTCTCCAGGCGATTCAGCCACTCTTTGTACCAGCCATCCCCCACCAGCTGCGGATCCTGCGGGCGACTCTGATAGGCCAGCATAATCCCGCCCCACCACAGATTGTCGTTCAGCAGGCAGCCGCCTTTATAGTGAATATCGTCGTTGTAACGGTCGTCCGTCGAGCAGACGGTAATAATCGCTTTCAGCGCCGGTGGACGCCGGGCCGCCAGCTGCAGGCAGTTAAAGCCCCCCCAGGATTTGCCCATCATGCCGACCGAACCGTTGCACCAGCCCTGACGGCTGATCCAGTCAATGACCTCCAGCGCATCTTCATGTTCCTGTAGCAGATATTCGTCGGCGAGCAGCCCGTCGGAATCTCCGCTCCCGCGCATGTCCACGCGCAGAACGGCATAACCGTGACCGGCAAAATAGCCGTGCATCGGTTCGTCTCGGGTGCGCGTACCGTCCCGCTTACGGTAGGGAATGTATTCAAGAATTGCGGGAACAGGGTGCTGCGCAGCCGACAAGGGCAGCCACATTCGGGCCGCCAGGCGAGTGCCGTCTTTCAGGACGATCCACAGGTGTTCGGTCACGCTGACGCTGTGGGGAAATTGCGTGATGAGTGTTTTCATGAGGCTCCTGCCATCGCATTTAACTGGCGCTGACCCAGCACCTCATCCAGCCAGGACGGGCGCATTTCCGGAACGGAAGTCAGCAGTTTTTCGGTATAGCTGTGCATCGGCGCGCTGAATACCTGTTCGGTCGGCCCCTGCGCAACAACGTTGCCCTGGTACATCACCGCCACCTGCTGGGCGATGCGTTTTACGGTGCTGAGATCGTGGGTGATAAACAGATACGACAGCCCAAGTTGTTCCTGCAAATGGCGCAATAGCTTGAGCACCTCTTCCGCCACTAAAGGATCGAGCGCCGAAGTGGCTTCATCGCAAATAATCAAATCAGGCTGTGCGGCCAGCGCTCGCGCAATGCAGACGCGCTGCTTTTGCCCGCCGGAAAGCGAGCCGGGGTAACGATCGATCAGGTAATCAGGCAGCTCGGTCAACTTCAGCAGCTCTGCAACGCGGGCGCGAACCTGCTGCTTATCCAGGCCAAAATAGAAAGCGACCGGCCGACCAATTGCCTCAAGCACCGTCTGGCGTGGGTTAAGCGCGACATCGGGCAGTTGATAGATCATCTGGATCCGCCGCAGCGTCTCTTTATCACGCTGCTGATAGCGGTTGGCCAGCGCCTTGTCGGCAAAAGTCACCGCTCCTTGCGTATCGGTCAGCAGGCCGCATAAAGCGCGAGCCAGCGTGCTCTTTCCGCTGCCGGACTCGCCGATAATGGCCAGCGTCTCCCCTTTAGAAATAGTCAAAGAAACGCCGCGCACTACGGTTTTTCCGTTATAGCCGGTGGACAGGTTATCAATGCTTAGCAATTTACCCTGGGGCCGATTCTCAGCGTGTACCGGCGTTAGCGCATGCGCCCGCTCGGACACCAGCCGCTGGGTATAGCTTTCTTTGGGATGTTGAAGAATATCGGCAGTGCTGCCGCTTTCCACTTCGCTCCCCTGCCTCAGCACCATAATGCGGTCGGCAATCTGCGCCACAACGGCGAGGTCGTGGGTGATATACAGCGCGGCGGTATTAAACTCTCTGACCAGCTTGCGCAGCATCACCAGCACTTCTATTTGAGTGGTCACGTCCAGCGCCGTTGTTGGCTCATCCAGCACCAGCACGTCCGGCCTGCAGGACATTGCCATCGCCGCCATTGCACGCTGAAGCTGGCCGCCGGAAAGCTGGTGCGGGTAGCGCTGGCCGATAGTTTCAGGCTCGGGCAAGTCCAGCGCCCGAAACAAGGTTACCGCCCACGCCTGCGCCTCCTCACTGCTCATCAGCCCGTGGCGAATCGGCCCCTCGCAAACCTGCTTGCCGATAGTCAGCGCCGGGTTAAACGCCGCCGCCGCGCTCTGGGCAACATAGGCTACGCGCCTGCCGCGAATTTCACGCTTCTCCTTGCTTGAGAGGCGCACAATATCCTGCCCGGCAATCAGCACTTCGCCGCCTGCAATACGGCAGCCCGGACGAGCATAGCCAAGAGCCGCAAGCCCGATGGTCGATTTGCCCGCGCCGGACTCGCCAATCAGCCCCAGCACTTCGCCCGGCATCAGGGTAAGAGAAATGCCTTTAACCAGCGGCAGCCCCTGTTCAGTGTCGATGCGTAAATCGCGCATCTGTAAAATCGGTTGTGTCATCTCTCTTCCCCCAGCGAAAGGTTATTACGCGCCAGCAGCCAGTCGACCACCAGATTGACGCCAATCGTCAGAAGGGCGATGGCCGCAGCCGGGTAAAGCGGTGCCAGCTGCCCGAAGTTAATCGCCTGGGCGTTGTCGCGCACCATGCTGCCCCAGTCCGCCCACGGCGGCTGAATGCCCAGCCCAAGGAAGCTCAGTCCGGCAATAAACAGGAAGGTGAAGCAAAAACGCATGCCAAACTCCGCCAGCAACGGCGGCATAGCGTTAGGTAAAAACTCTTTACGCACGATCCACCAAAGACCTTCCCCGCGCAGACGAGCGGCCTCAACATACTCAAGGCAAACAATCCCCTGAGCGACGAGGCGCGCAAGCCGGAACACACGCGTGGCGTCCAGCAAAGCAATAGTGCCGACCAAAACAGGGATTGAGGTTCCAAGTACCGACAGCACAATCAAGGCCAGGATCAGAACCGGAATCGACATCAGCGTATCGACAATGCGCGTCAGGACCACATCCACCCAGCGGCCATAAATAGCGGCGGTAAACCCGGTGATAATCCCGAGTACAAAGGAGATGGCGGTAATCGACAGCGCAATAGCGATAGTGGTGCGAGCGCCATACAAAATACGCGAAAGCATATCGCGCCCGAGGCTGTCGGTGCCGAACGGCAGCGCACCGGATGGCAGCATCCAGATATCGCCAACCTGTGCGGTTTCGCTGTGTGGAGCAAGCCAGGGCGCAAAAAGCGCGGCTATCAGATTGACGGCAATAATTGCCATCCCCAGCATCGCCGACAGCGGCACCGTGCGAATTTTTATCTTGTTCATGACTTACCTCGCATGCCGCAGTCGTGGGTTACACCAAATAGCCAGCAAATCTGCGGTGGTATTCAGCAGGATGTAGGTTCCACCAAACAGCAGCCCGCACGCCTGCACCACCGGCAAATCACGTTTAGTCACCGCGTCCACCATCAGTTGACCAATGCCCGGATAGACAAACACCACTTCCACCAGAATCACGCCCACCACCAGGTAGGCGAGGTTAAAGGCGATAACGTTGATGATCGGCGCCAGCGCGTTGGGCAGCGCGTGACCCAGCACGATGCGCCAGCGGGATAACCCTTTCAGCAGCGCCGTTTCGATATAGCTGCTGGACATCACTGCTCCTACCGAGGCCCGGGTCATGCGCAGCATATGCGCCAGCACGACCAGCACCAGCGTCAGCATCGGCAAAGTGCAGGCATAGAGACGATCCCCCAGGCTGGCATCGGGGTCGACCAGCGCGAGGCTCGGAAACCAGGCGAGGCGAATAGCAAAGAAGATAACCAGCACGTAGCCGACGAAAAACTCCGGCACCGATATACTCAGCAGCGTCAGCGTGTTTGCCAGGCGGTCAAACCAGGAGCCACGCCATACCGCAGAAGCAATGCCCAGCATTACGGCCAGCGGAATAGCAATCAGCGCGGCATAGGCGGCAAGGAACAGCGTATTTGCCAGCCGGGGCAGCAGCTCGGCGCCAATCGGTTGATTATTGGTAAGCGAATTGCCCAAATCCCCGTGCAGCACGCCGGAAAACCAGTGCAGGTAGCGGTAGACGGCTGGCTGATCGAGCCCGAGCTGCAGGCGCAGCGCGGCAATGGTTTCAGGCGTGCCGTTTTGACCAAGGATCGCGCTGGCCACGTCTCCCGGCAGCAGCTCGGTGCCAACAAAAATCAGTACCGAGACCAGCCACAGCGTAAGAATGCCCAGCAGCAGGCGATGAAGGATCTGTTTTTTCATTACGACTCCAGCCAGACGCGTTCAGCCAGACGGCCACCCATAAAGTTGAACAGCGGGTGCGGCTTCACCCCGCCGACTTTCTTGCTGGCGGCGTCCAGATAGTCGCCAAATAGCGGGATCATTGCGCCACCGTCGTCGTGGGCAATAGTCTGCAATTCGCCATAGATTTCCGCTCGTTTCTGGTCATCGAGCAGCGAACGAGCCTGGAGCAGCAGGCTGTCGAATTTCTCATTCTTCCAGTGGGAGTCATTCCATTTCGCCGTGGACTGCCAGGCGGTGGAGAACATCTGGTCCGCCGTCGGGCGGCCTCCCCAATAGCCCATGCTGAACGGCGCTTTCATCCAGACATCATCCCAGTAGCTGTCGGCGGGCTGCCGTTTGATGTTCACCTGGATCCCGGCGGCAGAGGCCTCGCTCTGGAACAGGGCCGCGGCATCCAGCGCTCCGGCAAAGGCGGCGTCCGAGGAAGAAAGCTCCAGCGGCAAGGTGCTAAGCCCGGCTTTTTGCAGATAGAACTTCGCTTTATCCGGATCGTAGGCGCGCTGCGCGAGGCTCTTATTAAAGAAGCGATCGGTTTTCGGGATCGGATGATCGTTGCCCAGCGCGCCATAGCCACGCAGCACGGTGGCCAGCAGCTTTTCGCGATCGATGCCGTACTTAATCGCCATGCGCACATCGTTGTTGTTAAACGGCGCAACGCGGCAATCCATCAGGAAAGTGAAGTGTTGGCCGCCCGAAGAACGCACGATATTCAGCGCCGGGCTGCGTTTGAGGAAATCGACGGTTTTGAAGTCAACGCGGTTGATAGCGTGTACCTGGCCGGAAATCAGGGCGTTGGTTCGTGCCGTGGCATCGTTGATGACCAGCACTTCCACCGCATCCACGAACGCACGATTCGGTTTCCAGTAATCAGGATTACGCTTGAAGAAGGAGCGTACGCCCGGCTGATATTGGTCGAAGACAAAGCCACCTGTCCCAATCGGATGCTTCCAGTCGGTAAAGCCGTCCGGCACCACGACGAGGTGGTAGTCCGCCAGCAGGAACGGCAGGTCCGCGTTGCCGCCGTCCAGCACGATACTGATTTCGTTATCGCCGCTCTTTTTCAGCTCTTTGATGCTGGCGAGCTGGGTCTTAATGGCGCTGCGCGACTGGTCGCCGCGGTGCAGGTTGATAGAATAGAGAATGTCTTCCACGCTCAGGGTCTTGCCGTTATGGAAGGTGACGCCGGAGCGAACCTTAAACGTCCACTCCTGCGCTCCCGGCTTCGCCTCCCAGCTTTCGAGCAGCTCGGGTATAGCCTGGTTATTTTCATCAATCTCCACCAGGCCATTCATCAGCATATAGGCCTGGTTAAGCGGTACCCAGTCGCTAAACAACGTAGGGTCGAGCGAGTCGCTGGTATTGCCGCCCGACATCCCAAGCTTTAGCACGCCCCCTTTTTTTGGCGCAGCCTCTGCGGCGAAACCGGCCAGCGGCGAGAGCGACAACGCGGTGCCCGCCCCGATAAGGGCGGCAGTGTTGATAAATGAACGGCGGCTGATGTTTACGCCCTGCATGTATTTATTCAAATCTGAACGCTCGTCTTTCATTTATTTTTCTCCGTTATTATTTGTCTGTCTGACCACGGGTCTGATGCCATAGCACATCTATTTATGATTTATATCAAAAGCGCTTAATTCTGATGCATGAGTTTTTCGTATCAGACTATGAAAAAAATGCACAGCAGAGCTTCAGCAAAAAAGATAATTTGCCGATCACGGAGTCATCTCAGGAAAAAAAAGTGGAACTGCATACCTTTGTAGGATTAGTGGGCGTGTTTTGCTACCTGCTGGCATACGCGCTGGTTCAGATGCGCAGGGTATCAATAGATTCAAACAGTTATGCCTGTCTTAATATCGCAGGCTGCGTGGGCGGGCTGTATTCCTTAAGCCATGATTTTAATTTGGCATCGGTAATATCGCAATCAATGTGGCTGGTTTTCACCCTTGTAGGTATGCATACTTCTTATCGCCGACGTGGAGCCTTAAGAAATAAATTACCGCCTTTAGATTTAGACACCCACAAATAAACCAGTGGCTTAATACTTATTTATTCCTGTCAGTTCACGGAATATATATAAGAAAATGTTATGGCAAAGATTTCAGATAAATAATTTAGTGATACATTCCATAGTAAAATAATATTCCGTGGCGACTACACGCCAGGAATACCCGATTCAACTGGCTGCGGCCGCTGCAGCCAGCTCATCACATGGCGAACAACCGGCTTGATATAACGATCTTCAGGAACCAGCAAGAAGCACTTACTGCCCGCCGCCAGTTTTCCCGGGTGCGCCGCCACCAGATCGCCGCGATTAAGATAATCCTGCACCAGCCCTTCCCAGCCGAGTAATATCCCGTCTCCGCGCGCCGCCGTCTCGACTAAAAACGGATAATTATTTGCCCGCCAGGTCTGGCGAGGCACAAAGCTGAGAACATTCTGCGAGGCAAACCAGTCGCTCCAGCCCGTCCATTCTCGCTGCGGATCGTCCTGAATCAGCAATGTGTGCTGTAGCAGCGCTTCTGCGGGTGCAGCGGTATCGATACGCGACAAGAACGCCGGGGAACACATCGGGTAGCAGACTTCATCAAACAGTGGCTCAGCATGAAACCCCGGCGGTGCCTCACGCAGATAAAAGATAGCCAGATCGAATTCAGATGAGCGAAGTTCGGTGAAGTTGTCGGTAATTTTCATCCGCACCTGTAAATCCGGAAGTTCGCGGTGCAGCGCAGATAAACGCGATGACAACCAGAGCGAACTCATGGCGCTGGTGCAGGCAATGGTCACCTGCGGCAGCCCGGTCCAGCCCATAACTTCGGCGGTAGCGTGAGACAATGCGGCCAGCTGCTGGCGCACCCTGGTTGCGTAGGATTCACCGCGCGGCGTAAGTAAAACTCGCCTCTGGGTGCGGGTAAACAGCTTGCACCCCAGCATCTCTTCCAGCTGTAAAATCTGGCGGCTGATGGCACTTTGCGTGAGGTTTAGCTCTTCCGCGGCGCGAGAGATATTGCCGTAGCGGGCAACACATTCGAAAGCGATAAGGGTATTGAGGGGCGGTAGAGGTTCAATCTGCATCAATCGATGCCTTAATCGGCGGCGGAGTCGTGAGCACACACTAATAAGGAAGGCCGGAGCTGACAAGCCTGATGAGTCAGAAATACATCAGGCTTCTCATGCTGATGACGCGCAAGCGCATCCGTTCAGCGCCGGCCGGGTGATTATTTACTCCACGGAATAATCGGCACCGCGCTGATGGCGTTTTTCGGCGAGCCTTCTACCACTCTGTCGGAGTAGGCCAGATAGGCGAGCGTGTTGCGTTTTGAATCGTAAAAACGCACAACCTGAAGCTTCTTGAACACCAGCGAGGTACGCTTCTGGAATACGACATCGCCCTGAGCTTTACCGGCTTTGATCTTGTCGCTTAGCTCAACAGGCCCGACCTGCTGGCAGGAAATTGCCGCGTCGGAAGTATCTTCCGCCAACCCAAGCCCGCCTTTGATACCGCCGGTTTTGGCGCGGCTGATGTAGCAGGTCACGTTCTTAACGTCGGGATCGTCAAACGCTTCTACTACGATCTTGTGATCCGGGCCAAAGACTTTAAACACCGTATCGACCGATCCGATCTGCTCCGCGTGAGCGCCATAGCTCAGAGCCAGAAGCGCACTGCAAAGTGCTAAAGCTTTATATTTCATATTGTTACCATTGTATAAAAATTACACTACGCGATTATTCAATAGTTGCGTAAAAAACCGTTGAATATCACATTATTAGCAAAACCTGTCTCCATAATGCGCAGATTTGGCACAACTTGTTAAAAAAAAACGCTGAATGCATAAAGTACAAAAATGCTATCATCCGCTACCTTAGTAAACAGGCATTCGCTTGTATGGATGAGGATATTTTATGGATCAGGCTGCGATCATTCGCGATCTGCTTAGCTGGCTGGAGGGCCACCTCGATCAGCCTCTCGCCCTTGATAATGTGGCGGCAAAAGCAGGGTATTCCAAGTGGCATTTACAACGGATGTTCAAAGAGGTTACCGGGCACGCCATAGGTGCCTATATTCGCGCCCGCCGACTCTCCAAATCTGCCGTTGCCCTGCGTTTAACGGCGCGCCCAATTCTTGATATTGCGCTGCAATATCGTTTTGACTCACAGCAGACGTTTACCCGCGCCTTTAAGAAACAGTTCGCTCAAACGCCGGCCCTGTACCGCCGTTCCCCGGACTGGAGCGCATTCGGTATGCGTCCGCCGCTGCGCCTGGGCGAGTTCACGCTGCCTCAGGCCCATTTCATTACGTTGCCGGAAACCCATCTGGTCGGGGTGACGCAAAGCTACAGCTGCACGCTGGAGCAGATATCAGACTTCCGTAATGAAATGCGTATTCAGTTCTGGACGCAGTTCCTGGGCAATTCGCCAACCATTCCGCGAGTACTGTATGGCCTGCATGAACCGCGCCCAAGCTCGGAAAAAGATGACGAACAGGAAGTGTTCTACACCACCGCGCTGACGCCGGAACTGGCCAACGGGTTCCTGCCGGACTCGCACCCGGTGGTGCTGGAAGGCGGGGATTACGTGCAGTTTAACTATGAAGGGCTGGGCACCGGGCTACAGGACTTTATCCTGACGGTTTACGGCACCTGCATGCCTTCCCTGAACCTTACGCGCCGCCAGGGTCAGGACATTGAGCTTTTCTATCCGCAGGATGAAACGCGGGAACAGGACGTGCCGATGCAAATCCGCTGCGAATACCTGATCCCGGTACGCCGTTAACGCTGGAGTTCATCCAGGGCAGGAGCGTCGAGATGCGAGATGTCTCCTGCCGTTTCAACTACCCACCCGGACGCCAGCCACGGGCTGTGCTGATAATCCACCCGGGAGATTGAGCAGTTACGCAGGCGCAGACGGCGTTCAGCCGATGCGGGCAACCCCAGAATAGTGCTCACCAACCCACCCAGCGCCATGCCGTGGCTCACCAGCAGCGGTCGGCTTCCTTCCGGCAGTTCGCGGCAGGCGTTAAGCGCCTCATGCATGCGATTGCTCAGCTCCTGCATGCTTTCGCCCTCGGGAATACGCCCGTCCGGCGTACCGTCCACCAGGCGACGGCGCCAGCCCTCTTCTTCCTCGGTCAGCGTATCCATTTTGCGGCATTCAAGCACGCCCATGTTCAGCTCACGCAGGCGCTCATCAAAAATAATATCGCAGCCGCAGGCCTCGGCGATAATCTCTGCGGTGCGGCGCGTGCGGCCTAAATCGCTGCTGATAATGTGGGTGACTCCAAGGGCTCTGGCCCGCTCGGCAACTTGCCAGGCCTGACGTTCTCCATTTTCAGTCAGCGCGCTGTCTGACTGGCCCTGAATGCGGCGTTCCGCGTTCCACTGCGTTTCGCCATGACGAACAAGGTATACCTGTAACATGCGTTTTATCCGTTATACTGCGGTCACGAAATATCGAGAGTTCTGACTTATTATGAACCATGTCGTTGCTGCAACAACTAATCCCGCCAAAATTCAGGCGATTCTGCAGGCTTTTAACCAAATCTATGGTGAAGGATCCTGCCATATTGAGTCGGTTGTCGTCGATAGCGGCGTGCCTGAACAACCCTTTGGCAGCAGCGAAACGCGAACTGGCGCACGAAGCCGGGTGCTAAATGCCCGGGAAGTCAGACCAGAAGCCGACTTCTGGGTCGCCATTGAGGCCGGAATTGACGAAGGCAGCACCTTCAGTTGGGTGGTGATAGAAGCGGGTAATCAGCGCGGTGAAGCGCGCTCCGCCACCCTGCCGCTGCCGGACGTTATTCTTGAAAAAGTGACCGCCGGGAACGCGCTCGGGCCGGTTATGTCGGAATACACCGGTATCGATAAAATTGGGCGTAAAGAGGGGGCAATCGGGGTTTTCACCGCCGGAAAGCTCACGCGCAGCAGCGTTTACCATCAGGCGGTGATTCTGGCGCTAAGCCCGTTTCATAACGAGATTTATCGCCGGTAGAGACTTTATTCGGCGGGCTTGCCGCCCTGAAGCAACTGCTGTTCCAGCCATGCCCGCAGCTCGGGAGGCGCGGCCTTCAGGCTGTTAGAGCCGCGAGTAATTGTTGCTATCCCCGCGCCCAGTTCATTCTTCAGCTCGCGCTGGCTCAGTTCACCGCGCAGTAGCTCTTCGATAATCCGCACCCGGGTGCCGAGCGCCGTGCGCTCATCCGGGGTCAGCAGCAGCGTCAGCAGGGGCAAATGAAGCTCCTGCCCAAACGCCTGCTGCAACAGCCCCACAAAGCGGAGCCACTCTTTGTTACTTTGCTCGGCCTGTTCCGCCGAATATTGAGAGAGCTGAGTCATGTCAGGCCACCATACTCTTTAACTAGTACGGCAGCATAACATACTCTCAGCGCAATCAGTAACGCCGCTGCCACTCGCTATCCGACAGAATTTTGTCGGGCTGCCCCATGAAATAGCGATAGTAGGCGTCGTAAGCCAGCACGTTTTTCACGTAACCCCGAGTTTCCGAGAACGGAATACTCTCCACAAAGGCGATAGCGTCGATGCGCCCCCCGCTATTGCCAAGCCAGGTTCTGACCCGCCCCGGCCCGGCGTTGTAGGCGGCGGAGGCAAAGATACGGTTGCTCTCAAACTGCTGGAACACGTATTGCAGATAACTGGTGCCAATATTGATATTGGTTTCAGGGTCGAGCAGCTGCACCGGGCTGCTGTAGCCTGGGATGCTGAACATCTTCACGGTATGGGTGGCGGTTCCCGGCATGATTTGCATCAGGCCGCTGGCGCCTACCGGAGAACGAACTTTCGGGTTCCATGCGCTCTCCTGGCGGGCAATCGCCATGGCATAGCTTTGCGGCACGGTTTTGCCGCTAACGTAGCGGGCAAACGTCTCCTTGTAAGCCAGCGGGAAGCGCTCCTCGAGGTTATCCCACAGCTTACCGGCAATGGTTGCCTGCACGCTGAGATCCCACCAGTCCTGCTCAAAGGCATAACGCGCCAGCCCGCCCTGTTCCTGTTTGGTTCGGCTGGTGACCAGGTTAGCCCACTCGCTGCGCGCGGTGTTATCCATATTCCAGTACATCAGCTCGCGCACGCGCGCCATCTCCGGCCCCTGCACCAGCGCCGGGTTCACGCTTTCCGCTTTCTCTACGCGCAGCGGATACTCTTCCCCAAGGCGCTGGGCGGCGACCATCGGATAGAAACCGCGCTCTTTCATCAGCGCATGCAGAATCTCTTTTGCTTCATCATCGCGCCCGCGCTCCAGTAACAGGTCCGCCTGCCAGTAGCGCCATTCATCTTTTTCCTTCGATTCCATCGGCAGACGCGCAAGCCAGGTGTTCAGGCCGGAACGGTCTCCGCTACCCAGAGCCATGCGCACCCGGCGCTCAATCAGCGAAGTAGACTGGGAGCGCATGATCGCATCATCACGCCATTTGGCCTGCTCGTCGGTAACGTCGTTGCCCATCAGCCGCCACGCCACGGTGTCCCTCAGTTCCTGCGCCTGCTCATCGTTCAGCTTTTGCGCCTGAACCAGGGACGGGATCATCAAACGAGCATTCTCAACATCCTGGCGAGCAACGCTCGCAAAGGCGATGGCCGCCGCCTGGCGCGTGAAATCCGTCGCCCCAACGCTATTGGCGAAAGTCAGCACCGTGCTGGGGTTGTTTTGCAGGCTAATCAGCGCGCTGGCGATGGTCTGATAATCCGCAGGCATTTGGTTTGCAAGAGCGTTCACCAGCGAGGTATTGCCCTCTTTCATCGCCAGGCGAATACGTTCCAGATAAGCGAGCGGGTCCTGAGTGCCCGAGGCGCGCCACGCCGAGAACAGCGCATCGCAGCTCGAAGGCTGGCTTTTGCCCGTCAGCCACAGCTCTTTGGCTCCGGCCCAGGCAGCGTCCGTCTGCCCGGTGCTCCACTTCGCAAAGTAGTAATTACATTTTGCTTCATTGGTGGCCGGCGGCTCGGGGCTAAACGCCAGCAGGCCGCGCCAGTCCTGACGCCTTGCCAGTTCATTAACAAAGCGCGAGCTTAACGAGCGCGCGGGCGGCAGCGTGGGGTTAGCCTGAATAAACTGGGCCACCGCCATGGCGGGCTCATTCATCAGGTCATCGGTTAGCTGGCGATATTCGAGATAAGGGTAAAGAGGATAAGTTTGTAGCGTGGGCATCAGCTGCGCCACCACATCCATTTGCTTGTTATCCCACGCCTGTTTGATTTGCGCGTAGCGGCTGCGTTGCTCATCCAGCGAGTCAGCACGCACCGCGCTGTTTAACATCACCAGGCTGACGCCCGCGACAAGCAACTGCCATACGACTTGTTTGGCTTTTACCACAACTTCTCCTCACTATTTTCCTGACGGCATCATGCCAGCGCTGCAATAAGCGAATGAATTCATGCTAACCAGGGGGCGCCCATTACGCCATGTCCGAAAGGTATATTTTGGTCATTAAACGTATAAAGGGGAAACCAGCGTCAGAACCACGATACCCCGCTGGGATTAGACCGGGAAAACGGCTACACTTCGCCTTTGTTATGGACCATCTTACATCACGATAAAAGAGGCAAAGTCGCACTGTGGCTCAATTCGTTTATACCATGCATCGTGTCGGCAAAGTTGTCCCGCCGAAACGACATATTCTGAAAAATATTTCGCTCAGCTTCTTCCCTGGCGCCAAAATCGGCGTGCTGGGTCTGAACGGTGCCGGTAAATCCACCCTGCTGCGCATCATGGCCGGCATCGATACCGATATCGAAGGTGAAGCCCGCCCTCAGCCTGGCCTTAAGATAGGTTACCTGCCGCAGGAACCTAAGCTGAACCCGGAGCACACCGTCCGTGAGTCCGTAGAAGAAGCCGTTTCCGAAGTGGTTAACGCCCTGAAAGGCCTGGACGAAGTCTACGCCAAATACGCCGAGCCGGACGCGGACTTCGATAAGCTGGCCGCGCAGCAAGGCAAGTATGAAGAAATTATCCAGGCGCATGACGGTCATAACCTGAACGTGCAGCTGGAGCGCGCCGCTGATGCGCTGCGCCTGCCGGACTGGGATGCAAAAATTGAGAAGCTGTCCGGGGGTGAACGCCGCCGCGTAGCGCTGTGCCGCCTGCTGCTGGAAAAACCAGACATGCTGCTGCTCGACGAACCAACCAACCACCTGGATGCAGAATCCGTGGCATGGCTGGAACGCTTCCTGCACGACTTCGAAGGCACCGTTGTGGCGATTACCCACGACCGTTACTTCCTCGACAACGTCGCCGGCTGGATCCTGGAGCTTGACCGTGGGGAAGGTATTCCATGGGAAGGTAACTACTCCTCCTGGCTGGAGCAGAAAGATCAGCGCCTGGCGCAGGAAGCCTCCACGGAAGCCGCTCGCCGTAAATCCATTGAGAAAGAGCTGGAGTGGGTTCGTCAGGGCGCTAAAGGCCGCCAGTCTAAAGGCAAGGCTCGTCTGGCACGCTTTGAAGAGCTGAACAGCACCGAATACCAAAAACGTAACGAAACCAACGAACTGTTTATCCCGCCTGGTGCACGCCTGGGGGATAAAGTGGTGGAAGTTAACAATCTGCGTAAATCCTACGGCGACCGCCTGCTGATTGACGACCTGAGCTTCTCCGTACCGAAGGGCGCCATCGTGGGCATCATCGGTCCGAACGGCGCGGGTAAATCCACCCTGTTCCGCATGATGTCCGGTCAGGAACAGCCTGACAGCGGCTCTATCACCCTGGGTGAGACCGTGAAGCTGGCCTCCGTTGACCAGTTCCGTGACGCCATGGACAACAGCAAAACCGTGTGGGAAGAAGTCTCCGGCGGCCAGGATATCATGCGTATCGGTAACACCGAGATGCCAAGCCGTGCCTACGTTGGCCGCTTTAACTTCAAAGGCGTCGACCAGGGCAAACGCGTGGGCGAGCTGTCCGGCGGTGAGCGAGGTCGTCTGCATCTGGCGAAGCTGCTGCAGGTTGGCGGTAACGTGCTGCTGCTCGATGAACCGACCAACGACCTGGATATCGAAACCCTGCGCGCGCTGGAAAACGCCCTGCTGGAATTCCCGGGCTGCGCGATGGTTATCTCCCACGACCGTTGGTTCCTCGACCGTATCGCCACCCACATTCTGGACTACCAGGATGAAGGCAAGGTGGAGTTCTTCGAAGGTAACTTTACCGAATACGAAGAGTACAAGAAGCGTACCCTCGGCGCAGATGCCCTGGAACCAAAACGCATCAAGTACAAACGCGTAACCAAGTAAAAGCAAAAGGCACCTTCACGGTGCCTTTTTTATGTTTGCTCTCGCCCTGCGGGAAGGGTCGGGCATCAAGTCCCACAGCCCATTATTTATCGCTGCTCGCCCATCATCTCTTTAACCAGATCCACGCAGCGCAGGAAGCGCGAGTCATAGTCAGACTCTTCAACGTGTACGAAACTGATACCATTCTCTTTCAACATATCCACCAGCAGATTCTGGAAGGATTTTCTGTCCGCATCGCTGCCCAGACTGCGCAGCCCGTCGGCAACCCACGGCGTATTGTTCTCCAGTAGGATAACCAGGTCGAAGCGGTATTCGTCGATCAGCGCCTGAACAAACGGGTGCTCCCGGCCTTCATACTTTTTACAGAACGCTTGAGTCGTCACGAAATCGGTGTCGATAAACGCCACTTTATTGGCGTACTTAACCGCAAAATCAACGTACTGCGCGTGGCCGATGGCTATTTTATCGTAGTCAGAGTATTGCAGCGCCATTTCGTCACCGCCGAGATGAGAGAAAACATAATCTCGCCCGTATTCCCATGCGCTGGTGGTGTTAAAAATGTTGGCGAGCTTGTTCACCATCCACGATTTGCCGCTCGACTCGCCGCCGAGGATAGCCACGGTACGCACAAAGAATGGCTTCACTTCGGTAGGAATGTATTCCCAATAGCGGAATGGGTTTTCACGGATTTGCGTGCCGCTGATGTTCATAAAGGTGCGTTTAGGGTCAACAACAACCGTTTCAATTCCCAGATGCTCGGTAAATTTAGCGGCATCGCCTTCTTCCGAGGTGTAGATCCTGTCGGGAGAAATGCCTTTGCTGTCCATAAACGCCTTAATACCGCGGCTCCAGACGTCCCAGCCGTGCGGATAAGGCTCCATCCCCTCTTCGTTAAAAGAGTGAATGCGGATATTTTTCTGATATTTGAAGGTTTGTAGCAGCCAGCGCAGGCGGTCGCCGGTGGTAGGCTGCTGGGACATCGCGCTGTCATCGAACAGCGCACGGTCGCGCGGTTCGTCATAGCCCATGATGATGTGCAGCTCGTCCACCTGGCTACAGGCGCGCTGGATCAGATAAATATGGCCGGTATGCAGCGGGTAGAATTTGCCGAACACCACGCCGACTTTCTTTTCGCGCCGCGGGAATTCCAGCCCAAGGAAACGATGCAGCGCCTCCAGTTTCTGAGCGCTGGGGCTTTTAATTTTCGCGTTCAGTAACTGGCTCAGGTAGCCTTTAGTCATGCCGCTGGCGTCCGCCACCTGCTGTAAAGTACAGCCCTGCTGGCGAATAGCCGTTTTGATATAGTCGAATGACGACACGCGCTGCCTCCTGCACAAAGCGGGAACGACTCCCGCAAGTTACTCAATTATAAGTCGTCAAAGACGGAAAGCGCATCAGCAAGTTTCTTGACGCCAAAGACCTGCATGCCTTCGGGGATTTTTTTCGGCACGTTGGCCTGCGGCACAATCGCGCGTTTAAAGCCGTGCTTGGCCGCTTCCGCGATCCGCTCCTGGCCGCTCGGCACCGGGCGAATCTCACCGGCCAGGCCGACTTCCCCAAACACAACCAAATCCTGCGGCAGCGCTCTGTTACGCAGGCTGGAAACCATGGCCAGCAGAAGCGCTAAATCGGCGCTGGTTTCGGTGACTTTTACGCCGCCGACAACGTTAACGAATACATCCTGATCCGCCATTTGCAGGCCACCATGGCGATGCAGTACGGCCAGTAGTATTGCGAGGCGATTTTGCTCCAGCCCCACGGCCACGCGCCTTGGGTTGGACATCATCGACTGATCTACCAGGGCCTGGATTTCAACTAACAGCGGGCGCGTACCTTCCCAGACCACCATCACCGAGCTGCCCGGCGTGACTTCATCGCCGCGGCTCAGGAATATGGCTGACGGGTTGCTCACTTCGCGCAGCCCCTGTTCCGTCATCGCAAATACGCCCAGCTCGTTTACCGCACCAAAACGGTTTTTATGGCTGCGCAGAGTGCGGAAGCGGGAATCAGCATCGCCGTCCAGCATCACGGAGCAGTCGATACAATGCTCGAGCACTTTTGGCCCGGCCAGCGAGCCGTCTTTAGTCACATGGCCGACCATCACGATAGCCACGCCTTTCGTCTTGGCAAAACGGGTGAGATAAGCCGCCGTCTCGCGAACCTGAGCCACGCTGCCTGGAGAGGACTGCACATCGGCCATATGCATAACCTGAATGGAGTCGATAACCATCAGCTTCGGCTGCTCTTCATCGGCAATCATGCAGATTTGCTCGATGCTAGTTTCGGACAACATATTGAGGTTCTGGGTCGGCAGACCAAGACGGTGGGCGCGCATCGCCACCTGCTGAAGCGACTCTTCCCCGGTGACATACAGGGTTTTCATCTGCTCGCTCAGCTTGCAAAGCGTTTGCAGCAGCAGCGTTGATTTACCCGCACCTGGGTTACCGCCAATTAAAATCGCGCTTCCGGGCACTACGCCGCCGCCGAGCACGCGGTCAAATTCTTTAAAGCCGGTTGAGAAACGCGGCAGCTCTTCAAGACTGATATCGGAGAGCTTTTGCACCCGGCTGACGCCAGCGCTGCCGGCATAGCCGGACAGACGCTCGTTGCGGGCAACCTGAGGAGAAGCGGCGATGCGCACTTCGGTAATGGTATTCCACGCGTGACAGGCGCTGCACTGCCCCTGCCAGCGCGGGTAATCCGCACCACACTCGTTACAAACAAATGCGCGTTTTGGAGCTTTCGCCACCTTATTTCCTCTTAACGTTCTTCCTGAATCAGGCTGCCGGAAAGAATGCAGAATACGCCCATCAGATCCGCATGGCGGATGCTGACTTCGCTCTTCTCATTCACCTTCGGCTTAGCGTGATAGGCGATGCCCAGACCAGCGGTATGGATCATCGGTAAATCATTCGCCCCGTCGCCAATCGCTACGGTCTGGGCGGCGGGAATTTCATATTTTTCGGCCAGGCGCGTCAGGGTTTCAGCCTTGAATTTGGCATCCACAATTTGCCCTAGCACTTCGCCGGTAAGTTTACCGTCACAAATTTCGAGTTCATTTGCCACGACGGTCGTCAGGTTCAACTTGTCGCGCAGGTACTCGGCGAAGAAGGTAAAGCCCCCGGAGGCAATAGCGACTTTCCAGCCCAGCGTTTCAAGGTTCTGAACCAGCGAGGTCAGCCCCGGCATCAGCGGCAGCTCATCGCGCACCTGACGCAGAATATTGGCATCGGCACCTTTTAGAGTAGCCACGCGCTGGCGCAGGCTGGCGGTAAAGTCCAGCTCACCACGCATCGCACGCTCGGTCACTTCGGACACCATTTCACCGGTTCCCGCCAGCCTGGCGATTTCGTCGATACACTCAATCTGAATAGCGGTTGAATCCATGTCCATGACCAGCAGACCCGGCGTTTTTAAGTGCGGGATTTTGCCCAGCGGCGCAACATCCAGACCGGCTTCATGAGCAAGGCGGGTCGCGCGCGGGGTCAACGACCCGGCAAGGCGGATGACCTGATAATCTTCCACGCACCAGGCGGTCACGATAACCATCGCCGCCCCGAGCTTGCGCTGGTATTTGGTCAGGCACTGTTTATCGAGATTACGCCCATACAGGAGCCAACCGCTGCGCCCGGCGCGGTAATCCAGCGGCATCACTTCATCACCGCTTAAAGAAAGCGGCAATCCAGGCCAAAGTGAAACATCATTAGGCAAGTCGCACCAGGTCAAACTGTTTGGCATTACGGCTCCAGGTTCAATTTAAGATACTCTTTAGCATTCGAATTGCGGGAAGGCGGTAAGCGAGTGCAGCCCATCCCCGCGATTCGAAGGATGAAGGGTATCCGGGATAAAACAACGCATGAGGCTACCTTGTCCGCCTTGCTTCTGGCAACATTAATGTAAGCAATTTTCCAAAGGTGCATCATGGTTCGGGTAAAATTTAAATTTCGGCTCCATCGCGCGGTGATTGTGCTGTTCTGCCTGGCGCTTTTGGTCGCTTTAATGCAGGGCACATCCTGGTTCAGCCGGGGCAGCCAGCAGGCGCGTAACGTCCAGCTTGAAGAGTTGGCCCGCACGCTGGCGCGTCAGGTTGCTTTTAATCTTGTACCGGTGATGAAAACCGAAAATCCCGACGAGAAGCGTATCTCTGCCTCACTTAATCTCCTCACGAAAGATAGCCGCATTCTTGATGCTGCCGTCTACGACAGCGAAGGCGACCAGATTGCCAGGGCGGGGGAAAACATTGAAGTCCGCGACCGCCTGGCGCTGGATGGGCAAAAAGCCGGCAGCTATTTTAACCGCCAAATCGTTCAGCCCATCGAGGATAAAAACGGCCCTATTGGCTACCTGCGCATCACGCTTGATACCCATACCCTCGCCACCGAGGCAAAGCAGGTGGACAACACCACCAATATTTTGCGGCTAATGCTGCTGCTGGCCGTCGCTATCGGCATCGTCCTGACGCGCACGCTGCTGCACGGCAAGCGCACGCGCTGGCAGCAATCCCCGTTCCTGCTCACCGCTAACAGCAAGGTAAAGGAAGAGGATGACGAAACGAACCAGGGCTCCGGGCGCTAACTCTACCGCAGCGCCTGCATGCTAAGATGGCGCTATTCTTCTGGGAAAAGGATCTCTGCTATGCCGACGTTGCGTTTACTTATTTCTGACTCTTACGACCCGTGGTTTAACCTGGCTGTTGAAGAGACAATCTTTCGTCAGATGCCCGCCACCCAACGCGTGCTGTTTCTGTGGCGCAATGCGGATACGGTCGTTATTGGCCGGGCGCAGAACCCGTGGAAAGAGTGCAATACCGGGCGAATGGAGCAGGATAATGTGCGGCTGGCACGCCGTAGCAGCGGCGGCGGCGCGGTATTCCACGACCTCGGCAACACCTGCTTTACCTTTATGGCCGGCAAGCCTGAGTACGACAAAAGCATCTCCACCGCCATTGTGCTCAAGGCGCTGAGCAACCTGGGCTTCCAGGCAAGCGCTTCCGGGCGTAACGATCTGGAAGTAGAAACGGCCGAAGGGACGAGGAAAATCTCCGGATCTGCCTACCGCGAAACCCTGGATCGCGGCTTCCACCACGGCACGCTGTTATTAAATGCCGACCTCAGCCGACTGGCAAACTACCTGAACCCGGACCCGAAAAAACTACAGGCGAAAGGCATCACCTCTGTGCGAAGCCGGGTAGCCAACCTTTGTGATTTGAAACCGGGAGTCACTCATGAGCAAATCAGCGACGCCATTCGTGAAGCCTTTTTCGACCATTTCGGCGAGCGGGTAGAAGCCGAGCACATCTCACCCGAAGCGCTGCCGGACTTACCGGGCTTTGCCGAAACCTTTGCCCGCCAGAGCAGCTGGGAGTGGAATTTTGGTCAGGCTCCGGCTTTCAGCCACCTGCTGGACAACCGCTTTAGCTGGGGCGGCGTCGAACTGCATTTTGACGTCGAGAAAGGCCATATTACGCGCACGCAGATGTTCACCGACAGCCTGAACCCGGCGCCGCTTGAAGCGCTGGCCGACCGGCTGAAGGGCTGTCTGTATCGCAGCATCCTGCTACAGCAGGAGTGTGAAACGCTGATTTATACTTTCCCGGAGCAGGAAAAGGAACTGCGGGAACTCTCCGCGTGGATTGCCCAGGCGGTACGCTAAGCCAGCCGCCGGAGCGACTCGCGAAGGCTCTCAATCCGCTCGGCCATTTCAGCGGCGATAAGCCGGAATGGCTCGCTCACCAGCTCATTCTGGCTGAGCGCCAGCCAGAAACGCCGTGCCAGAGATTGCATCTCCAGCCATACGGCGCCCGGGATCGCCGCATCAAGGCTGATATCATAAACCTGACTCAGCATGCTGCCCGTGCTGCCGGGCGCGTAGGCCATCGGCAGCATGTCGTATACCGGAGCCAGCGCGAGCGGGCGGTCGGAAAGGAAAAAGGAGAGATTACCGGCATGCATATCGCTGTTGGCAATCAGCCTGCCGAAGGCCCAAACCTTCTGAACCTGCCGCAAAGTTGCGGCATCAACAATGCCCGCCTCTTTTAAACCTGCGACGGCTTTTGGCCAGTTAAGTACGCCTGACGCAAACTCGCTCTGCACGCTCTCGAGGGAAACTATTCCAAGTCGACCGTGAGCGCCAACGCAATCAAAACGCTCAACCTCAAGAAATACCTGCCCCGTTTCCGCCCGCAGCAGTTCGCATTGAGCGGCAGAAATACCGCTGTCGTTCAGCAATGCCAGGGCGGCAGCCTCCGCCGTCAATAAATCAGCCCAGCGCCGCTGGTTGGCGTTGTGAACAGCGGGAGTAAATTTAACGATAACCTGCCGGGCTCCGCGACTTGTCTCGCTGTAGCTGGAGAATTTCGGCTGCTCTCCTCCCGCAGACGATCCGACAATTTCGCCGTCCATCGCGCGATGCGCAAGCTCTGAATATGTGCGTAACCGCTCACCACAGGGGACAGGCAGCGCCGCTTGTGCCGTCGCCCATCGGCGGTAACTCTCCTCCCCCACCAGCCATCCGCCCAGATGTTCCGGCTCCTGCACGGAAAGCGCAAACAGCACGTCCTCTTCCTGCCACAGGCGAATGTCTTCGGGTAAATCACTTTTTCGGGCCAGCTCACGGCCCCATGCGCGGCCTAGGAATCCCTGAGGCCTGAGATCGCTTAGATACCACGGCAACCCATCAAACCAGCTGCTTTCACCGTTATCGTGGATAACCAGGCAGCTTCCCCTGGGCCACATCGGGTAGAGCACGCCAAACGACCAGGCTTTTCCCTGGTCATCAATCTGCCAAAGCTGAAACGCATCCTTCTGGCGTACGGGGTGTTTCAGGCCATACTGCGTTGCCCTGGCCTGACCAAATTTGATGATGTCTTTCTCGGTGAGTACGCGGCGCGAGAAGGTCGCCTGGCTTATTCCCAGGCGCTGGGTCAGCTCCCTTGCCGGGCGTGGCCCCTGCAAAAGTAGGTCCGTTATCTCGCTCATATGAATAGATTATTGAATAGATAATTGAATAGATATATAGCCAAAAAACCTTTGTGAGTAAAGGAATCAGGGGATTTTATGAAGAGAGGAATGAATAGATACTTTCAATAGAAAAGACGCCCGCGGGCGTCTTTTTAACAAGCTAAAAATTTACTCTTTATCGCCCAGCAGGACGGATTCCAGAGCAATTTTGATCATGTCGTTGAACGTGGTCTGGCGCTCAGCGGCACTGGTCTGCTCGTGGGTACGAATATGGTCAGACACGGTGCAGATGGTCAGCGCTTTGGCACCAAACTCTGCCGCTACGCCGTAGATACCGGCCGCTTCCATTTCCACGCCGAGGATGCCGTATTTTTCCATCACGTCGAACATGGACGGGTCCGGCGTGTAGAACAGGTCGGCAGAGAAGATGTTACCTACGCGAGCGTCAACGCCCAGCGCTTTAGCCGCATCCACCGCGTTGCGAACCATGTCGAAGTCCGCGATAGCCGCGAAGTCGTGATCTTTAAAGCGCAGACGGTTCACTTTAGAGTCGGTGCAGGCGCCCATACCGATAACCACATCGCGCAGTTTCACATCCTGGCGAACTGCGCCGCAGGAGCCAACACGAATGATTTTTTTCACGCCGAAATCGGTGATCAGCTCTTTAGCATAGATAGAGCAGGATGGGATGCCCATGCCGTGGCCCATAACGGAAATCTTACGGCCTTTGTAAGTCCCGGTGAAGCCCAGCATGCCGCGCACGTTGTTCACTTCACGCACATCTTCCAGGAAGGTTTCCGCGATGTGCTTAGCGCGCAGCGGGTCGCCCGGCATCAGCACTACGTCAGCGAAATCACCCATTTCTGCGTTAATGTGTGGCGTAGCCATTGTTTATTCCTTGATTTAAAAAGTTAACAATCGGGCAGGCAACGCCTGCCCAAAGGGATCACAGCATGTTTTTGCCGTAGTCCATGTCGGAAACACCAAAGTATTTCGCCACGGTCTGGCCGATGTCCGCGAAGGTTTCACGGTGGCCAAGCGAACCGGCTTTAACTTTCGGGCCATAGATAAGCACCGGAATGTGTTCGCGGGTATGGTCGGTGCCCTGCCAGGTTGGGTCGCAGCCGTGGTCCGCGGTGAGGATCAGAATATCGTCCTCTTTCAGCAGTTCCATCAGCTCAGGCAGACGGCGGTCGAACAGCTCAAGACCAGCGGCATAACCGGCCACATCGCGGCGGTGGCCCCAGGAGGAGTCGAAGTCAACGAAGTTGGTGAAGACGATAGTCTCGTCGCCTGCTTCTTTCATCTCTTTGATGGTGGCATCAAACAGCGCATCCAGACCTGTCGCTTTCACTTTTTTGGTGATGCCGCAGTTGGCGTAGATATCAGCAATTTTACCCACTGAAACTACCTGGCCGTTTTTCTCATCCACCAGTTTTTGCAGCACGGTTGCCGCAGGTGGCTCAACCGCCAGATCGTGACGGTTACCGGTACGCTGGAAGTTACCCGCTTTATCGCCGATGAACGGACGGGCAATAACGCGGCCAATGTTGTAGCCGCCTTCGGTCAGTTCTTCACGGGCGATTTCGCACAGCTCGTAAAGTTTATCCAGGCCGTAGGTTTCTTCATGGCAGGCAATCTGGAACACGGAGTCAGCGGAGGTATAGAAAATCGGCTTGCCGGTTTTCATGTGCTCTTCGCCAAGCTGGTCGAGAATGACGGTACCGGAAGAGTGGCAGTTACCGAGGTAGCCCGGCAGATTTGCACGCTTAACCAGTTTTTCCAGCAGCTCCTGCGGGAAGCTGTTTTCGTGATCGCTGAAGTAGCCCCAGTCGAACAGAACCGGCACGCCGGCGATTTCCCAGTGGCCAGACGGAGTGTCTTTGCCGGAAGAAAGTTCGTGTGCCCAGGCGTACGCCCCGATAACTTCTGCATTAGGGTCCATGCCTGCGGCAACTTTCCCGGTAGAGCCTTCGTGGGCTTTAACCAGGCCAAGACGAGTGAGGTTAGGCAGGTTCAGAGGCCCTTTACGGCCTTTGTCAGCTTCGCCTTTGGCGCAAGCTTCCGCGATGTGACCGAAAGTATCAGAGCCGACATCTCCGAAGCGCTCAGCGTCTTCGGTAGCACCGATGCCGAACGAGTCCAGCACCATAATAAACGCACGTTTCATATTATTCTCCGTACCTTGTGCTCTATAAAATAGGGATCAGATCAGTATACCGTTATTCGGTGATTCGACGATAGACCGTTGGTGTTTCCTGCGGCGCTTTTTCGTCAATTATGATTGCCGCTTTCACCGCCTTCGCCGCATCCTGCCAGCTGGCTTCATCTTTAGCATGAATAACCGCCAGCGGACGTTCGGCGTCGATAGCCTCGCCCAGACGAGCCATATCGGTAAAGCCAACGCTGTAGTCGATAGTATCGGAAGCCTGACGGCGACCGCCGCCCATAGAAACCACGGCCATGCCCAGCGCGCGGGTATCCATCGCTGAAACAAAGCCGGAGGCGTCGGCGTAAACGGCTTTGCTCAGCATCGCTGTAGGCAGGTATTTCGCATAGTTTTCAACAAAGTCGCTCGGGCCTTTCTGCGCGGCCACCATGCGGCCAAACACTTCGGCCGCTTTGCCGTTATCCAGCACCGCCTGAAGCTTCGCGCGCGCTTCTGTTTCGTCTTTGGCGAGCCTGCCGGAAATCAGCATTTCCACGCACAGCGCCATCGTTACCTCAAACAGACGCGGGTTACGGTATTCACCCGTAAGGAACTGCACCGCCTCGCGAACTTCCACTGCGTTACCGGCGCTGGAAGCCAGAACCTGATTCATATCGGTCAGCAGGGCGGTCGTCTTCACGCCCGCGCCGTTAGCCACACCAACAATTGCTTCGGCCAGCTGTTCAGAGAGCTGATAAGTCGGCATAAATGCGCCGCTGCCAACTTTCACATCCATGACCAGCGCATCCAGCCCTTCGGCCAGTTTCTTCGCCAGAATAGAAGCGGTAATAAGCGGGATAGAGTCCACCGTCGCGGTAATATCGCGGGTGGCATAAAAACGTTTGTCCGCCGGTGCCAGAGAGCTGGTCTGGCCGATAATGGCCACGCCGACGTCCTTAATAATGTCTCGGAAGCGGTTATCATCCGGGAAGATATCGAAGCCCGGAATAGCTTCCAGTTTATCGAGCGTGCCGCCGGTATGACCGAGGCCACGGCCGGAGATCATTGGCACATAACCGCCGCACGCCGCCACCATTGGGCCAAGCATCAGCGAAGTCACATCGCCCACGCCGCCGGTGGAGTGTTTATCAACAATTGGGCCGTTGAGATTGAGGCTTTTCCAGTCCAGCACGGTTCCGGAATCCCGCATCGCCATAGTCAGCGACACCCTTTCCGGCATCGTCATGTCGTGGAAGAAGATGGTCATCGCCAGAGCAGCAATCTGCCCTTCAGAGACGGTGTTGTCGCGAATACCGTTGATAAAGAAACGAATCTCTTCGTCACTCAGTACCAGGCCATCACGTTTTTTACGAATAATTTCTTGTGCGAGAAACACGGCAACCCCCTGGGAATGCGGGTAAAAAGCGGCGGAAAACCCACCGCAATTAAAGATTACTCTAGATAATTCGAGTCGCAGGCAGAAGGCAAAAGAGCTCATCCCCAGGAGCTTACTGAAGTAAGTGACTGGGGTGAGGGAGTGCAGCTTACGCACCTGCGGCTTGAAGTATGACGAGTAATTAGTAGCTACTGGCGCTTTTACCGTCGCCGTGGCCCAGCGCTTTCAACAGGCTGGCTAGCAGACTGGAAGCACCGAAGCGGTAGTGGCGAGAGTCGGCCCAGTCAGCACCAAACAAATCGTCGGCAATAGCAAGGAACTGCGCGGCATCTTCAGCAGAACGAACACCGCCGGCCGGTTTGAAGCCTACGGATTTCTCCACGCCCATATCGCGGATAACTTCCATCATGATGCGGGCGCTTTCCGGCGTGGCGTTAACCGGCACTTTACCGGTAGAAGTTTTGATAAAGTCTGCGCCAGCTTTAATAGCGATGGCAGAAGCCTTACGGATCAGCTCTTCGGTTTTCAGCTCGCCGGTTTCGATTATCACTTTCAGCAGCACGTTCGCGCTGGCACAAGCCTCTTTACAAGCTTTCACCAGATCGAAACCAATCTGCTCGTTACCGGCGATCAGCGCGCGGTATGGGAATACAACGTCAACTTCATCCGCGCCATAAGCGATGGCCGCACGAGTTTCAGCCAGTGCGATATCAATATCATCGTTGCCGTGCGGGAAGTTGGTCACGGTGGCAATACGGATATCCGGCGTGCCCTGCTCTTTCAGGGTTTTACGGGCAATTGGGATAAAGCGTGGGTAGATACAGATTGCGGCGGTGTTGCCCACCGGGGTTTTCGCCTGATGGCAGAGGGCGATGACTTTCTCATTGGTGTCATCGTCGTTCAGGGTGGTCAAATCCATCAGTTTCAGCGCACGCAGGCTGCTTTTGGTTAAATCGGTCATAACGCTCTCCAACAAAAGATATAAAAGTCTCCGGCCTGAAACGGGAAACTCAACACGTTGGAGCGGACTTGGTTCCTTGAAGATGAGTGGTCACCGGAGTCACCATCACGTTGAGATCCTTCTCACCGCACATTGCCGGTAGCAATGTTAGAATTCTAACACTCACCGCCGAATCAATTTTGTGTCTCGTCTCACAAAAGCCAAAGAGTGAATTGCAAGCTTTCATCCATTATATGTGATTAAAGAAACAAAATAACGCGCTAAATTGCATCAGACCGCAAGAAAATGGCCGGCAATGCGCCAGCCATCGGCCTTATCACAATGTTATAATTATAACATTTCTGGTGAGAACTACAGCGCCAGGAATATCCCGGCAATAGTCGCGCTCATCAGGTTAGAGAGTGTCCCCGCCGCCACGGCCTTCAGGCCAAGCTGTGCAACCTCATGCCGACGCGTAGGTGCCATACTGCCCAGGCCACCAATCAGGATCGCAATAGAAGAAAGGTTAGCAAACCCACACAGCGCGAAGGAGATAATCGCTTTAGTATGCCCGGAAAGCACCTGTAACCCGGCGGCGGCAACTTCCGCATCGTCTTTCAGGTAAGCGCCAAAGTTCAGGTAGGCGACGAATTCGTTGATAATCAGCTTCTGGCCGATAAACGATCCCGCCACGTTCGCTTCACTCCACGGCACGCCAATCAGCCAGGCTACCGGGGCAAACACCCAGCCGAGCATCAGCTCCAGCGACAGCTGCGGGAAATTAAACCAGCCGCCAATCCCGGAAAGCATGCCGTTCAGCAGGGCAATCAGCGCAACAAAAGCCAGCAACATTGCGCCCACGTTCAACGCCAGCTGCATCCCGGAAGCGGCACCGGAAGCGGCTGCATCCAGCACGTTGGCCGGACGGTCGGGATCGTTTTCCATTGATTCAAGATGCGGCGCATCGTTAGGCGTTTCCGTCTCCGGCAGCATCAGTTTAGCAAACAGCAGGCCGCCCGGTGCCGCCATAAAGGAAGCCGCAATCAGGTATTCCAGCGGCACGCCCATCTGGGCATAACCGGCCAGTACGGAGCCTGCCACGGACGCCAGCCCGCCGCACATTACCGCGAACAGCTCCGAGCGGGTCATGGTGGCAATGTAAGGGCGTACCACCAGCGGCGCTTCGGTCTGCCCAACGAAAATATTCGCCGTTGCCGAAAGAGATTCGGTGCGGGAGGTTTTCAGCAGCTTACGCAGACCGCCGCCGAGCAGGCGGATAACCAGCTGCATAATGCCCAGGTAGTAAAGCACGGCAATCAGCGAGGAGAAGAAGACGATAACCGGCAGAACGCGCAGCGCAAAAATAAAACCGCCGCCGCCGAAGAGTTCGAACATTTTATCGGAAACCAGGCCGCCAAACAGGAAAGAGATCCCTGAGTTGCCGTAGGCGATAACGTTAGCCACCCCTTCTGACATAGCAAGCAGCACTTTACGGCCAACGGGCACATAAAGGATCAGCGCGCCGATGCCTATCTGGATAAGCCACGCGCCGATAACGGTACGCAGGTTTATCGCTTTGCGGTTGCTGGAGAGTAAAACGGCGATCAGCAATAAAACGACCATGCCGACCAGCCCCATGAGGATTTGCATACAGATTCCCTGTGTATTAATTGGAAGGTTCGGGCCTTGCCAGCCCGCTTTTAAGCGCGCGGATTATAACCACAGGGGGGTGAAAAGTGCCGGAGCAATCACGTATTCACGGAAATATATAGAAACATTTACGCAAAAGAGTGACATCCGTCACATCAAGGTACGGAGTGATTAGAAAGCAAATAATTCGTCTGCGTTGTTTTTCAAAGCGTTAGCGATGATTTCAGGAGATTCAGGGCGTAATTCGCATAGCATGTCAAAGACCAGCGCCGCACGTTCAGGGCGGTTAGGCTCGCCCTGCCAGCCGTTAAGAGGCATATCGGGAGCATCGGTTTCCAGCAGCAGCGAGGAGAGCGGTAGCCGGGACATAACATCGCGAGTTTTGCTGGCCCTGGGGTAGGTAATCGTGCCGCCAACGCCTATGCGGTAGCCCAGCGCAATAAAGCGTTCCGCCTGCTGCTGGCTGCCTGCAAAACCGTGTATAACGCCGGTGCGCGGTAAATTATGGCGCTTCAAATGCAGCGCCAGCTTGTCGTGCGTCCGCCTGGAATGCAGCAGCACCGGCAAATCGTAACGCTTAGCCAGCTTTAACTGTTCACCCAGCATAAACTCCTGGCGATCAAACTGCGGATCCTCCCTATAAAGATCCAGTCCGATCTCTCCGAGAGCGACAAGTTTGCGCGTTTTTTTTCGCAGCAGCGTTTCAAGCAGAGCAAGCCCGGCTTCATCATGATTTTGTATAACAATGGGATGCAGACCGATTGCGGCATACAGTTCAGGGAAGTTCTCCGCCAGCGCCAGCACGCGTTCAAAACGCCCCGCCTCTACCGCGGGCACGATGATTTTAGTCACACCGGCCTGCACGGCCAGCCTGATGCTGTTAGCTTCATCTCCGGCAAACGGCGGAAAATCAAAGTGGCAATGGGTGTCGTAGAACGTAAAGCTCACGCAAGATCCTCGTTATCAAAAGCCGAATCATTAGCCTGCGGAGCCGGCGTTATCGGCTTAACCAGAGCTTGATTTGCCGCCGCAGCCGGCGGAATGACCAGCGGGCCAGGCATCTTAATACGTGGAGTATGGCGCATCAACGGGGGCTTGGGCACCAGCAGCTTGCCCACGGCAGCCAGGAAATAACGCCCGCACAGGCGGCCGGTCTGGTAGTCGGCCGTGAGCGACGGCAGGCGGCTGCCGAGCGCATTGCTCAGCAACGGTTTCGGCGGATAAATTTCAAAGATCCTCAGCTTGCCGGGCGGTTTCTCAATAAAGCTCTGGATCTCGCGGTAGCTCTCTTCGTGATGCTGCACCAGGTTCAGCAGCGGCTGGAGGCTGCTGTCACCCAGCCAGCGCTCCATGCGTTTGAACCACTGGGGGGTGTAATACATCTGTGAAGGCACGGTGCGAATCACCACCAGCGTATCGGCACCCCGGCTTGCGGCTTCACGCACCGGCACCGCGTCGCTGATGCCGCCGTCCTGATAGCTTATGCCGTCAATGTCTACCCCGGTGCGGTAAAATCCCGGAATGGCGCTCGAGGCCTTCAATAAATTCAGCCATGTGTCCTGGGTCGGTGAGAAATAGTTTGCCGCATAATCGTCGCTGCGGCAGGCGCACATGTAGAACTCTTTTCCCTTCTCGAACAGGCCATCGGCGCTGGACATAGAAAGCGGCAGCCTGGCAGCCGTCGACTCAATCAGCCAGTCAAGGTCTATCAGGTTTCCACCACGCACAAAGCGCAGCGGGTTAAAAAATTCGCTGGTAGTGGTGAAACGAGTTATCACGCGGCGGGCGTAACCCGGCTGGTTGCAAACGTAGGCAGAGAGGTTTTGCGCCCCGGCGGAAGTGCCAAGAAACAGATCGAAGGGATTAAATTCGGCGCGCATAAATTCGTCCAGAACCCCGGCCGTAAAAATTCCCCGCTGGCCCCCTCCTTCACAAATAAGAGCGAGCTTTCCAGGACGAAAAGGCTTGAGCGCTAGCGGCGCAATATTGCCGAGCGTAACGGGTATACGATGTCCCACCCTGCTTCCCTGAAATCTGTTGTTGTGTATTTCTACCCTATACCCTTAGGCTGCTATGTAAAACCGAGAAAGCCAGTCACAAGGACTGGCTTTTGTATCGGTATGTTACTGGCTTAGCGTGGCTAAGGGCGCCTGCGTCCCATAAACAGACTGACCAGGAACAGGATGATACCTACTACAAAGACAATTTTTGCAGCACCTGCGGCAGTACCTGCCAGGCCACCAAAGCCCAGAGCCGCAGCTATCAACGCGATAACAAGAAAAATAATGCCCCAACGAAACATAGACTCTCCTTAACCATAGTGAACCTTATCGCTTCTTAATGGGCACCGGATGGCTAACCCACTGGCGATAATTAATAATGGTGGTGCTTACCGCCTTCCGGGCCGGGCCCGGAAGAAAGTTTCGGGTGCTGCCGTTACTTCACTTTCAGATCATTTTTAACGCTTTTCACGCCTTCAACTGCCTTGGCGATGCTTTCAGCGCGTTCGGACTGTGCGCTGGTTTTCACCTCACCGGAAAGCTGAACTACGCCATCGGTGGTTTCTACTTTCACATGACGGGAAGGTACGCTGTCATCTGCCAGTAATTTGCCTTTAATTTCACTGGTGGTTGCCGCATCACCCGCGTAGCCCTTCACCGACTGGGATTTAGCGTCACGGACGTGGAGCTTGTCGCTCACGGAGCTAACGCCTTCCACTTTTTTGGCCGTGGCAACGGCCTGTTCCGCCTGGGCCTGGCTCTCTACGAAGCCGCTCAGGGTAACCACTTTTTTCTCGGTTTTTACCGAGATATCGGTGCTCTTGATGTTTTTGTCATCCACCAGAGCGGCCTTAACTTTCGCTGTGATACCGCTGTCATCCATGAAGTCGCCGACTTTACTCATAGAGCTATCGATTTTTTTCCCTGCGGAATCAGCCGTAGCTTCCGTTTTGTTGGCCAGCGTCTCTTCGGCGAAAGCGCTACCGCTTGCCAGAACAGAACCCAGAACAACAGCCAGCAGAGTTTTTGAAATCTTAGTCGTAGTCATCGATTAATTCCTGTAGGTTTGCTCATCATTTGAGCTTTTTCGTTTCCCACCGCGCCGAAAAAAATCAGCAATTAATATCGCAACAACCGGAGAAACGTTAATAACAAGCCAGGAAACAATAATTTCCCGGTGCTTTCATCCAATAAAGTGGTCATCGCTTTGTTAAATATAGATCACAATCATAAAAGTGCATGGCGGAGTGGTGGAAAAAGCAGCAATAACGCCGAATCGGCAGGAAATTAAGAAGATTCCGCAAGGGATTCAAAAGACAAGGAAAGTGGCAGGAACGCGACGGGCGCCGCGTTCCTGAAGGCGATTAGTGCTCGCGGGTTTTGCGGAAAGTGACGTCCGGGTAGCGTTCCTGGGTAATGTTCAGGTTAACCATCGTTGGCGCAATGTAGGTCAGGTTATCCCCGCCATCCAGCGCCAGCTGGATTTCGTTTTTACGTTTGAATTCCTCAAACTTCTTAACGTCTGTCCCTTCAACCCAGCGCGCGGTAGCAACGTTAACCGACTCGTAAATCGCTTCCACGTTGTACTCACTTTTCAGGCGGGCAACAACCACATCAAACTGCAGCACCCCAACTGCGCCAACGATAAGATCGTTATTCGCAATAGGACGGAACACCTGCACCGCACCCTCTTCTGAAAGCTGAACCAGGCCTTTCAGCAGCTGCTTCTGCTTAAGCGGGTCACGCAGGCGGATACGGCGGAACAGTTCCGGCGCGAAGTTCGGAATACCGGTGAACTTCATCATTTCACCCTGGGTAAAGGTGTCGCCTATCTGAATAGTGCCGTGGTTATGCAGCCCGATGATGTCGCCAGGGTAGGCTTCCTCAACGTGAGAGCGGTCACCGGCCATAAAGGTCAGAGCGTCAGAGATAACGACGTCTTTACCAATACGCACCTGGCGCAGCTTCATACCCTTCTCATACTTACCGGAAACCACGCGCATAAAAGCTACACGGTCGCGGTGTTTTGGATCCATATTCGCCTGGATCTTAAACACAAAGCCGGTGAACTTCTCGTCCGCCGCTTCCACAACACGGGTGTCGGTTTTACGCGGCATCGGCGCTGGCGCCCATTCCACCAGGCCATCCAGCATGTGGTCAACGCCGAAGTTGCCCAACGCGGTGCCGAAGAAGACCGGCGTGATTTCACCCGCCAGGAACAGTTCGTGATCGAACTCGTTAGAAGCTCCCTGCACCAGTTCCAGCTCGTCGCGCAGCTGCTGGGCGAGATCGTCGCCCACTGCGGCATCGAGATCCGGGTTGTTCAACCCTTTAACGATGCGGACTTCCTGGATGGTGTGGCCTTTACCAGTCTGGTAAAGGTAGGTTTCATCTTTATAAAGGTGGTAAACACCTTTGAACAACTTGCCGCAGCCGATAGGCCAGGTGATCGGCGCGCAGCCAATCTTCAGCTCGCGTTCAACTTCATCCAGCACTTCCATCGGATCGCGGATATCGCGGTCCAGCTTGTTCATAAAGGTGATGATCGGCGTGTCGCGCAGGCGGGTAACTTCCATCAGCTTGCGGGTACGATCTTCAACCCCTTTTGCGGCGTCGATAACCATCAGGCAGCAGTCCACCGCCGTCAGAGTACGATAGGTATCTTCGGAGAAGTCTTCGTGCCCCGGGGTGTCCAGCAGGTTAACCAGGCTATCGCGATACGGGAATTGCATCACCGAGGTGGTGATTGAGATCCCACGCTGTTTTTCCATTTCCATCCAGTCGGATTTAGCGTGCTGGCTTGAGCCACGCCCTTTTACCGTACCGGCGGTCTGGATAGCCTGTCCGAACAGCAGCACCTTTTCAGTGATGGTCGTTTTACCGGCATCCGGGTGAGAAATGATGGCAAAAGTGCGGCGTTTCGCCACCTCTTGCAAATAAGGAGACAAAGTCATAATTACATCTTCTGTAAATGCGCACGGCTTTGAGCCACGCGTTGAGTGAACGTTATTTGGCGGCTATTTTACCCGCCATTGTGGGTTTAACAATCAACAATCATGGCTTACACAGCAGTTGCTCCAGTTCACTTAACGAAGTGACCTGCCAGGTTGGCTCAATCCCTTCCGGCGCGGTGCGGCCGTGGGCATTTAGCCAGCAGGTTGCTATCCCGGCGTTGATGCCGCCCAGAATATCGGACTCCGCCGTGTCGCCAACCATCAAAACGCGGTCGCGCGGCGGCTGGCCCATTTGCTCAAAGGTATAGTCGAAAATGCGGCGATCGGGCTTTGCAATGCCGACCTGCTCGGAGATAACCAGCAGATCGAAATAGTCCCGCAGGCCGGTGCGCTCGAGGCGAATCTGCTGTAGCGCGGTAAACCCGTTGGTGATGATGCCGAGTTTCGCTTTCCCCTTCAGGGCGTTGAGCAGCGAAACCGCGCCCGGCAGCGGGGCGCAAATCTCGGCCATCGCCGACAAGAAAGCATCATTCAGTTCGGCAGACGGCACGCTAAGACGCTCTGCCCAGCCTTCAAAACGCCGGAGCTGTAATTGCAATGCGGTGATGGCACCGTTCTGGTAGTCCACCCACAGCGGCTTGTTCACCGCCTGGTAGTCCTGGAAGTCATCTGCGGTAAAGGTCACGCTGTAGTCGAGAAACATCCGCTGTAGCCCGCCGAATGCGTCAAAGGTAAACAGCGTTTCGTCCGCATCAAATAAAATCCAGTCCCAGTTCATCCACACACCTTTTAAATATTAACCGAGGGGTAACGCCATAATAATCGCGTCTTCCCGGCCCTCTTTTGCCGGGTAATAGTTGCGACGTACGGTCGCTTCGTTAAAGCCGAGGCTTTCGTATAACGCTCTGGCGGCGAGGTTGGAGGCACGCACTTCAAGCCACAGCGTGAAGACATCGCGCTTCTCAAGCTCCTGAATTAAGTGCTCGAGCAGCGCTCTGCCCAGCCCCTGGCGCTGATAAGCCGGATCAACCGCGATGTTAAAAAGCGTGGCTTCGTCGAGCACCACCTGGGTCACCGCGAAGGCCGCCATTTTACCGTCTACGTCCAGCCGTAAATTGAAATAGCGTTCGCCCTGGTTACTGGCGAAAGTCTTTTCACTCCAGGGGAAAGCGTGGCTGCGTTGCTCGATGGCGTACGCCGCCGCTAAATCATTCGGCGTCAGGGAAGAAATCTTGTTCATGTTCGCAAATTTGTTGCCACAGCGCCTGTCGCGCATTGCCATTGTGATAAAGCTCGTCAAGCGCCGGAGAAGCAAGCTGGGCGCCGTCAAGGCTCAAAGGCTGCTCAACGCCGAGCCGCCAGCTATTGCAGCGGCTGTCCTGCGGCATCATTGCCACACGGTCCGGCGTCAGTTGCATAACCTGCCCGGCACTCAGCTCAAGACTGCGTAAAACATCCAGCACCAGCGGGTCGCTTAAGGCGGGCAGCTCTTCAGCCACCATCACCAGACGCACGCCTGCCGGTAGCGATACCGCTATCTCTCCCTGTAAAGCCGTCGGACGGCGCAGCACCCACTGAGTAATACCCAGTTGCTGTAACTGCCAGTCACGTCGGGAAGGGGAAGTCATAGCGAAACCTGTCTGGAGCGTAATAAGGGGCGCAAATATAGCAAATTCATCGAATCCACGCCATTAAAGCTCTATAATCCACGCTCTGATTTTCCAGGAGCAATTTGATGAGTGCGTTAACCCCGGCGAGTGAAGTACTGCTGCGCCACAGCGATGATTTTACCGAGAGCCGCGTGTTGTTTGCCGGTGACATGCAAGACGATCTGCCGGCGCGTTTTGACACCGCCGCCAGCCGCGCCCACACCCAGCAATTTCACCACTGGCAGGTACTAAGCGCGCAGATGGGCGAAAACGCACAGTATGGCCTGGTGGCCGGTGCCGACGTCGTTGCAGACAGCAATACGCTGATTTATTACTGGCCGAAGAACAAGCCGGAAGCCCAATTCCAGCTGATGAACATCCTGTCGTTGATGCCGGTTGGCACTGACGTCTTCGTGGTCGGTGAAAACCGCAGCGGCGTTCGCAGCGCCGAACAGATACTGGCCGATATCTGCCCGCTGAGCAAAATCGACAGCGCCCGCCGCTGTGGCCTCTACCATGGTCGCCTCGAGAAACAGCCTGAGTTCGATGAAAACAGCTGGTGGGGCGAGTACCCGCACGGCGAGATGACGGTCAAAACCTTACCGGGCGTGTTCAGCCGTGACGGTCTGGACACCGGCAGCAAACTGCTGCTTTCAACCCTCACCCCGCACACCAAGGGCAAAGTGCTGGACGTGGGCTGCGGTGCGGGCGTACTGGCAATTACTCTTGCCAGCCACTCACCGAAAGTCCGCCTGACCCTGTGTGATGTCAGCGCACCGGCTGTAGAAGCCAGCCGCGCCACGCTTGCCGCTAACGGCATCGAAGGCGAGGTCATTGCCAGCAACGTCTACTCCGGGATCAGCGGCCGTTTCGACATGATTATCTCTAACCCGCCGTTCCACGACGGGATGCAAACCAGCCTTGACGCGGCTCACCAGCTGATTCGCGGTGCTGCCCGCCATCTGAACATGGGCGGCGAGCTGCGCATCGTTGCTAACGCCTTCCTGGCGTACCCTAACGTGCTGGATGAAGTGTTTGGAAGTCATGAAGTTATCGCCCAAACCGGGCGTTTTAAAGTCTACCGTGCGGTTCTGTCGCGAGCGGCTAAAAAGCGCTAACCCTCCTTTGGTGCCGCTTTTTCCAGCAGTCAGGGAAGCGGCACCAAATTAACTGTTGACGAAGTTCAGAAAACATCTAGAATGCGCCTCCGTGGTTGTGATACTTCGGTATTACAGGTATGCGAAGGTGGCGGAATTGGTAGACGCGCTAGCTTCAGGTGTTAGTGTTCTTACGGACGTGAGGGTTCAAGTCCCTCTCTTCGCACCAACAACCACGCAAGATATCGTTCGCACTGCGCGAAGGTGGCGGAATTGGTAGACGCGCTAGCTTCAGGTGTTAGTGTTCTTACGGACGTGAGGGTTCAAGTCCCTCTCTTCGCACCAATGCGAAGACGATATCAAAACTCTCAGGCGCAAGCCTGAAACCTGTGCGAAGGTGGCGGAATTGGTAGACGCGCTAGCTTCAGGTGTTAGTGTCCTTACGGACGTGAGGGTTCAAGTCCCTCTCTTCGCACCACTTCTTAAATGAAGTTCCCCTGGTAAGTCCCCATTTCTTATCCCGATTTCCCCAGATTCATCACGATAAGCAGCAGCCCGCTGGCAAATGCCACGCACGACGGCAGCAAAACAAAATGCCGCAATTTCTTGTGATACAGCATCAGTGCCGTCGCCAGCAGCCCCGCGACAACCAGCACCCGCCACTCGCTGAAAGAAAGATCCAGCCAGGCGAGCAGCGCCACCGCCATACCCGCCACCATTACGCTCCAGCCACCTTCGAGTCGTCGTTGCAGCATTTCAGCATCCCAACCATGATAATGATAACCAATATCATATGATAAAAATTCTCAACTGTCAGCGAGAAAACGTATCAGGGCTATCGCTGAAATAGCCGGAGTTTACCCGGCATTTAATGACAGATTTTCAGTAAGGTGATAGATTGAGCGCCGGCGTTAATACGCCATATAAAAATTCCAATAGTTACCAAAAAAGCAAACTACCCGCTTTTTTTTAGACAACACACACAACACCAGACTTTCTTACCCAAGACATAACCATCCCTATGACAGCCCAGACCTGGCGAGCACTACTCAAAGCAAAGCATCTGCTTTCATTACGTTTATTTTTGCTACTCAATGCCATATCAGCAGCCTTCTCGATGTTATTTCCGGTGAACCCGGTAATGCGCGTAACGCCGCCGGTGGTGATTATCCTGCTGCTTAGCGTGACGCTGCTCGGCTGGCAGTTGCTGAATAAAAAGCTGCTGATTAACCTGAATATGGTCTCGTTGCTAATTGGCCTGCTCTGGGCGTTGCATATATTCATTAAAAACAAACCTCTAGGCGATGTTGGTGCCTCATTCCTGGTGATAAGCCTGATGTCGGTGCTGTTTATTGGCGCTATTTCCTTTATCAACAACATCGTCGCCTTTCTGCTGCATAGCCTGCCGGTCGCGCTGACGGTGCTGTGGCTGGACAGCGTCGATCACTGGCTGCGGGTGCTTTACTCCATCGCCCTACCGGCTATCGGCATTACCATTCAGCATATTATTCAAAAGCGTAACGACCGCTTCACGCAGCGTCTGATGAATAAGCTGGTGGAAGAAAAAGAGACGCTCAACGGCCTCAGTATGCTCGACCCGTTAACCGGCCTGTACAACCGCCGTGGTTTCCAGAACCGGCTGGAACACCTTCGGGCTTCCGGCCCCGGCAACCATTATGTGTTGCTGCTGGATATCGACTACTTCAAGTCCTACAACGATCATTACGGCCACGCGATGGGCGATCAGGCTTTGATCCGCGTTTCGGCCGCTATTCGCGATGCGGTACGTTCGAGGGACATCGTTACCCGCTACGGCGGCGAAGAATTTATGGTGATGTTGACCCATATTGACGGCGAGCGGGCGCTCCAGGCCGCGGAGAGGATCCGCCAGCGCGTTAACGATCTCGATATTCCCCACATGTTCAATAACGAAGTCGCCACCAACGTGACCGTGAGCATTGGCCTTGCGCCACTGCCGGACGAGGATATCGAAAACGCCCTGAGCCTGGCGGACAAAGCGCTCTATCAGGCCAAAAACCAGGGCCGCAACAGTATTCTGACCAGCCAAATGGCAAGCGTGAGTTAACCGCTTTCCTCAGAGATTGCAGGGTTGCATCCCGGCGGCTTATTGTTCATATTTCAAACAATAACAATATGCCGCCAGCGGCAATACACCGTATCTCTGAGGAATAACAATGAATAAAATTTTGCCTGCGGCTATCGTTCTTCCCGCTCTTTTACTCGCCGCCTGCTCCACCAGCAGCCCCGGCAAGCTACAGGTAAAAGGCCAGCCGCTCACCAGCGATCCGGCTTACGTTTTACAACATCTCATCCCCATGCTGCCCATCACCAGCGGCTGCCGGGAAAAGCCCAAATCCGTTAGCGTAGCGCTGGTCAGTAAATCTGATGATATTCGTACCAACGCTGCCGGAACCGCGCTTATCTCGGGCTCAGCCAGGGAAGCGTGGAATTTTGATGCCTGCGGCCGCGCTATTCCGATGTATGTCACCTACTCTTTCTTCCCTGACGGCAAAACGGCATACAAGTTCGCCGCGAAATAATCTGAGCCTGAACCCGGCGATTGAAGCAACAGCTGCGAAATCATCTTGCCAATGATTTGCCCCATGGTTAGGATTGCTAATCATTATCATTTAGATTGGCTTCTGACGAGAACATGGCGCTTCAATCCCTTCAGCTTAGCGATGACGGCGGGTGTTTTATTCTCCCGTGGCCTCCGGCGTCCCCACCGCTGGCGGAAGCTTTGCGCGACTATTTCGCCACCCATCGTTCTTACTTCAACGACATCATTAGGCTAAATGAACCTGCTCCGGCCAGTGCCATGCCGCTGAGCCGATGGCGTCAACCGGCAATACTGGCTTCTCTGATAGCAGCCTATGGCGACCATATCTACCGCAATCAGCCGCATCAATCGCGTGAACATAAGCCGCTGAAATCGCTCTGGGCGCAGTGGTATATTGGCCTGCTGGTGCCGCCGCTGATGATGGCGCTCCTGACCCAGCGCAAAGCGCTCAGCCTGGCCCCGGAACGGATATACGTCGATTTCCATGAAACGGGCCGCGCCGCAAGTTTCTGGATAAACGCTGAAGAAGATGTGCAGCTAAGCTCCCTTGCTCCGCGCCAGCGCGTGGAAAAACTAATCGCCGATGTTTTAATCCCGGTTGTGGATGCGCTGGAAGCCAGCGGAGATATCAACGGTAAGCTTATCTGGAGTAATACAGGCTATCTGGTGAACTGGTTCTTAGGAGAACTCAAGCCGCTCCTCAAGGATGAAACTCACGCCCTGCTGATTAACGCCTGCTTTTTTGAAAAACAGCTCTCCTGCGGCCAGAATAACCCGTTATACCGCACGGTAATCCCGCGCGAAGGGGTTCTGGTTCGCCGCACCTGCTGCCAGCGCTACAAGCTGCCCGATGTACAAAGCTGCGGCGACTGTACCTTAAAATAGAAAACGGCGGGTTTCCCCGCCGTTTTGACTCTGTTTTATCGATTAAGCCAGCTGTTGGTTTCCTTCCTCGCTCGCTCTTTGTGCTTCTTCTTTTTCCTGCTCCAGCAGTTGCTTCTCGTACACTTTGAAGAACGGGAAGTAGATGATGGACGACACGCAGGCCAGCAGAATAACCAGAATCGCAGCACGGAAGTCCCAGCCCAGCGCCCAGGCTGCGCCAATTGGAGCCGGTGCAGTCCACGGCACGACGGAAATCACGCGGCCAATCAGGTCAAGCTTCATCGCTCCCCACGCCAGCACGGCGTTAACCATCGGCGCCAGCAGGAACGGAATGAAGAACACCGGGTTCATCACGATAGGCGTCCCGAAGATAACCGGTTCGTTAATGTTAAAGCAGGTCGGAACAATGCTCAGACGGCCGATAGAACGCAGGTGGGCAGATTTGCTGCGCAGGTAGCAAATAACCAGCCCCATCGTCGCGCCGGAACCGCCAACTACGATAAAGAAGGTCCAGAAGGCCTCCATGAAAATGTGCGGCAGCGGCGCACCGGCGGCCAGCGCGCCCTGGTTCAGGCCGAGGTTGGTCAGCCAGAACATTTGCAGCATGCCGGAAACGATAGCCGCTCCGTGGATGCCAGCGAACCAAAGCAGGTGAGCAATCAACACCGCCAGTAAAATCGCAGGCAGCGAGTCCGCGGCGGAAACCAGAGGTTTGAACAGCGCCATAATAGCCTGAGGGATCAGCATATCGAACTGAGACTGAATAAACAGGCTCAGCGGATACAGCGTGAGCACGACAACCAGCACCGGGATCAGCAGGTCAAAGGAGTTTTTGATCATCGGCGGCACCTGGTCCGGCAGTTTAATACCGATGTTGTGTGCCTTCAGGAAGCGCATCATCTCTACGCAGTAAATTGCCACCAGAATGGCGGTGAAAATCCCAGTCCCGCCCAGGCTATCCACCGGCAGCGTGCCTTTAGTTTTCGGCGCAGCCACCACCAGGAAAGCCATCAGGGACAGCATGGCGCACATAAACGGGTCGAGACCGTGAGACTTCACATAATGCTTGCCGAGGTTGTAGGCAATGGCCGCGCAAATATAGATAGACATGATGCCCATCGTCATATCAAACGGCGTCAGGATCTGGCCTTCAAACTGCTTCGCCAGATCCAGCCATGCGCGGGCAAACCCCCACGTAGTGGTTGGAGAGAACGGCGGGTAAGCGAACACCAGCAGGAACGAGCCGACAATCATAAACGGCATCGCCGAAATGAAACCGTCGCGGATAGCCATCACGTGGCGCTGGGAAGAAATGCGGCCAGCGACCGGGCTAACGTAGTTTTCAACAAAACGAAAAATTAAATTAAATGCAGCATGGTTGGAAGACATGGTGGCTCTCCTGTCAGGCTATCAACGCGAGTGCATCGGCGAGAATTCTGTCGCCGCGCATCATTCCGTAATCCATAGAGTTAATGACCGTGACCGGGATACGTTTGGGAGCGGCCTGAGCCTTAAAATCTTCCAGACGATATTTGATCTGCGGACCGAGTAAACAGCAATCAAATTCAGGCATAACATCCGTGAACTCTTCGATACCCACCGCTTTTATCTCAACGTCAATCCGTTGCTCCATGGCGGCTTGTTTCATCCTGTTCACGACCATACTGGTAGACATACCAGCGGCACAGCATAAGAGGATACGTTTCATAGACGACTCTAATTATTAGGTACAGGGGGGTTACGAAATCAGTATTCCTCGCGCCAATCATTACTGCAACCGGTTACTGCAACCGGTTTCAGTGATTGTGAAGGAGATCCAGAAATTTCTGACAAGGAGGGTGTGAGATAAGTATAAGCGGTTTACAGAAAGTACAAGCTTATGCGAAATTATTTGCCACCTGGATCAGGAGAAAATCATGAGTTTGCAGTCCGTGCGGCAATTCTTCGCCGACCATGCCCCCGATATTAATATTATCGAACTAAATCAAAGCACCGCTACCGTCGCACTTGCCGCCGCTGCCCATAATGTTGAAGCCGGGCAAATCGCCAAGACCCTGTCGCTCAAGGTTAAAAACGACATCATACTGATTGTCGCGAAGGGCGATGCCCGCCTGGATAATAAAAAGCTTAAGGAAACATTCGGCGCTAAAGCGCGTATGTTGAGCAGCGATGAGGTGGTGAACTGGACCGGGCATCCGGTCGGCGGCGTTTGCCCTTTTGGGCTGGAAAATCCGCTGGCGGTCTACTGCGATATTTCGCTCCGCCAGTACCAGGAAGTTCTCCCGGCCGCAGGCGCTATCCACAGCGCGGTGCGAATCTCACCCGAGAGAATGGCCGACTTAACTCAGGCCAAGTGGGTCGATGTCTGCCAGTGAGGGTTATTTGAAGCGTGGCTAAAGGACGCCATCCAAAGGTCACGCGACCGGACTAGTTGCTCAAAGGTTGATCTGGCACGCTTAAGAGAGTGAAGCGCTCATGTTTAATAAGTGAACGTTACCCTTTGTTCACTCTCTTTTTTCGGGATAAGCATGCAGACCGATGTTGCCTCACAGCGTGGTGTCACCCGTTTATGCATTCAATGTGCGCTTTTTTTGCTGCAACACGGGGCTGAGAGCGCGCTGGTTGAGGAGCTTTCCACCCGGCTTGGAAAAGCGCTCGGTATGGACAGCGTAGAAAGCTCAATCTCCGCCAACGCCATTGTGCTGAGCACCATTAAAGATAATCAGTGCCTGACCACCACCCGCAAAAATGTCGACCGCGGGATCAATATGCATATGGTTACCGAAATTCAGCACATCGTTATCCTCGCTGAACACCGGCTTATCGATGCCAGAGACGTGCTCAAACGTTTCGAACATATCAAGCCGCTTCGTTACCCACGCTGGCTGGTCGTGCTGATGGTCGGCCTCTCCTGCGGCTGCTTCTGTAAACTCAACAACGGCGGCTGGGATGGGTCATTGGTGGCCTTTATTGCCAGCTCTCTGGCGATGTACGTGCGCCAGCTTCTCACCCATCGGCAGATGCATCCTCAAATTAATTTTTGCCTCACCGCCTTCGTTGCCACCAGCGTCTCCGGGCTATTAATCGCCAAAGGCCCGTTTGCCAGCACCTCAAATATCGCCATGGCGGCGAGCGTGCTGCTGCTGGTGCCGGGGTTCCCGCTGATTAATGCCGTTGCCGATATGTTCAAAGGCCACGTCAACACCGGCCTGGCACGCTGGGCAATGGCCAGCCTGCTAACCCTCGCCACCTGTATTGGCGTGGTGATGGCGATGTCGGTATGGGGGCTTCGGGGATGGGCATAATCGAGTTTGTTCTGGCACTGATGCAGGATATGGCGCTTTCGGCGATTCCGGCGGTAGGTTTTGCGCTGGTCTTTAACGTTCCACAGCGAGCGCTGCCGTACTGCGCCCTGCTCGGTGCCGTCGGTCACGGCTCGCGAATGGCGATGATGACCGCAGGCCTGAATATTGAATGGAGCACTTTTTTGGCCTCAATCCTGGTCGGTATTATCGGAATCCAGTGGTCGCGCTGGTATCTGGCTCATCCCAAAGTGTTTACCGTTGCGGCAGTGATCCCAATGTTTCCGGGGATCTATGCCTATACGGCGATGATCTCTGCGGTAAAGTTGACCCACTTCGGCTACACCGAACCGATGATGATCCAGCTGGTGACAAACTTCCTGAAGGCCTCATTTATCGTGGGCGCGTTGTCGATTGGCCTTTCTCTACCGGGGCTGTGGCTGTACCGTAAAAAACCCAGGGTCTAGCCCAAACGCTGCGTCAGACAAAATTCACGTAAAATTATTTGCTATTTAATCGTGCACTATCTATATTCAAATCCATGAACAAGACATCGACCGAAACGAACGCGCTGCTGCTGGACAACCAGCTTTGCTTCGCGCTCTATTCCGCCAATCTGGCGGTCAATAAACTCTACCGCCAGCTGCTTGCGCCGCTGCAACTCACCTATCCGCAATATCTGGTGATGCTGGTGCTGTGGGAGCGGGACGATGTCACGGTGTCGCAAATCGGCGAGCGTCTGTTTTTAGACTCCGCCACCTTAACGCCGCTGTTAAAGCGTCTTGAAAGCGCTGGTTTGCTGCTGCGTCAGCGCTCCCGTGAAGACGAACGTCAGGTCGTCGTTACCCTGACCGATGAAGGCAAAGCGCTGCAGGAAAAAGCTCACAGCATTCCTGAGTCGGTACTCTGTGCTTCGGCCTGTAGCGTAGACAGCATGCTGGCGCTTAAGGATCAGCTGGAAACGCTGCGCGGCAACCTGAATACCTAATTAACACCCGTCGGCACTGCCGGCGATTTTTAAAAAACCATATAAATCGCGTGCTATTTTATAGCACAAACACAAAGTAAGATGAGGAACCTGCCATGTCTTTAGAAAAAGTCGTTTATACCGCAAAAGCAAAAGCAACCGGCGGCCGTGAAGGTCGTGCAACCTCTTCTGACGGCGTTCTGGACGTCAAACTGGGCCTGCCAAAAGAGATGGGCGGTGCCGGTGGTGAAGTGACTAACCCGGAACAGCTGTTCGCCGCTGGCTACTCGGCCTGCTTCCTGGGCGCGATGAAGTTTGTTTCCGGCCGCGACAAAATCTCCATGCCTGCTGAAGCCTTTATCGAAGGTGAAGTGGGTATTGGGCCGCTGCCTACCGGCTTCGGCATCGAAGCTAAACTGAACATCCACCTGCCGGGTATGGACGCTGCTGAAGCGAAAAAACTGGTCGATGCGGCGCACATCGTTTGCCCGTATTCCAACGCCACTCGCGGCAACATCGACGTCACGCTGAATATCATCAACTGATGTCGCAAGCCGGGGAAACCCGGCTTTTTACTCTCATGCCCGCCGTTTAGGAAAACTCTCAATCCCCCTCTTTCCCGGCAAAGCGTTATACTCAGCGCTGAATTCTCCTGCCCGGCAGGTAAACAAAGCGAGTATCAACAGATGAAAGTAAGCATTAAAACTCTCTGCGCAATGGCGCTGGCAACGGCCTTTTTTGCGGGCCAGGCAAGTGCGGCAAGCTGGCAGGATCAGCTTTCAAGCGCGGCAAACGAGCTGAGCAAAAGCGGCTCAACCACCACCGGCGCAGGCGCTCAGAACGGCGGCCTTTCTCTCTCTTCCCTGACCAGCCTGCTTAACGGCAACGGTAAATCGCTCACCTCCAGCACCATGACCAACGCCGCAGGCGTGATGGAATATTGTGCGAAGAACAAGCTTGCTTCCGTCACCAATACGGAAAATATCAAAAATCAGCTGATGACCAAACTTGGCCTGGAGAACAGCACCAAGCCCGCGGATAAGCAGGATTACAACCAGGGCCTGATGGGGCTGCTGAATACCGCTAACGGCCAGAAGCTTGACCTGAACACTATCGGCAACTCGCCTCTGGCTGAAAAGGTGAAAACCAAAGCCTGCGACCTGGTGCTGAAACAGGGTATGAATTACCTGTCCTGATAGATTTATGAAACAGCCTCCGACCGGAGGCTGTTTGCTTACTGAGCCAAAGAACAGCTGTAGTCCAGCATCTCCTCAGCGGACCCCTGGTTACCGCCCAGCAGCTGGCGAGGGTTGGCTAACAACACCACCTCGCCTTTCGCGGTCACTACTCGCGCCAGACCAAAGTTTTCCATTTCATCGCCCTGAGCCTTCGCATAGGCCGCCAGCACGCTAAACGGATTCGCTTCCACAGGCACTTTTATCGCCAGATACTTATGGCCGAGGATCTCCGCGCCAAACGGCTGCCACTGGTCGGTAACTTTATCCGCAAGCTGGTTAATCGACTGATAAACCTCAGGACGCAGGCATGAGAGATGAATATGCAGCTGGTTCTGAGAACGCCCGTAGCGAGAGTTAATCGCCAGCACTAAATCGTCATCCTTCACCGGCTTAGTGGTTTCATCCAGCAGATAATGGCGGTTATCCCACGCATCCTGGAAGTAGTTCGGCGCCCCGTTTTCCAGAATCTTCGGGCTTTCAATGCCGGTAATTTTATCTGTTGGCATCAGCAAAGTATGGAGCGGGCCTTTCGCATCTTTGAACACCAGGTAGCGCTGCTGTAAATCAACCTTCAGGCACGGCTCCGGCGAATTGTGCTGCTGCTGGTTCGGTATGCACTGCTGGCTAATGATGTTCCACAGCGCATCGCTATGGCGGTGCAAAAGCCACAGGCGAATGGCGACGGCGGCTACCAGTAAAATCAGCAGCACAACCACCACACGCAGGATCTTCTTCATCTCGGGTTTTCCTTGTTAAATCAGGGCATTTTTCGTTGTTGTAATACTCGGACAATCAGTTGGAAGCAGGCTTCAATCTGCGGCGCAAACGGCTCGGTACTGCGCATCAGCGCCACGGTGCGGCTCAGGGAAGGTTGCTGCAGGTGGATAACCTTCAGCTCCGGGTCCTGCAAATAGGTCGTGTAAAGCTGCGGCAGGATTGCTACCGCCAGTTGCGAGCGCACCAGCCCGTAAAGTGTTTCAATAAAATCAACCTGATAGCGGGTGTTAAGCTTAAGGCGCTGGCTTTCCGCCATCGCCGCCACCAGCCGGCTGATGTTTCCTTTTGAAAACACTGCAATATCCCGTTTGACCAGGCTACGCCACGGAGCATGGCTGGATTCTGCCAGAGGATCGTGACGATTGACTACCGCCACGAAGGGATCTTCTTGTAACGGATTGATCTCAAGCGTGGCGGGCACCGAACTGTCCAGTCCGCCAAACCCGAAATCGAGCTGGCCGTTTTCCAACTGGGCTATCAGCGCATCATTGGTGCGATCGTGAAACTCCACCCGCAGGCGAGGAAAAGCGTCGGCCAGCAGTTGCGGGATATGAGGAAACAGCAGGCTGCCAACGGACGGCACCAGACCGATACGCAACGTGCCGTCCCCGCCGTCCTGCACAATGCGCTGCATATCATCGAAGGCTCGCTGGGCAACGTTGAGCATGCGCTCGGCGTGGGGCAGCAGCGCAGCCCCCAGCTCCGTCAACGTTACGGCAGAAGCGGTGCGGTTAACCAGCTTACCTCCCAGCACCGACTCAATTTGTCGTAATGCGCTGCTTAGCGCGGGCTGACTGATAGCCAACCTGCTGGCGGTATCGGTAAAATGACGAAGTTTCGCCAGCGTCACAAAATACTGGATCTGTTTTAACGAGAGAGCGGGAAGGCGCTGCCAGGGTTCAGCCATTGGAGTATCAGGGTTACCAGGTAAACGTTTGCTACAGGATAAACGTTTCTTATCGGCTGATAAATTAAATCATCTGGGCAAAGTTCACGCACCTGCCTAGAGTAGCCGCCAGAGCACATTTTTTGGACCCCAGCCATGACACCTGCTGATTTACGCCGCCGCGCGGTAAAAGCCGCCCTCGGTGAAGTTCCCTTCGACCTGCTGCTGACCAACAGCCAGCTTATTGATATGGCAACCGGCGAAATCCGCCAGGCCGATGTCGGCATTGTCGGCACGCTTATCGCCAGCGTGCATCCGCGCGGAAGCCGCGAAGATGCCGTCAAAATTCACGATCTTGCCGGAAGCTATCTTAGCCCGGGCCTGATGGACACTCACGTCCACGTCGAAAGCTCGCACCTACCGCCTGCACGTTACGCCGAAATCGTCGTCGCGCAGGGCACGACCACCATTTTCTGGGACCCGCACGAGCTGGCAAACGTGCTCGGCATTGAAGGCGTGCGCTACGCCGTTGATGCCAGTCGTAACCTGCCGCTGCGCGTGATTTGCGCCGCCCCTTCCAGCGTGCCTTCCACGCCGGGGCTTGAGATGTCCGGTGCGGATTTCGCCGGAAAAGAGATGGAAACCCTGCTCTCCTGGCCTGAAGTGGCGGGCGTGGCCGAAGTCATGGACATGCACGGCGTACTCAACGGCAGCGAAAGAATGCTGGAGATCCTCAACGCCGGGCTAAACAGCGGCAAGCTTATCGAAGGGCACGCTCGTGGTCTTAGCGGTGCCGGTTTGCAGGCTTATCTTGCCGCAGGCGTCACTTCCGACCACGAACTCACTTCCGCCGCGGACGCGCTGGAAAAACTGCGTGCCGGCCTGACGCTGGAAATTCGCGGCTCTCATCCTTACCTGCTGCCGGAAATTGTTGAAGCGCTCAACGGGTTACCGCACCTGTCATCTCAGGTTACGGTCTGCACCGACGACGTGCCGCCGGACATGCTGCTGGAAAGAGGCGGTATTGTCGCCCTGCTGAACCTGCTGATTGAGCACGGCATGAAGGCGACGGACGCCCTGCGCCTCGCCACGCTGAACGCCTCTCTGCGTTTACAGCGCCCCGATCTGGGGCTGATTGCCGCAGGCCGCACCGCCGACCTGGTGGTGTTTGATTCGCTGGAGAAACTCAGCGCCCGCACGGTCTTCGTTGCCGGTAAGCTAATGGCCGAACGGGGCAAAATGCTCGAACCCGTTACCGCACCGTCCATTGTTCCGCCTCGTGATACCGTGCGTTTACAGTCGCTTAGCCCAAATGATTTTGTGCTGAAAGTGCCGGTAAACAACGGTCGCGCTCGCCTGCGTCACATAAAAGGGGCTCGTTTTACCCAGTGGAGCGAAGTCGAGGTTGAGGTCCGCGGCGGCGAAGTTCAGCTCCCGGAAGGCTTTAGCCTGATTTGGGTTCAGCACCGCCATGGCCGTCACGAAGCGAAGCCACAGCTGGCGCTACTCGAAGGCTGGGGGGAACTCAGAGGCGCGATTGCCACCACCTACTCGCATGACTCCCACAACCTCGTCGTGCTGGGCCGCAACCCGCAGGATATGGCGCTGGCGGCCAATCAGCTTATCGCCTGCGGCGGCGGCATGGCGCTAAGCCAGAATGGCAAAATGCTGGCGAAAGTTGAAATGCCCATCGCCGGGATGCTTTCCGATCTCCCGGCCAGCGAGCTGGCGCAGCAGTTTGCACAGCTACGCGAGCTGAGCAATAAAGTTGCCGACTGGGAACCGCCGTACCGCGTTTTCAAGGCAATTGAAGGCACCTGCCTCGCCTGCAACGCCGGGCCGCACCTGACAGATCTCGGGCTGACCGACGGCAGTACGCGTCAAATCGTCGACCCGCTTATTGAATGCCATGAATACCCGGCAGACACACACACAACACACTAGTCCAGGAGAGCCAAATAATGGCCGAAAATTCAGTGTCACAGGCAGCCGGCGAAAAATGGCTGGAGCGGCGGTTCCAGCTCCGCGGTCGCCAGACTAAAGTTAAAACCGAATGCCTCGCAGGCGTCACCGGTTTTCTCGCCGCCGCCTACCTGCTGGTAGTCATTCCTGGCCTGCTGGCCGTTGGCGGGATGGACAAAGGCGCGGCCACCACCGGCACGATTATCGTGTTCGTGCTCGGCACGCTGCTAATGGCATTTTATGGCAACCTGCCGTTTATCGTCGGGCCGGGGATCGGCGGTTCGGTGCTGGTGGGCGTAACGCTTGCGGGCAGCGAACATATTGGCTGGCAGATTGGGCTAGGTATCGCCTGCTGGTCGGGTATTTTGTTCTTCGCTCTGACTCGCCTGGGCCTGCGTGAAGTCGTCACCCGCTCGGTGCCGCAGTCGATAAAGCTCGGCCTCACGGCGTCCATTGGCCTGTTCGTCGCCATCCTTGGCTTCCGCAATGCCGGGCTGGTGCTGGCTAACGCCAAAACCAATGCTCTGGCAATGGGTGACTTTACCGCACCCGGCGCGCTGGTTGCTCTGTGCGGGCTGTTTCTGGCGATTGCGCTTCAGGCTCGCCGCGTACCGGGCGCCATTCTGTGGGCCATTCTGTTTGCTACGCTGGTCGGCATTCCATTTGGCGTCACCCATCTGCCGCAAAGCTTTATCGCCATGCCGCATTCTCTGGCTCCGGTGCTGGGCCACGTCGATATGCTGGGCGCGCTGAACATCGCCTTCCTGCCGTTCCTGTTTGTCTTCTTTGCCTCGGAGTTTTTCTCCACCATGGGCACTACGCTGGCAGTAGGCGGCGAAGCAGGTCTGCTGGACGAGCACGGCAATATGCAGCACATCAACCGTCCGTTTATGGTGGACTCCATCGCCGCCGCGCTTGGCCCGTGGGTTGGCATTCCTGCGGCAACGGCGCTGATCGAGTCTTCAGCCGCTGCCGAAGCGGGCGGCAAAACGGGCCTTACGGCACTGGCCGCTGCGGTTATGTTTCTGCTGATGCTGCTGTTCACGCCGGTTGCGCTGATGATCCCAAAAGAAGCCACCGCGCCTGCGCTGATCCTTATCGGCCTGAATATGTTCAGCGGGCTGCGTAAAGTGGATCTGGGGAATTTTACCGACGGCCTGCCGGTGCTGATGATGGTAATGATAACGCTCATCGCCAACAGCTTCGGGACCGGTATCGCAGGCGGCCTGTTGTTCTATGTGGTAATCAAAGTGATTGCGGGTAAATGGCGTGAAATTCCGGTGGGGCTGTATCTGCTGGCTATTCCTCTGGTTTATTACTTCGCGACGCTGGTGAAGCACTAGAAACAACAAAGCCCTCTTTCGAGGGCTTTTTTCTACCGGCTGGATCAGCCGTTGTTCTGGATCTTCTTGATGATATTGGTGGTGGAGCAACCGTCTTCGAAGTTCAGCACCATCACTTCACCGCCGTTGGCCCAGACCTCTTTGCTCCCGGCAATCTGCTCAGGCTTGTAGTCACCGCCCTTTACCAGGCGATCCGGCAGGATCTCGCCAATCAGGCGCTGCGGAGTGTCTTCTTCGAACAGCACCACCCAGTCCACCGCTTCCAGCGCCGCCAGCACGATCATACGCTGATCCTGCGGGTTAACCGGGCGGGTTTCACCTTTCAGGCGTTTAGTAGAAGCATCGCTGTTCACCGCCACAATCAGGCGATCGCCCAGCTTGCGGGCATTGGCGAGGTAGGAAACGTGGCCCGCGTGCAGAATGTCGAACACGCCGTTGGTCATCACCACGCGCTCACCGCGCTTGCGTGCTGCCGCAACAGCCACTTTCAATTCGGCCTCGGTCATCACGCCAAAGCCGGTTTCTGAACGACCGCGCACCGCGTTCTCCAGCTCAACCGGAGAAACGGTAGAAGTCCCGAGCTTGCCGACTACAACGCCCGCCGCCGCATTGGCAAAGTAACAGGCTTCTTCCAGAGAATTGCCTGCCGCAAGCGTGGCCGCCAGCACGCCAATCACCGTGTCACCGGCACCGGTCACGTCGTAAACCTCCTGCGCCTGGGTCGGCAGGTGGAACGGCTCAATACCGGGTTGAAGCAGCGTCATGCCCTGCTCGGAGCGGGTCACCAGCAGCGCAGAAAGCTCGAAGTCGGCAATCAGCTTCATGCCGCGATCCACCAGCTCGGCCTCGGTTTTGCACTTGCCGACAACCACCTCAAACTCGGACAAGTTCGGCGTCAGCAGCGTCGCGCCGCGGTAGCGCTCAAAGTCGCTGCCTTTCGGGTCGATTAGCACCGGTACTTTAGCTTCACGCGCCAGGCGGATCATCTGCTGCACGCTAGCCAGAGCGCCTTTCGCGTAGTCAGAGAGCACCAGGGCACCAATATGCGGCAGCGCCTGGTTAATACGTTCGTGCAGCGGCTCAGGATCTACGCCCTCAAAACCTTCTTCGAAGTCGAGGCGGATCAGCTGCTGGTTGCGCGAAAGCACGCGCAGTTTGGTAATGGTCGGGTGGGTCGGAACGGAAACGAAGTCACACTTCACGTTTACGCCGGCCAGGCTCTGGCTGAGCGCACGAGCCGCGTCGTCGATACCGGTCAGGCCAACCAGGCGAGAAGCCGCACCCAGCGAAGCGATGTTCATCGCTACGTTAGCAGCGCCGCCGGGACGCTCTTCGATGGTGTCCACTTTTACCACCGGCACCGGGGCTTCCGGGGAAATACGGCTGGTAGGACCGTACCAGTAGCGATCCAGCATCACATCACCAACTACCATGACGCCTGCACGGCTGTATTCGGGCAGCGTTACTTTCATTCCTGACTCTCCAGAGAGGGGATTATTTTTGCGCGGGATAATAACATATTTACACCTCCACGCGCGTTTGCGGCTCGCCAAGCCACGTTTTCCAGCTGTGCCGCACCTGTTCGCGCTCTACAACAAACAAGTCCAGGGCAACGTTACCCGGCAGCTCCTGTAGCGCCAGATGGTGAAGCTCATCGCGCAGCGTGACGTAAGCGTGGGTCAGGGCTTTGGCCTCTTCCTCGCTCATAATGTCGTTTTGCGCCATCAGTTCCAGAATACGCACGTTATCCGACCAGCGGGTTAACTTCGGCGCTTCGCTGGCGTAACGCAGCACCAGATACTGAGTGATAAACTCGATGTCGGTTATCCCGCCTTCATCGGCTTTAATATCAAAGCGATCGCGGTGTTTATTGCCGAGGTGGGCGCGCATTTTTTCACGCATTTCGCGCACTTCAACCTGCAACTTTTCACCTTCACGCGCGGTACAGAGAATATCGCGGCGGATCGCCTCAAACTGGCGGTTAAGCGCCGGGTCGCCGTAGACAACGCGGGCGCGCACCAGGGCCTGATGTTCCCACGTCCAGGCTTCGTTTTTCTGGTAATCGGCGAAAGCTTCAGCGGTGGTGACCAACATGCCCGCCGCGCCCGACGGCCTGAGGCGAGCATCGACTTCATACAAAATCCCCGTCGAGGTGCGCGTGCTGAACAGATGCATGATTCGCTGCGCCAGGCGCAGGTAGAACTGACGGCCGTCGATTTCACGCTCGCCGTCGGTCATCACTTCCATCGGGCAGTCGTGCAGAAACACCAGATCCAAATCAGAGCTGTAGCCCAGCTCCCAGCCGCCGAGCTTGCCGTAGCCCAGCACGGCAAAACCGCGGCCTTCTCTGTCCTGCAAATGCTTCGGCTGGCCATAGCGCGCTACTATTTGCGTCCAGGCTCGCTGCACGACCGAGTCGAGAATCGCCTCCGCCAGCCAGGTAAGGTGGTCGCTGACCTTCATCACCGGCAGCGTTCCGGCGATATCTGCCGCCGCCACGCGCAGCATCTGCGCCTGCTTAAACTGGCGTAACGCCTCGAGCTGTTGCTCTTCGTCTTCGTCCGGCACCCGCAGCAGGTACTGGCGCAGCTCGTCGCGGTAGGCATCCATCGCCGTTGGCTGGTAGAGCGTACTCGGGTCGAGCAGCTCGTCGAGCAGCAGCGGATAGCTGGCCAGCTGCGCGGCAATCATTGGCGAGGCGGCGCAAAGAGAAATTAAATGCTTCAGCGCGCCGGGGAATTCGCTCAGCAGTTCCAGATAAGTGGTACGAGTAAGAATACCGAGCAGCAGCGGGATAAGGCGGGAAAACGCCAGCGGTGCGTCACCCCGGGAGCAGGCTTCGCTCAGCAGGCGCGGCATCAGATGATCCAGCACCTGGCGGCCACGCGGGCCAAGGGTTCGCTTATCAATATCCCGGCGGAAATCGCCGAGCTGCCTCAGGACTTCATCCCGCTCCTGCGCCGTCAGATGAGCGAGCACAGGTGTGTTTTCATCGGCGTCCAGGGCGTCAATCCACAGCTCGCGCCACGCTTCGGAAACTTTGTCCTCACCGGCTTCCGGCTCGTCGTCGCCAATCAGGTCGTTAAAGACCTGGCGCACGTCGCTCATGTGCTGTTGCAGCGTGCCCTGGAGTGCATCCCAGTCGGCGGCCTGCATGCCCCACGCCAGCCGGGCGCGATTTAACTCGTCGCCGGGCAGAGTTTGCGTCTGCTCGTCGTTGATGCTTTGCAGCAGGTTTTCCAGCCGCCGCAGGTAGAGATAGGCCGCACGCAGCTTTTGCGCGTCCTCTTCGGGCAGCAGATGAAGCTGCTGGATAGCTTCCAGCGTGGGCAGCAACGAACGGGATTGCAACGAAGGCTCACGCCCGCCGCGAATCAGCTGGAAGACCTGAACGATAAACTCGGTTTCGCGGATACCGCCCGCGCCAAGTTTAATATTGTCCGTTAGCCCCCGACGTCGCACTTCGCGGGCAATCATGCCTTTCATGTTTCGCAGGGACTGAATGACGCTGAAGTCGATGTAGCGGCGGAACACAAACGGCCGCAGCATGTTGCGCAGCTCCTGGCTCCAGACATCGCCGTTATCGCCCATTATCCGCGCTTTCACCATCGCGTAGCGTTCCCAGTCGCGCCCCTGCTCCTGGTAATAATCCTCCAGCGCGGCAAAACTCAGCACCAGCGGGCCGCTCTCGCCAAACGGACGCAGGCGCATATCCACGCGGTAAACAAAGCCGTCCTGAGTCGGCTGGTCGAGCACCTTAATCAGGCGCTGCCCCATGCGGGTAAAGAACTGAGCATTATCCAGCTCGCGCCGCCCGCCGCGGGTGGAGCCGTTTTCCGGCCAGGCAAAAATCAGGTCGATATCCGAGGAGAAATTCAGCTCCCCGCCGCCCAGTTTGCCCATACCGAGGATCAGCAGCGGCTGCGCCTCTCCCTCCGCATTGCCCGGAGTGCCCCATTCGCGGCAGCAGGCGTCATAAAGCCAGTCGCGAGCGGCAACAATCAGCGTCTCCGCCAGCACGCTCAGCTGTTGCAGGGTGCTTTCGGTCGCCACCTGCTCCAGCGCCTGCGACCAGGCGATACGCACCATAATGCGACGACGAAAAAGCCGCAGCGCCTTCATCAGCGCCGCTTCGTCATACACTTCCCGTAAATCATGCTGCAACCAGGCGGCGTAGTGCTGCCATTCGTCCGCCTGCGGCGCGGCCTGCTGCAATTCCTGCAGCCAGGCCGGATACGCCACCACGCTATCACCAACAAAATCACTAATAGCCAGCACCGCGCGAGCTTCGTCGCTGAGTGTCCGGGAGTCAATCTCTTGCGGCAGGCGCGGTAAAAACGCCTGCAGGTGCTGCTGTAATAAAGGAGTAAGCGGCATCATGGTGGGTATCCGTTGCCAGTCAGTTATTTCCCGCTATGCAGCCAGAAAGGTGCCTGCGAGATCGCTTCGTTTCTGTAATGCTCAATTTCGATGTGCTGGCGCGTCATAATGGCGTGGCGCAGGCCCTGCCAGTTTTCCAGCCAGGGCTGAGATTGCTCATCGGGGTAAACGCCGGCAAGCAATCGAATGGCGTCAGTTTCACGCGTCAGGCGCGGCAGCTGGTCACCGTAGCTGTCGCCGAGCGGGCGCTGGAAGGCACCTTTCAGCTCCGCTGCATGACGGGAGAGGTTTACGTCGGCAAAGCGTTTGAACGAACCGTCCAGCTTGTTGCGGCTTTTCTCATCGATATACGGCTGCCACTGGCGCTCCACCAGCCAGCGGGTCAGCGCCAGTTTGGTCGCGCTTGCCTGGGCGCTGTAAACCACGGCCTCGGCTTTCTCACTCCCGGCAAGGCGGGTTTCAAAAGCGATCAGTTGGTCACGTAAGTGAGTGCTCGCTTTACGAGGGATAATGCCGCCAAACAGCGCCAGGGCATGGCGCACCAGGCCTACGGCATCAATCACCTGCTGCTTAGCCGCTTTGCTGCCGGAGAGCCACAGCTCTTCGTGATAAAGCCAGTGGCCCAGGGCAAGCTCCAGAGAACCTTCCAGGCCCTGCTCAACCGTGGCCTTAGCCGCCGGATGCAGTACGCCAAGCGGTTTAATCTCTCTTGCCGCATTACCCTGAGCGAGATGATACCCGCGTGCCGCCTTGCTCAGGCTTCCCTGACGCAGCCCCGGCTCGGTCACCAGACTTTCCGCCAGCGCCAGTAAATCCGCGGTTTCCCCCGACAGCAGCTCAAGCTCCAGCTCGCAAATAGGCTCCCGGTGCTCCCCGGCTTTGACTTCACCGCTGTCCAGAGCAAGTTCGATACGGCTTGTACCCTGAGCAACTACCCACTTTTCACGCTCAAAATCGGTGCTGAATAGCGGCTGAACTTCCGTCTGCAAAGCGACAACGTCCAGCCCTTCAGGCCACACTTCAGCGGGCAGCAGAGCGAGATCCAGCTCGGGCTTGCTCAACTCTACGTTGTATTCAGGGCGCTGATGCAGACCACCAGTGACGCGCCCGGCGATTTTCATCGTCATTTCATAGCGCCCGGCATCACCTCGAATGCGCAGCCCCATATCGTGACGACGCAGCAGTTTATCTGCGGTCTCGTAATAGATATTCAGAAGCTGACGAGGGTCGCTGTGTTCGCCCGGCAGGGCATTCAGCTTGTCACGCAGCGCATCAAGCGCCGCAGGGTTAACGATAAATTTAAGTTCGATTTCCTGAGCCATGTCTTATTTACTTTCGTTTACGTCACGCCGGGCAATTTCCCGGCGAACTAAATAGCGTCGATTAGGTCTGTAGATAGTACGACAAAATACCCTCTCGGGTAGCGAATTTGCGGTAGTGCAGCAGCGCCAGTGGTTAAAATGACATCAGGATGATTCTCATTCAGGTTTCCGGATTGCGCCTTCAGACTGTTGCCACTACTATCGTTCCACACTTAATGAAAATAACGACGAACTAATGCACAAATTACGCCTGATTTGCCTTACTTTGCTCTCTCTTAGCGTTTCCGTAGTGGCCCATGCCGAAGAAAAACGTTATGTCTCTGATGAATTAAACACCTGGGTCCGTAGCGGCCCGGGCGATAACTACCGCCTGGTTGGCACAGTCAACGCAGGGGAACAAGTCACGCTGCTGCAAAGCAATGAAGAAACCAAATACGGCCAGGTGCGCGACAGCAGCGGCAAAACATCCTGGATACCGCTGGCGCAGCTCAGCACCAATCCAAGCCTGCGTACCCGCGTGCCGGATCTGGAAAATCAGGTAAAAACCCTGACCGACAAGCTGAATAACATCGACACCACCTGGAACCAGCGCACCGCAGAAATGCAGCAGAAAGTTGCCCAGAGCGACACGGTGATTAACGGTCTGAAAGAAGAAAATCAGCAGCTTAAGAACCAGCTTATCGTCGCCCAGAAAAAGGTAAATGCCGCCAACGTGCAGCTGGACGATAAGCAGCGCGCCATCATTATGCAGTGGTTTATGTACGGCGGCGGCGTGGCTGGCTTTGGCCTGCTGATTGGCCTGCTGCTCCCGCACATGATCCCAAGCCGTAAAAAGAAAGACCGCTGGATGAACTAAAGGCGATACATTAGCCGTTGCTTCACCCTCGCATCTACACTTACCATTCGTGGTTCAAAAATGGCGCTTGGGGGGCAAAGGGTGAAGATTTATCTGGTCGGTGGTGCAGTACGTGACGGGTTATTAAAACTGCCGGTTAAGGATAAAGACTGGGTTGTGGTCGGCGCGACGCCGCAGCAAATGCTGGACGCTGGCTACCAGCAGGTTGGCAAAGATTTTCCGGTGTTTCTGCATCCGCAGTCCCGCGAAGAGTACGCCCTGGCGCGTACCGAGCGGAAGTCGGGCCAGGGTTATACCGGTTTTACATGTTATGCCGCACCGGACGTCACGCTGGAGCAGGATTTACTGCGCCGTGACCTCACCATCAACGCCATTGCCCAGGATGAAACCGGCGAGCTAATCGACCCTTATAACGGGCGTTCGGATATTGAGCGTCGTTTATTACGCCACGTTTCCCCGGCCTTTAATGAAGATCCGCTCCGCGTTCTGCGCGTGGCGCGTTTTGCCGCACGTTACGCCCATCTTAATTTCCTTATCGCTCCCGAAACGCTGGCCCTGATGCGCGAAATGGCCGATAACGGCGAGCTGGCCCATCTCACCGCCGAGCGAGTCTGGAAAGAGACGGAAAATGCCCTTAGCAGCCGTAACCCACAGGTTTACTTCTCGGTGCTGCGCGAGTGTGGCGCGCTGAAAGTTCTGTTCCCGGAAATCGACGCGCTTTATGGCGTACCGGCTCCGGCCAAATGGCACCCGGAAATCGACACGGGGATCCACACGCTGATGACCCTGTCGATGGCGGCCCAGCTCAGCCCGGAAATTGATGTTCGCTTTGCCACTCTCTGCCACGACCTGGGCAAAGGGCTGACGCCGAAGGAAAAATGGCCAAGCCACCACGGCCACGGCCCGGCTGGCGTCAAGCTGGTGGAACAGCTCTGCGCTCGCCTGCGCGTGCCGAATGAAATCCGCGACCTGGCGAAGCTAGTGGCCGAATTCCACGATCTGATCCATACCTTCCCCATTTTACAGCCAAAGACGGTGGTCAAGCTGTTTGACGCCATTGACGCATGGCGTAAACCGCAGCGGGTAGAGCAAATCGCCTTAACCAGCGAAGCCGACGCGCGCGGAAGAACAGGCTTTGAAGCCAGCGATTACCCGCAGGGAAGAATGCTGCGAGCCGCCTGGGCTGCCGCTCAGAGCGTGAGTAATAAAGAGGTTATCGAGGCAGGATTCAGCGGCCCGGCTATTCGTGAAGAGCTGACTAAGCGAAGAATAAAAGCGGTTGCGGCCTGGAAGGAACAGCATTGCCCTCAGCCTCAAGGCTAAGGGCAACATAAACGCTAGGTAAAGATGAAGAACACCACTGCGGCCACCACGAAGCGATAAATCGCAAACGGGATAAACGAAATACGTTTAATCAGCTGCAGGAAGGTTTTGATGGCGATAAGCGCAACGATAAAGGCGGTGACGAAACCGACGGCAAACATAGGCAGGTCGCCCATCGTCAGGAAACCGATGCTCTTGTAGAGATCAAGCACCGTTGCGCCCATCATCATCGGCACCGCCAGCAGGAAGGAAAACTCGGAAGCCGCATAGCGGCTAACGCCCATCAGCATCCCACCGGAGATGGTTGCGCCCGAGCGGGAGAAACCGGGCCACAGCGCCAGACACTGGAAGCAGCCAATCATAAAGGCCTGACGATAAGTAATATCGTCCACCCCTTCCGCAAGCGGCTTTTTCGGCTTCAGGCATTCCGCCGCAATCAGCAGCACGCCGCCCACGACAAGGGCATACATCACGTTAATCGGGTTAAACAACGACTTAATCATGTCGTGGAAAATAAGCCCAAGCACCACCGCCGGCACCATACCCAACAGGATATGAATCAACGAAAGACGCCCGGTTCCGGTGCCTTCATGCTGAGGCGGACGGCCAAAATGAATGCCAATCAAACCAAACAGACGACGCCAGAACATCACCACAACCGCGAGAATAGAACCAAGCTGAATGACCACTTCGAAGGTTTCGGCGGTCTTGCCTTCAAAGCCCAGAAGGTGACCAACGATAATCATGTGCCCGGTAGATGATACCGGCAAAAACTCGGTTAACCCCTCAACTACGCCAAGAATGGCGGCAATCGCCAGAGTTGGTAGATCGCTCATTACTTAACCCTCATCCCCAAAATAGACACAAAAAAACGGCCTACGCTGTGCGTCTGCCGCAAAAGATACGTTGATAAGACCAGGCTACCGTGGTTTGGTTTTATGGCCGCAGTAATTATTTGCTTTGTTTCAGATTATTGCCACGTTCAATCACCACCCCAACGTTAGCCGCCTGAGCAACCGCGCCGGGTTTACTGACTTTGAGACGCACCCAGGGCGAATTAAAGCGGGCAAGTAGCAGTTGAGCAACTTCTTCAGCTACGCGTTCAACCAGCGCAAAACGGCCGCCGCTGACGTGCTTAATGACCGCCTCGCTGACATCCGCATAGCTGAGACAGTCGCTCACGTCATCGCTGCTTGCCGCCTTGCAATTATCCCAGGCCATTTCGATATCGAACACCAGCTTCTGCTCAATGGTCTGTTCCCAGTCGTAAACACCAATGGTAGTGATTACGGTAAGTTGCTCTATAAATACAATGTCCATCACGCCCTGCCCGGTTTTTAGTCATGCCGGATACCACTTCCGGCGAAATATGCGTATTATCCACAGATGCAAAGAAGACTTCGACACTTTCAACATGGAACAGCGTTATGAGTGCAATCGCGCCTGGTATGATCCTCCTCGCGTATCTTTGCGGCTCCATTTCTAGCGCCATTCTGGTTTGCCGCATTGCCGGTCTCCCCGATCCACGCGAGAGCGGCTCCGGTAACCCAGGAGCAACCAATGTATTACGTATTGGTGGTAAAGGCGCAGCCGCAGCGGTACTAATTTTTGATGTGCTGAAAGGCATGTTGCCGGTATGGGCCGCCTATGCATTAGGCGTCACGCCCTTCTGGCTCGGGCTGATAGCCATTGCCGCCTGCCTGGGCCATATCTGGCCAGTCTTCTTTAAATTCCGCGGCGGTAAAGGCGTGGCGACGGCATTTGGTGCCATCGCGCCCATCGGCTGGGACTTAACCGGCGTGATGGCCGGAACCTGGCTGCTGAGCGTGCTGTTGAGCGGCTATTCTTCTCTCGGCGCGATTATCAGCGCGCTGATCGCCCCGTTCTACGTGTGGTGGTTCAAACCGCAGTTTACCTTCCCGGTAGCGATGCTCTCTTGCCTTATCCTGATGCGTCATCACGATAATATCCAGCGCCTGTGGCGCGGGCAGGAATCAAAAATTTGGTCGAAGCTGCGCCGCAAGAAAAAAGCAGCAGCGCCGGAAGAAATAAAAAAAGAAGCAACAAAAAAGGAGTGATTTCTCACTCCTCTTTTCAACGCTTATCAGGCGGCGGGTAATTCTGCCAGCGGCCAACGCGGCCTGACGCTGACGCTCAGCTCACCCGATGTTCCGGCCTTAAGGCGGATCATGCCGGCATAGGCAATCATCGCGCCGTTATCGGTGCAAAACTCAGGGCGGGCGTAGAACACTTCGCCGCGGCGTTTTGCCATCATCTCTGCCAGCTTTGCCCGCAGCGTGCGGTTTGCGCTCACGCCTCCGGCCATCACCAGGCGCTTAAAGCCGGTTTGGTCGAGGGCTCGTTTGCATTTAATCGCCAGCGTATCAACCACTGCATCTTCAAAAGCGCGGGCGATGTCGGCTCGAGTCTGGTCGTCGTCTTCGTTCCCACGGATGGTATTCGCGGCGAAGGTCTTCAGGCCGGAGAAGCTGAAGTCCAGCCCCGGGCGGTCGGTCATCGGGCGCGGGAAGGTAAAGCGCCCTTCGGTACCCTGCGCGGCCATTTTCGACAGCAGCGGTCCGCCTGGATAGTCGAGCCCCAACAGCTTGGCGGTTTTATCGAAGGCTTCACCAGCCGCATCGTCAACAGACTCACCCAGCAGCTCATATTCACCGATGCCGGTCACGCTAATCAGCTGCGTGTGGCCGCCGGAAACCAGCAGCGCCACAAACGGGAACTCAGGAGGATTATCTTCCAGCATCGGCGCAAGAAGGTGCCCTTCCATATGGTGTACCGGTACGGCAGGAACATCCCAGGCAAAAGCCAGCGCGCGGCCGACGGTTGCACCAACCAGCAGAGCTCCAACCAGGCCCGGCCCGGCGGTATAGGCCACGCCGTCAATATCTTTTGCGGTTAAGCCCGCCTCTTTTAACGCAGCCTGAATCAGCGGCACGGTTTTGCGTACGTGATCGCGGGAGGCAAGCTCCGGCACCACGCCGCCGTAGTCAGCGTGAAGTTTCACCTGACTATACAATTGGTTGGCTAATAACCCTTTCTCATCGTCATAAATGGCGATGCCGGTTTCATCACAGGATGTCTCGATTCCCAGTACACGCATGGCTAGTTTTACCTCTTTGACCCGGCGCGAAGTTTAATCCCGCCGCCCTCCTTTGTAAAACTTTGCTGCCCCAGGCCCCTGCTAATCGTGTATAATCCTCGGTCCTGGAAGATACCGGCCCTAAAAGCCAGGTTTCTGGTCGTTCGGTGCTTTACAAAGCAGCAAGAGTTGCAGTAAAATTCCGCACCATTTTGAATTAAGCTGGCACGTAGGCCAGCGGCAAACCGAATTATTAAAGGTGAGAGTTACATGCCGGTAATTAAAGTACGTGAAAACGAGCCGTTCGACGTAGCACTGCGTCGCTTCAAACGTTCCTGTGAAAAAGCAGGCGTTCTGGCGGAAGTTCGTCGTCGTGAGTTCTATGAAAAACCGACTACCGAACGTAAACGCGCTAAAGCTTCTGCTGTGAAACGCCACGCGAAGAAACTGGCTCGCGAAAACGCACGCCGCACTCGTCTGTACTAATCTTCTGAGGATTCACTCCTCAAATCAGACCGAGTAGTAGTTATAAGGCCGTGCTTCCGAAAGGAATGCGCGGCTTATTCTCGTTTATAAACTGACATATCCCTGAGCTTTTAGGCCACCGCCTGAGAGATGACGGATATAGCATGGGGCCTATGGCTGGACGAATCCCGCGTGTCTTTATCAATGACCTGATCGCTCGCACCGACATCGTCGACCTGATCGATGCTCGCGTGAAGCTGAAAAAACAGGGCAAAAACTACCACGCGTGTTGTCCATTCCATAACGAGAAAACCCCCTCTTTCACCGTGAACGGTGATAAACAGTTTTACCACTGCTTCGGCTGTGGCGCACACGGTAACGCCCTCGACTTCCTGATGAACTACGACAAGCTCGAGTTTGTAGAAAGCGTTGAAGAGCTGGCGACCATGCACAACCTTGAAGTGCCGTACGAAGCTGGCAACGGCCCAAGCCAGATAGAACGCCACCAGCGCCAGAGCCTATATCAACTGATGGACGGCCTTAACGCCTTTTATCAGCAATCCCTGAAGCTGCCCGCTGCCGAACCGGCTCGCCAGTACCTGGGAAAACGCGGCCTGAGCGACGAGGTTATTGCCCACTTTGCTATTGGTTACGCGCCCCCGGGCTGGGACAACGCGCTAAAACGCTTCGGCGGCAACAGCGAAAACCGTCAGGCGCTGACGGACGCAGGCATGCTGGTCACTAACGATAAAGGCCGCAGCTACGACCGCTTCCGCGAGCGGGTGATGTTCCCGATTCGTGATAAACGCGGCCGGGTAATCGGGTTTGGCGGGCGCGTGCTGGGCGACGGCATGCCGAAGTACCTGAACTCCCCGGAAACCGAGATTTTCCATAAGGGCCGCCAGCTGTATGGCCTGTATGAAGCCCAGCAAAGCCAGCCGGAACCGGCGCGCCTGCTGGTAGTCGAAGGATATATGGATGTGGTGGCCCTGGCACAGTACGGCATTTCTTACGCCGTTGCTTCCCTTGGCACCTCCACAACCGCAGACCACATCCAGCTCCTGTTCCGGGTAACGGATAACGTGGTTTGTTGCTATGACGGCGATCGCGCCGGGCGGGACGCGGCATGGCGAGCGCTGGAAACTGCGCTACCTTATATGACTGACGGTCGTCAGCTGCGCTTCATGTTCCTGCCCGACGGTGAAGACCCGGATACGCTGGTTCGTAAAGAAGGGAAGGAAGCGTTCGAAACGCGGATGGAGCAGGCTCAGCCGCTCTCCACTTTCCTGTTTAACAGTCTGATGCCGCAGGTTGACCTGAGCACTCCGGACGGCCGGGCGCGTTTAAGTACCCTCGCGCTGCCGCTGATTAGCCAGGTGCCCGGCGAAACGCTGCGCATCTATCTGCGCCAGCAGCTGGGCAACAAGCTCGGCATTCTGGACGACAGCCAGCTTGAAAAGCTGATGCCCAAACAGGTCGATGGCGTAACGCCTCGCCCCGCGCCTCAGCTAAAACGCACAACCATGCGTATACTAATAGGGTTATTGGTACAAAACCCGGAGCTGGCTCCTCTGGTCCCGCCACTTAGCGGGCTGGACGCGGCAAAACTGCCGGGGTTAACGCTGTTTAGCGACCTGGTAAATGCCTGCCTGGCCCAGCCTGGGTTAACAACCGGGCAGCTTTTGGAACAATATCGCGGAACAAATGAAGCCGCCACCCTTGAAAAACTCTCTGCGTGGGACGATATAGCAGATAGAGAGATTGCTGAAAAAACGTTCACCGACTCGCTGGATCATCTGTTCGATTCCGCGCTCGAGCTGAGGTTTGAAGAATTAATGGCACGTTCCAGAACTGAGGGGCTAACCCCGGCGGAGCGTGAAGAAGTTCGTGTGATAACTGAGTCACGCGCCAAAAAGTAGATTCGCGGCTTAACTGCCGAACATTGATCGGGTCACCCCCGAACGCCGCACGGACGGGCTGCGGCATAAAAATAAATTGGCCCTCGTAACGTTATTGTTGGCGGCAACGCCTACCGACACAACCCTAATACTGAAGTGTGGATACCGTCTTATGGAGCAAAACCCGCAGTCACAGCTCAAGCTTCTTGTCCAACGTGGTAAGGAGCAAGGCTATCTGACCTATGCCGAGGTCAATGACCATCTGCCGGAAGATATCGTCGACTCCGATCAGATCGAAGACATCATCCAAATGATCAACGACATGGGCATTCAGGTGATGGAAGAAGCCCCTGATGCCGATGATCTTTTGCTTGCTGAAAACTCTAACAGCACCGACGAAGATGCGGAAGAAGCTGCCGCTCAGGTACTGTCCAGCGTGGAGTCCGAAATCGGACGTACCACCGACCCGGTGCGCATGTACATGCGCGAAATGGGTACCGTTGAGCTGTTAACCCGTGAGGGTGAGATCGATATCGCTAAGCGTATCGAAGACGGTATCAACCAGGTACAGTGCTCGGTTGCCGAGTACCCGGAAGCGATCACCTATCTGCTGGAGCAGTACGATCGCGTTGAGGCTGAAGAAGCTCGCCTGTCCGACCTGATTACCGGCTTTGTCGATCCGAATGCCGAAGAAGACCTCGCGCCGACCGCCACTCACGTTGGTTCTGAACTCTCTCAGGAAGAGTTGGACGACGATGAGGACGAAGACGAAGAGTCCGACGACGACAGCTCCGACGACGACAACAGCATCGACCCGGAACTGGCCCGCGAGAAATTTGGCGAACTGCGTAAGCAGTACGAGCTGGCTCGTGACACCATCAAAGCGAAAGGCCGCAGCCATGCTGACGCCGCCGCTGAGATCCAGCAGCTGTCTGAAGTCTTCAAGCAGTTCCGCCTGGTGCCGAAGCAGTTCGACTACCTGGTCAACAGCATGCGCGTCATGATGGATCGCGTTCGTACTCAAGAACGTATCATCATGAAACTCTGCGTTGAGCAGTGCAAAATGCCGAAGAAAAACTTCATCACCCTGTTCACCGGCAACGAAACCAGCGAAACCTGGTTCAACGCTGCAATCGCAATGAACAAGCCGTGGTCTGAAAAGCTGCACGACGTCTCGGATGACGTTCACCGTAGCCTGCAGAAATTGCAGCAGATTGAAGAAGAGACCGGCCTGACCATCGAGCAGGTAAAAGACATCAACCGTCGCATGTCCATCGGTGAAGCGAAAGCCCGCCGCGCGAAGAAAGAGATGGTTGAAGCCAACTTGCGTCTGGTTATTTCTATCGCCAAGAAATATACCAACCGTGGCCTGCAGTTCCTCGACCTGATTCAGGAAGGCAACATCGGCCTGATGAAAGCGGTTGATAAGTTTGAATACCGTCGTGGTTATAAGTTCTCAACTTACGCCACCTGGTGGATCCGTCAGGCTATCACTCGCTCCATCGCCGACCAGGCGCGTACCATCCGTATTCCGGTGCATATGATTGAGACCATCAACAAGCTCAACCGTATTTCGCGCCAGATGCTGCAGGAGATGGGCCGCGAGCCGACGCCGGAAGAGCTGGCTGAACGTATGCTGATGCCGGAAGACAAAATCCGTAAAGTGCTGAAGATTGCTAAAGAGCCTATCTCCATGGAAACGCCAATCGGCGACGATGAAGATTCGCATCTGGGTGACTTCATCGAGGATACCACCCTCGAGCTGCCGCTGGATTCTGCCACCTCCGAAAGCCTGCGTTCCGCAACTCACGACGTGCTGGCTGGCCTGACCGCGCGTGAAGCGAAAGTTCTGCGTATGCGCTTCGGTATCGATATGAATACCGACCACACGCTGGAAGAAGTGGGTAAACAGTTCGACGTTACCCGCGAACGTATCCGTCAGATCGAAGCGAAGGCGCTGCGCAAACTGCGCCACCCGAGCCGCTCTGAAGTGCTGCGTAGCTTCCTGGACGATTAATCGCTCCCGGAAATTAATCGGTTCCAAAAACAAAAAGCTCCCGTCCGGGAGCTTTTTTTTGCCTTAAATTTAACTACCGGCCGCGCGCCGCCAGCGACTCATCAAGCTCTTTATAGGCCTCGACCAGCTTCTCCAGCGTCGCCCGATTCAACCCGCTGGGATTCGGCAAAATCCACACCTCGGTCTCACCAATCGTAATATCCTGCCTGCCCCACTTTGCGCCACGCTGGTTAAAGGCCTGCTCAAACGCCTGCTTCCCGAGAATAGCCAGCACGCCCGGCTGGTAGTCCAGCATCTTCTGTACCAGCGCTCTGCCGCCGTCTCGCAGCTCCTGGAGCTTCACCTCGCTGGCCTGCACCGTGGGCCTTTCTACCAACATGGTAATGCCGCAGCGGGTATCCAGCAGCTGCTGTTCTTCTTCGGGCTTGAGCAGCTTCTCGGTAAACCCGGCCTGATGAATCACCTTCCAGAAGCGATTCCCCGGATGAGCAAAATGAAAACCGGTATGTGCCGAGGACTTGCCGGGATTAATGCCGCAGAACACCACACGCAGCCCCGGAGCCAGAATATCGTGGATCATGCCTGGTACCTGAAGTTATGAATGAGCGATAAGTATAAGGGTTTGATTCACAATTGTTTATAAAAACAGCAGACGCCATATAAGCGCTGGATTGCAGCTTACAGTTACATTATAATTCAGCGCCACGGCCCCTTAGCTCAGTGGTTAGAGCAGGCGACTCATAATCGCTTGGTCGCTGGTTCAAGTCCAGCAGGGGCCACCAAATTTAGTGAATAAATTCAAACAGTTAAGCCACCCATAGCGGTGGCTTTTTTGTTGTCTCATTCCAAAGTGGCGATGGAATTTCAGCACGATCACTTCAGCTTGACCATTCCCGGTTCACATAGCCATGATTTCGGATTAGTCTTAACCCTTCTTTTTTGCAATGGATTTCAAAATGAAAATACTTTTAGGAGCTGTTGTACTTTTATCTTCTTTTGCCGCAAATGCTGGTTTCGTCCATCCGTTAGATTTTGATGGCTCAGAGGCACAAAAGCAGGAAGTAATTAAATTCATTCAAGCAAAAGTGAAAGCTGATTATTGCGATGGTCAATTGGATATGTGCCAACCCACAACACTGCGCATGATGGAACAGGAAAACCTCACTGCATTTAAAAAACTCACTCAAGCTAATGATAGGAAAGTGATGGATCGGGTAATCCAGGATTATTGCGATGGTGGTTTAGATATGTGTACTTACACTACGATTGAAATGATGTATCAGGAAAATGTAAAAGCTAATAATCAGAAGCTTACATGGTAATTAGAAGCAAACCACCGAATTATCGGTGGTTTGCTTTCTGAATTAGTGCTATGCCAATGACTGCTGATGATATTGCAGATGGAGAAGCATCTAATTTATAGTGCCAGAGCAAACAATCATTGCTGCAATTGACTCATGGGTTTTAAGCGTACAATAGAACATGATCAGCAGCCCTGACTCCAACACATCCATTTCAGTAGCATCGATAATCTCCAGCTTGTTCCTCAAAACCAAACCACCTGAACCAGACTGGTAACGCTCTTCTGCTGAATTAATCTCATGCTTTGACAAACATTATCTCCGTCCGAACAGGTTCACTACATCGTATTCCTGTTGTCGTTGATAGTTATTGCCCCAGTCTTCCCAAACCACAGATGCTTTCCCCATTTTGGTTTTCCTGCCACAGCACATTCTGACAGTTAACTTTCTCAAACGCCTTCCGGTACACCGTTGAATTGTAAGCGGTCAATAGAGGATGTTTCTGTCCATTATCTCCTTCATGCATCAACAATTTCGATAGAGATATCGAAATTATCCATTAGAGCCAGCGCGGTAATTACTCTAATAATACTGGCTGGGGCATGGAGATGTTTCACTTTTTCACCAACAAGTCAGGGTGAATGAGCCTGCATTACGTTCTGTGGAACCCGGGGTAAAACTAAGAATAAAAATACGGAGTATGAAATGTTTATCCGACCGCTTAAGTTAACTCAGCATGTCGATGTAGAGGGGCCTGAAGAGGCTACGACATTGATACTTCTTCATTCTTTGGGAACAGATTTGCATTTGTGGGATTTGCAAATTCCACGGTTAACTGAGCGCTATCGTGTGGTCAGGCTGGATATTCGAGGGCATGGGCTAAGCGCGGTTGATGCGCAGCCGTTTTCAATGTCTGACCTGGCCGATGATGTTATCGCCGTAGTGGATCACCTGAAAATCGATAAATTTTATGTTGCCGGCGTTTCGATAGGCGGCACGATAGCGCAATGGATTGGATTCAAGTTACCTGAACGAGTCCAGGGCATGGTTATCATCGATACCTCACTGGTGAATGCCGCCCCTCCTTCCCTGTGGCGGGCCAGGGCGGAAGATGTCTTCCAGCATGGTCTTGAGCACCTTGAGAGGGGGATTATCAGCAACTGGGTTACACCGGCATTTATCGACTCGCCCGAGGCGGATGGTCTCAGGCAGATGCTGCGTCGTACCACGGTCGAAGCTTTCGCGGGCTGCTCTTTAGCGATTGCCGATACGGATTTGACAGATATGCAGATCCCCGGCGTCAAAGCGATTGTCGTCCGGGGAGCGGAAGACAAGCTGACGCCGCAAGACTACGCCCAACGCCTGGCGAAAAAACGCAATGCAGAACTGCATATCATACCCGGTGCTTCCCATTTGCCGAATTTTGAGCGACCAGATGCGCTCACAGATGAAATCATATCGTTTATCGATAAGGCCAATACACATTAATGCCCGCCGATACCAACAGGGTACGCATGGGCGTTATTAATGAGTAAATGGGTGGTGAACCCGATTGTGGGAATGGAGTCATGATATGAATCGTCGGTTATTTATAGGCGGGTGTCTGGGCTTATGTGCCAGTGCTGTCGCAGCCCCCGCCGCATTAAGATGGTTAAACGTTCAGGGTGATACTATAGAAATGCAGTTGGATCGTGGAACTGCCACTATCCAGTTATTTTCAGACCTGGCACCCAATCATGTCGCACGTATAAAAATGCTGGTGCAGTCGAAATTTTATGATGGCGTACCTTTCTCCCGCGTTATTGATGGTTTTATGGCACAAACCGGGGATCCGGTAAAAAATACGAGATTGGATAGCTTAACATTGCCTAAACTGGCCGCGGAATTTAATCACATGCCGTTTGAACGCGGTACCGTCGGGATGGCGAGGTCGAGAAATCCGCATAGCGCCTGTCACCAATTTTTTATTACTTCCGCCAGAACACACTTTTTAGATCAGAATTATACCGCGTTCGGGAAAGTTACAGCGGGCATGGACTTAATTGAGCAGCTCAGTCGGGGTGATGCTGAAATGGGTACCGTCGTGAATCCAGACGTCATAAAAAGAATGCGATTAGTCACAACAAGGGTTACGTAATCACTATTCTTAAAATAACCATTCACAGGAGTTAATATCAAATGCCCAGCATTACCGTATATACCTCCGCAAACCATCGTATGGATGCGGTTTCTTTGTCTGAATTCTCTGACTCTTTAGCAAACCTGGCCATGGGCATACTAAAAGCAAAAGAAAATAACATTCATATCAGCTATGTGACATGCGACATAAGTTTTGGAACCCCCGTTTACTTAGAGGCAAAACTCAGGCAAGAGGTTTTCCGTACCGGGCCGGTGATGAATGAGTTTTTGCATCAGGTTGATTTATTAATTAAAGAGAAGATCGGCGTTGTAGCGAGAATCCGCTGTTTTCTTTATGAAGCCAATGATATTTACGCAATAAATTGAAGGATAGATTATGAGTGAACAACTTCCATTGAAAGATCTTGGTGATGTCTCTGTTACCGCATTAAGCGATGGCTACCTCCAGGTTGATTTTGGACTGCTAGCTAATGTTGATGAAGCCGAGTGCAAAAAAATCCAGGAGAATGCCTGCATAAGTGAACATAACGCGGTTCATATCAATACCTTCCTGGTACAAAGAAAGGGAAAAAACATTCTAATCGATAGTGGCGCAGGCGGCATTAAAGGTTGGGGTGGCGCCCTGGTTGATAATCTTGCAAAGCTTGGGTTAAAGCCAGGGGATATTAATGCCGTTCTTCTTACACACACTCACCCTGACCATATTGGTGGGCTAATAAATTCACAGGGAAAAGCTGCATTTCCTCACGCGGAGCTAGTCATAAGCGCTGATGAGTTTAATTACATACAAGACGATAAAAATTTTGCTGCCGTCACCGATCGCGTAAAAGGTAACTTTCTTTTAGCGCGGAGTGCCTTTAAAGAGTATCAGGACAATCTCCGCTTAATTGATGAAGGTGAGATTTTCCCCGGCATTTTTGCGATCCCATTAAAAGGCCATACCCCGGGCCATATGGGATATAGAGTTGAAGGCAGCAAAGGAAGCTTGTTGATTTGGGGAGATATTGTTCACTTTCCACATATCCAATTGTTAAAACCAGAAGTATCGATTGCCTTCGATCATGACCCGCAGGCAGCGGCGGAGACACGAACACGCATCCTTGCGATGGTCAGTTCTGACCGGATTCTTGTCGGCGGGATGCATTTTGGATCACAAGGATTTGGCTATATAGAAAAACAGAAATCAGGATATGAAATCGTCGATGCTGACTAATCAAAAACGATAAGGTAAATGTGCCATTCCACAAAGTAATTTCCCTGGCCGTCATTATTATTTTAATAAACAGGATCCATGTGAATCCTGGATTACATTGCTTTGCCATTATTAATTTTTCTGTCTGTAACTATGATTCTATTTCAGAATAAATTATTGATATAAAAATACCATATATGGGGTGTGTGATGAATTCTTCAATGACCAACAAAGTAAATGCTGATGCTATTTATGGCGAAGTTAATGAAACATTAGTGAGACAACCAATGGCGGAAGGGAAATTAACGGTACGGCCCAAACTACCTTCGATTACCGGAAGTAGGTTCTGGGCCGCCTTTTTAGTTTTTTTATTTCATGCTTCGCTGCCCAGCGATCTTGCTCCATTTTCAGACCCTACAATCCAGCATGTTTATACAGTTATTGTGGGTAAGGCTGGATGGTTAGGGGTTTCATACTTCTTTATCTTAAGTGGTTTTATAATGGTGTGGTCTGCAAAGGATAGCGATAGCGTGGGTGATTTTTACCTGCGGCGCTTTGCTAAGATATACCCCACTCATTTTCTGACCTGGGCGATAGCATTCGTTGTTGGCGCAGTGAGTATTTATCAGTACAAGCTGTGGTCGTCAAACCTTCTGCTGGTGAATACCTGGTTTGATGATGTTCGCTACTTTTTCGTAGCGAACAGACCCAGCTGGTCTCTGTGTATAGAAGCGATGTTTTATCTCTCTTTCCCGCTTCTTTTTAAAGTGATGAAATCCATACCAGAAAAATACGACTTAGCGGGATTATTTACCGTCACCGTAGCATCCTTCCTGGTTCAAATGTTTATTTATCTGTGGGTTGAGCCAAACAAAATGATGGGAGCATTTCCTATCTCTCAGCATCACTTTTGGATTTCGTATATTTTCCCGCCAGCGCGCATATTTGAATTCCTCGCAGGTATGTTTGCTGCACGCTTGCTGATAAATGGGCGAGCAATCATGCTCACGAAACCAGCGGCGTTTACCTTACTTGCCGCAACGTATGTTGGAGCCATGTATGTTCCATACCAATTCAGTATGAGTGTCGTATTTATCATTCCCGTTTGTTTATTAATTACCGCCTTTGCCGGTGACGACTTAGGTAACAAAAAAATCGTTTTAAACCATAAAACATCGGTTTGGTTAGGCGAGATATCTTATGCATTCTATATGATACATTTTTTAGTGCTTTTTTATTTTTTGAATTTAACCGCAGGAAAGAAGTTCAACTTAATGGAGGGAGTCGGGCTTATCGTCGTAGCGCTCATTCTGACAATCTCTTGTGCTTCTTTTTTATACAAGTATTTTGAAGTCCCAATGATGAAAATAATTATGGCGAAGTTCAGAGCAAAAACGCTGGTCGCTCTGCGTGAGTCTTCGTAACAATAAATCGTAGCCTTATAGGGGAATCATCTCGTTTAGTTTTCGGGATGGTTCCCACTCATAAGCCAGGAGAGCATACGGTAAGGGATTACTCTTCCACTCTCTTTATGTCTTAATCAGCAAGAAACCTTAAGCCTTTTGCCAGTCTCTTCCGTGAACGGAAATATATTCCTGTTAGCCACTTTACCGATCGTGCTTGAATGGTTTATGTCTTTTTTTATCCTGATAAAGGCATTACGTGTGCAGTAAGGAAAGTCTGTTAATAGCCGATGTCACGCAGCCGCGGATCCTGGAAGACGGAAGTCATCATACCGGCAAACTTTGCACAATCCAGATAGGGGCAATCCGGGCGATATACCAGTTCTATGTTGAAATCATTGAACTGACCGGATAGCAGATGGATTTCTATCTTGCTCTTTACTTCGCTACTGATCGAACAACGTAACACCAGCGAGACGCCTTTACCGGCGGCAATACTTGAAAACAGCACAGGGTAGGAACCACACTCCACTACACGTTTGGGTGTGATATTGCCTTCGCTGAAGAGCACATTGAAATTGCGGGTTGAGGTTGCACATTTTTTACTGCTGAGTAAAAAAACCTCACCATCCAGGCTGGATATATCGGTAATAGAGGGGCGATTTTTCTCAGTAATAATCACCAGCTCGCTGGAAAGTAATATGGAACGTGTATGTTGTGCGTTGGAAAATCCAGCGCCAATGATGACCGCATCAAACTCATTTTTATCAAAGGCGCTCAGCAAGCTGATTGTATTCCCGATGGATATATCGATATTCCAGCCCAGATCCTGCCCTAAATCAATCAACGAACTAATAATATAAGGGGGTAAGCATTCAATTATTCCCACCCTGATGGTTATCTGATTAGTTTTAGAGTAGGAAATATTGTTTTTGCAATCATCCGCAAGATTCAGAATTTTAAGTGCGTAATCATAAAGTATCTGGCCTTGCGCTGTGGGTGAGCATCCATCATTTTTTCTATCAAACAAGATTACATCAAGGTTATCTTCCAGGCTTCGTATTCGATGGGAAATACTGGATTGCACTCGATTCAGGCGCTCTGCGGCTTGGGTTATGTTCCCTGTCTCCACGACTGTCACGAACGCAAGAAGTTCACTTAGCTTCATTTGAGACCTCATGCTAAAAGTTAGTTCAATGTTTCAACAATATTTATAATTTGTTAAAAACCATTTGTCACTCTGTTTATGACTATTAACATAAGCCAGGCTAATGGCTGCAAGGAATCCTCCAGATCCTCCTCAGTAACAATCCGCCTTCCTTTATGCTTCATTCTAACCCCTCGTGCTCGCCTGATATGGCACAGGTATCAATCTTTTCGATGAGTACCTCGATTTTATTCGCTGGTTTTTCATTCTCATGCCCATTACGATTTTATCGGCAGGGCTCGTTCATTATATTAAAAATCAATTGGTTATTTAACTATATGCAAATGTATACCTTCCCGGGCCTTCATTACTTGTATTGGCGAAAACTTCTTTTCGTTTATGGGATAAAACATGGCGCACGCTGAGTTTGATAAAATAATGATCGAGCTGGTTGACTATGCTTATCAGCAAGCAACCTTTGACAATGAGACACTCCACCTGGCACGTTTTTGCCTGCTGGATTCGATAGGCTGTGCGATCGCTGCCTCCACTGACGACGACTGCTCCAGGCTCATGCGCAGTGTGCAATTCAGTAAAAACAGCGAGGGTGTACCTATAGTGGGCACCCCACTACGTTTAGGCCCGATTGAAGCAGCTTTTCAGATGGGTTCGATGATCCGCTGGCTTGAGTTCAACGATACATGGCTTGCGCAAGAATGGGGGCATCCATCCGATAACCTGGGGGCGATTCTGGCGGCTGCGGCATGGCGTAGCCTCTCCGATAGCACTCAGTCAGCTGTCAGTATGTCAGCCGTACTGAACACGATGATTCGCGCTTATGAAATTCATGGCGTGCTGTGCCTGTCGAACTGCTTTAATGCTCTGGGCATTGACCACGTCGTGCTGGTTAAAGTGGCCTCTGCCATCGCTGCCGCCCAAATTCTGGGATTATCAAAAGACCAGGCGCTCAGCGCGCTGTCCAATGCCATTATCGATGGCCATTCTCTCAGAACCTACCGACATGCACCAAACGCGGGAACACGTAAATCATGGGCCGCCGGTGACGCAACGGCACGCGGTCTGCAGCTGGCTCTTTTTGCACAAACCGGTGAGATGGGATACCCAACGGCGCTCACGGCCAGTCGCTGGGGGTTTGATGATGCCGTGCTCAGAGGCCAGCCGCTCAACCTGACGCGTAACCTGTCTGACTTTGTCATCAGGAACATCCTGTTTAAAGTCCCCAACCCGGCTGAATATCATGCTCAAACGGCAGTGGAGGCGGCTATTTGCCTTCGTGAGCGGATGCTATCTGATGGGTTCTCCCCTGAAAGCATTGAATATGTGCGCGTAGAAACGACGCGACCTGCGATTCAAATCATTGATAAGTCTGGCGTGCTGACTAACTCTGCGGATCGCGATCACTGCCTTCAGTACATGATTGCAGTAGGGCTTCAAACCGGAAATCTGACCATTAAAGATTTTCACGAACCTCTCGCCTCTGATCCCCAACTGGAAGCACTACGCCAGAAAATTACCTGTACTGAACGTCCTTCATTTACCGAGAGCTACTACGACCCGGAAAAGCGCGCGATCCCTAACGCACTCTACATAAAGTGTCATGGGATGGCGGAGGAGATCTCGGCACTCATCGAGTATCCGCTCGGTCATGTTAGCCGCCGTGAAGAATGTTTCGACGCACTTCTGACGAAATTCCATCTGAATCTTTCCGATAGCCCGCTACGAGACAGGGCACAGAGCCTGGCCGACATCCTGACTTCAGGCACGAAGCTGGATGCTATGCCCGTTACTGACTTCCTGAAAATGCTTTCCTTAGATTAAGAATTATAAAAAACCAAATAATTCATATCATTAGAGGTAATTAAAGTGAAAAAGGCAATACTGGTAGGCTGTGGTGCAGAGATTGGCGCAAACCTGTTGATTCAGAATGATCCGCAGCAGGATGGTTTCGCGATCCAGATGGTCGTGACGAATCCCCCTGCTGTAGATAAACATTATCCTGAACTCCGCCCAATAGACGGCATTGTTGCACGTCTGGCGATGGCTCAGCCCGGCATACAATCCCGGATCAACATTATCAGCAGCAACGTTCTGCAAATTAATGGTCGTGAAATTGGCTTTTTCTTTGGCGATTTAGCCAAAGAGTGCCCACCAGTCGAGGGACGATTCGATATTGGTTTTATAGCGACCAGCAAGCAGGATATGGATCTCAACAGCCCTGTAGCACGCAATATGTCAGAGCTGGCAGACGTAGTCCTGGGCGTTGCGGAGGCCGATAGCCTGCCTGCTATTTACGGCTGTCTGGGCAGCCTGACGGAAGGCGATATCAGTACGATACAGCGCCAGGTCGTTAACTCTGGCATGTTCTGCCTGGGCTCCTGCCAGACGAATGGTATGCATGCTTCATTGCGAGTCTTAAGCGACGCGCTGAGCGCTATTAATTGTAACGCTTCACATATTGTGGCGGTTGAAACCGATATTGTGCATCCCGCCCCCCCCAACGGCGTGCTGGGCACACGCTCGTTTGAAGGGCGAATGCAGGACGCCCGCGACAATCTCCGTCCCAGCTTTTCCCAAATTGCCATGAGCCAGAAAAAAGTGATGCCCTGGGCATCACTGGTGAATACCGTATCGTTACGTGCACCGGTTCATGCCCCGGGTTATCAGATAAATCGCTTTATCGTTAAAGATAATGGCGCGTTAAGCACCAATCTTATTGAGGCGGCAATTGAGCGGGTGAACAAAGCACATCCTTATATTGTCCAGGCCTCACGGACGCCGTTAGGCGGGCGTGCTTATGCTTACGAACAACGCTGCTCAACCATTCTCTCGGACACTAACCATTTGTTGATCCTTCGTCCGGCGTATCTGGCAGACCAGAATCTCAGCGAAGTTATCATCCAGTCGTTTGTTAATAATACGGTGGGTTACACCGCTGTTGTCCGTTCCGTAGCGCGCAATATCGCGCAGGGACAGCCCGTTGCCACTTTCCCGGGGATTGAAAAATGACCCGTTCACATACCGTTGATTTTTTGAGTTCTGGCTTTGTCGTGAAGACGGCCACGTTGGCAGCGTTTAATGCAAAGCTGAAGGCTGAGGTCGAGCAAATACGCACCTTACACGAAATCTACCCGGAGCTGATGGTTCCGGTTCTGCACGATGGCCTGGCCGCCGGTCGGCAGTTCTACGTTCTTGAAAAGAAAGACGCCCTCCCGCTCTCCAGCATTGTGTTTGATGAACGGCGGTCTCTGGGTGAGAGAAGAGAAATTATCCTGCATGCGCTGGAAAACATCCAAAAAGCAGTCAGCCTGGAGATAAGCAGCCAGTGTCCGCTGGCGAACGATATGCCGGCCAGATTACTGGAGGAATGGGAAGGCACGCGTTTTGCCCACGAACTGTTTGATAAACCGGTTTTGCTTAACGGCGCTCGCTTCGGCATCACGGCCAGGGAGGTCTTTGAAAAATCGCTGGATATGGCCCGTAGCGAGCAATTCCGTTCGGTGGAAAAAGCTCACTTCAATTTCCATTTTGGCAACGTGCTCTATAACGAGGAGCGATCCCAGACCAGCTTCATTGATCCCGATTTTTCTGTACGAGGCCTCGATCCGCTTTTTGGATTCTCCCGGTTTGCCTTTTCGTTTTGGCATGAACTGGCAGCCGAAGTTGAAGACTCGGTAAAAATCGTACCGATGTCAGACGCGCTTATGTTCGTTCTGGCGAAACAAGACTACGGCAATATCCTGAATGAAATCCCGGAAATAGGAGGCATTTCCGGCCTGCTGCCGCTGATGGGCGAAGATATGCGTAATCGATTTTATGTTCTCACAACCTACTGTTTCCTTAGAAGTATTCGTATCAACGGGAGCAAACAGGACTGGGAAGCACCGCGTTCTCCTGTGATAGCACGGCCTGAAGAGGTGCTGATGCTGGGCATGCTGGCTTATCTCGAAGGCGCGGGCGTTGAGAGCGAAAGTCTTTGCGCATAATTTCATCCCAATAAAGGACCTGAGGATATGTCGTTGGTAAGCAGTAGTCACACCTTAGAACAAGGCTTTGAAACGCCGAGGCGCTATCTGGCAGCGGCGGCCATCTTGATAGGCGTTTTGATGGCAGCGCTGGACAGCTCTATTGTCAATATCGCCTTACCCTCCATTGCTAATGCATTACAGGTAGATTCGGCCTCCAGTATCTGGGTGACCAACGGCTATCAGGTGGCGAGCGCAGCAACAATGCTGATTTGTGCTTCGCTCGGCACCAGGATAGGGGAGCGGCGCTTTTACACGATAGGGATGGTGCTGTTTACGCTGTCTTCTCTGGGCTGTAGCCTCTCTCCGACCTTTGGCGTACTGGTTTTCATGAGGGTACTTCAGGGGGTGAGCTATGCGGTCATGATAAGCGTTGGGCTGGGGCTTTACCGGGTTATCTTTCCCCCCGCCGCGCTGGGGACGATATTTGGACTGAATGCGCTGGCATTTGCGGTAGGCACGGCCATAGGCCCTGCGCTGGGCGGCCTGATAATTTCTTACCTGTCCTGGCCCTGGCTGTTTTATATCAACATTCCGCTGGGAGGGCTGGCCATTGTCTTTTCGCTGATCTCATTGGGTATGGATACCGAAAAAGAGAAGGGATTCGACTGGGGAGGGGCGATCAGTTCCGCAGTTGCATTAGGTCTGATGGTTATTGCCGTCGATCAAATCGGGCGCTGGGAAAGTCGTACTCTACTATTTTGCGGCGTTGCGTCTGTGGTGCTCTTCGCCGTCTTTATAAAAGCCCAGATGAGTTCGAATAACCCTCTGTTGCCGCTGGATATATTTCATTCACGGCAATATACCTTCGCGGTGCTCTCTTCTGTCTCTATGTTCGTTGCACAGGGGATGGCGCTGGTGGGGTTACCCTTTGTGCTACAGCATACTTATCACTACTCTGTGCTGGAATCAGCATTCATCTTTACCCCATGGCCGCTAGCTGTGGCGTTCTGTGCGCCGCTTGCAGGGAAGTTGTCGAACCGTTTCAATCCGACCCAGATATCCACCGTTGGCGTGGTGATATTTAGCCTCGGCCTGGGCTCACTGACGCTATTGCCGGATGCCGCGACGGTGAATGATTTTCTGTGGTGCGTGGCGGTTTGCGGGATTGGATATGGTCTATTCCTGCCGCCAAACAACAAAGAAATGTTTTTAAATGTCGCAGCAAATCGGACGGTAACGGCCTCCGGAGTACTGTCAACGGCCAGAACGGCAGGGCAATCTATTGGTGCCGCGCTGGTTGCGATGATCATTGCGTTGTTGAATGGCTTAACGGGGGACGCGGGCGTTCAATTTGCCGTATATGTGTTTGGGATGGCCTGCGCCATAGCGGCAATATCGTCTCTTGCCAGTACGCTACGCCTGCATCGCTGATGGACTGAGGCGAGCCCGGAATTATGCAGGCAAGAGCAACAAACAAAAAGGGCTGACGCTATCGTCGGCCCTTAGTTTTTCAGGAGAGCTGATACTTAACTCATACCAGCGCGCGGAGTTCTTCTTTCATATAAGAAGAAAAGTATTCCGGGTGTTTGGCGATAACACGATCGCCAGCCTCAATTTTATCGGCCCAACTGGCCAGTTTTTTCGTGAACTCGGCGTTCCAGCCTTCCTGAGTGCCTCGCGCTGTAATTTCAGCTGCGCTGGCCGGCACTCCTAACTGCTTCAAATACTTGAGCATTTCCTTCGCTGTACTTTCGTCCATCGGATGTGGTGCAGATGCGGATGTATTCATACCACCAATGAAGTCTAATGCTTTATCAATTACCTCTGGCATATTTTTATCCTTAAAATTAACCACTTAATCAATAAGACTATAGTTCGCAAGATTAAAGATATCACTAATCCTGATTCATTTTTTCAGGGTCAGTCACGTTTAGACCCCTATAAAATCCTGATAGACGCCACAACCAACCGATAAGGGCCAAAGCCCATTCTTCAACACCTTTACAGCTGAGTAAAAAACGAACCTTTACAAGCGTGCGATGATGTTTTTATAAGTTATCATCATAATTTTATTAAATTATATAAGCCAAGTGCTTTAATATTTATTTTCAGCCAGATTAAAAAATTAAGATTTCAAATCTCCCATGCAGCCCCCCCCCTGTCAAAAAATGCAACCAACTATCACAGAGATCTAAAATCTTTAGAAAGATCAAAAGATTTATAATGCCTCTTCTTTAAACTTCCGTCAGCAATCCGGTCGCTCATTTCTTTTATAAAATAATCAATATCATCACACCTATTATTATCCGGGAGATCCGGGTAGTTATACTCCCACCATTTTATTGATAATAATTCTTTAACGACATCAGTATTGAATCGATATTTAATAACCCTGGCAGGGATGCCACCCACTAACGCATAAGGAGGTACGTCTTTTGTCACCACCGAGTTTGCCGCAATAACAGCCCCATCTCCAATCGTAATTCCGCCTTTCAAAACCACGTCGTTGCCAATCCAGACATCGTTACCTATAACCGGATTTTTTTGAGTAGTATCAAACGGTTTTAATATCCACTCGCTATTAAATTCAGTCCTTGCATACCGATCAAAGTCCCCGTTGTAGGTCAGCATATGCGTGGTAAATCTATCCATTGGATGATTCCCTCCCATTATCTTCACATGTGAGGCAATGCTACAAAATCTACCGATAACAACGTTTCCTGAAAAATGGCAAGTTGGGAATGAAAATGCGCCCACGCTGGAAAAATTCCGCACCGGCATTGTTGAATATTCTTCGGCTATGACATTATCGTCGATTTTAACTTTATCACCTTTAGCGAGGCGTAATAAACTCTTCTCTTTATAAACCTTCTTACCTTTATGACCCAGGAAAATATGATTATCTGCGCAATACTCATGATGTTTGCGGGTCCATCTAAATGCATATCCATTATTATTCTCTTCAGTAAACTTAAATAATTCACTTTTCATATTCACAGAATCTATAAAATTAGTCTAATATTAAAAATAACGATAACCCACAAGCCTATTTTTATCAATATCCACCAGGAAGTTAATACATAAATCTGTGACTGACCAGAAATAGGCAATGCGTACTTTTTAGGTTAGAAACTGAATCATTCACAAGCGCCGTTAACAAAATGCAGGGGAAGCACGTCGAGAGAACGAAGGATAAGACTTCGCTGCGACCAGGCGGCCTCACCCGACTGCGCCAATCTGCCCTGAGTAAACAATGCCGTGGCCATTTGCTCAGCCTGAAACTGCGCCAGGAATTGGCCTATGCACTGATGCATACCGATGCCAAATCCAAGCTGACGCTGGGCGTTTTTCCTGCCGGGGTTGAAACTGGCAGCCTCTTCAAAAACGGACTCATCGCGGTTAGCTGAACCCAGGCACAACAGTAAATTATCGCCCGGGCGTAATTCCCTGCCGTGGAGCTCTGTCGGAGACTGAACTTTGCGGCGCACCATTTGCAGCGGAGATTCAAAGCGCATTGTTTCGGTCACAATGTCGCGCATTCGTAGCGAGCCATTTTGCACCCCTTTCTGTAGCTCAGTGCGCTGCGCCAGCATCAATAGCAGGTTTCCCGTCAATGCCTCGCTGGTTTCACTGCCACCTATCAGCATAGTGATACAGTCCGTACTGAATCTCTGTTGCAACGTTGCCAGGTCGCCATCATAGCCTTTCACCAGCGAGCGGAAAAACAACGAGTCATAACCCGCTAAATGGGCCTCCAGCAGCTGATTAAAACCTTTATCCAGTTGGCTCATCGCTTGCATAAGCTGTTTCAGTCCAGCGTCATCAATTGCGCTGGGATCGAGCAATAAACGAATCGCGGTCTTTTCCCGCTCAACAATCTCCTGCAGCTCCGGCGGTAGATTAAGCCAACGGGTAAAAACCTGCCTCCAGAGCGGTGCAGCAAAATCGCGAATGCCATCAAAATGCCGCCCAGCGGCGGCGTGAGTTGCCAGCTTTTGAGCCTGCCGGGTAACCATCTCACTCACTTCATTCCAGGCTTCGCCCTTGAATAATGCCTGCAGCGCCAAACGGTGAGAGGCATGTCGTTCGCCATCCTCAAAAAGGACAATCCCGAAGAGAAAAGCGCGCAAGGCGGGAGAAAGCTCAAAACCCAGACGATCCAGTTCGTTATGCAGTTGTTCCGGAATGCCTGAGCTAATAAAAGATCGATTCTTTAAAACGTTAGCAATGTCATGATAACGCGTAAGTATCCACGTCCTGCCGAGGCGAACCAGCGGCTGCTCGCCACGCATATTGCTGTACACTGCGTAGAGATTAGCGTGGAAGTCGGGAGAGGCTGGGTTAAAACGGAGCAATTTGTTACGCGTTTGAGTCATGCCAGAACCCTCGATAACGTGACGAATATCACATTGAGTTAAGCAGACGTCCGTTTCACGTCAACGACAAACTGATTAAATTTCACACAAAAATAAAAGCTCGAGCAAAACTCGAGCCTCCTTTTTAAAACAGCGAGCGGTAACCCCTTAGAACTGTTCCCAGTTTTCAGACCCGGTTGCCACCGCTGCGGGCTGGCGTTTGATAGCCTTTGGTACAGCAGGAGACGGGCGAGCGTTTGCGGCAGCAAGTGACTGCCCGGTATTAAAGATGCTCATCAACTGCACTAATTTGGCGGCCTGGTCGCTCAGGCTATCTGCGGCGCTGGCAGATTCCTCAACCAGGGCGGCATTCTGCTGGGTCACCTGATCAAGCTGGGTAATCGCCACGTTAATCTGATTAATGCCCTGCCCCTGCTCTTCAGTAGTCACGCCTATCTCGGAGATCAGGCCCGCAACGCGGTGAGACTGTTGAACCAGGTCATCGATCGTAACGCCCGCCGAACTCACCATATCCGATCCTTTTGTCACCGTACGCATGCTGTCCTCAATCAGTGCCTTAATTTCGTTAGCCGCTGAAGCAGATCGCTGTGCCAGGGAACGAACCTCTCCGGCTACGACCGCAAAGCCACGCCCGGATTCTCCGGCACGAGCCGCTTCCACCGCGGCATTCAGCGCCAGGATATTGGTCTGGAAAGCAATACCGTCGATAACGCTGATGATATCGCCAATCTTCTGCGAGCTGTTGCTAATTTCCTGCATGGTCAACACAAGATTATTCACCGCGTTGCCGCTTTTGGTCGCGGTCTCGCTGGCGGAGTTTGCCAGGCGAGTCGCCGCCCGAACCGTCTCGGCGTTCTGCTGAATGGTCTGGCTCATTTGCTCCATTGAGGCCGCGGTTTCTTGCAGGCTGGCGGCCTGCTCCTCGGTGCGCTGACTCAGGTCGGTACTGCCGGCAGCAATCTCACTGGCGCCGATTGAAACGGAGTGGCTGCTGTCGCGTACCTCGCGGACAACACCCAGCAGGCGGGTGCGCATCGCATCCATCGCGGCAAGCAGGCTGCGGGTATCGCCAGCCTTCAGCTCGACGCCAGTATTGAGCTGCCCTTCAGAAACTTGTTTAGCCACTAAAGCGGCATAAGTTGGCTCACCGCCAAGCTGCCCTTTAACCGCGCGGCTAATTCCCCAGGCTATCAGCGCGCCAATCAGGGCACTGATAATAGTAATAATAAGCAAAAGGTTACCGGCATAATGAGCTTCTTCAACATAATGACGGGACATACTAACCGTAGAACCGGAGTGATCGGAAATCATGTCGCTAAGCGCATCCAGCACCCGAGCCTGAGGGCCGATAACTTCATTAATCACCAGCGCACGGGCAGCGTCGTACTGCCCGGCAGCGCTCACTCCCATCACTTTGCGCAGCGCCTGTGAATAGGCGGGGCGAACGTTATTCAGATTGTCGAACAGCTCGCGGGAACGCTTGAGCTTCAGCGCCTTATCCAGCTGCTGTAACAGGACGTTGTTATCGGCAATGCGCTTTTCGAGCACCAGGTTGGTTTTTTGGATGTATTCCCGGCTCTCTTCTTCGGTATGCGGCAGCGTGGTGTACAGCGCCATATCGCGAATATCGTGGGCGTTATCGGTAATGTTGTCTTTAATTTTTACGATAGTCAGTAAATTCACCAGGCGAACATTCGCGGCGTAATTAAGATTATTTCCGACTGAAACCAACTGCATTCTGGCAAATAATGCGACAAAAAATCCAATGGCGATGACCAGCGCAAAGCCGGCACCCAGCATGGTGCTGAGTCGCATATTTTTCAGTTTGTTCATAAATCCCTCTGAGCTTTTATGGTTATATCGCAGGCAAGAAGAGGAGGTAATCGGTAGAAATCACATCAACGGTTGCGACTATAGTTTTAAAATTATCAAAAAAAACATCGGCAACGAAAATGAATTCTTTAGCGCTATTTATGAATTTTTAACAATAGCAAAATAATGACAAAAACATTACGGCTAACGCAGGCGTAATTTATATAATCAGAAAAGAATAAAACTACTATATTTAGGGATAGCAGCCCCGCACCTTTTTGTGGTTAACGGGGTTTTAATTAAATTAAAAAATCATTGATGATTATTTATCGGCAATGAAGTGGTCGTCTTCGCCTACCGGGATGTAGACACGCACCCACTCCTTACCGTCAACAATATCCCAGCTGTGGCCTTCTCCTGCCGTGTCCGCCGCAAGTAGTACCGTTCCAGGCTCGATAATGAAGGTGGAGCCATCGCTGACCTTAAACTTCAGCTTGCCCTTCAGGGTCACCACATACTGTTTTTTCGGTGCCGGATGAACGCCTTTTTGCCACTCTTCAAAGGTGTTGCTGAAATAGAGATCCTCGGAGGAGAGCTTTGCCAGAGAGGGAATGGAGCCCTTAACAAAGGCGGAATGATTATCTGCCGTATTAATTAACTTCACTGCCGGAATACGGTGTTCAGCATTTACACTTTTTACTGATTCAGCCTGTCCCACCATAGCAAAAAGCAAACCGGCGGTCGCCAGCAGAAGCCGTGTTATTTTTTTCATTATTATTTCCAGAGTTAAGTTCAGCTTATTGTCTTCAGGTGAATCAATCACCAACGAACTGAATAAAATACCGCCGTAGTACATCAGAGGTACATAGCTTCGTCAATATCGCACCATTCATGTTTTTTTAATTAAAAAATTAAATATACATAAAGAAATTCACCGCACTGGAAATAACAGATATTCATTCCATCATAAGTTAAATAACTAGCCGTGGCGGCTGTAATAAGGAGAAGATGAAGATTGCATGCTTGAGCCAGATGCTGCCGGGATATCGAAGCGCCGCGCCTTCGCCTGATTGACTGAACCAGCTGGCAATAAAAAACGCTGATTGACCGGCAATCAGCGTTTGGAGGGGGCTAACAAAGCGCTATCAGAGTTTTTCGCCGTTAGTCGCGATAACGTCCTGATACCATTTGAAGGATTTCTTGCGGCTGCGGCTCAGGCTGCCGTTGCCTTCGTTGTCTTTATCAACATAGATAAAGCCGTAGCGTTTTTTCATCTCGCCCGTCCCGGCGGAAACCAGATCGATGCAGCCCCACGGGGTGTAGCCCATCAGGTCAACGCCATCTTCAACTACCGCTTTCTTCATTTCGGCAACGTGGGCAGACAGGTAATCGATGCGGTACTGGTCATCCACGTAGCCGTCTTCCTGAGCCACATCAATCGCGCCGAAGCCGTTTTCAACAATAAACAGCGGCAGCTGGTAGTGATCCCAGAACCAGTTCAGCGAATAGCGCAGGCCAACCGGGTCAATCTGCCAGCCCCAGTCAGATTTCTGCACGTAAGGGTTGGAGACCAGGCTTTTGCTTTCGTCGTAATCGAACTGCGGGTTATCGGCGCTCGCTTTGGTAGCAAACGACATGTAATAGCTGAACCCGATGTAATCCACGCAGCCTTCGGCCAGGGCAGCCAGATCTTCGCTGGTGATATCCAGCTCAAATCCACGGCGCTCGAAGTAGTTCAGCAGGTGCTGAGGATATTTACCGCGAACGTGCACGTCGGTGAACCAGTAGCGGCGGTGCATGGCGTTCATCGCCATCATCATATCGCCCGGTGCGCAGGTCAGCGGGTAGATTGGGCACATGGCAATCATGCAGCCAACCTGCAGCTCAGGGTTGATTTCGCGGGCGGCGCGTACGGCCAGCGCGCTGGCAACCAGTTCATAGTGGGAAGCCTGATACATCACCGGCTCGCGATCTTCGCCCGGCTGATATTTAAGGCCGGAGTTGGTGAACGGCGCGAAGTCTTCGTGGAAGTTGGCCTGGTTGTTGATCTCGTTGAAGGTCATCCAGTACTTCACTTTGTGCTGATAGCGGGTGAAGACCACTTTGGAGAAGCGCACGAAAAAGTCGATAAGCTTGCGGTTACGCCAGCCGCCGTACTCGGTCACCAGGTGATAAGGCATTTCGAAATGCGACAGGGTAATAACCGGTTCGATGCCGTGCTTCAGGCACTCGTCAAACAGATCATCATAGAATTTCAGGCCAGCTTCGTTTGGCTCCTGCTCGTCGCCCAGCGGGAAAATACGCGTCCAGGCAATCGAGGTACGGAAGCATTTGAAGCCCATTTCGGCAAACAGCTGGATGTCTTCTTTGTAGCGATGATAGAAGTCGATTGCCTCGTGGTTCGGGTAGTTTTTACCCTGCAACACGCCGTCGGTAATTTCTCGCGGTACGCCATGGGCACCCGCCGTCATCACATCGGCCACGCTAATTCCCTTCCCGCCTTCTTTCCAGCCGCCTTCCAGCTGATGCGCCGCTACCGCCCCACCCCACAGAAAGCCTTCTTTAAATCCGGACATATTCTCTCCCTCAATTAGAGATCGCAGGATGCGACCGATAGTGCTGATTAAAATGGTAGACCGCGCCGATTAATCCGGCGTCATTGCCGTGGCTGACGGTGTCGATGTATTCGTCAATCGTGAACCAGGCGAGATGCTCGCGCAGCAGGGCCAGGAAGCCGGGGCGCTCGACGATGCCGCCGCCCAGCAGAATTTTTTGCGGGTCGAACAGATTGACCAGGTTATAGAGGCCGGTTCCCAGGTCGTTAAAGAACTCCGTTACCAGGCGCTGGCAGACCACGTCGCCCGCGTCAAAACGGTCAAAAATCTCTTCGCCGCTGACCTCTTCGAGGGGGCGGCCGGCATAGTCGGCATAGTGTTTACGCAGCGTACGCAGCGTGCAGTTGTCGTTCATGGTGTAGCGGCGAACATCGCGCGGGCCAGGCCGCTCCGTCAGCATGTAGCCAAACTCTCCGGCACGAAAACGTGCGCCATGAACCAGTTGGTTATTACAGAAGATTGCGCCGCCGATGCCGGTGCCTATGGTCAGCACCAGGAAGTTGCTCATTTCACTCGCTTTGCCCTGCCAGCGTTCGGCCAGCAGCACGCAGTTGGCGTCGTTTTCAATGGCAACAGGAAGTTGGGTTTGCTCTTCAAGCCAGGCTTTGATGGCGAAGTTGTCGAAGCGGCGAATGGCACCGCCCATTTCGATGAAACCGGTGTGGGGATTAACGTAGCCCGGTGCGCTAATCGCAATCCCTTCACATTCGGGATGTGCGGCAATCCAGTTCAGCATGGCCCGCAGGATTTGTTCGCCATCGCTGTCGTTGATTGTCTCTTTGTCTTTTTCCAGCATCTCACCCTGCGAGGTGATAATGCCCATTTTCAGCGCTGTGCCACCGATATCAAACGCGGCAATTTTCATACGTTAATTTCTCCCGGATATACCCGCAGCGGCATATTCCCCGCCTGCAATGGAGAAAAGCTTAATCAATCGAAAGCCTATCCGGCAAGCGTGGAGAAATTACAAAATGAACAACTTATAAACCTGTTAAAATGCATTATTTACAGATAGTTAACCATGCTTTTAACAGCGCTTACAGAATAGGTTCATTTATTAGCTGAGTAATGAACCTCTTTTTCGAACAGAACTGTGACAGCCATTGCGAATACGGGCACCCGGACGTTAACCCACTTTGCGCGGCAGAAAATATTTCACCTGAAACTCAAACACGTTGGTATAGAGAATCGAATAGTCAATCGGGCCGTGACTTTCATCAACTGATTGAGTTTCCATGCGAATAATCGGATCACGTACGCTGATGTGCAGCAATTTGGCGATGTCGCTCGGCGGTAAAAGCGGCTGAAATGACTCGTAGCAGCCGTGAATTTTAACGCCGCACTCATCTTCAATGTAGGAAAATTTCGATCGTTTCATATGGTTCACCGTCAGGTCAGGGAAGCGGTTAACCGACAGCCAGGTCTCCTCCACCTGCATCGGCACGTTGTCGATGTGGCGCAGCCGCTTAGCGTAGTAAACCGGTTCGCCAATCGCCAGCTGCAGGCGGCTGGCTATCTCTTCGGAGGCCTGCTGTAGCTCAAACCTCAGCACCTGGCTTGAAGGTTTTTTCCCTTCGCTTTTAGCGATTTCCGTAAAGCTGTCCAGGTGGGTCACCGAGGCCTGGAAATGTTTGTTTCGCACATAGGTGCCGGACCCGTGCCTGCGCTCAATCAGGGCCTCATCTTCCAGCACCCGCAACGCTTTACGCAGCGTATTGCGCGAGACATTGTAGAACTCAGCAAGCTCTTTTTCCGGCGGGAGGCTGTCGCCGATATTGTAGGTCGGGCTGCTGATCCTGCTTTTTAGTAAGTTAACAACATCTTTGTAAACCACTTTTGAACCTCCCTATTTCATTAAAAAACAATTAATTACTATCTTAATCGCATTTGAAATTCAACACATGTTCATTTTTATCTTATTTATTGCACCACTCTGTGGTTACTAACTGTGATCGAAATGGCAGATGAAGAAATTGATATTCATTAAGTTAGCCGCTGTCTGATTACCAACAAAGAGTTAAGGGTAAAAATGAAGAATATTTTATTGGTTTGCGCCGCAGGGATGTCCACCAGCATGCTGGTTAAAAGAATGAAAGAACACGCCGAGGCGGGAAATATTGAGGTAAATATCAACGCACTGGCAATCTCAGAAGCCAAAGAAATAATCAAGAAAAATGGAGCCGATGTTGTTTTACTTGGCCCGCAGGTTCGCTTCCAGAAAAGTGAAATAGAGGATGTTGCTCAGGGTAAAATCCCTGTTTCAGTTATTGACATGAAACACTATGGGCAAATAGATGGAAAATCCGTTTTAGATACCGCATTAAATCTTTTGGCCAGTCATTAATTAGTGCCGCGTATAACATAAATAATTCATTGAATTTATCGTCACTTCTCTCGAGTTCCATCTCGTATTTCGTCGATAAATTCAAATAATTGTTCAATATCTCCCTTATGATAAAGGGCTCATCATGAGTATAATGAATGCCTTTGAACGCGGTATGGAAAAACTTCTTGTTCCTATTGCGATTAAATTAAACTCTCAGATACACATCTCGGCTATCCGCGATGCTTTTATATTGTCATTCCCGATTGTCATGGCCAGTTCTCTGATCGTGCTGATCAACTTTGCTATTTTGTCTCCGGATGGCTTTATTGCCTCGCTTTTGCATTTAGGTACGTTATTCCCGAATTTAGCCGAAGCGCAGAAGATCTTCTCGCCGGTGATGAACGGTTCGGTCAATATCATGTCGATAATGATTGCCTTCCTGGTGGCGCGTAATATCGCCATTAGCTACCAGCAGGACGACCTGCTGTGCGGGCTGACGGCAATCGGCGCGTTCTTCGTGGTCTACACGCCTTACCAAATGATTGACGGCTCGGCTTACCTGACGACCCAGTATCTCGGTCCGCAGGGGCTGTTCGTCGCTATCATCGTGGCGCTTATTACCGGCGAAATTTTCTGCCGCCTGGCGCGTAATCCGAAAATCACCATTACTATGCCAGCGGCCGTTCCGCCTGCGGTTGCCCGCTCTTTCAAGGTGCTTATCCCTATTTTCTTCGTGATGATTTTCTTCTCGGTGCTGAACTACTGCCTGACAAAAATCTCACCTAACGGCCTGAACGAACTGATTTATACCCTTATCCAGGCACCGCTGAAAAACATGGGCACCAACATTGTTGCTGTTCTGGTACTAGGCGTAGTGGCTAACTTCCTTTGGGTTCTGGGTATTCACGGGCCAAACACCGTGGCCGCTATTCGCGAGACTATCTTCTCCGAAGCCAACCTCGAGAACCTCTCGTTTGCGGCCTCCAACGGTACCACCTGGGGCGCGCCTTACCCGATAACCTGGGGCGGTATCAACGACGCCTTCGCCAACTACGGCGGCTCCGGGATGACGCTTGGCCTGCTGCTGGCAATATTTATTGCCTCACGCCGCGCCGACTATCGCGATATGGCAAAAATGGCCTTTGTTCCCGGCCTGTTTAACATCAACGAGCCCGTTATTTTTGGCCTGCCGGTAGTGCTGAACCCTATTCTGATTATTCCTTTTATTACCGTACCCTTCGTCAACTCGCTGGTAGGTTATTTCTTTGTCAGCATGGAGATTATCCCGCCAATTGCCTATGCGGTGCCGTGGACCACACCGGGGCCGCTGATAGCCTTCTTTGGTACCGGAGGGAACTGGCTCGCGCTAATTGTAGGGCTGCTGTGCCTGGCCATCTCCACTTTAATTTATTTACCGTTCGTTATTGCCGCCAATAAGGTAAATGCAGTTCAGGCGGCGCAATAGAAAGTACACCGATGATAGCGATTTAATTTTCACCTGCCTCCGGCAATTAATGTCGGAGGCAAATAATAATTATACTTCTGGGGTATTCTATGAATTCAAATTTATTGAAGGTCAGTCTATTGTCTTCAGCTATCCTGTTAGCGTTATCCTCAACCAGCGCAGTAGCGGCAAAATTAACGGTTGAGCAACGTCTGGAGCTGCTGGAAAGACAATTATCAGAAAACAAATCCGAACTAAATAAAACACAGAAAGAGTTAGCTGTTTATAAAGACAAGGTTGTTCAGCTACAAACCGCAGGCAGCAATAATCAATCCAGCACGGCGAATGTTAACCCTACGGTATATTCTCCGGTTGCAGATAACATCGAAAATGAAAATAATCATTTTGGCACTAAGCCTGCGCCAACGCCGGTTAAAGGCGACCAGAGAATTGCCGTCGCCAATAAAAAAGACGGTAAAACCAGCGTTGAAAGCGTGACGCTGAAAGACATCAGTAAATTTATTAAAGACGATATCGGCTTCAGCTACGAAGGCTATTTCCGTTCCGGCTGGGCCGCCGGGAACCGTGGTTCGGCGCAAACCTATGCCGCCGGGTCTCTGGGTCGTTTTGGTAACGAAATGAGCGGCTGGTTCGACTTAACGCTCAACCAGCGCGTCTATAATCAGGACGGCAAAACCGCCAACGCCATCGTCACCTATGACGGTAACGTGGGCGAGCAGTACAACGATGCCTGGTTCGGCGACAACAACGGCAATGAAAATATCATGCAGTTCAGCGATATCTTCCTGACCACGCGGGGTTTCCTGCCGTTTGCGCCGGAAGCCGACTTCTGGGTGGGTAAACACAAGTTGCCGGAATACGAAATCCAGATGCTCGACTGGAAGTCATTGACCACGCAGGTTGCCGCCGCCGTGGGGATCCAGAACTGGAACCTTGGCGTGGGCCAGCTTGACGCCTCCGTCAGCCGTAACGACGTCGATGTTTACTCCCGCGACTTTAGCCATACTACGCAAATGAACACCAACTCGGTTGATTTGCGCTACCGCAACATCCCGCTGTGGGAGAACGGTTCGCTGTCGTTGATGGGTAAATACGCCTTCGCCAACAAAACCGACGACCAGAAAACCAATGAAGATAATGGCTCGTTCTTCAAGCTGAAGGACACCTGGATGGCAACGGCCATCGTACGCCAGGATCTGCCGCGCGATACCTTTAACGAGTTTACGTTGCAGGTTGCCAATAACTCCTACGCCAGCAGCTTCGCCAACTTCTCGGGTGCCAGCAACTCAATGGCACCGGGCCGATACTACTATGGCGACCAGACCGACGGCGTGGCATGGCGACTGATTTCCCAGGGTGAAACCTACCTTGCCGACCGTATCATCATGGCAAACGCGCTGGTTTACTCCCACGGGGAAGACGTTTACAGCTATGAAAGCGGTGCCCACAGCGACTTCAACAGCATTCGCGCAGTTATCCGCCCGGCATGGATCTGGGATACATGGAACCAGACCGGCCTCGAGCTGAGCTGGTTTGCCCAGAAAAACAAAACCGAGCAGGGCGTGAACCTGAAAGAGTCCGGCTACAAAACTACGCTGTACCATGCTCTAAAAGTCGGCCCGAGCCTGCTCGGCTCGCGTCCTGAGATTCGTTTCTACGGCACCTATCTGAATATCCTGGATAACGAGCTGTCGCAGTTCCGCTTCAACGAGAACAGCAAAAACGAGTTTATGGCGGGCGTTCAGGCTGAAGTGTGGTGGTAATCTTCGGTTAAACACATAAAAAACCCGTCTGCTCAGACGGGTTTTTCTTTTCCAGTCAGCTTGCGGCCGCGCAGCTGTCCGGCACGTTATTCAAGCCTTCCGCTCCGCGAGTAAAAGACTTGAAACGCTGTTGATCATCCAGCTTGATGATGTACAGCGAGTCAAAATCAGAACCCGGCCACTTAGGCACCACCGCCGGATCGCCGCCGGTTTTTTTCACCAGCTTCTGCGCCGCCACGACCAGATTTTTATGCTCCCAGGAGACAAACGTTAGGTGATTGCTGCCCTGACTTTTCAGCAGAGCATCAACCAGGCCATCCGTTTGCTCGGCGTGGTAATGCAGGTCGATAGCCTGTGAAAGTCGAATGGCGGTCGGCGTAATTGTCGTCAGCGGGCGCAGGGAGCTACCGGTTTTGTTCTCTTTCGGCGCAGAGGCATAAATCGCGTCAGGTTTACCGTACTGGCTAAGTAATACCGAAGGCAATTGCAGCGCGCGGTTTAGCCCTTTACAGGTCAGCTGCCCGCTATTGTTGTCCGGCTTTTCTCCGTGACGTAAGAACACAATCGTGCTGTCCGCACTGGCTATCATCGGGGCAAGTAACGCGGAACCAAGTAATACGACTAGCGCTTTTTTAATCATTTTTCTCACGTTCAACTGGGGGAAAGAGACATTAATATAGAGAATAAATCAGCCAATAAAACAAAACTTTGGTAACCAGAAGTCACACCACTCTCGCCCGCGCATCCGGTTAACAAGCCGCCTGCATTTTGCTATCCTCATGCCCGATATCGTGATGATATATTCTATAAAAATCATTAAAAACAATTAATAAGGAACCTCCGTGAACGCCCAGAACGAGATGTTTATCAAAGAGATTGAGTGGTCCCGTCGCCATATGGTTCGCACCCTGAAGCAGGTTGAAGCGCTGCCTGACTTAAGCCACGTCCGCCTCGCCTGCAATATGCATCTCGACCTGAAGATGATCCCTCTGGTGGAAGGCCTGCTGAAGAAAAACGCCAAAATATTCCTCACCACCTGCAACCCAACCACCGTGCAGGATGACGTGGTGGCTTATCTGGTCGCCGCCGGAGCCGAAGCCAGCGCGTGGCGCAATATGAGCGATGCAGACTGGCGCAACGCCTGGGAAAAAGCCATCGACTGGCGCCCGACGCACCTTTGCGAAATGGGTGCCGACATCACCACTTTGCTGCACCAGCGCGGCGAATTTGGCGATGTTGTGGCCTGCCTGGAAGCCACCGGCTCCGGGGTTAACCGCCTTGCCGACCTGCGCCCGGGCTACCCAATCTTCAACTGGGACGACCTCCCGGTTAAAGAAGGCCTGCACAACCGCCACATGGTTGGCCTCACCGCGTGGCAAACCTTCTTCCAGACCACTCACCTGACGCTGCATGAAAAACGCGTTCTGGTTATCGGTTATGGCCTGGTGGGCCAGGGCGTTGCCGCGGCGGCCAAAGCCTACGGTGGCCAGGTTATGGTGGCAGAACTCGATCCGGCTCGCCGCCTGCAGGCCGCTTACGATGGCTGGCACGTAGTTGATATTAATGATGTGATTACCACAACTGACGTAGTGGCAACCGCTACAGGCGCGAAGAAAGTGGTTAGCGCTGCGGTGCTGGATAAGGCAAAAGACGGCGTATTCATCCTCAACGTCGGCCACGTTGCCGAAGAGATCGACTGCGGCTACCTGCAACAATTCCCGAACGAAGAAGTGATGCCGTTTATCAACGCTTATCAGCTGAACGGCAAAACGCTGTACCTGATGGCGAACGGCTCGATGCTGAACCTGACCGCCGGATTCGGCGACAGCCTCAACGCGTTTGACGTGACCCTGGCGGTGATGGCGAGCGGCATAAAACACATCGTGACCGACGGCCAGCAGGCAGAAAAAGCCGTTTATCTGCTGCCACAGTCCGTATGGCAAAAAGCGTTGTAAGCACATTTAGCATACCGATTATGTAAGGAGCCACCCGGCTCCTTAATTTTTTTTCAAACGTCCCCGAATAAACTCCCCCGCCCGATTGTTTACTCCTTACCAGAACCTGAGGAACAAATAATCATGAGCCACCAGCCCCCTGAAGCCCGAGCCGGGCGTAAACGCTACGACGCCTTTAGCATCACCCTGCACTGGTTAACCGCCGGATGCGTTATTTTCCTGTTTGCCAGCGCCCATATCTGGGAAGCCCTCGAGCGCGGAACGCCGCTGCGCAAAGGATTACAGTCGCTGCATATCTCTTTTGGCATTCTGCTGAGCGCCATCATCCTGGCAAGGCTTGCCTGGCGCATTAGCGCTGCGTTCTCGCCATCAAGAAAGATGGAGAAAGTGCCGATGCCGGGCGCATTTCGCATCGCCGCCCACGCCACTCACGGCGTGCTGTATCTGCTGCTGATAGCTCAGGCCACGCTCGGCTTTCTGTTCCGCTGGGCGCAGGGAGAGCCGTTTTGGTTCTTCAATATCATTGAAATTCCCGACCTGTTTAACATTGACCCAATGCTGCGCCGTACCTTCGGCATGCTGCATAACAACGTGGCGTGGGCGCTGGTTATTCTGGCCGGCGCACACGCCGCCGCCGCGCTGCTTCACCACTATGTTCTACGTGACGGCACGCTACGCCGCATGCTTCCCGCCTGCAAAGGCCACTCTCGCTAACCCACAGGACAACATCATGAAAACGCATTCAACCGCTAACCTGCTGCCTTTGCTGTGCCTGGTCGCCAGCGGCCTGCTTTACTCCGCCGCCGCCAGCGCAATGGGCGATGATGATTCGAAAACGCCGGACTGCCCAAAAGGCCAGGTTTACGACAGTAAAACCAAAACCTGTCTGGTCGAGAAGAGCAGCATGATCGGTGACCAGGACAAAACCCAATATGCTTATCATCTGGCAAAATCCGGCCGCTATCAGGAGGCCTTAAACCTGCTGGATACTTTGCAGCAGCCCAATACTCGCGAAGCCTGGAACTACCGCGGCTATGCCACGCGTAAATTGGGGCGTACTGACGAAGGGATCGGCTATTATCAGCGTTCCATCGCTCTCGATCCGCATTATGCCAAAGTGCGTGAATATCTCGGTGAGGCGTGGGTAATCAAAGGTCGCCCGGACCTGGCTAAAGCCCAGCTGGCGACGATTAAAACGCTCTGCGGAACCGGCTGCGAGGAGTATCGCGATTTGAAAGCCGCCATTGACGGGCACCCGGAGTCATAAGTTTGAGGGCATAAAAATCACCGTCAACGAAGTTCGTTTACAGCTGGGACTGCATCTTGCCCGCCTCTGGCGCTACGGCATGGTGCTGTCCCGCAATCGCGATGTGGCTGAGGATTTGGTTCAGTCTACCTGCGTGCGCGCCCTTGAGCGCGGCGACCAGTTTCAGTCCGGCACCCGAATCGACCGCTGGCTGTTTGCGATTTTGTACTCTATCTGGATCAACGAAATCCGCGCCCTGCGCGTTCGCCAGGGCCAGGGCTTTGTCGACGGCGACGAACTCAGCGCCCTGGCCGACGTGGAAAGCACCGAGGATCGCCACCAGTATCACGCCCTGCTACAGCAGGTCAGCGAGCTTCCCGAAGCGCAGCGCAACACGGTATTTTTGGTTTATGTAGAAGGTTTTAGTTATCAGGAAGCCGCCAACACGCTGGCTATTCCCATCGGCACCGTGATGAGCCGCTTGGCCGCCGCGCGCCTGACGCTGGCAAAACAGCTGATGCCGACGATGAAGAAGGAGCTTAAATGACACGTCAATCCTTCTCCGCTCCGTGGAGCGATGAGGCCATCGTTGCCTGGCTGGACGGCGAGATGAGCGAAGCAGAGCGCGGCGCTTTTGACCAGCAGTTGAACAAAGACGCCGGGCTTGCCGTTCGCGTGGAACAGCTGATGCAAAGCAACCAGCCGTGGGAGCAGGCTTTTGCCCCGCTGCTACAGGATGCGCCGCTGGAAAAAATGCAGGCCAAACTCCAGATATTGCTTCACCAGCCGGTGAAGGTAAAACCGCAGCCTGAAGGGGTTAGCCGCCGTAGCCTGATTGCCGCCTCGCTCAGCTTCCTTGCCGTAGGCGTGCTGGCCGGACGTTTTATTCATCCTGAGGAGAAAGAGCTTAGCGGCGAGACGGAAATCCGTGACCTGATAGCCCAGTACATGTCGCTGTACAGCGCCGAAACGCTGGCGGATATCAACGTCACTCCGCAGGCGCTACAGCAGGGGCTAAACCGGATGCAGCAGGACATCGGGCTGACGCTTGCTCAGGACGAAATTCAGCTACCGGAAGCCGAGCTAAAAAGCGTGCGCATGTTGCGTTATAACAGCACATCCATCGCGCAAATCGCCTGGCTGCATGCCAGCTATGGGCCGATGGCGCTTTGTATATCGCGGGCTAAAACCGCCGGATCGGGCGGGCTGAAACATGAGGTACGCAGAGGCCTGAACCTGGTCTGGTGGCGCGAGAAAGGTTTTGAATACGTGCTGATTGGCCGTAACCCGCAGCAGGACTTGCAAAATAGCGGCGAACTGTTGCAAGAGCAGATCTAAAAAAGGCCAGCTCATCGGCTGGCCTCACGGGCGCTTAACGTTCCGTTTCGTTTAGCGGCCAGGACTCGAACAGATAGCCGTCGAAATTAATATCATCGACGTCGGACAGTGCCAGCAGCCGGTTTTTTACATTTTCCAGATGCTGCCACATGGCATGTTTGGCGGCTTTGGCATCTTTTTTGATAAGCGCAGCCAGGATAAGCTTATGGTCGCTAAGCCACTCGCTGCGATAGTGATTATTTTCCAGATGGCTGTGCAGCTGAACCCACATCGGGTTGTTCTCGCGCCACTGCCAGGATTGCCTGAACAGCTCCACCAGCATGCTGTTATGGGTCGCCTCGGCAATCGCCAGGTGAAACTGCCTGTCGCCGCTTTCCCCCTCTTCCGACGCCAGCTCCTGCTCTTCAACCTGCAAAGCACGGCGCATTTTCATGATGTCTTCGCGGGTAGCCTGCTGCGCGGCGAACTCGGCGATATTGCTCTCCAGCAGTTGGCGAGCCTGCAATAGCTCAAACGGCCCGGCATCGTTGCACTGCGTGGCGGAAACCGTCTCTCCGGCAATCGCCTGGCGGGGCATAGCAATAACAAAAATGCCCGCACCGCGCCGGACTTCAATCAGCCCCTCGATTTCCAGCATGATCAGCGCTTCACGCACTACGGTGCGGCTAACCGCCAGTAAAGAGGCAATCTCCCGCTCCGGCGGCAGCCTGTCGCCCAGGGCATACTGCTGCCCGGCTATCATCTCGCGCAGCATCACGCCCACTTCCTGGTAAGGGCGCTGCGGCGGGACGGCGGATTTTTCGTGGGTTTGTGGTTTCATCATTGCTCACAACAGGCCGGGAATGCGCCAGACTATAGCATAATTGGTTGACCCATTCCCTTGCCCCGGTGAGAGTGTGCAGGCTTTATTTCGTGAAGAAGGCCCGCTGAATAGCCAGCTCAACCCCGCGAACCTCCGCCAGCCCTTTCAGGCGGCCAATCGCCGAATAACCCGGATTCACTTTCTTTTTCAGATCGTCGAGCATCTGGTGGCCGTGATCCGGGCGCATAGGGATCAAGTCTTCCCGCCCCGCAGCCTTGCGGCGCTGCTCTTCTTCCGCAATGGCCTTCACTACTTCATACATATCCACATCGCCATACAAATGAGCCGCTTCGTGGAAGGTCTTCGGGTTATCTTCCCGCAGCGTGGAGCGTAAATGGGTGAAGTAGATGCGCGGGCCGAAGCGTTTGATCATCCCGACCAGATCGTTGTCGGCGCGCACGCCGTAAGAGCCGGTACACATGGTGAAACCGTTCGCCTCGCTGCTAACCGCCTCAACCATCCACTGCATATCTTCCACGGTAGAAACAATGCGCGGCAGGCCGAGAATGGGGCGCGGAGGATCGTCCGGGTGCACCGCCATGCGAAGCCCCACTTGTTCGGCAACAGGAATAATGCCGCGCAGGAAGTAAGCGAAGTTCTCGCGCAGCTTTGTTTTGTCGATATCTTTGTAGGTATCAAGCCGGGCGCGGAACTGATCCAGCGTGTAGCCTTCTTCCGCTCCGGGCAGGCCAGCAATGATGTTGCGCGTCAGACGGGCTTTTTCTTCATCGCTCATTTCGGCAAAACGCCGGTTCGCCTGCTCAATTTCTTCGGCGCTGTAGTCCGCCTGTGCACCTTTACGTTGCAGGATGTGCAGCTCAAAGGCGGCAAATTCGATTTGGTCAAAGCGCAGCGCTTTGGAGCCGTCCGGCAGCTGATATTCGAGGTCGGTTCGCGTCCAGTCCAGCACCGGCATAAAGTTGTAGCACACGGTATATATGCCGCACTGCGCCAGGTTGCGCAGGCTCTGGCGGTAGTTTTCAATCCACAGGTCGTACTGCCCGCTGTGGGTTTTGATCTCTTCGTGGATAGGCACGCTTTCAACCACCGACCACTCCAGCCCAGCCGCCTCAATCATCGCTTTACGCTTGAGGATCTCGTCCACCGGCCAGACTTCGCCGTTTGGAATGTGATGCAGTGCGGTGACAACGCCTGTGGCACCGGCCTGGCGCACATCGGCCAGCGTTACCGGATCGTTCGGACCATACCAACGCCAGGTTTGTTTCATGTAGCATCCTCGATAGCTTTTAATTGGTTGACCACCCAATCTCGCGACTGAGCACCATGATTCATCCACTCTATGACGAACAAATTCGGCTAATTTAGAGAGGCTGTCAATCAGAGAAGAATAATTGGTTAACCAAAATCACAATTTAGCACACAACATTGAGGATAAATCGCAAAAAGCTATAGGACATCTATAAACTGCGGACACAAAAAAACCCGCCTAAGCGGGTTTTTTAACTACTGAAACGTCAGGCTGGATTACAGCGCAACAACGTTAGCAGCAGCTGGGCCTTTAGCGCCGTTCTCGATAGAGAACTCAACTTTCTGGCCTTCGTCGAGAGTCTTGAAGTTATCGCTCTGGATTGCAGAGAAGTGTACGAACACGTCTTTGCTGCCGTCAGCAGGAGAGATAAAACCGAAACCTTTCTCAGCGTTGAACCATTTTACTAAACCAGTCATTTTGTTAGACATAGATATTACCTTTTTCATTATCTTGAGCCACTAAACGCGGCGAACATGGTCTGTTCAGCAGAGTTGGACTTATTCGGGCACTTAGGAGGAGACTCGAGAAGAAGGGATATCTAAGATAGCGCTTGAACTGAGGACTGCTTTACTAAAACTGCTTTCATAAGGTCTGTGTTCCAAACCGAGAGCTAATCTCTCACGTCCTTACTCATTTATCAAGAACAACTTTCAAATAAAAAATATTCTCATTTAATTTCCCGAGAAATGAACCCTCTCTTCCGCAGAGGAGAGGGGGTTGTATTACTCAGCCACCTTAACAATCAGCTTGCCGAAGTTCTTCCCGGAAAGCAGGCCCTGGAACGCCTCGACGCTTTTCTCCAGGCCGTCCACGATATCTTCGCGGAACTCAATCTCACCGGCAGCAATCCATTCGCTCATCTGTTTAAAGAATTCTTCGTAACGATGGTCGTAATCCAGGCTAATGATAAAACCTTCCACGCGCATGCGTTTTTTCAGAATGGTCGACATCAGCTGCGGCAAACGGTCTTGTTCAAAGGCGCTATTTTCACCGTTGTACTGGCTTATCATGCCGCAAACTGGGATGCGCGCTTTGGTGTTGAGAAGAGGGAGCACCGCGTCAAACACCGCGCCGCCGACGTTTTCAAAATAGACATCGATGCCGTTCGGGCAGGCTTTTGCCAGCTGTTCGGCAAAGTCGCTGGCGCGGTGATCGAGGCAAACATCAAACTTCAGCGTCTCTTTTACATAGCGGCATTTCTCTTCCCCGCCGGCAATACCAACGACCTTCGCGCCACGCAGGCGAGCGGTTTGCCCGACAACGGAACCCACGGCTCCGCTGGCCGCCGCTACCACCACCGTTTCACCCGGCTGCGGATTGCCGATATCGGTCAGCCCCATATAGCCGGTAAAGCCCGGCATCCCAAGCAGCCCCAGCGCCCAGGAAGGATGCGCCATATTTTTATCCAGCTTGCGGAGCCCTTCGCCGTTCGAAATAGCGTAGTCCTGCCAGCCAGCATAGGACAGCACCAGGTCGCCGGGCTGATAATCGGGATGCTGAGAGCTTTCCACGCGGCTAACGGTCCCGCCAACAATTACTTCTCCGATACCAATGGGTGCAGAGTAAGATTTGGCGTCACTCATGCGCCCACGCATATACGGGTCGAGTGAAAGATAAAGAGTGCGCAGCAGCACCTCGCCTTTACCGGGCGCGGGCACGGCGATCTCTTCCAGATGAATATCTTCGCGAGTTGGCATGCCCTGCGGGCGCTGTGCCAAGACGAAGCGACGGTTTTTATCAGCAGACTGGGCCATCAGGAGCTCCTTAGTTTTCCAGAGTGAAAACTTCAGACTAGTCAAAATCGGGCCGGGGCAGCATGAAATTCGTGCGGCATAGGATTTATGCCGCAACTTCCGCTAAAACGATACTTACGGCCAGCAGATCGGCGCTGCCGCCGGGGCTGAGATTACGGGCCATCAGCTCCGAGTCCATCTGCTGTAAATCTTCTGTCGTCCAGCCCTGTGTCAGCAGGCGAGCGGCATAGCGCTGAACGTAGCGCAGGCCGGTCAGCCCGCCTCGCGACGCCAGATTAGTATCAGGATTAACCGCCATCAGGCGCAGCATCGCATTCAAAAGACGGCGCTGCGCGTCGGCTTCCTGATGCCAATAAGGCAGCACATGTTGGCGTACCGTCAAAAATCCGCTTTCGGCTTCGCCACGCGCCCCGGTCAAACCAAACTGCTGATACAGCCTTTCACCAACGGTTGCCGCCTTACGCGCCATAACCAGCTCTCTTTCCACCAGGCCGCTGCACATCTCACCCACCGTGGCGCACAGCTTCGCGGCGGTCAATTTTTCCCCCTGCCCCAGCAGGCGGCCTGCGGCGGTAGACAGCAGCCCGAGAGAGAACACGCCGCCTTTATGCGTGTTCACCCCGTCGGTAGCCTGATACATCGCCTGCTCACAGGCTATTCCGGCCGGGCGGATCAGCCGCAGCATTTCACCGCTCCCGCGCCCGGCGTGCTCAAGCCCAAGCGCGTGAAAAGTGCCGAACCACGGCGATATAGCGGCGATACTGCGAAGAAACATCGGCAGGTCCATATCCCGATGCGAGCCGTTATTTACGCTATCCACCAGCCCAGGCTTTGGCGTCAGCCAGACTTCATCCAGCAGGGCCTGCCGCACCAGCTCCGGAACGTCCGGCAGCGGCGCGGCGACGGTATTAATCCCTGGCAAACCAGCCATCTATTAGCCTCTCTACGCGTTGAGTCACCTCATCCAGCGGATGGCGACGGGAACGGGCGCAGGCATGAGCCGGTTCGTTGCATACCAGGCAACGCCGCCCCGCCATATCCAACGAGCTTCGCCCCACCGGGCCGTTCTCCGGGCAGATAACATCTGCGTCCCACAGCCGGCCGAGCGGGTGAGTTTGCTCCAGCTCTACCGTTGCCGCTTTCAGCTCGCTAGCCGCATGTGCCACGCTCCACATCGCTTCCGCCCCGGTTGGCAGCCAAAATACCTGCCTCTCCAGCACCGGCCAGTGACGCTGCCACAGCAGCTGATCGCACGCCTGCAAAGCCACCGCCATGCAGTTGCGGTAGCGAATGCTGTCTTTAACCGGACCGGGCGTCACCAGCGTCAGGGAAAGCACCGGCTGCCGGTGGCGCACCAGCCAGTCATGCTGCCTGCGGGCGCGCTTCTCTTTGGCCTCCAGCAGCGCTTCAAGGGTAATGCCTTCATGCTCCAGCAGGGCTTCGCTCATGGTGTTTACTCCTCTTTGACCTGGCGCACCACGTCGATCACGCTGCCGTCACGGTAGCGGATCACGCCGACAATACGCCGGGTGAACTCGATAGGCCTTGGCTCCCCGGTCAGGGAAATGGCGCGTTTGTAGAGATCTGCGATATCCACAACTTTCACGCCCGCGGCCAGCAGCCGTTCGCGGATCTCCGGACGCGCCGGATTCACGGCAATACCGTGGTCGGTAACCAGGACGTCGATACTTTCACCCGGCGTTACCCGCGTGGTGACGCGTTTGACTACGGTCGGAATGCGGGTGCGCAGCAGCGGCGCGACCACAATCGTCAGGTTTGCGGCGCTGGCTACGTCGCAGTGGCCGCCGGAAGCGCCGCGCATGACGCCGTCGGAGCCGGTTATTACATTGACGTTAAAATCGATATCTATCTCTAAGGCGCTGAGAATAACCACGTCCAGCTGGTCACAGCTGGCGGCTTTTGCCGTCGGGTTGGCGTAGACGTTGGTGGAGATCTCAACGTGGTTCGGGTTACGCGCCAGCGAGGCCGCTGCCTGTCCGTCAAAGCATTGAGTATCGAGCAGCTTTTCGATCAGGCCTTTCTCATGCAGATCAACCAGGCTCCCGGTGATCCCGCCCAGCGCGAAGCGAGCCACCACGCCGTTGCGCTCCATTTTCTCTTCCATAAAGCGCGTGCAGGCGGTAGCCGCCGCGCCGGAGCCGGTTTGCATTGAGAAACCGTTACGAAAATACCCCGAGTGCTCGATGACTTCGGCGGCCGCACGGGCAATCATCAGCTCGCGCGGGTTGCTGGTTACGCGGGCCGCGCCCACGCTAATTTTGGCCGGATCGCCGACGGTATCGACCTTGACGATGTAATCCACTTCGTCCTGCATCAGGCTGGCAGGCATGTTGGGAAACGGCACCAGTTCTTCGGCCAGTAGCACAACTTTGCGGGCAAAGTGAGCGTCCACTTTGGCATAGCCAAGCGAGCCGCAGCAGGATTTACCGTGAGTGCCGTTGGCATTGCCGAACTCATCGCTACACGGCACGCCCAGAAACGCCACGTCGATGTTCAGCTCGCCGTCCTGCAACAGCTTCACGCGGCCGCCGTGGGAGTGAATTTGCACCGGCTCGTCCATCAGGCCGTGAGAAATAGCCTCCGCCAGCTTGCCGCGCATGCCCGAGGTGTAAATACGGGTGATAACGCCGGAGCGGATGTGCTCGATAAGCGCTTCATTGCAGGTCATCAACGAACTGGAGGCCAGAGTGAGGTTTATAAAGCCGAGGCGAGCGAGCGTGGCGACTACGTGGTTAATCACGCGGTCTCCCTCGCGAAACGCGTGATGGAAGGAAATGGTCATGCCGTCTTTCAGCCCGCTTTGGGCAATCGCCTGCTCCAGCGTGCCGCAGAGTTTGCGGTTTTTCTTCGCCTCAGCGTCCTTAAGCCATGGGGTAATCTGGTGCGCACCTTCAAAATCAGTGAGATGTGAAAGATGCGGGTAATCGAGGTGCAAAAGTTCAGTCATGTTGCTCATTGTTTTATCCTTAGCGGCGCACGCCGGAAGCAGAAGCGCGTTCCAGAACCACCTGCGCGTGATTGATAATTGGCGCATCAATCATCTTGCCGTTTAGCGACACTACGCCCAGCCCGTTACGCTCGCCTTCATCCGCCGCGGCAATCACCCGGCGAGCATAATCAACCTCTTCCTGAGTCGGCGCGTAGGCGTTATGCAGCAGCTCAATCTGCCGTGGGTTAATCAGCGATTTCCCGTTGAAGCCCATCTTGCGGATCAGCTCGACTTCGCGCAGGAATCCCGCTTCGTTATTCACGTCCGACCAAACCACATCGAAGGCATCAATTCCTGCGGCACGAGCGGCATGCAGCACCGCACAGCGGGCATAGAAAAGCTCCGTGCCGTCGCCACGTTCGGTCTGCATGTCCATCACGTAGTCAAACGCCGCCAGCGCAATACCGATAAGGCGCGGGGAGGAACGAGCAATAGCCACGGCGTTTATCACGCCCACGGCGGACTCAATCGCCGCCATTAATTTGGTGGAACCTGGCTCGCGCCCGCAAGCTTTTTCAATGCGTTCAAGGTGCGACTCAAGCAGGAAAATGTCTTCCGGCGTATCGGTTTTCGGCAGGCGCACTACGTCCACACCGGCGCGAACTACAGCTTCAAGATCGGCAAGACCAAAAGGCGTATTCAGCGGATTGATGCGTACCACGGTTTCAATATCGCGGTACATCGGATGCTGGAGCGCGTGGAATACCAGCACGCGGGCGGTATCTTTCTCGCGCAGGGCAACCGCATCTTCCAGATCGAACATGATCGAGTCCGGGCGGTAGATAAAAGCGGTTGAAAGCATGGCGGCATTGGCACCGGGGAGAAATAGCATGCTGCGACGGAGTTTTTTCATTGTAATTTTTCCCAGTCAATTTGTTCGACGTTGGCCGCACGCAGCACCGCGCTTTGCAGCCGGGCGCGGATCACGCAGTCCAGCGCGCCTTTGTCTTCAAGAATAAAAATGCCCTCTTTCACCCCGAGCTGTTGCAGGGTCTGCTCCGCTACTTTGCGAATCTGCTCGCCAAACTGCTTTTGCACTTCGCTGTGGGTAATCAGGCTGAATTCCCCTTCGGCGGGAGCCACCCGCACCAGCAGATCGCTGGACTCGAGCGTGCCGGCTAAAGCTTCCTTAACTATTTTCATAAGGCTTTGTCCTGGTTAAAAAATCAGGCCACATCCAGAGCGTAATAACGCTGGAGATGGCTAAAGGTTGTTTCCGGGACTATTTCCCGGATGCGGGCCATTTGCTGGCTCTTGAGTAAGGCACGGACTTCCGAGGCGGATATCGCCCGCCCGGCGGCATGGCATTTACGCGGCAGCTCCACCACCTGAAGCGAGGCCGCGCTATGGTTGCGGTGTACCTCGAGCCAGTAGCGCATGGCCTGGTTGTACTCACGCGTGACGGCGCAAAACGGTTCGTTGCCAACAAAACGGTGGGTAATTCCGAGCGCGGGAGCGATGTAGTCGCGGAAAATCATCAAGTCCATCGCGCTCCAGGTTTTGTCGATAAGGCCGCTCTCCTTCAGGAAATAGCCCGGAAAAGTGGCGCGGGAAATCAGGTAGTCGGAACCCCGATGCACGATGACGTTCGGCAAATGCGCCACGCCCCGGCAAACCATCTCCCAGCGCTCTTCAAACGGGAAAAAGGAGGCGTCTTCACGTACCACGAACAGATGCAGCCAGTCGCAGCGCGCCGCCGCCTGCTCCGCTAAATAGCGATGGCCCAGGGTGAACGGGTTGGCGTTCATCACAATCGAGCCGATGCGGCTCCCGGGCTTGCGCTTTTTTTCCAGCCCGGCGCAGTAGCGGCTAATGCCGACGGGCGTGTTTTCCATCAGCACCGCCGTCTCTTCCACCTGCACCAGCGGCCAGAAGCCGCCCTGGCGAAAGCGCTCAAGATTGTGCGGGCGAGTAAACAGAAATAGATGCGCATTGCCGCGCTCCATCGCCATGTGCTGTATCTCGCCCAGCAAACGAACGCTGAGGTTATCGCCGCGCCAGGCCTCATCCACCGCCACGCATTTGATGGTGCGCCACGCCAGCCCTGCACAGCCCACGATCCGGCGTCCCGCAGCGGCAACCACAAACAGCTGAATATCGCCGTCGAGGCCGAGCTGATTGCATTCCAGTAGCTCACGGATCGCCGCCAGCTCCTTCGGCTGCCTTAGAGGATCGACGGTTCTGAACTCAATGGGATTGGAGTGGTACATAGCGTTAGTGGGCCACCGCCACGGCGGCCTGCGGCGCACGCGCTTCAACGATCACATTGCTGAGATGGCCGATGCGTTCAATTTCAACTTCAATACAATCGCCCGGTTTCATAAACAGCGGCGGCGTGCGTTTTTTACCTACCCCGCCCGGAGATCCGGTAATGATCACATCGCCAGCGCCGAGCGAAGTGAAGGTGCTGATGTATTCGATAAGCTCCGCCACTTTGTGGATCATGCTGCTCGTGTTGTCTTCCTGCACCATGCGGCCGTTAAGCCAGGTGCGGATCGCCAGATCGTGAGGATCGGTAATTTCGTCGGCGGTAGTCATCCACGGCCCAAAGGAACCGGTCTGTGGCCAGTTTTTTCCGGCGGTAAACCAGCTGTGCTGCCAGTCCCGTGCCGAACCGTCCATGTAGCAGCTGTAACCGGCAACGTGGCTCAGAGCATCTGCGGCGGCGATATTCACTCCGCCTTTGCCGATGATCACCGCCAGCTCGCCTTCGTAATCAAATTCGCTGGAGTGGTGCGGTTTAACCACCGGGCCGTTATGTCCGGTCTGGGAATCCGCAAAGCGCACGAACAGCGTGGGAGCCGGGTTGTGCTGGTCAAACTCTTTGCGCTTGTCGGCGTAGTTCATGCCAACGCAGAGGATCTTTTCCGGGCGCTCAATCACCGGCAGCCAGCTGACATCGGCGGGAGAGAAGTCGGCAGCCAGCCCGGCAAACGGCAGAGCTTCGTGTACGGCATCCGCCGCCAGCAGGGCTTTAAGATCCGCAAAGCGGGTGCCTAAGCGACGGCCAAGATCAACAATACCTTCAGCCGTAACGATGCCGTAGCTACGCTGACCCTGCAGTAAATAACTCGCGAGTTTCATAACAGTTCCTGGTTAATCAAAAATCAGACAAGAAAGTTGCCAAGCACCAGCAGCGCCACCGAAACGTTAATTGCGCCGCCGATGCGGGTGGCAATTTGTGCGAACGGCATCAGCGACATGCGATTGCCTGCGGTAAGAATCGCAACGTCGCCGGTGCCGCCCTGCCCGCTCTGGCAGCAGGAGACAATCGCCACGTCGATAGGATGCATACCGATTTTTTTACCGACGAAGAAGCCGGTCGCCACCAGCGCGCTGACGGTGCTGACGATGACCAGCAGGTTGTTGATGGTGAAAGCGTCAACCAGCTCGTTCCACGGCGTAATCGCCACGCCCACGGCGAAGAGGATTGGGTAGGTGACGGCGGTCTGGAAGAATTTATAAACCACCTGCGAACCGGCAAGCATGCGCGGAGAAACGCCGTGGCAAAGCTTGATAAGAACAGCAACAAACAACATACCGACCGGTGCAGGCAGGCCAATCAGTTTGTGCAGCAGCATGCCGACCATGTAGAGCAGCACCGCCAGCAGCGCGCCGGAAGCGATAGTAGTAACGTCCGCTTTACCGCTGAACATCGACGTGGAGGGCTCTTTCTCACCGTTGGCTTTTTTGCCCGGCATCAGCTCCCCTTCCCCGGTCAGATGCGGGAAGCGCTTACCCAGTTGGTTCAGGCATCCGGAGATAACAATCGCCGTCAGGCTACCCAGCATCACGATAGGCAGAATGCGGCCCAGCGCCACGCCCTGGTCCATATGCAGCAGGGTGGCATAGCCGATGGAAAGCGGAATAGCCCCTTCGCCCACTCCGCCGGCCATAATAGGCAAAATCAGGAAGAAGAAGATCTGGAAGGGTTCAAGGCCTAACGCCAGCCCAACGCCCATGCCAACAACCATGCCAACCACTTCACCGCACAGCATCGGGAAGAAGATGCGCAGGAAGCCCTGAATCAGCGCGGTGCGGTTCATGCTCATGATGCTGCCGACGATAATGCAGCAGATGTAGAGATAGAGAATGTTGGTGGATTTGTAGAATTTGGTGGTGGACTCCACCACTACATCCGGCAGCAGCCCGTAATAGACCAGCGCGGAAGGGATAAAGGTAGCGCAGATGGCGGCGGCACCCATTTTGCCGATAACCGGCAGGCGCTTACCGAACTCGCCGCAGGCGAAGCCGAAGAAAGCCAGAGTGGCCACCATCACCACGATGTCGCTCGGCAGCTTGCCGCCCAGGCAGTCAATGGCTATCAGCGCGCCGGCCAGGACAAACAGCGGCAGCGGGATAATGCCCACTTTCCAGCTGTCGAGAATATGCCACCAGCGCTCCTTCATCGACGGCTTATTAATATCAATAGGTTCTGGAATGATGTTGTAGGAATCATCGGTCGTGCTCATAATCAAGCTCCTTATTTTAATTTGTCGGAGCAGACTAAAAGATTAAATACCCATGTAATGTGAGGGCAAGCAGATTAAAACAGTTAATTTAAAGGCATCTATGGCGTTAATGGTTTTAATTGTTGGCGTGGTTTTTATGGTTTTTATTAATAGGCTTAGAGAAACCTTAAGCTAGCCTAAAAAACAGCAGATAGAGGATGAAAAACGCCGTTGCGTGAGGTTGTTCAAACTTTCACTCAAAGCCACGTAGACTGCGGCTCATCAGTGTTAAGCTGGCGTCTTGCTCTGCTGAATACACGCTGGATTATGAAAGTCTCTTTTCAAATACGCTTATTTATCTACCTCGTCGCCTTTTTTTCGGTGCTATTTTGCATGCTCGGCACCTATTACTATTTCGACGTTGGCCGCCAGCTTTATCAGGAAATGAGCACCCGCGCCAGAATTCAGGCAGAAGATATTGCCTTAATTCCCACATTACAGGATTCTGTAGCCAGAAAGGATATTCCGGCAATCCATAGCTTTATGCAAAAACTGGTTAGCCACAGCGACGCCAGCTTTATCGTTATTGGCGATGACCACGGCATCCATCTCTACCACTCGGCCTACGCAGACCGGGTGGGCAAAACCCTGGTCGGCGGCGATAACGAAGAGGTTTTACAGGGCAAAAGCATTACCACTTTGCGCCAGGGCGGCCTTGGTCTTTCATTGCGCAGCAAAGCGCCGATTTTTGACCAACACGGCAAAGTCATCGGCATCGTTTCCGTAGGCTACCTGAAAAGCTATCTCGACGATGTCACCTCCGGCAAAGTGATTAATATTCTGCTGGCCGCCGCTTTTCTGCTGGTCGCCTTATTCGTTTTTTCCTGGTACTTCACCCGCAGCATTAAAAAGCAGATGTTTTCCCTGGAGCCCAGGCAGATAAGCCTGCTGGTGCGCCAGCAGAAGGCGATGATGGAGTCGATTTATGAAGGGGTAATAGCCATTGATAGCCAGTCGCATATTGAGGTTATCAATAAGGCGGCGAAAAAACTGCTCGGACTGAACCAGCCTTCGCGCGAGATCAGAGGCAGGCAGCTTGCCGAGGTGATTAACCCGGTCGCGTTCTTCAACCCTGAAGTGATGCTGGCTCGCGATACCCACGACGAAATTTGCGCCTTCAACGATCTCAGCGTGGTGGCAAGCCGGGTGCGCATCGAACTGGAAGGCAAGTTGCAGGGATGGGTTATCACCTTCCGCGACCGCAAGGATATCGACAGCCTGAGCTTCCAGCTAAGCCAGGTAAAACGCTATGTCGACAACCTGCGCATCATGCGTCATGAGCAGTTAAACCGTATGGCGACGCTTGCCGGGCTGCTGCATATGGCACGCTACGACGAGGCTAAACGCTACATCAAAGCGCAGTCCGAACATGCTCAGGAAGTGCTGGATTTTGTCTCAGCGCGTTTCTGCTCCGCCACGCTTTGCGGGCTGCTGCTCGGGAAATATGCCAGAGCGAGAGAAAAAGGGGTGGTGCTGGCGTTCGACCCGGCCTGCAGCATGACCCGCATGCCCGCTAACGTGCCGGAGTCAGAGCTGATTTCGATTATTGGCAACCTGCTGGATAACGCAATTGAAGCCACGCAGCGCGCCGAAGGCGAACACCAGCCGGTTGAAGTGTATATCGTGCTCAACGAACGAGAACTGGTGATTGAAGTGGCCGATCACGGCGTAGGCATTGCCCCGGAGCTGCGTGAGCATATTTTCACCCCCGGCGTCACCACCAAGACCCACGGCGATCACGGGCTGGGGCTGCACCTTATCGCCAGTTATGTTGCGCTGGCAAAAGGCAGCGTGGAGGTTTCCGACAACCTGCCGAGCGGAACCGTTTTCTCGGTCTTTATTCCAGACGTTGTCGTTCCGGGCAGCAACCTCAACCCAACGTAAGGCTTTTAGTATGCAGAATGAAATGATTAATGTGCTGATCGTGGAGGATGAGAGCGAGCTTGCCGCCCTCCATGCGGAGCTTATCGATAAGCACCCTCACCTCCATCTGGTTGGCATTGCCAGCAGCCTGGCCGCCGCCCAGCGCCTGATGCGCGAAAAGCAGCCTCAGTTGCTGCTGCTGGACAACTATTTGCCCGACGGCAAAGGCCTCACGCTGTTCGGCAGCGACCTGCTCAAGCAGTATCCGTGCTCGGTCATTTTCATTACCGCCGCCAGCGATATGGATACCTGTAGCCAGGCCATCCGCAGCGGCGCGTTTGACTACATCCTGAAGCCCGTTTCGTGGAAGCGTCTGAGCCACTCTCTGGAGCGCTTCGTACAGTTCAGCCAGCAGCAGCGCGAATGGAAAGTGGTCGATCAGCAAAACGTCGATAAGCTTTATGAACTACAGGCAAGAAACGCCCCGCTCGACGCGGGCAGCAAGGGGATTGAGGAAAATACCTTAGAGTTGGTGCAGCGCCTGTTTCGCGAGGGCGAAGCGCAGCGCTGTTTTTCAGTGGACGACGTGGTAAGCGAAACCAAACTGAGTAAAACCACCGCCCGCCGCTACCTGGAGCACTGCGTCGAAAAAGGTTTTCTCAGCGTAGAGATGCTGTACGGCAAAATTGGTCACCCCCGCCGTTTATATAAGCGCAGCTGAGCGGATAATTTATCCGCTCTACGTCGTTATCCCAGCACGGTTACCGCATCCTGCAGGCGGGTAGCGCGGTGTTTAACCATCGCTGAAACCTGCGCACCTTCTTCCACCAGCGCGGCGTTTTTCTGAGTGATGGAATTTAATTCCGCCACCGCGCGGGTGATATCCGCCAGACCATCGGCCTGTTCCGAAGTGGCATGGCTAATCTGTCCGAGAAGCTGGGTCACATTTTGCACCTGAGCCACGATGTCCTGCATGGTTCGGCCCGCCTCGTGAACCTGTACCGTGCCCGACTGTACCTTGCTGGCGCTGGCGTCGATAAGCTTACGGATATCGTTGGCCGCGCTGGCGCTGCGCTGAGCCAGATTGCGAACCTCACCGGCAACCACCGCAAAGCCTTTGCCCTGCTCACCGGCGCGGGCCGCTTCTACCGCCGCGTTAAGCGCCAGAATATTGGTCTGGAAGGCGATGTCGTTGATAAGGGTGGTGATAGAGCCGATGCGCTGCGTGCTGTCTGCGATATCGTCCATGGTGGTCACCACGGTTTCCATCGCGTGGCCGCCCTGGGTGGCTGCATCGCTGGCGGAGCTGGAAAGTTTGTCTGCCGCCGCCGCGGTTTCCGAGTTGGTTTGTACCGAAGCCGCCATTTGGTTCATGGTCGCCACGGTTTGCTGCACGTTGACCACCGTCTGACGGGTACGCTCGTTAAGATCGTCATTACCTTTAGCCATGGCTTCACTGCCGGTACGCACGTTTGCCACCTGGCTGCTGACATCATTAATCAGCCAGCGGCACATCAGGCCAAGCTGGCCGATAGAGCGCAAAATGGTGCCAATTTCGTCGCTACGCTGTAGGTGCTTAACGCGATGGCTGTTGCCGGTCGCGACTTCCAGCGCCTGGCGTTTAACGTTTTCCAGAGGGCGTGCGATTTGCCACTCCAGCAGGATACAGGCGAGTGCGGTAAACGCCGTAATGGCCAGCATTTGCAGCGGGTTCTCGCCGAACGCAAAAGCGGCGGCCATCAGCAGCACAAACAGCCCGCCCATCAGCCCGCGAATACGCCAGCGCAGGGAAAGCGTCGGCAACTTGCCGAACAGGCCTTTGCGCAGTACCAGGCCTTTGTAAACGGTCTTGTTGCTGCGCCCTTCGTTCAGAGCCTTATACAGCGGCTCGGCGGCGGCAATTTCTTCCGGCGTGGCCTTGGTGCGAATCGACATATAGCCGGTCGTTTTGCCGTTGCGCACCACCGGTACGGCATTGGCCCGCACCCAATAATGGTCGCCATTTTTACGGCGATTCTTCACGATGCCGGTCCACGGCTCGCCCTGTTGCAGGGTAAACCACATGTCGGCAAATGCCGCTTTCGGCATGTCGGGATGCCGCACGACGTTGTGTGCAGCGCCGCTCAGTTCATGAAGCTGGTAACCGCTGACCTGCACGAAGGTATCGTTAGCGTGGGTAATGTAACTTTGCAGATCGGTGGTGGACATCAGGGTCGTATCGTCATCGAGCGTGTATTCGCGCTGGGTGACCGGCACATGGGCGGACATAGCAACTCCCTTTGAGAGGTTATCCAGATGTTAATGCTTTAGTGGTATCTATGTTATGTCGGCGCAGTGAAATTTTACTTTAGTTAAAAAATTTGATATTGATCGCACTTCCAGGTATTAGCCACAATATTAATGAGACTAGCTTAAGCATTGCATTTTAAATAGTTTCAATATGTTATTACTTGTTCACCTCTCTTTGCTGGCACCTGAACTGAGTGCTGCTGTTTTCGCCAGCGTTTGTTCATCGGCACACTACACTTACAGAGGGAATTTTTACCCCCGCAAGGAAAACTCGAGGATAAAAAATGTTAAAAAGGAAAAAGAAAGTCAGGCCGATTAAGGTCAGTGATGTCACTATCATTGACGATGCGCGCCTGAAAAAAGCCATCACTGCCGCCTCACTCGGTAACGCGATGGAATGGTTTGATTTTGGTGTTTATGGTTTTGTTGCTTACGCCCTGGGTAAAGTCTTCTTCCCGGATGCCAGCCCAAGCGTGCAGATGATTGCCGCGCTGGGGACCTTCTCTGTTCCTTTCCTGATTCGCCCGCTGGGCGGCCTGTTCTTTGGGATGCTAGGGGATAAATACGGTCGTCAGAAAATTCTGGCTATCACCATCGTCATCATGTCGCTCAGTACCTTCGCCATCGGGCTTATCCCGTCTTATGCCACCATCGGCATCTGGGCACCTATCCTGCTGCTGCTGGCCAAAATGGCCCAGGGCTTCTCGGTAGGCGGCGAATATACCGGGGCGTCTATCTTTGTGGCCGAATACTCACCCGACCGAAAACGCGGCTTTATGGGCAGCTGGCTGGACTTCGGTTCAATAGCCGGATTTGTCTGCGGCGCGGGCGTCGTGGTGCTGATTACCGCGATTGTCGGCGAGGAAAGCTTCCTCGAATGGGGCTGGCGTATTCCGTTCTTCCTGGCGCTGCCGCTGGGCATCATCGGCCTCTACCTGCGCCACGCGCTGGAAGAGACTCCGGCGTTCCAGCAGCACGTTGAGAAAATGGAACAGGGCGACCGCGAAGGGCTGGCCGAAGGGCCGAAGGTGTCGTTTAAAGAGATTGCCACCAAACACTGGCGCAGCCTGCTGGTGTGTGTCGGTCTGGTGATTTCCACCAACGTAACCTACTACATGCTGCTGACCTACATGCCGAGCTACCTCTCCCATAACCTGCATTATTCGGAAGAGCATGGGGTGCTGATAATCATCGCCATTATGGTAGGGATGCTGTTCGTACAGCCGATGATTGGCCTGCTGAGCGACCGTTTTGGCCGCCGTCCGTTTATCTTACTCGGCAGTCTCGGCCTGTTCCTGCTGTCCATTCCGGCGTTTATGCTGATTAACAGCAACGAAATTGGGCTGATTTTTGCCGGTCTGCTGATACTGGCGGTGGTGCTGAACTTCTTTATCGGCGTAATGGCATCCACTCTACCGGCGATGTTCCCGACCCATATTCGTTATAGCGCCCTTGCCAGCGCCTTTAACATCTCGGTGCTGATTGCGGGCGTGACGCCTACGCTTGCGGCCTGGCTGGTAGAAACTACCCAGAACCTGATGATGCCTGCTTACTACCTGATGGTCGTGGCGATTATCGGCTTTATCACCGCCATCACCATGAGAGAGACGGCGAATAAACCGCTGAAAGGCGCAACGCCGGCGGCCTCTGATATTGCCGAAGCTCGTGAGATTGTTCAGGAGCATCACGATAATATCGAGCAGAAGATTGAGGACCTGGATAAGGAAATCGAAGACTTACAGGCGAAACGTACCCTGCTGGTGCAGCAGCACCCGCGCATAAACGAGTAGTTTTTCCCTCCTGACTAAGGGGTACAGGGAAAGAATGAGAAAGCCTCCGCCTTTGCGTGGAGGCTTTTTTTTGCGCCTTTTCCCTGCGAGGAAAACTGAAGGAATGAGGATTCTCAGCACTTTATGGCATTGGATATATCGTATATTTATATGCAAAGCGCAATTTTGACTTTGTGAATTGCGATAACTCACCTAACGTAAATACACTTAGAAAAAGCCGATAAAAAACACAATTTACAGGGTGCACACATGCAAAGAAAAGTTCTGCCATTACTGCTGCTTGCCGCGCTGTCCGCGGCTTCTCATGCCGCCACGCCGCCGGATACCCTGGTTGTCGCTCAGGGGCTGGACGATATCGTCAGTCTCGACCCGGCCGAAGCCAACGAGCTTTCCAGCATTCAGACCGTGCCAAGCCTTTACCAGCGCCTGGTGCAGGCCGACCGTACCGACCCGGCTAAAGTTGTGCCGATTCTGGCCGCCAGTTGGGAAGGCGATGCCGCCCATAAAAAGCTGACTATTAAGCTGCGCCCGGATGCCAAATTCGCCTCCGGCAACCCGCTGCGCCCGGAAGACGTTATTTTCTCTTACACCCGCGCGGTGACGCTGAACAAGTCCCCGGCCTTTATTCTCAACGTGCTCGGCTGGCAACCGGATAACATCGCAAACCAGCTGAAAAAGGTCGATGAGCACACGCTGGAAGTACACTGGACGGCGGACGTCAGCCCGGCGGTAGCGCTGAATATTCTCTCCACGCCAATCGCCTCCATCGTCGATGAAAAGGCGGTAGAGCCTAATGTTAAAGCTGGCGACTTCGGTAACGAGTGGCTGAAAATGCACTCCGCCGGTAGCGGCCCGTTCAAAATGCGCGTCTATCAGCCGCACCAGGCTATCGTGCTGGACGCCAATCCAACCTCGCCTGGCGACGCGCCAAAAGTTAAAAACATCATCATTAAAAACGTGCCCGATCCGGCCGCTCGCCGCCTGCTTATCCAGCAAGGTGACGCCGACATCGCCCGTGATTTAGGCTCTGACCAGACCAGCGCTCTGGAAGGTAAACCGGGCGTGAAAGTGCTTAGCATTCCGAGCGCCGAGCAAAACTATCTGGTATTTAACGTCGGCAATAACGCTAACCCACTGCTGAAAAACCCGGCGCTGTGGGAAGCGGCTCGCTACCTCGTGGACTACCAGGGGATTACTAAAGATCTGCTGAAGGGCCAGTATTTCGTGCATCAGAGCTTCCTGCCGGTCGGTTTCCCGGGCGCGCTGGAGAACTCACCGTTTAAATTTGACCCGGCTAAAGCCAAAGAGATCCTCGCCAAAGCGGGAATTAAAGACGCTCACTTCTCTCTGGACGTGGAAAACAAGCCGCCGTTTATCACCATTGCCCAGTCCATGCAGGCGAGCTTCGCCCAGGGCGGCGTGAAGGTTGATTTACTGCCAGCCGCCGGTAGCCAGGTTTACGCCCGCGTTCGCGCCAAACAGCACCAGGCGGCGATTCGCCTGTGGATCCCTGACTATTTCGACGCCCACTCCAACGCCAGCGCCTTCGCCTATAACGACGGCAAGGCCAGCACCGTTGCCGGACTGAACGGTTGGCAGATACCAGAGCTGAGCAAGCAAACGCTGGCGGCAGTTGCCGAAGCTGACCCGGCCAAACGCAAAACGCTCTACACCAAACTGCAGGAAGAATTGCAGCGTAGCTCCCCGTATGTGTTTGTTGACCAGGGTAAAACCCAGGTGGTGGTCCGCGATAACATTAAAGGCTACCAGCAAGGTCTGAATGCGGATATGGTGTATTACGACAACGTCACTAAGTAATCAGACAACCCTCACTCTACTAAGATTGTTCCCCTCTTCCTGACCGGGAGAGGGCTGGGTGAGGGTTTTATTACCCTCAGCGCATAAAAAGAGTACCCCATGTCCGAAGTTTCGCCTTCGTCGCACCGCCTGCGGCGACCGCTGCTAACCCTGCTGCAGGGGATATTTACCCTCGCGCTTACCCTGCTCGGCCTGCTGCTTATCACCTTCGCTTTGTCCGCCCTTTCACCGGTCGACCGGGTGCTGCAAATTGTCGGCGATCACGCCAGCCAGTCCACTTACGATCAGGTTCGCCACCAGCTCGGGCTGGATCAATCGCTTCCCGTCCAGTTCTGGCACTATCTGGTGAACCTCGCCCATGGCGATTTAGGCACGGCAAGCTCCACCGGCCAGCCGGTGCTGCACGACCTGCTTGCCGCCTTCCCCGCAACCCTGGAGCTGGCTACTCTGGCGCTGATTATCGGTAGCGTACTCGGCGTGCTGTTTGGCGTGCTCTGCGCGCGCTTTGCCGGTTCACCGTGGGATTTAGCGGTTCGCACCTTTACCCTGCTCGGCAACTCGGTGCCCATTTTCTGGTTAGGGCTGCTGATGCTGGCGTTATTTTACGCCCGCCTGCAATGGAGCACTGGCCCCGGCAGGCTGGACGATATTTACCAGTACAGCGTCGAAGCCAAAACCGGCTTCGTGCTGATTGATACCTGGCTTTCCGGCGACAAAGGCGCGTTTATCAACGCCGTCAGCCACATGATTTTGCCGGTGCTGCTGCTGGCCTATTACTCGCTTGCCAGCATTACGCGCCTGACGCGCACCGCCTGCCTGAGCGAAATGAACAAAGAGTACATCACCCTGGCACGCGCCAAGGGCGCCGGTGATATGGCCATCCTGTTCCGCCATGTATTGCCTAATATTCGCGGCACGCTGCTTACCGTTATCGCCCTCGCCTATACCAGCATGCTCGAAGGCGCGGTGCTGACGGAAACCGTCTTCTCCTGGCCGGGCATTGGCCGCTATCTCACTACCGCGCTGTTTGCCGGTGATACTACCGCCATCATGGGCGGTACGCTGGTGATTGGCGTGTCGTTTGTGATTATCAATAACCTGACCGACATTCTGGTGCGCGCCACCGACCCGAGGATCCGCTAATGCCGTTTTCTCTTTTTCTGCGACGCATGCTGCGCTCCCCGGCCGCCCTCAGCGGGCTGCTGATTATCGCCGTGCTGGTGCTTATCGCGATTTTTGCCCCGCTGCTGGCCCCGTTTGATCCCAACTGGCAGGACGCTGCGGCTCGCCTTCAGGCCCCGAACGCCCATCATTTGCTGGGCACGGACAGCTACGGCCGCGACCTGCTTTCTCGCCTGCTGTACGGCACCCGTCCGGCGCTTGGCCTGGTGCTGCTGGTCACGGTCATTACCCTGCCGGTGGGCCTGCTTATCGGTATTCTTTCCGGCTATTACGGCGGCTGGCTTGAGCGGATCCTGATGCGCTTTACCGACGTGGTGATGTCGATGCCGCGCCTGATTCTGGCTTTTGCTTTCGTGGCGATGCTCGGGCCAGGGCTGGTTAACGGCGCGCTGGCGCTGGCTTTGACCACCTGGCCTGCCTACGCACGCCAGGCCCGAAGCGAAATTCAGCGGCTGCGCCATAGCGACTATCTCGCCGCCGCCGAGATGATGGGCATTAAAGGATTACGCCTGCTGGGCGGCCATATTCTGCCGCTTTGCCTGCCGTCGGCCATCGTGCGCCTGGCGCTGGATCTGGCGGGAATTATTCTGGCAGCCGCCGGGCTTGGCTTCCTCGGCCTGGGCGCTCGCCCGCCGATGTCGGAATGGGGCGCGATGATTGCCGACGGCATGCAGGTCATTTTCGACCAGTGGTGGATTGCCGCAATCCCGGGTACCGCCATTCTGCTGAGCAGCCTGGCATTTAATCTGCTGGGCGACGGCCTGCGTGATGTACTGGAGCCGCAACATGACTAACAGAATTAGCGTTTCGGGGCTGAATATCGACTATCCGGGCAGCCGTGTGGTCAGCAACCTCTCTTTTACACTGGGCAACGAACGCCTGGCGCTGGTGGGCGAATCAGGCTCCGGCAAATCAATGACCGCCAGAGCGCTAATGGGCCTGGTGCGTAAGCCCGGCAAGGTGAGTGCGGAGCAATTGAACCTGCTGGGGCATGATCTGCTGGATATGAATGCCCGCGCCTGGAACCAACTGCGCGGGAGCGAGATTTCGATGGTGCTGCAAGACCCGCGCTATGCGCTGAACCCGGTGAAAAACGTGGCGCAGCAAATCGACGAAGCGCTGCGCCTGCATCAGAAATTGTCTTCCGCAGAGCGCCGCGAGCGTTGCCACGAGCTGGTGCGCTCAGTTGGCCTGCCGGATGCGGTACTCGCGCGCTACCCTGGTGAGCTGTCCGGCGGTATGGGTCAGCGCGTGATGATTGCCATCGCGCTTGCTAACAATCCTAAAGTGCTGATTGCCGACGAACCCACCTCGGCGCTGGACGCCCGCCTGCGTAACCAGATCCTTGAGTTACTCGTGGCACAGTGCGAGCAGCGGCAAATGGCACTCCTGCTAATCAGTCATGACCTGCCTCTGGTAGCGGAACACTGCCAGCGCGTGCTGGTGATGTATCAGGGCCAGAAAGTGGATGAAATGGAAGCCAGCAAGCTACCGCAGGCAGAGCATCCTTACACCAGAACGCTCTGGACCTGCCGACCGAATGCGGACACTTATGGGCATATGCTGCCGACGCTGAACCGCGGTGAATTCCAGCAAGGAGAAACGAATGGCGCTCGTTAATGTCAGCGGCCTGAACGTACAGTTTGCGGCAAAAGGCGGCGTAAAAACCGCCGTGGCCGGTGCCAGTTTTGGGGTTGAGCAAGGGGAAACCTTTAGCCTGATAGGCGCTTCCGGCTGCGGAAAATCGACTATTCTGCGCGTGCTTGCCGGTCTACAGCGCGAGTGGCACGGTTCCGTGGCGCTGCTGGGTAACAACATCGCTCCCGGCAAACGTTTTCAAGGTGCGCTGCGCCGGGATGTACAGATGGTTTTTCAGGATCCTTATGCCTCGCTGCACCCGAATCACACGCTCTGGCGCACGCTGGCCGAGCCGCTGAAGATCCACGGGGAGAGCAATATTGAGGCGCGGGTGGAAGAAGCATTAAGCCAGGTGGGCCTCCCGGCGGACGCGGCTAAACGCTACCCGCATCAGCTTTCCGGCGGCCAGCGCCAGCGTGTGGCGATTGCCAGAGCGCTGCTGTTGCGCCCAAAAATTCTGCTACTGGACGAGCCAACATCGGCGCTGGATATGTCGGTACAGGCCGAAATTCTTAACCTGCTAAACCGCCTGAAACAGCAGCACGGCATGACCTATTTGCTGGTCAGCCACGATGCGGATGTGATTGCCCACATGTCCGACCTGGCGGCGTTTATGGCAAACGGCGTCATTGAACGCAGCTTCGACCGCGCTGCGCTGGTTGCCGGTGAGCACCGGATGGAAAACTCTGCCCCTTAACAGTGCATAGAGGTGAACTTCAGCGCTTCCTGCTGCAAATTCCGACAGCAGGAAAGCACGCAAAATGTAATCCGATGTGATTAATTATTGCACAGCATGATATTTAAGGAGGTTTATCCCGATTTAGCTTACGGAACGCTACCTGGCGCAATCCCTGCAATACTTATCCTGTGTATCGCGTGATACGCCACATCCAGGAGCACATTTTGAACAGGTTACCTTCCAGCGCCTCGGCCCTTGCCTGTACGGCGCACGCATTGAGCATTATCGAAAAGAAGTCACTCAGCCATGAGGAGATGAAGGCGCTAAACCGGGAAGTTATCGACAGCTTCCAGCAGCATGTTAATCCGGGTTTTCTTGAGTATCGCAAGTCCGTTACCGCCGGTGGGGATTACGGAGCCGTAGAGTGGCAGGCGAACAGTTTAAATACGCTTGTCGACACCCAGGGTAAGGAGTATCTCGACTGCCTGGGCGGGTTCGGCATTTTTAACGTGGGGCACCGTAATCCAGCCGTTGTTTCCGCCGTACAGCACCAGCTTGAAAAGCAGCCGCTGCACAGCCAGGAACTGCTCGACCCCCTGAGGGCAATGCTTGCTAAAACGCTTGCGACGCTGACCCCGGGTAAACTTAAATACAGCTTCTTTAGCAACAGCGGGACGGAGTCGGTTGAAGCGGCAATAAAACTCGCTAAAGCCTATCAGTCGCCACGCGGTAAATTTACCTTCATCGCTACCAGCGGTGCGTTCCACGGTAAATCTCTTGGGGCTTTATCCGCCACCGCAAAATCCACATTCCGCAAACCTTTCATGCCTCTGCTGCCTGGCTTCCGCCACGTACCCTTTGGCAATATCGACGCGTTACGCAGCCAGTTCAGCGAATGCCGTAAAACCGGGGATGACGTAGCCGCGCTTATTCTGGAACCTATTCAGGGCGAGGGCGGCGTTATTCTGCCGCCACAGGGCTACCTGCCCGCCGTACGCCAGCTTTGCGACGAGTTTGGCGTATTGCTTATTCTGGATGAAGTACAAACCGGGATGGGGCGCACCGGCAAAATGTTCGCCTGCGAGCACGAAAACGTGCAGCCGGATATTCTCTGCCTGGCTAAAGCGCTTGGCGGCGGCGTGATGCCGATTGGCGCAACGGTTGCGACAGAAGAGGTGTTCTCTGTTTTGTTCGACAACCCGTTCCTGCACACCACCACGTTTGGCGGCAACCCGCTGGCCTGTGCCGCGGCGCTGGCGACCATTCACTACTTGCTGGAAGAGAATCTGCCCGCTCAGGCCGCCCAGAAAGGGAGATTCTTGCTGGATGGCTTCCGCGCGTTGGCCCGTGAGTTCCCGGATCTGGTGGTTGAGGCTCGCGGCCAGGGGATGCTGATGGCAATTGAGTTCCGCGATAACGACATCGGCTATAACTTTGCCAGCCAGATGTTCCGCCAGCAGGTGCTGGTTGCGGGCACGTTGAATAACTCAAAAACCATCCGCGTGGAGCCGCCTCTGACCCTGACGCTTGAGCAGTGCGAACAGGTGCTGGGCTGCGCTAAGCGTGCGCTTGTGACGTTGCGCGTGACGCAGGATGAAACGGCTGAAGCGCAGGAAAGCTGATTGACCCTCACCCCAACCCTCTCCCTGAAAGGGAGAGGGAGTTTTCAGCTCCCACTTTGCTTTATCCCATCTTCCCTCCGGGGAGAGGGCCAGGGTGAGAGGCAGCCCTTAAGGCAGCAGTCCGATAAAACTCCGCTTCTTGCGCGGCTCCGACATCATCTCATCCAGCTTCTCAACGCAGGCCAGATAGTGCGGGGTTTTCTTATGCGCCAGCACAGCTTCGTCATCCTGATAAGCTTCGTAAATAAAAAACCTCGTGGCAACTTCCGGGTCCTGCAACACGTCAAAACGCAGATTTCCCGGCTCTTTAATCGCCCCTTCGTGATTGGCGCGGAACACTTCCAGAAACTCGTCCACGCGTTCGGGCTTAATGTTTATCTCTACCAGCGTCACGTTCATGCTTTCACTCCCTGATGTTTTGCTTCAAGCCATAGCTGATAAGCCTCCCGGGCGGAAAAGTTTTCGTGAACCACCTTTTTCACCGCCTGTAGCATGGCGAGCGGGGCTTCTGACTGGAAGATATTGCGCCCCATATCCACGCCGGACGCGCCCTGATCTATCGCCTTAAAGCACATCTCCAGTGCTTCCAGCTCCGGCAGCTTTTTGCCTCCGGCGATGACTATCGGCACCGGGCAGCTGGCCGCAACTTTCTCAAAGCCTTCTTCTACAAAGTAGGTTTTCACGAACTGCGCGCCGAGCTCAGCCGCAATGCGGCTCGCCAGCGAAAAATAGCGGGCGTCACGCGTCATCTCTTTGCCAACGCCGGTAACCGCCAGCGTAGGAATGCCGTAGCGGGTGCCTTCATCCACCAGCTTGATGATGTTGTTGATCGACTGGTGCTCATATTCGCTGCCAATATAAATTTGCGCCGCCACCGCGCAAGCGTTCAGGCGCAGCGCATCTTCCATAGTGACGGCCACGCTCTCGCGAGAGAGTTCGCTAAGAATTGAGTTCCCGCCGGAAGCCCTAAGCACCACGGGTTTGTTGGTGGCCGGAGGCACTACGCTGCGCAGGATGCCGCGGGTACACATCAGCACATCGGTTTCAGGAAACAACGGAGCTATGGACAGGTCGATACGTTCCAGCCCGGTGGTCGGCCCCTGAAAATAGCCGTGGTCAAAAGCCAGCATCACGGTGCGCCCGGTATCCGGGTTGAAAATTCGCGCCAGCCGCGACTGCATGCCCCAGTCCAGCGCGCCGCTACCCTTCAGGTAAAAGGCCCGGTTCTCCTGCGGATGGCCAATGCCGAAGTCTTTTCCGTCTTTGATGTCATCCAGATCTGCCATGATGTCCTCTCCCGGAATTCGTCTTTGAATAACAGATAGTGTTCAAAAACTTAGTCATGGATCGGCGATTGCAACCGTGCAGCGATCACAAAACATTCAAATAGATCGGTCAGATCGCTCGCTATGGCTAAGAGTTTATCTATTGAACGGATGACGCAAGAGGCATGCTAATGAGTTATTTACTTGCACTGGACGCCGGGACGGGCAGCATTCGCGCCGTTATCTTCGATACCGCAGGCCAGCAGATTGCCGTCGGCCAGGCAGAGTGGAAGCATCTCAGCGTGGATAATGTGCCGGGCTCTATGGAGTTCGATCTTGCCGTCAACTGGCAGCTAACCTGCCGCTGCATTCGCGAAGCGTTGCATAAAGCCAATCTTTCCTCCGCCGCGATTAGCGCGGTTTCCTGCTGTTCCATGCGTGAAGGGATCGTGCTGTACGACAGCGGCGGTGAACCTATCTGGGCCTGCGCCAACGTTGATGCCCGCGCCAGCCGCGAGGTCAGCGAGCTTAAAGAGATCCACGACTTCCGGTTTGAGTCCGAGGTGTATCACGTTTCCGGCCAGACGCTTGCCCTGAGCGCCATGCCGCGCCTGCTGTGGCTGGCTCATCATCGCCCGGATATTTATCGCAAAGCCGCAACCGTCACTATGATCAGCGACTGGCTGGCGGCCAGACTCTCCGGCGAGCTGGCCGTTGATCCTTCTAATGCAGGCACCACCGGGATGCTTGATCTGGCGACCAGAGACTGGCGCCCCGCCCTGCTGGATATGGCCGGGCTGCGGGCAGATATCCTTTCCCCGGTGAAAGAAACCGGGAGGGTGCTTGGCGGCGTGACGCAACAGGCGGCAGAGGAAAGCGGCCTGCTGAAAGGCACGCCGGTAGTGATGGGCGGCGGCGACGTGCAGCTTGGGTGCCTCGGGCTGGGCATTGTCAGAGAGGGGCAAACCGCGGTGCTGGGCGGGACTTTTTGGCAGCAGGTGGTTAACCTTCCGGCGATCAAAACCGATCCGGAAATGAACATCCGCATTAACCCGCACATCATCCAAAATATGGTGCAGGCGGAGTCCATCAGCTTCTTTACCGGCCTGACGATGCGCTGGTTCCGGGACGCCTTCTGCGCGGAAGAAAAGCTGCTGGCCGAGCGGCTGGGCGTAGATACTTACGCCCTGATGGAAGAGATGGCCAGCCGCGTTCCGGCAGGCTCCCACGGCGTGATGCCGATTTTCTCCGACGCAATGCATTTCAAGCAGTGGTATCACGCCGCACCTTCGTTTATTAACCTCTCCATTGACCCTGAGAAATGCAACAAGGCGACGCTGTTCCGCGCGCTTGAAGAGAATGCGGCCATTGTTTCGGCCTGCAATCTCGAACAAATATCCGGATTTTCAGGGGTAAAATTTGATTCGCTGGTGTTTGCCGGAGGCGGCTCAAAAGGCGCGCTCTGGAGCCAGATCCTTAGCGACGTAACCGGGCTGCCGGTTCGCGTTCCGGTGGTTAAAGAGGCAACGGCATTAGGCTGCGCCATTGCGGCGGGCGTGGGGGCCGGGCTGTTTGACTCGCTGGCCGCTACGGGAGAACGCCTGGTGCAGTGGCAGCGCGAATTCACGCCAAATCCGGAGCACCGCGAGCTGTACAACGAAATGAAGCGCAAATGGCAGAAGGTTTATGCCGACCAGTTGACCTTGGTGGACAGCGGCTTAACGACCTCGATGTGGCAGGCTCCGGGGCTTGCGCCAAGAACGCCGGTGTAATCTTTCCCCTCACCCCGGCCCTCTCCCCAAAGGGGCGAGGGGGAAAACAAACCGCTTTGTATCACACTGTATCCAGAACCCGGCCAGATACGCCGCCATGCAAAAAGGACGGTTTGGAAAACACGCCGCCTACAATCCCATGATGTGATAGCCAAACACTTTGTTACGGCTTCGGAGAAAACATCATGTTCAACAAACTCACCCTGTCTGCACTGATTGCTCCACTTTCTCTCTCGGTGGTTTTCGCCTGCCAGGCGGAAGCTGCTGGTTTTGACTCAAAGCAGATAAAACAGATCGATGCGGGCGTGCTGAGCGTCGGCTATGTCGAACTCGGCCCGAAAGACGGCCAGCCGGTTATTCTCCTGCACGGCTGGCCCTACGACATCAACAGCTTCGCCACGGTAGCGCCCGAGCTGGCGAAGCAGGGCTACCGGGTTATCGTCCCTGACCTGCGTGGCTTCGGCAGCACCCGCTTCCTTTCGGCCACTACGCCACGTAACGGCGAGCCGGTCGCGATTGCAGACGATACCCTGGCGCTAATGGACGCGCTGCATATCAGGCAGGCGGTATTCGCCGGTTATGACTGGGGCGCACGCACCGCAGATATCGCCGCGGCGCTGCACCCTGAGCGAGTTAAAGCTTTGGTATCGGTCAGCGGCTATCTGATTAGCAGCCAGCAGGCGGGCAAGAAACCGCTGCCGCCGAAGGCCGAGCTGCAATGGTGGTATCAGTTCTATTTCGCGACTCCGCGCGGCGCGGCGGGCTATGCGCAGAATACTCACGACTTCGCCAAACTTATCTGGCAGCAGGCTTCTCCGGGCTGGAAGTTCAGCGACGAGACGTTTAATACCAGCGCCAAATCGCTTGATAACCCGGACCACATCGCCATTACGTTAAGTAATTATCGCTGGCGTCAGGGGCTGGAAAACGGTGAGCAGAAATACGCGGCAGACGAGGAAAAGCTGGCGGCGCTGCCGAACATCAGCGTGCCGACTATCACCATCGAAGGGGATAACAACGGCGCGCCGCATCCTGCCCCGCAAGCCTATGCCGCGAAGTTTACCGGCAAGTACGAGCACCGCACCTTCAGCGGCAATATCGGTCATAACCCGCCGCAGGAAGCACCGGAGGCCTTTGTTAAGGCAGTGGTGGATGCCAGCAAGCTGTAGTACAAAAAGAAGCACGGCCGTTTTGCAGCGAGCGGCTAAGCTGGTTTCAGCCCCCATTTTTTAGCGCCAGGAGCCCCAGGTGGAACACATTGATCATATTCTCGTTGTGGACGATGACCGCGACATTCGCGAACTCATTGTCAGCTATCTGGAGAAGTCCGGCTACCGCGCGAGCGGCGCGGCCAACGGTAAAGAGATGCGGGCGACGCTGGATAAGCAGCACGTCGATTTAGTGGTGCTGGACGTCATGATGCCGGGCGACGACGGGCTGACGCTGTGCCGCCAGCTGCGAAGCGACAAACATAAAGACCTGCCGATCCTGATGCTGACCGCAAGAAACGAAGATACGGACAGGATCCTCGGTCTGGAAATGGGTGCCGACGACTACGTGGTCAAACCCTTTGTCGCCCGCGAGCTGCTGGCACGGATCAAGGCGATCCTGCGCCGTTTCCGCGCCCTGCCGCCTAATTTGCAGGTTACCGAAGCCGGGCGGATCATCGCTTTCGGCGAATGGCAGCTTGATACTTCAGCCCGCCACCTGATTGACCATCAGGGCACCATTGTCGCGCTTAGCGGCGCGGAATATCGCCTGTTGCGCGTATTTCTGGATCACCCTCAGCGCGTGCTGTCCCGGGATCAGCTTTTAAACCTGACGCAGGGCCGCGACGCCGAGCTATTCGAGCGTTCTATCGATCTGCTGGTCAGCCGCGTGCGTCAGCGCCTGAATGAAGACGCGCGAACGCCAGCCTATATCAAAACCGTGCGCAGCGAAGGCTACGTGCTCTCCGTCCCGGTGGTGATTGTCGAGGCGCGAGAATGAGGCTCTGGCCACGCTCCCTGCTCTACCGCCTTTTTCTCATCGTTTTGCTGGGACTGGTGCTCGCAAACGCGCTTACGCTCTCGCTGACGACCGCCGAGCGCATGAGCAGCGCCCGAAACGTCATGCTGGATAATCTGCAAAACAACGTTGCCACCAGCGTGGCAATTCTCGATAAGCTTCCGGCAGACGAACGCCCGGGATGGCTTGAGCGCCTGGCGCGCGAAAATTATCACTATATTCTCGGGCCGGGCACGCCGGGGAAAACGCCCGTCGACGAGCGTTCAAAAGATGCAATTAACTCGCTAAAAGAAGCGCTCGGCGGCAGCTACGCGCTGAATTTTACCGCCCTGCCCGGTGCGGCATCGCACGTTCAGGCTCATTTGACCCTGGCCGACGGCTCTCCGCTCACGATTGATATCACGCCGAGAATGCCGCCGATTGAGAGCTGGCTGCCGGTGGTAATTGTTATTCAGCTCCTGCTATTAGCGCTGTGTGCGTGGTTTGCGGTGCGCCAGGTTGTCCTGCCGTTTACCCGCTTTACCCATGCAGTAGAGGCGCTGGAGCCTGCGGCATCGGCCCCTTCCGCCATGCCGGAGAGCGGCCCGGTTGAAGTACAACATGCCGCCAAAGCGTTTAATGCCATGCAGGCGCGGATCCAGATGCACCTGAAAGAACGTACGCAAATTCTGGCGTCGATCTCTCACGATCTGCAAACGCCGATCACCCGCATGAAGCTGCGCCTGGAAATGAGCGACGAGCCGGAGCTACGCGACAAGCTAATGCAGGATCTCGACAACATGACCCATCTGGTGCGCGAAGGCATCGCCTATGCGAGATCCTCAGAAACGCTTGAAAAACCGCAGCAACGTATCGAACTGAGAGCCTTTGTCGACAGCCTGGCCTGCGACTACCAGGACGTGGGTAAGCCGGTGCAGTTTGCCGCACCTCAGGCAGCGCTTGCGCTCTCGACCCGCCCGCAGGCGCTGCGCCGTATCCTGACCAACCTGCTGGATAACGCATTGAAATTCGGCACTGCCGCTGAACTGAGCCTGGAACGCCAGGGTGAAAATCAGGTCACGCTGACGATTACCGATAACGGTCCCGGCATCCCCGATGAAGAGCTTAGCGCGGTGTTACAGCCGTTTTACCGCATCGAAAATTCAAGAAACCGCGATACCGGCGGCACCGGGCTGGGGCTGGCTATTGCCGCTCAACTCGTCGGCCAGCTGGGCGGCTCGTTAACCCTCGCTAACCTGCCGCAGGGCGGGCTGAAGGCCAGCATTACCCTGCCGATCGCGTGATTGTATCGCTCTGTATGCCTGCACGACGGCGACAAACAAACTGACAATCAGGCCGATTTCCCCACACACCGCGAACACATCAGGACGTTTTAATGGCCCGAGCCATTCAATCATCCTTTAACCGTGAGGTGTGTTATGACCGTTCTGATTGCCTTTCTTGGCGGCATACTGAGTTTATTAAGCCCCTGTACCCTGCCCGTCATTCCGTTACTTTTCGCCGCATTTAGGGGCAAGAAGCAGCAAATTGCCGCTCTTTTTCTCGGGATGGTAAGCATGTTTACCGCCGTTGCCCTGCTGGTGAGCGCCGCCGGAGAGTGGATTGTTAAGGCTACGCTGGTTGGCCGCTGGGTCGCCCTGGCAATGCTGGCGCTTGCCGCCCTGACGCTAATCTTCCCTAACCTCGCCGGGCGGATTACGCGCCCCGCCGTGCAGTTGGGTAACGCCATCAACGACAAAAGCAATCGCACTCGCGGCACGCTGTCGGCATTTCTGGCCGGGCTGGCCGTCGGCCTGCTCTGGTCCCCCTGCGCGGGGCCAATCCTGGGTGCCATCCTCGGCATCGGCCTGTCCGGCTCCTCGACGGTGGCCGCCGGTTTGTTGCTTGCCGCCTATGGTTCAGGGTGCGCGCTGATGCTGGCTCTGTTGTGGTTCTGCGGATACCGGATTATGGCCCGCCTGCGTGAAAAAATGGCGCTGATGGAGCAGCTGCGCCGCGTGGCCGGGGTTGCGATGCTGGCAACGGTAGTCCTTATCGCCTCCGGCACCACTTCGGCACTACAAAATGCTAACGGCGCGGCTGCGAAGCTGGAGCAACGTTTATTGGCGCTTTCCCCCGTAACGACGGCAGCACCAAAGCTACAGCCCATCGTCGATACAGCCCCGAGCAGCGCCATGCCTTCGCTGGCAGGAGGAACGGCCTGGATAAACAGCCCGGCGCTAACGCCCGAAGCGCTGAAGGGCAAGGTTGTGCTTATCGACTTCTGGACCTTCGACTGCATTAACTGCCAGCATTCTCTGCCGCACGTCCGCGAGTGGGCGAATAAGTACAAAGATCGGGGACTGGTGGTGATTGGCGTTCATACGCCGGAATATCCGTGGGAAAAAGATCTCGATTCGGTGAAAAAAGCGGTGGCTAAGTGGCAGTTGCCGTACCCGGTGGTCACCGACAACAACTACCAAATCTGGAATGCGTTTGGCAACCAATACTGGCCCGCTCACTATTACTTTGACGCCCGCGGCCAGCTACGCAATGTCTCGTTCGGCGAAGGCAACTATGAGCAGCAAGAACAGGTAATACAGAAGCTGCTCCAGGAAGCGCATACCTGATTTTTCTCCTCCGGGGAGGTGGGAATTTGAATCACATCACATTCGCCGCACTCCCCTTTTCCCTTTTACGCCGCGACGGCTAAATTAGAACTCATCCGACCACATAACAATAATTTTACATATTGGAATCGTCTATGAGCTACTCGTCGCTGCTTGCCCCTTTGGATCTTGGCTTCACCACCCTGAAAAACCGCGTGCTTATGGGGTCGATGCATACCGGCCTGGAAGAGTTGCCGGACGGCGCAGAGCGCCTGGCTGCCTTTTATGCAGAGCGCGCACGCCACGGCGTAGCCCTGATTGTGACCGGCGGCATTGCACCCTCATCTTCCGGGGTAACAATTGCCCACGGCGCGGTGTTGAACGATAAAAACCAACTTGCCCATCACCGCGTGGTAACCGATGCCGTTCACCGCGAAGGCGGGAAAATTGCGCTGCAAATTCTGCATACCGGCCGCTACAGCTATCAGCCAAAGCTGGTCGCTCCGTCGGCCATTCAGGCTCCGATTAACCCGTTTAAACCCCACGCCCTTAGCCACGAAGAGATCCTTACCCTCATCGAAGACTTCGCCAACTGCGCCAGCCTGGCTCGCGAGGCGGGCTATGATGGCGTGGAAATAATGGGCTCCGAAGGCTACCTGATTAACCAGTTTTTAGCGGCGCGCACCAACCAGCGCGACGATGAATGGGGCGGCGACTACTCGCGCAGAATGCGCTTTGCGGTAGAAGTGGTGCGCTCGGTTCGGGAAAGGGTTGGCAAAGAATTCATTATTATCTATCGCCTGTCGCTGCTCGACCTGGTCGAAGGCGGCGGCAACTTTGAGCAAGCCGTTACCCTGGCTAAAGCGATAGAAAAAGCGGGCGCGACGCTTATAAATACCGGCATTGGCTGGCACGAGGCGCGTATTCCAACCATCGCTACTTCGGTGCCGCGCGGGGCGTTCAGCTGGGTGACGAAAAAGCTCAAAAGCCACGTCGCGCTGCCGCTGGTCACGACCAACCGTATCAACACCCCGGAAACCGCCGAGCAAATTTTGGCCCAGGGCGACGCGGATATGGTCTCGATGGCCCGCCCGTTTCTTGCCGACGCCGAGTTTGTCTCCAAGGCCGCCGCGGGCAAATCAGAGCAAATCAATACCTGCATCGGCTGTAACCAGGCCTGCCTGGATCAGATTTTTGCCGGGAAGGTAACTTCCTGCCTCGTAAACCCCCGTGCCTGCCACGAAACCAAAATGCCCGTTGTGCCCGCTACGCAAACTAAGTGCATCGCGGTTGTTGGCGCGGGCCCTGCCGGGCTTGCCTTTGCGGTGAACGCCGCCGGGCGTGGCCATAAAGTCACGCTGTTTGACGCCGCCGCAGAAATTGGCGGGCAGTTTAATATCGCCAAGCAGATCCCCGGCAAAGAAGAGTTCTTCGAAACGCTACGCTATTACCGCCAGATGCTCAAGCTGAACGGCGTTGAAGTACGCCTCAACCAATACGTTAACGCTGCCATGCTCGGCGGCTATGACGAAGTGGTTCTGGCCTGCGGTATTGAACCACGCATGCCGGATATCGAAGGCATTAGTCATTCTAAAGTGCTGAGTTACATCGACGTGCTGCGTGAGAAAACACCGGTCGGCAATCGCGTGGCGGTGATTGGCGCGGGCGGCATCGGCTTTGATACTTCGATGTACCTGAGCCAGCAGGGCGAGTCCACCAGCCAGAGCATCGCCGAATTCTGCGTGGAATGGGGCATTGATACCAGCCTGCAAAATGCCGGAGGGCTGTGCCCGGAAGGCGCTCACCTGCCCAAAAGCCCGCGTAAAATCTATCTGCTACAGCGCAAAACCAGCAAACCGGGAGAAGGCCTGGGGAAAACGACCGGCTGGATACATCGCACCACGCTGCTGGCTCGCGGCGTGAAGATGATGGCGGGCGTGAGCTACGATCGTATTGATGATGCCGGGCTGCATATCACCGTCGGCGGCGAGCCGCAGCTGCTGGAAGTGGATAACGTGATTATTTGCGCCGGGCAAAACCCGCGCCGCGAGCTGGAGCAGCCGCTAAGGGAGATGGGAAAAACCGTGCATTTGATTGGCGGTGCCGATGTGGCGATGGAGCTGGATGCCCGACGCGCTATCGCGCAGGGCACCCGTCTGGCGCTGGAGATTTAGCTGCGGCGGCCTAACTTAACCGCTTTGAGCACCACGAACTTGCTGTTAGTGGCGACCGTGGTGCAGTTACCGAAGATCTTCTTCAGCTTGCGGAAGTAGTCGAGGTGACGGTTAGCCACGATATACAGCTCGCCGTTGATTTTCAGGCAGCGGCGGGCGTGGTGGAACATCTCCCACGCAATCTGGTCGGTCAGCGCGTGCTGCTGGTGGAACGGCGGGTTACACAGCACCGCGTTGAAGCGGAACGGCTCCACGCCGGACAGCCCGTTGTTAATCATAAACTCGCAGCGGTCGATATCGCCCGGCAGGTTGGTTTCAACGTTCAGGCGGCTGGACGCGACCGCCATCGGCGATTCATCCACAAACACCACCTGCGCCTGCGGGTTTCTTTCCAGCAGCGTCAGGCCAATTACCCCGTTGCCGCAGCCCAGGTCCACAATCTCGCCTTCCAGATCGGAAGGCAGGTGCTCAATAAAGAAACGTGCGCCAATGTCCAGCCCGGTGCGGGAGAAGACGTTCGCATGGTTGTGAATGGTCCACGGCGTGCCTTCCAGCTTCCAGCTCAGCGTTTGCGGCGCATCGGCCAGCTCCGGCTTTGTCACGGTTGGGTTAATCAAACGCGCTTTTTTCCACGCCAGCGAGGTGGTGGTTGGCCCAAGAATTTTTTCAAACAGCTCAAGGGTCGAGTTATGAACGTCACGCGCTTTAGCACCCGCGATGATGCGGGTTTCCGGGGTAACAACCTTGCGCAGGGCGCGCAGCTGTTGCTCCAGCAGAGCCAGGGTTTTAGGCACTTTAATCAGCACCAGGCCCGGTGCCTGCGGATACTCAGCGGTGCTGTCGAGGAAGGTTACGCTGTTTTCCGCGATGCCGTTCTCGCGCAGGTTTTCACGCGTCGCCAGTTCGCTCAGGTATGAGTCGCTGATGCTGTAAGGCTTGTGCTCCGCCAGCACGCAGGCGAGCGTGCCGAAGGTATCGTTGAATACAAGAACGGGGCCGACTGGCTCAAGTTCGTCCACCTGTTGCAACAGGTAGTCATCTGCCGCTTCCCACGCCTGCAGCGGGTTAACGTCGTCCGTTTCTGGAAAACGTTTCAGCGTCAGTGAACGAAAACCGTTGTCTAATTGGCTCATCGGCCCTCCTGGATGGTAAAATTTGGTGATATCCCCATAGCGGGGGCGAGAGTATACCTTTTTTTCCTTCAACCTGAGACAAGCATGAGCGAACTGATTTATTTAAGCGGCTATCCCGAGCATTTGCTCTCCCAGGTTCGTACCCTGATTGCCGAGCAGCGCCTGGGCGAAGTGCTGGAGAAGCGCTACCCGCAGAGCCACAATATCGCTACAGATAAAGCGCTTTACGCTTACACTCAGGAGTTGAAAAGCCAGTTTCTGCGTAATGCTCCGCCGATAAATAAAGTCGCTTATGACAGCAAAATCCACGTTCTGAATAACGCGCTTGGGCTGCATACCGCTATTTCGCGCGTGCAGGGCAACAAGCTGAAAGCTAAAGCGGAAATCCGCGTGGCCACCGTTTTTCGCGGCGCTCCTGAAGCGTTTTTACGCATGATCGTAGTGCATGAGCTCGCGCATCTTAAGGAGAAAGATCACAACAAAGCGTTCTACTCCTTGTGCTGTCATATGGAACCGCAGTATCACCAGTTAGAATTCGACACGCGGCTTTGGCTGACGCAGCTGTCGCTCAGCGGCGCGGCCTGATTAAACCCGTGCCCCTTTATCAACCTTCCGGAGAACGCCCCTGTCTATGATACGTTTCGCTGTGGTTGGCACCAACTGGATAACCCGTCAGTTCGTGGATGCCGCTCATGAAAGCGGCAAATATAAGCTCACTGCGGTTTACTCGCGCAGCCTTGAGCAGGCTCAGGCTTTCGCCAATGATTACCCGGTGGAGCACCTGTTCACATCGCTTGAAGCAATGGCCCAAAGCGACGCCATTGACGCGGTATATATTGCCAGCCCTAACTCGCTGCATGGCCCGCAAAGCCTGCTGTTCCTCAGCCACAAAAAACATGTGATTTGCGAAAAACCGCTGGCTTCGAACCTGCGCGAAGTGGAAGCGTCTATCGCCTGCGCCCGCGAGAATCAGGTCGTGCTGTTCGAGGCGTTTAAAACCGCCAGCCTGCCGAACTTTATTGCCTTACAGCAGGCGCTGCCGAAGATCGGGAAGATCCGCAAAGCGCTGCTCAGCTACTGCCAGTATTCTTCGCGCTACCAGCGCTATCTGGACGGCGAAAACCCGAATACCTTCAACCCGGCGTTTTCTAACGGCTCGATTATGGATATCGGCTTCTACGTGCTGGCCTCTGCGGTGGCGCTGTGGGGCGAGCCTCATTCCGTTCAGGCCACCGCCTCGCTGCTCGACAGCGGCGTGGATGCCCACGGCAGCGTGCAGATGAACTACGGCGATTTCGACGTCACCCTGCTGCACTCTAAAGTGAGCGACTCCGCTATTCCAAGCGAGATCCAGGGCGAAGCCGGTTCGCTGCTTATCGAGAAAATCTCGGAATGCCAGCGTCTGACCTTTATCCCGCGCGGCGGAAAACCGCAGGATCTTACGCTGCCGCAGCATATCAACACTATGCTGTATGAAGCGGAGACCTTTGCGCGGCTGGTTGAAGAGAACGAAGTAAATCATCCGGGCCTGGCGACCTCGCGCGGCACTTCGGCGCTTGCCACCGAAATTCGCCGCCAGACGGGCGTGAAGTTCCCGGCGGATGACGTACCAGAGCAGCTTCCGGCATGATGAGCGGCAAAAAAGCGTAACGGGATATTGACGCCGACGCCGGCCTGTCATATTTTGTTACTCGCAAAGGGGAGTAACTTCATTGCCGGTTAATCGTCATTACGATGCGCAAGCATCCGGTTGCCGGGCAACGTCGCAGACGTTGTAAGTGAGACCTTGCCGGAAGGCGAGATCCCTGTTGCAAGCGAAAGCGGCTGGCGTCTTCTGACGTTAGCCGTTTTTGTTTTTAAGGAATCTCATTATGCATACTGTCGGTACCCCCCTCCTCTGGGGCAGCTTCGCGGTCGTGGTCGCCATCATGTTGGCTATCGATCTGCTGGTTCAGGGCCGTCGCGGCTCGCAAACCATGTCCATGAAACAGGCGGCCATCTGGTCGCTGGTCTGGGTCTCTCTTTCCCTGCTGTTTAACCTCGCCTTCTGGTGGTATCTCAGCGGCACCGCTGGCCGCGAAGTGGCGGACACCCAGGCGCTGGCCTTCCTCACCGGTTACCTGATTGAAAAAGCGCTGGCGGTCGATAACGTCTTCGTCTGGCTGATGCTGTTCAGCTACTTTGCCGTGCCCGCTGCGTTGCAGCGTCGGGTGCTGGTTTACGGCGTGCTGGGCGCGATTGTGCTGAGAACTATCATGATCTTCGGCGGTAGCTGGCTGATTACTCAGTTTGAGTGGCTGCTGTACGTGTTCGGCGCGTTCCTGCTGTTCACCGGGGTCAAAATGGCGCTGGCGAAGGAAGACGATACCGGCATCGGCGAGAAGCCGCTGGTTCGCTGGCTGCGCGGCCATCTGCGCATGACGGATAAAATCGAGAACGAGCGTTTCTTCGTCCGCCATAACGGGCTGCTGTACGCCACTCCGCTGCTGCTGGTGCTGATTCTGGTTGAGCTGAGCGACGTCATCTTCGCGGTAGACAGCATTCCGGCAATTTTCGCCGTCACCACCGACCCGTTCATCGTGCTGACCTCGAACCTGTTCGCTATCCTCGGCCTGCGCGCTATGTACTTCCTGCTGGCAGGCGTTGCGGAGCGCTTCTCAATGCTGAAGTACGGCCTGTCGGTTATCCTGGTGTTTATCGGCGTGAAGATGCTGATTGTCGACTTCTACCATATCCCGATTGCCGTTTCTCTGGGCGTAGTGGGCGGTATTCTGGCGGGAACGTTGATAATCAACGCCTGGGTTAACCACCGTAACGACCGTAAAAGCTCGGCTCAATAAGCCGGGTTCAATTCACTTTAAAGGGGCGTAATGCCCCTTTGTCATTCTGGCAAATCGCTAAAAGTCCGAACTGCCGTTTATGTCACACAGATGTTAATGATCAGTTGCAAAATCTAACGCTGAGCGCAATTCCAGCGCGAATTGCTTTGTCCTTCGGCCATTTTCCTTATACTCAGCGGGCAAACACATTTTCTTACATCCGCTCAGACGTAGCCCACTACGCACGCGGTACGCAACGACATCACTGATATACAGGAAGGTATTCATGGATCCGCAAGCTTCTGGATTATTGCAGCGCTTTGCGCGCGGCAGCCTGGTTAAACAAATTCTGATAGGCCTGGTGCTCGGCATCGCGCTGGCGCTTATCTCTGAACCGGCGGCTACCGCCACCGGCCTGCTCGGCACGCTGTTTGTTGGCGCACTTAAAGCAGTAGCGCCGGTGCTGGTACTGACGCTGGTCATCGCTTCTATTGCCAACCATCAGCACGGCCAGAAAACCAACATTCGCCCGATTCTGGTGCTCTATTTACTGGGGACTTTTTCCGCTGCGTTAACGGCGGTTGTGGTCAGTTTTATGTTCCCTTCCACACTGCATCTGACCACCGGCGCGACCGATATTACGCCGCCTTCCGGTATTGTGGCGGTTATTCATGGCCTGCTGATGAGCATTATTTCTAACCCGATAGATGCTCTGTTAAACGCCAACTACATCGGCATTCTGGTTTGGGCCGTCGGGCTGGGCTTTGCCCTGCGCCACGGTAATGAAACCACCAAAAATCTGGTTAACGATCTTTCCGACGCGGTGACCTTCATCGTAAAGGTGGTTATCCGCTTTGCGCCGATTGGGATCTTTGGGCTGGTGGCTTCAACGCTCGCGACAACCGGCTTTTCCACGCTGTGGAGTTATGCGCAATTGCTGCTGGTACTGCTCGGCTGTATGTTCGGCGTGGCGCTGATAATTAATCCGCTGCTGGTATTTATCACCACCCGCCGCAATCCTTACCCGCTGGTACTGGCCTGCCTGCGCGAGAGCGGCGTTACCGCATTCTTTACCCGCAGCTCGGCGGCGAATATTCCGGTGAATATGAGCATGTGCCAGAAAATGAATCTCGACCGCGATACCTACTCGGTTTCGATTCCTCTGGGGGCAACCATCAATATGGCCGGGGCGGCTATCACCATCACCGTGCTGACGCTGGCTGCGGTGCATACCCTGGGCGTACCGGTCGATTTGCCTACCGCGCTGCTGCTAAGCGTAGTGGCTTCGCTGTGCGCCTGCGGAGCTTCTGGCGTGGCGGGTGGATCGCTGCTGCTGATCCCTCTGGCCTGCGGTATGTTCGGCATCCCGAATGAGATTGCCATGCAGGTGGTTGCCGTGGGCTTTATTATCGGCGTGCTTCAGGATTCTTGCGAAACCGCGCTTAACTCTTCGACCGACGTTATCTTTACCGCCGCCGTTTGCCAGGCGGAGGATGCTCGTCTTGCGAAGAGCGATCCGCTGCGAGGATAGTTTTTTCCTCCCCGCCGCCGGCGGGGAGCTAAAGCGTTACGCCACTCTTAAACAGCGCCAGCTCCCGGAAGTCGTTTTTCTCGTTGCAGGTGCTTTCCCCGTTTACCGTGCGAACAATCACATCAATAAACTGCTCCAGCAGCTCAGGCATGGTGCTGCCATGCAGCAGGCGCCCGGCGTCAAAATCAATCCAGTGCGGTTTTTTCTCCGCCAGCTCGCTGTTAGTGGCGATTTTCAACGTGGGTACAAAGCCGCCATAAGGCGTGCCGCGCCCGGTGCTGAACAGCACCATATGGCAGCCCGCTCCGGCCAACGCGCTGGTCGCTACCGCATCATTTCCGGGCGCGCTAAGCAAGTTCAGCCCGGCCTCTTTTAGCCGCTCTCCGTAGCGCAGCACGTCAACAACCTGGCTGCCTCCGGCTTTCTGCGTGCAGCCGAGGGATTTCTCTTCCAGCGTGGTGATGCCGCCCGCCTTGTTTCCCGGAGAAGGGTTTTCGTAAATCGGCTGGTGATGCTCGATAAAATAGCGTTTGAAGTCGTTAACCATGGCGACGGTTTTCTCAAACGTTTCTTCATCGCGACAGTGGCTCATCAGAATGCGTTCTGCGCCAAACATTTCCGGCACTTCCGTCAGCACCGTGGTGCCGCCGTTCGCCACAACATAGTCGGAAAAGAGGCCCAGCATTGGGTTGGCCGTAATGCCGGAAAGGCCATCGGAGCCGCCGCATTCAAGGCCGAACTTCAGCTCGCTGAGCCGGCCTGGCTGGCGGGTGTCGTGGCGCATAACCTGATACAGGGCGTGAAGATGCTCCAGCCCCGCCTCAACTTCATTATCCTGCTGCTGCAAAGCCATAAAACGCACGCGGCTGGGGTCATACTCGCCCAGCGTTTCGCAAAAGGCGGCTATCTGATTGTTTTCACACCCAAGCCCCACCACCAGCACCGCTCCGGCATTGGGATGATGCACCATGTTTTGCAGCATGGTACGGGTGTTGAGGTGATCGTCTCCCAGCTGGGAACAGCCGAACTGGTGGCTGAACAGATACGCTCCGTCAATGCCTTCCGCGTCGTTGGTCTGCTTCAAAAAGCGGTTCAGCATCTGGCGCGCTATGGCGTTTACGCAGCCGACGGTTGGCAGGATCCATAGCTCATTGCGCACGCCCACCGCGCCGTTATCCCGGCGATAAAGATTAACTTCGCGATCGCTCGTCCGTTTGCCCGCAGAGGCAAATTCGGGCTGATAGCGATACTCATCTACGTCGTTAAGATTGGTCCGCAGGTTATGCGAATGCAGATGCTCGCCGACGGCGATCGCAGACAGAGCATGGCCTATCGGCAGGCCATACTTCACAACGTTTTCATCGGCGGCGAGCGCCCGAAGGGCAAATTTGTGCCCACGAGCTACCGGCTGGGGCAGCGAAAATTCACTCTGCCCGAGCGTTATCGCCTCTCCCTCCGGCAGGTCTACCAGCGCGACGGCAACATTGTCCCGGGGGTGGATCTGGATGTATCGCATATCGGCCTCGGTCGCGAGTTAATTCAGCTCAATGGCAAAATAGTCACGGGCGTTGTTAAAGCAGATGTTTTTTACCATCTCGCCCAGCAGCGGTAGATCTTGCGGCACTTCGCCCGCCTGCACCCAGTGGCCAAGCATGCGGCATAAAATCCGGCGGAAATATTCATGGCGGGTGTAGGAGAGGAAGCTGCGGCTGTCGGTGAGCATACCGACGAAGCGGCTGAGCAGGCCGAGCTGGGCAAGCTGGGTCATCTGCCGCTCCATGCCGTCTTTTTGATCGTTAAACCACCAGCCTGAGCCAAACTGCATCTTGCCCGGCATCCCTTCGCCCTGGAAATTACCGATCATCGTGCCCAGCACTTCGTTATCGCGCGGGTTCAGGCAGTAGAGAATGGTTTTCGGCAGCAGGTTCTCTTCGTTTTGCTTACTCAACAGTTTTGACAGCGGCTCGGCCAGCGGCCTGTCGTTGATTGAGTCGAAGCCCACGTCCGCCCCCAGCAGCTTGAACTGGCGCTGGTTATTATTGCGCAGCGCACCGATGTGGTACTGCTGTACCCAGCCACGGCGCGCGTACTCGGTTCCCAGCCAGGACAGCACGGCGGTTTTAAACTGTGCAACTTCGGTTTCATTGAGCAGAGCGCCCGCCAGGCGACGGGCCAGAATAGCGTCCAGCGTGGCTTCATCGGCCTCGGCGAACAGCACGACGTCCAGCGCATGGTCGGCAACTTTACAGCCGTGCGCGGCAAAGTGATCCAGCCGCTTGCTTAAGGCAGCCTGAAGATCGCCGAAGCGGCGAATATCGGTATCAGAAACGGCGGCCAGTTTTGAGATGTATTCCGCAAAGGTCGCCTGTTCAATGTTAAATGCCCGGTCCGGACGCCAGCTCGGCAGCACTTTGACGTCAAAATCGGCATCTTTTGCCACGGCGGCATGGTGCTCGAGAGAATCAACCGGATCGTCAGTGGTGCCGACCATTTTCACGTTCATCTGCTTCATGATGCCGCGAGCGCTGAAGGAGTCCTGCGCCAGCAGGTCGTTGCCCTGGTGCCAGATTTCATCCGCCGTTGCCGGGGAGAATAGCTTCCCGGTGATGCCGAACGGGCGGCGCAGCTCGAGGTGCGTCCAGTGATAGAGCGGGTTGCCGAGAGTATGCGGTACGGTGGCGGCCCAGGCGTCAAACTTTTCGCGGTCGCTCGCATCCCCGGTACACAGCCTTTCCGCAACGCCGTTGGTACGCATCGCGCGCCATTTGTAGTGATCGCCCTTCAGCCAGATGTCATACAGGTTTTTAAAGCGATAGTTGTCGGCGATTTGCTGCGGCGGCAGGTGGCAATGGTAATCAAAAATCGGCTGCTGTTTTGCGTAGTCGTGATAAAGACGGCGGGCGAATTCGGTATCAAGAAGAAAATCTTCAGTCATAAACTGGGCCATGGTCGGGCGTCCTCTGCAAATAACGATTCTATGCTTGTGCATGATGGAGTAAAGTTATCACACCAATTTTTCAGCAACGACCTGATTTTTGCGTATAAGCTCACAAAAACAGCAGATTAATTCGCCACAAACGGCCCCAAACCCCGCTACAACCCGCATCAGATCTGGCCGCAAAGGCGCTTTATCACGCCGTTCTTCCGGAAAAAGCTTTTGTGATATCACTCAACTTATAAAGATGTATGACAAGTTATCTTTCAGCCGTCGATGTCCCTCTTGCTATGGAAAGCCAGCCGCAGGCCTGGGTGACAAAAATAACAATGGATGCCGGTTTACCTGAAAACGTTCAAATGAAGACGGGATGGGGTTAGAAATGCGAAAGATAAAAGGTTTACGCTGGTACATGATAGCGCTGGTGACCCTAGGCACCGTGCTGGGCTATCTGACCCGCAATACGGTCGCCGTTGCGGCACCCACGCTGATGAGCGAGCTGCATATCACCACCCAGCAATATTCGTGGATAATTGCCGCCTATTCCGCCTGCTACACCGTGATGCAGCCGGTTGCGGGATATGTGCTGGACGTGTTGGGCACCAAAATAGGCTACGCGGTCTTCGCCGTAGTATGGGCCGTTTTCTGTGCCGCCACCGCGCTGGCGGGCAGCTGGGGCGGGCTGGCGCTTGCCCGCGGCGCGGTTGGTGCGGCCGAAGCGGCGATGATCCCTGCGGGGCTTAAGGCCAGCAGCGAATGGTTCCCGGCAAAAGAGCGTTCCATTGCGGTGGGCTATTTCAACGTTGGCTCCTCAATCGGCGCGATGATAGCTCCGCCGCTGGTGGTCTGGGCAATAGTCATGCACAGCTGGCAGATGGCGTTTATCGTGACGGGCGTCCTGAGTTTTATCTGGGCGATGGTTTGGCTCTGGTTCTATAAAAACCCCCGCGACCAGAAGAAACTCAGCAGCGAAGAGCGCGAATACATTATCAGCGGCCAGGAAGCTCATCATCAGACCGATAACACCAAAAAAATGTCGGCCTGGAAGATCCTGCGTAACCGCCAGTTCTGGGGCATTGCTCTGCCGCGCTTTCTTGCGGAACCGGCCTGGGGCACCTTTAACGCATGGATCCCGCTGTTTATGTTCAAGGCCTACGGCTTTAACCTGAAAGAAATCGCGATGTTTGCCTGGATGCCGATGCTGTTTGCCGACTTCGGCTGCATTCTTGGCGGTTACCTGCCCCCGCTGTTCCAGCGCTGGTTTGGCGTTAACCTGATTGTTTCCCGCAAGCTGGTGGTTACCATGGGCGCGGTGCTGATGATTGGCCCCGGCACCATCGGCCTGTTTACCAGCCCTTACGTCGCCATTGCCCTGCTGTGCGTGGGCGGCTTTGCTCACCAGGCGCTATCCGGCGCGTTGATCACGCTCTCTTCCGACGTTTTCGGGCGCAACGAGGTGGCGACAGCAAACGGCCTGACGGGGATGGCAGCCTGGACTGCCAGCACGCTGTTTGCCCTGGTCGTCGGCGCGCTGGCTGACACCATGGGCTTTAGCCCGCTGTTTGCCGCGCTGGCGGTATTCGACCTGCTGGGCGCTATCGTTATCTGGACGGTACTGAAAAATCAGCCCGCCAGTGAGCTGACGCCCGAAATCGTTCCGGCAAAAGCCGTCGTGCAGTCTTAAACTTAGCCGCCTTCGGGCGGCTTTAATCCCGAAGCTTGCTAGAGCGTTATCTGAAAAAGTGGTATAACAAATTTACTCACGCCGCAGCCCTTTTTTGGAGCAACTTATGGACGCCATAGAACCCCGCCGCCTGTATCAGCAGCTGGCCGCTGAACTTAAACATCGTATCGAGTCCGGGGTTTACCAGGTCGGAGAAAAACTGCCTGCGGAGCGCTATATCGCGGAAGAGAAAAACGTCAGCCGTACGGTCGTGCGCGAGGCGATAATCATGCTGGAGGTTGAAGGTTACGTTGAAGTCCGCAAGGGTTCCGGGATCCACGTCATTTCCAGCCAGGCAAAATATATGACGGTGCCGGACGAGCGCTTTGAATTTGCCAATTATGGTCCTTTCGAGCTTTTGCAGGCCCGCCAGCTGATTGAGAGCAATATTGCCGAGTTTGCCGCCACTCAGGTGACCAAGCAGGACATTGTTAAGCTGATGGAGATTCAGGAGAAAGCGAGAAAAGAGCAAACCTTCCGCGATTCAGAATGGGATCTTCAGTTCCATGTGCAGGTGGCGCTGGCTACGCAAAACGGCGCGCTGGCCACTATCGTGGAAAAAATGTGGAGCCACCGCATTTACAATCCGTACTGGAAAAAATTACACGAACACATGGATATGCGCCCGGTTGATAACTGGTGCGACGATCATGACCAAATCCTTAAGGCATTGATTCGCAAAGACCCTGCTGCGGCTAAACTGGCCATGTGGCAGCATCTGGAAAATACTCGCCAGGTGCTGTTTAACGCCACCAGCGATGATTTCGAGTTCAACGCAGACCGCTATTTGTTTGCTGAAAATCCGGTAGTTCATCTTGATAAAGCGGCAAACGGTCAAAAATAGTCATTTTTCCGCCCGAGGGTAAGCAAACCATAAATAGTGTCAGCGTTTGTAAATACCCTCGCCAGCCTCCCCGCCAGTAAGCAAAATCATTCCTCAACAAACTGCAAATACTGTGACGTATAACGCGTAGTTTTGTTACAATTAGATGCAATTTCACCGTCTGTACGGGTTTCCGTCCTTCTGGCTGTCGTTTCACACGATGTTATTCCGACACCACAGTAGGGGCAGTGGATTGTAGCCAGCAACTAACTATAAAAACCATGCTGCATTCTGCTCATCCGTTTACACCGGCGGCCTAAACGAAGTGCCAGGAACACTGAATGGAACTACTGACGCAACTGCTCTCCGCTCTCTGGAGCCAGGATTTTGAAACGCTCGCTAACCCCTCGATGGTTGGCATGCTCTACTTTGTGCTGTTCATGATTTTATTTCTCGAAAACGGCCTGCTTCCGGCGGCATTTTTGCCCGGTGACAGCCTGCTGGTTCTGGTTGGCGTTCTGATAGCGAAAGGGTCTCTGGGCTTTGCGGAAACTATCGCTCTGCTCACCATAGCGGCAAGCCTCGGCAGCTGGCTGGGCTACATTCAGGGGCGCTGGCTGGGAAATACGAGGCTGGTACAAAACTGGCTTTCTCATCTGCCTGCGCACTACCACCAGCGCTCACACCAGTTATTCCATAAGCACGGCCTGTCGGCGCTGCTGGTGGGGCGTTTTATCGCATTTGTTCGTACCCTGCTGCCAACTATTGCCGGGTTATCGGGTCTTAGCAGCACACGCTTCCAGTTCTTTAACTGGATGAGCGGCCTGTTGTGGATATTGATTCTCACCACGCTGGGCTATTTGCTGGGCAAAACCCCTGTGTTCCAGAAATACGAAGACGCATTAATGTCGTGCCTGATGCTTATCCCGGTGGTGCTCCTTGTCATCGGCCTCGTAGGTTCATTAATTGTGCTCTGGCGTAAAAAACGCGGTCAAAGCAGTTAGAGAGATTCGATGAAATTAGCTTTCACAGGCCGCCTTCGGGCGGCGCTGCTTGTGGGTGCGCTGGCGCTGGTCGCGCTGGTTATGTGGTCCGGCATGCAGAATAAAGATTCCACTCTTGAGATACGTGCCTCGCGGCAGGGCGGGAGCATACCTGACGGTTTTTACGTCTGGCATCATCTCGACGCCAACGGCATCCGCTTCAAAAGTATTACGCCGCTGAATAACACACTGCTGGTTACTTTTGATTCCAGCGCACAGAGTGAAGCCGCAAAGGAAGTGCTGAACCGTACGCTGCCGCAGGGCTATGTTGTGGCCCAGCAGGACGGCGATAGCGACGCGCTGGCATGGCTCTCCATCCTGCGCCCTGACCACAATCATCTCGGTTAATCACCCTTCTCTGAGTCCGAATTTATTATTACCCTCTGGGTTTTTAGTTGATTCATGACTATGCTTTATCTGTTTTTACCGCTCATTATCAGCGCTTTTAAACGAAACTCTGGAACGACGCATAGGGTATTATCACCCGATAATTTGTGCATCGTCTTACAATGGAAGGTCAAATCATGAAATACCGCACCGTACTGGCTCTTGCTTTACTCACCCTGACTTCTGCCGCTCAGGCCGCTTCGCTTTGCGGTGAAAAAGAGCAGGATATTCAACGCGAGATTGGCTATGCGGAAAAACACAATAACCAGCATCGTATTGATGGCCTGAAAAAAGCGTTGAGCGAAGTGCGCGCAAATTGCAGCGACAGCAGCCTGCGCGCCGAACACCAGAAAAAAATCACCCATCAAAAAGAAGAAATTGAAGAACGTAGAGCCGATCTCAATGAAGCCCGCCAGAAGGGCGACCCGGAAAAAATTGCTAAACGCGAGAAAAAACTGGCAGAAGCTGAAGACGAATTGAAAGCTTTAGAGAAGCGTGATTACTGAGACAGGTAGTCGCAGACTTTAAGGATCCACCTCAAACACTCGGAGAGAATTATGTCAAAAGATACTACGTCAGAACATTTGCGCGCTGAGTTGAAATCCCTGGCAGATACGCTTGAAGAAGTCCTGAGTGCTTCCACGGACAAGTCGAAAACCGAACTGGATAAGCTGCGCACCAAAGCAGAAAAAGCGCTGAAAGAGAGCCGCTCTCGTCTCGGCGAAACCAGCGAAGCCATCGCCCAGCAAACCCGTGAAGCCGCGGCAAAAGCTGACGATTATGTTCGCGAGAACCCGTGGACAGGCGTTGGGATTGGTGCGGCGGTAGGCGTCGTACTGGGCGTGCTGCTGGCTCGCCGCTAAGATGGCTGATTCTCATCAAAGCCAGGGGCCGGGCAAGAGCGTGCTCGGCATTGGTCAGCGGCTGGTCACCATTCTGGTTGGAATGGTTGAAACCCGCCTGCGCCTTGCCGTGGTTGAGCTGGAAGAGGAAAAAGCGCATCTCGTTCAGTTGCTGCTGATGCTCGGCCTGACGATGCTGTTTGCCGCTTTTGGCCTGATGAGCCTGATGGTGCTGGTTATCTGGGCCGTTGATCCGCAGTATCGCCTCAACGCCATGATTGCGACCACCGTGGTGCTGCTCTCTCTGGCGCTGATCGGCGGTATCTGGACGCTGAGAAAATCCCGGCAGTCGACTTTGCTGCGCCATACCCGGCGCGAGCTGGAAAACGACCGGACCCTGCTGGAAGAGGATAAGTAATGAGCGATGCAGAACGCACTAAGCGTAAGGCGCATCTGCTCAGCCAAATCCAGCAACAGCGTCTCGACCTCAGCGCCACAAGGCGGGATTGGTTGCAGGTGACCGGCCCTTACGATCGCGGCTGGAATACTCTGCTAAGCCTGCGCAGCTACGCCATGATAGCCAGCAGCGTGCTGGCTATCTGGTCGGTACGGCACCCAAGCTTGCTGATGCGCTGGGCGAAGCGAGGTTTTGGCGCCTGGAGCGCCTGGCGAATGATCCGCAATGCGCTGAATCAAAACCCACGCTAGACCCCACAAACACCGCCTCGATGGCGGTGTTTTTACTTTTGCCGCTTAGTTCACTCAGGATATTTGAAGGACTTAGACAGTTTTCCTTGCTAACAATCCTTTTTCACCCCGTCTATTATCCTCTCCATCGACGGCAAGCACCGGTAATCACTGGAGTTTGCGCCCCCTTTAAGTCCTGGCAATGAACGCCGGAAAAAAGAACCGCTGGAGAGTAAAATGAAAAAATTAGAAGATGTTGGCGTCCTGGTTGCTCGTATTTTAATGCCAATCCTGTTTATTACCGCTGGCTGGGGCAAAATCACCGGTTATGCTGGCACTCAGCAATACATGGAAGCGATGGGCGTGCCGGGCGCACTGCTGCCGCTGACTATCCTGCTGGAGTTCGGCGGCGGTCTGGCTATCCTGTTCGGTTTCCTGACCCGTACCACCGCGCTTATCACCGCGCTGTTTACTCTGCTGACGGCGTTCCTGTTCCACAGCAACTTTGCTGAAGGCGCGAACTCCATCATGTTTATGAAGAACTTCACCATCGCGGGTGGTTACCTGCTGCTGGCCGTCTTCGGCCCGGGCGCAATCAGCCTCGACCGCGTACTGAATAAAAAGTGGTAAGCGTTCTATACTGATGAACACTGAGAAAGCGAAGACATTGTCTTCGCTTTTTTGCTATTGAGGAGGAGAAAAAAATGGGGCAACTCATCGACGGCGTCTGGCATGACGTCTGGTACGACACCAAATCGACCGGCGGCCGCTTCAAGCGCACCGAATCCGCCTTCCGCAACTGGCTGACAGCAGACGGCACCGCCGGTCCAGACGGCGGCAAAGCCTTTGCCGCCGAAAAAGATCGCTATCATCTGTATGTCTCCCTGGCCTGCCCGTGGGCGCACCGCACCCTGATGGTTCGCAAGCTGAAAGGTCTCGAGCCCTTTATCTCTGTTTCCGTAGTACACCCGCTGATGCTGCAAAATGGCTGGACGTTTGGCACAGACTTCCCGGACGCAACCGGCGACACTCTTTATCAGCACGATTTTCTCTATCAGCTCTATCTTCAGGCAGACCCGAACTATACCGGGCGCGTTACGGTGCCGGTGCTGTGGGATAAGAAAAATCAAACCATCGTCAGCAACGAGTCGGCTGAAATCATCCGCATGTTCAACACGGCGTTTGATGCGCTTGGCGCGCGAGCAGGAGACTACTACCCCGAAGCGCTGAGAAGTGAGATAGATGAGCTAAACGGCTGGATCTACGACTCGGTGAATAACGGCGTGTATAAGGCAGGATTCGCCACTTCGCAGGAAGCCTATGACGAAGCTGTCGACAAGCTTTTCATCTCTCTGGAACGCCTTGAGCAAATCCTCGGCCAGCACCGCTATTTAACCGGTAACCAGCTGACCGAGGCGGATATTCGCCTGTGGACGACGCTGGTACGCTTTGATCCGGTGTATGTCACCCACTTCAAGTGCGACAAACGCCGCATCAGCGACTACCCCAATCTTTACGGCTTCCTGCGCGACATCTATCAGTTGCCGGGGATAAGCGAAACGGTGAGCTTCCCGCATATTCGCAACCACTACTATCGCAGCCATAAAACGATTAACCCAACCGGCGTTATTTCCGTCGGCCCTGCGCAGGATTTAGACCAGCCGCACGGGCGCGATGTCCGGTTTAGCCGGGGTTAAGAATATTCACCACAACAATGATTTACGGCCCAGATTTTCACGACTATTCTTGAAACGATCGCTTATCTATCGGGTGATTTTCGGATAATCAAGGCGGGCCGTAAATGGATTGGTATTTCAAAGCATTAAGAAATTATCTTGGTTTTAGCGGCCGTGCACGCCGCAAAGAGTACTGGATGTTCCATCTGGTGAACTTCATTCTGGCTGGCGTACTCAGCGTGCTGGACAGAATGCTTGGACTTCATATCTATAAAGATGAAGGTGCGCTCACCACAATTTACAGCATCCTGGTTTTCCTGCCGCTCTGGGCAGTACAGTTCCGCCGCCTGCACGATACCGATCGTTCGGCGTGGTGGCTGCTGCTGCTGCTGATCCCAGTCGTTGGATGGCTGATTATTCTGGCGTTCAACTGCCAGAATGGGACGCCAGGCGTTAACCGCTTCGGTGTGGATCCTAAGGTAACAGACACATTTAAAGTGGCTGGCTCGCTTTAAACAAAAAGGGCGTACCCGAAGTACGCCCTTGACCGCATGCTAAACGGGCTTGGCTTAAATAGCCTGCTCGTCCGCAAGTTCCGCTTTTTTAGCCAGACCATTCAGCAGCTTCTGATGAATGCCGCCGAAGCCGCCATTGCTCATCACCAGAATATGGTCGCCGGGCTGCGCTGTTTTCACAATCATATCGGCCAGCGTATCCACGTCCGCACTCCAGTGTGCTGGCTGCACGCAGGCCTCAGCCACTTCCGCAACCTGCCATGGAATATGCTGCGGTTGCAGCAGGAAGACTTCATCTGCACGCCCCAAAGATGGCGCCAGATCGTCTTTGCAGACGCCCATTTTCATGGTGTTTGAACGAGGCTCCAGCACCGCCAGAATGCGCGCCGTTCCGCCAACTTTACCGCGTAGCGCAGCAAGGGTGGCCAGAATTGCCGTCGGATGATGAGCAAAATCATCATAAACGGTTACGCCATTAGCTTCACCGCGCAGCTCAAGGCGGCGGCGTGCGTTAACGAAACCGCCCAGTGCCTGAGCGGCATCTGCTGGCGTAACGCCAACATGCCGGGCGGCGGCAATCGCCATCAGGCCGTTATGCATGTTGTGTTCGCCCACAAGCTGCCAGTTCACGGTGCCTACGCACTCGCCGTCCAGATAGACTTCCCACTGGGAGGCATCGGTCGTCAGCTTTTTAGCCTGCCAGTGGCCCTGCTCGCCAACCAGTTCCTGCTCGCTCCAGCAGCCCATCGCCAGGGTTTGCTTCAGGTTTGCGTCGTTTTCCGGCCAGATAATTTTCCCCTGGCCCGGCACGATGCGCACCAGATGGTGGAACTGCTTCTGGATGGCTTTCAGATCGTCGAAGATATCCGCGTGGTCGAACTCAAGGTTATTGAGGATTAGCGTGCGCGGGCAGTAATGCACGAATTTGGAACGCTTGTCGAAGAACGCGCAGTCATATTCGTCGGCTTCAATCACGAAGAATGAGCTGTCGCCCAGGCGAGCAGAAACCTCGAAGTTCCCCGGCACGCCGCCGATGACAAAGCCCGGCTTATAACCGCAGGCTTCCAGAATCCAGGTCGCCATTCCGGCCGTCGTGGTTTTACCGTGAGTACCGGCAACCGCAATCACCCAGCGGTCGCGCAGCACAAAGTCATGCAGCCACTGCGGGCCGGACATATAAGGAATGCCCTGCTCCAGCACCGCTTCAACACAAGGATTACCGCGCGTCATCGCGTTGCCGATAATCACCAGGTCAGGATGCGGGTCGAGCTGGCTGGCGTCATAACCTTCGATTAACGAGATCCCCTGCTGTTCAAGCAGCGTACTCATCGGCGGGTAAACATTGGCGTCCGAGCCAGTCACTTCATGCCCTAAAGAGCGAGCCAGCATCGCCAGGCCGCCCATAAAGGTGCCACAGATCCCTAGAATATGAATGCGCATACGAAACTATCCTTTCTTTGTTTGGCGCACATTCTAACCGTATGGCCTCCGGGGCGAAACGCATTTCAGGATATTCCTTAACTTGCTGGCGCGATTCACCTGTGCGCGATGTTTTGAATATTTGTTAAGATTGTTGCGATCGCTTTATCCAACATAATGATGCAGGGAAAGTGTTATGAAAACGTTAGGTGAATTTATTGTCGAGAAGCAGCACGAGTTTTCTCATGCTACCGGTGAGCTTACGGCTTTACTGTCGGCGATAAAGCTGGGCGCTAAAATCATCCACCGCGATATCAATAAGGCCGGTCTGGTCGATATCCTGGGTGCGAGCGGTGCCGAAAACGTGCAGGGTGAGGAGCAGCAAAAACTCGACCTGTTTGCGAATGAAAAACTCAAGGCAGCGCTGAAGGCACGCGGCATTGTGGCAGGTATTGCCTCCGAAGAAGAGGATGACATTGTCGTCTTCGAGGGCGCGGAGCAGGCCAAATACGTGGTGCTGATGGACCCGCTTGACGGCTCTTCTAACATTGATGTCAACGTCTCGGTTGGCACCATATTTTCTATCTACCGCCGTATCACTCCCGTAGGCACTCCGGTAACCGAAGAGGACTTCCTGCAGCCCGGCAACAAGCAGGTTGCAGCGGGATATGTGGTTTATGGCTCCTCGACGATGCTGGTTTACACCACCGGCTGCGGCGTTCACGCCTTCACCTACGATCCTTCACTCGGCGTATTCTGCCTGAGCCAGGAACGTATGCGCTTCCCGGAGAGAGGCAACACCTACTCCATTAACGAAGGCAACTACATTAAATTCCCGAACGGCGTGAAGAAGTACATCAAATTCTGCCAGGAAGAAGATGCGGCCAGCAAGCGCCCTTACACCTCGCGCTACATTGGCTCTCTGGTTGCGGACTTCCATCGTAACCTGCTGAAAGGCGGGATTTACCTTTATCCAAGCACCGCCAGCCACCCTGAAGGCAAACTGCGTTTGCTGTATGAAGGCAACCCGATGGCGTTCCTTGCGGAACAGGCCGGCGGCAAAGCCAGCGACGGTAAAGAGCGTATTCTGGACATCATCCCAACCACCCTGCACCAGCGCCGCCCGTTCTTTGTTGGCACTCAGCACATGGTTGAAGACGTCGAGCGCTTTATTCGCGAATACCCGGACGCCTGATTTCTTTCTTCTCACCCTCTCCCATCGGGGAGAGGGTTTTTAGCGCTTCACTTAATAGCGAAATGACGCCATCGCCGTAACCAACTGCTGAGACTGCTCTTCCAGCGAACGGGTTGCCGCCGTAGACTCTTCCACTAACGCCGCGTTCTGCTGAGCCGCTTCATCCATCTGGCTCACGGCAATATTCACCTGCTCAATTCCGTGGCTTTGCTCGTTAGAAGCGTTGGCAATTTCACGTACCAGCCTGGTCATACGCATAATTTCTTCGGCGATTTCATCCATTGTTTCACCGGCCTGCTGGGCGAGGTCGCTGCCCTCGCCTACATGTGTCTGAGAGTCAGAAATCAGGGTGCGGATCTCTTTGGCCGCTTCGGCGCTACGGCTTGCCAGAGTGCGAACTTCACCGGCTACCACGGCAAAACCACGCCCCTGCTCCCCGGCGCGAGCCGCTTCCACCGAGGCGTTAAGCGCCAGGATATTGGTCTGGAAAGCGATGCCGTCGATAACGCTAAGAATATCTGCGATACGGCCTGCGCTACCTGAAATATCACGCATTTTTTCAATCACGTAGCAAACCATTTCGCTACCGCGGTCGGCTGTGTCGGAAACCACTTTAGCCAGCTTATGGGCCTGCTCGGCGTTATCGGCGTTTTGCTTCACGGTGGCGGTGATTTGCTCCATGCTGGCTGCGGTTTCTTCCAGCGAGGTCGCGGTGGATTCAGTACGCTGGGAGAGGTTGAGGTTGCCCGCGGCCAGCTCGCGGCTGCCGGTATCAATCTGCGATGATGCGTCGCGCACGCGGCTTACCGAGTCCACCAGAGAGGTCCGCATCGCCACAATCGCTCCGGCAAGGCGGCCAAATTCGTTGTTGCCGGTTTGCGGCAGCGGCTGGGTTAAATCACCTTCGGCGACAAACTCCAGCTGGTGAATGGCTTCATCCAGCGGCTTAAGCAGCAGATGGCGCAGCGCCAGCCACACCAGCACAATGATGGCGGCAGTCAGCAGCGCGGCGAGGATAATAAAGCCAAGCACGATTTTCTTATGCAGCTGGACGCCAGCCACTTCGCTGTTGCCGCGGGCTTCACCCCAGCGCTGAAACGCCTGCACGTCGGTATCAAATTTCTGCCCAAGCGGGATCAGGCTTTTTTCCAGCAGATCGTAATAGTCGTCCGGGCTTTGCTTTTGCAGCGCCGCCAGCATCGGGGCAATCCCCTGAGCCTGATAGGCTGCATAGCTTTTGGCCAGACTTGCCAGAAGAGCATCGCCCTGCTCGTCGCTCACTCCGCTGTCGATAACAGATTTTAGATTTTTCTGCGCCTGCTCTACTTCGACGGTCACATTTTTAGCCGACTTCGTCGCATCATCCAGCATGCCGATTTCCATCTGCCGTACCGACTGACCGGCCTCATTACGGGCGCGCAGCAGCAGAATATAGCCATCGCTAACGCGCACCATTTGCTCACCCTGCAGGCGGTTAATGCGCTCAAGAGAAGCGGAACTTTGCTGCAGGGCATAAATGCCGATGCCGCTAACAACCAACAGCAGGAACGTCATAACTGCCAACAGCGTCAGCAGCCCCGTGCGAATCGACAAATTTCTCAACATGCTTAATTCCCGGTTTAACGATGGCTCATGAATAAAGTAGTGAGCGTGTTATCGGCAATTTTAGGAAAATGTTTAATCAATTTGCGTTATTTGCATACGTTAAGTGCTTGTTGCCATGAAGTTTAGCGCAGGCAGGTTCGCACGGTTATCCGGGCAGGCGGCCGCGCGGGAGGGCCGTTTAGCTTAGCGTCTTAGGCCGTTGGGGAAAAACAGCAAAAGACATTTAACCGCAGTTGGCTATAATATCGGGCACTTGAAATACACCAGTTTAAAGGAAAGAGACATGAGCTTACTCAACGTTCCAGCGGGTAAAGATCTGCCGGAAGATATCTACGTTGTTATTGAAATCCCGGCTAACGCTGACCCAATCAAATACGAAGTAGACAAGGATAGCGGCGCGCTGTTTGTTGACCGCTTCATGTCTACCGCGATGTTCTACCCGTGCAACTACGGTTACATCAACCACACCCTGTCTCTGGACGGTGACCCGGTAGACGTTCTGGTCCCAACTCCATACCCGCTGGAGCCAGGCAGCGTGATTCGTTGCCGCCCTGTTGGCGTGCTGAAAATGACCGACGAGTCTGGCGAAGACGCTAAACTGGTTGCTGTTCCGCACACCAAACTGAGCAAAGAGTACGATCACATTAAAGATGTGAACGACCTGCCAGAACTGCTGAAAGCGCAGATCACTCACTTCTTCGAGCACTACAAAGACCTCGAAAAAGGCAAATGGGTGAAAGTTGACGGCTGGGACAATGCCGAAGCTGCTAAAGCAGAAATCATCGCCTCTTTTGAACGCGCCGCTAAGAAGTAATTCTCAGCCTGCGAGTAAAGAGCAAACACCGCCTCCGGGCGGTGTTTTTGTTTATTCGAGGATGGCCTGAAGCCTGGCTAAAACTTCCTCAACAACGTCTAGCGGAGCGGCCTCAAGTTTTTGTGCCCCGCGGCATTCAAGATCGACCATTCTGGCCTGGTTAACCAGCACCACGCCGCAGGTCTCCGTCCCGCATCCGCTCAGGGAAACGGCAAAACCTGCGTCCCTTGCGTAATTTCCGCCCTGAGTGATGGGTGCCACCAGCACCGTGCCCGTCTGGTTAAATGCCCGGGTTGAAAGCACCAGAGCAGGACGGCCTTCCCCCTGTTGCTCCCGGCCAACGGCGGGATTGAACCCCACGAGAACGATATCGCCCCTTTCAAAACCCCCACGTCTCACCATACTTCTTTCCCGACCGGGTTATCCTTGCCCCAAATCTCTTCTTCAGACACTTTCGGCGCCGATGGGTCACCCAGAGCCAGCAGTTCGTCCAGAGTGTACTTTTTCCTTACGGGTTTCATAATCAGCTGATTGTTAAACACTTCCGCCTCCATACTTTGCCCAATCTTAAGCCCTAGCTCATCCATTAATGCACCGGGAATGACCATACCAGCACTGTTCCCCCATTTTTTGATGGTGATGCGCATCTCTCTCTCCTGTCGGGTGTGTTATACAAAGTATAAACACAACGACATGAAACTGCGCCAGTTATAAAACTGATTCAGACGCATGAACAGAACAAAATGTGAGCAGAGTTTAATTTTGGAATGGGCTTCCCACGGAAAAATGTACGGCGGAGGAACATGGCAAAATAATGGAAGGCCGCAGGGATAAAAAAACGGCTACCTGTTGGGGTAGCCGCTTTAGATGTGCTTAATACTTTTCTCGATCCAGCCAGTTCCCGCTGTCGATGCGCGTTAGCCCGTCCACCGGGCGCTGGTAAACGTACATCCAGGCTCCGCCGTAAGGTGTCTGAATCAGCTGGCGTCGGTACTCGCCCCCTTTGGTGCGCAGTGCATCCAGCTCGGAAAGTGTGGAGGCGTCTATCCGGTAAACTTCACCCGATACGATGCCATCGCCCGGCACGGCGCCTGGATAATGCCCAAGGCTATACAACACGTAGTTTTCCTGCGTGTGGTCGCCCAGCCACTGGGCGTTGGTCATCCAGTGGCTGTTACCTTGTTTGCGTCGTAAACTGCCGTAAACAAATATTCGCATTGCTAAAACTCAAACTGATAGAGCAGATCTAGTGCCTGATCTACGCCAGACACCGCTTCCAGATATAGCTTAGGCATCAGACGATAACGCAGCGTTAACGTCGCCAGAGAGTCAAAAATACCTACGCCATATTTAACCTGAAGACCCGGCAGTACATAGCCGCTGACGACCACCTGGGAAGAGTCTCCTACCCCTGCGGTGTCGAGCGCCAGGTTGCTTACGCCAAACGTCTCGCCGATTTTACCCACAACCTGACCACTTTGTGCAACCCCCAGACCCACAAGCATTGAAGTCATCGCGTCGCCATCGTTGCCGGAAGTGTCTAATCCCTGGCCGCGAAGCAGGTAGGACAAGGCTTCCTGCTGCGACATCGCCGGGTCAGAGAAGATTTCAGCTTTTGGTTCGTCGGCAGGCCCGGTAACCCGAACGCCCGCAGTGACGTCGTTTTCCGTCGCTTCAGGGTTACGCACTGCCTCAATGTTGAGATACGGGTTATCCGGCGGGCCGGAGAACAGCAGCTCGCCTTTGCGCACGATAAGATCCTGCCCATAAGCATGGAAGCGCCCCTGCGGAATGCTGATTTGGCCGTTCAGACCCAGCCCCTGCTTATCCTGCACCATTTTCAGGTCGCCGGTGAGGCGGGCTTTCAGGCCGAAGGCATCCAGCCGGACATTATTGCCAACGTGAATCGTCAGATTGCTGTTGATTGGAATACTTGCCGACTTCGGATTCACCGGTTTCAGATCTTTATCCAGCATCACTTCATCGCTGGAGACGCCCACCGCGCTGCCCGGCACATCGTGGACCACGATACGCGCCCACGGCACGTCAACATTGCCGTTAAGGGTGAACAGGCTCGGGGTTGCCACAAACTCGATATCCGGGGAAACGTCCAGCCGCACCATCGGCGGCACGGTGATACGCACCTTGCTGCCCTTCGCGGCAATACGCGCCCGCCAGTTGTCAATTTGTGTCCAGTCTGCGTCGCCGCTGAGGACTATTTGCCCCTGTTTGGTTCGCACCACGCCTTGCAGCGTTGAATTCATGCCGTTGAAGTTCATTGCAATCTGGCTCGGCTGCATTTCGAACGGCATAAAGTTGCCTTCAACATCAACGCCGTTGAGCTGCATCTGGCCGAACATCTGCGGACGTTCAAGGTTGCCGCCAAGACGCAGGTTAGCATTCAGCGTGCCGTCTGCTTTCTCGCCGCGCGAGAAGATAGCGTTGGCGATAGCCAGCGAGAAGTTACGAATATTGACGTTGCCGCCCAGGTTACGCCGCCCCTGCGGGTCGGTTATTTGCACCTGGCCGTCGAACTGCCCGTTGTTCGCCACTTTGATCAACCAGCCCAGTTGGGCACGATTGTTCTTCAGTTCCGCGTTCAGGTTTAGCGTATCGAAGGCGACCGGCAGCGTATTTCCGTTAACCACCTGCGCGACCTTCACGCCGCGCCCGCTAAGCGTGACCTGGCCCTGAGGCAGGCCGCCGGACTCGCTGTCCCAGCTCACATCCGCTTTACCGGTAAACACGCCGCTGGCCTGCGTCTCTTCCGGCATCACCGGTTTTAGCATCGCCAGGTCGAAGCGGTTAAGGTTCACCACCGCGCGGCCTTTAGCTCCGGCGTCAATGGTTTGCGGTACGCAAAGCTCAGCGTTCGGGTTAACCCAGCAGTGTGGGCCAATCGCAATCTTCTGTTCTTTATTTCGGAAGTCCAGCGTTAGCTCGCGGTTCAGCGCCCACGGGCCAACCGGCGTGTCGAAGCGCGTATCGGTCAGCTTGCCGCGCCAGCGCTCTTCATTGCGGTCAAAGCTGCCGCTGAGGTTCAGCCGCCCGGAAACGGGTTCGCCCTGAATACGCAGCTGAAGCTGGTGCTGCTTTTCATCGCCTTTCGCATCCAGCGTAACCAAATCGACCTTCACGCCGGGCTGAACAACGCGCTCTACGCGCAGGTTGAGGTTGCCGCCGATTTGCTCACTCGACTTCACGTCGCCTTTGAGCAGCACGCGGGCAACTGTCAGTTCCTGCCAGCGCAGGCTATTTGCCGTGAGGTCAGCCAGCAACTGCGGCGCTTTCACATCGCCACGCACCTTGATGATGCCTTTCGCCGTGCCGCCGAGGCCCGGCAGCGCATTATCCAGGTTTGGCGCATTAATGTTGGCGTCCAGGTTGAGATCTTTCTCGCCCAGCTCGCCCTTCACATCCACCGTGTTGCGCCCCAGCTCAATGTGCAGGCCTGGCACTTTCCACTGCATGTAGTTGTTGCCCTGGAGTGCGCCCTGAACGTTCACTTTGTTCTGTTTCACGTTTCCGCTGAGCTTCAGCTCGGGAATATCCATCTGCCAGCTGCCGCCGTACAGGCTGCCGCGGGTTTTGATATTGCCGTCCAGCTTCGCGGGCCAGTCCGGGAACTGCTTCGCGGTATTGATTCCTGCGAGGGTAAGTTCGCCGCGCCAGCTAATCGCTTTGCTCCAGTCCACCAGCGCCTTCAGATCGGTATTGCCCTGAAGCGCGGCCACCCGCAGTTTGTCGAGGCTAAACTGCTGCTCGTTACCTTTGCCATCGAGCGTTATCGTGGCGGGCGGAACCTGGTCGCCCTTCACGGCGGTGCTGAACGAAAGCTTGTAGTCGGTCATCTTGCCGGTCAGGCGCAGCTTGATGTCATCCGCCTGGTACTGTTTTTCACCGCTCAGCGGCCAGGCAAGCTGCTTGCTGTCCAGCGCGATATTCAGCGGCAGTCCGGCCTCCGCAAGCTTCGCCTGAGCATTCAGCTGCATGCCCACCGGCCCTGAAAGGTTAATGCCGACTTTCAGCTCGTCGCGCAGCGCGCCGCCGACTTTCATCTTCACCTTTTCGCCTTTCAGCGGGTCGATGTTCAGCGTGCTGTTAAGGGTCAGGTCTACCGGCCAGTTATCCCGCAGCTGGGCGCTTCCGGTGGCGTTCACCAGCCCCTGGGACGAGTCCACGTCCAGCGCATCCAGCTTCAGGTTGCCGTCGATGCTGCTGACTTTGAGCAACAGCGAATTAATCATCAAATCGGTGTCGCCCGTCAGGCGCAGGCGCGCGCCGCGGAATTCCTGAATATTCAGATTCACCGGCAGGTTTACGTCTGCCATTTCCGGCAGCAGCGGCTTCTCGAAGAGCTTCTGGAGCGTTTCCCCAAGCGGTGCTTCGTCCGGCTGCGGGTTCTGGATCTTCGGCTCCACCACTTCTTCTTTTGCCACCTGCGCGGCTTTCGGCAGGGCAATAAGCAAGCCTTCAAGGCTGGTTGGCGTCAGCGTGAGATTTCGCTGCTCCCAGCTCAGGCCGCTGGAGAAATCCATCACCGAAACAGTGGTGTCGTCGATTTTAACGTTGACGTTGTTCAGCGCCACGCGGCTGAGGGTGATGGGATATGGCGTGGAGAGGTTGAGCGGGCCGCTGTCCTGCTCTTCGACAGGAGCAGACGGCGGCATTTTTTTACTGTCGATAGCGACATCGACATTTTTTAGCGAGAAGTCATTCACGCACAGGCTGCTGTGCCACAGGCAGTTGAGCTTAACCGCAAGATGCACTTCGCCCGCTCGCACCGCAACACCCGGCTGCTCGTAGCTCAGGTTCTTCAGCGTCAGGTTGCGCCAGCCGCCATCGACCTGGGCGATGTGCAGCCCCGGCACCCAGCGGTTAGCCCCTTTAAATAGCAAATGCAGGCCCGGTGTAGTGCCGACCAGGAAACCTACCGCCGCAACCAACAGGACAATAACAGCCAACACCGCGAGGCTTATTTTCTTCCAACGACTCATAATTCAGGCCCCAAACCGATGTAAAACTGTAAACCGTGCTCTTCTTTATCGCCAACCGGCACCGCAAAATCGAGCTTGATTGGCCCAACGGGAGACTGCCAGCGAACCCCGACGCCCGCGCCGGTTTTGAAATTACTGCGCTTGATGTCGTTAACCGCTTCGCCGGAGTCAACAAACGCCGCGCCCCACCATTTTCCGGTTACGTTGTACTGGTATTCCAGCGAGCCGGTTGCCAGCTTGGACGCACCGGTCAGCTTGCCGTTGCTGTCCTCAGGCGAGATAGATTTGTATTTGTAGCCGCGAATGCTGCGGTCGCCACCAGCGAAGAAACGCAGGTCCGGCGGGACTTTCTTGAAGTTGTTGGTTTCTATCCAGCCAAGGTTGCCGCGCACCACAAAACGGTGTTTTTCATACAGCGAGCGGATCCAGACGTTTTGCGCCTGGAAAACGCCAAAGTCGACGTCTGAACCCCATGTCGTGTTGGAAACATCAATCGAATACCGCTGTGAATCACCCCACGTAGGCATCAGGCCGCCGCGCGAACGCGTACGGTTCAGGCTAACGCCCGGATAGAGCAGCATCGTGGTGTTGGTGACGTCCGCCTGGGTAAAGTGGTCGAGGCTCCAGCGCAGGTTAACCGCGCGCTGCCAGCCGCTCGACATATCCCAGTAGCGGGAAAGCGCCACGGTTGTTGAGTCAGATTTTGTATCGTTCAGATCGGTGCGTTTGAAGCCACCCTGCACCAGATAGTATTGCTCCAGCGGGCTTTTGAGCAGCGGCACTTTATAGCTGAAGTCCAGCGTCTGCTCCGGGCCGGAGAGGCTGGTACTGGTCGTCAGGCTGTGGCCGTACGAGTTCATCCACGGCTTTTTCCAGCTGGCTTTCAGGCGTGGGCCTACGTCGGTTGAATAACCCACACCGGTTTCTATCGTGTTCTCGGTACGCGGAGAAACTACGCCGTGCAGAGGCAGCACTTTGGTCTGCCGGGACTTTTCAAATTCTGGCGCCACAACCACAGAGTTAAACCAGCCGGTTGCCGACAGGCGGCGGTTAAGCTCGGCCAGATCGCTCGACTTGTAGTAGTCACCCGGCTTAAACGGGATCAGGTTTTGCAGGTACTCTTCGCGAATTTGCGAGCCTTCGAAAGTGACGTCGCCAAAGCGGTAGCGCTCGCCGCTGTCGTAGTCGATATCCCAGAACGCCTGGTGCCTGTCCAGCGAAACGCCCAGCTGGCTTTTGCGGAAATCACTGTCGAAGTAGCCTTTACGCAGCGCAACGCTGGAAAGCCCTTTTTTGAAGTTGTCGTAATCGGCGTGATCGAGAACGGTGCCGATTTTTGGCCGCTTGGTGAGCAGCTCGAGATAGTCTTTGTCGGTACGTGCGCCGCCGCGCAAAATAACATCAGTGCCGCCAATTAACACCGGCGGGCCTGCGTCTACTTTCGCGAGCAGTACCTGTCTGCCGCCGTTTGCAGGAGGCGGACGAAGGGTAAAATCAATTGTCGGCTCGTAATAGCCCAGGGCTTTTAGCCCTTCACGAATAGCGTCGTCCACGCGCGCCTGGAAACGGCGATCCGGCGTGACTTCATCACTTTCGATAGTTGAAAGCTGGGCACGTACGTTTTTTTGCAGCTCGCCGCTGAGTCCCTCAACCTGCAAACGCACGTTCGCTGCGCTGGCCCATGTGCTCGCCACACACAGGCTGGTAATACATAAAGTACGGATTGCTGGCACGTTTTCTCCTGAATATCCTTGTTCCCACCCCTGGAAGGAAACGTCATTACCGCTCCGCGGATTAACAAAACCCTAACATTAAGGGTTGAAAATAACTCACTAGCCTAAATCTTTCTTATATGTAATGTAGTCTTTAAGTTGTGTGTATTGTCTGAAATTGCAGGACTGATGACAACCGCTCGCTTTTTTATCGATTTCCCGGAGAAAAACACCATGCATTTGTTCGAAAAAACTCACCCTGTTGCTCAGTCCGAAGCCCTGCCGGGGCGAAACACGCCAATGCCGGTCGCCACGCTTCATGCGGTTAATGAACACTCTATGACAAATGTACCAGATGGGATGGAAATCGCCCTGTTTGCGATGGGATGTTTTTGGGGCGTCGAGCGTTTGTATTGGGAGATTCCCGGCGTTTACAGCACGGCTGCGGGCTACAGCGGCGGCTATACCCCAAACCCAACCTACCGTGAAGTCTGCAGCGGCCAGACCGGCCATGCGGAAGCGGTGCGTGTGGTGTATGACCCGAAAGTCGTCAGCTATGAGCAGCTGCTACAGGTGTTCTGGGAAAACCACGATCCGGCTCAGGGCATGCGCCAGGGCGGCGACGTAGGGACTCAATATCGCTCCGCTATTTATCCCCTGACGCCGGAGCAGGACAAAGCGGCCCGCGCCAGCCTTGAACGCTTTCAGGCCGCGATGACCGCCGCCGGTGACAAACGCCAGGTCACCACCGAGATTGCTAATGCAGGCCCGTTCTATTACGCGGAAGACGACCACCAGCAGTACTTGTACAAAAATCCGCAGGGCTATTGCGGCATCGGCGGTATTGGGGTTTGCCTGCCGCCTCAGGCGTGATATTTACGCCTTTCGATCTAAACTTACCACCCGGCTGCATTCCACAATGAAAATAATGCTGGATTGCAGCCAGGTAGACTGACCCATTCCGCCGTGCCTCTTTTATAGCCAGTAGCGACACCTCCCCCGCTTACGCTATACTAGTCGTTGAAATTGCTGGCCCGCTCACAAAATCGGCCAGCTTTTCTTGTGTTTGACCCCTTAGATTTTTCAACTTTTCCCTTCCGAGGATCTGGCCACAACAGCCGGATAAATTATGTTAAACAGTATTTTGATAATACTTATTCTTATTGCTATCAGTGCCTTCTTCTCAATCTCTGAGATCTCGCTTGCCGCCTCTCGTAAAATCAAACTTAAGCTGCTGGCCGATGAAGGCAATGTGAACGCGCAGCGCGTGCTGAAGATGCAGGAAACGCCGGGCATGTTCTTTACCGTGGTGCAAATTGGCCTGAACGCCGTAGCTATTCTCGGCGGTATCGTCGGCGATGCGGCCTTTTCACCGGCCTTTAAAATGCTGCTGGAACGCTTCCTGTCTCCGGAACTTGCCGATCAGCTCAGCTTTATTATCTCGTTCACCCTCGTCACCAGCCTGTTCATCCTGTTTGCAGACCTTACCCCGAAACGCATCGGTATGATTTCGCCTGAAACGGTCGCTTTGCGAATCATCAACCCGATGCGCTTCTGTCTGTTTATCTTCAGACCTCTGGTCTGGTTCTTCAACGGCCTGGCGAACGTTATCTTCCGCATCTTCAAACTGCCGATGGTGCGTAAAGACGACATTACCTCCGACGACGTTTATGCGGTATTTGAAGCCGGTGCGCTGGCGGGCGTGCTGCGTAAGCAGGAGCACGAATTGATCGAAAACGTGTTCGAACTTGAATCACGTACCGTCCCGTCCTCCATGACCTCACGCGAAAACGTTATCTGGTTCGATTTACACGCCGACGAGCAGAGCCTGAAGTCCACCATCGCCGAGCATCCTCACTCCAAGTTCCTGGTGTGTAACGGCGATATCGATCACGTTGTCGGCTACGTTGACTCTAAAGAGCTGCTGAACCGCGTGCTGGGCAACCAAAGCATGGCGCTTAACAGCGGCGTGCATCTGCGTAATGCGCTGATTGTGCCGGATACGCTGACGCTGTCCGAGGCGCTGGAAAGCTTCAAAACCGCCGGTGAAGACTTCGCGGTTATCATGAACGAATACGCGCTGGTGGTAGGCATTATCACCCTGAACGACGTGATGACCACCCTGATGGGCGACCTGGTCGGCCAGGGGATGGAAGAGCAGATTGTGGCCCGCGACGAGAACTCGTGGCTGGTTGAAGGCGGGACGCCTATCGATGACGTGATGCGCGTGCTGGATATCGACGAATTCCCGCAATCCGGCAACTACGAAACCATCGGCGGATTCATGATGTTTATGCTGCGTAAGATCCCAAAACGCACAGATGCGGTGAAATTCTCCGGCTACAAGTTCGAGGTAGTGGATATCGATAACTACCGCATCGACCAGCTGCTGGTGACGCGCATTGATAACAAGCCAACGGCGCTGACGCCAAAGCTGCCCGATGCTGAAGAAAATCAGGAGCAGTAAGCTCCTCAGAAACACGAACGGCCCTTGCGAGGGCCGTTTTTTTTTACAACCTTTGGGCCTAGCCCATGTCCGCCTGCAAACGCATGACCTGGCGGTTAACCTCGGACATCACCGAGTAGTGCTGCTTGTCTTTAACCTTCGGGACAAGGATTTTGCCCTTATCAAATTCGAAAGCGCCAACGTCCTTGATATACAACCGTCCACGGAACAGGATCTTCACGTACTTCGCCACCTGAAGGGGGTTGTAACGTTGGAAAATTTTCATTGTTGTTTCACTCCTGCAGTGTTTACGCCCCTGCGAGCCACATTTGGCTCAACAAAATGAGGCGAAAAATTTTGGTGCTCAAAAACTATAGTCCAGATATCCGAGGGGACCTAGTATGTAGCAGTTTTTTTACTAAAAGATTACAAACTTTCAGAACAATCTTTTAATTTGTAAAAAAATAATAGCGTAAGCCTTCAAAATTCAGGGATATGTGCGCCGCCCCGCAAACTGGCATTGTCATTGCGGGACAGATGGTTATTCAGCACATATGCTTAAAACGTCGACTCAAGTGGTCGGATCACCTGCCAACAACAATAAGGAGCTCACTATGACCCTGCGCGGAACTCTGGCGCTGTCCCTTCTGCTGCTGCCGCTTATGGCCTCGGCGCACAACTTCGAGAATAACCAGCGAGTCTCACCGATTGGGATAACCGATAAGGGAGAGTTAGTGCTCGATAACGGTAAGTTTAGCTACAAAAACTGGAATAGCGCGCAGCTGCCGGGAAAAGTGCGGGTGCTCCAGCATATTGCCGGCCGCTCCAGCGCTAAAGAGGAAAATGCTGCGGTTGTCGAAGCCATCAAAGCGGCGAAATTCCCGCACGACAAATACCAGACAACCACCATCGTAAATACCGATGACGCTATAGTCGGCACCTCGATGTTCGTTCGCAGCAGTATAGAGAGTAATAAGAAGGAGTTTCCGTGGTCGCAGTTTGTTGTCGACGGCAACGGCGTGGCGGCCAAAGCCTGGAAACTTGAGCAGGGTGGATCGGCAATCGTGGTGCTGGATAAAGAAGGCCGTATTCAGTTCGCCAAAGACGGCCCGCTAACCCAGCAGGAAGTGCAGCAGGTGATTAGCCTGCTACAGGGGCTACTCAGTAAATAGAAACCCGGAAGCCGGGGTTAAGGAATGACTCGCGAGGGGTGTAATCAAGCGTTTTACCCTGCCAGTCGTGCACATGCGCCCCGGCGGCCACCGCCACGGCATGCCCCGCTGCGGTATCCCAGATATTGGTTGGCCCAAAGCGCGGGTAAAGCTGCGCCTGGCCATCGGCCACCAGGCAAAACTTGAGCGATGAACCAATAGCCGTGGTCTGGTGCTCTCCCATCTGCTGCAAATATTCTTTCAGTTCGTCGTCGCTGGCGGCATGAGAGCGGCTCACAACTACGCGCGGCGGGCGGGCATCCCGAACGTGAATTTGGTTACGCACGCCGCACTCTTCCTTCCACGCCTTCCCTTCCGCTGCGCTGTACATGATTTTCAGCACCGGGGCATAGACCACGCCCATCACCGCTTTACCCTGCTCGATAAGCGCGATGTTAACGGTGAACTCGCCATTGCGCTTGAGGAACTCTTTCGTGCCGTCCAGCGGGTCAACCAGCCAGTAGCGCTGCCAGTTTTGACGAGTTTCCCACGACTGGGGATCTTCTTCCGACAGCACCGGTATGTCCGGCGTTAACGTCCGTAAGCCTTCGAGAATAATTGCGTGTGCGGCTAGATCTGCCGCCGTCACCGGCGAGTCGTCTGACTTGTGGGTTGCTTCAAGCGGCTTTTCACCTTCATAGACCTGCATGATGGCGACGCCCGCTTCCCGCGCCAGTTGGCAAATTTGTTCTAACATTCTCCACCTCGTGTTGTGTCGCTGCGCGCTGCACCGAGCGAATAACTTATTGTTTTACTTATATCTCATTGCACCGCGATGCGCTATCTGTGAAGCATTTCTGGTTTAGTGCCGAAAATTTCTGGCAGACTTCACAAAATTGTAAGCAACAGTATGTATATACATTGCCCTTTGTGGCGTACCTCTAAAAAGGACATTGAACATGATTAAGTTTAGCGCAACGCTTCTGGCCATGCTGATAGCGGCCAGCGTCAATGCGGCAACCGTCGATCTGCGGATCATGGAAACAACCGATCTGCACAGTAATATGATGGACTTCGATTACTACAAAGATACGCCTACTGAGAAGTTCGGGCTGGTACGCACCGCAAGTTTAATCAATGCCGCCCGCGGTGAAGTCACCAACAGCGTGCTGGTGGATAATGGCGACATTATTCAGGGCAGCCCGCTGGGCGATTACGCGGCGGCAAAAGGCCTCAAGGCGGGAGAAATCCACCCGGTCTATAAAGCGCTGAATACGCTGGACTATACCGTGGGCAACCTTGGCAATCACGAATTCAACTACGGCCTCGACTTCCTGCATAAAGCCCTCGCTGGCGCGAAGTTCCCGTACGTTAACGCCAATATTATTGATGCCAAAACCAATAAGCCGCTGTTTACGCCTTATCTGATTAAAGAGACTGAGGTTAAAGATAAAGACGGCAAATCTCAGACTTTACGCATCGGTTATATCGGCTTCGTTCCGCCACAGATAATGACCTGGGATAAAGCAAACCTCAGCGGTAAAGTGACGGTGAACGACATCACCGAAACCGCCCGCAAGTACGTGCCTGAAATGCGCAAGCAGGGTGCGGATGTGGTGGTGGTCATCGCGCACTCGGGCCTTTCCAGCGAGCCTTACCAGGCGATGGCGGAAAACTCCGTTTACTACCTCAGCGAAGTCCCGGGCGTGGATGCGATTATGTTCGGTCATGCCCATGCCGTTTTTCCGGGCAAGGATTTTGCCAGTATTAAAGGGGCCGATATTGAGAAAGGCACCCTGAACGGCGTCCCGGCGGTAATGCCGGGCATGTGGGGCGACCATCTAGGCGTGGTGGATCTAGTGCTGAACAACGACTCCGGTAGCTGGAAAGTCACCGGCAGCAAAGCCGAAGCACGCCCGATTTACGATACCGTTGCAAAAAAATCACTGGCGCCTGAAGACGCGAAGCTGGTGAAAGTGCTGGAACACGATCACGACGCCACCCGCGAATTTGTCAGCAAGCCTGTCGGCAAATCATCGGACAACATGTATAGCTACCTCGCGCTGGTGCAGGACGACCCAACCGTGCAGGTGGTGAATAACGCGCAGCGTGCCTATGTTGAAAAATACATTCAGGGCGACCCGGATCTGGCTAACCTGCCGGTACTCTCCGCCGCCGCGCCTTTCAAAGTCGGTGGCCGTAAAAACGATCCGGCAAGCTTTGTTGAAGTGGAAAAAGGCCAGCTGACCTTCCGCAACGCCGCCGATCTCTACCTTTATCCGAATACCCTGGTTGTTGTGAAGGCGACGGGGAAAGAAGTGAAAGAGTGGCTGGAATGCTCCGCCGGGCAGTTCAACCAGATTGACGTGAACAGCACTAAACCGCAGGAGCTTATCAACTGGGACGGGTTCCGCACCTATAACTTCGACGTTATTGACGGCGTAAATTATCAGGTTGATGTTTCCCAGCCGGCTCGCTACGACGGCGAATGCCAGATGGTTAACCCGCAAGCCGAGCGTATCAAACAGCTGACCTTCAAAGGCAAGCCAATCGATCCGAACGCCGTATTCCTGGTGGCAACCAATAACTACCGAGCCTACGGCGGCAAGTTTGCCGGAACCGGCGACAGCCATATCGCGTTTGCTTCCCCGGACGAGAACCGCTCGGTGCTTGCCAGCTGGATTAGCGCTCAGGGCGAAATTCACCCGGCAGCGGACAATAACTGGCGCCTGGCGAAAATTGCCAGCAAGCAGCCGCTGGATATCCGCTTCGAAACGTCGCCAACCGAAAAAGCCGCCGCGTTTATCAAAGAAAAAGCGCAGTATCCGATGAAAAACGTCGGCAACGACGATATCGGGTTCGCCGTTTATCAGCTTGATTTAACTAAGTAAGGCTCTCAGGCGTCCCGTTTCTCGCGGGACGCCATCACCTGCGGCAGATTCCCCTCAATCCAGTCCGCCAGCGCGGCGACCTTGCCGGATATTTCATGCCCCATTGGCGTCAGGGTGTATTCCACATGCGGCGGCACTACCGGATAAGATTTCCTGTCGACAAATCCGTCGGCCTCGAGCCATTGCAGCGTTTGTGCCAGCATTTTTTCGCTTACGCCGCCCATCTTGCGTCTTAAATCGCTGAAGCGATGAGTGCCGTCCTGCAAAGCCATCAGGATAAGTACGCCCCAGCGGCTGGTTACGTGCTTCAGAACATCGCGCGACGGGCATTTGTCGCAGAACAGATTTCCGCTGCGCAGCTGTTCGCCCAAAGAAGGAGATGCTTCGGTGGTTTCACTCATTTGATACTTACCTTTTTGTGCGTACTTACTAAAAGTTAGCTAAGGTGCTAGTGTGACACAACTCGTATGAAACATCACTCAGGAGATTCATCATGATTGCGATTACCGGAGCTTCCGGCCAGCTGGGCCGCCTTGTGGTTGAAGATTTACTGAAAACCGTTGATGCCGCAGAGGTCGTTACCGTAGTAAGAAACCCGGCAAAAGTTGAAGATTTTGCCAGCCGCGGCGTGCAGGTGCGGGCGGGGGACTACGGCGATGTTTCTGCCCTGGCAAAAGCGTTTTCCGGGGTAGAAAAAGTGCTGCTGATCTCCTCCAGCGAAGTCGGTCAGCGTACCGTTCAGCACAAAAATATTATCGAGGCCGCGAAACAGGCGAGCGTAAAACTTATCGCCTACACCAGCCTGCTGCATGCCGACCGCTCGCCTCTGGCGCTGGCGGATGAACATGTAGCCACCGAGCAACTGCTTCAGGCATCTGGCTTACCGTTTGTGCTGCTGCGTAACGGCTGGTACACCGAAAACTATCTTGCCAGCGTGCCGCCTGCGGTTCAGCACGGCGTGTTTATCGGCAGCGCCGGAGAAGGCAAAATCGCCTCCGCCACCCGCGCTGATTACGCAGCCGCTGCGGCAAAAGTGCTGACGCTGGATAACCAGGCAGGCAAAGTTTACGAGCTGGCCGGTGACCAGGCCTGGACGCTTGCAGAGCTGGTGGCGGAAGTCAGCAAGCAAAGCGGCAAACCGGTGGTTTATCAGAACCTGAGCGAAGCCGACTTTAAAGCCGCACTTCAGGGCGCTGGCCTGCCGGAAGGCTTTGCTGACCTGCTGGCAAATTCCGATAGCGGAGCAGAAAAAGGCGGCCTGTTCGACGACGGGCACCAGCTCAGTAAGCTGATTGGCCGCCCGACCACGTCCCTCAGCGACAGCGTAAAAACCGCGCTGTAATTGTTAAAACCTGGTTAATAACTAGCCCTCCACGCTGGCATCTCTATAATAACGGGAGATTCAGCGTGGAGAGAAAGCGTGCAGGGTGTACCCGAGCAGTTTAGCGATGAGAGAGACAGCGCCCAGTTCCGGCATTTGCCGCAGCTGCCGGGCGTTGAGCTTTATCACGCCCATATTGCGAAGTACGCCTTCGAGCCGCATACCCATGAAGCCTTCGGCATCGGAGCAATCACCTGGGGAGCGGAGCGCTTTCGTTACCGCGGGGAACAGCTGGTTGCGCCAACCGATTCGCTGGTTCTGATGAACCCGGACGAGCTGCATACCGGCGAAGCCGCCAGCGAAGACGGCTGGCAGTACCGCATGATTTATCTGGACCCGGATCTGCTGGAGTCGGTAACCGGGGAGCGGAGCTGGTGGTTTAACGCGGCAGTGAACCATGATCCCGCCCGCGCTCGCCAGGTTTCACAGTTTATTGGCGGCCTCTGGCAGGCCGAAGATACGCTGACTCAGCAGGGTTTATTGCTGAATCTGGTCGAAGCTTTTCGCCCCTACGCCCGCCATCTTCCGGGGCTTCGGGAGGGAGAAAATCGCTTCACGCTGGTACGCGAATACCTTTATGACAACTATATGCACACCATCACGCTTGATGATTTAGCGGCGCTGGTGTCACTCAGCCCGTACCATTTCCAGCGTCAGTTTAAGGCCCATTACCACGTTACGCCCCACCAGATGCTGATGGCAATTCGCCTGTGGCACGCCAAGCAGTTTCTCACCGCCGGAATGCCCGCCGCCGAGGTTGCCGCCGCCAGCGGCCTGACGGACCAGGCTCACCTCACGCGCGCGTTTGCCCGGCGCTACGGCATCACGCCCGTGCGCTACCAAAAGCAGGTCTCCCGTTAGCAGGACAGCAAGCTGGTACAATACGCCTCTCTTCTGCCCCCCTACACTTGCCTCAAATTGTGACTTTGCAGGAAAAGAAGATGTTGAGTGGTGTGCTGTATGCTTTGCTGGCGGGGCTGATGTGGGGATTAATCTTTGTCGGGCCAATTATCGTACCGGACTACCCGGCGGCCCTGCAATCCACCGGGCGCTACCTGGCGTTGGGCCTGATTGCCATCCCGATTGCCTGGCTGGGGCGCAGGCGTTTGCTTGAGCTGAGCCGCCAGGACTGGTTTACCGCCCTGAAGCTTTCCAGCGTCGGTAACCTGATTTATTACGTCTGCCTGGCTAGCGCCATCCAGCGTACCGGCGCGCCTATCGCAACCATGATTATCGGCACGCTGCCGGTGGTTATCCCGATTTTCGCTAACCTGCTGTACAGCAAACGCGACGGTAAACTTCCGTGGCGGCGGCTTGCTCCCGCGCTGGTGATTATTGCCGCCGGGCTGATAATGGTTAACACCGCCGAACTCAGTGGAAAACAGGCCGACTTTAGCTGGTGGCGCTACGCCAGCGGTATTCTGCTGGCCTTTATTTCGGTGGCCTGCTGGGCGTGGTATGCGCTGCGAAACGCCCGCTGGCTGCGTGAAAACCCGGACAAAAATCCGATGATGTGGGCAACCGTACAGGGGCTTTCGACTCTACCCTTCTCGCTTATCGGTTATGTGGCGGTGTGCTGGTGGATGAGCAGTAGCGAGGCCAGTTTCGCCCTGCCGTTTGGCCCGCGCCCTGAGGTGTTTATTCCTCTGATGCTGGCAATCGCCGTACTCTGCTCGTGGCTGGGAAATCTGTGCTGGAATATTGCCTGCCAGCGCCTGCCGACGGTGATTGTCGGCCCGCTGATTGTTTTTGAAACCTTAGCAGGCCTTGCGTACACCTTTATGATTCGCCACAGTTGGCCGCCGCTGTTAACGCTGTGCGGCGTACTCAGCCTTGCCATTGGCGTGGTGCTCGCCGTGCGCTCAAAGCCGGAAAAACCGACCGTGGTGCAGGTTTCCGGGGTGTAAAAAAGCCGGGCTTATTGCGCCCGGCCAGAAGTCAAAACTCTCCCGCCAGGTAACTGGCTGGCGGGACTTCTTTAGAAGGTTTCCCAGTTCGCATCGGATACCGGAAGCGCCTGCTTTGCCTTCAGCAGCGGCGTTTTTACCGAAGCCGCTTTTACCTGAGCCGGTTGGCGACGGCTAACTTTAAACACCGCAACCGCCTCATTAAGGCGCGAAGCCTGCTCTTCAAGCGCCGCAGCCGCTGCGGCAGACTCTTCCACCAAAGAAGCATTCTGCTGAGTCACGCGGTCCATCTCGGCAACGGCCTGGCCTACCTGGTCGATACCTCGGCTTTGCTCATCTGAGGCAGAGGCGATTTCACCCATAATATCGGTTACGCGAGTGACCGCCCCGACAATCTCAGCCATGGTTTTTCCGGCCTCGTTCACCAACTCAGATCCTGCATTCACGCGCTCGCCGGAATCATCAATCAGCGCTTTAATTTCTTTGGCAGCCTGGGCGCTGCGCTGGGCCAGAGTGCGAACTTCCCCGGCAACTACGGCAAAACCACGCCCCTGCTCACCGGCGCGAGCGGCTTCTACCGCCGCGTTAAGCGCCAGAATATTGGTCTGGAAGGCAATACCGTCGATAACGTTGGTAATTTGAGCGATCTTGCTGGAGCTGGTCGCGATTTCGTCCATTGTCCGCACGACGCCCTCAACCACGCTGCCGCCCTTTTTCGCGGTAGTTGATGCATCCAGAGCCAGGCGGGAAGCCTGACGAGCGTTGTCGGCGTTCTGTTTCACCGTTGCCGTCAACTGTTCCATGCTGGCCGCGGTCTCTTCAAGAGAAGCAGCCTGCTGCTCGGTACGAGAAGAAAGATCGTTGCTGCCAGCAGAGATTTCACCCGCGCCGGTGTAAATGGTGTCGGCACCGTCACGCACCACGCCCACGGTATTGGCCAGCGATTTTTGCATCTCGTCTACGCTGTTTGCCAGCAGGGCCATTTCGTTTTTACCCTGAACGTCAATGGACTGAGTAAGGTCACCTGCGGCAATAGCGCGGATATGACCCATAACCTCATTCAGTGGCAGCAGCAGAACGCGGCGCATCGCTACCCAGCTCATCACAATCACAAAAATCACGCACAGCATTACGGCGCTGAGGATCCACAGAATGCGCTGATAGTCGTTCTGATTATCACGAACTCCCTCGCTCGAAAGTTCAGATTGCTCGGCTCGCCATTCACGGTAAACCTTCTGCATAGCGACCTGCTTCTGCTCCGCATTCTGTTTGAACATCTGCTCCAGATTGCTTTGACCCAGGAAGGTGTTCATTTTTGCCAGCGTGGAAGAGTAGTTGCGATATTGCTCTTCCAGCTCTTCGCTCAGATGCGGGCGCAGGCCCGGCGTATCGGGCAGAGCCTGATATTTTTCATAGTGGTTCTGGGCTTCGGCTAACAGAGTGTTGGTTGTGGTAACCAGCTCCTGAAGCTGACCGCCGTTAATCTGGTTAGCCAGGCTGCTCTGAATGCGCAGCATCCCGCGGTTCAGCGTTACGCGAGCCTGGTTCAGGGCTATCCACGCATCGGTAAATTCCGCCACGTTTTGGCTGGAAAGCTGGGAAACGGTGAAGTTATTTTTATCGTTATTGAGGGCATTGATGAAAACCGTGGCCGAGAGGAGCTGCATTAAGCCCAGCGCAATCAGAACGGTAATTAGCAAGGTGATGACTTTCATTCGTTTAAACATGTATTGCCTTTTCTTATACAGGTATTGTCCGACGTCTAACTATCGGCAGCTTGCCCTGGTTATTTATGCCGCTGTGCAATACGAACCACCATTTATGGGGATTTTTTGTAAGCATTCAGTATGTTAAAGCGAAAACTTTTTTTGTGATGCAAGTCTCACTGTAATCAGTGCCCCGAAAGGGTTATAGTGCCGGGATAAAGATGCATTTAAAATGCACCTTATAATTCACTATGAGGATCTTGCTATGGCGTACCGCGATCAACCTTTAGGCGAACTGGCGTTAACGATTCCACGCGCCTCCGCGCTGTTCCGTAAACTGGACCTGGATTTTTGCTGTGGCGGCAAACAAACGCTGCTGCGGGCCGCCGGTCGTAAAGAGTTAAATCTGGAAGAGATTGAAGCCCAGCTTGCCGCCCTGGCCGACGAGCCGGTGGAGAAAGACTGGCGCAGCGCCCCGCTGGCGGAAATCATCGACCACATTATTGTTCGCTTCCACGACCGCCACCGCGAACAGCTGCCGGAACTGATTTTGCAGGCCACCAAAGTTGAACGCGTGCATGCCGATAAGCCAAACGTACCAAAAGGGTTAGCAAAATACCTGACCATGCTGCACCAGGAACTTAGCAGCCACATGATGAAAGAAGAGCAGATCCTGTTCCCGATGATTAAACAGGGCATGGGCGCGCAGGCCGGTGGGCCTATTAGCGTGATGGAGAGCGAGCATGATGAAGCCGGTGAGCTGCTGGAAGTTATCAAGCACACCACCAATAACGTGACGCCGCCGCCGGAAGCCTGCACGACGTGGAAAGCGATGTATAACGGGATTAACGAACTGATTGACGACCTGATGAACCACATCAGTCTGGAGAATAACGTCCTGTTTCCGCGGGCGTTAGGCGGGGAATAAACAAGCTCTCCCCGTCACTCAAACCCTCTCCCGGGAAGGGAGAGGGTATTTTTACTGCCTATTCCAACCCGGCTATTTGCCGATGTTCGTCAGGCGTTTCTTGCCGATGAGCAGCCAGCCAGCACCCAGTACAATGAACCACAGCGGCGTAACGATCAGCGCCTGGCGGGTATCGTCTTCAAGCGTCAGCAGCACAATTACAAACACAAAGAAGGCCATACAAACCCAGCACATCAGTTTGCCAAGCGGCATCTTGTAGATGGATTTTTCATGCAGTTGAGGACGCTGCTTGCGGTACACCAGGTACGAGCAAAGAATGATGGTCCAGACAAACATAAACAGAATCGCAGACACGGTCGTTATCATGGTAAATGCGGCGATAACGTTCGGGTTTACGTAAAGCATCACCACGCCGCCAAGCAGGCAGATACAGGAGAACGTTAGCCCTTTAGCCGGGACTGCACGTTTGGAAAGCTTAGCGAATGCTTTCGGCGCCATGCCGTCCTGCGCCAGGCCAAACAGCATGCGGCTGGTGGAGAATACGCCGCTATTGGCAGACGAAGCGGCAGAAGTCAGCACCACGAAGTTAATGATGCTCGCCGCCGCAGGCAGGCCGACCAGCACAAACAGCTCAACGAACGGGCTCTTATCCGGCACGACAGAGCTCCACGGCGTCACCGACATGATGATAATCAGCGAGAACACGTAGAACATAATGATGCGCAGAGGAATTGAGTTGATCGCGCGCGGCAGGGATTTCTCAGGGTCTTTTGTCTCAGCGGCGGTTGTGCCCACCAGCTCAATGCCCACAAAAGCAAACACCGCTATCTGGAAGCCGGCAAAGAAGCCGCTCAGCCCTTTCGGGAACCAGCCACCGTCGTTCCACAGGTTGTTAAAAGAGGCCTCAACCCCCGACGGAGAATGGAAGCTGGTCAGCACCATCACCAGGCCGATAACGATCAGCGCAACGATGGCGACGATTTTGATCATCGCAAACCAGAATTCCATTTCACCGAACATTTTGACCGTAGCCAGGTTGAGGCTCAGGAGCACGATCACCACGGCCAGGGACGCGACCCAGTCCGACAGGCCGGGGAACCAGAACTGCGCGTAGGCGGTTATCGCCACCACGTCCGCCATACCGGTGACCACCCAGCAGAACCAGTAAGTCCAGCCGGTAAAATACCCGGCCCACGGCCCCAGCAGGTCGGCGGCAAAGTCGCTGAAAGATTTATATTCAAGATTGGACAGCAACAGCTCACCCATCGCCCGCATCACGAAGAACAGCATAAAGCCGATTATCATGTAGACGAAAATAATGGACGGCCCCGCGAGGCTGATGGTCTTTCCTGACCCCATAAACAAGCCGGTGCCAATTGCACCCCCAATGGCAATAAGCTGAATATGGCGGTTTGTTAAATTACGCCGTAGCGACTGCTCAGTCGGAGCCTGAGCTTCGTCTGTAACTTTGACCTGATCTACCATGTTTGTATTTTCCTGTACCTGTCTGTTTTTTCAGGCTCTACTGGCCCGTGAACTGTTTTTAAATGATGTTGTTTGCGTGATACGAGGTAAGAATCGGCGGGATAAATAGTAAGCACAAGGTTATTGTTAATTTTTTGTTTAATTTGAGTGTGAAATCGCATTCACAGCGGGATACAGCTCACAAAAATACCCGGAACGAGGGTTAATGCAAGATAAAATCACGCTTATTTATTATTAATCAATTTAAAACCCCGCCAGAGACGGGGCTGAAGGCTGGATTACAGAATTTCCAGCAATTCTACTTCAAATACCAGGGTGCTGAACGGCGGGATAGAAGCACCGGCACCGCGCTCGCCGTAGGCGAGGTTGTGAGGAATAGTCAGTTCCCACTTAGAGCCAACCGGCATCAGGGTCAGCGCTTCAATCCAGCCAGCAATAACGCCGCTAACCGGGAATTCAGCAGGTTCGCCACGCTGTACGGAGCTGTCGAATACGGTGCCGTCGATCAGCTTGCCGGTGTAGTGAACGCGAACGTGATCTTTACGCGCCGGGATTGGGCCGGTGCCCTGGGTCAGAACGCGGAACTGCAGGCCGGACTCGGTGCTGCTCACGCCTTCTTTTTCTGCGTTCTGCTCGAGATATTTTTGACCTTCTACAGCCATTTCTTTCTGACGCTCACGGCGCACTTCATCAGCACGTTCGTGAACTTCGCGCAGCGCACGGTGAACAACGTCAACAGGAACCGCCGGGGCATTCCCTTCCAGCGCATCGCGCAGGCCAGCGACCAGCGCTTCTGGCAGTAAACCCTGCAGGCCGGATTCGCTCAGTTGCTGACCTACCTGTAAACCAATACCGTAACTTGCTTGCGCTTCGACGCTGTCAAAAGAAGGGGTTGTCATGGATTTTCCTTTCATGGTGTTTAAAAGCAAGCCCGCAGCATAACAGCGTCAAACAGCAGGGTAAAATGCAAATGGAGGAAAGGTGACAAATGCAAACGAAACGGGAACAATAGCTTAAGCGGGCGCAGAATTGCGGTTTACCGTCATGGAAACCCGGATTGCTTAGCGCATCAAACAGTTAGCGTTCTATACTGGATAAGTATTATTTAGAGGAGGGTTGCCGATGCAATTCGCTGTTAAACCATGGCTTACGCGGATTTGGCATGCACCTGAGCATTTCCGCCTGATGGATCCGTTGCCTCCCCTGCACCGCCGGGGCATTATTCTTGGCGCAGCATGCATTGTTATCGGCTTCCTGCTGCCCACCGCTGACGACGCCAGCCGCCCGGCCACGCGCGATGCCCAGCTCTCCGTTCAGTCCCAGTCACCTATGCAGGCCGAACTGGTTCCTCCTTCGAATAATAGCAGCGCTCCCGCTACGCCCGTTGAGCCAGCAAGAATAGAAGAACAAACTCAGGCCCCGGTGCCGCACGATAATAATGATATCGAGCAGCAGTGGCGCTCCTATCGCGTAGAGTCGGGCCAGACCATGGCGCAGCTGTTCCGCGACCATAATCTGCCGCCTGCGGATGTGTATTCGATGGCCCAGGTTGAAGGGGCAAACAAGCCTCTGAGTAATTTGCAAAGCGGCCAGATGGTGCAGGTACGCCAGAATGCCAACGGCGTGGTGACGGGCTTAACGATTGATATCGGTAACGATCAGCAGGTGCTGTTTACCCGCCAGCCGAACGGCAGTTTTATCCGCGCGCAGTAAAAATTGCGGCCTCAGAAAAGCAAAACGCCAGCACGAGGCTGGCGTTTTTAGACTGGTGGCAAACACCCAAAAAACGTGGTTTTCGGGTGTTTGGGGTAAATCAGAAGATATTCTTTATCTTCTTAGTTCAGCCCGCATTCAAACATTGCATCGAGATGAACTTTGCCACCCGTTCCTGAAAAGCAAAACGCCAGCACGAGGCTGGCGTTTTTACGAGCAGTGAATAATAAATTATTCAGCTACAACGTTTACAGTCAGTTTAGCGAATACTTCGCTGTGAACCTGGAAGTCCACTTCGTGCTCACCGGTGGTGCGCAGAACGCCGTTCGGCAGGCGAACTTCGCTCTTGGCAACAGCAACGCCAGCTGCAGTAACAGCGTCAGCGATGTCGCGAGTACCGATGGAACCGAACAGTTTACCTTCGTCGCCAGCTTTAGACGCGATGGTTACGGTTTCCAGTGCGTTGATTTTCTCAGCGCGAGCTGCAGCTGCAGCCAGAACGTCAGCCAGTTTAGCTTCCAGTTCTGCACGGCGTGCTTCGAAGAACTCAACGTTTTTCTTGGTAGCAGGAACAGCTTTACCCTGTGGTACCAGGAAGTTACGAGCATAACCCGCTTTAACGTTAACCTGATCACCCAGGCTACCCAGGTTTGCTACTTTATCAAGCAGAATAACTTGCATTACCTTATCCTCTCAAAGTCGTATTAATGGACCGTGACCGATTACTGATGACGATCAGTGTACGGCAGCAGAGACAGGTAGCGAGCGCGTTTGATAGCGCGAGCCAGCTGACGCTGGTATTTTGCACGGGTACCGGTGATACGGCTTGGGACAATCTTACCGCTTTCGGTGATGTAGTTTTTCAGCGTAGCGATGTCTTTATAGTCGATCTCTTGAACGCCTTCCGCGGTGAAACGGCAGAACTTGCGACGACGGAAATAACGTGCCATATGGCTAGTCTCCAGAATCTATCAATTCAATCTGCTCGGCATGCAATACCACTTTGTTCAGTCCATTCTTCATCTGATGACAAGTAATGAACCCGTGAACCGTGATTTGCGTACCGACCGTTATACTGTGAGTAATGGCCTGGTTCGCGTGCCCGCTAACAATAACTGGCATTCGGCACCATGCCTGCCGGTTAAAACCGGCTTCCTGCTGCACAGAACGATGCTCAAGCACGAACTGGCAGTGAGGAATTCCTGAGGGGCTGACCTTGCGAAGGGGCGTCTTGCACACGGTGCCAGACAACGCCAGGCGGTTGGCCGTCATCAGAATTACTCTTCAGAATCCCCAGCATCTGCATCGTCAGCGGTTTCGCTAGCGAAATCATCGCGACGCTCACGGCGTTCGTCTTTCGCTTTAACCATTGGAGATGCTTCGGTAACCGCGTGCTTAACGCGCATAACCATGCTGCGGATAACGGCGTCGTTGAAGCGGAAGTTAGTTTCCAGCTCATCGATCGCTTCCTGCGGAGCTTCAACGTTCAGCAGAACGTAGTGAGCTTTGTGCAGTTTGTTGATCGGATAAGCCAGCTGACGGCGGCCCCAGTCTTCCAGACGGTGGATCGTACCTTCTGCTGCAGTAATTGCACCAGTGTAACGTTCGATCATACCCGGAACCTGTTCGCTCTGGTCAGGATGGACCATAAAAACGATTTCGTAATGACGCATCGAATTGCTCCTTACGGATTATTCAGCCTCCTGTCAGGGTCAGCCGCGGCCCATGGAAGCAAGGAACGTGTTTGAATTGCGGCTGAAAAATTGACGCGTAATCATACTTACCCGGGCCCCTAAACTCAAGGGCGCGTGCAAATTAATTATCTTCATTGCAGGGGATTTCGCTAAGCGTGTGAATTACAAAACAAACTGCTGGATAGGCTAAATATTTTGAAAGAGACCATCAGAAATGGTCACTTTTTATTCACCCGGTAGGGATTACACTTATTGATAACAGGCCGCCACCAGCCATTAACAGGAGCGACGACCACTGGTTACACACTTGTTGTAGTGGAGCGCATCATGAAAAATATCGCAATTGCCCTTGCCGCAGCGCTGCTGTTATGTGCAAACGCGACGGCTGCCATCAAAATCGACAGCCGCCAGGCCAGAAATATGGACGATGTTCAGAGCCTGGGCGTAATTTACATCAACCATAATTTCGCCACCGTTCCGGAAGCTGAAGCCGCCATCAACCAGGACGCCGACCAGCACGGCGCGAAGTTTTATCACACTATTATTATGAGAGAACCCGGCAGTAACGGAAATATGCACGTCAGTGCGGATATCTACCGGTAGCCCAGCAGTAAGCGTAAACACCAGAGAAACACCACGATCGATAATACCCATGTTTGACTTTGCCCCCGCTTGCGGGGGCTTTTTATTGCTGCGCTGTTATTTGGGCTGCCCGTAATAAGCGCCCGGCCCGTGCTTGCGCTGAAAGTGCTTATTCATCAGATAACTATCAATCGCCTCTCGCTGCGGGTTGATTCCCCCGGTTATCCAGGCCATACGTGCGACCTCCTCCATCACCACAGCATTATGCAGAGCCTCGTCCGCATCTTTCCCCCAGGCGAATGGGCCATGCTGATAAACCACGACGCCGGGCGTGTGCAGAGGATTAACCTGCCCTATGGTTTCAATAATGACCCTTCCGGTATTGAGTTCATATTCCTCGGCGACTTCAGCGCTGGTTAACGGGCGCGTGCAGGGAATATCCCCGGAGAAATAATCTGCATGCGTTGTCCCCAGTGCCGGAATCGCTCGCCCCGCCTGAGCCCAGGCCGTGGCGTGGGTTGAGTGGGTGTGAACCACACCACCGATTTCCGGATAACGTTGATAAAGAGCCAGGTGTGTCGCGGTATCCGATGATGGGCGATATCGCCCTTCCAGGTGCTCGCCGGTCAGGCTAACAACCACCATGTCATCCACCGTCATCTGCTCATACGCTACGCCGCTTGGCTTAATGACAATACAGCGGCGATCCCTGTCGATAGCGCTGACGTTTCCCCAGGTAAAGGTAACCAGCCCGTGACACGGGAGAGCCATATTCGCTTCGAATACCTGTTGCTTAAGCTGCCGCATGCTTTACCTCCACCGGGAGTCCGGCATTTTTCATTCGGGCCAGCACCCAGTCCCGCGCGGCTCTAACCTCGGCGACCGGGTCTTCGGCCGATTCACTCCACATCTCAATCAGATATGGCCCACGGTAGCCGCTTTGCCGTAGCGTCCTGAAGCAGCGCTCAAACTCAACAACGCCCGTGCCAAACGGCACATTCTTAAACACCCCCGGCAGAGTATCTTTTACGTGAACAGCGACGATATGCCCGCTGCCCGCCTGCAGCTCCATCTGCACGTCGTTATCCCAGGCCGAGAGATTGCCAATATCAGGGTAAAGCTGGAACCACGGGTTATTCAGATAGTGGGCATAGCCCAGCGCCTTGCTGATGGAATTCATCAGCGGATAGTCCATGATTTCCATTGCCAGCGTGACCTGAGCGCGGGCGGCCATTTCCACCGCCTGCTGCAAACCGTCCCGGAAACGGCAGCGGGTTTCATTATTTGCCTGCTGGTAATAAACGTCGTAGCCCGCCAGTTGAATAACGCGTATGCCGACATCCTGCGCCAGCGCTATTGCTTTGCGCATAATCTCCAGCCCCCGATTGCGCACCTCGTCATCTTCGCTCCCCAGCGGATAGCGACGATGGGCGCTCAGGCACATCGACGGCACGCGCACGCCCGTTTCGGCCACGGCCTCTACCAGCGCCATTCGCTGCTCACTGCTCCAGTCCAGCCTTGCCAGACGCTCATCGGTTTCATCCACCGACATTTCGACAAAATCAAAATGAAGCCCGGCGGCAAGAGTTAAGCGCTCCCGCCAGCACTCTCCTGCCGGAAGCGCTTTTTCATAAATACCAAGTGGAACCCGCTTGTCTAACATAGGCTCCCCTTTAGCCCCACAGGTGGGCAATGGTGTGCTTAAACTGGCGGGCGGCTTCGACCGGGCTTGCCGCATCACGTATGCTGCGCCCGGCAATAAAGACATGGATGGGAATGCCTTTAAACAGCGGCAGATCTTCCAGCGCCAGGCCACCGGTTACCGTCACTTTGAAGCCCATATCCGCAAGGCGTTTTATCGCGCTGATATCCTCATCACTCCAGTTAATGCCAGCGGCCTGAGCGTCCCGGCTGCGGTGATAAACCACCTGCTGGATACCGACATCACGCCACGCCTGAGCCTGCTCCCACGTCCAGAAGCCGGTCAGCTCGATTTGCACATCGCCGTTAAACTCACCGGCAACGTCGAGCGCGCCTTTGGCGGTGTTGATATCGGCGCAGCAAATAACCGTTACCCAATCTGCATTCGCTTCAAAACACATGCGCGAGAGGATTTTCCCGGCATCGGCAATTTTGGCATCCGCCAGCACAATCTTGTGCGGATAGAGTGCCTTAAGGTCACGAACCGCACGCACGCCCTCCCCCACGCAAAGAATGGTGCCCACTTCAATAATGTCGACCTCCTCGGCTATCAGGCTCGTTGTCCGGTAAGCATCTGCCAGAGTCTGGTTGTCCAGCGCCACTTGTAACATAGGTAATGAATGAGTCATTTACTGGTCCTTATGCAGCCGCCGCTGCACGGTCGATTAAATCAAGCACCTCTTGCTCTGAGCGGCAGGCGCGTAAACGGTCAAAGTTTTCTTCATCTTCAAACAGGTTCACAATTTGCATGATGCCAACCTCCTGATGAGCATTGGCATCCACCGCCGCCATCGTAATCAGGATGTCCACCGGGTCGTTGTCCTCGTGGTTAAACATCAGCGGCGTTTTCAGCGTCACCAACGCAAAACCGGTGCGTTTAACGCCTTCTTCCGGGCGCCCATGTGGCATAGCCAGCCCCGGGGCGATAACAAAATAAGGGCCGAACTGCGCCACGCCATCGAGAATGGCCTGGTAGTAGCGTGGCTCGACAACGCCTGCTTCCACCAGTAAATCAACGCCAATCCTGACCGCCTCCTGCCAGGTTGCGGCCTCCGCCTGCAGGCGCACAGAGTGGTTTTGAGCCAGGGAATCACGTAGCTTCATATGCCCTCCTTAAATCATGTCCTGCGCAAAATGCTCGCCAATCACCGCCATCAGCTTGGGACCGAAGTCGGCAGCGGAAAGCATGTTGCGAACGCCGATAACGTACTTATTGCCCGTGACCGTGATTTCACCGGCAACGTGAGTCGAAGCAATGATGATGTCCGCTCCGCTCAGCTCACTTTTGTATTCACCCACGGCACAGCTGTTGACGGTGTGGTTAATGCCTTGCTGAGTAAGAAATTGATCCACTTTCATTTTCATAATCATGGAGCTGCCCTGCCCACAGCCACAAACGGCAAGAATGCGTACGGTCATAATCTCAATCCCTTTAGTTAACTGAAGTTTCACTGAGAGCCATGTCCTCTTCCTTTCGCAAAGTGCGCCCGGCGAAGAACATGTAAATCAGGGCGATAACAATAACGACGCCCATAAACCACAGACCAAGCGTCAGCCCCTGCATCAGCGGCGGTGCAAGAATCGACCAGTCGGCCATGCCCATCCACGCGCTAAGCCCGGTGAGATGAACCGCCCAGACGCAACCAAAGATTTCGATCATGCCCATCACCAGGCAAATCTTGAGCGCTGCGCGCCAGCCGCCGAAATGGTTAGCAAAGACGCCGATGGTGGCGTTAGAGAAGAACATTGGAATAAAGCCCGGGATAATCATAATGGATGAGCCGCAGGCGATAAGGACCCCAACCGCGATTAGCTGGCCTACGGTGCCCCAAAGGAAGCCCCACACCACGGCGTTTGGCGCAAAGCTATAAATGGCTGCGCAGTCGATGGCTAATACCGCGCCGGGTATTAAGCGTTGTGAAATACCGTTGAAAGCTTCAGAGAGTTCGGCAACAAACATGCGAACACCCTGCACAATGATGAAAATTGCCACCGCAAACTGGAAGCCGGTTTGCAGGATATAGAGAGTCCAGTGCGTTTTTCCGGCCATGGCCTGAACGGTATCAAGGCCGAACGAACAAAGGATTACGCCGAAGAAAAGCGTCATCACAATGGCGGTGGAAACGATATTGTCATGGAAAATATTCAGCCAGCCGGGCAGCTTAAGATCTTCAACGCTCTCCTCTTTTTTACCCAGCCTCGGCGCAATTTTGTAAGCAATCCACGAAGCAAACTGCTGCTGATGGCCGATGGAGAAACCGCTGTTTTCCGTTATCTCCTGCGTCGGCTTGAACATCATGTTTGAGGTGATGCCCCAATAAAGTGACACCAGCACTGCGGTACAAATAATCGTGGTCCACATCGGATAACCAAGGATGTAGAAAAAGACGGCAATAAGCCCGGCCTGCTGGAACATGATATGGCCCGTCAGCATGATGGTGCGGATGCCGGTTATACGGCGCAGCAGCACGTAGCAAATGTTCAGCGCCAGCGCGAGCAGAACCGCGTACCCCACCCAGCTGTAGGCGTCGCCCATTTTTTCAATCGCAGCCATCATAGACGCATAAGTGTCTGATATAGCGCCGTTAATCCCGTACACCTCCGACATTTTTGCCACTACCGGTTTAAAGGTACCGGTCAGGATGCCGGAACCCGCCTGGAGCAACATAAAGCCGATAATAGTTTTTATCGTCCCTTTGATAATCACGCTGGCGCTTTTGCGCAGCAGCAGGTAGCCGAGGCAGGTAACGATCCCCAGCAGCAACGGGGCGTTAGTCATTACCTGATCAAAAAACAGGGTAAAGACGTGATAAAGGATCTCCATAAAGCTCTCCGTAGGATGGTCGCTCCCTGCTTGCTGACAAACAGGCGGATTGAAAACTCAGCCACACTCTATCTTTCAAAAGTAATCACAAGAAGATCAAAAATGATTATTTGTGAGATGCCCCGCATTTTATTTACCCTACCCCTTAAAGGGCTTATTTTCATTCAATAAGCACTCAAAATAATTCTTTATAATCAAAATCATAATCAATAAAAAACATTTTAACCTTTATAATCAAGCTGCTTATCCGCTCCATACACATAGTCACCAGGTTAAAAAAATGCTTTTACACGCTGATTATTCCTGTCAATATAAATCAAATTGAATCATAAAATGATTAAATGGCGACAAAAAAAGGAGTTATCCGATGAGTAAAATTGCTTCGATTACCCGAGAATCCTGGATCCTGAATACTTTTCCTGAGTGGGGAAGCTGGCTTAATGAAGAGATTGAGCAGGAGGTGGTCGCCCCCGGCACCTTTGCGATGTGGTGGCTTGGCTGTACGGGGATCTGGTTGAAATCTCAGGGTGGGGCAAATATCTGTGTGGATTTTTGGTGCGGAGTTGGGAAACAGAGCCACGGCAACCCGTTAATGAAAACGGGTCATCAGATGCAGCGTATGGCGGGCGTTAAGAAGCTCCAGCCGAATCTCCGCACCACGCCTTTTGTCCTCGATCCTTTCGCAATTCGCGAGATTGACGCCGTGCTGGCTACGCACGATCACAACGATCATATTGATGTGAACGTTGCCGCCGCCGTCATGCAAAACTGCGCCAAAGATGTGCCGTTTATCGGGCCACAAACCTGCGTGGATATCTGGATTAGCTGGGGCGTCCCGCGCGAACGCTGCATCGTAGTGAAGCCGGGTGACGTAGTAAGAGTTAAAGATACTGAAATCCACGCGCTCGATGCTTTTGACCGTACCGCGCTGATTACGCTACCGGCCGGGCAAAAGGCGGCGGGAGTATTGCCCGACGGCATGGATAACCGCGCGGTAAACTACCTGTTTAAAACCCCCGGGGGAACGCTCTACCACAGCGGAGACTCCCACTACTCTAACTATTATGCGAAACACGGAAACGAGCACAAAATTGATGTGGCGTTAGGTTCCTACGGCGAGAACCCACGCGGTATTACGGATAAAATGACCAGCGCCGATATCCTGCGTATGGCCGAATCCCTTAATACAAAAGTCGTTATCCCTTTCCATCATGATATCTGGTCAAATTTCCAGGCCGACCCGCAGGAGATCCGCGTGCTGTGGGAAATGAAAAAAGATCGTTTGAAATATGGCTTTAAGCCGTTCATCTGGCAGGTTGGCGGCAAATTCACCTGGCCTGAGGATAAAGATAGTTTTGAATACCACTACCCGCGCGGGTTTGACGACTGTTTTACCCTTGAACCCGATTTGCCGTTTAAATCATTCCTGTGATGTCATGCCGGGCATCGGCCCGGCTTTTTTGTTTATCCATAGGTATTTCAAACATTTTCAAATATCATCTTTCTCTATCATCTCTCATCGGAACTACGCATGACGGAAGCACAGCGCCACCAGATTTTGCTCGATCTACTGCAACAATCCGGATTTATTACGGTTGAACAGGCGATTGAACGTCTGGGTATTTCTCCCGCAACCGCGAGGAGGGACATTAACAAGCTCGATGAGAGCGGCAAACTGAAGAAAGTACGCAACGGCGCAGAGGCGATTACACAACAGCGCCCGCGCTGGACGCCGATGAATATTCATCTGGCGCAGAATCACGATGAAAAAAGCCGCATCGCCAATGCCGCCTCGCAGTTGGTGAACCCCGGCGAAAGCGTAGTCATTAACTGCGGTTCCACCGCGTTCTTACTCGGCCAGCAGATTTGCGGCAAACCGGTACAAATCATCACTAATTACTTGCCGCTGGCAAATTATCTTATCGAGCAGGAGCACGACAGCGTGGTCATCATGGGCGGCCAGTACAATAAGAGCCACTCGATTACGCTCGGCCCGCAGGAGAGCGAAACGTCTCTGTATGCCGGACACTGGATGTTTACCAGCGGCAAAGGGCTTACCGCCGAAGGGCTGTACAAAACCGATATGCTCACCGCGATGGCGGAGCAGAAGATGTTGAGCGTAGTCGGGAAACTGGCCGTGTTAGTGGACAGCAGTAAAGTTGGGCAGCGGGCCGGTATGCTCTTTAGCCGCGCAGACCAGATAGATTTAGTGATAACCGGCAAACACGCCGATCCTGAAGTGGTAAAAAAACTTCAGGATCGCGGTGTTAAAGTGATGCTGGTTTAGGTTTACAGATGGCGGGCAAAAAACTGGCTTGTGGCTTCCAGCGCCTCGGGTGTAATGCGGTGTTTCACACCGGCTTCCCACAAGCAGGTGAGGTTTTTGTCCTGCTTGCTGGCGATTAACGCCTGCTGGAGCCTCAGGGTCTCTACGGCGGGGACCACGTCATCGGCCTCGCCGTGCCAGAGCAGCAGCGGCCTGTCGGCAAGGCGTTCAAGTTGCTGGCCGATATCATAGTCCACCAGTCCGGCAATAATTCCCTCTCTCTCTTCAGCCGCTGGTGGATAAAGGGTTTGCGCCAAAGTAGTGAAATAACCCGATCCCATCAGGCAGGCAACGCAGCGAACCTCCGGGTGGCGAGCCATGATGCCCAGCGCCGTCATTCCCCCCATGGAAGCTCCGGCCACCGCCACTCTTCCCTCTGCAATCAACTTCTTGTCCAGAAGCGCCTGATAAAGTTCAGGAAATTCATCAATACTGGTTTTTAAAATCGGCCAGAGCTGTAATAGTCGGGCGCTTGCGTTGCCGTCGTAGCGAGCGCCGTGGTCGCGCGCATCCGGCATCACTACGCGGAACCCGGCCTGGGCAAGCGCCACGGCGAAGTAGCTGTAAACCAGTTTAGAGGAGGTAAATCCGTGGTAGAAAATGACCGTTGGCAAGGGGGCTTCTTTCATTCCGGCGGGTACGGCATGCAGGACTTCAACGCCTGCAAATGGCTCATTATAAATTTCAATCATCTTCTCTTCTCCTCCGGCGAAATATCAGGGAAAGTAGCCGCTATTAGGGATTATTGTAACGGTGAGATCCAGTTAGCGATTTTCATTCGAAAGTGAGTTAAAAGCGCGCCTCAGATAACAGATCGGGAACATTCCCCCTTTTCAGCGCCAAACCCGGAACTACACTATGACAGTCAAGAAACGAGAAACCATCATGCTTCGGCTATCCGTGCTAATTACAGCGGCGTTATTGAGCGCCTGCAGCGTGCTTCAGGGTTCGCCGCAGCCAGCTCCACCGCTCCGCGATTATCCGCAGGAAATACAGCGTCCTCAAACTGCGGAGCTAACCAAAATCGGCACGGTTTCAGCCGTAGTACGCGGCTCTCCAATGGACTCAGAAGCCATTATTAAGAAGAAAGCCGCAGCAGCGAAAGCCGATTATTACCTCATCATTATGAATGATGAGACCGTAATACCGGGTCAGTGGTACATACAGGCTATTTTGTATCGAAAATAACGTAGCGGACACGCGTTATTTATTGATATTTACACAGCTTTTCGCCGCTTGATGGTTTCTTGTGCACAATTAACCCCGCCCTCAGGAAGCGGGGTCTGCTTTGAGTAAGCGAAGGATTGCCCTGTGACTTCGGGGTAAATTAATAAGGAACTGACAATGAAACGATCTCTTGCCTTAACTACACTGCTGTTATCTGTTGGCCTGATTCCGACTCTGGCTCAGTCAGCCGAGTTTGCCAGCGCGGATTGCGTGACGGGCCTTAACGAAATCGGATTAATTTCGGTGAATGATATTTTCGGTAGCCCGCAGGACGTCGAGCGCATGATTGCGCTGAAAGCTGACGAGCAGGGTGCTTCCTGGTACCGCATTATTCAAATGCAGGAAAACCTCCAGGCCGACAACTGGCGAGCACAGGCGATTATTTACGCCTGATTACCCGCCGGAGAAATCATCAGGCCATGCCTCCCGTTGCCCGCAGCAGCACATCGCTGATGACCTGCTCGGGCAAAAGCGTTTCGCCTCGGTCATCAAGCTTCATGCGGCACCACGCTTCAGCGGCCGGTGGAGAAAGAAATCGCAGCAACTGCGCTCCACAGGCAAGATCTGCCAGTTGGCGAATAATCTCCCTCCCTCTCTCCTCCTGCGGTTTACGCAACCTTTGCTGAAGCTGCCGCCAGCTGCGGTCAAAATGCCGGTTTTGCCCTTTTACTTCGTCAAACTCGCTATGCAGCATCTCCATGACCGCAGGCTGTTTAGCCAGCACACGCAGCACGTCGAGGCTCATAATGTTGCCTGAGCCTTCCCAGATACTATTTACCGGCATTTCGCGGTACAGGCGAGGCAGCTCGCTATCTTCGCAATAGCCGATCCCCCCCAGCACCTCCATTGCCTCTGCCACAAACCCAATGCCGGCCTTACAGACGCTAAACTTGGCGGCGGGCGTGAACAGGCGGCTATAGGCGAGTTGTTGAGCATCCCCCGGGGATTCCCAGGCCCGTGCCAGGCGGAACAGAAACGCGGTTTGCCCTTCAAGATGCAATGCCATTTTCCCCAGTAGCTGGCGCATGATCGGCTGCTCGATAAGGCTTTTACCTAAGGCCTGCCGCTGGAGCGCGTGATACAAAGCGACCGACAGCGCGCGTCGCATCAGGCCATGGCTGCCAAGCGCACAGTCGAAACGCGTAAAACCGCCCATTTTAAGGATATGGCGCACGCCCTCGCCTTCTTCGCCGATAAGCCACCCGGTCGCATCGCAGAATTCTGCTTCGGCGCTGGCATTAGAGCGATTTCCGAGCTTATCTTTGAGCCTTTCGAGGCGCACCGCATTGCGCTGGCCATCGGGCAGAATGCGCGGCAGAAAATAGCAGGATAAGCCCCCTTTTGCCTGAGCCAGCACCAGGTGCGCATCGCTTTGCGGTACTGAGAAAAACCATTTGTGGCCGACCAGTCGATAAGGCTCACCTGCTCCCCGGTTGCCCAACGGCTCCGCCTTAGTGGTATTGCTCAATACATCCGATCCGCCCTGCTTCTCCGTCATGCCCATGCCAATCAGCAAACCGCGCTTTTGCTCACCGGGCTGAAAATGCGCGTCATAGCGGTCACCCAGCAGCGGCCTGCGCCAGCTTTCAAACGCCTTCGGCAGATGTTGCAGTAGCAGCGGCGTGGCGCCGAAAGTCATGGTTATCGGGCACAGCGTGCCAGCTTCGACCTGAGCATGCTGAATAAAGCGTGCCGCACGGGCGACGAAAGAGCCTTGCCTGGCATCTTCCTGCCACGGAAGGTTATGCACTCTGTTAGCAAACAAGCCCTGCATCAGCAGGTGCCAGGCGGGGTGAAAGCGAACGTCATCCAGCCGCTCTCCGCTGCTGTCGTATCGCAGCAGCTCCGGCGGGTTAGCGTTAGCCAAACGCCCCAGTTCGAGAGATTCCGCAGACCCCAGCTGCTGGCCAATACTGGCCTGAAGCTCAGCATCCCAGCCTGCGCCTTCGCGAATTAACGCCTCTCGCACGGAAATATCGGAAAGAAAAAGGTTACTGTTGCTGAGGGGCAACGGTTGGTTAAAAACGGTGTGAGTTTGCCAGCGCATCCTGTTCCCTCCATCTTTGGCAATGCCTTTAAGTATGGACGGAGATGGCGCTTCTGCGCGGAGGGGGATCACAAACGGGGCGGTTTACACCCCGTTTGCGTTAATGCTAATTAACCGCGCTGACGCACGATTTCAAACAGGCAAACGCCGGTTGCCACGGAGACGTTCAGAGAAGAAACGGTCCCGGCCATCGGGATGCTGACCAGTTCGTCACAGTGCTCGCGAGTCAGGCGGCGCATACCTTCGCCTTCCGCACCCATCACCAGCGCCATCGGGCCGGTAAATTTACTCTGGAACAGCGTATGGTCAGCCTCACCCGCAGTCCCCACAATCCAGACGTTTTCTTCCTGCAGCAGACGCATGGTGCGGGCCAGGTTGGTTACGCGGATCAACGGAACATTTTCCGCCGCGCCGCAGGCAACTTTTTTAGCCGTCGCGTTAAGCTGGGCGGAACGATCCTTAGGAACGATAACCGCGTGAACGCCCGCAGCATCTGCGCTACGCAGGCATGCCCCGAGGTTGTGCGGGTCGGTTACGCCATCAAGGATCAGCAGGAACGGACGTTCATGCTCGGCAATCAAGTCCGGCAGATCGTTTTCCTGGTACTGACGGCCCGGCTTCACGCGGGCAATAATCCCCTGGTGAACCGCGCCTTCGGCTTTCTCGTCCAGCCACTGGCGGTTTGCCACCTGAACCGGAATACCCTGCGCTTCAACAGCGTGGATCAGCGGCATCAGGCGCTTGTCTTCGCGACCTTTCAGGATAAAAACTTCCTGAAAACGCTGCGGAGCGCGTTCAAGCAGGGCCTGGACGGCGTGAATGCCGTAAATAATTTCACTCATTGATGTCACTCATTGCGGACGAGAGATCGCCCGTGTTGGTTTATTCATGTCTATGTTTAGCCCCTCACCCCGGCCCTCTCCCCAAAGGAGCGAGGGAGAAAAACGATAAGGCCTTCCCCGTTTACACGAGGGAGTACATCATCATTCTGTCTGTCCCCTCTCCCTTTCAGGGAGAGGGTTAGGGTGAGGGTAATATCAGCTTACCGGCTTTTTAGCCGCGCGCTTCGCCTTGGTCGCAGCCGCTATTTTACGGGTTTTGTCCGACGGCGCTTTGGCTTTCTTCGGTTTCTTTCCGGCCTTCTCTTTCTTCGCTTTGGCACCGTCCTTCTCTTTACGGAAGGCGTTGTCAGGCTCGAAGTTTACGCGCTTACCGGCCTGACGGCGTTTGGAAGGCGCTCCGCCAGCTCCTTTCTTCGCTTTATCCTTCGCCGTTTTACCTACGCCACGCGGCGCACGCTGGCTTGAGATAAGCGCGAAGTCGATTTTACGCTCGTCCATGTGAACGGCTTCAACCCGAACTTCAACGCGGTCACCCAGGCGGTAAGTCTGACCGCCTGACTCGCCAATCAGGCGCTGGCCAATCTGGTCGAAACGATAGTAATCGTTATCCAGCGTCGAGACGTGAACCAGCCCGTCGATAAACAGATCGTCCAGGCGAACGAAGAAACCAAACCCGGTTACGCTGGCGATGATGCCGTTGAAGACCTGGCCCACCTGATCCTGCATAAAGTCGCATTTCAGCCAGTCCGCTACGTCGCGGGTTGCTTCGTCGGCGCGGCGTTCCGTCATCGAGCAATGCTGACCAAGCTGGAGCATCTCTTCCATGCTGTAGTGCCAGCCGCCGGACTCGGTGCTGTTGCCTTTATGGCCCTGCTCTTTTGCCAGCAGATATTTGATGGCACGGTGCAGCAACAGGTCCGGGTAACGGCGGATAGGCGAAGTAAAGTGCGCGTACGATTGCAGCGCCAGACCGAAGTGGCCGCGGTTTTCCGGATCGTAAATTGCCTGTTTCATGGAGCGCAGCAGCATGGTTTGCAGCATTTCATGGTCAGGACGATCGGCGATGGAGGCCAGAAGGTCAGCGTAATCACGCGGCTCTGGTTTCTGCCCGCCCGGCAGCTCAAGACCCAACTCCGCCAGTACCGAGCGGAACGCGGTGATGGCGTCATTGCTCGGACGATCGTGGTCGCGGAATAGCGCAGGCTCGTTATTTTTCTCAACGAAACGCGCCGCCGAGATATTCGCGAGGATCATGCACTCTTCGATAAGCTTATGCGCGTCGTTACGCACGGTTTGCTCTACGCGTTCGATACGACGTTCAGCGTTGAAGATAAACTTCGCCTCTTCGCTTTCAAACGAGATGCCGCCGCGCTGGGCGCGGGAGACTTCCAGCACTTTATAAAGGTTATGCAGCTCTTCGATGTGCTTCACCAACGGCGCGTACTGCTCGCGCAACTCCTGGTCGCCTTGCAGCATATGCCAGACTTTGGTGTAAGTCAGGCGCGCGTGGGAGCTCATCACCGCTTCATAGAATTTGTAGCCGGTCAGGCGGCCTGCGGCTGAAATAGTCATTTCGCAGACCATACACAGGCGGTCAACCTGCGGGTTGAGCGAGCACAGACCGTTGGACAGCACTTCCGGCAGCATAGGAACAACCTGCGACGGGAAGTAGACCGAAGTGCCACGATTGCGCGCTTCGTTATCCAGCGCGGTTGGCGGACGCACGTAGTAGCTCACGTCGGCAATAGCGACCCAGAGGCGCCAGCCGCCGCCGCGTTTTTTCTCACAGAATACGGCATCATCGAAGTCTCGGGCATCTTCACCATCAATGGTAACCAGCGGCAAGTCGCGCAGGTCAACGCGGCCAATTTTGGCTTCTTCCGGCACTTCTTCCTTCAGAGTCGAAACCTGCTCTTCAACCTCTTTAGGCCAGACGTATGGAATTTCATGAGTACGCAGCGCCATATCCACGGCCATGCCGGTGCCCATATTGTCGCCGAGCACTTCAACAATCTTGCCTATAGCTTTGGTGCGGCGGGTCGGGCGCTGGGTCAGCTCAACCACCACCACAAAGCCCATACGGGCACCCATCAGCTCTTCAGGCGGGATCAGGATATCGAAGCTGAGGCGGCTGTCGTCAGGCACCACAAAACCAATACCAGCATCGGTAAAGTAGCGGCCAACGATTTGACCGGTTCTTGGCTCCAGCACGCGGACAATACGCGCTTCGCGACGGCCTTTGCGGTCGGCACCCAGCGGCTGCGCCAGCACCAGGTCACCGTGCATGCACATCTTCATCTGTTCAGATGAAAGATAGAGGTCGTCTTTACGCCCTTCCACGCGCAGAAAGCCGAAGCCATCGCGGTGGCCAATCACTTTGCCTTTGAGTAAATCAAGGCGCTCCGGCAGCGCATAGCACTGACGGCGGGTAAAGACCAACTGCCCGTCACGTTCCATCGCTCGCAGGCGACGGCGCAGGGCTTCAATCTGTTCTTCACCGGAAATTTTTAGTTCTTCTGCCAGTTCTTCACGATTGGCAGGTTTTTCACGTTTTGAGAGATGATCGAGAATAAACTCCCGGCTTGGGATCGGGTTTTCGTATTTTTCGGCTTCTCGTTCCTTAAAAGGATCTTTTGACATTTCGGGTCCTCCGTTGTCATCCACAGATGGAGTGTGATTAGTCCACCAGCAGTAATTTGTAGAGCGGTTGGTTTTGGTCCACCAGATCGGCCAGCGTGTGCTTATCAAGCTCCTTCAGGAAACTTTGCACCGCTTCGGCCAAAGCCTGCTTGAGTCGACAAGCCGGGGTGATATGACAAAACTCACTGCTACAGTTCACCAATGAGAGCGGCTCCAGCTCACGCACCACGTCGCCTATGCGGATAGTCTCCGCAGGCTTACCAAGGCGGATGCCGCCGTTTTTTCCTCGCACGGCCATTACATAACCCGCGCGGCTGAGTTGATTGATGATTTTCACCATATGATTTCGGGACACGCCGTACACCTCTGTCACCTCAGAAATGTTGGTCATTCTCCCTTCGGGGAGAGAAGCCATATAAATCAAAGCACGTAAACCGTAATCAGTAAAACTCGTTAACTGCACATCAACCTCATGGGTGGGAGGGGAAACGCTTTGCACAAGGCAAGGTGTACCTTAAACCAGGCACATATTGATGATAAACCAGCCATAAGGCTGCCAGCTAATTTATTTGGCGAGAATAGCGAATAAAGCGGCGGGAAACGAGCAATACGGGGTGTGGAGCCACACCCCGCCACATCATTATGCGTCGAACGGATCGCGCAGAATCATGGTTTCAGTACGGTCTGGGCCGGTAGAAATGATATCAATCGGCACGCCGGTGACTTCTTCAATGCGTTTGATGTAGTTCAACGCTGCCTGCGGCAGACCGCTACGCTCTTTCACGCCAAAGGTGGTTTCGGACCAGCCCGGCATGACTTCGTAAATCGGCTCGATACCTTCCCAGTCATCCGCCGCCATTGGGGTGGTGGTGACTTCACGGCCGTCCGGCAGACGGTAGGCTACGCAGATTTTAACTTCTTTCAGGCCGTCCAGTACGTCCAGCTTGGTCAGGCAGAAGCCGGACAGGGAGTTGATCTGCACCGCACGACGCACGGCAACCGCATCCAGCCAGCCGGTACGACGACGACGACCGGTGGTGGCACCGAATTCGTTACCCTGTTTGCACAGAAACTCGCCGATGTCATCGAACAGTTCGGTTGGGAACGGACCTGCACCCACGCGGGTGGAGTAGGCTTTGATGATACCCAGAACGTAATCAACATAACGTGGACCAATGCCGGAGCCGGTCGCTACGCCACCCGCGGTGGTGTTGGAAGAGGTTACGTACGGATAGGTACCGTGGTCGATGTCCAGCAGCGTACCCTGAGCACCTTCAAACATGATGAAATCGCCGCGTTTGCGCGCCTGATCCAGCAGGTCAGACACGTCCACCACCATGGAGGTCAGGATGTCGGCAACCGCCATCGCATCATCCAGCACTTTCTGGTAGTCAACCGCTTCAACTTTGTAGAAGTTCACCAGCTGGAAGTTATGGTATTCCATCACTTCTTTCAGCTTGTCTGCAAAGGTGGCTTTGTCAAACAGGTCGCCAACGCGCAGGCCACGACGGGCCACTTTGTCTTCGTAAGCCGGGCCGATGCCGCGACCGGTCGTACCGATAGCTTTAGCGCCGCGAGCTTTTTCACGCGCAACGTCCAGCGCAACGTGGTAGTCAAGGATAAGCGGGCAAGCTTCAGACAGCAGCAGACGCTCACGTACCGGAATCCCGCGGTCTTCCAGCCCTTTCATCTCTTTCATCAGCGCCGCAGGAGACAGCACAACGCCGTTACCGATGATGCTGGTGACGTTTTCGCGGAGAATACCTGATGGAATAAGATGGAGAACGGTTTTTTCACCGTTGATTACGAGAGTGTGGCCTGCGTTGTGACCGCCCTGGTAGCGTACAACATATTTAGCCCGTTCAGTCAGAAGATCTACGATCTTTCCTTTACCTTCGTCACCCCATTGGGTGCCCAGTACGACGACGTTGTTACCCATTTTTCAAAATCACCGTTTGCTTAAAAAAGGATTCTACCATCGGTTTCCCAGATGAACAGCCCTTTTAGTACACAAAATAGTATTCTGCCGAATAAATTTTGCTCAGTTGCCGCCGCGACTCAACATGTAGTAGATAACGATGCCTGCAACCACAAGACCTCCGCCAAAACGGCGCAGCAGCGTGTCGGGTAATTGTGCCATTGCGAGGATCATACGCCGCCAGATGCGTGGGTAAAGCATCGGCCCAAGCCCCTCAAGCACTAAAACCAGCGCAAGAGCCAGCCAGATTGTTGAATTCATAATCATCCTTTACGGGCATAAAAAAAGAGCCGGTAAACCGGCTCTTTCATCACATTAAAGATTAGCGTGAGCTGGTGGTTGGCGTCTTCATGTAGCGGAAGAAGTCGCTGTCCGGGCTCATGACCATAATGTCCTGGTTGGACTGGAAGCTCGCTTCATAAGCACGCAGGCTACGAATAAAGGCATAGAAGTCCGGGTCCTGGCTAAACGCGTCGGCAAACAGTTTCGCTGCTTCAGCATCACCTTCACCGCGGGTCATGCGGCCCTGACGCTCGGCTTCTGCCAGCGTACGAGTCACCTCGTAGTCAGCGGTAGCGCGCAGCTTCTCAGCCTCTTCCTGACCCTGTGAACGGTGGCGACGTGCAACCGCTTCACGCTCGGCGCGCATACGGTTATAGATAGCCTCGGACACTTCGGTCGGCAGGTTGATCTGCTTGATACGCACATCCACCACTTCAATACCCAGCGCAGCCATACTGTTCGGGTTAATCACCGGCACTTTGCCGTTGGTTTCCTGAGTCACACGCGCTGCTGCCGATGCAATTGCATCGTCCGCGGCCGGCGTGGCGACTTCGTCATCCGTACCCGCAGAACCGGAGTTCAGCGCATCGCGCACGTCCAGCGTCAGGCGGCCACGAGAGTCGGTTACGATGTCTTTCACATCCAGACGACCAATTTCAGAACGCAGACGGTCGCTGAACTTACGTTTCAGCAAGACTTCTGCCTGAGAAACATCGCCGCCGCCTGTCGCCAGGTAGTAACGGCTAAAGTCGCTGATACGCCACTTGATATAGGAGTCAACGATCAGGTCTTTCTTCTCTTTGGTAACGAAGCGATCGGCCTGGTTGTCCATGGTCTGGATACGAGCATCCAGGGTTTTCACGGTTTCAATGAATGGGATCTTGAAGTGCAGACCCGGCTCATAAACCAGCGGTTTGTTTTCGTCATCACGCAGGACTTTACCGAAGCGTAATGTAATGCCGCGCTCACCCTCATGCACCACAAACAGCGAGGTGTAAATCACGACCAGCACGATGATAATTACTGCAATTAAAGACTTACGCATCGTTATTCACTCCCTACGCGCTGGGTATCGTTGCGCTGCGCGTTAGCGCGACGGCTATCCATGACATCGCCACTCGAGGAGGACGAAGAGGTGCTGGCACTGCTGCCGGAGCTGGACGCTGGCGGCAGACGCAGCAGATTGCTCGCCGCGCTGTTATCGCTCTTTGCAGCTGGCTGCTGAGCGCCACCCTTCAACATCTGATCCAGCGGAAGCACCATCAGGTTGCCACCTTTGTCGTTAACCAGCACTTTACGGGTGTGGCTAAGCACTTTTTCCATGGTTTCGATATACAGACGCTCGCGGGTAATTTCCGGCGCGGCTTTATATTCAGGCAGCAACCTGGCAAAGCGAGAAACTTCACCCTGCGCTTCCAGAACGGTCTGCACTTTATAAGCACGGGCCTCTTCCAGAATACGCTGAGCCTGGCCGTTAGCACGCGGCTGGACTTCGTTGGTGTAAGCTTCCGCTTCACGGATGTACTGCTGTTCGTTTTCACGAGCAGAGATAGCATCATCAAACGCCGCCTTCACTTCTTCCGGCGGACGCGCCGTCTGGAAGTTGACGTCCAGCAGGGTTATCCCCATGTTGTACGGGCGAATCGTCTCTTCCAGCTCACGCTGGGTGTCGCTACGAATAATGGTACGACCCTCGGTGAGGATCTTATCCATGGTGTATTTGCCGATAACGCCGCGCAGCGCGCTGTCGGTTGCCTGGCGCAGGCTGTCGTCCGCGCTGGTTACGCTAAACAGGTAACGCTGCGGATCGGTCACGCGGTACTGCACGTTCATTTCAACGCGCACCACGTTTTCATCAGAAGTCAGCATCACGCCTGAGGCGGCCAGTTCACGGACCGACTCAACGTTAACGGCCTGAACGCTGTCGATAAAGGTCGGTTTCCAGTTCAGACCCGGCTCAACCAGATGGCTGAACTTACCAAAGCGGGTCACAACACCGCGTTCGGCTTCTTTAATGGTATAGAACCCGGTTGCGGCCCAGATAATTACGACCGCGACGGCAACGATACCGACGATACGACCGCCAATGGGATTACCCGGCCCCTGCGATGAAGCACCGCCGCTGCCGCCACTTTTTCCGCCCCCAAGGCCACCGAGCTTTTTGCTCAGCTTACGGAAGATATCATCCAGATCAGGTGGCCCCTGATCGCGCCCTCCTTTGTTACCCCCAGAGTCGCCGCCAGGCTTGCTGCTTCCCCACGGGTCGCGGTCCTGTCCGTTATTACCGGGCTGATTCCACGCCATGTTTATGCTCCATATTTGTTGTGCGGTGATATCCCCCGAGGGGGAAATAGTCTTCAGGACATTTGTGAGCCGGCTTGATTGCGTCTAAACGATGTAATCCGCCAGTGCCGGTTCTTGTTTACAGAGGCGGCGCCAGTCCACGATGGGCATACGAACTTCTAACCCAAGAGAACCGTCTTCCTCTGTCCACTCTTTTTCTATTGCCTGAAGCTGATAAAAACGGCTCCGCAAGCGGCCTTCCTGAGGAGGTAAACGCAGCGTGTGCTGCGCAATTTCACCAGACAAACGCTCGGTCAGAGCCTGGAAAAGCAGTGGGACACCGGCCCCGGTCTGAGCGGAAAGCCAGACCCGGATCGGCACATTCTCGTCGTTCCTGTCGATGCGCGGTTCGAACTCGTCCAGCGCATCGATTTTATTCATGACCAACAGAGACGGGATTTCATCTGCTTCAATCTCTTCCAGTACGGTATCGACTGCTGCAATGTTTTCCTGCATCCGGAAGTCAGCCGCGTCAATGACGTGTAACAACAGCGTGGCCTGACGTGTCTCCTGCAAAGTGGCTTTAAACGCCGCTACCAGGTCATGCGGCAGATGGCGAATAAAACCTACAGTATCTGCCAGCACGGTTTCGCCCACATCGGCGACGTCAATGCGGCGCAGCGTAGGATCGAGTGTGGCAAATAGCTGATCCGCGGCGTAAACATCTGCCGCGGTAATTCTGTTAAACAGCGTGGATTTACCGGCGTTGGTATAGCCCACCAATGAAACCGTCGGCACATCTGCTTTATTGCGTGAACGGCGCCCCTGCTCGCGCTGTTTTTCAACTCGTTCTAAGCGCGAGAGGATCAGCATAATTCGGTTACGCAGTAAGCGACGGTCGGTTTCGAGCTGGGTTTCACCCGGGCCGCGTAAACCAATCCCGCCTTTCTGACGTTCAAGGTGGGTCCAGCCGCGCACCAGGCGAGTAGCCAGATGGCGAAGCTGAGCCAGCTCAACCTGCAATTTACCTTCATGGGTACGTGCACGTTGGGCGAAAATATCTAAAATTAACCCGGTGCGGTCGATGACACGACACTCGCACAGAGCTTCAAGGTTACGTTCCTGGGCGGGGGATAACGCGTGATCAAACAGCACAACCGACGCCCCAGTAGCTTTTACAGCTTCGGCAATTTCAACGGCTTTGCCTTCACCAACGAAATACTTTGGGTGCGGGGACTTGCGGCTACCGGTCACCACCTGCAATGCTTCGACGCCGGCTGAAGAGACCAGGGATTCAAACTCCACCAGGTCTTCCATATCTTTGTCTTGCGAAAAATAGATGTGTACCAGCACCGCCTGCTCACCGGCATCATAACGGTCAAACAAGCGTATAACCTCTCAAAAAGACCAGCGGGGAACGCAGCTGAACTGGTCCCCCGACCGGGAAAACAGCCTTCGACCTTATTCGGTCTCTTCGCCGTCTTGTTGCGTCGCAGAACCAGCCTGCGCGCTGCCGCCGTGATGGTAGCCGCCAGAACCGCCGGTGCCGGTGTTATTGCTATGATGAGAAACCGGACGAGACGGAACAACGGTAGAAATCGCGTGCTTATAGACCATCTGGCTGACCGTGTTTTTCAACAGGATCACGAACTGATCGAAAGACTCAATTTGCCCTTGCAGCTTAATACCATTCACCAAATAAATAGAAACTGGAACACGTTCACGACGCAGTGCGTTCAAGAACGGATCTTGTAAAGATTGCCCCTTAGCCATTCTATCTTTTCCTTATATGTTTGTTGTTTGTCACTCAAGAGCGATTAGCTCTGAAAAACTGCGTAAAAATTTGCGCACGCTGACGTTTCAATTGTACACATTCACCCATGCTTCGCACTAACAACCTGTAGCACTTCGCTGTATGCCTGTTCAGGATTTTCACTGTCTAACCAGTGAACACCTTCCCAACCACGCAGCCAGGTCATCTGGCGCTTAGCCAATTGACGCGTCGCGCAAATACCTCGATAAACCATCTCGTCATAGGAGGTTTCACCCGCCAGATAAGACCACATCTGCCGGTAACCCACACAACGGATGGAAGGCATCTCCGTATGCAAATCTCCGCGAGCAAAAAGCGCCCGCACTTCTGCTTCAAAACCTGAAGCTAACATCTGATGATAACGCTGCTCAATTCGCTGATGGAGCAGTTCACGGCTCGCCGGGGCGATGGCGAACTGATGCACCTGATACGGCAGAGCTTCTCCTGACGTTTGCGTCAGTTCCGTTAAAGTTTTACCCGAAATGAAAAAAACTTCCAGTGCCCGGGAAAGCCTTTGCGGATCATTTGGATGAATCCGGGCGCCCGCAACGGGATCAATCTGTTCCAGTTGGCGATGCAACGCGTCCCATCCCAGCTCTGCTGCCTGTTTCTCTATCTTCGCTCTCACTTCAGGGTCGGCTGACGGCAGCGGCGAAAGCCCTTCCAGCAGCGCCTTAAAGTAAAGCATTGTTCCGCCCACCAGCAGCGGGATACGCCCGGCGGCGGTAATCTCTGCCATCTCGGCCAGCGCATCGCGGCGAAAATCCGCTGCGGAGTACGCCTGAGCCGGGTCAAGAATGTCCAGCAGCCTGTGCGGCGCCTGGGCCAGTTCCTGCTCCGTTGGCTTAGCGGTGCCGACATCCATTCCACGATAGATGAGGGCCGAATCCACGCTTATCAACTCTACTGGTAAAGTTTTACGCAAATTAATAGCAAGAGCGGTCTTGCCGGAGGCCGTTGGCCCCATTAAAAAAATCGCCTGAGGCAGTTTTTTATCTTCAGTCATGTTTCAGGGCGTTCATCGCCGATTGTAAATCAACAGGTTGCAGTAAGCCGCCGGGCGGTGATTTCACCAGCTGCGGGCAAAGACGTTCGACTTCAGCCAGCAGGGCGATAGCCTGAGCCTGACTCCAGTGCTCGTTATCGCTCGCAAGATGACGAGCAATCCACATAGCAAGCTGGCTCTGCGAGACTTCTGCCTGTTGCGCCAGGTATCCTGGCAGTTCGTGAATCAAGATTTGTAAATTTTGTTTCCGTAAAGGTAAAGGTACTGTGCGAATTGTTATTTGACGGGCGTCAGTATCAAATTCGATGCCCATTTCTTTCAAAAGCGCTTGATATTTAACCAATACATCATGTTCTTCACGGCTGACTTTAAGCCGCAGAGGGATCAACAGCGGCTGAGCGCGCAGCCCCTCGCTGCCGGGCGAGAGCTGCGCCTGTTTTAACCAGCGCTCGGCAACCGCCAGCGAGAGCAGCGCAAGCTTACCCTGGCGCTCAAGCAGAGCGGTATCGGGAGGTAAAACCGTCAGCACCCGGCCAAAGCTTTGCGAGTGGCCTTCCAGCGCGGCCGGCTCTTCTGCACGTGCTACCGGCGGCTGGCTGACTTCCAGCGTGTCCAGCAGTTGGCGGTATAACGCGCCCTGCTGCTTCTGGTAGCCCGGCGAAGCATGCGGCCAAAGCGGCGTACTACCGCCCGCACCAGAGCGCCCACCGCCTGCCGCAGAAGACGATGAAACCGGGCGCGGCGAAGGCTCCCGAGGCTCACTTTCTACGGCCGGAATGGCAAACTGGTTACGCCCGGCGGCAACCCGGTTTTCAGGCTGCCAGCGTTCGGCGGGCAGCTCCGTTGTCTCTTCCAGCGCCAGCGCATTTTCGCTTTGCTGTTGCAGCACGCTAAGCACGCCCTGATAAATAAAATCATGCACCAGCCGCGACTGATGAAAGCGCACTTCATGCTTGGCGGGATGAACGTTAACGTCCACCTGATGAGGATCTATCTCCAGATACAGCACGAAAGCCGGCTGCTGATCGACCCCGAGTTTATCCTCACAGGCCTGGCGGATGGCGTGGTTAATTAGCCTGTCGCGCATCATGCGGCCATTAACATAGCAATACTGAATTTCCGCCAGCGCAGACGTTGTGGCGCGCGGTTCGGCAACCCAACCGCGCAGTGCCAAATCACCGTGCTGCCACTCAATGGCCAGCGCTTGCTCAAGAAACGGCGTGCCGCAAATAGCGCCGAGCCGCCTTTCACGAGGCGCTCCGTCCTGAACCGCACGATACTGGCGGATCATCTTACCGTTGTGATTGAGCGTGATGGAGACGTCGAAGCGCGCCAGCGCAATGCGGCGCACCACTTCATCGATATGATTAAACTCGGTCTTTTCGGTACGCATAAACTTGCGGCGTGCCGGAGTGTTGTAAAACAGGTCGAGAACTTCAAGCGTCGTCCCTACCGGATGTGCGGCGGGTTTCACCGTAACATCCTGGTCGCGCCCTTCCGCATATGCCTGCCAGGCTTCGCTTTGCTCTGCGGTACGCGAGGTCAGCATCAGACGGGACACAGAGCTGATACTGGCCAGCGCTTCTCCGCGAAATCCCAGACTAATAATCGCTTCCAGATCGTCAAGCGAAGCGATTTTACTGGTCGCGTGGCGGGCCAGCGCCAGCGCCAGCTCCTCCTGCTTAATACCGCAGCCGTTATCGCGGATGCGGATAAGTTTCGCGCCCCCACGTTCAATATCAATGTCGATGCGCGTGGCACCGGCATCGAGGCTGTTCTCGACCAGCTCTTTCACTACCGACGCAGGGCGCTCTACAACCTCGCCAGCGGCGATCTGGTTCGCAAGCTGCGGCGGCAGAACCTGAATCGGCATGTTATCTCCTTAGTTAGTAATCGCGACCTGCTGCGGCGAACCGGCCTGCGTGCGGGCGGTCTGCTCACTCCCCGGAGCCGATTGCAAAGGATGCTCCCGGAAGTAGTTTCGCAGCCCTTCATAAATCGCCTGGGCAATTTGCTGCTGATAGCTGTCGCTGCCTAACTGGCGCTCTTCGGAGCTGTTGCTGATAAACCCGGTTTCGACCAGCAGAGAAGGGATATCCGGCGAGCGCAGCACGCCCAGGCTGGCATGCTCGGGGCGGCGTTTGTGCAGCGAACCTACGCGCTGCAATTGGGCCAGCACTTTTGTCGCCACATCATACCCGACGCGCTGTGAATGACCGAACTGCAAATCAAGCACCGCCTGGCTGAGGTAAGGGTCCGCCTGGCTGTTGGCCAGCACGTCACCCGCGCCGCCCAGTAACTCAGACTGCTTCTCGTGCTGTTCCAGCCAGCCCGCCATCTCGCTATTAGCCCTGCGGTTGGAGAGAACCCAAACCGAAGCCCCGGTTGCATCGCGGTTAGGCGCGGCGTCAGCATGAATAGAAACCAGCAGGTTGGCATTTTGCTTACGCGCCACGTCGGAGCGGCCCATAACCGAAATAAAATAATCGCCATCGCGGGTCAACACACCGCGGAACATTGGGTCATCGTTCAGCAACACCTTGAGCTTGCGGGCTATGGAGATAGTGACGTTCTTCTCCTGAGTGCCGCCGGGGCCAATGGCACCGGGATCCTGGCCGCCGTGTCCGGCATCAATCGCCACCACAACGGTGTCCGACTGGCCGTTATTTTTAACCCGGGCAGCCGGGCGGGTAACGGTATTAGAGCCGATTACGCTGGTTACCTGCTGCGGTTTAAAGGGGTTACGGGCCGGATCGGGCGAGCGAACGGGAGCCGCAGGCTCAGCGCGCTTAGCCACTACTGGCGGCGGTGGAGGCGGCGGTGCATCTGCATTAATGGTAAAGATGACGGTATAATTGGCGCCGTTCTGCTGCTTAACGGCGCGCGTTTTACCCGGCTGGGTTAAATCGACCACCAGACGCAGCGACTGTTCGTCTTTAGGCTGCCCGGAACGAATGCTTTTCACCAGATTACTGCCGCTAAACTGTAGCGGAAGCCCGCGAATCACGCCGGTTTGCTTAATATCCAGCGCGACGCTTCGTTTATCGTCCTGCGAAAAAGTATATTCCGGGTCACCCATAAAACTGAAGGTGATACGCGCCTGGTTATCACCGTTAGAAACCTGAATATCCGAAAGCGTTGCCGCTCCAGCCTGTGCGCAGCACATCAGCAGGAAACCGGCCATCAACCAACCTTTCACGCGATAGATCATCCCGTCATCCTTGTTATTTGGCTAACCGCGCCAGTAACGACTCACCAGATGAGGAAACAGCTGCAATGCGTGCCTCACGCCCTTGCGCCTGGTAGCTTAGGTGAAGTTCGACATCCGGTTCCGGGAGCACACCTTTCCCCTGCTGCGGCCACTCAACCAGGCAAATAGCGTCGTTGGTGAAGTAATCGCGAATTCCCATAAACTCCAGCTCTTCCGGATCAGCCAGTCGATATAAATCAAAGTGATAGACCATCAGGTCATCAAGCTGATACGGCTCAACGAGCGTATAAGTTGGGCTTTTAACGTTGCCCTTATGACCCAGCGCCTGCAAAAAACCGCGGCTAAAGGTGGTTTTCCCCGCCCCAAGATCGCCATACAGGTAAATAACCGTTGCGCCTTCGCAGGCTCGCGCCAGGCTATCGCCCAGCTGTAATGTTGCCGCTTCGTCAGGTAATTCAATAACACGATTCATCATGGCTTCAGGTATTCAAATCCGGGTTAACAAACAGGTAAAGCGTCGATAGCAGGTCGCTCGCCAGCATGCCACGCATTCCGCTCTGGCGGGCCAGTACATCTGCGGCCGCGCCGTGAGCGACGCAGCCCGCGCAGGCAGCATCATACGGGGTAAGCTTCTGTGCCAGCAATGCGGCAATGATGCCAGATAGCACATCCCCCATACCGCCGCCGCCCATCCCGGCATTACCCACGTCTATAATCGCCAGGCTATCTTGATGAGCAACCAGCGTACCGGCTCCTTTTAAGACCACCGTTCCACCATAACGTTTTACCAGACGCCTGGCGGCAAGTAAGCGGTCACTCTCAATTTGTGACACAGCGCAATTAAGCAGCCGTGCGGCCTCGCCAGGATGGGGAGTTATCACGCGATTCTGACGTTTATCCGGATTGATTGCCAGAAGGTTGAGCGCATCCGCATCCCAAAGCATCGGTTTACGGCTGTTCTCCACTTTTTGTAGGGCCTTTTTGCCCCACTCCTGCTGGCCTAAGCCGGGGCCAATGGCAACCACGTCGGCCCATTCCAACGCCTCATCCAGCGATTCCGGCGTCAGCTCATGAACCATTAATTCCGGGCGAGCGGTCAGCAACGGCGCGATATTCTCCCGACGGGTAAGCACCCGAACCAGTCCTGCCCCGGCACGCAGCGCGGCCTCCCCGGCCATGCGGATAGCGCCCGCCGTGCCGTGGTCGCCGCCGATAATCACCAGCCGCCCGTTATCGCCTTTGTGCGAGGTTGGGCGCCTCGGGTTGATCCAGTCGGCAAGTTGCTGTGTATCGAAGCGCGCAATTGGAGGCTCCTGCCCGAGCAACCACGGCTCAAGCCCCAGAGCCGAATAATGCAGCCGGCCCACTACATCACGCGCTTTACCGGTCAGTAACCCCGGCTTCAGGGCGATAAAGGTCACGGTATCCTTAGCCTGGACAACGGCCCCCGGCGTTGCGCCGGTCTCAGCCAGCAGGCCAGAAGGAATATCCAGGGCAATAACCGGAGCAGGATGCTGATTAATACGCTCGATAAGCCGCGATATGTTTTCGCGCGGGGCGCTGGCCAGCCCGGAGCCGAGCAGCGCATCAACAATCAAATCAGTATCAGAAGGCCATGCCTGCTGCGGGTCGTGAGGAACGCCACCGGCGTTTAGCCAGGCCGCGCGAGCCTGGTGCGCCTCTTCCGGCAGAGGCTTGTCACTTTCTACCGCCAGCAAGGTGACATGAATGCCAGCGGCCTGAGCCAGACGAGCCACAACATAGCCGTCGCCGCCGTTATTGCCCTTGCCGCATACAACCAGCCAGTTGCGCGTCTCCGGGTAATGCTCCCGTGCGATTTGAAACGCCGCCTCACCCGCCCGCTGCATCAGTTCATACAGCGTCAGGCCGAGGCTGTCGGCAGCCTCCGGCTCGGCGTTACGCAGCCAGTCCGCTGGCCAGACTGAATGTGGTATACTTTTAGCGTACTTTTTCAGGTTATGGTCCGTCATGTCACAGCCCCTCGATTACAATCAATTAGCGCAAAACATCAAACTGTGGGGCGAAGAGCTTGGCTTCCAGCAGGTTGGTATTACCGATACCGACCTCTCCGCCAGCGAGCCGGAGCTGCAGGCATGGCTGGACAAGCAATACCACGGCGAAATGGACTGGATGGCCCGCCACGGCATGATGCGCGCCCGCCCGCACGAACTGGTGCCCGGCACGCTGCGGGTGATTAGCGTGCGCATGAATTACCTTCCCGCCAACGCGGCTTTCGCCTCTACGCTAAAAAACCCGCAGTTAGGTTACGTCAGCCGCTACGCGCTGGGCCGTGACTACCATAAAGTTTTGCGTAACCGCTTAAAAAAGCTTGGGGAAATGATCCAGACCCACTGTTCCACGCTGAATTTTAGACCTTTTGTTGACTCAGCGCCGCTTCTTGAGCGCCCGCTGGCTGAAAAAGCCGGGCTGGGTTGGACAGGTAAGCACTCACTTATCCTCAACCGCGAGGCAGGATCGTTCTTTTTCCTCGGCGAGCTGCTGGTTGATATCCCGCTCCCGATCGATAAACCGGTGGAAGAAGCCTGCGGCCGCTGCGTGGCATGCATGACGATTTGCCCGACGGGGGCCATCGTTGAACCCTACACGGTGGATGCCCGCCGCTGCATCTCCTACCTGACGATTGAACTTGAAGGTGCTATCCCGGAGGAATTCAGGTCGCTTATCGGCAACCGCATTTACGGCTGCGATGACTGCCAGCTTATCTGCCCGTGGAACCGCTACTCGCAGCTTAGCGATGAGGACGATTTCAGCCCGCGTCGCGCCCTGCACGCCCCACAGCTAACCGAACTGTTCGCCTGGAGCGAGCAGCACTTCCTGCGGGTGACAGAGGGATCGGCCATTCGCCGCATTGGTCATTTACGCTGGTCGAGAAATATTGCGGTTGCGCTCGGCAATGCCCCCTGGGATGAGGCTAATCTTGCCGCACTTGAACAGAGAAAAGGTGAGCACCCACTTCTGGATGAGCATATTGAATGGGCGATTGCGCAACAAATAGCCAGGCGAAGCGAGCAGGCAGTGGAAGTTCAGTTGCCGAAGAAACAGAGGCTGGTCAGGGTCATCGAAAAGGGGCTGGTGCGCGACGCGTGATATGTCCACAGCGTGTGCATAACATTCAAAAACGCTTTGTCATTCAAGCGTCAAAATTTCCGCAAGTATTACATTAATATTTCGAAATTAAATTATTTCTATAAAAATCAACGAATTAAAATATTAGTGTAAAAAATATTACATTCGTAGCATAGCGAAAGGCGCAGACAATCCTGTGGATAAGTCTGTTCACAATAATATTGCAGAGTCACAAAATGCCATCCCCGACGCATGCTGGGCGCTGTGGATAATTTGTACTTGAAAGGAAAAATTTGGAGCGGGAAACGAGACTCGAACTCGCGACCCCGACCTTGGCAAGGTCGTGCTCTACCAACTGAGCTATTCCCGCTTGGGTGGTGCGTGGCTGTAAAAGCCAATCAAATTTTGGAGCGGGAAACGAGACTCGAACTCGCGACCCCGACCTTGGCAAGGTCGTGCTCTACCAACTGAGCTATTCCCGCTTGGGTGGTGCTGGCTGTGAAAGCCAAATCAAATTTTGGAGCGGGAAACGAGACTCGAACTCGCGACCCCGACCTTGGCAAGGTCGTGCTCTACCAACTGAGCTATTCCCGCTCTGTGTATCTCTGCAATTTCTGCATCGGTACGGGAGGCGCATTATACGAGAATTCGTTTTTGTCGCAAGCCCTGAAACGTTTTTTTTCTCGTTTTTTATCTGACTGCCGATTAAATCGCCAGGATGATTATTTTATCATCTCATGTGGCTATTTTCCCCTCACCTTTCGGCAAGGGGACTGTTTTTAAAGCTTAATAAAATTCTCGCGATAATAAGCAAGTTCCGCCACCGACTCGCGAATATCATCCATCGCCTGGTGCGTACCCTGTTTTTTAAAGCCCGGCAAAATTTCTGGCTTCCAGCGGCGAGCCAGTTCTTTCAGCGTGCTGACATCGAGGTAACGGTAGTGGAAATATGCCTCCAGCTCCGGCATGTATTTGAACAGGAAGCGGCGATCCTGGCCGATACTGTTACCGCAGATAGGCGAGGTATTCGCAGGCACCCATTGTTTAAGAAACTCCAGCGTCGCCAGTTCAGCCGCATGGTCGTCAAACGAGCTGGCCTTCACGCGCTCCACCAGGCCGCTGGCGGTGTGGGTACGAACGTTCCAGTCGTCCATCAACTCAAGCTGCTCGTCGGACTGGTGTACCGCGATGGTCGGCCCCTCCGCCAGAATATTCAGGTTGGCATCGGTCACCAGGGTAGCAATCTCAATTATGCGATCCCGCTCGGGGTCCAGACCGGTCATTTCTAAATCAATCCAAATCAGATTGTTTTCGTTTCCACTCATGCTATTTTCCACCCTTCTTGTGCGTCGCCCACCCTTGACGATGGGTTAATTCGTATAAAATAGTGTGTATCATAGAGGTTTTGCCCACCAGGGGCGACCAGGAGCCAGTACGCTTGAGCAAAAATAAACTCTCCAAAGGCCAGCAGCGCCGCGTTAACGCGAACCATCAGCGTCGTCTGACAAAAACCGTGGAGAAAGCCGATTACGACGACGCCCAGTTTGGTGAGCCGCGCGAAGGCACGGTTATCAGCCGCTTTGGCCAACACGCGGACGTAGAGTCCCATGAAGGCACGGTCCACCGCTGCAACATTCGTCGCACCATTCGTTCGCTGGTTACCGGCGACAAGGTGGTCTGGCGCTTAGCGAAAGAGGCGGCAGAAGGCGTCTCGAAAAAAGGCATTGTCGAAGCGGTTCATGAACGAACCTCGGTTCTGACGCGCCCTGACTTTTACGATGGCGTAAAACCCATCGCGGCAAATATCAACCAAATCATTATTGTTTCGGCTATTTTGCCGGAACTCTCGTTGAACATTATCGACCGCTACCTCGTCGCCTGCGAAACCCTCGACGTTGAGCCTCTGCTGGTCCTGAATAAAACAGACCTGCTGGACGAAGACGGCCTGAAGTGGGTCAACCAGCAAATGGATATCTATCGCAAGATTGGCTATCGCGTACTGATGGTGTCCAGCTACAAAGCGGAAGGCCTTAAAGAGCTGGAAGGCGAGCTGGTTGGCCGCATCAGCATCTTTGCCGGTCAGTCTGGCGTCGGCAAATCCAGCCTGCTTAATAACCTGCTGGGCTTCATCGACAAGCAAATTCTGGTGAATGATGTTTCCGACGTCTCCGGCCTCGGACAGCACACCACCACCGCATCACGCCTGTACCATTTCCCGGGCGGCGGCGACGTTATCGACTCGCCGGGCGTGCGTGAATTTGGCCTGTGGCACCTTGAGCCTGAACAAATCACCCACGGATTTGTCGAATTCAATGATTATTTAGGCCGCTGCAAATACCGCGACTGCCGCCATGATAACGATCCGGGCTGTGCCCTGCGTGAAGCCGTCGAGCGCGGCGAGATAGCGGAAACACGCTTTGAAAACTACCACCGCATTCTGGAAAGTATGGCGCAGGTAAAAACGCGTAAAAGCTTTTCTGAAACTGACGACTGACAATTAAGCTGGGCATCGCTAGAATCGCCCCCTTTTCTGTATCAGCCCGACCATCAGGGCATTTAGCCAGGAGGCTATTTTGTTAGACAACATTAAACTTTCGCTTCAATACATTCTGCCAAAACTGTGGCTGACTCGCCTGGCAGGCTGGGGCGCAAGCAAACGTGCTGGCTGGCTGACCAAGCTGGTCATCGACCTGTTTGTGAAATACTACAAAGTTGACATGAAAGAGGCGCAGAAGCCGGATACCGCCGCTTACCGCACCTTTAACGACTTCTTCGTACGCCCGCTGCGAGATGACGCTCGCCCGCTGAATACCGACCCGAACGTACTGGTGATGCCTGCCGACGGCGTAATCAGCCAGCTTGGCAACATTGAAGAAGACAAAATCCTGCAGGCAAAAGGCCATAACTACAGCCTGGAAGCTTTGCTTGCAGGCAACTACCTGATGGCAGACCTGTTCCGCAACGGCAGCTTTGTTACCACTTACCTGTCTCCTCGCGATTACCACCGCGTGCATATGCCGTGCAACGGCATCCTGCGTGAAATGATCTACGTTCCCGGCGACCTGTTCTCCGTAAACCATCTGACCGCGCAAAACGTTCCGAACCTGTTTGCCCGTAACGAACGCGTAATCTGCCTGTTCGACACAGAATTCGGTCCAATGGCGCAAATTCTGGTAGGTGCTACCATTGTTGGCAGCATCGAAACCGTTTGGGCCGGCACCATTACGCCGCCGCGCGAAGGCGTTATCAAGCGCTGGACCTGGCCTGCAGGTGAAAGCGAAGGCTCCGTTGCGCTGCTTAAGGGCCAGGAAATGGGCCGCTTTAAGTTAGGCTCTACGGTGATTAACCTGTTTGCGCCGGGCAAGGTAAACCTGGTCGAACAGTTGAAGAACCTCTCCGCGACTAAAATCGGCGAAGCGCTGGCCGTTTCTACCGCACCGGTTGTCGAGCCTGAAGTGCCGGTAAGCGAAATTCCTGCCGACGTTGTCGCCTCTGATGAAGCGCCCAACGTTCAGGAAGAAGATAGCCGCAAAGACTAACCGCTCTCTATTTCGAGTTTTAGCAAGGTAACTGACGTGCGCCTGATTATCACTATTCTGATGGCCTGGTGCCTCAGCCTGGGGGCGTACGCAGCTACCGCCCCCGACGCAAAACAAATCTCTCAGGAACTGGAGCAGGCTAAGGCCGCCAAGAATACGCCAAACCAGGCGGAAATCGTCGAGGCTCTCCAGTCCGCTCTCAACGCGCTGGACGAACGCAAAGGTTCGCTCGAGCGCGCCGAACAGTATCAGCAGGTCATTGATAACTTCCCCAAACTGTCGCAAAACCTGCGCAAGCAGCTGACCAACCTGCGGGATGAACCCGATGAAGTGCAGCCCGGAATGTCCAGCGACGCGCTCAACCAGGAGATCCTGCAGGTCAGCAGCCAGCTTCTGGATAAAAGCCGTCTGGCGCAGCAGGAACAAGAACGCACCCGCGACATTAGCGACTCTTTAAGCCAGCTGCCGCAGCAGCAAACCGAGGCGCGACGCCAGCTTAACGATATTGAACGCCGGGCAGGCACTCAGACAGGCGGCGGCTCGCCGCTCTCTCAGGCACAGCATTTCTTCCAGCAGGCTGAGTCCGCACGCCTGAAGGCGCTGGTCGATGAACTAGAGCTGGCGCAGCTTTCCGCTAACAATCGCCAGGAGCTTTCGCGCATGCGCGCCGAGGTGGCGCAAAAGCAAAGCACGCAGCTGGACGCTTATCTTCAGGCGCTGCGTAATCAGCTGAACAGCCAGCGCCAGCGTGAAGCCGAGCAGGCGCTTGAAAGCACCGAGCTGCTGGCAGAAACCAGCGCTAACCTGCCGCCGGAAATCGTCGAGCAGTTCAAAAACAACCGTGAACTCTCCCAGGCCCTGAACCAACAGGCCCAGCGGATGGATCTCGTTGCCTCCCAGCAGCGGCAGGCCAACAATCAAACCCTACAGGTACGCCAGGCGCTTAACACGCTGCGCGAGCAGTCCCAGTGGCTGGGGGTTTCAAACGTGCTGGGTGAAGCGCTACGCGCCCAGGTTTCGCGCCTGCCGGATATGCCAAAACCGCAGCAGTTAGATACCGAACTGGCTCAGCTGCGCGTCGAACGCCTGCATTTTGAAGATCTGCTGAACAAGCACGCCCAGCTGCGCCAGGTCCGCCAGGCGGACGGCAGCCCGCTGACGGCAGAGCAAAACAAAATTTTGCAGGCTCAGCTACGCACCCAGCGCGAATTGCTCAACTCTCTTTTGCAAGGTGGCGATACCCTGATCCTCGAGCTAACCAAGCTCAAAGTCGCGAACAGCCAGCTGGAAGACGCGTTGAAAGAAGTTAACGAAGCGACCCACCGCTATCTGTTCTGGACATCAGACGTCAGCCCTATGGGCATTAGCTGGCCGCTTGTTCTGGTGCAGGATCTGCGCCGTCTGATCTCGCTGGATACCTTCAGCCAGTTGGGTAAAGCGGCGGTGATGATGGTCACCAGCAAAGAGACGCTGCTGCCGCTGTTTGGCGCATTAATCCTGGTGGGCTTCAGCATCAGCTCTCGCCGTCACTTCACCGCATTTCTTGAACGTTCCAGCGCAAAAGTCGGCAAAGTTACCCAGGATCACTTCTATTTGACGCTGCGAACGGTGTTCTGGTCAATTCTGGTCGCGTCCCCGCTGCCGGTGTTGTGGGCCACCCTGGGTTATGGCCTCCAGGAGGCCTGGCCGTACCCGATTGCGGTGGCAATTGGCGACGGCGTGACCGCCACCGTGCCGCTACTTTGGGGCGTGATGATTTGTGCCACCTTTGCCCGCCCTACCGGTTTGTTTGTGGTGCATTTTGGCTGGCCGCGCGAGCGTGTAGGCCGGGCAATGCGCTATTACATTCTGAGCATCGGGCTGATTGTACCGCTGATCATGGCGCTGATTATGTTCGATAACCTCAATGACCGGGAGTTCTCCGGCTCGCTGGGCAGGCTGTGCTTCATCATGATTTGCGGGGCGCTGGCTATTGTCACCCTGAGCCTGAAGCGGGCCGGGCTGCCGCTCTACCTCGACAAACAGGGCAACGGCGAAAACATCGTCAACACCATACTGTGGAACCTGCTGATAAGCGCTCCGCTGTTTGGCATTCTGGCGGCCGCTGTCGGCTACCTGGCTACGGCGCAGGCGCTGCTGGCCCGCCTGGAAACCTCGGTGGCTATTTGGTTCCTGCTGCTGGTGATTTACCACATCATCCGCCGCTGGATGCTGATTCAGCGCCGCCGTCTGGCGTTCGACCGCGCCAAACATCGCCGGGCCGAAATTCTTGCCCAGCGCGCACGAGGTGAAGAAGAGACGGCACACGCCAACAGCACCGAAGGTTCAGTGGAAACAGTGGACGAGCCGGAGGTCGATCTTGATACCATCAGCGCCCAGTCGCTGCGCCTGGTGCGTTCGATTCTGACGCTGATAGCGCTGCTGTCGGTGATTGTTCTGTGGTCGGAAATCCATTCTGCTTTTGGCTTCCTCGGCAACATCACGCTGTGGGACGTCACTTCCACGGTGCAGGGTGTGGAAAGCATTGAGCCAATTACGCTTGGTGCGCTGCTGATTGCCATCCTGGTGCTGATTATTACCACTCAGCTGGTACGTAATATGCCTGCCCTGCTGGAACTGGCTATCCTGCAGCACCTGGATTTAACGCCGGGCACCGGCTACGCGATAACCACCATCACCAAATATCTGCTGCTGCTGATAGGCGGCCTGGTGGGCTTCTCAATGATCGGTATCGAGTGGTCGAAACTGCAATGGCTGGTTGCCGCACTCGGTGTCGGCCTCGGTTTTGGCTTACAGCAAATCTTCGCCAACTTCGTCTCCGGCCTGATTATCCTGTTTGAGAAGCCGATCCGCATCGGCGATACGGTTACTATTCGCGACCTGACGGGAACTATCACGCGTATTAATACGCGCGCCACCACCATCAGCGACTGGGACCGCAAAGAAATCATCGTGCCGAATCAGGCGTTTATTACCGAGCAGTTTATCAACTGGTCGCTTTCGGACTCGGTAACGCGTGTGGTATTAACCGTGCCAGCGCCTTCCGAGGCCGACACTGAAGAGGTTACGGAGATCTTGTTGCAGGCCGCACACCGCTGCTCTCTGGTGCTGGAGACGCCGCAGCCTGAAGCCTTCCTGGTCGATCTCCAGCAGGGTATTCAGGTATTTGAGCTGCGTATACATGCCGCTGAAATGGGCCACCGTATGCCGCTGCGCCACGAGATCCACCAGCTGATTCTGCAGGGCTTCCGCGAACATAATATCGAGATGCCGTTCCCACCGTTCCAGATGCGTCTGGAGAGCCTCGGCGGGCAGCGTAGCACCAAAGCAATTAAGTCCGCGGGAAGAGCCGGCAGAACGCCGGGCAGCCTGTAACAGAAGAGAAAACGCGTTGGCAAAACCAACGCGTTTTTTTTATTTCAGCAGCTTAGGCAGTTCGCGCAGGCACCAGGCTTTTGCCTCACCCATGCTGTCACGCCGCCAGGCCATGATGATATCAATTTCGTTGCTGTATTCCGGGCTAACCACCCGCAGACGCCCCTCGGCAATATCCTGCTCAACCAGCGGATAAGGCATGGTTGCTACGCCCAGCCCGGCCAGCAGCGCCAGCCTTTTTTCCTCTATCGAGCTGACCGTCAGGCGCGGCTGTTTATCCAACAGGCGTACCGTCAGCACCGGCCTTTCACGGGCGGTATCCGCCACCGCAACGCCGCGATACTTCACCCGCGTAACGTCAGAGAGCGGCTCCGGCTCCTGGTGAATCGGGTGATCCGGCGCGGCAACATACACGCTCATCACCTTATAGAGCTTACGGGAGTTTATCTCCGACGAGCTGCGGAAGTGCATATCCGGGGCGATCACGATGTCCGCACGCCCCTGCTCCAGCCGCTCCCAGGCACCGGCCAGTACCTCGGTAAAGATAGACAGCTGAGTATCGGCTTTCTCCGCCAATTTACTCACCAGCGGGAACAGCTTCTCGGTTGGCACCAGCGCCTCGGTGACAATTGTCAGATTCGCCTCCCAGCCTCGCGCCAGCGCCTCAGCGTCCGTCGTTAGCTTGTCAGCCGCCTCCAGCAGAACCCGACCACGTTCAAGCAGCATACGCCCGACGTTGGTGAATTTAGTGCGGTGGCCGGAACGGTCAAATAGCACCACATCCAACTCTTCTTCCAGCTTTTGCATGGTGTAGCTCAGGGCTGACGGAACGCGCCCCAGCTCGTCGGCTGCGGCGGCAAAACTGCCCCGTCTGTCAATTGCATCCATGACTCTTAACGCTTCCAGCGTCAACGCCCTTTCTTTTGCCATCTCGTTCTCATTCAGGAAATTTGAACATACCGAGCAGATTAACTGGCTAACAATGAAGCGTCCAGACCCTTACCATGGGTTTAGTGTAAAGAGAGGTCAAGAATTATGATTACGACAAGAACAGCCAAACAGTGTGGTAAAGCTGACTACGGATGGCTGCAGGCTCGCTACACCTTTTCTTTTGGACATTATTTCGACCCGAAACTGCTGGGCTACGCCTCCCTGCGCGTGCTCAACCAGGAAGTTCTGGCTCCCGGCGCGTCGTTTCAGCCGCGCAGCTACCCTAAGGTAGACATCCTCAATCTGATCCTGGAAGGGGAAGCGGAGTACCGCGACAGCGAAGGTAACCATGTGCAGGCAAGTGCGGGGGAAGCCTTGTTGCTTTCAACCCAGCCCGGCATCAGCTATAGCGAGCATAATATCAGCAAAGATAAGTCGCTGACCCGCATGCAGCTCTGGCTGGACGCCTGCCCGGAACGCGAAAATCCACTGGTGCAGAAGATCCCGCTCAGCGGCGCATCACACCAGCTTATCGCCTCCCCGGACGGGGACAATAACAGCCTTCAGCTGCGCCAGCAGGTGTGGGTGCATCACATCGAAATGCAGAAAGGTGAGCAGCTAAGCTTCCAGCTGCACGGCCCGCGCGCCTACCTGCAGTCGATTCACGGCACGGTACACGCCGTTACGCCTGCGGAAGAAAAGGAAGGCTTAACCTGCGGCGATGGGGCATTTATTCGCGATGAGGCGAATATTACTTTGGTGGCAGATACGCCGCTGCGAGCGTTGCTGATTGACTTACCAGTCTAGATTTAATCCACTCTGCCCCTCTCTCCACGCCCGTTTCGGAGAGGGGGTTAGCGTGGAGGATATCGGATTACGAAAGCCGATTAACCCTCGTCTCGCCCCGCTCAATCCCCAGTTCATACAGCGTAAACGAAGTATGCTTCTCAATTAGCTTTGCCAGTTCCGGCGAGTGGCTGGTGAGCCAGATTTGCGTGTAGCGGCTCGCCTCGGCTATTAGCCGCGCCAGGGCCGGAAGCATTTGCGGGTGGAGGCTGTTCTCCGGTTCGTTGAGGGCAATAAACTGCGGCGGACGCGGGCTAAGCAAGGCCACCGTCAGGCAAAGAAAACGCAGCGTCCCGTCGGAGAATTCTGCGGATTCCAGCGGGCGATTAATGCCGTGGCGGTTCATCATCATCTGGAAGCGGCCGCCGGCGTTGTCGCAGAAAAATGCGCACTCCGGGAATGCCTCACCCAGCACGGTAAACAGCAGTTCGCTATCGCCAATCTCAACGATCGTCTGGAACGCTGCGGCAAGGTTTAAGCCATCGCCTGCAAGTACGGGCGAACGGTATCCAACCTGTGGGAGCCGCAGTCCCGCCCCCTTCGAAATATCGAACTCATGGTAGAAACGCCAGTTGCGCAGCGTTTCGCGTGCGCTGGAGACTTCAGGGTACAAATGCGGCTCGCCAAGCTGGCCAAAAAGCGACTCATTTTCGTACAAAGAGGCGGCGTGCGTGACCTTTTCGCCATTAACATCATTGAGAAAAACTGACTGATTTCGACGATGCATAATCGATGCGGAAGGGCGACGTCGGTAGCCGCTAAGCCAGATTTGTTCTTCTTTAACAATAGGATCGAGATCGAACATCGTGGGGTAAGGCAGCTTGTCGGGGAAGCCAACCTGTAGCTCATACTCAAAAGAGTCAGTTTCTACCGCCAATGTCATCCTGCGTGGAGCGCTGGCATAGCCACGCGCCCGCTCACCGGCCCACATCACTTTCTGGATCCCTCCCTCATCGGATAGCCAATGAGAAAGCTGCCCGGTGCCCGCGCCGTGGATCAAATGGATCGCCTTATAAATATTCGACTTGCCGCAGCCGTTGGGGCCAAACACCACGTTCAGGCGCTCCAGATCGATAGAAAGCTTGCGCACGGAACGGTAGTTGTCGATATACAGGGATTTGATCATGGCTCTGCCTGCGTAGTGGGCTCAGAGCGGTATTATGACAAATGCCTGACAAAGCGCATCAGTTTCGAAGTTCACAAAGCAAAACGCCCCGCCAGCTTTCACTGGTGGGGCGTCTCTGAATGGTTGAAGCTGACCGATAAGCCGGGTTCTGTCGTGGACAGTCATTCATCTAGGCCAGCAATCGCTCACTGGCTCAAGCAGCCTACCCGGGTTCAGTACGGGCCGTACCTTGTGAACCCCTATTTGGCCTTGCTCCGGGTGGAGTTTACCGTGCCGCGAGCTGTTACCAGTCGCGCGGTGCGCTCTTACCGCACCCTTTCACCCTTACCTGATCCCGCTTGCGCGGGCCATCGGCGGTTTGCTCTCTGTTGCACTGGTCGTGGGTTTCCCCCCCAGGCGTTACCTGGCACCCTGCCCTATGGAGCCCGGACTTTCCTCCCCTCCGCCCGTCTCCCCCCGAAGGAGGACGACGACGAAGCGGCGACTGTCTGGTCAGCTTCGGCGCGCAGTATAGAGGGTTTCGCCCCCCCTGTCACGCGGCCTGACTACGGGTGAGGGTTACTCGCCAACCAGCACCACATCAATGCCGCCTTTACGCAAAGCGTTAAGGCTTTCGGCCGGAATACCTTTATCGGTTATCACCCGATGAATACGCTGGGTATCAATGATTTTATGCAGGCTGGAGCGGTTAAATTTGCTGGAGTCCGTTACCACAATAATACGCTCAGCCACTTCGCACATTTTACGGTTAAGCCTTGCTTCATCTTCGTTGTGGGTGCTCACGCCGCGCTCCGGATCGATAGCATCCACCCCGAGAAACAGCATATCGAAATGGTAGTTCTGCAATGATTGCTCCGCACAGTCGCCGTAAAACGACTGGGACTGGCGCCGCAGATGCCCGCCGGTCATTAACAGCTCAACACCTTCCGCTTCGAGCAGCGCATTAGCTACGTTGATGCCGTTGGTCATCGCAATAACATCTTTATGCTGGCGCATCAGGCGCGCTATTTCATAAGTTGTTGTACCTGAATCAAGAATCACCCGAGATCCTGGCGTAATCAGATCTGCCGCCACTCTGGCAATGCTGCGCTTGAGGGAGGTATTGAGCGAGCTTTTGTCTTCCACAGAAGGCTCCGCTGCCATGCTGCCCGGCTCGCAAATAAGCGCTCCGCCATAGGCACGCATTGCGATGCCCTGCTTTTCCAGAAAGGCCAGATCGTTACGGATAGTCACGGTAGACACGCCGAAAAATGACGACAAATCATTAACCTGTACGCTTCCCTGCTGGCGGAGACGCTGAATAATCTGCTCGCGCCGTTCGCTGGTGCCGGGGATACGTTTATCCGTCGCCGAATCGCTGTTGCTCATAGGAGATCCTTTCTATATATCTTTCGTTTCATTTCTCTTTGCCTATTAACACCTTTCTTTTAGCGGAAAGCAAGTCCCTGGAATCGGCACCATCTGCCATTTTTACTGCAACCCCACCCTTTCATTATGTTTCTTTTGCGAAACAGATCTCAATTCCATTATCTTTCTTTTTATTCTCAAACCACAATAAGGCACGATTAAATGAAATGAATCGAAAGAAGTTGTTTTAATCAATCGCTGCGGAGAGGAAAGTGAAACAATTAACCGAGTTTGTAGCTAACCACAAAAAGAACAAGCATTGCGGAGTTTTCGCGGTTTGTTCCGCCCATCCGCTCGTTCTCGAGGCGGCGATGCGTCATGCCCGCGAAGCGGACGCAGACTTGCTGATTGAAGCGACTTCAAATCAGGTTGATCAATACGGCGGCTACACGGGAATGACGCCAGCAGACTTCTGTGGGTTTGTTTACCGCCTGGCTGAGCAACATAACTTCCCCCACGCCAGGATTATCCCTGGCGGAGACCACCTTGGCCCGAATCGCTGGCAAAACCGCCCGGCCGAAGAGGCAATGGCTCACGCCGAAGAGTTGATTCGCACCTACGTGGCCGCAGGATTTAAAAAAATTCACCTCGATTGCAGCATGTCCTGTGCCGATGACCCCGTTCCGCTAACCGACGAACTCGTCGCAGGCCGTGCGGCCAGGCTGGCGGTGATAGCCGAGCAAACCTGCATTGAGCACTTTGGAAAGTCGGACCTGGTGTACGTCATAGGCACCGAAGTCCCGGTTCCCGGCGGCGCTCATGAAACCCTGGCTGAACTGGCCGTAACCTCGCCACAGGCGGCAAAAAAGACCCTGGAAGCCCACCGACATGCTTTCGAACAAAGCGGGCTTAGCGGCCTGTGGCCACGCATCATCGGCCTGGTAGTCCAGCCCGGCGTTGAGTTCGACCACACCCAGGTCATTGACTATTGCCCGGAGAAATCCCAGCCGCTAAGCAAGATGATAGAAGCCTCGGAAACCATGGTTTTTGAAGCCCACTCGACCGATTACCAGACGCCGCAGGCCCTGTCCCGGCTGGTTGAGAACCACTTCGCAATACTGAAAGTCGGCCCTGCGCTCACCTTTGCACTGCGTGAAGCCCTGTTCTCCCTCTCGGCCATCGAGCGAGAGCTGCTTCCTGCCCACAGATGCTCGGGCCTAAGGGACGTACTGGAGACGGTTATGCTGGACAACCCGGCGCACTGGCAGCAGCACTATCACGGTAAAGGCGATGCCCTGCGGCTCGCTCGCGGCTACAGCTATTCTGACCGGGTGCGCTACTACTGGCCGGATCGTGATATCGATGAAGCCTACGACACGTTGGTAAAAAATCTCGCGAATGAACCTATCCCGCTGCCGCTGATCAGCCAGTACCTGCCTCTTCAGTACGCAAAAGTGCGTGAGAGCCAGCTATCAGCCACACCTCACGAGCTGATAATCGACCATATTCAGGATGTGCTGCGCCAGTACCATGCGGCCTGTCATGGCGAAATGTCTTCTGATTAACACAATGATAATAAGGAAAATAACATGCCAAACATTGTTTTAAGCCGCATTGATGAGCGACTGATCCACGGCCAGGTTGGCGTGCAGTGGGTTGGGTTTTCCGGCGCTAACCTGGTGCTGGTAGCCAATGACGAAGTCGCCGAAGACCCCATCCAGCAAAACCTGATGGAAATGGTGCTGGCCGAAGGCATTGCGGTACGTTTTTGGCCGCTGCAAAAAGTTATCGACAACATTCACAAAGCCGCAGACCGCCAGAAAATTCTGCTGGTCTGCAAAAGCCCGCAGGACTTTTTAGCCCTGGTCCAGGGCGGCGTTCCGGTCCAACGCATCAATGTCGGCAACATGCATTACGTCGAAGGTAAGAAACAGGTCGCCAAAACCGTCTCGGTGGATGAACAGGACATTGCCGCTTTCTCCGGCCTTAAGCAGGCCGGGGTGGAGTGTTTCGTTCAGGGCGTTCCCACAGAATCGGCTCAGGATCTCTATAAACTTCTCTGAGGTATTTGCTATGGAAATCAGCTTACTACAAGCGATAGCGTTAGGTGTCCTGGCCTTTATTGCCGGGCTGGATATGTTCAACGGCCTGACGCACATGCACCGCCCGGTTGTGCTTGGCCCGCTGGTTGGCCTGATTCTGGGGGATTTACACACCGGTATTCTCACCGGCGGCACCCTTGAGCTGGTCTGGATGGGGCTGGCTCCGCTTGCCGGTGCCCAGCCGCCTAACGTCATTATCGGGACGATTGTCGGCACCACTTTCGCCATCACTACCGGCGTGAAGCCCGAAGTTGCCGTCGGCGTTGCCGTGCCGTTTGCGGTGGCGGTGCAAATGGGGATAACGTTCCTGTTCTCTATCATGTCCGGGGTAATGGCTCGCGCCGACCGCATGGCGGCAAACGCGGACACCAGAGGCATAGAGCGAATCAACTACCTGGCCATGCTGGCTCTGGGCATCTTCTATTTCCTGTGCGCATTTTTACCGATCAACTTTGGCGCAGAACACGCCAAAGCGGCCATTGACATGCTGCCGGCCCGCTTGATTGACGGCCTCGGCGTTGCCGGCGGGATAATGCCCGCTATCGGCTTCGCCGTGCTGCTAAAAATCATGATGAAAAACGTCTACATCCCCTACTTCATTATCGGCTTTGTCTGCGCAGCCTGGCTCAAACTACCGGTTCTGGCGATTGCTGCGGCAGCGCTGGCGATGGCTTTAATGGACCTGATGCGTAAAGACCCGACTCCCCCGCAGCCTTCCCGCGCCCAGCAAGAGGAATTTGAAGATGGCATCTGATACCCAAACTCTGCCTCAGGCCACTGAAACAGAAACCGTCATCACCGGCGGCAACGATAATATTTATCAGGATCAGACCATTGGCGCTGAGCTGACGAAGAAAGACATTAACCGCGTAGCGTGGCGCTCCATGCTGCTTCAGGCTTCGTTTAACTACGAACGTATGCAGGCCTGCGGCTGGCTGTACGGCCTGCTGCCTGCCCTGAAAAAAATCCATACCAACAAACAAGATCTCGCACGAGCCATGAAGGGACACATGGGGTTCTTTAACACTCATCCATTCCTCGTGACCTTCGTTATCGGCATTATCCTGGCTATGGAGCGTTCAAAGCAGGATGTAAACAGTATTCAGAGCACTAAAATTGCCGTTGGCGCACCGCTCGGCGGGATAGGCGACGCCATGTTTTGGTTAACGCTGCTGCCAATATGCGGCGGCATCGGTGCCAGCCTGGCCTTACAAGGATCTATTCTTGGCGCCGTGATATTTCTCGTGCTGTTTAACGTGGTTCACCTCGGCCTGCGCTTTGGGCTGGCGCACTATGCTTACCGCATGGGTGTTGCGGCCATTCCGCTTATCAAGGCCAATACCCGCAAGGTAGGCCATGCCGCTTCCATTGTCGGGATGACGGTAATTGGCGCCCTGGTTGCCACCTATGTTCGCCTGTCCACCACGCTGGAAATTACCGCCGGGGATGCCGTCGTCAAGCTTCAGACGGACGTTATCGACAAGCTGATGCCCGCGTTTCTTCCGCTGGTTTACACCCTGGTGATGTATGCCCTGGTTCGCCGCGGCTGGAGTCCTTTACGGCTTATTTGCATCACCGTCGTTCTGGCGGTCGTCGGGAAATTCCTTCACTTCCTGTAAGAGAGAGGAAAGCACATGCTAAGCATAATTGTCAGCGGGCACGGAAGCTTTGCCAGCGGTCTGGAGCAGGCAATGAAACAGATCCTGGGCGAACAGCCGCAAATTATCGCCATCGACTTCCCGGAAACGTCATCCACCGCGCGGCTTACCGGCCAGTTTGAAGAAGCCATTAACCGCCTTGACGAGCGCGAGGGGCTAATTTTTCTGACTGATTTGCTCGGCGGCACACCGTTTCGTGTGGCCTCCACCCTGGCGCTTGAAAGGCCCGGGCGCGAAGTCATTACCGGCATTAATCTTCAATTGCTTCTGGAAATGGTGCTGGAGCGAGAAGGCCTGAACAGCAGCGAATTTCGCCAGATGGCGCTCGAGTGCGGCCACCGGGGCTTAACCAGCCTGGTTGATGAGATGGCACGCCACCGCTCGGTTGAGGCCGCTGGAGAAGGCATATGACAGGGCAGTATTGATCTGCCATAAGCCGATTTCGATTAATAAAAGCGTCCCCCTATAGCGCTTTCAATGTGTACCACTTTGGTCTGCGGCCTGCTCCGTCGCAGACCTTTTCTTTCCTTTCCAAAAATCCATCACTCCAATAAAAACCATTATTAATTAAAGAGATAAACAAAACGCTCAATATAGATCACGATTTTCGTTTTATTTCTTTTTTGATGTTGATCTTATACTTTCCTTTCTATACATTTCCTTTTAAGCAGGCAACTCATTAAGTGAAATGAAACGAAAGGTAGTCATGCGCACATGAGCTGACACCTGACCACGCAATACTAAGGAACACGTCATGAGCGAAACCCCGGCAGTCGCCGTCAGCGGCAGCACCACCTGGACAGAAAGAGAGATCCGCCAGCAGCCCGCCAGTTGGATCAGATCGCTACAGCAGATCGCTCGCTTACGCGAACAAATCGACGCTTTCCTTGCGCCGCTGCTGGTAAAAGAAGATCTAAAAATTGTGCTTACCGGCGCGGGAACCTCCGCTTTTATTGGCGATATTATTGCTCCCTGGCTGTCTCGCCATACCGGAAAGAACTTTGTCGCTATTCCCACCACGGATTTAGTCACCAACCCGCTGGATTACCTCTCGCCCGGGCAGAACACGCTGCTGGTCTCTTTTGCCCGCTCCGGCAATAGCCCGGAAAGTGTGGCGGCGGTTGACCTGGTGAATCAGTTGGTGCGGCCCCGCCATCATCTGATGATTACCTGCAATGAAGCCGGCAGCCTTTACCGTAATGCCTTACACGACGAGCGATCTCTGCCGCTGTTGATGCCGGCCGAAACCCACGACCGCGGGTTTGCAATGACCAGCAGCATCACCACCATGATGGCCAGCTGCCTCGCGGTATTTGCCCCGGATATTATCAACTCCTCTTCATTCCAGGACGTGGCGCACCGCTGCGCTCAGATAATCGAATCGCAGGGGGACTTCAGCGAAATGCCGTTTGGCGACCAGCCATATCAGCGCGTGGTTTATCTCGGCAGCGGAGGTTTACAAGGCGTAGCCCGCGAAGCCGCGCTGAAAGTTCTGGAACTTACGGCAGGCAAACTGGCCGCGTTTTACGACTCGCCAACCGGCTTCCGCCATGGCCCTAAATCGCTGGTGAATAACGCAACTCTGGCAGTCGTGCTGATTTCAAGTGACCCATATACAAGGCTGTACGACCTGGATCTGCTGGCCGAACTGCGCAGGGATCGACTGGCAATGCAGACCATCGCGATTTCAGCCGTCAGCAGCCCGGAGATCGAAGCAGGGCCGCATATCCTGCTGCCCGCCGCCAGGGAGTTTCTGGATATCGAACAAGCGTTCTGCTTCCTGATGTATGCACAAATTTTTGCCCTGACCGCATCGGTTAAAGCAGGTATTACCCCGGATACACCTTCCGCCAGCGGCACCGTAAACCGCGTGGTGAAAGGCGTAGTGATTCATCCCTGGAAAGGCTGAGAGGTTACCCATGAGCATTATCTCCACTAAATATCTGCTTCAGGACGCACAGGCCAGGGGCTACGCGGTACCGGCTTTTAATATCCACAATGCCGAGACTATTCAGGCGATTTTAGAAGTCTGCAAAGAGCTGAACTCGCCGGTTATCCTTGCCGGTACGCCGGGCACTTTTAAACATATCGCTTTCGAAGAAATTTATGCGCTTTGCGAGGCCTATTCCGAGAGCTACGGCATTCCGCTGGCGCTGCATCTTGATCATCATGAAACGCTGGCGGATATCACCCGCAAGGTTAACGCGGGCGTACGCAGCGCCATGATCGACGGCAGCCACTTCCCGTTTGCCGAAAACGTGAAGCTGGTGAAATCGGTAGTGGATTTTTGCCACCGCTTCGACTGTAGCGTAGAGGCCGAACTCGGCCGGCTTGGCGGCGTTGAAGACGATATGGATGTCGATGAGGAGAGCGCCTTCCTGACCGATCCGCAGGAAGCACGGCGCTTTGTTGAACTTACCGGTGTAGATAGCCTGGCCGTCGCCATTGGTACCGCCCACGGCTTGTATACCAAACGCCCAAAAATCGACTTTAAGCGGCTGGGGGAAATCCGGGAAGTGGTCTCCGTGCCGCTGGTTTTACACGGCGCCAGCGATGTTCCGGATGAATTTGTTCGCCGCACCATTGAGCTGGGCGTCTGCAAAGTGAATGTGGCAACGGAACTCAAAATCGCCTTCGCCGCCGCGGTCAAAAAATGGTTTGCCGATAACCCGGAAGGCAATGACCCGCGCTACTACATGCGCGTCGGCATGGACGCAATGAAAGAAGTGGTGCGCAGCAAAGTCGCGGTTTGCGGCTCAGCCAATAAATTGCTGCCGGAACCAGAAGCCGCTCTGTAACCTCGCAACGCTAAGGACCTCTGATGAAGACAATAATAAAAAGCTCTCTACTCCTCATGCTGATGAGCAATGCCGCGCTGGCGGCGCAATACCAGCTGGATAACAACAATCTGGCGATAACGTTTGATGATGCAAACTCTGCGGCGGTAGTGAAAGACAAGCTGTCCGGGCATAAACTCGCGCCCGTTGAGCTATTTTTTATGACGCTGCCCGATGAAAAGGTCATTCATACCGCTGACTTTAAAATCAAAAATGTCAGCAAAAAAGACGATGCCATTCAGATAGATTACGAGCATGACGATTTTGCCGTCAGCGTAGTGTTCAAGGTATTAAAAGGAAAATACGCCGCTATCGACTATACCTTGCAGGCAAAGGGCCAGCCGCGCGACGTCGCTAAAATAACCTTCTTCCCAACCAAGGGGCAGGCTCAGGCACCTTACGTCAACGGCGCAGTCAACAGCTCGCCGATTGTGGCCGACAGCTTCTTTATGCTGCCGCAAAAGCCCATCGTGAATACTTACGCCTACGAAACCACCACTAACCTTAACGTCGAGCTAAAAACCCCGATTAAAACCGACGCGCCCGTTACCTATACCACGTATTTCGGAACCTTTGAGGCCACCGACCAGCTTCGCCGCAGCTTTAATCAGTTCATTAACGTTATGCGTCCGCGGCCTTACCAGCCCTATCTGCATTACAACAGCTGGATGGACATCGGCTTCTTTACGCCCTACAGCGAGAAAGACGTTCTCACCCGTATGGATGAATACGCCCGTGAGCTGATTAATAAACGCGGCGTTAAGCTGGACGGCTTCCTGCTCGATGATGGCTGGGACGATCTCACCGGTAAATGGCTATTTGGCCCGGCATTTAAACACGGCTTCAGCGCCGTTAAAGAAAAGGCCGACAGCATGCATACCTCAATCGGCCTGTGGCTCTCGCCGTGGGGCGGTTATAACAAACCTCGCGACGAACGCGTCTCCAACGCCAAAGAGAATGGTTTTGAGACGGTAGACGGAAAATTCGCCCTTTCCGGCCCCAACTACTTCCGCAACTTTAACGAGAAGATAATTGGGTTAATCAAAAACGAGCACATTACCTCGTTCAAGCTCGACGGCATGGGCAACGCCAACTCTTATATCAAGGGCAGCCCCTTTGCCTCCGACTTCGATGCGTCTATCGAGCTGATTAAGAACATGCGCGCGGCCAATAAAGACCTGTTTATCAACCTGACGACCGGCACCAACGCCAGCCCGTCCTGGCTATTTTATGCCGACTCCATCTGGCGACAGGGCGACGATATTAACGTCTACGGCAAAGGCTCTCCGGTACAGCAATGGGTAACCTACCGCGACGCTGAAACTTATCGCTCTATCGTGCGAAAAGGCCCGCTGTTCCCGATAAGCTCATTGATGTATCACGGTATTGTCAGCGCCGAGCATGCCTACTTTGGGCTTGAGAAGATCCAGACAGACGGCGACTTCGCCGACCAGACCTGGAGCTATTTTGCTACCGGCACCCAGCTGCAAGAGCTGTATATTACGCCGTCGATGCTGAACAGCGCCAAATGGGACACGCTGGCTAAAGCGGCTAAATGGTCGCGGGAAAATAGCAACGTGCTGGTAGACAGCCACTGGATAGGCGGCGACCCAACGCAGCTTGAGGTTTATGGCTGGGCGTCCTGGAGCAAGGAGAAAGCGATTTTTGGGCTGCGTAACCCATCCGATAAGCCGCAGAGCTACTATCTGGACTTGAGTAAAAGCTTTGAAGTACCGGACGGCGAGGCCACACGCTTTACGCTAAAAGCCGTTTATGGCGATAACGCAACGCTCACGGGAGATTACAGTAAACCGCTGATTGTGACGCTGAAGCCGCTGGAAACGCTGGTGGTTGAGGCTACGCCGGTAAGGTAATAGTGCCCCGGAGCGCCGATGATGAAAGTCATGTGCGCTCCGGTATGATTCGGGGCCTTATCTGGCGGAAGTTAATGCTTCAATACGTTTTTTATCCTCGGCAATCAGCACCACTCCAAATCGCTGTTTATCAGGATGCACACTCCAGATAGATTCTTCCGGAATACTTGTTCCATCGTAAACGGCTTTCGTGCCGTCGTAGGGATAAAATCTTCCCGAATCAGAGTCCAGAACGAAAACAGCGAGCTGAGATGAGCTTCTGGCAATTTTTTGCCAAAGCGCCTTTCCTCCGGCGTAATGGATATTATCGCTCATTAAAATGACGCCACATTTGAGAACCAGCGCCTCATAAAGCTGAGTCGCGAATCCAGCTTCCTGGAGACGGCTTTCGACACAGATGCCTTCAATCTGCAAAATACTGTCGTCCTCCCAGAAACGATCGACTGAGATGACATTATCCCCAATACTTTTTTGGTTCTGAAGTTCAAGCATGGCCACAACGACATGCCGGAGATCTTTTTCATCGCCTTCAGGCTCCGCCTTAATTATTGCAGCGCGCGGAGTCTGCTTGTCAAAGATGATGAGGAATTTTTGCCCGGCGAAAGTGAGCTCTTCAATGACATCAAAAGATCGTTTCACTGCCGCTGCGCTATAGGAAAAAGGCATTACTACCATATTGGAGTCTCCACACATCAATACCGGCATAATTTGCTCACCTAAGCTAAATAAATTTTGAGCAAATTAACAGCAATAACCTTAACTTCAATGTTGTTTTGCGTTCTTTCACGAAAACTGCGAAGCATCGCGAAAAAAACTATTTACCACCCTGCTCTAAAGCATATTTATACAGCGCGTTCTTCTTGACGCCATGAATTTCGGCGGCAAGCGCGGCGGCTTTCTTCAGCGGAAGTTCAGCCTGCAACAAGGCGAGCGTGCGCAGGGCATCGGCCGGTAGCTCATCATCGCTTTGTGCCTTAAAACCTTCGACTATCAGCACCATTTCGCCCTTGCGGCGATTCTCATCTTCTTTCACCCAGGCCAGCAGCTCGCCAATCGGCGCGCCCTGGATAGACTCCCAGGTTTTGGTCAGCTCGCGCGCCAGTACCACATAGCGGGACTCGCCGAGCACCGCGCAGATATCTTCCATGCTATCCAGCAGGCGGTGGGTGGACTCGTAGAAAATCAGCGTGCGTGGCTCCTGCTCTACCGCCTTCAGCGCATCGCGGCGGCCTTTGGATTTTGCCGGCAGGAAGCCTTCATAACAGAAGCGGTCGGACGGTAAACCTGCGGCGCTCAAGGCGGCAATAGCGGCGCACGGGCCGGGCAGCGGCACAACGCGGATCCCGGCTTCACGGCAGGTACGCACCAGATGATAGCCGGGGTCATTAATCAGCGGCGTACCGGCATCAGAAACCAGCGCAATGCTTTGGCCTTCTTTCAGCTTAGCCAGCAGGGTTTCGGCTTTTTGTTGCTCGTTGTGATCGTGAAGTGCGAACAGTCGCGCATTAATCGCAAAATGCTGCAGCAAAAGGCCGGTATGGCGAGTATCTTCTGCGGCAATCAGATCAACGCCTTGCAACACCGAGAGGGCCCGCTGGGTGATGTCCCCGAGATTGCCGATAGGCGTCGGGACGATATAGAGCGTATTGGCTAAAATCGCCGCCGTTTCGTGTTGTTTCATTGTTTCATCCGTATTGCCGATTTAATATTGTACATTGGGATTTAAAAACCACTGGATACAGAATGCTACCCTCAACCTTGAATCGTTCAAAAGCCGGGCGCTGCCTGCCTGTTTTGCTCGCTGCGCTAATTTTTGCCGGCTGTTCTACTCAGGCGCCGGATCAATCCGCCGCGCTGCTGCAGGGCGAAACTACCGCCGGGTCAGCGTACTATCTGCAGCAAATGCAGCAAAGCGCAGATGATAGCAAGACCAACTGGCAATTACTCGCCATTCGTGCCCTGCTGAAAGAGGGGAAACCTCAGGAGGCCGTACAGCTGTATAACCAACTGCCGCAGGAATTGACCGCTGCCCAGGCCCGCGAACAGCAGCTTCTGGTGCCGGAAGTGAAGATTGCGCAGAAAGATTTCAACGCGGCCTCGGCCCTGCTGGAAAAGATAGATCCATCCACGCTCGATAAGAGCCAGCAAAGCCGTTATTACCAGGCGGTGATTGACTCTTCTCAGGGGCGTCCTTCTCTGGCACTGCTGCGCGCTTATATTACCCAGGAGCCGCTGCTCAAGGGCGATGCACGCCAGAAGAACATTGACGGGATTTGGCAGGCGCTGTCACAGCTCTCCGCGGAGCAGATGAACAGCATGGTCATTAACGCCGACGAGAATACTCTGCAGGGCTGGCTGGACTTACAGCGCGTCTGGAGCGATAACCGCAACGATCCGAAGATGCTGAAAGCGGGCATCCAGGACTGGCAAACGCGCTACCCGAACAATCCGGGCGCAAAGACGCTCCCAACCCAGTTGGTTAATGTCCAGAACTTCAAGCCTGCTTCGACCGGGAAAATTGCCCTGTTGCTGCCGCTAAACGGCCAGGCCGCGGTATTTGGCCACGCTATCGAACAGGGTTTTGAGGCCGCTAAAAACAGCGGTTCTGCCCCGGTTGCCGCCGTGCAGCCACAGGTTCAGCCAACAGACCCTAATACTCAGCAACAGCCAGCTCCGCAGCCTCAGGTGCAGCAACCGCAGGCCGCTCAGGCACCCGTAGACCCCAATGCCGCCGTCAGCCCGGCCAGCGCTTCCGTTAGCGATCTGACCGACCAAAAAGCACAGTCGGCCTCAATCCAGCCAGCGACTGATGCGCCAGCGGCACCGGCGGCACAACCTGCCGGAGAGGCCTCAAGCTCTGCCCCTGCCAACCCATCGGCGGAAATCAAAGTCTACGATACCAGCTCTCAGCCGCTGTCTCAGGTGCTGGCCCAGGCACAGCAGGATGGCGCGACCCTGGTGGTCGGGCCGTTATTGAAAAATAACGTCGATGAGCTTGCCGGTACAAACAGCCCGCTGAATATCCTGGCGCTTAACCAGCCGGAAACCGTGCAGAATCGCCCAAATATCTGCTATTTCGCCCTTTCTCCGGAAGACGAAGCCCGCGATGCAGCCCACCATATCTGGCAGCAAAATCACCGCAGCCCGCTGCTGTTGCTGCCTTCTAACGCCTTTGGCGACCGCGTGGCCAAAGCCTTTGCCACCGAATGGCAGAAGATTGGCGGCGGCCTGGTGCTACAGCAGAAATTTGGCTCCCTAAGCGACCTCAAACGCGGCATTAACAGCGGCTCCGGCATAGCGTTAACCGGTACGCCGGTCAGCACACCGTCCAACACGGCGCCGGGCGTAACCATCGGCGGCCTGACCATTCCGGCGGCACCAACGGATGCACAAATTACCGCCGGCAGCAGCGGCAGCGTCGATTCGGTGTATATCGTTGCCACTTCCGATGAAGTCGCTTTGATTAAACCGATGATCGCCATGCGCACCGGCAGCCGCAGCGCCGCGCAGCTGTATGCCAGCTCCCGCAGCTCTCAGGGCGTTAACGGCCCGGACTACCGCCTGGAAATGGAAGGCCTGCAGTTCAGCGAAATCCCGATGCTCTCCGGCGGCAACCCGCAGTTGATGCAGCAGGCGCTGAGCCGCGTTAATAACGACTATTCGCTGGCTCGCCTGTATGCCATGGGCTTCGATGCCTGGTCCCTGGCCAACCATTTCTCCCAAATGCGCCAGGTGCCGGGCTATCAGCTTAACGGGAATACCGGGCAGCTGACCGCCAACCAGGATTGCGTAATTAACAGGAAGTTAAATTGGCTGCAATTCAGTCAGGGCCAGATCGTCCCGGTTTCCTGAACCGCCAGCAAAGCGGCGCGCACTATGAGCAGCAGGCGCGCCGCTATCTCGAGCGCAAGGGATTGCGCTTTATCGCTTCGAATGTGCGCATACGCGGCGGTGAACTCGACCTCATAATGAAACAGCAACAGATTATCGTCTTCGTTGAAGTTCGCTTTCGGCGTAACGATAAGTTCGGCGGCGCTGCCGCCAGCGTTACCCGCTCTAAGCAACAACGCCTGCTGCACGCCGCACAGGTTTGGTTGAGCAGCAGCGGGAAAAGTTTTGATACTGTGGATTGCCGTTTCGATGTGTTAGCCTTCACCGGCAATGAAATAGAGTGGCTGACCAACGCGTTTGCCGCCGATATCTAAAAAACTCCAGGTAGAATCAACGTGCTCGAAAGAATCAAAGTCTGCTTCACGGAAAGTATTCAAACTCAGATTGCCGCAGCGGAAGCCCTGCCGGACGCCATTTCCCGTGCCGCAATGACGCTGGTTCAGTCTCTGTTGAACGGCAACAAAATCCTCTGTTGTGGCAACGGCACCTCCGCCGCCAACGCACAGCATTTTGCTGCCAGCATGATCAATCGCTTCGAAACAGAGCGCCCCAGTTTACCGGCCATTGCACTTAATGCAGATAATGTGGTCTTAACCGCGATCGCTAACGATCGCCTGCATGAGGAAGTGTACGCCAAACAGGTGCGTGCTCTGGGCCATGCCGGAGATGTCCTGCTGGCAATTTCCACCCGAGGTAACAGCCGTGATATCGTCAAAGCGGTAGAGGCAGCCGTCACCCGCGACATGACAATTGTCGCGCTAACGGGCTATGACGGGGGTGAACTGGCAGGGCTGTTAGGGCCGCAGGATGTAGAAATCCGCATCCCTTCTCACCGCAGCGCACGCATTCAGGAAATGCACATGCTGACGGTGAACTGTTTATGCGATCTGATCGACAATACGCTATTTCCCCACCAGGATGGCTAATAGCAATCTTTGAGAAAGGAGAAGGAATGAACATGAAGGCCTTTACGCCAATTGCTGTTCTTATTTCCGCGCTGCTGCTACAGGGCTGCGTCGGTGCCGTTGTTGTGGGAAGCGCCGCCGTGGCGACCAAAACCGCAACCGACCCGCGTACCGTAGGTACTCAGGTTGATGACGGCACGCTGGAGCTACGCGTGAACAGCGCGCTCAGCAAGGATGAGCAAATCAAGAAAGAAGCACGTATTAACGTCACGGCTTACCAGGGCAAAGTGTTGCTGGCTGGCCAGTCTCCGAACCCTGAACTGGCTTCCCGCGCCAAGCAAATCGCGTTGGGCGTAGACGGCGCTACCGAAGTGTATAACGAAATTCGCATCATGGCTCCGGTAGGCCTGGGTACGGCTTCAAGCGACACATGGATAACCACCAAAGTGCGCTCGCAGTTGTTGACCAGCGATCAGGTTAAATCGTCTAACGTGAAGGTCACCACCGAAAACGGCGAAGTGTTCCTGCTTGGCCTGGTGACGGAGCGTGAAGGCAAGGCTGCGGCCGATATTGCCAGCCGCGTGAGCGGTGTGAAGCACGTAACTACCGCGTTCACTATCCTGAAATAACTGCCCCTAACCCTAACCCTCTCCCCACAGGGGAGAGGGGATAACACCAGCTATCAGATTGAATTGCCTCTATACTTTCCCCGGGGTGAGGGCCAACTACATTTACAGCTTACTCAGGCACTCCATCGCCACCGCTTTAAAGCTGGCAAAATCCTTGCTGTCACGCAGTCGAACCATCGCCCGCTCCCGCAAGAACGTCACAAATAAATCGTAAATTGCCATCGCCTCTTCATACTCGCTCTTGCTGATAGCCAGCAGGAAGATAACGTGCGCCGTCTCGTCGCCCCAGCTAATCCCCTCCGGCGCCAGCACGGTGTAGACCACCGTTTTCTTAGCCAGCAGCCCCAGGGAGTGCGGCAGAGCAATGCCTTCTCCGAGCATGGTGCTGACAATCGCCTCGCGCTCCACCACCGAAGGATGGAAATCGGCATCCACAACACCCTCACGCTCCAGCTGTTCACAGAGCGTCATAAAGAGCTGCTGCTGGGTCATTGGGCCGTCGATGATGCGGAAATGGCTGGCATCAAAAAATTTCTCCAGCATGTAAGGCCGCGTTCTGTCCACCAGCACCAGCTTGCCGAGCTGCTCGAGCTGATAATCGGTCGGGAACGGAGCCATCAGCACTACCGGCTTTTCCTTTTCGGCTATGCGCGCGGTGCTGATAACAAAATCCGCCTCCACGCTTTCCAACTGCTCATAGTCGCGCAACGAGATGATACTGGTGATTTCTACCTGCGGATATTTACGCATCAGCATGGCCTGGAGCATGCGCACCGTGGAGTTGCCGGTATCGCAAACCAGCAGTACGCGCGGGTGGCGCTGGTAGCCAATGTTGTAATGGCGCTCCAGCCCGACGCCGATATGCAGCACCAGAAAACCAATTTCGTTTTCACTTATCGCATACGGGGTGTATTTGCCCCAGCTCGATACCGCCGCCAGCGTCATGTCATAGGCCAGCGGATAGTGCTGCTTAATATTGGCCAACAGCGGGTTAGGAATATTTATCTGGTAGCGCACCCGGGTAATCATGGTTTTGATATGGGTGAGCAGGTCGGCGTGCAGCTGCTCGTCGCCCAGCAGATTGTAGTTATAGTGGGTGTTGATGTAGCGCAGGATGTAGTTTACCAGCGCCTCATCGTCGTCGGCGCTGATAGCGCTGGGCGCAACTTCCTGCACCTGGCGCGCGGCGATGTGCACCTGTAGCCACTGCTCTTCTGCTTCGGAGAGCGGTTTACCCGCCAGCTTTTGTAGCAATGCGGCTATCTGGCGAGCGGCCTCTTTTACCTGGACATCCACGTTATCAGCGGTGAATTCCGGCAGCGGATAACCTTCGCTAATGCGGCGTACCGCCACCGAGCAATAGAGACGAATAAACTGCTCGCCCTCGTCGGTTAAGCGAATCCGGCAGCGGGTAAAACAGTCATGCAGCGGCCCGGCCAGCAGCTCAGGAACGCCTGCGTTGAGCGCTTCTTCCGTCAGCAAAGGATTTTCGCTGTCTTCCAGCGTCAGCTGCCAGAGCAAGTCCGTCAGGCAGGCGCGAATCGACATCTCGCTGCCAAACAGCTTCATGCCGTGGCGCGGGCGAGTTTCTATGGTCAAATGGTAGCGCGTAAACCACTCGCGGACTTCGGCCATATCGCTTTGTAACGTCGCCCGGCTGACGAACCACTCCTCGGCCAAATCTTCCAGCTTGAGCGAAAATGCCGCCGTCAGAAAACGTACCACCAGATAATGCACACGTTCCGGCGAAGTGCGCGGGATGCGAAGCTGGCGCGGCCGGTGCTGAACCAGTTCTCCGTAACGTTCTGCATCCTCAATATTCAGCTGATAACCCGCGCCGCGGGTCAGCGTAAACTGCGCGCCAAAGCCTGCCATCAGGGCATTGAGCGCCGTAATATCGGCCCGTACCGTGCGGGTAGAAACCGACAAACGCCGCGCCAGTTCATCCTGGGGCAGCGTTTCGTTTTGCAGCATCTCAAAGAGTTGAGCCAGACGTTGATTGGGAAATCTCACAACCGTTTCCTTTGGTTAGCGGAGCGCGCTGGCGCTCCGTCCTGCTCTACTTAAACGGGGTGAAGACCATCTGCGACGGACTTCCCACCGCCGTATAATCCTCGATAAAGGTCAATTTACCGCTCCCCGGCGCCACGCTAAAGCGGGTGATATTGTCGCTGCGCTGATTCAGGGCGTAGAGATGTTTACCGCTGCCGTCCAGCGTCAATCCGCGCGGGTAATCGCCCCGCGTCCAGACATCATCCTGATGCGTTAACTCGCCGTTCGCCGCCACGCTAAAATGGGCGATGCTGTTATGCAGCCGGTTGGCAACATACAGCTGCTTGCCGTCCCGGCTAAGCACCAGGCCTGCCGCGAAACTCGTGCCCTTATACCCCTTCGGCAGCGCCGAAATTGTTTTGCCTTCGCTCAGCGTACCCTTGCCACCATCCAGCTTGTAGTGAGTAAGCGTAGAGGCCTCTTCGTTAATCAGCCACAGGCCTGAACCGTCGGCAGAAAAGACAAAATGACGTGGCCCAGCGCCTTTGGATGACGCGGCAATAAACGGCGGATCGTTCGGCTCCAGCGAGCCTTTGCTCTGATCGAAACGATATTGATAGACTCGATCCAGACCCAGATCGGTTGAGAAGACGAACTTCCCGCTCGGATCGGCGGCAATCATGTGCGCATGCGGCCCGTTATGATCGCTGGCCGCAAAGCTGCCTTCTGCCGCAGCCTCCGGTTTTGCCGCCCCCGGCTCGCCGCTGTCCTGATGCTTATCGCTGGCTTCTTGCAGGCTGCCGTCGGCATTCACCGGCAGCACGGCGATAGAGCCGCTAATATAGTTTGCCACCAGCAGGTGCTTGCCCTGAGGCGTTAGCGAGAGATAAACCGGCCCCGCGCCGCCGGAGGAGACCTGGTTCAGCTCGGTCACGCTGCCGTCATCGCCAACGCGCAATGCCGCTATCACGCCTTTCTCCGCTTCGCTGGCAACATAAAGCGTTTTGCCGTCCTGCGACGCCGTAAGCTGCGCGGCGTTAGGCAGCGAGCTGACCAGCGTTTTATCGCTCAACGCGCCGGTCTTAGCGTCAACCAGGAAGCGATAAAGCCCTTCGCCGTTTGGGTTGTAGGTGCCGACCCAGGCATAATGACTTTGCGCCGCGCTGTTTCCAGCGGCAAGTAAGGCAAATGAAGCAACAAGCAGAGTGCGTGCAGACATGCGTTGATCCTCGAAGTGTGGTTGATGAGGATTATACCCTCACCCTAACCCTCCCCCTAAAAGGGAGAGGGGATCTTTCTTTTCCCCCTCGCCCCTTTGGGGAGAGGGTCGGGGTGAGGGGAAACAGTGCTTTACCCCACCAGCTTCTTCGTCATCGTCAGCAGCGTCGCCACGTCAGCCGGGCGAGTATTACCGCTGGCTTTGTCGATAATCGAGCTGTAGATATGTGGGATCACTTTTCTCACGCCCGCGTCCAGCGCAATCTTCAGGATCTCCTCGAAGTTCTCCAGATCGATACCGCCGGTTGGCTCCAGCCAGAAGTCATGCTTCGCGCAGGCTTCTGCTACGGCCTGATATTCAGCGCGGCATTCCAGCCCGCCCATCGGGAAATATTTGATTGAGCTGCCGCCCATATCTTTCAGCAGCGCAATAGCGGTTTCTACCGGCACGATGCCGTCCGCCGCACCCGAGCTTAACGGCCCGGTGGAGATTTTTACCATGCCGACGGTGCCGGTCGGTGAAACCAGGCCATTGACCACGCTTTCGTTCTGGCCCAGCAGCGCGCGGCTGGTGCCTACGCCGGTAAACACCTGGTTGACGTGCTGCGGCTGGATCTGGCCGGAAATCTCGCTCACCATTGCCGACTGATTCGGATCGCCCGCGCCAAGCCCGACGGACAGCGCGTTATCAATCAGCGCCGCGTAGTCGCGCATATCGGCAACCGCGCTTGGTACATCCGGGTAGTTTTTAGAAAGCACGCCGACCAGCACATGGCCTTCCGCCGCCTGATAAATGTCTTTAGCATTCTCTTTAGAGCCTGCCAGCACGTTGAGACAGACGCGGTCACGATAAAAATTCGGGGTCAGTTTCATGCTTATTTCTCCTTGCTTACCAGCGCTTTAATGCAGCGGTAAATAATCTCCAGCTGTGCCGCGCTCACGCTGCGCACATCCGCTTCGATAATGCCTTCGTTAGCTTTGTAGCCGCGGAAGTAGATGGCGTATTCGCCCTGCTTCAACGCGCCCACCAGCTCGCCGGTGCTGATGCCGACGGTCGCTTCATCGAATTTAATTTCACTGCGTGCGATATCACGGCCAGCGGAATCCCAGACAACACGAGCGGTTACGCCGTTAATCGTATTCAGGTTCTCGATAAAGGGCGTCATCTTCGCGACCATTTCCGCACCGCTCTCTTTCGCCGCGCTAAGGTAATGCTCAATGGCGCAGGTCAGGCCGAGAATGCCTTCTTTGCCGACCTTCATCGCACGGCCAATACCGCCGGTTTGCAGTTTTACCCATTCAACGTACTGCTTTTTACCGATGACCAACCCGCTGGTTGGCCCTTCAATGGCTTTCGCGCCGCTGTAGATAACCAGGTCGGCACCGGCACGGTAATAGCATTCCAGGTCTTCTTCCGCCGCAGCATCAACGATCAGCGGCAGATTGTGTTTACGCGCAACGACCACGGCCTGCTCAACGCTGAGCATGCTTTTCTGCACCGAATGGTGGGATTTGATATACAGAATCGCCGCCGTGCGCGGAGAGATGGCCGCTGCAAGCTGGTCGGCTGAACATTCGTTGGCGTAACCCGCTTCAACAATTTTGCCGCCGCCGAGGTTGACCATCGTGCCGACCGGTGCGCCAAAGTTAACGTTGTGCCCTTTTGGCAGCACGATTTCGTTATTCTCCAGAGGAGCCGCGTGCAGGTTCTCAATCAGCCACTGATTATCTTTCACCAGCACTGCCGCCACGGACTGGGCGATACCCGCAGAAGCGCAGGAAACCACGGTCGCCGCTTCAACGTCGAGCAACCCGGCAATGTAGGCTCCGGTTTTATTCACCAGATCCTTCATTTCGAAATAATGATTCATGCCGGTTGTCACCGCTTCAACTACTTCCGGGCGTGGGGTAGAAACGCCCAATGCGGTCATGCGGCCTGAAGCATTAATCACCTGTTTTAAATTGTATTTCTCATAAATCGAAGACATGTTCTGCTTTCCCTTATTCACAGTCAAACCACTTCCCGGCGCGCACCACGGCAAGCGCCACCAGCGCCCGATCGCCCGTCAGCGTCTGCTGTTCGGCATCGGTAAAGACGGTTGGCTCGCGGCGCAGTTCAAAGAGGGTCAGGTCGCCGTCCAGCCCAACGGCCAGGCGGCCTTTGTTTTTCAACCTCAGCCCGTCGGCAGCGTGGGAAGTCACGCAGTCAATAACCTGCGGTAGCGACAGGCCGATGGAGAGGAATTTCGACATCACCGCCCCCAGGGAATGTACCGGGCCGCTAATGCGGTTGCGGCAGTAGATATCCGAGCTGATGCTGTGCGGCAAAATGCCCTGCTGGATAGCTACTCGCGCCACTTCAAAACTGAAGCTGGCAGTACCGTGGCCAACATCCAGCCGCACGCCGCGCTGAATCGCCCGGGAAACGCAAGCACGAAGCTGGCCTGCCGGGTTCAGAATGCGGTTAGGTTTGCCGTTATAGCAGTGGGTGATAATGTCGCCGCTGGTGAGCAGCTCGGCCACTTCGTCAAGATCCGGCGGGTTATTGCCGATGTGAACCATCAGCGGCAAATCGCCATTCTCTTTCTGTATTTCTTTCGCTCTCACCAATGGCGCAATGCCGTTTTCGCCGACTACGCTGCTGCTCATTCGCGCTTTCAGGCCGACGATAAAATCAGGGAGGCGCTTCACCGCCTCGCGTACCGCGTCGCCGTCGATATTGTTCATATTCGACAGCTCGTTCTGGGCTATCAGCCCTACGCGGGAAATATTCAGCAAGGCGTAGACTTCGGTCGCGGCGCTGCGGGTGATTTGATAGAAGTCGTCTACGTCATCAGCCCCGGTGCTGCCCGCATCGATTACGGTCGTCACGCCGGTGTGAATGCCCACGCTGTCAGGTTCATCGTGGTAGATAGGGGATTTGGGGTAACAGTGGACGTGGGAGTCAATCCAGCCGGCGCTGACGTAGTATTCTCCGTTCAGCTGGCGCTCTTCACTTGCTGCGCCCGCAATCTTACCCAAAGCGGCAATTTTGCCGTCCTTCAGGGCGATATCGATAACGGTATCGTCCACCAGCCGCGCCTGGCGCAGGATCAGGTCAAACATGTTTTTCTCCTTAACTGGCGGCGAGCCGCAGCCCGTCCGCCCTGGAAATACTGCTTACAACGCTACCGGGAAGATGGAGCCTAAGATCATGGCACCGAGGATCGCACCGCCGGTAATCGGTTTGCCCCAGAGGTAAAACAGCAAAGAGCCAATTAATGAACCGATACCAATCGGAATCGACGCCGTCATGGCGCTGAGAATAATCAACGGCCCCAGGAAGCGACCGGAGGCATTACCCGCGCCCATCATTACGTCTGCGCCGTAGGTAGAGTCGCTCTGGTTGATGGTAAATTTACGGGCGAGAATGATGATGTAGCCAATCGCCAGACCAATCACCAGGCCGGTCACCAGCGATGCGCCGAAGTTGGCTACCGGGAAGACAAAGCCCGCGCCGAGCAATAGCGCCGGAACGCCAAGACCAACGCCGGTCTGAATGGCTCCACCTATATCCAGAATCCCCACCAGCGAACCTTCAATGATGCGGGCAAACAGGAAACTAGCGCCGAACGCGGCTACCGCGCCGTATACGCCGGTATCAATCCCCGACTTCAGCATCGCCACAAAAGCGACTTCGTTGAAGGCACCGATACCGTACAGGTAGTACATATGCGTCCCGGCAAAGACGCCGGAAGAGAGCAGGCCAACGAAGATCGGGAACGACCAGTCGGCATACCAAAAACCTTTATTCTGTTCCATGGTGGCCTCTTATTTTCCGCTGACGGCGTTATGGATAAGACTCAGCCAGTCCGGCGTGGTCAGATGGAAGGATTCGATCATTTTCATATCGAAGCCGCGGAAGAAGGCGCTCAGCACAAACAGAGCAACGATAGCCCCCATCATCACTTTAGTGACGCGGTGCCAGCCGCTCTCTTCAACACCTTTACCGATAAGAATCCCCAGCACCAGGCCCGGTACGGCGTTGCCCATAATCAGCTGTGCTGCGCCGCCGAAAATGGTTGCCCAGAAGCCCGATTTTTTACCGGCATCAATTGCCGCCAGCCAGAAGATAACCGGCATCACGGTGTTAACCAGCAGGTTAGCCGCAGGCACCAGAACCTTAACCGCCGTCACCTGTAGCGCGGCAGGAACCGCAGAGGCGGTGCTGTTGAGAAACGCCACCACAACCATGCCGATAATGCCGCAGGCGATGGCCATTTTTTTCGGGTCGTGCAGGGTTTCTGCCACGTTACGGTTTTTCACCATCAACGCCGCGGCACCCCAGTTAGGGATAATGCGATGGTCAACATCCTGGGTGAAGGCCCCCGCAGCCACCGAGGATGCCCAGGCGTTGAAGAAGAAGCCGAGACCAAAGGAGAAGTGAGAAGCCGGATCGCCTTCGCAGGAGTTCAGCTCGCCGAGTGTACGAAATGCGCCCATTCCCTGAGAGGTTGGCGCGTGGAACATACGCGCGGCCCCGGCGCCAACGCCCACACCGACGAGCCCGCCGATAATGAGTGATTTAAATAAGATAATGAGGAACATGTATCTGCCCTTGTTGGAGTTGTTTTAGTGCGCGACGAAATCCACCTCATCGAGGTTAAGAGCCGTCACGTTGACGGAAACATCCAGCTCCACGCTGTAGCTCCGCCTTTCCCGGCGCAGAAAGAAGAACAGAAAAGCTTCTTTGCGCACCCTGACCTGCGCCTGAACAACCTGCACGTCCTGTGGCTCAATGCGCAGCAGAATTTTGTTGGTGGACTTGAGCACCGTACCCTGAACCTGGTTCAGGGCATCGGAGAAGGCTTTGGCTTTAGTATCGCCGCGCCCGCTGACTCGCACCGTAGTTGCGAATTTCTCTTTCATACTTAGCTGCCGTACTTCTTGTTCCAGGCCAGGACCAGGCGTTCACCCAGCTCTTCTTTATCCATAAAACCAAAGCCAAGAACGTTATTGCCTTCGTTAATCGCGGTGACGCCTTCTTCCACAGAACGCATGCCGTATTTCGCTTTGTAGCCGTGTTTGGTTTGCGCGGTGATAGCACCTGCACCGCCGCTGCCGCAGAAGGAGATACCAAAAGTGGCGTTCTCGGCCTTCATCACGTCACCCAATTTCATGTCGGCGGCGACGCCCGGAATAACCACGGCGCGACCGCCCGCTTTTTCGATCCCTGCGGCAACTTTCTGGCCTTTACCCAAACGGTCGCCGATCACTACGGTAATTTGTTCCATCGTTCTCTCCTGATTATTCAAAGATTGTCTTTCGCCACTTCGAAATGCACTGACAGTAACCACGCCTCTTCCACCGGCAGGTTGCCAAACTGATCCACTACCGCCTGAGCCATCGCCATCGACTCTGAAGATATTTCTTCGAACAGGCTCTCATCCACTTCCGGCAGCGGCTCTCCGGTAAGCGACCGATGTGCCATCGCTTTCACATGGGAGGCCAGCATCTGCTCCTGTACCGCGTTGGGCGTGATGTTCTTGCTCTTAAACAGCGCGTGGATAAAACTCTGTACGCGCGCCGTTAATTCCTCGGCTTCATTAACCATTACCGCTCCGTTGTTCACCCTGGGTACCTCGTTAACTAATCTGTTTTTAAGCTATCCGGCGGGAAGAAAGGTTTGTAGCGAGTTGTTTTCCACTTCGAAGTGGAAATCGGGGCGGCAATAGTGATCTGTTCCACATAAAGGGCGGGAATGAAGGTTTTTCACTGCCATGACGTGCGTTAGGTCACATAACTGGGCAATGAAATGGGAAATATCCAGCGGCCCTTTTTGTTCGAAACTGTGATGAGAGGAAGGTTTTGTCGCCATCATTGGCGTTGCTTATGATAGAAAAATCAGGCCTGGGGCCCAAAACCGCGCCTCTTTTTGCGACACAACAGTGCCGTCCGGCCGCGTTTGCTATACCTTATCTCCATCATATTTCCGACTGGGATTGCCGCCTGGTAATGAAAATCGACGCCGAAATCACCTTCCGTAAGCTTGAGATATTTATGGAGTTTATGGAAAAGGGCAACATTGCCCGCACCGCCGAAGCGCTGGGCATTAGCGGGGTTAGCGTGCATCGCGCCCTGCATACGCTGGAAGAAGGCGTGCGCTGCCCGCTGTTTATTCATAAAGGGCGCAATCTGGTGCCGCTGGAGTCGGCTTTTACCCTGCTGGAGCACAGTAAAGAAGCGGTGGCGGTAATGTCGCGGGGGCTTATTGAGGCTCGCCAGACGGCGGGCGTTGGCCAGGGGCGGTTACGCATCGGCACGCTCTATTCGCTGACGCTGGAAACCGTGCCGAAACTGATTATGGGCATGAAGCTTCGCCGCCCGGATCTGGAAATGGATCTCACCATGGGCTCCAACCAGGTGCTGCTCAATATGCTGGAAGACGGCGTACTGGATGCCATCCTGATATCCCTCTCCGAAGGCGAAGTAGACCGCTCGCGGCTCGAAGTTCTGCCGCTGTTCAAGGACGATATTTTTCTCGCCACGCCTGGGAATTATCCCCTGGATACCAGCCATCCAGCGGATTTACGTGAGTTTGACGGCGAGAAGTTTGTTTCCCTGGCCGAAGGTTTTGCCACCTATGCAGGTTTTCAGGAAGCCTTCCATATCGCCGGTTTTGAGCCGGAAATCGTCACTCGCGTAAACGATATTTTCTCGATGGTGAGTCTGGTGCAGGCGGGTGTCGGGCTAACGCTGATACCGGGCAGAATGAAAAAGGTTTATGAAAATTCAGTGCAACTGCTGAGGCTCGCCGAGCAGTATCAGATGAAGCAGACTATCGCTGTTGTCTTCCCTCGTGCCCGCGAGCTTGATCCGAACCTGCTGGCGCTGGCGGCCGAAGGGCGTATGTACGCCCGCTCGTTTGTCGATACGCCTAACGCGCCGCTCTAGTTCGTTCGGCAAGGCGTGAAATCACCGCCACGCTATTCTGCTCGCGGCAGACGGTTAGCCCTTCACGGAACGCCTGCCGGGTCAGCCCTGACAATACGCTTCCCGGCGGCATTTCTATTGCCAGGCGCACATCTCTCTCATTGGCCGCCACCATCGCATCACGCCAGCGCACCGTACGCGCCATATTAAGCGCCAAATCTTCGGCTATTTGCTCCGGTTGCCATAGCACGCGGCCCGTGCTGCCGCTGAGGTAAGCACGGCGCGGCCGGTTTACGCTCACGCCGTCAAAAGCCTGTTTGAGTTTCTGGGCCGGTTCATTCAGCAATGCGCAGTGAGAAGGAACGCTAACCGCGAGCTGCCGTGCTTTTTGCGCCCCTTTTGCCAGCGCTTTTTGCGCCACCTGCGCCATATCGTCTTCGCGCCCGGCAATAACAATTTGCTGCTCGGCGTTGATATTGGCGATATAGGTTCCGCTGCCCTCGACCAGGGCTTCCACCTGGCCTAAAAGCAGCCCAACGATGGCGGTTAAGCCGTAGCCTTCAGGATAAGCCTGTTCCATAAGATCGCCGCGCAGCGCAACCAGTTTTAAAGCATCCTCAAAGCTTAATACTCCGGCAATGACCGCCGCCGGAAAAGCGCCGATTGACAGACCGCTGACCATATCCGGCTCAACGCCGTTGCGCTCAAGGTCTCGCGCCCAGGCCACCCCGGCTATCAACAGGCAAAGCTGCACGGCGCGGGTATGTCTGAGAGCAGAATGAGTATCAAGCAGGTCGGTTTCATCCCCCAGAACGCTACGCACCTGCGCCATGATGGCGTCGCGTTCTGGCAGATTTTGCAGCATACCTGGCCGCTGTGTACCCTGTCCGGGAAAAGTAAAGAGTATTTTCATACATCGTCCTCCGGCATCCATGGATTGCTGGTCAGCACCGGGCCACGGCTGGTTTTCAGCAGCACTCGCCCTTCCCTCAGCCATTCCGCCAGCGCAAACCCGCCGTAAGGCGTTTCAATTTGCGTATCGGCGCGGCACAGCAGCCTGGCGGTCAATGCCTGCCATTCCACCAGCGCCTCCATCTCCTGTGGTTCAGGGCAGCGAATCAGCAAGTCGAGATCGCTCTCAACGTGCAGCACCGGCACTTCCGTCGCCAGCGCATAGCCAACGCTTCCGGTTATGCCCCAGACCCACGGCCACTGGCGACCTGCCAGTTGAATTGCGCTCTGAACCGGCGGCATAGAGACAAAAGGAGAATGAAGAAGTGCCTCGCGGCTAGCTAATGCTTCCGGGCTGACAACACGCTTAACGCCTGCGGCATTCGCCCACCCGGCAGCACGTTGCTCCCGACGCATCCCGCGGATACCCACCGGAATGCGCCCTTCACGTTCAACATCCCGCCGCACCACCACCGGCAGCGCGGGGCGCCACTGGCCTGCGACCCACTCCTCGCCAGCGCCTTCAAGAGCGCTGCGGTCAGCCAGCCAAAGAAGATCGTGGGGGCGGAATGTCGACATAAGTTAAAGTCCTGAAGTCAGTGAGATAAACAGCGGTAGCGACAGGATAGAGAGTACCGAGCTTAGCAACAACACGGCTTCCGCATCCGGAGACTGCACGCCAAAGCGGTTTCCAAATACCACGCCGAAGAAACCTGCCGCCAGCGCAATCATCAGGATAGAGGTGATGGCTACCGGCCCGGTCAGGCCCAGCGCCAGCACGATGCCCCATGCGATAAACGGCTGAATCAGCAGTTTGGTAATGGTCGCCGTTATCACCACGGTGTTGATTTGCAGCTTACGGGCAGAAAGGATAACCCCGGTCAGGAACAGCGCGGCAGCGGTTGCGGCCAGGCCCAGCGGCTTAATTGAAGCCAACAGCAGCTCCGGCATGCGAATACCGAGTGCCGACAGTACAACCCCCAGCAGCGGCCCCCAGACGATAGGTTTTTTCACCGAACGCCACATCAGCACAGGCAGCATTGCCAGCGTAGAACCACTGGCTTCACCGGCAGCGCGCGCTTTTTCGCGTTCCAGAATCAGCAGGCAGAACGGCGTCATCAGAACGGAACCGCAGGCAATTGAGACCGCCACCGACAGCGAAGTCGACGGGCCTTCGCCCAGCACGCTGCCCAGGATTGGCAGACCCAGCGCCGCGTAGTTAGGTAAGGCTACGGTCAAAGTCAGTACGGCCGCATCCTGCGGAGACTTTTTAAACACGCTGGTCGCCAGGAAATAAATCGCCGCATAGGTTATCCACATCGCCAGCACCAGCACCACAATCAGCGGTGACTGCTGAACGATTCCAAGCCACGGAGTTTGCACGGTAGCGCTGAACAGTGCCGCAGGTAGCGCAAAATCCATGACAAAAATGTTTAACAGCGAGACATTTTTGTTATCGACCATCTTCGCTTTGCCGGCGAAAAAGCCCAGTAGCATGATGACAAAAATAGGAGCCAGAGCATGAACAATCACGTAAGTCATAACTTCACCTTGGTTAAAAAAGAGAGTCAGCACGGTCGCGATGGTTATTATTTTTCAGACGTTTTTTTTACTCAGGCGCGCAGTACGCGCCTGGCTTTATCGTCTGGCAGGTCTGTCTTATTACCAGCGCTTATTACCAGCTGGCGCGCATGCGTTCGCGAACCAGCGCCGAGCTATGACGGTTCTTAGCATTGAGTCTGTTTTTCAACGTGTTATCTGTGCGAGCTTCATCAACGGCCGCCACTAATGCAGCATTTACTTTTGCCACATCCTCACTTTGCGGCGCATCCGGGTTGTTGATGTCCAGCAGGGCGGAAAGCAGCCCCAGCGTTTCATAATTGCTAATGTCGTAGGCCATTGGCGGGATGGTGGCGGCCAGTTTTTCCAGCGCCTCTACGGTGCGCAGCGTAATGCGGGCGGCCGACTCTTTACCCATCGCGTGGATCATTACCCCCTGGTCGTTAAAGGCCACCAGGCGGTTTGCCTGATAACCGTGCGCCAGAAACGCCCCGGACATTGCTTTACCCACGATCAGCCCCACAACCGGATGACCGGCAAGACGAGCATTAGCATAGGCTCCGGCCGCACCGGCCAGCGCCTGGTGAATACCAAATGCTTCCTCACGGCGGCCATAAGCCTGGCTTGGAACATCAATCACCGCCACGATGGCGCGCTTTTCGGCCTTATCGGCGTCTTCGGCAATGGTTTCGCTGACAACTTTTGCCAGCGTCCAGCCCTCAAGCAGGCCCACTTCGCCGCCTGCGGCGCGGGGATAATGATTATTGGCGTCCGGCACGACGGCGATAAAACGCGCCGGTTTCCCGTCAACATTGCCGTCAGCCACCTGCACGGAGGCGCACAGGCCTGCCATGCGCGGTGCATTCGGGGCTAAAGTGTCCAGCCAAACGGCGGCACGATTCAGTTTCTGGCTCATTAGTGTTTCTCCCCAAAAAGCTGTTTGATCTGTTCGGCATCGGCCTGTTTGTTGGTGTCGAAGTGGGTCAGGCGCTCCAGATACCACGCGTAGTTATCGGTGCGGTGCTTCGCCGGTACGCCTTTGGCAATAGCGTCGTTCACCGCCTGTTTCACGGCATGAACGCCGTCGCCCACCAGGGCATCAACCAGCCCGCTCTGGAAACGTACCTCGCCCCCCGTCATGCTCCAGATAAACGGACGGTCGCGGGAGTCGTATTCATCAATCCCCGCTTCCTGCTCGATAACCTGCGGGCCGTTCAGGCCGAGACGCGCTTCGCGGGTTACAATCAGGTAGCTGCAAAGCGCCGCGGCAATCGACATCCCGCCGAAGCAGCCCACGGTACCGGCAACCACGCCGATAACCGGGGTATAACGGCGCAGGTCAACTATCGCCGCATGGATATCTGCAATCGCCGCCAGGCCAAGGTTAGCCTCCTGCAAGCGCACGCCGCCGGTTTCAAGGCACAGCACGGCCTGAGTAGGAATTCCGTTGCGGTTATCTTCCGCAGCTAGCTCAAGCGCCGCGGCCATTTTCGCGCCGGAGACTTCGCCCATGCTGCCGCCCTGGAACGCACCTTCGATGGCAATCACCACCGCTGGCCCGCCGTTAATGGTGCCTTTAGCGACCACCATGCCGTCGTCAGACTGCGGCACAATGCCCTGCGGCCCTAACCACGGCGAGATGATGCCGTCGAACGGGTCAAGCAGTTCACGGTAGCTGCCTTCGTCTAACAGCAGGCGCGCACGGTCACGCGCTCTCAGTTCAATAAAGCTGCTGTCGTCACGCATGAGCCACCTCCTCAAAAACCTGTTCAATACGAATACGCGCCACGCCCGGCGTCGCGCCGAAGTCGTGGATCTGCATCTGCCCGGCAGGCAAGCTGCTCAGCGCGCTGAGACGGGTAAATAATGCTTTCCAGCGTTGCTCGCTGTTATCGACGGAAGTGGTGATGTCGATGGTCAGCGCCTGCCCCTGGTCTGCGGTAAACAGGACTTCCATATCGCCGGAGCCAACCACGCCAGCCAGGGCCTTGCCTTTGGCCGTGCGGGTTGCCGGAAATGACAACGTAATGTGTTCCATAACGCCCTCGTTAAATAAGTGTGTGAAGCGGGGCGGCATCGTTGGCGATACCGTCCAGCAGCAAGGTTGCGGCGAGTAAATCTGCCGCGCCGCCCGGAGAGGCATTGAGCGCCAGCATTTGCTGGTCAAGCACCGCCAGCGCGCTGCGGCCTTCCGCCGTTGCGCAGCCTCCGGCTACCAGCACGCTACGCGCGCCGTTCTGCATGGTTTCCAGGCCGGTTAATCCGGCACGGGAGAGCACACAGGTATCCGAAAGCGAGGTCATAATCGCCATCAGAGCATCAACCCGCGCCTCGCTTTCCGAAGCCCCGAACTGACGGCTACGTCGCAGCTGCGGCAGCGCAAGATGCATGACGTGAGGGAAACCTTGCTGAGCCTCCTCTCTGGCGCCCGGTACGCGATAACGCCGCGTCGCCCTTAACCCCTTGCTGAAGATTTTTGGCGCGGCATCGTCCGGCAGGGCCGCTAGTTGGGCGGCGGTAGCGGCAATAGCTTTGCTGCTGCCCGCCATGCCGTGCATCGCGGCAGCCGAAACCAGCAGGCCAAGCGCCCAAATGGCTCCGCGATGGGTGTTAACACCGCCGGTAGCGGCCATCATCTGCTGCTCACCTTCGCGGCCAAGACGCCCCACCAGCTGGCGCAGCGCGATGTCTGCCGGACGTTCCCAGCTTTGTAATGCCAGAGCATGAAATGTCGGGGTCAGGCTGTGCGCCGAGCGCTCCATCAGCGCCAGACTAAGGTCGTGATGCGCGCCGTTTCCCCGACTGTCCACCAGACCGGGTTTCGGGCTTAAACGCGCTTCTTCAAGAAGGCTTTGGGTCGCCGCCCTTGCCAGCTCGCTCACACTTTCCTCAACGCCTTTCTGTGGATGTAATTTCATTACCAGCTCCGGAATTTCGCAGGCGGGTTATAAAGACCGCCGGACCATTCAACCAGGTCCGCCACGCTGCTGGCAGCCAGCAGAGAACGCGTAGCATCGCTGCGGCGAATACCCATATCTTCCGGGTAAACGACTTTGCCGCTTTGGCGCAGAGCCGCCACGCGCTTCGCATCCACGCCCAGGCCGATGTCGGTAATGCCTGCTACGGCTGCAACCATTGCGCGGCGCTCTTCAAGGCTCTCCGCACGGTACAGGTAAGCAATGCCTTCTTCGGTCAGGACGTGGGTAACGTCATCGCCATAAATCATCACCGGAGCCAGCGGCATCCCGGAAGTTTTGGCAACTTCCACCGCGTCCAGGGTTTCTACGAAGGTCGGTTTCACGCCCGCCTGGAAGGTTTCAACCATCTGCACAACAAGCTTTTTGCCGCGCTGCATCGGGTCTGGTTCGGTAATCATGTTCAGCCAGGCTGGCGTTGCATGGCGGCGGCCGTGCGGGTCATGGCCCATATTTGGCGCACCGCCAAAACCGGAAAGGCGGCCACGAGTGACGGTTGAAGAGTTGGCAAGGCCGTCAACCTGAAGGGTTGAGCCGATGAACATATCCACCGCGTACTGGCCCGCAAGCTGGCACATCGCGCGGTTGGAACGCATGGAGCCGTCCGCACCGGTAAAGAACACGTCCGGGCGGGCGCGAATATACTCTTCCATTCCCAGCTCGCCGCCGAAGCAGTGAACGCTCTCCACCCAGCCGCTTTCAATCGCCGGGATCAGCGTCGGATGCGGGTTCAGGGTCCAGTGCTTACAGATTTTGCCTTTCAGCCCAAGCTGTTCGCCGTAAGTCGGGAGCAGCAGTTCGATGGCGGCGGTGTTGAAGCCGATACCGTGGTTTAGGGACTGCACCTGATGCTCGGCGTAGATACCTTTGATGGCCATCATCGCCATCAGGATGTGTTCCTGTTTGATCAATCGCGGGTCGCGGGTGAACAGCGGTTCGATAAAGAACGGCTTATCGGCAACCACCACGTAGTCAATCCACGAACCGGGAATATCAACGCGCGGCAAATCGCAATCATCGTCGACCAGCTCATTGACCTGGGCGATAACAATCCCGTCGTGGAAAGCGGCGGCTTCGACCAGCGCTGGCGTATCTTCGGTACTTGGCCCGGTGTACAGGTTGCCTTTGCGGTCGGCTTTATACCCGGCAATCAGCGCTACGTTCGGCGCAAGATCGACGTACAAGCGGGCATAAAGCTCAATGTAGGTATGGATAGAGCCTATCTCTAACTGGCCGTCTTCCAGCAGTTGGGAGATACGCAGGCTTTGGGTTCCTGAGAATGAGAAGTCGAGCTTGCGGGCGATGCCTTTCTCAAAAATATCGAGATGTTCGCTACGTCCGACGCTCGGCATAATCATGTGCAGGTCGTGAACTTTTGCCGGGCTGACTTCGGCCAGCATGCGGGAAAGGAAATCCGCCTGTTTTTGGTTATTCCCTTCCAGCACCACCCGGTCGCCCGGCGCAATCAGCTTTTCCATCACCTCGACAAGATTGCCGGTGGGAATGACCTTGCCCTGCACGTTACTGGACGCCATACGCCGCTGTTTCTCGCTGCGGCGGGTGTTCCAGACGCGGGCAGGCGTTTGGCTAGCACTCATTATTAACCTCCTGATTCAGCTAATCATTTTGATTTGCTTTAGTCTGGATAAAGTGTGCGCTGCGCGGGAGAGGCTATCAATTAAGCTCAGGGATCAATCATTAGCCTTAGAGTAATAATGGATATTTCGTTTTGTGACAGACTTAAAGTGAAAAGCGGGCGGGCTTCAGCTAGCCTGTGGGGTTTTGGCGGGTAAAAGGTTTACTCCGGCACCGGTAATGATAAAATTACCCCGTTCTCTCTCTTGATGTTAAAGCCTAAAGGGTCACCACAATGCTCATTAATCCTCTGTTAAAGCAGCCGCGCATCGCTTAGCGCCCTTCATGCTTTCCTTTCTGTAAACCGAGGCGGAACCCTGTTCCGTGGGCACACTATTGTGAGAAATAAATCATGTCAGAGACAGATAAACACTGGTCTCGTGTGGAGTACCTGCACGAAACGGTGACCAACCCCAATATTCATATTAAAGGCCGCCACAGCTACTACAGCGACTGCTGGGATAACGGTTTTGAAAACAGCGTTGTTCGCTATCTCCAGGGCGATGTGCTCAGCCAAAGCTGGGAGCCAATCGGCCACCTTGATCGGCTTTGGATTGGCGATTACGTCTGCATCGCCGCGGAAGCGGTTATTTTAATGGGCGGCAATAATACGCATCGCAGCGACTGGTTTTCGCTGTATCCGTTTATGGAAACCCTCAAGGGATCGTATCGACCCAAAGGGGATACCCATATAGGCGACGGCAGTTGGATTGGCATGCGGGCGATGATTATGCCGGGAATAACCCTTGGTGAAGGGGCGATTGTTGCCGCAGGGAGCGTAGTCACCAAAGACGTTAGCCCCTATAGCGTAGTTGGCGGCAATCCGGCCAGGGTTATTGCCTGGCGCTTTGACCCATCGACCATAGAGCGGCTGCTGAAGCTGAATGTGTACCGGCTTAGCGACGAGCAGTTCGAGACTATCAGGCCGTTGTTGAGCAATAACGATATTGACGCGCTGGAGCTTGCCGTGAGGAGTCTGGCGTAATGACGGCGGGCGGGTTAAACCCGCCCGTTTTAAAACTTAGCGGAATTTCTTGTGGTAAGTATCGCGAGTGGCCTTAAATTCTCCGGCCGCGGCCTGAGCTTCCTGCACTTTGCCTTCGTTTGCCAGCTTCAGAGCACCGTCAATCTGGCCCACGAGAATATCAAACCCGTGGCGGTACTCTTTCATGTTGGCGCTGTCGGCTGCTTCGTTTTCCAGCTTTGGCGGCGTGCCTTTTTGCGCGTCCAGCGCCGCTTCACGCATATTGCTCAGCGAGGTTTTCAGCTCGGCTGCATCTTTGGTGCTAAGCACGGTTTTGTAGTTCTTCGCGATGATGTCCATGTCGTCGCCAACGTCTTTAGCAAAAGCGGCGCCGGACAACAAAACGGATGATACTGCTAACATTGCAATCAGTTGCTTACGCATTTACTCACCTTATCTTTTTTATATGAGAAACGGGCGCGGAACGACGCGCCACATTGCTTTACTGACCGGCTATCTTCATCTCCGGAAGTAAGACTGAACCACACTGAATATTGCTACGTGTTTCTATATCGTTGCCAACGGTAACAATGTTGCGCCACATGTCCTTCAGGTTACCGGCGATGGTGATTTCGCTCACCGGATATTGTATTTCGCCGTTCTCAACCCAGAAGCCCGCCGCACCGCGAGAATAATCCCCGGTAATGCCGCTTACGCCCTGTCCCATCAGCTCGGTCACCACCAGCCCGGTGCCCATTTCTTTCAGCATTTCCTCAAAACCGAGGCCCTGACCGGCAATGCGCCAGTTATGAATGCCGCCGGCGTGGCCGGTGCTTTTCAGGCCCAGCTTACGCGCAGAATAGTTGGTCAGCAGCCACTGTTGCAGCACGCCGTCTTTAACGATATCGCGGCGAGAGGTCACGACGCCTTCGCTATCGAACGGCGTAGAAGCCAGCCCTTTCAGCAAGTGCGGATGCTCTTCAATGGTCAGCCATTCCGGCAGGATTTGTGTGCCGAGCGCTTCCAGCAGGAAGGTGGATTTACGGTAAACGGAGCCGCCTGCAATCGCGCCAACCAGGTGGCCAAACAGCCCGGTCGCCACTTCATTGGCAAAAATGACCGGCGCTTTCATGGTCGACAGCTTGCGCGGGGAAAGGCGAGAAAGCGTGCGGCGGGCGCAATCGGCACCTACCCATTCAGGCGTTTTCAGGTCTTCCATCGCACGGCCAATGGTGTAGGCATAATCACGCTCCATATCGCCGTTCTCTTCGGCAATCACGCAGCTGGAGAGCGAGTGGCGCGTGGAGCAGTAGCTTTGCAGCATGCCGTGGCTGTTGCCGAACACTTTAATGCCGTAATGGCTATTGAAGCTGCCGCCTTCGGTATTGGTAATGCGTTTATCCACGTTCAGAGAGGCCTGCTCTGCCCTGGCCGCCAGCTCAATGGCCTTGTCGGGATCGATTTCTGTCGGGTGGAACAAGTCTAAGTCCGGCGCGTCAAAGGCCAGCAGCTCTTTGTCCGCCACGCCCGCATAAGGGTCGGGGGAAGTAAAGCGAGCGATATCCAGCGCCGCCTGCACGGTGCGGGCAATCGCGTCCGGGCTGAGGTCGGTAGAGGAGGCGCTACCTTTGCGATTTTGATGATAAACGGTGATGCCCAGCGCACCATCGCTGTTAAATTCGACGTTCTCCACCTCACCGTAGCGGGTGCTGACGCTGATACCGGTGGTTTTGCTGACCGCGACTTCTGCGCCGTCCGATTTGCCTTTCGCCAGCTCCAGCGCCTGTGAAACCGCCTGCTCCAGAACCTGACGTTGTTGTGCTACTTGCGTGTTTACTTTCATCGCGACTGCCATAATGTAAGGTGAGTCGTTCAAGTCTAACAGGATCAGAACAATTTCGCAGTGCAGCCCCTTTGCTGGTAATATCCGCGTCAACTTTTTTAAGGAGCCTAATATGACCAAGCAGCCCGAAGACTGGCTCGACGATGTGCCCGATAATGAAAATGAAGACGAAGATGATGAAATTATCTGGGTCAGTAAAAGCGAAATTAAGCGCGATGCCGAAGAGCTAAAACGCCTGGGTATGGAGCTGATGGAGCTGGGTAAAAATGCCCTCGATAAAATCCCGCTCGACGACGATTTACGTGCCGCCATTGAGCTGGCGCAGCGCATTAAAAAAGAAGGCCGCCGCCGCCAGGTGCAGCTGATCGGCAAAATGATGCGCTCCCGCGATGTTGACCCGATTCGTCAGGCGCTCGACAAGCTGAAAAACCGCCATAACCAGCAGGTTTCGCTGTTCCACAAGCTGGAAGCGCTGCGTGACCGCCTGGTAGAAGAAGGCGACGAGGCGATGACCGAAGTGCTGAGACTATACCCGCAGGCTGACCGCCAGCAGCTGCGCGTGCTTATCCGTAACGCGCAAAAAGAAAAAGCGGCCAATAAGCCGCCTAAGTCATACCGTCATATCTTCTCTTATCTGCGCGAACTCGCAGAAGAGCAAGAGCGCTAAAAGTTAGCGCTGGCCGAAGGCTTTTCGCCGGGCCAGCGCAAAACTTCCCTGCCCGTTTCTCAGGTCAAATTACTGCGGCGATAGAGCGCCACCCCAACCGCCAACACGGCGAGCATCCCCGCACAGCTACGGTTTACCCAGCGCATAACATTAGCGGAAAATTTACGCATCGCGTGGCGACCACCCCAGGCATAAATCGTCATCATAATGCAGTCGATTACCGCGCTGACCAGCGCCAGAATCAGATACTGAGTCGCCACCGGCTCCTGCGGGCGAATGAACTGCGGTAAAAATGCCGAGAAGAACAGCAGCCCTTTTGGGTTAGACAGGCCAACCATCAGCGAGCGCAGAAACGCCGTTTTCCCCGTCGCTACCGCCGCCGAGGCGCTAACCGTTAAAGCTTTAGCCGGGGCGCGCCACAGCACGTAGGCCAGATAGACCAAATAGAGAGCTCCGCCCCACTTCACTACCGCAAAGAGCTGCTCGGAGGCCTGTAGCAGCGCGCCAAGCCCGCAGCCGACCGCGCCAATAAGCAGCAGGTCAGCCAGCACCGCTCCAAGAAAACCATAGCCTGCGATGCGCATCCCGTAGGTGGCGCCGTTATTTAAAGCCAGCAGCATAGACGGGCCGGGCGTGACCATTACCGCACTGACGGCAATGACGTAGAAAAACAGAGTGGTGATATCCATCAACAAGATCCTGGTGAAAGCACATCAATGCCCGGCGAAAACTTGCCGCCGGACGAAGAGAAAATTTAAGGCCGACGCGCCATAACCACGCGGCATAAATCATCAAAAAATCGCAGATACTGAGGCTCGCTGATTTTCTGCGGATAGCTCAGCACGATCAGTTCGTGATCGGGGATTTCCGGGTGATAAGTCGGGTGGTGATGCTGATAATCGTTTTCGCAGAAACCGAGGCTTTGATAAAAACGCAGCCTTTTGCGGGCAATCTCGGTAGTCAGCGGATCGATTTCGAGAATGGTTTGCGGGTAAAGCTGCAAAAACTGGCTGAGCATTCTTTTGCCGTAGCCCTGGGCGCGCAGCTGGCCGTTGACCGCCAGATGCTCAATATAGCTATAGTCGCCGAAGTCCCACGCGCCAATCATGCCGATAAACTGCTCGCCGTCGAACCAGGCCTGGAGACTGTAATTCGGGTTAGCCAGGGCGCTCACCTTCGCCGCAGGCTGGCGTTTTTCATGGCGCGGGAAGGCGCTTTCATACAGCTCGTCCACGACATCAAAATAGCGTGAACTGCGGTCGGTTATCCTTTTTATCGTCAGCATAGTTATCGTCCATAAAGCCTGCGCTGCCGCCGAAACTCTCCGCCGACAGCGCGATACGCAGTTGGGGATTAAGCGCGGTCGACCGTAAAGGCCAGCACGTCAGCCAGTTTTTCTGCCCCCAGCGCCAGCATAATCAGGCGATCAACGCCCAACGCCACGCCGGAACTGTCCGGCATGCCTGCTTCTAAAGCCGCCAGCAGGTTAACATCTACCGGCTGTTGCGGCAGGCCGCGCGCCGCGCGTTTGCGGTTATCTTGCTCAAAACGCTGCTGCTGTTCACGCGCGTCGGTCAGCTCGTGGAAACCATTCGCCAGTTCAAGACCTTTGAAGTAAACCTCAAAGCGCTCGGCCACGCGGTGATCTTCGGTGCTGATTTGCGCCAACGAAGCCTGGCTTGCCGGGAAGTGGTAAACGAAAGTCGGCTTATCTTTACCAATCTGCGGCTCAACGCCCATGGCAAACAGCAATTGCAGCAGCGTGTCGCGGTCTTCTTCCTGGTCGGCAATGTTGCTCAGGTCGAGCTTCGCCGCAGCTTCGCGCAGCTGCGCTTTGTCGGCAGAGAGCGGGTCTATTTCCAGATGGCGCTGGAAAGCCTGCTGATAAGAGAGGCTCTCCGCCGCACCGCACTCCAGCACCTGCTGTAGCAGGTCGTCGACCTCGTTCATCAGACGGTACATATCGTAGTGCGGGCGATACCACTCCAGCATGGTGAATTCAGGGTTGTGATGACGCCCCATCTCTTCATTACGGAAACTGCGGCACAGCTGGAACACCGGGCCACAGCCCGCCGCCAGCAGGCGCTTCATGTGGTATTCCGGGCTGGTCATCAGGTACAGATTGAGGCCCTGAGAGTGGCCTGGACCAACGAAACGGGTTTCAAACGGCACCATATGGATGTCGGTGACCGTCGCCTGACTCATGCAGGGTGTTTCCACCTCCAGAACGCCGCGATCGGCAAAGAAGCGCCGGATCTCCGCCATAATGGCGGCGCGTTTTAATAGATTGGGGATGGACGCGCTCGGCTGCCAGGTGGCCGTTTCGCTCATGGGTAATTCTCCGTATTTATACAAGGCCGAGAAGTCTACCCGCATCACAGAAAGGAGACAAATTTTGCGCAGAAAATTTTGCTTATGGCGCAGAGCAGCCGGGAAATCGCTGGCTTTCCTTTAGATTCGGCGCGCCGTTTTTTTGCCGCTTTTACACCATTTTCAAAGTCAATTATGTGACCTGATTCATTAACAGAAGTAATTAATCAGCTCACAGAACGGCAAAAAAATCGAACAAATCAAATTTCCCTAAAATCCCTCCGGTTATACTCAATCTACCTACAAAGGAGCAGGGAAATCCCTTTCGCAGCCGCCGCCATATCGACGGTGAACAACCCATTGGTCGTGTAGCTTTGCGAATCACTAAAATCTGGAGGAATGTCGTGCAAACCTTTCAAGCCGATCTCGCCATTATAGGCGCCGGTGGAGCAGGCCTACGGACAGCCATTGCGGCAGCCCAGGCCAACCCACAGGCAAAAATCGCTCTGATTTCCAAAGTCTACCCAATGCGCAGCCACACGGTTGCCGCCGAAGGGGGTTCCGCCGCCGTCGCACAGGATAACGACAGCTTTGAATACCACTTCCACGACACCGTAGCCGGGGGGGATTGGCTTTGTGAGCAGGACGTGGTCGACTACTTTGTCCACCACTGCCCAACCGAGATGACCCAGCTTGAGCAGTGGGGATGCCCGTGGAGTCGCCGCCCGGACGGCAGCGTCAACGTGCGGCGCTTCGGCGGCATGAAGATAGAACGTACCTGGTTCGCCGCCGATAAAACCGGCTTCCACATGCTCCACACCCTGTTCCAGACTTCACTCCAGTTCCCACAAATCCAACGCTTTGACGAACATTTTGTCCTCGACATCCTGGTGGATGACGGCCAGGCTCGCGGCCTGGTTGCCATGAACATGATGGAAGGCGAGCTGGTGCAAATCCGCGCCAATGCGGTCGTCATGGCAACGGGCGGTGCGGGGCGCGTTTATCGCTATAACACCAACGGCGGTATCGTCACCGGCGACGGCATGGGCATGGCGCTCAGCCACGGCGTACCGCTGCGCGACATGGAGTTTGTGCAATATCACCCAACCGGGCTGCCGGGCTCCGGCATCCTGATGACCGAAGGCTGCCGCGGCGAAGGCGGTATCCTGGTAAATAAAGACGGCTATCGCTATTTGCAGGATTACGGCATGGGGCCAGAAACCCCGCTCGGCGAACCGAAGAACAAATATATGGAGCTTGGCCCGCGCGATAAAGTATCTCAGGCTTTCTGGCACGAGTGGCGCAAAGGCAACACCATTTCCACCCCACGCGGGGACGTGGTTTACCTCGACCTGCGCCATCTCGGCGAGAAGAAACTGCTCGAGCGCCTGCCGTTTATCTGCGAGCTGGCGAAGGCTTATGTCGGCGTTGACCCGATTAAAGAGCCGATTCCGGTGCGTCCAACCGCACACTACACCATGGGCGGCATTGAAACCGACGCCCACTGTGAAAGCCGCATCAAGGGGCTGTTTGCGGTAGGCGAATGTTCCTCCGTCGGCCTGCATGGTGCCAACCGTCTGGGCTCTAACTCGCTGGCAGAGCTGGTGGTATTTGGCCGCCTGGCGGGTGAAAAAGCCGTCGAGCGTGCCGCTCAGGCACAGCCAGCCAACGACGCTGCGCTGAACGCCCAGGCAGCCGACGTTGAAGCGCGCCTGAAGCAGTTGGTGAACCAGGAAGGCAATGAAAACTGGTCGAAAATACGCGACGAGATGGGGCTTTCTATGGAAGAAGGCTGCGGGATTTACCGCACGCCTGAGTTGATGCAGAAAACCGTCGATAAGCTGGCCGAACTCCAGGAGCGCTTCAAGCGCGTACGCATTACCGACACCTCCAGCGTCTTCAACACCGACCTGCTTTACACCATCGAGCTGGGCCACGGCCTGAACGTTGCCGAATGTATGGCGCACTCGGCGCTGGCGCGTAAAGAGTCACGCGGCGCCCACCAGCGCCTCGACGAAGGCTGTACCGAACGTGATGACGTCAACTTCCTGAAACATACGCTGGCCTTCCGCGACGCCGACGGCACCACGCGCCTCGACTATAGCGACGTGAAGATTACAACGCTGCCTCCGGCAAAACGCGTGTACGGCGCGGAAGCGGAATCCGCCGACAAAAAGGAGAAGGCAAATGGCTGAGATGCAGAATCTGAAGATTGAGATTGTGCGCTACAACCCGGAAACGGACAGCGAACCGCATAGCGCAATCTACGAAGTGCCTTTTGACGAGCAAACCTCATTGCTGGATGCTCTGGGCTATATCAAAGATAACCTCGCGCCGGATCTCAGCTACCGCTGGTCCTGCCGCATGGCTATCTGCGGCTCCTGCGGCATCATGGTCAACAAAGTGCCGAAGCTTGCCTGTAAAACCTTCCTGCGGGAATACACCAACGGCATCAAGGTGGAGGCGCTGGCCAACTTCCCGATTGAGCGTGATTTAGTGGTCGATATGACCCACTTCATCGAGAGCCTGGAAGCGATTAAGCCGTACATCATCGGCAACGCTCGTACGCCGGAGCAGGGGCCGAGCAAGCAAACGCCTGCCCAAATGGCGAAATACCACCAGTTCTCCGGCTGCATCAACTGCGGGCTGTGTTATGCCGCCTGCCCACAGTTTGGCCTCAACCCTGAGTTTATTGGCCCGGCGGCGATTACCCTCGCCCATCGTTACAACCTGGACAGCCGCGACCACGGCAAGAAGCAGCGTATGCCGCAGCTTAACGGGCCGAACGGCGTGTGGAGCTGCACCTTCGTGGGCTTCTGCTCCGAAGTGTGTCCGAAACACGTTGACCCGGCAGCCGCCATCCAGCAGGGCAAAGTCGAAAGTTCGAAAGACTTTTTGATTGCCACCCTGAAACCACGCTAAGGAGTGCACCATGACGACTAAACGTAAGCCTTATGTTCGCCCCATAGCACCGACGTGGTGGCGGCAGCTTGGCTTCTACCGTTTCTATATGCTGAGGGAAGGCACCTCGGTTCCCACCGTTTGGTTCAGCATCGTGCTGATTTACGGGATTTTCGCCCTGAAGCACGGCGCGGAAAGCTGGGCTGGTTTTGTTGGTTTTCTGCAAAACCCGATAGTGATTATTCTCAACCTCATCACCCTGGCCGCCGCCTTGCTGCATACCAAAACCTGGTTTGAGCTGGCCCCTAAGGCCGCTAACATCATCGTTAAGGATGAAAAAATGGGGCCAGAGCCGGTGATTAAAGGGCTGTGGGCCGTCACCGCGTTGGTGACTATCGTTGTGCTGCTTGTGGCACTGTTCTGGTAAGGAGGATGTCGTGATCAATCAAAATCCAAAACGCTCCGACGAGCCGGTATTCTGGGGTCTGTTTGGCGCAGGCGGGATGTGGGGCGCGATTTTCGCCCCGGTTATCGTGCTACTGGTCGGCATCATGCTGCCGCTTGGCCTGTTCCCAGGCGATGCCCTGAGCTTTGAACGCGTGTATGCCTTCTCCCACAGCTGGATTGGCCGCCTGTTCCTGCTGCTGATGATAGTCCTGCCGCTGTGGTGTGGCCTGCACCGCATTCACCACGCGATGCACGACCTGAAAATCCACGTTCCGGCCGGGAAATGGGTGTTCTATGGGCTTGCCGCTATTTTAACCGTGGTAACCGTCATCGGTTTGCTGACGCTTTAACCGCTCAGTACACGACAAGGCCTACCACCGTGCAGGCCTTTTTAGTTTGCACATTGCCCGGCAAGCCAGCTCGAAAAATCCAGCATAGCCGGGGTTTCCACCCGGGATTGCAGCCTCGTTAACCAATAACTTCCCAGGCTTATACGGGTGTCAAAAGGGCAGACAATTCGCTCGCTGTTCAACAAGTGAGTAAACATATTCACCGGGGCGATGGCGACCCCGGCACCCGCCTGCGCGGCCTCCAGCATCGTCACGGAGGAGTCAAATACCATCACCAGATGCGTTGGCGAGGGCGGCTGTTCACCCGCGGCGTGCAGCCAGGCGGCCCACTCGTCGCGCCGATAGGAACGTAGCAGGGTGAACTTCAGGACATCCGAAGGCTTTTGTAGCTCTGATGCCAGCACGGCAGAGCACAGAGGAGCCAGCGGGGCATCACACAGGAATGTAGCTTCGGTGCCATGCCAGGCTCCGCTGCCGAACCGCACCGTGTAATCCAGCCCTTCTGCCGCCGGGTCAACCCGGTTGTTGTGGGTCGAGAGTTGTAAATCGATATGCGGATAACGCCTGCGAAAATGCTCGAGCCTCGGCAACAAAAAACCCGTAGCAAACGTCCCCACAACGCCTACCTTCAGTTTCTCCCTCGCCTGAGCGCCGGAAAAACGGTCCAGCATTCCCGCTATGCGGTCGAACGAGTCGTTTAGCACAGGTAACAGGTTCTCCCCTTCCGTAGTGAGCATTAAGCCGCGGGAAACACGAACAAAAAGCTGGCAGTGCAGATGCTCTTCAAGGGATTTCACCTGCTGGCTAATCGCCGAATGGGTGACGTTTAGCTCGATAGCGGCATTAGTAAAACTTAGATGCCTGGCGGCGGCTTCGAAGGCGCGTAGCGAGTTAAGGGGAATATAGCTGCGTGTCATGGCTTTTTCCGTTAGAAAATCTTAAGGCTAATGCCAAATTTAATCGTTTGTCATCCAGAGTCAAATCCAACAAACTTGCCTCGTCTGATGGGCCCGGACAGCTATCATCTCTCTATGGAAGGTTATCAATCATGAAAAAATCCCTCTGCCTGACGCTGCTGCTCGCCGCCTCATGCTCTACTTTTGCCGCGCCAAAGCAGCTCACCGCGCAGCAGATCGAAAAAATCGTTAATCGCACGATTTCGCCGCTGGTGAAAGAGCAGGCGATCCCGGGCATGGCAGTCGCCGTTATCTATAAAGGCTACCCGCTGTATTTCACCTGGGGCAAAGCCGACGTGCAGCATAACGAGCCGGTAACCCGGCAAACGCTGTTCGAGCTTGGTTCGGTCAGTAAAACATTTACCGGCGTGCTGGGCGGGGATACGCTGGCTCGCGGCGAGATAAGCCTGAGCGATCCGGCGCAAAAATATTGGCCGGAGCTAACCGGCAGCCAGTGGAAAGGAATAACGCTATTGCAGCTGGCAACCTATACAGCAGGCGGGTTGCCGCTACAGGTGCCTGATGAAGTTACCGACAACGCCTCGCTGCTCAACTTTTACCAGTCGTGGCAGCCGCAGTGGGCACCAGGCAGCAAAAGGCTCTATGCCAACGCCAGCATTGGGCTGTTTGGGGCGCTGATGGTTAAGCCTTCAGGAATGGGCTTCGAGCAGGCGATGACAACGCGAGTACTGGAGCCATTAAAGCTGACCCATACCTGGATAACCGTTCCTCCCGCTGAAGAGAGCCATTACGCCTGGGGCTACCGCAACGACAAAGCAGTACGTGTTTCACCGGGTATGCTGGATGCAGAAGCCTACGGCGTTAAGTCCAGTATCGAAGATATGGCGCACTGGGTGCAGGCGAATATGGCGCCGGAGCGGGTTGAACAGAAAAATCTGCAACAAGGAATCAAGCTTGCACAGTCTCGCTACTGGCGGATTGGCAGCATGTATCAGGGCCTGGGCTGGGAAATGCTGAACTGGCCGCTGAAGGGCAAAGTGGTTATCGACGGCAGCGATAATAAAGTCGCCCTTGCCCCGCAGACCGCGGTGGCTATTGACCCACCGGCCCCGGTAGTGAAGGCATCCTGGGTACACAAAACCGGCTCAACCGGCGGCTTCGGTAGCTATGTGGCCTTTATTCCTGAAAAGCAGTTGGGCATCGTGATGCTGGCGAACAAAAGCTACCCGAATCCTGAGCGGGTAAAAGCCGCCTACGCTATTCTCGAAGCGCTGCAATAACCTCCCTCACGGCCTGTTCACCACGGGCCGTATTATTTCCGGCTTCGCTCACACTTTTTTCCCTGCCGCCATCTACACTTAGCTAAAAACCCTGGAAGGAATCTGCTATGCGCATTTGGCCCGCTGTCACCGCGCTTGCGGTTGCATTTTTCGTTGTCTCCTGTAGCGCCCCAACCCCTCCCGCCAGCGTCACGGTGGTTAAAAACTTCGAAGCAAAACGCTTTATCGGCACCTGGTACGAAATTGCCAGGCTGGATCATAGTTTTGAAAGCGGCCTGAATCAGGTTACGGCAACTTATAGCTTTATGGATGACGGCGGCCTGCGCGTGATTAACCGCGGCTTCAACCCCGACAGGCAGATGTGGCAGCAAAGCGAGGGCAAAGCTTACTTTACCGGAGACCCGAGCGTAGCCGCGCTGAAGGTTTCGTTCTTTGGCCCCTTCTATGGCGGCTACAACGTGATTGCACTGGATAAAGATTATCGCCATGCGTTGGTCTGCGGGCCGGATCTCAACTATCTGTGGATACTTTCCCGCACGCCAACCATTAGCAACGAGATTAAACAGCAAATGCTGGCCGCCGCCACCCGGCAGGGATTCGCGGTGGATAAACTCATCTGGGTGAAACAACCCGGCTCTTAATGAGTGGAAAGTTTCAGCCCAATAATGCCCAATACGATCAGAGCCAGGCTAATCAGGCGTGCCGGGTTAGCCGACTCTCCGAGCAGCAAGATACCGGTAATTGCGGCCCCAACGGCGCCAATACCGGTCCATACCGCGTAGGCCGTGCCGGTGGGCAACGTCTTCATCGCCCAGGAGAGCAGCGCCATGCTAACCACCATAGCAATAATCGTGATAACGCTTGGCCACAGGCGGCTAAAACCGTGGGTATATTTAAGCCCTACTGCCCAAACAACTTCCAGTAATCCGGCAATGAAAAGAATAATCCAGGCCATAACAGCTCCAGTAAAAATGGGGCCGTCCCCGCTGTAAGATGCGCTTGCGGGTCGTCCCGCAAGGCTTAGGTGAGAACACTATCTTAGCACCGCTTTAGTGCTCTGGAAAACCGCGCCTACACGCCCCAAAATGAAATAATCGTTTCAATCGACAGGCCTTGCTAAGCCTGGAATTGACCGCGAATTAGCTCGTATTTCCCTGATTCATTTGACTACTTTTGTACATATGATTAAACGTGGTTTGCCAGCCTGCAAACGCCGTAGTAATGATTAACGTGAAACGTGAAAATGTATAAAATATTGTTGGTTGATAGTTGTTACTTCAGCCGTCAGGGACTGACGCACTTGCTCAATCAGAAAAATAGTCTGGCTACGGCAGTGAGTATTTCAGAGACAGACAATTTACTTCTCGCCCGGGAGAAAATTATAAAATGGCAGCCCAATATGGTTATTGCCGACTTTAATAGCTTTTCAACCTCACTACATAATATCCAGCAACTTTCGACCATTTACTCCGCCTGCGGCGACACCACCCGCCTTCTTCTGCTGCAAAGCGGCCAGCACTCCCTGATTGCCGAATACTGCGCAACCCAGGGCAGCCATGACATTTGGGATAAGTCGCTATCTTTACCGGACTTAACCGCAATTATTCAGCAGACCATTGCACAACGACCGCCGTTTCGTGAAACAAAACGTCATATAACTCCGCTACTGACTTTACGCGAAGAGAGAATATTAAAACTCTGGAAGGAAGAGGCGAATAATGAATATATTGCGCGGGTAATGGATATAAGTATAAAAACAGTTTACACCTACAAGCGTAATATTCGTTTAAAACTGGGCGCGGATAATCGACTGGCGCTATTCCTGAATATTCCTGAGGCCGTTTTAGAATAGCGGCACGGTTATATTACCGTACCGCAAATCGTTATTGCTGCGCTTTAGTTGCTGCTCCAGAAATTGCATGTCCGCCGCTTTGGATATCCTCACCTACGCCGCGCGTGGTATTGCAGGCGGTCAACAAGGATGAAAGAACGACGAGAGAGAAAAACGCAGCAATGGTTTTCTTAATCATGAGCTTTTCCTTTTACCAATGTTGTTTGTGTATAGCTTGTTAAGCATAGACAAAAAACGGAGCGATGAAGGAAAAGTGAAGCGTTTTCGGAACAGAGGAAATTATTTGTTGGCCGCGCGCTCGATAGCGCCGCCGAGATGCTGCAAGTCTTCGCCGAATCCACGGGTCGTATGACAGCCCGACAGCTGTAGTGGCTAACAGTGAGAGAAAAAGCATTTGTTTCAGTAAACGGTTCACCTTCCCTGCCTCACAAAGCGGCGGCGCGAGCCTGAATGCACCGCGCCGCGAACCTTCGCGAATTACTTCACGCGAGAAACGTATTCACCAGAGCGGGTGTCAACTTTGATGACTTCGCCAATCTGTACGAACAACGGAACTTTAACTACAGCGCCGGTGCTCAGGGTAGCTGGTTTACCGCCGGTACCTGCGGTATCGCCTTTCAGGCCTGGGTCAGTTTCAATGATTTCCAGCTCCACGAAGTTTGGCGGAGTCACGGAAATAGGCTGGCCGTTCCACAGGGTCACGATGCACTCGGCCTGGTCCAGCAGCCATTTAGCATTTTCGCCAACGGCTTTTTCGTCCGCGGCCAGCTGCTCAAAGGTCTGGTTGTTCATGAAGTGATAGAACTCACCGTCGTTGTACAGGTAAGTCAGGTTCATATCGACAACGTCAGCGCCTTCAGCAGAGTCGGTAGACTTGAAGGTTTTCTCAACGCGGGTACCGGTCAGCAGACGACGCAGCTTAACGCGCGCGAATGCCTGGCCTTTGCCCGGTTTTACGAATTCGCTGGCTTCAACCGCGTACGGTTCGCCATCCATCATGATTTTAAGACCGGCACGGAAATCGTTGCTAGAATAAGTCGCCATAAGGCCCTCTGAAATTGTTAACTGGTAGCTTAGCCAAAAAAATGGCACACATTGTAACCCTAAATCCCCCTCACAGAGAAGATTGGTTAACGCAACTTGCCGATGTTATAACCGATCCTGATGAACTGCTGCACATTTTAAATGTAGCGGACGATGAAGAACTGCTTGCCGGGCGCGAAGCAAGGCGGCTTTTCGCGCTGCGGGTGCCGCGTGCATTCGTCGCGCGCATGGAAAAAGGCAACCCGAACGATCCGTTACTGCGCCAGGTATTGACCGCAAAGCAGGAGTTCGTTGCCGCGCCAGGCTTCACTACCGACCCGCTGGAAGAGCAGCATAGCGTAGTGCCAGGCCTGCTGCATAAGTACCGCAACCGTGCCCTGCTGCTGGTTAAAGGCGGCTGCGCCGTTAACTGCCGCTACTGCTTCCGCCGCCATTTCCCGTATGCCGACAACCAGGGCAATAAGCGCAACTGGCAAACGGCGCTGGGCTATATCAGCGAACACCCGGAACTGGATGAAATCATCTTCTCCGGCGGCGATCCGCTGATGGCAAAAGATAGCGAACTGGACTGGCTTATCAACGAACTGGAGGCCATTCCACACATCAAGCGTCTGCGCATTCACAGCCGATTGCCGATTGTCATCCCGGCCCGCATTACCGATGCCCTGGCAGAAAGATTTGCCCGTTCCACCTTACAAATTCTGCTGGTAAACCACATCAACCATGCGCAAGAGCTTGGCGACGAGTTCCGCAGCGGGATGGCAAAACTGCGCCAGGCCGGCGTGACGCTGCTCAACCAAAGCGTATTACTGCGCGGCGTGAACGATAACGCCCGGACTCTGGCCGATCTGAGCAATGCGCTGTTTGATGCGGGCGTGATGCCCTATTACCTGCACGTACTCGACAAAGTACAGGGGGCGGCGCATTTCATGGTGGAAGACGAAGAAGCACGGGCGATTATGCGCGAGCTGCTGACGCTGGTGTCTGGTTATATGGTGCCGAAACTGGCAAGAGAGATTGGCGGAGAGCCGAGCAAGACGCCGCTGGATTTACAGCTGCGGCAAAAGTGAGGCAAGATCCCCTCTCCCGAAGGAGAGGGTACAGGCTAAATCAGTTCGGGCACTTATAAACCTGACCGGTCATTTTGCTGGCGGTCGGGGCAAAGCTTGAAAGCAGCGTCTGGCTCGGGCTGCTCACGCCGTACAGAACGTTACCGCCCATCTCGGCCGCATTATTACGCAGTGCATTCGCCGCGCCTCGCATAGAGCCGCCTTCATCGCCGTGCTGGCCGGACAGCCAGTTGCTTTGCTCGCCGGTCGCCGTGCCTAACAGACGGCATTCGCTCCCCGGCTTATCTTCCACGAAACGAACGCTCTGGCCGCTGGCTGTCAGCGAGTTGCCCGTGCTACATCCTGCCAGCAGCAGCGCTGCCACAACCACTCCTGATGAGACTTTCATGCGCATGTTATTCCCCGTAATCAAGGTATTGAGCCGTTATCGCCCGGTAAGACCTTATACCAGACTGTGGACAAAAGAAAAAACCCTCAGACATTTCTGACTGAGGGTTTCTTTAACACAAGGTGCTAAGGCGAATTACATCATGCCGCCCATGCCACCCATGCCGCCCATACCAGCAGCACCTAAATCAGGCGCGTCGCCTTTAGGCAGGTCGGTAACCATGCATTCGGTGGTGATCATCAGACCCGCAACGGAAGCCGCATACTGCAGAGCAGAACGGGTTACTTTGGTTGGATCCAGAATACCCATGTCGATCATGTTGCCGTATTCTTCAGTTGCAGCATTGTAGCCATAGTTGCCGTCGCCCGCTTTCACGGTGTTAGCCACTACAGAAGGCTCTTCGCCGCAGTTCAGAACGATCTGACGCAGAGGAGCTTCCATTGCGCGCAGCGCAACTTTGATACCCACGTTCTGATCTTCGTTCTGGCCACGCAGCGCGCTCAGTTTAGACGCTACGCGAATCAGCGCAACACCACCACCGGCAACCACGCCTTCTTCTACCGCAGCACGAGTCGCGTGCAGGGCATCGTCAACGCGTGCTTTTTTCTCTTTCATTTCAACTTCGGTAGCAGCACCGACTTTGATTACCGCAACGCCGCCTGCCAGTTTCGCTACGCGCTCCTGCAGTTTTTCACGGTCGTAATCAGAGGTTGCTTCTTCGATTTGCTTACGAATCTGACCAACGCGGCCCTGAATAGCGGCCTCTTCACCCACGCCATCGATGATGGTAGTGGTGTCTTTGTTGATAACAACGCGTTTGGCCTGACCCATATCTTCCAGAGTCGCTTTTTCCAGCTCCATACCGATCTCTTCAGAGATAACGGTACCGCCGGTCAGAGTTGCGATGTCCTGCAGCATAGCTTTACGACGGTCGCCGAAGCCAGGTGCTTTAACCGCAGCCACTTTCACGATGCCGCGCATGGTGTTAACCACCAGGGTCGCCAGCGCTTCGCCTTCAACATCTTCAGCGATGATCAGCAGCGGTTTGCCTGCTTTAGCAACGGCTTCCAGCACCGGCAGCATTTCGCGGATGTTGGAGATTTTTTTGTCAGCCAGCAGGATGAACGGGCTTTCCAGCTCAACAGCACCGGTTTCCGGCTTGTTGATGAAGTAAGGAGACAGGTAGCCGCGGTCGAACTGCATACCTTCAACTACGTCCAGTTCGTCTTCCAGGCCAGTACCGTCTTCAACGGTGATAACGCCTTCTTTACCGACTTTATCCATCGCTTCAGCGATCAGTTTACCTACGGTTTCGTCGGAGTTAGCGGAGATAGTACCAACCTGAGCAATTGCTTTAGAGTCGGAGCACGGAACGGACAGCGTTTTCAGCTCTTCAACAGCTGCAACAACGGCTTTATCGATGCCGCGTTTCAGATCCATTGGGTTCATGCCAGCAGCAACGGCTTTCAGACCTTCGGTGATGATAGCCTGAGCCAGTACGGTTGCGGTGGTGGTACCGTCGCCTGCAGCGTCGTTCGCTTTAGAGGCAACTTCTTTCACCATCTGCGCGCCCATGTTTTCGAACTTGTCTTCCAGCTCGATTTCACGCGCTACGGAAACACCATCTTTGGTGATGGTCGGTGCACCGAAAGATTTATCCAGAACCACGTTACGGCCTTTAGGACCGAGGGTAACTTTCACTGCATCTGCCAGTACGTTAACGCCACGCAGCATTTTTACACGAGCGTCGTTACCGAATTTTACGTCTTTAGCTGCCATTTCTTCTATTCCTCAAATTCGTTCAGGTTCGTGCGTCAAATTACGCTTCAACAATTGCCAGGATGTCGCTTTCGGACATGATCAGCACTTCTTCGTTGTCGATTTTCTCGGACTTCACGCCGTAGCCATCGTTGAAGATAACGATGTCACCTACTTTAACGTCCAGCGGCTGCACGCTACCGTTTTCCAGGATGCGGCCTTTACCGACAGCGATGATCTCGCCACGAGTTGATTTGCCTGCTGCTGAGCCAGTCAGAACGATGCCGCCCGCAGATTTGGACTCAACTTCTTTACGCTTGACGATGACACGATCATGTAATGGACGAATGCTCATTGATAGCTCTCCTTTGAGAAAGTCAGTATCAGATATTTAGGTAACGCCGGCCCAAACGGGTTATCGGCTGGTGACCTGAGAAATGGGGATGGGCTCTCCCCCCTTCAAGGGGGGAAAACAAAAAAAACTAAAATTTAACGATCGTCGCGATGCTGGTCATCGAGACGCTTTGGTCCGTCGTCTTTACGCTGAAACTCGCCGTCGAAAGTGTTACCCCCTTCGCTACCGGCGCTAAAGCCGCCGCCCGGCATACGGGAAAAGCGTAAATGCGGCATCAATTTCAGCGTCAGGTGCTTTTGCACCGGCGGCAGCAACAGCAGCAGGCCGAGGAAGTCGGTAAAGAAACCCGGCAGCAGCAGTAGGATACCGGCGATGATCAGCGAAACACTTTTAATCATCTCGGCCGCCGGACTTTCGCCCGCCGCCATCTTCTGCTGCATCAGCATCAGGTTTTTAAAGCCCTGGTTACGCACCAGCGACAGGCCAATCACCGAAGTGAAGATAACCAGAATCAGGGTCATAAAGACCCCCATAACATGTGCCACCTGTATGAACAGCGAAATCTCGATGTACACATAAAGGAAAATGGCGATAAACGGGATCCAGCGCACCGTACGCTCCTGTAATCGGGCGAGTCCTGAAGTGGCCTCGCAAAAATGGGTTAGCAATCACGCGTAGAGGTGAAATGGCGACGAGAGCGGAAAAGATCAATGCTTGAGCGGTGAAATTTTTCTGGAAATTTTCAACTGTTGACCTATATCACATATTAATAATTGTTATGCAACGCGGCTTTTAATAAGTGATCCAGGTTACTGCTTTTCGCTATCATCAGCATATGATCACGAAAACGCGGCCGAATATGGACATAATCATCGGTCAATTAAACTCACAACCACATTTCGTGTGTGTGAATAATACAGCGCATTTATCTGCAGCTTTACTAAGAAGGTTCACATGTTAAATAACATTCGTATCGAAGAAGATTTGTTAGGTACCAGGGAAGTGCCAGCGGATGCCTATTATGGTGTTCACACTCTGCGTGCGATTGAAAACTTCTACATTAGCAACAGTAAAATCAGCGATATACCGGAATTTGTACGCGGTATGGTCATGGTAAAAAAAGCGGCGGCAATGGCGAATAAGGAACTGCAAACCATTCCGAAGAGCATCGCTAATACCATTATTCAGGCCTGCGATGAAGTTCTGAACAACGGCAAATGCATGGATCAGTTCCCGGTAGACGTTTACCAGGGCGGCGCCGGTACTTCCGTCAACATGAACACTAACGAAGTGCTCGCCAATATCGGCCTCGAACTGATGGGCCACCAGAAAGGTGAATACCAGTTCCTGAACCCGAACGACCACGTCAACAAATGCCAGTCCACCAACGACGCTTACCCAACCGGCTTCCGTATTGCGGTTTACGCCTCAATCATCAAACTTATCGACGCTATCAACCAGCTGGGCGAAGGCTTCCAGCGTAAAGCGGTTGAGTTCGCAGAAATTCTGAAAATGGGCCGTACCCAGCTGCAGGATGCCGTCCCAATGACCCTCGGCCAGGAATTCCACGCGTTCAACGTGCTGCTGACCGAAGAGACTCGTAACCTGCTGCGCACCGCGGAACTGCTGCTTGAAGTTAACCTCGGCGCAACCGCCATCGGTACTCGCCTGAACACCCCGGATGGTTACCAGCAGCTGGCGGTTCAGAAGCTGGCTGAAGTGAGCGGCCTGGCTTGCGTACCGGCGGAAGACCTGATTGAAGCAACCTCCGACTGCGGCGCTTATGTCATGGTACACAGCTCGCTGAAACGCCTGGCCGTAAAGATGTCGAAAATCTGTAACGACCTGCGCCTGCTCTCTTCCGGCCCGCGCTCCGGCCTGAACGAAATTAACCTGCCGGAACTGCAGGCGGGTTCATCCATCATGCCAGCCAAAGTGAACCCGGTAGTGCCAGAAGTGGTTAACCAAGTCTGCTTCAAAGTTATCGGCAATGACACCACCGTGACCATGGCTTCCGAAGCCGGTCAGCTACAGCTGAACGTGATGGAGCCGGTTATTGGCCAGGCGATGTTCGAGTCTATCCACATCCTGACCAACGCCTGCTACAACCTGCTGGAAAAATGCATCAACGGCATCACCGCTAATAAAGAAGTGTGTGAAAGCTACGTGTATAACTCCATCGGCATCGTGACTTACCTGAACCCGTTCATTGGTCACCACAACGGCGATATCGTCGGCAAGATTTGTGCGGAAACCGGCAAGAGCGTGCGCGAAGTCGTACTGGAGCGTGGCCTGCTGACCGAAGCCGAGCTGGACGATATCTTCTCCGTCCATAACCTGATGCACCCGGCTTACAAAGCTAAGCGCTATACCGATGAAAACGAACAATAATTCATCAGCATAAACGCCAAAAGGCACGTCCAACCGGACGTGCCTTTTTCATTTCAACGGTATACGAAAACATAACAACTCATTTTCATCTCATTAAAACATCAAGGAAGCAACCATGATAGTCATCGAACTCATCATCGTGTTAGCAGCGATTTTTCTGGGGGCAAGGCTTGGCGGGATAGGCATTGGCTACGCGGGAGGGCTTGGGGTACTGGTTCTCGCGGCCATCGGCGTGAAACCTGGCAGCATTCCCTTCGACGTTATCTCTATCATCATGGCGGTTATTGCAGCCATCTCCGCGATGCAAATTGCGGGCGGCCTCGACTACCTGGTTCACCAAACCGAGAAACTGTTACGCAAGAACCCTAAGTACATCACCATTCTTGCGCCTATTGTGACCTACTTCCTGACTATCTTCGCCGGCACCGGCAATATCTCACTGGCCACGCTGCCGGTGATTGCCGAAGTCGCCAAAGAACAGGGCATTAAACCCTGCCGCCCGCTCTCGACGGCCGTGGTCTCTGCCCAGATAGCCATTACCGCCTCACCAATTTCCGCCGCGGTGGTTTACATGTCTTCGGTGATGGAAGGCCACGGCGTCAGCTATATTCATCTGCTGTCGGTCGTGATTCCGTCCACGCTGCTGGCGGTGCTGGTGATGTCATTCCTGGTGTCTATTCTGTTCAACTCCAAACTCTCTGACGACCCGGTTTATCTGAAACGCCTGGAAGAAGGCCTGATTGAGCTGCGCGGCGACAAGCAGATTGAAATTAAACCGCGCGCCAAAACCTCCGTCCTCCTCTTCCTGTTGGGCGTGGTTGGCGTGGTTATCTATGCCATCGTCAACAGCCCGAGTCTGGGCCTGGTGGCAACGCCGCTAATGAACACCACCAACGCGATTCTGATTATTATGCTGGCCGTCGCCACGCTGACAACGGTCATCTGCGGCGTGGAAACGGAAAGCATCCTGAATTCCAGCACCTTCAAGGCCGGTATGAGCGCCTGTATTTGTATCCTTGGCGTTGCGTGGCTGGGCGATACTTTTGTTGCCGCTAACATCGACTGGATCAAAGAGACGGCGGGCAGCGTTATCCAGGGGCATCCGTGGCTACTGGCGATAATCTTCTTCTTTGCCTCGGCCCTGCTTTACTCCCAGGCAGCCACGGCTAAAGCACTGATGCCGATGGCGCTGGCTCTTAACGTATCGCCTTTAACCGCAGTGGCCTCTTTTGCCGCCGTCTCCGGCCTGTTTATCCTGCCAACCTACCCAACCCTGGTTGCGGCGGTGCAGATGGACGATACCGGCACGACCCGCATCGGCAAATTTGTCTTCAACCACCCGTTCTTTATTCCCGGCACGATGGGCGTAGTGCTGGCGGTATGCTTCGGCTTCCTGATAGGTAGCGTGCTGCTGTAAATCTCCTCAAAGACGGGTCGTAATTCGGCCCGTCTTCTCCTCCTCATGCTATAGTCGATGCCATTTCCTCCCGTAATGAGGTTTGTGATGTCGATGACTCAGGCTGTAGTTGTACTCTGTACCGCACCGGATGAAGCCAGCGCTCAGGACCTGGCGGCTAAAGTTTTGGCCGAGAAGCTTGCGGCATGCGTTACGCTGCTGCCGGGCGCAACCTCGCTCTATTATTGGGAAGGGAAACTGGAGCAGGAGTACGAAGTACAAATGCTGCTGAAAAGCGACGTGGAGCACCAGGAAGCGCTGCTTGCCTGCCTGAAGTCCCACCACCCTTATCAAACTCCAGAATTACTGGTTCTGCCAGTTGCACATGGAAACAGTGAATATCTCTCATGGCTTTACGCATCCTTACGCTAGTCCTGCTGCTTTGTAGCTCGCAGGCCTTCGCCGGGCTTTTTGACGGCCAGAATAAAACCCAGTTTGTGCCGGTGGATCAGGCCTTTGCCTTTGACTTCCAGCAGTCCGAACACCAGCTCACCCTTAACTGGCAGATTAAACCCGGCTATTACCTTTATCGCCAGCAGATCAAAGTCCAGCCCGCCAACGCCGACATTGCGCCGCTTAGCGTCCCCAAAGGCAGCTGGCATGAAGACGAGTTCTACGGAAAAACGGAGATCTTTACCGACCAGCTTTCCCTGCCGGTAACGATAAATTCCGCCAGCAAAGGTTCAACGCTAAGCGTGACTTACCAGGGCTGCGCCGAAGCAGGGTTCTGCTATCCACCGGAAACTCGCGTTGTGCCGCTGAGTGCGGTAGCTCCCCTGGCTCAATCGGGTTCTGCAATGTCTTCCCCCCTATCCCCTGAAGGGGAAATGGCCGGGGTGAGGGGCACAGACAACTCCGCACCTTCATCGCTTCCCTTCTCTTCGCTATGGGCATTTCTGATAGGGATCGGCATCGCCTTTACTCCCTGCGTGCTGCCGATGTACCCGCTTATCTCCGGCATCGTGCTGGGAGGTAAACAGCGGCTTTCAACCGCCAGAGCGCTGCTGCTGGCCTTTGTCTATGTGCAGGGCATGGCGTTGACGTATACCGCCCTCGGCCTGGTCGTTGCCGCTGCCGGGTTGCAATTCCAGGCCGCGCTACAGCATCCTTACGTGCTTATCGGCCTGTCTGCGCTGTTTATCCTGCTGGCCGCCTCGATGTTCGGCCTGTTTACTCTGCAACTGCCCTCCTCGCTTCAGACCCGCCTTGCGCTTATCAGCAACCGTCAACAGGGCGGTTCGGCAGGCGGCGTCTTTGCCATGGGCGCGCTGGCCGGGCTTATCTGCTCGCCGTGCACGACTGCGCCACTCAGCGCCATCCTGCTCTACATCGCCCAGAGCGGGAACATGTGGCTCGGCGGCGGCACGCTTTACCTCTATGCTCTCGGCATGGGCCTGCCGCTGATCCTCATCACCGTCTTTGGCAACCGGCTGCTGCCGAAAAGCGGCCCGTGGATGGAAAGCGTTAAAACCGCGTTTGGCTTCGTGATCCTCGCCCTGCCGGTCTTCCTTCTGGAGCGTGTACTGGGCGACATTTGGGGCCTGCGCCTCTGGAGCCTGCTCGGCGTGGCATTCTTTAGCTGGGCGTTTATTACCAGCCTAAGTGCGAAAAAATCGTGGCTACGTGTACTGCAAATCGCCCTACTTGGCGCCGCCCTGGTTTGCGTTCGCCCGCTACAGGACTGGGCGTTTGGTGCACCTGCGGCCACGCAGAATACTCCGCACCTTAGCTTTAATCAGGTTTCCACCGTTGAACAGTTGGACCAGGCGCTGGCAAACGCTAAAGGCAAGCCGGTAATGCTCGATCTGTACGCAGACTGGTGCGTGGCCTGTAAAGAGTTCGAAAAATACACCTTTAGCGATCCTCAGGTGCAAAGCGCGCTATCTGGCACCGTTTTACTTCAGGCCAACGTGACGGCAAACAACGCCGCCGATAAGGCTTTGTTGAAGCATCTACAGGTGCTTGGCCTGCCGACAATTTTGTTCTTTGACGCCAACGGCAAGGAGCAACCGGCGGACCGCGTAACCGGCTTTATGGATGCAAAGGCGTTTAGCGAGCATTTGCACAATCGCAGGCAGTAAACAACACTTAACCCGTTGGGAAACGTAAGGAGAAGACCGTGCAACGCGAAGAAGTTTTAGAGCACGCCCTGCATGTCCTTGAACGAGAAGGTATAGCCAGCACGACGCTGGAGATGGTGGCGGCCGAGGCCGATTATCCTGTCGACAAGATCCGTCAGTTCTGGCCGGACGGCGAAGCCATGCTGTACGACGCCCTGCGCTATCTCAGCTCGCAGGTAGATATCTGGCGCCGCCAACTGATGCTGGATGAGGAAATGTCTCCTGAGCAGAAGCTGCTGAGGCGCTACCAGGCGCTGGCCGAATGCGTCAATAACCAGCGCTACCCCGGCTGCCTGTTTATTGCCGCCTGCACTTTCTACCCTGACCCAACGCATCCGATCCATCAGCTCGCGGATCAGCAGAAAAAGGCGGCCTGGGAGTACACTCACGAGCTGCTAACCCAGATGGAAGTGGACGACCCGACCATGGTTGCGCACCAGATGGAGTTAGTATTAGAAGGCTGCCTGAGCAAGCTATTGGTCAAACGTAGCCAGGCAGACATAGACACAGCTCGCACGCTGGCAGAAGACATTCTGCGCTTTGCGCTGTGCCGCCAGGGCGGTGCCTTAACCTGAAGCTGCACTTTTTAGCCGCTCTGAATGAAAAGCAGCCAATCAGCATGGTTTCAGCTATTTTTTATGACAAAGCCGTTGACGCCTAACGGCCTTTACGGTTTAATGCCGCCCGTTGCCCGGATAGCTCAGTCGGTAGAGCAGGGGATTGAAAATCCCCGTGTCCTTGGTTCGATTCCGAGTCCGGGCACCACTATTTAGAAGAACCAGCCTACGGGCTGGTTTTTTGCTTTCTGGCGTCTGGACTCTTCATCGAACTAAAGTTCGGTTACTCGTATCATCCTGATACTCGCCCTTCGGGCCAGCGCAAGCACTGTTCAAAAACGTTCCCGACGTTTTTGTACTCATCTCATCCTGATACTCGCCCTTTGGGTCAGCGCAAGCGCTGTTCAAAAACGTTCCCGACGTTTTTGTCCGAGTCCGGGCACCACTATTTAAAGAAACCAGCCTACGGGCTGGTTTTTTGCTTTTAGATTTTTATCTAAAATTTACGTTATCTGGCCAAGAAGACTTAAACAGAAATTATCAGTCAGATATCCCCTGATCTCACAAATCAGGAATAAAACCTTCTTCCCTCAGTACCTTAATCACCCCACGAATCAGATATGAGTTCGAAAACTTCGCCGTATAGATGCGAGCACCTTCTTCTACAGGCTGGAGTAATCCCCGCTCAATCAGCTTACCTAGCTGATAGGTCACCTGCGTCGGTTTAAGGTCAGGTAAAACGGTGCGGAGATCGCCTGCTTTTATCGTCCCCAGCTCAACTGCACGTTTCAGAACTTTCGATTCCAGCAAATTTATCAGTCCTCTCTCCAGCGAAAAGTCGATAGCCGGGTACAGGATTTTTTTGCTCAGGAAAGCATTATTTGTCAGTTGATCGACTTTCTTCAGCTCAGATGAGATCCCCGAAAGGACATATAAGCACCATTCCTCCAGCCCCCGATCGGTTCCCTTATCGGCTAACGAAAGCATGGCGTAATAACGTTCGCGATCGTTACAGAATACCGCTGTCGGATTAAGTACCCTGCCACCCGCCTGAACATTAAAACCATATTTGATCAGTAACGCATACGTCAGCAATCTGACCGTGCGGCCATTGCCATTACCAAATGGATGTATCCAGCCAAAACGGTGATGTACCAGTGCAATCTTCATCAGATCATACTTTGGCTTGTCGGCACGATTAATAAAAGCGGTCAGTTCCACCATATAATCAGGAACACGGATGTGATCCGGAGGAAAATGATCGGACTGGGCGATACTAACGTTATGTTGTCGGTATGCACCGGGCGTTTTATCGCCCTCCTGTTGCAGCCCCACAACTGCCAGGCTATGTAACTCGCGGATAAAATATTCCGTTATCTCATCGCCATTGCTCAGGTATTCGTCAATGAACTCCATCGCGGCTTCAATATTGTTGATTTCTTTGAGCTGGTCTGTGGAACTCTGTGTTCCTTCAACCTTGCTTTCAACATAGTCGGCAAGTGTCGTGTGATTCCCCTCGATCCTCGCAGAACCCAGGCTCTCCAGCATGTGGAAAACGGCTTTCAACTGCGCAAACAGAATAGGGTGGACATCCGTTTCCAGCCTCAGATGCCGTAGTAACTCCAGTTCCGTCAGCGCATCGACCAAAGGGGAGTCAAAACTAGGGTTCAGAAGCGAGAGTTCAAAGTGATTAAATTGAGCCATGATGTTTAACCATCTCAACTTTCTTATAGCAACATCTCAAAAGTGTAGCAAAAATCTCAATATAATCTATGAATTAGATTTTTTGTAATTCCACATTATATCAAATCCTTCCAGCCCACATATCTGATTTATCTTGCGAGGCCAAATAATCACAGGTCCACGCTAAAGGCGGTCAGGTATTTTTTCGCACAACCCTGGGAAGAGAGCATGGGTTAACATTCTTATTGGCGGCCAAAAAGGCCAAAGGCGAGAACAGAGACGGCGGGTGGAACTAACTAAGCCAAAAATTCAGCGCGATAACGCCGCAGGTTATCAGCAGGGAGAGGATTAACTCGAAACTGTAGCGTCGCAACATTATCTGCACTCCAGAAATAAACACCCGGCAAGCCGGGTGTTCGTGTTAACGCTTTAAGCTACCGGGGTTGCCCCGTTAAACTTATGCTGCTGGCTGAGCAGCTGGTTTCACAGCAGCTTTGTGGTGTTTCTTAACGTGTTTTTTAGCGGCCTGTGCTTTCTGAGCAACGGGTTTTACCGCTTTTTTGTGGTGCTTTTTAGCAGCCTGAGCTTTCTGCTCGGTCGCTGGCTTCGCGGCTTTTTTATGGTGCTTTTTAGCAGCCTGGGCTTTCTGAGCGGCAGCTTTTTTGTGTTTCTTATGGTGCGTTACTTTTGCAGCAGGTGCTTTAGCGGCAGCAGGCGCAGCGGCGGTAGTTGCCGGAGCAGCGGCCGGAGCGGTAGCAGTAGTGTCAGCAGCGAAAGCGGCAGAAGACAGACCCATAGCAGCGGCAACAACCAGAGCTAATACTTTTTTCATTTCGACATCCTCGAATTTATTTGAGTGTTAACCCCACTGCGGGGCCGTTGAAATGAACTATAGGCCTGCCGACAAAACTCTTCAGTGAGTGATTGGTATCGGCGTGTAATGAAATGTACAACAAAGAATGGCATCGCTTTTAGCCAAAGGTTTCGGGCAACTCACTCCTCCTCTCTCCCTTCACCCCGTATTTAATCCCTGTATTTTCAATTGATTTTGAATCAGAAACCGCCGGGCCGGGGGGCAATTTTGACCAAAATCAAAGTTGTATATGATTTGCACGTTAAACGGTGGATATCGTCGGCACTCCTGGATATAAACACGAACGATAATAACTATCATTAACATTTATATGGATGGATGATTATGCCAGGGACACGTAAAGACAGGCTCGCTTTCTCTACCTTACCGCTGTTTGTCGTCACCTCTGTTTCGGCAACGGTAGCGACACCGGCTCAGGTGAACGCCCCATCTGAAGAAACGATGATTGTCAGCACCAGCCGCTCGGATCTCAACCTGTGGAACAGCCCGGCAACCATTCAGGTGATTGACAGCAAAGCGCTGGAAAACTCAACCAGCGTTTCGGTTGCCGACGATCTGCGGGATATTCCCGGCGTGGAAATTACCGATAACGCCCTCGCGGGGCGCAAGCAAATACGTATCCGCGGCGAAGCCTCATCGCGTGTGCTAATCCTCATTGACGGCCAGCAGGTGACCTACCAGCGAGCCGGGCAGGACTATGGCGCAGGCTTACTGATTGATGAGTCGGCACTTGAACGCATTGAGGTCGTTAAAGGCCCTTACTCCGTACTCTATGGTTCCCAGGCCATCGGCGGAGTGGTGAATTTCATCACCAAAAAAGGCGGAGACAAGCCGCTGGGCGGGATAGTAAAAGCGACTTACAACTCGTCGACAGCTGGCTGGCAGGAGTCCGCTGCGGCATGGGGAAGTATTGGCCGTTTCGATTATCGAATCAACGGAAGCTATTCAGATCAAGGCAACCGTGATACGCCGGATGGCCGCCTGAACAATACCAACTTCCGCAACAACGGCCAGGGCATCTGGCTGGGCTACAACTTCGATCGTCATAAAATTGGCCTCTCGCTCGATCGCTACCGCCTCTCCACCCAAACCTGGTATAGCGATACCGATAACCAGTTTGATGCCTTCAGCGTCAAGATCCCCGATATGACGCGTGAAAAAATAGGGCTGTTTTACGATTTTGATGCCGACGGCGACTACCTGAAAAAAATCCATCTCGATGCGTATAGCCAGACTATCGCCCGCACGTTTGAAAACGAAGTCGCCACTACGCAGGCGATCCCGTCGCCGATGATTAAAGCGCTGACGGTCAGAAACCAGACGCATACCAACGACAAGCAGTACACCCAGGGGGTCACGCTGCAAAGCAACTTCTCGCTACCGGCGAATAATGATCTGGTGATAGGCACACAATATCAACACGATAAGCTTACCCAAACCTCACGGGGCTACACGCGCCAGACGGCAAAAACGGGATTCTTTGATATCGAAACCCGCACCCAATCCCAGGATGAGTCAGAGCAAAGCAACACATCGTTATTCGCCCAAAATGCCTGGCAATTTGCGGACGACTGGACCTGGACCCTTGGTGCCCGCCAGTACTGGCTGTCGTCAAAACTGGTGAAAAGCCACTCTCAGAAGGTTGAAAATGGCGTAGCAACCAGCAGGATTGCAAACGGCCAGACCACCAGCGATAACCAGTTTGTCACCTCCACCAGCCTGAATTATTCAGGATTTAAAGATATTGAACTGCGTGCGGCCTTTGCTCAGGGCTATGTCTTCCCGACCCTGACGCAGCAGTTTATGCAGACCTCAGCAGGCGGCGGCGTAACTTACGGCAATCCGGGCCTCAACGCCGAACACTCCAATAACTACGAAATGGGCGCCCGCTATAAAGGCAATATGTGGATGATAGACAGCGCCGTCTATTACTCAGAAGCAAAAGACTACATAGCCTCTCTGGCCTGCAACGGGCAGGCAGTCTGCCAGGGCAATACCAGCGGTTCTCGCAGCAATTATCGCTATTACGACAATATAAATCGGGCCAAAACGTATGGCATGGAGCTGAGTGCGGAATACAACGGCTGGGCAGTGTCTCCTTACGTGAGTGGCAATATCTTGCGTCGCCAGTATGAAGGCAGCTCGTTAAAAACATGGAACACCGGCGAGCCAGGCCTTAATGGCCGTGTCGGAGTGAAGCATACGCTGCTGCTCAATGCTTTTAACTTAACGTCGGACGCGTTTATTCGCGCAGCCTCCAGCGCACGAGACAGCACCAGCGATGCCGAAAAACGTTATCCAGGCTGGGCAACACTAAACCTGGCATTCAACGCGGAATTTGGTTCGAACGACCAGTATCAAGTTAACCTTGCGCTAAATAACCTGACAAATAAACGCTATCAGACCGCTCAGGAAGCGATCCCGGCGGCAGGCTTTAATGCGGCAGCCGGCTTTGGGTGGAAGTTCTGATGAGCAAAAACATCGCAGCCCTGCTGTTAGCGCTTGCCGTTTCAGTTTCTGCCGGCGCCAGCGAACGACTTGTTGTCGCCGGGGGGTCACTAACCGAGCTGATCTTCGCCCTGGGTGCAGGCCAGAATGTCGTCGGCGTGGACGAAACAACCGCCTGGCCGCCGGAAACCGACAAATTGCCCCATATCGGAGCCTGGATGCAGTTAAGCAGCGAATCTATCCTCTCGTTGCGCCCCACCACGTTTATTACCTGGCAAGATGCGAAGCCACAAATCGTCTTTGAGCAGCTTCGAAAGCTAAAGCTAAATGTTCTGACTCTCCCGCGTATTCCGGCCACGGTTGACCAGATGTACGCCAACATTCAGACACTTGCCAATGCCCTGGCGCGCCCTCAGCAGGGCGAGGTATTGATCGCTAATCTACAGCAACGGCTTGATGCCATTGCAAAAAGTAGCGCGCAAAAAAGTCACCCCGTAAGAGCCATGTTCATTCTCTCCGCCGGAGGCAGCCTTCCCCAAGTGGCGGGTGCAGGCAGCGTCGCGGATACCATCCTGAAGATGGCGGGCGCCAATAATATTGCCCGGCATCGCCAATACCAGAGCTACAGCACCGAAGCGATGATCGCCGCGAACCCGGACGTGATTGTGGCTACCACTCAAATGACGCAAGGCGACCCCAACGCGCTGAAAGCCATCCCCGGGATCACGCTCACCTCCGCCTGGAAAAATAAGCGCATAGTCATTATCGACCAGGCGTTGATTTTAGGGATGGGGCCGCGAATCACAGAAGCCGTGGAACAGCTGCATCACCAGTTTTGGCCGGAGCCCGGCCAGAACGGTGAGTTATTTTTTGAAAATATGAGCGATGTTAATAATGAAACCTGAACTGGATCTCAAATCCCACTTCGCATTGCCCGGCGGCCAGCCCTTTAAAGATCGTCACGCCACCATGCCGTGGCGCGGTGCAATGCCCATAGCCAAAGAACAGCTTGAGCAGGCCTGGCAGAACGTTATCAATACTCCCGCGCCCGCAGGAAAACGGCTGGTATACCTGCATATCCCCTTCTGCGCAACGCACTGTACTTTCTGCGGTTTTTATCAGAACCGTTACGAAGAAGATCATTGTGCCCGCTACACGGATGCCCTGCTGCGAGAAATAGAACTGGAGGCCAGCAGCCCCCTGCATCAGTCCGCGCCGATCCACGCAATCTATTTTGGTGGCGGTACGCCTTCCGCTCTGTCAGCCAAAGATCTGGCCCGCATTATCACCGCCCTACGCCGCAGCCTGCCGCTTGCCCCTGACTGCGAAATTACCATTGAAGGCCGGGTGCTGAACTTTGACGATGAGCGGATAGATGCCTGCCTGGACGCAGGAGCCAACCGCTTCTCTATTGGCATTCAGTCGTTTAATAGCAAAATACGCAAAAAAATGGCGCGCACGTCAGACGGCCCAACCGCCAGGCGTTTTATGGAAAACCTCTGCAAGCGCGATCGCGCCGCGGTAGTTTGCGATCTGCTGTTTGGCCTGCCGGGGCAAGATCAAAAACTGTGGGCAGAGGATCTGGCTATTGCGGGAGACATCGGCCTCGACGGCGTCGATCTCTATGCTCTCAACCTGCTGCCTCAAACGCCGCTTGGCAAAGCGGTGGAGAACGGCCGGGTTGCGCTTCCCTCACCTTCTGAACGCCGCGACCTCTATCTTCAGGGCTGCGAATTTATGGATGATGCGGGCTGGCGCTGCATCAGCAACAGCCACTGGGCACGCACCACGCGCGAACGGAATCTCTACAACCTGTTGATCAAACAGGGTGCGGACTGCCTGGCATTTGGCTCCGGTGCAGGTGGCTCGGTAAACGGCTACTCGTGGATGGTCGAACGCAATCTGGAAGCCTGGCACGCCTCCGTTGCCGCTGGCAAAAAACCACTCATGATGATGACCCACACAACGGACCCGGGCTATCGCTGGCGGCACCGGCTACAGTCCGGCATCGAAACCGCCCGCGTGCCGCTTGATGAACTGACCGCTCGCGCCAGCGAGCTTCAGCCGCTGTTAACCCAATGGCACGCGGCGGGCTTAACGCGCGACAGCTCCACCTGTCTGCGCCTGACGGACGAAGGCCGCTTCTGGGCCAGCAATATTTTTCAGTCTCTGCAAATACTGCTCCCCGCGCTCAATACGCCTGAAAATACGGACCAAAAACCTCAAGGAGTTACCCAATGAATCCCGTTTCCCTCGAAGAATATTTAAAAACGCAGCCGGACGGCACCCTGGAATCCATCGCCGCCCAATACAGCACCACGCTGCTGGATGTAGTCAAGCAGCTGCCCCCGCTGGCGCTGGTGGGCGGCGAATATTTTGATACCGTGTGGGATGCGGTGGCCGAATGGGGCAGCGTCACCACGCTGGTTCACACCGCAGATGTTATTCTTGAATTCTCCGGCGAGCTTCCTTCTGGCTTCCACCGCCACGGTTACTTTAACCTGCGCGGGAAGAAAGGCATGACGGGGCATATCAAAGCGGAAAACTGCACCCACATCGCGCTGGTCGAACGCCAGTTCATGGGGATGGACACCGCTTCGATTCTGTTCTTCAATCAGGCGCAGAGCGCGATGCTGAAAATATTTATTGGCCGCGACGAACATCGCCAGTTGTTAACCAGCCAGCTTGCAGCCTTCCGCATGCTGGCTCAAAAACTAAAGGAAAGTACTGCATGACGCCGTGGTTAATTTTTGGAGCAGGTGGAAAAGGGGTTGGGGCTTTAACCGCGATGCTGGCGCTTAGCGAAGGGCGCAGAGTTATTGCACTCGTGCGCAATGAAGAAGCCGCGCAAAACTTGCGTAACGCCGGAGCTGAAGTTGTCTTCGGCGACGCCTGCGATGAAGCGCGCGTGGAAGAGGCCTGCCGCCTGGCGGGAACGGAAGCCACGGTGATTTCAACCATGGGCGGCTCGCAGGATTATCTTGCCCACCGCACGGTTATCGACTGCGCCGAAAAAGCGGGTATTTCGCGTATGGTGCTGGTCACCTCGCTTGGCTGCGGTGAAAGCTGGCCCTGGTTATCCGACCGCGCAAAAGCAGCATTTGGCCAGGCCGTACGGGAAAAATCCCTCGCAGAAAGCTGGCTGCAAACCAGCACGCTGGACTTCGCCATTCTGCGCCCCGGCGGCCTGCTTCACGGTGAACCAACGGGCAAAGCCGTTCGCAGCCAGCACACCGAAATCCACGGTCTTGTTATGCGTGCAGATGTTGCCGCCCACGCCGCGGAACTGGCTCGTTCACCCAGCCTTAACGGTCAGGTTTACGGTCTTGTTGAACCGGGGTTAAAACCCGCCTGATACAGCGCCGGGCTTTCGCTTTTCTGGCGGTATTGCCCGGCCTGCTCTTCCCTCCTGCTACACTTCCAGGTAATTATCGAAGGATAACTAACCTGAGAAGAAGGCAGAAAACCACATGTCCGAACACAACTATCAGCCACCAAAAGTCTGGACCTGGAACAAGACCGACGCCGGTCAGTTCTCCAGCATCAACCGCCCTGTTTCCGGCCCGACCCACGAAAAAACGCTGCCGGTAGGCAAACACCCGCTGCAACTCTACTCGCTCGGCACGCCAAACGGCCAGAAGGTCATTATCCTGCTGGAAGAGCTGCTAGCGCTGGGCGTTAGCGGCGCAGAATACGACGCACACCTGATCCGCATCGGCGAAGGCGACCAGTTCTCCAGCGGCTTTGTGGAAGTGAACCCAAACTCAAAAATCCCGGCGCTGTTTGATCACTCGGTCACTCCGCCGCTGCGCGTATTTGAGTCCGGCAACATCCTGCTTTACCTCGCAGATAAATTCGGCCACTTCCTGCCGAAAGATATCGCAGGGCGCACCGAAGCGCTGAACTGGCTGTTCTGGCTGCAAGGCTCCGCTCCGTACCTGGGCGGCGGTTTCGGCCACTTCTACCACTATGCACCGGTAAAAATTGAATACGCCATCAACCGCTTTGCGATGGAAGCCAAGCGCCAGCTGGACGTGCTCGACAAGCAGCTCGAAAAACACCGCTTTATCGCCGGAGATGAATACAGCATCGCCGACATTGCCATCTTTACCTGGTATGGTTCGCTGGCGAAGGGTGGCCTGTACGAATCCGCCGAATTCCTCGACGTGGCGTCTTACAAGCACTTTGGTCGCTGGGCCGATGAAGTCGCCAACCGCCCTGCGGTAAAACGTGGCCGCGTGGTTAACCGCACCTGGGGCGATGTTCAACTGGCCGAGCGCCATGACGCATCTGATTTTGACACCTTAGGTTTATAAGCCCCTCCTCCAGCCCTCTTCCCGAAAGGGAGAGGGTCTTTTTCCCGCAGCACCCGCTTACTCAAATCACACAAATGATAATTATTTGCATTTAGCTATAGCAACAGCTATGTTTTATAGCATGTGCTATAAACGCTGAATCAATAATCACTCGTGAGGGAAGACGATGCCCGGGAAATTGAGACTTACACAGATAATACTGGCGGCCGGCACGGCGCTGATGATGCTTTCTGGCTCCGCGCTGGCGCAGGCAAAATTTAAAGCGGTGACCACGTTTACCATTATTGCCGACATGGCAAAAAACGTCGCCGGAGACGCCGCAGAGGTAGAGTCCATAACCAAACCGGGCGCTGAAATCCACGAATACCAGCCCACGCCGGGAGATATTCGCCGGGCGCAGGGCGCGCAGCTGATCCTGACTAACGGCCTCAACCTTGAGCTGTGGTTTGAGAAGTTTTATCAGCACCTGAAAGGCGTTCCCGAAGTCGTGGTAACCACCGGCATCCAGCCAACCGGCATTACCGAAGGGCCTTATAACGGCAAACCTAACCCGCACGCGTGGATGTCGCCGCAAAATGCGCTGATCTACGTCGATAATATCCGCGATGCCTTCGTCAAATACGACCCGGATAATGCCGCAGTGTATACACGCAATGCAGAGATTTATAAGCAGAAAATCAAACAAACTATCGAACCGCTGCGCGCAGAGCTGGCAAAAATTCCCGCCGACAAGCGCTGGCTGGTGACCAGCGAAGGCGCATTCTCTTATCTGGCCCGCGACTTTGACCTGAAAGAGCTTTACCTGTGGCCCATCAACGCCGACCAGCAGGGCACGCCGCAGCAGGTGCGCAAAGTCATCGACAGCATTCGCAAATACCACATTCCGGCAATTTTCAGCGAAAGCACCATCTCAGATAAGCCCGCTCGCCAGGCAGCAAGAGAGTCGGGCGCTCAATACGGCGGCGTGCTGTATGTCGACTCTCTGAGCGCCGCAGATGGCCCGGTACCGACCTATATTGACCTGTTGCGCGTGACCACCAGCACCATCGTCAATGGCATTAATGAAGGGCTAAAAAAATGAGTCGCCGGGCAGGAATTGTCGTCCAGGACGCCAGCGTCACCTACCGTAACGGCCACACGGCGCTGAGGGCGGCGAGCTTTGAAATTCCGACCGGCACCATTGCCGCGCTGGTCGGGGTTAATGGCTCCGGGAAGTCCACGCTGTTTAAAGCGATTATGGGGTTCGTGCGCCTCGCCAGCGGCAGCATCTCGATACTGAGTCTGCCCACTCGCCAGGCACTGCGAAATAACCTCGTTGCCTATGTACCTCAGTCCGAGGACGTTGACTGGACATTCCCTGTGCTGGTTGAGGACGTTGTAATGATGGGCCGCTTCGGCCATATGGGGATGCTGCGTATTCCCGGCAAAACAGACAAGCTGGCGGTAGAAAAAGCGCTGGCTCGGGTCGGGATGAGCGAGTTCCGTAAACGCCAGATAGGCGAGCTTTCCGGCGGCCAGAAAAAACGCGTATTCCTGGCACGCGCCATCGCCCAGGACGGCCAGGTGATTCTGCTCGATGAGCCGTTCACCGGCGTGGACGTGAAAACCGAAGAGCAAATCATCAGCCTGCTGCGTGAACTGCGTGATGAAGGCCGCACCATGTTGGTCTCCACCCATAATCTCGGCGCGGTAACCGACTATTGCGACTATACCGTGCTGGTTAAAGGCACCGTGCTGGCCTGCGGCCCAACGGCAGAAACCTTTACTCAGGAAAATCTTGAACTGGCATTCAGCGGCGTGCTGCGCCACGTCACGCTGACCGGGAAAGAAACCAGCGTGGTAACCGATGACGAGCGGCCATTTATCCGCGGCGCGGCGCTAAAAGGGGAGCCGTAATGTCAGTTCTGCTTGAGCCGTTCAGCTATGGCTACATGTTCAACGCCATCTGGGTTTCGGCGCTGGTTGGCGGCGTCTGCGCTTTTCTCTCCTGCTACCTGATGTTGAAAGGCTGGTCGCTTATCGGCGATGCCCTTTCCCACTCCATCGTTCCCGGCGTGGCCGGGGCCTACATGCTGGGTCTGCCGTTTTCTATCGGCGCGTTTTTCTCCGGCGGCCTGGCGGCAGGCACCATGCTGTTTTTGAACCAGCGCACGCACCTGCGGGAAGACACCATCATCGGCCTTATCTTCTCGTCGTTCTTCGGCCTCGGGCTGTTTATGGTGTCGCTCAACCCCACTTCGGTAAATATTCAGACCATTGTGCTGGGGAATATTCTCGCCATTGCGCCGTCCGACATCGTGCAGCTGGCGATTATCGGTTTCGTCTCGCTGGCTATTCTGCTGCTGAAATGGAAAGACCTGATGGTCACCTTCTTCGACGAGAACCACGCGCGCTCCATCGGCCTTAACCCGCTCTGGCTGAAGGGCTTGTTCTTTACTCTGCTCTCGGCAACAACCGTAGCTGCGCTGCAAACTGTGGGCGCATTCCTGGTGATTTGCATGGTGGTCACGCCGGGCGCGACGGCTTACCTGCTGACCGACCGTTTTCCTAAGCTGCTGGTGATTTCCGTCACGCTGGGAACCCTGACCAGCGCCTTCGGCACCTGGATAAGCTACTTCCTTGACGGCGCAACGGGGGGCATTATCGTGGTTCTGCAAACCCTGCTGTTCCTGCTAACCTTCGTGTTCGCCCCTAAACACGGCCTGCTGGCTAACCGCCGCCGCGCGCGCCTGAGCCTGGAGCAAACGCCATGAGCCTGTTAGACACCCTGCTTTCTCCTTTTGAATTCGGCTTTATGATCAATGCCCTGGTGATGACCACGCTGGTCGCTATCCCGTGTGCGCTGCTCTCTTGCTTCCTGGTGCTCAAAGGGTGGGCGCTGATGGGCGACGCCATGAGCCACGCGGTGTTCCCCGGCGTGGTTATCGCCTGGATGGTGGGCCTGCCGCTCGGCGTAGGGGCATTTGTTGCCGGGCTGTTTTGCGCCTTTGCCACCGGCTATTTGCAGGATAACAGCCGCATCAAACGCGATACGGTTATGGGCATCGTCTTCTCCGGCATGTTCGGCGCGGGGCTGGTGCTCTACGTCTACCTCAAGCCGGACATCCACCTCGACCATATTCTGTTCGGTGATATGCTCGGCGTAAGCTACAGCGATATCCTGCAAACTGGCGCCATTGTGCTGCTTACCGCGCTGGTCGTAGCCCTGAAATGGCGGGACCTGCTGCTGCACGCTTTCGATCCTATCCAGGCCCAGGTTTCCGGCCTCAACGTCAAGCTACTCAACTATGGCCTGCTGTGCCTGGTTTCGCTGACCATTGTTGCGGCGCTGAAAGCCGTGGGGATCATTCTCGCTATTTCGCTGCTTATCGCGCCCGGCGCTATTGCTTCGCTGCTGACGCGCACTTTCCTGTCGATGATGCTGGTCGCCGTGACGCTGGCTATCGTGATTTCTTTCGCTGGCGTCTATCTCTCGTTCTTTATCGACAGTGCGCCCGCCCCTACCATCGTAGTGCTCTCCGCGCTGGTATTTATCGCCGCTTTTATTCGGGCCACCATGAAACAGAGCCGAATGGAGGCCATCACGCAGCAACCCTGACGGCACTTTTATGGTACAAAGTATCTTCTCTCTTTTCGCCAGTATCAGGGTTGCGCCATGAGCTACACCATCGACATCATTTCCTGCATCACCGACCGTTTTGTCGAACTGACGGCCACCGAAAAGCGCATCGCCCAGTTTATTCTGGACGATGTGCAGTCTGCCGCGACGCTGCCGATTGCCGAGCTCGCCCGCCTGACGGAAACCAGCCAGGCCTCGATAACCCGCTTTGCCCGCGCCATTGGCTGTAAAGACGTGCGCGAGCTGAAGGTAAAACTGGCTCAGTCGCTGGCGGTTGGGCAGCGCTTTATTCTCGACGTGCCGGATCTCGAAGGCGTACAGGGAATTTATGAAACCATCATCAACGTGCTGGAGATTAACCGCCGGGTGCTTGACCCTCAGTCGCTGAAAAAAGCGGTGGCGTATCTTAGCGATGCCCGCCAAATACTGGCGCTGGGGATGGGCGGGGGCTCAACGATTTGCGCCCAGGAATTACAGTTTCGCCTGTTCCGTCTTGGCCTGCCGGTCGTCAGCCAGAGCGACGGACTGCTGGTCAGAATGATGGCAGCCTCGGTGTCATCTAACGACGTGGTGGTGGCGTTATCGCTGGGCGGCTACACGCCGGAAGTGGTGGAAAGCGCCGCGATTGCCCGCCAGTATGGCGCGAAGGTCATCGCGATTACGCCGCAGGAAACCCCGCTGGCGCAGCAGGCAGATATCGTGCTGCCGCTGGTTGTCAGAGAAAACGACTACATCTTTAAGCCCAGCACCTCGCGCTATGCGATGCTGGCGATGGTTGATGTGCTGGCCACCGAACTGGCGATGTCCAACAAAAGCCAGGCTAAAGACCGGCTGCGCCGCATCAAGCTGGCGCTGGACAGCCATCGCGGCGGCGTGGATCGCCAGCCGCTTGGGGATTAGAGTCTTAGCCCCGGTCAGCCCGGTAGCAGGTCACATCCACTTCAACTTTACAGTCCACCACCAGGTCCGCTACGCAGCAAACGCGGGCCGGCGGGTGGCCGCCAAAGAAGTCGCGAAACACCTTATTAAATGACTGAAAATAGCGGGCATCGGTCAGGTAAACCTTCACATGTACCACGTCGGCCAGGGTGTAGCCCGCTTCGGTCATGATATCCACGCAGTTCTGAATCGCCAGCTGTGACTGTTCGACAATACCGCCTTCAACCACTTCTCCGTCTTTCATCGGCGTCTGGCCGGAAACATATAGCCAGCCTGCCGCTTCAACGGCTTTTGCAAACGGCAGGTTCTGCCCGCCGGTTCCGGTACTGGCGCCAACGCCATAACGTTTAATGCTCATCGTTGCTCCTTTTTCATAAATTATGCCTGCCGACGCAGGAACCTTCCCGCGCGGCCAGTTACCTGTTGCCCGGCGCCATAGCTCATCACGCCGTTAACCATGACGGCTTCAATACCTGCCGCAGGCTGCTTCGGATGACTAAAGCTCGCCACATCACGGACCGTAGCCGGGTCAAACAAAACCAGATCCGCATAATAACCGCGCTTCACCAGCCCGCGCTCGGGCAGTTGAAAACGCGCCGCCGACATGCCCGTCATCTTATGGACTGCTTCGGTGAGCGGGAACAATTTCTCATCGCGGCTGTAGTGCCCGAGCACGCGCGGGAACGCGCCCCACAGGCGAGGATGCGGCATCGGGTCGTTGGGCAGCCCGTCGGAGCCAACCATCGTTACCGGGTATCTCAGCACGCGACGCACGTCTTGTTCGTCCATGTTGTAATAAATTGCTCCGGCGGGCATCAGTAATTTTCCCGCTTCGTGAAGCGACATCGACCAGCTCTGCGCAATCTGCTTCAGGGTCTGCCCCGCCACTTCAGGGTGAGGCCCGGACCAGGTAATGATGATGTCGAACTCGTCGGTTATCTGTTTCATATCCAGCGTCGAAGAACTCGCCGAATACGGGTAGCAGTCACAGGAAACATCCTGTTGCTGGCGTACCTTATCGAACAGCTTCAGGGTCTCAACCGTGCGCCCCCAGTTTTTCGCTCCGGCACATTTGTGGTGCGACACCACCACCGGCACGTTGCCGTGGCGGCCAATACGGAAGGCCTCATCGAGCGCATCAAGGATAGGTTCGAACTCAGAACGCAGGTGAGTGGTGTAAATACCCTTTTCTGCCGCCAATTCTTCCACCAGCGCCATCACTTCTTCAGTAGAGGACTGAAACGCACTGGCGTACGCCAGGCCGGTGCTAAGCCCCAAAGCGCCCTGCTGCAAGGCCAGCTTTAACTGCTTGCGCATGGCGCTGATTTCATCCGCCGAAGCGGTGCGGAACAGGTCATCCATCTGGTTGTTACGCAATGCGGTATGGCCGACGAGCGTGCCAACGTTGATTGCCGGGCGCGCCTGCTCAACCGCGTGGGAGTATGCCTCAACGGTCGGGTAAATAAATTGTTCCGCTTCGCCGAGCAGGTTCATCGGGTCCGGGACCTGCGTTTTGATAGTCGCTCCAGCCGCGCTGATACCGCAGTTGCCGACAATCACCGTGGTCACGCCCTGGCTAATTTTGGGCAGATATTCAGGGAAACGAATAACGTTGATGTCGTCATGTGTGTGAACGTCAATAAAGCCGGGAGCCAGCACGCGCCCGCCGCCGTCAATTTCACATTCGGCTTCGCCGGTAATGGACGGGGCAATATCGGCAATACGGTCGCCCAATACCGCAACGTCGGCGCGATATTCCGCCCCGCCCGAGCCGTCAATAACGGTGACATTCCTGAAGAGATAATCAAACTTCATCTGCGCCTCACGCCAATAATAATCTGCGTGCAAGTTAACCATTTACAAGCCGGAAAAACAGTGAAAAACTAAACAAAACACCGATAAATCAATGATACTTTTATTCATTTATCAATGGTAAAAATTAAAAATAATATATTTAACAACACATTAAAATTGATACTTAATCTGAAAGAAAGAATAACCCCGGAGGAAGTGTGTTATGAAATACCAGGAAATTAACCTTGTACCCCATAAGTCAGCCCTCATTAACCCCCCCGCCAATATCCTGAATGAAGACGTCTGCCTGCCCGCAGCCGTCATCAAAAAATCAGCCCTGAAAAGCAATATCCGCTGGATGCAAAGCTATGCGGATGCACGCGGCGTTTCGCTCGCCCCACACGGTAAAACCACCATGACGCCGTGGATTTTCCAGCAGCAGCAAAAAGCCGGAGCCTGGGCAATTGGCGTCGGCAGCGCCTGGCAGGCGAGCATTGCCATGGTTAGCGGCATCCACCGCGTTCTGATGGTGAACCAGCTGGTTGGCAAAGCGAATATGGCGTTGATTTCACAGCTGAAGAAGAAGTACCCCGACGTTGACTACCTGTGCTGTGTGGACAGCGAGGCTAACGCCCGCGCACTGTCGGCCTTCTTTAGCCAGCAGGGACAAACGCTGGACGTACTGATTGAGCTTGGCGTGCCCGGCGGCCGCTGTGGCTGCCGTAGCCCGGAACAAGCTTTGGCCCTGGCCGGGCAATTAGCCGACCTGCCGGGTCTGCGCCTGCGGGGCCTCGAGATGTACGAAGGCGTGCTGCACGGCGAAAACCCTCAGCCGAAAATCGAAGCACTGCTGCGTGATGCCGCCGCGCTGGCCTGTAATCTGGAACGCTATGTAGAAGGTGAATTCCTGCTAACCGGCGCAGGCTCGGTCTGGTATGACGTTGTGTGCAACATCTGGCTGGCCGCAGAAAAACCGGCCAACTGCCGCATCGCAATTCGCCCTGGCTGCTACATCACCCACGACGCCGGTATTTATCAGGAAGCGCAGGAACAGTTAATGGCTCGGGACCAGGTTGCCTGCGATCTCGGCGGGGACTTAACTTCAGCTCTGGAACTGGTAGCGATGGTGCAGTCTGTCCCGGAAAGCGACCGTGCGATTGTGAACTTCGGCAAGCGAGACAGCGCCTTCGATGCTGGCTTGCCGCAGCCTGTCGCCCATTACCGCGAGGGCAAAGCGCTGGCCTCCCCGGCAGAAACCATCGAAACAACCGGCATTATGGATCAGCACGCGATGCTGAAACTAAAACCGGGCATGGATGTGCAGGTTGGCGATATTCTGGTGTTCAGCACCTCCCACCCTTGCCTGACGTTTGATAAATGGAAGGCGCTGCTGCTGGTGGACGACGAGTATAACGTGCTGGATGAGCTGGAAACGGCATTCTAATTTTTACCCTCACCCTAACCCTAACCCTCTCCCTAAAAGGGAGAGGGGATAAAAAACAATGCTGTCCTGAATTCCCACTCTGGGGAGAGAAGATGAAAGAGCACTCAGTCCTGAGGGGAGAGGGGCAGCAGCAAATTTACTTCGCCTCGGCCAGCGCCTTAGCCTTCTCCTCTTCCTGCTGCTGAAGCTCGGTTTCCAACATCTTCTTCTCGTAAACCTTAAAGAACGGGTAGTAGATGGCCAGCGAGATAAAGAAGCAGATAAACACCAGCCCGCAGGCGATGAGGTTCCAGTTAGTGGTTATTAATGCCCCCAGCGGAGCCGGGACGGTAAACGGTGGTTTCACCATCATGCGCGGAATTAACCCGCTGATAGTAAACAGATACACCACCACGGTATTCACCATCGGCGCGAGGATAAACGGGATAGCAAGGATCGGGTTCATCACAATCGGCGCGCCGAAAATCATCGGCTCGTTGATGTTAAACAGGCCGGGAATAAACGACAGTTTGCCCAGCTGTTTCAGGTAAATCACCCGCGAACGAATAAACAACACCACCAGCGCCAGCGTTGAGCCGGTGCCGCCCATTTGCGCATACCACTGGAAGAACTGCTCGGTAAAGATGTTCGGCAAGTCGTAAGCGCTAACGCCGGACTGGAACAACTCCATATTCTGGACAATCGCCTGATCCCACAGCGGACGGATCAGCGGCCCCATCACCGCGTGGCCGTGGATCCCCAGCACCCAGAACACATCAATAAACAGCTGAGTTACGATGCCGCCAAACAGGTTTGTGCCGGTCATAAAGCCCTTCAGCGGCATGATGATGTAGCTGATGATGGCGTTAATATCAACATTCAGGAAATGGCGGGGTATCCAGAAAATCAGCACCACGGCAAGCGTCGGGAACAGCGCTGAGAACGAGCTGGCAACGACCGGCGGTACGCCAGCTGGCATTTTGATTTCTATATTGCGTACTTTAATAAAGCGATAGATCTCAATCGCAATCAGAGAAGAAATGATCGCCCCAAACAGCCCCTGCGAGCTAAGGGAAGTGATAGGAATATAGCGCCCGGCAACGGCCTCCCCGGCGACCGTCACGCCTTGTTTAATATTCACCGGCACAATCATCAGCAGGGTCGCCAGCATCGCCAGCAGGCCGCTGGTAATGTCGTTCAGCTTGTAGCTCTTACCGAGGAAAGATCCGATGGTAAAGGCCGCGTACAGCGACATCAGCCCAACCGTGAAACGGAACGGCACATCCAGCATATCGCGCCACGGCGCGATAAAGTCCATGTAGCCCTTGATTGGGATATTCAGCAAAATAACGAAGAAAGACCCGACGATGGTTAGCGGTAAAATAGAGATAAGCCCGTTGCGGATCGCCTGCATATGCCGCTGGTTGCCGATAGCGTTAGCCACCGGCATCAACTTTTCGGCCAGCCTGTCAAAGCTAGACATGGTCAGCCCCCTCAAACCCATTATTCTCAATGACATCGCGGAACCAGCGCCCGGATTTTTTCAGCGAACGCTGCTGCGTTGCCAGCTCGAGACGGTAGAAACCATAGCGATTTTTATAAGCGTTCTGCCAGGACCAGCAGTCGATGAAGGTCCACATCTGATACCCGAGGCAATGGCTCCCATCCGCAATGGCGCGGTGCAGCCAGCTCAGGTGCTCCTGCAGGAACTCAATCCGGTAATCGTCCTGTACTTCACCGTCCACCATAAACTGCTCTTCGTCCATAATGCCGATGCCGTTTTCAGAGACAAACCACGGCAGGTTGCCGTAACGTTCTTTCACCAGCATCGCAATGTCGTAGAGCGCCGGAGGATAAATCTCTATGCCGCGCGAGGTATTCATGCGCCGCCCCGGCATCACGTATTCTTCAAAGAAACGCTCTGGCACAAAGCCGTGAGGTTCCTCAAGCAGCGTTTCACGCGCCTTAACTCGCCGCGGGCGATAGTAATTAATCCCCAATAGTTCAACGCGAGTTGCGGCAATAAGCTCGCAGTCGCCCGGCAGAAACTCCGGCATCAAATCATGCTCTTTCAGCAGGGCAATCAGTTCGTCCGGGTAGCGCCCGAGCAGAATCGGCTCGTTTATGCTGCGCGTATAGAACAGGTCGGCCATCTCCGCCGCATGCCGGTCTTCCTCGCTATCGCTGCGCGGGTAAACCGGGATCACGTCCATAATGATGCCTATCTGGCCCTCAAGATTTTGTTCTCGCCAGGCGGCAACCGCTTTGCAGTGAGCCATAACGATATGGTGAAGCACCTGAGTCGCCCGGCGGAAATCGGTGACATAGGGATAATGGCGGGGATGCAGATAGCCCGCTTCCGCAGGAATAAGCGGCTCGTTGAAGGTAAACCAGTAGCGCACTCGGTCGCCAAACAGCCGGTAACAAATACCGGCATAACGGGCAAAAGCATCCACCACTTCGCGATTTTCAAAGCCGCCCTTTTCCTGCAAGGCCATCGGCATATCGAAATGGTAGAGGTTGATAAACGGCTCGATCCCCTGACGGGTAAGCTCGTTAATCACATCGTTATAAAACTGTACCGCCTGCGGATTTACTTCTCCGTCGCCGTCCGGGATCAGGCGTGACCACGAAATCGAGGTGCGGAACGAGTTAAGGCCGATATTTTTCGCCAGTTGGATATCTTCCTTCCAGCGCTGATAAAACGTTGAAGTATCGTCGGAGGTCACGCCGTTATAAAAGCGCTCATTAAACTGGTGCGAGGCGTGATCCCAGATGTTATCGCCCTTGCCGTCACCCTCAACCCGGCCCTCAGACTGCGTGGCGCTGGTCGCGGTGCCCCACCAGAAATTTTCAGGAAATCGGTAATCCATCAGACCTCCCGTTATGCGCTTTTCAGCAGCGAAATCGCATGGTCGAGCACTTTGTCGCCCTGCATCGCGCCGTACTGCATCATATCGATGGCGGCAACCGGCACGCCGTGAGGCGCAGCAGCGGCGCTCAGGCTTTGCAGCTGGAATTTGACCTGCGGCCCCAGCAGGATAACGTCCGCCTCGCCGACTATCTGCTCAAAGTCCGAAACAGGCACGGCGGTTATTTCCACCTCAATATCGCGACTGCTCGCAGACTGCCTCATTCTTTCCACTAACATGCTGGTAGACATACCGGCGGCACAGCATAAGAAGATTTTTTTCATCACTTTTCCCTCAGAGAATCAACGCGGTGTCCGCAACACGCGGCAAAATATATTCTGGGTAGTGGCTAAAAAAGCCACAAGAGAGGGGCAACACAGATTCGTTTTTAACGGCTGGTACTTTTGGCGGGAATGTGTGATTTAAAAAGAATTATATTTAATAAACAAAGAAATAAGACTGTTACTTTTCAGCTTTTACGCGTCCACCTGGGCGCTTTTATTGGCAAGAATGGCGGTGTCGTCACAGATATAGAACCGCACGACGCGTTTCTCTCGATATGTTTAAAAAAATTGAAAATATGTATATATCGCCAAAACATGTCGATGCCATCGACATATTTCGATGACATGTTTAAAAAATGGGAAAAAATGTACATGTTGCCTTGATGTGTCGATGCGGCGTACCTATACTGTGAACATGTCGAAAAAATAAGGTTTTTTAAACATGTCCTGGCACCCGAAGCAGCCGTTCAATCAACTCCCTTTTCTGCCCCCTGAGCTTGAGCAAATTGAAACCCGCGCGGTTCTTAAAGCCTGCATTAATGCCAGGGCAGCGCTGGCAGAGCTTAAAGCTGCGGGGCAACTGCTCCCGGACCAGGGGCTGTTGGTTAATATCCTGCCGATGCTGGAGGCAAAGGACTCATCCCGAATTGAAAATATTGTCACCACCAGCGACCAGCTCTTCCAGTACGTTGACCGTGCCGGGCAGGCCGACCCTGCCACGAAAGAAGCCCTGCGCTACCGCACAGCCATGTACGAAGGTGTGAGCCATCTTGCAACTTATCCGCTCTGCACCACAACGGCGATTCAGATTTGCACCACGCTGCGCGCGGTAGAGACAGATGTGCGTAAGACGCCGGGCACTGTACTGCGCGATCAGAATCTGAACGTGATTTATACGCCGCCTGAAGGTGAGGAAGTTATCCGCAGTTTGCTCACGAATTGGGAGAAGTTTCTTCATCAGGAAGACGATCTGGACCCGCTGGTAAAGATGGCAATTGCGCATTACCAATTCGAGTGCATTCACCCCTTCCCCGACGGTAACGGGCGTACCGGCCGCATTCTGAACATCCTTTACCTTATCCAGACTGAACTGCTCACATTGCCCGTACTTTATCTCTCGCGCTTTATTCTGGAGAATCGCTCGCAATATTACGCCCTGCTCCGCGACGTGACGGCAAAACAGGACTGGGAGGGTTGGATTTTATTCATGCTGGAGGCAGTATTCGAAATGGCAAAATGGACGACCAGGAAAATCGGCGTCGTACGTGAGTTGATGACGAGCACCACGGAGTATGTTCGCGAGAAGCTGCCGAAGATTTATTCCTGGGAACTCATCCAGGTGATGTTTATGCAGCCTTATTGCCGCATAGAAAACATCGTTGATGCAGGGCTGGCACAGCGCCAGACGGCCTCCAGTTACCTGAAGCAGCTGGTTGAAATCGGCGTGCTGGAGGAGATGAACTCTGGTCGCGAAAAACTTTATCTGAATATTCGCCTGCTCAACGAGCTGAATACATAACGCCTTTCCTCAACCGCACTAAAACTCTACGTCGCGTGGTTGAGGAAGGCCTGAGCCTACTCCCTTATAAATTCCCCACGCCACCATCGACCAGCAAATCCGTGCCCACCACAAAGGCCGACTCATCGGAAGCCAGGAATACCGCCGCTTTCGCCAGTTCCAGCGCGGTGCCCAGGCGGCCAATCGGCACCAGAGCGCGGATCTCGTCTCTCAGGGCATCTGCTCCCAGGCCGTTTCCTAACTTGCCCAGAGCGGGCGTTTCGGTCGGGCCGGGGCTAAGCCCGTTAACGCGGATGCCTCGCGGATGCAGCTCCCCTGAGAGCGTACGCGCCAGGGAGAGAAGACCCGCTTTACTCGCCGCATAAGCATTGGTTTGCGGCAGGCCAATACGGGCGCTAACCGAGCCACAAACAATCACCGACGAAGGGTTGGCAAGCTGCGCAAGAAGCGCCTGAAGCAGGAAAAACGGGCCTTTGAGATTGGTATTCATCAGCCGGTCATAGGCGTCTTCGTCCCACTCTTCCAGAGGATGATGGGTCACATCTCCGGCGTTGATATACAGCACGTCAATCTGCGGCCAAAGCTGCTTTAGCTCGTCGGCCACCTTCTGCTGCCCGGCAACATCGCCAGCGTCGCTTTTGATGATATGCACATTGCCCAGCAGCGCTTTGACATCGGCCAGGCCCCGCTCGCTACGCCCGGTTATCGCCACCGTTGCGCCTTCGGCAATAAACTGCCGCGCCGTCTCAAGGCCAATGCCGCTGGTACCGCCGGTAATTAAAGCGTATTTGCCGTTTAGTCTGCCCATCATCTTCACCTCTTTAATCATTGGTGAAGCCATTATTTCCGCTATAGTATCCTTTGGGTAGTAGGCACCAAATGGATACTAAAGCACCAAGTTGAGCGCATTAACGCGCGACAGGAGCGAGCATGACAAAAAATATTTCGCCCCTGCCTCAGGCAGGCAGCAGCTGCCCGATGGTGAGCTTCGTGAATCTCGTTTCGGGGAAATGGGCAATCCCGATCCTTTATCGCCTGATCGTGATAGACGAGGCGGTGCGCTTTAGCGACTTACAGCGAGCGGTTCACCCCATCACCCAGAAAGAGCTGACGCGCCAGCTGCGCCAGTTTGAAGCACGGGGATTAGTAGTCAGGCAGGTCTTCGCCGAAGTCCCGCCGCGCGTGGAATACCAGATTACGGCGCTGGGAAAATCTCTGCGCCCTACGCTCGATTCACTTGCCGAATGGATGACGGAAAACGCCGGAGAAATGGAACAATCTCGTCCCTGAGAATGTGAAATGAGCTAGCCGAACACTTCGTCGACCAGCGCGCTGGCAAGGCGCATAGCCGAGCAGATACGCGGCATACCCAGCGCCACGCCCTGCCAGCTTTGCGTGATGGAATAACTCACCGGCTGCCGCTGCGTATCGCACCCATCGCCGAGCCAGATTAAAGCGTCTTTATGCTCCAGCAGGCCCGGTGAAGTGGGGGCTGCCAGCCAGTCATGATAATAATGGCGGGTACGTGCCGAGGCGTTAACATCCTCGGCAAGACGGCCAATCGCCAGGCTGCGCAGGTGCTCAATCAGCTCTTCTTTCTGCGGCAAACTTCCGTGGCTCACGGCATCGCCGAAGGTTCCCCAGCGCAGTTCTTCCAGCGCAACGTAGCAGCGTGCGGCCGGGGAGAACGAGAAATAATGCCCGCTACGCCAGCGGGTAAATATCTGCTCGCAGTGAACCTTGCCCTGGCGCACCAGATCCGTTTGCCGGAATTCCGCTTCCATTTTGCTTAGCTGCAAAGAAAGCTGCTGGCGTAAAGCCAGCAGTCGCTCACGCGCCGCAGCAGAATGATGGGCCGTGCGGGCAGAAACCGGCTCCAGCTGCCCAATCCTCTCGCTAATTTGGCTGTTGGCGAGATAGCTCTTTGCCCGGTCGGCGGTCAATACTCCGAGCCTTGCCAGCGAGGCCTCCAGCTCATCCTGCGGCGGCATGCCCGCCAGCCCGGAGCGCAGGCGCTCGCCGCCCATGAACAGCTCCGTAAGCTGCTGATAAAAATCTTTGCTTTGCTGGCTTTGCCACGGCTGCCGCGCCACATCAATACTCAGTGCAAAATCGACGGCAAATTTTTCGCTAATACATCCGAGGGTTCTTACCGGCCCTTCCATTAATAGACTGCTCATTATTGCTCCGCTGTGAAAAGCGTCTGGATATCGTCCCGCAGCAGGCGGGTATCCTCGTGAATATAGCGAGCCGTTCTGACGCTTTGTTCGAGCTGGCTCTGCAGGGAAATCAGCACCGTATCATTCTGCTGCCTCGCCGCCAGACTTTGCTGCAAATTGCTGCGAATAGCATCCAGTGCCTGGGAAAAGTCGGCAAAAAAGGTCGCCATACCGGCGGTTACGGAAATGTCGATTTGCGCCGTAATCGCCTGGTTAATTTGCGCCAGAATGGTGGAAACGTGAGCGTGAAGCTTCTGCTGAAGCCGGATCAGATCGATAACATAGCGGCTGTGGGTGGCAGCATAATCTTCCCAGCCCCAGTCCACGCCGTTCAGCCAGCGGGCAAGAACGCCACGCATCCCACTTTGCGGCTGCATTTCCGACATCAGCACTTCCTGATGGTCGATAACATTGCTAAAAGCCTGCCGGGCATCAAAGCTGAGCTGGTTGGCATTAAACGCAGGAAGGCTTATCTGCGCGCGGAATCCCGCCACCGAAAGCCCGTCGCTTACCCGCTGCTCTACAGGCTTCAGGGCTTCCCGCAACGTATGGCACAAGCCCGCCTCCAGGTTGCTGAGCAGGGTGCCAAGTTCCCCGGTTAAGGTCTCCTGAGCGGCCAGCAAAATACTCTCGCTGGAGGCGCGAACTTTATGCAACAGCAGGCGGGCAGAGCTTTCATCCTCGCCCATTAATTTTTCGCTACCCGGCGCAAAATCCGCGTTACGGGTCAGCGCCTGCGGGTAGAGTGGATGCCGCCTTCCCTCCCCGAGCCGCCCGGTCTGGAAGTATTCATCCAGATCGGCATGGATCTGGGTTTCAAAGCGCTGCACGAACGACGCGATGCTGGCGAGCGCCCCGGATACCTGCCCCTGAATCACCAGGCTTACCGACTGCTGCGTGCTTTGCAGCAGCTGCATATCCTCTTCAAGCTGCCGGATATTCTCATGCAGGCTATCGTTGGTTACCTGTAATCCCTGGCAGCGGAAGTTCAGATAGCTTTCGGCTCCGTCGGCGTAATCAAGCAGTTTGTGGCACGCGGCGCGCAATGTATACAAAGAGGCGTTGGCATGTGCGGCATGCAAAATAGTTTCAATCGGCGACTCAAACATAGAGTCTTCCCACAGCAGATCGGCCGCATGGCGAAGGTGTTCTATATCGGCTAAATCCGCGCTGCGCCAGCGTCGGCCCAGCGCCGCTTCGGCAAAGTCCTGTACCCAGCGCTGCTGCTCCGGGTCCGGCAGGCGGCCATGGGTAGCCAGTTCGTAACGAGCGCGATTGGCAAGATAGCCCCACATGCTGGAAACCGGAAATACTCTGTCCGGGTCGATGCTGCCCTTCATCAGCGTCCCGGCAATCATCGCCTTGACCTGGGTTTCATCGTCGCTATTTCTGTCTTTTTGATCGAATTTATTCACCAGAGCATACAGCGGCACCGACTTGCTGACGCCCAGCACCGCCTGGCGTACCTCTTCATCAGAGATGGACTTCAACTGGGTGTAATCCATTACCGCCAGTACAGCAGAGGCCTGCGCCAGCTGCTCCCTGAGCATTTTTTGCAGATGCGGCTGCCCGGCTTCGTTTGGCCCCGGCGTGTCCAGCAGGGTCAGTTGCCCGTGGCCATTCTTCAGCCCGGCCAGATGCACAAACTCCACCTCGATAACCGGCACATGCTCAATCGCAGCATAGGCTTTAAACGGGAACGCAACGTCCAGCACCCGGGAAAGCCGCACCAGATCGTTCAGGCTTTTCAGGCAGTGAAAAATCGGCTGAGCGCCAAGATAGTGGCGTTCAAATCCGGTGCCGTTGGCAATACGGGCGATTAGCGCATCCATATCACGGTCGATTTCCAGCTTGCCCGCCAGCATTTCGCGGTCGGTCGTCAGCAGCTTTTCCTGTAGTTCCGCCATCAGGCTTTCAATCGGCTTAACGTGCGGAAAATGCAGCACCGGTTCGCGCTGGCCCGGCGTATGGCGAATCAGCGTTGGCAGCGCGGTCATCGGCCGATTACGGTTGGGCAATACCTCGGTACCAACGATGGCATTAATGGTGGTCGACTTCCCTGCCTTCATGGTGCCCACAATAGCCAGCACCATTTCATGCTGGGTTATTTTGCGCCTTTCGTTTTGCAGCATATCTTTCTGTAATTCGATACCGCGTGGGCTAAACTTCAATGGATGTACACTGGCCACAGGGTTGTTTTTTTCATTCTGTAAAGCCAGCGGAGCGACTTTGAGCGCGTTAAGATTTTGCAGCGCTAATTGCAATAGCCGCTCGGCTTCCTGACTCAATTCAAAAACAGTTTGTGTGTGCATAAAAAATGTTTCCTTAACTCAAATTACCCGGTTTATCTCTGCCAAACTTTTTTTGTAATCCTGGCAATACCGGTTTTTATAATTACGTGAGGAAAATAATTTATTAATTAACATTACACCATGCCGCGATCCTGGCTTTTAAGTCGCTTTGCCAGACCTGCGGAGAAATAATGGTGAGATGCGGTATCCAATACTGCACCAGCGGAAATAATTGCTCGGGCGAAGCAATATGGCTTGCAAGAAGCAACTCTCCGTTATCGAGTTCCCTGATGGTCTTTTGAAACGGTAATAACTTGCGTTGTTTGAAATGTTCGGCTGCCTGAGCCGAAACTTGTAACAATACTTCAGTTTTTACCCTTTCGCCCCCAGGGTCATCCTGGTTATCAATTAATGGATAAAAAATAGCTTTTCGCTGAGGACTATTTTCATATTCATACCCTACAACCAATAAATCTGGAATAGCCCGCAGAGTAATAAAGTGATTATGGCTTTTTATGTCGTACCACGGATAAAACGCAGCAAGCCCTACGCGCTTGGTAATGCGTAACAGGTCGTTTACGTTAAACTGTCCTTTTAAATGCGAAGAGAGACGCTTTTTCCCCTCGCCGACGTCCTCCAGAATAGCACCAAGCCGGTTCAAATCACGATACGCAGTTCGCATATCTACATCAAAACGCTGGCGGATAATATCAGCGGAAAGGGTTTCCCCCTGATAAAGACTTAAGACGATTTCGGCCAGTCGATCTGCAACTTTTACTTTTGCGCCTTTCATTCTCATCGGTTCCTGCCTCTGTATCGGTACATCCATAGGCCCAACCATACCCCTGTCAAGTGACAGGAGGTGTCAGCGCAATACGCTTTTTTTTATTTTTTCAAACAGGTATAGCGCAGCAGCCCACGCTGGCATAGCGGCCCGTAGCTGAATGAAACTAAGTTAAATTAGCCTTATTTAACGGCAATTAAAGCCCGAACTTTAAGTTAAATTTTGCGCTTATTTTCTTGAATGACATGATTTTTGCGTATTAACAGCAGGATGGTGGCTCAGCGGGCCTGAAAGGGTCGCAATAATCCCTGCAAATGTAGGGTTTTGATGTATAATCCCGGCACTTTTTCGCGATTCAGTACGCTTTCGTCGTCAAATCGCTATTTATCATTAATTTATCTTACCTTGAGGATCAGATAATGCAGCTCCCTCATTGCCCGAAGTGCAATTCCGAATACACCTATGAAGACAACAGTATGCTTATCTGCCCGGAGTGCGCTCATGAGTGGAACCCGAACGCCGCTGGCGAAGAGAGCGACCAGCTGGTGGTTAAAGATGCCAACGGCAATCTGCTGGCCGATGGCGACAGCGTCACGGTAGTCAAAGATCTGAAGGTCAAAGGCAGCTCTTCGATGTTGAAAATTGGCACCAAAGTGAAGAACATCCGCCTGGTAGAAGGCGATCACAACATTGATTGTAAAATTGACGGTTTTGGCCCTATGAAGCTGAAATCCGAGTTTGTGAAGAAGAATTAATTTCTGCACCGCAGGCAGCGTTTTGCTGCCTGCCCCCGCCTGGCTTACCTTTCCCGCACCACCTACACTTCTTCTGTACTCTCAACGCAGAGGATTTAGCGATGTCTTTAGCACCCTACATCTCATTAGACGGCCGCTGTAACGAGGCTATTGCCTTCTACCAGCAGGCCCTGAACGCCGAATTGACGTTCAAAATCACCTTTGGAGAAATGCCCAAAGAAGCGGGTAACCCGGAAGAGTGCAGCGGCGCGTCCGAGTATTCAGCCGACAGTATCATGCACGCCAATTTACGGATTGCCGGCAACGAATTGATGATGAGCGACGGTAATATGGGCGGCGAAAAGTCCCGCCACAGCGGCTATGCGTTGTGCCTGGCCACGCATGATGTTGATGAAGGAAAGTGCTGGTTCGAGAATCTGGCCGTGGGCGGCAAGGTCACAATGCCGTGGAGCGAAACCTTCTGGGCGAAGGGCTATGGCTCGCTGACGGATAAGTTCGGCATTCCGTGGATGGTCAATGTCGAAAGAGAAAGATAGTTTATTCTGTTATTCATCTCAGGCCCGAAACTCCGGGCCTTTTCTTTCTCTTCAGGATTAAAAAACCAGGCAAATCAACAGCCATTATTTATTCATTTTTTTGATGTTAATTTATTTATTCCTTTCTTGCACATTTATTCCGCAACAATGAAAAGGTGCCAGGATGATTCTCAACCTGCACATTTTTATTAGTGTATTAAGCAGAGGAATTATTATTTAAGTGATAGTGAAATTTATTTAATGAAAGCACTACGATTCGCCAGGATATAGAATATATCATGCCAGAAATGCTCTATTTATTATTCCATCATTCCATTTTTTCCCTCCATTCTCCGGTGATTCAGATAACTGATTGATTACTCAAGCCCGCGGCGGCTGACTTTAACTCTTCATCGGACAGAAACTAATCGTTAACAAAACCGTCACTTTCCCCCTGCACCATAAGGCAACTTTTGAAGGAGGCCCGCGATGCACTTGTCCAGACATCCGACCAGTTACCCAACCCGCTATCAAGAAATTGCCGCCCGGCTCGAGCAAGAGCTGCGCAACAACTACCGCTGCGGCGACTATCTGCCGGCAGAAAGCCAGCTTGCCGCCTACTACGAAGTCAACCGCCACACGCTGCGCCGCGCCATCGATGAGCTGGTGAACAAGGGCTGGGTTCAGCGCCGCCAGGGCGTTGGTGTCCTGGTGCTGATGCGGCCGTTCGACTACCCGCTAAACGCCCAGGCCCGCTTTAGCCAAAACCTGCTTGACCAGGGCAGCCACCCGACCAGCGAACGCCTGCTGGCGGTACTGCGCCCGGCGTCTCAGGACGTAGCCGACGCGCTTGGCCTTGCAGAGGGCAATAACGTTATCCACCTGCGCACCCTGCGCCGGGTCAACGGTATCGCGGTGTGCATCATCGACCACTATTTTTCCGAGCTGAACTGGTGGCCCGCTCTACAAAGCTTCCACAGCGGTTCGCTGCATGACTTTATTCACGACCAGCTGGGCACGCCTTTAACCCGCGCCCAAACCCGCATCAGCGCCCGCCGTTCCCAGGCTAAAGAGAGCCGCCTGCTGGAAATCCCCAACATGGCTCCGCTGCTTTGCGTACGCACCCTTAACCATCGTGAAGGCGAAGCCAGCCCGGCGGAATACTCCGTCAGCCTGACCCGCGCCGACATGATTGAACTCACCATGGAGCACTAAATGGACGCCAGCCATTTCAACACCGAACAGCGCCGCGCGTGGATGGCGGTGTTGTCCCACAGCCAGGCCAGCGAGCTACAGGCGCGCTGGGATAGCCTGAACATTGCCCCGGACTACACGCTTATCCGCGCCCCGGAAATCGGCCTGGTGCAGGTTCAGGCTCGAATGGGCGGCACCGGCCAGCGCTTCTTTACCGGCGACGCCACGCTGACCCGCACGGTGGTGAAGCTGGCAAGCGGCACCTACGGCTACAGCTACCTGCTGGGCCGCGACAAGAAACACGCCGAATGCTGCGCGGTTATCGACGCCCTGATGCAGGAATCCGCTCACTTTCAGACGTTACAAGAAACCCTCATCGCACCGCTGGCGGCCAATCGTGAACAACGCCTTGCCGCCCGCCGCGCCGAAGTTAACAGCAGCCGCGTGGACTTCTTCACGCTGGTTCGCGGAGATAACGCATGACACTAATGACCGCTTTTACCCTCCCTGTGCAGGATGCCCAGCAGAGTTTTCGTCGCCTGCTAAAAGCGATGAGCGAGCCGGGTGTGATTGTCGCGCTAACCTCGCTACAGCAGGGCTGGCAGCCTCTGAACGTTGCCACCACCAGCGTGCTGTTAACCCTTGCCGACAACGACACGCCGGTGTGGATAGACGACGCGCTGAGCAACGAATCTGCCATCCAGAATATTCGCTTCCATACCAACGCCCCGCTGTGCGAGCAGCCCGAGCAGGCGCAATTTGCCGTGGCGAGCGAGGCCATCTCTTCCGGTCAGTTGAACCTGCTGGCTCAGGGTTGTGATATTGCTCCCGACACCAGCGCCACGCTTGTCCTGCAGGTTTCCAGCCTCAGCGGCGGCCGCATGTTGCGCCTGACCGGAGCCGGGATCAACGAAGAGCGGATGATTGCCCCCCAGCTTCCTGAATGCGTGCTGCACGAGCTGACCGAGCGCCCGCACCCGTTCCCGCTGGGCATCGACCTGATTTTAACCTGCGGCGATCGTCTGCTGGCGATCCCACGGACCACCCATGTGGAGGTGTGCTGATGTACGTTGCCGTCAAAGGGGGCGAGAAGGCAATCTCCGCCGCCCATGCCCTGCAGGAGCAGAATCGACGCGGCGATGAAACGCTAAAAGAACTCAGCGTCGCGCAAATTGAGCAGCAGCTTGGCCTGGCCGTTGACCGCGTGATGACCGAAGGCGGTATCGCCGACCGCGAACTGGCGGCGCTGGCTATCAAGCAGGCCAGCGGCGATATGATTGAGGCGATTTTCCTGCTGCGCGCCTACCGCACCACTCTGCCGCGTCTTGCGGTTAGCGAGCCGCTGAATACGGCGGAAATGCGCCTCGAACGCCGTATTTCCGCCGTCTATAAAGATGTTCCGGGCGGCCAGTTACTCGGCCCGACTTACGACTATACCCACCGGCTGCTGGACTTCACGCTGCTGGCGAACGGCGAAGCGCCCGAGCTGGATACCGCAGATGAGCAAAGCGCTCCCTCACCGCATGTTTTCAGCATGCTGGCTAAACAGGGGCTGGCGAAAGCCGAAGAAGATAACGGAGCGCAGCCCGACGATATTACCCGTGATCCACCGGTTTACCCCTGCTCGCGCTCTTCACGCCTGCAACAATTGGTGCGCGGCGACGAAGGTTATCTGCTGGCGCTGGCCTACTCTACCCAGCGCGGCTATGGCCGTAACCACCCGTTTGCCGCCGAGATCCGCAGCGGCTATGTGGATCTCGAAATCGTGCCGGAAGAGCTGGGTTTTGCGGTGAACATCGGCGAATTGCTGATGACCGAATGCGAAATGGTTAACGGCTTTGTCGCCCCGGATGACGAACCGCCGCACTTTACCCGCGGTTACGGTCTGGCATTCGGCATGAGCGAGCGCAAAACCATGGCGATGGCGCTGGTTGATCGCGCGCTCCAGGCTCCCGACTACGACGAAACCGTCGCCGGGCCGGCGCAGGACGAAGAGTTTGTGTTATCCCACGCGGATAACGTCGAAGCGGCAGGTTTTGTTTCCCACCTCAAGCTGCCTCATTACGTGGATTTCCAGGCCGAACTGGAGCTGCTTAACCGCCTGATAAAGGAGCGAGCAAATGGCTAACCTAAGCGGCTATAACTTTGCCTATCTGGACGAGCAAACCAAACGCATGATCCGCCGCGCCATCCTTAAGGCGGTGGCGATCCCGGGTTACCAGGTGCCGTTTGGCGGCCGCGAAATGCCGATGCCTTACGGCTGGGGCACCGGCGGCATCCAGCTGACCGCCAGCCTGATTGGCGAAGCCGACATGCTGAAGGTCATTGACCAGGGCGCGGACGACACCACCAACGCCGTCTCTATCCGCAATTTCTTCAAACGCGTAACCGGCGTAAACACCACCGAACGCACGGAAGACGCGACGCTGGTGCAAACCCGCCACCGCATCCCGGAAACGCCGCTGACGGAAGACCAGATCCTGATTTACCAGGTTCCTATCCCCGAGCCGCTGCGCTTTATCGAACCGCGTGAGACGGAAACCCGCACCATGCACGCCCTGGAAGAGTACGGCGTGATGCAGGTGAAGCTGTATGAGGATATCGCCCGCTTTGGCCATATCTCCACCACTTACGCCTACCCGGTGAAGGTGAACCATCGCTACGTGATGGACCCGTCGCCAATCCCAAAATTTGATAACCCGAAAATGAATATGTCTCCCGCGCTGCAATTGTTTGGCGCAGGCCGCGAAAAACGTATTTACGCCGTGCCGCCGTTTACCCGCGTAGAAAGCCTCGACTTTGACGATCATCCCTTCCAGGTCCAGGAGTGGGAAGAGCCGTGCGCCATCTGCGGTTCACGCCACAGCTACCTTGATGAAGTGGTGCTCGACGACGCGGGCAACCGCATGTTCGTTTGCTCCGATACCGACTACTGCCGCCAGAACAGTGAGGCCTCTCAGTCATGACCAGCCCGTTACTTTCGGTGAATAACCTGACCCACCTCTATGCGCCCGGCAAAGGCTTTATGGATGTGTCTTTTGACCTGTGGCCCGGCGAGGTGCTGGGTATCGTCGGCGAGTCCGGCTCCGGCAAGACCACGCTGCTAAAAGCCATCTCCGCCCGCCTCGCGCCGCAGGAAGGGGAAGTGATTTACCTCGACCGCTCGCTGTATGAGATGTCTGAAGGCGACCGCCGCCGCCTGCTGCGCACCGAATGGGGCGTGGTACACCAGCACCCGATGGACGGCCTGCGTCGTCACGTTTCTGCCGGCGGCAATATCGGTGAACGCTTAATGGCAACCGGCGCGCGCCACTACGGCGATATCCGTGCAACCGCCCAGCGCTGGCTTGAAGAAGTAGAAATCCCGGCCTCACGCATCGACGATCTGCCAACTACCTTCTCCGGCGGCATGCAGCAGCGCCTGCAAATCGCCCGCAACCTGGTCACCCACCCGAAGCTGGTATTTATGGATGAGCCAACCGGCGGGCTGGATGTGTCGGTGCAGGCCCGCCTGCTCGATTTGCTGCGTGGCCTGGTGATGGAGCTGAACCTGGCCGTGGTGATTGTCACCCATGACCTGGGCGTTGCCCGCCTGCTGGCCGACCGCCTGCTGGTCATGAAGCAGGGCAAAGTGGTGGAAAGTGGGCTGACCGACCGCGTGCTGGACGATCCGCATCACCCGTATACCCAGCTTTTGGTGTCTTCCGTCCTTCAGAATTAGGTACTCGCTATGACCAGAATACGGGTTGAAAACCTGAGCAAAACATTTGTCCTGCACCATCAGCACGGCATTCGCCTGCCGGTGCTGGCAAACGCCTCGCTGGAAGTTGAAGGCGGAGAATGCGTGGTGCTGCACGGCCACTCGGGCAGCGGCAAGTCCACTCTGCTGCGCTCGCTGTACGCCAACTATCTGCCGGATGAAGGACACATCTGGGTGAAGCACGACGGCGAATGGCTGGATATCGTGCAGGCTCCGGCGCGGCAAGTGCTGGCGGTACGCCGCCAGACCATCGGCTGGGTAAGCCAGTTTCTGCGAGTGATCCCACGTATTTCGGCGCTCGAAGTGGTGATGCAGCCGCTGCTGGACCTGGGCGTACCGCGTGAAGAATGCGAGGCAAAAGCCGCCGAACTGCTGACCAGGCTGAACGTGCCTGAGCGCCTGTGGCACCTTGCACCGTCCACTTTTTCCGGCGGCGAGCAGCAGCGCGTCAACATCGCTCGCGGCTTTATCGTCGATTACCCCATTTTATTGCTGGATGAGCCAACCGCCTCGCTGGACGCCAAAAACAGCGCCGCCGTGGTGGCTTTAATTCAGCAGGCAAAAGCGCGTGGAGCGGCCATCGTCGGCATCTTCCACGACGAAGCAGTGCGTGAACAGGTGGCCGACCGCCTGCATGAGATGACAGCGATGGAGCCTCAACATGATAGTCAATAATGTTCGCCTGGTACTGGAAGATGAAGTGGTCAGTGGCTCGCTGGAAGTGGCCGACGGTGTGATTCGCAACTTTGCCGAAACCCAGAGCCAGCTGCCGGGCGCACACGACGGCGGCGGCGGCTGGCTCCTGCCGGGGCTGATTGAGCTGCACACAGATAATCTGGATAAATTCTTTACCCCGCGCCCAAAAGTTGACTGGCCGGCACACTCGGCAATGAGCAGTCATGACGCATTGATGGTCGCCAGCGGCATCACCACCGTGCTGGACGCGGTAGCCATTGGCGACGTGCGCGACGGCGGAGACAGGCTGGAAAACCTGGAAAAAATGATCAACGCCGTAGAGGATACGCAAAAACGCGGCCTCAACCGCGCCGAGCATCGCCTGCACCTGCGCTGCGAGCTGCCGCACCACACCACGCTGCCGCTGTTCGACAAGCTGGTCGACCGCGAACTGGTTTCCCTGGTGTCGCTGATGGACCACTCGCCGGGCCAGCGCCAGTACGCCGAACTGTCGAAATACCGCGATTACTACCAGGGCAAATATCACCTGACGAACGAGCAGATGGACCGCTTCGAGGAAGAGCAACTGACGCTGGCGGCACGCTGGTCGCAGCCAAACCGTCAGGCCATTGCCGCCCGCTGCCGCGACCGCAATATCGCGCTTGCCAGCCACGACGACGCCACCTCGGCACACGTTGTTGAGTCGCATGAAATTGGCAGCGTCATTGCTGAATTCCCGACCACGCTGGAAGCAGCCGAAGCCTCACGCCGCCACGGCATGAGCGTATTAATGGGCGCACCCAACATCGTGCGCGGCGGTTCCCACTCCGGCAACGTGGCGGCCAGCCATTTGGCGCAGGCCGGGCTGCTGGACATCCTCTCCTCAGATTACTATCCGGCAAGCCTGCTGGATGCGGCATTCCGCGTGGCGCACGACGACGGCAATAGCTTCACGTTAGCTCAGGCGGTGAACCTGGTGACGCGCAACCCGGCACGGGCGCTGAATCTGAACGACCGCGGCACGCTGGCGGAAGGGAAGCGGGCGGATTTGGTGCTGGCGCATATGCACGGCGACCACATCCACGTCGATCACGTCTGGCGCCAGGGAATTCGGGTGTTCTGATGAGTAAACTAATCTGGCTGATGGGCCCGTCCGGCTCCGGCAAAGACAGCCTGCTGAGCGCTCTGCGCCAGCAGGAGCACGAAAGACTGTTGGTGGCGCATCGCTATATCACGCGCGCCGCCGACGCAGGTTGCGAAAACCACGTCGCGCTAAGCGCGAAAGAGTTTGACCAGCGCCAGCAGCAGGGTCTGTTTGCCCTGAGCTGGCAGGCGCATCACCAGTCATACGGCGTCGGCGTGGAGATGGATATATGGCTCGAAGCCGGATTTGATGTGGTGGTTAACGGCTCCCGGCAGCATTTACAACAGGCTCGGGAGCGCTATGCGGAAGCGCTGGTGCCGATTTGCCTGCAAGTTTCTACCGACGTTCTGCGCTATCGCCTGGAACAGCGTGGGCGGGAAAATGCGGAGCAAATCGAGCAGCGGCTGCAACGGGCGGCACTTTACGCGCCGGAGGGGGATGATTGTCTGGTACTCAACAACGACGGGAGTCTGCTACAGTCAGCCGAATTATTTATGCGGCTGCTGGCCCGGCACCGCTCGAACGTCATCCCTCTTCACCGCAAGGAGCCTCGCCATGTCTGATGTTGTTAAGTTAAAAGCCGCCGCTATCGAAGACAGTGATACCGTTTACCGCATGATCTGCGAGTTAAAGCAGGCCAAAGCCGACCGCCCTGGCTTTAACGCCTGCTTCGCCGAGAACCTGCGCGACCCAAATATTTATTATCAGCTGGCGTGGCTGGGCGACAAAGCGCTGGGCATGATTAGCCTGCATCTGCAATATCATCTGCATCATGGCCGCCGCATCGGCGAGATTCAGGAACTGGTTGTCATGGAGGAGGCTCGCGGGCACGGCGTGGGCAAACAGCTGCTGGCCTGGGCCGAAGCGCAGGCTCGAAAAGCCGCTGCGGAGCTGACCGAGCTTTCTACCAGCACCGGCCGTAAAGACGCGCACCGCTTCTACGAGCGGGAAGGCTACCGCGCAACTCATCTGCGGTTTACCAAACCGGTGGAGACCCCCAATGACGCTGAAGTTAACGCTTAGCGGTACCGGCGGAGCGCAGCTCGTCCCCGCCTGGGGCTGCGGCTGCGCGGCCTGTTCACGCGCGCGCGCCAATCCCGCTCACCGCCGCCGCCCGTGCAGCGCGGTCGTGAAATATAACGAAGCCGTCACGCTGCTGGACGCCGGGCTGCCCGGCCTGATGGATAGCTGGCAGCCGGGTGAATTTCAGCAGTTTTTACTCACCCACTACCATATGGACCATGTGCAGGGGCTATTTCCGCTGCGCTGGGGCGTGGGCGATAAAATCCCCGTCTATGGCCCACCCGACGAGCAGGGCTGCGACGATCTGTTTAAGCACCCCGGTATGCTGGACTTCAGCCACACCGTCAAGCCGTTTGTCGCCTTTACTCTCCAGGCTTTGCGCGTAACGCCGCTGCCGCTTATCCACTCTAAGCTGACCTTCGGCTACCTCTTTGAAACGGCATACAGCAGGCTGGCGTGGCTCAGCGATACCGCCGGGCTGCCGGAGAAAACGCTCAAGTTTCTTGCCGCCAACCGCCCGGAAGTCGTGGTGATCGATTGCAGCCGTGAACCGAGGCCGGAAGCGCCAAAAAATCACTGCGATTTATCGACGGTGATAGCGCTGAATGAGCAAATAGGCAGCCCGAGGGTGGTGTTGACACACATCAGCCACCAGTTCGACGAATGGCTGATGCGCAATAACCTGCCTGCGGGCTTTGAGGCGGGGTTTGACGGCCTGGAGATAGTGCTGGATTAGCGGTCTTCGTCATCCTGAAGTCGGCGCTCTTCATCGTCCAACTGCTGGCGTTCATGATCGAGCTGGTTCTGACGGTCGTCAAGCTGACGGCGGCGGGATTCCAGCTGGCGATAACGTTCTTCATTCTGACGGCTGAGCGCACGAACCTGCCGATCGTCGTCATCGCGATCGTCGTGGTAAACGCGGTCGCCGCCTGGTTTGTACGCGTCGCTAAACGCCTGCTGAATATTGCCGATAGCATCATCGATAACATCCGCCTGAGCGAAAGGCGCCGCCAGATAAAGCACGCCGAACAGCAGCGCCGTTGTATATTTTTTCATGAGGTCAGTCTCTGAGTTGGACTGGCCTCAGGTTAGACAGCGGCCGCAGGGTGAAGTAGCGGAGGAATCTCAAATTCGCGGCTGCTCAAGGGCGCTAATCGCCTCCACCCTGGCCTGATGACGACCGCCCTCGAACTGCCCGGCAAGCCAGCTATCCACAATCATTTTTGCCAGCTCCAGGCCCACCACTCTTGAGCCAAAGGCCAGAATATTCGTGTTATTGTGCTGGCGAGAAAGGTGCGCCGAGTAAGGCTCGCTGCATACCACCGCGCGAATGCCGGGGAATTTGTTAGCGGTAATGGAAATACCCACGCCGGTGCCACAAATCAAAATTCCGCCTTCCACCTCACCGCTCACAACGGCCCCGGCCACCGCGCTGGCGTACTGCGGATAGTCGGTGCGCTCCCCGGACCAGGTTCCTTTGTCCACCACTTCAATCCCCTTCTCCAGCAGGTGCGCGACTATCTCCTCTTTCAGCAGGAAACCTACGTGGTCGCACCCAAACGCAATTTTTTTCATCGTCAGCCTCACAGTTAGGGTAACTTTACGAACCCGGCAACTTCTGTGATTTAGGACCGGTTCACTGCCCAATTTATCGGCAAAATCGCCGGGTTCGTGGACATTTCTACACCGATGAGCTTTACAGCGCAATGGTATTTTTGCCAGTAAACGTGATTCACCCAGCGCTTCAATCACCATCAAAATCAAATTAAATTATTTATTTTCATGTAGTTACTTTAATTTATTTGATCGGTAAAACTTCACAACAAATTAAACTTTATGAATTAATTATTTTTGTGAAGTTGATAGCATATTTTCTGTCCACGCTGTGATGTTATAGTTGTGCCTTCACTTTATGGACATCAAGAGAACATGATGAGTCAGTCTGAAATTGATTCACAGTTGCCGAACGGCATCGGCCTCGCTCCCTGGCTGCGCATGAAGCAGGAAGGGATGACGGACAACGAAAGCCGCATCGTCGACTGGCTGCTGAAGCCAGGCAACCTGAGTGATGCCCCGGCAATAAAAGACGTTGCCGAAGCGCTTTCCGTGTCGGAAGCAATGATCGTTAAGGTTTCAAAACTGCTGGGGTTCAGCGGGTTTCGTAATCTTCGCAGCGCGCTGGTGGCCTATTTTTCCGAGTCGGAGCAGGTACTGCCAACCGAACTGGCATTTGATGAAGCGCCGCAGGATGTGGTCAACAAAGTGTTTAACATCACGCTGCGTACCATTATGGAAGGGCAGTCGATCGTTAACGTGGACGAGATCCACCGCGCGGCTCGCTACTTCGCGAAGGCAAAACAGCGTGATTTGTACGGCGTCGGTGGTTCAAACGCCATCTGCGACGATATTCAGCACAAATTTCTGCGCATCGGCGTGCGCTGCCAGGCCTACCAGGACGCGCACATCATGATGATGTCGGCGTCGTTGCTAAAAGAAGGTGATGTGGTGCTGGTGGTTTCCCATTCCGGGCGCACCAGCGATTTAAAAGCGGCGGTGGAACTGGCGAAAAAAAATGGGGCCAAAATTATTTGTATTACCCACAGCTACCATTCGCCGATTGCACGCCTGGCTGATTTTATTATTTGTTCGCCAGCACCAGAGACGCCTTTACTGGGCAGAAACGCTTCCGCGCGTATATTACAACTAACATTATTAGATGCACTTTTTGTTTCTGTAGCCCAGCAAAACATTGAGCAGGCAACTTTAAATATGCAAAAGACCGGCGCTATTGTGGATTTCTTTTCACCTGGCGCACTGAAGTAAAAATAACAGATCCCGTTATCACGGGATCTGACTGTACCCTACACTGAGAATATTATTATGAATAAATATCTGAAAATATTCAGCGGCGCTGCTATGGGCCTGATGTTATCCACCAGCGCTTTTGCAGCGGCCGATTATGCGGTGATATTAAAAACATTATCCAACCCTTACTGGGTCGATATGAAAAAAGGGATAGAAGATGAAGCAAAAACGCTGGGCGTCAGCGTCGATATTTTTGCTTCGCCTTCGGAAGGTGATTTTCAGTCCCAGCTACAGCTTTTCGAAGATCTCGGTAATAAAAAATATAAAGGCATCGCCTTTGCACCGCTCTCTTCCGTTAACCTGGTAGTGCCGGTTGCCAACGCCTGGAAAAAAGGCATTTATCTGGTCAACCTCGATGAAAAGATCGATATGGATAACCTGAAAAAAGCCGGCGGCAATGTGGAAGCATTTGTTACCACCGATAACGTCGCGGTCGGGGCAAAAGGTGCAGGCTTTATCATCGACAAGCTCGGCGCCCAGGGCGGCGAAGTGGCGATTATCGAAGGTAAAGCGGGCAACGCGTCCGGTGAAGCGCGCCGCACAGGTGCCAGCGACGCCTTCAAAAAAGCGGGTCAGATAAAGCTGGTCGCCAGCCAGCCTGCCGACTGGGACCGTATCAAAGCGCTCGACGTTGCCACTAACGTTTTGCAACGCAACCCAAACCTGAAAGCCTTCTACTGCGCGAATGACACGATGGCAATGGGCGTTGCCCAGGCGGTTGCCAATGCCGGAAAAGCCGGGAAAGTGCTGGTAGTCGGCACCGACGGCATCCCGGAAGCACGCAAAATGATTGATGCCGGGCAGATGACCGCCACCGTCGCCCAGAACCCGGCGGATATTGGCGCCACGGGCCTGAAGCTGCTGGTTGACGCGGCAAAAACTGGCAAGGTGATTACGCTGGATAAAGCGCCGCAGTTCAGCCTGGTGGATTCGGTGCTGGTAACGAAATAGTTGTGGCCTGATGCCCTCACCCCGGCCCTCTCCCACAGAGAGAGGGAGAAAAAGGTAGCCCTCTCCCACAGGGGAGAGAGTTAGGGTGAGGGGAAACCTTCGCTAAAAATGATTGAGGCTCGTCATGGTCACGCCATACATTGCAATGGCGGGGATCGGCAAATCCTTTGGTCCGGTTCACGCATTAAAATCGGTTGATTTAACAATATTCCCCGGCGAGATCCATGCTTTACTCGGGGAAAATGGTGCAGGTAAATCAACCTTAATGAAAGTCCTGTCGGGTATTCATGAGCCGAGCAAAGGCACTATTGTTATTAATGAAGTTAATTACGATAAACTCGACCATAAGCTGGCAGCAAAACTCGGCATTGGCATTATTTATCAGGAACTCAGCGTTATTGATGAATTAACCGTGCTGGAGAATCTTTATATTGGCCGCCACGCGACCAAAAAAGTTTTTGGCATCAATGTTGTGGACTGGAATGAAATGCGTATTCGCGCCGCAATGATGTTATTGCGCGTGGGGTTAAAAGTCAGCCTTGATGAAAAGGTAGCAAATTTATCCATAAGCCATAAGCAGATGCTGGAAATAGCCAAGACCTTAATGCTTGATGCCAAAGTCATTATTATGGATGAGCCCACTTCTTCTTTAACCAATAAAGAGGTGGATTATCTCTTCCTGATAATGAATCAGCTGCGTAAAGAGGGAGCGGCGATTGTTTATATCTCCCACAAGCTGGCAGAGATCCGCCGCATCTGCGACCGCTACACGGTAATGAAAGACGGCAGCAGCGTGTGCAGCGGCATGGTCAGCGACGTTTCCAACGACGATATCGTACGCCTGATGGTGGGACGCGAGCTGCAAAACCGCTTCAACGCCATAAAAGAAAGCGCCGGAAACGTTGAGCGCGACACGGTGTTTGAGGTGAAAAACGTCACCAGCCGCGACCGTAAAAAGGTGAAAGACATTTCATTCAGCGTCAACCGGGGCGAAATCCTGGGCTTCTCGGGGCTGGTCGGCTCCGGGCGTACCGAGCTGATGGACTGCCTGTTTGGCGTGGATAAACGCTCATCCGGGGAAATTCTGCTTAACGGCAACAATATTTCGCCCCGCTCGCCGATGGATGCGCTGAAAAAAGGCATGGGCTACATCACCGAAAGCCGCCGCGACAACGGTTTCTTCGCCAACTTTTCGATAGCCCAAAATATGGCTATCAGCCGCAGCCTCAAGCACGGCGGCTACAAAGGCGCGATGGGGCTATTCAGAGAAGCCGAGGAGCGTAAAACCGCCGAAGCACAGCGGCTGCTGCTGGCGCTGAAGTGCCACAGCGTAGATCAAAATATCACCGAACTTTCCGGCGGTAACCAGCAGAAGGTGCTGATTTCCAAGTGGTTGTGCTGCAACCCGGAGGTTCTCATTTTCGATGAGCCAACGCGCGGCATCGACGTGGGCGCCAAGGCTGAAATTTACAAAGTGATGCGCCAGCTGGCCGATGACGGAAAAGTCATCCTGATGGTGTCATCCGAACTTCCCGAAATTATCGCCGTCTGCGACCGCATTGCCGTGTTCTGCGAAGGGCGACTGACGCAAATCCTGAGCAATCGCGACGATATCAGCGAAGAGGAGATTATGGCATGGGCATTACCACAAGAATGAAGCGCGACGAAAGCGAGAAAAAGCCGTTTAATTTCGTGCAGTTCTGGGACAAGTACGGCACCTTTTTCATCCTTGCGATCATCGTCAGTATCTTCGGCACGCTGTCGGCGGAATATTTCCTGACGGCCAGCAATATCAGCGCCATCTTCGTGCAAAGCTCGGTCACGGTGCTGATTGGCATGGGCGAGTTTTTTGCGATTTTAGTGGCGGGTATTGATCTGTCGGTGGGCGCGATTCTGGCGCTGTCCGGCATGGTGACGGCCAAACTGATGCTGGCGGGCGTTGACCCATTCCTGGCCGCATTAATCGGCGGCGTACTGGTTGGCGGGCTTTTGGGGGCGATTAACGGCTGCCTGGTGAACTGGACCGGCCTGCATCCGTTCATCATCACGCTCGGCACCAACGCCATCTTCCGCGGTATTACGCTGGTTATCTCTGATGCCAACTCGGTTTATGGCTTCTCGTTTGGCTTCGTGAACTTCTTTGCCGCCACGCCGCTGGGCATTCCGGTGCCGGTTATTTTCTCTTTGATAGTCGCGGCCATTCTCTGGTTCCTGACCACCCGAACACGTCTTGGCCGCAATATTTACGCTCTCGGCGGCAATAAAAACTCGGCCTTCTACTCCGGCATCGACGTGAAGTTTCACATGCTGGTGGTGTTTATCATCTCCGGCATCTGCGCCGGACTGGCTGGCGTGGTGTCGACGGCACGCCTCGGTGCGGCCGAGCCGCTGGCGGGGATGGGCTTTGAAACCTATGCCATCGCCAGCGCCATCATCGGCGGCACCAGTTTCTTCGGCGGCAAAGGGCGCATCTTCTCGGTGGTGATAGGAGGCCTGATCATCGGCACCATCAACAACGGCCTCAATATTCTCCAGGTACAAACCTATTACCAGCTGGTGGTGATGGGGGGGCTGATCATCGCCGCGGTGGCCCTGGATCGGTTAATCAGCAAGTAAATTCGTCGTCTTTCGAACGGCAGATGCGTTGGCTGCATCAGCTCACCCCAGTCACATAGTTAGCTATGCTCCTGGGGACTCGCAGGCTGGCCGCCTTTCTGTCGTCCGAAATCCATAGAATTACAGGAGCTTATAGTGAAAATTTCCCCCTCTTTGATGTGCATGGATCTGGCGAAATTCCAGGAACAGATCGCTTTTATTGACCAGCACGCGGACTACTTCCACATCGACATTATGGACGGCCATTTTGTCCCCAACCTGACGCTGTCACCGTTCTTCGTCGGCCAGGTTAAGAAGCTTGCCAGCAAGCCGCTTGACTGCCATTTAATGGTGACCCGCCCGCAGGATTACATCAGCCAGCTGGCGCAGGCCGGGGCGGACATTATTACCCTGCACCCGGAAACCATTAACGGCCAGGCCTTCCGCCTGATCGAAGAGATCCGCCGCCACGGCATGAAAGTCGGCCTTATTTTGAACCCGGAAACCCCTGTCGAGGCGATGAAATATTATATTCATAAGGCAGACAAGGTGACGGTGATGACCGTTGATCCAGGATTTGCCGGCCAGCCGTTTATCCCTGAAATGCTGGAAAAGGTGGCCGAGCTAAAGGCCTGGCGCGAGCGCGAAGGGCTGAGCTACGAGATTGAGATTGACGGCTCCTGCAACGCGGCAACCTATGAACGACTCATGGCCGCCGGGGCAGATGTGTTTATCGTTGGTACCTCCGGGCTGTTTAACCACGCCCGGGATATCGACGAGGCCTGGCAGGTGATGAGCGAGCAGATCCTGGCGGCCAAAAACGAGGTTATGCCCCATGCCAAAACCGCTTAACGTGGTGGCCGGAGTGGATATGGGCGCCACCCATATCCGGCTCTGCCTGCAAGATGAAGCCGGAGAGGTGCTGCACTGCGAAAAGCTGCGTACCGCAGAAGTGATCGCGGGCGGCGTGGTGTGCGGAATAGCTAAACTGTTGGGGGCTCAGCTCGACAGGCTGAACGCCCGCTGCCGGGGAATGGTGATGGGGTTTCCGGCGCTGGTTGGCAAAGACAGGCGCACGATTATTTCCACGCCCAACCTGCCGCTTAGCCCCGCAGAACTTGGTGAGCTGGCCGGTAAGCTTGAGGATGCCCTCGGCTGTCCGGTTGAATTTTCACGTGATGTGAACCTGCAGCTCTCGTTTGACGTCGCGCAGAATGGCCTTCAGCACCAGCAGGTACTTGGCGCTTATCTCGGCACCGGCATGGGTTTTGCCATCTGGCTTAACGGCGCGCCCTGGACCGGAGCGCACGGCGTGGCCGGGGAGCTGGGGCATATTCCGCAGGGCGATATGCAGTTAACCTGCGGCTGCGGTAATGCAGGTTGCCTGGAGACGGTTTGCTCCGGGATTGCGCTTAAGCGCTGGTACGATGCCAGCCCGCGCAGCTATGAAATTGGCGAGCTGTTTAACCACGCGCAGCAGGAGCCTTTTGTCATTGCCCTGCTGGCTCACGCCGCACGCGCTATCGCCACCAGCGTCAACTTGTTTGACCCGGACGCGGTTATCCTCGGCGGCGGCGTAATGGATATGCCCGCTTTCCCTCGCGAAGCGCTGGTCGCACAAATCAAACAACATTTGCGCCGCCCGCTGCCTCACGACTCCGTGTGTTTTATTGATGCTTCATCGTCGTCGTTTAACGGCGCTCAGGGCGCGGCTACGCTTGCCCGCTCCTGCTTCCTGCCCGCGCTTTATGTAGCGCCTCAGCAAGCTGCGCTCGGGTAAAGGGCTTACGCAAGAGTTCCACGTCGGGCAGCCGCTTCTCGCTGCGCCGTAGATCCTGGCCGCTTATCAACAACAGGCTCAGATGGGGATGAGCGACGCGGGCCGAGTGGAGCACATCGGCCCCGCTAAGCTCGCCGGGCAACATTAAATCGCTGATAACAATACTGATGTCCGGCACTTCGGCCATCAGCCGCAGCGCCTGCTGGCTATCGCCCGCTTCCAGCGTCAGGTAGCCGAGCTGGTGCAGCTGCTCGCAGAGGGTCTGGCGCACGTCGGGCTCGTCTTCCAGCACCATCACAAGTTGGTCGGAAATATCGTCCAGCCTGCCCGGCGCGGGCAACGCTTCCGCCAGCTCAAGAGAAGGCGCACGCGGCAGTTGCAGCCGAACCTGTGTGCCTTTGCCCGGTTCGCTATCTATTTGCACCCGCCCGCCGGACTGACGCACGAAGCCGTAAACCATCGACAGCCCCAGCCCGCTTCCGCTCCCGGTTTGCTTGGTGGTAAAGAACGGTTCAAATACCTGAGCCTTTACCTCCGCGGTCATGCCGTGGCCGCTGTCTGCGACCTCCAGCACAACCATGTCCTGCTTGCGCCCTTCTCCCCGCACCACACGCTGGTTCCAGGTGCGAATTTTAATTTCGCCGCTGCGCCCTTCCATCGCATCTCGGGCGTTCATCACCAGATTAATAATCGCGTTTTCCAGCTGGTTAACGTCTATCCACGCGGGCCAGGCGGGCTGCTGGGCTTCAATCGTTAGCGTTAACTGAGAGGGCAGCGAGTGACGCATCAACGGGTCAAGATTATCTAGCAGGCTTTTCATCGCCACTGCTCGCGGGTGAAGCGACTGTTTGCGGGAGAAGGCCAGCAACCTTTGGGTGAGCTGCGCGCCACGCTCGGCGGCTTTGAGCGCCCGTGAAATGCGCACCGCATCAGGTGAATCGGTAGCGGTCAGCTCCAGGCTGCCGATAATGACCGCCAGCAGGTTATTAAAATCGTGCGCCAGCCCGCCGGTAAGCTGCCCCACGGCCTTCATTTTTTGGCTATGAACCAGCGCCTCTTCCAGCGCTTTGCGTTCGCTGCGCTCAAGCACCACATTGACCATACCCCGCCCTGGAACCGGGCTGAAGCGTAGCTCAATGGTACGATCATCCTCCAGCCTTAACTCCTGCGGTTTTGGCAGCGGCCGCGAGAGATTCCCCAGAATATGCTCCTGAAGCGGCCTCACCTGTTTGAGCAAGCCAAGATAGTGCTGCCCACGCTGTAGCCGGTGGGGTTCAAGCCCCAGCAGCAGCGGATATTGCTGATTCCAGACCACCAAAAAACCCTCGCTGTCGAACAAGGCAAAACCGTCACGCATGGCATGGAACGTGGTTTCCAGCAGGGTGCTTTTCTCTTTTAACAGCCGGGATGTGTGCTCCAGCGAAGCCGTGTTGCGGGCAAAAACGTTAAACGCTCTGGCCAACTCGCCAAGCTCGTCGCGGCGCTGCTGGGCGGGCACGCTCACCTCTTTCTCGCCCTTTGCCAGGCGCGTCATGGCCTGGGAAATCGCCGTTAAGTTAGAACCAAGGTTGCGGTAGATATACCAGCCTGCAAACCCGGTTATCACCAGCGCCAGCAGGGCAAACAGGCCGATAAAGGCGATAATAGACTGCAAATCTTTATGGCTCTGCTGGCTGCGCTGCTGCGACTCCTCCCCGACTTTTTGCACGTACAGGTTGATGTCCTGATTTAGAAACGCCACCAGCGCCTTGATGTGGTACATATGCCAGGCGATGCCTAAGTCGCTCTCCTCAAGCTGGGCCGAAAGCGGCGGCAGCTCGCGCAGACCGGCGCTGAACTGCTGAAGAATTTTGTCCGCCAGCGGGTACGACGCCTGCTCGGGCAGTTGCCGCATGACCTCGCTGAGCTGCCGCACGGCGGGCCTCGGGGATGAAGATTGAATCGCTACCAGCAGCAGGCGATCCATCTGTTTCAGCAGGTCGGCATCGGGTACATTCAGCCCTTCACGCTCGTTAATCTCCTGAAGATGCTCAAGATAGCTCTGGTTTTGATACAGCGCACTCAGCAGCAGGTTGCGCTGCAAATGGCGGCGATGGCCCATCACCAGCATATTGGTGACGCTGCTTTCCAGCTCGTTGCTGCGTTCGATAATGCGGCTAACCAGCTGCGGCTCGCGGGCGGCAAGCGGTGCGTTGGCTAAATGAGAAAGCGAGTTTTGCAGCGCCAGCTGGGTTTGCTTCAGGCTTGCGGCCTCGCTTTGGTATTCCAGCGCGCCCACAACCTGAGACAGCCGTACCGCCGCCGTCGCCACGTTTGCCGTATCACGCGCCAGCTCCATGCTGCCCGACATATCGCTCAGCGTTTGCCCCTGCACCTGCTCCTGAATACGGCTGGCGTGCTCAAAGCCGAGAACCGCCATCGCACATACCATTAGCGTCACCGCTACCACCAGCAAATTGAAAAACAGCAGGCGGCCACGAGCGCTGGCGAAAAAGGCGGTGCGGGGTTGGGTCATAGAGGCTCCGTGGTTGTTTATGCCCCCTCACCCTAACCCTCTCCCCCAGGGGAGAGGGGAAAAAAGAGGTTGCCTCTCCCCTGGCGAAGTGGAGAAAGATTAGCGCGCCGCTTTTCCCCCTCTCCCTTTCAGGGAGAGGGCCGGGGTGAGGGTCAAGCATTCACTCCAGTTAAGCATTGCACGGATTTTGATAAATATTCCCGCACCGGTAATGTGATCCAGGTTAACTATTCAACTCTATGACAATTATGAACGGCCGCTGACATTTTGTGTTTACCGGCGTGTGGTTGACTGGCAACTCCCGATAATCACAACAGGCGGCGCGCTATGAGCAGAGTCCCCATTCTGGAAATGCGCAATATTGCCAAATCTTTCGGCAAATTTTATGCGCTAAAAGGCGTCGACTTAACGGTCTTTCCCGGCGAAATCCACGCTCTGATGGGCGAGAACGGCGCAGGAAAAAGCACTCTGATGAAAATCCTCGCCGGGGCCTATATCGCCACCAGCGGCGAGGTGCTGATTGACGGCCAGCCCTATGCCATCAAAGGCCCAAAAGACGCGCTGAAGGCCGGTATCACCCTTATCTACCAGGAGATGCAGCTGGCCCCAAATCTGACCGTTGCACAGAACATTTTCCTCGGCAGCGAGCTGGCGCGAGGCGGGCTGGTGCAGCGTAAAGAGATGCTGATCCAGGCTCAGGCGGTTATCGACCGCCTTGGCGCACAGTTCAAAGCCAGCGACCTGGTAATGAAGCTGACCATTGCCGAACAGCAGCAGGTCGAAATCGCCCGTGCGCTGCACCGCAACAGCCGCATTCTGGTGATGGATGAGCCCACCGCTGCGCTCTCTTCACGGGAAACGCACCGCCTGTTTGAGCTTATTTTGCGGCTGCGCGATGAGGGCATGGCGATTATCTATATCAGCCACCGCATGGCCGAAATCTACGAACTGTCTGACCGGGTGAGCGTGCTGCGCGACGGGCAATATGTCGGCAGCCTGACGCGTGAAAATCTCAACGCCAGCGAGCTGGTGCGCATGATGGTTGGCCGCCCGCTTAGCGACTTGTTTAATAAAGAACACAATATTCCGCTTGGCAGCCCGCGCCTTAACGTCCATCACCTGACGGACAACGGGAAAGTCCAGCCCGTCAGCCTGCATGTACGCTCGGGGGAAATCGTCGGACTGGCGGGGCTGGTCGGCGCAGGCCGTTCGGAGCTGGCGCAGCTGATCTTTGGGGTACGCAAAGCAACGGGCGGATCGATTGAGATCGACGGCGAACCGGTCAACCTTCACTCTCCACGCGAGGCGATTCGCCACGGCATCGGTTTTTTGACCGAAAACCGTAAAGAGCAAGGGCTGTTCCTCGAACTCGCCGCGCAGGACAACATCACCATGGCAACGCTGGAGCGCGACGCGCACTTCGGCATGCTCGACCGTAAAAAAGCACAAACCATTTCCGACGACGCCATCAGCCTGCTCAACATCCGCGTGCCGCATGCTCAGGTAAGGGCCGGCGGCCTTTCCGGCGGGAACCAGCAGAAGCTATTGATTTCGCGCTGGGTCGCCATCGGCCCGCGTATTCTGATCCTCGATGAGCCAACGCGCGGCGTTGACGTCGGCGCCAAAAGCGAGATTTATCGCATCATGAACCAGCTGGCACGCCAGGGCGTTGCCATTCTGATGATTTCCAGCGAGCTGCCCGAAGTGGTCGGCATGAGCGACCGGGTATACGTCATGCGGGAAGGCAGCATCGCCGGGGAGCTGCTGCGCCACGACATTACTCAGGAAAATATTATGACGCTGGCTACCGGCGTGACCGAGGCCCATAAGAAAGAGGTTCATCATGACTAATTCAGGCACCCAACCTGCGGCTAAGTCCGCCTCGCTGAAGAAGGCGCTGTTTGGCGATTTGCTACAAACCGTCGGTATTTTGCCGATTCTGGTGCTTATCATCGCCGTTTTTGGGTTTATCGCGCCAAACTTCTTTACCGAGTCTAACCTGCTCAATATCGCCCGACAGTCGTCAATCAATATCGTGCTGGCCGCAGGGATGACGTTCATTATTCTCACCGGCGGCATCGACCTTTCCGTGGGGTCGATTCTGGGCACCACGGCGGTCACCGCGATGGTGGTTTCGCTGATGCCGGGCTGGGAAGGGCTTTCTATTCCGGCCGCGCTGCTGATGGGAACCGGGCTTGGCCTGTTTAACGGCATGCTGGTGGCCTGGGCCGGGCTGCCGCCGTTCATCGTCACGCTGGGCACCTATACCGCGCTGCGGGGCGCCGCTTACCTGCTGGCGGACGGCACAACGGTTATCAACTCCAATATTAACTTCGAGTGGATCGGCAACGCCTATCTTGGCCCGATCCCGTGGCTGGTGGTCATCGCCTTGCTGGTTATTGCGGTGTGCTGGTTTATTCTGCGCCGCACCACGCTCGGGGTTCATATTTACGCGGTGGGCGGCAATATGCAGGCGGCCCGCCTGACCGGCATCAAGGTCTGGCTGGTGCTGCTGTTTGTTTACGGCATGAGCGGGCTGCTGTCGGGACTCGGCGGCGTGATGAGCGCCTCGCGCCTCTATAGTGCCAACGGCAACCTCGGTATGGGTTATGAGTTGGACGCGATTGCCGCGGTTATCCTCGGCGGCACCAGCTTTGTGGGCGGCATTGGCACCATCACCGGCACGCTGGTGGGGGCGCTGATTATCGCCACTCTCAATAACGGTATGACGCTGATGGGCGTCTCCTACTTCTGGCAATTGGTGATCAAAGGGGCGGTGATCATCATAGCGGTGCTGATCGATAAATACCGTACCCGTCACCATCAAAGTGCATAACAACAAAACCCTACGAGTGAGGAAAACAGCATGCGTTTGAAACCGATAGTTACCGCGTTACTGGCTGGTGCGATGATCGCTGGCGCACCGTTCGCTCAGGCGAAAGAGTTAAAGTCGATCGGCGTGACGGTGGGCGATCTGGCCAACCCGTTCTTCGTGCAGATAACCAAAGGTGCCGAGCTGGAAGCCCGAAAACTGGCGGGCGATAACGTGAAAGTGACGCTGGTGTCCAGCGGCTACGATCTTGGTCAGCAGGTGGCGCAGATCGATAACTTTATCGCCGCGAAGGTGGACATGATTATCCTGAACGCCGCCGATTCTAAAGGCATCGGCCCGGCAGTGAAGCGGGCGAAAGAAGCCGGGATCGTGGTTGTGGCGGTTGACGTAGCGGCAGACGGTGCCGACGCGACGATCACCTCGGATAACACCCAGGCGGGGCAAATGGCCTGTAAATACATAGCCGACCGCCTGAAAGACAAAGGCAACGTAGTCATCATCAACGGGCCGCCAGTTTCCGCCGTGCAAAACCGCGTTGAAGGCTGTGAAACCGAGTTCAAAAAACACCCGGACATTAAGATCCTCTCCTCCAACCAGAACGCTAAGGGCAGCCGTGAAGGCGGCCTCGAAGTGATGACTTCTCTGCTGGCGGCGAATCCGAAGATCGACGGCGTATTTGCGATTAACGATCCGACGGCGATCGGTGCCGATCTGGCAGCTAAGCAGGCGCAGCGTAATGAATTCTTCATCGTCGGCGTGGACGGCAGCCCGGACGGCGAAGAAGCGCTGAAACGCGGCGGCGGCTCGCTTTTTGTTGCCACACCGGCTCAGGATCCACAGGTGATGGCGGCGAAAGCAGTAGAGATTGGTTACGACATTCTGCAGGGCAAACCCGCGCCGAAAGGCCCGGTGCTGATCCCGGTGACGATGATTGATAAGAATAACATCGGCACTTACAAAGGATGGACGGTGAAATAATTTTCCCCTTACCCCTGCCCTCACCGTAACCCTTCCTGGCTTGCGGTGAGGGCCATATCAAAGGGAGGCCAGATGAAACGCTCCGAGGTTAATCAGTTTCTTAATCAAACTCGCCAATTTTTTGCGCGCCATGACATTCAGCTTCCTCCGTTTGCCAGCTTCACGCCGCAAAAGTGGCAACAGCTCGACCCTCTCTGCTGGCAGGAAGTTTTCGACCTGAAACTGGGCTGGGACATCACCGCCTTCGGCGGCAGCGACTTTCTCACCATGGGACTTACACTCTTTACCCTGCGAAACGGCTCGCCTGAAGGATCGCCTTATGCCAAACCCTACGCCGAAAAGGTGATGCACGTCCGTGAGAATCAGCTTACGCCGATGCATTTCCACTGGTGTAAGCAGGAAGACATCATCAACCGAGGCGGCGGGAATCTTATCGTCGAACTGTGGAATTCTGACCCATTTGAACAACCCGAAGAGTCGGACATCAAAGTAGTGATTGACGGTTGCCGTCAGACGCACGCCGCAGGCAGCCAGCTCCGCTTGTCTCCGGGGGAAAGCATCAGCCTGTTGCCGGGGATTTACCACAGTTTCTGGGGCGAGGCAGGCTACGGTGATGTGCTGGTCGGCGAGGTTTCGATGGTTAACGACGACGAGCACGACAACCGCTTTCTGGAGCCTCTCGAACGCTTTAATTCACTTAGCGAAGATCAGCTGCCGGAAATATTACTCTGCAATGAATATCGCCACTTTATTTAACAAAATTAAATAAGTCGTGAGTGAAACAGGTAAAGGGATTAATTTAAATTATCTATTAATTATTTTTTGCGAGTTATGTTTCATAAAAATGTAATTTCGCCAAAACAAATTACATCTGCAATTTAAATAAGAATAACAGTAAACTAGCAGGTGGGTGCTTAGGGCTTTCGGTCCTGAGCAAAGTAATATCAGTGAGGGAATAAAAGAAAGCCCCGGGCAACTTTCGTTAACCCGAGGCTACCCCTCAACCCAGCAAGTTGAGGTTAGCCTCTTACCCGCTGCAAAGCAAGGAGTAAAAGGCATGAAGCACAGAGAACTGGTTTTCGGCTGCCTGTTAATTATTTGTATAACGTTAATAGCGCTAACTTTATTATCACGTAGCGATCTTTGCGAAGTGAAAATGAAAAACGACAACCAGGAAATAATAGCCAAGCTTGCCTGCTCTATTCGGTAAGACTAACCGGGCGGAGTTATTTTCTCCGCCCGACCTGCCGGGAATACGGGAACGCCTTAAGCACCCATCTTATTACGCTAAGTTATTTTCTGTATGAATAATATCAGCGGCAAAAACATATCCGACTCCGCGTATTGTGCGGATTAACGTGGGCTGGTGAGGATTCACCTCTATTTTGCGCCGCAGCCGCATAATCAGCACATCAATGGTTCGGTCGAACACCTCAAGGCTTTCGCTATGGGTTAGCTCAAGCAGCCTTTCCCTGGAAAGTACCTTGCGGGCGTTCTGCACCAGCGACAGCAGCAGTCCATATTCGCCCTGGGTGAGATCAACCTGCTGCTGTTGAGCGTTCATTAGCTGGCAGCGCCCGGTGTCCAGCCGCCAGCCGTTAAATTGCAGGCCGCTGGTTTTAGCGCCGCTGCTTTCCAGCGCCAGCGCCCCGCTGCGCCTGAGTACAGCTTTCACTCGGGCAACCACTACGCGGGCATTAAACGGTTTTGCGATGTAGTCGTCCGCGCCCATTTCCAGCCCTACCACCACATCCGACTCGCTTCCCATACCGGTAAGCATCACGACCGGCAACGCCGGACGCAGTTTTTGTACCTGCTGGAGCACCAGTAGGCCGTTGGTGTCCGGCAGCATCATATCCAGCAGGATAAGCGCGATGGCAGGCTGCCCGGCAACGGTTTCCACGGCCTCATTTCCGGTGTGGCACACCAGCACATCAAAAACGTGCTCATTGAGCACGTCGCGCAGTACGTCGCAGATGGCCGTATCGTCATCCACCACCAGGATTGCAGGTTTCATTATTTTCTCCGGAGGTGAGCGTTCTTCTAAGTGTGAGCGATTGTTGATTGCGCGCCGGATAAATAACACAAACGCGTGTGGAAATTTCTATCACTGTCACAAATGCCGGGGGCTTCGACACGTCATTTCTGACGACGAGCCTGCTTTCGTCATATTTTTAACCCATCGGCCCCGAAACAGCCGCCCAATAGCCCTTTACTTGTTGTGGCATAGATAATGCATTCAGAGGTGCACGGATGCGACGGCGTTCCCGTCGTCGTACTCAAATTACAGCACTGACTGGAGCAACATGATGGAAAAAGTCGTCACGGTTTGCCCCTATTGCGCCTCGGGTTGCAAAATAAACCTGGTGGTGGATAACGGCAAAATCGTCAGGGCGGAAGGCGCTCAGGGAAAAACTAACCGGGGAGATCTGTGCCTGAAAGGCTATTACGGTTGGGATTTTATCACTGACACCAAAATTCTTACTCCGCGCCTTAAAACACCTATGATTCGCCGCGAGCGCGGCGGCAAGCTGGAAGCCGTTTCCTGGGATGAAGCCCTGGATTACGTCAGCTCACGCCTGAGCGCTATCAAAGCAAAATACGGCCCAAATGCCATCCAGACGACCGGTTCGTCACGCGGCACCGGGAATGAAACCAACTATGTAATGCAAAAATTTGCGCGCGCCGTTATTGGAACCAATAACGTCGATTGCTGCGCGCGTGTCTGACACGGCCCTTCGGTTGCAGGTCTGCACCAGTCGGTCGGAAATGGCGCGATGAGTAACTCAATCGTCGAGATTGAGGATACGGATTTAGTCTTTGTATTCGGGTATAACCCGGCAGTTTCACACCCTATCGTCGCCAATCGTGTGATTAAGGCGAAGCAGAAAGGGGCACAGATTATCGTTGTCGATCCGCGAAAAATCGAAACTTCGCGCATCGCCGATATGCATTTACGCTTGCGGAACGGCTCTAATATTGCGCTGCTCAACGCGATGGGCCACGTCATTATTGAAGAGAAACTCTACGACAGCGCCTTTATCGCTTCACGTACCGAAGGTTTTGATGAGTATTGCAAAATCGTCGAAGGCTATACGCCTGAGTCGGTAGAAGAGATAACCGGCATCAGCGCCGCAGACATTCGCGCCGCCGCGCGTATGTACGCCAAAGCTAAAACGGCCACCATCCTTTGGGGCATGGGCGTAACCCAGTTCTACCAGGGCGTGGAAACCGTCCGCTCGCTGACAAGCCTGGCATTAATGACCGGTAACCTCGGCAAGCCTAACGTTGGCGTTAACCCGGTTCGCGGCCAGAACAACGTTCAGGGCGCATGCGACATGGGCGCACTGCCGGACATGTACCCCGGCAACCAGTACGTCAGAGACCCGGAAACGCGCAGCAAATTTGCCGCCGCCTGGGGAGTGGACGCTCTGCCGGAACAGAACGGTTACCGCATCAGCGAGATGCCGCATAGGGTCGCCCACGGCGAAGTTCGCGCCGCCTATATTATGGGCGAAGATCCGCTGCAAACGGACGCCGAGCTTTCCGCCGTGCGCCAGGCTTTTGCCGACATGGAACTGGTGATTGTGCAGGATATCTTCATGACTAAAACAGCCTCCGAGGCCGACGTTATTTTACCGTCAACCTCATGGGGCGAGCATGAAGGCGTGTTCACCGCAGCCGACCGCGGCTTCCAGCGCTTCTTCAAAGCGGTTGAACCGAAGTGGGATCTGAAAACGGACTGGCAGATTATCAGCGAAATCGCTACCCGTATGGGCTACCCAATGAGCTATAGCAACACCCAGGAAATCTGGGATGAGCTGCGCCACCTGTGCCCGGACTTCTACGGCGCAACCTACGAGAAAATGGGCGAACTGGGCTACATCCAGTGGCCGTGCCGCGATACGTCCGAAGCGGATCAGGGAACCTCTTATCTGTATGAGAGCAAATTCGAGCGCCCTAACGGCCTGGGCCAGTTCTTCACCTGCGACTGGGCTCCGCCTATCGATCGCGTTAGCGAAGAATATCCGATGGTACTCTCTACGGTGCGCGAAGTCGGCCACTACTCCTGCCGTTCGATGACCGGCAACTGTGCGGCTCTGGCGGCGCTGGCCGACGAACCAGGATACGCCCAAATCCACGCTGAAGATGCCGCAAGACTGGGCATTGAGGATCAGGCGCTGGTGTGGGTGAGTTCGCGCAAAGGTCGGGTTATCACCCGCGCAGAGGTCAGTGAACGCCCTAATAAAGGGGCCGTTTATATGACCTATCAATGGTGGATTGGCGCCTGTAACGAACTGGTGGCGGAAAACCTTAGCCCGATAACCAAAACGCCGGAGTACAAGTACTGCGCCGTGCGCGTTGAGCCGATTGCAGATCAGCAGGCCGCCGAGCAGTACGTGATAGATGAGTACAGCAAACTGAAGGCCCGTCTGCGCGAGAGCGCGAGGGGATAATACATCCCCTCACCCTAACCCTCTCCCCATAGGGGAGAGGGCCGGAGTGAGGGGCTTTACTTAACTGCTCGCTTTACTGTCAAACTTACCAAAAAGCTCGCGCTCATAGGCCCGGGCTTTTTTACTGTCGAACTTGTGTTCCCATTTAGCAATAACCAGCACCGCCAGCGCATTCCCGACCACGTTCAGCGCGGTACGCGCCATGTCGAGAATTCGGTCAACACCGGCAATAAACGCCAGCCCTTCCAGCGGAATACCTACGCTCCCAAGCGTTGCCAGCAGCACGACAAAAGAAACGCCCGGTACGCCAGCAATCCCTTTCGAAGTCACCATCAGCGTCAGCACCAGGATTATCTCCTGCCACAGCGACAGTTCAATGCCGTACAGCTGGGCGATAAAGATAGCCGCGATGCTCTGATAAAGCGTTGAGCCGTCGAGGTTAAACGAATAGCCGGTTGGCACCACAAAACTCGTTATCGACGCCGGAGCGCCATAGGCTTCCATCTTCTCAATAATGCGAGGCAGTACGCTTTCCGAGCTGGCGGTTGAGTAAGCCAGAATCAACTCATCCTTCAGAATGCGCATCAGGATAGTAATTTTCAGCCCGCAGAGACGCGCCACCGCACCCAGTATCACAAACGCGAAGAAGATAATGGCGACATAAACCAGCACCACCAGCTTCAGCAGAGGCCAGAGCGAAGCGAACCCAAAGTTCGCCACGGTAACGGAAATCAGCGCAAAAACGCCGACCGGCGCATAGCGCATTACCATATGCGTGACTTTAAACATGGTTTCGGAAATAGAGCGGAATACGGTAACCAGCGGCTCGCGGTGGGTCGCCGGTAGCGATGACAGCCCCAGACCAAACAGCACCGAGAAGAAGATTATCGGCAGCATTTCACCCTTCGCCATCGAGGCGATGATATTGGTCGGCACCAGAGACAAAATGGTGCCCATCAGGCCGTGAGCATGGCTTTGAACATCCTGGGCGGTGCTCTGGTATTTCGAAATATCCACGGTAGCAAGCTGCGACATATCAATGCCGTGACCCGGCTGGAACACATTCGCAAGCGTAATGCCCAGAATGATGGCAACCGTCGTGATCACTTCGAAATAAATGATGGTCTTCGCCCCAATTCGGCCAAGCTGTTTTGCGTCGCCAACGCCTGCGATACCGACCACCAGGGTAGAAATAACAATCGGCACGACGATCATTTTGATCAGGTGAATGAAGATATCACCCGCCGGTGACAGCAGGTTAGCAACCAGCCACTCTCGGCTATCACTTTGATAATGAAGAAAACTTCCTAGAATAATGCCCAACACCAGCGCGAGCAAAATTTGCCAGGCCAGGCTGATTTTAAAGTTTTTCATAACGACTACAGTTCCTCAAAAAAGCGCCATTCCCATGCTGTTGACCAAGGAGAACGTCACAAACTGAAAGGGGGTATGACAAACGTCAGGTGTTACGTGGGGTTTTTTAAAGCTCGGTATCAGTATCATCCCGATAGCATGCTATGCAACCATTCATTTTCAGAGCTATACACTCACATTCTTTACACAAATAGGATTTTCATCGAGCTTATCACCATAACCTATTGTTATGGAAAAAGTTTTACTATCAATTTTCGCAATAATCATCAAAAGCAATTATTTCTTACGATTCATCCGTTTGAACATTTTTTACGCAATAATTTTAATGCGTGATCTGCCGCCCAAAAAGTAAACAAAGCTGCCAATACCCCTACAATTAACGTTTGTGTGACATATTATTAACATCCTAAAGGAGAAAAAAAGCCATGAGCCAAGTACACAAACATGCTATTCCCGCAAACATTGCGGACCGTTGCCTGATAAATCCGGAGCAGTACAAAACGCTGTATCAGCAGTCGATACAGGAGCCTGATGAATTCTGGGGCCAGCAGGGTAAAATCCTCGACTGGATAAAGCCCTACAAAAAGGTGAAAAACACCTCTTTCGCGCCGGGAAACATCTCTATCAAGTGGTATGAGGATGGTTCGCTCAATTTAGCGGCGAACTGCCTCGACAGGCACCTGGAAGAACGAGGCGATCAAACTGCAATTATCTGGGAAGGTGATGACGCAACTCAGAGTAAAAACATCACCTATCGCGAACTACATCGCGATGTCTGCCGTTTTGCCAACACTCTGGTAGACCTGGGGATTAAAAAGGGTGACGTCGTTGCTATCTACATGCCAATGGTGCCTGAGGCAGCCGTAGCGATGCTGGCCTGCGCGCGTATTGGTGCGGTGCATTCCGTTATCTTCGGCGGTTTCTCACCTGAAGCGGTTGCCGGGCGTATTATCGACTCAAGCTCGAAGCTGGTTATCACCGCCGACGAAGGTGTTCGCGCGGGGCGTTCCATCCCGCTGAAAAAGAACGTCGACGACGCGCTGAAAAATCCAAACGTCAAAACCGTTGAGCACGTTGTGGTCCTGAAACGTACCGGCGGCAAAATTGACTGGCACCAGGATCGCGACCTGTGGTGGAGCGACCTGGTCGCCAACGCCAGCGACCAGCATCAGCCGGTAGAGATGAATGCCGAAGATCCGCTGTTCATTCTCTACACCTCCGGCTCCACCGGTAAACCAAAAGGCGTACTGCACACCACCGGCGGCTATCTGGTTTACGCCGCAACCACCTTCAAATACGTTTTTGACTACCATCCGGGCGATGTTTACTGGTGTACCGCCGACGTCGGCTGGGTCACCGGCCACAGCTACCTGCTTTATGGCCCGCTGGCCTGCGGCGCAATTACGCTGATGTTTGAAGGCGTGCCAAACTGGCCGAAGCCAAACCGCATGGCCCAGGTGGTAGACAAGCACAAAGTGAATATTCTCTACACCGCGCCAACGGCTATCCGTGCCCTGATGGCCGAGGGCGATAAAGCAACCGAAGGCACTGACCGTTCCTCCCTGCGCATTCTTGGCTCGGTAGGCGAGCCGATTAACCCGGAAGCCTGGGAGTGGTACTGGAAGCACATCGGCAATGAAAAATGCCCGGTGATGGACACCTGGTGGCAGACGGAAACCGGCGGCTTCATGATTACCCCGCTGCCGGGCGCGACCGAGCTGAAAGCCGGTTCAGCAACCCAGCCGTTCTTTGGTGTTCAACCTGCGCTGGTGGACAACGAAGGCAACCCGCTGACTGGCGCGACCGAAGGCAACCTGGCGATTACCGACTCCTGGCCGGGCCAGGCCCGCACGCTGTTTGGCGATCATGAGCGCTTCGAGCAGACCTACTTCTCCACCTTCAAAAATATGTATTTCAGCGGAGATGGCGCACGCCGCGACGAAGACGGTTATTACTGGATAACCGGCCGCGTGGATGACGTGCTCAACGTTTCCGGCCACCGCCTCGGCACTGCGGAAATCGAATCTGCCCTGGTTTCGCACCCTAAAATTGCCGAAGCCGCCGTTGTCGGCATCCCGCATAACATTAAAGGCCAGGCGATTTACGCCTACGTCACGCTGAACCACGGCGAAGAGCCTACACCGGAGCTGTATACCGAAGTACGCAACTGGGTTCGCAAAGAGATTGGCCCGCTTGCCACGCCGGACGTACTGCACTGGACCGACTCGCTGCCAAAAACCCGCTCCGGCAAGATAATGCGCCGCATTCTGCGCAAAATTGCCTCCGGCGATACCAGCAACTTGGGAGACACCTCAACCCTCGCCGACCCTGGCGTGGTAGAGAAACTGCTGGAAGAAAAACAGGCTTTAACCATGCCTTCATAACTCCCCACCCTAACCCTCTCCCGCTCAGGGAGAGGGAATAATAATTACCTACCTTACCTCTGGAGACTCTGTGATGAATGACACCATTTATCAGCGGATAGAAAGCAGTGCGCATTTCAGGGAGCTGGTCACTAAAAGGCAACGGTTTGCCGCCATTCTGTCACTGATTATGTTATTGATTTACGTTGGTTTTATTCTGCTGATCGCTTTTGCGCCAGCGTGGCTCGGTACGCCCTTGCATCCGGGCACCAGCGTGACGCGCGGCATCCCTATCGGGATAGGCGTTATCGTCATCTCTTTCCTGCTCACCGGTATTTACGTCTGGCGCGCTAACGGCGAATTTGACCGCCTGAACAAAGAAGTGCTGCGCGAAGCGGGGGTTAAATGAAACGTTTACTTGCGGTTTCTACCGCCCTGCTGCCCACCGGCGCTTTAGCCGCCGACGCCATAACCGGTGCCGTTCAGCGCCAGCCAACTAACTGGCAGGCGATTATCATGTTCCTGATATTCGTCGCTTTCACGCTGTACATTACCTACTGGGCTTCTAAACGCGTTCGCTCTCGCAGCGATTATTACACCGCTGGCGGGAATATCACCGGCTTCCAGAACGGGCTGGCGATTGCCGGCGACTTTATGTCTGCGGCCTCGTTCCTCGGGATTTCGGCGCTGGTTTATACCTCCGGCTACGACGGGCTGATTTACTCGCTTGGTTTCCTGGTCGGCTGGCCCATTATTCTGTTTTTGATTGCCGAACGCCTGCGCAACCTCGGCCGCTATACCTTCGCCGATGTTGCCTCGTACCGCCTCAAACAGGGGCCTATCCGCACGCTTTCCGCCTGTGGTTCGCTGGTGGTCGTGGCGCTTTATCTCATTGCCCAGATGGTCGGCGCCGGTAAGCTCATTCAGTTGCTGTTCGGCCTCAACTACCACATTGCGGTAGTGCTGGTTGGCGTCCTGATGGTGATGTATGTCCTGTTCGGCGGCATGCTGGCCACCACATGGGTACAGATTATCAAGGCGGTGCTGCTGCTGTTCGGCGCAAGTTTTATGGCCTTTATGGTGATGAAGCATGTCGGCTTTAGCTTTAATAACCTGTTCAACGAAGCCATGGCGGTTCACCCTAAAGGTGCGGCCATCATGAGCCCCGGCGGGCTGGTGAAAGACCCGATATCCGCCCTGTCTCTTGGCCTTGGCCTGATGTTCGGCACCGCCGGTTTGCCGCATATCCTGATGCGCTTCTTTACCGTGAGCGACGCTCGTGAAGCGCGTAAAAGCGTGTTTTATGCCACCGGTTTTATGGGTTACTTCTACATCCTGACCTTTATTATCGGTTTTGGCGCCATTATGTTAGTGGGCGCAAACCCGGCGTTCAAAGACGCCGCTGGCGCGCTGATTGGCGGTAACAATATGGCGGCGGTTCACCTCGCCGATGCGGTTGGCGGCAATCTGTTCCTCGGCTTTATTTCTGCCGTTGCCTTCGCCACTATTCTGGCGGTCGTTGCGGGTCTGACGCTTGCCGGTGCTTCTGCGGTTTCTCACGATCTTTACGCCAATGTGTTCCGCAAAGGTGCTTCAGAGCGCGACGAGCTGAAGGTGTCGAAAATTACCGTGCTGGTGCTCGGCGTGGTCGCCATTCTGCTGGGGATTTTGTTTGAAAATCAGAATATTGCCTTTATGGTCGGGCTGGCATTCTCGATTGCCGCAAGCTGTAACTTCCCGATTATCCTGCTGTCGATGTACTGGTCGAAGCTGACCACGCGCGGCGCGATGGTGGGCGGCTGGCTGGGTCTTCTGACCGCGGTGGTGCTGATGATCCTCGGCCCGACGATTTGGGTGCAAATACTAGGCCATGAGAAAGCGCTGTTCCCGTATGAATACCCGGCTCTGTTCTCTATTCTGGTGGCCTTCGTCGGGATCTGGCTGTTCTCAATCACCGACAATACGGCGGCAGGTAAGCTTGAGCGCGAGAAATTCCGTGCGCAGTTTATTCGTTCCCAGACCGGCATCGGCATCGATCAGGGCCGTGCCCATTAGTAAGTAAGCGCTTACCGGGGCAACTCGCCCCGGTAGGTTAAAACATCAGCAGGCTAACGAGCGGCGCAACCAGCACCGTCACCACGCCGGAAAGCATCATCACCAGGCTGGCAATCACCCCTTCCTGAGGGCCAAGCTCGTAAGAGCGTGCGGTTCCCGCCCCGTGAGAGGCCGCGCCAAACCCGGCACCTTTAGCAATCCCTTCCCGAATCGACAAGCGCAAAAACAGTACGTCTCCCACCGCCATGCCAAACACGCCGGTGATGACCACAAACAGCGCCACCAGCTCTGGCTCTCCGCCAATGGGTTTTGCCGCCGCCAGGGCAAAAGGCGTGGTAATAGAGCGCACAGCAAGACTGCGCTGAATGTCGTCCGGCAATGTCAGCAGCCTCGCCAGCCAGATTGAGCTGGTTACCGCCACAACCATCGCGGTCATCACCCCTGCGGTGAGCGACATCCAGTGGCGTTTAATTACCCTGAGGTTGTCATAGACCGGCACCGCGAAGGCGATAGTGGCAGGCCCCAGCAGCCACAGCAGCCAGTGCGCCTCCCCCATATAATTGCTGTAGGAGATATGCCCAAAAATCAGCATCGCCACCAGCAGCAGCGGGGTAAAAACCAGCGGCATCAGCGGCAATTTGCGAAAACGGCGGTAAAGGCGTTTGTTGGCAAAATAGAAAATGAGCGTCACCGCCAGGCACAGCAGGCTAAGCTGGAAATTAGTCATGTTTAGTCTGCCTGCGGGCTTCGCGCGCCAGTTCAAAGCGGTAAACTTTTTCCACCACCCACGCCGTGCTGCCGAGCACCAGCAGCGTGCTGACCGCAATCACCACGAAGATGCGCCAGCCGTCCACCATAAGCAGTTGGGCGTAGTTAACTACCGCGACGACCGCCGGTACAAAGAACAGCAGCATTTCCGCCAGCAGCCACTTTGAGCCTTCTCGTACCCATTTCAGCGGCACGATGCGGAAAATAATCAACGCCAGTAACAACAGCATGCCAACCAGGTTGGCGGGAAGCGGCAAGTGCCCCCAGGCCACAAGCTGTTCGGCAAAAACAAAAAGCCCGGCGTACAGCGCGACCTGGACGGGAACCCGCAGGCTATGAATTACAGCAGGCGTAAAACGACCTAACGCCAGAGCCATGATATGCATTCTCCAAAAAATACCAGCCACGATTATAGATAGCGGTTAATCGCTACTGAAATGAATTAAAATCATTGCATGCATAGTCAACAGGAATAGTTATGGACATCAGAACGCTGCGTTACTTCGTTGAAGTGGTACGCCAGCAGAGCTTCACTCGCGCGGCGGAGAAGATGTTCGTCACCCAGCCGACCATCAGCAAGATGCTGCGTAATCTCGAAGATGAGCTGAACTGTACGCTGCTGATCCGCGACGGCCGCCGCCTGTTGCTTACCGATACCGGGCAGGTGGTCTTCCAGCGCGGGCTGGCTATTCTGGCCGAGTTCCGCCAGCTGGAAGCCGAGCTTAACGACATCAAGCAGCTCACCAACGGCGTATTACGGCTGGGTATTCCACCGATGGTCGGCACCCTGATGACCGGCCCGATTGGCGTTTATCAGCATCGTTATCCCGGCGTTGAATTTAAGATCTCCGAGTTTGGCGGCCTGACTGTCCAGCAGGCTGTACTTAACGGCGAGCTGGATTTAGCGGTCACCGCCATGCCGGTTGAGGACGAAAGCGTCTTCACCGTGCTGCCGCTGTTTCGCCACCCGCTTTGCGTGCTGGTACCCCGCTCAGGCCCGTGGCTGGGCCGCACCAGCGTTGACCCGGCGGAACTTGCCGAACACCCGCTGCTTATTTACAACGAAGATTTTTCCCTTAGCCGCCAGCTGATGCAGCTTTTTGAGTCCCACGGGTTTACGCCGCGCATCGCGGTACGCAGCGGTCAGTGGGATTTCCTGGCCGCAATGGTCCAGGGCGGCGTGGGCATAGCCATCCTTCCCGAACCTATCTGCCAGAAGCTGGATCACACCACGCTGATGTGGCTCCCGCTGAACAGCGATTTAAGTTGGCAACTGGGCATGATTTGGCGCGAAGGGGTTTATATTTCGCAGAGCGCGCAGGCGTGGATAGATTGTTGCAGAGAGTTCTGGCCCGCGCTTGAGGCAGGCCAGAACTAAACGGTTTACTGACGTTCGATCAGCAGAGCTTCAAGCAGGTCGAGATCGTGCAGCAGCTTTTGCAGGGTCTCGTTGCTGATTTGCTGGGTAGCACGCAGATGGTAAAGCTCCGCGCGCTCCGAACGCAGCGCGGTGAGGCGGAAGCGGCGTTCAAGATTCTCTTCCAGCTCGCTGCTTTCAACATCATTACGCCCGTCGGCGCGGCGGCGTAAGTTGCCGATAACCCTTGAACTGACCTCTTTCAAAAGCTGGTCATCTATGTTCTCTTCGCTATCCGCTGCAAGGCGTTCTTCCATTTTCTGAATGGCAACGATCGCGACTTCAGCCGTTGCCGAACGCGCCAGCCGCTCTTCCTTGCGCGCTACCGTTTTATCTCCCACTTCGACGTTTCTCAGCAGGATAGGCAGCATAATGACCCCGGCAAACAGCGAGAACAGGATAACGCCAGCGGAGAGGAAGATAAGCTCATAGCGAGCCGGGAACGGCGTACCGTCTCCCAGGAACAGCGGAATAGAGAGCACACCGGCGAGAGTAATTGCTCCGCGTACCCCGGCGAAAGAGGCGATGCACAGCTCACGCGTGGTAAACGAGCCAAACTCCAGCGGGCGCTTTTTCATAAAGCGAAGGCTAATGCGCTTCATCGACCACAGCCACAGGAAACGCACGGCAATCAGCGCGAAATAAATCATACCCACGTCGAGGAACAGCATCCACAACTCTACGTTCGGGTCGGCATTTGCCGCCGCTACGGAGGTCTCAAGAATGCCGGGCAGTTGCAGGCCCAACAGCAGGAACACCATGCCGTTGAAGACAAATTCCAGCATCGCCCAGACGCTGTTTGCACGCAGGCGCATAGCGAGCGGTGCGCTGCGTAACACGCCGGACCGGGTAATGGTCATCCCCGCGGCAACCGCAGCCAGGATGCCCGAAACGCCAATATGTTCGGCAATCAGATAAGAGGCGAACGGTAACAGAAGCAGCAGCAGAATTTGAGTTGCCGGTTCATCGCCGCTCCAGCGGCTCATCAGGCGCAGCGACTTACCGTACAGCAGGCTGACGGCAATCCCCGCCAGCAGACCGCCAATCGCTACTTTAAAGAACTCAAGCGATGCTCCGCCAACGGTGAACACCATTGTACCCACGGCAACGGCGACCGCCATCTTCAGCGATACCAGGCCAGAGGCGTCGTTCATCAGCGCCTCGCCCTGCAAAATTCCCATGATTTTTTTCGGGATGCGCCCTTCGCCAACAATCCCCGACAGCGCCACGGCATCCGTCGGCGACAGCACCGCCGCCAGCGCAAAAGCAGGAATTAGCGGAATACCCGGCACCAGGAAGTAAATCAGGAAGCCGATCCCGACCACGGTGACCAGCACCAGCACCAGCGCAAGGCCGATAATCTCCCGCCCATGGTTAAGAAACTCATGGGTCGGCGTTTTCCAGCCGTCGGCAAACAGCAGCGGCGGGATAAACAGCACCAGGAACAGTTCCGGGTCAAATTCAACGTGCAGGCCAAAATGCGGCCACGCCAGCAGCGCGCCAATGGCGATTTGCATCAGAGGGAGCGGGATCTGGAAGGGCAACATGCGTGTTACCACTCCGGAGAGCGAAACCACGAGGGTCATAATGAGGATGGTAAAGAAAATTTCCATGTTTTCCTTGTAAGCGATGTGTGAAGTGCCACCTTTGAAGGTTGTTTTAATAATAAAACAACTTTTTGCACCACATTGGAACCGGAAATGCCCGAAGAGAGGAAAAGCGGCGGGTTACAGAACGCAACCCGCACGAATTGAAAATCAGATTGCCCAGCCACCGGCGTAGAACGCCACCAGCGCCACGGCAATAACCACGGTGCCGATATTCAGCTTACGCCATTCGCCGGACACTACACGGCCGATAACCAGAGAAGCAAAGCCGATCATGATGCCGGTAACGATATTACAGGTCAGCACGATGAAGACCGCAGTTATCAGGCCAGCCATCGCATCTACGAAGTCGGCAAAGTCGATTTTTGCCACGTTGCTCAGCATCAGCAGGCCAACATACATCAGCGCCGGAGCGGTTGCGTAGGCAGGAACCAGATAGGAGAGCGGGGAGAGGAACAGGATAAGCAGGAACAGCACGCCAACGGTGATGGCTGTCAGGCCGGTTTTACCGCCCGCCGCCGTACCCGCTGCGGACTCGATGTAAACCGCAGCCGGAGCCGCACCCACCAGGCCTGAGAACACGCTGCTCAGGGAGTCAGTTGTCAGCGCTTTGCCGCCGTCGATAATCTGGCCGTCTTTATCCAGCAGGTTTGCCTGACCGGCAACCGCGCGGATAGTGCCGGTTGCGTCAAATACCGCGGTCATGACCAGCGCCAGCACGCTTGGCAGCACAATCGGGTTCAGCGCGCCCATGATGTCGAGGCTGCCAATCAGCGAATTGCCTTTATCATCGCTCAGGGAAGGCATAGCGAAGATACCGGAGAAGTGAACATTCGGGTCAAAAATCAGGCCGATGATCGAAACCCCGATAATGGTCAGCAGAATACCGCCCGGTACTTTCAGTTTTTCCAGGCCGATAATCACCGCCAGGCCAATCAGCGACATGATTACCGGGAAGCTGGCGAAGTGGCCCAGCGCAACCGGCAGACCGTCCAGCGGGTTCTTGATAACCAGGCCCACGCCGTTAGCGGCAATCAACAGCAGGAACAGGCCGATGCCAATCCCGGTGCCGTGGGCAACGCCCATTGGCAGGTTGCGTAAAATCCAGCTACGAATGCCGGTGGCGGAGATAATGGTAAACAGCACGCCCATCAGGAATACCGCACCGAGCGCAACCGGCACGCTGATGTGCTGGCCGAGCACCAGGCTGAAAGCGGTGAATGCGGTCAACGAGATGGCGCAGCCGATAGCCAGCGGCAGGTTTGCCCACAGTCCCATAACGATGGAGCCAACGCCCGCAACCAGACAGGTGGAGACGAAGACCGCCGCCGGAGGGAAACCGGCTTTACCGAGCATGCCCGGAACCACTATCACGGAGTAAACCATGGCGAGGAAGGTTGTCAGACCGGCGACAACTTCCTGGCGCACGGTACTGCCACGTGCAGAAACTTTGAACCAGGCCTCGAGTGAGCCGCCGGCACGCGGAGAAGGTGTAGACATAGTGAAAAATCCCCTGAGATTTTTAGAATGACGTTTGCCCGGGCGGTGGACAACCCGCTGCCAGTTAAACGTTGTCTCCCTGCGCTACGATTGTGACAAAAGGGGTGTCACAAAAAAGCAAACGTTTAACTCCGCACAGACAAATCGGTGTATCAGAATTAAGGCAAACGATTATCCAGCCTTCCTTACGGGATTTTCAACCTAACTTTTGCGCTTTTCGTGGAAAATATGCCCAGCTGATGAATAAATCACCGCATCATGCGCAAACGTTATCGTCGATGCGCAATTTCGCAACAAAACAGCAAACTGTTGGCGCAGTTTTCACCCGATTCAAAAATTAGTCGCCGGGGATCTCAAACGGCCCACCCTGGTTCAGCGCCCGCTGCCACGCAGGCCGCATTTGCACGTTTTTCATCCATGCCTGGGTATGCGGCATATCATTCACCTCTCCGCGAGCAAGGAGCGCGGCAACCGGGAAGCTCATCTGGATGTCCGCCGCGCTGAACTGCTGCCCGGCAAACCACGGGAACTGGCTCAGGTGCCCTTCAACGTAGCGAGCATGGGTGGCAATTTGCTTATTGAGATACGCCTTTTGCACTCCCTGCCCCAGCGCTTTGCCGACCGGACGCAGCGGCCAGGGAACCGGCGCTTTACCCAGGCGACTAAAGACCAGTTTCAGCAGCAACAGCGGCATGAGCGACCCTTCGGCATAATGCAGCCAGAATCGATATTGCAGCTTGTCGTTTATCTCTGCGGGCTTAAGGCGGCCCTCTTTATCGTAACTCTCCTGCAAGTATTCGAGGATTGCGCCTGACTCCGCGAGGATATGGCCATTATCTTCCACTAGCGGCGATTTACCCAGCGGGTGAATTTTCTTTAACGCCTCCGGCGCCAGCATGGTCGGTTCACGCTGATAGCGAATGATTTGATAAGGCAGCTCCAGCTCTTCGAGCATCCAGAGAACGCGTTGTGAGCGAGAGTTATTGAGATGATGAACCGTCAGCATTCGGTAACCTTTTGTTTAGCCTGATGGAGTAACTATAGGAAACACGCTCCCGAAAAGCCCGTCAAAAAATGTACAAAAAAAGAGCAAATTGACCTTGCGAAGTTCGGGGTGGGGCCTACACTTTAATTATCAACGCAGACCGGAACCTCCTGAGAAAGCGTAATTGAGGGGCGTTGACGTCGGGGGAAACCCTCCTGCCAGAGCGGGATAGAGCGAAAGACAAAGACCGGGAATAAAACTAAAGCGCCCTTGTGGCGCTTTAGTTTTTTATGCAGTGAGAGATTTAGTCTTCCAGCAGGCGGGCGCCGGTGCCCTGCTCGCCGAGTTTGTCGCCAGGGTTACGCAGCGGGCAGTCCACCCCGGACAGACAGCCGCACCCGATGCAGCCGTTTAGCTCATCACGCAGCGCGGTCAGCGTGGCAATGCGGTGATTCAGCTCCTCACGCCATTGCGAAGAGAGCTTCTTCCAGTCGTTTTTGTTGATCGAATGCCCGTCAGGCAGCACGCCAAAAGCATCCCCTACGGTACTGAGCGGAATGCCGATGCGCTGGGCTATTTTGATTATCGCCACCGTTCGCAGCACATCGCGCTGGTAGCGCCGCTGATTGCCCGCGTTCCGCGTACTTTTAATCAACCCTTTGCTTTCGTAAAAATGCAGTGCGGAAACCGCCACGCCGCTGCGCTTTGCGACTTCGCCCGGCGTTAACAACGTTTTTAGTCGAGAGATTTTCTTTTCCACAATGCTCTTTACCTCAAGTTAACTTGAGGAATTATACTCCGGCTCAACGAAACTTGCTAACCCGTAAATGAGGACGACTCATGGCTCACCAGGACATCATTTATACGCTGACTGAATGGATTGATGAACATATTGACCAGCCGCTTAACATCGACGTGGTGGCAAAAAAATCTGGTTATTCAAAGTGGTATTTGCAGCGGATGTTCCGCACCGTGATGCATCAAACGCTGGGCGACTATATTCGCCAGCGCCGCCTGCTGATGGCGGCTACCGAGCTAAGAACCACTCAGCGGCCAATTTTTGATATCGCTATGGACTACGGCTACGTCTCGCAGCAAACCTTCTCCCGCGTATTTCGCCGTGAATTCGACCGCACGCCAACGGACTACCGCCATCAGGCCTGAGTGGCTCGCCCGGAAGCAAGGTTGATGCCGCCTGGCGTATACAGCCAGGCAATAAATTCCTGAGGTGGAAGCGCCTTCGCAAAATACCAGCCCTGGCAGAACTCCACGCCGTGCTCCACCAGCCACGCAAGCTGTGCTTCGGTTTCCACGCCTTCGGCGATAGTCGTCAGGTTAAGGCTGTGGGCTATTTCAATAATATGTTCTACCAGTAAGTGGCTGGCGCGCTCGCTGGTGACCGAATCAATAAAGCTTTTATCGATTTTTAAGATATCGACGTTTAAATATTGCAGGTTGTGCAGGTTCGAATAACCGGTGCCAAAATCATCAATCGCCACTTTAAACCCGGCATTACGAAACTCCTGAATAACCGGCCTGGTTTTTTCAACTTCAATAAATCCACGCTCGGTAACTTCAATTTTTATCTGCCCGGGCCTGATGTTATAGGTTTTAATGCGCTCGGAGAGAACATTAATCAGGCGTGAAGAGTGAAAATCCGCCGCCGAAAGATTTATCGAAACGTACAGCCCCGGATGGTCCGCAAGGAACTCACCAATGTCTTTAAATACCGCATCCACCACATAGTCTGATATTTTTTGAATCAAGCCTTCAGATTCAGCCAGCGGAATAAATGTGCCGGGGCTGATGGTCTGCCCGTTAAAATTAACCCAGCGCAACAGCGCCTCTGCCCCAACGCAGTGGCCGTTCTGAATATCAATTATCGGCTGGTAATGAAGCTTAAGCTGTTTTCTGGCCAGCGCTCTTTGCAGCATACGACGTGGTGAATTAAGCTGCTGTCGGGTTCGCGACCACATCATAAGAATTATAAGACTGCAAATAACACCCAGCGGCAAAGTCAGCGTCAGCTGGTGATACCACTGGCGGTTAAATAGCGTTTCTGAAGTCGAAACAATGACCGCTATCGGTCTTTTTGCCGAATAGTTAATGGTGTAAAAGCGGTTATCGTGGGTAAAGGTTTTCTCTCCACGCAGAATAAATCCGTGCAGCAGATCGCTATCGGCGCCGGGGCTTAAAGAAAAGAAACTCCTGGTGACGGTATCAAACACGCCGTAGACCAAAGAATCGTCCTCAGACAAAACTTCCGACCAGGTAAGCGGATTAATTACCGCGATATAATTACCGCGCCGCATATAAGTCATTTTATGACCGGCGTAAAAAGGCGTATCCAGATAATAGTTAATTGCCACATCCGGCTTGCGGGTATAGGTCGGCGGAGGGGCAGGAATGGGTTTTAACGTTTTATAGCTGGTAGAACAAAGCAGCTGATTGCCTTTAGCGTAAATTAAGTCGGCGACAAAAAGTTTACTGCGCACAATATCCAGCATGTTAGCCATATGTTCCGGGCTACATATATTTCCGGAAAAATTCTCGGCTTCGCTGCGGGCGTCATTAACGTGGCTGATGACAATTTCCGTCTTTTCCATCACCAGCTTGCCAAAAGAGTGCAGATGCTGCTGGGTGTCGCTGGTTGCGCGCATATGCGCAAAATAGATAGCCAGCATAACCGGCAGGCAAACCATCAGGACAAATCCTGATGTGCGCAACACCTTTAAATAGACTCGTTTCACCATGATGCCCACATGTCCCTGCTATTAACCGCTCATTTTTTATGTCTTACCGGAACCACCTGATGACCGCCGATTACGTTGCATCATAAAGCCTGTTTTAGCAATAGGATTCAGGCGTTAACTCAGCGAAAATTAATTTGCGCAACAATAAGATAAGTTAAATCGGGAGACTGTTTAGCTTAAGATTTGACCTGCCGAGTGAATATGATTTTTTCTGGGGTTAAAGCAGCAGGGAATGATTATTTAAACGAAATTGCGGTAAACGTCAGATAAACAAAATGTTCACCGCTGCGCGGCTAATTCCAGCTTAAAAAGACGCCTTTCCGGCGATAAAAACGACGAAAAAACACGCTCAAAACTGGTGATTAAATGCACAATAGTGATAGACTTCACATTATTGATGCAACAAACAAGAGAGTTGCAGTGATCGAGGAATAAGGTGAATGGCAACAATTACTACCGGCGTTTTTTTGCTGCGCTGGCCGCTGGTCAGTGCCGTTTTGATGTTTCTGGCAAGTAGCCTCAATATCCAGTTTCGCCGCTCCGACTATCGGATACTGGCATTTGCCTGCAGCGGGCTGGGCATCGCCGCGTCATGCTGGTTTGCTATGGGTTTATTGGGCCTGACGCTGGAGGATTTCCCGCTTATCTGGGCATCCTTTAAGCAACTGCTGGTGAACGTAATCTCACGCATGCCGGCAGAATGGCCAACCATGATGCCCTGACGGGGCCTCATAAAAGCCGCTGCTGCCAGCGGTTTTTTATTATTCAGGCGCTAAAACCACTCTGCAATAATATTCCCCGGGCGCTATCGGAGCCGAGAAATGCCCACAGCGGCCTTGCCCGTTCATCGCACAGCGCCACGCCGTAATTCGCTTCAATATTATAAGGCTGAGGAATTTCAAACACTCTCAGCTCCTTATGCTGCTTTAAAACACCGGCATAGCTACGATAGCCAATAAAGAGATCGGCCTGGCCGCTGCCGATTAACCACGCGGCGGCAAGCTCTCCCTGCGGAACCGGTTTGCTGTCCGGCCCGCCAACCAGCGGTATGGCCCGGTGGTGTAGCTCAACGCCAAATCGCGACTGCAACCCGGCAAATAGCTGCCAGGTGTAATCACCTGAAGGGTCGCTGCCGGGCGTGGAAGTGGCAATGCGAAGCGCGGGATTAGCCAGCAGGCTTAGCCAGTCGCTCTTCTCCTCCACCACTTGCGCCGCCGCCGTCACACAAAGCGTGTTCCCGGCAAAACGCTGAACCGCAGAAGCTATCCCCTGCTCCAGCAGCGCCTGAGGATGAGCCATATTCGCCGAAGCAAACAGGCTGCAATATTCACCAGCCTCAATACGTTCCCTCAGCATGCCTGCCGGAGCAAACCGGGTATCAACATGGATGCCGGTTTCACGGCAGAACTGCGCCATCAGCGGCTGCCAGGCAAGGCGCAGGCTTCCCGCCGCCAGCACCTGCAAATCCATCACTCAACGCCCTCATAATGCGTACGATAAAAACGCTGATACCAGCTGTCGGCGATTTTCTTCATATCAATGTCGCGAAATTTTTCCGGGTAGAGTTTTTTCGCCATCCATAGCTCGCCTATAGCCATCGCCTCCGGCATCGGGTAGCCCCAGGCCTTGGCGTACTCCGGCATAAGCCAGACGCGGTGGTTCTTCACCGCATCAATAGTCTGCCACTGCGGATCGTTTTTGATTTCATTCACTACCTTCGGGTAGCGATCCTGCACGAAGATCGTCTGTGGATCCCAGGCGATCACCTGCTCCATTGATACCTGTTTGAACCCTTTAACGGTGGCTGCCGCAACGTTTAGCGCCCCCGCATGAGCCATCATCAAGCCCGTGTATTTGCCGGAACCGTAGGTCGTCAGGTCAGGGTTAGCCATATAGGCCCGAACGCGCTGGCTTTCAGGGATGTCTTTCAGCCGCTCGCTGACGAGCTTACGCTCGGCGAAAGTGGCCTCCACAAGCTCTTTAGCCTGCTGCCGTTTGTTGACCACTTCGCCAATCAGCGTGATGCCCTCTTTAAGACCCAGGTTATAGGCCTGCTCTTCATCGCCCATAGAAGGATTCAGCTTGTCCTGCTCGCCCGGCTTGTCGTGCCGCAGGGAGATCGCTATCACCGGAATACCGAGCTTGCTGATGCTGTCGATCATCTCCTGCGGCGCGTAGTTGGTGACAAAGACCGCCTGCGGATGTAGCGCCACCAGTTTTTCCGCGTCAACGTGGGTCAAATCACCAAGCTGAGCCTTATGCTCAAGCTCAGGAGCCAACCGGGCATAGCCGTCGCCCAGTTGCTGCTTCCAGTTAGCCAGAATGCCGACCACTTTGTCGGTGGCGTTCATCTGCACCAGCAGGTTGAGGGTTTGATGCTGCAACACCACCACGCGGTCAACCTCATCGGGAATAGTCACCTGGCGGCCAAGTTGATCGGTTATGGTGCGGTTCGCCAGCGCGGCGAGCGGGGAAAGCAGTAACAGAGCGCCTATAGTCAGGCGGCGAGTCAATAAGTTCACGGCGGGAGTCCTGATAATCGTTGTGCATTGAAATATACAGCGATGACTCCCCCGCGCCCAGCGATTTTAAGGGGTAGAGGCTACGCCGGAACCAGGCTTGCCGTTCCGCCGCCAAAAGACCAGTCCTCAGGATTGTTATGCCGGATAACCACCATAACGTCATTGGGATGGATCCCTGGTTTGGCGGCCAGCCTCTCCGTAAGCACCTGATAGAAGCGTTTTTTAGTTTCGATATTGCGCGGCTTTCCCGCCGTAATCTCAACCAGCAACCATGCATTACTGCGCGGGCCAGCCATATAATGACGGTCAAAACGCAGTTCCGTTTCAGCCAGTTGATGGACAACCTGGAACAGGTCATCAGCAGGCACGTCAAAAGCCTCGACCAAAGCCTGCTGCACGCTGGCCGAAACCGCATCCAGATGTGCTGTCGTTTTACCTTTAAGTAAGCTGAGATGAATAATCGGCATATTATTTCTCCTCGTTGCTACCGGCGATAATCAGCCGATCAAAAGCTAGTAATGCACTGTGCGCTGCGGGCCAGCCTGCATAAAAGGCGAGGTGGGTAATCAGCTCGCTGATTTCCTCGTCACGAACACCATTTTGACGTGCCAGGCTCAGATGAAAAGGAAGCTGTTCAGGCCGGTAAAGCGCCAGCAATGCCGCCACGGTTATCAAGCTGCGGTCGCGTTTGTTAAGCTCCGGTCGCTCCCATATATCTTTAAATAACAACTCGGTACTCAGGCTGGCAAGCTTAGGAGCCCTGCTCAAAACCCGCTGAATCTCTTGTATTTCCTCGCTCATGATGTCTCCTTATTGGCGTTGACAAACTGAGCATACTCATCAACTATCATTCCAAAAATCAGATAATTTTTTACTAACAATCCCGTTTTTTGGAACAATGGCGATGACTCATTTAGATCTCGATGTTCTGCGAACCTTTGTCTCCGGCATTGAACTGGGCTCGTTTTCACGGGCTGCGGACAGGCACGGGCGCTCCACCTCTGCGGTCAGCGCCCAGCTCAAAAAACTGGAGGAGCAGGTTGGTGCCCCGGTTGTTAAAAAGGCGGGCCGAGGCCTGGCGCTGACGCCGACAGGTGAAATCGTTTTTAGCTATGCAAAACGCCTGCTGGCGCTCAACGATGCCGCAATAGTCGCCGCCAGCGGCGCACGACTGGGCGGCAAAGTGCGAGTGGGTTTTCAGGAGGATTTTGGCGAAGGTGTTTTAACCGACATACTGGGCGACTTTACCCGGGCTCACAGCGGCGTAATTGTTGAAGCCAGAATTGCGCGCAATGCGGAGCTGGAATCGGCCGTTCAGCGCTCCCAGCTGGATATGGCTTTACTCTGGCAAACGAATACCGGCGCCCTTCAGAACGAGTTGGGAAAAATCCCTCTACACTGGATAGGTTCCGCCGGGCGAGTAGCAGAGTGCCTTGCCGCCGGACAACCGCTTCCCCTTGCGCTCTTTGACGCCCCCTGCATACTTCGTACCCGCGCCCTCGAAGCCCTGGACGCAGCCGGTATTAGCTGGCGGATTGCATTCACCAGCAGCAGTCTTAATGGCCTCTGGTCGGCAGCCCGTGCCGGGTTAGGGATTACCGCACGTACGCTGGTGGGTAAACCTGACGATTTAGCGGTTCTCCACACCCTTCCCCGCCTCCCTGCTCTGGGCCTCTGCCTGCAACATGGCTCGTCCGGTGACAAGCCCACGCTGGATTTTTTGACCAGACTTATCGAAGAACGTATAGCCATTTTTTACCGCTAAACGCCGCCATAGCTTCCCGCTACACGCCAAAAATAAAACCTCTGTTGCCGATGAATTTCCCCCGGTAACTTTTTGTGCTTAATTGTTTCCAGATAGCTCCCGATCTGGTCTGGCCAGATTGAAGCAATAAGAAAAATAGAGGCCTTACGGCGGCTTTTTTCCCTGCAATTGCCAATAGTTGGCAGATCCGATGTCTGGATATCTGCGAAACGTTTCATCAACCATCTGATTTTAAATTAAAAATATCGAGGAAAATAAATGATTGAGCGGGGGGGTAAAAAGCCATATATTGGCCGCGTTTTACGCACCCTGAATAACATTTAGTTTACTTAATTCAGCCGTTGCGCTTCTGCCGACGGTTGTAGGAGAGATATGATGACGGATAAAGTCCGTATTGATACTTTAGATGCACAATCTGCAAACGCTACCAACGAAACCTATTTGGCAAGACAGGCTGAATTCGAATCGAATGTCAGAAGTTACCCGCGCAAATTACCGTTCGCTATAGCCAAAGCCCAGGGCGCCTGGATAATTGACGTTGAGAATAATCGTTATCTCGACTGTCTGGCCGGTGCGGGAACGTTGGCGCTTGGCCATAACCATCCTGATATCCTGCAAAGCATCCAAAATGTCATTACCAGCGGCTTGCCGTTACATACACTCGACCTGACGACCCCGTTAAAAGACGAGTTCTCCGAATATCTGCTGTCCTTGCTGCCGGGCCAGGGTAAAGAATTTTGCCTGCAGTTCTGCGGCCCTTCCGGCGCTGACGCAGTAGAAGCGGCGATTAAGCTGGCTAAAAAGCACACCGGCCGCAGCGGCGTTATCAGCTTCTCCGGCGGCTATCACGGCATGACCCACGGCGCGCTGTCGGTAACCGGCAACCTGTCTCCGAAAGAGGCCATCAACGGCCTGATGCCGGAAGTCCAGTTCCTGCCGTATCCGCACCAGTACCGCTGCCCGCTGGGCATTGGCGGTGACGCCGGCGTGAAAGCGCTGACCTACTACTTCGACAACTTGATCAACGACGTTGAAAGCGGCGTGCGCAAACCTGCGGCCGTTATTCTCGAAGCGGTGCAGGGCGAAGGCGGCGTGAACCCGGCTCCGGCCGAGTGGCTGCAACGCATTCGTAAAGTGACCAAAGAGCACGGCATCGTGCTGATTATCGACGAAGTTCAGGCTGGCTTTGCCCGTACCGGCAAGCTGTTCGCCTACGAACACGCCGGTATTGAGCCAGACATCATCGTGATGTCCAAAGCCGTTGGCGGCGGTCTGCCGCTGGCCGTGCTGGGCCTGAGAAAAGAGATCGATGCCTGGGAGCCTGGCCACCACACCGGCACCTTCCGCGGTAACCAGCTGGCAATGGCGACCGGCCTGACCACGCTGAAATACCTGAAAAACAACAAAGTTGCAGACAAAGTTGCCGCTCAGGGCGAATGGCTGAAAGGCAAACTGGTTGAGCTGCAAAAGCGCTACCCGGTTATCGGCCACGTTCGCGGCCTGGGCCTGATGCTCGGGATTGAAATCGTTAAGCCTGAAGAAGCCCAGGATCATATGGGTTGCTACCCGGCCGACGGCGCGTTGTCTGCTCTTATTCAGAAGAAATGCTTCGAAGCGGGCCTGATTCTGGAGCGCGGTGGCCGTAACGGCTGCGTGCTGCGCCTGCTGCCATCTCTGCTGATCACCGACGATGAGCTGGAAATTTTCCTGAGCAAATTTGAACAAGCCTTGTTAGCCGCTGGCGCCAAAGCTGCCTGACCGGAGTGAATAATATGTCCCGATCTAACCCGATTCTGGCCTCCTCAGCGCAGAGCATTGAGGAATACCAGCAGGCGATCGCCCAGACCAGCCAGGCCGTAGTGGAATGGTTGCAGCAGCCTCAGATGTACCAGGGCAAAACCGTCGCCGAGCTGAAAGAACGTATTCAGCTCGACTTCAATCCTCAGGGCCTGGGCAACCAGGTCGCGATTGAACGCGCGATTGAGTATTTCCTGAAAGACAGCCTGCTGGTGCACCATCCGCAGTGCGTGGCGCACCTGCACTGCCCTAGCCTGGTGGTAAGCCAGGCCGCGGAAGTGCTGATTAACGCCACCAACCAGAGCATGGACTCCTGGGACCAAAGCCCGTCGGCCACCATCATTGAGATGAAGCTGATTGAATGGCTGCGCGCGCAAGTTGGCTACCCGGCTGGCGACGCGGGCGTGTTCACCAGCGGCGGCACTCAGAGCAACCTGATGGGTCTGATGCTGGCGCGTGACGCTTACTTTGCGCGTCAGGGTCACTCCGTCCAGCAGGACGGTCTGACCGGCGATATTCGCAAAATTCGGGTACTGTGCTCTGAAAATGCCCACTTCTCCGTGCAGAAAAACATGGCGCTGATGGGCATGGGCTACCAGTCCGTCACGTTGGTGAAAACCGACGAGTTTGCCCGCATGGACGTTAGCGACCTGGCGAACAAAATCGCTCAGGCAAAAGCGAACGGCGAGCAGATTATGGCGATTGTCGCTACCGCCGGGACAACCGACGCCGGTGCTATCGACCCGCTGCGCGAGATTGCTAAGCTGGCTGCCGAACACAAAATCTGGGTACACGTTGATGCGGCCTGGGGCGGCGCACTGCTGCTTTCCGAAAAGTATCGCGATTACCTGGACGGCCTGGAGCTGGTGGATTCCGTGACTCTGGACTTCCACAAACAGTTCTTCCAGACCATCAGCTGCGGCGCGTTCCTGCTCAAGGATGAACGCCATTACGAGCTGATGCGCTACCAGGCTGCATACCTGAACTCCGAGTTCGACGAAGAGCAAGGCGTGCCAAACCTGGTCTCCAAATCTCTGCAAACAACCCGCCGCTTTGATGCATTGAAGCTGTGGATGGGTCTGGAAGCCCTGGGCCAGAAAAAGTATGCCGAAATCATCGATCACGGCGTGACCATGGCGCAGAACGTAGCGGCCTATGTGGCTGACCATGCTTCTCTGGAGCTGGTGATGCAGCCGCAGCTGGCAAGCGTGCTGTTCCGCTTCCGCCCTGCAAGCCTTGCTGGCTACAGCGACGCCGAAGTGGCGCTGCTGAACCAGAAAATCGGCGATGCATTGCTGGAGTCCGGCCGCGCCAATGTCGGCGTGACCGAGCACCGGGGCGTTACCTGCCTGAAGCTGACCCTGCTGAACCCAACCGTGACGCTGGAAGACGTAAAAGTCCTGCTGGCGCTGGTTGAGAAAACCGCAGATCCGCTACTGAACGCCTAAGCTTTTGTACTCAGAGAAAAGCCGATGGTGAGCAATCGCCGTCGGCTTTTTATTTTATTCAGCCAGTAACACCCGCAGCCAATCCTCAACCTTCTGAGTGGGAATATTTTTCCCGAAATTATACGTTTTCTCCATCGGCCACCAGACACCTTCTCCGCGCGCGAAGGCGGTGCGATAACGCAGCATCTGCTCATCCGGATGACGCCCCAGTTCGCTTTGCAAATCCGGCAGGCTGAGCACCGCTTTGCTAAAGTCCGTTCCGCTAACGCTTTCGACAATCTCTGCCAGTTTGCCGTAGCTAAGCGTTTCGCCCGCGATAAAAACCACCTGATTAACGAAGCGCGGCTGCTCGAGATAAATGGCCGTCGTTAAACGCCCAATATCTTCCGGAGAAGTGACAGTTACCTGGGTCTGCCAGTTGCCCAGAGCGTTGATTGTCCGGGCCTGCAAGTTCACCACGTCGAACGCGGGCTCAAACAAGAAACTGGTAAACATGCCGGTAGAAACAATCACCCACTCGGTAGAAGACTGGCTGCGCAACAATGTCCTGACATCATGCTGCTCATCCCACACCGGCTGGCCGCTGCCTTTGCCCACCACATCGTAATCGACGCCAAACTGCCACGGGAAATAGCGTTTAACGCCTGCCTGAATCACCGCACGGGTAATTTTGAGCTGCGTACCTTCACCTGCGACAAATCCCATACAGTTGATGACGGTGTCGAATTGCTGGAACAGCGAAGCCAACGGCTCGATGCCGCTGGCGGAAATATCCAGCGCAATAAAATCAGCGCCCGCGGCCGCGTATTTCTTATATTTTTGCGAAAGAAGCTGCCCATTTTCGTCGAGCGAACCTGGCGAAACGCCTGCCGTAACAATGTGTCCGTGAGAAGCCGCCGCCGGAAGCAATGCGTCCAGAACTGCGGCACCCAGTTGTCCCACGCCAAGCACCAATATTTTCTCACCCGCCTTCTCAGCATTGATGGTCATATCACTCTCCTCACCCTTTACTTGCAGCTGAATTGCTACATCACTGGAGAGTCTACCGACGTGTTTAGCGAGCGATAAGCCGTCCTGACTGGGTTAGACTGTTCATAAAAATGGCACAATAGTGCTGAACTGATGGAGGATTCAATGGATAAACTGGAAGCCATGCGGGTCTACCGCCACGTGGTTGAAACGCAAAGTTTCTCCCGAGCCTCGGAGCTGCTTGGGTTACCGAGATCAACCGTCTCCCGCATGATTAAAGACCTTGAGAACTCTCTGGCGGTGCAGCTTCTTCAGCGTACGACGAGAAAACTGAGCGTCACGAGCGACGGCCAGAACTATTACGCTGAGTGTAAAAAAATTCTCGGTGATATTGCCGCCCTTGAATCCTCCTTCCCCGGAAAAGCCGGGCAGCCACGAGGGCGCTTTAAGATTGGTATGCCGCAGTCTCTTGCCAGGCACTGTATTTTACCGGGCGTCGCGGAATTTCTTGAGCGCTACCCTGAGCTTGAGCTAATTCTCTGCTCCAGCGATCGGGTGGTAGACCTGATTCAGGAAGGATTCGACTGTGTTATCAGGACGGGCAGCGTGGAAGATTCCACCACGCTGGTTGCCCGCCAGCTCGCCCAGTTCAAATGGTCGGTGCTGGCCTCCCCGCAGTACATTGCCCGGCACGGTAAGCCTGCCCGCCTAGAAGACCTCAAAAATCACCACGCCGTTGGCTACCTCATCCACAGCACGGGGCGCACAACGGAGTGGAGCTTTATTGATAAAAGCGGCGTAGTGCCGGTACGGATGAATGAAACGCTAACTGTTGATGACACCGACGCCTATATCCAGGCCGGTCTTCAGGGCATCGGCCTGATTCGCGTTGCCAGCTATTTAGTGAAACATTACGTTAAGACCGGTGAGCTGCACCCCTGCCTGGAAGAACACGCCGTCGATATGCCTCTGTTTCTGGTTTACCCGCAAAGCCGCCACGTTTCCCCGGCTATTCGGGCTTTTTACGACTGGAGCAAGATGATGTTGGGCATGCAGGCAGTAGAGCGGTAAGCCAGCCCCTTTATCAGGGCAAAACGGCAGCAAGCTTTCGCTTCACGGAAAGTAGCGTGCGCCGCCTGATCCAGCCGCCAGAATACAAAAAACCCTGCCGGAGCAGGGTTTGTCTGTTCTTAATGTACAGGTCTGGAACCTGAATTCATCAGAACGGGATATCGTCGTCGAAGTCCATTGGCGGTTCGTTAGACGGAGCTGGTGCGCTCTGCTGCTGCGGACGAGACTGCGCGCCGCCGCTGAACTGGTTGCCGCCCTGTGGCTGCTGAGGCTGACCCCACCCGCCCTGCTGCTGGCCGCCGCCGTTGCCGCCTGCCGGTGCACCGCCGCCCTGACGGCCGCCGAGCATCTGCATGGTGCCGCCAACGTTAACCACGACTTCGGTGGTGTATTTTTCTACGCCAGCCTGGTCGGTCCATTTACGGGTTTGCAGTGCGCCTTCGATGTAAACCTGAGAGCCTTTACGCAGGTATTCACCGGCCACTTCTGCCAGTTTGCCGAACAGCACAACGCGGTGCCATTCTGTTTTTTCTTTGGTTTCGCCGGTTTGCTTATCACGCCAGGACTCTGACGTGGCCAGTGTAATGTTGGCAACTGCGCCACCATTTGGCATATAGCGTACTTCCGGGTCCTGACCCAGATTCCCAACGAGAATCACCTTGTTTACGCCTCTGCTGGCCATGTTCGTGTCTCCTGAAACGTTTATAGATAGTCTAAACCGGGGATTCTACACTATGCCACCCACAATGTTTATAGCTGCGAGGGACATTCCAGAATGTCGGGTAAGTATAGCTCGTTTCATTAAAGCACTGGATATCCATTCAGGTTTTATTGTGTCATAATTAGCCGTTTCTGGCCGTCGGTTGTTCCTTTATATACCAGGCGCATGTAGTCATCATTCCGGGAAAGGTGAATGGATAAGATCGAAGTTCGGGGCGCCCGCACCCACAATCTCAAAAATATCAACCTCGTCATCCCGCGCGACAAGCTGATCGTTGTCACCGGGCTGTCGGGTTCAGGCAAATCCTCACTGGCATTTGATACCCTGTACGCAGAGGGGCAGCGCCGCTACGTCGAGTCTCTCTCCGCCTATGCGCGTCAGTTCCTGTCGCTGATGGAGAAGCCGGATGTCGACCATATCGAAGGGTTGTCGCCTGCGATTTCTATTGAACAGAAATCCACGTCCCATAACCCGCGTTCAACCGTCGGCACTATCACTGAAATTCATGACTACCTGCGTCTGCTGTACGCCCGAGTAGGCGAGCCACGATGCCCGGATCACGATATCCCGCTGGCGGCGCAAACCGTGAGCCAGATGGTCGACAACGTGCTGGCGCAGCCGGAAGGCAAGCGCCTGATGCTGCTGGCACCCATCATTAAAGACCGCAAAGGCGAGCACGCCAAAACGCTGGAAAACCTGGCAAGCCAGGGCTATATCCGCGCGCGTATCGACGGCGAGGTGTGCGACCTTTCCGACCCGCCAAAGCTGGAGCTTCAGAAGAAGCACACCATCGAAGTCGTTGTTGACCGCTTTAAGGTGCGCGAAGACATTGCCCAGCGCCTGGCCGAGTCATTTGAAACCGCGCTGGAACTGTCCGGCGGCTCTGCGGTAGTGGCCGACATGGACGACGAAAAAGCCGAAGAACTGCTGTTCTCCGCCAACTTCGCCTGCCCTATTTGCGGCTACAGCATGCGCGAGCTTGAACCGCGCCTGTTCTCCTTCAATAACCCGGCCGGGGCCTGCCCGACCTGCGACGGCCTGGGCGTACAACAATATTTTGACCCGGACCGCGTAGTGCAGAACGGTGAACTGTCTCTGGCTGGCGGAGCCATCCGCGGCTGGGATCGCCGTAATTTCTACTACTTCACCATGCTGCGTTCCCTGGCCGAGCACTATAAATTTGACGTTGAAGCACCGTGGAACGAGCTGAGCGACACGGTGAAAAAAGTCGTGCTGCACGGTTCAGGTAAAGAAACGATTGAATTCAAATATATGAACGACCGCGGCGATACCTCCGTGCGCCGTCATCCGTTTGAAGGCGTGCTGCACAATATGGAGCGCCGTTATAAAGAGACGGAATCCTCCGCCGTGCGTGAAGAGCTGGCGAAGTTTATCAGCAACCGTCCTTGTGCCAGCTGCGAAGGCACTCGCCTGCGTCGCGAAGCTCGCCACGTCTTCGTTGAAAATACCGCGCTGCCGACAATTTCCGACATGAGCATCGGCCATGCGATGGAATTCTTCCAGAACATGAAGCTCAGCGGCCAGCGCGCGCAGATTGCAGAAAAAGTACTGAAAGAGATAGGCGATCGCCTGAAGTTCCTGGTGAACGTCGGCCTGAACTATCTTTCTCTCTCCCGCTCGGCGGAAACGCTCTCCGGCGGCGAGGCCCAGCGTATTCGTCTGGCGAGCCAGATTGGCGCCGGCCTGGTTGGCGTCATGTATGTGCTGGATGAACCGTCTATCGGCCTGCACCAGCGCGATAACGAGCGCCTGCTGGAAACGCTTATCCACCTGCGTAACCTCGGCAACACGGTGATTGTGGTTGAGCACGATGAAGATGCGATTCGCGCCGCCGACCACATTATCGATATTGGCCCGGGCGCGGGCGTACACGGCGGCCAGGTGGTCGCTGAAGGCACCATGAAGGATATTATCGCGGTGCCGGAATCCCTGACGGGGCAGTTCCTCAGCGGTAAACGCGAGATAGCTGTTCCGAAAAAACGCGTTGCCGCAGATCCGGAAAAGGTGCTCAAGCTGGTCGGCGCGAAGGGCAACAACCTGAAAGATGTCACACTGACGCTGCCGGTTGGGCTATTTACCTGCATCACCGGCGTTTCCGGCTCGGGTAAATCAACGCTTATCAACGATACGTTGTTCCCGATTGCCCAGCGCCAGCTGAATGGCGCAACGATTGTCGAACCGGCCCCCTACCGTGAAGTTCACGGCCTGGAGCATTTCGACAAAGTTATCGACATCGACCAGAGCCCTATAGGCCGTACTCCGCGCTCCAACCCGGCGACCTACACCGGCGTTTTCACGCCCGTGCGCGAGCTGTTTGCTGGCGTGCCGGAAGCACGTTCTCGTGGCTATACGCCGGGGCGCTTCAGCTTTAACGTACGCGGTGGGCGCTGCGAAGCCTGCCAGGGTGACGGCGTAATCAAAGTCGAGATGCACTTCCTGCCGGATATTTACGTGCCGTGCGACCAGTGCAAAGGCAAGCGTTATAACCGCGAAACGCTGGAAATTAAGTACAAGGGCAAGAGCATTCACGAAGTGCTGGATATGACGATTGAAGACGCACGCGCGTTCTTTGATGCGGTTCCGGCGCTGGCGCGTAAGCTGCAAACGCTGATTGACGTTGGCCTGTCCTATATTCGACTTGGCCAGTCGGCAACCACGCTTTCAGGCGGTGAAGCACAGCGCGTTAAGCTGGCGCGAGAGCTGTCCAAACGCGGCACAGGGCAAACGCTGTATATCCTCGATGAGCCGACGACCGGCCTGCACTTCGCGGATATCCAGCAGTTGCTGGAAGTCCTGCATCAGCTCAGAGATCAGGGCAACACCATCGTGGTGATTGAGCATAATCTCGACGTGATTAAAACCGCAGACTGGATTGTGGACCTGGGGCCGGAAGGCGGCAGCGGCGGCGGCGAGATTCTGGTCTCCGGCACGCCGGAAACCGTCGCCACCTGCAAAGCTTCTCATACCGCGCGCTTCCTCAAACCTTTGCTGAAGTAGTCACTCCGATAGTTGCTGCCTGACCTGTTCAGGCAGCAATGTCAGCGCCTGCTGATACGAAGCATCCACCAGATAGTAAATTTGCGATCCCGGCAGAGAACCGTCCAGATACAGCGTGCTCCAGTGGGTTTTATTCAGATGAGCGCTGGGAAAAACATCCTGATGTTCCTGCCGCAGTAAATCAGCCAGCTCCGGCGTTGCCTTAAGCGACACGGCCGGGCGCTGCCCATCGGCGTGTACCATCGCAAACAGCACATCGGCAACCTTAATTTGAGTCGCTTTCCAGTCGCTGTGCACGCTTTGCGCGGCACCGGGTTTATTCATGCAATATTCTAAAAGATCCGAATTCGTCATCTTGATTTCCTCGTCCTGAATAGCCTTTGCCCGGAAAAGCCCGCGGCAAAACTAATTGTGTGCCAAAAGCGCACAACCGACGAGGATATTGATTAAAAAAACGGCAGATAATTTATTTTAGCTGCCGTTTTCCGAAGCAGAGTTAATACTCGGAGTTAACGATGACTTCTTCACCAAATGAGCCAGCTTTTGGCAGCGGCTGATAGCTGGAATTAGAAGCTCGCAGGATACGAATACCACGAGCGCCGACTTCCTGCGCTGCCGTGATGTCGTTATCCGAGTCACCGTAGAAGATCTTGATTTTCTTATCTTTCAGCCACTGAGTTTTGGTGTTCTGGCCTTCTTTATCTCCGGCAAAAATAACCGGATTAACGTTTGGTTCCGGGATCAGGAAGTCGTTTTGCAGCGTTTTGGTCACGGTTTCAGTTTTGGTCTGGCTGCGTCCGGTAACAAAGTAAACGCTGTCGCCACGCTTGAGGTGCATGGTTATCAGGCTTTTCGCCACCTCTTTCGGCATGCTGAATTCATCCCAGCCGTTGTTCATTTTTTCCCAAAACTCAGGGTTCTTCAGGTAATCCTGCTTGCCGGGAGAATACTCTTTCTGCCCGCGATAAAAGCCCGGGCTAGAAAACAGGACGGTGTCATCAATATCAAAGCCAACTGCCATAGGCGCGCGCCCCAGCAGGCTATTTTCTATTTGCGCCACGGAAACCCAATGCACCGGCACCTGCTGTGCCAGTTGAGCCACGGTTACGCCAGGGTTAAGCGGGGCGGGAACGGATTCCTTCGCCATCACGGAATGATTAAGGCCGACCAGCAGGCAGACGGCACTCAGTGCCAAAGCAATCTTACGCATTGTTTTCCCTTTCTATTTTATTGGTTTTAATCGTTGTTAAATTGCGCAAACGGATAATAAAGCATCCCGACCATACCTGCCGGAGCCTGATATATAAAGGTTTTATTTGTTTTATATCGGAGAAGACAGAAGAGATCACAGAACCTGGGAAATAATGCCCCTCTCTAAAGAAGAGGGGCAAGAAGAGATAGTTAGCAAGTACTTACATTACAGCGGCGAACGCCTGCGCCACGCGCTGCACGTTGCCGTGGTTCAGGCCAGCCACGCAGATACGGCCGCTGGCGAGCAGATAGATGCCAAACTCTTCGCGCAGGCGATCTGCCTGAGCAGCGCTGAGCCCGGTGTAGCTGAACATACCGCGCTGTTTCACCAGATAGTCAAAATTACGCCCCGGTACCGCTTTCGTCAGCACTTCAACCAGCACCTGGCGCATTTCCAGAATACGCACACGCATGCTTTCCACTTCGGCAATCCAGCTGGCTTTCAGCTTCTCGTCATTCAGGACGGTAGCAACAAGCTGCGCACCAAAGTTTGGCGGGCTGGAGTAGTTGCGGCGCACGGTGGCTTTCAGCTGCCCCAGCACGCGGCCCGCGGCATCGCTATCTTCGCAGACTACGGAAAGGCCGCCTACGCGCTCGCCGTAAAGGGAGAAGATTTTAGAGAACGAGTTGCTGACCAGCATCGGCAGCCCGGCCAATGCAATGCCGCGGATAGCGTAAGCGTCCTCTTCAATCCCGGCACCAAAGCCCTGATAGGCGATGTCGAGGAACGGGATCAGATTACGTGCTTTGAGGATTTCAACTACCGCGTCCCACTGGCCGTTGTTCAGGTCGGAGCCGGTTGGGTTATGGCAGCACGGATGCAGCAGAACAATGCTTTTTTCCGGCAGCGTGTTCAGTTTTTCCAGCAGTGCTTTGAAGCGCACGCCGTTGGTTTCGCTATCAAACCAAGGGTAGGTATTAACGGTGAAACCCGCGCCTTCAAAGATGGCTACGTGGTTTTCCCAGGTCGGATCGCTGACCCAAACCTGAGAATCAGGGAAATAAGATTTCAGAAAATCGGCACCTACTTTCAGGGCGCCTGAGCCCCCGAGAGTCTGAATGGTGGCAATGCGGCCTTCGGTCAGAGCCGGGTGTTCGGCACCAAACAGCAGCGGTGCGATGGCGCTGCGGTAGCCGTTAAGCCCTTCCATCGGTAAATAGAGAGAAGCGCCGTGAGGCTGCGCATTCAGGCGAGCTTCAGCTTCCGCGACAGCCTGCAGCTGCGGGATAACCCCGTCTTCATTGTAATAGAGGCCGATGCTGAGGTTGACCTTGTCGCTGCGAGGATCGACTTTGAAGCGTTCCATGAGGGAAAGGATGGGGTCGCCAGCATAGGCGTCAACTTTTTGAAACACGGTGAGGTTCTCCTGGTTTACAGTTCGCGGATTTCCACTGTAAACCAGGCGAGGACAATCAGTCCAGATACTTCATCGTCACCCTTGAGGTCAGGCGGGTGATAAGTTCGTAAGCACTTACATTCGTATATTCTGCGATGCGCTCAGCCGGTAATCCTTCGCCCCACAGCACTACGTTATCACCCGGTTTTTCGGCTGCATCCGGGCCAAGATCGACGCAAATCATATCCATTGCCACACGGCCAACCAGAGGAACTTCCCTGCCGTTCACCAGCACCGGCGTACCCGAAGGCGCGCTACGAGGATAACCGTCTCCGTAACCCATAGCGACAACGCCGAGGCAGGTATCACGCCCGGCAATCCAGGTGCCGCCGTAGCCCACCGGTTCGCCCGCTTTGTGTTGGCGCACGGCTATCAGGCTGGAAGTGAGCGACATTGCTGGCTGGAACCCAAAATCTTCGCCCCACGGCTTCTGCTCCAGCGGAGAAACGCCGTACAGGATAATACCCGGGCGGACCCAGTCCATATGCGATTCCGGCCAAAGCAAAATACCACCGGATGCAGCTATCGAACGCTGGCCGGGTTTGCCTGCGCTAAAACTATTAAAGATATCGAGCTGGCGCGGCGTGGCATCCGAGTCCGGCTCATCTGCGCGGGCAAAATGGCTGACTATATTGACCGGCTGACGGACGTTTTTGCAATGCGTGAGGCGCTGGTAGAAAGCTTCGGCGTCTTCCGGGCGCACGCCAAGGCGGTGCATGCCTGTATCCAGCTTCATCCAGACGGTAATCGGCTGGCTGAGTTCGGCCTGCTCCAGCGCTTCAAGCTGCTGGATGCTGTGCACTGCGGTATGAAAATTTTGCGCGGCAATCGTCGGCAAATCGCCGTCGTTAAAAAACCCCTCCAGCAGCAGAATCGGTTTTTCTATTCCGCCAGCCCGGAGGCGCAGCGCTTCTTCAAGGCGGGCAACGCCGAAGGCATCGGCGTCATCTAAAGTGCGGGCGGTCTCCAGCAGACCATGCCCATAGGCGTTTGCTTTCACTACCGCCACCATACGACTGTTCGGGGCCAGTTCGCGCAGGCGTTGCAGGTTGTGTCGCAGAGCGCGGCGGTTAATTACGACGGTTGCCGCTTGCATGTTCGTTCCTTGCTCAATGTTTGGATTAATTTGTGCAAATCCTCTAAATCTTTCAGGTCACAGCAAGGCGGCAAGAGAACTCAGCCTGATGAGCTTACTAAAGTAAGTGATTCGGGTGAGTGAGTGCAGCCAACGCAGTTGTGGCTTGAGGGATGACGAGGATTTTTATTCTTCGTCGTACTGCGGCCCGGTGTAGTTATCGAAGCGCGACCACTGGCCGTTAAAGGTCAGGCGCACGGTGCCGATTGGGCCGTTACGCTGTTTACCGATGATGATTTCGGCGATGCCTTTCAGGTCGCTGTTTTCGTGGTAAACCTCGTCGCGGTAGATGAACATAATCAAGTCAGCATCCTGCTCGATGGACCCAGATTCACGCAGGTCGGAGTTGACCGGACGTTTTTCGGCGCGCTGCTCCAGAGAGCGGTTAAGCTGAGAAAGCGCAACAACCGGCACCTGAAGCTCTTTCGCCAGCGCCTTGAGGGAGCGTGAAATTTCGGCAATTTCCAGGGTACGGTTATCAGACAGCGAAGGCACACGCATCAGCTGAAGGTAGTCGATCATTATCAGGCTCAGGCCTTCATGCTCGCGGTAAATACGGCGCGCGCGGGAGCGGACTTCGGTCGGCGTCAGGCCGGAGGAGTCATCAATATACATATTGCGCTTCTCCAGCAGGATGCCCATGGTGCTGGAAATACGCGCCCAGTCCTCGTCATCCAGCTGGCCGGTACGAATTTTGGTCTGATCCACACGCGACATCGACGCCAGTATACGCATCATGATCTGCTCGCCGGGCATCTCAAGGCTGAAAATCAGTACCGGCTTGTCCTGCGTCATCGCGGCGTTTTCACACAGGTTCATCGCGAAAGTGGTTTTACCCATCGACGGACGGGCCGCAACGATAATCAGGTCAGAGCGCTGCAGGCCGGCGGTTTTCTTGTTGAGATCCTGGTAGCCGGTATCCACGCCGGTTACGCCATCGTGCGGCGTCTGATACAGCGATTCAATACGCGAAACCGTGGCCTCGAGGATCTGGTCGATGCTTTTCGGGCCTTCATCTTTATTAGCCCGGTTTTCGGCAATCTGGAACACGCGGGATTCGGCGAGGTCCAGCAGGTCTTCGCTGCTGCGTCCCTGCGGGTCATAACCGGCATCGGCAATTTCGTTAGCTACCGCGATCATTTCACGCACAACCGCACGTTCACGAACGATGTCTGCATAAGCGCTGATGTTCGCCGCACTTGGTGTATTTTTTGACAATTCAGCGAGATAAGCAAAACCGCCGACGCTCTCCAGATTTCCCTGTAGCTCAAGGGATTCGGAAAGCGTAATCAGGTCGATGGGTTTGCTCATTTCGAGCAGGCGCTGCATTTCGGTAAAGATCATGCGGTGCGGTCGGCTGAAGAAGTCGTTGGCGACGACGCGCTCGGCGACGTTGTCCCAGCGTTCGTTATCCAGCATTAAACCGCCCAACACCGACTGCTCCGCCTCAAGCGAGTGCGGCGGCATTTTCAGCCCTTCCACCTGGCGGTCGCGGGGTTCGTTCGGTTTGTTGAAGGGTTTATTTCCTGCCATAGTGAGGGAGTTACCAAATTCATAGTGAGAGACCCGGAAGTATAACCATTCTTGTCACTCTTCGACACAAGGAGTTTCCATGGCAACGCGCATAGAATTTAGCCAGCACGGCGGGCCTGAAGTGCTGAAGTCGGTTGAATTTACACCGAAAGATCCTACAGAAAACGAAGTTCAGGTGGAGAATAAGGCGATAGGCATCAACTATATCGATACCTATATTCGCAGCGGACTTTACCCGCCTCCATCGCTGCCCAGCGGGCTGGGAACCGAAGCCGCAGGCGTTGTCAGTAAGGTCGGCAGCCAGGTCACGCACCTGAAAGTCGGCGATCGCGTTGTTTACGCCCAGTCAGGGCTGGGAGCCTACAGCAGCGTGCATAATGCTCCGGCCGACAAGGTCGCTAAAATTCCAGATGCTATCTCATTCGAACAGGCCGCGGCTTCGTTTCTGAAAGGCCTGACGGTGTTTTATCTGCTGCGCAAAACCTATGAAATCAAAGCCAACGAAACCTTCCTGTTTCACGCGGCGGCGGGCGGCGTGGGGCTGATTGCCTGCCAGTGGGCGAAAGCGCTCGGCGCGAAGCTGATTGGTACGGTGGGTTCCGCGCAAAAAGCCGAACGTGCTCAGCAGGCCGGGGCCTGGCAGACAATTAATTACCAGCACGAAAATATCTCTGAACGCGTGAAAGAGCTGACCGGCGGGAAAAAGGTAGCGGTGGTTTACGATTCGGTGGGTAAAGAGACCTGGGAAGCTTCGCTCGACTGCCTGCAGCGCCGCGGGCTGATGGTCAGCTTCGGCAATTCATCTGGCCCGGTGACCGGCGTCAACCTCGGCATTCTGAATCAGAAAGGGTCGCTGTACGTCACTCGCCCGTCTCTGAACGGCTATTTGACTACCCGAGCAGAATTTGACGAAGCCTGTAACGAGCTGTTTTCGCTAATTGCCAGCGGAGCAATCAAGGTGGATGTGGCTGAAAACCAGAAATTTGCGCTGAAGGATGCGGTGCTTGCTCACCGAACGCTGGAAAGCCGTGCAACTCAAGGCTCAAGTTTGTTGATCCCTTAGAAAGAATTAGGGCTTCCCGCAGGAAGCCCTTTCTTTTTTTGTTCGTGCCGTATGTAGGGTACAGCGCGATGAATTCTGTTACTGCGAAAAGATATTCTCAGATTTGATGGCTAATTGAAACGGCCCTGCCGGGATTAAGTGCAGGCTTGTGATCGGCTCCGCAATACCCAAATTAACCCGGCTTATTCCGTCTCTACGGCTACCGTTTGTCGGCTACCAGAGACAGCGCGTGTTCCACAACATCGATCCCTGCTCCGGCTTTGTGGGCATTTTCACTTAAATAGCGCCGCCACTGGCGCGCTCCCGGAATGCCCTGGAACAGACCGAGCATATGCCGGGTGACGTGGCCAAGATAAGTGCCGTTTGCCAGTTCGCGCTCAATATAAGGATACATCGCACGCACAACGGCAACCGGATCGCGGTCTTCTACGTCCGCGCCAAAAATCTCACGATCGACGGTGGTTAGCAGGCCAGGATTTTGATAAGCCTCACGCCCGACCATTACGCCATCCAGATGCTGGAGGTGCGTTTTGGCTTCTTCCAGCGTTTTTACCCCGCCGTTGATAGCCATCGTCAGGTGCGGGAAGTCGCGCTTAAGCTGATAAACGCGAGGATAGTCCAGCGGCGGTATTTCGCGGTTCTCTTTCGGGCTAAGGCCAGAAAGCCAGGCTTTACGCGCGTGGATGATAAACATCTCGCACTCGCCCTTACCGGCTACGGTGCCGATAAAGTCACACAAGAACTCGTAACTGTCCTGGTCATCAATACCGATACGGGTTTTTACCGTAACCGGAATCGAAACCACATCGCGCATCGCTTTTACGCAGTCGGCAACCAGCTGCGCGTCGCCCATCAGGCAGGCACCAAAGCGGCCATTTTGCACGCGGTCTGAAGGGCAGCCAACGTTGAGGTTGATTTCATCGTATCCCCTGGCTTCAGCAAGTTTTGCGCACTGAGCCAGCGCCTGTGGATCGCTACCGCCCAGTTGCAACGCGACGGGATGCTCCTCTTCGCTATAGGCCAGATAGTCCCCTTTGCCGTGAATGATCGCCCCGGTAGTCACCATTTCGGTGTACAGCAGCGTGTGGCGAGACAGCTGACGCAGGAAATAGCGGCAGTGGCGGTCGGTCCAGTCCAGCATCGGAGCAATAGAGAAACGATGCGGCTGGAAAGGAGTCTGGTTGCTTTGTGAGGACATACGTTTACGCGGGCTACGGTTTAAAAAGGGTCGCTACTATAGCATAAAGCAGCACCGGAGCATCTGCCTGCCCCGGTGAGCCTCATTAGAAAGTCACGCTCAGCTGTGCGCCTGCGCCCCAGGTCTTTTCTTCGCCGTACAATCCCATCAGATCGACATGTACGCGTTTGCCTGGCGCGAAGCCAACGCCGCCGGTGAAGACATTGCTGTCGTTGTTTTTCATATCCGCACGATAACCTGCCCGCAGCGCCAGCCAGGAAAGCGGCCTGACTTCTGCACCCACACCAACATATTGGGAATTAGCTTCGCTCTTGAAACCTTTCGTTTCGGTAAGGTCGCCGTCGGCGCTGAGCGTAACAAATTCGTTATGCCAGGCTACGCCAGCAGTCACCAGAGGGCTAATCTGGAAAGTATCTTTGTAGCTGCGGGTTTCACCGGTGCGCCCGTTGGTGATGCGAATATCTTTGGTGTCGATATCGCGTGAAACCAGGTTCTGACCGCTCAGACCTACGGTCCAGTTTTGCCCTAAGTCTGCGGCAACGCCCGCATCAAGGTTAAAGCCGGTATCGTCGTTGCGATATTGCCCTTTTTTCCAGTCACCGCTGTCATAGGAGTAAATCGAAGTCGTGTAATTATACAGCCAGGTTTTCTGCAGTTTTGGCGTCACGCCAACCGAAACCGGCACGCCGCCAACATCGAACTTATGCGCCAGAGCGATCCCGTAATCGGAAACAATTGCAGCCCGCCCGGAGGCAGTAGAATTCAGATTACTGGTGATACGGTTAGAACCATTAAGCGCGGCATCAATCGCCACGCTTCCTGCAACCAGGCTGGAGTTCTGAATACTGCGCAAATAGTCGATGTCGTTCTGGTCGATAGAAGAGCTGACTCTGGCCCGCGCGTAGGCTTTAGTGACGAAGGCGACGGACAGCGTGTCATTGGGAATGCTGACAGCGATACCTGCGGCAGCTTTAGCGTTTGCCGTTTCACCGCGTAAATCTTCCAGTTCACCGGCTAAATCGCCCGCCGCGCTGCGGAACTGATTTAATGTTCCGCCGGGATTTAAAATTATATCTCGCGGCGTTAACGACCCGATGGCGAGTTTATAGTTATCAACTTTGTCGCTGATATCATCAATTCTGTCCTGGAGATTGTCTTTATCGGTTATTTGCGCCCCCACCGTCGGGAGAATAACCGTAATATTGTCATCAGGTTGAGAGTTTGCTAATAACGCTGGGTTGATTAACACTCCGCTACCATAGTTGGCAGAGGCCACCCCTGTTCCGCCCATCGCATCGTTACGCGCTTCGGACCAGGTTCCTGCCGCCCCGGCCTGATTAGCAATAAATAACGTTGCGGCGAGTGTCGCCACCGAAGATTTTATTTTATTCATTCACAGCACGCCTGTCTGATTGTCAGATTAAGTAATTCACCCCTGACAGTTATGACTGAACAGAGGCGGACTATTGCTGTGAATAGCGCGATAAAAGGATGGATATTTAAGCCATCAGCATCCCCAATATATCCTTAGGGTTCGAGTCTTATTGTTTCCTTGCTAATTAATTTATAGTTTACCCTTGGGCTTTCGTGAAGGAAGACCGTTATGCGGCCCAAAGAATTGTGGCGGGTGGTCGATCCAGCGATCCTTACGCTGCATGGCATAAGACTGATTTAGCGGGTAATAAATTTTATTTTCAGCCTTATTCGCTTCCCCCACGACTAACAGTCGAACATCCTGCTCAGTATTATTAATGAAGGTATGGCAAATACCGGTTCCGGCGGGGAAACCGACGCTATCACCCGGTTCAAGCCGCCACAGGTGGCCGTTAATCCACACTTCAGGGTGCCCTTCGAGCACATAGGCAAACTCCTCTTCGCTGCTTTCTGCATGAGGGTAAGAGGTTCGTCTGCCGGGGGGAATACGCTCATGGTGAATGCCGAGTCGCGTCAGACCTAAATTCCGGGCCAGCGGAGCGCCAATGGAAAAGCGTTCCGGGCTGTCTGGGTAGCTCGAGTCATCTGCGCCTTCAAGTTCGCGCCAGTGGCGAATACAATCTGGTTTTTGCATAACATCCTCCGGGGTAGATAGGGTCATTATGTACCAGGATTCGGCGTTTTATCCGCATTATGGTAAAGTATCAGGTCAATGACCGGGAGAGGCTGATGGATACCACCACAACGCAAAACGTGTTAGCACAGGCAGAAAAGCTGTGCCTGCAACGCAATGTACGCCTGACGCCACAGCGTCTTGAGGTGCTGCGCCTGATGTCCGAGCAAACCGGAGCCATCAGCGCCTATGACCTGCTCGATCTCCTGCGCGTCAGTGAGCCTCAGGCGAAACCTCCGACCGTTTATCGTGCGCTGGACTTTCTGCTGGAGCAGGGCTTTGTGCATCGAGTGGAATCCAATAACAGCTATGTGCTGTGTAATTTCATCGAAAGCCCTACCCACTCTTCGGCCATGTTTATCTGCGACAGATGTGGCTCAGTGAAAGAGCAGACGGCTGAGGGTGTGGAAGATATTATGCAAAATCTTGCGTCAAAGATGGGATTTGCGCTGCGCCACAACGTGATTGAAGCGCATGGTTTATGCTGTGACTGCGCAGAAGTTGAAGCCTGTCGGCATCACGATGCCTGCGGCCACGACCACACGGTGCAATCCAAGAAAAAACGTTAGAAGGGTTGGTACATCCTTGTACCCGGGTAGGATAGCCTGTGAGCATTAGCACATTTGAGAGGCTGGCAGGCTACCAGCGATAGTCATTCCTGGACTCCCAGTCCTTCACTTCTTTCTCTGCCTGGTCTTTGGCATAGCCGTAGCGTTCCTGGATTTTACCCACCAGCTGGTCACGCTTACCTTCGATAACGGTCATATCGTCATCGGTCAGCTTGCCCCATTTTTCTTTAACCGTACCTTTGAACTGTTTCCAGTTACCGCCGAGTTCGTCCTTATTCATAGTCGTCTCCTCATCGTTCGGTTTAGGTTCTGAACATATCAGCCGTTGGGTGCTTTCCTTTGAACAGTCACCCACTATCTGCTGAACGTGAGATTAATTGTAGTTAATGATTTCGACCTCTGGGAAAAACTAAGAATCTTTAACCATTCAGAGAGAAATCACTACTGCCTGCCGTCGGCGGGAAACCAGCTGTTGTTACGCCAGTGGCGACGCCAGATAAAACCAAGCGAAAGGCCGCGCAGCGCCAGAAACACCGCCAAAGCCAGCCACAGCGCATGGTTGCCAAAGAGAGGCAGTGTCAGCAAGGTTAGACCAAACCCCAGCGCCGCAACGGCCATGCTGTTACGCATTTCAGCCCCACGCGTAGCGCCGATAAACATTCCGTCCAGCAGGTAACACCAGACGCCAACAACCGGCAGTATGATTTGCCATGGCAGATAGCTATTCGCCAGTTGGCGTAGCTCTGGCAGCGAAGTCAGCATCGAGACTATCTGCTCGCCCGCCACGGCATAAACAGCGGCGAAAGCCAATGCAACCAGCCCGGCCTGCCTGCATGCTGCCCCCCAGACCTTGAGAAGCTGCCCGCGATTACGGGCGCCATACGCCTGCCCGGAATGCGCCTCAACGGCATAAGCAAATCCGTCCAGCGCGTAGGCGGTAAAGGTCAGCAGCGTCATCAAAACCGCATTCAGCGCGACAATTTCGCCCCCCAGCCGAGCGCCAAAAATGGTCATTGAGGCAAAGCAAACTTGCAGCAGAAGCGAGCGCAGCATGATGTCACGGTTGAGGGCCAGCAGCCTTCGCAGATCTCCTCGCCATGCCATCTTCAGGCATGACCAATCAATACCGCGCAGCTTTAACACCCTGTGTACCATCGCTAAGCCGATGATAAACGTCGCATACTCGGCAATAACGGTCGCCAGTGCGGCCCCCTGCACGTTCATATGCAGGCCCATGACAAGCCAAAGGTCGAGCACGATATTCAGCAGGTTACCCACCACCAGCAAAATAACCGGGGCGCGAGCGTACTGCACGCCGAGCAGCCAGCCCAGCAGCACCAGATTAGCCAGCGACGCCGGAGCGCTTAGCCAACGAATTTCAAGAAAACGCCGGGCCTGATAAAGCACCTCTTCGCTGCCGCCGACAATATGCAAAGCAAGACCGATTAGCGGCCCGCGCAGCACCATAATGGCCAAACCGGCTGCCAGCGCCAGTATCAGCGGCTGAAGCAAAGCGCGGGCGAGACGCAGCGGATCGTTAGCGCCAAACGCCTGAGCCGCAAGCCCGGTAGTGCTCATACGCAGAAACAGCAGCAGCATAAACAGGAAACTGGTCGCGGTTGCGCCTATCGCCACGCCGCCCAGATAGGTCGGGCTGTCGAGATGACCAATAACGGCGGTATCAACCAGCCCCAGCAGCGGCACCGTGATATTGGAGAAAATCATGGGAAGCGCAAGACGCCACAGCGCACTATCCGTCGACGAAAAAAATCGCATCAGAGTGACCCAGGAAAATAATGAGGGGGAATAGAGCGGGTGGTACGGCGTGTTACCGCACCACCGAAAGACGTGTTACAGCCATTCGCCGTTGCGGATTACGCCCACGGCCAGACCTTCAATGCTAAAGTTTTGCTCGCGCAGATCGACAACGATAGGCTGAAACTCGCTGTTTTCAGGCAGTAGCTGAACGGTGTTGCCCTGTTTTTTCAGACGTTTAACCGTCACTTCGTCGTCAATACGCGCCACCACAACCTGGCCATTACGTACGTCCTGCGTTTTATGCACCGCCAGCAGGTCACCATCCATAATGCCGATGTCTTTCATCGACATGCCGCTCACGCGCAGCAGGAAGTCGGCATTAGGTTTAAACAACGACGGATCGACCTGATAATGGCCTTCGATATGCTGCTGCGCCAGAAGCGGCTCACCGGCGGCAACGCGCCCGACCAGCGGCAGGCCGGTTTCTTCTTCAACCAGCAGGCGAATGCCGCGCGACGCGCCGGAAACAATCTCAATGACCCCTTTGCGGGCCAGCGCTTTGAGATGTTCCTCAGCGGCGTTTGGAGAACGGAACCCCAGACGTTGTGCAATCTCGGCGCGCGTAGGTGGCATGCCGGTTTGGTTGATATGATCCCGAATGAGATCAAACACCTCTTGCTGCCTGGTAGTTAGTGCTTTCATTCCGCCCCCTGGGTGTTTATACAGTTATGCTGTGAGTATATACAGCCCCGGGTGAATTTGAAACCACAAATTAAGCAAAAACCAGCCACTTAACCGATTATGGAAAGCCTATCGCAAATGTGACCAAAGCAGCGTGACCCAGGTGACAACCGCCAGGATAATCGCAATCAGTACGGCGGCAGATCCCATATCTTTGGCGCGCCCGGAAAGTTCGTGGTAGTCGGTGCCTACGCGGTCGACCAATGCCTCGATGGCGCTATTCAGAATTTCAACAATCATCACCAGCACCACGGAGCCAATCAGCAAAATGCGGGTGATCGGGTCAACGTCCAGCCAGCAGGCGATTATAATAGCAATTACCGCGGCCACGCCCTCCTGACGAAATGCAGCTTCGTTTATCCAGGCCGCACGCAGCCCCTTCCACGAGTAGCCTGCAGCCTTAATAATGCGGGTGATGCCGGTGGTATTATTCGCCATTCAAGGAAACCTTTTTAAATATTGAGCGTCAATGCTCATTGAGTCTAAATCGCAGCGCCACAGAAATTCCCCGGAGTTTCTGATATCCTTGCGGCGCATTTGCATTATTAACCTGAGGCTTTACATCATCTATGTCAGGCTGGCCAAGAATTTACTACAAATTACTGAATTTACCATTAAGTGTTCTGGTAAAAAGCAAGTCTATCCCGGCGGATCCACAAACCGAACTCGGTCTGGATCCCTCGCGCCCAATTATGTATGTCCTGCCTTATAACTCGAAGGCAGACCTACTGACCCTGCGCGCCCAATGCCTGGAGCATGACCTGCCCGATCCGCTGGAACCTCTGGAAATTGACGGCGCACTGCTGCCGCGCTACGTGTTTATTCACGGCGGGCCGCGCGTCTTTACTTACTACACGCCAAAAGAAGAGTCGGTAAAACTGTTCCACGATTATCTGGACCTGCACCGCAGCAATCCCGATCTCGATGTACAGATGGTGCCGGTTTCCGTGATGTTTGGCCGCTCACCCGGCCGCGAGAAAGGGGAAGTTAATCCTCCTCTGCGCACGCTCAACGGCGTACAAAAATTCTTTGCCGTTTCGTGGCTGGGTCGCGACAGCTTTGTGCGCTTCTCTCCCCCTGTTTCGCTGCGCCGTATGGCAACCGAACACGGCACCGACAAAATCATCGCCCAGAAGCTGGCTCGCGTCGCGCGTACCCACTTCGCTCGCCAGCGCTTAGCTGCCGTTGGGCCGCGCCTGCCGGTGCGTCAGGACTTGTTTAACAAGCTGCTGGCATCGAAAGCGATTGCACGTGCGGTAGAAGATGAAGCGCGCAGCAAGAAAATTTCTCACGAGAAGGCACAGCAGAATGCCGTCGCGCTGATGGAAGAGATTGCGGCTAACTTCTCCTATGAAGCCGTTCGCCTGACGGACCGCGTACTGGGGCTGACCTGGAACCGTCTCTATCAGGGCATTAACGTGCACAATGCCGAGCGCGTGCGCCAGCTTGCTCACGACGGCCACGAAATCGTCTATGTGCCGTGCCACCGCAGCCACATGGACTACCTGCTGCTCTCTTACGTGCTTTACCACCAGGGGCTGGTGCCGCCGCATATCGCCGCCGGTATTAACCTGAACTTCTGGCCAGCAGGCCCGATATTCCGCCGCCTGGGTGCGTTCTTTATTCGCCGAACCTTTAAGGGCAACAAGCTCTACTCTACGGTATTCCGCGAGTACCTCGGCGAGCTATTCAGCCGCGGCTATTCGGTTGAGTATTTCGTGGAGGGGGGGCGCTCACGTACCGGCCGCCTGCTTGACCCGAAAACCGGCACCCTGTCGATGACCATTCAGGCCATGCTGCGCGGTGGCACCCGCCCTATTACTCTGGTGCCGATTTATATCGGCTACGAGCATGTGATGGAGGTCGGAACCTACGCCAAAGAGCTGCGCGGCGCGACCAAAGAGAAAGAAGGCTTTATGCAAATGGTCCGCGGTCTGAGCAAGCTGCGTAATCTGGGTCAGGGCTATGTGAACTTCGGTGAACCGCTGCCGCTGATGACCTATCTGAATCAGCACGTTCCTGAGTGGCGCGACTCTATCGACCCAATCGAATCGATTCGCCCGGCCTGGCTGACGCCGACGGTTAATGAAATTGCGGCTGACCTGATGGTGCGCATCAACAACGCAGGCGCGGCAAATGCCATGAACCTGTGCTGTACCGCACTGCTCGCTTCGCGCCAGCGTTCTCTTACCCGCGAACAGCTGACCGAACAGCTGGACTGCTACCTGAATCTGCTGCGTAACGTGCCTTATTCTCCGGACGCGACGGCGCCAACGGTCACCGCCGATGCGCTTATCGACCACGCGTTGCAGATGAACAAGTTCGAAGTTGAGAAAGACACCATCGGCGACATCATCATTCTGCCGCGCGAGCAGGCAGTGCTGATGACCTATTACCGCAACAACATCATGCACATGCTGGTGCTGCCTTCGCTGATGGCCTCTATTATCACCCAGCATCGCCATATCTCGCGTGCCGAGCTGCTGCGTCAGATAGAAGTTATTTATCCGATGCTTAAGGCCGAACTGTTTCTGCGCTGGGAGAAGAGCGAGTTGGGCGCTGAAATCGATGCAATGATTGCGGAGATGGAGCGTCAGGGGCTGGTTGTCGTTGCCAATGATGAAGTGCAGATCAATCCGAACCGCTCACGCACCTTGCAGCTTCTGGCGGCGGGCGTGCGCGAGACTATCCAGCGTTATGCCATTACCTTCTGGCAGTTGAGCGCCAACCCGGCGATTAACCGCGGCACCCTGGAGCGCGAAAGCCGCACCGTGGCGCAGCGTTTGTCGGTCCTGCACGGTATTAACGCCCCGGAATTCTTTGATAAAGCCGTCTTCACCTCGCTGGTACTGACCCTGCGCGATGAAGGCTACATCAGCGATACCGGCGACGCGGATGCGGCCGAAACCATGAAGGTTTACCAGATGCTGGCAGATCTCGTTACCTCGGACGTGCGCCTGACCATTGAGAGCGCGGCGTCCCAGGACGCGGTTTCTTAAAATGCAAAAAGGCGGGTGAGAAACCCGCCTTTTTTATTGTTGGCCCGAATCAGAAGTGCAGGTAGCTGAGCACCAGCCCGATAAACAACACCAGACCCACATAGTTATTATTCATAAACGCTTTAAAGCAGCCTTCACGTTCACGTTTGGCAATCAGCTTCTGCTGGTGAACAAACAGCCCGCCGGCCAGTAGAATCGACCAGTAAAATGTGCCGCCCAGACCGTTTAGCCAGCCAACCATCGCCATCAGCACCATCGTGGCAACCTGCAAAATCCCGATAATCAGTTTGTCATTACGGCCAAACAAAATTGCCGTCGATTTAATGCCAATTTTCAGGTCATCATCGCGGTCAACCATCGCGTATTGCGTATCGTAAGCTACCGCCCAGCAAATATTCGCCAGGAACATCAGCCAGCAGCTCAGCGGCACGGACTCACTAACCGCGGCAAACGCCATGGGAATGGACCAGCCAAACGCCGCTCCCAGCACCACCTGCGGCAGATGGGTGTAGCGCTTCATAAACGGATAAATCCAGGCCAGCGCCAGCGCCGCAACGGACAGCAAAATCGTCATCGTGTTCAGCGTCAGCACCAGCACAAAAGCCAGCGCCACCAGCACCACAAATAGCGTGCGGGCTTCTTTCTCGCTTACCGCTCCGCTGGGTATTGGGCGCTGAGCCGTACGCTTAACGTGACCGTCAAATTTGCGATCCGCATAATCATTAATCACGCAGCCCGCGGCGCGCATCAGCCAGACTCCGGCAATAAATACCGCCAGAATTGTCAGCGGCGGCATGCCCGGCGAAGCGACCCACAGCGCCCACAACGTCGGCCACAGCAGCAGCAGCGCGCCTATCGGCTTATCGGTACGCATCAGCCGGTGGTAAGCCAGAAGTTTTTCCTGGCTCAAACTCCATTCCATTATTTTTCCTCCTCATACAGCGGAGACGCTGGCAGGAACAGTTCGGTAAGCAGCAGTGGCTTGCCGGAGAGCCTCAGGCGGGAGCGACGCCCCCACAGTTCGGCGCTGCGGCCAACCTGGATATAATCTCGCGTCAGGGTCGATGAGCTAAACAAGTAGCGGCCCAGCGGCGTGCTACCCAGCTTCTGCAACGCGAGTTCCGGCCCGTCGAGCGTGGTTTCTGGCACTACGGTGCGACCAAGCAGCCATGGCACCTCATCCCCGCAGAGAATGATTTCCCGCAGCCAGTAGCGCCCGGTATGGGGCAGCAGTTCAGCCTCGGGCACATCATCGCTATTCGGGTCGATAAAACCTTCACGCACAATGCGTACGGTAACTTTTGAGCAGTGCTGTTCGAAGCGCTTCGTCATCGAATCTTCCAGCAGCAGCCAGTCGAGATAAGCGGAGCTAAGCCCTTGCGGGACCTCCGTAAAGAAATTCAGAGCGCGCAAAGGCGACAGCGCGTCGGACATGGGGATGCTCTCCGATACATAACCTGAAGGCATTGTAACGCAGAACGCCGCCGTGCGGCAGGCAATGGCAACACTGGCCGTAAATATCGCAACAATTGAGCAACAGCAGCTCAAAGCCCGTCGGGCTACGGAGAAAAAAAAGGTGCGCCGGAGCGCACCAATACTTCAAGCATCAGCAACGTGGGGAGATGGTTACCCCTTGCCTTTTACACTGCTGATAAAAGTTTTACGGGCGGAGGTGGAACCCAGGCGCTCGGCTTCATTCAGCAGTTTCAGGGCTTTATCGATGTCGCCTTTATCCACAGCCTGTTTAATCGCGTGGTTAAAATAGCTTTCAGTATCGTTGAGCACCGGCTCACTCTTCGCGGCAGGTGCCGGAGCAGGTGCTGCCACAGGTGCAGAAGCGGCGGTCGGTGCGGAGTAAGCCGTCGGAGGAGCGACGTTGCCTACCACAACAGGTTTGGCATCGGACCCGCCGAAGATCTTGCCAATCATGATGTTGCCGCTGTTTTGTTCAGTTTTGACTTGTACCGTCAGCGCGCCCTGCCCGGCGTGGCGGGCAACCGGGTCAGCAACATCAGGAATGGCGTTGCTTGCTCCCTCAGCGTAGAGCTTCGCCGGGTTAATCATACGGGTAGTTTCGGTCAGATCGCGTTTGGTGGTGTACACCAGCATATAGATCTGTTTCTGGCCCATCATCGGGGTCAGTTTCATGACGTTTTCCAGACGGTTGCCGGAGGTCATTCCCGGTTTTTGATACTGGAAATAGCTGCTCGGGAAGAAAGCAGAAGGCTGCATTTGAGCGTCAAGAATCAATACGTTTGGTGCGTAAACGCTTAAGTCTTTCACCACGCTGGAGAGCGTAATTTCGAGCGAGCCCTGATCGGCTGGCAGCACGAAGGCGGCTACGCCCCCGGTAAGGTCACCCGCGTTAATACTGGCCGATGACGCATCCAGAACAACATTCTGGCTGACTGGCGGCATCAGAGGTATCCACGGCAGACTCTGTAATTTTTCCGCAGGAATAGCCGGTGCGGTTGAGACGTTTTGTGGGTTAATCGCGGTATTCGCAGCAAAAGCAGCCGGCACGGACGATAAGCCCAGAACAGGAAGCAGGCAAAGCGCAAGAAGATGTTTTTTCATTGTTTTATCCTCGAAGCGAACCCGCCTCCTTCAGGCAAAAAAGAGACGGGTCAGGCATGTGAAACTGGCGGGTGCTAAGCACCCGCGCAGCGGGTTAACTTACCACCAGGCTTCCATCTGGATCCCGAAGGTCACTTCGCTATCGTTGCCGCGGCTAAAGGTACGGGCGCTGGTATCGCTGAAAGCAATACCGGATGGCGTATTCGCGACGTAGTTAGCATCGCTGGCATTGCTGGAGGAATAACCCCACTTCTCATCCCACTTGGCATAGGTCGCGAAGACGCGGATAGCCGGACGAGACCAGATGCTGTTGCCCGCCTGCCACTGCTGCGCCAGGGTAATTTTGTACTGGTTGTTGCTCTTGTCGGTCAGCTGAGACTTCACGTTGTCGTAGCCCGCTTCCAGCAGGGTGCTCATGATTGGCGTCCATTTGTACATTGGGCGCACGCCAACGGTCCACCATTTGGTGCCGTTGTTATCATCACGGTTGAGATCCTGGTACATACCTACGTACATCAGGCCCCAGGTATCGTTGAAGTCGATAGCACCGTGGTCGATCACGCGCAGCATTTTGCCGTCGTTGTTTCTGGAAGTATCCGGACGACCGGTACCGTTGGTTTGCGCCATCGCGTTAGTACCGTACTGCACCACAAATTTGTTCAGGCTGGTACCAAGGAAGGTCTGGGTATGTTCCACGGTACCCAACCAACCGTTTTTAGTCGCATCCTGCACGCCAAAATCGTAGTGCTTGGTGGTGTTGGCGCGACCGTAGTCAAAACCAACTTCCAGAGAACCACCTGGGTTAACTTGCATCTGGCCTAAACGCACGTCGAAGATATCGTTCGCCAGATCTTTGTTTTTGGTTTGGCCGTTGATAAAGGCCTCTGAACCACCGGCTTCACCATTACGGGTTGCAGCCAGGGAGATTTTACCGAAGCCCAGGTCGATATCTTCGATACCGCCGCCAGGGCCTGAAATATCCCAGTAGTAGAAGTCAATCATGTGGACGTCATGACGTTTGTAGTAACGTTTACCTGCCCAAATATTCGCACCCGGCAGCGCGTCGATCAGGTTTTTACCCACAACGTTCATCTGGCGCACGCGTGGGCCGCCGTCGGTGTCTTCAACGTCGTTCAGCTGGCTGGTGGCGTAACCGATCATGGTGTCAACGTAGAAGCTTTTTTCACCTTCTTGCCAAACTTGCTGACCTAATTCAACTTCAGCATAAGTTTCGCATTCGTTACCCAGACGGTATTTAGAACCCGCGCCTGTCGCTTTAAAACACTGCTGCTCGCCGCCGCTACCTGTCCAGCCAATACCAGAACGTGCATAACCCTTGAAATCAACGGCGCCGGCCTGTGCAGACACGATACCTGCAATAACGGCAACCGCCAGTGGGAGTTTGCGCAGAGTAATCATCATTCTATCTCCTGAGATCATTGCTTTTCTTTTTTATGGGAATGCTTAAACGCCGGGCTCTTGATGCAACCGACGACATGCGGTGCCATCTTCTCGGAACAGATGGCAACGCTCTGGCGGCAGGCCAATAGCGAATGTGGCACCCTCTTTTACCAACACCACGTCATTCTGGCGGTAGACCAGGTTCTGACGAATGGCGGGGATTTGGATGTGGATCTGAGTCTCATGTCCCAACTGCTCAACGACCTGCACTTCCCCTTCCAGGGTGACATCAGCAATGTCGCTCGGCAGCAGGTGTTCCGGGCGGATGCCAAGTGACATATTGGCCCCCACCTGAACATCGCGGCTTTCCACCGGCAGCCATACGTGCTGGCGGTTCGGCAATTCCACCTGCACCTGGTCAATGGCCGTAGCGGTCACTTTTACCGGCAGGAAGTTCATCTTCGGTGACCCGATAAAGCCCGCCACGAAGCGGTCTGCCGGGTAGTGGTACAGCTCTAACGGTTTGCCGACCTGCGCTACGCGCCCGGCATCCAGCACCACAATTTTGTCGGCCAGGGTCATCGCTTCCACCTGGTCATGGGTCACGTAAATCATCGTGCGGCCCAGCCGCTTGTGCAGACGGGAAATCTCAATGCGCATCTGTACGCGCAGCGCCGCATCAAGGTTTGAAAGCGGCTCATCCAGCAGGAAGACTCGCGGCTCGGCCACCAGGGTACGGCCAATCGCCACGCGCTGACGCTGCCCGCCGGAAAGCGCCTTCGGGCGGCGCTCCAGTAGATGCGCGAGCTGTAAGGTTTCGGAAACCTGAGTGACGCGCTGGTTGATATCGTCTTTTTTTGCCCCGGCAAGCTTCAGGCCAAAAGACATGTTTTCCGCGACAGAAAGATGGGGGTAGAGGGCATAGGACTGGAACACCATCCCGACGCCACGCTCGGCGGGAGGAATGTCATTCATGCGTTTTTCACCAATCAGCAGTTCGCCGCTGGTGATGGTTTCCAGGCCCGCAATCATACGCAGCAGAGTTGACTTACCGCAGCCAGAAGGTCCGACAAAAACCACGAACTCTCCTTCATTGATGTCGAGATTAATATCTTTCGATACCACCACGTCACCCCAGGCTTTTGTTACGTTCCGCAGCTGTACGCTTGCCATTACCACTCCCTTATTACTGCCGCCTGCCGCCGGGCAGGTGATTCAAGATGTGTCCGACTATGAGGGATGGCTACATTTGGTAAATCCTCCACCCTTCGGCTTTTTTGTGGGGGAGGAGGCGGGAGGATGAGAGAGGGGTATCTGCAACCGGTTACAGGCACGGCAAGGGATTTTCGTGATCGTGGCGTCAGTTTTCAGCGCGTTTTTATGTGCTCCAGGACACATAACGGCCAGTTATGCAAAGCAGATCACAGATAACCACCCAGGGGCGTAGAGCAAAGGAGGATGAGAAGCGCTTGCCATCTCCGCAGACTTAACAACGTTAATCTGCACTACCCTATAAAGCGCAAACCACCACTCAAAGGATGGGAACATGAAAATTAAAACCGGCGCCCGCATTCTCGCCCTGTCAGCTCTGACAACGATGATGCTTTCCGCCTCTGCACTGGCAAAAATCGAAGAAGGCAAACTGGTCATCTGGATTAACGGCGATAAAGGCTACAACGGCCTGGCCGAGGTCGGTAAGAAATTTGAGAAAGATACCGGTATTAAAGTCACCATCGAACATCCTGATAAACTTGAAGAAAAATTCCCACAGGTGGCAGCAACGGGTGACGGTCCGGATATCATCTTCTGGGCACACGACCGCTTTGGCGGGTATGCGCAGTCTGGCCTGCTGGCCGAAATTACCCCTGATAAAGCCTTCCAGGACAAACTCTACCCGTTCACCTGGGACGCGGTTCGCTACAACGGCAAATTCATCGCTTATCCGGTTGCGGTAGAAGCCCTGTCGCTGATTTATAACAAAGATCTGGTGCCAAACCCGCCGAAAACCTGGGAAGAAATCCCGGCACTGGATAAGTCGCTGAAGGCAAAAGGCAAGAGCGCCCTGATGTTCAACCTGCAAGAACCGTACTTCACCTGGCCGCTGATTGCAGCGAACGGCGGTTACGCCTTCAAGTTTGAAAACGGCAAGTACGACGTGAAAGATGTTGGCGTAGACAGTGCGGGCGCAAAAGCGGGTCTCGGCTTCCTGGTTGATATGATCAAGAACAAAGAGATGAATGCCGACACCGACTACTCCATCGCCGAGGCGGCCTTTAACAAAGGCGAAACCGCGATGACCATCAACGGCCCGTGGGCCTGGTCCAACATCGACAAGAGCAAAATCAACTACGGCGTCACGCTGCTGCCAACCTTTAAAGGCAAGCCGTCTAAACCGTTTGTTGGCGTACTCAGCGCGGGGATTAACGCCGCCAGCCCGAATAAAGAACTGGCGAAAGAGTTCCTTGAAAACTACCTGCTCACCGACCAGGGTCTGGCCGATGTGAACAAAGACAAACCGCTCGGCGCGGTGGCGTTGAAATCCTTCCAGGAACAACTGGCAAAAGATCCTCGTATTGCCGCCACCATGAATAACGCCCAGAAAGGCGAAATCATGCCGAATATTCCTCAGATGTCTGCCTTCTGGTATGCGGTGCGTACCGCTGTAATCAACGCCGTTAGCGGCCGCCAGACCGTTGATGCTGCGCTGAAGGATGCTCAGGGACGTATCACTAAGTAAGCCTTGCCCCTCACCCCGACCCTCTCCCCACAGGGGAGAGGGGGAATTCGGTTGGGTTTCAGCTCTCTCCCTCAGGGGAAGACGGAAATAAAAAGTCAGGCCCTTTCTGTTCCCTCTCCCCCGTGGGGAGAGGGTTAGGGTGAGGGGAAACAATACGCTGTAGAGGAAGACCCCATGGATGCAGTTAAAAAGAGTCGCTGGTGGCAAAGCGAGGGACTGAAGTGGTCAGTCATCGGCGCGTTAGCCCTGCTGGTGGGCTATCTTGTGGTTTTAATGTACGCCCAGGGGGAGTACCTGTTCGCCATTATGACGCTGATATTAAGCTCACTTGGCCTCTATATTTTCGCCAACCGTAAGACCTACGCATGGCGCTATGTTTACCCCGGTATGGCCGGTATGGGGCTGTTCGTCCTGTTTCCGCTTATTTGCACCATCGCCATCGCCTTCACCAACTACAGCAGCACCAACCAGCTGACATTTGAACGCGCCCAGCAGGTACTTTTGGACCGCCAGTATCAGGCAGGCAAAACCTTCAATTTCGGCCTTTACCCGGAAGGAAGCGAATGGAAGTTAGCGCTTACTGACGGAGAAACCGACACTCATTATGTCTCCGATAAATTTGATTTTGGCGGCGAGCAAAAAATTCAGCTAAAACAGGCTGACGCCCTGCCGGAAGGCGAGCGCGGTAACCTGCGTGTGATTACCCAAAACCGCCAGGCGCTCGGCCAGATAACCGCCGTCCTGCCGGATGAAAGCAAAGTAGTGATGAGTTCATTACGCCAGTTCTCCGGCACGCGTCCGCTCTATACCCTGGCGGCCAACGGCGAGCTAACCAATAACCAAAGCGGCGTAAAATACGCGCCAAATGAGCACATCGGCTATTACCAGGCGATTAACGCCGACGGCAGCTGGGCCGGTGAACAGCTAAGCCCCGGCTACACCGTTACCATCGGCTGGAAAAACTTCCTGCGGGTGTTCCACGACGACGGCATCCAGAAACCGTTCCTCGCCATCTTCGTCTGGACGGTTATCTTCTCTGTACTGACGGTGATTCTGACCGTTGCGGTCGGCATGGTGCTGGCCTGCGTGGTGCAGTGGGAATCGCTGAAAGGCAAAGCCGCTTACCGCCTGCTGTTGATCCTGCCGTATGCGGTGCCTTCGTTTATTTCGATTTTGATTTTCAAAGGCTTGTTCAACCAAAGCTTCGGCGAAATCAACATGATGCTGAGCGCGCTGTTTGGCATTAAACCGGCATGGTTTACCGACCCGATAACCGCCCGCTCGATGATAATCATCGTCAATACCTGGCTTGGCTATCCGTACATGATGATTTTGTGCATGGGGCTGCTGAAGGCCATTCCCGATGACCTCTATGAGGCCTCGGCCATGGACGGCGCGGGGCCGTTCCAGAACTTCTTTAAAATTACTTTGCCGCTGCTTATCAAGCCGCTAACGCCGCTGATGATTGCAAGCTTTGCGTTTAACTTTAACAACTTTGTGCTTATCCAGCTGTTGACCAACGGCGGGCCGGACAGACTTGGCACCACCACGCCAGCTGGCTATACCGACCTGCTGGTGAGCTACACCTATCGCATCGCCTTTGAGGGCGGCGGCGGCCAGGACTTCGGCCTCGCCGCGGCTATCGCTACGCTTATCTTCCTGCTGGTTGGGGCGCTGGCCATTGTGAACCTGAAAGCCACCCGCATGAAGTTTGATTAAGGAACCTGACTATGGCTATGGTGCAACCCAAATCTCAAAAGCTGCGTCTGTTTGTCACGCATCTGCTGCTGCTGTTATTTATTGCGGCAATCATGTTCCCGCTGCTGATGGTTATTGCCATTTCGCTGCGGCCCGGCAACTTCGCCACCGGCAGCCTGATCCCCGATCAGGTTTCGTGGGAGCACTGGAAGCTGGCGCTTGGCTTTAGCGTCGAGCATGCAGATGGCCGCGTGACGCCGCCGCCGTTCCCGGTCCTGCTGTGGCTGTGGAACTCGGTAAAAATTGCCGGCATTACGGCGATTAGCATCGTCGCCCTTTCTACCACCTGCGCTTACGCCTTCGCCCGCATGCGCTTCCCAGGGAAAGCGACGCTGCTGAAAGGCATGCTCATTTTCCAGATGTTCCCTGCGGTGCTGTCGCTGGTGGCGCTGTATGCCCTGTTTGACCGCCTGGGTCAGTACATTCCGTTTATCGGCCTGAATACCCACGGCGGGGTTATCTTTGCTTATCTGGGCGGGATTGCGCTGCACGTCTGGACGATTAAAGGCTACTTCGAAACCATCGACGGTTCGCTGGAAGAAGCCGCCGCGCTGGACGGAGCAACGCCGTGGCAGGCGTTCCGACTGGTGCTGCTGCCGCTATCGGTGCCGATTCTGGCGGTGGTGTTTATTCTTTCGTTTATCGGCGCGATTACCGAAGTGCCGGTGGCTTCTTTACTGCTGCGCGACGTGGACAGCTATACGCTGGCCGTAGGTATGCAGCAATACCTCAACCCGCAAAACTACCTGTGGGGCGACTTTGCCGCCGCGGCGGTACTCTCCGCTATTCCGATTACCCTTGTGTTCCTGCTGGCGCAGCGCTGGCTGGTTAGCGGCCTGACCGCTGGCGGGGTGAAAGGTTAAAGTTTATCCCTGAAAGTCACTTGCTTCATCTTTATGCCATACCACTGCAACCCTCACTTTGACCTTCGTAATACTTCAGGCGGCCTACGGGCCGCCCTTTTTTATTCGCGTTTCAGGCGCTGGCTGTTGCAAAGCCAGAGGGTTATCACCAGCAGCAGGATCGCACCGGAGTAGATAAGAACATCGCTCGGCGACTTATGATCGATGATGATCAGCCGCACAATCGCGGTAATGCCGATATAGATGAAGTAGCGCAGCGGGAAGTGATAGCCCGACTGAAAATACTTCACTATCAAGGCGATAAATTCAAAATAGAGGAAATAGACCACCAGCCCTTCGATAAACAGATAGGAGCTGGCCTCATCGCCCGGCGTAAACAGCACAGTGGCAAGGTGAATAGTCTCTTTGCCGAGGAAGATAATCAGGATCAGGCCCAGCGCAAGCAGGCCAAGGTTAAGTACCGTCTGCATGACGGTAGAGATCCAGGCAAAACGCGGTGTCGCAGGCATAACAGCCTCTCATTATTATTGTGGTATCAGGAGGCTGTTATACGTTGAAAGTGTGATCTGGATCTAGCTTATTTACTTATCCTCACTAACGGAAATTCTCGCTGCGATCGCTGGTGACGCCGTAGAGATCGAACTTACGGCCCAGCATCTGCCCGCCGTCACGCGTCAGCGGCGTCCAGGTCACCTGCGCGCGGCTGCGGGTTGGGTAGGCGGAGAAGATATCCAGTGGGACGTTGATGTAGAAGCCTTTAGTAAAGTCCCCTTCCCCGTACTCTTTCTTCGATACGTTGGTGATGGTGGCATAAGTGCCAACTACCACGCCGCTGTCGAAGTGTTTGGAGATCTCCAGCGTGCCGCCCTTATCCTGCGCCAGATATTGGCCGATGCTGAGTTTCACTAAAACATCCTGAGCAAATGGCGGCGTCCAGTAGCCGGTGATATGCCCGGTTTTGGCGCTGTAGTCGGTAAACTTCATCATATCCTGCGAGCTGCGCCAGTCGCGCTGCTTCACATAGTTGCCGTTCACGCCAATTGCCCAGTTGCTGTACACCGGGCGATAAAGCAGTTCGGCCCCCGCACCGCCGTACATGGTTTCCAGATAGCCCGCATAAACCTGTCCGTAAACGCCATGGCCGAAGTACTGGAAGTAGTTAGCCTGTAGATTATTGATATAGACGTCATTCTCTACATACTCACGCACATGCGTACGCACGCGCGGCAGCGAAGAGTCATTTGGCGGGTTGGTGTAATTGAATTTGTCGTAGTTATTCGCCACGTTGGCAAAGATGCTGCCGCTGGTTAACAGATGATCCGTCAGCCAGAAATCAGCATTGCCCATTATCCCGACCTGGTACATATAGAAGCTTTCCGGGCCGCCGATAGATTGGTTGAGAATCGGGTCTATCGAATAGTTGAAGCGTGATTTCTCAATGTAGTAGCCCTGTTCGGTGCTGTCCGGCACAATCGGCTCAACGCGTTTTTGCACCAACTCTGTTTCATGCCCGAGCGGCTCACCGGCAAGGTGATTGCGCAGGCTGGCAACGTCGGTTTCGGTTGTCACCTGCGGCATATTGATGCGGCTTTCGGTAATGCGAATGGTGCGAATATTGTCCGGCAGATTATTCATCACGATGCGGTTTGCACGTTCGATACCTTCCCGGGAGTTGCGGTATTTCACCTGCTCTCCCGTGACATACAGCGTGTCACCTTTGATCTGAATATTTGGATTAGCCAGCCCGGCGTTGTATTTCAGGTCCGTAAGCTGGTTCGCCACCACGCTATGTTGCAGGATTTCATCCTGCGGGTGAGGCTGGTATTCAGGGCGACGAGCGTCGTTATAGCCTGGTTTCAGCTTATTGAAATTGGTTCGCAGCGTGACGCCAAACATAAAAGTATTGCCGCGTTCATAGCTCATGTTCACATCGGCCCAGTCGGTCACGCGGTAGATTGCACCGACGTTTACGCTGCTGCGCTGCTCTATTTTCCTCGCGAATTCATGGCTGTAGTTGTTGCCTTCATACTCCACTTTCAGGCGCAGCGGCTGCCAGGGTGTCTGATATTCCACGCCGCCAAACAGCGAGGTTGGGCCGTGGAACATGTTGCTGAAGTCAAACGAGCCGGCCATGTTATAGCTGTTATCGCGGTAGCAATATTTATTGCTGTATTCGCACAGCGGGTTCTTGATGTTGCCGCTGGTGCCTAAATAGCCCCAGCCCATGCCCAGGCTGAAATCGAACGGGCCCCAGCCTTTGCTTGCCACCACATATTCGCCGTCAAACAGGCCGGTGCCGCCTAAATCGCGTATCCCAGCAGAAACCTGCGGCAGCCAGTAATTCTCTTCCCAAAGCCGCAGCTTGACGTCGAAGGCCTTATCTTTATAGGTCTGGTCGCCCGAGAATGCCTGCACGCTGCTGTAGCGTCGAGTACGCACGTCGGTATAACGCAGCGTGGTTTCCAGCCACGGGAACAGCTGCATCGAGGCCGAATAGAAGCGGTACTGATCGTTATCGCGATAGTTGAGGTTAAACTCCCCTTCCGGTGCCATGCGGGCGGTAGGCGTTTGCAGCAGCCCAACGCCGCCAAAGTCAGCCTGAGAGGGACCAACGGGTGCCGGATACGTTTCGGCGCGGCAGGCGGTAGTCACGGCCAGCGCAATCAGACTATACAGGTAACGTTTTTTCATTAATCCGGTATCCGATGGGTCAGGGAATTAAGAATTTGCTGGTTCAGCTCGTCAAAAGTGGAGCTGAAAAGATGGCTGGAGAAACCAACAAAAATAATGCTGCCGGGAGAGGGTTCGATATGGCGCCTGTTCCAGTAAGCCACCGGCGCTTTTTCCGTTTTGCCGTCGGGATAAATAACCCAGGCATAACTGTTATCCGCCCCGCTGAGGAGGCTAGTTTCGTCAAGGTATTCATCGACGCTGCGCCCCGGCTTGAACGGCTTAACGCCCGGCGCGCTGACCAGCCCCGCCAGCGTAATCGTCGTCGGTTGAGGGCCGGTCCACAGGCTGTATTCCCCCTGCAGCGGCACGTTGGCCTGCGGGCGCAGACGAACCCAGTCAGGGTCAAGGTTCACAAACTGCCGCCCGGTGACATGAATTGCGTTCAGCTGCTGGCGCAGCCCGTTAATGGCCGCCCCGTCATCGCCGCCTTCATCAGCGGCCAGCTCGCCAAGGCGGGTCAGCAGCTGCTGGTTTTTTTGCTCCTGAACGGCTGTTGCCTGCCGCTCGCTAATTACCGCCGCGGGCCACCAGCTGCGGCTGAGATCGGGGCGTGTGACTAAATCGGCAAGCCGCCCGGCATCGTTGATGACTACCGGCTGGGCCTGCGGGGTGGCATAAACGGTAACGGTGCTTTCGGCATAGCCAAATGGGCTTATGAAGGCCAGCGCGAGGAAGATTTTTTTCATTGCTTTGCCGCCTTCACAAGAAGCGTGGTAATCGGCCAGTAGCCCGGACCAAGGTACTGTTTTGATTTACGGATTTGTCCGTCATCATCAACCCAATAGCGGTTAGTCCAGCTTTTACCCAACGCGGTGACTTCTTCTTCCAGCACCCGAACTTTGGTGACGCTGCTACCGACTTTTATCGTGTCGGTGCCGTCATAGCAGAAGGTCGAGCTGGCGGTGGCATAGCGCACCTGCTGATGCTCGGTCCATGCAATCTGCCGCGTCCAGCCGGCGCCTTCGGTTATCTGTTTTACCTTCGCCAGAGGGTCATTACCCAGGTTCGTTGTCTCGGTCAGGTTGTCGCCAAGCCCGCTGGTTTTCACGATGCGTCCATTCTGCGTGACGATAACCGCCCGGTCCTGGGTGACCCATTTCTGCTGGTCATTTTCGTTGTAGGCCAGCACCACAAAAAGCTGCGGACCGTTGTTAATACTCATGTACTGGCTGGCGTAGCGCATCCCGGCGATTTCATCATCGGTGAGCTGCACGCCACCCCCTCCGGCAACGCTGTGCCAGAGCGAGGCACCAAGCCCCCGGGTTGTAGCTGAGCAGCCCTGAAGTAACAGGCAGACAAAAAGTATTGCGAGTCGCGACACGATGATTCCCCGGTTTAAAATAACCACACCGAAGTGTGGTTATGGTTAAAAACACCCGCAGCGTTAGCGGGTGGTGGTGCTGGTGGTGGTGGTTGTGGTGGTCCCGGTGTTAGAACCGTCGCCGCCACCGGTTGCGGCTAGCGCCACACCGACCGCCGACCCAACAGTGCTGGCGCTGGTTGCAGCGGAACTGCCTGCAGACACAGAGGTCGCCTGCGCGCCGGCCGCATCACCCACTGCTACAGGGTCAGCATTCGCCGCGCCGGCGGCTGCCAGCGTAAATATGGCTAAAGCGCCATAAAGGGTTTTTCTCATCACAATTTCCCTTCATTGAATGAATGGAGATTTGCCCGAAAAGGCTTTCAGGCGCCATCGAGTATACACAACACAATGTGATGATCCGGCTTGCGGGAAATAAGGAGTGAACTTTAAGAAAAAGAGTAAAAAACAAAAATGAAGAGTTATTTAATTAAAAATAAGACAATATAAAACATAGCATTACGATTATTTTACAAAGAAGTATAATTCCAATTACTCTTAAATTTAATACCTGTGTTTATTGATGACAATCTAATTTTAGGATTAACCTCAGGCTGGAAAAATCATAAATTATGACGGCAAGGGGATAACTCTTATAAAAAATATGCCAGCACGAGGCTGGCATATTTCACACTCAGGTCTTAATTAATCACGCCAGGACTTATAGCGGTTAATCAGGCCGTTGGTAGAGCTGTCGTGGCTCTCGATTTGCTTATCGTCGCCCAGTTCCGGCAGGATGCGGTTAGCCAGCTGCTTGCCAAGCTCTACGCCCCACTGGTCAAAGGTGAAGATGTTCAGGATTGCGCCCTGGGTGAAGATCTTGTGCTCATACAGCGCGATCAGCGCGCCAAGGCTGAACGGAGTGATTTCACGCAGCAGAATGGAGTTGGTTGGTCGGTTGCCTTCAAACACCTTGAACGGCACAACATGATCCAGGGTTGCAGGATCTTTACCCTGGTCGCGATATTCCTGCTCAACCACTTCGCGAGATTTGCCGAACGCCAGCGCTTCGGTCTGCGCGAAGAAGTTAGACAGCAGCTTAGGATGATGGTCGGACAGCGCGTTGTGGCTAATGGCCGGTGCGATAAAGTCGCAAGGAACCATTTTGGTGCCCTGGTGAATCAGCTGATAGAACGCGTGCTGGCCGTTAGTGCCCGGCTCGCCCCAGATGATTGGGCCAGTCTGGTAGTCTACCGCGTTGCCATTACGGTCAACGTACTTGCCGTTAGACTCCATGTTGCCCTGCTGGAAATAAGCAGCAAAGCGGTGCATGTATTGGTCGTACGGCAGAATCGCTTCAGTTTCGGCGCCGAAGAAATTGTTGTACCAGATACCAATCAGCGCCAGCAGCACCGGCAGGTTCTGCTCGGCTGGCGTGGTGCTGAAGTGTTTGTCCATGGCATGCGCGCCGGAAAGAAGTTCAACAAAGTTGTCGAAGCCAACGGACAGGATGATGGACAGGCCAATCGCGGACCACAGGGAATAACGACCGCCCACCCAGTCCCAGAACTCGAACATGTTGGCAGTGTCGATACCGAACTCGCCTACGGCTTTACCGTTGGTAGACAGCGCGGCGAAGTGTTTCGCTACGTGTTTTTCATCACCGGCGGCACGCAGGAACCAGTCACGCGCGCTGTGGGCGTTGGTCATGGTTTCTTGAGTGGTAAAGGTTTTTGAAGCCACCAGGAACAGCGTTGTTTCCGGGTTAATCTTTTTCAGCACTTCGGCGATGTGGGTGCCATCGACGTTGGAAACAAAGTGCATATTGAGGTGGTTTTTGTACGGACGCAGCGCTTCGGTCACCATGAATGGGCCGAGGTCGGAGCCGCCGATACCGATGTTAACTACGTCGGTAATTGCTTTGCCGGTGTAACCTTTCCAGCTGCCGCTGATAATGCTTTCAGAGAAGGCTTTCATCTTCTCCAGCACCGCGTTCACTTCCGGCATCACGTCTTTGCCGTCTACCACAATCGGCGTATTGCTGCGGTTACGCAGGGCAACGTGCAGCACCGCACGGTCTTCGGTGCGGTTGATTTTTTCACCGGCGAACATGGATTTGATGGCGCTTTGCAGGTCGGTCTCTTTTGCAAGAGCCTGCAGTTTTTCGAGGGTTTCGGTCGTGATGCGGTTTTTGGAGAAGTCCACCAGCATTAAATCATCGAAGGTGGCGGAGAATTTGGTGAAGCGGTCGTTATCTTTCGCGAAAAGCTCGGAGAGAGTAACGTCTTTCATCTCATCGTAGTGTTTCTGGAGCGCCTGCCAGGCAGAGGTCTGCTTCGGGTTGATGTTTTTCATAGCAATACTCTTCTGATTTGAGAATTGTGACTTCGGTCGATTGTAGCGCCTGCAGGCGAAAATTGTGATGGTTTTTATGCCATTAACCGGCGCTTTACCGTAACCCTCTAAAAAGCGCCAAAAAAGCGCCTGTTATAAGTTAAATTCCTGGTTATCGATTGAACATGAAAAATCCGCATAACCCCGACATTGACATGCCATCGCCGAAGCTTTATTTATTAGGCGCTACCTGCGCATGCGCAGGCCAGAAGAGGCGCGTTGCCCAGATAATCGTATCCGAGGAACCAGTACTGTGAAGATACGTGAGGGGGAGCAACGCCGAGATGATGGAGCGTCTGGTCACGCTTATTGTCGGCTGCAGGGGCTGAATCCTCTGGGTTGTCACCAGGAACGTTCGCAGTCGATCGTTTCATATTCGGCGCAGTCAGCCGGATAGACAAGGTGGAGCACTTCTGGGTGATCTCGTAGTTCTCCTGCTCTGCGCCCACCCGTTTATCGCTCTTCCCTTGTGCCAAGGCTGAATATTTTATTGCCAGTTGAATGGCCCCTGACACGAGGTAGTTATGTCCCAAACCGTAGTAGCCAAATTTGGCGGTACCAGCGTTGCCGACTTCGACGCGATGAACCGCAGTGCCGACGTTGTGCTTGCCGATAATAACGTCCGCGTAGTGGTGCTTTCCGCTTCCGCTGGCGTGACCAACCTGCTGGTCGCTCTTGCTGAGGGACTTGAGGCTACCGAACGCTTCGTCAAGCTCGATGCTATCCGTAAAATTCAGTACGACATCGTCGAGCGTCTGGCTAACCCGCACGTTATTCGTGAAGAGATTGAGCGCCTGCTTGAGAACATCACCACGCTCGCGGAAGCCGCATCCCTTGCCACCTCCACCGCGCTGACCGACGAGCTGGTTAGCCACGGCGAACTGATGTCTACCCTGCTATTTGTTGAGATCCTGCGCGAGCGCAGCGTTGAGGCCCAGTGGTTCGACATCCGTAAAATCATGCGCACCAGCGACCGCTTTGGCCGTGCCGAGCCTGATATTGCGGCCCTGGCTGAATTAGCCGGACAACAGTTGCTCCCGCGCCTTAACGACGCACTGGTAATTACTCAGGGCTTTATCGGCAGCGAAGAAAAAGGCCGTACCACCACGCTTGGCCGCGGCGGCAGCGACTATACCGCCGCCCTGCTTGGCGAAGCGCTGCATGCCGCTCGCGTAGATATCTGGACCGACGTTCCGGGGATTTACACTACCGACCCGCGCGTTGTTCCGGCGGCAAAACGAATCGACCGCATTGCGTTTGAAGAGGCCGCCGAGATGGCAACCTTTGGCGCGAAGGTGCTGCACCCAGCTACATTGCTGCCCGCCGTGCGCTGTGATATTCCGGTGTTTGTTGGTTCCAGCAAAGACCCGGCGGCCGGCGGCACGCTGGTGTGCAAAAAAACCGAAAATCCACCGCTGTTCCGCGCCCTGGCATTACGCCGCAAACAAACGCTGTTAACCCTGCACAGCCTGACCATGCTGCACTCCCAGGGCTTCCTGGCTGAAGTGTTCAGTATTCTGGCGCGCCATAATATTTCGGTAGACCTGATAACCACTTCAGAAGTGAGCATCGCCCTGACGCTGGATACCACCGGCTCCACCTCAACCGGCGACAGCCTGCTGACCAGCGCCCTGCTGACCGAGCTTTCATCGCTGTGCCGCGTAGAAGTGGAAGAGAATCTAGCTCTGGTCGCCATCATCGGCAACAAGCTGTCCCAGGCCTGCGGCGTGGGTAAAGAGGTGTTTGGCGTGCTCGACCCGTTCAATATCCGCATGATTTGCTACGGAGCTTCCAGCTATAACCTCTGCTTCCTGGTGCCGGGCGATGACGCAGAACAGGTGGTGAAAAAGCTTCATCACAACCTGTTTGAATAATCCACCGCGCCAGAGATTCCGATAAAAGCCCGCCAATGCGGGCTTTTTTGTTTCAGTAAATCAGAAGGTTTGCTTTACACTGAAAGTCCTTTCCCAGGAGGTTTCAACGATGGCCACAGCCAGACTGACACAGCAGGACATGACGGAAAGCGAGCAGCGAGAATTAAAGACGCTGCTGGATCGCGCCCGCATTGCACACGGTCGTACGTTGACCAACTCAGAAACCAATCAGGTAAAAAAAGAGTACATCGACAAACTGATGGCGGAACGAGAGCTGGCGGCTAAAAAAGCTCGCCAGCTGAAGAAGAAAAATGCCTTAAAGCCGGATACTTCGGCGACCTTTTCATGGTCGGCCAACACCCACACGCGCGGTAAGCGCTAGTTTAACGGCCTTTTTTCTTACGGCCCGGGGCGGCAAAGCGTTTACGGGAAGCAAGCTCAGCAGGCGTTTTGGCTGAGCTTTTCGGCCCGCTGACCTGCGGCTTTTTCACCGCGGCCGTGGTAGCTTTTGGTTTCGCCTTTTTTTGAGCCGGTTTGGCTTCAGAAGAAGAATTCTCAATCAGCTTAAACAGCTCAATCAGTTCATCATCGGTCAGGTCACGCCATTCACCCAGCGGTATCCCGGAAAGACTGACGTTCATGATGCGCGTGCGCTCAAGCTTCGTCACTTCATAACCAAAATGTTCGCACATGCGGCGGATCTGGCGGTTTAATCCCTGAACCAGCGTGATGCGAAACGCAAACGGCGCTTCTTTTTTCACTTTGCATTTTTTGGTCACGGTGCCGAGGATCGGCACGCCCGCGCCCATGCCGCGAATAAACTCGTCGGTCACAGGCTTATTCACCGTTACCACGTACTCTTTTTCGTGGTCATTACCGGCGCGCAGGATCTTGTTTACCAGGTCGCCGTGATTAGTGAGGAAAATCAGCCCCTGGGAATCTTTGTCGAGACGGCCAATTGGAAACACGCGCTTGCTGTGGTTCACGTAATCCACGATGTTGTCTTTCTCACCGTCTTCGGTGGTACTCACGATGCCCACCGGCTTATTCAGCGCAATCAGCACCAGGTCTTCTTCGTCGCGAGGCTCGATTAACTGACCATTCACCTTCACGCTATCGCCGGAAAAAACCTGATCGCCCACTTTGGCGCGTTTGCCGTTGATAAAAACGTTGCCCTGTTCGATGTAGCGATCGGCGTCACGGCGCGAGCAGATACCGCTCTCGCTGATGTATTTGTTAAGACGAATAGATGAATTAGTCAGCATGGCTCCTCCGAAAACCCAGGACTATACCTTACCCGCAGGGCGTTGCGAACAGCCTTTCTGTGATTGCCCCGCGATCTTAGCCCGGCATGCGCTTTAAGCGCCTTCGTCATGAAGGCGCGGCTTAATCAATACTCGTCCCGCTCATCGTCGTCGTCCGGCTGGTCCAGCACGCTATAGGCCACCGAACAGAACAAGGAGTTCAGGCGTTTCATATCGCCCAGTAGCCCAAGGTGCAGCGAGCTGGTTTCGATGCTCTGCACGTTTTGCTGATGCAGGCGGTCAACGTGCGCGTGGGAGAAGCGGCGGTTCATAATGCGGAAGCGATGCTTGTTGCGGCGCAGGCGGCGGGCGCTGCCCAGGTCGCTTGAGAAAAATACCGACAGGCTAAGCTGCAGGTTGCTGATCAACTGCTGGAGCAGGTTATCCAGCTCGGTCAGGCCATCCGGCGAGAAGGCGCGACGGGCGGCAAGGGATTTATCCGCAACTTCGCTACCCATACGCTCAATGATATCCGCCGCCTGCTCAAGGTTAAGCGACATCTCAATAATTTCCGCCCAGCGGCGCGATTCCATTTCCGCCAAATCTTCCTTCGGCATTTGAGCAAGGTAGAGCTTGATGGCGGTATAAAGCACATCTACGTCGTCGGCCAGCTTGCGCAGCTCTTTTTCCTGGCGCGGCTCGCCGTGCATCACCTTGCTCCAGGTCTCCAGCATCTGCTCCAGCACGTCGCCCATTCGGAGAGTTTCGCGCGCGGCGTTAGACAAACCGAGCGCCGGAGTATCCAGCGCGGTTGGGTCAAGGTGCTTCGGCTTCATGCGGGCATCCACTTCCGGCTCCTCGCTAATAACCCGGCGGCAGAAACGCGCCATGGGCTCGGCAAAGGGCACCATCACCAGGCAGCGGATCAGGTTGTAGAAGACGTGGAAGTAGATAACCAGCTCGGACTCAGGCAGCGGCAGGTGGTGCATCAGCCGGGCAAGGATGTGCACAAACGGCAGCACCAGCAGGCTCCCCACCAGCTTAAACAGCAGGCTGCCGAGCGCAACGCGACGAGCGGCAGCGTTAGCCGCGCTGTTATTGATCATCGCCAGCAGGCCGGAGCCGAGGTTCGCGCCAATGACCAGGCACAGCGCGACGTCAAACGAGATAACGCCGGTTGAGGTCAGCGTGGCGGTTAACAGCACGGCAGCAAGGCTTGAGTAACTGATAATCGCGAACATAGCGCCGATAAGCGCATCCAGCATGATGTCGCCGGTCAAAGAGGCGAAAATCACCTGCACGCCGTTGGCCTGGGTCATCGGCGTGACGGCCGAAACAATCAGCTCCAGCGCCAGCAGGATCAGGCCAAGGCCAATCCCCACGCGGCCAAGCTGCCCGGCACGGGTTTGCTTGCGGCTGAGGAAGAAAATGACGCCGATAAATATCAGCAGCGGCGAAAGCCACGAGAGATCGAAAGTCAGGACCCTCGCCATCAGCGCGGTCCCTACGTCGGCCCCCAGCACAATTACCAGCGCAGGCGTCAGCGCCACCAGATCCTGAGCCACGAAGGACGTGACCAGCATAGTGGTTGCATTGCTGCTCTGCACCAGAGCGGTAACGCCGATACCGGCGCAGAAGGCGAGCGGTTTCTTTTCTACGCTGCGGCTAAGCACGCTGCGCAGGTTGGCACCGTATACCCGCATGATGCCGGTACGCACGATATGCGTGCCCCAAACCAGCAGCGAGACGGCGGACAGCAGGTGTAACAATGTCAGCACGGATTCTTGTTCTCCTTATAGTTTTTAGGGTTCCTGAGGCAAAAATAGCCACCATCCTTCAGTATAAGGGTTTAACTTCAATAAAGAGACAAGGCGCTCACAGAGCGCCTTGTAAGTTGTAAGGAAAGGTTATTTTTGGCGACTAGTCTGCGTCGTAGCCCAGGTTAGGCGCCAGCCAGCGTTCGACTTCGCTAACCGGCATCCCTTTGCGCCGCGCATAGTCTTCTACCTGGTCACGCTGGATCTGCGCCACGGCGAAGTATTTGCTATCAGGGTGGCTGAAGTACCAGCCGGAAACCGACGCGCCTGGCCACATGGCGTAGGACTCGGTCAGCTTCATGCCGATAACGTTTTCCACGTCGAGCAGCGCCCAGATAGCCGCTTTCTCGGTATGTTCGGGGCAGGCCGGATAGCCGGGCGCGGGGCGAATGCCCTGGTAATTTTCGCGAATAAGCTCCTCGTTGCTGAGATTCTCCGTTGCCGCATAGCCCCAGTAAACCTTACGCACGCGCTCGTGAAGATATTCTGCAAATGCTTCAGCCAGGCGGTCCGCCACCGCTTTCACCATGATTTTGTTGTAATCATCATGTTGGGCATCATAAGCCTCCGCCAGCGCGTCTTCCTCGATGCCGCCGGTAACCGCAAACGCGCCGATGTAGTCCGCTTTGCCGCTATGTTTAGGCGCAACGAAGTCGGCGATGCAGTAATTTGGAAAACCGGTTTTTTCAGTTTGCTGGCGCAGATGACGGCTCACGGCCTTCACCTGGGTGCGCGTCTCGTCGGCGTAAACTTCCACGTCATCGCCCACCCGGTTTGCCGGGAACAGGCCCACTACGCCACGCGGCGTCATCGCCTTAGTGTTATGAAGCATGTCGAGCATTTCGTTGGCGTCTTTAAACAGCCGCTTCGCCTCTTCCCCCACCACTTCATCTTCCAGGATGCGCGGATATTTACCGGCCAGAGACCAGGTCATAAAGAACGGCGTCCAGTCGATGTAGTTACGCAGCGTTTCGATACTGGCGGTGACTTCCTGCACGCCCAGGCGATGGGCAACCGGCGGAGTGTAGCTATCCCAGTCGAAGGCGAGGTCGTTCTCACGCGCGGCCTGGAGCGTTACCGGCGGCGTGCGCGGTTTTTTGCGGGCATGCTGAGTACGCACGACCTCATACTCTTTGCGCGTGCGGGCGACAAAATCATCGTGCTGAGTTTCTGAAAGCAGGGAGGAGACCACGCCGACGGTGCGGGAGGCATTCTGCACATACACCGTCGGACCGCTGTAGTTTTGCTCGATTTTCACCGCCGTGTGGGCTTTGGAAGTCGTCGCCCCGCCAATCAACAGCGGCAGCTTAAAGCCCTGACGCTCCATCTCTTTGGCGACGTTAACCATCTCGTCCAGCGACGGCGTAATCAGCCCGGAGAGGCCGATAATATCCGCGCCGACTTCACGGGCGGTCTTCAAAATCTTCTCCCCCGGCACCATCACGCCGAGGTCGATAATTTCGTAGTTGTTACATTGCAGCACCACGCCAACGATGTTTTTCCCGATGTCGTGTACGTCGCCTTTTACCGTGGCAAGCACGATTTTGCCATTCGTCGAGCCTTTTTCCTTGCTGGCTTCAATGTAAGGCTCCAGATAAGCCACCGCCTGCTTCATCACGCGGGCCGACTTCACCACCTGCGGCAGGAACATTTTCCCTTCGCCGAACAAGTCGCCAACCACGTTCATTCCCGCCATCAGCGGGCCTTCGATAACCTCTATCGGGCGCGTGGACTGCTGGCGCGCTTCTTCTGTGTCCGCTTCGATAAATTCGGTGATACCTTTCACCAGCGAATACTCCAGGCGCTTAACAACGTCCCAGCTGCGCCATTCAGCCTGCTGCGCGTTGGCGGCTTCATCGCTTTTGCTGCCGCGATATTTCTCGGCCAGATCCAGCAGTCGCTCGGTACTGTCGTCGCGACGGTTGAGAACAACGTCCTCCACCGCGTCCCGCAGCTCGGCAGGCAGATCGTCGTAAATCGCCAGCTGCCCGGCGTTAACAATCCCCATATCCATACCGTTGCGGATAGCGTAGTAGAGGAAGACCGCGTGGATGGCTTCACGCACCGGCTCATTGCCGCGGAACGAGAAGGAAACGTTGGAAACGCCGCCGGAAATCATCGCATGCGGCAGCTCACGCTTAATGTCTTCGCAGGCGCCGATAAAGTCCTGAGCGTAGTTGTTGTGTTCTTCGATGCCGGTCGCCACGGCGAAGATATTTGGGTCAAAAATAATATCTTCAGGCGGGAAACCAACCTCTTCGGTAAGGATCTTGTAGGCACGGCGGCAAATATCAATTTTGCGCTCGCGGGTATCCGCCTGGCCGACTTCATCAAACGCCATGACGACCATGGCCGCGCCGTAACGGCGTACCAGCCTGGCATGGTGGATAAACGGCTCAATCCCTTCTTTCATGGAAATAGAGTTGACGATGCCTTTGCCCTGGATGCATTTGAGCCCTTTTTCGATGACCTCCCATTTTGAGGAGTCGATCATAATCGGCACCCGGGCAATGTCCGGCTCACCGGCAATCAGATTCAGGAAACGCACCATCGCCGCTTCGGCGTCGAGCATTCCTTCATCCATGTTGATGTCGATGATTTGTGCCCCGCTGGCGACCTGTTGCAGCGCCACGTCCAGCGCTTCGTTATATTTTTCTTCTTTAATCAGCCGCTTAAATTTTGCAGAGCCGGTCACGTTGGTACGCTCCCCGACGTTCACAAACAGGCTCTCCGCGCCGATATTGAGCGGCTCCAGCCCGGCAAGACGGCAGGCAACCGGCAGCTCGGGAAGCTTGCGTGGGGCAATGCCTTCCACCGCTTTGCTCATCGCGGCAATGTGCGCTGGCGTAGTGCCGCAGCAGCCGCCGACGATATTCAGGAAACCCGCCTGCGCCCATTCGCCAATCTGCAGGGCCATTACGTCAGCGTCGAGATCGTACTCGCCGAAGGCATTTGGCAGCCCGGCGTTAGGGTGTGCGGTAACGTAGCATTCGGCAATGCGTGACAGCTCGGCAACGTACTGGCGCAGCTCGTCCGGCCCCAAAGCACAGTTAAGGCCAAAGCTGAGCGCATCCGCATGGCGCAGCGAGTTGTAGAATGCCTCGGTCGTCTGCCCGGAAAGCGTACGGCCTGAAGCATCGGTAATGGTGCCGGAAATCATGATGGGTAACTCGACGCCAAGCGCTTCAAATTCTGTTTTAACGGCGAATATCGCCGCTTTTGCGTTCAGGGTGTCGAACACCGTTTCGATCATAATCAGGTCAGCCCCGCCTTCCACCAGCGCTCGGGTGGATTCGCGGTAAGCTTCTACCAGTTGATCGAAAGTGATGTTACGGAATGCGGGATCGTTAACGTTAGGAGAAATTGATGCGGTACGGTTTGTGGGGCCAAGCACCCCGGCAACATAGCGCGGTTTTTCCGGTGTTCTCGCCGTCCATTCATCGGCGCAGGCTCGTGCCAACTTCGCCGCTTCGTAGTTAATTTCTGCCGACAGGGATTCCATCTGGTAGTCGGCCATGGCGATGGTGGTGGAGTTGAAGGTGTTGGTTTCAACGATATCCGCCCCGGCCTCGAAGTAGGCGTAGTGGATCGCGGCGATAACCTCGGGCTTGCTTAGCACCAGCAGGTCGTTGTTGCCTTTCAGGTCGCACGGCCAGTCGGCAAAGCGCTCTCCTCTGAAATCACTTTCATCAAGACGATAGCTCTGGATCATAGTGCCCATGCCGCCGTCCAGTACCAGAATGCGTTCGCTTAATTGCTGATGAAGCCGTTCTACGTTGTTGCTCACTCTCACTCCCACCTGTTTTCCCGGGCCAGACAGACCTGCAGACCCATACTTGCACAAACTGCAGGGGCGGAAAAGTCGCTAGTCGGTAACATGAGAGATGTTCAGCATCACTCCTCCGATCAGTCTGCTTAGCGGTTGCAAAATCGCCAAATAAAACGAAAATGATTTCCACGATACGAAAAAGGAGTCCGCTATGGTTGCCACCGTTCCCGTTAAACGAGGTAAAAAACCGCGTGCCGCCGCCGCTGCGGCCCCACCGGCTACCGGGCAGGTTCAATCCCTCACCCGCGGGCTAAAACTGCTGGAATGGATTGCCGAGTCTCACGGCAGCGTGGCGCTCACCGAGCTGGCTCAGCAGGCTGGTTTACCGAACTCCACCACGCACCGCCTGCTGACCACCATGCAGCAGCTGGGCTTCGTTCGCCAGATTGGCGACCTTGGCCACTGGACGATTGGCGCCCACGCTTTTGTGGTTGGCAGCAGCTTCCTGCAAAGCCGTAATCTGCTGGCGATTGTTCACCCGATCCTGCGCAAGCTGATGGAAGATTCCGGCGAAACGGTTAACCTTGCCGTGCTCGATAGCAGCGACCATCAGGCGATTATTATCGACCAGGTTCAGTGTACCCAATTGATGCGCATGTCGGCTCCCATTGGCGGCAAGCTGCCGATGCATGCTTCCGGAGCCGGGAAAGCGTTTCTGGCGCACCTTAGCGACGATGAAGTTGCCGGGCTGCTGCACCGCAAAGGGCTGCACAGCTACACCCCAGCCACCCTCACATCGCCCCTGCATCTGAAAGAAGATTTAGCCCAGACGCGTAAGCGCGGCTATTCGTTTGATGATGAAGAACACGCCCTGGGCCTGCGCTGCGTGGCCTCATGTATTTATGATGAGCATCGAGAAGCGTTTGCCGCTATTTCTATTTCCGGCCCGATTTCCCGCGTGACCGACGACCGGGTTACGGAACTGGGCGCGCTGGTGATTAAGGCGGCGAAAGAAATTACTCAGGCTTACGGCGGCGGGCGCTAACTCGCCCGTTTTACCTCGCCAAATCGCAGGCTGAAACGCTGGCGGCGGCGATAGGCAAAGACATCTTCGACGTGGCCATTACGAATGCGGGTTTGCAGGGCACGCCAGAACTCAGCGCGGAAAAGGTCGCCGTGCATTTCATCAAATAGCGGCCGAATGCGCGGGTCAGCGCAGAGATAGTGGCGAAACTCTTCGGGGAAAACGTCGCCCGGTGAGATGCTGTACCACGGCTCAGCCGAAAGCTCGTCTTCCGGGTAGCGCGGCGGCGGGATATCGCGAAAATTCACCTCCGCCATATAACAAATCTCATCGTAGTCGTAGAACACCACCCGCCCGTGGCGCGTAACGCCAAAGTTCTTAAACAGCATATCGCCCGGAAAGATATTAGCCGCCGCGAGCTGGCGAATGGCATTGCCGTACTCTTCTACCGCATCACGCAGCTGCTGGCCTTCAACCTGCTCCAGCCACAGGTTAAGCGGCACCATACGCCTCTCAATGTAGAGATGGCTGATGGCGATGCGTTCACCCAAATCAGTGAGTTTCTCCGGCACTTCCTGGCGTAGCAGGGCCATTAGCTCGGGGCCTATCTGACGTTTATCCAGCACAAAGTTTTCAAACTCCTGGGTGTCCGCCATGCGCCCGACGCGATCGTGCTCTTTAACCAGCTGATAGCAGGCCCGCACTCTCTCAGCGCTGACCTCCTTCTGCGGCGCAAATTTATCTTTAATCACCTTAAAAACGCGGTCAAAGCCCGGCAGGGTGAACACCAGCATCACCATGCCGCGAATGCCCGGCGCCTCGATAAACTGCTCGTCCGTCCCCGTAATATAAGTCAGGTATTCGCGGTAGCTTTCCGTTTTCCCGTGCTTCTGGCAGCCAATCGCCATATACAGCTCGGCGGTGGTTTTACCCGGCAGCAGCTCGCGCAGCCACTCCACCAGTGCGGCAGGGAATGGGGCGTACACCATAAAATACGAACGAGCGAAGCCGAAGACGATACTCGCCTCCGCGGAACTGGTCAGGCAGGTATCGACCATCAGCTGTCCGTCGTCGGTACGGTGGATGGGCAATAAGAAAGGGATTTTGCCCTCCGGCAGCACCAGTTTGCCGACCAACCACGCCGCCTTATTGCGATAAAACAGTTCATTAGCCACTTCCAGAGACGCATGACTCATCGCCTGGGCATCAACGGTTTCAGTAAGATGGGCAGTAATATAACTAACGTCACGAGCCAGGTCCTGCCACGGAAGGCGCAGCGGGAGGTCGGCAAGCAGGGTTGTCAGCAATTTGTTCCATCCCTGCTCAGGGAAGAAGATTTTCGCCAGCGGACGAGGCAGCGGCCGGAGCTGCTTTCCTGCCTGCGAGCTAAAAATAAAAAGCCGCTCGGGAGTAAGCGAGCGGTGGTCGAACAGCCGACAATAGACAGAGTTGAAGAAACTCTCGGCAATTTCAAAACGCGGATAATCCGGCAATAGTCCGGTGTACTGCTCTTTCACACGCAGCAAAAAGGCCACGTCGGTGTTCTGCCCGCCGGTGATGCAGCGAAGTTGCTCCACCACCAGGCCAACGTGATGGTCATAAAGATTGATACGGCTTTTCATCGCCTGCTGGACGGCGTGCCAGTCGGCCTGCTCAAAGCGCTGCTGAGCGCCGGCGGTCACTTCAAGGAATCGACCATATTGCGCGTCGAACCCCTGCAGGATGGTGTGGGCAATCAGAAGTTCCAGGCCGCGCGTCATAGGCTTCTCCGCCAGATTGCTCCCTCTCCCCGTAGAGAGAGGGATTTTAGGATCAGAACTGCTCTTCTTCAGTGGAGCCGGTGAGCGCGGTGACAGAGGAAGCGCCGCCCTGGATGATGGTGGTCACCCGGTCAAAGTAGCCGGTGCCAACTTCCTGCTGATGGGAAACGAAGGTGTAGCCTTCAGAAGCCGCGGCAAATTCTGGCTGCTGCACTTTCTCGACGTAGTGCCTCATCCCCTCGCCCTGAGCGTAGGCATGGGCCAGGTCGAACATGTTGAACCACATGCTATGGATACCGGCCAGGGTAATGAACTGGTATTTGTAGCCCATATTCGACAGTTCCTGCTGGAAGGCCGCGATGGTTTTGTCATCAAGGTTTTTCTTCCAGTTAAACGACGGCGAACAGTTGTAGGCCAGCAGTTTGCCCGGGAAGCGAGCATGAATAGCATCCGCAAAGCGCTTAGCCTGATCCAGATCCGGTTTAGAGGTTTCACACCAGACGAGGTCGGCATAAGGCGCGTAGGCCAGGCCGCGGCTGATAGCCTGCTCAATACCGGCGCGGGTGCGATAGAAGCCTTCCTGAGTACGCTCGCCGGTCACAAATTCGCGGTCGTATTCATCGCAGTCGGAAGTGATCAGGTCGGCCGCATCGGCGTCGGTACGGGCAATCAGCAGCGTCGGAACGCCCATTACGTCAGCCGCCAGACGAGCGGCAATCAGCTTCTGAATGGCTTCCTGGGTCGGTACCAGCACTTTGCCACCCATATGCCCGCATTTCTTCACCGAGGCCAGCTGGTCTTCAAAGTGAACCCCGGCAGCACCGGCCTGAATCATCGATTTCATCAGCTCGAAAGCATTAAGTACGCCGCCGAAACCAGCTTCCGCATCGGCAACGATCGGCAGGAAGTAGTCGACATGGCGCGGATCGCCCGGCTCGATGTTTGAAGCCCACTGGATCTGATCCGCACGCTGGAAGCTGTTGTTGATCCGATCGACCACGGACGGAACCGAGTTCGCCGGGTAGAGCGATTGATCCGGGTACATGCTGGAGGCGAGGTTTGCGTCCGCCGCGACCTGCCAGCCGGAAAGATAGATAGCCTCAATACCCGCTTTTGCCTGCTGTAAAGCCTGGCCACCGGTTAATGCCCCGAGGCTGTTGACGTAACCTTTTTTCGACTCCCCGTGCAGCAGGCGCCAGAGCTTAGCCGCTCCGTGCTGCGCCAGCGTGCATTCCGGGTTCAGCGAGCCGCGCAGTTTCACCACGTCTTCGGCGCTATAGGTACGCTGAATACCTTCCCAACGAGGCTGCGTCCATTCTTGCTGTAATTGTTGAATCTGTTGGCTACGTGAGGTTTTCATTTCAGATGCTCCATATTTGTAGGGTTAGGTTCAGGCAAGCAGGCGGTAGCCCGGCAGCGTCAGGAAGTCGATTAATTCTTCTGAGGTGGTAATTTGTTCCATCAGCCGCGCAGCTTCGTCGAAGCGTCCCTGGCTAAAACGCTGGTCGCCCAGCTCTTCCTGAATCACCAACATCTCTTCGGCAAGCATCTGGCGGAACAGCGCTTTGGTCACGGTCTGGCCGTTACTCAGCGTCTTTTGGTGATGTATCCACTGCCAGATTGAAGTACGGGAAATTTCAGCGGTCGCGGCATCTTCCATCAAGCCGTAGATAGGCACGCAGCCGTTGCCGGAGATCCACGCTTCGATGTACTGAACGGCAACGCGAATATTGGCGCGCATCCCTTCTTCGGTGCGCTCTCCGGGGCAAGGCTCAAGCAGCTGAGCCGCGGTAATCGGCGCGTCTTCGCGGCGCTTAACATCCAGCTGGTTATGGCCTGAACCCAGTTTCTTGCCAAACACTTCCATTACCGTGTCAGCAAGGCCCGGGTGAGCAATCCAGGTGCCGTCGTGGCCATTGCTGGCCTCCATTTCTTTATCCGCTTTAACCTTGTTCAGTACCCACTCATTGCGGGCGCTGTCTTTGCTGGGAATAAATGCCGCCATGCCGCCCATGGCAAAAGCGCCCCGGCGATGACAGATTCTAATTAACAGGCGCGAGTAGGCGTTGAGGAACGGCTTATCCATCGTGACCGATTGACGGTCGGGCAGGACACGATCCGGGTGATTCTTCAACGTTTTGATATAGCTGAAGATGTAATCCCAGCGGCCGCAGTTCAGGCCAACGATGTGATCTTTCAGAGCGTGGAGGATCTCGTCCATCTGGAATACCGCCGGCAGCGTTTCGATAAGCAGCGTAGCTTTAATCGTGCCGCGAGGCAGGGAGAAATGATCCTCCGTAAAGCTGAACACCTCACTCCACCAGGCGGCTTCCTGCCAGGACTGCGTTTTTGGCAGGTAGAAGTATGGGCCGCTGCCCTTGGCCAGCAGCGCATCAACGTTATGGAAGAAATAAAGCCCGAAGTCGAACAGACTTCCCGGGATAGCTTCCCCGCGCCAGGTCACATGTTTTTCAGGTAGATGCAGACCGCGAACACGGCAAACCAGCACCGCAGGATCGGGCTTTAACTGGTAGATTTTACCGGCTTCGTTGGTCCAGCTAATGGTGCCATTAACCGCATCGCGCAGGTTGATTTGGCCGTCGATCACTTTGCTCCAGCTCGGCGCAAGAGAATCTTCAAAGTCGGCCATAAACACTTTCACGTTAGCGTTCAGGGCGTTGATTACCATTTTGCGCTCAACCGGCCCGGTGATTTCCACACGGCGGTCGAGTAAGTCCTGCGGGATGCCACGAATTGTCCAGTCACCATTACGAATGGAAGCAGTTTCCGAATTGAAGTCAGGGAGTTTACCGGCATCAATAGCCTGCTGTTCAGCAATCCGAGACGCCAGCAGCTTGTTACGCTGCGGGGTGAAGCGAGCCACCAGTTCGCCGATGAATTCTACGGCTTCCGGCGTCAGGATTTGTCTCTCTTGCTCGCCAAACGGCTGGCTAAAGGCCAACTCTTCGCTAACTGTCTGTTGTGTCATTCGGTTACTCCTTCGTCTTATCCCGTCGATACGGCCAAAAGTGGATCAGGCACGGCTGTGCAGTTTTCATGCAACAGAATTAAGACTACTTCATGATTTTTTAAAATCAAAAACAATTTCCATTTTCTAATTAAAAATCATTTATCATATTGATATTTATATGATTAAAGTTTTATCGTAGAGGGAAGTGGTTTTCAGAGCATAAAAAAAGCGCCCGAAGGCGCTTGTGGTGGGACGCTGAAACGCTTAATCCAGCGTAGGATTCATATGGCGCAGATCGAACGGTGTGATCTGGTAGACGTAGTAGTTTAGCCAGTTTGTGAACAGCAAATTACCGTGGCTGCGCCAGGTGGCGTGGGGTGTTTTACCCGGATCGTTGTCCGGGAAGTAGTTATAAGGCACTTCAGTCTCAAGCCCGGCTTCAATGTCCCGGAAGTATTCGCCGGAGAGTGTCAGAGCATCGTATTCCGGGTGGCCGGTCACAAACGCGATGCGCTTGTCCTTACTGCCAAACAGGTAAGCGTCACCCTGTTCCGTTTCGGCCAGAATCTCCAGATCGGTATAGTCACGGATCAGCTGGGCCGGGAAGTCGGCATAGCGGGAATGAGGCGCCAGGAATGAATCGTCGAATCCGCGAGTCAGCAGAGCGTGGGGATGTGTAATGTGATGCTCATAAACGCCGGAGAGTTTTTCATTGCGGGTCTGCTTCGGAATGCCATACAAAATATTCAGAGCGGCCTGTACGGCCCAACAGACAAATAGCGTTGAGGTGACGTGATCTTTTGCCCATTCCAGCACCTGCTGGATCTGCGGCCAGTAGGCAACATCGTTAAATTCGACCAGCCCAAGCGGCGCGCCGGTGACTATCAGGCCGTCATAGTTATCGTGCTGGATATCTTCAAAATTACAGTAGAAGTTATTGAGATGTTCGCTGGGCGTATTCCGCGATTCACGACTGTCGATACGCAGCAACTGAACGTCCACCTGCAGCGGCGAGTTGGAGAGCAAACGCAGGAACTGATTTTCCGTCTCAATCTTCTTTGGCATCAGATTCAGGATCAGCACCTTTAGCGGACGGATTTCCTGATTGCTGGCGCGCGAAGATGTCATCACAAAGACGTTTTCCTCACGCAGGAAATTGACGGCTGGTAGCTCGTCCTGCACCCGAATCGGCATAACCTTATATCCTCAAAGCATACGTTTAAACGTTTAGACATCCAGACAGCTGAAGATACCGAAATTAGTGAATAATGTCGAGCCGGAAGCGAAAAGGTGAAAATGTTTCATTTAGAGACGGCAATGATAAACAGAGGGTTATGCTGGTTTTCTGGCTTAAAGGCAGTAGATTTGATTGTTTTGGAAGGCCGTTTTTTTGATGCTTTTTAAGATAGCAGAAAGCAAAAAACCCCAGCCGTCAGGCTGAGGTCTTTTGTTTTATTTGATGCCTGGCAGTTCCCACACTACTCGTATCATCCTGATACTCGCCCCTCCGGGGCCGTCGCTCGCGGCGTTCAAACGTGTTCCCGACACGTTTGTCGCATGGCCATGCTCGTGTAGAAAATTTCCATGGTTCTGATAAAAACAAAAAGGCCACCCGTAAGGGTGGCCTTGATGTTTTATTTGATGCCTGGCAGTTCCCTACTCTCGCATGGGGAGACCCCACACTACCATCGGCGCTACGGCGTTTCACTTCTGAGTTCGGCATGGGGTCAGGTGGGACCACCGCGCTACGGCCGCCAGGCAAATTCTGTTACTGACCGTCATCTCGTGACCATCAGTTCAATCCTGAACTTCGCTGAAAATCGATTTGTCTCGCAAAACACCTTTGGTGTTGTAAGGTTAAGCCTCACGGGTCATTAGTACTGGTTAGCTCAACGTATCGCTACGCTTACACACCCAGCCTATCAACGTCGTAGTCTTCAACGTCCCTTCAGGGGTCTCAAGGACCCAGGGAGAATTCATCTCGGGGCAAGTTTCGCGCTTAGATGCTTTCAGCGCTTATCTCTTCCGCATTTAGCTACCGGGCAATGCCATTGGCATGACAACCCGAACACCAGTGATGCGTCCACTCCGGTCCTCTCGTACTAGGAGCAGCCCCCCTCAATTCTCCAGCGCCCACGGCAGATAGGGACCGAACTGTCTCACGACGTTCTAAACCCAGCTCGCGTACCACTTTAAATGGCGAACAGCCATACCCTTGGGACCTACTTCAGCCCCAGGATGTGATGAGCCGACATCGAGGTGCCAAACACCGCCGTCGATATGAACTCTTGGGCGGTATCAGCCTGTTATCCCCGGAGTACCTTTTATCCGTTGAGCGATGGCCCTTCCATTCAGAACCACCGGATCACTAAGACCTGCTTTCGCACCTGCTCGAGCCGTCACTCTCGCAGTCAAGCTAGCTTATGCCTTTGCACTAACCTCACGATGTCCGACCGTGATTAGCTAACCTTCGTGCTCCTCCGTTACGCTTTAGGAGGAGACCGCCCCAGTCAAACTACCCACCAGACACTGTCCGCAACCCGGATCACGGGTCTACGTTAGAACATCAAACATTAAAGGGTGGTATTTCAAGGTTGGCTCCACGCAGACTGGCGTCCACGCTTCAAAGCCTCCCACCTATCCTACACATCAAGGCTCAATGTTCAGTGTCAAGCTATAGTAAAGGTTCACGGGGTCTTTCCGTCTTGCCGCGGGTACACTGCATCTTCACAGCGATTTCAATTTCACTGAGTCTCGGGTGGAGACAGCCTGGCCATCATTACGCCATTCGTGCAGGTCGGAACTTACCCGACAAGGAATTTCGCTACCTTAGGACCGTTATAGTTACGGCCGCCGTTTACCGGGGCTTCGATCAAGAGCTTCTCCTTGCGGATAACCCCATCAATTAACCTTCCGGCACCGGGCAGGCGTCACACCGTATACGTCCACTTTCGTGTTTGCACAGTGCTGTGTTTTTAATAAACAGTTGCAGCCAGCTGGTATCTTCGACTGCCTTCAGCTCCACCCGCGAGGGGTTTCACCTACCGACAGCGTGCCTTCTCCCGAAGTTACGGCACCATTTTGCCTAGTTCCTTCACCCGAGTTCTCTCAAGCGCCTTGGTATTCTCTACCTGACCACCTGTGTCGGTTTGGGGTACGATTTAATGTTACCTGATGCTTAGAGGCTTTTCCTGGAAGCAGGGCATTTGTTACTTCAGCACCGTAGTGCCTCGTCATCACACCTCAGCGTTAACAGAAGTCCGGATTTACCTAAACTTCCCGCCTACATGCTTAAACCGGGACAACCGTCGCCCGGCTAACATAGCCTTCTCCGTCCCCCCTTCGCAGTAACACCAAGTACAGGAATATTAACCTGTTTCCCATCGACTACGCCTTTCGGCCTCGCCTTAGGGGTCGACTCACCCTGCCCCGATTAACGTTGGACAGGAACCCTTGGTCTTCCGGCGAGCGGGCTTTTCACCCGCTTTATCGTTACTTATGTCAGCATTCGCACTTCTGATACCTCCAGCAGACCTCACAGTCCACCTTCAACGGCTTACAGAACGCTCCCCTACCCAACAACACATAAGCGTCGCTGCCGCAGCTTCGGTGCATGGTTTAGCCCCGTTACATCTTCCGCGCAGGCCGACTCGACCAGTGAGCTATTACGCTTTCTTTAAATGATGGCTGCTTCTAAGCCAACATCCTGGCTGTCTGTGCCTTCCCACATCGTTTCCCACTTAACCATGACTTTGGGACCTTAGCTGGCGGTCTGGGTTGTTTCCCTCTTCACGACGGACGTTAGCACCCGCCGTGTGTCTCCCGTGATAACATTCTTCGGTATTCGTAGTTTGCATCGGGTTGGTAAGCCGGGATGGCCCCCTAGCCGAAACAGTGCTCTACCCCCGAAGATGAGTTCACGAGGCGCTACCTAAATAGCTTTCGGGGAGAACCAGCTATCTCCCGGTTTGATTGGCCTTTCACCCCCAGCCACAAGTCATCCGCTAATTTTTCAACATTAGTCGGTTCGGTCCTCCAGTTAGTGTTACCCAACCTTCAACCTGCCCATGGCTAGATCACCGGGTTTCGGGTCTATACCCTGCAACTTAACGCCCAGTTAAGACTCGGTTTCCCTGCGGCTCCCCTATACGGTTAACCTTGCTACAGAATATAAGTCGCTGACCCATTATACAAAAGGTACGCAGTCACCCCATAAATGAGGCTCCCACTGCTTGTACGTACACGGTTTCAGGTTCTGTTTCACTCCCCTCGCCGGGGTTCTTTTCGCCTTTCCCTCACGGTACTGGTTCACTATCGGTCAGTCAGGAGTATTTAGCCTTGGAGGATGGTCCCCCCATATTCAGACAGGATACCACGTGTCCCGCCCTACTCTTCGAACTCACAGTATGTGCATTTTAGTGTACGGGAGTATCACCCTGTACCCTGCGACTTTCCAGACGCTTCCACTAACACACAAACTGATTCAGGTTCTGGGCTGCTCCCCGTTCGCTCGCCGCTACTGGGGGAATCTCGGTTGATTTCTTTTCCTCGGGGTACTTAGATGTTTCAGTTCCCCCGGTTCGCTTCGTTAAGCTATGTATTCACTTAACGATAGTGTGTCGAAACACACTGGGTTTCCCCATTCGGAAATCGCCGGCTATAACGGTTCATATCACCTTACCGACGCTTATCGCAGATTAGCACGTCCTTCATCGCCTCTGACTGCCAGGGCATCCACCGTGTACGCTTAGTCGCTTAACCTCACAACCCGAAGATGTTTCGCTTCGAATTATGAAAATTTGAGAGACTCGAACACACTTCTATTCTGTTCTTATTACGGAGAACAGAAACAGTGTGTCGTTTCAATTTTCAGCTTGTTCCGGATTGTTAAAGAGCAAATATCTCAAACATGACTCTTTCAAGTCAGTTTTGAGATAGTTCGGCACGCAACTTTCACTTACATACCAGCAAGTGGCGTCCCCTAGGGGATTCGAACCCCTGTTACCGCCGTGAAAGGGCGGTGTCCTGGGCCTCTAGACGAAGGGGACACTGAAGTCTCAATCGCAAGACGCCTTGCTTCTCTACATCTATCAGACAATCTGTGTGAGCACTACGCGGGTTGTATCTTTTAGGTAAGGAGGTGATCCAACCGCAGGTTCCCCTACGGTTACCTTGTTACGACTTCACCCCAGTCATGAATCACAAAGTGGTAAGCGCCCTCCCGAAGGTTAAGCTACCTACTTCTTTTGCAACCCACTCCCATGGTGTGACGGGCGGTGTGTACAAGGCCCGGGAACGTATTCACCGTAGCATTCTGATCTACGATTACTAGCGATTCCGACTTCATGGAGTCGAGTTGCAGACTCCAATCCGGACTACGACGCACTTTATGAGGTCCGCTTGCTCTCGCGAGGTCGCTTCTCTTTGTATGCGCCATTGTAGCACGTGTGTAGCCCTACTCGTAAGGGCCATGATGACTTGACGTCATCCCCACCTTCCTCCAGTTTATCACTGGCAGTCTCCTTTGAGTTCCCGGCCGAACCGCTGGCAACAAAGGATAAGGGTTGCGCTCGTTGCGGGACTTAACCCAACATTTCACAACACGAGCTGACGACAGCCATGCAGCACCTGTCTCAGAGTTCCCGAAGGCACCAATCCATCTCTGGAAAGTTCTCTGGATGTCAAGAGTAGGTAAGGTTCTTCGCGTTGCATCGAATTAAACCACATGCTCCACCGCTTGTGCGGGCCCCCGTCAATTCATTTGAGTTTTAACCTTGCGGCCGTACTCCCCAGGCGGTCGACTTAACGCGTTAGCTCCGGAAGCCACGCCTCAAGGGCACAACCTCCAAGTCGACATCGTTTACGGCGTGGACTACCAGGGTATCTAATCCTGTTTGCTCCCCACGCTTTCGCACCTGAGCGTCAGTCTTTGTCCAGGGGGCCGCCTTCGCCACCGGTATTCCTCCAGATCTCTACGCATTTCACCGCTACACCTGGAATTCTACCCCCCTCTACAAGACTCAAGCTTGCCAGTTTCGAATGCAGTTCCCAGGTTGAGCCCGGGGATTTCACATCCGACTTAACAAACCGCCTGCGTGCGCTTTACGCCCAGTAATTCCGATTAACGCTTGCACCCTCCGTATTACCGCGGCTGCTGGCACGGAGTTAGCCGGTGCTTCTTCTGCGAGTAACGTCAATCACCAAGGTTATTAACCTCAATGCCTTCCTCCTCGCTGAAAGTGCTTTACAACCCGAAGGCCTTCTTCACACACGCGGCATGGCTGCATCAGGCTTGCGCCCATTGTGCAATATTCCCCACTGCTGCCTCCCGTAGGAGTCTGGACCGTGTCTCAGTTCCAGTGTGGCTGGTCATCCTCTCAGACCAGCTAGGGATCGTCGCCTAGGTGAGCCATTACCCCACCTACTAGCTAATCCCATCTGGGTTCATCCGATGGCAAGAGGCCCGAAGGTCCCCCTCTTTGGTCTTGCGACGTTATGCGGTATTAGCTACCGTTTCCAGTAGTTATCCCCCTCCATCAGGCAGATCCCCAGACATTACTCACCCGTCCGCCGCTCGTCAGCAAAGTAGCAAGCTACTCCCTGTTACCGCTCGACTTGCATGTGTTAGGCCTGCCGCCAGCGTTCAATCTGAGCCATGATCAAACTCTTCAATTTAAAAGTGTTTGATGCTCAAAGAATTAAAACTGTTTATAAAATCAGTAGTCACTCTTCAAGACTTGATATTTTTTTGCATCCGAAGATGCTGAGATATCAATCCTGCGAGTGCCCACACAGATTGTCTGATAAATTGTTAAAGAGCAGTGAGTTACGCGCTTTCGCTTGCTAACTCGAGGTGGCGTATATTACGCTTTCCTCTTTCAGAGTCAACCCTTAATTTCAGGATTTTTAACTCTCATCGCCGCCGTTACTCTGTGATGTTGTTCACATGTTCCGTGTCGATGGAGGCGCATTATAGGGAGTTCTCCCGGCGCTGCAACACTAAAATGACAGAAAAATGACTGACTGCTGCATTCCACAGCAAAACCCCTCCTTATACCCTTTTGCACACAGACTTATCCACAATCCGGATTTGAACTGAAAATTCGCGAGCGTGACGCAAACGTTTTCGCTACAATGCACCGCGATAAAAAAGACACCCCCGTTGGGGGCGTTAGCTGAGTTTTCGTCTCTTCTTATACATAAATTCCCTTTCCTGCACCGCCAGAGCGAAGGTGAAGACTAAAATTCAGCTAACGCTCTTCTATATGCGAACCAAAGCCAAGGGATAAAACCATGCAACAACGTCGTCCTGTACGCCGCGCTCTGCTCAGTGTTTCTGATAAAGCCGGTATCGTCGAATTCGCTCAGGCACTCTCCCAGCGCGGAGTAGAGCTGCTGTCCACCGGCGGCACCGCTCGCCTGCTGGCCGAAGCAAACCTGCCGGTTACCGAAGTCTCTGACTACACCGGTTTCCCGGAGATGATGGACGGACGCGTCAAGACGCTGCACCCAAAAGTTCATGGCGGCATTCTTGGCCGTCGCGGACAGGATGATGCAATCATGGCGGAACACGCCATCGCGCCTATCGACATGGTTGTTGTTAACCTTTATCCGTTTGCCCAGACCGTTGCTCGCGAAGGCTGCTCTCTGGAAGACGCGGTTGAGAATATCGATATCGGCGGCCCGACCATGGTGCGCTCCGCCGCCAAGAACCATAAAGATGTCGCGATCGTTGTGAAGAGCAGCGACTACCAGACGATCGTAGCCGAGCTGGATGCTAATGAAGGATCCCTGACGCTCGAAACCCGATTCGATCTGGCAATTAAAGCTTTCGAACATACCGCGGCTTACGACAGCATGATTGCCAACTACTTTGGCAGCCTGGTTCCTGCTTATCACGGTGAGAGCAAAGAACCTGCCGGTCGCTTCCCGCGCACGCTGAATCTCAACTTCATTAAGAAGCAGGATATGCGCTACGGTGAAAACAGCCACCAGCAGGCCGCCTTCTATATAGAAGAAGAAATTAAAGAAGCGTCCGTCGCGACCGCCACCCAGGTTCAGGGCAAAGCGCTCTCCTATAACAACATCGCCGATACCGATGCCGCGCTGGAATGCGTGAAAGAATTCGACGAGCCGGCCTGCGTTATCGTCAAACACGCTAACCCATGCGGCGTTGCCGTCAGCGGCTCTATCCTTAATGCGTACAACCAGGCTTATAAAACCGACCCAACCTCCGCATTCGGCGGCATCATCGCCTTCAACCGCGAACTGGATGCTGAAACTGCACAAGCCATCATTTCTCGCCAGTTTGTGGAAGTGATCATCGCGCCATCCGCCAGTGAAGAAGCATTGAAGATTACCGCGGCCAAACAGAATGTGCGTGTACTGGTTTGCGGCCAGTGGCAGCAGCGCACTTCAGGCCTCGACTTCAAACGCGTAAATGGCGGCCTGCTGGTACAAGATCGCGATCTGGGGATGGTTACCGCGGCCGATCTGCGTGTAGTGAGCAAACGCCAGCCGACAGAGCAAGAGCTGCGCGATGCGCTGTTCTGCTGGAAGGTAGCGAAGTTCGTGAAATCCAACGCCATTGTTTATGCCCGTGACAATATGACCATCGGAATAGGGGCGGGCCAGATGAGCCGCGTTTACTCTGCCAAAATTGCCGGGATTAAAGCAGCCGACGAAGGTCTGGAAGTGAAAGGCTCAGCCATGGCTTCCGACGCCTTCTTCCCGTTCCGCGACGGTATTGATGCCGCAGCGGCCGTTGGCATTAGCTGCGTTATCCAGCCGGGTGGCTCAATCCGTGATGATGAAGTGATCGCGGCCGCCGACGAGCACGGGATCGCGATGATCTTCACCGATATGCGCCATTTCCGCCATTAATCCCCGGAGCGTTTATAGATGAAAGTTTTAATTATTGGTAACGGCGGGCGCGAACATGCGCTGGCCTGGAAAGCCGCCCAGTCTCCTTTAGTTCGCACGGTATTTGTTGCTCCGGGCAACGCCGGTACGGCACTGGAGCCAGCGCTGCAAAACGTGGCTATTAGCGCCACGGATATTCCGGCTCTGCTGAGCTTTGCGCAGAACGAAAAAATTGACCTGACAATTGTCGGCCCGGAAGCCCCGCTGGTGATTGGCGTGGTGGATGCATTCCGCGCCGCTGGCCTGAAGATCTTCGGGCCAACCGAAGGTGCCGCGCAGCTGGAAGGCTCTAAAGCATTTACCAAAGATTTTCTCGCTCGCCACAATATCCCGACGGCGGAATACCAAAACTTTACCGAGGTTGAGCCTGCCCTGGCTTACCTGCGTGAGAAAGGTGCGCCAATCGTGATTAAGGCCGACGGCCTGGCGGCGGGTAAAGGCGTTATCGTCGCGATGACGCTGGAAGAAGCCGAGGCTGCGGTTAATGACATGCTGGCGGGCAACGCTTTTGGCGATGCGGGCCACCGCATTGTTATTGAAGAGTTCCTCGACGGCGAAGAAGCCAGCTTTATCGTAATGGTGGACGGCGAAAACGTTCTGCCGATGGCGACCAGCCAGGATCATAAGCGCGTTGGCGACGGCGACACCGGCCCGAATACCGGCGGCATGGGCGCTTACTCCCCTGCTCCGGTTGTCACGGATGAAGTGCACCAGCGCACGATGGAGCGCGTTATCTGGCCTACGGTTCGCGGTATGGCGGCAGAAGGTAATACCTACACCGGTTTCCTGTATGCCGGGCTGATGATCGACAAGCAGGGCAACCCGAAGGTCATTGAGTTCAACTGCCGCTTTGGCGATCCGGAAACTCAGCCGATTATGCTGCGCATGCAGTCTGACCTGGTTGAGCTGTGTCTCGCCGCCTGTGACGGCAAACTTGATGAGAAAACCTCTGAATGGGACGAACGTCCTGCGCTGGGGATCGTTATAGCCGCTGGCGGATATCCTGCCGATTACCGCAATGGCGACATTATCCACGGCCTGCCGCTGGAAGAAGTCGCCGACGGTAAAGTCTTCCATGCCGGAACAAAGCTGAGCGATGACGAGCAGGTGCTCACAAACGGCGGACGAGTGCTGTGCGTGACCGCTTTGGGCGATACCGTCGCAAAAGCCCAGCAGCGTGCTCTGGAGCTGAAAAAGACGATTCACTGGGACGGCAGCTTCAGCCGCTCGGATATCGGCTATCGCGCCATAGAGCGTGAAAACGCTAAGTAAAACGAAACCGCCCTCGAGGCGGTTTTTTTAACTCAGAAATCGCCGGGTTTGGGCTGCCAGCTACAGAAGTCCTGGTTAGCCACCAGCAACAGCTGTGAGCCTTCCGGCGCTTCCAGCCATGCAATGCTGACCTCAAGCGAGGAGTTATTCTGCCGACGCTCAATATGGCTGAGCGAGGCGGCGTCGAGTTTAGGGCTAAGAGTTTCACCTTCGCAGGTGGTTACCGTGCCGTTCCGATGCCAGCGCCCCTGTCGCAAAACCACATGGCCAATGCGCAAAGCTTCGCTGGTCGCTCTTATCCTGTCCGCGTTGTACTGATAGAGCGCGATTTGGTCGTTTGAGAGCTGCTGCTTCTGGTTATTCACTTCTCGCTGCATAAAGCTCAGCTCGCCGCGGTCATCAAAGCGAACTTTGACATGCTCCGGCTGCTTGCCCTGAATATTCAGCTCGATAAAGATAAGTTTGTCGCCCTGCCAGCGGTATTCGCCGGTGGTGGTTGCGCCGTGCTGCCACGGGCTAAACGCCGTAAGCATATGGGTGGATTCATCGGCATTATCTTTGCGCCAGATGCGCACCACGCCCTGGTCTGCTACATAGCCAGTCGCGGTAAAGGGAGGGAGTTTGTTACTGCTGCATGCGGTAAGCACCACGGCACCCACCAGCGCCAGCAGCGGACGCCAGACGGACAAAAGGGGCGTAAACGCCCCTCTGTTAAAACTGTTCACCGACACGCGTTAACTTACTTAACCGCGTCTTTCAGTGCTTTACCAGAAACAAATGCCGGCACGTTAGCAGCAGCGATTTTGATTTCTTTACCGGTCTGTGGGTTGCGGCCTGTGCGCTCAGCACGGTGGTTCACCTTGAAGGTACCGAAACCAACCAGTTGTACAGCATCACCTTCTTTCAGAGACTCAGTAATTGCAGCCAGAGTGGATTCCAGAGCAGCTTTAGCCTGTGCTTTAGACAGGTCAGCCTTGTCAGCAATTACATCAATCAGTTGAGTCTTGTTCATAAGTTATCCTTACAATGTGTTTATCGCTTGCTAAGCATCGAGTGCGACGGAAATGGCTGAAAAGCACTCTCCTGCATACACGCACCGATAGCCACTTTTATTCGCCCCACAAATGTAGACCAGACGGGGGGTTAATTGGAAGCCTCCAGGGAGGACAAATCAGACTGTATGTCACGTTTTACTGTCTTATTGCTGCAAATTTATACCGATATTGCTGATACCCGCCTCACGGAGGTCGGCACGTAGCCCTTTGATGAGCTCAATATCGCGTTCTTCGCAGTCCGCCAGCAGCCGGAAAATCTCCCACTGAATGTCCCATTCTTCTTCTACCGCCGGGTTTGCTCTCAACTCCTCATCGGTCATTTCACGACCAGCCTGAGTCATTTCCAGCATCGCCACCGAAGTGATTGAACATTTACTGACTTCGATCGCATGCTCCAGCGTTTCGCCTGAGAGACGAGAGTGAATCAATTCACTCAGCGCCACGCAGGCGTCAATCGCCGGATAGACACCGTAAATATCATAGTCGTCAGCGGCGGGAATTGCCTCTTCAAGTTTCTCAAGCTGGCTATCAAAGTTTACTTTGGCATCTTTTACCGTTTGGGTTTCCCAAATGAGGTCAAGAATTTTGCGATACAGCTGGGCATCGCCAAAGCCAGTTTGCTGGCAAAACATGGCGTAGTTCGGATACATACGCTCGCACAAAGAAGCCATAAAAGTGACGTGCTGCCAGCTTTCCAGCTTCTCCAGGCGTAAATGAATTGGGTTCTGTAACATGACGATGTCTCAAAGACGGAAAATTAGCGGCAGTTTACCTGAATCACCTGCCAATTGCTTGCAGGCGCTTAAAGGCCGGGCGTCCGGAGGCAACGGCATCGGCCCAGCGGGTAGGCTCCGGCAGGCGATAACCCGCCATACAGCGCTTTACCCAAAACAGAGCGCTATCCAGGCTAACGCGATGCCCGGTAGAGATAAATAACGGATTACAGCGTTTTTTGCTGCGCCAGACCCACGCCAGCTGCTCGCCTTTATCCATCAGCGGCGCGCAGGCACCCGGCTCGTCGCTGAGCGGCTCAAACTTGCCGCACAGCCGCTTTTTGGCCACGCCGATAGTAGGAACATCCACCAGCAGGCCAAAATGACTGGCGACGCCAAGGCGGCGAGGATGAGAAATGCCGTGGCCATCGACGAATACCAGATCCGGTTTCTGAGACAGCATTCCCCACGCCTCCAGCAGCGCCGGATATTCGCGGAAAGACAAAAAGCCGGGAATATAGGGCATGGTGGTGGCAATGCGAGCCACCCGGTGCTCAACCAGCTCGAGGGAGGGATATTTCAGCAAAACAATAGCGGCCCGGGTCACTTCCCCGCCCTGCTCAAAGCCAACATCGGCCCCGGCTATCAGCCCCGGAGGAGACTGTTCAAGCTCGTCCTCGCGGATGACCTTTGAGGCCAGTTTAAGCTGCTGCTCTCGTAATGCTGCGAGATCCATCTCTTCCCTCCCCGTCAGGAACGGTGATATTGCGCTGATAGGCGGTGAACGGCTTCAACGAAGACGCCAGCATGTTCAGGCGGCACATCCTGATGAATGCCGTGCCCAAGGTTGAAGACGTGGCCTTCTCCCTGCCCGAAACCGGCCAGAATGGTAGCAACTTCTTCTTCGATACGCGCCGGCTGAGCGTAAAGCATCGACGGGTCCATATTACCCTGCAGAGCCACTTTGTGGCCTACGCGACGGCGAGCGTCGGCGATGTCCGTAGTCCAGTCCAGGCCCAGGGCATCACAGCCGGTTTCCGCCATCGCTTCCAGCCACTGCCCGCCGCCTTTGGTGAACAAAGTCACCGGCACGCGGCGGCCTTCGTTTTCACGCAGCAGGCCGTCGACAATTTTATGCATGTAGTAAAGCGAGAACTCTTTATAGTCACGCCCGCTGAGCGCCCCGCCCCATGTATCGAAAATCATCACCGACTGCGCACCTGCACGGATTTGCGCATTCAGGTAGAGCGTCACGCTCTGAGCCAGCTTGTCCAGCAGCAGATGCAGCGCTTTCGGATCCGCAAACATCATCTTTTTAATCACGGTAAAGGCTTTGCTGCTGCCGCCTTCAACCATATAGGTCGCCAGCGTCCACGGGCTGCCGGAGAAGCCAATCAGCGGGACTTCGCCCTTCAGCTCGCGGCGGATAGTGCGCACCGCGTTCATCACGTAGCCCAGTTCGCCTTCCGGATCGGGGATCGGCAACTTTTGAATGTCGGCCATGTTCTTAATCGGCGAACTGAAGCGCGGGCCTTCACCGGCTTCAAAGTAGAGCCCAAGCCCCATCGCGTCAGGAATAGTCAGGATATCGGAGAAGAGGATCGCGGCGTCCAGCGCATAGCGGCGCAGAGGTTGCAATGTGACTTCGCAGGCCAGTTCCGCATTTTTGCACAGCGACATAAAATCGCCGGCCTGGGCGCGGGTTGCCTTATATTCCGGCAAATAGCGGCCCGCCTGGCGCATCATCCACACCGGGGTAATATCAACGGGCAGGCGCTGCAGGGCGCGCAGGTAACGATCGTTCTTCAGTTCAGTCATTTTTAGAATTTCCTTTGGCTGTATGCGGGCAGTTTATCACTCATACTCTGCCCGACACAGGGCGACGGTATCTTCAATCAATCGGCGCGCAACGGTTCCCGGCGGCGGAAGCAAAGGCAGCTGGTCGTAGCGATACCAGCCCGCATCCAGCAGCTCCTTCGGATCGATTTTTATCTCACCGCTGTGGTAGTCCGCCGTAAAAGCGGTCATCAGCGACTGCGGGAAAGGCCAGGGCTGAGAAGTAACATACTTCAGGTTTTTCACCTGGATACTGCTCTCTTCCATCACTTCCCGGGCGACGGCCTGCTCCAGCGTTTCTCCTACCTCGACAAACCCGGCCAGAACGGTATACACACCGCCTCGATGCCGGGTGTGCTGCGCCAGCAAGATATGATCATCTCGGCGGATGGCCACGATGATGCATGGCGCAATTTGCGGATAATAACGCTCGCGGCAGTGGCCGCAAAGCATGGCCCATTCGCTTTTGCTGGGGTGCATTTCATGGCCACAGTAGCCGCAAAACTTGTGCGAACGGAAGAATTCCGTTAGCTGAACGCCGCGCCCGGCAAGCTGGAAAAGACCGACATCCTGGTCCAGTAACTGCCGTAAAGAGCCCATTTCTGCCCGGCGATTTTCACGCACCAGCCAGACCGGCTCACCTTCCCATTCGCCAATCTGCCTGCCGCTGGCGCCAATAAGCTGGAACTCGGCGGCGTTACCGTGAGGTAAATCACCTTGCGGCAGCCATATTTTTTGCTCATGGCTGACTATCCACCAACCATGATCTAAGTTTTGAATAACACGTTCCATAACCTGGTGCACATCCCCGAGTTCACTGATATAAACAATTAGTTAATACATTTTGGGTTAGTTTGCGTTCAATCTTTTAACTCACGGAGTCTCGATCATGCTTAACCAGTTAGCCAATCTGACTGAGCGCGTTGGTGGTAGTAATGAGTTAGTTGACCATTGGCTCCAGGCCCGTAAACACCTGTTGGTTGCCTATTACAACATGGTCGGGATCAAGCCTAACAAGGAATCGCACACCGCGCTCGACGAAAAAGCATTAGATAATTTCTGCCATGGCCTGGTGGATTACCTCTCTTCCGGTCATTTTAGTATTTACGAGCGAATTATCAGCAACCTGGAAGGGAGCAGCCCGCTGCTGAGCGCCGCCCAACTTTACCCCCAGCTGGAAGCCAATACCCAGCAGATCATGGATCTTTATGATTCGCATCTCGAAAACGCCATCGACCGCGACAGCTGGGTCGAGTTTCAGCAGGCGCTTTCCGAGATAGGCGAATGCCTGGAATCCCGCTTCTCGCTGGAAGACAGGCTGGTTTTACTGGCTATCGATAACAATCTGGATAGCAGCGCCAGCGATCCTGCCGGGGTGGCAAGTCCCGCTTGAGTTGTTAGCTATTAACGAGTAATTTACAACTTCCCCGCCGCAAGGCGGGAAGCATTCTTGTCGGAGTGCCGAGTGTGTTATGCACCGGCTGAGACCGTTAATTCGGGATCCGCGGAACCTGATCAGGTTAAAACCTGCGAAGGGAACAAGAGTAATTCTGATTTTGGGTACCCCGGTTCGGGCGGCCCACATCCAGTACTCCCTCCGTCCTCCCGGCAAGCCACTTCCTGATAAATACTGGAATGCGCTATGTCTGCATCTGAGAAAAATTCTGGTCGCCGCGAATCGCGCGCCCTTGCTAAGATAAAACCCTATCCCGCCACCTCAAAGAGGCTCGGCCTGTACCCGGTTGTTGATAGCGTTGAGTGGATTGAGCGTCTGTTAGACGCCGGTGTACGCACCCTCCAGCTACGAATAAAAGACAAGCGAGATGAAGAGGTTGAAGCAGATGTTGCCGCGGCTATAGCCCTCGGCAAACGCTATAACGCTCGCTTATTTATTAACGACTACTGGAAGCTTGCCATTAAACACGGCGCTTACGGTGTCCATCTCGGCCAGGAAGATATGGACGTAGCCAACCTTGTCGCCATTAGCGAGGCCGGATTACGTCTTGGTCTTTCCACGCACGACAATATGGAAATGGATCGCGCCCTGAGCGCCAGTCCTTCCTACATCGCACTCGGCCACGTTTTCCCGACGCAAACTAAACAGATGCCATCCTCTCCGCAGGGTCTGACTAAGCTGGCAGAGCATATTCAAACGCTCGGCGAGTATTCCACCGTCGCCATCGGCGGCATCAGCATTGACAGAGTACCCGCCGTTCTGGCGACCGGCGTCGGCAGCGTTGCCGTGGTCAGCGCGATCACTCAGGCCGCAGACTGGCGTGCCGCCACCGCCACGCTGCTTGAACTGGTGGGAACCGGCGATGAATGACGCGGACTTTATGCGCTACGGCCGTCAGCTTCTACTGGAGGATGTGGCTATCAAAGGGCAGGAAAAACTGCTCGCCAGCCGGGTTTTGCTTATCGGGCTTGGCGGTCTGGGCTCTCCGGCGGCGCTGTACCTGGCCGCTGCGGGCGTTGGCACGCTGGCCGTGGCGGACGATGACAAAGTGCATATCAGCAACCTGCAACGCCAGATCCTGTTTACTTCCGAAGATATCAATCAGCCAAAGTCTGCCGTAGCCCACCAGCATTTGCAGCGCCTGAACCCGGGCGTAACAGTTGTGCCCTTGCAGGAGAGATTAACCGGCGAAACGCTGCATAACGCGGTAAATGAAGCCGATCTGGTGCTGGACTGTAGCGACAATATGCCCACCCGCCAGGCAGTGAACGCAGCCTGCGTGGCAACCGGTACGCCGCTCGTTACCGCCAGCGCGGTCGGTTTTAGCGGCCAAATGATGGTTCTCGCCCCGCCCTGGGAGCATGGCTGCTACCGCTGCGTCTGGCCGGATGAAAGCGAGCCGGAACTCAACTGCCGTAGCGCCGGAATTATAGGCCCGGTCGTTGGCGTGATGGGAACACTCCAGGCGCTGGAAGCAATCAAATTACTTACCGGCATGGCTCCGGCTACCGGCTTATTGCGCCTGTTTGACGCCCGCCAGCATGGCTGGCAGACGCTGAAGATGCAGAAGTCGGCAAATTGCCCGGTTTGCGGAGGGCGAAATGCGCATTCAATTTAATGATGAACCTCTGGAATGTGCCGCTGGCCTGACGCTCGCCGCCCTGCTCGCTCAGCTTGAGCAGGGTAAAACGGGCGTCGCGCTGGCGGTGAACCACATTATCGTGCCGCGTGAGCAATGGAGCGACCATTTGCTGCGTGAGGGCGACTCTATTTTGCTGTTTCAGGCGATTGCCGGAGGCTGATATGTTAAAAATTGCCGATAAAACCTTTTCTTCCCGCCTGTTCACCGGCACCGGAAAATTCGCCTCCAGCCAGCTGATGATCGCGGCGATCCAAGCTTCCGGCTCCCAGCTTGTCACTATGGCGATGAAACGCGTTGACCTGCGCACCCGCAGCGATGAAATCCTGCAGCCGCTTCTGGAGGCGGGTATTCAGCTGCTGCCTAATACCTCCGGAGCAAAAACGGCAGAAGAGGCCATATTTGCGGCTCAACTTGCTCGCGAGGCGCTGGATACCCACTGGGTGAAGCTTGAGATCCACCCTGACGTACGCTACCTGCTTCCCGACCCTATCGAGACGCTAAAGGCGGCCGAAGCGCTGGTCAAACAGGGTTTTGTTGTGCTGCCTTACTGCGGCGCAGATCCGGTTTTGTGTAAACGTCTTGAAGAGGTTGGCTGTGCGGCGGTGATGCCTCTTGGGGCGCCCATCGGTTCGAACCAGGGGTTACAAACGCGTGGTTTGCTGGAGATAATCATCGAGCAGGCCAGAGTGCCGGTAGTTGTGGATGCCGGAATTGGTGCGCCAAGCCACGCCGCAGAAGCGCTGGAAATGGGGGCTTCTGCGATACTGGTCAATACGGCGATAGCCGTTGCGCGCGATCCGGTGCAGATGGCGCATGCCTTCCGCCTGGCCGTGGAAGCAGGAAGCTTTGCCGCCGGGGCAGGCCTAGGCCCTCGCCACCAGCAGGCGCAGGCATCCAGCCCGCTGACCAGCTTCCTGCAATTCAGCGAGGACAACGGCTAATGACGGAAACTTTTAGCGATCGCTGGCGGCAGCTCGACTGGGATGACATCAATCTGCGTATCAACAGCAAAACTTCTGCGGATGTAGAGCGGGCGTTGGCCGCCCCGCGCCTGACGCAGGATAATCTTATGGCCCTGCTCTCTCCGGCCGCCAGCCGCTATCTTGAACCGCTGGCCCGGCGGGCACAGCAGCTTACCCGCCAGCGTTTTGGTAACACCGTTAGCTTCTATGTTCCGCTTTATCTTTCCAATCTCTGCGCCAACGACTGTACTTATTGTGGCTTTTCCATGAGCAACAAGCTGAAGCGTAAAACGCTCGACGAGGCGGAGATTGAGCGCGAATGTGCGGCTATTCGGGCGCTGGGTTTTGAGCACCTGCTGCTGGTCACCGGTGAGCATCAAACCAAAGTTGGGATGGACTATTTCCGCCAGCACCTTCCTGCAATCCGCAGCAGGTTCAGTTCGCTGCAAATGGAAGTCCAGCCGCTGGACGAGCACGAGTATGCCGAACTGAAAACGCTCGGTCTGGACGGCGTGATGGTGTATCAGGAAACCTATCACCCCGCGACCTACGCGCAACATCACCTGCGCGGCAATAAACAAGATTTCTTCTGGCGGCTGGAAACGCCTGACCGGCTGGGCCGCGCCGGGATAGACAAGATAGGGCTGGGAGCACTGATTGGGCTGTCGGATAGCTGGCGAACCGACTGCTTTATGGTGGCGGAGCATTTGCTGTGGCTCCAGCAGCGCTACTGGCAAACCCGCTATTCCATCTCCTTCCCGCGTTTGCGCCCGTGTACCGGCGGCGTGGAACCGGCATCCATCATGACCGAGCAGCAGCTGGTTCAGGTGATTTGCGCCTTCCGCCTGCTGGCTCCGGACGTGGAGCTGTCGCTTTCAACGCGCGAATCGCCATGGTTTCGCGATCACGTTATTCCGCTGGCGATTAACAATGTCAGCGCATTTTCGAAGACGCAGCCCGGCGGCTATGCCGACAACCATCCTGAGCTGGAGCAGTTTTCCCCGCATGATGGCCGAACGCCGCAGGAAGTTGCGGCCGCGCTTCGTGATTCAGGCCTGCAGCCGGTATGGAAAGACTGGGACAGCTTTTTGGGGAGAGGCACACAACCCTGATGTAACACACCGCAAGGGCGACGATTATTTACGGCCCTTTCCGAAAGAAGGCAGGAGGATGATTGCTGACCTCCGGTCGATAAAATAATGTCCTCCGGTCGGAATGAACACCTGACCGGAGCGGCACCTTCCTCTTCTCTGCGCCGCTCCGCCTCCCCGCTCGTCGTCTTGATTCCTCAGGGAAAAGCAAAAATGTAACCGGTTTCAGTTTTCTGCAGTTTCTTTTGTGATACCTGACACACAATCAGGTTAAAGCGGTTGTTGCCGCCCCCCTCGACGGATAAATATCACTGTATCCTTCGGACATTGAGAGCGGAATATGAAAAATATCGTGTTGTGTTGTGCTGCTGGTATGTCTACCAGCATCCTGGTTCAACGTATGGTGGATGCCGCACAAAAGAAAGGCATCGAGGTCGCTATTAAGGCCGTTCCCGTTGCCGAGTTTAAAGAGAACATCGAGCGCGCTGACATCGTATTGCTCGGTCCGCAGGTAAAATACGAGCAGGCCAAGTTGCAGGCCATCGCCGATCCTCTGGGTAAGAAAGTCGTCGTTATCGACATGATGGATTACGGCCTGATGAAGGGCGACGTGGTGCTTGAGAAAGCCCTGAAAATGATGGAGTAAGATGTGGAAGATTTAGAGTCGATTATTATGGAACTGCTGGTTAACGCCGGCAGCGCGCGTAGCCAGGCCCTGACTGCTTTGCAGCTGGCACGTAAAGGTGATTTTGACGGTGCCGAAAAGGCGATGGAAGAGTCACACGAATTCGTGAAACACGCTCATAAAATTCAGACCCAGCTTATCGGTCTGGATGAAGGCACCGGCAAGCTGCCGGTAAACCTGATTACCGTTCACTCTCAGGATCACCTGATGAATGCCATGGTTATTCAGGACCTTGCCGGTGACATGATTGAGCTTTATCGTCGTCTGCCGCTGATTAAATAATTTTTCATTTATACAGACGAAAAAAAACCCGCCGAGGCGGGTTTTTTATTTCAGGCGTTTCGCACGATTACTCGTCGTTACCGCCGAGGTTTCCTGCGTTCAGCAGCTCTGCCAGGCTGGCAGTTGCATCTTCAGCAGTGACCTGCGGTGCAGCAGGAACTTCACCCGCTGCGCGACGGCGCATACGATCCTGGTGGTACGCATAACCGGTACCGGCCGGGATCAGACGACCCACGATAACGTTCTCTTTCAGGCCGCGCAGTTCGTCACGTTTACCCGCAACGGCTGCTTCGGTCAGCACTCGAGTAGTCTCCTGGAACGATGCCGCGGAGATGAAGGACTCAGTTGCCAGAGAGGCTTTGGTGATACCCAGCAGATCGCGTGCAAAGGTCACGTTGATCTTACCGTTCGCTTCAATTTCGCGGTTAGCGATCTTGATGCGAGAGTATTCAGCCTGCTCGCCTTCCAGGAAGTCGGAGCTGCCGGCGTTAACGATGGTTGCTTTACGCAGCATCTGACGCACGATGACTTCGATGTGTTTATCGTTAATCTTAACGCCTTGCAGACGGTAAACGTCCTGCACTTCGTTGGTGATGTAACGAGTTACAGCATACACGCCACGCAGACGCAGAATGTCGTGCGGAGACTCTGGACCATCGGAAACAACGTCACCACGTTCTACGCGTTCACCTTCGAACACGTTCAGCTGACGCCATTTCGGAATCATCTCTTCGTAAGCATCGCTGCCGTCGATTGGGGAGATAACCAGACGGCGTTTGCCTTTGGTTTCTTTACCAAACGAAATGATACCGCTGATTTCAGCCAGGATAGCAGGCTCTTTCGGACGACGCGCTTCGAACAGGTCAGCAACGCGCGGCAGACCACCGGTGATATCCTTGGTACCGCTGGATTCCTGAGGAATACGTGCCAGCGCGTCACCCGCACTGATCTGGATCCCATCTTCCAGCTGTACAATTGCTTTGCCCGGCAGGAAGTACTGAGCAGGCATATCGGTGCCTGGGATCAGAACGTCGTTGCCCTGTGCATCAACAATTTTCAGCGCCGGACGCAGGTCTTTACCACCCGCGGTACGTTCTGCAGAATCCAGAACAACCAGGGATGACAGGCCGGTTAATTCATCGGTCTGACGGGTAATGGTCTGGCCGTCAATCATGTCAGTAAAGCGGATGAAACCACTGACTTCGGAGATAACCGGCATGGTGTGTGGATCCCAGTTTGCAACGGTTTCACCGCCGGCAACCTGCTCGCCATCACCCTTGGCCATAACAGCACCGTAAGGCACTTTATAGCTCTCTTTGGTACGACCGAATTCGTCGATCAGCTTCAGCTCGGTGTTACGAGAAGTCACAACCAGCTTGCCGGTAGAGTTAACAACCGACTTCGCATTGCTGAGCTTGATGCTACCTTTGTTCTTAACCTGAATGCTGGACTCAGCAGCAGAACGAGATGCCGCACCACCGATGTGGAACGTACGCATCGTCAGCTGTGTACCAGGCTCACCGATGGACTGTGCCGCGATAACCCCGATAGCTTCACCTTTGTTGATGATGTGGCCACGTGCCAGGTCACGACCATAGCAGTGCGCACATACGCCAAAGTCAGTTTCGCAACCTACTACGGAACGAACTTTTACGCTGTCAACAGAGTTAGCTTCCAGCAGGTCACACCACTGCTCGTGCAGCAGAGTGTTGCGTGGAACCAGAATATCCGCAGTACCCGGCTTCAGAATGTCTTCTGCCGTTACACGACCCAGAACGCGGTCACGCAGAGGTTCTTTAACGTCGCCACCTTCGATAACCGGAGTCATCGTGATGCCTTCCAGGGTGCCACAGTCGTCTTCGGTAACAACCAGGTCCTGCGCAACGTCTACCAGACGACGAGTCAGGTAACCGGAGTTAGCCGTTTTCAGTGCGGTATCCGCCAGACCTTTACGAGCACCGTGAGTAGAGATGAAGTACTGGAGTACGTTCAGACCTTCACGGAAGTTCGCGGTGATTGGCGTTTCGATGATGGAGCCATCTGGCTTAGCCATCAGACCACGCATACCAGCCAGCTGACGAATCTGTGCCGCGGAACCACGAGCACCGGAGTCGGCCATCATATAGATGCTGTTGAAGGAAACCTGCTGCTCTTCTTCGCCGTTACGGTTAATAACGGTTTCAGTTTGCAGGTTGTCCATCATCGCCTTGGATACGCGGTCGTTCGCTGCTGCCCAAATATCGATAACTTTGTTGTAGCGTTCGCCAGCGGTAACCAGACCGGACTGGAACTGTTCCTGAATCTCAGCAACTTCAGCTTCTGCTTCGCTGATGATTTCGTATTTTTTCTCCGGGATGACCATGTCATCAATACCAACGGATGCACCTGAACGCGCTGCATAAGCAAAGCCGGTGTACATCGTCTGGTCCGCAAAAATAACGGTCGGTTTCAGGCCCAGAATACGGTAACAGGTGTTCAGCATCTTGGAGATTGCCTTTTTACCCAGCGCCTGGTTGACGATGGAGAAAGGCAGGCCTTTCGGCACGATCATCCAGAGAATCGCACGACCAACGGTGGTGTCGATAAGGCTGGTTTTCGCAACGAATGTGCCCTGAGCATCTTTTTCGTATTCGGTGATACGCACTTTAACGCGCGCATGCAGAGAGGCCAGGCCAGCGCGATAAATACGCTCAGCTTCTTTCGGGCCAGTCAGTACCATGCCTTCGCCTTTGGCGTTAACACAGTCACGGGTCATGTAGTACAGACCCAATACAACGTCCTGAGAAGGAACGATGATTGGCTCGCCGTTCGCTGGTGACAGGATGTTGTTGGTAGACATCATCAGCGCACGCGCTTCCAGCTGAGCTTCAAGCGTCAGCGGAACGTGTACAGCCATCTGGTCACCATCGAAGTCGGCGTTATATGCCGCACAAACCAGCGGGTGCAGCTGGATAGCTTTACCTTCGATCAGAACAGGTTCAAATGCCTGGATACCCAAACGGTGCAGGGTTGGTGCACGGTTCAGCAGTACCGGGTGTTCGCGGATAACTTCGTCCAGGATATCCCAAACGACAGCTTCTTCGCGCTCAACCATTTTCTTAGCAGCTTTGATGGTGGTCGCGAGGCCACGCAGTTCCAGCTTGCCGTAGATAAACGGTTTGAACAGCTCCAGCGCCATTTTCTTAGGCAGACCGCACTGATGCAGACGCAGGTATGGACCTACGGTGATTACAGAACGACCGGAGTAGTCAACACGTTTACCCAGCAGGTTCTGACGGAAACGACCCTGCTTACCTTTGATCATATCGGCCAAAGATTTCAGAGGACGTTTGTTAGAGCCGGTGATGGCACGACCGCGACGGCCGTTGTCCAGCAGGGCATCTACCGCTTCCTGCAGCATACGTTTTTCGTTGCGTACGATGATATCTGGCGCAGCCAGATCCAGCAGACGCTTCAGACGGTTGTTACGGTTGATAACACGACGGTACAGATCGTTCAGATCTGAAGTCGCGAAACGACCACCATCCAGCGGAACCAGCGGACGCAGGTCTGGCGGCAGAACCGGCAGAACGGTCAGGATCATCCACTCTGGCTTGTTACCAGACTGAACGAACGCTTCCAGCAGCTTGATACGCTTGGTCAGCTTTTTACGCTTGGTTTCAGAGTTGGTTTCGTTCAGCTCTTCACGCAGAGTTTCACACTCTTGCTCCAGATCCATGCTTTTCAGCAGGGCCTGAATAGCTTCCGCACCCATCTTCGCGTCGAACTCGTCACCGAACTCTTCCAGCGCGTCCAGATACTGCTCTTCAGTCAGGATCTGACGACGCTCGAGGTTGGTCATCCCGCCTTCGATAACCACATAGGATTCGAAGTACAGTACGCGTTCGATATCACGCAGCGGCATATCCAGCAGCAGGCCGATACGGGATGGCAGAGATTTCAGGAACCAAATGTGGGCAGTTGGAGATGCCAGTTCGATGTGACCCATACGCTCACGACGAACTTTAGTCTGGGTAACTTCTACGCCACACTTCTCACAAATAACACCACGGTGTTTCAGGCGCTTGTACTTACCGCACAGGCACTCGTAGTCTTTTACTGGCCCAAAAATACGGGCGCAGAACAGGCCGTCACGCTCAGGTTTGAACGTACGGTAGTTAATGGTTTCCGGCTTTTTAACTTCACCGAAAGACCATGAACGGATCATGTCTGGCGAAGCCAGAGCAATTTTGATCGCATCAAACTCTTCGGTTTTAGTTTGCGCTTTCAGAAACTTTAATAAGTCTTTCACGGATTTGCTCCCGTCGGAGTTAGCACTCTGTGATGCCCGGCGTTAGCCGGGCACCCTGGACCTTTTGAGCAACGATTACTCGTCTTCCAGCTCGATGTTGATACCCAGCGAGCGGATCTCTTTCAACAGAACGTTGAAGGATTCCGGCATGCCCGGTTCCATCTGATGGTTGCCGTCCACGATGTTTTTATACATCTTAGTACGGCCGTTCACGTCATCAGACTTAACGGTCAGCATTTCCTGCAGGGTATACGCGGCGCCGTATGCTTCCAGCGCCCACACTTCCATCTCACCGAAGCGCTGACCACCGAACTGAGCCTTACCACCCAGCGGCTGCTGAGTAACGAGGCTGTAAGAACCGGTAGAACGCGCGTGCATCTTGTCATCAACCAGGTGGTTCAGTTTCAGCATGTACATGTAACCTACGGTTACCTGACGCTCGAACTGTTCACCAGTACGGCCGTCAAACAGGGTGATCTGGCCAGAAGATGGCAGACCGCCGAGTTGCAGCAGTTCTTTGATTTCAGACTCTTTTGCACCGTCGAATACCGGAGTAGCAATCGGCATACCTTTTTTCAGGTTTTCAGCAAGGCGCAGAACTTCTTCATCAGTGAAGGTGTTCAAGTCGACTTTCTGACGAACGTCTGTGCCCAGGTCATACGCTTTCTGGATGAATTCGCGCAGTTTGGCGACTTCCTGCTGCTGTTTCAGCATGGCGTTGATTTTCTCGCCGATACCTTTAGCAGCCATACCCAGGTGGGTTTCCAGAATCTGACCGATGTTCATACGAGATGGTACGCCCAGCGGGTTCAGTACGATGTCTACCGGCGTGCCGTTTTCATCGTAAGGCATATCTTCGATCGGGTTGATCTTGGAGATAACACCTTTGTTCCCGTGACGACCTGCCATCTTGTCACCAGGCTGAATCTGACGTTTAACGGCCAGATACACTTTAACGATTTTCAGCACGCCAGGTGCCAGGTCATCGCCCTGAGTGATTTTGCGGCGCTTAGCTTCGAGTTTCTTCTCAAACTCGTGCTTCAGCTCGTCGTACTGCTCGGCCAGCTGCTCGAGCTGGTTTTGTTTTTCTTCGTCGGTCAGGCCCAGTTCAAGCCAGCGGTCGCGCGGCAGTTTGTCGAGCTTGTCAGCTTCAACACCACCGGAAACCAGCACGGCATAGATACGGCTAAACAGGCCAGCTTCGAAGATTTGCAGTTCTTCAGACAGGTCTTTCTTAGCCTGCTTCAGCTGCATCTCTTCGATTTCCAGCGCACGTTTGTCTTTTTCCACGCCATCGCGGGTGAAGACCTGAACGTCGATTACGGTACCGGAAACGCCGTTTGGTACACGCAGGGAAGAGTCTTTAACGTCAGACGCTTTCTCACCGAAGATTGCACGCAGCAGCTTCTCTTCTGGCGTCAGCTGGGTTTCACCTTTCGGCGTTACCTTACCAACCAGAATGTCGCCACCGGTCACTTCAGCACCGATATACACGATACCGGACTCATCCAGTTTGGAGAGCGCAGCTTCACCCACGTTAGGGATGTCAGCCGTTATCTCTTCTGGCCCCAGTTTGGTGTCACGGGACACACAAGCCAGTTCCTGAATGTGGATGGTAGTGAAGCGGTCTTCCTGAACAACACGCTCGGAAACGAGGATGGAGTCTTCGAAGTTGTAACCGTTCCACGGCATGAACGCTACGCGCATGTTCTGACCCAGCGCCAGCTCACCCAGGTCGGTAGATGGGCCATCTGCCAGCACGTCGCCGCGCTCGATTGGCTCACCCAGAGACACACATGGCATCTGGTTAATACAGGTGTTCTGGTTAGAACGCGTGTATTTGGTCAGGTTGTAAATGTCGATGCCGGCTTCGCCCGGGTACATCTCGTCTTCGTTAACTTTGATAACGATACGGGAAGCATCCACGTACTGAACGGTACCGCCACGTTTGGCTACGGCAGTAACACCGGAGTCAACGGCTACAGCACGTTCCATACCGGTACCAACCAGCGGCTTATCAGCACGCAGAGTTGGAACCGCCTGACGTTGCATGTTCGCACCCATCAGGGCACGGTTGGCGTCATCGTGTTCCAGGAACGGGATCAGGGACGCACCGACGGAAACCACCTGCTGGGTGGAAACGTCCATGTAGTCAACCTGGTCGTTGCTGAACAAGCTGGATTCGCCTTTGCTACGGCAGGTAACCAGGTCGTCTACGAAACGGCCTTCTTCGTCCAGGTTGGTGTTCGCCTGAGCGATTACGTAGTTACCTTCTTCGATAGCAGACAGGTAATGAATTTCGTCGGTCACGATGCCGTCAACTACGCGACGATACGGGGTTTCTAAGAAGCCGTATTCGTTAGTCTGCGCATAAACAGACAGGGAGTTGATCAGGCCGATGTTCGGACCTTCTGGGGTTTCGATTGGACACACACGACCGTAGTGGGTTGGGTGTACGTCACGTACTTCGAAGCCCGCACGCTCACGGGTCAGACCGCCCGGGCCCAGTGCAGAGATACGACGTTTGTGCGTAATCTCGGACAACGGGTTGTTCTGGTCCATGAACTGAGACAGCTGGCTGGAGCCGAAGAACTCTTTCACTGCCGCAGAGATTGGCTTGGCGTTGATCATATCCTGAGGCATCAGGGTATCCAGATCGCCCAGAGACAGACGCTCTTTCACCGCACGCTCAACACGCACCAGGCCAACGCGGAATTGGTTTTCCGCCATTTCGCCTACGGAACGGATACGACGGTTGCCGAGGTGGTCGATGTCATCCACTTCACCCTGACCGTTACGAATACCGATCAGTTTTCTCATCACTTCGATGATGTCGTCTTTGCTCAGGATGCCGGAGCCTTCGATTTCATCACGCAGCAGAGAACGGTTGAACTTCATACGACCAACCGCAGACAGGTCATAGCGGTCTTCGGAGAAGAACAGGTTCTCGAACAGGCTTTCAGCTGCTTCACGCGTTGGTGGCTCACCAGGACGCATCATGCGGTAGATCTCAACCAGCGCGCTCAGGCGGTCATTGGTAGGGTCGACGCGGATGGTCTCGGAGATGTAAGCACCGTGATCAAGATCGTTGGTGAACAGCGTTTCGATACGTTTGTGGCCAGACTGGCTCAGCTTAGCCAGCAGGTCCAGTGACAACTCCATGTTCGCCGGGCAAATCAGTTCGCCGGTAGAAGTGTCAACGTAGTCTTTAGCCGCAACTTTACCGGCAATGTACTCAACTGGAACTTCGATATGTTTGATATCGTCTTTTTCCAGCTGGCGAATGTGGCGCGCTGTGATGCGGCGGCCTTTTTCAACGTACACTTTGCCGTCAGCTTCGATGTCGAAGGATGCGGTTTCGCCACGCAGGCGTTCCGGCACCAGCTCCATCTGCAGCTTGTTGTCACGGATTTCGAAATTAACTTTCTCAAAGAACAGGTCAAGGATCTGCTCAGTGGTGAAGTTCAGCGCGCGCAGGATGATGGTCGCAGGCAGTTTGCGGCGACGGTCAATACGCACGAACAGGTTATCTTTCGGGTCGAATTCGAAGTCCAGCCAGGAACCACGGTAAGGAATGATACGTGCGTTATACAGTACCTTCCCTGAGGAGTGGGTTTTACCTTTGTCACTGTCAAAGAACACGCCCGGGCTACGGTGCAACTGAGAAACGATAACGCGCTCAGTACCGTTGATAACAAAAGTACCGTTGTCGGTCATGAGCGGAATTTCGCCCATGTAAACTTCTTGTTCTTTGATGTCTTTAACGGTGCCTTCCGGCGCTTCGCGCTCGTAGATCACCAGACGCAGTTTTACACGCAGCGGAGCAGAATACGTCACGCCACGGATCTGACATTCTTTAACGTCAAATACAGGTTCGCCCAGGCGATAGCTAACATACTGCAGCTCAGAATTGCCGCTGTAGCTTGCGATCGGGAATACGGAGCGGAATGCCGCTTCCAGGCCGTATTGACCTTCGGGATCTTGCTCGATGAACTTCTGGAACGAGTCAAGCTGGATAGAAAGGAGATAAGGAATGTCCAGCACTTGCGGACGTTTTCCAAAATCCTTACGAATACGTTTTTTCTCGGTATAGGAGTAAACCATTAGGGTTCCTCAGCTCGCTGACAAGTCGACCCATCTGCCCGTCGAAAGGGGCAGTTTATGCAACACTATTTTGTGGACCGGAAAGTGGAACACTTCCCGCAATACTTGTTTCTATCACTCTTAAACCATTTCGTTACGCTTTGCCCCGGAACTCCCGGCGCAGAAAGTCGCAATATATTAAGGCGTCGATAGGAACAAACATTGGGAGGTAATCAGCAGTCAAACAGCGTGAAACGCTACTGATACCCTACAGCGCAAAAAGGCTGGTGACTAAAAAGTCACCAGCCATCAGCCTAATTTCTCAGGCTGCAACCGGAAGGGTTGGCTTATTTAACTTCAACTTCAGCGCCAGCTTCTTCCAGAGATTTTTTCAGTGCTTCAGCGTCATCTTTGCTCACGCCTTCTTTCAGTGCAGCTGGTGCAGACTCAACCAGGTCTTTAGCTTCTTTCAGACCCAGGCCAGTTGCGCCGCGAACTGCTTTGATTACGGCAACTTTGTTAGCGCCAGCAGCTTTCAGAATAACGTCGAACTCAGTTTTCTCTTCAGCAGCTTCAGCTGGGCCAGCAGCAACAGCTACAGCAGCAGCAGCAGAAACACCGAATTTTTCTTCCATTGCAGAGATCAGTTCTACAACGTCCATTACGGACATAGCGGATACTGCTTCAATGATTTGATCTTTAGTGATAGACATTTAAATTGTTCCTGAATATCAGAATAAGTTTATACGTAAGCAGATGCTTGATAAAGAAAGCGGCAATTAAGCAGCTTCTTTTGCATCGCGAACAGCAGCCAGAGTACGAACCAGTTTGCCAGCCGAAGCTTCTTTCATGGTTGCCATCAGGCGTGCAATTGCTTCTTCGTAGGTCGGCAGAGTTGCCAGGCGGTCGATCTGAGACGCCGGGATCAGCTCACCTTCAAAGGCAGCGGCTTTGACCTCAAATTTTGCATTCGCTTTCGCGAAATCTTTGAACAGACGAGCAGCAGCGCCCGGGTGTTCCATAGAATATGCAATCAGGGTCGGACCAACGAACGCGTCTTTCAGGCACTCAAACTGAGTACCTTCAACAACACGGCGCAGCAAGGTGTTGCGAACAACACGCATGTAAACGCCGGCTTCGCGACCTGCTTTACGCAGTTCGGTCATTTTGTCTACAGTAACGCCACGGGAATCCGCAACTACTGCAGACAGCGCGCCTTTGGCTACTTCGCTGACTTCAGCAACAATCGCTTGTTTGTCTTGAAGATTTAAAGCCATTAGCTTTTGCTCCTGGGTTTTAGCCGGGACATTACGTCCCGAAACTCACTTCGCGTTTACCCACAATGGAAAAACGCGTCTACATACGGTGAGCAGAAACAAGCTAAAGACTATCTAAAAATATTCTTCAGGTTCTGTCACCGTCTACGCAGGCAATTAAGTTTCTTGCGAAACACCTGCGGTCTTGGACGGAGGCCTGGATAAGGCCAGGCTCCAACCGAAAATTCTTGTGCTCTGCATAAGCAGAACAACGGGCGTAAGATATTAGACTAATCTTTCGCCCGCGTAAAGGCGATTATTAGTTCGCCACTGCGTTCAGACCAGCCTGGTCAACCGCAACACCTGCACCCATGGTGGTAGACAGGCTAACTTTCTTGATGTACACGCCTTTCGCCTGAGATGGTTTTGCTTTTTTCAGCGCAACCAGCAGAGATTCCAGGTTTTCTTTCAGTTTGTCAGTGTCAAAGTCCACTTTACCGATGGTGGTGTGGATGATGCCGTTTTTGTCGTTACGGTAACGAACCTGACCCGCTTTAGCATTCTTAACTGCTTCAGCAACGTTAGGGGTTACGGTACCAACTTTCGGGTTTGGCATCAGGCCGCGTGGGCCCAGAACCTGGCCCAGCTGGCCAACAACGCGCATTGCATCCGGGGAAGCAATAACAACGTCAAAGTTCATTTCGCCTTTCTTGATCTGATCAGCCAGATCTTCCATACCTACCAGCTCTGCGCCAGCAGCTTTAGCTGCTTCAGCGTTAGGGCCCTGTGCAAATACGGCTACGCGAACTGAACGGCCAGTACCGTGCGGCAGTACAGTTGCACCACGTACGTTCTGGTCAGATTTACGAGCGTCGATGCCGAGGTTAACGGCAACGTCTACGCTTTCAACGAATTTAGCAGTGGCCAGCTCTTTCAGCAGAGCAATGGCTTCGTTGATGTCGTACTGTTTGGTCGCATCAACTTTGTCACGGATCACGCGCATGCGCTTGGTCAGTTTAGCCATTTCTTAATCCTCCACTACCAGGCCCATGGAACGAGCAGTACCTTCAATGGAGCGAGTCATCGCTTCAATGTCGGAACCAGTCATGTCCGCAGCTTTGGTTTCTGCGATTTCGCGTACCTGAGCACGGGTTACTTTACCCACTTTGTCTTTGTTCGGCTTGCCGGAACCAGACTTGATGCCAGCAGCTTTCTTCAGCAGAACAGCAGCCGGTGGGGTTTTAGTAACGAAAGTGAAAGAACGGTCAGCGTAAACGGTAATAACAACCGGAATTGGCAGACCTTTCTCGATGGAATCAGTTTTGGCGTTAAACGCTTTACAGAATTCCATGATGTTAACACCCTGCTGACCCAGAGCTGGACCAACTGGTGGACTTGGGTTCGCCATACCAGCTGCAACCTGCAGCTTGACGTAGGCTTGTACTTTCTTAGCCATCTAAATTTCCTCTAGTGGGTTATAGCGCCTCTTACAAGGCTCCCCGTGAATAAATCGTTTTATGTGTACGAGACACATAAAAACAAAAGGCGCGAAATTGTATGTCAATTTCGCGCCCTTCGCAACGAAAAATCGCTGCATTAACGATCAAATTATCAGGCTTTTTCGACCTGAGCAAAGTCCAGTTCAACCGGCGTTGCACGACCAAAGATCGATACGGAGACCTTCAGGCGGCTCTTCTCGTAATCCACTTCTTCGACCACACCGTTAAAGTCAGCAAACGGACCATCGTTAACACGAACCATTTCGCCCGGCTCAAACAGCGTTTTCGGACGCGGTTTGTCACCAACCTGCTGCAGACGGTTCATGATCGCATCAACTTCTTTGTCGCTGATAGGCGCTGGACGGTCAGAGGTTCCACCGATGAACCCCATCACACGTGGAACGCTGCGCACCAGGTGCCAGCTTGCATCGTTCATCACCATCTGAACCAGAACGTAACCCGGGAAGAATTTACGCTCGCTTTTACGACGCTGGCCACCACGGATTTCAACAACCTCTTCGGTCGGAACCATGACTTCGCCAAACAGCTCTTCCATGTTATGTAATTTGATATGCTCACGCAGCGAGGTCGCTACGCGGCCTTCAAAACCGGAAAACGCCTGAACGACGTACCAACGCTTTTTAGGGGCTTCAGACATCTCAGAACCTCAGGCCAGTAATAAAAGATACCAGGCGGACCAGAATACCATCCAGCCCCCACAAAATCAGTGACATCACAGCGGTAACGGCTGCCACGATTAAAGTGGTGTGCAGAGTTTCCTGGCGGGTAGGCCAAATAACCTTGCGTACTTCAGTTCTCGCTTCACGGGCAAAGGAAACGGTCGCCTTGCCTTTCGTGGTCAGCAGAGCAACACCGCCCGCCGCTGCAATCAGAATTACCACAGCCAGCGCACGCAGAGGCAGAGTGATATCACGATAAATGTAGTTGCCCACGATTGCCACGAGCAGCAAAACGACTACTGCCAGCCACTTCATCGCTTCGAGGCCACGCCCGCTCCCTTGAGCTTCGGTATTCGCACTCATAAACCAACCTGTCACAATAAATCAGACAAACATTTTTGCCCCGCGCAGGCGAGGCAAACCAAACCGAATGGCTCTTTTCAGGCGCAATCCGGCATAAACGCCATCTTCAGAGCCTGTCTCAGCAATGATTATCGATAAAAAATCACTGATGAGCCAGGTTCTGGTTCGAAAGCGTACAAAAAGGGCATCAAATGATGCCCTTTTCTTGCACATTGCGTCAAATATTATCCGCGATTAAGCGATAACTTTGGCAACAACGCCCGCGCCAACGGTACGACCGCCTTCACGGATTGCGAAACGCAGACCGTCATCCATCGCGATTGGGTGGATCAGGGTAACAACCATTTTGATGTTGTCGCCAGGCATTACCATCTCAACGCCTTCTGGCAGTTCGATGGTGCCGGTCACGTCAGTTGTACGGAAGTAGAACTGTGGACGGTAGCCTTTGAAGAACGGAGTATGACGGCCGCCTTCGTCTTTGGACAGGATGTACACTTCAGATTCGAACTTGGTGTGTGGCTTGATAGAGCCTGGCTTAGCCAGTACCTGACCACGTTCGATTTCTTCGCGTTTGATACCACGCAGCAGAACACCAACGTTCTCACCAGCACGGCCTTCGTCCAGCAGTTTGCGGAACATTTCAACGCCGGTACAGGTAGATTTCGCAGTATCTTTGATACCAACGATTTCAACTTCTTCACCAACTTTGATGATACCGCGCTCTACACGACCGGTAACAACAGTACCACGGCCGGAGATGGAGAATACGTCTTCGATTGGCAGCAGGAACGGCTTATCGATAGCACGCTCTGGCTCAGGGATGTAAGAATCCAGGTAGCCAGCCAGCTCAACGATTTTAGCTTCCCACTCTGCTTCGCCTTCCAGCGCTTTCAGAGCAGAACCACGAACGATTGGAGTATCGTCGCCCGGGAAGTCATACTGGGACAGAAGTTCACGAACTTCCATTTCTACCAGTTCCAGCAGCTCTTCGTCATCAACCATGTCGCATTTGTTCAGGAACACGATGATGTACGGAACGCCAACCTGACGACCCAGCAGGATGTGCTCACGGGTCTGTGGCATTGGGCCATCAGTCGCAGCAACAACCAGGATAGCGCCGTCCATCTGAGCAGCACCGGTGATCATGTTTTTAACGTAGTCGGCGTGCCCTGGGCAGTCAACGTGCGCGTAGTGGCGAGTCGGGGTGTCATATTCAACGTGGGAAGTGTTGATGGTGATACCACGAGCTTTTTCTTCTGGTGCGTTATCGATCTGGTCGAATGCACGAGCAGAACCACCGTAGGTTTTAGCCAGAACGGTAGTGATTGCAGCGGTCAGCGTTGTTTTACCATGGTCAACGTGGCCGATAGTACCGACGTTAACGTGCGGTTTTTTACGTTCAAACTTTTCTTTAGACATCGATTGTCCCTCTAAGACACGGATAAATCGGTGGTATCACCACATCAACCAGGCATATGCCTGAATTAGCTGAATGCATTAACAGAAGAGAAACAGGGAGGAGATAAAGAAGTGGTGCTGATAGGCAGATTCGAACTGCCGACCTCACCCTTACCAAGGGTGCGCTCTACCAACTGAGCTATATCAGCACATCTTGTTGGAGCGGGCAGTGGGAATCGAACCCACATCATCAGCTTGGAAGGCTGAGGTAATAGCCATTATACGATGCCCGCATCCTGGAACTCGGCTACCTGAATCTTTCTGTAGTGAATATGAGAGGAAGCCTCTCAGTATTCGAGCCGACAAACTAAGTGCTTATCGTCTCGGGCCACGCAATGCGTTGCCGAATATGGTGGTGGGGGAAGGATTCGAACCTTCGAAGTCGATGACGGCAGATTTACAGTCTGCTCCCTTTGGCCGCTCGGGAACCCCACCTGGGGTACTTGATGGTGCCGGCTACCGGAATCGAACTGGTGACCTACTGATTACAAGTCAGTTGCTCTACCTACTGAGCTAAGCCGGCATCAAGTAGCGCGCATTCTAGGAAGACAGAGCCGCTCATGCAACAAAAAAATCGCATAAAATGCACTACCGCTCACATTTTGCGCGAGATCTCGAAAATCTGGCGACTAAAGAAGCAACCCGGAGCAAATTTAACCCACTTCGAATACGTTTTTTCATACCTCAGCTTTTAGCCGCGCAATATTCGCCGGCTTTTTCCCGATCAAAGAGGAAATCTGGGCAAACGGACTCATAAGACTGATGTTCTGGCCTAACTGACAACGTGATGTATCCATCGTAATACATCACTGCCGTCGATTTTTTCTTATCGATCTCTCCCTTCCGGTGTTACCCTCCTGCCACTATTGAAAAGTTAAATACGCTACATACCTTTAATCCACGGCGTTTGATTGCATTCGTTAGTGGGTGTAGTGCGTAAATTTTGTCCTGAATTACAGGCAGAAGCATGCTTATGAGTAATAAAGAGCAAATGTTAGCAACGACCCCTTATTTAGAATTTAACCGGAGCCAGTGGGCAGCTTTGCGCGACTCGGTCCCCATGACCCTGACAGAAGGGGAAATCGCACGGTTAAAAGGCATTAACGAAGACCTTTCCCTTGAGGAAGTGGCGGAGATTTACCTGCCGCTGTCTCGTCTGCTTAATTTTTATATCAGTTCGAATCTGCGCCGCCAGGCAGTGCTTGAGCAGTTCCTCGGCACTAATGGGCAGCGTATTCCGTATGTTATCAGCATCGCCGGAAGCGTTGCCGTGGGGAAAAGTACGACAGCTCGTGTCTTACAGGCCCTGTTAAGCCGCTGGCCTGAGCATAGACGTGTTGAGCTGATTACCACCGATGGCTTCCTTCATCCGAACAAAGTGCTTAAAGAGCGCAATCTGATGAAGAAGAAAGGCTTCCCTCAGTCCTACGATATGCATCGTCTGGTGAAGTTTGTGTCTGATATTAAATCCGGCGCAACCAACGTCACCGCTCCGGTCTATTCGCACCTGGTATACGATGTTATCCCGGATGGAGATAAAATCGTCGCTCAGCCGGATATCCTAATTCTTGAAGGATTAAATGTTCTGCAAAGCGGCATGGACTATCCACACGATCCTCATCATGTATTTGTTTCGGATTTTGTGGACTTCTCTATTTATGTGGATGCGCCTGAAGAATTATTACAGAATTGGTATATCAATCGTTTCCTGAAATTCCGTGAAGGTGCGTTTACCGATCCTAACTCTTATTTCCATAGCTACGCAAAACTCTCAGAAGATGAGGCAATTAATATTGCGACTCAGCTCTGGAAAGAAATTAACCTTCTGAATTTAAATCAGAACATACTCCCAACACGCGATCGCGCTAGCCTGATTATGACAAAGAGCGCCAATCACGCCGTGGACTGCGTTAAATTGCGGAAATAGAAAATAAAGGGGGAATACCCCCCTTTATTAATTTGCCCCTCTCAACGAGATCTCACCGCCAACCCAGGCCTTTATTATTCCGTCCTGTTCCAGCAATAACCCACCCTGCTCATTAATACCGCGGGAAATACCAAGAACTTCTCGTTCCCCGATAATCAATTTAACCGGTCGATTAATGAAATTATCCAGTTTTTCCCAGCGAGGAAGGAATGGAACCAGACTTTCCTGCTCAAACAGCTGAAGCGCTGTACGCAGCTCCTGGATCAGGGTCACTGCCAGCGTATTTCTATTAATGCTTATCCCGGCTTCCTGCAGGTTGATCCAGCCCTGATTAATGACATCGGCCGCTACATTTCTCATGGCGAGATTAATTCCTGCGCCAATGACAATCTGCGCGGCATCGCCGGTTTTACCGGTCAACTCTACCAGGATCCCGGCAAGTTTGCGGTCGTTGAGATAGAGATCGTTTGGCCATTTAACTCTGACATCTTCGGCCCCAAGCCGTTGCAACACTTCTGCCATAACGATACCGATGACTAAACTCAGACCAATAGCCGCCGCTGGCCCCTGCTCAAGACGCCAGTACATAGAAAGATAGAGATTGGCGCCGAAGGGGGAAAACCACTGGCGCCCTCTTCTACCGCGCCCGGCTTGTTGATATTCGGCTATACAAGCATCACCAGACTGGAGCGTATCGAGCCGGTTAAGCAAATATTGGTTGGTTGAATCAATCACCGGTAATACGGCAACTGTTCCTTCAGCAACCTGAGATTTAATAAATGATTCATCCAGGAGTTGAATAGGCTCCGGCAGGCTGTAGCCCTTACCCGGTACGGTAAAGACATCAATGCCCCAGTCCCGCAGGGTTTGAACATGCTTATTGATTGCGGCCCGGCTCATGCCAAGCTGCTCACCCAGCTGTTCGCCAGAGTGAAACTCACCGTCGGCCAGAATGCTAATTAGCGTCAGAGGGACTTTATTATCTTTCACGCAATCGTCTCCACAGCGCTGACTTCACCCGTGCTGCCAATAAAGCGAACTTCAGGCTCAAGCCAGACATCAAATTTCACCCCGACCTGTTGGCGGACGTAGTGTGCCAAAGCAATAACATCGGCGCTGCTTGCGCCATCTTCATTAATTATCACCAATGCCTGGTGGCGATGAACGGCTGCCCCACCTATGCGATGACCTTTTAGCTGACATTGATCGATAAGCCAGCCAGCAGCAAGTTTAACGCTGCCGTCCAGCTGAGGATAATGTGGTACGTTAGAAAAGCTGGATAATAACTTTTCAGACTGCTCGGCGGTAATAACCGGGTTTTTAAAGAAGCTACCCGCGTTGCCATTTACTTTAGGATCGGGAAGCTTCGACATTCTCATGTGGCAAACACTATCAAATATTTGTCGTGGGGTTACGCTGGCAGGATCAAGCCTGGTCAGATCGCCGTAGCTCAGTATTGGCTGCCATACTTTAGGAAGACGGAAACCAACGGCCACAATGGCAAAACGGTCCTGATATTCATGTTTGAAGATACTGTCACGGTAAGCAAACCGACACTCTTCATTACTCAAACGCAGAGCCTTACCGGTACTCAACTCAATACAGTCCACATAATTGCAGACCTTTTTGATCTCCATGCCATAAGCGCCAATGTTTTGAATTGGCGAAGACCCTGCGCAGCCGGGTATAAGAGCAAGGTTTTCCAGGCCCGGCATCTCCTGCTGTAACGTATATTCAACCAGCTGATGCCAGTTTTCGCCTGCGCCGACATGAAGTAACCATGCATCGTCAGATTCAGTAACCTGAATCCCTTTAATACGATTCACAATTACCGTTCCCTCAAAATCCTTCAGGAATAGAACATTGCTTCCTTCACCCAGAATAAGTACCGGCTGCCCAGCACGAGCGGCTTTCGCCCATGATTCTGTAAGTTGTTGTGCAGATTCAGCAACGACTATCTGCGCTGCATTTGCCTGAATACCGAAGGTATTGAAGGTTTTAAGAGAGGAGTTCATGTCAGCCATTTTCCGGAATATAAACCGAAGTAGTTTACCCGATCCTGCCGGGATTGGCTTGCCTGTCTCCGTATAACGCGCATAGCAAAAGGGCCCAGTCTTTTGATTGAGCCCTTTCACCTGATTTGAATATTTCTTAGAAAGCAAAAAACCCCGGCCGTCAGGCTGAGGTCTTTTGTTTTATTTGATGCCTGGCAGTTCCCACACTACTCGTATCATCCTGATACTCGCCCCTCCGGGGCCGCCGCTCGCGGCGTTCAAACGTGTTCCCGACACGTTTGTCGCATGGCCATGCTCGTGTAGAAAATTTCCATGGTTCTGATAAAAACAAAAAGGCCACCCGTAAGGGTGGCCTTGATGTTTTATTTGATGCCTGGCAGTTCCCTACTCTCGCATGGGGAGACCCCACACTACCATCGGCGCTACGGCGTTTCACTTCTGAGTTCGGCATGGGGTCAGGTGGGACCACCGCGCTACGGCCGCCAGGCAAATTCTGTTACTGACCGTCATCTCGTGACCATCAGTTCAATCCTGAACTTCGCTGAAAATCGATTTGTCTCGCAAAACACCTTTGGTGTTGTAAGGTTAAGCCTCACGGGTCATTAGTACTGGTTAGCTCAACGTATCGCTACGCTTACACACCCAGCCTATCAACGTCGTAGTCTTCAACGTCCCTTCAGGGGTCTCAAGGACCCAGGGAGAATTCATCTCGGGGCAAGTTTCGCGCTTAGATGCTTTCAGCGCTTATCTCTTCCGCATTTAGCTACCGGGCAATGCCATTGGCATGACAACCCGAACACCAGTGATGCGTCCACTCCGGTCCTCTCGTACTAGGAGCAGCCCCCCTCAATTCTCCAGCGCCCACGGCAGATAGGGACCGAACTGTCTCACGACGTTCTAAACCCAGCTCGCGTACCACTTTAAATGGCGAACAGCCATACCCTTGGGACCTACTTCAGCCCCAGGATGTGATGAGCCGACATCGAGGTGCCAAACACCGCCGTCGATATGAACTCTTGGGCGGTATCAGCCTGTTATCCCCGGAGTACCTTTTATCCGTTGAGCGATGGCCCTTCCATTCAGAACCACCGGATCACTAAGACCTGCTTTCGCACCTGCTCGAGCCGTCACTCTCGCAGTCAAGCTAGCTTATGCCTTTGCACTAACCTCACGATGTCCGACCGTGATTAGCTAACCTTCGTGCTCCTCCGTTACGCTTTAGGAGGAGACCGCCCCAGTCAAACTACCCACCAGACACTGTCCGCAACCCGGATCACGGGTCTACGTTAGAACATCAAACATTAAAGGGTGGTATTTCAAGGTTGGCTCCACGCAGACTGGCGTCCACGCTTCAAAGCCTCCCACCTATCCTACACATCAAGGCTCAATGTTCAGTGTCAAGCTATAGTAAAGGTTCACGGGGTCTTTCCGTCTTGCCGCGGGTACACTGCATCTTCACAGCGATTTCAATTTCACTGAGTCTCGGGTGGAGACAGCCTGGCCATCATTACGCCATTCGTGCAGGTCGGAACTTACCCGACAAGGAATTTCGCTACCTTAGGACCGTTATAGTTACGGCCGCCGTTTACCGGGGCTTCGATCAAGAGCTTCTCCTTGCGGATAACCCCATCAATTAACCTTCCGGCACCGGGCAGGCGTCACACCGTATACGTCCACTTTCGTGTTTGCACAGTGCTGTGTTTTTAATAAACAGTTGCAGCCAGCTGGTATCTTCGACTGCCTTCAGCTCCACCCGCGAGGGGTTTCACCTACCGACAGCGTGCCTTCTCCCGAAGTTACGGCACCATTTTGCCTAGTTCCTTCACCCGAGTTCTCTCAAGCGCCTTGGTATTCTCTACCTGACCACCTGTGTCGGTTTGGGGTACGATTTAATGTTACCTGATGCTTAGAGGCTTTTCCTGGAAGCAGGGCATTTGTTACTTCAGCACCGTAGTGCCTCGTCATCACACCTCAGCGTTAACAGAAGTCCGGATTTACCTAAACTTCCCGCCTACATGCTTAAACCGGGACAACCGTCGCCCGGCTAACATAGCCTTCTCCGTCCCCCCTTCGCAGTAACACCAAGTACAGGAATATTAACCTGTTTCCCATCGACTACGCCTTTCGGCCTCGCCTTAGGGGTCGACTCACCCTGCCCCGATTAACGTTGGACAGGAACCCTTGGTCTTCCGGCGAGCGGGCTTTTCACCCGCTTTATCGTTACTTATGTCAGCATTCGCACTTCTGATACCTCCAGCAGACCTCACAGTCCACCTTCAACGGCTTACAGAACGCTCCCCTACCCAACAACACATAAGCGTCGCTGCCGCAGCTTCGGTGCATGGTTTAGCCCCGTTACATCTTCCGCGCAGGCCGACTCGACCAGTGAGCTATTACGCTTTCTTTAAATGATGGCTGCTTCTAAGCCAACATCCTGGCTGTCTGTGCCTTCCCACATCGTTTCCCACTTAACCATGACTTTGGGACCTTAGCTGGCGGTCTGGGTTGTTTCCCTCTTCACGACGGACGTTAGCACCCGCCGTGTGTCTCCCGTGATAACATTCTTCGGTATTCGTAGTTTGCATCGGGTTGGTAAGCCGGGATGGCCCCCTAGCCGAAACAGTGCTCTACCCCCGAAGATGAGTTCACGAGGCGCTACCTAAATAGCTTTCGGGGAGAACCAGCTATCTCCCGGTTTGATTGGCCTTTCACCCCCAGCCACAAGTCATCCGCTAATTTTTCAACATTAGTCGGTTCGGTCCTCCAGTTAGTGTTACCCAACCTTCAACCTGCCCATGGCTAGATCACCGGGTTTCGGGTCTATACCCTGCAACTTAACGCCCAGTTAAGACTCGGTTTCCCTGCGGCTCCCCTATACGGTTAACCTTGCTACAGAATATAAGTCGCTGACCCATTATACAAAAGGTACGCAGTCACCCCATAAATGAGGCTCCCACTGCTTGTACGTACACGGTTTCAGGTTCTGTTTCACTCCCCTCGCCGGGGTTCTTTTCGCCTTTCCCTCACGGTACTGGTTCACTATCGGTCAGTCAGGAGTATTTAGCCTTGGAGGATGGTCCCCCCATATTCAGACAGGATACCACGTGTCCCGCCCTACTCTTCGAACTCACAGTATGTGCATTTTAGTGTACGGGAGTATCACCCTGTACCCTGCGACTTTCCAGACGCTTCCACTAACACACAAACTGATTCAGGTTCTGGGCTGCTCCCCGTTCGCTCGCCGCTACTGGGGGAATCTCGGTTGATTTCTTTTCCTCGGGGTACTTAGATGTTTCAGTTCCCCCGGTTCGCTTCGTTAAGCTATGTATTCACTTAACGATAGTGTGTCGAAACACACTGGGTTTCCCCATTCGGAAATCGCCGGCTATAACGGTTCATATCACCTTACCGACGCTTATCGCAGATTAGCACGTCCTTCATCGCCTCTGACTGCCAGGGCATCCACCGTGTACGCTTAGTCGCTTAACCTCACAACCCGAAGATGTTTCGCTTCGAATTATGAAAATTTGAGAGACTCGAACACACTTCTATTCTGTTCTTATTACGGAGAACAGAAACAGTGTGTCGTTTCAATTTTCAGCTTGTTCCGGATTGTTAAAGAGCAAATACTTCGCAGTACACCGTTGCCGGTACACTCTGAAGTAGGTTTGGTGCATGAAATGATGGTGGAGCTAAGCGGGATCGAACCGCTGACCTCCTGCGTGCAAGGCAGGCGCTCTCCCAGCTGAGCTATAGCCCCATCGATTTCGTAAAACCTTTGATTACCACTCACACTGAGGCCTTTCCTTTTTCTTCCGAAAAAGAAAATGCAATTCGTTCTGAGACAAGGCATGGAATAACGAAGCATACTAAAGTATGTGAGTTATTTCATAACGCAGTATCAGGGAGAATTTGGTAGGCCTGAGTGGACTTGAACCACCGACCTCACCCTTATCAGGGGTGCGCTCTAACCACCTGAGCTACAAGCCTATAAGGTTTTACTGCTCGTTTTCTATCAGACAATCTGTGTGAGCACTACGCGGGTTTGTATCTTTTAGGTAAGGAGGTGATCCAACCGCAGGTTCCCCTACGGTTACCTTGTTACGACTTCACCCCAGTCATGAATCACAAAGTGGTAAGCGCCCTCCCGAAGGTTAAGCTACCTACTTCTTTTGCAACCCACTCCCATGGTGTGACGGGCGGTGTGTACAAGGCCCGGGAACGTATTCACCGTAGCATTCTGATCTACGATTACTAGCGATTCCGACTTCATGGAGTCGAGTTGCAGACTCCAATCCGGACTACGACGCACTTTATGAGGTCCGCTTGCTCTCGCGAGGTCGCTTCTCTTTGTATGCGCCATTGTAGCACGTGTGTAGCCCTACTCGTAAGGGCCATGATGACTTGACGTCATCCCCACCTTCCTCCAGTTTATCACTGGCAGTCTCCTTTGAGTTCCCGGCCGAACCGCTGGCAACAAAGGATAAGGGTTGCGCTCGTTGCGGGACTTAACCCAACATTTCACAACACGAGCTGACGACAGCCATGCAGCACCTGTCTCAGAGTTCCCGAAGGCACCAATCCATCTCTGGAAAGTTCTCTGGATGTCAAGAGTAGGTAAGGTTCTTCGCGTTGCATCGAATTAAACCACATGCTCCACCGCTTGTGCGGGCCCCCGTCAATTCATTTGAGTTTTAACCTTGCGGCCGTACTCCCCAGGCGGTCGACTTAACGCGTTAGCTCCGGAAGCCACGCCTCAAGGGCACAACCTCCAAGTCGACATCGTTTACGGCGTGGACTACCAGGGTATCTAATCCTGTTTGCTCCCCACGCTTTCGCACCTGAGCGTCAGTCTTTGTCCAGGGGGCCGCCTTCGCCACCGGTATTCCTCCAGATCTCTACGCATTTCACCGCTACACCTGGAATTCTACCCCCCTCTACAAGACTCAAGCTTGCCAGTTTCGAATGCAGTTCCCAGGTTGAGCCCGGGGATTTCACATCCGACTTAACAAACCGCCTGCGTGCGCTTTACGCCCAGTAATTCCGATTAACGCTTGCACCCTCCGTATTACCGCGGCTGCTGGCACGGAGTTAGCCGGTGCTTCTTCTGCGAGTAACGTCAATCACTGAGGTTATTAATCTCAATGCCTTCCTCCTCGCTGAAAGTGCTTTACAACCCGAAGGCCTTCTTCACACACGCGGCATGGCTGCATCAGGCTTGCGCCCATTGTGCAATATTCCCCACTGCTGCCTCCCGTAGGAGTCTGGACCGTGTCTCAGTTCCAGTGTGGCTGGTCATCCTCTCAGACCAGCTAGGGATCGTCGCCTAGGTGAGCCATTACCCCACCTACTAGCTAATCCCATCTGGGTTCATCCGATGGCAAGAGGCCCGAAGGTCCCCCTCTTTGGTCTTGCGACGTTATGCGGTATTAGCTACCGTTTCCAGTAGTTATCCCCCTCCATCAGGCAGATCCCCAGACATTACTCACCCGTCCGCCGCTCGTCAGCAAAGTAGCAAGCTACTCCCTGTTACCGCTCGACTTGCATGTGTTAGGCCTGCCGCCAGCGTTCAATCTGAGCCATGATCAAACTCTTCAATTTAAAAGTGTTTGATGCTCAAAGAATTAAAACTGTTTATAAAATCAGTAGTCACTCTTCAAGACTTGATATTTTTTTGCATCCGAAGATGCTGAGATATCAATCCTGCGAGTGCCCACACAGATTGTCTGATAAATTGTTAAAGAGCAGTGCTACTTTCTCAGTAGCGCGGGGTGTGCATATTACGCTTTCCCGCTGCGTAGTCAAGCATTTATTTCTCGCTTCACTCCGCCTGACACGCCGCTTTGCAAGCCGTTGTTCCGTGTCAGTGGAGGCGCATTATAGGGAGTTCTTCGGCGGTGACAAGGGTTTATTTAAAAAAACTTTCTGACCGCATTCTTTTTCGCCAACTCGCTTATTTACAACGCTATTTGGTGTTTAACTGTTCAATTTCATGGGCAAAACGGGCGACTTGCTGCCAATCCGTATAAACCACTTCTTTACTGGTATCCGTTTCACCGTCGGTCATTTTCATAATTAAGCGAATCATGAAGCGGTCCAGCCAGCCGTAACGTGGATAACGCAGCGCACCGGCAAACACAGCACAATGATCGGGACGCCAGACCGAGTTGAGCAAGAACTTACGCGTATAAGAGTTGGTTTGCGGGGAACGCTTCTCCGGCTTACGCGCAACCAGGTTTACAGAGAAGAATGCGCTGGCACGTTGATTAAGCTGCTGCTGGTATTGCTTAACGAAGGAATCAACCGAGGAGTGGAAATGCCCATAGCGAATGGAAGCCCCAATCACCACTCGATCATAATTAGCCCAGGCGATATCGTCGCAGCGATGTAGATTCACCACATCACTGTCTACACCCAGCTCTTTCAGCTCGGATGCTATATAAGAAGCAATCTCACGAGTTTGACCATCTCGGGTCGAAAACAGAATTAAGGTTTTCACACAGGCTCCGGTTACTCTCGCCAGAATGTAGGCGTGAACAGTACTAACAAGGTAAAGACTTCAAGACGACCAAACAGCATATTCACGATCAGTATCCATTTGGCAACGGGATTCATGCTGGCGAAGTTATCGGCCACCACCCCAAGGCCAGGCCCCAGGTTGTTGAGGGTTGCCGCAACAGAAGCAAACGCGGAGAAGTCATCGACCCCGGTGGCAATAATCGCCAGCATGCTGACGATGAAGACCAGCGCATAAGCGGAGAAGAAGCCCCACACCGCTTCAAGAATACGCTCCGGCAACGCACGGTTACCCAGCTTAATACTGTAAACCGCATTCGGGTGCACCAGCCTTTTCAACTCGCGGTTACCCTGTTTGAACAGCAGAAGAATACGGATAACTTTCAGGCCGCCGCCGGTAGAGCCTGCGCAGCCGCCGATAAACGCGGAACAAAGCAGCAACACCGGCAAGAATAGAGGCCAGCGGGCAATACTGTCTGTGGTAAAGCCCGCCGTTGTCGCCATTGAGACAACCTGGAAGAAGGCCTGATTTAGCGTTTGCAGCGCTGACTGGTAAGTATTGTGGAACCACAGCACCAGAGTACAAACTAATACCAGCGTTAACTGCACGCCGATGAACATGCGGAATTCGGGATCACGCCAGTACACTTTCAGGCTGCGTCCGCTGAGTAAAGAGAAGTGCAGGCCGTAGTTACAGCCAGATATCAGCAGGAAGATAGCGATGATGGTATTAATCGTCGGGCTATTAAAGTAGCCGACGCTGGCATCATGAGTAGAGAAGCCGCCGATAGCGATAGTGGAGAAGCTGTGGCCGATGGCATCAAATGCGGGCATTCCCGCGAACCAAAGCGCCAGCGCACAGGCAACCGTCAGCAGGACATAAATCAGCCACAGCGTTTTCGCCGTCTCGGCAATACGCGGGCGCATCTTATTATCTTTCAGCGGCCCCGGCATTTCCGCCCGGTAAAGCTGCATCCCCCCGACGCCGAGGATAGGCAGGATTGCCACAGCCAGGACGATGATCCCCATCCCGCCGAACCACTGCAACATCTGACGGTAAAAGAGAATCGCGTGAGGTAAGGAGTCCAGGCCCACCAGCGTCGTCGCACCGGTCGTCGTCAACCCGGAAAAGGACTCGAAGAATGCATCGGTCACCGTCAGGTTTGGCCGCTCGGAAAAGATAAACGGCAGCGACCCCACACTTCCCAGCACGGTCCAGAACAGGACGACTATAAGGAAGCCCTCCCGCGGTTTGAGCTCCCCCTTCTCCCGCCGGTTAGGCCACCACAGCAGGGAGCCGATAACGAGGGCGACAAAAAACGTCTGAGTAAAGGCGCGGCCGGCACCATCGCGATAGATCAGAGCCACTAAGCCGGGAAGTATCATGGTTCCGGAAAAGAGGATAACCAACAGGCCAACGATTCGGGTTATGGCGCGAAAATGCATTTCAGCCGTTTCCTTAAATATCTATAAATAACGAGGGGGATTATTATTCAAACGGCAATAAATGCAATGCACCACGGCTAAAATCAGTCAGCCGTGCGCCGAAGGTCGCCACCTGGTTTTGCGGCAGAGCAACGCGCAACGCAATGGAAGCCTGGAAGTCACTTTCGACAATGATTCCTTCGAACTGCTTGAGCAAAGCTTCAACGCCCGCCAGATGCGAATAGTCGCACTGCAAAGTATATTCGGTCAGCGGTACTTTGAGCACCACCGGCAGCTGATTTAGCGCCAACTGCACGCCGCCTCCATAGGCCCTGACCAGGCCGCCAGTGCCTAGCTTGACCCCGCCATAATAGCGCACGACTACCGCTGTTATTTCACCAATACCTTTGCCCATCAGCTGCGCCAGGATAGGTTTCCCCGCCGTTCCGGCAGGCTCGCCGTCATCGGAAAACCCCAGCTGTTGCGAATCATCCGGCGCCCCCGCCACCCAGGCCCAACAGTGATGCCGAGCATCCGGGTGTTCGGCGCGTACTTTCTCTACGAATGATTTAGCCGCTATAACCCCGTAGGTATGCGCGACAAGGGTAATAAAACGGCTTTTTTTGATTTCCTCGCTGACCGTTACTGGCTCAGCGGGGATTGGCCAGCTTTCCATTACGCGAGCTTCAGATTACGCGTCATGTTTTCGGTGCTGTTTTCATAGATAACAACGTTATCTTCGATGCGGATGCCGCCAAACGGCTTCAGCGCTTCGATGCGCTTCCAGTCGAAGTGCTTGCTGTACTTCCCTTCGCGCCATGGAGCCAGCAGGGACTCAATGAAATAGAGACCAGGCTCAATGGTCAACACCATGCGCGGTTCCAGCACGCGGGTACAACGCAGGTAAGGGTGTTGGGTTGGCGCAGCAAGATGTGTCCCGGTGTCGTCCTGCATAAACCCGGCGACATCATGCACCTGCAGACCCAGCGGATGGCCAATACCGTGCGGCATAAACGGACTGGTAATACCGGCTTCCAGCATGGCTTCTTCGCTAATATCGTTCACCAGCTTATGGCGACGCAGGATCTTAGCAAGGCGTTGATGGAACTGGATGTGGTAGTCGGTATAGCGCACGCCGGACTTCATGGTGTCAATAAGCGCCAACTGCTCGGTATTAACGTCTTTGATCAGCTGTGCAAAGTCGCTGTCGGCATGAGTGGTCCAGGTGCGCGTCAGATCGGCGGCATACCCGTTGTACTCTGCCCCAGCGTCCAGCAGGAAGCTGCGTGACTCAGCGGGAGCACGGTGATCCAGTTTTGTGTAGTGCAGTACCGCCGCGTGCTCATTTAGCGCAACGATGTTGCCGTAAGGCACATCGATATCGCGGTGGCCGGTCGCCGTCAGGTAAGCACTATTGATATCAAACTCGCTCATCCCGGACAGGAATGCCTCATGGGCTGCCCGGTGGCCGACAACCGCCGTTTTCTGAGCTTCCCGCATACACGCCAGTTCGTAGTCAGTTTTATAGGCGCGGTAATAATGCAGGTAGTCGATCGCCCCTTTCGGGTTGATGTTGGCAGCGGCAATATCAAGCTGCAAAGCGCGCTCAGGCACCGGGCCAATATAACCGATGTTGCCACGAGCGGCCGGCAGCTGGCTGCCAATACCGTCGGCTTTCGGCAACGCAATGACGTCGATATCGTCGGTCCAGAAGGATTCCGGCAGCGGCTCTACGTTATGCCAGTAGTCCACCGGCAGATAGAACCACAGCTTCGGCTTATTCACGCCATCCACCAGCAGCCAGCAGTTAGGAACCTGCGTTACCGGAACCCAGGCTTTAAACTGCGGGTTAACTTTAAACGGATAGGCATGGTCATCGAGGAAGACGTTGAACAGCTCCCCGGAATGAATAAGTAATGCATCAAGGTTAAAACGCGCCAGAACGTTACGGGTACGCTCCTGCAGAGTTGCCACATGATCTTTATACAGCGCGGCCAGTGATTCCATAATTTACCCTTCTGTTTTTTTTACCTGTTCGCCACGCATCTTAGCACACCGGTAAAACAGCCGAGTTATTTCCGCCACCTGTGATCCTGTTAGCAAATATTTAAACAGAAATTTGCATTTCATTAACATCAATTCCACACTCCGCTTCATCTGGTACGACCAGATCCCATTGCTGGATTCAGGAGACTGACATGCTCTACCAAGGTGAAACCCTACATCTCGACTGGCTGGAAGACGGCATCGCCGAACTGGTGTTCGATGCTCCCGGCTCCGTCAACAAGCTGGACACGGCAACCGTCGCCAGCCTCGGCGAAGCGCTGGCCGTGCTTGAAAAGCAGCCAAACCTCAAAGGTCTGCTGCTAAGCTCAAGCAAATCCGCCTTTATCGTCGGCGCTGATATTACCGAATTTTTATCGCTGTTCCTGGTTCCTGCCGAACAGCTGACCCACTGGCTGCAATTCGCTAATAGCGTGTTTAACCGACTGGAAGATTTGCCGGTTCCGACCATCGCCGCCGTCAATGGCTACGCGCTGGGCGGCGGATGCGAATGTGTGCTGGCGACCGACTTCCGCCTGGCGACGCCGGATACCCGTATCGGCCTGCCGGAAACTAAACTCGGGATCATGCCGGGCTTTGGCGGCTCCGTTCGCCTGCCGCGCCTTCTGGGTGCAGACAGCGCGCTCGAGATAATCACCGCCGGTAAAGATGTCGGTGCAGTAGAAGCGCAAAAAATCGGCCTGGTCGACGGTATCGTTAAAAACGAAAAACTGCGTGATGGCGCGCTCGCCATTCTGCGCCAGGCTATTAAAGGCGAGCTGGACTGGAAGGCTCGCCGTGCGCCAAAACTTGAGCCGCTGCACTTAAGCAAAATCGAAGCCGGTATGAGCTTCACCATTGCCAAAGGCATGGTTGCACGGATTGCCGGGAAGCATTATCCGGCCCCGATGACCGCGGTAAAAACTATCGAAGCAGCCGCTGGTTTGGGCCGCGACGAAGCGCTAAAACTTGAAACCCAAAGCTTCGTCCCGCTGGCTCGTTCTAACGAAGCACGCGCGCTGGTCGGCATTTTCCTTAATGACCAGTTCGTTAAAAGCCAGGCGAAAAAGCTGACCAAAGATATCGAAACACCTAAGCACGCCGCGGTGCTTGGTGCCGGAATTATGGGCGGCGGCATCGCTTACCAGTCGGCCTGGAAAGGCTTGCCGGTGTTAATGAAGGATATTAATGAGAAGTCTCTGGCTCTGGGCATCAACGAAGCGGGCAAGTTGCTGAACAAACAGCTGGAACGCGGCAAAATTGACGGCCTGAAGCTGGCTCAAATCATCGCGACTATTCAGCCAACGCTGGAATACGCCGGGTTCGATCGCGTGGATGTTGTGGTAGAAGCGGTTGTAGAAAATCCGAAAGTGAAAAAAGCGGTGCTGGCCGAGACCGAAGATAAAGTTCGTGCCGATACCGTCCTGGCTTCAAACACCTCGACCATTCCAATCAGCGAACTGGCAAACGCTCTGAAACGCCCGGAAAACTTCTGCGGCATGCATTTCTTTAACCCTGTTCATCGTATGCCGCTGGTTGAAGTCATTCGCGGAGAGAAGACCTCAGAAGCGACCGTCGCTAAAGTCGTGGCATGGGCAAGTAAAATGGGCAAAACCCCGATTGTGGTTAACGACTGCCCGGGCTTCTTTGTTAACCGCGTTCTGTTCCCTTACTTTGCAGGCTTTAGCCAGCTGCTGCGCGACGGCGCTGACTTCCGCCAAATCGACAAGGTCATGGAGAAACAGTTTGGCTGGCCAATGGGCCCGGCTTATCTGCTGGACGTTGTCGGGATTGATACCGCGCACCACGCACAGGCAGTCATGGCCGCCGGTTTCCCGCAGCGCATGAGCAAAGATTACCGTGACGCCATTGACGTCCTGTTCGACGCCGGGCGCTACGGGCAGAAAACCCAGCATGGCTTCTACCGCTTTAAAGAAGACAGCAAAGGTAAACCGCGTAAAGAGCAGGACGAAACCGTTGATAGCCTGCTGGCAGAAGTCAGCCAGCCGAAGCGCAGCTTTACCGACGAAGAGATTGTCGCCCGCATGATGATCCCAATGGTTAACGAAGTTGTGCGCTGCCTCGAGGAAGGCGTTATCGCCAGCCCGGCAGAAGCCGATATGGCTCTGGTTTACGGCCTTGGCTTCCCTCCGTTCCACGGCGGCGCATTCCGCTGGCTGGATACGCTGGGCAGTGCGAAATATTTCGATATGGCGCAACAATATGAAAACCTCGGCCCGCTGTATGCCGTGCCTGAGGGCCTGAAAGCGAAAGCTTCACGCAATGAGCCGTACTATCCCCCGGTCGAGCCAGCCCGCCCGGCCAGTGACCTGAAAAGCGCCTGAGGAGTGATTATGGAAAAGGTTGTTATTGTTGATGCCATCCGTACGCCGATGGGTCGCTCCAAAGGAGGCGCGTTCCGCAACGTGCGTGCCGAGGATCTGTCGGCGCATCTGATGCGCAGTATTCTTTCCCGCAACCCGGCTCTGGAAGCTGCGGCGCTGGATGACATCTACTGGGGCTGCGTGCAACAGACCCTTGAGCAGGGCTTTAATATTGCCCGTAATGCTTCACTGCTGGCTGAAATCCCGCATTCGGTTCCCGCTGTGACGGTAAACCGCCTTTGCGGCTCCTCAATGCAGGCGCTGCACGACGCGGCACGCATGATCCAAACCGGCGATGCACATGCCTGCCTGATTGGCGGCGTGGAGCATATGGGCCATGTGCCGATGAACCACGGCGTTGACTTTCACCCGGGCATGAGCCGCAACGTTGCTAAGGCCGCCGGAATGATGGGCCTGACGGCTGAAATGCTCTCCCGCCTGCACGGTATCAGCCGTGAAATGCAGGATCAGTTTGCCGCTCGCTCTCACCAGCGCGGCTGGGCCGCCACCGAAGCAGGCCATTTCAAAAACGAAATCATGCCTACCACTGGCCACGATGCCGACGGCGTGCTGAAGCGCTATGACTTCGACGAGGTTATCCGCCCGGAAACCACCGTCGAAGGTCTTGCCGCGCTGAAGCCAGCGTTTGATCCGGTCAACGGCACCGTCACCGCAGGGACTTCGTCAGCATTATCCGACGGGGCTTCGGCCATGCTGCTGATGAGCGAATCGCGCGCTAAAGAACTGGGGCTGAAAATACGCGCTCGCGTCCGTTCCATGGCGGTGGTCGGCTGTGACCCATCCATTATGGGCTATGGTCCGGTCCCGGCATCAAGACTGGCGCTGAAAAAAGCCGGGCTAACCGCCCAGGACATCGACCTGTTTGAGATGAACGAAGCCTTTGCCGCGCAGATCCTTCCGTGCATTAAAGATCTGGGGCTGATGGATAAGATCGACGAGAAGATTAACCTGAACGGCGGGGCTATTGCTCTGGGTCACCCGCTGGGCTGCTCCGGTTCACGTATCAGCACGACGCTGATAAACCTGATGGAGCGCCGCGATGCGCAGTTTGGCCTTGCGACCATGTGTATTGGTCTGGGTCAGGGCATCGCAACCGTGTTTGAACGCGTTTAATAAAAAACTTAGCCGAGTTTAGTTGCCGTGTTTCCCGCCTGTCAGGGGCGGGTTTTTTTATGGTGCAGAAATAAAAAAACCACCGACGAAGCGGTGGCTTAGCTTACCTGCGGCCTATCTCAGATAAACGAGAAAGCATCACCAAACATGTGTTCAGCCAGCGCACCGCGCTCATTGCAGAACAGGTCACGGGCGATTTTTGCCATCTCAAAACGGCCAGCAATATAAATATCGTGCCCGCTTAATGAATCGTAGTCCTGCATCACCGCGGTAAGAACCGTGCCGCTGCGGCCACGCCAGCCTTCCTCAGGCTGCTCAACCACCGCCTCAACGCGCAGGTTCTCATGCTTGAGCGTCAGCCCCTCAAGCTCGGACAAGTCATAAAGATGCTTCTCTTCACGCCCGCCCCAGTAGATAGCAATTTCACGCTGCGGATTACGGGCCAGCGCCGTCAGCAGAATAGAGCGAACGTAGGAGAAACCGGTGCCACCGGCAATCAGGATCAGCGGCCGGCTTTCATCTTCTCGCAGCCAGGCATCACCGTGGGGCATATCTACCAGGATTTCCTGCTGCTTCAGAATACGTTCCATCACCGCCATGGCGTAGAGGTTGAGTTCAGATGCACCGATATGCAGCTCGATAAACTCATGTTCGCTCGGCGTGGATGCCATAGAGAACGGGCGCTTGTCCCGCTCGTCCATCACCACCATCAAATACTGCCCGGCCTGGAATGAGAATTCTGCTTCCGGCAGCAATCGAACGCGATATACCGTATCGGTTATCGCTTCTACCGAGGTCACTTTACAGCTTAAGGTTGTCATGCGTCCCCTCTGTCGGGTCAATAAAGCTATACCGTATAGACTGCCGCTCAGGCGTCTTTGTGTTTATCAAAAATAGCCAGTTCATCCCAGATGGCGTCGATGCGAGCGCAAACTTCGGCATCTTTTTTAATTGGACGTCCCCATTCACGCTGGGTTTCCCCTGGCCATTTATTGGTGGCATCCAGTCCCATTTTTGAGCCAAGCCCGGAAACCGGCGAGGCAAAATCCAGATAATCTATTGGTGTGTTATCAATCAGTACCGTATCACGGGAGGGGTCCATACGCGTAGTGATAGCCCAGATAACATCATTCCAGTCGCGGGCGTTAACATCGTCATCGCAGACGATAACGAATTTGGTGTACATAAACTGGCGCAGGAATGACCAGACGCCCATCATGACTCGCTTGGCGTGCCCGGCATACTGTTTCTTAATCGTCACCACCGCCAGGCGATAAGAGCAGCCTTCAGGGGGCAGATAGAAGTCGATAATTTCCGGGAACTGCTTTTGCAAAATAGGAACCAGCACTTCATTCAGCGCCACGCCTAAGACCGCAGGTTCATCCGGCGGACGCCCGGTATAGGTCGAATGATAAATCGCATCCTGACGCTGGGTAATATGCGTCACGGTAAACACCGGGAAGCTATCCACTTCATTGTAGTAGCCCGTGTGGTCTCCGTAAGGGCCTTCAGGCGCCATTTCACCCGGCTCAATATAGCCCTCGAGCACGATTTCCGCACCTGCAGGCACCTCAAGATCGTTAGAAATACATTTAACGACCTCGGTTTTAGTGCCACGCAGCAAACCGGCAAAGGCATATTCAGAAAGCGTATCAGGCACCGGCGTAACCGCACCAAGAATCGTTGCGGGGTCTGCCCCGAGAGCGACAGATACCGGGAAACGCTCGCCTGGGTGTGCTTCGCACCACTCCTGGAAGTCCAGCGCGCCGCCGCGATGAGATAACCAGCGCATGATCAGCTTATTTTTACCAATCAGCTGCTGGCGATAAATGCCCAGATTTTGCCGCTCTTTATGAGGGCCGCGGGTAACCGTCAGGCCCCAGGTAATCAGCGGGGCAACATCATCCGGCCAGCAGCGCATAATAGGAATGCGGTTCAGGTCAACTTCATCGCCTTCCCAAACCTGCTCCTGGCAAGGCGCGTTGCGCAGCCGTTTGGTCGGCATATTTAAAACTTGCTTAAACTGAGGGAGTTTATCGAACAGATCGCGGAAGCCTTTCGGCGGCTCCGGCTCTTTGAGAAACGCCAGAAGTTTTCCCACCTCACGTAACGCAGAAACATCATCCTGCCCCATGCCCATCGCCACCCGTTTTGGCGTGCCAAACAGGTTGCAGAGCACCGGCATGTCGTAGCCCTTCGGGTTTTCAAACAGCAGCGCCGGGCCGCCCGCCCGCAAAGTGCGATCGGCAATCTCGGTCATTTCCAGGTTCGGATCGACAGGCAATGCGATACGTTTGAGTTCGCCCTGCTGCTCGAGCAGCGCAAGAAATTCGCGTAGGTCGTGGTATTTCATGCAATTTATCATGACGTCGGATTTTGCCGCCATTATACGGACTTCACTGCCGCCATGCTGTATTTTTGTTAAATTAGCGTGAAACCGCCGCAGGTCGCCGCCGACAGCCAGGTTATACTAATGTCGTCTATCTCTGCGCGGGACGTTTTGTTATTCTGGCGCGCTTGAGCGGGTGGAAAGAGAAATTATGGAATCCTGGTATCTTCTGTACTGTAAACGAGGCCAATTGCTGCGTGCGAAAGAACATCTTGAGCGCCAGGAGGTGAATTGCCTTACTCCAATGATCACGCTGGAAAAAATGGTGCGTGGCAAAAGAACTGCGGTCAGTGAGCCTTTGTTCCCCAACTATCTTTTTGTCGAATTCGACCCCGAATCTATTCATACCACCACGGTCCATTCGACCCGTGGCGTCAGCCATTTTGTTCGCTTTGGCGCACAGCCGGCAACGGTGCCTGAAAAGGTTATCTGTGAGCTGATGCATTACCAGGCGGACAATATCACCGACCCGGAAACGCCGTATCCCGGCGACAGCGTGGTGATTACCGAGGGGGCTTTCGAAGGGTTGCAGGCGATTTTTGCCGAGCCGGACGGGGAAGCTCGCTCCATGCTGCTGCTTAACCTGTTAAATAAGCAGGTACGGCAAAGCGTACGTAATACCGACTTCCGCAAGGTTTAACAGTAAAAAGGCCAGCATATGCTGGCCTTTTTGTTTCTAGCGCTGCATCTGCTCGTCGTGCAGCCACTGGGCGACACGTTTTGAGAAGTAGGTCAGCACACCATCGGCGCCGGCACGCTTAAAGCACATCAGTGATTCCAGAATAGCGGGCTTCTCTGCCAGCCAGCCGTTCTGAATTGCCGCCATATGCATCGCGTATTCACCGGAAACCTGGTAGGCAAAAGTCGCTACGCCGAAGGTATCTTTTACGCGGCGCACCACGTCCAGATACGGCATCCCCGGCTTAACCATCACCATATCAGCCCCTTCCTGCAGATCCTGCGCCACTTCCTGCAGCGCTTCATCGCCGTTGGCAGGGTCCATCTGGTAGGTTTTCTTATTGCCGCCCTTCAGGTTCCCCGAAGAACCAATAGCATCGCGGAACGGACCGTAATAGCAGGAGGCGTATTTCGCGGCATAAGACATAATCTGGGTATTAACGAAGCCATCGGCTTCCAATTGATCGCGAATGGCGCCGATACGCCCGTCCATCATGTCGCTTGGCGCAACAATCTCCGCTCCGGCTTCCGCGTGGGAAAGCGCCTGGCGCACCAGAATTTCACGGGTCACGTCGTTAATGACATAACCGTCGGCATCAATTACGCCGTCCTGGCCATGAGTAGTGTACGGGTCGAGCGCTACGTCGGTCAGCAGTCCCAGTTCCGGCACAGCATCTTTCAGCGCACGAACGGCACGCTGTACCAGCCCGTTCGGGTTGTACGCTTCCTCGGCATGCAGTGATTTACCGTCGCTTTCAATAACCGGGAACAGGGAGAGCACCGGCACCCCCAGCTTCGCTACCGCTTCAGCTTCTTTCAACAGCTGGTCGATGGTCATGCGGTACACGCCCGGCATCGACGGCACTTCCTGCTGCTGATTGTGGCCTTCCATGACAAACACAGGGTAGATCAGGTCGTTTACCGTTAGCTGATTTTCGGCCACCAGGCGGCGGCTGAAGTCATGGCGGCGTACGCGGCGCATACGGCGGCCGGGAAACGTACCTGGAAATGCATAGCTCATTTAACTTTCTCCTGGTTAAAACCCAGTCGGAATAACCGACGAGCATTGTCATCTGTTACCTGCGCAAGCCAGGCCGGATCTTCACCGCGCCACTCGGCTACCTTATTCAGGATATGGGGCAGATAACAGGGTTCGTTGCGGCGGGACGCAGGTTTTGGTTGTAGATCCCGGGGCAACAAATAGGGAGCATCGGTCTCCAGCAGCAGTTGCTGGGCCGGAATAATCGGCAGCAGTTCGCGCAGCGCCAGGCCACGCCGTTCATCACAGATCCAGCCGGTGATACCGATAAATAGCCCGCGCAGCAGGCAATCACGCGCCTCTGCTTCGGTGCCTGTAAAACAGTGCAGCACGACGCCGGGCAGCTGTTCGAGCCACGGATCAAGCAGGGCAAGAAAGCGCTCGTGGGCATCGCGACAGTGCAAAAATACCGGCATCATCAATTCTGCGGCCAGCGCAAGCTGAGCGGTAAAAGCGCGCTCTTGCTCGGCAGGCGTAGAAAAGTTGCGGTTAAAGTCCAGGCCGCATTCACCTATCGCGACTACCTGAGGCGCCGCGGCCAGCCTGCGAAGAGACTCTGCGGTGCTGTCCTGCCACTGGCTGGCATCATGCGGATGCACGCCCGCCGTGGACCAGCAGTTGTCGTACTGCTGCGCCATAAGCAGCGCCTGTTCGCTTTCGTGGAGGTTCGTGCCGGTCAGCATCAAACCGCTCAGGCCAGCCTGCTTCGCGCGGGCAACCACTTCAGCATGGTCTTTTGCAAACTGCGAGCTGGTAAGGTTTACGCCGATATCAAACATTTGTCCCTCCAAACGACAACCGCCCCTGAGGGCGGCTTTTAATCATTACTCTTTTTCAGAGCGCTCGTCTTCAACTTCAGGCTCGTCTTCTTCGCCTTGCCCCCGGCCTTTGCCGACGTAGAAGCGAGAGAAGAACACGCCTACTTCAAACAGGCAGTACATCGGGATAGCCAGCAGCGTTTGCGAGAACACGTCCGGAGGCGTTAACAGCATCCCGACAACAAAAGCGCCAACCAGAATATAAGGACGCTTCTGCTTGAGAGATTCCGGCGTAGTAATGCCCATCCAGCACAGCAGGATTATTGCTACCGGGACTTCAAACGCGACGCCAAACGCCATAAACAGCGCCATGACAAAATCGAGGTATTTAGTGATGTCCGTTGACACCACCACCCCTATCGGCGCGGTTTTGGTCAGGAAGCCGAAGGCCAGCGGGAAGACCACGAAATAGGCAAAAGCGATGCCGATATAAAACAGCAGCGTGCTGGAGAACAGCAGCGGCATCACCATCTTACGTTCGTGTTTATACAGCGCAGGAGCAATAAAGGCCCAGATCTGATACAGGATGACCGGCGCGGCCAAACACACCGAGACGTAGATAGTCAGCTTAATTGGGGTAAAGAACGGCGACGCTACGTCCGTCGCGATCATCGTTGACCCCAGCGGCATATGCTTGATCAGCGGAGCTGAAACCAGCTGGTAGATATCGTTGGCAAAATAAACCAGCGCCAGGAAAATCACCAGCACGGCAATCATGCTGTTCAGCAGGCGCTTGCGCAGCTCTATCAGATGACTGATGAGCGGTTGGGTATCTTCAACAGCCATGATTACGATTTTTCACTCGGGGGTTGCATTGAGGGCGCGACGGGCGCGGCTTCCGGGGCAGGTTTAACCGGGTGTTCAACCACAGCCGGCTCTACTGCCGCCGCAGGCTCAGGAGCAGGCTCCTGCGGAACAACGTCAGGCGCGCTGGCCTGGTGCGCCGCTGCGGCTGGCGTCACGCCTTCGTGACTTAGCTCCTCATCCTTCACCAGCGGGTTATGGATAGTATGGGCTTCGTCACTTTTCTTTTCAGGATCGTGTTGGGTATAGGAACGTTTCATCGACTCGGCGGCCTGGCGCAGCTCGTCCATCGACGCCTTCAACTCGGGCGTCAGATTGTCCATGCTGGCTTTCTCGACCTTTTTCAGGCTGTCCTGCAGTTCCTGCAGCTTCAGTTCCTGAGCGAGTTCGTTCTGCACCGTAGTGGCGAGTGAACGCAGCGCGCGCACCCAACCCACCACCGTTTTTACCGCCACCGGCAGCCGCTGGGGGCCCAGCACAATGAGGCCAATCACGAATACCAGCAGCAGTTCGCCAAAACCAATGTCGAACACGATTTATACCTGCTCTTTATCGTTGCTCTTAGCTTCGTCTTTTTTCACGTCGCTCGGTTTCTCAGAGAGGGATTTCGCTGCAAAATCAGCATCCTTCTCGCCATTTTCTTTCTCTTTGCTGTCATCATCGCCCATGGCTTTTTTGAAGCCTTTGATTGATGCGCCGAGATCCGAGCCTAAAGAGCCCAGTTTCTTGGTGCCAAACAATAAAACAACGATAACAACAATGATTAACAATTGTGGCCAACTGATGCCCATACCGACTCCCGTATAAAGATATTCAGGAAATGAGAGCCGCTATTATACGGCAATCATCCGTTAATTCCGATTAAAGTTCAGGCAGAGCGCCGCCAGCCAATCAGCCAGACGACGATACCGCCCGCCATCAGCCAGGCGGGCATCAACGCCCACTCCGGCTTATTGATGAGCAGCAGCGTGCCGCTCAAAATCAGCGTGGCGCCTATGCCGAACAGATAACGCGACTGTCCCTGCCGCACGTGATGAAGTTGCAGGTCGCGCTGAATTTTATCAACGCTATGCTGTAATTGCTTGCCCTGGCGCAAACTGTTGTACACCAGTTCCGGCAACTCCGGCATTTTTTCCACCCAGAAGGGCGCTTTTTCTTTAAAAGCTCTCACCAGGGCAGGAATACCCACCTGATCTTTGATCCAACTTTCCAGGAAAGGTTTCGCCGTTTTCCACAAATCAAGCTGTGGATAGAGCTGCCGACCGACCCCTTCAACGTATAAAAGCGTCTTTTGCAGTAAAACCAGCTGTGGCTGAACTTCCATATTGAAGCGACGCGCGGTGTTGAACAGGTTCAGCAGCACGTGACCAAACGAAATCTCCGCCAGCGGTTTCTCAAAAATCGGCTCGCAAACTGTGCGAATGGCAAACTCGAACTCTTCAACATTGGTGTCCGGCGGAACCCAGCCTGAGTCCACATGCAGCTCGGCCACTTTACGATAATCGCGGTTAAAGAAGGCGATAAAGTTTTCCGCCAGATAGCGCTTATCTTCCTTGTTGAGTGAGCCGACAATGCCGCAGTCGATGCCGATATACTTCGGATCTTCCGGGTGCTCATAGCTGACAAAGATATTCCCCGGATGCATATCCGCATGGAAAAAGCTGTCGCGGAATACCTGGGTAAAGAACACCTGCACGCCTCGCTCGGCGAGCAGTTTCATGTTGGTGCCCTGGGCTTCAAGCGCGGCGGTATCGGAAACCGGGATACCGTAAATCCGCTCCATTACCATCATGTTTTCGCTACAGTAGTCCGAGTAAACCTCAGGCACATACAACATCGGGCTATTTTCGAAGTTCCGCCGCAACTGAATGGCGTTCGCGGCTTCACGCAGCAGGTTTAGCTCGTCGATCAACGTCTTTTCATACTCGCGAACCACTTCGAGCGGGCGCAAACGGCGGCCATCAGGCAGCAGGCGCGGAACCCAGCGGGCGAGGCGGTAGATAAGCTTCATATCCGCCTTAATCACCGGCAGGATATCGGGGCGGATAACCTTAATAACCACTTCTTTGCCGCTCTCTTTAAGGCGCGCGGTATGCACCTGAGCAATAGAGGCGGAAGCCAGCGGCTTAATGTCAAAATCGTCGAACCAGCTTTCCACCGGGATCCCGCCCATCGCCAGCTCTATCTGCTGCTGCGCGAGCTTGCCGTCAAACGGGGCAACCCTGTCCTGCAACATCGCAAGCTGGTCGGCAATCACCGGCGGGAAGAGATCGCGGCGCGTGGAGAGCATTTGACCAAACTTTATCCACACCGGCCCAAGCTCCTGCAGCGCAAGGCGCAGGCGTTCGCCAAGCGGCTTGTCGCGGTGGCGATTTGGCATCCAGAACAGGCAGCGCCGCCAGATTCGAAGCGGCAGCGTAAGGCGAATTTTGGGGATTAGCTCATCGAGACCATAGCTCAGGAAGATACGGACAATGAAGTAAAGACGACGAAGTTCTCCTGGCGTCATTTGCCCTCCAGCTTGTCCAGACGCTCGCGAAAGGCTTCGACCGAGCGTGCCAGCGCTGCGGTTTCCTCTGCGAACCATGCCACTTCCAGCTGCCCCGGCGCCACGCGCCACTCTTCGGTAAGCGTTTCAGCCAGGTATTGCCGATTACGGCTAAAACCCTTTTTGAGCAGCTTACCGCCGTTACGGGCCACTTTGCTGATACCTTCAGCCGCGATGTCACCGATATACGGCGCCAGCAGCTCCGCAGGATCGAATTCCGCGAGATCCATCAACGAAGCCAGGTTTTGTACCACCTGAATATCGCCCTCCACTTCCAGCTCGCCGCTGCGGATAAGCGCGGTGAGCTGTTGGCGGTCGCGCAGCTTAGGCAGCACGCCGATGCGGGTCGTGACGCTACAGTCCGCCTCACCTTCCCACTGGCTTAAGACGTCCAGCTGCTGTTCACTGAACACCAGCACCAGCGGCGAAGAAATCTCTTTCAACGTTACGCGAAGCGTCTTGCCCTGAAGACGCTGGCGCGCTGATTTGAGGCTGCGATCGCGCCAGAGGAAGGTGTTAAGCACACCCTCAATTCCGGCGGTGATAAGCGGAGTGAATGGCATCGATGCTCCCCTGGTTAAAATTTATAACCGCGGTGCAGGGCAACAATCCCGCCGGTCAAATTGAAATAGGTGGTGTTTTCAAACCCGGCTTCTTCCATCATCGCCTTCAGCGTTTCCTGGTCAGGGTGCATGCGGATGGACTCCGCAAGATAACGGTAGCTTTCGCCGTCCTGAGCCACCATTTCGCCGATACGCGGCAGAATGTGGAACGAATAAGCATCATAAGCTTTATTCAGCGGCTCAAAGGCAGGTTTGGAGAACTCCAGCACCAGCAGGCGGCCGCCCGGCTTCAGCACGCGGAACATCGAGCGCAGCGCGGCGTCTTTATCCGTAACGTTACGCAAACCGAAGGAGATGGTGATGCAGTCAAAAGTATTGTCCGGGAACGGCAGCGCTTCGGCGTTGGCCTGAACGTAGCTTACATTGCCGACAATCCCGATGTTGCGCAGTTTTTCGCGCCCCATTTTCAGCATTGAGTCGTTGATATCCGCCAGTACGACTTCGCCGGTTTCACCCACCAGACGCGAGAACTTCGCCGTCAGGTCACCGGTGCCACCCGCCAGATCGAGCACGCGCTGGCCGCGGCGTACGCCGCTGCAGTCAATCGTGTAGCGCTTCCACAGGCGATGAATACCGAACGACATTAAATCGTTCATCACATCGTATTTTGCCGCAACAGAGTGGAACACATTCGCCACCATATCGACCTTTTGCTCTTTAGCTACGGTACGGAAGCCAAAGTGCGTTGTTTCCTGGGACTTAGATTCCTGGGATTCGTCAACCATCTCAATGCCTGCTTAATCAAGAAAATGTTCGTGAAGTGTAACAGAATGGGCGCTAAAGCCCTATGATTCAACCGCGCGACTAAACCTTAGCTCAACGCTCTCCAACCGACCGTCGCGGCGTTAAATCATTGACCTCGCTTGCCGACTCTTCGTCTTCGTGGCCAAGACGCGCCGCGTTATCTTCGTCATCCTGACGGGCCTTATCTACCCATTCGGGATTAATCTCACGTTTAACCTCAACGCCAAGCCCGCGGAAGGCATCCGCCTGCACCAGAATGTTGCCACGCCCGGAGGAAAGTTTTTTCATCGCCTGGCGATAATTGTCCTGCGCTTTATCGAGGCTCTGGCCGATGGCGGACATATCGTCAACAAACAGGCGCATCTTGTCGTACAGCCTTCCAGCCCGCTCGGCAATCTGCTGGGCATTACGGCTCTGATGCTCATAGCGCCATAAATTGGCGATGGTGCGCAGCGCCACCAGCAGCGTCGTTGGGCTGACCAGCATAATATTGTTTTTCAACGCTTCGCTAATCAATTCGGGCTGACGGTCGATAGCCAGCAGGAAAGCGGGCTCGACGGGAATAAACATCAACACGTAGTCGAGGGAGCGCAGCCCCGGAAGCTGCTGATAATCTTTGCGGCCCAGCAGGCGGATATGGTTGCGAACGGCGGCGATGTGCTCGCTCAGCGCGCTTTCACGCGTTAACTCATCTTCACCGTTAAAATAGCGCTCGTAGGCGACCAGCGTCATTTTAGCGTCAATAACTACGTCTTTGCCCTGCGGCAGGCGAACTATCACATCCGGCTGCATGCGGCTGTTGTTTTCCAGCTGGATATTTACCTGGGTCTGGTATTCATGCCCTTCACGCAGGCCGGAAGCTTCAAGTACGCGAGTTAGCACCACTTCGCCCCAGTTGCCCTGGGTTTTATTATCGCCCTTCAGCGCTTTTGTCAGGTTCAGGGCTTCCTGCGCCATTTGTGCATTAAGCTGCTGTAGGTTCCTGATTTCGTGAGTTAGCGTATGGCGCTCACGCGCTTCCTGGCCAAAGCTTTCCTGCACCTGGCGGCGGAAACCGTCCAGCTGTTCACGCAGCGGCGACAGCAGTAAGTTCAGGCTCTGGCGATTTTGCTCTTCCACCTTGCGCCCGCTCTGCTCGAAGATGCGGTTAGCCAGATTTTCGAACTGTTCATTCAGGCGCTGCTCGCTGTTGAGCATCTGGCGATGTTTGTCTTCGGCATTCAGCCGGGTTTGCTCCAGCAGCGTGGTCAGCTCGCGGATATCCGCCTCCTGCCCGCTGTTGATCTCCATTTGGGCACGGACTTCACTGTTGAGCTGCTCGCACTCTTCCCGCCAGTGCTGGCTCTGTTGTAGCTCTTGCCGTGCCGCAGCCAGCTCGCCATAGATTTCACGCTGTTCTTCATGCAATAGCGCCCGGCGCTGAGCCGCACGCAAGCTCGCGAGCAGCCAGCCGGTTAATAAGCCGACCAGCCCAATACCCAGCCCAAACAACAGTGAAATATCCATGCTTCCCCCCAGAAACCATCGCTAACAGCTGCACGGTAAAATTCTGCTGTATAAATGTCCAGATGAAAAGGGATTTTCCGGAAGGAGGTGCGCAAAGCATAAAAAAAGCCGGCAAGCGCCGGCTCTTTGACATCATGAGGGGAAAACTACAGCAGGCGGCGTGCCGCTTCCACCACGATTTTTACCGCGTGGCTTTCGGTTTTCTTCATGGTTTCAGCGTTCGGGATCTCTTGCTGGGTACGGTTCACGATTACCCCGGCAACCATCCCCGCACGCAGGCCCTGGCTGGAACACATAGTCAGCAGAGTTGCGGATTCCATTTCGTAGTTCATCACGCCCATCTCCTGCCACTCCTTCATGGAGCCTTTAAAGCGGCTCACTACGCGGCCGGACAGCGTGTCATAGCGCTCCTGGCCCGGATAGAAGGTGTCTGAAGAAGCGGTCACGCCGATGTGGGTGGTTGCGCCCACGGCCTTAGCGGCCTCCACCAGCGCGGTAGTACAAGCGAAGTCTGCCACTGCCGGGTATTCCATCGGCGCAAAGTGCAGGCTGGCACCGTCGAGGCGAACGGAGGCGGTTGTCACCAGCACCTCACCCACGTTGATATTTGGCTGAATGGCGCCGGTCGTGCCCACGCGCAGGAAGGTACGAATACCCAGCTGCGCCAGTTCTTCAACCGCGATAGAAGTAGAAGGGCCGCCGATACCGGTAGAACAGATGATAACCGGCTTGCCGTCCAGTTCAGCACGCCAGGAAGTGAATTCACGGTGGGAAGCCAGCTTAACCGGCTTATCCATCAGCGCGGCGATTTTTTCCACACGCTCAGGATCGCCCGGGACAATCGCAAGCGTAGCCCCTTCGAGGTCATTTTTGGTGAGGCCGAGATGGAAAACATCAGACTTGGACATAACAGACTCCTCTGTAGAGTAGGTTTCAGGAGAAGCAAAGCGGTACTTTACAGAACCCCTGAGCATAATTTCGTGATGACGCTCACTTTGAATGAAACAAATTACATTATTTGTATTCACAGTAGTGATTCACATCACACATAAAGGACGATCGGCCTGTTTTTTGTCCATTGCTCGCGTTTTTTGCCGACCAGATTTGTTACTAATCCTGGCTATAGTTATCACACTGCGCTAATGCTGGTTCGGAGAAAACCATGAAACAAAAGCAAACAACACATAACACACCGGGCGAAGGCTTCGCACCGGCGGCCTCCCCCGTTGCCTCTACCGTCGTTTCCACTCCGGAGGAAGCAATCCAGTGCGGGGAAACATCTATTCCAAGCCAGGGCGACAACATGCCTGCTTACCATGCCAGGCCCAAAAACGCCGACGGCCCGCTGCCGGTAGTTATCGTTATTCAGGAAATCTTTGGCGTACATGAATATATCCGTGATGTCTGCCGCCGTCTGGCCCTCGAGGGCTATCTGGCCATCGCCCCCGAACTTTATTTTCGCCAGGGCGAGCCGGGAGATTTCGCCGATATCCCCACGTTGCTAAGCGGCCTGGTCTTTAAAGTACCGGACAGCCAGGTGTTGGGCGATCTCGACCACGTAGCCAGCTGGGCTTCACGCAACGGCGGCGACGCCCACCGCCTGATGGTCACCGGCTTTTGCTGGGGCGGGCGCATAGCATGGCTGTACGCGGCGCATAACCCGCAGCTTAAAGCCGCAGTGGCCTGGTACGGCAAGCTGACTGGCGAGAAAACGATGAACTCTCCGCATCACCCGGTCGATATCGCCATCAATCTTAATGCGCCAGTTCTCGGACTTTATGGCGGCCAGGATACCGGCATTTCACAGGAGAGCGTTGAAAGCATGCGCCAGGCTTTACGCGCGGCCAATGCCAATGCTGAAATCATAGTTTACCCGGAAGCGGGCCATGCTTTTAATGCGGACTATCGCCCGAGCTATCATGAGGAGTCGGCGAAGGATGGCTGGGAGCGAATGCTGGCGTGGTTTAAGCGCTATGGGGTAAGGAAGTAAGAAACGGGGGCTAAATGCCCCCGCTTTGTTTTTTTGGATTATTCGTTACGCAGGTTCTGCGCCGCTTTCACCATATTAGCCAGCGCCGCGCGGGTTTCCGGCCAGCCGCGTGTTTTCAGGCCGCAGTCTGGGTTAACCCACAGGCGTTCTGAAGGGACAGACTCAGCCGCTTTCTTTAGCAGGGCCTCGATCCATTCCACATCAGGCACGTTCGGGGAGTGGATGTCGTAAACGCCCGGCCCAATTTCGTTCGGGTATTCGAACTCTTTGAACGACTCCAGCAGATCCATATCTGAGCGCGAGGTTTCGATGGTGATAACGTCCGCATCCAGCGCCGCAATGGAGTCCATGATGTCGTTGAACTCGCAGTAACACATGTGGGTGTGGATCTGGGTGTCATCTCGCACCACGGCGGCGTTCAGGCGGAAGGCCTCAACGCCCCACTCCAGATAAGCCTGCCAGTCGGACTGGCGCAGCGGTAAGCCTTCGCGCAGGGCCGGTTCATCAATCTGAATGATGCCGATACCCGCTTCTTCGAGGTCCGCCACTTCATCGCGCAGCGCCAGCGCAATCTGCTTAGCGATAGTCTCGCGAGACACATCTTCACGCGGGAAAGACCAGCAGAGGATGGTTACAGGCCCGGTCAGCATGCCTTTAACCGGTTTGTCGGTCAGGGACTGCGCATACTTAGCCCACTCAACGGTAATTGGCTCAGGGCGGCTGATATCGCCGATAACAACCGGCGGCTTAACACAGCGGGAACCGTAGCTCTGTACCCAGCCGTTTTGGGTGAATACGAAGCCATCCAGGTGCTCACCGAAGTATTCAACCATGTCGTTACGCTCGGCTTCGCCGTGTACCAGCACGTCCAGCCCCAGGCGTTCCTGCTCGATAATCGCCTGCTTAATGTGTTCGGCAATGCCGGTGCGATAGTTGTTAGCGTCCAGATTCCCCTTCTTGAAGTCCAGGCGCAGGCCGCGAATCTCAGTGGTTTGCGGGAAGGAACCGATGGTCGTCGTTGGCCATGCCGGCAGGTTAAAGCGCGCGCGCTGGGCAACGGCACGGGCGTTATAGCTGCTCTGACGCTGGCTATCCTGAGCCGTTACCTGCGCCAGACGCTCGCCAACGGCGGCATTATGTACGCGTTTAGAATTACGGCGAGCCTGAATCGGCGCACTCCACTCGGCAATTTTAGCGGTGTCGCCGCTGTTCAGAGCTTCGGTCAGGAGAGACAGTTCGGCACACTTTTGCAGGGCGAAGGCAAACCAGCTCTTCACTTCCGCATCCAGACGAGTCTCCACGCTCAGGTCGATTGGGCTGTGCAGCAGGGAGCAAGAAGAAGCCACCCACAGGTCACGCTTGCCCACCAGCGCTTTAAGCTGCGCGTATTTCTCGGTCAGGTCAGCACGCCATACGTTACGACCGTTGATTACTCCGGCGGACAGCAGCCAGTCAGCAGGCAGCTTCTTGTGGATTTCGTTCACGTCGTCTTTACCGTGCACGAAGTCTACGTGCAGGCCCTGCACCGGCAGCGCGGTGATGGTGTTCAGGTTCGGGCCAACGCCTTCGAAGTAAGTAGTCAGCAGCAGCTTAACTTGGCCGGTCAGCGCGTCATAGGCCGGTTTAAAGGCATCTAACCATGCCTGCGGCAGTTCAAGAACCAGCGCAGGTTCGTCAATTTGTACCCATTCAACGCCGCGTCTTCCCAGCTCGGCCAGCACCTGCTGGTACACCGGCAGGATATCTTTCAGCAGGCTGAGGCGGTCAAACTGCTCGCCTTTCACTTTGCCAAGCCAGAGGTAAGTTACCGGCCCCAGCAGCACAGGCTTCACTTTATGGCCCAGCGCCAGCGCTTCATCCACTTCTTCCAGCAGTTGGGTCCAGGTGAGTCTGAACTGCTGGCCTTTGGTGAATTCCGGCACCATGTAATGGTAGTTAGTGTTGAACCACTTGGTCATTTCAGCGGCGGCAGCCGGTTCACCGGTCGGTGCGCGGCCGCGGCCAATACGGAACAGGGTGTCGATATCTACGCTGCCATCTTTGCTCTGATGACGAGCCGGCACGTTACCGAGCAGCAGGCTGGTGGTCAGAACATGGTCGTACCAGGCGAAATCGCCCACCGGAAGCAGCTCAACGCCAGCCTGTTTTTGTTGGTCCCAGTGGCGGGCACGCAGTTCGCGGCCAACCGCCAGTAATTCTTCGCGGGAGGTATTGCCTGCCCAGTAGCTTTCTTGTGCTTTTTTCAGCTCGCGCTTGAGGCCGACGCGAGGGAACCCGAGGGTGTGGTTATGGATTGTCATGGTGTTTCCTCTATTCGGTTCGATGTATTTAGCCATCCAGATGTTTACACCGCTATAATCAGCAGGTACTGTATATTCCTCAAGCGCAATTTGTTCATGACGAAGTGAAGGACTTTCATGATCGAGATTAAACACCTGCGGACGCTGCAAGCGTTGCAAAACTGCGGCTCCCTCGCCGCCGCGGCTGCGGCCCTGCATCAGACTCAGTCTGCTCTCTCTCACCAGTTCAGCGATCTGGAGCAGCGTCTCGGCTTCCGCCTGTTCGTTCGTAAAAGTCAGCCACTTCGTTTTACGCCTCAGGGCGAAATTCTGTTGCAGCTTGCGGAGCAGGTGCTTCCGCAAATTGGCCGCGCCCTGCAGGCATGTAACGAGCCTCATCAAACGCGGCTGCGCATTGCGATTGAGTGCCACAGCTGTATTCAATGGCTGACCCCGGCGCTGGAAAACTTCCGTCTGCACTGGCCGCAGGTGGAAATGGACTTTAAATCAGGCGTCACTTTTGACCCGCAGCCGGCCCTGCAACAAGGCGAGCTGGATATCGTATTAACCTCCGATATCCTGCCGCGCAGCGGGCTGCATTATTCGCCGATGTTTGATTTTGAAGTGCGCCTGGTTGTCGCCACTGACCATCCGCTGGCGCACAAAGCGAGTATTGAACCTGAAGATTTAGCCAGCGAAACGCTGTTGATTTACCCGGTACAGCGTAGCCGCATGGACATCTGGCGTAACTTCCTCCAGCCAGCGGGCGTTAGCCCTTCGCTGAAAAGCGTAGATAACACGCTGCTGCTGATCCAGATGGTGTCGGCGCGGATGGGCATTGCCGCCCTACCGCACTGGGTGGTGGAGAGTTTTGAGCACCAGGGTTTGATAGTCACCAAAACCCTGGGCGAGGGATTATGGAGCCGCCTGTATGCGGCAGTGCGCGACGGAGAGCAGCGCCAGCCGGTAACCGAGGCGTTTATTCGCTCGACGCGCCAGCATGCCTGCGACCACCTTCCGTTTGTGAAGAACGCGGAGCGACCCACCGGCGATGTACCCACAGCGAGGCCATTATCACCGTTCCCCCAATGATAAAGCTCGGCCAGTGCGGCTGCTCCTGCCAGATAGCAAGGTTGACCAGCAGCCCGGCCGGAACGTGCACGTTATTCATGATGCCGAGCGTACCGGCATCCACCTGAGTCGCGCCGTAGTTCCACATAAAGTAGCCCAGCCCGGAAGCCACCACACCCAGCCAAACCAGAATCCCCCACTGTAGCGAAGTGGCAGGAAGCTTCTGCGGATTACCGAGGGTGAACCAGGCCACGACGGCGACAATAAATGCCCCGAGATAAAACCAGGAAAACGCGCAATGCTGCGGCATCGGGTGGGTTTCCATCAGGCGCTTATAGCCCACCATCCCAATAGCGAAGCAAATATTAGCCCCCTGCACCAGCAGCAGGCCAATCCAGAAGTGCTCGCTCACTTTGTCATAGCGAATAATCGCCGCCCCAATCACCGCCAGCCCCGCGCTCAGAGCGTAGCCCCAGCGCAGCTTATTGCCGCTCAACAGATCGTAGATAAGCGTCACGTACAGCGGCGTCATCACCGTAAACAGCAGGAATTCGGAAACCGTCAGGTACATGTAGGCGCGGAAGCTGAAGAGGTACATTACGCCCAGTTGAAGCGCCCCCACCAGCATGTACAGCAGCAGCGTTTTTGGCCGGTAGCCCTTAAAGCGCAGGAACGGCAGGAACACCAGTGCCGCCAACCCAACGCGCATCAGCACGGAAAAGTAGCTATCTACATGCCCGGCAAGGTATTCGCCTATCAGGCTAAAAGAGAAGGCCCACAGAATTGTGGTGATGATAAGTAATGGCACGATGAGCAATCCGAAGCGAACGATATTGCGCCATTGTAACCAGTGGACAGCAGGCTGGCTTAACTATTTAGTTGACGAGTGGTCATTATTAAACCACCCGTCATTTTGCCCATTACTCGGCTTTCAGGAACAGTTTACGCAGATAGTGCGGCACCGCGTTATCCCCGTTGGTGCCGATAACCTCAAGCTCCGGCAGCAGGTCTTTAAGGCGCTGGTGGGCGTTGCCCATGATGCAGCCCTTTCCGGCCATGCTCAACATCTCGGCATCGTTCATCCCGTCGCCGAAGGCAATACAGTCTTTCAGCCCAAAGCCCATCGCTTTAGACACCGCTTCCAGCGCATGGCCTTTGGAAACGCCGCCCGCCATCACTTCGAGGCAGGTGAGCGTAGAGAAGCTCACGTTTACACGGTCACCCCAGCGGGCGTTAATGGCCTGCTCAAGCGGCAGCAGCGCGTCGTGGTCGTCACAGGTGAAGAACACTTTGCTGACCCCGTCGGCTTCCAGCAGGCCAGGTTCAAACAGCGTGTAGCTAAATTTAGCTTCCTGGAAATATTTCATCTCTTCCGGACGATGACGGTTCATAAACCACTCGTCGCCGCGGTAGACGTTGGTCACGATGTCAGGGCTGTTGTGCATCACGCCAAACAAGTCCTGAGCGATATCGTGGTCAAGGTCGTGAGAGAACACCAGATTGCCGTCGGTGTCGTGCACGCGAGCACCGTTGGAGGTGATCATGTAGGCCGAGATCTCAAGATTATCGCGGATTTGTGCCACATCAATGTGATGGCGGCCGGTGGCAAAAACAAAGTTAACGCCTTCGGCTGTGAGCAGTTTTAATGTTTCTTTCGCATAAGCGGAGAGGAAATGGTCGGGAGACAGCAACGTGCCATCTAAATCGGATGCAACGACGTGGTACATAGGATTATTCAGCCTCTGGTGAGATATTTTCAATTAGTTATGCCGGTCGAAAAACTCGAGTACGGCAGACAGCGCTCTGGCGCGCATAGTGTCCTTTTCAAACAGGATCTCGTGATACGCACCTTCAATAACGTAAGGTGATTCCCCCTCACAGGGATGACCCGCCGCGGCCTTAATTTCGCAGAAACGCTGGTGCGCACGGTTGTCCACCACGCGCTCCTCTTCTGCCTGGAGTAAAAAAATCGGCGTGGTGATGGCAGCGGCTCCTGCTAACACCTTTTCTCCGGCGAGTATTCCTTCTCGTACCCAGTGGAACGTTGGCCCCCCCACCCGCAATGCTGGCTCATCAGCATAAAAACGCAGGCTACGGCGGTAGCGCTCCTCACTGTGGGTCAGGACGTTAACGCTAAACGGCAGCGCACGCCAGCGACCTGTTCCTATTGCGTAGCCTTCCCGAATACGCGGGTGCCCTTCAGCCCAGTCAAGAATATGGCGAACCATCCACTCTGGCCAACGCAGCGTAATACCAAACATCGGCGCACAAAGCGCAACCGCGCTGAAGGCATCGGGGTTCTGCTGTAGCCAGAGTGCGGCAATCGCGCCGCCCATTGAGTGGGCCAGCATATAGCGTTCACGCCAGCTGCCCGGCGCAACTTCCTGCTGGTAAAAACGGTCAAAATCCTCAACGTAGTCGCTGAAGTTCACAACATGCCCGCGGTGGCTGTCCGAAAGCAGTCGTCCGGATCGCCCCTGCCCGCGGTGGTCGATGATGAGAACATCGAAACCGCTGTGGAATAAGTCCCAGGCAAGCTCGGCGTATTTCACATAGCTTTCGATTCTGCCAGGGCAGACCACGATAACGCGATCGTGCTGTGGCGAAGTGAAACGGACGTAGCGCACAGGAATGTCATCAACGCCGGTGAATTCACGCTCTTCACGCCTGCGCCAGAATTCCGTAAGCGGGCCTGTCGCGAAAGCAGCAAATGCGTCTTCGCGTTCTAACCATCCATTTTTATGCTGAGACATAGGGGTCGGCATCAGGTATCTTTGGTTTTTTTGTGGCTCGTGGCACGCTTATCAACAATAGCGTATTGTGGCATAAAAGTGCGCATCCAGGGAGCTTAGCATGACCTTCGAGTGGTGGTTTACCTACCTGCTAACCACATTAATTCTTAGCCTTTCACCCGGTTCCGGGGCCATTAACACCATGACGACAGCCATCAGCCACGGCTACCGCGGCACGGTGGCGTCTATTGCCGGGCTGCAAACCGGGCTGGCGACCCATATTGTGCTGGTTGGCATCGGCCTTGGTGCGCTCTTCTCGCGCTCTTTACTGGCTTTCGAAGTCCTGAAATGGGCCGGTGCCGCCTATCTTATCTGGCTGGGCATTCAGCAATGGCGTGCCGCCGGGGCGCTAGACCTGAACACGCTGGCCACCAGCCAGCCGCGCAGCAGGCTGTTCAAACGAGCGGTGTTCGTCAACCTGACCAACCCCAAAAGCATCGTGTTTCTTGCCGCATTATTCCCGCAGTTTATCGTGCCGCACCAGCCACAGATGATGCAGTACGTGGTGCTGGGGGTAACAACGGTGGTTGTGGATGTGTTCGTGATGATTGGCTATGCGACACTGGCAAAACGCATTGCCGGCTGGATAAAAGGGCCGCGCCAGATGAAAGCCCTGAACCGGGTATTTGGTTCGTTGTTTATGTTGATTGGCGCGCTGCTTGCCGGAGCGCGCCAGGCCTGATTATCGGGAAATGATCAGGTGGATACCAAATCCGGTGAACAACGCGCCCGCCATACCGTCGATCCATTTGGCGAGGCGCTGATAGCCGCGACGCATTTTCGGTAACGCGAACAGGCTCGCCACCAGGCTGAACCAGGCAAAGGTTTCAATCGCGATCAGCACAAACAGGCCCCAGCGTTCCGCGCTGCCCACATTGTCGCCCACGAACAGCGAGAACACGCTGCCGAAGTAGATAATCGCTTTCGGGTTAGCCAGGTTGGTCAGCAGCCCTTTAACAAAGCTCTTTCCGCCGCTCGCCAGCTCCACCGTCGGCGCTTCCTCGCTTTTGACCTCTTTCTTCAGCGCACCGCGCAGCATTTGATAGCCCATCCAGCACAGATACAGGCCGCCGCCGACCATAATGACGTTATGAAGCCACGCCATTTTTTCGAGGATCAGGTGCAGGCCAAGCAGCGCAACACCCGCCCAAACCATCACGCCAGCGGTAATGCCCATTACGCCCATCATCGCTTCTTTGCGGGAGCGGCTTACGGCGGTCTGGGAAACAAAGAAAAAGTCAGGGCCCGGGCTCATCAGGGCAACAATGTGCACCAGCGCCACGGTCAGGAATAGCATTAACATAGGAGATAGCTCGCGTGCAGATAATTCATAGAGTCAGTATCCTGCCACTTTTCCTGCAGGCAGGCTACTCTTCATCAACCCCGTCAACATGGTCGCGGATCATCGTCATAAACGGGCGACCAAAGCGCTCAAGTTTGCGGGTGCCCACGCCGTTAATCCCCAGCATTTCACCCGGAGAGAGCGGCATTTGCTCCGCCATTTCGATAAGCGTTGCATCGTTGAACACCACGTATGGCGGGATATTTTCTTCGTCGGCAATAGATTTTCGCAGTTTGCGCAGCTTGGCAAACAGTTTGCGGTCGTAGTTGCCGCCAAACACTTTCTGGCTGGCGCGCGGCTTGAGCACCACAACGCGCGGCACCGCCAGCATCAGCGGCTCTTCGCCACGCAGATAAGGGCGGGCCGCTTCCGTCAGCTGTAATGCCGAGTGCGCGGCGATGTTCTGCGTGACAACGCCAAGGTGGATCAGCTGGCGAATAACGCTCACCCAGTGCTCCGTCGTGTGGTCGCGGCCTTCGCCATAAACTTTCAGCTTGTCGTGGCCGAGGTCGCGAATACGCTGGTTATTGGAGCCGCGAAGCACTTCAACCACATAGCCCATACCAAACCGCTGGCCGACCCGGTAAATGCAGGACAGCGCTTTCTGGGCATCCATCAGCCCGTCGTAGCGACGCGGCGGGTCAAGGCAGATATCGCAGTTGCCGCAGGCCTGCTGGCGGCCTTCGCCGAAATAGTTGAGCAGCACCAGACGGCGGCAGGTTTGCGCTTCGGCAAAAGCGCCCATCGCGTTGAGCTTGTGGCGCTCAATATCCTGGAGCGCCCCGGGGGCTTTCTCCTCCAGGCACTTACGCAGCCAGGCCATATCGGCAGGATCGTAAAACAGCATCGCTTCCGCAGGAAGACCATCTCGCCCGGCGCGCCCTGTTTCCTGGTAATAGGATTCGATGTTGCGCGGAATATCAAAGTGGGCAACAAAGCGCACGTTCGGCTTGTTGATGCCCATACCAAACGCGACGGTAGCCACCACGATTTGCAGATCGTCACGCTGAAATTTTTCCTGCACTTCGCCGCGGACCTGGTGCTCCAGCCCGGCATGGTAGGCTCCGGCGCTCACGCCCTTGCTTTGCAGACGGGCGGCAATGTCTTCCACTTTGGCGCGGCTGTTGCAGTAAATAATGCCGGATTTGCCGCGCTGCTCCTGAATATATCGAGTCAGCTGATCGAGAGGTTTGAATTTCTCCATCAGCATGTAGCGGATATTGGGCCGGTCAAAGCTGCTGATTTGGATGAGCGGATCGTTAAGGCCGAGCAGGCGCACAATATCCAGCCGGGTAGTATCGTCCGCCGTCGCGGTTAATGCGACAAAGGGCACAGCCGGGAGGCGCTCGCGAAGCTGACCAAGCGCGGCATACTCAGGGCGGAAGTCGTGCCCCCACTGGGAAATACAGTGCGCTTCGTCCACCGCTACCATCGAAAGCTGCCAGTTGCTGAGATGGTCAATAAAGTTGTCCATCATCAGGCGTTCGGGCGCGATATACAGCAGGCGAATTTGCCCGGTACGGCAGCCAGCCATCACTTCCTGCTGCTGCTCACGGCTTTGGGTCGAGTTGAGGCAGGCCGCCGCTACGCCGTTAGCCAGCAGCTGATCGACCTGGTCTTTCATCAGGGAAATAAGCGGAGAGACCACTACGGTAAGGCCGCCAAATACCAGAGCAGGTATTTGATAGCACAGCGATTTACCGCCGCCGGTCGGCATCACCACCAGGCAGTCACGCCCCTCCAGCACCGTATCGATGATGGTTTCCTGGCCCGGACGGAATTGCTGATACCCGAAGGTTTCCTGCAAAACCTGCCTTGCCAGCGACGCCTGATTGATTACTTCCGCCTGTGTCACGCTATCCCCACTACCTAAAATTCAGGCGCCATTTTCAGCGCCCGGAAAAGAAACTGCAATGCTTTAGAAAAGATCGTTAAGCATAACGCCTACGCCAACCCGTGTCTGGTTAAAGTTGTAGTCGATGAGCGATTCACCATAGCCGCTGTACACCTGAGTGTAGAAGCGAACGTGCTTCGTTATCGGGTAGCTAACGCCGAGTTCCGCGCCGCCGTAGCCGCTATTCCAGTTGTACTGCCCTTTCACGCTGAATACCGCATCGCCAAGCGCATAGCCAACTTTGAGCTGGTAATAACCCATGTATTTGGTGATATCCGGGTTGTCGTCAACGCTGCCCACAACGTACCAGGGCTTAACTTCTACCTGCCAGTCGCCGTTTTGCGCCATCAGGCGCGTATACAGGCGGTTCCAGCCGCGTGAAGTCGGGTCAGAGCGGCCATTTGAATCGTGGTTATAGCCAAATTCAACGTCGCGCAGCGTCCAGCCGGCGAAGCTCGCATCGGTAGCAAAGCCCAGGAACAGCTGCGGCTCATAGTTGGTTTCGCGAAACGGCGAGGACTCATTGCGGTTGGAAAGCTGCCACCAGGACTTCTGGGTATAAGAGGCTCCCAGCACCGAGTTATCCCCAAGAATGCCGCGCCACAGCGGGAATGCCAGGCTGAGCTGAAATTTCACCTCATCCTTACGGGCGTTGCTGGCCCAGTCATAGGAGCTAATGGCTTCTTTATTCAGGTCGCTGGTCCAGGTGTAGAGCAGGTAGTTCGTGTCGTACGGGTAAAGCGTAAAGGGGTTGTCATGCTCTTGCAGCAGGTTGGCAATAACGCTGCCGCGTACCGCTGGCTTGTCGTGAACTTTATCAATAGTGGCTTCTTGAGCAAAGGCGGAGAGCGGCAGCAGCGCGGCCATTCCCCATCCCAGAGATTTCAGCATTAGTCTCGTTCTCCATAACACAAGGTTTCAAAATATTAAGCGGCATTCATTCTACAGACTCAGGGTTTCCGCCCGATAGCTATCACTCTTAAAGTGGAAAGCAACAAATGAGAAGCATAAAATAAACACCTTGTTAACTTATTCATTATTTGTTCGAGGAATGAACCATGTCTTCCCCTCTGCTGACCACCGAAGAAGCGCTAAAGCTGGTGGGCGAAATTTTCGTTTACCACATGCCTTTTAACCGCGCCCTCGGCCTTGAACTGGAGCGCTACGAAAAGGCATTCGCCCAGCTTAGCTTTAATAACCAGCCGATGATGGTCGGGAACTGGGCGCAAAGCATTTTACACGGAGGCGTTATTGCTTCCGTACTGGACGTGGCGGCCGGGCTGGTCTGCGTCGGCAGCACGCTCACCCGCCACGATACGATAACCGAAGACGAACTGCGCCAGCGCCTGTCCAAAATGGGCACCATCGATTTACGCGTCGATTATCTGCGCCCCGGCCGCGGAGAGCGTTTTACCGCCAGCAGCAGCTTGCTTCGTGCCGGTAATAAGGTCGCGGTCGCCAGGGTCGAGCTGCATAACCAGGACCAGGTCTACATTGCCAGCGCAACCGCAACCTACATGGTAGGGTGAGAAGATAAATCCTGTTACTATTTGCGCACTATTTTTTTGCTGAGCGTTTTTCATGGATCCGAAACAGACTCGTCAGGGAGTGATGCTTGCTCTGACTGCCTATTTTATCTGGGGCATCGCGCCGGTTTACTTCAAATTTATACACTACGTACCGGCCACCGAAATTCTTACCCACCGCGTTATCTGGTCATTCTTCTTTATGCTTGCCCTGATAAGCGTCTGCCGCCAGTGGCCGCAGGTGAAAAGATCCTGCCAGAACCGCAAAAAAATCTTAGCGCTGGCGCTGACCGCCGTGCTTATCGGCGGCAACTGGCTGTTGTATATCTGGGCGGTTAATAACCACCATATGCTGGAAGCCAGCCTCGGGTATTTTATTAACCCGCTGGTTAACGTTGTGCTGGGGATGCTGTTTTTAGCCGAGCGTTTTCGCCGTATGCAATGGGTCGCCGTGCTGCTGGCGGTCTGCGGCGTGCTGGTACAGCTGTGGACCTTCGGCTCGCTGCCGCTCATCGGCCTTGGCCTGGCCTTCAGCTTTGCTTTTTACGGACTTATCCGTAAAAAAATTGCCGTCGACGCGCAGACCGGGATGTTGTTCGAAACGCTCTGGCTGCTGCCGATTGCGGCGATTTATCTGTTTGGCATTGCCGATAGTGCCACCAGCCATATGGGGCTGAACCCGTGGTCTCTGAACATGATGCTCATCGCCGCAGGCGTTATCACAACCGTGCCGCTGCTGTGCTTCACCGCCTCCGCAACCCGCCTGCGCCTCTCAACGCTCGGTTTCTTCCAGTACCTGGGGCCAACGCTGATGTTCCTGCTGGCCGTGAGCTTCTACGATGAAGTTATCACCCAGGACAAAATGATAACCTTCGGCTTTATCTGGGCGGCGCTGGCGCTATTTATTGCCGATGCTATTTATACCCAACGGCGAACGAAATCCGGCCGTTAAGCCAGATACGAAAAAGGAGCCCTGCGGCTCCTTTTTTCTTACAACCAGTTCTTACGCTTAAAGTAGAGATACGGCGCTAAGCCCGCGAGCATCATAAAGATAATCGCCCCGGGGTAACCAAAGCTCCATTTCAGCTCGGGCATAAACTCGAAGTTCATCCCGTAGCTGGAGGCCACAAGCGTTGGCGGCAGGAAGACGACGGAAACCACCGAGAAGATTTTGATAATGCGGTTCTGCTCGATGTTGATAAAGCCCATCGCCGCCTGCATCAGGAAGTTAACCTTCTGGAACAGCGATTCGTTGTGCGGCAGCAGGGATTCGATATCCCGCAGGATCTCGCGAGCCTGTTCCAGTTGCCCACCCGGCAGGCGGGCTTTACGCACCAGGAAGTTCAGCGCACGCTGGGTATCCATCAGGCACAGGCGCACCTTCCAGCCGATATCTTCCAGCTCGGCCAGGGTGGAAAGCGCGGCGTCGTATTCATCGCCCTGATGCCCTTCCATGATCACGCGGCTCAGCTGTTCGAGGTCGCTGTAGATGTTTTCTATTTCATCCGCCAGCTGTTCGATTTTGGTTTCAAACAGGTCAAGCAGCAGCTCCCAGGCGTTGCCGTCTACCATCGACTGGTTGCGGGCGCGCATGCGGTAAAGACGAAACGCCGGCAGTTCGCGCTCGCGCAGCGTATACAGGCGGCCTTCACGAATAGTAAAGGCTACCGTGCTGTTGCCCGCGTGGTCGTCCGCATCTTCAAAGAAGAAAAAGGAGTGGATGTGAAGCCCGTCTTCGTCTTCAAAGAAACGCGCGGATGCTTCGATGTCTTCCAGCTCTGGTCGGGTTGCCAGGCTTTGGCCAAGTTCCGTTTGCACACGCTCTCGCTCGCTCTCTTCCGGCTCGACCAAGTCAACCCAGACCGAATTGGTCAGGTTATCGGTCTCGTCCAGCTCGAGGCGGGCAAGGCGATTATTTTCCAGTTGAAATGCGCTCAGCATGACCGGGACTCCCAATGCAAAAAAATATCAGGGACAATTCGGTTGGCACACAGACAGAAACGATAGAGGTTTCAGACCATTAAACAGTCTGACTCAAGGGGCGACGGGATATAAAATATATGAGGTCGCTGACAACCACGAAGGCTATCAGCACCGGAGGATAGCCTTAGAAGTTGTACCTGGATGACAGGTTATTGAGCCAGCATCTACTGGGTGTGTCCAAGGCGAGTGTCCTCTTAGCGTAATCGTGCGCGCATGTTACGCCACCGCTAATATGGCGTCAACACGCAACGGGACACGGCTGAATAAGTTCATACCAGTGACACATAAAGGGTAGCGCAAACTCAGATAATTGCGATTATTTTCTGTAACTTACACGGTTTCCAAGCGGGCATAGGCGGCAACCAGCCACTTAATTCCCTGCCCCTGAAACGCCACTTGAAGGCGGCTGTGCTCGCCGCTACCTTCAAGGTTAACCACGGTGCCTTCGCCGAATTTAGGATGGCGCACGCGCTGCCCAAGACTAAAGCCTGAATCATTCTGCGCAACCGGCGTGCCCATACGCTGATGGCTTACCGGTCGGCTGATGCTGGCGCGCAGGCGAACTTCTTCAATGCAGTTTTCCGGCAGTTCCCCGATAAAACGTGAAGGCCGGTGATAGACCTCTTTACCGTACAGACGGCGGGTTTCGGCGTAGGTCAGGGTCAGTTTCTGCATCGCGCGGGTGACGCCCACGTAGGCCAGGCGACGCTCTTCTTCCAGGCGCCCGCCTTCGTCGAGCGACATCTGGCTCGGGAACATCCCTTCTTCCATCCCGACGATAAACACCTGCGGGAATTCGAGGCCTTTTGCCGAGTGAAGCGTCATCAGCTGCACCGCATCCTGCCAGGTGTCCGCCTGCCCTTCACCCGCTTCCAGCGCGGCGTGGGAGAGAAACGCCTGCAGCGGCATCAGATCTTCGTCTTCATCCTGATAGCTAAACTGGCGCGTAGCGGTGACCAGCTCCTCTAAGTTCTCAATACGGGTCTGGCCTTTCTCGCCTTTCTCCTGCTCGTACATCATGAACAGGCCGGAATCCTTAATCACGCGATCGGTCTGAACGTGCAGCGGCATGTCGGCAGTTTCATGCGCCAGAGCATCGATAAGCTCCATAAAGCGCTGGAGCGCCGAGGCCGCGCGCCCGGCCAGCGCTTTTTCCTGCAACAGCAGTCGACAGGCCTGCCACAGCGTTAGCTGCTGGTCGCGGGACGCCTGGCGCACGACGTCCAGGGTGCGGTCGCCGATGCCGCGGGTTGGCGTATTGACCACACGCTCGAAGGCGGCATCGTCATTGCGGTTTGCCATCAGGCGCAGATAAGAAAGCGCGTCTTTGATTTCCTGGCGTTCGAAGAATCGCATGCCGCCGTAGATACGGTAAGGCATGCTGGCCTGAAGCAGCGCCTCTTCCAGCACACGCGACTGGGCGTTGCTGCGGTAAAGAATGGCGCATTTTTCCAGCACGCCGCCGTTTTCCTGCCAGGTCTTGATGCGGTTTACCACAAAGCGCGCTTCATCCAGCTCGTTGAAGGCGCAATAGATAGAGATAGGTTCGCCGTCGCTACCGTCGGTCCACAGCTCTTTCCCGAGGCGGCCCGAGTTGTTGGCAATCAGGGCGTTGGCGGCGTTCAGAATGTTGTTCGTCGAGCGGTAGTTTTGCTCCAGACGAATAGTTTGTGCGCCGGGGAAGTCGTTAAGGAAGCGCTGAATGTTTTCAACCTGAGCGCCGCGCCAGCCGTAGATAGACTGGTCATCATCGCCGACGATCATTACCTTGCCGGAATCCCCGGCCAGCAGGCGGATCCACGCGTACTGAATGTTGTTAGTATCCTGGAATTCGTCCACCAGGATATTGGTGAAGCGTTCGCGGTAGTGGTTCAAGATATGCGGTTTGTTCAGCCAAAGCTCGTGGGCACGCAGCAGCAGCTCGGCAAAATCCACCAGCCCGGCGCGATCGCACGCTTCCTGATAAGCCTGGTAAACCTTCTGCCAGGTTTGCTCCACCGGATTGCCATAGCTTTCGACGTGGTGGGGGCGCAGGCCTTCGTCTTTTTTGCCGTTGATGTACCACATAGCCTGACGCGGTGGCCACTGCTTCTCGTCAAGGTTCATCGCCTTAATCAGGCGCTTGAGCAGGCGCAGCTGGTCTTCGCTATCGAGAATCTGGAAATCCTGCGGCAGGTTGGCATCCATATGGTGGGCGCGCAGCAGGCGGTGAGCCAGCCCGTGGAAGGTGCCAACCCACATGCCGCCCTGGCTGGTGCCCATCAATTGGCTAATACGATGGCGCATTTCCGCCGCCGCTTTGTTGGTAAAGGTCACCGCCATAATGGAATACGGTGAACAGTTTTCGACCGTCATCAACCACGCGATGCGGTGAACCAACACGCGAGTCTTACCACTGCCCGCCCCGGCCAGCACCAGCATATTGCTGCGCTTGGCGGCAACCGCTTCACGCTGTTTATCATTGAGGCTATCAAGCAGGTAAGAAACGTCCATTGGCACCGCCGTGTAAAGTTGTTAAAACTCGAATGATGACGAGTATTAACCACTGGTGATTTATACAGAATTATTGACGATTATATCAGCGCGCTCAGGGATGCCAACCGCGAAATCTCCAGATGGGGCAACAAACGGCTGTCATCTATCCGCATCAGGTCGCCTTCGCGCAGATTTATCCAGCATGCCTGCATGCCGCAGCGAACCGCGCCCGCCACGTCGGTCGTCAGGTCATCGCCAACGTGCAGAATTTGCTCCAGCGGCACGCCCAGCCTGCTCGCGGCCAGGTGATACATATCGCTGAACGGCTTGGCACGGCCATCCGGCCCGGCACGCAGAATGAATTTGAAGTATTTATCCAGCCCAAACAGGTGAGGCTCAGCATTGCCGTTGGTGATAGCCACCAGCGGCCATTTCGCGGCGAGCGCGGCCAGCGTGTCGTGAGTTTCCTGTGGGATATCAATCCGGCTGCGCCATTTGGCAAAGTTTTCCATCGCGGCGGCGGCACCGGCAAAAGCGTCTTCCGCACTTAGGCCGGCATCCAGCATGAGTTGTTCAACGGAACGGCGACGCCATTCCGTAACGTCATGATAAATTTCAGGCTCTTTCTTTAGCAATGCTTCACGCCTGCGGTAGAAGTCCGACGTGGTCAAAGTGCTAAGGTTTGGATGGTAATTCTGCACGAAAGTCAGCGATTCCTGCACGGTACGCAGGATAACCGGGCGGTTATCGTACAGCGTGTCGTCAAGATCGAAGGTCAGAGCGGCAATTTGCCCGAGCGGGCGGTAAAAATGCATTACGATTTCCCCCGTTTGGCGCGTGGATGCGCTGCATCATACACCGAGGCTAAATGTTGAAAGTCGAGATGGGTATAGATTTGCGTGGTAGAGAGGTTAGCGTGGCCCAGCAGCTCCTGAACCGCTCGCAAGTCGCCGCTGGACTCCAGCATGTGCGTGGCGAACGAATGGCGCAGCTTATGAGGGTGTACATGGCTGCTTAGCCCCTGCTTGATGCCCCATTCGGCAAAACGCTTTTGCACATTACGTGCGGAGATCCTTTTCCCTGTTTTGGCGAGGAACAAAGCGTCATCGTCCGGGCCAAACAGCTCACGCAGATCAAGCCAGTGCTCAACCCATGTTACGGCGCTGCGGCCAACGGGTACGCGGCGTTCTTTGCTGCCCTTGCCCATGACCCACACTTCACCGGTAGACAAGTCAATATGGCCGCAGTCCATGTTCACCAGCTCGGAAAGGCGCAGACCCGCACCGTACATCACTTCCAGCATCGCCCGGTCGCGTACCGCCAGGGGATCGTTGAGATCGATATCCAGCAGATGATTAACGTCATCCACTTCAATGTTTTTTGGCAGGTGTCGCCCGGCCTTCGGGGTGGTAATGCCTTTCGCCGGGTTGGCTTTTAGCTCGCCCTGGCTGACCATCCAGTCGAAAAAGCTGCGTAATGCAGAGAGCCTGAGCGCCAGGCTGGAAGCCTGAAGACCGGCTCTGCGGCTGCGTACCGCCAGCGAGCGAACCGTGGCGGCATCGCACTGCTGCCAGCTTTTCAGCTTCATCTCTTCGCCAAGGTGGACAATCGCCCCCAGCTGGCGCCGGTAGTTAAGCAGGGTGAGCGGGCTGAGCTGGCGCTCAACCTTCAAATAACGCAGGAAGCCATCAACATGGAGCTGTAGCGAGGAGTCCGTCATGCGCGTTCAATCCAGCGCTCCAGCAGGTCGGGCAGCATCAGCGCCAGTTCGTGCAACAGCTGTGTACCCTGACCCTGCTGATAATGCTGGGGATCACGACTGCTGAACAGCAGTACGCCAAGGTCACCTTCGTTGCCCATCAGCGACAGCGCTACCGAGCCAATAGCTTTCGCCTGCGGCAGCACCAGCAGCAGCTCCGGGCCGTTCAGCGGGCCAAGATAGTGCTGGCTTTCACCGAGGCGCTGAATACGCAGCGGCTCAAACGCCTGCCGGTTTAGCGCCAGATGAGTAAAGTCGGACGGCGCGCCGATACGCCAGCGGTCAGCAAAAAGCCGGATGTTCGCACCCGCCAGCCCCATTTCCCGCGCCCAGCGGTGCAGGCGATTAAGCATCTCCTGCAGGCTGGAGGCCGAAGCCAGACGCCCCTGAAGCTTCAACAGACGGTAGAACAAGCCTTCGTTAGCGCTTGCCTGCTCCATGAGCAGCGTCATGTTCTCTTCAAGGTGGTTAATGTGGTTACGGCTCCGGGCCATATGCCACTCCACCAGCGAAACGGTGCCGCGCACCGGGTGCGGCACCTGCATGCTCTCCACCTGATGGGCGTTACGAATAAAGAAATCGGGGTTGCGCTGAAGGTACTCGGCAACCGCGAGATCGTTAAGTTCCAGAAGGGCTTCTTGCTGTTCCTCGGCGTTCTTCATAGATGTATAAATCCATCGTAGACATGGGCCGCCGGGCCGGTCATATACAGCGGTGAATCCGGCCCTTTCCAGGCGATATCAAGGCGGCCGCCGGGCAGCTCAACGCGCACCTGCTCCGCCAGTAAACCTTGCTGAATGCCAACCGCTACCGCACCGCAGGCTCCGCTGCCGCAGGCCTGAGTCTCACCGGCTCCGCGCTCATAAACGCGCAGCTTTACGTGCTCGCGACTAACAACCTGCATAAAACCGATGTTGGCTCGTTCAGGAAAACGCTCATGGCTTTCCATCACAGGCCCCAGAGTTTCCACCGCTGCGGTTTCTATATCGTCGACCTGAATCACACAGTGGGGATTACCCATCGAGACCACGCCGCACATAATGGTTTGCTCGGCGGCACGCATAATATAGGTCTTTTCCGCTTTGTTTGCCCGGAACGGAACCTGAGAAGGCTCGAAGTTTGGTTCGCCCATATTGACGCGCACCATCTCATCTTCCGTCACGGTGAGCACCATGCGGCCATTCGCGGTGCTGACGCGAATTTCTCGCTTATTGGTCAGCCCCTTGAGACGCACAAAACGGGCAAAGCAGCGCGCGCCGTTGCCGCACTGGGAGACTTCGCTGCCGTCTGCGTTGAAGATCCGGTAATGAAAGTCGAGATCGGGATCGTACGGCGGTTCGACGATCAATAGCTGATCGAAGCCTACGCCGAGATGACGATCCGCCAGACGCCGGATCAGTTCCGGAGAGAAATAGATATTCTGCGTTACCGCGTCCACGACCATAAAGTCATTACCAAGGCCATGCATTTTAGAGAACTGCATCTTCTGCTCCATTAGCGCGGTGACAAAGCACGGTTTAGCTAGTAAATAACCTGAGTCGGCCCATTGTCCGTACCACGGCTGTTACGGGATGGCGTCGTCTGGATTGTCTGTTCAGGGGTTGCGCTATGGGTCGTCGGCTTGGCTTTGGTATCCGCCGGCGGGAAGTAAAGAGGCCCCTTCAGGCCGCAGCCGGTAAGGCTTGCAAGCATCAGCGCCAGAGCAAGAGGGCAGAAAATCTTCTTCATTATGGGGTTGCCTGTGATTCACTATTCTGCCGTCTATCATCGCAGGTGAACCCTGAAAAGCAATACTCTCGTTGCCCATTACCGCTGAAAATCGTCACCTGCCAAACCAGGCAAGAAAATAATCTCTGGTTTACCCTGATTAAGGGGCATCTTCGATTGCCGCCCCGCAGCTGCTCGGAACGAACGCTTGTTGTCTTTTAATGAGGTGACATAGATGAAACGGATCGGCATAACGGATTTGGAACGTGAAGCAGTGCAGATTTTAATTGAACAGGCGGCCCCCGGCAGATTTACCACACAGCTGGTCAGCGATATGGAAGCGGCAAATTCGGTCAAGCGTGGCGATCTCCATTATACCATCGGCGCTTTTCACTCCGGGATTGGCCCGGCTCTGGCCGTTGCAGTCGCCGTTTTGGGTTCAGAGAAATGCTGCACAATCTCCAGCCCGGACTCACCGGCCAGAGAGCAGCAAATTGCGCGCTGGGTGCGGGATGGGAAGGTCGCATTTGGCATTTCCATCGAGAATGCTTCCCGCGCCATCCCCCTGCTGGTTCACTATCTCGATGATGCCTGAAGCAGAGTTTCTTAATATCCCCGATGCTTTTATACTGCCCTGAAATACCAACAGGAAGCAGACATGAACGACAGCGAATTTCATCTATTAGCCGATGACCTGTGGCGCACCATTGAAGAACGTCTCGATGACTGGGACGGCGACAGCGACATTGATTGCGAAATCAACGGCGGGGTGCTGACCATCAGCTTCGAAAACGGCAGCAAAATTATTATCAATCGCCAGGAGCCGCTTCATCAGGTGTGGCTGGCAACCAAAAGCGGCGGCTACCATTTCAACCTCAAAGGTGATGAGTGGATTTGCGACCGCAGCGGCGCTGAATTCTGGCAGTTAATGGAAGAAGCAAGTTCCCAGCAGGCGGGTGAAGCCGTTAGCTTCCGCTAATTACTGCTGATACTGCTGCAGCAGCGGCGCTGAGTTGTCGTCCTGATTAACCGGCGCGGCTGTTGCTATCGACTGGGTGCGGAACGGAATGACCTGCATCCGGCCATCGACCTTCACGATTTGATAGAACTGCGGCAGGTTGAAGTTGATAAAGCTTGAGCCGTAAGTAAAGCGGTCGTGGGATGACGAATAGAAGCGGCTAACGTCGCGCACCAGCTCCTCTTTGCTCCCCTCGCAGTGGTGGTAAACCTCCGCCCGGTTGCTTTCGTCCAGAATATAGATATTGAAGCCCTGATCTTCACCAGCCTCTTCGAAGAAGAACTGAATAATCCCTTCGCTGGCAAAACCGTCTACCACGGCGGGTAGCTGAACCTGATTAGTGCCAACCTGAACGGACAGGCCGTGCAACTTGTTGTGCGAGATAGCGCCATAAAATTCGACGGCGTTTTCCAGTTTCTGAACCGAAACATTCAGGCGTTCGAAGAACAGGCCCCATGTCTGGCCGGAAACGCGTAGCGCCTTAAAGCGGCCGGGTTCCTGGCGGGTGCTGGAAAGGCGGAATTCAATACACTCGGAGACCAGTTGCTGAACGCGAGTGCGGATAAGTCCGCGCAGATGCTGGCTATAGCAGAACACTTCAACGCTATCCGGCGGCGCGGCGTCCTGGTGCATTTTGCCCAGAATAGTCTTCAGCGCCTCGATCATCGCCTGCTCGCCGTTAAAGTGCAGGGTACGCACTTCATTCCAGGAGTTGCGGTACAGCAGGTCGACGCTGCCTATCAGGCATTGCTGCTGCTCACCGAAGCTGAACACATCCAGCTTGCGGAAATCAAAATGAACCACCTGATTGCGGAAGGCAGCCGTCGGGTCATATTCGAGGTTGACGATTATCGCCAGATGGCGAATTTCGCACGGGCTGTAGAGCGCTTTTGGCGTTGGGGCCGGAAGACGCAGCGGGAAGTGATGTGAAACATCCGCCACCATCTCCTGCAGCTTCGGTAAATCACAAATGCCGTTGCCCTTAATAAACAGGCGAGTGCGTGAGGTCAGCAGGCCGTTAAAGTAGGCCCATGCCACCAGCTTATTAAGATAACGGTTATATTCCAGCGGTTGATGGCTGACGATGGAATCCATGTTCGGCGCACGGTTGTACAGATACCAGCCGGAGCGGTTTGCGCGGCCCAGCGGCACATGGATAAAGGTCAGGTTTGGCTCGGAGAGATCGGGCGAGATCTGCGGGTTAACCAGCGTGACTTTCCCCGGAAGCGCTTCAAAAGCCGCATACAGCTTACGCGTAAGCACGCCGATATCCTGCGGGCTGGCGGAAACGCTCAGATTATTACGGCGCGCAAAGCGAATCAGGTTGCGATAGCTTTGCATCATCGCGTCGAGCAGCTCGTTATGCGCTTCGCGCACCTGGTCTATTTTCCAGTTGGCGCGGTTATCCAGCATGGTGAGGCGAGCCTCGTCCCAGCCCCAGCCTTTCACCAGTTGGGTCAGCACTTCTCTGCGCCAGCCGACGCAGGCGCGTTCCCGTGACAGTTTTTCGCAGACTTTCAGATAGAAGCAGCGGCGTACGAGGTCAAGGCGCGCGTTGTCCTCAATTTGCGTGAGGTAGTCGGTCACGCGTTCCAGCATCATGCAGTATGGATCGAGGCCAAACGAGACAATTTCGCCATCGTGCAGGCGCTGCTTGATATCTTTTGCCAGCAGGCGCGTATTCGGATATTCCCAGGAGTAGGCTTCCAGCAGCAGCGTTTTAAGCACCGCTTTGTAAGGCGAGTCGATACTTTTATAGAGCTGCCACAGGCTGGCACCAAAGTATTCCTCGGCGGAGAGCGAGCTCAACCCTCCGAGATCCAGCCATTCGTTCGGCGTCAGTACGCCCTGGGCATAAAGCGTCATGACGTAATCGTCGTAATGCTCTTCTTCATCGCCCGGGACCATGTTCCAGAGAATACGTTTCCCGGCGAGGCGAACAGCGGTGCGGTAAAACTCATCCAGCAGCAGGATGTGCTGAGTGGAGCCGCAGTCTTCGCCGCCCAGGCTGCCGCTTTCATTGTGGCGGAAGCGGTTTTCGTCAATCAGGAAGAAGCTAACCTCGACGCCAAGCGATGCGGCCCAGCTTTCAAGCAGGCTGCATTTGCGCTGCAACAGCTGGCGCTCGTCGTTATCGAGCCAGGACTGGTGGCATACCCAGATATCGAGGTCGGATGAACAGCTCTGCCCCACGGAGGAGGTGCTGCCCATAGAATAGAGGCCGGTAATCGGCAGTTCGCCCGTGGCCGACTCCTGCCGCGGCATTCCGCGCTGCAGTTCGAGTTCGTCCAGGTAGTGGCGCTGGGTTTCATCAGGCGTGTAAATGCAGATGCCCCGGGGAACGTTACCGTCAAGGTAACCCGGCATCAGCGGGTGATGATAATGTAATAACGTTGGCAGTAGACTGTAGACCTGTTGGAAAGCAGGCCCCATGGCAGCAAGCGCGCGATCTACGCGCAGTTGGTTGATGGCATCCAGTCTCTGTTTAAGTGTCTCAATATAGAGGTACAAGACATATCGCCTGATGGTTTCAGTATTACGAAAAAACCCGTTTCGTGGTTTGTTGTCCCCGTGATTATAAACGATCGGGACAGCAATTGCTGGAAACGTGATCAATTTAACACCTTGCCTGTTGACCGTAAAGAAAGATGCGCTACCAAAAAGGGTAAACGCCCGGCCAAAGGCGATTTCTTCCATAATACGAATCTCGTCCCTCTGTTGCCGCAAAAGCCGCCGTACCTGACAGCCTTCCGCTAACAGTGGTAGGATGGTCGGTGGACGATAATTACGGTAACAAGCATGTTAGACAATATACTCAGAATTGCCACTCGCCAAAGTCCTCTTGCACTTTGGCAAGCACATTATGTTAAGCAACATCTTGAAGCTTTCCACCCGCAGCTGACCGTTGAGCTGGTGCCTATGGTGACGCGCGGTGATGTCCTGCTGGACACGCCATTAGCCAAAGTAGGCGGGAAAGGATTGTTCGTTAAAGAGCTGGAGCTGGCAATGCTGGACGGGCGGGCGGATATCGCCGTTCACTCGCTGAAAGATGTGCCGGTGGAGTTCCCCGAGGGTCTTGGGCTGGTCACCATCTGCGAGCGCGACGATCCGCGTGATGCCTTTGTCTCGAATCACTATCCAACGCTGGACAGCCTTCCACCGGGCAGCATCGTCGGCACCTCGAGCCTGCGCCGACAGTGCCAAATTGCCGAGCAGCGCCCAGATTTAGTCATTCGCTCCCTGCGCGGCAACCTGGGCACCCGTCTGGGCAAGCTGGATAAAGGCGAATATGATGCCATTATTCTTGCCGTGGCCGGGCTGAAACGCCTTGAGATGCAGGACCGTATCCGCTACGCGTTACCGCCGGAAGTCTCCTTACCTGCCGTCGGCCAGGGTGCCGTGGGCATTGAGTGCCGCCTGGATGATGAGCGCACGCGAGCGTTGCTTGCCCCCCTCAATCATCATGAAACCGCGGTTCGTGTGAGCGCCGAACGGGCGATGAACATGCGCCTTGAAGGCGGCTGCCAGGTGCCAATCGGCAGCTATGCAGAATTGAAAGATAATGAGCTTTGGCTGCGTGCGCTGGTGGGCGCGCCGGACGGCTCGGTGATGGTTCGCGGCGAACGCCGGGGCAAACCGGAAGATGCCGTTGCCATGGGCGTTTCGCTGGCAGAAGAGTTGCTGAATAAAGGCGCACGCGAGATCCTGGCCGAAGTCTATAACGGAGACGCTCCCGCATGACTATTCTTGTCACCCGCCCCTCCCCAGCCGGGGAAGAGTTAGTGAGCCGTTTGCGCGCACTCGGGCAGGTGGCGTATAGCTTCCCGCTTATTGAATTCTCTCCAGGCCGACAGCTCGCTCAGCTACCGGCCCTGCTGGCGGCGCTTGCGCCTGGCGATCTGGTGTTTGTGCTTTCGCAGCATGTTATCGAATATGCCAGCCCTCTTTTACGCCGCCAGGGTATAACCTGGCCTGAGCATCTCTCCTGGTTTGCCATTGGCCGTACCACGGCGCTGGCTCTGCATACCGTCAGCCATCTGCCGATTCGCTACCCGCAAGATCGGGAAACCAGCGAAGTCTTGCTACAATTACCTGAATTACAGAATGTTGCCGGAAAACGTGCGCTGATTCTGCGGGGTAACGGCGGCCGTGAACTACTGGGCGAAACGCTTGAAGCGCGCGGCGCGCAGGTAAGCTTCTGTGAGTGTTATCAGCGAAGCGCTATCATTTATGATGGAACAGAAGAGGCGCACCGCTGGCGGGAACGAGGTGTCTCGACGCTGGTTGTGACCAGCGGTGAAATGCTGCAACAGCTCTACACGCTAACGCCAGCCTGGTATCGCGAAAACTGGCTGCTCCGCTGCCGGCTGCTGGTTGTCAGCGAGCGCCTGGCGAGCCTTGCCCGGGAGATGGGCTGGCAGAATATTCAGGTCGCCGCGAATGCGGACAATGACGCGCTGTTGCGCGCGTTACAACAAACCTAACAATAACAGGACGCCACAATGACGGAACAAAATAATTCCTCCGCCATGGTTGAGGAAACCACATCGACGGTGGAAACGCCATCGCAGCCCGATTCAACGCCGAAGAAGAGTCGTTCCGGCGTGGCGGGCATCGCGCTGGGGGCGATAGCAATAGCCATCGCTCTGGCGTTAGGCGGCGGGCTTTATAGCTATGGCAAGCATCAGGTCTCCACGCAAACCGCAACCAGCGATGCGCTGGCAAACCAGCTGATCGCCCTGCAAAAACAGCAGGATGCGCAAAAAAGCGAATTTGAAACCACGCTGAAGAAGCAGGCCGATGCCCTGGGTGAAGCCGGGAAACAGCAGGCTGCATTAACGCGCCAGCTGGACGAAGTGCAGCAAAAAGTAGCCACCATTTCCGACAGTGATTCCAAAACATGGCTGCTGGCTCAGGCCGACTTCCTCGTTAAGCTGGCCGGCCGCAAGCTGTGGAGCGACCAGGACGTGACGACCGCCGCCGCGCTGCTGAAAAGCGCCGATGCCAGCCTGGCGGACATGAATGATCCAAGTCTGATAACCGCCCGTCGCGCGTTGACGGACGATATCTCGACGCTTTCCACGGTTACTCAGGTTGATTACGACGGCATTATTCTCAAGCTAAACCAGCTGTCTAACGGCCTGGACAACCTGCGCCTCGCCGATAACGACAGCGATGATTCACCGATGGACTCGGACAGCAGCGAGCTTTCGGGCAGCATCACCGAGTGGCGTCAAAATCTGGTGAAGAGCTGGCACAACTTTATGGACAGCTTTATTACCATTCGCCGCCGCGATGAAACCGCCGTACCGCTGCTGGCGCCAAATCAGGATATCTACCTGCGCGAGAACATCCGCTCTCGCCTGCTGGTTGCCGCCCAGGCGGTGCCTCGCCATCAGGAAGAAACCTATAAACAGGCGCTGGATAACGTCTCTACCTGGGTTCGCGCTTATTACGATACCAACGACTCGGCCACTAAAGCGTTTCTGGATGAGCTTGATGGCCTGAGCCAGCAGAGCATACATATGGATATTCCGCAGACCCTGCAAAGCCAGGCCCTGCTGGAAAAGCTGATGCAGACCAGAGTGCGTAATTTGCTGTCCCAGCCGACAGCAAACGCAGCGCCGCTTAACTCCGCGCCTGAGCAACCTGCTCCTGCCGTAAGCCAGGGGGAATAAGCATGATTAAAGTCTTATTGCTCTTCCTGCTGCTGATTGCGGGTATCGTGCTCGGCCCCATGCTGGCGGGACATCAGGGATATGTGCTGATCCAAACCGATAACTACAACATCGAAACCAGCGTGACCGGCTTAGTCATTATTCTGGTTCTGACCATGCTCGTGCTGTTTGCTATCGAGTGGGTGCTGCGCCGTATTTTCCGCACCGGAGCGCGCACTCGCGGCTGGTTCCTTGGCCGTAAACGCAGCCGCGCTCGTAAGCAAACCAAAGCCGCGCTGCTAAAACTGGCCGAGGGCGATTATCAGCAAGTTGAAAAGCTGATGAGTAAAAATGCCGACCATGCGGAGCAGCCGGTGGTGAATTACCTTCTCGCCGCCGAAGCTGCCCAGCAGCGTGGCGATGAGATCCGTGCCAATCAGCATCTGGAACGCGCTGCCGAACTGGCGGATAACGATCAGCTGCCTGTTGAGATAACTCGCGTTCGCCTGCAGCTGGCCCGCAATGAAAACCACGCGGCAAGACACGGCGTTGATAAGCTTCTGGAAGTTGCCCCTCGCCACCCTGAGGTGCTGCGTCTGGCAGAGCAGGCCTATTTACGAACCGGAGCCTGGGGCTCGCTGCTGGATATTCTGCCCGCAATGGAAAAGGTTCAAATAGGCGACGAGGCACAGCGCACGGCTCTGCAACAGCAAGCGTGGATCGGGCTGATGGATCAGGCTATGGCCGATCAAGGTAACGACGGGCTGAAAAGCTGGTGGCGCAACCAGAGCCGCAAAACGCGTCATCAAACCACGTTGCAGGTGGCAATGGCCGAGCATTTGATCGAATGTGACGATAGCGATGCCGCCCAGGAGATAGTTCTCGACGGATTGAAACGCCAGTACGACGATCGTCTGGTGCTGCTGATGCCGCGCCTGAAGTCAGGCAACCCGGAACAGCTCGAGAAAGCGCTGCGCCAGCAGATCAAAACCCAGGGCGCGCTTCCTCTACTGCTAAGTACGCTGGGCCAGTTGCTGATGAAGCATGGTGAATGGCAGCAGGCGGCGGATGCGTTCCGCGAAGCGATTAAACAGCGCCCGGATGCCTTCGATTATGCCTGGCTTGCGGACTCTCTCGACAAGCTTCACAAACCGGAAGAAGCAGCAATGATGCGCCGCGATGGCCTGTTGTTGACGCTGCAAAACAATCCCAATTCATAGCATTCAGGGGCGGCGTTCAGTCGCCCTTTTCTTTCCCGCATACAAAAAAAAACACCAGCCAATTGGCTGGTGTTAAAACAGGTCTGTTTGACAACTAAGTGGTGCTTCACTCAACGTTATGTCCATGGTGTTGGATGAGACCCCTTTGGGGCGACATCTGTGGGTGGACGATAAGCACCGTAATTGGCTCTGCGTCATTCCTTGGTTTATGAAGCCTAAGCGAACATAAGAAGTGGAATGAGCATCTACCCGGTTATTATTGCACAATGCATGCCATGTTTGCATTTGAAAAGTAAACCAACCGCTAATATTAGTAGTTTCATAGTATTAGTTCGGAGGGAATTTTGCTGCCTGAGAGATAAAGTGCGCCAGCCCCACTTAACCAGAGTGTCTCCCATAAGAGACGGTTAACCGATTCAATTTAAAATCGCCTACTAATCAATGAATTAAATGTCTCCATTTAGAGACGAGAAATGGGCGATTTGTCGCGGTTCAACGACAATGCCGGAGAGCAAATGGTGGATTCAGAAAAGCAAAAAGGCCAGCTCGAAAGCTGGCCTTTTTTAAGGTGGTCGGCGAGAGAGGATTATTCCCCTGCGGGCCGTTGCTAAAGCAACGTTGTCTCGCTACGCTCGGCTCAAACCTCCTTCGGAGGTTCTCATCCTCTTTAATTACGGATGCAAAAAGGCCAGCTCGAAAGCTGGCCTTTTTTAAGGTGGTCGGCGAGAGAGGATTCGAACCTCCGACCCACTGGTCCCAAACCAGTTGCGCTACCAAGCTGCGCTACTCGCCGAAATACTGCTTTTACTGCCGCTTTCTACACTCGGCTAAACTCTGTGAGCTTAAACATTCGGTGTCGAAAGCAAAAACCCTGCTTTAGCAGGGCTTTCTAAATGTGGTCGGCGAGAGAGGATTCGAACCTCCGACCCACTGGTCCCAAACCAGTTGCGCTACCAAGCTGCGCTACTCGCCGAAATACTGCCCTTACTGCTTTATTAATTTAGGTGTGGTGCGAAGAGAGGGACTTGAACCCTCACGTCCGTAAGAACACTAACACCTGAAGCTAGCGCGTCTACCAATTCCGCCACCTTCGCATACATCTAAATTAATGGGGTGGCTAATGGGACTCGAACCCACGACAACTGGAATCACAATCCAGGGCTCTACCAACTGAGCTATAGCCACCACTGTCAATCTTTCACGCGGTATAAATACCACCGCAGCTCTAGCGCCATATAAAATGGTGCGCCCGACAGGATTCGAACCTGAGACCTCTGCCTCCGGAGGGCAGCGCTCTATCCAGCTGAGCTACGGGCGCGTAGCGCCGTTGCGGGGTCGGATAATACGGGCTTCGTGCTCAGCTGTCTAGTGGTTATTTCAATAAAATACTCGTAAAACTGCGCGTTTGGTTATGCTTTGCGCATCCTGATGCTTATCCATCCAGTTTTTCGCTAACGACATGCTTATTCAGGCCAAAGACCTTGTATATCAGCGTTACGGCGGCCAAAAAGATAACCCCTACCGTCAGCGACATTCTCGTATCTTCATTCAGCCCCATGCCGACCAGCACGCATACCAGGAATGCCATCGTCAGGTAATTTGCCCACGGGAACATAATGGAACGGAAAGGATGGCTGGCAATCGCCTGGCGATGTGCTTTACGGAAGCGAATCTGGCTTATCAGGATAACAAACCATGGCACCATTCCCGGCAATACGCTGGCGCTGTAGACATAAACGAATACGCGCTGCGGGTTAGGGATAACGTAGTTCAGGCATGAACCAAGCAGCAAAATCACAATGGAAACGGCAACGCCTGCCACGGGCACGCCGCTGCGCGAGACTTTAGCCATTTTAGCCGGTAGCTGGCGATTTTTAGCCAACGCATACAGCATACGCCCGCAGCTATACATCCCGCTATTACAGCCGGAGAGCGCGGCGGTCAGCACCACAAAGTTGATAATACCTGCCGCCGCGGTAATGCCGATTTTGGCGAAGGTCAGCACAAACGGGCTGCCGGTGGTACCAATCTGGTTCCACGGGAAGATAGTCACGATAACGAAAATGGCGCCCACATAGAAAATCAGAATACGCCATAAAACTTTACCCACGGCGCTGCGCAGAGTGACCTGCGGGTTCTTCGCTTCACCGGCGGTAATGCCGATAAGCTCAACGCCCTGATAGGAAGCCACAACAATACATAACGCCGTCAGGAAGCCCTTCCAGCCTCCGGCAAAGAAGCCGCCGTGCTCGGTCAGGTTGCTAAAGCCGATGGCCTGGCCGTGATTCCCAAATCCGAAAAAGATAACCCCAAGCCCCACGACAATCATCACAATAATGGTTGTGACCTTAATCATTGCGAACCAGAACTCTATTTCACCGTACAGGCGCACCGCGGCAAGGTTTGCCAGCGCGACCAGGCCAACGGCAAAGATAGCCGGGAGCCACTGGGGTAACTCAGGGAACCAGTACTGGACATAAACGCCTATCGCCGTTATCTCGGAGATCCCCACCGCCATCCACATAAACCAGTAGGACCAGGCGGTAAGATAGCCAAAGAAAGGGCTCATATAACGGTGGGCATAAACCGCGAAGGAACCGGCTACCGGTTCAAGGAACAGCATCTCCCCCATCGAACGCATAATGAAGAAGACGAACAGGCCCGCAACAATGTACGCCAGCAATACCGAGGGGCCCGCCCACTTCAGGGTACTGGCGGCGCCCATAAACAGGCCAACGCCAATTGTCCCCCCAAGGGCAATAAGTTCAATATGTCGAGCTTCCAGCCCGCGCTGCAGCTCTGCTTGTTTCTCTGCCATAAATCCTCTGTTTTGTGTTTGCTTTTACTCCGGTTTTTACCGGTTATTGTGATGGTCAAAGCCATAGCTCAATAACAGGCCATGCAGCACCGGCAATAGATTTGCTGGCGCAACATCACTACGGCACTGCATTGAGTGGGCGCAATGGTTTCGCATTTTTTAAAAAATTACAAATAAACGCGTAACAAATCGCAAGGAGAGTGGTGGAAAATCGCGGAAGTAAAAACGCGCCCGGATGGGCGCGTTATGAGTCAGAGCTTGCCGCTAAAGTGCCAGCCCTGGTAACGCAGCAGTCTCAACTGGCGTTTAATCCGGCTCGGCTGTGAAAGCAGGCGGTACAACCATTCAAGACCGAGATTTTGCCAGATCTTTGGCGCACGCTTTACGCGCCCGGTAAAGACATCATAAGTCCCGCCCACGCCCATATACAGCGCATGAGGATGAACCTTGCGGCATTCCTGCATCAGGAGCTCCTGGCGTGGAGAGCCCATGGCTACCGTCACAATGGCGGCTCCGCTGTCGCGCACTCGCTCAAACAGCGCCTGCCGCTGCAATGCCGTGAAATAACCGTCCTGGCTGCCAACGATGTTAACCTGCCAAAGCTGGCGCAATTTTGCCTCGGTTTGTGCCAGCACCTCGGGCTTGCCGCCTATCAAAAAGACCGGCGTACCTTCCCGCCCGGCACGCAGCATCAGCGCTTCCCACAGGTCGGCCCCTGCGACACGGTTTACCCGCGCTTCAGGATACTTTTTGCGGATTGAACGCACGACGCTGATACCATCGGCATATTTATATTCCGCTGCGGCAATCAGGCCGCGAACTTGCTCATCATCTTCTGCGGTAAGCACTTTTTCAGCATTAATCGCAACCAGCGTTCCCTGCCGCAGGTGGCCGTCGGCATAGAGATAGTCCAGCGCGTGCTGCATATCTCGCCATCCCAGCAGATTGAGGCCTCGAATCGAGTAAAAAGGGGCATCAATAGGGTTATTCATGAATATCCTTGTCATGCATTTTGCGTATTCGTCATGGGACGAGACACGCGGCGCAGGCGCTGATGAATAAGGCCCGCGCTTTCAAATAGCCAATAAAGAAGTTTGGCCGCTACCAGGCAGGCGCCAAAAATTACCAGGAAAAACACCACTCGCGAAACGAATGAGTCCAGCCCTTCGCGGGCCAGCACAATCATATTGAAAATGGCTCCGAAGCAGAATGCGTAGATTATCGCGGCTTTGTAGCGGTTCGCTTCCCGATTTGCCAGCTCATAAAGCCAGTCAAACCATTTGATGATGAGTCCCACCACAACCGCGCCAAGTGGAATAAACCACACGCCGCCCATGACCACCAGCGAACCAATCAGCGTCGGTGAAATGGCCAGCCCGGAGTGATTATTCAGCACCTGCCAGGTAAAGTAGTTCGCAGTATTCAACACGGTACCAGGCCGGTCCGGCCACAGCCAACCGGGAATAAATACGTAGAAGTCGCGGATAATTGGAGCCAGCCCCTGAAACTCGATTTTATCGTAGTTTTGCAGCAGCAGCCCCAGGTTCTCCCACGGCGAAAAGGTATCGCGCGTCAGGTAGAGGAAGGTATAAAACGCTTCGTCTCCGCTGACGTTCAGTCCGTAGCGCTTTAGCGCCAGCCAGAACATACCGACAATACCCAGCACGCCCGCCGCCGCCAGCATCCACAGCGAGATCCAGCCGCGGATAATGCCGATAAACAGGAAGATGGCAAAGGCGATGATGATATTGGCGCGCGTGCCGCCCACAATCATGTAAGTCAGCAGACCAAAGGCCACGGTGCTCACCAGGAAGAAAATCCAGGCGCGGCTATCCTGACGCAGGAAATACACCACCAGCATCGCAGGGATGAAGAAGTAGAAGAAACGTTTGAGCGCTACCCCGGAAACTTCGCTGGAGAAAATTTGGCTGTAAGAGTGCAGCTTAAACAGCAGGAACCCGTTGTGGGCGAAGAAAATCCCCACGCTGATAAGCGCCACCAGCACCAGCATGAGCCAGGTAAGATGCGTCTCGACGCGGTTCATTCGGAATAATGGGCGGCGTTCTCTGCCCTCACTTTTGGCCCGCAGCCGGGTTTTATAGCTGACGTAATAAATCCCGTAGAAGCATGCTGCCGCAAGCTGCGCCTGGAGCAGGACGTCCGCAGGCACCACGGCAACGCCGAACCGGAACACCAGGGTACAGGTGAACGGAAAACCAAAGAAAAAGGTCAGCAGGTAGAGCAGCGAGAAGAATACGTTGAAGTTAAACCGTACGCGACGGAACTCCTGGTAAGTCAGCAGCCCGATGAACATGACCGACAGGAACCAGACGACAAATAAACCGCCAAATTGCGTGAGGCTCATGCATTCTCTCCCGCGGCCACGTTAAGGGCCTGGTGCCAACCGTCGATAAAGCCCGGGTTAAAGAAGGCGATATTCTGCTTATCCAGCAGGCGAAGCTGACGCTGCGCTTCACGCACGGTCGCTTCATCCAGCGCATCTTCGGTGAACAGCACCGGAACATGCTGCTCAACCATATCCTGCCAGAAAGGATTTTTGCGATTCAGTACGCAAGGGATCCCGGCCTGAATAAGCAGGCATAGCGTACCAATGCCCTGCTGGCGTTCAAAAACGAAATAACCCAGGTCGCACTGCCGGAGCAGAGCCAGGTAGGCGTTGAATTCGATTTTTTCCGTCAGCACTTGCAGATTTTCCGGGCTGAATAAGGCTTTCCCGGCCTGCTGTACTTCCGAGATATACGGCTGGTTATTATCAGGATAGCCCATCGGCACCACCACGCGAACCGCATCGCCAAACTGCTGGTGAATGGCCTTAAGCGCGGCAATGTGCTGGTTACTGCGGTCGCCGGAATTGCCCACCAGCAGCGTCAACTGCTTACCGGGTTCTTTGTCCGTAGCCATTGCGTTAAGGCTCGGGTCCATGCGCGTAGGGAAATAAAGTAGTTCACCCGGCACCTGCGGATGCCGCTGATGGAAATAGTTTAAATCGCCGCGAGTCGCAAAGATCTGCCCAACGCGTCCCTGAGCAAACCGGCGCAGCTGGTAAAACAGGCGGAATTTAAAGCTACGGGAAACCTCGTAAAGGTCGGCTCCCCAGATATGCCAGTTCACCTGTTCCGGTTTCAGACCGCCGGTTAATAAAGCAATCCACAGACTGCTGTTAAACTGCCCGTGGAAGAAAAAACGCTGCTGGCGGTTGGCTCGTGCTTTTGCCAGCACTTCAGCAGCGATAGCCTGCTTAGAGGCGTAAAGCGAGACGGAAAGAGACGGAAAAGCGGACGGCAGAGAGCTATCCCCGGAGACCACCATAAATTCCTGAGCATGGGGAGTCGTGGCGGCTAAAACGTCATTGAAAAAACGCAGTACCGTCTGATTATGATGCGGGATATCAGATCCCAAAACGTGAATCAGTGTTGTCATGCTCGTCTACGATAAATAAAGAAAACGCCACAGCAGAGCGCAAAATAGACAATGTAAGTTGCCATGTAGGCCTGAGCTGCACCCAGCGCGCCATGAGCCGGTATTAACCAGCGTGAGAAGCCGGTCAATAAAGCAAACTGACTAATTTCAGTCAAAATATAAAAACGCAGCGATGCCTTCGCAATGACCAGATAGCCAAATACATAAGCCCCCACTTTTAATACATCGCCAACCAGCTGCCAGGCAAACAGATCGCGCATCGCAATAAATTTAGGCGAAAACAGCAGCCAGATGGCAAAGTCGCGCAGCAGCCACACGGTCAGGCTCGCAGCGGCCACCGCAGGCAGCACAAACTTCAGCGAACGCGTAATCTCACGCGTGATGGCGCTTTTTTCCTTCAGCCGCGACAGCGTCGGCAATAAATAAACGCTAAAGGACGCGGTGATAAATTGCAGGTAGGCATCTGAAATACTGCTCACCCCTTGCCAGATACCAACCTCGTCCCAGCTATAGTGCGCGGCCAGCAGATTTCGCATCATCACGTAAGCCACCGGCAGCGTGACGGAAGTAATCAGCGCCATAATGGTGAACTTACCCAGATGGCTTGCCAGCAGCTTATCCCAGCCCGGCTTCAGGTAATCCAGAGGAATATGCCCGCGCCTTAGCAGCATAAGCGACGCCGGGATAACGACCAGAGCAGGCACAAGGGCCAGGCCCAGCAGTGCGCCCGGATAGCCGCCCAAGCGGTAACAAAGATAATAAGCGATAACCCCGATTATACTGCCGGCGATCAGCGCAAAGGCGTTGCCTGCCGCATCCCGAAAACCTTTGATTATAGCCAGCGACAGGTTCGCCCAGGCTATGCCCATTTGCACCAGCGCCACCAGGCGTACCAGGTTCTGATAGTCAGCGTGGCCAAATAATCCAATGCTGATTGGGCGGGCGGCCAGAACAAAAATAACCGCCAGTACGGATGAGAAGCCGAGCACCATTGTCGACGACGTGCCTATGACTCGTTTAAGTTGAGCCGGATCGTCATGATGTTCAGCAACATATTTGGTTACGCCATTAAAAATGCCTGCACCCGCCAGCACGCCAAGCACGGTAACCATCTGACGAAAGTTACCGGCAAGCCCTACGCCGGAAGGCCCAAAAGCCACCGCCAACATTTTGACCACCAGCAGGCCCGCGCCGATTTTGACTAGCGTGGACCCCGCGGTCCACACCGAAGCTTTGGCAAGAGACATATCAGGCGAAGTAGCTTTGCAACGTATTGATAACGGTACGCTGGTTCACGGCAGAAAGGTTGTAGAACAGAGGCAGGCGCAGCAGGCGCTCGCTTTCACGGGTAGTGAAACTATCTTCGCCGTGGAAGCGGCCAAACCGCTCACCGGCCGGGCAAGCGTGAAGCGGAATGTAATGGAACACCGCCATGATTTCCGCTTCTTTAAGGTAGGCAATCAGCGCGCTGCGGTCTTCAATATCACGCAGCTTGATATAAAACATATGGGCATTCTGCACGCAGTCTTTCGGTATCGACGGCAGCTCAATACGCCCGGATGTTGCCAGCGGAGCAAGCGCATCATGGTAGGTTTGCCATAGCTTCAGGCGCTGCTGATTAATTTTCTCGGCGGCCTCAAGCTGCGCCCACAGATAAGCGGCCTGCAAGTCTGCCATCAGGTAGCTTGAACCGATATCGCGCCAGGTGTATTTGTCCACCTGCCCGCGGAAGAACTGGCTGCGGTTAGTGCCCTTTTCACGAATAATTTCCGCACGCTCGATAAGCGACGGGTCATTAATCAGCGTCGCTCCGCCTTCGCCGCCCGCGGTGTAGTTTTTAGTTTCATGAAAGCTAAAGCAGCCGATATGGCCAATTGAGCCCAGCGCCCGCCCTTTATAGGTCGACATCACGCCCTGGGCGGCATCTTCCACCACAAACAGGCCGTGTTTATTGGCGATAGCCATGATGGTGTCCATTTCACAGGCAACGCCCGCGTAATGCACCGGCACGATGGCGCGGGTTTTCTCGGTGATAGCCGCTTCAATTTTGGTTTCATCAATATTCATGGTGTCAGGACGAACATCCACGAATATGATAACGGCTCCACGCAGCACAAAAGCATTTGCCGTCGAGACGAAGGTGTAGCTCGGCATAATCACTTCATCGCCTGGCTTGATATCAAGCAGGATGGCGGCCATTTCCAGTGAAGCGGTGCAGGACGGAGTCAGCAGGACTTTCTTGCTGCCAAAACGTTGCTCCATCCACTGCTGGCAGCGACGGGTAAAACCGCCGTCGCCGCAAAGCTTGCCGCTGCCCATTGCAGCCTGCATATATTCGAGTTCTGTACCTACAACCGGCGGAGCGTTAAATGGGATCATTTTTTCACCTGTATAACCAGAAAGCCGTGCTTTCTATCGTGGCGCCGCTGTTAATATAGCGACGCAGAGCGGCGATATTGCTCACCTGGGTAGCTACCCGTAGCGTCCGGATACCGCGCTGCTGGCACCAATATTTTGCCGCGGCCATAAGCTCACCGCCCGCACCCTGCCCGGCGAGCAGGCCAATTCTCGCTTCGTCGCCGTTAAGCTGGCGCAGCGTCACAAAGCCCCGCATAGTGCCGGTATCTTTCAGCAACAGGCATTGGTTATCAAAGGTGCCGAGTACCGCATTTTCAATCCACTGAGCATAGAAACGACCGCTGTCCGCCTCCTGAAACCAGGGTGCGCGAAAGCGGCTTTGCTTAAAAGCCTGAGCCGCCGCGTTACGCAGGGCCGGGATCTCATCTGGCTGAGCAATATCGACGTGAATATCTGCATTTTGCGTGCCAACACAAAGCGCTAAATCCACTTCACCTTCAACCAGTTGAAAACCGAGCTGCTGCAGGGCATCGAGCCAGTCGGTTCGATGCGTTGGGATCTTTGCCTGAACCCGTCCCCAGGCGTTTAACCGTTCTGGCGTCAGCGCCGGGGCATCCTCAGCAATTCGCACCGCGCTGCTGTTGATCCCGAAGAAATGGTTTTCCCACTCCAGAGCGTTCAGGGTTGCGTAAATCAGGCTCATCGCCACACGCCTTTAGCATCGACAATCCACGGCTGCCGTACGCTTGTGGCCGGAATAGCTTTAAATTCTTTGTGATCGACCAGCATCACCAGGATATCGGCCTGTTCCAGAGCCACGTCGGTAGACACCAGCTCGCAGTGGCCCGTCAATTTTGCCGGAAGCTCATGAATATTGGGTTCGACCGCTAGCGTTGTTCCGCTATGCCATTCGGCCAGCAGCTCAGCGATTTCCATCGCCGGACTTTCGCGCAGGTCATCAATATTCGGTTTGAACGCCAGCCCAAAGCAGGCGATTTTCAGTTCGCTGGCACGGCGGCCGGTTTCACTCAGGCAGTCGGCAACCGCTGCTTTTACCTGATTGATAACCCAGAATGGCTTGCCGTCATTCACTTCACGCGCGGTACGAATCAGGCGAGCCTGTTCAGGATTTTGCGACACGATAAACCACGGGTCGACCGCAATGCAGTGCCCGCCTACGCCTGGCCCCGGCTGCAAAATATTGACCCGAGGGTGACGATTCGCAAGGCGAATCAGCTCCCAGACGTTAATTCCCTGGTCGGCACAGATAAGCGACAGTTCGTTAGCAAAGGCAATGTTTACATCACGGAAGCTGTTTTCGGTTAACTTGCACATCTCGGCGGTGCGGGAATTAGTGATTACGCATTCACCTTCGAGGAAGATTTTGTAGAGCTCGCTGGCACGAGCCGAGCATACCGGCGTCATTCCGCCAACCACACGATCGTTTTTAATGAGTTCAACCATTACCTGCCCCGGCAAGACACGCTCCGGGCAATAGGCTATGTTGATATCAGCCTCTTCTCCGACCTGCTGAGGGAAGCTTAAATCGGGGCGCAGAGCAGCCAGCCATTCGGCCATTTGCTCCGTAGCGCCGACCGGTGAGGTAGACTCCAGCACCACCAGAGCGCCTTTTTTTAGCACAGGTGCAATGGAGTCCGCCGCGGATTTGACATACACCATATCCGGCTGGTGCTCGCCTTTAAAAGGCGTTGGAACAGCAATCAGATAAGCATCTGCTTCAACCGGCTGGGTGGTGGCCCGCAAGAACCCCTCTTCCACCGCAGATTTCACCACCTTGTCTAAATCAGGCTCGACGATATGAATCGCCCCGCGATTAATGGTATCTACCGCGCGCTGATTAATATCAACGCCAATAACTTTACGCTTACGGGAAGCAAACGCCGCTGCGGTAGGCAAACCGATATAACCCAGGCCAATGACGGAGATGGTGGTAAAACTCATGATGTCACCTGATTTTGTTTCAAAGCATTCAGAATTCGGCTGCAGGCTTCGCCATCCCCGTAAGGGTTGTGAGCGCGGCTCATCGCATGATATTCCTGCTCATCACGAAGCAGCCGGGTCACTTCGGCTACGATCGTCTCTTCATTGGTTCCGACCAGGCGCACAGTACCTGCGGCCACAGCTTCAGGGCGCTCGGTGGTTTCGCGCATCACCAACACAGGTTTGCCGAGAGACGGAGCCTCTTCCTGGATACCGCCGGAGTCGGTGAGGATAAGCCAGGCGTGATTCATCAGGTAAACAAACGGCAGATACTCCTGAGGCTCAATCAGGACGACGTTGTCCACATGGCCCAGAATGCGCCGAACCGGCTCGCTAACGTTTGGATTCAGGTGAACCGGATAAACTATCTGCACATCACTGTTTTGTTCGGCTATTTTCGCCAGCGCGTGGCAAATACGCTCAAAGCCATCGCCAAAGCTTTCGCGACGGTGCCCGGTGACCAGGATCATTTTTTTGCTGGCATCGAGGAAAGTATGCTTCGCCTCAATTTCCTTGCGTACATCATCCTGCATTAAGACGCGGTCACGTACGGAAAGAAGCGCATCAATAACCGTATTTCCGGTGACCGAAATTTTCTGTTCAGCAATGTTTTCCCGCAGCAGGTTCTGCCGGGAAGTTTCCGTTGGCGCAAAATGCCAGGTGGCGAGATGCCCCGTCAAAGTACGGTTCGCCTCTTCCGGCCACGGAGAATAAATATCACCGGTGCGCAGGCCCGCCTCAACGTGCCCCACGGGAATACGCTGGTAAAACGCCGCCAGGCTGGCCGCAACGGTCGTGGTGGTATCGCCATGCACCAAAACAACATCCGGCTTGAAAGACTCCAGAATAGGCTTCAGGCCTTCCAGGATCCGACAGGTGATTTCCGTCAAGCCCTGCCCCGGCTTCATAATATTTAAATCATAATCAGGTTTAATTGAGAACAGATGTAATACCTGATCCAGCATCTCGCGATGCTGCGCCGTTACACATACTTTCGCGTCAAAAAACGCGTCTTTCGCCAGCGCGTCCACCAGAGGAGCCATTTTTATAGCTTCAGGACGCGTGCCAAAAACAGTTAACACTTTCACGGTGATTCTCTTCTTTTGAATAAAGTGGAGGCATTCCATCGCTCCTCCACTAATAAAGGGCTTAAGCGATTTTGGGGCGGCGAGCCAATGCCACGCCAGCACCGATAAGCGCCCCGACCGCGCCCCACATGATGAGCAGGAACGCACGACGTGGGCTGTCGCGTTTGACCGGCTCTTCAGGAGTGCGTAAATAACGATAGGTCTGGAAACGAGCATCGACGGTAGGGCCGACGTTCAGGGTATTTAGCATCGCCCGATTCTGATCGTAGTCGATATCAAAATCAGGCCCTACGGCCTGCAGGCTTTCCAGCCTCGCCTGCAGCATCGGACGACCGAGCATAAACATCTCTGAATCAGGAAGTTCATCTGCCGGTACGTTGGTTTCGCTGCGGGTGATATTCTGCTGTTGAGCAATCTTCAGCGCTTGCTCAATACTTTTCATTTTACGGTCGTAGATAGCCTGCGCCACTGCTTCCTGACGTTTGACCTGGGCCTTCATCTGAGTGGTTCGCGCCGCCCATGCTCCGGTCAGCTCTTCGTTGAGATGGCTGGCCGCACGCTGGCTGGCGAAGGCAACATATTGACGAAGCAGGTTATTGGCATCCGCCGCGGTTTCAGCCGTCAGCTTCACGCTATCGCTGATGTTGCGGGCGGCATCCCCGGAGGTAAACTGAATATTGTCGGTAATTTCATCCAACAGCGCGGCATCCGCTTTGCTATTGCCGACCTGACGCTGCTTGTAGTAATCGGTCTGCAGCCAGAAATCTCTTCGGGTATCGTAGGCGGAGAGCTGAACGATGAACTCTTTATACGCCTCATCCATGGCCGATGGCCTGTCCGTCGAAGCCATATCAGATTTGATATCCAGGTTGCGCAGGAACTGCTGCTGGGAGTAGTACCCCCCCAGCATATTGACCGTTGGACGATCGGTTATCGCCGTCGCGCTCCACTCTTGTTTGGCTAAAAAGGTGTAGGTCAGTGCGATAATGGCAAAAATAAACGCAATGCCAACAATCCAGAATTTGCCCTGCCACAGCGTACGAAACAAGCCGCGGATATCCAGCTCATTATCCACCGCAGGGTTGCTGCCCGGCACGTTCTCTTTCATCGCTTCCCCAATTCAAGTCAGACTAAATGTTTACGTTGTTGTTTCTGCGAATGCGACGCTTATGACGTCTGATAAAGCGGGCCACTTTCCAGGCTCGTTTAATACAAAAATCGTATAGTACAAATGCAAGCAAGAACAATGCCAACATTACCCACTCAGGGATGAAATGGGCATATTCGGCAGCAACACCGAACGCTGCAAGCAGCGCTGCTACAAGGGTTATCAGCACAAAGGCCTGTCGTGAAGTAAAGCCAGCTCGCATAATTAAATGGTGAATATGCTGGCGATCGGCAGAGAACGGACTCATCCCTTTGCGTAGGCGACGATACATAATAGCTATCATGTCCATCAACGGGATAGCTATTATCCACAGGGCGGTCACCGGACTTATAGAAGGTGTTTTACCCTGTGTTGTTTCCAGCAAAATCCAGATAACAGTAAAGCCGATTAGTGTGCTACCGGCGTCCCCCATAAAGACCTTGTAACGGCGGCCCAGCACCCCAAGGTTCAGGAGAATGTAGGGAAGAATGGCAACTATCATGGCAAAACACCACATTGCCAGGCTGTACTGACCTTCAAGAACAAGGATTACACCCATTGCCGCAAAGGAAACAGAGGAAAGTCCACCCAGCAGGCCATCAATGCCGTCGACCATATTAAAGGCGTTGATAGCCGCCCAGACGGCAAACAGCGTCAGGAAGTAGCCGAACGGGCCAAGCAGCAGCTCCCAGGGACCAAAGATGTAGCCAAGACTGCTGAGATAAAGCTTGCCGACTGACATCATAACTATAGCGATAACAGCCTGCACAAAGGCCCGAATCTTTACGCTGATGTCGAAGCGATCATCCAGCGCACCGACCAAAACCAACACCCCAGCGCAGAACATATAGAGCCAGAGATGAGGAATATAATAGTTGCTGATTAAAAAGGTAAAACATATTCCGGCGTATACGGAAATGCCGCCTACCAGCGGAATAGAGCCCTGGTGGCGCTTACGGAAATTGGGTTTATCGACCAGCCCAACTTTGCGAGCAACCTTACGCGCGCAAAAGAGAAATGCGGTAGTAAATAAAAAAACCAGAGTTAGCTCAGTTCCAGCGGTGAATAGATTCACAGTGAAAACTCTCGACAAAATAAAAGACCAGGCTCATTAGCATCATAGTATCTCTCTGCAAGACCGGTATTCGTCACGGCTCCTCCTTGAAATAATTGCTCATTATTAATCCAGGCTGATGCATAATCCGAAAGATAACGCAGTATCCATTGTTGGATGAAGGCAAGCTATAGGAATTTGCCGCGAGCATATCGTATAGAGCAGAAAAGAAAAACGCCACGACTAAGCGTGGCGTTCCCCGAGTTTTTGTTACTTAAGAGCGCTTCATCATATCAAAGAAGTCGTCGTTGGTTTTAGTCATCGCCAACTTATTGATGAGGAACTCCATTGCATCGATCTCACCCATAGGGTGGATGATTTTGCGCAGGATCCACATTTTCTGCAGCTCTTCCTGGGTCGTCAGCAGCTCTTCTTTACGGGTACCGGAACGGTTGTAATCGATAGCCGGGAAGACGCGTTTTTCTGCGATCTTACGGGAGAGATGCAGTTCCATATTGCCGGTGCCTTTAAACTCTTCGTAGATAACTTCATCCATTTTAGAGCCGGTATCGATAAGCGCGGTAGCAATGATGGTCAGGCTGCCGCCCTCTTCCACGTTACGCGCGGCGCCGAAGAAGCGTTTTGGACGGTGCAGGGCGTTAGCGTCCACACCACCGGTCAGCACTTTGCCTGAGGCCGGAACCACGGTGTTGTACGCACGAGCCAGACGGGTGATGGAGTCCAGCAGGATGATAACGTCTTTCTTATGCTCAACCAGGCGCTTCGCCTTCTCGATAACCATTTCGGCTACCTGAACGTGGCGGGAAGCTGGTTCGTCAAAGGTAGAAGCAACAACTTCACCTTTTACCAGACGCTGCATCTCGGTCACTTCTTCCGGACGTTCATCGATCAGCAGAACCATCAGCACACAGTCCGGATGGTTGTAAGCAATGCTCTGAGCGATGTTTTGCAGCAGCATAGTTTTACCGGCTTTTGGCGGCGCGACGATCAGGCCACGCTGGCCACGACCGATAGGCGATGCCAGGTCCAGTACGCGAGCAGTCAAGTCTTCGGTTGAACCGTTACCACGTTCCATGCGCAGACGAGAGTTGGCATGCAGCGGGGTTAAGTTTTCAAACAGGATCTTGCTACGGGCGTTTTCCGGCTTGTCATAGTTAACTTCGTTAACTTTCAACAGCGCAAAGTAACGTTCGCCTTCTTTCGGCGGACGAATCTTACCGGAGATGGTATCCCCTGTGCGGAGGTTGAAACGGCGGATTTGGCTGGGAGAAACGTAGATGTCATCGGGACCGGCAAGGTAGGAGCTGTCTGCGGAGCGGAGGAAACCAAATCCATCCTGCAGTATCTCCAGCACGCCATCACCAAAGATATCTTCGCCACTCTTAGCGTGTTGCTTCAGGATGGAGAAAATGATGTCCTGCTTGCGCATGCGGGCTTGGTTTTCCAGCCCCATATTTTCGCCGAGAGTAATCAGCTCAGAAACCGGCGTATTCTTTAATTCGGTAAGATTCATAATGGTGGGTTCTTAAACTCGGGGTAAATCTCGAACTTAGTTTCGTGAATGGTATGGCAGGGTCATCCATGCCTGTTTAATGGCTACCACACATGCTAATCGCTGCCTGGTCATAGGAAAAACGCAGAACTGAAACGATATAACGGAATGAGTGATAAGCCCGAAATCGGTTATGCATCCGCTGTGATTGCTGTAAAAGAGAGTTGATTTGACAGCGAGCGGGAAGCATTAGGTAATACAAAGATTCAAACTAAAAGGCAAGTTCAAAGCGAAGTCAAACTTAACTTAGCATGACTGACGCCGGGCGTCCAGCAGCTCACAAAAAAATGCAAGCCCGGCACGCACCGGCTGAGATTCCATTATGCCAGATTAGCGTCGAGGAACTCTTTTAACTGGCCTTTAGACAGCGCACCCACTTTGGTGGCGGCCACTTCACCGTTCTTGAACAGCAGCAGGGTTGGGATACCGCGAATGCCGTATTTTGGCGCTGTACCCGGGTTCTGGTCGATGTTCAGCTTAGCCACGGTGAGTTTGCCCTGATATTCATCAGCGATCTCGTCGAGAATCGGGGCAATCATTTTGCAAGGACCACACCACTCTGCCCAGAAATCAACCAGAATCAACCCGTCAGATTTAAGCACGTCCGTGTCGAAACTGCCGTCAGTCAGGTGAATAATTTTATCGCTCATGTTCTACTCCACAGGATTGTGTCTACCTTGTTGGTGTAGCATTAACCAACTTGGGGTGACTTTATTTCACCCGGTTTATTTCAACGGATGTGCTTTCGTAAAGCAATAGTAAACTGATATTCTACCACACTATGAGCAAAACACATTTGACCGAAAAGAAGTTTTCCGACTTCGCCCTGCACCCTAAGGTGATTGAAGCCCTTGAAAGTAAAGGCTTTCATAACTGCACCCCAATTCAGGCACTGGCACTTCCGCTGACACTGGCGAATCGTGACGTTGCAGGGCAGGCGCAAACCGGTACAGGCAAAACGATGGCGTTTCTGACGTCAACGTTCCACTATTTACTCTCACACCCGGTTCCTGAGAACCGTCAGGTGAATCAGCCGCGCGCCTTGATTATGGCGCCAACCCGCGAGTTAGCGGTACAGATTCACTCGGATGCCGAGCCTCTCGCGCAGGCCACCGGCCTGAAGCTTGGCCTTGCCTACGGCGGCGACGGCTATGATAAACAGCTGAAAGTGCTGGAAAGCGGCGTAGACATTTTGATTGGCACTACCGGTCGCTTAATCGACTATGCCAAACAGAACCACATTAATTTAGGCGCCATTCAGGTTGTGGTGCTGGATGAAGCCGACCGCATGTACGACCTCGGCTTTATTAAAGATATTCGCTGGCTGTTCCGCCGCATGCCGCCGGTTACCCAGCGCCTGAACATGCTGTTCTCCGCCACCCTCTCTTACCGCGTACGTGAACTTGCCTTTGAGCAGATGAACAATGCGGAATATGTAGAAGTTGAACCGGAACAGAAAACCGGCCACCGCATTAAAGAAGAGCTGTTCTATCCTTCTAACGATGAAAAAATGCGCCTGCTGCAAACGCTCATCGAAGAAGAATGGCCGGACCGCGCCATCATCTTTGCTAACACCAAGCATCGCTGCGAAGATATCTGGGGTCATCTGGCCGCAGACGGCCACCGCGTTGGGCTGTTAACCGGCGACGTTGCACAGAAGAAGCGTCTGCGCATTCTCGAAGAATTTACCCGTGGCGACCTCGATATTCTGGTAGCAACCGACGTTGCGGCTCGTGGCTTACACATTCCGGCCGTCACTCACGTCTTCAACTACGATTTGCCTGACGATTGCGAAGATTACGTGCACCGCATTGGCCGTACCGGTCGTGCCGGGGCAAGCGGTCACTCGATAAGCCTCGCATGTGAAGATTACGCCCTGAACCTGTCGGCGATCGAAACCTATATCGGCCACTCGATTCCGGTCAGTAAATACAATGCCGAAGCGCTGTTAAACGAGCTTCCTCCGCCAAAACGTCTGACCCGCGCCCGCCCGGGCAACGGCCCACGTCGCGGTGGTGCTCCCCGTGGTAATCGTCGTCGCGCAGGTTAAAAAAATCTATGCTTAGCTCCACCTCACTGTATGCAGCAATTGATCTGGGTTCTAACAGTTTTCATATGTTGGTTGTGCGTGAGGTGGCGGGAAGCATACAAACTTTAACCCGCATCAAACGAAAAGTTCGCCTCGCTGCCGGTTTAAACAGCGAGTGCGTTCTCTCCCCGGAAGCAATGGAGCGCGGCTGGCAATGCCTGCGCTTATTCGCCGAACGTCTTCAGGATATTCCTCAGAGCCAAATCCGCGTGGTAGCCACAGCGACGCTTCGTCTTGCGGTTAACGCCGACGTTTTTTTGCAAAAAGCTCAGCAGATCCTCGGCTGCCCGGTGCAGGTTATACGCGGCGAAGAAGAAGCTCGCCTGATTTATCAGGGCGTGGCCCATACGACCGGCGGCGCTGACCAGCGCCTGGTAGTGGATATCGGCGGCGCGAGCACCGAACTGGTGACGGGTACGGGGGCGCAAACGACTTCCCTGTTCAGCCTTTCTATGGGCTGTGTGACCTGGCTGGAACGCTTCTTTAGTGACCGCAATCTCGCCCAGGAAAACTTTGCTGCTGCTGAAGCAGCGGCCAGCGAAGTGCTCAAGCCGGTCATTGACGAGCTCAAAAGCCATGGCTGGAAAATCTGCGTGGGTGCCTCAGGTACCGTTCAGGCTTTGCAGGAAATCATGATGGCGCAGGGGATGGATGAACGCATTACCCTGGCAAAACTGCAACAGCTAAAACAGCGAGCGATACAATGTGGTCGCCTTGAAGAGCTTGAAATAGAAGGCTTAACCCTGGAACGCGCTTTAGTTTTCCCAAGTGGTTTAGCCATACTTATCGCCATTTTCGAGCAACTCGGCATCGAATGCATGACGCTCGCCGGCGGCGCGCTGCGTGAGGGTTTGGTGTACGGCATGCTGCATCTCGCGGTCGACCAGGAGATTCGCCAGAGAACGCTGCGTAACGTACAGCGGCGTTTCATGGTAGATACCGGCCAGGCTGCCCGCGTGGAACAGCTGGCGCAAAACTTTGCTTCCCAGGTCGCTGGGCCGTGGGAACTCGATCCCCTCAGTCAGCAAATGCTCGCAAGCAGCGCTCTGCTACATGAAATTGGCCTAAGCATTGATTTCAGACATGCGCCACAGCACGCGGCCTATCTGGTGAAAAATCTGGACCTGCCGGGCTACACGCCTGCCCAGAAAAAACTGCTGGCAACGTTGTTGCTTAATCAGACCAATCCCGTCGATCTTTCATCTTTGCACCAGCAGAACGCGGTGCCGCCGCGCGTGGCCGAGCGCCTTTGCCGCCTGTTGCGTCTGGCTATTATTTTCGCCAGCCGCCGTCGCGACGACATTTTGCCGGTTATCGACCTTCGGGCAGAGGGTGAAATGCTGCATCTCGGGCTGCCTGAACACTGGCTGGCCTGCCACCCGCTCGGCGCCGAATTGCTCGAGCAGGAAAAACTCTGGCAAAGCTACGTTCATTGGCCGCTTAACGTTAACTAACTCAGCTTTTACGCGCTTTTGCCAACATTTCGCGGATGTTGGCGACATTACTCTGTCCCTTTTGCATTCGCTCTTCAGCAGAAACGACTTTACGCTCGGTTTCCCAGCTTAAATCATCCTGCGGCAGCTCCAGCAGGAAGCGGCTCGGCTCGGGGCGCACCAGTTCACCGTACTGACGGCGCTCCCTGCAAAGCGTGAAGGTCAGCTCTTTTTGAGCGCGCGTAATGCCCACGTAAGCCAGCCGACGCTCTTCATCCACATTATCTTCATCAATGCTGCTCTGATGCGGCAGGATCCCTTCCTCCATGCCAACCAGATAGACGTACGGGAATTCCAGCCCCTTGGATGCGTGCAGCGTCATCAGTTGGACCTGATCGGCCTCATCTTCGCTTTCGCCGCGCTCCATCATGTCGCGCAGGGTAAAACGAGTCACCACCTGAACCAGAGTCATCGGTTCGTCCAGATCGCTTCCTTCCAGCATTTCCGTCATCCAACTGAACAGCTGATTAACGTTTTTCATGCGCATTTCGGCGGCCTTCGGGCTGGGCGACGTTTCATACAGCCAGCTTTCGTAATCAATGCCGTGGATAAGGTCACGTACTGCGGCAACCGGCTCCCGTTCGGCGAGCGTAGCCACTTCGCGCAGCCAGTGGGTAAAACGCTGTAAAGACTCCAGCCCTCGCCCGCTGAGGGTTTGGCTCAGCCCCATATCAAAACTGGCGGTCAGCAGGCTCTTATTGCGCTGCGTCGCCCACTCGCCAAGCTTTTGCAGCGTTGCCGGGCCAATTTCGCGTTTCGGCGTGTTAACGATGCGCAAGAAGGCGCTATCGTCATCCGGGTTGGTGAGCACGCGCAGGTAAGCCAGCAGATCTTTAATTTCAGGACGCGAGAAAAATGAGGTGCCGCCGGAAATACGATACGGAATGCGGTTTTGCATCAACATCTTTTCAAACACCCGCGACTGATGGTTACCGCGGTACAAAATGGCGTAATCTTTATAGTCAGTTTTATTGATAAAGTGGTGAGCGATAAGCTCCCCCGTTACCCGCTCCGCCTCATGTTCTTCATGATTCGCCGTCACTACTTTTAACGCCGCGCCGTGTTCAAGCTCGGAGAAAAGCCGCTTTTCGAAAACGTGCGGATTATTGGCTATCAGGATATTTGCCGCATTCAAAATGCGGCGAGATGAGCGGTAGTTTTGCTCAAGCTTAATCACCTGCAGCGCCGGGAAATCCTTACTCAGTAAAACCAGGTTTTGTGGGTTCGCACCACGCCACGAGTAAATCGACTGATCGTCATCGCCTACCACGGTAAATCGTGCCTGGGCGCCTACCAGCAGCTTCACCAGCTCGTACTGGCTGGTGTTGGTATCCTGATATTCATCCACCAGCAGATAACGGATGCGGTTTTGCCAGCGCTCCCGAACCTCTTGATTACGTTGCAGAAGCAGAGTTGGCAGCAGAATCAAATCATCGAAGTCCAGAACGTTACAGGACTTCAGGTGCGTGTCATAAAGCCCGTAGCAGTGGGCAAAAATACGATCCCGCTCGCCTTTAGCCTGTGCCGCGGCCTGAGCCGGAGTCAGCAGGCTGTTTTTCCAGTTAGAGATAGTCGAAATCAACTGCTGGAGCAGAACTTTGTCATTCTCCAGCAGCCCCTCGGTTAACTCTTTTAGTAACGCCGTCTGGTCTGTATCGTCAAACAGCGAGAAATTAGACTTCATTCCCAATGCCGCGTACTCGCGCTTGATAATTTCCAGCCCCAGAGTGTGGAAGGTGGAAATCATCAGCCCTCTGGCTTCTTTACGCCCCAGCGTTTGCGACACACGCTCCTTCATTTCGCGCGCGGCTTTATTGGTAAAAGTCACCGCCGCAATGTGCCGAGCCTGGTAGCCACTCTCGCGAATCAAATGGGCGATTTTATTAGTGATTACGCGAGTTTTACCCGAGCCAGCGCCGGCCAATACGAGGCAGGGTCCGGTGACAAATTCGACGGCTTGTTGTTGGCCAGGGTTTAAACGCATAAGGTCACTCAATGAAAGTCGGGAGGGGAGAAAAACAGCGTGGTAGTATAGCGAGCGTAATCAACATGACTCAAGGCACTATCATGGCAAAAACCGCAGCAGCACTGCATATCCTTGTAAAGGAAGAAAAACTGGCTTTAGACCTTCTCGAACAGCTGAAAAACGGCGGCGACTTCGAAAAACTGGCCAAGAAACACTCCACCTGCCCATCGGGTAAAAAAGGCGGCCACCTGGGTGAATTCCGCCAGGGCCAGATGGTTCCTGCTTTCGATAAAGTGGTTTTCTCCTGCCCGCTGCTGGAGCCTTATGGCCCGCTGCACACTCAGTTCGGTTACCACATCATCAAGGTGCTGTACCGCAACTAAGTTAAAGGCCGGGTTTCCCGGCCTTTACATTATTTTGTCGGGTGTAACGTCTGCTGAGCCTCATGCTTCAGCAAATGGGTACCGACCGCCATCTGGAACACTTTAAAGATAATCCCGTTCACAAAAGTGGTCAGCGTGAGGGTAATAAACGCCGTCATGATCCAGTCAATTACCGGCATTCCGCTGTGCAGCAGATACGGGCGATAAACAAGCATGCCTGCAAATACAACCCAGTGGCTAAGGCAGTAGAAACACTGGAATAGATGGCCCAGCATGGCATTCTTTCTTGCCGTCCAGCCGCGTAAACCGGCAAACAGCTCTGTTTGCGTAATCGTCATCGAAATACTGGCGGCGGCCAGCGCTATCATCAGGCAGACCGGCAGGTCAGTAGTTAAAGTAGAGATCATTCATCGTGCCCCTTTTCATTGAAATAGCTGATAAATTCGCTGCCTATATCCCGTAATGTCAGGCTTTTAAAGCGCGCCAGCACCAGCTCTTCGGCCGCGGCGAAGGTATCGGACATCACCCGATTAACCCCCTGCTCAACCAGACATTCCGGGTTTTCATTACGGTTGCCCAGGGCAAAGAGCCCAGGCGAACCCAGCGCCAGATAAATATCCAGCAGCGTGACTTCGCTTGCCGGGCGGCAGAGCTTCCAGCCGCCGTGATGCCCTTTGGTCGAGCAGACGATTTTGCTCTCGCGCAGGCCAGCCAGAACTTTACGAATAAATGCCGGGTTGCCGTCGATAAAAGCGGCCATCTGCTCCGATGTTAACGGTTTTTCCATCTGCTCGAGGTGGAGCAGGATGTGCAGCGTTGCTGAGAAGGAGTTGTTTGTTTTCATGTAACTTACAATATTACATAAAAAGAGAGGGGGCAAGATGACGGGCACAAAAAAAGGCGCCTGAGCGCCTTTTCCTTTTCACTGAGCTATTAGCCAGCAACAGCAATGCGTTTCATATCAGTCATATAGCCACGCAGTTTCTTGCCCACGTTTTCGATTTCGTGGTTACGAATCGCTTCGTTCACATCGCGCAGTTGGGCGTTATCTACCGCGGCAGCCGGGATCTCTTTGCCCAGATCGCCCGCCTGCAGAGTCGTCATAAACTCTTTCAGCAGCGGAACGGCTGCATAGGAGAACAGGTAGTTGCCGTATTCAGCGGTATCAGAGATGACCACGTTCATTTCGTACAGACGCTTACGAGCGATGGTGTTGGCGATCAGCGGCAGTTCGTGCAGTGATTCGTAGTAAGCAGACTCTTCGATGATGCCCGCGTCTACCATGGTTTCGAAGGCCAGCTCAACGCCCGCTTTCACCATGGCGATCATCAGAACGCATTTATCGAAGTATTCCTGCTCGGAGATTTTACCTTCAAACTGCGGAGCGGTTTCGAACGCGGTTTTGCCGGTCTCTTCGCGCCAGGTCAGCAGGTTTTTATCGTCGTTTGCCCAGTCAGCCATCATGCCAGAGGAGAATTCACCGGAGATGATGTCATCCATATGTTTCTGGAACAGCGGCGCCATGATGGTTTTCAGCTGCTCAGACAGCGCATAAGCGCGGATTTTAGCCGGGTTGGACAGACGGTCCATCATCAGCGTAATACCGCCCTGCTTCAATGCTTCGGTGATGGTTTCCCAGCCAAACTGAATCAGTTTTTCGGCATAGGCCGCATCCGTCCCTTCAGCCACCAGCTTGTCGAAGCACAGCAGAGAACCGGCTTGCAGCATACCGCACAGGATAGTCTGCTCGCCCATCAGGTCAGATTTAACTTCAGCCACGAAGGAAGACTCCAGCACGCCAGCACGGTGGCCGCCGGTTGCAGCAGCCCAGGCTTTAGCGATAGCCATGCCTTCGCCTTTCGGGTCGTTTTCCGGGTGAACGGCGATAAGCGTCGGCACGCCGAAACCACGTTTATATTCTTCACGAACTTCAGTACCCGGGCACTTCGGCGCCACCATAACAACGGTGATGTCTTTACGGATGGTTTCGCCCACTTCAACCACGTTGAAGCCGTGGGAATAGCCCAGCGCAGCGCCATCTTTCATCATCGGCTGCACGGCCTGAACGACGGAGGAGTGCTGCTTGTCAGGCGTCAGGTTAACAACCAGGTCGGCCTGCGGGATCAGCTCTTCGTAAGTTCCTACTTTAAAGCCGTTTTCGGTCGCTTTACGCCATGAAGCACGTTTTTCCGCAATCGCTTCTGCACGCAGAGCATAGGAAACATCCAGCCCGGAGTCGCGCATGTTCAGGCCCTGGTTAAGACCCTGAGCGCCACAGCCGACGATGACCACTTTTTTACCTTTGAGGTAGCTTGCTTCATCGGCGAATTCATCGCGCCCCATGAAGCGACATTTACCCAACTGCGCTAACTGCTGACGCAGGTTCAAAGTGTTGAAATAATTAGCCATCGTAGAACTCCGTATGTGTCGTGTTGTGCTTATTGTAAGGGCTCTGCAGCCGTGTCGTGCTGCATAGAATGAACCCACTATATGACAGGAAATGCGTTGCTTAAATTGATATATTAACAACGTCGCGTTGCAATTATTGCAATGCCAAACCGAGGGCAGGCAACCATGGATTTACGCGATCTGAAAACCTTTCTGCATCTGGCCGAAAGCCGTCATTTCGGGCGTAGCGCCCGCGCGATGCACGTCAGCCCCTCTACACTTTCGCGCCAGATCCAGCGCCTGGAAGACGACCTTGGTCAGCCGCTATTTTTACGTGATAACCGCACCGTTACGCTGACCGAGGCCGGGGAGCAGCTGCGCCAGTTTGCCCAGCATACGCTGCTTCAATATCAGCAGATGCGGCATACGCTAGGCCAGCAGGGGCCTTCCCTGAGCGGCGAGCTGCATCTGTTTTGCTCGGTCACCGCCGCCTACAGTCACTTACCGCCGATCCTTGACCGCTTCCGAGCCGAGCATCCCTCCGTTGAAATCAAGCTCACTACCGGCGATGCTGCCGATGCGGTGGAAAAAGTCGACTCCAACGAAGCCGATCTCGCCATTGCCGGAAAGCCGGAATCTCTGCCGCCGGGCGTCGCTTTTTCGATGCTAGAAAATTTGTCCGTCGCGCTCATTGCCCCCGCGCTTCCTTGCCCGGTTCGCGCTCAGGTCAGCCAGCCGGAACCCGACTGGGCCAAAATTCCGTTTATCCTGCCCGAACAGGGGCCGGTCCGCCGCCGTATTGAGCTGTGGTTCCGCCGCCAGAAAGTCAGTAACCCGCTGATTTACGCCACGGTTGCCGGGCACGAAGCCATGGTTTCGATGGTGGCGCTGGGCTGCGGCGTAGCGCTAATCCCCGAGATAGTGCTGGAAAACAGCCCCGAGCCGGTTCGCAACCGCGTGCTGATCCTGGAGCGTAGCGATGAGAACACGCCGTTCGAGCTTGGCGTTTGTGTACAAAAAAAGCGGCTCAATGAGCCGCTTGTTAGTGCGTTCTGGAAACTACTGCCCGGCAGTCATTAACCGGCCAGGAAGAAACGGAACGCCGGGTTATTGGTTTCGTCGTGGCATTCGTAGCCCAGCTCGTTGAGGCGGGTTTCGAAATCCAGCTCGTTCTCACCCAGCTCGAACGCCGCCAGTACCCGTCCGTAGTCGGTGCCGTGGCTACGGTAATGGAACAGGGAAATGTTCCAGTGCGTACCCAACGTACTGAGGAACTTCAGCAGCGCGCCCGGAGATTCCGGGAATTCAAAGCTGTAGAGCCTTTCGCGCAGCGGCTTGGAAGGCCGCCCGCCGACCATGTAGCGAACATGAAGCTTCGCCATCTCATCGTCAGAGAGATCGACCACTCCATAACCGCCTTCGCTCAGCTGGCCGATAATTTCCTTACGCTCGTCCACACCCCGGGTCAGACGTACGCCGACAAAAATGCAGGCATTGTCGGAGCTGGCATAGCGATAGTTAAACTCGGTTACCGAACGTCCGCCCAGCAGCTGGCAGAACTTCAGGAAGCTGCCCTTCTGCTCGGGAATGGTTACCGCCAGCAGCGCTTCACGTTGTTCACCCAGCTCACAGCGTTCGGAAACATAACGCAATCCGTGGAAGTTAACGTTAGCTCCGGACAGCACATGCGCCAGGCGTTCACCGCGGATATTGTGCTGCTGGATGTACTTTTTCATTCCGGCCAGCGCCAGCGCCCCGGAAGGCTCAGCAACGGCACGCACATCCTCAAACAGGTCCTTCATCGCCGCACAGATGGCATCGCTATCCACGGTGATGATGTCGTCCAGATATTCCTGACAAACGCGGAATGTTTCATCCCCGATGCGTTTAACCGCGACGCCTTCCGCAAACAGCCCAACCCGAGCCAGATCGACAGGTTTACCGGCATCGAGCGCCGCCTTCAGGCAGGCTGAGTCTTCCGCTTCCACCGCGATCACTTTGATCTGCGGCATCAGTTGCTTGATCAGAACCGCCACGCCCGCCGCCAGCCCGCCGCCGCCAACCGGTACAAAGACTCGATCGATGTGGGCATCCTGCTGCAACAGCTCCAGCGCCAGCGTCCCCTGCCCGGCAATGACGGCCGGGTGGTCAAACGGAGGAACATAGGTCAGCCCCTGCAATTGCGAAAGCTCGATGGCCTTAGCTTTTGCTTCGTCGAAATTCGCGCCGTGCAGCAACACTTCTCCACCGAACGCCCGCACGGCGTCCACTTTGATATCCGCCGTTGCCACCGGCATAACGATCAGCGACTTGATGCCAAGCCGCGTGGAAGAAAGCGCCACGCCCTGAGCGTGATTCCCTGCGGAAGCGGTGATTACACCGCAGGCTTTCTGCTCGCTATTCAGCCCGGCAATCATCGAATATGCCCCGCGCAGCTTGAAGCTGTGCACCGGCTGGCGGTCTTCGCGCTTCACCAGGATAACGTTATCCAGGCGCGAAGAAAGCTTGTCCATTTTCTGCAGCGGCGTGACCTGTGCGACTTCATAAACCGGCGCGCGCAGCACCGCTCGCAGATACTCCGCCCCGCAGGGGGCGTCGGGTAGCGGTTGTGACTCAGCCATGGTTAGCCTCCAAGCTTACTTTTATCGCGTACTGCGCCTTTGTCCGCGCTGGTAGCCAGGCTTGCGTAAGCGCGCAGTGCGAAGGAAACCTGACGTTCACGGTTGCGCGGCGTCCAGGCTTCGCTGCCGCGAGCTTCCTGCGCTTCACGGCGAGCCGCCAGCTCCTGCTCGCTAAGCTGCAAATCAATGCCACGGTTTGGAATATCGATGGCAATCATGTCGCCGTCTTCAATCAGGGCAATGTTGCCGCCGCTGGCCGCTTCCGGTGAAACGTGACCAATCGACAGGCCGGAGGTGCCGCCGGAGAAACGGCCGTCGGTGACCAGGGCGCAGGCTTTACCGAGGCCCATAGATTTCAGGAAGGTGGTTGGGTAGAGCATTTCCTGCATACCCGGCCCGCCTTTCGGCCCTTCGTAGCGAATAACGACCACATCGCCTGCGATCACTTTTCCGCCGAGGATAGCTTCTACCGCGTCATCCTGGCTCTCGTAGACTTTCGCCGGGCCACAGAATACCAGGCTGCCTTCATCAACGCCGGCCGTTTTAACAATACAGCCGTTTTCAGCGAAGTTGCCGTACAGAACGGCCAGACCACCATCTTTGCTGTAGGCATTTTCCAGCGAGCGGATACAGCCTTCAGCGCGATCGTCATCCAACGTGTCCCAGCGGCAGCTCTGGGAGAAGGCCTGGGTGGTGCGAATACCCGCAGGGCCCGCACGGAACATGGTTTTCACTGCCTCGTCTTTGGTCAACATCACATCGTATTGATCAAGGGTCTGCGGCAGGGAAAGACCCAGCACGTTTTTCACTTCACGGTTCAGCAACCCGGCGCGATCCAGCTCGCCGAGGATGCCGAGAACGCCACCCGCACGGTGCACGTCTTCCATATGGTATTTCTGGGTACTTGGCGCCACTTTACACAGCTGAGGGACTTTGCGGGACAGCTGGTCAATATCGGTCATGGTGAAGTCAATTTCGGCTTCCTGAGCAGCGGCCAGCAGGTGCAGCACGGTATTGGTTGAGCCGCCCATTGCGATATCCAGCGTCATGGCGTTTTCGAACGCTTCTTTGCTGGCGATGTTGCGCGGCAGCGCGCTGGCATCGTCCTGTTCGTAATAGCGTTTGGTCAGTTCGACAATACGCTTCCCGGCATTGAGGAACAGTTCTTTGCGGTCGGCATGGGTCGCCAGCAGCGAGCCGTTGCCTGGCTGCGACAGGCCCAGCGCTTCGGTCAGGCAGTTCATCGAGTTGGCGGTGAACATCCCGGAACAGGAGCCGCAGGTCGGGCAGGCGGAGCGCTCAATTTGCTCACTTTGCTCGTCGCTAACGTTCGGGTTCGCGCCCTGAATCATCGCATCAACCAGATCCAGTTTGATTATCTGGTCCGAGAGCTTAGTTTTCCCGGCTTCCATCGGGCCACCGGAAACGAAGATAACCGGAATATTCAGGCGCAGAGACGCCATTAACATCCCCGGGGTGATTTTGTCGCAGTTCGAAATACACACCATGGCATCGGCGCAGTGGGCGTTGACCATGTACTCAACCGAGTCGGCAATCAGCTCGCGAGACGGCAGTGAATAAAGCATGCCGCCATGTCCCATCGCAATGCCATCATCTACCGCAATGGTGTTGAACTCTTTGGCTACGCCGCCGGACGCTTCGATTTGTTCAGCAACCAGCTTACCCAGGTCGCGCAGGTGAACGTGGCCCGGAACGAATTGGGTAAAGGAGTTCACTACCGCGATAATAGGTTTGCCGAAATCGGCGTCGGTCATCCCCGTTGCGCGCCACAGAGCGCGGGCACCCGCCATATTACGGCCATGGGTTGTGGTGGCAGAACGATACTTAGGCATGCTTTATTTACTCCAGTCTGTCGGGTCGCAGGCGGTCTGTCGCCGCCCGCCTGATTATATTTTTTATGTAAAACTTATTGGTTTACCGGGTCCAGCCAGCCCCATTTATCTTCGGTTTCGCCGGTGAACAGGCCAAAGAATGCCTGCTGAATACGTTTGGTGACCGGGCCACAACGGCCTTCGCCAACCTGAATACGGTCTACGCTGCGCACCGGGGTGATTTCCGCCGCGGTGCCGGACATAAATACTTCATCCGCCAGGTACAACGATTCACGGGACAATACCTGCTCGCGAACTTCGATCCCCAAATCTTTTGCCAGTTTGATAATGGCATCGCGGGTGATGCCCGGCAGTGCGGAAGAGGTGAACGGCGGGGTATAGATAACGCCATCTTTCACTTCAAACAGGTTTTCACCTGCGCCTTCTGACAGGAAGCCGTTCACATCGAGCGCGATCCCTTCCTGATAGCCGTGGCGGCGGGCTTCGCTCCCAACCAGCAGGGAAGACAGGTAATTACCACCCGCTTTAGCCGCGGTTGGGATAGTGTTAGGCGCCGCACGGTTCCAGGAAGAAACCATCGCGTCAATGCCCTGGTCCAGCGCTTCTGCACCCAGGTAAGCGCCCCACGGGAAGGCCGCGATAATGACGTCGGTGGTGTAGCCGTCAGGCGGGTTAACGCCCATGCCCACGTCACCCACAAAGACCAACGGGCGAATGTAAGCGCTGGTGAGGTTGTTTTTACGGATAACCGCGCGGCAGGCTTCCATCAGTTCATCGACGCTCTGCGATACCGGGAAGCGATAGATTTTTGCTGAGTCACGCAAGCGCTGCATGTGTTCACGATGGCGGAACACCACTGGTCCTTTGTGCGAGTCATAGCAGCGGATGCCTTCAAATACCGAAGTCCCGTAGTGCAGCGCGTGGGACATGACGTGTACTTTTGCTTCGCCCCACGGAGTCATCTCGCCGTTGAACCAGATGTAATCAGCTTTCTTGGTCGTCATTGTTCTCTTCCTTTACGCTCAGGCGCGAATTTGTTGTGATGTTGGTTGCTGGATTTCAACGCAGGCAACGTCAACCAGCTTGCTTAATTGAGTAAACAGTAATTCGACAGGTCGCAGGCTCGCAACGGTCAATTCAATATTAATATTGTCGGTATTTCCCGCCGCGGCCATATTCATGGCGCAGATCTGGAAGCCACGGTGGCGCACTACGCGCAAAACGCGCTCTAAAGTTTCCGGACGAAAGCGTGCCTGTACTGCGAGCTGATGTTGCATCATGATAATTTCTCCAGCATTTGCGAGTTACTGGCACCGGGCGGCACCAACGGCCAGACATTTTCGTACTCATCAATTGAGACGTGAAGCATGTACGGGCCGTCGCTGTTCAGCATGGCGTCTAACGCGGCTTCTACCTGGTCTTTACGGGTGATGTGCTGTCCAGGAATGCCAAAGGCGCTGGCCAGCGTGAGGAAATCAGGGTTGTCGGTAAGGGTTGTTTCGCTGTAACGCTCGTCGAAAAACAGCTGCTGCCACTGTCTCACCATCCCCAGACGCTGGTTATCCAGCAGCAGGATTTTTACCGGCAGCTGCTTGCGCTTAATCGTACCCAGCTCCTGGACATTCATCATGAATGAACCGTCGCCAGAGACGCAGATAACCGTATCTTCCGGTCTGGCAACCTGCGCACCTACAGCGGCAGGCAGGCCAAACCCCATGGTGCCCAGACCGCTTGAGGTAATGAAATTTTCCGGACGAGTGAAGGTCATATGCTGCGCGGTCCACATCTGATGCTGGCCCACGTCGGTGGTCACAATGGATTCTTTCGGCTTGCGTTCGGAAAGCTGCTTCAGCAGAAGAGGAGCATAAATTGCCTCACCCGGATGGTCATAGCGCCACTGATGTTCTTCATTCAGCGCGGCGATATGCTGCTGCCATTCAGCAATATGCACAGGCTGCTGTAAAGCGGGAAGCAGCTGGTTCAAGGGCCCCTGCAAAGCAACGTGCGCCTGGCGCAGTTTGCTCAGCTCGGCAGGGTCGATATCCATATGAATAACTTTGGCATGTGGGGCAAAGGTATTCAGCTTGCCGGTTACGCGGTCATCAAAGCGAGCGCCCACGGCAATCAGTAAATCACACTCCTGAACCGCCAGGTTCGCTGCTTTTGTCCCGTGCATGCCGAGCATGCCGGTGTAAAAAGGATGCCCGGCAGGCACCGCACCCAGCCCTTTTAAAGTGGCGGTAGAGGGAATATTTGTGACGGCGATAAACTCACGTAATGCAGGCACAGCCTGAGCCATCCCAACGCCACCACCGACGTAAAGCATCGGCTTTTTGGCGTGCGAAATCATCTCGCGGGCCTGTTGCAGTGCAGCAAAAGGCAAATCTGGCTCATCATCAACGGTGGACAAGCACGGTTCAGGTTCGCCGGAAGCCAGTTGGATATCCTTAGGGATATCAACCAGCACCGGGCCAGGACGGCCAGAATTCGCTATCTCAAACGCCTCAGCGAGCACACGCGGCAGCTCATCGAGAGATTCAACCAGGAAGCTGTGCTTGGTACAGGCAAGGGATAAGCCCAGAACATCAACTTCCTGAAAAGCATCGGTGCCCATCAGCGGAACGGCCACCTGGCCGGTGATAGCCACAACCGGAACAGAATCTAACAGAGCATCGGCCAGACCGGTTATCAGGTTGGTGGCGCCGGGGCCGGAAGTCGCGATACACACTCCGGTTTTGCCGGTTGCACGCGCATAACCGATGGCCGCCATCGCAGCACCTTGCTCATGGCGACACAGTAGATGTTCCACACCGCCGTCGTACAATGCATCGTACACCGGCATAATTGCGCCGCCCGGATAACCGAAAACTGTCTCAACACCCTGCGCTCGCAACGCATGTACTACCCACTGTGCACCATTCATAGTTAGTTCCCCGTCTCATTACCGGAGAAACAGCATTTTATTCTGCAACGCATGCTCTGTTCCTCGCTTCACATTCTTCAGTCAACAAAAAACCCCCGGACCTTTCGGTGCGGGGGTTCTTTTCGATTCAGGCTTGATTTTTAAGCCTTTCTTTCTCCAAGTGCAGCCCCGCACGGTGGGATAATAATCACCACCACGCTAATCACGACCAGGCTAATCACTCGTAGAAGGGCTGTCATTTTCTGTATGTTCTAACGTCTAGTTCGAAGTAATGCCTACAGAGTTATCACAGAGTTGACGCAAAGCACAATATTTTTTTATGACGAAAAGAATCAAGCAAAAAATAATTAGCATAAAAACTATTTAATTTCAGTTAATAAGGGCAAAGTGAAAATAATTCATAAAACAGGTTCACTCAGCCATTTCCCCGATGAAACCCAGAAAAAAATTATCGTTCTGGGATCTGCCTCGCAGCGAAGTTTGCAAAAAAGAGTGCGGATGAAAAAGTCCGCGAAGCGTTTCCTGGAAAAAGAAAAGGGTAATATTTAATCACCATATCCTCCCGCAACATGGAGTTTTACGCGGAGGAATAATGTCACTGTCTGTTGTCTTCACCAGAGCAGCACTGGGCATTCATGCGCCACAGGTCACTGTTGAAGTACATATCAGTGCCGGGCTTCCCGGGCTAACGCTTGTTGGTCTGCCGGAAACCACCGTCAGAGAGGCAAGGGATCGGGTCAGGAGCGCGCTGATTAACAGCGGTTATACCTTTCCCGCACGTAAGATAACCATCAACCTCGCGCCAGCAGACCTTCCCAAGGAGGGTGGGCGCTACGATCTCCCCATAGCATTAGCGCTGCTGGCCGCTTCTGAGCAGCTCAGCGGCGAAAGACTGCCACAGCTTGAGTTTATCGGCGAACTTGCGCTCACGGGTGAATTACGCGCGGTTTCAGGGGCAATATCTTCTGCAACGGAGGCATTAAAAGCCGGAAGGAGAATTGTTGTTGCCGCAGAAAATGAGGATGAGGTGGGCCTGATAAGCCAGCCCGGCTGTTTCATTGCCAGCCATCTGAGCGAGGTTTGCGCCTGGCTTGAAGGAAAAGGAGAGCTTCGTGAGCCTGCAAGCCCTTCGTCCTGGCAGGCAGACTACGCCGAGGATATGAATGAAATTATCGGGCAGAGCCTGGGGAAACGGGCGCTCGAGATTACAGCCTCCGGCGGGCACAATCTCCTGCTTATTGGCCCTCCGGGTACCGGCAAAACGATGCTGGCAAGCAGGCTAAACACCCTTCTTCCCCCGTTAAATGACGCTGAGGCGCTTCAGAGTGCGGCTATTCTTAGCCTGGTGCAGTCCTCGCTTCTTAAGCGACACTGGCGACAGCGTCCGTTCAGGGCCCCGCACCACAGCGCCTCCCTTACCTCCGTCGTCGGAGGTGGATCTCTTCCACAGCCCGGGGAGATCTCCCTTGCGCATAACGGCGTGCTATTTTTGGATGAGCTTCCCGAATTTGAACGCCGGGTGCTGGACTCGCTCAGGGAACCTATTGAGTCGGGTGAAATTCATATTTCACGCACCCGGGCAAAAATTACCTACCCGGCAAGATTCCAGCTCATTGCCGCCATGAATCCTGGCCCGACCGGGCATTTTGAAGGTAAGCATAATCGCTCTAGCCCACAGCAGACATTACGCTACATGAACCGTCTCTCGGGCCCTTTCCTGGATCGTTTTGATTTATCCGTAGATATTCCCCTCCTTCCTGCAGGAATGCTAAGCCAGTCTGGGCATAACGGCGAAGGCAGCGCCGTAATAAGGAAGAGAGTCGCCGGGGTAAGAGAGTGCCAGGTTGCCCGCCAGAATAAGCTCAATGCGCTGCTAAGCAATCATGAAATACGCGAGTACTGCAGGCTTCAGCCGGATGATTCCGTTTGGCTGGAGGATACGCTGGTGAAGTTGGGCTTGTCGGTAAGAGCCTGGCAGCGGCTGCTGAAAGTCGCGCGCACGATTGCCGATATGCAGCATGCTGAGAAGATAGAGCGGGAGCATCTTCGGGAAGCACTCAGCTATCGGGCTATAGATCGCCTGCTGCTGCATCTACAAAGACTGGCTGAATAAAAAATGGGGCTTTCGCCCCATTTTTCTTAGTCATCGCTGTCCGTGTAGTCTTCAACGGTGTCCATCTGCGGTTTACCGCCGGACAGAGTATGAAAACGTTTTGGACGCTTAATACGTGCCATATACTTGCTCCAGACACGTTCTGCCTCTGTGGAAGGCTCGCGTACACCGCGGCATACAGCAACAAACTGAACTTCTTCTTCAGTTCCGGGTTCACGTTTGCCGAGATCCAGCTCATTAAACGCAAAACCATGGCGTTCTAACAGCTGCGCCTCTTTGATGGTGAAATCACCATGGCGAGCAAACCCACGCGGATAATGTTTATTGTCGAAAAACCGATTAGACGTCGTAAAGCTTTCCGCCATCCTACACGCTCCTGATTTTCTTGGTCGAGCTATTTATGGCGCGGAGTATTAGTTACGCTTGACAGAGTGTAAAACAAAACATTTAAATCATAACGACAAATTATTTTTGGGAGTAAGGCGTGGATACCGAATTACTAAAAACCTTCCTGGAAGTGAGTAGAACCCGACATTTTGGACGTGCTGCAGAAGCACTTTATTTGACGCAGTCAGCGGTCAGCTTTCGTATTCGACAGCTCGAAAATCAGCTGGGTGTAAACCTTTTTACCCGTCATCGCAATAACATACGGCTGACAACTGCCGGAGAACGGCTGCTGCCCTACGCGGAAAACCTGATGAATACCTGGTTGGCCGCGAAAAAAGAGGTATCACATACTTCTCAGCATAATCAGTTAACCCTGGGGGCAAGCGCTTCGCTCTGGGAATGTATGCTTTCCGAATGGTTAATCTCACTTTATCAACAGCATAGTGGCCTGCAGTTTGAAGCACGAATTGCACAACGACAGTCGCTGGTAAAACAGCTTCATGAGCGCCAGCTGGATCTGTTGCTAACAACGGAAACACCAAAAATGGATGAGTTCGCCAGCCAGCTGCTCGGCCATTTCAGCCTGGCGCTTTATTCCTCCTCCGCGGAAAGTCATAAAGCTTCTCTCAACTATCTACGTATTGAGTGGGGAGCCGATTTTCATCAGTATGAAGGGGAGTTGATTGGCAGCGATGATATTCCTGTTTTAACCACCAGTTCGGCAAAAATGGCCTGTAAGCTGATGCCGGAACTCAACGGTTGTACCTACCTGCCGGTTGAATGGGCAAAAGAGCAAGCAGAGATCTGGCCGGTAGCGGAGAGTACGACTTTATCCAGACCTTTGTATGCCGTCTGGCTACAAAACACCGATAAACAAAGCATAATCAAAGAGTTATTAAAGACACAATTAATGGCGCAGTAATGCGCTTTTAATCGCAGAGGAAAAGAATGAGGGAAATTTTGGACAAAAAAAATCCTTTGCCGAAGCAAAGGATTATATATGGCAGGGGCGGAGAGACTCGAACTCGCGACACCCGGTTTTGGAGACCGGTGCTCTACCAACTGAGCTACGCCCCTAAATTTCTTGCTATTAAGCCTGCTAATTTAGCAGGCTTAATTTTAATAAGTGGCGGAACGGACGGGACTCGAACCCGCGACCCCCTGCGTGACAGGCAGGTATTCTAACCGACTGAACTACCGCTCCACCGAATTTCTTTACAACCACCGGTTTGTTTCCCCGGTTTACTGCTAATTTGATGCCTGGCAGTTGATGAACTTACGTTCACCCTACGGGCCGCTGCTTCGCAGCGTTCAGACTCACCTTTCGGTTTGTCAGTCCTACTCTCTGAGAGTAGCGAACTGCCTCGTATTACTACCATTACTGCTAATTTGATGCCTGGCAGTTCCCTACTCTCGCATGGGGAGACCCCACACTACCATCGGCGCTACGGCGTTTCACTTCTGAGTTCGGCATGGGGTCAGGTGGGACCACCGCGCTACGGCCGCCAGGCAAATTCTGTTACTGACCGTCATCTCGTGACCATCAGTTCAATCCTGAACTTCGCTGAAAATCGATTTGTCTCGCAAAACACCTTTGGTGTTGTAAGGTTAAGCCTCACGGGTCATTAGTACTGGTTAGCTCAACGTATCGCTACGCTTACACACCCAGCCTATCAACGTCGTAGTCTTCAACGTCCCTTCAGGGGTCTCAAGGACCCAGGGAGAATTCATCTCGGGGCAAGTTTCGCGCTTAGATGCTTTCAGCGCTTATCTCTTCCGCATTTAGCTACCGGGCAATGCCATTGGCATGACAACCCGAACACCAGTGATGCGTCCACTCCGGTCCTCTCGTACTAGGAGCAGCCCCCCTCAATTCTCCAGCGCCCACGGCAGATAGGGACCGAACTGTCTCACGACGTTCTAAACCCAGCTCGCGTACCACTTTAAATGGCGAACAGCCATACCCTTGGGACCTACTTCAGCCCCAGGATGTGATGAGCCGACATCGAGGTGCCAAACACCGCCGTCGATATGAACTCTTGGGCGGTATCAGCCTGTTATCCCCGGAGTACCTTTTATCCGTTGAGCGATGGCCCTTCCATTCAGAACCACCGGATCACTAAGACCTGCTTTCGCACCTGCTCGAGCCGTCACTCTCGCAGTCAAGCTAGCTTATGCCTTTGCACTAACCTCACGATGTCCGACCGTGATTAGCTAACCTTCGTGCTCCTCCGTTACGCTTTAGGAGGAGACCGCCCCAGTCAAACTACCCACCAGACACTGTCCGCAACCCGGATCACGGGTCTACGTTAGAACATCAAACATTAAAGGGTGGTATTTCAAGGTTGGCTCCACGCAGACTGGCGTCCACGCTTCAAAGCCTCCCACCTATCCTACACATCAAGGCTCAATGTTCAGTGTCAAGCTATAGTAAAGGTTCACGGGGTCTTTCCGTCTTGCCGCGGGTACACTGCATCTTCACAGCGATTTCAATTTCACTGAGTCTCGGGTGGAGACAGCCTGGCCATCATTACGCCATTCGTGCAGGTCGGAACTTACCCGACAAGGAATTTCGCTACCTTAGGACCGTTATAGTTACGGCCGCCGTTTACCGGGGCTTCGATCAAGAGCTTCTCCTTGCGGATAACCCCATCAATTAACCTTCCGGCACCGGGCAGGCGTCACACCGTATACGTCCACTTTCGTGTTTGCACAGTGCTGTGTTTTTAATAAACAGTTGCAGCCAGCTGGTATCTTCGACTGCCTTCAGCTCCACCCGCAAGGGGTTTCACCTACCGACAGCGTGCCTTCTCCCGAAGTTACGGCACCATTTTGCCTAGTTCCTTCACCCGAGTTCTCTCAAGCGCCTTGGTATTCTCTACCTGACCACCTGTGTCGGTTTGGGGTACGATTTAATGTTACCTGATGCTTAGAGGCTTTTCCTGGAAGCAGGGCATTTGTTACTTCAGCACCGTAGTGCCTCGTCATCACACCTCAGCGTTAACAGAAGTCCGGATTTACCTAAACTTCCCGCCTACATGCTTAAACCGGGACAACCGTCGCCCGGCTAACATAGCCTTCTCCGTCCCCCCTTCGCAGTAACACCAAGTACAGGAATATTAACCTGTTTCCCATCGACTACGCCTTTCGGCCTCGCCTTAGGGGTCGACTCACCCTGCCCCGATTAACGTTGGACAGGAACCCTTGGTCTTCCGGCGAGCGGGCTTTTCACCCGCTTTATCGTTACTTATGTCAGCATTCGCACTTCTGATACCTCCAGCAGACCTCACAGTCCACCTTCAACGGCTTACAGAACGCTCCCCTACCCAACAACGCATAAGCGTCGCTGCCGCAGCTTCGGTGCATGGTTTAGCCCCGTTACATCTTCCGCGCAGGCCGACTCGACCAGTGAGCTATTACGCTTTCTTTAAATGATGGCTGCTTCTAAGCCAACATCCTGGCTGTCTGTGCCTTCCCACATCGTTTCCCACTTAACCATGACTTTGGGACCTTAGCTGGCGGTCTGGGTTGTTTCCCTCTTCACGACGGACGTTAGCACCCGCCGTGTGTCTCCCGTGATAACATTCTTCGGTATTCGTAGTTTGCATCGGGTTGGTAAGCCGGGATGGCCCCCTAGCCGAAACAGTGCTCTACCCCCGAAGATGAGTTCACGAGGCGCTACCTAAATAGCTTTCGGGGAGAACCAGCTATCTCCCGGTTTGATTGGCCTTTCACCCCCAGCCACAAGTCATCCGCTAATTTTTCAACATTAGTCGGTTCGGTCCTCCAGTTAGTGTTACCCAACCTTCAACCTGCCCATGGCTAGATCACCGGGTTTCGGGTCTATACCCTGCAACTTAACGCCCAGTTAAGACTCGGTTTCCCTGCGGCTCCCCTATACGGTTAACCTTGCTACAGAATATAAGTCGCTGACCCATTATACAAAAGGTACGCAGTCACCCCATAAATGAGGCTCCCACTGCTTGTACGTACACGGTTTCAGGTTCTGTTTCACTCCCCTCGCCGGGGTTCTTTTCGCCTTTCCCTCACGGTACTGGTTCACTATCGGTCAGTCAGGAGTATTTAGCCTTGGAGGATGGTCCCCCCATATTCAGACAGGATACCACGTGTCCCGCCCTACTCTTCGAACTCACAGTATGTGCATTTTAGTGTACGGGAGTATCACCCTGTACCCTGCGACTTTCCAGACGCTTCCACTAACACACAAACTGATTCAGGTTCTGGGCTGCTCCCCGTTCGCTCGCCGCTACTGGGGGAATCTCGGTTGATTTCTTTTCCTCGGGGTACTTAGATGTTTCAGTTCCCCCGGTTCGCTTCGTTAAGCTATGTATTCACTTAACGATAGTGTGTCGAAACACACTGGGTTTCCCCATTCGGAAATCGCCGGCTATAACGGTTCATATCACCTTACCGACGCTTATCGCAGATTAGCACGTCCTTCATCGCCTCTGACTGCCAGGGCATCCACCGTGTACGCTTAGTCGCTTAACCTCACAACCCGAAGATGTTTCGCTTCGAATTATGAAAATTTGAGAGACTCGAACACACTTCTATTCTGTTCTTATTACGGAGAACAGAAACAGTGTGTCGTTTCAATTTTCAGCTTGTTCCGGATTGTTAAAGAGCAATATCTTAAACACGACTCGAAAGTCATCTTTAAGATATTCAGTGATAATGTCTTTCACTCATTATCGGTATGGCGTCCCCAAGGGGATTCGAACCCCTGTTACAGCCGTGAAAGGGCAGTGTCCTGGGCCTCTAGACGATGGGGACTCTGGTACTACTGTTGCTCGTTAATTTCTATCAGACAATCTGTGTGAGCACTACGCGGGTTTGTATCTTTTAGGTAAGGAGGTGATCCAACCGCAGGTTCCCCTACGGTTACCTTGTTACGACTTCACCCCAGTCATGAATCACAAAGTGGTAAGCGCCCTCCCGAAGGTTAAGCTACCTACTTCTTTTGCAACCCACTCCCATGGTGTGACGGGCGGTGTGTACAAGGCCCGGGAACGTATTCACCGTAGCATTCTGATCTACGATTACTAGCGATTCCGACTTCATGGAGTCGAGTTGCAGACTCCAATCCGGACTACGACGCACTTTATGAGGTCCGCTTGCTCTCGCGAGGTCGCTTCTCTTTGTATGCGCCATTGTAGCACGTGTGTAGCCCTACTCGTAAGGGCCATGATGACTTGACGTCATCCCCACCTTCCTCCAGTTTATCACTGGCAGTCTCCTTTGAGTTCCCGGCCGAACCGCTGGCAACAAAGGATAAGGGTTGCGCTCGTTGCGGGACTTAACCCAACATTTCACAACACGAGCTGACGACAGCCATGCAGCACCTGTCTCAGAGTTCCCGAAGGCACCAATCCATCTCTGGAAAGTTCTCTGGATGTCAAGAGTAGGTAAGGTTCTTCGCGTTGCATCGAATTAAACCACATGCTCCACCGCTTGTGCGGGCCCCCGTCAATTCATTTGAGTTTTAACCTTGCGGCCGTACTCCCCAGGCGGTCGACTTAACGCGTTAGCTCCGGAAGCCACGCCTCAAGGGCACAACCTCCAAGTCGACATCGTTTACGGCGTGGACTACCAGGGTATCTAATCCTGTTTGCTCCCCACGCTTTCGCACCTGAGCGTCAGTCTTTGTCCAGGGGGCCGCCTTCGCCACCGGTATTCCTCCAGATCTCTACGCATTTCACCGCTACACCTGGAATTCTACCCCCCTCTACAAGACTCAAGCTTGCCAGTTTCGAATGCAGTTCCCAGGTTGAGCCCGGGGATTTCACATCCGACTTAACAAACCGCCTGCGTGCGCTTTACGCCCAGTAATTCCGATTAACGCTTGCACCCTCCGTATTACCGCGGCTGCTGGCACGGAGTTAGCCGGTGCTTCTTCTGCGAGTAACGTCAATCACTGAGGTTATTAACCTCAATGCCTTCCTCCTCGCTGAAAGTGCTTTACAACCCGAAGGCCTTCTTCACACACGCGGCATGGCTGCATCAGGCTTGCGCCCATTGTGCAATATTCCCCACTGCTGCCTCCCGTAGGAGTCTGGACCGTGTCTCAGTTCCAGTGTGGCTGGTCATCCTCTCAGACCAGCTAGGGATCGTCGCCTAGGTGAGCCATTACCCCACCTACTAGCTAATCCCATCTGGGTTCATCCGATGGCAAGAGGCCCGAAGGTCCCCCTCTTTGGTCTTGCGACGTTATGCGGTATTAGCTACCGTTTCCAGTAGTTATCCCCCTCCATCAGGCAGATCCCCAGACATTACTCACCCGTCCGCCGCTCGTCAGCAAAGTAGCAAGCTACTCCCTGTTACCGCTCGACTTGCATGTGTTAGGCCTGCCGCCAGCGTTCAATCTGAGCCATGATCAAACTCTTCAATTTAAAAGTGTTTGATGCTCAAAGAATTAAAACTGTTTATAAAATCAGTAGTCACTCTTCAAGACTTGATATTTTTTTGCATCCGAAGATGCTGAGATATCAATCCTGCGAGTGCCCACACAGATTGTCTGATAAATTGTTAAAGAGCAGTGAGTTACGCGCTTTCGCTTGCTAACTCGAGGTGGCGTATATTACGCTTTCCTCTTTCAGAGTCAAGCGTTTATTTTCGCTTTCGTCTGACTGACTACCGGGTTGTTAAGCCGCTTTCGAAGCCGCTTTGCCGTGTCAGTGGAGGCGCATTATAGGGAGTTCTCAGAGCCTGACAACCCCTAATTTGAAAAAAATGTTTAAGCGTCGCTTTTTTGCTCAGAATCGCCCTGAAGTGCCAGTTTTTCGAGCTTTTCGAAGCCATAACGTTGTAAAACGGGCATTAATTGCGCAGTCTCGGGCGTAAACGCCATACAATAAGCAATATTCTGATCCGCTGAAGAAGCATCGGGTGCTTCATGCTCCAACAACCAAACGGTGCGCCTTGCAATTGCGGCCCCGGAATCAATCATCCTTGTACCTTCCGGCAATACTGCCAGCAGCTCTTCCTGTAATAGAGGGAAGTGGGTGCAGCCCAGCACGACGGTATCCGGCGGCTCGGCCATACGCAGCCACGGGCGCAAGATCCTGCGCAACTCGTCCAGCGATACCGGCTCACCGTGCAGCTTCGCCTCGGCTAACTCCACCAGCTCCGCTGAACCCAGCATTTCAATTTTGCACTCTGTGGCAAACCGAGAAATTAGCTCATGAGTATAAGGACGCTTTACCGTGCCGCGTGTTGCAAGCAGCCCCACCACGCCGTTCGTCGTCAGGCGGGCGGCCGGTTTGATGGCAGGCACAACGCCAACTACCGGGAAGCCAAACTTTTCACGTAACGCAGGGAGAGATACGGTGCTTGCGGTATTACAAGCGATAACGGCAAGAGCCAGAGGATATTGTTGCTGTACGGCAGTGACTATCGATACGACTCGCTCGACGATGAACTCTTCGCTTTTTTCACCGTAAGGAAACGCCACATTGTCGAAAGCGTAGATGTAATGGAGATTCGGCAAAAGCTGCCGAATCTCATTGTAGACGGACAGCCCACCGACGCCGGAGTCAAAAACCAGCACGGTGGGATGTGCATCAGAAGGTGTAGCTGCCAGACAAGTAGTATTCCCGTCCTGCAGTATGGTAGCCATAAACCGTCTCGTAATCTTTATCGAACAGGTTAGCTATTCTACCACGAACGGTCAGTTGTGACGTGACTGGATATGACAAGGCAACGTCCCACAGGCTCACACCGCCCATTTTCACCGTTTGACCGGTGTTGTAGTCGGTGTCGTAACGTGACCCCAGGTAATGATACGTTACGCTCCAGTCCAAATCGTAAAGCTGCCAGTCAAGCTGGTACTTCGCCTGTTGCTTAGCGCGGCGGGCCAGCGGTGCATCGGTCAGGCCGTTACGGGCATCAACATAGTCATAGCTGATACTATGCTGTACAGGCCCGGTATCGAAGGAAGCCGTACCTTCAATCCCTTTAATATTGGCCTTGCCGACGTTGTAATAGCTCAGCGTGTTATTGTTGAAGTCGATCAGGTTATCAATAAGGTTGCGATAACCAGAAACGCGCCAGTTCACACCCGAGGTCAGACCTTCAAATGCCCCTTCCCACTGGCGGCTTTCTTCTGGATTCAGATTTCTGTTCCCGTAGAAACCAAACAGCTGCCCCTGGTTTGGCGCCTTAAAGGCGGTGCCGTAGGATGCAATAAAGCGATAGCCCTCTACGAATTCCCATGCGGCGCTGCTCTGCCAGGTCCCGTGATTGCCAAACTCAGAGTTATCATCATTACGTGCAGCGCCTTCGAAGGTGAAATCACCCAGTTTTTGCAGCGCGGTCAGATAGACACCGGTATTACGCTGGTCGTAGCCGTTGGTTACGTAGTTGGTGCCCGGCTCGGTACTCTGCTTCTGCCAGTCAACGCCCGCACCTACGTTCCCGGCCCCGACATCAACGGAGTTAGTCCACTGCAGGTTGTACTGCTTAATTTCGTCGAGAGTGGCGCTGGAGTCGTAGCGGCCAAGGCGCGGGTCGAAGTTGTAATCTTTGCTGTGGCCGTAGCTGGAGATCAGCTGTGAATGGAATATATCGTTATTAAAGCGCAGCCCGGTATCCCAGGTCTGGCTGTAGAGCTGTCGGGTATCCACCAGCTGATTCGGCGTGAAGCTGCTGTAGAAACCGTCATAAGCCGTGCGATTGTCGTAGCCGTAGCCGCGCACAAAGCCGCTCCACTGCTCAGAGAAATTATGCTCAAGCGCTCCGTACAGGGATTTGCTCATAAAGCCGTCGCGGTCAGGCTGGCGCAGGCCGCCGGTATTGCCATCCGCAACTACATCAAAGCCTTTGGTATACTCATAGTTACCCGCCAGGGTCACTCGCGTATTTTCTCCAAGCTTTTGCTGGGTGCTGGCATCATAGTTCTGGTAGCCATTCGATCCCATTCCCGCAGTCAGCGTCGTGCCGTCTTTATCCCGCGTGGTAATGATGTTGATAACCCCGCCGATCGCATCAGAACCATAGACTGCTGAACGAGGCCCGCGAATGTACTCCACGCGCTGGACCAGAGAAACAGGGATTTGGCTGAGGTCGGAAGAGCCGGTCACTCCGGCCTGATTGAGGCGGATACCGTCGATAAGCACCAGCACGTGGCTGGAGTTAGTCCCGCGAACAAACACGGAGGAAAACTGGCCAAGTCCGCCGCTCTGCGCAATATCAACGCCAGGCAGGCGACGCATCACGTCGGTCAGTGATTTTGACTGCCAGCGGTCGATGTCTTCGCGCGTCACCACAGAGTTCGGCGCCAGCACGCTGTTCACCGGCTGCTGAAAACGGTTAGCCGTTACCATCAGGGTATTATCGTTGTTGCTGTCCTGCGCCCAAACTGAAAAAGCCGTTGCGGACAGAGCCGACAACAGCGAAACCTTCTTTATCATCATTTATATAAGCATCCGCTTTCGAATAGGATGCCGCAGATATGGCAGATAGCACGCGATAGCCATATCACTTGCGACGTCATTCCGGCAGGTCTTCGGGCTTGGGGGCTTTATTGAGATGAGGACTTCCCGCTTATATATAGAAAGCAGTGTCTGCGTTATGCATTCATCTCGCCGTTCCTTACCGCTGCGCGTCAGCCCCAGAATTGCACTGGGTTCCCTTTTAACTCTCAGGAGGCCGGAAAAGCCATGCTACCGTTAGGCTTATAAAGATGTCCAGACTTCCCGCAGAACTTCTTATACCGATCGGGCTGGACATCGTGAGTTGAATCCCTACAATCGCCGCGTAGTTTATATTCACGTATTCATTGACCGACTGGATAGCTTGCCATGACCCCTGAACACCTCCCGACAGATCAGTACGACGCGCAATTGGCGGAAAAAGTCACTCGCCTGCAAGGCATGATGGCACCCTTTGCCGCGCCTGCCCCGGAGGTATTCCGTTCACCGGTAAGCCACTACCGTATGCGGGCAGAGTTTCGTATCTGGCATGAAGGCGACGACCTTTACCACATCATGTTCGACCAGCAGACCAAAAGCCGCATCCGCGTAAACAGCTTTCCGGCCGCAAGCGAGCTCATTAATGCCCTGATGCCCGCCATGCTCGACGGTGTGCGCGATATCCCGGCTCTGCGCCACAAACTGTTCCAGATTGACTATCTCACCACCCTGAGCAATCAGGCGGTAGTTTCTCTGCTTTACCACCGTAAGCTGGACGACGAGTGGCAGCTGCATGCTCAGGCGCTACGCGACAGCCTCCGTGCACGCGGTTTTAACGTGCACTTGATTGGTCGGGCGACCAAAACCAAGATTGAGCTGGACCAGGACTTCATCGATGAACGCCTGCCCGTCGCGGGCAAAGAGATGATTTATCGTCAGGTTGAAAACAGCTTTACCCAACCAAACGCGGCGATGAATATTCAAATGCTGGAATGGGCGCTGAACGCCACCCAACACTCCAGCGGTGACCTACTCGAGCTGTATTGCGGCAACGGCAACTTCTCTTTAGCGCTGGCGCGTAACTTTAATCGCGTGCTGGCGACGGAAATCGCTAAGCCATCGGTGGCGGCAGCGCAGTACAATATTGCGGCCAATAACATCGACAACGTGCAGATTATCCGCATGGCGGCCGAAGAGTTTACCCAGGCGATGAACGGCGTCAGGGAATTTAATCGCCTGCAGGGCATAGACCTGAAGAGCTATCAGTGTGAAACCATCTTTGTCGATCCGCCGCGCAGCGGCCTCGATGCGGACACGGTGAAAATGGTGCAGGCATACCCAAATATTCTCTACATCTCCTGCAATCCGCAAACGCTTTGTGAGAACCTCGAAACGCTGTCTCAAACTCACGAGGTGGCAAGGCTTGCGCTGTTCGATCAGTTCCCCTACACGCACCATATGGAGTGCGGCGTGCTGCTCACTCGCAAATAAAAAAAGGACGCCACGGCGTCCTTCTCTCTTTTGTTTTTCTGATTACTCAGAAGTTTCCGGCTTGCGGGTTCTCAGCTTAAACATGATCCAGAACAGCACCACCACCGAAAGAATCGAAGGCAGGAAGTTTGAGCCAATAGCCGGGTACTCCACGCGAACAACCGAGCTATAAAGCAGCACGCCCAGCACAAAACAGGCGGCGGCAAGGCTTGGCAGGCCTACCGGCATCGTGCGGTTAAGATAGCGGTGATGCAGGCAATAAACCGTCAGCACCAGCGCAATTATCGGGAAAATCGAGAACGGCACTACCGAGCTAAACAGCGCGGCAAAAGATCCGTTAATCGACAGGCCAGCGACAAACGCCAGCACCAGCGTACCTCTATCTTGCAACTGTTTCATTGCTCGTCCTTCACTCTTCGGAAAATTGAGCAAGCGCCATTTTTTCTTGTTCCCGGCGATACCAGTAGTAAGCCCCTTTCGAGATCATACGCAGCTGGAGCACCAGTCGCTCTTCGAGCTGACGACGCTGATCGATATCAACGTCCAGCGCTTCGGCGCCCGCACTAAAAACAATCGTGACCATCGCTTCTGCCTGCGCTTCGGTGAAGCTGCGGGGCATGCGGTTTTCGAGTTCTAAATAATCGGCAAGTTCCGCAATGAAGTGCTGAATTTCACGCGCTACCGCGGCACGAAAAGCCGCCGAGGTTCCCGAACGCTCGCGCAGCAGCAGCCTGAAGGCGTTGGGATTATTGCCGATGAATTCCATAAAGGTTGAGACCGACGTGCGGATAACGCTGCCGCCTTTTGCGATGCGCTGACGTGCCTGCCGCATCAGCTGGCGCAGCATCAGGCCACTCTCATCTACCATGGTAAGACCGAGTTCATCAACATCGCGAAAATGGCGATAAAATGATGTTGGAGCGATACCGGCTTCGCGGGCAACCTCTCGCAGGCTCAGGCTGGCAAAGCTTCTTTCGGCGCTTAGCTGGCTAAACGCGGCTTCTACCAAAGAACGCCGTGTTCTCTCTTTTTGTTGCGCTCTTACACCCATTATATTGCCTGAATCCTTCAAACAGAGCTGGAACTATATCAGAGAATCAAGCTACCGCTTTTATAGTGTATTGTGAATGATTGTTTACGCGATATTAACGCGCTGTAACGGTAAAAAGCACAACGGTAATTGGGTAATTCCCCGGTTGATGTTACCATCGTGTTGCCTTTATGTATAAAAACAGGTAAGTCATACCATGCCACAAACCTACGATTATGACGCAATAGTGATTGGTTCCGGTCCCGGGGGCGAAGGTGCTGCCATGGGTCTGGTGAAACAGGGAGCCAGGGTAGCGGTGATTGAGCGCTACCATAATGTCGGCGGCGGTTGCACCCACTGGGGCACCATTCCTTCGAAAGCCCTCCGACACGCCGTCAGCCGCATCATTGAATTCAATCAAAACCCGTTATACAGCGACCATACTCACCTTCTCCGTTCCTCTTTTGCCGATATCCTTAACCACGCTGATAGCGTGATTAACCAGCAAACCCGCATGCGCCAGGGCTTTTACGAGCGCAACCGCTGCGAGATGTTGCAGGGCGATGCGCATTTTGTTGATGAGCATACCATCGCATTGCAATGCCACGATGGTTCGGTAGAAACCTATACCGCCGAGAAGTTTGTTATTGCATGCGGCTCGCGTCCATACCGCCCGCCGGAAGTCGATTTCACCCACCCGCGAATCTACGACAGCGACTCCATTCTCAGCCTGCATCATGAACCGCGCCATGTGATCATTTATGGCGCGGGGGTCATCGGCTGCGAATATGCTTCTATCTTCCGCGGAATGAACGTAAAAGTTGACTTGATCAACACCCGTGACCGCCTGCTCGCCTTCCTCGATCAGGAGATGTCAGACTCGCTCTCCTACCACTTCTGGAACAGCGGCGTGGTGATTCGCCACAACGAAGAGTTCGAGAAGATTGAAGGCGTGGACGATGGCGTAATTGTCTCCCTGAAATCCGGCAAAAAAGTGAAGGCAGATTGCCTGCTGTACGCCAACGGACGTACCGGGAACACGGATTCGCTGGCGCTGGAAAATATCGGTCTCGAAGCCGACAGCCGCGGGCTTATCAAGGTCAACAGCATGTACCAGACCGCGCTACCGCACATTTACGCAGTGGGCGACGTTATTGGCTACCCAAGTCTGGCCTCTGCGGCCTACGACCAGGGGCGCATTGCGGCTCAGGCGTTGGTCAAAGGTGAGGCGACCGGCCATCTGGTAGAAGATATCCCAACCGGGATTTACACCATTCCTGAAATCAGCTCGGTGGGTAAAACCGAACAGCAGCTGACCTCAATGAAAGTGCCTTACGAAGTGGGCCGCGCGCAGTTCAAGCATTTAGCGCGAGCGCAAATTGTCGGCATGAACGTGGGGACGCTGAAGATCCTGTTCCACCGTGAAACAAAAGAGATTCTGGGGATCCACTGCTTTGGCGAGCGCGCGGCCGAAATCATTCACATCGGCCAGGCGATAATGGAGCAGAAAGGTGGCGGTAACACTATCGAATACTTCGTTAACACCACCTTCAACTACCCGACAATGGCGGAAGCCTACCGGGTAGCGGCGCTAAACGGCTTAAATCGCCTGTTTTAACGCCGAATCGAAATGGCCATCCATCTGCGTGCGGATGGCCTCTGCCAGCTGCTCATAGCGGCCGCGCAGCGGTGAACCCGGACGATAAACCAGGCCAACGGTACGCCGTGGTTCTGGTTTATAACATGGCAGATAGACTACGCCGTCGCGCTGGCGTTCCTGCGGTACGGCAAGCGCCGGCAGCAGCGTGATACCGCTCCCCGCGGCAACCATGTTGCGCAGCGTTTCCAGACTGGTGGCACGGAAATGGGTATCTTCATCCGCTCCGGCTTCAAAACAGAAGCCCATAGCCTGGTCGCGCAGGCAGTGGCCGTCTTCCAGCATCAGCAGTTTTTCACCGGCCAGGTCAGACATCGGCACGCGGTCGCGGTTCGCCCACGGGTGATCCTGATAAACCGCCAGTACCATCGGCTCGTCAAACAGCGGCACTTCAATAAAGGCTTCACTCTCTTTCACCAGCGCCAGAATCGCACAGTCGAGCTTGCCGCTATCGAGCTGCGCCAGCAGCTGATGGGTCTGCGCTTCGTGCAGATACATTTCCAGCTTCGGGAAAGTCTGGTGCAGCATCGGAATAATTTGCGGCAGCAGATAAGGCCCGACGGTCGGGATCAGGCCGATATGCAGCGGACCAGACATCGCTTCGCCCTGCTGGCTCGCCATCTCCTTCAGCACTTTAACTTCACGCAGAACGGTACGCGCCTGATCAACCAGCAATAAACCTGCCTGGGTGAATAACACTTTGCGGCTGGTACGCTCCAGCAGCATTACGCCCAGCTCATCTTCCAGCTTGCGGATCTGGCCGCTCAGCGTGGGCTGACTAACGTGACAAGAATCCGCCGCGCGGCGAAAGTGGCGGTGCTCGGCCAGCGCCACCAGGTATTCAAGATCTCGAATATTCATTATCCATCCTCCTGCGCCACGATAGTTCATGGCGATAGATAGCATAGCAACGAACGATTATCCCTATCAAGCGATGTTGATGAATAATAGCCAGCAACAGCAGGTGCTTCACTCTACCTTACCCGGAAACGAAGCACCTGTTGCAGAGACTCTCTGTTCTCTGAACCTGACGAATTATTAAAGCCAACGTGAACTTTTAGCGGACATTATGTCCGCTTTTTTTTGTTCAAAATCTGAAGGGAGATTTGAAAGGAACTTACACCAGACGCTGTTTAGCCTCGGCAATCGCCAGAGCAACCTGAGTCGGCGAAACGCCGCCTTTTGCAGCTCGCTTATCCAGGCACGACTGAAGCGACAGAATCGGATAAACATCGTCGCTAATTACCGGGCTGAATTTCTGTAAATCAGCCAGCGTCAGAGCTTCCAGCGCTTTCCCCTGCTTAATGGCCTCAACCACCGCTTCACCCACGATATGGTGAGCTTCACGGAACGGCACGCCTTTAGCAACCAGGTAATCAGCCAGTTCCGTCGCATTGGCATAGCCTTGCTCTGCGGCTTCTTTGCAACGCGGGCGCTTCACCTGAATGCCGTCCAGCACCAGTACCGACATATGCAGGCAATCGAGCCAGGTGTCGAGCGCGTCGAACAGGCCTTCTTTGTCTTCCTGCATATCTTTGTTATACGCCAGCGGCAGACCTTTCAGGGTCATCATCATGCCGGTCAATGCGCCCTGCACGCGGCCACATTTGCCGCGGATAAGCTCCAGAGCATCCGGGTTTTTCTTCTGCGGCATCAGTGAAGAACCGGAAGTCACGCGGTCAGACAGCTCAACAAAACCGGCTTCCCCGGTGTTGAAGAAAATAAGATCTTCTGCAAAACGGGACAGGTGAACCATGCCGATAGAAGCATCAGACAGCAGCTCCAGAACATGATCGCGGTCGGAAACGCTATCGAGGCTATTGCGGGTCGCAGAAGCAAAACCTAACCAACCGGCCAGCTGCTCGCGGTCAATCTCATAGGCCGTTCCCGCCAGCGCGCCGCTGCCCAGCGGGCTAACGTCGAGCCGGGTCAGAGTACTTTGCAGGCGGCTTTCATCACGCGCCAGCATCTCAACGTATGCCAGGCACCAGTGGGCAAACGTTACCGGCTGCGCGCGTTGCAGGTGCGTATAGCCCGGCATTACGGCATCCTGGTTTGCGTCGGCAGTTTCCACCAGCGCCTGCTGCAGATGGCGAGTTGCCGCCAGCAGTTCGCTAATTTGCATTTTGCACCACAGCTTCAGGTCGGTCGCGACCTGGTCGTTGCGGCTGCGGCCGGTGTGGAGTTTTTTACCCAGCGCGCCCACCTTGTCGATAAGCTTGCCTTCCACCCAGCTATGAATATCTTCCGCATCGCTCTCGAGAATAACCTGCGGATTGGACTGCACTTCTTCCAGCAGCACGTTCAGCGCCTGCTCAAGCTGAACTTGCTCAGCCGCAGTCAGCACGCCCACGGTGACCAACGCTTTGGACCAGGCGACGGAACCTACGATGTCTTGCTCAGCCAGGCGGTAGTCAAAGCGTAAAGAGTCATTGAACTGCTTAAACCGCTGGTCTGCTGCCTGAGTAAAACGCCCACCCCAAAGTGCCATAGTCATGCTCCATTACATTATTGATGTTCATTGCCCCTCACCCTCTCCCCATACGGGGAAAGAGTGAGGGTAAAAAATTACTTCTTAAGTTCGTTCAGCGCACGGATACGTGAAGAGAGCGAGAACAGGCGGATAAAGCCGCCAGCGTGGCTGTGATCGTATACTTCATCTTCGCCAAAGGTAGCGAACTCTTCGCTGTAGAGGCTGTTCTGAGATTTTTTCTGAACCGCAGTCACCTGGCCTTTGTACAGCTGAAGCACAACTTCGCCATTCACCTCTTCCGCCAGCGACTCGGCAGAAGCCTGCAGAGATTTACGCAGCGGCGCAAACCAGCGGCCATCGTACACCACGTAGGACATTTCCAGGCCCAACTGCTCACGCCATTTGAAGGAATCACGATCCAGCACCAGCTGCTCAACGCCGCGCAGAGCGGCCATCATGATAGTGCCCCCTGGGGTTTCATAGCAGCCGCGGGATTTAATCCCCACCAGGCGGTTTTCTACGATATCGATACGGCCAATACCGTGTTTAGAACCGATAGCATTCAGCGCTTCCAGGCACTTGAACGGGCTCATAGCTTCGCCGTTAACGGCAACAACTTTGCCCTGCTTGACGGTAACGCTCACCTGCTCGGCCTGGTCCGGGGCTTCCTGCGGGTCAACGGTCCACACCCAGCAATCTTTGTTCGGGGCATTCCACGGGCTTTCCAGCACGCCGCCTTCGGTGGAGATATGCCACGCATTCTCGTCACGGCTGTAGATTTTTTCCAGCGACGCGGTGGTCGGAATATCACGCTCTTTCAGGTAGTCGAGCAGCGCTTCACGGGAACGCAGGTTCCACTCACGCCACGGTGCTACTACTTTCAGGTGCGGAGCCAGCGCCGCCCATGTTGACTCAAAACGTACCTGGTCATTACCTTTGCCGGTCGCGCCGTGGCACAGCGCATCAGCACCGACTTTGTTTGCCACATCCACCAGCACCCTGGCGATCAGCGGGCGAGCCATAGAAGTGCCCAGCAGGTAGCTTCCCTCATACAGCGCACCGGTCTGCAATACCGGATAAACATAGTCGCTGATGAACTCTTCACGCGCATCCACCACGTAGCACTCGGAAGCGCCGGAGCGCAGCGCCTTCTGCTCAACGCCTTTCAGATCTTCACGATCCTGGCCGATGTCCACTACGCAGGCGACAACGTCGCAGCCGCCGTAGTTTTCTTTAAGCCATGGAATGATGGCTGAAGTGTCGAGGCCGCCAGAGTATGCGAGAACGATTTTTTTGATGCCGTGATTTTGCATTGTCTTGTCCTTGTTAAATCTATTCTTTGTCTATGCCAGAATCCGGGTGCCGATAGCCACGCCGTTGAATAAAGAGGGTAGCTGATCCGCGTGACGCCAGGAGGCGATATCAACCGGGCGTCCCAGGGTGCGGGCCGCATCCAGTGCCGCGTTTACTTTCACTATCATGCCGTCGGTAATAATGCCCTGCTGAATCAGCTGCTCGGCTTTGGCGGCGGTCATCTCGGCGATGCGCTGGCCTTTGCCGTCAAGAATGCCGCTTACATCAGACAGCAGGATCAGGTCTGCGCCCAACGTGGCCGCCAGTGCCGTCGCAGCCTGGTCGGCGTTAACGTTCATCAGCTCGCCTTCTGCGGTCACGCCGATAGAGCTAACAATCGGCAGGAAGCCGCCTTCCAGCAGCGTGTTGATAAGTTTTGGCGAACCCGCCTTAGCCAGCCCTACGTGCCCTAATGCTTCATCAAGCTGAGTCACCGTTACGCTATCGCCGTCACCCAGGCTAAGCCCAACACCGTTAATGCCGTGCTTCTTCGCCCACGCCAGCAGCGTCTTGTTGGCCGTACCGGCCAGAGCGCCGGTGATAATGTCTATCTGGTCAGCCGGGGTAACGCGCAGGCCGTTTTTCTTCTCTACAGGCAGCGCCAGCTTTTTCATCAGCTCGTCTACCAGGCAGCCACCGCCGTGGACGATAACCAGCGGGCGTTGATGCGCCTGACGGTAATTCACCAGCGCGGTAAACAGGCGCTCCAGCGCCTCTTCGCTATCCAGCAGAACGCCGCCTAATTTGATAATTAAAGGATTCATCATTTCACCCGACCGACGGTTAAATAAGAGACTGCGTTTCGGCGAAGCCAAAACGAATATTCAGGCACTGTACTGCCTGGGCCGCGGCACCTTTAAGGAGGTTATCCTCGGTTGCGACCACAATCAGATGCTCATCCTGCACGGCAAAGCCGATATCGCAGAACGGCAGGCCAACGACGTTTTTCAGCGCCGGAACGCCCTTTTCGTAAAGGCGTACCAGCGGTTTATCTCCGTAGGCTTGAGTAAAAGCATCGGCAATCTGCTGCTGGCTTACGCCGGGCTTCAGGCGGCAGGTAATCGTCACCAGAATGCCGCGCGGGAAGTTGCCCAGATGCGGAGTAAAGATAACCTGCGCCCCGAGATGAGCAGCAATTTCCGGCTGGTGCCGGTGATTAAAGATGCCGTACGGCTGCAGGCTAACTTCGCAGAAGCTGTTAGCTATTGCCGCTTTACGGCCCGCGCCGCTGACGCCGCTGGTCGCATTGATAACCGGCCACTGGCTCAACTCCAACAGGCCTGCATCGATAAGCGGTTTTAACGCCAGCTGTGACGCCGTTGGGTAGCAGCCCGGCACCGCAATCAGCTTGCTCTGCTTAATCTTTTCGTTTTCCCACTCGGCCAGGCCATATGCCGCCTGTTCCAGCAGCTCAGGATGCTGATGAGTGAAACCGTAATAGCGCTGATAAAACTCGGCGTCGTTAACACGAAACGCGCCGGAGAGGTCGATAACCACGCAGCCCGCCGCGAGGAACTGCGGCGCCAGGTCGTGGCTGACTTCGTGAGCGGTGGCGAGAAACACCACGTCCACCCCTTTGCTAAACTCGCTGATGTCGGACATCGGCTGCAGCGGCAAATCAACGATGCCCTTTAATTGCGGGTGCAAATCAGATAACAATTTTCCTGCATCTGCACTTTGCGCTGAAACCGTCAAAGCGGTTATGTTCATATCAGGATGGCGATTCAAGTAGCTCACAAGCTCTGCGCCTGCATAACCGCTGGCACCCACAATCAGCGTATTCAACATCGGGGTCGTTCACCTTGTCTGGTCGGTCAATTCAGGGTGCAGCCAGAAGCTTTCACCCACGTCCGCAAGCGTGGTTTTATTCACCGGAACGCTTAACTGTTCCTTTACGCTCAACGTTACTGTATTTTTATTCATAATTACTGCATGAATATTGATACTATCCTAACCTAAGGCCTGTCAACAGTGAAGATGAAATTACCGCCTTTTATCGAGATCTACCGCGCTCTGATCGCGACTCCCTCCATCAGCGCCACCGATAGCGCGCTGGATCAGAGCAATGAGTCTTTAATCAATTTACTGGCAGGTTGGTTCCGCGACCTCGGTTTTAGCGTCGAAATCCAGCCCGTTCCCGGCACGCGCAATAAATTTAATATGCTGGCGAGTACCGGCCAGGGCGCCGGTGGCCTGCTGCTGGCGGGGCATACGGATACCGTTCCGTTTGATGACGGCCGCTGGACGCGCGACCCGTTTAGCCTGACCGAACACGACAATAAGCTTTACGGTCTGGGCACCGCGGACATGAAGGGCTTCTTCGCCTTTATTCTGGATGCGCTGCGCGACGTGGATGTGACAACCCTGAAAAAGCCGCTCTACGTGCTGGCAACCGCCGATGAAGAAACCACCATGGCGGGCGCACGCTACTTCTCTGAAACCACCGCCCTGCGCCCGGACTGCGCAATTATTGGCGAGCCAACCTCCTTGCAGCCGGTTCGCGCGCACAAAGGCCATATATCTAATGCCATCCGCATTCTTGGCCAGTCCGGCCACTCCAGCGACCCGGCTCGCGGTGTAAACGCCATCGAACTGATGCATGACGCCATTGGCCACATCCTGACGCTGAGAAATACGCTCAAGGATCGCTATCACCACGATGCGTTCACCGTGCCATATCCGACCCTCAACCTCGGCCATATCAGCGGCGGAGACGCGGCCAACCGTATTTGTGCCTGCTGTGACCTGCATATGGACATTCGCCCGCTGCCGGGAATGACATTAAACGACCTTAACGGTCTGCTGAGCGAAGCATTAGAGCCGGTAAGCCAGCGCTGGCCGGGCCGCCTGACGATTTCCGAACTGCATCCGCCGATCCCCGGCTACGAATGCCCTCAGGATCATCATTTAGTTCAGGTCGTCGAAAAACTGCTGGGCGCGCAGACCGAAGTGGTGAATTACTGCACCGAAGCGCCGTTTATCCAGACCGTCTGCCCGACGCTTGTCCTCGGCCCCGGCTCCATCAACCAGGCGCATCAGCCGGATGAATACATCGAAACACGCTTTATTGAGCCGACCAGAAAATTAATTACCCAGGTGGTTCATCATTTTTGCTGGCATTGATAAATAGCGGGAAAGGGGGTTTTTACCCCCTTTTTATCTGGTTTTACCGCTATTCTTATAAGAAATGCTTATGAGCGAAGTTGGTAATTAAATTTCATAAATTCGCGTCATTTCTTCGTTTGCTGAAACGATTTCGTAGCAATTGACGAATGGGTAGCGACGTGGCTTTATAAAAGGCGGTGTTGAACCTTCACGGGTGAAATTAAGTTACATATTAGATTGGGCTGGAGTCATATGAACGAACGCTATTCTGCTTTGCGAAGTAATGTCAGCATGCTCGGTAAACTGCTCGGAGATACTATCAAAGATGCGCTGGGAGAGAATATTCTCGACCGCGTTGAAACTATCCGTAAGTTATCCAAGTCCTCCCGCGCCGGTAATGAAGCGAATCGTCAGGAGCTGCTGAGCACGCTGCAGAACCTCTCAAATGATGAACTGCTGCCCGTCGCCCGCGCCTTTAGCCAGTTTCTTAATCTCGCCAACACCGCAGAGCAATACCACAGCATCTCCGCGACGGGTGAAGCAGCAAGCAACCCGGAAGTTATCGCTAAGACGCTGCAAAAATTAAAGAACCAGCCCGATATCAGCGAAGCCGACATCCGCGAAGCCGTTGAGTCTCTCTCTCTTGAGCTGGTTCTGACAGCCCACCCGACGGAAATTACCCGCCGTACCCTGATTCACAAGCTGGTTGAGGTTAATAGCTGTCTCAAGCAGCTCGACCACAGCGACCTCGCGGACTACGAACGCAACCAAATCATGCGCCGCCTGCGCCAGCTGGTTGCCCAGGCCTGGCATACCGATGAGATTCGTAAGCATCGCCCTTCACCGGTGGACGAAGCCAAATGGGGCTTTGCGGTGGTGGAAAATAGCCTCTGGGAAGGGGTGCCAAACTACCTGCGCGAGCTAAACGAACAGCTCGAAGAGAACCTGAACTACAAGCTGCCGGTGGATTTCGTACCGGTGCGCTTCACATCCTGGATGGGCGGTGACCGCGACGGCAACCCGAACGTCACCTCAGAAATCACGCGCCATGTGCTGCTGCTTAGCCGCTGGAAAGCAACCGATCTGTTCCTGCGTGATATCGCCGTACTGGTTTCCGAACTTTCGATGGTGGAATGCACCGACGAACTGAGCGAGCTGGCAGGGCCGGACGCCGGGCAGGAACCTTACCGCCACATCATGAAAGGCCTGCGTCAGCAGCTGCTGGCCACCCAGGCCTGGCTCGAAGCGCGCCTGAAAGGCCAGCGCCTGCCGAAGCCGGAAGGTTTGCTGATCCAGAACGAGCAGCTGTGGGACCCGCTCTACGCCTGCTACCAATCCCTGCAGGCCTGCGGCATGGGCATTATCGCCAACGGCCAACTGCTGGATACGCTGCGCCGCGTGAAATGCTTCGGCGTGCCGCTGGTGCGTATTGATATCCGCCAGGAAAGCACCCGCCACAGCGAGGCGCTGGGTGAAATGACCCGCTATCTCGGCATTGGCGACTACGAAAGCTGGTCTGAAGCCGATAAACAAGCATTCCTGATCCGCGAACTGAACTCCAAGCGCCCGCTTCTGCCGCGCCAGTGGGAACCAAGCGAAGACACCCGTGAAGTGCTGGACACCTGTAAAGTGGTGGCTGAAGCCCCTCGCGGCTCCATCGCAGCGTATGTGATTTCAATGGCCAAAACGCCGTCCGACGTGCTGGCCGTTCACCTTCTGTTGAAAGAAGCTGGCTGTACCTTCGCCCTGCCGGTTGCCCCGCTGTTTGAAACCCTCGACGACCTGAACAACGCCGACGATGTAATGACCCAGTTGCTGAACATCGACTGGTATCGCGGCTTTATCCAGGGCAAACAGATGGTCATGATTGGCTATTCTGACTCGGCAAAAGACGCGGGCGTAATGGCCGCATCCTGGGCGCAGTACGAAGCGCAGGATGCCCTGATTAAAACCTGCGAGAAGGCCGGCATTGCCCTGACGCTGTTCCACGGTCGTGGCGGCTCCATCGGCCGTGGCGGCGCTCCGGCTCATGCCGCGCTGCTTTCCCAGCCGCCGGGAAGCCTGAAAGGCGGCCTGCGTGTAACCGAACAAGGCGAGATGATCCGCTTTAAATACGGCCTGCCGGAAATCACCATCAGCAGCCTGTCGCTGTATACCAGCGCAATACTTGAAGCGAACCTGCTGCCGCCGCCGGAGCCGAAGAAAGAGTGGATCCATATTATGGAGTCGCTCTCAGCAACGTCGTGCGAAATGTATCGCGGCTATATCCGCGAAAACAAAGACTTCGTTCCATACTTCCGCTCCGCTACGCCGGAGCTGGAATTAGGTAAGCTCCCGCTGGGTTCACGCCCGGCCAAACGCCGTCCAAACGGCGGCGTAGAATCACTGCGTGCGATCCCGTGGATCTTCGCCTGGACGCAAAACCGCCTGATGCTTCCGGCCTGGCTGGGCGCGGGCGCCGCGCTGCAAAAAGTCGTGGAAGATGGTAAGCAGGATGAGCTTGAAGCCATGTGCCGCGACTGGCCGTTCTTCTCCACTCGCCTGGGCATGCTGGAAATGGTCTTCGCAAAAGCCGACCTGTGGCTGGCGGAATATTACGATCAGCGTCTGGTGAAGCCAGAACTGTGGGCCCTGGGCAAACAGCTTCGCGACCAGCTGGAAGCCGATATCAAAGTGGTGCTGGATATCGCCAACGACTCGCATCTGATGGCCGATTTACCGTGGATTGCCGAGTCGATTACCCTGCGTAATATCTACACCGACCCGCTTAACGTTCTGCAAGCCGAGCTGTTGCATCGTTCGCGCCAGTCCGAAGAGAAAGGTGAAGAACCGGATGCGCGCGTTGAGCAGGCGCTGATGGTGACCATCGCTGGCGTAGCCGCCGGGATGCGTAATACCGGTTAATTGTTTTTGCGCCACACCCAAACCCCGCTTCGGCGGGGTTTTTTATTGCAGGCTAATTAAAAGGCTCATCATTATTTCATTTACCTTAACTTCTTATTCTTCTTAAATAAAACGGCAATAAACACTCAAAAATATCGCCACCGTAAATCGCAGTGGAACGAGCCTTAAATTCCGCTGTCATTGTTCCGACACATTTTCTATATTGTGCGCAAAAGTCACCCATTCATGGGTGGCTTTTTTCGTGATTACAAGCCACCGTAGCGTCCATAACTAAGGCTTACTTAAGGTTTTCTCATTACGGTTAATGATTATTTTATAGCACAGGCAAGAGTATGCACTTCACACAGAATCATTCTGAACGAAAGTTCAGTTTAAAAGCCCTTGGATGGGTTTTGCTCTATTTTTGGTACTTCTCTTCGGTTCTTCAGGTTGCCATTTTAGCCACGGGATACAGCGGTACGACCGGCTTACGTGATTCCCTGCTGTTCAGCTCCCTGTGGTTTATTCCTGTATTTCTTTTCCCACAGCGCACCAAGATTATTGCCGCCGTTATCGGTGTCGTCTTATGGGCGGCCTCAATTGCCGCGCTGGGCTACTATGTGGTTTACGGGCAGGAGTTTTCGCAAAGCGTTCTGTTTGTAATGTTTGAAACCAACGCCAATGAAGCCAGCGAATACCTCAGCCAGTATTTCAGCCTGAAATTGCTGCTCATCACGCTTGCCTACACCCTGGTGGCGATACTGCTGTGGACTCGCCTGCGCCCGGTCTATATTCCAAACCCATGGCGCTGGCTGGTTTCCTTCGCGATCCTGTTCGGCCTGATCCTCAACCCGGTCGGCAAAGAGTGGCTTATCAAAAAGAGCAGCCTGGCCGATGCTTTCTCCAGCATCTCCTACCGTCTGGAGCCTGCGGCACCGTGGCAGTTCATCGTGGCTTATACCGAATATCGCCAGCAACTGGACAGCCTGAACAGCCTGCTCAGCACCAACAATGCGCTGCCGCCGCTGGCAAACATGAAAGACGCTTCCGGCAACGAGCCGCGCACGCTGGTTCTGGTCATTGGCGAGTCCACGCAGCGCGGCCGTATGAGCCTGTACGGCTATCATCGCCAGACCACGCCTGAGCTGGATGAGTTACATAAAACCGACCCGCAGATGACCGTCTTCAATGACGTAGTGACTTCGCGTCCTTACACCATTGAAATTCTTCAGCAGGCGCTGACGTTCGCGGACGAAAAAAATCCGGACCTCTACCTGACCAAACCGTCGCTAATGAACATGATGAAGCAGGCCGGGTATAAAACCTTCTGGATAACCAACCAGCAGACGATGACCGAGCGCAACACCATGCTGGCGGTGTTCTCAAAGCAGACCGACAAGCAATATTACATGAACCAGCAGCGCACCCAGAGCGCACGCGAATATGACACCAACGTGCTGGCACCGTTTAAAGAAGTATTAGCCGACCCGGCGCCGAAGAAATTCATCGTCGTGCATTTGCTGGGAACCCATATCCGCTACGATTTCCGCTACCCGGAAAACTGGAACAAATTTGACGGCAAAACCGACGATTTACCGGCAGGGTTAAGCAAAGATCAGCAGGAAGCGTATAACAGCTACGACAACGCCAATCTGTTTAATGACCATGTGGTTGCTACCCTGATAAAAGACTTTAAGGCCAGCGATCCTAACGGCTTTATGCTCTATTTCTCCGACCACGGGGAAGAGGTTTACGACACCACGCCTCACCAGACCCAGGGGCGTAATGAAAGCAACCCAACGCGCCATATGTACACCGTGCCGTTTATCGTCTGGACATCGCCGACCTGGCAGCAGACGCATCCGCGCGATTTCTCCGCTGACGTGAACCGCAAATACAGCAGCTCACAGCTTATTCATACCTGGTCTGATTTGGCTGGCTTAACCTACGACGGCTATGATGAGACTCGCTCAATAACCAGCCCGCAGTTTGTTGAAGCAACCCGCTGGATTGGCAACCCGTATGAAAAGGGTGCGTTGAAAGATTACGACACGCTGCCTTACGGCAATGAGGTTGGCAATCAGTAATGATTTCGCCGATATAAACACAAAGCCCCGCTAATTAGCGGGGCTTTTTATTTTGGAACTGCACTCAAAGCGCGGGGCGAACGCCGAGCGTGTGGCAAATAGCGTAACTCATTTCCGCGCGGTTCAGGGTGTAGAAGTGGAAGTCCTTCACGCCCTCGCGGCTCAGGATCTTCACCATATCCATTGCGATATTCGCGCCGACCAGCTGGCGAGTTTCCGCGTCATTATCCAGCCCTTCAAACATCTGCGCCATCCACGCCGGAATTCTCACGTTAGTCATGTCGGCAAATTTCTTCGCCTGCCTGAAGTTAGACACCGGCAGGATGCCAGGAATAATTTCGACGTCAATCCCGGCAGCCACGCTGCGGTCGCGAAAACGCAGGTAGCTTTCAACATCAAAGAAGAACTGGGTAATCGCCCGGTTAGCACCGGCTTCGATTTTGCGCTTCAGATTCAACAAGTCTGACTGGGCGCTTTTGGCTTCCGGGTGCACTTCAGGATAGGCGGCAACGGAGATATCAAAGTCGCCCACGTCCTTCAGCAAGGCCACAAGATCGGTGGCATAGAGCTCCGGTTTGCCGCTGCCGGGGGGCAGGTCGCCGCGCAGGGCAACAATATGGCGAATGCCGTTGTCCCAGTAGTCCTTCGCAATGGTTTGCAGCTCATCGCGAGTAGCATCCACGCAGGTCAGATGCGGTGCCGCTTCCAGGCCGGTACGTTCTTTAATGCCTTTAATGATGCTGTGGGTGCGGTCTCGCTCGCCGGAGTTCGCGCCGTAGGTAACGGAAACAAATTTGGGCTTCAGGCTGCTAAGACGGTCAATTGAGCGCCACAGAGTCTGCTCCATTTCACTGGTACGCGGCGGGAAAAACTCAAAAGAAACGTTAATCTGCCCGGCCACTTCGGCCAGACTCTGGTTCAGCGCTTCCCGCTGGTTGGCGTGAAAAAAGCTCATACCCTTACCTCTTCAATCGCATCGTTATCGTGTGTTTTTATGCCTACTGCCACCCAGACGTTTAGACGTCCAGATAGAAAGATGACCGAAAAGAACAAAGGCGTCAACAGAAATATCATTACTGGGAGTGGAGGAATTCTCACTCAAGATGAATTTTTTTCAGGACGGGGAGAAGGTGTGAAGCGAAAATGGAGGATAACTGGCCCTCTCCCGGAAGAAGAGGGCCAAAATAGCTACAGCAGTTGCGCCAGTCGGTTTAAATCAGACTGAATAGCGCCTGCCGTCACATCACGGCCTGCGCCAGGCCCGCGGATAACCAGCGGATTATCGCGATACCAGCGGCTTTCGATGGCGAATACGTTATCGCACGGCAGCAGAGCGGCCAAAGGATGCTCAGGGCGCACAGCCTCAACGCCAACGCGCGCTTTGCCGTTCGCATCGAACCGCGCCACATAGCGGAGCACCAGCCCCATTTCCTGAGCCGCTTCCAGGCGCTGCACCATCTGGTCGTTCAGCTCGTCGCCGTTTTCAAAGAAATGATCGATGGAGCCACCTTCACAACCCGCAGGCACTAAAGACTCCACGCGCACCTGATCCGGCTCAATGTCGTAACCCGCTTCACGGGCAAGGATCACCAGCTTACGCATCACATCTTTACCGGACAGATCAACTCGCGGATCCGGCTCGGTCAGCCCCTGCTGCCAAGCCTGATCCACCAGCTCGGTAAACGGAACCGTGCCATCGAATTGCAGGAACAGCCAGGAGAGCGTGCCGGAGAAAATACCGCTGATGGCAAGAATCGCGTCACCGCTGTCGCGCAGGTCACGCACCGTGTGGTTAACCGGCAGGCCTGCACCTACCGTCGCGTTGTACAGCCAGTGACGCCCCGTTTTCTCAAACGCATCACGAATCTGGCGATACTTATGGCCATTCCCTGCCCCGGCCAGCTTATTGGCGCTGATCACATGGAAACCGTGGCTGGCGAAATCAAGATACTGATCCGCAAGCTGCTCGCTGGCGGTCACGTCCAGCACCACTAAATCGTCATAAGGGTGGGCGCGCATCCACAGGAACAGTGATTCTTCATCCTGCTCAACGGCCTCGTCGTTAAAGAACGCCAGCGCGCGGCTGGCATCCAGCCCTTCATAATTCAGCAGGCTGCGGCTGCTGTCCACGACCCCGGCCAGCACAAATTCAAAGCCGGTCCTCGCGGAGAGGATTTCCTGCTCGCGGGCAAACAGCTCAAGCCAGCGGGAGCCGATGTTACCTTTTCCGAACAGCATCAGGCCAATGCGCTTCTCGGCGCGGAACAGCGACTTGTGCAGCCCCTGAATCAGGCTTTCGGTCGGGCCAACCCGCAGCACCGCAACCAGGCTGATGCCGTCTTCGGACTGCCAGATAAACTCCACCGGATGATCTTTTAACTGCTGCCAGAAACGGTGGCTGTGCAGCGGATTGCGGCAAACACCTGCCCCGACCATCGCTACCAGCGCCAGCCCTTCCCGCAGACGCAGTTCGCCCTGTAAAGCCGCATCCTGCAGAATGTGCAGCGCACTTCCGGCTACTTCCGAGGTATAGCAAAGCTGGAGCAGGTTACGGTCAGGATGCACGCCAATAGAGAGCGGCCGCACCTGAGCGCGTTTTAGAATCAGATCCAGCTCTTTTTGCGCCAGCTTGAAATCCTGATGCGACGGTACCTGGTACTCAATCAGGCAAACGTCGTCGTGGCTGGTAACAATACGTGCGCCGGTACCGGAAGCGAGTACACGCTCAATGCGTGTGGAACCCTGTTCCGGGGAATAACTGCAGCGCAATTGAAGATCGATATCGCTGCCGGAGACCGGCTGCAAAGTACGGGCATGCAGCACCGGAGCGGCAAGGCGAGCCAGCTCGCTGGCTTCGTCAAGGCGCAGCAGCGGCAGCAGGCAGGCATCTTTCACTTTGCGCGGATCCGCGCTGTAAACGCCGGCTACGTCGCTCCAGATGGTCACGCGGGAAACCCCGGCCAGCGCGCCAATTTGCGTGGCGGAATAGTCGGAGCCGTTACGGCCCAACAGCACGGTTTCACCGGCTTCGTTGCTACAGATAAAGCCGGTAACCACCAGGCGTTTATTCGGATGCTGGGCAAGCAGGTTTTGCAGCAGCGGCCAGGAGCGCCCTTCATCGACCTGCGGCTGCGCAGCACGCTCGGCACGCATAAAATCGCGCGCATCCAGCCATGCGGCTTCTACGCCTTGTAAATTCAACACCGCCGACATCAGGCGTGCAGACCAGACTTCGCCGTGCCCAACCACTTCGGCGTAGACCGCATCGGTCATTTTGCCATCCAGCAGGCCAGCGAGGCGCTCCAGATCGTGGACAAAATCGCTAATCAGGCCGTCGGCAATATCCGGCGGCAGCAGTCCGCCGATAAGGTCGCTCTGATAGCGACGCAGCGTCTGCTGAACCTGATGGGCGGAAAGCCTGTCGCTCTGGCTCAATTTGAGCCAGTTAATCAACTGGTTAGTAGTACTACCGGCGGCCGAAACCACCATCATGTCACCCGGTCTGGAATACTCGGTCATGATACCCGCCACGCGCAGGTAACACTTCACATCGGCGAGACTGCTGCCACCAAACTTGTGCAGTTGACGAACCGGCGTCCCTGCTGGTGCTGAAACACTCATGCTTACCCCTCGGCAGCGACCCGGAAGGCATTTTCCAGATCGGCAATTAAATCTTCACTATCTTCTATACCCGTTGAAACACGTAGCAGCGTCTCAGAAATACCGGCGGCGGCACGCGCCTCCGGAGCCATGCCCGCATGGGTCATGGTTGCGGCGTGAGAAATCAGGCTCTCAACGCCCCCCAGCGATTCCGCCAGGGTAAACAGCGACAGGCCGCTCAGGAAACGACGTAGCGTTTGCTCATCGCCGTCCAGTTCAAAACTCAGCATCGCCCCAAAGCCTTTTTGCTGGCGAGCGGCAATCTCGTGGCCCTGGTTTTCCGGCAGGGAAGGATGATACAGCTTTTTCACCAGCGGCTGCTGCTTAAGGAACTCAACAATCGCCTGGGCGTTACGCTGGGCCACTTCCATACGCGGCGACAGGGTACGCAGGCCGCGCAGCAGCAAATAGCTGTCAAACGCGCTACCGGTTACGCCGATATTATTCGCCCACCATGCCAGTTCGGTGACGGTTTCAGGATCCTTCGCAATCACTACGCCAGCAACCACATCCGAGTGGCCGTTAAGGTATTTGGTGCAGGAATGCAGCACCAGGTCGGCACCCAGCTCCAGCGGATTTTGCAGCGCCGGACTCAGGAACGTGTTATCCACCACGCTAACCGCACCCGCTTCGCGAGCGGCGGCGCAGATTTTCGCAATATCTACGACGCGCAACAATGGATTACTTGGACTTTCTACCAGTACCAGCCTGGGTTTTTCCGCCAGCGCAGATTTTAAAGCTTCTTCGTTACCCTGATCGACGAATAAAACGCGATAAGCCCCACGTTTTGCAAGACTATCAAACAGGCGATAGCTGCCGCCATAGCAGTCATGAGGCGCTACCAGCAGATCGCCGGGCTTGAGGAACACCGTCGTCACCAGGTGAATCGCAGACATGCCGGTATTGGTCATTACCGCACCCGCGCCACCTTCCAGTTCCGCCAGCGCGCGCTGCACTACATCACGCGTCGGGTTGCCACGGCGCGAATAGTCATGGGCACGCGGCTCGTTGAAGCCGGTGAAGTTATAGGTGCTGGACAAATGGATAGGCGGAACGACGCAGCCGTACTGCTCGTCATCATTCAAACCGCTACGTACTGCTATAGTTGCCTGTTTACGCGTCATGGTGTTCCCGATCCTTGCTGGTCGAATAAAAGTCAGGCCTCAGAGTAAACAACCCCGATATAGACGTCAATACATCTGGACATCTAAACCTCTTTGCGTATAGATTGAGCAAAAGACAAATAGCCGTTAAAATTATGCGTTTTAGAGTGTATGTGTCTGAGTTTCGCGCTCGGTAAAGGGTTATCCTACGCTGTACACTAAAAGAGATAATCGTCAGCGCCGCGGTTATGCCCGGCTTTGGCACATTTTCATAGATTAAGAGGATTAGGTATCTCATGGCTGAATGGAGCGGCGAATATATCAGCCCCTACGCTGAGCACGGTAAGAAGAGTGAGCAAGTAAAGAAAATTACGGTTTCCATTCCTCTGAAAGTGTTGAAGATCCTCACCGACGAGCGCACTCGTCGCCAGGTGAATAACCTGCGTCATGCGACCAACAGTGAACTGCTGTGCGAAGCTTTTCTGCACGCATTCACCGGCCAGCCGCTGCCGAACGATGCTGACCTGCGTAAAGAACGCAGCGATGAGATCCCGGAAGATGCCAAGGTCATTATGCGTGAACTGGGTATCGATCCGGATACGTGGGAATATTAAGCTCGATGGTTAAGGCGCCGAAAGGCGCCTTTTCTTTATCCGTTTGCCGGATTGCGGGCACAAAAAAGGCACCCTTGGGTGCCTTTCTCTTTCCAGCTCGCGAAACTTATTTTTTCGCGCCTGGTACGCTGAAGCGCTTGTTGAAGCGATCAACACGGCCGCCGGTAGCAACATCACGTTGTTTACCAGTGTAGAACGGGTGGCATTCGCCACATACGTCCAGGTTCAGGTCGTGACCCGCGGTAGAGCGGATTTTGATAACGTTACCGCAAGAGCAGTTTGCAGTAATTTCTTCGTATTTAGGATGGATATCTTTTTTCATGGTAAACCTCGGTAAAGGCCGCGTCGCTCTTCCAGCCCTAACGCCAGACACCACGCGATGTTAATAATTAGGTTTTTTCGATACCAAAACTGCGCATCAAAGGCGGCGAATCATACAGAGATTAACCTGCCGGTGCAAACTGATCCGCATTTTTGCAAGCACACAGTGTACACTAATACGTCATTTTTTTCAGCCTGGACGCTTTCATGCCCGTAGCCCATGTCGCCCTGCCGGTTCCTCTGGCCCGCACCTTTGATTATCTGCTTCCCGCGGGCATGCAGGTCAATGTCGGCTGCCGCGTGCAGGTGCCATTTGGCAAGCAGCGCCAGGCTGTCGGCATAGTTATGGCCGTCAGCGATAACAGCGATCTTCCTCTTGAGAAGCTCAAGCCGGTCGCCGATGTACTCGACGGCGTTTCGCTGTTCACCCCTTCTCTGTGGCGCGTTCTGCTGTGGTCGGCGGAGTATTATCATCACCCGATTGGCGAAGTGCTGTTTCACGCTCTGCCGATATTGCTTCGCCAGGGCAAACCCGCGCACCACGCTCCGCTCTGGTATTGGTTTGCGACCGAAGAAGGAAAAGCAGTCGATCTCAATAGCCTGAAACGTGCGCCCAAACAGCAGCAGGCGCTGGCGGCGCTGCGTCACAATATCATCTGGCGGCATCAAATTGGCGAGCTGGAGATAAACGAACCCGGCCTGCAGGCGCTACGGACCAAAGGGCTGTGCGACCTGAAAAGTGCGGCCCCGGAAGAAGAGGACTGGCGTAAAAACTATTCCGTTGCCGGAGAGCGTTTAAGGCTGAATACCGAGCAGGCCACCGCCGTTGGAGCCATCCACAGCGAGTCCGACCATTTTTCCGCCTGGCTGCTGGCAGGTATCACCGGCTCGGGGAAAACCGAGGTTTACCTTAGCGTACTGGAGAACGTGCTGGCCCAGGGCAAGCAGGCGCTGGTTCTGGTTCCCGAAATTGGCCTGACGCCGCAAACTATTGCCCGCTTCCGCGAGCGTTTTAACGCCCCGGTTGAAGTGCTGCATTCCGGGCTAAATGACAGCGAAAGATTAAACGTCTGGCTGAAAGCACGCAGCGGCGAGACGGCAATCGTTATTGGTACGCGCTCTTCGCTGTTTACCCCTTTCTGCCGCCTCGGCGTTATCGTTATCGATGAAGAGCACGACAGCTCCTACAAGCAGCAGGAAGGCTGGCGCTATCACGCTCGCGATCTCGCCGTCTATCGCGCTCACGCAGAAGACATTCCCATCATCCTTGGTTCTGCTACCCCAGCGCTGGAAACGTTACATAACGTCGAGTTGGGGAAATATCGCCAGCTGCGGCTCACCAAACGAGCCGGGAACGCGCGGCCTGCACATCAGCAGGTGGTTGACCTGAAAGGCCAGCAGTTGAAATCAGGGCTGGCTCCGGCGCTGATCAAAAAGATAGGTGAGCACCTGGCCGCCGACAACCAGGTGATTCTGTTTCTTAACCGCCGGGGCTTTGCTCCTGCGCTGCTGTGCCATGAGTGCGGGTGGATAGCAGAATGCACGCGCTGCGATCACTATTACACGCTGCACCAGGGGCAGCGGCATCTGCGCTGCCACCACTGCGATAGCCAGCGGGCCATTCCGCACCAGTGCCCTCAGTGCGGTTCAACAAACCTGGTCCCCGTGGGGATGGGTACGGAACAGCTTGAGCATAGCCTTGAGCCGCTGTTCCCGAACGTACCGATCTCCCGTATCGATCGCGATACCACCAGCCGCAAAGGGGCGCTCGAGCAGCAGCTTGCAGAAGTGCATCGCGGCGGGGCGCGTATCTTAATCGGCACCCAGATGCTGGCCAAGGGGCACCACTTCCCTGACGTCACGCTGGTTGCGTTGCTGGACGTAGACGGAGCGCTGTTTTCGGCTGACTTCCGCGCCGCCGAGCGTTTTGCTCAGCTTTACGTTCAGGTTTCCGGCCGCGCCGGGCGTGCGGGAAAACAGGGTGAGGTGCTGCTGCAAACGCATCACCCCGACCACCCTCTGCTACAAACGCTGCTCACAAAAGGTTATGACGCTTTCTCCAGCCAGGCGCTCGGCGAACGTAAGACGGTGTTCTTACCGCCGTACACCAGCCATGTGCTCATCCGCGCTGAGGATCAGAATAACCAGCAGGCACCGCTGTTTTTACAGCAGCTTCGCAACCTGCTGGAAGCCAGCCCGCTGCGGGATGAACAGCTCTGGATTATGGGACCCGTTCCGTCGTTGCAGGCTAAACGCGGCGGCCGTTTCCGCTGGCAAATTTTGCTCCAGCATCCTTCCCGAGCGCGCCTGCAAAAGCTGGTTAGCCACTCGCTGGCTTTGGTTAATACGCTGCCCGAGGCGCGCAAGGTGAAATGGATGCTGGATGTCGACCCTATCGACGGCTAGTTATGAGAAGCGGATCGAAAAATCTAATGCTCATCACATTTCTTGTGAAAAAATTGTAACCGCTTACAGCCAACTTCTGCTAAGAATGTGATGACTGTCAGATACACAGGATGCGTTGACGACGGCGGTGTGCATGTGAGGAGAAGAAGTGAAGCCGAAGAAACAGGTGGCCAATGCCACCATGAAAGATGTGGCCGTGCAGGCGAAAGTGTCTACTGCGACGGTGTCCCGCGCCTTAATGAACCCTGATAAAGTCTCTCAAAGCACCCGTAACCGCGTGGAGCAGGCGGCGATTGAAGTGGGCTATTTGCCCAGCTCTTTAGGCCGCAGTATCAAACGCAGTGAGTCGCGCACTATCCTCGTCATCGTGCCTGATATCTGCGATCCGTTTTTTAGCGAAATCATACGCGGCATTGAAGTGACCGCCGCTTCGCAGGGTTATCTGGTGCTGATTGGCGACTGCGCCCACCAGAATCAGCAAGAAAAAACCTTTATCGACCTGATTATCACCAAACAGATTGATGGCATGCTGCTGCTCGGATCCCGCCTGCCGTTTGATGCCAGCAAGGAAGAGCAGCGCAACCTGCCGCCGATGGTAATGGCGAACGAATTTGCCCCGGAGCTGGAATTACCGACGGTGCATATCGACAACCTCACCGCAGCCTTCAACGCCGTTTATTACCTCCAGGAGCTGGGCCACAAACGCATCGCCTGCATTGCCGGTCCGGAAGAGATGCCGCTGTGCCACTATCGCCTACAGGGCTATGTCCAGGCGCTGCGCCGCAACGGGCTTGTGGTCGATCCTCACTATATTGCGCGCGGCGACTTCACCTTTGAAGCGGGCGCCGCGGCACTGGCGCAGCTAATTGAACTCCCGGAACCGCCGACCGCCATTTTCTGCCACAGCGACGTCATGGCGCTGGGCGCGCTTTCTCAGGCTAAGCGTAGCGGCCTGAAAGTACCGGAAGATTTATCGATCATGGGCTTCGACGATATCGCGCTATCGCAGTTTTGTGACCCGCCCCTCACCACAGTGGCACAACCCCGCTTCGATATAGGCAGGGAAGCTATGCTGCTACTGCTGGACAACATGAACGGCGAAGATGTTAACAGCGGATCCCGGCTGCTGGACTGTGACCTTATTGAGCGCGGCAGCACCGCTGCTCCCGGCAGCAGAAAATGAGCCGTTTTAGGACTCCATAAACTGGTCAAAGCCCCGCCCCTTAAGTAACATGGCGGACTGATAAACGAATAAAGACAGCGAAACGATAGTGGCACAACGAGATTATGTAAGCCGCGGGCAGTCGGCAGGGACGCGGCGCAAGAAAAGTACATCCCGCAAAAAGCAACGTAGTCTGCCATCCGTCTCTCCGACAATGGTAGCCATTGCGGCGGCTGTCGTGGTGGCCTTCGTCGGCGCCCTTTACTTTATTACTCACCATAAAAAAGAAGAGAGCGACACGCTTCCCGGCCATAAAGTGACCGGAAACGGCCTGCCGCCAAAACCGGAAGAACGCTGGCGTTATATTAAAGAGCTGGAGAACCGCCAGCCGGGCGTGCGCACGCCTACGGAACCGACCGCCGGTGGCGAAGTGCAAAATCAGAGCCAGTTAACCAACGAACAACGTCAGTTGCTTGAGCAGATGCAGGCGGATATGCGCCAGCAGCCAACGCAGCTGAATGAAGTGCCGTGGAACGAGCAAACTCCTGCCCAGCGCCAGCAAACGCTGCAGCGCCAAAAGCAGCAAATACAGCAAACTCAGCCGGTACAGCAGCAGTGGAATACGCAAACACAGCAGCAACCGCGCGTTCAGCAACGCGTAGCCGAGCAGCCTTACCAGCAGCCACGCAGCACGCAGCAAACTACCCAGCCTTATCAACAGCCGCGTACCGTGCAGCAGCAACAGCCGAAGGCCACCGCCAGCAGCAATCAGCAGCCTTATCAGGATCTGTTGCAAACGCCGCCACACAGCCAGCAAAAAGCGCCTCAGCAGCCAAAACCGGCCCAGCGTGAGACGCAGCAGGCCGCCCCAATAACGCGCGAGCCGGAAGTGGCGAAGCAGGCCGCTCCTGCGACCCAGGAGAAGAAGGATGAGAAGCGCTGGATGGTTCAGTGCGGCTCATTCAAAGGCAGCGAGCAGGCGGAAACCGTTCGTGCGCAGCTGGCGTTTGAAGGCTTTGACTCCCGCATTACCACCAACAACGGCTGGAACCGCGTAGTGATTGGCCCAATCAAAGGTAAAGATAATGCCGATATCACTATCAACCGCCTGAAGATGGCCGGCCACACCAGCTGCATTCGTCTTGCTTCCGGGGGTTGAAACCCCAAAATTGCCCCCCATTTATATTGGCATTAGGCCCTGCGTAACGCGCAGGGCTCGTGTTTAGCTGATGCAAAAGGGGTCTGCCCGTGACAACAATAGTAAGCGTACGCCGTAACGGCCAGGTGGTGATTGCCGGTGATGGCCAGGCCACACTGGGTAACACCGTAATGAAGGGCAACGTCAAAAAAGTCCGCCGCCTGTACAACGACAAAGTGATCGCCGGTTTTGCCGGTGGTACGGCGGATGCCTTCACGCTGTTCGAGCTGTTTGAACGTAAGCTTGAGATGCACCAGGGCCATCTGGTTAAAGCGGCCGTTGAGCTGGCGAAAGACTGGCGTACCGACCGAATGTTGCGCAAGCTCGAAGCGCTGCTGGCGGTGGCCGACGAAAACGCCTCTCTGATTATCACCGGCAACGGCGACGTCGTTCAGCCGGAAAACGACCTGATTGCTATCGGCTCCGGCGGCCCGTACGCCCAGGCCGCAGCCCGCGCCATGCTGGAAAACACCGACATGAACGCGCGCGATATCGCTGTCAAGGCGTTGGATATTGCAGGCGATATCTGCATTTATACCAACCACTTCCATACCATCGAAGAATTACCGTCTAAAGCGTAAGGATCTCCCATGTCTGAAATGACCCCACGCGAAATTGTCAGCGAACTGAACAAACACATTATCGGCCAGGATAACGCCAAACGTTCCGTTGCAATCGCCCTGCGTAACCGCTGGCGCCGTATGCAGCTTGATGAAGAGCTGCGTCACGAAGTGACTCCAAAAAATATTCTGATGATTGGCCCAACCGGCGTAGGTAAAACCGAAATCGCCCGTCGCCTGGCAAAACTGGCTAATGCGCCGTTCATCAAAGTTGAAGCGACTAAGTTCACCGAAGTTGGCTATGTTGGTAAAGAAGTGGATTCTATCATCCGTGATTTGACCGATTCGGCCATAAAAATGGTGCGCATGCAGTCCATCGAGAAAAACCGTTATCGTGCCGAAGAAATGGCCGAGGAACGCATTCTCGACGTGCTGATCCCGCCGGCGAAGAATAACTGGGGCCAATCCGAAACCCAGCCAGAGCCGTCTGCGGCACGCCAGTCGTTCCGTAAAAAGCTGCGCGAAGGCCAGCTGGATGACAAAGAGATTGAAATCGATCTCGCCGCTGCGCCAATGGGCGTAGAGATTATGGCTCCTCCGGGCATGGAAGAGATGACCAGCCAGTTGCAGTCCATGTTCCAGAACCTCGGCGGCCAGAAGCAGAAGCCGCGTAAGCTGAAAATCAAAGATGCACTGAAGCTGCTGGTGGAAGAAGAAGCCGCGAAGCTGGTGAATCCGGAAGAGCTGAAGCAGGACGCTATCGATGCGGTTGAGCAGCACGGTATCGTGTTCATCGACGAAATCGACAAAATCTGTAAGCGCGGCGGCAACAGCTCTGGCCCGGACGTGTCCCGCGAGGGCGTACAGCGTGACCTGCTGCCGCTGGTGGAAGGCTGCACCGTTTCGACCAAGCACGGGATGGTGAAAACCGACCACATTCTGTTTATCGCTTCCGGCGCATTCCAGGTCGCCAGCCCGTCAGACTTGATCCCTGAGCTGCAGGGTCGCCTGCCGATCCGCGTAGAGCTGCAGGCGCTGACGGTTGACGATTTTGAGCGCATCCTGACCGAGCCAAATGCCTCCGTGACCGTTCAGTACAAAGCGCTGATGGCGACCGAAGGCGTGAATATCGACTTCACCGAAGACGGTATTCGCCGTATTGCCCAGGCCGCATGGCAGGTGAACGAGTCTACCGAAAATATCGGTGCCCGCCGTCTGCACACCGTACTTGAGCGCCTGATGGAAGATATCTCCTATGACGCCAGCGATTTGAACGGCCAGTCTATCGTGATTGATGCGGAATATGTTGGTAAGCATCTGGATGAGTTGGTTGCAGATGAAGACCTGAGCCGTTTTATCCTATAATCCGGCTAACGCATTTTCTTCATTTGAAATGGAGGGCTTATGCCCTCCATTTTTTTATCTAAACTGGCAACCAAAACTATGAGCAATTCGCAACCTATTAGTGTCACCCAGGCCTGGCTGGAAAGCCTGCGCCCACGCACGCTGCCTCTGGCATTTGCCTCAATAGTCTGTGGCTCTGCGCTGACCTGGTGGCAGGGCGTATTCGATCCCGCCGTTGCGCTGCTGGCATTGTTAACCGCCGGGCTGCTGCAAATTCTGTCAAACCTCGCCAACGACTATGGCGATGCCGTTAAGGGTAGCGACACCGAAGACCGCATCGGGCCGCTGCGCGGCATGCAGAAAGGAGTGATTACCCAGGCCCAGATGAAACGCGCGCTGGTGATAACGGTGGTGCTTATTTGCCTCTCCGGTCTGTCTCTGGTGGCGCTTGCCTGCAACACCTTTGCTGATTTTATGGGCTTCTTGCTGCTCGGCGTGCTGTCTATCGTTGCCGCCATCAGCTATACCGTTGGCACCCGCCCTTATGGCTATATGGGCCTGGGGGATATTTCAGTGCTGGTATTCTTCGGCTGGATTAGCGTGGCCGGGACCTGGTATTTGCAGGCTCATTCGCTGGCACCTTTAGTTATTCTGCCCGCAACCGCGTGCGGCCTGCTGGCAACGGCGGTGCTGAATATTAATAACCTGCGCGATATCGACAGCGACCGTGAGAACGGTAAAAACACGCTGGCGGTTCGCCTTGGTCCGGTTATCGCCCGCCGCTACCATGCCTGCCTGCTGGTTGGCGCGCTGGTCTGCCTCGCATTGTTTAACCTCATCTGGCTCAAAAGCCTGTGGGGCTGGCTGTTTGTGCTGGCGGCACCGCTGCTGATAAAACAAGTCGCCTACGTGCTGCGCGAGCGGGAACCCGTTGCAATGCGCCCGATGCTGGAACGTACCGTCAAAGCGGCGCTGCTGACTAACCTGCTGTTCGCGCTTGGCGTGGTGCTAAGCACCTTTGGCTGATGACTGACAAATATCAATTAACAATTGATGATTTTGCCAACAGTTAACAGAACGCGATATACTGACAGCTCCTGCAGCAAAAGAACCTTAATCCTATGAAATACGATACTTCTGAGCTTTGTGACATCTACCAGGAAGAGGTCAACGTCGTTGAGCCGTTGTTCTCCAATTTTGGTGGCCGCTCGTCATTCGGTGGGCAAATCATCACGGTGAAATGTTTCGAGGACAACGGGTTGCTGTACGATCTGCTCGAAGAGAATGGCCGTGGACGCGTATTGCTGGTAGACGGCGGCGGTTCAGTACGTCGCGCGCTGATCGATGCTGAACTGGCTCGCCTTGCCCTGCAAAACGAGTGGGAAGGCATTGTGGTTTACGGCGCGGTACGCCAGGTGGACGACCTTGAAGAGCTGGATATTGGCATTCAGGCCATTGCGGCTATTCCGGCGGGTTCCGCTGGCGAAGGCATCGGCGAGAGTGACGTACGCGTTAATTTCGGCGGCGTAACCTTCTTCTCCGGCGACCATCTGTATGCCGACAACACCGGAATTATTCTCTCCGAAGATCCGCTGGATATCGAATAGTCCAGCTGATGCATAGCAAAACGGGCGCCTGAGGCGCCCGTTCTTTTTTACCCGCAGGGAGTAATTACACTTCTTCCATTTTGCCCAGCAGCGCGTGCAAACGCTCCTGCCAGACGTGCTGTTGTTCTTTCAGGCTGCCGTTTTCACGCACCAGCTCTTCCTGATTGCTCTGCGCCTGCTGTACTTCCTGAGCCAGGCTGTTATTTTTCTCTTTCAGCTCTTCGATTTCCATCTGTAACAGCGTAATCGTGTCAACCGCCTGCTGAACTTTTGCTTCCAGTTTCTCAAACACTTCAAATGACATTTCGAACTCTCCTGAATTGCAAGGCGTAGATGGATGGCTATCCTCGTCCCGATTCTTCGGCGACGCCTTTATGAACGTATGCGCACACGTAGCGTAACTCGATTGTAAGTAGCGCGGATGCCCGTGTCCAGCGGCTTACGGCGCTCTTTGCGTAACATGACGTTTTTCAGTCTATGCCGAAAGCATGGCCGGGTTGCTAGCCTGAATTGTTAAAAAAATCGTTGTGCTCACGGGGAATTTCGGCCCGTCACACGTGAGGATGTGCTCACTTTTTAGCGCGAAAACGCTCATTTTCTTGACGCACCACGCACATTTTAAGTTCGATATTTCTCGTTTGTGTTCGTTAACGATAAATTAACACCGTGCCTACATGGCATAAAGGGTGGCAAGGACGCTCGACTAACAATAATCATCAATTTGCCTTCAGGACCCGACTATGAGTCAGACAGCTACAACAACCTTAAAAGGCCAGTGCATCGCCGAATTCATGGGTACCGCGTTGTTGATTTTCTTCGGTGTGGGATGTGTTGCTGCATTGAAAGTGGCAGGAGCCACCTTCGGGCAGTGGGAAATCAGTATCATCTGGGGCTTAGGGGTAGCGATGGCTATCTATATGACCGCAGGGGTATCTGGCGCACATCTTAACCCGGCGGTGACGATTGCACTATGGCTGTTCGCCTGTTTTGACGGACGCAAAGTCGTGCCGTTTATTATTTCACAATTCCTTGGCGCGTTTTGCGCCGCAGCGTTGGTTTATGGCTTGTATTACAATCTGTTCTTCGATTATGAGCAGACGCATCATATGGTTCGCGGCAGCGTAGAAAGCCTGGATTTAGCCGGTATCTTCTCCACCTATCCTAACCCGCACATTAACTTTGTGCAGGCGTTTGCCGTAGAGATGGTGATTACCGCTATTCTGATGGGCGTGATCCTCGCCCTGACCGATGACGGCAACGGCGTGCCGCGTGGCCCGCTGGCTCCGCTGCTGATTGGCCTGCTGATTGCGGTTATCGGCGCCTCTATGGGGCCACTGACGGGGTTTGCGATGAACCCGGCTCGTGACCTTGGGCCGAAAACCTTCGCATGGCTGGCAGGCTGGGGCGACGTAGCCTTCACCGGCGGGAAAGATATTCCTTACTTCCTGGTGCCGCTGTTCGCTCCAATCGTCGGCGCGTCGCTTGGCGCATTCGGTTACCGTAAATTGATTGGCCGTCACCTTCCTTGCGATGTCTGCGTTGTCGAAGAAGATAAACCGGACAGCAAAGCGACCACTCAGCAAAAAGCACTGTAATACTGACTTCAGGACATGATTATGACTACAGAGAAAAAATACATCGTCGCTCTCGACCAGGGAACCACCAGCTCGCGTGCCGTTGTCCTGGATCATGACGCCAACATCATCAGCGTCGCGCAGCGTGAATTTGAGCAAATCTATCCTAAGCCAGGCTGGGTAGAGCATGACCCGATGGAAATCTGGGCCACCCAAAGCTCCACGCTGGTAGAAGTGTTGGCCAAAGCCGATATTAACTCTGACGAAATTGCCGCTATCGGTATCACTAACCAGCGCGAAACGACCGTGGTCTGGGAGCGTGAAACAGGTAAGCCGATTTACAATGCGATTGTCTGGCAGTGCCGCCGTACCGCAGATATCTGTGAAGAGCTGAAGCGCAACGGCATGGAAGAGTATGTTCGCCACAATACCGGCCTGGTCGTTGACCCGTATTTCTCCGGCACCAAGGTGAAGTGGATCCTCGACCACGTAGAAGGTTCACGCGAGCGCGCTCGCCGCGGCGAACTGCTGTTCGGTACCGTGGATACCTGGCTTATCTGGAAAATGACCCAGGGACGCGTTCACGTTACCGACTACACGAATGCCTCTCGTACTATGCTGTTCAACATTCACGAGCTGGACTGGGACGACCGTATGCTGGAAGCGCTGGATATCCCGCGCGAGATGCTGCCTGAAGTCCGTAAGTCGTCAGAAGTTTATGGCCAGACCAACATCGGCGGTAAAGGCGGCACGCGTATTCCTATCGCCGGTATCGCCGGTGACCAGCAGGCGGCCCTGTTTGGCCAGCTGTGTGTCAAAGAAGGTATGGCGAAGAACACCTACGGCACCGGCTGCTTCATGCTGATGAACACCGGTGAAAAAGCGGTAGCCTCCACCAACGGCCTGCTGACTACCATCGCCTGCGGCCCTAAAGGCGAAGTGAACTATGCGCTGGAAGGTGCGGTGTTTATGGCCGGGGCGTCAATTCAGTGGCTGCGTGATGAGATGAAACTGATTGGCGATGCATTTGACTCCGAATATTTCGCCAACAAGGTGAAAGATACTAACGGCGTGTACGTGGTTCCCGCGTTTACCGGCCTCGGCGCACCTTACTGGGACCCGTATGCCCGCGGCGCGATTTTCGGCCTGACCCGTGGCGTGAACTCCAACCACATCATTCGCGCAACGCTTGAGTCTATCGCTTACCAAACCCGCGATGTGCTGGAAGCCATGCAGGCCGACTCCGGTATTCGTCTGCACGCCCTGCGCGTGGACGGCGGTGCGGTAGCAAACAACTTCCTGATGCAGTTCCAGTCCGATATTCTCGGCACGCGCGTTGAGCGCCCTGAAGTACGCGAAGTTACCGCCCTGGGTGCGGCCTACCTCGCCGGTCTGGCAGTCGGTTTCTGGCAGAATCTCGACGAACTGCAGGAAAAATCGGTCATCGAGAAAGAGTTCCGTCCGGGGATTGAAACTACCGAGCGTAACTATCGCTATGCAGGCTGGAAAAAAGCGGTTAAACGCGCCCTTGCCTGGGAAGATCACGAAGAACAGTAATCTCTCAAAAGGCCCCTCTCAGGGGCCTTTTTCATTAGCTGCCCTGCCCGGCGGTTTCCCGCCCCCTTCCCCGCCTGTGCTAAACTCCCCGGCAATTCTGTTTGCTAAATGAGTCTGCTATGAAACGAGAACTTGCCATCGAATTTTCCCGCGTGACCGAAGCCGCAGCGCTTGCTGGCTACAAATGGCTTGGCCGGGGCGATAAAAACGTCGCCGACGGCGCGGCCGTAAATGCAATGCGTATCGTGTTAAACCAAATCAATATCGACGGTGAGATTGTCATCGGCGAAGGGGAAATCGACGAAGCGCCAATGCTCTACATCGGCGAGAAAGTCGGCACCGGAAAAGGCGACGCGGTAGATATTGCCGTAGACCCAATTGAAGGCACACGCATGACGGCAATGGGCCAGGCCAACGCTCTGGCCGTACTAGCCGTCGGCGATAAGGGCACCTTCCTCAACGCGCCCGATATGTATATGGAAAAGCTGATTGTCGGCCCGGGAGCCAAAGGCGCTATCGACCTTAATCTCAGCCTTAGCGACAACCTGCGCAATATTGCCGCCGCGCTGAACAAGCCGCTTAGCGAACTGACGGTCACCATTCTGGCTAAACCTCGCCACGATGCGACCATTAAAGAAATGCAGCAGCTGGGCGTGCGCGTATTTGCCATTCCCGACGGTGACGTAGCCGCATCCATTTTGACCTGCATGCCGGATAGCGAAGTGGACGTGCTGTATGGCGTCGGCGGCGCACCGGAAGGTGTTGTTTCCGCGGCGGTGATCCGCGCGCTGGACGGCGACATGCAGGGCCGCCTGCTGGCTCGCCATCACGTAAAAGGCGACAGCGAAGAGAATCGCCGCATCGGCGAACAGGAGCTGGCGCGCTGCAAAGCAATGGGCATTGAGGCCGGACGGGTATTAGCGCTCGACGAAATGGCTCGCAATGACAACGTTATCTTCTCCGCCACCGGTATCACCAAAGGCGACCTGCTGGACGGGATCACCCGCAAAGGCAACATGGCAACCACCGAAACCCTGCTGATCCGCGGCAAATCCCGTACCATCCGCCGCATTCAGTCGATTCATTATCTCGATCGTAAAGATACCGAAGTACAGAAGCATATTCTGTAACGCTTCTCATTTGTTGGTTCGAGCTTTCCGGCTCGTTTGGGCTGGAAATGTCTCTGCAACCTGGTGAAGATAGGCAAAAAGCAACGACTGGAGAGCAACATGGCGGATTGGGTTACAGGTAAAGTCACCCGGGTTCAAAACTGGACAGATTCTCTCTTTAGCCTGACGGTTCACGCCCCGGTCCCCCCGTTTACGGCCGGGCAGTTTACCAAGCTTGGGTTAGAGATAGACGGCGAGCGCGTGCAGCGTGCCTACTCCTACGTCAACGCCCCGAGTAATCCCGACCTTGAATTCTATCTGGTCACCGTGCCGGAGGGTAAACTCAGCCCACGCCTGCACGCCCTGCGGCCCGGCGATGAAGTTCAGCTGGTAAGCGAGGCCGCCGGGTTCTTCGTCCTCGAAGAAATTCCCGACTGCAAAACGCTGTGGATGCTTGCGACCGGCACCGCGCTCGGCCCCTATCTGTCTATTCTCCAGGAAGGCAAAGACCTTGAGCGCTTTGAAAATATCGTGCTGCTTCACGCCGTGCGCTACGCCAGCGATTTAAGCTATCTGCCGCTAATGCTGGAGCTACAGGAACGTTATCAGGGCAAAGTACGTGTTCAGACCGTGGTTAGCCGCGAAACGGTATCCGGCTCTCTCACCGGACGCGTACCGGCGCTGATTGAAAGCGGGGAGCTTGAAAAGGCTGTCGGCCTGCCGATGGATACCGAAACCAGCCATGTGATGCTGTGCGGTAACCCGCAGATGGTGCGTGATACCCAGCAACTACTGAAAGATACCCGGCAGATGAGCAAACATCTGCGTCGCCGACCGGGCCATATGACTGCGGAGCATTACTGGTAATTCAGCGGAATTTAACTTCGCTGGTCTCTTTACCAAAGCGATTCTCGCCCTGGGTGCCAATAAACGCGCCCAGGTCCATGATGACCATCACCAGAATCAATGTCGGGATGAAGCGCCCAAGCCCCCACTGCCACAAAGTACCAAAGGTCTCCCAGTTCCCTGCCAGCAGAAGCCACGCAGGAATGAACAGCAGCGCCCACCAGCCTTTTTTATCCCTGTCGTGCAGCCGCTTGACGATAACCGCGGCAGTCGGAATAAGCGAACCAGTGAGGAAGAAGCCCGCCGTGGAGTAAGGCATGATTTCCGCCCCCGCCAGGGTAAACAGAATAATCAGGCCGATAATCCAGGCCCCAATCCAGATCCAAAAATCGCGGCGCCCAATGCGCCCTTTAAAAGAGAACAACCATTGCTGTATGGTCATGGGTAAGGTCCTTATTATTTTATCGCGGCGTAGTGTACCCTGGTCGCGACCCGTTTTGACAAGCCAACGGATTGCCGATTTAATCGGGAAGACAAATTACAGGAGAAGTGTGTCGATGAAATATCTGCTACCTGCCCTCGTGCTGCTGGCGCTGCCTCTGGCGGTGAGCCGGGCGGATCCTCCGTCAGATACGGCTTCTCAGCTCCCGGCCGCGCCTTACCTGCTGCCGGGCGCCCCAACGTTCGATCTGACCATTACCCAGTTTCGCGGCAAATTCAATATCGATAATCCTTCGTTGCCGTTAAACGAGTTTCGCGCCGTTGAAAACAGCCGCGATAAAGCTAACCTGACGCGAGCCGCGACCAAGATCAACGAAAACCTCTACGCCTCGGCGGCGCTGGAGCGCGGAACGCTTAAGGTTAAATCGATACAGATAACCTGGCTGCCGATTCAGGGCCCGGAACAAAAGGCCGCTCGCGGCAAAGCGCTGGAGTATATGGCCGCGATTATTCGTAGCTTCACGCCTTCGCTTTCAAAAGCACAGAGCCAGCAAAAACTGACCAAATTACTGAGCGACGGCAAGAATAAACGCTATTTTTCGCAGAACGACGGCGCCATTCGCTATGTTGTAGCGGATAACGGCGAAAAGGGGCTTACCTTCGCGGTTGAACCGATTAAGCTGGCGCTATCTGAGGCGCTAAACAACGGCGAATAAATGACAAAAAGCAAAGCCTTTCGCCCGTTGGATCTCTATACTGTTTCACAGACCAAGCTGCCCATAGGGCAGTGATTCTTTTTATTGCTTACCGCGTGGAGAATTAAAATGCGACATCCTTTAGTGATGGGTAACTGGAAACTGAACGGCAGCAAACACATGGTTCACGAGCTTATCGCCAACCTGCGTAAAGAGCTGTCCGGCGTTGACGGCTGTGGCGTAGCTATTGCCCCACCAACTATGTATCTGGACCTGGCAAAACACGCTGCTTCCGGTAGCCACATCATTCTTGGCGCGCAGAACGTTGACGTGAACCTGTCCGGCGCGTTCACCGGTGAAGTTTCCGCAGAAATGCTGAAAGATATCGGCGCTAAATACATCATCATCGGCCACTCCGAGCGTCGTACTTACCACGCAGAGTCTGATGAGTTCATCGCGAAGAAATTCGCCGTGCTGAAAGAAGCTGGCCTGACTCCGGTTCTGTGCATCGGTGAAACCGAAGCAGAAAACGAAGCCGGCAAAACTGAAGAAGTTTGTGCTCGCCAGATTGACGCCGTACTGAAGACTCAGGGCGCGGCTGCTTTCGAAGGCGCGGTTATCGCTTACGAACCAATTTGGGCAATCGGTACCGGCAAATCTGCTACCCCAGCTCAGGCTCAGGCAGTACACAAATTCATTCGTGACCACATTGCTAAAGCTGACGCTAAAGTGGCTGAGCAAGTGATCATCCAGTACGGCGGTTCCGTTAACGATAAAAACGCAGCCGAGCTGTTCGCTCAGCCGGATATCGACGGCGCGCTGGTTGGCGGTGCTTCTCTGAAAGCCGACGCCTTCGCCGTTATCGTTAAAGCTGCGGCTGAAGCGAAAAAAGCGTAATCCCGCACTCGATTAAACGAAACGGCTCCGCTTGCGGAGCCGTTTTTTTATAGCTTATGCAACAGCCGGAACCAACCGTAGTCCAGCGGCAAAAGCAGCAGAAAAGTCACGACGGCCAGCGCCAGGCAAAGCTTCATTCCCTCTTTCGCAGGAACCTTCCCCAGCCCCATCGCCACCACAATCGGCGAGGCCATATACGGCAGCAGCGGCGTGGAATATCCCAGAACCTGAATCATAATGACCGACAGCAGCGGGAACCCGGTTGCCTGAGAGAAACTTTCGGCAAAAGTGGTGTACAGCGCAGGCACCCCGTTAGCGGTAACGATAAAGTTGAGCAGGCTGGTAATGCCGGTCAGCGCGGCAAAACTGGTAAAAGGTTTATCCGCATCCAGCGGCATTATCGCCATCAGTTTTTCACCTACGATAGCGCCAAGCCCGATATGCGTAACCGTAGTTGCCAGAGCCAGAATGCCCGCCACATAGAAACAGGTCCGCACATTTACCCCGCTGGCAAACTCCTCGCTGGTGATAAACCCGATACGCGGCAGCAGCGTAATACAGGCGGCCACCAGCCCTATCCATGCCGGACCAATGCCGTGCCAGCTTTCCGTTACCCACAGACCAAGAACTACAGCGAGCAGCCACGCCAGACGCTTTTCTTCAACGCTCATCGGCCCAGGATGCTCAATATGCTGCGGCGGCTGAGGTCTGCCGGGAAATAGCCAGCAGATAAGACCAATCAGAATGAGTCCTTTAAGAATGCCCAGCACCGGCGTATGCAGCAGCAGGTATGGCAGATAATTGAGATGCAGACCGTAAGAGCCCTCTGCGGCGCCGCTCATTACCAGATTAGGGACGTTGGCGGGCAAAATCGTTGCTGAAAGCTGGAATGTCCCAAACCCCACGGCCAGCGCCAGACCGTACCAGGCTCGGGTCCCCTCACCAATAGCGGCTTGCCTGGCCATGGCGGCAACAATCGGCATCAGGAGGGCAATCCGCCCCATATTAGAAGGCATGACAAAAGCCAGCGCGTAGCTAAGCAAGACCACGCTTCCAACCATATGAGGCCAGGAGTCGGTAAGCCGGGCGGAAAGCGCACGGGCGACCCTGTCGGCAAGGCCGGTTTTACGAATCGCAATTCCCAACACAAAACCGCTGAATACCAGCCAGAAAGCTGAAGAGGCAAAGCCGCTAAAGATAACCCCGGCAGGAGCAATCTTTGCCACCATCGCGGCGGCAAAAAACAGCAGAGCAGTGAGGTATTCAGGCAGGGCCGATGTCGCCCAAAGGATGATAGTCACCAGCACAATCATTCCGGGCAGGAAAAGTGGGTCTGAAAACCAGAGTGACATACCTGTCTCCTGTAGAGTTTTTCAGCACTCTACGGGAAGATATTCAGCGAGTAAATGTAAGACGATGGAAACAAAAATGGCCCCGCAGGGCCATTCTGATTAACGTTTACTGATTTGGTCGAAGCTGCCGCCGTTGGAGAAGTGCTCTTGCTGGGCCTTAGTCCAGCCGCCGAACTCTTCGTCGATGGTATACAGCTTGAGTTTAGGAAACGCTTTTTCGTATTTCTTCGCTACATCAGGATCGCGCGGGCGATAGTAGTTTTTCGCGGCAATTTCCTGCCCTTCCGGAGAGTAGAGATACTTCAGGTAGGCTTCCGCCACCGCCTGAGTGCCTTTCTTCTCAACCACTTTATCAACTACCGAGACGGTCGGCTCCGCCAGAATCGATTCACTTGGCGTCACGATTTCGAATTTATCTTTGCCCAGTTCATTGGTTGCCAACAGCGCTTCGTTTTCCCACGCAATCAGCACGTCGCCAATCCCGCGTTCTACAAAGGTATTGGTCGAGCCACGGGCGCCGGAGTCCAGCACCTCAACGTTCTTAAACAGCGCTTTTACGAAGTCCTGAGCCTTTGCCTGATCGTTATTGTTGTGATGCAAGGCGTAACCCCATGCGGCTAAATAGTTCCAGCGTGCGCCACCGGAGCTTTTCGGGTTAGGCGTAATAACCGAGACGCCCGGTTTTATCAGGTCGTTCCAGTCATGGATTTGTTTCGGGTTGCCTTTACGCACCAGGAAAACGATGGTGGAAGTGTACGGCGCGGAGTTGTCCGGCAGCCGCTTGATCCAATTTTTGTCGATACGGCCACGCTCGGCAATCGCATCAACATCATAGGCCAGCGCGAGGGTGACAACGTCCGCCTCAATGCCGTTGATAACCGAAGTCGCCTGCTTGCCGGAGCCGCCGTGAGACTGGCGCACGGTCACGGTATCGCCGGTCTGCTGCTTCCAGTGAGCGCTAAACGCTTTGTTATATTCTTCATACAGTTCACGAGTCGGATCGTAAGACACGTTAAGTAGCTGAATATCCTTTGCCAGCACGCCGCCAGAAGCCAAAAGTAATGTTAAACCCACGCCCCACTTATTCATCGCTCGTTCTCTTTATGAAGTTTGATGAACCCAGCGTGCCAGAAACTATTTCTGACATTAAAGAATAAAAAAAGATTGGCTATAACTTTTGGAGATATAACAACCCATAAAAAAACCGGGCCAGGCCCGGTTTCTGAGAAAAATACTCTTAGTACAGCTTCTTAGCGCAGTCCAGCCAGTCACCTTTGAACGGACGCTTCATGTTTTCGATGGCGTCAATAATGTCATGGTGAACCAGTTTTTCATTCTGGATGCCGACGCAACGACCACCGAAGCCCTGCAAAAGCAGCTCGATAGAGTAAGCGCCCATGCGGGAAGCCAGAATGCGATCGTAAGCTACCGGAGAACCGCCGCGCTGAATGTGGCCCAGAACGGTCGCGCGGGTTTCACGCTTGGTTTCGGTTTCGATATATTTCGCCAGCTCGTCCACGTCGCAGATGTGCTCGGTGATAGCCACTATCGCGTGTTTCTTACCTTTGGCAATCCCGGCTTTAATTTCTGCCACCAGATCTTCACGGCTGAATTCTACTTCTGGCAGTACCACAAACTCGCAGCCACCGGCGATAGCCGCAGCCAGAGTCAGGTCGCCACAATAGCGGCCCATCACTTCCACAATGGAGATACGCTGGTGGGAAGAAGAGGTGTCACGCAGGCGGTCAATGGCTTCAACGACGGTTTCCAGCGCGGTGAAGTAGCCGATGGTGTAGTCGGTGCCTTTGATATCGTTATCAATGGTGCCAGGTAAGCCGATGCACGGGAAGCCCATTTCGGTCAGGCGCATCGCGCCCAGGTAGGAACCGTCGCCGCCGATAACAACCAACGCATCGATACCGCGCTTTTTCAGGTTATCGATAGCCACTGCACGAACATTTTCGTCGCGGAATTCCGGGAAGCGAGCTGAACCCAGGAATGTGCCGCCACGGTTGATCATGTCGGACACGCTATAGCGGTCCAGCTGCACCATACGGTCTTCATACAGGCCCAGGTAGCCGTCATAGACGCCCATGACTTCCAGACCTTCTGACAATGCCGCACGCACTACGCCGCGAATTGCCGCATTCATGCCCGGCGCATCACCGCCACTCGTCAACACACCAATTTTTTTGATCATGACTACCTCTGAACTTTGAAAGCAAAATTAATCCTGGTGCCGGAAACCGCTGCGGGCAATCCGAAGCCTCGACTCTGCAGCAAATAGTATAACAACGGCTTCCTGCTGAATTGATTCAGGTCAGGCCAACTGGCGGTACTTTGTGCAAAAACTGCCCGTTAGCACCAACCTTCCAACGTAAAACTAAAGCTCGAAATGTCCCTGTCGCCCGGTCGGTACAACCGAGCAAGGATCCTGGTGGATAATGACATCCGACCCCGGAAAATGATGAAGGATCGCCTGTTCCACCTGTTCGGCGATAATATGCGCCTGAACCAGCGGCAAATTATCTTCCATTTCAATATGAAGCTGTATAAAGCGGGTCGGCCCTGACTGCCGCGTTCGAAGATCGTGTGCCCCTCTTACCCCGGGCCACGTATTCACGATATCGATAATAGCCTGGCGCTCCTCATCCGGTAACGCCCGATCAAGCAGCGATTGCACGGCTTCATAACCCATTTGCAGCGCGCTATATAAAATGTAGACGCCAATGCCCAATGCAAACAGCGAATCCGCGCGGTGCCAGCCGTACCAGGACAGAGCCAGCGCAATAAGAATTGCGCCATTCATCATAACATCAGACTGATAATGAAGCATATCTGCCCGGACGGCCTGGCTTTGAGTTTTTCGCACCACCCAGCGCTGAAAGGTCACCAGAATTAAGGTACTTAACAGCGCAACGACCGTCACGGCGATGCCGATACCGGGATCCTTCATTGGGGAAGGGTCGGCAAGATGCTGAATACCTGTCAAAAACAGGAACAATGCCGACCCTGAGATAAACATGCTTTGCGCAAGCGCGGCAAGCGACTCTGCTTTGCCATGGCCGAACGTGTGTTCTTCATCTGCCGGTTGCAGTGAATAGCGCACCACCAGCAGATTGGTCAGCGAGGCGGCAATATCAACCAGCGAGTCCACCAGCGCCGCCAGAATACTGACCGAACCGGTGTACCACCAGGCAAAAATTTTAATGATCAGCAGCAGCAAGGCCATGGCGGTCGCTGCTATTGCGGCCCGGCTAACCAGCTGCCCATATTGTTGATTCATGGAGGCTCCCGCAGGTGAATGCGGCTAGTATAGCGGATCCCGCTCTGAGCTTTGGGCAAAAAAAACCCGCCTGGGTAGGCGGGGAAGACAGGGATGGTGTCTATGGCAAGGAAAACAGGGTTTGTTACTGGTTACTACGGTTACTGCTACTACTCATTGCCTGCAGCGAAATGCCCTGCTGCTGGTCCGACAGTTCACGGAGATTATCCATGCGCTGCTGGTGTTTTTCATTTAAAGCGGACTGCTGTTCCGGGCTTAACAAGTGGTACATTTGGTTGCGTACTTTTGCCATCTCTACCTGGCGGGCAACCTGTTCTTGTGCCATTTTTTCAGCCTGGGCTTTTACTGCCGCTTCATCAAATTTATCTGCGGTGATCAGCCTATGCATGATCTCCATTTCGCTAACATTAACGGGTGGGCTATCATGCCTTGCCCGTTGCATAAGATCGCGCATCTGTTGGCGCTGCTGTTCGGTCAAACTTATGCCGTCAAACATATGATTCTGAGCGTTACTGCGCTTTGCCAGATTGTCGCTTTGCGGCCAGTTAACGCCGGTCTGTAAATCAGCGGCCTGGCTGGCTAAAGAGATAAACGCCAGCGTTGAGGCCATGACGGCAGCGGTAACATTGCGCATCACTTGCTCCCAAAATCTTTTGTGCTGCGATTCAACGAGAGCCAGTCTACGATTCCCGCTGCAAACTAGCGTCAGGGGGTGTAAAACAACGTAAAGTCATGGATTAGCGCCGCTTGATGACGTAATTTCTGCCTCGGAGGTAATTTCACAATGAATAAAATCCTGTTAGTTGATGATGACCGAGAGCTGACTTCCCTGCTAAAGGAATTGCTCGACATGGAAGGTTTTGACGTAACTGTCGCCCACGACGGCGAGCAAGCGTTGGCCCTTCTGGACGACAGCATCGACCTGTTATTGCTCGACGTAATGATGCCGAAGAAAAACGGTATCGATACCTTGAAAGAGCTTCGCCAGACACACCAGACACCAGTCATTATGCTTACCGCACGCGGGAGCGAACTTGACCGCGTACTCGGCCTTGAGCTGGGTGCCGATGACTATTTACCAAAACCCTTTAACGACCGCGAGCTGGTTGCGCGTATTCGCGCCATCCTGCGTCGCTCACACTGGAGCGAGCAACAACAAAACAGCGACAGCAGTTCTCCAACGGTAGAGGTGGACGGGCTGAGCCTGAACCCGGGCCGTCAGGAAGCGAGCTTCGATGGCCAGGCGCTGGATTTAACCGGCACCGAGTTCACCCTGCTCTATCTTCTGGCCCAGCATCTTGGTCAGGTAGTTTCACGTGAACATCTTAGCCAGGAAGTCCTCGGTAAACGCCTGACGCCATTCGATCGCGCAATCGATATGCATATTTCCAACCTGCGCCGCAAATTGCCGGATCGCAAAGACGGTCACCCGTGGTTTAAAACATTACGTGGTCGCGGCTATCTGATGGTTTCCGCTTCATGATAAGTAGCCTTACCGCGCGCATTTTTGCCATCTTCTGGCTGACGCTGGCTCTGGTACTGATGTTAGTTTTAATGCTGCCAAAGCTGGATTCACGCCAGATGACCGAGCTGATGGAGAATGAGCAACGTCAGGGCTACATGATTGAGCAGCACGTCGAAGCCGAGCTGGCGACCGATCCGCCCAATGATTTAATGTGGTGGAGGCGTCTGTTTCGCGCCATCGACAAATGGGCACCTCCTGGCCAGCGCCTGCTGCTGGTCACCAGCGAAGGGCGAGTCATTGGCGCCCAACGCAACGAAATGCAGATCATCCGTAACTTTATCGGCCAGTCCGATAACGCCGATCATCCCCAGAAAAAGAAATATGGCCGGGTTGAGCTTGTTGGCCCATTTTCGGTACGAGATGGCGAAGATAACTACCAACTTTATCTAATTCGCCCCGCCAGCAGCTCACAGTCCGACTTTATCAACCTGCTGTTCGACCGGCCTCTGCTGTTGCTGATTGTCACCATGCTGGTGAGCTCTCCACTGCTGCTGTGGCTGGCATGGAGCCTGGCAAAACCGGCTCGTAAGCTGAAAAACGCGGCGGATGAGGTTGCGCAGGGGAATTTGCGTCAGCATCCTGAGCTGGAAGCCGGGCCGCAGGAGTTCCAGGCCGCAGGCGCCAGCTTTAACCAGATGGTGACCGCGCTGGAAAGAATGATGACGGCGCAGCAGCGGCTGCTGTCCGACATCTCTCATGAGCTTCGTACTCCGCTCACTCGACTGCAGCTTGGTACTGCCCTGCTTCGCCGCCGCAGCGGTGAGAGTAAGGAGCTGGGGCGTATAGAAACCGAAGCTCAGCGGCTGGATGGCATGATCAACGATTTACTGGTTATGTCGCGTAATCAGCAGAAAAATGCGCTGGTTAGCGAAACCATGAAGGCAAACCAGATCTGGACGGAAATGCTGGATAACGCCGCTTTCGAAGCCGAACAGATGGGTAAATCTCTGGAAATTACCTATCCACCCGGTCCGTGGCTGATGTACGGCAACCCAAATGCGCTGGAAAGTGCGCTTGAGAATATCATTCGCAACGCACTGCGCTACTCGCATACTAAAATTGCCGTTAACTTCTCCGTGGATAACCAGGGCATTACGGTGACGGTTGACGATGATGGCCCGGGCGTTAGCCCGGAAGATCGCGAGCAAATTTTCCGCCCGTTCTACCGCACCGATGAAGCACGCGACCGCGAGTCCGGCGGCACCGGCCTTGGCCTCGCTATCGTTGAGACTGCGGTACAGCAGCATCGCGGCTGGGTCAAAGCAGATGACAGCCCGCTAGGCGGCCTGCGCCTGACGCTCTGGCTGCCGCTTTATCACCGTTAACAAGCAGGCTCTACGGAGCCTGTTTTCATTTCTGCTTAGCAGCAATTTTGCTATTCTGCGCCCCTTGTCGATGGGGGTTGTATGTTAAATATCGTTTTGTTTGAGCCAGAAATTCCGCCCAATACCGGGAACATTATTCGCCTGTGTGCAAATACCGGGTTTCGGTTGCACATCATTGAGCCAATGGGATTTCCCTGGGATGATAAGCGCCTGCGTCGCGCCGGACTGGATTACCACGAATTTACTACCGTTCTGCGCCATCGCGACTACAGCGCGTTTCTGGAGGCAGAAAAGCCCCAGCGCCTGTTTGCTTTAACCACCAAGGGAACGCCAGCCCACAGCGCGGTGAGTTATCAAGAAGGGGATTATCTGATGTTTGGCCCGGAAACCCGCGGGCTACCTGCCGAGATCCTGAATGCGATGCCGCCGGAGCAAAAAATTCGCATCCCGATGATGCCCGACAGCCGTAGCATGAACCTGTCGAACTCGGTTTCTGTTGTAGTGTATGAAGCCTGGCGCCAGCTGGGATACCGCGGCGCCGTTCTCAGAAGCTAGATACCGTCTCCGAACTCGAAGCCGATGCTGTTGAAGTGCTGATCCATGTCCATCGACGGTTTGTCGCTTTCCGGCGTGCCGACGATTCTTGCCGGTACGCCAGCGGCAGTGGTATGCGGTGGCACCGGCTGTAACACGACGGAACCCGCGCCAATTTTAGCGCCCGTTCCCACTTCAATATTGCCGAGGATCTTCGCCCCGGCGCCAATCATCACGCCTTCACGGATCTTCGGATGGCGGTCACCGCTGGTTTTCCCGGTGCCGCCCAGCGTCACAGATTGCAGAATCGAGACGTCATTTTCTACTACCGCCGTTTCACCGATCACAATGCCGGTAGCGTGGTCGAGCATAATGCCGCAGCCAATTTTTGCCGCCGGGTGAATATCCACCTGGAAAGAGACGGAAACCTGATTCTGCAAGAAAATCGCCAGCGCCTGGCGCCCTTCGAGCCAGAGCCAGTGCCCGATGCGGTAAGCCTGCAGCGCATGGAAGCCTTTGAGGTAAAGAAGCGGCGTGGAGTATTTATCCACCGCCGGGTCACGGGTGCGCACCGCCTGAATATCACAGGCCGCAGAGGCTATCATTTGCGGGTCGGCCGCATAAGCCTCTTCAACCACTTCACGAATCGCAATCGCCGGCATGATGGGCGAAGCCAGTTTGTTGGCAAGCATATAGCTCAGCGCATTCCCGAGGTTTTCATGCTTGAGCAGCGTCGCGTGATAAAAACTGGCCAACATGGGTTCACAATCCGCTAGCGCACGCGCTTCGGCTTTAATATTGCTCCACACCAAATCCAGTTCTTCAGATGACATTGCTCTCTCCAGACAGAAAAACAACGCCCGACACCAGGGTCGGGACGTTTCAGTTATTGCGGTGAATTAAACGATCCGTCAGTTGCCGCTTCGTTCATCCTTACGGGTACGACCAAGCAACGTTAATGCTGCCTCGCGCGCGTTTTTTCCGCAATACAATACCTGATAAATTTCCTCGGTTATTGGCATTTCAACACCTACCCGCGCTGCCAGCTCGCGAACTTCTTTGGTGTTGCGATACCCTTCAACCACCTGGCCGATTTTCTGCTGCGCACCGTCCACATCCATACCCTGACCCAGCATCATGCCAAAGCGACGGTTGCGGGATTGGTTATCGGTACAGGTCAGCACCAGGTCACCCAGGCCCGCCATCCCCATAAAGGTTTCAGGCGAAGCGCCAAGCGCGCTGCCCAGACGCGTCATCTCTGCAAGACCACGGGTAATGAGCGCGGTACGAGCGTTAGCGCCAAAGCCGATGCCGTCAGACATCCCTGCGCCGATGGCAATAACGTTCTTCACCGCCCCGCCCAGCTGTACGCCGATAAAATCGGGATTGCTGTAGACGCGGAAGCTTTTACCACAGTGCAGCAGGTGCTGGAGGTCGTGCGCAAACTGGTCGTCTGTCGCCGCAAGAGCAATAGCCGTCGGCAAACCTGCGGCCAGCTCTTTAGCAAAAGTCGGCCCGGAGATAACGGCCAGTGGCACATCATCGCCCAGCGCTTCGCGAGCAACATCCTGCAATAAGCGGCCCGTTTCTGCCTCAAGGCCTTTAGTTGCCCAGACAATACGCGCATCGTGGCGCATCAGAGGTTTGATTTGGCGCAGCACCTGCCCGAACACATGACTCGGGACAACAACCAGAATATTGCGGCTGGCCGCCAGGGCAGTGGCTAAATCACTCTCCAGATGGAGCGTATCGGGGAAAGGAACATCCGGCAGGAACGCAACATTACAGCGATCGGCCTGCAGCGTTGCGATATGTTGAGCATCGTGCCCCCACAACACAACGTGGTGGCCGTTTCTCGCCAGGGTGATGGCGAGAGCGGTGCCGTAAGAACCGGCACCGATCACAGTCATTGAAGCATTAAGGCTGTTCATCAGGCATCCTGATGGTTTTCAGCACCTTCGCCAGCTTGCTGCTGCAGATAGCTCATGAACAGCGCATCAAAGTTAACCGGTGCAAGGTTCAGCTGAGGGAAAGTACCGCGAGAAACCAGGCTAGTGATACATTCACGCGCATACGGGAACAGGATGTTCGGGCAGTATGCACCCAGGCAATGCGCCAGTTGATTCCCGTCGATACCTTCAACAGAGAAAATACCGGCCTGCTGCACTTCGCACAGGAAAGCGGTGTCTTCGCCAAGCGTTGCGGTCACGGTTACGCGCAGCACCACTTCATACACGTTATCAGCCAGCTGGCTGGACGCGGTATCGAGATCCAGTTTAACTTCCGGCTGCCAGTCTTTTTGGAAAACGTGCGGCGCATTTGGTGCTTCAAAAGAAACATCCTTGGTGTAAACGCGCTGAATCTGGAAAGCCATTTCTGCATTATTTTGTTCTGACATTGTTAACCCTTAAAATTTAAACGTCCTTAATCTGCGATACACGGCAGACAAACCGCACTAGCTCAGCAGGGGATCGAGTCCACCACGCGCATCCAGTGCGTACAAGTCATCGCAACCGCCAATGTGCTGTGCATCAATAAAAATCTGCGGAACCGTGGTGCGGCCACTGCGCTTGATCATCTCTTCACGCTTAGCGGCATCGCCGTCGATAGGCAATTCCTGGAACGTCACCCCTTTGCTAGTGAGCAGGGCTTTTGCGCGGTGGCAAAACGGGCAGGTCGCTTTAGTGTAGAGTTCAATATTCGCCATGGTTTACCTCAGTCTGTTCCAGATTATTTACCGCGAACCAGCGGCAGGTTTTCCCCGCTCCAGCCGGCGATGCCTTCTTTCAGCAGTGATACCTGCTCAAAACCTGCTTTATTTAACAGTGCGGCAGACTCTTGTGAAGAGACGCCGTTGGCGCACACCACAATCACCGGCTTCGCTTTGTGTTTTTCCAGCTCACCGAAGTTGCCGCTTTTGATTTCAGTTGGCAGCACGTTCAGCGAGTTAGCAATGTGGCCTTTACGGAAATCGTCACGCTGGCGCACATCAACAACTACCGCGTCTTCTTTGTTAATTAAGCGGGTAGCTTCACCACGGGTAATGACTTTAACTTTGGAGGTTAACCCCTTAAAGGTCATGAAAAGTACCGCGGCCAGCAAACCGACCCACGCCAGACTAAGTATGGGGTGACGGCCAACGAATTGCATAATTTCTTGCATGGGGGTAGTAACTCCCGACTAAGTAATGATGAGAAAACCAGGTGGGGAGTATACCTTCGCGTTGTGGCAATTACAGCCAGTCTGAATAATGTTATGTGGATTCTGCGTGCTGTTACGGAAAAAAAGAACCGGACTGAAGCAATCCGATCGCCATCCAACCCCTTTCTTTGATCTTCTGCGGCTATTTGCCGGGATCGCCTGTAGTAAAATTACGCAAATTTTTTGTCTTTGACTCAGAGGTTGTTGCAATGTCGGTTACTAAAAAACCTATGGTTCTGGTGATTCTCGATGGCTACGGCCACCGTGAAGAGCAGCAGGATAATGCCATTCTTAATGCTAAAACTCCGGTGATGGATAGCCTGTGGGCTCAACGTCCGCATACCCTGATCAACGCTTCAGGGCTTGAAGTTGGCCTGCCTGACGGGCAAATGGGTAACTCCGAAGTTGGCCACGTAAACCTGGGCGCAGGGCGTATTGTTTACCAGGACCTGACTCGCCTGGACGTTGAAATTAAAGAACGTACTTTCTTTGCTAATCCGGTGCTTACCGCTGCCGTTGACAAAGCAGTTGCCGCAGGAAAAGCCGTTCACATTATGGGGCTGGCTTCCGCAGGCGGCGTTCATAGCCACGAAGATCACATCCTTGCGATGATCGAGCTGGCGGCCGAGCGCGGTGCCGAAGCTATCTATCTGCACGCTTTCCTCGACGGCCGCGATACGCCGCCGCGCAGCGCTGAATCTTCGCTGAAAAAATTTGCTGATAAATTTGCCGCTCTGGGCAAAGGCCGTGTCGCCACCGTGATTGGCCGCTACTACGCGATGGACAGGGATAACCGTTGGGATCGTGTTGAACTGGCTTATGACCTGATGACTCAGGCCAAAGGTGAATACCAGGCCGAAACGGCGGTCGCCGCTCTGGAAGCCGCCTACGCGCGTGATGAGAATGACGAATTCGTCAAACCAACCGTTATCCGCGCCGCCGGTGAAGCCGAGTCCATCATGAACGACGGCGATGCGCTGATCTTCATGAACTTCCGTGCCGACCGCGCCCGCCAGATTACCCGCGCCTTCGTTAACGCCGACTTTGACGGCTTCAGCCGTAAAAAAGTCGTTCAGTTTGGTGATTTCGTGATGCTGACTGAATACGCTGCGGACATTAAAACTGCCTGTGCTTATCCACCAGCCTCCCTGAGCAATACCTTCGGCGAGTGGATGGCGAAGCACAACAAAACCCAGCTGCGTATTTCCGAAACCGAGAAATATGCTCACGTTACCTTCTTCTATAACGGCGGTGTGGAAGAGCCGTTTGCCGGTGAAGACCGCGTGCTGGTGAACTCGCCGAAAGTAGCAACCTACGATTTGCAGCCGGAAATGAGCTCGTTAGAACTGACCGACAAGCTGCTTAGCGCCATCAACAGCGGTAAGTACGATACCATCATCTGTAACTACCCGAATGGCGATATGGTTGGCCACACCGGTGTTTATGAAGCGGCTATTTCTGCGGTCGAAGCGCTGGATAACTGCGTTGCTCAGGTGGTTAAAGCCGTTGAAGCCGTTGGCGGCCAGTTGCTGATCACCGCAGACCACGGCAACGCCGAACAAATGCGCGATCCGGCTACCGGCCAGGCGCACACCGCCCACACCAGCCTGCCGGTTCCGCTGATTTATATTGGCGAGAAAAATCTGAAAGCGGTAGAAGGCGGCAAGCTGTCCGACATCGCGCCAACCATGCTGAGCCTGATGGACATGGAAATCCCGCAAGAGATGACTGGCAAGCCGCTGTTCATCGTGGAATAATCCCTCCCCATGAGGGGAAAGGCGATTTTTTCAAACACCTGGGCTGTGAAGCCCGTTATCTACGCCAGCGTGCTCAGCGCTGGCGTCTTGTTATGCTCTTTTTCCAGTCACGCCGATGACAAACAGCAGCTACAGTCTATTCAGCAGGATATCGCCGCCAAAGAGCGCGCGGTACGCCAGCAGCAGCAACAGCGATCGGTTCTGCTGGCTCAGTTGAAGACCCAGGAAGAAGCGATTTCTGCCGCCAGCCGTAAGCTGCGCGAGACGCAAAACACGCTCGCTGATTTAAATAATCAAATTGCCACCCTGAATAACTCTCTCGCAAAGCTGCAAAAACAGCAGGCAACCCAGGAACGCAACCTGGCGGCCCAGCTGGATGCCGCATTCCGTCAGGGGCAGCATACCGGTCTTCAGCTGATCCTCAGCGGTGAGGAAAGCCAGCGTGGCCAGCGCCTGCAGGCCTATTTTGGCTATCTCAATACCGCACGCCAGCAGACCATCGAAGAGTTAAAGCAAACCAAAGCGGAAGCTGCACAGCAAAAGTCCGAGCTGGAAGGTAAACAAAGCGAACAGCAAACGCTGCTTTATGAGCAACAGGCGCAGCAGGCCAAACTAGAAAGCGCACGCAACGAACGCAAGAAAACCCTCGCCGGGCTGGAGTCATCCATCCAGCAAGATCAGCAGAAACTGAGCGAGATGCGCCAAAACCAGAGCCGCCTGCAAAACCAGATTGCCCGTGCGGAAGCCGCAGCCAAAGCCCGTGCCGAACGCGAAGCGCGAGAAGCAGAGCAGGTTCGCGACAAACAGCAGCAGGCGTCGAACAAAGGCACCACCTACAAGCCGACCGAAAGCGAGCGTTCGCTGATGTCCAGAACCGGCGGGCTGGGTTCCCCTCGCGGCCAGGCGTACTGGCCGGTTCGCGGTTCGTTACTTCATCGTTATGGCGAACAGCTGCAAGGTGAACTACGTTGGAAAGGTATCGTTATCGGCGCGTCAGAGGGAACGGAAGTTAAAGCCATTGCTGACGGGCGCGTTATTCTTGCCGACTGGCTGCAGGGCTACGGCCTTGTGGTGGTAATCGAGCATGGTAAAGGCGATATGAGTCTCTACGGCTACAACCAGAGCGCATTGGTCAGCGTGGGCACCCAGGTGCGCGCGGGCCAGGCTATCGCGCTCGTGGGTAGCAGTGGCGGCCAGGGCCGTCCGTCACTCTATTTCGAAATTCGTCGCCAGGGCCAGGCAGTGAATCCACAACCGTGGTTGGGAAGATAAGTTTTGCCTCAGTTTCGCACCTTTTTTTTCGCCGCCGCCAGCGGGCTAATGCTGGCAACAACCGCCTGGGCCGGTAAGCTCTCGATAGTTATCGATGATTTTGGCTATCGCCCTCAGCAGGAAAATCTGGTTCTGGCTCTGCCGACCAATGTCTCCGTCGCCGTCCTGCCCAACGCTCCTCACTCCCGTGAAATGGCCACCAAAGCTCATAATGCCGGTCATGAAGTGCTTATCCATCTGCCAATGGCTCCGCTGAGCAAGCAGCCTCTGGAGAAAGATACGCTGCGCCCGGATATGAGCAGCGAGGAGATAGAACGCATTATTCGTGATGCGGTGAATAAAGTGCCTTACGCGGTCGGGATGAACAACCATATGGGCAGCGCTATGACCTCCAGCCTGTTCGGCATGCAAAAGGTCATGCAGTCCCTGGAGCAATATAATCTCTACTTCCTCGATAGCATGACCATCGGCAACAGCCAGGCCACGCGCGCCGCGGCCGGAACCCGGGTGAAAGTGATTAAGCGTAAAGTGTTTCTCGACGATACCCAGAACGAAGCGGATATTCGCTTCCAGTTTAATCGGGCGATTCAGCTGGCCCGTAAAACTGGCTCGGCCATTGCTATCGGCCACCCGCATCCAGCGACCGTTCGTGTATTGCAGCAGATGATTTATAACCTGCCGCCGGACATTACTCTGGTGCGGCCGAGCAGCCTGCTGAACGAACCTCAAATTGACACCTCCACGCCGAATACCGCGCAGCCGGGCAAGCAACAGCCACCACGTAACCCGTTCCGGGGCGTGAAAATTTGTAAGCCGAAAAAGCCGCTTGAGCCGGTGTATGCGACGACCTACTTCAAAGTATTGAGCGAGAGTATTAGCGAAAGTTCGCTGGTGAAATATTTACAACATCAGTGGCAGGGCTGGGGTAAGCAGGCCTGATCGAGGAAGAAGCCAGAGGACTTTCGTCCTCTGGCTGCACGATTAATCCCAGCTCAGGATGACTTTACCGGATTGCCCGGAACGCATCGCATCAAAGCCTTTCTGGAACTCATCAATTGAGAAGCGGTGGGTAATGATTGGCGAAAGATCCAGACCGGACTGAATCAGAGCCGCCATTTTATACCAGGTTTCAAACATTTCCCGCCCGTAGATACCTTTAATAAACAGCCCTTTAAAGATAACTTTTGTCCAGTCGATAGACATATCGGACGGCGGAATACCCAGCATCGCAATGCGGCCGCCGTGGTTCATAGTGTCCAGCATGGCGCGAAACGCAGGAGGTGCACCGGACATCTCCAGACCGACGTCAAATCCTTCGGTCATCCCCAGCTCGCTCATCACGTCCTGCAGGCTTTCTTTGCTGACGTTAACCGCGCGGGTAATACCCATCTCACGAGCCAGCTCCAGGCGATATTCGTTCACGTCGGTAATGACAACGTTACGCGCCCCAACGTGTTTTGCTACCGCAGCCGCCATGATACCAATTGGGCCAGCTCCGGACACCAGCACATCTTCGCCCACCAGATCGAACGAAAGTGCGGTATGCACTGCGTTGCCGAATGGGTCAAAGATAGAGGCCAGGTCATCGGAGATATTGTCCGGAATTTTGAACGCATTAAAGGCCGGAATAACCAAATACTCGGCAAAACAGCCGGGGCGGTTCACACCAACGCCGGTAGTATTACGGCACAAGTGGGTACGCCCGCCGCGGCAGTTACGGCAGTGGCCGCAGGTGATGTGCCCTTCGCCAGAAACGCGGTCGCCAATTTTAAAACCTTTCACTTCCTGACCAATGCCCACCACTTCGCCCACGTATTCGTGGCCGACAACCATCGGCACTGGAATCGTTTTTTGCGACCATTCGTCCCAGTTGTAGATGTGCACGTCGGTGCCGCAGATGGCGGTTTTGCGGATTTTGATTAACAAATCGTTATGGCCCATTTCCGGCTTGGGCGCATCCGTCATCCAGATACCTTCTTCTGCTTTCAGTTTTGCTAATGCTTTCATGACCGCTCCCTTAAGCGATAACGCCTAATTGCTTACCGATGCGCGTAAATGCATCCACCGCACGTTCAATTTGCTCAGGGGTATGCGCCGCCGACATTTGGGTGCGAATACGCGCCTGACCTTTTGGCACCACCGGGTAGAAGAAGCCGGTGACGTAAATACCTTCTTTTTGCAGTTCACGAGCAAAGTTTTGCGCCACTACCGCCTCGCCCAGCATCACCGGAATGATTGCGTGGTCAGCCCCTGCGAGGGTAAAGCCGGCAGCGCTCATTTTTTCACGGAACAGGCGAGCGTTAGACCACAGACGCTCACGCAGGTCGGCGCCGGAAGCCAGCATCTCGAGTACTGTAATGGAGGCGGCAACAATGGCCGGAGCCAGAGAGTTGGAGAATAAATACGGGCGGGAACGCTGACGAAGCCACTCAATCACTTCTTTGCGGCCTGCGGTATAACCGCCAGATGCGCCGCCGAGCGCTTTACCTAAAGTACCGGTGATGATATCCACGCGATCCATCACTTCGCAGTATTCATGTGTACCGCGCCCGTTTTCGCCGACAAAACCGACGGCATGGGAGTCATCCACCATCACCAGCGCGTTGTATTTGTCCGCCAGGTCACAAACGCCTTTCAGGTTGGCAATCACGCCGTCCATGGAGAACACGCCGTCGGTAGCAATCATGACGTGGCGAGCACCGGCCGCACGCGCTTCTTTGAGTCGAGCTTCCAGTTCCTGCATGTCGTTGTTGGCATAGCGGTAGCGCTGGGCTTTGCACAAGCGAACGCCGTCGATGATTGACGCATGATTCAGCGCGTCAGAAATGATGGCGTCCTCCGGGCCGAGCAGCGTTTCAAATAGCCCGCCGTTGGCGTCAAAGCAGGAGGAATACAGAATCGCATCATCCATTCCAAGGAATTCCGCCAGCTTGCCTTCCAGCGCTTTATGGCTGTCCTGAGTTCCGCAGATAAAGCGCACAGAAGCCATACCAAACCCGTGCTTGTCCATCCCCTGCTTAGCCGCTTCAATCAGCTGCGGATGGTTAGCCAGTCCCAGATAGTTGTTGGCGCAGAAGTTGATAACGTGGCTGCCGTCGGCAACGGTGATATCCGCATTCTGGGCGGAGGTGATAATACGCTCTTCTTTAAATAACCCTTCCGCACGAGCCGTCTCGAGCTGGGAGGTCAACTGCTTGTAAAAATCTTCGCGCATCGCGATTCTCCAGGCATGGCAAATTTCGGCACATATTACCCAAACCTATACCAGGAGACGAGATTACGCTTCAGGGAATCTGATTTTTGCAGGATAAATCACGTAACAAAACGTAGACAGCCGCCCTTTTGAGCGGGATAAAAAACACATCCGAAAGTGGCGTAATGTGTTGAATCCATTAGCTTTGTGAAAAACGCCATAAATTAACATAAATAAAAGGCCAGATAACTTCAGCGCTATCGGGCCAGCTCAAATAACATTCATCAGGATTATAATTAACTCCAGGGCGACTATTTCCTCGAAAGAAAAATTCTCAGCGCCTGCAGCCTGGCCCCCAAAGCTGAGCGTTTGAAGCAACGGAACAAATCGAACCATTTTCCCCTCCCAAGATAGTTAAGGGTAAATAATTCAGGCCGCTTGTAATAACACATAACAAAAATTCCCTGGTCATCATCCACAATGTTATGTTCCAGAGTTATTTTTTGACTTTCCATGACCAGAGGATAAAACTCTTTCCATTTATCCTGAGAGCCAACAATAGCACCACCGATAATATAGACATGGTTACCAATCATGAAATCAAACGCCTGCTGCAATGACTTTACATTCAGCCCTTTCTTGATGGTGAATAGATGCATAGTATTTTTATTAAATGGGAAATCCCAAACTTTTAAACCACGAGTCACTTTTAGCTCACGGCAATAACCAAAATCAACCCATGCAACCAGTGGAGTCTTTACCAATCCAGAATTAATAGCTTTATTGACAAAGTAGGTCTTTAGATTACAGACCAATACGTACTCTGGAGACCAATACTCTGGGTTTTTTAACTGCCTGGTCTCTAACTTATCCGTAAATGCTTCGTCATGTTGGATTTTCTCAATGAGACCACGAATATGTTTAAATTTATTTTTTATATCAATGGCAATAACTGTCGTAGGTTTTCCCTGTCGAATTGCTTCAACTCTTTCCTTAAGATCGGGTGAGGTGAAAACGACCATATCATTTTCTAAAGCAGCCAATCGCTCGAAATAATTAAAATAGACGTCAACAGAGCGGGCAAGTTGATCACGGAACCCTTTATTAGCAGTCCACTCCCCTCTACCAATATCAAAATATGCCGTTACAATCGTGGTAGATGATTTCATCGCCAATAAAAACCATTAATATAAAGAAATATATTATATCACAATAACTTACTCTCTGTACACAGTACGTTTTGTGTGCAGGCATCAATCTTATTAGCAGCTTTCAATTAAATAACCTTCCCGATAAAAATTGAAAACATAGCCAATAGCCCGTCAATGTAACTCTCCGAGACAGTTGGTTTACCTCACTGTGTAAATGGCTGAAGGGATGCAAATGTGATGGTATGATTATGCACATTCAGGTCTGAGATTGTCTCTGACTCCATAATTTGAAGGTTACAGTTATGATCATCGTTACTGGCGGCGCCGGAATGATCGGCAGCAACATTGTTAAATCCCTGAATGATCAGGGCTACCGGGATATCCTGGTTGTCGACAATCTGAAGGACGGCACCAAGTTCGCCAACCTGGTTGACCTGGATATCGCCGACTATATGGATAAGGAAGACTTCCTGATCCAGATTATGGCCGGTGAAGAGTTTGGCGATATCGAAGCTATCTTCCACGAAGGTGCCTGCTCTTCCACCACCGAGTGGGATGGCAAGTACATGATGGATAACAACTATCAGTACTCCAAAGAGGTGCTTCACTATTGCCTGGAGCACGAAATTCCGTTCCTGTATGCCTCTTCCGCAGCCACTTACGGCGGCCGCAATAAAGACTTTATTGAATCCCGCGAGTTTGAGCAGCCTCTGAATGTTTATGGCTACTCAAAGTTCCTGTTCGACGAATATGTACGCCAGATCCTGCCTGAAGCCAACTCACAGGTTACCGGCTTCCGCTACTTCAACGTCTACGGACCGCGCGAAGGCCACAAAGGCAGCATGGCAAGCGTAGCATTCCACCTTAATACCCAGTTAAACAACGGCGAGAACCCAAAACTGTTTGAAGGCAGCGACAGTTTCAAACGTGACTTCATCTATGTGGGCGACGTGGCTGCGGTCAATCTGTGGTTCTGGCAGAATGGCGTGTCAGGTATTTTCAACTGCGGAACAGGCCGTGCAGAGTCCTTCCAGGCCGTAGCGGATGCCGCGCTGGCGTTCCACAAGAAAGGCAGTATCGAGTACATTCCTTTCCCGGATAAGCTGAAAGGCCGCTACCAGGCTTACACCGAAGCCGACTTAACAAACCTGCGCGCCGCCGGCTACGACAAGCCGTTTAAAACCGTAGCCGAAGGGGTTGCGGAGTATATGACATGGTTAAATCGTGACGCATAAGCAGGCCAACTGAAGCATGAAAATTCTGGTGATTGGCCCGTCATGGGTGGGCGACATGATGATGTCGCAAAGTCTCTATCGCACGCTCAAGGCGCGTTATCCCCAGGCGATAATTGATGTGATGGCACCCGCGTGGTGCCGTCCATTATTATCCCGCATGCCGGAAGTTAACGAGGCAATAGCCATGCCGCTCGGCCACGGCGCGCTGGAAATCGGCGAACGTCGCCGTCTTGGCCACAGCCTGCGTAATAAGCACTACGATCGCGCTTACGTCCTGCCAAACTCGTTCAAGTCCGCTCTGGTTCCCTTCTTTGCCAAAATTCCTCATCGTACCGGCTGGCTAGGCGAAATGCGTTATGGCCTGCTCAACGACAGCCGGAAGTTGGACAAACAGGCGTGGCCGCTAATGGTGGAGCGCTATGTCGCTCTTGCATACGACAAGGGCGTTATGCAATCCGCCAAAGACTTACCCCAACCGCTGCTGTGGCCTAAGTTACAGGTTAATGAGGGCGAGAAAGCGCAGACCTGCGCCGCCTTCAATCTCGACCAGCAGCGCCCGATTATAGGTTTTTGTCCTGGTGCAGAGTTTGGCCCGGCTAAACGCTGGCCACATTATCATTACGCGGATCTGGCAGCCAAACTCATCGATGCTGGCTATCAGGTCGTGCTATTTGGCTCAGCCAAAGACAAAGATGCGGGTAACGATATTCTCGCCACGCTTACTACCGAACAGCAGGCCTGGTGCCGTAATCTTGCCGGTGATACTCAGCTTGAACAGGCCGTTATCCTGCTCTCCGCCTGCCAGGGCGTAGTGACTAATGATTCCGGCCTGATGCACGTTGCCGCCGCGCTAGGGCGCCCCCTGGTGGCGCTATATGGCCCAAGCAGCCCTGACTTCACGCCGCCGCTGTCCCACAAAGCAAAAGTAATCCGCCTGATTAGCGGCTACCATAAAGTACGCAAAGGTGATGCGGCAGAAGGGTATCACCAGAGCCTGATTGATATTACTCCGGACAGCGTGCTGGTCGCGTTAACCGAGCTGTTAACTACCAGTAAGGAAGACTAATGCGGGTGCTTCTGGTCAAAACGTCCTCAATGGGCGACGTACTGCATTCCCTTCCCGCGTTGACCGACGCGATGCATGCTATTCCGGGTATCAAATTCGACTGGGTTGTTGAAGAAGGTTTCGCTCAGATCCCCGGCTGGCATCCTGCCGTGGAGAATGTGTTTCCGGTCGCTATCCGTCGCTGGAGAAAGAGCTGGTTTGCTTCTGAGACGCGCGCCGAGCGCAAAGCATTCTACCAGATCCTGAAAGCCAGGAAATATGACTGCATTATCGACGCTCAGGGCCTGGTAAAGAGCGCGGCTCTGGTGACTCGTAATGCGCATGGCGTTAAACATGGCATGGACTGGAACAGCGCCCGTGAACCTTTAGCCAGCCTGTTCTACAACGTAAAACACAGCGTTGCCAAACAGCAACATGCTGTTGAACGTGTGCGTGAGCTTTTTGCCAAAAGTCTGGGCTATAGCAAGCCGCAAACTCAGGGCGATTACGCCATCGCGCGGCATTTCCTGAACAATCTGAACGCCGATAACGGCCAATATGCCGTATTCTTACATGCGACCACGCGGGATGATAAACACTGGCCGGAGACGAACTGGCGAGAGCTAATTGGTCTGCTGGAGGATTCAGGGATTCGCATTAAGCTGCCGTGGGGAGCACCTCATGAAGAAGCACGTGCAAAAAGACTGGCAGAAGGGTTTGATTTTGTTGATGTGTTACCGAAGATGACGCTGGAGGAAGTGGCTAAAGTGCTGGCGGGGGCAAAATATGTCGTTTCCGTTGATACAGGATTAAGTCATCTTACCGCAGCATTAGACCGGCCGAATGTGACGCTTTACGGACCGACAGATCCGGGTCTCATTGGTGGGTATGGGAAAAATCAGGTCGAGTGCCGGTCGCCCAGCAGCAGTCTTGGTGATTTGACTGCCTCTACCGTATTCAATCAACTTACGGTTAATATTTAAGCACTCGAATTTCGACAGCGGAGAAGAGATGGCCCATATATTATTTTTTTCTAATGAGAAAAAAAACTGGACCTTATACTGGAATAGAACGCTTGTATTCTTGTTTATCGCCACCTATTTTTTAGGAAATATCACTCGTTATAAGCATCTCATTGTTATGCTGATGGCGATAACGACAATTTTATATCTTTGTAGACAACCACGGCACTACTTACCTGTTTTCAAAACGTTTCTCTTCTACAGCGTTGCTTTTTTAACCGTTGCTGTATTACTTTCTCTACTACAAACCCCTGATTTCAAAGCCAGTTTGAAAGAAATCAGCAGATCTGTTTTAGAAAACACACTATTGTGCACTATCGCTATCCCTGTTTTGCTAAGAAATGAAAGCAAAGAGTTAATTTCAAAGCTGATTTTCTTTTCTTTCATTACGGCACTGAGCTTACGCTGCTTATCAGAACTCATATTTTATTATCAGGATTATAAACAGGGAATTATGCCGTTTACAGATTATCGGCATCGCAGTATTTCTGATTCGATGGTATTTCTCTTCCCGGCCCTCCTCAGCATGTGGTTAATTAAATCACTAAAATACAGGATTGGGTTCATTATGCTGAGCCTGGTTTATCTACTTCTTATTTTAGGTACACTTTCACGGGGTGCATGGCTTTCCGTATTGGTTGTTAGCCTTATATGGGTTTTATTAAATAAGCAATGGAAACTGCTTATTACAGGGATCATAATTTCAGCGATTGCGCTGGCAGCAATTTTCTCACATAAGCAAATGTCTGCAAATCTGACATTTAAACTTCAGCAAACCGACAGCTCTTATCGCTATACAAATGGTACGCAAGGCAGTGCCTACGATCTTATTATGGAAAACCCCATTACTGGATACGGTTTTGGGAACGTTGCTTATAAAGACGTCTACAATAAGCGTGCTGTTGATTATCCTGACTGGACTTTTCGTGAATCTATTGGACCACATAATTTAGCATTATTTGTTTGGTTTGGTACCGGTTTACTCGGATTGACTGGCCTGTTACTGATTTATGCAGCAATTACAAAAGAGTGTCTTGCAAACGCTTTTGAGAGAAGCCAGTACTCTCAAATAAATGCATACATGATTATTTTATTATCATTTATCGGCTATTTCATTATTCGAGGAAATGTTGAGCAAATACAGTTGGACCTGTTAGGTATACTGATTGGTTTTCTGATAGCCATGAAAAATAAATAATAAAACCTCAAAAATAAAAGAGGCTACATTCCGTAGCCTTTTTTATTAATGAAACCAGTTATGAATAACTTCCTCAAAGTGTTGTGTGACGCCATCCCAGCTAAAATGTTCATATACATAGCTCTGACCACGTTTAGCAACAATATCTATATCATTACTTTGCAACGTACTCATTATATCCTGAGCAATAGAGTCCGCCGTCATTGGTTCTCGCAGATGAAAACCTGTTTCTCCCTTCCTGGCGAACTCAACCATACCGCCACGAGTACTAACCAACACGGGTTTACCTGCTCCCATTGCCTCGATGGCCACCATACAGAATGGTTCCTGGAACTGAGACGGAATAACAACTAAATCAGCAAGAGGGTAGTAACGGTGTATTTGCTCGGGTGCTATACTTCCCAGCATGAGGCATTGGTTCTGCAAACGTTCAGCAATCTCAACAACTTCACGTTGATAGGCACCATTCTCACCCTTATTCACTTCCTGGTGATCACCAACCACCACAAGCTTTAGATTTTGATGCTTCGCAGTGAGTTTTTCAAATGCCTGCATCAATAGTAAGACACCTTTATCCGGTACAATACGCCCCGCATAGAAGATAACCTTGTCCTTATCAGCAATATCCAAACTTGCTCTGGAAACCGACTCATAAGAGGACTGATAAATATCTAAATCAATTCCATTGGGTACAATCACAATATCTGCATCTGGCAAATACTTCTGATAGTAATCCTTCAGGAAAAAACTCGGTACAATCATTTTTACATCTTGCTCAAGCATTTTAGGCTCGAACGCATTATGCATATGAATAACGATTTTTTGTTGTGGAGCACGCTGTCGAATCTGGTGATACAGCTTCATACTGTTATGCACAACAACGACACTTTCATCTGTGATATGAAAGTCTTTTGCAATATTCAGTATTCGTTGTGAGTACGGCAGCGGGTCAAGGCGGGTCCACTTCTGGAAGAGACGCTTATAGATTCGACTAAAACCAATTCGATAGATGCTGCAGTTATCGTTTACCGGAGTAAAATCCGCATATCCTTCGTTTTTAATACACACTAACCGGTTTGGAATTGATGTTCTCTGTGCTACCTGATACATCCATGTTTCGACAGCTGCGGCTCCACGAGGAGGAATAGAGAAAATAGGTGTCACAGTAAATATAATTTTATCAACCATAAAATCTTAACCTTTCATTAAATTATATTTTGCTGCTGCTAAGAGGCCACTTATTACTTTACCCTGATAAAGCAGGTGTTTATATTTCTCTCTATACTCATGTTTTTTTACAGCAGCCTGGTAAGGTATTCCTTTCCATGGTGAAAGCTCATAAACCGTACGGAAAAACTGTGCTGCCGGATAATCAACCCAATCATGCCACGGCTTAGTCACACCGGTGTAATGTATAAAAACAGTATCCTCTTTGATAAATTTCTTATAGTAACCACTTTCTTTTTTCTCAAACTCTGACTTCAAAGAGTAAATAGTATTATATTCCCCTGGTAATATCTTTGCATGATTTAGGAACATAATATTTAAAATATCCTGATCAGGGTACTTCAATTTAGCTACAATATCTTCATCGGCGAGTAAATTAAAAAACTTTGCTGTCAACTCGGACTTTAACCATTGCTTTAAATTAATATACATTACTCCAGAATTAAAATAATGCCCTTCAAATTCTGAATTCTGTAACCGTACGGCACTCTTTCTCTGCATTGAATCGACGTCAATCACCACAGCGCCATACTCTTCATTAAATTCTAAAGAGACAAGATCTTGTAGGGATCCTTTACATGTAACGTCAGCATCCAGATAGAGTAAACTATCAAGGCGCTCAGAGAAATAATCAAATGAAAGCAAACGATAATATATAGATACAGGCCAAATGTTGGTTCTGGGCAGCGAAATCAGCGGTGCAGAATCAATATGATATAATTTAATAACAGTTTTATACTGCTCTGCTAATTGTGTTAAAAGCTCAATATAGTCATTATCTAAATAGTCAGCAATAATATGAAAGGTAAAATCAGTATCATGCTGTTTATTACTTTCAAGAATTGATGCAATAGATATTGCAGCACCAACCTGATAATTCCTATCAATCCCCCAAGAAATATTAAAAGTCGAACGATCTTCACATTTTTCAGAGCGACGATCCAGAACGATTATATTTTTAAATTGAGTAAGTTTTTTAAAATCCAATTTTAATAACCTTTCATCACAACTCATTGTGCAGTATAAAATTATGGTTATATATTACAGCCGTCACTTTATTATTCTTTGCATTTAGCAACGTAGTAATTAATATAATTCATAATGCCATGGAAGTAGCGCTTTTGATTAAATTGATGCTTAGCAGAGTATCTATATTGATGACTATTTATTGGCTTAAGAAGCTCAACACTCTGCCATGGCGAGGCTGCTTTAGCCGTCAGGAAGCTCAGAGAAACAGGATAACTCGCCCAGTTATGCCATGGCTTTGTTGGCCCTACATAATGAATAAAAACGGTTTCATCATTGACGGGATTAACAACGTTATCTTTCAACTCATAATTTATGCTGAAACGTGTATTATATTTCCCATTAATGAAATTAACTTTCCCAACCAACAGCACATTTAGTACGTCTTGATCAAGATGAGTTATTTTCTCAACCCACACCGGATCACGCAGCATTTCTATTGCTTTAGAGGAAATATTATTCGCATTCCACTCATTAATATTAATAAGCAGAAAGCCTGCATTGAAGTAGCCGGAAATCAACTCTGGGGTCGAAAGAGTAATAGAACGATTAGTCCACCAATCAATATCTCGTTCAACAACTACTGCGGCAATTTCTTTATCCGAAAAAGTATAGTTCGCTAACTCCTGGATGCTTCCTTTACAAGCAATATCCGCGTCCAGATAGAGAAGCTTATCAAGCTTGCCATAAAGATAATCAGCAATAATAAACCTAAAATAAGTCGCGTAACTCCAGTTTTTTGTGCTGGGCAAGGACTTAAGTTTTTCGCAGTTAATCACATAAATATGAATACATGTTTTATATTGCTTAGCTAATGCCGAGAATCGAATTTTATCATCTTCACTGAAATGGTCAGTGAAAACATGAAACTCAAAGCATGCTGACGGATTACTCAACAGGATTGATGAAATAGCTACGCCACATCCAAAAAGAAAATTCTTATCAATACCAAAAGCTATATTTAAAACATCATCAGCATTCACTCTCTGATGATTGAATTCGAAAGCCGAAAGCATGATATCTTCATCACTGAATTGAGACATTTTTAATTCTTATCCAATTTAAATGAATAGGTCACTGGAACCTTTAAGGTTCACTTTACAGGCAGCTATAACGATTTACGAATCGTTCTTTCCTTTATTTTGTTCGCTTTTTCTTCCGCTTTAGCCAACAGTGCATGTTCTGTTTCTATCATCTCTCTTAGAGGCTGATTAGAATAGCGCTTCATAAACCGCCAAATATCCCGCTGAGTCAGCCCAATATTCATCGATGAGAAGTAAAGTCCGATAAGATCCTTGTCCCGCCAACGGAGAGGAACTTTTGAACGAATCTGCGCGCGATGCAGGTCAATTACCGAAATCTTTAAGTCGCTTTCCTGGCCATCAAACGGCAGATGCAATAAAAAGTGGCAAATATAGCAATCACGATGGTTCACGCCGCCGCCGTGCATTTTGCGCACCATAGCGGCAACACGCCCGATCAGCATCCGCTTTACTTTCACATCAGGCGGGTTAGTTGCCCAGTCGGCGCAGTAATCTTCGAGGCTAATTGTTGGGGTCAGATCTTCGGTAATGATAAATGACGTTTTATTGATTGGATTCAGCCCTTTTTCACCAAATCCAACGCCCTGCATGGTGTCCACATCCAGCGCCTTCAGGCGATGAATAGCCTTCCATTCACGGTCGGCACCCAGGACCGGCATACGGAATGAAATAAGGTTTTTTACGACTTCTTTAAAGGCAGTGCCCTGGTGCCATTTCAGGAAATAGCTCTTTCCTGCGGCTTCGAAGCGAAGCGTTCGCCGGGTTTCCAGCTCGCGAAAAACCTCACCCTGAAGCTTTTTAACTTCAGCAAAAACATCCTTACCCCGCCAAAGGGAGGCAAAAGGCTCTTTTAAATCAACCACGCGGCTCCCCCACAATAATGTCAGCTGCTTTTTCTGCCAGGCTATAAATGTCCTGGGTGCAGGCGTAATGACGGGCATGTTCGGCCCAAAGCTGGCGCTGCTCTGTGTTCGTCAGAGCGCCAGATAAAGCCTCATTTAGCGACTTTTGATTAAACGGCTCGGCAATTACCCTGCCGCATTTTGCATCCGCAATATAATGCGCGTAGCCGCAAACCTCCGTCACAAGGATAGGCAATCCGGCTGCAATAGCCTCGAGCAGCACAATCCCGGCCGCCTCCTGATAGGCAGGGTGGATAAGCAAGTCGGCGGCAATCATCAGTTCAGAGACGTCATTTCGCCCGGAAAAGAAACGAACCCGGTTTTCCACGCCACGTTTTTGCGCTAATGCCTTAAAGCGCCCAGGTTTATCCTGGCCGACGACAAATAACGTGGTCCTGTTGCGAATGGCTTCTGGCAAAGCAGCAAGCGCCTCAATAGAGCGATCGACCCCTTTACGCGAAAAATCGGAACCTACCTGCAATACAAGGTAGTCCTCTGCGCCAATCTCATTTTTTTCCCGATAACGATCCCGGCTTCCTGGCTGATGGTTATCGAATCTACGATCAGGATAGATGCCGGGAGGAAGGATCAGGAAACGGGAGGATTCCGTGCCGTAGTGTTTTTCAAAGTCAGCGATTTGCTTATCCGTCAGCATAAGCAGTTTTGTCGGTTTTCCCTGCTCGAATGTGGCTCGTTCGAACTCCGCATAGTGCCGATAGCGGGAAGTCAGGCGGTAAAAGAAACCTTTTTCTTTTGCCACTTTCTCGGCGTAACAAACGTCGGCGGCGTAATAAACATCCAGGCCCGGCATTTTATTAAAGCCAACCACTCGCGCGACCGGATGCTGGCTAAGATGCGCCTTCACCCACTGATAATATTCGGTATTTCGGCCATGGTTTGTCTTTGAGCGAACCGGGACGGTAATAATCTCAAATTCTTCAGGCTTATCCCCTTGCCAGGACTGCACGTAAACGCGAACAGCATGACCACGCGCTGCAACCGCCTGCGCAATACGCATGAAGTCCCGCTGCAGGCCACCAAAGGGAAAATATTTATACAGGCAAAAAGCAACGGTCATAGTGTTCCGCCAGTTTGTGGCTCTGCCTCAGTTACGGGGAGCATTTTTGAAACGGCGGCAATCACATCCTCTGCGGGGATAACCGACATGTATTTTTTATTCCGATCGAGCTGAGCTCGAGGGGGCATCGGTTGATAGTTACCCGCCCAGAACTGGGTAATCTGCTCGGTCCATGGACGCCAGTAAACATGATCCGTTGCGCCAAACAGGCTAATTACCGGCGTTTTCACCGCAGCAGCAATATGCCCGGGAGCAGAGTCAACGCCGATGAACAATGCCGCGTGATCGATTAATGCACCCAACTCGGGGAAACTCGTCTTGCCGGCGAGCGCCACAATCGGGGGGCGCTGGCAACCCTGTGCAATTTCGTTAACGCAGGCAAGGTCGGCAGCGCCTGGGCCGGAAGTCAATACAACCGGAAACCCCTTATCCTGCAAGAAATCAATAACCCGTGAAAACTTGTCGTTATCCCAGCATTTAAACAGCTGCCGGGCAGTCGGCTGGATGACAACATAGTTATCTCTGATACCTTGCTCATCCAGCATTCCACGAATCTTCTGCCAGTCCGCCGGGGCATAAAACAGGGTCGTTTCGGTACAGAAATCGGTAATGCCCAAAGGAGCCAGAACGGAAAGACTGGCTTCAACCACATGATCGCCAACAACAGGAGCAAGATGGGTGAAGCTATTTTTCCAGAACGATGATTGCCGATGATCGTAATCCTGGGAAATTTTTACCGCCGGGCCAAGGCAACGAACCATCATTGCCACGCTCCACTGATCGGTCAGGTTTACTATCAGATCATATTGGTTCTTTCGCAGGCGGCTTATCAGCGAGAGGAAATTACTGATTTTCTTTCCGGTCTTTACGCCTTTGTTGCTTATACCGTAACTTGCATTGATTTCTGGGTTTCCAGAAAGAATCGGAATCGTATCCTGATACTGCAGGACATCTATTTTTGCTTCAGGATAGTTGCGCTTGAGGGTACCGATCACGGGCGTTGTCAGCAACATATCGCCGTGAAAGCGCATTTTTATCACCAGAATTCTTTTAAATGTCGTATTCACCGTCGGCTCTTAATATCAGCAATACTGAAAAACAAAAAAACACGCTACCGCCCCAGGCTCAACAGCTACCTGTCCACTGACAACGTGTTCATTTTTATATCTAGTGTATCACTTATTCCCGGCCATTCCGAAACGAATATCCCTAAGCATAACAACATGATAAGAATAGAAATATTGTTACGTGTACATCATGACGAAAGGCTATTTCCGGTCAATTTTAGCCCCTTTATAGCTAACCTAAGCAGAAAGCGAAAACCCGGGAGCGCACCATCCCGGTGCAATGCGCATAGCTTTTAAGCCAAATAGGGGAAAAGTAATGGCAAAGCTCAGGTTAAATACATAGAATCCCCAGCACATTCATAATGTCAGTCATGTCCTATGCTTCAGTTGCTTTACACCACACTGCTTTACCTCATACAGCCACTCATCTGGCTGCGATTGTGGGTGCGCGGTCGTAAAGCTCCCGCATACCGCAAACGCATCGGCGAACGCTACGGTTTCTATAAAAAACCGCTTAAGCCAGGCGGCATCATGCTGCATTCCGTTTCCGTCGGGGAAACGCTCGCGGCCATACCACTGGTCCGGGCCCTGCGCCATCGCTACCCTGAGCTCCCGATTACCGTCACCACTATGACACCAACGGGCTCGGAGCGGGTTATGTCCGCTTTTGGGGAAGACGTTCAGCACGTCTACCTGCCTTACGATTTACCCTGCGCGCTCAACCGTTTCCTGAATAAAGTCGATCCGAAGCTGGTGCTGATTATGGAAACAGAGCTGTGGCCAAACCTGATAGCAGCATTGCACAAACGCTACATTCCATTAGTCATAGCCAACGCCAGGCTTTCTGCTCGCTCCGCTAAAGGTTATGCAAAACTGGGCCAGTTTGTCCGCACGCTGCTGCAGCGCATTACTCTGATCGCTGCGCAAAATGAAGAAGACGGCGAGCGCTTTGTCGCGCTTGGTGCAAAGCGCAGCCAGCTAACGGTAACAGGCAGCCTGAAATTTGATATTTCAGTTACGCCTCAGCTTGCCGCCCGGGCGGTAACGTTACGCCGCCAGTGGGCACCTCATCGCCCGGTTTGGATAGCAACCAGCACGCATGAAGGTGAAGAGAGCATTATTCTTCAGGCCCATCAAACGCTGCTCAAACAATTCCCTAATTTGTTGCTGATTCTCGTGCCACGTCACCCGGAACGCTTCCCGGACGCCGTAAACCTGGTGCGAAATGCCGGATTAAGTTACACAACGCGCTCATCCGGCGAAGTCCCGTCCTCAGGTACTCAGGTTGTTATCGGCGATACGATGGGTGAGTTAATGCTGCTGTACGGCATCGCAGACTTAGCTTTTGTGGGGGGCTCATTAGTAGAAAGAGGCGGCCATAACCCTCTGGAGCCTGCTGCACACGCCATTCCCGTATTGATGGGGCCACACACTTTTAACTTCAAAGATATCTGTGCCCGTCTGTCACAGGCAGACGGCCTGATTACAGTGACCGACGACCAGTCATTAGTAAAAGAGATTGCGTCTTTGCTCACCGATGAAGATTATCGTAACTTCTATGGCCGCCATGCCGTGGAAGTGCTCTATCAGAATCAGGGCGCCTTACAGCGCCTGCTACAGCTGCTGGAACCCTATCTCCCCCCAAAAACACACTAAGGTCTGATATGCAAAAGCGGGCAATCTATCCGGGAACCTTCGATCCCATCACCAACGGCCATCTTGATATCATTACCCGTGCTGCCAGTATGTTTGATCGGGTGATCCTTGCGATTGCTGCCAGCCCCAGCAAAAATGCTTTATTTACGCTGGAAGAGCGTGTTGCTCTGGCACAACAGGCCGTGGCGCATCTTCCCGGCGTTGAGGTGATCGGCTTTAGTGATTTAATGGCAAATTTTGCCCGTAAGCAGCGGGCAAATGTGCTGGTTCGTGGTTTGCGCACCGCCGCTGATTTTGAATATGAGATGCAGCTGGCGCATATGAACCGCCATTTAATGCCGGAGCTGGAAAGCGTATTTCTGATGCCGTCGAAAGAGTGGTCGTTTGTCTCTTCTTCACTGGTAAAAGAAGTGGCCCGCCATCACGGAGACGTCGCCCACTTCCTGCCAGAGCAGGTTTGCAAAGCTCTTATCGAACGGCTTAAATAATTACCGCTGGCAGCGGCGGCAATAATAAGTGCTGCGCTGCCCGTGCCTACCGGCAACAATCGGCGCACCACATACCCGACACGGTTCACCTGCCCGGCCATAAACTTGCAGTTCCTGCGCAAAGTATCCCGGTTTACCATCAGACTGAAGAAAGTCTTTTAGCGTTGTCCCGCCCTGCTCAATTGAACGCAGCAGTACCGCTTTGATCGTCGCGACTAAAATTTCAGACTCACGTTTCGAGAGTGAATTTGCTGCCCTGTCAGGGTGGATCCCGGCGGCAAACAGCGACTCGCTGGCATAGATATTCCCCACGCCAACCACAAGTTTGTTATCCATTAACCACGGTTTGATCGCCGTTTTCTTTTTCGCCGATTTCTCACGCAGGTAATCAGCGTTAAATTCATCGCTCAGCGGTTCTGGCCCAAGATGAGACAGAACATTACTGCCCTCAAGCTCTTTAGCCCATAACCACGCCCCGAAACGGCGCGGGTCTGTATAGCGCAGAACTTTGCCGTTACTCATAACCAGATCAACATGATCGTGCTTCTCTGCGGGAAGCTCGTCCTGAAGGATCCTCAGGCTACCGGACATACCAAGATGGATGATTATCCAGCCGTCCGGCAGTTCCAGCAGTAAATACTTTGCCCGACGCTGTACGCTCAGCACCGGCTTATCGCTCAGGGCATGAATTTCATCTGATACCGGCCAACGCAAACGTGAATTGCGTACCACGACATGCAAAATCGTTTGGCCGACCAGATGCGGTTCAATACCGCGGCGGCTGGTTTCAACCTCTGGTAATTCAGGCATCGCTCCTCCGGGAAACAGGCATAAAAAAACCCGGCCTGAGCCGGGTTTCTTCAACAAAGTTACCAGAATTATTTAATTTTGGCTTCTTTGTAAATAACGTGCTGACGGACAACTGGATCGAACTTTTTCAGTTCCAGTTTTTCCGGCTTAGTACGCTTGTTCTTCGTGGTGGTATAGAAGTGACCAGTACCAGCAGAAGAAACCAGCTTGATTTTCTCACGAATACCTTTAGCCATGATTTATTTCCTCTAAGTACTTAGTACTTTTCGCCACGGGCACGCAGTTCAGACAGAACTGTATCGATGCCTTTCTTATCAATTACACGCATACCTTTAGCAGATACGCGCAGGGTGACAAAACGCTTCTCGCTCTCAACCCAAAAACGGTGAGAGTGCAGGTTCGGCAGGAAACGGCGTTTAGTCGCGTTCAGTGCGTGGGAACGGTTATTACCGGTCGCCGGACGCTTGCCAGTAACTTGGCAGACTCGGGACATGTCTATTCTCCAAAAATCAAATTAGCTCGAGCTTCGTATAGGGTTAGGCGCCTCGTCAGGCTGCAAGCCTGGTCCCTGGCGGTTCAATGTGAACCACAGTGCCAGGCGCATAATGCCAAACCCGAGATTCTCAAAGGTGGCGTAGTATACGCTGTGTGAGGCATGTGCTCAAGTCCCGAACAGACAAAGATCCCTATGGATCGCGCTCATTGGCCTAAATCCACCCTCGCTCAGCGAAAGAAACGTACTCTCCATGGCCAATAACCAGATGATCAAGCACCTGAATCTCCATAAACAGGCAGACTTTAACGATACGCTCTGTTATGGCCCGGTCGGCTTTGCTCGGCTCAGCCTTACCTGAAGGGTGGTTGTGCGCCAGTATAATAGCTGCGGCGTTACATTTCATCGCTTCGCGCACAATTTCTCGCGGATGAACCTCAACGTGCCCCAGCGTACCGGCAAAAAGGCGCTCACATTTGATGGCCTGATGCTGATTATTCAGAAACAACACCAGAAAAACCTCTCGTTCTTCGGTCATTATCTGGCTTTGGATGTATTCGCGCACCTTCCCAGGGTTGAGCAGAGAAAGCTCACTCACTCCCTGAGAAGAGTAATAGCGCCTTGCCAGCTCAGCTATTGCATTCAGTTGGGTATATTTTGCAACACCGATTCCGTTCACTTTTTCGAAATGAGAAAAGTCGGCTGACAGTAGGCGATGCAGTGAACCAAACTCACGCAATAACATGTTGGCAAAAACCAGAACGTGCATCCCCCGGCACCCGGTTCGTAAAAATAGCGCCAACAGTTCGGTATCGGTTAGCGAACTGACGCCAAACTTCAGCAACTTTTCACGCGGCAACGTCGATTTTTCAATAGCATTATTCCCTTTCATGGCATCCCCTCCTGGCTTACCCACGCTATAGTGCGACGTTTTTTCTTATCGGGCGATTCCGGATTACTGTCTTGCGTAATGCCTCGCAAACAGCAAAAAGTCCCTTGCCGGGGATTGTGATAAAATAGCCTCCTGACTGTGACTTCCAACGGATAAAAATCATGATGGGGCTTTCCGGCAAGAAAATTGTTCTTGGTGTCAGCGGCGGTATTGCTGCTTACAAAACACCTGAGCTGGTGCGTCGTCTGCGCGATCGCGGAGCGGATGTACGAGTGGTAATGACCGAGGCGGCGAAGGCCTTTATCACACCATTAAGCTTACAGGCCGTCTCCGGGTATCCAGTGTCGGACAGCCTGCTTGACCCGGCTGCCGAAGCGGCAATGGGCCACATCGAACTGGGAAAATGGGCTGATTTAGTCATTATTGCTCCCGCCACCGCAGACCTGATTGCCCGCATCGCAGCAGGGATGGCAAACGACCTGGTCAGCACCATCTGCCTTGCTACTGCGGCACCGGTTGCGGTCGTTCCCGCCATGAACCAGCAAATGTACCGGGCAGCGTCAACCCAACATAATCTTGGCGTACTCGGCTCTCGTGGCTTGCTGATTTGGGGGCCGGATAGCGGCAGCCAGGCGTGCGGCGACATCGGCCCGGGGCGTATGCTGGACCCGTTAATACTCGTCGACATGGCAGTGGAGCATTTCTCGGTAGTCAAAGATCTGCAACATCTGAACGTCATGATTACCGCCGGCCCCACTCGCGAGCGGTTGGATCCCGTTCGGTACATTACCAATGACAGCTCCGGTAAAATGGGCTTTGCTATCGCCGCAGCCGCAGCCGCCCGCGGAGCAAACGTGACTTTAGTTGCCGGGCCGGTAACTTTGCCAACGCCTGCCGGGGTAAATCGGGTAGATGTAACAACCGCGCTGGAAATGAACGAAGCCGTACAACGGCAGGCCACAAGCCAGCAGATTTTTATCGGCTGTGCGGCCGTTGCCGATTATAGGGCAGCCACCGTTGCTGACGAGAAAATCAAAAAGCAAGGTGATGAAATTACTCTAAAAATGGTGAAAAACCCGGATGTGGTCGCCGGCGTTGCCGCACTTTCAGAAGGTCGCCCCTATGTTGTAGGGTTTGCCGCCGAAACAAATAATGTGGAAGAATACGCCCGGAAAAAGCGCGCTGCTAAAAACCTCGACCTGATCTGTGCTAATGACGTATCTAAGCAAAATCAGGGGTTTAACAGCGACAGCAATGCATTACACCTTTTCTGGCAGGATGGAGATAAAGTCTTACCGCTTGAGCGTAAAGAGCTCCTTGGCCACCTTTTACTGGACGAGATCGTTACCCGCTATGATGAAAAAAATCGACGTTAAAATTCTGGACCCGCGCGTTGGCCAACAATTTCCGCTGCCGACCTACGCCACCTCCGGTTCAGCCGGTCTTGACCTGCGCGCCTGTTTAGATGACGCCGTAGAGTTGGCTCCAGGTGCCACAACGCTGCTGCCTACCGGCCTGGCTATTCACATTGCCGATGCATCCCTGGCGGCGGTGATTCTCCCGCGTTCAGGCCTGGGTCATAAACATGGCGTTGTGCTGGGCAACCTGGTGGGTTTAATCGACTCCGATTATCAGGGGCAGTTGATGGTTTCCGTGTGGAACCGTGGCCAGAACAGCTTCATCATCCAGCCTGGCGAGCGCATCGCGCAAATGGTCTTTGTACCTGTGGTACAGGCAGAATTTAATCTGGTCGAAGATTTTGATGCCAGCGACCGTGGCGAAGGCGGCTTTGGCCATTCTGGCCGCCAGTAATACCGTTTTATAAACGTAACCCTACCGCGTAGATAACGTTATAACAGACCGCAAACCAGGCGTTTGCGGGCGCGGTGCGGTGCTTGCCTGACAAGGTAATTTTCAGGGGTATTTTAGAACATGGCAGAAAAACAGACCGCGAAAAGGAATCGTCGCGAGGAAATACTTCAGTCTCTGGCCCAAATGCTTGAATCCAGCGACGGCAGCCAGCGCATTACCACCGCGAAACTTGCGGCAACGGTTGGCGTGTCCGAAGCGGCGCTCTATCGGCATTTTCCCAGCAAGATGAAAATGTTCGATAGCCTGATTGAGTTTATCGAAGACAGCCTGATTACCCGCATTAACCTGATTTTGAAAGATGAGAAAGATACGCTGGCTCGCCTGCGGCTAATCGTTCTGCTGGTGCTGGGTTTTGGTGAACGGAACCCGGGGTTAACCCGCATTCTTACCGGCCATGCGCTGATGTTTGAACAAGATCGCCTGCAGGACCGCATCAATCAGCTGTTTGAGCGTATTGAGGTTCAGCTGCGTCAGGTAATGCGCGAAAAGAAAATGCGTGAAGGCGAAGGGTTTACTACCGATGAAGCCCTGCTGGCAAGCCAGCTACTGGCTTTCTGTGAAGGGATGCTTTCGCGTTTTGTTCGCAGCGACTTCCGCTATCTGCCCACGGATGATTTCGATACCCGCTGGCCGCTGATTGCCGCACAGCTGTACTAAGAAAAGGGCCTGATGGCCCTTTTCTTTTCTGGCTTATACGCCGTACTCTTCGCGATACTTACGCACCGCAGCAAGTTTGTCGGCCATTTCTGGTTTCTCTTCCAGATAGGCAATCAGGTCCTTCAAAGTGATGATAGAGATGACCTGGCATTTATAATCACGCTCAACCTCCTGAATTGCAGAAATATCGGCGCGCCCGCGTTCTTGCCTGTCGAGAGAAATCAAAACACCCGCAAGGCTGGCACCGTTAGCGGCAATGATTTCCATCGACTCACGAATGGCCGTTCCGGCGGTTATCACGTCATCCACCAGCATTACACGCCCCTTCAGCGGGCTACCGACCAGATTGCCACCCTCGCCGTGATCTTTCGCTTCTTTACGGTTGAAGCAATAAGGCACATCCCGTTCATGATGCTCGGCCAGCGCAACCGCGGTGGTTGTCGCGATAGGGATGCCCTTATAGGCCGGGCCAAAAAGCAGGTCGAAGTCGATACCGGAATCCATCAGCGCGGCGGCATAAAAACGCCCCAGTAACGCCAGATCGCGCCCGGTATTAAACAGCCCGGCGTTGAAGAAATAGGGGCTGGTACGCCCGGATTTCAGCGTAAATTCGCCAAACTTGAGTACCTGTTTGTTAAGCGCAAACTCAATAAACTGGCGCTGATACGGTTTCATGGATTCGCTCCTTAGCGTTGTTACACGGACATAAAAAAAGCGACTTCTCAGTCGCTTTTTAAAAATTAATTTTCTAACGCCGCCTTCTGCGACGCGATAATGGAATCAATTCCCCCTCGGGCCAGCGCTAGCAGCGCCAGTAGCTCTTCATGGGAGAACGGCTCGCCTTCGGCGGTGCCCTGCACTTCAATCATGCGCCCATCTTCCATCATCACTACGTTCATATCGGTTTCAGCCGAGGAGTCTTCGACATACTCCAGATCGCAAAGCGCTTCACCCTTGACGATGCCGACGGAAACCGCCGCCACCATTCCCTTCATTGGGTTGGTTTTCAGCTTACCGGCAGCCACAAGGCCGTTCAGCGCATCGGCCAGCGCCACGCAGGCACCGGTGATAGAAGCAGTGCGGGTGCCACCATCGGCCTGCAGGACGTCGCAGTCCAGAGTGATGGTGAATTCACCCAGCGCCTTTAAATCTACCGCCGCGCGCAGCGAGCGGGCGATCAGACGCTGAATTTCAAGGGTACGGCCGCCCTGCTTGCCTTTTGCAGCTTCACGCGCATTACGGCTATGAGTTGCACGCGGCAGCATGCCGTATTCGGCGGTGATCCAGCCCTGGCCCTGACCTTTCAGGAAGCGAGGAACGCCTTCTTCAAGGGTGGCGGTGCAAAGCACTTTGGTATCACCAAACTCGACAAGCACGGAACCTTCTGCGTGTTTAGTGTAATGGCGGGTCAGGGTAACTGGGCGCACTTGTTCGGCGCTACGACCTGATGGACGCATGGGCTTATCTCCGGCTAAAACGAATGTGGCTGCGCATTATACGGACTTCAGGCGCTTATTCCTATCCTGCAAGACCCCTGATGGCTATAATCCCCTCATACATTAGCTGAAAACGGGTACCTGCTATGATCCGCAGTATGACCGCCTACGCCCGGCGTGAAGTAAAAGGTGAATGGGGCTCAGCCTCCTGGGAATTACGCTCGGTTAACCAGCGCTATCTCGAAACTTACATCCGCATGCCGGAACAGTTCCGCAGCCTTGAGCCTGTAGCGCGCGAACGCATCCGCAATCGACTGACTCGCGGCAAAATCGAGTGCAACCTGCGCTTCGAACCAGACTCCCGCTCGCAAGGCGCTTTGCTCCTTAATGAAAAACTGGCTAAGCAGCTGGTTGACGCCGCTAACTGGGTCAAAATGCAGAGTGACGAAGGGGAAATAAATCCGGTTGATATTCTGCGCTGGCCCGGCGTAATGTCCGCTCAGGAGCAGGACCTGGACGCTATCGCCGCGGAGATCCTTGCCGCACTGGATGGCGCACTGGATGATTTTATTGTTGCCCGCGAAACTGAAGGCCACGCATTAAAAGCGCTTATCGAGCAACGCCTCGAAGGCGTCAGCGCCGAAGTGGTGAAAGTACGAGCGCAAATGCCAGAAGTGGTTAAATGGCAGCGTGAGCGCCTGGTCAGCAAGCTGGAAGAAGCCGAAGTACAGCTTGAAAATAGCCGCCTTGAGCAAGAGTTGGTGCTGATGGCACAGCGAATCGACGTCGCTGAAGAGCTTGACCGCCTGGAAGCTCACGTTAAAGAGACCTATAACATCCTGAAGAAAAAAGAAGCCGTTGGCCGTCGCCTCGACTTTATGATGCAGGAGTTCAACCGCGAGTCGAACACGCTGGCCTCCAAATCGATAAACTCAGATGTCACCACCTCAGCCATCGAGCTGAAAGTCTTGATCGAGCAAATGCGCGAGCAGATTCAGAACATCGAGTGATACCGCGAGGCCCTGATTTATGGGCCTCTCAACTTTCTCAGCGCGTCGCCAGAAGCTGTTCCGCCGTAATTAAACCCATCTTTTCCAGCTGAATAGCGACCGCTCGCGCCGAGCGACCGAACTGCTGACTTAATGCATTTATGTCTTCATTTTGCCGATACTTCACGTCCAGCAATACTTTCTCATCGGCAGCCCAGGGAAAATAAGCTTTAGCTGGCCTGCCTTCAGCGATATTCTTTCGCTGCCGTTCTTCGGGAGTGAGTTTGATCTGTTTCTGCTTCTCCGGCCTCTCCGCCAGCTCCTCAGAAAGTGCAAACAGCATTCTTATCGCATCGGGTTGATTCGCCAGCGAACCGGATGCCAGCAGCTCTCCCGTTTCAGGATTGATACCTTTCGCTAACGCCTTGAGCACCGCAGAGACAGTTTTCATCGTCAGCCCCTCCGGTTACCGATAGTTCTACTAATCCATTTTTTAAAGATTAATTTCATAGATAACCCTATAATTGAGGATAAATTGATATTTTCGAATAAATAAAACTAATCAATACACATTCAATTTAGAAAATCTCAATCGTGATACAACGCACAAAACGCTACCCTCGGGCAACTTCTGAGGGGACATTCATGCTGCTACACATCCTTTATCTTATCGGTATCACAGCGGAAGCTATGACCGGCGCACTGGCCGCTGGCCGTCGCCGTATGGATACCTTTGGCGTCATCATTATCGCCACAGCAACCGCTCTCGGCGGCGGCTCTGTACGCGACATTCTGCTGGGCCATTACCCCCTCGGCTGGGTCAAACACCCTGAATATGTTGTTATCGTGGCCATTGCCGCAGTGCTCACCACCATCATGGCGCCTGTTATGCCGCACCTGCGTAAGCTGTTTTTAGTTCTTGATGCGCTGGGGCTGGTTGTTTTTTCCATCATTGGCGCACAGGTCGCCCTTGATATGGGTGAAGGCCCAATCATTGCGACTATTGCGGCAGTGGTCACGGGCGTATTTGGCGGCGTACTGCGCGATATGTTCTGCAAACGTATTCCTCTGGTCTTCCAGAAAGAGCTGTACGCTGGCATCGCCTTTGCCTCAGCGGTGCTTTACATCGCACTCCAGCACTATGTCAGCAGCCACGATATTGTGGTGATAGCAACCCTGCTCTTTGGTTTCACTACGCGCCTGCTAGCGCTTCGCCTGCGGCTTGGCCTGCCCGTTTTTCATTACAAACATGCCGATCACTGAGGGCTAAAGCCGCCGATCTTTTGCTGCCCCAGGAAAATCGCCAGGGCAGCAACCTGAGGATGCGTCATAAAATCTATAAGTTGCCTTGCCCGGGTAGCGCCTACGCCCGGCAGACGACGCCAGCCGGTTTCGTCCCGGCGCAACAATTGTTGCCAGCTCTTCTCTTTAATTTCATTCAGGGCCTTTGCCGGTAAAGGCATTCCCATCGCCTGTATCCAGCGGATAAACGGCTGCTGTCTTGCTAAAGAAAATCGGTGCCACAGCAATTCAGATTTTTTTGCCGTTAACCCCGGTAGCCCCAACAACGCCTCCCGGCTCAGCGCCAGCCATGAAAAAATATGCTGCAAGCGCGTGCCCGTCAGCAACTGCCGCCAGCTGTTTTGGCTAACCCCGGGCAAGTCGAGTAGCGATTTTTGGCTCAGCCACGTAAGTCGCGCAAGAAACTGCTCGTGGCACTCTACTGATGCGAAAAGGCAGCTCACCGCACTAGCCTGAGCACCAGGCGACTTGGGTTTATCCCGCTGACCAACGCGCCAGACAACCTTCTCCAGCCGGGGAATACCCTGCCCCGCAAGGCTGATTTTCACTCTATCGCCAGCGACCACATCCCACTCCCGCCAGCGCTTCACTGAGCCAATATTCACCCGCCTGACGTGTTTGTCGTCCAGCTGTGTCTCTTCAAGTTCAAGCACCACCGCTATTTTCCCTGTCCTGCCAACGGTGAAATGGACTTTTCTGACGCCGGTGAGCTGCTCCGCCGGGGCAAACTTCCACGCCACCACCCACTCACCCTCGCCGGGGCGCCAAAACTTCGCCTGCGGTTCACGCGCCTGCCGAATAACGATGCCATCGGTAACAAAGGGCAAAGGCTGGCGAAACCAGCTATCACGCAGAAGAGCAATTTCTCCAACGTTAGAGACCGGCTTCGTCCAGGCCGCAGTAAGCGAAAATCCGGCCTGTTTCAATAGCTCAGTCTTTTTAATCATATTTTCAGGGCCATCCGGCCACGCCCAGATAAAAACGCCCCATGCGTCGCTATCGGTGATTGAACCGATACGCAGCATTTCACCCGCTACCTTAGCTCTGGCATTAACTCCGCCCATGTTGCTTTGAATATGGCCGCTGCGTTTAAGGAACAATTCGCCTTGCAGCACGCTATTTTCAAGTGAAGCAGGGACCTGGCGAGGAATTGCTGCTATCCCGGTAGCCTTATGAGTCCAGTCCTCCCCTTTTAGCCCATCGCCGCGACTGAGCATTTTTTCCAGCCTGCCGTTACGGTACACAAGCGTTATCGCAACACCGTCGACTTTTGGCTGTACCCATAAGTCGTTCCGCCCCCTCATCCACAGAGCGACAGCCTGCTTATCCCGCAGCTTTTTCACTCCAGTGTGGGCGACCGGGTGGGACAAGCGCCCGGCAGCCCCAAGCCGAACAGGGTGAGCCTGCTGTCCCGACCCCACGCAGCCCCGCCAGGCCGCCAGCGTTTCCAGCAGGCTATCGTAGACTGCATCGCTAACCAGGCTCTTTCCTTGTTGATAGTAGGCTTCATCCCAGGCAGAGACCTGCTGAGCCAGCTTTTCAATCTCCTGCCTGGTTCTGACTTCCGGCCATGCCGGACAGGACGCTGAGGCCGAAGCCTGGCCTGCCAGTAACACTAAGATAAACGCCCCTATTATTGTTCTCATATTGCCTCCGTAACTGCCTGAACGGAGATATAGCCGGATTGATGACCGGTCACTAACGAGGAATCTCATTTATGAGGCAGTGCTTCCTGAAAACCTGAGGCGTTGCAGAAAATGAAGTAAATAAAAGGGAAACATCACGTAAAGCGCGAGAAAAACCACCGTAGCCGATCACAAAATCTTCGTCGCGCGGCGGCGGTGTGTATAATATGCCGGTAGACGCTCTTCCTTTTATGCATACCGACTAAGTTAGAACTCATGGCTCAAGGCACGCTTTATATTGTTTCCGCTCCAAGTGGCGCGGGTAAATCCAGCCTCATCCAGGCTTTGTTAAAGACACAACCGCTGTACGACACGCAGGTTTCCATCTCGCATACCACTCGCGGTATGCGCCCGGGCGAAAACCACGGCGAGCACTATTTCTTTGTGGCTAAAGATGAATTCCGGCAGATGATTGCTGAAGATGCTTTCCTCGAACATGCGGAAGTATTTGGCAACTATTACGGTACTTCACGCCGCGCAATTGAAGACGTGCTGGCGACGGGCGTGGATGTGTTTCTGGATATAGACTGGCAGGGCGCACAGCAGATTCGTCAGAAAATGCCTCAGGCCCGCAGCATCTTTATTCTGCCACCGTCAAAAGACGAGCTGGACAGACGCCTGCGCGGCCGCGGTCAGGACAGCGAAGAAGTGATTGCAAAACGCATGGAACAAGCCGTTGCGGAAATGAGTCACTATGCGGAGTATGATTACCTCATCGTTAATGATGATTTTGATACCGCGCTGTCTGATTTAAAGATAATCATTCGTGCCGAGCGTCTACGAATGGGTCGCCAAAAGATGCGACATGACGCTTTAATCAGCAAACTATTGGCAGACTGACACCAGTTTCAGTATCATGCCCAGTCATTTCTTCACCTGTGGAGCATTTTAATTATGGCACGCGTAACCGTTCAGGACGCAGTAGAGAAAATTGGTAACCGTTTTGACCTGGTACTTGTCGCCGCGCGTCGCGCTCGTCAGATGCAGGTTGGCGGTAAAGATCCGCTTGTACCGGAAGAAAACGACAAAACGACCGTTATCGCACTGCGCGAAATCGAAGAAGGGTTGATAACCAACCAGATCCTCGATGTACGTGAGCGCCAGGAACAGCAAGAGCAGGAAGCCGCAGAACTGCAGGCCGTTACTGCTATTGCTGAAGGTCGTCGTTAATTAGCCCGCGGGTAGCCCTTGTATCTGTTTGAGAGCCTGAATCAGCTGATTCAAAACTATCTGCCCGAGGAGCAAATCAAGCGCCTTCGGCAGGCATACCTTGTCGCGCGTGATGCTCACGAGGGACAAACTCGTTCAAGCGGTGAACCCTATATCACCCATCCGGTAGCCGTCGCCTGCATTCTGGCCGAGATGAAACTCGACCATGAAACGCTAATGGCGGCGCTGCTGCATGATGTGATTGAAGACACCCCTGCCACCTACCAGGATATGGAACAACTGTTTGGCAAAAGCGTTGCCGAGCTGGTGGAAGGGGTCTCTAAGCTAGACAAACTGAAGTTCCGCGATAAGAAAGAGGCGCAGGCCGAAAACTTCCGCAAAATGATCATGGCGATGGTGCAGGACATCCGCGTCATCTTGATCAAGCTCGCAGACCGCACCCACAATATGCGAACCCTGGGTTCACTGCGCCCGGACAAGCGCCGCCGCATTGCCCGTGAAACCCTCGAAATCTACAGCCCGCTGGCCCACCGCCTTGGTATTCATCATCTGAAAACCGAACTGGAAGAGCTAGGCTTTGAAGCGCTTTACCCGAACCGTTACCGCGTAATTAAAGAAGTGGTAAAAGCGGCGCGCGGTAACCGCAAAGAGATGATTCAAAAAATCCTCTCAGAAATCGACGGACGTTTGCAGGAAGCCGGTATTCCATGCCGCGTCAGCGGTCGCGAAAAACACCTTTACTCCATTTACTGCAAGATGACGCTCAAAGAGCAGCGTTTCCATTCAATTATGGACATCTACGCTTTCCGCGTAATCGTTCACGATATGGATACCTGTTACCGCGTACTCGGGCAGATGCACAGCCTCTATAAACCGCGTCCAGGCCGGGTTAAGGACTATATTGCCATTCCAAAAGCGAACGGCTATCAGTCCCTGCACACTTCAATGATCGGGCCACACGGCGTGCCGGTTGAAGTGCAAATCCGTACCGAAGATATGGATCAGATGGCGGAAATGGGGGTTGCTGCGCACTGGGCTTACAAAGAGCAGGGCGAAAGCAGCACAACCGCACAAATCCGCGCCCAGCGCTGGATGCAAAGCCTGCTGGAGCTTCAGCAAAGCGCAGGTAGCTCGTTTGAATTTATCGAGAGCGTAAAATCCGATCTGTTCCCGGATGAGATTTACGTTTTCACCCCGGAAGGCCGCATCGTGGAGCTGCCTGCGGGCGCAACGCCGGTGGATTTTGCCTATGCGGTTCATACCGACATCGGCCATGCCTGCGTAGGCGCACGCGTAGACCGCCAGCCATATCCGCTGTCACAGTCGCTGACCAGCGGCCAGACTATCGAAATCATCACCGCGCCGGGCGCACGCCCGAATGCCGCGTGGCTCAATTTTGTCGTCAGCTCCAAAGCACGCGCCAAAATTCGCCAGATGCTGAAAAACCTCAAGCGCGACGACTCCGTCAGCCTTGGGCGTCGCCTGCTCAACCATGCGCTGGGCGGCAGCCGCAAGCTTGCCGAGATCCCGGCCGAGAACGTTCAGCGCGAGCTGGAACGCATGAAACTGGCGTCTCTTGACGACCTGCTGGCAGAAATCGGCCTCGGCAACGCGATGAGCGTGGTGGTGGCAAAAAACCTTCAGGGTGAAGCTCCGGTCACCTCACAACCCAGCTCGGCGACGACGTCAACCCACAGCAACTTGCCAATCAAAGGCGCTGACGGCGTACTGATTACCTTCGCCAAGTGCTGTCGCCCTATCCCGGGAGATCCTATCGTTGCTCACGTCAGCCCTGGAAAAGGGTTGGTTATCCACCATGAGTCCTGTCGAAATATTCGTGGCTACCAGAAAGAGCCTGAGAAGTTTATGGCGGTAGAGTGGGATAAAGAGACCGAGCAGGAATTCATTACCGAGATCAAGGTGGACATGTTCAACCACCAGGGCGCGCTGGCCAACCTGACTGCGGCTATCAACACCGCGGGTTCTAATATTCAGAGCCTGAATACCGAAGAGAAAGACGGCCGCGTTTACAGCGCCTTTATTCGACTGACCGCCCGGGACCGCGTCCATCTGGCAAACATCATGCGCAAGATCCGCGTGATGCCGGATGTGATTAAAGTTACCCGCAACAGAAACTAGTGTTATGAATCCTCAACGTTATGCGCGTATTTGCGAGATGCTCGCCAGACGCCAGCCTGACCTGACCGTTTGCATGGAGCAGGTGCACAAGCCCCATAACGTCTCCGCAATAATTCGTACCGCCGATGCCGTCGGCGTGCATGAAGTGCACGCGGTCTGGCCGGGAAGCCGTATGCGCACCATGGCCTCCTCGGCCGCGGGCAGCAACTCGTGGGTAGAAGTGAAAACCCACGCCACCATCGGCGAAGCCGTTAGCCAGCTAAAAAGCAGCGGTATGCAAATTCTGGCAACCAACCTTTCCGACAAAGCCGTAGATTTCCGCGAGATAGACTATACGCGCCCAACCTGCATTCTGATGGGCCAGGAAAAAACCGGTATTACCGCAGAAGCGCTGGCTCTCGCAGACCAGGACATCATTATTCCGATGACGGGCATGGTGCAGTCGCTCAACGTCTCCGTCGCTTCCGCGCTGATTCTTTATGAAGCCCAGCGCCAGCGTCAGAACGCAGGTATGTACCAGCGCGAAAATAGCGCACTGCCGGAAGCCGAGCAGCAAAGACTGTTATTTGAAGGCGGTTACCCGGTGCTGGCGAAGGTGTCCCGCCGCAAAGGCCTGCCTTACCCACATGTGAATCAGCAAGGTGAGATAGAAGCTGATGCCGCATGGTGGGCAACGATGCAGTCCGCGGAGTAAGCCATGAAAGGCCGCCTGCTGGATGCCATACCGTTAAGCACGCTTGCCGGAGTGGGTGCCAGCCAGAGCGGAAAGCTGGCCAAAATTGGCCTGCACACCCTCCAGGATCTGCTGCTTCATCTGCCTCTGCGTTACGAAGACCGCACCCATCTTTATTCGATTAACGACCTGCTACCCGGCGTTTACGCCACGGTGGAAGGCGAAGTGCTGAACTGCAATATCACTTTCGGCGGCCGCCGCATGATGACCTGCCAGATAAGCGACGGCACCGGCATACTGACGATGCGTTTCTTCAACTTCAACGCGGCGATGAAAAATAGCCTTGCCACCGGCAAGCGCGTGCTTGCTTACGGCGAAGCCAAACGTGGTAAATATGGCGCGGAGATGATCCACCCGGAATACCGTATTCAGGGCGACCTGAGCACTCCTGAGCTACAGGAAACGCTAACCCCTGTTTACCCGACAACCGAAGGTATTCGCCAGGCCACGTTGCGTAAGCTTACCGACCAGGCGCTTGAGTTACTGGATACCTGCGCCATTGCCGAACTGCTGCCGACCGAGCTAAGCCAGGGCATGATTAGCCTGCCGGAAGCTCTGCGTACTTTGCATCGCCCCCCGCCGGACATGAAGCTTGCCGACCTCGAAACCGGTAAACACCCTGCTCAGCAGCGCCTCATTCTGGAAGAGCTGCTCGCCCACAACCTGAGTATGCTCGCTCTCCGGGCCGGGGCGCAGCGCTACCATGCTCTGCCGCTAACCCATCACGACGAGCTAAAAAATAGGCTGCTGGCGGCGCTGCCGTTTAAACCAACCGGGGCGCAGGCGCGCGTAGTCGCTGAGATAGAGCAGGATTTAGCGAAGGACGTGCCGATGATGCGCCTGGTACAGGGGGATGTTGGATCGGGCAAAACGCTGGTTGCCGCGCTTGCCGCGCTGCGGGCTATTGCGCACGGCAAACAAGTTGGCCTGATGGCCCCCACGGAACTGCTGGCAGAGCAGCACGCCAATAACTTCCGCCAGTGGTTTGCTCCGCTGGGCATAGAAGTGGGCTGGCTGGCCGGGAAGCAGAAAGGTAAAGCGAGGATTGCGCAACAGGAAGCCATTGCCAGCGGCCAGGTTTCTATGGTGGTGGGTACTCACGCTATTTTCCAGGAACAGGTACAGTTTGCCGGCCTGGCGCTGGTTATCATTGATGAACAGCACCGCTTTGGCGTTCACCAGCGCCTTGCGTTGTGGGAAAAAGGCCAGATACAGGGCTTCCACCCTCATCAGCTGATCATGACCGCCACGCCTATCCCACGCACCCTGGCGATGACCGCATACGCCGATCTTGATACCTCGGTTATTGACGAGCTGCCGCCGGGCCGCACGCCGGTTACCACGGTGGCAATAGCCGATACGCGCCGCAATGAAATTATCGAACGAGTGCGCAGCGCCTGCCGCGATGAAGGCCGCCAGGCCTACTGGGTTTGTACCCTGATAGAAGAGTCGGAGCTACTGGAAGCCCAGGCGGCAGAAGTGACGTGGGAAGAGTTAAAAGGCGCATTGCCGGAGCTTAACGTCGGTCTGGTACACGGCCGCATGAAGCCGCAGGAAAAGCAGGCGGTTATGCAGGCCTTTAAGCAGGGCGAACTGCATCTCCTGGTTGCGACGACGGTCATCGAAGTCGGCGTGGACGTGCCCAATGCCAGCCTGATGATCATCGAAAACCCGGAGCGTCTGGGTCTTGCGCAACTCCACCAGCTTCGCGGCCGCGTTGGCCGAGGCGCGGTTGCTTCCCACTGCGTACTGCTTTATAAATCGCCGCTGTCGAAAACCGCCCAGCTGCGCCTGCAGGTGCTAAGGGACAGTAATGACGGTTTCGTTATCGCGCAGAAAGATCTCGAAATCCGCGGTCCTGGCGAGCTGCTCGGCACCCGCCAGACCGGCACCGCTGAGTTCAAAGTTGCCGACCTGCTGCGGGACCAGGGGATGATCCCGCAGGTTCAGCGCCTGGCGCGCCATATTCATGAGCGCTATCCCGAGCAGGCTCTGGCGCTCATCGAGCGATGGATGCCGGAAACCGAGCGTTATTCAAACGCTTAGCCAAACAGCGGCAGCATCAGGAACAGCTTGATGACGACTGCGTTTACAATATCGATAAAAAACGCCCCGACCATCGGCACCACCAGAAACGCCATATGCGAAGGGCCAAAACGCTCGGTAATAGCCTGCATGTTAGCAATCGCCGTTGGCGTTGCGCCCATACCAAATCCGCAATGCCCCGCAGCCAGCACCGCCGCATCGTAGTTTTTGCCCATCAAACGCCAGGTGACAAAGATGGCATACAGCGCCATAAACAGCGTTTGTACCGCCAGAATGGCCAGCATCGGCAGCGCGAGGGAAGCCAGCTCCCAGAGCTTGAGGCTCATCAACGCCATCGCCAGGAACAGCGACAGGCTGACGTTGCCGAGTACCGAAACCGCACGTTCGAATACACGATAAAAGCCCATAATTGCCAGCGCATTGCTGAGGATCACGCCGACAAACAGCACGCAGACAAACGTCGGCAGCTCAAACGCCGTACCTTGCAAAAGCCCGGCCACGACACGCCCTGCCGTCAGGCATATGGCTATCAGGGCGATGGTTTCTATCAGCACCAGGGAAGTTATCACGCGGCCAACGTCAGGCTTTTCAAAAGCCCCCGGGATCTCATTGTCTTCCGGCGCGCCGTTTGGCGTTGAGGAGTGCTTAACCAAATAGCGGGCAACCGGGCCGCCGATTAAACCGCCCAGAACCAGACCAAAGGTTGCACAGGCCATGGCCACTTCCGTCGCATTCTGGAAGCCATAGCGCTCGGTGAACAGCTTGCTCCATGCCGCCCCCGTACCGTGGCCGCCGGAAAGCGTAATCGAACCGGCAAGCAGTCCCATCAACGGATCTAATCCCAACATGCTTGCCATACCGATACCGATGGCGTTTTGCATCACCAGCAGCCCGACGACGACAAACAGGAAAATTCCCACCACTCTTCCGCCCTTGCGCAAACTGGCGATATTAGCGTTAAGCCCGATAGTGGCGAAGAATGCGAGCATCAGGGGGTCTCTGAGGCTCATATCAAACTCAATTTCCCAGCCCATGCTTTTTTTCAGCACCAGCAGCGCAACGGCTATCAACAAGCCACCGGCGACCGGCTCAGGAATGGTGTACTTCTTTAGAAAGGGGACCGAATGGACCATTTTTCGCCCCAGCAATAAAACAAGCGTGGCGGCGACCAGAGTAGAAAGCGTATCAAGATGAAACATTGCAGTGCTCCTTTTTGCGCATGCCTGACAGCGCGCTTGATTATCCTTTGCTGTTATTTCCCCTCTTTGGGAAATCAGCTGCCATATTTTAACCAAAAACAGGGTGAAAGTTATAACTAACGGCAGAGTTATGAAATTTCACTCTTATTGACTTTTACTGGCAATCGTTTGCTTTTGCCGCCCAGTCCGTTAAAATCAGCGCTTTTCCAGCCACGAGATAACCTCTGATGTCCGTAAATGCCGTCGAGTCAGAAAATGAGCAACCGGTTGCGCAGACTCATCCGAGCGAACTGATCTATCGCCTTGAAGACCGCCCGCCGCTTCCGCAAACGCTTTTCGCCGCCTGTCAGCACCTGCTGGCCATGTTTGTCGCGGTTATCACTCCGGCGCTGCTGATTTGCCAGGCATTAGGATTACCGGCATCAGATACTCAGCACATCATCAGTATGTCGCTGTTCGCCTCCGGCGTAGCCTCAATTATTCAAATCAAAGCCTGGGGGCCGGTTGGCTCTGGCCTGCTGTCGATTCAGGGAACCAGCTTTAACTTTGTTTCACCGCTGATTATGGGCGGTATGGCGCTGAAAAACGGCGGTGCCGACGTGCCGACAATGATGGCCGCGCTGTTCGGTACTTTGATGCTCGCCAGCTGCACGGAAATGGTTATTTCCCGCGTATTGCATCTCGCCCGCCGCATCATTACCCCGCTGGTTTCCGGCGTGGTGGTCATGATTATCGGCCTGTCGCTGATTCAGGTCGGGCTGACCTCCATCGGCGGCGGCTATGGTGCGATGGCCGATCACTCTTTTGGCGCGCCTAAAAACCTGCTGCTGGCCGGCGCCGTACTGTTGGTCATCATTCTGCTTAACCGCCAGCGTAACCCTTACCTGCGCGTAGCCTCGCTGGTTATCGCGATGGCCGTCGGCTATCTGCTGGCCTGGGCACTCGACATGCTGCCTGCCAGCACCGCACCGACCAATACCAGCCTGATTACGGTTCCAACGCCGCTGTATTACGGCCTGGGCATTGACTGGAGCCTGCTTATCCCGCTGATGCTGGTATTTATGGTGACTTCGCTGGAAACCATCGGCGATATTACCGCCACCTCAGACGTTTCAGAGCAGCCGGTTTCCGGCCCGCTGTATATGAAACGCCTCAAGGGCGGCGTGCTGGCAAATGGCCTGAACTCCTGCGTTTCGGCGGTGTTCAACACCTTCCCCAACTCCTGCTTCGGCCAGAACAACGGCGTGATTCAGTTGACCGGCGTAGCCAGCCGCTACGTGGGCTTTGTGGTGGCGCTGATGCTGATTGTACTCGGCCTGTTCCCGGCGGTAAGCGGCTTCGTGCAGCATATCCCTGAGCCGGTGCTCGGCGGCGCAACTATCGTCATGTTCGGGACTATCGCCGCTTCCGGCGTGCGTATCGTCTCCCGCGAGCCGTTAAACCGCCGCGCTATTATGATAATTGCCCTGTCTCTCGCCGTAGGTCTTGGCGTATCACAGCAGCCGCTGATTTTGCAGTTCGCGCCTGACTGGATGAAAACTCTGCTCTCTTCAGGTATCGCTGCCGGCGGTATTACGGCCATCGTTCTGAACCTGATTTTCCCGCCGGAAAAAGAGTAATATCCTCACGCGCCGGCGATCTTTTTGCCGGCGCGAAACCTCCTCTGACAATCCCTTCCTTGAGCTAAAGCGGTAAATGGGGCATAACACCCTTACCGAAACTTCATGGGACGGAAGACAATGAAATTTCTCGGAAAGCTAATTCTTGCTCTGCTGGGCCTGGTGATTCTGGCGCTGGTCGCCTTTTATATTTTGTTGCAGACCCGCTGGGGCGCGAGCCAAATCAGCAGTTGGGTGAATGAAAAGAGCCAGTATCACCTCTCGTTTAATGAGATGGAGCACAGCTGGTCTTCTCCCACTCATCTGGTGTTTCATAACGTCACATTTGGCCGGTCCGGCCAGCCCGCCACGCTGGTGGCAAAGAATGTGGATATTGGGCTGAGCACGCGCCAGTTCTCACAACCCTTCTACGTTGACACCATTTTGCTGCAACAGGGCACGCTAAGCCTCAGCGCCAGCGCCGTTCCGCTGCCTCTGGATGCGGACAAGCTCCAGCTTCAGGATATGGCTATTAACAGCCCGGGCAGCGAATGGAGCCTCAGCGCCCAGCGCGTAGAGGGCGGCGTCTCTCCGTGGCAACCGGAAGCGGGCAAGGTTCTCGGAAATAAAGCCAATATCTCCTTCAGCGCTGGTTCACTGACGCTCAACGGCATAAACGCCAGCAATGTATTGCTCCAGGGGGCGCTGGACAACGATCGGGTCACGCTGACGACTATCGGGGCGGATGTTGCTCGCGGCTCCCTGACGGGGAGCGCACACCGTAACGCCGATGGCTCCTGGCAGGTTGGCAGCCTTCGGCTCAACGATATTCGACTGCAAACCGCCTCGTCGCTCACCGATTTTCTCGCGCCGGTCACGTCGGTTCCTTCTCTCAAAATAGATCGGCTGGAAATCACCGATGCCCGTCTGGAAGGAAAAGAGTGGGCGGTAAACGACCTGGCTCTCAGCTTGCGCAATCTCACGCTGGCCAACGGTGGCTGGCAGAGCGATGACGGCCAGCTATCGATGAACGCCAGCGAATTTATTAACGGCTCTCTGCATTTGCAGGATCCGATTGTGAATGTCGATTTTGCTCCAGAGGGCGCCACGCTGCGCCAGTTCAGCTCGCGCTGGGAAGGCGGCCTGGTTCGCGCTTCCGGCCAGTGGCTGCGCGACGGCAACCGGGCTCTGGTGGACGAAGCCGTGATTAGCGGTCTCGAATATACTCTTCCAGCAAACTGGAAGGCGCTGTGGATGGAGAAACTGCCTGACTGGCTGAGTTCTGTGACGGTGAAAAAATTCTCGGCTAACCGCAACCTGATTATTGATATCGATGCTAACTGGCCGTTCCAGCTAACCGGGCTTGACGGAACGGCCACCAATATTGAGCTGGTGCGGGAGCATCAGTGGGGAATTTGGGCGGGCAATGCGTCGTTCAATGCCGCCGCCGCGACGTTTAATCGCGTTGATGTCCGCCGCCCGTCCATTTCGCTGAATGCCAGCCAGAATCAAATTGCGATAAACGAGATTAGCGCCTTTACCGGTAAAGGATTACTCGAGGCAACGGCAAACGTGAGCCAGACGCCTCAGAGGGCGGTGAGCGTTAACCTGAAGGGCCAGAGCATACCGGTTAACGTGCTTCAGGCATGGGGCTGGCCTGCGCTGCCGCTCGAGGGTGACGGTAATTTACAGCTCTCGGTAAGCGGAAATCTGGCGGCAGACGCGGCCCTGAAGCCGAGCGTTAACGGGAGCCTGAAGGCCACCGACGCCGGTGGGAAACAAATCCAGCAAACGATGCATAACGGAGTAGTCCCCGGCGCATAAACTGCGCGCCGGATGTTTATTCCTCTTCGTTGCCGCCCTCTTCCAGAGGGCCGAACGGTTTGGCGGGCAGCACCATGTAAACGCCCTCAAATACCGCGCCGAGGGTGTCATTGCCGTAGAGTTCGACTTCCAGCACGACCCGAGCTCTGCGGCCACGAGCCAGCCTGTCGAGATCGCCGCTTAACGATCCCAGGCTCGCACTCGCCCCCGGTTTTCCGGAGATCGGTTTGCTATAACGGATATGGGCGTCGGCCAGAATAATGGTGCCGCCAAGATGGCGCTCACGAAGCATCAGCCAGATAAGCCCCCAGCCGGTTAAAGTTGCCAGCGAAAACAAACTGCCAGCAAACAGCGTATGGTGCGGATTTTGGTTGCCGGTTTCCGGCATGGTGGTAATAAATTTCTGCCCGGTGTACTGCTGAATGCGCACGCCCATTTTTTCGCTAAGCGGGATATGCTCATACCAGGCCTGCTGAAGCTGGCCACACCAGTCCGCGCGATGCAAAATATCGTCAAGCGTCGCTACCGGCTTAATCATCAGAAAGTGGCGCACCGGCGTGGTTTGCGGCGTGGTAATTTCGCCCTGATTGACGAAGCCCAGCTTGGCGAAAAATGCGACCGCGTCTTCCCGGGCGCTACAGGTTACGCGCTTAACGCCCTCCTGACGTGCAACGGACTCCAGCGTCATCGCCACCAGCGTGCCCAGCCCCTTATCCTGAACCGAAGGATGCACCGCCATAAAGCGGATAGCCGCTTCGTTATCGGCGTTAATATAGAGGCGGCCTACCGCAACGGTATTGCCCTCTTCATCCACCACCATTTGATGATGCGCCATCGCATCCCATGCGTCTCGCTCGGAGCCTTTTGGCTGATGCAGCGGTTTACGCAGCATCTCCCAACGGAACTGGTAATAACGGTCGAGTTCTTCTTCTGTTTGGGGCACACGGAGGTGATACATACATTGCTCTCTCGTTGCGCGGGCCGGGTGGCGAAGGTTTACACCTGCAGCCAGAACGTCACCGGCCCATCATTAATTAGCGAAACCTGCATATCGGCGGCAAAGCGCCCGGTTGAGGTTTCAATCCCCTGCTGTTTGCAGCGCTCAACAAAGTATTCATAAAGGGCCTCAGCCAGCTGTGGTGCCGCCCCTCCGGAGAAGCTCGGGCGCATACCGCGCTCGGTATCTGCCGCCAGGGTGAATTGAGAAACCACCAGCAGGCTGCCTCCCGCCTGCTGAACGTTCAGGTTCATTTTGCCCTGCTCGTCGCTGAAAATTCTGTAGCCCAGCACCCGCTCGCAGAGGCGGTTGGCTTTTTGCTCGTTATCTTCTTTTTCGACACCCAACAAGACTAAAAGTCCGGGGCCGATTTCGCCCGTCACCTCACCCTCCACGGTGACGCTGGCACGGGTTACGCGCTGAATTAATGCAATCATGGTTGTTCCAGTTCTTCCTGCTCTGCCTGTTGCCGCAAGTGGCGATAGTCGCCCAGCGTGGCGGTAATTTCCGCGCCCAGCAACACAATACACCAGGTCCAGTAGACCCAGACAAATAATATGGGGATCACCGCCAGCACGCCGTAAATCAGCTGGTATGACGGAAACATTGTGATGTAGAGGGCAAAGCCTTTTTTACCCAGTTCAAACAGCAGCGCGGCGACCAGCGAACCTATCATGGCATCCTTTGCCGGTACGCTGGTGGTCGGCACAAGGCTGTAGAGTAGCCAGAATGAGAGCCAGGAGAGCAGCAGCGGAAAGACGCGTAATACCTCGTCCAGGACGCTATTCAGCTCGGAAGCCCAGCGCAGGGAGAGCAGATATGAGCTGATAGCCAGGCTGGCCCCGGCCAGCAGCGGCCCGAGCGTAAGGATCATCCAGTAAATGGCAAACGAGTAAACTTTTGGCCGAGCACGCTTGCTACGCCAGATGGTATTCAGGGCGCTGTCTACGGCATACATCAGCAGCAATGAGGTGACGATCAGCCCAATTGCGCCAACGGCGGTCATTTTGTTGGAGTTGGCAACGAACTGTTCAATATAGCGCTGAATAACGTCGCCCGTTGCCGGCATAAAGTTAGTAAAAATAAAGTGGCGCAGCTGGACGCTGATATCGGCAAACATCGGAAATGCGGCAAACAGCGCAAAAACCACCGCCACCAGCGGGACCAAAGAAAGTAGCGAGACGTAGGCAAGGTTACCCGCCAGCGTAGTCATATTGTCCTGGTCGATGCGCTGCCAGAGCAGTTTTGCCCAGGCCAACAGAGGCCGGAGGCGATGAGTGGTTTTGCGATGAACCCTTTTTATCATGCTTTTTTGCTGAACCAGTCGGGGATGGTATTTTTATCGGTCACCAAAATAGAGGTGATACCAAGCTTCTGCGCGCCGTTGATGTTATCGACGTTATCGTCAAAAAATACCGCCTTATCAGCCGCAAAGCCCTCTTCTTCCAGCACCTTGAGATAAATTTCCGCATCAGGCTTACGCATGCCCATCTCCTGGGAGAGATAGATCTTATCCGCCGACTGGGCAACTTCCGGGTACTCATCCGGCCAGAAGCCGGTATGCAGGCGGTTGGTATTGGAGAGCACCACCACGCGATGGCCCTGCTCGCGCAGCGTCTGCATCACGGTAATCGTCTCTTTACGCAGCCCGACGAAGATGGCCTGCCAGCCCGCGGCAAACTGCTCGTAGCTCAGCGCAACATCCATTTCATGGCACAGCCTTTCGGCAAAAACTTCATCGGTAATCTGCCCGCGCTCGTGCTGATGGAAGGTCTCTCCCATTGCAAAGCTCTTTTGCAGGTTGGCTAACGGCACCCGGCTGTAATCACTCCAGACGCCAAGCACTCGATTAAAGTCGATATCAACGATGACGTTACCTAAATCAAAGATATACAGCATGCGCACCTCCTTTCCGACATGGAGAAATAACTGTAGCGGGAAAGGGCGGCTTTGACTATCAGAGGAAAGCGAGGATGAGCATTCTGCGAGACATAAAACAAAAAAAGCCCCGCCTTTTCAGGCAGGGCTTCACTTGACGTCAGAAAAGAAACTTAAGCTTCTTTGCTGCCACGGCCCGCACGTTTGCGGTCGTTTTCAGTCAGATGGCGCTTACGAATACGCACGGACAGCGGAGTAACCTCTACCAGTTCGTCGTCATCGATGAACTCCAGAGCCTGCTCCAGGGTCATTTTCTGAGCTGGAACCAGGGTGGTCGCTTCGTCAGTACCGGAAGCACGCATGTTGGTCAGTTTCTTACCGGTCAGGCAGTTTACAGTCAGGTCGTTAGAACGACTGTGAATACCGATGATCTGGCCTTCGTAAACTTCAGCACCGTGGCCCAGGAACAGCTTACCGCGATCTTGTAAACCGTACAGAGCAAACGCAACCGCTTTACCCTGACCGTTAGAGATCAGTACGCCGTTCTGACGCTGGCCCACTTCGCCCTGACGGATATCGTCATAGTGGCTGAAGGTGGAGTACAGCAGACCGGTACCGGAAGTCATGGTCATGAATTCGTTACGGAAGCCAATCAAACCACGGCTTGGGATAACGTAATCAAGACGCACGCGGCCTTTGCCGTCCGGATTCATGTTTTTCAGGTCGCCTTTACGCTCACCGAGTGCCTGCATCACAGAACCCTGATGCTGCTCTTCGATATCCAGCGTCACGTTCTCGAATGGCTCTTGTTTACGGCCATCGATTTCGCGGAAGATAACTTTCGGACGGGATACCGCCAGCTCGAAACCTTCACGACGCATGTTTTCGATAAGAACGGAGAGGTGCAGTTCGCCACGACCGGATACGCGGAATGCATCCGCATCTTCGGTTTCTTCAACGCGCAGTGCAACGTTGTGTACCAGCTCTTTGTTCAGACGATCCAGAATCTGACGAGAGGTCACGAACTTACCTTCTTTACCGCAGAACGGAGAGGTATTTACGTTGAAGAACATGGAAACGGTTGGCTCATCTACGGACAGCGCCGGCAGCGCTTCAACATTTTGCGGGTCGCAAATGGTGTCGGAGATGTTCAGCTCGCCCAGGCCGGTGATGGCGATGATATCGCCCGCTTCGGCTTCGGTAGACTCGATACGCTCCAGGCCCAGGTGGGTCAGAACTTTACCGACTTTACCGTTACGGGTTTTCCCTTCGCTATCAATGATAGTGATCTGCTGGTTTGGCTTCACTTTGCCGCGTTTGATGCGGCCGATGCCGATAACGCCAACATAGTTGTTGTAGTCCAGCTGGGAAATTTGCATCTGCAGCGGACCATCACGGTCAACGCTTGGCGCCGGTACGCGATCGACAATAGCCTGGTACAGCGGGGTCATGTCCGCCGCCATATCATTGTGATCCATACCCGCGATGCCGTTCAGCGCGGATGCATAAATAATTGGGAAGTCGAGCTGCTCGTCGGTCGCATCCAGGTTAACGAACAGGTCGAAGACCTGATCAACAACCCAGTCAGGACGCGCGCCAGGACGGTCAACTTTGTTGATAACCACGATCGGCTTCAAACCATGGGCAAACGCCTTCTTGGTTACGAAGCGCGTCTGCGGCATTGGGCCATCCATTGCGTCAACCACCAGCAGAACGGAGTCTACCATGGACATTACGCGTTCAACTTCACCACCGAAGTCGGCGTGCCCAGGGGTATCAACGATGTTGATACGGTAGTCATTCCATTTGATAGCGGTGTTTTTAGCGAGGATGGTAATCCCACGCTCTTTCTCCAAATCGTTGGAGTCCATCACGCGTTCAGTAGCTTCAGCACGTTCGTTACTGAAAGTACCGGATTGCTGCAGCAGCTTATCAACCAGGGTAGTTTTACCATGGTCAACGTGCGCGATGATGGCGATATTACGCAGATTTTCGATCACAACTTTGCCTCAGGCATTAGAAATAGCGCGTTATTGTACACGTATTAATCGAAGGACAGAACAGGATCACAAAGAACCTTTACAAACAATGTAGAAAGTAAGGGTTTGTGATCGCTTTCACGGAGCTAAAAAGGGAGCCATAACGTAAATTGCACCAATATGGTGCTCTGGCATGATGCTGAGGCACTATATTGGTGCAATTTATTCATCCTGGTGCAGCCCTTTTGCACTATGGTGTGCATGATAGCGCCTTTTTAGGGTGATTTAAAAGTTGGCACAGATTTCGCTTTAAAGATTTTATGGCGAAAAGCCACATTAAGAAGTGTTTGATTACCTCGTACCACGACGACAACGACCAATCCGGGAGAGTTTAAGTATGTCCGCTGAACACGTTTTGACGATGCTGAATGAGCATGAAGTGAAGTTTGTCGATCTGCGTTTTACCGATACCAAAGGTAAAGAACAGCACGTCACTATTCCTGCTCATCAGGTAAATGCTGACTTCTTCGAAGAAGGCAAAATGTTTGACGGCTCCTCGATTGGTGGCTGGAAAGGTATCAACGAATCCGACATGGTGCTGATGCCTGACCCAACTAGCGCCGTGATTGACCCGTTCTTCGCGGACTCTACCCTGATTATCCGCTGCGACATTCTCGAGCCAGGCACCATGCAGGGCTACGACCGTGACCCGCGTTCCATCGCGAAACGCGCTGAAGACTACCTGCGCGCTACCGGCATCGCAGACACCGTTCTGTTCGGGCCAGAGCCAGAGTTCTTCCTGTTCGACGACATTCGCTTCGGCAGCTCCATCTCCGGCTCCCACGTTGCTATCGATGATATCGAAGGCGCATGGAACACCGGCACCAAATACGAAGGCGGCAACAAAGGTCACCGTCCTGCGGTTAAAGGCGGTTACTTCCCGGTTCCACCGGTTGACTCCGCGCAGGACCTGCGTTCTGCTATGTGTCTGACCATGGAGCAGATGGGCCTGGTTGTTGAAGCTCACCACCACGAAGTGGCAACTGCTGGTCAGAACGAAGTGGCTACCCGCTTCAACACCATGACCAAGAAAGCAGACGAAATTCAGATCTACAAATATGTCGTACATAACGTTGCTCACGCCTACGGCAAAACCGCGACCTTCATGCCAAAACCAATGTTTGGCGATAACGGTTCCGGGATGCACTGCCACATGTCCCTGTCCAAGAACGGCGTTAACCTGTTCTCCGGCGACAAATATGCTGGCCTGTCTGAGCAAGCGCTGTACTACATCGGCGGCGTAATCAAACACGCTAAAGCGATTAACGCCCTGGCTAACCCGACCACCAACTCCTACAAGCGTCTGGTCCCGGGTTATGAAGCACCGGTTATGCTGGCTTACTCCGCCCGTAACCGTTCTGCCTCTATCCGTATTCCTGTCGTAGCGTCCCCGAAAGCACGTCGTATCGAAGTGCGCTTCCCTGACCCGGCTGCTAACCCGTACCTGTGCTTTGCAGCGCTGCTGATGGCTGGTCTTGACGGTATCAAGAACAAAATCCATCCGGGCGAAGCAATGGACAAAAACCTGTACGACCTGCCGCCGGAAGAAGCAAAAGAGATCCCACAAGTTGCTGGCTCTCTGGAAGAAGCACTGAACGCGCTGAACGAAGACCGCGAGTTCCTGACCGCGGGCGGCGTATTCACCGACGACGCTATCGATGCTTACATCGCACTGCGTACCGAAGAAAACGACCGCGTGCGCATGACTCCGCACCCGGTAGAGTTTGAGCTGTACTACAGCGTCTAATTGAAGTTGTTTTTTGTTGCCGTGGAAACTTTAGCCCATCTTCGGATGGGCTTTTTTCTCCACCAGAATCCCCTGTGACGCTGCTTTTTGTCACCCAAACACTATAATGCACTAAAACGGTGCACGGAGACTGCTGTATGGCAACTGGCGCGCTGCCCGATGCTGGGCAGATTCTGAACTCTCTTATCAACAGCATCCTGCTGGTGGATGACGAGCTGGCGGTGCATTACGCCAACCCTGCGGCTCAGCAACTGCTGGCGCAAAGCTCACGTAAGCTGTACGGCACGCCGCTGCCCGATCTGTTGAGCTATTTCTCTTTGAATATTGCCGTTATGCAGGAAAGCCTGATGGCTGGCCAGGGCTTCACCGATAACGAAGTGACGCTGGTGATAGATAGCCGCTCACATATTCTTTCCCTGACGGCGCAGAGGCTGCCCGAAGGGTACATCCTGATGGAAATGGCGCCGATGGATAACCAGCGTCGTTTAAGCCAGGAACAGCTACAGCACGCACAGCAGATTGCCGCCCGAGATTTAGTGCGTGGGCTGGCACATGAGATTAAAAACCCGCTTGGCGGGCTGCGTGGGGCGGCACAGCTGCTAAGTAAGGCGCTGCCGGACCCGTCGCTGGCGGAATACACCAAAGTTATTATCGAGCAGGCCGACAGGCTACGAAACCTTGTCGATAGGCTGCTGGGGCCGCAGCAGCCCGGTATGCACGTCACCGAAAGCATTCACAAAGTCGCCGAGCGCGTTGTGAAACTGGTGTCGATGGAACTACCGGCTAACGTCACGCTGGTGCGGGATTACGACCCCAGCCTGCCTGAGTTTGCACATGATCCCGACCAGATAGAACAGGTTCTGCTGAACATCGTGCGTAATGCGCTGCAGGCGCTGGGCAGCGAAGGAGGCGAGATAGTCTTGCGTACCCGTACCGCCTTCCAGCTAACGCTGCACGGCACGCGCTATCGGCTGGCAGCAAGAATTGATATTGAAGATAACGGCCCGGGTATCCCGGCTCATCTGCAGGATACGTTGTTCTATCCGATGGTCAGCGGACGAGAAGGCGGCACCGGACTGGGGCTTTCTATAGCGCGCAGCCTTATCGATCAGCATTCGGGCAAAATCGAATTCAACAGTTGGCCGGGTCATACCGAATTTTCGGTTTACCTGCCTATTCGGAAGTAGAGGTCTTTATGCAACGAGGGATAGTTTGGGTCGTTGACGACGATAGCTCCATCCGCTGGGTGCTTGAGCGCGCGTTAACCGGGGCCGGGTTAAGTTGCACCACCTTTGAAAGTGGCAATGAGGTGCTGGACGCCCTTGCCACCAAAACCCCGGATGTTTTGCTGTCGGATATTCGCATGCCCGGCATGGACGGTCTTGCGCTGCTGAAACAGATTAAACAGCGCCATCCGATGCTTCCGGTCATCATAATGACGGCACATTCTGATTTAGATGCCGCGGTTAGCGCCTATCAACAGGGCGCTTTCGACTACCTGCCAAAACCGTTTGATATCGATGAAGCCGTGGCGCTGGTAGAGCGCGCTATTAGCCATTATCAGGAGCAGCAGCAGCCGCGCAACACGCCAGCAAGCGGGCCAACTACCGATATCATCGGTGAAGCGCCTGCGATGCAGGACGTTTTTCGTATTATCGGCCGCCTGTCGCGCTCCTCCATCAGCGTGCTGATCAACGGCGAATCAGGCACCGGTAAAGAGCTGGTTGCTCATGCCCTGCATCGCCATAGCCCACGGGCTAAATCACCGTTTATCGCACTCAACATGGCAGCTATCCCCAAAGATTTGATCGAGTCTGAGCTGTTCGGTCATGAAAAAGGGGCCTTCACCGGGGCTAACCAGATCCGTCAGGGACGCTTTGAACAGGCCGATGGCGGCACGCTGTTCCTCGATGAAATCGGCGATATGCCGCTGGACGTACAAACCCGCCTGCTGCGCGTGCTGGCCGACGGCCAGTTCTACAGGGTTGGCGGCTATGCCGCGGTAAAAGTAGACGTGCGCATCATCGCGGCGACCCACCAGAACCTTGAACTGCGCGTGCAGGAAGGCAAATTCCGTGAGGACTTGTTCCACCGCCTGAACGTTATCCGCGTGCATTTACCGCCGCTACGTGAACGCCGGGAAGATATTCCCCGGCTGGCTCGCCACTTCCTGCAGGTGGCCGCCCGTGAACTGGGCGTAGAAGCCAAGCTCCTGCATCCTGAGACGGAAAATGCCTTAACCCGCCTAGCCTGGCCGGGCAACGTGCGCCAGTTGGAGAATACCTGCCGCTGGTTAACCGTGATGGCCGCGGGCCAGGAAGTGCTGATTCAGGACCTGCCGAGCGAGCTGTTTGAGACCACCGTGACCGAGAGCGGCGGCGTGGCGCAAACCAATCCCGATAGCTGGGCTATGCTGCTGGCTCAGTGGGCGGAGAGAGCGCTTCGTTCAGGGCACCAGGACCTGCTTTCAGAAGCGCAGCCGGAGATGGAGCGAACGCTGCTGACTACCGCGCTACGCCACACTCAGGGGCATAAACAGGAAGCGGCCCGCCTGCTGGGCTGGGGACGAAATACGCTGACTCGTAAGCTAAAAGAGCTGGGAATGGAGTAGCGCTTCAGCGCTTTGCGAAGGGTAAAATAACGGCGGGGCTAAACCCCGCCGTTTTTAAATCACGCGTGAGAACTGCTGGAGGCGCGCTTTTTGCCGCAGGTAAGTATCAAAGCACATGCAGATGTTGCGAATCAGCAAACGCCCCTTCCCGCTCACCTTAATTCCCTGCTCGTCCAGCTCCACCAGCCCGTCTTTCGCCAGCGGCGCCAGCAGGCGCAGGTCTTCGGCAAAATAGTCGGCAAAGTTTAGCGACCAGAGCTGTTCAATCTCAGCAAAGTTGAGCTGGAAATTGCAGATAAGCGCCTTAATCACGTCGCGACGAATACAATCATCACGCGTTAAGGCAAGCCCACGCCACAGCCCGTTGCCCCGCTCGTCCACCTGCTGATAATACTGCTTAAGTTCTTTCTGGTTCTGGGCGTAACAATCGCCAATCATGCTGATGGCCGAGACGCCAAGCCCCAGCAGGTCGGTATCGCCCTGGGTGGTGTAGCCCTGGAAATTACGGTGCAGTTTGCCTTCACGCTGGGCAATCGCCAGTTCGTCATCCGGGCGGGCAAAGTGATCCATGCCGATAAACTGGTAACCCGATCCCGTTAGCGAAGCGATGGTTTCCTGGAGAATATCCAGCTTCTGCTGGGCGCTCGGCAGATCGGCATCTTTAATCTTGCGCTGGGCGGCAAACAACGTTGGCAAGTGGGCGTAGTTAAAGACGCTAAGCCGGTGCGGGCTAAGCTCCGCGACGCGTTTCAGCGTAAAGGCGAAGCTTTCCGGAGTTTGCTTTGGCAGGCCGTAAATCAGGTCAATATTGGTTGAGGTAAAGCCCAGCTTTCTGGCGCGCTTGATAAGAGCGAAGATAAACTCTTCGTCCTGCTCGCGGTTTACCAGGCGCTGCACCTCTTTGTTGAAGTCCTGAACGCCCATGCTCAGGCGGGTGAACCCTTCCTGGCGCAGGTGATCCAGCACGTCGAGTTCGATTTCTCGCGGGTCAACTTCAATCGATAACTCGGCATCGCTATTAAAGCTGAAATGCGTGCGCAGGAGCGCCATCAGGCGGCTGATTTGCGCTTTACTCAGATAAGTCGGCGTCCCGCCGCCCCAATGCAGCTGGCTGACATGGCGGCCTTTAAACAGCGGTGCGCGATGGATAATTTCCTGCTCCAGCGCGTCCAGATATTGGTCAGCCTTGTGCTGCTGCCGGGTAACAATCTTGTTGCAGCCGCAGAAATAGCAAAGCTTGTGGCAAAACGGGATATGCACGTAAAGCGAGAGCGGGCGCTCCGGGTAACGGGCAACCGCCTGCAAAAACTCCGGCTCGCCGAAGGCTTCAGAGAACTCCAGCGCGGTCGGGTAAGAGGTGTAACGTGGCCCTGAATAATTATATTTCTGGATCAGGGCCAGATCCCAGTCGATTAACTGCTCAGACATACTCACTCCTTGCGGTGATGTCGCCGGCGCCGACGAGGCGAAGGAGGCCCGCTCATTCCACGAGCCATCGCCCTTCGCCGCAGCGAATTCTGCAGCCGCGACAGCCGCCGTAGTTTAACGAATAACCACAGCAGATAACACACCAGCGGAATAACCATAATAAGAACAGGTAATCCCATGGGAGTAACCTTTAGTTACCGCCCTTGAGCAGACGCATTAAATCGTCGGCTTTCTCTTCTTCCTCTTCATCGTCTTCCCAGGCGATGCCGAGCTCGGCCATCAGGGCATCGATGCGGTCCAGCTTCGCATCAACCCATGACTGCTCTTCTTTACTCAGGGTTTCGCCCGCTTCCAGACGTTCCAGCAGCCCGTCCAGGCGCTCATCGTTTTCCAGCATATCCAGCTCAGCCTGTGGTGTTAGCATAGGTTTCTCGCTCTTCGGTTTGTGCTGTTTAGCGACCGGTGGTGCTTCGGTTACGCCCAGTTGAATCGGTTTTTTACTGCCAATACGCGGGTCTTTAGTCTTACCTGCGGATTTGCCGCCCTGCGCCTGGCTTTCACCATTTGCACGGCTGCCAGCCGCGTGACCGCGGTGTTTTTTCTGACGTTTACGCTCACGCGCTTCCTGATCTACTTCTTCACGCGATTTACGGCGTACTTTTGCCGGTTTTTTGCCCTGCGGCGCTGCATTTTGTTGCTTCATAATAAGTCGTCTTAAGCCATTTTATTCAGTATAGAATTGCGGCGGAATCTAGCAGAAAGCAAGCAAAGAAAAAAGGCGACAGGTTAACCAGCCGTCATTTTCTTCATCTTGTTCCTCTTCTGGCGAGAAACACGGCGTTTTCTGCTCGTTCAGGTATAATCCCCGGCAAATGATTACCTGACGGGGACACCGTTGTGAAAAACTGGAACTACCAACTGACTAAGTTCGTGCTCAGCGCACCGGACATTCGCCATCTTCCTTCTGATACCGGTATTGAGGTTGCTTTCGCAGGCCGCTCTAACGCGGGTAAATCCAGCTCACTGAATACGCTGACCAATCAGAAAGGCCTTGCACGTACCAGTAAAACGCCTGGGCGTACTCAGCTTATCAACCTGTTTGAAGTGGCAGAAGGCAAGCGCCTGGTGGATTTACCGGGCTACGGTTATGCCGAAGTGCCTGAAGAAGTGAAGCACAAATGGCAGCGCGCGCTGGGAGAATACCTGCAAAAGCGCAACAGCCTGAAAGGGCTGGTCGTACTGATGGACATCCGCCATCCGCTTAAAGATCTCGATCAGCAAATGATCCAGTGGGCCGTCGCCAGCAATATTGAGGTGATGGTGCTGTTAACCAAAGCGGACAAGCTGGCGTCAGGCGCACGCAAAGCACAGCTCAATATGGTGCGTGAAGCCGCGCTGGCGTTTGGCGGTAATATTGAGATTGAAGCGTTTTCTTCCCTGAAGAAAATCGGCGTTGATAAGCTGCGCCTCAAGCTGGACAGCTGGTACAACGACCTTCCGCCGGCGGTAGAAGAAGACGCGGCTGAAGAGTAATCACGAAGCACGGCTGAGGCCGTGTTTTTTTTCGCCCAATAAAAAACGCCCCAGTCATTTCTGACTGGGGCGGCTAAATATTCAGCCAAATCCGATTACGTGAAGTAAAAGGTCTGAAAGATAGAACATCTTACCTCTGTACCCTACGCGAATAACTCTACTCCTTTTTAATCGCTCAAAAAAGCATTTTTTGTAGTTTTTTTTCACTTTTTGCATCACATTCTTGAACCATCATCACAAAAAGCTATGACTTATGTTGCTTAGTTACAAAAACGTGATCTGAGCTTTTAGCATTAATGTGCCTGATCCCAGTTTTTACCGCTGCCCACTTCCACCAGCAGCGGCACGTCGAGCGTCATACTGCTTTCCATCAGCTCGTGGATTTTCCGGGAGACGGCTTCCACATCGTCCTGATGTACTTCAAACACCAGTTCATCGTGTACCTGCATGATCATTTTCACCCGCGGCTTGTCCGCCAGCAGCCAGGCATCCACGGCTATCATCGCTCGTTTGATAATATCCGCCGCCGTTCCCTGCATTGGGGCGTTGATAGCCGCTCGCTCTGCACCTGCACGGCGGGCACCGTTGCTGGAGCTGATATCCGGCAGGTATAAGCGACGACCATCCAGGGTTTCAACGTAGCCTTTATCTTTTGCCTGCGCCCGCGTGCGCTCCATGTACTCAAGCACGCCCGGGTAGCGTTCGAAGTAGAGATCCATATATTTCTGGGACTCTTTACGCGGGATGTTGAGCTGGCGGGAGAGGCCGAACGCGCTCATACCGTAAATCAGGCCAAAGTTAATAGCCTTGGCGCTGCGGCGCTGCTCTCCGGTTACGCTCTCCAGCGGTAGCCCAAAGACTTCCGCGGCGGTGGCACGGTGGATGTCTTTCCCTTCAGCAAAGGCGGTCAACAGGCCTTTATCACGGGAGAGATGGGCCATAATGCGCAGCTCAATCTGAGAGTAGTCCGCAGAGAGGATCACGTAATCCTCAGGCGCAATAAAGGCCTGGCGGATACGGCGGCCTTCTTCGTTGCGTACCGGAATATTTTGCAGGTTCGGGTCGGTTGAAGACAGACGACCGGTTGCCGTAACGGCCTGATGATAAGAGGTATGCACACGCCCGGTTTTTGGGCTAATCATCAACGGCAGTTTATCGGTATAGGTGGACTTCAACTTGGCAAGCCCGCGGTATTCGAGGATAACTTTTGGCAGCGGGTAGTCCAGCGCCAGCTCTTCAAGCACTTCTTCTGACGTAGAAGGTGCTCCGCCCGGCGTTTTCTTCAGGGGTTTAATACCCTGCTTCTCAAACAGAATCGTTTGCAGCTGCTTGGTGGAGGAGAGATTAAACTCCTCACCGGCAATCTCATGAGCCTTCAGCTCCAGCTCGGCCAGGCGTTTGGTTAATTCCAGGGAATGCGCGTGCAGGATAGCCGGATCGATTTTAACGCCGTTGCGCTCAATGCGGGAAATCACCGGCACCAGCGGCATTTCAACGTTTTTAAAGATATTCAGAGGACCTTCGGTCTTCTCAAGCTTCGGCCACATTTTCAGGTGCAGCTGGAGGGTAACGTCGGCATCTTCCGCCGCATAGCGCCCGGCAGTTTCCAGGTCTATCTGGTTGAAGGTCAGCTGTTTTTTGCCTTTACCGGCAATCTCTTCAAACGAGATGGTTTTATGCTTCAGCCAGCGGTCGGCGAGGCTGTCCATATCGTGGCGGCCAGCAACGCTGTCCAGCGTGTAGGATTCAAGCATGGTGTCAAAAGCAATGCCGCGCAGCTCAATGCCGTAGTTCTGCATGATGCCGCGGTCATACTTCAGGTTTTGCCCAACCTTCAGCGTTTTTTCGTCTTCCAGCAGCGGCTTCAGCAACTCAAGAGCACGCTCGCGGGAAATCTGATCCGGGGCATCAAGGTAGTCATGTGCCACAGGGATGTAGCAGGCAACGCCCGGTTCGGTGGCAAAGGAAAGTCCGACCAGGTTGGCGCTGATATTATCCAGGCTGTCGGTTTCGGTATCGAAGGCAAAAAGCGGCGCTTTTTTCAGGCGCTCAATCCATTCCACCAGCACTTTCTCATCGAGGATCGTGACGTAGTTGTCATAAGAGAGCTGGCTGGCTGGCTCTTCCGGTTCGGCCTCAATTTCGATAGTTTTCTGCGGCTGAGCGGCCGGTTTTGCGCCTTTAGCCTGCATCCATTTACCGTTTTCAACGTCGGTTATCCAACGTTTAAACTCATACTGCTTAAACAGCCCCAACAGCTCTTCTGCCGCCGGCTGCTGGACTTCAAGCTGCTCGCAGCCCAGCTCCAGCTCAACGTCGGTTTTAATCGTCGCCAGCTTGTAGGAGAGGTAGGCCAGCTCTTTGCTTTGCTCAAGCTTCGCCGCCATGGTTTTAGCACCGCGGAAAGAAAGCTCGGCAATTTTTTCCGGGTTTGCATAAAGTGTGTCCAGACCACCAAGCCCCTGCAGCAGCGCCTGGGCGGTCTTTTCACCCACGCCGGGAACGCCGGGGATGTTATCCGACGAATCGCCCATCAGAGCCAGGAAATCGATGATCAGTTCCGGCGGCACGCCGTATTTGGTCTGAACTTCTTCCGGCCCCAGAATCGTGTTGGTCATGGTGTTAATCAGCGTAACGCCCGGCGTTACCAGCTGCGCCATGTCTTTATCACCGGTGCTGATAAGCACCGGGCGGCCGACTTTTTCAGCCTCCAGCGCCAGCGTACCGATAACGTCATCGGCCTCAACGCCGGATACCGCCAGCAGTGGCAGCCCCATGGCTTTGACCATCGCGTGGAGCGGCTCAATCTGCGCTCTCAGATCGTCCGGCATCGGCGGGCGATGCGATTTATAGTCTTCAAATAGCTCATCACGGAACGTTTTGCCTTTGGCATCAAACACCACCGCCGCGTGCGTAGGCTGGTATTGCAGAATCAGGCTACGCAGCATGTTAAGCACGCCGTACATTGCCCCCGTTGGCTCTCCACGGCTGTTCGTCAGCGGTGGAAAGGCGTGATATGCCCGGTAAAGGTAGGAGGAGCCATCAACGAGGATAAGCGGGTTGTCTGCGATCTGGACCATAGTGTTCCGTTCCATGCCTGTGATTAATTTATTGTTCAAGGATGCCATAGCCTGAACAAAAACATGAACTATTGGCAGCAATATGCTGAAAAGAATTCGTAGTTTGGGCGATCCTACGCAGGATCAATGCTGTGGATAAGTTTGTGCATATTTTTTTAGCTTATGCATTCCATAAAATGATCCTTCTCAGGAAAACATTAAATATTTATAATTTTCATGAAGTTAACTAAATGATAGTTTAGCCGCACTAAATAGGCAGTGGATCGTTTGATGTGGATATATACTCAGACGAGCCACAACTGGCGAGAGTTTGTTCTGCCGCGAAAAGCAACGGATTAAAATCCTTTTCATTTGCCGAGCCGCCATTAGGGGTTTCTGATAAAATTCGCCGCTTATTGTCGTTCATACCAGCATCTCCACTATTCTAACCTTCTGAAATATTATTTATGTCGAGATTACTCGCAGCGCTCACCCTGACTTTAAGTGTTGTGCTGACTATTTTGCTCACGGTCGCCTGCTCCGTTCCGATCATTATTGCCGGGATCGTTAAGCTGCTATTACCCGTTCCGGCCATCTGGCGTTCGATCTCGGCATTTGCTGACTTTATGATGTATTGCTGGTGCGAAGGACTGGCGCTGCTGTTACGCCTCAACCCTTATTTAAAATGGGATGTGGAAGGTCTGGAAGGGCTGAGTAAAAAGAACTGGTATCTGCTGATTTGTAACCATCGCAGCTGGGCCGATATCGTTATTCTGTGCGTGCTGTTCCGCAAGCATATTCCGATGAATAAATACTTTCTTAAACAGCAACTTGCCTGGGTTCCTTTTATGGGGCTGGCCTGCTGGGCGCTGGATATGCCTTTTATGAAGCGCTATTCGCGAGCCTATTTGCTACGCCATCCGGAACGCCGGGGTAAAGATGTGGAAACCACCCGCCGCTCCTGCATGAAATTTCGCTCGCATCCTACAACTATCGTGAATTTTGTCGAAGGCTCGCGCTTCACGCCACAAAAGCAGACTCAGACTCGCTCAGCTTTTAACTACCTGCTGCCACCAAAAGCGGCCGGTATAGCGATGGCGATGGGCGTATTAGGAAAGCAGTTCGACAAGATGCTGAACGTTACGTTGTGCTATCCAGAAAATGTATCATCACCGTTCTACGATATGCTCTCAGGAAAGATGACGAGAATTGTGGTGAGGATTTCGCTGGTGCCGATTAGCGAAGAGCTGCACGGTGATTACGTTAACGATAAGAATTTTAAACGCCGTTTTCAGCTGTGGCTTAATACGCTGTGGAGTGAAAAAGATGGGCAGCTTGAACAGCTACATGCTGGAGGTAAAAAAGCCGGTCAATGACCGGCTTTTCCTTATTATTTCTTCTCGACCAGGTATTTCACCGTGTCGGCATACTGCTGAACAAAGATATCCATGCTGCTGGTATCCATGCCCTGCATATTCAGCTGATATTTACCGTTAACGTACATAGCCGGTACGCCCTGCAGCTGAAGATCGGCAGCCGCTTTCTCCTGCTGAGCGACCAGGGATTTCACCACGAAGCTGTTCCACGCCGCGTCATACTCTTCCGGCTTCACGCCAGCGTCGATAAACACTTTACGGATATCGGCATCGTTCTGCACGGTCTGGCTTTTCTGCACGGCTTCAAACATTGGGGAGGTGATTTTATCTTCCACACCCAGCGCCATTGCAACGGCCCACGCCTGAGTCAGGTCTTTGCCCAACGGGCCAAGGAACTCGACGTGGTATTTGGTCATTTTGGTGCCTTCCGGCAGCTTTTTCTTCACGTTATCAGAAACATGAAGAACCTGTTCGAACTGATAGCAGTGTGGGCAATAGAAAGAGAAAAACTCTAATACCTGCGGCTCACCGGTAGCCGGCTTGTCCAGGGTAACGTACTGTTTACCGTCGGTAAACTGTGCTGCAGATGCGCTAAATGCCAGGATCATGCCCGCCAGCGCCAGCCAAATCTTCTTCATAATCAACTCTCTCCTGAATTTTACTGATTAATACATTGGCGTTAATTGTAATGGAGGTTCACGCAGAACCCGGACCTGCTCTAGATATGTTGCAGTTTGTCTTCTCCAGAAATCCTCCTCGCTAAACCACGGGAAGTTTCGGGGGAATGCGGGGTCATCCCAGCGCCGCATTAGCCACGCGAGATAGTAAACAATACGCATAGCGCGTAACGGTTCGATAAGAGCCAGCTCGCCGGTATCAAACGGGGAGAACTCTTCGTAGGCCTCAATGATGGTTTCCAGCTGTATGCGCTGTTCAGCTTTGTCGCCGTTAAGCAGCATCCAGATATCCTGTACTGCCGGGCCGTTGCGGGCATCATCCAGGTCAACGAACAGCGGCCCGTCGCGCCAAAGAATATTGCCCGGATGGCAGTCGCCGTGCAGGCGAAGTGGCTCAAAGTCAGCGTTCCAGCTGCGTTTTACTTCCTCTATTAACGAGTCAGTCGCTATCAGGAACTCTTTCTTAAGCGCTGCGGGAATAAGCTTACTTTGCTCGAACAGCTCGCGAGGCTGGAAAAGGTATTCATCCAGCCCGATGCCAGGCCGATGCTGAAACAGCTTCTGCCGACCCGTTTGATGAATGCGCCCCAGATAACGACCAACCCACTCCATTTGATCGAGATTATCGGTTTCATACTGGCGACCGCCCAGGCTTGGGAAGACGGCAAACATAAAACCCTGATGCTGCAACAGGGTTTTGCCGGCAAAACGCAGAGGGGCAGCTAAAGGAACTTCGTCGGCCTGCAATTCCAGCGCAAATTGATGCTCTTCTTCAATTTGCTCAGGTGACCAGCGATGAGGACGATAGAACTTCACCACGAAGCGCTGGCGATCTTCATCCTGGAACTGGTAGACGCGGTTCTCAAAGCTGTTTAAAGGCGTTAGCCCCGAATCCACCCTTATACCCTGTTCAAATAGGGCATCAATGATGGTATCCGGGTGTAGAGTCTGGAAATTAAAAGCGCTGTCTGTCATCCCGGCAACCGGAAGTAAATACGAATACTTCAGGATAACATTTCAAAACCGCTTAAGTGCCCCGACTTACAAGCTTTTACTCTTTAATTACTCCACGAGCCCGCAGCAGGGCCGTTTTAAAGTCCACTTCATAATCTTTTTTAAGACCAGGAATGGCTTCATCTTTTGCAGAATCACGCATTTTCAGGTGATAGATCAGCACATCGTCGGTGAGATCGGTAAGTTCACCGTTATAGCCTGACTCGCTGGCGAGTTTCTGTAAGAATTGTATCAGGTTAAGATCTGGCTCCTTCTGCCATGCGGGCTGAAGCAGTTCAAGAAGTTCGTTGAGGCGCTTACATTTCATGTTGGTGTTCCCTTATCACATGCGAGAAGCAACACGTTAGCAGGCTCAAACCCACATTAAAAGAGGCGATATTGGTGCAGAGATTAACTGAGATAACGGGTGTCGTATTGGCCGGCGGCCGGGGAAGCAGAATGGGCGGGAAGGATAAGGGGTTAGCCCTGTTAAACGGCAAGCCTCTTTTTCTCTATGTTCTGCAAGCCTTAGCCCCGCAGGTCGGCAATGTCGTTATTAGCGCCAACAGGAATATCGAAACTTACCGCGAGCAGAACGTTCGCGTAATTGAGGATTCATTAGCAGACTATCAGGGGCCTCTGGCCGGTATGCTAGCCGTTATCAAGGCCGTTGAAAGCGATTGGCTATTATTCTGCCCCTGCGACACGCCAAATATTCCCTACGACCTGGCTCAGCGCCTTTGGCAGGCTCGCGGCAACTCGCTAGCAGTCTGGGCTAATGACGGCCAACGCGATCACCCTGGCGTCACTTTGATTCATCGCTCATTACGTTCATCTCTGAGCGAGTATTTGCGCTCCGGAGAAAGGCGAGTGATGCAGTTTTTACTTAGTGCTGGCGGGCATGCAGTTATTTTCAATAACGATAAAGCCAGCTTTGCCAACATCAACACGCCAGATGAGCTATCCCAATGGCAAAAAAACTAACTAAACCCCCCTTACTGGCAATTGCTGCCTGGAGTGGGACAGGAAAAACCACCCTGCTCAGGCAATTAATCCCTCTTTTACTCGCGAGAGGCATCCGCCCGGGGCTGATAAAACATACTCACCACGATATGGATGTCGATAAACCCGGTAAGGACAGCTATGAGCTTCGTAAAGCCGGCGCGGCCCAAACCATAGTCGCGAGCCAGAAGCGCTGGGCATTGATGACTGAAACACCAGAAGAACCGGAGTTAAACCTGGACTATCTGGTTTCAAGAATGGATGCCAGCATGCTGGATCTGGTACTGGTTGAGGGTTTTAAGCATGAACCGGTAGCGAAAATAGTGCTGTATCGGAGTGAAACGGGGCACAGCGCTGAAGATCTGGAGCTCGATCGGCATGTTATCGCCGTAGCCAGCGACGTCACGCTGCCGGTCCCGGTACCAAGTCTTGATCTCAATGACCCGGAAATGATTGCTGATTTCATTCTTGACTGGATAAAACAGCAGTAGAGGATAATAGAAGGAGCCGCAAAGTGGCATTTTTACTGTCTCATAACACAAAAAGGCCACCCGTAAGGGTGGCCTTGATGTTTTATTTGATGCCTGGCAGTTCCCTACTCTCGCATGGGGAGACCCCACACTACCATCGGCGCTACGGCGTTTCACTTCTGAGTTCGGCATGGGGTCAGGTGGGACCACCGCGCTACGGCCGCCAGGCAAATTCTGTTACTGACCGTCATCTCGTGACCATCAGTTCAATCCTGAACTTCGCTGAAAATCGATTTGTCTCGCAAAACACCTTTGGTGTTGTAAGGTTAAGCCTCACGGGTCATTAGTACTGGTTAGCTCAACGTATCGCTACGCTTACACACCCAGCCTATCAACGTCGTAGTCTTCAACGTCCCTTCAGGGGTCTCAAGGACCCAGGGAGAATTCATCTCGGGGCAAGTTTCGCGCTTAGATGCTTTCAGCGCTTATCTCTTCCGCATTTAGCTACCGGGCAATGCCATTGGCATGACAACCCGAACACCAGTGATGCGTCCACTCCGGTCCTCTCGTACTAGGAGCAGCCCCCCTCAATTCTCCAGCGCCCACGGCAGATAGGGACCGAACTGTCTCACGACGTTCTAAACCCAGCTCGCGTACCACTTTAAATGGCGAACAGCCATACCCTTGGGACCTACTTCAGCCCCAGGATGTGATGAGCCGACATCGAGGTGCCAAACACCGCCGTCGATATGAACTCTTGGGCGGTATCAGCCTGTTATCCCCGGAGTACCTTTTATCCGTTGAGCGATGGCCCTTCCATTCAGAACCACCGGATCACTAAGACCTGCTTTCGCACCTGCTCGAGCCGTCACTCTCGCAGTCAAGCTAGCTTATGCCTTTGCACTAACCTCACGATGTCCGACCGTGATTAGCTAACCTTCGTGCTCCTCCGTTACGCTTTAGGAGGAGACCGCCCCAGTCAAACTACCCACCAGACACTGTCCGCAACCCGGATCACGGGTCTACGTTAGAACATCAAACATTAAAGGGTGGTATTTCAAGGTTGGCTCCACGCAGACTGGCGTCCACGCTTCAAAGCCTCCCACCTATCCTACACATCAAGGCTCAATGTTCAGTGTCAAGCTATAGTAAAGGTTCACGGGGTCTTTCCGTCTTGCCGCGGGTACACTGCATCTTCACAGCGATTTCAATTTCACTGAGTCTCGGGTGGAGACAGCCTGGCCATCATTACGCCATTCGTGCAGGTCGGAACTTACCCGACAAGGAATTTCGCTACCTTAGGACCGTTATAGTTACGGCCGCCGTTTACCGGGGCTTCGATCAAGAGCTTCTCCTTGCGGATAACCCCATCAATTAACCTTCCGGCACCGGGCAGGCGTCACACCGTATACGTCCACTTTCGTGTTTGCACAGTGCTGTGTTTTTAATAAACAGTTGCAGCCAGCTGGTATCTTCGACTGCCTTCAGCTCCACCCGCAAGGGGTTTCACCTACCGACAGCGTGCCTTCTCCCGAAGTTACGGCACCATTTTGCCTAGTTCCTTCACCCGAGTTCTCTCAAGCGCCTTGGTATTCTCTACCTGACCACCTGTGTCGGTTTGGGGTACGATTTAATGTTACCTGATGCTTAGAGGCTTTTCCTGGAAGCAGGGCATTTGTTACTTCAGCACCGTAGTGCCTCGTCATCACACCTCAGCGTTAACAGAAGTCCGGATTTACCTAAACTTCCCGCCTACATGCTTAAACCGGGACAACCGTCGCCCGGCTAACATAGCCTTCTCCGTCCCCCCTTCGCAGTAACACCAAGTACAGGAATATTAACCTGTTTCCCATCGACTACGCCTTTCGGCCTCGCCTTAGGGGTCGACTCACCCTGCCCCGATTAACGTTGGACAGGAACCCTTGGTCTTCCGGCGAGCGGGCTTTTCACCCGCTTTATCGTTACTTATGTCAGCATTCGCACTTCTGATACCTCCAGCAGACCTCACAGTCCACCTTCAACGGCTTACAGAACGCTCCCCTACCCAACAACGCATAAGCGTCGCTGCCGCAGCTTCGGTGCATGGTTTAGCCCCGTTACATCTTCCGCGCAGGCCGACTCGACCAGTGAGCTATTACGCTTTCTTTAAATGATGGCTGCTTCTAAGCCAACATCCTGGCTGTCTGTGCCTTCCCACATCGTTTCCCACTTAACCATGACTTTGGGACCTTAGCTGGCGGTCTGGGTTGTTTCCCTCTTCACGACGGACGTTAGCACCCGCCGTGTGTCTCCCGTGATAACATTCTTCGGTATTCGTAGTTTGCATCGGGTTGGTAAGCCGGGATGGCCCCCTAGCCGAAACAGTGCTCTACCCCCGAAGATGAGTTCACGAGGCGCTACCTAAATAGCTTTCGGGGAGAACCAGCTATCTCCCGGTTTGATTGGCCTTTCACCCCCAGCCACAAGTCATCCGCTAATTTTTCAACATTAGTCGGTTCGGTCCTCCAGTTAGTGTTACCCAACCTTCAACCTGCCCATGGCTAGATCACCGGGTTTCGGGTCTATACCCTGCAACTTAACGCCCAGTTAAGACTCGGTTTCCCTGCGGCTCCCCTATACGGTTAACCTTGCTACAGAATATAAGTCGCTGACCCATTATACAAAAGGTACGCAGTCACCCCATAAATGAGGCTCCCACTGCTTGTACGTACACGGTTTCAGGTTCTGTTTCACTCCCCTCGCCGGGGTTCTTTTCGCCTTTCCCTCACGGTACTGGTTCACTATCGGTCAGTCAGGAGTATTTAGCCTTGGAGGATGGTCCCCCCATATTCAGACAGGATACCACGTGTCCCGCCCTACTCTTCGAACTCACAGTATGTGCATTTTAGTGTACGGGAGTATCACCCTGTACCCTGCGACTTTCCAGACGCTTCCACTAACACACAAACTGATTCAGGTTCTGGGCTGCTCCCCGTTCGCTCGCCGCTACTGGGGGAATCTCGGTTGATTTCTTTTCCTCGGGGTACTTAGATGTTTCAGTTCCCCCGGTTCGCTTCGTTAAGCTATGTATTCACTTAACGATAGTGTGTCGAAACACACTGGGTTTCCCCATTCGGAAATCGCCGGCTATAACGGTTCATATCACCTTACCGACGCTTATCGCAGATTAGCACGTCCTTCATCGCCTCTGACTGCCAGGGCATCCACCGTGTACGCTTAGTCGCTTAACCTCACAACCCGAAGATGTTTCGCTTCGAATTATGAAAATTTGAGAGACTCGAACACACTTCTATTCTGTTCTTATTACGGAGAACAGAAACAGTGTGTCGTTTCAATTTTCAGCTTGTTCCGGATTGTTAAAGAGCAAATATCTCAAACATGACTCTTTCAAGTCAGTTTTGAGATAGTTCGGCACGCAACTTTCACTTACATACCAGCAAGTGGCGTCCCCTAGGGGATTCGAACCCCTGTTACCGCCGTGAAAGGGCGGTGTCCTGGGCCTCTAGACGAAGGGGACACTGAAGTCTCAATCGCAAGACGCCTTGCTTCTCTACATCTATCAGACAATCTGTGTGAGCACTACGCGGGTTGTATCTTTTAGGTAAGGAGGTGATCCAACCGCAGGTTCCCCTACGGTTACCTTGTTACGACTTCACCCCAGTCATGAATCACAAAGTGGTAAGCGCCCTCCCGAAGGTTAAGCTACCTACTTCTTTTGCAACCCACTCCCATGGTGTGACGGGCGGTGTGTACAAGGCCCGGGAACGTATTCACCGTAGCATTCTGATCTACGATTACTAGCGATTCCGACTTCATGGAGTCGAGTTGCAGACTCCAATCCGGACTACGACGCACTTTATGAGGTCCGCTTGCTCTCGCGAGGTCGCTTCTCTTTGTATGCGCCATTGTAGCACGTGTGTAGCCCTACTCGTAAGGGCCATGATGACTTGACGTCATCCCCACCTTCCTCCAGTTTATCACTGGCAGTCTCCTTTGAGTTCCCGGCCGAACCGCTGGCAACAAAGGATAAGGGTTGCGCTCGTTGCGGGACTTAACCCAACATTTCACAACACGAGCTGACGACAGCCATGCAGCACCTGTCTCAGAGTTCCCGAAGGCACCAATCCATCTCTGGAAAGTTCTCTGGATGTCAAGAGTAGGTAAGGTTCTTCGCGTTGCATCGAATTAAACCACATGCTCCACCGCTTGTGCGGGCCCCCGTCAATTCATTTGAGTTTTAACCTTGCGGCCGTACTCCCCAGGCGGTCGACTTAACGCGTTAGCTCCGGAAGCCACGCCTCAAGGGCACAACCTCCAAGTCGACATCGTTTACGGCGTGGACTACCAGGGTATCTAATCCTGTTTGCTCCCCACGCTTTCGCACCTGAGCGTCAGTCTTTGTCCAGGGGGCCGCCTTCGCCACCGGTATTCCTCCAGATCTCTACGCATTTCACCGCTACACCTGGAATTCTACCCCCCTCTACAAGACTCAAGCTTGCCAGTTTCGAATGCAGTTCCCAGGTTGAGCCCGGGGATTTCACATCCGACTTAACAAACCGCCTGCGTGCGCTTTACGCCCAGTAATTCCGATTAACGCTTGCACCCTCCGTATTACCGCGGCTGCTGGCACGGAGTTAGCCGGTGCTTCTTCTGCGAGTAACGTCAATCACCAAGGTTATTAACCTTAATGCCTTCCTCCTCGCTGAAAGTGCTTTACAACCCGAAGGCCTTCTTCACACACGCGGCATGGCTGCATCAGGCTTGCGCCCATTGTGCAATATTCCCCACTGCTGCCTCCCGTAGGAGTCTGGACCGTGTCTCAGTTCCAGTGTGGCTGGTCATCCTCTCAGACCAGCTAGGGATCGTCGCCTAGGTGAGCCATTACCCCACCTACTAGCTAATCCCATCTGGGTTCATCCGATGGCAAGAGGCCCGAAGGTCCCCCTCTTTGGTCTTGCGACGTTATGCGGTATTAGCTACCGTTTCCAGTAGTTATCCCCCTCCATCAGGCAGATCCCCAGACATTACTCACCCGTCCGCCGCTCGTCAGCAAAGTAGCAAGCTACTCCCTGTTACCGCTCGACTTGCATGTGTTAGGCCTGCCGCCAGCGTTCAATCTGAGCCATGATCAAACTCTTCAATTTAAAAGTGTTTGATGCTCAAAGAATTAAAACTGTTTATAAAATCAGTAGTCACTCTTCAAGACTTGATATTTTTTTGCATCCGAAGATGCTGAGATATCAATCCTGCGAGTGCCCACACAGATTGTCTGATAAATTGTTAAAGAGCAGTGAGTTACGCGCTTTCGCTTGCTAACTCGAGGTGGCGTATATTACGCCTTCCTCTTTCAGAGTCAAGCGTTTATTTTCGCTTTCGTCTGACTGACTACCGGGTTGTTAAGCCGCTTTCGAAGCCGCTTTGCCGTGTCAGTGGAGGCGCATTATAGGGAGTTCTCAGAGCCTGACAACCCCTAATTTGAAAAAACTTTCTGACCGCATTCTTTTTCACCAACCAAGTACAGAAAGCCAGCAAATAACGGGCATTTGCTGCATAAATCACCGCTAAATTGCTGCCAATGGCATACTAGGCTGCGAAATACTGCTTAAGGAAATGCTTTATGTCTTTATCCACCCAACAACTAGCCGCCCAAAAAAACCTTTCTTATATGCTGGCGGAGAACCTGGCCCAGCGAATACTAAAGGGAGAATATGCTGTCGGCAGCATTCTACCGGGTGAGATCGAGCTGGGAGAGTTGTTTGGCGTCAGCCGCACCGCAGTTCGTGAAGCCGTAAAGACGCTAACCGCCAAAGGCATGCTGTTATCCCGGCCGAGAATCGGCACTCGTGTTATGCCACGCAGCCACTGGAACTTCCTTGATAAGGAGCTTATCTCCTGGTGGATGACCAAAGACAACTTCAGCTATGTAGTAGAAGACTTTCTGATTATGCGTAATAGCCTGGAGCCGCAGGCCTGCGCATTAGCAGCAATAAACAGTAATGAAGAGCAGCGTACGGAACTGATGCGCCTGATGGAGCAAATGATTGAATTGCAGCACACCTTCGACCGCCAGCGCTGGGTTGAGGTGGACATGGCTTATCACGAGCTTATCTATGAAATGAGTGGTAACCCTTTCATGACATCTTTCGCGAACTTATTCAGGTCTATTTATTACAATTACTTCACCGCGATTACCGATAATGAAGTGATTAAGCTCGACTCGCATCAGGCCATTGTCGATGCCATTGTCCATGGAGAGGCGCAGGCCGCGCTTAACGCCTGCCAGGCACTGTTAAAGGAACCGTTCACTCATCGGTAATTTCAGGCGTATTCAACCTTCAGGATCATAATGACTAAAACAGCACGCAGCATGGCCGGGCTTCCGTGGATAGCCGCAATGGCTTTCTTTATGCAGGCGCTGGATGCCACCATTCTTAATACCGCGCTACCGGCTATCGCCCATAGCCTTAACCGCTCTCCGCTGGCAATGCAGGCTGCCATCATTAGCTACACCTTAACCGTTGCCATGCTTATCCCGGTTAGCGGCTGGCTGGCCGACCGTTTCGGCACGCGGCGCGTGTTTATGATTGCCGTTAGCCTCTTTACCCTCGGGTCTTTCGCCTGTGCCATGTCCGGCACCTTAACTGAACTGGTGGCTTTCCGCGTCGTTCAGGGGATTGGCGGGGCCATGATGATGCCGGTGGCGCGGCTTGCTTTACTGCGGGCCTACCCGCGCAGCGAATTATTACCGGTGCTCAACTTCGTCACCATGCCCGGCCTGGTCGGGCCGATTCTGGGGCCGTTGCTCGGCGGGGTGCTGGTCACCTGGGCAAGCTGGCACTGGATCTTCTTAATCAATATTCCAATTGGTATCCTGGGACTGCTGTACGCGCGCAAATATATGCCCAACTTCACTACGCCGAAGCGCGGGTTTGATATGAGCGGCTTCCTGCTTTTTGGCGCGGGTCTGGTGATGATCTCAAGCGGCGTTGAGCTGTTTGGGGAGCGGATTGTTGCCAGCTACATCGGCATGCTGGTCATCTTCGGCGGCATCCTTCTTTTATTAGCCTATATCTGGCACGCTCGCCGCGTTCCTGCACCGCTTATTCCTCTTCCTCTCTTTAAGACACGAACTTTCTCGGTTGGCATTGTAGGCAATATTGCCTCACGCCTTGGTACCGGCTGCGTACCGTTCCTGATGCCGCTGATGTTGCAAGTTGGCTTTGGCTACTCGGCGCTGATAGCTGGCTGCATGATGGCACCCACGGCCGTGGGTTCGCTCCTGGCCAAATCAACAGTCACTCAGGTACTACGCTGGCTTGGCTATCGTAAAACGCTGGTCGGCATAACGCTGGTGATAGGTCTGCTTATCGGCCAGTTTTCGCTGCAATCGCCGGGGATGGAGGTTTGGCTGCTGATTCTTCCTCTCTTTATATTAGGTATGGCGATGTCGACTCAGTTCACAGCGATGAACACCATCACCCTTGCCGACCTGACGGACGAAAACGCCAGCAGCGGTAACAGCGTGCTGGCGGTGACTCAGCAACTTTCGATAAGCCTGGGGGTTGCGGTTAGCGCCGCGGTTCTGCGCGCCTGGGAAGGAGTGGATAACGTCAATACCATCGAGCAGTTCCACTACACCCTGCTGACGATGGGAGCGATAACGCTGGTTTCCTCGGCGGTCTTTCTGCTGCTGCGCCCAAAAGACGGGCGCAACTTAATTAAAGAACGTCATAAACACTAAACCGAACCGCGTTCCACCAGCTCTGGCGTCAGCAGTAAACGCTGCTGCGCCAGGTCGGGCTGCGCCATTCGATGGATAAGCACGTCAACCGCCAGCTCTCCCAGCTCATCTTTTGGCTGATGAATAGTGGTGAGCGGCGGCGTCATATAGCGGGCAAGCTCAATATCGTCGTAGCCAATAACGGCCATATCCTGCGGTACGCTCAGGCCAGCCTGATATAAAGCATGATAAGCCCCAACGGCCATCGCATCGTTACCCATAAATACCGCATCGGGCCGCTCCTCGAGCGCCAGCAGCTCGCCCATTGCGCTGAAACCGCCCTGGAATTCAAAGTCACCGATAATTTCATAGCCGGGGAGGATTTCCAGCCCCGCCTGCGCCATCGCTTTACGGTAGCCTTCAAGACGCAGCCGCGCCGGGGTTTTATCCTGCGGCCCGGCAATACAGGCGATACGGGTATAGCCGTTATCAATAAGATGCTGTGTCGCCATCTCACCGCCGAGCAGCGAGTTGTCCTGAATGACATCGCTTTGCCCTTCGAACGGCGCCCAGTCCATCATCACGGTCGGGATAGTCGGATAGCGGTTAATAATTTCCGGTGAGGGCTGGTGCGTTTCGGTGCACAGCAGAAGCAATCCATCCACCCGCTTTTGCAGCAGCGTTTCCAGATTTCGGTTCATGCGGTGCTCGTCCCCCTCTGTGTTGCACAGCACCAGGCTGTAACCGCGTTCAAAGCAGCTGCGCTCAACGCCACGCACCAGTTCTGAATAAAAGGGGTTGCTACTGGCGGTAATAAGCATCCCGATGGTGTGGGTTTGATTGAGCTTGAGGCTTCGCGCCAGCGCAGAAGGGGCATAATTCAGCGTCTTAACCGCATCCTCAACTTTCTGGCGAATAGCATCGCTAACGAAGCGATCGCTATTAATGACGTGAGAAACGGTTGAGGTAGAAACGCCCGCCAGGCGGGCGACATCTTTCATGGTCGCCACGGTTTACCTCTGTTGCAGAAACTCATCGATTTCATGGCGCCAAGGCACCGATGGCTGAGCACCTTTACGAGTGACCGCAATTGCCGCTGCCGCATGGGCAAAACGAACGGCCTCTTCCATCGGCTTCTCTTCCAGCAGGGCTGTCACCAGCGCGCCGTTAAAGGTGTCTCCGGCAGCAATAGTGTCTACGGCTTTGACTTTAAAGCCCGGCACTCGCTGCCCGTGACCTTTCTCGCTTAGCCACACCCCGCGGCTACCGAGCGTAATAATGACGGTATCGATGCCTTTACCGTGCAGTACATCAGCAGCTTTAGCGGCATCTTCATCGTTTTCTACCCGCACGCCGGTCAGCTTTTCAGCTTCGGTTTCGTTCGGGGTGATCATATCCAGCAGCGACAGCAGCTCATCGGAAAGCTCGCAGGCCGGTGCCGGGTTGAGAATAACTTTGGTCTGGTTTTGATGGGCTATTTTTGCCGCCGCAAGCACGCTATCCAGCGGAGATTCTAGCTGCATTAATAAAGCAGAAGCCTCGGCGATTTTTTGCTGCTGCGCCGCAACAAGATCCGGCGTTAAGGCCGCGTTGGCCCCTGAATGAATGCCGATAACGTTCTCGCCCGACTCGTTGACGAAAATCAGCGCCACGCCGGTTGCTTCATCTTTAATAGTGCTGATTGGCGCGGTGTCGATGCCGTCGCTGGCGAGCTGTTTGCACACGCGCCCGCCGGTATCGTCATCGCCAACACAGGCAATAAAAGCGATATCCGCTCCGCTGCGCCCTGCCGCAACTGCCTGATTCGCACCTTTACCGCCGAACGCCACCTGGTAGCCCTGGCCGGTGACGGTTTCACCCGGAGCAGGGAAATCTTCGAGGTTAAGGATATGGTCAGCGTTGATGCTGCCAAGAACGACGAGTTTGCCTGTGCTTTTCATTTCTTAATATCCAGTTTAGATACGCCACTCCCTGCGGAGTGGCGCGGTGCCCTGCTTTTCTTTTAGTCTTATTTAGTGACGAGTTTTAAATCTACCGGGATTTTTGCATCCACTTTCTCGCCCTTCAGCACTTTATCAGCGGTTTCCACGCCGATAACGCCGATTTGGTCAGCCATCTGGGCCACGGTCGCGCCCAGCTTACCGCCTTCAACCGCTTTCACTCCGTCAGCCGTACCGTCAAAGCCAACCACCAGCACGTCAGATTTTCCGGCAGTTTGCAGCGCACGCAGCGCGCCAAGCGCCATTTCGTCGTTCTGAGCAAACACGGCCTGCACGTTCGGGTGCGCAGTCAGCAGGTTCTGCATAACGTTCAGGCCTTTGGTGCGGTCGAAGTCGGCCGGCTGGCTGGCCAGTACGTCAAATTTATGCGCCGCAACAGCCTGTTTGAAGCCTTCGCCACGTTCACGGGCGGCGGATGCACCGGCAATGCCCTGCAGCTCAATCACTTTAGCGCCTTCGCCCAGTTTCTTAGCAATGAAATCACCGGCCATTTTACCGCCCGCTACGTTATCAGAAGCGATGTGGCTGACAACCGTGCCCTGGCTGGCTACGCGGTCAAGAGTGATCACCGGGATTTTAGCCTGGTTAGCCATTTTGACGGCGTTACCTACCGCGTCAGAGTCGGTTGGGTTAATCAACATCAGTTTGGTGCCGCGAACGGTTAAGTCCTGCACGTTAGCCAGCTCTTTAGCCGGGTTGTTCTGCGAGTCGAGCACGACCAGGTTGTAACCTAGTTTGTCGGCTTCTTTCTGCGCGCCGTCTTTCAGCGACACGAAGAACGGGTTATTCAGAGTGGAAACCACCAGCGCGATAGTGTCTTTAGCCATCGCATTGGCGCTTACGGTGGCGCTAAGCGCTACGGCAGAAACCAGAGTAGCCAGTTTTTTCATATTCATAGTCAGATGTCCTGTAGGGTTATGGTTTTACTGCTTTTTGTTGTCTACCAGCACCGCCAGCAAAATAACCACCGCTTTGACGATCATCTGGTAATAAGAAGAAACACCTAATAAATTCAGACCGTTGTTCAGGAATCCGAGGATCAATGCCCCGATGAGCGTCCCGACAATCCGTCCCTTACCGCCTGCGAGGCTGGTACCGCCGAGCACGACCGCCGCAATGGCATCCAGTTCGTAGCCCGCACCCGCCGTAGGCTGAGCGGAAGAAAGACGTGCAACCTCGATTATCCCGGCCAGCGAAGCCAGCAGGCCACAAAGAGAGTAGACGATGATTTTAACTTTGTTGACGCTAATCCCGGACAGGCGAGTTGCGGCTTCGTTACCGCCAAGGGCATAGATATAGCGCCCCAGACGAGTGTGATGCAGCATGTACCAGGCGGCCAGGAAGACAACGCCCATAATCCATACCGGCGTCGGGATGCCCAGCGGGCGGCCGATACCAAACCAGCCGAACAGATCCGCGTTATCCGAGAACCCGGTATTCATCGGGCTGCCGTTGGTATAAACCAGCGTCACCCCGCGCAGCAGCAGCATCATCACCAGCGTGGCGATAAATGCCTGCACCCGGCCTTTGGCGACGATGACCCCGGTCACCGCACCGATAGCAGCACCAAGCGCCAGGGCTGCGGCAACGGCGACCAGAGCGTTCACCTCAAAACCGACAATCGAGGCGGCCACCGCCCCGGTCAGCGCCAGCAAAGAACCGACGGACAGGTCGATTCCTGAAGTCAGGATAACCAGCGTCATCCCGACGGCCATAATGGCGTTGACCGAGGTTTGCTGCAGGATGTTGAACAAGTTATTTACGGTAAAGAAGTTCGGGCTAAGGGCAGAGACAATCGCAATCAGCACCAGCAGAGCGATCAGCGATTTTTGCTCCAGCAGCCACGCTTTGGTGAACCAGCGACGGGTGGATACGGTCTGGGTACTCATTTATGTAACTCCTGATTCACTCGATTAAGCTTGCCGACGGCCGCGGCCATAAGCGCTTCCTGGGTTGCCTCTTCGCGGGAGAACTCTCCGCTCAGACGCCCCTCGTGGATAACCATAATGCGGTCACTCATGCCCAGCACTTCCGGCATTTCCGAGGACACAAGGATGATGCTCAAGCCATCAGCTTTAAACTGGTTAATTAACTGATAAATCTCTTTTTTCGCCCCGACATCAACGCCACGCGTCGGCTCATCGAGGATCAGCACTTTTGGGCGCGTCATCAGGCCGCGGGCAATCGCCACTTTCTGCTGGTTACCGCCGGAAAGCAGGCCGATGGGCTGCTCCATCGAAGGCGTTTTCACGTTAAACAGGCGGATAAAGTCCTGCACCGCCTGCTGCTCATCTTTATGCTTCAGGCTGCCAACATCCCGGCTGAAGTAGCGCAGCGCGGTAAGCGACATGTTCTCTTTTACCGACATACCGAGCACCAGCCCGTCACGCTTGCGGTCTTCAGAGATATAAACGATGCCGTTTGCCAGCCCATCCTGCGGCGAGCGGGTCACCACTTCGCGGCCATCCAGCGCCACATAACCGCCGGTTCTCGGCAGCGCGCCGTACAGCACCTTCATTAATTCTGTGCGCCCGGCGCCCATCAGCCCGGCAACGCCGAGGATCTCGCCCTTACGCAGCTCGAAAGAAACATTCTTCACGCCCGGGCCAGCGAGGTTATCAACCCGCAGGCGAACCTCCCCCGGCTGTTTATCGATATGCGGATACTGGTCTTCAAGCTTACGGCCAACCATCATCTCGATAAGCGTGTCTTCATTAAGTGAAACCACTTCGCGCTCGGCAATAAACTGCCCGTCGCGCAGGACGGTAACGTCATCGCAAACTTCGAAGATTTCTTTCATGCGGTGGGAGATATAGACGATGCCGCAGCCCTGAGACTTCAGCTCGCGGATAACGCGGAAAAGCGACTCGGTTTCGGTATCGGTCAGCGCATCCGTCGGTTCATCCATAATGATGACCTTCGACTCAAAGCTCAGTACTTTGGCAATCTCAACCATCTGCTGGTCGCCAATCGACAGCTCGCCAACCAGACGTTCGCTGGTGTAACGCAGGTTGAGTTTAGCCAGCAGTTTATCGGCTTCCCGGTACATCTTTTTCCAGTCGATTTTGCCAAAACGCCCGACAAACTCACGGCCAAGGAAGATGTTCTCGGCGATGCTTAACTGCGGAATAAGGTTCAGCTCCTGGTGAATAATGCCGATGCCCGCTTCCTGAGAGGCTTTAGGGCCGCTGAAGGCGGTTTCTTTGCCCAGCCACAGCAGCGAACCGGCATCTTTGGTGTAGATCCCGGTCAGCACTTTCATCATGGTCGATTTGCCGGCGCCGTTCTCACCCACCAGCGCCATTGCCCGGCCAGGATAGACGTTTAGCGCCGCGCCGGACAGAGCTTTCACCCCGGGGAACGACTTGTCGATCCCTTTCAGTTGCAGTAAAGGTTCCATACCGGCCTCCTAGAAGGTTACGCCAGCACAGAGAATGATATTCGCATACGGGGAACACTCCCCGCTGCGAATAACCGCCCGGCTTTCAGCGGTGTGCTGCTTGAACTGCTCATGACTGATGTAACGAATAGTAATGGTGTTTCCCTGGTGTTTTTGCAGTTGCTCAAGCTGTTTGAGCAACGTTTCGTGAAGCGCGGGATTATGTTGTTTGATTTCAGAAGCCAGAATAGCCGCCTCAACCTGCATTTCCTGAGTTACCACGTCCACGACCTGCATAAAGCCCGGAACGCCGTGAGTCAGCGCCAAATCAATGCGCGGCGTATTGCGCGGGATTGGCAGCCCGGCATCGGCAATCACCAGCGTGTCGGTGTGCCCAAGACGGGAGATAACGGACGAAATATCAGCGTTAAGAACGGTACCTTTCTTCATTTTCCTGCTCCACTAGCGAAACGTTTCGCTAATGATGAGTGTAGGAAATGAGGTGCCGATAAAACAACCACCAGGTTAAAGAAATGTGATCGGCATCGAAACGTTTCGACAGTAAAAGTAAAACGGCAACTTGGGTTGCCGTTTTTAGTGTTTACTCCCTCTCCCTGTGGGAGAGGGCCGGGGTGAGGGCATCTGCGCGCAACAATAAAAAAATTGCCCGGTAAGCATAGCGCCACCGGGCAATATTAGAGGGGTTAAATCTCGACCTGGGTTCCCAGCTCAATAACCCGGTTTGGCGGGATCTCAAACTGGTCAGGCGCGCGCAGCGCATTTCGCTGCAGGGCGAGGAATAGCTTACCGCGCAGGCGCAGGTACCAGGGGCGTTTGCCGATAATCAGCGACTCGTGCGACATAAAGAATGAGGTTTCCATCATCCGGCAGCTCAGGCCTTCCAGCCCGCAGCGATGGAAAATCTCTTCCACGTTCGGCGTTTCACGCCAGCCGTAGCTTGCGACAACCCGCCAGAAAGTCGGCGACAGCTGTTCGATGGAAACGCGACGCACGTTATGAACATACGGCGCATCTTCCGTGCGCAACGTCAGCAGCACCACTCGTTCGTGCAGCACTTTGTTGTGCTTGAGGTTATGCAGCATGGCAAACGGAATCACGTTCAGGGCGCGCGACATATACACCGCCGTGCCCGGCACGCGAACCGGCGGAGATTTCTCCAGCGAAGCAATCATCGCTTCCAGAGAATTGCCGTGCTCGTGCATGCGGCGCAGCAGGCGGAAACGCTCGCTTTTCCAGGTGGTCATAATGGTAAACATCACCAGGCCGAGCGTCAGCGGCAGCCAGCCGCCGGAGACGATCTTCTCGAGGTTGGCGGAGAACAGCGGTATGTCGATAAACAGGAAGCCCGCACACATCAGGAGCACGGCAATTTTATTCCAGTGCCAGTTTTTGCGCGCTACGGTGCAGCAAAGAATCGAGGTCAGCACCATTGTGCCAGTTACCGCAATGCCGTATGCCGCGGCCAGGTTGCTTGAGTGTTCAAAGCTGACAATGACGATAACCACCGCGATATACAGGATCCAGTTAATCGCTGGAATGTAAATCTGCCCGGACTCCATTTCCGAGGTGTGGATGATGCGCATTGGCGAGAGATAGCCCAGACGAACCGCCTGGCGCGTCAGCGAAAAGACCCCGGAAATAACGGCCTGAGAGGCGATAACCGTGGCAAGCGTCGCCAGAATCAGCAGCGGGATCAGCGCCCAGTCAGGGGCCAGCAGGAAGAATGGGTTTTTAATCGCTTCCGGGTTCTTCAGCAGCAGCGCGCCCTGGCCAAAATAGTTAAGGACCAGAGAAGGCAGAACCGCAATAAACCATGCGATGCGAATCGGGAGCTTACCGAAGTGCCCCATATCGGCATACAGCGCTTCAACGCCGGTTATCGCCAGCACCACCGCACCAAGGGCAACGAATGACACCGTTTTATACTGCACGAAGAAATTCACCGCCCAGGCAGGGTTAAGCGCCTGCAGGACTTCCGGGTTGCCGATAATACTGCGCGCGCCCAGGACGGCGAGCGTCAGGAACCACAGCAGCATCACCGGAGCAAACAACTTGCCCACCATCCCGGTGCCGTGCTTCTGAATCATAAACAGCAGCGTCAGGACAATGATAGAAAGCGGGACGATGTATTGATCCAGCTGCGGCGCGGCTATCTCCAGGCCTTCTATGGCCGACATCACCGATATCGCCGGCGTGATAACCACCTCGCCGTAGAAGAAGCTGCCGCCAATCAACCCCATGATCACAAGCACCGAGGTCATACGTGCCGTCGTATTGCGCCCGGCAAGCGACATCAGGGTTAAGATCCCGCCTTCTCCTGCGTTATCCGCACGCATCACAAAGGTGAGATATTTAATGGAGACGACCAGAACCAGCAGCCAAAAAATTAACGACAAAAAGCCAAATACGGCGTCGCGTTCAACGCCAAACCCAAACTGCCCGGACAGGCATTCTCTAAGGGTATAAAGCGGGCTGGTACCGATATCACCGTACACAACCCCGATAGCAGCCAGCGTAACGGCAGGCAACGATTGTTTATTATCAGCGCTCATAGACTAATCTTTTGTTGGAATCCCGAAAACGTGTGCTTAGTCCCTTGGCCCACAAAACGGCGCACAGTATGCACGATTATTGTGTAAATCGTACCCCTAAATGCATTTGCCTTAACTCAGCTCAAATGTTGTGTGCGGCATAATCAGCACATTAACTGGCTAAAAATAAACGCTATACTCGCGTTCCTCCTGGGTAACCGCGTAAGGATGCAAAGCTAATTATGGCTCAATCACATTTGCTGGCTGAAAGAATTTCACGCCTCAGCCAGGCGCTGGAAAAAGGACTTTTTGAGCGTCAGCACGCCGTTCGCCTCTGCCTGCTGGCGGCGCTGAGCGGCGAGAGCGTTTTTTTACTCGGCCCGCCGGGAATAGCCAAAAGTTTGATCGCTCGCCGCCTCAAGTTCGCGTTTCGCGAAGCTCGTGCCTTCGAATATCTAATGACTCGCTTCTCAACGCCAGAAGAAGTTTTTGGCCCGCTATCTATCCAGGCTTTAAAAGATGAAGGCCGCTATGAGCGCCTTACCGCGGGTTACCTGCCGGAAGCAGAAATTGTGTTTCTCGACGAAATCTGGAAAGCCGGACCGGCAATCCTGAATACCCTGCTAACCGCGATTAACGAACGTCGCTTCCGCAACGGCGCCAGCGAAGAAAAAATCCCGATGCGCCTGCTGGTGGCCGCTTCCAACGAACTGCCGGAAGCCGACAACAGCCTGGAAGCGCTTTATGACCGCATGCTGATTCGCCTGTGGCTGGACAAAGTCCAGGACAAGGCCAACTTCCGTTCGATGCTGATAAGCCAGCACGATGAAAACTTTAATCCGGTACCTGAAAGCCTTCAGGTCACCGACGAGGAGTATTTCAGCTGGCAGCAGCAAATTGGCGGCGTCGCGCTGCCGGATGAAGTCTTTGAGCTGATTTTCACTCTGAGACAGCAGCTTGAGGCTACGCCCGGCGCGCCTTATGTCTCAGACCGCCGCTGGAAGAAAGCCATTCGCCTGCTCCAGGCAAGCGCCTTCTTTAACGGCCGTGACGCGGTTGCGCCTATCGATCTTATCCTGCTCAAAGACTGCCTGTGGCACGACACCGCCACCATGAATTTAATGCAGCAGCAGATTGAAGTATTGATGACCGGACACGCGTGGCAGCAGCAGGCCATCCTCAGCAAACTGAGCGGCATCGTACAGCGCAGGCTCCAGCTCCAGCAGCAAAGCAGCGACAGGGACGCCTTCACGGTTATCAAACAAAACGGGATGTTCAGCCGTAAGCCGCAGTATCAGCTGCCGGACGAACTCGCGGGAGAAACGCTAACCCTGCAGCTACAGAAGCCGCTGAAGCTGCACGATATTGAAGTTATCCATATCACCCTTGCCCGTGAAGCGCTGGCGCTATGGCTTAATAAAGGTGGCGAGATCCGCGGCAAGCTCAATGGGATCGGTTTTGCTCAGCAGCTCAACCTTGAAGTAGACGGTAGCCAGCATCTGACTATCCGTGATGTCAGCCTTCAGGGGACGCGCCTCGCGCTGCCGGGCCACCAGCAGCAGGGCGTTCCTGACGAAATCAAAAAGCAGTTCGACGATCTCGACGCCGCGCTGCATCAGCAGCATGAACGCTTTAATGATCAGCAAAAATGCCTGTTTATCGAAAATGAATGGCTGGGGAAAATTGAGGCCAGCCTGCAGGATGTCGCCGCCCAGCTGAAACAGGCGCGTCAATGATAAGTGTGGAAACGCTGGATATGATCCTGGCTATTGGCGAAGGCGAGCTGATAGAAGAGATTATTATTACGCTACTGGCGGCGCCTCAGCTGGCGGTGTTCTTTGAAAAGTTTCCGCGTTTAAAGAAAGCAGTTAGTGAAGACTTACCTCGCTGGCGGGACCAGTTAAAAAGCCGCCTGAAAGATGGCCACGTTCCTGATGAGCTGGCCCAGGAGGTGCTTTGTTACCAACAGAGTCAGCTGCTCACGACCGGGCAGCTTACGGCCAGGCTGCCCGATATCATCGAGCTTTTGCATAAGCTCGGCTCTCCCTTTCATGAACAGGCGAAACGGCTGGTCGCCGACAATCCGCATTTTACTCCGGCGCTCCATACCCTGTTTCTGCAACGCTGGCGGTTAAGTCTGGTGGTTCAGGCGACTTCCCTTAACCAGCAGTTACTGGACGATGAGCGCGATAAGCTGCTGGCAGAGATCCAGGAACGCCTGGCGCTCAGCGGTCAGTTAGACCCGGCCCTGGCGGAAAATGACAAGGCCGCAGGCAAGCTGTGGGATATGAGCGGAGGCACGTTAAAGCGCGGGGACTATCAGCTGATTGTCCAGTACGGCGAGTTTCTTACCGGCCAGCCGGAGCTGATGCAGCTTGCCGAACAGCTTGGCCGCTCTCGCGAAGCCAAATCGGTCCCGCGTAAAGATTCTCCCACCGAGCCCTGGCGCATGCTGGTTCGTGAACCTGCAACAGTGCCGGAGCAGGTAGACGGCCTGCAACGCAGCGACGATATCCTGCGCCTGCTGCCCCCCGAGCTTGCAACGCTGGGCATTACCGAGCTGGAATTTGAGTTCTACCGGCGGCTGGTGGAGAAGCAGTTACTCACTTACCGGCTCCATGGCGACGCGTGGCGAGAGAAGATAGTGGAGCGTCCGGTTGCTCACCAGGACTTCGACGAGCAGCCACGCGGCCCGTTTATCGTCTGCGTGGACACTTCCGGTTCAATGGGCGGTTTCAACGAGCAGTGCGCAAAGGCTTTCTGCCTGGCGTTGATGCGCATCGCGCTGGCCGATAACCGGCGCTGCTTCATTATGCTGTTTTCCAGCGAAGTGGTGCGTTACGAGGTGAGCGGCCGGGACGGCATCGATCAGGCTATCCGTTTTTTAAGCCAGCATTTCAGCGGCGGCACCGATCTGGCCAGCTGCTTCCGCTCGATCCTTGAAAAAATGCAAACCGGGGACTGGCACGACTCCGATGCGGTGGTTATCTCTGATTTCATCGCCCAGCGGTTGCCCGACGACGTTGTCAGCAGCGTGAAAGCGCTACAGCGCCAGTATCAGAACCGTTTTCATGCCGTGGCAATGTCGGGGCACGGGAAACCCGGCATCATGCGTATTTTCGACCATATCTGGCGCTTTGATACCGGGATGAGAAGCCGCCTGCTGCGTCGCTGGCGGCGCTGAGAATTACAGCAGACCGCTGACCTTGCCCTGAATCTCTGGCGACCATACGCCGCACTGAACCTGGCCGATGTGCGGCAGCTGTAGCAGCAACATTGTCAGGCGTGACTGACCGATACCGCCGCCGATGGTTTGCGGCATCTCGCCTTTTACCAGCGACTGGTGCCACTCCAGCGCCATGCGATCTTCATCGCCGGTTGTAGCCAGCTGGCGCTTCAGGGTTTCAGCATCCACGCGGATCCCCATAGAAGAGAGCTCGATAGCGTCTTCAAGCACCGGGTTCCACACCAGAATATCGCCGTTTAAACCGGCCAGGCCGCCTTCAGCCTGAGTAGACCAGTCATCATAATCCGGGGCGCGAACATCGTGACGCTTGCCGTCCGACAGTTTGCCGCCGATGCCCATCAAAAATACCGCGCCAAGTTCTTTGGCAATCGCACGTTCGCGGCCTTTGGCGTCCAGCTCAGGGAAGCGTTGTAGCAAGGTTTCGCTGTGAACAAAATGAATCTGCTCCGGCAGGAAAGCGTCCAGCCCAAAATGCTCGCTTACTTCAGCTTCGGTGGCTTTTATTGCCGCCCAAATGCTTTCTACCGTCTGTTTCAACGTCCCCAGGTGACGCTCGCCGTCTCCCATCACGCGTTCCCAGTCCCACTGATCCACATATACCGAGTGAATCGGTGATAAACGGTCTTCATCGGGGCGCAGGGCCTTCATGTGCGTGTAAAGCCCTTCGCCCGCGCTGAAGTCATGCTGGCCGAGCGTTTTTCTTTTCCATTTGGCCAGCGAATGCACCACTTCAAACTGCGCCTGAGGCAAGGTTTTCACCTTTACCTGCACCGCTTTTTCGCTGCCTGAGAGGTTGTCCTGTGTGCCATCACCCACGCGGCTAAGAATCGGGGCCTGGACTTCAATCAGACCAAGCTTCTCTTCCAGCTGACGGGAAAAATGAGCTTTCACAAAACTAATCTGGCGCTGTTTAGCAATGTAGGTAGTTTTCATGGTTTTTCTCTTTGTTGTGTTGTTTCTGTCAACGATTAAGCAACAAACATGGCACCAGATTCAATAATCAATAATAAAAAAGCCCTTCCTCTTTTTAATCGACGAATTTAAGGCTATAAAAAATGGAGAATCGGCATTTATCATAGGAAAAAGTGATGGATAATTATCAGATCGACAATCTCGATCGCGGGATACTGGAAGCATTAATGGCAAATGCGCGCACCGCTTATGCCGAACTGGCCAAACAATTTGGCGTCAGCCCGGGGACGATTCACGTTCGCGTAGAGAAGATGAAGCAGGCTGGCATCATTACCGGGGCACGCATCGACATCAGTCCAAAGCAGCTCGGCTATGACGTTTGCTGCTTTATCGGCATTATTCTTAAGAGCGCCAAAGATTACCCCTCGGCACTGACCAAGCTGGAAAACCTCGACGAAGTGACCGAGGCCTATTACACCACGGGCCACTACAGCATCTTTATTAAAGTAATGTGCCGATCTATTGATGCCCTGCAGCAGGTACTTATCAACAAGATCCAAACAATCGATGAAATTCAGTCCACGGAAACGCTGATCTCCCTGCAAAACCCGATCATGCGCACCATCCGCCCCTAAGCGTTAATTTTAATACCCATATTATCCACAGGTAGATCCCCGCTCTTTCACAGCGTACAATACGCCTCGATCTGAAAAGGCGGGACATAATGGCAGATATCACTCTGATTAGCGGCAGTACGCTTGGCAGCGCCGAGTATGTAGCAGAACACCTGGCTGAAAAGCTGGAGGAAGCGGGGCATAGCACTGAAATTCAGCACGGCCCTCTGCTGGAAGATCTGTCCACCAGCGGTATCTGGCTGGTTATCTCCTCTACGCACGGCGCTGGCGATCTGCCGGATAACCTGCAGCCTTTATATGACGCTATAAATGAACAGCGTCCGAACTTGAGCGGCGTAATCTACGGCGCAGTCGGAATAGGCAGCCGCGAATACGATACGTTTTGCGGTGCAATAGAGAAGATAGACCTGTTGCTGAGTGAATGTGGGGCCACCCGTTTGGGGGAATTGCTCAAAATAAACATCCTCGAACACGATATTCCTGAAGATCCGGCAGAGGTTTGGGTCGGATCATGGAAAAATTTACTCCCTGAAGTGTAAAGATCGTCCGATCAGATGTGGATAAGTCTGGTTAAAAGCTTGGATTAAGCAGTAGTTATCCAAATAATAACTCCTGTTCACTTTTTGAGTTGTGTATAAACCTCCATTCTGATCCCAGCTTATACTGTCTGGGATCACCGATCATTCACAGCAAACGATCCTTTCCAGGTCATTGATCCTGATGCAGTAAAATGGGTTATCCACAGAAGTGGTCGATCCTAATAAGAGATCATAATAAAGAGATCTTTAAATAAAAAAGATCTTCTTTTAATTACCAAAGATCCCGATGCTTTCTCGAAAGACTAAAGTTGAGTAGAATCCCCAGCCCGGGAAGTCACAAACCCTCATCGCGCAACCGAGGCAGTTACCATGTTTTATCCAGATCCTTTTGACGTCATCATCATCGGCGGGGGTCATGCAGGCACAGAGGCGGCAATGGCCGCAGCTCGTATGGGTCAGCAGACCCTGCTTCTGACACACAATATCGACACGCTGGGACAGATGTCCTGTAACCCGGCAATTGGCGGTATTGGCAAGGGACATTTGGTTAAGGAAGTGGACGCCCTCGGTGGCTTGATGGCGAAGGCCATCGACAGTGCCGGCATCCAGTTTAGGATACTAAACGCCAGCAAAGGCCCGGCGGTTCGCGCCACTCGTGCTCAGGCAGACCGCGTGCTTTACCGGCAAGCCGTTCGTACCGCACTGGAAAACCAGCCTAACTTGATGATCTTCCAGCAGGCGGTTGAAGACCTGATCGTCGAGAACGATCGCGTTGTCGGCGCCGTGACCCAAATGGGGCTTAAATTCCGCGCCAAAGCGGTTGTGCTCACCGTAGGCACCTTCCTCGACGGCAAGATCCACATCGGGATGGATAACTACAGCGGCGGACGTGCAGGCGATCCTCCTTCGATCCCGCTTTCCCGTCGTTTACGTGAACTCCCGCTGCGCGTCGGTCGCCTTAAAACCGGCACGCCTCCGCGTATTGACGCACGCACTATCGATTTCAGCGTACTTGCCCAGCAGCATGGCGATAATCCAATGCCGGTGTTCTCGTTCATGGGGAACGTTAACCAGCATCCTGCGCAAGTGCCGTGTTACATGACCTATACCAACGAGCAAACTCACGAGGTTATTCGTAATAACCTCGACCGCAGCCCAATGTATGCGGGTGTTATCGAAGGTATTGGCCCACGTTACTGCCCGTCTATCGAAGATAAAGTAATGCGTTTTGCCGACCGCAACGCACACCAGATCTTCCTTGAGCCGGAAGGCCTGACCAGCAACGAAATTTACCCGAACGGCATCTCCACCAGCCTGCCGTTTGACGTGCAGATGCAAATCGTCCGCTCGATGAAAGGGATGGAAAACGCGAAGATCGTTCGTCCTGGCTACGCTATTGAGTACGATTTCTTCGATCCGCGTGATTTGAAACCTACGCTGGAAAGTAAATATATTCAGGGCCTGTTCTTTGCCGGACAGATCAACGGGACGACCGGCTATGAAGAGGCCGCTGCCCAGGGTCTGCTCGCGGGTCTGAACGCCGCGCGCTCTTCGGCCGAAAAAGACGGTTGGGCGCCAGCGCGCTCCCAGGCCTACCTTGGTGTCCTGGTCGATGACCTGTGCACTCTGGGGACCAAAGAGCCGTACCGCATGTTTACCTCACGCGCCGAGTATCGCCTGATGCTGCGTGAAGACAACGCCGACCTGCGTCTTACCGAAGCGGGCCGCGAGCTGGGCCTGGTTGACGACGAGCGCTGGGCACGCTTTAACGACAAGCTTGAAATGATCGAGCGTGAGCGTCAGCGCCTGAAAGATGTCTGGCTGCACCCGCATTCTGAGCAAATCGAAGAAGTAAATGCTCGCCTTAGCGCACCGCTCTCGCGGGAAGCTAACGGTGAAGATCTGCTGCGTCGCCCGGAAATGACCTATGCTTCCATGATGCAGCTCTCGCCGTTTGCTCCGGGGCTTGAAGATCCTCAGGCTGCAGAGCAGGTTGAGATCCAGGTGAAATACGAAGGCTACATCGCTCGCCAGCAGGATGAGATTGAAAAACAGCAGCGTAACGAGAATACTTTGCTGCCTGCGACGCTTGATTACAGCCAGGTTAACGGGCTGTCCAACGAAGTGATTGCCAAGCTTAACGATCATAAACCGGTTTCTATTGGCCAGGCGACACGCATTTCGGGTATTACCCCTGCGGCGATCTCTATTTTGCTTATCTGGCTGAAAAAACAGGGTCTGCTGCGACGCAGCGCCTGAAAATAAACGATAACGGGCCAGGCAAACCTGGCCTATTTTTTTATGGGTTTTACAACGTGCTGACTAAATTATCCCGTCTGCTGAAAGAAGCGGGCATCACTCTACCGGAAACTCAGCAGCAGCAACTGGTGGGCTACGTCTCGCTGCTCGACAAATGGAACAAGGCTTACAACCTCACTTCGGTCCGCAATCCGGACGAAATGCTGGTACGCCATATTCTCGACAGCATCGTGGTTGAGCCTCACCTGCAGGGGAGTCGCTTTATCGACGTTGGCACGGGTCCTGGCCTGCCGGGTATTCCGCTGGCGATCGTTCGTCCGGACTCGCATTTCACCCTGCTGGACAGCCTCGGCAAGCGCGTGCGTTTTCTGCGCCAGGTCCAGCACGAACTTAAGCTTGAGAACATCACGCCGGTGCAGAGCAGGGTTGAAGATTTCCCGGCAGAACCGCCGTTTGACGGGGTTATCAGCCGCGCTTTCGCTTCGCTGAACGACATGGTGACCTGGTGCCACCACCTGCCGGGTGAGCACGGCCGCTTCTATGCGCTGAAAGGCATTCGCCCGGATGACGAGATAAGCGCTTTACCGGCAGGGTTTGCCGTCGAAGATATCGTCAAACTTGAGGTCCCCGGCCTGGAAGGGGAGAGGCATTTGGTGCGCATTAAGCCAAACAAAACTTAATATTTGTCAAAAAACGACGCGATAGAGATGTTTCACCCAGGTTAAAATTCCCCATCGTTACCGATGAAATGGTTGGTTACATTTAACCAAACTTTAACCAGGAATTATCCTAACCTTAACGCCGGATGAGTTAATTACCAGGGTAATAGTTTTATTTGAAAATATCATCCGGCTAAAATTACGTCGCAGAATGGTCTGTATTGGATGTTAAAAGTTTTACTGCGATGTCAATGAAAGGTTTAAATGACGTTTCAGGTTGTTTTAAACAGAGTATGCATTAATCAGCTTAATTATCAGTCATATGTAATTAGTGCTTTATGAGGCAGCAAAATCGCGGCCGGGGATAAGATGTTTAATTTGTGATCCCGTGCACGCTTTGCTGCTGGCTATTTCGGCTTATTTGCACTTTTTGAGGAAGCTGACGGGATTCATCAAAAGTAAGAAAATGGCCGTGCGGAAAATTAATTAAACATTTGTTCACCTTTTCGCTACTTATTGTTTGAAATCACTGGGCCGCACCGTATAATTTGCTCGCTTTTTGAGGCTTGACTCAGAGTCGCAAAGACAGTTTTATACGACACGCGACATACCTCATAGGTGGCAGGAGTTAGGAAACGTCATGTCAGTGTCGCTCTTGAGTAAGAACGTAGCCCGTAAGCTTCTGTTCATCCAACTTCTGGCTGTAGTGGCAATCGGACTGCTGTTTTGCCTGAAAGCTCCCTCATGGGGCGCTTCTGCCGTTGGCGGAGGCATGGCAGTTTGGCTGCCAAACGTACTGTTTATGATTTTTGCCTGGCGCCATCAGGCGCATACACCCTCTAAAGGCCGCGTGGCCTGGACATTCGCCATCGGCGAAGTGCTGAAGGTGATTGCGACCTTTACTATTCTGGTGGTGGCGCTGGCGTACTTTAAGGCGGTGTTTTTGCCGCTAATAGTGACGTGGGTTTCGGTGCTGGTTGTGCAGATACTCGCACCAGCTGTAATTAACAACAAAGGGTAAGAGGCATCATGTCTGCAGGAGAAATCTCTACACCGCAGGAGTATATAGGTCACCACCTGAATAACCTTCAGCTGGACCTGCGTACTTTCTCGCTGGTGGATCCGCATAACCCCCCGGCTACCTTCTGGACGCTCAACATCGACTCCATGTTCTTCTCAGTATTTCTGGGTCTGGTGTTCCTGGTGTTGTTCCGTAAAGTGGCGAAAACCGCGACCAGCGGCGTCCCGGGTAAATTTCAGACTTTTGTAGAGCTGATCATTGGCTTTGTACATGGCAGCGTGAAAGACATGTACCATGGCAAAAGCAAGGTTATCGCTCCACTGGCTCTGACGATTTTCGTCTGGGTCTTCCTGATGAACGTGATGGACCTGTTGCCAATCGATCTGCTGCCGTACATCGGCGAGCACATCTTTGGCCTCCCTGCCCTGCGTGTGGTGCCGTCTGCTGACGTGAATATCACCCTCTCAATGGCGCTGGGCGTGTTTGTCCTGATCCTGTTCTACAGCATCAAAATGAAAGGCATTGGCGGCTTCACGAAAGAGCTGACGCTGCAGCCGTTCAATCACTGGGCATTTATTCCGTTCAACTTAATCCTTGAAGGGGTAAGCCTGCTGTCCAAACCTGTATCGCTGGGTCTGCGACTGTTCGGCAACATGTATGCCGGTGAGCTGATTTTCATTCTGATTGCTGGCCTGCTGCCGTGGTGGTCACAGTGGATTCTGAATGTGCCATGGGCCATTTTCCACATCCTGATTATTACGCTGCAAGCCTTCATCTTCATGGTTCTGACGATCGTCTATCTGTCGATGGCGTCTGAAGAACATTAATTTACTTACCACTACTGCGTTTAACTGAAACAAACTTGGAGACTGTCATGGAAAACCTGAATATGGATCTGCTGTACATGGCTGCCGCTGTGATGATGGGTCTGGCGGCAATCGGTGCTGCGATCGGTATCGGCATCCTCGGGGGCAAATTCCTGGAAGGCGCTGCACGCCAACCAGATCTGATTCCACTGCTGCGTACTCAGTTCTTTATCGTTATGGGTCTGGTGGATGCAATCCCAATGATCGCTGTTGGTCTGGGTCTGTACGTGATGTTCGCCGTCGCGTAGTGAGCGATGTTTGAGTCATCAAGCAATATCAGAACGTTAACTAACAAAGAGGCATTGTGCTGTGAACATTAACGCAACAATCCTCGGCCAGGCCATCGCGTTTGTCCTGTTTGTTCTGTTCTGCATGAAGTATGTATGGCCGCCTTTAATGGCAGCCATCGAGAAACGTCAAAAAGAAATTGCTGACGGTCTTGCTTCTGCTGAACGTGCTCACAAGGACCTTGACCTTGCACAGGCCAACGCGACCGACCAGCTGAAAAAAGCCAAAGCGGAAGCTCAGGTGATTATTGAGCAGGCGAACAAACGCCGTGCGCAGATCCTTGATGAAGCGAAAACTGAGGCAGAGCAGGAACGTAATAAAATCGTTGAACAGGCTCAGGCAGAAATCGACGCGGAGCGTAAGCGCGCTCGTGAAGAGCTGCGTAAGCAGGTCGCTCTGCTGGCAATTGCCGGTGCCGAGAAGATAATCGAACGTTCCGTAGATGAAGCTGCTAACAGCGACATCGTCGATAAACTGGTCGCTGAACTGTAAGGAGGGAGGGGCTGATGTCTGAATTTGTTACTGTAGCTCGCCCCTACGCCAAAGCAGCTTTTGACTTTGCCGTCGAACACCAGAGCGTAGACCGCTGGCAGAACATGCTGGCGTTTGCTGCCGAGGTAACGAAAAACGAACAAATGGAAGAGCTCCTTTCCGGTGCACTGGCACCTGAAACGCTCGCAGATTCGTTCATCGCCATTTGCGGCGAGCAGCTGGATGCCAACGGCCAAAACCTGATTCGGGTTATGGCTGATAATGGTCGTTTGAAAGCGCTCCCGGATGTTCTCGAGCAGTTTGCGCATTTACGCGCCCTGAGCGAAGCCATTGCTGAAGTTCAAGTAACTTCTGCGGCTTCCCTGAGTGATGAACAGCTTGCGAATATTACCGCTGCAATGGAAAAACGTCTGTCACGCAAAGTTAAGCTGAATTGCAAAATCGATAAGTCTGTTATGGCGGGCGTTATCATCCAGTCGGGTGATATGGTCATTGACGGTAGCGTACGCGGCCGTCTTGAACGCCTTGCAGACGTCTTGCAGTCTTAAGGGGACTGGAGCATGCAACTGAATTCCACCGAAATCAGCGAACTGATCAAGCAGCGCATTGCTCAGTTCAATGTTGTGAGTGAAGCTCACAACGAAGGTACAATTGTATCTGTAAGTGACGGTATTATCCGCGTTCACGGCCTGGCCGATTGTATGCAGGGTGAGATGATTTCCCTGCCGGGAAACCGTTACGCTATCGCACTGAACCTGGAGCGCGACTCCGTAGGTGCCGTAGTTATGGGCCCATACGCTGACCTTGCCGAAGGCATGAAAGTTAAGTGTACTGGCCGTATCCTCGAAGTACCGGTTGGCCGTGGCCTGCTGGGCCGCGTGGTGAACACCCTGGGTGCACCAATTGACGGTAAAGGTCCGATTGATAACGATGGCTTCTCGCCAATCGAAGTTATCGCACCGGGCGTTATCGAACGTCAGTCCGTCGATCAGCCGGTTCAAACGGGTTATAAATCCGTTGATGCCATGATCCCAATCGGTCGTGGTCAGCGTGAACTTATCATCGGTGACCGTCAGACCGGTAAAACCGCGATGGCAATCGACGCCATCATCAACCAGCGTGACTCCGGCATCAAATGTGTGTACGTGGCTATCGGCCAGAAAGCGTCCACCATTTCTAACGTAGTTCGTAAGCTGGAAGAGCACGGCGCGCTGGCTAACACCATCGTTGTTGTGGCGACCGCTTCTGAATCCGCTGCACTGCAATACCTGGCGCCATATGCCGGTTGTGCAATGGGTGAATACTTCCGTGACCGCGGTGAAGATGCGCTGATCGTATACGATGACCTGTCCAAACAGGCTGTTGCTTACCGTCAGGTTTCCCTGCTGCTTCGTCGTCCACCGGGCCGTGAAGCCTTCCCTGGCGACGTGTTCTACCTCCACTCCCGTCTGCTGGAGCGCGCATCCCGCGTTAACGCTGAATACGTCGAGAACTTCACCAAAGGTGAAGTAAAAGGTAAAACCGGCTCCCTGACCGCGCTGCCGATCATCGAAACTCAGGCTGGTGACGTTTCTGCGTTCGTTCCGACCAACGTAATTTCGATTACCGATGGTCAGATCTTCCTGGAAACCAACCTGTTTAACTCCGGTATTCGTCCGGCAGTTAACCCGGGTATCTCGGTATCTCGTGTTGGTGGTGCTGCTCAGACCAAGATCATCAAGAAACTGTCCGGTGGTATTCGTACCGCGCTGGCACAGTATCGTGAACTGGCTGCGTTCTCTCAGTTCGCATCCGATCTGGACGAAGCAACCCGTAAACAGCTGAGCCATGGTCAGAAAGTGACCGAGCTGCTGAAACAGAAACAGTATGCCCCAATGTCTGTTGCACAGCAGGGCCTGGTGCTGTTCGCGGCTGAACGCGGTTACCTCGAAGACGTGGAACTGGCGAAAATCGGTAGCTTCGAAGCCGCTCTGCTGGCTTACGCTGACCGTGATCACGCTCCGCTGATGCAAGAGATTAACCAGACCGGTGGCTATAACGATGAGATCGAAGGCAAGCTGAAAGGCATCCTCGACTCGTTTAAAGCAACCCAGTCCTGGTAACGTCTGGCGGCTTGCCTTAGGGCAGGCCGCGAGGCATTGAGGAGAAGCTCATGGCCGGCGCAAAAGAGATACGTAGTAAGATCGCAAGCGTCCAGAACACGCAGAAGATCACCAAAGCGATGGAAATGGTCGCCGCTTCCAAAATGCGTAAATCGCAGGATCGCATGGCGGCCAGCCGTCCTTATGCAGATACCATGCGCAAAGTGATTGGTCACCTTGCAACCGGTAATCTGGAATATAAGCACCCTTACCTGGAAGAACGCGACGTTAAGCGCGTGGGCTACCTGGTGGTGTCGACCGATCGTGGTCTGTGCGGTGGTTTGAACATCAACCTGTTCAAAAAAGTGCTGGCGGATATGAAAGCATGGTCCGATAAAGGCGTTCAGAGCGAACTCGCGATGATCGGCTCAAAAGGCGTGTCTTTCTTCAATTCCGTTGGTGGCAACGTGGTTGCTCAGGTGACCGGTATGGGAGATAACCCTTCCCTGTCCGAACTGATTGGCCCGGTGAAAGTGATGTTACAGGCCTACGACGAAGGTCGTCTGGACAAGCTGTACGTTGTAAGCAACAAATTTATCAACACCATGTCTCAGGTTCCGACCATCACTCAGCTGCTGCCGTTACCGGCATCAGAAGATGAGGAGCTGAAGCGTAAATCCTGGGACTACCTGTACGAACCGGATCCGAAAGCGCTGCTGGACACCCTGCTGCGTCGTTATGTCGAATCTCAGGTTTATCAGGGCGTCGTAGAAAACCTGGCCAGCGAGCAGGCCGCGCGTATGGTGGCGATGAAAGCCGCGACCGATAATGGCGGCAGCCTGATTAAAGAGCTGCAGTTGGTCTACAACAAAGCTCGTCAGGCCAGCATTACTCAGGAACTCACCGAAATCGTCGGTGGCGCGTCCGCGGTTTAACCAGGTTATTACCCTAAATAGTTCGGTTTGCAGAAAGACGGCAACTGAGCGAATCCTTCGGAGCTTGCTTAAGTAAGTGACTGAGGTGAGGGAAGGCAGTCAACGCGTCTGCAAATTGAAATATGACGGGTAAACGAATTACGTAGAGGATTCAAGATGGCTACTGGAAAGATTGTCCAGGTAATCGGCGCCGTGGTGGACGTCGAGTTCCCTCAGGACGGCGTACCGCGCGTTTATGATGCGCTTGAAGTACAAAATAACAGCGAGCAGCTGGTGCTGGAAGTTCAGCAGCAGCTCGGCGGCGGTATCGTGCGTACCATCGCTATGGGTTCTTCCGACGGTCTGCGTCGTGGTCTGGAAGTTAAAGACCTCGAGCACCCGATCGAAGTCCCGGTAGGTAAAGCGACCCTTGGCCGTATCATGAACGTGCTGGGTCAGCCGATCGACATGAAAGGCGATATCGGCGAAGAAGACCGTTGGGCTATTCACCGCGCGGCACCTTCCTATGAAGAGCTGTCCAGCTCTCAGGAACTGCTGGAAACCGGCATCAAAGTAATCGACCTTATCTGTCCGTTCGCTAAGGGCGGTAAAGTAGGTCTGTTCGGTGGTGCGGGCGTGGGTAAAACCGTAAACATGATGGAGCTTATCCGTAACATCGCGATCGAGCACTCCGGCTACTCCGTGTTTGCGGGCGTGGGTGAGCGTACTCGTGAGGGTAACGACTTCTATCACGAAATGACCGACTCCAACGTTCTGGACAAAGTTGCCCTGGTTTACGGCCAGATGAACGAGCCACCGGGTAACCGTCTGCGCGTAGCGCTGACCGGTCTGACCATCGCGGAGAAATTCCGTGACGAAGGTCGTGACGTTCTGCTGTTCGTTGATAACATCTACCGTTACACCCTGGCCGGTACTGAAGTATCCGCGCTGCTGGGTCGTATGCCTTCTGCGGTAGGTTACCAGCCAACTCTGGCGGAAGAGATGGGTGTTCTTCAGGAGCGTATTACCTCCACCAAGACCGGTTCCATCACCTCCGTACAGGCCGTTTACGTTCCTGCGGATGACTTGACTGACCCGTCTCCGGCGACCACCTTTGCGCACCTGGACTCAACCGTTACGCTGAGCCGCCAGATCGCATCTCTGGGTATTTACCCGGCAGTAGACCCGCTGGACTCCACCAGCCGTCAGCTGGACCCGCTGGTTGTTGGTCAGGAACACTACGATACCGCTCGTGGCGTACAGTCTATCCTGCAGCGTTACCAGGAACTGAAAGACATCATCGCCATCCTGGGTATGGACGAACTGTCTGAAGAAGACAAACTGGTTGTGGCACGTGCGCGTAAGATCCAGCGCTTCCTGTCCCAGCCATTCTTCGTAGCAGAAGTCTTTACCGGTTCTCCAGGCAAATACGTTTCGCTGAAAGATACCATCCGTGGCTTTAAAGGCATCATGGACGGCGAATACGACCATCTGCCAGAGCAGGCGTTCTACATGGTTGGCTCTATCGACGAAGCCGTTGAGAAAGCTAAAAAACTTTAACGCCTAATCGGAGGGTGACATGGCTATGACATATCACCTGGACGTCGTCAGCGCGGAGAAGCAACTGTTCTCCGGTCTGGTCGAGAAGATCCAGGTAACGGGTAGCGAAGGTGAACTGGGTATTTTCCCGGGCCACGCCCCGCTGCTCACCGCCATTAAGCCTGGTATGATCCGCATCGTGAAGCAGCACGGACATGAAGAGTTTATCTACCTGTCCGGTGGTGTTCTGGAAGTGCAGCCGGGTAACGTAACCGTACTGGCTGACACAGCGATTCGCGGCCAGGATCTCGACGAAGCGCGAGCCCTGGAAGCGAAACGTAAAGCTGAAGAACACATGCATAGCTCCCACGGCGACGTGGACTACGCTCAGGCTTCTGCTGAACTGGCTAAGGCTATCGCCAAACTGCGCGTTATCGAGTTAACCAGAAAAGCGATGTAACTACCTGCTTGAAAAGACAAATGCCAGTCCGGGAAACCAGACTGGCATTTTTTTTATCCCTCAGCTTTATTCCGGCGCTAAAATAAGCTCTAAACTCGCTATATAGCTGTAACAAAGAGAGATTAGGCCAAATTTCTACTTTTTACCCTCAGGCTGGTGCCGGTGTTTATAAAAAACAGGCCCCAAAACGCCCGGTAATGGATGATTTAGCGGCAATGCATTTTTTGCTGCAAAATATGTAGAATTTTCAAGGCTAAATCGGTTTACTTCTCGAACTCACACGATTCAGGACACGTATGTCAAACAGTGCAATGAGCGTGGTTATCCTTGCCGCAGGCAAAGGGACCCGCATGTATTCAGACCTCCCGAAAGTGCTGCACACTCTGGCCGGAAAGCCAATGGTTCAGCATGTTATTGATGCGGCTAATAAGCTGGGCGCTCAGCGGGTTAACCTGGTATACGGCCACGGCGGCGAACTGCTTAAGCAGACCCTGAGCGATGACTCTCTGAACTGGGTGCTTCAGGCGGAACAGCTGGGAACCGGCCACGCAATGCAAATGGCCGCGCCTTTCTTTGCCGATGACGAAGACATTCTGATGCTTTACGGCGACGTGCCGCTGATCTCTGTTGATACTTTACGGCGCCTGCGTGAAGCCAAACCGCAAGGCGGCATTGGCCTGCTGACCGTTAAGCTTGACGATCCAACCGGCTATGGCCGTATTGCGCGTGAAAACGGGAAAGTTGTCGGCATTGTTGAACATAAAGACGCGAGCGAAGAGCAGCGCAAAATCAACGAGATCAACACCGGGATTCTGGTGGCTAACGGCGCAGACCTGAAGCGCTGGCTTGGTAAGCTGGATAACAACAACGCCCAGGGCGAGTTCTACATCACGGACATTATTGCCCTGGCCCACGGTGAAGGGCGCGAAATCGCCGCCGTTCATCCGGATCGACTGAGTGAAGTTGAGGGCGTGAATAACCGCCTGCAACTCTCCCGCCTTGAGCGCGTATTCCAGACCGAACAGGCGGACAAGCTGCTGCTGGCCGGCGTCATGCTGCGCGATCCGGCACGTTTCGATCTGCGCGGTGAATTGGTTCACGGGCGTGATGTCGAGATTGATACTAATGTGATTGTGGAAGGCAAGGTCACGCTGGGCAATCGCGTCAAAATTGGCACCGGCTGTGTTATCAAGAACGCGGTAATCGGTGATGACTGTGAAATCAGTCCTTATACCGTTATCGAAGACGCCACGCTTGAAGCAGCCTGCACCATTGGGCCGTTTGCCCGCCTGCGCCCAGGCGCCGAGCTGGCAGAAGGCGCACACGTCGGTAACTTCGTTGAAATGAAGAAAGCTCGCCTGGGCAAAGGTTCTAAAGCTGGCCACCTGAGCTACCTCGGTGATGCGGAAATTGGCGACAACGTAAACATTGGCGCGGGCACCATCACCTGTAACTACGACGGTGCAAACAAACACAAAACCATCATCGGCGACGATGTCTTTGTCGGCTCCGACACTCAGCTGGTGGCTCCTGTCACCGTGGCTCGCGGCGTAACTATTGGCGCCGGGACGACAATCACGCGTGATGTGGCGGAAAACGAACTGGTGATTAGCCGCGTGAAGCAGACCCATATTCAGGGCTGGCAGCGTCCGGTGAAGAAAAAGTAACGGATTTATACCCCTCACCCTAACCCTCTCCCCACAGGGGAGAGGGGATCGTTAGGTGCGGTGTTTTTCTCCCTCGCCCCTTTGGGAAGAGGACCGGGGTGAGGGGATAACATAATCCTCCACCCAAAAGCAGTAAGCATAAAAATAACCCCACTCTCTACAAGGCTCGGGGCTCCGGAAAACCGGAAAAAACAGGTCAGCGACAACACATGGCTAACGCCATTATCAGGACTTAAAATTATGTGTGGAATTGTTGGCGCAGTAGCGCAACGTGATATCGCTGAAATCCTTCTTGAAGGGTTACGTCGCCTGGAATACCGCGGTTATGACTCTGCGGGTCTGGCGGTTGTGGACGAAAAGGGTCATATGACTCGTCTGCGTCGCCTGGGTAAAGTGCAAAAGCTTGCCGAAGCGGTTGAGGGAACCGAGCTGCACGGCGGCACCGGGATCGCTCACACCCGCTGGGCAACCCACGGCGAACCTTCAGAAACCAATGCTCACCCGCATGTCTCTGACTACATCGTGGTGGTGCACAACGGTATCATTGAAAACCACGAACCGCTGCGCGAAATGCTGCAACAGCGCGGCTACGTCTTTGTTTCCGAAACCGACACCGAAGTGATTGCTCACCTGGTGCACTGGGAGCTGGAACAGGGCGGTACGCTGCGCGAAGCCGTGCTGCGCACCATCCCTCAGCTGCGCGGTGCCTACGGCACGGTCATCATGGATACTCGTCATCCTGACACCCTGCTGGCCGCTCGTTCTGGCAGCCCGCTGGTTATCGGTCTCGGCATGGGCGAAAACTTCATTGCTTCCGACCAGCTGGCGCTGCTGCCGGTGACCCGTCGCTTTATCTTCCTGGAAGAGGGCGATATTGCCGAAGTCACCCGCCGCTCGGTGACGATTTTCGATAATACAGGCGAGCTGGTTAAGCGTCCGGACATCGAATCAAACCTGCAATATGACGCGGGCGACAAAGGTATTTATCGCCACTATATGCAGAAAGAGATCTACGAGCAGCCAAACGCCATCAAAAATACGCTGACCGGGCGCATCAGCCACGGTGAGGTGGACTTGAGCGAGCTGGGGCCAAAAGCCAACGAGCTGCTGTCTCAGGTTGAGCACATTCAAATCGTCGCCTGCGGAACTTCTTATAACTCCGGTATGGTTTCCCGTTACTGGTTCGAAGCGCTTGCTGGCGTACCTTGTGACGTCGAAATTGCCTCGGAATTCCGCTATCGCAAATCTGCGGTTCGCCGTAACAGCCTGATGATCACCCTTTCCCAGTCTGGCGAAACGGCCGATACGCTCGCTGCGCTGCGTCTTTCCAAAGAGCTGGGTTACCTTGGCTCTCTGGCGATTTGTAACGTGCCGGGTTCTTCTCTGGTGCGCGAATCCGACCTGGCGATGATGACCAAAGCCGGAACTGAAATCGGCGTAGCTTCCACCAAGGCATTTACCACTCAGCTTACCGTTCTGCTGATGCTGGTGGCTAAGCTGGGGCGTCTTAAGGGTGTTGATGCTTCCGTTGAGCACGAGATCGTTCACGGCCTGCAGGCGTTGCCGAGCCGCATCGAGCAGATGCTGTCTCAGGACAAACGCATTGAAGCATTAGCAGAAGATTTCTCCGACAAACATCATGCGCTGTTCCTTGGCCGTGGCGATCAGTACCCGATCGCGATGGAAGGTGCGCTGAAGCTGAAAGAGATTTCTTATATTCACGCTGAAGCCTACGCCGCAGGCGAGCTGAAACATGGCCCGCTGGCGTTAATTGATGCTGATATGCCGGTTATCGTTGTGGCACCAAACAACGAACTGCTGGAAAAACTGAAATCCAACATTGAAGAAGTGCGCGCCCGTGGCGGCCAGCTGTATGTCTTCGCCGACCAGGATGCCGGTTTCACCGGTAGCGACAATATGCACATCATCGAGATGCCGCATGTGGAAGAGGTGATTGCCCCAATCTTCTACACCGTGCCGCTACAGCTGCTTTCTTACCACGTCGCGCTTATCAAAGGCACAGACGTGGACCAGCCGCGTAACCTGGCGAAATCGGTAACGGTTGAGTAATTTTCTGCCACCAATCGGTTGCGATTAAGGATAAAGAAAACTCTCCGTAATATATATAAAAAGCCCTGATCTTAAAGGATACGGGGCTTTTCTATTTATGTTGATTGGCTAGCTGCCGCGGTAGGTCGAATACCCGTAGGGGCTCAGCAGCAGTGGGACGTGATAATGCTCGCCCGACTTACTGACATGGATGACGACCGGCACATCCACAAAGAATGTCTCCTGGTTGTGCGCCTTGTAGTACTCACCGGTTTCAAACGTCACTTTATAGTTACCCGGCTCAATGTCTTTTCCCGCTGGATAAAGCGCGCTGATTCGACCGTCAACGTTAGTCAGACCCTCACCCAGCTTCACCCACTTTGCGCCTTCCTGCTTATCCAACGTGACTTTTATCCCTTCCGACGGCGTACCTGTCTGCTGGTTCAGGACGTGAACGCTTAACGGGTTCTTGGCTGGCGTATCGGCTGCGAAGACGGAAGCAGAACAGGCGAGCAGAGATATGAATAGAGCTTGTTTTATTTTCATCCTTTAACCCTTCTTTATTGAGGTCCTCTCATCTTAGTGGTGGGGGGCGGGAATAAAAATTAAATAAATTGTGATACTTGAACGCAGGTTGTATGGCTGAGGAACCTGTGGCGATTGCAGATTGCGTTATAGCCCTTGATACAAAATTGTTAAAAGGGGCACCATGAATAGTGAGGCTCTAAGCAAATTGAACAAATATATTCTCATCATTCGAGCTTTTTTTGGACGGATTATTTTAAAAAGAAGTTAATAAACAATGTATTGATGCTATTTTTTTTATTGGAAGCGCCTTGTCATAAAACTGTCATAATTCGTACATTTAACTGTCACCAAACTGTCCTATTTTCTACCCTGTATTTAATTAAACAACAATTTATGAACATCTGGCAGGAGACATTATGAACGTTATGCGTACCACTGTCGCAACTGTTGTCGCCGCGACCTTATCTCTGAGCGCTTCTACTGCGTTTGCAGCTGCAAGCCTGACCGGCGCTGGTGCAACTTTCCCTGCGCCGGTGTATGCCAAGTGGGCAGATACCTACCAGAAAGAAACTGGTAACAAGGTTAACTACCAGGGTATCGGTTCCTCCGGCGGCGTTAAGCAAATCATTGCTAACACCGTTGACTTCGGCGCTTCTGACGCCCCTCTGGCGGATGACAAATTACAGCAAGAAGGCCTGTTCCAGTTCCCGACAGTTATCGGCGGCGTAGTGCTGGCAGTTAACCTGCCGGGCTTCAAATCTGGCGAACTGGTGCTGGACGGCAAAACCCTGGGTGATATCTACCTGGGCACCATCAAAAAATGGAACGACCCGGCGATTGCCAAACTGAACCCTGGCCACAAACTGCCGGATCAGAACATCGCGGTTGTACGTCGTGCTGACGGCTCCGGTACTTCCTTCGTGTTCACCAGCTACCTGGCTAAAGTGAACGAAGAGTGGAAAACCAAAATCGGCGCAGGCTCTACCGTAAACTGGCCAACCGGTCTGGGCGGTAAAGGCAACGACGGTATCGCTGCATTCGTACAGCGTCTGCCAGGCTCCATCGGCTACGTTGAATACGCTTACGCGAAGCAGAACAACCTGACCTACACCAAGCTGCTGTCCGCTGACGGCAAGCCGGTTAGCCCGACTGAAGCCAACTTTGCTAACGCGGCTAAAGGCGCTGACTGGAGCAAATCCTTCGCACAGGACTTGACCAACCAGAAGGGTGATGAAGCATGGCCAATCACCTCCACCACCTTTATCCTGGTCCACAAAGAGCAGAAAAACCCTGAGCAGGGCGCAGAAGTGCTGAAGTTCTTTGACTGGGCATACAAATCTGGCGCTAAAGAAGCTAACGCGCTGGACTATGCAACGCTGCCAGCCTCCGTGGTTGAGCAGGTTCGCGCTGCATGGAAAACGAATGTAAAAGACAGCTCCGGTAAGGCGCTGTACTAAGTGCAAAAATCCGGGGTAACGGGTATGTTACCCCGGTTTATTCAGCAACTACAAAGAGTACGCTATGGCTGTGACTAAGCCGACGTTTAAAGCCCCTGGCAAACAAGGCGATGTAATTTTCAGTGCGCTGGTAAAACTGGCTGCGCTGATTGTGCTATTTCTGCTGGGTGGGATTATCATCTCGCTGTTTATCTCCTCCCTGCCGAGCATCGAGAAGTTTGGTTTCTCCTTCCTCTGGACCAAAGAGTGGGATGCGCCTAACGAAGTCTTCGGTGCGCTGGTGCCGATTTACGGAACCCTGGTGACCTCGTTCATCGCGCTGCTTATTGCGGTGCCGGTAAGCTTTGGTATCGCCCTGTTCCTGACCGAACTTGCGCCCGGCTGGCTGAAGCGCCCGCTGGGTATTGCTATTGAACTGCTGGCGGCTATTCCAAGTATCGTGTACGGCATGTGGGGCCTGTTTATCTTTGCTCCGCTGTTCGCGACTTACTTCCAGCAGCCGGTAGGCGATGTGCTGTCCGCCGTGCCTATTGTTGGCGCGCTGTTCTCTGGCCCGGCCTTCGGTATTGGTATCCTCGCTGCTGGCGTGATCCTCGCGATTATGATCATTCCCTACATCGCCTCAGTCATGCGCGATGTATTCGAACAAACCCCGGTGATGATGAAAGAGTCGGCCTACGGCATAGGCTGCACCACATGGGAAGTTATCTGGCGAATCGTTCTGCCGTTCACCAAAAATGGCGTGATCGGCGGCGTGATGCTTGGCCTTGGCCGCGCGCTGGGTGAAACCATGGCGGTGACCTTTATCATCGGCAACACCTACCAGCTCGACAGCGCATCGCTGTATATGCCGGGGAACAGCATCACCTCCGCGCTGGCAAACGAATTTGCCGAAGCGGAATCCGGGCTGCATACCGCCGCGCTGATGGAACTGGGCTTAATTCTGTTCGTGATTACCTTTATCGTGCTGGCTATCTCTAAGTTCATGATTATGCGCCTGGCGAAAAATGAAGGGGCTCGCTCATGACCACGATGGAAATGCAAAGCAACGCGGCGCTGGCTGAATCGCGCCGTAAGATGCAGGCGCGCCGCCGCGTAAAAAACCGTATTGCCCTGACGCTTTCAATGGCGACCATGGTATTCGGTCTGTTCTGGCTGGTATGGATCCTGTTTTCAACGGTGACGCGCGGCATCGACGGTATGTCGCTGGCGCTGTTCACCGAAATGACGCCTCCGCCAAATACCGCAGGCGGTGGCCTGGCGAACGCCCTCGCGGGCAGCGGCCTGCTTATCCTGTGGGCGACCGTTATCGGGACTCCGCTTGGCATCATGGCCGGGATTTACCTGGCGGAATATGGCCGCAAATCTGCATTGGCTGAAGTGATTCGCTTTATTAACGACATCCTGCTGTCCGCGCCATCGATTGTTGTAGGCCTGTTTGTTTACACCATCGTGGTGGCGAAGATGGAGCACTTCTCCGGCTGGGCGGGCGTTATTGCGCTGGCGCTGCTGCAGGTGCCAATCGTGATTCGTACCACTGAGAACATGCTGAAACTGGTGCCGGACAGCCTGCGTGAAGCGGCTTATGCTCTGGGTACGCCGAAGTGGAAAATGATCTCCGCCATTACGCTGAAAGCGTCGGTCTCCGGGATTATCACCGGGGTGCTGCTGGCGATTGCCCGTATCGCCGGTGAAACCGCGCCGCTGCTGTTCACCTCCCTCTCCAACCAGTTCTGGAGTACGGACATGATGCAGCCTATCGCTAACCTGCCGGTGACCATTTTCAAATTTGCTATGAGCCCGTTTGCCGAATGGCAACAGCTGGCCTGGGCAGGGGTGCTGATTATTACCCTCTGCGTGCTGCTGCTGAACATTCTGGCGCGCGTGATTTTCTCAAAGAGTAAACACGGTTAAATTTTACGGCGCGGCCATCGCGGCGCCGGACGGAGATTAAGAAACAGATGAGTAAGGTTGATTTAGCCCCAGGCAAAATCCAGGTTCGTGACCTGAACTTCTACTACGGTAAGTTCCACGCCCTGAAGAACATCAATCTGGATATCGCGAAGAACCAGGTTACCGCCTTCATCGGGCCGTCAGGTTGTGGCAAGTCCACCCTGCTGCGCACCTTTAACAAAATGTACTCGCTCTACCCGGAGCAGCGTGCAGAAGGTGAAATCCTGCTGGATGGGGAAAACATCCTCACCCAGAGCCAGGATATCGCGCTGCTGCGTGCCAAAGTGGGCATGGTCTTCCAGAAGCCGACGCCGTTCCCGATGTCGATTTACGACAACATCGCCTTCGGCGTTCGCCTGTTTGAAAAGCTTTCCCGTAGCGATATGGACGAGCGCGTGCAGTGGGCTTTGACTAAAGCCGCATTGTGGAACGAAACTAAAGATAAACTGCACCAGAGCGGCTACAGTCTCTCCGGTGGCCAGCAGCAGCGTCTGTGCATCGCTCGCGGTATCGCTATTCGCCCGGAAGTGTTACTGCTGGATGAGCCGTGCTCCGCTCTTGATCCAATCTCTACCGGGCGCATTGAAGAGCTGATTACCGAGCTGAAAGAAGACTATACCGTGGTGATCGTGACCCACAACATGCAGCAGGCGGCGCGTTGTTCTGACCACACGGCGTTTATGTACCTCGGCGAGCTGATTGAATTTAGCGAAACCGATACGCTGTTTACTACGCCAGCGAAGAAACAAACCGAAGATTATATTACTGGCCGCTACGGTTGATTTGGAGAGCGCGATGGACAACCTCAATTTAAATAAACATATTTCCGGCCAGTTCAACGCCGAGCTGGAGTACATCCGCACTCAGGTCATGACCATGGGCGGGCTGGTGGAGCAGCAGCTTTCCGACGCTATCACCGCCATGCATAACCAGGACAGCGAACTGGCTAAGCGCGTTATTGCCGGTGACCAGAAGGTCAACATGATGGAAGTGGCTATCGATGAAGCCTGCGTGCGCATCATCGCTAAACGCCAGCCAACCGCCAGCGACCTGCGCCTGGTGATGGCCATCATCAAGACCATCGCCGAGCTGGAACGTATTGGTGACGTAGCGGATAAAATCTGCCGCACCGCGCTGGAGAAATTCTCCCAGCAACACCAGCCTCTGCTGGTGAGCCTGGAGTCTCTGGGCCGCCACACCGTACAGATGCTGCACGATGTGCTGGATGCATTTGCGCGTATGGATCTGGACGAAGCGGTGCGTATTTACCGTGAAGATAAGAAAGTGGATCAGGAGTACGAAGGCATCGTGCGTCAGCTAATGACTTACATGATGGAAGACTCCCGCACTATTCCAAGCGTGCTGACCGCGCTGTTCTGCGCCCGTTCAATCGAGCGCATCGGCGACCGCTGCCAGAACATTTGTGAGTATATTTTCTACTTCGTGAAGGGTCAGGACTTCCGTCACGTTGGCGGCGACGAGCTGGACAAGCTGCTGGCAGGTAAAGACCCAAAAGAATAAGCTTCTCTGTTTCCCTCTCCTCAGGGAGAGGGATGATGATCGTTTAATCAAATTCCTGAGTTATCCGCCTCTCCCTTAAAATGAGCGTTTTCTGCAAATTCCCTCCCGGTTTCCTGAAATGGCTAAATAACCATCGTCAGTGAATAATATATTTTCTTATTATATTGTTAGATAACTATATTTTATTCTTTGTGGGTGGGTATTGTTTTCCCATTATTTCTCGTTGTGTTTTTACACGTTATTCTGCCTGACGTTGCAGAAAGATATATTTTTTTCATGTTTTTATTTGTGGTCTAGACTAATTGTCGTTGCAATAAAATCCATGGTTTGAGGGTGGTTGTTATTATGTATTTCACGCGCGAAGGTTATATCGTGTGTTCAATATCATGCTTTTATTTTATTAGCGGAATGAAAGCCAGCCTTGAATATATAAAGTATTTATTTAACTCTTTCACAATAAATAGAGGGTTCTGTTCATGCGTAAAACGACAGTATTAACTACTTGTGCCAGTTTGGTCTTAATGGCGGCATCTTCACTAAGTTATGCCGAGCAGGCAAAACCTTTCCATGGCTACGTCAGTAATCCGCCTTCACGCGCTTTTCTTTGTACTTCACAAGCCGGTAATCTTAATAAAAACTGCGGGGCTATTCAGTATGAACCGCAGTCGCTGGAAGGGCCTAAAGGGTTCCCTGCAAACGGCCCTGCTGATGGTCACATCGCCAGTGCCGGGCATGATAATTATGCGCAACTTGATGAGCAAAGCCCTACTCGTTGGCACAAGGTGGAATTGAATACAGGTAAGCAAAGTTTTACCTGGACTTTGACCGCAGCTCATAAAACCGAAAGATGGCGTTTCTTTATTACTAAAAAAGACTGGGATCCAAGCAAGAAATTGACCCGTGCGCAGTTTGACCTTGATAAGCCAATTTGCGATCAGGACGGTAAAGGTGAGGTTCCTGCAAATAGTATTACCATCAAGGATTGTACTATCCCGACAGATTATAAAGGCTACCATGTTATTCTCGGCGTCTGGGATATTGCCGATACCGGTAATGCGTTCTATCAGGTAATTGATACTGATATCAAATAGCCTTGACGGATGATAACCATGCTTTCAGGGCATGGTTATCACAACGTTATTATTTGCCGAACAAACGCCGCGAATTATCCTCAATCTTTCCTGAAATACGCCTTTTCTGCATCGTCCTTGTCCAACTGGTCGAAAGCCCGGCGGCTGACAACAGGCGATGATATTGCGAATCATCAAACGGCATATGCCAGGCTATGGCAATCGCTTCGGCCACGGTAACATCGCTCAGGCGTGATGCCAGCTCCAGCGGCGCGTCAGCGGAAACGCTCCCCGCCAGAATCACGCGATAAAGCCAGCCGCAATAGCCCGCTTCCTGCATCCTTGATGACATATCGCTGACGCCAAAGTGATAGTTGAGCTTAAAACACGGCGAGCGTGGCTGAGTGACCTGAATCAACGCTTCGCCCCAGCGGTAGATATCGCCCATATAGACGTTTTTCTCGGTCATCCCTTCTGTGGAAAGGTTCTCGCCAAAAGCGGGGGCGTTAAACAGCTCTGCTTTTTCCGGGAACAGCTGCGCCCAGTACTGATAATGTTCGCGCGGATAGTGGCAGAGCGCCCTGTCCGGCCCGCCGTGGATAACCTTTTCCGCCTGCTCATCGCCTTCGATACCGAGTTCGGTTAACCGGAGTTCTCCATCCACCTGAACTTTGGCGATGGCGCTTGGCCTGCTGCCGTCATAGTCACGAATTTTGCCGACGTAAACCTGTAATGGATTGCGATGCATGAGCGGTTCCCTGCGTTATAGGCATAAAAAAAGCGAGCCATCAGGCTCGCTTCTCTAAGGCGACAATGCAACCTTATTTTTTAGCGGCGAAACGTGCTGCTGCTTCGTCCCAGTTAACCACGTTCCAGAACTCTTTAGCGTAGTCCGGGCGGCGGTTCTGGAATTTCAGGTAGTAAGCGTGCTCCCAAACGTCCAGGCCCACAATTGGGAAGCCGGAAGCGCCGGAGATAGCTTCACCCATCAGCGGGCTATCCTGGTTAGCGGTAGACACTACAGCCAGTTTGTCGCCTTTCAGAACCAGCCACGCCCAGCCGGAGCCGAAACGGGTTGCTGCTGCTTTCTCGAAATCGGCTTTGAACGCGTCAACGCTGCCGAAATCGCGCTCGATAGCGGCTTTCAGGTCGCCCTTCAGCTCGGTACCTTTTTTCAGGCCTTTCCAGAAGAAGCTGTGGTTAGCGTGGCCGCCGGCGTTGTTACGCAGTACGGTTTTCTTATCAGCAGGCAGCTGATCCAGTTTAGTAATCAGCTCTTCAGCAGACAGGTTGGCAAACTCAGGCAGGGACTCCAGCGCGGCGTTCGCGTTGTTAACATAAGCCTGGTGGTGTTTGCTGTGATGGATTTCCATCGTTTCTTTGTCGAAATGCGGTTCCAGCGCGTCGTAAGCGTAAGGCAGGGATGGCAGTGTATAGCTCATATTCATCGTCTCCATTAACGTAGAGCGGCTGTGATGCTGTTAACGCCGCGTAATCAGTTGGTCCATTATAGTTAATTAAATGATATTGAAAATGCTTATCAATGCCGTAGTTTTAATAAGGTTATAACTTTTTGTCATGATGACGAGAATATGAGCGATTAGCTATCGATTGCGAGCCGTAACCCAGGCCAGAGGTAAAAGCGCCGCCAGTACCATTGCGACGCCAGCCAAAGGCGTAAAGCGCATCAGTTCCATTTTCACCAGCAATCCGCCGACGTTCTCCCCGAAGAATATCCCCAGATTAAAAGCAGAGATATTCAGGCCCGAGGCAAAGTCGATCGCGCCGGGCGTGTGCCGGGTGGCGGTCGTCAGCATGCCGTGCTGAACGGCGGGTGAGACGGCGAAAGCGATCATTCCCCATAAAAAGAGCAGCACTACCACCGGTATTTTGAGGTTAAGCGTCAGCGTCATGGCGGCCAGAATAATCGCCAGCAACACAAACAGTATCCTCAATGAGGAAGCCCATCCAAGCGTGGAGGTCATTTTCCCTCCCACCAGATTCCCGACAAGCGTTGCCGCCCCGAACACCACCAGCAGCGTACTGGCCGCGGCTGATGAAAATCCTGTTACGGTTGTCAGCAGCGGGATGATGAACGTAAATGCCGCGAAACTGGCGCCAAATCCAAAGATGGTCACCAGCATCATGGTGAGCACCGCCGGGCTCTTTAGCGCTGACAGCTGTTTCGCCATCTTTGCAGCTTTTGCCATTGGCATCTCTGGCAGCCATAAAGCAATAGCTACCAGCGACAGCACGGCGAGAGCCGAGACGGCGAAAAGTGGAAAACGCCAGCCCAGAGTGTGGCCTGCAAGGCTGCCCAGCGGCACGCCAATCACCATCGCCAGCGTCAGCCCGGCAAACATTACGGCAATCGCTTTACCAGCCTGCCCAGCTGGTGCAAGGCGGGATGCGATGGTTGACCCGATGGCGAAAAAGCTGCCGTGAGCAACGGCGGTAAGCACTCTACCGGTGAGAAAAAGGGCATAGCTGCTGGACAGGGCGGAGATAAGGCTGCCGACCAAAAACAGCAGGATAAGCGACATCAGCACCGGCTTGCGCGGTAGCCCGGACAACAGTAGCACCAGTGCCGGAGAACCCAGCGCCAGCGCCAGGGCATAGAGTCCCACAAGATTGCCCGCTCGCGTCAGCTCAATATTCAGGGCTGCGGCAATATCGGGCAGGATCCCTACCACAATAAACTCGGCTACCCCGATAGCGAATGCTGTTACCGAAAGCGCAACCAGGCCCGGATGTATTCGTCGCGAATCCATTACACTCGCCCTGCCGCCTGGGTTGCCGCCGCACCGGCTAGCGCCAGAGACTGATCGTCATCGACAGTGGCTCCGGCTACGCCCAGCCCGCCGATGATTTGCCCGTTATCACCGCGTAAAACGATGCCGCCGCCAAAGCTAATCAGGCCGCCGTTAGTCGATTCTAAGGAATAAATATTGCCTCCAGGGCGTGCTTCCTGGCCCAGAGAAAGCGAATCACTGCCGAAGAGAGCGGCGGTGCGGGCTTTCTTAATTGAGACATCAATCGCGCCAGCAACCGCGCTGTCCATGCGCAGGAATCCTCTTAGCAGCCCGGCATCGTCCACCACGCTGATGCAGACTGCCTGTTTGCGGGACTGAGCAAGCTCGGTGATTTTGAGAATGGCATCGCGGGTAATGTGTTCAAACATGGATATGGCTCCTGAAAATTTGGGAGCCGCGATAGTGGCAGGTGACTTGAAACACGCCAATCAGAAGCGCGGTTGCAGGGCTAAAGTTTGATAATGTCGAACATTTCGCTTAATACGCGCTGCGCAAAGCGCCGCATATAATCGGGATGGAGTCGGGCGGCTGGCCCGGCCATTCCCAGCGCGGCTATCACCTGCCCGGATTGCCGTAGCGGCAAAGCCAGGCAATGCAGGCCTTCTTCCGCCTCGCCGGTATCCAGGGCAAACCCCTGCTCGCGGATGCGGGATATTTCACCATTTAGTGCAGAGGAGACCGCATCCGATTTTCTTAGCGCCCGCAGCAGGTCGTCATTAAAGGCCAGAAAAATGCGGCCAATGGCCGAAGTTGTGAGCCGCTCGCGTTTGCCTCTGGGGCTGGCGACACGCAGGTTTTTACCGCCCTCAACCGCATCAATATACAGGTATTCTCGTGTACCGCAGGGGACGGCCAGCCAGCAAGTTTCGCCGCTCATGGCGGAAAGCCTACGCAGAGCGGGGCTGAAGGCCGTGCGAATCAAGGAGTCTGCATCCTGAAGCGGCTGGGCTATCTCCCTGAGCCGCAGGCCGAGGGTATAGTTTTGCTCGCGGCGGGAAATATATCCCAGCTCTAATAGCGTTTTCAGCAGGCCATGGAGGGTGCTTTTATTCAGCCCCAGCGATTCGGATAACGTGGTCAGGCGAGCTTCGCCTCCGTGGGCCGCAAGGGTTTCCAGCACCGCCATTGCCCGCTCAACGGACTGAATACTTTTAGCCTGGCTCACCGCGCATCCTTCCTGAACATGGGGAAATAATCACCTTTTGATAATAGTGATATTTCCCCAGGTAATGAAGTCGCGTTTTATCCTTGAGCTGCGTCTTCCAGCGCTTTATGGATAACAGAAGAGAGTTCGGCCACGTCAAACTTTGCTACGTAGCCGTTGGCACCGACTTTTCTCACATGGTCTTCGTTTGCGCTGCCCGAGAGCGAGGAGTGAATCACCACCGGAATATGCTTCAGCGAAGGCTCAGTTTTGATATTACGGGTCAGCGTGAAACCGTCCATTTCCGGCATTTCTATGTCGGTTAACACCAGGCCTATTTTGTCGGTTATCGGCGTACCGGACGCTTTAGCCTCGGCGGCGATGGCTTTGATTTTCTCCCATGCTTCAAGGCCGGTAGCGTGCATGATTGCCGGGATACCCATGCCTTTCAAACCCTGCTCCAGCATCGAGCGGGCGACTTTGGAGTCTTCCGCGACTATCGCTACCGCGCCGGGCTTCAGGGTGTAATTTTTCTCTTCAATCGCTGCGATATTGACGTCCCTTCCCGAAGGAATGATGTCATAGAGAATTTGCTCTACGTCCAGCACCAGCGCCAGGTCCTTGCCGGTTAACGGATCGTCAATGGTGGCGATGCTGGTGATATTGCGGCTGCTGACGCCGGCCTCGGCGGCGTGTACCTGGCTCCAGTCGAGGCGAATGATGTTTTCCACCGACTCAACGGCAAAGGCCTGAGTGCTGCGGGCATATTCGGTTATCAGCAAGAGATTCAGGCCGGTGGTTGGCTTGCAGCCGGTCACGGCAGGCAGGTCAATGACGGGGATAATCTGGTCGCGAATATTCGCCATCCCCAGCAGCGGTGACTCCATGCCCGCGGCGCGGTTGATCTTCGGCATCGGAACGATTTCGCGCAGCTTAAACACGTTAATGCCGTACAGCTCTGATTTGCTGTCGTGCTGGCTGGCGCCTAAGCGAAACAGCAGCAGCTCAAACTTGTTGGATAACGCCAGGTTGGCCCTTTCATCGATATCTTTCTGAAAACTATCCATTTTAACCTCAAGTGATAACCCGGCCTGAGAACCTAACCGTGCGGAATAAATACTCTGTATAAGTTATCGGCAGCGGCGAGGAAAAATGAAGGGGAAGAGGGGAAATGATTTAGATTAGAGGGAAATAATTCCCTCTGTAGGGCGGCTTAGCGGGTCAATCGCGCTTATTTCTTCTTGTTCAGCATCGATTTCAAATCGGCAAACGGATTATAGGTGGCTTCGCCAACGTCCTTCTGCGCATCTTCTCCGGCAATGACCCTGGAGCCATATTGGTCCGCTTCGGTATATTTGGAGTGCTCATGATCGTGGCAATACAGGCATAAAAGCTCCCAATTGCTTCCATCTTCCGGGTTATTGGTATGATCGTGATCCATATGATGAACGGTCAGCTCGCGCAGATTGGAGTAAACAAACTCCCGCGAGCAGCGTCCGCATACCCACGGGAAGAGTTTCAGCGCTTTTTCGCGGTAGCCGCTCTCCAGCCGCGTATAGTTTTTCGGGATAATCGCCATAATTATTGTTCCAGGCAGAAAGACAGGGTTATGCCCAGTTTCCGGCTAAAGCGCCTCTTTATCAATCCCCAGGCGCTTCATACGTGAAAGCAGCGTGGTCCGTTTGAGGCCTAAGCGCTGTGCCGCGCCGCGCGGTCCGGCAACAACGCCGTTCGTTTCTTTCAACACCCGTAAAATGCGCTGGCGCTCGTCCTCATCTTCGCGAACTTCCTCGCTGACGAAGGAGGATAGGTTGCGCTCAAGCGGAGGCTGCACCGTCATCTCCGGCAGGGAAAGATGCAGCACGTTGCCCCGCGTTAGCAGAACCGCCCTTTCTATCACATTTTCCAGCTCGCGAACGTTGCCCGGCCATTCCATACGGCTCAGGGCGCGCAGCGTTTCCGCCGGGATGCTGTCGATATTGCGATTCAGGCGGTGCGCAATTTTAAAGGTGAAGGATTTCACCAGCAGAGGGATATCTTCCGGGCGCTCGCGCAGCGGCGGCAGGGTGATGGGAAAAACGTTTAGCCGATAATAGAGATCGCTGCGAAACTCCCGGTCGGCCACCATCTGCTTGAGATTGCGGTTGGTGGCGGCAATCAGGCGCACATCCACCTGCTGGATTTTGTTGCTGCCAAGGCGTTCAAATTCCTGCTCCTGTAATACGCGCAGCAGTTTGGGCTGTAGCTCAAGAGGCATATCGCCGACTTCATCAAGGAACAGTGAGCTTTTATCCGCCAGTTCAAAACGCCCGATGCGCTGGGTATTGGCCCCGGTAAACGCCCCGCGTTCATGGCCGAAAAGGTCGCTTTCCAGCAGCCCGGCAGGCATCGCCGCGCAGTTTATTTTTACCATCCTGCGGCTATTGCGCTCGCTCAGGTTATGAATGGCGCGGGCAATCAGCTCTTTGCCGGTTCCGGTTTCGCCGAGGATCAGCACCGTACTGTCGCTATTGGCGACCATTTCCACCTGTTTGAGCACGATAGACATCGCTTCGCCCCGGCCGATGATTTCGCCGAAGTCGCTGCCGACATTGTTAATCTGCTCGGTGAGATAAAGGTTTTCATCCACCAGATTCTCTTTCAGGCGGTTAATTTCCTGGTAGGCGAGGGCGTTATCCACCGCAATGGCAATGCGCTCGGCAATCTGGCACAGCAGCTTGAGGTTGGCCGGGGTAAAGCCCTGCTCGCCGCACTTCGCAAGCTTGAGCACGCCCAGCATATTGTTGCCGAACTTCAGCGGCAGCAGGCAAAGCGTTTGGGTTTGGTTGCGCCACATCTCCAGCAGCATACGTTCATAAGGCGCCAGTTTGTCTCCCGGACACAGGTTAAGCAGCAGCATTTCGCCGCTTTTAAACACCCGTTCCGAGAGCGTGCCTGCTTCAATCACATCGCTCTGCTCATGAATCGGTGAGGCCTCATCAACAAAATGGGTTGAGTAGAGCGTTAACCGGGATTTGCGGCTGCTTCGCAGCACAATGCTGATGGAATCAATGGAGAAGTGGTAATGGATCTCGCGGGCAATCTCGCTAATCAGCTCGTCCAGGTCGAGCTTCGACAGCACCGCATTGGTTACCGCAACAAGGATGCGAAAATCATCACGCTCGCGGCATAAAAGCTGGTGGTCGTGATTGGTGTCCAGCCGGGTCTGGATCTGTTCGGCCGCCAGGCCTACAACCTGGGCCAGAGTGTGCAGGCGGTTAAGCTCTTTTTCACTCCAGGGCGTCTCGCTATTGCGAATAAACTCGCAGCCGCCGAAGATCCGCCCCTCGGCGGCCAGCGGCAGCAGGCAGTAGCGGCCAAAGGGCGCATACAGCTCCAGGTCTGTCATCTGGGGCCATGTTTCATAAAATTCATCCTGGCTGCAAACCAGCGCCTCCGGGCGTGAAAGTACCCGGCGGACAGGGCCGTTTGCCAGCGCCATCTCATCTTCGTAGTGCAGCTCTTTACCCTGCTTATCCTTGCCATAAAAGCTCACCCGCTGGTGCTGAGGGTGGTAAAGCAGGACGTTGACCCGCTCCGCCAGGCCGGACTGTTTTGCAAGCCGGGTCAGGCAGGTAGCGAGTTCAGTAAGACTGGGTTGTTGCAGCAGAGTCCGGGTGATATCAAACAACCCCTGCTGCCCGAGATCGCTCATCGGGGTGTATGGCATTTTGCTTTCCATTGAAAAACCCTTTGCAAAACAAAGGGTTAAAATATTTTATTAATATAAATATAGTTTAAGTTTAATCAGTGCCGGGCGGACGCGTCATGGCGCAGGTCAACAAATGCGCGGTAACGGCTCAAAATGCGGCAGGTCGAGTGAGCGTTTAACGCCATAAAGCCCCGTCACCCTTACGCCTTTGCGTTCTACGGCTTCGCCGATAATGGCGGCTTGTTTACCGAGCTCATGCTGCTTTAGCGCGTTTAAAATGGCGGGAGCGGCCTCGCGTGAGGCGGCAATAACCAGCTTGCCTTCATTAGCAAAATTTAAGGCATCCAGCCCCAGGAGTTCGCAAACGCCGCGCACCGCGGGCGTTAGCGGAAGCTGATTTTCAACGATTTCCATACCATAGCCGCTGGTATCGGCAAATTCGTGCAGAACCGCATTCACTCCACCGCGGGTGGCGTCACGCAGGGCTTTTACGCCCGGGATGTTAACCAGCGGTGCAATCATTGGTGCCAGCACCGCGCAGTCGCTTTGTAAATCGCCGTCCATTCCCAGTTGCTCGCGCAGGTTAAGGATCGTAGCCCCGTGGTCGCCCAGCGTTCCGCTGACGATGAGCACATCCCCGGCTTCTATTTGAGCCGCACCCCAGTTAACGGATGTCGGGATGGCGCCTATCCCTGCCGTGTTGATGAAAATTTTGTCCGCCGCGCCGCGCGGCACCACTTTGGTGTCACCGGTAACAATGGCAATATTCGCCGCGCGGGCGGCTCCGGCCATGCTGGTGACCACGCGCTCCAGCGTTTCAAGCGGCAGCCCTTCTTCGAGGATAAAACCGCATGAAAGCCAGCGCGGTATGGCTCCACTTACAGCCACATCATTGGCGGTTCCGCAAACGGCCAGCTTGCCGATATCCCCGCCGGGAAAAAACAGCGGGTCGATAACATAGCTGTCTGTAGAAAACGCCAGCCTGTCGCCGCTGGCGGTCAGTTGTGCAAGCGGAAGCCGGGCCTGATCTTCCTGCTCTGCCAGCCACGGGTTAGCAAACTCCCGCATAAACAACCCGGCGATCAGCTGCTGCATCGCCTGGCCGCCGCTGCCGTGGGCCAGCTCAATGGTTTTCATACTTCACACTCCTGCGAACGATACTGATACCACGCCGCGCAGGCTCCTTCGGAGGAAACCATCAGCGCGCCGAAGGCGTTTTGCGGATTACAGCCGCTGCCAAACAGCGGGCATTGCTGCGGTTTGCAGCGCCCGGTCAGCACGTCGCCGCAGCGTGCCTGCGGGTCGTCATAAACCTGCTGCGGAAGCGGTTTAAAGTGGGCTTCGGCATCAAACTGGCGATAGGCAGGGTTAAGCTGCACGCCGGATTCACTGATAACGCCCAGGCCGCGCCATTCGGCCTCGCCCTGCACGCTGAAGACTTCGCTAATCGCCCGCTGCGCCAGCAAGTTGCCTTCGTCGGGCACCACGCGTTTGTACTGATTTTCCACCTCGCTATGCTGGCGAATTTTTTGCTCCACCAGCATCAGCACGCCCTGCATAAGATCCATAGGTTCAAAACCGGCGACAACCAGCGGGCGCTGGTGCTGCGAGGCAATAAAATCGTAGGCGGCTGTACCAATCACCATGCTGACATGGCCGGGAGCGAGGAATGCATCAATACCGTTGTCCGGCTCGGAAAGCAGGCTGCGTAAAGTTGGGATCAGCGTGATGTGCTGGCAGAAGAAGTAAAAGTTCTCCAGCCCCTGAGCTTTCGCCTGCTGCAACATGATGGCGGTGGCGGGCATGGTAGTTTCGAATCCGAGGCCGAAAAACACCACTTTGCGCTGCGGGTTCTGGCTCGCCAGCGTCAGGGCGTCCATCGGCGAATAAATTACCCGCACGTCGGCTCCGCGGGCTTTCGCCTGCATCAGCGAGCCATTTTTACCCGGCACGCGCATAGCGTCGCCAAAGGTGCAGAAAATCACTTCCGGGTGGCTGGCTATTTCGATACAGCTGTCGATGCGGCCCATCGGCAGGACGCAAACCGGGCAGCCGGGGCCGTGGATAAACTCAACGTTTTCCGGGAGCAGTTGGTCGAGGCCAAATTTAAAAATAGCGTGAGTATGGCCGCCGCAGACCTCCATAATGCGCAGCGGGCGTGAAGCGGTGTTAGCCAGCAGCGGTGCCCGCTGTTTCAGGGTCTCAATCAGCTGCATCACGCGTTCGGGGTCGCGATATTCGTCCACATAGCGCATTAGCTACGCTCCTCGCCGTACAGCAGCGCGCCCACGTCCGGCTCTACTTCAAACATGTTTTGCAAAGCGTCTAACGTATCCCGCGCTTCCGCTTCGTCGATAACGCTCATGGCAAAGCCTACGTGAACCAGCACCCATTGCCCGACGGTGGCGTCTCCCACCAGGGCCAGATTGACATCGCGCTGCACGCCGCAGACGTCAACTTTTGCGCTGCCGTCCGCCAGGCGCTCAACGATTTGGCCGGGAATGCCTATGCACATCTTTCCGCCTCCAGCCAGGCCAGCCAGTCGTTCATGCCTTCGCCGCTGGTGGCGGAAACCAGAATAATTTTGATGTCCGGATTAACTTCCCGGGCATAAGCCATGCACTTTTCAACGTCGAATTGCAGGTATGGCAGCAGATCTATTTTGTTCAGCAGCATCAGCGAGGCGGCGGCAAACATATGCGGGTACTTCAGCGGCTTATCTTCCCCTTCGGTTACCGACAGCACCGCCACTTTGTGGCGTTCGCCAAGGTCAAAGCTCGCCGGGCACACCAGATTACCCACATTCTCTATAAACAAGACTCCGTCCCGCTCCAGCGGCAGGCGCAGCATGGCGTCGCGGATCATCTGGGCATCAAGATGGCAGCCCTTGCCGGTATTCACCTGAATTGCCGGGGTGCCGGTGGCACGAATGCGCGCCGCATCGTTAACCGTCTGCTGGTCTCCTTCAATGACCGCGCAGGGCACATCGCCATTGAGCCGTTTTAGCGTTTCGGTCAGCAGGGTGGTTTTGCCGGAGCCGGGGCTTGAGACGAGGTTAAGCACAAGCTGATTCTGTTTGGCGAATTGCTCCCGGTTATGGGCTGCCAACTGGTTATTTTTATCCAGCACGTTGAGTTCTATTTCCAGCATTTTGCGCTGGGTGATGCCGGGCGCATGGGTTCCCGCCGCGCCGTGGCCGTAATGCAGGTCGCCCTGCTCGTCCGCCGTTGGGGAAAATTTTACGCCGGTAATTTGTAATACCGGACGGGATGCCGGGGAAAAAGGGGCGCTGCGAAATCCTGAATGCGGGTTACGTTCATCCCCTTCGATATACAGGTTGCCTTCGCCACAACCGCAAGTGCTACACATGAGCTACCTCCTGATCAATTTCCAGACGCTTAATCTGCACGCCATCGTCCGCCACAATACGCAGGTTGCTGCCGTCGCAGAGCGGGCAAAGCCGCACTCGCTGGGTCAGCAGGGTGATGTGTTGCTGGCAGTCGTAGCACCAGCATTCCGCTTCCTGCTGGTGGATGTGGAGTTCACAGCCTTCCGCCAGCGTGCCCCGGCAGACCAGTTCAAAACAGAACTCCATGGCGCTGATTTCTACGCAGGAAAAAGCACCCACTTCCAGCCAGACGCCGGTGACGCGGCGGGCATGATTCTGACGGGCATGGGTATCAATTAATTCGACTGCGCGCTGGCAGAGGGTGATTTCGTGCATGGTGCCTCCGGGTTAACTGGGGGAGGTAATGCAAAGACGGTGCCAGGCCTTTTGTTTGCCTCTCTACCCTGGGGAATTCGCGTGAGAGAGGGCCTCTTGTTTGTTCCCTCTCCCTTCCAGGGAGAGGGTTAGGGTAAAAAACCTCCGTCACTGAAAGTCAAAGATGACGAAATGACATGTCACTCCCGCACATATTTCGAAGGGCTAAGTGATAAAATACTTTAAATACAGTTAATTAAAAACATGGCATGAAACATGCCTTACGGAGGAACAAGTACATACAGAGTGAATAAAGAATGAACATTTGGGAACTGAGCGAGAAAGCTGAATATATTGCCGATAAGCATCAGCGCTTACTTTCGCAGTGGCATCACTACGGTAACACCCTGATTCAGGGAATAACCTTGTCGAAAGCGAAGCTGCACCACTCCGTGGGCTGCAATGCCGACGAAAGCCTGCGCTTCTTTTTATTTGACCACTTCGCCATCCATATCAGCCTGGCCGAAGGCTTTAACAGCCACACCATTGAGTACGCCATTGCCCTGCGGGACGGTAGCGATAAGGTGCTGATTGCAAAAGCCGTTATCGATGACGATGGCCGTATCGACAACCTCATCAGCAACCGCGATCGCGAAAAAGTGCTCGACCATTACCTCGAGCTTATTCGCCCGGTGTACGACAGCCTTTATCAGGCGGTGCATGACAACACCCCGCTTTCCCTGGCGCTGCTTCAGCAGTCTGCCGTGGCGTGAATGCGCTCTGGGGTGTCGGAAGCCTGTCGAAACGACAGCTTTTCGGCATGTTTTCGTCAAAAATGACGACAGTCACCTGAGGAAGTCCTGGTGAATCGTTTTGTAATCGCTGATTCCAAATTATGTATCGGCTGCCACACCTGTGAAGCCGCCTGTGCGGAGACGCACCGCCTGCACGGTTTGCAGTCTATGCCGCGCCTGAAAGTTATGCGCAGTGCGACAGAATCCGCACCGCAGATGTGCCACCACTGCGAAGATGCGCCCTGCGCCGGGGTCTGCCCGGTGAACGCAATTACCCGGGTGGACGGCGCGGTACAGCTGCATGAAAGCCTGTGCGTAAGCTGCAAGCTTTGCGGCATTGCCTGCCCGTTCGGCGCTATTGAATTCTCCGGCAGCCGCCCGCTGCACATCCCCGCTAACGTCAACAGCCCGAAAGCCCCGCCTGCGCCACCGGCTCCTGCCCGCGTCAGCACTTTGCTTGACTGGGTTCCCGGCATTCGCGCTATCGCGGTGAAATGCGACCTGTGCAGCTTCGACGAAAGCGGCCCGGCGTGCGTTCGCACCTGTCCGACCGGCGCGCTGCGGGTTATCGACAACAGCGACATCGCGCAGGCGAGCAAGCGTAAACGTGAGCTAACCCTTGGGGCCTCGCTCGGCGATCTGACCCTGTTTACCCAGCCAGAGGCGAGAAAATGAATGCTTTTCTATTGATTCACTGGGCGCTACTGGGATTTGTTATTAGCGCTGTTTTGGCCGGTGTTAGCGCATTTTATAAGCCAGTTAGCGGCTTTATTGCCGGAATTGGCGGCGTAATTAGCTCGGTACTGCTGCTGATTGCTGGCGCGCAGGGCCTGCTCGGGTTCAGCGGCGACGCAGAAATCTGGCACTGGCACCTTCAGCTTAACGCCTTCAACGGCATCTGGCTGGTCACCGTGGCGTTCTGCGGCCTGTTTATCTCGCTGTTTAACCTCTCATGGCATCGCCATCACGCGGTAAAAGCCAACGGACTGCTGATAAATCTGATCCTTGCCGCCAGCGTGGCTGCCCTGGTGGCCGATAACTTCGTCACCCTGGTGGCGATGGCGGAAATCATCTCTCTGGCGGGCTACTTCCTTACCGGCTGCCAGAAGTCCGGGCAGCTTTGGTTTGCGCTCGGGCGCCTTGGCACCGTGCTGCTGGTGATTGCCTGCTGGCTGCTGTGGCGGGAATTCGGCACGCTCGGCTATGGCGAGTTGCGCCATTTAACCAGCGGGGCCTCTCTTCCTCCGCAGGTATTGATTCTCGCGCTGCTCGGCTTTGGCATTCTCGCAGGAATAATCCCGCTGCATGGCTGGGTGCCGCAGGCGCACGCCAATGCTTCGGCTCCTGCCGCCGCGCTGTTCTCCGCCGTGGTGCTGAAAATCGGCCTCTACGGCATTATGTGCTTCTCGCTTATCAGCAACGTGCTGCCGCTGTGGTGGGGCGTGATTATCGTGGTGCTTGGCATGGTGACGGCGTTCATTGGCGGGCTGTACGCGCTGATGGAGCACAATATCAACCGCCTGCTGGCTTACCACTCGCTGGAAAATATCGGCATCATTCTGCTGGGCCTGGGCTGCGGCATGATAGGTATCGCGCTTAACGAGCCGGTGCTGCTGGCGCTTGGCATGACCGGCGGGCTGTATCACCTGTTCAACCACAGCCTGTTTAAGACCACGCTGTTTCTCGGCGCAGGCGCGGTGTGGTTCCGCACCGGGCATCGCGACATCGAAAAACTGGGCGGGATCGGCAAACGTATGCCGCTGATTTCGCTCTTTATGCTGGTGGGTTTGATGGCGATGGCGGCCCTGCCTCCGCTCAATGGCTTCGCCGGTGAGTGGGTGATTTACCAGTCGTTCTTCCGTCTTGGCAGCCTGCCGCTGTTTGTCGGGCGTTTTATCGGCCCGCTGCTGGCCGTCGGGCTGGCTATAACCGGAGCGCTGGCCGTGATGTGCATGGCGAAGGTTTACGGCGTGACCTTCCTCGGCGCGCCGCGCAGCAAGGAGGCTGAAAACGCCACCTCTGCGCCGTGGCTGATGAACCTCTCCGTTGGCCTGCTGGCGCTGAGCTGCGTTGCCGCAGGTGTTGCCGCTCCGTGGCTGCTGCCGCTGCTGCAACATGCCGTTCCGTTGCCGCTGCAAACCGCGCATACCGCCGTTTCCCAACCGATGATTACGCTGCTGCTGGTGGCCTCTCCGCTGCTGCCGTTTATTTTGATGATCGTTTTCCGTGGCGACCGTTTACCGAACCGTTCGCGCGGCGCGGCATGGGTCTGCGGCTACGATCACGAGCAGGCGATGGTTATTACCGCGACGGGCTTCGCACAGCCGGTGAAAGCGGCTTTTGCGCCGCTGCTCAAGCTGCGCAATACCCTGAATCCGGGGAAATGGGTGCCGGGCTGGCAGTGTGACTGCCTCGCCGGTACGTTCCGCCGTCTGGCGATGGTCGAGCTGGCGATTCTGCTGGTCGCGATGGTTGCCTGAGGAGCTGATATGACTACATTTTACTTTGCCCTGACCCAGGCGCTGGTGCTGTTTTTGGCCGCGCCGCTGCTCTCCGGCATTACCCGCGTAACCCGCGCCCGGCTGCATAACCGCCGCGGGCCTGGCGTGCTCCAGGAATACCGTGATTTGTTCAAGCTGTTTGGCCGCCAGAGTGTGGCACCGGCGGCGTCCGGCTGGGTATTCCGCCTGATGCCTTTTGTGATGGTCGGCGTGATGCTGACTATCGCTACCGCGCTGCCCGTTGTCACTCTCGCCTCGCCGCTGCCGTCATTAGGTGACCTGATCACCTTAATTTATCTGTTCGCCATCGCCCGTTTCTTCTTTGCGATTGCCGGGCTGGATACCGGTAGCCCGTTCACCGGCATCGGTGCCAGCCGTGAAGCCATGCTTGGGGTGCTGGTGGAGCCGATTTTGCTGCTCGGGCTGTGGGTTGCCGCGCAGGTTGCCGGCAGCACGCACATCAGCAATATCGCAGGCACGATTCATGCCTGGCCGGTTGCCCAGAGCCTGACGCTGATTCTGGCGTTTGCCGCCTGCGCTTTTGCCACTTTCATCGAGATGGGCAAGCTGCCGTTTGACCTCGCTGAAGCCGAGCAGGAGCTACAGGAAGGCCCGCTGTCCGAATACAGCGGCGCGGGCTTTGCGGTGCTCAAATGGGGCATTTCCCTCAAGCAGTTAGTGGTGCTGCAAATGTTTGTCGGCGTGTTCCTGCCGTGGGGCCAGATGAGCGCCTTCAGCTGGAGCGGTCTGGCTATCGCCGTGGTGCTGGCGGTCGTGAAGCTGGTGGCGGGCGTACTTATCATCGCGCTGTTCGAAAACAGCATGGCGCGCCTGCGGATGCTCGAAACCTCCCGCATTACCTGGGCCGGTTTTGGCTTTGCCTTTTTAGCCTTCGTCTCCTTGCTGGCGGCGTGATTTAAGAGAATTTATCGATGTCTGAAGAAAAGATTGGTCAACATTACCTCGCCGCGCTGCATCAGCAATTTCCGCATGCCGTGATCGACGAGGCCTGGCAGACTAAAGATCAAATCACCGTCACCGTGAAGCTCAACATGCTGCCGGAAGTGGTGGAGTGGCTTTACTACCAGCAGGGCGGCTGGCTGTCGGTGCTGTTTGGCAACGACGAGCGCCAGCTGTGCGGCAACTATGCGGTTTATTACGTGCTGTCGATGGAAAGCGGCGTGAAGTGCTGGATTACCGTGCGTGTGGAAGTGGATGCCGACAAGCCTGAATTCCCGTCCGTTACGCCGCGCGTGCCCGCCGCCGTATGGGGCGAGCGTGAAGTGCGTGATATGTACGGACTTCAGCCGGTTGGCCTGCCGGACGAGCGCCGCCTGGTACTGCCGGACGACTGGCCGGACGATCTGTATCCGCTGCGTAAAGACAGCATGGATTACCGCCAGCGTCCGGCCCCGACCACGGATAAAGAAACCTACGAGTTCATTAACGAACTGGGGTCGAAAAAGAACAACGTGGTGCCGATTGGCCCGCTGCACGTCACCTCCGATGAACCCGGCCACTTCCGTCTGTTTGTTGACGGCGAAAACATTATCGACGCCGATTACCGCCTGTTCTACGTCCATCGCGGCATGGAAAAGCTGGCGGAAACCCGCATGGGTTACAACGAAGTGACTTTCCTGTCCGACCGCGTGTGCGGTATTTGCGGCTTTGCCCATAGCACCGCCTATACCACTTCGGTCGAGAACGCTATGGGGATTGTGGTGCCGGAGCGTGCGCAAATGATCCGCGCCATCCTGCTGGAAGTCGAACGTCTGCACAGCCACCTGCTTAACCTCGGCCTGGCCTGCCACTTTGTCGGCTTTGACTCCGGTTTTATGCAGTTCTTCCGGGTACGTGAAATGTCGATGAAGATGGCGGAAATCCTCACCGGCGCGCGTAAAACTTACGGCCTTAACCTGATCGGCGGCATCCGCCGCGACTTGCTGAAAGACGACATGATCCAGACCCGCCAGCTGGCACAGCAGATGCGCCGGGAAGTGAAGGATCTGGTGGATATCCTGATGAGTACGCCGAACATTGAGCAGCGCACCGTCGGGATTGGCCGCCTCGACCCGCAAATCGCGCGTGACTTCAGCAACGTTGGCCCGATGGTTCGCGCCAGCGGCCATGCAAGGGATACCCGAGCCGATCATCCCTTTGTGGGTTACGGCCTGCTGCCGATGGAAGTACACAGCCTCGACGGCTGTGACGTGCTCTCACGCCTGAAAGTGCGTATCAACGAAGTCTTTACCGCGCTGAATATGATTGATTTTGGGCTGGATAACCTGCCGGGCGGCGCGCTTGCCGTGGAGGGTTTCACCTATATTCCAAACCGCTTTGCGCTCGGTTTCTCCGAAGCGCCTCGCGGGGATGATATCCACTGGAGCATGACCGGCGACAACCAAAAACTCTACCGCTGGCGCTGCCGTGCGGCGACGTATGCCAACTGGCCAACGCTGCGCTATATGCTGCGCGGCAACACGGTATCGGACGCGCCGCTGATTATCGGCAGCCTCGACCCCTGCTATTCCTGCACCGACCGCATGACGGTGGTCGATGTGCGCAAGAAGAAAAGCAAGGTGGTGCCTTACAAAGAGCTGGAGCGCTACAGCATTGAGCGCACGAATTCGCCGCTGAAATGATTTTGATGCCTGGTCGGTGATGAGCAGCCCCTCACCCTAACCCTCTCCCCAAAGGGGAGAGGGAACTGGATCGAGCTAGCTTTCCCCCCTCTCCCTTCCAGGGAGAGGGCCGGGGTGAGGGGTTGTTCTAAGACCAAGCAAACAAGGAAAACGCATGTTTAACTTCATTAAAAAAGCCATCAAGGGCGGCGTCGCAACCGAGTCATATCCGCTTCAGCCGATTGCCGTTGACCCAAATTTCCGCGGTAAACCGGAACATAACCCGCAGCAGTGCATCGGCTGCGCGGCGTGCGTAAATGCCTGTCCTTCCAACGCTCTTAGCGTGGAAACCGATCTGGCTAAAGGGCAACTGGCATGGCGCTTTAACCTCGGGCGCTGCATCTTCTGCGGCCGCTGCGAAGAAGTCTGCCCGACCGCCGCCATTAAGCTTTCTCAGCAGTACGAGCTGGCGGTGTGGAACAAGGCGGACTTCCTCCAGGAAGCCCATTTCCCGCTGTGTAATTGCCGGGAGTGCGGGCGTCCATTCGCGGTTCAAAAAGAGATCGACTACGCGATTGCGCTGCTGGAGCACAACGGCGATGCGCGCGCGCAGGCTCGTCGCCAGGGCTTTGAAACCTGCCCGGAATGCAAACGCCAGCAGAGCCTGGTGTCTTCCGACCGTATTGATTTTACCCGCCAGATGAGAGAGGCCAGCTAATGAGTGATTTACTTGGGCCACGCGACCATAACGGCATTCCGGTGCCGCTGACGGTGGACGAGTCCATCGCCAGCATGAAGGCTTCGCTGCTGAAAAACATCAAACGCTCGGCCTACGTTTACCGCGTGGACTGTGGCGGCTGCAATGGCTGTGAAATTGAGATTTTTGCCACGCTTTCTCCGCTTTTCGATGCTGAACGCTTTGGTATCAAAGTGGTTCCTTCTCCGCGTCATGCTGATATTTTGCTGTTTACCGGAGCGGTAACCCGCGCTATGCGTTCCCCGGCGCTGAGGGCGTGGGAATCGGCTCCCGACCCTAAAATCTGCATTTCCTACGGCGCGTGCGGCAATAGCGGCGGTATCTTCCACGACCTTTACTGCGTGTGGGGCGGCACCGATAAAATAGTGCCGGTAGACGTTTATATCCCAGGTTGCCCGCCGTCGCCCGCCGCCACGCTGTACGGCTTTGCGATGGCGCTCGGCCTGCTGGAGCAGAAAATTCAGGCCCGTCCGGCAAGCGAGCTGGATGTGGAACCGGCGAAAATCCTGCACCCGGATATGGTTCAGCCGCTGCGCGTGCGCATTGACCGGGCCGCTCGTCGCCTGGCGGGCTACCGCTATGGCCGCCAGATTGCCGACAACTACATGACAAACCTGACCGCAGGCGGCGATGCCGTGCAGCGGTGGCTGAGCACGGAAAACGATCCGCGCCTGACCGAGATTGTGGCCAATCTTGAAAATCTGGTGCATCAGGAGCGCGTGTAATGAGCGAGTCGGTGGTGTTTTGCCAGCTCAGCCGCAAATTTGTCGATGATAACGACAATACCCCGGCTGACGCGCAGCAGGTGGTCTATTACAGCCTGGCTATCGGCCATCATCTTGGCATCATTGATTGCCTGAAAGAGAGTCTGGTCTGCCCGTATGAGGCTTACCGGGAGTGGATCTCCACGCTTGAAGGCGGCAGCGAGGCGCGGCGCAAAATGGAAGGCGTGCCGCGCTACGGCGAAATCGTCATCGACCAGAACCACGTTGTGATGCTGGCGCGGGCGCTGGATGCGGCCAAACCGACTCAGACCCCGGAGCAGCAGGCCTGGAGCCAGGCGCTGCTCGATATGCTTCAGGCCATTCAACAGGAACCCGCCATCTACCTGATGGTTCGGAGGCGTTATGACTAAAGTTTTACTCTGCGTCGGCAATATCATGATGGGCGACGACGGCGCCGGCCCGCTGCTGGCAGAAAAGTGCCAGGCCTCCCCTCAGGGCGACTGGATTGTCATTGACGGCGGCACCGCGCCGGAAAACGACGTGGTTGCTATTCGCGAGCGGCGCCCGGAGCTGCTGCTGATTGTCGATGCTACAGACATGATGCTCAGTCCCGGCGAGACTCGCACTATCGACCCGGACGACATTGCCGAGATGTTTATGATGACCACCCACAATATGCCGCTGAATTATCTGGTCGATCAGCTTAAAGAGGACGTGGGGGAAGTTATTTTCCTCGGCATTCAGCCAGATATCGTCGGTTTTTACTACCCGATGACCGAAGCGATAAAAACGGCGGTGGAAACCGTTTATCAGCGGTTGGCAAGCTGGGAAGGTGACGGTGGTTTTGCGGCGCTGGAGGCTTCTTTCGAGGACACGGGTGACTAAGTCGCCCGTGATGTCATCGTCATAAGTGTCGACGTCACCGAAGTTAGAGAAGGGATTCTCTATAACATAATGAAAATATTGAATTTTAAAAACTGGCACGGTTTATGAATAAGAGTCAGCAATAACGCACTTATTGCAGGAGTTTATGATGAACCGCTTCATCATTGCTGATTCGAGCAAATGTATTGGCTGCCGCACTTGTGAGGTAGCCTGTGTTGTATCCCACCAGGAAGAACAGGACTGCTCTGCGCTGACCGCGCAAACTTTTCTGCCGCGTATTCACGTCATCAAAGGCGTAGATATCTCCACCGCAACCATGTGCCGCCAGTGCGAAGACGCGCCCTGCGCTAACGTCTGCCCGAACGGCGCAATTAGCCGCGATAAAGGCTTTGTCCACGTCATGCAGGAACGCTGCATCGGCTGTAAAACCTGCGTTGTTGCCTGCCCGTACGGTGCGATGGAAGTCGTTGTCCGCCCGGTTATCCGCAACAGCGGCGCAGGGCTTAAGGTGCGCGCTGAAAAAGCCGAAGCCAACAAGTGCGACCTTTGCCATCACCGCGAGGCTGGCCCTGCCTGTATGGAAGCCTGCCCAACCAACGCCATCCTCTGCATTGACCGCAATATGCTGGAGCAGATGAGCGCCGAAAAACGCCGCCGTGCCGCGTTCGATACCAACGTCTCCCTGAGTTTTTAATCCCAAGCATTTCAACTTTTAACAGGTCTGTTACTGATGAAAAAGATTACCAGCGTCTGCCCATACTGCGGTGCGGGCTGCAAACTGAAACTGGTCGTAGAGAACAATAAAATTATTCGCGCCGAAGCGGCGGAAGGCGTCACAAACCAGAACCAGCTGTGCCTGAAAGGCTATTACGGCTGGGATTTTCTCAACGACACCAAGCTGCTGACGCCAAGGCTCACTCAGCCGATGATTCGCTACGAGAAAGGCGGCAAGCTTCAGCCGGTAAGCTGGGAAGAGGCGATTAGCTACACCGCGAAACGCCTGAAGGCGATTAAAGAACAGTTTGGCCCTCGCGCCATTATGACCACCGGCTCTTCCCGCGGTACCGGGAATGAAACCAACTTCGTGATGCAGAAATTCGCCCGCGCGGTGCTGAATACCAACAACGTAGACTGCTGCGCCCGCGTTTGCCACGGGCCGTCCGTTGCCGGGCTACAAGCCACGTTAGGGAACGGGGCGATGAGCAACTCCATCGGCGATATCGAAAACTCCAAATGCCTGCTGGTGGTGGGTTACAACTGCGCCGACTCGCATCCCATCGTGGCTCGCCGGGTGATTAAGGCCAAAAGCAACGGGGCAAAAATTATCGTTTGCGACCCGCGTCGCATCGAAACCGCCCGCATCGCAGACCAGCATCTGCAAATCAAAAACGGCTGCAATATGGCGCTGGTCAACGCCTTTGGCTATGTGCTGCTGGAAGAGCAGCTGTACGACAAAGAATACGTGGCGAAATATGCCGAAGGGCTGGAGGCCTACCGCGAAACCGTTAAAGGCTATGCCCCGGAAGACGTGGAGCATTTAACCGGCATTCCTGCTCAGCAGGTTCGCCAGGCGATGCGCACCTTCGCCGCCGCGCCGTCCGCCACCATTATGTGGGGCATGGGCGTAACCCAGTTTGGCCAGGCGGTGGACGTGGTGAAAGGGCTGTCGAGCCTGGCATTGCTGACCGGCAACCTCGGACGCGAGAACGTCGGCGTTGGCCCGGTGCGCGGCCAGAACAACGTGCAGGGCGCCTGTGATATGGGCGTGCTGCCAAATCAGTTCCCCGGCTACCAGGACGTGGTTGACCCGGAGGTTCGCGCTAAATTCGCCAAAGCCTGGGGAATCGACCCGGCGGTGATGGATGACAAAGTCGGCGTGCGCATTACCGAAGTGCCGCACCTGGCGATGGAGGGCAAGGTAAAAGCCTACTACATCATGGGTGAAGACCCGCTCCAGACCGAAGCGGACCTGGGCCTGGTACGCAAAGGCTTTGAGGCGCTCGATTTTGTCGTGGTGCAGGATATCTTCATGACCAAGACCGCCGAAGTGGCCGACGTGCTGCTGCCCGCGACCTCCTGGGGCGAGCACGGCGGGGTGTTTACCTGCGCCGACCGCGGCTTCCAGCGCTTTGAAAAAGCCATTGAGCCGAAATACAACGTCAAGCGTGACTGGGAAATCATCAGCCTTCTCGCCACAGAGATGGGCTACCCGATGCACTACGAAGATAACCAGCAAATCTGGGACGAGCTGCGCGAGCTATGCCCGCTGTTCTACGGCGTGACCTACGAAAAAATGGGCGATATGGGGCATGTACAATGGCCGTGCCCGACGCTGGATCACCCCGGTACGCCTTATCTCTACAAAGACAGCAAGTTCGATACGCCGACCGGCAAAGGCCAGCTGTTTGCCGCCGAGTGGCGTGCGCCTGCCGAGGTCCCGGACGAAACTTACCCGCTGGTGCTTTGTACCGTGCGTGAGGTGGGCCACTACTCCTGCCGTTCGATGACCGGCAACTGCGCGGCGCTGCAAACCCTCGCCGACGAGCCGGGCTTTATGCAAATCAACCCGCAGGATGCCGACGAGTTGGGGATCAAAAACAATCAGCTGGTTTGGGTTAGCTCTCGCCGGGGCAAGGTGATTAGCCGGGCGGACGTCAACGAGCGCATTAACAAAGGCTCGGTATATATGACCTACCAGTGGTGGATCGGGGCCTGCAACGAACTTACCCAGGACAACCTCGACCCTATCTCCAAAACGCCGGAGACCAAATATTGCGCGGTGAACGTGAGTGCGATTGAGGACCAGACCTGGGCTGAGAATTATGCGCAAACGACCTATAACGCGATGAAAGCTCGCCTGCGCGAGGCGGTAGAAGCGTGATCTTTACCCTCACCCCGGCTCTCTCTCTGGAAGAGAGCGAGGGACGATCGGAGTCCGGAGCAGAGCCAAAACTCGATCCGTCCTCCAGTCCCTTTGGGCAGAGGGTGAGGGGCACCGTACTCCGTATTCGCGGCAAAGTGCAGGGTGTTGGCTTCCGGCCATTCGTCTGGCAGCTTGCACAGCGCCTTAAGCTAAGCGGCGACGTCTGCAACGACGGCGAAGGCGTACTGGTGCGCCTTGGCTGCGGCCCGGACGAGCTTATTGCCGCGCTTTACCGTGAATGCCCTCCGCTGGCGCGGATCGACAGCGTGGAACAATGGCCCTTAGAGGGAGAGGCATTGCCCCGGGGCTTTACTATCCGCCACAGCAATAGCGGCTCGATGGATACCCAGATTGTGCCGGATGCCGCAACCTGCCCGGCGTGCCTGCGAGAACTCAACGATCCAGCTGACAGGCGCTATCGCTATCCGTTTATCAACTGCACCCACTGCGGGCCGCGCTTTACCATTATCCGCGCCATGCCTTATGACCGCCCGGCAACTGTGATGGCGGCATTTCCGCTCTGCGCCGCCTGCGATGAAGAGTATCGCAACCCGATGGACAGGCGTTTTCACGCCCAGCCGGTGGCCTGCCCGGACTGCGGGCCGCAGATCTTCTGGCAGTGCGGCAAGCAGCGTATTGGGGGCGAGCAGGGGCTTCAGCGGGCCGTTAGCATCCTGAAAAGCGGCGGTATTGTCGCAATCAAAGGGCTGGGTGGCTTCCATCTCGCGGTGGACGCCCGCAACACCGCTGCGGTTGAGCGGCTGCGCAAGCGTAAACAGCGGCCTGCAAAACCGCTGGCCGTGATGGTGCCGGATGCCGAAGGATTACCAGCTCAGGCCGTCAGCCAGCTTGCCACGCCTGCCTCGCCCATTGTTCTTGTGGCGAGCAGCACTCTGGAAGGGCTGAGCGGCGCCGTTGCGCCGGGGCGTAATGAAATCGGCGTGATGTTGCCCGCCAACCCGCTTCAGCACCTGCTGATGCAGGATTTCGACGGCCCGCTGGTGATGACCTCCGGGAATGTGAACGGCAGGCCGCCCGCTATCGACAACCAGCAGGCTCTGGATGAGCTGGCGGAGATTGCCGACGGCTGGCTGCTGCACAACCGCGACATACTCCAGCGCATGGATGATTCCGTGGTGCGCGCCAGCGGCGAGGTGCTGCGCCGCGCCCGAGGTTTTGTGCCGGATGCCCTGCCTCTCCCGCCGGGATTTAGCGGCGTGCCGCCGATTCTGGCTCTGGGGGGCGATCTCAAAAATACCTTCTGCCTGGTTCGCGGCGGGCAGGCCGTGCTGAGTCAGCATTTGGGCGATCTCGCTCAGGAAGGCGTAGAGCAGCAGTGGCGGAGGGCGCTGACGCTGATGTGCGATATTTACAGCTTCAGGCCGGAGCACGTCGCCCTGGATGCTCATCCTGCTTACCGTAGCGCGAGCCTGGGGCGCGAGATGGCGCTCCCGGTTAGCCCGGTTCTGCATCATCATGCCCACGCCGCCGCCTGCCTGGCCGAGCATGGCTGGCCTTTAGACGGCGGCAAGGTTATCGCTCTGGCGCTGGACGGAATTGGCTACGGCGCGGATGACCAACTCTGGGGCGGAGAATGCCTGCTGGTGGATTACCAGACCTGCGTTCACGCTGGCGGCCTGCCTGCGGTAGCGCTGCCCGGCGGTGACCTCGCGGCGCGGCAGCCCTGGCGCAACCTGCTGGCTCAGTGCGAGGCGTTTGTCCCCGGCTGGGAGCAGTATTGTGACACTGCGGTGCTGCGCGAGCAGAACTGGCAGCCGCTGGCGAGGGCCATTGTGCGCGGCGTTAACTCGCCGCTCGTCTCCTCCTGTGGCCGTCTTTTCGATGCGGTTGCCGCCGCGCTTGGCTGCGCACCGCTTGAGCAAAGCTACGAGGGCGAGGCCGCCTGTCAGCTTGAAACTCTGGCGCTGGAAAGCGGTTTTTGCCGCCACCCGGTGACGCTGTCGTTGATGAACGGTCATCACGATATGGCCGTTTTCTGGCAGCAGTGGCTTGGCTGGCAGGCACCGCTCGCTGCCCGCGCCTGGGCGTTCCACGACGCGCTGGCTAAAGGCCTGGCGGAGCTGGCTCGCCACCATGCGGCACTTGCCGGTACAACGACCGTTGTTTGCTGCGGCGGCGTATTACATAACCGCCTGATGCGCGAACGTCTCGCCTTCTATCTCTGCGATTTAAATGTTTTGTTCCCGACACGGTTGCCTGCGGGCGACGGTACCCTTTCTCTGGGGCAGGCAGTGGTTGCTGCCGCCCGTCTTATGAACGACCCACAAGGATAAAAAGATGTTTTTGCGTGTTCTTCGTGCCAATCCACGCGCCGGTCTCCTGCTGGCGGTTTTAGCGGCGGCTAATCTTGCGGCCTGGGCCTGGGCGCTGGTGACCTTTCACCACAGTTCGGCGCTGATGGCGGCAAGCCTGCTCGCCTGGTGTTATGGCCTGAGCCATGCGGTAGATGCCGACCATATCGCGGCTATCGATAACGTTACGCGCAAGATGATGCAGGAGGGCAAGCGCCCGTTTGGCGTCGGCGCGTGGTTCTCGCTCGGGCACTCCAGCATTGTTATCCTGGCGTCGATAGCGATTGCCGCCACGGCGGCGGCTTTCCAGAAAAATATGGGCTGGTTCCATGATGTCGGCGGCACCATCGGTACGGCGGTATCGGCCTGCTTCCTGCTGGCAATGGCGCTGGTGAACCTGATTATCCTGAAAGGCATCTGGCGTAACTTCAACCAGTTCAGGCGCGGCGGAGCGTTAACGGCCGAGCAGACGGAAATCACCGGCGGCGGCATGATGAGCTGGCTGTTTAACTCCACCTTCCGACTGATTGGTAAAAGCTGGCATATGTATCTGGTGGGCTTCCTGTTTGGCCTGGGCTTTGACACCGCCACCGAAATTGGGGTGCTTGGTATCTCGGCCGCCAGCGCATCCAGCGGGATGTCCATCTGGTCAATTCTGGTATTTCCGGCGCTGTTTGCCAGCGGCATGGCGCTGATAGACACCCTCGACAACGTGATTATGGTGGGCGCGTACGGCTGGGCCTTCAACAAGCCGCAGCGCAAGCTCTACTACAACATGACCATCACCGGCACTTCCGTGGTGGTGGCATTGTTCATCGGCGGCCTTGAGGCGCTTGGCCTGTTGGTGGATAAGCTGGATCTTCAGGGCGGCGTCTGGGAATGGGTCGGCATGCTGAATGACAACCTCGGCAACGCCGGTTTTGTGGTGGTGGCGCTGTTTATCGCCTGCTGGGGGGTTTCGATGCTCAACTACCGCTGGAAGGGGTATGACTCTTTAGCTGTTCATTAATATGAAAAACGGGGCGCAAAGCCCCGTTTTGTTTTTAAGCTTCCGCCCAGGCTCGCTCAATTTCTTCTGCCAGAATTTTCACTCCGGCTTCAATTTTCTCCGGCTCCGGCACGTAGTTCATGCGCATGCATTGATGCGTATGCGGCCACGGCTTATCCAGCCCCGGGAAGAAGTAGTCGCCCGGCACCATCAGCACGCCGCGCTTTTTCAGGCGCTGATACAGCAGCTCGGTAGTGATAGGCAGGTCTTTAAACCACAGCCACAGGAAGATTGCGCCTTCCGGCTTGTGGATAAGGCAGCGTTCCGGCGACAGGTAGCGGCGAATAACGGCAATAGTTTCGTGCACGCGCTGGTAGTAGAACGGTTTGATAACCGTCTCTGACAGGCGCAGCAGGTCTTTGCGCTTAATCATTTCGCAGGCCATGGCAGGGCCAATACCGCCGGGTGCCAGGCTAATAATGCCGTTCATGTTGCCGATGGCGGAGATGATTTTCTCGTTAGCGATAATAATGCCGCAGCGGCTTCCCGGCAGGCCGAGCTTGGAAAGGCTCATGCACAGAATGATGTTCGGGTTCCACAGGGGGCGAGCTTCGCTAAAGATAATGCCGGGGAACGGCACGCCGTAGGCGTTATCGATAACCAGCGGAATGCCGTGCTGATTTGCCAGGGCATCGAGCTTCATCAGCTCTTCGTCTGTTATCACGTTGCCGGTTGGGTTGGTCGGACGCGAAACACAAATCATGCCGGTATCTTCGCCGATATGGAGGTGTTCGAAGTCAACATGATACTTAAACTGGCCTTCCGGCAGCAGTTCGATGTTCGGGCGGGTTGAGACAAACAGGTCTTCTTCAAGCCCGGCATCCGCGTAGCCAATGTATTCAGGAGCAAGCGGGAAAAGCACCTTTTTGGTGCTGCCATCCGCATGACGTCCGGCGAAAAGGTTAAACAAGTAGAAAAACGCGCTCTGACTGCCATTTGTCAGTGCAATATTCTGTGGTTCGATATCCCAGCCTAATTCTTCGCGCAGCATTTCGGCCAGCAGTTTTAGCAGCTCACTTTTCCCCTGCGGACCGTCGTAGTTGCAGAGCGTATCGGTCAGTTGGCCGTTGGCCAGCATCCCGGATAGCAGCTGCTGGAAATAATCGTTCATCGCCGGAATTTGCGCAGGATTGCCGCCGCCGAGCATGATAGCGCCGGGGGTGCGTAAACCGTCGTTGAGATCCTCCATCAGGCGTGTAATGCCTGCATGGCGGGTAAATTTGTCGCCGAAAAGTGAAAACGTCATAACGTGGGTCTGCTGAATACTTTTAGAAAGAGGCTAACCATAGCGCTACAAATAACGCCGTGCAAACCCGGTAATCGTAGCCTCTATTTGTGAATGTGCTGTGTGATTCGTGCTATGCAGCAGGATCTGTTGAATGGTGAGGGCGTAACTGCGAGATTGAAAGCAACGCTTACTTTCAGGATGGCTGTTAGCTAAACAGAACAAATAACCTCTGCAAGCCCGGTTATATTCCGTTCACCCGTAAATTTGTTTTCCCTGCACGCGCAGAGAACGGTGAACGTGTCAGGGGAAATTACGCCATTCCCCCTGACAACCCCCGGCGCTGAGAGCCGGGGAAAAGGGCGTGGCTGTGGGATTCAAAGTTTCAGAATGGCGGCTACCGGTTACCCGCCCAAACCACCATCACCTTGTCATCTCCACTCTCCCGGCTAAAGGCGTAACCCTGCTTCGCGCTTAGCGTCGTCTGTTTTCCGGCTCCCACGGCCAGGTGGCGGGCGCGGAACTGGCTGAGTTTTTGCCAATGGGCGAGCGTGGCGGCGCTCTTGCCGTTAATATCCTGCCAGTTCATGTCTGACCTCGTGCCCTGGAGCGGGTCGGAGCCCGTTGGGCCAAATGGGCGTTCGGTTTCGTCGCCATAAAATATTTGCACCGCGCCGGGTGCGAGCATTAACAGCTCAGCCGGTTTCTGGCCGCCCTCCCGGAACAGGCGGGTGTCGTGGGAGGATAGATAACTCAGCACGTTGAATTGCTGCAACTTCTCCGCCATTTGCTGCCAGGTGGGGCCGATGTTTGCCAGGCAGTCCGTCGCCTTCGCCGCCTGCTCCTGATAGTCGAAGTTGATCATTGCGTCGAAGCCGCTGGCGTAGTAATCGCTTTTCATCACGCCGTGGCCCCAGGATTCGCCGGTCATCCAGAACGGCGCGTCGTCGAGTTTTTTCTCCGGGTTCGCTTTTTTCCATTCGACTAATGCCGTGCTGGCCTGGTCTTTTAGCTGTTGCCACGCGGCCTTTTCAACGTGTTTGGCGGTATCCACGCGGAACCCGTCAATGCCGTAGTCGCGTACCCACTGGCTAAGCCAATGGGTCAGATAATCCCGCACGGTATAGCCGGGCAGCGCCTGCGCATGGGTATCCGGCTTATGGGCGTAGAAGGTTGGCAGCCCTGCGGGCGCAGTAGCTTCGGTTTTCAGGTCTGGCAGGAAGGCCAAAGACATCGTTAAATCGTCAAAGCCGGGGTTGTCGTAGTCGCCGATGTCGGTTCTTATCCACGCTTTTCCCCACCATTTATCCCAGGCGGCCTTGTCGCTGAAATTGATGTAGTCGTTAAAGCTGTGCCAGCTCTGGCCGGGACCCGGCTTCCAGTCTGTCCAGCGCTTGCCGAGAGTCGCCTTAAGCTCTGTGCCTTTGAGATAGAGTCCGCCAAACTGGTATTCCTGCATGTCGGCGAGCGTGGCATAACCGGTGTGGTTCATGACTACGTCGAATAAGATACGCATCCCGCGTTTGTGCGCCTCATCGACCAGTCTTCGTAGATCCGCCTCGTCGCCCATATTGGCGTCGAGACGCGTCCAGTCCTGGGTGTAATAACCGTGATAGGCATAATGTGGAAAATCGCCTTTAGTGCCGCCGCCAACCCAGCCGTGGATTTGCTCCAGCGGCGAGCTTATCCACAGCGCGTTGACCCCAAGCTGCTGAAGATAGTCCAGTTTGCCGGTTAGTCCGGCGAGATCGCCGCCGTGGAAGGTGCCGATTTCCTGCATGCCGTCTTTATGGCGGCCATAGCTGTTGTCGTTGGCCGGGTTGCCGTTCTCAAAGCGGTCGGTAAGGACGAAATAAACCGTGGCGTTATGCCAGCTGAACGGCGCGGTGCCGGTCGTGGCGGCCTGCTCGAGCAGCAGCAGGCCGCCGCTTCCTGCGTCCGGAGTCAGGGTAATGTGGCCCTGTTCGACTTTCGCCGTTGCGCCGCTGTAGAAGTCCCGCACCGTAGAGCCTTCCGCGAAGGTGCTGCTGACGTCAACCGTGAGCGGCTGGCCATCCCATCGCGGGCACTGTTTGACGATTTGCTCAGGCTCGCTGCTGGTTTCCTGTTTAACGTTCAGCAGCAGGGTTGGCGTGCCGCTGCGGGTATCCACCTGAATCTGATACTGCCCGGAACGGAAAAGCCGCCACTGGGGGGCATCGCCTTCACAGGGTTTAAGCGAGAGTACCTGATTCAGCCTGATGGCTTCTGCGGGCTGCCAGCAGCGGCTATCCAGCATCAGGCTCAGCGGACGCGCGCCTTTATCCAACTGAGCATTGCTGATAAACAGGCCGGGGCTGGTTTCCTGAAAGGGAGGCAGGCCAGAGGCACTCCAGCCCGCATGGGCCAGGCAGGGAGCGAGTAGCAGACTGAGGGTAAGCCGTTTCATACGCGTCGTCCGGTGGGGATTTATTGCGCAGTGTGCCACCGGATGAAGTTTTTTCGCTCATCCCGCCTGCCCGTTATGCGGGGTGGAGCAGAGAGGGTGAGTGACGGAGATAACGTTTTGCTATTTGTTCGGCAGCCACTGGCCGAAATGGGCGCTCAGGGTATTGCGGGTCGCCAGCAGTTCGTCGATGGTTTTGGTCAGCCTGGCGTTCAGGGTTTCACACTGTTCGAAGTTGTAATGGCTGTCGGCACGCAGATTTTCGAGTTTTTCGCGCAGGCTGGCGACTTCCGCCTCGGCCCTGTGGCGTGCTTCCTGCTGGGTTTTGATCAGCTCGTCGGCGGCTTGCAGGCGCTGGTTTAGCTCGGCTTTTTCACGCTGGTGGCTTTCAACCAGCCCGGAGCCTGATTCTTTCTGGCGGTTAAACAGGCTTTTAAGCTCGTCGATTTCGCGCTGCATGACGCTGCGCACCAGGGCCGACTCCTTAAGGTGCATCTCCTGGCTAATGTTCAGGGCTTTTTGCAGTTCGGAGACCTGTTTTTCATATTTACGCAGGCGCTCGGTGGTTTCCGGCCTGTCTTGCTGTAAGGGTTGTTGACCTGCGTTTTGCTGCGCCTGGCGCAGCTGGGCAAGCAGGCTGGCGGAGAGCGACTCGGCTTCTCTGAGGCGTTTGAGGGTTTCCGGAGAGTCCTGATAAACCGTTTTGGCCTGCGGCGGTTTCTCGCTAATGCGTACCAGATTTACGTTCACCAGGGCCGCGCTGACTTCCGCCTGAATTTGCTCTTTATTATGCATCTTCATACGGTTGCATGCGCTGGCTAAGAAGCTTGCGGCTTCATTTGCATTAGCGGTAGCGAAGGCTTTTTTTATCAGGTTCTGAACCAGGCTCATGTTTGCCAGTTTTCCTGTATTAAATGTTATCTGAGCGCTTTTGCCCGGTTACACCTCGCCGAAGCACAGCTGCCGCCATCTTAAAAATATAACCAAAAATTAAACTCTCTAAACCCAGGAATAAGCCTCAACAGTCCATTTTTTACTGAAATGCTGAACTGTGATTAACCCCCGAATTTTACAATACTTTTTACCACTATAAGAAGTTCTTAGGTGACATTGTTTCGGAATGGGACTATTTCTTAACGTGCTCTGAACGGTTAAATTTGATAGTATTCGCCCCTAATTTTCTAAAACCTTTTATAAAATAAGGCACTGGAAACGATCGATCCGACCAGGAGAACTCATGATATCACCCCCATTCCGACGATTCGGGGCCGCGATACTCATGTTACTGACCGTGGGCTTTTCAAGCCAGGTATTAGCCAGTAAACATGAGCCTAAGTCGCACAGTAAAGCCCATATAACGAAAGTAAGCAGTAAAAAAACGGTAAGTAGTAAACTGGCAAGTAGTAAAAAAGAGTATTCTCGCAATAGTGAAAATGGTTCGCTTCCTGATTTGCGAAAATACCCTTCCGGAACACCAAGGAAAAAAGCGTTTCTCCGGACGGTCATGCCATATATTACCCGCCAAAATGCAGCGATTACCGCAGATCGTAACTGGTTGATTTCAAAACAGTACGAGAAGCGCTGGTCGCCGAGCGAACGTGCTCGTCTGAAAGGAATCACCCAGCGCTACAAGGTCGCATGGCGCGGCAACACCAATCGCGTGCCGTGGAACAATCTGCTGGAGAAGGTTGATATCATCCCTACCAATATGGTGGCGACGATGGCGGCTGCAGAAAGCGGCTGGGGAACCTCGAAGCTGGCGCGAAGCAATAACAACCTGTTTGGCATGAAGTGCACTAAGCGCCACTGCAACAGCGAGCCTGGAAAAGTGAAGGGCTACCTGCATTACGGCTCGCTGAAAGAAGGCGTGAGCTCTTATGTTGCCAATCTGAATACTCATCCGGCCTATTCTTCGTTCCGCAAAGAGCGCGCCAAGCTGCGTAAAGCGGACCAGGAAGTTACCGCCAACAATATGATCCATAAGCTGAAAGGGTATTCGACTAAGGGTTCAAGCTATAACAATTATCTGTTTGCTATGTTCCAGACTAACCAGCGTTTAATGGTGCCAAATTAAAGTCGGTACGCTAGCGAAATAATACAAATGCCCTCTCAGGAGGGCATTGTTATTTATGGTGTTAAACTAAAACTTCGCTAAATCGGTCGCGGTGTTCTTTTGGCGTCGCGTCGTACTCTTTTTTAAATACCGAATAGAAATATTGCAAAGAAGGGTAGCCGCACATTTGTGATATCTCGTTGATAGAGAGCGAGGTCGAAATTAGCAGGCTGCGCGCCTTTTCAAGTTTTTCCGCGTGGATAACCGCGTGGATCGTCTCCCCCACTTCCTCTTTAAAGCGCTTCTCCAGATTGGAGCGAGAAATACCCACCGCATCCAGCACCTGCTCGACCTTAATACCCTTGCAGGCATGATTGCGGATGTAATGCATCGCCTGTATGACCGCCGGGTCGTGCAGCGAGCGGTAGTCGGTTGAGCTGCGCTCCACGACCCTCACCGGCGGGACCAGCACGCGCTGCAAAGGCAGGTTTTCATCAGCCAGCAGCCGGTGCAGCAGCTTGGCCGCCTGGTAGCCCATCTGGCGAGTACCCTGGGCAACGGAGGAGAGCGCCACCCGCGATAAGTAGCGGGTTAATTCTTCATTATCGATTCCAATGACACACAGCTTTTCCGGCACCGGGATATGAAGATGCTCGCAAACCTGGAGCAGATGGCGCGCCCTCGCATCCGTCACCGCGATTATCCCGGTTTGCGGAGGCAGGGTTTGCACCCAGTCGGCGAGCCGATTTTGCGCGTGCTGCCAGTTTTCCGGTGCGGTTTCGATCCCCTGATAAACCACGCCGCGATATTTTTCCTGCGCCACTAACTGGCGGAAGGCGTGCTCACGCTCCGCGGCCCAGCGCTTACCGCTGGAGCCAGGCAGCCCGTAAAAAGCGAAGCGCTGTACGCCTTTCTCTTTCAAATGCAAAAAGGCGCTTTCCACCAGCGCGTGGTTGTCCGTGGCGATGTAATGCACCGGCGGGTAGTGCTCAGGAAGATGATATGAACCGCCCACCCCGACAATCGGCACGCCGGCACCGGCCAGCAGGCGCTCAATTTCCCGGTCATCGAAGTCGGCGATAACGCCGTCGCCCAGCCACTCCTTTATGTTGTCGATACGAGCGCGGAAATCCTCTTCGATGAAAATATCCCACTCGGATTGAGACGCCTGCAAATATTCACCGACGCCCTCGACCACCTGGCGGTCGTACACTTTATTGGCATTGAATAACAGCGTGATGCGATGACGTTTCTCAAACATGCTGATGGTTTCCTGAAAATAGCCTCGTGTCTCAATATCACAGCCATAACAGCGCCGGGGAACGCCGCCCCGGCATTGTGATCGCTTGCACGTTTTGCCGCTGGTCGTTTAAGCCCGACGTTTGGTCGCGGAATCCATCCATACCGCCAGCAGCAAAATGGCCCCTTTGACGATGTACTGCCAGAAGGTGGGCACATCCATCATGCTCATGCCGTTGTCCAGCGAGGCCATGATAAAAGCCCCCATTATCGCGCCAGCCACGCTGCCGATGCCTCCTGCCAGGCTGGTGCCGCCGATAACGCAGGCGGCGATGGCGTCCAGTTCGGCAATATTCCCGGCAGAAGGGGAACCCGCACCGAGGCGCGAGCTTAAAATCAGCCCGGCAATCGCCACCATCAGGCCGTTAATCGCGAAGACCGCGAGCTTGGTGCGTTCGACGTTAATCCCGGACAGGCGCGCGGCATCGATGTTGCCGCCGATGGCGTAAATACGGCGGCCAAAGGCGGTACGCGTCGCCATGAACATGCCGGCCAGCAGCAGCAGGGCGAGGATTAATACCGGGGTTGGCACGCCACGGTAGTCGTTCAGCAGCCAGATAGCCCCGAGGATAATCACGGCGGTTAACGCCTGGCGACCCACCATGCCGCTGGATGCAGGAGCGACAAGCCCAAGCGCCTGGCGGCGCATGCGCAGCCGCCACTGCCAGGCAATGAACCCCATCAGCCCGATGACGCCAACGCCAAAGCCGATACCGTCCGGCAGGTAGCTCTGCCCAATTTGCGACATCCCCGCGCTGGTTGGCGATACGGTCGTGCCGTTGGTAATGCCGATCAGTACGCCGCGAAAGGCCAGCATCCCGGCGAGGGTGACGATGAACGACGGCACTTTACGGTAGGCGACCCACCAGCCGTTCCAGGCCCCGAGCAGCAGGCCAAGCGCGAGGGTGACGACAATCGTCAGCGGCAGCGGCCAGCCGAGCCAGACGTCAAAAATCGCCGCGACGCCGCCGAGCAGCCCCATCATCGACCCCACCGAGAGATCGATTTCAGCGGAAATAATCACAAACACCATGCCCACGGCCAGGATGCCGGTGATAGCCGTCTGGCGCAGCAGGTTGGAGACGTTGCGGGCGCTGAGATAAGCCCCCTCGGTTTGCCAGGTGAAGAACAGCATGATGACGACGATGGCGGCTATCATCACGAAGACCTGCAAATTAAGCGCCCTGAGGCCGCCAAATGCCGGGCGGCCCGGTGCCGCAAGTTTCAGTTCAGGCGAGTTGCTTTTCGACATAGGGGTCACTCCTCAGGGCGGCTTCCATCACCCTTTCCTGGGTCAGGTTGCGGTTAATCAAATCGGCTTTTATGCGCCCTTCGTGCATTACCAGCACCCGGTCGCTGAGACCGAGCACCTCCGGCAGTTCCGAAGAGATGACAATCACAGCAATCCCCTGCTGCACCAATTGATTGATTAATTTATAAATTTCGTACTTCGCGCCGATATCGATCCCGCGCGTTGGCTCGTCGAGTATCAGGATGCGTGGGTTGAGCAGCAGGCAGCGGGCGAGAATCGCTTTTTGCTGGTTTCCGCCGCTGAGGCGGCCAATGGCAAGTTCCGGCGATGAGGTCTTTACCTTCAGGCGCCTGAGCGATTGCAGCATACAGTCCTGCTCCGCCGCCTCGTCCAGGCTGCTGAGAGGGCCGGAAAACCTGTCCAGCGCGGCCAGGGTGATGTTTTGCCCAACCTCCATCACCGGCACGATGCCGTCTTTTTTGCGGTCTTCCGGCACCATCGCGATACCGTGGGCAATCGCCTGCTGGCAGTTGTTGATATGGACGCGCTGGCCGTCAATGTACACTTCGCCTTCCCAGCGCCCCGGCCAGACGCCAAACAGGCACTGCACCGCCTCGGTTCGCCCTGCGCCGACCAGTCCGGCAATACCGAGGATTTCGCCTTTGCGCAGGGAAAAAGAAGCATCGTTAACCCGCTTAATGTGCCGGTTAACCGGGTGCCAGGCGGTGAGGTGTTCCACGCGCAGGATTTCATCCCCGGCCTGGTGCGGCTCGCTCGGGTAGAGCGCGGTAAGCTCGCGGCCTACCATCATAGTGATGATATCGTCCTCGCTCATCTGTGCGGCCTGGCGGGTGCCGATGGGCTGCCCGTCCCGGATAACGCAGATGCTGTCTGAGATGGCTTTCACTTCATTGAGCTTGTGGGAGATATAAATACACGCGATGCCGTGGGCCTGAAGGCTGCGAATGATCCCCAGCAGCGTGTCGGTTTCCTGCCCGGTGAGCGAGGCGGTCGGCTCATCCAGAATCAGCAGGCGAACCTGCTTGTTCAGCGCTTTCGCTATCTCCACCAATTGTTGCTGCCCGAGGCCTAAATCGCCCACCCGGGTATCCGGGGAGAGAGGCAAGTTCACCTGAGCCAGCAGCTTCTGGCAGCGCAGCGTCATGGTGTCGTAGTCCAACACCCCGCGGCGGGTTATCTCCGTGCCGAGGAAGATGTTTTCCAGCACGGTGAGGTGCTTAACCAGCGCCAGCTCCTGGTGAATAATGGCGATGCCCTTACGCTCGGTATCGCGGATGTGGCTGGCCTGTAACAGCTCGCCCGCAAACCAGATTTCGCCTTCATAGCTGCCGTGAGGGTAGATCCCGCACAGAACTTTCATCAACGTTGATTTGCCCGAACCATTTTCGCCGCACAGCGACATGACCTCTCCGGCCTCGAGCGCCAGGCTTACGTTGTCCACCGCTTTCACCGCGCCAAAGGCTTTGGTGATATTTTTCATTTCCAGCAAATGAGGCATAACCTCTCCTCCGGGTCAGAGATGGCCCGCGTTATGGCGGGCCTGCGGCCTACAGCTCGGCTTTTTTGTGGAAACCATCGGCGATGACGGTGCTGTCGATATTGGTTTTATCCACTTCGATTGGCGTCAACAGGCGGGAAGGGACCTCTTTCAGGCCGTTATTCAGTTTGGTATCGGAGGCTGGCTGCTTACCTTCGCCCAATTCGACGGCAATTTCGGCGGCGGTATTTGCCAGTTTGGTAATGGGTTTATACACGGTCATGGTCTGGGTCCCGGCAATAATGCGCTTGATCCCCGCAAGGTCCGCATCCTGGCCGGAAATAGCGACTTTACCCGCCAGCCCCTGGGCGCTAAGCGCCTGAATAGCGCCGCCGGCCGTGGCATCGTTAGAAGCCACTACCGCATCAATCTTGTTATTATTCGCCGTCAATGCGTTTTCCATTATTTTCAGCGCGTTTTCCGGCAGCCAGCCGTCAACCCACTGATCGCCGACGACTTTAATTTTCCCTTCATCAATATAAGGTTTTAATACTTTCATCTGCCCGGCACGGAATAATTTTGCATTATTATCCACCGGCGAGCCGCCCATTAAAAAATAATTTCCCTGGGGTGCTTTGTTAACAATGCTTTTAGCCTGTAATTCACCGACTTTTTCATTGTCGAAGGAAATATAAAAATCAATGTCGGCATTATTTATCATACGGTCATAGGCTAATACTTTTATGCCTTCACGTTTGGCCTCTGCGATCACGTTGCTTAATACCTGGCCGTTGTAAGGAATAATAACCAACACGTCAACGCCGCGGTTTATCATGTTTTCAATCTGCGACATCTGCGTTTCTTCATTGCCGTTGGCGGACTGCACAAATACTTTCGCCCCTAAAGATTCGGCTTTTTTAACAAAGATATCGCGGTCTTTTTGCCAGCGCTCGAGGCGCAGGTCATCAATCGCCATACCGATTTTGACTTCTTTTGCCATGCCGCTCACGCTGGTGAGGACAAGTGCGGCACATAACGTCAGTAAGATGTTCTTTATCTTCATTTTATTTTACCTGTAGGGAGAGAGGGCTTATCGGAGTAAAGAATGGTTCACATCAGTAGACCTTCGGATTGTTATCGCTGCGGGCGCAACCTTCAATTACAGATTTTTATCCTGGCATTATGTTTTTTGGTTTAATTGTCAATTTATGATGGCGATCGGGTTTTATATCGAGTGAATAACCTGTGGAGATAATTTATTGCCCTGATTCAGGCTGTTGCTAATTATTTTTAGCCTCTTTTTTGAGAGCCAGCGCACGTTTGAGTATTCTCTTAATCCCGGTGTGAAATAACGTAATTGAGCAACCGTTCGGGAGACACCAGGATGAAATAACTTTCTATCCTGGCAGCTGTTTTCCTGATGACGGAGTTAATTATGCAAGCCTATTTTGACCAACTTGATCGCGTTCGCTTTGAAGGGCCGAAAACCACCAACCCGCTGGCGTTTCGCCACTACAACCCGGACGAGCTGATTCTCGGCAAACGTATGGAAGAGCACCTGCGCTTCGCCGCCTGCTACTGGCATACATTCTGCTGGACCGGCGCGGATATGTTCGGCGTGGGGGCGTTTGAGCGCCCGTGGCAGCAGGCCGGTGACGCAATGGCGCTGGCGAAACGCAAGGCCGACGTGGCATTTGAATTTTTCCACAAACTAAACGTGCCTTACTACTGTTTCCACGATGTCGACGTCTCGCCCGAAGGCGCTTCCCTGAAAGAGTACCTGAACAATTTTGCGCAGATGACAGAAGTGCTGGCGCAAAAACAGCAGGAAAGCGGCGTGAAGCTGCTGTGGGGCACGGCTAACTGCTTCACCCATCCACGATATGGCGCCGGGGCGGCGACTAACCCCGATCCGGACGTATTCTCCTGGGCCGCCACGCAGGTTGTAACGGCGATGAACGCGACTCATCAGCTGGGCGGCGAAAACTATGTGCTCTGGGGCGGGCGAGAAGGTTATGAAACCCTGCTGAATACCGACCTGCGGCAGGAACGCGAGCAGATCGGCCGCTTTATGCAGATGGTGGTTGAGCATAAACATAAAATCGGCTTCCGCGGCACGCTGCTTATCGAGCCTAAGCCGCAGGAGCCGACCAAGCACCAGTATGATTACGATGTCGCGACGGTCTACGGCTTCCTGAAGCAGTTTGGTCTGGAAAAAGAGATCAAAGTGAATATTGAGGCCAACCACGCCACGCTCGCGGGCCACTCCTTCCACCACGAAATCGCCAGCGCCATTGCTTTGGGGATCTTTGGTTCGGTGGATGCCAACCGGGGGGACCCGCAGCTGGGTTGGGATACCGACCAGTTCCCGAACAGCGTGGAAGAAAACGCCCTGGTCATGTACGAAATCCTCAAAGCGGGTGGGTTAACCACCGGCGGCCTGAACTTTGATGCCAAAGTGCGGCGCCAGAGCACCGATAAATATGACCTGTTCTACGGCCATATCGGCGCGATGGACACCATGGCGCTGGCGCTGAAAATTGCCGCACGCATGGTCGAGGACGGCGAGCTTGATAAGCGAGTAGCCAAACGTTACGCCGGGTGGAATAGTGAGCTGGGCCAGCAAATTCTTAAAGGGCAGATATCGCTCACGCAGCTGGCACAGTACGCTGAGCAGCATAACCTGGCACCCCAGCATCAGAGCGGGCATCAGGAGCTGCTGGAAAACCTGGTGAATCACTATCTATTTGATAAATAAACCTTCCTGCGCCGCCGGTAACGCGGCGCGATATTAAGGAGCTACCATGTATATCGGCATCGATCTTGGCACTTCGGGCGTGAAGGCAATCCTGCTGGGTGAAGCAGGCGAGGTGCTGGCCGCGCATAGCGAACCGCTTACCGTGTCCCGGCCTCATTCGCTCTGGTCCGAGCAAGATCCCGAAAGCTGGTGGCTCGCAACCGATCGGGCAATGCGCGCCCTGGGCGCTGAGCATCCGCTGAAGGGCGTAAAGGCTATCGGGCTTGCCGGGCAGATGCACGGTGCCACGCTGCTGGACAGTAAACAACGGGTGCTGCGCCCGGCGATTTTATGGAACGATGGCCGCAGCGGTGAAGAGTGCGCGCTGCTTGAAAGCAATGTTGAGGAAGCGCGGGCGATTACCGGCAACCTGATGATGCCGGGCTTTACCGCGCCAAAACTGTTGTGGGTGGAGCGCCACGAGCCTGAAGTCTTCGCCCAGATTAACAAAGTGCTGCTGCCAAAAGATTACCTGCGCCTGAGAATGACCGGCGAGTTCGCCAGCGACATGTCAGACGCGGCGGGAACGATGTGGCTGGATGTCGCGAAGCGCGACTGGAGCGACATCATGCTGGATGCCTGCCGTCTTTCCCGCCAGCATATGCCGGAGCTGTTTGAAGGCAGCGAAGTCACCGGCGTGCTGAAACCTGAAGTGGCTGCGGCCTGGAATATGGCTGCGGTTCCCGTGGTAGCCGGTGGTGGCGATAACGCGGCGGGCGCGATTGGCGTGGGAATGGTGGATGCCGGGCAGGCAATGCTTTCCCTCGGGACATCCGGCGTTTACTTTGCGGTGAGCGACGGCTTTCGCAGCAACCCCGAAAGCGCGGTGCACAGTTTTTGTCACGCTTTGCCGAACCGCTGGCATTTGATGTCGGTAATGCTGAGTGCGGCTTCCTGCCTTGACTGGGCGGCTAAGTTGACCGGGCTTGGCTCTGTTCCCGCCCTGCTGGCCGCCGCCGAGCAGGCTAACCAGGACGCTGGCGTAGTTTGGTTCTTGCCGTACCTCTCCGGGGAGCGAACGCCGCATAATAACCCGCAGGCAAAAGGCACCTTCTTCGGCCTGACCCATCAACACGGCCCGGCAGAGCTTGCCCGCGCGGTGCTTGAAGGCGTGGGCTATGCCCTGGCGGACGGCATGGATGTGGTACACCTTTGCGGTATCACGCCGGATAGCGTAACGCTGATAGGCGGCGGGGCGCGCAGCCCGTACTGGCGGCAAATGCTGGCGGATATCAGCGGCCAGGTGCTGGACTACCGCACCGGCGGCGACGTTGGGCCAGCGCTTGGCGCGGCGCGGCTGGCACAAATCGCGCTTTCGCCCGGCCAGTCGCTGCAATCTCTGCTCCCACAGCTGCCGCTGGAGCAAAGGCATCAACCTGATTTCAATCGCCACCAGCGCTACGCCGGGCGACGTCAGGTGTTTAATCAGATTTATCAGCAGCTTTTACCGCTGATGTCGTGATAGCACTTCCCCTGGAGCGCGGCAGCTCCACCCCGCCTGAATTGGGTCAAAGCCGGGGACGATGGCGTGGCAACGGGATATTGCGTGAACGGAATTATCTCCGGATTAGCATAAACACCGGTAACCAAGTGATAACGGATCGTCCCAAACCACCCTCATCCTGTCCGTTTTTGGTATTAGCATTGCAGTTAAGCCTTGTCAGAATGGCTTCAGGCCAACAGATGAGGAGTCCGAAAATGTCACGCAACGCGCTTATTAATATCGATACTCAACAATCCTTCTTCCACCGTGACTACTGGCAGGAGGACGATGTTCCGGCGTTTCAGCAGGCCATACTGGCACTGATTGCCGGCTGTCAGGTCAAAGGCGTGCCGGTGGTGGATATCTTCCACGTTGACGGCGACGGCGCGTTTTCGCTGGATTCCGGTTTTGTGACGCCGATGCCGTTCTTACAGCATCAACCTGCCGTCAGCTTTCGGAAGCACGTTCATAACGCCTTTACCGATACCGGGCTGGATCGCTGGCTACGCGACCGGGACATTAACCACCTGATTATTTGCGGTATTCGTACCGAGCAGTGTTGCGAAACAACGACTCGGGTCGCCTCCGATTTGGGCTATCGCGTTACTTTCGTCAGCGAAGCGATGCTGACCTTCCCGATGAGCTGGAAAGGCGTTACGCTGGACGCCGCGATCCTGCGCCATCGCACTGAAACGGTACTGGCAGGGCGCTTCGCAGAGATACAAACCGTAGCCGAGTGTCTGGAGTCGCTGGAATGAGTATTGGGGTCTGGTTTGTGGTGCTGCCGGGGGTGTTATCCCTCGACCTGAGCGGCCCGGCGGAAACGCTGGGGCTGGCGAAGAACGCGTTTGATCTGCACTACATCGGCCCGGACCCACAGGTAGAAACCTCCATCGGCCTGACCTTCAGCGGCATTCAGCCTCTGCCGGAGCGGCTTCCTCCGGGCAGTCTGCTGGTGCTGCCCGGGGTGTGCGATTCAAACCGTTTTTTTGCCACGCCGCAGGCCGAAGAGGTACGGCGCTGGCTGACCCGGCTTCAGCCGCAGATCCACAGCCAGCAGCTTAATCTGATGTGCGTATGCTCCGGCTCGCTGCTGGCGGCACGGGCGGGCCTGATGAACGGCGTGCAGTGCACCACCCATCATGATGTGCTCGAGCGTTTAAAAGCGGCGGCACCGGGCGCGCAGGTAAAGGACAACCGAATTTTTGTTGAGGACCGGGGCATCTGGACCAGCGCGGGGATCACTTCCGGCATCGATCTTTCCCTGCATTTGATTAACCGCTACTGCGGCCCGCGCGTGGCGCTGGAGGTGGCGAGAGAAATGGTGGTCTGGTTCCGGCGTTCCGGCGACGATCCGCAGCTTTCTCCCTGGCTGCGCTACCGCAACCATATTCATCCGGCGGTACACCGCGCCCAGGATTTGCTGTCCGGGGCCCCCGAGCTACCCTGGCCGGTGCCGGAAATCGCCAGCCGGGTTCACGTCAGCCCTCGGCATCTTTCCCGTCTTTTCCAGCAACATCTTGGCATTTCTGTACGCGACTATCTGGAGCAGCTAAGGCTTGCGGTTGCCGAACAGCGGCTATTGCAGGGGCAGCGCATGGAGCAGGCAGCCAGCGCCGCCGGGTTTTCTTCACCCCGACAGCTGCACCGGGCCCGCTCCAGAGCAAGCGGGGCTAGCTGACCAGCTTCCAGCGGTCGAGTTTGCCAACCGCCAACGCCAGCAGCAGGCTGCCAGCAAGGGTTGCGCCAAATATCCAGAGGATATCCAGCACCGGCCAGGCGGTTATCTCGATATCGTGCGTGCGAAGATAATGAATAATCAGCGCGTGAAAACCGTAAATCCCCAGCGAATAACGTGAAATAAACGCCAGCCCGGGCAGCGGGCGCTGGTTAAGACAGTTTTTGGCGAAGACCAGCAGGCTGATGGCGGCGATAAACACCAGCGGGCCGCAGTAAACGTAAAAGGTTTCGGCGAAGTTTTGGTTAATTTCCAGCTGCCTGCGGGTGCCCAGAGAGATAGACATCACGCACAGCAGGAACAGGCCACCCGCCAGCACGCTAACCCAGTTTTTCCTCGTCTCCAGCATGCCAATTGCCCGCCCTAACAGCCCGTACAGCACGTAATAGAAAGTATCGCCGTTGATATAAAGATTAACCGGCATCCACTTCATATTGCCCAGAGTCTGCGGCACGGTATTGGGGTTCGCCACTACGCCCAGCAGCACCATCAGGCCCAGAATGGTGACGGCGCTGACCTTTTTGACCTGTATCAGCGGCGAAAGCAGGTAAATCACCATAATCGCGAAGAAAAACCACAGGTGATAAAACACCGGTTTTTGCAGGATGTAGCGCAGCGCCAGGCCGACGCTTATTGGCGTAAACAGCCAGATGTAAAGCAGGGCGATGGCGCTATAGAACAGCAGGCAGCTGGAAATCCGCAGGAAGTGGCGCTGCTGAGCGCTGCGCTCACCGAAGAACAGATAACCTGAAATCATAAAAAAGAGCGGCACGCTGACGCGTGAGGCTGAATTAAGTACGTTCGACAGATCCCAACTAAAAGCGGTCACGCTGTGTGGATTGGTAATGTACCAGGTCGTGGTGTGGATCATGACGACCATCAGGCAAGCGATGCCACGAAGGTTATCGATCCAGTTTATCTTCTGCTGCATTCGTTCCCCTGAGCCTGGATATTTCTGAGTTTGTGCCGCGCATCTTGTCATCCCCGCCGTCGCTTCGCAGAATGCGTGGTTCACGGGGAGTATGAATAAGAAACCGAGTTTAACGTACTGGCAGCGAATGATGATGGAAGAAAAAAGAAATCGACTCCTCTTAACGGTATTTTTTGCGTTTTTCCTGAGCGCGTGTAGCGCCCCACAGCAGGAAAGCCAATATGCGCAGCAGGCTCGCCCGCGGGTCAATGCCGGTGCTATGGAGCTGGCGTGTAAAAACGAAGCCGCATTACGCTACAACACCCAGCCGCAGCGTATTAATGTGTCCGATTTTAAGCAGTATCAGGCAAGCTATGAACTGGCAGGCAATACTGCCCGCAAAGAGGGCTTTACCTGTTCTTTTGACCAAAGTGGTCAGTTTTCACACCTTTCCAGTCGCGAAAACCTCAACCAACGCGCAACAACTTAACGGCTTTTCGCCTCCGGGCCGTTCCGTTGCCGTGTTGATACAACTCAACCGCTTTTGCGTATATACTGGCCGCTTCTCTTAAATCCACCGAACGCGTGCGAATTCAACATGCAAAAGTTTGATACCAAGACCTTTCAAGGCCTGATCCTGACCTTACAGGACTACTGGGCTCGCCAGGGCTGCACCATTGTTCAACCTTTGGACATGGAAGTAGGCGCAGGCACCTCTCACCCGATGACCAGCCTGCGTGCCTTAGGCCCGGAGCCAATGGCCACCGCTTATGTGCAGCCGTCCCGCCGTCCTACCGATGGCCGTTACGGCGAAAACCCGAACCGTTTACAGCACTACTATCAGTTCCAGGTGGTGATTAAGCCTTCCCCGGACAATATTCAGGAGCTGTACCTCGGGTCGCTGAAAGAGCTGGGAATGGATCCGACGATTCATGACATTCGCTTCGTGGAAGATAACTGGGAAAACCCAACGCTTGGCGCGTGGGGCCTGGGCTGGGAAGTGTGGCTGAACGGTATGGAAGTCACCCAGTTTACCTACTTCCAGCAGGTTGGCGGCCTGGAGTGCAAGCCGGTAACCGGTGAAATCACCTACGGTTTAGAGCGTCTTGCTATGTACATTCAGGGCGTAGACAGCGTTTACGACCTGGTGTGGAGCGACGGCCCGCTGGGTAAAACCACCTACGGCGACGTGTTCCACCAGAACGAAGTGGAGCAGTCCACCTATAACTTCGAATACGCCGATGTGGACTTCCTGTTCACCTGCTTCGAGCAGTATGAGAAAGAAGCCCAGCAGCTGCTGGCGCTGGAAACTCCGCTGCCGCTGCCGGCCTACGAACGTATTCTGAAAGCCGCTCACAGCTTTAACCTGCTGGATGCGCGCAAGGCCATCTCGGTGACCGAGCGTCAGCGCTACATTCTGCGCATTCGCACCCTGACCAAAGCCGTGGCCGAAGCCTACTACGCTTCTCGTGAAGCGCTTGGCTTCCCGATGTGCAATAAGAAAAACTAGAGAGGCTGGCATGTCTGAAAAAACTTTCCTGGTGGAGCTTGGCACTGAAGAGCTGCCACCAAAAGCCCTGCGCAGCCTGGCTGAGTCCTTCGCTGCCAACGTCACCGCCGAGCTGGATGCGGCAAACATCGCCCACGGTGAAGTAAAATGGTTTGCGGCCCCGCGCCGTCTGGCGCTGAAAATCGCTAACCTGGCTGCCTCTCAGCCGGATCGCGAAGTTGAAAAACGCGGCCCTGCGGTAACCGCCGCGTTTGACGCCGAAGGCAAGCCGAGCAAAGCGGCAGAAGGCTGGGCGCGCGGCTGCGGTATTACCGTTGACCAGGCCGAGCGTCTGGCGACCGACAAAGGTGAGTGGCTGTTGTACCGCGCTCATGTGAAGGGCGAAAGCGTTCAGGCGCTGCTGCCGAACATGATTGCAACTTCGCTGGCTAAGCTGCCAATTCCTAAGCTGATGCGCTGGGGCGCGTCCGACATCCACTTTGTGCGTCCGGTTCATACCCTCACGCTGCTGCTGGGCGACGAGCTTATCCCCGCCACCATTCTCGGCATTCAGTCCGATCGCGTGATTCGCGGCCACCGCTTTATGGGCGAGCCGGAATTCACCATCGACAACGCCGAACAGTATCCGCAAATCCTGCTGGAACGCGGCAAGGTGATCGCCGATTACGAACAGCGTAAAGCAGTTATCAAGCGCGACGCCGAAGAAGCTGCGCGTAAGATTGGCGGCAACGCTGACCTGAGCGAAAGCCTGCTGGAAGAGGTCACCTCGCTGGTGGAATGGCCGGTCGTGCTGACCGCGAAATTCGAAGAGAAATTCCTCGCGGTGCCTGCCGAAGCGCTGGTTTACACCATGAAGGGCGACCAGAAGTATTTCCCGGTTTACGCCGACGACGGCAAGCTGTTGCCGAACTTCATCTTCGTAGCCAACATCGAGTCTAAAGATCCGATACAGATTATCTCCGGTAACGAGAAAGTTGTGCGCCCGCGCCTTGCGGATGCGGAGTTCTTCTTCAATACCGACCGTAAAAAGCGCCTGGAAGACAACCTGCCGCGTCTGGAGACCGTTCTGTTCCAGAAAGAGCTGGGCACCCTGCGCGACAAAACCAACCGCATCGAAGCGCTTTCTGGCTGGATTGCCGGGCAGATTGGTGCCGACGTGAACCACGCGACCCGCGCAGGCCTGCTCTCCAAGTGCGACCTGATGACCAACATGGTGTTCGAATTTACCGACACTCAGGGCGTGATGGGCATGCACTACGCGCGCCACGACGGCGAAGCGGAAGATGTAGCTGTTGCGTTGAACGAGCAGTATCAGCCGCGCTTTGCCGGTGACGCTCTGCCGTCTAACCTGGTTGCCTGTGCGGTAGCGATTGCCGACAAGATGGACACCCTTGCGGGTATCTTCGGCATCGGTCAGCACCCTAAAGGCGATAAAGACCCGTTTGCGCTGCGCCGTGCTGCGCTGGGCGTGCTGCGTATTATCGTTGAGAAAAACCTGCCGCTGGATCTGCAAACCCTGGCCGAAGAAGCCGTGCGCCTCTACGGCAGCAAGCTGACCAATGCCAATGTGGTTGATGACGTTATCGACTTCATGCTGGGCCGCTTCCGCGCCTGGTATCAGGAAGAAGGTCACGCGGTTGACACCATCCAGGCGGTACTGGCTCGTCGTCCGACCAAACCGGCCGACTTTGATGCCCGTATGAAGGCGGTTTCCCACTTCCGTACTCTGGAAGCGGCGGCCTCTCTGGCGGCGGCTAACAAGCGTGTATCCAACATTCTTGCCAAGTCCGACGAAGCGCTGAACGAGACCGTTCGTGCCTCCGTGCTGAAAGAAGCCGAAGAAATTCGCCTGGCGACCAATGTAGTGGTTCTGCGCGATAAGTTGCAGCCGTACTTCGCGGAAGGCCGCTACCAGGAAGCGCTGGAAGAGCTGGCTAACCTGCGTGAGCCGGTGGATGAGTTCTTCGATAAGGTGATGGTTAACGCGGAAGACAAAGAGCTGCGCATTAACCGCCTGACTTTGCTGACCAAGCTGCGCGAGCTGTTCTTGCAGGTAGCGGACATTTCTCTGCTGCAATAATCGCTTAAAAGCTACTCTCTGTCATAAACCCGCTTCGGCGGGTTTTTTTGTCGATTTTTTTACTTTCAAATATCAATGGATTAACAAAAAACTCTGCCAGCAGCGATAAGGTTAATCCGCGCCGAACCGATATATCTAATATCGCCTACCACCTCAGGAATGTTCGGCCCCATGAAAAATGTCAAAGTCATCACCGGAATCGTTACCACGCTTGGGATCTTCAGCGCGCTGCTGCTGCTGACCGGAGCGCTCTTTTACTCCTCGGTCAGCGGCGATCGTCTTAACTTCCAAAAAACCGGGCTGCTGAATTACCAGCAGGAACAGCTGGGCGGCAGCTTCCTGACGCTGGTTGAGGCTCGCGTTACTATCAACCGCGTGGCCATTCGGGTACTAAAAAATCAGCGCGATCCCGCCGCGCTGGAGGCGATGAATAAGCTGCTGGCGAATGCCGGAGTTTTGCTGGGCGAGTCGCAGAAGCAGTTTTCCAATTACATGGACTCTGACGATGTTCCCGGCCAGGAAAAAGCCATCGACGATAAAGCCGCTGCCAGCTTTAAGCAGATGCATGACGTGTTGTTGCAGTCCATTGAGTTCCTGAAGGCCGATAACTACCAGGCCTACGGCAACCTGGATGCGCAGCAGGCTCAGGACGACTTCAAGGCGGTTTACGGCCAGTGGCTGACGCAAAATACCCATCTGTTGAAGGCGGCCAGCGAGCAGAACCAAAGTAGTTTTACCAGCATGCTGTGGACGCTTGGCGCTATTCTGCTGATCGTGATTGCTGCGCTGGTGATAATCTGGCTGGGGTTGCAGCGCGTGCTGCTGTGGCCTTTAAAAACCGTTATGGGGCATATACAGGCTATTTCAGAAGGGGATTTAACGCGCAATATCGAAGCCGAAGGGCGCAGCGAAATGAGCCGCCTCTCGGCCGGGCTGAAGACGATGCAGCAGTCGCTGATTAAGACCGTAAGCTCGGTGCGCGACAATGCCGACTCCATCTACACAGGCGCGAGCGAAATCTCAGCGGGCAGCAGCGACCTCTCCTCCCGTACCGAGCAGCAGGCTGCGGCGCTTGAAGAGACGGCGGCCAGCATGGAACAGCTCACCGCCACCGTGAAGCAAAACACCGACAACGCTCGCCAGGCAACGGGCCTTGCGAAAAATGCCTCGGAAACCGCGCAGAAAGGCGGGCGCGTGGTGGAAAGCGTGGTCAGCACCATGAACGAGATTGCCGAAAGCTCCGGCAAGATTGTGGATATCACCAGCGTCATCGACAGCATCGCCTTCCAGACCAATATCCTGGCGCTAAACGCCGCGGTAGAAGCCGCGCGGGCGGGCGAGCAGGGGCGTGGTTTTGCCGTAGTAGCAGGCGAGGTGAGAACCCTGGCGAGCCGCAGCGCCCAGGCGGCAAAAGAGATTAAAGTGCTGATTGAGAACTCGGTTTCACGCATTGATACCGGCTCAAGCCAGGTGCGGGAGGCAGGGGCGACCATGAAAGAGATAGTCGCCGCGGTGACCCGCGTAACCGACATCATGGGTGAAATTGCTTCGGCTTCCGATGAGCAAAGCAAAGGCATTGAGCAGGTGGCGCAGGCGGTTTCCGAGATGGACAGCGTGACCCAGCAAAACGCCTCCCTGGTGGAAGAGTCCGCTTCGGCGGCGGCGGCGCTTGAAGATCAGGCCAGCGAGCTGCGTCTGGCGGTGGCGGTGTTCCAGCTACAGGGCGGGGGACGCCGGGCCGAGCCGGTTGGCGAAAAACTACGGCCTCAACCGGCAGCCTTAAAACCGCAAACTGCGGGTGCGGATGCAAACTGGGAAACTTTCTAAGGCTTAGACTCAGAAATGACAAACCCCGCATCGCAGCGGGGTTTTTTCTAACTCATTAACTGCTTGCTGAGTGCCGGATTCGCCTGAATCAGGCGCATCAGTTTCAGCTCGGTGCTTGACGGTTTTAGTCGTCGCGACTCCCATTCCTGCACCATGGAAACGCTAACACCCATCGCCTGAGCAAAATCATCAATTTTTAGTCCGGTGCTTTTGCGCAGTTGCTCAAATTCGGAGAAGGCGTTGGATTTCTGACTCAGGCTAAGAGCCTGTTTATCTTTAAAAACAATCTGCTCAAGGCTACTAAGCAGCTCAATCATTGGATCTTTATATTCCATTGAGAACTCCTCATAAATCACACAGCGAGAACGTGAACGCTAAGAAGCTTATTAACTGTAGTCTGCTTTGACGCCCGCGTATCGTCCTGCCCTGAACCAATCGTGCTTTAGAAAAAGCTTATGCGTTTCAGCTGAATGCTCAGGCGAAGTAAGCGCTTGAAAACGCTCTCAGAGCGCTGGGTTAGTATAAAACTGTAAATAGTTATGCAAATAGTTAGCAAGCTGAGACCGGCGGGCAGAGCTGCCAACCGCCGCGGCCTTTTTAGCGGTCCGGCTGATGAACGCGGCAGGCATAAGAGATTATCGTGAAAGGGTATCTTGCGAGGGGCGCTTGGACTATTCTTAGCATCGTTATTGGGTGGCAATTTGCCAGGTAGTGCATTGGTAATAGGAGTAGAAATGATGGCGACAGGTAAGTCCTGGTCTCGCTGGTTTGCGCCGCTGGCGGCGTTGTTAATGGTGGTGAGCCTCAGCGGTTGCTTCGATAAAGAAGGCGACCAGCGCAAGGCGTTCATCGATTTTCTGCAAAACACGGCTATGCGTAGCGGCGATCGCCTGCCGACGCTGACGTCCGATCAGAAAAAACAGTTTGGCCCGCTGGTATCAGACTACGCCATTCTGTACGGCTTCTCTCAGCAGGTAAGCCAGGCAATGGACGAAGGCATGAAGCCGGTTGTGGACAGCGTCAACAGCATCCGAGCTCCACAGGATTATATGACCCAGCGCGACGCGCTGCGCCAGGCTAACGGCTCGCTGAACGTATTAGGCCAGCAGGTTCAGAATGCAAAAATGCAGGCCGATGGCGCGCTTGCGGCGCTGAAACAGCCGGATGACCTGAAAACCGTTTACTATCAGGTGTACCAGAAAGTGGTAACCGGTCCGGCTAACGCGATGGCTCCGCTGATCCCGGCGGCCCAGACCCTGACCCAGCAGCTGGTGCAGGTGGGCGATTTTATCGCTCAGCAGAATAATCAGGTGGGCTTTGCCAACGGCGGTATCCAGTTCCCGACCTCTCAGCAGGCCAGCCAGTACAACTCGCTGATTGCCCCGCTGGCCGCGCAGCATCAGGCATTTACTCAGGCCTGGACTGCCGCGCAGAGCGCAATGCAGTAAGCTGATTTTGCAGTAAAAAAAGGTGGAGGGCCTCGCGGCTGCTCCACCTTTTTTATGGCGTTAATATCTGCATCCGTGAGTAAATTTAGTATAAATTGGATCCCGCCCCTGATTGCTCATAAAATCACCATGTCTATTTAAGCTGAGGGTACAATCATGCCAAATACCATGTCGCAAAAAACCCCCCGCGAAGGATTGAGCAACCCAGAGCTGTTTGAGGGGGGCGTCTACGTGACCAAAAATGGTGTTGCAGAGTTATTTGTGCAAACAGTTGCCGAGCGCCAGCTTGAAGAAGCAGAGCGGGCCAGGGAGCGTCAGAGTAATGCGTTGCTGAAGCTTATTATGAAAGCAAAACAGGATGTTGTGGCGGGCGAGACCTTTTCTCCTGAAGACGCATTAGCAAAACTGCGGTCAGCCAGAAAATAAGGGCAATCAGGGATGAATAAGCCAGTCGAGTTTGCGGGGACTGCGGTTATCAGCCTTCAGGATCTGGAGTTTTTCAAGGCGCAGTTTATCGTCCATGCCGAGGCCGCAAAGCTAATCGACTCTCTGCTTATGCGTGCAGTAGCGGCAATATCGCAAGATCCTACCCGATATCGCTTTAATGGCATTCTGGCTGATAAAGGGATAAGAATTCGGGAATGGCTGGATACTGAAAATGATTATCGCTGTTTCTATGATGACGGCGATCCTGCATCAGTCAATATCTTGCTTTACGCCAGCATGAAGGAAGACTTCGAGGCCGCATTATATAGACACAGTGTGATTTATTAGTGGTGGGTTAGCTTGTGCGTAACCCACTCTATTAACCAGATTACTTCAGTACCTGAGGATTCACGCAGTTCACCTCAATCTTGCCGGTTAACGCGGTAATCAGGTTCTCTACCGCGCACTCCGCCATGCCATAGCGGGTTTCATGGGTTGCGGAGCCGATGTGCGGCAGGGCGACCACGTTCGGCAGGCTCAGCAGCGGCGAGTCCACGGCCAGCGGTTCCTGCTCGAATACGTCCAGCCCGGCGGCGTGAATTTTACCTTCCTGTAGTGCCTGAATCAGCGCCTTCTCATCCACTACCGGGCCGCGCCCGACGTTTATCAGCACTGCCGAAGATTTCATTTTTGCAATTTGCTCCGCGCCGATCAGGTGACGGGTTTCGTCGCTTAGCGGCAGCAGAATACAGACAAAATCAGACTCCGCCAGCAGGGTATCGAGGTCGCAGTAGCGGGCATTAAAACGCTCCTCGGCTTCTTTGTGATGGCGGCGGGCGTTATACAGAATCGGCATGCTGAAGCCGAAGTGAGCGCGCTGCGCCAGCGCCAGTCCAATGCGCCCCATACCCAAAATGCCGAGCGTTTTATGGTGCACGTCGATACCGAACCAGTCAGCGCCGATGCTGCTTTGCCACTCGCCGTTCTTCACGCGTTCGGCCACTTCGACTACGCGGCGGGCGCTGGAGAGAATGAGCGCCATTGCCGTGTCGGCAACGGTTTCCGTCAGCACGGTTGGGGTGTGCATCAGCACTACGCCGCGTTCGTTCAGGGCATCAACATTGAAGTTGTCATAGCCGACGGAAACGGTGGAAGCCACCCGTAGCTTTGGCGTACTCGCCAGAAACGCGCCGTCGACTTTGCCGCCGGAACCCAGGATACCTTCGGCATTGGCGAACACGTCGGCATTCGCCTTTACGGTTTCCGGGCTGATATCGTCAAACTGGGTGACGGTAAAGTGACTTTCAAGACGGGACAGCAGGTTATCAGGCAGCGTCTTGTAGAGGATGACGGACGGCTTCATGAGATTCTCCGTTGTTCGGGTAAACGCAAACCGGGCGGCAAACGCCACCCGGTGCGGGGTCAGGCGCGGTGAGCGCCCGCCGGGATTTGTTGTTGCTTAGCAGGCTTAACAATCAAAGTAAGCCATACCGAGGCCAGCAGCGCCAGCCCCATAAAGACATAGGATGCCGCCGGGCTGCCGGTTGCGCCGTTCAGGTAGCCGACAAACCAGGATCCGACGAAGGAGCCCAATGCGCCCATGCTGTTAATCAGCGCCATCGCGCCCCCTGCGACATTTCTCGGCAGCATCTCCGGGATAATGGCGAAGAACGGGCCATAAGGGGCGTACATGGCAGCACCGGCAATCACCAGCAGCGTGTAGGAGGCCCAGAAATGGTTAGCGCCGACGAGCCAGGAACCGAGGAACGCCAGGGCGCCAATCAGCAGTAGCGGCCAGACGAACAGCTTGCGGTTTTGCATTTTGTCGGACGCCCATGAGACGGCAATCATCGCGATAGTGGCCGCCAGATAAGGCACGGAAGAGAGCCAGCCTACTTCCACCATCCCCATTCCTGCGCTGCCGCTGCGGATGATTGACGGCAACCACAGCACAAAGCCGTACACGCCAATACTCCAGGCAAAATACTGCATGCACAGGATAACAACGTTACGTGAACGGAATGCTTCACCGTAGTTACGCACCGCCTTGATGCCTTCCTGCTCTTTCAGCAACTGCGCCTGCAATGCGGATTTTTCATCTTCGGACAGCCAGCCCACCTGGGCCGGTTTATCTTTTACCAGCACCCACCAGGCAAACGCCCAGATGACAGCAGGAATACCTTCGAAGATAAACATTTCGCGCCAGCCGAAGGCCTGAATCAGATAACCGGAAACCACCGACATCCACAGCACGGTGACCGGATTACCGAGGATCAGGAAGGTATTCGCGCGGGAGCGTTCGGATTTAGTAAACCAGTTGCTGATATAAATCAGCATCGCTGGCATGACCGCCGCCTCAACGACGCCAAGAACGAAGCGAATGGCCGCCAGCATCGGGATGTTGCTGACCATGCCGGTTAACGACGCGCAGCCGCCCCATAAAATCAGGCAAACGAAGATAAGTTTGCGCACGCTGCGGCGCTCGGCGTACATCGCGCCGGGGATCTGGAAGAAGAAATAGCCGAGGAAGAACAGGGCACCCAGCAGGGAAGAGATCCCTTTGGTGATACCGAGGTCGTCGTTGATTCCGGCGGCGGAAGCGAAGCTGAAATTAGCGCGGTCGAGGTATGCCAGGCTATACGTGATAAACACGATAGGCATGATGTACCACCAGCGCCTTGGCGCGATTGTCTGGTTTTTCATAATAAGGCCTCTATGTTGAGGTTAGCCGCATCGCCTTGTTTGTAGGGTACAGGCGAGGTCGGATGATTTATTCGCCCAGTGCGCTACGGGTAGGTAACCCTTCGCTATCACCGATGACCTGTATCGCCAGCGAGCCGATTTTATTGCCCCGGCTTACGGCCTGATGCAAAGGTTTCCCTTCCAGCAGGGCGCTAATTACCCCGACCGCAAAGCCGTCTCCGGCGCCCACGGTGTCCACTACGTTGTCCACTTTTACCGCCGCCACGGCACCTTGCTCGCCGCTGGCGGTTTTATACCAGGCGCCGTCCGCGCCGGTTTTCAGCACCACGATTTTTACCCCATGATGCAGATAAAAATCGGCAATCCCTTCCGGCGTCGTCTGGCCGGTGAGAATGACGCCTTCTTTCAGCCCCGGCAGAACCCAGTCGGCCTGGAATGCCAGGTGATTAAGCTGTTTCACCATTTCGGCCTCGCTGCTCCACAGCACCGGGCGCAGGTTTGGGTCAAAGGAAATTGTTTTCCCCTGCTGTTTCATGCTTTTGGCTGCATGATTCAATAATTCAAGCGACGTTGGTGACAGCGCAGCCGCCACGCCGCTGAGATGCAGATGGCGCGCGGAGAAAAAATACTTTTCGTCAAAATCGGCTATCGACAGGTGGCTTGCCGCCGAGTCTTTGCGGAAATATTCCACGATGGGATCGGTTCCATCTTCGACTTTAGATTTGAGCTGAAAGCCGGTGCGATAGCGCTCATCAACGCTGACACCCTGGCCGTCGATGTTCTCTTTTGCCAGCTGCCGTAACACGTAGCGGCCAAATGAGTCGTTACCTACGCGGCTTACCCAGCCCACGTTCAGGCCGAGGCGCGCCAGGCCGGTTGCAACGTTAAGTTCGGCACCGGCTGCACGTTTTACAAAGTGCTCCGCCGCGGCAAGATCTCCGGTTTCGGTTGCGACAAACATCGCCATGGCTTCGCCAATGGTGACGACATCCAGCTGTTTCATCTCTATTCCTCGCGTAACAGGTTGACGTAGCGGCGGGTAACGGCGACCAAATCTCGCCCTTCCAGCGGAAACTCGATCCCGCGTGGCGCATCCGCCGGCAGCATATTCAGCATTCCTTTCCAGTCTGAGCCGGACTCGTCCGGCGGTACGGCGCGATAATGGTTGTGGTGGGCAACAGCCGTTTTGACGTGGATATAGCTCACCGAAGGCGCAAGGGCGCGGGCGGCCTGCTGCGGGGAGTCATCCACCCACAGCCAGTTCGCCATATCAAAAGTGAGCGTAACCGGCAGGTTGTGCACCTTGATGGCGGCCTGGAAGCGCTGCATTGGCGCCAGTTTTCCGCAGGCGGTCTGGTCGTTTTCGACCACCAGGGCGACCGGGCTGTCGCTTAGCCACTGCTTCAGGGTGCCAAACGAGCGCGCGTTGTTGAACTGGCCGAGCGAGAGCTTTAGCCAGGCCGCGTTTAGCTGGTGGGCTTCCTGTAGTAGAGAGGGGATCAGCGGGTTGAGGCTGCCGTCGCCGACAAACAGCGGTTCAGGTGCGGAATAACAGGCCTCCAGGCCTAGCTGGGTCATCTCTCCGGCTATTCCGGAGAGGAAATCCAGCTGGGAGGGCGTAAACAGTTCACGGCGGATTTCGACGCCGTCCGCACCGGCTTCCGCGATAATCGGCAATAAAGCCTGCTGGCCGCCGAGGGCGGAAATGCGGTCGTGGCCGTAGGCGGCGGTAACAACGATAATTTTGCGCGGCATGGAAGGCCCCATAGCGATAACGGCTAAATAATATAGTTATTACGCTAGATGGAACCGGTTCCAAAGAAAAGCGGACTGCTGCTAATTTTTGAGCGACATCACGAAGATAAAATTTAGCGGGAGGTGGAGCCGCGCACGATAAGCTCGCCGGAGAAAAGCTGTTCGCGCACCGTTTCGCCCGTGCCTTCAATACGCCTTACTACTTGCTCCAGCGCGGCATAGCCAATTTGCCAGGTTGGCTGCTTCAGGGTAGTAATGCCCACGCCCGCAAGCTCGGCCCACTCCAGTTCGTCAAACCCCAGCAGGCCGATATCGCTGCCCCAGTGCAGGCCAATGCGGCGCAGGGAGCGGGCAACTTGCAGCGTCAGCGCGCCGTTGGCGGAGATAACCGCTTTGCGCATGCCGCGATGGCGGGTATGGAACTGGCGCAGCGTGTTATCCAGTAGGTCGGTTTCATGAAGCGGTGTTTCGGCATTTTCAGCAACGATGCCGGGATAACGCTCAATCGTGCTGCGAAATGCGCGCAAACGCTCGCGGCGAGTATTAACCATGCCCAGCGGTTCGCTGAGAAACAGAATCGCTTCGAAGCCCTGCTCGACGAGATGCTCGGTGGCGGTGGTGGCGGCCTGAATATTATCCAGCCCGACCACATCGCAGGCAAAATCCGGGATCTTACGGTCGATAAGCACCATCGGCAGCGCGGACTGCTGGAGCCGGTTTAGCCCCTCTTCACGCATGCCAACTGCGTTAACCACGATGCCCTCAACCTGGTAACTGCGCAGTAAATCGAGGTAATGCAGTTCCTGGTCCACTTCATTGTTGGTGTTACAGACCAGCGGGGTAAAGCCTTTCTCGTGGCAGGCGGCTTCTATACCGCTGAGGACGTCAACGGAATAAGGGTTGGTGATGTCGGCGATGATCAGGCCAATCAGGCGCGTTCTGCCCCGCTTCAGGCCCCGTGCCATCTGGTTTGGGCGGTAATCGAGGTCAGCAATGGCGCGTTCAATGCGCCCGCGCAGGTCGTCGGACAGCACGTTCTGCTCGCCGTTAAGATAGCGCGAAACGCTGGTTTTACCGGTCTTCGCCGCTTTTGCGACGTCGCTTATCGTGGGGCGTGCAGCCTTGCCGTTCATGTCCGTCTCCAGAGAGGTAACTCAGCGGAGAGTAACATATTTTTTTCGAAGGGTAAGGCTACGCCAGAGGATTATGCTGAGCATATTGAGCGCTTAAAATAATAAAAATGGGTTTCTGCGAGACGGATTCCTGCTTTGCCCACGGCCACTTTCCGGCTGCTTTATATCCTCATATTCTTTCTGCTCGCTATTCACAGATGCGCGACTTTATTGTTGCGCGTAAGGGAACAATGCCGTAACGTTCCTCCTAACGGAACACTATCAGGATGATAAGAAGCTTCAGGCATAAAGGACTGCGGGATTTATTTATGAAAAGCCAGGCCCGCGGCGTCCGTTTTGAGCATATCAACAGGCTCCGGGCGCGGTTGGCTATTATCGATGCTGCAAGCCACATTAGCGACATCGACTTACCGGGCTATCGTTTGCACGCCCTGCAGGGGGAGCGGGAGTCCATTTGGGCAGTTAATGTTTCAGGTAACTGGCGGTTAACCTTTGAGTTTTGGAAAGGCGATGCCTGGATACTGGATTATGAGGACTATCACTGATGAAAATGGCAAACCCACCGCACCCAGGGCTGATTATTCAGGAGTCGCTTGAAGCGCTTAACGTGAGCCTGCGAGATTTCTCCCGGGCAATGGATATCGCCCCTTCAACCGCCAGCCGCCTGCTTACCGGAAAGGCGGCATTAACGCCTGAAATGGCATTCAAGCTTTCGATCGTGATCGGTAGTTCGCCCGATGTCTGGATGAAAATTCAGAACGCTTTTAGCCTGGCACAGGCAGAAAAAACCGTTGATACCTCCCGTCTTCACCGGCTGGTGTTAGTTTCGCCCGGGGCTTAGGGCAAAACGTTCCACGCAGTGCGCGGCCCGTGCCATGAAAAACCTACTGTTTTGCCAGCAATACCAGCATTTTCAGGCTGGCCGAGTAATAGTCATCCTGCGGGATGATATGAGGCGGCTGGCTGGTGTCGCCAAGCGCCAAATCTCTGACTGCCAGCAGGCCTCCGGTCATCATATAAGGCGCTGTCTGGTTATTGGCGACGTTTATCCAGGCCGGCGTTTGCGCGCGCGGGTAGCGGCTCCAGAAGCTTTTAAAAGGAGCCAGTTCCGGGCTTGCAGGATCCTGCCAGGCGAGATAGAGCGGAACGCGTATTGCGTCGTAGCTAAAGCGCGGCGGGTGGTTGGCATCCGGCGTTAGCTTGCCGTCGGCGGCCAGCGAAACCCAGTCTGTTGGCAGCTGGCTGTTGCCCCAGCGCATTTTGTCGAGCAGCGTTTTGCCGTCGGTAATCAGTTCTTTCCACACCACTAAATGGCTGCGTTGGGCGAAGTCCTGCCAGGCCGGGAAGATAAAATAGGACGGATTGAGCGTGACGGAACTATTGAGGTTAAACCCGTTTACGCCCGGCAGCATCACGCGCTTGTCGGCAAACTGAATGACGTTATGGGTGACCAGCGCTTTCGCGATGGCATCAGACTCTTTCAGGTAACCGCTATCGTGCCACTTTTGCCCGGCCTTCAGCAGAGCCCAGGCGATAAAAGTATCCCCGTCGGTCGCGTTGTTTTTATCCGCTATTGGGTCAGCCTCTACCGGGTTATAGCGCCAGTAAAACAGGCCGTTCTTTGGGTTACGCAGCGTGGCGTTGGTCCAGTTCCAGATTTTGTCGAAACTGGCGCGGTCGTCGTTCGACACCGCCATCATCATGGCGAATCCCTGGCCTTCGGTGTGGCTGACATTGTTATTGCCGGTATCAATAATTCTGCCGTCGGCCATCAGAAAGCGGGATTTATAGCTGTCCCACTCGGCGGCGGCTTTAGCCGGCAGGCTCGCCATCAGCCATACCATTCCGGTGAATAACAGCGTTATCAGGCGGTTAACCATTACGTCTCTCCGTTTATGCCCTGGTTTGATATCTGAAGGTGACCGCCGAAGCGTTATGAGACGGCTCCTGCCACAGCGAAACATGCGGCTGGCCGCCCTGAGCGATAAGCCAGCGGGCGTACAGCCCTTCCAGCACCGCGCTAAACGCCTGGCTCCAGCTTTGCTGCCGGTGCTGTTCGTTGGTCACGGGCAGCGCCTGGTGGTGGATAATCAGCATTTTTTCGTTGGCTTCAATCTCGATATAGCCCCAGTTAAAGCGAGCAAGCTGGGCATTAATTTGCTGCTCAAGTTCACCTACGGTTTCCGCGAGCGGCAGCGGGTAGCGCTCGGCCAGAGTTTCGCCCATTTGATTCAGGAACGGACGGCTGTCGTGGTAGCCCGCATTGCTGACCATCCCTTCAAGCATAATATTCAGCAGATCGAACCAGCCCGGCGGCGTTTGCTGGGTCTGAAAATAGTGTAAAAGCTGCTTTTCTTGCATGATTAATGATCCCCAAGCAGGTAGCGCAGGTAAAGCTGAGCGGTACTTTCGTTATAGTTGCCAAAGGTGTCGTAGCCAACCCGGCCACCAATGCTCATGTCTTTATTCACGTTATAGTCGGCTGAGGCGCGCAAAGTATAGCCGAGGCCGTTTTCGCTGCCGCCGCTATAGAACGCTTCTTTTGCCATGCCGCGCGCAACATAGTCCTCCAACTGGCCCTGTAGGCCCGGGTTGTTAGGGAAGTATGCGCTCGGATCCTGGCTGTAGGCCTGGTAGCCGATTGACGCGCCAACGGACATTTTCCAGTTGTCGTATTTCTGGGTGTAATCCACCGGGAACGACACGCTAATGTAGTTCTGCGGGCTGAAGTAGCCGCCCTGGCCATAGCTGAAGTAGCTAAGGTTTTTGGAGAAGTCCATATAGCTCATGCTGACGCCGGTTTTCAGCTCCCGGTCGTCAAAGTGATACGGACGCAGATAAACCCCGGCCGACCCATTAACGCTTTGGTTGCTCGGGACATTGGTGCCGATATAGCTATACAGCCCAACGCCCGCGTAGAAACCGGCATCGCCGTTGTCGTAGCTCAGCTGCGCGTTACCGCCGTTTTTGGTTACCTGCCCCCATTTTTCACCGCTGTATTTATCCTTCGCGCCGACATAAGAGAGCAGGCTGTCCACTACCGCACGCCTTTCGCCGGTGAGGATAAGTTGGAGGTAGTCGGTGAGCTGCGGCGACCACTGTACGCCGCCGACCAGGGTATTTAGATCCTGCCCAAGCGGCGTTGAGCCAACGTCGAGTTTGTACTGATTCCCGGTGAGCGCCATACCGAGCTCTACGCCAGAAGCGCTCTGTGCGCCCTGGGAGGGCACAATTGGCAGCACCGCCGGCGGCTGTTCGGGCAGCGTTTCGGACACCTGGCCCTGAATCAGCGCCCCGGTGCCAAAGCGCGTGCTTGCCTGGTCCGAAGAGCTGCCTGCATTTAAGGTAATTGGCGTAATGTTGATGTCGAAGCGCGAATCGCCAAACGGCACCGTGGACCACTGGAGCGGGGCTTTTATCTCGGTCATCTTGCTAAGACCGTTTTCACCGTCTCGGCTTCGCATCGCTACCGAACCCAGCGCCCAGGTGGCGGTTTTATCGGTTAGCTGCTCCATCATGCTGTTGACCTGGCGCAGCATGCCCGCATTGGCGTTTTCTACCGGTAAGTCCTGGCGTGCTGTTCCCGGCGGCGCGGCCTGCGGGTTGCGCGCCAGCTCGTTAACCTGCCACGGCATCGAAGCCTGGCCATAAACGTTGCCGCTTTGGCTGCCGCCGGAGCTGGTACTGATGAACGGGTTGTCCGCCAGAGCCAGCCCGCCGATGGTTGGAGTCACGCCGCTGTCGCTGCCCTGAATACCCGTTAACCTGCCGCGCGCGGTGCGCAGGTAGCTCATGGCCTGCTGGTGGTTGCCCTGCGCTTCGGCCACTCGTGCCAGCAGTATCAGGCGCTCAGGCGTATTGGTGTTGTGCAACCCGGTGGTAAGCTGTTGGGCTTTGTCTACGTCATTGCCCGCCAGCGCGATGTCGATAGCACCCGCACGGGCATCCTGGTCCGGCGTGTCGCGGGTCATCAGATAGTCATAAACTACGCCCGCTTCTTTGTTCATTTTGCCGGACTGGTAAAGCCTCGCCATCGCGAACATCAGGTCGGTATTCTGCGGGTCGCTTTGCAGGGCGCGGATGAGCTTGTCGTAGGCGGCAGCATAATTGCCCTGGGCTCGCAGCCGATCGGCTTCGTTTATCACATAGCCGTTGCGAATACCTGCCAGCTGGGCGGTGGTGCTGTGGGATTGCAGCTCCGGGTTCGCAAGGAACGCCTGTGCTTCGCTGTCCAGTCCCGCCTGGTTCAGGACGGTTATCTGGTCGGCATAATCACCGGCATTGCCCTGCACGCCACGGCGCATGTTATTGCGTACCAGCGCAACAGCACCGCTCATATCGCCGCTCTGCGCCAGCATGCGCGCCAGCTTACCGGCGTCTGCCGGGCTTTGCGGAGGATTAACGCTGAGCGCTTTTAAGGTGTTAGCTGCCGCAACGTTATCCCCCTGAGCCAGATAGCGCTCTGCTACGCCCATTTGCAGGTTGTAGTTCACGCGTTGGCCGAGTTCGCGCATCTCGCCGTTGCGGGCAGAGGCCGGTATACGTGACAGCAGGTTTTGCGCCTGCGGCCACGCATTGCTTTCGCTGGCGAACAGCGCCGCCGCGTAGATTTCAGTGTTGCTGGCTCCGGGGCGGAAAGCGGGCTGCATCAGGTCTGCCGCTTCGGCGCTGTTGCCCTGTTTTTGCAGCAACCGGGCAAGGTCGAGGCGCAGCCACGGGTCGGACGGCAGGCGGCTCATCCCCTGGCGCAAAATCGCTATCGCCTGCTGGACGTTGCCTCCGGCCGCCGCCTGCTGGGCCTGGCGGCGAATCGGATCGGCCGGGTTGCCTCCGCCCGTGCGCGGCTGGAGTTTGGCCTGGAGCGAAGCGGGCAGCGTTTGCAGCACCGCCTGAGCCTCGGCAGTTTTGCCTGCATCACGCAGCACGTAGTAGAGGTTTTCCCGAGCCGGGCCGTTGTTCGGCTGTGCTTCTAGCAGGCTGCGCAGCGTCTGCTCCGCCTGCGGGTAGTCTTTGTTGTGGCGTAAAACGTCGGCGCGGAACAGTTTTACCGCCGTGCCGCGCTCGCCGCTGGCGTCCGCCAAAGGGGCGCTGAGCGCCAGAGCCTGGCTAACGTTGCCCTGTTTGTAGGCCGCCTGAGCACCCGCCAGCTGGCCGTAAAATGCCGCGTCATCCGCCTGCTGTTTACGCTCTGCAGACTGGTCGCCACCGAGGCTTGCTGCTCGATTAAGATATTGCGCGGCCGCCGCATAGTCGCCGCGCCGCTGCGCGATGTAGCCCATCCCCGCCAGCGCCTCGGCATCCTGAGGATTGGCCTGAAGTACCTGTTCAAACTGGCCGCGCGCCGCGTCGGTATTGCCGCTATTAAGATCGGCAAAACCCGCACCTTTAGCCACGCCGCCGATGGCGTTCCGGTAATGATTTTGCACTTCTTTATCATCCGGATGGCGCTGGATCCAGGTCTGATAATACTGTTCGTCTCCGGCGGTCGGCCCCAGCCACAGCAGCGCCTGACGCAATGATTTATCCGCGTCCGGGTTGCCGCTCGCCATCTCCTGGAGCATGCCGATACCGTCCCGCCGGGTCGGCTCCCGGAAGGTCAGGATCTTGCCGAGCGCAATGCGCGCGCCGTTATCCTGCGGATGCTGAGCAATAAACTGCTGTAGCCCGCTAACCGCCTGGGGATAAAGTGATTTATCCCCGGCCATCGTCAGATAATATTCAGGTGCCAGCCCGGACGGCGGCTGGTCGCCGGTGAACAGCGTTTGCCAGGTGGCGAGCGCCGCGCTGATATTCCCGCTTCGGGCCTGCTGGCGAGCCAGCTCAAGCTGACCGCGTGGGATCTGCTGAACCTGCTTCGCGTTATCCAGCGCCTGAAGGTTCGGGTCCTGCGGCGATACTGCCGAGAGGCGGCCGCGCCACTGAGCGGCGGATTTCAAATCTCCGCTCTGCTGCGCCCAGAGCGACATCAGATATAAGGCCTGCGCGTTGTTGGCATCCACCATCAGCACTTTTTTCAGGGCTTCCATCGCCAGCTCATCATGGGATTTTTCGTGCCAGTAGTTTGCCTGGTCGAAAAGCGCCTTGAGGGCGGGATTATTGTCCGCGGCCAGGGCATTTACCGCCGCCAGCGCGAGCGCGCCGGACAGGCAAATCCTTGGCCAGCGGCGGGGGGTCTTTTTATTTTTCATTATTGTTATCCCTTTGCTCACTCTCTTCAGCCTGCGGGTTAATGCGGCTTCTTGCCCGGCGCTTCAGCAGCGGGTAGAGGGTGCCGCCGACAATAGCGGCGAACAGCAGGCCCAGAATCGCCAGCAGCGCAGAATGCTGGTTGGCGTACCAAACTATCAACATGTACCACGGCAGCTCTCCGCTCGGGAACTGCGGCCCAACCCGGAAGCTGCGAACGCCGTTCTCATCGGTAATGATGGCGGCATCGCCGCGCACGCTGGCGTTAATTTTTGCAGAGGACAAATCGCTGTGCAGGTGGGCAAGCTGGTCGTTATTGCTGCCGATAGCCAGCACCACAACCCGCGAGGCGTTCCAGCGTGAGCGGAAGCTGACAAACCCGCGCCAGGCCTCATTAGAGGAGAAGTAGCGGTCTGCCTCAACGCCCGTGGAGTTCCAGTCGCCTGCCAGCAGGCGCTGCACCTTTTCCCAGGTGGTGGGCTGGCGTACCCCAAATAAATGCTCATTGGTGACGAACGGGGACCCGGCGAGCAGGGTGCGGTTAAAAGCGCTCTGCTCCATCGTTGAAACCGCCAGCACGTCGCTCTGAGACAAATACAGCAGGTTAGCGCCGCCCTCCGGCAGGCCGAACATCACGCGGTTATTGTTCAGCGCTGTGCCGGTGGCGTTACCCGAGCGTGCCGCCAGGTCAAGCAGGGTGGATATCTCGGTTTCGCCCGGATGCTCCGGCAGCAGAAGAACGGTCTGCGAATAGTCGGCAAAGCGGGTGAACGGGAACGAAGCGCCGACGAAGTAAGAGAGGTTTGGCAGCAGCGTGAAGTGGCGAGTTTTGCTCAGGTCAATCCACGAGTTTTCATCGATGCGGCTCTTGATGTTGTTATTCAGCAGCACGCTGCACGGCGCATCTTCCTTTGGTACGATTTTAAAATAGAGCGCCAGCTGGTTATCGCCGTAGATGAGATACGGCTCCAGAGCCATATCGTAGTTTTCCTGGCGTGCATCGCCGCCAATCTTATGCCACAGCGTTTCCAGCGCGCCCTGTTTGTTAACCGGCAGGTTGTGCAGGAAAGTACCGTTCAGGGTCATCGACAGCAGAGAGCGCTGTTCGTCGATCCAGCTTTCTGACGGGAAGCGGTAGCCAATCTTCAGCGGGATGGCTTCGCCGTCCCAGAGGAACAGATCCGGCGCCGCGCGGAACGCGAGGTTTACCGCATCATGCCAGATGCCCGGAGCCGTGAGGCTTTGATCTTTACGCAGCAGTTCGCTCAGGCGCACCGGGCGATCGGTTCGTATCCAGCGCGGGGCGTCGTATGGGGCGCTGAGCGGGATAGTCTGAGGTTCTATCGGCAGGCTGGCGGTTTGCGGCTCAAACTGCCCACGAGTCAGGCGCCAGGCCGCGCTGCGAAGCTGGGATTCGTTGTTACCCACCACCAGCAGCAGTTTGTAAACCGGGTTCCCAGGGTTATCAATCATCTTCAGCAGCGGCCCGCTGCTGGCCGGTAAGGTAATTCCGCCGATAGTGTCGCCGGGTTTACCGAACAGAATGCCATTTTTCTCCGGCAGACGGTCGTTGAGGGCTTCAAAAGAGATCCCGCGGTAGTCAGCGGCAATGCCAAGCCACGAAGCCACCAGCGCCGCGGCGCTTACCTGCTCCGGCTGAGTTTGCGCCGGGAAAGCGAAGCTCAGCGTGGTCGGCGTCATCTGCATCGAGTCAAAGAACGGGCGCGGGAAGTGGCTCAGGTCGGAGCCGATATTCAACTGCTGCCCTTCAAGAGTGAGACGCGTGTCCGGCATGATGGTGACCTGGTAATTATCGTTCAGGTCGCGCTGGCAAAGCAGGGCGTCGGCATCGTTGATTTTGAGGTTAATGTTGTTGCTGGACACCACCAGCGCGGCCGGAATATCCAGCTGATAGCTGGTGACGTTGCTGTCGGCTGAACCGAGCGGCACGCTGCCGAGCGGCTGGCCGTTCATCATCAGCTGCATGGTCGTGTTACGTGCCGCCATCGCCGGGGAGACTTTGAGGTTCAGCGTCAGCTGGGCGCTGGTAATCACCTGGTCGGCAGGCAGCGTAAAGTCGATACCCGTTTGCAGCTGGCCGCCGCTAAGCACGATGCCGCGCGGCTGGCCCATTTGCGCCACGGTAATGCTGCTCGCGGTGCCGGGGTTAATCGCCGTCTGGACCGGCTGCGGCGTCTGTTCAACCGGCGGCGGCAGGCTGACGGGCAGCATCGACTCCACCGTGGTTGGCTGTTCAGTCATGCCCGGTTCTTCTGCCGCTGCGGGGAGCGCCAGCACGCTCAGAGCCAGAACGATCCCGGCTGCTACTTTCGTCATCCTTTTCATAGGGCGCTGTCCTCACCGGAACCGTCCAGTCGGTTGGGTTGCTCATGCTTTGCCCGGCGAGCGGCGCGGCGATCTTTCCAGGTCAGCCAGAACAGCTCGAACACGCAGCGGATAATGGTCAGCAGCGAGCGGAACGGGTTGTCCTGTGGTTTTGGCGGCTGGATCCAGGCGTCGGCGCGGGCAAGCACCACGCGTACCAGCTCGCGGCGGCGGGCCAGAGGGATCTCTTCAAACATCAAGCGGATAGTGGACTCGTCCGAGGCAATTACTTTCACCGGAATGCTGATGGCACCGGAATGAAGCTGTAACTCTACCTCTTCAATTTCGTCTGTCAGGTGGCGCTCATCCGGTACTTTGATGCGGCAGCCGCCCATCGACAGGTCGAGCGTATGGCTGCGGGAAGAGATGCCGCTGGCGTAGTGGATAACCACCGGGACATCGACCTCGATGCGAATCGTTTTGCGGGTCTGCCGCGTTTCTCTGGCGACGGCGATGGCCGCCAGCAGGAAGATCAGGCTATACAAACCCCAGCCTACGTTGAGGGCGATAACTTTGGGGTCAACGCCGAAGTAGTCGTGGGCGCAGGCGCGCACAATCCCGGCAATCACCGCCATCGCAAGCAGAACGGCGACAATCACATGAGGGCGCACAACGCGGAAGTCGAAATAGCCGACATCCAGCAGGTCTCCCTTATCGGTAACGTTGAACTTGCCGCGCTTCGGGAAGAGCATGGTTATCGCCGTCGGCAGGATCAGGTGGAAGGCCATCACCAGGTCGTAGATTTCCCCCCAGAAGCTGTAGCGATAGCGGCCGTTGAGCCGCGAGTTCAGCCAGATGGCGAGGAACAGGTGCGGCAGCGCATAGGCAAACAGCATGCTGGCCGAGGAGTGAATAATATTCAGGTTAAACAGCAGGTAAGCCAGCGGTGCGGTAAGGAAGGCGACACGCGGCAGGGCAAACTGGTAGTAAAGCATCGCGCTCAGGTAGCACAGCCGCTGTTGCCAGGCCAGCCCGCGGCCAAACAGAGGGTTATCGGTGCGAAATATTTGCGTCATTCCGCGCGCCCAGCGGGTACGCTGAATAACGTGCAGCACCAGGCGTTCGGTCGCCAGCCCGGCCGCCAGCGGGATATCGAGGAATGCGGATTTCCAGCCCCGACGCTGCATTTTCAGCGCGGTGTGAGCATCTTCGGTCACCGTTTCAACCGCAAAACCGCCAATTTCTTCCAGCGCGCTGCGGCGGATAACCGCGCAGGAGCCGCAGAAGAAGGTCGCGTTCCAGAAGTCGTTGCCGCGCTGGATTGGGCCATAGAACAGCGCCCCTTCGTTCGGGATATCGCGCCCTACGGAGAGATTACGCTCGAACGGATCGGGCGAGTAGAAGTAGTGCGGCGTCTGGATCAGCGCAAGCTTAGGATCTTGCAGGAATGCACCCACGGTTGCCTGCAGGAAGATACGCGTGGCGACGTGGTCGCAGTCGAAGACGGTAATTAACTCGCCGCTGGTCAGCTTCATGGCGTGGTTAAGGTTGCCCGCCTTGGCGTGCGAGTTATCGTTACGCGTAATGTAACCTACGCCTACGTTGGCGGCGAATACCGCAAACTCGCTGCGCTTGCCGTCATCCAGCAGGTAAATCTTCATTTTATCCTGAGGATAATCAATACACTGTGCGGCCAGCACGGTGTCCCGTACGACGTCGAGGCTTTCATTATATGTCGGAATATAGACATCGACGGTTGGCCAAAGCGAAGTGTCGTCCGGCAGGGGAACAATTTCACGCTTCAGCGGGAATAATGTCTGGAGGTGGCTTAGCAGCAGCAGCAGCCAAATATACAGTTCTGCCAGATAAAGCCCGATGCCGAGAATTGCCTCGATTTCGGAATTAAAATGTAGCGTCTGGGTGGTGCGAAACCAGATATAGCGCGTGGACATTAAGCCCGACACGATAATCAATATGATGGAAACGCTGCGCTTTTTGCTCAGGCCTAATAACAGCAATACTCCGATGCTGATTAAGCCAAAAATATACTGTTTCTGGCTGTCCATAGGCGTAATGATGACCAACACCGCCACCGGTGCCAGCACCAGCAGCAGTAAATAAAACAAAGCCTTTTTCATAGGACTTCCTGAATATTTCAGAAGTTTGATGTTCTCAAACCGGAATGAACTGCGCCGTCGCCAACGTGGATCCCCAGCAGGCCCGCAACCCGTTTACTGATTAATTCAATATCGAATGCGGCCGCAGAAACCGGGCTGAAATCGAATATCGATTGCTGCGAAGCATTGGCTTCCGCCACGCTTTCATCCCGATTAATAACCCCGAGCAGGCTGTCGCCGAGCCGCTGCTGCATAAATGCCGTGACGTCGCGGCTGATATGGCGGCGGCTGTCGCTTTGGTTAACCACGAAATAATGGCCCAGCCGGTTATTCAGCGGCTCGCCGGTCAGGCGGTGGTTTTCAATTTGCGGCAGCAGAGACAGCGAGGCGGTGTCCGCGAGCAGGGTGATGAGGTGTAAATCCGCAAGCCGGGAGACCGCCTTCAGCGCCGGATTTGGCCCCGGAGGGAAATCCGCGATGATAACCAGGCCCGGGTAATTAAGCAGAGTGCCGAGGCCGCGTTGCAGAAAGTGGCTATCGTTGGCCAGGCGCTGCTCGAAGTCGAGGCGCTGGGCTTCGGTGGCGTCGCCATACGGCAGCACAAAGATGTTGCCGCCTGCGGTCAGCACCGACTGGCTCCAGTCGGAGGACTCTCCCGCTTTTGCCACATAGCCACGTCCGTCCGAAAGCGGGACGCCAAAATGCAGGCGCAGCGCGTTCTGCACGTCGAAATCAATGGCTAACACTTTGCTGCCAGCGCGCGCCAGCGCCCAGGCCAGGTTTGCGGTAACGGTGGTTTTCCCCACGCCGCCTTTTGGCGAGCAAACACAAACTAACGGCATGAGGCAATCATCTCCAGCAAGGGTTGTAGCGGCAGGTCTTTACCGGCCTGAGTCGCGGCTGGCGCGGTTTTGGCGGCAAACAGTTTATTAAACGGAATGGCTTCGGCCTGCTGGCGCGCAGCGGGCGGCACAGCAGGAGCCTGAGGGCTGACAACCGGGGCAGGCGTTAATTGATCAAACAGAGAAGACGCTGCTGGTTGCGGTTTGATAACCGGCGCTTCAGGAACCGGCTGAGGGGCAGGTTGTACCTGTGCGGAGGAAACCGCGGAAGCTACGCTATTGAGAATTGAGGTTTGCCCGGCGGCAGGGATTTGCGGCGAGGCGGGTGCAGGTTTTGCCAGACTAATATCGAAGGCATCCGCCGCAACTGATTGTGGAACGGGAACGGACACGCTGCCCGCGTGGGAAAGGGCATTTTCCTCTCCCGGAACCTGGTTTAATTGTTTAATAATCGCCCAGCGCCCGCTATCTGCGGTCTGGGTCTGCGCCGACATGTCCTTAAATTTAATGGCGCCTGTGCGTGTCTTTTCCTTGAAACGCTGCAAATCATCATAGTTTTTCATAAATATATCCATGATTTACAATTATTTATGAACTCACGCACGGCTACAGGGCGGCGCTTAGCGAGAGGTATTATTCGCCGTCTATATTACAGCCTATAACGTTTTCACCCTTTTGCTGGGGTTTAATCGAGAGTGGATGCCTTCTGTTATGAATAATTATTGATGGCTCCATTAGCGCGGATATTAAGCCAAAATATCGGCCGTTGACGAGCACTCTGTTTCTTTTTTTGAAGAAATTCATATCTGGCGTGAAAGAGCATTAATTAATATCAAATTCACCCCTCAATTCGGAGTGTTTACCCAGGTTTAAATGCTGGTTTTTATTTCTTTATTAGCATTAATAATGGTAGTTACGGCGCTCGATTCGTCGGCAGGTAATACTTTCTTTTGGGGGCACGTGGCAATTATCGTTCGTGAAAAACGAAAGAGTAGGTACGTTGCGCCCGGAGCCAGCGGAACAATACTTAATGGCTCCGGAGAGGTTTGCTTTGCTGGTTAGGCCTGACGGTATGACTGGGTTTCAGTATGCTCAAGCATATGCAGGTGCTCTGCAACCTTCGCTTCTGCTCGCGAGGCACGTATGCGAAGTGCAAGGTTCCAGGTATTGAGTTCCTTTGCATTAGCGGCCGGGCCGGAGTCTTTAGCGATTCTGCCGCAATTCTCAAGCCATTCGGCTACCTCAGCCCAATCCCAGAGCGGTGACTGGCCGGTAATCCGTTGGATTGGGTTTGGAAAATCACCTTTCCCACGGATGCCATCTTTCAGCATGGTGATAGCCTGGCGAGATAAAGCAGAAAGCTCAGCTATGTCGCTTAGCCCGACCAGCGTGGAATCAACAGACTCGACTCTCGCCCCAATGCCTGCACTTTCGATATCCCGGATAGCCGTAGCAATTGCATTCTTGAGGGAGGGGGATTCACGGTCGAACTCAAGATAGATAGCGTTGCCGTAATAGCTAATCATGGCGTCATCACAACCGGCCTCAAAAAGCGCATCTTCATGGCCCGGTGTATTGAGGGTGATGCCGGATACCGTGAGCGTGAAATTGTAGAGTTCCATATGGACTCCTTCTTGACAAAGGCGGTAGTGGCGCCGCCTTTGGATTTCATTGTTTGGATGCTTCTTCATTAGCCTTCTTCTGCGTAAATAATAACCAGTGTGTGAGCGTGTGTCAACAGTGGGTGTTTCGCAACCCCTATAGATTGCCGCGGTAGCAAGATGCTGCTGTCTGCAAATTGGGGTTGGGTTTAATGCCAGTGTTTTGAGGCAAAAAGGGTAGTCATGCGAAGCCACTTCTCAACCTGGAATGTACACGCCGAAGGCGCAAGTGGGAGAGGCGTGGGAGGAGGGGCAGATACCCTCTCCTTTGCAGGAGAGGGTAAAAACGGTTAGCGAATTTCCCCGTTGACGTCCTGATCGACGGCAAAACAGGCGACCAGCTGGCCGTTGCCGTAATCCTTAAGCTGCGGCTGGAGCTGGGTGCATGGCCCAAAACGACGGCTGCAGCGAGCATTAAAGGCGCAGCCTGGCGGCGGGTTCAGCGGGCTTGGCAACTCGCCGGTCAATTTGATGCGCTCGCGGCGTTCGTCCGGGTTCAGACGCGGCGTGGCGGACAGCAGTGCCTGAGTGTACGGGTGCAGCGGGTTGGAGAAAATCTGCTCTTTACTGCCTTTCTCCACGCAGCGGCCGAGGTACATCACCATCACTTCATCGGCAATGTGCTCCACTACCGACAGGTCGTGAGAGATAAACACGTAAGAGAGCCCCAAATCCTGCTGCAAATCCATCATCAGGTTCAGAACCTGAGCGCGCACGGATACGTCCAGCGCGGAGACCGGTTCGTCGGCAATTACCACGTCCGGGTCCAGCATCAGGCCGCGGGCGATGGCGATACGCTGGCGCTGGCCGCCGGAGAACATATGCGGATAGCGGTCGTAGTGTTCGGTTTTCAGGCCGACTTTTGCCATCATCTCCAGCGCTTTTTCACGGCGCTGGGCTTTGCTCAGGCTGGTGTTAATTTGCAGCGGCTCTTCCAGAATCTGGCCCACTTTTTTACGCGGGTTCAGCGAGCCATAAGGGTTCTGGAAAACTATCTGGATTTTCTGGCGGCGCAGTTTTTCCGCCGAGGCGTCTGGTTTCAGCAGATCCTGCCCCTGGTAGTACAGCTCACCGCCGGTCGGGACTTCAATCATGGTCAGCAGGCGGCCAAGGGTGGATTTCCCGCAGCCGGACTCGCCCACGACCGCCAGCGTTTTGCCGCGCTCGAGGGTAAAGGTTACGCCGTCCAGCGCTTTGACCAGGCGTTCAGGTGCAAAAAATCCCTTCTTCACCGGGTAGTGTTTTTTCAGGTCGATGGCCTGCAACAGCGGTTGCGCGGTGGCCTGTTCGGTACTCATAGGGTTGGCCTCCCGGCATCATCGAGTGGGTAGTGGCATTTGGACTGACGCCCGTCGGCCAGCATGGTGAGCTCCGGCTCTTCGCTGCGACATTTGTCGGTGGCGTACGGGCATCGCGGGTTAAGCAGGCAGCCGTTCGGACGGTCGTATTTGCCCGGTACTACGCCCGGCAGCGACGCAAGGCGCGCTTTGTCCTGAGCAAACTCCGGCAGCGCACGCAGCAGCGCCTGGGTATAAGGATGGCGCGGCGCACGGAAGATATCGTGGGACGAACCGGCCTCTACGACCTGGCCTGCGTACATAACAATGATTTTATGCGCCGCTTCGGCAACCAGCGCGAGGTCATGGGTGATGAGGATCAGCGCCATGTTCTCTTTCTGCTGAAGTTCCAGCAGCAGCTCGATGATTTGCGCCTGGATGGTGACATCGAGGGCGGTGGTCGGCTCATCGGCAATCAGCAGTTTAGGACGGCAGGCAATCGCCATCGCAATCATTACGCGCTGGCTCATACCGCCGGAAAGCTGGTGCGGGTAAACGTCCAGGCGCGAAGCCGGATCGGGAATGCCTACCTGGGTCAGCAGGTCGATTGCCCGCTGGCGACGGGTTTTCTTGTTGCCGCCCTGATGCACCTTAATCGCTTCCATAATCTGGAAGCCGACGGTGTAACAAGGGTTCAGGCTGGTCATCGGGTCCTGGAAAATCATCGCCACTTCGGCACCGACCAGGTTGCGGCGCTCTTTCTCAGAAATGCGCTTCAGATCCCGGCCGTTAAACTCCAGCTTCTCAGGCATCACGCGGCCCGGGAAGTCAATAAGCCCCATAATTGCCAGCGAGCTGACCGATTTGCCGGAGCCGGACTCGCCGACAATCCCGACGACCTGCCCCTGATCCACGCTATAACTTATGCGGTCAACGGCACGGAACGGTGCGCTTTCGTCGCCGAAATGCACCGATAATTTATTTACATTTAATAACGCCATCTCGAACCTCTTACTGCTTCAGTTTGGGATCGAGCGCGTCACGCAGACCGTCACCCATCAGGTTAAATGCCAGTACCGTCAGCAGAATCGCAACCCCAGGGAAGGTCACAACCCACCAGGCACTCTGCGCGAACTGCAACACGTCGGCGAGCATGGTGCCCCACTCCGGTGTTGGCGGCTGCGCACCCATGCCGAGGAAGCCAAGGGCGGCCATATCGAGAATGGCGTTCGAGAAACCAAGCGACGCCTGAACAATCAGCGGCGCAAGGGTGTTCGGGAATATATTCACAAACATCTGGCGCATTGCGCCTGCACCCGCCACGCGGGATGCGGTCACGTAGTCACGGTTTACTTCTACCAGTACGGCGGCGCGAGTCAGGCGAACATAGTGCGGCAGCGCAACAAAGGTCAGCGCCAGCGCGGCGTTACCGATAGACGGGCCAAAGATAGCTACCAGTACCAGCGCCAGCAGCAGGCTTGGCAGGGCCAGCATGATGTCGACAACGCGCATGATGATGTTATCAACTACGCCGCCAAAGTAACCGGCGACCAGGCCAAGTACGATGCCCATCACCAGCGAGAGCACCACCACCAGGCAGCCAACCAGCAGCGACAGGCGTGCGCCGTACATCAGGCGGGAAAGCACATCGCGGCCTACGTCATCGGTGCCGAGGATGTAGCTCCAGCTGCCGCCTTCCTGCCAGACCGGCGGATGCAGCAGCGCGTCGCGGAACTGCTCGGCAGGCGCGTGGGGAGCGATAAAGTTGGCGAACACGGCGATGAAGATCATTACGGCGACGTACACCAGGCCGATCACCGCGCCTTTATTGCGTTTAAAGTAGTGCCAGAACTCCTGGAAAGGGGTCATCGGCTTGGGTGCTGCCTGCACTTTGTTTTCAGTGCTTATATTTTCAGTAGATGGCGTCATGATGGCCCCTTATTTCTTATGGCGTATACGCGGGTTCACCACGCCGTACAGCAGGTCTACCAGCAGGTTGACGAGGATAATCATCGTCGCTACCAGCAGCACGCCGCCCTGAACCACCGGATAGTCACGGCGCTGCAAGGCATCAATCAGCCAGCGACCCAGACCCGGCCAGGAGAAGATGGTTTCGGTCAGGATTGCGCCCGCCAGCAGCGTACCGACCTGCAGGCCGATAACGGTAACAACCGGCAACATGGCGTTGCGCAGAGCGTGAACCACGATGACGCGCATGCGGGTTAAGCCCTTGGCGCGAGCGGTACGGATATAGTCTTCGCCCAGCACTTCCAGCATCGAAGAACGGGTCATACGCACGATAACCGCCAGCGGGATAGTGCCAAGCACGACAGCGGGCAGGATCATATGGGCAACGGCGTCAATAAAGTCGCCCTGCTGGCCCCAGATTGCGGTGTCTATCAGCGCAAAACCGGTCAGAGGCAGGGAGTCATCGAGGAACACCGTATCGCTGACTCGCCCGGAAACCGGCGTCAGGTTCCAGTGAACGGAGACCAGCATGATAAGCATCATGCCCCACCAGAAAATCGGCATTGAGTAGCCGGTCAGCGCGATGCCAACGGCGGTATGGTCGAAGATAGAACCCCGCTTCACGGCGGCGAGTACGCCCACCGGGATGCCTACCGCAACGGCGAACATCATCGCGCAGATGCCGAGTTCCAGCGTCGCTTTAAAGCGCGGAACAAATTCGTCCCATACCGGAAGGCGGCTCTTTAATGAAATCCCCAGGTCGCCATGCATTACGCCCCATATGTAATGGAGGTATTGCTGCCACATAGGTTTGTCGAGGCCAAGCTCAGCCAGCAGCTGGGCATGGCGCTCAGGAGAAATACCGCGCTCTCCGGCCATGATCATCACCGGGTCACCGGGGATCATATGAACGAAAGCGAAGGTGAGTAGGGTAATACCTATAAACGTGGGGATGACTAACCCCAGTCTTCGGAGGATGAACTGCAGCATATCCCGGATTCTCTGTAGTGACGGCGCGCCTGGTGACGCTTCGTCTGTATTGCTCACAAATAATGAATATAAATGCCCTCTCCCCTGAGGGGAGAGGGTTAGGGTGAGGGGGAAATTAAAACACCCTCACCCCGGCCCTCTCCCTCAAGGGAGAGGGGGGATCTCTACTTATTATTCGACGGACACGTTCTCGAAGTGGTGTTTGCCCAACGGATCGACCACGTAGCCTTTAACTTCTTTACGCACCGGCTCGAACACGGTGGAGTGAGCGATGATCAGCGCCGGAGCCTGGTCATGCATCACAACCTGAGCCTGTTTGTACAGTTCAATACGCTTGTTGTGGTCGTCGGTTGCGCGAGCCGGCTGAATCAGGTCTTCAAACGGCTTGTAGCACCAGCGGGAGTAGTTAGAGCCATCTTTGGCTGCCGCGCAGCTGAACAGGGTCGCGAAGAAGTTATCCGGGTCCCCATTATCGCCGGTCCAGCCCATCATTACGGCCTGGTGTTCACCGGCTTTAGCACGCTTCAGATATTCGCCCCACTCGTAGGTCACAATCTTGGCCTGAACGCCGATTTTCGCCCAGTCAGCCTGAATCATCTCGGCCATACGGCGAGCGTTCGGGTTGTAAGGACGCTGGACCGGCATTGCCCACAGCTCAACGGTGAAGCCTTTGTCCTGGCCCGCTTCTTTCAGCAGCGCTTTCGCTTTCTCAGGATCGTAGGTGTAGTCTTTCACGTCATCGTTGTAGCCCCACATGGTTGGTGGGATCAGGTTTTTAGCCGCGGTGCCCGCGCCCTGGTAAACCGCTTTGATGATCGCTTCTTTGTTCACCGCGTAAGTCAGCGCCTGGCGAACTTTTACGTCGTCAAACGGCTTCTTCTCGGTGTTGAAGGAGAGGTAACCCACGTTCAGGCCAGCCTGTTCCATCAGATTGATGTTTTTGTCTTCTTTCATGCGGGCGATGTCGGCCGGGTTAGGGAACGGCATTACCTGACATTCGTTTTTCTGCAGCTTGGCGTAACGTACGGAAGCATCCGGGGTGATGGAGAACACCAGGCGATCGATCTGTGGTTTGGTGCCCCAGAAGCCAGGGAACGCTTTATACAGAATGCGGGAGTCTTTCTGGTATTGCAGCAGCTGGAATGGACCGGTGCCGATTGGGTTCAGGTCGGTTTTTTCCGGGGTGCCGGCTTTCATCATGTTGTCCGCATATTCTTTAGAAAGAATAGAGGCGAAGTCCATGGCCATATCCGCAAGGAATGGCGCTTCCGGGCGAGCCAGAACGAACTGAACGGTGTTGTCGTCCACCTTCTTGATTTCAGTAATCAGGTCAGGCAGGCCCATGCCTTCGAAGTATTCATAGCTGCCGCCAGAAACTTTGTGGTACGGGTTGTCTTTGTTTTTCTGACGATCGAAAGAGAACACTACGTCGTCGGCGTTGAAATCACGAGTCGGTTTGAAGTCTTTATTATCCTGCCACTTCACGCCTTTGCGCAGGTGGAAGGTATAGGTTTTGCCGTCCGCGCTAACGTCCCACTTTTCAGCAAGGCCCGGAATGATTTCGGTGGTGCCGGTTTTGAACTCGACCAGACGGTTATAAATCGGTACGGAGCTGGCATCGTAAGTGGTGCCGGAGGTGAACAGCTGCGGGTTAAACCCTTCCGGGGAACCTTCTGAACAATAAACCAGGGTTTTGGCTTGTACGCTTGCTGCAACGGTCATGGCAACCAGGCTCAGACCAAATTTCAGCATCCCTGACTTCTTCAAGGAAATACTCATTATTCTGCTCCAATTATGTGTCGTGTTGTGTTTTGTAACCGTCTGACCATTGTTATTTGTGTGAGGTCGGTACGGTGTGCCCGGAGGCGATGGTGAGGTCAGCAGTTCCTTTCGCGAGTCATGCGTGGAGGTAGCACAGACGGTCCGTAAATAGCCCCTCTCGTCCTACAATCTGTCAACAGATTAAGGAAACGTCAATACAGGTCACGGGGATTTACAAGCAAGGTGGGATTCGGTGGGCAAAGATTAAAAAAACCTTCGGGGGCAGTTTCCAGCAGAGAAAATTATGCTACGCGCTTGTTACCAGAATATTAAACTGCTTCTTTTGCGTACGCTAGTGGTAATCGATTGCTTACAATGGGCAAAATTTTGTGTTAAATGATGAATTGTTGCACGATTTATTTTGTGATCTGCATCGCTCACAGCGAAAAATGCTGTCCGCCATCATAAGTAATGGCGCAAAAAACCACGCTTTTTCATAACTAAATTCGATGGCTTATATTCTGCCAGATTCGCCATGGCGGCAGGTTGTGACTCCCGCCGCCCACGGTTTTTTTAAACCCTATTGCGCAGTTTTTTCCGGTACGTGACACCAGTTGTTATTCTGGTTGATCCCGCCGTTCGGCGAGGTGTAGCCCAGGCAGCCCAGGATGGTGTCATACAGTTCAACATGGCGATGCGGTACCTTCATTTTCGCCTGTTCCTGCATATGCCTGAACGACTCGGCAGAGGCAGGATTTTCCAGATATTTATCCGACGCCCAGACCAGCAGCGGCACGCGGAACTGCTCCGGTGGCGCCATTTCTCGTGGGGTGCCGTGCAGGTGTTTGGACTCGCTAATCGACTCGCCGTGGTCTGCCGCATAGAAGACGATGGCTTTCTTATCACGCAGCTTATCAATCACGCTGTCGATAACCGTGTCGGTGTAGAGCACCGAGTTGTCGAAAGCGTTAATCAGCATCTCTTTTGAGCAGCCTTTATCAAGACTGATGCACTCCGGCGTCCATTTGGCGAAGCTGCGCGGGTAGCGCTGCGCGTAGGAGAAGTGGGAGCCTTTGGTGTGAAGAATCACCAGGTGTTTACCTTCCGGGTTCTCGTCGACCGACTGCTTCATTTCCTCAACCAGCAGCATGTCATCAACGGTTTTGCCGCGATTAAGCGGTTCGGCGGCAATTTGCTCGCGGAAGGAGAAGCTGTCCGGCATGGCATTTTTGTAGAACCAGATTTCACTCTGCATCGCGAACAGCTCCGAGCTGAAACCAAGCTGCTTGAGAACCGCAAAGACGTTTTGCTCTTTCAGGGTCCGCTGTGGGTTATCTGCCGTACCGCCCTCACGCACAAACATGCAGCGCAGCGAAAGTTTGGTGGCGGTGTCGCAGGACTCGCCGCGGAACGCGACAAGGTTTTTCTCTTTTGAAAGCTTCGGCGTCGTGTCACGTTCGTAGCCGAGTATCCCCATGTGATCCCAGCGCGTGGTTTCCCCGATAATAAACACCATGTAGGTATCATCGATGCCCTGCGGAGCAACATAGGTAAACTTCTTTGCCGGATTCAGCAACGAGGTATTGCCGCTGGATTCGTCCGCGCGCGCCCAGGCGAACAAACCGAGGGCCGAGACCCAGTTAGAGGGTAAATAGGAGCTTGCTACCACGCCGCCATAGCTGGCCATATCGGTGGTCGAGCCTTGTTCATCGTCGGACTGTACCTCGCCTAAAAAACGCAGAGGCGCCCAGACCAGCAGGGCGGAAAGCAGCACGATAGCGATATTTTTTGTCCGCTGGCCGGGGGTTAATAGCTGCTGAATTAGCGTATCGCGGGATTGATTCATCCAGATAAGGAGCAGCGGTATGGCGCTGACCAGCACCATCCAGATGGCGAAGTGATAGCCTACGACTTCTTTAGAAAGATCGATATCGGTGGTCATCACCGAGGCGATAATGCCGTAGCCCACCACCACGTTAAAGAACGTCATGTAATAGCCGGCGGCCACCGAGCACAGCACCACAAACGAAGCCAGAATCCGCCACGCGGAACGTCCGAACAGCGAAAGGAGGCGGAACAGGAAAAAGGTGACCAGCAGGCAGGCCAGCACTTCTGCCGCCGCGGCTATTCCTTTCCAGGCAATGAAAACTTGTGCGCGGCTATCAAAGCGCTGGTAGAAAACAGAGATATTCAAAAACCAACCAATGTATACCGCCAGCAGCAAACACAACTTCTGGTGGGACATTGTTTTAAAGTAATTCATGCAGGGTATCCTGGCGATATAGACATATAAGCGCTATTCAGACCGTAGGGCGGGTGGGGAGTTCTCAATGAAGCCGAATTAGTTGCGATTAGGGGATAATTCCTGGCGCTGGCTCAAATTAGAACGGTGGGGGATTGTAATGCCCGATTGCCTGGCGGTCACCCGGATAAAGTCTCTTTGGTGCGAAAAGTGAAAAACCCCGCCTTTCGGGCGAGGTTTTTATTCAGCTAAGTGGCCGGAATGACTCACTCTTTCGAGGCGGCATGCAGCTTGTCGTAAATGTAGTTTCTGTAGCTGTTAAACAGCGCGGTGTCCTGGCAATCATTGAGTTCGCCCTTGCATAAGTGGCGCATGTCGATATTGGCCTGGTAGAACGGAGACACTTTCAGCTGCGCCTGCTCGAGCAATATCCCACCCAGGAATGCGATGTCGGTGACCTGGCCCAGGTCCGAAACCGGCGGAAGATTGAAGTTGTCCCGCAGGCTGAACTGCGACAGGTGCATGGCGTCCGGCAGCGGTGAGGTATAGCCGTTAGCCCAGTCGATAGCGGGCTGGTGGTCACCAAAATACATGAACATCGTAGGCCGCTTACGCTGGTCAACGAACTGGAAGAAGTCCTTGAGCGCGATGTCGGAGTTTTTGATTTTTTCCACGTAGTGGCTGAATTTACCCGCCGAACCTTCATTTTTCACCACCGATGCCAGCTGGTAATCATCGTGATGAGAGGCATCGTAAGGGCCGTGCTCATACATAGTCAGGGCGTAGACAAAAATTGGTTTGTCGGTCTGGCTGCCGAGGAGCTTTTTGACGTAGCTCAGAACATCGCCAGTGCTGATGTGCCAAAGGTTTTCCGAGATATCACCAGGGTAGCCCAGCTCCTGAGGCTGAATAATTTTATCCACGCCCATCATGCTATAGGCGTGGCCAGCGTTGTAGGCCGATTTATTGAATGGCGTCAGGACTACGGTGTAATAACCGTTATCTTTCATCTGTTTAAACAGACTGTCGTTGACGTGGTCGATGACGGAATAAAACACCGCGTTTTTCATCGCGCCAAAATCATCGCTACGCAGGCCGGTGAGCGCCGCAAATTCAGACAGCCAGGTACCGCCGCCGAAAGTTTGTACGCGCATCAGAGAATGGGCTTTTACCTTGCTGTCCTGGTCGAACATAGCGAGATGCGGCAGCACACCCGGGGTCGGCACCTTGTAAAGACGTGGGTCAACCGTGGACTCCTGCAATAGCAGAACGATGTCGGGGCGCACGCCGTTCGGCGTTGGCTGAGCTTTATTGAGCGCTGCGGCACGGGTGATAAATTCCTGAGCTGGTTCTTCAGGGAAGGTTGGGGAGTCATAAATCGTCTGTATTCCCGACATCGCCAGGTTGGACAGCACGCCGGTGCCGCCCGGTAGCTTGGTTGACCAGTCATGCTGATTGCGCAGCACGCTGTGGCTTAAAAGCGCAGCGCTGCCCAGCATGATGCCAACGGCGACCAGCGGTGCGGCCAAACCGGCGCGGCGCGGCGCAACGCGCCAGCTGACGACGAGCGTTAATATAAGCAGTGCTAGCATGGCCACCACGGCTACACCGGCGGACGGATAGTGCAGCAGCGTGCCGGCGTTGGAAGGGTCGGCCATCATAAAGATATCAGGGAACAGCAGCTGATCTTTGTAATAGTGAACCTTAAGCTGGTTTAAAAATTGCAGCAGGATGACCAGCAGGCTGCTGGTGGCGATGGCGAATGCGGCTCTGGCAGAGACTAAATAAAGCAGCCCGCCGCAGAAAATAAAGGCACATGCCGCGATAACCAGCGGGTAGACATCACGCGGTGAATTACCTGCGACAATGATAAGGGCCGCAATGAGCAGCAGCGCGACATAAAGGTATGTCCAACGAGCTTTTCGGCCGGAGCCTGGTTTCATCATGCTCATATTATCCTGTGGGATGTATTATTTTTCTGGGCAACAAACGCAGTCCGGCATACTACAACTTCAACCAGAAAAATCGTATTGAATACTGCTATTGAATGAGGCTGGTTGTGCTTCTGTTTGTGAAAGGACTACTTTGTGCCGTATGCATGTGACCGGGAAAGCCGCAATAAAAAAACCGCCTGGCGGCGGTTTTGGGCAGTCTGAATACTTAGAGGGTATCAGGCATGTGCATGGCGATGTTTCATCATGGCGCGAACCGGCTGGCGAATTGTGGTGGAGATAGCCAGGGACAAAATCAGCAGGGCGAAGATGACGCAGAAGGTCACATAGAAGCCGCCGAACAGCGAAGCGATAATAGAGCCGCAGATGCTGCCGATACCGAAGCCCAGGTAAATCACACCGTAGTTTTTAGTCAGGTTGTTCAGGCCGAAGAATTCGCTCACCAGAGAAGGGTATACGGTGATGGTGCCGCCGAAGTTAAAGGCAACGCAGGCGATGGCCGCGAAGAAGGTTGCTTCGTTGAGCGGGGCGAACAGCAGGGCTGCCATACCCACCAGAGAAATTACCTGGCCGATAGTAATAACGCGAATGCGGGCGATTTTGTCTGACAGGATACCGAGCACCAGGCGACCGCTGAGGTTCGCGATAGAGATAACGGTTACCGCGTTGGCGGCGGACAGGGCATCCAGGTGTACCATTCCCTGAGCGATATCTTTTGCTACGCCGATAACGTACAGGCCGCTCATGCAGGCGGTCAGGAACATCAGCGCCAGCATCCAGTATTGTGGTTGACGCATAGATTCGGCGAGGGTGAAGTCTGCTTTTGCCACGCCGCCAGCGGTTTTGGTTTCCTGGAGCGGAGCATCTTTCATCATGGTGGCGCCGAACAGCACCATCACCATTGCCAGGCCACCCCAAATCATGAAGGTGTTTTCCAGGCCGTAGGCCGCCATCAGGTGAGTATCAATATATTTGAAGCCCAGGCTACCGAGGCCGTAAGCGCCGATGGAGAAGGCAGAAATCAGGCCTTTACGCTCGGGGAACCACTTCACGCAGTTGGAAAGCGTTAACAGGTAACCCGCGCCGTCCGCCAGACCGACCAGCACGCCAGCGGTTAGCCACAGCATCATCAGGTTGTTTGCGTGAGCGGTGAAGAACAGCCCCGCGCCAAGCAGCACGCCCGCCGCCATCGTCACTTTGCGAACCCCGAAGCGGTCCTGCAGCTTGCCCGCTACGGAGGAAGAGATGGCAAGACCAAGGCTCAGCAGGCCGAAGGAGAAAGCGACCTGGCTGATAGGGGCGTTGAGCTTGTCGGACAGCGCGCTGTTGAACAGGCTCCAGGTATAAACGGAACCCAGAGCGAACTGGGTAATGATGGTGCCGATAAGAGTTAACCAGCGTGTACGGTTGTAGGTGGCAGTATTCATGGCAGGTGTCCTGCGAATCTAAGGGAAGTTATCTGCCGCCTACGATAGCGAAGTGCAGTTTATTCCAGGAGAAAACGGCATGAAATGCGTGGAGAACGGAATGAAATGCATCCCTGAGGGTATGAATGACCTTGAAAGCGGTTTTTACTTTTCGTTTGTTAGTGCCTACTATCGTTGTATGGTGCGTATTTGCTGTATATTAAATGTTAAATCATAAGTGAGATGTGGTTAACAGTTTGCAAAAATGTCGCCGGGAAAGAGCCTTACTTTGATTCGATCAAGGTTGTGAATCTTGCGGGATTCGCTATTGTCCTGGTACTAGATTTGTTCGCCGATGCGAAAAAATAATCAGGGAGCAGAATATGGAACGTTGTGGCTGGGTGACTCAGGATCCGCTGTATCTTGAGTATCACGACAAAGAGTGGGGCGTGCCGGTAACCGACGGGCAAAAGCTGTTCGAGATGATCTGTCTCGAAGGCCAGCAGGCCGGGCTTTCCTGGATTATCGTGCTGAAAAAACGCGAGAATTATCGCCGCCGTTTTAGAGACTTTGATCCCTATGCCGTTGCGCTTATTCAGCCGGAAGAGATTGAAGAGCTGATGCAGGATGCGGGCATTATCCGGCATCGGGGGAAAATTGAAGCCATCATTAATAACGCCAAAGCGTTTCTGGCGATGGAAGCAAACGGCGAAAAATTCCCCGAATTCGTCTGGTCGTTTGTCCACAATACTCCTCAGGTGAGGCATGCCGCCACGCTGAGCGAAATCCCGGCCTTTACCCCAGCGTCGGATGCATTATCTAAAGCGCTAAAAAAACGCGGCTTTAAATTCGTAGGCTCGACTATCTGCTACTCTTTTATGCAGGCCTGTGGGCTGGTAAACGATCACGTTACCGGCTGCTTCTGTCATCCGGACCACGGCTGATGATCCGCCGTTTTGAGTTATCGGAAATGGATGTTCTGATGGCGCTGTGGCTCGAGAGCACAATCGCCGGGCACCCCTTTATCGCCGAAAGTTACTGGCGTGAGAGCGAAAACCTGGTACGCAATGTTTATATTCCGCAGTCAAAAACCTGGGTTTACCTGCAACAGGAAAGGCTGGTGGGGTTTATCAGCGTCATGGAGAAGCAGTTTATCGGCGCGCTGTTTGTGGCCCCGTCCTGCTGCGGGCAAGGGATTGGCGGTGCGCTGCTTGAGCAGGCTAAAGCCGAATATCCGGCTTTAAGCCTTGAGGTGTACCAGAAAAACCGGAAGGCGGTGCATTTCTACCACCGCCACGGCTTTCACATCGAGGAAAGCGCGTGGCAGGAAGAAACGCAGCACCCGACCTGGATTATGGGCTGGCAGGCGGGTCAAAAGCGGTAACAACCGGCGGCTGGCCGGTAAACTTCTCTGCCCAGACCAGCGAATTATTTGCCGCACAGCCGTTTGCGAGGCGCGAAGACGGGATATCCATCGTCAGCACGTTAACGGCCCCGTTTTTACACAGCTGATTTTCGTCGAGATCGGGCCACGCACCCTGATGAATGCAAACCACGCCTGGCCTGATGCCGTCCGTAACCTGAGCACCAACCAATACCTGCCCACGAGCGTTCCAGACGCGAACTAAATCACCATCTGCGATGCCGCGAGCTTTTGCGTCATCCGGGTGTAGCGTGATGGGTTCTCGCCCGGCAACAGTGTATTGGTCGCGCAGCGTGGCATAGTTGAGCTGGCTGTGCAGGCGGTGAGCCGGATGCGAGGAGAGCAGCTGAAGCTGGCCGGACTCGGCGTTGCCCTGCCACTCATCAGGGGCCAGCCAGCTCGGATGCGGAGGACAATCCTCATAGCCAAAGCTTGCTATACGCTCGGAATAGATCTCAATTTTACCGCTCGGCGTTTTCAGCGGGTTCGCCTGAGGATCTTCCCGGAAGGCGGAGAAGCGAATAAATTCTGCATTTTTCGCATTTTCCGGCATTTCTATCAGCTGGTTAGCTTCCCAGAATTCACTGAATGCTGGCAGCGTAATGTGCTGTGCGGCTCCCCGCTGGCGAGCTATCTCATAAAAGCTTTCCAGCCATTCAAGTTCGCTTTTACCTTCGTTAAAGCGCAGTTTTCCGCCCGCTTCCCATATTTCGCTCAGTTCGGCGAAAATATCGAAATCGTTACGTGCTTCGCCCTGGGCCGCAACAACCTGCTTCATCGGCACCAGATGCTGGTTGCTGTAATCTCCGGTCATCGTCATGTCGTTGCGTTCAAACGAGGTGGTTACCGGCAGCACGATATCGGCGTGCTTAGCTGCCGCCGTCCAGAAGCATTCGGAGATGACGATAAACTCAGGCTTTTGCCATGAGGCAGCCAGGCGATTAGTGTCCTGATGATGGGTAAAGTTGCTGCCGCCCGCCCACCAAAGCATGCGAATGTCCGGGAAGGTGTACTGCCGACCGTTGTGCTGATAAACGCCACCCGGATTCTCCAGCGCCTCGACAATGCGCGCCACCGGTATTTTATCTACCGCGTCGGTTCCCCCGGCCAGAGAGCCTTGCAGCGAACCGAGAACCGCCGCGCTGCGGGTTGGGTTGCCGCCGTTAGCAAAGTGGTAGGAGAGGCCGAACCCGCCGCCCGGCGTGCCTATCTGGCCCAGCATTGCCGCCAGCGTCACCAGCATCCAGTGTTTCTGCTCGCCGTACTGCTGGCGCTGCATGCCCCAGCCCGCCATCAGCATGGTGCGCTGGCCGCTGAACAGCGTCGCCAGCTTCTCGATTTTCTCTGCCGGAATGCCGCATATTTCTGCCGCCCAGGCCGCGCTTTTCGGCGTGCCGTCGCGGGTGCCAAGCAGATAGGCTTCAAACTTGTCGTAGCCGGTGGTGCAGCGTTGCAGAAACTCAGTATCGTGCTTATTAAGCGCGACGAGCGTATGGGCGATGCCAAGCATCAGCGCCACGTCGGTGCCCATATGCGGCGCAATCCAGTCAGCATGCTCGCCAAAAAAATCCACGGTTTCGGAGCGCATCGGGTCGATGGCAATAATGGTTTTTCCGCTGTTTTTGAGCTGCTCAAAAAACTTCACGCCCTGCTCGTCGCTGGCGTTCCATGCAATTTTTAATGTATTTAGCGGATTAGCGCTCCACAGCACCACAACTTCGCTGTTCTCAAGCAGCAGCGGCCAGCTGGTCTGCTGCTGGTAAACCTCACTGGAGCCGACGACATAGGGCATGATCACCTGCGCGGCGCCGGTAGAGTAGTCGCCTGAGTGCCCGGTGTAGCCGCCCGCCAGGCTCATGTAGCGCTGAAGCAGGGTGGAGGCTTTATGCAACACGCCGTTAGAGCGCCAGCCATAGGAACCGGCAAAAATCGCCGCCGGGCCGTAGCTCTCCCTGATGCGTTTATGCTGCCGGTGGATAAGCTCAAGGGCCTCATCCCAGCTGATGCGCACATACTCGTCCTTTCCTCGAATGCCCTGTGGGCTATTCGGGGAGGCCAAAAATCCTTTTCGCGCCATCGGAAACGCCACTCGCGCTTTGCTGTGTACCTGGTCCGGAACAGCCGTTTGTAACGAGTTGAGGTGGCCGGTTTCCAGCGCTCCGCGCGAGCTATAAACCCGCTTGCCGTCGGTTTCAACCAGCATCGGCCCCCAGTGCGCGGCGGTGAGGATCTGTTTGCGTGAAGAAGATGAGTTTGCCAATTTGGGCTCCGCGTTTGCAGGTGGTGGGCTGCGCCCACGCATATTATTTACAACTATCAGAATACTTCCCGGAATTTTCTACACGATCCGCCGTCATAATCAATCGCCGATATCGTATACGGCCAAGGATTCATAAGGATTGAAGGAAAGAAGATGAAAAAACGCGTCATGATTATGGCTGCCGTGGTTTGCGGCACCTTAGCGGTTTCAGGCTGCACCACTAACCCTTACACCGGCGAAAGCCAGGCGGGCAAATCCGGCATCGGAGCCGGGATTGGTTCGCTGGTGGGTGCGGGAGTCGGCGTGCTCTCTTCGTCGAAAAAAGATCGCGGCAAAGGCGCTCTTATTGGCGCGGCGGCCGGTGCGGCACTGGGCGGCGGCGTGGGTTATTACATGGATGTGCAGGAGGCGAAACTGCGCGACAAAATGCGCGGAACCGGCGTCAGCGTGACCCGTAACGGCGACAATATCGTGCTCAATATGCCGAACAACGTTACCTTCGACAGCAGTAGCGCGACGCTGAAGCCCGCAGGCGCGAATACCCTGACCGGCGTTGCGATGGTGCTGAAAGAGTATCCGAAAACGGCGGTAAACGTCGTGGGCTATACCGACAGCACCGGCAGCAACGAGCTGAACATGCGTCTTTCTCAGCAGCGTGCTGACGGCGTAGGCAGCGCGTTGATTACCCAGGGCGTGGACGCCAGCCGCGTTCGCACTTCCGGCGCTGGCCCGGCGAACCCTATCGCCAGCAACAGCACTGCCGAAGGCAAAGCGCAGAACCGCCGGGTAGAAATCACTCTTAGCCCTTTGGGGTAAATTGAATCAGACGGTGGGCCTGGCAACAGCAAACCCGCCGCCGGGAGCCGCTACCCTGCTGGTATTTTTAGTAGTGGTAGCGGCAGGCTACGATAATCAGGCGATCTTCTTTAACGGTATAAACCAGCCGATGCTCTTCATCTACGCGGCGTGACCAGAAACCTGCCCAGTTAAATTTCAGCGGCTCAGGTTTGCCCAGGCCCTGAAACGGCGTTCGTTTGATATCTTTAATGAGATCGTTAATGCGCTTCACCCTTCTTTTATCGCTGGCCTGAAACCAGAGATAGTCCTCCCAGGCCTGACGGTGCCAGCAGAGGATCATTCGATAAGGTCTCGTTCTGTATACCGATCGTTATTGATATCTTCTATGGCCTGATTCAGACGCGCGGCGTTGGCCGGAGAACGCATCAGATAAGCCGTCTCCTCCAGAGAGTTATATTGCTCTTCACTAAGTAGCACGCAGTTGCCTCCATTCTGTCGGGTTATCAGGACTGGTGCCCGATCGTCTATTGCATTTTGCATGGTATCTGCCAGCTCCTGCCGAGCTTTACTGTAGGTGATTGTGCGCACGGAAACCCCCGGGATGTACAATATTTCCATCAGTATATAATTTATACAGATATTGTACAGTTTTGAGTACAATGCGCCGCCGTAAACACTCTATTCCCTCTCGACTTCCGATCACAGTCTTTGTTTTTAATTCAGGAACCTGGCTCGCAAACTATTGTGCTAAATCGCATTTATTTTCTGGAGATGCAGCTATAAGCTGATAAAAAAACCGGCAACAGAGTGCCGGTTTTGCTGATGATAACGTCGCGTAAAAATTACTGCGGATAAGGCACCCAGTCGCCGCCGCTGAGCCGAACATACGGCTTATCCTGGTATTTCAGCACCACCGCCGTGGCGTTTTCAGAGACCGGTGCGGTTTGCGGCAGGTTGCCGGTTAACGCATTCCAGTCCACCTGGTCTGCCACGAAATTTTTGCCGTCAACCGAACGGGAAACCAGCTCCGAAATGGCCAGATAACTGCTCGGCTGGCTGATTTCGACAGCCTCTCCCTGATGCGGAGCCTTCATCCCAACAAATTTTACGCCTGCCGGAACGTGGGTGATGTCCGGGCTCGGGATGTCACGCAGGCCGGAGACCTGCATTTTATCGCCTTTCAGCGCCGCGCCGTGCTCTGGCACAATCACTACCATCACTTTGCGGTCCGACTTTTCAAGCTCGGTCAGGAACGAGTCCAGCTCGTCAAACAGCTTTTGCGCCCTGGCTTTATAGTCGGCGGTTTTGCTATTGCCCGGATAATGGTTGCCGTCGTGCAGCGGCACCAGATTATAGAAGGTGGCGGTACGCGGGTTAGCGCCGTCGTTCTGTTCGCCCTGCAACCAACGATGTAGCACCGCCGTGTCGTCATAAATTTGTGAGCCATCGAAGGCGAGCAGCCCACTCGGCAGCCCGCCCTGGTCCATCAGCGGAACCTGAACGCCGCCGTACTCACGGACTTCTTTCAGGAAATCACCGAACACGCCGTTATGATCCATTATCAGCTGCTGTTTAAAGCCCAGACGGGCAAGATCATCAAACAGATAGCACTGATTACCGGCAGGCTCGTAAAGCCCTTTATGAGAAGACTGGCCGCAGCTGGCACGCAGCAGGCGAATAGCCGCCGGGCCGCTGTAGGAGGTGGCCGAGTTAAAGTTTTTGAACAGAATATCGAAGTGTTTCCACAGCGGGTGTGAATCCAGGCCGACCGCTTCAATGTCCGACCATGAAAGCGAGCAGATATTTATTATCAGCAGCTCAAAAGGCTGAGCGTCCGCGGGCAGCGCGTCCGGGAATTTGGTCTGCCGTTTGGCTTCGCCGGCATAAAAACTGTTCAGCCAGGCGGTAATGTTATCGCTGGTGGGAGGGGCGGTCTGTGCCGGAATGTCGCCGGGCACCGGAGCCGGAGCCGCACCGGAAGCTGCCGGTGCGCCGGTATTAACCGAAGCGGTAGTTTGTGCGGCGGAAGGCAGCAGGGAGATAGCTGGCCCGGCCACGGTTAACAGGTTAAGCCAAACCAGAATTGCGACCACAAATACCGTCACGCGCAGCCATTGTGAGACAAAAAGCCAGGCAACCAGCAGCACAAAGGCGGCACCTATCATCTGCCAGTTAATAAACCGGGTAACCAGGTCAACGAGATAGGCAAAGCTAAAACCGGCGACCTGCGACCCCTGGCTAATAATGCTGTCGGGGCCGGGCAGCCAGGTATCGTGCCAGAAAAGCCCGATACCGATGGGCAGCGCTATCCAGTTACGCAGCTTGTGGAGGTTAATCGGCGGCAGCGGGAACAGTAAAAAGGCGAGAAAGACCAGGTTTGCCAGCGGGTGAAAATTGAGATAGCCGGTCCACAGCAGCCCAAATTTCAGCAGAAAGTAGTAGTTCCAGCCGCCCAGCCCGCGCCAGTATTGCCGGAAAGATGCGAGCGGTTTTGCCGTTTGAGCGTGATTAGTCATGTTGGTGGTCTGCCTTGACTGAAGCCCGGCGCAGCGTTCCGGCCGGTTTGACGTAGCGTGGTTTTAGAAACATTAACCGTACTGAATTGCTCAGCCGGGGAAGCCAGCGGTGGGCGGTGTAGCCCAGCGGGATAAAGATAATCGCGCAAAGCACAACCAGCTGAATGATGTCGGTGATATTCATCATGATGTTTGCTCCCCGGCGGTATCGTCAAGCAGGGTGATTGCGGTGGGCTGGCGGCGCCAGCCGTGGCCCTCGCGGCTTACCTGAGGCACGGCATTTTGGTTGAGGGTTGCGGCAAGAGGTTTAGCCCATTTTTCCGGGCGCATGGCCTGCATCTGTAACACCTCTGCGGCTATCTGGCCGTCTTCGTACCACACCATGCGGTTGGTGAAGATATCGTTAACCGGCAGCGGGAAGATATGGTTCAGGGCGGTATCGAGATCGTTAATACGGCAGAACGAAAGGAACAGCACCAGCCGGTTTTCGCCGAGCGTGACGATATCGCCCATGCGGTTTGGGCGGCACAGCGTAAGCGCCTGTTCAACGCGTAGCCCCGGTACCGGGCGCAGGGCAACCATTACGCCCTTACCGTCCTGGGGCAGCAGCGAGTTATTCATCAATGCCGCTATGCCGTTGCAGAACGTTTCCCAGGGCTGGTAGCCGCGCAGTTTTAACGGCTGCATCTGGTCGATGAGCACGCCAATTTCTTCCGGTACGTGGCGGGTAAATTTAACGCCCTGAATGCTTTCTATCATCGTCAGACAGCGGGAGAGCGGCGCGTTCCACGGAATGATAAGCGTAGCCCCGCAGCCGAGCATCAGGCGTTCGTCCGTGGCGCGCAGGCTGGCATGATTTTCACGTACGATCAGCTTCAGCGCGCTACCTCGCTGGCGGCGCAGGGCGTGGATTTGCCGGGCAATGCTGTTTATTTGGCTGTTTTGCGTCAGGGAAAAAATGATTGTCGCCGCCTGGGCGCTTCTCGCCGCTTCAAACAGCTGCTCGTTATTTTCAAACAGCTGCCAGTTTTCGGACAGGGCGGGTGCGCCTTCCAGCACGGCAATATGGCTCATCACCCGCTTTTCATCGCTGCGGGGCTGAGGCGTATTTTCAACGTTTTCCACCACCTGCCAGCTTTGCTTATGCCACTGGACATCGAGCTGTTGATCGGCGGTCACCCCTCTTTCGTTGCACCAGAAGGCAACGTCATAGCGGTGAATGTCCGTTTGCGCCCGCAGGCTGGCAAGGCCGGACAGGCTGCGGTGTTCGTTAATTAATAACGAAAACTGTTTGTCGATATTATTTCCAACATTCACAAACAGCAGGCTGCAATTGTGGCGCTTTGTCCATCGCCCAATAGAATGAATCCAGCGAAGCAAAGAGGCGCTGGGTATATTTTCCCAGACATTATCTGAACTCAACAGGATAAATAAATAATTTTTCGGATTAACGCTACACATTAAATCTTGGGGCATGCAGTTTAGACCATTATAAGAATTTGGCATGGAAAAAAGATCAATTTTTTTGGGGCCGTGAAGTGCGTCCAGTTTTATTATCTTTTTGGGCTTTTCTCCCATCGTAATAACCGCAATGTTATCCTGCTCTTTTTGCTTTGAAATGGTTTGATTAATCAAGGTGATGGCGTCATCTCTGCGCCCCACATCCAGCCACCAGACTCCACCGGTCGGCATGTGGCTTAATTCGTCCCACAAAGATGTAATGCCAAGCGAGAATATGGGTTCCATGACTTTCACCTGGGTATAAATTTAGTATACATGTCAATTTACTAGCGCACGTTGAGAAATAAATCTACCCTTAAAAATAAATCTCACCCGCTTTAGTATTGTAAATCACACTGCATTTTCTGCATCTTTGTCTTTAATTGTTGATAACAATGATTTGCCTGAGGATGGTAGGGGTAATGTCCGAGAATGAAACTGATGATGTTCAGGAGGGTAAACTTGTGTATGCCTTCCAGAATGATTTTCTGGCGCTAAGCAAAGCTTTTTCGATACCTGAAATAGATTACACAGATATCTCTCAGCGAGAGCAACTGGCGGCGGCAATTAAGCGCTGGCCGCTGCTGGCGGAGTTAACGCAACAATAGGGAGCGTGCCTGATGGCGGTCATTGGGTTACAGGGGTTGCGCGGTGGAGTAGGAACCACCTCTATCACTGCGGCGCTGGGCTGGTCATTGCAGCAGCTTGGGGAGACGGTGCTGGTGATTGATACCTCGCCGGATAACCTGCTGCGCCTGTTTTTTAATATTGATTTCGCCAACCCTCAGGGCTGGGCGCGCGCCATGCTGGATAATCAGGACTGGCGTAAAAGCGCATGGCGCTATACCAGCCATCTGGACGTGCTGCCGTTTGGCAAGCTTAGTCCGGCGGAGCGTGAGACCTTCTCCTCGGTAGAAACCGCATTGGGCCAGTTCAGCCATTACCTTGCCGACCTGAAAGAAAGCCAGCGCTACCGGTGGATTCTGGTAGACCTGCCGCACGGGTTTGAAGCCCTGACGCGCCAGCTGCTTAGCGAAACGGACAGCGTGCTGACGGTAGCCAAGCCTGACTCCAACTGCCATACCCGTTTACACCAGCAGGCCCTGCCTCAGGGCGCGCATTTGCTGGTGAACTATTTGCTGGTCGCCAGCCAGCTGCAGGACGATATCTATCAACTCTGGCTGCAAAGCCAGCGCGCGATGATCCCGATTATTCTTCACCGCGATGAGGCGATGGCCGAAAGCGCGGCGGTGAAACAGCCTCTGGGGGAATACCGCCCGGACTCGCTCATCGCTGAAGAGATGATGACGCTCGCCAACTGGTGCCTGCTGAATCTGCCTGGGAAGGATATATGAGCAGCATAGCGTCGTGGCTGTTGCTCCCCGCTGCCAGCCAGCGGCTGGGGGAACGTTATCTCACCTTTCGCCGCAACGGCGCTCCTCCGTTTAGCGCCGCGCTTGGCTGCCTGTGGCTGATTGTGGCCTGGTCCCTGTTGCCGCTGGAGGGAGAGCGCTGGAGCCGGGTCCGCGACGAACACCATAGGCTTTATCCCCACATCAACCCCAATAAACCGCGCCCGCTGGACTTCCTGCGCTACGGTATTCAAAGCGCCTGGCTGCTGCTGTTTTCTCAGCGGCGGGTTGGGCGCCCACGCCTGCGCTCATTCGGCCGTATGCAGGCATGGCGCGAGAGCTGGCACGGCTGGCTTGATAAACTCCCGGAAAGCTTTAGCCAGAAGACTCAGCACCTCGAAGATGAGAAAGAGCTGGGACATATCAGCGATACCGCCCGGCGCATTATTCTCGGCGTTATCGTCGTGTTCTCCTCCGTTCTGGCGCTGTTGTGTATTACCCAGCCGTTTAACCCGCTGGCGCAATTTATCTTCCTGATGCTGCTGTGGGGCGTGGCGCTGCTGGTGCGTCGCCTGCCGGGGCGCTTCTCTGCCCTGATGCTGATAGTGCTGTCGCTCACCGTCTCCTGTCGCTACATCTGGTGGCGCTACACCTCGACCCTGAACTGGAACGAACCTGTCAGCCTGGTGTTTGGCCTTGTCCTGCTGTTCGCCGAAACCTATGCCTGGCTGGTGCTGGTGATGGGCTATTTCCAGGTTGTCTGGCCGCTTAACCGCCAGCCGGTGCCGATGCCGAAAGACATCAACACCTGGCCGGTGGTGGATATCTTTGTCCCGACCTATAACGAAGACTTGCACGTCGTGAAGGGCACGATTTATGCCTCGATGGGTATCGACTGGCCTAAGGACAAGCTCAATATCTGGATCCTGGACGACGGCGGCCGGGACGAGTTTAAGCAGTTTGCCGATATGGTCGGGGTGAACTACATCGCCCGTACCACTCATGAACATGCTAAAGCCGGGAATATTAATAACGCCCTGAAGCACGCCAAAGGCGACTTTGTGGCGATTTTTGACTGCGACCATGTGCCGACACGCTCGTTCCTGCAACTGACTATGGGCTGGTTCTTCAAAGAGAAACAGCTGGCGATGATGCAGACCCCGCACCACTTCTTCTCCCCGGACCCGTTTGAACGCAACCTCGGGCGTTTTCGCAAAACGCCTAACGAAGGCACGCTGTTTTATGGCCTGGTGCAGGACGGAAATGATATGTGGGACGCCACCTTCTTCTGCGGCTCCTGCGCCGTTATACGCCGCGGGCCGCTGGATGAAATTGGCGGGATTGCGGTCGAAACGGTTACCGAAGATGCCCACACTTCTCTGCGCCTGCATCGCCGGGGTTATACCTCTGCTTATCTGCGGATCCCGCAGGCGGCGGGCCTGGCGACGGAAAGCCTCTCGGCGCATATTGGGCAGCGTATTCGCTGGGCGCGGGGCATGACGCAAATCTTCCGCCTGGATAATCCGTTCTTCGGCAAAGGGCTGAAGTTCGCCCAGCGGCTCTGCTACGCCAACGCCATGTTCCATTTCCTCTCCGGGGTGCCGCGGCTCATCTTCCTGACCGCACCTCTGGCGTTTCTGCTGTTCCACGCCTACATCATTTATGCCCCGGCGATCATGATTGCCCTGTTTGTGCTGCCGCACATGATCCACGCCAGCCTGACCAACTCGAAAATTCAGGGCAAATACCGCCATTCTTTCTGGAGTGAAATCTACGAAACGGTGCTGGCGTGGTACATCGCCCAGCCGACCCTGGTGGCGCTGTTTAACCCGCATAAAGGCAAGTTCAACGTTACCGCAAAAGGCGGTCTGGTCGAGAACGAGTATGTGGATTGGGTCATCACCAGGCCGTATCTGATGCTGGTCCTGATAAACCTGCTCGGCGTGGTTGTGGGCGCGTGGCGTTTCTTCTACGGCCCTGAAAATGAAGCGCTAACGGTGGTCGTCAGCCTGCTTTGGGTGTTCTACAACCTGATAATCCTTGGCGGCGCGGTGGCGGTTTCAGTTGAGAGCAAGCAGGTCAGGCGGGCGCACCGCGTTGAAATAGCCATGCCTGCGGCGCTTGCCCGTGAAGACGGGCACCTGTTCCCGTGTACGGTTCATGACTACTCCGACGGCGGCGTGGGGATCAAAATTCATGGGCCTGCTCAGGTGCTGGAAGGGCAGAAGATCAACCTGCTGCTGAAGCGTGGCGCGCAGGAATATTTCTTCCCGGCGCAGGTGGTCCGCGTGTTTGGGGATGAAGTCGGCCTGCAGCTGGCTCAGATGACGACCCGGCAACATATTGATTTTATCCAGTGTACTTTTGCCCGGGCCGATACATGGGCGCTGTGGCAGGACAGTTTCCCCGAGGATAAGCCGCTGGAAAGCCTGCTGGATATTCTCAAACTTGGCTTCCGGGGCTACCGCCATTTGGCCGAGTTTGCCCCGCCGTCTTTGAAATTTATTTTCCACGCCATCACCGCGCTGGTGGACTGGGTTGTGTCATTTATTCCGCACAACCCGGTCGCTAAACCGGCAAAAACTGCAATGGCCTAACTTTGATGAAAACGCGATGAAAAGAAAAATATCCTGGTTTTGCGCAGCGGCGGTAGGCATGAGCGCCCTGCCTGTTACAGCGGTGAATGCGGCTGATGCGACGCCGACCCCAACGGTGCCGACGGTGGCTACGGCAAACCAGGCGGCGGTGACACCTGCGCCTGCTCAGACGGAGGCGCTAATACCGGCTACTCCGCCGGATGCTGCGGCTCAGGTGGGGCAAGTGCTGCCGGGCGTGACCGGAGAAAATGCGCCGATCGTCGCCGAAAACATCCCTTCGCGCGATGTAAAACTGAATTTCGCACAAATCGCGCCGCCGCCGGGCAGTATGGTGCTACGCGGCGTCAACCCGACCGGCTCGGTCGAGTTCGGCATGCGCAGCGATGAGGTGGTGTCCAAAGCCCTTCTGAACCTCGAGTACACGCCTTCTCCGGCGCTGCTGCCGGTGCAGTCGCAGCTGAAGGTTTATCTTAACGACGAGCTGATGGGCGTTCTGCCGGTGACCAAAGAGCAACTGGGCAAGAAAACTTTCGCCCAGGTGCCGATTAACCCGCTCTACATCACCGACTTTAACCGCGTGCGGCTGGAGTTTGTCGGTCATTATCGCGATATCTGTGAAAACCCGGCCAGCACCACATTGTGGATGGACGTCGGGCGCAGCAGCTCTCTGGCGCTGACCTACCAGCGGCTGGCGGTGAAAAACGATCTGTCGCACTTCCCGATACCTTTCTTTGACCCACGCGACGACCGCCCGCTGACCCTGCCTTTTGTTTTCGCCGCCAGCCCGGATATAGAGCAGCAGCGTGCCGCCGGGATTGTGGCCTCATGGTTTGGCTCCCGCACCGCCTGGCGGGGCCAGAGCTTCCCGGTATTGTATAACCAGCTGCCGGACAGCAACGGCATCGTGTTTGCCACCAACGATAAGCGGCCCGACTTCCTGCGTGACCACCCGCCGGTGAAAGCGCCAACCGTTGAAATGATTAACCATCCGGGCAACCCGTATATCAAGTTGCTGGTGGTCTTTGGCCGCGATGATAAAGACTTGCTGCAGGCCGCCAAAGGCATCGCTCAGGGGAATATTCTGTTCCGGGGCAGCAGCGTCACCGTCGACGACGTGAAGCCGCTGCTGCCGCGCCAGCCATACGACGCGCCAAATTGGGTACGAACCGACAGGCCAATTACCCTCGGCGAGCTAAAAACCTACCAGGAGCAGCTTCAGTCCAGCGGGCTGGAACCTGCCGCTATTAACATCACGATGAATCTGCCGCCGGATCTCTATCTGCTGCGCAGCAACGGTATCGATCTGAACCTGAAATATCGCTATACCGCACCGGCGATGAAGGACAGCTCGCGCATGGACATCAGCCTGAACAACCAGTTCCTGCAATCGTTCAACCTGACGCCGAACGAAGAAAATAACAAGCTGCTGCTACGCCTGCCGGTGTTACAGGGGCTGCTGGACGGCAAAACCGATGTGGCGATCCCGGCTTTGCGCCTGGGTGCCGCCAATCAGCTGCGCTTTGACTTCCCGTACATGAACCCGATGCCGGGTGGCTCAATTGAGAACTGTATTACCTTCCAGCCGGTGCAGAACCACGTTGTGGTTGAGGACGAATCGACCATCGATTTCTCCAACTACCACCACTTTATCGCGATGCCGGATCTGCGCTCGTTTGCTAATGCGGGCTTCCCGTTCAGCCGCATGGCCGATCTGTCTCAAACTATCGTGGTCGTAGGCAAAACGCCTGAACCAGCGCAGATGACCGCCCTGCTGGATACGCTCGGCACCCTTGGCTCCCAGACCGGGCTTCCGGCGCTGAATGTCGATTTGACCGATGACGGCAGCGCTATTCAGGGCAAAGATGCCGATATCATAATAATCGGCTCTATTCCGCCGGGCCTGAAGGATGATAAACGTATCGATCTGCTGGTCGAGGCGGCGCAGAGCTGGGTGAAAACGCCGGTTCGCCAGTCGCCTCTGCTGAGTGCGGTTTCTGACCCGAACGATCGCGTGGCCGATATACAGACCACGGTATCCTCCGCCGGCCCGATGGCCGCTATTGTTGGATTCCAGTCACCGTATAACGACCAGCGCAGCGTTCTTGCTCTGTTGGCTGATAGCCCGCGTGGTTATGAGTTGTTGAACGGCGCGTTAAATGACAGCGGTAAGCGAGCGGCAATTTCGGGCTCGGTTGCGGTGATCCGCGAGTCCGGGGTGAATAGCCTTCGCGTAGGTGATATTTACTATGTCGGCCATTTGCCGTGGTTCGAGCGTATCTGGTACGCGCTGTCTAACCACCCGGTTCTGCTGGCGATTTTCGCGGCAATAAGCGTTGTGCTGCTGGCCTGGGTGCTGTGGCGAGTGCTGCGTATTCTTAGCCGCCGCCGTATCGACCCGGAAGACGAGTAATTGCCATGAGATTAAGGTCTGCGCTGCTAATGGCAGGGCTGATGTTGATAGCCGTCAGCGGGCGGGCGGCCTGTAACTGGCCCGCCTGGGAACAGTTCAGGCAGAACTATATCAGTGACCAGGGAAGGGTTATCGACCCGAGCGACGAGCGCAAAATCACCACCTCCGAGGGGCAAAGCTATGCGCTGTTTTTTGCCCTGGTCGCCAACGATCCTGACATGTTCGACAGGCTATTGCGCTGGACCGAGAACAACCTCGCAGAAGGGGCGCTGAAAGCCCATCTTCCCGCCTGGCTGTGGGGAAAGGATGAAAAGGGTGAATGGACGGTGCTGGACAGCAACTCTGCCTCGGATGCCGATATGTGGATAGTCTGGAGCCTGCTGGAGGCCGGAAGGCTGTGGAAAAAGCCCGATTATATCCGCCTCGGCGAGCAGTTGCTCAAACGCGTCGCCAAAGAGGAAGTGGTCAAAATCCCGGGGCTCGGTTTTACGCTTTTGCCCGGTAAAGTCGGCTTTAATCATGCCCCTGCGTGGCGGCTGAACCCAAGCTACATTCCGCCGCAGGTGTTGCAACGCGTTGTTCGCTATGAAGGGCCATGGCCCGCCATGAGAGCCGCAAACCAGCGTTTGCTTCTGGAAACGGCCCCCAAAGGCTTTTCGCCAGACTGGGCCAGCTGGCAACAGGGTAAAGGTTGGCAGTTTAATGAAGATGACAGCCGCTACGGCAGCTATAACGCTATTCGTGTGTATCTCTGGGTCGGCATGATGGCCGATAACGATCCGCACAAGGCACTGCTGCTTAAACGGTTCCAGCCGATGGCCGACCTTACGACGAGGCAGGGCGTGCCGCCGGAAAAAGTTGATGTGAAAAGCGGCATTGCCCGGGGCAAAGGACCGGTTGGTTTCTCTGCCGCCATGCTGCCCTTTTTACAGGACGGCAATGCGCGTGAGGTCCAGCGCCAGCGGGTAAACGATAACTTTCCACAGGCGGATGCCTACTACAGCTTCGTCTTGACGCTCTTTGGTCAGGGATGGGACCAAAAACGTTTTCGCTTTAATTCTCTGGGTGAATTACTCCCGGGCTGGGGGCAGGTATGCGCAGGTTCTCATTAAGTTTTATCGCCCTCTCGCTGGCCATAGCGCTGACACCGGCAGCTCAGGCCGCGCTGACGCCTCAGCAGCAGCTACTTGAGCAGGTGCGGCTTGGCGAGGCCAGCAAGCGCGAAGATATTGTGCGCCAGTCGCTTTACCGGCTGGAGCTGATGGCGCCTGACGACCCGGACGTTATTGCCGCCCGTATGCGCTACCTGCTGCGCCAGGGTGACAACGCCGGAGCGAAAAAACTGCTAGACCGGCTGGCAAAGCAGGCGCCGGACTCCGACGAATACAAACAGTCGCAAACCACCATGATGCTGACCGGTGCAGAAGGCCGCCAGCAGCTACAGCAGGCGCGTTTGCTGGCGACCAGCGGGCATACCGATGAAGCTATCGCGGCTTACGAAAAGTTGTTTAACGGCAACCCTCCGGCTGGTGACCTGGCGATTGAATACTGGACGCTGATGGCCAGGCGGCGTTAATCAGGCCATTGATAAGTTAAAAGCGCTGGATGCGGCAGCGCCGGGCAACGCCGAGCTTCGGGGAAGCCTTGCGCGGCTGATGTTTGCCAACGGCCGCAGCGCCGAGGCGTTTCAAATTCTGGAGCAGATGGCGAAGTCTGATACCAGCCGTGAAGATGCCGCGACGCTTTGGTACAACCAAATAGACAGCCTTCCCGCAGGGCCGATAAGCGTTGCCGCCCTGCAGCGCTTCCTGACCGTTTTTAGCGATGGAGATACGGTGACCACCGCCCGTGCGCGGCTCGAGCAGCAGCAAAAACAGCTGGCTGACCCTGCATTCCGCGCCCGCGCCCAGGGGCTTGCCGGGGTAAGCAGTGGCGGTGGGAGTAAAACTATCGGGCAGCTGAAAGAGGCGTTAAGTGCTAAGCAAAACGACAGCGAGGTTGTGGGCGCGCTCGGGCAGGCTTATTCCCAGCAGGGCAACCGCGCCCTGGCGGTACAGCAGTTCCAGAAAGCCATTCAGATGGACCCTGACAGCGACAATCGCGGCAAGTGGGACAGCCTGCTAAAAACCAACCGTTACTGGCTGCTTATCGAGCAGGGGGACGCCCTGCTGAAGGCTAATAATCCTGATGCAGCACGCCTCAAATATCAGCAGGCGCAGTCGGTTGATAACACCGACAGCTATGCGGTGCTGGGCTTTGGCGATGTGGCCGTGGCCAAAAAAGATGACGCCAGCGCCGAACGCTATTACCAGCAGGCTCTGCGGATGGATCGCGGCAACAGCAACGCGGTTCGCGGTCTGGCTAATGTCTACCGCCGCCAGTCCCCGGAGCGGGCTATGGCCTATATTCAAAGCCTGTCGGCCAGCCAGCGCCGCAGTATCGATGATATTGAGCGCAGTATTACGGGCGAGCGCCTTGAACAGCAGGCCAGCGCGCTGGAAAGCCAGGGCCAATGGGCGAGGGCTGCGCAGGTGCAGCGTCAGCGTTTGCAAATGGATCCGGGCAGCGTGTGGATAACTTATCGCCTGGCAAACGATCTTTATTCGGCGGGGCAGCATAGCGAGGCCGATGGCCTGATGCGCGGGCTTGCTCAGCGTAAGCCGGGCGATCCTGAACAGGTTTATGCCTACGGGCTTTATCTGTCCGGCAATGATAATGATGCGGCGGCGCTCAGCCATCTCGATACGCTGCCAAAAGCGCAGTGGAACGACAATATCCAGGAGCTGGCGAGCCGGTTGCGGTTCAACGAGGTGATGCAAACGGTGAATCGCCTGCGGGATGGCGGCAAAGAGCCAGAAGCTATCGCGTTGCTACGCCAGCAGCCGGTTTCCGACCGCGTAGACCTGACTCTGGCAGACTGGGCAGCAGAGCGCGGTGACCGCGCTGAGGCTAAAAATCAGTATCAAAAAGTGTTGCAGCGCTCTCCGGCAAACGATGATGCCCTGCTCGGGCTAACCGAGGTGCTGATTGCCGATGGCGATAATGTTCAGGCCCGTGCGCAGCTGGCGAAACTGGAGCAGGCTCCGACGGCAGAAGCACCGACAATCAATACCCAACGGCGGGTAGCCAACGCGTGGGCCGCGCTGGGCGACAATAGCAGGGCTGAAAAAACCTTTGCGCCTATTCTGGCAAGTGCTAAACGGCAGCCGCCTTCCATGGAAAGTGCGCTGGTGATGCGCGATGCCGCAAGCTTCCAGGCTGCTAACGGCCAGCCACAGCAGGCGCTGGAAACCTATAAAGATGCGATGGTTGCATCGGGCGTTACCGACAAACGCCCGATGGATAACGACAGTTTTACCCGCCTGACCCGCAACGATGAGAAAGACGACTGGCTGAAGCGCGGGGTGCGTAGCGATGCCGCTGACCTTTATCGTCAGCAAGATGTGAACGTTACCCTCGATCATGAATACTGGGGATCCAGCGGTACGCCGGGCTACTCTGACCTGAAAGCACATACTACGATGCTGGAAGTTGATGCTCCGCTAAGCGACGGGCGAATGTGGTTCCGTACCGATATGGTAAACATGGATGCCGGGTCGTTTAAAGATGGCGGCGCGGGCTACCATGAGCGCTGGGGGACCTGTAACGAACATACCTGCCACGGTAACACCAACCAGAGCGCCAACGGCGCAAGCCTGGCGGTGGGCTGGAAAAATAACACCTGGCAAACGGATGTCGGCACTACGCCGCTAGGTTTTGACGTTGTTGATGTTGTCGGCGGCATTAGCTACAGCAACGATCTCGGCCCGTTTGGCTACACCGTTAATGCTCACCGGCGGTCCATCTCCAGCTCGCTGCTCTCTTTCGGCGGGCAGCGCGATCCGAATACTAATACCGTATGGGGCGGCGTGCGTGCCACGGGGGGCGGGCTTAGCCTCAGCTACGATAAAGGTGAAGCGAACGGCGTGTGGTCGAGCCTGAGCGCGGACTCGCTGACCGGTAAAAACGTTGCCGATAACTGGCGTGTACGCTGGATGACGGGTTATTACTACAAGCTTATCAATGAGAATAACCAGCGGCTGACCGTTGGCCTCACCAATATGGTCTGGCACTACGAAAAAGATCTCAGCGACTATTTCCTCGGCCAGGGCGGCTATTACAGTCCGCAAAAATACCTCTCGTTTGCCGTGCCGGTGATTTGGCGCAAGCGTACGGAGAACTGGTCCTGGGAGTTGGGCGCTTCCGGCTCGTGGTCTTATTCCCACAGTAATGCGGGCCGACGCTACCCTCTCCCTGATTTAGTGCCGAACGATCTGAATCCTTTGCCCAGAGGCAACCCCGTGGGCTACCCGGATCGCAACGAGCCTTTCGCCGCCAGCAGCAGCAACGGCTTTGGCTACACCGCCAGGGCGCTGGTGGAGCGCCGTATCAGCTCGCACTGGTCAATCGGTGCCGGGTTTGATATTCAACAGGCCAAGGATTACACCCCAAGCCATGCGCTGATTTTTGTTCGCTATTCAATGGGGGGATGGCAGGGTGATATGGATATGCCGCCGCAGCCGCTGGTGCCTTATGCGGACTTCTGATTAACGGCTTATGAAGGTGGCGGGATTGCTCTTGTCGCCTGCTAATTCGGACGAAACTCAGCCGGTTTTGCCGGTAAAAGCAGAATTACCCGATTATCCTGCCGCCAGGATTAAAACCTGTGACAATGCAGTATACTCTGCGGGCATAAGAATATCCTGATGCCGGGCGTGGCGTGGGTTAAGCAATATCGGAGAGTCAGCTTGCGAGTCAGTCGTTCCTTAACGATAAAACAGATGGCTATGGTGTCGGCCGTGGCCCTGGTCTTTATTTTCATTTTTATCGTCATTCAGCTGTTCCATTTCGTTCAGCAAAGTCGGTACGACACCGCCATGCAGATGGAGAAAATCGCCCACTCCGTGCGCCTTCCGCTGTCTGACGCAATCCTGCGTGCCGATATTCCGCAGGCCGAAGCCATCCTGCATCAAATTCAGCCTTCGGGCATTATCAGCCGGGCGGACGTGGTGCTGCCGAATCAGTTCCAGGCGCTGCGCCTGAGCTTTATACCGGAGCACCAAATCCCGATGCTTATCGCCCGGGTGTTTGAGCTGCCGGTGCAGATATCCCTGCCGCTCTATTCGCTTGAACGACCGGCTAACCCGCAGCCGCTGGCCTACCTGGTGTTACAGGCCGATTCCTGGCGCATGTATCGCATCATCATCAGCACTATCTCCACGCTGTTAACCACCTATTTGCTGCTGGCGCTGATCCTCACCGTGGCGATTAGCTGGTGTATTAACCGGCTGGTTGTGCACCCAATCCGTAAAATTAGCCGCGAGCTTGATGGGCTTAACCCTCAGCAGGCAGGGGAGCACCAGCTGGCGCTGCCGCCGCTGCACCATGACGATGAAATCGGCATGCTGGTGCGCAGCTATAACCGCAACCAGCAGATAACCCAGCGTTTGCAGGAGCAGATGAACACCCTCAGCACCCGCAACCCGCTGACCGACCTGCCGAATAAAGCGCTGCTGATTGCGCTGCTTGAACAGATGGTGGCGAATGAAAAGCACGGAGCGCTGATGCTTATCGCCAGCGAGACGTTGCAGGATGCTGCCGGGGTGCTCAATGAAGAGCAGCGGGAAATGCTGCTGCTGACGCTGGTGGAGAAAATTAAGGCAGTATTGCCCGCCCATACCGTGCTGGCCCAGTTAAGCAGCAATGATTTTGCGCTACTGGCTTACGGCACCAGCGACCCGTGGTACGCCATGACGCTGGCACAGCAGGTTATGGAGACGCTGAACGAGCGGTTGCCGGTACAGGCCATTCAGCTTAAGCCGACTGCCAGCATCGGCATCGCGATGTTTAAAGCGGGCCTCAGCGCCGAGCAGCTATACCGCCGTGCCGCATCGGCAACGCTGTCGGCTCGCCGCCACGGTAAAAACCAGATCCAGTTCTTTGACCCGGAGCAGATGGAAAAAGCCCAGCGCCGCCTGACCGAAGAACACGACATTCTTAACGCGCTGGAAAAGCATAACTTTGCCGTCTGGCTCCAGCCGCAGGTAGATATGCGGGACGGCTCGGTCGTCAGCGCGGAAGTGCTGCTCCGCCAGCGCCAGCCCGATGGAAGCTGGAGCCTGCCGGACGGGCTTATCGAGCGTATTGAGGCCTGCGGCCTGATGATTACCGTCGGCAGTTGGATTCTTGAGGAGTCGTGCCGCACGCTGGCGGCCTGGCAAAGCCGCGGCATCACGCTGCCGCTGTCAGTCAATCTTTCGGCGCTACAATTGCTGCACGAAGAGATGGTGCCTTCGCTGCTGGAGTTGCTCAGCCGCTACCGTATTCAGCCGGGTACGTTGATTCTTGAAGTGACGGAAAGCCGCCGCATAGACGACCCTCAGGCGGCGGTGAATATCCTGCGGCCGCTGCGCCAGGCCGGGGTGCGTATTGCTCTGGACGACTTCGGCATGGGCTACGCCAGCCTGCGCCATCTGCACCATATGAAAGCGCTGCCGATAGACGTGCTGAAAATTGATAAAAGCTTTGTTGATGGGCTGCCTGAGGACAATGCGATGGTCGGCGTGATTATCGCCATGGCTAAAGCGCTGGAGCTGAAAGTGGTTGCCGAAGGCGTGGAGCAAGCCGCCCAGCGCGACTGGCTGCTGGAGCACGGCGTGACCCTTGCCCAGGGTTACCTGTTTGCTAAAGCCCGCACGCTTGAACAGTTTGAAAACGAGTTCCTGGCCGCCTGATTGTAAAAACAATAGTTACAAATGTTACGAGCTGTAGCGGTTCAGCTCAAATTTTTAACAACTCTGTTAACAAATTAGATCGAGGCCACTTCTGCGTTTTTTTTGGGGTGATATGTTGAGTGCCGCAGTACGACCGGTTCCGAATACGGCGCTGCGGTTACTCTCCGTTCAAGGATACTCTAATGAAAACCTCACTCTTCAAAAGCCTTTATTTTCAGGTTCTGACCGCGATTGCTATCGGCATTCTGCTCGGTCACTTTTACCCGGAATTGGGTGCCCAAATGAAACCGTTTGGCGATGCGTTCGTCAAACTGATCAAAATGATTATTGCGCCCGTCATCTTCTGTACCGTGGTGACCGGGATTGCTGGCATGGAAAGCATGAAGGCCGTTGGCCGCACCGGCGCGGTTGCGCTGCTCTACTTTGAAATTGTCAGCACTATCGCTCTGATTATCGGCCTGGTGGTGGTTAACGTGCTGCAGCCTGGCGCGGGTATGAACGTAGATCCCGCAACGCTGGATGCTAAAGCCGTGGCGGTTTACGCCGAGCAGGCTCAGCAGCAGGGCGTGATTGCCTTCCTGTTAGACGTTATCCCCGGCAGCGTTATCGGCGCTTTCGCCAGCGGGAATATCCTGCAAGTCCTGCTGTTCGCGGTGCTGTTTGGCTTCGCTTTGCATCGCCTGGGCCACAAAGGGCAGATTATCTTCAACGTTATCGAAAGCTTCTCTCAGGTCATTTTCGGTATCATCAACATGATTATGCGCCTGGCCCCTATCGGTGCATTTGGCGCGATGGCATTCACCATCGGCAAATACGGCGTTGGCTCCCTGGTGCAGCTGGGCCAGCTGATTGTCTGCTTCTATATCACCTGTATTCTGTTTGTGGTTCTGGTTCTGGGTTCGATTGCCCGTGCCACCGGCTTTAGCATCTTCAAATTTATTCGCTATATCAAAGAAGAACTGCTGATCGTGCTCGGGACTTCTTCCTCCGAGTCCGTACTGCCGCGCATGCTCGACAAAATGGAAAAACTCGGCTGTCGTAAATCGGTTGTGGGGCTGGTTATTCCGACCGGTTACTCTTTTAACCTCGACGGCACCTCGATTTACCTGACCATGGCCGCGGTATTTATTGCCCAGGCGACCAACAGCCATATGGATATCTTCCATCAGATAACGCTCCTCGTGGTGCTGCTGCTCTCCTCTAAAGGGGCGGCAGGGGTGACCGGAAGCGGTTTTATCGTGCTGGCGGCAACCATTTCTGCGGTAGGGCATTTGCCTGTCGCGGGGCTGGCGCTGATCCTCGGTATTGACCGTTTTATGTCCGAAGCACGCGCCCTGACCAACCTGGTCGGCAACGGCGTGGCAACCGTAGTGGTAGCCAAATGGGTGAAGCAGCTTGATGAGAAACAGCTTAAAGAGCAGCTGGATAACCCACAATCCGACAAAAAAGTGACCGAAGTCACCCACTAATCCGACCAATTGCCCGCAGCGACTTGCCCTCGCTGCGGGCAACTCTGCATAATTACCCCTAATACCCGTCATACTTCAAGTTGCAGGGATGTTGGCCGCACTCCCTCATCTCAGTCACTTACTCAAGTAAGCTTCTGAGGACCCACTCCTTTGTCGCCTACCTGCAACTCGAATTATTTAGGGTTTTAATTGTCTATTTTTCACTTTCAAAAGTGACGTTTCCGCAGAAGTGCGGTCAAACGGATTGGTGAAATGTCACTGATGTCGGTCTGCGGACGTCGAATGCCGCGCCGATGTGCTACTTTTAACCAGGATTGTTTTTAGGGGTTCACATGCAGGGCACCAAGATTCGACTTTTAGCCGGAGGCTTGCTGTTAGTTGCGGCCGCCGGTAACGTGCAGGCAGAAGCGCTCCAGCCAGATCCGGCCTGGCAACAAGGAACGCTGGCAAACGGCTTCCAGTGGCAGGTATTAGCCACTCCCCAGCGCCCGAGCGATCGAGTAGAAATTCGCCTGATGGTGAATACCGGTTCGCTTACCGAAACCGCTCAGCAAAGCGGCTACAGCCACTTTTTACCACGTATGGTGTTGACGCAGACCGGCGGTCTGCCAACAAGCCAGGCGCGTTCGCTATGGCAGCAGAGCAGCGACCCTGAGCGTCCGCTGCCCCCGGCAATTGTCTCTTATGACTTCACGCTGTTTAATCTCAGCCTGCCTAACAACCGCAATGACCTTCTGAAAGAAGCGTTGGCGTTTCTGGCAACCAATACCGGCACGTTAAACGTCGACTCCGATACAGTCGCCGCCGCGCTGCGCGCCCCGGATATGGTTGCAACCTGGCCGATGAACACCAAAGACAGCTGGTGGCGCTACCGTCTTAAAGGCTCCACGCTGCTGGGCCACGACCCTGCGGAAGACCTCAAGCGCCCGGTTGATGCCGCGCAGCTGAAAGCGTTTTACGACAAGTGGTACACCCCGGATGCGATGACGCTTATCGTGGTGGGCAATGTGGACAGCCGCAACGTTGCGGAGCAAATCAATAAAACCTTCGGCGAGCTGAAGGGGAAGCGTGAAACGCCTGCTCCGGTGGCAACGCTTTCTCCGCTGAAGCCTGAGCCGGTCAGCATGATGACCGGCAGCGTGCGTCAGGACAGGCTTTCTCTGATGTGGGACAACCAGTGGCAGCCGATTCGTGACTCTGCCGCGCTGCTGCGCTACTGGCGTGCCGACCTGGCTCGTGAGGCGCTGTTCTGGAACGTTCAGCAGAACCTCAGCAGCAAAAACGGCGGCAAAGATATTAATCTGAGCTTCGACTGCCGCGTGCTTTACCAGCGCGCCCAGTGCGGGATTAACATTGAGTCACCAAACAACAAGCTGAACAGCAGCCTGACCTCCGTGGGGCGTGAGCTGCTGAGAGTACGGGATAAAGGTCTGTCGCAGGAAGAGTTTGATGCGCTGATTGCCCAGAAGAAAAATGAGCTGACCAAGCTGTTTGCGACCTACGCCCGCACCGATACCGATGTGCTTATCAGCCAGCGTATGCGCTCATTGCAGAATCAGGTTGTGGACATCGCGCCGGAGCAGTATCAGAAGTTGCGCCAGGACTTCCTGGACAGCCTGACCGTGCCGATGATTAATCAGGATCTGCGCCAGCAGCTTTCCCAGGAGATGGCTCTGGTTCTGCTACAGCCCAAGGGTGAGCCCGAGTACAACATGAAGGATTTGCAGGAAACGTGGGAGAAGGTGATGGTTCCGGCAGCCGCGCCGCCCGTGACCGACGATCCTAAGCAGGATGTTTCGGATATTCCTCCGGCTTCTTAACGCGGGAACGGCCCTTCACTCCGCCCCTCTCCCCAAAAGGAGAGGGTCAACTCAGGCAGGCATGGCTTCCTGCGGGATAATCGCCCCGCGATACTGAATCACCGTACTTGCCGTCAGATGGCCGCGCCTTGCGGCCTCTTCCGCGCTGCCACCGCTCAGGCGCACCGCCAGATAGCCTGCGCTAAAGGAATCTCCCGCCGCCGTAGTATCAATGACTTTCTCTTTCGCCAGCTTTACCGCCGGGATCTCCAGCACCGCTTCGCCCTTAACCGCAACCAGGCAAGAGTCTGCCCCGCGCTTAATAACCACTTCGCTCACCCCTGCCGCCTGGGTTCGCTGGATAACGTCGCTGGCCGGGCTGGTGCCCCAAAGCGCGTCTTCATCGTCCAGCGTCAGGAACGCGATGTCGGTGCAGGCCAGCATTTGCCGATAGACGCTCTGCGTCTCTTCCCGGCTGGCCCATAAACGCGGGCGATAGTTGTTATCAAAAATCACCTTACAGCCGCTGGCCCGCGCCTGTTTCAGCAACGCCATCAGCCTGTTTCGGCTGGCTTCGTTGAGAATGGCGAGGCTGATGCCGCTCAGGTAGAGATAGTCGAACCGCGCCAGCTCGGCGCAAACCTCTGCTGAGCGTTCGCTCTCCAGCCAGAAACGGGCGGCGGCCTCGTTACGCCAGTAGTAAAAGGTGCGCTCTCCGCTGGCGTCGGTTTCGATGTAATAAAGCCCCGGCAGCCGGTGCTCCAGGCGCTGGATAAGCCCGGTATGCAGCCCTTCCCGGGACCACGCCTCAAGCATTTGCCGGCTGAAACTATCTTCACCAAGAGCGGTAACGTAATGAACGGCAAGCGAGTTTTTATCAACCTGGCGAGCAAGATAAACCGAGGTATTTAGCGTGTCGCCGCCGAAACCGCGCTGTAGTTCCGCACCGTTTTGTGACAGCTCTATCATGCATTCGCCGATAACGGCAATTTTGCTGGTTGGCATAGGAGACCTGATGATTAAACGAACAAAAAGAGAGTTTTTTGCATTCTCCGCCGCGTTGAAAAGTGAGTCAAACAATTTAAAACGACGTTTTGAAAAAATTTGAAGCGCGCCAGGTTGTTGTGATTGTGACAAAAATCGCGGCCAAACGTTTTGCTGCGAAAGCGAACATAAAGTTCTCTATTGCCACGCCGATAACCTTTCGACGAGCCACGTAGAGTCATCAGGTCAAACAGGATGTACAGATGAAGTTGAAGCAGATTACTCACCGGCTGCATACGCTTGAAGCGAGCGTGGAAAGTTTGCAGGAACGACGATTTTGGCTGCAATGCCAGCGGCGCTACACCTTTCAGCCAATTTATAAAATCGACGGGAAATTAATGGCAGTTGAGCTGCTGACGGTGGTTACGCATCCGGGCGAAGCTGATGCCCGTATCCCGCCCGACCGCTATTTCTCTTCGATTTCCGGACACCAGCGTCTTGATGTCATTGAAGAGCAGCTGCGCCTGCTCGAGGCGTGGGAACAGACCTTTATCCGGCACGGTATTCTGGCGTCGGTAAACGTGGACGGCCCTACGCTTATCGCCATGAAGCAGCATCAGCCGATCCTTGAGCTGATCGCTAAGCTGCCGTGGGTGCGCTTTGAGTTGGTCGAGCATATTAATTTACCGCAGGCGGCAACACTTGCAGGCATGCACGAATTCGGCCCGCTCTGGCTGGATGATTTTGGTACCGGACTGGCAAACTTTTCCGCGCTGAGCGAAGTGCGTTACGACTATATCAAAGTCGCGCGTGAGCTTTTTATCATGCTGAGAAAGAGCGATGAAGGGCGTAATCTTTTTACCATGCTGTTGCAGTTGATGAACCGCTATTGCAAGGGTGTTATCGTAGAAGGTATTGAAACTATTGAAGAATGGCGCGATGTGCAGTCCTCTCCTGCCTATGCTGCCCAGGGGTATTTTCTGTCCCGCCCGGTGCCTTTCGAAAACCTGGAAAATGTTCTGACCCGTTTCCCCTGATGCCGTTTTGGTCTCGCTGGACTATCTTTTAGTCAGGCAGACCGGCATTAGGAGAGGAAAACAGGATGACGAGAACAGGTAAAATAAGCAGTGGAATCGCCGGGATTTTCTTGTTGTTGGTTGTAGTGGCGATCGTCGTGATTGCGACTTTCGACTGGAATCGACTGAAACCAACCATCAACCAAAAAGTCTCGACAGAGCTGAACCGCCCTTTTGCTATTCGCGGTGATTTGGGCGTTGTCTGGGAACGTAATAAAGAGGAAACGGGCTGGCGCAGCTGGATTCCGTGGCCGCACGTTCACGCCGAAGATATTCTCCTCGGCAACCCGCCGGATATTCCCGAAGTGACGATGGTGCATCTGCCCCGAGTGGATGCAACCCTGGCCCCGCTGGCGCTGCTCACCAAAACTGTTTATATCCCGTGGATCAAGCTGGTTGAGCCGGACGCACGGATTATCCGGCTGTCGGAAAAAAACAATAACTGGACTTTTAACCTCGCCAATTCAACCTCTGAAGACCCAAATCAGAAGCCTTCCGGGTGGTCGTTCCGCCTCGACAATATTCTGTTTGATAAAGGCCGAATCACCGTCGATGACAAAGTGACGAAGGCCGATTTGACCCTCCTGGTTGACCCGCTCGGGAAACCGCTGCCGTTCAGTGAAGTCTCCGGGCAGAAACGCCAGGGCAAAGATGCGGCGAAGGCCGCCGACTACGTTTTTGGCCTGAAAGTGAATGGCCGCTACGGCGGACAGCCGGTGGAAGGGAGCGGAAAAATTGGCGGCATGCTGGCGCTTCGCAGTGAGAACGACAGCGCCTTCCCGGTACAGGCAGACGTGCGCTCGGGCACTTCGCGCGTTGCTTTTGTTGGCACCATCAATGACCCGATGAAAATGGGCGGCGTTGACCTGCGCCTGAAATTCTCGGGCGACTCCCTCGGCAATCTCTATGCGCTGACCGGCGTTTTACTGCCTGAAACCCCGCCGTTTGAAACTGATGGCCATCTGTTGGCAAAAATCGACTCTGAAAAAGGTTCGATATTCCGCTATCAGGATTTTAACGGGCGAATTGGCGACAGCGATATTCACGGCTCGCTAACTTACAGCCAGGGCAAACCCCGGCCTAAGCTGGAGGGGGATCTGGTTTCTAAACAGCTGCGCCTTGCCGATTTGGGGCCGCTGATCGGCGTGGACTCGGGGAAGGGAGTTGAGAAAACCGAAAAGGCAAAACAGCAACGTGGGGAAAAAACGGCGCAACCGGCCGACAAGGTGCTGCCTTACGACCGATTTGAAACGGATAAGTGGAACGTGATGGATGCCGACGTGCGCTTTAAAGGGCAGCGCATCGAGCACAGCGGAACGCTACCGCTTAGCGATCTCTCCACCCACGTTATCTTAAAAAATGCCGACCTGCGCCTGGATCCGCTGAAGTTTGGCATGGCGGGGGGCAGCATCAACGCCAATATTCACCTCGAAGGCGATAAAAAGCCGATGCAGGGCAAAGCGGAGATTCAGGCGCGGCGTCTTCAGCTTAAACAGCTGATGCCCAAGGTCGAGTCGATGCAGAAGACCCTTGGGGAACTGAATGGTGACGCCAATCTTAGCGGGCGAGGTAACTCCATTGCCGGACTGCTGGGCACCAGCAACGGCAACCTCAAGCTGCTGATGAACGACGGCCTTATTAGCCGCAACCTGATGGAAATCGTTGGTTTAAACGTTGGGAACTATATCGTCGGCAAGATTTTTGGTGATGACGAAGTGCGCATCAACTGCGCCGCTGCGAATCTGGATCTGCGTAACGGGACGGCGACGCCTAAGATTTTTGCCTTCGATACGGAAAATGCGCTGATTAACGTCACCGGCAGCGCCAATTTCGCCAGCGAGCGGCTGGACTTAACCATCGACCCTGAAAGCAAAGGTATTCGAATTATCACCCTGCGTTCACCGCTGTACGTGCGCGGTACGTTTAAGAACCCGGATGCGGGCGTGAAGCCGGGGCCGCTGATTGTGCGCGGTGCGGTTGCCGCCGCTCTGGCGACTTTAGTGACGCCTGCTGCGGCGCTGGCCGCGCTGATATCGCCTTCAGAAGGGAGTGATAATCAGTGCCGGACTATTCTGGGGCAGATGAAGAAGTGAGTGTATTGCCCCTCACCCCGGCCCTCTCCCCGGAGGGGCGAGGGGGAAAAGAAAAACCAGGGGAGAGGGTGAGGGTAAAAATTACAGCGACTGATGGCGGGTTTCTTTGCTCAGCAGCAGCGCAATCAGCGTCAGCGCCGACATGCACGCCAGATACACGCCAACATAGAACAGGCCGTAATTAGCCTGCAGCCAGGTGGCAATGTAGGGCGCAACGGACGCCCCAAGAATGGAGGCGACGTTGTAGGAGAATGAAGCCCCGGTATAGCGAACCTCGGTCGGGAACAGCTCCGGCAGCAGGGCGCCCATCGGGCCGAAGGTCAGCCCCATCAGGCTCAGGCCGATTAACAGATAGGCCATCACCAGCGCCTGGTTTCCTGAACCCAGCAGCGGCGGGAAGACGAACAGGGCAAATACGATCATCAGGCTGGTGATAATAATCATGCTTTTGCGGCGGCCAAACGCGTCCGCAAGGTAGCCGGCAATCGGCACCATCACGCCAAAGCCAATCACCGCCATCATCAGCATCCACAGCACGTCGTTACGCGAGAAGCCAAGGCCGGCCGGTGCGGGCGCGGTACTGAAGGTCATCGAGTAGACCGTCATGATATAGAACAGCGTATAGGTTGCCAGCATGATGAAGGTGCCGAGGATGGTGGCCTTCAAATGTTTGCTCAGCAGCGTACCCATCGGCACTTTTACCTGCTTTCCGGCTTTGGCAATCTTCGCGAATACCGGGGTTTCATGCAGCGATACGCGCACATAAAGCCCGATAATGACCAATACGGCAGATAGAATAAACGGTACGCGCCAGCCCCAGGACATAAACTGCTCGTCGGTCAGCAGCCAGGAGAGCAGCAGGAAGGTGCCGTTGGCAAAGAAGAAGCCAATAGGCGCACCAAGCTGTGGGAAGGAGCCGTACAGCGCGCGTTTACGCGGCGGCGCATTCTCGGTTGCCAGCAGGGCAGCACCGCCCCATTCACCGCCAAGGCCAAGACCCTGGCCAAAGCGAGCCAGAGCCAGCAGCAGCGGGGCGAAAATGCCAATGGAGGCATAGCCCGGCAGCAGGCCAATCACCACGGTAGAAACACCCATGGTTAGCAGAGATGCAACCAGCGTGACCTTGCGGCCCACCCGGTCGCCAAAGTGACCAAATAGCGCCGAGCCAATCGGGCGCGCAATAAAGGCGATAGCAAAGGTAGCCAGCGACTGTAGCGTGGCCGCCGTCGGGTCACCCTGCGGGAAGAAAATGTGCGGGAAAACAATGACCGCCGCGGTGGCGTAAATGTAAAAGTCGAAGAACTCGATGGCCGTGCCGACCAGCGAGGCAACAACGACTTTTCCGCGTGAGTTTACTGGCGTGGCGTCAGCCCCGGTATCGAGAGTTGTGGCAACGGATGCTTGCATAGATTTTTCTTATTTATAGCGAACGAAGGACCATTTACGCATAGCAAAAGGAGCATTTCAACGCGCCGCGCGGCCTGTGGCCGGTCAAAAAATGGTCATTAAGTGGATAATTTTCAGACTGGCGCGTAAGCATCTATGAAATGCTTCACAAAATTTACAAAATAGATGATAAAACTGGTTTTAGGTTAAATAAAAGTTACCAGTTAGATTTATCTGCTAAGTTAGCCTCTGCCTCACGGCGGGAGCAAAAAGCGGCGATATCGCCGGACTGAAACTCATCCAGATGCGACATGAGTTTATCCAGCGGCCAGTCCCACCAGGCAATGCGTTGCAGGCTGGCGGCAATATCCTGCGGGAAGCGGCTGCGGATAAGCTTAGCGGGAACGCCGCCAACGATGGTGTAGGGCGCGACGTCTTTGCTCACTACCGCTCCGGCGGCAAGTACCGCTCCGTCGCCGACCGTTACGCCGGGCAGTACGATAACTCCGTGCCCAATCCACACGTCATTACCAATCACCACTCTGTCTTCCCGGCGGTGTTCAAAGAATGAGGTATCCCGGCTAACGTCCGCGGCGTAATACTCCGGGCAATAGGTAAAGCGATGTTGTGAAGGGCGGTCCATCGGGTGGTTGGGCGCGCCGAGGCGAACATGGTTGGCAATGGCGGTGAATTTACCGATAACGCTATCGGCAATGCAGCAGTGCTCGCCCAGGTAGGAGAAGTCGCCCAGCGAGCTGTATTCCACCACGGTGTTGGCAAGGATTTCGCACTGCTCGCCGATTTGAGCTTCCCGCAGGCGAACGCTGGGGTCGATAAAGGTTTTCTTGAGCTTGGGTACGGAGGCGGTTGTCATGGCACTGTTCTCTGGTCGGAGGTTTAGACAAGTAAACCCGCCAGCACGGATGCTGGCGGCCTACCTATCCTGACCGGAGATCATGACAAGATTATTTATGCGTCTTGCCCGGCATTCTTGGGTCGTCTTTATATTCCGCGGTGGCAATCCAGGCGGCACAAAACAGCGTCAGGCGGGCGAAGAAGTAGAAGAAGGCCATCAGCCCAAGCACCGAGCCAAATGCGGCCCCGGACGGCGAGCTGACAAGCTTTGGCAGGCTGTAGGTCATGATGATTTTGATAACCTCGAAGCCAATCGCCGCAATCAGAGTGCCGCGGATCAGCGCTTTACGGCGCGGGCGGTGGCGCGGCAGACGCCAGAAAATCCAGAAAAACAGCAGGTAGTTAGCGAAAATAGAAATCGCCAGGCCGACCAGATGCCAGGCCGGTTTCAGCCATTCGATGTCGCCGAGATGCAGCAGGCCAATCAGCAACGTCTGGGCCGAGCCTGAGATAGACGTTATCGAGAGCGTAACAATCAGCGCAATCAGCAGGCCAATCAGCGAGATAAAGTCGCGCAGATATTTTATCCAGAATTTTTCCTGATCCTGCGGGCTACGCTCCCACTTATCGCGCGACTGGGCGCGCACCGCTTCGCGCAGGTTACCCATCCAGTTTATGCCGGAGTAGAGCGCAATCAGCAGCCCGACCAGGCCGACGGTGGTTCGCTGCTGAACGGCGGTGTTGATGGTATTTTTCAGCGTAGCGGCAAGGGTGGGATCGCTGACGTTATCGAGGATCTTGGCAAAAATATCTTCAAGCAGGGTTGGGTGCGAGGCGAGAACATAGCCGCCCGCTGCAAACGCCACCATCATTATTGGGATAAGCGACAGGAACGAGAAGTAGGTAATGGCCGCTCCGAACTGGTTGCCAAGGCGGTCATTAAAGCGCTCCGTTGCGCGCAGCAGGTGCGCCACCATAGGCAGCCTGACCGTTTTATTCACGGTGGCGATGGTGCTGTTTACGGCGGCGTTGCCGGTTTTGAGCTTGACCAGCGGTTCGCTATTGTCCGTTTGCTCGCTTTTCTCTTCGTCCTGTGGAGGCGTAATGCTCACTACAGGCTGGTATTCCAGCTCGTTGGTTGGGCGTTTTTCGCTATTATCCGGCGTCGTCATCGGGTCAATTTTCCTTTTGTTAAGGCAGGATCTTAAGGAAATTATAGCCATAACGCTAATCTACATAAGATTTCAGTATCTCAGTTAGCCACTCCATAAACAGATGTACCCGCCGGGAAAGGTTGCGGCGGTGCGGGTAAAGCAGCGAGATGGGCATCGGTTCGGCGCGGTATTGCGGCAGGATTTCCACCAGGCTGCCGTTCTTCAACTGGGCTTTTACCCCTACGCGCGGCACCTGAATAATGCCCAGCCCGGCAACGCAGGCGGCCTGATAAGTTTCGGTGCTGTTGACCGTAATCAGCCCGCCGGTTTTCACCCATTGCGTGATTTTATCCAGCCAGACTTCAAATCCCTGAGGCCTTGATCCAAGGTTTTGCGCGTAATGTACCAGCGCGTGGGAAGCGAGGTCGTCGAGGTTTTCAGGGTAGCCAAAGCGGCTCAGGTAGTCCGGGCTGGCGCAGTTAATCATGGTGAATTTGCCAATCGGCCTTGCCACCAGGCCGGAGTCTTTGAGTTGCCCCACGCGCACTACGCAGTCAAACCCTTCCCGCACCACATCAACCATTCTGTCGCTGCTGCTGAGTTCTAATTCGATACCGGGATATTGCTGAAGAAAGCCGGGGAGTTTGGGAATAATCAGGCCGCGTGCCAGCGTAACCGGCATATCCACCCGCAGCCGCCCGCTGATGCTGGCGGGGTCGCTCTGGAACAGACCGTCCAGCTCTTCGAGGTTGGCCAGCAGATCCCGGCAGCGTTCGTAATAGACCATCCCGTCCTGGGTGAGCTGAACCCGCCGGGTGGTTCTGTGCAGCAGGCGCGTGCCGAGGGTGCTTTCCAGCGCCTGAATCTGGCGCGAAACGCTGCCCTTAGGTAGCCCAAGCGTGTCTGCGGCGCGGGTAAAACTCTCCAGCTCCGCCACTCTGACGAAAAGCTGCATTGCGTGTATTTTATCCATCTTATCCCCGCATTGTTGTCGCCAGTGAAACAGTGAAGCGCATTACGGCATATTTATTGATTTTGTATCAGCTAATAAGCTGTATCTCAATTACCAGACGGCCAATTAAGAGGTTTATCATGAGTCAGCGCATCGCTTTAGTGACCGGCGGCAGCCGTGGATTAGGTAAAAACGCAGCCCTGAAGCTGGCGGCAAAGGGAATGGGGATTATCCTCACCTTTAACAGCCAGAAGCAGGAAGCGGAGAAGGTCGTGAGTGAAATTGAGCGATTTGGCGTGAAGGCGGCGGCAATTCAGCTCAACGTCGGCGATTCTTCAGCGTTCGCTAATTTTGCTGAGCAGGTTAAAGAGACGCTGCAAAAGGTCTGGCAGCGCGACAGATTTGATTATTTATTGAACAATGCGGGAATTGGCCTCGAAGCTTCATTTGCAGAAACCACCGAAGCCCAGTTTGATGAAATTATGAACATCCATCTGAAGGGGCCATTCTTCCTGACCCAGCGCCTGCTGCCGCTGATCAAAGACGGCGGGCGTATCCTGAATGTTTCCACCGGGCTGACGCGTTTCTCGCTGCCGGGCAAAGCCGCCTACGCCACGATGAAAGGAGCGATGGAGGTGCTGACCAAATACCAGGCCAAAGAGCTGGGTTCACGCGGGATTGCGGTGAACATCATCGCGCCGGGGGCGATTGCCACAGATTTTAGCGGCGGTATTGTGCGGGATAACGAGCATGTGGCTAAAGCTATCGCTGCGCAAACCGCGCTTGGCCGCGTGGGCCAGCCGGATGATATTGGCGATGCTATTGCCGCTATTCTTAGCGATGAAACCGGCTGGATGAATGCCCAGCGCATCGAAGTTTCCGGCGGGATGTTCCTTTAATTTTTTGACCGTTCCCGACAGGTGATCCTCACCCTAACCCTCTCCCTAAAAGGGAGAGGGGACAGACTGAATCCAGTTTTCGGGGCGAGGGGCAACTCCTACGCCGTAATTTCCCAGCCGCGTGCTTTCCACAGCGCCGGTAATTCCGCCAGGTCGGTAAAAGTCGTCACTTTAGGATGATCGATTGGCCTGTTGTGCGGATCGGCACAGAAGTAGAAGACCTCCATCCCCGCCGCAACGCCGGACTGTGCCCCTGCCATCGAATCATCAACCAGAATGCTGCGCTCCACGCTGACCTTCATCTGCTCGGCGGCGTGAAACATCAGCGCCGGGTCCGGCTTCCAGCGCTGAATATCGTAGCCGCTGTACAGCGTGTCGTGGAAGTAGTCGAGCATGCCGGTTTTACCGAGCGAATGCTGCATCTTGCTAACCGGGCCGTTAGACACCACGCACATCGGCTTGCGTATTTGCGCCAGCAGCGTATTTGCCCCGGCGATCTCCTGTAATTCGCTATCGAACAGCCGCGCGACTTCGGCGCGGTAAATTGCTTCCAGCTCGGGCTTCGGCAGGCTGGTGCCATGCCGGGCATTAATTGTGTCGATAATTTCGTAAAGTTTAACGCCCTTGAAGGTCTTAAAGACGTCTTCAAGCGCAAGCTGAATGCCGTATTGCGCAAACATATGCACGTAGGCTTTGGAGCAGATTACTTCGCTGTCTACCAGCGTGCCATCGCAGTCAAAAAATACCGCTTCTATACCGGACATGCCGTTTCCTTGGTTTCAGATTTAACGTTTACTCTATGCTTTTTGCGCAACGCAATCGATCCCGTTGCGATAATTTCCGCGAAAAAAGTGGATGATTTGCGTTATCCCCTGCCATTTTTGGTATAGGATAGCGGCGTATTTTTTCCTCTTTTAGTTCGGAAACCGATAATGAGCCAACCACAGTCCACTCCGGAAGCAAGCCCGGGGCTGCTCGAACGCGCGTTCAAATTACGTGAACATGGCACCACCGCACGTACCGAGGTGATAGCCGGGTTTACCACGTTCCTGACGATGGTCTACATCGTTTTTGTTAACCCACAAATTCTCGGTGCCGCAGGCATGGATACCCAGGCGGTATTCGTGACAACCTGCCTGATTGCCGCTTTTGGCAGCATCCTGATGGGCCTGTTTGCTAACCTGCCGGTAGCGCTGGCTCCGGCGATGGGGCTTAACGCCTTCTTCGCTTTTGTCGTCGTTGGCGCTATGGGTCTTTCCTGGCAAGTTGGCATGGGCGCAATTTTCTGGGGCGCCGTCGGCCTGCTGCTGCTAACTATTTTCCGCGTTCGCTACTGGATGATAGCCAATATCCCGCTTGGCCTGCGCGTCGGCATCACCAGCGGTATTGGCCTGTTTATCGGCATGATGGGGCTGAAAAATGCCGGTATCATCGTTGCCAACAAAGAGACGCTGGTCAGCATCGGCAACCTGACTTCCCATAGCGTTCTGCTGGGCGCGCTGGGCTTCTTTATCATCGCCGTACTCGCCTCCCGCAATATTCACGCCGCGGTGCTGGTGTCCATTGTGGTGACCACTCTGCTGGGCTGGCTGCTGGGTGACGTGCAATATCACGGCATCGTGTCTGCGCCGCCGAGCGTAAGCAGCGTTGTGGGCCAGGTTGACCTTGCTGGCTCCCTCAATCTGGGTCTTGCGGGCGTTATCTTCTCCTTTATGCTGGTAAACCTGTTTGACTCCTCCGGCACCCTGATTGGCGTGACCGATAAAGCCGGGCTGACCGACGAGAAGGGCAAGTTCCCGCGCATGAAGCAGGCGCTGTTTGTTGACAGTATCTCCTCCGTGACCGGTTCCTTCTTCGGCACCTCTTCGGTTACCGCCTATATCGAAAGCTCTTCCGGCGTTTCCGTCGGCGGGCGTACCGGCCTGACCGCCGTTATCGTCGGCTTACTGTTCCTGCTGGTTATCTTCTTGTCTCCGTTGGCGGGTATGGTTCCGGCTTATGCGGCCGCAGGCGCGCTGATTTACGTCGGCGTGCTGATGACCTCAAGCCTGGCACGCGTGAAGTGGGACGACCTGACAGAAGCGGTTCCTGCGTTTATTACCGCGGTGATGATGCCGTTCAGCTTCTCGATTACCGAAGGTATCGCGCTGGGCTTTATCTCTTACTGCGTGATGAAACTGGGCACCGGCCGCTGGCGCGAGCTTAGCCCGTGCGTCATTATCGTTGCGCTGCTGTTTGTGCTGAAAATCGTTTTTGTCGATTAAGCCGGACGCTAAAAACAACAACGCCAGTCATGATGACTGGCGTTTTTTTTGGGCTGATTATCAGGCCTTAACGCGACGAATGTAGTCGCCAAAGGCGGTAAGCTGGCCGGTAAGATGGTCGAGGGTGCTTTGGTCCACCACTTCGCCACTCTGGGTATCGACTTTGTTCTGAATGACGCCACCCATAAATTCCGGCTTGTTCATCACCATTGCGTCGAGGAAGACGAGGATCTGACGCAGGTGATACTGGCAACGTGCGCCGCCGATTGCGCCCATAGAGCTGGTCTGGATTAGCACCGGCTTGCCCGCCAGCGGTTGCTCAGGGAGACGAGAAAGCCAGTCAATGGCGTTTTTCAGGCCGCCCGGCACCGAGTAGTTGTATTCCGGAGTGACAATCACCACGCCATCAGCCTGGCGGATCTGCTCGGCAATCGCCTCAACGCTCTGCGGGAAACCCTCTTCCTGCTGAACATCCGCGTCGTAAAGCGGAATGTCGCCGATGGAAGGCAGGGCGTCTATCTGCATGCCCGCCGGGGCAATGTTCGGCAGCGTACGGGCTACCATCGCATTAAATGAACCCTTACGCAGGCTCCCCAGTAAAGTCACTATCTTCAACGAATCAGACATTGGTACTCCTTTCTTTGTCAGGACGTTCGGGAAAATGTGTTGTGCGGCGCGGCGGATTCAGACGGGATGCCGGTCAGGCGAATCAGGCTGCCCTGAGTGCTACGGCTGCGGGCTTCCGCATCCGGCAATGCCTGCCACCCTTGTTGGCCGTCAAACTCCCACAGCTTCAGGCGTTCCACGCCGGGCGCAACGGTACAACCCCAGATGAGGATGTCTTCAGCGTCGCTTACGGCTTCAATATGCGGTTCGTTTGTGACGCGCAGGCGACCAGAGCCCGGCAATAATTGTAGTGCGCTGGGGCTGGTTTGCGGGTTATCCGTCAGTTTTAGCACACTTTGGCGCAGGGTGTGCAGCTGGGTGCGTGCTTCGTTTGGATCGTTTTGGTTGTCTATCCAGGTGGTTTCGCTGCTGCTGCTTTGCGGGTATTGCAGAACTGGAGAAGGCGCAAGGAAGCTGCGGCGAAGTTCCATATCCAGGCCACAGCGGCCCTCGGTGGCGAGTAAAACGCCAACCATATTTCCGGCATAGGCGATGCTGAAGTCCGGCAGCTCGTCGTCCGCAAAGTGCGGCCGCCCCGCAGTAGAGGTGATAATACGCGGCAGGCGCTGAGTGCCATACAGCATAAACATCATCTCGGCCAGCAGCGTTCTGGAGGCCAGATAGCGGGTACGGCGATGCTCGGGCATCAGGCTGGCACTGTTAAGGGTTTCGTCATTCAGGCGTGGAGATGTGGGATTGGGAGGGTTCAGAGCCCATCTTGCAAAATGCGTCGCCATTTGTCGCTCCATGATAATGGTCAGTAGATGTAATGCTGTTTTCGCTGAACAAAAACAGCGCTCCGCTTCGCTTCCTGAACGCCGTCAGGAAGAGAATAGTAATCCCCTGGTCAATGCGTTGTCATTGATGCTATTCAGGGAAATTATCTATTTTTTGCACGATATATTATACATCCAAGCCCGGGAAAATTCTGAGTGCTTTGTATATGTTGCGTACTGAAGGTGTCAGCCTGAAGACATCACTTTGAAATAATGATGTATTTTTTAGCCGGGAGAAATGCCCCGCATCCTGAACTGTGACGCGGGGCTAAAGCGGGGGTGTTATTTACCGATACAGAAGCTGGAGAAGATGCGGCCCAGCAGATCGTCGGAGCTGAATTCGCCGGTGATTTCACTTAAGTTCTGCTGCGCCAGGCGCAGCTCTTCCGCCAGCAGTTCTCCGGCCCAGGCACCGAGCAGCTGCGCTTTACCCTGCTGCAAATGGTTTGCCGCCTGTTCCAGCGCTTGCAGGTGGCGGCGGCGGGCGAGGAAGCCGCCTTCCATATTGGTTTCGAAGCCCATGCTCTGCTTCAGGTGGGCACGCAGCACCTCTACGCCTTCGCCGGTTCGGGCCGACAGGCGAACCAGTGAGTGACCATTCACTTCGCTCAGCCCCAGCGTCTCGCCGGTAACGTCCGCTTTATTGCGCACGACGGTTATCGGTAAACGTTCCGGCAGGCGGGCGATAAAGTCCGGCCAGATAGCGGCCGGATCTAATGCGTCGGTGGTGGTGCCATCGACCATAAACAGCACGCGATCGGCCTGTTCAATTTCCTGCCAGGCTCGTTCGATACCGATGCGCTCAACTTCGTCGCTGGCTTCGCGCAGGCCTGCCGTATCGATAATGTGCAGCGGCATACCGTCGATGTGGATATGCTCGCGCAGCACGTCGCGGGTGGTGCCGGCGATGTCGGTAACAATGGCGGCTTCACGACCGGCCAGGGCGTTTAGCAGGCTGGATTTACCGGCGTTAGGCCGCCCGGCAATGACCACTTTCATACCTTCACGCAGCAGGCTGCCCTGACGTGCTTCGGCGCGTACCGCATCAAGATCGCCAATGACCTGATTCAGCTGGGCTTCAATCTTGCCGTCCGAAAGGAAGTCGATCTCTTCATCTGGGAAGTCGATAGCCGCTTCTACATAAATACGCAGGTGCGTCAGCGCTTCAACCAGGTGATTAACGCGCGCTGAGAAAGCGCCCTGCAGCGAGTTGAGCGCTGAACGTGCGGCCTGTTCGGAGGTGGCGTCAATCAAGTCGGCAATCGCTTCGGCCTGAGCCAGGTCGAGCTTGTCGTTGAGGAACGCCCGCTCGGAGAACTCACCGGGGTTAGCGATGCGCAGGCCGGGCAGCGTCAGAATGCGCTTTAACAGCAGGTCGAGGATGACCGGGCCGCCGTGCCCCTGAAGTTCAAGAACATCTTCACCGGTAAACGAATTTGGGCCGGGGAACCACAGGGCAATGCCCTGGTCCAGCGCGCTTCCGTCCGCATCGCGAAACGGTAAGTAGTCCGCATAGCGCGGCTTAGGCAGTTTGCCGAGGACGGCTTCAGCCACCTCGCGCGCCTGACGGCCGGAAATACGCAGAATGCCTACGCCGCCGCGCCCCGGCGGGGTGGCCTGGGCGATAATTGTGTCATTGTGGCTCATAGTCTCTCTCAGCCCTTGAATAACAAAAGAAAAAGGCGGTCAATCGACCGCCTTTCGTAAGCTTAACGCCAGATGTTATCAGGTCTTTTTCTTGTCGCGGCTATGCAGGCCACGTTTTTCCAGACCGCGATAAATCAGCTGCTGCTGAAGGATGGTCACCAGGTTGCTGACGATATAGTACAGCACCAGACCTGACGGGAACCACAGGAAGAACACGGTGAAGATGACCGGCATAAAGGTCATGATCTTCTGCTGCATCGGGTCGGTTACCGTGGTCGGCGACATCTTCTGGATGAAGAACATTGTCGCGCCCATCAGAATCGGCAGGATGTAGTACGGGTCCTGTGCGGACAGGTCATGGATCCACAGGGCGAACGGCGCGTGGCGCAGCTCAACGGAACCCATCAGCATGTAGTACAGCGCCAGGAAGATTGGCATCTGGATGATAAGCGGGAAGCAGCCACCCAGCGGGTTAACCTTCTCAGCTTTATACAGCGCCATCATCTCCTGACTCATGCGCTGCTTATCGTCACCGATACGCTCACGCATCGCCGCCAGCTTCGGCTGCAGCATACGCATTTTCGCCATCGAGGTGTACTGCGCTTTGGTCAGCGGGTACATGATGCCGCGCACGATAAAGGTGATGACGATAATGGAGAAGCCCCAGTTACCGATGAAGCTGTGGATAAATTTCAGCAGCTTAAACAGCGGCTGAGAAATGAACCACAGCCAGCCGTAATCTACGGTCAGGTCAAGGTGTGGCGCAACGGCTGCCATCTTGTCCTGGATTTCCGGGCCGACCCACAGGGTGCTGCCCAGTTGAGCGGTTTGGCCAGGCTGAACCAGCTGTGAAGCGGATTTATAACCAATCGCTGCCACATTGTTGCTCAGTTTGGTGGTGTAGAAGTTGTTCGTGCCGGTTGTGTGCGGAACCCATGCGGTAGCAAAGTATTGCTGCAGCATCGCAACCCAGCCGCTGTTCGCGCTCAGGTTCAGGTTCTCGCCGTCGGCGATGTTGTCGAACTTAACTTTCTCGTATTTCGCGTCCGGGGTGGAGTAAGCCGCACCGCGGAAGGTGTGCAGCGCAAAGTTGCTGCTGCCGGTATCGCGATGCGTCGGCAGATTGATGGACTGCTTCAACTGACCGAAGGTCGCCAGCTCCAGCGGTTTCTCTCCCACGTTCTTCACATCGTAATCCACACCCACGGAGAACTCACCGCGTTTCAGGGTGAAGGTCTTGGTGAAGGTGTTGCCTGCGGCATCGGTATAGGTCAGCGGAACCGCCAGTTCGTTCTGGCCGTCAGCCAGCACAAAGGTGTCTGCCGTGACGTTATACAGAGGACGTTCGCCGTTTGCCGGGTTGTCCGGGCCGTCACGACCGGTCAGGCCGCTTTGCGCCTGGTAGATAAACTCCGGGGTCGTTTCCAGCAGTTGGAACGGCTCGGAAGATTTCAGCTCTTTCGGGTAGGTTGGCAACAGCGCTTGTTCTACATCACCACCGCGGGTGTTGATGGTCAGTTCAAGAACGTCAGTTTTAACCGTAATGAGTTTCCCCTGGCCGCTGGCCGGTACAGCCTGATTAGCGGCATTACCCGTTGCGGTGGTCGTAGTCTGCGTGGTCTGCTGTACCTGAGGAGCGTGATCCTGCTCCCAGGCTTGCCAGATCATGAAAGACACGAACAACAAAGCGATGAGAAAAAGATTGCGTTGCGAATCCATCGTTAGTGTTCTCTGGTATCAAAAGGTCCGGGCGGGACGGGATCGTCTCCACCGGGGTTCAAAGGGTGGCATTTTAGTACGCGTTTCATCGTTAACCAACTGCCTTTTAACACTCCAAACCTGCGTAAGGCCTCAATTCCGTAGTGAGAACAGGTTGGGGTGAAACGGCAATGCGGCCCGAGAAGCGGACTAATCAGGCGTTGATAGACCCTGATAAGGGCTATCAGGACCCGCGAGACTGGCGACAATGGCGACGCCATAACTTTTCCAATGCTTCCGATAAAGCCCGGTTATCCAGGTCGGCAACCCCTTTTTTCGCTACTACCACGAAATCCATTGGCGGCAGTTCGTGTTGACGCAGACGGAAGCTTTCACGCGTCAGACGTTTAATCCGATTGCGTTCATGTGCGCGTTTGACGTTTTTCTTGGCGACGGTAAGACCGATGCGGGGATGCCCCAGCGAATTCAGGCGGCCGAGGATGGTGATTTGCGGCGTGCCAGCTCTTTGCGGCTGCTGGAAGACGAATGTGAAATGATTGGGAGTTAACAAACGTAACTCCCTGGGAAAAGCTAGCTTAACCACTCAGGGGTTAGCTTTTATTACTTAGAAACGGTCAGACGAGAACGGCCTTTAGCACGACGACGTGCCAGTACCTGACGACCATTTTTAGTTGCCATACGAGCACGGAAGCCGTGAGAACGGTTGCGCTTCAGTACAGACGGTTGAAAAGTGCGTTTCATGGCGATTTCTACCTAAACTATTAAATTTCACTGGATTTGCGTAATGCCCTACAGGGTCTGCGAACGACCTACGCTTCAGTGTGGCTGATTAAAGAGGCCGGATTGTAATAATTGTACACTCCGGAGTCAATTCAATTCCCTTACTGCTGCGCCCTTTTGACCCCCGTAAAGAGGCCCGGATCTCCGCTGAAGTACAGCGGCATTACGCGACGGGTGGAGAATTATACGGCGTTGTCGATAAAGCGCAAGGATCCGCAGGGATCTTCCTCAGATCTCTTTAGTCAAAAATGTGCGCTGGTCATTAAATTTTCCAATATGAGACGGTTACCCGCTGCACGCTTGCCAGGATCGATTACACTTAACCGGCTCAAAACTTCCCTGTGGATAATTCGTGAAGAATCTGTGAGAAACAGAAGATCTCTGCCGCGCTTTAGGCTATGATCCGCGGTCCCGATCGTGATCCAGCTTTCACCGGGGAAACCGCAAATAGCGGTTCGCGCGCCTCCCACAGCCTGAGAGCGTGTGTCAACAATCATGAATGTATAACTTTCAGTCTTCGTCTTTTTTATCGACTTTGATCGAGTGGAGTCCGCCGTGTCACTTTCGCTTTGGCAGCAATGTCTTGCCCGATTGCAGGATGAGTTACCAGCCACAGAATTTAGTATGTGGATACGCCCCCTACAGGCGGAACTGAGCGATAACACGCTGGCTTTGTACGCGCCTAACCGTTTTGTGCTCGACTGGGTGCGCGATAAGTACCTTAATAACATCAACGGGCTTCTCAACGACTTTTGCGGCAGCGACGCACCTTTATTACGCTTCGAAGTTGGCAGCAAACCCGTTACTCAGCCCGTTGCAGCTATGGCAACGGCCGCAGCGCCGACTCATGTTGCGCGCGCGGCGGCCCCGATGCGCCCAAGCTGGGATAACATGCCTGCCCCGGCCGAACCTTCATACCGTTCTAACGTTAACCTGAAACACACCTTTGATAATTTCGTGGAAGGTAAGTCGAACCAGCTGGCCCGTGCGGCGGCTCGTCAGGTAGCGGACAACCCGGGCGGCGCTTATAACCCACTCTTCCTTTATGGCGGCACCGGCTTAGGTAAAACTCACCTGTTGCACGCCGTGGGTAACGGCATTATGGCGCGCAAGCCGAATGCCAAAGTGGTTTACATGCACTCTGAGCGCTTCGTTCAGGACATGGTAAAAGCGCTGCAAAACAACGCCATTGAAGAATTTAAGCGTTACTACCGTTCGGTGGATGCGCTGTTGATCGATGATATTCAGTTCTTTGCCAATAAAGAGCGCTCACAGGAAGAGTTTTTCCACACCTTCAACGCCCTGCTGGAAGGCAATCAGCAGATAATCCTCACTTCGGATCGTTATCCAAAAGAGATAAACGGCGTTGAGGATCGTTTGAAGTCCCGCTTCGGCTGGGGGCTGACCGTGGCTATCGAACCGCCAGAGCTGGAAACCCGCGTGGCTATCCTGATGAAAAAGGCCGACGAGAACGATATCCGTCTGCCGGGCGAAGTGGCCTTCTTTATTGCCAAGCGACTGCGCTCTAACGTGCGTGAGCTTGAAGGGGCGCTGAACCGCGTCATCGCCAACGCCAACTTTACCGGCCGTGCGATAACCATCGACTTCGTGCGTGAAGCGCTGCGTGACCTGCTTGCCCTTCAGGAAAAGCTGGTTACCATCGATAATATTCAGAAAACCGTAGCCGAGTATTATAAAATTAAGGTCGCGGATCTGCTGTCTAAACGTCGCTCCCGCTCGGTAGCCCGTCCGCGCCAGATGGCGATGGCGTTGGCGAAAGAGCTGACCAACCACAGCCTGCCGGAAATCGGTGATGCTTTTGGTGGCCGCGACCATACTACGGTTTTACATGCCTGCCGTAAGATTGAGCAGCTGCGTGAAGAAAGCCACGATATCAAAGAAGATTTCTCCAATTTAATCAGAACATTATCTTCGTGACGCTATGAAATTTACCGTTGAACGTGAACATTTATTAAAACCGCTGCAGCAGGTGAGTGGCCCTCTCGGAGGCCGCCCGACTCTGCCTATCCTGGGCAATCTGCTGCTGCAGGTGGCTGAAGGTGCACTCTCTTTAACCGGTACCGATCTGGAAATGGAGATGGTGGCGCGCGTGGCGCTGGTACAACCTCATGAACTTGGGGCGACCACCGTACCGGCGCGTAAATTCTTCGATATCTGTCGTGGCCTGCCGGAAGGCGCGGAGATAGCTGTTCAGCTGGAAGGGGACCGTATGCTGGTTCGCTCCGGGCGCAGCCGTTTCTCGCTTTCTACGCTGCCTGCGGCGGACTTCCCTAACCTGGACGACTGGCAGAGCGAGGTAGAATTTACCCTGCCGCAGGCGACCATGAAACGCCTGATCGAAGCCACGCAGTTCTCTATGGCGCATCAGGACGTTCGCTATTACTTAAACGGCATGCTGTTCGAAACCGAAGGTGAAGAACTGCGTACCGTTGCCACCGACGGGCACCGCCTGGCGGTTTGCTCGATGCCGGTTGGCCAGGCTCTGCCGAACCATTCGGTTATTGTTCCGCGTAAGGGCGTGATTGAGCTGATGCGCATGCTCGACGGCGGCGACACTCCGCTGCGTGTGCAGATCGGCAGCAATAACATTCGTGCCCACGTCGGCGATTTCATTTTCACCTCTAAGCTGGTGGATGGCCGCTTCCCGGACTACCGTCGCGTGCTGCCGAAAAACCCGGACAAACATCTCGATGCGGGCTGCGACCTGCTGAAGCAGGCGTTTGCCCGTGCGGCAATCCTGTCGAACGAGAAATTCCGCGGCGTGCGCCTGTTCGTTAGCGAAAATCAGCTGAAAATCACGGCCAACAACCCGGAGCAGGAAGAAGCAGAAGAAATTCTGGACGTTTCCTACGACGGTACCGAGATGGAAATCGGCTTCAACGTCAGCTACGTGCTTGACGTGCTGAACGCCCTGAAGTGCGAGAATGTACGCATTTTGCTGACAGACTCCGTTTCCAGCGTGCAGATTGAAGATGCGGCAAGCCAGTCGGCTGCCTATGTTGTTATGCCGATGAGACTGTAGATGTCACTTTCGCGTTTGCTGATTAAAGACTTTCGCAACATCGAAAACGCGGATCTTGCTCTCTCTCCGGGCTTTAATTTTCTGGTCGGTGCTAACGGCAGCGGCAAAACCAGCGTGCTTGAGGCGATTTATACCCTCGGGCACGGGCGCGCTTTTCGCAGCCTGAAAATTGAGCGTGTGATCCGCCATGAACAAGATTCTTTTGTGTTGCACGGGCGGTTAAAGACCGGTGAAAGGGAAACCTCCATCGGCCTGACAAAAGACCGCGCGGGCGACAGCAAAGTGCGCATTGACGGCAGCGACGGGCATAAAGTGGCCGAACTGGCGATGATGATGCCGATGCAGTTGATTACCCCCGAGGGGTTTACTTTGCTCAACGGCGGCCCCAAATACCGTAGAGCCTTCCTCGACTGGGGCTGTTTTCACAACGAACCGGGCTTTTTTGTCGCCTGGAGCAACCTCAAGCGCCTGCTGAAGCAACGTAACGCCGCGTTGCGCCAGGTGACACGCTACGCGCAGCTGCGCCCGTGGGATCAGGAGTTGATTCCGCTGGCCGAACAAATTAGCCGCTGGCGCGCCGATTATAGCGCCGCCATTGCGGAAGACATGGCTGATACCTGCGCTCAATTTCTACCGGAATTTGCCCTTAGCTTCTCTTTCCAGCGCGGCTGGGAGAAGGAGAGCGACTATAGCGAGCTGCTGGAGCGTAATTTTGAACGCGACCGGATGCTGACCTATACCGCGCACGGCCCCCACAAAGCGGATTTTCGCATTCGTGCCGACGGCGCTCCGGTGGAAGATACCCTGTCGCGCGGACAGCTTAAATTACTGATGTGCGCCTTAAGACTGGCGCAGGGTGAGTTTCTCACCCGGCAGAACGGGCGGCGTTGCCTGTATCTGATAGATGATTTTGCCTCTGAACTGGATGATGCCCGGCGCGGTCTATTGGCCAGCCGGTTAAAGGCCACGGAGTCACAGGTTTTTGTCAGCGCGATAAGCGCAGAACATGTGATAGATATGGCGGACAAAAATTCAAAGATGTTCGCTGTGGATCAGGGTAAAATAGCGGATTAACCCAAGATTAAATGAGCGAGAAACGTTGATGTCGAATTCTTATGACTCCTCCAGTATCAAAGTCCTTAAGGGGCTGGATGCGGTACGTAAACGCCCGGGCATGTATATCGGCGATACAGACGACGGCACCGGTCTGCACCACATGGTATTTGAGGTCGTGGATAACGCTATCGACGAAGCGCTCGCGGGCCACTGTAAAGACATCGTGGTCACTATCCACGCGGATAACTCCGTCTCGGTAACCGATGACGGCCGTGGCATTCCGACAGGTATCCACCCTGAAGAGGGCGTGTCTGCTGCGGAAGTTATCATGACGGTGCTGCACGCAGGCGGTAAGTTCGACGATAACTCCTATAAAGTCTCCGGCGGCCTGCACGGCGTGGGTGTTTCCGTAGTTAACGCCCTGTCCCAGAAGCTGGAACTGCTGATTCGCCGCGAAGGCAAAACCCATCAGCAAACCTACGTGCACGGTGTGCCGCAGGCTCCGCTGGCGGTAACCGGTGAAACCGAATTGACCGGGACCCAGGTGCGTTTCTGGCCGAGCCACGAAACCTTTACCAACGTTGTTGAATTTGAATATGACATCCTGGCTAAGCGCCTGCGCGAGCTGTCGTTCCTGAACTCCGGCGTGTCTATCCGCCTGCTCGACAAACGCGACGGCAAGCAGGATCACTTCCACTACGAAGGTGGGATCAAGGCATTTGTTGAGTACCTCAACAAAAATAAAACCCCGATCCACCCGAATGTTTTCTACTTCAGCACCGAAAAAGACGGCATTGGCGTAGAAGTGGCATTGCAGTGGAACGATGGTTTCCAGGAAAACATCTACTGCTTCACCAACAACATCCCGCAGCGCGACGGCGGTACTCACCTTGCGGGCTTCCGCGCGGCGATGACCCGTACCCTGAACGCCTACATGGATAAAGAAGGCTACAGCAAAAAAGCGAAAGTCAGCGCCACCGGCGACGATGCGCGTGAAGGCCTGATTGCCGTTGTTTCCGTGAAAGTGCCGGACCCGAAATTCTCTTCCCAGACCAAAGACAAACTGGTTTCTTCGGAAGTGAAATCCGCGGTTGAGCAGCAGATGAACGAACTGCTGGCTGAATACCTGCTGGAAAACCCGTCGGACGCGAAAATCGTTGTCGGTAAAATTATTGACGCGGCGCGCGCTCGTGAAGCCGCTCGTCGTGCCCGTGAAATGACTCGCCGTAAAGGCGCGCTCGACCTGGCAGGCCTGCCGGGCAAACTGGCGGACTGCCAGGAACGCGACCCGGCGCTGTCTGAACTCTACCTTGTGGAAGGGGACTCTGCGGGCGGCTCTGCAAAACAGGGGCGTAACCGTAAGAACCAGGCGATCCTGCCGCTGAAAGGTAAAATCCTTAACGTTGAGAAGGCTCGCTTCGACAAGATGCTCTCTTCTCAGGAAGTGGCGACGCTGATTACCGCGCTCGGCTGCGGTATCGGCCGCGACGAGTACAACCCGGACAAACTGCGTTACCACCACATCATCATCATGACCGATGCCGACGTCGATGGTTCGCACATCCGTACTCTGCTGCTGACCTTCTTCTACCGTCAGATGCCGGAAATCGTCGAGCGTGGCCACGTCTACATCGCGCAGCCGCCGCTGTACAAAGTGAAGAAAGGCAAGCAAGAGCAGTACATCAAAGACGACGAAGCGATGGATCAATATCAGATCTCTATCGCTCTTGACGGCGCGACGCTGCATGCCAATGCCCACGCGCCAGCTCTGGCGGGGGAAGCACTTGAGAAGCTGGTGGCCGAGTACAATGCCGCGCAGAAAATGATTGGCCGCATGGAACGCCGTTACCCTCGTAACCTGCTGAACAATCTGGTTTATCATCCGACTCTGTCGGCTGCTGACCTGACTGATGAAGCAAAAGTGACGCAGTGGATTTCCGCGCTTACCGTAACGCTGAATGAAAAAGAGCAGCACGGCAGCACCTGGAAATATGACGTTCGCCACAATGCGGAGCTGAACGTATTCGAACCTGTGGTGCGCGTGCGTACCCACGGCGTGGATACCGATTACCCGCTGGAAAAAGAGTTTGTTGAAGGTGGAGAATATGCTCGCCTGTGCACGCTGGGCGAGAAGCTGCGTGGCCTGATTGAAGAAGATGCCTTCATCGAACGCGGCGAGCGCCGTCAGCCGGTGACCAGCTTCGAGCAGGCGCTGGAATGGCTGGTGAAAGAGTCTCGCCGTGGCCTGTCCGTTCAGCGCTATAAAGGCCTGGGCGAGATGAACCCGGATCAGCTGTGGGAAACCACGATGGATCCGGACAGCCGCCGCATGCTGCGCGTTACCGTAAAAGACGCGATTGCTGCCGACCAGCTGTTCACCACGCTGATGGGCGACGCGGTTGAGCCACGTCGTGCGTTTATCGAAGAGAACGCCCTGAAAGCAGCGAACATCGATATTTAATATTGAGAGTCCGCCGTTAAGAAGGCCGCGCTTTTAGCGCGGCTTTATTTTTCTGACAAAGAAGGAAAAAACGTGGTTTTTCCTTCTTTGTGGTTAGCAGGCGAAAATCAATGAATTGATTTTCCTTGTTTATTTTTTGGTGCTCTCGGGTATTTCTTCTATACCTTTGACTTACCATCGTGATGGAGCCGCGCTTTTAGCGCGGCTTTTTTTATGGGCGCTATACTTTGCGTTGTCAGATTCATACATCGCAGAGGAAGAATCATGGGCTTTTTTGATCAGATTGCAGGTTCGTTGTTAAACGGCGATGCCGGTAAATATCAGGCAATTTTAAGCTGGGTGCAGCAGCAGGGCGGCGTTCAGGCGCTGCTGGATAAACTGCGCCAGGGTGGCCTTGGCGAGATAGTGTCGTCCTGGCTGAGCAGCAACAGCGCCAATCAGTCGCTCAGCGGCGACCAGATTACCCAGGCGCTTGGCTCCCCGTCCGTTGCGGCGCTGGGCGAGAAACTTGGCGTAGATAGCGGAGCGGCCTCGGCGCTGCTAGCGGAATATCTGCCGAAGGTTATCGACGCCCTGTCGCCAAACGGAGAGGTTAGCCCGGAGGCGCACAACGACCTGATGAGCGCTGGCGTTAACCTGCTGAAAGGAAAGCTATTTAGCTGATTATTCATCCTGCCCCGGCCGCGGCGTCGGGGCAATTTTTCGATCTTTTTCCCCGGGAAAAAGAGGAGTTTCCTCAGCGCCTTTCATCCTCCTTTTCCCCTGAGTTTGCTGCTGTTTTTTGAGCGGAATCGCGTTAGCATGGGGTAAATCCATTACCTCAGAAGATCCCATGGCCATAAAACTCATAGCAATCGATATGGATGGCACGCTGCTGCTGCCAGACCACACCATTTCTCCGGCGGTAAAGCAGGCTGTTGCGGCGGCGCGCGAGCGCGGCGTGAATGTGGTTATCTGCACCGGGCGTCCTTTTGCCGGCGTTGAGAGCTACCTGCGTGAGCTGCACATGGATAAGCCCGGCGACTACTGCATCACCTACAACGGGGCGCTGGTGCAGAAGGCGAGCGACGGCAGCACGGTTGCCCAGACGGCGCTGAGCTATGACGACTACCGCTACCTGGAAAATCTGTCCCGCGAAGTGGGTTCTCACTTCCACGCTCTTGACCGCCACACGCTGTACACCGCAAACCGCGACATCAGCTATTACACGGTCCACGAATCCTTTATCGCCAGCATTCCACTGGTGTTCTGCGAAGCGGAAAACATGGATAAAAACGGCGAGTTCCTGAAGGTCATGATGATTGATGAGCCGGTGGTGCTCGACAAGGCCATCGCCAAAATTCCTGCCGAAGTCTTTGAGCGCTATACCCTGATGAAAAGTTCGCCTTACTTCCTCGAGATCCTCGATAAGCGCGTGAACAAAGGTACCGGCGTGAAGTCTCTGGCCGAGAAGCTGGGCATTAAGCCGGAAGAAGTGATGACAATCGGCGACCAGGAAAACGACATCGCGATGCTGGAGTATGCCGGAATGGGCGTGGCAATGGATAACGCCATCGACAAGGTGAAAGCGGTCAGCAACTTTGTCACCAAATCCAACCTGGAAGACGGCGTGGCTTACGCCATTGAGAAATTCGTTCTTAACTAATTCTCCTGAGCCCCGGTTATACCGGGGCGTTTTATCCCTCTGCCATGAACTTCCCGCTCTAGCTCTCCTTTTAATCCTTCATTGCCGGTAACTGATTGGTTACGCAGTGGATCCCTCCGCCGCCTGCGGCAATGACATCTATATTTAACTGCACCACTTTGCGATCGGGATAGAGCTTAGAAAGCAGGCTGAAAGCCGCCCCGTCGGCTTCTTCATCGCCAAATTCAGGGGCGATTATCGCGCCGTTTATGACGAAATAGTTGATGTAACCGGCCGCAAAATCAGGGTTATCTTCGCTAAAACGACTGGCCCGCGGCTCCTGCGGTGGTGAGACAAGGTGAACCTGTAGTCTGCGGCCATCGGCATCGGTTGCCTGTTCCAGAATGGCCAGATGCGCCTTAGTGACCTGATGGTCATAAGAGTCCGGGTCAGGATCCAGGTTGGCGATAACCACGCCCGGCTCCACGAAGCGGGCATAAAAATCGACGTGTGCGTCGGTAATGTCTTTTCCTTTGATACCGGGTAGCCAGATGATTTTTCTCAGGCCAAGCATCGCTTTAAGCTCCTGCTCCACGCGGTCACGGCTCCAGCCGGGGTTGCGGTTAGCGTTCACCCAACTGCTCTCGGTCATGATGCCGGTGCCGTGGCCGTCCACTTCGATACCGCCGCCTTCTCCAACTAACGCGCTGCGGTGGAAGTTCGTTACGCCGTATTTTTCGGCCATCAGGGCCGCCAGCCGAGCATCTTTGCTATGCCGCTGTTTATTGCCCCAGCCGTTGAAGTTAAAGCCCACGGCGACGGGTTCACCCGCCGAAGAGGTGACGAAGCAGGCTCCGGTATCACGCATCCAGATGTCGTCCAGCTCGGTGACAACATAGGTCACGTTGTGGCTGCCGCATTTTTCTTCGGCCAGATCACGCTCATGCTCGCGGCAAAATACCGTCAGCGGCTGATAGTCGGTAATGGCGCGTGCGATGCGGCCAAGAGCGTCCTGGACGTCAGGGGTGAAATCTTTCCAGATTGCCTTCTGCGCGCCAAACGCGATAAATGCCCGCTGTTGTTCTTCGCCTTCTTCCGGCATGCGCCAGCCGCCATTCGCGGCGGCAAGGGCCTTAAAAGGGAGCCCCAGAGAGCCAGCCAGGCTTACACCTGCAAGCACTGATGCACATTTAATAAATTGACGACGCGTAGACATATCCGGCTCCCGTTTGCGTGCTTTAAGTTAAGTATTTCTGCTCAGAGAAAGAGGCTGATATTTCAACACTGGCTGCTTCAGGTATCTAACGATATATTTAGTGACCACCTGATTAGACAGGCTTATCAATCATGCTGAAGCACTGGCCTCCTTTAAATGCCCTGCGCGGGTTTGAAGCGGCTGCCCGCCTGGGGAGTTTTCACCAGGCAGCGGCGGAACTGCATCTGACCCAGTCAGCTATTAGCCAGCAGATCCGCAGCCTGGAAGCTTATCTTGAGCAGCCGCTTTTCTTTCGCAGCGGGCGCAGCGTCAGCCTGACCGACGCGGGCCAGGATCTTTACAGCACCGCGCAGGTTATGCTCCAGCAACTGGCGGTTGGCATTCGCCGCCTTGAGCAATACCGCAAGCCCAACCAGCTTATTGTGAATACTACGCCCGCGTTTGCACGGCACTGGCTGCTGCCTAGGTTGGGAGACTTCAATCGGCAGCACCCGGAGACTGATTTATGGCTGTTTACCAGCTTTGAACCGCCCGATATGGCGACGGAAACCATCGACGTGGCAATACGCGATGATTTAAGCGTTCAGGCGGAATGCGTTTTTGAGGTTTTGTACAAGGATAGACTTTATCCCGCCTGCCATCCTCGTATTCTGGAGGCTCCGGTCCAGCAACGCATGACTCTTCACGGCGAGCGTGAGATGAGCTGGGAGCATTGGATCGTAGCCGGAGGTGTGGATGTCGGCCAACGTAGCCAGGGGATGAACTTCTCCGACCCTGGACTGCTGCTGGATGCCGCCTCAGAGGGACTAGGGATAGCGCTCGTCAGCCAATTGCTGGCTGAACAGAAAACGGCGGCTGGTCTGCTTGCTCCGCTGGTAGAGCAAACCGTGCGCGGTGCTGACTGGGCGTGGCTTGTCCATCGCGATAGTGAAAATGATCCGCTGACGCGCCAGTTTTGTGAATGGCTGGCGGGCAGTTTGCCAGGTGCAGTGGAAAGGGATAACTAAATCTTTTACCCTGAGGCGTATTCAGCGCTTCAGGGCAAATCCGTGACCAGACAACTCACCTTCGCACCACGTCATCATCAGCTTACTAATATCAACACCTGGACGCCGGACGGCCGGTGGCTGGCTTTCGATGTACGCCCTTCCGGGGCTTCGTTTACCGGCGAGACTATCGAGCGGGTAAATGTCTTCAGCGGAGAGGTCGAGGTATTGTACCGCGCGCCTGAAGGGGCATATGTCGGGGTGGTGACCGTAAGCCCGCAGCTGCCCGATCGCTATGTTTTTATCCACGGCCCGGAAGCCCCGGACGCCAGCTGGCACTACGACTTCCATCATCGCCGCGGCGTGGTGGTTGAGCAGTGTAAAGCCAGCAATCTTGACGCGATGGATATCACCTCGCCTTATACCCCGGGAGCGCTGCGGGGCGGCAGCCACGTACACGTCTGGAGCCATGACGGCAGTCGTCTTAGCTTTACCTATAACGACCACGTAATGCATGAGTTGGGTGAACAGTTCGATCTTCGTAACGTTGGTATCGCGCTGCCTTTTGGCCCGGTTAAACCGCCGAAACATCACCCGCGAGAATATGACGGAAGCCACTTTTGCGTGCTGGTGAGCCGCACTACGCCAGATCCCTTGCCGGGCAGCGACGAAATAAACCGCGCCTACGAAGAAGGTTGGATAGGCGAGCGGGGTTACCGCAAACCTGACGGCAGCGTGCAGCGCTGGGCGCTGGCATTTATCGGAGATACGCGCTCTGTCAGCGGCGAGAAGGTGCCGGAGCTGTTTATCGTTGATTTGCCTGATGAAGAGAAAGCGTATCGGCAAGCCGGTGATGAGCCACTGTGCGGCACATCCACCACGTTACCCGCGCCGCCAAAAGGCGTTGTGCAGCGCAGATTAACCTTTACCCACAATCGCCTGCACCCCGGCCTGGTGAGTCAGCCTCGGCACTGGGTACGCAGCAACCCGGACGGCAGCCAACTGGCATTTCTGATGCGTGACGACGACGGCGTTGTACAGCTATGGACGGTTTCCCCGAACGACGGCGAACCACGGCAGGTAACCTCCGGCGAGCACGGCGTGCAATCGGCGTTTAACTGGCATCCTTCAGGTAAAGCGTTGGGGTTTGTGCTTCAGGGCAGAATTGTGTTGTGCGATGCGCAAAGCGGGGCGATTACGGCGCTAACCGTGGCCGGGGAACAAGCACCTTCCGGCGATGCAGTTGTCTTTTCGCCGGACGGAAAACACATCGCCTGGATGCAGGATGTCGACGGTTTCCGCCAGCTCTGGTGCGCGGAAACCGGGCTATAGCAGATTAGTGCGGCATGTCGGCCGGTGGGATAACGGAATTGGTCGCCAGATTCTGTTTTTCGCTGGCTTCCACTCGCGATTTCACCGAATTGTCCTTACGGAACACATCCCACGGCAGCAGCACCGTATCAAGCACGGCAGTAAAAGGCAGATCCAGCGCGACCAGCGGCTTGAGCGCCCAGCTTGTTTCGTCGTCACCAAGCGTTTCTGCACTTGCGCGCGTGCCCGGGTACAAGCCCTCTTTGCCACCGCTGTGCGACATCATACTGGAACAGCCTGTCAGGCAGAGCAGGCCTGTGCTTAACACCAGAGTAGAAAACAAATTTTTCGTTATCATTTTGCTGCCGTCGTCAATGGCTGGCTGAGTACCAGCACCTGCGGAGTTATAACATCCGCCCGTGGTTTAAAAACCTTTGTCGCTCCGCTCTGTGGCGGTTATCGCATATTTTTACCATTTCATGCTCAATGCTAGTCTAAGTAAGGAATCCCTCTCTCGCAAAAAATTTGCGCTATGACGCCTTGAAAAATTCTAAGCCAGCCACATTTTACTAGTGTGACCAAAACGAGTACGCCGAATGGGTACTCCGATTTGTGGCCTGTCCTGATGGAAGGCTTTTACACTTTACTCGCTGATTTCAGGAGCTTTTTATTATGCGTAACTTCGATTTATCTCCGCTGTACCGTTCCGCCATTGGTTTTGATCGCCTGTTCAACCTGCTGGAAAACAACCAAAGCCAAAGTAACGGCGGCTACCCTCCGTACAACGTAGAATTAGTGGACGAAAACCACTACCGCATCGCTATTGCCGTTGCCGGTTTCGCTGAAAGCGAACTTGATATCACCGCCCAGGACAATCTGCTGATTGTTAAAGGCGCGCACGAAGGCGAGCAGCAAGAGCGAACCTATCTCTATCAGGGCATCGCCGAGCGTAACTTCGAACGTAAATTCCAGCTTGCAGAAAACATCCATGTGCGTGGTGCAAGCCTGGTGAACGGCCTGCTGTACATCGAGCTGGAACGTGAAATTCCGGAATCGATGAAGCCGCGCCGCATCGAAATTAATTAATTTATTGGGTCGCACAGCGCGGCCCGTCATCAGCTGGCTTGCCGTCAGGGAGCCCATCATGCCTGTTTATATGCAGGCAGGTCGTTTCTTGCTTCAAAGAAGGAGAAAACACTATGCGTAACTACGATTTATCCCCACTGCTGCGTCAATGGATCGGTTTTGACAAATTAGCGAACGCGCTTCAGTCCAGCGGAGAAAGCCAGAGCTTCCCGCCGTACAATATTGAAAAAAGCGACGATAACCATTACCGCATCACCCTTGCGCTGGCCGGGTTCCGCCAGGAGGACCTGGATATCGAGCTTGAAGGTACCCGCCTGAGCGTGAAAGGGACGCCGGTAAAACCGGAAAAAGAGATCAACTGGCTGCATCAGGGGCTGGTCACCCAGCCGTTTAGCCTGAGTTTCACCCTGGCCGAGCATATGCAGGTTTCGGGTGCGACCTTTACCAACGGTCTGCTGCACATCGACCTGGTGCGCAACATCCCGGAAGCGATGGCTCCGCAGCGTATCGCTATTAGCGAACGCCCTGCGCTGAACAGCTAAGTCCCCCGAGTCTCTTCTAAGGCCCCAGAAATGGGGCCTTTTTTGTGCTCTCCAGCGCATTAAGCCGTCGGCCACTCTGCGAGAATCCTCAATAACAATAATGTTATTCACAGGGATTATATGATGAGTGGAATAGCGTTAACCGTAAGCGTGCTGGCGCTGGTCGCCGTTATTGGCTTGTGGATAGGCAATATCAAAATCCGCGGTGTGGGTTTCGGCATTGGAGGCGTGCTGTTCGGCGGAATTATCGTCGGCCACTTTGTTAATCAGGCCGGGATTGGCCTGAACAGCGATATGCTGCACTTCATTCAGGAATTTGGGCTGATCCTGTTTGTCTACACCATCGGCATCCAGGTGGGGCCGGGCTTTTTCTCCTCTCTGCGCGTGTCCGGGCTACGGCTCAACCTATTCGCTATTCTGATTGTTATCCTGGGCGCGTTCATGACCGCCGTCGTCTACAAATTGTTCGACGTGCCGCTGCCTGTGGTGCTTGGGATCTTCTCCGGCGCGGTCACTAATACCCCGGCTTTGGGCGCGGGACAGCAGATCCTCTCCGATCTCGGCACCACGCCACAATTGGTTGACCAAATGGGCATGAGCTACGCGATGGCTTATCCGTTCGGTATCTGCGGCATTCTTCTCACTATGTGGCTGATGAGAATGGCTTTTCGCGTCAATGTTGAAAAAGAAGCGCAGCAGTTCGACGCCAGCAGCGGGCAAAGTCACGCTCAGCTGCAAACCATCAATATTTGCGTGGCCAACCCCAACCTTAACGGCCTGATGATTCAGGACGTGCCCATCCTCAACAGCGACGAGATAATCTGTTCCCGCCTCAAGCGCGGAGAGCTGCTTATGGTGCCTTCGCCCGGTACGGTGATTGAAACCGGCGATCTGCTGCATCTGGTCGGGGCGGAGAAAGATTTGCATAAAGCCCTGCTGGTTATCGGCAACCAGGTCGAGACTTCGCTTTCTACGCGCGGCACGGACTTACGCGTGGAGCGCGTGGTGGTGACTAATGAAAAGGTGCTGGGAAAGAAAATCCGCGATCTGCACCTGAAGCAGAAGTACGACGTGGTTATCTCCCGGCTCAATCGCGCCGGGGTTGAGCTGGTGGCGAGCAGCAATGCCAGCCTGCAATTTGGCGATATCCTCAACCTCGTTGGCCGCCCGCAGTCTATTGATGCGGTGGCGGCGGAGGTGGGTAATGCCCAACATAAGCTCCAGCAGGTACAGATGCTGCCGGTGTTTATTGGTATCGGGCTTGGGGTGCTGCTTGGGTCTGTTCCGCTGTTTATCCCCGGCTTCCCGGCCGCGCTGCGTCTCGGTCTGGCGGGCGGGCCGCTGATTATGGCGCTGATCCTCGGGCGTATCGGCAGCATCGGCAAGCTGTACTGGTTTATGCCGCCGAGCGCCAATCTCGCGCTGCGCGAGCTTGGGATTGTGCTGTTCCTTGCGGTGGTCGGGCTAAAATCCGGCGGGGACTTTATCGACACCCTGCTGCGCGGCGATGGCGTGAGCTGGATTGGCTACGGGATTGTGATTACCGCCGTGCCGTTGATTAGCGTGGGTATTCTCGCGCGCCTGCTGGTGAAGATGAACTATCTGACGCTGTGCGGCATGCTGGCAGGCTCGATGACCGACCCGCCGGCGCTGGCCTTTGCCAACGGGCTGCACGCAACCAGCGGTGCGGCGGCGCTTTCTTACGCCACTGTCTACCCGCTGGTGATGTTCCTGCGCATTATCACGCCTCAATTGCTGGCCGTGCTGTTCTGGGGGCTTTGAGTGGCGGCGCTGTCCGGTGACACGGGTAGCGTTTTAGCGTGATCACGCCGCAGGTGGTAATCCACCTGGTATTCGCTGGCGTTTCTGAACATCACTGAATAGTTCAGGAACTCGCCGCTGTCGCTGTAGGAAAGCGAGGTGATGCGCAAAATTGGCGTCGCCTCGGCGATATTCAGCAGCTTTGCCGTTTTGGCGTCCGCCAGCACCGGCGTCAGCGTTTCATAGTTACCGCTGATGATTATCCGGCACTCTTCTTCGATATAGCTGAACTTGGATCCTTCGAGGTGGGCCATGGATAAGTTGCGAAACAGCTTCACCGGCATATAGCTGTCTTCCACCATCAGCGGTTTTCCACCCACCGCACGCACCCGGCGGGAATAATAAATTTTCTCGTCGATTTTAATCCGCAACAGGCTGGCAATAGCGGGCGGGGCGGGCATGATGCTGAACTCCAGCACCTCGCTCATCACCTCTTTTCCCTGGCTACGCATCACTTCTACGAATCCGGTCAGGTTGGTGGTTTCATGGTGAACATCTTTTTTGGTCACCCAGGTTCCGCTGCCCTGGCGGCGCTGTACCAGCCCCCAGCCCACCAGTAAATCCACCGCTTTGCGAATTGTCATGCGCGATACGCCAAACTCCTCGGCGAGTTTTTTTTCGCCCGGCAGCGGGCTACCGATGGTGTAGTCAGCCGAATTCAGGCGTACGCGTAACCTGTCTGCAATTGATTTATAGATCACCAGTAGACCTCTCCAGGCGCTATATCGCCTTTTCACTTCAACCATTTGTCTAACTTTATTTTGAAAAGTAGACAACTTTGGCTAAATAAAAACCATGAAAGCGATCACGAATCACGCCGACCAACACGGCGGTTATCGGGCTGGCTCCTTATTCTCAGCTTCAGGCCAGACTACAAAAATAAGGCCACCTCTTACTCTACGAAGTTGTTACATGAGGATTAAAAAATGCTCAGTCAAATACAACGCTTTGGTGGTGCAATGTTTACCCCGGTCCTGCTATTTCCGTTTGCGGGAATTGTGGTTGGGATAGCCATTATGCTGCGTAACCCAATGTTTGTTGGGGAGGCGCTAACCGCTCCCGACAACTTATTTGCGCAGATTGTTCATATCATCGAAGAGGGCGGCTGGACGGTATTCCGCAATATGCCGCTGATTTTCGCCGTCGGCCTGCCTATCGGGCTGGCGAAACAAGCTCCGGGGCGCGCCTGCCTGGCCGTGCTGGTCAGCTTCTTAACCTGGAACTACTTCATCAATGCCATGGGGATGACCTGGGGGCACTATTTTGGCGTCGATTTTAACCTCGACCCCACCACGGGCAGCGGGCTAACGATGATAGCCGGGATCAAAACGCTCGATACCAGCATCATCGGGGCGATTGTGATTTCCGGCATCGTCACCGCCATTCATAACCGCTATTTCGACAGGCAATTGCCGGTATTTCTCGGCATCTTCCAGGGCAGTTCCTTCGTAGTGATTGTCGCCTTCCTGGTGATGATCCCCTGCGCCTGGCTGACGCTGCTCGGCTGGCCAAAAGTCCAGCTTGGCATTGAGTCCTTACAGGCGTTTCTGCGCGGTGCCGGGGCGCTTGGCGTCTGGGTTTACACCTTCCTTGAACGCATCCTGATCCCGACCGGGCTGCATCACTTTGTCTATGGGCCATTTATCTTCGGGCCAGCGGCGGTAGAAGGCGGCATTCAGGTTTACTGGGCGCAGCATTTGCAGGAATTTAGCCAGAGCACCGCTTCCCTGAAATCTCTGTTCCCGGAAGGCGGCTTTGCCCTGCACGGTAACTCTAAAGTGTTCGGCTCCGTTGGGATTGCGCTGGCGCTCTACTATACCGCCTCACCGCAGAATCGGGTTAAGGTCGCCGGGCTGCTTATCCCCGCTACGCTGACCGCGATGCTGGTCGGCATTACCGAACCGCTGGAATTCACCTTCTTGTTTATCTCTCCGCTGCTGTTTGCGGTCCACGCTTTCCTCGCCGCCACGATGGCTACGGTGATGTATATGGCGGGCGTGGTCGGCAATATGGGCGGGGGGCTTCTCGACCAGTTCCTGCCGCAAAACTGGATCCCAATGTTCCATAACCATGCCTCGATGATGTTTACCCAGATAGGCATCGGCATCGCTTTCACCGGCGTCTACTTTGTGGTGTTCCGCGCCCTTATCCTGCGCTTCAACCTGAAAACACCGGGCCGTGAAGACAGCGAAATTAAGCTCTACAGCAAGGCGGACTACCAGGCCGCTCGCCAGCAGACCAGCGCGGCGGTGAGCCAGGACGCAAAACACGGGCAGGCTCATGGCTTCTTACAGGCGCTGGGCGGTGCGGCGAATATCGCCAGCCTCAATAACTGCGCAACCCGGCTGCGCATCACGCTTGCCGATATGGCGCGGACCCAGGGTGACGAAGTATTCAAAGCCCTCGGCGCACACGGCGTAGTACGGAGCGGGAACGGCATTCAGGTCATCGTTGGGCTGCATGTCCCGCAAATCCGCGACCAGATTGAAATCCTCATCAAAGAGCAAGTCTCAGACGAACATCCATCCATGACGGAGGCAGTATCATGAAAAAATTCTCGGTAGTTGTAGCAGGCGGCGGCAGCACATTCACTCCCGGCATCGTACTGATGCTGCTGGCCAACCAGCACCGTTTTCCGCTGCGGGCGCTGAAGTTCTATGACAACGACGGCGCACGTCAGGAAACTATCGCCGAGGCCTGCAAAGTTATCCTCAAGGAGCAGGCCCCGGAGGTCGAATTCAGCTACACAACTGACCCGAAAGAAGCTTTTAGCGATGTAGATTTCGTCATGGCTCATATCCGTGTTGGCAAATACCCGATGCGCGAAAAAGACGAAAAAATCCCTCTGCGCCACGGCGTGGTTGGTCAGGAAACCTGTGGCCCGGGTGGAATAGCCTACGGCATGCGCTCGATTGGCGGCGTGCTGGAGCTGGTCGATTATATGGAGAAGTACTCGCCAAACGCCTGGATGCTGAACTACTCCAACCCGGCGGCTATTGTGGCGGAAGCGACCCGTCGCCTGCGCCCGAATGCAAAGATCCTGAATATCTGCGATATGCCAATCGGCATTGAAAGCCGTATGGCGCAGATAGTCGGCCTGAAAGATCGCAAAGAGATGAAAGTCCGCTACTACGGCCTGAACCACTTCGGCTGGTGGACCCATGTTGAGGATAAACACGGCAATGATTTAATGCCGAAAATCCGCGAACATGTGGCTAAATTTGGCTATGTTCCACCAACGGACGAGCACGGTACGGAAGCGAGCTGGAATGATACCTTCGGTAAAGCGAAAGACGTCTGGGCGCTGGATCCTGACACGCTGCCAAATACCTATCTCAAATATTACTTGTTCCCGGATTACGTGGTGCAGCACTCCAACCCGGAACATACCCGTGCCAATGAGGTTATGGAGCACCGCGAGAAACACGTATTTGGCTCCTGCAACGCCATCATTAATGCCGGGAAATCATCGGCAGGGGAGCTTGAAATCGATGAACATGCGTCGTACATCGTCGATCTGGCGACCGCTATCGCCTTTAACACTCAGGAAAGAATGCTGTTAATCGTGCCGAATAATGGCGCGATTAATAACTTCGACCCGGAAGCGATGGTAGAGATCCCATGCCTCGTAGGGAAAGACGGGCCAGAGCCGCTGGTGGTGGGCAATATTCCTCAGTTCCAGAAAGGGTTGATGAGCCAGCAGGTTGCGGTAGAAAAACTGGTGGTAGATGCCTGGGAGCACCGCTCTTACCAGAAACTGTGGCAGGCCATCACGCTGTCGAAAACCGTCCCAAGCGCCTCCGTCGCCAAAGCCATCCTCGACGACTTGATCGAAGCCAACAAAGCCTACTGGCCTGAACTGAAATAAGTTTTTCCAGCCATTAACAAAGCGTGGCGTTAACGTCGCGCTTTTTTCATGGTGTGGAAGTCGAGGCAGCATGACGATAGCAGCGCTTTCATATTGTTCGGCAACAGACTGAATACTGCGGATCTCACACTGCAGGGGAAAACACGGAGTATTTTTACCGAGCCTGCGGTAGTTAATGAGGTGATGAGAATGGCAGCCAGGCTTGGGGTGGTGCTTAGCGATGAGTAACCGGCAAAAGCAAACCTACACACTATGAATCATTATTAATCTTTTATTGCAATCCGCACTCCCCGCAAACGGTAAAGGTATGCTAAATATTAGGTTTCCTTCGCTAAGTAGCGTGCCGCCGATGTTAAAGCCAATCCTTGCCCTGGTTGCTCTCTCTTTCTGTGCCGGTTCGTTTGCCGCACAAACAGAAGCTTTGCCGCCCAGTTGGACCAGCCAGCTTGGGGTGGGCATGAACGTTGACTGGGCCATTACAGAACGCGGTATACGCGAATTTGACCCGCTTGCGGTGCGGGACTTTCAGCAGCGCGGGTTTGGTCACGTACGCATCCGCGTTGCCGGGCCGATGACCCATCAAAAACTGGTTCACCTGCGGCGAATCGTGGATGCCTGCGAGCAATACAATATCGTTCCGGTTATCAGTTACCGCGCGGCCGAGCTGAAGGCAAAGCCCAATGCTGAAAACGCCACCGACATCGTAGAATGGTGGACAACCGTCGCCCGGTTCTTTGGCAAAAACGATGATTCTCTGGTCTTCGACATCATCGGGCAGCCGGAGGAAAAGCTCAGCGCCAACCCGCAGCTGCTCAACCAGGTGTATGAGAAAACCGTTAAGGCGATTCATAAAATCAGCCCGCAGCGGCATATCTTTGTCGCGCCTCGCTATCACGGCTCGCCGGAAGCTTTGGCGGCATTAAAAATTCCCGAATCCCATCACGGGCTGGTCATGGCGGATTGGCATTTAATGCCGTCCGGCCCGCATGCCTTAAACGGTAAAAGCCAGTGGACCACCGGCATGGATGCGGAAAAAGCCGCAATCCATGCGCGTATAGAAGTCGCTTCACGCTGGCAGCAAAAAACCGGCCACCTGTCCTGGGTGGGCAACTGGTCGGTGGGCAGTAAGCTGCCGGTGGATCAGCAGGTTGCGATGGCGACTTTTGTTGCCTGCGAGCTGCAAAAGGCGCAGATCCCTTATGCGGTAAGCGGCGATGAAAAATTCTACGATGGCGAAGAGGGCGCGTGGCGGCCGGATATGGCACCGGTTCTGGACGCCATCCTCAAGCCTCAGTGCCAGTAATTATCGCCCCGGCGTGAATTTTCTGTTGCTGCCTTTCGGGTAATTATGTATTTTTATGCATATTAACTGCATAAAAACATCATATATCCAGGGGCTTCTATGTTAACTAAAGCGATGAAATCAGTGGTAGTTGGCGGGTGTTTGCTCGCGGCTTTGTTCAGTTCTGCTCAGGCTCTGGCGCAGACTTACGTGGTCGGCTCGGGCGGCACCTATCGTCCATTTGAGTTTGAAAACAGCCAGAAGCAGCTGGAAGGTTTCGATATCGATATCATCAAAGCCGTCGCTAAAGCCGAAGGTTTTGATATCAAGCTGGTTAACACCCCGTGGGAAGGCATCTTTGCGACGCTGAACTCCGGCGATCGCGACATCATCATTTCCGGCATCACCATTACCGACAAGCGTAAAGCGATGGTCGACTTCTCCGCGCCTTACTTCCCGGCAGAGCAGTCCATCGTGGTGCCTACGGATTCAAAAGTCGACTCCGTTAACGCCCTGAAAGGTAAGAAAGTTGGCGTGGTTAACTCCAGTACCGGCGACATCGTTGTTTCCGATATTCTGGGCAAAAACAGCACCGATATTAAGCGTTTCGATAACACTCCTCTGATGCTGCAAGAGCTGACCGAAGACGGTATTGACGCGGCGGTTGGCGACGTGGGCGTGGTGAAATATTACATTAAATCTCACCCTGAAAAACCGCTGAAGTTGGTGCCGGACAGCAAGTTTGAACGCCAGTATTTCGGCATTGCGGTCGCGAAAGGCAACACCGAGCTGAAGGGTAAAATCGACGCCGGCCTGAAGAAAATCATCGCAGACGGTACCTACGCTAAAATTTACGCCAACTGGTTCGACGCCAACGTTCCAACCCTCCCGGCAGAGTAATTTTCAATCGGGGCCGTTCCGGCCCCAACAAGGACAGGTATGACCGGATTTCGCTGGGAGATAATCTCAGAATACGCGCCGCTATTTATGCAGGGCGCGCTGATGACCATCAAGTGCACCATCATCTGCGTGATTTTAGGCACCTCATGGGGCCTGCTGCTTGGCCTTGGGCGTATGGCTCATGCCGACGACGGCCCGTGGAAACACGTACTGCGTTATGCGGTGCAGTGGCCGGTGCGTATTTACGTCAGCGCGTTTCGCGGCACGCCTCTGTTTGTGCAGATTATGGTGGTTCACTTCGCCCTGGTGCCGCTGTTCATCAACCCGCGCGACGGGATAATGATAACCAGCGGGCTGATGTCCGTGGACTTTGCCCGCGAGCTGCGCTCTGAATACGGCGCATTCCTCTCCTGCGTGGTGGCGATTACGCTAAACGCCGGGGCCTATGTGTCCGAGATTTTCCGCGCCGGTATTCAGTCTATTGATAAAGGGCAGATGGAAGCTTCCCGCGCGCTGGGGATGGGCTGGGGTAAAACGATGCGCAAAGTTATTTTGCCGCAGGCGTTTCGCCGCATTCTGCCGCCGCTCGGCAACAACGCGATTGCTATTGTTAAAGACTCGTCGCTGGCTTCGGCTATCGGCCTTGCCGACCTGGCCTACGCGGCGCGTACCGTTTCCGGCGCTTATGCGACCTATTGGGAGCCGTACCTGACCATTTCACTGGTCTACTGGGTTCTGACGTTCCTGCTTTCGCTGCTGGTGCAACATATGGAAAAGAGGTTTGGCAAAAGTGATTCACGTTAAGGACTTACAGAAACAATTTGGCAAAACTCACGTCCTGCGCGGCATCTCCTGCGATATTGCTCCCCAGGAAGTGGTTTGCGTGATAGGGCCATCCGGCTCCGGCAAAAGTACCTTTCTGCGCTGCCTGAACGCGCTGGAAAAGCCGGACGGCGGTGAAGTGATGGTGAACGGTTTTGCGGTGCATGACCCAAAAACCAACCTCAACGGCCTGCGTGAAGGTGTTGGCATGGTGTTTCAGCGTTTCAACCTGTTCCCGCATATGACGGTGCTGGAAAACCTGATTATGGCGCCGATGTCGCTGAAAGGGCTGTCAAAAGCAGAAGCGGTAAACCGCGCGGAGAAGCTGCTGCAAAAAGTTGGCCTGATAGACAAAATCGACGCCTGGCCTTCCAGCCTCTCCGGCGGCCAGCAGCAGCGTGTGGCGATTGCCCGTGCGCTGGCAATGGAGCCGTCGATTATTCTGTTTGATGAGCCAACCTCGGCGCTCGATCCTGAGCTGGTGGGCGAAGTGCTGGCGGTGATGAAGCAGCTGGCGCAGGAAGGTATGACGATGATTATCGTGACCCACGAAATGGGCTTCGCTCGTGAAGTGGCCGACCGCGTGATCTTTATCGACCAGGGCGTGATTCAGGAGCAGGGCGTGCCAGCCCAACTGTTCAGCGCCCCGCAAAACCCAAGAACCGAGGCGTTTTTAAGCAAGGTTCTCTAAAAAAAGGGCGCGAAAGCGCCCTTTGTCTTTCAGGAAAACTGGCGAATATTTTTGTCGATAAGCGCCAGCAGCGCCTCGTTATCCACGGTTTGCAGAATCATCACCGGTTTGCCCCGCGGCGGTTCTACGTTTACCGTCAGCCTCAGGTTTTCTGGCCCGTAGCGCAGTGTTCTGCCCCGGCTCAGACCGCTCAGCGACACGTCCACGTAATCCTCTACGCCGCTGACCAGCGCGGGTTCCAGCAGCAGGGCGACAGTCAGCACGTCGTGTATCCAGCAGCCCGGCAGATTACGGGTCTGCATTGAAAAATCCATCCACGGACGGATTGTTTCTACAAGAAAATCGCTTAATCGGTTATTGCAGGTCGCCAGCTTATCCAGGTTCTGGTGTGTCATCATCGTTTGGGTGGTGACATCCATCGGTACCAGGATGATGTTCGCTCCGCTGGTCAGCACCGCGTGGGCCGCCTCCGGGTCGATGCCAAAATTGGTGTCCTTCAGGTAGCCCTCAACGTTGAACACGCCTCCCATAATCACAATCTCTTTCACCGCCGCCGCCATTTGCGGATAAAGCTGTAAAGCCAGCGCGACGTTGGTCAGCGGGCCGATGGCAATCAGGGTGATTTCGCCGGGATTATTGCAGATAAGTTCGCCCATTTTATGCACCGCCAGCGGCGCTGTGGCGGCGTTTATCTGTGGTGCGCTGACGCCGTTCCATAAATGGCGCAGGCCGACTTTATCAACCTTGTGGTCAAGATGTTCCCGCCATGGAGCCGACGGCTCAATCAGGGCGCGGGATGCGCCGCGAGCGACCTCAACGGACATGCCAAGGCGTGCGACTAAATCAGAGGCAACGGCGTAGCCGACTTCGCTGGGCGTATTTCCCGAAACGGTGGTTATTAGCTCGAGGGAGATTTCCGGGGCTGCCAGGGCCAGAGCCAGCGCAAGGCCGTCGTCAACGTTGGCTCCGGCAACGCCGTTGCCCGGATCGCAATCAATAATTAAACGCTTCATGTTAATCATTTACTCATTCTGGCCTGCGGTGAAGGATGGCAGCCGCAGGACTCGCCGATTTCCAGCTCGAAAGCGAATTCGCAGTTGTGCGGCTCCCCGTCCCATCTCTTCAGCATCTCAATGGCCTTTTTTGCCATTTTAGTGACCGGCTGGCGCACGGTGGTTAAAGAGGGGACGTTAAAAGAAGATTCAAGGGTGCCGTTAAAGCAGACCAGCGCCAGGTCGGCGGGTGCCGAAAGCCCCCGTTCGGCCAGCGCTCTCAGGCAGCCAAAGGCCTGCTGCTCATTGGTGGCAAACAGGGCGCGGGGCAAGTCGCCGCTCAACATGCGCTGTGCCGCGCTGTAGCCGCCCTCGCGGGTATAGTCGGTAGAAAAAATCCACTCAGGGCGCAGAGGCAAACCGGCTTCTTCCAGCGCCTGCTTCCAGCCGCTGATGCGGTCCTGGGTGTTCAGCATCTCCAGCGGCCCGCAAATAATGGCTATCTCGCGGTAGCCGTGCTCGATAAGGTGCCGGGTCGCCCGGTAAGCGGCATGTTGCTCATTAACCTGAATGGCGCAGACGTTCAGCTCCGGCGCAACTCTGTCCAGCATGACGCACGGCGTGCCGCTGGCCTGAATAAGTTCGATGTACGGGTGTCGGTCTACGCTGGTATAAATCAGGCCATCCACCTGGCGATGAAGCAGGTTATTCACCAGCTCAAGCTCACGCGTCCGGTCGTCGCCGGAATCCCCAAGCAGCAGCACTCTGCCGTCGGCGAAGGCTTCCTGCTGTAGGGCGTGTGCCATGGAAGAGATAAACGGGTTGGCAATATTGGGCACGATCAGGCCGTAGGTTCGTGTGGTTCCGCTGGCTAAAGCCCTGGCGATACCGTTCGGACGATAGCCGGTTTTTTTGATGGCGGCCAGCACCCGCTCGCGCGTTGCCTGCGCCACAGGGCGCGGGCCGTTATTAATCACATAGCTAACCACCGCGACCGAAGTCCCTGCTTCTTTGGCGACTTCAGCGCGGGTGACGCGTTGCACATGAGGCTTAGTCACTGAATACCTGCTTTATTTGGGCTGGCGCTAAACAGAGCAACAGCATAAAGCTTTGCCTGGTAAAAATCGCCGGGAACCGTGCGCCGGATCAAATGGCATCTTCCGGCAGGTTAAGATCCCGGCCTCTGGTTTCCGGCGCGAAGAACGTAGTCACCAACCCTATCCCCGCCATCACGGCGAAGTAGAGAGCAATAGGCCACCAGTGCCCGGTCCACGACAGCAGCGCGGCGGCAACCAGCGGTGCCGTGCCGCCGGAAAGAATGGAGCCAAGCTCTTTGGCAAACGCCATTTTCGTATAGCGGTTAGCTACGCCAAACAGCTCCACGCCCCACGCTGCCTGCACGCCAAAAATACCCAGCGAGGCCAGCCCCATCCCGACGACAATAGTCGGAATAACGATGATCGGTTCGCGGGAGTCCAGCAACATAAAGGCCGGGAAAGCATAGATAATCAGCAGCAGGCAAAACCAGCGATAAACGATGCGGCGGCCAAAGCGGTCAGACAGCCAGCCAGCGAAAGGAATAATCGCGAAGCCGAGCACGGAGGCAATCAGCACCGCCAGCGTGGGAACGGATTTATCGACCGCCAGCACTTTAGCGACGTAGCCGATGATAAAGCCTTGCGCGAGGTAGGATGGGCCGTTTTCGCCGATACGCAGGCCGACCATCGTCCAGAAGGCGCGGGTGCGTTTCCAGAAACTGCGGGTGTCCTGCTGCTGTAGCGTGATGCCCTGTTCCAGGCTCTGCTTACGCTGTTCTTCAAGCAACGCTTTCTGGCGCTCGAATACCGGCGTCTCGCGCAGCTGATGCCGGATAATCAGTGCGACAACGGCAATCAGCATGCTGCACAGGAACGGAATGCGCCAGCCCCAGGAGAGCAGCGCCTGTTTATCCATTTGCAGCACCAGCAGCCAGGTCAGGGAGGCCAGCAGCGTGCCGCTGTTGGAGCCGAGGCCGATAATTGATGACACCAGCCCACGCCGTTTTACCGGCGCATATTCGCCCAGCATAACGGTGCCGCCGGAAAGCTCTGCGCCCGCGCCAAGCCCCTGAGAGAAGCGCAAAATAACCAGGCAAACCGGCGCCCAGACGCCGATCTGGGCATAGCCAGGGATTAGGCCAATCAGCGTTGTAGAGCAGCCCATCAGCGCGATGGTAATCACCATTACCATTTTTCTGCCGTAGCGATCGCCCAGCCGGCCAAACAACAATGCGCCAATTGGGCGGGCGATAAAGCCTACCGAATAGGCGGCGAAGCTTGAGAGCAACGCCATAACCGGGGTGGCATCCGGGAAGAACACGTCGCCAAAAATAATCCCGGCCGCCAGGCCATAGAGCGCAAAGTCGGCGTATTCCATCGTAGTGCCGAGCCAGCAGGAAAAGGTGGCGCGAATAAAGTCGCGTTTGCCTTCGGGGGTCGCCAGGCGCTCTTCAGCGGCGTGCTCCGAGCCTGCCGGAGGATGAGAAACAGATTTTGTTGTCATTGAGGTGCTCACAAAAGTCGGACGTTATCGGCCCAGGGGGCGTTTTTTAATCATTCGCTCAGTGTATCTACGCGCGTAGATTGATCAAATTATTAAACCGGAAATGAGAGTAAGGTAACTAAATGACAGAAAAATGACGGAAGGAATTACCCTCTCCCTGGAAGGGCGAGGGTGAAATATGAGGGATTTTCTCCCTCGCCCCTTTGGGGAGAGGGGAAATATCAGAGTGCCTTTGCTAAGTACTGTTCCATCTCAGGTTCCGGAACCATGCCGCCGCCGGTCGCCCAGACCAGGTGCGTTGCATTATTCAACTGTTCGGCGCTCAGGCCATGCATGCTCTGGTAAGCTTCGTTGACACAAACGTGCTGCGGGCCGGGCATTCCGGCCAGGGCCGAAGGCTCGAGACGAATACCTTCTTCTGCGGCCAGCCAGCCCAGCATGTTGTAAAGCGTTTGGTCTTCTGCGGTATAAAAGCCGTCCAGCAGCCGCTGCATCGCCCGCCCGACAAAGCCGGAAGCGCGCCCCACGGCCAGGCCGTCGGCTGCGGTCAGGTTATCAATACCGATCTCCTGTACCGAAATGGCATCGTGAAGCCCGGTATGCACCCCGAGCAGCATGCAGGGAGAGTGGGTTGGCTCGGCAAAAATGCAGTGGACGTGGTCGCCAAAAGCGATTTTCAGGCCAAATGCCACTCCGCCGGGGCCGCCGCCCACGCCGCACGGAAGGTAGACAAATAGCGGGTGCTGCTCATCAACGGTAATCGAGCGCTGAGTGAACTGATCCTTCAATCTTTGCCCGGCGACGGCGTAGCCAAGAAACAGCGTGCGGGAGTTTTCATCGTCGATAAAGAAGCAGTTGGCGTCAGATTCTGCGGCTTTGCGACCTTGTTCTACGGCAACGCCGTAATCTTCTGCATACTCAATCACTTCAACGCCGTGGCTGCGCAGTTTGGCCTTTTTCCATTCGCGTGCGTCGGCGGACATGTGCACCGTAACCCGGAAGCCAATCCGTGCGCTCATAATCCCAATCGACAGGCCTAAATTGCCGGTAGAGCCAACGGCGATACTGTAGCGGCCGAAAAATTCGCGAAACTCCGGGGAGAGAAGCTTGCTGTAGTCGTCCTCCGGGCTAAGCAGTCCGGCTTCGGTAGCCAGTTTTTCCGCGTGGGTCAGCACTTCATAAATGCCGCCTCGCGCCTTTATTGAGCCAGAAATCGGAAGATGGCTGTCTTTTTTTAGCCACAATTTACCGTAGATCTCCTGGCCCAATGCCGCGTGCAGCCGCTTTTGCATCGCCGGGATGGCCGCCAGTTCAGACTCGATAATCCCGTTTGTTGCCGCGGTTTCCGGGAAGGCTTTTGCCAGATAAGGCGCAAATCGGGCGAGGCGAGCATGCGCCTCTTTGACATCCTCTTCGGTCAAACCGACGTAGGGCAAGCCTTCGGCTAAGGAAGTGGTTGCCGGGTTGAACCAGGCCACTTCTTTCAGCGCAATCAAGTCGTTAATCAGAGGAAATTTTTCAATCAAAGTAGTCATTTCAGCGTTGTTCATAACAAGTCCCGTGGCGCTCAGATGATAAAAGAAAGCAGGAAGGTGCCAGCTAGTGCAAGCAAGGAAGCGATAAATGTCGCCGTGGTGTAGTACTTAAAGGTTTCATGCAGCGTAGCGCCGCAGTACTGCTTGACCAGCCAGAAAAGAGAATCTGTGACAATCGTGCAGCCAATTGCGCCCGAACCTATCGCAAGTGTCACGATCTCCGGGCTAACGTCAGGATACAGCGGCAGCATTGGGGCAACGATGGCCGTTGCGCCCATCATGGCTACGGTTGCCGACCCTACGGCGGCGTGCAGGATAAGCGCGACCAGCCAGGCCAGCAGTATTGGATGCAGATGCAGGTTAGACAGGCTAATGGCGAGGGTATCCGCCATGCCGCTGGCCTTAAGAATGGCGTTAAACGCGCCTCCCGCACCGATAATCATCAGGATATTGGCTATCGAGCCGAAGCCGTTTTCAGTATGGCTGAGCAAGGTGCCCATGCTCATATGCTGGCGTAGCCCGAGCAGGTAATAAGCCACGAAGACGGCAATAAACATCGCGGTGATCGGGTTGCCGATAAATTCCAGCAGCGTGTAGAGCGTGCTGCCGGGCGTCATATTCAGCTCGGCAACGGTCTTAACCAGCATCAGAAAAATGGGAAGCAGGACGGTGAACAGCGTAGCGCCTAATGACGGCAGAGAAGCGGCATCGCGCGTTTGCAGGTCTGAAAACTCGGGGGGAACCGGTTTAAACGGCAGGCGGCTGCCGATGCATTTTAAGAAGAGCGGCCCGCCAACCAGCGATGCCAGCAGGCCCACGGCCAGGCCATACACAATCACTGTCCCCACGTCGGCACCGAGTTTATTGGTCACAAACAGCGCCGCCGGGTGAGGAGGCACCACGCAGTGAACCGCCATCAGCGCGGTACAAAGTGGAATGGCCAGCTTGAGCAAAGAGGTTTGAGTCTTTTTGGCAATCGAGAAGGCCAGCGGGATCAGCAGCACGACGCCGACCTCAACAAACAGCGTAATGCCGCAAATCAGCCCCACCAGCACCATAATCACGTCGACAGAGAGCCAGCGGCAGCGCTCCAGCGCCAGGCCAATGCGTTCGGCCGCGCCGGATACCTCCATCATTTTACCGAGGATAGTGCCGAGGCCGATTACCGCGGCCAGAAAGCCCAGCGTGCCGCCAATGCCGCTTTCGACGGCATTCACCATGTCGAGCGGCCCCATTCCCATCATGGTGCCGACAAAAAAGCTCGCTAACAGCAGCGCGAGGAAAGGATGAAACTTCAGTTTGACGATTGTGAATACAATTAAAACGATGCTGCTGAGTAACGAACCCACCACCCAGATTTGCGATCCCATCTCTCACCCCGACCCTGTGAATAATTTAGGGTAATTGGATAAAAAATGGCCCTGGCTGACAAACGATAAAATTGGCCGTTCACATGAGCCAGATTGGATCAAGTGAGTGATTTAAGTCGAAATAAGCGGTGTAAATGCGTAATGGTTCACTTTTCCTCAACTTAACGCTGCGTATTTGGCGTGGATTTTTTACACTTAGCCGGAAAGTAAACAGACAAGAGGCGCTATGGACGCGGGACGTGAAGTTAGAAATCGTTTATTAAACGGCTTGCAGTTGTCGAAGCTGTATACCTTTGAGGTTGCGGCGCGGCATCAATCTTTCGCCCTGGCGGCGAACGAGCTTTCACTCAGCCCCAGCGCCGTCAGCCACCGCATTAACCAGCTTGAAGAAGAGCTGGGGATACAGCTTTTTGTTCGCTCCCATCGCAAGGTGGAGCTGACGCATGAGGGAAAGCGGGTGTTCTGGGCGCTGAAGTCGTCGCTGGATACGCTTAACCAGGAAATTCTGGATATCAAAAACCAGGAGCTGTCCGGCTCTTTAACCGTTTATTGCAGGCCGTCGATTGCCCAGTGCTGGCTGGTGCCCTCTCTGGGTGACTTTTCGCAGCGTTATCCCGCCATTTCCCTGACCATTCTTACCGGCAACGACAACCTGAATTTACAGCGGGCGGGTATCGACCTGGCTATCTCGTTTGACGATGCGCCTTCGTCCCAACTGAGCCATCACTTTTTGATGGATGAGGCCATCCTGCCGGTGTGTAGTCCGCAATACGCGCAGCGTTTTGAGCTGCAAAGCAGGCCTTCGCATCTCCTCCACTGCACTTTACTGCACGACCGGCAGGCGTGGAGCAATGACTCGGGTACGGACGAGTGGTACAGCTGGGCGCAGCACTTTGGCATAGCGCTGCCTGCTTCTACGGGCATCGGGTTCGATCGTTCAGATTTGGCGGTGATAGCCGCGATGAACCACGTTGGCGTGGCGATGGGGCGAAAAAGGCTGGTGCAAAAGCGGCTGGAGCGGGGCGAGCTTGTCGCCCCTTTCGGTGAGATGGCGTTGAATTGCCATCAGCATTATTACATTTCGACCCTTGATGGCCGACAATGGCCGAAGATTGACGCTTTTATCCACTGGCTTAAAGCGCTGGCCGAAGAGGTTAAATAAATTAAATCGTTTCCCCGTGATGCTGGAATCGCTGAGCCAGCGGCAGCCAGCAGCAAAGGATCAGCACGCCCATCGCGGTCATCAGCAGGCCAATGCTGAACTGCCCGGTTTGCGGCATTAGCGCGGAGAGCCAGGCCATCACGCCGGAGCCGATATTTTGCAGGCCGCCCACCAGCGCGCCTGCGGTGCCTGCGAGGAACGGGAACGGCTCCATCGCGCCGCTGGTCGCCAGCGGGAACAGCATGCCTGCTCCGAAGAAGAACAGCGCGGCGGGCACCAGCAGCGTCCAGATATTCATGATGCCAAACCAGCCCGGTATCCACATGAGAATACCGGCCAGCAGGCAGCTCAGCACCGCCTGCCACATCAGGCTGGAGAAACGTGCGTTCTGGCGGCTCGCGTACCAGGAGCCAAAAAATGCCGCCGGAATGGGTAAAATAAACAGGATACTGACCACCACGCCGTTCAGACCAAGCACGCCGCCCATCAGCACGCCCGAGCAGGCTTCAAACACCGCCACGCCCGCCAGGCCGCCAACCAGCATCAGCAGGTAGCAATTAAAAGAGATGTTGCCGAGCAGCAGTTTATAGCTGCGCAGCAGCCGCGGAGGCGTTGCGTTTGCCGGGCGGGTTTCCGGCAGCCAGCGCCACATTGAAAAAGCGACTACCGCACACAGCAGTAGCAGGAAGCCGTAGCAGGCACGCCAGCCCCAGACGCTGTCCAGCAGGCCGCCAATCACCGGGGCCAGCAGCGGGCTAACCAAAATACCCATATTCAGCAGGCTGTTGGCGAGGCGTAAATCGCCGCCTTCATACAGGTCGCGCGGCATGGTTCTTGCCATTACGCCAGCCACGCCGGTGCCCATACCCTGGAGCGCGCTAGCCAGCACCAGAACATGCAAATTAGTGGTAAACAAAGCTCCGAGCGTAGCCAGCATAAAGATAACCATACCGGCCAGTATCACCGGGCGGCGGCCAATGCGGTCAGAGAGTGGGCCGTAAAACAGCTGAGAAATACCGTAGGTAAATAAATACGCTGCCATCACGCGCTGGATAGCGCCGTTGCGCACGCCCATCTCGTGAGCCATATCGGGAATCGAAGGAATATAAATGGTTTGTGTCATCTGCCCGACGGCAACCAGCAGAATTAACATCATCAGCAGGTGGATATTGGCTAACTTTCTCATGGCTTCCGACCGTTTACCCGAAAAGAGATAGATTGCTCGCAGCGTATTTCGCTGTGTATGTTTTAAAAGCGAGAGGAATCTATCATAACCCCACCAATAAGCCAGATGATGAGGCTGTTTTAAGCACAGATTTACGTGTCCGAATGTAAAGCGAAAGCGGCAATTTTTATTGCCAGCGAATGCATCAATTTGCCCTGAAAAGGTGCAGCTGCGGTCAACTTCTGGCAGATCACATTTATTTACATAGTGAATGCTAATGCGTATATTTCTCATCCGCATTAATCATGCGCGTCTTGATAAAAAATCAAAAAAACGTGTCCAGCGCCGGAGTGCGCCGCAGCACGATATCCACTAAAAATGAGGGTTAAACATGTCTTTCGTTAACTTCTCCAGGGAACGGTTCACTTTGCGGGCAAATGGCCCGTCATGGCTGGCGGCATGTATTGCCCTGGCGCTTATTCCTTCGGCGCAGTCCGAAGAAAAAAAATCGGCGGAAGACACTATCACGGTGAACACCAGCGCCGACAATCCGCTGGCCGGGCAGGCGCAGGACTACAGCGTTAAAACCACCACTACCGGCACTAAACTGCTGCTGGTACCGCGTGATATCCCGCAGTCCGTCAGCGTAATCAGCAAGCAGCGCATGGAAGACCAGGATCTGCAAACCATCGGCGAAGTGCTGGACAACACGACCGGCATTACCTCTCGTCTGGTAGACAGCAGCCGCGCCACCTACTTCTCACGTGGTTTTTTCATCAGCAACTACGCCTATGACGACCTGCCGACCCAGGTCAGCGACGTCTGGGACTTCGGCGACACCGGCTCTGATTCCGCGATTTATGAAAATGTGGAAGTGGTTCGCGGCGCGGCGGGGCTGATGAGCGGCAGCGGCAATCCTTCGGCGTACATCAACATGGTGCGCAAGCATGCAGACAGCCGCGAGTTTAAAGGCAACGTCTCGGCGACTTACGGCAGTTGGGACAAGCAGCGCTATGTCGCGGATCTCTCCGCGCCGCTGAGCGAGTCCGGCAACGTGCGGGGGCGCGTGGTGACAGGCTACCAGGACAACGACACCTGGATGGATAAGAGCCATTACCGCAAGAAATTTATCTACGGCGTGGTGGACGCAGACCTGACCGACTCAACCACGCTCTCCGTGGGCTATGACTACCAGGAAAGCAACGACGACAGCCCGACCTGGGGCGGCCTGCCAACCTGGTATGCCGACGGCAGCCGCACGCACTTCAGCCGCAGCGCCACCACCGCGCCGGACTGGGCTTATTCCAATAAAGACGCCACCAAAGTGTTTGCAAGCCTGGTGCAGCGCTTTGATAACGGCTGGGAAGCCCGCGTTAACACGCTGCACGCCGAAACCAACTTCGACTCTAAGCTGATGTACGTGACCGGATTCCCGGACAAGACCACCGGAGCTGGCACAAGCGCTTATGGTGGCTGGAACCGTGGCGAGCGTAAGCAGGATTCGGTGGATGCGTTTGTGCGCGGGGGCTTCGACCTGTTTGGCCGCCAGCACGAACTGATGTTTGGCGGCAGCTACAGTCGCCAGCGCAACCACTATGACAACGCCATGCCGAATACCGGCCTGGACTACGGCGGCATTGCAATGCCGAGCTTCTATGAAAACGTAGCCGATCCAGCCTGGTCCGCCTTCTCGCTGTACAGCAAAGATGTAGTGCGCCAGCAGTCCGCGTATACCGCCGCTCGTTTCTCGCTGGCAGACCCGCTGCACTTAATCGTTGGCGCTCGCTACACCGAATGGAACGCAGACTACAACCCGTCTACCGCGCCGCAAACCAGCCTTAACAGCAAAAAGCACGACGTTACGCCTTACGCAGGCCTGGTGTACGACATCAACGATACGTGGTCGGCTTACACCAGCTATACCTCCATCTTCCAGCCGACCGACAAGCGAGACGTTAACGGCGACTATCTCGACCCGACGACGGGTAAAAGCTACGAAGCAGGCGTGAAAGCAGACTGGTTTAACACCCGCCTGACCACTTCTCTGGCGATATTCCGTATCGAGCAGGATAAAGTGGCGCAGGCGCTCGGCACGCCGGTAAACGGTAATCCGGGCGAAACCGCCTACAAGTCGGTGGACGGAACGGTAAGCCGGGGTATCGAGTTTGAGGTGAACGGCGCGTTGACGGACAACTGGCAGCTCACCTTCGGCGCATCGCGCTTTGTGGCGGAAGACCAGAACGGCGATGCGGTGAACCCGGACCAGCCGCGCACCACGATGAAACTGTTTACCCGTTACCAGCTACCTATGCTGCCGGAAGTGACCGTGGGCGGCGGCGTGAACTGGCAGAATAAGACCTGGCAGGATGCGAACGGCCCGAACGGCAATACCCGCATTGAGCAAGGCAGCTACGCGCTGGTGGATCTCTTCACCCGCTACCAGGTGAGCAAAAACTTTGCCGTGCAGGGCAATATCAACAACCTGTTCGACAAAGAGTATGAAACCTGGCTTTCTGACTACGTGGTTTACGGCGCGCCTCGCAGCTTCTCGCTGACGGCAAGCTACAACTTCTAGCCCGGATGAGGGAGGCTACTGCTCTCCCTTTTCCTTTCCTCTGCTATTTCTCTCGCCAGCGCCAGGAAGGCCGCCAGCCCGGCGGAAGGATGACGCCTGCCGGGGTAATACAGGCAAAGGCCGGGAAACGCCGGGGTCCACTCTTCCAGCAGGCGAACCAGCGCGCCGGAGCGTATTTCTGCCATCACGTTTTGCTCCATAAAGAAGCCAACCCCAAGCCCCTCCAGCACCGCATCGCGAGCCAGCGAGGCTTCATCCAGCGTCAGCGGCCCCTGCACGTCGATTTGCGCGACTTCTCCCTGTTTTTCAAGGTGCCAGCGATAAAGCGAGCCGTCCGGCAGGCGCACACGAATACAGGCGTGAGCCATCAGCTCGCCCGGAGTTAATGGCGTTCCGTTTTTAGCCAGATAGGCCGGAGAGGCAACAACCGCATAACGCTGCGGCTGGCCCAGCGGCAGGGCAATCATATCGGCAGGCACCAGGTTTGCGACACGTACGCCCAGATCAAAACCTTCGGCAACAATGTCGATAAGTTTCCCTTCGGTAACCAGGTCGATGTGCATCTCGGGGTAGCGCCGCAAAAATTCAAACGCCAGAGAAGAGAGCAACTGGCGGGCGGCAAACGGCGGGGCGTTGATGCGCAGTACGCCGGAGGGCGTATCCCGGTGCGAGCGCACGCTTTCCAGCGCATCGTTTACGCCTTGCAAAGCGGGGCTGACTCTTTCAATAAACAGTCTTCCCGCTTCCGTCAGCGCAACGCTGCGCGTGGTGCGGTTGAACAGGCGAACCCCGAGTTCGGCCTCGAACTTCGCCAGCGCGTGGCTGAGCGCCGTGGTGGAGATACCGAGATCGATAGCCGCCGCGCGGAACGAACCCCGGCGGGCAATGGCCTGTACGGCTTCGATATCGGCGAGCGTTATGCGCGACATTGTCCCGATTTCCTCATCATTTCATCCCGGTTTGTCCTGATTGTTTAAATTATACCGCTTTCTTACAGTGTGGATACGGCACGTTTGCCGATTACTGGAGAATGAAAGATGAGTGAGTTTTTAACGCTGAAGGGCAAGCGGGCGCTGGTGACATCCGGCACCAAAGGCGCTGGCGCGGCCACCGTGGCGCTGTTCCGCGAGCTTGGAGCGCGGGTAATCACCGTTGCCCGCAACCGGCCAGAAGCGACGGCGGAAGAAGACTTTGTGGCGGCGGATCTTTCCACCCCGCAAGGCTGCGGGCAGCTGGTTAAGGCGGTGCAGGAGCGGCTGGGCGACGTGGATATTATCGTGCATATGCTGGGCGGTTCATCTTCTCCAGCTGGGGGTTACGCCGCGCTGGAGGAAGAGCACTGGCAGCGTGAGCTGGCATTGAACCTGTTCCCGGCGGTACGGCTGGACAGAGCCTTGCTGCCGGGCATGACGGCGCGTGGCTCCGGCGTGATTATTCACGTTTCTTCAATCCAGCGTATTTTGCCGCTGCCGGAGGCCACCACGGCCTACGCTTCGGCCAAAGCGGCGCTTTCTGCCTACAGCAAAAGCTTATCGAAAGAGGTTTCGCCCCGGGGCGTGCGGGTTCTGCGTGTGGCGCCAGGCTGGATTGAAACCGAAGCTTCTGTTCACCTGGCCGAGCGCCTGGCCTTGCAGGCGGGAACCGATTATGAAGGCGGCAAAAAAATGATTATGGATTCGCTGGGCGGCATCCCGCTGGGGCGGCCGGCTAAGCCAGAGGAAGTTGCGAACCTAATCGCGTTTCTGGCCTCAGACCGCGCGGCGGCCATCACCGGCACTGAGTACATTATTGACGGTGGAACGGTGCCGACCGTTTAGAAATGTACCGGCTGGCCGAATCCGTCGCCGCTGTCGGTGCTGTTATCCCTGCGGCCCCGGGCTTCAAGCTGGTCAGAGCGGATTTGATCGCGGATGTTCTGGCGCTGTTCCGGCGTCAGGTAGCGGCTATTGTAGTAAGGATCGGGCCACGGAGAGCGGTTAAAGCTGTCGTCCAGTCGCTGCCTGTCCTGGCGATCAACGCTCGAATGTTCGAGGGACGAGCAGGCGGAGAGCAGCAGCGGAGCAAGCAGTACAAAAGCGTATTTATAAGCCATTTTTCTTCCTGATACGGCAATCGACAAGAAGCCGGAATGCGGCATTATTGCGCATCAGCCTGGCGATGCGCTTTATCTGTTAGCAACAATGCGGAGCTTATCACGAATTGTTGAGCGGCTCAGAATTTCGACAGCGCCAGAGCCGCTTCGTTAAAGAGCTCGTTTCTGGCGAGTGAAGAAACGTTTGAACACACTCTTTAACGCCGGGGTTTTATTTGCCGGTTAAGCTTGGAAAAGCTGAAGGTAAACCGAACCTGACCCTGGAGAGAGCATGATTAAGTCTCGTTTTTTTGTTCCGGCATTAAGCGCCCTGTTGCTGAGTTTTGGCGCAGCGGCGGCGGACAATGTGATTACCCCGGTGCGCGGCACCATTGATGCGGTAAATGATTCCTCGCTGCAAATCACCACCCGGCAGGGCGAAAAGCTCTCCGTTGGCCTGACGGACAAAACCAGAATCAACGGCGTGAGCGAAGCGAAGATGAGTGACATCAAGCCCGACAGCTTTATTGGCACCGCCGCTGTCCCACAGGCAGACGGCACGCTGAAGGCGCTGGAAGTCCACGTTTTTGCCCCAAGCCTGCGTGGCTCCGGGGAAGGTTTTAACCCCTTCGAATCGGCCAACGGCCAGGTTAACACTATGACCAACGGCACGGTTGGCACTCTGGTAAACAGCCACGGCCGCACGATGACGGTGAAATTCCACGGCCAGCAGAAAACGGTACAGGTCCCGGACGACGTGCCGGTGGTGCTGATTAGCCCAGCCAACAAATCCGTACTTAAACCGGGTGCGAAAGTGGTGCTGTTTGCCACCAAAGACGACAAAGGCCAGGCCGTTGCACGCGGGATTTCTACTGGTATAGATGGATTGACGCCGCCTATGTAATGGCGGTTGGACAAAATTGGACCCGCCGTTACAGCGGGTCTTTCCGTTTATTTCGATTATGCTCTGTTTAATTGTTCAGCAGAGGCGGTTGCCATGAGACAGGCCACAACTAATATCAACCTTCCGGGCACTCATGAAAGCGAGTTGGCCCAGTACGGGCGGCAGGAACTGGCTGCCTACCCGCGCGCTGACGATGCTGATGGCGGTGCTGGGTGAACTGGCCGCCGGTAATGCCGTCAAGGTTGTTCCTGTGCAGGCGGAGCTAACTACTCAAGAGGCCGCCAACATGCTGAATGTCTCACGTCCTCATTTTGTGAAGCTTCTCGAAGACGGTGAATTACACTTCCACAAAACCGGGCGGCATCGCAGAGTTTTGTTTTCCGATCTCATGGAATATAAGAAGTCTCGTGAACAGCAAAGCCTGGATGCCATGCAGGTCCTGGCAGATCAGGCGCAGGAAACAGGGGTGTATTAATGCGACATTCGCCGTATCCGGTGGTGTTAGATGCATGTGTTTTATACCCGGCAAGATTAAGAGACTTGCTCATCTTCCGAAGCGCTGGCCTCATCTGATATTGAAGCTTTATATCCTGACGAGTTTATTGTCGATTTATTCGATATTAATCAGGCTCTGGTGCTGGAGGCCGTAAGGCGGCAACACCAATCTTTAAGAAACCCTCCCCCGGCCGTAAGTAATTTCCTGGAAATACTTCTAAAACAGGGATTGCCGATGACGGCTAATACTCTGAAGGGATACGGGGTTTATATTTAACTTGCTGATGATAAATTCTAATTAAGGCATGCAACACGTAGTATTAAAAATACCAAGCGGTTTGATTAGCTACTGTTCACTAAACTTGTCAGTAAGACGTACAGGTTAAGTGAATTATCTGAAGGAGAGAGTTGGCTATATCGTTAGCTGAAATAAATTCAGAACTACTTTTTGCCATTTTTATTCCACTTTACTAGTTGGGCAATATCCTTTTCGCCTTCAGCTTCTTTTAAAATCCGTTGTTTTCCGGCAAACTGAGCATATTCTGCCTGCGCCTTTTCATCTGCCATTTTCTTCCCAATCTTGCCTGCGTCCTGTAATACATCGCGATCATTAAATTGCAGAAACTGATCTAGTTTTTCCTGCCAGTCGTGCAAAAAAATCTGCTGGCGGCGTCGGGCCTGATCTTCAGCAAAATCCAGCCACATGTTAACCACGCGGTTAAGTTCGCTGACCTCATCCTTGCTAAGATAGTTTTTTGCCACCGTCACATCACTTTTACGAACCTCTTCACCTTTATAGCTGGTAAGCCCCATATGGAGTTTACTGGCATCAGCTCGAAAGTGGATGAGTTCCGCAGCTGTGAGACCGGTGCAGTTTGTTCTGGATAGTTTGAAAGAATTTTGTCGTCTCTTTTAGCGACGGTTGATAATCGGCCGCTAAAGCAAAAATTTCTCGTACCCGTAAATAGACCCGACGTTCGCTGGCGCGAATATCTCGGATGCGTTCGAGCATCTCGTCAAAATAGTCAGGTACGGCAGAAGTTCCCACGGGTGGGTTTTTCAGCCGCTCATCGTCCATGACAAAACCTTTGATCAGATATTCCTGGAGTGTCTGGGTTGCCCATTGACGAAATTGAGTCCCGCGCGGAGAGCGGACACGGTAGCCAATGGCCAAAATCATGGGAAGGCTGTAGTGAAGCGTACTGCGCTTTACCTGACGATTGCCTTCTTGTCGAACTTGTAAGTAAGCCTTACAGGTTGCGTTTTGCTCAAGTTCGCCTTCATCGTAAATAGCTTTAATGTGCTGCGTAATAGCCTGAGGCGTGACTTGGTATAGGCTTGCAATAGATGCCTGTGTCAGCCACAGCGTTTCTTTCTCGAAGAGGCACGCAACGTGTACTTCCCCGTCATCGCTGGCAAACATAATAAATTCGCCAGCCGGGGATGAGGTTAAGTGTTTCTCCGCCATGCCGCCTCCGTTTTATTCTAATTAACACGCTGTCAGTCGCTCAGTATGCCAGAATCACTTCAGGAAAATCAGGAATGAACCCATTTGCTGCGCATTGTCTCGCAAACAACATAGCTGGCGCGCTTTTGCGCACCAGCCTCAACATACTGTTTAATGAACTGAGTCTTCTGAGCTATTGCTAATCATCGCCAGCCCGGAGGCGGTGCGAATAAAGCGTGGTGCCCGCAGGCTGTTAACCATCTCGAATAACAGGCCGGTAATGGTTTCCTGTTGCTCTGCGGATTCCTGCTGATTCAGCAGCACGATAGTCAGGGCGCTGCAATATTCCCGCAGCTGTTCATCCAGAACGATTTTCAATACTTCCAGCCCTGCCAGCAGGCGGCCGCACAGCGCCATGCGTTCGGTCATATTTTCGCTCTCAATCAGAATATCCGTATAGCCTTCTCAGGCGTCCAGCACCTGAAAGAGATCGTGGCCTGTGCCCAGCTGGGCTTTTAGCACGGCGGATAAAACGGGTTCTATAACTGGTTGAAAGCCCAGGGGGGAATTAGCGGTTGTGGTAATATCTTTGTTAGCCATGGCGTTACTCCTATAACGTTGTGGTTAGCCCTTGGTTGGTACTGGTAATACCCTTCGAGGGAGACTTATCTTTCAATTCTCTTGAAAGATTTCACCTGACAACTTTATTTCTATCACACCAGCATGTCAAAATATGAATCTTTAAATTACTTAGAGCCCAATATCTCTCACGGAATAAATAAAAAGTGACTTTTAACTATAAATTTTATGGATTTAGGTTGCTGGTGAATTCTTTAATCATAGATAACTTATATATTATCTGTTTAATGTTTATATTATTTTTTTTGCATTAATATAAATATAAGTTTTTTGGCGGGGCCGAGATTAATTTTTAGCCATTACTGTTCTCAAATATGAATGGCTATAAAAAGTAGCTAAAAATATCCGACTGAAGGATTTGCTCAAACGACCAGGAAAATAAGTATGGAGAGGATAATCGATATGAGGGGCGTTTTTTAAATTTTGGCGGAAAGTCACAGGAGTCGAACCTGCCCGGCGCCGCTGGCGGCACCACCTGGATTTGAAATCCAGCCGCCTCACCGGAGACGACGACCTTCCGCGCCTTCATTGCTACATGGAGGCGGGGCGCATTATACCGGGTTTCATGCTGCTGCCCAATGGGTCAGTAAGAATATATGCTGCGCTTAAAGTGAAATTATTCACCAAATCAATCTAACGGCACAGGAATTGCTCATTGCAGCAGCGTTTACCGGAGTGCCAACGCTGCTGCTCGCGTCGAAATGCCGCCCTACAAGTGCGAGGGCTGGTAATGCTGGCCTAGCCAAAGAAAAACCATGCGGTTTTTATCAGCCCGTTTTCAACTTCAAAAACGGCAATACTTTCAATTGGTTCCTCGCTTAGGCCGTAAATCTTCTCGTGGTCGAAAACCTTGTTGCCCAGCGTGGTGCGGGAAATAATTTCAGCACGCAGGGCAGGATTATTAAAACGATGCTCTTTATAGAAGGCATAAAGCGCGTCTCTCCCTTCCAGAGAAGGCGCGGCGGCAGGGGGGCGGTAAGCAATGAAGTCTTCGCTAAAGCAGGCGGCAAAGGCTTCGAGATCGTGGGCGTTGTACGCCTCATACTGGCGGATTACAGGCTCTGCGACGGACATATATTTTTTCCTGATGAGATAAAAGTTACGGGTTGTCAAAGCGTTGTCGTTATTGTGTGCGATGACAGATTCTCCTGCCGGGAGGAAAATGTCTAATGAAAGGATGGAGCAGATTGTGTGATGGCCGGGTGTGCCACAGGCAAAAGCAAAAAGCCCGCTGGCGCGAGCTTTAGTTCATCAGGCTGATTTCAGTTCTTCAAATAATTCAGGACGTTTATCAAGTAACTTAAACAGCAGCACCAGGGGGCGTGGCGGAGCGATGCGGCCTGTTTCATAGCGGCTGAAGGCGTTAGCACCGCCACCAAAAATTTCTGCCGCCTGCGCCTGGTTCAGATTCAGGCGCTTACGCACCGAGGCGATAAAATTGGGATCGACTTCTTCGGCGTTCACTTCCCGGTGAAAGGCTGCAATAGCAGCCATGTACCGATCGCCGGAGTCACTATCTAAAATAGCCTCTCCGCAATTGTCACAAAAGTCACCGATCACGTTTTGGATCGTGGTTTTACGATTCTTGTACTCATATTCAACGTCGCGTGTTTCCTGCTTCATTTCCGCACCGCCGCAAACAGGGCATCTCATCTTTATTGCTCCTTAAACGATACGATTAAGACATCATCTTTCACTATTAGCTTCAGATAAATTTGTTGCCCGTTGTAGCTTGGGCGATAAACATCATGCCAGCAGGTATGATCGTGATATGCCGTCATGCTTTTATGAAAATCCGCCGTGTTCAGCGCCAACACAACGTCAAACATTTCCTGCCTGGTGGTGAAACCCAGAGCCAGTGCTCCATTATATGAGGTGAGCGTTGCTTTTGCCTTACCGGCCCGTACCATCTCTTTGACGATGAATAAACGGGTATGAGCAGTCCTTTTCTCTGGTATCATTATTAACCTATATGCAAAATTATGCAAATAGGTTAATTCTTGCCTGTATCGCTGTAAACCGCCATGCATGCGAAGTGCGAGGCCGCTCGAAGCTCTTTTACCTATGCCCCTTGTTTCCCTTAGCAATACACATTAACAACCGGTTGCATCTCCTCCAGCTACAATCCGGCGTCTATAACAATAACGGGCTGGAAAAAGTGAAAAAAATATACGGGATGCTGCTGTTTGGCGTGGTTGCGTTATCGGCCGCAGGCTGCTCCAGCAGCTACGTGATGTCGACTAAAACAGGCGAGATGATCGTGACTAAAGGCAAGCCGGAGCTGGATAAACAAACGGGGCTGACGCGTTACTACGACGAGCAGGGCGTGGAGCATCAGATACAGAACGAGCAGGTTGTACAGATGATTAAACGCGGCTGATTTTAGCGTCTGGCTCCGGTTGTGCCGGGGCTATCCTTCGCGTAACCGATTATTTCGAGCTTTCACGCAAATAAATGCAACAATTTGCTGCCGTTCCCGTCCCCCTGGAAGCCCGCTCTCAACGCTGTGAATAATATCTAACTTTCTATTTATTATAGAATTTCAATCTTTATAGTATCTCGCTGTAATGTATACAAGCCTGAGGTTTGACCCTTAACATCCAAGGCGTGCCTGGATAAAATTTATGCTATTCTTGTTTAAACATTGTTTATCCAGGCGAAAGAATGAAAACGTTGATTCGTAAATGGGGCAACTCGGCTGGCGCAATTATTCCGGCCGCCGTACTGGAGCAGGCAGGGATGAGATTAGGTGACAAAGTGGAAATTGAAGCCATCGAAGGAGGCATTATGTTGCGAGCAGCGAAGCCGGTTTACACACTTGATGAACTTTTAGCTCAGTCTCCTGAAGGGAGTTTCGAGTTAGGCGATGAGGATTGTGAGTGGCTGAATGCTGAACCTAAGGGCAGGGAGGTAGATTAAGTGGGCTCTTACCTACCTGAACGAGGGGATATAGTCTGGCTAGATTTTGATCCTGCCGTGGGGCATGAGCAGGCAAAAATTCGGCCAGCTCTGGTACTTACACCTGAGCAATTCAGCCGTGTCACAGGTTTAACGATTGTTGCCCCCGTGACTTCTCGTGTAAGAGGGAATGCACTTGAGGTTCATTTAAACGCGAAGAGAACTCAAGGAGTGGTGATTTGCCATCATGTAAAATCGATTGATTTCCGTGCCCGGCAGATCCGTTTTATTGAAAAAGCCCCTGAAAGCGTTATTGAGGAAGCTTTGTCCAAAGTGAAGGTATTCTTCGATTAAAGCTTTGCACGAGGCAGAAAACTACCAGCCAGCAGAAGCTGACCGGTAGGCGGGTTTACTCCCCTTCGCCGGGGAATAAGAACGGGTTGATGCTGCTGCGGGCGAAGCCTTCCTGCTCCATGCGGGCGTCCAGCACCAGCGAAGCCAGGTCGTCGGCTACGGCTTCCACTTTCGGGTCCTTCTCCTGGTACAAAATCTTCAGGTAGGTGCCGCAGTCGCCGCAGGTTTCAGCCTTGATGGCGGCTTGTTCGCTGTCCAGTGACCAGTAGTTCAGGTCGCGGGTTTGCTCGCAGTTGCTGCATTTCACGCGCACAACGTGCCACTCGGTTTCGCACAGGTTGCAGTGCAGGTAGCGCAGGCCGTTTGTGGTGCCGATGTGAACCATACTGGAGACCGGGATCGAGCCGCAAACCGGGCAGAACTGGCGCTGTTCGCCGTATTCCGCTTTCGCTTTGCCGGGGATTAAGGTTGCCATTTGCGCCCAGTAAAGCGACAGCGCGGCCCAGATGAACGGGGCTTTGTCGCTGCTGACTAACGCGAAGTCGGCGTTGAACAGCGCGGTCGCCATCTCTTCCAGCTCCAGGGAAGAAGCTTTTTCGAGATTTTCGATAACGGCCAGCGCCGGGCCGTCCATTTCCGGCTTCAGTTCGGCAATCAGCGACTGTAGCAGGCGCTGCCAGTGCGGGTCGCGCGGCAGGACGTGAATATCCAGCGGCGGCTTGCCGGTTTTGGCGGACTCAACAATCAGGGCGGTTAAATCCATCTCCAGCGGGTGGTCGTAAAGCACCACTTCCTGGGCGTGGGCGATCAGCGCGGCAAAGCGCAGGTAATCGCCCAGCGGATTACTGGCTGCCAGCTCGCGCAGGCGTTCTGCGCGGCGGTTGTAGAGATTTTTCAGCCTGGGGAACAATAACGGCGGAATGACTTCCGCCGTGCGTTTCTCGCTCTTCTCCAGCTGATCTTGCGGGATTATGCGAATACTCATTCAGATGACTTTTCCTGTTTCCGGCGGACTTCACGGTACCATTTCGGGTGATGTTTCTTCGCCCACGTCGTGGTAACCCAGCCCTCCACCATCGCGGTAATGGTGCCTTTCACCCAAAGGGCGGCGTAGATATGCACCATGATAACCACAATTAGCGCTACTGCGGCAAATGAATGCAGCATTAACGCAAATCGGATAAGTGGGATCGGGAACGCTGGCGCAAAGTAAGGGCGCCAGATAATCACGCCGCTCACCAACAGCAGCACCAGGAAAATAATTGCCGCCCAGAACACGCATTTCTGGCCGAAGTTATAGCGCCCGGTGTCTCCCACTTCTTCGTTGACGACTATCTTACGGATATTCTTAGCCCAAAAGATATCATCCCGATTGATTAGGTTGTGGTGCCAGTAGCGGAAGAACATGATGATAAACGAGGCGAACATCACCACGCCGACGAACGGGTGGAGAATGCGCGCCAGCTGCGGCGTACCGAGAATGCCCATCAGCCAGTTGAAGGACGGGAAGAAAAAGCCCAGTCCGCTCACCGCCGCCAGCACGAAGCAGAAGGCGGTGACCCAGTGGTTGATACGCTCCGGCGCACTATAGCGCTGAATGGTCGGTTGCTTTTTCATTTACGCACCTCGTCGTCGTCATGGTGCAGGTTGTCGTCTTCTTCATCGGCACGGTTCGGGCCGACACCAACATAGTGGAACACGCTGGCGGCGAAGGTTGCGGCAAAGCCAATAGCGGCGAGCGGCTTCCAGACGCCTTTCCAGAACTTCACGGTTGGGCTGATGGACGGGTTCTCCGGCAAGCCGTGGTACAGCGTCGGCTTGTCCGCATGGTGCAGCACGTACATGACGTGTGTTCCGCCAACGCCTGCCGGATCGTACAAACCTGCGTTGTCGTAACCGCGGGTTTTCAGTTCCGCCACGCGCTCGCCCGCAAGGGTCTTCATATCCTCTTTCGAGCCGAAATGAATCGCCCCGGTCGGGCAGGTTTTCACACATGCAGGCTCCTGCCCCACGGTAACGCGGTCCACGCACAAGGTGCATTTGTAGACTCGGTTATCTTCCGGGTTCAGGCGCGGCACGTCGAACGGACAGCCCGCTATGCAGTAGCCACAGCCGATGCACTGTTCGGACTGGAAGTCGACGATGCCGTTGGCATACTGAATAATCGCCCCTTCCGACGGGCAGGCCTTCAGGCAGCCCGGATCCGCGCAGTGCATACAGCCGTCTTTGCGGATCAGCCATTCCAGTTTGTCATTTTGCTCCACTTCCGAGAAGCGCATTACCGTCCAGGATTTGGCGGTCAGGTCCGCCGGGTTGTCGTAAACCCCGACGTTGTGCCCCACTTCATCGCGGATGTCGTTCCACTCCGAGCACGCCACCTGGCAGGCCTTGCAGCCGATGCAGGTGGTGACGTCGATAAGCTTGGCGACCTCTTGCTGATGATCCCGCGCCTGGGGCGCGGGCGTGAAGCCGTTGGTAGCGGAACGACGGATAATGTCCTGAGATTGATAAGCCATAATTCGTCTCCGTTACACCTTTTCCACGTTGACCAGGAACGCCTTGAACTCCGGCGTTTGCGTGTTGGCATCCCCGACAAACGGCGTCAGGGTGTTGGCGATAAAGCCTTTCTTCGCCACGCCTTCGTAACCCCAGTGGATAGGGATCCCGATGGTATCCACCTTCTGACCGTGAACATCCAGGGTGCGGATGCGCTTGGTCACCACCGCTTTGGCCTTGATGTAGCCCCGGTTGGAAGAAACCTTCACCGTATCACCGTGGGCGATGCCGAGCTTGTTGGCAAGTTTCTCGCCAATCTCGACAAACTGCTCAGGCTGTGCGATGGCGTTCAGCAATGCGTGTTTGGTCCAGTAGTGGAAATGCTCCGTCAGACGATAGGTGGTGCCGACATACGGGAACTTGTCATGCGTGCCCATCGCTTCCAGGTCATCTTTAAACACGCGCGCCGCCGGGTTCGAAACCACGTTCGGGTGCAGCGGGTTGGTGCCAAGCGGCGTTTCAAACGGCTCGTAGTGTTCCGGGAATGGCCCCTCTGCCATCTTGTCGAGGGCAAACAGGCGTCCCAGGCCTTCCGGCTGCATGATAAACGGCCCGACGCCGCTGTCCGGTGCGGCAGCGCTGTAGTCCGGCACGTCAATGCCGCCCCATTTCGCGCCATCCCAGGAGATCAGGCGGCGTTTTTCATCCCACGGTTTACCCGACGGATCTGCGGAAGCGCGGTTATACAGAATGCGGCGGTTGAGCGGCCACGCCCATGCCCAGCCCAGCGTATTACCCAGGCCCGACGGGTCGGCGTTGTCGCGGCGTGCCATCTGGTTGCCGTCCGGCGTCCAACTGCCCGCGAAGATCCAGCAACCGCTCGAGGTGGTGCCGTCGTCGCGCAGTTGGGCAAAGGAGCTAAGCTGCTGCCCTTTTTTCACCAGCACCGCGCCGGTGGCCGGGTCGATAACGTCTTCCAGCGCCTTGCCGTTGCTTTCCATGGCCACTTCTTCCGGCGCAGGATTGTCCGGCGTCAGGTATTTCCAGGTCATGTTCAGCACCTGCTCAGGCACTTTACCTCCGTCGCGCTCGTACATCTGGCGCAGGCGGGTGAAAATGCCGGAGAGGATCTCACCATCGTTCAGCGCTTCCCCTGGCGCATCCGCGCCCTTCCAGTGCCACTGTAGCCAGCGCCCGGAGTTAACGATGGAGCCGTTCTCTTCCGCGAAGCAGGTGGACGGCAGGCGGAACACCTCGGTCTGAATTTTCGACGGATCAACGTCGTTCATCTCGCCGTGGTTCTGCCAGAAGTTGGACGTCTCGGTATTCAGCGGGTCGATGGTGACCAGGAACTTCAGCTTCGAGAGCGAGGCCACAACCTTATTCTTGTTCGGGAACGAGGCAACCGGGTTAAAGCCCTGGCACAGATAGCCGTTGACCTTGCCCTGGCTCATCATCTCGAAGTACTGCAACACGTCGTAGCCTTTGTCCCACTTCGGCAGCCAGTCGTAGCCCCAGCCGTTTTCCTTCGTCGCCTTGTCGCCAAAGAAGGCTTTCATCATCGAGACGAAGAATTTCGGGTAGTTGCCCCAGTAGTTCACCTGGCCTTTCAGCAGCGGCTTCGGCGTGTTGGCGGCCAGATAAGTTTCAAGATCGGGCTGTTTCTCGCTTGGCAGCGTCATATAACCCGGCAGGCTGGTGGAGAGCAGGCCGAGGTCGGTCAGACCCTGAATGTTGGAGTGGCCGCGCAGGGCGTTAACGCCGCCGCCTGCCATCCCCATGTTGCCCAGCAGCAGCTGGATCATCGCCATGGTGCGGATGTTCTGCGCGCCGATGGAGTGCTGTGTCCAGCCCAGGGCGTACAGGAACGACGCGGTTTTATCCGCCACGCTGGTTTCGGCGATGTACTCGCAAACTTTCAGGAAGTCTTCTTTCGGGGTGCCGCAGATACTGGTGACCACGTCCGGTGTATAACGTGAAATGTGCTCTTTAAGCAGATTCCACACGCAGCGCGGGTGCTGGAGCGTCAGGTCGCGTTTGGCGAAGCCTTCTTCGTCCAGTTCGTAGTTCCAGCTTGTTTTGTCGTACTTGCGGTTCGCCGCGTCGTAGCCGGTGAACAGACCGTCGTCGAAGCCGAAGTCCTCACGCACAATCAGGTTGGCGTTGGTATAAGACTCGACGTACTCGCGGTTGAATTTGTTGTTGTTTATCAGGTACAGCAATACGCCCGACAGGAAGGCTATGTCGGTCCCGGAACGGATAGGCGTGTAGAAATCCGCCACCGAAGCGGTTCGCGTAAAGCGAGGATCGATAACAATCAGCTTCGCGCCGTTGTGAATTTTGGCTTCCATCGCCCAGCGGAACCCAACCGGATGCGCTTCTGCCGCGTTCCCACCCATCACTACGATGAGGTTGGCGTTTTTGATATCAACCCAGTGGTTGGTCATCGCACCGCGACCAAATGTTGGAGCAAGACTTGCTACCGTTGGTCCGTGTCAGACACGCGCCTGGTTGTCCACGGCAAGCATGCCGAGGGCGCGGGTAAATTTCTGGGTTAAATAACCGGTTTCATTGCTGGAGGCGGAAGCGCAAAGCATCCCCGTGGAGAGCCAGCGGTTGACCGTGGTGCCCTGGTCGTTTTTTTCGATGAAGTTGGCATCGCGGTCTTCTTTCATCAACTTAGCGATGCGGTCAAAAGCATCTTCCCAGCTGATTTGCTGCCATTTATCGGAACCTGGCGCACGGTATGACGGGGTTTTCAGGCGGCTTTCGGAGTGAATAAAGTCCACCAGACCGGCCCCTTTCGGGCACAGCGCACCGCAGTTGACCGGATGGTCCGGGTCACCTTCGATATGGAAAATTGAGGCTTTTGCGTTTTTTGCGCCGTCACCGAGGCTATACATCAATAGCCCACAGCCCACGGAGCAGTATGTGCAGGTATTACGGGTTTCACGGGTACGCAGCAGCTTGTACTGCCGGGTTTCCGCGAGCGCTACGCCGGGGGCAAAGCCCAGCGCGGCTGCCGTGGTGCCTGCCATACCGCCAGCACAGATCTTAAAGAACTGCCTTCTGCTGACCTGCATGGATCGCTCCTTACATTCGACATTTCACATTGCTTAGGATTATTTTTTGCGGGGCGACCCGCAAAGGTTCACAATTGGAACCCTTATAGATTTTGATGGCTTACTTCCCTTCATCCAGAAGGGGTATTTCCAGAATACCACAATGGTCGTGATGGTGTTCCCGGCAGGTTAAAACAAAGTGAATAAAATTGACGGGTCTGACAAAAAAGAGATGGATAAGATAACCGGCGCCAGCACCATAGAGCTGTGGCATCGGGGCAATCTCACGCAGGCTGAAACCGATTGGCTGGCTGAGGAAGTGCCCGTTGCGCTGGTCTACAACGGCATCTCGCACGTTGTGATGATGGCTTCGCCAAAAGATCTGGAAGCTTTTGCGCTCGGTTTTTCCCTTTCGGAAGGCATCATTGAAAGCCCGTCAGAGATTTATGGCATGGATGTGTTGCAGTCTTGTAACGGCATTGAAGTGCGGATAGACCTCTCCAGCCGCCGTTTTATGGGGCTGAAGGAGCGACGCCGGGCGCTGGCCGGGCGCACCGGCTGCGGCGTATGCGGCGTTGAGCAACTGAGCGATATTGGCCGCCCGGTGCCGCCGCTGCCGTTTACCCAGACCTTCACGCTTGCCGCGCTGGACGAACCGTTAGGTAAAATGCGCAGCTACCAGCCCATTGGGGAGTTAACCGGCTGTACCCACGCGGCGCTGTGGCTTGATGCAGAAGGCAAGATTCTGGATGGTCGGGAAGATATAGGCCGCCACGTCGCTCTGGATAAAATGCTGGGCGTTCGCAGCCGTAACCCGTGGCATAACGGCGCCGCGTTGGTGTCGAGCCGTGCGAGCTATGAGATGGTGCAGAAGGCCGCGATGTGCGGGGTAGAGATTTTATTCGCCGTCTCGGCGGCCACCACGCTGGCTGTGGAAGTGGCTCAGCGCAGCAATTTGACGCTGGTGGGCTTCAACCGCCCCGGCCGCGCCACCGTTTACACCCATCCTCAGCGGTTACGCTAGATTTTCCCCTCACCCCGGCCCTCTCCCCAAAGAGAAGAGGGGCAAAGTAGCGGAGCGGGAACCAAATCGTTCCCTCTCCCTTTTAGGGAGAGGGTTAGGGTGAGGGTCAATCCTCAGAACAGCCCCAAAGGTTTATCCGAGTAGCTCACCAGCAGGCACTTGGTCTGCTGATAATGCTCCAGCATCATCTTGTGGGTTTCACGCCCGATGCCGGACTGCTTGTATCCGCCGAAAGCGGCGTGTGCAGGGTAGGCGTGGTAGCAGTTAGTCCACACGCGCCCGGCCTGAATACCGCGCCCCATTTTGTAGGCCAGGCTGCCGTTGCGGCTCCATACGCCAGCGCCCAGCCCGTATTCCGTGTCGTTTGCCAGTTCCAGCGCTTCCTCTACGGTTTTAAATGTGGTGACGGCGAGCACCGGGCCGAAGATCTCCTCCTGGAATACGCGCATGTTGTTTTTGCCAAACAGGATGGTTGGCTCCAGGTAATAGCCCGATTGCAGGTCTCCCGCCAGCGCTTTTCTACGCCCGCCGGTCAGCACATCCGCCCCTTCTTTCTTACCGATGTCGATGTAGTTAAGGATGGTTTCCATCTGCCCCTGAGAAACCTGAGCGCCCATCTGGGTTCGGCTGTCGAGCGGGTTGCCGCTGCGAATCGCTTCCACACGGCGAATCGCACGTTCGATAAAACGTTCGTAGATGGACTCCTGCACCAGCGCGCGGCTAGGGCAGGTACAGACTTCACCCTGGTTAAAGGCGAACAGCGCAAAGCCCTCCAGCGCCTTGTCGAAGAAGGCATCCTCTTCATCCATTACATCGGCAAAGAAGATGTTCGGGGATTTACCGCCCAGCTCCAGTGTGACCGGAATAATGTTCTGCGTGGCGTACTGCATGATCTGTTGGCCAACTTCCGTGGAGCCGGTAAAGGCCACCTTGGCTATGCGTTTGGATGTCGCAAGATATTCGCCTATCTCGCCGCCCGCGCCGTTAACCACATTAATCACGCCAGGGGGCAACAGATCGCCTACCAGCTCCATCAGCAGCAGAACAGAAAGCGGCGTCAGGCGAGCGGGTTTCAGTACGATGCAGTTGCCCGCGGCCAGTGCCGGAGCCATCTTCCAGCTAGCCATTAGCAGCGGGAAGTTCCACGGAATAATTTGTGCCACCACGCCGAGCGGCTCGTGGAAGTGATAGGCCACGGTGTCTTTATCCACTTCGCTGATGCCGCCTTCCTGGGCACGAATGCAGGAGGCGAAATAGCGGAAGTGGTCGATGGCCAGCGGCACGTCGGCGGCGCTGGTTTCGCGGATGGGCTTGCCGTTATCCCAGGTTTCCGCCGTCGCCAGCAGCTCGATGTTCTGCTCCATGCGGTCGGCGATTTTCAGCAGGATGTTGGCGCGTTCCTGAACGGACATTTGCCCCCAGCCCGATTTTGCTTCGTGGGCGGCATCCAGCGCCAGGTCGATGTCGGCCTTGCCGGAGCTGGCGATTTCGCACAGCGGCTGGCCTGTAATGGGGGTCAGATTTTCATAATACTGGCCGCCCACGGGAGCAACCCATTTGCCGCCGATAAAGTTGTCATAGCGGGGTTTCAGTTTAAGCGGAAAGCCATATTCGCCGGGGATGATACGGGTATCGGGAGGATTATTTGTCATAGCCGTCTCCTTGTAGCGGTTCACTCTCAAGGGTAGATGGCATTGCTTGTTTCTTCGCCGCCTGGCATCTGCTTTACGACGTGGCTCACGGATCGAATATTTACCCGCTATACCGAACAGGTGTTCACCTTGTCCGTGAACACCTGTCTGTTCTCTCCCGGAACCTACACCGGGATAACCTCAGTTTGAAGGTAAAAATAGCGCCCTGTCCCTGAGAAGATGCTCGTTCCCGCGCCGCCGGGTAAAGCCGGTTCTGTCAAAATACTCCAGAATCTGAATCGCCAGTTTGCGGCCAACGCCCAGCTTGTCGCGGAAGTCGGCTGCGCTGGTGGCACCGTGGACTTGATCCATTTCGCGGATCAGATCGGCGAAGGTTTGCAGGCGATCGTTCCGATAATAACGATCTTTAAGAATCGCGGTGACCAGCCCCTGCTGAGCGGCGGATCTTAATAGCTGGCGCATGGCCTGCTCTTCCTGCCTGGTCTCTTTTGCCAGGTCTCGCACCCACCACGGTTCGTCGCCAAACAAAGCATCGACTTTGCTCCACACTTCCTGCTGCGCTGCGGAAAATCCAGGCTCGTACCCCGGAAGATGTAGCCAGCCCTGGCGGCTAACCAACAGGCCTTCGCCACGCATCCGTTCGATAAGCGACAGCACCAGGCCTTCGTCCTCGGCGGGCAGGGCCATGCGGCGCAGGCGTTCTCGGCCAGGCCCGGGCTGATCGTCGTGCTGCTGGTGGTAGCGTTCCAGTACATCGAGCAGCTTCTGCTGCCAGCGGGCGGCTACTTCGTTACTGAGCAGCGCGCTGCCCGCCTGCAAATAGCCGGGCGTGTTGATCAGCGCCTGTAGTCCTTCCGCCGTAAGCTGGCGTGCCCAACTGAAGTCGGCCAGTTGCACCGATCCCCGCTTTAAATGCGCTTTCAGAGCCTGGTTGTCATCTCCGGCGTTGCTTAATTCTGCCAGCCAGCTCAGGAAGGCGGGCTGGCGCTTACCGCGGCGCGGCGCGTGAAGCAGGATGGCGCGGGCACCTGCAAGCGTGGTGCGGGCACCGATGTCGCGCAGCACCAGGCGGTCGTTGTCCGCCAGACACAGCGGCACATCCAGTACAAGCTCGGCCAGGTTGTCTTCCAGCAGCGAGACGCGGCCGGTGACGTGGCGAGCGGCGTGGTGAATGTGCAGCGGCTGCCACTGCTGGAGCGGGTGCAGGGTTTGCAGCTCGACGATGACCCGCTCCACCGGCAATAGCGGTTTTTCGCTAAGCAGCCAGTCACCGCGGCTGAGGTCTGCTTTTTCCGCATCACCGCTGATATTGAGCGCGATGCGCTGCCCGGCCATCGCGGTGGAAACTGGCTGATTTTGGGCGTGCAGGCCGCGCACGCGCATCGGTTTGTCGGCTCCGGTCAGCCATAAGGTGTCCCCGACGTTAACCTGGCCGCTCAGCGCCGTGCCCGTGACCACCAGCCCCGCGCCTTTCACGGTAAAGGCCCGGTCTATCGCAAGGCGGAAGCGGTGCGCGGTGGCGTGAGGGCGTTCGCCGAGCTGTCGCAGATGCTGTTGCAGAGCCTCAATACCTGCTCCGCTTGTTGCCGCGGTAACAAAAATGGCTGCCTGGGGATCGCCCAGCAACGCGATGACTTCAGCTTTTACTTCTTCAACGCGGCTTTCACTGACGCGGTCGGATTTAGTGAGCGCCACGGTAATCGCTGGGTTGCCCGTTAGCTGCAAAATGGCCAGATGTTCGCGGGTTTGCGCCATCACGCCGTCGTCGCAGGCGATGACCAGCAGCGCATGGTCGATGCCGCCGACGCCCGCCAGCATGTTAGCCAGAAACTTCTCGTGACCCGGCACGTCGATAAAACCAATCACTCTGCCGTCGGGCTGCGGCCAGTAGGCATAGCCGAGGTCGATGGTCATGCCGCGCTTTTTCTCTTCCGGCAGGCGGTCGGCATTTATGCCGGTTAGCGCCTGTAGCAGGGTAGTTTTGCCGTGATCGACGTGTCCGGCGGTAGCAATAATCACAGGGCAATCACCTCCAGCAGCAATGCTTCATTCTCAAGGCAGCGCAGGTCCAGCCACAGGCGACCATCGGTGATGCGACCGATAATCGGGCGTTTCAGCTCGCGCAGGGTCTGTGCCAGAGAGGCCAGGGAAGAGCCGCGCCCGTCTTTCGGGGTAAAGGTCAGCGCCGCGCCCGGCAGGCGGTCAACCGGCAGGGAGCCGCTGCCAATCTGCGAAAGGCTATCTTCAACGCGTACGGTAAATTGCTCGCTAAAGCGCTGCTCAAACGCAGGTAACAGGCGGCAGGCCTGAAGATGGATCTCTTCGGCTTTGCGCGTCAGCAGGCGCAGCGTGGGGAGGCGTTCGGCCAGCGTTTCCGGGTGCTGATACAGGCGTAGCGTTGCCTCCAGCGCCGCAAGCGTCATTTTGTCGGCACGCAGCGCGCGCTTCAGCGGGTGGCTCTGGATGCGTTCAATAAGCGCTTTTTTGCCGACGATAATGCCCGCCTGCGGGCCACCGAGCAGTTTATCGCCAGAAAAACTCACCAGGCTTACGCCGTCGGCAATGAGCTGCTGCGGCATCGGCTCCGGCGGCAATCCCCACTGGCTTAAATCCACCAGCGAGCCGCTCCCCAAATCGGTCACTACCGGCAGGTTCAGCTCGGTGCCTAACGCGACCAGTTCCGCCTCGCTCACCGCTTTGGTAAAGCCTTCGATATGGTAGTTGCTGGTATGGACTTTCATCAGCAGGGCGGTGTTTTCCCCCGCCGCTGCACGGTAATCTTTTAGATGGGTGCGGTTAGTTGTCCCGACTTCTACCAGCCCACAGCCTGCCTGGCGCATGACGTCCGGGATGCGAAATGCCCCGCCAATTTCTACCAGTTCCCCGCGAGAGACGATGACTTCTCCGCCGCCCGCGCAGGCGGCCAGCATCAGCAGCACCGCCGCCGCGTTGTTATTGACGATGCAGGCATCTTCCGCTCCGGTCAGCTCGCACAGCAGATCGGCTATTGCCCTGTCGCGGTGGCCGCGCCCGGCATCGTCCAGCGAGTATTCCAGCGTCACGGCAGAACGCATGGTTTCGCTTACTGCCTCAATGGCCGCTTCGGCCTGTAAAGCACGGCCAAGGTTGGTATGCAGCACCGTGCCGGTGAGGTTAAACACCGGCTGTAAGGCACTACGCTGGCCGTTTTGCAGTACGGCTCGCGTTTTCTTCGCCCAGTCTTCACACCAGTCCGGCAGTTGGCCGGCGGCGCGAATGTGTTCCCGCGCTTCGTTTTGCAGCGTTCTGACGGCGGCAACCACGCGAGTGTGGCCGAATTCGGCAAGCAGAGAAGTAAAGGCGGCATCACGCAGCAGGCGGTCAGTCGCCGGAAGATGGCTAAAGAGTTTTTGAGCGATTGTCATGGCAGAGGCTGAAGTAGAATATTTTGGTTAGTTTACAGGGGGACAAAGCCCCCTGTCCTGGCCGCAGATCATGCTGCGGGCGGTTCTGTACGGGCAAAACTCTCGCGCAGGAACAATTTTTCGACCAGCTTCACCAGGTGCGGGCGGTTTACGCACCAGCCCGGCGAAACGCGGCGGAAGTTGAGATAGCCCACGGCGCAGGCAGCGGAAATATTAGCGAGGTTCAGCGGCTCGGCGGTCAGAGTGCCGTCTGCGGCGTACTGCTCCAGCATGTCGAGCGCGCGGCTAATTTTCTCGCGCTGGCGCACCAGAATCTCTTCGGACTGCTGCTCTGGCGGGCGGAACTTCTCGCGTACTGAGGTCAGCGCGGCATCGAGAATGCCGTCAGACAGGGCTTCGAGCTGGCGAACTTTTAGCGCTGCTTTTGGGTCGCGCGGAATAATCTCGGGGGCAATATCGAGCAGCTCAAGGTATTGGGCGATGATGGGAGAGTCAAACCACTGTTCACCTTCATCGGTAATCAGAGTCGGCACTTTGCCCAGCGGGTTGAACTGCGGTGCAGGGCTGTCATCAACCCACGGATTAACGTTTACAAACTCAAATGTGAGCCCTTTTTCCAGTAGGATCACCGAGATTTTACGCACATACGGGCTGGTGTAATTGCCGATCAGTTTCATGACATTATCCATTTTCGCCAACACGGGGTAAGTATGGAACAGATACCCAACATTGGCGGAAATGTCTACGGCTACTGCTCTTTTATGTAGTCGACGAAGGCGCGCAGCGTGCTGGGCATGTACTGGCGGCTCGGGTAGTAGAACTGGAAGGGTGGGAGGTCAGGTAGCCAGGCCTCCAGCATGGAAACCAGCCTGCCGCTTGCGAGGTGGTCCGCTACCTGCGGCTGATAGAGATAACCGATGCCGGCGCCGCACAGCACGGCCTCCAGTTCGGAGTCGAGGTCGTCCACCACGATATTGCCGCACGGTGTGACTTCCAGCTTGCCTTCCGGCCCGTAAAACTCCCAGTAATAAGGTCGGCCGCTTGGGTAGCGGAAAACCACGCTGCAATGGTTCACCAGCTCGCGCGGATGTGAGGGCGCCGGGTAGCTCGCAAGGTATTCCGGCGTGGCGACTACACAAATTTTTGCCTTCGGGCCAATCGGCACCGCAATCATGTCCTTTTCCACGGTAGTGCTCAGGCGAATGCCTGCGTCATATTCCTGTTTGACGATATCCACCAGCCGGTCGTCGGTAGTGATTTCAACTTTGATATCCGGGTAGCGGCGGGTGAACCCGGCGACCAGCGGCATTAAAATCAGGCGTGAAGCCAGCCGGGAACTGTTGATCTTCAGGGTGCCCATCGGCGTATCGCGAAACGAATTCACCTCGTCGAGAATGGCGTTTATTTCGTCGCAGGCCGGGCGCAGACGCTCATACAAGTTAAACCCCGCCTCGGTGAGCGACACGCTGCGGGTGGTGCGGTTGAACAGCCGGATTTTCAGGCGCTGCTCCAGCTGTTTGATGCCGTGGCTGATGGCGGAGGGCGACAGCCCAAGCTCGTCCCCGGCGGCACGGAAGCTTTTATGGCGAGCCACGGCGATAAAGGTCGCAAAGTCGGAAAAATTCAGCGCCATTAGTGAAAACCTTTCATTAACCCATCTTAAATACTACGTTTTACAGAATTATCCGGGGGCCGTAAAGTGGGTGTCACTTCTCAACAGTCTGAGATAACTCCATGAAATCAGAGAATATGTATATTGTTTGGGCCCATCCGCGCAGCGACTCGTTAACCGCGCAGGTGGTACAGGAAATTCAGGGCGAGGCGGCGGAGCGCGGCATCAACGTCTCTTCTCTTGATCTCTACCGCAGCGGCTTTGATCCGGCGCTGGGCGTGGACGACGAGCCGGACTGGAACAACCCTGAAAAACAATACTCCCCGGAAGTCCACCGCCTGTTTGGCGAGATAGAAGACAAAGATACCGTGGTCGTGGTGTTCCCGGTGTGGTGGTACAGCTTCCCGGCGATGCTCAAGGGCTACCTCGACCGGGTGTGGAACTACGGCCTGGGTTACGGTCCCGGCGGTAAATTGGGCGGCAAAAAAATTCGCTGGGTGGCGCTGGTGGGCGGCTCGCAGGAAGGCTTTGTGAAATACGGCTGGGAAAAGAACATGACCGACTTCATCAATGGCTCAATGGGCTACCTGGGCGTGCAGGATGCGAAAATCAACTTTCTGTATAACACCATCGGCGTGGAAGAGGGCATTGGCGATAGCGATGCTCACTATCAGCAGCTGTTTGCTCAGGCCCGCGGCATTGTCGTGGATTTAGCTAAATAATCATCCATCAGGGCGCGGCGTTTTTCGTCGCGCTTGCTTCCTCTCAACGACCCCCGCTTCGCTGTAATTTACTTTCATCGCGCAATCAATGTTCGCCCGCTGTCAACTGCCATATTTTAACTGGATCACACTCGGATTAATCTGCCTGAAAATATCTTGTGAGATAGATCACAAATAAATAACAAAGTCGTCATAAGTAAATGTGATATTTATCACATAAAAAGGTCAATCAGGGTTAAAAAAGCAGCCGTGTATTTTTTTTACACAAACATTTTGTGACGCTGATCACTCAATGTTGACGGGTGATCCCTGATTATTGGTGATCTAAGTCACATATTTTGTCGTCGGCTGGACAGCTAAACGATTCAGTGCCAGATTCGCCTCACTTTACTGCATCAGGCCGGCGACCCTGCCGCTACGTTAACAATAAACCTCGGGCTGCTTCCCAGCGCGTAACACCAACAAGGGGTACGAGTATGTCATCCGATATCAAGATCAAAGTGCAAAGCTTTGGTCGTTTTCTCAGCAATATGGTCATGCCAAATATCGGGGCGTTTATCGCCTGGGGTATTATCACGGCCTTATTTATTCCCACCGGATGGTTGCCAAACGAGACGCTGGCGAAGCTGGTAGGCCCGATGATCACTTACCTGCTGCCGCTGTTAATCGGTTACACCGGTGGCCGCCTGATTGGCGGTGACCGCGGCGGCGTGGTGGGTGCTATCACCACCATGGGTGTTATCGTCGGCGCGGATATGCCGATGTTCCTCGGCGCAATGATTGCCGGTCCACTGGGCGGCTGGGCGATTAAACACTTTGATAAGTGGGTCGACGGTAAAATTAAGTCCGGCTTTGAAATGCTGGTGAACAACTTCTCTGCCGGTATCATCGGGATGATCCTGGCGATTCTGGCGTTCATGGGGATTGGCCCTGCGGTTGAAGTTCTTTCCAAGGTTCTGGCGGCGGGCGTTAACTTCATGGTTGTGCACGACATGCTGCCGCTGGCGTCTATCTTCGTAGAACCGGCGAAAATCCTGTTCCTGAACAACGCCATCAACCACGGCATCTTCTCGCCGCTGGGTATTCAGCAGTCCCACGAGCTGGGCAAATCCATCTTCTTCCTGATTGAAGCTAACCCGGGTCCGGGTATGGGCGTGCTGCTGGCGTACATGTTCTTCGGTCGCGGTAACGCCAAGCAGTCCGCTGGCGGCGCGGCTATCATCCACTTCCTGGGCGGTATCCACGAAATTTACTTCCCGTATGTGCTGATGAATCCACGTCTGATCCTGGCCGTTATCCTCGGCGGTATGACCGGCGTGTTCACCCTGACCGTACTGAACGGCGGCCTGGTTTCCCCGGCTTCTCCGGGTTCTATCCTGGCCGTTCTGGCGATGACCCCGAAAGGCGCTTACTTCGCTAACATCGCGGCTATCTGTGCGGCAATGGTTGTCTCCTTCGTGGTTTCCGCCATTCTGCTGAAAACCAGCAAAGTGAAAGAAGAAGACGACATCGAAGCTGCGGCTCGCCGTATGCAGGAGATGAAAGCCGAGTCCAAAGGTGGCGCAGCGCCGTTGGCGGTAGGTGCTGGCCTGTCTAACGACCTGAGCCACGTACGCAAAATTATCGTGGCCTGCGATGCTGGTATGGGTTCAAGCGCCATGGGTGCGGGCGTGCTGCGTAAGAAAGTGAACGACGCGGGCCTGAAAAACATCTCCGTGACCAACTGCGCAATCAACAGCCTGCCGGACGATGTTGACCTGGTGATTACCCACCGAGACCTGACCGAGCGTGCTATGCGCCAGGTGCCTCAGGCGCAGCATATCTCCCTGACCAACTTCCTCGACAGCAGCCTGTATGCCAACCTGGTTGAGCGCCTGGTTGCCTCTCAGAACCTGAGCGACAAAGAAGTGAAGGTGATGCACAGCCTGGAAGACAGCTTTGTTTCCAGCGAAGAAGGCGTATTCAAGCTGGGCGCGGGTAACGTGTTCCTCGGCCTGAAAGCGAGCACCAAAGAAGAAGCTATTCGCTTCGCCGGTGAGCAACTGGTAAACGGCGGCTACGTTCAGCCTGAGTACGTTGACGCGATGTTTGAGCGCGAAAAACTGACCCCGACCTACCTGGGCGAAGGCATCGCGGTTCCTCACGGCACCGTAGAAGCTAAAGATCGCGTGCTGAAAACCGGCGTGGTGTTCTGCCAGTACCCTGAAGGCGTGCACTTCGGCGAAGAGCCGGAAGACATTGCCCGCCTGGTTATCGGCATTGCCGCCCGCAATAACGAGCACATTCAGGTTATTACCAGCCTGACCAACGCGCTGGATGATGAGTCGGTGATTGAACGCCTGGCGCACACCACCAGCGTCCAGGAAGTGCTGGATCTGCTGGCCGGTAAGAAATAAGGGCTTGCCCCTCACCCCGACCCTCTCCCCGGAGGGGCGAGGGGGGAACTACAGTTGCATAGAATTATCCCTCTCCTCCTGGGGAGAGAGAAAACAGCAGTTGCATAGAATCATCCCCTCTCCCCTTAGGGGAGAGGGCTAGGGTGAGGGGATTCGTACACAGTATCCTTACCCCAGCCCTTACGGGTGAAATAATCAGGAAGGTTAACGCAATGAAAGCATTACATTTTGGTGCAGGTAATATCGGTCGTGGCTTTATTGGCAAATTGCTGGCGGATGCCGGCCTGCAATTGACCTTTGCCGACGTGAACCAGGTTGTGCTGGATGCCCTGAACGCGCGTCACAGCTATGAAGTTCACGTTGTGGGCGAGCAGCAGCAGGTTGATACCGTTTCCAACGTGAATGCCGTCAGCAGCATCGGCGACGAAGTCGTTGAGCTGATTTCTCAGGTTGATTTAGTGACCACCGCCGTCGGCCCGGTCGTGCTTGAGCGCATCGCGCCTACGCTGGCTAAAGGTCTGGAACTGCGCCGCGCTAACGGCAACGAAGCGCCGCTGAACATCATCGCCTGCGAAAACATGGTGCGCGGCACCAGCCAGCTCAAAGAGCATGTGAAGAAAGCCCTCTCCGCAGACGCATGGGCGTGGGTTGAGCAGCATGTAGGTTTTGTTGATTCCGCCGTTGACCGCATCGTTCCGCCGTCCGAGTCCGCCACTAACGACCCGCTGGAAGTGACTGTTGAAACCTTTAGCGAGTGGATTGTGGATAAAACTCAGTTCAAAGGTGAGCTACCGAACATTCCTGGCATGGAACTTACTGATAATCTTATGGCGTTTGTCGAGCGCAAGCTCTTCACGCTGAATACCGGGCATGCTATAACCGCGTACCTCGGTCAGCTGGCCGGGCACCAGACTATCCGCGATGCCATTCTTGATGAGAAAGTTCGCGCCGTAGTGAAAGGGGCGATGGAAGAGAGCGGCGCGGTGCTGATTAAGCGTTACGGCTTTGAGGCCGACAAGCACGCGGCGTATATCAAGAAAATCCTTGGTCGTTTCGAAAACCCTTATCTGAAAGACGATGTGGAACGCGTTGGCCGCCAGCCGCTGCGTAAACTCAGCGCCGGGGACCGCCTGGTGAAACCGCTGCTCGGCACCCTTGAGTACGGTTTAGGCCACGCCAACCTGATCAAAGGGATTGCGGCGGCGATGCACTACCACAGCGAGCAGGACCCGCAGGCTCAGGAGCTGAAGCAACTGCTGGCGGATAAAGGCCCGCAGGCGGCGCTGGCAGAAGTCTCTGGTCTGGATGCCAATAGCGAAGCCGTTACCGAGGCGGTGAAGGCGTATAACGCCATAGCGTAACCCTATGCAGGGGCGGTGGACGCCGCTCCTGAAACATTTTTAGTGATGCAGGCAAAAATGGAAGAAACCCAGGCCTTTGAAAACCGCGTGCTTGAGCGTCTTAATGCCGGCAAAACCGTCCGTAGCCTGCTGATTGCTGCCGTCGAATTATTGACCGAAGCGGTGAATATTCTGGTGCTCCAGGTGTTCCGTAAAGATGACTACGCGGTAAAATACGCGGTGGAGCCGCTGCTGGACGGCGACGGGCCGCTGGGCGACCTGTCGGTGCGCCTGAAGCTTATCTACGGGCTGGGCGTGCTGAACCGCGCCGAGTACGAAGACTGCGAGCTGCTAATGGCTTTACGCGAAGAGCTTAATCACGACGGCAATGAGTACAGCTTTACCGACGACGAAATTCTTGGTCCGTTTGGCGAGCTACACTGCGTAGCGGCGATGCCGCCGACGCCGACCTTTGTTGACGGCAGCGACCCGGAGCTGCTGGCGATGCAGCGGCAGCGCTACATGCAAATTGTCCGCTCCACGATGGTACTTTCCCTGACCGAGCTGATCTCGCGGATCAGCTTAAAAAAAGCTTTCAAGAAATAGCCCAGGCTTCAGTCCTCTTTCGCCCTCTTACGCCGAATGGTGTATCCTTGCCGCAAAGCAATTTATTCACGGTTAGTCAAAAATGAAAGAAATCGAAAAAGCAGAAATTAAACGTCTCAGCGATCGTCTGGACGCCATCCGTCACGAAATGCCAGAACTGCACCTGATCAACGAGGCGGAAAAATACGCCGAGCTGGATAAAGAGAAGCAGAAGCTGGAAATTGAAATTGCCCGCCTGCAGGCGGTGCGTAACCAGAAGCTGAGCAAAGAAGCCCAGAAGCTGATGGCGATGCCGTTTAAACGCCCGATTACCAAGAAAGAGCAGGCCGACATGGGCAAGTTCAAGAAGAGCGTGCGTGGCCTGGTGATTGTTCATCCGATGACGGCCCTGGGCCGCGAGATGGAACTGACCGAAATGACCGGCTTCTCCCGCATCGATTTCTGATAGCGCTCTCTTTTCGGTGAAATAAACCGGAAAAATTTCGTAGAAAATCCTCACAAATTATCACCCGACTCTATATTTAAGAGCCGGGTGATGCTTCTTTGCGCCCGGAATAACGTTCAGGTTCATACAGGAAATATCCCCTTTTCTCTCATGACGTAATGGCAGGGACTGCCAACTCAACCTGCTGAAATTTGTTTATCTTTCTTGATGCGAGAGAAAACATGAAAATAAAAGCCCTCACTCTGGTTCCCGTTTGTTTTGCTGGTTTCACCGGCGCTGTTAGCGCGGCCTGTACCTCCGTTGCGCCTGCAAGCGGCACTTCCGTGACCTGTAGCGGCGCAAATACGCCCCCGGTTGTTGCCGTCACCGGCAGTAGCAATGTCACTCTCAATATCGATTCAACCGCTTCGGGCAGCTACACGCTGGGCACTTCGCCCACCCCATTTTCCGTCGACACTTCCAGCGCTATCACCAATAACGGCGCGTTAACTTTATCCGGAGACGGTACCGGGGTAGCTAACCGTGGCGCGCTGCTGATTGGCACCAATAACGACAATACCGTGACCAACGGGGCGGCGGGAAAGCTAACCACTACGGGCGCTTACAACGACGGTATGGCCGCTAACGGTAATAACAACACTTTGATTAATAACGGAACAATTACCACCAGCGGCAATAATTCCTACGGCATGACCGCCGCCTGGGGGCAAAGTAACCCCGGAGCTTCGGGGAATACGATTACCAACACCGGGACGGTAACGACCTCTGGCAACAACGCCAGGGCTATTTCATTGCTGGGCGGGAGCGGTACGGTTAATAACAGCGGGACGTTGACCACCACGGGCAGAGACGCGCCAACGGTATTTTTGCAGGGCAACAATGCCACGCTGAATAACAGCGGGCTGATTCAGTCAAAAGGAACGGCGTCCTCAAGCGGCAGCGTTGACGGCGTGGTGGCGAATACGCTCGGCAGCAGCTTTAACACCACCATTAATAACCTGGCGGGTGGGCAGATAATCAGTAATAACGGGATCGGTATTCGCTCCACCAACGGCAATATCACCATCACCAATGCCGGATTGATTCAGGGTGGAAGCGGGACGGCTATCCTGAGCGGCAATGGCAGCATTTCGCTGATCCTTCAGACCGGTTCGCAGATTGTCGGCCTGGCCGACGGCGGAAGGGGTAACAACTCCGTCACGCTGGAAGGGACCGGCACGGCGGATAACGCCTTTACCAACTTTCAGACGCTGAATATGACGGGCAGCGACTGGACCTGGGCCGGAACCGGGGCGTTCACTACGGCGTTAATCCAAAACGGCACGCTCGACTTAACCGGAACGCTGGGCATCACCACGGCTTCAGTGGCGGCAACGGTGAGCAGCGGCGCGACCTTACAGGCAAATTCGGCCAACCTGCCGCTGTCGGTAAACAATAGCGGGCTGGTGCGCTTCCTGCAAAATAACAGGGCGAGTATTCGGGCGCCATCAGCGGTAGCGGAGCGGTGGAAAAAGCGGGAGGCGGCACCTTAGCACTCAATAGCGTTAACACTTATACCGGAGGCACCAACGTCAGCGCAGGAACGCTGCTGCTCGGAGATAGCGCTAATGCCTCCGCTTCGCTTGCCAGCGGCGCAACGGTTGCCTCCGGGGCTACGCTTGGCGGCTATGGCACGGTGAACGGCGACGTAACCAATAACGGCATGATAGCCGTGGCTAATGCGCTGCCATCGCAGGTCAGCGGCGCGTTGGGCAACTTCCAGATTAACGGCAATCTGAGCAACGCCGGGTTAGTCCAGCTCGGCGGTAGCGGGGTGGGAAATAGTCTGACCGTCGCGGGTAATTACGTCGGGCAGAATGGCGTCCTTGCGCTAAATTCGGTGCTGGCGGGCGACGGAGCCGCATCCGACAAGCTTATCCTCAGCGGCGGTGGCGCTTCGGGCAGTAGCACGCTGCAAGTGACCAACAGCGGCGGCGGCGGGGCGCAAACCAATGCGGACGGGATCCAGGTTGTGCAGGCTATCAACGGCGCGACCAGCGCGGCAAACGCCTTCCGCCTGTCCGGCGGAACCATCAGCGCCGGGGCGTATTCTTATTACCTTGCAAAGGGCGGGGTTTCGGATGGCAGCAGTAACAGCTGGTATATGCGTAATACCGTTGTTGTTCAGCCCGTCGTGCCCGTTCCACCGGATGAAGGCACGCCAACGCCTCCGGAAACCGTGACCCCGATTACGCCGGGAGAAGGGACGCCTGACTCCATTATTGAGGCAGGAAAAGGAGATGAGACATCCGGCGGCGGCGAGACGCTAAATGTTTACCGGCCTGAAGTCCCGCTCTATGTTGAAGCGCCTGCGGTCGCGCGCCAGCTTAACCTGCAACAAATCGACACCTTCCATGACCGACAGGGCGAACAGAGCCTGCTCGGCGGCAATAATAAGGCCCCGGCCTTCTGGGCACGTAGCTGGGGCAGCCATGCGGATATTCTCCAAAGCGGCGACGTTAATCCTTCCTTCAATGGCACATTGTGGGGACTACAGCTCGGGCAGGATCTATACGCCAGCGCCGAAGACGGCGGGGCCAGCAACCATGCGGGCGTGCTGTTTGGCTTCTCAAGAGCCACCGGCGATGTAGGCGGTTTTGCGCTGGCAAAACAGGGCATGGGCGTAGGCAAGTTGCAGCTCAATAACTACAACTACGGCGGCTACTGGACGCGGGTCGCACCTTCCGGGTGGTATACCGACGCGGTGTTAATGGGCAGCGTGCTACGCCTGAACACCAGCTCTAACAATGGCGTGAGCGGCTCTGCCGACGGCAACGCCATCACCGGCTCGGTAGAAACGGGGCTGCCTTTCACGCTGAGTGAGGGCTTAACGCTTGAGCCTCAGGCGCAGCTGGTGTGGCAGAGAACCTCTCTGGACTCGTTGAACGACGGCGTGTCTGACGTCCGCTGGAATAATGGCAATGTCTGGCAGGGGCGGGTGGGGACGCGGCTGCAATGGGCGTTTGACGCAAGCGGCATTAGCTGGAAACCGTACCTGCGCCTGAACGTGTTGCGCTCGTTTGGCCAGGATGACAAAACCGACTTTGATGCCAGCACCACCCTGACGAATCAGGTTGGTCAAACCGCCGGGCAGGTCGGCGCCGGGCTGGTGGCGCAGGTGAGCCAGAACGGCAGCCTCTACGCCACGACAGGTTACCTCACCAATCTTGGCGGCGAGCATCAGCGCATTGTTACCGGCAATGTCGGCGTGCGCTGGAGCTGGTGATCCCGTCCATCATGGCCTTGCGGCGGTTCCCGGCGTGAGGCCATTTCCCGGTTAGCCTTAGTGATTAATTTGCGTTCAGTAATTTTGAATGAGATAAGCGAATTGTTCCGCTAACAAACGAAGTTGCCCGGCGCTATTCTTATTTCATCGAAGGCATTCAGCCTTCTCTGAAACCAAACATTAAGGGTGACCATCATGAAAAGCATCAAATATTTTGCCGTAGTTTTGACTCTCGCCGCTTCCTTCTCCGGTTTTGCCGCTGAAACTCAGCAGGCAGGCAGCCAGAAATTGGGTACCGTGTCCGCTAGCGGCGCTTCTAACCTGGATAGCCTGCAACATCAGTTACAGCAAAAAGCCGAGCAGGCTGGCGCGAAATCTATCCGCATCATCTCTGCCGGTGGCGATAACAAACTGTATGGCGTTGCTGAAATCTACAACTAAGCCGTAAAGACAAATCACGCTGTATGGGCCGCCTTGTGCGGCCCGTGTTTTATCTGAATTCTCTCTCGAGCAGGCCAAAGATCCAGTCATCCTGCCAGCTTTCACCCAGCCAGTAATTCTCCCGCAGCGTGCCTTCAAGCTGAAATCCTGCTTTCTCCAGCACTTTTCTTGACGGGATATTTCCCGCCGTCACGGTCGCTATTAGCTTACGAATGCCGATTTCGGCGAATGCAAAAGCGCAAACCTCATACAGAGATTCATATCCGTAGCCCTGCCCGTGAAATGCCGGGTCGAGTATAAAACCGACTTCCGCTATGCCGTCCTCGCGGCGAACAAACCCGGTAATGCCTATCGGCACGCCGGTTTTTTGGTGCCGCATGACCAGGCTGAGCCAGTGGCGGCTTTCCGGTAGCCACTCGGGCAGGCGTAAGTCGAAGACACGGCGAATTTCGGCCTCAGGGCGCGCTTCATCTATATAGCGCATGACGTCCGGGTGCTGTTGCAGGTAGCAGAAAAATGGCCAGTCCTGTTCGGTTACCTGGCTCAGGGTCAGGCGAGGGGTAAGAATGTGCATCGGGCTCCTTATTTTTTTATCGTCTTAGTAGCCTCTTTGATAGCAGTAAATAAAAAGCGGCGCCAGCCCTGAGGCACCGCTTAGTCTTCACTCCCAGCGCGATAAGTCATCCCTTGTTAACCCCATATCCCTGAGCTGCTCCGTGCTTAACTCGCGAAGGGCGCGTACCGTCTGGCGGCGCTGCCTGATACGGCGGAAATACTGGTAAAGCATAACCAGACCGTGAAACGGCCTGCGGTGGTGATTTTCATCAAAGCCCATGATGTTGCTCCTCGCTGTTGCTCCGGGAGCTATCATCCGCCAGCGGGCTAAAAGCAGACAGATTCAGAAATTACTTTTCTTTAACATACAGAAGCGCTAAAACAGCGGTTGAATGGCATTTTTTTGCACATTCTGTACTGGTTTTTCCTTCTGTATGGTTCCGGGTGAGGATACAGCATGACGCGTTACCAACATCTTGCCACGCTGCTGGCGGAGCGTATTGAGCAGGGCTTATATCAAAGCGGTGAGCGCCTGCCTTCGGTTCGCAGCCTGAGCAGCGAACACGGCGTCAGTATCAGCACCGTCCAGCAGGCTTACCATATTCTGGAAGATCAGCAGCTGATTTCGCCCCAGCCGCGCTCCGGCTATTTTGTGGCACCGCGCAAAGCCGTGCCGCCGGTGCCGCCGCTGACCCGCCCGGTACAGCGCCCGGTGGAGGTTACGCAGTGGGATGCGGTGCTGGAACTGGTAAATTCCAGACAGGACTGCGAGCTGGTGGCTTTTGGCAGCGGTTCGCCGGACCTCACGCAGTCAACCATCAAGCCGCTGTGGCGGGAAATGGGGCGGCTGGCGCAGTACCAGGAAGCGGATATGCTGGCCTACGACGGCATGTACGGCGTAAAAGCGCTGCGGGAGCAAATTGCGCGCCTGATGCTGGACAGCAACTGCGTGATTAACGTCGACGATATTGTGGTCACTAACGGCTGCCATGAAGCGCTGTCGATTGCTATTCGCGCGGTATGCGAACCGGGAGATATTGTGGCGGTGGAGTCGCCTTCGTTTCACGGCACCATGCAGATGCTGCGCGGTTACGGTATTAAGGTGGTTGAAATCCCTACGGATTCTGTCACCGGGATCAGCGTAGAAGCACTGGAGTTGGCGCTGGAACAGTGGCCAATTAAGGCCGTATTTTTAGTCCCTAACTGCAATAACCCGCTCGGCTTTATCATGCCGGATGCCCGCAAAAGAGCGGTGCTTAACCTTGCCCAGCGTTTTGACATCGCGATTATTGAAGATGATGTGTATGGCGAGCTGGCCTATGAATACCCGCGCCCGATGACGATTAAATCCCTCGATGTGGATGGCCGCGTGCTGTTGTGCAGTTCGTTTTCCAAAACGCTTGCGCCAGGCCTGCGCGTGGGCTGGATAGTGCCGGGGCGCTACCTCGACCGGGCGCTGCATATGAAATACATCGGCACCGGCAGCAGCGCCACCTTTACGCAACAGGCGGTGGCGGCATTTATCCGCAACGGCCACTATCATCGCCACATCAGGCGTATGCGCCTGCACTACCAGCGCAATCTCGATCTGTTCACCTGCTGGGTGCGGCATTATTTCCCTTGCGGCATCTGCGTCAGCCGTCCTCAGGGCGGTTTTATTATGTGGATTGAGCTGCCGGAAAACGTGGATGCCGTGCGCCTCGGCAGGGCGCTGCGCGAGGAGAAAATTCATATCGCCATCGGCTCGCTGTTTTCCGCCTCCGGGAAATATCGCAACTGCCTGCGGCTGAACTATGCTTTGCCGTTCAATCCCGCAACCGAAGCGGCGTTGAAAACGCTCGGAGAGATTGTGGGCTGTGCGATGGAAAATGCCTGAGTAAATTGCTCTTTTTATCGCCATTGATTGTCGTTTGCTTGTTCTACACTCGGCTCTAATGGCGAAGTTTGGCCTTAGCGTGAATAACCATAAAAAATAGCCGCCTGGGGCGGAAAAATGCAGTTTTTTCTGCGTTCGGCAACGCTATGCCGGACATCGACAAAGGACGATCATGAGCAGCGCAACATTGCAGATGCGGGAGCACTTTGAAACCTGCCTCGGGATTATTCGTCAGGCCTCGCTACAGATCCTGCCGTTACTGAACATTCGTGCCGCCGAAGGCAAAGATCCGCAATGGTTTTTTCAGCAACTGGAGCAGGCGCGAATGGCGCTTGGCAGTTGGGGAGCGGTGGCAAAAAGGCTTAATCTTAACGACTCTGAAATTTCTCAATTCACGCTGCTGCTGCGCCATCTGCAACAGCTGGTGCCGCAGTATGAGAGCGGGCAGGAAGTCACCCAGAATCAGCTTCTCGCCGCGCTGCGTTTTTGCAGCTACCTTGAGCACGTTCGCTTTAAACAGCCGCTGCTGGGCTATTCTACCGAGCTGTCTTCCGACGTAGACGGGCTACAGCAGGGCGCACAGCGCCAGATGCGCGGCATAGAACTGATTCTCAAAGGGCTGGTGAACCAGGCCTGGGGCAGCGAGGCGGAGCTGGTTAATCAGCTAAAATCGCAGTTTGGGGCCGATAAGGTTCGCCGCTGGCTGAAGCGGGGCGAGCGGGGTGATGTGCTTAGCGGCATGAAGTTTAGCGAGCTGGCGCTGCTGGTGGTGGATAAAAAAGAGTTTGCCCATCATTACGCCAAACTCTACCGGGGCGCGCCTCAGCTCGGTTTTCTTATCGACCAGCGCAAAACCCTGCAAATCTTCCTCGATGGTGTTCGCCAGATCCGTAACGACCTGATGCACAAACAGCCGCTGACCACCGTTCAGGTCGCGCTGCTGGACAACTATTACGGCGAAATTAGCTCTGCGGTGCAGAAAGCCTTTAGCGAGGGGCGCAGCAAAGTGAACCCGGCGGGGCTGCTTGAGGCCGATAATACCGCGCTACAGAGCTACCTCGAGCTGGCTCGTAAAAACCATTCCGCACAGGGAGGGGACGCCGAAGAAATCAGGGATTCTATCGAGCGCTACGATCCTCGCGGCGTTAAAAAACAGCAGGATACGACCGGCGTTATTTCTACTGCGCTATGGTCCGTGGTCGGCGTAGCCGTTGTGGCTGTTGCGGTGCTTGGCCTGTATATGCTGAGTGAGATCTCCGGCAAGCCTGAAATTGCGGCGGCAGCGCCGGTAGTCAGCACTGTGGTTCAGGCTAAAGAGCGGCCGGAATACAATAGCCCGCGGGATATGCTGGCGAATATGGGCATCACCTGGGATGAAAATAATCTGCGGGCGGCCATCAACCGCAACGATACGCGTATTGTGCGGCTGTTTATGCAGGGTGGAATGAACTGGAAGGTCTATTTTGCCGAGCAGGCGCTGGCGGCAGATTACCGGGATGTGCTGACTATTTTGTTGCAATATCGCCCGCAAATGGATGAGGCGCGCCCGTGCCGCCGCCTGATTGGCTCTACAGAGCTGGGCATGAAAAATGGGCAAAAGCTCACTTCTCTAAGAAAGCAGTTTTTGGCCGTCTTCTGTAGTTCTGATGCGGCAGTTAAGCGCCAGAAAGAAGAAGTTGATCGTGCCCAAATACGCTTTGCAGCGCAAAAACAACGTGCCGCAGAAGCAAAAGCGCAGGGGCTGGACGCGGTCCCGGTAGACGAGCAGACGGTGAAAATCCAGCAGGCGATATACAACGCGATGCGCTAGCCGTGCAGAGCGGCCTGCGGGCTGCTCAAACTCTTCGTTAATCGTAATACCGCGCAGGAACGTGATTCAGTGTGCGAGATAATCAGGCGCTTATTAACAATAAGGGTCTGCTTGCGGCAGACCCTTATCGGCATTTAAAAGCGGTACTGAATACCTACGCCATAGGTATAGCTCTCGTTACTCAGGCCTGCGGCATCACCGCCCTGATACCAGCTTTCACCGGTTTTATTATCATAGGTCCTGGTTGATGCTTTGGCTTCAGCGAAACGCGTCCAGGTTAATTCAGTATAAATTCTGGCATTTGGCGTGACGTAATAACCGGCAGAAACGGTAGCCGAGTAATAATTAGAGTTGCTGCCTTTTTCGCTAAAGCTGAGCTGGCGCATATAATGCTCATCATTATCACGGGCATTAACCCACGGGCTAAATTTAAATTGTGTCGCTAAATCAAAATCCTGGTAACGGTAGCTGCCGGTCAGGCCGATATAGGGCAGGCTAAATTTCTGGTTGTAGCCAATGCCTGGTTTATTTTTCGGGAATTCGCCGATAAGCGCGCCATTAAAATAGTCATATGAGCCGCCTCTCGCCGTCCAGCTGTAGCGGGTTTCCTGGTAGCCGGTGGTGACCCCAAAATTATATGTTGGCTCTTTCAGAACCCAGCCCGTCAGGTTGAGATCGAACTGATTAGCGTAATTCAGGCTGGTGTCGGGGTGGGTAGATTTGTCACTCCAGTGGCTCTGGCCCGGGGTTTGCCAGTCGTAGTCCGACATATGTGAACCGCGAGAGGCCAGGGTCGTCCAGCCGTTAGCGTTGAGGGTAATATAGCGCTGTGTATCCCAGCTAATACCGCCCTTTATAATAGGGGTATTTTTAATTTTCCATTTCAACTCACTTAATTTACTTCCATGATCTTGATTATAAACAAGCTCTTTGGATTCCCCGTTCAATACTCCGGTAGAAATATCAGCGGTTACGGCATCTGGTGAAAAGTTGAAATTGCTCGAAGCGAACAGCGCCGGGCTAAACAGCAATGCGGCGGCCGCAGGCAGGTATTTTTGCTTGTGCATGATGTATCAGTCTGTTTTATATAAAATCATTGGTTTGGTGTTGCAAAAAATAAACCCCGCGAAGCCGGGTTAGAGGCCTGTTGGGGCTTATCGTTGCGCGATAAATTATGTTGTTGAAACTTATTATTAGTTTGTCTTTCCTGGTGTGGCGGGGCGTATTCTAAGAGGAGTCTTTTAACAGGGAAAAGATTATTTTCATCTGGTGAATATTTGAGCGGTGAATTGTTTGATTTTAAAGATAATTAAAATTGTAGCTTTTTGTTACAAGGATATATCATAACTATTCATATGTATTTATTGTGAATTTTCTGTAGCAGGCGCTGAACCTTTGAAGTTGAATGTCGATCAACGCTGATTCCAGGTTGCCGCTGTACGCTGCGTCGATAGATGACTAACGGGCAATGTGGCTTGATGACGGCGGACACCCCTGGCCGGACATGACGGTTGATGCCCGAAATGAGGCCGCCGCCACGCAACTGGAGAAGCTGAAGTTTCGCCTGAATACTTTTTTACAGACGCGTGATAATAATAAATGGCCTGAATAACAGGTCTTTATTATTTTTAGCATTATTTGATAATGAATTCTTAAATAATTTAAATCCTGTATTTCCCGGTGAAATATTCACTTAGCGTTACTTTATGATTTTGTGCGTTTTTATTGGGTGTTGGATGCGGTGTTTAGGTTTTGTTTAATATTGAAATTGGGTTGTTACTATACTGGCAGTATTCCCTGTTATGCCTGAATCTGCCCATCTGTGGCGGATTCATTCGCTTATATTTCTCAAATAAAACGTTCCGGATATTCACCTGCAAAATAAATACGTCCGGATATTCCGCAAGGATATTACTATGTCGGATATAAATATATCGCTTAACGCCGCCACTCATACTCACGCGCTTTCTCACTGGGGAGCCGACCGGCCCGACTCCGCCGTTAGCGAGCTCGAGCAGGGCAAAGTCATTTTCCTGCCGCAGCTGGCCTTCACGCTAACGGCGCATGAACAGGCGCTCCTTAACCCCGCCGTTGTTGACCCTAAGCGTAAGAACATCAGTTACCAACCGCTGAAGGATAAGTTAACCGGCGTCGCCGTGGCTGAGCAGGAACCCGCGGTACGGGCTTTATTACAGTGCCACTATCAATCCTGCCTCCAGTTGATCGGTTCTATTCTGCCGGAATATCAGCAGGCGCTGCATACGCCAACCAACAGCCTGCGGCTGCACCCGGTTACGCAATGGACGCGGAGCACTTCCTGGCGTAAAGATGACAGTCGCCTGCATGTGGATGCTTTCCCCTCCCGGCCTAACTACGGCGAGCGCATCCTGCGAATCTTTACCAACATCAATCCAACTGGCGAAGGCCGCAGCTGGCGCGTAGGTGAAGCATTCCCGACGCTGGCGGAGCGTTTTTTGCCGCGGCTGAAAAACTATTCCCCGGTAAGCAGCTGGCTGCAAAATGCTGTTGGGATCACCAAAAGCCGCCGCAGCCATTACGACCACCTGATGCTGCAAATGCACGATGCGATGAAAGCTGATGCTGATTACCAGAAACAAGGGCCGCAGGTGGCCATTGAGTTCCCGGCTGGCAGCAGTTGGATCTGTTTCTCCGACCAGACGCCGCACGCGGCAATGGGCGGGCAGTTTATGCTGGAGCAGACGTTCTTGCTGCCGGTGGATTCGATGCAAAGCCCGCAGCACTCTCCCCTGAAGGTGCTGGAAGGCCTGCTGCGCAAGCCGCTCATTTAGCGAAAAAAAAAGAAGCTCACCGGGGTGAGCTTCTTTCATCTTACTTCATGGCATTAAACCATTAGCGCATCGTCACAAACTCTTCCGCCGCGGTCGGGTGGATAGCCACGGTATTGTCGAAGTCTTTTTTGGTCGCACCCATTTTCAGCGCCACCGCAAAGCCCTGCAGGATTTCGTCCATGCCGAAGCCAATGCCGTGGATGCCGACGATTTTCTCTTCCGGGCCAGCGCAAACCAGCTTCATGCGGCACGGCTGGCGGTGAGAGGTCACGGCGGTATACATCGCCGTGAAGGAAGATTTATACACCTTCACGCTGTCTTCGCCGTACTGCTCGCGAGCCTGCGGTTCGGTCAGGCCAACGGTGCCGATTGGCGGGTGGCTGAACACGACGGTTGGGATGTTGCTGTAGTCCAGGTGCTCGTCCGGTTTGTTGTTAAACAGGCGCTCGGACAGACGACGACCGGCCGCTACCGCAACGGGAGTCAGCTCAACGGCGCCGGTGTTATCGCCCACGGCGTAGATGCCAGCCACGTTGGTGTTCTGGAATTTATCGACCTTGATATAGCCTTTTTCATCCAGCTCAACGCCGGTCACCTGCAGGTTGAAGTTGTCGTTAGCCGGTTCGCGGCCAATCGCCCAAATCAGGGTATCGACGGTTTCAGCGCGGCCATCTTCCAGCTCAAGCGTCAGGCTGCCGTCTGCGTTCTTCACTACCGCTTTCGGGATAGCGTTGGTGTGCAGCGTCGGGCCTTCTGTTTCAATAATTTCCAGCAGCGTTTCGACGATTAACGGGTCGAAAGTACGCAGCGGCGCATGCTTGCGCACGAACAGATGAGTTTCAGAACCCAGGGCATTAATAACGCCTGCGATTTCTACCGCGATGTAACCTGCGCCAACAACGGCAACACGCTTAGGCAGGCCCGGCAGCTCAAAGAAGCCGTCCGAGTCGATGCCGTATTCCGCACCCGGAATGTTCGGGTGGCTTGGGCGGCCGCCGGTGGCAATCAGAATATGGTCTGCGGTGATGGTTTCACCGTTCACTTCAACGGTGTGGGCATCAACAAACTTTGCAAAGCCGCGAATAACGTCAACTTTGTTTTTACCTAATACGTTGTCGTAAGAGGCGTGAATGCGGTCGATATATGCGGTACGGCTGGCAATAAGCTTGTCCCAGTCGAAGTGGTTCAGCGTGGTATCAAAGCCGTAATCCGGGCCGTAGTTGTGAATCGCCTCGGCGATTTGTGCCGCATGCCACATGACCTTTTTCGGTACACAACCCACGTTCACGCAGGTGCCGCCGAGATCTTTCGCCTCAATCAGTGCGCATTTCTTCCCATACATTGCCGCACGGTTAATCGAGGCGATACCGCCGCTGCCGCCGCCAATGGCGAGGTAGTCATAATGTTTGGTCATGATGTTTCCCTTTTGAGTCGAAAATAAGGCGCGATTGTAGCGCGCCGGGATAAAGGTTCTACCAATTACTGTGAAAGGGACGGCCGTTATTCCGGCACAACCCAGCTCAGCGTCGTCGAGCCGGTACCGGCAGGAACCAGCTTCTTGTGCAGCCACGGCAGCACGTTTGTTATCTGCTGCTCAAGCTTCCACGGCGGGTTGATAACAATCATGCCGGAGGCGGTCATGCCGCGCTGGTCGCTGTCCGGGCGCACCGCCAGCTCAATTTGCAGAATGCGTCGAATACCGGTCTCTTCCAGCTCGCGGAGCATGCGTTTAATTTGCTGACGCAGTACGACCGGATACCACAGCGCGTAGGTGCCGGTGGCAAAGCGCTTGTAGCCTTCTGCAATGCCTTTTACCACGTCCTGGTAGTCGGTTTTAATCTCATACGGCGGGTCGATAAGGATCAGGCCACGGCGGGAAACCGGCGGCAGTTTCGCCTTCAACTGCTGGTAGCCGTCGGCACGCTCAACGCGGGCGCGGGCGTCTTTCTGGAACTCGGAGCGCAACAGCGGGAAGTCAGACGGGTGCAGCTCGGTCAGCTGCAGGCTGTCCTGCTCGCGCAGCAGGTGGCGTGCAATCAACGGGGAGCCCGGATAATAGCGCAGGTTGCCGCTGCGGTTCAGGTGCTTCACCGCGCCAATATAGGCCTCAAGCTCGGCGGGCAAATCGTCCTGCTGCCAGATGCGGGAGATACCTTCCAGATATTCTCCGGTGCGCTCCGCATGCTCGCTGCTCAGCTGGTAACGACCGGCGCCTGCGTGGGTGTCGAGATAGAGAAACGGTTTCTCCTTCTCTTTTAACGATTCAATAATCAGGCTTTGAACGGTGTGTTTCAGTACGTCGGCATGGTTACCGGCGTGGAAGCTGTGACGATAGCTGAGCATGGGGGCTGGAGTTCCGCAAATAAGAAAACAAATTTCCCACAGTTTACCGCAGATTGCGGCAGATTACCGCCCGGACGCGGCGCTGTTTCAATTGGGGCGAAAGCGTTTCAAAACATAAATGTGTCATAAAAGCGTCAAATTACCAGGATAGCGTCGCAGCCAGGCAAGGTAATCGTTTGAATAAAAGGAAAAATAATGAAACTCCGTCTCTCAATACTGGCTGCTGCGCTGGCCGTGGCCGTCCCCGCGCTGGCGAAGGATGTCTCTTTACCTCAGGCAGCGGCGATAGCCAATACCGTCACCCCGGCGAATAGCAGCCAGAGCTTTGACGAACTGGAAAGCCAGTCCCTCACGGCGCTGCGTGCCGCGCTGAAAGGCGATGCGGATAAGCTGACGCGCGACCAGCTGGATAAGGCTAAGCAAAGCAAGAAACTGGCGGACACCGCGTGGCTGAAGGCCAGCGGTTATGACTTCCAGACTAAAGCGAACCAGAAAGCCGGTATTGAGCTGCTCGCCGCGTTCAGCAAGCTGCCGGACTCCGTGATTAAGCCAAACCTCGAAACCGTCACCAGCATTAACCTGAATGCCGTGCAGGCTTCCCGCCACCAGGCGCTGGCAGACGCAGAGGGTATTAACCATCTCTATTTTCTGAGCGACGCCATGGGGCCTCGCCTGGGCAAAGCTTTCCTGGCCGCCTACGATAAAGGCGAGCTGAGCAAGGCCGCAGCGCTGATTAAAGCCTCTGAAGTCAGCACCAGCGCGGCGAAGAAACACTTTAACAACCCGCGCCCGTTCCTGATCTCCGGCAACACCATTCATCTGGTGCCGGACGACGTGGTGATTAAAGATAACAAGCCGTACACCGCAGACGGCGGCTCGTTCCCGAGCGGCCACACCAATACCGGCTATACCGATGCGCTGCTGATGGCGCAGATGGTTCCTGAACGCTTCGACTCGCTGGTCGAACGTGGAGCGCGTTACGGCTACTCGCGCATCGTACTGGGCGTGCATTACCCGCTCGACGTAATGGGTTCCCGCATGGTGGCCCAGCGCAACGTGGCTAACTATCTGAACGACCCGAAATACCGCGCGCTGTTTAACGAAGCTCGTGATCAACTGCGCACCGCGCTGGAGAAAGAGTGCGGCACTTCTTTGGCCGAATGTGCGAAATCTTCCGCTAAAGACGATCCTTACCGTGCGCCAGGGATGAAAGAACTTTATCGCTTCACCATGACTTACGACCTGCCGCAGCAGAAGGGCGAGAAGCAAACGCTTAAGGTGCCGCAAGGTGCCGAAGTGCTGCTGGAAGCCGCGCTGCCTAAGCTCTCCGCCGCCCAGCGCCGCGACCTGATGGTGAAAACCGCCTTGCCGGCCGGCTACCCGCTGTCCGGCACCACGCCTGACCAGCAGTTCTGGCAGCGCCTGAACCTGCCTGCCGCTTACGCAATGGCGCAGAAGGCTCACTAATTTCCTGCTCGGGGCAACCTTGTTGCCCCTTTTAAATCAGTAAACTGATACCGGTAATGCGCAACGCCCGGGATTGAAATTCGCTACACTTAACCCCATGCTAGATCCCATGCACAAAGCGCCGCTTGAGCGCTTCACTCTCCCTTTTAATCAGGAACGCGCTTATGACCAATCCATTGTTGACTCCTTTCGAGCTGCCGCCGTTTTCCTCCATCAAACCTGAGCACGTTGTCCCGGCCGTAAGCAAAGCGCTGGCCGACTGCCGTGCGGCGGTGGAAAGCGTGGTCGCCCAGGGCGCGCCTTACAGTTGGCAGAGCCTGGTTCAGCCGCTGGCGGAAGTGGACGATCGTCTCGGGCGCCTGTTCTCGCCGGTCAGCCACCTGAACTCGGTACAGAACAGCCCGGAGCTGCGCGAAGCCTATGAAGAAACGCTGCCGCTGCTGTCCGAATACAGCACCTGGGTTGGGCAACACGAAGGGCTGTATAACGCCTACCGTGACCTGCGCGACGGCGAGAACTACGCGAAGCTGAGCCTTGCCGAGAAGAAAGCGGTGGATAACGCCCTGCGCGACTTCGAACTGTCCGGTATTGGCCTGCCGAAGGATAAACAGCAGCGCTACGGCGAGATTTCTGCCCGCTTGTCCGAGCTGGGTTCTACCTACAGCAACAACGTGCTCGACGCCACCATGGGCTGGAGCAAGCTGATTACCGACGAAGCCGAGCTTGCGGGGATGCCGGAAAGCGCGCTTGCCGCCGCCCGCGCCCAGGCCGAAGCCAAAGAGCAGGACGGCTGGCTGCTGACGCTGGACATCCCAAGTTACCTGCCGGTGCTGACCTACTGCGATAACCGCGCGCTGCGCGAAGAGATGTACCGCGCTTATTCCACTCGTGCGTCTGACCAGGGGCCGAATGCCGGGAAGTGGGACAACACCCCGGTGATGGAAGAGATTCTGGCGCTGCGCCACGAACTGGCTCAGCTGTTGGGCTTTGGCAACTACGCGGAGAAATCCCTCGCCACCAAAATGGCGGAAAATCCGCAGCAGGTGCTGGAGTTCCTGTCCGACCTGGCAAAACGCGCTCGCCCGCAGGGTGAAGCCGAGCTGGCTCAGCTGCGCGCCTATGCGAAAGAGCATTACGGCGTGGAAGAGCTGGAGCCGTGGGACATCACCTGGTATAGCGAAAAACAGAAACAGCACCTTTACAGCATCAGCGACGAGCAGCTGCGCCCGTACTTCCCGGAAGAGCGCGCGGTGAACGGCCTGTTCGAGGTTGTGAAGCGCATCTACGGCATTACCGCCAAAGAGCGTAAAGATATCGACGTCTGGCACCCGGACGTGCGCTTCTTCGAGCTGTATGACGACCAGGGCGAACTGCGCGGCAGCTTCTATCTCGATCTTTATGCTCGCGAGCACAAACGCGGCGGGGCGTGGATGGATGACTGCGTGGGTAAAATGCGCCGTGCCGACGGCTCGCTGCAAAAGCCGGTGGCCTACCTGACCTGTAACTTCAACCGCCCGGTGAACGGCAAACCTGCGCTGTTTACCCACGATGAAGTGATCACCCTGTTCCATGAGTTCGGCCACGGTTTGCACCACATGCTGACCAAAGTCGAAACCGCAGGCGTGTCCGGCATCAACGGCGTGCCGTGGGATGCGGTCGAACTGCCGAGCCAGTTTATGGAAAACTGGTGCTGGGAGCCGGAGGCGCTGGCGTTTATCTCCGGCCATTACGAAACCGGTGAATCCCTGCCTGTAGAACTGCTGGAGAAAATGCTGGCAGCCAAAAACTACCAGGCCGCGCTGTTTATTCTGCGCCAGCTGGAGTTCGGGCTGTTCGACTTCCGACTGCATGCCGAATTTAACCCGGAGCAGGGCGCAAAAGTGTTGCAAACGCTGGCCGAAATTAAGAAACAGGTTGCCGTGGTGCCGGGGCCGAGCTGGGGCCGCTTCCCGCACGCCTTCAGCCACATCTTTGCCGGTGGATACGCTGCGGGCTATTACAGCTACCTTTGGGCGGACGTGCTGGCGGCGGATGCATACTCTCGTTTTGAAGAGGAAGGTATTTTCAACCGTCAGACCGGGCAGTCGTTCCTCGACAACATTCTGACCCGCGGCGGCTCAGAAGAGCCAATGGAGTTGTTCAAGCGCTTCCGTGGCCGTGAGCCTCAGCTGGATGCGATGCTGGATCACTACGGCATTCAGGGCTAATTCACCTCGTGAAAATTTGTTTACTGACTGAAGCAGGCGCCGACTCCGGCGCCTTAACTGTTTTGAGCGAGCGCTGGCAGCTAGAGCATGATGAAGACGCCCTGATGGCGCTGGTGTTGACGTCAGAGCATCTTGAACTGCGCAAACGCGATGAGCCAAAGCTGGGCGGAATTTTCGTTGATTTTGTTTCCGGGGCAATGGCGCACCGCCGTAAGTTTGGCGGCGGACGTGGCGAAGCGGTGGCAAAAGCCGTGGGCGTTAAAGGCAGCTATTTGCCGGATGTGGTTGATGCCACCGCCGGGCTGGGGCGAGATGCCTTCGTGCTGGCCTCGGTCGGCTGCCGCGTGCGCATGCTGGAGCGTAATCCGGTTGTTGCCGCGTTGCTGGACGACGGCCTGCGCCGTGGTTACCAGGATGCGGAGATCGGCGGCTGGTTACAGGAGCGGCTCCAGCTAATTCACGCATCCAGCCTGACGGCGTTAAGCGATATTACGCCGCGTCCGGACGTGGTTTACCTCGACCCGATGTTCCCACATAAGCAGAAAAGCGCGCTGGTGAAGAAAGAGATGCGCGTGTTTCAGTCGCTGGTGGGGCCGGACGAAGATGCGGACGGGCTACTGGAGCCTGCGAGAATGCTGGCGAAGAAAAGGGTAGTAGTAAAGCGCCCGGATTACGCCCCGCCGCTGGCCGATGTCGCGACGCAGAATGCGGTGGTCACTAAAGGACACCGGTTTGATATTTATGCCGGGACGCCGGAGTAATCGGGCCGTTGGCTTGGCCCTCTCCCGTTGGGAGAGAGCCAATGCTGTTACTCGTCTTCTTCATCCCGCAGCGGAACAATCAGCATATCCACATGCACGGTATTAATCAGCTGGCGAGCGGAGGACATCAGCTTGCTCCAGAAGTCCTGATGATGGCCGCATACCACCAAATCCATATCGTATTTTTTAATCGCATCTACCAGCACCTGGCCGAGGTCGCCGCTGCCGCTCAGGGTTTCAGTGATTGGGTAGCCCGCGCCGGTAGACAGCTCGGTTAGCGCGTGATGGGTTTCTTCGGAAATACGTTTCTGCATATCGCCCAGATTGACATCAATCAGCCCGGTATACAGATCGGAGTAATTTACATCGACATGAATCAGGGAAACCTTCGCGTTATATGGGCGCGCCATAGATACCGCTTTTTCCACCAGCACTTTGCTCTCCGGAGAGAGGTCTACCGCGATCAGAATGTGTTTGTAAGCCATAATGTTACTCCTTCCATAAGTTATCGATGACTCTCGCCGTCATCTTCTGAACCGCAGCGGCATGAGCTACGGTCACCCTACCTAAAGACTTAAATTGTAGATGGTATTTCTACCTTATAGTGAGCTATTCAGCCCGTCAATGCGCTACCCCGCAATTACATTCAAGCGAAAAATCATTATGGTGACTTTGATAAAGGTTAACGCGGTGGTAAAAAAATTAAGGGATCTCCTACACTATTAAATGAGCCGGGCGGGAAGAAAGCTGTGACCTGCGTCGGTTATTGCACGCTGGATTGTCTGACAGGGGTTTTCGGGGAGAGCGGTTGTCCCGGAGCAAGAGCTTCGAGGGCTTCGCCGGGAGGGGTACATGATCAGCACCGTCGCGCTGTTCTGGGCGCTTTGTGTAGTTTGTGTAGTAAATATGGCGCGTTATTACTCTTCGCTGCGTGCGTTACTGGTGGTGCTGCGCGGATGTGACCCACTGCTGTATCAATACGTCGACGGCGGCGGTTTTTTTACATCTCACGGCCAACCCAGTAAACAGGTTCGCCTGGTTCGTTATATTTACGGCCAGCGCTATCTGGACCATCACGATGAGGAGTTTATTCGCCGCTGCGAGCGCCTGCGTCGCCAGTTTATTCTGACGAGTTCGTTGTGCGGGCTGGTGGTGATTAGCCTCGTTGGGCTGATTATCTGGCACTAGGTTTTATCAGGGCAGGGTTATGAACAAGTATAAAAAAAGCGGGCCAGTTTCCTGACCCGCTTTTCTTTTGGCTGCCGCTTACACGAAGCGCAGCGCAATCCAGTACAGCCCGCCGGAAAGCAGAATCGAAGCCGGTAAGGTGAATATCCAGGCCATCAGGATATTGGTTACCGTCTTACGCTGCAGGCCGCCGCCGTCCACAATCATCGTCCCCGCTACGGAGGAAGAGAGAACGTGGGTGGTGGAAACCGGCATCCCGGTGTAGCTCGCCAGACCGATAGAAACGGCAGCCGTCATCTGCGCGGACATCCCTTGCGCATAGGTCATGCCTTTTTTACCGATTTTCTCGCCGATAGTGGTCGCAACGCGGCGCCAGCCGATCATCGTACCCAGGCCGAGGGCCAGAGCCACCGCGAGGATAATCCAGATAGGCGCGTACTCGATGGTGCTAAGCATATCGCCTTTCAGCTTTTTCAGCAGGCGCTGGTCGTCGGCGCTCACTTCCGGCAGCTTCGCCACTTTATCGGTGGTGTCGGAGATGCACAGCATGATGCGACGCAGCTGGCTACGTTGCTCGATGGTGAGCTTGTCGTAGCTTTCGATATCGGTCAGCATCAGCTTCGCACGGTCAAGCGCGTTAATCGCGTTCGCCGGGTGGCAGTGGAACTGAGCCGGTTCAGTTGAGCCTGCTTCCGGGGAAGGGATCAGCTGTTCCGAGCCGGTGGCTTTCTTCAGCAGCTCAGGACGTTGCTGGAAGAAAGTCTCAACGTTGTTCACCGCATCACGGGTACGGGTGATTTCGTAGCCGGAAGCGTTCATGTTGACCACGAAGCCCGCCGGCGCAACGCCAATCAGCACCAGCATTATCAGACCAATGCCTTTCTGGCCGTCGTTAGCGCCGTGCGAGAAGCTCACGCCGATAGCGGACAGGATCAGGGCAATACGCGTCCAGAAAGGCGGCTTTTTCTTGCCATCTTGCTTTTCACGTTCGGCCGGAGTCAGGTGGATACGCTGTTTTTTCTTGGTGTTGCTCCAGTAACGGCGCAGCAGGAAAATCAACCCACCGGCAATCACCAGCCCGACAATCGGGGAAAGAATTAACGAAGCGAAGATACCGACAACTTTCGGGATATTCAGCGCGTCGACTACCGAGGTACCGGTCATCAGCGCGTTGGTCAAACCGATACCGATAATGGCACCGATAAGCGTATGGGAGCTGGAGGCCGGCAGACCGAAATACCAGGTGCCGAGGTTCCAGATAATAGCGGCCAGTAACATAGAGAACACCATGGCGAGACCATGGGCCGACCCTACGTTTAACAGCAGATCCGTGGGTAGCATATGCACAATGGCATAGGCTACGCTCAGCCCACCGAGCAGAACGCCAAAGAAGTTAAATACCGCAGCCATTGCCACCGCAAGTTGCGATCGCATAGCGCGGGTATAAATCACCGTTGCTACTGCGTTGGCCGTATCGTGGAAACCATTAATGGCTTCGTAGAACAGCACAAATGCCAGAGCAAGCAAAAGTAAAAGCCCGGTATGAAGATCCAGGCCGGCAAACAAATGTAGCATAGACGTTACGCCATTTTGAGGACATGAACGCGGCGCATTATGTAAGACAACCTCAGCCGCGGCAAAGTGAAATCTGGACTTTTTTTGATATTAGTCGCCTTCGGGTCAGTTGGTGGAATGATTTACATTTTGTTTTTCAATCACCTGCAATTGTTAATGACGTTAAAGCTGGTGCGACCAGCCGCGTATCTTTACAATCCGTTGCCTTAAGCATAGTCGGGAGTCGGTCGTGGAAAAGTTTGATGCCATTATTATAGGTGCGGGTGCAGCGGGAATGTTTTGTGCGGCGATGGCCGGGCAGGCTGGCAGCCGCGTGTTGCTTATCGATAATGGCAAAAAGCCGGGCCGCAAAATCCTGATGTCCGGAGGCGGACGCTGCAACTTTACCAATCTTTATGTGGAGCCTGCGGCCTATCTCAGCCAGAACCCGCATTTCTGCAAGTCTGCGCTGGCGCGTTATACCCAGTGGGACTTTATCGACATGGTGGGCAAGCACGGCATCGCCTGGCACGAGAAAACCCTCGGCCAGCTGTTCTGCGACGACTCCGCGCAGCAAATTGTCGACATGCTGGTGGCCGAGTGCGAGAAGGGAAAGGTGACGATGCGCCTGCGCAGCGAAGTGCTGAGTATAGAGCGCGACGAGCAGGGTTATACCCTGGAGCTTAACGGCGACAGCGTATGGGCACCAAAATTGGTTATCGCCTCCGGCGGCCTGTCTATGCCTGGCCTGGGCGCGACGCCATTCGGCTATAAAGTGGCCGATCAGTTTGGCCTGAAGGTGCTGCCAACCCGCGCCGGGCTGGTGCCGTTTACCCTGCATAAACCTCTGCTGGAGCAGCTTCAAGTGCTGTCCGGCGTCTCCGTGCCTTCGGTGATTACCGCCGAAAACGGGGTCAGCTTCCGCGAAAGCCTGCTTTTTACCCACCGCGGGCTGTCCGGCCCGGCGGTTTTACAGCTTTCCAGCTACTGGCAGCCGGGCGAATTTGTCAGCGTGAATCTGCTGCCGGACACCGATCTGGACGGTTTTATCAACGAGCAGCGTAGCGCCCACCCGAACCAGAGCCTGAAAAATACCCTCTCCATGCTGCTGCCTAAGCGCCTGGTGGAATGCCTGCAACAGCTCCAGCAGATACCGGACGTCACGCTCAAACAGCTCAACGTTCGCCAGCAGAGCGAGCTGGTTGAAACTCTGCAATCCTGGCGCGTGCAGCCCAACGGCACCGAAGGTTACCGCACGGCGGAAGTGACGCTTGGCGGCGTGGACACCAATGAGCTTTCTTCGCGCACCATGGAAGCCAAAAAAGCGCCGGGCCTGTACTTCATCGGCGAAGTGATGGACGTCAGCGGCTGGCTGGGTGGCTATAACTTCCAGTGGGCGTGGAGTTCGGCCTGGGCCTGCGCTCAGGCATTGGCAGGTGAATGATTGTTAACTCACTCAGTCATCTCTTTGGGTAATACGCGTCAGGTGAATCACCAGATACAGCAGTTCGTCGTTGGACATCTCCATTTCCAGCAGATTTTTAACGTAATCGCGGATGAGCAGCGCGCACCGGTAAATATGCGGATACTCTTTGATGACCTGCCCGAAGATAAAATCATCCTTTGAGACGACCTGCTGTTTTTCTACCATGCGCTGAATGAAGAACTGCATATGAAGCAGAAAACGGGCGTAATTGAGTGATTCAGTGTCGATAGTGATGCGAAAGTGATACTGAATGATATTGAAAATATCCTTCAGCATTTTCACCGCCAGCAGCGTGTGCTCCATGTTTTGCACATCCGTCTGGCCGTTGACCAGATGAAAGGCGATATTGCCCGCTTCTTCTTCAGGAAGCTGGATATTCAGCCGCTGATTGATGAACGCCAGCGCCTGCGTTGCTACCGCGAATTCGCGGGGGTAAAAGCGCTTCACCTCGAAAAGCAGCCGGTTCTGGATAGTTATCCCGTTGTGATAACGCTCGATGGCAAAACTGATGTGATCGACCAGAGTGAAAAATATCTGCTCGTTGACCCGGCCTTTCAGCCCGGCATTTGCCTGGCTGAGGATCGTCTGCACAATCTCAATATGCGCTTCCGGCGTATCTTCAATCAGCCGCAGATATTCACGGCCTTTCTGATTATTTTGTACCGCATATATTTTCTCAATGCAGGCCGGGTCGAGAACGTCACCGACTTTGCTGCTAAAGCCAATACCTTTGCCCATGGCGATAACTTCGTGCTTATCGCCATCCGTTGTGAGCACCAGGCTATTGTTGAGGACCTTAATGACCTTCATTTTCTCAGCCAACCCTTTGCCTTAGCCGCGTAGCTCGCCGTTTGACGCAATTAAGCGCTGATACCAGGCGAAGCTGTTCTTTTTGATACGCCGCAGATCCATCAGGTCTTTTTCACCCCGGTTAACGTAGATAAACCCGTAGCGCTTTGCATAGCCTTGATGTGTGCTGACTACATCAATAGCCGCCCATGGGCAGTATCCGAGCAGTTCGACGCCGTCGTTAATAGCCAATTGCATCTGCTCAACGTGCTGCCGCATAAATTCAATGCGATAGTTGTCATTAATTGTACCATCCGGCAGCAAAGTATCTGCCGCACCGATTCCATTCTCGGTTATCAGGATTGGCAGATGGTAGCGCTCGCAGGTTTTACGCAAAGTCAGGCGTAACCCGACCGGATCGATGACCCAGCCGTATTGGGTTTTATCCACAAAGGGGTTTTCCGCCGCCCGATATACCCCCGGCTCACCCAGCATAATTTGCTGATCGCCCGCCCGTGCGCTGAGGTCTGAAGCATCGCCCCGGCTGGCGGCGATGGTTGCCGTTGAGTAATAGTTAATCGCCACATAGTCCGGTTTGCCCTCTAATAACAGGGCGGCATCTTCAGGTGCCATGACCGGGGCCAGGCCCCGATCCTCAAGATAGCGCCAGGCCAGCGCGTTATAGCGGCCGTGAACGGCTACATCCAGGAAGCTCCAGCAGCGCAACGTCTCCCAGTTATGGGCGGCGATGGCATCGAGCGGGTGGCAGGTCTCCTGATACATCGACGTGGTGTTAATCGCCGGACCAATTTTCCCGCCAGCGCAAAGCTGGTGGCATAACGCCATCACCCGAGCCTGCGCCACCATCATGTGGTGATTTTGCTGATACAGCACCTGCTTTGACGGCAACTCTCCGCCCTTCGGCATCCCAATCGCACCGGGATGCAAAATCATCGTATTTTGCTCATTGATGGTCAGCCAGTATTTGATTTTGCTGCCAAAGGCCGTAAACAACACGGCGGCATACTCCACAAAAGCATCAATTGTTGCCCTGTTCGACCAGCCGCCCTGCTGTTCAAGAATATATGGCAGATCAAAATGATAGAGAGTCACTATCGGCTCAATACCGTGATGAAGCAACTCGTCGATCAACTGCTGGTAAAACGCCAGCCCGGCCTGATTTACCTCGCCGGTTCCCTCCGGCAGAATGCGCGTCCAGGCTACGGAGAACCGGTAGGCTTTCAGCCCCAGCTCGGCAAACAGGGCGATGTCCTCGCGAAAGCGATGATAATGATCGCTGGCGACGGTGAAATCAGCGGCTTCTTCAGGATGCGTCAGCATATCCACGACCGACGGGCTTTTACCGTCCTCGTTCCACGCCCCTTCGACCTGATAGGCCGACGTTGATGCGCCCCACAGGAAATCTTTTGGAAACCCTTCAAGCGTCTGGAAAATCATGCTTTATCCTTAGCTGTATTCAGCGTCATTATCTGCTCGCCAAAATGAACATTACCCGGTTCGCGGCATTCCAGCTGCGGATACTCGTCACTGTTTACCACCAGTACCGGCGTGATGATTTCGTAACCCAGCGCGACGATGGCGGCAATATCAAAACGCACCAGCTCATCACCCGCCCGCACCCGATCCCCAACCTGAAGCTCAGAGGCAAAATGCTCGCCGCCCAGATTGACGGTATCAATCCCGATGTGCATCAGGATCTCCACGCCATTGTCACCGCGGATACCTACGGCGTGCCGGGAAGGCAGGAATGTCACCACTTCACCATCAACCGGCGCACGCAGCAGGCCCTCATGCGGAATGATCGCGACACCTTTGCCCAGCAGGCCTTGTGAAAACACGTCGTCACTCACCTGATCCAACGTGACTAACTCACCGGCCAGCGGGCTGATTATCTGCGGTTGTGTAGCGGGAGCTGGCGCGGCGTCTTGCCCTTCTGGCGTCTCTTCAACCGGGTCTTCGAAGCCCAGAATCCAGGTCAGCGCAAATGTGACCACCATCGCGATGGCGCAGGTGATCAGCGCGTGGACGATATTCATCGGGTTTTCACCGATAAACGCCGGGAGCGCCGCCAGCCCAGGCGAGACAAACGCGTAACGCACCAGCCCGCTAAGCCCGGCATAAATACCGGCACAGCCGCCGCCGATCATCGCCGCAATCAGCGGCTTACGCAGTTTCAGCGTGACGCCATACAGCGAAGGCTCGGTTATTCCCAGCAGCGCTGTGAAACCGGCGGAAGAGGCCAGCTGGCGCAGGTTTTTGTTCTTCGTGCGGAACGCAACGCACAGCGTCGCGGCCCCCTGCGCAATGTTCGAGGCCAGCATGCCGGGGCCATTAATCATCTCAAAACCATTTTTACCGAGCTGCCCGGTTGCTATCGGCGTCATCGCCCAGGCCGTACCGGTTATCACCAGGAACGGCTGTAATCCGCCCATTAACATTGGAATCAGCCAGCTCGCTTTGCCGTCTATTATCGCCGCCCCGCTGGCTACCACGTCATTCAGGAAGATGCCGAAAGGCCCAACCACAACCAGCGCCAGAGGGGCCGTTACCAGCAGGATAATCATTGGCTTAGTGAAGAATTTAATCATCGTCGGCGACACTTTCTCAGCGAAGCGTTCGACATATGACATTAACCAGACGGTGAAGATAATCGGCAGCACGGAGCCAGCGTAATCGGCCAGGCGAACCGGAATACCGATGAAATCAATCGCCGTCCCGGCCGCCATCATCTGCGCCAGATTAGGGTGCAGCAGGGCCCCCGCGATGGTCATCGCCAGAATCGGGTTACATTCAAATTTGATAGATGCGCCGTAGGCCAGCAGCACCGGCAGGAAGAAAAATGCCGCATCAGAAATGGTATCCAGCAGGTGATAAGTCGGGCTGTCAGCCGCCATCACGCCGGTCAGTTTTAAAATTGCCAGCAGCGCTTTGATCATGCCCGCGCCGGTAATGGCCGGTATAACCGGCGTAAAGGTGGTTGAGATAACGCTGATAATTTGCGAAACAATCCCGCCTTTGGCCTTCTGTTTTTGCGGCCCGCCCGTTTGCGTGCCGGATTGCCCAATCTCTTTTTGCATCGCACGGAACGCTTGCTGGACGTTATTCCCGACCACAATCTGGAATTGGCCGCCACGATCTACAACGCTTATCACGCCCGGCAACGCTTCGATGGCTTTTGCGTTCACTTTTGCGTCGTCATTAAACTCCATCCGCAAGCGGGTGGCGCAATGCGTGAGTTTGCTGACGTTCTGCTTGCCTCCCGCCAGCGCTAAAATTTCAATACCAAGCTGTTTGTAATCCATCAGTTTTCCCCGGAAAAAAACAAAAAAAAAGACCAAAATGAAAATGCACCTCGCCCGCAGGAGAAGTGCATTCTTATTTTGGTCTTGCCTGCCTGAGCAGTGACACGCCTCAATAAAAATGCGTTGGTAGCCAGTCTTAACTTGCTACGCCGGAAAGTATCGCCATAGCCACACTGAATCAGCAATAGCGAAAATTATTATTTGTTATCTGCGTCACGAACGCTATTAAAAATAGAGACCATAGCTTGCCTGGCAGGTCACCGGCCCATTTGCGCCGAGGCTGCGCTCTTAGCCGGAGTGCCGGGTTATGATATGTTATGCCGTATTGCATCTATTTGAGGGCTAAACGTGACAGATTATGACGTATTGCCTGAACAGCGCCAGGCGATGATCCATCAGATCCTCACCGAGACGGGCAGGGTTATCGGCGCCGATGTGGCGCGAAAACTGGGCGTGTCTGAGCATACTATTCGCCGGGATTTACAGGAGCTTGCACGGCGCGGGCTGTGCAAAAAGGTCTACGGTGGGGCAATAAGCCAGTTCCAGCAGTCCGCCAGTTTTGAAACTCGCGTCGCGCAGGATGTGGTTGAGAAGTCGCAGGTTGCTCGCGCGTGTGCCCGGAGGATAAAGGCCAACACCTGCGTTTTCCTGGATGCTGGCTCAACGTATCTGGCGATGGTGGAGTTTATCCCCGAAGAGCTGGATCTCACTATCGTGACCAATTCCCCGCAAATTGCGGCCGCGATCAGCGGGCGCACCAGGGGAGAGCTGATTTTGCTGGGCGGGAAAGTTAACCCGTTGACCGGCAGCACGCTCGGTTCCGACACGGTGAATCAAATTCGCGGCATGGTTTTCGACCAGACGTTTATCGGCGTATGCGGGCTGGATCCGCAGGCTGGCCTGAGCGCGGTTTATTACGAAGATGCCTGTTTTAAACGAGAAGTACTCGGGCAGAGCAACGAAGTTATCGCGGCGGTGACCGCCAATAAGATGTCGCAGGTGGCGCGCTACAAGGTCGCACCCTGCGAAGACATTGATGTTGCGGTAGTCAGCTCAGAGACCAAAATCGCCGATTTCAGCGGCGTAAACATGCTCATTGAAGTGGCAGGCTAATCAACAAGGCAGCGCTGATGCCGCCTTTTGTTTTATTCAGCTTTGCAGCGCAAGCATGCGCCTGATGGTGTGCTGAACCGCGCTTTCATCGTTGCTGCCGGTAATAAACTTCGCCGCCGACTTCGTTTCTTCAAAAGCATTTCGCATCGCAAAGCTGTATTCCGCCTGTGCCAGCAGCTCAAGGTCGTTATAGCCGTCGCCGAACGCCATCGTTTCGTGCGGGCCAACGTTAAGCAACTGCTGAAGTTTTTGCACCGTCGTTCCTTTATGCACGCCAAAGTCGGCAATGTCTATCCACGCGGCTTCGGACACCACGATATAAACCTGCTGCTCAAAAGGCACCAGGTGCGGCCGGGTCTGAGGGCAGTTTCCTGCTTCATCAAAGACACTAATCTTCACAAAATCACAGTCCAGGTCGGCTAGCGAGTCCACCTGAATAAGGCTGGCGTAAGACTTACGAATTTTATCTTTAAGCGGCTGGGGAACATCTTTGCGGATAATAGCGCCTTCGTTGCTACAGGCGATAATGACGTGGCTGGCGCTCACCTCTTCCAGCGTTTTAATAATGCGTAAGCCCAGTTCATTGCGGATTAGCGATTCAAAAACATATTCGCCGTTATATTTAATACGAGTGGCGCTGTCGCCAATAATCCACAGGTTATTGCCGTAGTCGGCAAAGAGTTCTTCAACGCGCTGGCACTGTTTGCCGGTACAGGTAGCAAAATGAACGCCTTTTTCGGCCATTAAGCCGTGAATTTCAGCAAATAGCGCTCTGTCGTAATCGCCGTGGCTATTAAGGAAGGTGCCGTCGAGATCCGTGATTATCAGCTTTAGCATTTATTCACCCATCGGTAAGTGTAATCGGAAGGTTTATATTTTTAGTTTTGAGACGAACGGCAGGTTTCGATATTTGTTTTGCCACGGCATACCGTAGCCAATAAGCAGGTCGTCATTGTCCATAATCCAGGCATAGAACTGCTCGACGGGGATGTCCACACGCCCAGGTTTGACGAATAAAGTGGCCACTGACAAAGAGTTAGGCGAATACTGATGCGTTAAATGTTCAACCAGTCTTTTCATCGTGCCGCCGGACTCGATGGCGTCATCGACTAAAATAACGTCCTTGCCGTTAATGCCGATATTATCGTGGTAAACAATGGTTGAACTGTTATTTCTGTCACCGGGCGTATGCGGGCATGAAATGTAGTCCATTGAAATATCGAAGGTTAACTGCCTGACCAGGTCAGCGGTGAATAAGATCCCGCCGGGAACGACCGTTATTACCACCGCCTCGTGATAACGGCTATTAAGCTGCCTGGCGACCTTGGTTACGCCATCGGCAATGGTCGATTCATTCATCACTGTCTGCCCTACATGGTTATGACTCACCGCTGTATCCTCGTTAATGTATGTTTGCTCGTTGTTGCTCGATTAACATAAATTTTAATGCTCACTTGTGCAACGTTAACGCGAGTGAAGGCGGTTTTTTTGTGATCTGTGTCGATCACCAGGAGGGGGAAAACTCAATGCTGCACAATCGAGCATTGAGCGGAGGATCTTACTGGCGAAGATCGAAGCGGATCGGAAGCGTCAGGGTGACCCGATCTTTGCCGGGGGCAACTTCCTCGCCCGGCGGGGGGAGCGGGGCGGATCGAGAGGGTAACGCCAGGGCTTCACGGTCAAGGGCGGGCACGCCGCTGCTCTTTTCCACCGCAACACTCACCACCTGCCCCTGGCGGTTCAGCGTCAGGGTCAGGTAAACCACGCCTTCAGCCTGCTGGCGCAATGCCTGGGCCGGGTAACGTTTGTAGTGGTCCAGGCGCTGGCGTAGCAGGCTTACCCAGTTAACTTCCCCGAGGCTGGGGGCGCTCACCGCGCTGCTTCCTGCGGCTCCGGCGTTCTGCTGCGGCTGACTCGCCGGCGCGGTGGTGACCGGTGCGGGCGGCGTGGGCGCTGGCGGTAGTATTTTCTCCGGCGGTTTGGCTACCTGAGGCCTGGGTTTGCTTTTATGCCGTACCTTTTTCGCCGCTATTATCTCCGGGTTGGGCGCTATGACGCTTTTGCTTACCGGCTCCTCTTCGGGCTGCGGCTCTTCTTCCTGCGCGCTGGACTGCCGCTGCTTTATCGTATCCGGCTGTTCTTCGGGTGTTGCCGTTGAAGCAGGCTGGGTATTGGGGAGCAGCATCAGCGCTACCGAAGGATAGGCCGTGGCGGGCTGCATCTGCGTTGAACGGTAGCCGAGCCAAAAGAGAAGCCCGGCGTGCAGCAGCAGAGCCAACAGCAGCCCGCTTCCCCAGCGGGAGGAGCGGCCACCGTCCGGCCAGTCGTGGAGAGTGCGTTTTATCGGCAGGGCAAAAGGCATGACAAAAATACTCCGCAGGCCAGACTCTGGCCGCTTATCGTCGATTCAGTACGGATAAAAAGGAGGACACGGCTGATCTGAAAAAGGGCAGAGGAAAATCAATAACGGCATAATCAGCATGGATTATTAATCTATTAAGTATTATTCACTGGTGAGAAAGGCTTATCCAGTAGCGCGACAGAGTATTTACCCTGACGGGCAGTACGGCAGGCAGCGCCGCAAGGATTTGGTCAGTATCCGCCAGTGGAAAGACCCCTGAGAGCAGTAGCCCTGCGATATCCTCGTCGCAGCGCAGAATGCCTGAGCGATAGCGATTCACCTCCCGTAAAAATTCACCCAGCGGCATATTATCGGCCAGCAATTTACCGTGAACCCAGCCCGGCTCTCGCTCGCCTTTGCGAATTCCGCCAGATTGGTCTCTGGCCAGCCAGGCACCCTGGCCCGCGATGAGTCGAGGGCCTGCCTGCATATTATCTTTCGGGTACAGCCTTACCGCGCCCTCGTAGACGGCCACCTTGGTTTGCTCTTTTTCCAGCTTCACGCGGAAATGCGTGCCGAGGGCCAGTACTTTGCCGTGGGGCGTGGTCACGCTAAAAGGACGAGGGGAAGCAGCCAGCTTCTCCTGCTTGCCTGTGGTGATTAGCAGGTCGCCTCTGAGTAACTCTATCTGGCGTTCTTGCCCGGTGTAATGCACGTTTAGCGCGGTTTGCGTGTCCAGCAACAGCTGGCTGCCTTCGCTAAGTTCGACTCGACGCTGCTCGCCCGTTGCCGTGTGGTAATCGGCGGTCAACATTTCCCAACTTTGTTGCTGCCGTCCCCACTCAAGGGAACCGCCAACCAACAGCAGGGCAGCAAGCCCCTTCAGCAGCGTGCGCCTGCTGCCTGCGTTCAGCGCGGAAAGGCTTTGCTGTGCCAGCTTGCCGTCCACCTGCTTAAACCCGGCGCAAACCGACTCAATATGCCGCCAGGCTCGTTCATTATCGGTACTTTGCGTCAGCCAGTGCTGCCAGTTGAGCCTGTCCTGCTCGCTGGCATCGTCAGACATCAGCTGCGTGAGCCAGTACGCGGCGGCATGGGCGCTGTCCAGGTTCAGTTCCCGCCCCTGGCTATCGACAAGCGGGCGCGGTTTCATGAGCTGAGGGCAAAAAAGCAGTGCAGGTTAGCGCGCTGCAAATACTGTTTCACCGAGCTGCTGGAAACGCTCAGGCGTTCGGCGATGTCGCAATAGCGCATGCCCTGCAAATGCGCGAGCAGAAAAGCCTCCCGCACATGCGGCGGCAGCCCGTCGAGGGCGCTATCAATTTTTTCCAGCGTCTCGAGGATGAGCAGGCTGGTTTCCGGGTCGGGGTGCTCTTGTTCGGGCTGCGTTGCAAGGGCTTCGAGCCACGCTTCTTCCAGCTTTTTGCGCCGGTAATGGTTGGCAACCAGGCGTCGTGCCACGGTCGCCAGGAAGGGGCGAGGCTGGCGAATGGCTTCCAGGTCAGGGCTGACCAGGATATTGATAAAGGTGTCCTGGGTGAGATCCTGCGCGTGCTCCGGGCAGCCGACTTTATTGCGTAGCCAGTGATACAGCCAGCGCTGATGGTCGCAATAGAGCTGCTGCGCTACCTGTTGGGCACTCTGCATTTATTCCACTCACCATTGATCTTTATCAGGGCGTGATAATTGTTGAAATGATAATCATTATTATTTGCGTTTTCGTCTTTTTGTGTCAATAGATGACGAAGTATTAATGCAATTTTGCGGGCGGGAACGAAGGAAGACCGGCAGCGCTGCGATGAGCGCTGCCGGTGAGCGGTCAGAATTTCTGTGAAATGCTGAGTTTAAAGTTGCGGCCGATCCCGGAGACGGACTCGCCCAGGTACGGGTAGTAGTCGGTATTGAACAGGTTATCGACGGCGATACGGGCCTCCATCCCTTTAATCTGCTCCGGCTGCCAGGTGGCAAACAGCCCCTGTAACGCATAGCCGCTGGTCTTAGGCAGCGCCCAGACTCCGGCTAACGGGTCGCCGTCCTGCGGGGAGCGGTCCTGCTTGCGAACCAGGTCCGTTGTCCAGCCAAAGGCCATATTCCACTCCGGCACTTTTACGCCCACAAGGGTGTGCGCGGTGGTCGGCGGGATTTCTGCCAGCCAGGTTTTTTCACCCCATGGATCGCGCGGAGAAGCATCACGCTGGCCGCGAATGGTGGAGAAAGAGAAGCTGCCGAACAGGCGTTTGCTGTCGTAAAACGATTCGATTTCCAGCCCCTGAATGGTGTAGCCCGGCAGGTTGCGGTAGTTTGACAGCGGCGTGCCGCAGTTTGCGTTTCCTTTAACAGACTGCGCCTGGCACAGGACCCCACGGCGGTAGAAGATTTCATCTTTGCCGCGGTTGCGGAATACCGTGGTGCGGATTTGCACGCTGTCATCGTCAGCCAGCACGTTGTCGAAGTTAAGGATCATCCCGGTTCGGATGCTGTTTATCTTCTCAACGCTCAGGTCGCGGCTGGTGCTGGGCACGTTAGACTGTGCATATTGCACGGTGTACTGCTCGTCAATCGTCGGCGCGCGCCAGGTGCGGGTGATATCGGCAAACAGCGACACATTCGGCGTCGCTTTCCAGACTACGCCAAGCGCTGGCGTAAAGCCGTGATAGCTTTTGGTGCTGTAGTCGTGACCATATTTAGGATTGCTGTTGTTATACATCGGGGCAATGTTCGGCTGCCCGGTGTTGCTCACGCTATCGTAGCGCACGCCCGGCGTAACGGTGACGCTACCGAGCGTCATGCTGTCCTGAAGGTAAAGGCCGCGCGTTTGCTGCTCCCCGGCGGGCATATAGTAGGGCTGGAAATAGCCGTAGTTATAGGCCGGATTCTTCTTGTAGCTCGGGTAGTACATTAACGTGTCGCGCTTATTTTTATGCCAGCTTGCGCCCACTTCCAGCAGGTGCTCCACCGGCCCGGTGCTGAAGCGGCTTTTATTGCTTATCTCCACCAGGTTGTCTTTATAGTCCACCCAACTTTCATTCCCCAGCGTACCCAGATAGCTGGCCGTAGAGGCGCTGTTCGGGCGGGTGTCGTGCTGTTTGGTATTGGAGTAAGCGTAGTTGAGCGTGAGGTCTATCCACGGATTATCCGCCGGAGCCAGGTTCCATTTGACCGAGTAGTTTTCATCGGTTTGATTGCGGTAAACCAGCTTGCGGCGCCACGCTTCATTGAGCCCGTATTTGTCGATATCCGCCTGGCTGGGGGCCGCGATATCATCGCGTTTTGCCGCGAACGGCTGCCAGCCGTCGGACTCTGAGCGCATAGCCGACAGGGTCAGAGTCTGCGAGTCGGTCAGATATAGGTTGGTTTTTGCAAGCCAGGTGCCCTGGCGATTGGCGGAGTAGTCAAAATGCGTGCCGTCCGGCCGGGTAATATTGCCGCCGTCGCGTTTGTTGACGTACAGCAGGCCATCGGCAAAGCCTTCGGGCGTTCTGCCATACAGCGCGCCGCTGTATATGTTCTGATTATCATTGGTGTGGTAGCTGTATTTCATCATGCCGCCAAAATCTTCACCGGGCAGCAGCAGGTCGGCCGCGTCTTTGGTGACTATTTTGATGCTGCCGCCAAAGCCGCCGTTGCCGTTAGCCAGATTGAAGGGGCCTTTATCGACATCTATCTGTTTAATCAGCTCGGGTTCGATAAAGACCGAGCCCTGGCGGTATTTCTCAAAGCCTTTCGGCGCGCCGTCCAGCGTGACTTTGATGTCCTCCATCCCACCCATGCCCCAGATGTTCAGGCTCTGGCCGCCGGGGCGTGGGGAACCGGCGGAAGAAACGCCGGGGAGCTTATCCAGCAGTTCGGCCACGTTGTCGGCCTGAATACGCTCGATGTTTTCTTTCTTCAGCGTTGAGCGCCCGGCAACCACGCTGTCCTGCTGGCCGCTGACTACGGAGAGCTCCGGGACAATAATCGGCGCGGCATGTGCCTGCGCCACGCTAACGTTTATCAGCCGGTAGCCGCTCCCCTCGCGCACGGCCCGCAGCCCGCTTCCCGCCAGCAGGCGGTCAAACGCATTTTCGACCGAATAGTTGCCTTGCAGACCCTGGCTGGTTTTATTGTTGGTTTGCTCAGGCGTGAAAACGAGCATTACGTTGGCGTCGTTTGCCAGAGTCTGGAGCGCTCCGCTAAGCGGCCCGGCAGGCACGGCAAAGGAGATGGTTGCCGCTCCGGCTGGCTGCTGTGCCGCCCAGGATGCCGCTGGCAGGCTGGTGGTCAAGATAAGCAGGCAGGAGAGGGCCGCTCCCAAAGTGAGGCGGGGGCGACGAAGCCGGAACTTCTGCGCCGCAGGCGGTGTGGCCCCGGAAATGGCCGTAGCCTTTCCGTTATATTTTGTGGTCATGATGTATCCCTGAAGGTGAATAACGATAAACACTGCATCAGAGAGGTCACGCGAGACGGGAAATCAGGCAGAAAAAAGTTGTTATCCGATGAGATTAATTCTTATCTTCACGCCAGCCGCCGCTTCTGGGTTGATGCTGGCGGGAGTGAACCGCCGGGGAGGCGGTTCATTATGGGGCTAGTCGATATTCAGTTCCGCGAAACTGGTGATGATTTTGCCGACGATGCCGTAATCAATGGCCTCTTTCGGCGACATCCAGTAGTTGCGGTCGGTGTCCTGCTTGACCTTCTCCAGCGGCTGGCCGGTGGCATCGGAGATCATTTTATTCACCCGCTCGTGCATGCGAATAATCTCTTTGGCCTCAATCTCAATATCCGTCGCCTGGCCGCGCACGCCGCCCAGCGGCTGGTGGATCATAAAGCGGGTGTTTGGCAGCGAATAGCGGTGCTTTTTGTCCGCCGCGAGGAAGATGGTGATCCCGGCGCTGGCAACCCAGCCGGTGCCGATGATATGCACCTCAGGCTTGATGAACTTAATCACGTCGTGAATGGTGTCCGCCGCCTCAACGTGGCCGCCCTGGCTATTCAGGTAAAGTTTAATCGGCTTGTCGTTAATGCTTTGCAGCAGCAACAGCTGGGAAACGACTTCTTTAGTGATGGCCTGGGTTATCTCGCCCGAGATAATAATCGAACGTGAATCCAGCATCTTTTGCTGCATTAACCCTGACACATTGGACGGGGCGGTTTTCTCTTCAGAATCATCATTTTCTAAAAATGTTAGCATAATCAGGCTCCTGCCGGTTTTGTGGCGTAATCAGGGATGCACTGAAGCATAGCACCTCATTCAGCCGCTGCACGGCGCGGACTATCTCTTCGTCGCTGTAGCCTCCCAGCCCAAGCAGGATGCCGGATTTACGGTTTTCAGGGGTGAACATATGCGACACCGCACGTACCGCAACCCCGGCCTGCATTGCCCGGTCAACAACCAGATGGTCGTCCAGCCCGTCGCGCAGCCACAGCACCATGTGCATGCCTTGATCGCAGGGCTGCAACCACGCCACCTCCGGCGCGATATATTCGTTGACCGCGGCCATCAGCACCCGGCGTTTTTCGGCGTAAACGCTGCGCATTTTCCGTAGGTGGCGGTCGAGGTGGCCTTCCGAGATAAAGCTCGCCAGCACGTATTGATCGGCTCCCGGCGGCTGCCTGTCCATCAGGATACGTGCTCCGCAAAAGGCCGGAACCAGCTGCTTCGGCACTACCGCGTAGCCCAGGCGCAGGGACGGGAACAGAATTTTGCTGAAGGTGCCGAGGTAGATAACGTTATCCGGCCCCAGCCCCTGTAACGCCGGGAAAGGGTGGCCCGCATAGCGCATCTCGCTGTCGTAATCATCCTCGATTATCCAGGCCTGATTAGCCTGCGCCCACTCCAGCAGTGCGGCACGGCGCGACATGCTGAGCGGCATGCCCAGAGGGTACTGGTGCGAAGGGGTCACAAAGGCGGCTTTGGCGTGGGGAGCCAGCTTTATTCCTGATTCAACGTCCATGCCCTCTTCATCGACCGCAACCCTGACCATTTTGCGGTCGCGGAACATGGTCTCAAACAGCGAAGTTGCGCCCGGATAACCCGGCTCCTCCATCCAGACCGTGTCACCGGCGTCCAGCAGGATTTGCAGCGTGAGGTACAGGCCGTGCTGGTTCCCGGAGGTAATAATCACCTGGTCAGCACTACAGCGTACCGAGCGGGACTTGCGAACGTACTCGCATATTGCTTCCCGCAGCACCAGCGCGCCCTGCGGGTCGCCATAGCCTGAAGGTGCGCCGGGGCCGCGAGCGCGCAGGCGGTTGCCGAGCCTGCGCCATATATCGTCCGGGGCGGTGTCGCCGGTTGGCACCGAAACGGCAAAAGGTTCAGGAGCGAGCGTTTTCATCTGGTCGCCAACTTTGGCAAAAGCCCGTGCCTGAGCGGACAGCGGGATTTTTTCCCCGGCTGTCTCCTTGAGGGCGGGGTGAGGGCCTTCCGGGGCATAAGCAACGCGGGTGCCGGAGCCGTGTTTTGACTCTAAAAAGCCTTCGGCAACCAGCTGTTCGAAGGCCTCCAGCACGGTGCCGCGTGCAAGGCTTAACGCGCCCGCCAGAACGCGGGTGGAGGGGAGCTGGTCGCCGCTTTTCAGCTCGCCTTTATGAATGGCGTTTTTTAGCGCCTTCGCAAGCTGGAGGCTAAGCTGCCCGGCCTGGCGGTCAAGTTCGCCAATGGCGGGGATTTCGGTGGCTCTGGCTTTGCGTGACATGGAATGTGGCCCGGCATTATTAGCTGAATCTGGTTCTTCATCATAAACCACTTTAGCCATAAGCTGGGGTAAATCACCGCGGGTTCAGGAGTTAAAATGTATCTTCCTCGTCATTTCCAGGAGCAGGAGCGCCCGGCGCTTTACGATCTCATTCGGGCTAATCCGCTGGGGCTGCTGGCGGCTCAGGTTGAAGGCTCGCTGGAGGCCTTTGATATTCCCTTTGAGCTTTGCCTGGACCCGGAGGGCGGAACAACGCTGCGCGCCCATATCGCCCGGGCCAACCCGCTATGGCGCAACCTCCAGCCAGAGCAAGAAGTGCTGGTGGTGTTTCGTGGGGCGCAGGGCTACATCTCGCCGGGCTGGTACCCGGGCAAGCAGGAGCACCATAAAGAGGTGCCGACATGGAATTATCAGGTGGTGCAGGCGCGCGGCAGGATAACCGTGCGGGATGAGGCTGATTTTGTGTTGCAGCAAATAGCCAGCCTGACACGCCAGCAGGAAGCGCAGATGGAAATCCCCTGGCAGATTAGCGACGCGCCGCCGGAATTTATTGAGGCGATGGTTAAGGCCGTGGTCGGGCTGGAGATTGCCGTGAGCGAGCTAACCGGCAAGACCAAGCTCGGCCAGAACAAGAAACTGGCTGACCAGGCCGGAGCGGCGCAAGGGCTGATGGCAAAAGGCGAGCTGGCCATAGGCGAGGCTATGTTGGCCAGCATCGCAAAAAGGCGTTCGGAATAGGCCTCTGTTACCCCGGCAGCCGGCTTTTTGGCCTGCCGGGGCCGAGCAGAATAGCGAGCTTCGCACCGCCCTGGGTAGATTCCATCAGGATTTTACACACGCTGGTGAGCGGCACCGAAAGCAGCATTCCCACCGGGCCGAGCAGCCAGCCCCAGAACAGCAGCGAGAGAAACACGATAAAGGTGGACATGCCCAGCCCGCGTCCCATCATGCGCGGCTCGAGAATGTTGCCCAGCACCATGTGTACCACCAGGAACAGCGCGCCCACCATCAGCATTTCATAAGTGCCGTTAAGCAAGAAGGCCTGAATCATCGGCGGAATAGCGGATATCACCGAGCCGATATTGGGAATGTAGTTGAGCAGAAAACCCAGCACGCCCCACATTAGCGCGAACTGCACGCCCATCAGCTTCAGCCCCAGCCAGACGATTATCCCGGTCAGCAGGCTGATAAAGGTTTTCAGCGCCAGGTAATGGGTCACGCCCTTCAGCGCGCGGTGCATTCCGGCGATATGGATCTTCGGGTTAGCCAGCGCAAAGCGCAGCTTATAAGGTACGTGGCGCACCTCAAACAGCATAAAAATCACCGTCATTGCCAGCAGCAGAATGCTGGCCATCGCCCCGGAAAGCCCGGCCATTAATGCGGTGGCGAAGGTCATCAGCTTGTCGGAGTCCAGCTTTTGCAGCAGGCGCTCCGGCGACAGCGGCAGGTGGAGGAACGGCATAGCGTGCTCGACTTCTCGTACCTTCTGGGTCAGCAGCTTATTGAACTGCGGCAACTGTTCCATAAAGTCATTCATCGAGGTTGCCAGCACGCCAACCAGCAGCGTGAGCGCAATGATCATCACCAGCACCACGATGGAAATGGCCAGCGGGCGGCTAAAACCCCGGCGCATAAACCAGGTGACCAGTGGGTTGAGAACGATGGCAAAAAACAGCGCCAGCAGCAGCTGGACGATGATGTCGGCGGCGGCGTGAATACCGGCGAGAATAATCACCAGAGCGGAGAGTTTGAGCAGAATGTGTAGCCCGGTTTTATCGAGTTGTGGGGCGGTCATTGAGACGTCCAGTCAGGAAAAGATGCTTTTAGTGTAGTGCTTCCCCGGAACCGGGCGGTGGCGGTCAGTCTGAAAATGCAGGTAAAAAAAGGCCCCGCAGGTTGCGAGGCCGTTTATTCATCCACAAGATATTACTTGATGGTGATGGTATTAATGATGTTTTCCGCGCTGGTCTGGGCGAGCTGCTGGTTGTCCGCAGGCAGCGTTATCTGCATGGTCAGCAGTTTATCGTCGATTTTCCCAATAATGATTGAGGACCAGGCGGTCTGCCCTTTAGCGGAGATAACGCTGTCCAGCTGCTGCAATTCGTGGCCTTTAATCTCAATCGATTTGTTGGTCACAACCTGAAGCTGCGGGTCGCGCGCACGCTGCTGATCTTCCAGGCGTTTTGCCAGCGCGGCCAGGTCGTCGGTGGTGTTATCCCCGACAATGACGATAACCGCTTTCTGGCCGGTGGCGTCAGAGTAAACGTGCATGTTATTGGACTGAGTGCCCACTTTGCCGCTCTGGTCGGTCATATCCGCAGGCAGAGCAAAGCTCAGCTTACCGTCCAGCAGCTCTACCGGCTGGCCGCTGGCGCTGCTTGCTGCCGGGCTACCGGCGGTGGCGGTTTTGCTGTCGTTGTTATCACAGGCGGCAAGACCCACTACCAGCAGGCCAATACCGACATATTTTACCAGGTTGCGCATCGCGTTATTCCTTTCCGTTAGCAAGCCAAAAGGCTAATTCTTGCATCTTAACACAAGAAATTCTGGCCGCCCTCAACCAGGCTGTAGCGCGGAGATTTCGGATTTATCTGCGAGGCGTTTCAACAACATGTTCAGCAGTACGCCGTACATCGGCAGGAAGAAAATCAGGCTGATAAGGACTTTGAAGCAGTAATCGACCACGGCGATTTCTACCCAGTGCTGGGCCATAAACGCGTCCGGGCTGCGCCAGAAGGCGATAAAGAAGAACGACAACGTATCGCTAACGTTACCGAACAGCGTTGAAGCGGTAGGCGCAAGCCACCAACAGCGGTTCTGGCGCAGGCGGTTAAAGACGTGTACGTCGAGGATCTGGCCGAGCGCGTAGGCCATAAAGCTGGCAATCGCGATGCGGGCGACGAACAGATTAAAGTGGGTTAACGCTTCGAATCCCTGCCAGCTGCCCATATAAAACAGGGCGGAAATGCCGTAGGAGATAACCAGCGCCGGGATCATCACGGCGAAAATAATGCGACGTGCCAGCGGCGCGCCAAAAATGCGTACCGTCAGGTCGGTTGCCAGGAAGATAAACGGGAAGCTGAACGCGCCCCAGGTGGTATGAAAGCCGAATACCGACACCGGAAGCTGTACCAGATAGTTGCTGGACGTTATCACCAGCAAATGGAATAGCGATAGCCAAAACAGCGCATTAGTGCGCTGACGAGTGCTGAACTGCATCATGTTGTAGCCTTTTTAGTAGTGGGGTGAGGGAACCCAGTCAAAAATGTAAAGCGCGGGGATGATACTGCTTTGGCTTTTCATTGCAATGGTTAATTTTAACGCAATCGTTCACGCGGCTTGCGCCAGATTTTACCCGGCGTAAACTAGCGCGGTTTTTCACGACTTGAGACTGCTATGACCGATTTGTTCGCAACCCCCGATCATACGCTGGATGCCCTTGGGCTGCGCTGCCCGGAGCCGGTGATGATGGTGCGCAAAACCGTGCGCAACATGCCCGTAGGCGAAACTCTGCTGGTGATTGCCGACGACCCGGCAACCACGCGTGACATCCCCGGCTTCTGCCGTTTTATGGAGCACGAACTGGTCGCCAGCGAGACCGACGCTCTGCCTTACCGCTATTTGCTGCGTAAGAGCCACTGATATCCCTCAGAAAAAGAGGGCAGGTGATATGCCAAAGCGCCGGGAAAGCCGGCGGATGTGTTCGGTGGTTAGCTGACGTTCGCCTTTCAGTATTCGGGACACCATTGATTTACTGCCAATCTCCTGCTGAAAGTCACTCTGTTTTAGCTGGTGGTGCTCCATCAAGGTTTTCAGCATGGCCACGCCTGCGGGGATCGCCAGCATCTCTTCACGAAACGCCTGAACCTCGGGCTGGCTATTTTCATACGCCGTAATTTTGGTGCTGACCAGTTCAAGCAGAGGATTTACAGGGTCGTTAAGCAGCAGGTATTCAACCAGCTCCAGCGCGGCAAGGTAATCTTTTTCACTGGCGCTTTCGGCCAGCAGTGGAACCGCTTTTTTCAGGGCTTCACCTGCTTTTAATGCGTCGCCAATCATCTCTTTTTACCCCGGTGTTTTTCAGTGAACTTGATGTATTCACTGTGGGTCATGATGTTGCGGATATAGAATTTTTGGCTGGCAAAAAAAATAAGTGCGATAAGCCGCAATTCATTTCCCGCGATGTTAATCACGTAATGCTTATCGAGATATTTAAAATTATCCAGCGACGGATAGATTTTCCTGAGAGCATCCGGCGTTGGAAAGTATCCTTTTTCAACCACTTTCCCGAGCATCAGCAGCTCTTGCTTATGTTGGGGAAATCGAAGGCTGGCCTCGATTAGCGCTTTGAGAGTAATCAGATGCATAACTTCTTCCTGAAGTTGACTGATTGGCAACAATAATGCTCGCTAGTTGCCAATCAGTCAACTAGCGAATGAGGGATTTCTATTGTTGCAGAGAGGCATCCTTGCCTCCATTTAGCGTGTAAACGCTGCGAGATGCCTCGATATCTATTTCTTACGCAGTAGTCGGATGGCGTTAGCGGTGACCAGCGCGGTTGCGCCAGAGTCGGCCAGTACCGCCAGCCAAAGGCCGGTAAGGCCGAGCAGCGTAGTGACGAGGAAAATCCCCTTCAGGCCCAGCGCTATCGTCACGTTCTGGCGAATGTTGTTGTGGGTTGCTCTGGCGAGTTTCACCATTCCGGCAAGTTCGGTCAGGCGATTGTGGGTTAATGCCGCATCTGCGGTTTCCAGCGCCACATCGGTGCCGCTGCCCATCGCGATGCCGATAGTCGCCGCTTTCATCGCTGGGGCATCGTTAATGCCGTCGCCAACCATTGCCAGCGGCGCTGCCACATTCAGCTTGTTCACCGCCGCTACTTTATCCGCCGGTAGCAGGCTGGCGCGGTAGTCGATGCCCAATTCTCCGGCAATGGCCGCCGCCGCTCGTGGGTTATCGCCCGTCAGCATTACGCCCTGAATCCCCAGTTCACGCAGAGCCGCAACCGCCTCGCGGGCGTCGCTACGCAGCGTATCCCGCATGGCTATTGTGCCGAGTAATTGCCCGGCGCGCAGCACGACGATCACCGTCTGGCCCTGTTCTTCCTGCTGAGCAATGCTTTGCTGCCATGTGTCATTCAGTTCGCCAGCGGTTAGTTTAGACGGAGAGCTGAGCAGCACGGTTTCACCGCTGATATTGGCTTCCACGCCAACGCCCGCCAGCGCACGGTGATTTTGCGCTACCGGCAGCGAGAGGTTCCGCTGCTGAGCGGCGTTCACAATCGCCTGTGCCAGCGGATGAGTTGAGCCTTGCTCTACCGCTGCGGCCAGCGCCAGCAAAGCGTTTTCCTCAATAACTCCATTAACCGTAACACCCGTAACCTGCGGTTTGCCCGCGGTCAGCGTGCCGGTTTTGTCGAACGCCACCTGCTGTACCTGGCCGAGCCTTTCCAGCGCGGCACCGCCCTTAATCAGCGCCCCACGGCGAGCGGCGGCCGCCAGGCCGGAGGTAATGGCCGCAGGCGTAGAAATGACCAGCGCGCAAGGGCAGCCAATCAGCAGCAGCGTCAGGCCTTTATAAATCCACGGCTCCCAGCCCAGGCCAAAGAACAGCGGCGGAATGACCGCGGTCAGCAGCGCGAGCAGCATGATTATCGGCGTATAAATACGGCTGAAGCGGTCGATAAAGCGTTCAATTGGCGCACGGCGTTCATCCGCCTCTTCAATCAGGCGCAGGATGCGGTCGATAGCGCTGTCGCCCGGTTCGGAAAGCACTTCCAGCTGTACCAGACGGTCAACGCTGGTGCTGCCGGCCGCGACCTTTTCTCCGCTCTGGCGTTCGACCGGCACAGACTCGCCGGTAAGGGCGCTTTCGTCGAAGCTGGCAAATTCGCTCAGCAACCGACCATCGGCAGGAAGGCGCCCGCCCGCTGCAACTTCAATAATGTCTCCCGGGCGCAGGTCGGCCTGGGCGACGGTTTCGCGCTCGCCGTCCCGGAGGCGAATAGCGACGTCCGGCTTTAACGCCATTAAGGCGCTGACTCCCCTGCGTGCGCGGCTGGCGGCGTAAGATTCAAGACGCTCGCCAATCAGGAACAGCAACAGCACCATCGCCGCTTCGGCGGTGGCACCGATAAACAGGGCGCCAATGGCCGCGACGCTCATCAACGTTTCGATGGCGAACCAGTTACCGCTGCGCATCAGGCGCACGGCCTGGCGGGCAATCGGCCACAGGCCTACCAGCGTTGTGGCAACAAAGGCCAGATTGCCAAGCGGGTGATTAACCTGCTCCAGCCCCCAGCTAATGACCATCAGGACGATAAGCAGGATCAGCGGCAGGTTCTCGCGCCATCCAGCGCTTTTTTCCTGCTTCGGCGCATTGGCGTCGCTCAGAGTGTAACCGGCGGCTTTTACCGCCTTTTCTACATCCGCGCGAATATCCCGCTCCGAGTTGACCAGCAATTTTTCGGTGGTGAACAGCACCTGCACCTGCCGTACATCGCTAATCTGCTTCACGGCATTTTCGACTTTGCGGGCGCATGCCGCGCAGTCCATACCCTCAACGTGCCAGCTGTAGCGGCTGCCGCCGTCGGCGATTTCTGGCTCAGGTACTGCGGAAGAACAGGTTTCATCTGCGCAGCAGGAGGGGCCTTCCGCCTGCAGCGGGCTAAGTTTGGCTAGCGCAAACTGCGGTGGTTTTTTGCCGTCTTGAGATGTGTTGAGCATGGCGCCCTCCGGTAATGATAATTTTCTCATTACCGATGTTACACTCTGGAGCCAACTCCAGAGTCAAGAGGGATTTTTGCCACAGGCGGTTAATTGCACCCGGACGGCACTTTTCGGGATTGCTCTTTGCTTCCCTTTGGCGCTTCCCCTAGTATTAAGCGCAGGTCGGGATGAGAATGTAATAATGAAAAAACCGCTGACAATCAAAGATATTGCCGAGCTGGCGCAGGTTTCTATCGCCACGGTCTCGAGGGTGTTGAATAACAATAGCTGGGTGGCGGATAAAACCCGCAGCCGGGTGGAAAAAGTTATCCAGGAGCATAACTTCAGCCCTAATTTGCTGGCGCGAGGGATGATTTCGAAGAAAACCCAGACTCTGGCTATCGTGGTTTCGGACATCAGCAACCCTTATTTTGTTACGCTGGTGGCGCAGATTGAGCACGAAAGTTTGCGGCTGGGTTATAAGGTCACGCTCTACGATACTCAGTCGGCGAATAAAAGCTCCCGCGAGGCACCGGTGGTGCCAGAAGAGCATATTTTCAATTCCATTACCGACAGCCAGATTGACGGCGTTATCATTCTGGGTGGCAACATTGACTACAACGATATCTCGGCAATTTATATGCAGGAGCTGAAAAAGCTGATTGCCACCGTGCCGGTAGTGGTGGTTGGCCGCAGGCTCCCGGGCGTCGAGTACGCCTGCGTTGAGCGCGATCAGGCCGGGTGCGTCAGGCTGGCGACCCGGCATCTCATTGCTAAAGGCTACCGGCATATTGGTTTTATTGGCGGCTCGAAAAATGTTTATATTACCCGCGAGCGTGAAGCCGTATTCAGAGAAGAGCTGGAACAGGCCGGTTTACCGGTTAATACAAGTTCAATCGTGCTTAATAATTTCTATTTACAGCACGGCTATGAAGCCATTGAGAAATTAATTTCCGGGAATGAAAAACTGCCTGATGCCATTGTCGCGATTAACGATCATGTCGCTAAAGGTGCTATTCGGGCATTAAAAGATAAAAATATATCGGTACCTGAAAATATCGCCATTGTCAGCTGTGAATATTTTCCAGGTAGCGAATATTTTATTCCCCGTATCACCACGGTTGACCATCAAAATGCGCTGATCGGTAAAGAGGTAATGGCACGTTTAATGGCAATTCTTAATCAGGATAATATTGTAAGCGCGTCGGAAAAAACGCCTCTTAAGCTGGTAAAAGGCGAATCCTGTTAATTTTCAACGGCGGAGGCATATTACCTTGCCTCCGCCTGTAGCCGCCCTTCACTCCATTTTTTGATCCCGCTAGCAATTGCACGATCTGGCGTTGACAAGCCTCATCTGACTCCTCTAGCCTAAAACCTGAAAACGTTTTCAGGTTTTGATTACAGGAGAGCCGATGAAACCGACAATGATGACCTACATCCACGAGGAACAGGCGACGCTTAGCGCCATGATTGCCCGCTATCCGTCCGACCTGCCGGTGCTTAACGGGCAAAAAAACTGGCTGGTGCTGGCGACCGGTTCCAGCATTAACGCCATCAAAAGCGCCAAATATTACGTGGAGAAGCTGGCGGATGTGCGCATTACGGTGGAGGAGCCTTTTCATTTCCAGCATTACGAAAAATTTGCCGAAACTACGGACTTGGTGATTGGCGTTTCCCAGAGCGGGGAGAGCACTTCCACCATCAACGCTATCCAACATATTCGCCGGTCGCATGAGGTAAAAACCCTCGGCATAACAAGCAAAATGGGCAGCGAACTGGCGCGTACCGTTGATCATGTTGTCGATATCGAAATTGGCGAAGAGCGGGTGGGCTATGTCACTAAAGGCTACGTTGCCACTATTTTGAAATTTATGCTGCTGGGCATTTTTTCCGCCCGTCGAAGCGGCAAACTGAGCGCGGAGCAGGAAGCCGTCGAACTGGCGAAACTGGAAAAAGCGGTGAAGGCGATTCCGGCGGTTATCTCCGCTACAGAATCTTTCTTTAGCAAATGGCAGGATGAGCTGGTCGCTTCGCCGCGCTTTACCGCGATTGGCTTTGGGCCGGGCGTTGGCGTGATTAAAGAGATGGAGACCAAATTTGCCGAGACTATTCGCGTGCCTTCTCAGGGCGTAGAGCTGGAAACCTTCATGCACGGGCCTTATTTCGAGGTGAACGGTAACCACCGCATGTTCTTTATTGATACGCCGGGCGTAGCACGTGAAAGATTATTATTGCTGAAAGCCTATGAGCAAAAATATACCGACTATGTGTACACAGTTAAATTAGGTGAAGACAACGATCCCCGCACGCTTAGCGTTAATGCTGAGATTGATGAATTTATTGCGCCGCTGATCCTGGTGATCCCGTTCCAGATCCTGGCTCATCATATTGCCGAGGCGAAAGGGAATAACCTTCCACAACGCATTTTCACCGATTTTGGCGTTGCGGTAAAAAGTAAAACCAAACCGGGCGATTACGCCTGATACGGGCTGTACCCTACATAAAATAATTTCCATACCTTGCTACTGAGGAATGACTATGGCTACCTTCGGTCAACTTGCCCGGCAGATAATTAAGCACGTCGGTGAAGCAGAAAATATAGAGCATCTTACCCACTGCGCCACGCGTCTGCGTTTTACTATTAAAGACAAAACTAAGATTAATAAAGACGAGCTTTATAAATTACCGGAGGTAGTCAAGCTGGTTGAAAACCCGGGGCAGTTTCAGATTGTCATCGGGCCGAAGGTTGAAAAAGTATTTCTGGAGATAACGGCGCAGCTTGGTGAGCAAAACCAGGACGAGGCGGCAGCGCCGAAGGGCTCGGTTATCAACCGCCTGCTGGCTACGCTGTCGGCCATTTTTACCCCGTACATCGGCGTGCTGGCGGGCGTTGGGGTGGTGAAAGGGATCGTGGTGCTGCTGCAAACCATGAGCCTGGTGGACACTCATTCCTATATTTTCACCGTGTTTAATGCGCTTTCCAGCGGCGTATTTGTGATGCTGCCGCTGTTTATCGCCGTTACCGCGGCAGAGCGGTTTAAAACCAATAAATTCAGCGCGCTGGCGCTAACGGCGGCGATGATATTCCCGCTGACGGATGCCAGCGTACCCGGCGCGTTTCACGTAATGGGTCTGGCGCTGAACGTTAAAATCTACGGCGGAGCGGTTATTCCGGCGGTGTTTGCCGTGCTGTTCCAGAGCTACGTGGAACGCTGGCTGAAGAAGGTCATTCCTGAGATTGCGGCGCTGGTATTTGTTCCCTGCCTGTCGCTGATTATCAGCGGGTTTGTGGTGTTTACCGTGATAGGCCCGGTGGCGGATTACGTGGGCGTGGGTATCGCGAACGGCTATGCGTGGCTGTACAACCTCAGCCCGGTTATCTCCGGGGCATTACTGGCCGGGATTGGGCAACTGTTCGTGGTATTCGGCGTGCACTGGGGCATCATCCCGCTGGCGCTTATCAATATTCAGGTCAACGGTTACGACACCATTATGGCGATGTTTATGTCGGCGGTGATGGGGCAGTTTGGCGCGGTATTCGGCGCGATATTTATCGCCCGCAACCTCAAAGATAAGCAGATCGCTATCTCTGCTTCGCTCTCCGCCTTCTTCGGCATTACCGAGCCTGCTTTGTACGGCGTGAACCTCAAATACCGCATGCTGTTTGTGTTTGGCTGCATTGGGGCAGCGCTTGGGGGCGGCATTACCGGGCTGCTGGGGGTAAAAACCTACAGCTTCCTGCCGGTGCTCAACGTGTTCGAGCTGGGGTTATTCAGCGGGCCTGATTCGAAGATGATTTATGAAGTCTTTGCCATCGCGGTGGCGTTCACGGTGCCTGCGGTATTGACCATTATCTACGGTAAAACCCGCAGGCTGGAACCCGCCTCTCTCGTAGAAGAGAGGCGCTAAGCTCAGATATAAAGGGCACGAACAATCATAAAGTGCCCGGCAAAATAGCAGGCGGCGGCGATTGCGCTGTCGCCTCTGAAGCGATGACGATAGTGGCTAACCAGCCAGACAATATTGCCGAGCAGCAGCAGGCTGGCACCGATAAACCCGGAGAAACTGTTAGCGGTCGGGCGGAAGAAGTACAGCTCGGCGGCCAGCCATACCATCACCAGCGTCATGCCGATAAAGGTCAGGATCGGCATGCGCAGTGTTTCCAGCCGGGTCCAGATAGTGGCGACCAGCAGCGTGCCGATAATCAGCAGCGCCAGAGGCAGCGGCCAGAAGATAGCGAAGGTCATCTGGCTGGCGAAATAGATGGTGTACAGCAGGTGTGAAAGGAAGAAAGCGCCAACGGCGTACAGCAGGCGCTGGGTCGGCAACAGCGTTAACGCATCGCCCACCAGGGTTGCCAGCAAACCGGCGACAATCAGGTAGCCGGAGGCTTCAAACATCCGCGCTTGCCAGGCAAGCAAAAGCAGGAGCAGCAGGGTCACAGGCTTGAAAACCCAGCGCTGCCAGGCGGGGCCTCGCCAGGAGGCGTCGATATAAATCCAACCTGATAAAGCAACTGCAATAAATGACCAAAGCATGATATGTCCTTATTTTAATTGTCAGGTGTCACTGTGCTCAGTCTAGTGGTTAAGCGGCGCAGATGACAACGCCGTCGCGCCAGGGTTATGCTTAAAAGTGCCTGACAACTTGAGACAAAGCCATGAGCAAACCGCCCGTTTTCATCATAGCGATCATCGTGTTAATCGTGGTCGCAGCTTCCTTCCGCTACCTGCATCAGCGACGCCAGAATATGGAAAACGATGCGGCCCCGTTGAGCGTGAAAAAGGTGGTGGTGGCAACGAAGCGAGAAAAGCCTCTCAATGACCGGCGCTCGCGCCAGAGGGAAGTGATCCCCGCCGAGGACTCAATGCGTTACGAAATTTGGTTCGCGCCACAGAGCGGCGGCATGGAGATGAAAATGCGCGTTACCGCGGCGGAATACAATCAGGTGACGGTGGGAGACAAAGGGCAGCTAAGCTATAAGGGGACGCGCTTTGTCAGCTTCGCCCCCGAAGCGCCTCACTTGCCCTGACGCAGCTTCTTCTGCCAGACCAGCAGTTCAAACACGCCAAACACGAAGATTTTAATTTGCTCGATGCGAGGCAGCGCCGGGCCGTCTTTAGGCTGGGTCGCCTTCAGCAGGCTGAGCTGCAGGCCATGCATTATCACCATAAATATCAGCGCGACGTTCACAAAGATGTTGAGCGGGCGCGGGTATGGATGAAACAGGTTGAAAATCAGAAAGCCCCACACGCACAGCATCAGCAGGCGGCCAAAGTTAATCAGAATCGGCATTATGCGGCTCCTTGAGCTTCACGAATAAACAGACGGTAGGCAACCTGGCCTGCCACTTTTTCACGATGCAGCGCCCAGTTTTTTGGCACTGCGGGTAGACCATTTTCCACTTCACTTTCAACGTAGATGAGCGCTTCGTCCGCCAGCCAGCCGTTTTTCTCCAGCAGGGCGAGGGTTTCGTCCAGTAGCCCCTTGCGGAACGGCGGGTCAACAAACACCACGTTATGCGGTGTACCCGGCTGCGCCAGCACGTTGAGCGTATTGGCGTTCAGCACTTTGCCGTTATTGGCTTTTAAGGTCGCCAGGTTCTTTTGCAACTGCTGGGAGACGGCACGATCCATTTCAATCAACGTGGCGCTGGCGGCATAGCGCGATAGCGCCTCCAGGCCAAGTGCGCCGCTACCGGCAAAGCAGTCGAGGCAATGTGAGTCCACCATTGAAGGCGCCAGCCAGTTAAACAGCGTTTCGCGTACCCGGTCGGTAGTCGGACGCAGGCCCGGGCTGTCGGGAACCGGGAGTTTTCGGCCACGCCATTGGCCGCCGATTATGCGGATCTGGCCGGAGCCAGCGGATTGGGGTTTCTTCATTGCTCTCACTGCGATGCTAAATTTTGCGGCTATTCTAGCGGCGCATGTCCGGCCAGGAAACCTTATTCCACCGGAGTGATGCCGCGCCGGGAAAGTGGTAGACTAGCCCACTATTTTTTATGCCCGTGGCAAGCAGAATCGGGTCTGTGCCATGAGTTAACAGCGAGGAGTGTAGTCGCAAATGGCGAAAGAGAAAAAACGTGGCTTTTTTTCCTGGCTGGGATTTGGCCAGAAAGATCAACAACCGGAAGCAGAAACAGAACAAAAAGTAGCAGAAGAACAACCGGTTACTGAACAGGCTGCACAACAGGAAGCGCCTCAACAGCCCCTGGCTGCTGAACAAGAAACCCAGGATTTAGTTAGTGAGCACTCACTGGATGAGTCCGAAAAATTTGCCCGGGAGGTGGTTGAGGTTAATCAGCTGCTGGTGGAAGAAGATGCCGCCGTTGCCGAGCCGGAAATCATCCCTGAACCGGAAGTCGCCCCCGAGCCTGAGGCCGTTGTTGAACCCGAAGTGGTTGTAGAGCCTGAGGTCGTGGCTGAACCCGAAGCGGTTGTAGAGCCTGAGGTTATTGCCGAACCCGAGGCGGTTGTCGAGCCGGAAGTGATTGCCGAGCCAGAGCCGGAAATCATCGAACCTGTGGTGGCTGCCGTTGAGCCAGAAGTTATCGAGCAGCCAGTTGCCGCCGTAGAGCACGAAGTTCTGCCGCTGCCGGAAGACGTTACTGAAAGCGCAGCACAGCCGGACGAATGGCAGGCCGAGCAGGACGAAATCATTGAAGAAGAAGTGGCCGAAGCAAAAGCTTTGTTCGCCGAAGCACAGCTCGTAGAGCCAGAGGCCGAGCCTGAAACCGTTGATGAAGCCGAACCGGAAGCGGTTGAAGAAGTGGTTCCGGCAGCGGTCCAGCAGGAACAAGAGAAGCCAACCAAAGAAGGTTTCTTTGCGCGCCTGAAGCGCAGCCTGGTCAAAACCAAACAAAACCTCGGTTCCGGATTTATCAGTCTGTTCCGCGGCAAAAAAATCGACGATGATCTGTTTGAAGAGCTGGAAGAGCAGCTTCTGATTGCCGACGTTGGGGTGGAAACCACCCGTAAAATCATCAACAACCTGACGGAAGGCGCAAGCCGCAAACAGCTGCGTGACGCCGAGGCGTTATACGGCCTGCTGAAGGAAGAGATGAGCGATATCCTCGCCAAAGTGGACGAGCCGCTGAATGTTGAAGGCAAAACGCCGTTTGTTATCCTGATGGTTGGCGTTAACGGCGTGGGTAAAACCACGACCATCGGCAAGCTGGCACGCCAGTTTGAGCAGCAGGGTAAATCCGTGATGCTGGCGGCGGGCGATACCTTCCGCGCGGCGGCGGTTGAACAGCTACAAGTTTGGGGCCAGCGCAACAATATTCCGGTGGTGGCTCAGCATACCGGCGCGGATTCCGCTTCGGTTATCTTCGATGCTATCCAGGCGGCGAAGGCGCGTAATGTTGACGTCCTGATAGCCGACACCGCAGGGCGCCTGCAAAATAAAGCGCACCTGATGGAAGAGCTGAAGAAAATTGTCAGGGTTATGAAAAAGCTGGACGAAGACGCCCCGCATGAGGTTATGCTCACCATCGACGCCAGCACCGGTCAGAATGCGGTAAGCCAGGCTAAACTGTTCCACGAAGCGGTGGGGCTAACGGGCATCACCCTGACTAAACTGGACGGGACCGCCAAGGGTGGCGTTATCTTCTCTGTGGCAGACCAGTTCGGTATTCCGATTCGCTACATTGGCGTCGGCGAACAAATTTCTGATTTGCGACCGTTTAATGCGGGCGACTTTATAGAGGCACTTTTTGCCCGAGAGGATTAACAATGATTCGCTTTGAACACGTCAGTAAAGCCTATCTCGGTGGGAGACAAGCGTTGCAGGGAGTCACCTTCCATATGCAACCGGGCGAGATGGCCTTTCTGACCGGCCACTCTGGCGCAGGGAAAAGTACCCTGCTCAAGCTTATCTGTGGTATCGAGCGGCCAAGCGCCGGGAAGATCTCTTTCGGCGGCCACGATATTAGCCGCCTGAAGAGTCGTGAGGTGCCGTTCCTGCGGCGCCAGATCGGCATGATTTTCCAGGATCACCACCTGTTGATGGACAGAACCGTTTACGACAACGTGGCCATTCCGCTGATCATCGCCGGCGCCAGCGGCGAAGATATTCGCCGTCGCGTCTCGGCGGCATTAGATAAGGTCGGGCTGTTGGACAAAGCGAAAAATTTCCCAATCCAACTCTCCGGCGGTGAGCAGCAGCGCGTGGGCATTGCCCGTGCGGTGGTGAATAAGCCTGCGGTGCTGCTGGCGGATGAACCGACCGGTAACCTGGATGATGCGCTGTCGGAAGGCATTCTGCGCCTGTTTGAAGAATTTAACCGCGTCGGCGTGACGGTTCTGATGGCAACCCACGACATGGGGCTAATCTCGCGCCGCAACTACCGTATGTTGACGCTAAGCGACGGCCATTTGCATGGAGGCCTGGCAGGTGAATAGAAACAGTGCGCTCAACCATATTAAGCGCTTCAGCAACAAGCTGGATAAATTCAACAAGCTGAACAAGCTTGGCGATCTGGGCCGCTCGGTGAAAAAGCGTGGCAAAGGGCCGCAGTCGAAAAGCCGCTCCCTCAAGGGTGGCGTGAATGAACAGTTCCGCTATGCCTGGGAAGGCGCGCTACAAGATTTAAAGAGCAAGCCTCTGGCGACGTTCCTGACGGTGATGGTAATTGCCATCTCCCTCACGCTGCCGAGCGTTTGTTATATGGTTTACAAAAACGTCAACCAGGCCGCGACGCAGTATTATCCTTCACCGCAAATTACCGTTTATCTGGATAAGGCGCTGGACGACAACGCCGCGCAGCAGGTTGTGGGCGCAATTCAGGCGGAAGAGGGCGTAGATAAAGTTAACTACCTTTCCCGCGAAGAAGCGCTGGGCGAATTCCGCAACTGGTCGGGCTTTGGCGGCGCGCTGGATATGCTGGAAGAGAACCCGCTGCCCGCGGTTGCGGTGGTTAACCCTAAGCTGGATTTCCAGAGTACCGACCACCTCAATACGCTGCGTGACCGCGTGGCGAAGATCCACGGCGTGGATGAAGTGCGCATGGACGATAGCTGGTTTGCCCGCCTTGCGGCGCTGACCGGGCTGGTGGGTCGCGTAGCGGCGATGATAGGCATTCTGATGGTGGCCGCGGTATTCCTGGTTATCGGCAACTCGGTTCGCCTGAGCATTTTTGCCCGCCGCGATACCATCAACGTGCAAAAGCTGATTGGCGCGACGGACGGCTTTATTCTGCGTCCGTTCCTTTATGGCGGGGCGCTGCTCGGCTTTAGCGGGGCGTTCCTGTCGCTTATTCTGTCGGAAATTCTGGTGATGCGTCTGTCCTCGGCGGTGACCGAAGTGGCGCAGGTGTTCGGCACTAAGTTCGATATCAGCGGCTTAGGTTTTGACGAATGCCTGCTGCTGCTGCTGGTCTCCTCGATGATCGGCTGGCTGGCAGCCTGGCTTGCCACTGTTCAACATTTACGCCGTTTTACCCCACAGTAAAAAGTTTTTGGTATACTCATCTTCTGCTACGATAACGTCGTCAGCAGGGGATGAGTTTTACTCCGCAGTGCCCCCTGCCATGCTGCAATAACCGTCACACTTTGTGTGTAATCTATTCACAGCTTTACATTGAACTTGTGGATAACATCACTGTCTGAGAGTACAGTGGATGATACGGTTTGGCGCTCGCTGCATTGCAGGCGCGCCGCCGCCAGTAGATGGCAACCTGTACGTCAGTCTCTAAGAGAGGGTTTGAATGACCAAAGAAATGCAAAATTTAGCTTTAGCCCCTGTTGGTAACCTGGAGTCGTATATCCGGGCTGCAAACGCCTGGCCGATGTTAACGGCTGAGGAAGAGAAGGAGCTGGCTGAAAAGCTGCATTACCAGGGTAGTCTGGAAGCAGCGAAAAAGCTGATCCTGTCTCACCTGCGCTTTGTTGTTCACGTTGCCCGTAATTATTCCGGCTACGGCCTGCCGCAGGCAGACCTTATCCAGGAAGGCAACATCGGCCTGATGAAAGCGGTGCGCCGCTTTAATCCGGAAGTCGGCGTTCGCCTGGTCTCCTTTGCCGTGCACTGGATCAAAGCCGAAATTCATGAATACGTGCTGCGTAACTGGCGTATCGTGAAAGTCGCGACCACCAAGGCACAGCGTAAGCTGTTCTTTAACCTGCGTAAAACCAAGCAGCGTCTGGGCTGGTTTAATCAGGACGAAGTCGAAATGGTTGCCAACGAGCTTGGCGTGTCCAGCAAAGACGTGCTTGAGATGGAATCACGCATGGCGGCGCAGGATATGACCTTCGACATGTCCAACGATGACGACTCAGACGGCCAGCCGATGGCGCCTGTGCTGTTCCTGCAGGACAAATCGTCCAACTTTGCCGACGGCATTGAAGACGATAACTGGGAATCGCACGCTGCCGACAAGCTGAGCGACGCGATGCAGGGCCTTGACGAGCGTAGCCAGCAGATTATTCGCGCACGCTGGCTGGATGAAGACAACAAGAGCACGCTGCAAGAACTGGCAGACCGTTATGGCGTTTCCGCCGAGCGTGTACGCCAGCTTGAAAAGAACGCGATGAAAAAATTGCGAGCTGCGATAGAAGCATAAAGCCGACATTGCAGTGCCGCCCCGAGAACGCCCCACTTTATGCTGGGGCGTTTTGTTTTTTAGCCTCCGGCATACATTCCAACAGCGCGGCAAACGCCGCCTCCATTTCACTCTCAGGCAGGCTGGCAAACCCCATCAACAATCCCTTCTTACGCCGCTCCGTCAGGTAATAGCGCGACAGCGGGCGCACCAGAATATTTCTGGCGTTGGCGCACTGCGCAATTGCCACATCATCCGCTTCATCCGGCAGGTTCAAAATCAGATGCAGCCCGGCATTGTCGCTGAAATCTGACAGCGCCTGCGGGCCGCAATGGCGGGAAATTAGCTCGGTTAAAAAAGCGCGGCGACGGCCATAAAGCAGCCTCATACGGCGTATATGGGCCGAGTAGTGCCCGGCGGTTATGAACTCCGCCAGCGCCTGTTGGATAAGCGAGTGGCCGCCGCGATACAGCTCCGCATGAGCGGTTTTCAGGTCGCTAACCAGCGGGCGCGGCAGCACCACATAGCCGAGCCTTAGCCCTGGATAAAGCGTTTTGCTGAAGGTACCGATGTAAACCACCGGCGCTTCGTCGGCCAGCCCCTGCAAAGCGGGAATAGGCTGGCCTGAAAAGCGAAATTCACTGTCGTAATCGTCTTCAATAATCCAGCTGCCGTGCTGGCGGGCCAGGGCCAGCAGCCGCTGGCGACGCTCCAGGCTCATCACCGCGCCCAGCGGATATTGGTGTGAAGGCGTGACAAAGATCAGGCGCGGCGCTTCGGTTATCGTCTCCGGTGGGCAGAGGCCGTTAGCATCGACGGTCAGCGGTGTAATCCGCACGTCGTTCATCGCCAGTACGTGGCGAATGCCCCAGTAGGAAGGTTCTTCGATCCACGCTAGGTCGTCCCTGTCGCACAGCATTCGTGTCACCAGGTCGATAGCCTGGTGGATCCCTTCGGTGATAAGAATTTGCTCAACCTGGCAGTTTACGCCTCGAGAAACCCGCAGGTAGTCAACCAGCGCATGCTGTAGCTCCGGCGTGCCGCCGTTGCAGCTATAGCTGAGGCGCTCCGGCTTAGGCCGACGGCTGATGCGAGCCTGGATCTTACTGAACAGCGGATGTGGGAAAGCGTTAACGTCCGGGACGCCGGGAATAAAGGCTCCCCACTGGCGCGGGCTGGCGCTGACCCGGGAAAGAAGATGCAGGCCGCGGCGGGAGATTGAAACCTCCGTGGCGGAAGCCGCGCCGCTTTCGCCAACCTTGCCTGCGGAGGTGAAGCGATCCGGCAGCGTTTTTTCAACAAATGTTCCGCTGCCCTGGCGGGAGGCAACATAGCCCTCAGTCATCAGCTGTTCGTAAACTGTTAATACCGTGTTGCGTGAGATGTTAAGTTCACTGGCTAAGTCACGAGAAGCAGGCAGGCGGCTGTGGGAGGGGAGTGAGCCATCCAGAATTGAGCGCCGAAGCGCGTTGTAAAGGCGCTTATGCAGCAGGTTATCGCTCTCTTCCTGCAGCCTGACAAGAATCAAATCACCCACTAAATCTCGCAATTGGATCCCTCAGATAATCTGAATTGGTACTCGATTATAGAGCCAATACCTGTGTAAATAAACGACATTGTTTCTGATTTGTTGCGATAAAGTGACTGAGATAACAGGAGAGACCAGGGTGAAAAGTGCAGAGCTGAACCAGCGTCGTTTACAGGCCACCCCTCGCGGCGTGGGCGTGATGTGTAGCTACTTTGCAGAGAAGGCTGAGAACGCCACTCTGTGGGATGTAGAAGGCAACGAGGTTATTGATTTTGCCGCAGGGATTGCGGTGCTGAACACCGGACATCGCCATCCAAAAGTCATTGCCGCTGTAGAAAAACAGCTGCAGGCCTTTACCCACACGGCTTACCAGATTGTTCCTTACGAAAGCTATGTTTCCCTTGCCGAGCGCATCAACGAGCTGGCGCCGATTGAAGGCCCGGCCAAAACCGCATTTTTCACCACCGGCGCAGAAGCCGTTGAGAATGCGGTAAAAATTGCCCGCGCTTACACCAAACGCCCTGGCCTGATTACCTTCGGTGGCGGCTTCCATGGCCGTACCTTTATGACGATGGCGCTCACCGGCAAAGTGGCTCCTTACAAAATTGGCTTTGGCCCGTTCCCCGGTTCCGTTTACCACGCGGTTTACCCTAATGCCGCGCATGGCGTAACCACCGGGGATGCACTGAAAAGCCTGGATCGCATCTTCAAAGCGGATATTGCGGCGGACCAGGTGGCGGCCATCGTGCTGGAGCCGATTCAGGGCGAAGGCGGTTTTAACGTTGCGCCGCCGGAGTTTATGCAGGCGCTGCGTGAGCTGTGCGACACCCACGGCATTCTGCTGATAGCCGATGAAGTGCAGACCGGGTTTGCGCGTACCGGCAAGCTGTTTGCGATGGAATATTACGATGTCAAAGCCGATCTGATGACTATGGCGAAAAGCCTGGCAGGCGGCTTCCCGCTGTCCGGCGTGGTTGGCCGCGCGGAAGTGATGGATGCTCCGGCTCCGGGTGGCCTGGGGGGAACCTATGCAGGTAACCCGCTAGCCGTTGCTGCCGCACATGCTGTTCTGGATGTTATTGCCGAGGAGCAGTTGTGCAAACGTGCAACCCAATTGGGCGAACACCTGAAAGAGGTGCTGAACCAGGCCCGGCAGAGCTGCCCGGCGATTGCCGACGTGCGTGGGCAAGGTTCGATGGTTGCGGTGGAGTTTAACGACCCGCAAAGCGGAAAACCTTCCCCGGAAATTACCCGAGAAATCCAGCAAAAGGCCCAGGAGCAGGGTTTACTGCTGCTGAGCTGCGGCGTTTACGGCAACGTGATTCGCTTCCTCTACCCGCTCACCATCCCCGATGCGCAGTTCACTAAAGCGCTGGCTATTCTTGCGCGGGTGCTCAAGGGCTAACCAGCCCGGCCAATTTCTGCGGCGCCACGGAAGCCCATCATCAATATAAGGCGGCCGCGTAGCTCTTTTTGCTCAGCGTGAGTGGTTTATCACCCTGATATCACCTGTTTTCCGGCGGGGCTCTCCGCCGGAGTAATCTGGAAAATATTATGTCTGAAAACTCCACCTTCTCTCCCGCCGTTGCGCGCGGGGAGCGAACGGCTGTCCCTGGAAAATCCCTGAGTTTTGTTGAAGGCGTGTCGATGATTGTCGGCACTAATATTGGCGCGGGCGTGCTTTCTATCGCCTATGCCTCAAGTAAAGCAGGCTTCTGGCCGCTGCTATTCTGGCTGGTACTGGTGGGCAGTCTCACTACCGTAACCATGCTCTATGTAGCAGAAACGACTCTGCGCACCCGCCAGCATTTGCAGCTTAGCGGGCTGTCTTTGCGCTACGTTGGCAAGTTTGGCGCACTGATGATGTTCCTCTCGGTTTGTGTGAACAGCGTGGGCGCATTGACAGCCTATATGACCGGCAGCGGCAAGCTGCTGCACTCTTTGCTCGGTATCTCCCCGGCGCTGGGCAGCGTGCTGTTTTTCATCCCTGCGGCAGGCGTACTGTACATGGGGCTAAAAGCGATTGGCCGGGGTGAAAAATTTATTAGCGTCGGCATGGTGGTGATGATTGCCATCCTGGTGGCCGCCACTTTGCTCAAAGAGACGACCAGCGTGAGCTATTTGCTGGAAGGCAACTGGCTTTATATGGTGCCGGTATTCAACGTTGTGGTGTTCTGCTTCTCGGCGCAGTACATCGTGCCGGAGATGGCGCGCGGCTTTGCTGACAAACCCGAGAAGCTGCCAAAGGCGATTATCGTCGGCATGGTTATTACCTTTAGCCTGCTGGCCTTGGTGCCGATGTCGGTCATTATGCTTAACGGGCTGGACAATATCTCTGAGGTCGCGACCATTTCCTGGGGTAAAGCGCTGGGGGAGTGGGCATTCTTTTCGGCCAACCTGTTCGCGCTGTGCGCCATGCTGACCTCGTACTGGGGGCTGGGTGGTAGCTTCCTGACTAATATTTTCGACAGATTTCGCCTCGGCAGCGACGAGCCTTCGATGAAGCGTTTCCTGGTGCTGCTGGTGGTGGCCGTGCCGCCTTTTATTCTGGCCTACAGCGGGCTGGTGTCGTTTGTTAACGCGCTCTATTTTGCGGGGGTATTCAGCGGCGTGATTTTGTCGATTATGCCGATCCTGATGATTAAAGGCGCCCGCCGTCATGGCGATATCACGCCCGGCTGGACCTGTCCGGCATTTATGACCCATCCGTTGATTCAGATTTTCATCGTACTGCTTTATCTGTGTAGCGCGGTTTATGCAATAGCTTCTGCCCTGGGCTATTTGCCAGCCGGCTGGTAATTCTGGTTTCGACTACCCGCGCCGGAGCCTCGTCCGGCGCGGTCATTTCTTTGTCACGTTTCCTTTATCTAACCTTCAAATATGTCTTTCCAAATTATCGCAAATGACGCTATGTTTAGCATAGTGTGCTGCCCTGGCGCGGGTGGCCGCCCTTAAGTTAGCTATCATATGCTTTTCTTATGCATACAATCAGAATAATGCGCTAACAAACAACAACACAACAAATGCAATAACCATAACAATGGGGACTCTCAGGATGAAAATGACGGGTAAGGCCTTACTGGCAGGATGCATTGCACTGGCAATGAGCCACGCGGCGCTGGCAAAAGATATTAAAGTCGCGGTAGTGGGGGCGATGTCTGGCCCGGTTGCCCAGTATGGCGATCAGGAATTTACCGGTGCCGAGCAGGCGGTTGCCGATATTAATGCAAAAGGCGGGATCAAAGGCGACAAACTGGTTATCACCAAATATGACGATGCCTGTGACCCGAAACAAGCGGTAGCGGTAGCCAACAAAGTGGTCAACGACGGCGTTAAATACGTTATCGGCCACCTGTGCTCTTCTTCCACTCAGCCAGCGTCTGATATCTACGAAGACGAAGGTATTCTGATGATCACCCCGGCGGCAACCGCTCCGGAGTTGACGTCACGCGGCTATAAGCTGACTCTGCGCACCACCGGCCTGGACTCTGACCAGGGTCCGACCGCAGCAAAATACATTCTTGACCACGTTAAGCCCAAGCGAATTGCGGTAATCCACGACAAGCAGCAGTACGGTGAAGGTCTGGCGCGTTCGGTGCAGGATGGCCTGAAAAAAGGCGGCGCTAACGTCGTGTTCTTCGACGGCATTACCGCCGGTGAGAAAGATTTCTCTACCCTGGTGGCGCGCCTTAAGAAAGAGAACATCGACTTCGTTTATTACGGCGGCTACCACCCGGAAATGGGGCAGATCCTGCGTCAGTCCCGCGCTGCTGGCCTGAAAACCCAGTTCATGGGTCCGGAAGGCGTAGCGAACGTATCCCTGTCTAACATCGCCGGTGATTCTGCTGAAGGCCTGCTGGTTACCAAACCTAAGAACTACGATCAGGTTCCGGCTAACAAACCGGTTGTGGACGCGATTAAAGCTAAGAAACAGGATCCGAGCGGTGCATTCGTCTGGACTACCTACGCCGCGTTGCAGTCTCTGGCGGCTGGTCTGAACCAGAGTGAAGACCCGGCAAAAATCTCTGAATGGCTGAAGGCTAATAGCGTTAACACCGTAATGGGGCCGCTGTCCTGGGACCAGAAGGGCGACCTGAAGGGCTTTGAGTTCGGCGTGTTTACCTGGCATGCCAACGGTACAGCGACCGACGCAAAATAAACAGCAAACGGCAACCTCTGGTTGCCGTTTTAGTGTTTACTCCCTCTCCCTTAGGGAGAGGGACGGGGTGAGGGGGCTCCTATTTCTCCCAGCCGCCGCTCTGTGCGCGGAACCCCGAAGCCTGCATAAACGCCGCCATCGCTTCGCGGTCTTCCACGCCAACATCCGCCAGCCACCAGTGGTTAATCGCCGCGTTATCCCGCATCACTTCTTCCAGCAGGTACTGCCCCACGCCGCGGCGACGGGTGATCTCGCGCACCCGCAGCGAATCCAGCGCGCCTTGTGAACCGGTCAACGTGACGCGTACCGCCCCGAGCAGGCGATCGTTAAATTTTGCGGCGTAGATCCTTTCGTTATCGCTCAGCGTCAGCGAGGCGCTGGAATATTCCGGCCAGATCTTGCCGAGGTCAATTTTATCCTGAGCGCTAAACTCAAACAGACGAATGATGGTGAGTTTCATAAGTGACCTAACCAAAAAGCGGGAAAACGTCGAGTGTAACCAATTTATTTGCCCCAGACGCTTTATCTTTTTTATGCCGCTGAGCAGTTGATTACTTTTTGTGGCAAACCTAAGCCAGCCTTAAAAATGGCAGATTGAATCCTGACCAGGATAAAGCACTAAAATCCAGTGAATTGTTCGGCTCTTTGTACCGCTATTTTATGCTGATTTCAGTGCTTTTTTTTGTTTAACTATGGCGAAATACAGAATATTATCTCTACTTAATCGCCTGAAAAATAGAGAGTTTAGCCGGATAAATTGTAAATTTTGCCGCTAACTCCTTCAAGGCAATGATAAAAATGGTCATTGATTAAAAAAAGCACTGAGTGCTTTTTAACCACGTTATGGGGATGGAACGGATGAAGATGAACGCGAAGACATTACTCGCCGGAGTGGTTGCGTTGGCGATGTCTCACGCGGCAACCGCTGGAGATATTAAAGTGGCTGTTGTCGGGGCAATGTCAGGCCCGGTAGCGCAGTGGGGTGACATGGAATTTAACGGTGCCCGCCAGGCTATTAAAGACATCAACGCCAAAGGCGGCATCAAAGGGGACAAGCTTGTTGCCGTAGAATACGACGACGCCTGCGATCCGAAACAGGCCGTAGCGGTAGCGAACAAAATCGTGAACGACGGCGTGAAATACGTTATCGGCCACCTTTGCTCTTCCTCTACTCAGCCAGCCTCCGACATCTATGAAGATGAAGGCATCCTGATGATTACCCCGGGCGCGACGAACCCAGAGCTGACCCAGCGTGGTTACGGCATGATTATGCGCACCGCTGGCCTGGACTCTTCCCAGGGCCCGACCGCGGCCAAATACATCCTCGAGCACGTTAAGCCGCAGCGCGTTGCCATCATTCACGATAAGCAGCAATACGGTGAAGGCCTGGCGCGCTCCGTGCAGGACGGCCTGAAGAAAGGCGGGGCTAACATCGTCTTCTTCGACGGCATCACCGCGGGCGATAAAGACTTCTCCACTCTGGTGGCTCGCCTGCAAAAAGAAAATATCGACTTCGTTTACTACGGCGGTTACTACCCGGAAATGGGTCAGATCCTGCGCCAGGCGCGCGCCGTGGGTCTGAAAACTCAGTTTATGGGGCCGGAAGGCGTGGGCAATGCTTCTCTGTCCAACATCGCTGGCCCGGCGGGTGAAGGAATGCTGGTGACTATGCCTAAGCGCTATGACCAGGAGCCTGCCAACAAAGCTATCGTGGATGAGCTGAAAGCACAGAAGAAAGACCCGAGCGGCCCGTATGTCTGGATAACCTATGCGGCGGTTCAGTCTCTGGCAACCGCGATGGACCGTACCGGCAGCAAGGATCCTGCCGCGCTGGTTAAAGATTTAAAAGCGCATGGCGCGAACACCGTTATTGGGCCGCTGAACTGGGATGAAAAAGGCGATTTGAAAGGATTTGAATTCGGTGTCTTCCAGTGGCACGCCGATGGTTCGTCCAGCGTGGCGAAATAAGGCGACGACTCTATAGTCATCCCACCCTCCGGCTTTCTGCCGGGGGGTCATTAAAAGGTTAAGTTATGTCCGAGCAGTTTCTCTACTTCCTGCAGCAGATGTTTAACGGCGTCACGCTGGGTAGTACTTATGCGCTGATAGCTATCGGCTATACGATGGTGTACGGCATTATCGGCATGATCAACTTCGCCCACGGCGAAGTGTATATGATCGGCAGCTATGTCTCTTTCATGATAATCGCCGCGCTAATGATGCTCGGAATTGATGTTGGCTGGATGCTGGTAGGCGCAGGCTTTATCGGTGCGATTATTATTGCCAGCGCCTATGGCTGGAGCATTGAGCGCGTCGCCTATAAGCCGGTGCGCAACTCCAAGCGCCTGATTGCGCTTATTTCCGCCATCGGTATGTCTATATTCCTGCAAAACTACGTCAGCCTTACCGAAGGCTCGCGTGACATCGCGCTGCCAAGCCTGTTTAACGGCCAGTGGATAGTGGGTGCGAGTGATAATTTCACCGCCACCATTACTACTATGCAGCTGGTTATCTGGGTGGTGACCTTCCTGGCGATGCTGGCGCTGACGCTGTTCATCCGCTATTCCCGTATGGGCCGCGCCTGCCGCGCCTGTGCTGAAGATTTGAAAATGGCGAGCCTGCTCGGGATTAATACCGACCGCGTTATCTCCCTGACCTTCGTGATTGGCGCTGCGATGGCGGCGGTTGCGGGCGTTCTGCTCGGCCAGTTCTACGGCGTTATCAACCCTTATATCGGCTTTATGGCCGGGATGAAGGCCTTTACCGCGGCGGTTCTGGGCGGTATCGGCAGCATTCCTGGTGCCATGATTGGCGGCCTGATCCTCGGCGTTGCCGAAGCGCTGACCTCCGCTTATTTGAGCACTGAATATAAAGACGTTGTCTCCTTCGCTCTGCTGATAGTGGTGCTGCTGGTGATGCCGACCGGTATCCTCGGTCGTCCGGAGGTTGAGAAAGTATGAAGCCGATGCATGTTGTCTTTTCGCTGCTCTCTGCGGCCATGTTCTTTATTCTGGCATCGGTATTTATGGGCGTTCAGCTGAGCCTGGACGGTACCAAACTGGTGGTAAACAGCGCCGCTTCTGTGCGCTGGGAATGGGTGCTTATCGGCACCGCCGTAGTGCTGGTGTTCCAGCTGCTGCGCCCGCTGTTCCTGAAAGGCATGAAGAAAGTTTCCGGGCCGAAGTTTGTGCTGCCCGCGCTGGATGGCTCAACGGTTAAGCAGAAGCTGTTCCTGGTGGCGCTGCTGGTTGCCGCCGTTGCGTGGCCGTTTTTGGTTTCGCGCGGTACGGTAGACATCGCCACGTTAACCATGATTTACATCATCCTCGGCCTGGGGCTGAACGTGGTGGTGGGGCTGTCCGGCCTGCTGGTGCTGGGTTATGGCGGCTTCTACGCTATTGGCGCTTATACCTTTGCGCTGCTGAACCACTATTACGGCCTTGGCTTCTGGACTTGCCTGCCGCTGGCGGGCCTGGTGGCCGCCGCCGCCGGTTTCCTGCTTGGCTTCCCGGTACTGCGCCTGCGTGGTGATTATCTGGCGATTGTGACGCTGGGCTTCGGCGAAATCGTCCGTATCCTGCTGCTGAATAACACCGAGATAACCGGCGGCCCGAACGGCATCAGCCAAATTCCAAAACCAACCTTCTTTGGCCTCGAATTTAGCCGTACCGCCCGTGAAGGCGGCTGGGATACCTTCAGCAACTTCTTCAACGTGGCCTACGATCCCAGCGACAGGGTTATCTTTCTTTACCTGGTGGCGCTGCTGCTGGTAGTGCTGTCGCTGTTTGTGATTAACCGCCTGCTGCGTATGCCGCTGGGTCGCGCGTGGGAAGCGCTGCGCGAAGATGAAATCGCCTGCCGCTCGCTGGGTCTGAATCCGACCCGTATTAAGCTGACCGCGTTTACCATCAGCGCCGCGTTTGCCGGTTTTGCCGGGACGCTGTTTGCCGCGCGCCAGGGCTTTGTCAGCCCGGAGTCCTTCACCTTTGCCGAGTCGGCGTTTGTGCTGGCGATTGTGGTATTGGGCGGGATGGGCTCTCAGTTTGCGGTTATTCTGGCGGCCGTGCTGCTGGTGGTTTCCCGCGAGCTGATGCGTGACCTGAACGAATACAGCATGCTGGTGCTCGGTGGCCTGATGGTGCTGATGATGATTTGGCGTCCGCAGGGCCTGCTGCCGATGACGCGCCCGCATCTGAAATTGAAGAAAGAGCAAGTGAAAGGAGAGCAGGCATGAGTCAGCCATTGTTATCCGTCAGCGGCCTGATGATGCGTTTCGGCGGCCTGCTCGCCGTCAACAATGTCTCTCTGGAGCTGCATCCTCAGGAAATCGTTTCACTTATCGGCCCCAACGGCGCCGGTAAAACCACGGTGTTTAACTGCCTCACCGGCTTCTATAAGCCGACCGGCGGCACCATCATGCTGCGTGACCAGCATCTTGAAGGGCTGCCGGGCCAGCAGATTGCTCGTATGGGCGTGGTGCGAACTTTCCAGCACGTGCGCCTGTTCCGCGAAATGACGGTGATTGAAAACCTGCTGGTGGCTCAGCATCAGCAGCTGAAAACCGGTATTTTCTCCGGTCTGCTGAAAACCCCTGGCTTCCGTCGCGCCCAGAGCGAAGCCCTGGACCGTGCGGCAACCTGGCTTGAGCGAATTGGCCTGCTCGAGCACGCTAACCGCCAGGCAAGTAACCTGGCCTACGGCGATCAGCGTCGCCTGGAGATTGCCCGCTGCATGGTCACTCAGCCGGAAATTTTAATGCTGGATGAGCCTGCTGCCGGCCTTAACCCGAAAGAAACCCATGAGCTTGATGAGCTGATCATGGAGCTGCGTAATCACCACAACACTACGGTGTTGCTGATTGAGCACGACATGAAGCTGGTAATGGGCATTTCTGACCGTATCTACGTGGTGAACCAGGGAACGCCGTTGGCAAACGGCACGCCGGAGCAAATCCGCAACAACCCTGACGTCATTCGCGCCTATTTGGGTGAGGCATAAGATGGAAAATATAATGCTGTCGTTTGACAAGGTGAGCGCCCACTACGGAAAAATCCAGGCGCTGCACGAAGTCAGTCTGCATATTAAACAGGGTGAAATCGTTACCCTGATCGGCGCCAACGGGGCCGGTAAAACCACGCTGCTCGGCACGCTGTGCGGCGATCCGCGGGCCACCGGTGGCCGTGTGGTATTTGATGGCAAAGATATTACAGACTGGCACACCGCGCGCATCATGCGTGAGGCCGTAGCCATCGTGCCGGAAGGCCGCCGCGTCTTCTCCCGCATGACGGTAGAAGAAAATCTGGCGATGGGCGGATTTTTTGCCGAGCGTGACCAGTTCCAGGAGCGCATCAAGCGCGTCTATGAACTGTTTCCGCGCCTGCATGAGCGCCGCATTCAGCGGGCGGGCACCATGTCCGGCGGCGAGCAGCAGATGCTGGCGATTGGCCGGGCATTGATGAGCCAGCCACGTCTGTTACTGCTGGATGAACCTTCGCTTGGCCTGGCGCCCATCATCATCCAGCAAATCTTCGACACCATCGAACAGCTGCGCAGCGAAGGGATGACCATTTTCCTCGTTGAGCAAAACGCCAACCAGGCGCTGAAGCTGGCCGACCGGGGTTACGTGCTGGAAAACGGCCACGTTGTGCTGGAAGACACCGGCGAGGCCTTGCTGGCGAACGAAGCGGTAAGAAGCGCCTATCTGGGCGGTTAATAAAAGCAAAACGGCAACCTCGGTTGCCGTTTTTTTTGTTTGCCCCCCCTGCTCAGAGGGGCGAAGAAAATATATCCTCCCCGATCCAAAGAAACATTTCATTCACCTTGCTGTAACCATTCTGTCATCCGACCGTTATTTTTCTGTCATTCGAGCGTGTCATGTTACCTCGCGAGCATAAAACGCGTGATTTCGCGCATCCGGCACAACAAGAGAGATAACCGAATGACATCGTTACGACACACAGCTTTGGCGCTGACGCTGGGTCTGGCATTTGCCAGCCAGGCGATGGCCGTTACCACCATCCCTTTCTGGCATTCAATGGACGGGGAACTGGGTAAAGAAGTTGATTCTCTGGCTACACGCTTCAACGAAACGCATCCTGACGTTAAAATTGTGCCGGTTTATAAAGGCAACTACGAGCAGAGCCTGGCTGCGGGCATTGCGGCATACCGCTCCGGTAACGCGCCAGCCATCCTGCAGGTTTATGAAGTTGGCACCGCGACCATGATGGCTTCTAAAGCTATCAAGCCGGTCTACGAAGTATTTAAAGATGCAGGGATTAGCTTCGACGAATCCCAGTTCGTGCCGACCGTTGCCGGTTACTACACTGACTCCAAAACGGGCCACCTGCTGTCCCAGCCTTTCAACAGCTCCACGCCGGTGCTGTACTACAACAAAGACGCTTTCAAGAAAGCGGGCCTGAACCCGGACCAGCCGCCTAAAACCTGGCAGGACGTTGCCGAGTACAGCGCCAAACTGCGCGCGGCCGGCATGAAGTGCGGCTACGCCAGCGGCTGGCAGGGTTGGATCCAGCTGGAGAACTTCAGCGCCTGGCACGGCCTGCCGTTTGCGACTAAAAACAACGGCTTCGACGGCACTGACGCAGTTCTCGAGTTCAATAAAGCAGAGCAGGTGAAACATATTGCGATGCTCGAAGAGATGAACAAGAAGGGCGATTTCACCTACTTCGGCCGTAAAGACGAGTCTACCGAGAAGTTCTACAACGGCGATTGCGCAATCACCACCGCTTCTTCCGGCTCTCTGGCTGATATCCGCCAGTACGCGAAATTCAACTACGGCGTAGGCATGATGCCTTACGATGCAGATGCGAAAGGCGCTCCGCAGAACGCCATCATCGGTGGTGCAAGCCTGTGGGTTATGCAGGGCAAAGACAAGCCAACGTATAAAGGTGTTGCCGAGTTCATGCAGTTCCTGGCTAAGCCGGAAATCGCCGCTGAATGGCACCAGAAAACCGGTTACCTGCCAATCACCACCGCGGCTTACGACCTGACTCGTAAAGACGGCTTCTACGACAAGAACCCGGGTGCGGATACCGCAACCCGCCAGATGCTGAACAAGCCGCCGTTGCCGTTCACTAAAGGCCTGCGCCTGGGCAACATGCCGCAGATCCGTACCGTGGTTGATGAAGAGCTGGAATCCGTATGGACCGGCAAGAAGACGCCACAACAGGCTCTGGATACCGCCGTTGAGCGTGGTAACCAATTGCTGCGCCGCTTCGAGCAGTCTACCAAGTCATAAGATCTACCCCCATCCCGCATTCTCCCTGAAAGAGAGTGCGGGATGAGGGGCATAGCTCCACCCGTATCAACATAAACCGAGTAACTCTATGTCATCATCTCGCCCGGTGTTTCGCTCAAGCTGGCTCCCCTACGCCCTGGTGCTGCCGCAGTTGATTATCACCGTCATCTTCTTTATCTGGCCGGCGGGCGAAGCCCTCTGGTACTCGCTGCAAAACCTTGACCCGTTTGGTCTGTCCAGCCACTTTGTTGGCCTGGATAACTTCGTGCAGCTGTTCCACGATAGCTACTATCTGGACTCTTTCTACACCACGATGATTTTTAGCGGCCTGGTGGCAGGCAGCGGCCTGCTGGTTTCGCTGTTTTTTGCCGCTCTGGTCGATTACGTGGTGCGCGGTAGCCGCTTCTATCAAACCATGCTGCTATTGCCCTATGCTGTTGCACCCGCCATCGCCGCGGTGCTGTGGATCTTCCTGTTCAACCCGGGACGCGGGCTGATTACCCACGTGCTGGAAGAGTTTGGCTATAACTGGAACCACGCGCAGAACAGCGGCCAGGCCATGTTCCTGGTCGTGTTCGCCTCCGTGTGGAAGCAGATTAGCTATAACTTCCTGTTCTTCTTCGCCGCCCTGCAGTCGATCCCTCGTTCGCTGGTGGAAGCCGCAGCCATTGACGGAGCTGGCCCGGTGCGCCGCTTCTTCTTTATTTCGCTGCCGCTTATCGCCCCGGTGAGCTTCTTCCTGCTGGTGGTGAACCTGGTTTATGCCTTCTTCGATACCTTCCCGGTTATCGACGCGGCAACCGGCGGTGGCCCGGTTCAGGCAACCACCACGCTTATCTACAAGATTTATCGCGAAGGGTTTGCTGGGCTGGATCTCTCTTCCTCGGCGGCGCAATCGGTGGTGCTGATGCTGCTGGTGATTGTCCTGACGGTGGTTCAGTTCCGCTTCGTTGAACGTAAGGTGCGCTACCAATGATTGAGAACCGTCGCGGGCTGACTATCTTCAGCCATACTCTGCTCATCCTCGGCATTATCGTGATTTTGTTCCCGCTGTACGTGGCGTTTGTCGCCGCGACGCTGGATAACAAAGCGGTTTTTGATACGCCGATGACGCTTATCCCCGGCACTCATCTGTGGGAAAACATTAGCTATATCTGGAACAACGGCGTGGCGGTGAACAGCGCGCCTTTTAGCCGGATGCTGTTTAACAGCTCGGTGATGGCGCTGGTGATAACCATTGGCAAAATCGCCGTCTCTATGCTGTCGGCCTTCGCCATTGTCTGGTTCCGCTTTCCGCTGCGCAACCTGTTCTTCTGGATGATCTTTATCACCCTGATGCTGCCGGTTGAAGTGCGTATTTTCCCTACGGTAGAGGTTATCTCTAACCTGAAAATGCTCGACAGCTACACCGGTTTGACGCTGCCGCTGATGGCTTCGGCTACCGCCACGTTTCTGTTTCGCCAATTTTTCATGACGCTGCCAGACGAGCTGATGGAAGCGGCCCGCATCGACGGCGCCTCGCCGATGCGTTTTTTCTTTGACATCGTACTGCCGCTGTCCAAAACCAATCTGGCCGCGCTGTTCGTGATCACTTTTATCTACGGCTGGAACCAGTACCTCTGGCCGCTGCTGATTATCACCGACGCTGACCTGGGAACCGCCGTGGCGGGTATCAAAGGAATGATTGCCAGCGGTGATGGCGTGACGCAGTGGAACCAGGTTATGGCGGCAATGCTGCTGACTCTTGTTCCTCCGGTAGTTATCGTTTTAGTAATGCAGCGCGCGTTTGTGCGTGGCCTGGTTGATAGTGAGAAATAGCCCATGGCAGGTTTAAAGTTACAGGCAGTAAGTAAGAGCTGGGACGGCAAGACCCAGGTTATCCAGCCGTTGACCGTTGACGTAGCGGACGGCGAGTTTATCGTCATGGTTGGGCCGTCGGGCTGCGGTAAATCTACGCTGCTGCGTATGGTCGCCGGGCTTGAGCAGGTCACCAGCGGCGACATCTGGATTGACAGCCAGCGCGTCACTGACATGGAGCCAAAAGAACGCGGCATTGCGATGGTGTTCCAGAACTACGCCCTCTATCCGCATATGACGGTGGAAGAGAACATGGCGTGGGGGCTGAAAATTCGCGGTCTGGGCAAAGAGCAAATCCGCCAGAAGGTACTGGAAGCCGCCCGTATTCTTGAGCTGGATGCGTTGTTAACCCGCCGCCCGCGCGAGCTTTCCGGCGGCCAGCGGCAGCGTGTGGCTATGGGCCGCGCCATCGTGCGTGACCCGGCGGTATTCCTGTTCGATGAACCTCTGTCCAACCTCGACGCCAAGCTGCGCGTGCAGATGCGCCTTGAGCTACAGCAGCTGCATCGCCGCCTGAAAACCACCAGCCTGTACGTTACGCACGACCAGGTCGAAGCCATGACTCTCGCCCAGCGCGTGATGGTGATGAACAAAGGCATAGCGGAGCAAATTGGTACTCCGGTTGAAGTTTATGAGCGCCCGGCCAGCCGCTTTGTTGCCAGCTTTATCGGCTCTCCTGCGATGAACCTGCTGGAGGGCAAAATCAGCATCGACGGCTCGCGCTTTGAGCTGGATGGCGGTGACGTATTGCCAATTGGCAGCCAGCATTTACAGTGGGTTGGCCGTCCGATGACGCTGGGTATCCGCCCGGAACATATTGCGATAAGCTCACAGGCTGCAGGCGGCATTCCCATTGTTGTTGAAACCCTGGAAATGCTCGGCGCCGATAACCTGGTGCACGGCCGCTGGGGCGGTCAAAAGGTGGTTATTCGCCTTTCACACCAGGAGCGTCCTCAGCCGGGAACCACGCTGTGGGTCCATCTGCCGGAAGAACATCTGCACTTCTTTGATGGTAAAAACGGACAACGCTTATGAGCAACTGGCCCTATCCAAAAATCGTCGCCCACCGTGGCGGCGGTAAACTGGCACCGGAAAATACCCTCGCGGCAATCGACGTGGGGGCGCGCTACGGCCACACCATGATTGAGTTTGACGCCAAGCTGTCACGCGATGGGCAAATTTTCCTGCTGCACGACGATACCCTGGAGCGCACCAGCAACGGCTGGGGCGTTGCCGGAGAGCTGAACTGGGATAACCTGCTGAAAGTGGATGCGGGTAGCTGGTTCAGCCGCGAATTTGCCGGCGAGCCGCTGCCGCTGCTCTCTCAGGTTGCCGAGCGCTGTAGGCAGCACGGCATGATGGCCAATATCGAAATCAAGCCGACCACCGGCCTGGAAACGGAAACCGGTAAAGTGGTGGCATTGGCCGCCCGCGAATTGTGGGCCGGGCAAATCGCACCGCTGCTTTCGTCTTTTGAAATCCTGGCGCTGGAAGCCGCGCAGCAGGCTGCACCTGAGCTGCCTCGCGGGCTGCTGCTGGACGAATGGCGTGACGACTGGCGCGAACTGACCACCCGTTTACAGTGCGTGTCGATTCACCTGAATCATCAACTGCTGGATGAGGCTCGCGTGAAGGAGCTGAAAGCGGCGGGCTTATATATTCTGGTGTATACCGTGAACGTTCCCCATCGTGCAGCGGTGCTGCTGGAGTGGGGCGTCGATGCCATCTGTACCGATCGCATCGACGAGATTGGCCCTGATTTTAGCGCCTGAGTTTTACGGCGTAACGGGCGGCAGGGTTGAGCTATTTTGATTCAGCATGCCGCCGTTTCCTCCCTTCAACATCCCGTTTTTGCCGCTCGGTAGCGGCTGCTCCCTTATCCCCGGCTGAGATTGTAAAACCCGCTGCGAGTTGTTGTTGAGCTGCGTCTGTAGCTGCTGCTGTTGACGCTGGCTCTGCGTCTGAAGCTGCTGTTTGAGCATCCCCTGCTGCTGAATTTGCTGAGCCTGCATTTGCGACTGCATGCGCTGCTGGCTCGGATTCTGGTAGCCAGGCAGGTTTGGATTATTGGTGGTGTTCAGCGGCTGGGCGAGCGCCGTTAAGGGCAGCAGTGCTGCCAAAAGCCATACTTTTTTCATCGTCATCTCCTCCCGTCAGGGGCTTTTTAAGTTTACTCCGTTTCCCTTCACACGGTGATTATTTCGGATTTGTGAACCAGGATTAAGCGGGGACTTTCCCCGGGTAAATGAGGATATAACGATGATAAAACAGTGGAAAAAGCTGAGCTGGGCCGCTATCCCGGCGTTGTTAATTGGGCTATGCCTGCCGGGTGTTGCGGCTCCTCCGCCGGTTTCTTACGGCGTGGAAGTGGATGTTCACCATCCTGTTGTAGCCGAACATGGAATGGTGTCTTCTCAGGATGCGGCGGCAACCCGGGTTGGCGTTGAGATTTTAAAGCAGGGCGGCAATGCGGTTGATGCCGCAGTCGCCGTGGGTTATGCGCTGGCGGTCACGCACCCGCAGGCGGGGAATATTGGCGGCGGCGGTTTTATGATGCTGCGAACGAAAGACGGCAAAACCGTCGCCATCGACTTCCGTGAAATGGCGCCTGAGAAAGCCAGCCGCGATATGTTCCTGGATGATAAAGGTAATGCAGACAGCAAAAAATCGCTGACCTCACACCTGGCCTCCGGCACGCCCGGCACCGTGGCCGGTTTTAGCCTGGCGCTGGAGAAATACGGCACTATGCCGCTGAACAAAGTGGTGCAGCCTGCGATCAAGCTGGCGCGTGATGGTATTACCGTCAACGATGCGCTGGCGGACGATCTCAAGCAGTACGGTGCGGAAGTGATCCCGAACCACGAAAACAGCAAGGCCATTTTCTGGAAAGCTGACGGCCAGCCGCTGCAAAAAGGCGATAAGCTGGTGCAGGCAAACCTCGCAAAAAGCCTGGAGATGATTGCTGAGCAGGGGCCGGATGCTTTCTATAAAGGCGCGATTGCCGACCAGATTGCCGAAGAGATGGCAAAAAACGGCGGGCTGATAAGCAAGGCGGATCTTGCTAACTACAAGGCGGTGGAACGCAAGCCCGTTAGCGGCGAATACCGTGGCTATGAGGTTTACTCCATGCCGCCTCCGTCTTCCGGCGGTATTCATATCGTGCAGATCCTGAATATTCTCGAAAACTTCGACCTTGCGAAATATGGCTTCGGCAGCGCCGATGCGATGCAGGTTATGGCCGAGGCTGAAAAATATGCCTACGCCGACCGCTCGGAATATCTCGGCGATCCGGATTTTGTGAAGGTGCCCTGGCAGGCGCTGACCAGCAAGGCCTATGCGAAATCACTGGCCGAGAAAATCGATATCAACAAAGCCCGCCCGTCGAGTGAAATCAAACCCGGCAAACTTGCCCCTTATGAAAGCGACCAGACCACACATTTCTCGGTGGTGGATAAAGACGGCAACGCCGTGGCGGTAACCTATACGCTCAATACCGTATTTGGCACCGGCATCGTTGCGGGTAATACCGGCATTCTGATGAATAACCAGATGGATGACTTCTCCGCCAAGCCCGGCACGCCCAACGTTTACGGGCTGGTAGGTGGGGAGGCCAACGCCGTGGGGCCACATAAACGCCCGCTTTCTTCTATGTCGCCGACGATTGTGGTGAAAGACGGTAAAACATGGCTGGTGACCGGTAGCCCGGGCGGTAGCCGCATTATCACCACCGTGCTGCAAATGGTGGTCAACAGCATCGACTTTGGAATGAACGTTGCCGAAGCGGCCAATGCCCCGCGCTTCCATCATCAGTGGCTGCCGGACGAGCTGAGGGTGGAGAAGGGCTTTAGCCCGGATACGCTAAAACTGCTTAAAGAGAAGGGGCAAAACGTCGAAGTGAAGGCGGCTATGGGCAGTACGCAAAGCATTATGGTCGCGCCGGACGGCAAGCTTTACGGCGCTTCAGACCCACGCTCGGTAGATGATTTAGCGGCAGGGTACTGATTGTTCTTACTTTCCCCTTTCCCTAAAAAGGAGAGGGGTGCGTTCAAGTTGAAGCCAGTTTTTCTTTCTCCCTCTCCCTGTTAGGGAGAGGGGCGGGGTGAGGGTAAAAATTACTCCGGTTTAAAACGTGCCATAAAGTAAGCATCCACATACTCGCCGTCGCGCAGGGCGAAGCGCTTGCCGGTGCCTTCCACCTCGAAGCCAAACTTGCGGTAGGCCGCCAACGCGGGTGCATTATCCGTATACACCGTTAGCTCAATACGGCTGATGCGCAGCCAGTTGTCACACAGGTTAACCATCTCCTGAATCAGAGCCGAAGCAACGCCCTTGCCCTGATGATCGGCATGCACGCCCATGCCAAATGTTGCCACATGGCTGCGGCGCGGAGACTGCTCCACCATCAGCGTCAGTTGCCCGACAATCTCATCTCCAACGCAGGCCACCAGATGCCGGCTGCCCGGTTTGGGGTCAGTAATTCGGTCATACCAGGCTTTTAGAGGAGGATGAGGTAGCTGTAGCGTGTCGCGGTAAAGCGCCGGATGGGCATACATTTTCTGTAAAGCTTCCGCATCGCCGGGTTCGGCGTGACGCACGACAACAGATTTCATCCTTTTCTCCTCAATGGGTTATGGAAAACCTTTTAAACATCATTGACTTTGAAGTTCAAGTCAATGCCATTTTTTTCAAAAAAAACTTTACAAGTGCGAATGATAATGATTATTATTGCCATGCGTTCAGGGGAGACCCCTACGGAGACATCCTGAAAGCACGACATTGCTCACATTGCTTCCAGTATTACTTTAGCCAGCCGGGTGCTGGCTTTTTTTTTGCCCTTCTTATTTGAAGCCGTAGCTGCGTTGGCTGCGCTCAGTTACCCGAATCACTTACCCAAGTAAGCTCATCGGGATGCCTTCCCTTGCCGCCTTGCTACAACTCCAACTAATGTGGGCAAACCTCAGTCTTTCTTATTTGAAGCCGTAGCTGCGTTGGCTGCGCTCAGTTACCCGAATCACTTACCTAAGTAAGCTCATCGGGATGCCTTCCCTTTCCGCCTTGCTACAACTCCAACTAATTTGGGCAAACCTTTGTCCAGTTTTAATAAAATACGGGTGAAAAATGCAGTAAGGTAAAGGCAGCTCAAATCAAAAAGGACAATGAAATGACCCTACACTGCGCCTTTATCGGCTTCGGTAAAAGCACCACCCGCTACCATCTCCCGTTCGTTCTGGTCCGCAAAGATAAGCTCCACGTTGCCCACATCTTCCGCCGCAGCGAAAAGCCGGAGCTGGAGCAGCAACCGCAATACGCGGGCATCCACTTTACCAGCCAGCTGGACGATATTCTCAACGATCCTGAAGTGAAGCTGGTGGTGATTTGTACCCACGTTGACAGCCACTTTGAGTACGCAAAAAAAGCGCTGGAAGCGGGTAAAAACGTGCTGGTGGAAAAACCGTTTACCCCAACGCTTGCCGAGGCGCGTGAATTGCTGACGCTGGCGAAGGAAAAAGGGCTTGTTGTTTCGCCGTATCAGAACCGCCGCTTTGATTCCTGCTTCCTGACCATGAAAAAAGCCATCGAGAGCGGCAAGCTTGGCAAAATCGTGGAAATCGAAAGCCACTTTGATATGTATCGCCCTGAGGCGGCCGCTAACCCGGGCAAACCTGCGGACGGCGCATTCTACGGCCTTGGCGTGCACACCATGGACCAAATCATCTCCCTGTTTGGCCGCCCCGACCACGTTGCCTACGACATTCGCAGCCTGCGTAATAAAGCCAATCCGGACGACACCTTTGAAGCCCAGCTGTTCTATGGCGACCTGAAGGCCATCGTGAAAACCAGCCATCTGGTGAAAATCGACTACCCGAAATTTATCGTTCACGGCACCAAAGGCTCGTTTGTGAAATATGGTATCGACCAGCAGGAAACCAGCCTCAAGGCGTACATCATGCCGGGCGAACCGGGCTTCGCCGCCGACAGCAGCGTGGCGCAGCTTGAGTATGTGAACGAATCCGGAGAAACGGTACGTGAAGAGTGGAAGCCGGAGCAGGGCGACTATGGCCGCGTTTACGATGCGCTGTATGAAACCCTGATAAACGGCAAGCCGAATTACGTCAGTGAAATTGAAGTTCTCACCAATCTGGAAATTCTGGAATGCGGATTTGAACAGCCGTCTCCCGCCGCTATAAGCCTCTCCTGATGGTATTTTGGCTTCTCTGACTTATTCATTTTTTTTGAACAGAGGAGTCAATTTTCACCCTCTATGATCCTCCGCTAAATGGGTCCACACTTATCCCATCAAACGAATTGCGGAGGACATATCATGATCTATTTAAGAAAAGCACAGGACCGCGGCCACGCTAATCACGGCTGGCTGGATAGCTGGCATACCTTCTCTTTTGCCGACTATTACGATGCTAACTTTATGGGCTTCTCGGCGCTGCGCGTGATTAACGAAGATGTTATCGACGGCGGCCAGGGGTTCGGGACTCACCCGCACAAAGACATGGAAATCCTGACCTACGTGCTGGAAGGCGCGGTAGAACACCAGGACAGCATGGGCAATAAAGAACGCGTGCCTGCCGGTGAATTCCAGATTATGAGCGCTGGGACCGGCATCCGTCACTCCGAGTACAACGCCAGCGAAACCGAACCGCTGCGCCTGTACCAAATTTGGATCATTCCGGAAAAAACCGGGATTACGCCGCGTTACGATCAGCGCCGTTTTGATGCGCCGCAGGGCCGCCAGCTGGTGCTTTCCCCGGATGCCCGTGACGGCTCCCTGAAGGTTTATCAGGATATGGAACTGTCGCGCTGGGCGCTGGCGAAAGATGAGCCGTCGGTGTACCAAATTCCGGCCGATCGCCGCGTGTGGATCCAGGTCGTGAAAGGCGATGTCTCCATCAACGGCACGCAGGCAAAAACCAGTGATGCGATAGCCGTGTGGGATGAGCAGGCTATTTCTGTTCATGCCAACGAAGCGAGCGAAATACTGCTGTTCGATCTGCCGTCGGTATAAACGTTACCCGTCACAACCCGCCCCTGAAAAAGGGCGGGTTTTCTTTTGTCCGTGCTAAACTCGGCTGTCGAAACTTTACAAGCCAGGCAGGACGATGAAAAAGAAAAGACCGGTACTACAGGATGTTGCAGATCGCGTAGGCGTGACCAAAATGACGGTCAGCCGTTTCTTACGCAATCCTGACCAGGTGTCTGCCGCGCTGCAGGTTAAAATTGCCGCCGCGTTAGATGAACTGGGCTATATCCCGAACCGTGCGCCGGATATCCTTTCTAATTCAACCAGCCGCGCTATTGGCGTCCTGCTTCCTTCGCTCACCAACCAGGTGTTTGCCGAAGTGCTGCGCGGGATTGAAAACGTTATTGATGCCCACGGCTACCAGACTATGCTCGCCCACTATGGCTACAAGCCCGAGCTGGAGCAGGAGCGCCTGGAGTCGATGCTTTCGTGGAACATCGACGGCCTGATCCTGACCGAGCGCAACCACACTCCCAGAACGCTGAAGATGATTGAAGTCGCCGGTATACCGGTGGTGGAATTGATGGACAGCGTGTCGCCTTGCCTGGACATCGCCGTGGGGTTCGATAACTTTGAAGCAGCTCGCCAGATGACGGCGGCTATTATCGCCCGGGGCCACAAACATGTGGCCTACCTTGGGGCGCGTCTCGATGAACGTACCCTTATCAAGCAAAAAGGCTACGAGCAGGCGATGCTCGATGCGGGGCTGACCCCCTACAGCGTGATGATTGAAAACTCCTCTTCTTATTCCACCGGTATTGAGCTGCTGCGCCAGGCAAAACGTGAGTACCCGCAGCTCGACAGCATCTTCTGCACCAACGATGACTTAGCGATCGGCGCGGCTTTTGAGTGCCAGCGCCAGGGCCTGCGCATTCCTCAGGATATGGCGATTGCCGGTTTCCACGGCCACGATATTGGCCAGGTCATGGAGCCGCGCCTCGCCAGCGTGCTGACCCCGCGCGAACGCATGGGGCGCATCGGTGCCGAGCGGCTGCTGGCGCGTATTCGCGGTGAAACCATCACACCTCAAATGCTCGATTTAGGCTTTACGCTGTCGCCCGGCGGCTCGATTTAGTCTATTTTTTTATTTGATGTAGCTCACAGATATACACTTTGCAAGCTAATGGTTATTGCTTATTGTGCAGCCAGCCCGGAAAATGTTATCGGTAACTGTTACCCGTAACAAATTTAGACGCAAAGTTTTGTGTCAGAGTCGGAGCCATCATGAGCACTACTAATCACGACCACCATATTTACGTCCTGATGGGCGTCTCCGGCAGCGGTAAATCCGCCGTTGCCAGCGAAGTTGCCCATCGGCTGAACGCTGCGTTCCTGGACGGCGACTTCCTGCATCCTCGCAGCAACATCCTGAAAATGGCCTCCGGCGAACCGCTGAACGACGACGATCGCACTCCATGGCTGAAGGCGTTAAACGACGCGGCATTCGCCATGCAGCGTACCAATAAGGTTTCGCTGATCGTCTGCTCGGCGCTGAAAAAGCACTACCGTGACCTGCTGCGCGACGGCAACCCGAATCTCTCCTTTATCTATATGAAGGGTGATTTCGAGGTGATTGAAAGCCGCCTGAAAGCTCGCAAAGGCCACTTCTTCAAAACCCAGATGCTGGTGACCCAATTCGAAACCCTGCAAGAGCCGCAGGCGGATGAAAAAGATGTTCTGGTCGTCAATATCGACCAGCCGCTGGACGGCGTTGTCGCCAGCACCCTCGCATTAATTAACCAAGGCAGCGCAGAGTGAGTACATTAACGCTTGTTTTAACGGCAGTCGGCTCCGTGCTGTTACTGCTGTTTTTAGTAATGAAGGCGCGTATGCATGCCTTCGTTGCTTTGATGGTGGTTTCTATTGGCGCAGGCCTGTTTTCCGGGATGCCGCTCGACAAAATCGCTGACACTATGCAAAAAGGCATGGGCGGCACGCTGGGCTTCCTGGCCATTGTCGTCGCGCTTGGCGCGATGTTCGGCAAGATCCTGCATGAAACCGGTGCGGTGGATCAGATTGCCGTCAAGATGCTGAAATCTTTCGGCCACAGCCGCGCTCACTATGCGATTGGTCTGGCCGGTCTGATTTGCGCGCTGCCGCTGTTCTTTGAAGTGGCTATCGTGCTGCTGATTAGCGTCGCGTTCTCCATGGCTCGCCACACCGGCACCAACCTTGTGAAGCTGGTTATTCCTCTATTTGCGGGCGTTGCCGCCGCCGCTGCGTTCCTGCTGCCGGGGCCTGCACCAATGCTGCTGGCTTCCCAGATGCACGCCGACTTTGGCTGGATGATCCTGATTGGTCTGTGCGCCGCTATCCCGGGCATGATTATCGCCGGGCCGTTGTTCGGCAGCTTTATCAGCAAATTTGTTGATTTGAAAATCCCGGAGGACATCTCCGAGCCGCATTTAGGCGAGGGCAAACTGCCGTCGTTTGGCTTCAGCCTGTCGCTTATTCTGCTGCCGCTGGTGCTGGTTGGCCTGAAAACAATCGCCGCTCGCTTTACCGCGCCTGGCTCCACGCTGTACGAATGGCTCGAGTTCATCGGCCACCCGTTCACCGCGATTCTGGTTGCTTGCCTGGTAGCGATTTATGGTCTGGCCTACCGGCAGGGCATGGAAAAAGAGAAGGTGATGGCGGTTTGCGGCCAGGCGTTGCAGCCTGCGGGTATCATCCTGCTGGTTATCGGCGCGGGCGGCGTGTTCAAACAGGTACTGGTCGACTCCGGCGTGGGTCCCGCTCTGGGTGAAGCGCTAACCGGCATGGGCCTGCCTATTGCTATCACCTGCTTCGTGCTGGCCGCTGCGGTACGCATTATTCAGGGTTCCGCGACTGTAGCCTGCCTGACCGCCGTTGGCCTGGTGATGCCTGTTATCGAACAGCTGCATTATAACGGCGCGCAGATGGCCGCTCTGTCTATCTGTATCGCGGGTGGGTCTATCGTGGTGAGCCACGTAAACGACGCGGGCTTCTGGCTGTTCGGCAAGTTTACCGGCGCGACCGAAGCGCAAACGCTGAAGACCTGGACGATGATGGAAACCATCCTCGGCACCACCGGGGCGATTGTCGGGATGATTGCGTTCAGCCTGCTGTCTTAATCGCGCGTCCAATCTTGCTTCAAAACACCCGGCTATTGCCGGGTGTTTTGTTTTCTACGATTAAGCTTGCCTCTCATCGTGACGCTATTACTCCCTATTAAAGAGAGAGCGTCCGAATGAAAAAATTACTCTTCTTACTGTTATTCCCGCTGCTAACCGGCTGTGCAACGCTAGTGAGTAACAATGACGCCACGGTTTATATCGACAGCACGCCAGCCAGCGCAGCCTTCACGATTTTTGATGACAAAGGTGACATCGCCGCGCAGGGCACCACGCCAGGCTCCGTTACGCTTAAAAAGACGGATGGCAGCTACTTCGGGAAGAAAAACTACACGCTGACGCTAAAGCATGAAGGGTATTACTCGATGTCCCTTCCGCTGGAAACCCGTTTAAGCCACTGGTATTTGTTCGGCAACATTATTTTCTTCGGCGTGCCGGGATGGCTGGTTGTCGATCCGTTTTTTGGCGGCATGTATACGCTGAAGCAGGAAAACCTTCACCTCTGGCTGCGTGCATGCGAGCCGGGGCCATATCGATATATGTGTTCGTGAGGGGGGATACGCCATTTTCCAGGATTGCCCCTCACCCCGGAGGGGCGAGGGGAAAAATAAGAGGTGAGGGTTTGCTTTACCCACGCATCCAGGTGCGAATCCCATCCAGGAACATCTGGGTGGAAATCATAATCAGCACCAGGCCCATCAGGCGCTCAAGGGCGTTAACCCCTTTCTCTCCCAGCAGGCGCAGGAACAGCGACGATTGCAGCAAAATTGCCACGGTGCCGCCCCAGGCCAGCATCAGCGCGGCCACTAAATGCCCCATCTGGTTTGGATACTGGTGCGAAAGCAGCATCAGCGTCGCCAGCAGAGAAGGGCCGGCAACCAGCGGAATAGCCAGCGGTACGATAAACGGCTCTTCACCGGCGGGCAGGCCGGACGAGCTGCCTTCCTGAGTCGGGAAAATCATCTTAATCGCTATCAGGAACAGGATAATCCCGCCTGAAATGGAGACGGTTTCCGCCCGCAGGTTCAGGAAACCGAGGATTTTTTCCCCGGCAAACAGGAAGATAAGCATCAGCAGCAGGGCAATCAGCAGTTCGCGGATCATAATTGCCCGGCGGCGCTTAGGCTCGGTATGCTTCAGTACCGACATAAATATCGGCAGGTTGCCGAGCGGGTCCATAATCAGGATCAGTAGAACCGCAGCGGATATGATTTCTGTCATCTGTTTTCCCCAAAATCTGGCAAGTTATTTCTGTTAATAAGATTTGTTTCTGACACGGCGGATATCATTGATTAATTTCACTTGCGACTTTGGCTGCATTTTGTAAGGTGGAGTGATGTTCTGGCTCACTGCCAGCGCTTACACACGCAATCATCTCTGCAGGATTAAGTCGCTATGAAAAATGTTGGTTTTATTGGCTGGCGCGGTATGGTCGGCTCTGTACTCATGCAACGCATGGTGGAAGAGCGCGATTTTGACGCCATTCGTCCGGTTTTCTTCTCCACTTCCCAGCTTGGGCAGGCTGCCCCTACGTTTGCCGGCGCTACCGGCACTACATTGCAGGACGCCTTTGATCTGGAAGCGCTGAAGGCGCTGGATATCATAGTGACCTGCCAGGGCGGCGATTATACCAACGAAATCTATCCAAAGCTCCGTGAAAGCGGCTGGCAGGGTTACTGGATTGACGCAGCTTCTTCTCTACGCATGAAAGATGACGCGATTATTATCCTCGACCCGGTTAACCAGCACGTCATTCAGGACGGCCTGAACAAAGGCGTGAAAACCTTCGTGGGCGGCAACTGCACCGTCAGCCTGATGCTGATGTCCCTCGGCGGCCTGTTTGCCAACGACCTGGTTGACTGGGTTTCCGTGGCAACCTACCAGGCGGCTTCCGGCGGTGGCGCGCGCCACATGCGCGAACTGCTGAACCAGATGGGCCAGCTGTATAACGAAGTTTCAACCGAGCTTGCTAACCCGGCTTCGGCTATTCTCGACATCGAACGTAAAGTGACCGAGCTGGGCCGCAGCGGCAACCTGCCGGTCGATAACTTTGGCGTGCCGCTGGCGGGCAGCCTGATCCCGTGGATCGACAAACAGCTCGACAACGGGCAGAGCCGCGAAGAGTGGAAAGGCCAGGCGGAAACCAACAAGATCCTTGCGACCTCTTCGGTTATTCCGGTTGATGGCCTTTGCGTGCGCGTTGGCGCGCTGCGCTGCCACAGCCAGGCGTTCACCATCAAGCTGAAGAAAGACGTCTCCATCCCGACCATTGAAGAGCTGCTGGCCGCGCATAATCCATGGGCGAAAGTGGTGCCAAACGACCGCGATATCACCATGCGCGAGCTGACGCCTGCCGCGGTAACCGGCACGCTGTCTACTCCGGTTGGCCGCCTGCGTAAGCTGAATATGGGGCCTGAATATCTTTCGGCCTTCACCGTCGGCGACCAGCTGCTGTGGGGCGCTGCCGAACCGCTGCGCAGAATGTTACGGGCGCTCGCATAATCAAGCGAATTTAGCAGAGGGGCATTGTTGCCCCTCTTTTTTTGCGTTTTACATGGAGTAAAACGGGGTAATTAATTTATTTCACGAGGAGTCAATAAAGCGTTGGCTATGCTTAAGTCATAACGCGCAAGCGTTGGGCGAGTATTGGGCGAATGGGCTTACAGGAGTTGGGTGCCTTTCGCCGGGGTCAATGATAAGTGTCGTACCTGCGCGCAGGCGTAGCGCGGGTCATAAGTGACACATAAAAAAGGAAAATGCCATGTCTGTTCTTCCGGAAAGAGACGTGATTAATGCGCTAATTACGGGTCACTTTGCCGATCCGTTTTCCCTGCTGGGAATGCACCAAACAGAAGCCGGGCTTGAAGTCCGCGCGCTGCTGCCTGACGCCACCGAAGTCTGGGTTATCGAACTGAAAACCGGGCGCAAAGTGAGCAAACTCGACTGTCTCGACTCCCGCGGTTTCTTTTGCGGGCTTCTTCCTCGCCGTAAAAATGCTTTTCGCTACCAGCTCGCCGTGGTCTGGCACGGTCAGGAAAACCTGATTGACGACCCTTATAGCTTCGGCCCGCTGCTTCAGGAACTCGATAGCTGGCTGCTTTCCGAAGGCACCCATCTTCGCCCGTATGAAACATTAGGCGCCCATGCCGCCACGATGGATGGCGTGACCGGAACGCGCTTCTCGCTTTGGGCTCCTAACGCCCGCCGGGTATCCGTTGTTGGTCAGTTTAACTACTGGGACGGCCGTCGCCACCCGATGCGGCTGCGCCGCGAAAGCGGAATTTGGGAGCTGTTTATCCCCGGTGCGCACAACGGGCAGCTGTATAAGTTCGAATTGGTGGATGCCGACGGGCATCTGCGCATTAAGGCAGATCCTTACGCTTTCGAAGCGCAAATGCGCCCCGACACTGCCTCCCTGATCTGCGGCCTGCCGGAGAAAACCACTCTCAGCCCCGAGCGCCAGAAGGCCAACGGTTTTGACCAGCCGATCTCTATTTATGAGGTGCATCTCGGCTCGTGGCGACGGCACAGCGACAATAACTTCTGGCTCAGCTACCGCGAACTTGCTGAACAGCTGGTGCCTTACGTCAAGGACATGGGCTTCACGCACATTGAGCTGCTGCCGATTAATGAGCATCCGTTCGACGGTAGCTGGGGCTACCAGCCGCAGGGGCTCTATGCTCCAACGCGGCGCTTCGGCACGCGGGATGAGTTTATCTACTTCATCAATGCTGCCCACGAGGCCGGGCTGAGCGTGCTGCTGGACTGGGTTCCGGGCCACTTCCCGACGGATGACTCGGGGCTGGCGAAGTTCGACGGGACCGCGCTATACGAGCACGGAGACCCGCGCGAAGGCTATCACCAGGACTGGAATACCCTTATCTACAACTATGGCCGCCGGGAAGTCAGCAACTATCTGGTGGGTAACGCGCTGTACTGGATTGAACGCTTCGGCATTGACGGCCTGCGCGTGGATGCGGTCGCCTCGATGATTTACCGCGACTACAGCCGCCAGCCAGGCGAATGGCTGCCGAACGAATACGGCGGGCGAGAAAACCTCGAGGCCATTGAGTTTCTGCGTAACACCAACCGCATCATCGGCGAGCAAACGCCGGGGGCGGTCACCATGGCGGAAGAGTCTACCGACTTCGCCGGGGTGTCGCGTCCGCCGAGCATGGGCGGCCTCGGCTTCTGGTTTAAGTGGAACCTCGGCTGGATGCACGACACGCTCGACTATATGAAGCTCGACCCGGTTTATCGCCAGCATCATCACGACAAAATGACCTTCGGCATGCTCTACAACGGCACCGAAAACTTTGTCCTGCCGCTGTCGCATGACGAAGTGGTTCACGGCAAAAAATCCGTTCTGGACAGAATGCCCGGCGACGCCTGGCAGAAGTTCGCCAACCTGCGTGCCTACTACGGCTGGATGTGGGCCTTCCCCGGCAAAAAACTGCTGTTTATGGGCAATGAGTTCGCCCAGGGCCGCGAGTGGAACCACGATACCAGCCTCGACTGGCACCTGTTGCAGGGCGGCGATAACTGGCACCACGGCGTGCAGCGGCTGGTGCGCGACCTGAACCACACCTACCGGCGGCACGCCGCGCTGCATCAGCTGGATTTCGATAATTACGGTTTTGAATGGCTGGTGGTGGAGGATAAAGCCAACTCGGTATTTATCTTTGTGCGGCGCGATGCGCAGGGTAACGAGGTGATTGTCGCCAGCAACTTCACGCCGGTGCCGCGCTACCATTATCGCTTCGGTATCAACCAGCCGGGGCGCTGGCGCGAAGAGTTAAACACCGACTCCATGCACTACCACGGCAGCAATGCCGGTAACAGCGGAACGGTGCGCAGCGAGCCGCAGCCAAGCCATGGGCGGGAGCATTCCCTATGTTTGACGCTGCCGCCGCTGTCCACTCTCTGGCTGATCCGGGAGGGCGAATGACGCAGCTTGCTAAGGGACGCCCCGAGCCTTACGGAGCCCATTACGACGGCAAAGGCGTGAACTTTACATTGTTCTCTGCCAACGCGGAAAAAGTGGAGCTGTGCCTGTTCGACGAGCACGGCCACGAGCGGCGTTACGACATGCCGTCGCGCAGCGGCGACATCTGGCACGGCTATCTGCCCGATGGCAAACCCGGCCTGGTTTACGGCTACCGCGTTCATGGGCCGTGGGAGCCTGAAAATGGCCATCGCTTTAACCCCGCCAAGCTCTTGCTGGACCCCTGCGCGCGGGTTGTCGTCGGCGGGGCAGAAGATCACCCGCACTTTCACTGCGGCTATGAGCAACCGAATCCTGAAGACAGCGCCCCTCACATGGCCAAATGCGTGGTGGTCAGGGAGCATTTTGATTGGGAAGAAGATCAGCCGCCACGTACGCCGTGGGGCAGCACGGTTATTTATGAAGCCCACGTTCGCGGGTTAACGCTGCTGCATCCCGGTATTCCCGAGGAGCTACGCGGAACCTACGCCGCGCTGGGTCACCCGGTGATGATCGACTACTTCAAACGGCTGGGGATCACGGCGCTGGAGCTGCTGCCGGTGGCGCATTTCGTTACCGAACCGAGGATCTCGCAGCTTGGGCTGAGTAACTATTGGGGCTACAACCCCCGGGCGTTTTATGCGGTAGAAAGCTATTACGCGGTGGATCAAAACCCTCATAAAGCGGCCAACGAGCTGCGGGGCGCGATTAAGGCCCTGCACGAAGCCGGTATTGAGGTGCTGCTCGATATCGTGCTCAACCATAGCGCGGAGCTGGATAAGGACGGCCCGACCCTGTCCCTGAGCGGAATCGACAACCGTAGCTATTATTGGTTAATGGACAACGGCGACTATCAGAACTGGACGGGCTGCGGCAATACGCTGAATTTGAGCACTCCCGGCGTAGTGGCCCAGATGATGGATTGCCTGCGCTACTGGGTAGAGAGTTTCCATATTGACGGCTTCCGCTTCGATCTTGCCTCGGTTATGGGGAGAACGCCGGAATTCCGGCAGGATGCGCCGATGTTTGAGGCGATCAAAAACTGCCCTCTGCTCTCGCAGGTCAAGCTGATAGCCGAGCCGTGGGATATCGGGCAGGGCGGATATCAGGTCGGCAACTTCCCGCCGCTGTTTGCGGAATGGAACGATCATTTCCGCGACGGCATGCGCCGCTTTTGGTTGCAGCAGGATCTCTCCTTGGGCGGGTTCGCCTGCCGCTTTGCCGGGTCGAGCGATGTTTACCGCCACGGCGAGCGGCTGCCGTCCACCAGTATAAATTTAGTCACCGCCCACGACGGCTTTACCCTGCGCGACTGCGTGAGTTTTAACCAAAAGCATAACGAAGCCAACGGAGAAGATAACCGCGATGGCACCAACAGCAATTTCAGCAATAACTATGGCTTTGAAGGCCTGGAAGCCAGCCCGACGACCAAGGAGAGACGGCGCGACAGCGTGCACGCGCTGCTGACTACGTTACTGCTTTCCCAGGGCACGCCGATGCTGCTGGCCGGGGATGAGCACGGCCACAGCCAGCACGGCAACAATAATGCCTACTGCCAGGACAACGTGTTGACCTGGCTCGACTGGGAGCAGGGGAATGACGGCTTAACGACTTTTACCGCGGCACTGATTCATCTGCGCCAGACCATCCCGGCCCTGACGGCAAACCGCTGGTGGGAAGAGGGGGACGGCAACGTCCGCTGGCTGAATAAAGAGGCGCAGCCTCTGAACGTCGACGAATGGCAGACCGGAGTGCATCGCCTGCAAATCCAGCTGTCTGACCGTTGGCTGATAGCCATTAACGCCACCGAAGAAGTGGCAGAAATAGTGCTACCTGAAGGGGAATGGCACGCCGTTCCTCCGTTTGCCGGAGAGGATAACCCGGTAGTGATGGCTGTATGGCATGGTCCTGCGCACGGAGTTTGCGTGTTCCAAAAGTCATGAAAAGGAGTTAGTCATGGTTAGGTTTGAGAAAAACGATCCGTTGATGCTGGCTCGACAACTGCCCATCAAGTCCGTCGCATTAATTCTGGCCGGAGGCCGCGGAACTCGCCTGAAGGATCTTACGTCGACCCGCGCCAAACCTGCCGTTCATTTTGGCGGCAAGTTCCGCATTATTGATTTTGCGCTCTCCAACTGCATCAACTCAGGTATTCGCCGTATCGGGGTCATTACTCAGTATCAATCACACACCCTGGTGCAGCATATTCAGCGCGGCTGGTCGTTCTTTAGCGAAGAGATGAACGAATTTGTCGATCTGCTCCCGGCTCAGCAGCGCGTTCACGGTGAAAACTGGTATCGCGGTACGGCGGATGCGGTCACCCAGAATCTCGATATTATTCGTCGCTATGATGCCGAATACGTGGTCATCCTCGCCGGGGACCACATCTACAAGCAAGATTACTCGCGCATGCTTATCGACCACGTAGAGAAGGGCGCGCGCTGCACCGTGGCCTGCCTGCCGGTGCCGGTGCATGAGGCACCGGCGTTCGGCGTTATGGCGGTAGATGTTGACGAGAAAATTATCGAGTTTGTCGAAAAGCCGGACAACCCGCCTACGATGCCCGGCGACAGCAGCAAATCTCTGGCCAGCATGGGGATTTACATCTTTGACGCCGATTACCTTTTCAGGCTGCTGGAAGAAGACGATAAGGATGAAAACTCCAGCCACGACTTCGGGAAAGACATCATTCCGAAAGTGACCCGTGCGGGCGAGGCTTATGCTCACCCCTTCCCGCTCTCCTGCGTGCAGTCTGACCCCAACTCGGAACCTTACTGGCGGGACGTAGGGACGCTGGAAGCATACTGGAAGGCTAATCTTGACCTGGCTTCCGTCATGCCGGAGCTGGATATGTATGACCAGAACTGGCCTATTCGTACCCATATGGAGCCGCTGCCGCCGGCTAAATTTGTGCAGGACCGTTCCGGTAGCCACGGCATGACGCTTAACTCGCTGGTCTCCGGCGGCTGCATTATCTCCGGGTCGGTGGTGGTGCAGTCTGTGCTGTTCCCGAGGGTGCGCATTAACTCATTTTGCAATATCGACTCTTCGGTGCTGCTGCCGGACGTTATCGTTGGCCGCTCCTGTCGCCTGCGGCGCTGCATTATCGACCGCGCCTGCGTCATCCCTGAGGGGATGGTCGTTGGGGAGAATGCGGAAGAAGACGCCCGCCGTTTTTACCGCTCTGAAGAGGGCATTGTATTGGTTACGCGCGAGATGCTGGCGAAATTGCAGAGCTAATGCGCGCAATAAATTGGCCTACGCACGGCGCTGCCGTGCGGCGGTTTTTTATCGTTTGGCGTTGCCTGATGATTGAGACACAGCGCCGCGACTTTCCATATGGGAGCGATAATGCAGGTCTTACATGTCTGTTCCGAGATGTTTCCACTGCTGAAGACCGGCGGCCTTGCGGATGTGCTCGGGGCTTTACCGGCGGCGCAAATTGCCGGCGGAGTGGATACTCGCGTGCTGTTACCCGCTTTTCCAGATATCCGGCGGGGCATTAGCGATGCTCAGGTGGTGGCGCATCGTCAGACTTTCGCGGGCCCGATGCGCCTGCTTTACGGCCAGTATAACGGCGTTGGCATTTACCTGATTGATGCCCCGCACCTGTATGAACGGCCGGGAAGCCCGTACCACGATACTAACCAGTTTGCTTATCAGGATAACGTGCTGCGCTTTGCCCTGTTGGGCTGGGTGGGCGCGGAGATGGCCTGCGGGCTGGATCCGTTCTGGCATCCGGATGTGGTGCATGCCCACGACTGGCATGCGGGTCTGGCTCCGGCTTATCTTGAGGCGCGTGGCCGCCCTGCGAAGTCCGTTTTTACCGTGCATAACCTGGCCTACCAGGGGATGTTTTACGCCCATCACTTAAGTGAAATTGACCTGCCCTGGTCGTTTTACGATATGAACGGCCTGGAGTTCCACGGCCAGATTTCGTATCTCAAGGCCGGGCTGTACTACGCCGACCATATTACCGCCGTCAGCCCGACCTACGCTCGGGAGATAACCGACCCGCATTTCGCCTACGGCATGGAAGGGCTGCTGCGCCAGCGCCAGCGTGAAGGGCGGCTGTCGGGCATTCTCAACGGCGTGGACGACAAGATTTGGGACCCGGCGGGCGACCTGCTGCTGGCGTCGCGCTACACCCGTGACACGCTGGAGGAGAAGGCGGAAAACAAACGTCAGCTTCAGGTCGCGATGGGGCTTAAGGTGAATGACAAGGTGCCGCTGTTTGCAGTGGTCAGCCGCTTAACCAGCCAGAAGGGACTTGATTTGGTGCTGGAGGCGCTGCCTGGCCTGCTTGAGCAGGGCGGACAGCTGGCGCTGTTGGGGGCTGGAGATTCCGTCTTGCAGGAAGGCTTCCTTGCCGCGGCGGCCGAGCATCCGGGCCAGGTCGGGGTGCAGATTGGCTATCACGAAGCGTTCTCTCATCGAATTATGGGCGGCGCGGACGTGATTCTGGTGCCGAGCCGCTTTGAACCCTGCGGCTTAACCCAGCTTTATGGCCTGAAGTACGGCACGCTGCCGCTGGTGCGCAGAACCGGCGGGCTGGCCGATACCGTGTCCGATACGTCGCTGGAAAATCTGGCGGACGGCGTGGCTACCGGTTTTGTGTTTGAAGACAGTAATGCCTGGTCGCTGTTGCGTGCGATCCGGCGTGCTTTCGTGCTGTGGTCCCGCCCGTCGCTGTGGCGTTTTGTGCAGCGGCAGGCGATGAATATGGATTTTAGCTGGCAGGTAGCGGCGCAGGCATACCGCGACCTTTATCAACGCTTGATGTAATTACCCATACACCAGGAATCACTGATATGAATGCACCCTTTTCCTATGCATCACCCACGCTGAGCGTCGAGGCGCTAAAACACTCGATTGCCTATAAGTTGATGTTTACGGTGGGGAAAGACCCTGCCATCGCCAATAAACACGAGTGGCTCAACGCCACGCTCTTTGCGGTACGGGACAGGCTGGTAGAGCGCTGGCTGCGCTCCAACCGCGCCCAGCTCTCCCAGGAGGTGCGACAGGTTTATTATCTGTCGATGGAGTTCCTGATTGGCCGGACGTTATCCAACGCTCTGCTTTCGCTCGGTATTTATGAGGATGTGAAGAACGCGCTGGAAGATATGGGGCTGGATCTTGAAGAGTTGATTGACGAGGAGAACGACCCCGGGCTCGGTAACGGCGGTCTTGGCCGCCTCGCCGCCTGCTTCCTCGATTCGCTGGCAACTCTTGGCCTGCCGGGGCGTGGGTACGGTATCCGCTACGACTACGGCATGTTCAAACAAAACATTGTTGATGGCCGCCAGAAAGAGTCGCCCGACTACTGGCTTGAGTACGGCAACCCGTGGGAGTTTAAGCGCCACAACACCCGATATAAGGTGCGCTTTGGCGGGCGTATTCAGCAGGAGGGCAGAAGGTCCCGCTGGGTGGAAACGGAAGAGATCCTCGCCGTGGCCTACGACCAGATTATTCCCGGCTACGATACCGATGCCACCAACACGCTGAGGCTGTGGAACGCCCAGGCCAGTAGCGAAATCAACCTCGGTAAATTTAACCAGGGCGATTACTTTGCCGCGGTGGAAGATAAAAACCACTCCGAGAACGTTTCCCGCGTGCTTTACCCGGATGACTCAACCTACTCCGGCCGCGAGCTGCGCCTGCGCCAGGAATATTTCCTCGTTTCATCGACGATGCAGGACATTCTGAGCCGCCACTATCAGTTGCATAAAACCTACGCCAATCTGGCCGAAAAAACGGCCATCCACCTGAATGACACCCATCCCGTACTGTCGATTCCGGAGCTGATGCGGCTGCTGATTGATGAGCACAAATTTTCGTGGGAAGAGGCCTTCGAGGTGACATGCCAGGTGTTCTCCTACACCAACCACACTTTAATGAGCGAGGCGCTGGAGACCTGGCCGGTGGATATGTTGGGTAAAATCCTGCCGCGCCACCTGCAAATAATCTTCGAGATTAACGACTACTTTATGAAGACCCTGCAGGAGCAGTATCCCAACGACACCGGGCTGCTTGGCAGAGCGTCAATTATTGATGAGTCCAACGGCAGGCGCGTGCGTATGGCGTGGCTGGCAGTCGTGGTGAGCCATAAGGTGAACGGCGTTTCCGAGCTGCACTCCAACCTGATGGTGCAGTCGCTGTTTGCCGACTTCGCCAGCATCTTCCCGATGCGCTTTAGTAATAAGACAAACGGCGTTACGCCGAGGCGCTGGCTGGCGCTGGCGAACCCTGCGCTCTCTGACGTGCTGGATGAAAACATCGGCCAGACCTGGCGCACCGATCTCAGCCAGCTTAATGACCTGAAGCAGCATATTGATTACCCGACGGTGCATGAGGCGGTGCGCAAGGCCAAGCTAGCCAATAAAAAACGGCTGGCAACCTACATTGGCCAGCAGTTGAACGTGGTGGTCAGCCCGGATGCGTTGTTTGACGTGCAAATTAAGCGTATTCACGAGTACAAGCGCCAGCTGATGAACGTCCTGCACGTGATTACCCGCTATAACCGCATCAAGGCCGATCCGCAGGCGGAGTGGGTGCCGCGGGTGAATATCTTTGCCGGGAAGGCGGCCTCTGCCTACTACATGGCGAAACATATAATCCACCTGATCAACGACGTGGCGGAGGTTATCAACAACGATCCGCAGGTGAAAGATAAGCTGAAAGTGGTGTTTATTCCCAACTACAGCGTTAGCCTGGCCCAGCTGATTATTCCGGCGGCGGATCTTTCCGAGCAGATTTCTCTGGCGGGAACCGAGGCTTCTGGGACCAGTAATATGAAGTTTGCCCTCAACGGGGCGCTCACCATCGGCACGCTGGACGGCGCCAATGTTGAGATGCTGGATCACGTTGGCGAGGAGAATATCTTTATCTTCGGCAATACCGCGGAACAGGTGGAGGAGCTGCGGCGTAAAGGCTACAACCCGCGTGAATATTATGAGCAGGATGAAGAGCTGCGCCAGGTGCTAACGCAAATCGCCACCGGCGCGTTTAGCCCGGGGGAGCCCGGCCGCTATCGTGACCTGGTGGACTCGCTGATTAACTTTGGCGATCACTACCAGGTGCTGGCGGATTACCGCAGCTATGTTGACTGCCAGGAAAAGGTCGACCAGCTTTATCAGCACCCGGAGGAGTGGACCATCCGCGCTATGCATAATATTGCCAATATGGGCTACTTCTCGTCCGACAGGACGATTCAGGAGTATGCCGATGAGATTTGGCATATCAAGCCGGTGAGATTGTAGTTCTGCCCCTCACCCTAACCCTCTCCCCGCGGGGAGAGGGGACTAAACGGTGAGGGTAAAAACTCAGCACAGCTCCAGCTGCACGTTATTCTCTTTAATCACCTGCATCACGCCTGCCGGAGGCATCACGTCGGTATAAACCGTGTCCACCAGGCTGATGCTGCCCAGGTTAACCATCGCATTACGGCCAAACTTCGAGTGGTCCACAACCAGCAGGACGCTGCGTGAGTTTTCGATGATTGCGCGTTTGGTCCGGACTTCGTGGTAGTCGAACTCCAGCAGCGAGCCATCGCTGTCGATGCCGCTGATGCCGAGAATGCCGAAGTCGAGGCGGAACTGGGAGATAAAGTCGAGCGTCGCTTCCCCGATGATGCCGCCGTCGCGGCTGCGCAACTCTCCGCCTGCCAGAATGATGCGGAAGTCTTCTTTTACCATCAGCGTGTTAGCCACGTTGAGGTTGTTAGTCACGATGCGCAGGTTGCTATGGCCCAGCAGCGCATGGGCAACGGCTTCCGGCGTGGTGCCTATGTCGATAAACAGCGTCGCGCCGTTAGGAATTTGGCTGGCAACCTTTTGCGCAATACGCTCTTTCTCGGCGGTTTGTGTTGCCTTCCTGTCGTGCCACGGGGTGTTTACCGAGCTTGAAGGCAGGGCCGCACCGCCGTGATGGCGCAGGATCATATTCTGGTCGGCGAGATCGTTCAGATCGCGGCGAATGGTTTGCGGGCTGACGGCAAACTGCTCCACCAGCTCTTCGGTACTGACGTATCCCTGCTGCTTAACCAGCTCAATAATCGCGTCATGACGTTGTGTTTGCTTCACCATCTACTCCAGCGTTGTTATGTTCGTTTTCGCGCATTCAGGGTGTCGACCAGCGCCATAGCCAGACCAACCAGCATACCGGTCAGGTGAGCCGGGATCACCGCAGATTGAGTAAAGACTTCGATAGCCAGCCAGATAATGGCAAATGTCAGCAGGCCTCGCTGCATCTGAATGCCACTGTCCGGGTCTCGTTCGCCGCGCAGCCAGACGTAACCCATCAGGGCAAACACCGTGCCCGACAGGCCGCCAAACAGCGGGCCGGTAAATTTAGCCTGCATAAAGCCGCTCAGCAGGGTGGAAATGAGCGTCAGCGTCAGCAGTTTGCCGGTACCGAGGCGTTTTTCCACCGCTCCGCCGAGATACCACCACCACAGCAGGTTAAAGATGATGTGCATAAAGGAAAAATGCAGCAGGCCGTGGGTAAAGTAGCGCCAGAACTCAAAGCGCTGGCTCGGGTCAAGCGGCCAGCCAAGCAGCGATATTACCGGGCCAAAGCCGACCAGGTTCAGCAGTACAAACAGCGCGATGCAGACAAAGATGACGCCAAGGGTCAGCGGCCCGGCGCGCTCTTTGATAGTGGCAAAAAAAGGATAGCGTTTATAGCTGAAGCCAACGCCGCTGTGGCCGGTACTCCAGCTGGCAGCCTGATAACGCGGGTCGCCGGGGTTGGCCTGAAAACGTTCCAGCTCGGCACGAACCAGCTGAGTCTGGCTTTCATCTGCCAGCCAGACGTCGCTCTGAGTATGCTGCTGAACGGTAAGAATAACGCCCTGGGTCGCCATATAGTCGACAAAAGCCTGCGCCACGCGCGGGTTGGCGAAAGAGGTGATCATTATCATGAAAGTTTAACCAAGTTCGTCTTTAAAGCCGTACAAAGGCAAGCAGTATACCCGGAGTGAGCGCAAACGCTGAACTTTACGAGCCGTGAGCGACCTCGGCAGGAAAATGACGGTGCCAGGCGTCGAAACCGCCGTCAACGCTATACACCTGGTCGTAGCCCTGTTGCAGCAAATACTGAGCCGCGCCTTTGCTGCTGTTGCCGTGGTAGCACATCACCATTACCGGCGTGTCGAAGTCGGCTTGCTGCATAAAAGTCACCAGCGTGTCGTTGGTGAGGTGGTAAGCCCCCGGCGTGTGTCCCATGGCAAAGCTTTGCGGATCGCGGATATCCACTAATACCGCCTGCTGCTGCTGGAGTTTCTGGTGGGCTTCTTCCACACCAATACATTCAAATTGATCCATGGTTTTACTCGTCGAGAATGAAAGGAAACAAGGGGCATGTTAAGGCATTGCACCCCGCTGGCGCTGATATTAACGCCAATATGTTATCCATATCACGTAGAAATGTTTTTATTTCGTTACCAAAGCGGATGAACAATTGCTATTATGAGCGATATCGAACATTTTTGAGCTTTAACGAAAGTGCGTGAGGGCAACATGGAAACCAAAGATCTGATTGTAATTGGCGGTGGCATAAACGGCGCCGGTATTGCGGCCGACGCCGCGGGCCGCGGGTTATCCGTGTTAATGCTGGAAGGGCAGGATCTGGCGTGCGCCACTTCTTCCGCCAGTTCCAAGCTTATCCACGGTGGCCTGCGCTATCTGGAGCATTACGAATTTCGTCTGGTGAGCGAAGCGCTCGCCGAGCGTGAAGTGCTGCTGAAAATGGCTCCCCATATTGCCTTCCCTATGCGCTTTCGCTTACCGCACCGCCCGCATCTTCGCCCCGCGTGGATGATCCGTACCGGTCTGTTTATGTACGACCATCTCGGGAAACGCACCAGCCTGCCGGCCTCCACCGGCTTGCGTTTTGGCGCGGACTCGGTGCTGAAGCCGGAAATCGTGCGCGGTTTCGAATATTCTGACTGCTGGGTTGATGATGCTCGCCTGGTACTGGCAAACGCCCAGATGGTGACCCGCAAAGGCGGTGAAGTGAAAACCCGTACCCGGGCTACCAAAGCGACCCGCGAAAATGGCGTTTGGGTGGTTGAGGCTCAGGATATCGATACCGGCGAAACCTTTACCTGGCGTGCGAAAGGCCTGGTCAATGCGACCGGCCCGTGGGTGAAAACCTTCTTTGATGAAGGGCTGGAGCTGCCATCTCCTTACGGTATCCGCCTGATTAAAGGCAGCCATATCGTGGTGCCGCGCGTGCATACCCAGAAGCAGGCCTACATTCTGCAAAACGAAGATAAACGTATCGTGTTTGTTATTCCGTGGATGGATGAGTTCTCCATCATCGGCACCACCGATGTTGAATATCACGGTGACCCGAAAGCGGTGCAGATTGATGACAAAGAAATTAACTATCTGCTGAACGTCTATAACGCGCACTTTAAAAAGTCGCTGAGCAAAGAAGATATTGTCTGGACTTACTCCGGTGTTCGCCCTCTGTGTGACGATGAGTCCGACTCGCCGCAGGCCGTAACCCGTGATTACACCCTGGATATTCACGACGAAAACGGCAAGGCTCCGCTGCTGTCGGTGTTTGGCGGCAAGCTGACGACCTACCGCAAGCTCGCCGAGCATGCGCTTGATAAGCTGGAGCGTTACTACCCGAACATCGGCCCGGCCTGGACCAAAGAAAGCCGCCTGCCCGGCGGGGATATCGGCGGTGACCGTGATGATTACGCGGCAAAACTGCGCCGCCGTTACGGCTTCCTGACCGAGAGCCTGGCTCGCCGCCTGGCGCGTACCTACGGCAGCAACAGCGATTTAGTCCTCGGGGAAGCAACCAGCGTGAGCGACCTGGGCGAAGATTTTGGCCATGAGTTTTACGAAGCCGAGCTGCGTTACCTTGCGGATCACGAATGGGTGAAATGCGCGGAAGATGCGCTCTGGCGCAGAACCAAGCTGGGGATGTGGCTGGATGAAGAGCAGCAAACTCGAGTGTCGCAGTGGCTGGTAAAGCGCGCGGCTAAAGCTGGGTTGTCGTTGGCGTCTTAAAACTGTGGGTATTCCCTGACGTTTATATCTGTCTTGCAAATGTTCCGTTCACTTCCAGCGCTGCTTCTTAAGTAGCCACCGAACCGGTGAACGTCTCAGGGGAGTCACCGTCACTCCCCTGAGAACCCGGACTCCCGGCGAGATAAATCGCCGCAAGCGGTAAACCCCCGTTTTATCTCCCAGCCCTGGGTCGGCTGAGATGCGTTCCCGACACTCACAGCCTCCGGTCGTTCCGGACGCCCGGACCCTGGTCAGTCGGAGAGAAAACGGAGGCGATTTAAGCCGGAACAAGTGCCGCGCTTTAAGCCCACAGCCACTCTGAAACTCCACGTCGCGTTAAGTCCAAAAGCCACGCCCTTGTCCCCGGCTCTCAGCGCCCCCGGCTTTGACCCAAACAGGCGGGGTTGAGCTGCCGGGAGCAGCGAAAGAGAGCGATCGTCGGGAACGGATCGCGAACGACCCCGAATGTTTGGGTGATAGCCGGGGGTTTACCGCTTTAGCGGCGATGAGCTTGCCGGCGCCGGGGGTGGTCAGGGGGAAAGGCGTATTTCCCCCTGACACGTTCACCGTTCGCGGAACGTGCAGGGGAAAAGTACTACGGGTGAACGGAAAAATTGCAGGCTTATAGAGGCAATGCCTTTAGATTATTGCTATTTACACATTTCTGAAAGCCAGGCCAATGTATGCCTGGAGCTGCATTGAATGCGCCCTATTTAAACCCCATATCCCATCATCTTCAGCAATTTCTGCGCGTGCAGCACCGCTTCCTGGCGATGTGCCACGCCAAGCTTCTGATATAAATTACGAATGTGCGTTTTTATCGTGGTCGCGGCGACATCAAGCTCGCCCGCTATCTGCTCATTGCTGTAACCAGAATAAATCAGCCCCAGCACCTGCCATTCGCGCTGGGTAAGCGGGCTGGTGCGGATAAGCTCCGGCACCTCGGGGTGATTCAGCAGGCGGTTAACAAAGCTTTCGTCGAAGTGCGCGAACTTGTGGCGATGATGCTGATTAATTTCGCGCAGAATACGCTGGGCGCGGTGCTGGTCCAGCTCCGGCAGCGTATTGAGCTGGATCAGCTGGCGCAACTGCTGGGCCATCGGCTCACCTTCAATCACAAAGTGGCTGATAAACCCGGTGCGGTTTGCCAGCGCCAGCGCCTCAAGCAGAACGCGCTGGGCGTCGCTCTTACGCCCAGCCTGCCAGTAAAGCTGGTTCAGCAGCAGCAGGTTGCGGTTGAGATCGCTCATCAGGCGCAGGCTGCGGGCGTTTTCGTTTAACTCTTCCAGCACCATTTCCGCAGGATCATATTCGCCGAGCAGGATCTGCACCCGGGCGATGTTGCGCCACTGGCTTTGCAGGAAGTGGTTATTGGCGAACTCCGGCTTCGGCGTCTGGCGCAACCAGTTGGCGGCCGACTTCTTGTCGCCGGTCATTTGCCAGTAGATAACTCGTACCTTGTCGGCATTAGACACCCAGTCGCTGTGCCAGGGACCGTTCCCGAGTAAATTTTCAAGACGGTTAAGGTGATTGCGGGCATTGTCCAGGTCGCCTCGGGCCAGCGAGCACTGAACCAGCAGTGCCAGACACTGTAGCTGCTGAGGCGGCTGGAAGCTGGAAAGCACCTCCATCCCGCAGCGAGCGGCGGCTTCTGCTTCATCCAGTCGCGCCCACGCCCAAAGCAGTTGAGCGCGAATACGCTGTAGGAACTCGTGCAGCGGGAGCTGCTCAAGATGCTGCTCGCGGATTAAGACAAAGGCTTTTTCCTGGGTTTCCCAGGCCGCCTGCAGGAAGCCCTGCGCCAGCAGAATTTCGCTTTGCTGGATCAGGCTCCAAAGCGCGTAGTGCCAGACATCGTGGCGGCGCGCCATCTGCTCGGTTTGCTGCATTACCGAGAGCGACTTAGTGAGATCGCCCTTGCAGTGCAGCACTTCGCCATGAACGGAGGTTGCCACTATGCGGCTGTAAAAATTGGCCAGGGGCAGCATTTCCAGCGCCACCATCGCCAGACGCTCGGCTTCTGCCGGGTCGCCAGCATTAATCGCCACCTGAGCGCGCAGGGCGTTGAATTCGCCGTGTAGCGTATCGTCGATGACTAAATCCATCTCCTGCTCGGCGCGAGCCAGCAGGGTATTTACTTCGCTGTAACGATGCTGGCTTTGCATCAGCCAGGCCTGGAGGAGCACCAGCTTCGGGTTCTCAAGCAGGCTTTCCCACGGCAGCGCCTTGAGAGACTCTTCCAGCAGCGTCAGTTCGCTGTGGTTAAACAGCGCCCAGGCGTGGCCCAGCAGGATATCGCGTAGCATATTGGCATCACCGGCCGCCAGCGCGTGGTGAATCGCCTCGCTCGGGAAGCCCTGAACCATCCAGCTTTCTGCCGCCGCGCGGTGAATATCGGGCAGTTCAGCGGCCAGCTCCCACTGGCAGCGTTGACGCAGGAAGCTGCCGAACAGCGGGTGGAAACAGAACCATTCTCCCGAATCGTCCATGCGCTGCAGGAACAAGCCCTGGCGCTCGGTCTCTTCCAGGCGCATCTGGCCGTTTTCTTCGCCGGTGACCCGGACAATCAGCGCGTCGTTCATCGAGCGCAAAATAGAGCTGCGCAGCAGGAAGTTGCGGGTATCCGCGTCTACGTTATTCAGCACCTCATCTACCAGATAGTCCGACAGATGGCTGGCGTTGATACCCGACAGGCGGCGCGCCGAATGCTGGGCGGGCGTGTTGCTCTGGCGTGCGGAAAGGGCGATAAGCTGGAGGGCGGTAACCCATCCGGCAACGTCATCGCACAGACGGCTGCTGTCGGCGTGCTCTATCGGGCTCGCCAGACGGTTATCAAAGAACTGCTTGGCTTCCTGATGGGTAAAGGCGAGCTGCTGGCTGCCGATTTCCAGCAGTTGATCGCGCACCCGCAGGTTGGCAATACCAAGCTGGGGTAAATTACGCGACAAAATAACCAGCGTCAGGTTTTCCGGCTGGTGGCGAATAAAGAAACGCATCGCTTCGTGGATAACCGGGTTGCTTATCAGGTGATAATCATCAATCACCAGATACAGCGGTTTATCCCATCCTGCCAGCTCGATAAACAGCTGGGAAAATAGCGACGAAAGGCTGGCGTACTGGCGTTTTTGCGCCATGATTTCGCTGCTGACACAGTGGCTGCCGGTGGCGTGCTGAACGGCGGCGATCAGGTAGCTGGCAAAGCGCTCTTGCTGGTTGTCCCCCTCATCCAGGGAGTACCAGCCCAGCTCTTTTTTCCCCGCCGCCCACTGTGAGACCAGGGTAGTTTTACCGTAACCTGCGGGGCTGGCGATCAGCGCCAGCCGGTAGTTGGCGGCAGTCGAAAGCTTCACCAACAGGCGGTCGCGAACCACAGTGTTTTCCAGCCGAACAGGGCGACTTAATTTGGATGGGATTAACATAGTTGATCACTTCACTGTGTATAAATTTCCCCGACATATTGCACGCAGCAGCGCCGTTTCGCGCGGCCGCGTAGACAATAAAGGAGGGAAAATGTTCAAGGATGCGATTTTTTTTACGCTTCGTAATTAATGCTTACGGATAAGGTCGACCAGAACGTTCTTTATTGCAAGATTGTTGAACTTTCCGTGCTCGGTAAGTTGCACCCTGTCACAGTTCCATTTTTTCATGAATGCGATTGCTCACTCCTTGCTCCGGAACGAATGAAACCTGTTACATCGAGTCGGCGGGTGGCAGAGATCACATTTTTCGCTCATCCTCGCTACTCCTCCCCGCCTAATCCGCAGCGGGATGAGGAAGTCAACCAGGCTGCCCGGCACACTAACGGGTAATGATTTTCGAACATTACAGGACCGATTTCCTATGTCACAGCCGATCTTCAGTAAACAACAGTTTCAGGCCGCTCTGACGCGTCAGTGGCAGCGTTATGGGCTTCATGATGCCGGTGAAATGACCCGTAGCCAGTGGTGGCATGCGGTTAGCGGAGCGCTGGCCGAGCTTTTGGCTGCTTCTCCTGCCGCCAAACCCGCAGCTAAACAGCGCCATGTAAACTACATCTCTATGGAGTTTCTGATTGGCCGCCTGACGGGAAATAACCTGCTTAATTTGGGCTGGTTCTCTGAGGTAAGTGAGGTGCTTCAGGAGCACCAGATTAGCCTCACCGACCTGCTGGAAGAAGAGATTGACCCGGCGCTGGGTAACGGCGGACTGGGGCGGCTTGCAGCCTGTTTCCTGGATTCAATGGCGACGGTTGGGCAGTCGGCAATTGGCTATGGCCTTAACTATCAGTACGGCCTGTTCCGCCAGTCCTTCAAGGACGGCAAGCAGATGGAAGCCCCGGACGACTGGCTGCGCGGAAGCTATCCCTGGTTCCGCCATAATACCCAGCTTGACGTCCAGGTTGGCGTGGGAGGCAAAGTAGTGAAAGCCGGGAAAATTCAGCGCTGGGAGCCAGCCTTTATTTTTCACGGTGAAGCATGGGATCTGCCCGTGCTTGGCTACCGTAACGGCGTGGCTCAGCCGCTGCGCCTCTGGCAGGCCAAACACGCCCATCCGTTCGATCTGACTAAATTTAACGACGGCGAATTCCTGAAGGCCGAGCAGCAGGGCATTGATGCCGAAAAGCTGACTAAAGTGCTTTACCCGAACGACAACCACCTGAACGGCAAAAAGCTGCGCCTGATGCAGCAGTATTTCCAGTGCGCCTGTTCGGTGGCAGACATTCTTCGCCGTCATCATCTGGCGGGCCGCAAGCTTGCCGAGCTGCCGGATTACGAAGTTATCCAGTTGAACGACACGCACCCGACTATCGCTATCCCTGAGCTGCTGCGCGTGCTGATTGACGAGCATCAGCTGAGCTGGGACGACGCCTGGGTAATCACCAGCAAAACTTTCGCCTACACCAACCACACTCTGATGCCGGAAGCGCTCGAGTGCTGGGATGAAAAGCTGGTTAAGGCGCTGTTGCCGCGGCATATGCAGATAATCACTGAAATCAATAAGCGGTTTAAAGTGCTGGTCGATAAAACCTGGCCGGGTGACGAAGCCGTTTGGGCGAAGCTTGCCGTGGTGCACAACAAACAGGTGCGCATGGCTAACCTTTGCGTAGTGGGCGGCTTCGCGGTGAACGGCGTTGCGGCGCTGCATTCTGAGCTGGTGGTAAAAGATCTGTTCCCTGAGTATCACCAGCTTTGGCCGAACAAATTCCACAATGTGACCAACGGCATTACGCCGCGCCGCTGGATCAAGCAGTGCAACCCGGCGCTGGCCGCGCTGTTCGACAAAACGCTGAAAAAAGAGTGGGCCAACAATCTCGACGTGCTGGAAGGGCTGGAAAAATACGCCGATGACGCCAAATTCCGCCAGACCTGGCGCGAGATTAAATACCAGAACAAAGTGAAGCTGGCCGCGTTCGTGAAGGCGCGAACCGGAATTGTGATTAGCCCGGACGCGCTGTTTGATGTGCAAATAAAACGCCTGCACGAGTACAAACGCCAGCACCTGAACCTGCTGCATATCCTGGCGCAGTACAAAGAAATCCGTGAAAACCCGAATGCAGACCGCGTGCCGCGCGTCTATTTGTTTGGGGCGAAAGCCGCGCCGGGCTACTACCTGGCTAAAAATATCATCTTCGCGATTAACAAAGTGGCCGAAGCGGTGAATAACGATCCGCTGGTTGGAGACAAGCTGAAGGTCGTGTTCCTGCCGGATTACTGCGTTTCAGCGGCGGAAGTGATGATCCCGGCGGCGGATATCTCAGAGCAGATTTCTACCGCAGGCAAAGAAGCCTCCGGTACCGGCAACATGAAGCTGGCGCTTAACGGCGCGTTAACGGTCGGCACGCTGGACGGCGCTAACGTTGAGATTGCCGAGAAGGTCGGCGACGAGAATATCTTTATCTTCGGCCATACGGTGGAGCAGGTTAAAGCGCTGAAAGCGAAAGGCTATGATCCGCTGAAATGGCGCAAGAAAGACAAGGTGCTGGATGCGGTGCTCAAAGAACTTGAGCAGGGTAAATATAGCGACGGCGATAAACACGCTTTCGATCAGATGCTGCACAGCATGGGTAAAGAAGGCGGCGACCCGTATCTGGTGATGGCGGACTTCAGCGCCTACGCCGAAGCGCAAAAGCTTGCCGACAAGCTCTATCTCGACCAGGAAGCCTGGACTCGTGCGGCGATTCTGAACAGCGCCCGCTGCGGAATGTTTAGCTCCGATCGCTCGATTCGCGATTACCAGCAACGTATCTGGCAGGCAAAACGCTAAGGGAGCGCCATGGAACGCAAACGCCTTGATAATGCTGCTCTGGCGGCAGGAATTAGCCCGAACTACATCAACGCGCACGGTAAGCCGCAGGATATTCCTGAGGACACTAAAAGGCGTCTGCTGGAGGCGATGAACCGCACTGCGGCACCTGAATCCGGGCCTGGCCCGGTGGCAGGCGTTAAGGTCTTTACCGCCGGGCAGCGTATGCAGCTGGCGCTGGTGGGCGAAGGGGAATTTAGCTGGCTGCTGACGACCGAAGACGGAGAGCAGCATCACGGCAGCGCGGTGGCCGGGAAGAACCTGGTGCTGCCAGCCAAACTCCCTGAAGGTTATCACGACCTGAGGGTGGAGCAGGGTGGCCGCCGCTGGGCCTGCCGGGTTATCGTTGCGCCGCAGCGCTGCTATGAGCCGGATGCTTTATTGCAGGATAAAAAACTGTGGGGCGCCTGCGTGCAGCTCTACACTCTGCGCTCCGACGCAAACTGGGGAATTGGGGACTTTGGCGATTTAAAGCGCATGCTGGCAGATGTTGCGGCCCGCGGCGGATCGTTTATCGGCCTTAACCCTATCCATGCTTTATACCCGGCGAACCCGGAGAGCGCCAGCCCGTATAGTCCTTCATCTCGCCGCTGGCTGAACGTTATCTATATCGACGTTAACGCGGTTGAAGATTTTAAGAGCAGCGAAGAGGCGCAGGCGTGGTGGAAAAAAAGCTCGACTCAGCAGCAGCTTCGTGCGGCCAGGGACGCCGAGTGGGTAGATTATTCTGCCGTTACGGCGCTCAAGATTTCCGCTCTGCGCATGGCGTGGCAGCAGTTTTCTCAGCGGAAGGCTCAAGACCCGCAGGTTGCGGCGTTTAACCAGTTTGTTGCCGACGGCGGTGAAGGGCTGTTTTATCAGGCGGCTTATGACGCGCTGCATGCAAACCAGGTGAAGCAGGACACAATGCGCTGGGGCTGGCCGGTTTGGCCGGAAGGCTATCGTGATGCCCACAGCGCCGACGTTAAGACGTTCTGCGAGGAACATCGCGACGAGGTTAACTTCTGGCTTTGGCTGCAATATCTTGCCTGGCGTCAGTTTAAAGCCTGCTGGGACTTGAGCCAGGGCTATAACATGCCGATTGGCCTTTACCGCGATCTGGCGGTAGGCGTGGCGGAAGGCGGGTCTGAAACCTGGTGCGACCGTGAACTCTACTGCCTGAAAGCCTCCGTGGGCGCGCCGCCTGATATTCTCGGGCCGCTTGGGCAGAACTGGGGGCTACCGCCGGTTGATCCTCATGTGATGGTGGCTCGTGCCTACCAGCCTTTCATCGAATTGCTGCGTGCCAATATGACGCACTGCGGCGCGTTACGCATAGACCACGTTATGTCTATGCTGCGGCTGTGGTGGATCCCTTACGGCGAAACGGCGGATAAAGGGGCTTACGTTCAGTATCCGATAGACGATCTGCTTGCCATTCTGGCCCTTGAAAGCCAGCGGCACCGCTGCATGGTGATTGGCGAGGATTTGGGAACCGTGCCGGTGGAAATTATCGGCAAGCTGCGCGACAGCGGGGTTTACTCGTACAAAGTGCTGTATTTCGAACATGACGGCGAGAAGCAGTTCCGCGCACCTGCCGCGTGGCTGAAACAGTCTATGGCGGTCGCAACGACTCACGACTTGCCGACCCTGCGGGGCTACTGGAACAGCGGCGATTTAACGCTCGGCAAAACGCTCGGGCTTTATCCCGATGAAGCCGTTCTGAAAGGACTGTATGAGGATCGCGAAAGGGCTAAACAGGGCCTGCTGGACAGCCTGCATAAGTACGGCTGCCTGCCGAAACGCGCAGGGCACAAAGCCAGCTTGATGACCATGACCGATACATTAAGTCGCGGGATGCAGCGCTATATAGCCGACAGCAACAGCGCCTTACTTGGGCTCCAGCCGGAAGACTGGCTGGATATGGCGGAACCGGTGAATATTCCGGGAACCAGCGATCAGTATAAAAACTGGCGTCGCAAGTTAACTCATTCGCTTGAGCAGATGTTTGGCGATGAGAGAGTGAATAAGCTGCTGAAGGATTTAGATAAACGGCGTAAGAAAATGTGATTTGACGACCCTCACCCTAACCCTCTCCCTGGAAAGGAGAGGGAACAGCATGGTGAAACCTACGAGATCTCTTTCCTCCCTCTCCCCTTTGGGGAGAGGGCCGGGGTGAGGGGTTTATCTAATTAGTAATAAGAGTGCTCGCCGCGCTGGTGCTCGGTCAGGTCACGCACGCCTTTCAGCTCAGGGAACTCGTTCAGCAGCTGCTTCTCAATCCCTTCTTTCAGCGTTACGTCTACCATTGAACAGCCGTTACAGCCGCCGCCAAATTGCAGAATAGCGTAGCCTTCGTCGGTGATTTCCATCAGCGTTACGCGGCCGCCGTGGCCTGCCAGCTGTGGGTTAACGGTGGCCTGCAGCATATACTCAACGCGCTCCATCAGCGGCGCATCGTCGGAAACTTTACGCATCTTCGCGTTTGGCGCTTTCAGCGTCAGCTGGGAGCCAAGCTGGTCGGTGACGAAGTCAATTTCGGCATCTTCAAGATAAGGTGCGCTCAGCTCGTCCACATAAGCGGTTAACTGCTCAAACGGCAGGGCGGTATCGGTAGCTTCAACCGCATCCGGCGGACAATAAGACACACCACACTCCGCATTTGGGGTGCCAGGATTGATTACGAATACGCGGATTTGCGTCCCTTCTTCCTGATTTGCCAGCAGTTTGGCAAAGTGGGATTGTGCAGCATCGGAAATACGGATCATAACGATTGCTCAATAGTTGACTATTTTAGTCGGTTATAATACGCCCATCGTCGAGGGTCTACAAGGTTCGACACAGGCACCATACCTGGACAGTCGCCGCGCCCTGCCTCTTCAGCATGCGCGCTATCTCCGCAACAGTGCTACCCGTCGTCACGACATCATCCACAACAACGATATGGCGACCTGCCACCGGGATTTCAACCCTAAAGATGCCTTTCAAATTCTTCTTTCGCTGCCTGGCCGTCAGCCGGCTCTGCGCGGGTGATGAACGTATACGTTTGATAGCAAAAGGCAAATGTTCTCGCCCCAGCCAATGTGCCAGCGGGGTGGCAATAAGTGCGCTTTGGTTATAGCCGCGCCGCCATGCCCGGGTGTGGTGCAGCGGCACGCTGAGGATGAGGTCCGGCAGGCTAATTTTGCCTTCGCGCCTGGCGGCCAGCACGCTCAGCAGTAAAAGCCGGGCCAGCGCCGGGGCGAGGGAAGGTGAACCGTTAAATTTTAGCTGGTGGATAAGCTTATTCAGCGGCGGAAGGTAATCTGTCACGAAGGTTAGCTTGTCCCACTCCGGCTGTTTTTGCAGGCAGCGCCCGCAGAGCAATTTTCCGCTTAATGCGGGCAGGCCGCAGCACGAGCAGCAGGGCGGAGGTTGTGGAAGCGAGCCGGTGCAGCGTGAGCAAATTCCCCACCCTGGGCACGCGAGCGGTAACTGGCATAGCCAACAGCGGCCAGGGATTGTTAGCATAGCGGCCTCCTTGCGGATTAAAACGAGAACGGTAACTGATGAGCGACCTGTGGTGGCAAACAAAAGGTGAAGGAAAAGACGATCTTGTGCTGTTGCACGGATGGGGACTGAATGCCGGAGTGTGGCATAACATTACGGCGGAACTCGGCTCGCATTTCCGGCTTCACCTTGTTGATTTGCCGGGCTACGGCAGGAGCAAAGGTTTTGGCTCGTTAACCCTGGAGCAAATGGCGGAAATCGTATTGGCTCAGGCACCGGAGCGCGCTATCTGGCTGGGCTGGAGTCTGGGTGGGCTGGTGGCAAGCCAGATTTCGCTTTTACAGCCGGAGCGAGTGCGGGGTCTGGTTACCGTAGCTTCCTCTCCCTGCTTCACCGCCAGCGGCGACTGGCCGGGGATCAAGCCTGAGGTGCTGGCCGGTTTCCAGCAGCAGCTTAGCGAAGATTTTCAGCGCACGGTCGAGCGCTTCCTCGCGCTGCAAACTATGGGTACGGAAACGGCTCGCCAGGACGCGCGCCTGCTTAAATCGGTGGTGCTTGAGCAGCCGATGCCGGAGGTTGAAGTATTAAACGGCGGGCTGGAGATCCTGAGAACGGCCGACCTGCGAGCCGCTCTGGCTCATTCAACCATTCCACATTTACGCCTGTATGGTCGCCTGGACGGGCTGGTGCCGCGCAAAATCGTACCTTTGCTCGACGAACTTTGGCCGCAGTCGCGTTCGCAGATATTCGCTAAAGCGGCTCATGCGCCGTTTATCTCTCATCCGAATGAGTTTTGCCAGACGCTACTTGAGCTTAATCAACAGCTCGAGGAGTAACCTGTTCATCCGTGGCGAAAAAATCATTTTGTGCCAATACTCAATTATTCACCGTGCAAAGGGTGAATAATTAACCGTTACGGGGTGAATCCCGGTTGAAAAAAACAGATACCTACGGAGAGTGCTGGCTATGAAATTGATAACAGGCATCGTTACGACATTGTTGGTTAGTGCTGTTTCCTTTGGCGCTTTTGCGGCTAAAGAACTTGAAAAAGATAAAGTTGCAGGCATGAAGTTAACTAAAATCGGCACTATCGTGACGGATAAAACCTCCGCGCCGATGGACGCAAGAAGAGATCTAACCAAAAAGGCCGATAAGCTGGGCGGGGACTACTTTGTCGTGACCAGCGCTGAGAAATACACCAAAAACGTGCATGCCACTGCGGACGTGTACAAAATAGCGAAGTAACAAACTCAGGAATGAAGCAAGGCGGGGATGACCCGCCTTTTTTTATCTAGCGTAAGGCCCAAAGCTCCCGCACGCATTTCTTTCCTTCCGGGCAACTTTTGCAGCTCCCCGTCAGGCAGCTACTCGGGTCTTCGCTGATGCGCATCGCTTTGCCCATGGCTTCAAGTCGCCCCAGCATGGCGGTAACCATTGGCAGGGGCGTAGCGAGCTGCTGGCTTATCTGCGAGGCTTCCAGGCGGCCCTGGAGCGCCAACGCGTTGCGGATATCAATCAGGCTCGCCATGATTAGCTCCTTAATGGCAGTCGCCCGCGCTGCTCTGGCAGCAGGTGGACGGCGTTTTTCTGGTTGCCAACAGCGACACGTCAACCCGGCTGCGGGCGCGGCGCAGGCCGCCAAGCAGCAGCACGTTGAAGAGCACCACCGCAAGAATACAGACCAGGCTAAACCGAGGATGGGCGCTGAAGGTGACGCTCTGGTAGTACAGAGTGGAGAGCGAATAGGCGATGTTCAGCCCCCAAAGCACCGAGAAGGTCATCCAGCCGCGGCTGGACTCACGGGCAATCGCACCCATTACGGAGATGCACGGGATATAGAGCAGGACAAAGATAAGGTAGCTGTAGGCCGCGGCTTCGCTGCCAAACTTGCTGCTCATCACGCCCATCGGGCCGGAGGACATCTCCCCATCGCCTTTGCTGGCCTCTATCGGGTTTGCCAGCACGCTGAGGCTGAAGGTATTTTTCAGGCTCTGCCAGGTTTCATCGGCGGCGGCACCGAGTTCGTCAACCAGATTAAAGCTGGCCGCGTCGAACTCTTCGTTATGAATATCTTCGGCGGTGTAAAGGGTGTTCAGGGTACCGACCACAACTTCTTTTGCCATCGCGCCGGTAAACAGCCCAACGGTAGCCTGCCAGTTGTCTTCATGCACGCCGATAGGTTTCAACAGCGGTGTTAACACACGGCTGACGGATGCCAGAGCCGAGTCGTTGATGTTATCTACCGCTTTGCCGCTGAACGAGAAGCTGTTCAACGCGCCGATGAAAATACTGACGATGACAATCACTTTACCGGCACGCAGTACAAAGCCTTTCAGGCGTTGCCAGGTTTGCAGCAGCAGGCTCTTAAGGTGCGGAACGTGATAAACCGGCAGCTCCATAACAAAAGGGGTCGCCTCGCCGCGCATGATGGTGTGTTTCAGCATCAGGCCGGTGAGAATCGCCATCACGATGCCGAGAATATAAAGGGAGAACACAATCAGCGCGCCCTGCTGGCCGAAGAAGGCAGCGGCAAATACCGCGAAAATTGCCAGCCGAGCGCCGCAGGACATAAACGGTGCCATCATGATGGTCATCAGGCGTTCGCGTGGGGCATCCAGAGTACGTGCGCCCATAACCGAAGGCACGTTACAGCCGAAGCCAACGATTAGCGGCACAAATGATTTGCCCGGCAGACCGAGAGACTGCATCAGGCGGTCCATCACAAATGCGGCGCGAGCCATGTAGCCGGAGTCCTCAAGGAAGGAGAGGAACAGATACATCATGCCGATTTGCGGCACCAGCGGCAGCACGGTGTTGATCCCGCCGCCCACGCCCTGAGCTAAGAAGACGGTGAGCCAGTTCGGGAAGTGCAGCGTATACCCCAGCCACTGAATGCCGTGGATAAAGATAGCGACCGAGCCTGCGTCAAATATTGGCTGTAGCGCGCCGCCGATATTAATCGCCAGCAGGAACATCAGATACATCACCAGCATAAATACCGGCAGGCCGAGATAGCGGTTGAGGATGACTTTGTCCATCGCTACGGTCAGGCGATTTGGCTCCGCCGTCAGGCTGTTGCTGACCGCCTCGCATACCGAAGCAATGCTCTGATAACGCGCATCGGCAATCAGCAGGGCCGGATCTTCAATCGTCTCCGCGAGATGGGCGCGAGCAATTTCCAGCTTGTCGGAAGCGTTGCCAGCGTAAGCCTGGCTGTAGATATCGCCTTCCAACATTTGAAGCGCCAGCCAGCGGCGCTGTTTGGCGGGCATCTCCTGCGGCATGTCTGCGGCCAGGCTGTCTGCCTGCTGCAACAAGACCTGCGGATAATGCACCAGGTCACTTTGTTGGTTGGGCTGTTTGCGGTCGATGGCGAGCTTCAGGCTTTCGATGCCGCGACCGCGGGTTGAGACCAGCGGCACGACCGGGCAGCCCAGGCGTGCGGCGAGGGCATCGATATCAATACGGATGGCCTGCTTCTCGGCGATATCGAGCATGTTAAGCGCGACTACGCATGGAATACCCAGCTCCAGCAGTTGCAGGGTGAGGTACAGATTGCGCTCAAGGTTGGAAGCATCAACCACGTTTACCAGCAAGTCTGCATCGCCGCTGAGGATGTAGTGGCAGGCGATTTGCTCATCAAGAGAAGTCTGGGACGAAATAGTGGTGAGTGAATAGGTGCCGGGTAAATCAACCAGCGTCACCTGATGCTCAAGGGTGGAAAACTGACCTTCTTTACGTTCTACGGTCACGCCAGCCCAGTTGCCCACGCGCTGCCGGGCACCCGTCAGCTGATTGAAGAGCGTGGTTTTCCCCGAGTTGGGATTACCGATTAAACCAATGGTTAAGTTTTTCATTTTATTCGTGGACTTCGTTGAGTTTGGAACAAGCGCGAGCGCTCACCTGCCGTTAGAAAACGGCTTCGACATTAACCAGCGCGAGATCTTTCTTGCGCAGCACCAGGCTAACGCGGCGAGTTTCGATATGAATGGGGTCGCCGAGTGGGGCTACGCGTACCACGTTAAACGAGGAACCCGGAAGCATGCCGAGGGACAATAATTTCTGGCGATAAGCCGGACTGATTTCGCGGGCGAAGCCGGTAATTTTCCACGCGCTATTCGGTAAGAATTGCATAGGACCTACTTAGAGCTGGGCTCTGCATTGACTCTGGCTGAATTCTCGTTTCAATGGCGATGTATTCGCACGATGAATGCCAATTAAACTGTCGGGAGAAAGAGAAGAAATAACGTTCAATGCAATGATAATGAGAATGGTTACCGCCCACAATATTTATTTTTGAGGCCGGATTTAACGAATTTAATTATTTTTTTCTGATGATTAGAGAGGGGGCGTAATGCATTGATGATGGGGGTTATCTGTAACTATTTGAATAGTTATAATTTATTTTTAATTTGTGGCGTTAAATTATTATTGCGATGTTATTCAGGTATCGCTGATGTTACGAAGGTGATAATTGCTGGTTTCCGCGTTGAGTATTTATTGAGAATTGATTTAGATCAAGCCAGGCTTATTTTTTTCGTCTTTACACCGCAAATGAAAATAACTCCTCTCCCTTTGCAGGAAGAGGAGCATGATTTAACGCTTCTTGCCCATTGCCGCCGCCAGCGCATCCATCATTGCGCTGTTGCCGCCGCTGGCGTTGTCACGCCCGCGCGGTTTCGGCTGTGCCGCAGGGCGGCCTTTCTGCTCGCGAGGGGCGCTGTTACTGCTGCTGCGACGGCTACCGCTTTCGCCCGGCTGCTCGTCAAGGCGCATGGTTAAAGCGATGCGTTTACGTTGCAAATCGACTTCCAGCACTTTGACCTTCACGATATCGCCTGCTTTCACCACTTTATGCGGGTCGTCGATAAACTTGTCGGACAGGGACGAGATATGCACCAGCCCGTCCTGATGAACGCCGATATCCACGAAAGCGCCAAAGTTAGTGACGTTGGTCACCGCACCTTCCAGCACCATGCCCGGCGTCAGGTCGTTCATGGTTTCAACGCCTTCAGCAAACTGCGCGGTTTTAAACTCAGGGCGTGGATCGCGGCCCGGTTTTTCCAGCTCTTTGATGATGTCGGTGACGGTTGGCACCCCGAAACGCTCATCGATGAACTGGCTGGCCTTCAGGTCGCGCAGTCCGTTGCTGTTGCCCATCAGGTCGGCAAGCGCCTGCTGGGTTGCAGCCAGAATACGCTCGACCACCGGGTAGGCTTCCGGGTGGACGGTAGAAGCATCAAGCGGGTTGTCGCCGTGGTTAATACGCAGGAAGCCCGCACATTGCTCGAAGGCTTTTGGCCCCAGACGGCTGACTTTCAGCAACTGCTGGCGGTTCTGGAAGCGGCCGTTTTCATCACGCCAGCTCACGATATTCTGCGCCATCATGCGCGTTAGCCCTGCAACGCGGGTCAGCAGCGGAACGGAGGCGGTATTCAGGTCTACGCCAACGGCGTTTACGCAGTCTTCCACCACCGCATCCAGCTTCTTCGCCAGCTGCGTTTGGCTCACGTCGTGCTGGTACTGGCCAACGCCGATAGATTTTGGATCGATTTTCACCAGCTCTGCCAGCGGGTCCTGCAGGCGGCGGGCGATGGAAACAGCGCCGCGAATAGACACATCCAGGTCCGGAAATTCCAGCGCGGCCAGCTCTGAAGCCGAGTAGACGGAAGCTCCAGCTTCGCTGACGATAACTTTCTGCGCCGTGACCTTCGGGAACTGTTTTTGCACGTCGAGGAAGAAACGTTCTGTCTCGCGGGAAGCGGTGCCGTTGCCGATGGCGACCAGCTCGACGTTGTGCTTCTCGCACAGTGCCGCAACGGCGACAGCCGCTTTGGCCGCCTGGCCGGTATGGGGGTAAATCGTGTCGGTCGCGACCAGTTTGCCGGTGGCGTCAACTACCGCCACCTTCACGCCGGTACGCAGGCCAGGGTCGAGGCCCATTGTGGCGCGCAGCCCGGCCGGAGCGGCCATCAGCAGATCGTGAAGGTTACGGGCAAAGACGTTAATCGCTTCGTCTTCCGCACGTTCGCGCACGCTGCCCATCAGCTCGGTTTCCAGATGCATCAGCACCTTAATGCGCCACGTCCAGCTGACAACCGCTTTACGCCAGGCGTCTGCCGCCGCGTTATTCAGGCGCAGATCGAGATGGTTGATGATCAACTGCTCGCAGTAGCTTTCGCGCGGCGGCTCATCAAACTGCGGGTCGGCGTTGAGCGACAGCTGTAAAATACCTTCGTTGCGGCCACGGAACATCGCCAGCGCGCGGTGTGAGGGTACGGTAGAAATCGGTTCATGGTGGTCGAAGTAGTCGCGGAATTTAGCGCCTTCTTCCTCTTTACCGCTGACAACAACGGAAACCAGATGGGCATTTTTCCACAAATAGTCACGCACTTTGGCCAGCAGCCCAGCGTCTTCCGCGAAGCGCTCCATAAGGATATAGCGTGCGCCATCCAGCGCGGCTTTGACGTCGGCAACACCTTTATCGGCATCAACGAAGCGGGCTGCTTCCTGTTCCGGCTCGTGGGAAGGCTCGTTCCACAGCAAGTCGGCCAGCGGCTCAAGGCCCGCTTCAATGGCGATTTGCCCGCGGGTGCGGCGTTTCGGTTTATACGGCAGGTAGAGGTCTTCAAGCTCGGTTTTGCTTAAAGTCCCGTTAATCGCCCCTGCAAGCTCGTCGCTCAGTTTACCCTGGTCGGCAATCGACTTGAGGATGGTCTGACGGCGCTCTTCAAGTTCACGCAGGTAACTAAGACGAGTTTCCAGTTGACGCAGTTGCGTGTCATCCAGACCGCCGGTGACTTCCTTACGATAACGTGCGATAAACGGCACGGTATTCCCTTCATCCAGCAGGCGAACGGCGGCTTCTACCTGTTCGTTTCTGGCGTGAAGCTCACCCGCAATAATGCGGCAAAGCGAATCATTCATCATGGCTTTTCATCTGTGTAATACGGAAAATTCAGCAAACAGTTATACGGATAGGGGCGCAAAATTGCCAGCCGCCGACCGACGAATATCGGGTTTCGGACTGTTTTGCCGCTCGTTATTCTGGCTTAGGGTACTCAATTTCATTGACGTACCACTGCATCTCCCCGGACGGGGTTTGCACCACGGCCTGGTCGCCGACTTCTTTCTTTAGCAGGGCGCGGGCCATCGGTGAATCGATAGAAATGTAATCCTTGCGGCCAAAAATCTCGTCGTAACCGACGATGCGAAAGCGCAGCAGGTTGCCGTCGTCGTTTTCAATTTCGACCCAGGCGCCAAAGAAGACTTTGCCTTCCTGCTGCGGCGAATAATCGACGATTTTCAGCCGCTCAAGGGATTTGGTGATATAGCGAACCCGACGGTCTATCTCGCGGAGCCGCTTTTTATTGTACTGGTAGTCGGCGTTTTCACTGCGGTCGCCGAGGCTTGCCGCCCAGGTGACTTTTTTGGTCACTTCGGGGCGCTCTTCACGCCACAGATAATCCAGCTCTTTTTTGAGCTTTTCGTAGCCTTCACGGGTGATTAACGGCGTTTTCATTTTTCTGCCCTGCTGCCTGTAAAATCAGAGTGTGATTTAAACCGATGCTCAATGAGGAATGCAACCGCCGTAATTTGGGAAGCAAGTCACCAAATTTTGATTTAAAACGTTGATAACCTACTGTTTAATATGCTTTGTAACAATTTCGACTAGAATGTATACCAGAATTGACTGGTCGTATTAACGCAGTTTTTTAAGAATAGACACTCAACTGTTCGAGCCTTTGGGAGTACTTACGATGCAAGAGAACTATAAAATTCTGGTCGTCGATGACGACATGCGCCTGCGCGCGCTGTTAGAGCGTTATCTCACCGAGCAGGGCTTCCAGGTTCGCAGCGTAGCCAACGCCGAACAAATGGATCGCCTGCTGACCCGCGAATCCTTCCACCTGATGGTGCTGGACCTGATGTTGCCGGGCGAAGATGGCCTTTCTATCTGCCGCCGTCTGCGCAGCCAGAGCAACCCGATGCCGATTATCATGGTGACCGCCAAGGGCGAAGAAGTCGACCGCATCGTTGGCCTGGAAATTGGCGCGGATGACTATATTCCTAAGCCGTTTAACCCACGTGAACTGCTGGCTCGTATCCGTGCCGTGCTGCGCCGTCAGGCCAATGAACTGCCGGGCGCGCCTTCTCAGGAAGAAGCGGTTATTGCGTTCGGTAAATTCAAGCTGAACCTCGGTACTCGCGAAATGTTCCGCGAAGACGAGCCTATGCCGCTGACCAGCGGTGAGTTTGCGGTGCTGAAAGCACTGGTGAGCCACCCGCGTGAGCCGCTGTCCCGCGATAAGTTAATGAACCTCGCGCGCGGTCGTGAATACTCCGCGATGGAACGTTCCATCGACGTACAAATCTCCCGCCTGCGCCGCATGGTGGAAGAGGACCCGGCGCATCCGCGTTATATCCAGACCGTTTGGGGTCTTGGCTACGTATTCGTCCCGGACGGCGCTAAGGCATGAGGCGAGTCCGCTTCTCACCCAGAAGCTCGTTTGCCCGTACGCTGTTGCTGATCGTCACCTTGCTGTTCGTCAGCCTGGTGACGACCTATCTTGTGGTCCTGAACTTCGCGATTTTGCCGAGCCTGCAGCAGTTTAATAAGGTGTTGGCGTACGAAGTCAGGATGCTGATGACCGACAAACTGCAGCTTGAAGACGGCACCCAGCTTGTGGTGCCGCCTGCATTTCGTCGTGAGATTTACCGCGAGCTGGGGATTTCGCTTTACTCTAACGAGGCGGCGGAAGATGCAGGCCTGCGCTGGGCGCAGCATTATGAGTTTCTCAGCCAGCAGATGGCGCAGCAGCTTGGCGGCCCGACGGAAGTACGCGTTGAGGTTAACAAAAGCTCGCCGGTCGTCTGGCTGAAAACCTGGCTGTCGCCAAATATCTGGGTGCGGGTGCCGCTTACCGAAATCCATCAGGGCGATTTCTCCCCGCTGTTCCGCTATACGCTGGCGATTATGCTGCTGGCAATCGGCGGGGCTTGGCTATTTATCCGAATACAGAACCGACCGCTGGTCGACCTGGAGCACGCAGCGCTGCAGGTCGGTAAAGGCATAATTCCTCCGCCGCTGCGTGAATACGGGGCTTCGGAAGTGAGGTCGGTAACCCGGGCGTTTAACCACATGGCCGCGGGCGTTAAGCAGCTTGCCGATGACCGCACGTTGCTGATGGCGGGCGTGAGCCATGACCTGCGTACGCCGCTGACGCGTATTCGCCTGGCGACGGAAATGATGGGCCAGGAAGATGGCTATCTGGCGGAGTCGATAAACAAAGATATCGAAGAGTGTAATGCGATTATCGAGCAGTTTATCGACTACCTGCGCACCGGGCAGGAAATGCCGCTGGAAATGGCCGATCTTAACAGCGTGCTGGGCGAAGTGATTGCCGCCGAGAGTGGCTATGAGCGCGAAATTGATACCGACCTGATGGACGGGGAAATTCGCCTTAATATTCACCCGCTTTCAATTAAGCGCGCGGTGGCGAATATGGTGGTTAACGCCGCCCGCTACGGTAACGGTTGGATCAAGGTTAGCAGCGGCAGCGAGCTAAATCGCGCCTGGTTCCAGGTGGAGGATGATGGCCCGGGCATTGAGCCGGATCAGCTCCAGCATCTGTTCCAACCGTTTGTGCGCGGCGATAGCGCTCGCAGTACCAGCGGCACCGGGCTTGGCTTAGCCATCGTACAGCGGATTATCGATAACCATAACGGGATGTTGGACTTAGGGAAAAGCGAGCGGGGTGGGCTGCGTATTCGTGCTTATTTACCGCTGCCAATAGTCCGCGTGGTGGCTCATCGCGAAAGTTAATCGCCAGGCTAAATAAAAAACGAACCCCGAAGGGTTCGTTTTTTTTCGCCTGTATCAGCTAATTAAAGCTTAGGACCGGCCGCAACCAGCGCCGCCCCGGCAGGGGTATCGGTGTATTTCTCGAAGTTTTCTACAAACAGTTTCGCCAGCTGTTCTGCTTTTTCCTGCCACTGTTCCGGGGAGCCGTAGGTATTACGCGGGTCCAGAATATGGCTGTCCACGCCGGCTAGCGAGGTCGGGATAGCCAGGTTAAACATCGGCAGGGTGAAGGTTTCGGCATCATCCAGCGAGCCATCGAGGATAGCGTCGATGATGGCGCGGGTATCTTTAATTGAGATACGTTTGCCGGTGCCGTTCCAGCCGGTGTTGACCAGGTAAGCCTGCGCGCCAGCGGCCTGCATGCGTTTAACCAGCACTTCGGCATATTGTGTTGGGTGCAGCGACAGGAAGGCTGCGCCGAAGCATGCGGAGAAGGTGGGGGTTGGCTCGGTAACGCCGCGCTCGGTGCCCGCGAGCTTGGCGGTAAAGCCGGACAGGAAATGATACTGGGTCTGGTTTGCCGTCAGGCGTGAGACCGGAGGCAGTACGCCGAATGCATCCGCCGTCAGGAAGATAACCTTGGTCGCGTGACCCGCTTTCGAAACCGGCTTAACGATATTGTCGATGTGGTAAATCGGGTAAGAGACGCGGGTGTTCTCCGTTTTGGATGCGTCATCAAAATCGATCGTACCATCTGCCCGAACGGTGACGTTTTCCAACAGCGCGTCGCGGCGGATAGCGTGGTAGATATCCGGCTCGGCCTCTTCCGACAGGCGAATAGTTTTGGCGTAACAGCCACCTTCGAAATTGAATACGCCGTCATCGTCCCAGCCGTGCTCATCATCGCCAATCAGGCGGCGTTTCGGGTCGGTAGAAAGGGTGGTTTTACCGGTACCGGAGAGGCCGAAGAACACGGCCACATCGCCTTTCTCGCCAACGTTTGCCGAGCAGTGCATAGAGGCAATACCCTTCAACGGCAGCAGGTAGTTCATAATAGAGAACATCCCTTTTTTCATTTCGCCGCCGTACCAGGTGCCGCCGATAAGCTGCATGCGTTCAGTAAGGTTAAACGCCACGAAGTTTTCGGAGTTCAGGCCCTGCTCTTTCCAGTTTGGGTTGGTGCATTTTGCACCGTTCATCACCACAAAATCCGGCTCGAACGTTGCCAGTTCTTCGTCGGTCGGGCGAATGAACATATTTTTAACGAAATGAGCCTGCCAGGCGACTTCGGTAATAAACCTGACCGAGAGGCGCGTGTCGGCGTTGGCGCCGCAGAATGCATCGAGAATAAACAGACGTTTGCCGGAAAGCTGCCCGGTGACGAGGCCTTTCAACTGATGCCAGGTCTCTTCAGAAAGGGGTTTGTTATCGTTTTTGCCTTTGCCGTTATCGGCCCACCAGAGCGTGTCGCGGGTGGTGTCATCGCGAACGATGTATTTATCTTTCGGCGAGCGGCCGGTGAAGATCCCGGTATCGACGGCAACTGCGCCTAAATTTGTCACTACGCCACGCTCGTAACCTTCCAGTTTGGGGTCGAGCTCTTCGCGGTAGAGGGTGTCATAATCGGGGTTGTGGACGACTTCGCTAACATCATTAATGCCATAAGCCTTGAGATCTTGCGGGGTTATGCCTTTAACTCGCATTTCACTGCTCCTTAGCCAATTTATAGTGCCCAATATTGTAGAATTGTTTAGGGGTTGTTAACCGCGACCATCATCATAGATTTGGGGATCCGCCAAAAAATTGATATTTCGAATCAATAAATAAGATTAATTGCAGGCTGAAACGGTTGTGCCTTGCTGTCGTTTTATTGTTCTAATATTTAATTGTATTTAAAAGTATTTAATTGATGTTTGTATTCAAAGTAAATATTAATTTAATATTCTATTTGTTAATAGCGCTGGGCGATTGCTTTTTGTTTATTTTGGGAGGTGGATAGAGAAACTCAATAATTATAATGAATATTTGTTGTTGTTGCGTTTTTTTTTGATGATTATTGCATCATGTTTGAATGAGAACTCATTGTTTATCAGTGTTTTGAGTTGTTTTTTTATTTTTTATTTTTCTGCGATATATTTTTAATGAGCGTTTTTTTATAGTTAGGAATTAATGGCCGGGCTAGATTTCGCCTTCCATTATAAACTCCCTGAAACGTCGCTCTCCGAACATCGTAGCCGGTCTGTAAGATATCATATTTCCCATACGGATGAAGTGCTTACTGCTATAAATAATGACCCATGGAGGGCCGTACTTTCATAAGGACTTAGTGAAGGTTAGCGCAGTGAACAAGCATACAGAAATCCCCATTCCGTTTTATCTTAAATCCTTTGCCTGGCTGCAGATCGGTGTACAGATTTTGTTTCCTCTCGCCTGTACGCTGGCACCCGCATCGGCCGGAGCTGCAGCTCAAAAATCAATTGTTTCTCAAGCGGCTACGGAATTATATATTCTGCAACCGGGTGAGAATGCGGCATCCGTTGCCAGAAAATATAATATGAGCCTGGCGTCATTACGTGTAATGAATCAGTCGCAGGTTTTTGCTAAAGGATTTAACAACGTTAAGTCCGGCGACACCCTCGTCGTTCCTCTTGCGCCGCTTCCGGCAGATAAGTGGCGTTCGGATGAGAGTGCCTCTGCGGAGAAAGAGGCCCAGGTACAAAAGTGGGCCTCTTTGGCGAGCCGTACCGGGGCTTTTTTATCGGCAAATCCTGACGGTGATGCCGCGAGTTCAATGGCACGCGGTATGGCAACAGGCGAGGCCAGCAGCCATCTCCAGCAATGGCTTAGCCAATTTGGTACCGCTCGCGTACAGCTTAATGCCGACAAAAACTTCTCGCTCGAAAACTCCCAGCTCGACCTTTTGATTCCATGGTATGAACAGGAAAACAAACTGCTTTTTGCCCAGGGTAGCCTGCATGAGACGGACGACCGGCTGCAATCGAATTTAGGGGCAGGCCTGCGCTGGTTTAACGATGGTTATATGCTGGGGGGTAACACCTTCCTCGACTATGACTGGTCGCGGGCGCATGCGCGCCTTGGCCTGGGGGGGGAGTATTGGCGAGATTTCTTAAAGCTCAGCGCCAACAGCTATCTGCGTTTAACCGGCTGGAAGAATTCCAAAGATATCGAAGATTACGAAGAACGCCCGGCAAACGGATGGGATCTTCGCGCAGAAGGCTGGTTGCCGGCTTTACCACAGCTGGGCGGGAAATTGACGTATGAGCAATATTACGGCAAAGAAGTCGCGCTCTTTGGCAAAGATAATCGCCAGAGCGACCCCTATGCTCTCACTGCGGGGCTGAGCTACACGCCGGTTCCGCTCGTCACTTTCAATGTAGATCAGCGGCAGGGTAAAGCGGGTGAACAGGCGACGCAGTTTGGCGTACAGCTAAATTATCAGTTCGGTATGCCGTGGCAGCAGCAAATCAGTCCGGATGCCGTTGGCAGCATGCGTAGCCTGGCGGGCAGCCGCTACGATCTGGTCGATCGCAATAACAACATCGTGCTGGAGTACCGCAAAAAAGAGGTTATCCGCTTACAAACTGCGGATCTTCTGGCGGGCTATGCGGGTGAGCAGAAGTCGCTAAATGTCTCGGTTAACGCGAAGAACGGGCTGGACAGGATCGAGTGGGCTGCGCCTTCGCTGCTCGCGGCCGGTGGGCAAATTCTCAGGGAAAGCGAAGCCAGCTACAGCGTTATCCTGCCGGGCTGGCAGCCGGGTGAGAGCGGCGTGAACACCTACACTGTCTCCGGGATAGCTTTTGATAAAAAAGGCAATGCTTCAGAGCGTGCCGAGACCCAGGTAACGGTGACCCAGGCGGCGATCAGCGTAAACAGCAGTTCGCTAACGCCAACGGATGCGACGCTTACCGCCAACGGAACGGCGCAGCAGGTGTTTGTCCTGAAGGTAAGCGATAAGGACGGAAGCCCCGTTGACATCGCTGCCGATGAAATAACGGTGAAAACTCAGGCACAACAGACCCAAAGTCCTCAGAAGGCCGGGATTAAGCCGCAGGATAGCGTTGACCACTCACTGACGGCCTTCACCCGCCGCGCAGCAGGAGAATATGTTGCTACGCTCACCGCCGGGACTATGGCGGAAACGTTCACCATGACCCCCGTGGTGCGCAACATGAGCCTGGCTGCGGCCAGTGTGGCGATTAGCGCGGATAGCACAACTGCCCATGTCCGGGAACTATCCGTCGTGCATGACAACGCTAAAGCTGACGGTAAAGACCAGAATCAGCTCAGCGTTGTGGTCATTGATGGGGCAGGCAATAAAGTCCCGTCTCAAATCGTTAATTTAGCGGCCAGCGATGGGGCGATTATTGCTAAAAGCGTAACGACCGACAGCAAAGGCGAGGCTGCGGTATCGCTGACCCATGTCCGCTCCGGTGAAGTGACGGTAACGGCAGGGTTCGAGGGCAGTGAAAGTAAAACGGCAAAGGTTGTGTTTGTTGCTGATGAGGGAAGCGCGCAGATCGCCAGCGGCAATCTGGCGGTAACGCCGGAGATTTCATCTGCCAACGGCAAAGCAGAAAAAACGGTAAGCGTGTTGGTGACCGATGCAAAAAACAACCCAGTGCCCAATGTTACCGTCGCGCTGAGCGCCAGCAATAACGCAAAGCTGAAAGACGCTTCGCTGAAAACAAATGCGCAGGGAGAGGCCACAACAAGCTTAACCAGCCTGACTGCCGGTGTTTCTCAGGTGACGGTGAAGGTGAACAAACACAGCGTTACGAAAGACACGATGTTTACCGGTAATAGCGATAAGGCCTCGGTGGTTCAGGTGACTCCGGCCAACCCTCCATATACGGCGGATGGGGCATCGGCCGTGACCTTTAGCGCATTGATTAATGACGATAACGGTAACCCGCTGCCGAATATCGCGGTGGACTGGAAGTCCGACAGGGACAGTAAAGAAGTTAAATTTAGCGCCCTGCAAACCGTAACTGATGATAAAGGGATAGCCAAAACTGACGTTACCAGCACGCGCGCCTACCCGGTTTCCATCACGGCCTTCACCAATGCCTCATCAAAAACGGCGGACCCCATTACCTTCGTTGCCGACATCACTAAGGGCCTGATTGCCCGCCTGGTAAGCGATAAGCCTGCGATTGTTGCGGATGGTAAAGATAGCGCCACTATTACGGCCAAAATTGCCGATTCGCTGGGGAATCCGCTGCCAAATATCCCGGTCACGTTGTCGGCTAATGGCGGTGCCACGCTAACGCCGCTTGCGCCGCAGACCGATCAAAACGGGCTCATCAAAGCCACGCTGGTCACAAAAAAATCGGGCAGTATTTTAGTTACGGCCGGTCTGGCAAATGGGCAAAAAGAGACGCTGCCCGTTGAAGCCTCGGCCGATACCAGCAGTTGGAAGATTATCAGCGTGAAGCCAGATACCACTAGCTTTGTGGCCGGTGACGCCAAAGGCGTGACCTACAGCGCGACGGTGACGGACGGATTTGGCAACAAACTTTCTGACGTGGTGGTTTCCTGGCAGTTGAAAGGGGCATCAGAGAGTTTTGAACCTACTTCACGGACAAACTCGGAAGGGGTTGCGGCCACCACGGTGAAAAGTAATACCGCTGGTACGTTGATGATGGAAGCCTGGCTTGATATGGGAAATAACCTTCAGGCTGGGCCTGTGGAAGTCAAAGCTGCGGCCATAGATTTAGCACATTCTTCATTTACCGCAGATAAAACAACCATTGGCGCGGATGGTAAAGAGAAGTCGAGCCTGACGGTAGTGCTTAAGGATAGCTACGATAACGCCATCGTGGGTAAAACGATAACGCTGGGCGGCGGCTCTGCACTCTCCGGGTTTAACCTTTCTAAAGTGGTCGATAATAAGGATGGGACCTATACATCTGAGGCAACTTCAACCTCTAAGGGGAAGGTGACGCTAAGTGCCAGCTCCGAGGGTAAACAAATTGGATCATCAATTGATGTGGTCGTTGGAGCAGTAACCCTTGATCTACGCTTCGACAACGCACAGCAGCAGGCGGTCTATACCCGCAACTATACGCAGTCGCAGTCTGTTCGCGGTATACCGGATGGGTTAACGCAGCACTGGTCAAGCTCGGCTCCCGATATTGCGAGCGTGGACAGTGAAAAAGGGACGGTGACCTTGTTGAAGTCTGGTGAAGCGAATATTACTGTTACCACACCAGGAAGTGAGCAATATAACCCTGCAATGGCCAGCTATAACCTGGTCGTAGACAAAGCGCGTCCGGGAATGAGTGCAGAAGGTGGGAGCCTGGTTACGGCTGAATGGGCTGACAGCAAAAACTATACGGTGAAGGCGAAGTTCACTAACGGTGATGCGGCAACTACTCTCACCCCAAAATACGTGAGTGATAATACCAGCGTTGTGACGGTTGATGGCGAAGGAGTATTAAAGGCGATTAAACCGGGTGAAACGACCGTTACGTTTACTACTCCGGAAACGGAACAGTTTTATGGTGAGTCAGTTGAGGTGAGCTATGTACTTAAGAAGGCTTCCCTCAACATCGGCTTTAGCAAGCCAGAAGTAAAAATGAAGGATGAACAAACGTTTACACTCCAGCAGCCCGCCAGAACTATACCTTCAGATGCACAAACTGTCTGGGAGTCCAGCGACAGTAGCGTTGTAAGCCTCTCCAAATCAGGTGCTATTCAGGGCAAGGTGAGTAAAGGCCAGTCCCGGTTAACGCTCAATATTGTCGCCAACGATTATTATAACGCCAGCGTTGGTTACTACGATGTCCTGGTTTATAGTAAGCCCTCGATAAGCATGGGTAATATCAGCTATACCAGCAAAGGTTCGACAAGCAGTTCTGGTAGCTGGAAGCCGCTCTATACCACTGATGGCTTCTCTGTAACGTGGAGCGCTGATACGTCCAATAAATTTACTGTACCAGAGAGTGTTGTGATTACGTTGAAAAACAGTGCCGGTAGAACATTGACATATAAGACCGAGCGCTCTCCCTCTGGAAGTGTGACGACCCAGTTTGCACCTTCGCGAGATTTCTGGGGCGAAAGTATTCGCGTTGAGCTATTAGCAAAAGGATATGACGACCTGGAAGCCAGTGCTTCGAGCGGCAGCGCTATTTTTGTATCTACACCAACAATTGATGATATTAAGACCTTCATTTCAGGTACGACGTCTGTCTACACGACATACCAGAATGGGGCCGCTACGACGTATTGTAGAGGGGCACTGACGAGTAACGCGGTGGACTGGCGTGGAAAAGGCCGTATAGATATAAATCTGAACGGTAAGACGTTGATTGCTCCGATAGCAGCCACATTATCAGGCGTTATCCCGCAGTCTGGGGGCGGGGCGCAGACTTTTGCCGAGTTGTCAGCAAGCAGTGATGCAAGCAATCAACGTGATCCATTAAGCTATCCTGCGCTGCAGGAAGACTGCTGGATGGACCACGAAAGAACATTTAATTCAAAGATTTCTATTACTTTTGATGGCCGCTCGGAAGATACAACCGTCTTTAGCGTGGGTATTTCGGGTAACTCTCAGTCTGCTGCGAATAAAGGCCAAAATTGGCATTTATAATGTAATATAGAGCAAAAGTAGCTTATCTATAGCTTCTGGCGGTGCAAACTGCCAGAAGCTTTTTTATGCCTGCCAGCTAACGTGCTTTTGAAGCGTGGCCCTCCCTACTAACGTACATTTTAATACCGCACAATGAACTCTGGCGGGGAATGACCCTCTACAATCAACACTGAATCTGACTAACAAAGGATTGCTACCATGTTCTTGTCTGAACCGCTGCCCAGGGCAACCCGCTGGGGTATTCTGCTGGCAGGATTTCTCCTCGGTATCGTGCTGTATCTCACCGATTTTGGCCGCGAGAGCGGTTTGTGGCTGCCGGGAGAAAATCTGGCTTTGTATCTCCGTACCCTCTCGGTCGTGTTGGCTACTACGGTAGCGCTTCTTGTCGTGCGGTTTGGCGATCGGCGATTTTGGGGGCTGGCGTTGCTGCCGCTGCCTTTCGTAGCGCTGATGAGCGGCTGGATCAACTGGAATGCCCACGGCCTGGAGCGCTGGGTTCGTCATGATGTTCTTCTTGGCTACCAGTGCACGCTCGTGGCGATGGTCTTGCTGGCGCTGCCGTGGTTGCAGGGGCGCTTGCGCCCGGGTAACTGCTGGGGAAGCTGGCGCGAGTTTTACAGCCAGCTGTGGCGTAACGGGATAACGCTGCTGTTGACCGGGCTGCTGGTGCTCTTTTTCTGGGGCGTGCTGGCGCTATGGGCCGTGCTCTTCAAGCTGGTGGATATTACCTTTTTCGATCGTCTGTTTTTTAGCACGCCAGCTTTTGCCTGGATTGCTTCCTGTACGGCGGCGGCGCTTGCGGTTACCCTCTGCCGCGATCAGAAGCGGGCAATTAGCGCTGTCAGGCACTTCTTCAGCGTGTTTGCCACCGGCCTTCTGCCGCTGCTGTCGCTGATTGCGTTGATGTTTCTGGCAACGCTGCCGGTGGTCGGGTTGGGGTCCATTTCACAGCACGTTTCCTGCAACGCGCTGCTGAACACCCTGACGCTGATGGTGATGGTTACCGCCGCAGTGGTCTGGCACCCGGAAAGAGAGGCGCGGCCTTACCCGACCTGGCTGGATGGCCTGATTAAGCTCTCGCTGCTGCTTTCTCCGGTTTATGCCCTGCTGGCAAGTTATGCGCTTTGGCAGCGCGTTTCGGCATACGGTTGGACACCTGCCCGGGTATATGCAGCGCTGATAACCTTAGCTGTCGTGGTGTGGGCCTTCGGCTATGCGGTGACTCTTATTCGCCACCGCCGTGAAGCTATTTTGCAGCCAGGTTATATTAACCGTGCGGTTTTATTGCTGGCTCTTGCCCTGCTGGTTGCCGTTAACTCCCCGTTGCTCGACCCTTATCGCATTAGCGTGAACAATCAAATGGCTCGCTACCACAGCGGCGTGCTGAAGCCGGAGAAACTGAGCTTGTCGATGCTGCAATCCTCCGGGCGGCGCGGTTACGATGCAATGCGTGAGCTGCAAAAAGACCCGCTATTCGGCGCCAGCCCGGAACGTAAAAGGCAGCTCGCCAGGATTTTAAGCGACAGTAAGGCGAACGGCTTTGCCGCCGCGAAACTTACGGTTGAATCGCTGCGCCAGCGCATTGTACTGGCGGATAAGAACCGCGTACCGGAAAACGCCTGGTGGCAGGCAATGGTAAAAGACGAAAGCTACCAGGCAAGAGAGTGTCTGGACGACGATGACAAATGCCTGCTGGTGGGGATGGATCTTAACGGCGACGGCAAGGACGAATGGCTGCTTTGCCAGCCGGAAATGAGCTACTGCAAAGTGTATGGGAAAATAGACGGCGGCTGGAAGGACATTGGCCAGGCCCGAGACCTGGATAAAAACCAGATGATGGCGGCCCTGAAACAGGCGGCAACGGAAGGTAAGTTAACGGCGGCCCCGAAGGCATGGCAGGACGTGATGGTGGATGGTCAGCGGGTCAAGGTTGATTACTACCGCTAAGGAAAAAACGCCTCCGCTGGCGGAGGCGTTTAACAGATTTAGTGGATCTGAGGGTCAGCCGGAGAGGCATTTTTGCGGATAGCCGCAATATCCATAGCGTCAAACACGTAGTGGCTACCGCAGTAATCACAGTTCATGTCTATTTCATTATCTTCCGCGAGGATGCTGTCGATCTCTTCGTCCGGGAGAGTGCGCAGCGCGTCCGCACAGCGCTCGCGGGAGCAGGTGCACTTGAACTCTACCGCCTGCGGATCGTACAGGGTGACTTCTTCCTCGTGGTACAGGCGCCACAGCACATCATTAGCCGGAAGCGTCAGCAGCTCTTCAGCCTTGATAGTTTCTGTCAGCGTTGCCAGGTGGTTAAAGTCGTCGGTCTGGGCATTTTGCGCAGGAAGGACCTGTAACAACATGCCGCCAGCGGCCGCTTTCCCTTCAAATTCGCCGGTGCGAATGAACAGGCGGGTTGGCAACTGCTCTGAACGCATGAAGTAATCTTCAAGGCATGCCGCCAGCGTGTCGCCTTCCAGGCCTACAACGCCCTGGTAGCGTTCGCCTTCGCTCGGAGTGATGGTGATAACCAGATAGCCGTTGCCTACCAGGTCTTTCAGCTCGGCTTCAGCCGGGATTTCACCCTGAACGCGAGCTACGCCGCGCATCTGCTGTTTGTTATTGCCGTTGATCACCGCCAGAGTCATCGGGCCATCGCCCTGCAGCTGAACGGTAATGTCGCCGTCAAACTTCAGGGTGGCTGTCAGCAGGCTGGTCGCAACCAGCAGCTCGCCGAGGATTTTTTTGACCGGCTGCGGGTAATCATGGTTTTCCATGATCTGCTGCCAGGTTTCAGAAACCGTCACCAGCTCGCCGCGTACGGCGTAGTTTTCAAACAGATAGCGGTGTAGTTGGTCGTGTTGAGTCATCGTCATCTCTCTTGCTGGTGGGCGGGCTACTCCTCGCCACCGTGTTTAAATTTCATCAAATCCCGGCGCTCTTTTTTATCCGGGCGGCGGTCGGGATGCGGCATGGTCAGCGCATTCATCTTGCGCGCCAGCGCCACTTTTTCCCGTTTGGCGATGCTTTCCGCCGTCTCTTCATAAAGCTGGGTGGCTTCAGTCGCCGGCCTACGCTGTTCGGTAATCGCGAGGATGTTAACGGTGCGCTCGTCGTTACCCTGGCGCAGCGTGAGAACCGCATTCAGCTCCACCAGCTTGCTGGGTTTGCTACGCTGCCCGTTATAATGCACTTTGCCGCCTTCAATCATCTCCCGCGCCACGGCTCGGGTTTTATAGAAACGGGCGGCCCACAGCCATTTATCCAGGCGCACACCTTCGGCCGTTTTGTCTTTCATCACGCCTCCTTGACGGAAAGCGATGGGATCAGAGTTCGGTAATCGCTAAGGCCGGGATGGCGGGTGAAGGTTTTTTCCGCTTCACCGGAATCCGGGTTCAGCACGCCAAAGCAGTAACGAATACCAAAATTTGCCGCGGCATCAAGAATCGCTTCGCTATCGTCGATAAACACCGTTCTGGCCGGATCGAATCCGGTATGCCCGGCCACCGCCTGCCATAAACGTCTATCTTCTTTCGGATAACCAAATGTGTGGGTCGAAAGCAATAAATCAAGGTGCTGGTCTAAACCGGTATGTTCAAGTTTCACCGCCAGGTTGTGCGGATGGGCGTTGGTCAGCAGAATACGGCGTTTTCCGCTGGCTTTTAACGCCTCCAGAAACGGCACCGTATCATCGCGCAGCGCGGCATTTGGCCCCTGTTCCGTTGTCATCTCGCGGATATCCAGCCCGAGCTTTTCGCTCCAGTAATCGAGACAGTACCAGTTTAGCGTATGCTGTACGACGTGGTACTCATGCGATATGAGCTGATGGGCTTCCTGTAGCGGAATGCCTCGCTTAAGACTGATGGTTTCCGGCACCAGCTTTTTCCAGAAATGGTTATCGAAGGCCAGGTCCAGCAGGGTCCCGTCCATATCCAGCAGCAGGGTGTCAACGTCCTGCCAGGCTATTGTACCAGGCATAGGTTTCAGTCTCGGTAGAGGAAAATTTGCGTACCAGGGTAGCACAACCCGGTACGCAAAGTTTACCCGTAACGGCTACCGCAAAAGGGATGGCGGAGTCAGCGTCGGGTTGATGCAGTTGTCGTAGTAGCGATGAATTTCGGCCAGTCTTGTGCTGGCGCGGCGATAGCGGGTAATAGCCAGCACGGTATTGATGACGAAACATGCCAGCATCGCTATCAGCATCAGAGAAATGCTGATGTAGCTCCAAAGGCTATGCGTGTCGGAGATACGGTGCAGGGTAACGTGCTGAGTGCCGTTGGCATCGGTATAGACCCCGGTGATTATCCCCTCGGCGTGGAAAGGCGTTTGCAGCAGCATATCCGCCAGGCGAAGGAACTCTGTCCACTGCTCCTGGGCCGGGAAGTCATACAGTGAAACCGGCGGCAGCGGCTGATCGACAAGGTCGCCACCTTCATCATTAATTATCACGTAGCCGCCCGGCGCCGGGCTGTTCAGCGACTGCGCGGCGCGCGCGGTTTCACGAATAAAGAATGGCGCGGTGGACGTCGTGACCAGATTATCCAGCGATTCGGCGCTAACCGGCCGCAGCAGAACGTTCACGCCGGTCAGCTTGCCCGAATCTGCCCGTTTTATCAGCGAGTCCCAGTCTTTGGTGTTGCCCAAATTCACCAGCGCATTTTTCAGGCGTACACATTCATCTTCTGCGGTACACAGCGCCTGTGTCTTTTTCACAATACCGGCGAAATCGTCCAGCAGCACCATGCCCGACTTCTGGATAGCATCCGCCAGCTGCGGGTTAACCTTGCTGTCGGCTTCGTCGCCCTGAGGGTGGATTTGCCCGCTAACCGCCTTCGTCAACGCAACCGCCTTGTTCATGACCTCGGACTCCGGCAGCGGAAGAGGGCGCGCGGTATTCCAGATAATTTGCGAGCAGTCGAACGGGGTGAACGGGAAGCTCTGACGCGAACTGTACCCGCCCGGAGTATGGATGTTGCACATGCCGGTGCCGTTCACTCTCAGCGTGTCGCCAACCTGTAGCTTGTATTGCTCCAGCTCTTTAACGCTAGTTGCCTCGATGGACTGCGCGCCTTTTAACCAGGAAACGCTGAGCTTGATGGGCATCTCCAGCGGCACCCAAAGCGTCATCATCAGCAGAACCAGCAGCGCACCGGAGGCGATCAGCAGGTTGCGCACCCAGTGCTGAAGCGGGAAATTGCGCACCTCGTCATGCAGCGAGAGGAAGCGCCCCTGGCGCACAACGTGGCGGTCGAGGTAGATATCAATATCGGTTTTCTGCCCGAGATCCTGGGTAACAAAAGGCTGCCAGTGCGGCGGATAGATAAGGTCGATAATGCCGAGGGATATATTGTTGACCTGCTCCTGATTGGACTCGCCAAACAGCCCCCAGCGTTTGGGCGTACCGCGCAGGCAGTGGATCTCGCGCAGCGCATTTTTGGCCGGTGGCGCAAACAGCCCCCACAAACCAGCGGCTACCAGCAGCGCTGAACCACCGAGCAGCCACGGCAGAAATACCGGCGGCGTAACCAGACTCAGGAACAGCATAATGAATGCGACGCAGATAAGCGCGGCCTCGCGGATCCCGTCCGGGCGGCTCAGGGAATACTCTTCCTCGGTTTCCTGACGAATATTCAGCAGCTCAATTTGCTCGCTTTCTTCACCGCGAATCGAGGCCTGCGTGCCGGAATAGCCTTCGATAGCATATTGCTGGCTGTCCAGAGCGTCATTTTGCAACGTATTGCCGTTGAGAGAGATAACCAGCGGAATAGTGCTGGTGCGGATAAGCTCCACGTCGTTATCGTTGGTAATGTACTGTTCCCAGAACGGCGGCAAATGGACTTCAACCGAGTCCAGATAGTAGCGCCATTTATTGGCGTCGTCGGCAGACAGACCGTAGCGGGTAATCGAGCGGGTAAGTGAGATAACCGTGTTGCTTTGCGCGGTCAGCGTCAGTTTTGGCGGCGGATTGCTTGCACCTGAGGGGCCAATCAGCTCCTGGGTGCGTGAATAGCGCTCAAGATAATTTTCGACGGCAATACGCTCTTCCGGAGTCAGTTTGCGGGTTGTGGCTCCGGGGAACGAATGTTCACGCGGAACCCGGGCGCGCAGCCTCAGGCTCCGCCAGATTAGCCATCCGGCAATCAGGGCGCAGGCCAGCATAGCAGCTAACAGAAATAATAAGGTGCTCATGCTTTCCCCATCAAACAATCGTCTTTTTCATCAAGCGCGGCAAAAGATCGGCCCTTCAAAAGGTTAAGAGATCAGAAATCATTATCGGCAGGTGAGAGTGCTAACTTAAGCTGTTTTTATAATAAACAACCTGCAGTAACACAATGTTAGCAAAGCGACTTCGTCTGAAATACAAGTAAATTCCTATTCCATACTACCTGTCTTGACAGGGGCGCGCATTACGTGTTTTGGAAAAACATCAAGTTGCAAAAATGTAAATAATAGCCAATGCTCGTTGCGCAATATGTGCGGCATGCCGCACAATAACTTACCTCTTTCACTGTTGATCCCAGCCACATGAGCAAATCTCTTAAAAAACCAACGATTTTACATGTAGAAACCGTGGCGCGTTCGCGACTTTTTAACGTCGAAACGGTGGATCTGGAGTTTAGCAATGGCGTGCGCCGCGTTTACGAGCGGATGCGACCTTCCTCGCGTGAGGCGGTGATGATCGTGCCTATTGTTGATGACCACCTGATCCTTATTCGTGAATACGCCGTAGGCACCGAATCCTATGAATTGGGTTTCCCTAAGGGCCTTATTGACCCGGGTGAAACGGTGTTTGAAGCCGCTAACCGCGAGCTGAAAGAGGAAGTTGGCTTTGGTGCAAACCAGCTGACATTCCTGAAAAAATTGACCATGGCGCCGTCCTATTTCTCAAGCAAAATGAACATCGTTATCGCTGAGGATCTCTACCCAGAGTCGCTGGAAGGGGACGAGCCGGAAGAGCTGGTGCAGGAGCGCTGGCCGCTGGCAAAAATGTTGGATTTGCTGAATGAAGAAGACTTCAGCGAGGCGCGCAACGTCAGCGCTCTGTTCCTGGTACGCGAGTGGTTAAAACAACAGGGCAGGCTCTAGTTAACAAAGAGAGAATGAGAAAGGGCCGCGAGAAGCGGCCCTTTTGTTTGGTTTAGAACAGCTCGTGTTCTTCGCCATTGTCGATAATCGTAGTGCCTACTTCATGCACGGCCTGCTGAGTAGGCTGGGTGCCCTCGATAAAGTATTCCTCACGGCTGTTACCGCCGTTGGCTAACTGACCGGAGCTGCGGTCGATATTTACGGTGACAATTCCCGGCGGTGGCGTTAGCGGCTCTTCCGGTACGCCGGAAAGGGCGACCTTCATAAAATCGTCCCAGGCTGGTTGAGCGCTCTTCGCGCCGCCTTCGTAACCTGAAATCTGATCTTTGATTGCGCCTGAAGCCGTGGTGCGGCCAAGATCGCGGCGGTGATCGTCAAAGCCAATCCATACCGAAGTCACCACACCCGGTCCATAGCCGGAGAACCAGGCATCTTTCGAACTGTTGGTGGTCCCGGTTTTACCGCCGATGTCCCGGCGTTTCAGATCACGCCCCGCTCGCCAGCCAGTACCTTGCCAACCCGGTTCGCCATAAATATTACTGTTGAGCGCGCTTTTGATCAGGAACGACAGCGGGGTGTTTATCACGTGCGGGGCATACTCTTCGCCCTGAACTTTTTCCACCAGCGCTTTGTTCGCCTGCTCCAGCTGAGGCATCGGCACGTTGCTGTTTTGCGGCGTCTGCGAAACTGCTACGTCTTCCACATCCTGATTTTCCAGCACCGTTGATTTCGGCGTGTCGCCGTAGATAACCGGCAGGTCGCAGCTGGCACAGGCAACTTTTGGTTTTGCCTCAAACACGGTATTGCCGGTGTCATCGACGATTTTGGTGATGTAGTACGGATCAACCAGGAAGCCGCCGTTGGCCATTACCGAATAGCCACGAGCAACCTGCATTGGCGTAAATGAAGCTGAACCCAGCGCCAGTGATTCGGTGTGAACGATATTTGCCGCCGGGAAGCCAAAGCGCTGTAGATATTCTGCCGCGTAATCTACGCCCATCGCACGCATCGCGCGCACCATCACGACGTTTTTAGACTGGCCGAGGCCCTGGCGCAGTCGAATTGGCCCTGCATATTGCGCCGGGGAGTTTTTCGGCCGCCAGTCGGAGCCTGCACCCGCATCCCAGCGCGAAATCGGCACGTCGTTAAGAATGCTGGCAAGCGTCAGGCCTTTATCCATCGCCGCGGTGTAGAGGAACGGCTTGATGTTAGAACCTACCTGGCGCAGCGCCTGGGTAGCGCGGTTAAATTTACTCTGGTTGAAGTCAAAACCGCCGACCAGCGCCAGTACGGCACCGTCGCGTGGGTTAAGCGAAACCAGCGCGGAGTTAACATCCGGCACCTGACCAAGCCACCAGGCGGTATCAACTTTACGAACCCAAATCTGTTGGCCGGCCTGAACCACGTCGGTCACTTTACGCGGGGTAGAGCCCTGAGCGGTGTCGGAGCGATAAGGGCGAGCCCAGCGCATGCCTTCCATACCCAGCGAGACGGAGCTGCCGTCCGCCAGTAAAGCCGTGGCTTCTTCTGCCGTTGCGCGGGTAACAACTGCCGGGAACAGCGGACCATAAACCGGCAGGTTTTTCAGAGAGTCGATGATTTTCTTCTCGTCCCACGCGCTTTCACCCACTTTCCACAGCACGTTTGACGGGCCGCGATAGCCGTGGCGCATGTCGTAAGCCATGACGTTATTGCGAACCGCTTCCTGCGCGCCCTGCTGAATTTTACGGCTGACAGTGGTGTAAACCTTATAGCCATCTTCATAGGCTTTATCGCCGTAGCGGGCTACCAGGTCCTGGCGCACCAGCTCGGACAGATAAGGCGCGGAGAAAGCAATTTCCGGCGTGTGGTAGCTGGCGTCGATAGCCTGGCTACGCGCTTCGTCATACTGCGCCTGGGTGATATAGCCTTCGCTCAGCATGCGCGAGAGCACTACGTTGCGCCGCGCGACGGCACGATCCATGGAGTAAAGCGGGTTGAATGTCGAAGGCGCCTTAGGCAGCCCGGCAATCACCGCAATCTCGCTTAGGGTCAACTGATCGACAGTCTTGCCGAAGTAGACCTGAGCGGCGGCGCCTACGCCGTAAGCGCGGTAGCCGAGATAGATTTTATTCAGATACAGCTCAAGGATTTCATCCTTACTCAGCATCTGCTCAATACGCACGGCGAGAAACGCCTCCTTGACCTTACGCATCAGAGTGCGTTCAGGGCTAAGGAAGAAGTTACGTGCCAGCTGCTGGGTGATGGTACTCGCCCCCTGAGAAGCATGGCCGGAGAAGAGCGCTACGCTTGCGGCGCGGAAAATCCCTACCGGGTCAACGCCGTGGTGTTCATAGAAACGGCTGTCCTCGGTGGCGATGAACGCTTTTACCATAATCGGTGGGATTTGGTTCAGGGTCAGCGGAATACGACGTTTCTCGCCGTATTGGGCGATAAGCTCTCCGTCAGCGCTGTAAACCTGCATTGGAATTTGCAGCCGCACGTCTCTTAACGTCGCGACGTCGGGAAGCTGCGGCTCAATGTATTTGTATAGGCCGAATATCGAGCCAGCTCCCAGCAGAACGCAACAGACTGCAAGGATTAATAAGTACTTTACGAACTTCACCTTAAATTTCCCATTAGGTTTCAATTGGGCAGTTTCTAATCAACCGCGCGGTAGTATAAAGGCAAGCCTGGAGCTTTGATATACCCGTTGCCGTTTCGGGATCAGAGCCTTTCATCACTAGCTTGATAAGGAGATCGAAACCATGATGTTTCCTGGTTGGCGGATTGGCCTGGACATCCAGGCGGAGGGCGTACGCGCCGCGGCGGTGCAATGGCACCGGCAAGGGTGGCAATTGCGGCATTGGTGGTTTTTACCCTTCCCGGAACAGGGACTTGCGGACGGCATGTTACCCGAACCCGGCACGCTGTGCGAGGCGCTTAGCGCATGGCGCAAAGAGATCCCGATACGCCATCACTTGCGGGTAGGCTTTCCCGTTCAGCGCACTTTGCAGCGGCAGGTTCCCGCGCCGGACAGCCGCCTGCAGGAGTCGGCACAAGAGAAGTATATCGCCGGTGCTACCGCTCGCCAGCTGCAAATGCCTGCCTCACAGCTTTGCTATGACTACCCGGATTACGGCGAGCCGCTGAACGTAACGGCTGCCCGCCAGCAGGATCTGAAAAACCTGCTGGCGAGCCTGGCAAACGCAAAATTATTTCCCGCATGCATCACGCCCGGAGACAAGGCGCTTAGCGCTTTGCCAGCGGCATGTTATCCGGCGGATTGCCGCTTTTTAGCTCATGAAGAAGAACGATACTGGCTGTGGGCATCGGTTCTGGAACCGGGGCGCTCCGGCTGGCTTGATAAGCGGCAGGTGGCTGATTTTGCGGCGCTCTGCCTGCAACTGGGCGTAAGCGCAGGGGAGGTAGCGATTAGCCGTGCGAACGGTACCGGTGCTATGCCCGCCGATGCAAAAATCCTGAATGCCTGGCAGCCGATTATACGCCATCAGCCGCCGCTGCCGGTTCACGGCGGGCTATATACCATCGCGCTGGGTCTGGCGCTGGGGCTCAGTCGCTAATGGCGGCGCTTATCAACCTGCTGCCGTGGCGCAGCCAAAGGCGGCAGAGAAGGTTGAGGCTGTGGGGCGGAACCACGCTGCTCGGCATGCTATTGGTTCTTACCCTGGCGGCCTGGCATACGCAACTGCTGAAGCTGGAGGTTAGACTGCTGCGTGTTCAGGGCAGCAGTATGGCTTTGCAGCAGCAGACGTTGCAGGTGCTGCTGCAAAGCCGCCAGCGTGCGCTTAAAGAGTCTCAACAGTCGCGGGAGCGGCTGCGGGTCGCAGAGGCTGTAAGGGCAAATATTTCCCGCTGGGAAAAGGTGCTTAACGCGCTGGCGGCCGGGCTGCCGGAAAACAGCTGGCTTAGCAGCCTGAGCTGGCGCAACAGAAAGGTCGCCGTACAGGGCGTAGCGGGGGATGCCGGCGAGCTGAGCCGGTTCGAGGCGAGTCTTAGCGCTTTGCCGGGGAATTTTACGATTAAACCCGGGGAGTTACGCGACGAGGAAAATAAGGGCGTTTCCTTTAATTTCATCTTAGAGCCGGAAGGAGAAGCGAGTGAACCGCTACCTTAAACGGCTTCCCGGCAGGTATTTCGGCCTGCGTATCTCCGCCCTGCTGGTTTGCCTGCTCACCGTGGCTTTTATCTGCCAATGGCTGCTGGTTCAGCCCCAGCGGCACTTGAGGCTTGAGCTGATATCGCAATGCCAGCAGGCCGCGCAGCAGACTGCGGCGCTGCAAAAAAGCATTGCAACATTACCAGGCATTGACCCCCTGCCTGCCGCTGCTCCGGCAAAGCCGTTTTCAGCAATGGAGGCGGTCAGGCAGTCGGGAGGGAGATTGGTGAAATGGCAACCGGGCATAAAACACTCTTTGCTGGAGATTTTGCTGCCGTGGCGAAAAGTCCCGGCACTCTTTCAGCAACTGGCGGGCTACCAGCGGCTAAGGCTGCCTGCTTTCGATTTAGGCGCAGCCGGAGAGCGGGTCAGAGTCGTGCTGACGCTGGAGTTCATCGATGAAAGCAGCTAGCGGGCTTTTGGTTCTGCTCCTGTGCTCGGTTTCATATGCGCAGCCACGAAATCCATTTATCGCACTTTCATCCCCCTGTGAGGCGCTGTTGAAGCGCCTTGACCGCTGGCAATTACGCGGCGTGTTTTATCAGCCGGGAAACAGTATGGCGCTGCTTGGCCTGCCAGCGCAGCAATGGCGCAGAGTGCGCACGTGGCAGGAGCTTGAGCCGGGCGTTCGGGTTTTGGCGATTGCCGGGCAGCGGGTAACCGCATCCCTGAGTGGAGCGTGCGAAGCAAGTTACTACCACTGGAGTTTACCGGGAGGAATCAATGATAAGGATCGTCGCAGTATTCGCGCTGACGCTATTGCCGCTGGCGGGCTGGGCAAATAAAACCGTGACGCTCATGATTGATGAAGCTCCGGTTGTTCAGGTGTTGCAGATGCTGGCAGAGCAGCAGAAGCTGAACGTCGTGGTAGCCCCTGGCGTGCAGGGCAAGCTCTCTCTGCACCTGGTTGAGGTTCCGTGGGAGCAGGCGTTTCAACTGATGCTCAAGCTGGCAGATCTTAGCGCTTCAAAAGTGGGGAATGTGTTACAGATCCAGCCAAAGCAGGACCCGGCTATGCTGCGGGCCCAGCAGGAGGCGACACGCAAACAGAGAGCACTTGAGCAGCCGTTAGTGCAACAAGTTTATATGCCACGCTATGCGGACGTTGTGGAACTGGCGGCAGGGCTCAAAGGCAGCGGCGAAAAATTGCTTGGGCCGCGCGGCAACGTAACCGTTGATAAGCGCACCAATCGGCTGGTTGTGAGGGACAACAAGCAGGCGCAAAAGCAAATTGCCGCCTGGGTAGCCGACATGGACGTGCCGATGGGGCAGGTGGAGCTGTCGGCGCATATTGTCACCATCAATCGGGAGAAGCTGCGAGAGCTTGGCGTGAAGTGGAGCGCAGCCGAGGCAGAAAGCGCGCCCGGTCTGTATCAGTCGACAACCGTCTCCAGCAACCTGGCGTTTGCGGCGGCAACCACTACGCTTGGTTTTAACATCGGGCGGCTGAATGGCCGCATGCTGGAGCTGGAGCTTAGCGCACTTGAACAGCAGCACCAGTTGGAGATTATCGCCAGCCCGCGTCTGCTGGTTGCGCACCAGCACTCGGCCAGTATTAAGCAGGGTACCGAAATTCCCTACCAGGTCTCAAACGGTAAAAATGAAGCCACTTCAGTGGAATTTAAAGAAGCGGTGCTGGGGATGGAGGTGACGCCGACCATTAGCCAGCACGGCAGTATTCGCCTGAAATTACGCATTAGCCAAAATATGCCAGGCCGCAGCATCCAGCATGTGGATGGCGAAGTGCTGACTATCGATAAACAGGAAATTGAAACACAGGTGGAGGTGCAGGATGGCGAGACCCTGGCGCTGGGCGGGATCTTCCAGCAGCAGAGCAATAACACCCGTGATAGCGTGCCGCTGTTGGGCAATATTCCCCTTATTGGCCAATTGTTCCAGCATGAGGGTAAAAAACGCCAACGTCGAGAATTAGTGGTGTTTATCACCCCAAGACTGATTGCCGCGCCCTAGCGCGTTTCTTCTCCAGTCTGGGTATTTTTCTGCTAAACGGACGCCAGGTGTTTGACGGCAGAGAGGAATTAGCTTACAAGGTGTACCGTTTCGGGAGGCAGGGTAAAGAGAACCTGCGGCCGGGAAGCCGAAGCACGCTTTTCGCCCCGAGCCGGGCGGTGGTGATTTATTCGGTTGCCAAACCCCCTTGAGTGTTGAGATAATTTTTAGTCTGATTCTCGCACTCACGCTTATGAGGTTTCAGTTCATGTCCCGCCACAGCAGGTTGTTATCGGGCGGGTTTATCATCAACGAATTGTCTTAGTAGTACCGAAAAAATGGCAGAGAAACGCAATATCTTTCTGGTTGGGCCTATGGGTGCCGGCAAAAGCACTATTGGGCGTCAGTTAGCTCAGCAACTCAATATGGAATTTTTCGATTCTGATCAAGAGATTGAGAAACGTACCGGAGCTGATGTGGGCTGGGTATTCGACGTTGAAGGCGAAGAAGGCTTCCGCGATCGCGAAGAAAAAATCATCAATGAACTCACTGAAAAACAGGGCATTGTGCTGGCTACCGGTGGCGGCTCTGTGAAGTCTCGCGAAACCCGTAACCGCCTTTCCGCCCGTGGCGTAGTGGTTTACCTTGAGACCACTATTGAGAAACAGCTTGCTCGTACTCAGCGCGATAAAAAGCGTCCGCTGCTGCAGGTTGAGACTCCACCTCGTGAAGTTCTGGAAGCGCTGGCGCACGAACGCAATCCTCTGTACGAAGAGATTGCCGATGTGACGATTCGCACTGACGACCAAAGCGCCAAAGTGGTTGCCAACCAGATTATTCATATGCTGGAAAGCAACTGATTCTGGCTTAATCAAGTAACGCCTGCGGGCAAAGCAACATAAGGTGGGCTCCGCGTAATGGAGAGGCTGACAGTCACTCTCGGGGAACGTAGTTACCCTATTACCATTGCCGCCGGGTTATTTAATGACCCGGCTTCCTTTTGGCCGCTAAAAGCTGGCGACCAGACTATGCTGGTCACTAACGAAACTCTGGCACCGCTGTATCTGGACAGGGTTCGTGGTCTTCTGGAACAGGCAGGCGTTAAAGTCGATACCGTCATTCTTCCGGATGGCGAGCAGTTTAAAAGCCTCTCGGTGCTCGATACCGTGTTTACGGCGCTGCTGGAAAAACCTCACGGTCGTGATACCACACTGATTGCCTTAGGCGGCGGCGTGGTGGGCGATCTGACCGGTTTTGCTGCGGCGAGCTATCAGCGCGGGGTGCGCTTTATTCAGGTTCCAACCACGCTGCTGTCGCAGGTGGACTCTTCCGTAGGCGGCAAAACGGCCGTCAACCATCCCCTGGGTAAAAATATGATTGGCGCCTTCTACCAGCCGGCTTCGGTTGTGGTTGATTTGGACTGCCTTTCTACACTGCCTAAGCGGGAGCTGGCTTCTGGCCTGGCCGAAGTCATTAAATACGGCATCATTCTCGACGGCGAGTTCTTTGACTGGCTGGAAGAGAATATCGACGCGCTGCTGAAGCTTGACGGCAAGGCGATGGCTTACTGTATTCGCCGTTGTTGTGAGCTGAAAGCCGAAGTTGTCGCTGCCGACGAGCGCGAAAGCGGCTTACGTGCTTTACTGAATTTGGGTCATACTTTTGGCCATGCCATTGAAGCCGAAATGGGCTATGGCAACTGGCTGCACGGTGAGGCCGTCGCAGCCGGAATGGTGATGGCGGTGCGTACCGCTCAGCGCCTTGGTCAGTTCAGTGAGGCTGAAGTTCAGCGAGTTATCGCGCTGCTGCTGCGTGCCGGGTTGCCGGTTAACGGGCCGCAGGAAATGTCGCCTGACGCGTATATGCCCCACATGATGCGTGACAAAAAAGTATTAGCCGGTGAGCTGCGTTTAATCCTGCCGCTGGCGATAGGGAAGAGTGAAGTGCGCGGTGGAGTACCGCACGACGTTGTTCTGTCAGCCATTGCTGATTGCCAGCAGGCTTAACAATTAGAATCTTATAGTTTTTAACTTCGGGCGCTATGCGGACATGGGCATGCGTCTTTGAGTGGGGTGTTAAATGGATGAGTTCAAACCAGAAGACGAGCTGAAACCCGATCCGAGCGATCGTCGTCCTGGGCGTTCCCGCAAACCTGACGAGTTTGATAAAGAGCCGCAGATCAACGTTGATGACGTCGATCTTGACGCTGACGAACGTCGTCCTTCTCGTTCACGCCGCGAGCGTGAAGAAGAAGTTGAAGACGAGTACGAAGGTGATGACGGCATGGCCGCAGAACCTCGTCCTGCTCGTGGACGCAAAAAGGCAGCAAAACAGAAGGTGCCAGTTTCACGCCAGCATATGATGATGGGGATTGGTATTCTGGTTCTGCTGCTGCTGATTATTGGCATCGGTTCTGCCCTTAAAGCACCTTCATCCAGCCCTGATAGCGCCGAGCAGAAGCCGGGCGCTGAAAAGAGCATCGATCTCTCCGGCTCCAGTTCTGCGGCTCCGGCGGACCAGGCTAACGGCGCGCAGCCTCAGCCGGGCACTGCTCCAGCCTCTGGTCAGCAGAACCCGCAGGATGTTTCCCTGCCGCCGATTTCTTCTACCCCGACCCAGGCTCAAAACCAGCCGCAGCCGGAAGGCCAGCAGCGCGTTGAAGTCCCGGGGAATCTGAATAATGCGCTGACTCAGCCTCAGCAGCAGGGTCAGATTGATAACGTGGTCAGCAACTCCACGCTGCCAACCGAGCCTGCAACCGTAGCGCCGATTGCCGGTGTCAAAACCGAGCCGCGTAAGCTGGCCGGGACTCAGGAGCCGACCCGTAACGTTGAGTCGCGTCCAGAACGTAAGAAAACGGTCATTGAGCCGGTGCGTAAAGCTGAGCCTAAGCAGCAGGTTAAAGCCGAAAGCAAGCCTGTAGCAACCGCTAAGCATAGCGAACCTGCTCCGGCGGTATCTGCTCCGGTGAAAGCGCCATCTACCAGCGCAGCGGCTCCGACTCAGGCACCGAAAGCCACGGCTTCTGTAGCGCCAAAAGCTGAAGCTAAGGCCGAGCCTAAATCTGCTGCAGCGGCACCAGCGGGTGCCAGCGTGACCGGCGATGCCAGCGCGATTAAAGGCGCTCCGGGTAGCCATTACACTCTGCAACTTAGCTCCTCTTCCAACTCGGCTAACCTGAATGCCTGGGCGAAGAAAGAGAACCTGCAGCACTATGTGGTTTATCAGACTCAGCGTAACGGCCAGCCGTGGTATGTCTTGGTAAGTGGTGTTTATGCAACCAAGGATGACGCTAAACGCGCGGTTTCTACGCTACCGGCAGACGTGCAGGCGAAAAACCCGTGGGCAAAACCTATTCATCAGGTGCAGTCTGACCTCAAGTGAAAATAAGCGCAGTCGCTGTCGGAGCCTTTCCACAGCTGGATAAGGTGTAAATAGTAAGACAGCATGAAAAAAAATCGCGCTTTTCTGAAATGGGCAGGGGGGAAATTCCCCCTGCTGGACGATATAAAAAAGCATCTGCCGGAAGGCGACTGTCTAATCGAGCCCTTTGTTGGTGCGGGCTCGGTATTCCTCAATACCGACTATCAGCGCTATCTCCTCGCGGATATCAATAGCGACCTGATTAACCTCTACAACATCGTAAAAAACCGCGCGGACGAATACGTGCGGGAGTCTCGCCAGCTATTCACCAAAGCGATGAATGAAGAGGCCACCTACTACGGTTTTCGCACCGAATTTAATCAATGCCGGGATGAATTCCGCCGTGCAGTGCTGTTTTTGTATCTCAACCGCCATTGTTACAACGGTCTGTGCCGTTATAATCTGCGCGGTGAATTTAACGTTCCGTTTGGCCGCTACAGCAAGCCTTACTTCCCTGAGGAGGAGCTGTACCACTTTGCCGAACGGGCCAAAAATGCCACTTTTCTCTGCCAGTCTTATGACGTCAGTATGATAAACGTTGCCGCAGGTTCGGTAGTGTATTGCGACCCGCCTTATGCGCCGCTTTCCGCAACCGCCAACTTCACCGCTTATCACACCGACAGCTTCAGCATGGTACAGCAGAAACATCTGGCGGACCTGGCTGAAAAACTGCGCGAGCAGAGCATCCCGGTGGTGATTTCCAATCACGACACCGAACTCACTCGCGAGTGGTATAAGAATGCTACCGATTTCCGCAAGCTGCAGGTAAGACGCAGCATCAGCCGAAACGGTGGAGCCCGTAACAAGGTGGACGAACTTCTGGCGCTTTATAAAGTAAAGCTTGCCTGAGCCGTTTCGCCCGCCGCCGAAAGATGAATGACTCATGGAGAAGCGGATGAAACAGTATTTGATTGCCCCCTCAATCCTCTCTGCCGACTTCGCCCGCCTGGGCGAGGACACGGCTAAAGCGCTGGCCGCAGGTGGCGACGTCGTCCATTTTGACGTCATGGACAACCACTATGTTCCCAACCTGACGATGGGGCCGATGGTGCTCAAAGCGCTGCGCGACTACGGCGTGACCGCCCCTATCGACGTGCATCTGATGGTGAAGCCGGTCGATCGCATCATTCCCGATTTTGCCGCCGCCGGTGCCAGCATTATCACCTTCCATCCGGAAGCCTCCGAGCACGTTGACCGCTCCCTGCAGCTGATTAAAGAACACGGCTGTAAAGCTGGCCTGGTCTTGAACCCGGCGACGTCGCTCTCCTGGCTTGACCACGTTATGGACAAGCTGGATGTTATCCTGCTGATGTCCGTGAACCCGGGCTTTGGCGGTCAGTCGTTTATTCCCCACACGCTTGAAAAGCTGCGTCAGGTGCGCGAGCGTATTGACGCCTCCGGGTATGATATTCGCCTCGAAGTAGACGGCGGCGTGAAGGCCGATAATATCGCCGAAATCGCAGCGGCGGGTGCCGACATGTTCGTTGCCGGCTCTGCTATCTTCGGCCAGCCTGATTATAAAACGGTTATCGACCGCATGCGCTCTGAACTGGCTAAGGTAAGTCATGGATAAGTTTCAAAAAATTCGCGGTATCGCCTTCGACCTTGACGGCACGTTAATCGACACTGCACTTGGCCTGAGCCAGGCGGTGGATCTGGCGCTTTATGCGCTTGAACTGCCGACGGCGGGAGAAGAGCGTGTCGTGACCTGGGTGGGTAACGGCGCGGATGTCATGATGCAAAGGGCGTTGAAGTGGGCGCTGAAAGATAAAGAACCCGATCTCGCTCAGCTGAATATTGCGCGCAAACTGTTTGATCGCTATTACGCCGAAACGGTTGAACAGGGGAGTTTCCTGTTCCCGGGCGTAGCGGATACGCTGGCGGCCCTGAAGCAAAAGGGGCTACCGCTTGGCGTGGTGACCAACAAACCGACGCCGTTTGTGGTGCCGATGCTTGAAGATCTCGGCATTGCGCAGTACTTCCAGGTCATCATCGGCGGCGACGATGTGAAAGAGAAAAAACCGCATCCGGAAGCCCTGTTCAAGGTGATGGAAAACATGGGTCTGGCCGCGGACGAATTGCTTTTTGTTGGCGATTCCCGCAATGATATCCAGGCCGCGCAGGCGGCAGGCTGCCCGAGCGTCGGGCTGACCTGGGGTTATAACTATGGCGAAGCGATTGAACTGAGCAAACCGGACGTTGTGTTTAACCGTTTCGATGAATTACTGCCCGCTTTCGGGCTACCACCATTAGCAAATCAGGAAGCAGAACATGAGTAAGCCCATCGTCTTTAGCGGCGCACAGCCTTCAGGTGAATTAACCATCGGTAACTACATGGGTGCGCTGCGTCAATGGGTGAATATGCAGGATGATTATCACTGCATTTACTGCATCGTTGACCAGCACGCTATCACCGTTCGCCAGAACCCGGCCGCGCTGCGTAAAGCCACGCTGGATACGCTGGCGCTGTATCTTGCCTGCGGTATCGACCCGAAGAAAAGCACCATTTTCGTTCAGTCTCACGTACCGGAGCACGCGCAGCTGAGCTGGGTGCTGAACTGCTACACCTACTTCGGCGAGCTGAGCCGCATGACTCAGTTCAAAGACAAATCCGCACGTTATGAAGAAAACATCAACGCCGGTCTCTTCGACTACCCGGTGCTGATGGCGGCAGATATCCTGCTGTACCAGACCACTCAGGTGCCGGTGGGCGAAGACCAGAAGCAGCATCTGGAGCTGAGCCGCGATGTTGCCAGCCGCTTCAACGCGCTGTACGGCGATATTTTCAAAGTGCCTGAGCCGTTTATTCCTAAGTCCGGCGCGCGCGTAATGTCCCTTCTGGAGCCGACCAAAAAGATGTCCAAGTCGGACGATAACCGCAATAACGTTATCGGCCTGCTGGAAGATCCGAAGTCGGTGGTGAAGAAAATTAAACGTGCGGTAACCGACTCCGAAGAGCCGCCAGTGGTGCGTTATGACGTGAAGGAAAAAGCCGGCGTTTCTAACCTGCTTGATATCCTCTCCGGCGTGACCGGCAAGCCGATTGCCGAGCTGGAAGCCAGCTTCGAAGGTAAAATGTATGGTCACCTGAAAGGCGAAGTGGCGGAAGCCGTATCCGGCATGCTGACCGAGCTTCAGGAGCGCTATCACCGTTATCGTAACGACGAAGCCTTCCTGCAGCAGGTGATGAAAGAGGGTGCTGAGAAAGCCCGCGCTCGCGCCAGCGAGACGCTGAAAAAGGTGTACGAAGCGATAGGTTTCGTCGCCCAGCCATAACTTTTCCCTATGCATAACCCGTCGCCAGGCGGGTTATTTCTTTTTTGTGACCCCATTCTCCTTTTGTCATTTTCCCCTTTGCCATCTATATTCAATTTTATGAAGATATATTCATTCAATAAATTGAAGATAACCAATGAGCCGCAGCTTTATAAAAAAAGAGGGCGTAGCCCAATCCAGTCTGGCCCGTTATTTACTGGGTGAAAAATGTGGTAACCGACTGAAAACCATCGATGAACTGGCGGGTGAGTGCGGTTTCTCCGTTGGCCTGACGCAGGCGGCTTTAAAGACGCTGGAGAAGGCAGGAGCGGTAGCCGTTGAGCGCCGGGGGCGCAACGGTAGTTACCTGATGAGCATGGATAACAAAGCCCTATTAGCGTTCGCCGATATCGGCAATGTAGTGTGTGCTATGCCGCTGCCGTACACCCGGCTTTATGAAGGGCTGGCCAGCGGCCTGAAGGCGCAGTTTGACGGCATTCCGTTTTACTACGCCCATATGCGAGGGTCGGATGTGCGCGTGGAGTGCCTGCTGAACGGCGTTTATGACCTGGCGGTGGTCTCCCGGCTGGCGGCGCAAAGTTACCTCAGCAACCCTGAGATTTTTATCGCGCTGTCCCTCGGGCCACATACCTATGTCGGCGAGCACAAATTGATTTGCCGAACCGGGCAGCAGGATAAGATTCGCCGCATCGGCATTGACCCGCGCTCTGCCGACCAGCGCATCATGACGGGCGTTTATTTTGCCGGGCAGGATGTTGAATTGCTGGATGTTTCTTACCACGAATGCTTGCACCGGATTGCTAAAGGCGACGTGGATGCGGTGATTTGGAACGTCAGCAATGAGTCGAGCCTGGAGGCCCTGGGGCTAACCGCGCTGCCGCTCAGCGGCGATGCCTGTTTCCTTGAGGCTTCAGAGGCGGTGGTGCTGACGCGAAGCGAAGATATCCCTATCCAGCAGTTGCTGAGAACGGTGGTGGATAAGAATGAACTGCTGGCCCATCAGCAAAGCGTGCTGAGCGGCGAACAGGAACCGAGCTATTGACAGAGGTAATCAGTATGGAAGACCGGCTCAACCTGCTATGTGATGCAGGCGTCATCGACCGGGATATTTGCGATGGCATGAAACAGGTGGTGGCGCAGTTGGAAACCCGCTGGGCCATTCCGCTGCAAAATGACCAGGGCACGATGGCCATCACCCATATGGCGAACGCGCTGATGCGCAGCCGTCGTGGAGAAGAGGTTGGCCCGCTGGATCCCGAGCTGCTGGCGGAGATTAAAGCCGACAGCGTGTTTGGCGAAGTTGAACAGGTACACCACGCTTTACTGGTGCCGTTTAGCGTTCAGCTGCACCCGAATGAAGAGGGTTACCTGCTGGCAAACCTGTTCAGCCTGTGGCTGATCCACAAGAGCTAACGGATGTTGTTTGCGGCAGTATCTCTTAATTTAAATATTCAAAAAAATGATTATTTAGGCTGATTTGTTTCCCAGGTCGCGAGGCAAGGCATGTTTATTGAGGCACTCAAGGCACAGAATCCGGCGCTAATTAAGGCGGCTCAGGCCCTCTGGCAGCGGGGCGAAATCCTGCCGGACACTTATGTTATCGACGTCGATAGACTGCTGGATAACGGGCGTAAGCTGCTCGCCGCCGCGCAGCGCCACGGCATCACGCTCTATTTTATGACCAAGCAGATTGGGCGTAACCCGTGGCTTGCCGGGAAACTTATCGAGCTGGGGTTTCACGGGGCGGTGGCGGTGGATTTCAAAGAGGCCAGAACCCTGCGTGACGCCGGGATAGCGGTTTCCCACGTCGGCCATTTAGTACAGGTTCCCGTGGCGCAGGTGGAAGAAAGCGTCAGCGGCTCGACGGAAATTATCACGCTATTCTCGCTCGAAAAAGCACGCGAGGTTTCTGCCGCCGCGCTGGCCTGCGGGCGGGTTCAGCCGGTGATGCTGAAAGTTTTTGCCGAATATGACCGCCTTTATCCAGGCCAGGAAGCGGGGTTCCCGCTAAAAGAGCTGGACGATGTCGTGCGTGAAATCCTTGCGATGCCGGGAATTCGGCTGACCGGCCTGACGCATTTTCCCTGCTTGCTGTGGAACGATGAGCAACAGCAGACGCAGCCGACCCGCAACCTGATGACGCTCTTAAAGGCTCGTGACCTGCTGAAAGAGCGTGGGATTGCGGTTGAGCAGATCAATGCTCCCTCGGCTTCAAGTTGCAGCACGCTGCCGATTCTGGCGCAGTACGGCGTTACCCATGCCGAACCGGGCCATGCGCTGACCGGCACAATTCCGGCTAACCAGCACGGCGACCAGCCTGAAGCTATAGCCATGCTTTATCTGACCGAGGTTTCTCACCAGTTTCAGGGCAAGAGCTACTGCTTCGGCGGCGGCTATTATCGCCGGGGGCACGCCCGGCAAGCGCTGGTGTTTACCGCCCCCGATACGCCGGTTGAAGCACGCCTGCTGCCGATAGACGACACCAGTATTGATTACCATCTGGCGCTCGAAGGTAGCTATCCGGTGGGCAGCCCGGTGGTGATGTGTTTCCGCACCCAGATTTTTGTTACCCGCAGCGACGTAGCGTTGGTTTCCGGCATTCAGAGCGGAAACCCGGTGCTGGAAGCGCTGTACGACAGCCTTGGGCACCCCATTTCGGGAGGGCAGCATGAGTAAGTTTTTGGTTCTGGTGATAGACAGCTTCGGCGTGGGGGCGATGGACGATGTACCTGAAGTCCGCCCCCAGGATGTTGGGGCGAATACCTGCGGGCATATTTTGCAGCACCTCCCGCAATTGCGCCTGCCGACCCTGGAAAAGCTGGGGCTGATCAACGCTCTGGGCTTTGCGGCTAACGTAATGCAGCCAAACGCCGACGCGGTTTATGGCACCGCAGCGCTACAGCATGAAGGCGGCGACACCTTTATGGGGCACCAGGAAATTCTGGGTACGCGCCCGCAAACGCCTCTGCGCATGCCGTTCTCAGAAGTTATCGACCAGGTAGAGCAAGCGCTGCTGGCCGAGGGCTGGCATACGGAACGAAAAGGCGCGGAGCTGCAATTCCTCTGGGTAAACCAGGCGGTGGCCGTTGGCGATAACCTCGAGGCCGATCTCGGGCAGGTTTTTAATATCAGCGCCAATCTTAACGCCGTGCCGTTTGAGCAGGTGCGGGCGATTGGCGAAGTGGTGCGCCGCTGCGTTAAAGTCGGGCGGGTGATTGCCTTTGGCGGCCTGCTTGAGAGCAGCGAACAGTTGATTCAAGCCGCTGAAGAAAAACAGGGCCGTTATATCGGCATTAATGCGCCGCGTTCCGGGGTATATAAAAGCGGGTTCCAGGTCGTGCATATGGGCTATGGCGTTGACGCCAGCGTTCAGGCTCCGCAGCAGCTGCATCAGGTCGGGGTAAAAACGGTATTGGTCGGCAAAGTTGCCGATATCGCGATTAATCCGCATGGCGTCAGCTACCAAAACCTGGTCGACTCGCAGGCGATTCTCGATATCACGCGGGATGAGCTGAATAAGCCCGGTAACGTATTTATTTGCACCAATATCCAGGAAACCGACCTGGCGGGCCATGCCCAGGACGTCGAACGATACGCCGAGCGGCTGGAGCTGGTTGATAAAAATCTGGCTCTGCTGATGGCGGATATGCAGGCCGGAGACTGCCTGGTGGTGATGGCCGACCACGGCAACGACCCGACCATCGGCCACAGCAAACACACGCGTGAAAACGTCCCGCTGCTGGTGTGGCAGCCGGGCATCGTCGGCGCTCATCTTGGGGCACGCGCTACGCTTTCTGATGTAGGCGCGACGGTTTGTGACTTTTTCCGGGCGGCAGCGCCGCAGAACGGCGTTTCGTTCCTGCCGCTGCTGAATCTCTCTTCTGCAAGTGGAGTCAATCATGACGGGGCATAAGCATATCGATCCATCGGGCTATACCTATGCCCATGAGCATCTTCACATCGACCTTTCCAGCTTCAAGGACAACATTGATTGCCGCCTCGATCGGTATGAGCTGATTTGCGGGGAAATGAAGGTGCTTTACCAGCGGGGCGTGCGCAACATCATTGAGATGACTAACCGCTATATGGGGCGTAACCCTCAGTTTATGCTGGATATCATGCGTGATACCGGCATCAATGTGATGGCCTGCACTGGCTACTATCAGCACGACTTCTTCCCGCCGCATGTGGCGACGACGCCGGTAAAGGTGCTGGCTCAGGAGATGATCGACGAAATTGAAATCGGTATCGACGGCACGGAGTTAAAAGCCGGGATTATCGCGGAAATTGGCTCCAGCGTGGATGTCATCACGCCCGTTGAAGCCCGCGTTTTCCAGGCGGCGGCTATTGCTCATCACGAAACAGGCAGACCGATTTCGACCCATACCTCTTTCAGCACCATGGGGCTTGAGCAGCTGGCGCTGCTGAAATCGTGGTGCGTGGATCTTTCCCGCGTCACCGTCGGCCACTGCGACCTGAAAGATAACCTCGACAACATCCTGCGGATGATTGACCAGGGAGCCTACGTTCAGTTCGATACCATCGGAAAAAACAGCTATTACCCGGATGAGAAGCGCATCTGGATGCTGAGCGAGCTAAAGAATCGTGGGCTGCTCGACCATGTCATGCTGTCGATGGATATTACCCGCCGCTCTCATCTGAAAGCCAACGGCGGTCCCGGTTTTGAATATTTGCTTACCACGTTTGTGCCGATGCTGCTGGAGGCCGGTTTCAGCCAGCCAGATATCGATTTGATGTTGCGTGACAACCCCTCTGTCTTCTTTAAGTAAGGATTTTCCATGAAAAAGATCGGTGTCGCTGGCTTACAGCGCGAACTCATCAAACAAACCATCGAAACGGCCGCTCCGGGCTGCTTCGAAGTGTTTATCTATAACGACATGGATGCCGCGCTGAAGGTGAAATCCGGCCAGCTTGATTACTACATTGGCGCCTGCAATACCGGGGCAGGTGCGGCCTTGTCGATTGCCATCGCGGTGATTGGCTATAACCGCAGCTGCACCATTGCCAAGCCCGGCATTAAAGCAAAAGAGGAGCAAATTGCCCGCCTGGTGTCCGAAGGCAAGGTGGCATTTGGCCTCTCCGTCGAACATATCGAGCATGCCATTCCGCTGCTGGTTAACCATTTAAAATAAAGGCATCCGTATGGAATTTTACCTTCACCTTGTAGTTGTTGCCTTGCTCACCGGGATGACGGCGCTGCTGGCGCATCGCTCTGCGGCGGTATTTCACGACGGTATTCGTCCGATCCTGCCGCAGCTGATTGAAGGCAATATGAACCGCCGCGAGGCGGGGAGCATCGCCTTTGGTCTGAGCATCGGCTTTGTGGCTTCGGTGGGTATTTCGTTCACCCTGAAGACCGGGCTGCTGAATAGCTGGCTGCTGTTCCTGCCTACAGATATTCTCGGCGTGTTGGCGGCTAACAGCCTGCTGGCATTCGGGCTTGGGGCCATCTGGGGCGTGCTGATCCTCACCTGCCTGGTGCCGGTTAACCACCTGCTTACCGCGCTGCCGGTGGACGTTCTCGGCTCGCTAGGCGAGCTAAGCTCTCCGGTTGTTTCGGCTTTTGCACTCTTCCCGCTGGTAGCGATTTTTTATCAGTTCGGCTGGAAGAACAGCCTGTTCGCGGCGGTTGTCGTGCTGCTGACCCGCGTGCTGGTGGTGCGTTTCTTCCCGCTGCTTAACCCGGAGTCTATCGAGATTTTCGTCGGCATGATTATGCTGCTGGCTATCGCCATTGTTCAGGATCTGCGTTCTCGCGGCGAGAATGAGCATGACGCTCACGGGCAGTCGGTATTCGAGGAGCGAACCTCCAGGATAATTAAAAATCTGCCATATATCGCCATCGTTGGCGGGCTGATCGCCGCCGTTGCCAGCATGAAGCTGTTCGCCGGTAGCGAGGTGTCTATCTTCACGCTGGAGAAAGCCTACAAAATTGGCCTCGACCCTGCGCAGTCCCAGAGCCTGATAGACCAGGCCGCTTTGGCTGAATTTATGCGCGGGCTGGGCTTTGTGCCGATGATTGCTACCACGGCGCTGGCGACCGGCGTTTATGCGGTGGCGGGCTTCACCTTCGTGTTTGCCGTTGGTTACCTGATTGCTAACCCGCTGATTGCTTTTGTGGTCGGGGCGCTGGTTATCTCCGCCGAGGTGCTGCTGTTGCGCTCCATCGGAAAATGGCTGGGGCGCTATCCTTCGGTGCGTAACGCTTCGGACAATATCCGTAACGCCATGAATATGCTGATGGAAATGGCGCTGCTTATTGGTTCTATTTTTGCGGCCATTAAGATGGCGGGTTATACCGGCTTTACCATCGCGACGGCGCTCTACTTCCTGAACGAGTCGCTGGGGCGTCCGGTGCAGAAAATGGCCGCGCCGGTTGTGGCGGTGATGATAACCGGCATCGTGCTGAATATTCTGTTCTTCTGCGGCCTGTTTATCCCGGCCTGAGGGAGGTAGCGTGAAAAGCTCGCCATTGCAAAGCCTGAGCATGGAGCAGGCCCGGCTAAAACAGTTTCGCCTGGTGGATATTATCTGCCGCCATTTTCCGGGGGAGGATTTCCTTACCCTGGGCGATGTTGGGCTGGCGACCGGCCTTAACCAGCCGCATATGACCCGGCGGGTTGAGGCGGTGCTGGCGGACTTCTTTTCTGCACCGGCTGCCGCGCTAGTGCAGGGGGCTGGAACCGGGGCAATTCGCAGCGGGCTGGCTGCGTTGTTAAAGGCAGGCGATAAGCTGCTGGTGCATGATGCCCCTCTGTATCCTACAACGGCGGTGATTGCTGAACAGATGGGGCTTGAGCTGGTGCGGGCTGATTTTAATGAGCTAAGCGAGGTGGAAAAATCCATCGTTGCGCATCGCCCGGTCGTGGCTTTAGTCCAGCATACCCGTCAGCAACTCGACGATGCTTATCATCTGGCTGAAGTTATCGCCTGTTTTAACCATCACGGTTTGCCGTCGCTTACCGACGATAACTATGCGGTGATGAAGGTCGATAAAATCGGCTGCGAATGCGGAGCCACGCTTTCAACTTTCTCCAGTTTCAAGCTGTTTGGCCCGGCTGGCGTTGGCGTGGTGGTAGGCGAAGCGGGCGCGGTGAAGGCCGTGCGCCACAGCCTGTATTCCGGCGGCAGCCAGGTGCAAGGGTTCCAGGCAATGGAAGTGCTGCGCGGGCTGGTGTTTGCACCCGTGATGCATGCGATTCAGGCTCAGGTTAACGATGAGCTGGTGGCGGCACTGAACGCAGGAGCAATACCGCAGGTGAAGCAGGCGCTTATCGCCAACGCTCAGTCGAAGGTATTGCTGGTTGAGTTTCATCGGCCGATTGCCGAACAGGTATTGGCCGAGGCCCACAAGCTTGGCGCGCTGCCTTACCCGGTTGGGGCCGAGTCTAAATATGAAGTCCCGCCGCTGTTTTATCGCGTTTCCGGCACGTTCCGGCAGTCCGACGCGAGCCTTGAGCAGCGGACTATCCGTATTAACCCGAACCGCAGCGGTGCCGGGACGGTGTTAAGAATCTTACGGGAAAGCTGTGCGGCGGTAGAAAAGTAAAAAGGGGAGGCCGGAGCCTCCCTTTCCATTAGTGATTTGAGAACCAGTTGAGCTTATCGCGCAGGGCAACCACGCGCCCGACGATAATCAGCGCCGGGCTGCCAACCTGGGTCGCCAGCTCGCCGAGCTGGTTCAGACTTCCGCTTACCACACGCTGATTTACCGCAGTACCGTTTTCTACCAGCGCCACTGGCATATTCTCTTCCATACCATGAGCAATCAGCTGCTGCTGAATGGTCGCGGCCTGATTGAGGCCCATATAGAACACCAGCGTCTGTTTTTCCGCAGCCAGGTTGGCCCAGTCCAGTTCGCCGCCGGTTTTTAAATGACCGGTGACCAGGCGCACGCTTTGCGCATAGTCGCGGTGGGTCAGCGGAATGCCCGAGTAAGCGGAGCAGCCCGAGGCTGCGGTAATTCCCGGCACCACGGAGAACGGGATCCCTCCGTTGCACAGGGTTTCCAGCTCTTCGCCGCCGCGCCCGAAGATAAACGGATCGCCGCCTTTCAGGCGCACAACACGTTTGCCTTTTTGCGCTTCGCGCAGCAGGATTTGGTTAATCTCTTCCTGCGGTACGCAGTGGTAGCCCGCTCGTTTGCCGACGAATACGCGATCTGCATCGCGGCGCACCAGATTCATAATGTCGTCAGATACCAGGCGATCGTAAACCACTACGTCGGCCTGCTGGATCTGCTGCAAACCTTTCAGAGTCAGTAAGCCCGCATCGCCAGGCCCGGCACCGACAAGCACGACTTCGCCGCGGTGATCGAGCGGGGTAGAAAACAGCGTTTCCGTCTCTTTCTCAACGGCAAGCTGGTCTTCATTGGCCAGATACTGTGCCAGCCTGTCGTTGGTGAAGAACTTTTCCCAGAAGCGACGGCGCTCGCCCATAGAGGCGAAGGTTTGCTTTACGCGCCCGCGCAGGGTTCCCGCATAAGCGGCAATTTTGCCAAGATGCAGCGGCAGAGTGGCTTCCAGCTTTTCACGCAGCAGGCGGGCCAGCACCGGAGAGGTGCCGCCGGAAGAGACGGCGACCATCAGCGGAGAACGGTCGATTATCGAAGGCATAATGAAGCTTGCCTGCTTTGGAGCATCGACAACGTTGCAGAAGATTCGGCGAGCCTCTGCGGCGTCGCTAACCTGCTGGTTTACAGCATCGTCATCGGTGGCGGCGATGGCCAGCCAGCTCTCGTCCAGCAGACTGGGTGAGAATGCGCCTTCGGCCAGAGTCAGCATGTCCTGTTCGGCCCACGCTTTAAACTGTGGGCTGAACTCAAGGGCGTTAACGGTGATGCGCGCACCTGCCTCCAGCAATAAACGCGCTTTGCGTTCAGCAACGTCGCCACCGCCTACCAGCAGGCAGGCACGGCCACGTAACTGACAAAATATCGGCAGGTGATCCACGGTCAATCCTCAATTAATTACGGGCGGTTTCCGGCGCGCTTACGCGCTCAGGCTGCGGGCGCTCGGCTTTCGGCGTAGCATACCAATAACCCAGACCCATGAATACTATGCCGGAAAGGGTATTCCCCAGCGTGACCCACAGCAGATTGTGGCCGATACCGGACAGGGTATAAGCCTCGCTATGGTTGCCAAACCAGGAGAGAGCAAACAGCGTCATATTGGCGATGGAGTGCTCGTAGCCGGAGGCGATAAACGCCAGCAGGCACCACCAGATGGCAATAAACTTCGCCGCGCCTTCGGTACGGACTGCCATCCAGATAGCCAGGCAAACCAACCAGTTACACAGCGCGCCTTTGAAGAACAACACCATCGCCGGGGCGGTGGTTTTTGCCAGCGCGGCGCTATGAATGAGGCTGGTATCAACCGGCAGCAGGCTTCCGCCGCCCCAGCTGTAGAGCAGGGCAACGAAAACGGAACCCAGCAGGTTACCAAGCCAGGTCTGCGGCAGAATTGCCCACATGCGCCCGTGCGAAATAGTGCCCGCTTTTACGCCGAAGGTAAGGAACATGGTGTGGCCGGTAAACAGCTCTGAACCGGCGATAATTACCAGCGTAAGGGCTATACCGAAGGTGGCACCCATGACCAGCGGCCGCACGGAAGGGTCGAGCAAGTTACCGAGGGTAAATATCAGGATGATGCCGAGGCCGACATAGGCCCCCGCCATGGCGGAACTGACCCAGAAACCGAGAGGATTGCTCTGCGAGAGCCGGTTAATACGCGCGGCATTCGCCGCACACTTATTGATGGTATCGGTGAACATTTTTGTTATCCCAAATGAAGTTAAAAAAGAAAAAGTAAAAATGAATTGCCCTCACCCCAACCCTCTCCCTCGGGAGAGGGGGAAACCGTCGTCGCTATTTTTTCTCGATCGGTTCCCTCTCTCCCGAGGGAGGAATACTGTCGGCACTCTCTCCCTCAGTCCGGGGAAAAATACTAACAGTACCCTCTCCCTCAGGGAGAGGGTAGGGTGAGGGTTGTTTTAAGAATTACGCTTTTACCTGCACCAACCCGTCCTGCACGCGGGCTTCATAGTGCGGTACGGAGCGGCTTTCATCTTCCAGGCAAAGCCCGTCACGCAGGCGAAAGTGTTGTTTTTTCAGCGGGCTGGCAACCCACAGCTCGTCCTGGTGTTCGGCAATCAGCCCGCGTGAAAGCACGCTTGCTTCAAAGAACGGGTCGATATTGCTGATGGCGTACACCTGCTCATCTTTGCGCGGGCGGAAAATCGCAACCTGAGCATTGCCCACCAGGGCGCAAACGCCGGTCGCGGGCAGGATGTCATTTATCTGACAAACGGTTGTCCACTGGCTCATGCGTGTTCCTCCACTTCTACCAGAGTGACCGGGATACGCTCGTATGGCGTAGCCGGACGATGTTGTTCGCGCTCGCTCACCACCTGCACGTTCGGGTCACGCAGCGGGCTGTTGATAAAGTGCTTGAAGCGGACCTGCGCCTGCGGCGTATTTACCGTTTCGGTCCACTCGCAAATGACTTTCTCACGCAGGCGGGCCAGTTCGGCTTCCAGATGCTCATTGAGGCCAAGCTTGTCGTCGATGATAACGCTGCGCAGGTAGTCGATGCCGCCTTCAAGGTTTTCCAGCCAGACGGAGGTACGGGTGAGTTTGTCCGCGGTGCGGATGTAGAACATCATAAAGCGGTCGAGATACTTGATGATGGTTTCGCGGTCGAGGTCGGCTGCCAGCAGGTCCGCATGGCGTGGTTTCATGCCGCCGTTACCGCAAACATACAGGTTCCAGCCTTTCTCGGTGGCGATAATACCGACGTCTTTGCCCTGGGCTTCCGCACATTCGCGGGTACAGCCGGAAACGCCAAACTTCATTTTGTGCGGAGTACGAATGCCTTTGTAGCGGTTTTCCAGCTCGACGCCGAAGCCCACGCTATCACCCACGCCATAGCGGCACCAGGTGCTGCCCACGCAGGTTTTCGCCATGCGTAGCGCTTTTGCGTAGGCGTGGCCGGTTTCAAAGCCAGCTTCAATCAGCTGACGCCAGATTTCCGGCAGATCGTCTTTTTGCGCGCCGAACAGGCCGATGCGCTGAGAGCCGGTTATTTTGGTGTAGAGGTTATATTCGCGGGCGATACGGCCCACTTCCATCAGCCCTTCAGGGGTAATTTCGCCGCCTGCGGAGCGCGGGATGACCGAGTAGGTGCCGTCTTTCTGAATGTTGCCGAGGAAGTTGTCGTTGGTGTCCTGTAGCGGGGTCAGCTCCGGCTCCAGCACATACTCATTCCAGCAGGAAGCCAGCAGCGAGCCAACGGTTGGTTTGCAAACTTCACACCCGTAGCCCTTGCCGTACTTCTCAAGCAACTGGTCGAAGGATTTGATGCCTTCAACGCGGATCAGGTGATACAGCTCCTGGCGTGAGAAAGCAAAGTGTTCGCAAAGGTTGTTGTTAACTTCGATCCCGGCTTTAGCAAGCTCGGCGTTCAGCACCTGAGTGACCAGCGGGATACAGCCGCCGCAGCCCGTACCGGCTTTGGTTTCCGCTTTCAGCGCCGCAACGGTATGGCAACCTTTATTGATAGCTTTGATCAAGTCGCCTTTGGTGACGTCAAAACATGAGCAGATTTGCGCGCTTTCCGGCAGTTTGTCGACGCCGATAGAAGGCTTGCCGCCGCTGGCGTGGGCCGGGAGGATCAGCGAGTCCGGATTTTCCGGCAGCTCAATGGCGTTTAGCACCAGTTGCAGCAGGTTGCCGTAGTCGCTGGTATCGCCAACCAGCACCGCGCCGAGCAGGGTTTTGTTGTCTTCGCTTACGATCAGGCGTTTGTAGATTTCTTTGCTTTCGTCCAGATAGACATAGCTGCGTGCGTTTGGCGTGCGGCCGTGCGCGTCGCCAATGCCGCCGACGTCAACGCCGAGCAGCTTCAGCTTGGCGCTCATATCCGCGCCTTCGAAGGCATTTGCGGTGCCGAGCAGATGGTCCGCGGTGACCTGCGCCATTTTGTAGCCGGGGGCGACGAGACCGAAAACGCGGTTTTGCCAGCTGGCGCACTCGCCGATGGCGTAAATATCCGGGTCCGAGGTCTGGCAGCTGTCGTTAATCACGATACCGCCGCGCTGGGCGGTTTCAAGCCCGCACTGGGTCGCGAGCTTGTCCTGAGGACGAATACCGGTAGAGAACACGATAAAGTCGACTTCAAGATCGCTGCCGTCGGCAAAGCGCATGGTTTTACGCGCTTCGTTACCCTGCTGCACGATTTCCTGGGTGTTTTTGCCGGTATGTACGCGAACGCCCATACGTTCGATTTTGCTGCGCAGCTGCTCGCCGCCCATGCGGTCAAGCTGTTCGGCCATCAGCATTGGGGCAAATTCGATAACGTGGGTTTCCACGCCGAGGTTTTTCAGCGCGCCTGCGGCTTCCAGGCCCAGCAGGCCGCCGCCGACTACCGCGCCGCGTTTACTGCGGCGTGCGCAGGACTCGATAGCGTTAAGATCTTCGATGGTGCGGTAAACGAAACAGTCCTGGGTTTCAGAACCTTTAATCGGCGGGATCCACGGATAGGAGCCGGTCGCCATGACCAGCTTGTCGTAATACACCGTGCGGCCGGTATTGGAGTGGATAACCTTTTCCTGGCGGTTGATGGTAATGGCGCGTTCGCCAACCAGCACTTTCACGCCGTGTTTTTCGTAATAGCCGTCGCGGACCAGCGAGAGTTCTTCAGCAGTATGATGGGAGAAATAAGACGAGAGGTGCACGCGATCGTAGGCTTTGCGTGGCTCTTCACAAAATACGGTGATATCGAACTGGTCGGGCTGGGCTTTATCAAGTAAGTCTTCGATAAAGCGATGGCCAACCATGCCGTTACCGATAACTGCGATTCTGACTTTGCTCATAATTGCCTCAATTTCTTTTTTATTACCGCCTACCTTAACGATTCAGCTACGGTGATTATTGATGCAAATCAAATACGCCTTTATATACCCCTTAATGGGTATATGGTTGATTTTGATGGGGTTTTGTAAGTTATGGAATTGGCTGGTTTTTCGCCAGATAAAGCAAGATGCCGCCGTTAAGCGGTGTATGCTATGAAGCAAACTGCGACACGAAGAAGAGAGGACTTATGGAGACGATGGCGCTACAGGTGATTCAGAATGTGCGGCTGGCCGGGCGAGAAGGATTATGGCAGTTGTCGATTGCCGACGGAAAATTTCAGGGCATCACGCCGATGGGCGATGCCCTGCCAGAAGGCGGGCAGGTTCTGGACGGTAACGGCGGGTTAGCCATTGCCCCTTTCGTCGAGCCGCATATTCACCTCGATACCACACAAACTGCCGGGCAGCCGAGCTGGAACCAGTCCGGCACTTTATTCGAAGGTATCGAGCGCTGGGCGGAACGCAAGGCTCTGCTTAGCCATGAGGATGTAAAAAACCGGGCGTGGCAAACGCTGAAGTGGCAGATTGCCAACGGCATCCAGTATGTGCGTACCCATGTGGACGTTTCTGACCCGACGCTGACCGCCCTGAAAGCAATGCTTGAGGTGAAGCAGGAAGTGGCTCCCTGGGTTGAATTGCAGCTGGTGGCGTTCCCGCAGGAGGGCATTCTCTCTTATCCGAACGGTGAAGCTCTGCTGGAAGAAGCGCTGCAACTTGGTGCCGACGTTGTGGGCGCTATCCCGCATTTCGAGTTCACCCGCGAATATGGCGTTGAGTCGCTGCATAAAGCCTTTGCCCTGGCGCAAAAATACAATCGTCGGCTGGATATTCACTGCGATGAAATTGATGACGAACAGTCGCGCTTTGTAGAAACGGTCGCCGCTCTTGCCCATCGTGACGGCATTGGTGCGCGTGTCACCGCCAGCCACACCACGGCAATGCACTCCTACAACGGGGCCTATACTTCACGATTGTTCCGCCTGCTGAAGCTTTCCGGGATTAACTTTGTCGCTAACCCGCTGGTCAACATTCATTTGCAGGGGCGCTTTGATGACTACCCTAAACGCCGGGGCGTAACGCGGGTGAAGGAGATGCTGGGCGCGGGCATCAACGTGTGCTTTGGTCATGACGATGTCTTCGACCCGTGGTATCCGCTGGGAACCGCCAATATGTTGCAGGTTCTTCATATGGGGCTGCACGTTTGCCAACTGATGGGTTACCGACAGATTGATGAGGGACTAAAGCTGATTACCGATAACAGCGCCCGAACCTTTGGCGTGGAGGACTACGGTATTACTGAGGGCAACACGGCGAATCTGGTGATCCTGCCTGCTGAAAACGGGTTTGATGCGGTGCGCCGTCAGGTGCCGGTGCGCTGGTCGATTCGTGCCGGGCGGATAATTGCGACTACGCAGCCTGCTCAAACGAAGATAATGCTGGGTGATAAAGCAGAAGAAATTCGGTTTGCAGGACCCTCTCCCCGCTAAGGGAGAGGGGGAACAGCAAGACGATTAGTGCGCGGCAGCCTCAGCGCCATGGCGACGGTGTTTGGTCACGAAACCAAGCACCAGACACATGACGAAGACAACAGCGTACAGGCCGTTAGCGGTATGCAGAGCGGCCAGAGGGCCGCTGTGGGCAACGATTGGGCCAGTGACGATAAAGGTCAGCATGGTGCCCACGGTGCCGCAGGTCAGCACAAAGTTAACCAGTTTCGGCGAAGAAACTTTGGTCTGCTGTGAGCCCAGGGTAATGATGGTGGTATAAATCGCGCTGGAGAAGAAGCCAAGCGCCAGAATAAACCAGGCCAGATGAGCCGGGTCACCGTGGTTGAACAGGTACATCAGCACGGTAGCCGCACCCGCCAGAACCGTCAGGATGCGCTGCAAGTCGAAGAAGCGCAGGATGAAGCTGAAGGCCCACATGCCGAACATGTAAGACATCCAGAAGTCGCTTACCAGTTTACCGGCGTCGTTGATGCTCATGCCCAGGCCTTTGGCGTATTCCGGTACCCAGGAGATAAAGCCCAGCTGGCCCAGGATGTAGCAGAGTGCGGCGATGGACAGGAACAGAACGCCGATGCCCCACTTCTCTTTGGTAACCTGGGTGTTTTCCTGTTTTGCATGTTTGCCGAGCGCCGGGAATTCGCAGCCCAGGGTCAGCAGGAAGATGGCAACGTACACCAGGCCGATGCAGACGTAGACCCAGTACCAGTTGATGCTGCGGGCCAGCAGGATAGCGGCAACCATCGGGAAGATCATCCCGGCCATGCTGAAGAAGGAGTCGGTAAACAGCAGGCGTGAACCGCGCTGGCGCCCTTCATACATGTGGGTTATCAGGAACGTACCGATGGACATGGTAATCCCGCTTACCAGGCCCAGTACGAACATAGAGGCCGAGAAGATAGCGAGGTTATGACCAAAGATAAGGCCTGCAACCGCCAGCACCATCAGCAGGAAGCCGAAGCGCAGCTGGGTTTTTAGCGGAACGATTTCCATCAGCCAGGCGTTCAGGAAGATGGAGATAAGGATCCCGGCGTTCAAAAAGGTGAAGGTGTTACTCATGCTGGATACTGGCAGATTGAAGTACTCTGCGATATTCCCCATCACCATGCCGGTGACAATTACCAACGCACCGGTCAGGGCGTAGGAGAAGAAGCTAATCCATAAAAGCTTGGTTCGGTTGCTGTTAGTCATAACGAGCCTGTGCAAGGAAGTGTAAAGCGCATTGACAGCGCGGCGGACGGGCAGATTTTAGTCATTTGCGTGATCTATTTAAATGAATTATGAATTTATTACAGAAATAAACTGATCGATTCATGAAGTGCGTCACATATTTCAATCTGTTTCAGCCCCGGAGCGCTGCAACTTGTTGATTTGCGTAAAAGTAAAAAACCGTAAATGGCTGGCGTCAATAGCGGCGCCTCTTTACAATCAAGCCACTTGCTTCACTCACTGCCTTCGTAAGGAATTGTTCATGCTCAAATCAACACTGGCGGCCGTTGCAGCTGTATTCGCCCTCTCCGCGCTTTCCCCTGCCGCGCTGGCTGCAAAAGGCGACCCGCACGTTCTGTTGACCACCTCGGCTGGCAATATTGAGCTTGAGTTAAATAGCCAAAAAGCACCTGTTTCGGTGAAAAACTTCGTTGACTATGTCAACAGCGGTTTTTATAACAACACCATCTTCCACCGCGTTATCCCGGGCTTTATGGTTCAGGGCGGCGGTTTCACTGAAGATATGAATCAGAAGCAGCCTAACCCGCCTATCAAAAATGAAGCGGACAACGGCCTGCGCAACACCCGCGGCACTATTTCTATGGCGCGTACCGCAGACAAAGACAGCGCGACCAGCCAGTTCTTCCTCAACGTTGCCGATAACGCCTTCCTCGATCACGGCCAGCGTGACTTTGGTTATGCCGTATTCGGTAAAATCGTGAAGGGCATGGACGTTGCCGATAAGATTTCCCAGGCGCCGACTCACGATGTTGGCCCGTACCAGAATGTTCCGTCCAAACCTATCGTCATTCTGTCCGCGAAAGTTCTGCCATAAGAATCCGGCGCGGGCTTTCAACCCGCGCCACCCTTCGTTTTAGCATCCGAGATTTTTGTGAGCTTCGTGCCGGAAAGCGTCTAGAATAGCGCGGTTATTTTTTTGCACCGGAGCCGCCATGTTACTGCTTATCGACAACTATGATTCCTTCACCTGGAACCTGTACCAGTATTTTTGCGAGCTGGGTGCGGAAGTGGTGGTTAAGCGTAACGACGAAATAAGCCTGGCGGACATCGAGCAACTGGCCCCGGAAAAGCTGGTCATCTCCCCCGGCCCCTGCACGCCAAATGAAGCCGGTATTTCGCTGGCGGCGATCAACCATTTCGCCGGGAAGCTGCCCATCCTGGGGGTTTGCCTGGGTCATCAGGCTATTGCTCAGGCCTTTGGGGCGACTATCGTTCGCGCAGAACAGGTGATGCACGGTAAAACCTCGGCGATTACTCATAGCGGCAGCGGCGTATTTCGCGGGCTGAACAATCCCCTGACCGTGACCCGCTACCACTCGCTGCTGATTGCCCCCGAAACCCTGCCCGACTGCTTTGAGATTACCGCGTGGACGGATAAGCAGGAAATTATGGGGATCCGTCATCGCTCTCTGGCGCTGGAGGGCGTGCAGTTCCACCCGGAAAGTATTCTCAGCGAACAGGGACATGCGCTGCTGGCGAATTTCCTCAACGGGTAAATTACTGCTTGCCTGGTTTTGGTTTTTTATGCATATTTCGTGATTATATTTTCATTCATGATTGACGCATAAAAACGGGTGGGGAATAAATGGCAACTGAAAAATCAGCGGTAACGCGGGCTACCTTCGATGAAGTGATTCTGCCGATTTATGCACCAGCAGAGTTTATTCCCGTGAAAGGGAAGGGCAGCCGCGTGTGGGACAGCGCGGGCAAAGAGTACGTTGATTTTGCCGGCGGCATCGCCGTTATCGCATTAGGCCACTGCCACCCGGCGCTGGTGGATGCCCTGAAAACCCAGGGCGAAACGCTGTGGCACACCAGCAACGTATTTACCAATGAACCCGCCCTGAAACTCGCCCGTAAGCTGATTGACGCCACTTTCGCCGAGCGCGTGGTGTTTATGAACTCCGGGACGGAAGCTAACGAAACGGCGTTCAAGCTGGCACGTTACTACGCCTCCACCCGCCATAGCCCGTACAAAAGCAAAATCATCGCCTTCTATAACGCCTTCCATGGCCGCTCGTTGTTTACCGTGTCGGTTGGCGGTCAGGCGAAGTATTCCGATGGTTTTGGCCCGAAACCGGCCGATATTATCCACGTCCCTTATAACGATCTCGCTGCGGTGAAAGCGGTCATCGACGATCATACCTGCGCGATAGTGGTTGAGCCTATTCAGGGCGAAGGCGGCGTAACGGCGGCCACGCCTGAGTTTCTGAAGGGGCTGCGCGAGCTTTGCGATGAGCACCAGGCGCTGCTGGTGTTTGACGAGGTGCAGTCCGGCATGGGCCGCACCGGGGAGCTGTTTGCCTACATCAACTACGGCGTGACGCCGGATATTCTTACCAGCGCCAAGGCGCTCGGCGGCGGATTCCCGGTGAGCGCGATGCTCACGACCAACGATATTGCCTCGGCGTTCCACGTTGGCAGCCACGGTTCAACCTACGGCGGCAATCCGCTGGCCTGTGCGGTGGCCGGTGCGGCATTCGACATCATCAATACGCCAGAAGTTCTGCAAGGCGTGGCGGTGAAGCGCCAACTGTTCGTTGAACAGTTGCAGAAGATTAACGACCAGTTCGATCTGTTTAGCGATATTCGCGGCATGGGGCTGTTGATTGGCGCAGAGCTGAACGAGAAGTACAAGGGACGTGCCCGTGAGTTTCTCTATGCGGGAGCGGCTGAAGGCGTGATGGTGCTAAATGCCGGCCCGGACGTCATGCGCTTCGCACCGTCACTGATTGTTGAAGAGGCGGATATCGAAGAAGGCATGCAGCGCTTTGCCAAAGCCGTTGCCCGGGTTGTGGCAGGCTAAGTTTAACCCGAGCGCCGCAGGCGGCGACTCAGCCAAATCCCGTGATGAGGCCGCTGACGCCAGGCAACCGACGAAATGGTATGCATGGTGTTAAGGTGGCCCAGAATCCGCTGTAAATGCTGCTCCATGGTGCTTAACGGCCCCGTGGGCAGCGTGTCCGAGTCCAGAATATTGGCATCGTTCGAACTCCCCGGCCCGTCATATTCCAGCCTTTGCTGGCAGCGCTGAAGCGCTATTTCACAGGATTGCAGATATTTCTGCGCCAGGTCCGGCGTCAGCATGTTGTGCTCGCGCGCCAGGGTGGTCATGGCGTTGATATGCTCGACGATAAACTGGCTGTGCGTCACCCAAAGCTTCATATCCGCCAGATAATGAGAATTGAACCCCGGCTCCTGCATCGCCTGGTTGAGCGAGTTAAACAGCGCGTTGTGTGCCTGGTTTACCCGCATACGCTGCCAGGCAAGCGGGGTTGGCTCCGGGTCATTACTCAGGATCAGGCGAATCGCGTCCTGGTCGGTTTCCAGCGCGTCGTGAGCGTTCTGGCGCAGCAGGCCGGTTTGCCACTGCGGCCAGAGCCAGACCATGCCGCCGAAGGCTATCAGGCAGCCGAGCAGGGTGTCTATCAGCCTTGGAATGATGTAGCTCTCGGCGCTCAGCGTAATCAGCTGGAGGGTGTATACCGCCGTGACGGTGAAGCCGATGGTCGCCCAGCCGTAGCTTTTGCGGATAAACAGGTAACTCACCAGGGTAATCGCCAGCATTGCCAGCAGCGTGTAGCTGTCCGGGACGTGGAAGTGCAGGGTTATCCCGGCGATACACAGGCCCGCCATGGTGCCTGCCGCCCTGTGGACGATGCGTACCCGCGTTGCGCCGTAGCCGTTTTGGGTGACGAACATGACCGTCATCAGGATCCAGTAGGGCTTTGGCAGATGTAAAAACGAGCCGAGCAGGCTGGCGATAGTCAGCATCACGCCGAGGCGGGCGGAGCTGCGCAGCGCGGAGGATTTGAACGAGAGGTAATTCCTGAGCGCCGGGAAGAACGGCAGGCGGCGCTCCCTGTCCTCCATTAAATCCCGGACGTAGAGCGGGCGCTGGGTTTTCAGCACCCGGGCAATGCGGCTGAAGTGATAGTGGCAAAACTGCCCGACCGGGTTATCAGGGTTCTGGCGCGCAATCTTTTCCAGGGCGTCTATCTGTTTTTCCATGGTGAAGCGCGTGGGATAGCGGTGATAAAGGATGTCATCCGCCAGTACCCGCAGGCGGGCGGCAATAGTTTGCGCATTCCAGCGAATAACGGCCTCGGCGTGGCTTTGCTCCACCAGCTTTTGAACCTCCTCCGGTTGATGCAGGCTAACCGAAATATGCTCCTGTAAATCGAGCGCGACCTGAAAGGCACGCAGCAGCCGCTTATAGCCGTTCTGCTGATTGGCCGACAGCATGTGGAGCTGCTGGTAGCAGGTGGTTATCAGATCCACGGCTTTTTGCTGGCGAACCAGCAAAGGCGGCAGCGCCTTTTCCGGATCGGTGTGCTGGGTCAGCATGCTGTATTTCGCCTCGCAGTAATCCGCTAACTGCCGGTAGAGCAGGCTCAGCGACTCCCGCAGCGGCTGCTCGCGCCACATCCTGAACCAGAACCAGTTGAATGCGCCGTACCAGATGGTGCCGGAGATATACAGCAACATCGGCTTCCAGATGGGCATATTTCCGGCCATGCTAAGCGTGAAGATGGCGGCAATCAGCGAGGCGGGCAGCAGGCGGGCGTGCAGCGAACTTATCTCCGCCGTTACGCCCAGCAGCAGGGCCATGACGATGAGTATCGCCGGCAGCGGTACGCTGGTGTAGAGCAGCAGAAGCTGCATTATCAGGCTGCTGACGGCAAACAGGCTACCGCCGATAATCAGGCGTTTAAAGAAGCGTTTGTGGGGGGTGTCCAGCCCGGCGATGTTACAGCAGGCGGGAACTAATGAGAACAGCAGGCCGTTTTGCAGGCTGCCGAGTACCAGACCGACGGCGACGGGAAGGCACAGCACCAGCGTTTGCCGCAGGGCGTAGTTAACCTCGGGATGGTAAATTAATCTTTTCCACATAGCCTGAATTGTAGAGACAGAAAAGGCGTGTTACCGAAGCGACACGCCTTTTTTAGCACTGATTAACGAGTGCCGTAGACGACAATCGTTTTCCCGTGTGCGGAGATGAGGTTTTGATCTTCCAGCATTTTCAGAATACGGCCAACGGTTTCGCGGGAGCAGCCCACGATCTGGCCAATTTCCTGACGGGTGATTTTGATCTGCATACCGTCCGGGTGGGTCATCGCGTCCGGCTGTTTAGCCAGGTTGAGCAGCGTCTGTGCGATACGGCCGGTTACGTCGAGGAATGCGAGGTTGCCGACTTTCTCGGAAGTTACCTGCAGACGGCGAGCCATCTGGGATGAGAGACGCATCAGGATATCCGGGTTAACCTGAATCAGCTGACGGAATTTTTTATAAGAAATTTCAGCTACTTCGCAGGCTGTTTTGGCGCGAACCCAGGCGCTACGCTCCTGACCTTCTTCGAACAGCCCTAATTCACCAATGAAATCACCCTGATTCAGATAAGAAAGGATCATCTCCTTGCCTTCTTCATCTTTAATCAGAACAGCTACGGAGCCCTTGACGATGTAGTACAGCGTCTCCGCCTTTTCACCCTGGTGAATCAGCGTGCTCTTCGACGGATACTTATGAATGTGGCAATGAGACAAGAACCATTCGAGAGTCGGGTCTGTTTGCGGTTTGCCAAGCACCATGCGCGGTTATCCTCTGTTGTAAACTGGCTACCAAAGACAAGACTCGGAACCTCTTGTCTGGCGTTGCAATCGTGAAATTTTCCCAAGCCCTGGGAGCTGGCGAGCAGGTCAATCCTGCGGCCTGTAATTAGTCGTTTCCTCTGCTTACGTGCATCAACGTCTCTGTCCCGCAGCAGCATCCGGATTGTTTTAGCATAGCTTTTGGTAAGTGTCTTGTATTGTCTCGTTTCAGCATGACCTGGATCGCCTTACGTTGCCAGTTTTGGCCCAGGCGCGTAATCTGAAAGAAATTTTTCTCAACTGGGAGTACGCAAATGCAGGCACGAGTTAAATGGGTGGAAGGCATGACCTTCCTCGGTGAATCCGCTTCCGGCCACCAGGTTTTGATGGACGGTAACTCCGGAGATAAAGCACCAAGCCCGATGGAAATGCTGCTGATGGCCGCCGGGGGCTGTAGCTCGATTGACGTGGTTTCTATTTTGCAAAAAGGCCGCCACGCGGTGACCGACTGCGAAGTGAAGCTGACGTCCGAGCGCCGTGAAGAAGCGCCGCGCCTGTTCACGCATATCAACCTGCACTTTGTGGTTACCGGCAAAGACCTGAAAGACAGCGCGGTCGCTCGAGCCGTCGAGCTGACGGCACAGAAATACTGCTCGGTCACGCTGATGCTGGAGAAAGCGGCTGAGATAAGCCACAGCTATGAAGTGATCGAAGGGTAATATTCGGGATGGGCGGTGTCGGCACCGCCCATGTCGGATTAAGCTATCTTCCTGCCCTGCGCCAATTTCTCTACCAGCGGCGCCATAATCAACTCCATCGCCAGCCCCATTTTCCCTCCCGGCACCACCAGCGTGTTGATGTGGGAAATAAACGATCCCTGCAACATTGCTAGCAAATACGGGAAGTCGATATCGTCGAGTCCGCGGAAGTGAATGACCACGAAGCTTTCATCGAGGGAAGGGATCGCGCGGGCGGCAAATGGATTTGAGGTGTCCACCGTGGGTACGCGCTGGAAGTTAATGTGGGTGCGGGAGAACTGCGGCGTAATGAAGTTGATGTAGTCTTCCATCGATCGCACAACCGAGTCCATCACCGCCTCGCGTGAATGCCCGCGTTCGCCGGTGTCCCGCACCAGCTTTTGGATCCACTCCAGGTTGACGATAGGCACCACGCCAACCAGCAAATCGACGCAATCGGCCACGCTGTGTTGCGGCGTAACAACCCCGCCGTGTAGCCCTTCATAAAACAACACATCGGTTGGCTCCGGCAGCGGCTGCCACGGGGTAAACGTTCCCGGCACCTGATTCCACGGCACGGCTTCGTCGTAGGTATGCAGGTATTTACGGGATTGGCCTTTGCCGCTCTGGCCATATTCGATAAAGGTTTGCTCCAGCAGCCCAAAGTCGTTGGCTTCTGGCCCGAAGTAGCTGATATGGCGGCCTGAATCACGGGCTTTGCGAATCGCCATATCCATTTCAGGGCGGGTATAGCGATGAAAGCTGTCGCCTTCCAGTTCCGCGGCGCGCAGGCCGAGCTGCTGGAATATCTTACGAAAGGCGAGGCTGGTGGTGGTGGTTCCGGCACCGCTGGAACCTGTTACCGCAATAACCGGGTGTTTGGCTGACATAGGGCTACAACTCCATGGGTAATCAGAAAGGGAGCCTGCATCTGATAGTTATACTTTTTGGAAAGTATAGATTACCCCAGAGGGTCGCAGTTAGCCCCGAAGCTGGCCGCGCGGCATAATATTGACCGTTTCATGGAGTTCAGACCAGACCAGCACGGCTTCGCCGCTCTGCAATTGACGCTTCACGTCGGCGACTTTTTGCGTCAGCGATCGCTCCTGCTCACCATAATCCGTGCCTTCGCGTAATACAAAAGATTCGATCAGGTTATCGAGAGTTTCCGGGTCCAGCTCTTGCCAGGGAAGAATCATTTCAGTTGTCCAGGTAGCGGGTTAGCCAGTCGGGAATACGCTGTTCCAGCCACATTTGCGGGCGCAGCAGCGTGCCGCCGACAAAGCCAACGTGGCCGCCGTAGGTGGTGAGCTGGTATTGGATGTTTGCCGGTAGCGATTCGCGGTCGGGGATGACGTGATGATCCATAAAGGGATCGTCTTTGGCGTGAATAATGAGGGTCGGGCTGGCGATGTCCGGCAGAAGCGGCATGGCGCTACACTGGCGGTAATAGTCCAGCGCGTCGGCAAAACCGTGGATCTTTGAGGTAATTAAATCATCAAATTCGCGTATCCGGCGCAGGCTTTTTAGCTTACGCAGGTCAATAGGCAGTGAGCCAGGGTAGCTTTTCAGCTTGCGCGCCGCGTTCTTCTTCAGCAGGTTCAACAGATAGTGCTGATAGAAGCGCGAGAAGCCTTGCTCCATGTGGTAGCAGCACTGCTCGAGCATCAGCGGGGCGGAAACCACTACGCCCGCTTTAAGCGTGCAGGCCGCCCCCTGTTTAGCCATCAGGCAGGCGAGCATATTGCCGCCGAGCGAGAAACCTACCGCCGCGGTCGGCACTTCACCATAGCGCTGATTCAGCCAGTCCAGGAAGTAGCTGCCATCTTCGGTTTCGCCGGAATGATAGATGCGTTCTTTGCGGTTAGGTACGCCGCTACAGCCGCGAAAATGCATCACTACGCCTAACCAGCCGCGTTTTTTAGCGGCCTCAATCATGCCGTGGGCATAAGGACTGTGCAGGCTTCCCTCCAGTCCGTGAAACACCACCAGGCGCGGCTTGTGTGCGGCTGCCTGCGGGTCTTCGCTCCACGCGAGATCGACAAAATCCCCGTCCGGCATGTCCAGACGCTGCCAGTGGGGTTTGAAATTGATCCGTCTGCGAATCAAACGTGGGATCATGGTTTGCAGATGCGGGTTACTCAGCCCGCGCATAGGGCGGAAATCGTCACCTTCATCATGATGAATATTCAATTCTAAAGGGCTTGTACTGGCCATATCACACTGTTAGTTTCGTTTAGTTCGCTAATTATTCTATCGGGTGTGGAGCGCCCACTTAATGGACTCAACGCTTTTTCTTTCGATGCTGGGCTTTCTCTGGGTCGCCGCTATTACACCTGGCCCTAATAATACGTTACTTACCGCATCCGGGGCGAATTACGGTTTCTTCCGCAGTCTGCCGCTGATGATAGGCATTATGCTGGGCATGCAGTGCATTTTAGTGCTGGTTGCCTTTGGGGTCGGCAGTTTGATCCTGCTGTATCCGGCTTTGCACCTTATCCTTAAGATTGCAGGGAGCGTTTACCTTTTGTGGCTGGCCTGGAAAATCGGCACCGCAAAATATGAGCGCCTGGAAACCGGTGCCGCGCCGCCTGCTCCTGTGCCGTTCTGGCAGGGCGGGCTGTTGCAGGTTATCAACCCCAAGGCCTGGTTAATGGCGCTCGGTGCGGTCGCCAGTTTTAGCCTTGCCGGTGCTGCTTACCTGCATTCGGTGGCGATGATAAGCGTCGGCATTGCGCTGGTGAACATCGTCGCAGGCGTTATCTGGATTGCCTTTGGCAGCTTGATAGGCCTGTTCCTGCGCAGCCGCCGCTCCTGGGCTATTTTCAACGTCAGCATGGGCGTATTAACCGCCGCCTGCGTGCTGCTTATCTGGCGTTGATGCTGCTAACCCTCTCCCGCCGGGAGAGGGTTAATCTTAACTGTTACTCGCCCTGTAGCATCTGCTCGAGCTGTTCCTGAGCATCCAGCCATTCCATCTCGCACTCTTCCAGCGCCGATTTCACTTTTGCCTGCGTTTGCAAACAGTCGTTCATTTCAGCTTTGCGGCTTTGCTCGTAAATCGCGCTGTCCGCCAGTTTCTCTTCTACCTCAGCAAGCTGGGCGTTGAGCTTTTCCATCTGTTTTTCTAGCTGGGTAATTTGCTTGCGCAGCGGCTGGGTCTGGGTGCGAAGCTCTGCCTCGCGGCGCTTCTGATCTTTACGCGCCTGAGCGCTGTTGGCGTTGTCTTTTGCCGCGTCCGCAGGCTGATTTTCCTGTTTTTGCAGGTCGCTCAGCCATTGCTGATAATCTTCCAGGTCGCCGTCGAAGGCTTCAACTTTACCATCGTGAACCAGATAGAGGTCATCGGTGGTGGAGCGCAGCAGGTGGCGGTCGTGCGAAACCACAACCAGAGCGCCTTCGAAGTCGATCAGCGCTTCGGTCAGCGCCTGACGCATATCGAGGTCGAGGTGGTTAGTCGGTTCATCGAGCAGCAGCAGGTTAGGGCGCTGCCAGACAACCAGAGCCAGTACCAGACGCGCTTTTTCGCCGCCGGAAAAACGTGCCGTCACCTCGGTAACTTTGTCGCCCTGGAAGCCAAAGCCGCCAAGGTAGTCGCGCAGTTGCTGCTCCAGCTCGCGAGGAGCCAGGCGAGCAAGGTGCTGAAGCGGTGATTCGTCGGCCCGCAGATACTCAAGCTGGTGCTGGGCGAAGTAGCCAAGCTTGATGCCCTTCGCCAGGCCAATTTCACCCTGCAATGGCTCAAGCTCACCGGCCAGCAGCTTGATAAGCGTAGATTTCCCCGCGCCGTTACGGCCGAGAAGGCCGATACGAGAGCCGGGCACCAGGTTGAGCTTTATCGAGTTGAGGATAATGCGCTCGCCGTAACCGGCGCTCACTTTTTCCATTCTCAACAGCGGGTTCGGCAGGTTCTCCGGGGCGCGGAAGCTAAACTGGAACGGGTTATCGACGTGCGCAGGGGCAATCAGCTCCATGCGTTCCAGCATTTTCACGCGGCTTTGAGCCTGCTTGGCCTTGGACGCTTTAGCTTTAAAGCGGTCGATAAAGCTTTGCAGGTGCGCAACCTTCAACTGCTGGCTTTCATACATCGACTGCTGCTGAGACAGGCGCGTGGCGCGCTGGATCTCGAACGAAGAGTAGTTGCCGGTGTACTCGAACATGCTCTGCTGTTCGATATGGATAATTTTGTCCACCACCGGGTCAAGGAAATCGCGGTCGTGGGAGATAAGGATCAGCGTGCCCTGGTAGCTCTTCAGCCAGCGCTCGAGCCAGATTACCGCGTCTAAGTCGAGGTGGTTGGTTGGTTCATCGAGCAGCAGCAGGTCAGAGCGGCAAATCAGCGCCTGGGCCAGGTTAAGGCGCATGCGCCAGCCGCCCGAAAAGTCGCTGACCGGGCGTTCCAACTGCTCATTGCTGAAGCCCAGGCCGTGCAGCAGGCTGGAGGCGCGGGAGCGAATAGTCCACGCATCTACCGCATCCAGCTTGCCGTGAACCAGCGCTATGGCGTGGCCGTCGTTGCGCTCGTTGGCCTGCGCCAGCTCGGCTTCCAGCTTGCGGAATTCACGGTCGCCGTCGATGACATACTCAATGGCGGGCATGGCAAGAGCGGGCGTTTCCTGGTTAACCCAGGCGAGCTGCCAGTTGCCGGGGAAGCTTGCGCTACCGCCGTCGGCGCTTATCTCGTTTTTTAATAACGCCAGCAGCGTGGATTTTCCGCAGCCGTTTTTACCCACCAGGCCGACTTTCTGCCCTGGGTTGATGGTGGCGGTGGCGTTATCCAGCAGAACGCGGGTGCCGCGACGAATTTGTAACGAGGAGAAAACAATCATAAAGCGCCGTATGTTCAGAGTATGTTAAATTGTCATTGTAATTCGTTAACATGTCGCCTCGGCAACAGGTCGGGCTGCATGGTAGCCCAAAATAATGACTATGACGACGCCCTGGAGGGTAATGATGTCGCAGCCGCCGAAAGTTTTGCTGCTATATACCCATCCGGAATCCCAGGACTCGGTTGCCAACCGGGTTTTGCTCAAACCGGCTCTGCAGCTTGCAAATGTTACCGTGCACGATCTTTACGCGCACTATCCCGATTTTTTTATCGACATTTATCACGAACAGTCATTGCTGCTGGAGCACGATGTCATTGTTTTTCAACACCCTCTCTACACCTATAGTTGCCCTGCGTTACTGAAAGAGTGGATGGATCGCGTTCTGAGCCGCGATTTTGCCAGCGGAGTGGGGGGCAATGCGCTGGCGGGAAAGTACTGGCGCAGCGTGATAACGACCGGTGAGCCGGAAGGTGCCTACCGCTACGATGGCTATAACCGCTTTCCGCTGACTGAAATTTTGCGCCCTTTTGAGCTGACTGCCGCGATGTGCAAAATGCACTGGATGACGCCTATCGTCGTTTACTGGGCTCGCCGCCAGTCTAAGCAGGAGCTGGAAAACCATGCAAAAGCCTATGGCGAATGGCTGGCGAATCCGCTGCCGATGGGAGGCCGCTAATGGAAGGTTCTGATTTATTGTTAGCCGGCGTGCTGTTTCTGTTTGCGGCGGTGGTGGCGGTGCCGATTGCGGCCCGCCTCGGCATTGGCGCGGTGCTGGGCTATTTGCTGGCCGGGATAGCGATTGGCCCATGGGGCCTGGGTTTTATCAGCGACGTCGATGAAATCCTGCACTTCTCCGAGCTTGGCGTTGTGTTTCTGATGTTTATCATCGGCCTTGAACTGAATCCCTCTAAGCTGTGGCAGCTCAGGCGTTCGATATTCGGCGTCGGCGCGGCACAGGTTATTTTAAGTGCCGTGGTGCTGGGCGGCCTGCTGATGCTGACGGATTTCTCCTGGCAGGCGGCGGTCATCGGCGGGATTGGTCTCGCTATGTCCTCTACGGCAATGGCGCTGCAGCTGATGCGCGACAAGGGCATGAACCGCAATGAGTCCGGGCAGCTGGGTTTTTCGGTGTTGTTATTCCAGGATCTCGCGGTTATTCCGGCGCTGGCGTTGGTGCCTTTGCTGGCGGGAAATGGCGATAATCATACCGACTGGATTAAAGTCGGGCTCAAGGCGCTGGCGTTTATCGGCATGTTGCTCGGCGGACGTTACCTGCTGCGCCCGGTGTTTCGCTTTATCGCTAGCTCCGGCGTGCGCGAAGTGTTTACCGCCGCGTCGCTGTTATTGGTGCTTGGCTCGGCGCTATTTATGGACGCGCTCGGTTTCTCAATGGCTCTGGGGACGTTTCTGGCTGGCGTACTACTGGCGGAAAGCGAGTATCGCCACGAGCTCGAAATCGCTATCGATCCCTTTAAAGGGCTGCTGCTGGGACTGTTCTTTATCTCGGTGGGCATGGCCCTGAATCTTGGCGTGTTGTTTACCCATCTGCTGTGGATAGCGGTTAGCGTGCTGGGGCTGGTGGCGGTGAAGGCTTCCATTTTGTACGGCCTGTCACGCGTCTACGGCCTGCGTAGCTCTGAGCGGCTCCAGTTTGCTGGCGTGCTGAGCCAGGGCGGGGAGTTTGCCTTCGTGCTGTTTTCCGCCGCGGCCTCGCAAAAGCTTTTTCAGGGCGAGCAAATGCCGCTCCTGCTGGTGACTGTTACGCTGTCGATGATGACCACGCCGCTGTTGATGAAAGGCGTGGATGCCATTCTGGCCCGGCGCTTTAATAGCGGCGAAGAGACGGATGAAGCCCCTTATGTGGAAGACGATCAGCCGCAGGTCATTATTGTTGGTTTCGGGCGTTTCGGGCAGGTTATTGGCCGTTTGCTGATGGCCAATAAAATGCGCATTACGGTGCTGGAACGCGACATAAGTGCGGTAAGCCTGATGCGCAAATACGGCTATAAAGTCTATTACGGCGACGCGACTGAGCTGGAACTGCTGCGTTCGGCTGGCGCAGAGGCGGCAAAATCCATCGTCATCACCTGTAACGAGCCGGAAGATACGATGCGGATTGTGCATCTCTGTCAACAGCACTTTCCACATCTGGCCATTCTGGCCCGCGCTCGCGGGCGCGTTGAGGCGCACGAATTGCTCCAGGCCGGGGTTAAACTGTTCTCGCGTGAAACCTTCTCCAGCGCCCTTGAACTTGGGCGTAAGGCGCTGTTAACTCTGGGTATGCATCCGCATCAGGCGCACCGTGCTCAGCTGCACTTCCGCCGTCTGGATATGCGCATGCTGCGCGAGCTGATGCCCATCCATACCGACACTGCGCAGATTTCCAGGGTGCGTGAAGCCCGCCGCGAACTGGAGGAGATTTTTGAGCGAGAAATGCAGCAAGAACGGCGCCAGCTGGACGGCTGGGATGAATTTGAATAGTAAGCCAGCCCGTTGAAGAAATACCTACGATAGAGATTTGATCGGCGGAAGCAAGAAATAAACCAGGAAAATCAATTTATTGATTTTCGCCAGATAACCAAAAAGAGGGAAAAACCACGCTTTTTCCCTCTTTTTCAGAACATCAGGTGAAGCCAATGTCAGTGCGTAAACGTTTTATTGCCGGAGCAGTTTGCCCCAAGTGCCAGGCTAAGGATTCTCTCGCCCTGTGGCGCGAGAACAATGTTGATATCGTTGAATGTGTTAAGTGCGGCCACCAGATGCGCGAGGCGGATAAGCAGGTTCGCGAGCACGTTCGCGAACAGGAACAAGTGATAGGGATTTTTCATCCTGACTAGCGGGATGAGGCAGCTTTTTTTAAGCTAGAGGGTACAGCGGCGCAGATTTCCGTTACAATCTGCGCCAGTTTTTTCCCCACGCTCGTTCAGGAGATATCATGAAAGTAGCAAAAGACCTGGTGGTCAGCCTGGCTTATCAGGTACGTACAGAAGACGGTGTGTTGGTCGATGAGTCTCCGGTGAGCGCGCCGCTGGACTACCTGCACGGCCACGGCTCCCTGATTTCTGGCCTGGAAACAGCGCTGGACGGTCACGAAGTTGGCGACAAATTTGACGTTGAAGTGGGCGCAAACGACGCTTACGGCCAGTATGACGAAAACCTGGTGCAGCGCGTACCGAAAGACGTCTTCATGGGCGTTGACGAACTGCAAGTTGGTATGCGCTTCATGGCGGAAACCGATCAGGGCCCGGTGCCGGTAGAAATCACCGAAGTGGAAGACGAGCATGTAGTGGTTGACGGTAACCACATGCTGGCTGGTCAGAACCTGAAATTCAACGTTGAAGTTGTGGCGATCCGCGAAGCGACCGAAGAAGAGCTGGCTCACGGCCACGTTCACGGCGAACACGACCATCACCATGACCACGATCACGACGGCTGCTGCGGCGGTCACGGCCACGATCACGACCATGACCATGAGCACGGTAAAGGTGGTTGCGGTAACGGCGGGTGCGGCTGCCACTAATTGCAGCAAAAGAAAAAAGCGGTGATGCCAATCACCGCTTTTTTTATGCCCGCAATTCAGTAATGCGGCGGCGGCGTTTCTTCCGCCTCAGAAGCAACCATTGACGGCTGGCTGGCCTTTAGCTTTTCAACCAGCAGACGGAAATGCTCGCGTAGTTTGGCCATCTCAAGTTCGTGCGCCGTGACGGTCTGGTTCAACTCTTCAATCGTTATCTCCTGAAACGCGAGACGACTTTCGAGCTCTTCCAGCCGCTGTTCGGTGGATTTAGTGTGCATGGCGATTCCTCTTTCTGCCTGCTCGATGGACAAGATGCGGCGATTTTACTGAAAATGACTCAGCTTTACAGCGCAGATGCACGCGGAAGGAAACTTCTTTAAACAAAAAGAATCTGAATTTGACTCGATAACGTACTGAGAGATTGTGTAGATTTCTTTCACGACGTTATAGTACGTCACTTAGTTTATTTGAAACCCTGGGGTGAGAGGCCCCGGCCCTGGAGAAATGGATGAAATCATTATTTAAAGTAACGCTTCTGGCGACCACGATGGCCGTTGTCCTTAATGCTCCTGCGTTTGCTGCTCCGGCTGCCGCAAAGGATGCCGCTCCTGCCGCCGCTCAGGCCGACAGCAAAGCCGCCTTTAAGAACGATGACCAGAAAGCAGCCTACGCACTGGGCGCATCGCTTGGCCGTTACATGGAAAACTCCCTTAAAGAGCAGGAAAAACTGGGCATCACCCTGGATAAAGCTCAGCTGATCGCAGGCGTGCAGGACGCGTTTGCCGACAAGAGCAAACTCTCTGACCAGGAAATTGAGAAAACCCTGCAGGCGTTTGAAACCCGCGTAAAAGCCTCCGCTCAGGAGAAGATGGAAAAAGACGCTAAAGAAAATGCGGACAAAGGCAAAGCCTACCGCGACACTTTCGCTAAACAGAAAGGCGTGAAAACCTCTTCTACCGGCCTGCTGTACAAAGTAGAGAAAGAAGGCACCGGCGATGCGCCGAAAGATACCGATACCGTGGTAGTAAACTACAAAGGTACGCTTATCGACGGTAAAGAGTTCGACAACTCCTATACCCGCGGCGAGCCGCTTTCCTTCCGTCTTGACGGTGTTATCCCTGGCTGGACCGAAGGCCTGAAAAACATCAAGAAAGGTGGCAAAATCGAGCTGGTTATCCCACCGGAGCTGGCTTACGGTAAAACCGGCGTTCCGGGCATTCCGGCTAACTCTACGCTGGTGTTCGAAGTTGAACTGCTGGACATCAAACAGGCACCAAAAGCTGACGCTAAGCCTGATGCAGCAGCGGCCGCCAAAGCCGGCGACGCAGCAAAAAGCAAATAATTTGCTGACCGTCTCCACCGCCGCCCTCCGGGGCGGCGGTTTTGTTTTCAGGCTCCCACTTCGGCCATCTGACCCATCCAGGCTAGAATAAAGACTGGAAAGCACGTCTGACGTTGTATTACCTTAGCGGGCAGCGTTTCAACCGAGTATGAGTCTGCCCTGACACCAATAAAGCGCGACAGGCTCTCATTAGAGGGTGGTATTTTTACATGTCCAATTCGCTTTTAACCAACGAAACCAGTGAACTCGATTTACTGGACCAGCGTCCTTTTGAGCAAACCGACTTCGAAATCTTAAAATCCTATGAAGCGGTGGTGGACGGGTTAGCGATGCTGATTGGTTCACATTGCGAAATCGTTCTGCATTCTCTGCAGGATCTGAAATGCTCGGCAATTCGTATTGCCAACGGTGAGCATACCGGGCGAAAAATCGGCTCGCCGATTACCGACCTGGCGCTGCGTATGCTGCACGATATGACCGGCGCCGACAGCAGCGTGTCCAGATGTTACTTTACCCGCGCCAAAAGCGGAGTGCTGATGAAGTCGGTGACGATTGCTATCCGCAACCGTGACCAGCGCGTGATTGGCCTGCTGTGTATCAACATGAACCTCGATGTTCCGTTCTCCCAGATTATGTCGACCTTCATTCCGCCTGAGACTCAGGACCAGGAAGTGCCGTCTTCGGTTAACTTCGCCTCTTCCGTTGAAGACCTTGTGATGCAAACCCTTGAGTTCACTATTGAAGAAGTGAACGCCGATCGCAACGTGTCAAATAACGCGAAAAATCGCCAGATAGTTCTGAATCTGTACGAGAAGGGCATCTTCGATATCAAAGATGCAATTAACCAGGTGGCAGATCGCCTGAACATCTCCAAGCACACGGTTTATCTCTACATTCGTCAGTTCAAAAATGGCGATTTCCTCGGCCAGGACAAGTAATGCGGTTTGCGTTAATGGTTACCGGCCCCGCTTACGGTACGCAGCAGGCGAGCAGCGCGCTGCTGTTTGCCCGTGCGCTGTTGGCGGAAGGGCATACGCTGGAGAGTATTTTTTTCTATCGCGAAGGTATTTATAACGCGAACCAGCTAACTTCTCCGGCCAGCGATGAAGTTGACCTGGTGCGCGAGTGGCAGGCGCTGAACCTGCAGCATGGCGTAGCGCTGCATATCTGTGTTGCGGCGGCGCTGCGCCGCGGAGTGACGGATGAAGAGCAGGCGAAGTCGCTGGGGCTAAGCGGTAATAATCTTCAGCCCGGTTTTACGCTGAGCGGCCTCGGCGCGCTGGCGGAAGCCGCGCTCACCTGCGAAAGAATGGTGCAATTCTGATGAAGCGTGTCGCATTTGTTTTTCGCACGGCGCCGCACGGCAGTACGGCCGGTCGTGAAGGTTTAGATGCGCTGCTGGCTACCTCCGCGCTTTCGGAGGATATCGGCGTGTTCTTTATCGGCGATGGCGTTTTGCAACTGTTGCCGGGCCAGCAGCCTGCGAAGGTGCTGGGGCGGGATTACATTGCTACTTTCCGTGTTCTGCCGCTTTACGATATCGAGCAATGCTTTCTGTGCGCAGACTCTCTGTGCGAGCGCGGCTTGTCGACCGAGTCGCCGTGGGTTATCGAAGCTGAACCGCTGGCGTCCGATGTTTTGCGCGAAAAGCTGAACCAGTTCGATGTGGTATTAACTTTCTGAGGCGCCCATGCTCCATACCCTACGTCACTCGCCGTTTCAGTGCGATCTAGCTGAAATATTGCGCTTTATGCAGCCCGGAGATGACCTGTTGCTGATTGAGGACGGCGTGATTGCCGCGCTCGGTAACAGCAGAGCGCTTGAATTACTGCTTTGCGCCCCCATCTCTGTAAGCGCTCTGCAGGAAGATATCGAGGCTCGTGGCCTGATTGCTCAAATTTCATCCAAAGTTGAGTGTGTCAGCTATACTGATTTCGTCAGATTAGCGGTAAAACACGACCAGCAGTTCGCCTGGTGATGGCAGATTGTTGTATATTTCTTGACACCTTTTCGGCTCAGCCCTAAAATTCTGCGTCCTCATATTATATGAGGCCGTTTTATTACGTGTTTACGAAGCAAAAGCTAAAACCAGGAGCTATTTAATGGCAACAGTTAACCAGCTGGTTCGCAAACCACGCGCGCGCAAAGTTGCAAAAAGCAACGTGCCTGCGCTGGAAGCTTGCCCGCAGAAACGTGGTGTATGTACCCGTGTATATACCACCACTCCTAAGAAACCAAACTCCGCACTGCGTAAAGTTTGCCGTGTGCGTTTGACTAACGGTTTTGAAGTCACCTCCTACATCGGCGGTGAAGGTCACAACCTGCAGGAACACTCCGTGATCCTGATCCGTGGTGGTCGTGTAAAAGACTTGCCAGGTGTTCGTTACCACACCGTTCGTGGTGCGCTTGACTGCTCCGGCGTTAAAGACCGTAAGCAATCTCGCTCCAAGTATGGCGTGAAGCGTCCTAAGGCTTAATGGTTCTCCGTTAAGTAAGGCCAAACGTTTTAAATAAATGTCAAAATAAACTCTTTGAGTTTTGGACAATCCTGAATTAACAACGGAGTATTCCCATGCCACGTCGTCGCGTCATTGGTCAGCGTAAAATTCTGCCGGATCCTAAGTTCGGATCAGAACTGCTGGCCAAATTTGTAAATATCCTGATGGTAGATGGTAAGAAATCTACCGCAGAATCTATCGTTTATACCGCGCTGGAAACCCTGGCTCAGCGTTCTGGTAAAAACGAGCTGGAAGCATTCGAAGTCGCTCTGGACAACGTCCGTCCGACCGTCGAAGTTAAGTCCCGCCGCGTTGGTGGTTCTACTTATCAGGTTCCAGTTGAAGTTCGTCCGGTTCGTCGTAATGCCCTGGCAATGCGTTGGATCGTAGAAGCTGCTCGTAAACGCGGTGATAAATCCATGGCTCTGCGCCTGGCGAATGAACTGTCTGATGCTGCAGAAAACAAAGGTACTGCAGTTAAGAAACGTGAAGACGTTCACCGTATGGCAGAAGCCAACAAGGCGTTCGCTCACTACCGTTGGTAACAAATCCTTCGTAGTGTTAGTCCCAGAGCGGGTGCTTCATGTGAGCTGCCCGCTTTGGGTTACTTAACTTGAACGTCCCAGGATATAGAGGAATCAAATGGCTCGTACAACACCCATTGCACGCTACCGCAACATCGGTATCAGTGCACACATCGACGCCGGTAAAACCACTACTACCGAACGTATTCTGTTCTACACCGGTGTAAACCACAAAATCGGTGAAGTTCATGACGGCGCTGCAACCATGGACTGGATGGAGCAGGAGCAGGAGCGTGGTATTACCATTACCTCCGCTGCAACTACTGCATTCTGGTCTGGTATGGCCAAGCAGTATGAACCGCACCGCGTAAACATCATCGACACCCCAGGGCACGTTGACTTCACCATCGAAGTTGAACGTTCCATGCGTGTTCTTGACGGTGCAGTAATGGTTTACTGCGCAGTTGGTGGTGTTCAGCCACAGTCTGAAACCGTATGGCGTCAGGCTAACAAATACAAAGTTCCACGCATCGCGTTCGTTAACAAAATGGACCGTATGGGTGCAAACTTCCTGAAAGTTGTAGGCCAGATCAAATCCCGCCTGGGCGCGAACCCTGTTCCGCTTCAGCTGGCAATTGGTGCTGAAGAAGGTTTCACCGGCGTTATCGACCTGGTGAAAATGAAAGCCATCAACTGGAACGATGCAGATCAGGGCGTTACCTTCGAATACGAAGATATCCCGGCTGACATGCAGGACCTGGCTGACGAATGGCACCAGAACCTGATCGAGTCCGCTGCAGAAGCTTCTGAAGAGCTGATGGAAAAATACCTGGGCGGCGAAGAGCTGACCGAGGAAGAAATCAAGACTGCTCTGCGTCAGCGCGTTCTGAACAACGAAATCATCCTGGTTACCTGTGGTTCTGCATTTAAGAACAAAGGTGTTCAGGCGATGCTGGATGCGGTAATTGATTACCTGCCAGCACCAACTGACGTACCTGCTATCAACGGTATGTTGGACGACGGCAAAGACACTCCATCTGAGCGTCACGCTAGCGACGAAGAGCCATTTGCTGCTCTGGCATTCAAAATCGCTACCGACCCGTTCGTAGGTAACCTGACGTTCTTCCGCGTGTACTCTGGCGTGGTTAACTCCGGTGATACCGTATACAACCCGGTTAAATCGGCTCGTGAGCGTTTCGGTCGTATCGTTCAGATGCACGCTAACAAACGTGAAGAGATCAAAGAAGTTCGCGCGGGCGACATTGCTGCGGCAATCGGCCTGAAAGACGTGACCACAGGTGATACCATCTGTGATCCGGACAACGTGATCATTCTGGAGCGTATGGAATTCCCTGAACCGGTAATCTCCATCGCCGTTGAGCCGAAAACCAAAGCTGACCAGGAAAAAATGGGTCTGGCTCTGGGCCGTCTGGCTAAAGAAGACCCATCATTCCGCGTATGGACTGATGAAGAATCTAACCAGACCATCATCGCGGGTATGGGTGAGCTGCACCTCGACATCATCGTTGACCGTATGAAGCGTGAGTTCAACGTTGAAGCGAACGTCGGTAAACCACAGGTTGCTTACCGTGAAGCGATTCGCGCGAAAGTTACCGATATCGAAGGTAAACACGCCAAGCAGTCTGGTGGTCGTGGTCAGTACGGTCATGTTGTTATCGACATGTACCCACTGGAGCCGGGCTCTAACCCTAAAGGTTACGAGTTCATCAACGACATCAAAGGTGGTGTGATTCCTGGCGAATACATCCCTGCTGTTGATAAAGGCATCCAGGAGCAGCTGAAATCTGGTCCTCTGGCGGGCTACCCGGTAGTCGATCTCGGCGTGCGTCTGCACTTCGGTTCTTACCACGACGTTGACTCCTCCGAGCTGGCGTTTAAACTGGCCGCTTCTATTGCCTTCAAAGATGGCTTTAAGAAAGCTAAACCAGTTCTGCTTGAGCCTATCATGAAGGTTGAAGTTGAGACTCCGGAAGAGAACACTGGTGACGTTATCGGTGACCTTAGCCGTCGTCGTGGTCAGCTGAAAGGCCAGGAATCTAACGCTACTGGCGTACAGATTCATGCTGAAGTTCCGTTGTCTGAAATGTTCGGGTACGCAACTCAGCTGCGTTCTCTGACCAAAGGTCGTGCATCTTACTCCATGGAATTCCTGAAGTATGATGACGCACCTAACAACGTTGCTCAGGCCGTAATCGAAGCTCGTGGCAAATAAGCCAACGCTTTTAACACAATGATCCCGTGCTCTCTCCACGAGGGGCGAGCACAATAGTAAGGAATATAGCCGTGTCTAAAGAAAAATTTGAACGTAAAAAACCGCACGTCAACGTTGGTACTATCGGCCACGTTGACCACGGTAAAACCACTCTGACTGCTGCAATCACTACCGTTCTGGCTAAAACCTACGGTGGTTCTGCTCGTGCATTCGACCAGATCGATAACGCACCAGAAGAAAAAGCTCGTGGTATCACCATCAACACTTCCCACGTTGAATATGACACCCCGACTCGCCACTACGCGCACGTTGACTGCCCAGGGCACGCCGACTACGTTAAAAACATGATCACCGGTGCTGCTCAGATGGACGGCGCTATCCTGGTTGTTGCTGCGACTGATGGCCCAATGCCACAGACCCGTGAGCACATCCTGCTGGGTCGTCAGGTTGGCGTTCCGTACATCATCGTGTTCCTGAACAAATGCGACATGGTTGATGACGAAGAGCTGCTGGAACTGGTAGAAATGGAAGTTCGTGAACTTCTGTCCCAGTACGACTTCCCGGGCGACGATACTCCAATCGTTCGTGGTTCTGCTCTGAAAGCGCTGGAAGGCGAAGCAGAGTGGGAAGCTAAAATCGTTGAGCTGGCTGGCTACCTGGATTCTTACATCCCTGAGCCAGAGCGTGCTATCGATAAGCCGTTCCTGCTGCCAATCGAAGACGTATTCTCCATCTCCGGCCGTGGTACTGTTGTTACCGGTCGTGTAGAGCGCGGTATCATCAAAGTTGGTGAAGAAGTTGAAATCGTTGGTATCAAAGATACTGCGAAATCTACCTGTACCGGCGTTGAAATGTTCCGCAAACTGCTGGACGAAGGCCGTGCTGGTGAGAACGTTGGTGTTCTGCTGCGTGGTATCAAACGTGAAGAAATCGAACGTGGTCAGGTACTGGCTAAGCCAGGCTCTATCAAGCCACACACCAAGTTCGAATCTGAAGTGTACATCCTGTCCAAAGACGAAGGCGGCCGTCATACTCCGTTCTTCAAAGGCTACCGTCCACAGTTCTACTTCCGTACAACTGACGTGACCGGCACCATCGAACTGCCAGAAGGCGTTGAGATGGTAATGCCTGGCGACAACATCAAAATGGTTGTTACCCTGATCCACCCAATCGCGATGGATGACGGTCTGCGTTTCGCAATCCGTGAAGGCGGCCGTACTGTTGGCGCGGGCGTTGTTGCTAAAGTTATCGCTTAATCGCGGATAATCTTTGACACAATGTGCAAGAAAAGGGCATCTTCGGATGCCCTTTTTTATGCTCTAAATATCCCCCTGAACTCCGTTCGTCCCTCGATTTGCATTTAGTCACTTTTCTTAGCATTCTGCCATGCGCCAACCCTTGTAAAGCCAATCATTCTCATTTACACTTTGCGCAGTTTTTGAGCGGGAGTGATTATGTACGTTTGCTTGTGTAACGGTGTAAGCGATAAGACAATTCGTCAGGCGGTGCGGCAGCACCATCCTCAGTCTTTTCAGCAGCTTAAAAAATTTATCCCGGTTGGAAACCAGTGTGGAAAGTGTGTTCGTCAGGCGCGAGAAATCATGCAGGATGAACTGATGCAGATCCCGGAATTTAAAGAGATCGCTTAAAATACGCCCATTTTTTTGACTTACTCTGTGCGACATCTACGCTTCATGTAGTGGAAGCGGAGGAAGTCAAAATGAAAGGTGATGTTAAGATAATAAATTATCTCAATAAATTATTGGGAAACGAGCTTGTCGCAATTAACCAGTATTTTCTGCATGCCCGCATGTTCAAAAACTGGGGTTTAAAACGTCTTAACGACGTCGAGTATCATGAGTCCATTGATGAAATGAAGCACGCAGATAAATACATCGAGCGTATTCTGTTTCTTGAAGGGCTACCGAATCTACAGGATCTTGGCAAGTTGGGCATCGGTGAAGATGTCGAAGAAATGTTGCGCTCCGACCTGAAGCTTGAGCTGGATGGCGCGAAGGATTTGCGTGAGGCAATAGCTTACGCCGATAAGGTTCATGATTACGTCAGTCGTGATTTGATGATTGAAATCCTGGCCGATGAAGAAGGCCATATTGACTGGCTTGAGACGGAACTGGATTTGATTCAGAAGCTGGGTATCCAGAACTATCTGCAGGCGCAGATACGCGACGAATAGCCCAGGACAGCCCGGACAGAGGGGCTCACCCTCTGTCTGTATACAGCACCTCACCAGAACGCCTGCCAGACGAACTCCCCCCAACCCGCAGCCGCCAGGCACGGTCCAAACGGTATAGTTTTTAGCAGCCGTTGTTTAGCGATATAAATGAAGCCCACTGAAGCCAGGCCCAACAGCGATGCCGCCGTAATCACTACCGGAAGGCTTTGCCAGCTGTTCCACGCCCCGATTGCCGCCAGTAACTTGAAGTCGCCATAGCCCAGCCCCTCCCGCCCGGTTTTCCAGCGGAATAACTGAAACACGACCCACAGAGAAAGATAACCTGCGGCCGCGCCATAAACGGCATCATCCACGGTGCGAGGATCCATCAGGCAATGGAAAAGTAATCCCAGCCAGAGCAGGGGAAGGGTCAGTCTGTCGGGCAGCAGCTGGCTTCGAAAGTCGATGAGGCTAAGCGCCAGAGCCAAAGCAAAATAGAGTAGCGTGCCGGCCATCAATAGCCAGAAGACTGTGTCACCGCTGTTTGTCATGTTTTCAACTCGCTGGCCAATAGGTTGCAGCATCCTGGCCCGTCAGGTTCTCCTGGCCAAGAAATAATAGATATCGGAGATGAACGCTGCGCAGCCTCTCGCAAAGAGGCCGGAATACGCCATCTGTGCCCCGCTGAAAAACTAAATTCAGGGAATCGGCGAAATTTCGACCCGGGCAGCTTGCAAGCGCGTTGGAAACCCGTATAATGCGCGGGCTGTCTTTATAGACAGCTGGTTCGATATGAACCCCGATAGTAGTCAGTTGAAGAGATTCAGTTGCTATCAAACAATGTCCCCAATTGGGGGACTATGTATGAACGATTACACTCCCCCATCAATCGTAATGGGTGCGAGTAGTAATTTTTTTCGTCTATAAAATAATTGGAGCTCTGGTCTCATGCAGAACCAAAGAATCCGTATCCGCCTTAAAGCGTTTGATCATCGTCTGATCGATCAATCAACTGCGGAAATCGTCGAGACTGCTAAGCGCACTGGTGCGCAAGTCCGTGGTCCGATCCCGCTGCCGACCCGCAAAGAGCGCTTTACCGTTCTGATCTCCCCGCACGTCAACAAAGACGCGCGCGATCAGTACGAGATCCGCACTCACAAGCGTCTGGTTGACATCGTTGAGCCAACTGAGAAAACCGTTGATGCTCTGATGCGTCTGGATCTGGCTGCCGGTGTAGACGTGCAGATCAGCCTGGGTTAATCAGGTCATTGACGATTGAGAGGTTGAAACAATGATTGGTTTAGTCGGTAAAAAAGTGGGTATGACCCGTATCTTCACTGAAGATGGCGTTTCTATCCCAGTAACCGTAATTGAAGTTGAAGCAAACCGTGTTACTCAGGTTAAAGACCTGGCTAACGACGGCTACCGTGCAGTTCAGGTTACCACCGGTGCTAAAAAAGCTAACCGCGTAACCAAGCCGGAAGCTGGTCACTTCGCTAAAGCTGGCGTTGAAGCTGGCCGTGGTCTGTGGGAATTCCGCCTTGCTGAAGGCGAAGAGTTCACCGTAGGTCAGGACATTAGCGTTGAGCTGTTTGCTGAAGTTAAAAAAGTTGACGTAACCGGTACCTCTAAAGGTAAAGGTTTCGCAGGTACCGTTAAGCGCTGGAACTTCCGTACCCAGGACGCTACTCACGGTAACTCCTTGTCTCACCGCGTTCCGGGTTCTATCGGTCAGAACCAGACTCCGGGCAAAGTGTTCAAAGGCAAGAAAATGGCAGGCCAGCTGGGTAACGAACGTGTGACCGTTCAGAGCCTGGACGTAGTACGTGTTGACGCTGAGCGCAACCTGCTGCTGGTGAAAGGTGCTGTTCCGGGTGCAACCGGTAGCGACCTGATCGTTAAACCAGCTGTGAAGGCGTAAGGGGATAGCAATGGAATTAGTATTGAAAGACGCGCAAAGCGCGCTGACTGTTTCCGAAACTACCTTCGGTCGTGACTTCAACGAAGCGCTGGTACACCAGGTTGTTGTTGCTTATGCAGCTGGTGCTCGTCAGGGTACTCGTGCTCAGAAGACCCGTGCTGAAGTAACTGGTTCCGGCAAAAAGCCGTGGCGCCAGAAAGGTACCGGCCGTGCGCGTTCAGGTTCTATCAAGAGCCCGATCTGGCGTTCCGGTGGCGTAACCTTCGCTGCACGCCCGCAGGACCACAGTCAAAAAGTTAACAAAAAGATGTACCGCGGCGCGCTGAAAAGCATCCTGTCCGAACTGGTACGTCAGGATCGTCTGATCGTTGTTGAGCAGTTCTCTGTTGAAGCACCGAAAACCAAGCTGCTGGCTCAGAAACTGAAAGATATGGCTCTGGAAGATGTGCTGATCGTGACCGGCGAACTGGATGAGAATCTGTTCCTGGCAGCTCGCAACCTGCACAAGGTTGACGTGCGCGATGTAGCAGCAATTGACCCAGTTAGCCTGATCGCCTTCGACAAAGTCGTTATGACTGCGGAAGCAGTTAAGCAAGTTGAGGAGATGCTGGCATGATCCGTGAAGAACGTCTGCTGAAAGTAGTGCGTGCACCGCACGTATCTGAAAAAGCATCTACCGCGATGGAAAAAACCAATACCATCGTACTCAAAGTTGCGAAAGACGCGACCAAAGCAGAGATCGTTGCTGCTGTACAGAAGCTGTTCGAAGTTGAAGTTAAAGACGTGAACACCCTGGTTGTTAAAGGGAAAACTAAACGTCACGGACAGCGTGTTGGTCGTCGTAGCGACTGGAAAAAAGCTTACGTCACCCTGAAGGAAGGCCAGAACCTGGACTTCGTCGGCGGCGCTGAGTAAGTCGGAGGAGAAAGACAATGGCAGTTGTTAAATGTAAACCGACATCTCCGGGTCGTCGCCACGTAGTTAAAGTGGTTAACCCTGAGCTGCATAAGGGCAAGCCTTTTGCTCCGTTGCTGGAAAAAAACAGCAAATCCGGTGGCCGTAACAACAATGGTCGTATCACTACCCGTCATATCGGTGGTGGTCACAAGCAGGCTTACCGTATTGTTGACTTTAAACGCAACAAAGATGGTATCCCGGCAGTTGTTGAGCGTCTTGAGTACGATCCGAACCGTTCCGCGAATATCGCGCTGGTTCTGTACAAAGATGGCGAACGCCGTTACATCTTGGCCCCTAAAGGCCTGAAAGCTGGCGACCAGATTCAGTCTGGCGTTGATGCTGCAATCAAAGCTGGTAACACCCTGCCGATGCGCAACATCCCGGTTGGTTCTACTGTTCATAACGTAGAAATGAAACCTGGTAAAGGCGGTCAGCTGGCACGTTCCGCTGGTACCTACGTGCAGATCGTTGCGCGTGATGGTGCTTACGTTACCCTGCGTCTGCGTTCTGGTGAAATGCGTAAAGTCGAAGCTGACTGCCGCGCGACCCTGGGCGAAGTTGGCAACGCTGAGCATATGCTGCGCGTTCTGGGTAAAGCGGGTGCTGCTCGCTGGCGTGGTGTTCGTCCTACCGTTCGCGGTACTGCGATGAACCCAGTAGACCACCCACATGGTGGTGGTGAAGGTCGTAACTTTGGTAAGCACCCGGTTTCTCCGTGGGGCGTTCAGACCAAAGGTAAGAAGACCCGCAGCAACAAGCGTACTGATAAATTTATCGTACGTCGCCGTAGCAAATAATTTTAGAGGATAAGCCATGCCACGTTCTCTCAAGAAAGGTCCTTTTATTGACCTGCACTTGCTGAAGAAGGTAGAGAAAGCGGTGGAAAGCGGTGACAAGAAGCCCCTGCGCACTTGGTCCCGTCGTTCAACGATCTTTCCTAACATGATCGGTTTGACCATCGCTGTCCATAATGGTCGTCAGCACGTTCCAGTCTTTGTTTCCGACGAAATGGTCGGCCACAAGCTGGGTGAATTCGCACCGACTCGTACTTATCGCGGCCACGCTGCTGATAAAAAAGCGAAGAAGAAATAAGGTAGGAGGAAGAGATGGAAACTTTAGCTCAACATCGCCATGCTCGTTCTTCTGCTCAGAAGGTTCGCCTTGTTGCTGACCTGATTCGCGGTAAGAAAGTGTCGCAGGCTCTGGATATTCTGACCTACACCAACAAGAAAGCGGCTGTATTGGTTAAGAAAGTACTGGAATCTGCCATTGCTAACGCTGAACACAACGATGGCGCTGACATTGACGATCTGAAAGTCGCGAAAATCTTCGTAGACGAAGGCCCTAGCATGAAGCGCATTATGCCTCGTGCAAAAGGTCGTGCAGATCGCATCCTGAAGCGCACCAGCCACATTACTGTGGTTGTGTCCGATCGCTGAGACTCTGGAGACTAGCAATGGGTCAGAAAGTACATCCTAATGGTATTCGCCTGGGTATTGTAAAACCATGGAACTCTACTTGGTTTGCGAACACCAAAGAATTCGCTGACAACCTGGACAGCGATTTTAAAGTACGTCAGTACCTGACTAAGGAACTGGCTAAAGCGTCTGTATCTCGTATCGTTATCGAGCGTCCAGCTAAGAGCATCCGTGTGACTATTCACACCGCTCGCCCTGGCATCGTTATCGGTAAGAAAGGCGAAGACGTTGAAAAACTGCGCAAGGTCGTAGCGGATATCGCTGGCGTTCCTGCACAGATCAATATCGCCGAAGTACGTAAGCCTGAACTGGACGCAAAACTGGTTGCTGACAGCATCACTTCACAGCTGGAACGTCGTGTTATGTTCCGTCGTGCTATGAAGCGTGCTGTACAGAACGCCATGCGTCTGGGCGCTAAAGGTATTAAAGTTGAAGTTAGCGGCCGTCTGGGCGGCGCCGAGATCGCACGTACCGAATGGTACCGTGAAGGTCGCGTGCCGTTGCACACTCTGCGTGCTGACATTGACTACAACACCTCTGAAGCGCACACCACTTATGGTGTAATCGGCGTTAAAGTGTGGATCTTCAAAGGTGAGATCCTGGGTGGGATGGCTGCTGTTGAACAACCGGAACCGGCTGCTCAACCTAAAAAGCAGCAGCGTAAAGGCCGTAAGTAAGGAGAGTCGCTGATGTTACAACCAAAGCGTACAAAATTCCGTAAAGTGCACAAAGGCCGCAACCGTGGTCTGGCGCAGGGTACGGATGTTAGCTTCGGCACTTTCGGTCTGAAAGCTGTTGGCCGTGGTCGTCTGACTGCACGTCAGATCGAAGCAGCACGTCGTGCAATGACCCGTGCAGTTAAGCGTCAGGGTAAGATCTGGATCCGTGTATTCCCGGACAAACCGATCACCGAAAAGCCGCTTGAAGTGCGTATGGGTAAAGGTAAAGGTAACGTGGAGTATTGGGTTGCCTTAATCCAGCCGGGCAAAGTCCTGTATGAAATGGACGGCGTTCCTGAAGAGCTGGCCCGTGAAGCCTTCAAGCTGGCAGCAGCGAAACTGCCGATCAAAACCACCTTTGTAACTAAGACGGTGATGTAATGAAAGCAAAAGAGCTGCGTGAAAAGAGCGTCGAAGAGCTGAACACCGAGCTGCTGAACCTGCTGCGCGAGCAGTTCAACCTGCGTATGCAGGCTGCAAGTGGCCAGCTGCAACAGACTCACCTGCTGAAGCAGGTTCGTCGTGATGTTGCTCGTGTTAAGACTTTACTGACTCAGAAGGCGGGTGCGTAATGACCGATAAAATCCGTACTCTGCAAGGTCGCGTTGTCAGCGACAAAATGGAGAAATCCATTGTTGTTGCCATCGAACGTTTTGTGAAGCACCCAATCTACGGGAAATTCATCAAGCGTACGACCAAACTGCACGTACATGACGAGAACAACGAATGCGGTACCGGTGACGTGGTTGAAATCCGCGAATGCCGTCCGCTGTCCAAGACTAAGTCCTGGACGCTGGTTCGCGTTGTAGAGAAAGCGGTTCTGTAATACAGTAAGCCTTCTCAAACAGATAAACGGCTCAGCGATGAGCCGTTTATTTTTTCTACCCATTCACAGGAACCGGTGTTATAATGCCGCGCCCTCGTTTATGGGGCTTTTTAACGACCTGAATTTCAGGTCCCGAAGTAGTAGTTGACATTAGCGGAGCACTGAAATGATCCAAGAACAGACTATGCTGACCGTGGCCGACAACTCCGGCGCACGTCGCGTAATGTGTATCAAGGTTCTGGGTGGCTCGCACCGTCGCTACGCAGGCGTCGGCGACATCATCAAGATTACCATCAAGGAAGCAATTCCTCGCGGTAAGGTGAAGAAAGGCGATGTGCTGAAAGCGGTAGTGGTGCGCACCAGGAAGGGTGTTCGTCGCCCGGACGGTTCTGTCATTCGCTTCGATGGTAATGCATGCGTTATTTTAAACAATAACAGCGAGCAGCCAATCGGCACGCGTATTTTTGGGCCGGTAACTCGTGAACTGCGTAATGAGAAGTTCATGAAAATTATCTCTCTGGCACCAGAAGTACTCTAAGGAGCGAATCATGGCAGCGAAAATCCGTCGTGATGACGAAGTTATCGTGTTAACCGGTAAAGACAAAGGTAAACGCGGTAAAGTAAAAAATGTTCTGTCTTCCGGCAAGATCATTGTTGAAGGTATCAACCTGGTTAAGAAACATCAGAAGCCGGTTCCGGCCCTGAACCAACCAGGTGGCATCGTTGAAAAAGAAGCTGCAATTCAAGTTTCTAACGTTGCGCTCTTCAACGCGGCAACCGGCAAGGCTGACCGTGTAGGCTTTAGATTCGAAGACGGCAAAAAAGTCCGTTTCTTCAAGTCTAACAGCGAAACTATCAAGTAATTTGGAGTAGTACGATGGCGAAACTGCATGATTACTACAAAGACGAAGTAGTTAACAAACTCATGACTGAGTTTAGCTACAATTCTGTCATGCAAGTCCCTCGGGTCGAGAAGATCACCCTGAACATGGGTGTTGGTGAAGCGATCGCTGACAAGAAACTGCTGGATAATGCAGCAGCAGACCTGACAGCAATCTCCGGTCAAAAGCCGTTGATCACCAAAGCACGCAAATCTGTTGCAGGCTTCAAAATCCGTCAGGGCTATCCGATCGGCTGTAAAGTAACTCTGCGTGGCGAACGCATGTGGGAGTTCCTTGAGCGTCTGATCACTATTGCTGTACCGCGTATCCGTGACTTCCGTGGCTTGTCCGCTAAGTCTTTCGACGGTCGTGGTAACTACAGCATGGGTGTCCGTGAGCAGATCATCTTCCCAGAAATCGATTACGACAAAGTCGATCGCGTCCGTGGTTTGGATATTACCATTACCACTACTGCGAAATCTGATGATGAAGGCCGTGCTCTGCTGGCTGCCTTTAACTTCCCGTTCCGCAAGTAAGGTAGGGTTACTTCATGGCTAAGCAATCAATGAAAGCACGCGAAGTAAAGCGCGTTGCTTTGGCTGATAAATTCTTCGCTAAACGCGCAGAATTGAAAGCTATCATTTCTGATGTGAACGCGTCCGACGAAGACCGTTGGAGCGCTGTTCTCAAGCTGCAAACTCTGCCGCGTGATTCCAGCCCGTCCCGTCAGCGTAAACGCTGCCGCCAGACTGGTCGTCCACATGGTTATGTGGGCAAGTTCGGGTTGAGCCGTATCAAGCTGCGTGAAGCCGCCATGCGCGGTGAAGTGCCTGGCTTGAAAAAGGCTAGCTGGTAATTGTCACCAATTGAATCACGGGAGTAGAGACAGATGAGCATGCAAGATCCGATCGCGGATATGCTGACCCGTATCCGTAACGGTCAGGCCGCGAACAAAGTTGCGGTCACCATGCCTTCCTCCAAGCTGAAAGTGGCAATCGCCAACGTGCTGAAGGAAGAAGGTTATATTGAAGAATTTAAAATTGAAGGCGACATCAAGCCTGAACTGGAACTGACTCTTAAGTATTTCCAGGGCAAGGCTGTGGTAGAGAGCATTCAGCGAGTCAGCCGCCCAGGCCTGCGCATCTATAAGAAAAAAGATGAGCTGCCTAAAGTTATGGCCGGTATGGGTATTGCTGTCGTTTCTACCTCTAAAGGTGTTATGACTGATCGTGCAGCGCGCCAGGCTGGTCTTGGTGGCGAAATTATCTGCTACGTAGCGTAATTGGAGGAATAAAATGTCTCGTGTTGCTAAAGCACCGGTCGTTGTTCCTGCAGGCGTAGAGGTAAAACTCAACGGTCAGGTTATTTCGATCAAAGGTAAAAACGGCGAGCTGACTCGTACTATCAACGATGCTGTTGAAGTAAAACACGCTGAAAATGCACTGACTTTCGCTCCGCGCGAAGGTTTTGCAAACGCGTGGGCCCAAGCGGGTACCACTCGTGCGTTGTTGAACTCAATGGTTGTCGGTGTTACCGAAGGCTTCACTAAGAAGCTGCAGCTGGTTGGTGTAGGTTATCGTGCAGCCGTTAAAGGCGACGTGGTGAATTTAGCCCTGGGCTTCTCTCACCCTGTTGAGCATAAGCTGCCTGCGGGTATCACTGCTGAATGTCCGACTCAAACTGAAATCGTGCTGAAAGGCGCTGATAAGCAGGTGATCGGTCAGGTTGCAGCTGATCTGCGCGCCTACCGTCGTCCTGAGCCTTATAAAGGCAAGGGTGTTCGTTACGCCGACGAAGTCGTGCGTACCAAAGAGGCTAAGAAGAAGTAAGGTAACACTATGGATAAGAAATCTGCTCGTATCCGTCGTGCGACCCGCGCACGTCACAAGCTCAAGGAACTGGGCGCGACTCGTCTGGTGGTACATCGTACCCCGCGTCATATTTACGCACAGGTAATCGCTCCAAATGGTTCTGAAGTTCTGGTAGCTGCATCTACTGTAGAAAAAGCTATCACTGAGCAACTGAAGTACACTGGAAACAAAGACGCCGCTGCAGCTGTAGGTAAAGCTGTCGCTGAGCGCGCACTGGAAAAAGGCATCACCGTTGTTGCTTTTGACCGTGCTGGTTTCCAATATCATGGTCGTGTCCAGGCACTGGCAGATGCTGCCCGTGAAGCTGGCCTTCAGTTCTAAGGTAGAGGTGTAAGATGTCTCACATCGAAAAACAAGCTGGCGAACTGCAGGAAAAGCTGATCGCGGTAAATCGCGTATCTAAAACCGTTAAAGGCGGTCGTATTTTCTCCTTCACTGCTCTGACAGTGGTAGGCGACGGTAACGGTCGTATTGGTTTTGGTTACGGTAAAGCGCGTGAAGTTCCAGCAGCGATCCAGAAAGCGATGGAAAAAGCCCGTCGCAACATGATTAACGTCGCGCTGAACCACGGCACCCTGCAGCACCCTGTTAAAGGTGTGCACACAGGTTCTCGTGTGTTCATGCAGCCGGCTTCCCAGGGTACCGGTATTATCGCCGGCGGTGCAATGCGTGCCGTTCTGGAAGTCGCTGGAGTTCATAACGTTCTGGCTAAAGCGTATGGTTCTACAAACCCGATTAACGTGGTTCGTGCAACTATCGATGGCCTGGCGAATATGAAGTCTCCAGAAATGGTCGCTGCCAAGCGTGGTAAATCCGTTGAAGAAATTCTGGGGTAATTGACCATGGCAAAGACTATTAAAATAACTCAAACCCGCAGTGCAATCGGTCGTCTGCCGAAACACAAGGCAACGCTGCTTGGCCTGGGTCTGCGTCGTATTGGCCACACCGTAGAGCGCGAGGATACTCCTGCTGTACGTGGTATGGTCAACGCGGTTTCCTACATGGTTAAAGTTGAGGAGTAAGAGATGCGTTTAAATACTCTGTCTCCGGCCGAAGGGTCTAAGCACGCGTCTAAGCGTCTGGGTCGTGGTATCGGTTCTGGCCTCGGTAAAACCGGCGGTCGTGGTCACAAAGGTCAGAACTCTCGTTCTGGCGGTGGCGTACGTCGTGGTTTTGAAGGTGGTCAGATGCCGTTATACCGTCGTCTGCCGAAATTCGGTTTCACCTCTCGCAAAGCAATGATCACGGCAGAAGTTCGTCTGTCCGATCTGGCGAAAGTTGAAGGCGACGTAGTTGACCTGAACACGCTGAAAGCAGCAAACATTATCGGTATTCAGATCGAGTTCGCGAAAGTGATCCTGTCTGGTGAGGTAACTCGTCCGGTAACTGTTAGCGGCCTGCGTGTCACCAAAGGCGCTCGTGCTGCTATCGAAGCTGCTGGCGGTAAAATCGAGGAATAAGTAGCAGATGGCAAAACAACCGGGATTAGATTTTCAAAGTGCTAAAGGCGGCCTCGGCGAGCTGAAACGCAGACTGATGTTTGTTATCGGTGCGCTGATTGTGTTTCGTATTGGCTCTTTTATTCCGATCCCTGGTATTGATGCCGCTGTGCTTGCCAAACTGCTTGAGCAACAGCGAGGCACCATCATTGAAATGTTCAACATGTTCTCTGGTGGTGCTCTCAGCCGAGCTTCTATCTTCGCGCTGGGTATCATGCCGTATATTTCGGCATCGATCATTATACAGCTGCTTACCGTGGTTCACCCCGCGCTGGCAGAGCTGAAGAAAGAAGGGGAATCTGGTCGTCGTAAGATTAGCCAGTACACCCGTTACGGCACTCTGGTGCTGGCAATATTCCAGTCAATCGGTATTGCTACCGGTTTACCGAATATGCCTGGTATGCAGGGCCTGGTGTTAAACCCAGGCTTTGCATTCTATTTCACCGCTGTTGTAAGTCTGGTTACCGGGACAATGTTCCTGATGTGGCTGGGCGAACAGATTACTGAACGCGGTATCGGCAACGGTATCTCAATCATAATCTTCGCGGGTATCGTTGCGGGTCTTCCGCCGGCCATTGGCCATACCATCGAGCAAGCAAGGCAAGGCGACCTGCACTTCCTCCTGTTGCTGTTGGTTGCAGTATTAGTATTTGCAGTGACCTTCTTCGTTGTTTTTGTTGAGCGTGGCCAGCGCCGCATTGTGGTCAACTACGCTAAACGTCAACAGGGTCGTCGTGTCTATGCTGCGCAGAGCACACATTTACCGCTGAAAGTGAACATGGCCGGGGTTATCCCTGCGATCTTCGCCTCCAGTATTATCCTGTTCCCGGCAACCATCGCGTCATGGTTCGGGGGCGGTACCGGTTGGAACTGGCTGACAACAATTTCGCTGTATTTGCAGCCTGGGCAACCGCTTTATGTGTTACTCTATGCGTCTGCAATCATCTTCTTCTGTTTCTTCTACACGGCGTTGGTTTTCAACCCGCGTGAAACAGCAGATAACCTGAAGAAGTCCGGTGCATTTGTACCAGGAATTCGTCCGGGAGAACAAACGGCGAAGTATATCGATAAAGTAATGACCCGCCTGACTCTGGTTGGTGCGCTCTACATTACCTTTATCTGCCTAATCCCGGAGTTCATGCGCGATGCAATGAAAGTACCGTTCTACTTCGGTGGGACCTCACTGCTTATCGTTGTTGTCGTTATCATGGACTTTATGGCTCAAGTGCAAACTCTAATGATGTCAAGTCAGTACGAGTCTGCATTGAAGAAAGCGAACCTGAAAGGCTACGGCCGTTAATTGTCGCTTGAGAAGTTACGGAGAGTAAAAATGAAAGTTCGTGCTTCCGTCAAGAAATTATGTCGTAACTGCAAAATCGTTAAGCGTGAAGGTGTTATTCGCGTGATTTGCAGCGTCGAACCGAAGCATAAACAGCGTCAAGGCTGATTATCTCGCATATTTTTCTTGCAAAGTTGGGTTGAGCTGGCTAGATTAGCCAGCCAATCTTTTGTATGTCTATGCGTTTCCATTTGAGTATCCTGAAAACGGGCTTTTCGGCATGGGACGCATAATCTAAATAGTAGGAGTGCATAGTGGCCCGTATAGCAGGCATTAACATTCCTGATCAGAAACATGCCGTGATCGCATTAACTTCGATCTACGGTGTCGGCAAGACTCGATCCAAAGCCATCTGCGCTGCGGCGGGTATCGCTGAAGATGTTAAGATCAGTGAGCTGTCTGAAGAACAAATCGACACGCTGCGTGACGAAGTTGCCAAATTTGTCGTTGAAGGTGATCTGCGCCGTGAAGTGAGTATGAGCATCAAGCGTCTGATGGACCTTGGTTGCTATCGCGGTTTGCGTCATCGTCGTGGTCTGCCAGTGCGCGGTCAGCGTACTAAGACCAACGCCCGTACCCGTAAGGGTCCGCGCAAACCGATCAAGAAATAATCGGGGTGATTGAATAATGGCAAAGGCACCAATTCGTGCACGTAAACGTGTAAGAAAAACAGTCTCTGACGGCGTGGCTCATGTCCATGCTTCTTTCAACAACACCATCGTTACTATTACCGATCGTCAGGGTAATGCGTTGGGTTGGGCAACTGCCGGTGGTTCCGGTTTCCGTGGTTCTCGCAAATCCACTCCGTTTGCAGCTCAGGTTGCAGCAGAGCGTTGCGCAGAAGCCGTGAAAGAATACGGTATCAAGAACCTGGAAGTTATGGTTAAGGGACCGGGTCCGGGTCGCGAATCTACCATTCGTGCTCTGAACGCCGCTGGTTTCCGCATCACTAATATTACTGATGTGACTCCGATCCCTCACAACGGTTGTCGTCCGCCGAAAAAACGCCGCGTATAACGCGTTCGTTTTCTAGGATTGTTGGAGAAAGAAAATGGCAAGATATTTGGGTCCTAAGCTCAAGCTGAGCCGTCGTGAGGGCACAGACCTGTTCCTTAAGTCTGGCGTTCGCGCGATCGATACCAAGTGTAAAATTGAACAAGCTCCTGGCCAGCACGGTGCGCGTAAACCGCGTCTGTCTGACTATGGTGTGCAGTTGCGTGAAAAGCAGAAAGTTCGCCGTATCTATGGTGTGCTGGAGCGTCAGTTCCGTAACTATTATAAAGAAGCAGCTCGTCTGAAAGGCAACACCGGTGAAAACCTGTTGGCTCTGCTGGAAGGTCGTCTGGACAACGTAGTTTACCGTATGGGCTTTGGCGCTACTCGTGCAGAAGCACGTCAGCTGGTTAGCCATAAAGCAATTATGGTAAACGGTCGCGTTGTTAACATCGCTTCTTATCAGGTAACTCCGAATGACGTAGTCAGCATCCGTGAGAAAGCCAAAAAGCAATCTCGCGTTAAGGCCGCTCTGGAGCTGGCTGAGCAGCGTGAAAAGCCAACCTGGCTGGAAGTTGATGCTGCCAAGATGGAAGGTGTGTTTAAGCGTAAGCCTGAGCGTACCGATCTGTCTGCCGACATTAACGAACACCTGATCGTCGAGCTTTACTCCAAGTAAAGCTTAGTACCAAAGAGAGGACACAATGCAGGGTTCTGTGACAGAGTTTCTAAAACCACGCCTGGTAGATATCGAGCAAGTGAGTTCGACGCACGCCAAGGTGACCCTTGAGCCGTTAGAGCGTGGCTTTGGCCATACTCTTGGTAACGCACTGCGCCGTATTCTGCTTTCATCGATGCCGGGTTGCGCGGTGACTGAGGTTGAGATTGATGGTGTACTGCACGAGTACAGCACCAAAGAAGGCGTTCAGGAAGATATCCTGGAAATCCTGCTCAACCTGAAAGGGCTGGCGGTAAGAGTTCAAGGCAAAGATGAAGTTATTCTTACCCTGAATAAATCTGGCATTGGCCCTGTGACCGCAGCCGACATCACCCATGATGGTGATGTCGAAATCGTCAAGCCGCAGCATGTGATCTGCCACCTGACCGATGAGAACGCCGCTATTAGCATGCGTATCAAAGTTCAGCGCGGTCGCGGTTATGTGCCGGCTTCTGCCCGAATTCATTCGGAAGAAGATGAGCGCCCAATCGGCCGTCTGCTGGTCGACGCCTGCTACAGCCCTGTAGAGCGTATTGCCTACAATGTTGAAGCAGCGCGTGTAGAACAGCGTACCGACCTGGACAAGCTGGTCATCGAAATGGAAACCAACGGCACAATCGATCCTGAAGAGGCGATTCGTCGTGCGGCAACCATCCTGGCAGAACAACTTGAAGCTTTCGTTGACTTACGTGATGTTCGTCAGCCGGAAGTTAAAGAAGAGAAACCAGAATTCGATCCGATCTTGCTGCGCCCTGTTGACGATCTGGAATTGACTGTCCGCTCTGCTAACTGCCTTAAGGCAGAAGCTATCCACTATATCGGTGATCTGGTACAGCGTACCGAGGTTGAGCTGCTTAAAACGCCTAACCTGGGTAAAAAATCTCTTACCGAGATTAAAGACGTGCTGGCTTCCCGTGGTCTTTCTCTGGGCATGCGCCTGGAAAACTGGCCACCGGCAAGCATCGCTGACGAGTAACCGGATCACAGGTTAAGGTTTTACTGAGAAGGATAAGGTCATGCGCCATCGTAAGAGTGGTCGTCAACTGAACCGCAACAGCAGCCATCGCCAGGCTATGTTCCGCAACATGGCAGGTTCACTGGTTCGTCATGAGATAATCAAGACGACCCTGCCTAAAGCGAAAGAGCTGCGTCGCGTAGTTGAGCCGCTGATTACTCTTGCCAAGACTGACAGCGTTGCTAATCGTCGTCTGGCATTCGCCCGCACTCGTGATAACGAGATCGTGGCAAAACTGTTTAATGAACTGGGTCCGCGTTTTGCGAGCCGTACCGGTGGTTACACTCGTATTCTGAAGTGTGGCTTCCGTGCAGGTGACAATGCTCCGATGGCTTACATCGAGCTGGTTGATCGCGCCGAGTCTCAAACAGAAGCTGCTGCAGAGTAATCTGTAGTAACGTAGAAAAACCGGGCTTGCCCGGTTTTTTTATATCTAAAATATCCCTTCCCTCACGCTTTCCTCGTATTCTTGTAGAACTCCCTGCTAACCAGAGGTTGTTATGTGGTTGCTCGATCAATGGGCTGAGCGGCATATTCTCGATGCCCAGCGCAATGGTGATTTTGATAGCCTGCCCGGCAGCGGCGAACCGATAATGCTTGATGATGACAGCCACGTACCACCCGAACTACGAGCGGGTTACCGTTTGCTGAAAAATTCGGGCTGTTTACCGCCTGAATTACAGCAACGAAGAGAGGCTCTGGAGCTGGTTGACCTGCTAAAAACGGTCCATGCTCAAAGCAAGGAATATCAGGAAATCAGTAAAAAGCTCAGTTTGCTTGAGCTTAAACTACGGCAGGCCGGGGTTAATACCGATTTTCTTCGTGGTGAGTACGGGGCTAAATTAATGCAGCACATTGGCGAGGAAAAATGATGTTTCGCATAGGTGAGTTGGCAAAACTGGCGAACGTGACGCCGGACACTATTCGTTACTACGAAAAGCAAAACATGATGGATCACGAAGTTCGCACGGAAGGTGGCTTCCGACTGTATAACGACAGCGACCTGCAGCGGCTTAAGTTCATTCGTTATGCCAAGCAGTTAGGATTTACCCTTGAGGCCATCCGCGAGCTACTTTCGATCCGTATCGATCCTGAACATCACACCTGCCAGGAGTCAAAAGGCATTGTGCAAAGCAGGCTGACGGAAGTGGAAGCAAAGATTAAAGAGCTACAAAATATGCGCCGTTCCCTGCAGCGTTTGAATGATGCATGCTGCGGAAGCGCGCACAGCAGCGTTTACTGCTCAATTCTGGAAGCCCTGGAGCAGGGAGCCAGCATCCGAAAATAGCCGCTTGATCTTTTATTGAGCGAGGAATAGACTCGCGCCGTTAATTTAACCGATATGGAGTGGATATGAGCAACAAATACCGCCATCAAAAAGGGCAAATCAAGGATAACGCCATCGAGGCGCTGTTACATGACCCATTGTTCAGGCAGAGAATCGAGAAGAATAAGAAAGGGAAAGGGAGCTATCAACGCAACGAGAAACATGGCAAACGGGGTAACTGGGAGGCCAGTGGCAAACAAGCAAAACGCTTTTTTACCACTGGCCTTCTGCTTTTAGCAGCCTGGATTAATCGCGTTGGTTCTGCTGTTTCAGCAGATCGCGAATTTCGCCCAGCAGAACTTCTTCTTTAGAAGGCGCTGCAGGTGCAGCCGGCTCTTCAGTCTTCTTACGGTTCAGCTTATTAATAACTTTAATTGCCATGAAAATAGCAAAAGCGACAATTACGAAATCAAAGATGTTCTGAATAAACACGCCGTAATGCATGACAACTGCAGGCACATCGCCCTGTGCGTCGCGCAGCGTTAACGCAAACTGTTTGAAATCAACACCACCAATCAGCAAGCCCAGCGGAGGCATAATTATATCCGCCACCAGTGAGGAAACGATTTTCCCGAATGCTGCCCCAATAATCACACCCACTGCCAAATCGACAACATTTCCGCGCATCGCGAATTCGCGGAATTCTTTTAAAATACTCATTTATCTCTCCTTGTACCGGCTGGCAGTTTTAATTCTAACAAAGGATGTCTTAATTGCCATAACCGTAGAAAATAAGAATGCTTTGTTAATTCCTTAATATTAAGAAGGGCTTATTACATTAAAGCGAGGCAACAACAACGGCTGCCCCGATTCTTTTACAGGAAGAAAGGACTTGGCTGGAACAACCGTTCAACGTCGCTGACAAATTTCTTATCCGTCAGGAACATAATGACGTGATCGCCCTGCTCAATACGCAGATTGTCATTGGCAATCATCACATCGTTGCCGCGAACAACGGCGCCGATAATCGTACCCGGCGGCAGTTTTATCTCGTCTATTACGCGCCCAACCACGCGAGAAGTACTTTCATCCCCGTGAGCAACCGCTTCTATTGCCTCGGCAACGCCACGGCGTAAAGAGGAAACACCTACAATATCGGCTTTTCGAACGTGACCAAGCAAAGCGGAAATCGTCGCCTGCTGCGGCGATATAGCGATATCAATCACGCTGCCCTGAACCAGGTCGACATAGGCTTTACGCTGTATCAGCACCATTACTTTTTTGGCACCCATGCGTTTTGCCAGCATGGCAGACATGATATTTGCTTCATCGTCGTTGGTGACAGCGATAAACAAATCGACTTGCTCAATATGTTCTTCGGCCAGCAGCTCCTGATCGGACGCATCACCGTAAAATACGATGGTATTTTGCAGCATTTCGGCCAGCTCGGAGGCCCGCTGCTGGTCGCGCTCGATAAGCTTCACGCTGTAATCTTTTTCCAGCCTGTGAGCCAAACCAGCGCCGATATTACCGCCGCCGACCAGCATAATGCGCTTATAAGGTTTTTCGAGACGCTGTAGCTCACTCATCACGGCACGAATATTTTGCGAAGCAGCGATAAAGAACACCTCATCGCCCGCTTCAACTATCGTCGAACCCTGGGGACGAATAGGGCGATCGTGACGGAAAATGGCTGCTACACGCGTATCGATGTGCGGCATATGCTCGCGCATTGTGGAGAGCGCATTACCCACCAGCGGGCCGCCATAATAAGCTTTTACCACGGCGAGGCTGACTTTCCCTTCCGCGAAATTCACAACCTGCAACGCACCCGGGTACTCAATCAGCCGGTAGATATTGTCGATAACCAGCTGCTCGGGCGCTATCAGGTGGTCGATAGGAACAGCTTCTGCATTGAAAAGCTTTTCCGCATCGCGCACGTAGTCCGGCGCACGAATACGTGCGATACGGTTTGGCGTGTTAAACAGCGAATAGGCAACCTGGCAGGCTATCATGTTCGTTTCATCGGAGCTGGTAACCGCAACCAGCATATCTGCGTCATCGGCACCGGCTTCACGTAGCACCCGGGGATGAGAACCATGCCCCTGCACTACGCGCAAATCAAACTTATCCTGCAGAATACGCAGGCGAGCCTGGTTGGTGTCGACCACGGTAATATCGTTGTTCTCGCCAACCAGGTTTTCCGCCAGAGTGCCGCCAACCTGACCGGCACCCAGAATAATTATTTTCATCGTTTATCGCTTCACGAGTGATGAAACCTAAGACTCAGCCTGAGGGGGAGTCAGCTCTTAATTAGCTTAGCGTAATAGAAGCCGTCGCCGTCTTCCGCCGCCGGCAGATTTTGAATACCCGGCGTTTTTTCATCACCGGTTTCAACCAGTTTCGCATCCGCATGGCGTGCCAGGAACGCGGTAACCTGTTCCTTGTTTTCTTCCGGCAGTACGGAGCACGTTGCGTACACCATCGTGCCGCCTGATTTAAGGTGAGGCCAGATAGCGTCCAGAATCTCTTTTTGCAAAGCAACCAGTTCAGGAATATCTCTGTCTCGGCGCAGCCATTTAATATCCGGGTGACGGCGAATAACGCCGGTAGCCGAACATGGCGCGTCCAGCAGAATACGGTCGAACTTAGCATCACCGCACCATTGAGCCGGGAAGCGCCCGTCGCCCAGTTTTACTTCGGCGTTCATACCCAGGCGCTCAAGGTTTTCATGCACGCGCTTCAGGCGCTGGGCGTCGACATCTACCGCCATAACCTTCGCGCCCGGAGCCGCTTCCAGGATATGAGTGGTTTTGCCGCCCGGAGCTGCGCAAAGATCCAAAATCGTTTCGCCGTTTTGCGGATCTAAAAGATCAACACAGCCCTGAGCCGAGGCATCCTGCACCGTAACCCAACCCTGTTCGAAACCGGGCAATGCGAGAACCGGAGCCGGTGAGTCAAGGCGTACAGCATCGCGATACTCAGGATGAGCGTGGCCTTCCAGACCTGCTTCTGCAAGCAGTTGCAGCCAGGCTTCTCGGGTATGGTGCTGGCGATTCACGCGCAGCCACATCGGTGGACGTTGGTTGTTCGCTTCTATAATGGCCTGCCAGCAATCCGGATAAGCCTTCTTCAGGCGCTGCAATAGCCAGGAAGGATGCAGGAAGCGGCTTTCATGCTTAGCCGCTTCAGCCATCAGGCTTTCCTGTTGGCGCTGGAACTGGCGCAGCACGCCGTTGATGAGGCCTTTAAAGGCCTGGCGCTTGATAGCGATTGCACCTTCAACGGTTTCCGCCAGGGCAGCATGAGCAGGAATACGGGTATACAGCAGCTGATAGAAGCCGACCATAATTAAGTAATGGATCGTACGCTGTTTGCCGGTCATCGGGCGGGACATCAACTTGCCAACCAGCCACTCAAGCTGCGGCAGAGTACGCAGCACGCCAAAGCACAGCTCCTGGAGCAGCGCTCTGTCTTTGTCAGACACTTTTTGCTGCATCGCAGGCAGTACATTACTTAATGATTGTCCCTGTTCGACAACCTGTTCAATCGTTTGGGCAGCCAGGCTGCGGAGGTTTTGTGTTTTTTTCATTACCGTGCTCTGGTTTTTCCAGCGCTATAAACAAAAATGCCCAGGTTACCCCGGGCGTGTAGATTCAACTGCTTCAGGCGAGAAGGGTTCCCGGCTCGAACCATTCACGGCGCGAGTTAAGAAGATCCTGAGCTTTCATGGCTTTTTTACCGGCAGGCTGCAGCTCTTCAAGATTGAGGATCTCGTCAGCGGTAGCGACCTGAATTCCTGCCTTACTGACTGCAACAATAGTGCCCGGTGCAGCGTCTGCCTGAGCAGGAATAACCGAGGCGCGCCAGACTTTCAGCGGCTGGCCGTCAATCTCGAGCCAGCTCATCGGCCATGGATTAAAAGCACGAATGCAGCGCTCCAGCTGTACCGCGGAGAGATTCCAGTCAATTCTCGCTTCTTCCTTGCTGAGCTTTTCAGCGTAGGTAACCAGCGCTTCATCCTGAACTTCCGGTTTTGCCGTTCCGCTGGCTAACTGTTGCAACGTGTTCAGCAGGCCTTCAGGGCCCAGACCGGCCAGCTTGTCGTACAGCGTACCGCTGGTGTCGTCCGCTTCAATCGGGCAGGAGAGCTTATACAGCATGTCGCCGGTATCGAGGCCAACGTCCATCTGCATGATGGTCACGCCGGTTTCAGCATCGCCAGCCCACAGAGAACGCTGGATAGGCGCCGCGCCGCGCCAGCGAGGCAGCAGAGAACCGTGTACGTTCACGCAGCCAAGGCGAGGCATCTCAAGTACGGCCAGGGGTAAAATCAGGCCATAAGCGACAACGACCATAACATCAGCATTGAGGTCGGCGACCAGCTGCTGGTTCTCGGCTTTGCGCAGAGTCGCAGGTTGGAATACAGGAATACCTTTCTCTTCTGCCAGCACTTTTACCGGGCTGGGCATGAGTTTTTTACCGCGGCCAGCCGGGCGGTCTGGCTGGGTGAATACGCCAACCACCTGGTGCTGAGAAGACAACAGCGCGTCAAGATGACGCGCTGCAAAATCGGGCGTTCCGGCGAAGATAATACGCAGTGAATCTGACACGTTGATTGTTGTCCTTAAGCTTTCGCTTTCAAACGGTCGAGTTTTTCAACTTTCTGACGAATACGTTGTTGCTTAAGCGGCGACAGATAATCAATAAACAGTTTACCGACCAGGTGATCCATTTCATGCTGAATACAGATAGCCAGCAGGCCGTCGGCTTCCAGCTCAAAAGGCTTACCGTTGCGATCCAGCGCGCGGATTTTCACTTTTTCGGCGCGCGGCACCAGAGCACGCTGCTCCGGAATCGACAGGCAGCCTTCTTCGATACCGGTCTCGCCGCTTTTTTCCAGCAGCTCCGGGTTGATCAGCACCAGCTGCTGGTCACGATTTTCGGAAACATCAATAACAATGATGCGTTGATGAATATCAACCTGCGTAGCCGCCAGGCCGATACCCTCTTCGTCATACATTGTTTCGAACATATCATCGACGATGCGCTGAATGTCCGCATTCACTTCTTCAACCGGCTTAGCGACTTTGCGAAGGCGCTCGTCGGGAATATGTAATACTTGCAAAACTGCCATAAATATCCAGAGCTGTGTTCAGTAGTAGAAAGGATTATTCCCTCTATTCTAGACATTTCCCCGGCTGATTGACAGCATCAGTGACCAATCGCAAGGATTGCTTTTACGGCCTGTGGCAGGGGGAAATGGTGTCGCGAACCGAGATTTGGCTGCGTCTTATGGCAGTTAAGGGACTGGGTGGAGATAAGTGCTTAAAAATAGCCCATTTCCTGCAACGATGCCCCGTGGTAGACGGAGAAAGCCTGCATGCATCGGGGTTAACCGCACGCGAACGGGCGTTATTTAAGGCCGTCGATGAGCGCCAGCTGGGGGCCAGCTTTGACTGGCTGAACAAGCCCGGCCAGTCACTCCTTACGGCAGAGGATGCTCATTATCCCGACCAGCTCAGGGCGATAAACGACTACCCGGCAGCGCTCTTTATCATAGGAAGCCCGGAGTTGCTCAGGCAGCATCAGCTGGCGGTGGTCGGGAGCCGCAATCTTTCCGATTATGGGGAACGCAACTGTAGGCAATTTTGTGAAGTTCTGGCCCAGTCAGGGCTGATTATTACCAGCGGGCTGGCGCTGGGAATAGACGGTGTTGCCCACCGCGCGGCGCTGCGGGTAAAGGGTAAAACAATTGCGGTATTGGGTAACGGCCTCGCGGGCGTGCACCCCAGGCGCCATTCGGCGATGGCCAGGCAGATAGCCGAACAAGGGGGCATCGTTCTTTCCGAGTTTCCTTTAGCCTGTACGCCATGGCCGTCGAACTTCCCGTGGCGCAATCGAGTTATCAGCGGCCTGAGCCGCGCCGTATTTGTGGTTGAGGCGGGAGAAAGAAGCGGGTCTCTGGTTACCGCTCGCTGCGCCATTGAGCAGGGAAGAGAGGTTTTTGCTTTGCCGGGCCCGGTCGGTAGCCCCGGCAGCGAAGGGCCGCACTGGCTTATCCAGCAGGGGGCCAATCTGGTACGTCATCCGCAGGATATCCTTGATTATCTGACATCGGAGCTATGCTGGCTCAGCGCTTCGCACGAAGTGCCAATGTATTCACCAAATGAACAGGAAGGCGCATTGCCATTTCCCCATCTGTTGGCTAACGTAGGAGATGAGGTTACACCTGTTGACGTCGTCGCTGAACTTGCCGGCCAACCTGTGCCAGAGACGGTAGCCCAACTGCTCGAACTGGAGTTAGCAGGATGGATCGCAGCTGTACCCGGCGGCTATGTCCGATTGAGGAGGGCATGCCATGTTCGACGTACTAATGTACTTATTTGAAACCTACATCCACAGCGAAGCAGAGATGCGCGTTGATCAGGATAAGTTGACGAGCGATCTCACCGACGCCGGTTTTGATCGTGAGGACATTTATAACGCGTTAGTGTGGCTTGAGAAGCTGGCCGACTACCAGGAGGGGTTGACCGAGCCGATGCAGCTTGCTGCCGATCCTCTTTCTATGCGGATCTTTACCGCAGAGGAGAGCCAGAGGCTGGATGCAGACTGCCGGGGTTTCTTATTATTCCTTGAGCAGATTCAGGTGCTGAACCTCGAAACTCGTGAAATGGTCATTGAGCGCGTGCTGGCGCTGGATACCGCTGAATTTGAACTGGAAGACCTGAAGTGGGTTGTACTGATGGTGCTGTTCAATATTCCGGGTTGTGAAAACGCTTACCAGCAAATGGAAGAATTACTCTTCGAGGCAAATGAAGGTATGCTGCACTAAATTGAGTTGCAGCATGAGATGTTATGGCCAAGTCAGCACTGTTTACGGTGCCCAAAAATGAGCCCTGCCCCCAGTGTGGGGCAGAGCTACTTATTCGTTCCGGCAAACACGGTCCCTTTTTGGGCTGTTCCCGCTACCCGGAATGCGATTATGTGCGCCCGCTAAAAAGCCAGGCCGACGGGCACATTGTTAAGGTGCTGGATGGTCAGCAATGCCCGCTTTGCCAGGCAACACTCGTCCTGCGTCAGGGGCGTTTCGGCATGTTTATCGGCTGCAGCAACTACCCCGAATGCGAGCACACTGAAATCATCGACAAACCTGATGAGACGGCAATCGCCTGCCCGCAGTGCCGGAAAGGCCAGCTGGTTCAGCGCCGTTCGCGTTACGGGAAAACATTCTGGTCTTGTGATTGCTATCCTGAATGCCAGTTTGTCATCAATTTTAAACCGGTCGCGGGCGTTTGCTCTGAATGCCAGTACCCGCTGCTTATTGAAAAGAAAACGGCGCAGGGCCTGAAGCGCTTCTGTGCCAGTAAACAATGTGGAAAGCCGGCAACGGCGGAACAAGCCAGTGAATAAAAACCTGCCTGAAGGCCAGCTCGCGCAGATCGTAACGGCCCTGAAACAACAACAAGTCATCGCTTACCCAACCGAGGCCGTTTTCGGCGTAGGTTGTGACCCGGATAGTGAACTCGCCGTCACCCGGCTGCTGGAGTTAAAGCAGCGCCCGGTAGAAAAAGGCCTGATCCTGATTGCGGCTGATTTCGAGCAACTGAAACCTTATATAGATGAGGCTGTGTTAACTGAAGAGCAGCGTCAGGCGGTTTTTGCCAGCTGGCCAGGTCCGGTCACCTTTGTCTTTCCTGCGCTGGCGAATACGCCGAAATGGCTGACCGGCCGCTTTGACTCGCTCGCGGTACGTGTTACCGACCATCCGCTGGTTAAAGAGCTGTGCCTCGCTTACGGCAAGCCTCTGGTTTCAACCAGCGCCAATCTTACCGGGCTGCCGCCGTGCCGTAGCGTCGAAGAAGTGCAGCAGCAATTTGGCAACGACTTCCCGGTGTTGATGGGCGATACCGGCGGGCGTCTGAATCCTTCCGAAATTCGCGATGCCTTAACCGGCGAACTGTTCCGCCAGGGGTAAATATGGAAACCTACGCCGTTTTTGGTAACCCAATTCAGCACAGCAAATCGCCGCTGATCCATCGCCTTTTTGCGGAGCAGATGGCAATTGAGCATCCTTACGGGCGAGTACTTGCCCCGCTGGATGCCTTTATTGAAACACTTGAGGCCTTTTTTGCCGAAGGTGGAAAGGGGGCCAACGTAACGGTTCCATTTAAAGAGCAGGCTTTTGCCCACGCGGATGAGCTAACCGAGCGTGCGGCGCTTGCGGGGGCAGTGAATACCCTGAAGCGTTTAGAAGACGGGCGTTTACTCGGGGATAATACCGACGGCATTGGCCTGCTGAGCGACCTTGAACGTCTTAAACTTATCAAGCCGGGTGCTCGCGTTCTGCTGGTGGGTGCCGGTGGTGCCGCTCGTGGCGTGTTGCTGCCGCTGCTGTCTTTGGATTGCGCGGTGACGATAACTAACCGGACATTTGCCAAAGCAGAAGAGCTCGCGCAGCTGTTTGGCCACACCGGAAGCGTGAATGCCGTAGCAATGGATGCCCTTGGCGGGCATGAGTTCGATCTGCTGATCAACGCGACCTCCAGTGGGATCGGCGGCGAGATCCCTGCGCTACCGTCCTCCCTTCTTTCTCATCGCGTCAGCTGTTATGACATGTTTTACCGTAAAGGGTTAACGCCTTTCCTTTCGTGGGCGGTAGAGGGTGGCGTTGTACACTATGCTGATGGGCTGGGTATGCTGGTGGGCCAGGCGGCGCATGCTTTTATGCTCTGGCATGGCAAACTGCCGGAAGTGGCACCGGTTATTACCGCGCTGAAAAGAGAAATGGCCGAATGAACCAGGCGATTCAATTCCCCGACCGTGAAGTCTGGGATGAATCTCTCCAGGCAATCTGCTTCCCGGCTCTGGTAAACGGCTTTCAGGTTAACTGTGCGATTTCGGCCGCCGCCGTTGCCACCCGCTTTGGTGGCAACAGTGCACAACAGTGGCTGGCGTTATTTCGCGAAAGCCGCTGGGATGTGGAAGAAGAGTTTGAAACTTTGATCCGCAGCGAACAGGAAGACTCTCAGGGTTGGTACTGGTTATCCTGAGCCAGGTATTCATCTTTCCAGCGTACATAGTTGTTGGCGGAATAAATTAACCCGGCCAGTTCGGCCTCCGTTAAACGACGAATCTGTTTCACCGGGCTGCCAAGATAGAGGTAGCCGCTTTCCAGACGCTTATTTTGCGGCACCAGGCTACCGGCTCCGATCATAACGTCGTCTTCTATTACTACTCCATCCAGCAGAATCGACCCCATTCCTACTAACACGCGGTTGCCGATGGCGCAGCCGTGCAGCATAACTTTATGCCCAACCGTCACATCTTCCCCAACCACCAGTGGATTGCCCTCGGGCTTATATGACGATTTGTGCGTAACGTGCAGCACGCTGCCGTCCTGAATATTGGTTCGCGCGCCGATGGAGACAGAGTTTACGTCGCCGCGAATGGCGACCAGCGGCCAGATACTGACATCATCAGCAAGTTTCACATCGCCGATAACCACGCTGGTGGGATCAACCATCACTTTTTGCCCAAGTTGGGGAAAGGTTTTTTGAAAAGCACGTAATACCGCAGACATAAACACCTCGGGAAATTCATTGCGTAACCAGACTCTGGCTGCTTTCTTGAGCAATGGCAAGGGAGTAAAGCGCTATAAAGGGGGCAGATCGAACAGGATCTCGACGAAAAGAGTGAAAACTAAACATTCGGAAAAAAAGATCGAAAAAGTACTTGTGCTAAAAATCGGGATCCCTATAATGCGCCTCCATCGAGACGGAACAGTGAATGACTTCACAAAATGTCCGGTTCGATAAAGAGAAAAAATCCTGAAAATCGGGGTTGACTCTGAAAGAGGAAAGCGTAATATACGCCACCTCGAGTTAGCAAGCGAAAGCGCGTAACTCACTGCTCTTTAACAATTTATCAGACAATCTGTGTGGGCACTCGCAGGATTGATATCTCAGCATCTTCGGATGCAAAAAAATATCAAGTCTTGAAGAGTGACTACTGATTTTATAAACAGTTTTAATTCTTTGAGCATCAAACACTTTTAAATTGAAGAGTTTGATCATGGCTCAGATTGAACGCTGGCGGCAGGCCTAACACATGCAAGTCGAGCGGTAACAGGGAGTAGCTTGCTACTTTGCTGACGAGCGGCGGACGGGTGAGTAATGTCTGGGGATCTGCCTGATGGAGGGGGATAACTACTGGAAACGGTAGCTAATACCGCATAACGTCGCAAGACCAAAGAGGGGGACCTTCGGGCCTCTTGCCATCGGATGAACCCAGATGGGATTAGCTAGTAGGTGGGGTAATGGCTCACCTAGGCGACGATCCCTAGCTGGTCTGAGAGGATGACCAGCCACACTGGAACTGAGACACGGTCCAGACTCCTACGGGAGGCAGCAGTGGGGAATATTGCACAATGGGCGCAAGCCTGATGCAGCCATGCCGCGTGTGTGAAGAAGGCCTTCGGGTTGTAAAGCACTTTCAGCGAGGAGGAAGGCATTGAGGTTAATAACCTCAGTGATTGACGTTACTCGCAGAAGAAGCACCGGCTAACTCCGTGCCAGCAGCCGCGGTAATACGGAGGGTGCAAGCGTTAATCGGAATTACTGGGCGTAAAGCGCACGCAGGCGGTTTGTTAAGTCGGATGTGAAATCCCCGGGCTCAACCTGGGAACTGCATTCGAAACTGGCAAGCTTGAGTCTTGTAGAGGGGGGTAGAATTCCAGGTGTAGCGGTGAAATGCGTAGAGATCTGGAGGAATACCGGTGGCGAAGGCGGCCCCCTGGACAAAGACTGACGCTCAGGTGCGAAAGCGTGGGGAGCAAACAGGATTAGATACCCTGGTAGTCCACGCCGTAAACGATGTCGACTTGGAGGTTGTGCCCTTGAGGCGTGGCTTCCGGAGCTAACGCGTTAAGTCGACCGCCTGGGGAGTACGGCCGCAAGGTTAAAACTCAAATGAATTGACGGGGGCCCGCACAAGCGGTGGAGCATGTGGTTTAATTCGATGCAACGCGAAGAACCTTACCTACTCTTGACATCCAGAGAACTTTCCAGAGATGGATTGGTGCCTTCGGGAACTCTGAGACAGGTGCTGCATGGCTGTCGTCAGCTCGTGTTGTGAAATGTTGGGTTAAGTCCCGCAACGAGCGCAACCCTTATCCTTTGTTGCCAGCGGTTCGGCCGGGAACTCAAAGGAGACTGCCAGTGATAAACTGGAGGAAGGTGGGGATGACGTCAAGTCATCATGGCCCTTACGAGTAGGGCTACACACGTGCTACAATGGCGCATACAAAGAGAAGCGACCTCGCGAGAGCAAGCGGACCTCATAAAGTGCGTCGTAGTCCGGATTGGAGTCTGCAACTCGACTCCATGAAGTCGGAATCGCTAGTAATCGTAGATCAGAATGCTACGGTGAATACGTTCCCGGGCCTTGTACACACCGCCCGTCACACCATGGGAGTGGGTTGCAAAAGAAGTAGGTAGCTTAACCTTCGGGAGGGCGCTTACCACTTTGTGATTCATGACTGGGGTGAAGTCGTAACAAGGTAACCGTAGGGGAACCTGCGGTTGGATCACCTCCTTACCTAAAAGATACAAACCCGCGTAGTGCTCACACAGATTGTCTGATAGAAAACGAGCAGTAAAACCTTATAGGCTTGTAGCTCAGGTGGTTAGAGCGCACCCCTGATAAGGGTGAGGTCGGTGGTTCAAGTCCACTCAGGCCTACCAAATTCTCCCTGATACTGCGTTATGAAATAACTCACATACTTTAGTATGCTTCGTTATTCCATGCCTTGTCTCAGAACGAATTGCATTTTCTTTTTCGGAAGAAAAAGGAAAGGCCTCAGTGTGAGTGGTAATCAAAGGTTTTACGAAATCGATGGGGCTATAGCTCAGCTGGGAGAGCGCCTGCCTTGCACGCAGGAGGTCAGCGGTTCGATCCCGCTTAGCTCCACCATCATTTCATGCACCAAACCTACTTCAGAGTGTACCGGCAACGGTGTACTGCGAAGTATTTGCTCTTTAACAATCCGGAACAAGCTGAAAATTGAAACGACACACTGTTTCTGTTCTCCGTAATAAGAACAGAATAGAAGTGTGTTCGAGTCTCTCAAATTTTCATAATTCGAAGCGAAACATCTTCGGGTTGTGAGGTTAAGCGACTAAGCGTACACGGTGGATGCCCTGGCAGTCAGAGGCGATGAAGGACGTGCTAATCTGCGATAAGCGTCGGTAAGGTGATATGAACCGTTATAGCCGGCGATTTCCGAATGGGGAAACCCAGTGTGTTTCGACACACTATCGTTAAGTGAATACATAGCTTAACGAAGCGAACCGGGGGAACTGAAACATCTAAGTACCCCGAGGAAAAGAAATCAACCGAGATTCCCCCAGTAGCGGCGAGCGAACGGGGAGCAGCCCAGAACCTGAATCAGTTTGTGTGTTAGTGGAAGCGTCTGGAAAGTCGCAGGGTACAGGGTGATACTCCCGTACACTAAAATGCACATACTGTGAGTTCGAAGAGTAGGGCGGGACACGTGGTATCCTGTCTGAATATGGGGGGACCATCCTCCAAGGCTAAATACTCCTGACTGACCGATAGTGAACCAGTACCGTGAGGGAAAGGCGAAAAGAACCCCGGCGAGGGGAGTGAAACAGAACCTGAAACCGTGTACGTACAAGCAGTGGGAGCCTCATTTATGGGGTGACTGCGTACCTTTTGTATAATGGGTCAGCGACTTATATTCTGTAGCAAGGTTAACCGTATAGGGGAGCCGCAGGGAAACCGAGTCTTAACTGGGCGTTAAGTTGCAGGGTATAGACCCGAAACCCGGTGATCTAGCCATGGGCAGGTTGAAGGTTGGGTAACACTAACTGGAGGACCGAACCGACTAATGTTGAAAAATTAGCGGATGACTTGTGGCTGGGGGTGAAAGGCCAATCAAACCGGGAGATAGCTGGTTCTCCCCGAAAGCTATTTAGGTAGCGCCTCGTGAACTCATCTTCGGGGGTAGAGCACTGTTTCGGCTAGGGGGCCATCCCGGCTTACCAACCCGATGCAAACTACGAATACCGAAGAATGTTATCACGGGAGACACACGGCGGGTGCTAACGTCCGTCGTGAAGAGGGAAACAACCCAGACCGCCAGCTAAGGTCCCAAAGTCATGGTTAAGTGGGAAACGATGTGGGAAGGCACAGACAGCCAGGATGTTGGCTTAGAAGCAGCCATCATTTAAAGAAAGCGTAATAGCTCACTGGTCGAGTCGGCCTGCGCGGAAGATGTAACGGGGCTAAACCATGCACCGAAGCTGCGGCAGCGACGCTTATGCGTTGTTGGGTAGGGGAGCGTTCTGTAAGCCGTTGAAGGTGGACTGTGAGGTCTGCTGGAGGTATCAGAAGTGCGAATGCTGACATAAGTAACGATAAAGCGGGTGAAAAGCCCGCTCGCCGGAAGACCAAGGGTTCCTGTCCAACGTTAATCGGGGCAGGGTGAGTCGACCCCTAAGGCGAGGCCGAAAGGCGTAGTCGATGGGAAACAGGTTAATATTCCTGTACTTGGTGTTACTGCGAAGGGGGGACGGAGAAGGCTATGTTAGCCGGGCGACGGTTGTCCCGGTTTAAGCATGTAGGCGGGAAGTTTAGGTAAATCCGGACTTCTGTTAACGCTGAGGTGTGATGACGAGGCACTACGGTGCTGAAGTAACAAATGCCCTGCTTCCAGGAAAAGCCTCTAAGCATCAGGTAACATTAAATCGTACCCCAAACCGACACAGGTGGTCAGGTAGAGAATACCAAGGCGCTTGAGAGAACTCGGGTGAAGGAACTAGGCAAAATGGTGCCGTAACTTCGGGAGAAGGCACGCTGTCGGTAGGTGAAACCCCTTGCGGGTGGAGCTGAAGGCAGTCGAAGATACCAGCTGGCTGCAACTGTTTATTAAAAACACAGCACTGTGCAAACACGAAAGTGGACGTATACGGTGTGACGCCTGCCCGGTGCCGGAAGGTTAATTGATGGGGTTATCCGCAAGGAGAAGCTCTTGATCGAAGCCCCGGTAAACGGCGGCCGTAACTATAACGGTCCTAAGGTAGCGAAATTCCTTGTCGGGTAAGTTCCGACCTGCACGAATGGCGTAATGATGGCCAGGCTGTCTCCACCCGAGACTCAGTGAAATTGAAATCGCTGTGAAGATGCAGTGTACCCGCGGCAAGACGGAAAGACCCCGTGAACCTTTACTATAGCTTGACACTGAACATTGAGCCTTGATGTGTAGGATAGGTGGGAGGCTTTGAAGCGTGGACGCCAGTCTGCGTGGAGCCAACCTTGAAATACCACCCTTTAATGTTTGATGTTCTAACGTAGACCCGTGATCCGGGTTGCGGACAGTGTCTGGTGGGTAGTTTGACTGGGGCGGTCTCCTCCTAAAGCGTAACGGAGGAGCACGAAGGTTAGCTAATCACGGTCGGACATCGTGAGGTTAGTGCAAAGGCATAAGCTAGCTTGACTGCGAGAGTGACGGCTCGAGCAGGTGCGAAAGCAGGTCTTAGTGATCCGGTGGTTCTGAATGGAAGGGCCATCGCTCAACGGATAAAAGGTACTCCGGGGATAACAGGCTGATACCGCCCAAGAGTTCATATCGACGGCGGTGTTTGGCACCTCGATGTCGGCTCATCACATCCTGGGGCTGAAGTAGGTCCCAAGGGTATGGCTGTTCGCCATTTAAAGTGGTACGCGAGCTGGGTTTAGAACGTCGTGAGACAGTTCGGTCCCTATCTGCCGTGGGCGCTGGAGAATTGAGGGGGGCTGCTCCTAGTACGAGAGGACCGGAGTGGACGCATCACTGGTGTTCGGGTTGTCATGCCAATGGCATTGCCCGGTAGCTAAATGCGGAAGAGATAAGCGCTGAAAGCATCTAAGCGCGAAACTTGCCCCGAGATGAATTCTCCCTGGGTCCTTGAGACCCCTGAAGGGACGTTGAAGACTACGACGTTGATAGGCTGGGTGTGTAAGCGTAGCGATACGTTGAGCTAACCAGTACTAATGACCCGTGAGGCTTAACCTTACAACACCAAAGGTGTTTTGCGAGACAAATCGATTTTCAGCGAAGTTCAGGATTGAACTGATGGTCACGAAGTGACGGTCAGTAACAGAATTTGCCTGGCGGCCGTAGCGCGGTGGTCCCACCTGACCCCATGCCGAACTCAGAAGTGAAACGCCGTAGCGCCGATGGTAGTGTGGGGTCTCCCCATGCGAGAGTAGGGAACTGCCAGGCATCAAATTAGCAGTAATGGTAGTAATACGAGGCAGTTCGCTACTCTCAGAGAGTAGGACTGACAAACCGAAAGGTGAGTCTGAACGCTGCGAAGCAGCGGCCCGTAGGGTGAACGTAAGTTCATCAACTGCCAGGCATCAAATTAAGCGTGCTGATATGGCTCAGTTGGTAGAGCGCACCCTTGGTAAGGGTGAGGTCCCCAGTTCGACTCTGGGTATCAGCACCAGTTTTTAGGTTTAAGTTCGGCACGTAGAAAAGAATTTGCCTGACGGCCGTAGCGCGGTGGTCCCACCTGACCCCATGCCGAACTCAGAAGTGAAACGCCGTAGCGCCGATGGTAGTGTGGGGTCTCCCCATGCGAGAGTAGGGAACTGTCAGGCATCAAATAAAACAAAAGACCTCAGCTTATTAGCTGGGGTTTTTTGTTTTCTGAATTCGGAAAAACACCATAAAAAGGCCGCATCAGCGGCCTTTGTCGTTTAATGGATAACCTGAGACAAGAAAGCTCGCGTTCTTTCTGATTTCGGATGGGCAAAAAACTCTTCAGGCGGGGCCTGTTCTACGATCTCTCCGCGATCCATAAAGATAACCCGGTCAGCGACGGTGCGGGCAAAACCCATTTCGTGCGTGACGCAGAGCATTGTCATGCCGGATTCTGCCAGCCCTATCATGGTGTCCAACACTTCTTTCACCATTTCCGGGTCGAGTGCCGAAGTTGGCTCGTCAAAAAGCATGATTTTGGGTTTCATACACAGTGAGCGGGCAATGGCCACACGTTGCTGCTGGCCTCCCGATATCTGCCCTGGGAATTTATGCGCGTGTTCGGCGATTCTCACTCGCTCGAGATAATGCATCGCCAGCGCCTCGGCCTCTTTCTTAGGCATCTTACGAACCCAGACAGGGGCCAGAGTGCAGTTCTGCAGCACGGTTAAATGTGGGAACAGATTAAAGTGCTGGAACACCATGCCGACTTCGGTGCGTACTTTCTCTATATTGCGTAGATCGTCGTTTAACTCGGTTCCATCAACCACGATGCGCCCTTGCTGATGCTCTTCAAGGTGATTGATGCAGCGGATCGTGGTCGATTTACCGGAGCCGGATGGTCCACACAGGACGATACGCTCTCCCTGCTTCACGTTGAGATTAATATCTTTTAAAACATGGAACTGCCCGTACCACTTATTCACATTTTCAAGCGTGATCATTGCGTCGGCAGGCTGCAGCGTTATTTTACTCATATTCATCCTTAGTGCGGCGTACGCCCGGTGTGGAAGCGCTTTTCCAGGTGCTGGCTATAGCGCGACATGCTGAAACAGAAAACCCAATAAATAAGGGCAGCAAAAACATAGCCTTCGGTCGACATGCCGAGCCATGCCGGGTCGACCGTTGCCTGTTGAACGCTGCTGAACAAGTCGAACAGGCCGATGATGATGACCAGGCTGGTATCTTTAAACAGGGCGATAATGGTGTTCACCAGCCCCGGAATAACCAGCTTCAGCGCCTGGGGTAAAATCACCAATCCCTGCGTTTTCCAGTAGCCCAGAGCTAATGACTCCGCCGCTTCGTACTGTCCTTTCGGTAGCGCCTGAAGACCGCCGCGAACAACTTCTGCGACATAAGCTGACTGAAATAAGATAACGCCCACCAGAGCACGGATCAGCTTGTCGATGCTGGTTCCTTCCGGAAGAAACAGCGGCAGCATCACGGAAGACATAAACAGCACCGTAATCAGCGGCACGCCGCGCCAAAATTCGATAAACATAATCGAGAGCACTCTTACCACCGGCATGCCCGAACGCCTGCCAAGCGCCAGCAAAATGCCCAGCGGCAATGCACCTGCTATACCCACCGAAGCAACGATTAGCGTGAGAGTTAACCCGCCCCACTGCCGGGTTTCAACCCTCTCCAGGCCGAGAAAACCGCCGTACATCAGCCACCAGACCGCAAGAGGATAGAGTACCGCCCAGCCTGCGATATAGCGGCCACGCTGTGGAAGCGACTTCCAGAACATCGCGGCAATAGAGAGCAGGCCGACGGCCAGCGCAAGGTTAATACGCCAGCGCTGATCGTGCGGATAAAGTCCGTACATAAACTGGCCAAAACGTGCATGGATAAATACCCAGCAGGCACCTTCTTTGGTGCAGTCGACGCGCGTTTCACCTACCCAGTTGGCCTGTAAAATCGCCCAGTTAAGCAGCGGAGGGATTAGCTCCCACATCAGCCAGGCGCAGGCTAAAGTGAGTAATGTATTCAGCCAGCTGGAGAACAGATTTTTACGCATCCATTGCCAGACTCGCGCAGGTCGGGCGGTAGCCGGACTAACCTGGTGCGCCGTTAATGTTTTAATCATCGGGATTCCTTAGCGCTCAACCAGGGCGATACGGCGGTTATAAACGTTCATCAGCAGGGAGATAACGAGGCTGATAATCAAGTAGACCGACATGGTGATAGCGATGGTTTCAATTGCCTGCCCGGTCTGGTTCAGTACGCTTCCGGCAAACAGCGACACCATATCCGGGTAGCCGATAGCGGCCGCAAGAGATGAGTTTTTGACGATATTCAGATACTGGCTGGTCAGCGGAGGGATGATGACTCTCAGCGCCTGGGGCACAATAACCTGACGCAGCGTCACCTGATTTGGCAGGCCGAGCGAACGGGCTGCTTCATGCTGGCCATAAGGCACGGACTGAATGCCGGAACGGATAATCTCGGCGATAAACACCGAGGTATAGACCGATAACGCCAGGGTTAATGCGGCAAGCTCAGGGATCAGCACAATACCGCCGCTGAAGTTGAATCCATGCAGGGCGGGAATATCCCAGTGCAGAGCCGCGCCGAAGATCCAATGCGCTATCAACGGCATCAGCACGATCAGCAGGATCGCTACCGGCCAGCTGCGGCGAATTTCGCCGGTTCTTACCTGATGCATTTTGTTATAGCGATACAAACCGGCTGAAATAGCCAGCGCTATCAGGAAGGCGGCAATAAAAGCCAGCAAGCCTTCGCCCATGACCGGAGCCGGTAGAGATAAGCCTCGGTTGCTCAGATACATCAGCCCAAAAGCATCTAACGCCTGGCGCGGCCCCGGCAGATTACGCAGCACCGCAAAGTACCAAAAGAAGATCTGCAATAGCGGAGGAATATTGCGAAATGTCTCTATATAGAAAGTAGAGAGTTTGCGCAGTAGCCAGTTATCAGACAGCCTGGCAAGGCCGACGAAGAAGCCGATAAACGTGGCAAACACGATACAGAGTGCGGAAACCAGCAGCGTATTCAGTAGCCCGACAACGAAGACTTTTCCGTAGGTGTCGCCCTGCTCGTAATCGATAAGATGCTGAACAATTCCGAAGCCTGCGGCACGGTCGAGGAAAGCGAAGCCGGAAGTAATACCACGATTATCCAGGTTGGTGATTGTGTTGTGAATAAGGTAGATAGCAATACCAAGAACAATCGCCACGGCGACGATTTGATAAAGCCAGGCGCGAACCGAGGGATTTGAAAAGGACCAATCTGTCTTCACGGTTGGGCGGCGATGACGCATAAGCAAACCTCAGTAACAAGAAGCTAAACCCAGGGCACCACCCGAGCAGTGCCCTGTTCTGATATGTCGCTTAGCGAACCGGCGGGGCGTACTGGATGCCGCCGTTATTCCACAGATTGTTTTGGCCACGCTTGATTTTCAGCGGGCTTGCGGAGCCGACGTTATTGTCAAAAATCTCCGCGTAGTTCCCCACCTGTTTGACGATGTTGTATGCCCATTTGTTGTCGAGCTTCAGATCTTTGCCAAAATCACCTTCTTTACCTAACAGGTGCGCCATATCCGGCGTGGTTGGGTTCGCGGCCATTTGATCCACGTTTTTAGAGCTGATACCCATCTCTTCGGCATTCAGCATCGCAAACAGCGTCCAGCGCACAATGGAGAACCAGTCATCATCGCCGCGGCGCACCACCGGCCCGAGAGGCTCTTTTGAAATGACCTCCGGCAGCACCAGCCACTCGGCCGGATTGCTCAACTTAATGCGCAAAGCGTAAAGCTGTGACTGGTCCGAGGCCAGGGTATCGCAGCGGCCTGACTCCAGCGCTTTTGCCGACTCGTCGGAGCGGTCAAAGGTCACCGGCGTGTACTTCATGTTATTGGCTTTGAAGTAGTCGGCCACGTTCAGCTCGGTATCAGTACCGGCCTGAATACAAACGGTTGCCCCGTCCAACTCTTTAGCGCTCTTCAGGCCAGCCTTGTTATGGGTGAGGAAACCAATGCCGTCGTAATAGGTTACGCCGGTGAACACCATGCCCATTCCTGCGTCGCGCGAGGAGGTCCATGTGGTGTTACGGGAAAGAATGTCCACTTCGCCAGACTGGAGTGCGGTAAAGCGCTCTTTGGCCGTCAGGGGAGTGTATTTCACCTTCGTCGCATCGCCGAAAACGGCCGCTGCCACGCCGCGACATACGTCCACATCAATACCGGTAAATTTGCCGCTGCCGTCGGCGTAAGAGAAGCCCGGCAGGCCGTCGCTAATCCCGCATTGTACAAAGCCTTTCTTTTTTACCGCATCGAGCGTGGTACCCGCATGTGCCTGATTAGCCATCGCAAACAGCGTGCTGGTAGCGACCAGAGTGGCGATCATCATCTTCTTCATAATGCATCCTGTGTGGCGAAATTATCGTTATTGGCGTGGTGGCGTCCGGGAGGCGCCGTATCCCTGTCTGTGGTAATGGCCAGAGTCATATTCTTTAAAGCAAAGGCGATGCCAGGTTTATGAGTAATCAGATACGGACAGTGCGGCGGGAAAAGAAGCGGTAAAGCGTGCAGGCATTGCTCTGAAAAGGTGCAACGCTGAAACTAACGGCGCATTTGAGAGCAAAATGATTCAGGTAAGGTGTGAGAAGGCGGAGTAAAGGAAAGCGCGAGCAGGCTCGCGCTTGTAACGGAATAAAGAGTTACTTGGTTAAGGCAACAATACCCAGAGCCACACCGGCTACGGCGGCAGTCCCGGCGGCAATGGCGCCAGCGGTTTCCCAGTTATCCTGGGTGGTGCCTTTCATACAGGTATTGGTATGCACCAGACGGCCCTGGTCGTCGTATACCGGTACGCAAGGGGAGTTTGTGGCGCAGCCAGCCAGAAGCGTGGAGAGTAACGCGGCGGCGATTAATTTTGTCATTTTAAACCTCAGTTGAACCTAACTCCGGGGCAGGGAGAACTCTCATCGTTACCCTGAAAGGTACGGAGTTTTCACAGGTGCTGCCACGGCGTGAATGCGGCTATTTTATCACCCCGAATCTACGCTCGTAGAATGGGGAATAATTGCAAATCGTGTGGAGTGTAAACAAAGTGAAGAAAACGGCGATGCGGCGGTAAAAAATGAGGAAAATCGTCAGGCGTCGGGTGTTAGAAAAGAAAAAAGGCGCTTCCCCATGCCGGGTTGCGCCTTTTCACAACACTCGCTGATTAGTATCAGTTCATGCCGTATTTTTTCAGTTTCTTACGCAGCGTACCACGGTTGATGCCCATCATCAGGGCAGCACGGGTCTGGTTACCGCGGGTGTATTGCATCACCATGTCCAACAATGGCTGTTCTACTTCAGCCAGTACCAGCTCATACAGGTCATTCACATCTTGACCGTTCAGTTGAGCAAAATAGTTCTTCAGTGCCTGTTTCACGGAATCACGCAGGGGTTTTTGGGTTACCTGATCCTGAGAGTTAACGGTAGAAACGGTCAGTACGTCAGAATTTACGCGTTGTTCGAACATAGTTCTGTCAGCTCTTTATTTCTGTTTACGCAAAATTTTCGAAGTATGCCTCCAACGCCTCCAGCTGTTCGCCGGAATCCTCAATAGCGTTGAATGTGCGCCGAAACTGGTCATCTGGAGCGTGTTCCTGGAGATACCAGGAAACGTGTTTACGTGCAATTCGGTAACCTTTCACATCGCCATAAAAGCTATGCAGTTCCCGAATGTGCGAGCAAAGTAAGCGCTTTACCTCTGCCAGAGGCAAGGGCGGAAGCAGCTCTCCAGTGTCCAGATAGTGCTGGATTTCCCGAAAGATCCAGGGTCTTCCCTGAGCTGCGCGGCCTATCATCAGGGCATCAGCCCCCGTATAGTCAAGCACAGCTCTGGCTTTAAGCGGGTCAGTAATGTCACCATTCGCGATAATCGGAATGGAAACTTTCTGCTTAACTGCCCGAATGCTGTCGTATTCAGCGTCGCCCTGGAATAAACAGGCGCGTGTGCGTCCGTGAATTGTCAGTGCCTGAATGCCACAGTCTTCAGCCAGTTGGGCAATCTCTACACAGTTACGGTGCGCGGGCTCCCAGCCGGTACGAATCTTCAGCGTTACAGGAACATCCACTGCCTTCACTACCGTCGTCACGATGTCCTTTACCAGACTCGGATACTGCAGAAGGGCTGAACCTGCCAGCTTACGATTTACCTTTTTTGCCGGACAACCCATATTGATATCAATAATCTGGGCGCCATTAGCCACGTTAATACGCGCGGCTTCCGCCATCTCTTCAGGTACGCTGCCGGCAATTTGCACGGTGCGAATACCCGGTTCATCCACATGTACCATCCGCAAACGGGACTTGTCGCTCGCCCATACTTCCGGGTTGGAGGACATCATCTCGGAAACGGTTAACCCGGCTCCCATCTCGTAACACAGCGTCCTGAATGGTCTGTCAGTAATGCCAGCCATAGGTGCTGCAATCAGGCGATTTCTGAGCTGGTGGTGTCCGATGCGCATGAGTTAAGAAATGACCATACTGTACCTGCAAGGCGGCGTATATTACGCATTTTTTGCACGAGATGAAAGGCCAAACTTTGAACAATCCTCTGTCACAGATCAATGAAGCGCTAACCAGCTCAAGGTTATTTAATAATTAACGCTATTAATCATAAGCTTAGGATTTATCCTTTATTTCATGCTGTTTTAAATTTTCCTGAAAGTTAGCAGAAATAAGCTGTATGACAGGGGCTTTTTGCCAGATAAACCGCTGTTTTTGTGGTCGGTTTTGGGTTTTTTATGCGAGCAAGCTCTCATTTTTAGCCCGCAGATTGTCACTAAAACTGGCCAGGAAAAGCATGCGGCAGCGCCGCCGCATGCTGCACTTTTAATCAGCCGTGTTTGCGCCCGGTGATGCGGCACCACTCTTCTTTTTCCGCTACCGGGTCGAGAGTGAATTTATCCGCATAGGCTTCACAAACGCTCTCAGCCTGGCTTGCCAGTACCCCGGAAAGCCCAAGGAAACCGCCCTCAACGGGCAGGACGCTGATTAATGGCGCCAGCTCGCGTAATGGGCCAGCCAGGATGTTTGCTACCACTACGTCGGCGCTCATGGCTTCCGGCTGGTCTTTTGGCAGATAAAGCTCCAGGCGTTCGGAAACTCCGTTACGCTCGGCGTTATCGCGGCTGGCCTGAATCGCCTGCGGATCGATATCAATCCCGATGGCTTTGGCCGCGCCAAGCTTCAGGGCGGCAATGGCCAGGATCCCGGAGCCGCAGCCAAAATCGATAACGGTTTTACCCGCCAGATCCAGCCCATCGAGCCATTCAAGGCACAGGGAGGTTGTTGGGTGGGTGCCGGTGCCAAAAGCGAGGCCCGGGTCGAGCATCACGTTAACGGCGTTCTCATCCGGCACGTCGCGCCAGCTTGGGCAAATCCACAGGCGGTTGCCGAAACGCATCGGGTGGAAGTTATCCATCCATTCGCGCTCCCAGTCTTTATCTTCGAGCTGTTCCACTTTGTGGTGGAAGCCGTTGCCCAGCAGCGGGCAGTGCTCAAGGATAGCAATCACTTCTTTCATGTCGGTTTCCGCGTCGTACAGGCCGATGACGTCGGTATCTCCCCACAGGCGGGTTTCCCCCGGCAGCGGCTCAAAGACCGGCGTGTCGTGGGTATCCTGGAAGGTGACGGAAACCGCACCGCTTTCAATCAGCGCATCGCCTAAGCTTTCGGCGTCGCCGCCGGTAGTATTAATTTTCAGTTGGATCCATGGCATGGCGAAACTCTTTATTTATCAGTAGTTGAAACGAGAAGGGGTTCCGGTACGGCACGGCCAAAGCGGTTGCCTACCAGGAACGCCAGCAAACTTAAAACCAGCGACGGCACAATCGGATGGAAGCCGAACAGCTGAATGCTGAAGCTTGCCAGCAGCGCGTACAGCGCGCCGCCGACTATCATACCGCTCAGGGCTCCTGCGGCATTGGCTTTGTCCCAGTAGAGACCGAGCACCAGCGGCCACAGGAAAACGGCTTCCAGGCCGCCGAAGGCGAGTAGATTCAGCCAGATTATCATTTCTGGCGGGCGCCAGGCGGCCAGCATCATCAGAATGCCCAGCACCAGCGTGGTGGTGGTGGAAATGCGCTTCAGGCGGCTCTCCTGACGAATTTTAGCCGGACTTGCGCTTAGCCACAGGTCTTTCACGATAGTCGCGGACGCCTGCAGCAGGTGGGCGTTAACGTTAGACATGATGGCGGCCATCGGGGCGGCAAGAAACAGGCCCGCGGCCCACGGCGGCAGAACTTGCATCATCAGGGTAGGAATAACCAAATCCGGCACCGTGAGGCCTGGCAGAACGGCTCTGCCAAGCGCGCCTGCCAGATGCATGCCGAGCATCAGAATGGCGACCACAATGGTGCCGATAATAATTCCGCGGTGTACGGCCTTACTGTCCTTATAGGAGATACAGCGCACCGCCGTGTGCGGCAGGCCGATAACGCCGAAACAGACCAGCACCCAGAAGGACGTCATAAAGGTTGGCGTCAGGATATCGTCGGCCCCGTGCGGGCTCACCAGCTTTGGATCGATATGCTCGAGGGTCTGCACAGCATTGCTCAGGCCGCCCGCAGCGTGAACAACGCCGACCAATAGCACGATGGTGCCAATCAGCATGACCATGCCCTGCATCGTGTCATTTAGCACGCTGGCGCGGAAGCCGCCAAAGGCGGTGTATAAAGCAATGGTTATCCCGAAGATAAGCAAGCCGGTTTCGTATTTGATCCCGGCCGCCGTTTCCAGCAGGCGCGCCCCGCCGATAAACTGAACGGCGATTGCGCCGACAAAGGCGACCAGCAGGCTAACGCTTGCTATCCAGACTACCGCTCGGTTCTGGTAGCGGGCCTGAAGCATATCGTTGAGGGTAATGGCGTTATAGCGCCGCGCCAGAATAGCGAATTTTTTGCCCAGAATACCCAGCGAGAGCCAGATCGTCGGGATCTGAATCATCGCCAGTAGCACCCACCCCAGTCCGTATTTATAGGCGGCACCCGGCCCGCCGATAAACGAACTGGCGCTGATATAGGTAGCCGTTAGCGTCATCGCCAGCACAAAGCCGCCCATGGAACGGCTGCCGAGGAAATATTCACTGAGGAAAGTGCCGGAGCTGCGCTGGCGCATGGCATAAACCGACAGGCCAAATACCACAATCAGGTAGACGGCCAGTACGGCGATAACTTCATTTTGCATTTTCGTCCTCCAGTGGAATATCGCGGAAGACCGTTCTGACCATCAGCCAACAGAGCAGGATGAAAAGCAGTGGCACCAGCAGGCAGGCCATTTCAAACCAATGCGGCAGGCCGGTGAATCCCTGAGTATTATCGGGTAAGTAAGCGGCCACTAACCAGGCGGCAAGATAGAGCAGGGTCAGCCAGAGCGCCCAGCGCGCTTCTTTATGGGCCTGAACAAAACGCTTGTCCATTTTTATCCCTTGAGTTCGCGGAAAGCGGCGATTGTAACGCATCAATCCTGCATCAGGATCAAAAAAGAAAAAGGCCGGAGAACCGGCCTTTTGTCGACATGTTTGACGGAAACTTAGTGTTGAAGACCGAGTTTCTTCTCCAGATAGTGGATGTTAGTTCCACCCTGCTGGAAGTGTTCGTCATTCATGATTTTGGTTTGCAGCTCGATGTTGGTTTTGATGCCGTCGATGATCAGCTCTGCAAGAGCATTTTTCATGCGGGAAATCGCCACTTCACGAGTTTCGCCGTAGCAAATCAGCTTACCAATCATTGAATCGTAGTACGGCGGTACGGTGTAACCGGCGTAGATATGCGATTCCCAACGCACGCCAAAACCACCAGGCGCATGGAAGCGCGTGATTTTGCCCGGGCTTGGCAGGAAGGTGTTCGGGTCTTCGGCGTTGATACGGCATTCTACCGCATGGCCGGTAACGTGAACGTCTTCCTGTTTGATGGACAGCGGCTGACCGGCAGCAATACGCAGCTGCTCTTTGATCAGGTCAACGCCGGTAATCATTTCGGTAACCGGGTGCTCTACCTGAATACGGGTGTTCATTTCGATGAAATAGAACTCGCCGTTTTCGAACAGGAACTCGAAAGTACCCGCGCCGCGGTAGTTGATGTCCACGCAGGCTTTGGCGCAGCGATCGCCGATGAATTTACGCAGTTCCGGCGTGATGCCCGGCGCTGGCGCTTCTTCAACGACTTTCTGGTGGCGGCGCTGCATGGAGCAGTCACGTTCGGCCAGATAGATAGCGTTACCCTGGCCATCGGCCAGAACCTGAATCTCGATATGGCGTGGGTTCTCGAGGTACTTCTCCATATAGACCATGTCGTTGTTGAAAGCCGCTTTGGCTTCCGCACGGGTCATATTGATGGACTGTTCAAGTTCCGCATCGCCGCGAACTACGCGCATACCGCGACCGCCGCCGCCGCCGGACGCTTTGATAATAACCGGGTAGCCGATGCGCTTAGCATGAGCACGGTTTTTATCCATGTCGCCGTCGAGAGGGCCGTCAGAGCCTGGTACGGTTGGTACACCCGCTTTCTTCATCGCGGTGATAGCGGAAACTTTATCGCCCATCAGGCGGATAGTTTCGGCTTTCGGTCCGATGAAGATAAAGCCGGAGCGCTCAACCTGCTCGGCAAAGTTTGCGTTTTCTGACAGGAAACCATAGCCCGGGTGAATCGCTACTGCGCCAGTAATTTCTGCCGCAGAGATGATTGCCGGGATATTCAGATAGCTTTTCACGGACGGAGCCGGGCCAATACAGACCGTCTCATCCGCCAGTAATACGTGTTTCAAATCGCGATCCGCACTTGAGTGCACGGCGACGGTCTTGATGCCCAGTTCTTTACAGGCACGAAGAATACGCAGTGCAATCTCGCCGCGGTTGGCGATGACAATTTTATCCAGCATGTTCGCCTCGTTACTCGATGACGACCAGCGGCTCGTCAAATTCTACCGGCTGACCATTCTCGACCAGAATTGCTTTCACCACACCGGCTTTATCAGCTTCGATCTGGTTCATCATTTTCATTGCTTCAACGATGCACAGGGTGTCGCCAACGTTAACCTTCTGGCCAACTTCAACAAACGCTTTTGCATCCGGGCTTGGGGTACGGTAGAAGGTACCGACCATTGGGGAACGTACGATGTGACCACTGACTTCAGCAGCTGCAGGGGCTTCCATTGCCGGGGTAGCGGCTGGCGCGACGGCCTGGGCCAGACCCGGCTGCGGCTGAGGCTGGTACATAGGCGCAGCATAAGCCTGTTGCATCATCGGGAAACCCGCGTTTGCCGGTGAGCGGCTGATACGTACAGACTCTTCGCCTTCAGAAATTTCCAGTTCAGCGATGCCTGATTCTTCAACCAGCTCGATCAGTTTTTTAATCTTACGAATATCCATGAGTGGGTTCCGTACTCTTTGTTTAGATGGATTTTGACAGGCGTTTTACCGCCGTCTGTAGTGCATATGAATAGCCGTCAGCGCCTAATCCGCAGATGACGCCGACGGCTTTATCTGAAAGATATGAATGATGGCGAAACGGTTCACGCGCGTGAACATTGCTGAGGTGGATCTCGATAAACGGGATATCTACCGCCAGCAGAGCATCGCGCAGCGCGACGCTGGTATGCGTGAACGCGGCCGGATTAATCAGGATAAAGTCCACATTGTCTTTGGCCTGATGAATACGGTCAATCAGCGCATATTCGGCGTTTGATTGCAGGTGGCTGAGCTTCACGCCAAGGTCGGTCGCCTGTGCCTCCAGGGTGTTAACAATTTCTGCTAACGTCTGGTGGCCGTACTTATCCGGCTCCCGGGTGCCCAGCATGTTCAGATTAGGGCCATTCAAAAGCAAAATGTGAAATTCACCCGACATCGTGCTGCCATCTCCTGCAATTAGTAGGCAATTTACAAAATATACCTAAGTTTTCCGGTTGTCACCTTTTCGAGTCGAAAATGGGCACCAGAAAAAACCGAAGTCGCACATTATAACGATTTCGTAGCATTTGGCAGCTAAATACTGGTCTTATCAGGGAAGATGATCAACCGCTACCCCATCAGGGGCGGCAGTTGACGTTCATTCGGCGGAAAACGAGATGCTCTGCGGCTAGCGCCACCACTGGCGAAACTTCTTGTAGCGCAGTGCCAGAAGGATGATAGCACCCAGGGCATAAAGCAAGGGCTGCGGGGACAAAATCTTAACCGACCAGATGAAATGAACTGGCGCGAGGATCGCGACCAGATAGACGAAGTTATGCAATTTCTGCCAGCGGGAGCCAAGCGCTCGTTGGGCTTTTTGGGTGGAGGTCACGGCCAGAGCGAGCAAAATAAGCCAGCAAATAATGCCCAGCGTGAGGTAAGGACGGGTGACTAGCTCCTGGCCCAGCAGGCCAAGATTGCTTATGCCGAGCTCAAGCAGCGAATAGCTGGTCAGGTGCAAAGACGCCCAGACAAAGCACCAAACGCCGAGCAGGCGGCGGGTACGAATCAATAAAGGCTGTTTGGCGTAGCGGGCCAGCGGAGTGATAAGCAGCGTTGCCAGCAGCAACTTTAGCGCCATTCTGCCGGTAAAATGCTGGATATCTTTTGCCGGATCGGCGCTAAAAAGCCCCTGGCTGGCGGCGTAAAACAGCCAGACAAAAGGCAAGAAAGCGGCCAGATGCAGCGCCACCTTAAGCCAGGTAATTTGCTTTGCTGTCAGGCGCACTCAGAAATTCTCCTTGAGATTCAGGCCATGGTAAAGCGATGCCACCTGTTCGGCGTAGCCGTTAAACAGCAGCGTGGGCTGGCGCTTCACATCCAGCACGCCGCCGGAGCCGATAAACCGCTCTGAAGCCTGCGACCAGCGAGGGTGGTCAACATGTGGGTTCACGTTGGCGTAGAAACCGTATTCATTCGGCGCGGCAAGGTTCCAGGTCGTAGGCGGCAGCTCGCGTACCAGCTTGATGCTGACAATCGACTTTATCCCCTTGAAGCCATACTTCCACGGCACAGTCAGGCGAATCGGCGCGCCGTTTTGCGGCGGTAGCGCCTTGCCGTAAACGCCAACGGTCAGCAGCGTCAGCGGATGCATCGCCTCATCAAGCCTCAGCCCCTCTACATAAGGGTATTGCAGGCCACCGCCGATGAAACGATCTTTCTGGCCGGGCATTTGTTCGGGATCGTAAAGCGTTTCAAAGGCAACATATTTGGCATTGCTGGTGGGCTCAACCATCGCCAGCAGTTTGTTTAGCGGGAAGCCAATCCACGGAACCACCATTGACCAGGCCTCAACGCAGCGCATGCGGTAGATGCGCTCTTCCAGCGGGAAACGTTTATACAGATCGTCGTGATCCAGCGTGAGCGGCTTGGCCACTTCACCGCTGATTTTTATCTGCCACGGGTCGGTTTTCAGCGCGCCGGCATTTGCCGCCGGATCGGCTTTATCCAGCCCGAACTCATAAAAGTTGTTGTAGCCGGTGACTTTATCTTCCGGCGTCATGGCGAGCTTTGCTTGCCACTGCCCGGGCTGGCTAAAGGTCAGAGGCTTTCCCGAAGGGGCGGGAGGACGGTCATTGCCTTTAAACCAGGAAAGAATATCGGCGTTGGCGGTGTGCGGTAGCGACAATGCGGCGGCGCTAATCCCCAGAGCCTTCAGCACCTGGCGACGCTTCATCATAAATACCGATTCTGGCGTGACGTCGGCTTCGCTAAGCCGGGTGACCTTTTTCATGACATTCTCCTCGTTGCTATAGGCTAAGCATGACTGAGAGAAAGCGTTCCGGCGAATATGTCACGAAAAATTGAAATTTACGGGGGCGCAAGGTACGGCCACGGCCCCCGGCGGGTATTAACGAACTTTTACCAGCGTACGCCCCTGAGCGGCGTTATTGATGATGGCGTCAGCGAACTTCGGCGCATCTTCAAGACCAATTTCGGTGGTGGCCTGCTGATAGAAAGACTCCGGTAAATCACGAACCAGGCGTTCCCAGGCCGCAGCGCGACGCGCGGTTGGCGTCATGACTGAGTCCACGCCCTGCAGGCGAACGTTACGCAGAATAAACGGCATCACGGTGGTTGGCAGCGCAAAGCCGCCCGCCAGGCCACAGGCCGCCACACAGCCGCCGTAATTCATCTGCGCCAGCACTTTCGCCAGCACTTTGTCGCCCACGGTATCCACCGCACCAGCCCAAAGCTGTTTTTCCAGCGGGCGGGTTTCGGCAAATTCATCGCGGCCAAGAATGCGGTTAGCGCCCAGGCTGCGAAGGTAGTCATGGGTAGACTCGCGCCCGGAAACGGCGGCCACCTGATAACCGAGCTTGTGCAGTAACGCTACCGCAGTGCTGCCCACTCCGCCGCTGGCACCGGTGACGACGATTTCACCGCTCTGTGGCGTCACGCCTGCTTCTTCCAGCGCCATTACGCAGAGCATAGCGGTGAAGCCTGCGGTACCAATAATCATTGCTTTGCGTGCGTCCAGCCCCTGGGGCATCGCGACCAGCCAGTCGCCATTCACTCGTGCGGCTTCCGCCAGCCCGCCCCAGTGGTTTTCTCCCACGCCCCAGCCGGTTAGCAGCACGGCCTGGCCAACGTGGAAGCGTGGATCTTCGCTGCTCTGTACCTTCCCGGCGAAGTCTATGCCCGGCACCATCGGGAAGTTACGAATAATTTTGCCTTTGCCGGTAATGGCGAGGGCGTCTTTGTAGTTGAGGCTTGAGTAGTCAATCTCAACGGTAACGTTGCCTTCCGGCAGCGTAGCTGGCTCGATATTTTTTACCGCTGCCAGGGTCTGGCCTTCGGACTGTTCCAGGATTAGTGCCTGCATTGGCGCTCCTCGGTGGCTATTAATGGGAAAAAAATCTCAGAAGACTATACTCCGATACTGATCTTAAGAGCCGACTTACCGCAATAAATGCACAGAAATGACCGTGGAGTTTGCCAGGGTTCTTGCTTTGCTATTTAATGCTTCATCCTTTGATACCAATGTGAGTGTGGTTAATTTTCACCAACCGGAGTTAACACAGGGATGCGATTAACGACGAAACTTTCCGCTTTTATCACCCTCTTAACCGGCCTTGCGATAATCGTAACGCTGTTGGGCTGCCTGCTAAGTTTCTACAGCTCGGTGCATGATAAAACGCAGCAGCGGATTATGGCGGTCGCCACCATTATTGATAATCAGCTGGTTTCCAGCTCGCCGCAGCAGCTTGCCAGCCGTTTCACCGAATTAATGACCCCGGTTGATATCACGGGGATCCGCCTGCAGGCGGATAAAACCTACGAATTTCAGCACGTCTTACCTGAAGATTACCGTCCGACCGGCACCCAGTATCTTTACCGCACTCTCACCGTAGATCTGATGAAGCATCCAGGGATGACGCTGACGCTGACCTATCGGGACCCCGTTGCCCTCTATTATCACGCGATGTTTACCACCACCCCGTTAACGGCGGCGATCGCTTTTATGCTGGTGGTGCTGCTGCTGGCCGGACGCTGGCTGAAAAAACAGCTTTCCGGGCAGGAACTGCTGGAGGCGCGTGCGGGTAAAATCATCAGCGGTGAGCGTGGCGTTGGCGTGCGGGGCTCCGTGCATGAATGGCCGCCGCTGGTCAGTAGCGCGATTGACGCCTTGCTTTCAGATTTGCAGAGCGCCGACGAACAGCGCAACCGGGTTGATACTCTGATCAGGGCATTTGCAGCCCAGGACGTTCAAACCGGGCTAAATAACCGTTTGTTCTTCGATAACCAACTGGCCACGCTGCTGGACGGGCAAGAGCAGGTGGGCGCCCACGGCGTAGTGATGATAGTTCGTTTGCCGGACTTCGAACTGCTGAAGGAAACGTGGGGTAATGCGCCGGTAGAAGAATATCTATTCACTTTGGTGAATTTACTCTCCACTTTTGTGATGCGTTACCCTGGAGCCCTGCTGGCCCGCTATTTTCGCAGCGACTTTGCGGTTCTTTTGCCGCATCGCACCCTGAAAGAGGCCGATGGCATAGCCAGCCAGCTGTTAAATGCCGTGGATGCGCTGCCGCCGACCCGCATGGTAGATCGCAGCGATATGCTGCACATTGGCATCTGCGCCTGGCGTAGCGGGCAGACCAAAGAGCAGGTGATGGAGAAAGCCGAAATTGCCACCCGCAACGCCGCTTTCCAGGGGGCTAATAGCTGGTCAGTCTATGACGACAAGCTGCCGGAACAGGGAAGAGGGAGCGTGAAATGGCGCACTCTGCTTGAGCAGGTGCTGAAGCAGGGCGGCCCGCGCTTCTATCAAAAACCGGCGGTTGACCGCCTGGGCATCGTGCACCATCGCGAAATCATGTGCCGTATTTTTGACGGCGAGCAGGAGGTGCTGTCGGCGGAGTATATGCCAATGGTCAGGCAGTTTGGCTTATCCGAGCAATACGATCGGCAGGTCGTCTCCCGACTTTTACCTTTGCTCAGCTTCTGGCCCGAAGAGACGCTGGCGATTCAGGTCACCGTTGACTCGCTTATCCGCGCACCTTTCCAGCGCTGGCTGCGTGATTCTCTGATGCAGTGCGAAAAATCGAAACGCTCAAGGATTATTTTTGAACTTGCGGAGGCAGATGTCTGTCAACACATCAGCCGTTTACAACCCGTAGTCAGGTTGATAACCGCTTTAGGGGCAAGAATTGTTGTTATCCAGGCTGGATTAACCGTGGTGAGCACAACCTATATTAAAGAGCTGGATGTGGGGCTGATAAAACTGCATCCGGGTCTGGTGAGAAACATCGGCAAGCGTACAGAAAACCAGCTGTTTGTTAACAGCCTGGTGGAATCCTGTAAAGGTACGCGAACCCGTGTTTTTGCCACAGGTGTGAGGACTCGCGGCGAATGGCAGACGCTGATTGATAACGGGGTGGCGGGGGCGCAAGGTGATTTTATCGCCGCATCTCAGCCGCTTGACAGTAATGTGAAAAAATATTCACAAAGATACTCGGTTTAACCTGCCGTTTGGCATTATTTCACGTAGAATAACGCGCGCTGCATCTCAAGGGGGCGAGTCTGCCTGCCGGCCAGATTGTCGCAGCCGTTATGAACCGGTTTGCTGCTGTTAGCTGTTCGTTTATTCTACCGCGTTTGCTGCATTTCTGAGCGCCATGTAGGAAGACGTTTCAAAAGTGTAACAGCCGTAGTGAACTGCACTATTTTTCACCGTTGCAGAACATTTTTGCGCCTTGTCGCTGTAGCGTGTGGTTGGTAAAGTAAGCGGATTTTGTATCCGCCCCAGCTTTCAGGATTATCCCTTAGTATGTTGAAAAAATTTCGTGGCATGTTTTCCAATGACCTGTCCATTGACCTGGGTACTGCGAATACCCTGATTTATGTGAAAGGACAAGGCATCGTACTGAATGAGCCCTCCGTCGTGGCCATTCGCCAGGACCGTGCCGGCTCTCCTAAAAGCGTTGCAGCCGTAGGGCACGACGCTAAACAAATGCTTGGCCGTACACCAGGCAACATCGCGGCTATTCGTCCGATGAAAGACGGCGTTATTGCCGACTTCTTCGTGACTGAAAAAATGCTGCAGCACTTTATTAAACAGGTTCACAGCAACAGCTTCATGCGCCCAAGCCCGCGCGTGCTGGTGTGTGTGCCGGTTGGCGCAACTCAGGTTGAACGCCGCGCAATCCGTGAATCCGCTCAGGGTGCCGGCGCGCGTGAAGTGTTCCTGATTGAAGAGCCAATGGCTGCGGCAATCGGTGCAGGTCTGCCGGTTTCTGAAGCAACCGGTTCAATGGTTGTGGATATCGGTGGCGGTACGACGGAAGTTGCGGTTATCTCCCTCAACGGCGTGGTTTACTCCTCCTCCGTACGCATCGGCGGTGACCGCTTCGACGAAGCCATCATTAATTATGTGCGCCGTAACTATGGTTCCCTGATTGGTGAAGCAACCGCCGAGCGCATCAAGCACGAAATCGGTTCTGCCTATCCGGGCGACGAAGTGCGTGAAATTGAAGTTCGCGGCCGTAATCTGGCCGAGGGCGTTCCACGTGGCTTTACCCTGAACTCCAACGAAATCCTCGAAGCGCTTCAGGAGCCTCTGACCGGTATCGTTAGCGCGGTGATGGTTGCTCTGGAGCAGTGCCCGCCGGAGCTGGCGTCCGATATCTCCGAGCGCGGTATGGTTCTGACCGGCGGTGGCGCACTGCTGCGCAACCTCGATCGCCTGCTGATGGAAGAGACAGGTATCCCGGTAGTAGTTGCAGAAGATCCACTGACCTGTGTTGCCCGCGGCGGCGGCAAGGCACTGGAAATGATCGACATGCACGGCGGCGACTTGTTTAGCGAAGAGTAACAGCCGCAAGGTCAGGGGGAGCTTCCGGCTGCCCCTGCTTGCTGGTTTGGGAATACGCATAGCCTATGAAGCCAATTTTCAGCCGTGGCCCGTCGCTACAGATTCGCCTTATCCTGGCGGTGCTGGTGGCGCTTGGTGTCATTATCGCCGACAGCCGCCTCGGTACGTTCAGCCAAATCAGAACGTACATGGATACTGCCGTCAGTCCTTTCTATTTTGTCTCTAATGGTCCCCGTGAATTACTCGATAGCGTCTCTCAGACGCTGGCGTCACGCGACCAGTTGGAACTTGAAAATCGGGTTCTGCGTCAGGAGTTAATCCTGAAAAACAGCGAATTACTGATGCTGGGTCAATACCGGCAGGAGAACGCGCGTCTGCGCGAGCTGCTGGGTTCTCCGCTGCGCCAGGATGAGCAAAAAATGGTGACTCAGGTCATCTCTACCGTTAACGATCCGTACAGCGATCAGGTGGTTATCGACAAGGGCAGCGTAAACGGCGTTTACGAAGGCCAGCCGGTTATCAGCGATAAAGGCGTTGTCGGTCAGGTTATTGCGGTGGCTAAGTTAACCAGCCGCGTGCTGCTGATATGCGATGCCACACACGCGCTGCCCATTCAGGTACTGCGTAACGACATTCGTGTCATTGCGGCCGGTAACGGCTGTACTGATGATTTACAGCTGGAGCATCTGCCGGCAAATACCGATATCCGCGTGGGCGACGTGCTGGTGACCTCTGGTCTCGGCGGGCGTTTCCCTGAAGGTTACCCGGTTGCCGTCGTCTCCTCCGTCAAGCTGGATACTCAGCGCGCCTATACCGTGATTCAGGCTCGCCCTACCGCCGGTTTGCAGCGCCTGCGCTATCTGCTGCTGCTCTGGGGTTCGGATAAAAACGGCGTTTCGCCGATGCCGCCTGAAGAAGTTCACCGCGTGGCGAACGAACGCCTGATGCAGATGATGCCGCAGGTTCTGCCGCCGCCTGGCTCTATGGGGCCGCCAGCGCCGGTGCCTGCACCAGCGACGGGTATTACCCAGCCTGCTACGGGAGCTCAGTAGTGGGAAGTTATCGTAGTCAGGGCCGCTGGGTCGTCTGGCTTTCATTCCTGATTGCCCTGCTGCTCCAGGTGATGCCCTGGCCGGACGACCTCAAGTTTTACCGGCCTGACTGGGTGTTGCTGATTCTGCTTTATTGGATTTTAGCGCTGCCGCACCGCGTGAATGTCGGAACGGGATTCGTCGTGGGAGCCATACTTGATTTGATAAGTGGCTCCACACTTGGCGTTCGCGCTCTATCATTAAGTATTGTGGCTTACCTGGTGGCGCTGAAATACCAGCTTTTCCGTAATCTCGCCCTTTGGCAGCAGGCGCTGGTCGTTATGCTGCTCTCGCTGGTCACCGACATCATTGTTTTCTGGTCGGAATTTTTAGTGATCAACGTCTCTTTCAGACCGGAAGTGTTCTGGAGTAGTGTAGTTAACGGTATCCTGTGGCCCTGGATTTTCCTGTTAATGCGCAAAGTTCGCCAGCAATTTGCTGTGCAGTAAAAGGTAAATATGACTACGTTGTATCTGGCATCCGGTTCGCCTCGCCGTCAGGAATTGCTGACCCAGCTGGGCGTCTCCTTCGAACGTGTGGTTCCCGGCATTGAAGAGCAGCGCCAGCCGCATGAAAGCGCCGAGCAGTATGTATGCCGCCTGGCGCGTGAAAAAGCTCAGGCAGGCGTCGCGATGGTGACTCAGGATTTGCCGGTACTGGGTGCGGATACGATAGTTATTTTTAACGGCGAAGTGCTGGAGAAACCAAAGGATGCCGGGCACGCGGCGCAGATGCTGCGCCTGCTTTCCGGCAACCAGCATCAGGTGATGACGGCGGTGGCGATTGCCGACGCTAACCAGGTGCTGGAAACTTTAGTGGTTACCGACGTAACGTTTCGCAGCTTATCCGAACAGGATATTGCCGGCTATATTGCCAGCGGTGAGCCTATGGACAAAGCCGGTGCCTATGGTATTCAGGGGCTTGGCGGCTGTTTCGTTAAAAGGATTAATGGCAGTTATCACGCAGTGGTGGGATTACCGCTGGTGGAAACTGGTGAGTTGCTGAGCAATTTTCACGCGCTGCGTGACGGACGAGGAAAAGATGACGGCTGAATTATTAGTCAACGTTACCCCTTCAGAAACACGGGTAGCCTATATTGACGGCGGCATACTGCAAGAGATCCATATTGAGCGCGAAGCGCGCCGCGGAATAGTAGGGAATATCTACAAAGGTCGCGTTAGCCGGGTGCTGCCTGGAATGCAGGCGGCATTTGTAGATATTGGCCTGGATAAGGCGGCTTTCCTCCATGCTTCAGACATCATGCCGCATACCGAATGCGTGGCGGGTGAGGAGCAAAAGAACTTCAGCGTGCGTGATATCGCCGAGCTGGTTCGCCAGGGGCAGGACCTGATGGTACAGGTGGTGAAAGATCCGCTGGGTACCAAAGGCGCACGCCTCACCACCGACATTACTCTGCCTTCACGCTACCTCGTGTTTATGCCCGGAGCCTCCCACGTTGGCGTATCCCAGCGCATTGAGAGCGAAGCCGAGCGCGACCGCCTGAAGCGCATCGTTAATGATTATTGCGACGAGCACGGCGGGTTTATCATTCGTACCGCCGCCGAAGGCGTTTGTGAAGAAGACCTGGCCTCCGATGCCGCCTACCTGAAGCGCGTCTGGACCAAGGTTAGCGAGCGTAAGAAGCGCAATCAGACCCGCTATCAGATGTACGGCGAGCTGGCGCTGGCCCAGCGCGTGCTGCGTGATTTTGCCGACGCGGCGCTGGACAGGATCCGCGTGGACTCCCGCCTGACCTATGAAATGCTGCTGGAATTTACCGCCGAATACATGCCGGAAATGACCAGCAAAATTGAACACTACAGCGGGCGGCAGCCGATTTTCGACCTCTATGATGTCGAGAACGAAATCCAGCGCGCGCTGGAACGCAAGGTCGAGCTGAAGTCCGGCGGCTATCTGGTTATCGATCAGACCGAAGCAATGACCACGGTGGACATTAACACCGGGGCATTTGTCGGCCATCGCAACCTCGATGACACCATTTTTAACACTAATATCGAAGCGACTCAGGCCATTGCCCGCCAGCTTCGCCTGCGCAATCTCGGCGGCATTATCATCATCGACTTTATCGATATGAGCAATGAAGATCACCGCCGCCGCGTGCTGCATTCTCTGGAACAGGCGCTGAGCAAAGATCGCGTTAAGACCAGCATTAACGGCTTCTCACAGCTTGGCCTGGTGGAGATGACCCGCAAGCGCACGCGCGAAAGCGTGGAGCACGTACTTTGCAATGAATGCCCGACCTGCCACGGCCGCGGCACGGTAAAGACGGTCGAAACGGTCTGCTATGAAATCATGCGTGAAATCGTGCGCGTGCATCACGCCTACGATTCCGACCGTTTCCTGGTCTATGCTTCTCCTGCCGTGGGGGAAGCGCTGAAAAGCGAAGAGTCTCACGCCCTGGCCGAAGTAGAAATCTTTGTTGGTAAACAGGTCAAAGTACAAATAGAGCCGCTCTACAATCAGGAGCAGTTCGACGTCGTAATGATGTAAACGTGCGGATGCGCGTTTTGCCCGTAAGGCTGACAAGGAGAGAAAGGTGAGGCGACTGCCCGGCATTCTGCTGCTCACAGGCGTAACGCTGGTTGTTATCGTCGCGCTGCTGGTGAGCGGCCTGCGGCTCGTTTTGCCGCACCTGGATGCCTGGCGTCCCGCTCTGCTGGATAAAATCGAAGCCGCTACCGGCGTGCCGGTTGAAGTCAGTCATCTTCAGGCCAGCTGGGAGAACTTCGGGCCAACGCTCGACGTGCGTGATATCCACGCCGGTCTGAAAGACGGCGGCACGCTTAGCATTAAACGCGTCACCCTGGCGCTGGATGTTTGGCAAAGCCTGCTGCATGCCCGCTGGCAGTTTCGCGATCTCACCTTTTACCAGCTACAGATGCGTACCAACACGCCGCTCAGCCAGAACGGCGGCGAAGGCTCCCTCGAAGCCGACAAAATTAGCGATCTCTTTCTGCGCCAGTTCGATCACTTCGATCTGCGGGACAGCTCGCTTAGCTTTCTGACGATTTCCGGCCAGCGCGCCGAGCTATCCATCCCTCAGTTAACCTGGCTCAACGGCAAAAATCGCCACCGCGCCGAGGGCCAGGTCAGCCTTTCCAGCTTTAACGGCCAGCACGGTCTCGCCAACGTGCGTATGGACCTGCGCGATGAAAACGGCATTTTGAATAACGGCAAAGTCTGGCTTCAGGCGGACGACGTGGACGTGAAGCCCTGGCTGGGCCGCTGGATGAAAGATAACGTGGATTTGCAAAGCGCCCGTTTCAGCCTTGAAGCCTGGATGGACGTCAAAGAAGGCGATATCAGCGGCGGCAGCATCTGGCTAAAAAAGGGCGGCGCAAGCTGGCCGGGCACCGACAACGCGGATCACCGACTTTCGGTTGATAACCTGACGGCACAGGTCAGCCGCGAGAAGTCCGGCTGGCAGCTTTCAATCCCTTCCACCAACATCACGCTTGATGACCAGGCCTGGCCGAAAGGTTCACTCTCAGTCGCGTGGATTGCTCCGCAGGATGTAGGCGGCAAAGAAGGCCAGCGCGGCGATGAGCTACGCGTGCGCGCCAGCAATATGGAGCTGGAAAAATTCAACGGGCTGCTGCCCATAGCCGCCAAAATCTCCCCCGAGTTTGGCGACATCTGGACGGCGATGCAGCCGCAGGGGCATATCGATGTGCTGGCGGTTGATATCCCGCTTCAGCAAACCGAGCAGACCCGCATGCAGGCGCGCTGGGATACTGTAAGCTGGAAGCAGTGGAAGCTGTTGCCGGGCGTGGAAAACTTCTCAGGCTCGGTGACGGGCAGCATTCCTCACGGCCAGCTTAATGCCGTGGTAAGTGATGCAAAAATGCCTTACGAGACGGTGTTCCGCGCGCCGCTGGAAATTGAAAAAGGCTCGGCGACGCTGGCCTGGCAGAAAAATGCCGACGGCTTCCAGCTTGACGGTAAAAACATTGATGTGAAGGCGCGTTCAGTCTGGGCGCGTGGCGACTTCCGCTATTACCAGCCGAGCGGCGGCGACCCGTGGCTCGGTATCCTGGCCGGTATCAGCACTGTTAACGGCGCGGATGCCTGGCGCTACTTCCCGGAAAACCTGATGGGCAAAGAGCTGACAGATTATCTTAGCTCGGCCATTCAGGGCGGCCAGGCGGATAACGCTACGCTGGTCTACGGCGGCAACCCGCATCTCTTCCCGTACGAGCATAACGAAGGCCAGTTTGAGGTTTATGTTCCGCTACGCAACGCCAAATTTGCCTTCCAGCCGGACTGGCCTGCGCTGGAGAATCTCGACATCACGCTCGACTTCATCAACAACGGACTGTGGATGAACAGCGATGCGGTAAAACTGGGCGGCGTGACGGCCAGTAAGCTGACGGCTAATATTCCCGATTATGCAAAAGAGAAGCTGCTGATCGATGCCGATATTAACGGGCCGGGCAGCGCGGTTGGGCCATATTTCAAGGATACGCCGCTGGACGATTCTCTGGCCGCGGCGCTTGATGAGCTACAGGTTGGCGGCGATGTGAATGCTCGCTTACATCTCAATATTCCGCTCAACGGCGAAATGACCATCGCCAAAGGCGACGTGCTGCTCAATAACAACACGCTGCTTATCAAGCCGCTTAACAGCACGCTGCATAACCTGAATGGCAAATTCAGCTTTACCAACGGCGACTTGCAGAGCGAAACGCTGAGCGCCAGCTGGTTTAATCAGCCGGTGAGTCTGGACTTCAATACCAAAACCGGCGACAAAGATTACCAGATTGGCGTTAACCTGAACGGCGACTGGCAGCCGAATAAAACCGGCGTCCTGCCTAAGCAGGTCAACGACGCTATCGGCGGCAGCCTGGCGTGGAAAGGCGATGTGGGTATTACTCTGCCTTACCGCGGAAGCGCCAGCTATAAAGTTAATCTGGCGGGCGATCTGAAGAATGTGAGCAGTCACTTACCTGCGCCGGTCGATAAGAAGGCCGGAACTCCGCTGCCGCTCAATATTGCCGTTAAGGGCGATTTAAAAAGCTTCGATTTAACCGGCAATGCCGGGTCGCTAAACCACTTCTCCAGCCGCTGGTTGTTAAATAAAAAACTCACGCTCGACCGGGCAATTTGGACCACCGATAGTAAGACCGTGCCTCCGCTGCCCGGGCAGCAGGGTATTGAACTTGATTTGCCCGCGATGGATGGCGCCCAATGGTTGGCGCTGTTTAGCGCCGGAGCCGCAGACAGCGTAGGCGGTTCGGCCGCTTTCCCTTCGGCGATTACGCTACGGACACCGGCATTAACGCTTGGCGGCCAGCAGTGGCATAACCTGAGCCTGGTTTCCCGCCCGGCGATCGGCGGCACTCAGGTTGAGGCCCAGGGGCGCGAAATCAACGCCTCGCTGAGCATGAAAAACAACGCGCCGTGGCAGGCCAGCATTAAATACCTCTACTTCAACCCAACCTGGACCCTCGCCCCTGCGACGTCCGGCGGGACACCCGCGCCTTTGCAGCCTGAAAGCGATAACGCTATCAGCTTCCGTGGCTGGCCAGATGTGCAGTTGCGCTGCGCCGAATGCTGGCTGTGGGGGCAGAAATATGGCCGCATTGACGGTGACGTTAAAATCAATGGCGACACGCTCCAGCTGGCAAACGGGCTGGTGGATACCGGCTTTGCCCGCCTGACGGCCGACGGAGAGTGGGTTAACAAACCCGGCGCCGAGCGTACCTCTCTGAAAGGCAGGCTCAAGGGCGAGAAGCTGGACGCCGCGGCCGGTTTCTTCGGCGTGAAGACGCCGCTGCAAGGCTCCTCTTTCGACGTGGATTACGACCTGCACTGGCGGGCTGCGCCGTGGAAGCCGGATGAAGCTTCGCTAAACGGCATTCTGCATACCAAATTTGGTAAAGGGCAAATTACCGATGTCAGCACCGGCCACGCCGGGCAACTGCTGCGCCTGGTGAGCTTTGACGCGCTGCTGCGTAAGCTGCGCTTCGACTTCAGCGATACCTTCGGCAGCGGCTTCTACTATGACTCGATTCGCAGCACCGCGTGGATAAAAGACGGCGTGCTGCATACCGATGATACGCTGGTGGACGGGCTTGAGGCCGATATCGCAATGAAAGGCTCGGTGGATTTAGTGCGTCGCGAGCTGAATATGGAAGCGGTGGTGGCGCCGGAAATCTCCGCTACCGTCGGCGTTGCGGCTGCGTTTGCCGTTAACCCAATTGTCGGCGCGGCGGTCTTTGCCGCCAGTAAAGTGCTTGGCCCGCTGTGGAACAAAATATCGGTTCTGCGCTACAGCATCACCGGCCCGGTAGACAAACCTCAAATCAATGAAGTGCTGCGTCAGCCGCGCGTGAGCGAAGCCAAGTGATTTGACGTCGACGTTTAATTGCCGCAAGCTCCATAGATAAACATTCTTCGCCGTACGGGCGATAAGCAATAAGAGTAGCGAAACGATGAGTCTGAACCTGGTAAGTGAGCAGTTGCTGTCCGCGAATGGCTTAACCCATCAAGATCTGTTTTCCATTCTCGGCCAGCTGTCCGAGCGCCGTCTCGACTACGGCGACCTCTACTTCCAGTCGAGCTACCATGAATCATGGGTGCTGGAAGACCGCATTATTAAAGACGGCTCATGGAATATTGACCAGGGCGTTGGCGTGCGTGCGGTTAGCGGTGAGAAAACCGGGTTTGCCTATGCCGACCAGATAACGCTGCTGGCGTTAGAGCAAAGCGCTCAAGCCGCCCGTAGTATCGTTCGCGAACAGGGCGACGGGCGCGCTCGTACTCTGGGTAACGTGCCGCACAGCGCGCTTTACACCAGCGCCGATCCTCTCACCAGCATGACCCGTGAAGAGAAACTCGACATCCTGAGGCGCGTAGACAGCGTGGCGCGAGCCGCAGATGCTCGTGTTCAGGAAGTTAGCGCCAGCCTGACCGGCGTATACGAACTGATTCTGGTTGCCGCCACCGACGGCACCCTGGCTGCCGACGTTCGCCCGCTGGTTCGCCTGTCCGTTAGCGTTCAGGTTGAAGATGACGGTAAACGCGAGCGCGGTTCAAGCGGCGGCGGCGGTCGTTTTGGCTATGAATATTTCCTCGAAACCGCTAACGGTGAAGTTCGTGCCGATGCGTGGGCGAAAGAAGCCGTGCGCATGGCGCTGGTAAACCTTTCTGCCGTTGCGGCACCGGCGGGTATGCTGCCGGTTGTGCTGGGCGCAGGCTGGCCTGGCGTACTGCTGCACGAAGCGGTAGGCCACGGGCTGGAAGGCGACTTCAACCGCCGTGGGACCTCGGTATTCAGCGGCCAGATGGGGCAGCTTGTCGCCTCTGAGCTTTGCACCGTGGTCGACGACGGCACCATGATGAACCGCCGCGGCTCCGTTGCTATCGATGATGAAGGCGTACCGGGCCAGTACAATGTACTGATTGAAAACGGCATTCTGAAAGGTTACATGCAGGATAAGCTGAACGCTCGCCTGATGGGCGTTGCGCCAACCGGTAACGGCCGCCGCGAGTCTTACGCTCACCTGCCGATGCCACGTATGACCAACACCTATATGCTGGCCGGAAAATCCACCCAGCAGGAAATTATCGAGTCCGTAGATTACGGTATTTTCGCGCCTAACTTTGGCGGCGGCCAGGTGGATATCACCTCCGGCAAGTTCGTGTTCTCCACTTCAGAAGCCTACCTGATTGAGAAAGGGAAGGTAACGAAGGCGGTTAAAGGGGCAACGCTTATCGGTTCCGGGATTGAAACCATGCAGCAAATCTCAATGGTCGGTAACGATCTGGCGTTGGATAACGGCGTTGGCGTTTGCGGTAAAGAAGGGCAAAGCCTGCCGGTTGGCGTAGGCCAGCCGACGCTGAAGGTGGATAACCTGACCGTTGGCGGTACAGCTTGATTTAACTTCAGGCCGGGCTAGCCCCGGCCTGATTGTTTTGCCTTCCCGTTTCTTCCCTGCACGCCCTGATAAAGCTCCGACACCTTCACGAAATATTGCGTCAGATAGTTGATGCAAACCTCAACCTTCAGCGGCAGTTTATCCTTCTCGGTATACAGGGCGTAGACCGGACGAGGATCGGACTGGTAGCGCGGGAACAGGATCTCGAGCTGCCCGCTATTGATCTCGTCGATCACCCACATCAGCGGCGCATAAGCTATCCCCGCTCCGGCTTTTAGCCAGCGGCTGAGCGTCATCGGATCGTTGGTCACAAAGCGCCCCTGCGGCAGCAGCCGGGTAGAGATCCCTTCCGGTGCGATCAGCTCAAATTCGTTGTCCGGGCGAATGCTGTATTCCAGCCACGAATGGTTTGCCAGATCTGCGGGTTTTTCCGGGGTGCCGTGCTGCTGTAGATAGTTTTTCGCCGCACAGACTACCATCGGCATCGAACCCAGCCTGCGTGAAAACAGGCTGGAGTCCTGCAATGCGCCCACGCGGATAACCAAATCCAGCCCGTCTGCAATCAGGTCCGGTGCCGGTATGCCGGTAACAAGGTTTACCGTTAGCCCCGGGTGTTCACGCAGCATTTCGGCGGTCATGTCGGCCAGGACATTCTGTGCCATAGTTGAAGAACTGCCGATGCGCAGCGTGCCAATAGGCGTGTTATTAAAGGCGTAGAGCTGCTCGTGAACCTCCTGGGCCTCATGGAGCATTTTACGGCAGCCCTGATAATAAATTTTTCCCGCTTCGGTCAGGCCGATGCTGCGGGTGCTGCGGTTAAGAAGTTTTACCTGCAGCTCATCTTCCAGCTTTGAGACAATCTGGCTGATGGAAGAGACGCTCATTTGCAGCTGCCTGGCTGCGGCAGTGTAGGAGCCAAGTTCGACGACTTTGGCAAACACCGACATACGTTTAAGTCGTTCCATTGTTAACTCTGAGTGAAAAGTGATTTAGATCACATATTATAGATAACAGGGTAACAGTTACGTTAATATATTATTATTAGCCTAACTCATACCGCGCGCTCGCTTGCCTTTTCTGGCCTCTTAGTCGCGGTTTACCGTCGAGTTATGTACCGCCTGCATTATCTAATCAAGGTTAAAATGAGTCTATTTCCGGTAATCGTAATATTCGGTCTTTCGTTTCCGCCGATATTCTTCGAGTTAATTTTGTCGCTCGCTGCCTTCTGGCTGGCGCGTCGGCTGCTGACCCCAACCGGCATCTATGATTTTGTCTGGCACCCGGCATTATTCAATACAGCGCTCTATTGCTGCCTTTTTTATCTGATTTCGCGTTTGTTCGTTTGAGGTTGATGTGAAAATACTAACAAGAAACATAACCCGTACCGCTATCACGCTTTTGCTGGTGCTGCTGGCCTTCATCGCTATCTTCCGCGCATGGGTGTTTTATACCGAATCCCCGTGGACGCGTGACGCTCGTTTTACCGCCGACGTTGTCGCGATTGCGCCAGATGTCTCCGGCCTGATAACCACCGTTGACGTGCAGGACAACCAGCTGGTGAAGAAAGACCAGGTGCTGTTTACCATCGACCAACCGCGCTACCAGAAGGCGCTGGAGCAGGCGGATGCCGATGTGGCCTATTACCAGGCGCTGGCATCCGAGAAGCGCCGCGAGGCCGGTCGGCGTAACACGCTCGGCATTCAGGCTATGTCGCGCGAAGAGATAGACCAGTCGAACAACGTGCTGCAAACCGTGCTGCATCAGCTGGATAAAGCTCAGGCGACCCGCGACCTTGCAAAACTTGATTTACAGCGCACGGTGATCCGCGCCCCTGCGGACGGCTGGGTGACAAACCTTAACGTCCATACCGGTGAATTTATTAATCGCGGCGCGACGTCCGTGGCGCTGGTGAAGCAGAATTCTTTCTACATTCTTGCCTATATGGAAGAGACCAAACTTGACGGCATTCGCCCGGGCTACCGGGTGCAGATTACCCCGCTGGGCAGCAATCGTGTGCTGCGCGGCAGCGTCGATAGCATCTCGGCCGGAGTGACCAACGCCAGCAGCACCAGCGATTCCAAAGGGATGGCGACCGTTGACTCTAACCTTGAGTGGGTTCGCCTGGCCCAGCGCGTGCCGGTACGCATTCGTCTTGATCAACAGCAGGGCAACCTGTATCCGGCGGGGACTACCGCCACCGTCGTTGTCACCGGTGAGAAAGATCGGAAAGCGGAAAACGATTCGGCGTTTATCAAACTCTTGCACCGCCTGCGTGAGTTCGGTTGAGTTGGCCGCCTATGTATAACATCTCCACGCTACACGTCCGCTTTGCAATCAAACTCGCCTTTGCCATTGTGTTGGCGGTGTTTGTTGGCTTCCAGTTTCAGCTGGAAACCCCGCGCTGGGCTGTGTTGACGGCGGCAATCGTCGCCGCAGGGCCTGCCTTTGCGGCAGGCGGCGAGCCTTACTCCGGGGCCATTCGCTATCGCGGCATGCTGCGTATTATCGGGACTTTTATCGGCTGTGCCGCCGCGCTGGTTATCATCATCACGCTGATTCGGGCGCCGGTTGTCATGCTGCTGGTGTGCTGTATCTGGGCCGGTTTTTGTACCTGGATCTCCTCCCTTGTTCGCGTTGAAAACTCCTACGCCTGGGGCCTTGCTGGTTATACGGCTCTGATTATCGTCATCACTATTCAGGCCGCGCCGCTTACCACTCCGCAATTTGCCGTTGAACGTTGCAGCGAAATTGTCATCGGTATTGTCTGCGCAATCGTCGCCGATTTGCTGTTTTCACCGCGCTCGATTAAGCAGGAAATCGACCGGGAGCTGGATAATCTGCTGGTGGATCAATACCGGCTGATGCAGCTCTGTATCGCCCACGGTGACAAGGAAGAGGTTGATAAAGCGTGGAGCGGGCTGGTGCGCAAGGTCACGGCGCTCAACGGCATGCGCGGCAATTTGAATATGGAGTCCGCCCGCTGGTCGAAGGCAAATAGCCGCCTGAAGGCCATCAACACGCTCTCTCTGACTTTGATTACCCAGGCCTGCGAAACCTTCCTTATTCAAAATACTCGCCCTGAATACGTCACGCCGGAGTTCCGCATGCTGTTCGCCACGCCGGTTGAAACCGCGGCGGATGTCTATAAGCGCATGAAGGTACTGCGTCGCGCAATTTCCGCCATGGGCGAAAAGGCCACGCCGGTGACTATCGGTTCATGGGTTGGCGCCTCCACGCGATTTTTGCTGCTTAAACGCGGTTTTATCTGCAACAGCCGGGTGAGCGCCGTGGAAGAGGAAGTATTGAACGGCGAGCCGGTTATCAAAGTAGAGTCGGCGGAGCGCCACCACGCAATGATTAACTTCTGGCGCACCACCATCTCTTGCGTGCTGGGGAGTCTGTTCTGGCTCTGGACCGGTTGGACATCCGGCAGCGGGGCGATGGTGATGATTGCCGTGGTTACTGCCCTGGCGATGCGTTTGCCTAACCCGCGCATGGTTTCGCTCGATTTTCTGTACGGCATGTTGGTGGCGCTGCCGCTGGGGGCGCTTTACTTCCTGGTTATCCTGCCGTCTACCCAGCAAAGTATGCTGCTGCTGTGCATCAGTCTTGCGTTGCTGGGCTTCTTTATGGGGATTGAGGTCCAGAAACGGCGGCTGGGATCGATGGGGGCGCTGGCCGGGACTATCAACATTATCGTGCTGGATAATCCGATGACGTTCCACTTCAGCAGCTTCCTGGATAGCGCGCTGGGGCAAATCGTCGGCTGTTTCCTGGCGATGATGGTTATCCTGCTTATCCGAGATAATTCTAAAGAGCGCACCGGGCGTACGCTGCTGAACCAGTTTGTCTCCGCCGCCGTTTCGGCGCTGACCACCAACAATGCACGGCGCAAACAGAACCATTTACCTGCTCTGTACCAGCAGCTCTTCCTGCTGCTGAATATGTTCCCCGGCGATATCGACCGCTACCGCCTGGCGCTGACGCTGATCATTGCGCACCAGCGCCTGCGCGATGCGCCGATACCGGTGAATGATGACCTTTCTGCCTTCCACCGGCAGTTGCGTAAAACGGCGGATAAAGTGATCTCCGCCAGCAGCGACGATAAACGTGAGCGTTACTATCAGCAACTGCTGGGCGAGCTGGAAATTTATCAGGAGAAACTTCGCCTGTGGGAAGCGCCGCTCCAGGTTACCGAACCGGTGAAACGGCTGGCCGATATATTGCACAAATATCAGCACACTCTGATAAATGCCTGATTAATCCGAATGGAAAAGAGCCGACGCCTGCGTCGGCTTTTTTCTATCTATACTTAACAGCGGTCAACGGGACGAACACTTCTGAACAGGAGAAAATATGACTAATCAGACCCTCCAACAAAGTGAACTCTTCAAAACCGGCTATCTGGTCGACGGTAAGTGGCACGCGCTCGGTGAAACCTTTGAGGTACTGAACCCGGCCACCGGTGAAGTGGTTGCCAGAGTGGCAAAGGCCGGTAAAAAAGAGACCGAAGCCGCTATCGAAGCAGCAAGTAAAGCTTTCCCCGCCTGGCGCGCCAAAACGGCCAAACAACGTTCTGACCTGCTCTACGGCTGGTATCAATTAATTCTGCAACATAAAAGCTGGCTGGCGCGACTGATGACCCTTGAGCAGGGTAAACCGCTTAAAGAGGCGGAAGGTGAAGTTGAGTACGCCGCCAGTTTTATTCAGTGGTTTGCCGAGCAGGCAAAGCGCGCTAACGGCGAAATTATCCCTCCGGCTAAGACCGGGTCACGGATCCTTGCCACTCGTGAACCCGTGGGCGTGGTTGCGGCTATTACGCCGTGGAATTTCCCGATGGCGATGCTCACCCGTAAGCTTGGCCCTGCTCTTGCCGCTGGCTGCACAGGCGTCATAAAACCTGCCAATAACACGCCGCTTTCTGCTTTTGCGCTGCTGGAGCTTGCTCGCCAGGCCGGTATACCGGACGGTGTACTAAATGCCGTCGCGGGGAAAACGCCGGAGATCAGCGATGCGATAATGGCCAGCCAACAGGTGCGCAAAATTTCCTTCACCGGCTCGACCGCAGTGGGCAAAACGCTGATGCGTAATGCGGCCCAGACGATGAAGAAAGTCTCGATGGAGCTTGGCGGCAATGCGCCCTACATTGTGTTTGACGATGCCGATATCGATGAGGCCGTTAAAGGCGCTATTGCCAATAAGTTCCGCAACGCCGGGCAGGTTTGCGTCAGCGTTAACCGCTTCTTTATTCAGCAGGGCGTCTACGACCAGTTTGTGAATAAACTTGCCGAAGCGGTTAAAAAGCTGAAAGTAGGTAACGGCCTGGAAGAGGGCGTTGTGGTTGGCCCTCTGATTGAATCCTCGGCGGTAGATAAAGTTCGTGAGCATGTAGAGGACGCGCTGGCAAAAGGCGGCAAAGCCCTGGTGGGCGGTAAGCCTCATGCGCTGGGAGGTAACTTCTGGCAGCCCACGGTGATTATCGATGCCAGCGACGAAATGAAATTGGCTCAGGAAGAGACATTTGGCCCGCTGGCCGCCTGCTTTAGTTTCAAGACTGAAGAGGAGGTTATCGAGCGCGCCAATAATACGCCGTTTGGCCTTGCGGCGTACTTCTATACCCAGAACCTACAGCGCGTATTCCGCGTCTCGCAGGCGCTGGAAAGCGGCATGGTGGGCGTTAATGAATGTGCAGTTTCCACCGAGCTTGGCCCGTTTGGCGGGGTAAAAGAGTCCGGCCTGGGGCGAGAGGGTTCCGTGCTGGGGCTGGAGGAGTTCCTGGAAGTGAAAACGTTACACATCGGCGGGCTGTAGCTCTCCCGCTTGCGATAAACGGTCAGGACGGCAGCGATGAAAAAATACACGTTTGATTTTAGCCAGATTGAAGACAACCCTGCGTTTTACCAACGGTTTTCAGAGCTGCTTTCCTTAAGCAAAGGCGTGGTACACGATTTAGACAGCCTGTGGGAGGTGGTCACCGGTGCCGCGTTTTCCCTGCCGGCAGAAATTGAATTTACGCATCTGCCGGAGAATAAACGGCGCAGGTTTGGTGCGCTTATCCTGCTGTTTGATGAGGCGGAAGAGGAGCTGGAAGGCCAGCTTCGCTTTAACATTCGCAGCTAAACGCGAATTTCGGGCATAAAAAAGCCCCCGGCGAGCGGGGGCAAGGTCGTAGGACAAGTACGACGAGGGTTTATTTGTACAGTTCAGCAGTTGCGTGCCAGGTGTCGCCGCTACGTGCTTCGGTAATACGGTATGCGGATGCACCTTGTTCTGTCGCTTTCTGCGAGAGTTCCTGACGCATATCCATTGGCGCGCTGCCAATCTGGCTTACAGAGATTGAGCCCATGGACTGCATGCCTTGAGCCTGTTCGCTATTGATCTGGTGAGCTGCGGCGTTAGCGCCTAAAGAGATAACGGACAGCAGGCTCAGTGCGGCGATAGTTAATTTGGTTTTCATAGTCTTTACTCCTGAAGGTTTACACGGCGGCCGGAAGGGCTTGATAGCGATTTTTCTACTTGGGGCCGCTCGAGGCTTAACGTTTTTAGTTCTATCTATTCAACTGACTTATGGCTGACGGCTGTTACTTATACAGCTCGGCAGTTGCGTGCCAGTGGCCACCGGTACGGGCTTCGATTACGCGGTAGGCTGAAGCGCCGTTTTGCTCGGCTTTCTGGTTCAGCATTTCATGCATATCCATCGGCGAGCTGGCGATATCGTCAACGGAAACGGTGCCTAAAGACTGGCGGTTTTCCGCTTGCTGCGCGTTGATAGAGTCAGCGGCAAAAACGCCGAAAGACAGGGCGGATAGCAGGCTGGCGGTAACTAAAGTGGCTTTCATGTTCATCATTTTTTCCTCGTCGTATTCTTTTGGTTGGGTCATCGTTCTGTGACCCTCATCACGAAATTAAGTATACACTAGTTTCGGGAAAAATTAATACCTTGCTAATTGTTGCCTATGCAACTTTAAATTAATGAAATGATTTTTTATTACCCATAGTTATAAAAAAGACGTTTTTATCGCGCCATTTTTGTTAAATATAAGTAAAATCATATATATGGGTCAATTTGACTATTTGTGCGGTAAAGCACAGAACAATGGCCTGTGGAATGCTATTGAAGCAATTCCATACGCTGGGCTGAGGTTTTTTTACCGAAGATTACCGGGGCGGAAGGGTAAAGCCCGCCATATAACACGGCGGGCTGAAAAGAAGAGGAAAATTACAGCTCTTGTTCGAACAGGACCAGAATCGCTTCGTACAGCTCTTTCACGGTGAAGTCATTGGCCGGGGTGGTAAAGATGGTGTCATCTCCGGCGATGGTACCGAGGATACCTTCAGCTTTACCCAGTGAGTCCAGAAGGCGCGCAATAAGCTGTGCGGCACCCGGGCTCGTGTGGATAACCACTACGGCGTCGTTGTAATCAATGTCCAGCACCAGGTTTTTCAGCGGGCTGGAGGTCGTCGGAACCCCAAGCTCTGCAGGCAGGCAGTAAACCATTTCCATCTTGGCATTGCGGGTTCTGACCGCGCCAAACTTGGTCAACATGCGGGAAACTTTGGACTGGTTGATGTTTTCGAAACCTTCGTTTTGTAACGCCTGAACTATCTCGCCCTGTGAGCTGAATTTCTCTTCTTTAAGTAACGCTTTGAAAGCCTTTACTAATTCTTCTTGTTTCGAGGAGTTACGCATAAATAACCTATCCTGGGTAAAAGAGATAACATTATTATGCATTTAAATGAATTTTTATGCAAATTGTTCATCTTCCTTCAGGCGCGAGAGCGATCGCCAGCCTGAATGCTGTGGGACAATTATCCGGCGGGAGTCAGCCTGAAATAATGTTATGAAAGCGGGGGATTTTATCAAATTTCGTTATCGGCGAACATGCCTGTGTCACGACTCGCAAATAAGCCTCAAAGTAAATTAAATGTTATCAAAATGATGTTGTTTTGGTTGGCCTTGAGGGGTAATGTAACCGCCGTTGATGTAACCACATCAGGTCGTGACCGGGCGCTATGGCGTCGTTCCTCCCGGCGAGTAAATGCAGCAGCAACGCGGTCGATGATTGCGGAATATCGCAATCTGGCGGCGGGAAGATTGTAATTATCTCTTCTCTGGATTATGGTCGCCACCGCATGGAGTTACGGCACGATTTTGCTAACCATAATAAGGAGTTTAGGATGAAAGTTGCAGTCCTCGGCGCAGCCGGCGGTATTGGCCAGGCGCTTGCCCTTCTACTTAAGACCCAACTGCCTTCAGGCTCAGAACTCTCACTGTATGACATTGCTCCGGTAACCCCTGGGGTTGCGGTGGACCTGAGCCATATCCCTACAGACGTGAAAATCAAAGGTTTCTCCGGCGAAGACGCAACTCCGGCGCTGGTTGGCGCGGACGTAGTGCTGATTTCTGCTGGCGTGGCGCGTAAACCCGGTATGGACCGCTCCGACCTGTTTAACGTCAACGCGGGCATCGTGAAGAATCTGATTGAGCAGGTTGCTAAAACAGCACCAAAAGCCTGCATCGGTATTATCACCAACCCGGTTAACACCACCGTTGCTATCGCGGCGGAAGTGCTGAAGAAAGCGGGCGTTTACGATAAAAACAAACTGTTCGGCGTGACCACGCTGGATATTATCCGCTCCAACACCTTTGTTGCCGAGCTGAAAGGCAAAAAGCCAACGGATATCGAAGTTCCGGTCATCGGCGGCCACTCAGGCGTGACTATTCTGCCTCTGCTGTCCCAGATCCCGGGCGTGAGCTTCACCGAGCAGGAAGTGGCTGATCTGACCAAACGTATCCAGAACGCGGGTACTGAAGTGGTTGAAGCTAAAGCCGGTGGCGGATCGGCTACGCTGTCCATGGGCCAGGCCGCAGCTCGTTTCGGTCTTTCTCTGGTTCGTGCGCTGCAGGGCGAGAGCAATGTTGTTGAGTGCGCGTATGTTGAAGGTGACGGCGAGCACGCACGTTTCTTCTCTCAGCCGCTGCTGCTGGGTAAAAACGGTATCGTTGAGCGCAAAGCTATCGGCACCCTGAGCGCCTTTGAGAAACAGGCGATGGAAGGCATGCTGGATACCCTGAAAAAAGACATTCAGCTGGGCGAAGATTTCGTTAAGTAATCGACCTCAGAATAAAAAAAACCGGAACTCAGTTCCGGTTTTTTTATGTCCGCAGTTTAGTTACTTCCGGCGGGATATTCCTGGATAGTGACCTGAAGCGTAAGCTTTTTATCTTCACGCATCACTTCGACCGGGATAACCGAGCCTGGCCTAATTTCTGCAACCTGGTCCATGGTCTCCAGCGCGGAGATGGCCGGTTTGTGGTTGACCGAGATAATCACGTCATTGACCTGAATACCTGCCTGAGCGGCCGGACCTTCCGGTGAAACTTCGTTCACGATAATCCCCTGCAGCTGGTCGATGCCGGTAGACGGGCCGTGCAGCGGGGTAATCTCTCTGCCGCCGATGCCGATATAACCGCGGATCACCCGGCCATCGCGAATCAGCTTATCCATTATTTTGGTCGCCAGCTGAGTTGGGATAGCAAAGCCGATCCCTTCCGGGGTTTCGCCGTCGTTGCTCTTATCAAACGACAGGGTATTGATGCCCATCAGCTCGCCTAAGGAGTTAACCAGCGCCCCGCCCGAATTCCCGCGGTTGATGGAGGCGTCCGTTTGCAGGAACGACTGGCGGCCTGACGGGCTAAGGCCGATGCGGCCGGTGGCGCTGATAATGCCCTGAGTTACCGTCTGCCCGAGGTTGTACGGGTTGCCTATCGCCATGACAACGTCGCCGATGTGCGGCTGGCGTTTGCCGTTAATCGGAATAATTGGCAGGCTGGTGGCGTTGATTTTCAGCACGGCCAGGTCGGTCAGGCTGTCGGAGCCAATCAGCAGCGCTTCGAAAACTCGCCCATCCTGAAGCGCAACGATGATTTGCTCCGCGTCGTTAATAACGTGTTTATTGGTAATGATGTAGCCGCGGCCGTCCATGATAACGCCGGAGCCGAGGGTTTTTATCTGCAGCTGATTCTGGCCGTTATTGCCCACGCTGCGGTTATAAACGTTGACCACCGCCGGGGCAGCACGGCGCACCGCCGGGTTAAAACTCATCGGCGTTTCGTCGGCGCTGTCATATTGCGATGGTACCAGCGGGCTAACGGCCTTGCGCAATGACGGCATCGCGAGCAACAGCAGCCCCGCGACAATCAGCCCAATCACCACCGAACGTAAGATCTTTAGGAACATGAATTTGAGTTAATCAGTGAGAAAAATCGAACGCAGAATAGCATGAGTTGAACGGACATCGTACAGACGATGTCCGTTTCTCTGCTGCCGTTAACGCAACAGCAGATAAATGCTGTCTTCACCGCGAACGATGTGGAGCGCGATAACCGCAGGCTTGGTTTCGAGCACCTTACGCATTTCTGCGATGCTGTGCACACGCTCGCGGTTAATCCCGACAATCACATCATCTTTATGCAGGCCAACCTGAGCGGCAGGCGTGCTTTTTTCAACGTTATCCAGGCGAATGCCTTTCCCGCCGTCTTTCAACTGTCCGTCGCTCAACGTGGCACCCTGAAGCGCGGGAAGTATCATCTCTGCGCTGGCGGAAGAGGCCGTGCTCTTGTCCAGCGTGACGCTGACCTCGAGTGGTTTACCGTCACGCAGCAGGCCGAGTTTTACCACCGTACCGGGTTCGGTGGTGGCGATTTTGGCGCGCAGTTCGGCGAAACTGTTAAGCGGGTTACCGTTCAGACTGATAATCACGTCTCCTGCTTTTACGCCAGCTTTGGCCGAGCCGGACTGCGGCAGCACTTCGCTGACGAAAGCGCCGCGCTGGGTAGACAAATTAAACGCTTTGGCGATATCGGCGCTCATCTCGGTGCCTTTAATCCCCAACAGGCCGCGTTTGATTTCGCCAAACTCCATCAGCTGTTTAGCCAGGGTTTGCGCCATATTGCTCGGGATAGCGAAGCCAATACCGACGCTGCCGCCGCTCGGAGCCAGAATGGCGGTGTTTATCCCAATCAGCTCGCCGTTAAGGTTCAGCAGCGCGCCGCCGGAGTTGCCGCGGTTGATGGAGGCGTCGGTCTGGATGAAGTTTTCCAGCCCTTCGAGATTAAGGCCGCTGCGGCCTAATGCGGAAACTATACCGGAAGTTGCCGTTTGCCCAAGGCCAAACGGGTTGCCCACAGCGACGGCAAAATCGCCGACCTTCAGCTTGTCTGAGTCCGCAACTTTAATTTCGGTGAGCCCGGTAGCGTTTTGTAGCTGGATAAGCGCGATATCGCTTTGGTCGTCTCCGCCGATGAGTTTTGCATCAAACTCGCGTCCATCGTTGAGCTGAACGCTTATCTTTTGTGCCTGATTAATAACATGATTATTGGTCAGCACGTAGCCTTTGGCGGCGTTAATGATGACGCCGGAGCCGAGGCCTTCAAACTGCTGAGGCGCGTCTGACGGAGCCCCATCGCCGTAGAATTTTTTAAACTCTTCCGGCACCTTTTGACTTGAAGCCGATGCGGTGCCTTCAACCTGTACGCTGACGACCGCAGGCAGCACTTTTTCCAGCATCGGGGCAAGGCTCGGCAGCGCGGGCTGGCCGGGAACCTGGGAGGGCAGTGACGCACTCGCCAGAGGGGATACGCCGAGCGTCAGACCGACGCTTAACGCTACTGCACTCAACAGCCGGATTTGTTTCTTCATTGGATGCTGGCTCTCGTCACCTGGAAAAAGGAATACCCACTTACTCAATCGATGTTATTGAAATATCAATCGACTAACAATGGCGTAATAAGAAAGCAATAGATTATTAAATGATAGCTGCGGCAGGAAAGGATGGGGGGCACGCAGGCCGTGCCCCTGAAAAAAAGCTGAAACTGGGATTAATCGCGTTTTGCGCCGGTACGCAGCAGGCCAGAAGCGCCTTCTGAATAGTCGCGCGGCATCTGAACCGGAGCCTGATCGTTGCTGGCTTCTGACTCCGCAAGGCGGTTGCGGAACGGGTTCGCTTCGGCGGACATTTCCGGCAGCAGGCTGCTGGAGCTTTTCGCCATATGTTGATAAAGCTGGCGATAATCGTGCGCCATATTATCCAGCAGCTCGGCGCTGCGGGCAAAGTGGCTGACCAACTCTTCGCGATACTCTTCGAGTTCCGCTTTATTTTTTTCCAGCTCATACTGCATAGCTTGTTGTTGGCGCAGCTTGCGGTTGCCAAAGCGCATGGCGACGGCACCGATAATAAGGCCCACTACTAACCCAATAAGCGCATATTCCCAAGTCATGAACTTCTCCCGTTATCTTGTGATTCCGTAGGGTAATGTAGCCACTATAACCGTTAACCTAAGAGAAGTGGAATCCTGACGCAGCATCGCTTAGGGTAGAACGGCCTTTTTTTCGACAACCGAATTCGAAAACGACAGTGAACGGCTATCCGATTCTAAAGGGAATACCATAATACCATGCAAAATCTCTCTCCCGCATCGCGCTATCAACAGGCCCTGGCAGAGGGCAGCTACCAACCCGACGAAGTACAGCGCGAAGCGGTTATGCGTTTAGATACTATCTGGCAGGCGCTGACGACAGAAACTCAGCCGGAAAACACAGCCGGCTTATTTGCCCGCTTCGGCAAGCTACTGGGCAAACGTGACGCGCCCGCCTCGCGGGAGCCGGTTCGTGGCCTGTATATGTGGGGGGGCGTAGGGCGCGGTAAAACCTGGCTAATGGATATGTTCTTCCAGAGTCTGCCGGGGGAGCGCAAATTACGCCTCCATTTCCACCGTTTTATGCTGCGGGTTCACGAAGAGCTGGCGCAAAACCAGGGCCACAGCGATCCGCTTGAAATCGTTGCCGATGGTTTTAAGGCCGAAACCGACGTCTTGTGCTTTGATGAGTTTTTTGTCTCTGACATCACCGATGCCATGCTGCTGGGTACATTAATGAAAGCGCTGTTCGCCCGGGGCATCACCTTAGTGGCCACGTCGAATATCCCGCCGGACGATTTATACCGTAACGGGCTACAGCGCGCGCGATTTTTACCGGCTATCGAGGCCGTGAAACGCTATTGCGATGTGATGAACGTAGATGCCGGGATTGACTATCGCCTGCGTACGCTCACTCAGGCACATCTTTGGCTGTCGCCGCTTAATAGCGAGTCCGCCCAGCAGATGGAGAAACTTTATGCGGCGCTGGCCGGAACTAAGCGTGAAGGCGGCCCGGTGCTGGAGATAAACCACCGCCCGCTGGCCACGCTCGGCACCGCCAACCAAACGCTGGCGGTGGATTTTACTACGCTGTGCGTGGATGCCCGCAGCCAGCACGATTACATCGCACTTTCCCGCCAGTTCCACACCGTGATGCTGTTTAATGTGCCGGTGATGACGACGCTTATGGAAAATGAAGCGCGGCGTTTCATTGCACTGGTGGATGAGTTTTATGAACGCCATGTCAAATTGGTGGTGTCGGCGAATGCTGAACTATTTGATATTTATCAAGGGGAAAGGTTAAGATTCGAGTTCCAGCGCTGCCTCTCCCGCCTGCAGGAAATGCAAAGCGAAGAGTATTTGCGGCTCTCTCATCTGCCCTGACGATGAATATGTGATATCAACTACAAATTGTGGTCGATTTTTGAGGGCGACTTCTCTATAATCTTGCGACCCCACGTTACAACCAAAGTTTTTTTCCCAAAACTTTTGTCGTGCCGGCATAGGCTATTCGAAGGGGTAGGTTTGCTGGACAATGTCGCGTGAACCTCAACTGATTTTAAACGTTTGGGTGTTCACCAACGTGTAACTATATATTGGGTAAGCTTTTAATGAAAACTTTTACAGCTAAACCAGAAACTGTACAGCGCGACTGGTATGTTGTTGATGCTGAAGGTAAGACCTTAGGTCGTCTGGCTACTGAACTGGCTCGCCGTCTGCGCGGTAAGCACAAAGCGGAATACACTCCGCACGTTGATACTGGTGATTACATCATCGTTCTGAACGCTGACAAAGTTGCTGTAACCGGCAACAAGCGTACTGACAAAGTGTATTACCATCACACCGGCCACATCGGTGGTATCAAACAAGCGACCTTTGAAGAGATGATTGCCCGCCGTCCTGAGCGTGTGATTGAAATCGCGGTTAAAGGCATGCTGCCAAAGGGTCCGCTGGGCCGTGCTATGTTCCGTAAACTGAAAGTTTACGCGGGCACCGAGCACAACCACGCGGCACAGCAACCGCAAGTTCTGGACATTTAATCGGGATTATAGGCAATGGCTGAAAATCAATACTACGGCACTGGTCGCCGCAAAAGTTCCGCAGCTCGCGTGTTTATCAAACCGGGCAACGGCAAAATCGTTATCAACCAACGTTCTCTGGAACAGTACTTCGGTCGTGAAACTGCCCGCATGGTAGTTCGTCAGCCGCTGGAACTGGTCGACATGGTTGAGAAACTGGATCTGTACATCACCGTTAAAGGTGGTGGTATCTCTGGTCAGGCTGGTGCGATCCGTCACGGTATCACCCGCGCTCTGATGGAGTACGATGAGTCCCTGCGTTCCGAACTGCGTAAAGCAGGCTTCGTTACTCGTGATGCTCGTCAGGTTGAACGTAAGAAAGTCGGTCTGCGTAAAGCACGTCGTCGTCCACAGTTCTCCAAACGTTAATTGTTCTCTGCTTACGCAGAAAGGCAATTGGCAAAAACCCGGTCTTTGTACCGGGTTTTTTTATGTCTGTAATTTATATTATCGGTTTTAACGCTTTGAAATGGTTTGTCTTTTAGGCAAATTCAACACGTAGCCACCACAAAACCGGTAAAATCTGGTAAACTATCATCCAATTTTCTGCCCAAATGTCGGCATCAGGTTTGTTCTCGCTTTCTTTTCAGGCGTTAACGGTGTTACGGCGAAGCGTTGGGTAATAAACGGTCAGGTTAGTCGCCGCTTGCGGCTATTAGCAGTAATTTTCTGGATAAACTTGGAGGTTTTCATGGCTGTCGCTGCCAACAAACGTTCGGTGATGACGCTGTTTTCCGGTCCTACTGACATCTACAGCCATCAGGTACGCATCGTGCTGGCTGAAAAGGGTGTTAGCGTTGAAATTGAGCATGTGGAAACGGATAACCTGCCTCAGGATCTGATTGACCTCAACCCAAATCACAGCGTACCGACCCTGGTTGACCGCGAACTGACGTTGTGGGAATCACGCATCATCATGGAATATCTTGATGAGCGTTTCCCGCACCCGCCGCTGATGCCGGTTTATCCGGTTGCGCGTGGTGAAAGCCGTCTGTATATGCATCGCATTGAGAAAGACTGGTACACCCTGATGAACGTGGTGATGAACGGCTCCGCGCAGGAAGCGGACGCGGCGCGTAAGCAGCTGCGTGAAGAGCTGCTGAGCATCGCTCCGGTATTCACTCAGAAGCCTTTCTTCCTGAGCGACGAGTTCAGCCTGGTAGACTGCTACCTGGCTCCGCTGCTGTGGCGTCTGCCGCAGATGGGCATCGAGCTGACCGGTGCGGGTTCTAAAGAGATGAAAGGTTATATGACCCGCGTCTTCGAGCGCGATTCCTTCCTGGCCTCTTTGACCGAACCTGAGCGTGAAATGCGTCTGCAGACTCGAGGCTAATTGATGGATATGTCGCAACTGTCTCCGCGCCGTCCTTACCTGCTGCGAGCCTTCTATGAGTGGCTGCTGGACAACCAGCTCACGCCGCATCTGGTCGTGGATATCACGCTGGAAGGTGTGCAGGTTCCAATGGAGTACGCGCGTGACGGGCAAATTGTGCTGAACATTGCTCCTCGCGCCGTGGGCAACCTTGAATTAGCCAATGACGAAGTGCGTTTTAACGCGCGCTTCGGCGGCGTACCGCGGCAGGTCAATGTACCGATGGCCGCGGTGCTGGCAATTTATGCTCGAGAAAACGGGGCCGGGACGATGTTTGAGCCGGAAGCGGGCTACGATGAAGACGCTGAAAGCCATAACGATGACCAGCCTGCAGCAGGCGAGTCAGAAACGGTAATGCAGGTTATTGACGGCGATCGTCCGGACAACGCCGATCGCGACAATAACCCTGACGACGATCCGCCTCCGCCGCCGCGCGGTGGCCGTCCGGCGTTGCGCGTAGTGAAATAAGAAAAAGCCAGTCGAAAGACTGGCTTTTTTATTGGGGCAAACTCTACCGGAGCAACAAGACCCGATAGCCGAAGCTATCAGGCATTCTGCTTTTATACTTCGAGGAAGTTCAGGATCCCATCCGCCGCCTTGCGGCCTTCGGCAATCGCCGTTACCACCAGGTCAGACCCGCGAACCGCATCGCCGCCGGCGAAGATTTTTGGGTTGCTGGTCTGGAACGCGTTTTCGCTGCCTTCCGGGGCGATGATGCGGCCCTGGCTATCCAGTTCGACGCTGTGCTGCCCCAGCCATTCCATGCTGTGAGGGCGGAAACCAAACGCCATCACTACCGCATCGGCAGGCAGAACGTGCTCGGAACCGGCGACGATTTCAGGGCGACGGCGGCCATTGGCATCCGGCGCGCCCAGTTCGGTGCGGGCAACTTTCACGCCGCAAACCCGGCCATTAGCGTTAATCTCAACGCCCAGCGGCTGGAGGTTGAACTGGAACTCCACGCCTTCTTCACGCGCGTTTTTCACTTCACGCTTAGAGCCCGGCATGTTTTCTTCGTCACGGCGGTAGGCACAGATAACGTGCGTTGCGCCCTGGCGAATAGAAGTACGCACGCAGTCCATCGCGGTGTCGCCACCGCCCAGCACCACAACGCGTTTGCCTTCCATGCTGACATACGGCTCTTCGGCAGTTTCACCGAAGCCCATTATTTGCTTGGTATTAGCGATAAGGAACGGCAGCGCGTCGTAAACGCCAGGTGCATCTTCGTTCTCTAAACCGCCGCGCATAGACTGGTAAGTGCCCACGCCGAGGAAAACAGAGTCGAATTCGCTCAGCAGCTCGTCCATCTGTACGTCACGACCGACTTCGGTATTGAGCTTGAACTCGATGCCCATGCCGCTGAAAATCTCGCGGCGCTTGGTCATCACTTCTTTTTCCAGCTTGAAGGCCGGAATGCCGAAGGTCAGCAGGCCGCCGATTTCAGGGTGTCTGTCGTAAACCACGGCTTTTACGCCATTACGCGCCAGCACGTCGGCACAGGCCAGCCCCGCAGGGCCAGCGCCGATAATCGCAACGCGCTTGCCGGTTTGCTTAACGCCGGTTAAATCCGGTTTCCAGCCCATCTCAATGGCTTTATCGTTGATATAGCGCTCGATGTTGCCGATGGTGACCGCACCAAACTCGTCGTTCAGGGTGCAGGAGCCTTCGCAAAGGCGATCCTGCGGGCAAACGCGGCCGCAAACTTCCGGCAGGCTGTTGGTCTGGTGAGACAGCTCGGCCGCCTCGATAATGCGCCCTTCATTGGCCAGCTTCAGCCAGTTTGGAATGTAGTTGTGAACCGGGCATTTCCACTCGCAGTACGGGTTACCGCAGGACAGGCAGCGGTCCGCCTGCGCCTTGGCCTGGCCTTCCGAGAAGGGTTCGTAAATTTCCACGAACTCGATCTTGCGGATCTTCAACGGCTTTTTCGGCGGATCAACGCGCTGCAAGTCGATAAATTGATAAACGTTTTGACTCATCGTGACCTCTTACTGCGCCTGCACCCGCAGCTCAGCTGCGGAACGACTGCGGTGACCCAACAATGCTTTGACATCACTGGACTTCGGTTTAACCAGGGTGAATTTCGCCGCGAAGGATGGCCAGTTCGCCAGGATCTCTTCGCCACGCTGGGAGCCGGTTAGCTGAACGTGTTCGGTTATCATGCCGCGCAGATGCTCTTCATGAATCGCCAGTTCTTCCACGTCGAGTAATTCAACCAGTTCCGGATTCACGCGTTTACGGAACTCGCCGTCTTCGTCAAGCACGTAGGCGAAGCCGCCGGTCATGCCCGCGCCGAAGTTAACCCCGGTTTTGCCAAGAATGCAGACGATACCGCCGGTCATGTATTCGCAGCCGTTATCGCCGATACCTTCAACCACGGTGATAGCACCGGAGTTACGCACCGCAAAACGTTCACCCGCACGGCCTGCTGCGTACAGCTTGCCGCCCGTTGCGCCGTACAGGCAGGTGTTGCCGATAATCGTCGCTTCGTGGCTGCGGAAGGCCGAGCCTACCGGAGGACGCAGTGATATCAGACCGCCTGCCATGCCTTTGCCTACATAGTCGTTGGCATCGCCGGTCAGGTGCAATTCCACGCCGCCGGCGTTCCACACGCCGAAGCTCTGGCCCGCGGTGCCGCTGAAATGCGCCTTGATTGGGTCTGCTGCCAGACCCTGGTCGCCGTTATGCTGCGCGATGTAGCCGGAAAGCGAAGCGCCCACGGAGCGGTCGGTATTGCGGATGTCAAACCAGAAGGTTTTGCTCTGCTTGTCATCAACATACGGCTGCGCCTGGGTTAACAGCTGCGCGTTCAGGTCGCCTTTGTCAAACGGCGGGTTGTGCTCGGTGCAGTACACCGCTTTGCCCGGCATCGGTTCTGCGGTTTTCAGCAGCGCCGAGAGATCGAGCTTCTGCTGCTTGGCGGTAAAGCCTTCCAGCTCTTTCAGCAGATCCGTGCGGCCAATTAAGTCCACCAGACGCTTCACGCCCAGCAGCGCCATCAGCTCGCGGGTTTCGCGGGCGATAAATTCAAAGTAATTGGTCACTTTGAACGGCAGGCCGTGATAGTGGTTCTTACGCAGCTTGTCATCCTGGGTTGCTACGCCGGTCGCGCAGTTGTTCAGGTGGCAAATACGCAGGTATTTACAGCCCAGGGCGACCATTGGTCCGGTGCCGAAGCCGAAGCTTTCCGCGCCGAGAATAGCCGCTTTAATGATATCGAGGCCGGTTTTCAGGCCGCCATCAACCTGCAGGCGGATCTTGTGACGCAGACCGTTTGCTACCAGAGCCTGCTGGGTTTCTACCAGGCCAAGCTCCCAGGGGCAGCCAGCGTATTTCACGGAAGAAAGCGGGCTGGCACCCGTGCCGCCGTCATAACCGGCGATGGTAATCAGGTCGGCATAGGCTTTCGCCACGCCGGTCGCGATGGTGCCGACGCCAGGTTCGGAAACCAGCTTCACGGAGATCATCGCTTTCGGGTTGACCTGTTTAAGGTCGAAAATCAGCTGCGCCAGGTCCTCGATAGAGTAAATATCGTGGTGCGGTGGCGGAGAAATCAGCGTCACGCCCGGCACGGAGTAGCGCAGTTTCGCGATGTACGGCGTCACTTTATCACCCGGCAGCTGGCCGCCTTCGCCCGGCTTAGCGCCCTGAGCAACTTTAATCTGGATAACGTCGGCGTTGACCAGGTAGGCCGGTGTTACGCCGAAGCGGCCGGAAGCCACCTGCTTGATGCGTGACACTTTGTTGGTGCCGTAGCGGGCAGGATCTTCGCCGCCTTCGCCGGAGTTGGAATTACCGCCGATGCTGTTCATTGCTTCGGCCAGCGACTCGTGTGCCTCCGGGCTTAATGCTCCGATGGACATCGCCGCGGTATCAAAGCGTTTAAACAGCTCGCTGGCTGGCTCAACGTCTTCAATTTTGACGGACTCATCCTGCGGGTTCAGGGTCAGCATGTCGCGCAGCGTTGCCACCGGGCGCTCGTTGACCAGCTTCGCGTACTGCTGGTAATCGCCATAGTCGCCGCTTTGCACTGCTTTTTGCAGCGTCTGAACCACGTCCGGGTTATAGGCGTGGTATTCACCGCCGTGGACGAACTTCAGCTGCCCGCCCTGATCCAGCGGCTTACGCACCAGCCAGGCACGCTTGGACAGGTTCAGCAGATCCTGCTGGAAGTCGGCGAAGCCCGCGCCGCCGATGCGGCTGACTGCACCCTGGAAGCAAAGCTCGGACACTTCTTTGTGCAGGCCGACGGCTTCAAACAGTTTGGAGCAGCGGTAAGAGGCGATAGTCGAGATGCCCATTTTGGACATGATCTTGTACAGCCCTTTATTGATCCCGTTGCGGTAGTTCTGCATCACCGTGCGGTAGTTTCTGTCGATTGCGCCGTTATCAACCAGCTTCGCCAGAGTTTCATAAGCGAGGTATGGGTAGATTGCGGTGGCGCCAAAGCCGAGCAGAACCGCAAAGTGGTGCGGGTCGCGGGCGCTGGCGGTTTCAACGATGATGTTAGCGTCGCAGCGCAGGCTCTTGTCCACAAGGCGAGTCTGGATTGCGCCAACGGCCATTGGAGCCGGAACCGGCAGGCGGTTTTTGGCAATATTACGGTCGGACAGCACCAGCAATACCGTGCCGTTGCGAACCATACGTTCGGCTTCGTCGCACAGCGCCGCTACGGTTTCGTGCAGTGATTTTTCCGTAACGTCGTAAGTGATGTCGAGCGTATCGGCGCGATAATGCTCTTCTTCCAGCGTGGTCAGCTGCTGGAAATCGGACCACAGCAGGATTGGCGATTTGAAGCTCAGGCGGTGGGCCTGGCCTTCCGCTTCGCAGAAGACGTTCATTTCGCGGCCAATGCTGGTGGCCAGCGACATCACGTGGGCTTCACGCAGCGGGTCGATAGGTGGGTTAGTCACCTGTGCAAACTGCTGGCGGAAGTAGTCATAAATAATGCGTGGCTGGCTGGAAAGCACGGCAAACGGGGTATCATCGCCCATTGAGCCAACGGCTTCCTGGCCGTTCTCGCCCAGCACGCGAATGACCGAGTCCAGCTCTTCGCTGCTGTAGTTAAACTGCTTCTGATAGCTGGCGAGCGTGTCGTCGTCCATTTCGCGAGTGCCGACGCGTTCGTCCGGCAGCTCTTCAAAAGGCACCAGGCGGCGAACGTTTTTCTCCATCCACTCTTTGTAAGGATGGCGGCTTTTCAGATCGTTGTCGGTCTCTGCGGAATGCAGAATACGGCCAACGCGGGTATCGATAACCATCAGCTCGCCGGGGCCAACGCGGCCTTTTTCAACCACTTCGTCCGGCTGGTAATCCCAGATGCCAACCTCGGACGCGCAGGTGATGAGCTTATCTTTGGTAATAACGTAGCGTGCCGGGCGCAGGCCGTTACGGTCCAGGTTACAGGCGGCGAAACGCCCGTCGGACATAACGATACCGGCCGGGCCGTCCCACGGCTCCATGTGCATGGAGTTAAAGTCGAAGAAGGCGCGCAGCTCCGGGTCCATATTCGGGTTGTTCTGCCAGGCAGGCGGAACCAGCAGGCGCATGGCGCGAACGATATCCATCCCGCCCGCCAGCAGCAGCTCAAGCATGTTATCCATGGAGCTGGAGTCAGAGCCGGTTTCGTTGACGAACGGCGCGGCGTCGTGCAGGTCAGGAATCAACGGCGTCTGGAATTTGTAGGTACGGGCGCGTGCCCACTGGCGGTTACCGGTAATGGTGTTGATCTCGCCGTTGTGCGCCAGATAGCGGAACGGCTGAGCCAGAGGCCAGCGAGGTACGGTGTTGGTGGAGAAGCGCTGGTGGAACAGGCAAATGGCTGATTCCAGGCGCAGATCCGCCAGGTCCAGGTAGAAGCGCGGCAAATCCGCCGGCATACACAGACCTTTATAAATGTTCACCAGGTTAGAGAGACTACAGATATAGAAGTCTTTGTCTTCCTGGATGCGTTTTTCGATACGGCGACGGGCGATGAACAGGCGACGTTCCATATCGCGAGGACGCCAGCCCGCCGGGGCGTTAACGAAAATTTGCTCAATACGTGGCAGAGAGGAGAGGGCGATTTCACCGAGCACATCTTTATTAACCGGCACTTCGCGCCAGCCAACAATAGACAGGGTTTCGTTTTGCAGCTCTTCTTCAACAATGCGGCGGCTGGCGCGGGCAAGCGCGTCATCCTGGCTTAAGAAAATCATGCCAACGGCATAGTTTTTAGCTAAACGCCAATTGCGCTCTTCTGCAACGATGCGGAAGAAACGATCCGGTTTTTGCAGCAACAGGCCGCAACCATCACCGGTTTTACCGTCGGCCAGAATCGCGCCGCGGTGCTGCATACGGGCCAGTGCGTGAATAGCGGTACGCACTACCTTGTGGCTAGGTTCGCCTTCTATGTGGGCGATCAGGCCGAAACCACAGTTATCCTTCTCGAGGGATTTATCGTACAACATATCAGTGAACCTCCCCAGGCTCTACGTTACCCCCAACCGTTTGCGCGTGGACGCAGCAAGGGCATGGCGACGGGGTTTGCGCATCTTACGCTTGCCTCGCGTGTCGCCCTCTTAATGTCCAACGCATCCGGTGTCACAAGTGTTGAGGACTTGCTTTAGAGGGAATCTCAATTACTGCATAAATATGATGGGCACAGAACCCATCCAGAAAGCTTCCAGCGGATTTCCAACTTATCGGGAAAGAGCACACAGGTCAAATGGCATTCTTATTTATACATAATTGTGCTAAGAGTGGGTTAACGATATGAATAAGAAGATTTTTTTGTCTTTTTTGCACATTCAGAAAGGTCTGCTAACGTCGGGCTTTATGTGATCGTCCTCACTATCCGAAAGCCCGTGAAACTCCAGACCATGCTGGCATGAATGATATTGCCAGCACGATATGCTGCCTAACCCTCGCGGTGTGCAGCATGACACTGTTTTTCACCGGGCGTCATATTCTTTAAATAAAGGGATGCGTCATAAGGAAAAGTAATTATGCTTAGGGTGGATAAAATCGCACTAATTTTGAATGATTATTCAATAGCTAAAGCTGCGCCGAAGCGATTGATCCAGGTCATCGCCGGGGCGAACAGAAAATGGCAGGCTAGGCCCCTTTTTCGGGACGGCCCATCAGATTATGCAGTTACAGAAATTAGTCAATATGTTTGGCGGCGATCTCTCTCGTCGTTACGGGCAAAAGGTCCACAAGCTTTCGCTTCACGGCGGGTTTAGCTGCCCGAATCGCGACGGTACTATCGGACGCGGGGGCTGCACTTTTTGCAATGTCGCCTCTTTTGCCGATGAAGACCAGCAGCACAACTCTATTGCCGTGCAGCTCGCGCGGCAGGCCAGCCGCGTGGATCGCGCGCAGCGCTATCTGGCTTATTTTCAGGCCTACACCAGCACCTGGGCAGAGGTTCAGGTATTGCGTTCTATGTATCAGCAGGCGGTGAGCCAGGCCAGCATTGTCGGCCTGTGTGTAGGAACCCGCCCGGACTGCGTGCCCGACAGCGTGCTCGATTTGTTGAGCGAATACCGTGAACAAGGGTACGAGGTCTGGCTGGAGCTGGGTCTACAGACGGCGAACGATAAAACCCTGCACCGTATCAACCGTGGGCATGATTTTGCCTGCTATCAAGAAACCACGCGGCGGGCGCGTGCCCGTGGTTTGAAAGTCTGTAGCCACCTGATTGTAGGTTTGCCCGGCGAGGGGCAGCAGCAGTGCATGGAAACGCTGGAGCGGGTGGTGGAAACCGGCGTGGATGGCCTGAAGCTGCATCCGCTACACATTGTTGAAGGCAGCATTATGGCGAAAAGCTGGCGTGCGGGCCGCCTCGGCGGCATTGAGCTTGAGGAATACGTGCAAACCGCCGCAGAGATGATTCGCCATACGCCCCTCGACGTGGTGTTTCACCGCATCTCCGCCAGCGCACGCCGCCCTACGCTGCTGGCGCCTTTATGGTGTGAAAACCGCTGGACGGCGATGGTGGAGATAGCTCGCTACCTGCTGGAACATGGAACGCAAGGATCGGCTCTCGGTACGCCGTGGGATCTCTCACTTCTTTCGTAATACCTGAGCGTTAGCCCTTTTTGCGGTATATTTAGCGCATCCACGGCGAAGGAAGGGTTCCATGAAGCAAATCCGGTTATTAGCGCAGTATTACGTCGATCTTATGGTGAAGCTGGGGTTAGTGCGCTTCTCCCTGCTGCTCGCTTCGGCTCTGGTCGTGCTGGCGATGGTGGTGCAGATGGCCGTCACCATGCTGCTGCGCGGCCAGGTCGAAAGCATCGATGTTGTTCGCTCCATCTTTTTTGGGTTGTTGATTACGCCGTGGGCGGTCTACTTCCTGTCGGTTGTTGTTGAGCAGCTTGAGGAGTCCAGGCAGCGCCTGTCGAAGCTGGTGGAAAAACTTGAGGAGATGCGCGAGCGTGACCTGATCCTCAACGTCCAGCTAAAAGATAATATCGCCCAGCTCAACCAGGAAATTGCGGACCGTGTGAAGGCGGAAGCCGAGCGCCAGACTATGCTTGAGCAGCTTAAAGTGGAGATGCAGGAGCGTGAAGAGACGCAAATCCGGCTTGAGCAGCAGTCCTCTTTCCTGCGCTCCTTCCTTGATGCCTCCCCTGACCTGGTGTTCTACCGCAACGAAGATAAAGAATTCTCAGGCTGTAACCGGGCGATGGAGCTGTTGACCGGGAAAAGCGAAAAGCAGCTAATCCACCTCAAACCGCAGGACGTTTACTCTGCCGAGGCCGCCGAAAAAGTGCTGGAGACCGACGAGAAAGTCTTCCGCCACAACGTGTCGCTAACCTACGAGCAGTGGCTTGATTACCCGGACGGGCGCAAAGCCTGCTTCGAAATTCGTAAAGTGCCTTATTACGACCGCGTGGGGAAACGCCATGGCCTGATGGGCTTTGGGCGTGATATTACCGAGCGTAAACGCTACCAGGATGCCCTGGAACGCGCCAGCCGGGATAAGACCACGTTTATCTCTACTATCAGCCACGAGCTGCGCACGCCGCTTAACGGCATCGTCGGCCTGAGCCGTATTCTGCTGGATACCGACCTGAGCGGCGAACAGACCAATTACCTGAAAACCATTCACGTTTCGGCCATCACTCTCGGCAATATCTTCAACGATATTATCGATATGGATAAACTTGAGCGCCGCAAAGTGCAGCTTGATAATCAGCCGGTGGATTTCACCAGCTTCCTTGCCGACCTCGAAAACCTCTCCGGCCTGCAGGCTCAGCAAAAAGGGCTATCGTTTGTTATGGATCCGACGTTGCCGCTGCCGCATAAAGTGGTGACGGACGGCACGCGCCTGCGCCAGATTCTGTGGAACCTTATCAGTAATGCGGTGAAGTTTACCCCGAAAGGCGGGCTGGTGACGGTGCGGGTTCGTTATGAAGAGGAGAGCTGCCTGCGCTTTGAAGTGCAGGATTCGGGTATCGGCATCCCTCAGGATGAGCAGGACAAAATTTTTGCCATGTACTACCAGGTGAAAGACAGCCACGGTGGTAAACCGGCGACCGGCACCGGTATTGGCCTTGCGGTATCGCGCCGCCTGGCGAAGAGCATGGGGGGCGATATTACCGTGACCAGCAAGCCGGGTGAAGGCTCGCTGTTTACCTTAACCGTGCAGGCGCCAAGCGTGGCCGAAGAGGTTGAGGATACGCTCGACGACGACGAGATGCCGCTGCCGGCCCTGCATGTCCTGCTGGTGGAAGATATCGAGCTGAATGTCATCGTGGCGCGCTCGGTACTCGAAAAGCTGGGGAACAGCGTTGATGTGGCGATGACCGGGAAAGAAGCGCTGGAGATGTTTATTCCAGGGGAATATGACCTCGTACTGCTGGACATTCAACTGCCGGACATGACCGGGCTGGATATCTCCCGCGAGCTGAATAAACGCTTTAGCAAAAGTGAGCTGCCGCCGCTGGTGGCGCTTACAGCTAACGTGCTGAAAAACAAGACCGAGTACCTGGAAGCCGGAATGGATGACGTGTTGAGTAAACCGCTCGCCGTGCCGGCACTGATGTCGATGATCCAAAAGTTCTGGGATAACCAGATAACGGATAAGGAGCCTGTGGTGACAAAAGTCGATAGTGAAAAACAGCAAGCGCTGCTCGATATTCCTATGCTTGAACAATATATCGAGCTGGTAGGGCCAAAATTAATAACCGATGGCCTGGCGATGTTCGAAAAAATGATGCCGGGTTATTTAGAAGTGCTCGATTCCAATATGACCGCGCGGGATAACAAAGGCGTGGTGGAAGAGGGGCATAAAATTAAAGGCGCCGCTGGCTCGGTTGGTCTGCGCCATTTACAGCAGGTTGCCCAGCAGATTCAGTCGCCGGATTTACCCGCGTGGTCAGATAACGTTGGCGAATGGATCGAAGAATTGAAACAAGAGTGGCAGCACGACGTTAACGTATTAAAAGCGTGGGTAGCCGAAGCTGGAAAAAAATGACCCCGGCCAGGCCGGGGTGCGCGAATACTGCGCCAACACCAGGGAAAACAGGGTTGCGCCTTTTTTAAGCGTTGAATTAATTAATGGCACAACCAGCAATTCGCGGGCCGTCAGCCATATAAGATAGCAAAGCTTGAAATATTTGTTACGTGAATCAGTAAAATATGTGAAGCATAACGAGCAAATGGTTCGGCTGATACTGAAGCAGGCTTTAAGTAAAGGAGCGTTCAAATGAAGAGAATCGGCGTAGTGCTAAGTGGCTGCGGCGTTTATGACGGCAGCGAAATCCACGAGGCGGTGCTAACGCTGCTGGCGCTATCCCGTGCCGGTGCCGAGGCGGTTTGCTTTGCACCCGATAAACCTCAGTCTGACGTTATCGACCATCTTACCGGCGAGACCGCTAACGGCGGCCGCAATGTTCTGCAGGAAGCGGCCCGCATTACGCGCGGCAATATTCTGCCTTTGCGCGAGGCGGTGTCCGAAGCGCTCGACGGCCTGATTGTGCCGGGTGGATTTGGCGCGGCTAAAAACCTGAGCACGTTTGCCGCCCAGGGTGCTGAATGTGAAGTTGATGCTGATTTACGCCGCCTTGCGCGCGAATGCCACGAGCAGGGAAAGCCTTTGGGCTTTATGTGCATTGCTCCGGCGATGTTGCCAAAGATTCTGGATATGCCTCTGAGGCTTACCATCGGGACGGATATTGATACAGCGGAACTGCTGGAAGCGATGGGCGCAGAGCATGTTCCCTGCCCGGTAGAGGATATCGTTGTTGATGAAGATCGTAAGGTCGTGACTACGCCTGCTTATATGCTGGCGCAAAACATTAACGAAGCGGCCATCGGTATCGACAAGCTGGTTGCACGCGTGCTGGAACTGAGCGCGTGAGGAAAGGGCGTTTTGCACCGTTGCAGTGGGTGAAACGCTGGCTTCTGAGGGCTTTGATCGCGGTTGGCGGCCTGTGGCTTTTCGGGCTGCTGCTGTTTCGTTTTGTCCCCGTGCCGTTTTCCGCGGTAATGGTTGAGCGCCAGGTCAGCGCCTGGGCGAGCGGCAATTTTGGCTATGTCACCCACTCCGACTGGGTATCTATGGACGAAATTTCGCCGTGGATGGGGCTGGCGGTTATTGCCTCTGAGGACCAAAAATTCCCCGAGCACTGGGGATTTGATACCGCCGCTATCGAGAAAGCGCTCGCGCACAATGAGCGTAATGAGAACCGCGTTCGCGGCGCTTCAACGCTCTCCCAGCAAACGGCCAAAAACCTGTTTCTGTGGGACGGGCGTAGCTGGCTGCGTAAAGGTCTGGAGGCCGGGCTGACCGTTGGGCTGGAAACGGCGTGGAGTAAACGGCGGATTTTGACGGTGTACCTGAATATCGCCGAGTTCGGTGAAGGTGTTTTTGGCGTTGAAGAGGCCTCGCGGCGCTATTTTAACAAGCCAGCCAGCCGCCTGACTCCGGCAGAAGCGGCACTGCTGGCCGCGGTATTACCCAACCCGATTCGTTTTAAAGCCAATGCGCCATCCGGCTATATTCGCCAGCGGCAGCAGTGGATCATGCGCCAGATGCGTCAGCTGGGCGGGGAGTCCTTCCTCGAGCAGCATAATTTAAAATAACCGCCCGAGCGCCCTCCGGCGGTTGTTCTTCCTTCCGCAGTTCGCCGCCTGGTTGTGCTATGCCGCGGTTGAATGAGGTCGCCATGAAAATTGTTATTGCCCCCGATTCTTTTAAAGAAAGCCTGAGCGCAATGCAGGTTGCCGCGGCTATTGAGCAGGGTTTTCGCGAAATTTACCCGCATGCCGATTATGTAAAGCTGCCGATGGCCGACGGCGGGGAAGGTACCGTCGAGTCGATGGTTGCCGCCACCGATGGGAAAGTCATTCCGGTAACGGTGACCGGCCCGCTCGGGCAGCCGGTTGAAGCCTTTTTTGGCCTGACGGGCGCAGAGGACATGGCAATCACTGAAATGGCCGCTGCCTCCGGTCTGCATCTGGTTCCCGTGGCGCAGCGTAACCCGTTATTAACCGGTACTTTCGGCACCGGCGAGCTTATCCTTGCGGCGCTGGAGTACGGCGTCAGCAAAATCATTATCGGCATTGGCGGTAGCGCAACGAACGACGGTGGAGCTGGCATGATGCAGGCGCTGGGCGCAAAGCTCCTTGATGCCAAAGGGCAGCAGCTAAGTGCCGGAGGCGCGGCGCTGGCGGAGCTGAGCTCGCTGGACTTGAGTCTGCTGGACCCGAGATTGCTGCAAACCGAAATCTTGGTCGCCTGCGATGTTGATAACCCGCTGTGCGGTGAAAAGGGAGCTTCTGCGGTATTTGGACCGCAAAAAGGCGCGACGCCGGAAATGGTCAGCCAGCTGGATGCTGCTCTCAGGCACTATGGCGAGCAGATTGAGCGGCTCGGCGGCAAGCCGGTTATTGATGTGGCCGGTGCGGGGGCTGCGGGAGGCATGGGGGCTTCGCTGTTCGGGCTGCTGAATGCCAGGCTGCGGCCGGGCGTTGAAATAGTCACCGAAGCGTTAAAGCTGGCAGAGGCTATTGAAGGCGCGGACCTGGTTATTACCGGAGAAGGGCGGATTGATAGCCAGACGATACACGGTAAAACCCCGGCAGGCGTGGCAAGAGTCGCTAAACGATTTGATGTGCCGGTGATTGCGCTGGCGGGCGGTATGGCGCCTGATTACGGGGTGGTGCATCAATATGGAATAGACGCCGTATTTTCAGTGCTTAACCGGATCCAGACCTTACCGGAGGCGCTTGAACAGGCGGAGGAAAATATACGCATAACGGCGCGTAACGTAGCCGCGGTGTGGAAAATGGGGCGCGGCTAATGCCGCGATACCCGCTTAGTCTTCGTCAAAACCGGCATTGAACAGCGCGATTACCGCCGCCAGAGCCTGTTCTTCCTCAGGACCCGTCACTTCCACCTCGATGTACCCACCCTTGGCGGAATCCAGCATCAGCAGAGCAATCACGCTGCTGGCTTCGGCTTCGGTTCCTGCTTCATTTCTCAGCATTACTTCGGCGTCAAAGCTTTGCACCAGTTCAAACAGCTTCATAGCCGGGCGGGCGTGCATGCCCAGCTTATTGGTGATTTCAACGGTATGCTTTACGGTCATGTTTTACGTTTTTCCAGCGTGCGGTGTCGGGACTGGACGTTCTTGCCGCGCGAACGGAAGTAGTCGGCCAGCTGCTCTGCAATATAAACCGAACGGTGCTTACCGCCGGTACAGCCGATAGCGACGGTCAGATAGCTACGGTTGTTGGTTTCCAGCATGGGTAACCATAACTCAAGATAGCTGCGGGTCTGGTAGATAAAATTGTGTACTTCTGTGTGCCTGTCGAGGAAGGCGGCAACCGGTCTGTCGAGGCCGGTCATCGGGCGCAGCTTCGGGTCCCAGTGCGGGTTAGGCAGGAAGCGAACGTCAAACACATAGTCCGCATCAATCGGGATGCCGTGCTTGAAGCCGAAGGACTCAAACACCATCGTCAGCTCGCGCTCGCGTTTGCCCAGCAGGCGGGTACGCAGCATTTCAGCCAGCTCGTGAACCGACATTTCCGAGGTGTCGATAATCAAGTCCGCGCGGGATTTCAACGGTTCGAGCAGGTCGCTCTCTTCGTCGATAGCGCTTTCCAGCGAAAGATTCTTGCTGGAGAGCGGGTGCAGGCGGCGAGTATCGCTGTAGCGGCGAATCAGGGTGTTGCGGTCGGCGTCCAGGAACAGCAGCTGCGGCGAGAAAGCATCCGGCAGATTGTCCATCGCCTGCTCGAAGATCTCCGGTGATTCCGGCATGTTGCGCACGTCAATACTGACCGCGGCGGAAATTTGCCGGTCAGCAAGCGTCTTTGCCAGCTCCGGCAGCAGAACAACCGGCAGGTTATCCACACAGTAGAATCCCATATCTTCCAGTGCGCGCAAGGCTACAGACTTCCCTGAACCTGAGCGGCCGCTGACAATCATCAGCACCATGTAATCATTCCCCCGATTTATCTGTCCGGTACATCAAACGTGCCGATTATTCGTTTTCGCTGGCGTTATCGACTTCTGTTTCAGTAATTATCTGGTAAAGCTCTTCATCGCTGCTGGCCGAACGCAGGCGGCGGCAAATGGTTTTATCCGCCAGACGCTTCGCCACCAGAGACAGCGTATGAAGGTGGGTCTTGGTTTGATCCGCCGGCACCAGCAGCGCGAACAGCAAGTCCACCGGCTGGTTGTCGATAGCATCAAAAGCGATAGGCGTTTCCAGCTGGATAAAGACGCCAACGGCGCGCAGCGTATCTTCCTCAAGCTTGCCGTGGGGAATTGCAATGCCGTTGCCAATGCCGGTACTGCCCATACGTTCGCGGGTTAATACGGCTTCGAAAACGACCTGCGGCGGCAGGCCAAGCTGTTTTGCTGCCAGTTCGCTGATAATTTCCAGCGCACGTTTTTTACTCTGGCAGTGGACGCCACTGCGAGTACATTCCTGGTTAAGGACATTGCTCAGTTGTAGAGCCGAATCGTTGTTCATCATAAGTTCACCTAAGCATTTTTTGTGCGAACGGCCCGCTACACAGGCAGCGGGCCGACCGTATGCACATCTGATGCCCGGATTATCAGTGTTGTTTTAGTTTATCTTTGTGTTTTGTTAACTGTCGGGCCAGTTTATCAATCAGTCCGTCAATCGCGGCATACATGTCCTGGCCTTCGGCGCTGGCATGCAGTTCTCCACCGTTCACGTGCAGCGTAGCATCCGCCGCATGAGTTACTTTTTCCACCTTTAATACAATATAGACCTGGTTGATTCTTTCGAAGTACTGCTCCAGTTTGGCAAACTTAGCGTTCAAAAAATCACGCAGTGCATCGGTTATCTCGACGTTTTGCCCTGTAATGTTGAGCTGCATAGTGTCTTCCTTATCGGTGAAGTCACACCAGCTGTTTACGCTGGTTTGACGGTGGAATGGATAAAGATTCTCGGTACTTCGCAACTGTGCGGCGTGCCACCATAATACCCTGATCCGACAGCATTGAGGTTAATTTACTGTCGCTCAGAGGTTTGGCGGGGTTTTCCGCAGCTATTAACTTCTTCACCAGCGCACGAATTGCCGTTGAGGAGGCTTCGCCGCCGCCTTCGGTACTGACATGGCTGGAGAAGAAATACTTCAATTCAAAAATGCCGCGCGGGCTGTGCAAATACTTCTGCGTCGTCACCCTTGAGATGGTTGATTCGTGCATCTCTACCGCCTGGGCAATATCCGCCAGCACCATCGGCTTCATGTGCTCTTCGCCATGCTCAAAAAAGCCCTGCTGCTGCTCCACAATGCAGCGGCTAACGCGTAACAGCGTATCATTGCGGCTTTCGAGACTTTTAATCAACCACTTCGCTTCCTGCAGGTGACTGCGAATAAACTGCGAATCGCTGTCATTGCGGGTATTTCCGCCCATGGCGGCATATTGCTGGTTGATTTTGAGGCGGGGAATGCTGTCGGAGTTAAGCTCTACGGTCCAGCGTGACTGTAGCTTACGCACCAACACGTCCGGAATAACGTATTCAGGCTCGCCGGTTTGAATGGACTGGCCGGGGCGTGGGTCAAGCGACTGAATCAGGCACATGGCCTCTTTCAGCACGTCTTCTTTGATTCTTGTTACACGCATTAAGGCGCGGAAATCGTGGTTAGCCAGCAGATCTAAATGATCGCTAACAATCAGGCGAGCTTCAGCCAGCCAGGGCGTTTCTTTGGCGAATTGAGAAAGTTGGATCAGCAGGCAGTCGCGCAAATCTCTCGCCGCCACGCCTACCGGATCGAAGCGCTGAATGCGCTTAAGCACCGCTTCGACTTCATCGAGAGTGACCTCGTCGTTGCCCATGCTTTCCAGAATGTCTTCCAGCGGGACGGTGAGATACCCGGTTTCGTCTACCGCGTCGACTATCGAAGTTGCAATCGCGGTGTCCGTGTCGGAGAAGGGCGTCAGGTCAACTTGCCACATCAGGTAGTCCTGAAGCGACTGGGTCGTTTCCCCCTGATAAACGGGAAGCTCATCGTCGAGATAGTCGGTGCCGGTGCCCGAAGGGGTTCCTGCGGTATAGATCTCATCCCAACTGGCGTCCAGCGGCAGCTCCTCGGGCATATCTTTCTGTTCGAGGGCTTCGCGGGTGTCCATGGCTTCGCTCTCAGGCATTTCCTGAGTATCGATTTCATCATGCAGGTCGGTTTGCTCAAGCAATGGATTGCTGTCCAGTGCCTGCTGGAGTTCTTGCTGAAGCTCTAACGTCGAGAGCTGCAACAGGCGAATTGCCTGCTGTAGCTGGGGCGTCATAGCAAGTTGTTGGCTAAGCCGTAATTGCAAACCTTGCTTCATGTTCAGAGCAAACGTCCTCAAATAAGTCGTGTAAGACTTCCCACCCTATCAGAGTCTGAACTCTTCGCCCAGATAGACTCGCTTAACTTGCTCGTCTTCAAGGATTTCTTCCGGCGTGCCGTGGGCAATCAGGTGGCCCTGGCTAACGATATAGGCGCGTTCGCAGACGGCCAGCGTTTCGCGGACGTTATGGTCGGTAATCAGCACGCCGAGGCCGCTGTCGCGCAGATGCTCGATGATGCGTTTGATATCAATTACGGAAATCGGGTCTACGCCGGCAAAAGGTTCATCCAGCAGGATGAATTTTGGGTTTGCTGCCAGCGCGCGGGCTATTTCAACGCGGCGGCGCTCCCCGCCGGACAGCGACTGCCCAAGGCTATTGCGCAGATGAGAGATGTGGAACTCTTCCATCAGCTCGTTGGCGCGGTCTTCGCGCTGCTCTGAGGTCAGGTCATCGCGAATCTGCAACACCGCCATCAGATTATCGAAAACGCTCAGGCGGCGGAAAATAGAGGCTTCCTGAGGCAGGTAGCCGATACCACGGCGTGCGCGGGCATGCAACGGAAGCAGGCTGATGTCTTCATCATCAATGATGATATTGCCCGCATCGCGAGGCACGATACCTACAACCATATAAAACGTCGTGGTTTTACCGGCGCCGTTTGGCCCGAGCAGCCCAACGATTTCGCCTGATTTAACGGTCAGGCTGACGTCTTCGACCACGCGGCGGCCCTTGTAGGCTTTAGCCAGGTTTTTCGCAATTAAAGTTGCCATAACGAATTAGTTACTCTTTTTCTGTGCCGGCTGCTGGCCGTTTTTGTTTTGCAACTGAGACGGCACCAGCACGGTGGTGACTCGCTTGCCTTTATCGCTAAACGCCTGCATTTTTTGCTCTTTCACCAGGTAAGTTATCTTGTCGCCGGTGATATTGCTGTCCAGCTGTTCCAGGTAAGCTTTACCGGTCAGCACGACGAAGTCGTTGGCCAGCTCATAATGCATGGTGGAGGCGTGGCCTTTTACCGGCTTCCCGCTGTCCTGCATTTGGTAGAAGGTTGCCGGGTTGCCGTAGCCGTCGATCACCTCTTTGCCCTGCTCGCCGCCGGGACGGGTGACGACAACTTTATCGGCGTTGATTTTGATACTGCCCTGAGTCACCACGACGTTACCGGTGAAGGTGACGACGTTACCCTGCATATCGAGGGACTGCTGGTCCGATTCAATATGAATCGGCTGTTCGGTATCACCGGTCAGCGCCCAGGCGGACCATGGTGCGGCAAAGAGCGTACCAAGCAGAACAAGTTTAAGGCTGAGTTTGTTTATTCTGGATTTCATAAGAGGTTTTAACCTTTTCAATCAGCTGTGCAGTTTGGCTGCGTAAGTTGCCGCGCATTTTCAGGCCGCTGGAATTAAAGCTGGTACCGTACAGGGTAACCAGGTCGTCGGACGCAACGTCCTGGGTGACGAGGTTAACCTGCGCATTGTCTGTCGTGATTTTGCGTAACTGCGACTCCGGGGTCAGCGCCGTTACCACCACGTTGCCGTACAAATAGAGCATTTTGTCATCGGTAAGTTTGGCGCGATCGGCGTGAATTTCCCAGGTGGCGACCTTCTTTTCATCGTACTGGGTCATCACCGGTTTGGTGAACCAGGAAATCCCCGTATCCGAAAAATGTTCAACATGCTGGGCTATCAGCTTGTAATTCAGCGCGCCCTGCAGGTTGTACACTACCGTTGTGGAAAGCTCACTCTGATAGGTGGGATCATTATTTTTGACGGTTACGCCGGGTTCGTCACGATCCGTAAGATTCAGGCCGATCAGGACCAGCGCCGCGATGGCGAGCAGGATGATAAGCCAACGTTTGGTCTTACTCATATGGATTGCCCTTTGGCCTCGTCAAGCTTACCTTGCGCCATCAATAACAGATCGCAAACTTCCCGCACCGCGCCGCGCCCGCCGCTAATTCGGGTAACGTAGTCAGCCTTTGGCGTGAGCAGCGGATGGGCGTCTGCAACGGCTACGCTTAAGCCCACTTGTTCCATTACCGGCCAGTCGATCAGGTCGTCACCGATATAAGCCGCCTGCTCTGGAGAGAGCGCCAGCTTTGCCAGCAGATCGCGAAAGGCGATGAGCTTATCTGACTGCCCCTGATAGAGGTGCGTGATACCCAGAGTTTCACAGCGGTCTTCCAGCAGTTTTGCTTTCCTTCCGGTAATAATAGCGACTTCAATCCCGGAGGTCAGGGCGCAGCGAATGCCGTAGCCATCGCGCACGTTGAAGGCCTTCAGCTCTTCGCCGCTATTGCCCATGTAAATCAGGCCGTCTGACATAACGCCATCGACATCCAGAATCAGCAGGCGAACTTCTTTCGCCCGCTCTATGACCTGCGCGCTAACCGGCCCATAACAGGTGTTCAGCAACGCATCACGGTTACTCATTAAGGCTAATCCTTTGTTTAAACTACGCCTGCGCGCAGCATGTCATGCATATGTACCACACCCAGCAATTGGTCGCCATCTGCGACCAGAACCGAGGTGATATGGCGCGACTGCATCAGGTTCAGGGCGTCAACCGCCAATGTTCCCGGACGCACGCGAATGCCGCCTGCGGTCATCACGTCAGCAATGCGTAGGGTATTTAAATCAGCACCCATATCGAATACGCGACGTAAGTCGCCGTCGGTAAAGATGCCTTCAATTTTCATCAGGTCATTGCAGATGACCGTCATCCCCATATTTTTACGGGTAATTTCCAGCAGCGCGTCGCGCAGAGAGGCCTCTTTGCTGACGTGCGGAATTTCATCCCCGGAGTGCATAATGTCGTTAACTCGCAGCAGGAGTTTACGGCCCAGCGCGCCGCCCGGATGGGAAAGCGCAAAATCTTCGGGCGTAAAGCCGCGGGCTTTCAGCAGCGCGACAGCAAGCGCATCACCCATCACCAGCGTTGCCGTGGTGCTGGTGGTCGGTGCCAGGCCCAGAGGACAGGCTTCCTGTGGCACCGCGATGCACAGATGAATATCTGCCGCACGGCCCATTGAGCTTTCCGGGCGGCCAGTCATGCAAATTAACGGCACCTGCAGGCGTTTTAACACCGGGATTAGCGCCATAATTTCGTTAGATTCGCCGGAGTTGGAAATGGCTATCACGATGTCCTGCGCGGTAACCATGCCGAGATCGCCGTGGCTGGCTTCACCGGGATGGACGAAAAATGCCGGGGTGCCGGTGCTGGCGAACGTCGCCGCCATCTTCTTACCGATATGGCCCGACTTGCCCATGCCCATCACAACTATCTTGCCCGCGCAGTAAAACATTTTCTCACAAGCCTGCGAGAAGTCGTCGTTAATATACTGGTCGAGCTGAGCCAGGCCTTCACGTTCAATATTGAGCACGTCTTTGCCCGCTTGTTGAAAGTCAAAACCCGGCGCTAAATCTATATGAGACATAATTCCCGTTTCCGTTTTATCCGACGACAGGTGGTGCAACAAACCAAAGCACCACAATCCATACGATAAACCCACATGTTAACAGAGCGCCCGCGAGCTTGCCGATTTGGCGAGGTTTACGCCAGCAAAGCACGGCAAAAACAGCACTTACCGCTAACATCAGCCAATAATCACGCGCAAAGGCCAGCGGGTCGATACTGCCCGGAGCCACCAGTGCGGGGATCCCCAGAACAAAAACAATATTAAAAATATTTGAGCCAATGATATTGCCAATGGCGATGTCATCTTCACCTTTGCGTGCGCCCGCAATCGCCGTCGCCAGTTCCGGCAGGCTGGTGCCGATAGCAATGATCGTCAGGCCGATAACCAGCTCGCTCACGCCGAAATAGTGGGCGAGAACAGAAGCATTATCGATAACCATTCTGGTGGCCATCGGCATAATAACCAGCGCGACGCCGAGCCATAAAAACGCTACCGAAAGGCTGCCTTCCTGCGGCAGCTCGGCTAGCTGTTCGCGCGTGAGGCTATCTTCGCCCTGACGCTCGGCAAGGCGGCCTATTCTAATAATAAACAGCAGATATAGCACCGCCATTGCCAGCAGTATTATGCCTTTGAACTGGCTCAGTTCCCCGTCATACAGAAACAGGCCAGCGGCGGCGCTAACGATCAACATTAGCGGTAATTCGCGACGTACAATATCGGAATTGACGGTAAATGGGTGAAGCAGCGCGGCCAGGCCGAGAATCAGCATGATATTGGTTATATTAGAGCCGATTGCCGTTCCGACGGCTAAGTCCAACTGCCCGTGCAGCGCCGATGAGCTGGCAATAATGATTTCAGGAAGCGAGGTGCCAATGCTGACCACGGTCATGCCGATGATAAGCGGCGGGACGCCGATACTTCGACAAAGGATCGCGGCGGCAAAAACTAAACGATCGGCACCATAAACCACCAGAAGTAAACCGATAATTAATAGCGCCGTAGCTAACAGCATGAAAAATCCTTTATTAAGGTATAATCGCCGGTCCTGGGCCCTGAATGTTCCGGCGGAGCCGAAGCGCCGTCTGGACTTAGCCATAAGTCTTAATTCTGACTTTATGCGGCAGAAAAGTAAAACAAATGCCAGCTTTCGCTAACCCGGACAGGTAATATTCTGTAAAAATGATGGGTTTCAGCCTCTCTTTGAGGCCATGCTTGCCGCTTAAGACAAAAAAGGAAGGGCGATGAGTCAGACTGAAGCGAACCTGGTTGAGATCCGGGGGATGAGTTTTTCCCGTGGCGATCGCCAGATTTTCGATAATATTTCCCTGACCGTACCTCGCGGCAAAATAACCGCGATCATGGGGCCATCGGGGATCGGCAAGACGACGCTATTAAAACTTATTGGCGGGCAGATAACCCCCGATAGCGGTGAGATCCTGTTTGATGGCGAAAACGTTCCGGCAATGTCACGCTCGAGGCTTTTTACCGTCCGCAAGCGCATGAGCATGTTGTTCCAGTCCGGCGCGTTGTTTACCGATCTCGACGTGTTTGAAAACGTTGCCTATCCGCTGCGCGAGCATCGCAATTTGCCTGAGCCTCTGCTGCATAGCACGGTGATGATGAAGCTGGAAGCGGTCGGGCTGCGTGGTGCGGCTAAACTGATGCCGTCTGAGTTGTCCGGCGGGATGGCACGGCGTGCCGCGCTGGCTCGTGCTATTGCCCTTGAGCCAGACTTGATCATGTTTGATGAGCCTTTTGTTGGCCAGGACCCAATAACGATGGGCGTACTGGTGAAGCTTATCTCTGAGCTGAATAGCTCGCTTGGGGTAACCTGCATTGTGGTATCCCACGACGTTCCCGAAGTATTAAGTATCGCGGATTACGCTTATATTGCTGCCGACCAGCACATTGTGGCGCACGGTAGCGCGGCTGAGCTGCGTGAAAATCACGACCCACGCGTTCGACAATTCCTCGACGGCATCGCTGACGGACCGGTGCCGTTCCGTTATCCGGCCGGGGATTATCAACAAGATTTGTTATCTGGAACGAGGAGCTAAGCGCTCATGCTGCTAAATGCACTGGCATCTTTCGGGCGACGTGGGGTAAAAACCTGCGCTTCGTTTGGGCGTGCCGGATTGATGTTATTCAACGCGCTGGTAGGGAAACCGGAGTTTCGCAAGCATGCGCCGCTGCTGATGCGTCAGCTTTACAACGTCGGCGTGCTGTCGATGCTGATAGTCATGGTTTCCGGCCTGTTCATCGGCATGGTGCTGGGGCTGCAGGGCTATCTGGTGCTGACGACCTATAGCGCGGAGTCAAGCCTGGGTATGCTGGTTGCGCTCTCTTTGCTGCGCGAGCTGGGGCCGGTGGTTGCCGCGCTGTTGTTTGCCGGGCGTGCCGGGTCTGCATTAACCGCCGAAATTGGCCTGATGCGGGCGACCGAGCAGCTTTCCAGTATGGAAATGATGGCGGTCGATCCGCTGCGCCGCGTGGTTTCACCGCGCTTTTGGGCCGGTGTCATTTCTCTGCCGCTGTTAACGCTTATCTTTGTTGCCGTTGGCGTTTGGGGCGGCGCGCTGGTTGGCGTTAACTGGAAAGGTATTGACGCTGGTTTCTTCTGGTCGGCAATGCAGAATGCGGTTTCCTGGCGGCTTGATTTAGTGAACTGCGTGATTAAGAGCGTAGTTTTCGCCATTACCGTAACGTGGATTGCGTTATTCAACGGGTACGACGCGATTCCGACGTCCGCAGGGATCAGCCGGGCAACCACACGCACCGTTGTGCACGCTTCTCTGGCCGTCCTCGGCCTCGATTTTGTGCTGACAGCACTGATGTTTGGGAATTGAGTTCATGCAAACAAAGAAATTTGAAGTTTGGGTAGGTGCTTTTCTGCTGGTGGCGCTGGTAGCGATTATTTTCCTCTGCCTGAAAGTGGCTAACGTCACTTCCCTGCGCAGCGAACCGACTTATCGCGTCTATGCGACCTTTGACAATATCGGCGGCCTGAAAGTCAGCTCTCCGGTTCGCCTCGGTGGCGTAGTCATTGGCCGGGTTGATGATATCGCCCTCGACCCGAAAACTTATCTGCCGCGCGTAACGCTGGATATTGAGCAGCGCTACAACCAGATCCCCGATACCAGTTCGCTGGCTATTCGCACTTCTGGCCTGCTGGGTGAGCAGTACATCGCCCTGAACCTTGGCTTTGACGACCCGGAACTGGGATCATCTATGCTTAAAGACGGCGGTACTATCCAGGATACCAAGTCCGCGCTGGTGCTTGAAGACCTGATTGGTCAGTTCCTGTATAAGAGCGGCAACGGCGATAATAAGAATTCTGGCGATGCCGACCCGCATGCGGCGGGTCATACTGATGCTACGCCGCAGTCTGGCACCACGAATTAATCTAAGAGGAAACGAGTAATGTTTAAACGTCTTATGATGATTGCCATGTTGGTGATTGCGCCATTTGCCATGGCGGCAGACCAGAGTAATCCCTACAAATTAATGAACGAAGCGGCCCAGAAAACCTTCGACCGGCTGAAAACCGAGCAGCCTAAAATCCGCCAGAACCCGGACTATCTGCGTGATATCGTCGGCCAGGAGCTGCTGCCCTATGTGCAGGTGAAATACGCCGGTGCGCTGGTGCTGGGGCGCTACTACAAAGAGGCGACGCCCGCGCAGCGTGACGCTTATTTCAAAGCTTTTGAAGAGTATCTGAAGCAGGCTTATGGCCAGGCGCTGGCGATGTACCACGGGCAGACTTATCAGATTGCTCCGGAGCAGCCGCTGGGCAATGCCGATATTATCCCTATCCGCGTGACGATTATCGATCCAAACGGCCGTCCACCGGTGCGTCTTGACTTCCAGTGGCGTAAAAATAGCCAGACCGGTAACTGGCAGGCCTACGACATGATCGCCGAAGGGATCAGCATGATCACCACGAAACAGAATGAGTGGAGCGATCTGCTGCGTACTAAAGGGATCGACGGCCTTACCGCTCAGTTGCAGACTATTTCTAAACAGCCCATCACGCTGGACAGTAAAAAGTAATGGCAGAAGAACTCAGCTGGAAACAGGAAGGGGCGACCCTGCACCTGACGGGGGAGCTGGATGGCGAAACCGTTCAGTCGCTCTGGCAGGTGCGTGAGAAGGCGGTGGCTGGCGTAACGAGCTTTGAGCTTAGCGGCTTAACGCGCGTTGATACCGCAGGGCTTGCGCTGCTGATCCATCTGATTAATATCGCCGGGCGGAAAGGCGCGGAGGTTCGATTGCAGGGAGCCAGCGAGAATTTACGGACTCTTGCCCAGCTCTATAACCTGCCGGATAAACTGTTGCCGCACCTGGCCGGCTAATGTTTTCAGCACGTTACTATTAAAGCCCTCGAACTGTTAAGTTCCGGGGCTTTTTGCTTATTTCAGCGAGCGCCACTTTCCTCTAAGATGTGTGGCTTATTTCATTAACCGACGAATAGATAAAAAGCCCATGGAAAATCATGAAATTCAGACAGTGCTGATGAACGCACTGCCTCTCCAGGAAGTCCACGTCTCAGGCGATGGCAGCCACTTTCAGGTGATAGCGGTGGGTGAGTTGTTCGCCGAGTTAAGTCGCGTCAAAAAACAGCAAACGGTTTATGCGCCGCTGATGGAGTTTATCGCCGATAACCGTATGCATGCTGTTTCAATTAAGACCTACACTCCGGAAGAGTGGGCGCGCGATCGCAAGCTAAATGGTTTTTGAGCCATCGGCCCGTGCTGATGGTAACGGTTTGAATTTTAAAGAGAGCAGTTTTAATGGATAAATTTCGTGTGCAGGGGCCGACCCGCCTGAGCGGTGAAGTCACAATTTCCGGGGCTAAAAACGCCGCGCTGCCGATCCTCTTCGCAGCCCTGTTGGCGGAAGAGCCGGTTGAGATCCAGAACGTTCCAAAGCTGAAAGACATTGATACCACCATGAAGCTGCTGAGCCAACTGGGGACCAAAGTTGAACGTAATGGCTCGGTGCATATCGACGCCAGCGGCGTCAATATCTTCTGCGCACCCTATGACCTGGTGAAAACCATGCGTGCTTCTATCTGGGCGCTGGGGCCGCTGGTTGCTCGTTTTGGACAGGGTCAGGTTTCTCTGCCGGGCGGCTGCGCTATCGGCGCACGTCCGGTTGACCTTCATATTACCGGCCTGGAGCAGCTGGGTGCCGAGATCAAGCTGGAAGAGGGTTACGTTAAGGCTTCTGTAAATGGCCGCCTTAAAGGGGCTCATATCGTGATGGATAAGGTGAGCGTTGGCGCTACCGTTACTATCATGAGCGCCGCGACGCTTGCCGAAGGCACCACGGTTATTGAAAATGCCGCACGTGAGCCGGAAATTGTTGATACAGCAAACTTCCTCAACACGCTGGGCGCTAAAATCACCGGCGCAGGTTCTGACCGTATTACCATCGAAGGCGTTGCTCGCCTCGGCGGCGGCGTGTACCGCGTACTGCCTGACCGCATTGAAACCGGGACTTTCCTGGTTGCTGCGGCTATTTCCGGCGGTAAGATCATTTGCCGTAATGCCCAGCCGGATACGCTGGATGCGGTGCTGGCAAAACTGCGCGAAGCCGGGGCTGATATTGAAACCGGTGAAGATTGGATAAGCCTCGATATGCACGGCCAGCGCCCGAAAGGCGTGACCGTTCGCACGGCTCCACATCCGGGCTTCCCGACGGATATGCAGGCGCAGTTCACCCTGCTTAACCTGGTAGCGGAAGGAACCGGCGTGATTACCGAAACCATCTTCGAAAACCGCTTCATGCATGTGCCTGAGCTGATTCGTATGGGCGCGCACGCGGAAATCGAAAGCAATACCGTTATCTGTCACGGCGTTGAAAAGCTCTCCGGAGCGCAGGTCATGGCCACCGATTTACGCGCTTCCGCAAGCCTGGTGCTCGCCGGCTGTATTGCCGAGGGGACTACGCTGGTTGACCGTATCTACCATATCGATCGCGGCTACGAGCGCATTGAAGACAAACTTCAGGCTCTGGGTGCCAACATTGAGCGCGTGAAGGGCAGCGAGTAATTCCTTTTGCCTGAAGCGTAGAAAACCGGGGCTTGCCCCGGTTTTTTTATGGCTGACGAATTCTACTGGCTCTATCGATAAACTCATGGGTAAACGGATCGTGATAACGCGAAGGCCAGATTACCTGCGGCTCCACGCCAAGTCCCTGAGCGATAATCAGCTCTCCTTTAGGCCAAGGACGGGACAGGGCATTGGCAAGCGTTGATGAGCTTAAACCTGCCTGACGAGACAGCGCGGCCAGCGAGGTTCCCTTTTTTCGTAGCCCGGCAATAATATCCGCCGGATGCCAGTCCACATATTTATTTTCCATAATCTCTCCCTGTAGATCTTATAAGTTCAGCTCTGAGCTGAACGATGGCAAGGCAAGGTTATATCATAAAAGTTTCCAAATGGTTCCAGTAACTATTGGAAATAACTAAATATGTGTTTAATCACACAAAAGGGAGGGATTTTAATGAGATATTTAGCGATAGATGGCGTTTTTTAGAAAGAAAAAATAATTTATTGGAGTTTTTTTGGCGCGCCTGCCGACGCGCTCAGAAAGGCTAGCGATCGCGCTGAACTGACATGTGAGCCAGAGAGATAAGCGCTTCGCGATAAGGGCTGTCAGCAAGAACGGAAAGTGCGCTAATGGCCTTGTCCGCTTCTTCTTCAGCCCGCTGACGCGTCCATTCCAGCGAGCCACAGGAAGCCATTGCCTCCAGCACCGGCTGCAGAAGATGACGGCCGTTCCCCTGTTCAATTGCACCGCGAATCATCAGGGTCTGCTCCGGCGTACCGTTACGCATCGCGTGCAGCAGCGGCAGAGTAGGCTTACCCTCATTCAGGTCGTCACCTACGTTCTTACCCAGCGTCTCACCGTCCGCGCTGTAATCCAGCAGGTCGTCAATTAACTGGAAAGCCGTGCCCAGATAACGACCGTAATCCTGTAGGGCTTTCTCCTGAGCTTCCGTCGCACCGGCAAGAATACCGGAGCACTGAGCGGCAGCTTCGAACAGCCGTGCGGTTTTACTGTAGATGACCCGCATGTAGCTCTCTTCGGTGATATCAGGATCGTTACAGTTCATCAACTGAAGCACTTCGCCTTCAGCTATGACGTTAACGGCCTCAGACATCACTTCCAGAACCTTCAGCGAACCGAGACTGGTCATCATCTGGAAGGCGCGGGTATAAATAAAATCACCGACCAGCACGCTGGCAGCGTTGCCAAAGGCGGCATTTGCCGTGGCCTTGCCGCGGCGCATGTCCGATTCGTCCACTACGTCGTCGTGAAGCAGCGTAGCGGTATGTATGAATTCTATAAGGGCTGCAATCCTGACGTGCGCCTGGCCTTCATAGGCAAGCGCGCGTGCGGCGAGCACGGCAATCATAGGACGAATACGTTTACCACCACCGCTGACGATGTAGTAGCCCAGCTGGTTGATAAGCTGGACGTCCGAATTCAGTTGTTCCAGGATTGTCGCATTGACACCCGCCATATCTTGCGCGGTTAACTCATTAATTTTTTCTAAATTCATCGCAAAAGTCTGGCTTTCGTCCTGTTTATTCCATATCCATATGGCATAACGAGAGGGTTGAGGTTCGATACTGTAGTACAGATTGTACTGAAAAAACGAGGCAGATAAACGGTGTGTGTGCGGTTGCGTTTTTTTTCTACGCTAATTGACGAACGGGCTTGTCAAAGCCTCACGATTTGCGTAATATTCGCGCCCTATTGTGAATATTTATAGCGCTACCTGAAACCAACGTAAGGTATGTGCGGAAAGCGGAGTTTTATATGTACGCGGTTTTCCAAAGTGGTGGTAAACAACACCGAGTAAGCGAAGGTCAGACCGTTCGCCTGGAAAAGCTGGACATCGCAACTGGCGAATCTGTTGAGTTCGCTGAAGTTCTGATGATCGCTAACGGTGAAGAAGTCAAAATCGGCGTTCCTTTCGTTGATGGCGGCGTTATCAAGGCTGAAGTTGTTGCTCACGGTCGTGGCGAGAAAGTTAAAATCGTTAAGTTTCGTCGTCGTAAGCACTACCGTAAGCAAGCGGGCCACCGTCAGTGGTTCACTGATGTGAAAATTACTGGCATCAGCGCCTAAGACCTGAGGAGTAGATTAAATGGCACATAAAAAGGCTGGCGGCTCAACTCGTAACGGTCGCGATTCAGAAGCAAAACGCCTGGGCGTGAAACGCTTCGGCGGTGAAACTGTTCTGGCTGGTAGCATCATTGTTCGTCAACGTGGTACCAAATTCCACGCGGGTAACAATGTAGGTTGTGGTCGTGACCACACCCTGTTTGCTAAAGCAGACGGTAAAGTGAAATTCGAAGTTAAAGGCCCGAACAATCGTAAATACATCAGCATCGTTGCTGAGTAAGTTTTTCGGTCCGGTAACGGATGAAAGCCCCGCAACGTGTTGCGGGGCTTTTTACATTGTACGCCTGGTAAATGAATACAGGGACACGGAGCATGGGGCAGCAGGCGGGTATCGGCATTCTTTTGGCGCTGATTACGGCGATGTGCTGGGGCGCGTTGCCGATAGCAATGAAGCAGGTGCTCACGGTGATGGAGCCGCCAACGGTGGTGTTCTATCGCTTCCTGATGGCCGGTATCGGCCTGGGGTTGATCCTGGCCGTTCGCGGTAAGCTGCCGCCGCTGAAGTTATTTCGTAAGCCGCGCTGGCTTGGTCTGTTAGCGATTGCCACCGGCGGCCTGTTCGGTAACTTTCTGCTTTTCAGCTCCTCCCTGCAATACTTAAGTCCGACCGCTTCTCAGGTTATCGGCCAGCTCTCCCCGGTAGGGATGATGGTGGCAAGCGTGGTCGTGCTGAAGGAAAAAATGCGTGGCACCCAGATTATCGGTGCCAGCATGCTGCTGTGCGGGCTGGTCATGTTCTTCAATACCAGCCTGATAGAAATTTTTACCCGCCTGACGGATTACACCCTTGGGGTTATCTTCGGCGTTTTGGCGGCGACGGTTTGGGTCTGCTATGGCGTCGCGCAGAAGGTGTTATTACGCCGGCTGGCCTCGCAACAGATCCTCTTTTTGCTGTACACTTTATGTACGCTTGCGCTGTTGCCGCTGGCGAAAGTGAATGTCATCTTCCAGCTCAGTAGCTGGCAACTGGCATGCTTAATTTTTTGTGGTCTGAATACGCTTGTGGGATACGGTGCGCTCGCCGAAGCGATGGCGCGCTGGCAGGCAGCTCAGGTTAGCGCCATTATCACGTTAACCCCGCTGTTCACGCTGCTGTTCTCAGACCTGTTATCCCAAGCCTGGCCCGATTATTTCGCCATGCCGTTGCTTAACCTTGTGGGTTATATCGGTGCGTTAGTCGTAGTGGCCGGAGCAATGTATTCCGCTATAGGCCACCGTCTTTGGGGGCGCTGGCATAAAACCGAAGCTGCCAAACCATTGCAACGTTCGGGCGAATGATTTACGGAGAAGTAAGATGAAGTTTGTTGATGAAGCAACGATCCTGGTCGTGGCGGGTGATGGCGGTAACGGCTGCGTTAGCTTCCGTCGTGAGAAATATATCCCGAGGGGCGGCCCGGATGGTGGCGATGGCGGTGACGGCGGCGACGTATGGCTGGAAGCAGACGAGAACCTGAACACGCTTATCGATTACCGCTTTGAAAAAGCCTTCCGTGCTGAACGCGGCCAGAACGGCCAGAGCCGTGACTGTACCGGTAAACGCGGCCACGACGTCACCGTGAAGGTTCCGGTTGGTACTCGCGTTATCGATCAAGGTACCGGCGAAACCATGGGCGATATGACCCAGCACGGCCAGAGACTGATGGTCGCGAAGGGCGGCTGGCATGGCCTGGGCAACACCCGTTTTAAATCTTCTGTAAACCGTACGCCACGCCAGAAAACCATGGGTACGCCGGGTGAGAAGCGCGATCTGCAACTGGAGCTGATGCTGCTGGCGGACGTCGGTATGTTGGGGATGCCTAACGCAGGCAAATCTACCTTTATTCGCGCCGTTTCTGCTGCGAAGCCAAAAGTAGCGGACTATCCGTTTACTACCCTGGTGCCGAGCCTGGGCGTTGTGCGCATGGACAACGAAAAGAGCTTCGTCGTTGCCGATATTCCGGGGCTGATTGAAGGCGCTGCCGACGGCGCAGGTCTGGGTATTCGCTTCCTGAAGCACCTTGAACGCTGCCGCGTACTGCTGCATCTCATTGATATCGAGCCAATCGATGGTTCCGATCCGGTTGAGAACGCCCGCATCATCGTCGGTGAACTGGAGAAGTACAGCGAAAGCCTGGCCTCCAAGCCGCGCTGGCTGGTCTTTAACAAGATTGACCTGATGGATAAAGCTCAGGCCGAAGAAAAGGCGAAGGCGATTGCCGAGGCGCTGGGCTGGGAAGATAAATATTATCTGATCTCCGCCGCCAGCCAGATGGGCGTTAAGGATCTGTGCTGGGACGTGATGACCTTTATCGTTGAGAACCCGATCACGGCCAGCGATGTGGCTAAGCAGACCGAGAAAGTCGAGTTTATGTGGGACGATTACCATCGTCAGCAGCTCGATGAAATGGAGTCCGAAGCCGAAGAGGATTGGGATGACGACTGGGATGATGAAGACGACGAAGGCGTGGAAATCATCTATCAGAAATAAGCATCAAAATCTTAAGGGGCCGGAATATCCGGCCCTTTTTTATTGGATGCTGGCGGGCAACCAGCAGCTGGCTATCAGCCCGCCTTCAGGCCTGTTATCCAGCGCCAGGCGGCCATGATGCAGCTGTACAATACGCAGTACGATGTTAAGGCCCATGCCGCTTCCGCCATAGCGTCTGTCCATACGCTGGAAAGGTTCGGTAATACGCTGACGATGTTCTTCGTCGATACCGGGGCCACAGTCTGCAACGGCCAGCGCGGTTCCACTCTCCCTTTGTTCCAATAGAATGCCGATCGTGCCGCCTTCCGGGCTATAGCGTGAGGCGTTTTCCAGCAGATTACGCAGCATTAAACGTAGCAGTACTGCGTCGCCCTCCACCGTCAGGTTTGAGTCCGCTGGCCAGACGAATGTTTGCCCGCGCGGGGCAGCCAGCTCTTCCATCTCCATCTTCAGCGGAGCGATGATATCGCGGGTCCAGGCCAGCGTGTTGTAGTGCCCGCTTGCCAGCGCCTGCCCGGCTCGCGACAGCATCAGAAGCTGCTCGATGGTGTGCATCAGCAAATCAATACGCTCAAGCAGCATGGGCGCCTGTTCCACCCCCTTGTTCGCCATTAATTCCAGATGCAGCCTGAGGCCCGCCAGCGGCGTTCTCAGCTCGTGTGCGGCATCGGCGGTGAACAGGCGTTCCTGCTGAATGGTATGGTCAAGGCGGCCAAGAAGCTGGTTCAACGAGTTGGTGACTGCGACCATCTCGTCCATGTCAGAAAACATCGGCAGCGGGGAGAGATTGTCCGCCGAGCGGTTGGCCAGGCTTGAACGTAGCTGGCTGAGCGGGCGGGTTATCCAGGTGATGGCCCAGAAGGAGAAAAACAGCGTAAAGGCAACCATCACCAGCGAAGGGACCAGCAGGGAAGCAATTGCCTCGCGGATCTCTTTTTCCACATGCTGGTTTCTGGCTCTGGCAGACAGCGTTTCGTTAACCAAAAAGCCAATCTGCTCGCGGCTTTCATGCCACAGCCATACCACGCTAACCAGCTGGAAGAATAAGAGGATCAGCGCCAGCAGGATCATCAAACGCCGACGCATGCTGTTCATGAGCGGCTTTCCAGGCGGTAGCCAACGCCGCGCACGGTTTTTATCCGGTCTTTGCCCAGTTTGCGGCGCAGGTTATGAATATGTACTTCGAGCGTATTGGAGCCGGGATCGTCCTGCCAGCTGTAGATATCCTGCTGGAGCGTTTCGCGGTGGACGGTCTGGCCGATACGCATCATTAATCTGGTGAGCAGGGCAAACTCTTTAGGCGTGATTTCGACCGGCGTACTGGCCAGCAGGACCTGCTGAGTTTGCAGGTTGAGCGTCAGGTCATCTTGTTGCAGCAGATTATCGCTATGGCCCTGATAACGGCGGATCAGGGCGCGAGCGCGTGCCTGAAGCTCGGCGAGAGCGAAGGGTTTTACAAGATAATCGTCGGCACCGGAGTCCAGGCCGTTAACACGGTCTTCCAGCGCGTCGCGAGCCGTCAGGATCAGCACCGGATTTTTAACCCCACGGCGACGCCACTGGCTTAATAGCGTCGCCCCGTCTTTATCCGGCAGGCCTAAATCGAGGATTATCAGGCTGTACTCGCCGCTTTGCAGCAGAGCATCCGCCTGCGCGGCTGTAGCGGCGCAGTCCAGAGCATAACCTTCACCGCCTAATGCCAGCGCCAGACCTTCCTGTAACAGTAAATCGTCTTCAACAATAAGCAGTTTCATGGTTAGTTATTCTGGTAGATGTCCTTGTAGAGGCGGCTTTCAAAACGCACCAATGGGATCCGGCGATTGCGCTGATCGGCCGGCTCAACGGCGTAGCCTGACAGATATTGCACGAAGGCCATACGCTGCCCGCTGGCGGTGGTAATAAAGCCGGCCAGGTTATAAACGCCCTGCAGCGAACCCGTTTTCGCCGAAACTTTTCCGTCAACGCCCGCCTGATGCAGGCCCGCACGATATTGCAGCGATCCGTCGTATCCGGCGAGCGGCAGCATAGAGATAAAGTTTAGCTGATTATCGTTTTGGGCGATGTATTGCAGCACCTGCATCATGGTTGCCGGAGAAATCAGGTTGTGGCGCGAGAGGCCTGAGCCATCCACGACAATGCTGTTGCCCAAATCCACGCCCGCCTTTTGACGCAGGATCTGGCGTACGGCATCGGAGCCTGCTCGCCAGGTGCCCGGTACGCCAAGCCGGTTATGGCCGATGGTACGGAACACGGTATCGGCAATCATGTTATCGGATTTCTTAAGCATGATTTTTAGCAGGTCGTGCAGCGGGGCTGACTGTTTGCTGGCGATAACCGTTCCCGGCGTGTTGGGCTGGGTCTGGCGTAAAAGCGTGCCGCTATAGCTAATTCCTGCCTGCTTCAACTCATCTTTAATAATAGCTCCGGCATAGCTCGCCCCGTCCTGAATGGCAAAGGCCAGCGGCAACGGATCGGCTCGCTGAGTCAGGCAGCCGGTGAGCGTATAGCGGTTCAGATCGCCGGGAACCACATCCAGCTCGCAGTATTGGGCATCAGGGGAACCTTTTGCCAGCGTTCTGACCTGGCTGAACATTACAACCGGATAGTAAGAGGCGATGCGAATAAAGGCCAAATCGTCGGCTTTCGGGGCGCTGTAGAGCGAAATCGAGAAGCAGTTACGGTCAACGATAGCCGCGGCAGGTGGGGCGCTGAAGCACTGGGTCAGGTCGTTCCACGGCCAGCCTGGCGCTTTGTCGTGGCTGGCAAAGACCGAGGTGTCGACCAGCACATTGCCTTTAATTTGCTGTACGCCAGCTTTCTTGAGTTCGGCGACCATATTACGAATATCCTGACGCTTAAGTGTAGGATCGCCGCCAAATCGGGCAATAAGATCGCCTTCCAGCACGCCGTTATCAACCTGCGCGCGGCTTTCCAGCGTAGTGGTAAAACGGAAGTCCGGCCCCAGCTGTAACAGCGCTGCAAGGGCGGTAATGACCTTTTGGGTACTCGCCGGGAGAGCCATCTGCTGGCTGTGGTAATCAATAAATGGGCTGCTGGCCCCAACTTTTTGCACCATCAGCGCGAGGTTCGCCCCGTCAGGCAACTGGGAGGTATACTCTTCTACATTCGCAGCCTGAGCATTAATGGCTACAGCAGCGGTCAACCCAATGACAAATCTCAAAAATCGCATAATCTCGCGGTAACGGCCTGGAAACGTGACCGTCATACTACGGTGCATCGCGGTGCAAAGTAAACGATGACCCTTACGGAACTCCAGGGTAAAATGTCGGTCAATTTGAAAACTGTTACTGACCTGGGGCTATGATTCCGGGTCGGTTTTCTTTTATTTGTTGCCGGGGTGCATTGCGTCGCTCCGGCTATGCTCTTAAGCCAGCGTGGCCCATTTACCGCGCTGCACAGGACTGATTTTAAGAGGTATAACAAATGCAACCTATTCCGATGACCTTACGTGGCGCTGAAAAATTACGCGAAGAGCTGGATTTCCTGAAGTCCGTTCGCCGCCCACAAATCATTGCCGCCATCGCCGATGCTCGTGAACATGGCGATCTTAAAGAAAATGCTGAATACCATGCTGCGCGTGAGCAGCAGGGTTTTTGTGAAGGTCGCATTCAGGATATCGAAGCCAAGCTGTCTAATGCGCAGGTGATCGATGTCACAAAAATGCCTAACAACGGACGTGTGATTTTTGGTACTACCGTAACGGTATTGAACCTGGATAACGACGAAGAGCTTACTTATCGCATTGTTGGCGATGATGAGGCTGATTTTAAACAAAATCTGATTTCTGTGAATTCGCCAATTGCGCGCGGTCTGGTGGGTAAAGAATGCGATGATGTTGTCGTTATTCGTACGCCGGGCGGCGATGTAGAATTCGAAATCCTGAAAGTAGAATATTTGTAATTTTTACTACGCTGACTCAAGGGTTGGCGTATTGTAAAGAAAAGAAAAAGGCCGCATAGCGGCCTTTTATCAACGAACAGGGCGTGGCATTTTGCACACCACTGCTTACTTCGGCAGAGAGATCTTACGCTCTTTAGAAGGGCGGTAGAGCACCAGCGTTTTACCGATGACCTGTACGTTACAGGCGCCGGTTTCCCGCACGATGGCATCCACAATTAAGGTTTTGGTTTCGCGATCTTCCGTTGCGATCTTCACCTTGATTAACTCATGGTGCTCAAGCGCTTGTTCAATCTCGGCCAGTACCCCTTCGGTCAAACCATTGTTGCCAAGCATAACTACCGGCTTGAGCGGATGAGCAAGACCTTTCAGGTGCTGTTTTTGTTTAGTACTCAGATTCATCGTATTTTTTGCTTACGTTGGGATTGAAAACGGTTCATTCTACCGCCATCTCCAGTGTATCGCCAAATCGGCTGTGCTGATTGTTAGTTAGCCTGCTATTCACGATGAACAAAGTTGGAAATTGAGATGACAGGTAAAAAGCGTTCTGCCAGCTCCAGCCGCTGGCTGCAGGAACACTTTAGCGATAAATATGTTCTACAGGCACAGAAAAAGGGGTTGCGGTCCCGTGCCTGGTTTAAACTTGATGAAATACAGCAAAGTGACAAACTTTTTAAGCCAGGAATGACTATTGTTGATCTTGGTGCTGCACCCGGCGGGTGGTCACAGTATGTCGTGACCCAAATCGGGAATCAGGGGCGAATCATCGCTTGCGATCTTTTACCAATGGATCCTATCGTTGGTGTGGACTTCCTTCAGGGCGATTTTCGTGATGAATTAGTCGTCAAAGCCCTGCTGGAACGTGTTGGTGACAGTAAAGTTCAGGTTGTCATGTCAGATATGGCACCAAACATGAGCGGGACACCGGCAGTCGATATTCCGCGCGCTATGTATCTGGTGGAACTGGCACTTGAAATGTGCCGGGACGTGCTGGCGCCGGGCGGTAGTTTTGTAGTGAAAGTGTTTCAGGGCGAAGGCTTCGATGAATACCTGCGGGAAATTCGCTCCCTGTTTACGACGGTTAAAGTTCGTAAGCCGGACTCTTCTCGTGCCCGCTCACGTGAAGTGTACATTGTAGCGACCGGGCGCAAACTATAGTACCCTGACGCTGTTTGTTAACACAGTTGTAATATGAGGTTAATCCCTTGAGTGACATGGCGAAAAACCTAATACTCTGGCTGGTCATTGCCGTTGTGCTGATGTCAGTATTCCAGAGCTTTGGGCCCAGCGAGTCAAATGGCCGTAGGGTGGACTACTCCACTTTCCTGTCTGAAGTTAATCAGGACCAGGTTCGCGAAGCGCGCATCAACGGACGTGAAATCAACGTTACCAAGAAAGATAGTAACCGATACACGACTTACATCCCCGTTAATGATCCCAAGCTGCTTGATAGTCTGATTACCAAGAATGTGAAAGTTGTGGGTGAACCGCCTGAAGAGCCGAGCCTGCTGGCTTCTATCTTCATTTCCTGGTTCCCAATGCTGCTGCTGATTGGGGTCTGGATCTTCTTTATGCGCCAAATGCAGGGCGGCGGTGGCAAAGGTGCCATGTCGTTCGGTAAGAGCAAGGCGCGCATGCTAACGGAAGACCAAATCAAAACCACCTTTGCTGACGTTGCCGGTTGCGACGAAGCGAAAGAAGAGGTGGCCGAGCTGGTTGAATACCTGCGTGAGCCGAGCCGTTTCCAGAAACTGGGCGGTAAAATCCCGAAAGGCGTGCTGATGGTTGGCCCTCCGGGTACCGGTAAAACGCTGCTGGCTAAAGCTATAGCCGGTGAAGCTAAGGTTCCGTTCTTCACTATCTCTGGTTCTGACTTCGTGGAAATGTTCGTCGGCGTAGGCGCATCCCGCGTACGTGACATGTTCGAACAGGCCAAGAAGGCTGCGCCTTGTATTATCTTTATCGATGAAATCGATGCCGTTGGCCGTCAACGTGGCGCCGGTTTGGGCGGTGGTCACGATGAACGTGAGCAAACCCTGAACCAGATGCTGGTTGAGATGGATGGCTTTGAAGGCAACGAAGGTATCATCGTTATTGCTGCGACTAACCGTCCGGACGTACTTGACCCGGCGCTGCTGCGTCCAGGCCGTTTCGACCGTCAGGTCGTAGTTGGGCTGCCTGATGTTCGCGGTCGTGAGCAGATCCTGAAAGTTCATATGCGTCGCGTTCCTTTAGCGCCGGATATCGATGCTGCAATCATTGCTCGTGGTACACCTGGCTTCTCAGGCGCCGATTTGGCTAACCTGGTGAACGAAGCCGCGCTGTTTGCCGCTCGTGGCAACAAGCGTGTGGTCTCGATGGTTGAGTTCGAGAAAGCGAAAGACAAAATCATGATGGGTGCGGAACGTCGCTCCATGGTGATGACGGAAGCGCAGAAAGAATCCACCGCTTATCACGAAGCGGGCCACGCGATTATTGGCCGCCTGGTGCCGGAGCATGACCCGGTACATAAAGTGACCATTATCCCTCGCGGTCGTGCGCTGGGTGTGACCTTCTTCCTGCCTGAAGGCGACGCAATCAGCGCCAGCCGTCAGAAACTGGAAAGCCAGATCTCCACGCTGTACGGTGGCCGTCTGGCAGAAGAAATTATCTACGGCGCAGAGCATGTTTCTACCGGCGCGTCGAACGATATTAAAGTCGCTACTAACCTGGCGCGTAACATGGTGACCCAGTGGGGCTTCTCCGACAAACTTGGTCCGCTGCTGTATGCGGAAGAAGAGGGCGAAGTATTCCTGGGCCGTTCAGTTGCAAAAGCGAAGCACATGTCCGATGAAACCGCGCGTATCATCGACCAGGAAGTGAAGTTACTGATTGAACGTAACTACGCCCGTGCTCGCCAGCTGCTGAATGAGAACATGGATATTCTTCACACCATGAAAGACGCGTTGATGAAGTATGAAACCATCGATGCTCCGCAGATTGACGATCTTATGGCTCGCCGCGAAGTGCGTCCGCCAGCAGGTTGGGAAGAAGCGAGCAAAGGCAGCAATAATTCTGACAACAACGGCACCCCGAATGCGCCACGTCCGGTTGATGAACCGCGTACGCCAAACCCGGGCAATACTATGTCAGAGCAGTTGGGCGACAAATAAGACGCTCACGCCAGATGTTTTTGCAGTAATCTATAAACCCCGGGCCAGCCCCGGGGTTTTTGTTTTTGTAGATCCTCAGACAAACCAGGGAAATCTCGATGAAACTCACCGCTCAGGGCACCACGCTCGATCTCTCCCACCCTCACGTAATGGGCATTTTGAATGTCACGCCGGACTCTTTTTCCGACGGCGGGCAGCACAACTCATTGATTGAGGCGCTTAAGCACGCTAACGCGATGATTAATGCCGGGGCGACGATTATCGACGTAGGCGGTGAGTCTACGCGGCCCGGAGCCGCAGAGGTGAGCACCGATGAAGAGCTTTCTCGGGTTATCCCGGTGGTGGAGGCGCTGGCTCAGCGCTTCGAGGTCTGGGTTTCGGTCGATACCTCCAAAGCAGAGGTTATCCGTGAGTCTGCAAGGGTTGGCGCGCATCTGATTAATGATATTCGTTCCTTGCAGGAGCCGGGCGCCCTGGCGGCAGCGGCCGAAACGGGGCTGCCGGTTTGCCTGATGCATATGCAGGGCGAGCCGAAAACCATGCAGCAGGCTCCTCAGTATGAGGATGTTTTTGCCGATGTGGATCGCTTCTTTATTGAACATATTGCCCGCTGCGAAGCGGCCGGTATCGCAAAAGATAAATTGTTGCTCGACCCGGGCTTTGGTTTCGGTAAAAATCTCACCCACAATTATCAGCTGCTCGCCCGACTTGCTGAGTTTCATCGCTACGGTATGCCGCTGCTGGTGGGGATGTCTCGTAAATCCATGGTCGGGCAGTTATTGAATGTTGGCCCCGATCAGCGGCTAAGCGGTAGCCTGGCCTGCGCGGTGATTGCCGCTATGCAGGGGGCTCATATTCTCCGCGTGCACGATGTGAAAGAGACCGTAGAAGCCATGCGCGTGGTAGAAGCCACGCTTTCAGCGAAGGAAAACAAACGCTATGAGTAACCGTAAATATTTTGGCACCGATGGCATTCGCGGCCGCGTAGGCGATGCGCCTATTACTCCTGATTTCGTTTTAAAGCTGGGCTGGGCCGCTGGTAAAGTTCTTGCCCGCCACGGTTCGCGTAAAATTATCATCGGTAAAGATACCCGTATTTCCGGCTACATGCTGGAGTCGGCGCTCGAGGCTGGTCTTGCCGCCGCTGGGCTGTCCGCCTCTTTCACCGGGCCGATGCCAACGCCTGCGGTTGCCTATCTGACCCGCACTTTCCGCGCTGAGGCGGGGATCGTTATTTCCGCATCCCACAACCCGTTCTACGATAACGGCATCAAATTCTTCTCCATCGACGGTACCAAGCTGCCGGATGAAGTTGAAGAAGCCATCGAAGCGGAAATGGAAAAAGAAATCACCTGCGTGGACTCCGCTGAGCTCGGTAAGGCCAGCCGTATTGTTGATGCGGCAGGGCGCTATATCGAGTTTTGCAAAGGAACCTTCCCGAATGAATTAAGCCTCAACGGCCTGAAAATCGTTGTGGATTGCGCCAACGGTGCGACCTACCACATCGCGCCGAACGTGCTGCGTGAACTGGGCGCCAAAGTGATCGCCATTGGCTGCGAACCTGATGGCGTAAACATCAACGAAAAATGCGGTGCGACGGATGTACGCATGTTGCAGGAACGCGTTCTGGCGGAAAAAGCCGATCTTGGTATCGCTTTTGATGGCGACGGTGACCGCGTCATCATGGTCGATAACCTCGGTCATAAAGTTGATGGTGACCAAATTCTCTATATCATTGCTCGCGAAGGGCTGCGTCAGGGCCAGTTGCGCGGTGGTGCCGTCGGCACGCTGATGAGCAATATGGGGCTGGAAGTTGCGCTTAAACAGCTGGGTATTCCTTTTGTTCGCGCTAAAGTGGGTGACCGCTACGTGCTGGAAAAATTGCAGGAAAAAGGCTGGCGTATAGGCGCAGAAAACTCCGGCCACGTTATTTTGCTGGATCAAACGACTACCGGAGACGGTATTGTCGCAGGTCTGCAGGTACTCACGGCGATGGTTCGCAACCATATGAGCCTGCATGACCTGTGCAGCGGCATGAAGTTGTTCCCTCAAATTCTGGTTAATGTGCGCTTCACTGCGGGAAGCGGCGATCCGCTGGAAAATGAAACCGTTAAGAAAGTCACGGCTGAGGTTGAGGCTGCGTTAGGCAATCGTGGCCGTGTCCTGCTGCGTAAATCCGGCACCGAACCGCTTATTCGCGTCATGGTTGAAGGTGAAGATGAAGCGCAGGTAACGGAATTTGCTAACCGTATTGCCGATGCGGTGAAGGCTGTTTAAGACTTCTTTCTTCGTAAACTGATTGAAAAGGCGGCAAATACCGCCTTTAAATCCCGTAGATACTGATTGTTTGCTGTTTTTTTCCGCAGTCAGTGCAATGTTAATAAATTGCCCTTGCGCACCAGTCTGGCTTTGGTTAGTATTCTCACCCGCTTCAGTGGGTAATGACAAACGTGCCCGCTTAACTGGTTTGAAGCAATTGGCGTGCGGTAACCCCGCAAGGAACAGGTTGATTATGTACGAAGCTCTTTTAGTTGTTTTCCTTATTGTAGCCTTAGGCCTTGTAGGTCTCATCATGCTGCAACAAGGTAAAGGCGCTGATATGGGAGCCTCCTTCGGAGCAGGCGCTTCCGCTACGTTATTCGGTTCAAGTGGTTCTGGTAACTTCATGACCCGTATGACCGGTGTGCTGGCGACGTTGTTCTTTATCCTGAGCCTGGTTCTGGGTAACCTCAGCACCAATAAAACCAGTAAAGGAAGTGAGTGGGAAAATTTAAGTCAGCCGGTTAAATCCGAGCAGACTGCGCCAGCGGCACCTACCAAGCCGAGCAGCGATATCCCGCAGTAAGTTTGTCAGCTTCAATACGGTAATATGCAAGTTGCCGTGTTTTAAGAGTGCCGAGGTGGTGGAATTGGTAGACACGCTACCTTGAGGTGGTAGTGCCCGATTGGGCTTACGGGTTCAAGTCCCGTCCTCGGTACCAAATCCCAGCAATTCTTGCATTTAATGCAATACTGGCGTAATATTTGCCACGTTTTCGGACGCGGGGTGGAGCAGCCTGGTAGCTCGTCGGGCTCATAACCCGAAGGTCGTCGGTTCAAATCCGGCCCCCGCAACCACTTTCCCTGAGAGTTGTTTTTCAAATATACTGTGAACACCAGTCGGTGCCTTCGCGAAGAATTTAGAAAAAAATTCTCCTGGACGGTGTCCGGGCCGCAGTTGCGGCATACAGGGTTCAGTTATATAAAGCCCCGATTTATCGGGGTTTTTTGTTATCTGACTTCAGAATAACTGGGCTATATGCCCTTTTTTTATGTCTTGGGGGTGGGCTTGTCCACATTAGAGCAAAAATTAACAGAGATGATTTCAGCACCGGTCGAAGCACTGGGCTATGAACTTGTCGGCATCGAATTCATTCGGGGTCGCCAATCTACGCTGCGCATCTATATTGATAGTGAAGATGGCATTAATGTTGATGATTGTGCTGATGTCAGTCACCAGGTAAGTGCCGTCCTGGATGTCGAAGACCCTATCACCGTGGCGTATAACCTGGAAGTGTCCTCACCTGGCCTCGATCGCCCAATGTTCACCGCAGAACACTATGTTCGCTTTAACGGCGAAGAAGTGAGCATTGTATTGCGTATGGCTGTGCAAAACCGTCGCAAATGGCAGGGTATTATTAAAGCTGTAGACGGTGAGATGATCACAGTTACGGTCGAAGGAAAAGACGAAGTGTTCGCGCTGAGCAACATCCAGAAAGCGAACCTGGTACCCCACTTTTAATAGTTTGGATTGAGGTGAAAACCCAGGATGAACAAAGAAATTTTGGCTGTTGTCGAAGCAGTTTCCAACGAAAAATCGCTGCCGCGCGAGAAAATTTTCGAGGCGCTGGAAAGTGCACTGGCAACGGCGACTAAGAAAAAATACGAGCAAGAGATTGACGTCCGCGTAGAAATCGACCGTAAAAGCGGTGATTTCGATACTTTCCGCCGCTGGGTTATTGTCGAAGAAGTGACCCAGCCTACGCGTGAAATTACGCTTGAAGCTGCCCAGTTCGAAGATCCGGCATTTACCGTCGGTGAATACGTTGAAGATCAGATTGAATCTGTCACCTTTGACCGTATCACTACCCAGACCGCTAAGCAGGTTATCGTGCAGAAAGTGCGCGAAGCCGAGCGCGCGATGGTTGTCGATCAGTTCCGTGAGCACGAAGGTGAGATAATCACCGGCGTAGTGAAGAAAGTTAACCGCGACAATATCTCTCTCGACCTCGGCAGCAATGCTGAAGCCGTAATCCTGCGCGAAGACATGCTTCCGCGTGAGAACTTCCGTCCGGGCGACCGTATTCGTGGCGTTCTTTATGCCGTGCGTCCTGAAGCTCGCGGCGCGCAGCTGTTTGTTAGCCGTTCCAAACCGGAAATGCTGATCGAACTGTTCCGCATCGAAGTGCCGGAAATCGGCGAAGAAGTTATCGAAATTAAAGCCGCTGCACGCGATCCTGGCTCCCGAGCCAAAATCGCCGTTAAAACCAACGACAAGCGCATTGATCCGGTCGGCGCCTGCGTAGGTATGCGTGGTGCGCGTGTTCAGGCGGTTTCTACTGAGTTAGGCGGTGAGCGTATTGATATCGTGCTGTGGGACGATAATCCGGCGCAGTTTGTTATCAACGCAATGGCACCAGCCGACGTAGCATCCATCGTTGTCGATGAAGACAAACATACGATGGATATCGCGGTAGAGGCAGGCAATCTGGCGCAGGCCATCGGCCGTAACGGTCAGAACGTTCGCCTGGCATCACAGCTGAGCGGCTGGGAGCTCAACGTTATGACCGTTGACGACCTGCAGGCTAAACATCAGGCTGAAGCGCACGCGGCTATTGATACCTTTACCAAGTACCTCGATATTGACGAGGATTTCGCCACCGTGTTGGTCGAAGAAGGCTTCTCCACGCTCGAAGAACTGGCCTATGTGCCAATGAAAGAGCTGCTGGAAGTCGACGGCCTTGATGAAGACACCGTGGAAGCATTACGCGATCGCGCTAAAAACGCGCTCACCACACTGGCTCTGGCCCAGGAAGAGAGCCTCGGCGATAAGAAACCTACCGAGGATCTGCTGAGTCTCGAAGGTCTGGATCGCCAGATGGCCTTTAAACTGGCCGCGCGTGGTGTTAGCTCGCTGGAAGACCTTGCTGAGCAAGGTGTTGACGACCTGTCAGATATCGAAGGCTTAACGGACGAGAAAGCCGGCGAACTGATTATGGCAGCGCGCAATATTTGCTGGTTTGGCGGCGAAGCGTAATAAACTGTAGCAGGAAGGAACAGCATGACAGATGTAACCGTAAAAGCGCTGGCCGCAGAGATTCAGACCTCCGTGGACCGCCTGGTACAGCAATTTGCTGATGCAGGGATCCCGAAGTCTGCTGATGACTCTGTTTCGGCGCAAGAGAAGCAAACTCTGCTGGCCCACCTGAACCGTGAACATGGCTCAGGCCCAGACAAGTTGACTTTACAGCGCAAAACGCGCAGTACTTTAAACATTCCAGGTACCGGTGGGAAAAGTAAATCGGTACAAATCGAAGTCCGCAAGAAGCGCACCTTTGTAAAACGTGATCCGCAAGAGGCCGAGCGCCTTGCAGTGGAAGAACAGGCGCAGCGTGAAGCGGAAGAGCAAGCCCGTCGTGAGGCAGAGGAAGCTGCCAAACGTGAGGCACAAGAAAAAGCTAAGCGTGATGCTGAAGAACAAGCTAAGCGCGAAGCCGCTGATAAAGCGAAACGTGAAGCTGCGGAAAAAGACAAAGTGAGCAATCAACCAACTGACGAAATGACGAAAGCCGCCCATGCCGAGAAAGCTCGCCGTGAAGCGGAAGCTGCCGAACTGAAGCGTAAAGCTGAAGAAGAAGCCCGTCGCAAACTTGAAGAAGACGCCCGTCGTGTGGCAGAAGAGGCCCGTAAAATGGCTGAAGCCAACGCTGGTGTTTGGGAAGAGCAGGAAAAAGAGAAAGTGGAAGACGATAAGTCCGATTACCACGTAACCACTTCTCAGCACGCTCGCCAGGCTGAAGACGAAAACGACCGTGAAGTAGAAGGCGGCCGCGGCCGTGGTCGTACTGCTGCAAAAGCACCTCGTCAGAAAAAAGCCGGCGGTAAGCACGGCGAGTCTAAAGCCGATCGTGAAGAGGCTCGTGCAGCCGTTCGCGGTGGCAAAGGCAAGCGTAAGCCAAGCTCTCTGCAACAGGGCTTCACCAAGCCTGTTCAGGCGGTTAACCGTGACGTCGTAATCGGCGAAACCGTAACCGTAGCCGAACTGGCTAACAAAATGGCTGTTAAAGGCTCTCAGGTCATCAAAGCGATGATGAAACTGGGCGCAATGGCGACCATCAACCAGGTTATCGATCAGGAAACAGCTCAGCTGGTTGCTGAAGAGATGGGTCACAAAGTTATCCTGCGTCGTGAAAACGAGCTGGAAGAAGCGGTAATGAGCGACCGTGATACCGGTGCAGCGACCGAAACTCGCGCCCCGGTTGTGACCATCATGGGTCACGTTGACCACGGTAAAACGTCTCTGCTCGACTATATTCGTTCTACTAAAGTGGCCTCCGGCGAAGCGGGTGGTATTACCCAGCATATCGGTGCTTACCACGTAGAAACCGACAACGGCATGGTTACCTTCCTGGATACCCCGGGACACGCAGCGTTTACCTCTATGCGTGCTCGTGGTGCTCAGGCAACGGATATCGTTGTTCTGGTTGTTGCTGCCGACGATGGCGTGATGCCGCAGACTATCGAAGCTATCCAGCACGCAAAAGCGGCGCAGGTGCCGGTTGTTGTTGCGGTTAACAAAATCGATAAGCCAGAAGCCGATCCAGACCGCGTTAAGCAAGAACTGTCCCAGCACGGCATCATGCCGGAAGAGTGGGGCGGCGAGAGCCAGTTCATCCACGTATCTGCAAAAGCCGGTACCGGTATCGACGAGCTGCTGGACGCAATCCTGCTGCAGGCCGAAGTTCTGGAACTGAAAGCCGTGCGTAAAGGTATGGCAAGCGGCGTAGTTATCGAATCCTTCCTGGATAAAGGTCGTGGTCCGGTTGCTACCGTTCTGGTACGTGAAGGTACGCTGAACAAAGGCGATATCGTACTGTGTGGCTTCGAATACGGCCGCGTGCGTGCGATGCGTGACGAACTGGGTCGTGAAGTGACCGAAGCGGGCCCATCTATTCCGGTCGAGATCCTCGGTCTGTCCGGCGTTCCGGCTGCGGGTGACGAAGTTACCGTTGTTCGTGACGAGAAGAAAGCCCGTGAAGTTGCTCTGTACCGTCAGGGTAAATTCCGCGAAGTTAAACTGGCTCGCCAGCAGAAATCCAAACTGGAAAACATGTTCGCCAACATGACCGAAGGCGAAGTGTCCGAAGTGAACATCGTGCTGAAAGCAGACGTTCAGGGTTCTGTGGAAGCTATCAGCGACTCCCTGCTGAAACTGTCTACTGATGAAGTTAAAGTTAAAATCATCGGTTCTGGCGTGGGCGGGATCACTGAAACCGACGCGACTCTGGCAGCGGCATCCAACGCAATTCTGGTTGGCTTCAACGTACGTGCCGACGCTTCTGCTCGTCGCGTAATCGAAGCTGAAAGCCTGGATCTGCGTTACTACTCCGTCATCTATAACCTGATTGACGAAGTTAAAGCTGCGATGAGCGGCATGCTGTCACCAGAACTGAAACAGCAGATCCTCGGTCTGGCCGAAGTACGTGATGTGTTTAAATCACCTAAATTTGGCGCGATCGCTGGCTGTATGGTTACCGAAGGTGTGGTTAAACGTCATAACCCAATCCGCGTACTGCGTGACAACGTGGTTATCTATGAAGGCGAGCTGGAATCCCTGCGCCGCTTCAAAGATGACGCCAGCGAAGTCCGTAACGGCATGGAATGTGGTATCGGCGTTAAGAACTACAACGACGTGCGCGTGGGCGATATGATCGAAGTCTTCGAAATTATCGAGATCAAGCGTACCATCTCCTGATAGCCGTACCGCATCTACTATTTCAGGGGGGCCAAGTGCCCCCCGTTTTGTCTGGAGAAATTATTATGGCGAAAGAATTTGGTCGCCCACAGCGCGTTTCTCAGGAACTGCAAAAAGAAATTGCCATTATCCTGCAGCGTGAAATCAAAGATCCGCGTCTGGGCATGATGACCACCGTTTCCGGTGTTGAAGTCTCCCGTGACTTGGCCTATGCCAAAGTGTTCGTGACTTTCCTGAACGATAAAGACGAAGAAGCCATCAAAGAAGGCATCAAAGTTCTTCAGGACGCTTCCGGCTACATCCGCACTCTGGTTGGCAAAGCTATGCGTCTGCGCATCGTGCCTGAACTGACCTTCTTCTACGATAACTCGCTGGTTGAAGGGATGCGTATGTCCAACCTGGTCTCCAATGTCATCCGTCACGATGACGAGCGTCGCGTGAATACGGACGACAGCAAGGAGGATTGATGAGTCGTCCTCGTCGTCGCGGTCGTGATATACACGGCGTGCTGTTGCTGGATAAGCCTCAGGGTCTTTCCTCTAACGATGCGCTGCAAAAAGTAAAGCGCCTCTATAACGCTAACCGCGCGGGTCATACCGGCGCGCTGGATCCGCTGGCTACCGGCATGTTGCCTATCTGTCTGGGAGAGGCGACAAAGTTCTCTCAGTACCTGCTGGACTCCGATAAACGCTATCGGGTGATTGCACGTCTCGGGCAGCGTACCGATACGTCCGATGCCGATGGCACGGTAGTTGAAGAACGTCCGGTAACCTTTAGCGAGCAGGCTCTGGCGGATGCGCTGGAAAGTTTCCGCGGTGAAACTCAGCAGATCCCGTCGATGTATTCCGCGCTGAAATACCAGGGCAAGCCGCTTTACGAATACGCTCGCCAGGGCATTGAAGTCCCTCGTGAGTCGCGCGCTATCGTGGTCTATGAGCTGCTGTTTATTCGCCATGAAGGCAATGAGCTGGAGCTTGAAGTTCACTGCTCCAAAGGCACTTACATCCGTACCATCATTGACGATCTCGGGGAAAAGCTGGGCTGTGGGGCGCATGTTACTTTCCTGCGTCGCCTGGCGGTGAGTAAGTACCCGGTTGAGCGCATGGTGACGCTGGAGCAGCTCAATGAGCTGATTGAGCAGGCCCACCGGCAGGAGATTGCGCCTTCAGAGCTGCTTGACCCGCTGCTGATGCCAATGGACAGCCCTGCCTCAGATTTTCCGGTCGTTAACCTGCTGTCCGAAGTTGCCGTCTACTTTAAGAACGGCCAGCCGGTGCGGGTTAACGGCGTGCCTGCCGAAGGGCTGGTGCGGGTAACCGAAGGCGAAGAACACAAGTTTATCGGTATGGCCGAAATTGACGATGATGGCCGCGTTGCGCCGCGTCGTTTAGTGGTCGAATATCCAGTCTGACTTTTGCCGCTACCTTGCGGTAAAAGAGCGCTACAGGTAAAATAGCGCGGCTTAATATCCGGATAAGGTTTTTAACCTCGTCTGGCTATGCACTGGGGTTGCTGAATTAGAGATCGGCACCCTGTTTATTTATCTATAATTTTGGAGTTGAAAATGTCTCTAAGCGTTGAAGCTAAAGCTAAAATCGTTTCCGAGTTTGGTCGTGGTACTAACGACAGCGGTTCTACCGAAGTTCAGGTTGCACTGCTGACTGCTCAGATCAACCACCTGCAGGGTCACTTTGCAGAGCACAAAAAAGATCACCACAGCCGTCGTGGTCTGCTGCGTATGGTTTCTCAGCGTCGTAAACTGCTCGACTACCTGAAACGTAAAGATGTAGCACGTTACACCAGCCTGATCGAGCGTCTGGGTCTGCGTCGCTAATTCTTGCGAGTTTCAGAAAAAGGGGCCTGTAAGGGCCCCTTTTTTCAACCAGACGGCAGCAATTCTATGGAAACTAATGTATTGTTGCTGAGTGTGATCTTTATTGCAGAGGTTCGCGCGGCTAATGAGAGGCTTTACCCGCAGGAGAGTGGGTTAGGGTTGTCATTAGTCGCGAGGATGTGATGAAGATCGGGTATCAACGGCGGCGCGTGAAGCCACGTGCTGCCCGTCATTTTAAAGGATCTTATCTTGCTAAATCCGATCGTTCGTAAATTCCAGTATGGTCAACATACGGTCACTCTTGAGACCGGCATGATGGCTCGCCAGGCTACCGCTGCTGTGATGGTAAGCATGGATGACACCGCGGTATTCGTTACCGTTGTTGGCCAGAAAAAAGCGAAAGCAGGTCAGGACTTCTTCCCGCTGACCGTAAACTATCAGGAGCGTACCTACGCTGCTGGCCGTATCCCGGGTAGCTTCTTCCGTCGTGAAGGCCGTCCAAGCGAAGGCGAAACCCTGATCGCGCGTCTGATTGACCGCCCGGTTCGCCCTCTGTTCCCGGAAGGCTTCGTGAACGAAGTTCAGGTTATCGCGACCGTTGTTTCCGTTAACCCACAGGTTCACCCTGATATCGTTGCAATGATTGGCGCATCCGCTGCGCTGAGCCTGTCCGGTATTCCTTTCAACGGCCCAATCGGTGCCGCTCGTGTTGGTTACATCAATGACCAATACGTGCTGAACCCAACCGCTGACGAGCTGAAAACCAGCAAGCTGGATCTGGTTGTTGCCGGTACCGAAGGTGCTGTGCTGATGGTTGAGTCCGAAGCAGAACTGCTGAGCGAAGACCAGATGCTGGGCGCGGTGGTCTTTGGCCACGAGCAGCAGCAGATTGTTATCGAGAACATCAACTCTCTGGTTGCTGAAGCGGGCAAACCACGTTGGGATTGGCAGCCTGAAGCCGTTAACGAAGCGCTGAACGCGCGCGTTGCCGCTCTGGCTGAATCCCGTCTGAGCGATGCTTACCGCATCACTGAGAAACAAGAGCGTTATGCTCAGGTTGACGTCATCAAAGCTGACGTTATCGCAACCCTGACCGCAGAAGACGAGTCTCTGGACGCAGGCGAGCTGTCTGACATTCTGCACGCTATCGAGAAAAACGTTGTTCGTAGCCGTATTCTGGCTGGCGAGCTGCGTATTGATGGCCGTGAAAAAGACATGATTCGTGGTCTGGACGTTCGTACCGGCGTACTGCCGCGTACCCACGGTTCCGCTCTGTTCACCCGCGGTGAAACTCAGGCGCTGGTCACCGCGACTCTGGGTACTGCCCGTGACGCGCAGAACCTGGACGAGCTGATGGGCGAGCGTACCGACAGCTTCCTGTTCCACTACAACTTCCCTCCGTACTCCGTTGGTGAGACCGGTATGGTAGGTTCTCCGAAGCGTCGTGAAATTGGTCACGGCCGTCTGGCGAAGCGCGGCGTGCTGGCTGTTATGCCAGAAGCTGACAACTTCCCGTATACCGTGCGTGTGGTTTCTGAAATCACCGAATCTAACGGTTCTTCTTCTATGGCTTCCGTGTGTGGTGCTTCTCTGGCACTGATGGACGCAGGCGTGCCGATTAAAGCGGCCGTTGCGGGCATCGCGATGGGTCTGGTGAAAGAAGGCGATAACTTCGTTGTTCTGTCCGACATTCTGGGTGACGAAGATCACCTGGGCGACATGGACTTCAAAGTTGCCGGTAGCCGCGAAGGTATCTCTGCGCTGCAGATGGATATCAAAATTGAAGGCATCACCCGCGAAATCATGCAGGTTGCTCTGAACCAGGCTAAGGGTGCGCGTCTGCATATCCTGGGCGTAATGGAACAGGCTATCAACGCACCGCGTGGCGATATCTCTGAATTCGCACCGCGTATTCACACCATCAAAATCAACCCGGACAAGATCAAAGACGTGATCGGTAAGGGTGGTTCTGTGATTCGTGCGCTGACCGAAGAGACCGGCACTACCATCGAAATCGAAGACGACGGCACGGTGAAAATCGCTGCTACCGACGGCGACAAAGCGAAACACGCTATTCGTCGTATCGAAGAGATCACTGCTGAAATCGAAGTGGGCCGCATCTACAACGGTAAAGTAACCCGTATCGTTGACTTCGGCGCGTTCGTTGCTATCGGCGGCGGTAAAGAAGGTCTGGTTCACATCTCTCAAATCGCTGACAAGCGCGTTGAGAAAGTGACTGACTACCTGCAGATGGGTCAGGAAGTTCCGGTGAAAGTACTGGAAGTTGACCGTCAGGGCCGCGTTCGTTTAAGCATCAAAGAAGCAACCGAGCAGTCTCCGGCGGAAGGCGCAGCACCGGCTGCTCCAGAAGCTGAGTAAGGTTTGCCAATTTAGCTCTCCATGGAGACATGGAGAGCTGTTTGTTACGGGACCGGATGTCTCGTTTGCAGCCGGGGGACAGGACGTTCATCCATTTGTTGTCTTCGGGAGTAGGAAATGAAGCCTTTTTTGCGCTGGTGTTTCGTTGCGACAGCTATCACGCTGGCCGGATGCAGCAACTCTGCCTGGCGTAAGAACGAAGTATTAGCGGTGCCACTGCAGCCTACGTTGCAGCAAGAAGTGATTCTGGCACGCATGGAACAAATACTTGCCAGTCGGGCTTTAACCGATGACGAACGCGCACAGCTTTTATATGAGCGCGGAGTGTTGTATGATAGTCTCGGTCTGAGGGCTTTGGCGCGGAATGATTTTTCACAAGCGCTGGCCATCCGTCCCGATATGCCTGAAGTATTCAATTACTTAGGCATTTATTTAACGCAGGCAGGCAATTTTGATGCTGCCTATGAAGCGTTTGATTCTGTACTTGAGCTTGATCCAACTTACAACTACGCGCATTTAAATCGCGGTATCGCCCTCTATTACGGTGGTCGTTATCGTTTAGCGCAAGATGATCTGCTGGCGTTTTATCAAGACGATCCCAACGATCCTTTCCGTAGCCTGTGGCTCTATATTGCTGAACGCAATCTGGACGAAAAGCAGGCCAAAGTGGCGCTACAACAGCGTCTCGAGAAATCGGATAGAGAGCAATGGGGATGGAACATTGTCGAGTTCTACCTGGGCAACATTAGCGAAAAAGAGCTAATGGAACGCCTCAAGGCGGACGCAACGGATAACACCTCGCTCGCTGAGCATCTCAGTGAAACCAACTTCTATTTAGGTAAGTACTACCTAAGTCTGGGGGATAAGGACAGCGCCAAGGCACTGTTCAAGTTAGCGGTTGCTAACAACGTACACAACTACGTTGAGCATCGTTATGCATTGTTGGAATTAGCGCTCTTGGGCCAGGAGCAAGACGACCTGGCAGAATCGGACCAGCAATAGCTGACGAACAACGATCGTCCCATAAACTTTTTAACTAAAGTCATCACCTTAACGGGTGAGGGCGTTTTTGTTCGTTAATCAATCAAATTTGAGCCGGTTCACACTTTTCAATGAAAATTGCAGATCAATTTCACGATGAGTTACGTAGACTGGCCGCCATCAATGAGGCACATGTACTACATGACTGATATCATCGAAACCACTTTTTCTGATCTGGGGCTGCACGCCTCCATCATTCAGGCCCTGAACGATCTGGGCTACGAAAAGCCATCACCCATTCAGGCAGAGTGTATTCCACACCTGCTGAATGGCCGCGACGTTCTGGGCATGGCTCAGACCGGTAGCGGTAAAACCGCAGCGTTCTCTTTACCGCTGCTGAACAACCTCGATCCTGAGCTTAAAGCACCGCAAATCCTGGTGCTGGCGCCGACCCGCGAACTGGCGGTTCAGGTTGCAGAAGCCATGACGGATTTCTCTAAACATATGCATGGCGTTAACGTCGTGGCCCTGTACGGCGGCCAGCGTTATGACGTGCAGCTGCGCGCTCTGCGTCAGGGGCCACAGATTGTTGTCGGTACTCCGGGTCGTCTGCTGGACCACCTGAAACGCGGCACCCTGAACCTGTCCGGCCTGAAAGGTCTGGTACTGGACGAAGCGGATGAAATGCTGCGTATGGGCTTCATCGAAGACGTTGAAACCATCATGGCGCAGATCCCGGCTGAACATCAGACCGCGCTGTTCTCAGCAACCATGCCGGAAGCTATCCGTCGCATTACCCGTCGCTTCATGAAAGATCCTCAGGAAGTGCGCATTCAGTCAAGCGTAACCACTCGTCCGGACATCAGCCAGAGCTTCTGGTCTGTTTACGGCATGCGTAAAAATGAAGCGCTGGTTCGTTTCCTGGAAGCGGAAGACTTTGATGCGGCGATTATCTTCGTGCGTACCAAAAACGCGACTCTGGAAGTGGCCGAAGCGCTGGAGCGTAGCGGTTACAACAGCGCCGCGCTGAACGGCGACATGAACCAGGCCCTGCGTGAGCAGACTCTGGAGCGCCTGAAAGATGGTCGTCTGGACATCCTGATCGCAACCGACGTTGCGGCTCGTGGCCTGGACGTTGAGCGTATCAGCCTGGTTGTTAACTACGACATCCCGATGGACTCCGAGTCTTACGTTCACCGTATCGGTCGTACCGGTCGTGCTGGTCGTGCTGGTCGTGCGCTGCTGTTCGTTGAGAACCGTGAACGCCGCCTGCTGCGCAACATCGAGCGCACCATGAAGCTGACTATTCCTGAAGTAGAACTGCCAAACGCAGAACTGCTGAGCGAACGTCGCCTGGCTAAATTCGCCGCTAAAGTTCAGCAGCAGCTGGAAAGCAGCGATCTGGATCAGTACCGCGCGCTGCTGGCAAAAATTCAGCCTTCTTCTGAAGAAGAACTGGACATCGAAACGCTGGCCGCAGCTCTGCTGAAAATGGCTCAGGGTGAGCGTCCGCTTATCCTGCCACCGGATGCACCGATGCGCCCACGTCGCGAGTTCAAAGAACGTGACGATCGTTTCGAACGTCGCGGCGACCGTAACGATCGCGGCCCGCGCGGCGATCGTCCGGAGCGTGGTGGTGAAGACCGTCCGCGTCGTGAACGTCGTGAAGCTGGCGATATGGAACTGTACCGCATCGAAGTTGGCCGTGATGACGGCGTTGAAGTTCGTCACATCGTTGGCGCTATCGCTAACGAAGGCGACATCAGCAGCCGCTACATCGGTAACATCAAGCTGTTTGGCACCCACTCCACCATCGAGCTGCCGAAAGGCATGCCGGGTGAAGTTCTGCAGCACTTTACCCGCACTCGTATTCTCAACAAACCGATGAATATGCAGCTGCTGGGCGACGCGCAGCCACGTCCTGAGCGCAGCGGTGAACGCCGTGGCGGTCCTGCTCGTGAAGGCGGCCGTAGCTTCGGCGGTGAGCGTCGTGAAGGTGGCCGTGGTCCACGTCGCGATGGCGCTGGTGCCGGTGCTGGCGCGGGTCGTAGCTTCAGCGGCGAACGTCGTGAAGGCGGTCGCGGTCCACGTCGTGAAGACGGTGCGGCAACCGCACGTCGTCGCTTCGGTGATGCATAATTGACCTATAATCTGCCGCTCTGTTTCTGAGCGGCAGTGAAAAAGCCCTGGTTATTGCGACCGGGGCTTTTTTTTATCCCTTTTGTACTCATGTACTGGTACAATGAGCCGCGTCTGACAACTTCATTACGCTTTACCTCATTTTTCAGGGAACCCGATATGACAACTTTAACCACCACCGGCACCAGGCCCTCGCTTATCGGCGGCGTGATGATAATCGGTGGGACTATCATCGGCGCAGGGATGTTTTCGTTACCCGTGGTTATGTCGGGTGCCTGGTTCTTCTGGTCGCTGGCGGCGCTGGTTTTCACCTGGTTCTGCATGCTGCATTCCGGGCTGATGATCCTCGAAGCGAACCTTAACTACCGCATCGGCTCCAGCTTCGACACCATCACCAAAGACCTGCTTGGCAGAAGCTGGAATGCGGTAAACGGCCTGTCGATTGCGTTTGTCCTCTATATCCTGACCTACGCTTACATCTCGGCCAGCGGCTCTATCTTGCACCACACCTTTAGCGAAATGTCTCTGAACGTACCGGCGCGGCTTGCCGGTCTGGTGTTTGCTCTGGCGGTGGCGTTTATTGTCTGGCTGAGCACTAAAGCGGTAAGCCGGATGACCGCTATTGTGCTGGGCGCCAAGGTCATCACCTTCTTCCTGACTTTTGGCAGCCTGCTTGGGCACGTTACCCCGGTTACGTTGTTTAACGTCGCCGAGAGCAACGCTTCCTATACTCCTTATCTGCTGATGACGCTGCCGTTCTGCCTTGCCTCGTTTGGCTATCACGGCAACGTGCCGAGCCTGATGAAATACTACGGCAAAGATCCGCGCACCATCATCCGCTGCCTGGTATACGGCACGCTGCTCGCGCTGGTGCTGTACGCCATCTGGCTGCTGGGGACGATGGGCAACATTCCTCGTCCGGAGTTTATCGGCATTGCGGAAAAAGGCGGGAATATTGATGTTCTGGTACAGGCGCTCAGCGGCGTGCTGAACAGCCGTAGCCTGGATTTACTGCTGGTGGTGTTCTCTAACTTTGCGGTAGCAAGTTCGTTTCTCGGCGTGACTCTGGGCCTGTTTGACTACCTGGCCGATCTGTTTGGCTTTGATGATTCCGCTCTGGGTCGTCTGAAAACGGCGCTGCTGACTTTCCTGCCGCCGATTGTGGGGGGCCTGCTGTGGCCAAACGGCTTCCTGTATGCGATTGGTTATGCCGGGCTGGCGGCAACGATTTGGGCGGCGATTGTTCCGGCGCTGCTGGCCAGAGCTTCCCGTAAACGCTTTGGCAGCCCTAAGTTCCGGGTCTGGGGCGGTAAGCCGATGATTGCGCTGATTCTGGTGTTCGGCGTCGGCAACGCGGCTATCCATCTTCTTTCGACCTTCGATCTGCTGCCGGTCTACAAATAGCAGAATAGCGGCCCTCCCGTTGCGGGAGGGCCGGATGACAAACTAGCCCAACAATTCCTCTTTTACCTGCATCGCCAGATCGAATGAATGCAAACGAGCCTGGTGATCGAAGATCTGCCCGTTAACCATAATTTCATCCGCTTCGGTTTCACGCAGTACGGACTCAAGCCCGTGGCGAATTTTTGCCTTATCTCCCACCAGAGACATACTCAGCGCCTGCTGCACGCCGTATTGTTCTGACGCGGACCAGAGCTGGTGCATGTTTTCCACCGGCGGCGGCAGTTGCCCGGTTTCGCCCCGGCGCAGGCGAGTAAACGCCTGCTGCATCGAGGTAAACAGGAATTCTGCGTCACGGGTGCTGTCGGCGGCGATGATATTGATACACACCATCGCATAAGGTTTTGCCAGGCGTTCGGACGGCTTAAAGTTCTCGCGGTATAGCTGTAGAGCGCGGAACAGCATATCTGGCGCAAAATGCGAAGCGAAGGCAAACGGCAGGCCCAGTTGCGCCGCCAGTTGAGCGCTATACAGGCTGGAGCCAAGTAGCCACACCGGCACTTTCTCGCCATAGCCCGGAACCGGGCGTACGTGCGGATTAGGATCGCGGGCGTCAAACCAGTCCACCAGTTCCGCTACATCGCGGGGGAAGTTGTCCACATCGCCGCTCATATGGCGACGCAGCGCCATCATAGTGCGCTGATCGCTGCCCGGCGCGCGGCCAAGCCCGAGATCGATACGGCCAGGATACAGCGTATTAAGCGTCCCGAACTGCTCGGCAATCACCAGCGGAGAGTGGTTGGGCAGCATTACGCCGCCGGAACCCAAATGCAGCGTGGTGGTGTTTGCCGCCAGGTAGCCAATCAACACCGACGTTGCTGCGCTGGCGATGCCGACCATATTGTGGTGCTCGGCCAGCCAGTAGCGATGGTAGCCGCGCTTTTCAGCCAGCCGGGCAAGATCCAGAGAGTGGGAAAAGGCCTCGCGGGCGGAAGAGCCCTGAGGGATCGGCGCAAGATCCAGCACCGAGAAAGCAATATTTTTGTCAGTCATAACCGCTCACTTTTGTTACAGCGTAGTCATCAGATTGAAGGTCTTCTTCCAGCCTGGCGCAGGAATCCCGCACCGGCCAGAAAAGCTGCATCTTTAATAGTGCATTAGAAAATGACGATTATTGTTAACAAAGTGAGCTTTTATTATGCCTGTAACTCCAGCCCGGCAAGACGCCGCCAGTAGCCGTTACAGTCGCTGCGTACCGCCAGCGGCAGCGGCGCACTGCCGTTTTCGTTGGCGCGGAAGGCATCAAGCACGTCCAGCGTGCCTATGCCCATTGGGGAGAGGCGCACAATGTCCACCAGCCCCTGCATCGAAGCCAGCTCATTGCCGAGGTTATAGACATATCCGCTCATGGTCTGAATACCGTTGAGCACAAAGACCTGCTGCTGCTCCTGAGAACGCATATCCCGGCCGTTCGGGTACTTAATGCAGCAGGTTTCGCATTCATCTTTGGCGCGGTCTTCGGAGCGAGCTGTAAAGCAGCGTGCCGAATAGGCCAGCGGTAAATGGCCGTAGCTGAGCACCTCGACTTCAAATTTGTTGCGGATGCCCAGTTCATCGCACTGGTCCAGCATATTAGCCAGCCAGTCGCGGGAAAGCTCCACCGGCATGCACCAGCGCATCATTCCTTGCTTGTGCAGCAGGCGCAGCGTGACGGCGTTATAGCAGTTGAGCGCGTGCCCGGCAACGAACGGCAGTTTGCGCTCGGCTGCCATATTCACGCTGCCGATATCGTTAGCCTCAATCAGGAAGTCACCGTTTTCCACATAGCGTTTTAGCTCATTCAGCTCTGAAGGAGCCTGCACCAGCGCGAGGGTAGAAAGCACCACCTGCTTGCCCTCGTTTGCCAGCATTTTTGCCATATCCAGCCAGTCGCCGACTTTGGTGGCGCGACGTTTGCTGCACACCGCCTCCCCGAGATAAATGACATCGGCGCTGCTTTTTGCTGCGGCCTGGTAAAACTTTTCCAGCGTCTCTTTTGGCCAGTAGTAAAGCACCGGCCCTAATGAATATTTCATGCTGTTTCCTACTGCCATTTACGGTGATAGGCACCGAGAGTCGTTTGTGTTCCTTCGGCCATCGAACCGAGTGCTTCCATCCAGGCGGGCTGCGCCCGATAGTTTTGCGGGTCTGCCATACAGCGGTCGATAGCCTGCCGCCAGACCTTCGCTACCTGGGTAACATAGGCCGGGCTGCGCTGGCGACCTTCAATTTTCACCGAGGCGATATTCGCGGCCAGCAGCTCCGGCAGCAGTTCTAGCGTGTTCAGGCTGGTGGGTTCTTCAAGCGCGTGGTAGCGCTGGTCATCAACCAGATAGCGCCCTTTACACAACGTCGGGTAACCGGCGTTTTCGCCTTCCTCATAGCGGTCAATTAATACGTCGTTAAGGCGCGACTCAAGGCCCTGTGGCGTTTGCTGCCAGCGCACGAACCGGGCGGGCGAGCACGCGCCCACGGTGTTAGGCGACTCGCCCGTCAGGTAAGAGGAGAGATAGCAGCGGCCTTCGGCCATAATGCACAGGCTGCCAAAGGCAAATACTTCAAGCGGAACCGGGGTCACGCGGGCGAGCTGTTTTACCTGGTGGATGGAAAGCACGCGCGGGAGCACCACGCGGGCGACATCAAAATTGCGATGATAAAAACGGATCGCTTCTTCATTGGTTGCCGAAGCCTGCACTGAAACATGGCGCTCAATATGCGGATAACGTTCAGCGGCATATTCCAGCATCGCCAGGTCGGCAAGAATTAATGCATCGGCACCAAGCTGGGCGGCCATATCGACCGCACGCTGCCAGCGCACATAACCGTCCGGGTGCGCAAAAGTATTGATAGCAATATGCAGCTTGCGGCGGCGCTGGTGCACATAGCTTACGGCTTCCTGGAGCTTTTTCTCGGTGAAGTTAAGTCCGGCAAAGTGGCGTGCATTTGTGTCATCTTTCAGGCCGATGTAGACCGCATCCGCGCCGTTATCAATGGCCGCTTTCAGCGCCGGGAGGTTTCCGGCTGGGCAAAGCAACTCCATAATTTATCCTGAATCTTAGGGGGCCGCAGCGTATGCTGGCCCTCGCTGCGCGGGGATGGCAGCAAAATTGTTAACGAACCGGGATTTTAGTTAACCTGTCGGCGACAATTTTTGATTTGGGGCAGAGAAAGGCGTATTGCTTAGAGTGAGCGCCCCCAATTCGCCTCTTATGCAACCTGCGGAATTGTTGATTTGACGCGCTATAAGGAATTGTCGTTATGGCAAAATAGCGGCAAATTTTTAAAAGGAGTCAAGCCCGTGTTAGATAAACTGCGTTCTCACCTGGTTCAGGTTGGTCCTTCTCTGCTGCGGGTACCGGTCAGGATGACCCCCTTTGCCGTCAAACGTCAGGTACTGGAGCAGGTACTCGGCTGGCAGTTCCGTCAGGCACTCCAGGATGGCGAACTGGACTTTCTTGAAGGGCGCTGGCTAAGTATTGAGGTTCGCGATCTCGGGCTGAAGTGGTTTACTTCCGTTGAGGACAATAAGCTGCTGGTGTGCGACGATGCGCCAGCGGACGTAAGCTTTAGCGCCGAGGCTAATGACCTGCTGCTGATAGCCGCGCGTAAGCAAGACCCGGATACCTTGTTCTTCCAGCGTCGTTTGCTTATTGAAGGCGATACGGAACTCGGGTTATATGTGAAGAATCTAATGGATGCCATTGAGCTGGATGCGATGCCTAAACCGCTGCGCATCGTGCTGCTTCAGCTGGCTGATTTTGTTGAGGCGGGTTTGAAACATAACGCCGCCGCTGAAAGTAATTCGATAGGTGAGCCATGTTAATTCGTGTAGAGATCCCCATTGATGCCCCCGGCATCGACGCGCTGCTGCGTCGCTCTTTTGAAGGCGAAGGTGAAGCCGGGCTGGTCAGAGCGCTGCGGGAAGATGGGCTATTAACCCTGGGGCTCGTCGCAACCGATGACGAAGGCCAGGTTATCGGCTACGTTGCTTTCAGCCCTGTGGCGGTGGAAGGCGAAGAGTTGCAGTGGGTTGGGCTTGCTCCTCTGGCGGTAGACGAGTCCGTTCGCGGGCAGGGCATTGCTAAACAGCTGGTCTACGAAGGGCTGGACTCGCTCAATGAGTTTGGCTATGCCGCTGTCGTCACGCTTGGCTCCCCTGAAATGTACGGCAAACTCGGCTTCCAGCCGGCTGCTCGCTTCGGCCTGCGCTGCGGCTGGCCGGGCACGGAAACGGCGTTCCAGATCCATCCTCTGGCCGACGATGCGTTAAACGGGGTAGAAGGCCTGGTGGAGTATTCAGACCACTTCAATCGCTTTTAGTCCGTTTTCCCTTGAAGACTTGCCAGCAGGTCTTCAAGGGTTACCTTCCCGTCCACCAGCCGTTCTTTCTGGGTTTTACTGAGCTGTTTAATGCGATATTCGGCCCGCAGCGCCTGCGAGCGGTCGCCTATTGGCTGGTGGAACACCAGCGTTAACTCCCCTTTGCCGCGCAGCGCCTTTGCGCCTTTCCCCGCCTGATGTTCGGCGAAGCGGCGCGACACATCGGTGGTGATGCCGGTATAGAGACGGTTATCGGTGCAGCGAATTAAATAGAGATACCAGGAAGTCATAGGGCGGGCGCATAATTAACATTTGCCGCAGAGTATCACTGTTCAGGTTTACGATGGAATCACTCAATGCCATCAGCCGCTGGCTGACAAAACAGCACGTTCTGACCTATTGCGTGGGCGGTGGGGAATCGCTCTGGTGCGCCAACGCCTTTTATATTTTTGACGCCGGGCGGGTCGCATTTTATCTGCTCAGCGAAACCAGCTCGCGCCACGGTGAGCTAATTGGCCAGCAGTCGCCCGTAGCGGGGACGGTGAACGGCCAGCCAAAAACCGTAGCGCTAATTCGCGGCTTACAATTTCGCGGTGAAATTCGCCTGTTGAGCGAAGACGAGTCTGCCAGCTACCGCAGCCGCTACCTTAAACGCTTTCCGATTGCGCGCGTGATGTCGGCTCCTATGTGGGAAATCCGCCTCGATGAGCTGAAAATGACCGACAACACGCTCGGTTTTGGCAAGAAGCTACACTGGTTACGAGAAGCCTAGCGGCCCAGCAGGATCAGGGCTTCGCGGTTAAAGGCCGGAAGATCGTCTGGCGTTCTGCTGGTGACCAACTGATGCCCGTCGATGACCACTTCCTGGTCGTAAAAATCAGCCCCGGCATTTTTCACGTCGATGACAATGGGTTTTACAGCAGTAAGCTTTCTGCCGCGTATCACATCCGCGCTAATCAGCAATTGTGGGCCATGGCAGATGGCAAAGACTGGTTTTCCGGAATGAACAAAGTCACGGGTGAAGGTAACAAATCGGTCATCGCCGCGCAGGGCGTCCGGGGAGTGTCCTCCGGGTAGAAGAAGGGCATCGAAGTCGGCAGGGCGAACTTCATCAATGCCTTTGTCTATTTTCACCCTGGCTTCGCCTTTCTTGCCGGTAACCGTTTTTCCGGCTCGCTTCTCAATAGTAATAACCTGATGTCCAGCTTGCCTGAATTCCTCAGCCGGTGAGGTGAATTCAGAATCCTCAAACTCGTCGGTAATCAGAACTGCAATTTTCTTGCTCATCTTTCCTCCGTTGTGTTTGTCACACTACTAAGCCTGGACTACCATGCTGACATTGCAAGCGCTCAACGCGAACGGGGGGGCATTATGAGTCGAATCTTAATAACCGGCGCAACCGGGCTTATAGGCGGGCATTTACTTCGCCTGCTTAATGACGACCCGCGTATCACTTCTGTTGCCGCACCTACCCGGCGGCCGCTTGCGGTCACGATGGATAAGGTTGTTAACCCGCACGATCCTCAGCTTTCAGACGCGCTTTTACATGTCACCGGGCCTGTCGACACGGTATTTTGCTGCCTGGGCACCACTATCCGCGAAGCCGGAAGCAAAGAGGCCTTTGTGCTCGTGGACTATACGCTGGTGGTCGACACGGCTATAGCCGGGCTGCGGCTCGGGGCCAGGCATATGCTGGTGGTCAGCGCGCTGGGGGCGAATAGCCGCTCGCCGTTTTTCTACAATCGGGTAAAAGGCGAGATGGAAGACGCGCTGATAGCTCAGAACTGGGCAAGGTTGACGATCGCCCGTCCTTCAATGCTGCTGGGGCATCGTGAATCTAAGCGCCTTAATGAATCATTAATGGCTCCGCTGTTTAAGCTGCTGCCGGGTAAGTTCAAAGCGATTGAGGCGTGCGATGTCGCACGAGCGATGCTGGAGGAAGCGCTTAATCCTTCCCATGAAGGCGTTGCCATTCTTGATTCTAAGCAGTTGCGGGAGCGGGCTGGCGCGAAATAAAAAAGCCCCGAGGGGCTTTTTAACGTAAATGATGAATGACCTGGTTACTGCTGCCGCGCCAGATAAGCGCCGGATCTTTTAAATCCTGTACAAACTTGCCGTCTACCAGCACGTTTATCAAATCAACAACTTCGCGCTGAGTCGCCGTCAGCTCATCGATTTTATAGCCTGTCCACACCCAGATATCCTTCCCGGGGCACTCGGCCCGCACGCGCTGCACCAGCCTGAGAATTTCCGGTACGTTCTGCGGATGCAGCGGATCGCCGCCGGAAAGCGACAGCCCCTGGCGCTTAACGCGGGAATCGTTAAGGTCGGCGATGATGCGGTCGGCCATCTCTGCGGTGAACGGCATACCGGAATTCAGCCGCCAGGTGCTCTTGTTATAACAGCCGGGGCACTCGTGCACGCAGCCTGAAACAAACAGCGTGCAGCGGGTGCCGGGTCCATTGACGATGTCGACGGGATAATACTGGTGATAATTCATTGAATTGGCCTGATACTCGAACGGTTCCCTCTCCCCTGAGGGGAGAGGGCCGGGGTGAGGGGAATTGTTCTATTTAACCAATCTGCCCGTTGCCCAGGTGTTTCACGCGCCGCTTCACTTCTTCCTGCTTACCGGCGTTAAACGGCCTGGCGTCCGGGCTGCCAAGGTAACCGCAAACGCGACGGGTGACCGAAACGCGCGCCGCGTCGTGGTTGCCGCATTTAGGGCAGGTAAAGCCTTTGCTGGTACATTCGAACTCGCCGGTAAAGCCGCATTCGTAGCACTCGTCGATTGGCGTATTGGTGCCGTAATAAGGAACGTGCTTATAGCTGTAATCCCATACGTCCTCCAGCGCCCGCAGGTTGTGCTGGATATTCGGGTACTCGCCGTAGCAAATGAAGCCGCCGTTGGCTAAAGGCGGGTACGGTGTCTCAAAGTCGATTTTATCGTACGGGTTAACTTTCTTCTCAACGTCGAGATGGAAGCTGTTGGTGTAGTAGCCTTTGTCGGTCACGCCCGGCACCACGCCAAACTCGGCGGTATCAAGGCGGCAGAAACGGTCGCACAGGTTTTCGCTCGGGGTGCTGTAGAGGCTGAAGCCGTAGCCCGTTTCTTCTTTCCAGCTGTCGGTTGCTTCACGCAGGCGCGTGACGATGGCAACGGCTTTCTCGCGCAGCGCTTCGCTGTCGTAAACGTGCTGGTTACCAAATAGCGCGTTAACCGTTTCGTGAATGCCGATATAGCCCAGAGAGATAGAAGCGCGGCCGTTTTTGAAGATCTCGGAAACATCGTCGTCGGCTTTCAGACGCACGCCGCAGGCCCCTTCCATATACAGAATGGGCGCTACGCGGGCTTTAACGCCTTCAAGGCGTGCAATGCGGGTCATCAGCGCTTTACGAGCCAGCTGCAGGCGGTCATCCAGCAGCTTCCAGAATGCCTCTTCGCTGGCTTTAGCTTCCAGCGCAATGCGCGGCAGGTTAAGGCTGATGACGCCGAGGTTATTACGCCCGTCGTGAATTTGCTCGCCGTTTTCCTCATATACTCCGAGGAAGCTGCGGCAGCCCATTGGCGTTTTAAACGAGCCGGTCACTTTAACGACCTGATCGTAGTTAAGAATATCCGGGTACATGCGTTTGGATGCGCACTCGAGCGCCAGCTGTTTGATGTCGTAGTTGGCATCGCCGAACTTGTGATTCAGGCCGTCGCGAATAGCAAAGACCAGTTTCGGGAACACCGCCGTCTTGCGGTTTTTGCCGAGGCCCGCGATGCGGTTACGCAGGATAGAAGTCTGGATCAGGCGTGACTCCCAGCTGGTGCCAAGCCCAAAACCAAAGGTCACAAACGGCGTCTGGCCGTTGGCGGTATGCAGCGTATTCACTTCATACTCGAGCGACTGGAAGGCGTCATAGCACTCTTTTTCGGTGCGGGAGTGGGCGTAACCTTCCGCGTCCGGGATCTGCCACTCTTCGGCCACTTTACGGTGCTTGTTAAAGCTTTCGGTCACAAACGGCGCCAGCACTTCGTCGATGCGGTTAATCGTGGTGCCGCCGTAAATGTGGCTGGCGACCTGGGCGATAATCTGGGCGGTTACCGCCGTTGCGGTGGAGATAGACTTCGGCGGCTCGATTTCCGCATTACCCATTTTAAAGCCGTGGGTCAGCATGCCTTTCAGATCGATCAACATGCAGTTGAACATCGGGAAGAACGGCGAGTAATCGAGATCGTGATAATGAATATCCCCGCGCTCGTGAGCCAGGACGACATCGCGCGGCAGCAGGTGCTGTTTGGCATAATGCTTGGCCACGATCCCGGCCAGCAGATCGCGCTGGGTTGGGATAACTTTGCTGTCTTTGTTGGCGTTCTCGTTAAGCAGGGCGGAGTTCGTTTGCTCAACCAGACCGCGAATTTCCTGATTCAGGCGGCCACGTTTTTCGCGTTCGATATCGCGATCGTGGCGATATTCGATATAGGCGCGCGCCAGCTGCTTGTAGTTACCGGCCATCAGCTGGTTTTCTACCGCTGTCTGAATTTCTCCGATGTCTACCTGGCTGCGGCCCGCCATTTGGGCGCTGACGACATCTGCGACGGTGGCGCAATAGTCCGCGTCATCGACTCCCGCTGCTTTAGCTGCACGCAGAATAGCTTCTCTGATGCGCTCTGAAGTGAAAGGTACTTTGCACCCGTCTCTTTTCATCACATGCGGTGTCATTGTCTCTCCATTTTTATAAAAGGTTATCCACAAAGGATGGGAGGCTCCGGGAGCGCGTAGCTATTTGTCCTGCCATAGACTTCCCGAAGTGCGGCCCTGTTTATCCACAGATAATCCCCAGATTTATCCCTGAGGTGCTGTAGCTATATTAGTCGATAGATACAACATGTAGGGCCGGGATGCATTTTAAGTTCTATATATAGTGATTTGCATCAAACATGTTTACCATTTTATTGATGCAGAACAAGGTAAATCGGAGGCGGTAGAAACGGTGGGCGTTCGCAAAAAAAAGTAAATTAACGGCGGAATTTTTCGTTTAAATATTCAACGAATACGGCCGTTCTGGGAGGGAGTTTTCCGCCGGCATACTTCATCCAAAGCTGCTGCGGCGCGGGCGTGTACTCTTTCAGAATTGCCTTAAGCCGGCCTTCCTCCACGAGCTTATCCAGATACCAGTCTGCCAGGCAAATAATGCCCATTCCTGAAAGTGCCGCGTCGACCAGCGAATCAGGTGACGTGGTGATAAACCACGAAGAGGCTTCGTCTATCAGCGAGTCATCATCCAGCCAGTGCTGCAGGCGACCCGTGCCGGGATTACGGTGCACAAGGCAGCGGTGATGCAACATTTCTTCCGGCTTTTGTGGTGTACCGTAGCGTTCAAGGTAGGAGGGCGTTGCCGCCACTATCGTTTTGCTTTCATAAAGTTCGCGTGCCACTACGCGGCTATCGCGCACGGTTCGGTGCCCAATGGCAATATCTATCCGCTCACCAATCAGATTAACGCTGCGGGCTTCCATGGAGAGTTCGATGCGTATCTGCGGATAGCGCCGCTGGAATTCGCTCATCAGGGGCATGAGGCGGTGGCGGCCAAAGCCGGGAATAACGCTAATTCTCAGCAGGCCCGCAGGTTCCGACTTCGGGTTAACCAGCGCCTGATTCAACGCCTGCCATAGCGGGGCAACCTGCTCCCGCAGCGCCATGCCTTCTTCGGTTAGCACCACAAAGTGCGTATTGCGCCCAAAAAGCACGATGCCCAGGCGTTGCTCAAGCTGGCGCACGTTTTTACTCACCGCCGCCGGCGTAATGCCCAGCTGGCGCGCCGCCGCTGAAAAGCTTTGGCAGTCCGCCGCGGCCAGAAACGCGGGAATGAGCCGATGAACATCCGGTGGAAGCGCCATGTTTATAACCTTTAGTTGAAACAGATATGCCCTGATACAGACTACAGGTAAGTCCTGCTATCTGAAAAGATAGCGACATCACAAAGCATAAAGGGCAGGAAAATGAAAAAGGTTCTGGTTCTGGCGGCGCACCGCTACCCTGAAAAATCTCGTATTAACCATGCGGCGGTCGAAGCGCTCAGCGGTTTGGCAGATGTCACCGTACATGAGCTGATGCGGGCATACCCGGATTTCAATATTGATGTTGAGCGCGAGCAAAAATTGCTGTGTGAGCATGATGCTATCGTGATGCTGTTTCCGTTCTGGTGGTACAGCTCGCCGGCTATCCTGAAAGAATGGCAGGATCATGTACTGAGCTACGGGTTTGCCTACGGCAGCGATGGCAAGGCGTTGCACGGTAAAAAACTGCTGGTTGCCACCTCTACCGGCGGCTCCGCTCAGGCCTACACCCCGGAAGGTTATAATCAGTATGCAGTGGAAGCACTGCTGCTGCCGTTCCATGCCATTGCGAATAAAACCGGCATGATCTGGCAGCAACCTGCGCTGGTGCAGGGCGCCAACGACATTACCGACCCACTGATTGATGAAGGCGTGAACTACTGGCTAAGCCGGGTGAATGAGCTGAAAGGCTAACAAGGCTTGCCCCTCACCCCGGCCACTTTGCAAAGCGGCAGGGGGAAGGGCGAGCACAAAGCGCTAGCGCTTAATCCAGTAGACTGCCTCAAACGGGCGCAGGCTCATCTCGCCCGGTTTGTCTGCTGCGTCAGGGTAGTTGCTCATCAGCACTTCCCATTCGCCGCTGAAGCCGTCTAGCTGCAACCACTGCTGCTGATTGCTGAGGTTCGCGGCAACCACCAGCGTTTGCCCTTCCCATTCACGGCTGTAGCTCCACACCAGCGGGTGCTCCGGGAGCAAGTCCTGATAGTTACCCAGGGTCAGCACCGGCTCGGCCTTACGCAGCTTAATCAACCGCTGATAGGCATAGAATACCGACTCATCGTCCGCCAGCGCGGCAGCGGCATTCACCGTTTGGTAGTTATCGCACAGCCCAATCCACGGCGTTCCTTCGCTGAAGCCAGCGTTAGCGCCCGCATCCCACTGCATTGGTGTGCGGCTGTTGTCGCGGGATTTACTGGCTAGGATAGCCATCAGCGTGTCGCTGTCGCGGCCCTGGCTGCGCAGTTCGGCGTACATATTCAGGCTTTCTACATCGCGGTATTCGTCGATGCGGCTGAAATGAGGGTTGGTCATCCCCAGTTCTTCGCCCTGGTAGATATATGGCGTGCCCTGCATGCCGTGCAGCACCATCGCCAGCATTTTGGCCGAGGTAACGCGCAGTTCGCCTTCGTCGCCGAAGCGGGAAACGATGCGCGGCTGGTCGTGGTTACACCAGAACAGCGCGTTCCAGGCAACGTTGTGCATGCCCTGCTGCCAGTGGTTGAAGATGGACTTCAGCTCCACGTAATCAGGTTTTGCCAGCGTCCATTTCTCGCCGCCGGGATAATCCACCTTCAGGTGATGGAAGTTAAAGGTCATCGACAGTTCGCTGCCGTCGAGCGCGCCGTACTTCTGGCAGTTATCCAGCGAGGTCGAGGACATCTCGCCGACGGTCATCATGCTGAGCGGTTTGAAAACATCACGGCTCATTTCCTGCAAGAATTCGTGAACGCGCGGCCCGTCGGTATAGAAACGGCGGCCATCGCCTCCGGCAACGTCGTTCGGGAACTGCTGATCTTTGGAGACCAGGTTAATCACGTCCAGGCGCAGGCCGTCCACGCCGCGGTCGGACCAGAATTCGCACACTTTTTTCAGCTCGGCGCGTACCTGCGGGTTCTCCCAGTTCAGGTCAGCCTGCTCAGGCGCGAACAGATGCAGGTAATACTGGCCGCTTTCCGCATGCCACTGCCAGGCGTTACCGCCAAATTTTGAGCGCCAGTTATTCGGCAGCAGATCCGGCGTTCCGTCGCGCCAGATATAAAACTCGCGATACGGGCTGCTTTTATCCAGCGACTTCTGGAACCACTCATGCTTCGTGGAGGTATGGTTAAACACCATGTCCAGAATGATGCGGATACCGCGCTGGTGGGCTTCGGCTACCAGTGAATCGAAGTCGTCCAGCGTGCCGTAGGTGGGGTCAATAGCGCAGTAATCCGCTACGTCATAGCCGTTATCGATCTGCGGGGAGAGGTAAAACGGCGTTAGCCAGATGGCGTCCACGCCTAACTTCTGAAGGTAGTCCAGGCGTTTAATCACGCCTTTCAGGTCGCCGGTGCCGCTGCCGGTGGTGTCCTGAAAACTCTTTGGGTAAATCTGATAGATGACGCCGTGCTGCCACCACGGAGGAGTGATATTCATAGCGGGTTCCTGCTAGCTGAAGGGTGGGCATTGCTGCCCACCGGTAAATCGAATTAAACCACCAACAATGTGCCCTGACGCAATTTGCGCTTATACACCACAGATGTCAGAACAATAGGTACGATGACCGCAATCACAATCGCAATCGCGTAAATGCCCCAGAACTTAGGCTGGATAGAAAGAATGCCCGGCAGGCCGCCCACGCCGATGCCGTTTGCCATCACGCCGTTAAGGCCGCACAGCAGGCCAGCAAGGCCGGAACCCACCATCGCGCACAGCATCGGGAAGTGATACTTCAGGTTGATACCGTACATGGCCGGTTCGGTTACTCCGAGGTAGGCAGAAATCGCCGCCGGAACCGAAATTTCGCGCTCGTTTTGCTTACGGCTGCAAATGATAATGCCAACAACCGCGGAAGCCTGAGCAATGTTAGACAGCGCAATCAGCGGCCAGACCGGCGTCCCGCCCATGCTTTGAATCATCTGCATGTCGATGGCGAGCGTGGTCTGGTGCACGCCGGTAATAACCAGCGGGGCGTACAGGAAGCCAAACAGCGCCGCGCCGACCGGGGCAAAGCTGCCCGTCATCAGATGGCGAACCGCGAAGGCTACGCCGTCGCCAATCATGCGGCCAAACGGACCAATCACCGTATGGGCAAGGAAGACCGCCAGAATCAGCGAGCAAACCGGCACAATGACCAGGTAGAGGTAGTCCGGCACGATGCGTTTCAGGCGAGTTTCAATGAAGCCCAGCGCCAGGCCCGCCAGCAATGCCGGGATAACCTGAGCCTGATAGCCCACTTTCTGAATCGTGAACCAGCCGAAGTTCCAGACTTCCGGAATTTTGCTGCCAAGCTCGTAGGCGTTCATTAACTGAGGTGATACCAGCGTGATGCCCAGTACGATCCCGAGGATAGGCGTTCCGCCCATCTTGCGGACCGCAGACCAGCAAATCCCTACCGGCAGGTAGAAGAAGATGGCTTCGCCAATCAGCCACAGGAAGTCATAAACGGTTTTCAGCGCCGGGTACATCTGCGCAAGCGTTTCGCCGTTGCTCATCGGCAAATCGCCAATGACGTTGCGGAAGCCGAGGATCAAACCGCCGCTTATCAGCGCGGGCAGCAGCGGGAAGAAGATCTCCGCGAAGTGGGAGATCAGCTGCTCGTGCCATTTCATATTTTGACGGGCGGCCGTTTTGGCCTGCTCTTTGTCAGCGGAGCTTAGCCCGGTGGTGGCAATCAGCGCTTTGTAATAGTCGTCAACGTCGGTGCCGATAACCACCTGAAACTGTCCGGCATTGGTAAAGCAGCCTTTCACCATCGGCAGGTTTTCGATCTCTTTAGGACTGGCATTCTCGGGATTATTCAGAACAAAACGCAGCCGGGTAATACAGTGGCTAACGGTGGCGATGTTTTCGCGCCCGCCGACCAACTCAATCAGCTTATCTATGTCCTGCTGTTTGACTTTACTCATATTGACACCCTGGGGTATGGAGGTAATGACCTGACTATAAGGGTAGCCAGTAATCCATTTTGCGAAAATGGGAACGTTCCCGAAATCAGGCCGGGATCACAATAATCCCGATCCTCAGGGCTTATTGAAGGTGGCTGGGAATAACGATTTGCCGCAGTTGTTGCTGCTGTGAGATCTGGCCGATCAGCTGCAAAGCCGCGGCTCGCCCGGCTTCGGCGTAACCTGGATCGACGGTGATAATCTCCGGGTGCAAGAATTTCATCAGCGGCGTATTGCCCACGCTCGCGAGCTGCAGGCTGCTGCGGTTTTGCTGCTGAAGATATTTGCTGGCACCCAGCGCCAGGGTGTCGGTGGCGCACAGCAGGGCGGTGGTTTGTGGGGTTAACACATCCACAACGTGCTCATAGCCCTGCTTCATTGCCAGCCCCGGAAGGGCGGCATTCGGCGTGATGTCGTGTCGGCTACAAAAATCGAGGTAAGCCTGGTGGCGGCGGTAGCCCGTGGTAACGTCGGCATGCGGCACGCCCAGAAAACTGATATGGCGATGCCCCTGTTGGTAAAGAGTGGACATCAGAATCTGAATCGCGCCGTCATCGTCATAACAGACGGAAGCGAAGCCGTTGGCATCCCTCGCCATCAGCACCAGCGTTGAGCGCCACGGCTGCAACATTTTTTCGCTAATGCCGGTAAAGCCAAACAGGATAACGCCGTCGATATTGCGGCGGCGCAGCATGCCCAGGTGCTCTTCTACCATCTCCGGCGAAAACTGGCTTTCCATCATGATGGGGTCGTAACCCTGCTCGTAGAGGCAAGGCAGCATGGTTTGAACCGCGAGATTTTCCGACAGGGAGTCGAGGCGCGAGACGATAATCGCCACCACTTTATCGCTCTGGCCGCGCATGGCACGGGCGGAGCGGGAAGGGGAGAACTCATGCTGCTGCATAACCGCTTCCACCCGCTCACGCGTGCGGGCGCTGACGCCGCTTTCATTATTCAATACGCGAGAGACGGTTGATTTCCCGACTCCGCTTAAGCGGGCAATGTCTTTAATGGTCAGGCGGCTTTGCATTGTTACTCTTTTTCCTGGTAGTCACGGAGCAAACCGGGTGACAACCGGTTTACGAGGGCAAATATTGTCACGTTTTCGCCTTCGGGCTGTAATCAGAATTATACTTAGGAAGCGTAAAACTTTAACCCAGTATTCCGAACCCGCCATGGGCAAAATCTGGTTTACAGACGGTTTAGTTTTACCGGCGTAGTATAAGCGGCATTCTGATTATGCCAGAAGGCATAATGCTATTTGTCTTTCAACGCTACCGGAGACGACATGGAACCCGATCCCAGTCCTCACCCTGAAGTAACAGGAATTTTCCGGTAAGCCCCAGGTTAACAGCCGCTGCCTTACCGATTTTGTAAGGCAGCGACGCATTCTCTCTTTTGACGTCCCTGCTATTTGATAATCTCCTGCCGGGTGAGGCCTTGCCGCGCTTGCAGAAGAAGGGGTGCCGCTTCAGACGGCGCTAAGGACGTTCTATGCAATTAAAAAATCTTACTCGTCAGCTGATGTCCCAGTTGAGCCGCCATTTGCCTCGCCGCCTGGTGCAGCGTGACCCGATGCCCGACGGCAACGTTGTGGCTAAAGCCGCTGACATTCCGGCCACGCTGACCCAATCCTGCCTGAAATACGCTGCGGCCAGCGAAGAGCAGCTTTACATTAAGTTTGGCAGCCACCCGGAAGGGCTTAACGAACGCGAAGTCGAAAAGGCGCGCGAAACGTTTGGCATGAACCAGATCCCGGCCCAGAAGCCTTCACCGTGGTTCATTCACCTGTGGATTTGCTACCGCAACCCGTTCAACCTGCTGCTGACGGCGCTGGGAATTTTTTCCTACGCGACGGAAGACGACTTGTTTGGCGCCAGCGTTATCGCGCTGATGGTGGTTATCTCCACGCTGCTGAACTTCATTCAGGAAACCCGCTCCACCCGTGCGGCGGACGCGCTCAAGGCGATGGTAAGCAACACGGCGACCGTGCTGCGGGTCATCAATGAGCAGGGCGAGTATGGCTATGTAGAAGTGCCGCTGGATCAACTGGTGCCGGGTGATATCGTCAAACTCGCCGCCGGAGACATGATCCCCGCCGACCTGCGTGTGATCCAGGCTCGTGACCTGTTCGTTGCCCAGGCTTCGCTGACCGGCGAATCTCTGCCGGTAGAAAAAGTGGCCGTCAGCCGTCAGCACGACCAGCATAACCCGCTGGAGTGCGACAACCTCTGCTTTATGGGCACTAACGTGGTCAGCGGCACCGCGCTGGCCATGATTATCGCCACCGGGGGCAATACCTGGTTCGGCCAGCTTGCCGGGCGCGTCACCCAGCAGGAAAGCGAGCCAAACGCCTTCCAGCGCGGTATCAGCCGGGTTAGCTGGCTGCTGATCCGCTTTATGCTGGTGATGGTGCCTGTCGTGCTGCTGATTAACGGCTTTACCAAAGGCGACTGGTGGGAAGCAGCCCTGTTTTCGCTCTCCGTCGCGGTAGGTTTGACGCCGGAAATGCTGCCGATGATCGTCACCTCCACGCTCGCGCGCGGGGCGGTAAAACTGTCTAAACAGAAAGTTATCGTTAAGCACCTCGACGCTATCCAGAACTTCGGGGCGATGGACATTCTCTGCACCGATAAAACCGGCACCCTGACTCAGGACCGCATCGTGCTGGAAAACCACACAGACATCTTCGGCGAAGAGAGCGACCGCGTTCTGCACACCGCCTGGCTGAACAGCCACTATCAGACCGGCCTGAAAAACCTGCTGGACGTGGCTGTGCTGGAAGGCGTTGACGCCGATCACGCCCGCACGGCCGTTGCCCGCTGGCATAAAGTGGACGAAATTCCGTTTGATTTTGACCGCCGCCGTATGTCGGTTGTGGTTTGCGAGCAGCCGGACGTTCATCAGCTGATTTGCAAAGGCGCGCTCCAGGAAATTCTCAACGTTTGTACCCACGTCCGCCACGGCGACGAAATTGTGCCGCTTAGCGAAGGGATGCTGAAACGTATTCGCAGCGTGACCGATTCCCTTAACAGCCAGGGCCTGCGCGTGGTTGCGGTGGCGACCAAATTACAGCCTGCACGCAGCGAAGATTACAGCCGCGTGGATGAGTCTGACCTTATCCTCGAAGGCTATATTGCCTTCCTCGATCCGCCGAAAGAGACCACGGCTCCGGCGCTGAAGGCGCTGAAAGCCAGCGGTATTGCGGTAAAAATCCTCACCGGCGACAGCGAACTGGTGGCGGCGAAAGTATGCCGTGAAGTGGGTCTGGAAGTGGGCGACCTGATAATCGGCAGCGACATCGAAGAGATGAGCGATGAAGAGCTGGCGCGTATTGCGCTGCAAACTACGTTGTTTGCCCGCCTGACGCCGATGCACAAAGAGCGCATCGTCCGCCTGCTGCGCGGTGAAGGGCATGTGGTTGGCTTTATGGGCGACGGCATTAACGATGCTCCGGCTCTGCGCGCGGCGGATATCGGTATTTCCGTTGACGGCGCGGTGGATATTGCCCGCGAGGCGGCCGATATCATCCTGCTGGAAAAAAGCCTGATGGTGCTTGAAGAGGGCGTTATCGAAGGGCGTCGTACTTTTGCCAACATGCTGAAGTACATCAAAATGACCGCCAGCTCCAACTTCGGCAACGTGTTCAGCGTGCTGGTGGCGAGCGCCTTCCTGCCGTTCCTGCCGATGTTGCCTATCCATCTGCTGATCCAGAACCTGATGTACGACGTCTCTCAGGTAGCTATCCCGTTCGACAACGTGGACGACGAGCAAATTCAGCAGCCGCAGCGCTGGAACCCGTCCGATCTTGGCCGCTTTATGGTGTTCTTCGGGCCGCTCAGCTCCATCTTCGATATCGTGACTTTTGGCGTGATGTGGTGGATTTTCAAAGCCAATACGCCGGAAGCGCAAACCCTGTTCCAGTCCGGCTGGTTTGTTGAGGGCCTGCTGTCACAAACCCTGATTGTGCATATGATCCGTACCCGCCGCATTCCGTTCCTGCAAAGCCGCCCGGCGTGGCCGCTGATGGTGATGACGCTGCTGGTGATGGCGCTGGGTATCGCGCTGCCGTTCTCACCGCTGGCCGAGTATCTCCACTTGCAAGCGCTGCCGCTGAGCTACTTCCCGCTGCTGGTGCTGATCCTCGGGGGATATGTGATGCTCACTCAGGCCGTTAAGGGCTTCTATAGCCGCCGCTACGGCTGGCAATAATCTCAAAAAATGGCGAGATGTGATCCACGTCTCGCCATAATGTTGCTGAAAAATCCTTCACATGGTAACAGATTGTTTTTGCTGTTTTCTGGCCCGTCATGTGAAAGGAAAGTCCATGTTTAAATCGCTCCGTTTTAGCCTGCTGGCCGCAGGTATCGCCGTTGCCTGCCAGGCTGAGGCCGCACCTGCCGGAGAGTTACCGCTGATGCCCTGGCCGCAGCAGGTCGAGCTTCCGGCAACCCAGGGCAGCCTCGCGCTCACCAACGCTCTCTCAATCAATATCAGCGGCGATAAGCTGCCCGGCGCAGCAGAGCGCTGGCGTCAGCGTATTAGCCTGCAAACCGGCTGGCAGCTTCAGCCCGCGGAAGCTCACCCGGCAAAACCGACTATCGCTATTCAAATCCGCAAAGCGGTTGACCCGTTGCCAAAGGCGGACAGCGACGAAAGCTATGAGCTGAGCGTGACGGCGGACGGAGTGAAACTCACCGCGAACACTCGCTTCGGCGCAATGCGCGGGATGGAAACCGTTTTACAGCTGATCCAAAACGGCCCGCAAAATACCTCGATCCCTTATGTGGAGATAAAAGACGTGCCGCGCTTCCCGTGGCGCGGGCTGCTGCTGGATTCGGCGCGCCACTTTATGCCGCTGGAAGATATCCTGCGCCAGCTGGACGGCATGGCCGCGGCTAAGCTCAACGTCTTCCACTGGCACCTGACGGACGACCAGGGCTGGCGCTTCGCCTCCAGCCATTATCCGAAGCTACAACAGCTGGCGAGCGACGGGCAGTTTTATACCCAGGAGCAGATGAAGCAGGTCGTACGCTACGCAACTTCGCTGGGGATCCGCGTGGTGCCGGAAATTGACCTGCCGGGCCACGGCTCGGCGCTGGCCGTTGCTTATCCGGAGCTGATGAGCGCTCCGGGGCCGTACCAGATGGAGCGCAGCTGGGGCGTATTAAAGCCGCTGCTTAACCCGGCTAACGAAGCTGCCTATAAGTTCGTTGATACCCTGATAGGCGAAGTTACCGCCATTTTCCCCGATGCTTACCTGCATATCGGCGGGGATGAAGTGGACGACAGCCAGTGGAAAGCCTCCGCTTCTATTCAGCAGTTTATGAAACAGCACCAACTGGCGGACTCCCACGCGCTACAGACTTATTTCAACCAGCGGCTGGAGAAGATCCTCGAAAAACATAAACGGCAGATGATGGGCTGGGATGAGATTTATCATCCCGATCTGCCGAAGAATATTTTGATCCAGTCGTGGCAGGGGCAGGACTCCCTGGGCGCGATTGCGGCCAACGGCTACAAGGGCATCTTGTCCACCGGCTTCTACCTCGACCAGCCGCAGTCTACGGCGTATCACTACCGCAACGAAGTTCTGCCGAAGGGGCTGAACGGGGTCGATAAGTTAAGCGAATCCGACAGCGCCCAGAGCTGGTTTTTCAGCATGCCGCGCCTGAAAGGCAGCCCGGTAGAAGGCAGCTTTACGTTGGTGAAAAGCGACGGCGGCTGGCGCGGATTTATCGACCTCAAAGGCAAGTCACGCCGCGAGGTACATGAAATAAAATGGCTCACCCCGACTCAGGCGACCTTTACGGTTGATACCTGGATGGGCGAGACGCGCCCGGTCGTCACGCTTGAAGGCGATAAGCTTGGCGGCTACTTCCTGGTCGGCAACGTGCGTTATCCGGCAACCGGGCAAAAGCTTGAGGGCGTGCCGGACGGTAAACAGCCGGCGGTGCCGACGGACGCGCAGATGAGCAACATCCTCGGCGGCGAAGCCGCGCTGTGGGCGGAAAACGTTATTTCTCCGCTGCTGGACATCAAACTATGGCCGCGCACTTTTGCGGTGGCCGAGCGCTTATGGTCAGCTAAAGACGTTACTGACGTAGAGAACATGTACCAGCGTATGCAGGCGATTGACGCCTGGTCCACGGTTTCCGTCGGGCTACGCCAGCATACCGAGTCGGTGGTTCAGATGACTCGCCTGGCCGGTACGCCGGATATTATGCCGCTGCAAATTCTCGCTCAGGCAGTCGAGCCCGCTCAGTATTACACGCGCCAGCACCTCAAATTCCAGGCCGGGAATTACAACCATTTCGAGCCGCTAAACCGCTTTGCCGATGCGCTGGGGCCGGAAAGCGGCCAGGTCCGGGCGATTAACGGCTGGGTAGACAAGCTGATTGCCGACCCGGAAGACAGCAACAGCGCCGAAGCCTTGCGCCATATCTTTACCCGCTGGCAAAGCAATACCCCGGACGTGCTGGCGCTTATTGAAGGCAACTATGTGCTAAAACCGCTCAAACCGGTGGCCGAGGACGTAGATAAGCTGGCCGGGTTAGGCTTAAGGCTGACGGATCTGGTGGCGAAGCAGGGGTCGCTAAACGATGACGAACTGAAGGCTATCCAGACTCAGCTGGACGGTGCGGCGCAAACGCGTGATGAAGTGGTTATTGCGGCGGTTTATCCGCTGGAAAAACTGCTGCGTGCCGTCGTGAAATAAGGGCAAAAAAAGCCCCGCAAAGGCGGGGCCAGAAGCAAAAGCGCTGCGGCGAATTAGCGGCGAACGGCGATGGCTTCGATTTCGATTTTCACGTCTTTTGGCAGACGAGCGACTTCTACACATGAGCGTGCCGGGAAAGTGGCTTTATGCTCGGTGAAGAAGGCTTCATACGCGGCGTTTACGGTAGCGAAGTCGTTCAGGTCTTTAACAAACACCGTGGTTTTCACGATATCGCCCACTTTCAGGCCTGCGGACTCAACGATCGCTTTTACGTTTTCCAGAGACTGGCGCGCCTGAGCGGCTACGTCTTCCGGCACGTTGCCGGATTTTGGATCAACCGGGATCTGACCGGAAGTGATAATCATGCTGCCAAGATCGACGCCCTGGACATAAGGGCCGATAGCGGCCGGTGCGTTTTCCGTGCTAAGAGTGCGTGACATTCTTTCTCCTCAGTATTAGATACAAAGCTCGCGACCATTATAGGGATGGCCGCGAGCTTGTCATCAGACGAACATCAATCAACCAGCACAACGTGACGGGCGAACTCTTTTTCGCAATATTTGCACTTCAGACTGATATCGTCGGCACGTTGTTTAACCGCAAACGAAGAGGCAACCGGCTCGTTATGGCTGATGCAATTACTGTTCGGGCACAGCAGCACTTTCTCAATGCGGTCCGGCAGGCTCGGGTTGCTTTTGCCAACCACTTCGTACTCGTCGATGCGGTTCACCGTCGCGTGGGGCGCATACAGCGCTAACTGGTTAACCTGCTCGTCGGTCAGGAAGGTATTCTCTATCTTGATCAAATCTTTACGGCCCAGCTCGCGGGACGGCAGGTTCAGGCCGATGGTGATACGCTGGTCGGTTTCAGTCAGTTTGAACAGCGTCAGCAGCTTAAAGCCCACCTGCGCCGGAATATGGTCGATAACGGTGCCGCGCTTGATGGCTTCAACCTGTAATTTATTATCGTGCGTCATCTTATTCTCCTCTCACTTAAACCAGTTCGCGATTCAAAACCAGCGCCAGCAGAGCCTGGCGGGCAAAAATACCGTTACCGGCCTGCTGGAAATACCAGGCATGCGGCGTGGCGTCTACGTCGGTGGTTATCTCATCCACGCGCGGCAGCGGGTGCAGCACCTTCATATTGGCGCGCGCGCCTTCCAGATCGGCGGCCCGCAGGATGAACTGCGCTTTCACGTTGGCGTATTCGGACGGATCAAGACGCTCTTTCTGCACCCGGGTCATATAGAGAATATCCAGCTCGCCAACCACGTCATCAATTGACTCGTGGCGGCTCCAGGCGATCCCTTTTTCATCCAGCATATCCAGGATGTACTGCGGCATTGCCAGCGCGTTAGGGGCGATAAAGTAGAAGCGGTTGCCGTTGAACTTCGCCAGCGCCTGGGCTAAAGAGTGCACGGTGCGGCCGTATTTCAGGTCACCAACCATGGCGATGTTCAGGTTTTCCAGGCGGCCCTGAGTTTCCTGAATGGTAAACAGGTCGAGCAGGGTTTGCGTCGGGTGCTGGTTGGCGCCGTCGCCCGCGTTAAGCACCGGAATATCGCCGGAGAACTCGGTTGCCAGGCGCGCCGCGCCTTCCTGCGGGTGGCGCATAACAATGGCGTCCACATAGGTGCTGATGACCGAAATGGTGTCGGCCAGCGTTTCACCTTTTTTACCCAGGGAGGTATTGCTGCTGTCGGAAAAACCGACGACCGACGCGCCGAGACGGTGAATCGAGGTTTCGAAGGAGAGACGGGTACGGGTGGAAGCTTCAAAGAAGCAGCTGGCGATAACTTTATGCTTCAGCAGCTCCGGCTGCGGGTTAGCTTTCAGCTTCGCGGCTGTTGCCAGCACCAGTTCAAGTTCTTCACGACTGAGATCATTGATGGAAATGATGTGTTTTTTATATAACGGGTTAGTCATGCTTCTCTCCTGTTCTCGGGCGACGGGCAAAAAAAAGCCCCTCAATGAGGGGCCTTAGCAATTTGGGAATGTAGAAATTCGATGCTGCAACGGGAAGAAAAACGCCCAACGGCGTCTGCTTTCAGACGACCTGGTGCGGCATTTTTTTGTACACAGTGAACCATGCTTCCTCCCGGCAAATTGTGGCGCATTATACGCGCGTCCGCGCACTCTGCAAGAGGCAAAATCACACTTTTTCGCAGCATTGCAATCGGTTGCTGCCGGGTTAATTCAGCCCGAGGGTTTGCATAATACGGCGATGAACCAGCGGCGTTTTACGCACATCCCGCGGCGCAATCCACACCACGCTGCTGCCCGACACCACGCCAAGAATCTCCGTTATTGCGTGATGATCGAGTATTTTTGCCACCGCTCTGCCGTAGCCGGAGACGGTATGGATCATAATAAACTCGCTATTATGCTCAACGCTGATGACCATCTCGGCCACCGATCGCGCCGCGCTTGGCTGAGGCTGGGCCATGGGGTTCAGGGCATAGATCTTTTCTCCCTTCGCATTACTCCTTTTAATCACGCCCAGCAGCTTGAGTAGCCGGGAAACCGTTGACTGGCTGATAGCTTCAAAGCCGTGCTGTTTTAAATCGCAGCGCAACTGCTCCTGGGAACGGTAGCTTTTGTGGACGATTAACTGCTGGCACAGCTCAAGTTGCCGCTGTTCCTTTTCTGACGATACGCGGGAGATCCTCATCTCATTCACCATTTCTCTAATTACAGGCGCGTTATGTTTACCGCATAAATAGATTTAACCTTTTGATAGAGCTTTGTTTTCTGACTGCGCCGAATGAAAATGCAGAGTTAAACGCCACATTTGTGGCGTTTAAGCGGTTCAGGCTATCTGTAATGCGCCACTCAGTATCAGTTTTAGCGTCCAGGCGGCGACGGCCAGGATAACGATAGCTATTGCGAATTCGTAACTTTTCAGCAAAGCCTGACCCTGGGTTTTTTTCTGCCACAAGAACACCAGTATTCCCGGAGTGAACAGCAATGAGCTGAGCAGCATTGAGTCGCCGGCTGCGTAGCAAAGCCAGAAGCCATAGAGTGTAGCCACCACGCCGAGAATAATGCCGCCGGTACGTGACTCTCCCTTGCCGTAGCGCTCGCCGGTCCAGGCCAGTTTCAGGCCGTAGGCCGCGCTGAACAGATAAGGCGGCAAAATGGCGGCCGTAGCGATGGAAAACAGCGCCTGGTAGCCTGCGGCATAGAACAAGGTGAGGATCAGGAACAGCTGGATCAGACCGTTGGTTATCCACAGTGAAAATGATGGCGAGTGGCGAGCATTCTCTTTGGCGAAAATCTTCGGAAATATTCCGTCAATTGCCGCAACCCTGGGTAGTTCTGCCGCGAAAAGCGTCCAGGCCAGCAATGCACCGGCGAGGGATAAAATCACGCCGCCAGCGACGAATTTAGCGCCCCAAACCCCGACCACGCTTTCCAGCACGCCCGCCATTGATGGGTTTTTCAACCCGGCCAGCGCCGCCTGGTCAAGCACGCCCATCGACAGCACGCTAACCAGAATATAAATCACCAATACGCCGAGCAGGCCAATCACCGTTGCCTTGCCGATATCGGCTCGTTTTGCCGCGCGGGCGGAAACCACGGTCGCTCCTTCAATACCGATAAACACCCAGGTCGTGACCAGCATAATGCTTTTAACCTGCTGGAAAATTTCCGGCCGCGTGCCGTCAATCACCATCATGCGGCCCCAAAAGTCTGCGGTGAACACGCCGATGCGGAAGGCAATCAGCACCGCGACGATAAACAGCAGCAGGACGGCAACTTTCACCACGGTGAGGATGGTATTGATATAGGCAGCTTCGCGCACGCCGCGCAGTACCAGAGCGTGAACCAGCCACAGTACAATTGACGCCCCGATGAATGACGGCAGGTTGTTACCGTCGCCGAACACCGGAATGAAGAAGCTCAGGGCGCTAAACAGCAGCACCGCGTAGGAGACGTTGCCGAGCCAGGCCGAGAACCAGTAGCCCCAGGCTGACTGGAAGCCGATAAAATCCCCAAATCCTGCTCTGGCGTAGCTATAAACCCCGCCGTCGAGATCCGGGCAGCGGGCGCTGAGATTCTGATAAATAAAGGCGAGACAGAGCATGCCTACGCCGGTGATTGCCCAGCCGATCAGCAGTGCGCCGGGTGAGGCAACTGAGGCAAAGTTTTGCGGCAGGCTAAAGACCCCGCCGCCGATCATCGAGCCAATAACCAGCGCTACCAGCGCGCTGAGTCCGAGTTTCTTCTCACTAGTTGCGGGCGCGTCTGTGGCGCCAGCATGGGTAACATCTGCCATTTTCCTATTCTCCCGCTGCGCTGGGCAGCACCTGGGTACAGCGGGCGGCAAGAAGATTCCCACCGCCCGGCGGCGTTACTCTCCGAGCGTGGCGACCATGACGGCTTTGATGGTGTGCATGCGGTTTTCCGCTTCGTCGAAGACGATGGAATGCCCGGACTCGAAGACTTCCTCGGTCACTTCCAGCCCTTTCAGGCCGTAGGCTTCTTCGATCTCTTTCCCGACTTTGGTGTGTTCGTTATGGAATGCAGGCAGGCAGTGCATGAACTTCACATTGGGATTGCCGGTTGCATCGAGGACGCTTTGATTAATCTGGTATGGCGTCATCAGGCTGACGCGCTCGGCCCAGGCTTCTTTTGGCTCGCCCATTGAGACCCAGACGTCGGTGTAGAGGAAATCAGTTCCCGCTACGCCTTCCGCCACGCTGTCGGTCAGCGTGATGCGCCCGCCGCTCTCTTTGGCGATGGCGCGGCATTGCTCTACCAGGCCAGCCTCAGGCCAGAATGCTTTTGGCGCGACGAGGCGAATATCCATCCCCATTTTAGCCGCGCCGACCATCAGTGAATTCCCCATGTTGTTGCGGGCGTCGCCGAGATAGGCGAAGGACAATTCATTGAGTTTTTTGCCCGGCGCATGCTCCAGCATGGTCATCAGGTCGGCGAGGATCTGGGTTGGGTGGAACTCGTTAGTCAGCCCGTTCCACACCGGCACACCGGCATACTCGCCCAGCTCTTCTACGATATCCTGGCCGTAGCCGCGATACTCGATGCCGTCATACATCCGGCCCAGCACGCGGGCGGTGTCTTTCATCGACTCTTTATGGCCGATTTGCGAGCCGCTTGGGCCGAGATAAGTCACCAGCGCGCCCTGGTCAAAAGCGCCTACCTCAAACGCGCAGCGGGTGCGGGTGGAGGTTTTTTCGAAGATAAGCGCAATGTTTTTACCGCATAGCGTTTTTTTCTCAGTACCCGCTTTTTTGGCTGCTTTAAGGTCGCGGGCGAGATCGATGAGGTACTGAATTTCTGCAGGTTTAAAGTCGAGTAATTTCAGGAAATTGCGATTTTTTAAGTTGATAGTCATTTTTGTTATCCTTTGAAAAAAGAGTTTGTTGACCCTCACCCCGGCCCTCTCCCCGAAAGGGAGAGGGGGAAATGCGGGCGACTCTGTTTTGTTCTCTTGTTTTATCCCCTCTCCCCTCAGGGGAGAGGGTCAGGGTGAGGGGCAATCACTATTCGCGAATCAGCGTGCCTTTCTCGCCCGCCAGAATCGCCGCCCCGTCCTCCAGCAAACCAATCCCGGCAATACCGTGGCAGCGGGTCACAAAGTCGCTACAGGCGGCAACCTTCGGCCCCATGGAACCGGCGTCGAAGGTCATCTTGTCCAACTCGGCGGGCGTTACCTGCATCAGCGGGCGCTGGTCAGGCGCGCCCCAGTTCAGGTACACCGCATCGGCATCGGTCAGGATCAGCAGGGCGTTGGCCTCTATCTGGCGGGCCAGCAGCGCGGCGGAAAGATCTTTATCAATCACCGCCTCGATGCCGTGGTAGCCGTCGGGTTTTTCCACCACAGGCACGCCGCCGCCGCCGTTACAAATAACCAAGTGATCGCGCTGAATCAGCGCCGTAATGGCATCGCTTTCCACGATGCGTTTCGGCTGCGGGGAAGGCACTACGCGGCGGAAATACTGGCCATCGGCTTTAACCGACCAGCCCTTATCGCGCACCAGGGCATCCGCCTGCTCTTTGCTGTAGACCGGGCCGATATACTTGGTCGGGTTACTGAAGGCCGGATCCTGCGGGTCGACCTCCACCTGAGTCAGCAGCACGCTAACTTCGCGGTCCGGCAGATGATTTTTCAGCGATTGCTGAAGCATGTAGCCAATCATTCCCTGACTTTCCGCGCCGAGAACATCCAGCGGATAAGGGCTAACGTTTTGATAAGCGCTGTTTTGCAGGGCCAGGAGGCCAACCTGCGGGCCGTTGCCGTGCACCAGCACCACGCGCCAGTTTTCGATCAGTTGGGCGATGGTTTTGCTGGCCCGCTCGATATTTTTACGCTGCAGGTCGGCTTCCAGCGGCTCACCGCGTTTTAGCAAAGCGTTGCCGCCGAGGGCGACCACCAGGGTCGGTTTCAGTGTCATATACGGCTCTCCACTTAAATTCCGTCACGTTCCAGCGGGCAGCTCATGCAGCGTGCGCCGCCGCGCCCGCGGCCTAATTCGTCGCCAGGAATTGGCAACACGGTGATCCCGGCTTTGTCGTATTTTTCGTTGGTCCAGATGTTGCGCTCGTAGCCAATTACCACGCCCGGGCGGATGGTCAGCACGTTGTTGGCGTCATTCCACTGCTCGCGCTCGGCTTCGAAGGCGTCTCCGCCGGTGGTAATAAGCTTGACCTCGCTGATGCCCAGCGCCTGCTCGATGGCGTGTACGAGGCTGACTTCCTGATGGCGTTTAATGCCGCCCTTGCCGTCCGGGGTGAGCGTCCAGCACTGCACGTCTTTGCGCACCACTTCCGGATAGACGGAGAAGGTGTCGACATCGAGATGGGTCATGACGGTATCGAGGTGCATGCAGGAGCGGTGTTTTGGCAGCTCAACCGCAATCACGCGGGTCGCCTGTTGATGTTTGAATAACGATGCAGCGAGGAACTCAACGCCCTGAGGCGTGGTGCGCTCAGACATGCCAATTAATACCGCGCCGCGGCCAATCACTAATACATCGCCGCCTTCCAGCGTGGCGTGGTCGTAATTAATGTTTTCGTCGCCGTAATATTTAATGAAATTGCCGTCGGTAAATGCCGGGTGCCAGCGATAAATTGCCCTTAAATTATTTGTCTCGCGTTGGCGAGCTGCTTTAGCCATTGGGTTAATTGAAACGCCGTTATAAATCCAGCACGATGTATCGCGGGTGAATAAATGATTTGGCAGCGGCTTCATAATAAAGTCGGTTGCCGCATGAGTATCCACCACCATATTTTTAATCTGGGCTGGAATTTCTTCGTAAGTCAGCCCGCCGGAAAGGCGACGGGCTAATTCGCGGTGCGGCATATCCGCCAGCCAGCCGCGCACGTCGGCGGCGAAGGCTGGCCCAAGACGGTAGTCTGAAACCTGAGTATTCAGCAGCCAGTCCCTGGCCTCTGTGATGTCCAGCGTTTGTGTTAGCAGGTCGGTTAGCAGCAATACCTCCACGCCTTCGCGGCGCAAGGTGTTGGCGAAAACATCGTGTTCTTCGCCCGCCCGCTCTACCGAAAGAACGTCGTCAAAAAGTAATTCCTGACAATTTGAAGGGGTAAGTCTTTTCAGACTGAGGTTTGGGCGATGCAGCATAACGCTGCGCAGGTGGCCTATTTCGGAACCGACATAATGCTTATCCATGACTATTCCCTTACATTATTTGAGGATGAGTTTTCCCATGGCGCAATTAATATTGCGTCGCAACTTAAATAATTCGGTTGGTTGTCTTCGAGGCGTATATTAGATTTTATTAAGCCGTTTAATGTGATCTTCATCACGCGATGACGGTGGGTTTTATTTCTCTTTTTATTATTTGATAAACGTCAGGAAATAGCTTTTATATTTATTTTGCTTACTGCATAACTACTCAATTATCAGCCTGATAATATCTCTGTTGTTAATGGTTTGTAATTGATTACCAATTTAACTTAAGGGTATCGATATGATTTTATTGTGTTTTTTATTTTTATGTGCATAGTTATGCACGTGATGGTTTATTTAATCCTGAAAGATGGGGGAAACAAGAAATAGTTATTGTGAATTTTTCGTGGATACCCGGTTTGGAAACTGTGAGCGAGCAGGTTTTTTTCTTTTTACTTAACGGGAAACAACGGATTAGCGGAGAGGTTCAGCCGTGTTCAATTGAGGTTATGTCTTTTTACTGCATAAAGAATCCGGCCAGCGCAGCAGTTATGCAACATCTTTTGCAATAAACATGCGCTAAGAAAAAAAGCCCCTCAGACGAGGTGACGTCGGAGGGGCCAGGGAATAACCCTTAGAGCGAATAAATTATTCAGCCAGCGTGGCGACCATCACCGCCTTGATGGTGTGCATGCGGTTTTCTGCCTGGTCAAACACCACGCTGTGGGAGGATTCGAATACTTTGTCGGTAACTTCCATACCGCCGTGCAGGTCGTACTCCTGGGCCATTTGCTTGCCGAGCGTGGTCTGGTCGTCATGGAATGCAGGCAGGCAGTGCAGGAACTTCACCTGCGGGTTGCCGGTGAGCGCCAGCATTTCGCCGTTGACCTGGTAAGGGCGAAGCAGGGCGATACGTTCGGCCCACTTCTCTTTGGCTTCACCCATCGACACCCAAACGTCGGTATAGATAAAGTCGGCGCCTTTTACGCCTGCGGCAATATCTTCCGTGAGGGTGATTTTACCGCCGGTTTGGGCGGCCAGCGCTTTGCACTCTGCCACCAGATTTGCGTCGGGCCAGCAGGCTTCAGGGGCCACAAGGCGCAAGTCCAGCCCTGTCAACGCGGCGGCTTCCAGCATCGAGTTACCCATGTTGTTACGTGCATCCCCGGCGTAAACCAGCGTCATCTGGTTAAAGCTTTTCCCCGGCAGATGCTCCTGCATGGTCAATAAATCCGCCAGCAGCTGGGTGGGATGATATTCATTGGTCAGGCCGTTCCACACCGGTACACCGGCGTAGCTCGCCAGGGTTTCAACTATTTCCTGACCATAGCCGCGATACTGAATGCCGTCATACATGCGCCCCAGCACCCGTGCGGTATCCTTAATTGATTCTTTATGCCCAATTTGGCTGCCGCTTGGGCCGAGATAAGTGACGCGAGCGCCCTGGTCAAAAGCGGCAACTTCGAAAGAGCAGCGAGTTCGGGTCGAATCTTTTTCGAAGATGAGCGCGATGTTTTTCCCAGTAAGTTGCTGAGTTTCAGTTCCTTTTTTCTTGTCGTTTTTCAGCTTAGCGGCCAGGGCCAACAGTTCATGGAGCTGGGCAGGCGTAAAATCGAGCAGCTTAAGAAAATTTTTCTGATAAAAGTGACTCATTTTTTCCTCGCATGGCAGAAGCCTCTATTGAATTAAAATTCAATTTATATGTATGAATATTCAATTGCAACCCCGAGCGTTAAAACTTTGCGATGAAAGGTGGAGGCAAACCCCGGCGTGTGTGAAAATGAGAGTATCTGCCGACTTATTTGAGGAAAGGGCCATGGCAAATCCAGAACAGCTGGAAGAACAACGCGAAGAAACTCGCTTAATCATTGAAGAACTGCTGGATGACGGCAGCGATCCTGACGCGCTGTACACCATCGAGCACCACCTTTCTGCAGATGATTTTGAAACCCTGGAGAAAGCGGCCGTTGAAGCTTTTAAACTGGGCTACGAAGTCACCGATCCTGAAGAGCTGGAAGTGGAAGAGGGCGATACCGTCATCTGCTGCGACATCCTTAGCGAATGCGCGCTGAACCGCGAGCTGATTGATGCTCAGGTTGAGCAACTGATGAACCTGGCGGAAAAATTCGGCGTGGATTACGACGGCTGGGGCACTTACTTCGAAGATCCGAACGGTGAAGACGGCGAAGAAGGCGACGACGAAGATCTTCTGGACGAAGACGACGACGGCGTGCGCCACTAAAAGTAAGCGGCGCAGCGGCATTCAGCCGCTGCGCTTCAGGATATCGCCATGAACTACCAGCAACTCCTCTCCCCCGTTAAGCAATTCCTGCACTGCCCGACTCCCGATGCGTGGACTGAAAAAGCCCGTCAGCCCGAAAATTTGCCGCTGCTGCTGACCGACCACATGGTCTGCGAACTCAAAGCCGCGCAAACCGCGATGCTGCTGATCCGCAAATATGTTGCCGATAAAGAAAGCTCGCAGGCGCTGCTGGCCTGGCTACAGCCCTACGAAGCCTTTACCTTCCGCGACGGCGACGAGCCGGACTTTCTGTCTATCCATAAAGGGATTGGCAAAAGCGTGATGCCAAAAACGCAAAGCCCCTGGGGACAGCAGCTTATCGACAGCATGGTGCTGCTGATTAAAGAAGAGCTGCACCATTTCTGGCAGGTGCGGGAAATCATGATTGCCCGTAACATTCCGTACGTGAAAATTACCGCCAGTCGCTATGCTAAAGGTTTGTTGAGCGAAACCCGCACCCACGAACCGCTGATGCTGGTGGACAAGCTTATCTGCGGAGCCTATATCGAAGCGCGATCGTGCGAGCGATTTGCCGCCCTGGCGCCGCACCTTGACGATGAGCTACAGCGTTTTTACCTGTCGCTGCTGCGTTCTGAGGCCCGTCACTATCAGGATTATTTAAGCCTGGCGGAGCAAATTGCCGGAAACGACATCAGCGAACGTATTGGTTTTTTTGGCGAAGTAGAAGCCCGGCTTATCCAGAGCCGCGACGAAGAGTTTCGCTTCCACAGCGGGGTGCCCGCAGACTAAGAAGGATGTTGTATGAACTGGACCCACGTCATTATTGCAGGCTATGTCGGCGCGACAATTGCCGTAGTGGTCGGCGTTTTTCGCAAGAAAGGCTGGGTGGGGAAAGCCGGCGCCGTCGCGATTGCGCTGGTCGCTATTATGGCGTGGAATATTTTCGACGTTAAATACCTGATCCCGCGTGAAAAGGCCGGATCTTCGCAGAGCGAGCTGGCCGGGCTTGATGCCGCGATGAACCAGATGCCGGTTTACCAGGTGCTGAAGGAGCAGGAACCGGCGCTGTGGATGTCTATTCGCCAGCAGGCGATTGAGATGCACAAGCAGGGGAAAACCGAGCAGCAGGTGATTGACACTATCCAGCCGCAAATCCTCGCCGTGGAGATGAAGCGTCTGCAAAATGCCGCCGATGAAAACGTGGTGGCGTTTATGCAAATCAATATGCAGCAAACGGCGATGGTGCAAAAGAGCAGCAACGAGGCCTGCTTCCGCTTCCTGTTCCCGGATGTGAAGGGCGGTATCAACTCGATGAGGCTTCTGCCGCGCGAGGTCACGATGCGCCGTATGGAAGTAGATGCCGCCATGATGCGCTCCGCCTACGGTCCTGAAAAACACACCGTAACCGACGCCGAGCGCCAGCAGGCCAGGCAGGATATCCAGCCGATAGTCCAGCAACTGATGAAGCGCTACGGCGGCGATTTGCATCTGATGTCTGACCCGCACAAAGCGGTGGGCCAGGAGGGCATCGTCTGCGATCAGGTTCAGGAACTGTGGCGCAACGTTCTGCAACTCCCACCTGCCAGAGCGGCAGGCATTATTCGCCTGTCCGTAGCCGGGGAATAGCCTCCGGGCGCAGCACAAATCGCTTAAGGCTTGAACAGCAACGCGCTTATCGCTAAGGTAAGCGCGTTTTTTACCTTCCCTGGAACGCACCATGATTACCATCGCCCTTATCGACGATCACCTTATCGTCCGCTCCGGCTTTGCCCAACTGCTTGGGCTGGAGGCGGATTTTCAGGTTGTGGCCGAGTTTGGCTCGGGCCGCGAGGCGCTGGCCGGGCTGCCGGGGCAGGGCGTTCAGGTCTGCATCTGCGATATTTCGATGCCGGACGTTTCCGGGCTTGAGCTTCTCGCCCAACTGCCGAAGGGCATGGCGACTATTATGTTGTCGGTTCACGACAGCCCGGCGCTGGTGGAACAGGCGCTTAACGCCGGGGCGCGCGGCTTTTTATCCAAACGCTGTAGCCCGGACGAATTGATTGCGGCGGTGCACACCGTAGCGACCGGCGGCTGCTACCTGACGCCGGACATTGCCATGAAGCTGGCCGCCGGACGGCAGGATCCGCTGACTAAGCGCGAACGCCAGGTGGCAGAAAAACTGGCTCAGGGTATGGCGGTGAAAGAGATAGCCACCGAGCTTGGGCTGTCGCCGAAAACGGTACACGTTCACCGCGCAAATCTGATGGAAAAACTCGACGTCAGCAACGACGTTGCGCTGGCTCGCCGCCTGTTCGACGGCTGGTGATGCAACCTTTCTTCTCGCGGCTGATAGCCGTTATCGCCAGCTTTTTTATCTTCTCCGCCGCGTGGTTCTGCCTGTGGAGCATCAGCCTGCATTTAGTGGTAAGACCCGAACTGGCGGTGCTGCTGTTTCCCTTTGGCCTGCGTCTGGGCCTGATGCTGCAATGCCCGCGTGGCTACTGGCCGGTGTTGCTCGGCGCGGAATGGCTGATGCTGGGCTGGCTGGCTCAGGAAGTGGCGCTGGCGCACCTGCCGCTGCTGATGGCCGGAGGCGTGCTGACCCTGCTGCCCGTGGCGCTAATCTCCCGCTATCGCCACCAGCGAGACTGGCGGACTTTGCTGCGCCAGGGCGGAGCGCTTATCGCCGCCGCGCTGCTGCAATCTTTGCCGTGGATTGGGCGGGGGCATGAGTCCCTGAACGCCCTGCTGTTAACCCTGACCGGCGGCCTGACGCTGGCCCCGACCTGCCTGGTTATCTGGCACTACCTCACCAGCACCGTCTGGCAGCCGCTTGGCCCGGCGCTGGTTTCCCAGCCGGTGAACTGGCGCGGTCGCCATCTGATTTGGTATCTGCTGTTATTCGCCGTCAGCCTCTGGCTTCAACTGGGGTTGCCCGCCGAGCTTTCTCGCTTTACGCCGTTCTGCCTTGCGCTGCCGATTATCGCCCTGGCCTGGCACTACGGCTGGCAGGGGGCGCTTATTGCCACCCTGATGAACGCCATTGCTTTAATCGCCAGCCAGACCTGGCACGATCACCCGGTCGATCTTCTGCTGTCGCTGCTGGCGCAAAGCCTCACCGGGCTGCTGCTGGGGGCGGGGATCCAGCGCCTGCGCGAGCTGAACCAGTCGCTGCAAACCGAGCTTGCCCGCAACCGCCGCCTTGCCGAGCGGCTGCTGGAAACCGAAGAGAGCGTGCGCCGGGAAGTGGCCCGCGAGCTGCACGACGATATTGGTCAGACGATCACGGCTATCCGCACCCAGGCCGGAATAATGCAGCGCCAGGCCCCGGAAAACGATGGCGTGAAACGCAGCGGGGCGCATATCGAACAGCTCTCGCTGGGCGTTTATGACTCGGTACGCCGCCTGCTTGGGCGGCTGCGACCGCGCCAGCTGGACGATCTCTCACTCGAACAGGCGGTGCGCTCCCTGCTGCGCGAAATGGAGCTGGAAAGCCGGGGCATAGTCAGCCATCTCGACTGGCAAATTGACGAGCAGATGCTCAGCGAGGGGCAGCGCGTTACGTTGTTCCGGGTTTGCCAGGAAGGGCTGAACAACATCGTCAAACACGCCAGCGCCAGCGCGGTCACGCTCCAGGGCTGGCGGCAGGAAGAGTGGCTGATGCTGGTGATTGAAGATGACGGCAGCGGTCTGCCGCCCGGCTCGGGGCAGCATGGCTTCGGGCTTCTCGGGATGCGCGAACGCGTGACGGCGCTGGGCGGCACCCTGGCTATTTCCTGCACTCACGGCACGCGCGTCAGCGTCAGCCTGCCGTTGCGATACGTCTGAGGGGCGATGATGTTGAATTTTCTGAAAGTACCGGCCAGCGCGCCTTTGCTGGGCGATAAAAATGAAATCGACGCCCGCTATCGCTACTGGCGGCGGCATATCCTGATAACCATCTGGCTGGGTTACGCGCTGTTTTACTTCACCCGCAAAAGCTTTAACGCCGCCGCGCCGGAGATCCTCGCCACCGGCGTGATGGAGCGCACCGACATCGGCCTGCTGGCGACGTTGTTCTACGTGACCTACGGCCTGTCGAAGTTTATTTCGGGGATAGTCAGCGACTTCTCCAACGCACGCTACTTTATGGGGCTGGGGCTGATTGCCACCGGCATCGTCAACATCCTGTTCGGCTTCTCGACTTCGCTATGGGCGTTCGCCCTGCTGTGGGCGCTTAACGCTTTCTTCCAGGGCTGGGGCTCGCCCGTTTGCGCCAGATTGCTCACGGCCTGGTACTCCCGCAGCGAGCGCGGCGGCTGGTGGGCGGTGTGGAATACGGCGCATAACGTGGGCGGGGCGCTTATTCCGATTATTATCGGTGCGGCGGCGATGAATTATGGCTGGCGCGTTGGGATGATGATTGCCGGCTGCCTCGCGATTATTGCCGGGCTGTTTCTCTGCTGGCGGCTGCGGGACCGGCCGCAAACCGTTGGCCTGCCCGCCGTGGGCGACTGGCAGCACGACGAGCTGGAAATGGCTCAGCAGCAGGAAGGCGCGGGGCTAACGCGCAAAGAGATCCTATATAAATACGTGCTGGCGAACCCGTACATCTGGCTGCTGTCGCTGTGCTACGTGCTGGTGTACGTGGTGAGGGCGGCGATAAACGACTGGGGTAATCTCTATATGTCGGAGACGCTCGGCGTGGGGCTGGTCAAGGCTAACTCGGCGGTGACGATGTTCGAACTTGGCGGGTTTATCGGCGCGCTGGTGGCGGGCTGGGGGTCGGACAAGTTGTTTAACGGTAACCGCGGGCCGATGAACCTCATTTTTGCCGCCGGTATTCTGCTCTCGGTTGGCTCGCTGTGGCTGATGCCTTTTGCCAGCTACGTGATGCAGGCCGCCTGCTTCTTTACCACCGGCTTCTTCGTGTTTGGCCCGCAGATGCTTATCGGCATGGCGGCGGCGGAGTGTTCGCATAAAGAGGCTGCGGGCGCGGCAACCGGCTTTGTCGGGCTGTTTGCTTACCTCGGGGCATCGCTCTCCGGCTGGCCGCTGGCGAGGGTTATCGACATCTGGCACTGGAGCGGGTTTTTCGCGGTTATCGCCACCGCCGCCGGGATTTCGGCGCTGTTGCTGCTGCCGTTCTTAAACGCTCAGGCACCGCGTGCTGCCAGTGAAGCGTGATGCATCTCACCTTTTTGTGCCAAACAGGGCAAAACTAAGAAATATTCCCGGTTGCGCCTGGACGCTGTCTCAGGCCAGTTGACGCGCTGATTTCTACAATGCCTGCCATCAAGCAGGTATTCAAATCAGGAGTCATCCATGCTGGCCTTTTTAAACCAGGTGCGTAAGCCAACCCTGGATCTGCCGCTCGAAGTGCGGCGCAAGATGTGGTTCAAACCGTTTATGCAGTCGTACCTGGTGGTCTTCATCGGCTACCTGACGATGTATCTGATCCGCAAAAACTTCAACATCGCGCAGAACGACATGATCTCAACCTACGGGCTGAGCATGACGCAGCTGGGGATGATCGGCCTCGGATTCTCCATCACCTACGGCGTGGGCAAAACGCTGGTTTCTTATTATGCGGACGGCAAAAACACCAAGCAGTTCCTGCCGTTTATGCTGATCCTCTCCGCCATCTGTATGCTCGGCTTCAGCGCCAGCATGGGCGCTGGCTCGGTTAGCCTGTTCCTGATGATTGCCTTCTACGCGCTGAGCGGTTTCTTCCAGAGCACCGGCGGGTCGTGCAGCTATTCAACCATTACCAAATGGACGCCTCGCCGTAAACGCGGCAGCTATCTGGGCATGTGGAACATCTCCCATAACCTCGGCGGCGCGGGCGCGGCTGGTGTAGCCCTGTTTGGCGCTAACTACCTGTTTGACGGCCACGTTATCGGGATGTTTATCTTCCCGTCCATTATCGCCCTGGTCGTCGGCTTTGTTGCCCTGCGTTACGGCAGCGACTCCCCTGAGTCTTATGGCCTCGGCACCGCCGAAGAGCTGTTTGGCGAAGAGGTGAGCGAAGAAGACAAAGAAGCCGAAGATAATTCCATGACCAAATGGCAGATCTTCGTTGAGTACGTGCTGAAGAACAAAGTTATCTGGCTGCTGTGCTTCTCCAACATCTTCCTTTACGTGGTGCGCATCGGCATCGACCAGTGGTCCACCGTGTACGCTTTCCAGGAGCTGAAGCTCTCCAAAGAAGTGGCGATTCAGGGCTTCACCCTGTTTGAAGTAGGCGCGCTGGTGGGCACGCTGCTGTGGGGCTGGCTGTCGGACCTGGCTAACGGGCGCCGTGCGCTGGTTGCCTGCGTTGCGCTGGCGCTGATTATCGCCACCCTGGGCGTGTACCAACATGCCAGCAACCAGTACGTTTACCTGGCTTCGCTGTTTGCTCTTGGCTTCCTGGTCTTTGGCCCGCAGCTGCTGATTGGCGTGGCGGCGGTTGGCTTCGTGCCGAAGAAAGCTATCGGCGCGGCGGACGGCATCAAAGGCACCTTCGCCTACCTGATTGGCGACAGCTTCGCCAAGCTTGGCCTGGGCATGATTGCCGACGGCACGCCGGTCTTCGGCCTCACCGGCTGGGCTGGTACCTTTGCCGCTCTGGATGCGGCAGCGATCGGCTGTATCGTGCTGATGGCAATAGTCGCGGTATTTGAAGAGCGCAAAATTCGCCGTGAGAAAAAGATCCAGCAGCTTAAAATCGCTTAAGTGTGTTGTTGGTGACTTACTGCCCGGCATAACGCCGGGCTTTTTTATGCCCGCCGCCCGCCAGATTGCGCACAGGTCTGGCGTATTACTGAGGAAAGTGATTGCGGTATACTGCATGAAGTCCATGAAAAAATATTGCCGGTTGCTGACGGCAAAATAAGCTTAGGCAGTCGGGAATCTTACTTCATGATTTGGTTAATGTTGGCTACGCTGTGTGTGGTGTTTGTTGTAGGGTTTCGGGTGCTTACGTCTCATTCCCGGCGGGCAATTCGTCGGCTGAGTGAGCGGCTGGGGATCGATGTGGTGCCGGTTGAATCGATGATCGATCAGATGGGGAAAGCGCAAGGCGACGCGTTTTTGCAGTATTTGCATCGCCCCGATGAGTCTCATCTGCAAAATGCGGCTCAGGTCCTGCTTATCTGGCAAATCGTGATTGTGGACGGCAGCGATCAAAATTTACAGCAGTGGCACCGTAGGCTGCAAAAGGCCAGGCTGGCGGCCCCGGTGACCGATGCTCAGGTGCGCCTTGCGTTGGGGTTTCTGTGCGAAATAGAGCCAGACTGGCCGGAGATTAACGCCTTCCAGATGCGCTATAACGGTTATTTCCAGCCGGAAGACGGCGTGCACTGGCTGCATTGATGCCAGCAGCCCGGCAGAACGTTGTTTTATATTGAAAGCGCTGTGATTACAGCGCCTTGAGCATAGTTACTTCGCAGTCCACATGCCCGGTACAGCCGAGCGGAGCAGGAATATGCTCGAACCCCAGATGCTCGTACAGGCCAACGGCTTCTTTCAAAAATGCCGTAGTTTCCAGATAGCAGCGGGTAAACCCTTCGGCGCGGGCAAACTCCAGCGCCTGTAACGCGAGCTTTTTCGCCAGCCCTTTACCGCGAACCACCGGCAAGAAATACATTTTTTGCAGCTCGCAGATATCCGGCTCGCTACATGACAGCGGGGCGACGCCGCCGCCTCCCACCACTTCGCCATCAATCTCAACGACCCAATAAGCATGCTGAGGCTTGCTATACAGCTGGTACAGCTCATCAAGGTTAGGGTCGGCAACGGTATAGCCTTTGTCGGCGGTCAGGCCGTATTCGGCAGAAACCTGACGAATAACCCGGGCGATGGCCGAATTATCTTCGGCGGTAATCCGGCGCAGCTGGAGCTTCACGTCAACCGGAGCAGTGGTGTTCATCATGTGACTCATAAGCTTAGGAAGGATAAAGGGAGTTAATAGCACTTCATGAAGGAGGGTGCAAGTTGCGCAAAAAAAACGCCCCGCACGGAGATGCGGGGCGGATAGAGCAGCTTAACGATTACAGCGCGGCGATAACGGCCTGCTGTTCAATCAGCTTGGCTTTGGCGTCTGCAAAACCTTCGAGACGCTCGCGCTCTTTGGCTACTACGTCAGCCGGGGCGCGGGCCACAAAGCCTTCGTTAGAGAGCTTGCCTTCGATTTTGCCAATTTCGATTTCGATTTTGGCCACTTCTTTAGCCAGACGCTCAATCTCAGCGGCTTTGTCTACCAGGCCTGCCATCGGGATCAGCAGTTCTGCGCCGTCGATAATTTTGGTCACGGAAACCGGGCCTTTATCGTCAACAGGCAGAATAGTGATGCTTTCCAGGCGAGCCAGGTTCTGCAGGAAGGTGCGGTTGTCGGTTACGCGACGAATCGCTTCGTCGTTGCAGCCGCGCAGCAGCACTTCCAGGCGTTTACTCGGCGCGATGTTCATTTCGGCACGAATGTTACGCACGGCGGTGATGACATCCTTCAGCCATTCGGTATCAGCAAATGCCGCTTCATCAACCTGAGAAGCATCATAAGCCGGGAACTCTTGCAGCATGATGGTATCGGCGGTGATGCCTTTCAGCACTTTCACGCGCTGCCAGATGGTTTCCGTGATGAATGGAATGATCGGGTGCGCGAGACGCAGCAGGCCTTCCAGCACGTTCACCAGCGTATTGCGGGTGCCGCGCAGCTCGGCTTCAGTGCCGCCGTTCATGACCGGCTTGGTCAGCTCCAGATACCAGTCGCAGAACTGGTTCCAGGTGAACTCATACAGGATGTTAGCGGCGATATCGAAGCGGTAGCTGTCCAGCGCTTCGCGGTACGCTTTAACGGTGCGATTGAACTCGGCCAGGATCCACCGGTCCGCCAGGGAGAGCACCAGCTCGCCGCCGTTGAAGCCGCAGTCCTGCTCTTCGGTGTTCATCAGCACAAAGCGGCTGGCGTTCCAGAGCTTGTTACAGAAGTTACGATAGCCTTCCAGGCGCTTCATATCCCAGTTGATGTCGCGGCCGGTAGAGGCCAGCGCCGCCAGGGTAAAGCGTAGGGCGTCGGTGCCGTGCGGCTCGATGCCGTTCGGGAATTGCTTCTCGGTGCGCTTGCGGATTTTCTCCGCCAGCTGCGGCTGCATCATGTTGCCGGTACGTTTTTCCAGCAGGTCTTCCAGCGAAATGCCGTCAACCATGTCCAGCGGGTCGATAACGTTGCCCTTGGACTTGGACATCTTCTGGCCTTCGTCGTCGCGGATAAGGCCGGTCATGTAGACGGTCTTAAACGGAACCTGCGGTTTGCCGTCTTCATCTTTGATGAAGTGCATGGTCAGCATGATCATGCGGGCAATCCAGAAGAAGATAATGTCGAAGCCGCTGACCATCACGCTTGTCGGGTGGAAGGTGCGCAGCGCTTCGGTGTTTTCCGGCCAGCCCAGGGTGGAGAAGGTCCACAGTCCGGAGGAGAACCAGGTGTCCAGCACGTCTTCGTCCTGGTTCAGTGCTACGTCGTCGCCCAGGTTGTTCTCGGCGCGAACTTCCGCTTCGTTACGGCCAACGTAAACGTTGCCTTCTGCGTCGTACCAGGCCGGGATACGGTGGCCCCACCACAGCTGGCGGGAGATACACCAGTCCTGAATGTCGCGCATCCAGGAGAAGTACATGTTTTCGTACTGCTTAGGCACGAACTGAATGTCGCCCTGCTCAACGGCTTCTACAGCTACTTTTGCCAGCGGAGCGGTGCGCACGTACCACTGGTCGGTCAGCATAGGTTCGATAACCACGCCGCCACGGTCGCCGTAAGGTACGGTCAGGTCGTGAGGTTTGATTTCGTCCAGCAGACCCAGTTCGTCGAACTTAGCCACCACGGCTTTACGCGCGGCAAAACGTTCCAGCTTCTGGAATTCTGCCGGGATGTCGGACGCGTAAACGTCGGACTCTTCGCCGTTGGTATCAAACACTTCTGCCGCTTCGCGGATATCGCCGTCGAAGGTCAGAACGTTGATCATTGGTAACTGGTGGCGGCGGCCAACTTCGTAGTCGTTGAAGTCGTGCGCAGGCGTAATCTTCACGCAGCCGGTGCCTTTTTCCATGTCGGCGTGTTCGTCACCAACGATTGGGATGCGGCGGTTAACCAGCGGCAGGACGATGAATTTGCCAATCAGGTCTTTGTAGCGCGGATCTTCGGGGTTAACTGCCACGCCGGTGTCACCGAGTACGGTTTCCGGGCGGGTGGTGGCGACAACCAGGTAATCTTTACCGTCGGCGGTTTTTGCGCCGTCGGCCAGCGGGTAGCGCAGGTGCCACATGGACCCTTTGGACTCGCGGTTTTCAACTTCCAGGTCGGAAATTGCGGTGCGCAGTTTCGGGTCCCAGTTTACCAGGCGTTTGCCGCGGTAGATCAGGTCTTCTTTGTACAGGCGAACGAATACTTCTTTCACCGCGTTGGACAGACCTTCGTCCATGGTGAAGCGCTCACGCTCCCAGTCTACGGAGTTACCGAGACGACGCATCTGACGGGTAATGGTGCCGCCGGACTCCGCCTTCCACTGCCAGATTTTTTCGATGAACGCATCGCGGCCGTAATCGTGGCGGGTTTTCCCCTCTTCGGCGGCAATTTTACGTTCAACAACCATCTGGGTCGCGATACCGGCGTGGTCGGTGCCCGCCTGCCACAGGGTATTTTTGCCCTGCATGCGCTGGTAACGGATCATGGTGTCCATGATGGTTTGCTGGAAGGCGTGACCCATATGCAAACTGCCGGTGACGTTCGGCGGTGGGATCATGATGCAGAAGCTTTCCTGGCTGGTGTCGCCATTCGGTTTGAAGTAGCCCTGCTGTTCCCAGTGCTCGTAAAGCGGCTGTTCGATATCTTGCGGGTTATATGTCTTTTCCATTGTCTGCTATGTCGTTCCCGGCGGGGTGTAAGTCGCCGTAGTCAAGTGGAAACCAGCAACGCGATACGCTTTATAGCGTTCACGGGCCAGTTGTTTCTGAGTGTCTTCGTAAGGTACGAAGTCTATCACTTCCAGGAAAGCGGTGGCAAAATCTGCCAACTGCGGCAGCAGGCTAATCAGAATATCCCTCGGGGCGCTGCCGCGGCGCTGGGGCCATGCCAGTTCAACCGGCGCGCCGTAGCGCGGGCCTTCACCGGCAAGGTTATGCGGCACGAAGGCATGCGCATCGCGCTGCCAGAGCGCTTCATCGAGGCGAATCGCCTGTTGCTCGTCCTCACAGGCAATCAGCACCCGTTTACCGGCCCGAAATCCATCTGCAGCCAGCTCGCACACCAGCTGTTCAACGGCGCTCAGCCCTTCGGCGTGCGTGTCGTTGTCCAGCAGGTAAAACGTCGCGTTTTTCATGAGACCAGCTTTTTAAGTTGAATGTTGTTGCCCCTCACCCTAACCCTCTCCCCGGAGGGGCGAGGGGATCAAACAAAACTGCTTTATGCCCTCTCCCTTCCAGGGAGAGGGCCGGGGTGAGGGTAAGTCTTACAAATTATTCTTCGCCGTTAAACCCGGAACGGTTCAGCAGGAACTGAGACAGCAGGGCGACAGGGCGGCCAGTTGCGCCTTTTGCCTTGCCGGAACGCCATGCGGTACCGGCGATGTCCAGGTGCGCCCAGTTGTACTTGCGGGTAAAGCGGGACAAGAAGCAAGCCGCGGTAATCGCGCCGCCAGGGCGGCCACCGATGTTTGCCATGTCTGCGAAGTTAGAGTCCAGCTGATCCTGGTACTCGTCGCCAATTGGCAGACGCCACGCGCGGTCACCAGCCTGCTCGGAAGCGCTAATCAGCTCGTGAGCCAGCGGGTTGTGGTTGGACATCAGGCCGGTGATATGGTGGCCGAGAGCAATCACACACGCGCCGGTCAGCGTGGCCACGTCGATGACTACTTCTGGTTCGAAGCGCTCAACGTAGGTCAGTACGTCACACAGGACCAGGCGGCCTTCGGCGTCGGTGTTTAACACCTCAACGGTCTGGCCGGACATGGTGGTCAGTACGTCGCCCGGGCGATAAGCGCGGCCGCCAGGCATGTTTTCACAGCCCGCCAGCACGCCAATCACGTTAATCGGCAGGTTCAGTTCGGCAACCATACGCATCACGCCGTAGACCGAAGCCGCGCCGCACATGTCGTACTTCATCTCGTCCATGCCTTCGGCAGGCTTGATGGAGATACCGCCGGAGTCGAAGGTCAGGCCTTTACCCACCAGCACAATCGGACGAGCGTCTTCAGAAGCATTGCCTTTATATTCGATAACCGACATCAGCGATTCGTTCTGAGAACCGGCCCCTACCGCGAGGTAAGAGTGCATGCCCAGCTCTTTCATCTGCTGTTCACCAATCACGCGGGTCACCACGTTTTTGCTGAACGAGTCCGCCAGCTGGCGCGCCTGGGAGGCGAGGTAACCGGCGTTACAGATGTTTGGCGGCATGTTGCCGAGATCTTTCGCTGCCTTAATGCCGGAAGCAATAGCCAGGCCGTGCTGAATCGCACGTTCGCCGCTGGTCAGTTCGCGGCGGGTTGGCACGTTGAACACCATTTTACGCAGCGGGCGGCGTGGCTCGGTTTTATTGGTTTTCAGCTGGTCGAAGCTGTACAGCGACTCTTTAGCCGTTTCTACCGCCTGGCGTACTTTCCAGTAAGTGTTGCGGCCTTTAACGTGCAGTTCGGTCAGGAAGCAGACGGCTTCCATCGAACCGGTATCGTTAAGCGTGTTGATTGTTTTCTGAATCACCTGCTTGTACTGGCGCTCGTCGAGCTCGCGCTCTTTGCCGCAGCCAATCAGCAGAATACGTTCAGACAGCACGTTAGGTACGTGATGAAGCAACAAGGTTTGCCCCGGTTTGCCTTCCAGCTCACCACGACGAAGAAGCGCGCTGATGTAGCCATCGCTGATTTTATCGAGTTGTTCTGCGATCGGGGACAGGCGACGCGGTTCAAAGACTCCCACAACGATGCAGGCACTACGCTGTTTCTCGGGGCTACCGCTTTTTACACTGAACTCCATGCACTACGCTCCTGAATCTTAAAGACAACGGCGGGGGCTACAGGCTAGAATTGCAAGCTTTCGTAACTCATCTCCGCTGTTGCGATGACTTCGTGTTAATCTTAACGAATGGATTTACGTTTTCTATTAGGTCTAAACATCGCCCTGTCAGGCGACTTCGCCAGGCTATCTAATCTTAGCGATGTTTTCGACGACTAAAGAGAATAAATGACGTATAAGCGATGAAACAAGCGATTTTCCTGCAAAAAGACTCGTTTCCACAGGCGTATTTAATGTGATTATCATAAGATATCTGGTTCGGGAGACGCTGAAGAGCCAACTGGCGATCCTTTTTATCCTGCTGCTGATTTTCTTTGCTCAGAAGCTGGTCAGGATCCTGGGCGCCGCGGCTGACGGCGAAATTCCGACAAACCTCGTACTTTCTCTGCTTGGATTAGGCGTGCCTGAGATGGCGCAGCTAATTCTTCCCCTAAGCCTGTTCCTCGGCCTGCTCATGACGCTTGGGCGTTTGTATACCGAGAGCGAAATCACGGTAATGCATGCCTGTGGTCTGAGTAAAGCAGTACTGGTAAAAGCAGCGATGGTTCTCGCACTCTTTACCGGCATTGTGGCCACGGTCAACGTGGCGTGGCTCAGCCCGTGGTCGGCACGCCACCAGGATGAAGTGCTGGCCGAAGCCAGAGCTAATCCCGGCATGGCGGCGCTGGCACAAGGCCAGTTCCAGACGGCGACCAACGGCGGCGCGGTGCTGTTTATCGAAAGCGTCCAGGGCAAAGAGTTCAAAGACGTCTTCCTGGCTCAGACCCGCCCGAAAGGGGGCACTCGTCCTTCGGTTGTGGTGGCTGACTCCGGCCAAATCTTCCAGCGCCCGGACGGCACGCAGATAGTTAAATTAAACAGCGGGACCCGCTTCGAAGGCACTTCGGCGCTGCGCGATTTCCGTATTACCGATTTTAAAGATTACCAGGCCGTGGTGGGCCACCAGGCGGTGATGCTTGACCCGTCTGACACCAGCCAGATGAGCACTCTGGATCTGTGGAAGAGCCCGGAGCCCGCTGCCCGCGCGGAACTGCACTGGCGCCTGACGCTTATCATGTCGGTCTTTATTATGGCGCTGATGGTAGTGCCGCTCAGCGTGGTGAACCCGCGCCAGGGCCGCGTGTTGTCTATGCTGCCGGCGATGCTGCTTTACCTGGTGTTCTTCCTGCTGCAAAGCTCGCTGCGCTCCAGTGGGGCAAAAGAGAAGCTTGATCCGATGATTTGGCTCTGGACGGTTAATGTGGTTTACCTGGCGCTGGCCGTCGTGCTGAACCTCTGGGATACGGTAGCGATGCGTAAACTGCGCGCCCGCTTTAGCAACAAAGGAGCGGCTTAAATGTTTGGCGTACTTGACCGTTATATCGGTAAAACCATCTTAAACACCATCCTGATGACGCTGTTTATGCTGGTGTCGCTCTCGGGGATTATTAAGTTCGTTGACCAGTTAAAGAAAACCGGGCAGGGCTCTTATTCTGCGGCTGGCGCGGGGATGTACACCCTGCTCAGCGTGCCGAAAGATATTCAAATCTTCTTCCCGATGGCGGCGCTGCTTGGCGCGCTGCTGGGCCTGGGGATGCTGGCTCAGCGCAGCGAACTGGTGGTGATGCAGGCTTCGGGTTTTACCCGCATGCAAATCGCCTCTTCGGTGATGAAAACCGCTATCCCGCTGGTGTTGTTGACCATGGCGATTGGTGAATGGGTTGCGCCTCAGGGCGAGCAGATGGCGCGTAATTACCGCGCACAGATGCTGCTTGGCGGTTCGTTGCTCTCCACCACGAATGCGATTTGGGCGAAAGACGGCCATGACTTCGTGTATATCGACCATGTGAACAGCGATACAGAAATTGCGGGGATCATGATTTACCACTTCAACGGCGAGCGCCGCCTGCTTTCCGTGCGCAATGCTGCGGCCGCGAAGTACGACGCCGAACATAAAGTCTGGCGGCTGTCGCAGGTTGAAGAATCAAACCTGACCGACCCGAAACAAATCACCGGCTCGCAAACCGTGAGCGGCGAGTGGAAGACCAACCTGACGCCGGACAAGCTTGGCGTAGTGGCGCTCGACCCGGACTCGTTGTCGATAAGCGGCCTGTATGATTACATGAAATATCTGAAGACCAGCGGCCAGGATTCAAGGCGTTACCAGTTGAATATGTGGAGCAAGATTTTTGCCCCCGTATCGGTGGCGGTGATGATGCTGATGGCGCTTTCGTTCATCTTTGGCCCGCTGCGTAGCGTGCCGATGGGCGTGAGGGTGGTGACGGGGATTAGCTTCGGATTTATTTTCTACGTGCTGGATCAGGTGTTTGGCCCGCTGAGCCTGGTGTACAACATCCCGCCTATTATCGGTGCATTGCTGCCTAGCGTGTCGTTCCTGCTGATAAGCCTGTGGATGTTGATGAAGCGCTCGGGCTAAGTTTTTACCCTCACTCTAACCCTCTCCCTAAAAGGGAGAGGGGATCTTCCTGATAATACCTGTTCTTTCTTTTCCCCCGGCCTCTTTAATGAGAGGGGAATCAGTGAATAAACATCACCGATACGCACAGCACCCCAACAATCAGCGTCAGCAGATTAGCCAGCGAACGCCACGGCTTGAGCGCGGGAACCAGATAAGTTGAAAGGGTAGGCATAATAAACAGGATCAGGGCGATAAGCGGCCCGCTGATGGCGTAAATCATCGCCAGCGCGTTCGGATTGATGTAGCACACCACGAAGGTCACGGTAGAAATCAGCGCGATAGAAAGCGCCCGGCAGAAAGCCCGGCTTTTGCTTACCCCCGCAGCCCCCAGCGTTGACTTAACAATCGCAGCCGCACCCTCAATAACCCCAAAATAGGTGCCAAGGAAAGACTTGGACATCGCTACCACGGCGACCACAAAGCCCGAAATACCCAGCCACGCAGGCGTGCCCGGCACCATCGACAGCGCGGATAAAATCGTTACGCCCTGAGCTTTGGCAGCGGCAATTTCCTGGGCAGGAATAGACAGGAAGCAGCTGAAGACAAAGAACAGCACGCTGGCGCAAATCACAAAATAGGCCACGCGCATGATCTTCTTGCTGTTATGCATCGCGCCTTCGCCGTGGCTTTCACGCTGGGCGACGGCAAAGGTGGAGATAATTGGCGTATGGCTGAAGGCGAACACCATGACCGGAATCGACATCCAGATCTCACCCAGCGCGTGCCGGTCGAGGGTCAGCCCTTCGGTGAGCAATGACATATGCCAGCTGCCGGAGAGATAAACCGAGAGAAACAGGAAGTAGGCGATCAGCGGGAACACCAGGAAGCCCATCACCTTGATGGTGATTTGGCGGCCCATCAGGAAGATAAGGTTCAGCGCGGCGACCACGCCAAGACTGACCATCACCCTTGTGCCGGTGGTAATCGCCATATGCTTGGCCAGCTGCTCCGTAAGGGAGTTGGTTATCGCCACCGCATAAATCAGGATAACGACAAAGAACGCCAGGAAATACAGCCCGGTTATCAGGTTGCCGATGGTTTTGCCGTAATAATGGGTGACGGCGCTGGTAATGCCTCCGCTGCCCGAGGTTTTAGCCGACAGGATAAACTGGCATAGCGCCCGGTGCGGCCAATAGGTCAGCGGGTAGGCAATTAGCGCGGTGAGCAGGAGAACAATTGCCCCGGCGGAGCCGAGCTGAATGGGGAGGAAAAGGGTGCCTGCGCCAACGGCAGTACCATATAAGGCGAAACTCCACAAAGTTTCTTCTTTTGTCCAGAATTTACGCATTATCTAATTATTTCTTCTGACTGATTTCCAAAAACGGGCGTAATCTAGCACAAAATTGCCCCTTTGAGGCATGTGGCTGTTATTGCAGGGTTTATTACCCTCACCCCGGCCCTCTCCCCGGAAGGGAGAGGGGGAAGTAAAGCTGGAGCTGCTCCACCCTGGAAGGGATAGGGGGAGCAAGATTGAGGCTGCTCAATGGATTGGGTAGAAAGAGAAAATCCCCTCTCCCTTGAGGGAGAGGGTCAGGATGAGGGGGAAATTGCGAACTCTACCGTTTGCGGCCGCCCATAATACTCCCGAGCACTCCGCGAATAATCTGGTTAGTCACCTGCCGCGCCGCGCTCTTCGCCATGGTCTGTACCACGCCGTCGTGCTTACCGCCGCGCGGGCCGGTAGTGCCGAACAGAATATCTTTCAGCCCGCCAAAAACGCCGCCGTCCGCCTCTGCGGGCTGGCCCTGCACCGGAGGCGCACCTTGCTTGTCTCCGGCGGCCTGCACGCCTCTCAGCAGCATTTCGTAGGCGGAATCCCGGTCTATCACTTCATCGTATTTGCCGTAGAGCGGGGAGTGGTTTAGCAGGCCGTTGCGCTCGTCGTCGGTGACCGGCCCCATTCGCGAGCACGGGGCGATAACCATGGCCCGCTCAACCACCGTCGGGCTGCCTTTTGCATCCAGAAACGAAATCAGCGCCTCGCCGGTGCCCAGCTCCTGAATCGCTTTTTCCGTGTCGAACGCCGGGTTGGCTCGCATAGTCTGCGCCGCCGCTTTCACCGCCTTCTGGTCTTTTGGCGTGAAGGCTCGCAGCGCGTGCTGAACGCGGTTGCCGAGCTGGCCGAGCACCATGTCGGGAATGTCTGCCGGGTTTTGCGTCACGAAGTATACGCCCACGCCTTTGGAGCGGATCAGGCGGATCACTTGCTCGATTTTATCCAGCAGCACCTGCGGGGCATCGTTAAACAGCAGGTGCGCTTCGTCGAAGAAGAACACCAGTTTTGGTTTATCCAGGTCGCCCGCTTCCGGCAGTTGCTCGTAAAGCTCCGACAGCATCCACAGCAGGCTGGCGGCGTAGAGCTTCGGCATCTGGTAGAGCTTTTCCGCTGAGAGAATATTGATAACGCCTTTGCCGTTTTCGTCGGTGCGCATCCAGTCTTTAATCTCCAGCATCGGCTCGCCGAAGAAATACTCCGCACCCTGCTGCTCAAGCGACAGCAGCCCGCGCTGAATAGCCCCGACGGACGCGCTGTTGATATTACCGTACTGCGTCTGGAAGGTTTTTGCGTTGTCGCCCACGTACTGGGTGAGCGCCCGCAGATCTTTAAAGTCCAGCAGCGGCAGACCCTGGTCGTCCGCAACGCGGAAGATGATTTGCAGCACGCCGCTTTGTACCTCGTTGAGATCAAGCAGGCGCGCCAGCAGCAGCGGGCCAAGGTCGCAGATTGTGGCGCGCACCGGGTGGCCTTTTTCCCCGAAAATGTCCCACAGCACTACCGGGTTGCCGTGCGGCGACCAGTCGGTAACGCCTATATTGGCAAGCCTTGCGAGCAGCTTTTCTGACTCTGCGCCTTCTTTAGCTACGCCGGTTAAATCGCCCTTCACGTCGGCCATAAACACCGGCACGCCTATCTCTGAGAACGACTCGGCAAGCTTCTGTAAGGTGACGGTTTTGCCGGTGCCCGTCGCGCCGGTTATCAGCCCGTGGCGGTTGGCCATATTCGGCAGGATGTGCAGTTCTGTTTCTTTGGTTCTGGCAATCAACAGTGGTTCAGTCATGAGCTTTTCCCTGGGGCAACATTTCTGCTTAAAGCATAGCCTTCCGCACGAATAGAGCATCGGGATCTTCTCATGTTTACCTCACCGGCCCGGCAAAGGACTATGCTATGCAAACCTCTTAAAAAATACAGGGAGTGATATGTCCAGATTCTTTTATGACGACCGCAAACAGCTGGTCAACGACGCCATCGAAGGCGTGATTATCAGTTCCCGCTACCGCAACCTGACCCGGCTGGACATTGACCCGGCTATCCGCGTAGTGGCGCGTAACGACTGGGATAAAAGCAAAGTGGCGATTATCTCCGGCGGCGGCTCCGGCCATGAACCTGCCCACGTTGGCTTTGTTGGCCGTGGAATGCTGACCGCCGCAGTGTGCGGGGACCTGTTCGCCTCGCCGAGCGTGGACGCGGTACTGAACGCGATTGTGGGCGTAACCGGCGACCGCGGCTGCCTGCTGATTGTGAAAAACTACACCGGAGACAGGCTCAACTTTGGCCTGGCCGCAGAGAAAGCCAAAAAACACGGCCTGAAGGTGGAGATGGTCATCGTCGGGGACGACATCTCGCTGCCGGACAACAAGCAGCCGCGCGGCATTGCCGGAACGGCTTTGGTCCACAAAATTGCGGGCTTTGCCGCCGAGCAGGGCAAAGCGCTGAGCGACGTGCGCGATATAGCCCAACAAGCCTGCGACAGCCTTGCCAGCATGGGCGTGGCGATGCAGACCTGTAACCTGCCGGGCAGCGACGAAGAAGAAGGGCGCATTAAAGGCGGCCACGTCGAACTTGGGCTGGGCATTCATGGGGAACCGGGCGCCAGCACCGTGGAGACGCAGAACAGCAAACAGGTGATTGCCACTCTGGCTAAGCACCTGCGCAAAGCCACCGGCCAGGAGAGCGACCTTGCGGTGCTGATCAACAACCTCGGCGGCGTTTCTTCCCTCGAGATGGCGCTCCTGACCAAAGAGCTTATGCACTCCGACCTTGGCCCACAAATTAAATACCTGATTGGCCCTGCGCCGCTGGTCAGCGCCCTGGATATGAAAGGTTTCTCGCTTTCCGCCATTAAGCTGAACCCGGAATTTATTAAAGCGCTGGAGTCCGACGTTGAAACCGCCGGCTGGCAGCCGATGGTGAAATACCACAAGATGCCGGAGCAGAAGCAGAGCGCCATTCGCGAAGGTAGCGAAGTAAAAGCTTCTGCCAATGATGAAGTCAAAGCTCTGGTGGCGAGCGTAACCAGAACGCTTATCGACCAGGAAAACCACCTCAACGCCCTGGACGCCAAAGTGGGCGACGGCGATACCGGCTCGACCTTTGCCGAAGGCGCGCGCGACATCGCGAACCTGAACGAAAAAGGCAAACTGCCGCTTAACGACGCCGCCGCGCTGCTGGGCCTGGTGGGCGAGCGGCTGGCAACCGTAATGGGGGGCTCCAGCGGCGTGCTGATGTCGATATTCTTTACCGCTGCCGGGCAAAAAGTGGGTGAGAAAAAACCGCTGGCCGAGTCGCTGCTGTTTGGCCTGGAGCAGATGAAACGCTACGGGGGCGCGGACCTTGGCGACAGAACGCTGATAGACGCCCTGCAACCGGCGCTGGAAGCCCTGAGGGACAAAGATCTGAAGGACGCTGCGAAGGCAGCAGAGAAGGGCGCGGACGACACGGCGAAGATGCAAAAAGCCAACGCCGGACGCTCATCCTACGTGAACAGCGGCAACCTGGAAGGGGTGAAAGACCCCGGAGCCGTCGCCGTGGCGGCGGTATTTGCCGACCTGGTTAAATAACTGAAAAGGCTCCCTCGGGAGCCTTTTTTACATCAGAAATCTGACTTGAGTACCACGCGGTAGCGGGCTTTGCCGTCGCGCACATGCTGGATGGCTTCGTTGATTTTTGACATCGGGTACAGCTCGATTTGCGGCTGAACCTTCGCCCGGCCTGCCAGCTTCATCAGGGAGCGCAGTTCGTGCGGGGAGCCGGTTGCCGACCCGGAGATGCTGCGGTCTCCGGCAATCAGGGTGAAGGCCGGGACCTCGAACGGCTTCATTACCGCGCCAACGGTATGGAAGTTGCCGCCGTAGGCCAGCGCCTTGAAGTACGGCATCCAGTCGAGATCGACGTTTACGGTGTTGATAATCAGGTCGAACTGGCCTGCCAGAGCGGTTAACGCCTCCGGATCGCGGCTGTTGACGACTTTATCCGCGCCCATCGCCAGCACTTCTTCTTTTTTGGACGGGTTGGAACTGAACGCCGTCACCTCGCAGCCCATGGCGTGCAGCAGCTTAATGGCGATGTGACCCAGGCCGCCGATGCCGATAACGCCCACCCGGCTGGTGGCGGTGATGTGGTGCATCAGCAGCGGTTTGAACACCGTGATGCCGCCGCACAGCAACGGCCCTGCAGATTCGATGTCGATGGAGTCCGGCAGCGGAATGACCCATTGCCAGTCTGCGCGAATTTTATCGGCGAAGCCGCCGCGGTTCATAATGGTGGCGGTGCTGCCTTGCTGGCAGTTGATCTGGCTGCCGCTGATACAGGCGTCGCAGTGGCCGCAGCTGCGTGCCGTCCAGCCGATGCCCACGCGCTGGCCAACCTTCAGGCCTTTATTCTGCGCCGCTGAACCCAGGGCGTGTACGCGGCCAATCACCTCATGCCCGGCGACCAGCGGGTACTGCGAAAAGCCCCATTCGTTGTCGATCATCGACAAGTCCGAATGGCAGATGCCGCAATAATCGACCTTAACCTCTACATCTTCCGGCAGCAGATCGCCTGCGTCGAAATCCTGAAGCTCCAGCTCCGCACCGGCCTTTGGCGCGGCATAATTTTTGATAACAGACATTCGCTCATCCTCTGTGTTGGCACTGCAACCAGTTTAGAACATCTGGCGGGTGGGACCTGTTGGCGTGAAGTGCTGTGGGGTGGTTTTCTGTTTGTTCCTCTCCCGGGAGAAGGCAGAGTGAGCGCGGGAGCCATGTATGAATGAGCAATACAGGACAAACTCGCTGTTTTTTTCAGCACTTAGCGCAACATGCTACGAGCCAAGCTTGCATGGCGGCCAGCGACAGGTATAATCCACAACGTTTCCGCATACCCCTTCAGTGCCGAAGTGGCGAAATCGGTAGACGCAGTTGATTCAAAATCAACCGTAGAGATACGTGCCGGTTCGAGTCCGGCCTTCGGCACCATAAGTATGTAAATAGACCTCAACTGAGGTCTTTTTTTATGTCTAAAATCCAGCATTTACCTGCTTTTCTCGCTATATTAACTCTCTCAAGGTCAACCGACTTCAACGTACATCTACCAACACATGTTGGTACAGATGATGGTATTTCCGGTTCGATAATGCTTGTACCAACAGGGAGGGGATAAGCATGGCTCTAACAGATATCAAAGTCAGAACCGCCAAGCCAACGGATAAGCAATATAAGCTGACCGATGGCAATGGTATGCATCTTCTCGTCCACCCAAATGGTTCAAGATACTGGCGTCTGCAGTACCGCTTTGACGGGAAGCAAAAGATGCTGGCTTTAGGCGTTTATCCAGATGTGTCTCTTGCGGATGCCAGAGCTCGTCGTGATGATGCTCGCAAGCTGTTGGCAAACGGCATCGACCCGGGAGACAAAAAGAAAAATGATAAGGTTGAACAGGAGGAAGCGCGTACCTTTGAGGAGCTTGCTGTTGAGTGGCACGCCACAAATAAAAAGTGGTCGGAAGAACATAGCCGACGAGTGCTCAAAAGCCTGGAGGACAACCTCTTTCCTGCCATTGGTAAACGCAACATTGCCGAGCTAAAAACGCGGGATTTGTTAGCTCCTATAAAAGCCGTAGAACTTTCTGGACGACTTGAAGTGGCTTCCCGTCTTCAGCAGCGTACCACCGCTATTATGCGCTATGCCGTTCAGAGCGGTTTACTGGACTACAATCCCGCGCAGGAGATGGTCGGTGCTGTTGCTTCAGGTAACCGGCAGCATCGACCAGCTCTTGAATTGAAACGGACTCCCGAGTTGCTTCAGCGTATAGGCAGCTATACCGGTAGGCCGCTGACTCGGCTTGCCGTTGAGCTAACTCTTCTTGTTTTCATTCGTTCCAGTGAATTGCGTTTTGCTCGCTGGTCTGAGATCGATTTCGAAACATCAATGTGGACGATACCAGCCGAGCGAGAAGCTATCGAAGGGGTAAAGCACTCACAGCGAGGTTCAAAAATGCGGACACCTCATCTGGTACCACTTTCCCGACAGGCATTAAATATTCTGGAGCAGATAAAGACGTTCAGCGGTGATCATGAACTGATCTTTATTGGCGATCATAACCCTCGCAAACCGATGAGTGAAAACACGGTTAACAAATCTTTACGGGTGATGGGATATGACACACAGGTTGAAGTCTGCGGCCACGGTTTCAGGACAATGGCGTGTAGTTCGTTGATTGAATCGGGATTGTGGTCGAGGGATGCAGTAGAAAGGCAGATGAGCCATATGGAGCGTAACTCTGTGCGGGCGGCTTACATTCACAAAGCCGAGCATCTTGATGAGCGTAAACTGATGCTGCAGTGGTGGGCTGACTTCTTGGATGCGAATCGGGAGAAGGCAGTGAGTCCATTTGATTTTGCGAAGTATTTCTCTGGTAAGTCTTAGCCTGATGTGATCCGAACTATGGTTGGAAGACTGGCTTCAGGATAAACTAATGGCCATTCAAGAAGATGACACATTATTGAGTGTTGCCAGCTTCCGATCCGAACATGTTAGGCGTCAGTTTTAGTAAGGCGCTGACTCACAGCCTATTTTAATCAGGAACGTTGAATTGAACGAAGTAACTATAAATCTGAGTCAGCTTGAAAATCATCTTTGGGAGTCGGCCAATATCCTGAGAGGCCCCGTTGATGCTGCTGATTTTAAAACATATATTTTTCCTCTACTTTTCTTTAAACGCATCTGTGATGTATGGGATGAAGAATTTAAAGAGATTCTTGTCGAGTCGGGTGATGAATCCCTGGCACACTTTCCCGAGTCTCATCGCTTTCAGATCCCTGGTGACTGCCACTGGGATGATGTGCGCTCCAAAGCAGTAAACGTCGGTTCTGCTCTCCAGCGGGCTATGCGTGAGATTGAAAAGGCAAACCCAGAAACGCTGTATGGTGTTTTTGGCGATGCTCAATGGTCAAACAAAGAGAGACTTTCTGATGCTTTGCTGAAGGATCTCATTGAGCATTTTTCCAAACTGCCATTTGGTAATAAGAACATCAATTCTGACTTGCTCGGGGATGCTTACGAGTACCTGATCAAGAAGTTCGCGGATGCAACAAACAAAAAAGCTGGAGAGTTTTACACCCCTCGAAGTGTTGTCAGACTGATGATCGACATGCTCGCTCCTGAAGAGACTGACACTATTTACGATCCCGCCTGTGGTACAGGTGGGATGTTACTGGCCGCAGTACAGCATGTGAAAGATAAACACGGTGATGTGAAGCGTCTTTGGGGCAAACTCTTTGGCCAAGAGAAAAATCTTACTACGTCCTCTATTGCCCGAATGAACCTTTTTTTGCATGGAATAGAAGATTTCCAGATAGTGCGTGATGATACCTTGCGCAATCCTGCTTTTTTTGATGGGGACCAGCTGGCTACATTTGATTGTGTGATTGCAAACCCTCCGTTTTCACTTGAAAAATGGGGTGAGGAGCTTTGGGTAAATGATCCCTTTGGCAGAAACTTTGCTGGACTTCCTCCCTCAAGCAGCGGTGATTTTGCTTGGGTGCAGCATATGGTCAAATCCATGGCTGAAGGCACTGGGCGAATGGCCGTGGTATTGCCTCAAGGAGCTTTGTTTCGCAAGGGCGCTGAGGGGAGTATTCGCCAAAAATTACTGCAAATGGATTTGGTTGAGGCTGTCATAGGGCTGGCCCCAAATCTATTTTATGGCACGGGCTTAGCCGCTTGTATTTTAGTGTTACGTAAGAAAAAAACTGTGGAAATGCAGCATAAAGTTATGGTTGCCGACGCGTCACGTTTGTTCAAACGCGGTAGAGCTCAAAACTTTATGGAGCTTCAGCATGCTGCTGAGATTTTGCGGTGGTATCAGAACTTTAGTGATGTCAAAGATGCTGTCAGCATAGTCAACCTATCTGATATTGAGGCGGAAGATTGGACGCTGAACATATCACGCTATGTTCTCCCTCCACTGCAAGAAGATATCCCTGTACTACCTGATGCGATCGAAGCTTTTAAGGACGCTCTGGCTCGTTGTAAGGATGCTGAAGAGAGACTTGAGCAAGTAATGAAAGAGGGAGGATGGCTGAAATGAGTCGTATAACTCAACAGGAACTTGAGAGTTACCTTTGGGGAGCTGCTGTATTATTGCGTGGTTTGATTGATGCAGGTGATTACAAGCAGTTCATTTTTCCGTTGTTGTTTTTCAAGCGAGTGTCTGATGTTTGGGATGAAGAATATCAGTCGATACTTGAAGAATCTAATGGAGATCTTTCTTACGCTCAGTTCGCTGAAAACCATCGTTTCCAGATTCCTGAAGGTGCTCACTGGAATGACATAAGGCAAACTCCAAGGAATGTGGGAGCTACCATTCAGCAGGCAATGAGGGATATCGAATCAGCTAACCCAAATATGCTTGACGGTATATTTGGTGATGCGGCATGGACAAACCGTGAGCGCCTGCCTGACAAGACCCTTAAAGATCTCATTGAGCATTTTTCTACCCGAGTGCTATCAGTCGCTAATGTACCTGAAGATGAACTGGGTAATGCTTACGAATTTCTGATCAAAAAATTTGCGGATGACTCTGGGCATACGGCTGCCGAATTTTATACCAATCGTACGGTTGTCCATTTGATGACCCAGCTTTTGGCTCCAAAAGCTGGCGAATCGATCTATGATCCCACGTGTGGCACCGGTGGTATGTTGATCTCGGCATTAGACGAAGTAAAACGTTCTGGTGGTGAATATCGGACATTGAAGCTCTATGGGCAGGAGCGCAATTTGATCACTTCTTCCATCGCGAGGATGAATCTCTTTCTGCATGGTGTTGAAGATTTCGAGATCATTCGTGGTGATACTTTAGCCGAACCTAAGCACATCGAAAATGACAGTCTCCGTCAGTTTGACGTGATCCTCGCTAACCCCCCTTACTCAATCAAACAGTGGAGCCGTGAGGCTTGGAGTTGTGATCCGTGGGGGCGCAACATGTTTGGTACTCCACCTCAGGGACGTGCCGACTACGCTTTCCAGCAACATATTTTGGCCAGTCTCACCAAAAAAGGGCGGAGTGCTGCGCTTTGGCCACATGGTGTGTTGTTCCGTAACGAAGAACAAACGATGCGCACCAAAATGATTGAGCAGGATTGGGTCGAAGCAGTTATAGGTCTGGGGCCAAACTTGTTTTATAACTCACCAATGGAATCATGCGTACTCGTTTGTAATCGAAACAAACCAGCTAGCCGTAAGGGCAAAGTACTTTTCATTGATGCCGTTAATGAAGTAACCCGTGAACGAGCACAAAGCTTCCTTACAGAAGCACAGCAACAACGGATTTTAGTTGCGTATAAAGAATTTGCTGATGAGCCCGGATTTGCAAAAGTCGCAACGCTAGCTGGCATCGAAGCAAACGCGAACAACTTATCGATCCCACTCTACGTTAAGAAAATTAATACCGCGTCCGCTAAAGATGCCGATGGAGAGACTCTCTCATTAAATTCTGCATGGGAGCAATGGCAGAATGATGGTCGTGTTTTTTGGCAACAAATGGATTCGTTAGTTGATGCATTGGATAACTTGAACTGAGGAAGGGAGTAGCATGAAGCTTGAAACAATTCGGTTATCAGGTTTTCAGTCTTTTGGTCAGGAACCAACTGAGCTGAGCCTGGAAGATATTACCTATCTAATTGGTCCTAATGGTTCAGGTAAGACTGCAGTACTTCAGGCTTTATGCCGGCTCTTTGCATTCGATCCGACATTGCGACGTGTCCAACGTTCAGATTTCCATGTCCATTTTGAAGAGGAGGAGGTTCCTCCTGAGCGTGAGCTGTGGATAGAAGCTGATTTTTTATTTCCCGAACTTGCAGAAGACGAAGATAACAGTACCGTAGCACCTCATTTCGGCCATATGCGACTAGATGAGCTGGAAGGTATTCCACGAGTACGTTTTCGCCTTACGGCTACTATGGGGCTGGATGGTGATATCGACGAAAACTTAGTGTATGTCCTGGATATCAATGCTGATGGCTCTCCTCAAAATATCGCACAGGTTCCACGGGCAGAGCGTAATCATATCCAGGTACATTATCTGCCTGCCAGACGTGATCCTGCGGATCATATTGCTTACGGTGCAAACGCCTTACTGGGTCGTCTGCTTCGCGCTGTACGTTGGGATGCTGAACGCGAGACGATTAAGGGATTGACCGATCAAATAAGCGACAGCCTCGCGGCAAACCCTTCTGTAAATGCATTTAGTGAAACTTTAAAAACAAGCTGGGCTACTCTGCATAAAGGTAAATTCTTCGCTGATCCGAAAATCACCTTTGTAGCATCGGAGATTGAAGCGCTGTTGCGGCATTTGTCGGTATCTTTTACCCCAGGGCACGATGGTTCACTTGTCGATTTCTCGCGGTTGAGTGATGGTCAAAAGTCAATGCTTTATCTTTCCCTAGTATTATCATCTCAAGCGATTGGAAGAGCTGTACTCGCTGAGGAAGATGTATCTTTTGATCCCGATAAGTTACGTCCGCCGGTCTTTACTTTGGTTGCCTTGGAGGAACCAGAAAATAGTCTTTCTCCACATTACCTGGGACGTATCGTCAGTGCTTTGAATATCATGACGAAAAATGTGGATGCACAAGCTCTCATTGCTACACATGCGCCCACAATGCTGCGTCGCGTTGCTCCTGAGTTAATACGTTATTTACGGTTAACTGAGTCTAGAAAGACACGAGTCACCTGTATTAAATTGCCTGAGAAATCTGATGATGCACACAAGTTTGTTCGGGAAGCAGTCCAGGCATTTCCTGAGATCTATTTTTCACGTCTTGTAGTACTCGGCGAAGGTGATAGTGAAGAGATTGTATTACCACGTTTGCTACAGGCCAAGGGTGCCCCGGTAGATGAGTCAGCCGTCACGATAGCACCTCTGGGAGGAAGGCATGTTAACCATTTTTGGCGTTTGCTTTCAGCGTTACAGATTCCATATTTGACACTTCTGGATCTCGATGTAGCTCGTTATGCTGCGGGTTGGGGACGAATTAAATACGTCAATGATCAGTTTGCCATGTTTGAGCCAAGCAAAGTACTTCCTGCTGACTGGCCAATTCCGAAATGGAATAACAGTGTTGCGCCTCTACGGTCCCATCATTTTTTTAATAATGGAACTCATGACATTTTTGCTGAACTTGAAAATAGAGCAATATTCTTTTCCTCTCCAATGGACTTGGACTTTTCTATGCTTTTGGCATATCCCGAAGCCTATGATGTTGTTGAAGAAGAGCCGGATGAGTCAATTACCAAAGCTGTTCTTGGCAAAAGCTATTTCGACGCGACTCAATATAGTGAAGAAGAAAAAAAGTTGTTTGTCACTTATCATCAGCGTTTCAAACTTGGCAGTAAACCAGCTGCACATATAGATGCGTTGGCCAAACTAGATGATGATGAATTACTTGCAGAAATGCCTGAGTCTCTAAGCAGACTAGCTGATGCCGTTATTGCCAAATTAGCGGAGTTACCTGAATGATTGCCGTTGAAGAATGGCAACCCGCAGATGGGCTGACGCTTGAGCCAAATGCGTTGCGTGCAGCGAAGGAAAATGATCGTTGTCTCGCGCTCACTGCAGGCCCAGGGGCTGGTAAAACTGAGATGCTAGCGCAACGAGCGGACTTCCTTTTGCGTACAGGAACATGTCGGTACCCTAAGAGGATTCTGGCGATTTCCTTCAAGGTTGATGCCAGCAGAAATCTGAAAGACCGTGTCGAACGGCGATGTGGCACTGATCTTGCCTCGCGTTTTGACAGTTATACATTCCACGCTTTTGCTAAACGTATAGTTGATCGTTTCAGACCTGTGCTTAGAGGGGAGGATGCTCTAGATGCAGGCTATACGATTGTTGACAAGAAAAATGGCCCCTCTCGTACTCAAATTGAATTCGGCGATCTGGTCCCGTTGGCAATCCAGATATTGCAAAGCTCAAAAATTGCCCGTAATGCAATTCGGCAAACTTATAGCGATATTTTTTTGGATGAGTTCCAGGATTGCACGAATTTACAATATGACTTAGTTAAGCTTGCTTTCCAGGGGACCAGTCTTCGCCTGACTGCGGTAGGCGATACTAAACAAAAAATTATGGCTTGGGCTGGAGCATTGGACGGGATTTTCCGATCCTTTGCCAATGATTTTAATGCTGTACCACTTAACATGTATCGCAATTTCCGTTCTAAACCAAAATTGCTACGAGTTCAGAACGAAATTATTCGTACGCTTGATCCTGCCTCTGTCATGCCAGATGAACAATTGGGTGGCGATGAAGGTGAGGTATATACCTGGCGTTTTGAAGACAGCTGTCAAGAAGCCGTCTATTTGGCTGATCTGATAACTGGTTGGATAAATACAGAACAACTACCTCCAGCGGAAATTGCAATCTTGGTTTCTAAACAGTTGGATCTTTATGCTGACCACCTTATGGCAGAGTTGGAACATCGCGGTATTCCATATCGTAACGAGCAACAGATGCAGGATATCACGGTCGAACCAGCAGCTCGTTTGATTGTAGATTATTTGTCATGTCTTTATGGCAAGCGTGAACCTAAGGCCTGGATTCGATTGATGAATCAATTGATTCCTTTTGCCGATGAAGAAATCCAGTCAAGTGCGAGAAAGGAGCTTGATCAATTAATTAAAAAACAACGTAAAAAAGTATCTGAAGCTAGACATACAGACTCGCCTTTTTCGGATTGGGTACAATTGGCAATAGAGTTTCTGAAGTATATTGGCTCCAAAATGTTGGTTGCTTTATCACCTGACTATGAAACTCGTTCGCGTTTAAATGATGTTATCCGTGAAACTTTTGCACGGGTTAAAGAATTGCTTAAGTCAGAACCAGATTTACCAAAAGCGTTGGGACGTTTTGCGGATGATCAGGCTGTGCGCATTCTGACCATTCATAAAAGTAAAGGGCTGGAATTCGACTCTGTCATTATCATGGCGGTTGAAAATGAGATTTTCTTTGGCAATCAGGATGAGAATCGTTGCGCTTTTTTCGTGGGTGTTTCGCGAGCGAAAAGACGATTGATTCTCACACATGCCGATCAGCGAGAACGTCCTGCTAATGCCAAACGTTGGAATGTCAGTCGAACTGCTCAAGCTGAGTATATTAGTTATGTTACGCCGTTTGTAAGGCCTCAATAAAATGAAAAATAAAACTCTTAAACCCGGCTGGAATTGGGTCAAGTTTGGCGATGTAGTTCGCCTTTCTAAGTCCAAAAGTAAAGACCCTTTAGTTGATGGTTTTGAACGCTATGTTGGTTTAGAACATCTGGAACCGGGGGATTTGCGTGTTCGCAGTTATGGCAACGTTGCTGATGGAGTGACCTTTACCAGCGTTTTTCAGCCAGGACAGGTGTTGTTCGGTAAGCGGCGTGCCTATCAGCGTAAGGTAGCCGTAGCTGATTTTTCAGGTGTGTGTTCCGGCGATATTTATGTGCTGGAAACTAAAGATCCACAAATCTTACTGCCGGAATTGCTTCCTTTTATTTGTCAGACTGAGGCATTTTTTGAGCATGCAGTCGGAACATCAGCAGGGTCGTTGAGTCCGCGTACTAATTGGGCTAGTTTAGCTAGTTTTGAATTCATACTTCCATCAATTGCTACACAGACTAAAATTGTTAAAGTTTTGCGAGCGATGGAAAGTCTCGTTTGTATTCAGACCAATGCTCTTGAATGTGCGTATACAATGCGATCTGCATTAGTAGAAGATACTTTAGAGTCTTATTCTAGGACTAATCCAGTAAAATCGTTAGGCTACTATTTATTATCTCTTAGTTACGGTTCTTCCTCGCGTTCATCTTATAACGAAAAGGGTTATCCGATCCTTAGGATACCGAATGTACTGAGAGGAAAGGTCGATTACTCAGACATACAGCGTATCGAAATTAGTGAGCGCGAGTATGAGCGGCTAGGGCTTCGTAAGGGAGATGTATTACTTGTCAGAACTAATGGAAACCCTGAATACGTTGGACGTTCGGTAGTTATAGAGCATCCCGATGAAAAAACAGTTTTTGCAAGCTATTTGATTAGACTTCGTTGTGATGAAGATAAACTGCGGCCTGCTTTTCTCACCGAATTTCTGAATGCCCTATCTACGAGGCGGAAATTAAGAGGTGAAGTGAAATCAAGTGCGGGAAATTATAATATCAATATTGCTGGCATCAAGAAGCAGCCTATCTGTGCACCTCGAATTGAAGATCAAGATAATTTATTGGCTCAGCTAAAGCGCCTTGATAACGCCATTGAGGCCTTGGAATTAAGGATAATAGCGAGCAAATCTATTAAGCGGCGGTTACTTGAAAATCTGTGGGGGCACTGATGTTTAACGAATCGAATACAGTTGAAGCTTATGTTCGCGATCTCTTGGCTGGTTCAACACTCAAGCCAATAAATACGGTTCGAGATCATCAAGACAGTTCCCGAGGCATAGGCTGGAATTATGTTTCCCCAACTGATGTACCACGCCAGATTCAGGAAACTCTTGTCGAGCCATGGCTGCGAGAAGCGTTGCTTCGCTTGAATCCCGAAATTGCTGCGCAATCCGATCTCGCTGACGAAGTGCTCTACAAACTACGTGCCATTATATTATCGGTGCGCTCAGATGGCCTAATCCGCGCTAATGAAGAATTGACCGCTTGGATGCGCGGAGAACGGTCTATGCCGTTCGGCCAAAATAATGAGCATGTGCCGGTGCGACTTATCGATCTTGAGGATCTATCTCAGAACCAATATGTCGTAACCCAACAGTTCACTTATCGCGCAGGTGCTACCGAGCGGCGAGCCGACTTGGTTCTGATAGTAAACGGTTTACCATTAGTACTCATTGAAGCAAAAACGCCGGTTAAAAAATGCATTAGTTGGGTCGATGGCGCAATACAGGTACATGACGACTATGAGAAGTTTGTCCCGGAACTTTTTGTCTGTAACGTTTTCTCGGTGGCTACTGAAGGCAAGCTATTCCGTTATGGTTCTGTTGGCCTGCCTGTAAAAGACTGGGGGCCTTGGCATCTGGATGGCGAGGATAATGATGGCCAGCATCATCCGTTGAAGTCACTCAAAGCATCTGTCGAAAGTATGCTACGGCCTCAAATACTGCTCGATATTTTGAGTAATTTCACCTTATTTGCTACGGATAAGAAAAAGAGACGTATTAAGGTTATCTGCCGCTATCAACAATTTGAGGCAGCGAATAAAATCGTTGAAAGGGTGCTAGCTGGTTATCCCAAAAAGGGATTGATATGGCATTTTCAAGGTTCGGGTAAATCCCTATTAATGGTTTTTGCTGCGCAAAAATTACGTATGCATGCCGGACTGAAAAATCCAACAGTATTAATTGTAGTTGATCGTATCGATCTCGACACTCAGATTACAGGGACTTTTACGGGGGCAGATATTCCTAATCTGGAAAAGGCTGATAGTCGGGAGAAATTACAGCAGCTGCTGGCGCAGGATGTGCGTAAGATTATTATTACCACTATTTTTAAGTTTGGTGAGGCCAATGGCAGTCTAAATAATCGTAGCAATATTATCGCTCTGGTGGATGAGGCTCACCGTACTCAGGAAGGTAACCTTGGCCGTAAGATGCGAGAGTCGTTGCCGAATGCTTTTCTGTTCGGCCTAACAGGTACACCAATTAATCGGTCAGATCGTAATACCTTCTATGCTTTCGGGGCGGAAGAAGATGACAAAGGCTACATGAGTCGTTACGGTTTCGACGAATCAATCCGTGATGGGGCAACACTGAAATTACATTTTGAACCCAGATTGATCGATCTGCATATCGACAAGGCGGAACTGGACGCAGCATATAAAGATTTGACTGGTGGTCTATCTGACCTCGACAAAGATAATTTGGCAAAGACTGCTGCAAAAATGGCAGTTCTGGTAAAAACACCCGAGCGTATTCGCAAGGTATGTGCAGACATTGTCCAACACTATCAAAGCAAGATAGAACCAAATGGCCTAAAAGGTCAGATAGTTACGTTTGACCGGGAATCCTGCTTGCTCTTTAAAGCTGAGCTGGACAAGCTTTTACCCTCAGAAGCGACAGATATCGTGATGTCTGTTCAGGCGTCAGATAAGAAAGAGCATCCTGAATATGCTCCATACGATCGTACCCGTGATGAAGAAGAAAGATTACTGGATCGTTTCCGCGACCCAGCAGATCCGCTTAAGCTCATCATTGTGACCGCTAAACTTTTGACTGGTTTTGATGCGCCTATTCTGCAAGTTATGTACCTCGATAAACCACTGCGCGACCATACGTTGTTACAAGCTATCTGCCGAGTAAACCGCACCTATTCCGAGCAGAAGACCCATGGCCTTATTGTTGACTATCTGGGGATTTTTGATGATGTAGCTGCAGCCTTAGAATTCGATGATCAAAGTGTTAAGCAGCTAGTGAGTAATATTCAGGAGCTGAAAGAGAAGCTACCTGAAGCTATGCAGAAGTGTTTGGCTTTTTTTGTTGGCTGTGATCGAACGTTGAAGGGGTATGAAGGTTTGATTGCTGCTCAGCAATGCTTGCCTAACAACGAAATCCGAGACAATTTTGCTTCTGAATACAGTGTCCTTTCCCGTATATGGGAAGCGTTATCACCCGATGTTGTTCTCGGTCTTTTTGAGAAAGATTACAAGTGGTTGTCTCAGGTTTACCAGTCAGTCCAGCCTTCTAGCGGCCATGGAAAATTAATCTGGCACTCGTTGGGGGCCAAAACTATTGAGTTAATCCATCAGAACGTCCATGTCGATGCAGTTCGTGACGATCTTGATACTCTAGTGCTTGATGCCGATCTGCTGGAGGCCGTTCTTTCAAATCCTGAGCCTAAGAAGGCCAAAGAGATTGAAATCAAACTCAAGCGACGGCTACGAGGGCATGGTAATAATCCCAAATTTAAACATCTCTCTGAACGGCTTGATGCGCTCAAAGATCGTTTCGAATCAGGTCAAATCAACAGTATTGAGTTTTTAAAACAACTACTCGAAATAGCTAAAGAAACACTACAAACAGAGAAAACAACGCCTCCAGAAGAGGAATTGGATCATGGCAAAGCTGCTTTGACCGAATTATTCAATGAAGTAAAGACAGCAGATACACCAATTATAGTTGAGCGAGTGGTTGCAGACATAGATGAAATTGTTCGTCTGGTCCGTTTTCCTGGTTGGCAAAGTACGCTAGCTGGTGAGAGAGAAGTTAAGAAGGCGTTACGAAAGGCACTATTCAAATATAAGTTACATGCAGATGACGAACTTTTTGAGAAAGCATATAGCTATATTAGGCAGTATTATTAAAGCTCATCGGCATCTGAGTCCAGGATAAGGCTATAGGATATCTTATATTTAGTTCGTTGGGATGTTAAAGCTGGAGGCTGAAGAATGAATGTTTACAAGTTGAACGTACGGACACAAGGTTACTGGTTTTTAAACAAAGATGAGTATGAGCAACGTACTGCCCGCCGCTCGCCGTGGTATAAAGTGAGTGATGAGGGGAAACCGCGCTATTTTGCTATTTGTCCTGCATGTAATAATCCCATACAGATCATTGGGTTCTACAAGTTACCATCAAATGTTAATTCTCCATTTGCCAAACACTATGGGACATCAGTTCCTGGGGTTGGTATTTTTGATCATGAAGCTTATTTAGATTGTCCTTACTCTGATACAACAAAATCAACTTCATCTGATAAAGGAAAGCGAACTCCTAGCGAGCTTAGTCGACAGATACTTGAGCTACTTATCGAGCATTTTGATAAAGTTATTTGGATGCTAAGTACTGTGACAGGTATAAAGATCGATGAGAAATTAGCTTTAAATATGTTAAAACAGTACAAGCAAGAAGAGGGATGGTTATACTCGAAAGCCACGTTAATGAATATCCCATGGATATTTGCTTATATGTCTGATAATCAGAAGTTTCTTTTCAAAAAAATAAATGATATTAAGCTGTTACAAAAGCTTGTGTCGCTTGCTCCTGATGAGTTAGATATGACGTCAAGAGGATATATTGTTAAAGCTCCTACTTGTAAAAAAAGGATTGATCTAGGTATCTATTACACACGACACCATTCTGCGGTGATTGAGCATATCTTAAGTGAATCAATGGATATGGTTATTCTTCTAGAAGTCAATGGCGAAAAACCTAGAGAGCTTTATCGTAAATCAATCGATTTTGATTTTAATTACTTTAATAATATTGTGAACTTTTCTTCATGGAAGAGTACAGAGGTGGGTAATAAATTATTGATGCATGCAAAAGACATATTAGGTGAATGTTTATGAGCGGAGACAAGTTATGTGGTTTTTACTATATGGGATTTTTATTGGTTATTTAGATGAAATGCATATGCAATGCCATGGCTTTTTTGTTATTTAATGCAATAGCTAAGTTTTTTGTTCTTTTTGTGTGTGCGAAGAATAGAGCTATTCTTTATTTTTGAAACTCATCGTTGAAGGTGCGCTTATTACGACGCAACCATCAATGCCATTTATCTTCAATACCCCCTCCTTAAACTTCGTATGTTCTTGCGTTGAACGTGTGCAGTCCCACAGGAAGCTGATGATATAAGAATCCTTATAAATTTCGTCAACACGATAGAGAGAAGCGTCTTCGGCGATTTCTCCAATTAATGTTGGAAAAGATTTTTTTGTATCTTTGCGGTACTTTACTTCAATAATTGTGTGCAGTGATGGCAAATAAAGGTCAATGCGGGGATTTTTTTGCCCGACAGGCTGAAGATTCACCTCATCTGCAATATCGTTGAATATTGGTGCAAGTAGGATATAAAGCAGATTCTGAACATGATATTCGTTTTCAACTTGCCACTTTACGGGTTCTGCGCCTCTGGTTCGACCTGAGTTCTCCCATGTCCACCGTTTTAACCCAGCAGGGATATGTTCCAGAAATCCTAGCAGGTCATCCAGTGTCCATCCAGACGGTGGAGCAATGGCAATTTCCTGATTAATTTGATTAAAAACGTAAAGCATTACGCACAAGAGAGTAACTGAAGGATTTTCTGTAGCTTGTGCTTGAAATTCGCTCATGAAACGTTCGACAAGAGAAAGTCGGTTCTGATGGCTATTGATCTTCAGTAACTTTCGATAATGAAGGAAGAGTGGTATGCAGGCACTACTAAAGGAGGCTGATTCGCTGTTACTGACATATGCCGCGATATCTTTCTCGAAGATACTTAGATGGTTGCTTTCAATCTGCTGAGCCAGAAACCCTGAAATCCACTTTTCGAACTCGTGATCTATGCTCTCATCTTGCATCTGTGCGGTTAGCCATTTCACTGCCATTACACCGAACATATCCGATACCCAAGGTCTCGGTGTTGAATCAATCTTGGGAGCTTGTCCGAGCAGGCGAGAGACATCTTGGACCGAGACAGTTTCATCTAGAATACCTAAACCTGAAATTGCACAGCGTTGGTATAAAGATAGGTCCGCAAAGCTAAAATTCGTAATGCAGCTTTTAACTCCTTCCAGGAGACTAAAAAAGCAGGACTTAAATGGATCAATGTGAGCGGATTCGATCACCTTACTGTGAAAATAGTCGCGTAGCTGATAAACGTTTTCTTTCTCTATAGGAACCATTGTGAATGCCCTATTTTTCCAATCATGACAGAGTCACTCCAGCCCGGAAGCTGATTCAACCATCCTAAATTATGGGCGATAAGATCGGAATAAGTGATGGTAACTGGCATGGGATTGGGGAAGTAACTACGCCAGGAGTGTGATGCGAAACTGTAGAGCTGAGCACTCAAATACTTAATATCTTTGAAGGTCGAGTCTTTATGAACGTTGACGATCACACCACGTGGATGACCGTCCGTTTCTTGTCGTAATTCACGTTGGCCGATCAGGTAAACAAGCATTTCGTTTTTAGAAAGCTTGAACGTTTTTCCGCGATGCGTCGCCAGGCGTCCTTTAGGCATTGTTGCCGTTGAAGAGTCGAACATGTGGAGTCCGTGATTCTCTGAGATTTTAACGAAGGCATACTCGATCTGGTAATCTCTATACTTATCGATCACCGCACGGACTGCCTGAACCTCTTCCTTGTTAAACTTTTTGACTTGTGCATGAAAAATTAAACGAATCGAATCGCCTTTCTGCCAATTCATTCGCCTTTGTATTTTTTCTATATTCTCTCCTAGAACAGAGGTTAGGGCCTCGCAGTAAGCTTCCGGCACAACGGCTTTGGACGTACTCGAAACAATGTAACTTCCGTCTCCCGAAAATACGGTGGTGATTCCCATGATGCGCTGATTGTGGGCACCACGCTCTTGGACGATATTGGCACTGCCAATGCCGATCACGAGTTCATGGGATAGAGTTGGCGATGATTTGAGCAGCCACGGTACTCCACCCATCTTCGCGTAGCAGGCTAATGACATGTTGTTAAGCGAGTAGCCGAGTGAATAATCAGACTGCGATAGCAGCTCTATTGTGAAATCCTGTACAGGAACTTGGTGCATGTAAAATAGGCTTTTACCAAGATAGTAAGGATTATCAGTAACTTTGAGTTGTTTGAATGACTGTCGCACCTGTACGAGGGCTAAATCCCAACGTCCTCCGTCATCAGCTTTTTTGCGGATTGCAGCTTCGATGGCACTTTTGTATGCATCGACGCTGTTTGTGGATGTTTCGAACACTTCAACACGACTGGTTCCAAGTGCAAATTTACCCTCAAGACCATTTCTAAAATATTTGCTATTAGCCATGCCTTTCAGAAGCTTACGTACGAACTGCTCGACTCGCCCTCTGTCATGTTGGGCGCAGATCACGCAGATTGACGGATCGTTCCTATCGAAGGTACGTTTTGTATAGGGGCCATTTTGTGTAAGACCCTTCTCCGTCCAATCTGCTTCACCGTTATCGTTGAAGACGAACACCGGCTTTTGCATTTGGGCGCAATCTTTTTGAATGTCGGATGGATCCTCTATTTCGATACGCGTCCCATCGAGCAGCGAGATGTTTGTCGCTTGGATATACTTCTTAAGGGCGTCGATGCGGTCTTTTTTATTCTTGCCTCCATTGAAAATGGAAACGGATTGCCGAATGCGTTCGACAATGGAGTCTTTCTTCGTACCATGCGTATAAAGGATGTAGTCGTCAAAATTTGCTCGACTAGCTTCGAGATAAACGTCTTTAGCCTCAGCATGAACTGCTTGGCCGTCAGGACGAATGACACTCAGAGTTCTCCCTTCGTGGCAGCTTTCTACAAACCCTAAAAGTTTTCTAAATCCGTCGTCCTGCTCGGTGACGACGTAGCGACCAATAACATTGAATCCGGTTTTTAGGAAAAACAGGCAGTTCTCTTTTACTACACGACGTGTTGAACAATCAATTATAAGACACGGTTGACCCTGGACAGTACGAGTGTCGATTGAATACTTGGCACAAATTTTTAAGGGATAAGCCTCACCAAGAATTGAGGCTAAAAGATTGTCTTTTGCTTGGGCACTTACCACCTCGATAGGATTGAAGCCGCAAGGAGTTCGACCCAATCCAGCGAAGTGCTTGAGCAGACCATCTTTAACCAGAGAGAAAAAGATACCCAAATTATCCTTTAGTTGCAGTGTCTGCGGTGTACCGGATTTAGGGAACGTACCATCACTCGAAAAGATCTGAATACTGTCACCCTGACGCCGGAAGACATGCGTCATTTTATGGGAGGAGCGGAGGCTATCTAGAGTTGTCTTGTCGTAGGGTATCTGGACAAATTTCAACTCCATGTCAGGGACTTTCAGTGGAAACGCATTCAGGACAATCGGCAAGACCCACCCCTTTTGTGTTAGTGAAAAATCCAACATACTGCGTCTTGATAATTATTCCCAGTCGGAGATGCGCTTGCACACTGGCAACTGACTGGCGCTCGCCGTGGGTTCACTCGTGTCCGGAAGTAACTGTTCAGCAATTAATTTCTCCACCATGGTAGCGGAAATGTTTTTAAGACTCACAAAGCAATTATCTAACACTTTATACTAAACTAATGCAAAAACTGGGGATTTTAAGACGAGTGCTGGCTATGCTTTGACGCACTGTGATGAAGATCTATTATTCGGTGCACATAGGGCACTAAAGCTCCAATATGATGCAATAGCTGCCAGCCTGACTAAATTCCACTTGCGGGATCTCATGATTAAAATGACCTACGTGGCTGGTCGTTAAATGGAGTTGACCTTGATAATCGGACTCTTACAGGCAGACGTCTGCCATCCCAGGGCAGGCAGACGCCATGCTGTTGTATAGATTAAAAGGATTGAGAAGGGTATCGCGGTGCGGTTGTCACACTATGAAGTTGTTGCGTTAATAAATCGCCATCAGCAAAAACAGTGTATGGAATCTCAGCCCTGACTACAGCCGAATGAGCGTTCAGCACTGCTATAGCGTTTAGTTCGATGCTTTGCCATGTAGCTCAGACGGAAAGTCAGTGCATTTAGTTTGTCCATAAACTCCGGTTTATTGAGCTCCAGGAAAGCCAGAGGGTTATCAACAAAGTGCACCAGCGTCAGATACTCAGGCCAGTCACGCTTCTTCATTGCACTTAGCCATGCGTTTTGAACAAGAGAGGCCAGACCTTTCCCCTGTTCGTCGTAGCTTCCCAGAGCATTGAACGTGTCTGTATTGACGAAGAGGGCCATGTGATAATGCTTCTTGCCGCCCAGTTCTGGTTGCTCCAGCACCCAGACGTAGCGAACTGAAGAGCGATGGCAGCGTTTACCTTCTCTGGCTTTTCTTTGTCGGTAAGCGACTATCTGAGCTTTCAGTGAGTCGATAAAGCGGGACATTAGTCCCGGGCTTAAGTCAGCATCACTGACAATACTGTCACCCACATCTCCGGCTTCCGGTAAGTGTAAATCCACCCTGATTACCGTGGTTTGTGGATGATCCTGCAGTGCGTTACAGAGTACACCTTCGATACGTTGCAGATAGGTTTCGTTGAAAGGTTCATGGCGTTGGTCCACTACCATTGGATGGATGATGTCATCGAACAAAAACATAATGGATTCCTCCACCTGTCGGGAAACAGCAGGCATAGAGCTGCCTTCCTGAAACACATACAGGCATGGTGATTGAGAGATTCAGGAATTAACGCTGACGGGGATACTGGTCAGGCGTTGCTTGTGACTTAGCATACGGCTCTGGTTATTACAGCCTTATGCCCTGCAGGGGGTTATTTAAGTGTTTGTATTATATGGCTATTAAGAGGTTTCTGGGTCTTACCCCACAGGTAAATACTACCTATCCGACATCAGTTCCGCTTAGCGTAACCTTTTGGGGCAAGGCTTAACTTATTGTTTCAATGGCAATAATTACTCCGAAGTTAGCTGTTCCATAAAATATGTATTTGCCCTGGAATGGTTATGTATGCGTCGCATTTCGAGCGGCTCAAATCAGCGGATTGAATCGCCACGGATAATCTAGACACTTCCGAGCCGTTGATAATACTGGTTTTCATATTCTGTCGGTGACATCTGATTGCTCGAACCATGCCGACGCTTACTGTTATAAAACATTTCGATGTAATCAAAAATATCGCTGCGGGCTTCTTCCCGCGTTCCGTAGATCTTTTTCTTTATCCGTTCGCGTTTCAGCAACTGGAAAAAGCTTTCTGCAACCGCATTATCGTGACAGTTACCGCGACGGCTCATGCTCCCCTCCAGGCCGTGTGATTTCAGGAACGACTGCCACTCATGGCTGGTGTACTGACTGCCCTGGTCCGAGTGAACCAGCACCTGTTTTTGGGGATTACGCCGCCATAAAGCCATCAGCAGTGCATTCAGGACAATGTCCTTTGTCATCCGGGATTGCATTGACCAGCCGATAATTTTGCGTGAGAACAGATCAACAACCACAGCAAGATACAGCCAGCCTTCGTGGGTCCTGATGTAGGTTATGTCCGTTACCCAACGCTTATCCGGAGCATCCGGATTGAACTGTCGCTGGAGCCTGTTGGGCGATACGATACTGGCCTCGCCTTTGTGTGCCCGCGGGCTCCGGTACCCGACCTGAGCCTTTATCCCGGCACGATTCATCAGTCGCCAGACTCTGTTCACTCCGCACTGTTGCCCGCTATCCCGCAAGTCCAGATGGATCTTGCGATAACCATAAACGCAACCGGACTCCAGCCAGAACTGTTTGATCTGTCCCGTCAGTCTCAGATCTACCTGGTGGCGCTGAGAATACGGTTGCTTAAACCAGGCGTAAAAGCCACTGGGATGAACATTCAGCACCCTGCAGAGCAGACGAACAGGCCAGCAACGGGAGTTGTCACGAATAAAGGCGTACCTCAGTCGGACAGCTTTGCGAAGTACGCCGCGGCTTTTTTTAATATGTCCCGTTCATCAGTAACCCGCTTCAGCTCTTTCTGGAGTCGGCGGATCTCGGCCTGAGCATCTGACTGTTCTTTATTAGTGGATGAGTCCGGACCGTACTTCTTTATCCAGGCGTAAAGGCTGTGGGTGGTGATATCGAGACGTGTTGCAACGCTGGAAACAGAATGACCGCGACCAATAACCTGTTTGACTGCTTCAATTTTAAACTCTTCGGGATAACGTTTACCGCTCATGGGCACCTCTCTTTAAGTCATCTTAAATGACTCCGAAGTGTCTGTTAAACCCGTGGCGATTCAAAGTGAGATCCTGTTGATATGACCCACACGACCAGTTCTGGATTAAACAGGGAATAGATTATGCTAAACAGAACGGTTATTAAGCGGCTGCACTGCACCTTAACCGGTGTGCTGCTGTTGCTTGTTGTGAGCTTTGCTGCGTATCAGTATTACTTCAATGGCTCTCGGGATGATGTGTTTTTCTCCCGCCAAAAAGTCACAGCGACCACGTTTTTATATATCACTCGCTACAACGGCGGTGGAGCCACGGTTTCGGAGATCTATCGCTATTATCTGGACGGCAACCTGTCAGGTGACCCAATGCCTCACCTGAAGAAACGTGTTCCGTTTCTGGTTGCGGATGTGGGGGATGCAAAGGTCACAGGCTATGCCAGTCATATCAATGTTACGCTAACTGGCCGGGTCTATTCGTTCACCAACTCTGATTTGTTCTACGATGGCAATACTTCGGTGATGCCAGTGATTAGCATTACGGATAACGGAGTGCGTTAGCAGCCTGATGCAAGGCTGCCAGCCTAAAATATTACCCTCTGATAATCCGAGCCGCCTGTCGGGATAATCCATTGAAAATAGCATCGCTAATTTGTTTGGGGAAACCGGCTGGCAGTTCTGCTGTCACCGTTGTGATAACTTCCTCTGTACGAGCGGCCATTTCCTGCATAAGGTCGAACGCCGCTTTCGGAGAAAATCCGACGCTATCGGCAGTGCTGATGAAATGCCGAGGTTGGACCATCGAGAAATGATACTGCCGATTCTTCCCTTGTAATGCCATTGCCATCTTCGCTTTTTTGAGAGGAATACCGCCCGTTTCAAAGATCGGGAAGGCAGACATAACATCGTACAAAGGGGTCATACGAAATGATGATTCTGGCTCGATGAACAAGCTAAAATTCTTCCCGTGGCCGTCTATAGCGGCCAGCATCCAAAAGAGGATCTGTGTTTTAAAGAACATTTCACGATCCTGCATTGCAACACGAGAGCCCAACAATAATTTCATTGCGTCCGCTATACCCGGTCCCCCGTGCGACTCATATTTCAGTGCCGGGGCAACGCCCAATGCCTGGCAAAAGTCCTCCTGGGGCAGCCGCAGCAGCCAACCATCGCGAGACCATCTTCGGTCAAAACGTTCGACTACCAGCACTTTCTTTTGACCAAATACGGCAAGTTCTGCATTTGCAACCGGGAATCCAAATGCCCTGGCAATACGCAAACACAGCCACTCGTTTTCGCAGCTTTCACTCAGGTCAATATTATTCTGCTCTATTCTGCCTATCGGGAGTTTGAAAATGTGGCTGGTCGGGGTGCTACCCTGCGGCCTTTGCCAGCGTGCCTGATACCAGAGTAGTGCAGTTTTTTCCTGGGCTCCGGCCAATGAAATACGAAAATCAGCACCTTCTTCCATTCCCAGCGGAGCCGTCTGGTAACCATCCAGTAGGATTTCTATCTGATAGTCATCCAACGGCTTTGCCAGCGTTTCCATGACGGAGGGAATGTCACTACCAGGAGGATAAAGCTGTATGGCACCCACGCAGTCACGCCCGACACTTGCTAACAGATCGAAAGGGTGTGCAGTTTCTACATGGAAGCGGGCCTGCATTCGGGCAATAATTACCTCGGAATCGGGTAAAAGGTTGCTGAAGAAATTGAAAACTTCTTTTCCTCTTATGCGGCTGTGCTGGAGGGGAAGTGACAACGAAATTGCGCGTGCGCCGGGTTCAGATAGCCACTCGGGTACGTACTGAAATGACATCGCGCCGCTGCCGTCCCGGTACAATGTGCCCACCACATCGCCGTTCATGGCAACTGTCAGAGTCTGTGTTCTCATCTCTTACCACTCCTTTGTCCAGTACCCGGCTGTTCTCTCATCCATGTTTGTGTCTTTTTTCACCACATGGAGTTCAAGATCCAGTGCTGAGAGGATTTTAAATAATGTCTCCAGCTTGGTGGATTCCGGTCTGTTTTCGAAATCAGAGACAGTTGTTTGCTTGATTCCAATCATCTCCGCGGTTTTGGTTTGAGTCAGTTTATTGATTTTTCGTTGGTCTTTGACTGCGTAAGCCAGTGAGGTCGGTGACGTTACTTTCATTATTATCCCCTTTAGCGGATATTTTAATAAAATCCCCTGTAGGGGTTAAAATAAGATTATCCTCTGTGGGGGTTAAATGCAATTTATCCTTTATAGGGGATAAGGTTTTTGATGAACTGGCAGAGATGTCTTCCCATTGTGACTAATAAAGTCACACCCATTAAACAAAAGTCCCGGCTCCGCAGCCAGGACTTTGTTGGCGGTTATTTGCTGTAAAAACGGTAGGTTGCGGTGTAGGGCACTTTCAGCGTTGCGCCAAACGTTGCCGGGTCGCAGGCCGTTGGCCCCGTTACGCCGCCGTGAGTGTCCACGCGCTGGATGCTGCTCACGCTGGTGAACAGGCCCGGCTGCGGTTCAGCGGTGCCGGTCAGCAGCAGCCACGGGATCGCGCCTTTATCTTTCGCCGGGCGAGTGGCGCTTACCGTTGCGGCTACCACGCTGCCGTCCGTTGCCTGCCAGTGCGGGCCGTCGAAGTGTTTCGCAACCAGGTGCTTCAGGCCTTTGTCGCTGAACAGGTCCGCTTCCGGGGCCTGGAACACCCAGTTGCCGGTTTTCGCATCTGCGTCCGCCGCCGCGCAGCGGTAAATCTGCACGCCACGGGCATAAAGCTCGGTTTGCAGGTGCTCGTCTTTTGGCGCGTCTATGGAGGGGGCAGCCGCGTTTGCCAGGGCCGGTAAGCCGCTCGCCATCAGCGTGAGACAGACCGCGCTTAAGAGGCCGCTTCTCATTGTGTGACTCCGCAAACAATACGTGCGCCGCCGCCGCCCAGCATTGCCGGGTGGTCTGAGTGGTTGTCGCCCCCGGCGTGGACCATCAGCGAGTGGCCTTTAAGGTCGGCCAGCCGCAGGCGCGGGGCCAGCACCGGGTAGGTTGCCGTCCCGTCGCTGTCCACATACAGAGCCGGCAGGTCGCCGAGGTGGCCATTGCCCCACGGGCCTTCATGCTTCCCGGTATGCGCCGGGTCGAAGTGGCCGCCAGCCGCCAGGCCCGCCACCATTTTACCGTCCTGCATTGCCGGGCCGCAGTTCGGGTTAGTGTGAACGTGGAACCCGTGAATACCCGGCGGCAGGCCTTTCAGGTTCGGGGTGAACAGCACGCCATACGGGGTGGCGTGGTATTCAACGGTGCCCGCCGGGGGGGAGGCACCGCTGGCGTCCACGGTGTTCATGGTTACGGTGGCAGCCTGCGCCAGGCCGGTACAGGCCAGGGCGGCAATACAAAGCGTCTGTTTTAGCGTTTTCAACATGTACATAGTTAACCCTGTATTTTATCTGATGGTGCACAGAGACAGATGTCGCAACATTTTCTGCTGCGGTCTTATACGCCGTAGCCAGCTGGTTATAACAAACTGTTCTCCCGCTTGTTTGATTGCTCTGATAGGTAAAATTGTGGTGTAAATATCAGCCTGAAGATTTTAAAGAATAATATTTTCATAAGGTTATCCTGCTGTCATGGTTGATTAGAGGATGGTGTCTGAATGAAAATTTAAAACGGATAAACAGAGGTTCAGGGAAGTGAAAATAGTCGTCTAACGATCGTTAAAAATAATGAAGTTGCTAAGCCGTGAATAAAGCATAGATGATTAAGCTGAGAGAGGCCTGGCCCGTCGCTTAAAGTAACGAGATTAATAAAAAGCTTTTTATTTTCATCAGGCTTTATATATCAGATATATCTGACATGAAAAGGGCCGCTAAGCGGCCCCGATAAACAACACTAATTATTCCAGAGGCCGGGAGCCAATCAGCTTAGCGCTCTTAATCCACGCCACGGAACCCATCACCGCAATCGCCGTCAGCAGGATGTACTCCAGGGACATGGCGTACACGCCCTGAATGGCGTAGATAACCACGCTGATCACGTCGATGACTATCCACAGCAGCCAGTTTTCGACGTATTTACGCGTCATCAGCACCATGGCCGCAATGGAGAGGATCAACATTGCAGAGTCCCAGAGCGGGAAGGCGTCCGGCTGGAGCTGAGGCATTTCTACCGCCACGCCAAGGCTTTGCATCACGCCCACCGCAATGCGGGTCAGCACCGCGAATACCGGGTCGATAAAGAAGGTCATCAGGGCGATGGCAACGGCGCAAACCAGTGCCAGGGTTATGGCTTTGCTGCGCGGCAGCCAGCGGATTTTCAGCGCGGCTTCGTTGGCCTCGTTCTGGCGGCTCCAGGCGTACCAGCCGTAAAGGTTGGCGGCGAAGAAGAACACTTGTAACAGCAGGCTGGCGTAAAGCTGGATCTGGAAGAAGATCGCGGCAAACAGCGTGACGTTGATCAGGCCAAACAGGTAGTTAATTATTTTCTCTTTGCTGGCAAACCAGATGCAAAGCAGGCCGAAAACGGTGCCGATAGCCTCAATCCAGGACAGCGCGTAGCCGCCTTCGCCGAGCGGGATGGTGACCATCACATTCTTAATACTGAAGAAATCCATGATTACTGCTCCTGGCTGTCAAGGTAGAGCGCTTCGAGGGCGAGTAAGATCTCGCGGGATTCACCCTGCTGGCAGGTATGTTCCTGCTGCTGGTAGTTATTAATGCCTTCTTCCAGGCTGCCGCTGTGCTCAACCACCACGTTAAGCACCGAGGCAATACGCATTCCGCGAAGCGAGCCGACCACCATCAGCGGAGCGGTTTCCATGTCCGCCGCCAGAATGCCTTTGGCGGACCAGTACTGGTTAATCTCGTCTTCCCGCTCGGTGTAGAAGCTGTCGTGGCTGCGCACGTAGCCGCAGTGGCTCGGGTAGCCCAGGTGCTTAGCCTGCTGCGCCATGTGGTGTACCAGGCCGATGTCCGCGCAGGCCGGGTAGCCGGGGTCGATGTACATCTTGCTGGTGCCTTCGTCGCGAACGGCGGCGGTGGCAATCACCAGGTCGCCGAGGCGAATATGGTTTTGCATAGCACCGCAGCTGCCGATGCGGATAAGGTTGGTGACGCCAATCTGGCGCAACTCTTCCACGGCGATGGCGGTTGAAGGCCCGCCCATGCCGGTGGACATCACCAGGACTTCCACGCCCCGGAACCAGCCGCGCAGGGAGCGGTATTCCCGGTTACTGCCAAAGTCTTCCACGTTGTCCAGATGTCTGGCGACGTGTTCCACGCGTTTCGGGTCGCCCGGCAGCAGCGCATAACGGGCGTGCGTCATCTCCCGGCTGAGCCGGATATGGGGCTGGAGTTGGGTCATGGTGTTTTACCTGGTCGTAGAGCGAGCCATTTAAAAGGGCTCCGGGTTTATCGTTTTAGTTAATGTTCGGCGTGCTGGTGCAGGCGTTGTGGGTCAATAACCTGAATCTGCTCGCCGTTAATCGCGATAATATTTTCTTCCCGCAGCTCGGATAAAATCCGGTTAATACTGCGTGGCGCAACGGCGAATTGCTCGCTTAATTGCTGCTTGTTAATCACAATGCTTTGGGGCGTATTGCTCCCGGTTTGCAGGAACTTTTGCCATAAAACCAGGCAAATACGCTGATGTAACGAATAAAGAATGTCTTCTCCGGCCTTTTTCGATAGCTGGTAATACTGGTGGCTAACGGCCTGTAATATTTTTTGATTAAAGTAGTTATCTAACGCCAGCCAGCGGCAAAAATCTTCCCGGGCTAAAACTAATAACGCCGCATCGCTAACCGCTTCCACCGAGCAGATGTACTGGCGCTGTTCGAATATCTCCAGTTCACCCAGCATGTCGCCTTTTTTATAGCGCGCCTGGGAGTATTTACGGCCATCGTCGGCGGTGGTAAATACGTCAATTTCGCCTTTTATTATCAGGTGAAACTCGCTGCATATTTCACCCTGGCGAAAAACCAGCGCCCCGCGGGGAAACTGCTTCAGCTGCCAGCTGCGTAAAATGTCCAGCGGGCAATATTTCAACAGTTCGTACAGCACCGGGTCACCGGTCACTCTTTCTATGACGCTTAGCCAGTCGCTCTGCCTGCTCTCGCTTTTCATGCTGCTCAATATAAAATTTCCCGTCAAATAAGGACAGGACGCCCGTCCTGCGTTGCCAACAGATTAGCCTGAAAACTGCCAGCGGGATCTTAAATCGGCGTAACGGTCAGGACATTTGTCCCGGCAGGGTAAAAGAGGCAGTAAGCAGGTTGCCGGTTTTTCGTACATACTCATTTTGTAGTTCACCCAATCCATTAACTGTTTATGATTTTAATCAAGGAGTTAACATGTCAGGTTGGTTCGACTTAAGCAAAAGCAGCGACGGGCAATATAAGTTCGTTCTCAAGGCCGGAAACGGCGAAGTCATTCTCACCAGTGAGCTGTATACAACGCGCAGCTCGGCGGATAACGGCATTGCCTCCGTGCGCACCAATAGCCCCTTAGATGAGCGCTACGACCGGAAGGTTGCCGCCAACGGTAAGTTCTATTTCAACCTCAAAGCCGGGAACCATCAGGTGATTGGCACCAGCCAGATGTACGCCAGCGAAGCCTCGCGCGAGAAAGGTATCGCCTCGGTGAAAACCAACGGTGGAACTGAAACGGTGAAAGACAACACTTAACGGTGATGCAAAGGGGCAGCACACGCCATCATGGTGCCTCTGCGTGATGCTGCCCCGGCGAGGCCAGGGCTGGATAAATACCTGATGCCCACCGGAGCTGGCCCGTAATGAAAGTTGGCGTTCCTCTTGTTCCCTTCAGCCTTCCTGCCAATGCCACGCAGGCTGCCAGCAGGCCTGGCCGCAACGCGCTCGAGCAGCAGGTCGCGCAGATCACGGCTAAAACGGGGATGGTGCCCACCCATCTTCTGCCTTTGCAGCGCGTTGCCTCTGAATACAACTGCATCATCGGTATTCGCCCGGTAGATAAACTGGCGACGGACCTGATTGCGGCGGGGCACCCGACCAAGGGGTTCCATATCAAGGGGAAAAGCGCTTCCTGGGGGCCGCAGGCGGGGTTTATCTGCGTTGACCAGCGTTTCAGCAAACTGGAGCGCGACGCAGGCGAGCGTATAGCCAAATTCAACCAGCAAACGCAGTCCTGCATACGCGAAGGCTATGCGGCGGCAGTGCCGCTAGACGTCTCCCAAAGCCGCCTGCAAAGCCTGTTTCAGAGCGGCATGCTGGGGCAATTCTCTGCCGAAGATGCAAAAGGCGTTTGCAGAGTCCGCTCCAGTGGGCCAAGCGGAGAGCATTATGAGTTTGAAGCGCAGCGGCTGCCGGGCCCCGGAGAAGCGAGTTATCGCATCCTGCACAAAGGCGTGCCGCTTGAGGTGCTTGCCCCGCATTCGCAGGCACGAGCCTTCACCGCAGATTACGATTTAATGCTTATCGCCCCGCACGTCCGCGACCTGGGGCGGGAGGACAATTTGCAGGTGCCGGACGTCTCGCATCAGATCTTCCGCCAGCGGCTGGAAAGCTACAGTAAGCTCCCGCTTCACCCGGAACTAAGGCGCGACTACGAAGACGCCGCCAGCTTCTACCGCAAGAGCGACGAAGAGATGGGCAACTCGTCGCAAAGAGTACGGAATATGGTTGGCGTGATTAATCAGGCGCTGGTGGGCAAAGGCGAGCCGGTGGTCCACCACGCGACGGACAGCGCCAACCCGGTTACCGACCCGGAAAGTAATTATCCGGCAATCTTCGCTTTGCCCGGCAGGATAGGGCGCTTCAACGCGCTGTGCGTAATAGAGAACAAAGATGAGCTTGCGGAGCTGGTAATGCAGGCCAAAAACGCAGGCTACCATGTGCCGCTGAACCCGTTATGGGAGAAAGAAGTGCTCAGGGCCCGCAGCCCCCGTTTTGACGATGCGCGAGCCAAAGTCGAGGCGGCTTTGCTGGCAAGGCCCCGTTGAGTTTTACTACCTGAAGAGTGTTTGAGCCTGGCCGGGGCGAGCCAGTGCCGCCTGGAGACATCATTATCCCAATGTGCTTCTTGTTTTCGAGTTAAGTATTGAAGATGCACTCGCTTATTTGGCTGAGACGGAAGTCGTAAGCTACTCATCGATTCTTAAAGTCCACGAAATTCTTTTCTCAGATTTCTATCTTTTCTTGACGGAAATGGTCGCACTATTCTGCTGGTATTTATGGAACTGGCTTTTCGGGCCGGATTTACCATCAATGGGTCGCAGACCAATAAAGATGATTATCTGCGGGCGCTCAGCAATGAGATCGGGGAGCCTTCTAAACGGCATCTGGATAGATATCTGCAACCCTTTGTCGTCAGTATTGCCAGCCGTGATAGCTGGCCGCAGATTATCGGCGGTATCAGAGGGCTGGATGGGTTGGACAAAGAAAATGTCTCATATGAAAGTCTGGATGATCCTGAAGTACAAAAGATTTACACGACTTATCGTGCCGGCTAAGCAGCCTTGCTCTGTTTGACTGTAAACCACTTCTCCCTCGTTAAGGTATCCAGCTGTCCCAGGCTGGCTGCGGCGCAAGTTGCTCAACCAGGAAATCAATAAACGATCTGACCTTTGGGTTGCTGTATTTGCTCGGGAAGTAGAGGGCGTACAGCGCGTGGGTTTCATAGGTGATGATGCCGTCCAGCAGCAGGGGGGTGAGCTCATCTTTTTGAATATGGTCGCCAATCAGGTAAGTGGGCAGGTAGGCCACGCCCTGGTTTTCCAGCACCGATTTGAGCAGCACCAGGCTGCTGTTCGCCTGGATGGGCGTGCGCATTTTTAACTGATGCTGCCGATCGTGTTCGTCGGTGGTTTTAATTAACGGCGTCAGCCCGGGGTAAACCAGGCAGTCGTGGGTCACCAGGTCGGTGCGTTTGCCCGGCATTCCTTTCTTGCTGAGATAGTCCGCGGTGGCGCAGTAGGCCCAGCGCACAGGGGCCAGCTTGCGCATGGCGTAATTTTGCGGCGGAGAGGTGGATATTCGCAGGGCGATATCAAAGTCGGATTCATTAAGATTAATAAAGTTATCGTTAAGGTCGATATAAAGATTTACATCCGGGAAATGCGCCCGATATTTATCAACAAGGTTGACCAGTCTGGCATAGCCGAAGGCAATAGAGCAGGTTATGCGTAATTCCCCCTGTGGATTGTTGTAATAACTGGATGTGGTATTCAGCGTATCGTCAAATTCCTTAATTAACTTATTAGCGCGGTTAAACAAATATTGCCCAGCATCGGTAAGCGTAATGCTGCGGGTGGTTCTTTTTATCAACGTAGTGCCCAGCAAATCCTCCAGCGCTGCCAGGCTCTTACTCACCGCAGAAGGCGAGACGCTGAGCTGAGCCGCCGCTTCAGTCAGCCCCCCGCAGTCGATAATTTTGACGAAAACCTCAAGATGCTTGAGTGAAATTGGCGCGCTCATTATTTCCTTTTACTCACAAGTGATTTGCGGAAACGGTATTAATTCCCCATACCAATCCAATTATAAAAGTGTAACTATTGAGTTGAGGTAAATAAAGAAGTGAGAAAATGAATTTTATACATCATTAGTGATTTACATCACAAAAGCCCCGGGGATTTAATTGCAGCAGTTGGTAATTGTGATTTTCGTCCCAGTTATTATTACTTTTATTGAGAAGGTATCCTTTATGTGGACACGCCTCGAACCCTACAAATCATCATTCGTTCTTTTATTTGCGCTTATTATCGGTGGCCTGCTGGGTATTTATGCCCCGTCTTACGCCATTAAATTACAGCCCATCGGGCAAATATTCCTCAACCTGTTGTTTATGATTATTGTGCCGCTGGTTGGCGTCAGCGTGATGTCTTCTATCGCCGGCATGACCGACCTCAAGCGGCTTGGCCGCATCATGGTGGTTATTTTTATTGTGTCTATCGCCATGGCGCTTATTCCTGCCGCGGGCATTGTGCTGCTGGCGCTCTGGTACAACCCGGCCCAGGGCGTGACTATCGATCTTTCCCACTCGGTTAAAAGCGGCGCGGGAGAGATGGATTTTGTCAGCATGGTGACCACCAGCGACTTCGTCGGCCTGTTTTCCAAGTCGAACATTCTGGCGCTGATCGTCATCGCCATTATCGCCGGGGTGGCGATTGGCCAGTCGGCAGAGGCGGGCAAACGCATCGCCGCTCTGCTGCAAGATGCCAACACAGTTATCATGAAAATTGTCTCAATTATCATGAAGGTGGCACCAATTGGTCTGGGTTGTTATTTCGCTGCCACTATGGCGAGCCAGGACGCAGGGCTGCTAATGACCTTCGCTCGCGCAATCGGGCTGTTTATGGCCGCAACGCTTATCTACTACGTGCTGGGTTCCATTTTCTACTCGTGGATTGGCGGCGGAGTGCCGGCGGTGAAAGCCTTCTGGCGGCACGCTATTGAGCCTTCAGCGACCGCGCTGGGCACCTGCTCTTCGCTCGGTACGCTACCGGTTACGCTACGCGCGGGTAAGGCGATGGGCATCAATCCTGAAATTGTCGATGTCTCTATTCCGCTGCTGGTGAACCTTAATAAAGGCGGCGTAGCGATGATTGCCGCGCTGAAAATCGTCTTTATCTATTCGGTTCTCGGCCTGCCGTTTACCAGCGAAACCTTCTTCCTCGCAATGCTGATTGCCGTGCTGTCCGCCATTATCGTTGGCGGCGTGCCGGGCGGAGCTTTCCTCGGGGAAATCTTTATCGTCACCACGCTCGGCCTGCCGATGGAGGCCATCCCGCTGCTGGTGGTGCTCGGCACCATAACTGACGCACCCGCCACGCTCATCAACGTTATCCACGATCTTAATGCGGCACAAATTGTTGAACGCTTCGCCGGAAAGAAGCGCGGTGAACCCGCAGCAAGCGCCCCGCTGGCGGCAGACAGCCTCGCTGGCTAACTCATCTAAATGGAATGAAATAAGGAAATAACGGGAGAATTTTATGAAAAAGAAAATGCATCTTGAAACCCAGCTGGTCACCGCAGGGCGTGAAAAACGCTATACCCAAGGCGCGGTAAACGCGGTAATTCAGCGCGCCTCTTCGCTGGTTTTTGACAGCGTTAAAGACAAAAAATTTGCCACCGCCAACCGGGCGAAAGGCGAGCTGTTTTACGGGCGCAGAGGCACGCTGACGCATTTCTCCTTCCAGAAGGCGATGACCGACCTGGAAGGCGGAGCCGGGTGCTCGCTTTATCCGTGCGGCGCGGCTGCGGTCACCAATGCGATTCTGGCCTTCGTCAGCGGCGGAGACCATATCCTGATGACCGGCGCGGCCTATGAGCCAACGCAGGACTTCTGTAATAAGATCCTGAATAAATTCAATGTCTCAACGACTTACTATGATCCAATGATCGGAGCCGGGATCGCCGGGCTTATTCAGCCGAATACCCGGGTCGTTTTCCTGGAGTCTCCCGGTTCTATTACCATGGAAGTTCAGGACGTTCCCGGCATGATTAAGGCAATCCGCGCCGTTAACCCGGAAATTGTCATCATGCTGGATAACACCTGGGCCGCAGGCGTGTTGTTCCGCGCCCTGGATTACGGCGTGGATATTTCGATTCAGGCGGGAACCAAATACACCATCGGCCATTCGGACGGCATGCTGGGCACGGCGGTGGCCAATGAGCGTTGTTGGGATCGCCTGCGCGAGAACTCATACCTGATGGGCCAGACGCTTGATGCTGATACGGCGTATATGGCCGCCCGCGGCCTGCGTACGCTGGGCGTGAGGCTGAAGCAGCATGAGGAAAGCAGTATCGCGATTGCCCGCTGGCTGTCGGCTCATCCGCTGGTGGAGCGGGTGAATCATCCCGCGCTGGCCGAATGCCCGGGGCACTCGTTCTTCGCGCGTGATTTTTCAGGCAGCTCCGGCCTGTTCTCCTTTGTGCTGAAAAATCGCCTGTCGGACGAGCAGCTTGCCGGTTATCTCGATAACTTCACATTGTTCCATATGGCGTATTCCTGGGGCGGGTTTGAATCGCTCATCCTCGCAAACCAGCCGGAAGAGCTGAACGAAATTCGCCCGGCCGGAAAGGTAGACTTCACCGGCACGTTGGTGCGCGTGCACATCGGCCTGGAAAATGTTGAAGAACTGATAGCCGACCTGGAAGCCGGTTTCGCCCGCATTGCCTGATTTCCCGCCTTCGCCGCCCGCAGGGGCGGCTTTTCCTCCCGGGTTATTCCGCTATTCCCCTTCGCTTGGAATAAAATATTCGTGATTATGCTCACGCACATGGAATAAAATATTCCATACTATGCACAGCAGAACACACTAATGGATGTCCCGATGAAGATTAATTTAACCAAACTGGTCACCGAAAGCCGCAACCCGGCGAGCGCGGCGATCGATACGCTGCCTACTTTAGAAATGCTTGCGGTTATCAATAACGAAGATAAGCAGGTGCCGCTGGCGGTGGAGGCTACGCTGCCGCAAATCGCTCAGGTAGTGGATAAGGTCGTTGAGGCTTTTGCTCAGGGCGGCAGGCTTATCTACAGCGGGGCAGGAACTTCCGGGCGCCTGGGGATTCTGGATGCAAGTGAGTGCCCGCCAACTTACGGAACCCCGCGTGAGCAGGTTGTAGGGCTGATTGCTGGCGGCCATCCGGCCATTTTGCAGGCGGTAGAAAACGCCGAAGATAACCGTGAAATGGGCGAGCAGGATCTGCGTAACCTGGATTTTAACGCTCGCGATGTGCTGGTGGGTATTGCCGCCAGCGGCCGCACGCCCTATGTGCTGGGCGCGATGGCCTACGCAAAAAGCGTGGGCGCGACGGTAGCGGCTATCTCCTGTAATCCGGGCAGTGAAATGAGCCTGGCGGCGGACATCGCCATCGAACCGGTTGTCGGCCCGGAGGTGGTTACCGGCTCTTCACGCATGAAGGCGGGCACCGCGCAAAAGCTGGTGCTGAATATGATAACCACCGGCTCGATGATCCGCAGCGGCAAGGTGTACGGCAACCTGATGGTGGACGTAGAGGCGACCAACGCCAAGCTGCTCCAGCGCCAGGTCAATATCGTCGTGGAAGCGACGGAATGCACCCCGGAGCAGGCCGGACAGGCGCTTAACGCCTGCAACCGTCACTGCAAAACGGCGATCTTCATGCTGCTTAGCGGCCTGTCAGCCGAAGCGGCAGGCGAGCTGCTGGCGAAAAACCAGGGCTTTATACGCAAAGCATTGCAGGGGATAAACGGATAGCTATGGCGAAAATCACCGGCTCGATGATTGAACAGATCCTGCGCCTGACGGGCGGCAGCGGCAACATCATACTGTGCGGCAACTGCATGACGAGGCTGCGCCTGACGCTTAAAGATCGCGATCTTGTGCAGCATGACGAGTTGAAGATCATCCCCGGCGTGCTGGGCGTGGTCAACGGCGACGATCAGCTGCAAATTATTCTTGGCCCCGGCAAAGCACAAACCGCCAGCGAGCTGATGAACGGTATGCTGAAGTCGGGAGCCGTGAGCGAGCCGGAGAAAGCTGAAAGCGCCAATTTACAGGCGCTAGCCAGCCAGAACAAAAAGCAGATGAAGGCAAAGCAGAACAGTGCGGTGCATAACTTCCTGACTAAGTTCGCCACCATTTTTACCCCGCTTATTCCCGGCTTTATTGCCGCCGGGCTGCTGCTGGGGATAGCGACCCTGCTGCAACAGACCCTGATTGTGGAAGGCGTTACGCCGGCGGCCTGGCTGCCGCAGCTGATCGCCTACATGAAAGTGTTCAGCATCGGGCTGTTTACCTTCCTGAGCATTCTTATCGGCTTTAACACCCAGAAGGCGTTTGGCGGCACCGGCGTTAACGGGGCGATAATCGCTTCGCTGTTTATCCTGCGCTACGTGCCGGAAGGCAAGGTGGGCTATTACGCGGGGATGGACACCTTCTTTGGCCTGGCTATCGACCCGCGAGGCAACATTATCGGCGTGCTGCTGGCCTGTATTCTCGGGGCGTGGATCGAGCGCCAGGTGCGGCGGATGATCCCCGACAATCTGGATATGATCCTTACCTCAACAATCACGCTGCTCATCACCGGGGCGATAACCTTTGTGGCGATTATGCCGATAGGCGGCGAGCTGTTTAAGGGCATGTCGTGGCTGTTTATGCACCTCAACGGCAATCCGTTTGGCACGGCGGTGCTGGCGGGGCTGTTCCTGATCGCCGTGGTATTCGGTATTCATCAGGGCTTTGTTCCGGTCTATTTCGCGCTGATGGATGCCCAGGGCTTTAACTCGCTGTTCCCCATTCTGGCGATGGCAGGTGCGGGGCAGGTTGGCGCGGCGCTGGCGCTGTTTGCCCGCTCGAAGAAAGGCTCGGTGCTGCGTACGCAAATCAAAGGCGCCATTATCCCCGGCCTGCTGGGGATTGGTGAACCGCTGATTTACGGCGTAACGCTGCCGCGTCTTAAGCCGTTTATTACCGCCTGTATCGGCGGCGGCATCGGCGGGTTCTTTATCGGGCTGGTGGCCTGGCTTGGGCTGCCGGTGGGGCTGAATACCGTGTTTGGCCCGTCCGGGCTGGTGTCTATCCCGCTGATGACTTCCAGCCAGGGGATCTTCGCCGGAATGGCGGTTTACGTCGCCGGGATCTTTATTGCTTACGCTGCCGGTTTCGTGATGACCTGGTTCTTCGGCAGCAAGAACGTTGATTTAAGCTAAGCCGTTACGTTTTTGACGCCTGGCGCAGCGTAGAAGCAGACATAAACAGCTGCCGCCCGGCAAGCGCCGGCATTGGCTAAAACCTTCGAACATCTGCGCTTTCGTGCAGAACGAAGCGCGGATCGTGCCGCAGCCTGGAGGCATTTTTTCCATTGCTGGCCAGCGACTATCGATAGCCACTTTTTTTCTAATGACGGAAAGGCATTAGCGATAATTTTTTATTCTTTTATGGAATCGTTGCTGTTGGAAATACTGCTCTCTCCCCCGAGACAGGAGCAGGATCATGGCAGCAAAACGACACTCACTCTGGCTGGTAGCACTGGCCCTTATTGCCACTCAGGCCCACGCCGTGGACGTTACCGTGGCGTACCAGACATCCGCAGAGCCTGCCAAAGTCGCCCAGGCCGACGATACTTTTGCCAAAGACAGCGGGGCGAAGGTGGAATGGCGCAAATTCGATAGCGGCGCAAGCGTGGTGCGCGCCCTGGCCTCCGGCGACGTGCAGATAGGCAACATCGGCTCCAGCCCGCTTGCCGTGGCCGCCAGCCAGAACGTGCCGATAGAAGTGTTCCTGCTGGCCTCCCAGCTTGGTAACTCCGAGGCGCTGGTGGTTAAAAAAGCGATTAAAACCCCGCAGGATTTGATAGGCAAACGCATCGCGGTGCCGTTTATCTCCACCACCCATTACAGCCTGCTGGCTTCCCTCAAACATTGGGGTATTAAGCCGGATCAGGTTCAGATCCTTAATCTTCAGCCTCCGGCGATTATTGCTGCCTGGCAGCGCGGCGACATTGACGCAGCCTATGTCTGGGCGCCTGCGGTAAATGAACTGGAAAAAGACGGCACGGTACTGACGGACTCCGCCCAGGTAGGTCAATGGGGCGCGCCAACGCTTGATGTCTGGGTTGTACGCAAAGACTTTGCCGAGAAACATCCTGACGTGGTGACCGCCTTTGCCCGCGGCGCAATTGCGGCGCAGAAGGGCTACATCGATAACCCGGACCAATGGCTCAAGCAGCCGGATAACCTGAGCAAACTGTCGCGCCTGAGCGGCGTGCCGGAAAGCGATGTGCCGGGGCTGGTGAAGGGCAATACCTACCTCACCGCGAAGCAGCAGGTTGAGCAACTCAGCGGGCCGGTTAATAAAGCGATTGTCGATACCGCGCAGTTCCTGAAAGAACAGGGCAAGGTTCCGGCGATTGCGCCTGATTATAGCCAGTTTGTGACCGACCGCTTCGTGAAGCCGCTGGCGCAGTAAACGGACAGGAGGCACGGCGATGTTACAGGTTTCGCATCTCAGCGCCGAGTACGGCGGCAAAGCGGTACTCGACGATATCAATCTGACGGTGGATGAGGGCGAGCTGCTGGTGGTGCTCGGCCCTTCCGGCTGCGGCAAGACGACGCTGCTTAACCTGATCGCCGGTTTTGCGCCTTATCACTCCGGCAGCATTACGTTGCAGGGTAAAACGGTTGAAGGCCCCGGCGCCGAACGCGGGGTTGTTTTTCAAAACGAAGGGCTGCTGCCGTGGCGCTCGGTGCTGCATAACGTCGCTTTTGGCTTGCAGCTTGCCGGGCAGGCTAAAGAGCAGCGTGAAGAGATAGCGCTCGACATGCTGCGCAAGGTTGGCCTGGAAGATAAAGCTAAGCGAGCCATCTGGCAGCTTTCCGGCGGCCAGCGGCAGCGGGTCGGCATTGCGAGAGCGCTGGCAACGAAGCCGCAGCTGTTGCTGCTGGATGAACCTTTTGGCGCACTGGATGCTTTCACCCGCGAGCAGATGCAGACCCTGCTGCTCAAGCTCTGGCATGAAAGCCGCCGCCAGGTGTTGCTGATAACTCATGATATTGAAGAGGCGGTGTTCCTGGCAACGGAGCTTGTGCTGCTTTCACCGGGGCCTGGGCGCGTGCTGGAAAGGCTGCCGCTTGATTTTGGCCGCCGCTTTGCCGCCGGGGAACCGTGCCGCAGCATTAAATCCGACCCCGAATTTATCGCTAAACGTGAATATGTGCTGAGCCGCGTATTCGAACAGCGGGAGGGCTTCTTATGAGCGTTGTGATTCAGGATAAACCGGCTCGCCGCCGCCTTGCTTTGCGCTGGCCGCTCTCCCGCCAGCTTACTCTCAGCGCGGGCACGCTGGTTACGCTGGTGCTGCTGTGGTGGTGGGTAGCCGCCCAGCACTGGGTAAGCCCGCTATTTCTGCCGCCGCCGGGGCAGGTTCTGGCGAAGCTGATTACCATCGCCGGGCCGCAGGGCTTTATGGATGCCACGCTCTGGCAGCATCTGGCCGCCAGCCTGGGGCGTATTCTTACCGCCCTGGCAGCGGCGGTGCTGATTGGTATCCCGGTGGGGATTGCTATGGGGCTTAGCACCACGGTGCGCGGCATCCTCGACCCGCTTATCGAGCTGTACCGCCCGGTGCCTCCGCTGGCCTATTTGCCGCTGATGGTGATTTGGTTTGGTATTGGCGAGACTTCAAAAATCCTGCTGATTTATCTGGCGATTTTCGCTCCGGTGGCCATGTCCACCATGGCGGGGGTGCGCAGCGCGAAACAGGTTCGTATTCGTGCGGCGCAGGCGCTGGGCGCTTCCCGTTTACAGGTTATCTGGCACGTCATTCTGCCTGGCGCACTCCCTGAAATTTTGACCGGGTTCCGCATCGGGCTGGGCGTGGGCTGGTCCACGCTGGTGGCCGCCGAACTTATCGCCGCCACGCGCGGGCTGGGATTCATGGTGCAGTCTGCCGGAGAGTTCCTGGCAACTGACGTGGTGCTGGCCGGTATCGGCGTGATAGCCGTTATCGCATTTTGTTTAGAACTGGGGCTACGCGCATTGCAGCGCCGGTTAACCCCCTGGCATGGAGAAGGACAATGAGTGAAAAAGTGAACATTAAGCCATTGGGGCCATACATCGGAGCGCAGGTTAGCGGCGTGGACTTGACACGCGGCCTGAGCGATAACCAGTTCGAGCAGATTTACCAAGCGTTGATTCGCCATCAGGTGCTGTTTTTCCGCGAGCAGGAAATTACGCCCTCGCAGCAGCGCGCCCTGGCCCTGCGCTTTGGCGACCTGCATATCCACCCGGTTTATCCGCATGCCGAAGGCGTGGAGGAGATAATCGTGCTGGATACCCACAACGACAATCCGCCGGATAACGATAACTGGCACACCGATGTGACCTTTATCGAAACGCCTCCGGCAGGGGCAATTCTTGCCGCGAAGCAGCTGCCGGAAACCGGAGGCGATACGCTGTGGACCAGCGGCATTGCGGCCTATGAAGCGCTGTCTGAGCCGTTTAAAAAGCTGCTTTCCGGGCTGGAAGCGGAGCATGATTTCCGTAAATCCTTCCAGGAATACAAATACGCCCATAACGAAGTCGAGCACCAGCGCTGGCGCGAGGCGGTAGCGAAGAACCCGCCGCTGCGCCACCCGGTTATCCGCACCCACCCGGTCAGCGGCAGGCAGGCGCTGTTCGTTAATGAAGGCTTCACCACCCGCATCGTCAACCTCACGGAAAAAGAGAGCGAAACGCTGCTCGGCTTCCTGTTCGCCCATATCACCAAACCCGAGTTCCAGGTTCGCTGGCGCTGGCAGCAGAACGATATCGCCATCTGGGATAACCGCGTAACGCAGCATTACGCCAACGCCGATTATCTTCCGGCTCGCCGCATCATGCACCGCGCCACTATCCTGGGCGATAAGCCTTTCTGGCGCGGCTGATTCAGTCTTTGAACTTGTGATTGTTTTTTGTTCTTTTGGTGGTTATTATACCCACTAAATTTCACTTCAGGGATGAAGGGATGACCAGCGCAGAATTGATAAGGATGTTGAAAAGAACGGGATGGGTACATGTCCGCACAAGGGGAAGCCACCATGTCTTTGAAAAAGTGGGTGAGTCCTTTCCCATTGTGGTGCCTCATCCAACTAAGGACCTTGCTGCGGGGACGTTGCATAAAATCCTCAAGCAACTGGGCGAGAAATGAATAAGTGGTGTGCACAAGAGGTGCCACTTTCAGGAGAGATGAACGTATGAAATATCCCGTATATTTACATCAGGCCGAGAGTGGTAGCTGGTCAGGGTTTGTGCCGGATATAAAGGGATGCTACTTCGCCGGTGACACGATTGATGACGCTATCGACGATGCTCACGGCGCGATTAACACTTACCTGGAATACCAGAGCGAAAAAGGCCAGACTGTCCCAGTTGCCAGAACAATAAACGATTACCGAAATAATGAAGATTGTCAGGGCGGAGTTTGGGGGTTCGTTGATATCGATATATCCAGATACGAAGGGAAAGCGGTTAAGCTAAATATCACTTTACCGCAGTCTTTGTTGGCGAGAATTGATACTTACGTGAGCAGTAACGCTGAGTACAGTAGCCGAAGTGGTTTTCTGGCCGAACTGGCTCGCCGTGAATTAATCAAACGTCTGTGAGTTTTTCATGATAAGGCCCGCGTTATGCGGGCCTTATGCATTGATAATTTAAGCCCGAACCTTCACCGCGACCAGTAAAGCCGTCAGCAGCATCAGGCTGCCGGAAAGCATCAGCGGTGCGAGCAGGCCGAGGTTGTCCAGCGCCAGGCCGCCAATCGCGGCGCCGCAGGTGTTTGCCAACTGAATGACGGCAACCTGAATAGATCCCGCTTTTTCCGCCTGGTCCGCAAGAGAACGGGTGATCCACGTTGACCAGCCCACCGGGACTAATGCAAAAGCCAGCCCCCAGACGATGGCGATTGTTGAGGCGACAACTTTATTTTCTCCCCACAGCACCAGTACAGCCGCGCTAATGGCGAGAATAAGCGGGGCGCAGGCCAGCGCCAGTTTCAAAGAACGTTTTAATACCGGGGCGGAAAACGAAGTGCCGACGAAGCTGGCTATCCCGAAGCTCAGCAACACCAGGGTGAGGCCGTCGACGTCAAACCCGCTCAGGGTCATATAAATCGGGCGGATGTAGGTAAAGAACGAGAACTGCCCGGCAAAGGCCATAAAGATAGCCAGCATGCCCGCCAGCACGCCTGGGCGTTTTAGCAGGCCGAACATATTTTGCTTCTGTTGGGTGGACTCGCCCGGTAAGGACGGAAGCGCTTTCCACACCCAAATAATACAGGCCACGCCCATCAGCGCGGCGGCGTTGAATACGTTACGCCAGCCGATAATACCGCCGAGGAAACTGCCAAGCGGGGCGGCAATCACCAACGCTATAGACACCGCGCCAAAGATAACGGATAGCGCTTTTGGCACGGTACGCGCCGGAACCAGCCGCATGGTGAGCGAGGCGGACATCGCCCAGAAGCCACCGAGCGCCAGCCCCAGGCAGGCACGCCCCAGCAGAAGCAGTGAGAAGCTACCGGCAAATGAAACCAGCAGGCAGGAGAGGGTGAGCAGCACCGCAAACATCAGCACCACGCGGCGGCGGTCGGCGGTGCCAATAATATTGGTGACAAACAGGCTGGCGAACATCGCCACAAATGCGGTGACGGTAACCGACTGCCCGGCAACACCTTCCGAAATCGACAAATCCTGCGCCATCGGCGTCAGCAGGCTGACCGGCAGAAATTCAACGGTAATCAGACAGGCGACGCAAAATGCGATGGAGAATACCGCCGACCAGTTGGGGCGGGTTATCGAATTAGCCGGGATGGCGTGGGGGGCGGTCTCATTCATCCTGAAATCCTGGTAAGTTTTGATAGCAAGCCGCTCAGTGTATCATCGCTTGCGCAACGCCTTTAACGATTTGGCAACTTTCCCCCTGGGCGAATCCGAAGATTGAAACCCACGCTCTCCAAAATGAAACAAAAAACATACAAAATTAACAAAAAACACACAAAAATCCCAATGCTTATGTTGAGTGTAACCCCCTAAATAAGCGAGGCTTTAGGTCTTTTTCCCCTGTTATTCCGAATTATCGGCACGGTGCATTCTTAGGTCTTATTAAGACCGGGCTTATATAACATAAAGAATCAGCATCTATGACTTAATCAAAATTTGGATTAATTTACCCTCACTTCGTAAAACACCACGAATACTTAAAAATTTCATTTTATTTATTAAGGACAAGTTGTTCTGCCGGGCTTAATTAGAAGTCATGGAATTGCTTGCCTTTAATTTGATGAAATTTATGAGCTATTAAAGGACATTCCTACAGGATGTGGGAAGTGGGTTATTCGGCCTTGTCTGGCCGATAATGATTCAAACGGAATAATGAAGGATGCATTAACCGGATGTGCATTTTATAAATGAAGGAATACTCATGAAATTAAGCAAAATCGCCGCTTCACTGGTTGCCACTCTTGCCCTGGTTAGCGCTGCTGCTAACGCTGCCGATCCGGTAACCGTCAACGGTGGCACCGTGCACTTCCAGGGCGAACTGGTTAATGCCGCCTGTGCGGTAAGCACTCAGTCTGACGGTCAGGTTGTAAAACTGGGCCAGTACCGTACCGCTGCTTTCACCAAAGTGGGCGATACCTCTTCCCAGATCCCATTCAACATCGTGCTGACCGACTGCGATAGCACCGTTGCGGCCACCGCTTCCGTTGCCTTCTCCGGCCAGACTGATGCGACCGACCCAACTCTGCTGGCGGTTAACTCCGGCGGCAACGCGACTACCGCAAAAGGCGTGGGTATCGAGATTCTGGATCGTACTTCCAAGACTCTGGCACCGAACGGCTCTACCTTCTCTACCGCTCAGACCCTGAACGACGGCGAGAACACCATTCCGTTCACCGCGCGTTATAAAGCGACCGCAGCAACCGCGACCGCTGGTCTGGCAAATGCCGACGCTACCTTCGTAATGAAATACGAATAATCGGCGACGGTTGAAATCTCAGGGATGATTCAGCCTCAAGGAAGAGGCCTGCCCGACGCAAGCCCGGAGAGGACGATAATGATAAGGAAAATCCTGCTTCTGGTCATTCTGGCAGCGGCGAACCCGGCTCAGGCAAAGCGGGTGGTAGTTATCAACGGTGGCGATGTGCATATGCAGGGCGAGCTGGTTAACGGCGCCTGCGCCGTCGCGCCGGAAAGCCAGGAAATGACCGTGCAAATGGGCCAGTACCCAAGCAACGCTTTCAAAGATGTTGGCAGCTACGCGCCGCCCAGCATTCCTTTTACGCTCCGGCTGACCGACTGTCGCCCGGAGGTTTATGACCACGTTGGCATTGCGTTTCAGGGCTCAACGCCCGCCGAAGATCCTCAGGTCTTTCTGGCAACGTCCAGCGTGACCGGCAATGACGCCAGCAGCGGTATTGGCCTTGCGTTATTTGACCAACAGCAGCAGCTGATTATTCCCAACAGCGAGCCGGCAACTTATTTGCCGATTACCACTCAGGAAATGAGTGTTCATTTCACCGCTCGCTATCGCTCGGTCTCTAAACATATGACGCCGGGAAATATTCGTTCTGACGTTTGGTTCACGCTGGTTTATCCCTGAATCAGCGTTTTTCCGTTCCTGGTTATTTTAATGGTATCTGTCGTGATGAACATATTATGTAAGGCCGCTTCGGCATTAACGCTTTCTTTAATGATGATTTCTTCTTATGCCCAGGCGGCCGGTGGTATTGCCCTTGGTGCGACGCGAGTTATTTATCCCGCCGACGCAAAGCAAACTTCTTTGGCTATTACCAATAGCGATCCTAAAGAACGCTTCCTGGTGAACTCCTGGGTTGAAAACGATCTCGGCCAGAAAGATAAAAGCTTTGTTGTTACCCCGCCGCTGTTTGTTAGCGAGGCAAAGAGTGAAAACACGCTGCGTATTATCTACGTAGGGCCGCAGCTGCCGGGCGATCGTGAATCCATCTTCTGGATGAACGTGAAGGCTATCCCGTCGGTGGATAAAAACAGCGTTGAAGGCAAGAACGTACTGCAACTGGCGATCCTCTCGCGCATCAAGCTGTTTGTTCGCCCTAAGAATCTTCAAATGCAGCCTGAAGATGCGGTGAAGCAAATCCGCTTCGCCCGCAGCGGGCAGTACCTGAAAATCAGCAATCCTTCGCCTTATTACGTTTCGCTGGTCAACCTGAAGCTGGGTAATGAAAAGCTTCCTAACACCATGGTTGCGCCGAAAAACAGCACTCAGGTTGTCGTGCCTTCGGGCGTGCAGGGGGCGGTTAGCTTCCAGACCGTAAATGATTATGGCGCAGTGACCAAAGCACAACCGGGCGTAATGCAGTAAAAGCCAGGCTGGCAAAGGGAAGCAGGGAAATGATCAAGACATCAGTCACGCGTAAAATTTTTACGCTCACGCCGCTGGCGGCAACCATCGTGGCATCGCTCTGGCCGGGGCTTAGCGCCGCTGAGAGCTACTTCAACCCGGCATTTTTGTCCGAGGATACCGCGACGGTGGCGGATCTCTCCCGCTTTGAAAAAGGCAGCCAGCAGCCTGCGGGCGTTTATCGCGTGGACATCTGGCGCAATGACGAATTCATTGCCACCGAAGATGTGCGTTTTACTGCCGCAGAGCATAAAGACTCCACGGCAGAAGCGGTGAAATCCGGTGGCCTGACCCCTTGCCTGGATATTGAGTGGCTGCGGCGCCTTGGGCTGAATATGCTGGCATACCCTGATCTGGCTAAGTTTAAGGCCGGAGAGTGCGTGCCGGTGACCGAAGCGGTGCCCGGCGCAGAAATCGGCTATGACTTCGCGCGCCTGCGGCTCAACATCAGCCTGCCTCAGGCTTCTCTGATCAACAGCGCCCGAGGCTATATTCCGCCGGATCAGTGGGATGAGGGCATCCCTGCCGCGCTGCTCAACTACACCTTTACCGGCAACCGCGGCACCTACGACGACAGCTATTATCTGAACCTGCAAAGCGGCCTGAATTATGGACCATGGCGTCTGCGCAATAACGGAGCGTGGAGCTACACCAGCGGCGACGGCCACCACAGCAACAGCTGGAAGAACATCAATACCACGGTTCAGCGCACTCTTATTCCGCTGAAAGGCGAGCTGGTCATGGGCGACAGCAACACCGGCAGCGACGTGTTCGACAGCCTCGGCTTCCGTGGGGCGCGCGTCTACTCTTCCGACAGCATGTACCCGGACAGCCTGCAGGGCTACGCGCCAACCGTGCGCGGGATTGCCCGCACCAACGCCAAAATCGTGATTCGCCAGAATGGCTATGTCATCTATCAGAGCTATGTGTCGCCGGGGGCTTTTGCCATCAGCGACCTTAACCCGACCTCCTCGAGCGGTGACCTCGAAGTCACCGTAGAAGAGAAAGATGGTACTCAGCAGAGATATACGGTGCCTTACTCCACCGTGCCGCTGTTACAGCGTGAAGGGCGCCTGAAATACGACCTGGTAATGGGGGATTTCCGCAGCGGTAATAGCCAGCAGGATAAGCCTTTCTTCACCCAGGGAACTTTGATTGCCGGTCTGCCCGATGGCTACACGGCCTACGGCGGGACCCAGCTTGCCCAGCGCTACACCTCTGTTGCGCTGGGGGCGGGTAAGAATCTCGGAGACTGGGGCGCTATCTCGCTGGACGTGACCCACGCCCGCAGCAAACTGGCGGATGACAGCGAGCATCAGGGCCAGTCTATGCGCTTCCTGTATGCAAAATCCCTTAGCGGCTACGGCACCAACTTCCAGCTGCTGGGCTACCGCTATTCAACCCGGGGCTTCTATACCCTCGATGACGTGGCTTACCGCAATATGGAAGGCTACGAATATGAGCTTCAGGACGACGGCAGCCACAGAAAAGAGCTGGTGGCGACCAGCTACCACAACCTGCGCTACAACAAAAAAGGGCGATTTCAGGTCAACATTTCCCAGTCGCTTGGTGATTATGGCTCGCTGTATGTTTCCGGCAGCCAGCAAACCTACTGGGGAACGGATCAGAACAACACCTGGTATCAGCTGGGCTACTCCAGCGGCTGGCGCGGCATCAGCTATTCGCTGTCATGGTCGTGGAGCAAGTCGCTTGGGCTTTCCGACACCAACCGTATCGTCGCGTTTAACCTCTCGGTTCCGTTTAGCACGCTGCTTGGTCACGGCTATTCACGGGATACGGCGCTGGATCGTGCCTACGCCACGCTGGCAACCAGCCGCAGCTCTGACGGTAAAAATACCTGGCAGAGCGGTATCGGCGGCACGCTGCTGGAAGGGCGTAACCTGAACTACAACGTCACCCAGGGACACGCCAGCAACAACGGTTATTCCGGCAGCGCCAACGCCAACTGGCAGGGAACTTATGGCACGGTTGGGCTGGGTTACAACTACGACCGCAACCAGCACGACGTGAACTGGCAGGCTTCCGGCGGCGTGGTGGGCCATGCTGACGGCGTGACCTTCAGCCAGCCGCTTGGGGACACCAACGTGCTGATTAAAGCCCCCGGCGCTTCCGGCGTGAGCGTGGAAAACCAGACCGGCGTCAAAACCGACTGGCGAGGCTACGCGGTCATGCCTTACGCCACGGTTTATCGCTACAACCGCGTCGCGCTGGATACCAACTCAATGGATAACCACACCGATATTGAGAATAACGTCAGCAGCGTGGTGCCGACGGAGGGTGCTCTGGTGCGGGCTACCTTTGATGCCCGTATTGGCGTGCGCGCCATTATCACCGTGAAACGTGGAGATCGCCCGGTGCCGTTTGGTTCCGTAGTACGGGAAGAGGGGAGCGGCGTCACCAGTATGGTTGGCGACGAAGGGCAAATCTATCTTAGCGGGCTGCCGCTGAGCGGCAAGTTGCTTATCCAGTGGGGTGACGGCAAAGGTTCTCAGTGCCGCGCTAATTACACTTTGCCGGAGGATAGCCTGAAACAGGCCGTCGTCATGGCGACCGCCACCTGCTCATAGCGCACGGCGAGATTCAGGAAGGTAAAGATGAAACTGAACAGTTATTTAACCGCTGCATTGCTGTTTGCCTGCGCGGCACCGGCCTCGGCTACGGTTTGCTCTAACGCCAACGGTACGGCGACCGATATCTCGTATGATTTGTCGGATAAATTTAATAGCAGCAATAACAACGTCGGGCAGATTGTCACCCTGGCAGAGAAATCAGGCCTTATTGGCGTGAACGCGGTTTGCCCGAAAGGGACCTCGGGGAATACCACCAAGCGTAGCTATGTGACCGATTTGCCCATTCAGGAAGTGGTTGGTGGTTATAAATATCTGAAGATAAATGACTATCTTAATGGCGGAATGAAGATCCACGACAGCTACGCCGGTGATTTTTATCCGCCGGTAGAGTACATGCAGATGGGTTCGCACCCTAACGTGTCGAAGAATAAGCCTTTTGGCGTCACGGACTCGAAGCTGGTATTTCGTCTAAAAGTCACCCGCCGTTTTATCAATATGGTGCCCATTCCTCGCCAGACGATGTTCCGTGTGTATGTGACGACGACCAATGCCGACCCGTTAAGCACGGTGGTTTACACCATCAGCTACAGCGGCAAAGTTGAGGTGCCACAAACCTGTGAAATCAACGCCGGGCAGGTGGTTGAGTTTGATTTCGGCAGTATTGGTGCTTCGTTGTTTAGCCAGGCAGGCGCGGGTAACCGCCCGCAAAGCGTCACGCCTCAAACCAAAACCATGGGCATTAAATGTACCAATATTGATGCGCAGGCGTACCTCACCTTGCGTCTCGAAGCCGAGAAGAGCAGCGGCAACATGATGGTGTCGGACAACAGTGACCTGGGGTTTGTCATCTCAAATTCCAGCGGCACTCCGCTGACGCCAAACAATCTTGGCAGCAAGATTAACTTCCAGCTGGATGACTCTGCGGCCGCAAGAGTCGGCATTCGTGCCTGGCCGGTCAGCGTAACGGGTAAAAAGCCAACGGAAGGGCCGTTTACCGCTCGCGGCTATCTGCGTGTTGATTTTGACTAAGGAGCGGGCGATGAACAAAATGACTCTGGCCGGGCTGATGCTGGGTGCGTTGTTTATTAGCGCGGGAGCTAATGCCGATTCGCCGTTGGGTGAAATCAACGTTGAGCTGCGGGGGAATATTGTCGATTTTACCTGCGTGGTGGAAACCGGCAGCGATAATAAAACTATCCAGCTTGGCTCCTGGCCGACCAAACAGCTACGCACCGCCGGAAGTACCACTCAGCCAATGCCGTTTAACCTTAAGCTCACCGGCTGCCCGCCCGGCGGAACCGCGTCGATAACCTTTGCAGGGAAAGATACCGGCAGCGGCTTGCTGGCCCTGAACAGCGCCAGTACGGCAACCCATGTCGCCGTTGAGCTGCTTGATGAGGATAAAACGCGTCTGCTGCTGGATAAGGCCAGCAAAGAGAAACAGGTGGACGGGAACGGGGACGTGACGCTTAACTTTTGGGCCAACTATATTGCTACGGCCGATAACGCCGATGCCGGACGGGCCGATGCCGATGCGACTTTTATGATTACCTATAATTAGAGCTTTATCTCAATGTTTCCAAAAAATAACCGGGAGATGTTTTCCCGGTCTTTTCGCTTCCAGTGCGTCGTCGTCCCTTATAGCAGTTCATGCACCTTGGCATAATCAATAAGTTCGACGATTGAAGTGAGTCCAAGTTTAGAGAATATATTTGCCTTATGGGCGCTGATTGTTTTGTTGCTAAGCAATAATTGCTCCGCAATCTCTTTATTGGATAAACCATTTGCCAGATAGCGCAGCACCGTTACTTCACGGTTGGATAATGGCATATCATCCATCGTTCCTCTGCGGGATTTATGGCTGCTGATAAAATGCAGGGTTTCCGAAGGGAAAAAGGAGTAGCCCGAAAGCAACATTTCCACCGCATTAAATATATCATCTTGTTCTTTACGTTTACTCACGAATCCATTGGCACCGGCCTGAATAGCGCGCCCGGCGTAAAAGGATTCTGACTTTGAAGAAAGAAAGAGAATTTTGGTGTTTTCTTGTATTCCCTTGATTCTTTTGAGTAATGTAAAGCCGTCGGTATTGGCTGATTCAATATCAAGAATAACCAGATCCACCGGGTTTGCTCGCATATAGTCGATAACTTCCCGACCATCATCTGTTTTCAAAACAACATTGATATCTTTATTTCTTTGGAGCAGAACCTCTATCGACATTCTGACAATAGGGTGCTCGTCCATAATGATTACGGATGCCGGTTTCATTTTTTTTGCCTCGATTGTTTGGTAAAAAACATCGCGTTGACGCAGCGTCATTGGCAGCGAAAGTGATAAACAGTGAGTTGGCGGTTGCCGGTCTTTATGCGGGAACCTCCATGTTAATATTCAACATCTCCTTTTTGAATGCCTTTATTCAGAGCCGAAGGTGTCGTGCTCCAAATAACGTCACATTTAAATAATATAAATGCCCTGGCAAATATATAAATGTGATGAGGTGATTATACAGCGCAGTTCATGTGGGAAAAGTCTGATGTTCCTGGATGTAATCATTGCCCATATGAAATGCTGTGTAATTAATCACGTCATTTATAAATTGAATTAACGAACTTTGGTTTTAAGTTAAGTTGGATGAAAAGACTTTTTATTGCGGTAAAAATGACATTAAATTCCAAATGTTGTTGGTTTGTTCTGGATCAAAAATCGCAAAACGGCGCTAGAGGGGAAAAGTTGCTTCCAGGAATAGTTATAATTGTTACTAATTTGTTTATTTTTAACTCATTTGATACATGAAAATTAAGTAAATTCTTAAAATATCTTACGACTCAGTAGGTTAGTGCCATCAGCTTTGTAGCTTATTGGCAACAGAAATTTCATGCAGTAGGTGCAGTAATTTGCTGCGGTTACCCAGCGCCAGGCGCCCCAGTAAGACATTGAATCGATAAACGACGTGATGATAGGGCTTCTCCAGTAAAAGGGCGATGGATTTCAATGATTCCCCGCGGCTCAGAGCCAGCAAAAGTCCCCATTCTCTGAGGGAAAAGCGCGGCGTGCCATAAAGGGCGGCCAGATCGAGAAGAGTGCCGCCCAGAGCCTGCTTTAGCCGATTGGGCGGCAGACGGCGCTCGACAATCTGGCAGTCAACCGCGTAGCGCATAAACCGGGTAATTTCGGGTTTACGCAGGGCGCTCAGGAGAGTTATCTGGTGCTGCGGCGTGGAGATGTGCTGCTGGCGAATGGTTTCCAGCACCGCGAGCACGGGAGTCTCAAGGCTGTCGAGGTCGATAATGATTCGCGGGGCGGAAGATAGCGTCTGGTGCGTGACCACTTCCTCTATTGAGGGAGAGACCAGAGTGTGTTGATGATTGAAGAGTGTGCTGGTGATGGCGTCGCTGAGAAAGCAGTCGGTCGAAACCAGAATCACATCGGGCTTCTTTGGCTTGTGCGCTCCTGTCTGCTGCTCAAGGTATTCCAGTCGGTCAAAAAAAAGTGGCGCAGTGTAGCAGGAGGGGTTTAGAAAATAGTCTGTTTGACCCCGTCGGTGTTTATTTCTCCTCATAGCTGCGCACATAGAAGCTTTCACAACGACGACAAATCGGCGTACAGCCAGCGTTCATATGGCCATAAGTAGCCTTGACCAAATCTTGCACCGGACTCGCGAGCCACCTCGAGATGAACAGCGTCTTCAATTCCTTCAATGATAATTTGCGCAGAGATGCCCTTACACTGGTTAACAAGCTGGCACAGTGCGGGCGAATGGTTGCTGAGTCTCCAGAACGCCTGCTTATCAATTTTCACACCGTCGGCTTCAATGCCGTAGTGGTAAAATGGCAAAACGGAATGTTCGCAAAGATCGTCGAGCCAGACTGCGATCCTTTGCTGGCGTAATTGCCCGATCCGTTCTCGCAGGCACAGCTTATGCCGCAATGAGAGTGAGTCAAAAAATGAGGCATCTTGTATTTCAATTGTTACCCATGGCGCGCATACATCAAGCAGTCGCTCGAAGTGCCGACTTTCGATCAGCGCCTCCAGCGGCAGATTAAGGAAGTATTTACCTGGTTTATACAGGGACTTTAGTTGCCCTACCTGATGGCAAAAGAGCGTCACTTTATCGGATGTCGGTAATTGCGCAAAAAACGCTTCGGGATCTTGCTGCGGGGCCAGGCGGCTCAGGACTTCGTAGCTAATAATTTGCCTGGAAAATAAATCAACGATCGGTTCAAGGCGCACTCCGTATATATGTTCTGGGGCAGATAATAAAATGTTATCACCAGGAGTATTTATCATTATTTTGTCGCTAATTGTGACAGTGATTACAGTATTGCTAAAGGAGCGACGAGCGAAAAGGAAGGCAAGGCAGTCATTTAGCTAAATTAAAGATGATTTTGAAAGGTATTCTCTCAGCGCTGTTAATGAGTGAATACCAGAGATGGCTTATTCCAGGCCGCGAAAGTTCGCAACCCTGCTGTGTGAAGGGGTAATGATTTTATTAATTAAGAATATTTCCCTGATCAAATAAGAAAACGCCTGGATAAATTATTCAGTCGAGCAGAAACGGTAAATTAAGTTTTATATAATTCATTAGCTTAAATTGATTCTTGATATTAAGTTTTTTCATAATTGATAGTCGTTTATCCCGAGCGGTGTTTTCATCAATATGCATAATAAATGCTGCATCTTTGAGGGTGTATCCGCAGGCCATTAACTTCAGTAATTCACGTTCCTGCATGTTGAAATGACGGGTGGCGCAGTAGTGGCAAATCGCCGCTGGTACCGGTAATGCATTTTTCTTACGCCGCTCGGGATCGACCCATGGCGCAAGCTTAAGCCGGACGTCATCGACTTCATCCTCGCGGTAAATAGACGGCAGCATGTACAGGCAGGGACGAAACATCAGTTTTTCCTGATCCCGCTTGCGGCAAATAAGAATAACCCGCTGCTGGCGCGTGGTTTGCGGGATTTTGTAGCAGTTTGCCGTCTGCCAATTATCATCGAGTGCGACAAAGACCAGGTCGGCAACGTCCTGATCCGCTAACGGTAAGAAATGATAAGTTTCGCTAAACTGGCGACAGAGTTGCTCAATAATAATTTTGATGCCATGCGCAAAATGGCTGTTTCGTTCACTGATGGCAACGGTAAGCATGTCTTTCCTCCGGACGGGGTGGGTCGTCTAAAAATCATAGTGAAAAAAACTCAGGTTATGAATGTGTTACGACTTAACCCCGCAGCCGTGGAGGATGAATTATTGCCAGGTCATTTCCTGGGGGTAGCAGAAAAAACGGCAAAGAAACGCTTTAGGTAAAGTTTTCTGCTGTTGCGCCGATGATTAAGACTTGTCTTACAGGGAATGAGAAGCAATGTTAAATCGAATCAAGATCGTCACAAGCTTACTGGTAGTCCTGGGGCTGTTTGGCATTCTACAAATAGCTTCCGGCGGGTTGTTCTTTAACGCGCTGAAGCAGGACAAAGAAAATTTCACCGTTTTACAAACTATCCGGCAGCAGCAGTCAACGCTGAACGGCAGCTGGGTTGCCCTGCTGCAAACCCGTAATACCCTGAACCGCGCTGGGATCCGCTATATGATGGATGCCAGCAAAATTGGCAGCGGCGCTACCGTAGAAGAGCTGATGGGTATCGCCAGCACTTCGCTCAAGCAGGCTGAAGTCGAGTGGGCCGCTTATGAAGCGTTGCCGCGCGATCCGCGTCAGAACGATGCTGCCGCTCAGGAAATTAAACGTAATTACGATATTTATCACGGCGCGCTGGCGGAGCTGATTCAACTGCTCGGGGCCGGGAAAATTAACCAATTCTTCGATCAGCCGACCCAAAGCTATCAGGACGGTTTTGAGAAGCAGTACGTAAATTATCTCCAGCAAAATGACCACCTCTATCAAGAAGCAGTGGACAGCAGCAACAGTTCTTACAGCATGGCTATCTGGATATTGATTGGTGTGCTGATTGTGGTACTGCTGGTGATTATTGTCGTCTGGCAGGGGATCCGCACTACGCTTATTTCTCCGCTGAATAGCCTGATTGCGAGCATTCGCCATATTGCCGGCGGCGATCTGGTTAGCAAAATCGACGTCGAAGGCACCAATGAAATGGGCCAGCTGGCCGACAACCTGCGCCACATGCAGAACGAGCTGGTGATAACCGTCGGTGAAGTGCGTAACGGGGCAAACGCTATATATAGCGGTGCCAGCGAGATCTCTATTGGTAACAACGATCTTTCTTCTCGTACCGAGCAGCAGGCGGCTTCTCTGGAAGAAACCGCTGCCAGCATGGAACAGCTGACCGCAACGGTTAAGCAGAATGCTGAAAATGCTCGTCAGGCAAGCCAGCTGGCGCTTAGCGCTTCTGAAACCGCACAGCGCGGCGGCAAGGTCGTTGATAACGTGGTTCACACCATGAGCGAAATTGCCGGGAGTTCTCAGAAAATCGCCGACATTATCAGCGTGATTGACGGCATTGCTTTCCAGACCAATATTCTGGCGCTGAACGCCGCCGTTGAAGCGGCCCGTGCCGGTGAGCAGGGGCGTGGTTTTGCGGTTGTCGCCGGTGAGGTTCGTAATCTGGCGCAGCGCAGCGCCCAGGCCGCTAAAGAGATTAAGACTCTGATTGAAGACTCGGTCAGCAAAGTGGATACCGGTTCAACCCTGGTTGAGAGCGCCGGGGAAACGATGGGTGAAATCGTTAATGCGGTCACCCGCGTGACCGATATCATGGGTGAAATTGCTTCCGCATCCGATGAGCAAAGCCGCGGTATCGACCAGGTTGGGCTTGCCGTTGCCGAGATGGATCGCGTGACTCAGCAAAACGCCGCGCTGGTGGAAGAGTCCGCCGCCGCTGCCGCTGCGCTGGAAGAGCAGGCCAGCCGCCTGACGCAGTCCGTCTCCGTGTTCCGCATCTCCCAGGAGCGTAAAGCTAAAGCACAGGAATCTTCTGCGCCGAAGCTGGCCGGTGCGACGGCCGCACCGCGTAAAGCGGTTGCCGCTGCGTCTGACGATAACTGGGAAACGTTCTAATTCCCTTAAGCTAAAAAAGCCGCGGCGGTGCAAATCGCTGCGGCTTTTTCTTTTGTTTCTTACGGGAAACTCAGCGCTCGATAATTATTCTGCGGCTTTTGGCGCTTCGCGGTTTTCAAGTTCGCTCAGACGCTGCTCCAGCAGAGCCAGTTTTTCGCGGGTGCGCAGCAGTACCTGAGTCTGCACGTCAAACTCTTCACGGCTGACCAGGTCCAGGCGGGTAAGCTGAGACTGTAATACCTGGCGAACCTTCTTCTCCACGTCGTCCCCGAACTCACGGATCCCTTTCGGCATAGACTCATGAACCTGGCGGGCAATTTGTTCAATTTTTTTCGGGTCAATCATAGTGGCTTCCATTATCTGGGGGAGTAATTAGCCTAATTGTAATGCCTGATTGACAGGTGATAAACCGGAAATGTTGCCTGCGTAATCGTTGCCGACAAAAATGATTAGCGCTATAGTGAACCTGCTTATTCTCAGGGCGGGGCGAAACTCCCCACCGGCGGTAAATCAGCTTACGCTGAAAGCCCGCGAGCGCTTCAGGCTTTGCCTGAAGGTCAGCAGATCCGGTGTAATTCCGGGGCCGACGGTTAAAGTCCGGATGGGAGAGAGTAACGATCAAGTCAGGCTGAGGCCTGCCCGCGTTATTTTTTTAGCTCCTAAGACTGCCCTGATTCTGGTAACCATAATTTTAATGAGGTTTTTATTACCATGAATCAGACGCTACTTTCTGCATTTGGCACCCCGACAGAGCGCGTAGAGCATGCTCTTAATGCGCTTCGTGAAGGCCGTGGGGCAATGGTTCTCGACGACGAAAATCGCGAGAACGAAGGCGACATGATCTTCCCTGCCGAAACCATGACCGTTGAGCAAATGGCGCTGACCATTCGCCACGGCAGCGGGATCGTTTGCCTGTGCCTGACCGACGAACGCCGTAAACAGCTCGACCTGCCAATGATGGTCGAAAACAACACCAGCGCCTTTGGCACCGGTTTTACCGTGACCATTGAAGCCGCGCATGGCGTAACCACCGGCGTTTCCGCTGCCGACCGTCTGACTACCGTGCGCGCGGCAATTGCCGACGGCGCGAAGCCGAGCGATCTACACCGTCCTGGGCACGTATTCCCGCTGCGCGCGCAGCCGGGTGGCGTGTTGACCCGCGGCGGCCACACCGAAGCAACCATCGATCTGGTTTCTCTGGCCGGTTTCAAACCAGCCGGCGTGCTGTGTGAACTGACCAACGACGACGGCACCATGGCGCGTGCGCCGGAGTGCATCGAGTTCGCCCGTAAACACAATATGGCCGTTGTGACCATTGAAGATCTGGTGGAATATCGCCAGGCTCAGGCGCGCAAAGCCAGCTAAAAATCAGGCCCGATCGGCACGGTCGGGCTTCTGCTTTCCTGCTTCGTTTCCCCCCGTTATCGCGCTTTTCCCCTGTTCAAAATTTCTGATGATCTTCATCATGCTTATCTGAGTTCTTCCGCTAAAAATTGGGCGTAATCTGTGTTCATTAAATCTCTTTTAAGGACACCATCATGACAACCCAACGTATGCCCGCGCTGTTCCTTGGTCACGGTAGCCCGATGAACGTGCTGGAAGATAACCGCTATACCAGAGCCTGGGCGCACTTAGGCGCAACGCTGCCGCGGCCGAAAGCGATTGTGGTGGTGTCGGCTCACTGGTTTACCCGCGGAACGGGCGTCACGGCGATGGAAACGCCGAAGACTATCCATGATTTCGGCGGTTTCCCGCAGGCGCTGTATGACACACATTATCCGGCACCCGGCTCGCCGGAGCTGGCAGAGCGGCTTCGTGAGCTGCTGACACCAACGCCGGTTGCGCTGGACAAAGAAGCCTGGGGATTTGACCACGGCTCCTGGGGCGTGCTGATAAAAATGTACCCGGAGGCGGATATTCCAATGGTGCAACTGAGTATCGACAGCACAAAACCTGCGGCATGGCACTTTGAAACAGGCCGCAAACTGGCCGCGCTGCGTGACCAGGGCATTATGCTGGTGGCGAGCGGCAATGTGGTGCACAACCTGCGGACCGCGCGCTGGCATGGGGAAAACACTCCTTACCCGTGGGCGGAGTCGTTTAATCAATATGTGAAGGATAATCTGACCTGGCAGGGGCCTGCCGGGCAACATCCGCTGGTCAATTATCTTGAGCATGAAGGTGGCTCGCTGTCGAACCCTACGGCGGAGCACTTCCTGCCGCTGCTTTATGTTCTCGGCGCGTGGGACGGCAAAGAACCGGTGAGTATTCCGGTGGATGGTATTGAAATGGGATCGTTAAGCATGCTGTCGGTGCAGGTCGGCTAAGTAATAAAAAAGCGCGTAATTCGCGCCTTTTTAACGTTTATCGCCGGTTATTCGACGAAAATATGCGGGTAAAAGCGAGAAAGATCCTGGGTGATTAACTCGCGATCTTCGCGGATGCCAATCCCGGCTGGACTACCGTTGATTAGCCAGCTGCCGATAAGCGTGTAGCTGTCGCCAAATTTTGGTAGCTGATAGAACTCCTGCACTATCATGCCTTCTTCGCCGTACGGCCCGTCAACGCGCGCTATCTCCTGGCCGTTCTCGATTATCTTCACGTTGGCACCTTCGCGCGAGAAGATAGGTTTCACCACGTATTTTTCCATCTCCGGGTGATTATCTTCGGCAAAATAAGCCGCCAGCAGATTCGGATGGTTCGGGAACATTTCCCACAGCATCGGCAGCAGTGCTTTATTGGAGATAATGCTTTTCCACGCGGGCTCCAGCCAGCGTACGCCAGCGTCTTCCAACTTGGTGGAGAACATTTCGCGCAGCATGAATTCCCACGGGTAGAGCTTGAACAGGTTGCTAATAACCTGATCCTGAAGATCGGTGAACTGGCCTTTTTCGCCAAGGCCGATCTCTTCCATATAAAGGAATTCGCTGGCAACTTCCGCCTCGGCCGCGCAATCCTGTAAATACTGGACGGTGCTGCGATCTTCTACCGTGTCCTGGCAGCAGGCAAAATGCAGAAGATTAAAACCGTGCTGCTGCTTGAGCTCGGCAAAGCGCTCGATCAGCTGTTCCTGCAGGCTGTTGAACTGGTCTGCCCCTTCAGGAAGCTTACCGGCCGCAACCTGATCTTCCAGCCAGATCCACTGGAAGAAGGCCGCTTCGTACAGCGAGGTAGGCGTGTCGGCGTTATTTTCCAGCAGCTTAGGCTCACCAACGCCGTCCCAGGCCAGGTCAAGACGTGAGTAGAGCGAAGGTTGCTGAGTACGCCACGACTGGCGGACGAACTCCCAGGTGTGTTTTGGAATACGGAAGCGGGCCATTAACTCGTCGCTGGCGACAACTTTATCCACCACCTTGAGGCACATTTGATGCAGCTCGGCGGTCACCTCTTCCAGACGCTCAACCTGAGCGAGCGTGAGCTTGTAATAAGCGTCTTCACACCAGTAAGGCTCGCCGTACATGGTGTGAAAATTAAAGCCATATTCGTTCGCTTTTTCGCGCCAGTCCGGGCGCTCGACAATAGAGACTCTTTCCATGTCTATCAGCCGCCCATCGAGCGGCTGGTGCCGGAAGCGCTGCTGCGCTGCATGGTGGACTGCTTAGCAACCGACTCACCAAAGCCGCCGCGCGTTACGGTGGAGGTTGTCGCTGGCTTAGGGGCCATTGCGGTTTTTGGTACGCTGGCGGTGCGCCCCGGCGTTGCTGCGCCGTAGCTCTTACCGCTGGCATCGGCATATTTGCCGTAGGCCGGGCTGGCCGGGTTTTTCGAGGTGAACAGCGGCTGTTGAGCAAAGCCTGCGCCGCCGCCCATCAGGCGTCCCATCATGTAGCCTGCCATCAGCGGCATCCAGAAGCTGCCGCTTTGCTGAGGCTGGGCCTGAGCCTGGTTTTCACCGGCAAGGCTTGCCTGAGCCGGAGCTGGCTGGCACTGTCCTTCACCAAACTCGGCGATACATTCCTGGCGGGAAGCATACTTCGGCGCGGTGCGCTCGGCTTCCTTCAGGGCGTTGGTATAGGCGGTGGTGCATTCCGCGCTCTTGCCCGGGTTTGCCTGAGAGCAGTCGTCGGCGTTTTGATACATAGAGACGGTTTCGTCGCTCTGCTCACAACCCGCCAGCATAAAGACGGCGGTAACGGCCAGGGCTACCGGCGTTAAATGGCGTGCGTTCCAGCTTTTGCGGAACGATGAATGATTTATATTTTTTGTCCGTTTCATTGACTTAGTCCTGAGCCCAGTAGGTTTGGTGCTAAGGATAGGGGATGAATGGTCGAAATTGAAGCGATCAAGGCCTGTTGGCAGGGAATCTTTACGTTGCCTTACGTTCAGAGCGAAGGCAGAAAAAAAGGGGCGTGATTAGATGCCCCTTTTGTCGACATTCCGACGATTAATTAGCGAATGGGTTCGCTTTTTTACCGCTGGTTGCCGCCGCCGGTGTTGCGCGCGGAGCTTTGCTTGACGCTGCGGTTGTCGCAGAGTAACCGTCAGCGCGAGCATCCTGATCCGGGGTTTGTGGAGCAACGCTTTCGGCGGTAGTTGAAACTGGTTTGCCGAGTGCGCCGTTCAGAGCCACCAGATCCTGCTCGTTCAGCGTGCCGAGAGCGGATTTAATGTTCAACTGGTTAATCAGGTAGTTGTAACGTGCGCTGGAAAGCTGCTGCTTCGCGTTGTACAGCGTGGTGGTTGCATCCAGCACGTCCACGATAGTACGTGTACCCACCGAGTAACCCGCTTCCATCGCGTCCAGAGAGCTTTGGGCAGAAACCACGGCCTGTTTGTAGGCGTTAATGGTGCTGATGGACGCGTTCACGTTATTGAAGGAAGAGCGAACGGTCTGCACCACGCTGCGGTGCGCACTTTCAAGCTGCTCGCTGGCGCCAACAAAGTTGTACTGCGCCTGTTTCACCTTAGAGTTAACCTGGCCGCCCTGATACAGCGGCAGGGAGAAGCTCAGGCCTACTTTGTTCTGACCGTCATAGCTGTTGCCGTAACGGGTCTGGTCGCTGGTTTTAGAGCCGTTATAGCTGGTATTAGACACGCCGGTAGATGCGGTCAGGTTCAGCGTCGGCAGGTGACCGTCTTCCGCCAGGCGAATCTGCTCGCGTGCCAGATCCTGGCTCAGGCGAGCCTGCAGCAGGCTGAGGTTGCGCTTCTCTGCTTCTTTCAGCAGGTTATTTACCGCATCCGGCTTGCTGGTTTTGAAACCGTCTACGTTCAGAGAGGCAAGGCTCAGGTAGTCGTTGCCGGTAACCTGACGCAGAGATTCAACGGCGTTGTCCAGGTTGTTACGCGCCGTCACTTCGTTGGCGAGCACGTTATCGTACTGCGCACGGGCGTTCTGCACGTCGGTAATGGCAACCAGGCCAACGTTAAAGCGCTGGGTGGTTTGATCAAGCTGGCGGTAAATCGCCTGTTTCTGAGCTTCGGTATAAGACAGCGCATCGATAGCGCTCAGAACATTAAAGTAGGCGGTGGCGGTACTCAGGATAAGCGCCTGCTGATCGGTCTGGAAGCTGACGTCCTGAATGCCAGCGCTTTTTTCCTGCAAAGTCAGCGCACGCCATTTCGACATATCGAAAATGGTTTGCGTCAGTTGCAGAGTCGCGCTGGTAGCATTGGAGTTAACGCCGTTTGAATCGCGGTAACCGCTGCCGTAGCCATAGTCTGCACCCAGACCAAGCTGTGGTAATAATGGACCGCGTGTTTCATTGATTTTTTCGAATGCGGCGTCACGGTCAGCGGCGGATTTACGCAGGTCCGGGTTGCTGGTGCGGGCCTGTTGGTAAACCTGCAACAGGTTTTCTGCCTGGCTCATGGCGCTGAAACCCGTTAGGCTCAGACCGATAAGAATGGGGAGCAGTTTCTTCATTTGCATTCCTTGTTGTGAAGCAGAATTATTTTGTTAACGCCGACAGGAGTCGAAAATGATTGCCGATTCTACAGATTCCGCCAGCCGGGCAGGTTGGCGTAAAGTGCCATCTACCTTAATTTTCACCAATCTACCACATCAAAATTGAAAGGGCAGTCGTGCGGGGTTGAAATCGCCCGGCCAGCGCCCATTTGCCATCAGGACATCATCTATGAATAAGTCAGTAAAGCCGACGGTGACTTTCGCCAAAAAGGATGTAGAAATTATTGCACGGGAAACGCTTTATCGCGGTTTTTTTTCGCTCGATCTTTATCGTTTTCGTCATCGCCTGTTTAACGGCGAAATGAGCGGGGAAGTTAAGCGAGAAATTTTTGAGCGCGGGCACGCGGCGGTGCTGCTACCCTATGACCCTGTGCGTGATGAAGTGGTGCTGGTTGAGCAGATTCGCATTGCCGCTTATGACTCCAGTGAAAGCCCGTGGCTGCTGGAAATGATAGCCGGAATGATTGAAGAAGGCGAAAGCGTTGAAGATGTCGCGCGCCGCGAGGCAGTAGAAGAGGCTGGCCTGGTTGTTGGCCGCACAAAGCCGGTGCTGAGTTATTTAGCAAGCCCCGGCGGCACCAGTGAAAGACTGTCTATTTTAGTTGGTGAAGTGGACGCCAGCCTGGCCGAAGGCATTCACGGCCTGGCGGAAGAAAACGAAGATATTCGTGTTCATGTGGTAAGCCGGGAGCAGGCCTACCAGTGTGTAGAAGAGGGGAGCATCGACAACGCAGCGTCGGTCATCGCTTTGCAATGGCTGCAACTGCATTATGAGCAATTAAGAAAAGAGTGGAATCACTGATTATGAAGCGCTATACCCCTGACTTCCCTGAAATGATGCGTTTGTGCGAAACCAACTTCGCACAACTGCGCCGCTTACTGCCGCAAAATGACGCAGCGGGCGAGACGGTAACGTATCAGGTTAATAGCGCCAGATATCGCTTAACTATATCAGAATCAACTCGTTACACTACGCTTGTGGAAATTGAGCAAACGCACCCAAGCGTTAGCTACTGGAGCCTGCCGTCTATGTCGGTCAGGTTGTATCATGATGCGATGGTGGCGGAAGTGTGTTCAAGCCAGCAGATCTTTCGCTTCAAAGCACGCTATGATTATCCGAATAAAAAGTTGCATCAACGCGACGAAAAGCATCAAATTAACCAGTTTCTTGCTGATTGGCTGCGCTACTGTTTAGCGCATGGAGCAATGGCGGTTCCGGTTTATACCTAGTTTTTTGGGGAGTAAGACGGCTAACGGCACAACGCCCTGAATAATGGATGGTATGTAAGTGTGCGTGAAACCTAAGGACACCATTTGGAAAGCCTGTTAACCCTTCCTGTGGCCGATGGGGGCCGGATCAGGATATTGCAAATAACCGATACTCATCTGTTCGCCGGAAAAGACGAAACGCTGCTGGGTATTAATACCTGGAAAAGCTACCAGGCGGTGATTGCCGCCATTCTTGCCGAACAGCATGCCTGTGACCTGGTGGTTGCAACCGGTGATTTAGCGCAGGATCATAGCGCGGAGGCCTACCAGCACTTTGCTGAGGGCATCTCCAGATTTTCTGCGCCCTGCGTTTGGCTTCCAGGAAATCACGATTTCCAACCTGCCATGTTCAGCGCGCTTCTGGAAGCGGGTATTTCTCCTGCCAAACGCGTGCATATTGGCGAGCACTGGCAAATTCTGCTGCTGGACAGTCAGGTCTTTGGCGTCCCGCACGGAGAGCTGAGTGATTATCAGCTGGAATGGCTGGAGCGCCAGCTTGCCGCTGCCCCGGAACGCCACACGCTGCTTCTGCTTCACCATCATCCGCTTCCGGCTGGCTGCAGCTGGCTCGATCAGCACAGCCTGCGTAACGCCGCCGAGCTGGATGCCGCACTTAAGGCCTGGCCGCAGGTTAAAACCCTGCTCTGCGGGCATATTCACCAGGAGCTGGATCTCGACTGGAACGGCCGCAGAATGCTGGCCACGCCTTCTACCTGCGTCCAGTTCAAGCCGCACTGCGCTAACTTCACCCTCGATACCATCGAACCGGGCTGGCGCTGGCTGGATCTCTATCCGGACGGGAGCCTGACGACCGAAGTGTGCCGCCTGCAGGGCTGCAAATTTAACCCGGATACGGCTTCCGAGGGTTATTGATGTCAGCTCTACTGTATTTACACGGGTTTAATAGCTCTCCGGCATCTGCAAAGGCGACCCGGATGCAGGCATGGCTTGCACAGCATCACCCGGAAATTGAGATGATCATTCCGCAATTGCCGCCCTATCCTGCGGATGCCACCGAGCTTCTTGAGTCGCTGGTGCTGGAGCGCGGTGGCGAGCAGCTTGGTATTGTCGGCTCCTCGCTTGGCGGCTACTACGCCACCTGGCTGTCGCAGTGTTTCACCCTGCCGGCGGTGGTGGTAAATCCTGCCGTTCGCCCGTTCGAGCTGCTGGTTGATTATCTTGGCAAAAACGAGAACCCCTACACCGGGCAGCAATATGTGCTAGAGTCACGCCATATTTACGATCTAAAAGTCATGCAGATTGACCCGCTGGAAGCGCCGGATCTTATCTGGCTGCTGCAACAGACGGGCGACGAGGTGCTTGATTACCGCCAGGCCGTAGCTTACTACGCGCTCTGCCGCCAGACGGTGGAACCCGGCGGCAATCACGCCTTTACGGGCTTCGAAGATTATTTCACACAGATTGTCGACTTCCTCGGCTTGAGCTGAGGCCAGCCGGCCGATTTCCTGTTTCGCTATCTGAATGAATAAACCATGACGCAATCCTATAATGCCGATGATATAGAGGTGCTCACCGGGCTTGAGCCAGTTCGCCGCCGCCCGGGAATGTACACCGACACCACTCGTCCTAACCATTTGGGTCAGGAAGTCATTGATAACAGCGTCGATGAGGCGCTGGCTGGCCACGCCAAGCGCGTGGATGTCATCCTGCACGCCGACCAGTCTCTGGAAGTTATCGATGACGGGCGAGGAATGCCTGTTGATATCCATTCCGAAGAAAAAGTCCCGGCAATTGAGCTGATCCTTTGCCGCCTGCACGCTGGCGGTAAGTTCTCGAATAAAAACTACCAGTTCTCCGGCGGCCTTCACGGCGTGGGGATTTCGGTGGTTAACGCCCTTTCCAAACGCGTTGAAGTGACCGTGCGCCGCGACGCACAGGTTTACAGCATCGCTTTTGAAAATGGCGACAAGGTGCAGGATCTGGAAGTGATCGGCACCTGCGGCAAACGTAATACCGGCACCAGCGTTCACTTCTGGCCGGACGAAAGCTTCTTCGACAGCCCGCGTTTCTCCGTTTCTCGCCTCAGCCACCTGCTGAAGGCTAAAGCCGTGCTGTGCCCGGGCGTGGAGATAACCTTCACCGACAAAGTCAACAATACCGAACAGCGCTGGTGCTATGAAGATGGCCTGAAGGATTACCTGTGCGAAGCGGTTGACGGCCTGATTACGCTGCCGGAAGCCCCGTTTATCGGCAACTTTTCCGGCGATACCGAAGCGGTAGACTGGGCGCTGCTGTGGCTGCCCGAAGGCGGCGAGCTGCTGACCGAAAGCTACGTAAACCTGATCCCAACTATGCAGGGCGGGACGCACGTTAACGGCCTGCGCCAGGGCCTGCTGGATGCAATGCGTGAATTCTGCGAGTACCGCAATATTCTGCCGCGCGGCGTGAAGCTCTCCGCCGAAGATATCTGGGAACGCTGCGCTTATGTGCTGTCGGTAAAAATGCAGGATCCTCAGTTTGCCGGGCAAACCAAAGAACGTCTCTCTTCTCGTCAGTGCGCCGCATTTGTTTCCGGCGTGGTAAAAGATGCCTTTAGCCTCTGGCTGAACCAAAACGTGCAGGCGGCCGAACAGCTTGCCGAACTGGCTATTTCGAGCGCCCAGCGCCGTATGCGCGCCGCTAAGAAAGTGGTTCGCAAAAAGTTAACCAGCGGCCCGGCTTTACCGGGGAAACTGGCCGACTGTAGCGCGCAGGATCTGAGCCGCACCGAGCTGTTCCTGGTAGAAGGGGACTCGGCGGGCGGCTCGGCCAAGCAGGCTCGCGATCGCGAATATCAGGCAATCATGCCGCTGAAAGGTAAGATCCTGAATACCTGGGAAGTCTCTTCCGATGAAGTGCTTGCCTCGCAGGAAGTTCACGACATCTCGGTGGCTATCGGGATCGATCCTGACAGCGAAGATCTTAGCCAGCTGCGTTATGGCAAGGTTTGCATTCTTGCGGATGCGGACTCGGATGGTCTGCATATTGCCACGCTGCTGTGCGCGCTGTTTGTACGCCACTTCCGCTCCCTGGTTAAGGGCGGGCACGTTTATGTTGCGATGCCGCCGCTCTACCGTATCGACCTCGGCAAGGAGGTTTATTACGCCCTGGACGAAGAAGAGAAGGCGGGCGTGCTGGAGCAGCTTAAGCGTAAGAAGGGCAAGCCGAACGTACAGCGCTTTAAAGGGCTGGGCGAGATGAACCCGCTTCAACTGCGTGAAACCACGCTGGATCCGAACACTCGCCGCCTGGTGCAGCTAACCATCAGCGATGAAGACGACCAGCGCACGCTGGCAACCATGGATATGCTGCTGGCCAAAAAGCGCTCCGAAGACCGCCGTAACTGGCTACAGGAGAAGGGCGATATGGCGGATATCGAGGGTTAAAGAACCTTTCTCCAAAACGTAAAAGGGATGGCATAGCCATCCCTTTTTGCATTCCATCCAGCCGTGTTACTTAACGGCTTCTTCAAGAATGCGGATATGAACTTCCAGCACGTCGTCTTTCACGCGGGCGCTGTGCTCCTTCATGTGCGTGGTCTGGAGGTGGGCTTCCAGATGCGCGATGGTTTCCCATTTCTCCAGCATGAAGATGGAATCCGGTGCGGTGGTCTGGAACGCTACCTGAGCATTATGGTCCACCAGCGGCGCATAGCCGTGGCAACCTTCTTCCTGCAGCACGGTCGGAATTATCTTCTCAAATGCCGCGATGGTCGCCTGGCGATGATGTGAACCAGGACGAGTGCGAATTTCAGCAATCACTGTCAGCATGACTAACTCCTTATGTTATCCGGCCAACAGTTAAGCAAAAATCTCTGCCAGATGCTTGCGATATTCTGCGACATAATGTGGCACGTCTGGCTGTTTGATAACGTCGTTAGCGATAAAGGTCGGTAGACCTTCCATTCCCAGGAACTGGTTAGCTTTGTGGAACGGCAGGTAAACGCCGTCTACGCCAACGCCGTGGAAGAACTGATCTTTGTCGGTGAAAGCTTCCATAGGTGCGTTCCACGTCAGGGACAGCATGTAGGTTTTCCCCTGGATCAGGCCGCCGGAACCATATTTTTTGGAGGCGTCTGAACGAGTACGGCCGTCGCTGGCGTACAGAGAACCGTGGCCTTCGGTAAATACATCATCGATATATTTTTTCACGGTCCATGGAGCACCCATCCACCAGCCCGGCATTTGCCAAATCACGGTGTCGGCCCACAAGAATTTCTCAACTTCTGCTTTAACGTCGTATTCGCCGTCGGCGCGGGTCACCTGAACATCATGTCCGAGGTCGCGCAAATAGGTTTCCGCGACTTCAGTCATGGTGTCGTTAAGCTGGCCGTTTGAGTGGCCGAATTTTTTACCGCCGTTGATAATCAGTATGTTGCTCATCGTTAGCCCTTGAATAATTACGTTTGCCAATCATTATAATGAGAGTGGCGTCACGAAAAAATGGCTAAAATGTGCAAAGACTTTTGCTATTTGCGCAAAAATCGACACCGGAAAGCCTTAAGACCAGCTCAGCAGTACCCGGAATCCACCATCCTGCGCATTGCCAAAGGCGGCATTCATGCCGTGCAGGGCGGCGATACGCTTAACGATGGACAATCCAAGGCCGCTGCCGTTTTTTAACTGGCCCGGCGGGCGGAAGAAGCGCTGACCGAGCGACGCAAGGTGTTCCGGGCTAACGCCCGGTCCGTTATCGATAATCTCCAGCGAATTGCCCCGTAAAATAACCTGCACAATGCTGCCGGGAGGGCTGTAGCGCACCGCATTATCCAGAATATTGCGCAACATTAAGCCCAGCAGCAGCGGCTGCCCGCGGTGAATAACCGGCTCATTCTGCATCTTCAGCCTGATATCAACGCCTTCACGCTGGGCATTATGCCAGGCTTCCATCACAGCCTCCTGAAGTAGCGCCTGGAGTGATATCGACTGCACGTCGTTCAGTTCGTCGAGCGAGTCCAGGCGTGAAAGCGTCAGCAGCTGTTCTACCAGGCGGGACGCTCTGTCTATGCCCTGATGGAGATGAATCAGCGCTTGCTCTCTTACCGGAGCATCCTGTTCAGCAAGCTGCGCCACTTCTGCCTGTACCTTAAGGGCAGCCAGCGGGCTGCGAAGCTCGTGTGCGGCATCCGACGTAAAGCGACGTTCGCGCTGCATCAGTTCATTTGTTCGCTCAAAGAGTTGGTTTAGCGCTTCGGCCAGCGGTTTTACTTCCAGCGGTAAATCCGTTGTTTCCAGGCGAGTGGTGTCTCCCGGTGAACGGCGCTGAAGCTTCTGTGCCAGCCTGCTTAAAGGCGCAAGCTCTGAGCTGACTAACCAAATCAGCAGAATCAGCATTAACGGCAGGGCAATAAGCCAGGGAGCCAGTTGGGAAGAGACAATGTCCAGCGCCATCTCATCCCGGTAGTCCCACTCCTGGCCCACGACTATGCGGTAGCGGCCATCCTGCGTGGTTAGCCAAACCAGCCGCCAGAGATCGTCATCATTCGCCAATTGCCCATCGACAAATCCATCCCTGTGCCAGCTGTAAGTTAGCCCTTTGCCGCTGTCACCGTCGTTGAGTACCAGCCTGCCGTCGGCGCTAAAAATAGCGAAGGCAAGAGTGTCATCGTCCAGTTTTCCGCGATGTTTTTTTATCATGCTTTTGCTGCGTGGCAACTGGGGTTCTGCGCCTGGCGTTGTGTCAAAATCCAGCACGCTTAATCTTTTGGCAAACAGCAGTTGTTGAGTATCAAAAAGCTTGTTCAGGGAGTGCCGGGCTTCATACCAGGCGGCGGTACTTGCCAGCGCCGCGGCAACAAGGGTGAGCGCAATAAAGCCAGCGGTAAGGCGGGTGCGTAAGCTTTTCGTCAGGGTTCTCAGCATGCGTCACCCAGCGTATAACCGATGCCGTGGACGGTGCGAATAAACTGGCTGCCCAGTTTCTTGCGCAGGTGATGGATATGAACCTCCAGCGCATTTCGCGACACATCGTCGTCCCAGTTATAAAGTTTTTCCTCAATTAAGGTACGCGGGAGCACCCGGCCCGCATTGCGCATCAGCAGCTCAAGCAAAGCAAACTCTTTGGGTTTCAGCTGCAACGGTTCGCCGTTTAATGAGACGGTAAGATTGATAGGGGAAAGAACAACGCCGCCGTGGGTAAGTTCAGGCTGGGCATGGCCGTGAGCGCGACGCACAAGCACCTGTAGCCGCGCCACCACTTCTGCCAGGGCAAAAGGTTTACACAGATAGTCATCCGCGCCGAGCTGAAGCCCTTCTACGCGTTCGTCCAGCGAATCCCTCGCTGTAAGAACCAGTACCGGCTCATTGCGCCCGTCTTTACGCCATGCTCGCAGGATATCTAAGCCGTCCATCCCCGGAAGGCTGAGATCAAGCACTACCGCATCATAAGGTGCCTGAGCAAGCGCCAGTTTTCCCTGCTGGCCGTCGCTAAACCAGTCGACGGCAAAGCCCATTTTGACCAGACCCGCTTTGATGCCATCTCCAATCAGCGGATCGTCTTCAATTAATAATATGCGCATGGCGAACTCCTTGTTGCTGCCTTTATGCGGTGAAGTAAATACCGGAAGCCGCGGGCTGTACAGCTCTAAAGCCAATGCCTTCGGGGCATGCCGCAAATCCGCAAGAAAAAGCATGTTTGATATGTGGGATTAAGATCTGGTTAAGATTTGCCTGGTTTAATGGGGCTACACAACCTAAGGAGAATACAATAATGAAAAAGACAGCAGCTATGTTCGCGATCGTTGCCTTAACCTCTGCCCCGGTATTTGCGGCGCAAACCGGCGGTGGTTTTGTGGACCCGAATGCGCAGGTGCAAACGCAGCCTGGGCAGCAGGGTGGTTTTGTTGGCCCGACCGGGAATAAAACCACCGTGAAGCAGGCAAAAAGCTTCTCTGACGACACCTGGGTTACTCTGACCGGTAAAATTGAACAGCGCATCGGCGGCGAGCACTATATTTTCCGCGATGCGACCGATAGCGTAAATGTGGACATTGACCACAAGCGCTGGAACGGCCTGACGGTTACGCCGCAGGACACCGTTGAAATTCAGGGCGAAGTCGACAAAGACTGGAACTCTGTAGAAATAGACGTAAAGCAAATTAGTAAAGTGAAATAAGGCCCGGCGCGCGGCCTTTGCTGACGCTCTGCCGCCGCGCATAAAGCTATTCATCTCTATGACTCGACAGGCCAGATAAGGTACTATCGGCGGCAATTACGCCGATTGTGGCCACAATCGGCTCGTCAGTTTGAGGATGAATGAGCAATGAGTGATTTGACTCATGATGGTGCTGAGCGTCTTGCGCTGCACGAATTCACGGAAAATGCGTATCTCAACTATTCCATGTACGTCATCATGGACCGTGCGCTGCCGTTTATCGGCGACGGGCTTAAGCCCGTTCAGCGGCGCATCGTCTATGCGATGTCGGAGTTGGGGCTAAGCGCCAGCGCGAAGTTTAAGAAGTCCGCGCGTACAGTTGGTGACGTACTGGGTAAATATCACCCGCACGGCGATAGCGCCTGCTATGAAGCCATGGTGCTGATGGCGCAGCCGTTTTCCTACCGCTACCCGCTGGTAGACGGGCAGGGCAACTGGGGTGCGCCGGACGATCCTAAGTCCTTTGCGGCGATGCGTTATACCGAGTCGCGCCTGTCAAAATATGCAGAACTGCTGCTCGGCGAGCTTGGCCAGGGCACGGTGGACTACATCCCGAACTTTGACGGAACGCTGCAGGAGCCGAAGATGCTGCCTGCGCGCCTGCCCAATATCCTGCTGAACGGCACCACCGGCATCGCTGTCGGTATGGCGACAGATATTCCTCCGCACAACCTGCGTGAAGTCGCTCAGGCTGCTATCGCGCTTATCGATCGGCCGAACACGACTCTCGAGGACGTGCTGGATATCGTTCACGGCCCGGATTACCCGACCGAAGCGGAAATCATTACCCCGCGCGAAGACATTCGCAAAATCTACCAAAATGGCCGTGGTTCGGTGCGCATGCGCGCTGTGTGGAAAAAAGAAGATGGCGATGTTGTCATCACCGCGCTGCCACACCAGGTCTCTGGCGCTCGCGTGCTGGAGCAGATTGCCAACCAGATGCGCGCTAAAAAGCTGCCGATGGTGGAAGACCTGCGCGATGAGTCGAACCATGAAAATCCGACTCGTCTGGTGATTGTGCCGCGCTCTAACCGCATCGATATGGAACAGGTGATGAACCACCTGTTTGCGACAACCGATCTTGAAAAAAGCTACCGCATCAACCTGAATATGATTGGCCTGGACGGCCGCCCGGCGGTGAAAAACCTGCTGGAGATCCTCAGCGAATGGCTGGTTTACCGCCGCGATACGGTGCGCCGCCGTCTGAGCTATCGTCTGGAAAAAGTCCTTAAGCGCCTGCATATCCTCGAAGGTTTGCTGGTGGCGTTCCTCAATATCGACGACGTAATTCACATCATCCGCACTGAGGATGAGCCAAAGCAGGAGCTGATGTCCCGCTTTGAACTCAGCGAAACCCAGGCCGAAGCTATTCTTGAGCTGAAGTTACGCCATCTCGCCAAACTCGAAGAAATGAAGATCCGCGGCGAGCAAAGCGAGCTGGAAAAAGAGCGCGATCGGCTACAGGGCATTCTCGCTTCCGAGCGTAAAATGGATACCCTGCTGAAGAAAGAATTGCAGGCTGATGCCGATGCCTTTGGGGACGACCGTCGTTCTCCGCTGCGTGAACGTGGCGAAGCCAAAGCCATGAGCGAGCACGATATGGTGCCGTCCGAACCGGTAACAATTGTACTGTCGCAGATGGGCTGGGTTCGCAGCGCCAAAGGGCATGATATCGATGCTCCGGGCCTGAGCTATAAAGCGGGCGACAGCTATCTCGGCTCGGCAAAAGGTAAGAGCAACCAGCCGGTGGCGTTTATCGACTCCACGGGCAGAAGCTACGCATTAGATCCCATCACGCTGCCGTCTGCGCGTGGCCAGGGCGAGCCGTTAACCGGCAAGCTGACGCCGCCGCCGGGTGCGACCGTTGACTATGTGCTGATGGCCGCCGATGAGCAGAAACTGCTGATGGCTTCTGACGCAGGGTACGGCTTCGTTTGTACCTTCAACGATGTTGTTTCACGCAACCGTGCAGGCAAGGCGCTGATATCGCTGCCGGATAACGCACGCGTGCTGCCGCCGCTGGAAATTCATAGCGCGGACGACATGCTGCTGGCTATCACCGCCGCCGGGCGTATGCTGATGTTCCCGGTAAGCGACCTGCCGGAACTGTCGAAAGGCAAGGGCAACAAGATTATCTCTATCCCGTCAGCCGAAGCGGCTAAAGGCGAAGATAAGCTGGCCCATCTGTTTATCCTGCCGCCGCAAAGCACGCTGACGCTTCACGTAGGCAAACGCAAAATTAAGCTGCGCCCTGAAGAATTGCAAAAAATCACCGGCGAACGCGGCAGACGCGGTACGTTGATGCGTGGTTTGCAGCGAATCGACCGGGTAGAAGTGGATTCCCCGGCGCGTGCGGGGGCTGGAGACAGCGAAGAATAATCCGGGGCGCGGCGGTATCTCTGCCGCCGTCCGGTGTGTTTTACGCTAAAGCCGGTATACTTATCAGCGGCTTCGGCTCATGAGGTAGTTATGTTAGCGATTGTTCGTTTTATCATTGTCGTTATTTACTGCATCCTGGTATGCATCTTTGGTTGTATTTACTGTCTGTTCAGCCCGCGTAATCCGCGCCATGTGGCAACTTTCGGTCACCTCTTTGGGCGTCTGGCGCCGGTGTTCGGCCTGAAGGTTGAAACCCGCTTACCGGCAGGTGCAGAAAACCATCCAACGGCGATTTACATCGGCAACCATCAGAACAACTACGATATGGTGACGGCGGCAAACATTGTTCAGCCGCCGACGGTGACGGTGGGTAAAAAAAGCCTACTTTGGGTCCCGTTCTTTGGTCTGCTTTACTGGATAACCGGCAACCTGCTGATTGACAGGGATAACCGTGCGAAAGCCCACGGGACTATCGCTCAGGTTGTTGAGCAGATGCGAAAACGTAAAGTCTCCATCTGGATGTTCCCGGAAGGAACCCGCAGCCGCGGCCGCGGCCTGCTGCCGTTCAAAACCGGGGCATTTCACGCGGCGATAGCCGCCGGGGTACCGATTATTCCGGTGTGCGTTTCCAATACCAGTAATAAAATTAAGCTGAACCGCTGGAACAACGGTTTGGTGATTGTCGAAATGCTGCCGCCTATCGACACCAGCACCTACGGCAAGGATCAGGTGCGCAAGCTCGCTACCGACTGCCGCGAGCTGATGATGGCTAAAATCGACGAATTAAATAAAGAAGTCGCCGCGCGTGAAGCCGACGGCAAGATTGCAAAGAAACAGGCGCACTAAACGCCGCTTTTGGCGGTACGGTTTGTACCGCCTTATGTTATTCAGTTTTACATGGAGCAATTATGTCACTCAGTCGGCGTCAGTTTATTCAGGCATCCGGGGTCGCGCTTTGTGCGGGTTCGGTGCCGCTGAGGGCAAACGCGGCAGGGCAGCAGCAACCGTTACCGGTTCCTCCTCTTCTTGAATCCCGTCGCGGTCAGCCGCTTTTTCTGACGTTACAGCGCGCGCACTGGTCATTTACCGGTGGCGCAAAAGCTCCTGTCTGGGGGCTTAACGGGCGCTATATGGGCCCGACCATCCGCGTCTGGAATGGTGACGACGTGAAGATGATTTACAGCAATCGTCTACAGGAAAACGTTGCCATGACCATTGCTGGTTTACAGGTCCCCGGCCCGCTTATCGGCGGCGCAGCCCGCATGATGTCGCCTAACGTTGACTGGGCACCTGTTCTGCCGATTCGCCAGCGAGCCGCCACATTGTGGTATCACGCCAATACGCCAAACCGCACCGCGAAGCAGGTATATAACGGCCTGGCGGGAATGTGGTTGATTGAGGATGAAGTCAGCAAATCGCTGCCTATTCCTAACCATTACGGCGTGGACGACTTCCCGATTATTATTCAGGACAAACGCCTCGATAACTTTGGTGCGCCGGAATACCAGGAGCCGGGCAGCGGTGGTTTTGTTGGCGATACGCTACTGGTGAACGGGGCGCAAAGCCCGTACGTTGAGGTTTCTCGCGGCTGGGTGCGCCTGCGTTTGCTTAACGCATCCAACTCGCGCCGCTATCAGCTACAGATGAGCGACGGCCGTTCGATGGCGGTTATCTCAAGCGATCAGGGCTTTTTACCCGCGCCGGTTTCCGTAAAGCAACTGTCGCTTGCGCCGGGTGAACGCCGTGAAATCCTGATAGACATGACGGAAGGCAAAGAGGTTTCGATAACCTGCGGGGAAGCGGCGGGCATTATGGATCGCATTCGCGGCTTCTTCGAGCCTTCGAGTATCCTGATTTCCACCCTGGTTCTGACGCTGCGGCCTACCGGCCTGCTGCCGCTGGTTACCGATACTCTGCCAATGCGCCTGCTGCCTGAAGAGATCCTCGGCGGTAACCCGGCGCGCAGCCGTGAAATCACCCTCGGTGACGATCCTGGCATTAACGGTCAGCTGTGGGATATGAAGCGTATTGATATTCAAACCCAGCAGGGCAGCTGGGAGCGATGGACGGTAAGAGCCGACACGCCGCAGTCTTTCCATATCGAAGGTGTAAGCTTCCTGATCCGCAACGTCAACGGCGCTTCGCCGTTCGGTGAAGATCGCGGCTGGAAGGACACAGTTTGGGTGGACGGCCAGGTTGAGCTGCTGGTTTATTTCGGCCAGCCATCCTGGGAGCATTTCCCGTTCCTCTACTCAAGCCAGACGCTGGAACTTGCGGACAGAGGCTCTATCGGCCAGTTGCTGGTTCAGCCCGCACCGTAGTTTTTACCCTCGCCCTACACCAGGCCTTTTCCCCCTCGCCCTTTTGGGGATAGGGCCGGGGTGAGGGGCAGATAAAATACCGAATATCCCTTCAAAAACTACTGCTATAAGGCGTATAATCGCCGCCCTCTGTTTATTTCTACATCATTTTTTCGGAAAACCTATGAGCGCCCAAAGCCTGATCCAGCCGGATCGCGAACTCTTTTCGTGGCCACAATACTGGGCCGCCTGTTTCGGTCCGGCGCCGTTTTTACCCATGTCCCGCGAGGAGATGGACGAACTCGGCTGGGACAGCTGCGACATCATTCTGGTTACCGGCGATGCCTACGTTGATCATCCCAGCTTCGGAATGGCTATCTGCGGCCGCATGCTGGAGGCGCAGGGGTTCCGGGTTGGAATCATCGCCCAGCCGGACTGGACCTCTAAGCACGACTTTACGCGCCTGGGTAAGCCGAACCTGTTCTTTGGCGTAACCGCCGGGAATATGGACTCAATGATTAACCGCTACACGGCGGATCGTAAACTGCGCCATGACGATGCCTACACGCCGGATAACGTAGCGGGTAAACGCCCGGATCGTGCATCTCTGGTCTACACCCAGCGCTGTAAAGAGGCCTGGCGCGATGTGCCGGTGATCCTCGGCGGTATTGAGGCCAGCCTGCGCCGCACCGCGCATTACGATTACTGGTCCGATACCGTGCGGCGTTCGATCCTGGTCGATGCTAAAGCCGATATGCTTATCTTTGGGAACGGGGAACGCCCGCTGGTGGAAGTGGCCCACCGTCTTGCCAACGGCGAAGGGATCGAGGCGATTTGCGACGTGCGCAATACTGCGATCGTGCGTAAAGAGGCGATGCCCGGCTGGTCCGGCGTTGACTCCACGCGGCTCGATACGCCGGGCAAAATCGATCCGATCCCGCATCCTTATGGCGAAGATCTCCCCTGCGCGGAGGGCAACAACCCGCAGGAAAAAAAGGCCGATGAGGCTAAGCCCGTTACCGTACAGCCCCCGCGCCCCAAGCCGTGGGAAAAGACTTACGTCCTGCTGCCGTCTTTTGAAAAGGTCAAAGCCGACAAGGTGCTGTATGCCCACGCCTCGCGTATTTTGCATCACGAAACCAACCCGGGTTGCGCCAGGGCGCTGATGCAGAAGCACGGCGATCGCTATATCTGGATCAACCCGCCGGCGATCCCGCTTTCCACCGACGAAATGGATAGCGTATTTGCGCTGCCTTATCAGCGCGTGCCGCATCCTTCATATGGCAAGGCGCGCATTCCGGCCTACGAGATGATCCGTTTCTCAGTGAACATTATGCGCGGCTGCTTTGGCGGTTGTTCATTCTGTTCGATTACCGAGCATGAAGGCCGCATTATTCAGAGCCGTTCCGAGGACTCGATAATCAGCGAGATCGAAGCGATGCGCGACAGCGTGCCGGGCTTTACCGGCGTGGTTTCCGACCTTGGCGGCCCCACCGCCAATATGTACATGCTGCGCTGCAAGTCGCCGCGCGCCGAGCAAACCTGCCGCCGCCTTTCGTGCGTGTATCCGGAAATTTGCCAACATATGGAAACCAACCATCAGCCGACGATTGACCTCTATCGCCGCGCCCGTGACCTGAAGGGCGTGAAGAAGATCCTGATTGCTTCGGGCGTGCGCTACGACTTAGCCGTTGCCGACCCGCGCTACATCAAGGAGCTGGCTACTCACCACGTTGGCGGCTACCTGAAAATTGCGCCCGAGCATACCGAAGAAGGGCCGCTGTCGAAGATGATGAAGCCCGGAATGGGGAGCTATCACCGCTTCAAAGAGCTGTTTGATACCTATTCGAAACAGGCTGGCAAAGAACAATATCTGATCCCATACTTTATCTCTGCTCACCCGGGCACGCGTGATGAAGATATGGTGAATCTGGCGATATGGCTTAAGCAGCACCGTTTCCGCCTCGATCAGGTGCAGAACTTCTATCCTTCACCGCTGGCTAACTCCACCACCATGTATTACACAGGCAAAAACCCGTTGAGCAAGGTGAGCTACAAAAGTGAGGACATTGTAGTGCCGCGAGGTGACCGCCAGCGCCGCCTGCATAAAGCCCTGTTGCGCTATCACGATCCGGCTAACTGGCCGCTGATCCGCGAGGCGCTGGAAGCGATGGGCAAAAAGCATCTGATTGGCGGCCGCCGCGAGTGTCTGGTACCTGCGCCAACGCTGGATGAAATGCGGGAAGCCCGCAGGTATAACCGCAAGGCTCAGCCTGCACTCACAAAACATACTCCGGTTGCGCACCAGCGCCGCCCGGCAGGGCCAGGGAAACGGAAGCCAATAGCGAAGTAACGATAAGCTTTCATGCCGCTGTCATTTTTTTCTGCGACAAAGAGGGAATGGAATCCTTGCCCGCCAGGCTTGCTGTAAGATGTCTGGCGGCTCTCTTTGTTGAAATGAGAAATGAACATGTCCAATCCGCTTTATGTCTTTGACCTCGACCACACCCTCATTCATGGCGACAGCAGCACGGTCTGGAGCCGTTTTCTCTCCCGCGAAGGGCTGATTAAAGACGCTGATTACCTGGCTAAAGAGCACAAGCTAATGCTGGACTATCAGCGTGGCGAAATGAACATCCATGAATACGTGGGTGTGACGCTCTCGCCGCTGGCGGGGATGACAATTGCCGATGTAGACAGCCTGGTGGCGCGCTGCGTGGAAACGGATATCCTGCCGCTGGTTTACCCTGAGGCAAAACGCCTGATCGAAAAAATGCACGCCCTGGGCCAGCAGATGCTGATTATCTCTGCCTCCGTGAGCCTGCTGGTTAAAGCGATTGCGCCGCGGCTCGGTATTCAGCATGCGATAGGCGTTGATCTGGCAACGGGAAATAATGCCTACACCAGCGTGATCAGCGGCGTGCCGAGCTATCAGGCGGGCAAAATAACCAGGCTGAAGGAGTGGCAGAACGCTCACCCGGAATACGGCGGCGAGCTGACCTTCTATACCGACTCCATTAACGATTTACCGCTGTGCCTGGAAGCCGATCGTGTGCTGATGGTTAACCCTTGCCAGAAGCTGGCGGCGCAGGGCGCTCGCTACGACTGGCAGACCCTGAACTGGTCTCTGTAGGAATGTGGGGCGCATTCCAGCCGCGCCCCGGCATTACGTTTTACTGCGGAGTAAACAGCGGCACGGGCTTGCCGGTAATATAGCGGCGGCGCAGCCAGGCGGAAATAGTGTCCATCGCCATGACCACGCAAACCAGAATCAGGGTGATAAACATCACCACATCCCAGTTCCACAGCCGCATATTCTCGGCATAAACCAGCCCGACGCCGCCCGCCCCAACAAAGCCCAGCACCGCGGCTGAACGCGTGTTGGACTCAATCTGGTACAGGCTGAGGGAAAGAAACGCCGGGAACGACTGAGTAAAGATACCGAAGCGATGTTTCTGAACGCCAGCCGCACCCACGGCGGTTAATCCCCGGCTGGGAGAGCGTTCCACGGCTTCGTGGCCTTCGGCATATAGCCTGCCGAGCAGGCCGGTGTCCTGCACGACAATCGCCAGTACGCCAGCCAGCGGGCCAAGCCCAACGGCGCGCACGAAAATTAGCCCCCAAATCGCCATATCCACGCCGCGCAGCACGTCAAACAGGCGTCTCACCAGCAGCGCGACAATCCGTGCAACCGGCCCCTGCATAATATTGCGGGCGGCAAAAAACGACAGCAGCAGCGCCAGCACCGTGGCGGTGAGGGTCCCGGCGAAGACTATCGCCAGCGTAATGGCTATCTGCGAGAAGTAATAGGCAAACGGCCAGTTAATAAAATCATGCCAGACGAACATGCGCAGGAAATAGCGGCCCAGCTGAACCATACCGCTGAGGATCTGGCTGGAATCTATGCCGAAGGTGAAAAAGAACCACACGTAATAGCCGAGCACGGCCAGCGCCAGCAGCCCAATATTACGCAGATAGCGCCCCTGCATGCGGTACAGTTCGCGATGCTGCTCGCGGCTTTTTGCAATATCCGGTTTGATATGAGAAGCACTCATTTTTTCCCCTCCAGAACCCAGCGACGCAGCCGCCCGGACAGCACATCGAGGATTGAAACCACCACGATTATCAGCAGCAGGGTAATGCTCACCTGATCGTAGCGGTCGAGTTTGATATTGGTCATCAGCTCCTGGCCAATGCCGCCCGCGCCGACCAGCCCGAGGATGGTGGAGGAGCGAAAGTTAATTTCAAAGCGCATAAAGCTGTAGGAGAGGAAGATAGGTTTGACCTGCGGCCACAGGGCGAAGCGTATGCGCTGAATCGGCGTTGCGCCGCTGGCGACCAGGCCGCGGACCGGCTTGTCGGAGGCGCTTTCAATGGCCTCGTAGAACAACTTGGTCAGGCTGCCGATGGTATGCAGGGCCAGCGCCAGAAAACCGGGTATGGCGCCGATGCCGAAGGCCATCACGAACATCACCGCCCAGGCGAGTTCCGGCATGGTGCGCAGGAACGCAACCGCCGCACGAACGCCGAAGCGTACCGCCGGTGGCGTCCAGGTGTTGCCCGCGGCGAGAAAGGCCAGCACGGCGGCAATACAAGTTGATATCAGCGTCGAAGCCAGCGCCAGCTGGAGCGTTTCCCAGATAAGAGGCAGCTGGATAGGCAAACGGTAGCCCCAGTAAGCCAGCGAGCCTTTGGTGTGCACGTCGGCCAGCAGAACCGAAAGGTGCAGCGTCGGCAGAGTTTCGAACATGTAATCGAGGAAGTTCGGCAGAGACTGCCAAATGGTGGTCAGGCTAAACTCAGCGTAATGACCGGCGGTAAGATAAAGCCCTACCAGCAGTAGAGACCAAATCAGCGTGTCGCGTTTCTGGCGCATTCTGACCTGGCGATAGTAACGCTCAAATTCCGTATTCAACATCATCACTTATTATCCGGTTTGTTTCCGGCGACGGGTTGCCCCGCCCTGATAAAAAAGCACCCCGGCAGGTCGCCTGGGTGCGATTTTTATGCGGCTTGCTGTGATTAACGGGCGCTAACCAGCTCGCGCTTCATATCGATAATCTTCTGGAAGTCCGCTACGGAAGCCGGGCCGATGTGCTGGGTGCCGCCCATCGCCTTCACGAAGCAGGCGTGATCTTCTTTATCCAGTTTCTTCACCGCATCAACCACTTTGGCCTTGAAGTCAGCCGGCAGCTTGTTGCTCACCAGGATCGGGCCGTTCGGAATCAGAGGTGAAGTCCAGATAATGCGGATCTGCTTCATCAGGTCCGGGTGATCCATGCGGATCAGGCGGTTAAACGCGCCGGTGGTGTAGCCGTCGTTGTAGTCACCCACCATTGAAGCCCAGGTTACCGCGCCTGCGAACTGGCCGTTCAGCACGCCCAGTATGTCCTGCTCGTGGCCGCCTGAGAAGGTGACGCTGGAGAAGAAGTTGTTGTATTTGTTGTCCGGGGTGCCGCCAAGCTTCTGCTTGAATTCGTGGTTAGGGATAAGGTAGCCGGAAGTCGAGTCCGGATCGGCAAAGCCGAAAGATTTGCCTTTCAGATCTTCGATGGTTTTGTAGGGGCTATCGGCCTTCACGATAACGACCGAATGGTAGCCGCGAGACTGATCTTTATCGTCAACCGCGATGCCAACAATATCCACCGCTTTCGGGTCGTTCATATAGACCGATGCGTAAGAAGAAGGAGACATGCTCAGCACCAGGTCGACTTTGCCGCCGATCAGGCCCTGAATAACGCCAGAGTAGTCAGAAGAGTTACGCAATTTAGTGTCGACATTCAGTTCCTTATCCATGAACTGCTTCACACACTGGTTATCACCAATTTGCTGGGTCGCATTCTGTCCGCCGAGGATCCCGAGGTTCAGTTCGCGCGGCTGGTCGGCAGCCATAGCGTGGCCCGCAATCACAAGGCCAGTAATCACTGCAGATAAACGTAATGCGCCAGTCAGTTGCTTTTTCATTATCATTGCCTGTGTTGTATCAATTGGAGAGAGAATTAATGCACTTGATTGATTTCATCGCCGTACAAAAGATGCAGCACGTCGTCCGTCAGCATCGAAGGATGACCGTCAAACACGATATTTCCTTTTGCAACCCCGATAACGCGGGTGCAGTACTCCTTCACCAGCTCGATGGAATGCAGGTTCACCATCACGCTGATGCCTTGCTCACACACTTCGCGCAGCACTTTCATGATGCGCTGGGTATTTTTCGGGTCGAGAGACGCAACTGGCTCATCGGCCAGTAAGATACTTGGGTTTTGCATCAAGGCGCGGCAAATGGCTACGCGCTGCATCTGGCCGCCGGAAAGATTTTCCGCACGCTGAAGTGCGTGCGGCAGCATGTTCATCCACTCGAGCAGGGAAATCGCACGGGCGCGGTCGGCTTCCGGGAAGACTTTGAACAGCGATTTGAGCGTAGAGGTCTGGCTCAGGCGGCCCAGCAGCACGTTTGTCAGCACGTCGAGGCGGGGTACCAGGCAGAAGTCCTGGAAAATCATCCCACATTCGGTACGCCACTGGTTCAGCGCGCGGCCGCTCAGCTTAGACACATCGTGCGGCATCCCGACTTCTGGAAAGCTGAGGATCTCGCCCGACGTGGCAGTATGGGTGCCGTTGAGAATATGTAGCAGGGTTGATTTCCCCGCGCCGGAGCGGCCAACAACGCCAACCAGTTCACCGGCATGCAGGTCGAAATTAATATCATGCAGCACGGTCTGGTGGGCGTTATAAGCTTTACTCAGGCTCTTTACGCTCAATACTTTACGGCCTGGTGCAGGCGCAAACTGCGGCAAAGAATCGAGGTCAGTGTGGGTAACGACAGCAAGCGATCGGTTCATAACCATTCCAAAATGAGTTAGCGAAGCTGGCCCTATTTATCGTGGTGTTGTGTGACTTTTTGATTACGACTAAAAGAACAAATAATGAACGCCGTAAAAATTCACTCAGCAGTCATGCTGTTGCGCTACTTGCCGGGGAGAGTGTGATATGCGAGGGAGGACAGGGCAGAGAGGTGAAAAAGCCACCTGACGCAGTCTGTGCGAAAGGTGGCTTATTTATAGTCTAATCAACTAGATGGATGTTACGTCGAAGGTGTCCGGATCCGGCCCCAGGCGTTTGCCGCTGTCCAGCTTAGCGATTTCAGCAAGCTCTTCTTTGTCCAGACGGAAGTCGAAGACATCGAAGTTTTCGGCAATGCGTGCAGGCGTGACGGATTTCGGGATAACCACAAGGCCGCTATCGAGATGCCAGCGGATAACCACCTGAGCAGGCGTTTTACCGTATTTATCCGCTAAATCACGAATAATTTTCTGGTCAAATACCCCTTCGCCACCCTGCGCCAGCGGGCTCCAGGATTCAGTCTGGATCTTGTGGGTCGCGTTCCAGGCGTGGAGCTGACGCTGCTGAAGTAGCGGGTGCAGCTCAATCTGGTTGATAACCGGGCTGACGCCGGTTTCGTCGATCAGCCGCTGCAGGTGATTAATATTGAAGTTACACACCCCAATACTTTTCACCAGCCCCTCTTTTTGCAGTTCGATCAGGCTTTTCCAGGCTTCAAGATAATGGTCTTTGCTCGGCACCGGCCAGTGCAGCAGGTAGAGATCAACATAGTCCAACTGGAGCTTTTTCAGGCTGTCTTCCAGCGCCTGACGAGGACGCTGCTGGTCGCTATTCCACAGCTTGGTGGTGATAAACAGCTCTTCACGCGCCAGCCCCGCGCCTTTAAGCGCAGCGCCAACGCCGTCTTCGTTTTTATAAGCGGCGGCGGTATCAATGGAACGGTAACCGACCTCGAGCGCGGCCTCGATAGCGGTCTTTACCTGGTCGTTACTCGCCTGCCAGACGCCCAGCCCAAGCTGCGGCATCACGTTCCCATCCTGGAGCTTAATCAGGGTTGGATGAGTCATATGTACCTCCTTAATGGTGCGAAAAACACCGGGCAAGCCCGGTGTAACATTTGCATTAAGTCTAGTAGAAACTCTGGCAACGAAAGACGGAACCTCGATTCTCTTAGCGTGCCGCTTCGTAAATACGGCGGCTAACGTCGAGAGTGATGTCCTGGCGTTCGCCGAGTTTGGTCATGCCTTTTTCTTCAAGTTTTACCAGCAGAGCAGGGATGGAGCTGCCGTCCAGACCGTAAGCGGACAGGCGGGTAGCGGTGCCCATTTTCTCGAAGAAATTGCGGGTTGCTTCAATCGCGGCATCAATACGTTCTTCTTCGCTGCCGGAAGTGATATTCCAGACGCGCTCTGCGTATTGCAGCAGTTTGGCGTGCTTCTCAGCGCGCTTCTCGTTCATCAGCGAAGGCAGCACCACCGCCAGCGTTTGAGCGTGATCCAGGCCGTGCATTGCGGTCAGTTCGTGGCCCAGCATGTGGGTCGCCCAGTCCTGCGGCACGCCTGCGCCAATCAGGCCGTTAAGGGCCATTGTTGCCGCCCACATGACGTTGGCACGTACGTCGTAGTTTTCCGGATCTTTCAGCGCTTTCGGGCCATCTTCGATAAGCGTCAGCAGAATGCCTTCAGCGAAACGGTCCTGAACCTTGGCGTTAACCGGGTAGGTTAGATACTGCTCGATGGTGTGAACAAAGGCATCGACCACGCCATTAGCAACCTGCTTAGGCGGCAGAGTGTAGGTGTAAACCGGGTCAAGTACCGCGAATACAGGCTGCACGAAATCAGACATAAACGCCTGTTTGTCGCCGGTTGAGCGGCGGGAGACCACTGCACCTTTGTTAGACTCGGAGCCAGTTGCCGGTAGGGTCAGTACGGAGCCCATCGGGATAGCGCTTTTAACATCGTCACCGCGGGTCAGCAGAATGTTCCATGGGTCGATATCCTGAGGATAGTTAGCCGCCGCCGCGATGAATTTGGTGCCGTCCAGAACGGAACCGCCGCCTACGGCCAGCAGGAAAGTAATTTTTTCTTTACGGGCGATTTCGACCGCTTTCATCAGGGTTTCATAAGACGGGTTAGGCTCGATGCCGCCGAACTCCAGTACGTCGAGGCCTTTGAGGGCTTCATAAACCTGGTCCAGCACGCCGGTTTTTTTAACGCTGCCGCCGCCGTAAGTAATCAGTACGCGCGCCCCGGCAGGTATCTGGTCGCGCAGCTCTGCGAGGGAGCCTTTGCCAAACAGGATGCGGGTAGGGGTATGAAGATTAAAATTATTCATGAGGTGTTTCCCGTTGGTTAGATGAGTGACATTGCTAAATCTGATGGCAGCCATTGTGGTCTTCAGGAGAGTCTCTCTCAATGCATATTCCTGCCTTTGTCTTGCCTATTTCTCCATATAGCTGGAGAAACGGCGAAATTCATCGCACACTGTATCCCGGATGAAAAGCGCCGTGGAGAGCCTGAACATGAACCGCAAAGCCGTCTGCTTACAACTGACAGAAAAAATTAATGAGCTGATTTTAAAAGAAAAGAGTGAAAACTTTTTTGATGGCGTACGCCTGATGTATGGCAGTAAGCCCATGGTGCGCACTCCGGTAATGTACGACCCGGGCATTGTTTTTCTCTTTTCTGGCCATAAAACGGGTTATCTCAATGACCGCGTTTTCCGCTACGACGCCAACGAATATCTGCTGCTGACGGTGCCTTTACCCTTTGAATGCGAAACTTTTGCCACGCCGGAAGTGCCGCTGGCGGGAATGCGTATAAAGGTTGATATCCAGCAGCTCCAGGATTTGCTGATGGATATTGGCGAAGACGATTTGTTTCATCCTCAGTCCTGTTCGGACGGGATCAACTCCGCCGTGCTTTCGGAAGAGATTCTCTGTGCCGCCGAGCGACTGCTGGACGTTCTTGAACGACCGCTTGATGCGCGAGTTCTGGGTAAACAGATTATCCGCGAAATTCTTTACCATGTTTTGACAGGGCCAAGCGGCGGTGCGCTTCTGGCTCTGGTAAGCCGCCAGACGCACTTTAGCCTGATAAGCCGCGTGCTGCGCCGCATTGAAAACCAGTACACCGAGAACCTGTCGGTGGACCAGCTTGCCGCGGAGGCGAACATGAGCGTCTCGGCGTTTCACCATAATTTTAAGTCCGTCACCAGCACCTCGCCGCTGCAATACCTGAAGAGCTACCGGCTGCATAAGGCCCGGATGCTGATGCTGCATGACGGCATGAAAGCAAGCGCGGCGGCTATTCGAGTGGGCTACGAAAGTGCTTCTCAGTTTAGTCGGGAATTTAAGCGCTATTTTGGCGTCACGCCGGGAGAGGATATGGCGCGGATGCGGGTGAGTTAAGAATGAGAGGCGGAGCGAATAAGAGGGCCTTATTCGCTCTGGTTAACCGGGTTATGCGGCGCTAACTTTTTTTTTCAGCACCACAAACAGGGTGCCGACGAGGCCGAAAATCAGCAGGGCGACCGGCAGGATCATCAGGAAGGTCATGACCTGGTCTTCATGGCGCTTCACGAACGGGATCATGCTCAGGGCGTAGCCCAGGCTAATCACCACGCCCACCCACAGCAGGCCGCTCAGCCAGTTGAAGAACTGGAAACGACGGTTGCTGAGGCCGGAAATGCCCGCCATGGTTGGAAGCAGGGTGCGTACAAATGCCAGGAAGCGGCCAACCAGCAATGCCAGCAGGCCGTGGCGGTCAAACATTTGTGTCGCGCGCTGGTGGTATTGCGTCGGGAGCTGGTGCAGCCAGCCTTTTACGGTTCGGGTATTGCCGAGCCAGCGGCCCTGCAAGTAGCTCAGCCAGCAGCCCAGGCTTGCGGCAACGGTCAGAATAACCAGCGTCGGAACAAATCCCATTACCCCTTTCGCTATCAGCGCACCCGCGAGCAGCAACAGGCTATCTCCCGGTAAAAACGAGGCGGGAAGCAGTCCATTTTCCAGAAACAGCGTTGCGAACATAACGCAATAAACAACACCAATAACGTGGGGGTCGGCCAGCGCGGCAAAATCGTGATGCCAGAGCGCCTCGACAATATTTTGTATAACAGCCATGGGTATTCCTGTGGAACCGCTTATTGAGCTTGCCTGAGTATTGCACCCGCAACTTAGGCTCACCTTAATTTCTACACATTGTACCGCTAAAATGCCTGCGACACCTTGATCCCAGGCTCAACAAAACGCCGATGATGGCAAAAAAATGCTCCACGTTGGCCGCAGGGCGGAAAAATCAGGCTATACGCTGGAAACCTGCCGCCAGATCGGCAATCAAGTCGTCCACGTTTTCCAGCCCAATATGGAGGCGAACCAGGGTGCCGCTGAAGTCTACTCCGCCTGCGGGGCGGATCTCCGCCAGCTCATCGGGCTGATTAGCGAGAATAAGCGATTCATAGCCGCCCCAGGAATAGGCCATGCTGAAATAGTCGAAGTGGTTGAGATACTGTTCATACTCAGCGTCGCTCAGCCGTTTTTTCAGCACAAACGAAAACAGGCCGCTGCTGCCCGTAAAGTCTCGTTTCCAGTATTCATGTCCTTTACTGCCCGGCAGCGCCGGGTGGTTCACTCTTTCTACCTGAGGATGCTGCGCCAGCCATTCGGCGACTTTCAGGCTGCCTTCATGGTGCTGGCGCAGGCGAACGCCCAACGTGCGTATTCCCCGGCTGGTCATATAGGCGGTATCTGCATCCACCATTTGCCCCATCAGATAGGCGTTTTCGCGAAGCTGGTCCCAACATCGGGCGTTTGACACGGCGGTGCCGACCATCGCATCGGAGTGGCCGATTAAATATTTCGTGCCCGCCTGAATAGAGATATCGATACCAAAGTCGAGGGCTTTGAACAGCACGCCTGCGGCCCAGGTGTTGTCGATCATAATAATGGCTTCGGGCGCAACACGCCTGACGGCCTGTACAATCGCCGGGATATCGTAGACTTCCATGGTGATAGAGCCGGGGGACTCAAGAAACACGATTTTGGTGTTGGGCTGAATGAGGCTCGCAATAGCCGGGCCAATTTCCGGATCAAACCAGGTGGTTGAGACGCCGAGCTTAGAGAGGATTTTGCTACAGAAATCCTGGGTGGGTTCATACGCCGTGCCGGTGACCAGAATGTGATCGCCCTGTTCAACAAAGGCCAGAATGGTGTTGGCGACGGCGGCGGCTCCGCACGGGAACAGCGCGCATCCGGCACCTCCCTCAAGTTCGCACATCGCTTCCTGTAGAGAAAAATGGGTCAACGTACCCCGGCGGCCATAAAACAGCTCGCCTTTTGCGCGGTTGGCGGTGGCCTGTTTTTTGGCCTCAACGCTCTCAAAGACCAGAGAAGAAGCGCGCTGAATAACGCTGTTAACCGAACCCTGGGTAAATTTCTTGCTGCGCCCGGCGTTCACCAGCGCCGTTTCGATGTGCTTTTCCGCCATTTTTTATGCCCCGTTTAACCATCTGGATGTCTGGACGTAAATTAACACAGAATGGGCAAAGGGCATCATGGCGTTTTTTCAGGTTGGCTAAAAAAGTCATCATTTAGCCAACCCGCCGCTTTTCCTGCGTAAGCTCAAGGAATGACTCAACAAATTCGGGCACTCTGCAAATACTAATGAGAACGACTATCAATTCGATAGTTTTTTGATATATTAGTCTCAGTTTTGACATTTATTTCTCGCTGGAGCGTAAGACGTGACGAGTAACCTGATGCAGACGGATCTGTCCGTTTGGGGCATGTATAACCATGCTGACATCGTAGTTAAGATAGTGATGATTGGCCTGATTCTGGCCTCCGTTGTCACCTGGGCAATCTTCTTTAGCAAAAGCGTGGAGCTGATTACCCAAAAACGTCGCCTCAAGCGCGAACAACAGCAGCTGGCTAACGTCCGCTCTCTTAACGAAGCGAGCAGCACGGCAGAAGCTTTCGACAGCAAAAGCCTCAGCACTCTGTTAATCAATGAAGCGCAGAATGAGCTGGAACTCTCCGCCGGCGTTGAAGATAACGAAGGCATTAAAGATCGTACCGGCTTCCGTCTTGAACGCCGCGTTGCGGCCGTCGGGCGCCATATGGGGCGCGGGAACGGCTTCCTGGCGACCATCGGTGCGATTTCCCCGTTTGTCGGCCTGTTCGGCACCGTTTGGGGCATCATGAACAGCTTTATCGGTATTGCCCAGTCACAAACTACCAACCTGGCTGTTGTTGCGCCGGGGATCGCAGAAGCGCTTCTGGCAACGGCGGTTGGCCTGGTAGCAGCTATTCCGGCGGTTGTTATCTATAACATCTTCGCCCGTATGATAGGCAGCTACAAAGCTACGCTAAGCGACGTTGCGGCGCAGGTTCTGCTGCTGCAAAGCCGTGACCTCGATCTGGACGGCAACGCACAGCCTCGTCCGGTGCGTAACGCCCAGCAACTGCGTGTAGGTTAATGCCCCATGGCAATGCGTCTAAACGAAAATCTCGACGACAATGGTGAAATGCACGAAATTAACGTCACGCCGTTTATCGACGTAATGTTAGTTCTGCTGATCATCTTTATGGTGGCAGCGCCGCTGGCAACGGTGGACGTGAAGGTTAACCTTCCGGCTTCAAGCAGCCAGCCGCAGCCGCGCCCGGAAAAACCGGTTTACCTGTCGGTTAAGGCAGACCATTCGATGTTTATCGGTAACGATCAGGTAAGCAAAGAGTCGATGGTTAACGCGCTGATAGCCGCAACGGAAGGCAAGAAAGACACCACTATTTTCTTCCGTGCGGATAAAACCGTGGACTACGAAACGCTGATGGACGTAATGGATACGCTGCACCAGGCGGGGTATCTGAAGATTGGTCTGGTAGGCCAGGAAGTCACGAAGGCGAAGTAAGAGTAGCGTCCCTCTCCCTGCCGGGGAGAGGGTTTTAATCTACAGCGTCGAGCTTTTCCACGTCTTCTCAGCTAAACCCCGGGTAATAGAAAGCGTCTCGGTTTCCTGCTCTTTCAGGCGCTGGTAATGGCCCTCCAGCCGCTTCAGGATCTGCGCTTTAAGCTTGGGTTGGCCGCTAAGAATCTCTTCCAGCACCGCGCCGTACACCTCTTCTTTAACCCGCCACGGGTAAATCTCACGACGGTTCATCCATTTAAGGTCAACCAGCGCCGAAGTAATATCCGTTACCTTTTGTGTATTACGGGTAATATTTTCATTCTTAAGGCGTACCAGTATTGCCATATTTTTACTTAACGTAAATTCATGGTCTTTATTCTCGTCGGCGTTGATTAATACCGGCGGATTTTTATCAGGTTGTGCCATGACATTAATCCTCAATGGAATAGCATAACGGCCAGGGTTTTTCCTGGGTCATTTGATTAACCCAAATTTCCTGTTGCTTACCGTTAACCAGCGCTGTTTTATCTTCAATGAGCATCTGTAAATCGGCGGCGCTAATAAGCTCTTTTTCTACCAGTTCTTCCATCAGGGCGTGCAGCGCCTCAATCCTTACCGCACAGAGTAAGCGTTCTTTTATATGGCGATCGGTTTCTTCAAGCAGGCGGTTCTTAGCCTGCCCGGCGTAATGGCTGCCGCTAAGGATGGTTTTTTCCAGCGTTAAAATCTTATCCTGAACGACTTGCGGCGTGTTACTATTTTCTGATTCTGCAGGGAGCGTTGACGGTGCAACGACAGGATAGCGCCGTGGTAAGAAGTGTTCAGGCAGCATCGCATGCGATCCTTTGATATCGGGTTCAATATTCAGGTTCAGAGATGCGCGGTATGATGCCTCAAATCTAAAATAAAAAAAACAGGAGTTTCTTATGCACAGCATATTTTATTCTATTGTCACAATTTTGATTTTGTTATGCGCGGTGCTGGTAATGCGCAAGGAATTTAGTTCGCCTGATAATAAAAAGAAAAATGGCTCCGGGAAAATAGAGCCAGTGTCCAGTAGCGAAGAGCGTGAGGATTATTTTGGCATGTTGATGTCAAAAATCACCCCCAGCTATTACTGGCGTATTAATAGTGAGTATATAGATTTCACGCATGCCACTATTAAAAAGATGCGCATCGAAGAACTGACTTCACAGCCAATTTTATTTAGTGCTCAACGCCGCTGCAGCGATTTAAACTCGGCGGTGTACAAATATTATGACAATATCAAAAAGCGCTGCGCCGAAGGCGAAGAGGTGCCGCTGACGGATATCGAAGTGCTTAACCTGCGTCAGTGCTTTAATGAGTTCAGCCGCGAAGCTTACCCTGAGCTGGTAGCGCTGGTTTGGCCGCAGTATCAGCGCCCGGAGATAGACCTCGCGAGCATTTAAGGCTTTGGCACGGCAAGGTGGGGCGGGCACAACGTTAGCCTCACTATTGTTAACCTGAATTCGCTATACTGGCGCTCTTTTTGGATTTCCAGACAGGACATTATGGAACGTTTTATTGAGAATGCGATGTACGCCTCGCGCTGGCTGTTGGCCCCGGTTTACTTCGGTTTGTCGCTGGCGCTGCTTGCCCTGACGATTAAGTTTTTCCAGGAGATTATTCACGTTATCCCGAATATCTTCTCGATTGCGGAAGCCGATTTAATTCTGACGCTGCTCTCGCTGGTGGATATGGCGCTGGTCGGCGGCCTGCTGGTGATGGTGATGTTCTCGGGCTATGAGAATTTTGTCTCCACGCTGGATATCTCGGAAGGGAAAGAGAAGCTTAACTGGCTGGGGAAAATGGACTCCGGCTCGCTGAAGAATAAAGTGGCTGCGTCGATTGTTGCTATCTCTTCCATCCATTTGCTGCGCATTTTTATGGACGCCAAAAACGTGCCGGACAATAAGCTGATGTGGTACGTGATTATCCACCTGACGTTTGTGCTGTCGGCATTTGTCATGGGCTATCTCGACAAGCTTTCCCGCAGCGCCAAATACTAGTTTTAATGCCCCTGCGATTACCTGGCAGGGGCCATCCACTCTCCAGAGCTCCACGCCAGCATCGCGCTATAGCATCCAGCAGGCCGCTTTGGCCACAGGATTGTGGCGACGTTCGGCAAACTGAAAATCAGGCTTCCGGCGAAAGCGAGCCCTGTGAAGCGCCCTGGTAATAGGCCAGCGCCACCATCAGCGACTGCACCAGGCAAAGGGTTGCGGACTGGGAGCGGAAGGCGTCCACCTGGGCTTCCTTTACCACAAAGCACAGGTCGCTAAAGGTGGCGAAAGGGCTTATCTGGCTGTCGGTAATCACTATCTGGCTCGCGCCAGCCCTGGCGGCAATTTCGCTGACCATCAGCGTCTCTTCGGCATACGGTGAGAAGCTAATCGACACTACAATGTCTTTTGCCTTCACGCGGTTGACCTGTTCACGCAGCATGCCGCCCAGTCCATCGAGCAGTACCGCACGGCATTCAAGGTGGCTAAGGGCATAAGTCAGGTAGGCCGCCACGCTGAACGAGCGGCGCAGGCCGACAACGTAAATGGTGTCGGCTCCGGCTAGCAGTTCAACCGCACGCTGTAACATTTCTGGCTCGGTTCGGGCGGCCAGCTGCTGTAGCGCCTGAGCGTTCGAGCGGGCGAATTCCTGCAAAATATCCAGCGGCGTCTCCGGCACCGTTTCACTCCCCAGTTCACGGAACAGGCGCGCCCGGTCGGTGTAGCTTGCCGTCTCTTCCACCAGGTTCATGCGAAACAGCTGTTTCATTTCATTGAAGCCGCTGAAATCAAAGGCATTGGCAAAGCGGATAAGCGTAGAAGGCGGTACTTCAGCCCTTTCTGCAATGGTCGCCACGGTATCGAAAGCCACGCTGTTGGTATTATCCAGCACGTAGCGGGAAACCTGCTGAAGCCTTTTACTCAGGCTTTCATAGCGGTCGCGGATCTGCTGCTGAAGCTCGCTCAGGGTATTCGCCGTGGTCAATTTGCCTTCCTCAAAAATGTTTATTGAAACGTATTTAAGCGCAGTCACGCGCAAAATGAAACAGATGCACCGGCGGCTGTCGGGCCTGAAAATCTTCCGTTCACCACGTCTGTGTATATCGGCAGCGAGTTAACATAAAAACGGAGTGTTGATCACAATAATCAATATTTGTTTTATTTCAACTTAAAATGGAATATTTGTTTCATATACAGTGTTCAGGTGATCAACATAACAGCGAGAGGGTAGAGATGGAGACGGTAGCGAATTTTATTCACGGTGAAAGCGTTACGGGCGAAGGCCAGCGCGTTCAGGCGATCTTCAACCCGGCGACCGGCGCGCAGATTCGTCAGGTGGCGATGAGCACCGCCAGGCAGACGGAGCAGGCGATTGCCGCTGCCCAGCAGGCGTTCCCCGGCTGGGCGAGACAGTCTCCACTGAAGCGCGCTCGCGTCATGTTTCGCTTTAAAAGCCTGCTTGAGCAACATATGGACAGCCTGGCGCGACTCATCAGCGAAGAGCACGGCAAAGTTTATTCAGACGCGGTAGGCGAGCTAACGCGCGGCCTTGAAGTGGTCGAATTTGCCTGCGGCATTCCCCATCTGCAAAAAGGCGAGCACTCGGCAAACGTAGGCACCGGCGTTGACAGCAACTCCCTGATGCAGCCGCTCGGCGTGTGCGCCGGGATAACCCCGTTTAACTTCCCTGCGATGGTGCCGATGTGGATGTTCCCGATTGCGCTGGCAACCGGAAACACCTTCGTGCTCAAGCCTTCAGAAAAAGATCCTTCGCTGGCGGTGCGGCTGGCGCAGTTGCTGAAAGAGGCCGGGCTACCGGACGGCGTGTTTAACGTTGTGCAGGGCGATAAAGAAGCGGTAGACGTACTGTTAACCGACCCGAGAGTGCAGGCGGTCAGCTTTGTGGGCTCAACGCCCATTGCGGAATATATCTACCAGACAGCTTCGGCGCACGGTAAGCGCTGCCAGGCGCTGGGCGGGGCCAAAAATCACTGTATTTTAATGCCGGATGCGGACATGGATATGGCTACCAGCGCGATTATGGGGGCGGCCTATGGCGCCGCCGGTGAACGCTGTATGGCGCTCTCCGTAGTGGTAGCCGTCGGGGATGAAACCGCAGATGAGCTTTGCTCGCGCCTCGAGCAACAGATTGCCACTCTGCGGGTCGGACCGGGCCTGGGGCAGGAGCCTGAAAACGAAATGGGGCCGCTGATTTCCGCACCGCACCGCGCTAAAGTTCTCGGCTACATTGATAGCGGTGAGGAGCAGGGGGCAACGCTGCGCGTTGACGGCCGCGGCCTGAAGCTGGCGGGTAACGAAGGCGGTTACTTCGTTGGTCCTACGCTTTTCGATAACGTCACGCCTGAAATGACCATCTATAAAGAAGAGATCTTTGGCCCGGTGCTTTGCGTAGTGCGGGCGAAAGATTATCACAGCGCGCTGGAGCTGATTAACAAACACGAATACGGCAACGGTACGGCGATTTTCACCCGCGATGGCGGTACCGCAAGGCGTTTCTGCGAAGAAGTTCAGGCCGGTATGGTGGGCGTTAATGTGCCGATCCCGGTACCGATGGCGTTCCACAGTTTTGGCGGCTGGAAGCGCTCAATCTTCGGGCCTCTGAACGTTCACGGCAGTGACGGCGTGCGCTTCTATACGCGTATGAAAACCATCACCGCGCGCTGGCCGGAAAGCAGCCAGCAGCAGGGTTCCGCATTCTCGATGCCAACGCTTGGCTGACAGGAGGAAAGATGACAACACAACGCATGACCATGGCGCAGGCGCTGGTCAGGTTCTTAAACCAGCAATACGTTGAAATCGATGGCGAAGAGCAGCCCTTTATCGAAGGCGTGTTGACCATTTTCGGGCACGGCAACGTGCTCGGTATTGGCCAGGCGCTTGAGGAAGAGCCCGGCCACCTCAGGGTGCATCAGGGCTGCAATGAGCAGGGCATGGCCCACATTGCTACCGGATTTGCCAAACAGCACCGGCGCCAGCGTATTTATGCCGTGACTTCGTCCGTAGGGCCCGGGGCGGCAAATATGGTCACCGCGGCGGCAACGGCAACCGCGAACCGCATTCCGCTGTTGCTGCTGCCGGGGGATATTTACGCCAGCCGCCAGCCGGACCCGGTACTGCAACAAATTGAGCAGTATCATGATCTTAGTATCAGCACTAACGACTGCTTCCGGCCCGTTTCACGCTACTGGGACCGTATTAACCGCCCGGAGCAGCTGATGAGCGCGATGTTAAGCGCTATGCGAGTGCTTACTAACCCTGCTGATACCGGCGCGGTTACTATTTGCCTCCCGCAGGATGTTCAGGGTGAAGCGTGGGATTATCCGCAGAGCTTCTTTGAAAGACGTATTCACCATATTGAGCGACGCCCGCCGGATGAATACCGCCTGCATACCGCGCTGGAGCTAATAGCCAGCAAGCGCAGGCCGCTGGTGATTTGCGGCGGGGGGGTTCGCTACTCCGGTGCGCATCGGGCGTTTCAGGAATTTGTTGAAAGCGCAGGATTCCCTTTTGCCGAAACCCAGGCGGGTAAAGGCGCAATTGTAAGTGAACACTTACTTAATCTTGGCGGACTTGGCGTAACCGGAGGGCTTGCCGCTAACCGGCTGGCTCCCGAGGCGGATTTAATCATCGGAGTGGGGACAAGGCTGACCGATTTCACCACCGGTTCAAAGTCGCTATTTGCCCCGGATGCGGAATTTCTGCTGCTCAACGTCGCCGAGTTTGATGCGCTGAAGCTGGACGCCACGCCTCTGCTGGCCGATGCTCGTGTCGGGCTCGAACGCTTAACGGCGGGCCTGCGTGAAACGAGCTACCGCTCGGCCTGGCGGGATGAAGTTGAGAAGGCGAAAGCAGAATGGAACGATGAGTGCCAGCGGCTATGGTCGCGCAGCTGGCGGCCCGGCGAAGCCCCCGAAGTGGCCGGGCATCTCGATGCTGAGTTACAGGAATACAGTGAAGCTCTGGGAACTTCACTGACGCAGACCCGCGTACTTGGGTTAATCAATCAGCATATTGAAGACGATGCTATCGTGGTGGGCGCCGCAGGCTCGCTTCCCGGTGACCTTCAGCGGCTCTGGCAGGTAAAAACGCCGGACAGCTATCATCTGGAATATGGTTATTCCTGCATGGGTTATGAGGTCGCCGCTGCCGTTGGCGCAAGGCTTGCCAGGCCGGAGCAGCCGGTTTATGCGATGGTGGGCGATGGATCTTATCTGATGCTGCATTCCGAGCTGCAAACGGCGGTGCAGGAGGGGATTAAAATTACCATTCTGCTGTTTGATAACGCCGGTTTCGGCTGCATCAACAACCTGCAAATGGGGCATGGAATGGGTAGTTTTGGCACCGAAAATCGCCATCGCTGTGCGAAAAGCGGGAGGCTGGACGGCCCGCTGGTGAGAGTGAACTTTGCCCAAAATGCCGAAAGCTACGGCTGCAAAGCCTGGCGAGTCAACGATGAGTTTGAACTGTTGGCCGCCCTGGAAGCCTCCCGGCACCACCCTGGACCGACGCTGTTGGACATCAAAGTGCTGCCAAAAACCATGACTCATGATTACGAAGCCTGGTGGCGTACCGGCGATGCGCAAATAGCGCGTTCTGATTCGATAACTGAGGCGGCAGGCCAAACCCTGGAGCAGCTGAAACACGCCCGGCAGTATTAATCTCCCCCTATTCCGCCAGAAATTCTGGCGGAATATTCATTTCATTCCCCCTTCATCTAACAGGGACTTTCCCTGCCGTATACGCTCTCACTCGCAGACTCCCACCCTGGCGTTGTTCTTATTCGCAAAATGTTGTGATTTTGATAGCAAAACACAGCCGATAAATAACCAAAATGTTAACCTCTGCGCAAAAATGAAACTTTCACTCTGCATTGAAATGAAATAAATGTTTTATTTGGGGCGTCGTTATCCAGCTGCAAACGGAGCCGGGGGACCCGGCGCATAACCCAACAGCTATGCCAATATCGGGAGTTGCTATGTTTAACATTGCTTTACTCGGAGCGGGCCGCATCGGCCAGATCCATGCCGCGAATATTGCTGCCCACACGCATTCCACCCTCTGGTCGGTTGTCGATCCTAATGAAGAGAACGCCTCACGTATTGCCGGCAAGTATCAGGCTCGTCGGCAAAGCGTGGATGAGGCCATGGCCGACCCGGAAGTTCATGCGGTGCTGATTGCTTCAGCCACCGATACCCACGCAGACCTGATTGAACTGGCGGCAAAAAACGGCAAAGCCATTTTCTGTGAGAAACCCGTTCACCTTGATCTCGCCCGCGTGCGCGACTGCCTGAAAGTGGTGAAGGAGCATAACGTTCCTTTGTTCATCGGCTTTAACCGCCGCTTTGATCCGCAGTTCCGCAAGGTCAAAAACGAAGTTATTCAGGGGCGCATCGGCAAGCCGGAATCGCTGCTGATTATTTCGCGCGATCCTTCTCCGCCGCCCGCTGAATATGTTCGTGTTTCCGGCGGCATGTTCCGGGATATGACCATCCACGACTTTGATATGGCGCGCTTCATCATGGGCGAAGAGCCTGTGTCTATCTACGCCCAGGGCAGTAACCTGGTGGACCCTGCTATCGGCGCGGCTGGCGATATCGACACCGCCTTTATCGTTCTGAAATACGCTTCCGGCGCGCTGGCCACCATCGTTAACAGTCGCCGCTCGGCCTATGGCTACGATCAGCGTCTTGAGCTGCATGGCGCGAACGGCCTGATCATGGCGGGGAATATCCTGGAAAACCAGGTGCAGCATTTTAGCGCCAGCGGCTGCAACAGCGCGCTGCCGGAACACTTCTTCCTCCAGCGCTACAAAGATGCCTACGCCGCCGAGTGGCAGCATTTTGTTGCGGTACTGCGCGGTGAGGCCAAACCCGAGTGCAGCGGCGATGACGGTGAACGCGCCCTGTACCTGGCCGATAAGGCGCTGGAGTCTCTGCGTAGCCAGCGCAAAGTTGCTTTGTAAGCTCCGAAGACCCTACACACATAAGAGAGAGAATAATGAAAAAGCTCATCCTCGCCGCCCTCATCGCCCTGACTACCACTTCGGCATTGGCCGAAAACGAACAGATTGTTTTTAGTACCCCGAACCTGGCAATGCCGTTTGAGGTTCATATGCAGCGTACTGCGGTCAAAGCCGCCCAGGATATGGGCGTGAAATTGCAGGTGCTGGACAGCCAGGGCAGCTCGCCGAAGCAGGTGGCTGACCTGGAAAACGCCATTACCCGCGGCGCACAGGGATTTATTGTTTCGCCTAACGACGTTAATGCGGTGTCCAGCGCGGTAGGGGAAATCCAGGACGCTAAGCTGCCGGTAGTCACGCTAGACCGCTCGGTTGTCAGCGATAAAAAAGTTCCGCACTTCGGGGCGAACAACTACAAAGGCGGCCAAGCGGTGGCGGACTTTGTGAAATCCAAATTCCCCAACGGAGCGGAGATTATCCTGCTTACCGGCCAGCCTGGCTCCTCTTCCAACATCGAACGTACTAAAGGGATACGCGACGGCCTGAAAGCGGGCGGTGATAAATACAAGATAGTTGCCGATCAAACGGGTAACTGGATGCGTTCCGAAGGGATGCGCATTGTTGAAAGCGTGCTGCCTTCTCTGCCGAAAAAACCTCAGGTGATCCTCTCGGCTAACGACGATATGGCGCTGGGGGCTATCGAAGCGCTGAAGGGGCAGGGAATGAAGCCGGGCGAAGTCATGGTTACCGGCTTTGACGCCGTACCGGAAGCGCTGGCGCGAGTGCGTGATGGCTGGCTGGCGGCAACGGCCGATCAGCGCCCGGGTTTTGCGGTGAAAACGGCGATGAGCCAGCTGGTGGGCAATATCCGCGAGAAAAAGGAGATCACCGGGGCGGACTACGCGCCGACCATGATCACCAAAGATAACCTCGATCAAGCAGAGCGTATCGGCGAAGCCGGTCAATAAGCCTGACCGCGCCCGCCGTCCGGCGGGCGCTACAGAGGAGCAGTCTGATGTCGCAACCCTTATTAAAAGTGACCGACCTGGCGAAAAGTTTCTCCGGCGTGTGGGCGTTGACCAGCGCCCAGCTCACCGTTGGGCAAGGCGAAATTCATGCCCTGCTTGGGGAGAACGGCGCGGGAAAATCCACGCTGCTAAAAGCGCTGGCCGGAGCGCAGCCGCAAACTCGCGGTGAAATCTGGTTTAACGGGGAAGCGCTTGCTCTGGAGGATTCGCCGGTAGAGCGCCAGAACAAGGGCATTATTACCATTTACCAGGAGTTTAACCTGCTGCCCAACATGACGGTGGCGGAAAACATGTTCCTTGGCCGGGAACCGCGCCGCCGCAACCTCATTGTTGATAGCAAAGCGGTAAACCAGGAAGCGCAGGTCATTCTGGACTATTTACAGCTCAACGTTGCGCCCACTACCGCCGTTGCCCGCCTAAGCGTGGCGCAGCAGCAGATGGTGGAGATTGCCCGGGCGCTGACGCTTAACGCCAAACTCATCATTATGGATGAGCCTTCAGCCGCACTTAGCGACAGTGAAGTTGAAAGCCTGCATCGCGTGGTTCGTGAACTCAAAGGGCGCGGGGTCAGTATTATCTACGTGACCCACCGCCTGCATGAAGTGTTCCAGCTGTGCGACCGCTTTACGGTGTTTCAGGATGGGCGCTTCACCGGCAGCGGCGAGGTTGCCGGAACCAACGTCGAGCAGATCATTCGCCTGATGGTTGGCCGCGACGTGGTGTTTAACCGCCGTGATTCCAGCCTTACCCACCATGAAGATAAGCCTGTTCGCCTGTCCGTGAAGGGGTTAAGCCGGGAGAAGCCGCCGCTCGACCCGCACGGTATCGCGCTGAAAGATATCAGCTTCCGTGTTCACGCCGGGGAAGTGCTTGGCATTGCGGGCCTGGTGGGGGCGGGAAGAACGGAAGTGGCTCGCTGCCTGTTTGGGGCGGACAAATTTACCACCGGCAGCTTTGAGCTGGACGGCAAGCCCTACCAGCCGTAAAACCCAATGCATGCCTTAGACCAGGGCATCGCTCTGGTACCGGAAGATCGAAAAAAGGAGGGCGCGGTGCTGGGGCTGTCTATCCGCGACAACCTGACGCTTTCCAGCCTGTCATCGCTGCTGACGTGGCGCTATTTCGTTAGCCCGCGCAAAGAAGATGCGCTGATTGAGGCTTACCGCCAGGCGCTGCAAATCAAGATGGTTAACGCCGACCAGGAAGTGCGAAAGCTCTCGGGCGGCAACCAGCAAAAGGTCATTCTGGCGCGCTGCATGGCGCTTAACCCCAGGGTGCTTATTGTCGATGAACCCACGCGCGGCATCGATGTAGGAACTAAATCGGAAGTTCATCAGGTGCTTTTCGACATGGCTAAGCAGGGCGTGGCGGTGATCGTTATCTCTTCCGATCTGCCGGAAATTCTGGCGGTATCCGATCGGATAATCACCCTGAGCGAAGGGCGTATAACCGGCGAACTGCACGGCGACGATGCCAACGAAGAACGGCTGATGACCATGATGGCCATCAACCATAGCGCCTTAAGTGCCGCATAACGGGGGAGCCCATGACGCAAATAATTTCCAAATCCGAGACCCCAGCGAAGAAGGCTTCACGCTTCGATCCGATTGCTTTCTTCGAACGCTTCGGGGTGCTGATCTTTATGTTCCTGCTGCTGATCTTCTTCCAGTCGCAGAACAGTAACTTCCTGACTGAACGTAATATTTTCAACATCCTTACCGAAGTTTCTATCTACGGGATCATCGCGGTTGGCATGACTTTTGTGATCCTGACTGCGGGGATCGACCTGTCCGTTGGCTCTATCCTGGCCGTCTGCGCGATGACCGCGGCTTATGTTATCAAAGGTGACAACTTTACCACCGTCGATCCCAACGCATGGGGCGGCTTTAGCTGGCTGCTGGGGCTTGGGATCTGCCTGGCGCTGGGCACGGTTATCGGCTTCCTTCACGGCCTGGGCGTGACCCGCCTGCGCCTGCCTCCCTTTATTGTCACCCTCGGCGGCATGACCATCTGGCGCGGCCTGACGCTGGTCATCAACGACGGCGCGCCGATTGCGGGCTTCGACCCAGGCTACCGCTGGTGGGGACGCGGCGAAATGCTGGGGATCTCAATCCCAATCTGGATCTTCGCCATTGTTGCCGTTCTGGGTTATCTGGCGCTGCATAAAACCCGCTGGGGGCGCTTTGTGTACGCCATCGGCGGCAACCCGGAGGCCGCTCGCCTGGCCGGGGTCAACGTTAAGCGTGTGCTGGTCAGCGTATATGTCCTGATTGGCTGCCTTGCCGGGCTGGCGGGCTTTGTACTCAGCGCCCGTTTGGGCAGCGCCGAGGCGGTGGCCGGGATCTCCTTTGAGCTACGAGTAATCGCCTCGGTTGTTATCGGCGGAACCTCATTGATGGGCGGATACGGGCGGATCAGCGGCACCATTATCGGCGCGATCATCATGGGCATCCTGATCAACGGCCTGGTGCTGATGAACGTTTCTGCTTACTACCAGCAGATTATTACCGGGCTGATCATCGTGCTGGCGGTAGCGTTTGATACCTACGCCAAGAACCGTCGCGGCGCGCTTTGAGGAAGGGTCAATATATGAAACAGGTCAGAATTGGGTTAATCGGCACAGGCTACATCGGTAAAGCCCACGCCATCGCCTATGCCCAGGCGCCGACGGTATTTGATTTACAGGGAGAGCTGGTACGCGAAATGGTGGCTGAAGTGACGCCCGAGCTGGCGGCAAAACGCGCCGCGGCATTTGGTTTTAACCGCTCTACCGGCGACTGGCGCGAGCTGGTAGCTGACCCAAATATCGACGTGGTGGACATCTGTTCACCGAACCATCTGCATAAAGAGATGGCGCTGGAGGCTATCCGCCACGGCAAACACGTCTATTCTGAAAAGCCGCTGGCGCTCAATGCCCGTGATGCAAGGCTGATGGTGGATGCTGCGGATCTCGCTGGGGTAAAAACGCTGGTGGGCTTCAACTATATGAAGAACCCGACCGCGCAGCTGGCAAAACAGATAATCGAGCGTGGGGAAATCGGGGAAGTCATCCATTTCTACGGCACCCATAACGAAGACTATATGGCCGACCCGCTTTCGCCGATCCACTGGCACTGTTTTAAAGAGACCGCGGGTCTCGGGGCGCTTGGGGATCTGGCCGCGCATATTGTCAATATGGCGCAATACCTGGTCGGCGATATTCGTGAGGTGTGCGGCGACCTGAAGATTGTTGTGCCGCAGCGCCCGGCTTCTGCGGGCAGTAGCGAAATGATCGCCGTCGAAAACGAAGATCAGGCCCATGCCCTGGTGCGGTTTGAGGGCGGTGCGCAGGGCGTTATCGAGACTTCACGCGTGGCAAGCGGCCGAAAAATGGGGCTGACGTGGACGATAACCGGCACCAAAGGAGCGATTAGCTTTACCCAGGAGCGCATGGCGGAGCTAAAGCTCTATCTGCAAAGCGATCCTGAAGGTCGCCAGGGCTTTCGTACTCTGCTGACCGGCCCGGCTCACCCGGATTACGGATCGTTCTGCATGGGGGCGGGGCACGGCATCGGTTTTAACGATCAAAAAGCCGTGGAAGTGCGTGACCTGATCGACGGCATTGCTGCCGGTAAGCCGCTGTGGCCAGATTTTGAAGAGGGCTGGAAAGTCTCGCGCATCCTCGATGCTATCGCCCTGTCTCACCGCCAGGGCCGCTGGGTAAACGTATCTGACATTGTTTGAGGACGAAGCATGAAACAAAAGCAGTTGGATCTGATTTGCATGGGGCGGGTCGCGGTAGATCTCTACAGCCAGCAAATAGGCGCGCGGCTGGAGGATGCCAGCAGCTTTGCTCGCTATCTTGGTGGCTCCTCGGGAAATGTGGCATACGGCACGGCACGGCAGGGGCTTAAATCGTCAATGCTGGCGCGCGTTGGCGACGAGCACATGGGGCGTTTTTTACGCGAGGAACTTAGCCAGGTCGGCTGCGATACCAGCCACTTGATTACCGACAGCGAACGATTGACGGCGCTGGTACTCCTTGGGATTAAAGACAGGGATACCTTCCCGCTGATTTTTTACCGCGACAACTGCGCGGATATGGCGATTACCGCCGACGACTTCAGTGAGGACTACATTGCATCTTCCCGCTGCCTGGCTATCACCGGCACGCACCTTTCCAACCCGCGCACCCGTGAGGCGGTATTGACTGCATTGAATTATGCGCGGCGAAACGATGTGCGCACCGTGCTGGATATAGATTACCGCCCGGTGCTTTGGGGGCTGACTTCTCTGGGGGACGGCGAGACGCGCTTTGTCGCCGCTGAGCAGGTCACGCAGCAGCTACAGTCAGTGCTTCATCTGTTTGACGTTATCGTCGGCACGGAAGAAGAATTCCACATCGCCGGCGGCTCAACCGACACGCTGGCCGCTCTGAAAAATGTACGCGGGGCCACTGAGGCAACGCTGGTTTGCAAGCGCGGGGCGCAAGGTTGCTCGGTGTTTATCGGCGCTATCCCCGCCTCGCTGGACGGCGGCATCAACGTCAGCGGCGTGCGCGTGGAAGTACTCAACGTACTGGGCGCGGGGGATGCATTTATGTCCGGGCTGCTGCGCGGCTATCTCAGTGACGAAGGCTGGGAGCAGGCCTGCCGCTACGCCAATGCCTGCGGGGCGCTGGTGGTTTCGCGCCATGGCTGCGCGCCCGCAATGCCGAGCAAAATAGAGCTGGATGATTATCTGGCGCGTGAGCACCAGGTTCCACGCCCCGATCTTGATGCTCGCCTGAACCACCTTCACCGCGTAACAACCCGTCGCCGCCAGTGGCCTGAACTCTGCGTCATGGCTTTTGACCACCGCAGCCAGCTTGAAGAGATGGCGCTCAAAAGCGGGGCCGACCTGCGGCGCATTCCGGTTCTCAAGCAGCTTATTTTGCAGGCCAGCCGCGAGGCCGCCGGGCTTGCAGAGCTGGAAGGGAAAGCCGGGCTGCTGTGTGACGGTACCTTTGGCCAGGACGCGCTTAACTCGATTACCGGAGAAGGCTGGTGGATTGGCAGGCCTATAGAGCTGCCAGGCTCGCGCCCGCTGGAGATGGAGCACGGCAACATCGGCTCTCAGCTCATCAGCTGGCCGCAGGAACACATCGTCAAGTGCCTGGTGTTTTTCCACCCGGAAGACGCCCATGTCCTGCGGCTTGAACAGGAACAGAAAATTGCCGAGGTCTATCGCGCCTGCTGTCAGTCCGGCCATGAGCTGCTGCTGGAGGTGATTCTGCCTGCCGATATGCCGCGCAGCGACGAGCTGTACCTGCGGGCCATTTCGCGTTTTTACAATCTCGGCATTTACCCGGACTGGTGGAAACTCCCGCCGCTTTCCAGCGATGGCTGGGCGGCGCTGAGCAGGCTGGTGGAACAGCGCGACCCGCACTGCCGTGGCGTAGTGATCCTCGGTCTGGATGCCCCGGTGGAGGTGCTGCGTGAAGGCTTTAATGCCGCCGCTGGCTACCCAATAGTTAAAGGCTTCGCGGTTGGGCGCACGCTGTTCGGCGAAGCGTCTCAGGCCTGGTTAAAACGAGATATCGACGATGCGCAACTGGTGGCTCGCATCCGGGACAATTACCTGCGGCTGATCGCCCTGTGGCGCGAGCGCGGACTGAATCAACATTAAGGAGAGCATCATGACCGTGCATTTAGGCATTAACCCGCTGACCTGGACCAACGACGATCTTCCTTCTTTGGGGGCCGATACGCCGCTGGAAACCTGTCTCAGCGAGGGAAAAGAAGCGGGGTTTGAAGGTTTTGAACTGGGAAATAAATTCCCACGCGAGGCCGGTATTCTGGGGCCGATTCTCCGCAAGCATGATTTAAAACTGGTCTCTGGCTGGTATTCAGGCCGCCTGCTAGAACGCTCTGTTGAACAGGAAATAGAGGCCGTGCAGCCGCACTTAACGCTGCTGCGTGAGCTGGGCGCGAAGGTGCTGGTGTTTGCTGAAGTTTCTCATTGTGTTCACGGCGAGCAGCAAACGCCTGTTCATCTGCGCCCGCGTTTCCCGGCTGAGCGCTGGGAAGAGTATGGCGAGAAGCTCACCGAATTTGCTCGCTATACGCAGCAGCAGGGCGTGCAGATTGCCTACCACCACCATATGGGAACGGTGATTGAAAGCGCCGAGGACGTGGATAATCTAATGCTTCATACCGGCCCGGAAGTTGGGCTGCTGCTGGATACCGGCCATTTGACCTTTGCCGGAGCCGACCCGCTTGCCGTGGCCGAGCGCTGGCTCTCCCGCATTAACCACGTGCACTGCAAAGACGTGCGTGCGGCCGTACTGGCAGATGTGAAAAACCGTAAAACCAGTTTCCTCGACGCGGTGCTGAGCGGCGTATTTACTGTACCTGGCGACGGCTGTGTTAACTACCCACCGATTATGGCTCTGCTGAAAAAACAGGGTTATCAGGGCTGGCTGGTGGTTGAGGCCGAGCAGGATCCTGCTGTTGCACATCCGCTCACTTACGCGCGCCTTGGCTACAATAATTTGAGCCAGCTGGCACGCCATGCCGGGCTGATTTAAGGAGGGGAAATGTCCAGATTACTTTCTCGCGGGCAACTGCCGGGCCCTAAAGGGCAAACTCAGCGGATTACGCCTGAAAGCGCGGGATGGGGCTACGTCGGTTTTGAAGTCTACCAGCTACGCGAGGGCCAGCGGCTGGACCTGTCTGCGGTAGAAGAAGAGCGCTGTCTGGTGCTGGTTGCGGGGCGCGCCACTATCGATACGCCGCTGGCTCGTTTCCCCGAAATTGGTGACCGCATGAGTCCTTTTGAGCGCCGTAAGCCCTGGGCGGTTTACGTGACATCCGGCGAGGCGATTAAGGTTGAGGCGCTTACGCATCTTGAGCTGGCGGTGTGCTCGGCTCCTGGGAAAGGCACTTACTCCACGCGGCTTATCGCCCCGCAGGACATTGACGCTGAAGCTCGCGGCAAAGGCCATAATCAGCGTTATGTGCATAACATTCTGCCGGAAGATAAACCGGCAGACAGCCTGCTTGTGGTGGAGGTTTACACCAATGAGGGCTGCACCAGCTCGTACCCAAGCCACAAGCACGATACCGATAATCCGCCAAATGAAACGTATCTCGAAGAAACTTATTATCATCGCCTGAACCCGCCGCAGGGCTTCTGCATGCAGCGTGTATACACTGACGACCGCACGCTCGACGAATGTATGGCCGTGTACGACAAAGATGTAGTAATGGTGCCCAAAGGTTACCACCCTGTTGCTACGATGGCCGGGTACGACAGCTATTACCTCAACGTAATGGCCGGTCCGGTGCGCAAGTGGATGTTTAGCTGGGAGAAAGATCACGCCTGGGTGAACAGCGATGCGTATGGGGAAAGGTAGAATGTGTTGGGCGTGATGTCTGTCTGCACTGTGTTTAGTAAAAAGCATGCCGGGCTACCGGCATGCTTTTATCTTTCATTCTGTCTATTTTTTGATTCCCAGTTTTGTAGCCTGGGATGCGACCTCATCATAAAGTGACTCAAATTTGTGGTCATAATAAGGACCGTAGTCGGTGTTGGGATCGTCATGTTTATGTGATGCGTTATTACCGATGGCATAGCTTCCATCTTCTTTATCTACTATCCATGCGCCGCCGCTGGCGCCTGACCCATAAGGGTTATCGGACATTGCCGCAACCCCATCCTCTACACCTGCGTTATGACCCTTAACTTTCTGCAAAATTTTACCATCTGAGTAGTTTGATGGATAACCTATGGCATACAAATGGTCATGTTTAAAACCTATTTCCGCCCCTAGCCAGCTAGTCAGAGTTTCGGTCTCTGTTATAATAAAACCGTAATCGACTTTTCTGTTTGTGTCTTCTCCTTCACCTACGACCCAGGAGTCACGAGTTGCTGCTGAGATACCATAAATAATGCCTTTTTCTTTGCCTTTGCGGTAGCCCTGGTGGAATTCAAAGTTGGTATAATACTCCCCTGTTTCTTTATCCCTGACGCAGTGGGCCGCCGTCAATAGAACATTTGGGGCAACAAATTGCGCAGAGCAACGATGCTCACCGCCATCACCTTCAGTAAAATAGAGTACCCCGGCAGTGTTAAAAGGATACTCATCGACGTCAGCTTCTGATGGAACACCTGTTTTTGCTGGTGTCCGGGCGCCGTTTTTGGATGGGCCAGGTTTTGCTATTATTTTAGGGCTAACTAGCTGAGTTTTTTTCCTTTTTCATTTTCTCTATTTCTTGCTCTGTAATTTCTGGTGCTTCCATAGGTGTAGCTTTTTTTAATCGCTCTTCAGTTCAGTACTCTTTTGTTTTGACGAGGTCATCTTTAGAGAAAGATATAATGCTATTGCCGTTTTTATTGATGATATTTTTTTGATCGGCCTCGGCCAACTAAAAATCAATAATTAGTTATCTTAATATATGCTTTAGAAAATAACTCTGAGTGGTTGTTTTAAGTTGTATGAAATATTCTTTGATGAATGAATTGAATATTGGGAAATATATCTCGCGTGTAGATTATGGCCGGGTTTGCTGCCGTTCAGTTTAAACGAAGCGGCACTGCACAAAGCCTGGGATGCAGGTGTATGATAAAGCTTCCTCTGTCAGGTTAATTTCAACGTGCAGACGACAATTATCGTTACCTTTGCCGCCTGCCTGTTATAGGTTGGATACATGCATACAGTAACACCAGATAGTGATGCGCCTTTTGGGACGTTGTTAGGCTATGCCCCGGGCGGCGTAGCGATTTACTCTTCTAATTACGGCAGCCTCGACCCGCGAAACTACCCCGAAGATGCCGAGTTCCGTAGCTACATCGGCAACGAATACATGGGCCACAAATGGCAGTGCGTTGAGTTCGCACGCCGTTTCCTGTTTCTGAACTATGGCTTTGTGTTTACCGACGTTGGCATGGCTTGGGAAATCTTCTCTCTGCGCTTTTTACGCCAGGTAATCAACGACAATATTCTTCCGCTTCAGGCGTTTGCTAACGGCTCTAAACGTGCGCCTGAAGCCGGTGCGCTGCTGATCTGGCAGAAAGGCGGTGAGTTCGATGAAACCGGGCATGTAGCCGTTGTTACCCAGCTTGTGGGAAATAAAGTGCGCATTGCCGAACAGAATGTCATTCACGCCCCTCTACCTGCCGGGCAGCAATGGACGCGCGAGCTGACCCTGGTTGAGCAGGACGGCCTCTACACCCTGCAAGATACCTTCGAGGATACCTCGATTCTTGGCTGGATGATCCAGACTGAGGATAGCGAACATAGCCTTCCACAGCCCGATATTGGCGGAGATGCGTTAAAAATTGGCGGCGCTCGCCTGGCTAATAAACGCCAGTTCGACGGTAAATGGCTGAATGAAAAAGATGCTTTACAGCGGGCTTATATCGGGGCGAATGGTCACTTTATTAATAAAGATCCCTGCCAGTATTTCACCATTACCGAAACCGCAGAGCAGGAGCTGATTAAGGCGACCAACGAGCTGCATCTGATGTACCTCCATGCAACGGATAAAGTGCTGAAAGACGATAACCTTCTGGCGCTTTTTGATATTCCGAAAATCCTCTGGCCGCGCCTGCGGTTATCCTGGCAGTGGCGTCGGCACCAGATGGTTACCGGGCGCATGGATTTCTGTATGGATGAGCGCGGGTTGAAGGTTTATGAGTACAACGCCGATTCTGCTTCCTGCCATACCGAAGGTGGATTGATCCTCGAAGAGTGGGTGAAAACGGGCTATCGCGGAACCGGACACAACCCGGCGGAAGGGTTGCTTGAAGAGTTAACCGGTGCCTGGAAGCACAGCAGTGCCAGACCGTTTGTTCATATTATGCAGGATAACGACTCCGAGGAAGATTACCACGCCCTGTTTATGCAGCGTTCGCTGATGCAGGCCGGGTTTGACACCAAAATCTTGCATGGTCTCGGCGAGCTGAGCTGGGATGCTGCGGGGCAGCTTATTGATAGCGACGGGCGGCCGGTCAACTGCGTATGGAAGACCTGGGCGTGGGAAACGGCCATCGAGCAAATTCGTGAGGTAAGTGAAACCGAATATGCGGCGGTACCGATACGCACCGGGCATCCTCAGAACGAGGTGAGGCTGATTGACGTGCTGCTGCGCCCGGAGGTGCTGGTGTTTGAGCCGCTGTGGACGGTTATTCCGGGAAATAAAGCTATTCTGCCGGTGCTGTGGCAGCTGTTCCCGAACCACCATTACCTGCTGGATACCGACTTCGAAGTCAATGAGCTGCTGGCAAAAACAGGCTATGCGGTAAAACCGATAGCCGGGCGCTGTGGGAGCAATATCGACCTTATCAGCCACCACGATGAACTGCTGGATAAAACCAGCGGCAACTTTTTGGATCGCAAGAATATTTACCAGCAGCTGTGGTGTCTGCCAAACGTAGACGGCAAGTATATTCAGGTATGCACCTTTACCGTCGGCGGAAGCTACGGTGGCACCTGCCTGCGCGGGGATGATTCGCTGGTGATTAAGAAAGAGAGCGATATCGAACCGCTGATTGTGGTGAAGGATAAGCAGTAACCGGTTGTCGGAACAGGGGTAATGGAGCCAGTAGGGGCGACTGCACCGCAGGCGTTTATCAAGATAAATGTGCGGTAGGCTAGCGCCCTGAACCTCCAGACAGGTGAACGATTATGTTAATAACCGCACCGAAGGTTAATTATATGTAAAGTTTTTAGGATGTTTAAGGTAGAAACCTTCATTCGAAAGGCGTTAAGATTCGCCTAAGTTTCTCGGAGAATCACTATGAATGAAAATTCCTCCCGCCGCACCGGTTGGCTGGGTATCTACTGTCTGTTTTTGTCAATCATCCTACTGGCGTTCAGCCTGGCCTTTATCATTGGGGGTATTAAATTAGCCTCCTTAGGGGGTAGCTGGTATTTTCTGATTGCCGGTATTGTGTCTTTAATTTCCGCAATACAATTTTTCCGTCGTAAATCCTCAGCAGTTATGGTTTTCGCTCTGGTATTTGCAGGGACCCTGCTTTGGTCTTTATACGATGCCGGGATGGATTTCTGGCCGCTGGTGTCACGTTTGATGGTACCCGCAGGCCTGCTGCTGCTGGCTGCTGTCGCGTGGCCTGGGCTGCGTAAATCTGAAGGGAAAAAGGCCCGCGCCAAAGGGGCGTACGGCGTTTGTGCAGTATTAATCATTGGTATAGGCGCGACCTTTATTCAAATGTTTCAGCCTCATCCGACGGTGGCATTTAAAGGGGAAGAGTTACCTTTGGTGCCGGTAAATAAGGGCCAGCAACAGCAAAACTGGGATCATTACGGTAATACAGCGGGGGGGAGCCGATTTGTTGCTCTCGATCAGATTAACCGCGATAATATTCAACAGCTTAAGCCTGTCTGGACCTATCACACCGGTGATATTCCTTTAAGCCCGGATGGTAATGGCGCTGAAGATCAGCAAACGCCATTACAGGTCGGCGATCGTGTATTCCTTTGCACGCCGCACAATAACGTCATTGCAGTTGATGCAGATACCGGGAAAGAGATCTGGAAAGCTGAAATTAATGCGAAATCCGCTATCTGGATGCGGTGTCGTGGTCTCGCTTATTTTGATGCTACCAAACCGGTCGCAAAACCTACGATTTCAGGTTCTTCCCCTGTTATTGAACCTAAAGTCGCCTCGGGTGCAGCTTGCCAGCGCCGTATTCTGATGAACACCATCGACGATCGTCTGATTGCGCTCGATGCTGATAACGGCCAGTACTGCCCTGATTTTGGCCATAACGGCACCGTTAGTCTTTTAGAGGGTATGGGGAAAGCGGACGATCCGAGCTATGTCGTGACTTCAGCACCGACACTTGCCGGTACAACCGTGGTGGTCGGTGGGCGCGTGGCTGACAACGTCAGCACAGACATGCCAGGCGGTGTTATCCGTGGCTACGACGTGATTACGGGAAAACTGCGCTGGGCGTTTGATGCCCGTAATCCTGATCCAAACCACGTTCTGAAGCCTGGTGAGCACTACATGCGCAGCTCCGCTAACTCCTGGGCTCCTATGTCCTGGGATGCGGACATGAACACCGTATTTATCCCAATGGGAAGCTCGTCTGTTGATTTATGGGGCGCAGATCGTATTCCTGAAGACCATAAATACGCCACGTCGATACTGGCGCTGGACGCCACTACCGGCAAAGAGAAATGGGTTTATCAAACGGTCCACAATGACCTTTGGGATTTTGATATTCCCATGCAGCCGAGTCTGGTGGATTTCCCTACGAAAGAGGGTAATAAACCCGCTGTTGTGGTCGGCACGAAAGCCGGACAAATTTTTGTCCTGGATCGTCTGACGGGTAAACCGTTAACCGAAGTTCGTGAAGTACCGGTCAAAAAATCAGATATTCCTAACGAGCAATATTCCGCCACGCAGCCGAAATCGACCGGGATGCCACAAATCGGGGCTGAAACGTTAAAAGAATCGGACATGTGGGGAGCTACGCCGTTTGACCAGCTAGCCTGCCGTATCAGCTTTAAATCTATGCGCTATGACGGTCTCTACACCGTGCCGGGCACAGATGTATCACTGAGCTATCCGGGCTCTCTTGGCGGTATGAACTGGGGAGGTCTTTCTACCGATCCGAACAATCACTATATCTTCGTGAACGATATGCGGCTGGGGCTGTGGGTTCAACTGATTAAGCAGGATCCGCAAAGCGCGGTAGCGAACACGGGTGGTGAAGCGGTCAATGCGGGAATGGGGGCCGTTCCAATGAAAGGAACGCCGTATTCCGTGAATAAAAATCGCTTTATGTCACCGCTGGGCATCCCGTGCCAAAAACCGCCGTTCGGTACGCTCTCTGCCATTGACTTGAAAACCCAAAAAGTTGTCTGGCAGGTACCTGTAGGCACAGTGCAGGATACGGGGCCATTTGGTATAAAAATGCGGATGAAAATGCCGGTGGGTATGCCAACTCTCGGAGGTACTTTGGTGACTCAGGGCGGACTGGTGTTTATCGCTGGTACGCAGGATTACTATCTACGAGCCTTCAATTCCTCAACAGGCGAGGAAGTCTGGAAGGCTCGCTTGCCGGTGGGGAGCCAGGGGGGACCCGTTAGCTACGTCTCACCGAAAACGGGTAAACAGTATATTTTAATCTCAGCGGGAGGGGGACGTCAGTCACCGGATCGCGGTGACTATGTGATTGCCTACGCTCTTGACTAAGTGATAAAAAAATCATTACCCACCTCCTATGGAGGTGGGTGTCAGATGATATGAGTACAAAAACGTCGGGAACGTTTTTGAACAGCGCTTGCGCTGGCCCGTAGGGTGGGTATCAGATGATATGAGTACAAAAACGTCGGGAACGTTTTTGAACAGCGCTTGCGCTGGCCCGTAGGGTGGGTATCAGATGATATGAGTACAAAAACGTCGGGAACGTTTTTGAACAGCGCTTGCGCTGGCCCGTAGGGCGAGTATCAGGATGATACGAGTAACCGAACTTTAGTTCGATGAAGAGTCCAGACCCCAGAAAGCAAAAAACCAGCCCGTAGGCTGGTTTTTCTAAATAGTGGTGCCCGGACTCGGAATCGAACCAAGGACACGGGGATTTTCAATCCCCTGCTCTACCGACTGAGCTATCCGGGCAACGGGGCGCATTAAACCGTAAACCCTATTCCGCGTCAATCGCTTTGTTGCATAAGGCCGTTCGTTTGCATGATTTATGTGCTGGCTGTTACAGAGTTCAGGTTGAACCTGCCGAAAGAAGGTGCCATGATTGCGCGAATTTTCTTATCCACCACGGGGCGCTTTGATGTTCACTCTCAATTCCCACGCATCTTTCGGGATAGCGCTCGTCCGTGCAGTTATTTCCTTCCGAAGTCCCTTGCTCACCATGCGGTGAGGGCAACGTATGCTCGCTGCAGGACAACAGTAAAATCAGGGCTGACCTGGTTTTACTGATGTCTGGCGGTCGGAGTGGACTCACACCCTAAGACCTTCAGAACGCCTTCACCGGGGAACTTTCCCTTTGCCGTGCCGGTTGGCACTCACTCATCCTTGAAGACGGGGATTTGTGCTTATGAAATCATTGAAAATTGCCGCAAGCCACGACGTGGTGGCATTACTCTCAACTCATCGCGAAGTGGTCACGCTTGCCGATACCGACTTTACCGATGTTGCGGCAGTTGTCATCTCCATTGCGGATAGCCGCAGTGGCATTCTGGCGCTGTTGAAGCGAACCGGCTTTAATCTGCCGGTATTTATCTTCAGCGAGAGCATTGTGGAAGAGCTGCCCGAAGTTACGGGCGTGATTAGCGGTAAAGCACAGGATTTTCTGGAGCTGGAAACCGCAGCCAGCGACTATGAAGAAGACCTGCTGCCGCCGTTCTTCAACACCCTGAGCAAATATGTGGCGATGGACAACAGCACTTTCGCGTGCCCCGGCCATCAGCACGGTGAGTTCTTTAAAAAACATCCGGCTGGCCGCCAGTTCTTCGATTTCTTCGGTGAAAACGTATTTCGCGCCGACATGTGTAATGCCGACGTCAAGCTGGGCGACTTGCTGATCCATGAAGGTTCTGCCAAACACGCGCAGAAGTTTGCCGCAAAAGTATTCCATGCCGACAAAACCTACTTTGTTCTGAACGGGACATCGGGCGCGAATAAAGTGGTGACCAATGCGCTGTTGACGCGCGGGGATTTGGTGCTGTTTGACCGCAACAACCATAAATCAAACCATCATGGTGCATTGATTCAGGCCGGAGCGACGCCGGTTTACCTGGAAGCCTCCCGCAATCCATTTGGTTTTATCGGCGGGATTGATGCCCACTGTTTCGAAGAAAAACATCTGCGTGAGCTGATTGCAGAAGTCGCACCGGAACGTGCAAATGAGGCCCGGCCATTCCGCCTGGCGGTTATCCAGCTTGGCACTTACGACGGTACAATCTACAACGCGAGGCAGGTGGTGGATAACATCGGCCACCTGTGTGACTACATCCTGTTTGATTCAGCGTGGGTGGGCTATGAGCAGTTTATTCCGATGATGGCGGACTGCTCGCCGCTTCTGCTTGAGCTGAACGAGAACGATCCGGGAATTTTTGTGACCCAGTCGGTTCACAAGCAGCAGGCTGGTTTCTCGCAAACTTCGCAGATCCATAAAAAAGATAACCATATACGCGGCCAGGCTCGTTTCTGCCCGCATAAGCGGCTGAATAACGCCTTTATGCTGCATGCTTCAACCAGCCCGTTTTACCCGCTGTTTGCCGCGCTGGACGTGAACGCCAAAATTCACCAGGGCGAAAGCGGGCGCCGTCTTTGGGCTGAATGCGTGACTCTGGGGATTGAAGCGCGCAAGGCGATCATCGCTAACTGTAAGATGATCAAACCGTTTATTCCGCCGGAAGTCGCGGGGCGCCCGTGGCAGGATCATCCAACGCAAACGATAGCCCAGGAACGTCGTTTCTTTAGCTTCGAGCCGGGCGAGCGCTGGCACGGATTTGAAGGCTATGCGAAGGATGAATACTTCGTCGATCCCTGCAAGTTGCTGCTGACCACGCCGGGGATCGATCCGCAAACGGGTGATTACACCGAATTTGGCGTACCGGCGGCGATCCTCGCTAATTATCTGCGTGAAAACGGGATCGTGCCGGAAAAAGCCGATCTCAATTCTATTCTGTTCCTGCTTACTCCGGCCGAAAGCGCCGAGAAAATGGCCCAGCTGGTGGCAATGCTGGCCCAGTTTGAGCAGCATATTGAAGACGACACGCCGCTGGCGGACGTGCTGCCAACCATATATCAGAAATACCCGGTGCGCTACAAGGGCTACACGCTGCGCCAGCTCTGCCAGGAGATGCACGACCTGTACGTCAGCTTCGAGGTGAAAGAGCTGCAAAAGGCTATGTTCCGCAAGCAGAGCCTGCCGAAAGTGGTTATGAACCCGCAGGATGCGAATATCGAGTTTATTCGCGGCAACGTCGAGCTGGTGCGCCTGAGTGAGTCAGAAGGGCGCATTGCTGCCGAAGGCGCTCTACCTTACCCGCCTGGCGTGCTGTGCGTGGTGCCGGGAGAGGCGTGGGGCGGTGCGGCGCTGCGCTATTTCCTGGCGCTGGAAGAGGGCGTGAACATGTTGCCGGGCTTCTCGCCTGAGCTACAGGGTGTGTATAGCGAGACGGATGCCGATGGGATTAAGCGGCTGTATGGGTACATGTTGAATTAAGAGGAAATTGCCCCTCACCCCGGCCCTCTCCCCGAAGGGGCGAGGGGGGAAACTTGCTCCCAGAAGATCCCCTCTCCCTTTTAGGGAGAGGGTTAGGGTGAGGGTAACGTTCTGGACTATCGCCGACGGTAGCTCTTCTGCGCGGTATTCACCTTATAAAGATAATGGCGAGACTCAGCAGAAGGATGGCGTGTGGTCAGCGTCTGGTAAACGTCGCCCGGATCCATGCTGTTGATCAGATTAAACGCCTGAGTCTTATCGTTTGAGAACACTCTAAGCACGCTGCCCGCGCCGCCGTTATAGGCGGTAATCACCGCATAACGACGTGAGGTCGGGTTATCAATCTGCCCCAGATAGCTGTTCTGCAAAATCGCCAGGTAAGCGGTGCCGGTATCGATGTTGCTCTCCGGGTCGAACAGATAGCTGCGGCTCGGTTTACCCCATTTCCCCTGCGCTTTAAACACATCTACCCCGGCGCTGTGCTGAACAACCTGCATCAGGCCCAGTGCGTCCGCGTGGCTCACCGCATAAGGGTTAAAGCTCGATTCGGTCTGCATGATTGCCAAAATCAGCGACTCATCCACGCCGTATTTCTTCGAGGCTTTGCGCACCATGCCGATGTATTTATGGGCACGTTTATCGAGGTGGTTTGGCACCAGGTTAATGGTAACGCTATACACGATTTTCAGGCCGGTACTGCGGCTCTGAAGACGAGTTTTTAGCAGGTAGTCGGCAAATTTCGACGCGCGACCTTCCCAGCGAATAGGCTGCCCGGTATTGTCCACCACCTGTCCGTAAAGGAATGGCTCTTTGGAGATAAGCACGTCGTTGGCGTCGGAATAGAGGTCGATAGAACCCGGATCGTCGCCCATCAGCAGGGTGGTAATGATGGCCTGGCGCAGGTGCGCAGCCGGGTCAGTTCCCGCAATGGTTTCAACGGTAATCGTACCTTCGTCGAAGTTAATGTGGCTGCGGGTCAGGTACTGATCGGTATATTTGACATAGTCTTTAGGACCGGCGATCAGCACCTCTTTCATGCCCCAGATATTTTCGATGTTGTTGGCAAATTGCCCCATCAAAATATCAAACCCGTTGGTGTCCTTTATATAAGCTTCGTTATAAGAATCACCGTCTCTTTTACTGGAACAGGAGATGAGTAACGGAGCCACGAGGGCCAGCGCGAGAAGTTTTTTCATCATTCCGTGTATGCGTGTTGTGTTTGCAAAAAGAGGCCGACGGTTACTGTTTTTCCGGCGGGGTAAAGCCTTCGATGTGGACGTCTTTCCCTTCAAACAGGAAGTTGACCATCTCGTTTTCCAGCTCTTTACGGTGTTCCGGGTTCATCATGCTCATCTTTCTTTCGTTGATAAGCATCGTCTGTTTAGTCTGCCACAGCGCCCAGGCTTCTTTAGAGATTTCGTTATAGATTCGCTTGCCCAGCTCGCCAGGGTAGAGCTGGAAATCCTGGCCTTCAGCATCGCGCTGCAGGTAAGTACAAAAAATAGTTCTGCTCATTATTAATCCTCTTCTGCGGCTCGGACGGGCGCTATAGCGACCGGTTCGACGCGTAATTGTTGTAACAGGCGCTCCACGGGAGCAGCCAGTCCGACGGATGGCGGCTGGGCTAAGTTATACCAGAGAGCCGCTCCTTCATCCATGCAGCCGCCCGGCGACGACACCGGAAGCCACATAGGCACAATATCCAAATGGAAATGGCTGAAAGTATGGCGGAAGGCGGTTAGCTGGGTGAGATTATCCGATGGAATTCCCCGCTGTTCCAGCCAGTTATGCAGCGCCTGCTCGTCCGTAAATTGCGGGAAGCAGAACAGCCCGCCCCACAGGCCCACGGCAGGGCGCTGAGTGAGGAAGACCTCGTCGCCCTGTTGCATCATTAACATATAGCCAGTGCGCTCGGGCAGCGTAACCTTAGGTTTTTTGCCGGGATAGTTGGCCCAGCTATGGTTGGCGTAAGCCATGCAGCCGTTGCTCAGGGGGCAAAGCTCGCATTTCGGTTTTGAGCGAGTGCAAACCATCGCCCCCAGGTCCATCATCGCCTGGTTAAACTGGCTAACGCCTTTGGCTGGCGTTACCTGCTCGCTGATTTCCCACAGGCGTTTTTCAACATCTTTTTTGCCCGGCCAGCCCGAAACGGTATAGCAGCGAGCCAAAACGCGCTTAACGTTGCCGTCCAGAATAGGGAAGTGTTTACCCAGCGAAAGCGAAAGAATCGCTCCGGCTGTAGAACGCCCAACGCCCGGGAGGTCGGCTACTTCGTCATAGGTTTCCGGGAACACGCCACCGTGTTTATCGGCAACCTGCTGCGCGGCTTTGTGCAGATTGCGCGCACGAGCGTAATAGCCCAGGCCGGTCCACAGGTGCAGCACCTCATCCAGCGGAGCGTTGGCGAGGTCGGTAACGGTTGGGAAGCGCGCCATAAAGCGTTCAAAGTAGGGGATAACCGTCGCGACCTGCGTTTGTTGCAGCATCACTTCCGAGAGCCAGACTTTATAAGGCGTTTTTTCCTGCTGCCACGGCAGAGTTTTGCGCCCATACTTGTGGTACCAGTCGAGTACCTGTTGGGCAAATTGAGGCGCTTGCATCGTCAATACTGGGCATCCGGCAAAGGGTGAATAAGGCTGCCGATTCCAGCACAGAGCGTTAAAGCTGTAAACCGGAACTTTCCTGTGCTTGCTTCTCATGCTTAACTTTGGATAATGCCCGTTTCCCGAACACTAAGCGAAGCGTTAACGAAATCATGAAGAATGACGTCATTTCACCGGAATTTAATGAAGAAGGCCGCGTGCTGCGCCGCATCCGCAGCTTTGTCCGTCGCCAGGGGCGTCTGACGAAGGGTCAGCAGCATGCGCTGGATAACTACTGGCCGGTGATGGGCGTTGAGTTCCAGGCCGAACCAGCCGATTTTGGCACCCTGTTTGGCCGTGAGGCACCGGTCACGCTGGAGATAGGCTTTGGTATGGGGACTTCGCTGGTGGCGATGGCGCAGGCGAACCCGATGCACAACTACCTCGGGATTGAAGTGCACTCGCCGGGCGTGGGCGCATGCCTGAGCACCGCGCATGATGCTGGCGTAGAGAACCTGCGCGTAATGTGCCACGATGCGGTAGAAGTGCTGGAAAACATGATTCCTGACAATTCTCTGACCATGGTTCAGCTGTTTTTCCCTGATCCATGGCACAAAGCACGCCATAATAAACGCCGTATCGTTCAGGCTCCGTTTGCTGACCTGGTGAAACGCAAGCTGAAGCTGGGCGGCGTGTTCCATATGGCAACCGACTGGGAACCTTATGCCGAACATATGCTCGAAGTGATGTCCTCTATCGAAGGGTATAAAAACCAGTCGGAGAGCAACGACTACGTACCGCGTCCGGACACGCGACCGGTAACCAAATTTGAACAACGTGGCCATCGTCTTGGCCACGGCGTATGGGACTTAATGTTCGAGAGGGTGAAATAATGGCAAAGAATCGTAGCCGTCGTCTGCGTAAGAAAATGCATATCGAAGAGTTCCAGGAACTGGGTTTCTCTATTGCCTGGCGCTTCCCGGAGGGCACTTCCGAAGAGCAAATTGATAAAACCGTGGACGAGCTGATCGCCGAAGTCATTGCGCCAAACAAACTGGCGTTTGACGGCAGCGGTTATCTGGCCTGGGAAGGGCTGGTGTGCATGGAAGAGATAGGCAAATGCACCGAAGAGCATCAGGCGCAAATTCGTAAATGGCTTGAAGAGCGCAAGCTCGAAGATATTCGCATCAGCGATCTGTTCGACGTCTGGTGGGATTAAGCATTAGCAAAAAACAGGCTGGTTAATTAACCGGCCTTTTTTTCAGGAGCTGAATTTTCAGGAGAAAACATGATCCGTAAGCTTCTTTTAGGCGCGCTGCTGGTAACCGCCGCCTCGGCGCACGCAGACTATCAGTGCAGCGTGAACCCGCGTGATGACGTGGTTATCAGCCCGCAGTCCGTTCAGGTCGTTGGCGAGAACGGTAATCTGGTTATTGCCCCTGACGGTAGCGTTCAATTCAACGGCGCGCAGAAAACGCTGAACGCCGCCCAACGCCAACAGGCGCTGAATTATCAGAAATCTCTGCGCGCGGATCTTCCGTGGATCGATAACGGCGCTCGCTCGCGGGTGGAGAAAAGCCGCATCGCGCTGGACGGCATTATTGCTAAAGAGGTGGGCGAAAGCAGCAGCATGCGCGGCCGTCTGACCAAGCTGGATGCTCAGCTCAAAGAGCAGATGAATCGCATTATCGAACGCCGCCAGGATGGTTTGACCTTCCACTATAAAGCTATCGATCAGGTGCGGGCGGATGGGCAGCAGCTGGTGAACCAGGCGCTGGGCGGGATTTTGCAGGACAGCATTAACGAAATGGGCGCGCAGGCGGTTCTGAAGGGCGGCGGTAACCCGTTGCAGGGCGTGCTGGGTAGCCTGGGCGGGCTGCAAACCGCTATTCAGAAAGAGTGGAATAATCAGGAAGCGGATTTTCAGAAGTTCGGTAAAGATGTGTGTGACCGTGTGATCACCCTCGAGCAGAGCCGCAAGGCGCTGGTGAGCGGGCTTAAGTAATTCAGAGGCCGGCTCTCTCCCGGCCGGTTCCAACATGGCGGCTGTTCGGTTTACCCGCAGAACTGAACTCCGCCTTTTCAGTTATCCTGGCTTCTCCGCTAAGCATGGCTTTGTAACAGACATATCGACAATATAAGAACCAACACTTTTTCCCGTCAGCGCAAAAGATAAAAAATGGAATCCCGCTTCCTGCGATTTATTAATATTTTCTTTTTATTGGTTTCTGTATCTAATAATCGTGATTATTAGAGAGCGTTTATCTGGTTAATGGGCTGTAGTCACATTATTCATCTTTGATGCTGGGATAATGCGGCAAATTCACATAACTGGAGAATTAAAATGAAGTTTTTTGGAAAAATAGCGCTTCTCACAGTAGTTATGGGGTTCAGCGGTGCAGCCCTTGCTTTGCCTCATGTCACTATTTTGGCAACCGGCGGCACTATTGCCGGAGGCGGTGATTCGGCAACGAAATCTAATTACACCGCCGGTAAAGTCGGCGTAGAGAATTTGGTTAACGCGGTTCCGCAGCTAAAAGATCTGGCGGTGGTGAAGGGCGAGCAGGTCGTTAATATCGGTTCGCAGGATATGAACGATCGGGTCTGGCTGACGCTGGCGAAGAAAATTAACGCCGACTGCGATAAAACCGATGGGTTTGTTATTACCCACGGTACGGACACGATGGAGGAAACCGCCTATTTCCTCGATCTCACGGTGAAATGTAATAAGCCGGTGGTTCTGGTAGGCGCGATGCGTCCGTCGACCTCGATGAGCGCCGATGGCCCATTTAACCTCTATAACGCGGTGGTCGCGGCCGTTGACCCGCAGTCTGCCAACCGTGGGGTGATGGTCGTAATGAATGATACCGTGCTGGATGGGCGTGACGTCACCAAAACCAGTACTACGGATGTTGCGACTTTCAAGTCCGTCAACTTTGGTCCGCTGGGCTATATCCATAATGGCAAAATTGACTATCAACGCACCCCGGCGCGTAAGCACACAACGTCCACGCCGTTTGACGTATCGACGCTGAGCGAGCTGCCGAAGGTGGGTATTATCTATAACTATGCTAATGCCTCTGACCTGCCGGTGAAAGCGCTGGTGGACGCTGGCTATGAAGGGATCGTTAGCGCCGGTGTAGGCAACGGTAACCTGTATCAGACCGTGTTCGATACTCTTGCGACCGCCGCGCACGAGGGGACCGTTGTGGTTCGCTCATCGCGAGTGCCGACAGGTTACACCACCCGTGATGCGGAAGTGGATGATGGGAAGTATGGTTTTGTCGCCTCTGGTTCGCTGAACCCGCAAAAAGCCCGCGTGCTGTTGCAGCTGGCGCTGACTAAAACCAAAGATCCGAAGCAAATTCAGGAAATGTTTAACCAGTACTGATCCGTACGCCCGCCCTGGCCGTCCAGCCAGGGCATCACAGGAAGAGGTTACTCGGCAAGGAACAGTTCAAGCAGGGAGTTTAAAAACAGCTTCCCGTGCTCGGTTATCTGCCAGTACTCATCCGTTTCAGTCATATAGTTTTTCGCCATCGCCTCATCCAGCTGCGGGCGAATTGTCGCTTCATCCAGCCCGGTATACAGCGTGAATTCGCTGCGAGGCGCGGCTTCCAGCAGGCGGAAGCGGTTCATAAAGAACTCAAACGGCTTATCTTCCAGCGCCACGTCGTGCTGGCGGTCGAGATATTTCCCTTCCATATAGCCGCGAGGATGGCGAGTTTTGGCGGTACGCATAATACGCCCATCCGGGAACGTCACTTTGCCGTGAGCGCCGCAGCCGATGCCGAGATAGTCACCAAAGCGCCAGTAATTCAGGTTGTGCTGGCACTGGTAGCCCGGTTTTGCATAGGCCGAGGTTTCATATTGCCGGTAGCCCGCAGCGGTTAGCAGCTTATCGCCCTGCTCGAAGATATCCCACAGCGCATCGTCATCCGGCAATTTTGGCGGCCGTGAACTAAACAGCGTATTCGGTTCAATCGTCAGCTGATACCAGGAAAGGTGTGGGGGATTCAGTTCAATCGCCTGGCGCAAATCGTCCAGTGCTTCTTCCAGAGACTGGTCCGGCAGGCCGTGCATCAGGTCCAGGTTAAAGCTGCGCAGGCCGAGACCGCTGGCAAGGTTTGCCGCTCTTTTCGCTTCACCTGAGTCGTGAATGCGCCCGAGGCGTTTTAGTTTCGGCTCGCTGAAGCTCTGCACGCCGATGGAAATTCGGTTCACGCCCGCTTTCTGGTAGCCAACAAAGCGGTCGGCTTCTACCGTGCCCGGGTTGGCTTCCATGGTGATTTCCGCGTCATCTGCCAGTTTTAAGCGCGAACGAACGCCGTCCAGCAACATCTGCATGGCCTCGCTGGAGAGCAGGCTTGGCGTACCGCCACCGATAAAAATGGTCTTTATTTCACGCCCTTGTGCCAGGGGCACATCGCAGTCCAGGTCACGCAGAAGATGGCCAACGTATTCTTCGTGCGGCACGTCGCCCTTTAGCGCGTGGGAATTGAAGTCACAGTACGGGCACTTCTGTACGCACCAGGGGATGTGAATGTAGAGACTCAGGGGTGGCAAATTAGCCATTACGCATTGCTTCCAGTAACAGTTTCAGCGCTTGTCCACGATGGGAAATTGCGCTTTTTTCTTCGCGGGTCAGCTCCGCCGCCGTTTTACCTGCGGACGGAACATAGAAAATAGGATCGTAGCCAAAGCCGCCCTGGCCTGCCGATGTCTGAGCGATAACGCCCGGCCAGCTGCCGTGGAACACCAGCGGCGTTGGGTCTTCGGCGTGGCGCATATACACCAGCACGCAGTGGAACTGAGCCTGGCGTTTATCGTCGGGTACATCTTTCAGGGCAACCAGCAGCTTCTCGAGATTCTGCTGGTCGGTTGCCTCTTCGCCCGCATAGCGTGCGGAATAAATGCCCGGCGCGCCGCCCAGCGCGTCCACCGCCAGGCCGGAGTCGTCGGCAAGCGCCGGTAGCCCGGTAACTTTAGCCGCGTGGCGAGCCTTCAGAATGGCGTTCTCAATAAAGGTCAGTCCGGTCTCTTCCACCGACTCTACGTTCAGCTCGGTTTGTGCCACCACGTCGAGGCCAAAATCCGCCAGCAGGCTGGCGAGTTCACGCACTTTACCGGCGTTCCCGGTAGCTAATACAACTTTTTGCATAGCGAATCCTGTATTTATTCGAGGGGTTCAATCAATGCCGCGACTTCCGTCGGGATTTGCTGCGGGCCAATAATTTTAACTTGTTTATGGCGGCCAAGGTCACCTTTCTCTATCACCACCTGGCCTTTAGCGACCCGGAACTGCTTTGCGAGGAACTTCACCAGGTGGGCATTGGCCTGCCCGTCAACCGGCGGAGCGGTGATGGCGACTTTTAATTCGTCGCCATGCACGCCAACCAGGCTGTCGCGGCTGGCCTTCGGCTGAATATACAGCCTTAGCACCAGCCCGTCGGGCAGTTGAGTCACTGGACTCAAAGCGCGTACCAGAGACCCGGGAACAGATCCATACCGAGGTAGTTCAGCGCATAGAGGATAAGAATGACCACCATTGCCGAGAAGTCGATGCCGCCCATGGCAGGCAGAATACGGCGGATTGGCGCCATCATCGGCTCGGTCAACTGCATCAGCACATATTCAACCGGGCTGCGGCCCTGGCTTATCCAGCTCATCAGAGAGCGGATAATGATCACCCAGAATACCAGCGTACCGGCGGATTTCAGCAGCGACAGCACGCCGATGACTAAATTAAACGGATCCAGCGAAAGGCCGCCGGACTGAATCAGCAGCAGAATCGGGTACTTCAGCGTGGTGAGAATAAAAGCCACCAGCAGGGACGATGTATCAATCGGCCCGATTGACGGAATAACGCGGCGCAGCGGCCCGATAACGGGCTGGGTAATTTTTACAATAAATTGGGCAAACGGATTGTAGAAATCACAGCGCGCCCACTGCATCCAGATGCGGATAAGCAGCACCATTACGTAAAGCTCAATCAGGGTTTTGACCAGGAAAGTCAACGTTAGCATGGTGTTCCTCAAAAATGATGGTGATTAACGAGCGGAATAATCCCGCGCGCCGAAAATAGCGGTTCCAATGCGCACCATGGTGCTGCCTGCGGCTATCGCGGCTTCCATGTCATCGGTCATGCCCAGAGATAATGTATCTACCGTTGGGTAACGGTGTTTAAGCGCTTCGCAGGCCTCCACCATCTGGCGGCAGACGGCAAACTGACGCTCGTAATCGGGTTCCGGAGCCGGGATGGCCATCAGCCCCCGCAGCGTCAGGCCCGGCAGGGCAGCGACTTCTGCTGCCAGCTGTTCCAGCTCGCTTAACGCGATGCCGGACTTGCTCTGCTCATCGCTGATATTGACCTGAATCAGCACATTTAAAGGCGGCAGGTTTGGCGGGCGCTGCTCGCTTAAACGGCTGGCAATACGCAGCCGGTCAACGGTATGGCACCAGTCAAAATTCTCCGCCACCAGGCGACTTTTATTCGACTGCAACGGCCCGATAAAGTGCCACTCCAGCCCTTCAACGCCCTGCTCAGCAAAGTGGTGAATTTTATCCACACCTTCCTGAACATAGTTTTCGCCAAAGGCAGAATGCCCCGCCGCAATCGCTTCTGCGATGGCGCTCGCAGGCTTGGTTTTGCTTACTGCAAGCAGAGTAACTTCTTCGGGGGATCGGCCGCAGCGTGCCGCAGCGGCTGAGATCTTCCCGTGAACCTGTGCCAGATTGTGCGCTATCTCATTCATGATCGTTGGAGAGTGATATGGATATCGAAGAAATTGTGGCCCTTAGTGTAAAGCATAATGTCTCCGATCTACACCTGTGCGCGAGTCAACCGCCGCGCTGGCGAAGATGTGGCAGGCTGGAGCTATGCCCGGAAGCGGCTCCTGAGGTTGAGTCGCTCCTTACTATCTGGCTTGTCGAAGAGCAGCGGCGGCAGCTAGAACAAACAGGGCAGCTTGATTTTGCCCTCACGCTTGAGAGCGGTCTCCGCCTGCGTGCTAACGCTTTTCGCCAGCGTGAGGGGTACTCTCTGGCGCTTCGCCTGCTGGCATCATCCTGCCCGTCTCTCGAAGAGATTGGCACTCCGGCGCTTGTTGCCCGACTTTTACAGGAGCAGGAGGGGCTTGTGTTGGTCACCGGCGCGACGGGGAGCGGCAAGTCCACCACGCTTGCGGCAATGATCCAGCATCTGAATCACCACGCTGATTACCATGTTTTAACGCTCGAAGACCCGATTGAATTTATTCACTCCTCCGCCAGATGCCTTATCCAGCAGCGCGAGCCAGGAAGCCACTGTGAGAACTTTACGGCCGGGCTTAAGGCCGCTCTGAGGGAAGATCCCGACGTTATCCTGCTGGGTGAACTGCGGGACAGCGAAACCATTCGCCTCGCACTTACCGCTGCCGAAACCGGGCATCTGGTATTAGCCACTCTGCACACGCGCGGAGCTACGCAGGCGGTTGAGAGGCTGGTTGACGTTTTCCCGGCCGAAGAGAAAAGCCTGATTCGCACCCAGCTTGCCGGCAGCCTGAAAGCGGTGCTGGCGCAGAAACTGGTAGCCGCCAGCGGCGGCGGAAGGGTGGCGCTGTACGAACTGCTGGTGAACACCCCGGCGGTGGCTAATTTGATACGCGAAGGCAAAACCCATCAGCTACCGGGCGCGCTGCAAACCGGGCAGCAGCACGGTATGCAGAGTTTTTCCCAAAGCGAGGCGCAGCGGCAACGTGAAGGGAAAATTGCTGAGGATGACCGGGCAGATTGCGGGCTATGGGAGGATACATTTTGAACGCTTTTATTGCTTTTGTGTGTATTCGTGTGTATTTTGAGTGTCATTCGGGAGATCATTATGACTTCCGCTGAGCTGATAAAGGAATTGAAGGCTGCAGGGTGCGAACCCGTCAGGCGTTCGGGAGGCAGCCACTGGATCTGGTGGTCGCCTGATACCGGAAAAACGTTCCCGATCCCTCATCCCAAAAAGGATTTGCCCATCGGTGCTGTCAAATCCATTCGTAAAATGGCGGGTATTTTTAGCCTGCCGCTGCCGGAGGTTGATGATGTTTTTTTCTGTTGGTGTGGAGTTACCCGCAACTGAAAACGAAGCGTTTGGCCTGGTTGTACCCGCGTTATGCAACGATGATTTTGGCTGCGTGTCGGCGGCAGATACCCAGGCTGATATTGCGCCGATGGTGCAGGATGCGGTGCTGTCGATTGCCGATTTAATGGTGGATAGCGGAAAGGATATTACTCAACTCCGCGATGCCGGGCCTTTTGCTTATGCGGCAAACCCGGACTACGCCTACTGCACCCAGTGGTTACTGGTCGATGTGGATTTGTCTGCGCTGGAAGGGAAGCAACTGCGGCTAAACATTATGCTGCCGGACGCGCTGCTGCGGCGTATTGACTCCCGGGTGAAGCAGCCTTCATCAGGCTACCGGGACCGCAGCCATTTTCTGGCAATTGCCGCGAGGCATGAACTGCAGGGCGCAGGTAACGACGCGCCCGGCAGGTAAACCCGTTAAGGGTTATATTCAAACCAGCTTTCGAGAATGATAACGGCGGAAGCCGAGTCGATGCTGCCTTTGTTCAGCGCACGAAAACCGCCGTGCTCAAACAGCCCGGCGCGAGCCTCTACCGTGCTCAGGCGCTCGTCCTGCAATGAAACCTTAACGCCAAAGCGGCCGTGCAGGCGGTTTGCGAACTTACGTGCGCGCGCCGTAAGCGGCTGTTCGGTGCCGTCCATATTCAGCGGCAGGCCAACCACGACTTCTTCCGGCTGCCACTCTTTCAGAATTTTTTCTACCGCGTTCCAGTCCGGCGTGCCGTCCTGAGCTTTTAGCGCGGTTAACGGGCGGGCGGTGCCGGTAATTCTCTGGCCAATGGCTACGCCGATGCTTTTGGTGCCAAAATCGAAGGCCATCAGGGTTCCGCTGCTCATCAGGCGTGCCCCGCTTCGTTTGGCATATTGTGGATGTCTATACCGATAAGGCGAGCGGCCTCGCGCCAGCGTTCGGCTATCGGGGTGTGGAACAGGATTTCCGGAGCTGCCGGGGCCGTTAGCCACGAATTCTCCAGAATCTCCTGCTCAAGCTGGCCTTTCTCCCACGAGGAGTAGCCCAGTGCCACCATCACTTCTTTCGGTTGCTTAGCGGTGCCGAGCGTCTCAAGCACATCACGAGAGGTGGTAATCACCGTGTCGTCTGAAATACGAATGCTGGAGCCAAACGAGTCCGGCGTAGAGTGCAGAATAAAGCCGCGGTCTTCCGCCAGCGGGCCGCCGATAAACACCGGTTTGTCGAGGCGAATATTACTGTCGCGCGGTTCAGGTTCGATTTTCAGCTTTTCGAGAACGCCTTCAACCTGAAGGTTTTCCAGCGGCTTGTTGATGATAATCCCCATCGCGCCTTCATCGTTGTATTCGCAGATATAGACTACGGAGCGCTTAAATAAGGGGTCCTGAAGAGCCGGCATGGCAATAAGAAAGTGATGCTGTAAATTCATTGTCAGAGGTTCTGATCCCGGTTGAAAAAGCGGCAGTGGCTGCGCGAAGAGTGCTCAGTTTATCACTAATGAAGGAGTGCGGGCTACCCGGCCGGCCGTTGAGCCGTAGCGAGTTAAGCGGCGGGCGGCAAGGCGCCCGCCGTCACGCTTACTTAGCCAGGCGCTTTTCGATGGCGTCAAACAGCATGCCGGTAATAGAAACCGGGAACTCCGCTTCAATTTCGCGAATGCAGGTCGGGCTGGTGACGTTAATTTCGGTCAGGCGGTCGCCGATGATATCCAGGCCAACAAAAATCAGGCCCTTCGCTTTCAATGTCGGTCCAACGCGGCGGGCGATTTCCCAGTCGCTTTCGGTCAGCGGGCGAGGTTCGCCGCGGCCACCTGCGGCCAGGTTACCGCGAGTTTCGCCACCCTGCGGAATACGTGCCAGGCAGTATGGAACCGGCTCGCCGTCCACTACCAGTACGCGTTTGTCGCCGTCTTTAATCGCCGGCAGGTAATTCTGCGCCATGCAGTAGCGGCTGCCCAGCTCTGTCAGCGTTTCTGCAATCACGCCGATATTTGGGTCATCCTGCTTCACGCGGAATATAGACGCGCCGCCCATGCCGTCCAGCGGTTTCATGATGATGTCGCCGTGCTGCTGCCAGAAGGCTTTAAGCTGCGCCTTGTTACGGGTGACCAGCGTTTCCGGGGTCAGATCAGCAAACCAGGCGGTGAACAGCTTTTCGTTACAGTCGCGCAGGCTCTGCGGCTTGTTGACGATCAGGGTGCCTTTTTCTTCAGCGCGCTCAAGGATGTAGGTGGCATAGATAAATTCGGTATCGAACGGCGGATCTTTGCGCATCAGGACAACGTTCAGGTCGGCCAGGGCGATGTCCTGCTCGGTGCCGAACTCGTACCATTTATCGTAGTTTTGCTCGACGCTAAGCAGCCGGGTGCGGGCGCGCGCTTCGCCGTTGTTCAGATACAGGTCGGCCATTTCCATATAGTGCAGCTCATAGCCGCGACGCTGCGCTTCCAGCAGCATAGCGAAGCTGGAGTCTTTTTTGATGTTGATTTGTGCGATGGGGTCCATCACGATGCCGAGCTTGATCATTGTTGTTCTCCTTTAGCCCAGGTCGCCAAAGCGCACCTGCAAGGCGGTAATGGCGGTGAGCGCGGTGGTCTCAGTACGCAGAACGCGCGGTCCCAACAGAATATCAGTAAATTGATGGTTCGCGGTCATGGCAATCTCATCGGCGGTTAAGCCGCCCTCCGGGCCAATCAGCAGGCGTACCCGCTCTACGGGCTGCGGCAGGGTATTAATACTGGCGCTGGCGCGCGGGTGCAGGTTGAGCTTCAGCGCGTCATCTTGCTCGGCGCACCAGGCTTCCAGCTCCATCGCGGGGCGTACTTCAGGCACCCGGTTGCGGCCACACTGCTCGCAGGCGGCGATGGCGATTTTCTGCCACTGCTGAAGCTTTTTATTCAACCTTTCGGCATCCAGTTTTACCCCACAGCGTTCGGAAAACAATGGAGTAATCACGTTGACGCCCAGCTCGACGGCTTTCTGGATGGTAAATTCCATCTTTTCTCCACGCGACATCACCTGGCCCAAATGCAGCCAGAGCGGCGATTCGCGGTCGTCCTCGCTGGCGGCCAGCACTTTCACTCGAACGGTTTTTTTATCCGCCTGAACTATCTCAGCGTCAAATACCTGGTTACTGCCGTCGAACAGCTGAACGGCCTGCCCGGCGCCCATTCGCAGTACGCGGCCAACGTGGTTAGCGGCGTCTTCGCACAGCGCAATATCCTCGCCGACGGAAAGGGGCTCAGGGTGATGGATGCGGGGTATACGCATGGTTTATAAGATCCGAATGCAGAGGCAAACATATTTCAGCCTCTCTATGCAAAGAGAGGCAAGATTGCACGGTAATAGAAGATGACCGCTAGTGTAGGTTAGCTGTTTCGCGCCTGGCAAGCCCGCAGCACATATGGGTTATGGTTACCCTGAACTTTGGCAATACGCTCGTCGCGTTCGCATTCCCAGTCGGTGACCGGATAGCGCTTATCCCAGGCCTGAAACAGTTGGGTCTGCTGGCGTGAAAGTGATAGCTGGTACTGGTCACGCATGTAGAAGTAGGTGCGGGCGATGGCGCCGCGTGCGCGTTCCGGCGGCTCGGCAACTTTATCTTTAAAATCAACCTTCATTGCGCACTGGCCGTACTGGCCTTCGCCGCCGTTCCACTGGCTGTACATAAAGTTATTTCTGTCGGCGTTCACCTCGCCGACTGCGGGTTGCAGGTTGTGCATATCGCTTTCAATCTTGCGGTATACCGGGTCTTTACCGCAGTTTTTACGCCCGCCATCCTGCCAGCATTGAAGCAGGTGGCCGAACTGCCAGGCCGGCATGACGTGTTCCCATTCAATACGCGTGGCGCGGTTTTCATTTTTCCGCACCTTATACCCGCACGATTCAAGATCGGGGACGCCTTTTTTACCCTGCCAGCTAATTTTGCAGCCGCAATAGAAATCGCCCGGTGCGTCGGCATTAACCTTAACGCCGGCCGTTTTGGCCTGTGAGAAGCTATTGATACCCGTGCTGAATGCGGAGAAAGAGCTGATGGCTGCAACGAATGCAACAGCCAAAGAAAATTTGCGAGACATTTCCAGAATCCTTGCTAAAACGTGTCCGCACCCTACCTGATCGTTTATCCAGTTTCAATCAGTGAGGGCGGAAAATTTTTCTGGAATAGTTATTAATTACAGTGAGTTGTAACATCAGGCTTTAACAATTGACCACAGCGCGTACAGCGATATTCGGCTTCGCCACGCAGCACGCGGTTATGGCGGCGTACGGTGAGCTGATGCTGCTGGCAGGGGCAACGATAGGGGAAGGTGTTCTTGCGTACCGACTCGACTTCAAACTGGTGGGTGCGGCGAGCCGGAACGCCGAGCACGGTTTCCATCATCCACTTCCACTCTTTGCCGTGCGGCGCGACGCGGCCAAAATGCTTCCAGACCAGCAGGTGAGCAAGCTCATGAGGCACCACTTCCTCAACAAAAGCCTGCTGGTTTTCCATCAGCAAAACGGGATTGAGGCGGATTTCATAGCTTTCGAGCCACGCGGTACCTGCCGCGGTTCCACGCTGCTGATACACCACTTTGGGTTCGGGGTAGCTACGGCCCAGATGCGAGTTCGCCTGCTGGAGTTTTTCTCGCAGGCAGCGCATAACGGCCTGCTGAATGGCAATGGGGAGTCGGGGGGCTTTCATAGCGGCAGAGAATAAAGTGGGTGGAGGCAAGGTGCAAGCCCCTCTCGTGGAGGAGAGGGGCAGGTAAAACTTAGTTGTGGGCGCCAATCTCGCGCAACTTACGGCCTTTCATCAGGTTACGTTCAATGTGCTCCAGAGAGACATGCTTGGTTTCCGGAATCAGCCACAGGGTCAGGACAATAAAGAACAGGTTGAGCGCCCCGTAAACCCAGAAGGTGTTGGCGTTGCCCAGCGTATTCAGCATGGTCAGGAAAGTAGCCCCGACAATCATGTTGGCAATCCAGTTGGTGGCGGTGGAGCAGGTGATACCGAAATCGCGGCCTTTCAGCGGCTGGATTTCGGAACACAGTACCCAAATCAGCGGGCCAGCGCTCATAGCAAAACCAACGATAAACATCAGCAGCATGGCAATAGCGAAGTATTGCGCACCCTGGGAGTGAATGCCGATGTGCATCATCGTGCCCAGCACGCCCATACCCACGGCCATGACCAGGAAGCCCAGAACCAGCGTAGGTTTACGGCCCCAGCGGTCAACCAGACCAATGGCAATAAAGGTCGCCAGGACGTTAATCAGGCCGACGATGACGGTGCCCCACATTTGCTGCGTGGTATTCGCAAAACCGGCGATTTCGAAGATCTTCGGCGCGTAATACATGATGACGTTCATGCCGGTGAACTGCTGCATTACCTGCAACAGCACGCCGAGGAATACCGCGCGGCGGAAGTTGGAGTTGTCTTTAAATAGCGCCCAGCCGCTCTGTTTTACCTTCAGGCTTTCGCGAATTTCTTCCAGCTCTTTTTTCGCTTCTGCGCTGGTGTCTCGCAGGCGCAGCAGCACGCGTTCGGCATCGTGGAAGCGGCGTTTAGCGGCGAACCAGCGCGGGCTGTCCGGCAGGAAAAATACGCCAACCAGCAACAGCAGGGCAGGAAGGGTTATCACGCCCAGCATCCAGCGCCAGGACTCGGTGTAGCTGAACGCCGTATCTGAAAGATAAGCGCCGAGAATACCGATGGTAATCATCAACTGGTACATCGAAATCATGCTGCCGCGTATTTTTTCTGGCGCTATTTCTGACAAGTACAGCGGTGCGGTGTAGGACGCAACGCCTACCGCCAGGCCAAGCAATACGCGTGAGACGATTAATACTTCGGTGTTGGGTGCAAAGGCGGAGCAAAGAGAGCCGACGACAAACAGCACCGCGCCAATCATCAGGCTGTATTTGCGGCCCAGTTTGAAGGAGAGCCAGCCGCTGCCGACCGCGCCGACGGCTGCGCCGAACATCATTGAGCTAACGACCCATTCCTGAGTGTGGGAAGTTATCTGGAAATCTTTAGCGATAAACGGCAGGGCACCGGCAATCACGCCGATATCAAGGCCAAACAGCAGCCCGGCGAGCGCCGCCAGGAAGCAGACAAAAAAGGTCATGCTCTTATTGGAACGCTTTTGTTTTTGATAGTCAGGCATAACGCCCTCCAGGTGGATTATTCAGATTTGACGCTAATAAGGGTAGGCCAGCGGCGGGCAAAAGTGTGTGATGATAATCACAGCTATGTAATCGGTTACACTGATGTTGATGATTAAAAAACCGGGTGCTAATCGACAAAACATAGAGTTAATGGCGACTAAAGCCAACGTTATGGTTAAAAATAAGCTTAATCTGAAGTGTTATGTAACAAATGATGTGCCTTCCCTGAGCGCATGACGAATTGAACGATAAAAGTCTTTATCTGCAAATGTAATCGGTTTCACTTTTCGTCAAATGAGGAAGGATTCAGGAAAAATACAGAGGGTTTAAGCGAGGGCAGAAAAGTAAAAGGCCAGCATTAGCTGGCCTTTAAAGTGCGGAGCGCAGGCGGATTATTTCAGGCCAGCAGCTTCACGCAGCAGGGCGGCTTTGTCGGTTTTTTCCCAAGGGAAATGTTCGCGACCAAAGTGACCGTAAGCGGCGGTTTCTTTGTAGATCGGGTGCAGCAGATCCAGCATCTGGATAAGGCCGTATGGGCGCAGGTCGAAGAATTCACGCACCAGCAGGGTCAGCTGCTCGGTAGAGATTTTCTCAGTACCGAAGGTTTCCACCATGATGGAGGTCGGTTCTGCTACGCCGATAGCGTAGGAAACCTGAATTTCACAGCGGTCCGCAAGGCCAGCAGCGACGATGTTTTTTGCTACATAGCGAGCAGCATATGCCGCAGAGCGGTCTACTTTAGACGGATCTTTACCGGAGAATGCACCGCCGCCGTGACGAGCCATGCCGCCGTAGGTATCAACGATGATTTTACGCCCGGTCAGGCCGCAGTCGCCCATCGGTCCGCCGATAACAAAACGGCCGGTTGGGTTGATGTGATATTTAGTAGAAGCATTCAGCCACTCGCCCGGCAGCACAGGTTTGATGATTTCTTCCATCACCGCTTCCTGCAGGTCTTTCAGCGCAACGTCTTCTGAGTGCTGAGTAGACAGAACAACCGCGTCAATACCGACGATTTTGCCGTCGTCGTACTGGAAGGTTATCTGGCTTTTTGCATCAGGACGCAGCCACGGCAGGGTACCGTTTTTACGCACTTCAGCCTGGCGCTGCACCAGACGGTGAGCATAGGTAATTGGCGCAGGCATCAGCACGTCGGTTTCGTTGGTGGCATAGCCAAACATCAGGCCCTGGTCACCGGCACCTTGCTCCAGCGGATCGGTACGGTCAACGCCCTGGTTAATATCCGGAGACTGCTTGCCAATCGCGCTCAGTACCGCGCAAGAGTTGGCATCAAAGCCCATATCAGAATGCACATAGCCGATTTCACGCACGGTTTTGCGGGTGATCTCTTCGATGTCTACCCACGCGCTGGTGGTGATTTCGCCGCCAACCAGAACCATGCCGGTTTTTACATAAGTCTCACAGGCAACGCGCGCTTTAGGATCCTGCTCGAGGATAGCGTCAAGTACCGCGTCGGAGATTTGGTCAGCGATTTTATCAGGATGCCCTTCAGATACAGACTCGGACGTAAAAAGGTGCTTAGCCATATTTTCTTCACCCTAAGAGGAATTATTTAGTTCAGGCTGCTGCTCTGCGCCGCTAAGGCGGCGAGATGAACCAACCCGGGAACTTATTGCCGCAGATTGAAAAACAGGCAGTCTAACAGTTAATCAGTATAGATGGATTAACATCTGGACGGCCATTTTAGATTATTCAATCGGCAGATAGCCAGATTTTTTTAGAACAACGGCAATATGTGATAAATCTTTAGTGGAAAGGATTGCTGACATTGCTGGCAATTTACGCATTTTTGCTTTGCTTTTTACCCCTGATATCGGTATAAAGCGGCGCGCGCGGCTTAATCAAAAGCACACAAAATTTGTGTTGCCCACTTCCAGCCGGGTTGAGCAATTATTTAGAGCCTGTCCGCTACAGTGCTCACAGCTTTAGCTTGTCGCATACCCAACAACGTATGCGTGGAGGTGACTGGATTAATGAACCGCCGTCTTTCGAACAACCTGGCATGCCGTCCTGGCGTGCGTATGCTCCTCGCAGCCTGCATCTCATGTTTTCAACCTTGCCGATGTTGTACCCATCTCGGCGCTTCTCAGGATCCCCGGGCCGGTGTTTGACGTTCCGTGGTTGCTGAACAAGGGCGCTCTTGTTTAACAAGAGTTTTCTCGTGGTTTCGCCGACCTGTCATACAGTGTTCGGTTACGTGTTTTACAATGATATGAAAATGAAACCGGTCGCACAGCTATGCTGTCAGCGTCTTATGCTGGCAATGCGCGCTGTTAATGGGTTGTTATTGCAGGATACCCCTGCGATAGTAGTCAACTGTTTTGCACATTCGACAAAATTTGAGGTTCGCCATGACTGACAAAATCACTTCTGTTTCGGGTTCGTCAGTGGGCGAGCAAGATGTACACCGTTCCATTCAGGAGGTTGCCATGAGCTCCGAGGAAGCCAGTAAGATGTTGCGTACTTATAATATTGCCTGGTGGGGTAATAACTATTATGACGTCAACGAGCTGGGCCATATCAGCGTATGCCCGGATCCGGACGTTCCGGACGCTCGTGTCGATCTTGCCGAGCTGGTAAAAGCTCGCGAAGCTCAGGGCCAGCGCCTGCCTGCGCTGTTCTGCTTCCCGCAGATCCTTCAGCATCGTCTGCGTTCAATTAACGCGGCTTTCAAACGCGCTCGTGAGTCTTACGGCTATAAGGGCGACTATTTTCTTGTTTACCCGATCAAGGTAAATCAGCACCGCCGTGTGATTGAGTCACTGATTCATTCCGGCGAGCCGCTGGGCCTGGAAGCGGGTTCTAAAGCAGAGCTGATGGCTGTCCTGGCGCATGCAGGGATGACGCGCTCCGTTATCGTGTGTAACGGTTATAAAGACCGCGAATACATTCGCCTGGCGCTGATCGGTGAGAAGATGGGCCACAAGGTCTATCTGGTTATCGAGAAGATGTCCGAGATTGGCATCGTGCTGGAAGAAGCAGAACGCCTGAACGTGATCCCGCGCCTTGGCGTGCGCGCGCGCCTGGCTTCTCAGGGCTCCGGCAAATGGCAGTCTTCAGGCGGCGAAAAATCTAAATTTGGCCTCGCGGCCAATCAGGTTCTGCAACTGGTGGAAATCCTGCGCGAACGCGGCCGCCTGGACAGCATTCAACTGCTGCACTTCCACCTCGGCTCGCAGATGGCGAACATCCGCGACATCGCGACCGGCGTTCGTGAATCCGCACGTTTCTACGTTGAACTGCACAAGCTGGGCGTTAACATTCAGTGCTTCGATGTGGGCGGCGGCCTGGGCGTGGACTACGAAGGGACGCGTTCCCAGTCCGACTGTTCGGTGAACTACGGTCTGAATGAGTACGCCAACAACATCATATGGGCGATTGGCGATGCCTGCGAAGAGAATGGCTTGCCGCACCCGACGGTGATTACCGAGTCTGGTCGTGCCGTAACCGCACACCACACCGTGCTGGTTTCCAATATCATCGGCGTAGAGCGTAACGAATATACCGAAGCTACGCCGCCGGCTGATGACGCACCGCGCGCGCTGCAAAGCATGTGGGAAACCTGGCTGGAAATGCACCAGCCTGGCACACGCCGTTCGCTGCGTGAATGGCTGCACGACAGCCAGATGGATCTGCACGATATCCACGTTGGTTACTCCTCCGGCGCTTACAGCCTGCAAGAGCGTGCCTGGGCCGAGCAGCTCTACCTGAACATGTGTCACGACGTGCAGAAGCAGCTCGACCCGAGCAACCGTGCACATCGCCCGATTATCGACGAATTGCAGGAGCGCATGGCGGACAAAATGTACGTCAACTTCTCGCTGTTCCAGTCGATGCCGGATGCGTGGGGTATTGACCAGCTGTTCCCGGTGATGCCGCTGGAAGGGCTGAACCATGCGCCGGAACGCCGTGCTGTGCTGCTGGATATCACCTGCGATTCCGACGGCGCAATCGACCACTATGTGGACGGCGACGGGATAGCGACCACGATGCCAATGCCGGAATACGACCCTGAGAACCCGCCGATGCTGGGCTTCTTTATGGTCGGCGCATACCAGGAAATTCTGGGCAACATGCACAATCTGTTCGGTGATACCGAAGCGGTGGACGTGTTCGTGTTCCCTGACGGCTCGGTAGAAGTTGAGCTGTCTGATGAAGGCGATACCGTGGCGGATATGCTGCAATACGTGCAGTTGGATCCGAACAAGCTGCTGACCCAGTTCCGCGATCAGGTGAAGAACACCGACCTTGACGATGCGCTGCAACAGCAGTTCCTCGAAGAGTTTGAGGCGGGTCTTTACGGTTATACGTATCTGGAAGACGAGTAAGTTAGCCCGGACGAGCTCCCGCTACCGGGGGCTCGTTTTTTAAATATCCAGCACCAGATTTTGGGTAATCTCATCCCGAAGAGTCGGGAAAACGTGGTTTTCTTCGGCTATTTCCGGCCAGCGTCGCACTTCATTAATAATGCCATCAATTATCTTGTTGGATTTACGCGGGGTTAGGCTGCCTATCAATTGGCCTACGCTCAACAAATCCTCACGAGTAAAATTGTCGCGTTTACCGGCAATGGTCATCTGATGTTTGTCTACCCAGGGCGAGCCCGGTTTATAACTGTAGGCAATGTCATAAGCCGGAGCCAGGACCCAGCGAAAGTCATCATCTACTAAAAATGCCGTGTTTTTGGTGTGATCGTCATGGTTGCGGGCAATAACATTGAACACCATACGCCTGAATATTTGTTCCTGCTCTTTGTTTGACAGCGCTAATTTTCGGGCCACGGCCAGAAGCTCTTCGTAGCTGTAATAACCGGGTTTTTTGAAGTCAGCGTGATCCATACCGCATAGTGTTAAGACATGGTATTTCTGGTTTTCTTCTCGATCGAAACGGCGGGTCATAAAATGACTACGACCATTTTCGGCCAGAATTTCGCAGGGGGACATGTTGATACCACAACCCGTCGCCATTAACGAGTAGCTGTATTCCATCAGGCCAAAACCTTTAGGATCGCCAAATGTTTCCGTATTGGTATTGTGTTCCGTAACACCATCAAATTTTAATAAATAATGCTCAAATCCGGCAGGAGTATCCACCTGTCCGGATAAAATCTGGGTTCTGTCTTTGTTCACCGCAATGACGGCTTTCGGCCTGGCTCCACCTGCTGATGTTCCTACCTGCAATAGGTGGGACATCGCGTTTTGTTCGTTTGCGGTAATATCAACATGGTTACGATCGTTCAGAACTTTTTGCGCCAGTTCGACGAGCGCAGGCAGTTGGAGGGTGTCACCGTTATTTTCCGGAAGTTGGATGGCATTCTGATACTCCAGCGCGCCCATTCCTCGTGTGCCGGTATAAAGCAACCTGTCCAGTGCGCCAAATTGTGATTTGTCCAGTCCTTGCCGCGCCAGCCAGCTGTTTATCAAGGCGTTACCGAAGTCATCGGGCAATGAGTCGGCAAACACCGAGGGGAGGCCCCGATAGGTTTCAAAAGACAGTGAGGGAAAATTTTGTGGTGCTTTCGTCAAGGGCATGTGTAAAGGTGATAATGAAAAGCCTTCTGCTACCCACGCGGCATCATACTCAAAAGATACCCACGGTGAATCTTCCGTAATGGCCAGGGTTCCTACGTCAACCCCGGAGAACTGAACCTTGCAAGCCTGGGTAATCATCGTTATTCCCCTGTTTTGAGTTTTTTTCGCCGCTCCATCATGCTGCGGATTTTGATCATTTGCGCTGATGTTGACGCTGCTTTTTTACCTGTCGGGGAAACCTGAGACCATACTTCTGCCGGGCGTATAGTGGGGGAGGGGATCAGGTGATTAAAATTATCCAGCAACTGTAGTTCGCGAAGAACGGCAATAAATATGAGTAAGTTGCATGAGCCCGTTTTTAGTGAGCGGTAGGTCTTTGGTGTTATTCCTATCCGCTCTGCCAGCATGAGCTGGGTTATTTTCATTGTTTTGCGGCGAGCTTCTATTCGGGTGAACAGCATCCCGGCCAGAGCACTATCAGTCAGCGTTTTCGAAAATTCTTTCATGGGTCAAATTCTACCTTTCAATGGCGTTTTATGCTTGTTTTAGGTAGTTTACTACTCTTTTTTTAAGTGTGCTTATTTATTGTTTGAGGGGTAGTAGATTACCCTTTAATGATTGTTTTTGGTGCTTGAGGGTAAAATATTACCTTTTTTTGTGCTGCACCGTGTTTCGAATCATACTCTCTTCATCTATTGAACCCTGACCCGATTGCGGCGATAATCCGCACAATATAAGCAGTACCGAATCCAATCCCTTCCTCGTCGGGTTTAACGACGCGGAGGGGATTTTTTTTGATATCGACTAACCCCAACCGAGAGGTCAGACAATGAGCACCTTAGGCCACAAATACGATAACTCCCTGGTATCTAATGCCTTTGGTTTTTTACGTTTCCCGCTGAACTTCCAGCCGTACGATAGCGATGCGGACTGGGTTATCACCGGCGTTCCGTTTGATGCGGCAACCTCCGGTCGCGCGGGTGGTCGTCACGGCCCGGCAGCGATTCGTCAGGTATCCACTAACCTGGCATGGGAAGGCAACCGCTTCCCGTGGAACTTCGACATGCGCGAGCGCCTGAACGTTGTGGACTGCGGCGACCTGGTATATGCCTTCGGCGATGCCCGCGAGATGAGTGAAAATCTCCAGGCTCACGCCGAGCGTCTGCTGGCTTCCGGCAAGCGTATGCTCTCCTTCGGTGGCGACCACTTTGTGACTCTGCCGCTGCTGCGCGCCCATGCTAAGCACTTCGGTAAAATGGCGCTGGTGCATTTTGATGCCCACACCGATACCTACGCTAACGGCTGCGAGTTCGATCACGGCACCATGTTCTATACCGCGCCAAACGAAGGCCTGATCGATCCGAACCACTCCGTGCAAATCGGGATCCGTACCGAGTTTGATAAAGACAACGGTTTTACCGTGCTGGACGCGGGCCAGGTTAACGATCGCGGCGTGGACGATATTCTGGCGCAGGTTAAGAAAATCGTTGGTGATATGCCGGTTTACCTGACCTTCGATATCGACTGTCTGGACCCGGCATTCGCTCCTGGCACCGGCACGCCGGTTATCGGTGGTCTGACGACCGACCGCGCTCTGAAGCTGGTACGCGGCCTGAAAGATTTGAATATCGTCGGAATGGATGTTGTGGAAGTGGCCCCGGCCTACGACCAGTCTGAAATCACTGCCCTGGCCGCCGCTACCCTGGCGCTGGAAATGCTGTACATCCAGGCCGCTAAAAAAGGCGAGTAAACCTTACGCGCTAATTGCTGCTGCGCGATGCATGCGCAGCAGCAACATTCCTCCCGCCAGCAGGGTAATAACCTGCGATACAACCAGCACCGAAAAACCTGAACTGACCGACCCTACCGATTTCATCACTATCCCCATCAGCAGCGGAATAAATGCCGCGCAGATGTTGCCGAGCCCATTGATTACTCCATATGCACTACCGACCGCTTCCCGCGCGGCATGATGCTGGATTACCGCTGGAATGGCGGCACCCTGTAGCCCCCAGAAGATATTCGCTGAGAGCATAAACAGCGCAAGCCATGATGGCTGGTGGCTCAGCATCAGCGCGATAACGGACAGTGCGGTCAGCAAGCCGCCCACCACAAATAGCACTGGCGCTTGTTCCGGGCGCATCTTGTCGAGCAGTACCCCGCCAAGGAATTTCGAGCCCAGACTCAGCAGAAAAGGAATGGCCGCTAACATTCCCGTCGCATGCAGCGAGAAGTGGTGCTCATCACGAAGCCACGCGGGCAGCCAGGCGCTGCTGCCCCAGAGATAACTTAACGTGGCAATTTCAACCAGCAGCGTCCACCCCAGCAGCGGCGTTTGCCAGGCAAGCGTAAATGTCTGCACGATCCCCGGTTTTTTCATCCTCGCCGTACTGCGTGGAGCAGGCAGGAACCGCCAGATTAACCCTCCACCCAGTACCAGATTCATTACCGCCAGGGCATAAAACGAGCCGGCCCACCCCAGATGTGTCATCAACCAGGTGACCAGCGGAAAGCCCACGGCCAGCCCGAGAGAGACGCCCAGGGCGGTAACAGCATTGGGTTTTCCGATCTCTTCAGCCTTGAAGTTATCGCTGATAAAGCGCGTTTTTAGCGAAAAAAGTGGCCCTTCGGCAATGCCCAGAACCCCGCGTGCGATGAGCATTCCCATTAGCGAGCCCAGAAGCGGAGAAATTGCGCAAACCACAGCCCAAATCGCAATACTGCTTAATAATCCCTGCCGATATTGTAATTTGCTTTCAATAACCGGAGTTAATAACAAAGCTGAAAAACCATAACCCAGGAGAAAGAAGGTCATCAGCATCCCCTGTAACATTCTGTTTTCATTTAGCTGAAAATGTTCGGCAAATTCCGGATTTAAAATCATTACCGAAATATTTACCCGGTCGATGTAGGAAATAATAATAAGCAGCAATAGTGCTATTGTGCCTTGCCATCTTGCCGTCATCATGTCCGCCTTATATTCTGATTTATTTATATTTTTATGAGTGTGATTATCACGATGCTAAAATGGTTCACCTGTGAAACTCATTGTTTATAAACAATAAAATTAAAAATTGTTTCATGGGTGAAACATCCTCCATTTCCGTTAATTTATTTTTAAGAAGGAAGTGGAAAATAAGTCAATATTTTTTATTCAAAGTACAGGGCGCTAATAAGGCTCATCAGTCACGCCTGAAGAATGAAGTTTTCATATTTCTGCATTTTTTCGTGATCGCTTGCACAGATAGATAATTAAACCCCCTTCCATTAACAAATGATTCACAAATCAGCTTGACGAAAACGTCATCGCTTTTATATTGACCGTATTAAATAAGAAACAGAGTTTCATATATGAAACAAAAGCCTGGAGGATCGTGATGAGCTGGATAGGCGTATGTGACGCAGAGCAAGTACAGGAAGATTTCCCTTTTAGCGGCAATGTCGAAGGCAAAGAGATCGGCGTTTATTTGATTGACGGTGAATATTACGCCCTGGAAGACGTATGCCCCCATGCTTATGCGCTGCTGAGCCAGGGCTTCGTTGAGGACGGTAAGGTGGAGTGCCCGCTGCATGAGGCGGTTTTCGACGTAAAAACCGGCCAGTGCCTGCATGGCCCCGGCGGACGCAATCTGAACCGCTTCCCGGTTCGCATAGTTGAAAACCAGATCCAGATTACCTTTGTCGAGGAGACCGTGGCATGAGCGATACCCTGAACTTCAACCCGGCGCTGCCGGAAAGCCGCCAGTTTACCCCTCCGGCAGAAGGCGGTAACGGTGCCATCCATAAGCCGGGTGATTACCAGAATCTTATCTGGCAGACCCGCAGCCGCGTCCCGGAAAACTGGGAAGTGAACCTTATCGCCACGCTGGAAGATCTCTTTGAGCAGGGAGTGGAAACCTTACCGGAATTGGTCAAGGGGCTGAACGCGGTGCGGATGCACGATCTACAAGGCGAGCCGTGGAACGAAGCCAGCTTCCAGGCATTCTTACAGGTTAACGGCTATTGAGGGCAACGCGATGACGACTACCGTACAACACTATCTTGATAAAGGTCTGCGTGGCCTCTGGTATCCGGTACTGGCAAGCTGGGAAGTGCAGTCTGCGCCGGTGGGCATTACCCGCCTGGGCGAGCAGATTGTGGTCTGGCGGAATAAAGATGGCCAGGTTCAGGCCCTGGAAGACCGTTGTCCACACCGTGGCGCACGTTTGTCGATGGGCTGGAACCTCGGCGACCGTATTGCCTGCTGGTATCACGGCCTGGAAGTAGCGGGAAACGGCGAGGTGAAAGATGTGCCTGCCGTGGACAAATGCCCGCTGGTTGGCCAGCAGTGCGTGCGCAGTTACAACGTGCAGGAAGCGCACGGCGCCATTTTCCTGTGGTTTGGCGTAACGGCGGAACAGCAGCCGGATGAGTTGACCTTCCCGGGTGAGCTGGCGGACGGCGAAACCTACAGCAACTTCCTGTGTACTGCCGCATGGCAATGCAATTACCAGTACGCGCTTGAAAACGTTATGGACCCGATGCACGGCACCTATCTGCACTCATCTTCACACTCAATGGCGGAAGGCGATCGCAAGGCAGACATGGTGCTCCAGCCCACCAAAACCGGCTTTATCTTCGAGAAAAAAGGCCAGACAGGCGTTAACTTCGATTGGGTTGAATTGGGCAACAGCGGCGCTTTATGGATGCGCCTGTCGATTCCTTACAAGAAGCGCTTTGGGCCGGGTGGGCACTTCTTTATCGTCGGTATGGTGGTGCCGGAAGATAACGACAACTGCCGCGTCTTCTTCTGGCGTATTCGCCGCGTGCAGGGCTGGCAGCGCGATATGTGGCGCTTTATGTACCGCAACCGTCTGGAAAAACTGCACTGGGAAGTCCTGGAGCAGGACCGCGTGGTGCTGGAAAGCATGGCGCCGAATGCCCGCGAACATGAATACCTATACCAGCACGACGTCGGTCTATCCCGCCTGCGCCGTATGATGCAAAAAGCGGCCAGAGAGCAGCTGGCTCTTCGTGAAGAATCGCAGGGAGCGGCTTGATGAACGGGCTGTTGAGCGGAAAACGTATCGTCGTGACCGGTGCCGCTCGCGGGCTGGGCTATCACTTTGCCAAAGCCTGCGCGGAGCACGGCGCAGCGGTGGTGATGTGCGATATCCTGGAAGGCGAACTGGCTGAGAGTGCGCACCGGCTCAGTGCACAGGGGTATTCGGTTGTCCCCCACGTTATCGATCTGGCCGATCCGCGCTCTATTGAGCAGGTATTCAACGCGATTGGTGCTGAAGGGCAGATTGACGGCCTGGTGAATAACGCGGCGATGGCAACGGGCGTCGGCGGCGTAAACATGCTCGATTACGATCCCGATCTCTGGGATCGCGTGATGAACGTGAACGTCAAAGGCACCTGGCTGGTGACGCGCGCTGCGGTGCCGCTTATGCGCGAAGGGAGCGGGATTGTAAATGTTGCTTCTGACACCGCACTGTGGGGAGCGCCGCGCCTGATGGCCTATGTTGCCAGCAAAGGCGCGGTGATTGCCATGACGCGCTCGATGGCGCGTGAGCTGGGTGAGAAACGTATTCGTATCAACGCTATTGCGCCCGGGTTAACCCGCGTCGAAGCGACGGAATATGTGCCCGCCGAGCGCCATCAGCTGTACGAAAACGGGCGGGCGTTAACGGGCGCGCAATTGCCGGAGGACGTCACCGGCAGCGTGGTCTGGCTGTTAAGCGATCTGTCGCGGTTTATTACCGGGCAGCTGATTCCGGTCAACGGTGGTTTTGTCTTTAACTAACGGGTGAAGCGATTATGGCAAACGATCAGGAAGTGAAGTATCTGGTGCCGGGGCTTGAGCGCGGGTTACAGCTGTTGCTGGCCTTCGGCGAGCAGCATCGCGAACTGACCTTTGCCGAGCTGCACCGGCTGGTGGATATGCCGAAAGCAACCGCCTACCGCGTAGTGCAGACGCTGGAGTACATGGGTTTTCTGGAGCGTAATACGCGCACTAATACCTTCTCGCTGGGCATGAATGTGCTGCGGCTGGGCTTTGAGTACATCGCCTCGCTGGATGTGGCGCAGGTGGGCCAGCCGGTGATTGAACAGCTGCGGGACATCAGCCAGTGCAGCAGTCATTTGGCTATTCGGGACGGGCGGGACATCATCTACATCGCTCGCGTCAGCGCTGCCGGTTCGCGCATCAATCAGGTCAGTATTGGCACCCGTTTACCCGTGCACTGCACGTCGCTGGGGCGCATGTTGTTAACCGATATTTCTCGCGCTGATTTTGAACAGTTGTTCCCGCACGAGCGCCTGCCTGGCAACACGCCCGGGCAGCTTCACGACCGCGAAGCCCTGTGGCAGATGGTGCAACAGGACAAAGCCCGTGGCTATGTGATCGGCGAATCTTTCTTCCGCCACGGCATCTCCTCCATTGTTTATCCGGTGTATGACCGCAGCGGGCGTGTAGCAGCGGTAGTCAGCATTCTCGTGCCGTCGGAAGAGATCCCGCAAACGGACCGTGAACGTCTGCAAAACGACGTTCGTCTGGCGGCCGATAAAATTTCTGGCTTTTTAGGTTATTTGTCACAGGCCAGCTAAATCAGTGAGTTAACGTCAGGCGCTTAACTGCGTCGGGCATGTTTTACGCCCAATTTGGGCCAGATGAGGCAACGAACGATGAGTATAACCGGAATTGAAAAGCTGGAATTTGGCGTTGATAACCTGACGCACTGCGCCAAATTTATGCATGATTTTGGCCTGGCGGGCGATGCTGACGGCCGGTGTTTTACCACCTTAAGCGGCGCGCGCGTGGAGCTAAATGCAATTGATAACCCGGACCTGCCGCCTGCGTTTGAAGCAGGTAACACCCTGCGACGCATGACCTGGGCGGTCGCCACGAAGGCAGATCTGGATGCCTTGCGTCCGAAGCTGCAATCCCAGCCCGGTTTTTGCGAAGTTGACGGTGCGCTGGAGTGCCTCGACCCAAATGGCATGACCCTGCGCGTGCAGGTGAGCCAGCAGAAGCCGGTTAATCTGATTGTTGAACCCATTAATCAGTGGGGCGACGTGCGCCGCGTTGATACGCCGAGCCCGGTTTACGGGAGCGCGCAACCAATCAATGTTGGCCACGTTGTGTTCTTCGTCGAAGAGCTTGCTGAGGTAGAGAAGTTCTACCGCGAAGTACTGGGCTTTGAGGTTTCCGATCGCTACATCAATCGCGCCGTGTTCCTGCGCTGCGGCGTACGCGGCGGCCATCACAATCTCTTCCTGTTGCAGCTGCCAAACCGCAAGCGCGGGCTCAACCATGTGGCCTTTACCGTTCGTGATATTCACGAGGTGATCGGCGGTGGGATCGCGATGAACAAAAATAACTGGAGCACCTTTATTGGACCCGGGCGCCATCCGGTTTCCTCAGCCTATTTCTGGTACGTCAACAGCCCGGCGGGCGGCGCATTTGAGTATTACACCAACGATGATTACCTGACCGAAAACTGGCAGCCGCGCGAGCTTGAGCACTCTCTGATCTCCTTTACAGAATGGGCGGTGGAAGGCGGAATCGACCATGACACCCGCCGCCAGCAGAAAAAGCTGGAGGCGGTATGACGTCGCGCATTGTCATTATTGGCGGCGGCCAGGCGGGCGGCTGGGCGGCAAAAACGCTGCGTGATGAAGGTTTTCAAGGCGAGATTTGCGTAGTGGCGGAAGAAGAGTGGGATTTCTACGAGCGCCCGCCGCTCTCCAAAGCTTCGCTACTGGAACCCGATGCCGCGCTGCCGCGCCTGTTTTCTGAAGAGGCGCAACGGGCGCTGAACCTGACCTGGTATCGCCCTTTGCGCGCTGAATCCATCGATCGTGATGCTAAAAGGGTGCGTTTAAGCAACGGCGAGTCTCTTGGGTACAACATCCTCTTGATCGCCACCGGAGGGCGGGCGCGTCTACCGGGTGAAGCATGGATGAACCATCCTCAGGTCTACACTCTGCGCCACTGGCGGGATGCTCAGCGCCTGAAAGCGCGTCTGGCCGAAAGCAAAACGCTGGCGATTGTCGGCGGCGGCTGGATCGGCCTGGAGATTGCTGCCTCCGCGCGCAAAAGCGGCGTGGTGGTCACGGTGTTCGAACAGCAGGCTGCGCTGTGCATGCGTTCTGTAAGCGGTGAGGTTTCTCAGCGATTAGCCGCAATCCATCGCGAGCAGGGCGTGGATATCCGTACCGGCTGCGGCCCGCTGGAGCTTGAGGGTAATAACGGTCTGCCGGTCATTTACTGCGGCGGTAAACGTGAAACCTTCGACGCCGTTGTGGTTGGGATCGGCGTCGATCTCAATCTGGAACTGGCGCGCGACGCAGGGCTTAAAACCGAACGCGGGATTGTCGTTGATGCGCAGGGCCGCACATCCGATCCTTTCATCTTTGCTGCGGGCGATGTGGCGCAGCACCATCATTTCGGACTGTGCATTCAATCATGGGCATTTGCCCAGAATCATGCGGTGGCGACGGCCAAAGCGATGCTTAACCCGGATGCGCCGGGCTACGACGACGCGCCGTGGCTGTGGTCGGATCAATATCAGCACAATATCCAGATCCTCGGCATTCCGGACTCGGGCAGCAAAACGACAGTACGTGAAGATTCGCTGTTCTTCTCGCTGGATGAGAATGGGCGACTGACGCAACTGGTGGCGTTTAATGATGCGCGCACGGTCAAGCTGGCGAAGCGCTGGATGGCGGCGGGGCGGGACTTATCGGACGTGCCGCTTACCGACCCGACTTTTTCATTGATGTCATTGCGATAGCAAACCCGTACCCGTAGGGGGACACATGACCACATTTGAGACCAACACCGCGCCCGTTGAGGCCAGCGGTGAGGGCACCCGTACGCCTGAAGGTGCCGTACGCTGGGCTATTCCGCTGTCGCTGCTGGCCTGCGTACTGCTGGCGTTTTTCGACAAAATCAGCATTGCGGCGCTATTTTCCGATAGCCATTTCCAGCAGGCGATGGGCATTGATTTTGATACTACGCGCCTTGGCATTCTGATGAGTGCCTTCCTGCTCAGCTACGGCTTTTCGTCGGTCTTTTTAAGCGGGCTGGGGGACAAAATTGCGCCGCTGCGCCTGCTCACCGGAATGATGGCGGTATGGTGCGTGCTGATGGTGGCGATGGGCTTTACCCACAACTACACGTTAATGATTGTGCTGCGCATCCTGCTGGGCGTCGCGGAGGGACCGCTGTTCCCGCTGGCGTTCGCCATTGTGCGCCATAGCTTCCCGCAGCATTTACAGGCGCGTGCCACCATGCTGTGGCTGTTAGGTACGCCGGTGGGCGCGGCGATTGGTTTTCCGCTTTCCCTCTGGCTGCTTAACACCTTCGGCTGGCAGAGCACCTTCTTCGTGATGGCGCTGCTTACCTTGCCGGTGCTTGTCTTTGTGCGTATCGGCCTGCGCGGGATCCGCCTGGAGGCTAAACCCACAACATCACAGACTTCGCAGGATGAGCGGCGAGCAGCCCGGCGTGAGCTGTTTGTCAGCCCGCACTTCTGGATTATCTGCATCTTTAACATCGCGTTTCTCACCTACCTGTGGGGCATAAACGGCTGGCTGCCCGGCTACCTGATTAAAGGTAAAGGAATTCATCTTGAGCATGCGGGCTGGCTGTCGTCGATGCCATTTATCGCCATGCTGGCAGGCGAGATTATTGGCGCATGGCTCTCGGACCGGGTCGATAAACGCGCCGCCGCCTGTTTTATTTCAATGGCAGGGGCGGCTATTGGGCTGGTGGTGGTCATGCACCTTGATACTCCGCTGGCCGTGATTGCGGCGATGAGCTTTAGCACTTTTATGTGGGGCACCGGAGCCCCCAACATTTTCGCCTTGCTGGCGAAGGCTACTCACCCACGGGTAAGCGCCACGGCGGGCGGCATCTTCAACGGGCTGGGAAACTTTGCGGGCGCGCTGTCGCCAGCGGTGATGGGCGCATTAATTGCTTTCACCCACAACATGGATTCCGGGCTGATTTTTCTGGCGGTGATGGCGGCGGTGGGCTGCGTCCTGTTACTGCCGCTGCTGCGACGTTACTGAGGAGAGTGTCATGACTGATTCAACCATAACTGCAAAACCAGGCATTAAACCTGAACACCTGACGATGGAAGAGTGGGTCGAGTCGCGCATTGCGCGCTTCGAAGGCCGTAAATATGACTGGAACGCGCTGAAGTTTCAGGCCGATTTCGATCCGAAATACCGCCGTGCGCAGATGCGTTACATCGGTACGGGGGCGACGGGGGTGGCGAGTGATACCAACACCGTTCAGGCGGAGCACTTTACCTTCTCTACCATGGTGCTGCCATCGAAGTGCGAAGGACCCCTGCACCTGCACGATGATGTGGAGGAAGTCTTCTTCATGCTCAAAGGGCAAATCACCCTGATGATTCAGGATGGCGATAACTACACCGAAACCGTGCTGCGCGAGCGCGATCTTATTTCCGTGCCGCCGGGTATCTATCGCGGGCTGTTTAATCACGGTGAAGAAGAGGCGCTGATGTGCGTGATGCTCGGTACTCAGAAGCCGCATATCCCAACCTACCCGGAAGATCATCCGCTATCAAAAGTGAAGCGGAACTAGGGGGGCGCTATGACGGGGTTTCGTGAACAGGGAAGCGGCATTCCGCTGATGTTACTGCATGGCATCAGTTCAGGCGCAGCTTCCTGGCATAAGCAGATGTCGCTGAAAGGTTTTCGCGTGCTGGCGTGGGACATGCCCGGTTACGGCGAAAGCCCAATGCTGGCGGTTGAGCCTGCGAATGCCGGGGATTATGCCGAGGCGCTGGCCGCGATGCTCGACCGCGCTGGCATCTGGCGGGCGGTGCTGGTTGGCCATTCTCTGGGCGCGCTGGTCGCCAGCGCGTTTGCCGCGAAGTACCCGGAGCGCGTACTGCATCTGGTGTTGGCGGATGCCGCTCAAGGATACGGCCAGGCCGCGGCGGAACAGCGCGAGCAGGTGTGGCGCAACCGTGAGCAACAGATGGCGCTCGGCGGTGAAATTCTGGCGCAAACCCGGGCCGCGAAGCTGCTGCGCCCCGGCGCGAGTGCGGAAGATATCGCCACGATAGCGGCGGGGATGCGCAAGCTTAACCCCGATGGCTATCTGGCCGCTGCCTGGATGCTGGTACACGACGATATTCACGGTTGGCTGAAGCGTTGCTCCGGTGCGTTTGAAGTCTGGTGCGGTGAGCAGGATGCCATCACGCAGCTGGAGCTGGTACAGGGGTTGGCGCTGCGTTATGGCATGCCGTTTATCGTCATTCCGCAGGCCGGGCACGCCAGCTATATCGATAACGACGCGTTTTTTAACCAACAGCTTTTACGCATTAACGAAGAGGTGCGCGATGAATGCACAAATTGACGGGCGCGTAGCGGTAGTCACCGGCGGTTCTTCCGGCATTGGCTTTGAAACGCTGCGCCTGCTGCTGGGTGAAGGGGCAAAAGTCGCCTTCTGTGGCCGCGACCAGGACCGGCTCGCCAGCGCGCACGCTGCGCTGCAAAACGAATACCCCAGCGGGGAGATTTTCTCTTATCGCTGCGATGTGCTGAATGCTGATGAGGTACTGGCGTTTGCAGATGCGGTGAAATCTCGCTTTGGCGCGGTAGATATGCTGATCAACAACGCCGGGCAGGGCTATGTTGCGCACTTCAATGAGACTCCGCGTGAGGCATGGTTGCACGAAGCCGGGCTCAAGCTGTTCGGCGTCATCAACCCCGTTCAGGCGTTTCAGCCGCAGCTGGAGCAATCGGATATCGCCTCGATTACCTGCGTGAACTCACTGCTGGCACTCCAGCCGGAGGAGCACATGATCGCCACCTCTGCGGCCCGTGCGGCGCTGTTGAACATGACCCTTACGCTCTCAAAAGAATTGGTGAGTAAAGGTATTCGGGTGAACTCGATTCTTCTTGGCATGGTGGAGTCCGGGCAGTGGCAGCGTCGCTTTGAAAATCGTGCGGATAAAAGCCAGAGCTGGCCGGAGTGGACGGCAGATATTGCCCGTAAACGCGGTATTCCTATGGCCCGCCTGGGCAAGCCGCAGGAGCCTGCCCAGGCGCTGCTGTTCCTGGCCTCGCCGCTGGCCTCGTTTACCACGGGTGCCGCGCTGGACGTTTCCGGCGGTTTTTGTCGCCATCTGTAAGGAAGCATCATGAAAAAGATCATGTTAATTGGCTATGGGGCAATGGCGCAGGCGGTGATTGAGCGCCTGCCTGCTCAGGTTTCCATCGGCTGGATTGTGGCTCGTGAATCTCACCATGCCGCGATCCGATCGCAGTTTGGTGGTGCGGTGGAGGCGCTGACCTCGCCGATGGAGTGCGCTGATACGCCCGACCTGGTGCTGGAGTGTGCCAGCCAGCAGGCGGTGGCGCAGTACGGCGAAGAGATTTTGCGTCGAGGCTGGGATCTGGCGGTGATCTCTACCGGCGCGCTGGCAGATAGCGCGCTGGAACAACGCCTGCTTAATGCGGGCGGCAATCTGACGCTGCTCTCCGGCGCCGTGGCAGGTATAGATGGGCTGGCTGCGGCAAAAGAGGGCGGGCTTGAACGAGTGACCTATCGGTCGCGCAAAAGCCCGGCAAGCTGGCGCGGCAGCTACGCTGAGCAACTTATCGATCTTAATGCAGTATCTGAAGCGCAGGTTTTCTTTGAAGGCAGCGCCCGTGAAGCGGCGCGCCTGTTTCCGGCTAACGCCAACGTTGCTGCGACCGTGGCGCTCGGCGGCATTGGGATGGATGACACCCGCGTACAGCTGATGGTTGACCCGGCCACGAAACGCAATACCCACACGCTGCACGTCGAAGGGGGGTTTGGTGAGTTTCATCTCGAGCTGAGCGGCCTGCCGCTTGCCAGCAATCCGAAAACCTCCACTCTGGCGGCACTCAGCGCGGTACGCGCCTGCCGCGAACTGGCAAAGCGCTGAGGAGCTACGATGGAAGAGTTGAATATTTTTATTGGCGGGCAGTGGCGGCGCGGCGGCGGTAACTTGCTGCAAAGTTATTTTCCTGCTGATGGTTCGCTTAACGCCACGCTGAACGCAGCAAGTCTGGAAGATCTGCAGGATGCTATTGCGGCCGGAGAGCGCGCATGGCGCGATCCTGCATGGCGAAATAGTCTGCCTCACAACCGCGCGAAGATCCTGCACAGGGTGGCGGATCTGATTGAGTCTCGCCTCGATGACCTGGCGCGCATGCAGAGCCGCGATAACGGTAAACCTCTGGCGGAAGCGCGCGGGCTGGTGATGAGCGCGGCGGGAACTGCGCGCTATTTTGCTGCTGCCTGCGAGCTGCTGGAGGGTGAATTGCCCACGCCACGGCAGGCTGACTTACTGACGCTAAGCCGCTATGAGCCGCTTGGCGTGGTGGCAGCGATTACGCCGTGGAATTCGCCGATTGCCAGCGAAATGCAAAAAGTCGCCCCGGCCATTGCAGCCGGTAATGCGGTGATCCTCAAACCCGCCGAAGCCACGCCGCTGATGGCGCTGGAGCTGGCGCGTATTTTTGAACAGGCCGGGCTGCCTGCCGGGCTGCTGAGCGTATTGCCGGGCAAGGGTTCGACGATCGGCGATGCGCTGGCACGTCACCCTAAGGTACGGAAGATCTCTTTTACCGGTGGCACCACTACAGGCCGCCATCTGGCGCACGTAGCGGCAGAAAAGCTTATTCCTGCCTCGCTCGAACTGGGCGGTAAATCCCCGACCATCGTTTTGGAAGATGCTGATATTGAGCAGGCCGCACGCGGGATCTGCTACGGCATTTTCAGCTCGGCAGGACAGGCATGCATCGCCGGTTCACGCCTGTTTATTCATGAAAGCGTTTATCCGCAACTGATGGCGCGCCTGTTGGAAATCACTCGCGGGCTGCGCATCGGCCATCCCTTCACTGACGGCGTGCATATGGGGCCGTTGATTAACGAGAAGCATCGTCAGAGCGTACAGGAGTACGTTGAACTGGCGAAGCGTGAGGGGGGCCGCGTGCTATGCGGCGGGGAGATCCCGGCCGATCCGCAATTGGCAACCGGCAGTTTCTTCCAGCCTACGATCGTTGAAGGGCTGAGGAATAGCGCCCGCGCCTGCCAGGAAGAGATCTTCGGCCCGGTGCTGGTCGCCATGCCTTTTAGCGATGAAGCGGCGTTGATTCGCGAGGCTAATGACTCGGTTTACGGCCTTGCGGCAGGTATCTGGACGCGGGATACCGGTCGGGCTCTGCGCCTGAGCGAGAAGCTGGAAGCAGGCACTGTGTGGATTAACACCTACAAAGTCTTTGCAATTTCGACCCCGTTTGGGGGCTTTAAAGAGAGCGGTCTGGGCCGCGAAAAGGGCATTCAGGGGCTGAAAGCCTGGATGCAGCAAAAGAGCATTTATCTGGCGACGGGCAACGGCGTCAACCACTGGTGCGACTGAGAAAAGGGTGAGCAATGAGTGAAATGATAACCGTCGGCGATGCCATCGCCAGAACGCTGGAGCAGTATCAGGTTGATGCCATTTATGGCGTCATCTCTATTCATAATTTGCCGATAGCGGATGCGGTGGGGCAGCGGGGTAATATTCGCTTTGTTCCGGCGCGTGGTGAAGCTGGCTCTGTGACTATGGCCGATGCCCACGGGCGTTTTTCCGGCCTGGGCGTGGCGCTGACGAGTACCGGTGCTGGCGCAGGTAACGCGGTTGGCGCGCTGGTTGAGGCGATGAATGCCTGCACGCCGCTGCTGCACCTGACCGGCCAGGTGGAGAAGGCCTGGCTTGATGCCGATACTGGCTTTATCCACGAAACCCGCGACCAGCTGACCTTCCTGAAGGCCAGTTCAAAGCGCGCGTATCGCATCAGCAATGCCAACCAGGCGATGGCAATATTGCACAAAGCCATTCAGGAGGCGCAGACGCCGCCGTGCGGGCCGGTTTCTGTCGAAATCCCGATTGATATTCAGAGCGCGAAAATCCCGCTGTCCCTGGTGACGGCCCCGGTGAAACCAATTCAGGTTTCTACCTTTGATGCAGAAGTTGTCGATACGCTCTGGGCTCAGCTTAAACAGGCCAGACAGCCGCTACTCTGGCTGGGCGGCGGGGCGCTGGGAAGTGTTGGCGCCGTGAAAAAACTGGCGGATGCAGGGATCACCGTTATCTCCAGTACCCATGCGCGCGGCGTGCTGGCGGACAGCCATCGTGCCAGCCTGCGTGCGTTCCATAACTCGCCGTCGGTTGAGGCACTCATCGCGCAGTGCGACTTTACGCTGGTGGCCGGTTCACGCCTGCGCAGCAATGAAACCCGCTCCTGGACGCTTGAACTGCCGCATCCACGCGTGCAGGTTGATATCGATCCAGCGGCGGCGAGCCGTAACTATCTTATGGATAATACGCTTGTGGCTGATTGTTCTGCGCTGCTAGCCGCTCTGGCGGATAAAGCACAGGGGCGTGAATGGGGCAGCGCCCGGTGGGATGCTCAGGTGCAGGAGGCGGTTGCAAAAGCGGAGCAGGGGCTGCGGGAACAGTGCGGTGCTTATGCGAAGCTCAACGATGCTATTGAGAAAGCATTACCGGCGGATGGCCTGCTGGTTCGCGATATCACCGTTTCCGGCAGTCTGTGGGGCAGCCGCCTGTTCCGTGCTCATGGGCCATTGATGAACATCCATTCCCTGGCGGGGGCTATCGGTATGGGCCTGCCGATGGCCATCGGCACCGCAATTGCTAATCCACAACGTAAAGTGGTGGGGCTGGTCGGTGATGGCGGGCTGAGCCTGAACCTGGGGGAACTGGCGACGCTGGCGCAGGAGAAAGCCAATGTCACGCTGCTGGTGATGAACGACGGCGGTTACGGCGTGATGCGTGGCATTCAGGATAAGTATTTCGGCGGGCGGCAGTATTATAACGAACTGCATACGCCGGACTTTACCCTACTGGCGCAGGCGATAGGATTACAAGCCTGGAGTGTGGAGCGGGCCGAGGATTTTGATGCGGTGATGACTGAGGCTCTGGCGATGCCGGGGCCTTCGGTGGTGGAAGTGCGAATGGGGCAGATTGGCGCGCTGAAGTTTGCCGGGCCGCCGCAGAAGACGCTTTACTGAGCACTGCGCCGTGCTGCCAACCTGACTTTCTCCCCGTACGCTCGGGGAGAAAGCAGGCAGATATTCAGGGGCAGGGTGAACTCGTTGCAATATCATAAAGGAGGCAAATATGCCTCCTGCTGAATTACTTAAGCCCGTCCGCCGCCATGCGGTCGCGGATGTGCTGAGCGCGCGCCGCCGAGGCCGGATGATCGTCCAGCATCGAGCTTTGGCGACCTTCGTCCAGCTTAGCCAGCTTCTCAAAACTGGTGGCGAGACCAAGCGGATTAATACCGCGCTTGCGCAACAGATCGTAAGAGTAGTCGTCCGCTTCTGATTCCTGGCGCTGAGAGAACTGAGCGTTCACCAGTTTTTCGCCTAAATCCCCCAACTGAGATTGTGACAGGTTGCCGATTACGCCGCCTGCCGAAGCCGCCGCCACGCGAGCCGCATTCGTGCCGAGCGCGACCTGCATACCCTTCTTCACATGCCCAAGCGCAACGTGCCCCATTTCGTGGCCAATCACTGCCTCGACTTCGTTGTCGTCCATCATATCCATCAGGCCGCTGTAAACCCGGATGCAGCCGTTAGCCATGGCGAAGGCATTCACGTCTTTGGTGACGTATACCTTGTAGTTCACCGGCAGTCCGTTGATGTTGTCCCCAAGCGCGGAGGCAATCTTGTTCAGACGCTGGGTATAAGGGCTGTTTGCCGGAGCGAGAGTGGCTTTGCTGTCCTGCTGCTGGCAGGCTTCGTCGCTCAGGGCCTTCACCTGGGCGTCGCTTAAAGTGTAGGCCTGGAATGCTTCGGCCCCCGAGGTCAGTAGCCCGTTGGAATCCATTCCCTGGCAGCCGCTCAGCAGGGCAGCGACGCTCAGGCTCAGTAATATTGGGCGCATCTTCATGGCCATTTTCCTTTCTTTATAATAGGTAAAAACAGAGTCGGATTTACCGCAGGCGGGGCGGCTCCAGACTTAGTATAAAGAAGAATAAATGGCCTGCGCATCAGGTTGCGCAACTTGCGAGCGTTATCCAGAGATTTCTTACCCTGTCAACGGCGCGCCGCATGTACATGACCATTCCCCTGGTGTACATTGTTGTCACATTTTCGGGCGTAGCCCATAACGCATCGTAGTCAAGGCGCGATCTTCAACCATCCGATCTGGAGTCAAAATGTCCTCTCGTAAAGAGCTTGCCAATGCTATTCGTGCGCTCAGCATGGACGCAGTACAAAAAGCCAAATCCGGCCACCCGGGTGCCCCTATGGGTATGGCCGACATTGCCGAAGTCCTGTGGCGTGATTTCCTGAACCATAACCCGCAGAACCCGTCCTGGGCCGATCGCGACCGCTTCGTGCTGTCCAACGGCCACGGTTCTATGCTGATTTACAGCCTGCTGCATCTCACCGGTTATGCCCTGCCGATTGAAGAACTGAAAAACTTCCGTCAGCTGCACTCCAAAACCCCGGGTCACCCGGAAGTGGGCTATACCGCCGGTGTAGAAACCACTACTGGTCCACTGGGTCAGGGCGTTGCGAACGCGGTCGGTATGGCTATCGCTGAAAAAACGCTGGCAGCGCAGTTCAACCGCCCGGGTCACGACATCGTGGATCACTTCACCTACACATTCCTGGGTGATGGCTGCATGATGGAAGGCATCTCTCACGAGGTTTGCTCCCTGGCCGGTACCCTTAAGCTGGGTAAACTGGTCGCGTTCTACGATGACAACGGCATCTCCATCGACGGTCACGTTGAAGGCTGGTTCACCGACGATACCGCTAAACGCTTTGAAGCCTACGGCTGGCACGTTGTGCGCGGCGTAGACGGCCACGATGCCGACGCTATCAAACGTGCGGTAGAAGAAGCTCGCGCGGTAACCGACAAGCCATCCCTGCTGATGTGCAAAACCATCATCGGTTTCGGCTCCCCGAACAAAGCGGGTACTCACGACTCCCACGGCGCGCCTCTGGGCGACGCAGAGATTGCGCTGACCCGTGAAGCGCTGGGCTGGAAGCACGCTCCATTCGAAATTCCTTCTGACATCTATGCTCAGTGGGATGCGAAAGAAGCGGGCCAGGCCAAAGAAGCGGCCTGGAACGAGAAGTTCGCCGCTTATGCTAAAGCCTTCCCGCAGGAAGCCGCTGAATTCACTCGCCGTATGAAGGGTGAAATGCCGGCGGACTTCGACGCGAAAGCGAACGAATTCATCGCTAAGCTGCAGGCTAATCCGTCCAAGATTGCCAGCCGTAAAGCGTCCCAGAATGCTATCGAAGCCTTCGGCCCGCTGCTGCCAGAATTCCTGGGCGGTTCTGCTGACCTGGCTCCGTCTAACCTGACCTTGTGGTCTGGTTCTAAAGCTATCAACGAAGATACCGCCGGGAACTATATCCATTACGGCGTGCGTGAATTCGGTATGACCGCTATCGCCAACGGTATCTCCCTGCACGGTGGCTTCCTGCCGTACACCTCTACCTTCCTGATGTTTGTGGAATATGCCCGTAACGCGGTGCGTATGGCCGCGCTGATGAAGCAGCGCCAGGTGATGGTTTACACCCACGACTCCATCGGTCTGGGCGAAGATGGCCCGACTCACCAGCCGGTTGAGCAGGTTGCTTCCCTGCGCGTAACGCCTAACATGAGCACCTGGCGTCCGTGTGACCAGGTTGAGTCTGCGGTAGCGTGGAAATACGGCGTTGAGCGTCACGATGGCCCGACTGCGCTTATCCTCTCCCGTCAGAACCTGGCTCAGCAGGATCGTACCGAGCAGCAGTTGAAAGACATCGCCCGCGGCGGTTACGTGCTGAAAGATTGCGCTGGTCAGCCAGAGCTTATCTTCATCGCGACCGGTTCCGAAGTTGAGCTGGCCGTTGCCGCATGGGATCAGCTGACTGCCGAAGGCGTCAAGGCCCGCGTGGTTTCCATGCCGTCCACCGACGCGTTCGACAAGCAGGATGCCGCTTACCGTGAGTCCGTGCTGCCGAAAGCCGTTTCTGCTCGCGTAGCCATCGAAGCCGGCATTGCCGACTACTGGTTCAAATACGTTGGCCTGAACGGCGCTATCGTTGGGATGACGACCTTCGGTGAGTCTGCTCCAGCAGAACTGCTGTTCGAAGAGTTTGGCTTCACCGTTGAGAACGTGGTGAAACAGGCTAAAGCGATTCTGTAATCAGTCTCGTCAGATAAAGGGGTCGCTTCGGCGGCCCTTTTTTATGCCAATTATTCCATGATTGTGTTGTTCGTTATTCCACCGCCGCCTTTATCCGTTGCAGTTATTCCACTAAAATTGTGACGTGCGTCAGAAGTTGGTGCGACCGTAATGGGGTATCGTTCCTTTTATTCCCGCTTTGGCTTAACATAGCTGAAGCGTTTCAGTCGAATAAATGTTCGACAATTAAGCAAACAAGTGCAGTTTCATGAGTGCGAGGATTCCCCTCGGGCGGTTGCTGGATTACTCTGTCAGCCACTTAATCCCAGGGATTCTGGCAGGAGAGATATGACCGTACGCATCGCTATTAATGGCTTCGGTCGCATTGGGCGCAACGTGGTACGTGCTTTGTACGAATCTGGTCGCCGTGCGGAAATCACCGTGGTAGCAATCAACGAACTGGCGGATGCTGCGGGTATCGCGCATCTGTTGAAGTACGACACCAGCCATGGCCGCTTTGCGTGGGACGTGCGCGAAGAGCGTGACGTCCTGTTTGTCGGCGATGACAGTATTCGCCTGCTGCATGAGCCCACCATTGAGGCGCTGCCGTGGCGTGAACTGGGCGTTGATATCGTGCTGGATTGCACCGGCGTGTTCGGCTCGCGTGCCGACGGCGAAGCTCACCTGGCCGCAGGTGCGAAAAAGGTGCTGTTCTCGCATCCCGGCGGTAACGACCTCGACGCCACCGTGGTCTTCGGGGTTAACCATGAGCTGGTGGAAGATAACCATCGCATCGTCTCCAATGCCTCCTGCACCACAAACTGCATTATTCCTATTATTAAACTGCTGGATGATTCCTTTGGCATCGAGTCCGGGACGGTAACCACCATTCACTCGGCGATGCACGACCAGCAGGTTATTGACGCTTATCATCCCGACTTACGGCGTACCCGTGCGGCAAGCCAGTCGATCATTCCGGTGGATACGCGTCTTGCGGCCGGTATTACGCGTATTTTCCCACAGTTTAATGACCGTTTTGAGGCCATTGCGGTACGCGTACCGACGATAAACGTCACGGCGATTGATTTAAGCGTCACGGTGAAAAATTCAGTAAATGCCTGTGAAGTCAACCAGTTGCTGCAAAAATCGGCGCGAGAAGCATTTCATGGTATAGTTGACTATACGGAATTACCGTTGGTCTCGACTGATTTTAACCACGATCCGCACAGTGCCATCGTAGACGGCACGCAAACGCGGGTCAGTGGGCAACATCTGATTAAAACACTAGTCTGGTGTGATAACGAATGGGGCTTCGCCAACAGGATGCTCGACACCACGTTGGTTATGGCTCAATGGATTTCAGGTAAGGCGCAGGTTGCGTCTGCAAAACTTTAAGAATCAACGAGAGGATTCACCATGTCTGTAATTAAGATGACCGATTTGGATCTGGCTGGTAAACGCGTTTTCATCCGTGCCGATCTGAACGTGCCGGTTAAAGACGGGAAAGTCACCAGCGACGCGCGTATTCGTGCTTCTCTGCCGACCATTGAACTGGCTCTGAAGCAGGGCGCAAAAGTCATGGTAACTTCTCACCTGGGTCGTCCGACCGAAGGCGAGTACAACGAAGAATTCTCTCTGCTGCCGGTTGTTAACTACCTGAAAGACAAACTGTCTAACCCGGTTCGCCTGGTCAAAGACTATCTGGATGGCGTTGAAGTTGCCGAGGGTGAGCTGGTTGTTCTGGAAAACGTTCGCTTTAACAAAGGCGAAAAGAAAGACGACGAAGCACTGTCCAAAAAATATGCCGCTCTGTGTGACGTATTCGTAATGGATGCCTTTGGCACCGCACACCGCGCGCAGGCTTCTACCCACGGTATCGCTAAATTTGCTGACGTTGCCTGTGCAGGCCCGCTGCTGGCAGACGAACTGGAAGCGCTGGGCAAAGCTCTGAAAGAGCCGGCTCGCCCAATGGTTGCTATCGTTGGTGGTTCTAAAGTTTCTACCAAACTGACCGTGCTGGACTCCCTGTCCAAAATTGCTGACCAGCTGATCGTTGGCGGCGGTATCGCTAACACCTTCGTTGCAGCCCAGGGCCACAACGTGGGTAAATCCCTGTATGAAGCAGACCTGGTTGATACTGCCAAAGAACTGCTGACCCGTTGCGATATTCCGGTTCCAACCGACGTGCGCGTAGCGACCGAGTTCTCCGAAACCGCAACCGCGACCCTGAAATCTGTTGCTGACATCAAAGATGAAGAGCAGATCCTGGATATGGGCGATGTTTCCGCTGAGAAACTGGCTGAGATCCTGAAAAACGCAAAAACCATTCTGTGGAATGGCCCGGTTGGCGTGTTTGAATTCCCGAACTTCCGTAAAGGTACCGAAATCGTTGCTCGCGCTATCGCCGACAGCGAAGCCTTCTCTATCGCAGGCGGCGGCGACACTCTGGCGGCTATCGACCTGTTCGGTATCGCAGACAAAATTTCCTACATCTCTACCGGCGGCGGCGCATTCCTCGAGTTCGTGGAAGGCAAAGTTCTGCCAGCAGTAGCGATGCTCGAAGAGCGCGCTAAGAAGTAATTGTTACGGGCAGGGTTTCCTGCCCGTTGATTTATTGCCGCCCGGCAAGCATCAGGACGGCGATTCAATTTTTCCAAGGCCTACAGGACACATCCACATGTCTAAAATTTTTGATTTCGTAAAACCAGGTGTTGTAACCGGTGACGACGTACAGAAAATCTTCCAGGTAGCAAAAGAGAACAACTTTGCTCTGCCAGCTGTTAACTGCGTCGGTACCGACTCTATTAACGCCGTACTGGAAACCGCTGCGAAAGTTAAATCTCCGGTTATCGTTCAGTTCTCTAACGGCGGTGCTGCTTTCATCGCTGGTAAAGGCGTGAAAACTGATGTTCCACAGGGTGCTGCTATTCTGGGTGCTATCTCTGGCGCACACCACGTTCACCAGATGGCTGAACATTACGGCGTGCCGGTCATTCTGCACACCGACCACTGCGCTAAGAAACTGCTGCCGTGGATCGACGGCCTGCTGGACGCCGGCGAAAAACACTTCGCTGCTACCGGTAAACCACTGTTCTCTTCCCACATGATTGACCTGTCCGAAGAGTCTCTGGAAGAAAACATCGCAATCAGCTCTAAATACCTGGAACGCATGTCCAAACTGGGCATGACCCTGGAAATCGAACTGGGCTGCACCGGCGGTGAAGAAGACGGCGTGGACAACAGCCACATGGACGCTTCTGCTCTGTACACCCAGCCAGAAGACGTTGACTATGCGTACACCGAGCTGAGCAAAATCAGCCCGCGTTTCACCATCGCTGCTTCATTCGGTAACGTACACGGCGTGTACAAACCGGGTAACGTGGTTCTGACTCCAACCATCCTGCGCGACTCTCAGGACTATGTTTCTAAGAAACATAACCTGCCGCACAACAGCCTGAACTTCGTATTCCACGGTGGTTCCGGTTCTTCCGCTCAGGAAATCAAAGACTCCGTAAGCTACGGCGTTATCAAAATGAACATCGATACCGACACCCAATGGGCAACCTGGGAAGGTATTCTGAGCTACTACAAAGAAAACGAAGCTTACCTGCAGGGTCAGCTGGGCAACCCGAAAGGCGCCGACCAGCCGAACAAAAAATACTACGATCCACGCGTGTGGCTGCGTTCAGCCCAGGCATCTATGATCGTTCGCCTGGAGCAGGCATTCAAAGAGCTGAACGCGGTAGACGTTCTGTAATTTGAGCCAATAAATGCTTCGGTAAAAACCCGCTACGGCGGGTTTTTTTATGTTCAAATAAAATCATAATAATTGCAGTTATTTTTAATTTTATTTTCATTATTTCATTTAACTTGTGCAAATTTACCGCAATAAATATAAAACCTCATTATCAATAACAAGTTACTTACATTTATATGAATTTATTATCTCCATAAATTTATTTTATCTGCGATATTTAGGTTGACCTTAATCATATAAATTGCAAATTTAAAAATCATAACTCATTGTTTTTAATTGGTTAGTTGTCATTCGTGTGCTTCTTATACAATAACCGGTTGAGCATTTGCGAGTCGCAGCACATAACATCCAGGAGGGAATTCGTAAGATCGCCGCCATTGATAACTTATTAGGCATGGCGCTTTATGGACAATATGACATTACCTAAAACACAGCACCTGGTTGTATTTCAGGAGGTGGTCAGAAGTGGTTCATTTGGTTCCGCGGCTAAGCAGCTGAGTTTGACTCAGCCTGCGGTAAGCAAAATCATCAGCGACATGGAAGCGTTGTTCGGGATGGAACTCATTATCCGCAAGAATACCGGCGTGAAGCTCACCGGGGCGGGAAAGATACTGCTCGGGTATTCGGAGTCGATTACGCGTGAAATGCGTAATATGTGTGATGAAATGAACTGCCTGGTGGGTAATGGCTCAGTGGATGTTTCATTCGGCTACCCTTCGCTTATCGGCTTTACCTTCCTGCCGGGCATGGTCGAAGCCTTCAAAGAGCTTTACCCTCATGCAGAAGTATCGATGTTTGAAGCGCAGCTCTCTTCCTTCTTACCGGCGATACGCGACGGGCGGCTGGACTTCGCCATTGGCACCCTCAGCGACGAGATGCTGCTACAGGACCTGCATATTGAGCCGCTGTTTGAGTCCGAGTTTATTTTGGTGGCCAGCCGAACGCGAACGCGCGGCGGCGCGATGACGCTACGCTCATTGAGCCATGAGCAGTGGGTGTTGCCTCAAACCGAAATGGGCTACTACAGCGAACTCCTGACCATCCTGCAAAAAAATAATATTACCCGAGATAAAATAATTAAAACCGACTCTGTTGTTACTATCTATAACATGGTGCTTAAAGCCGGGTTCCTGACCATTATTCCACGCGACATGATAGCGCCTTTTGGTTCTCAGCAATTTATACAGGTTCCGCTAACCGACGAATTACCTACAGCACGCTATGCAGCAGTCTGGTCTAAAAATTATCGTATAAAAAAATCAGCTTCAACTTTGGTTGAATTAGCCAGAGCGCATTCCGTGCGCAGTCAGGCTCAATTTAATAAATTAACGGTGGTGGCTTAGTAAAAAAACTACCCGAATCGTTTTAATTGATTAATTAACCCAGGGCGGCAAATTAATTTTATTTGCCATCTCTAATATTTTTTTATTGTTTTGTTATACAGAGGTCAACATGCATATCGACAACGAACTTCCTGTCACCATTAACGACGTTCTGGAAGCTAAAAAAAGAATTTCTGGCTACGTGTATAAAACAGGGATGCCGCGTTCTAATTATCTTAGCGAATGCTGTAAAGGTGACATCTATTTAAAATTTGAAAATATGCAGCGCACCGGCTCGTTTAAAATGCGGGGCGCATTTAATAAGCTTAGCTCGCTCAGTGAGGAAGAAAGAAGCCGCGGTGTCGTAGCCTGCTCGGCCGGCAATCATGCTCAGGGTGTTTCCCTGTCGTGCGCGCTGCTCGGGATTAATGGCAAGGTGGTGATGCCAAAAGGCGCGCCTAAGTCGAAAGTAGCGGCCACTACCGACTATTCGGCACAGGTCATTATTCACGGCAATAACTTTAACGAAACTATTGCTAAGGTCAGTGAAATTGTTGAGATGGAAGGGCGCATTTTCATTCCGCCGTATGACGACGTAAAAGTCATTGCCGGGCAGGGTACTATTGGCCTGGAAATACTTGAAGATCTTTATGACGTCGATAACGTGATTGTGCCTATCGGCGGCGGCGGCCTGATTGCCGGTATTGCGGTGGCGATTAAATCCATTAACCCAACAATTAATATCATCGGCGTGCAGGCAGAAAATGTTCACGGTATGGCTTCATCATTCCGCTGTGGAGAAATAACCGCCAATCGAAGCGCCAGCACTTTGGCTGATGGCTGCGACGTAGCTCGCCCGGGTAATTTAACTTTCGAAATCGTTAAAAAATTAGTAACTGATATTATTTTAGTCAGTGAAGAAGAAATCAGAAACAGCATGGTTGCGCTCATTCAGCGCAATAAAATTGTAACCGAAGGGGCGGGAGCTCTGGCCTCTGCCGCATTATTAAGCGGCAAGCTTGATCATTATATTAAAGGTCGGAAAACGGTCAGCCTTATTTCCGGCGGGAACATCGATTTGTCTCGCGTCTCTGAAATTACCGGCACCGCGGAAGCCTGCCTGAACTAACTAAGGATCTTCATTATGAGTAATGCAGAAACAACCCTTGTTGGCCAAAAAGACACCTCCCTGTGGCGTAAATCCGACACCACCTGGACGCTGGGTCTGTTCGGCACCGCCATTGGTGCCGGGGTACTGTTTTTCCCTATCCGTGCGGGTTATGGTGGCCTGATACCTATCCTTATCATGCTGGTTCTGGCCTACCCGATAGCCTTCTTCTGCCACCGCGCGCTGGCTCGCCTGTGCCTTTCCGGCAGTAACCCTTCGGGGAACATCACCGAAACGGTTGAAGAGCATTTTGGTAAAACCGGCGGGGTGGTTATCACCTTCCTGTACTTCTTCGCAATTTGCCCGCTGCTGTGGATTTATGGCGTCACCATTACCAACACCTTTATGACATTCTGGGATAACCAGCTTCAGCTGGCACCGCTTAACCGCGGGCTGGTTGCGCTGGTGTTGTTGATGCTGATGGCGTTTGTCATCTTCTTCGGTAAAGACCTGATGGTGAAGGTGATGAGCTATCTCGTGTTTCCGTTCATCGCGAGCCTGGTGATTATTTCCCTGTCGCTTATCCCTTACTGGAACTCTGCGGTTATCGATCAGGTGAACCTCAGCGAGATCGCTTTAACCGGCAATGACGGAATACTGGTAACGGTGTGGCTCGGTATCTCCATCATGGTGTTCTCCTTCAACTTCTCGCCTATCGTCTCTTCGTTTGTGGTGTCTAAGCGCGAAGAGTATGAGGCGGATTTTGGTAAGCAATATACCGAGGATAAATGTTCCAAAATCATCTCACGCGCCAGCATGCTGATGGTTGGGGTGGTGATGTTCTTTGCTTTCAGCTGCCTGTTCACGCTGTCGCCGGAGAATATGGCCGAAGCAAAAGCGCAGAATATCCCGGTGCTTTCCTACCTTGCGAACCACTTCTCTTCTATGTCCGGCTCTAAGTCCACCTTCGCGACCGTGCTGGAATACGGGGCATCAATCATTGCCCTGGTAGCGATTTTCAAATCCTTCTTCGGCCATTACCTCGGCACGCTGGAAGGGCTTAACGGCCTTATCCTGAAGTTTGGTTATAAGGGTGACAAAACTAAGGTTTCCCAGGGCAAGCTCAACCTGGTCAGTATGGTGTTTATCATGGGCTCGACCTGGGTTGTGGCCTACGCCAACCCGAACATTCTTGACCTGATTGAAGCCATGGGTGCGCCGATTATTGCCGCTCTGCTCTGCCTGCTGCCGATGTACGCCATTCGCAAAGTCCCGGCGCTGAGTAAATATAAAGGCAGAACCGAAAACATATTTGTCACCGTTATCGGCATGCTGACGATTCTGAATATTGTATACAAAATATTGTAATTAACCGTCATTGGCTCAGGATGAGTGAACGTTAAGATGAATGAATATCCGGTAATATTAACCATAAACTGTGGCTCATCTTCGGTTAAATTTTCCGTGCTGGATGAAATATCCATGGAGCCACTATTAACGGGAATTTGCGAAGGGATTAATACCGAGTCTGCCTCGCTGACTGTTAATAACGGAGAGCCAGTGAGGCTGGCGCATTCCGATTATGAAGATGCGCTGGCGGCCATTGCCCTGGAACTTGAAAAGCGTGACCTGATTAAAAGCGTGGCCTATATCGGCCACCGCATTGCGCACGGCGGGGCGATTTTCGGCGAGTCGGTACTGCTCACGGATGACGTTGTTGAAAAAATTCGTGAAGTCTCGCCTCTCGCGCCGCTGCACAATTATGCCAACCTCAGCGGCGTGGCCTCGGCCCGGCAGCGATTTCCCGGCGTGCCGCAGGTCGCGGTGTTTGATACCAGCTTCCACCAGACGATTAGCCCGGAGGCCTATCTCTACGGCCTGCCGTACCGCTATTTCGAGGAGTACGGCGTCAGGCGTTATGGGTTCCACGGCACCTCCCACCGCTACGTTTCCATCCAGGCAGCTGAATTGCCTGAGCTGAAAGGAGCCGCACCGGGGCTGGTTATTGCTCATCTTGGGAACGGCGCATCGGTTTGCGCAGTTGTGGAAGGGGAAAGCGTTGATACCTCGATGGGCATGACGCCGCTGGAGGGGCTTATCATGGGCACCCGCTGCGGCGACGTGGACTTTGGCGCGATGGTGTGGCTGGCAAGGCAAACCGGGCAATCGCTGGATGACCTTGAGCAAGTGGCAAACACCGAGTCAGGGCTGCTGGGACTTTCGGGTATCTCTTCCGATCTCCGGGCGCTGGAGAAGGCCTGGCGAAGTGGCGACGGCAGAGCACAGCTGGCGATCGATACTTTTGTTCACCGCATCGCCAGAACGATTGGCGGGCATGCCACTTCATTGCCGCATTTTGATGGCTTAATTTTCACCGGCGGCATCGGTGAAAACTCCGCGCTTATTCGCAGCCTGGTGATTAAACATTTACGCGTATTCGGTATTGAACTGGACGAAGAAAAAAACGCGCGGCCTAATTCCGACGGCGAACGGGTTATTTCAGCCGAAGGCTCTGCGGTGCTGTGCGCGGTAATTCCTACCAATGAAGAAAAAATGATTGCTCTTGATGCCCGGCAATTGGGCAAAGCATCTCGCTTAGCGGAATTCGCTTAATCTCATTTGTGGTACAGAGGATAGAATTAATGAAAGTGGATATTGATATTTCCCATGATAATTATGCTCATGCCTGGCAGCAATTCCGCGGAGAGAGCTGGCAGCATGAAATTAACGTTCGGGATTTTATCCAGCAAAACTATACGCCGTATGAAGGTGATGACGCATTTTTGTCGGGCGCTACGGCGGCCACTACGGCACTGTGGGAAAAGGTCATGGAAGGCATTCGTGTTGAAAACGCCACCCATGCGCCGGTGGACTTTGACAGCAATGTCGCCACTTCAATTACCGCTCACGCTCCCGGCTATATTATTCAGGACCGTGAGAGGATCGTTGGCCTGCAAACGGATAAGCCGCTAAAGCGCGCGCTACATCCTTTTGGCGGCATCAATATGATCAAAAGCTCGTTTGAAGCCTACGGCCGCAAAATGGACCAGCACTTCGAGTATCAGTTTACCGAGCTGCGTAAAACCCATAACCAGGGCGTATTCGACGTCTATTCGCCGGATATTCTGCGCTGCCGCAAGTCCGGCGTGCTGACGGGATTACCGGACGGCTACGGGCGCGGGCGCATCATCGGCGATTATCGTCGCGTTGCGCTATACGGCATCGGCTATCTGGTTCGCGAGCGCGAGCTACAGTTTGCCGACCTGCAGCAAAAACTTGAGCGCGGTGAGGATCTGGAGGCGACTATCCGCCTGCGTGAAGAGCTGGCGGAACACCGCCACGCGCTGCTGCAAATTCAGGAGATGGCCGCCGGTTATGGCTTCGATATTTCACGCCCGGCAGGCAATGCGCAGGAGGCTATTCAGTGGCTCTACTTTGCCTATCTGGCAGCGGTGAAGTCTCAGAACGGCGGGGCAATGTCGCTTGGGCGCACGGCGAGCTTTATCGATATTTATATTGAACGCGATATTAATGCTGGCCTGCTCAACGAACAGCAGGCGCAGGAATTAATCGACCACTTCATTATGAAAATCCGCATGGTGCGTTTCCTGCGTACGCCGGAGTTTGATTCCCTGTTCTCCGGCGACCCTATCTGGGCGACGGAAGTGCTGGGCGGAATGGGGCTCGACGGGCGCACGCTGGTGACCAAAAGCGCCTTCCGCTACCTGAATACGCTTTACACCATGGGGCCAGCACCTGAGCCAAACCTGACTATCCTCTGGTCCGAAGCGCTGCCGAAGGCGTTTAAGGTGTACGCCGCCAGGGTGTCCATCGAAACCTCGTCATTGCAGTATGAAAACGATGACCTGATGCGCAGCGACTTTGCCAGCGATGACTACGCGATTGCCTGCTGCGTAAGCCCGATGATTATTGGCAAGCAAATGCAGTTCTTTGGCGCTCGTGCCAACCTCGCGAAAACCCTGCTGTACTGCATCAACGGCGGGATGGATGAAAAGCTGAAGATCCAGGTTGGGCCTAAAACCCCGATGCTGCTCGATGATGTGCTGGACTACGACAAGGTGATGACCAGCCTCGATAGCTTTATGGACTGGCTGGCGGTGCAGTACGTTACGGCGCTTAATCTTATCCACTATATGCACGATAAATACAGCTATGAAGCTTCGCTGATGGCGCTGCATGACAGAGACGTTTACCGCACCATGGCCTGCGGCATCGCCGGGCTTTCGGTGGCGGTGGACTCGCTGTCGGCTATCAAACACGCGGTTGTGAAGCCGGTGCGCGACCATACCGGGCTGGCGGTAGATTTTGTCATTGAGGGCGACTATCCGCAGTACGGCAATAATGACGACCGGGTGGACGCCATCGCCTGCGATCTGGTTGAGCGCTTTATGAAGAAAATTCAGGCGTTGCCAACCTACCGCGGCGCGGTGCCGACTCAGTCTATCCTGACCATCACTTCGAATGTGGTTTACGGGCAAAAAACCGGCAACACGCCGGATGGCCGCAGAGGTGGAACGCCGTTTGCTCCCGGCGCTAACCCGATGCACGGGCGTGATACTAAGGGCGCGGTCGCTTCTTTGACCTCCGTGGCGAAGCTGCCGTTTAGCTACGCGAAAGACGGGATTTCGTACACGTTTTCCATCGTGCCTGCCGCGCTTGGCAAAGATGACTCGATTCGTCGCCTGAACCTCGTGGGGCTGCTTGACGGTTATTTCCATCACGATGTAAAAACGGAAGGCGGCCAGCACCTGAACGTTAACGTGATGAATCGTGAGATGTTAATGGATGCCATCGAACACCCGGAAAATTACCCGACGCTAACCATTCGTGTTTCCGGCTACGCGGTGCGGTTTAACGCCTTAACGCGCGAACAGCAGCAGGATGTTATTTCCCGAACCTTTACCCGGGCGCTGTAAGTCACCCATAAGCCCGGGCTCAGGCCCGGGTTTTCCCTTCTTTTGCTGCATTAACACTCAATTTGCGATCAATTTTGTGACCTGTTTGGCACATTCATGCGTTTTTGTTTACCCTTTACGGTCTGTGCTGCGTCTCCTGGCGTAGAAACTTTTCAGACAAGGAACAGTAAATGGAAGATCTCAACGTAGTAGACAGTATTCATAATGCCGGAGGATGGCTGGCGCGAAATCAGGAGCTCCTGCTGAGCTACGTGGTTAACATCGTCGCCGCCATCGCCATTCTCATTATCGGGATGATTATTGCCCGCCTGATATCCAGCACGGTAAACCGCCTGATGCTGGCCCGGGGCATCGACAGCACCGTAGCCGACTTCCTTTCCGCGCTGGTGCGCTATGGCATTATCGCCTTCACGCTGATCGCGGCCCTGAGCCGGGTCGGGGTGCAGACCGCATCGGTCATCGCGGTGCTGGGTGCTGCGGGTTTGGCCGTTGGCCTGGCATTGCAGGGGTCGCTGTCCAACCTTGCGGCTGGCGTACTGCTGGTGACCTTCCGTCCGTTCCGGACCGGTGAGTATGTTGACCTCGGCGGGATCGCCGGAACCGTACTCAACGTACAGATTTTTTCTACTACCATGCGTACCGTTGACGGCAAAATCGTGGTGGTGCCGAACGGTAAAATTATTGCCGGCAACATCATCAACTTCTCCCGCGAACCGGTACGTCGTAATGAATTTATTATTGGCGTTTCCTACGATGCTGACATCGATCAGGTTAAGAAGATCCTTACCGACATCGTTAGCCGTGACGAGCGCGTGCTGAAAGATAGAGATATCACGGTGCGCGTTAACGAACTGGGGCCTTCTTCGGTGAACTTTGTGGTGCGCGCCTGGAGCAAGAGCGGCGACCTGCAAAACGTCTACTGGGACGTGCTGGAGCAAATTAAGAAGGGGCTGGATGCCAACGGCATCGGCATTCCTTACCCGCAAATGGACGTTCACGTTCGTAAAACCAACGAAACTGAAAACGCGTAATCCTCAGGGCCGACATTTGTCGGCCTTTCTTTTACCTTTCAATATTAGCTTCCCTTATTGGTGATTAAAATTAACAATTTCCTCTAATAATAATTGCGCATTACACTCCCGGTCAGTGATTGATAATTTGAGGGTAGTTAGCGTGTTATCTTATTATTTTCAGGGGGTTGCACTTGGGGCGGCGCTAATACTGCCGCTGGGGCCGCAGAATGCTTTTGTGATGAATCAGGGCATTCGCCGCCAGTATCACCTGATGATTGCCTCGTTGTGTGCGCTGAGCGATATCATCCTGATTTGCGGCGGGATCTTTGGCGGTAGCGCCATTCTGATGCAGTCTCCGTGGCTACTGGCGCTGGTGACCTGGGGCGGCGTGGCGTTTCTGCTGTGGTACGGCTGGGGCGCGCTTCGCACGGCGATGAGCAACAACCTTGAGCTTGCTTCGGCGCAGGTCATGAAGCAGGGACGCTGGAAAATTGTGGTCACCATGCTGGCGGTGACGTGGCTTAATCCGCATGTCTACCTCGACACTTTTGTGGTGCTGGGCAGCCTTGGCGGCCAGCTTTCGGAAGAGCCAAAGCGCTGGTTTGCGCTGGGCACGGTTAGCGCCTCGATTATCTGGTTCTATGGTCTGGCTATTCTCGCCGCCTGGCTGGCTCCACGCCTTCGCACCGCGAAAGCGCAGCGGATTATCAACGGTGTGGTCGGGCTGGTGATGTGGTTTATCGCCTCTCAGCTGGCGTGGGACGGCGTGCAGCATATCTCGGCGCTGATGGGCTAATTCGCCTTTATCCGATAGACAAGTTACTATTTCAGGCTAAGCTTGCTGGCAGACGCCGGGAGTTTATTTTCCGGCGTAATCACAGTGGAACGTAGCACGGAGGAGTTACAGTGAAGTTTAAAATTTTAGCATTAGCCGCAATGATGGGATTAGGTTCTGTATCGGTTCAGGCGGGCGAGCTGCCTAACGGCCCTCACGTAGTCACCTCCGGGACAGCCAGCGTTGATGCAGTGCCTGATATCGCCACGCTTGCTATCGAAGTGAATGTGTCCGCTAAAGATGCCGCTTCCGCCAAGAAACAGGCCGACGACCGCGTTGCGCAGTATCTTGGCTTCCTGCAGAAAAACGGCGTTGAGAAGAAAGACATCAACGCGGCTAACCTGCGCACTCAGCCAGAATATGATTACCTGAAAGACGGTAAAACCCAGCTGAAAGGCTACCGTGCGGTACGCCAGGTTGAAGTGACTTTGCGTCAGCTGGATAAAATGAACGAGCTGCTGGATGGCGCGCTAAAGGCTGGTTTGAACGAAATCCGCTCCGTTTCTCTTGGCGTGTCGCATCCTGAAGAGTACAAGGATAAAGCGCGTAAAGAAGCCATCAACGACGCAACCCGTCAGGCTAAGCTGCTGGCCGAAGGCTTCAACAGCAAGCTGGGTTCGGTGTACAGCGTGCGTTATCACGTTTCTAACTACCAGCCAGCGCCGATGGTGCGCATGATGAAGGCGGACGCGGCAGCGCCGGTTTCCGCTCAGGATACCTATGACCAGCAGACTATTCAGTTTGATGACCAGGTAGACGTAGTGTTTGAGCTCCAGGGCGCGCAGGCTCCTGCTGCCCAGTAAGACGTTACCCTCTCCTTAACGGAGAGGGTTGTTTTTATTCCATATCCTGGCGGAGCACTTTGTGCCCATACTCCAGCAGGGCATCCGTCACGTTACGCATCATGCGGCTTTCCGGCGCAAAACGGTGCCAGTAAAGCATGCGGCGCTGCAACAGCCCAGGCGTTAAGTCGATCAATTCTCCGCTATTCAGCTCTCTCTCAATCTGCAAATGTGGGATCATGCAGCAGGTTGTGCCCTGGCGTGCCAGCTGCACGAATGCTTCCGAAGAGTTAACGATGTGGCACGGTACGCTGCCCGGAGACAGGTCAAAGTTCTGCTGTAAAAAGGCCTGATGCATATCGTCGAGGTGGTCAAACGCCACCGCCGGAGCCTTCAGCAGCGCGGAGCGCGTCACGCCGTTGGGGAAGTAGCGCTCGGCAAAATCTTTTGAGCCGACAAACAGATAATCCAGCGCGCCGAGGCGATCGACCAGGCAGCTCGGCAGCGGCTGAGGCTGAATAGAAACCGCGCCAACCACTTCGCCACGGCGCAGCCGCTCCTGGGTTCGGGTTTCATCTTCAACCTGAAGATTCAGGCGGATAGGTGAGTCGGCAAGCACCGGCGCCAGAGCCGGAAGCAGCCAGGTTGCCAGGCTGTCGGCGTTAACCGCCAGGGAGAGCAGCAGCGGCGTGGAGCCGGTTTGCTCGTCGCCCAGCCACTCTTCTTCCAGCAGCTCAACCTGGCGCAGCAGGGCCAGCAGTTTCTGCCCTTGCTCCGTCGGGCGGGGCGGCACGGTGCGCACCAACAATGGCTGGCCGAACATCGTTTCCAGTTGCTTAATACGTTGTGATACTGCCGACTGAGTAATGCACAGCTTCTGCGCCGCGCGCTCAAATCCTCGTTCACGAATTACCGCATCCAGCGCCTGCAGCGTTCTGTAGTCCGGGCGTTTCATTGTTGTTCACTTACTCCTGATTTCGTCGTGCGAGCACTATGACATAAATTTGCCGTTGATTCAGACCAAATCAGCAAACGCAGGTGCTGCCTGAACGTGATGACGTCAGCATTGCCGCAATCCCGGGGACATTTTCCCGGCGCATGCTCTATAATGCGCGTCAGTTTCCACATCACAGGCATAAAATTATGACGCAGGATGAACTGAAAAAAGCAGTCGGATGGGCAGCACTCCAGTACGTGCAGCCGGGCACCATTGTTGGCGTAGGCACCGGCTCAACCGCCGCGCACTTCATTGATGCTTTGGGCACTATCAAGCACCAGATTGATGGCGCCGTTTCCAGCTCCGACGCTTCCACCGCGAAACTGAAAAGTCTCGGCATCACCGTTTTTGACCTCAACGAGGTTGATTCTCTGGGGGTCTATGTTGACGGCGCGGATGAAATCAACGCCCAGATGCAGATGATCAAAGGCGGTGGCGCAGCCCTGACGCGTGAAAAAATCATTGCCTCGGTTGCGGATAAGTTTATCTGCATCGCGGACTCATCCAAGCAGGTGGATATTCTCGGCAACTTCCCGCTGCCGGTTGAAGTGATTCCCATGGCGCGCAGCGCCGTTGCTCGCGAGCTGGTTAAACTGGGCGGCCGCCCTGAATATCGCCAGGGCGTAGTGACCGATAACGGCAACATTATCCTTGATGTACACGGCCTGAGCATCATGGAGCCGATTAAGCTGGAAAATAACATCAACGGTATTCCGGGCGTGGTGACCGTGGGGCTGTTTGCCAACCGCGGGGCGGATGTTGCCCTGATAGGGACCGCCGATGGCGTGAAAACCATCGTAAAATGATCTGACCGGGGCGCGTCCTGCGCCCCAAAAAACCGTATAAAAAATGACAAATTATTTTAACGGCAAATTTGGTGACATATATCACATTCTGGTAACAGTGCTGTGATTCGTTCCTGGTTCTCTCTCGCTACCAGCATTTTATTCTGACTCCCGCCCCGTTATTCCTTCTCGCCAGCACAGCGACGCAATCGTTCATATTGCCCCGCACGTAGATTTTGATATTTTGACAGAAGGGTAACTTATAGGCGGTGGCGCATCACCGCCTAAGCATTAACACAACAGCACTAAAAATAGGGTCGGGAAATGGCAAAAGTATCACTGGAAAAAGACAGAATTAAATTCCTGCTGGTTGAAGGCGTACACCAGAAAGCGGTGGATAGCCTGCGTGCAGCCGGATACACCAATATTGAGTTCCACAAAGGCGCGCTGGATACCGAAGCGCTGAAAGAGTCGATCCGTGATGCACATTTCATTGGCCTGCGTTCCCGCACTCATTTGACCGAAGAAATCTTTGCAGCGGCTGAAAAGCTGGTGGCCGTCGGCTGCTTCTGCATCGGGACTAACCAGGTTGACCTTGAGGCTGCCGCTAAGCGCGGTGTGCCGGTGTTCAACGCCCCGTTCTCTAACACCCGTTCCGTTGCTGAATTAGTCATTGGCGAACTGCTGCTGCTGCTGCGCGGTATTCCAGAGGCTAACGCCAAAGCGCACCGCGGCGTGTGGAACAAGCTGGCCGTGGGTTCTTTTGAAGCTCGTGGCAAAAAGCTGGGGATCATCGGGTATGGTCACATCGGTATTCAGTTGGGGATTTTGGCTGAATCTCTGGGCATGCATGTCTTCTTCTACGATATTGAAAACAAGCTGCCGCTGGGCAACGCGACTCAGGTTCAGCATCTCTCAGATCTGCTGAATATGAGCGATGTTGTCAGCCTGCACGTACCGGAAAATGCTTCTACTAAAAATATGATTGGCGCAAACGAACTGGCGCTGATGAAACCGGGCGCGCTGCTGATTAACGCTTCACGCGGCACGGTGGTGGATATTCCTGCTTTATGCGGCGCGCTCGCCAGCAAACATCTTTCCGGCGCGGCAATCGACGTATTCCCGACCGAACCGGCAACCAACAGCGATCCGTTTAACTCTCCGCTGTGCGAGTTCGACAACGTTATTCTGACTCCGCACATCGGCGGTTCTACTCAGGAAGCGCAGGAAAACATCGGTCTCGAAGTGGCGGGCAAGCTGGCGAAATATTCCGATAATGGTTCAACGCTGTCTGCGGTTAACTTCCCGGAAGTTTCCCTCCCGCTGCACGGGGGCACAACCAGCCGTCTGCTGCACATTCATGAAAACCGCCCGGGGATTTTGACCGCAATTAACCAGATTTTCGCCGAGCAGGGGATTAACATCGCCGCTCAGTTCCTGCAAACCACGTCGCAGATGGGCTATGTCGTTATTGATATCGATGCATCGGAAGAAGTGGCTGAAGGGGCGTTGAAGTCAATGAAAGCGATTCCGGGCACCATCCGCGCTCGCCTGCTGTACTGATTTATCGCTAAGCCTCTTCCTCCCGTGGGGGAGAGGCTGTCACCACTGCCACAGGCGCGAAGGCGTCACCACGGCAGGCAAAGGAATATCCCACTCTTCGGCCGGTAATTCGGCAATCTGCTGGCAATCGTGCGCCAGGCCAACCGGATACAGACCGTGCTGCCGCCAGTTTTGCAACGTGCGATCGTAGAATCCTCCTCCCATGCCCAGCCGCTGGCCTTTGGTATCAAAGGCGACTAAAGGCGCGATCAGTACGTCCAGCTTATTGAGCGGCAGAACGTCGCGAACATCCAGCTTTGGCTCAAGAATTTTCAGACGGTTCCGCACCAGTTCGCCGTGCGGCGTATAGCGCAGAAATAGCAGATTTCCCGGGCTGAAAGGGTGAAGAACCGGGAGGTAAACCTCTTTTTCGGCCTGCCATAAAGCCTGAACCAGCGGCCCGGTATCCAGCTCGCCATCAAAGGAAAGAAACAGCGCCACGGTATGCGCACGGACAACCGGCTCAAACGCCAGCATGCGTTCAGCAGCCTGTAAGGCAAAGGTTTTTTGTTCAGCGGGAGTGAGCGCCCGGCGTTGTTGCCGGATGGTTTGGCGAATGTCCTGACGTTGCGTTGAGAATAACGGGATATGCGTCATGATGGCCGGGTAGTAAAGAGGGAATCTCCGAGATGCCGCCGCAGGCTGTAACCCTTGAACCCTTGGTTCAAGGTGAGTGTGTCGTCATGGTCTTCAGGCTTCTCGGACGGACCGAGCATGCTCACCGACCGCGGAGCGCCACACTCTTGTGGTATGAAATATCGGCTCAGGGGACTGGCCCGCTTGCAAACATCTCAGAGAAATTTTGTCTTCGAAGTTACTCTACCATAGTCAACTGCGAAGTGTTATTCAAACTTTGGACCCTGTCGGTCTGCGATGCGACCCTGTTCAAGCAGCGCTTGTTCAATGGTCTGCTGTAGCATCCGAATACGCTCTTCCATGTTGGCGGCGTAGTCACGGGTTTTCGACTTTTCCTGAGCCAGCTCATAGCAGATGTTTAACGCCGCAATGAACACCAGCTGCTCGGTATTTGTGACTCTAGTGCGAACTTTTAAATCTTGCAACCGCTGATTCAGCTCTTCCGCAGCCTGATTCAGCGCATCCTGTTGTTCAGGCGGACAATTCACGCGCAATGAACGACCGAAAATTTGAATATCGACTGGTTGTGCAGACATGCTACCTTCCTGCTGTTTACTCGCCTGCCTTAACGCTACCGGTCGCGGTAACGGAAGGGGCGCCACTATAGCTATCCCGATATTAAGATACAAGCCCTTTTCTGGTATCTGCGGGGGTCCTGGTGGTAGCATAACACACACTAATCCTGCCAACGACGACGAATGCGCATGTCTATACAGAACACGATGCCGGGCTACGACGCAGTAAGCCAACTTTTGAACGAACAAGGTGTGGGCCTGACGCCTGCGGAAATGCACGGCTTAATCAGCGGCATGCTGTGCGGCGGCAATAAAGACAGCAGCTGGCAAGCGCTGCTGCATGACCTGACCAATGAAGGTCTGGCCTTCAGCCAGAATCTCGCCGACACTCTGCGCCAGATGCATGGCGCAATTGGCGACGCGCTGGAAGATGAAGGCTTCCTGTTCCAGCTCTATCTCCCTGAGGGTGATGATGCCACGGTGTTTGACCGCGCGGATGCGCTGTCCGGCTGGGTGAACCATTTCCTGCTGGGCCTTGGCGTCACGCAGACCAAGCTTGATAAAGTCACCGGCGAAACCGGGGAAGCTATCGACGATCTGCGTAACATCGCTCAACTGGGCTATGACGAAGATGAAGACCAGGAAGAGCTTGAGATGTCGCTGGAAGAAATCATTGAGTATGTGCGCGTTGCCGCGCTGCTCTGCCACGATACCTTTACTCGCCCGGTGCCAACCGCGCCCGAGGTTCGCAAGCCAACGCTCCACTAATCTTAACCGTGTCAGGAGATGTGATGAATCAGCAGGAGTTTCTCCGTCGCCGTCAGGCGTTACTGGCTAAAATGGCTCCGGCCAGCGCTGCGATTATTTTCGCGGCTCCCGAGGTTACACGTAATGCCGATAGCGAATATCCGTATCGGCAGAACAGTGATTTTTGGTACTTCACCGGCTTTAACGAGCCTGAAGCCGCGCTGGTGCTGATTAAAAGCGACGCCTCGCATAACCATAGCGTGCTGTTTAACCGCGTGCGGGATAAAAATGCTGAGATCTGGTCTGGCCGTCGGCTTGGCCAGGAGAATGCGCCGCAGAAGCTGGGCGTTGACCGCGCGCTGGCGTTTGCCGAGATTGGTGAGCAGCTGCACCTGCTGTTAAACGGGCTGGATGTGGTTTACCACGCTCAGGGTGAGTACGACTACGCAGATAATCTCGTTTTTGCCGCGCTGGATAAGCTACGTCGCGGTTCGCGCCAGAATCTGTCTGCTCCTGCCAGCCTGACCGACTGGCGGCCAACGGTTCATGAGCTTCGCCTTTTCAAATCAGAAGAGGAGATTGCCGTTATGCGCCGCGCCGGGGAAATTTCTGCGCTTGGGCATACCCGTGCCATGCAGACCTGCCGCCCGGGGATGTTTGAATACCAGCTTGAAGGCGAAATCCATCACGAATTCAACCGCCACGGCGCTCGTTACCCGTCTTACACCACCATCGTCGGCAGCGGCGAGAATGGTTGTATCCTGCATTACACCGAAAACGAAAGCCAAATGCGCGACGGCGACCTGGTGCTGATTGATGCCGGCTGTGAATACCAAAGCTATGCCGGAGACATCACCCGTACCTTCCCGGTTAACGGTAAATTCAGCCCCGCGCAGCGTGCGGTTTATGACATTGTTCTCGAATCTCTTGAAACCTCGCTGAAGCTATATCGTCCCGGAACGACCATGCAGGCTGTCACCGCGGAAGTGGTGCGCATTATGGTGAAAGGGCTGGTGAAGCTGGGCATCCTGAAAGGGGATGTTGAAAAGCTTATCGCCGATAACGCTCATCGCGCCTTCTTTATGCATGGCCTGAGTCACTGGCTGGGGCTGGACGTTCACGACGTCGGCTTCTACGGTCCGGACCGCTCCCGCGTGTTGGAGCCGGGCATGGTAATCACCGTTGAGCCTGGCCTGTATATCGCGCCGGATGCGGACGTGCCTGCTCAATATCGCGGTATCGGCATCCGTATTGAAGACGATATCGTCATCACCGCTGACGGCAATGAAAACCTGACCGCCAGCGTGGTGAAGTCCGCCGATGATATCGAAGCGCTGATGGCGGCGGCACGCCAACAATGAGCGTAATTATCGTGGGTGGTGGAATGGCGGGCGCGACGCTCGCCCTGGCTATCTCCCGGCTGACTAACGGCAAGCTTCCTGTGCACCTGGTTGAAGCGGTTGCGCCGGACTCGGCCGCGCATCCTGGTTTTGACGCCCGTGCCATCGCGCTGGCGCAGGGCACCTGCCAGCAGCTAAACCGCATCGGTATCTGGCCCGCTATCTCAGACCGTGCCACGGCAATTAAAACCGTGCACGTTAGCGATAAAGGACATGCGGGCTTTGTCACGCTGGAAGCGGAAGATTACCAGATAGACGCTCTCGGGCAGGTGGTAGAGCTGCACGATGTTGGGCTGCGTTTATTTGCTTTGCTGCGTAAGGCCGCTGGCGTAACGCTGCATTACCCGCAGCGCGTTACGTCGTTTACCCGCGAGGCGGATGGCGTCAACGTGGTGCTCGACAACGGTCGTGAGCTGCACGGGCAACTGCTGGTTGCCGCCGACGGCACGCGCTCGGCGCTGGCCGCTCAGTGCGGCATCGTCTGGCAACCGCAGAGTTATCAGCAGGTTGCGGTGATAGCCAACATCACTACTTCTGAACCGCACAATGGCCGTGCTTTTGAGCGTTTTACCGAACACGGGCCGCTGGCGATGTTGCCGATGTCCGACGGGCGTTGCTCGCTGGTCTGGTGCCATGCGCTTGAAGCGCGAGCCGAAGTAGAAAGCTGGAGCGAGGCCGAATTTTGCCAACAGCTACAGCGGGCCTTCGGCTGGCGGCTGGGCCGTATAACCCATGCTGGCGCGCGCCATCACTATCCGCTGGCGCTGACTACGGCTTCTCAGTCGGTCTCTCATCGTCTTGCGCTGGTCGGCAACGCCGCACAAACGCTGCACCCGATTGCCGGACAGGGGTTCAACCTCGGCCTGCGCGACGTTATGTCGCTGGCGGAGGAGCTGACGGCGGCACACGTAGCCGCTCAGGACGTTGGTAGTTTTGAGGTGCTTACCGGCTGGCAGCAGCGCAGGGCTGCGGATAAAGCGGCAACTATCGGCGTGACCGACGGGCTGGTTCAGCTTTTTGCGAACCGCTGGGCGCCGCTGGTTGTTGGCCGAAATCTCGGCCTGATGGCGATGGAACATTTTACTCCGGCACGAGACGTGCTGGCTCAGCGTACCCTTGGCTGGGTTGCGCGTTAAAGGAGAGTCAATTTGCAAAGCGTTGATGTGGCCATTGTTGGCGGCGGTATGGTGGGGCTGGCCGTAGCCTGCGGGCTTCAGGGCAGCGGCCTGCGCGTCGCGGTAATTGAAAGCCACCTTCCGCAGCCGCCTGCGCCCGATGCCGCTCCTGCGCTGCGGGTGTCGGCGATTAATGCGGCCAGTGAAAAACTTCTTGCTCATCTGGGCGCCTGGCCGAAGATCCTCGAGCGGGCCAGCTGCTATCACGGGATGGAAGTCTGGGACCGGGACAGCTTCGGGCAAATTGCCTTCGACGATAAAAGCTTTGGCTTCAGCCATCTTGGCCACATCATCGAGAATTCGGTTATTCACCATGCGCTTTGGCAGCGCGCGGAGCAGTGTTCAGACGTTACGCTGATGTCTCCGGCAGACATTCAGCAGGTCGCATGGGGCGAAAACGAAGCGTTTCTGACCCTGAAAGACGGCGCAATGCTTACCGCGAGGCTGGTCGTCGGCGCTGACGGTGCTAACTCCTGGCTGCGCAATAAGGCCGATATTCCGCTGACTTTCTGGGACTATCGCCACCATGCGCTGGTCGCCACTATTCGCACCCATGAGCCGCATCAGGCCGTGGCGCGGCAGGTGTTCCACGGCGACGGCATCCTGGCATTTTTGCCGCTGTCCGACCCGCACCTGTGCTCAATTGTCTGGTCGCTGTCGCCGCAGGAAGCCCAACGCATGCAGCAAGCAACGGATGACGAGTTTAATCAGGCGCTCTCCGTCGCCTTCAATATGCGACTCGGCCTTTGCAGCGTCGAAAGCGAGCGTCAGGTCTTCCCGCTGACGGGCCGCTACGCTCGCAGCTTTGCCGGGCATCGCCTCGCGCTGGTTGGCGACGCGGCGCATACCATTCATCCGCTGGCCGGGCAGGGGGTAAACCTCGGCTTTATGGATGCAGCAGAGCTGATTGCCGAAATTCGCCGCCTGCACCGAGAAGGGAAAGACTTTGGGCAGCACCTGTATCTGCGCCGCTATGAGCGCAGCCGCAAGCATAGCGCGGCTGTAATGCTCGCCAGCATGCAGGGGTTCCGGGATCTGTTTGCCGGAAACAACCCGGCGAAAAAGCTGCTGCGTGATATTGGCCTCAAGCTCGCCGATACACTGCCGGGTGTAAAACCGCAGCTGATCCGTCAAGCGATGGGGCTGCAAGATTTGCCTTCCTGGCTACGTTGAATTTCTAAGTGATAACCTCGTCACATTTCCCTTCCCGATGACCGGGGAGGGAGCATTTCCCCTCGTTTGAAATATTCTAATCTCAGGGCAGATCTCGGATTACATTTTCTAATCTTACGATTTTAGAGATGTAGTGATTTTGTTTCTGAAATGGTCGTAAATGTTAGCCAGTGCTAAATTCCGCCTCAAATACCTGCTGTTAATGTGGAGCTTATCGCATTTTTACAGTGAATAACTCTGCACACTCCCTCTTCCATTTTGGTCATAAGCTAATGCAATGACCGCTTTTCGCTTATGGTTTACGCCTCCGTTCGGTGGTAAGTTCAGGGCAAAGGTAACGTTTGCGTCGCTATCGGGGAACGGTGGCGGTGCCGGGTTTCGTCTGACGGTTGGCAAAGCCAAATCCGCTTTGCAACCAGATGGTTAAAGAGGAAAAGATGACTCAACAGACCCCCTTATTTGAACAGCATACGCTGTGCGGCGCGCGCATGGTTGATTTCCATGGTTGGATGATGCCGCTGCACTACGGCTCGCAAATTGATGAACACCACGCCGTGCGCACCGACGCCGGTATGTTCGACGTTTCCCACATGACCATTGTCGATCTTCGCGGCAGCCGCACCCGTGAATTCTTGCGTTATTTAGTCGCCAACGACGTAGCCAAGCTGACCCAGCCGGGCAAAGCACTCTACACCGCAATGCTTAACGCATCCGGCGGCGTTATTGATGACCTGATTATCTACTTCCTGACCGAAGACTATTTCCGCCTGGTGGTGAACTCCGCAACCCGCGAAAAAGATCTCGCCTGGATTAACCAGCACGCGGAACCGTTTGGCGTGTCCGTTACCGTGCGCGACGACCTCTCGCTGATTGCCGTGCAGGGGCCAAATGCTAAGGCAAAAGCCGCTACGCTGTTGAGCGAAGAGCAGCGTAAAGCTGTGGAAGGCATGAAGCCGTTCTTTGGCGTGCAGTCCGGCGACTTGTTTATCGCCACCACCGGCTACACCGGCGAAGCGGGTTACGAAATCGCGCTGCCAAATGAAAAAGCAGCCGAGTTCTGGGCGCACCTGGTAGAAGCGGGTGTTAAGCCTTGCGGCCTGGGCGCACGCGACACGCTGCGTCTTGAGGCGGGCATGAATCTTTACGGCCAGGAAATGGATGAAGGCGTTTCTCCGCTGGCCGCCAACATGGGCTGGACGATTGCCTGGCAGCCGGAAGATCGTGATTTTATCGGGCGCGAGGCGCTGGAAGCCCAGAAGGCAAACGGCACCGAGCAGCTGGTCGGTTTAATCATGACCGAAAAAGGCGTATTGCGTAACGATCTGCCGGTACGCTTTACCGACGCTCAGGGCAACGCCCGTGAAGGCTTTATCACCAGCGGAACCTTCTCGCCGACGCTTGGTTACAGCATTGCGCTTGCCCGCGTCCCGGCAGGTATTGGCGAAACGGCGGTGGTTCAAATCCGTAACCGCGAAATGCCGGTCAAAGTCACTAAACCTATTTTTGTTCGCGCCGGTAAGCCGGTTGCGCTTTAAATTTTAAAATCAGGTATCAGGAGAGAACAATGAGCAATGTGCCGAACGAACTGAAATACAGCAAAGAGCACGAATGGCTGCGTAAAGAAGCCGACGGTAGCTACACCGTGGGCATCACCGAACACGCGCAGGGCCTGCTGGGTGACATGGTCTTCATCGACCTGCCTGAAGTGGGCGCTACCGTTTCCGCAGGAGACGACTGCGCGGTTGCCGAGTCTGTTAAAGCCGCCTCCGACATTTATGCTCCAATCAGCGGCGAAATCGTTGCGGTTAACGACGCACTGAGCGACAACCCGGAGCAGGTGAACAGCGAGCCTTACGGCGCGGGCTGGATTTTCAAAATCAAAGCCAGTGACGAAGCGCAGGTTGCCGCGCTGCTGGACGCTTCTGCTTACGAAGCGCTGTTAGAAGACGAGTAATTTTTAACCCCTCTTCCTTCGGGGAGAGGGGAAAACACTTCAGGAATCACCGCTCATGACCCAGTCTTTACGTCAGCTAGAGAATCACGAAGCGTTTATCGACCGCCACATTGGCCCGAACGCACAGCAGCAGCAAGAGATGCTGGACACCGTAGGCGCGCAGACGCTCAACGAGCTCATCGCCAGCATCGTTCCGCAGGATATCCAGCTTGCCGAACCGCCTCAGATTGGCAGCGCTGCTACCGAATTCGCCGCGCTGGCTGAATTAAAAGCCATCGCAGGCCGCAATAAACGTTTCAAAACTTACATTGGCATGGGTTATACCGCGGTTCAGACGCCGCCGGTGATTCTGCGTAATATGCTGGAAAACCCGGGCTGGTACACCGCCTACACGCCTTATCAGCCGGAAGTTTCCCAGGGCCGTCTTGAAGCATTGCTGAACTTCCAGCAGGTGACGCTGGACTTAACCGGGATGGATATCGCCTCGGCCTCGCTGCTGGACGAAGCTACCGCCGCCGCCGAAGCGATGGCGATGGCTAAGCGCGTCAGCAAGCTGAAAAACGCGAACCGCTTCTTTGTGGCTGCCGACGTGCATCCGCAAACGCTGGACGTGGTGCGTACCCGCGCTGAAACCTTCGGCTTTGACGTCATCGTTGATGATGCGGCTAAAGTGCTGGATCACCAGGACGTGTTCGGCGTGCTGTTGCAGCAAGTTGGCACCACCGGCGAAGTTCACGACTACAGCGCCCTGATCGCCGAGCTGAAGCAGCGTAAAGTTGTGGTTAGCGTGGCGGCAGACTTTATGACTCTGGTGATGCTGATCGCTCCGGGCAAACAGGGCGCGGACATCGTGTTCGGCTCTGCCCAGCGCTTCGGCGTGCCTATGGGCTACGGCGGCCCGCACGCGGCATTCTTCGGCGCGCGCGACGAGTTTAAACGCTCCATGCCGGGCCGTATTATCGGCGTATCCCGCGATGCCGCTGGCCGTACCGCTCTGCGTATGGCAATGCAGACTCGCGAGCAGCACATTCGCCGCGAGAAAGCGAACTCCAACATCTGTACCTCTCAGGTGCTGCTGGCGAACATTGCCAGCCTGTATGCCGTATTCCACGGCCCGGCTGGCCTGAAACGCATCGCCGGTCGTATTCACCGCCTGACCGATATTCTGGCAGCCGGCCTGCAACAGAAAGGCCTGGTTCTGCGCCATAAACACTGGTTCGACACGCTGTGCGTAGAAGTGGCTGACAAAGCCGCGGTGCTGGCTCGCGCTGAAGCGCGTGAAATCAACCTGCGCAGCGACATTCATAACGCCGTTGGCATCACGCTGGACGAATCAACCACCCGTGAAGACGTGGCGGCGCTGTTCGACGTGCTGCTGGGCGATGCTCACGGCCTGGATATCGACAAGCTGGATCGCGACGTTGCCAACGACAGCAACTCGATCCCGGCCCCAATGCTGCGCGATGACGAGATCCTGACTCACCCGGTATTCAACCGCTACCACAGCGAAACGGAGATGATGCGCTACATGCACTCTCTGGAGCGTAAAGATCTGGCGCTCAACCAGGCGATGATCCCGCTCGGCTCCTGCACCATGAAGCTGAACGCCGCCGCGGAAATGATCCCAATCACCTGGCCTGAATTCGCCGAGCTGCATCCGTTCTGCCCGGCAAACCAGGCTGAAGGCTACCATCAGATGATCGCCCAGCTTTCCGACTGGCTGGTTAAACTGACCGGCTACGACGCGCTGTGCATGCAGCCGAACTCCGGCGCGCAGGGCGAATACGCTGGCCTGCTGGCTATCCGCCGCTACCACGAAAGCCGCAACGAAGGCAGCCGTAATATCTGCCTGATCCCAAGCTCCGCACACGGCACCAACCCCGCGTCCGCCCAGATGGCAGGCATGGAAGTGATCGTTGTGGCCTGCGACAAGCAGGGAAATATCGACCTGCAGGATCTGCGTGCTAAAGCCGAGCAGGCGGGTGAAGCGCTTTCCTGCATCATGGTGACTTACCCGTCTACCCACGGCGTGTACGAAGAAACCATCCGCGAAGTGTGCCAGATTGTTCACCAGTTCGGCGGCCAGGTTTACCTCGACGGCGCGAACATGAACGCTCAGGTCGGGATCACCTCTCCGGGCTACATCGGCGCGGACGTTTCGCACCTCAACCTGCACAAAACCTTCTGTATTCCGCACGGCGGCGGCGGCCCAGGCATGGGTCCTATCGGCGTGAAGGCGCATCTGGCTCCGTTTGTTCCGGGCCACAGCGTGGTGCAAATTGAAGAGATGCTGACCCAGCAGGGCGCGGTTTCTGCGGCCCCGTTCGGCAGCGCATCGATTCTGCCAATCAGCTGGATGTACATCCGCATGATGGGCGCGGACGGCCTGAAGAAAGCAAGCCAGGTGGCTATCCTGAACGCTAACTACATTGCGACCCGCCTGAAGTCGGCTTATCCGGTGCTGTATACCGGTGCCAACGGCCGCGTGGCTCACGAATGCATTCTGGATATTCGTCCGCTGAAAGAAGAGACCGGTATTAGCGAGCTGGATATCGCTAAACGCCTGATCGACTTCGGCTTCCACGCGCCAACCATGTCGTTCCCGGTTGCGGGTACGCTGATGGTTGAGCCGACCGAGTCAGAAAGCAAAGTCGAGCTGGACCGCTTTATCGCCGCGATGCTGTCTATCCGCAGCGAAATCGATCGCGTGGTGGCAGGCGAGTGGACGCTGGAAGATAACCCGCTGGTGAACGCCCCGCACACTCAGGACGAAATCGTTGCCGAGTGGGCGCACCCGTATACCCGCGAGCTGGCGGTATTCCCGGCAGGCCACGGCAACAAATACTGGCCGACCGTTAAGCGCCTGGATGACGTTTACGGCGACCGTAATCTGTTCTGCTCCTGCGTGCCGATGAGCGAATACGAATAGTTTTTACAGATGAATCAAGGGCACTCCGGTGCCCTTTCTTTTTTCTACAGGGGGTCAAATGGGCGTAGCTTTAGTGACCGGCGGCAGTCGCGGTATCGGCAAAGCCACCTCGCTTTTACTGGCGCAGCACGGCTATAAAGTCGTGGTTAACTATCTTCGTAATAAGCAGGCTGCGGACGATGTGGTCAATGCGATTATCGCCAACGGTGGTGAGGCGCTGGCGCTGCGTGCGGACATTGCCGACGAGCTACAGGTGATGGCTATGTTTGCGGAAATAGACAACGCCTTCGGGCCGTTAACCGCGCTGGTGAATAATGCCGGGATCCTGTTTCAGCAATCTACCATTGAGAATTTGACCGCCGAGCGTATTAACCGCGTTATGGCAACCAACGTTACGGGCTATTTTCTTTGCTGTCGCGAAGCGGTGAAGCGCATGGCTTACCGACACGGCGGAGAAGGCGGCTCGATTGTTAATGTTTCTTCTGCGGCGGCGCGTTTAGGCTCGGCTGGAGAATATGTTGATTATGCGGCATCAAAAGGCGCTGTAGATACGTTGACGACCGGGCTGGCGGTCGAAGTTGCCGCGCAGGGCATCCGCGTTAACTGTGTGCGGCCGGGGTTTATTTATACTGAAATGCATGCCGCCGGCGGAGAAGCTGGCAGGGTGGAGCGGGTGAAAACAGCGCTTCCAATGCAGCGAGGCGGGCAGCCTGAAGAAGTCGCCGAGGCTATTGCATGGTTGCTTAGCCGTAAGGCTTCTTACGTGACCGGGACGTTCATTGATGCCGCAGGCGGAAGATAACTCGCTACGCCAGAAGAGGGTGAGACTGGCGTAGCGCGTGCTTTATTGCTTGCTCATACTGTCTTTAGCCATACCGTCTTTGGCCATGCTGTCTTTACCCATAGCGTCTTTGCTCATGCCGTCCTTCTTCATGCTTCCTTTGGACATGCAGTCTTTTTTCATGCCGTCTTTATTCATATCGCCTTTACAGGTATGGGTCATTTTGCCCATTGAGTCCTTCGCCATATTATCTTTGCTCATTGAATCGGCGGCATTTGCACCGGCAATACCAAACAGCATGGATGAGCACAGCAGGGCAGCGTAGATCTTTTTCATGATGTATTTCCTTGTAATGATGATGGGGTCATTGCTTATTAGCTACCGCCGAACCAGTTATAGCCCTGGTCTTCCCAGTAGCCGCCGGGGTAGCGATTAGTGACTTCAATAACCTGAATATATTTCGGGTTCTTGTAGCCGAGTTTGGTTGGAATACGCAGCTTCATCGGGTAGCCGTATTTGCGCGGCAATATCTTGCCGTCCCACGTCAGGGCAATAAGCGTTTGTGGGTGCAGGGCGGTCGCCATATCAATGCTGGTGTTGTAGTCATCTGCGCATTTGAAGCTGACATATTTAGCTCTCAGGTCCGCGCCAATTCCTTTCAGAAAGAGAGCGAAGGGAACGCCGCCCCATTTGCCGATGGCGCTCCAGCCCTCGACGCAAATATGGCGGGTAACCTGGCTGACCTGTGCCATCTGGTGAAGCTGCGCCAGCGTCCAGGGGCGCTTATCGCTGATTAGCCCGGCCAGCTCAAGACGGTAATCATCGCCGTTGATATCGGGGGCTTCATCCTCGCCGTAGAAGGCATTGAATGGAAAATGTGGGTCAATCATGCTTTCCGGATAAACCGGAGCCAGTTGGCTGCCGTTAAATAACCAGGCCTGAATACGGTCGTTAAAACGTGAAATTTTGTTCAGAGAGCTTTCTACTTCTGCGTTGTCGCTAATATCGCAGCCGGTGAGCATGGCGATACCGCCGAGGGTCAGCCCCTGCTTTAAAAAACGGCGGCGGCCTTCCTGAGTCAGTTTTTTATTAATGAGCTGAGTCGCTTCTTTCAGAAATTCATTTTTATCGCTCATGTTTTTTTCCTCAGCGGCCACGAAGCATGGCTAATAACGTGCGCGGCACCAGCGCCACCATCACCAGATGAATAACCACAAAGCCAACCATTGCCGACATGGCGTAAAAATGGATGAAACGCGCATTGTCGTAACCCCCGAGCAACTCCTGCAGCAGTGAAAATTGCACCGACTTCCAGATGACGAGGCCGGAAATAACCAGCAGCAGGCTATCGGCGATAACAAATAAATAGGCGGCCTTTTGCACCATGTTGTAATGGCTGAGGTCGGCGTGGGCTAATTTCCCGCGCAGCGCCGCCAGGGCATCCCGCAATAATTCACCGGGCGATAAGGGCCAGTATTTTTGCCTGAAGCGCCCGGTGGCGATATTGCAAAGCAAATAAACCAGACCGTTGACGGCAAATAACCACATTCCGGCAAAATGCCACTGCAAAGCGCCACCGAGCCAGCCGCCAAGCGTTAGCGCGTTGGCAAACTGAAAATCAAATAGCGGGGAAGCGTTATAAATTCGCCAGCCGCTGGTCACCATAATCAGCATCGCCAGGGCATTCAGCCAGTGGCAGAGCCTTAGCCATAAAGGGTGAACGACCGTTGGGGCGGTTTGCAGCGTTGAGCTTTCCATCGTCCGGCTTCCTCATGATTCGATGAAGCGAGTATTGGCCGAATTTGTTCCCGGTTGCCTCACGCAAAGTTAAATTAAATGTGACAACTTAACCGACGCGAGTTGTGTAAACTTTGGCTAAGCCAGGCGTGCAGGAGTAGAAGAAGTGAATCAGGCAAAAAAAATACTAATCGTGGAAGACGACGAGAATATCGCCGAGCTTTTGCAGCTTCACCTGCGGGAAGAAGGTTTTGAAATTGTGCACGCCGCAGACGGAAACCTCGGGCTGGAAAAGCTCCGGCAGGGCGGCTGGGATGCGCTGATCCTGGATTTAATGTTGCCCGGCGTGGACGGGCTAGAGATTTGCCGTTTTGCCCGCAGCATGACGCGCTACACGCCGATTATCATGATAAGCGCTCGCTCCAGCGAAACGCACCGCGTGCTGGGCCTTGAACTGGGAGCCGACGATTACCTCGCAAAACCGTTTTCTATGCTGGAGCTGGTGGCACGCGTTAAAGCGCTGTTTCGCCGCCAGGAAGCGATGAGCCAGAACCTGCGGCTTGATGCGGGGACGCTGACTTTTGGCCCGCTTTCCATTGACCCTCTGGCGAGGGATGTTCGCCTCAACCAGCAGCCCGTAGAGCTGACGCCGCGCGAGTTTGACCTGCTCTACTTTTTTGCCCGTCACCCGGACAAAGTTTTCTCGCGCCTGAACCTGCTAAACCAGGTCTGGGGCTACCAGCACGAAGGCTATGAGCACACCGTCAACACCCATATAAACCGCCTGCGTATCAAGATTGAAGAGAACCCTGCGGAGCCGAATTTTATTCGCACCGTATGGGGAAAAGGCTACAAATTTACCGCCCAGCTACGTGAGTAACCTATGCGAATTCTTACGCTCTCCCGGCGCCTGACGCTGGTTTTTGCCGTGCTGTTATTAACCGCCTGCACCTTCCTCGGCTGGCTGCAGGTGCGAACCAGCACGCAGTACAGCCAGGCGGTTATCCAGCAACTTTCCGGCGACCTTGCTCAGCACATTAACCAGAGCTACCCGCTGCTCGGGCAGGACGGGCTGAATAAAGACTCGGTGCGCACGCTGTTCGACCATCTGATGGCCGTGAACCCAAGCGTGGAAGTTTACCTGCTGGATAAGCAGGGCAATATCATCGGTGATGCCGCGCCCGACGGGCATATTAAGCGGCATCAGGTTGACCTTGCCCCGCTCCAGGCCGCGCTGAACGGAGGCAAGTTCCCGCTCTACGGCGACGATCCTCGTAGCCTTGAAGGGCAAAAGGTCTTCAGCGTTGCGCCGATGCTGCGCGACGGCAAGCTTGAGGGCTACCTGTATGTGGTCCTGCTCGGGGAAACCTATAACCAACTGGCAAATAGCGCCCAGTTTGATGCCGTTCTGAAGCTGAGCCTGCTGTTGATTGGTTTGGTCTGCGTGCTGGGGCTGGTGGTTGGCGGGCTAGCCTTCCGCTGGATAACACGCCCTTTGCGTGAACTTTCTCGGCACGTTAAAGCGCTGGAGGCGGGCGGCATGGCAGAGATGCAGGCTATGGCCGCGCTGCCGCAAAGTACCGCCGGAGATGCTGACGAACTAGCTCAGCTGCGCCACGGGGTGATTGCTATGGCGGGGCGTATATCGGAGCAGTGGCATAGCCTGACCCAGCAGGATCAGCTGCGGCGTGAGTTTATCGCCAATATCTCTCACGACCTGCGTACGCCGCTTACTTCCCTGCACGGCTATCTCGAAAGCCTGTCCGTGATGTCGGCTACCCTGAGCGAAGCGGATAAAAAACGCTATCTGGATATCGCCCTTGCTCAGAGCCAGAAGGTCGGTGCGCTGGCGCAGTCGCTGTTTGAGCTGGCGCGGCTGGAATATGGCGTGGTGAAGCCGCATAAAGAGAGCTTCTCCCTTAGCGAGCTGCTGCAGGATGTTTTCCAGAAGTTTGAACTGCCGGCCCAGACTCGTCAGCTGGAACTATTGGCCGATATCCAGCCAGGATTGCCGCTAATTGAGGCGGATGTCAGCATGATTGAACGTGTTCTGACTAATCTGCTGGATAACGCCATTCGCCACACGCCGGATAAAGGCGTGATTGCCGTGCGGTTATGGAAGGAGCTGGATAAAGTGATGGTCCAGGTCAGCGACAGCGGGCCGGGTATTCCGCAGGAGCTAAAAGAAGGGCTGTTTGTCCGGCCGTCGATTGTGAATCAATCCCGCCTCAGGGTTGGCGGACTGGGGCTGATGATAGTGCGCCAGATGCTACAGCTGCACGGCAGCGATATTGCGCTGGTAGATACGCCGCAGCGCGGTGCCTGCTTCCGGTTTGGTCTGCCTGTCTAAAAAAATGGGGCGCCTGAGCGCCCCAACTTTTAAAGTTTCTCGCCGTTGCTGGCAATCACTTCTTTGTACCAGTTAAAGCTCTTCTTACGGGAGCGGGACATATCGCCGGTGCCGTCGTCGTGTTTATTCACGTAGATAAAGCCGTAGCGCTTGCTGTACTGGCCGGTGGTGAAGGACACGCAGTCTATGCAGCCCCACGGGGTGTAGCCCATCAGATCCACGCCGTCGTAAGTGACCGCTTTTTTCAGTTCTTCAACGTGAGCGCGCAGGTAATCGATGCGGTAGTCATCATTGATTGAGCCGTCGGTTTCCACTTTATCGTAGGCACCAAAGCCGTTTTCCACGATAAACAGCGGCTTCTGGTAGCGCTCATAAAGCTCGCACAGCGCGTAGCGCAGGCCAACCGGATCAATCTGCCAGCCCCAGTCGGAGGCTTTAACATGCGGGTTCGGCACGCTGCCCTGGAAACCTGAAAGCGCATCGCCGCTGCCGCCTTCGGCCTGTACGGCGTTAGTCATGTAGTAGCTGAAGCCCAGATAATCGCAGACGCCTTCGCGCAGGATTTCTTCATCACCGGCTTCCATTTTGATATTGAACTCGCGGCGTTTCCATTCGTTCAACACATAGGACGGGTAGTAGCCGCGCAGCTGAACGTCGGTAAACACGTAGCGCTCGCGCATAGATTCCTGAGCGTACATCTGGTCTTCCGGCTTGCAGGAGAATGCGTAAAGCGGAACCATTGCCAGCATGCAGCCGATTTGCATCTCCGGGTTAATGCGGTGGCCAATTTTTACCGCCATGGCGCTGGCCACAAACTGGTGATGCAACACCTGGTACATGACTTCTTCCGGGTTGTCGTGTTCGGTATAAACCACGCCGGAGCAGCAGTAACCAAACAGCGGTGCGCGCCAGTTGCGCTGGTTGTTGATCTCGTTGAAGGTCATCCAGTATTTCACTTTGCTCTTATAGCGCTCGAACACGACTTCGGCGAAGCGAACAAAGAAATCAACGACTTTACGGTTTGTCCAGCCGCCGTATTCGGTAACCAGATGGTGCGGCATTTCAAAATGGGAAAGGGTAATAACCGGCTCGATGTTGTACTTCAGCAGTTCATCAAACATCTCGTCGTAGAACTTCAGGCCTTCTTCATTAGGCTGCTGCTCGTCACCGTTTGGGAAAATGCGCGTCCAGGCGATGGAGGTGCGGAAGCACTTGAAGCCCATCTCGGCGAACAGCTTGATGTCTTCTTTGTAGCGGCCATAGAAATCAATGGCTTCATGGTTAGGGTAATATTTACCCGGCTCAACCTGTTGGGTTATTTCTCGCGCCACGCCGTGCGCGCCGCCGGTCAGTACATCACAGATGCTCGGGCCTTTACCGCCCTGGTTCCAGCCGCCTTCAACCTGGTGCGCGGCAACCGCGCCGCCCCATAAAAAGTCCTTCGGTAACTTCAGTTGTTTCATAATATTTCATCTCACCGTTAGCGCTGAAAATAATGTGCGACAGCACACATTTCGACGCCGAGTTAATAATCTCTGACGTCGAGTCTAACAAATGAAAAATGATTGTCACGATATAACAAATAGCGGAAATTGTGATTTGTCACAAATAAAAAACAGGATGTTTTTTTACAACATTCTTTTCGCCAGTCGGCGGCCAATTGTTTCGAGAATATAAATTACGGGGATTTGTGTGGTGATATCGTACACGCCTGCGATGCGCACCGGCGAAATATGCCAGGAGATATTAAAGTCGGCAAGTTTCGCCAGCGAGGAGTTTTCGTGGCTGGTTATCGACATCACTTTGCAGTGATGCAGGCTGAACTGGCTGGCGAAGCGGAGGATCTCTTCGGTTTCGCCGGAAACCGAGAGTACAATCGCCAGCGCGTTGCGTGCCATATCATTAGTTACCGGGAAATAAGGATCGTCGATGTGGTTACTGAATTTACCGACGTTAGAGAAAAAGCGTGCGCCATATTTAGCTAATGCGCCAGAAGTACCGGCGCCGACAAATATAATACGCTCTGAAGCACAAATTATATCTACCGCATGGTCGATAAGATTATCAAACTCTTCATTGTTGGTGCTTTTGAAAAAGCTAATAATTTCGCTGCTGCCTAAATTAGCAGGTTGCGATTCGCTTTGCTCCAGGAATAATTTAAAACGGACGCGGAATTCAGAATATCCTTCACAATTAAGCTTGCGGCAAAAACGCAGCACGGTGGTGGTGGAAACGCCCGCGGCGTCCGCCAGCTCACGGATAGTCATGTACATCACTTTGTCTTTGTTTTTAATGACAAAGTTATACACTAACATTTCCAGGCCGTTCAGCCTGGCAATTGCCGCGTGGGTAAACATACTCTCTCTTCCTGCAAATGTGTTTCTTGCCAACGGCCCGGGCTAAAGCAGCCAGCCTTTTTCCTGCGCCTGATATAAATGGCGCTCGATATGTTGCCATAATTCCGGCCAGCTTTCTCCCACCTGTGTGTTTCGGGTTAATACCTGTTGCAGCGAAATATTGTTCTCGCGCCAGCTTTGGCCTTCGTTATGCAGATTCAGCAGGATAGGCAAAATACGATCCAGCGCGCTGGCAAAGCGTGCATCCGGGCTTGTGCCCGCTTCGTACTCTTCCCAAAGTGCAAGAAATTGTGGCCCCTGAGGGGCGGGCAATAAACCAAACAGGCGGCGTGCGGCGGCGGCTTCTTTCTCCGCTATGGCTTCGCGGGCGGCCAGGTCATAGACCAGCACGTCGCCCACGTCTATCTCGACGATGTCGTGCAGCAGCGCCATCTGAATCACGCGCTGGATATTAACTTCTGCCGCTGCGTAAGGTGCCAGGCTCATGGCGGCAACCGCAAAGTGCCAGCTGTGCTCGGCGGAGTTTTCGTGCCGTTCATGACCAATAATCCGCGTACGGCGCTGGACCTGCTTGAGTTTGTCTATCTCCACCAGGAAGTGGATAACCGCGCTCATTTCGCCAAATGCCTGCTGCATCATGTTTTTTCCCTGTGTTTTTAACCGTCGCTGAAGTGTAAAAGAAATCACTCCGGCTGACGAATCACGGCGGTAGCCGGTGCTCACATATTTATTTTAGCTTACAGGTGTTCACTGGAATCATTCTCAGTTAGGCTAGTGATGCTGCGTTATTATTCTTAATATCCGGGAGGAGCCAGATGGCTCACAAACCAGTTATCGCACATGGATATTCTCTGGCTGAGGAAGTAGCCAACAGCATCAGTCACGGTATCGGGCTGGTGTTCGGCATTGTTGGTCTGGTACTGCTGCTGGTTCAGGCGGTGGACGCCAACGCCAGCGCAACGGCAATCACCAGCTACAGCCTCTACGGCGGCAGCATGATCCTGCTGTTTCTGGCCTCCACGCTGTACCACGCCATCCCGCACGAGCGGGCCAAGCGCTGGCTTAAAAAATTCGACCACTGCGCTATCTATCTGTTGATAGCAGGAACCTATACGCCATTTTTGCTGGTAGGGCTGAATTCGCCGCTATCAAAAGGGCTGATGATTGTTATCTGGAGCCTGGCGCTGGCCGGTATTCTGTTTAAGCTCACCATAGCGCATCGTTTTAAAGTGCTGTCGCTGGTGACCTATTTATTAATGGGCTGGCTGTCGCTGGTAGTTATCTACCAGATGGTTATCAAGCTGGCACCGGGTAGCGTGACCCTGCTGGCAATTGGCGGGATAGTCTATTCTCTCGGGGTGATTTTCTACGTCTGCAAACGTATTCCGTACAACCATGCTATCTGGCACGGCTTTGTGCTCGGCGGCAGCGTCTGCCACTTCCTCGCAATCTATCTCTACATTCGCTAAATAACGGCGCCCCGCTAAAGGGGCGCTTCGTTTTGAATTAATTCTCTTCCAGAGAATAGGGCAGCGGCTCGAGTGCGAGCTTGCCGCTTGCATCGTCGCGCACGCGCAGCACGCTATCCGGTTCCAGATCGTTATTCATCACCGCCTGCACCAGAATACGGCCGTCGTCCAGCGGGCTGGCTGCCAGCACGCTGCCGGTGCGACGCCAGTTTTCGCCCATTTGCAGCTCAAGGTCTTCTCCGGCTTCCGGCACGCGGCCTGCGTGACCCGCCAGATACCAGAGCGCACGTTTGTTTGCCCCGCGGAATTTTGCACGGGCGACCATTTCCTGCCCGGTGTAACAGCCTTTTTTAAAGCTGATGCCGCCCAGCGCCTGGATATTGGTGGCCTGGGGAATGAACTGAGCGCTGTTGGCGCTATCAATAACCGGCAGGCCGCCTTCAATATCCAGCGCCAGCCACTGCTGGCTGTCGTTTAGCTCCGCCTGGCCGCGTAGTTTCCCGGTCAGGTTCGCGGCACCTTCTTCATCGGTCACAATCAGGAAGCGCTCCGCTGGCAGGTTTAGCCACAGCAAAGTGCTCGCTCCCTGCTGCACAACCGGGGTTTCTTCATCAGGCAGCGTGTCGAACACGGTTGCCAGCGCCGCGCGCGCCTGGAAACCGGCCAGGCCAAGCAGCACGCTGGCATCATCAGCGCTGATGGTGACCTTTGAAAACACGGCATATTTTTTTAGCTCGGCCAGTTGGGCATCACGCAGGCTGCGGCGTTCAATAAAAGCAAAGCCCTCGCCGCGATGGAACAGGCGCAGGTTGCTCCACATTTTCCCTTTTGCATCACAATGGGCGCACAGCACATGCTGGCTGGCGTCCAGTTTTGCGACATCGGCGGTGACCTGGCCCTGAAGGTATTTTTCAGCGTCTGCGCCAACGGCGGTGGCGACAGCCCAGTCATCAAGCGTCATCAGCGTCAGCGGAAGGCGAGCTGCGGCGCTGGGCTGGCGCGGAGGAAACGGATTAAAAGCCATAACAGAGATCCCGGGTTATCCAACGGTTTAATCTCTCAATGGTAAAAGAGACACAGGGCAATGCAAGCAGTTTAATGACGCCATTTGTGCGTTTGCGAGCTTCCCCGAAGGCTGCCGTGCAAACCGGCTTATTGCATCAATTTGTGCCGGGAAAGTGCGCACAACAAAACATTCCGGTAATCCCGCTGACGAAAACACGTTACACTAATCCGGTACCCAACTTGATGGCTAAGCAGGAAAGTGCACATGGATATCAATAATAAAGCCCGAATTCACTGGGCATGCCGCCGCGGAATGCGCGAGCTGGATATTTCGATTATGCCGTTCTTTGAACACGAATATGAAACGTTGAGCGACAGCGACAAGCAGCTGTTTGTGCGTCTGCTGGAAAGTGACGATCCGGACTTGTTTAACTGGTTGATGAACCATGGTAAGCCGGATGATGCGGAACTTCAGCGTATGGTAGCCCTGATCCAGACTCGGAATAAAGAACGTGGTCCTGTGGCAATCTGATCTCCGTGTCTCCTGGCGAGCGCAGTGGCTCTCATTACTGGCTCACGGCCTGGTGGCGCTGTTTGTGCTGCTGATGCCGTGGCCGATGAGCTACACGCTTGTCTGGATGCTGCTGCTGTCGCTGGTGGTTTTTGACAGCGTACGCAGCCAGCGCCGCATTCACGCCCGGCAGGGAGAGGTCAAACTGCTGACGGATTTCCGTCTACGCTGGCAGGGGTATGATTGGGAAATTGTCGGCAACCCGTGGGTTACCGCGAGCGGTATTATGCTGAGGCTGCGTCGCCCGGCGAAGCATCGCTGCCAGCATTTGTGGCTGGCGTCAGACAGTATGGATGTTGGGGAATGGCGCGATTTACGCCGCCTGCTGTTGCAACAACAGGCGAGCGGGAACGGTCAGGCCTGAGGCCTGGCCGATTCAGGCAAAGCGTTCCGCCATTTCACCGAGGATCTGCTCGCACCAGTTTTGAATGCGTTCGTCGCTCAAGTCGTACTGATTGGTTTCATCCAGCGCCAGGCCTACAAACAGCTGGCCGTCGGCGATGACCGGCTTAGGGCTGGTGAACTCGTAGCCTTCGGTCGGCCAGTAGCCAATAAACTGAGCGCCGCGCGGAGCTAGCTTATCGTGCAGCATGCCGAGCGCATCCAGGAACCATTCACCGTAGCCAAGCTGGTCGCCCATACCGTACAGCGCGACGAGTTTGCCTTCCAGATTCAGGTCATCCAGCTGCGGCCAAACGGCTTCCCAGTCTTCCTGCAGTTCGCCGAAATCCCAGGTCGGGATGCCAAGGATCAGCACGTCGTACTGTTCCATTTTTGCGGGGGCATCGTCTTTCAGGTTATGCAGCGTGACCAGCTCCGGGCCAATGATGTCGCGAATTTTTTCGGCAGCCATCTCGGTGTAGCAGGTGCTGGAGCCGTAAAAAAGACCAATGTTCATAGCAATAACAACTCATTTTAATAACGTGCAGATGGCCAAGTGTACCAGATCCCGTTCGCCATCATGCATAATGGACACAATTCGCCAAAGTGGGAGCCGAGAGTGGAGCAGGACCTGGCCCGTATTGAACAATTTCTGGACGCGTTATGGCTGGAGAGAAATCTGGCTGAAAATACGCTCAGTTCTTATCGCCGCGACCTCACCATGGTGGCCGAATGGCTTCAACATCAGCAACTGAGTTTTTTAACCGCTCAGGCTGCGGACCTGCAGGCGCTGCTTGCCGAGCGCCTCGAGGGCGGTTATAAAGCCACCAGCTCCGCGCGGCTGCTGAGCGCGATGCGGCGGATGTTCCAATATCTGTACCGCGAAAAGATGCGTGACGATGACCCCAGCGCGTTGCTCTCATCGCCCAAGTTGCCGCAGCGTTTGCCAAAGGATTTAAGCGAAGCGCAGGTCGAACGCCTCTTACAGGCCCCTTGTACCGACCAGCCGATTGAAATGCGCGATAAAGCGATGCTTGAAGTGCTATACGCAACCGGGTTGCGCGTGTCTGAACTTGTTGGGCTGACGATGAGCGATATCAGCCTGCGTCAGGGCGTAGTGCGGGTTATCGGCAAAGGCAATAAAGAGCGGCTGGTTCCTCTTGGCGAAGAGGCGGTTTACTGGATTGAGCAATATCTGAAGTATGGCCGCCCGGAGTTGCTAAACGGCCAGTCGCTGGACGTGCTGTTTCCCAGTAACCGGGCCCAACAGATGACGCGCCAGACTTTCTGGCACCGCATTAAACACTATGCGGTACTGGCTGGTATCGACAGCGAAAAGCTTTCGCCGCACGTTTTGCGTCATGCTTTTGCCACGCATCTGCTGAACCATGGCGCGGATCTCCGTGTCGTACAGATGCTGTTGGGCCATAGCGATTTGTCCACCACACAGATTTATACTCATGTAGCGACGGCGCGTTTACGCCAGCTGCATCAACAGCACCACCCTCGGGCGTGAGTGCCACAAGATAGATAAAGGAATCATCATGAAAAAAGGTTTTTGGCTGCTTCCGCTGCTGGCCGCTTCCATTTCCGGTTTTGCCCACGCGGATGACGCCGCAATTAAACAATCGCTGGCGAAGCTGGGCGTTCAGGGGGCTGACATTCAGTCTGCTCCGGTTGCAGGAATGAAGACCGTACTGACCGACAGCGGCGTGCTTTACGTCACCGAAGACGGCAAACATGTCATCCAGGGGCCACTTTATGATGTCAGCGGCGCACAGCCGATCAACGTTACTAACCAGCTGCTAACGGGCAAACTGAACGCGCTGGAAAAAGAGATGATTATCTATAAGGCGCCGAAGGAGCAGCACGTCATTACGGTGTTTACCGACATCACCTGCGGTTATTGCCACAAGCTGCATGAAGAGATTAGCGACTACAACGCGCTGGGAATAACCGTGCGCTATCTGGCCTTCCCGCGCCAGGGGCTGCAAAGCCAGGCTGAAAGCGATATGAAGTCTATCTGGTGCGCTAAAGACCGTAATAAAGCATTTGATGCGGCCATGAAAGGTGGGAACGTCGCTCCGGCAAGCTGCGACATCAACCTTGCCAATCACTACAACCTCGGCGTGCAGTTCGGCGTTCAGGGTACGCCAGCCATTGTGCTGAGCAACGGCACCATGATCCCTGGTTACCAGGGACCGAAAGAGATGAAGCAGATGCTGGATGCCCACAAACAGCTGATGAAGACGGGTGGTTAATCGCGGGTGAAACAGCAAACGCAACTTCGCCGCCGGGCCGTGGATAGCTCGGTGGCGCTTCCGGCTTCTCTGCCGCCTTTGTTACAGCGGCTGTATGCCAGCCGCGGCATCCGCGGTGAACAGGATCTGGAGCGCGGCGTAAAAGGCATGCTGCCGTGGCAGCAGCTTAGCGGGATGGAGCAGGCGGTTGCCTTACTCTACGGCGCACTGCGTGAAGGCCTGCGTATCATGGTTGTTGGTGATTTCGATGCCGATGGGGCGACCAGCACAGCGCTTAGCGTGCTGGCGCTGCGCAGCATGGGGGGCGAGAACATTGCCTACCTTGTGCCGAACCGTTTTGAAGACGGCTATGGGCTTAGCCCGGAGGTTGTCGATCAGGCCCACGCTCGCGGCGCGCAGATGATTCTGACCGTAGATAACGGCATCTCTTCCCACTCTGGCGTAGAGCGGGCGCACCAGTTGGGTATTCCCGTGCTGGTGACCGATCACCACCTGCCGGGAGAAACCCTGCCTGCGGCTGAAGCCATTATCAACCCGAACCTGGACGACTGTGAGTTCCCGTCTAAGTCTCTGGCTGGCGTTGGCGTAGCGTTTTATCTGATGCTTGCGCTGCGCACCCACCTGCGGGACAACGGCTGGTTTGAACAGCGTGGGCTTGCCATTCCAAACCTGGCGGAACTGCTGGATTTGGTTGCGCTCGGCACCGTAGCGGACGTCGTCCCGTTGGATGCCAATAACCGTATTCTTACCTGGCAGGGGCTGAGCCGCATTCGCGCCGGTAAATGCCGCCCCGGTATTCGGGCGCTGCTTGAAGTGGCTAACCGTGAACCGCATAAAATCGCTGCCAGCGACCTCGGATTTGCGCTTGGCCCGCGTCTTAATGCCGCTGGGCGGCTGGACGATATGTCCGTCGGCGTGGCGCTGCTGCTGAGCGATAATCTCGGTGAAGCGCGCATGCTGGCTAACGAACTCGATGCTCTGAACCAGACCCGTAAAGAGATTGAGCAGGGTATGCAGGTCGAAGCCCTGACCCTGTGCGAACAGCTGGAGCGCAGCAGCGAAGAGCTGCCTTACGGCCTGGCGATGTACCATCCCGAGTGGCATCAGGGCGTGGTCGGCATTCTGGCCTCCCGCATCAAAGAGCGTTTTCATCGCCCGGTAATTGCGTTTGCTCCCGCCGGAGATGGCACCCTGAAAGGTTCGGGGCGTTCGGTACAGGGCCTGCATATGCGAGACGCGCTGGAACGCCTTGACACGCTCTACCCGGGCATGATGCTGAAGTTCGGCGGTCACGCAATGGCGGCAGGGTTGTCGCTGGAAGAGGCGCGTTTTGACGAGTTCCGTCAGCGCTTTGGCGCTCTGGTTGGTGAGTGGCTGGACCCGGCGCTGTTACAAGGCGAAATCTGGTCTGATGGCCCGCTTTCCGCTCAGGAGATGACGCTGGAAGTTGCTGAGATGCTGAGAGATGCCGGTCCGTGGGGGCAAATGTTCCCGGAGCCGCTGTTTGACGGTAAATTCCGCATCCTCCAGCAGAGGCTGGTGGGCGAGCGCCACTTGAAGGTTATGGTTGAGCCGCTTGGCGGCGGGCCATTGCTGGACGGCATTGCTTTTAACATTGATACCAGCCGCTGGCCGGACCCCGGCGTGCGCGAAGTTGAGCTGGCTTACAAGCTGGATGTTAATGAGTTTCGCGGTAACCGAAGCGTGCAGCTGCTTATCGAAAATCTCTGGCCGATATAGCCTGCGTTGTGAACGCCGCTGCAACTTTAATTACTTGGCTATATGCCCGGGACAAGGCTACAAAATGTGGCGTAAATCCGGTAAACTTTCCGGTTTACGACCGCATTTCATCTTCTGAAATCAACATAAGAAATTAAGCATGTTTGAAATTAACCCGGTAAAAAGCCGCATCCAGGACCTCACAGAGCGCAGCGACGTTCTTAGGGGGTATCTTTGACTATGATGCCAAGAAAGAGCGCCTCGAAGAAGTAAACGCCGAGCTGGAACAGCCCGATGTCTGGAACGAACCTGAACGCGCACAGGCGCTGGGTAAAGAACGTTCCGCGCTGGAAGCGATTGTCGACACGCTGGACCAGATGGCTCAGGGGCTGGAAGATGTTTCCGGTTTGCTGGAACTGGCTATAGAAGCCGACGACGAAGAGACCTTTAACGAGGCCGTTGCCGAGCTGGATCAGCTGGACGCCAAATTGGCTCAGCTTGAGTTCCGCCGCATGTTCTCTGGCCAGTACGACAGCGCCGACTGCTACATCGACATTCAGGCGGGTTCCGGCGGTACGGAAGCGCAAGACTGGGCTAGCATGCTGGAGCGTATGTACCTGCGCTGGGCAGAAGCGCGTGGTTTTAAAACCGAAATTATCGAAGAGTCCGAAGGCGACGTTGCGGGGATTAAATCCGTAACTATCCGTATTCAGGGCGATTATGCCTTTGGCTGGCTGCGTACCGAAACCGGCGTTCACCGCCTGGTGCGTAAGAGTCCGTTTGACTCCGGTGGCCGCCGTCATACCTCGTTCAGCTCCGCGTTTGTTTACCCGGAAGTGGACGATGATATTGATATCGAAATCAACCCGGCGGACTTACGCATCGACGTATATCGCGCGTCCGGCGCGGGTGGTCAGCACGTTAACCGTACGGAATCTGCGGTGCGTATTACCCACATTCCAACCGGAACCGTGACCCAGTGCCAGAACGACCGTTCGCAGCATAAGAACAAAGATCAGGCCATGAAGCAGATGAAGGCGAAGCTGTACGAGCTGGAAATGCAGAAAAAGAATGCTGAGAAGCAGGCGCTGGAAGACAACAAATCGGATATCGGCTGGGGCAGCCAGATTCGTTCTTACGTCCTCGACGACTCTCGTATCAAAGATTTGCGTACCGGGGTTGAAACCCGCAACACGCAGGCGGTACTGGACGGCGATCTGGACAAATTTATCGAAGCAAGTTTGAAAGCAGGGTTATGAGGAACCAACATGTCTGAACAACAAGCACAGGGCGTAGACGCGGCAGCCGATCTTAATAATGAACTGAAAGCGCGCCGCGAGAAGCTGGCTGCTCTGCGCGAGCAGGGCATTGCCTTCCCGAACGATTTCCGTCGTGACAGCACCTCAGACCAACTGCACGCAGACTTCGACGCGAAAGAGAACGAAGAGCTGGAAGCGTTGGGCATTGAGGTCACCGTTGCTGGCCGTATGATGACCCGCCGTATCATGGGGAAAGCTTCCTTCGTGACCCTGCAGGACGTTGGCGGCCGCATTCAGCTGTACGTCTCCCGCGATGACCTGCCGGAAGGTATCTATAACGAGCAGTTTAAGAAGTGGGATCTCGGGGATATCCTGGGCGCGCGCGGTAAGCTGTTCAAAACCAAAACCGGCGAGCTGTCCATCCACTGTACCGAACTGCGCCTGCTGACTAAAGCTCTGCGCCCGCTGCCGGATAAATTCCACGGCCTGGCGGATCAGGAAACCCGCTACCGCCAGCGTTATCTGGATCTCATCTCTAACGATGAATCCCGTAACACCTTTAAAGTCCGTTCTCAAATCATGGCCGGTATCCGTAAGTTCATGGTTGGCCGTGACTTTATGGAAGTTGAAACCCCGATGATGCAGGTGATCCCTGGCGGCGCGTCCGCTCGCCCGTTCATCACCCACCACAATGCGCTGGATATCGATATGTACCTGCGTATTGCGCCGGAACTGTATCTGAAGCGTCTGGTGGTTGGCGGTTTCGATCGCGTATTCGAGATCAACCGTAACTTCCGTAACGAAGGGATCTCTCCGCGCCATAACCCAGAGTTCACCATGATGGAACTCTACATGGCGTATGCGGATTATAAAGATCTGATTGAGCTGACCGAGTCCCTGTTCCGCACCCTGGCACAGGACGTTCTGGGCACCACCGAAGTGAAATACGGTGAAGAGATCTTCGACTTCGGCAAGCCGTTTGAAAAGCTCACCATGCGCGAAGCTATCAAAAAACACCGTCCTGAAACCAACATCGCCGACCTCGACGATATGGATAAAGCGGTGGCCATTGCCCAGTCTATCGGTATAAAAATCGAGAAGAGCTGGGGCCTGGGCCGCGTAGTGACCGAGATCTTCGAAGAAGTGGCTGAAAGCCATCTGATTCAGCCGACCTTCATTACCGAATACCCGGCAGAAGTCTCTCCGCTGGCACGTCGTAACGACCAGAATCCTGAAATCACCGACCGCTTTGAATTCTTCATCGGCGGCCGTGAAATCGGCAACGGCTTCTCCGAGCTGAACGATGCGGAAGACCAGGCTCAGCGCTTTGCTGACCAGGTTGCGGCGAAAGACGCGGGCGATGACGAAGCAATGTTCTTCGACGAAGACTACGTTACCGCTCTGGAGCACGGCCTGCCGCCGACTGCGGGCCTGGGCATTGGTATCGACCGTATGGTTATGCTGTTCACCAACAGCCACACCATCCGCGACGTTATCCTGTTCCCGGCTCTGCGCCCGGTTAAGTAACGCCTCTGTCCCTCCCCGTCGGGGAGGGATCTCTTCTTTGATTAACCCGACGTTCCCGAGGATTGATTTGAGTAAGGAAAGCTTCTTCAAACGCTGGCAGGCTACGGCCCTCATTTTACTGATGAGCTTCCTGCTGACGGCGTGCTCCTCGCAGAAATCAGCCAAAACCTCCCGCAACGAAGGCACCTTCAGCGGTTCCGTCTACACCGTAAAACGCGGCGACACGTTATCCAGAATCTCCCGGATGACCGGCAGCAGCGTGGGTGAGCTGGCACGGCTTAATAATATTTCTGCGCCTTACACTTTACAGGTGGGGCAGCGGGTGCGAGTCAAAGGTTCTGCATCGGCTGCGCGGCCTAGAAATACCGCTACCGCAAAAAATACCTCTACGTCTCGTAGCTCGGGCAACGGCACTATAGCGAAAGTTGCTCCGCCTCCGGTGGGTTCCCGCTGCTGGTTATGGCCGACAAAAGGCAACATTGTTGAGCCTTTCTCAAACAGCGACGGCGGCAATAAAGGCATCGATATCTCGGGTTCACGCGGGCAGCCAATTTACGCTTCAGCGGCCGGGACGGTGGTCTACGTTGGCAACCAGCTGCGCGGTTACGGTAACCTGGTGATGATTAAGCACAGCGAAGAGTACATTACCGCCTACGCCCATAACGACACGATGCTGGTAAATACCGGAGAGAAAGTTAAGGCCGGGCAGAAGATTGCCACTATGGGAAATAGCGGCGCAGACTCGGTTCGCCTGCATTTCCAGATTCGCTATCGCGCTACCGCAATCGACCCTCAGCGCTACCTCAAACCTTCTTGTTAATGAAAAAGTGCTTGAAAAACCATCACCTGGATGCAAAGGCTCTTGCCAGCGCGGACTGAAAGTCTATAATGCCTAACGCACCTTAAAGCGGGCGTAGTTCAATGGTAGAACGAGAGCTTCCCAAGCTCTATACGAGGGTTCGATTCCCTTCGCCCGCTCCAGTTCCTCTTTCTGCTTGCCAAAAAAATCAGTCCTGAACCTCTTTTCTATCTTTACCCAATATCACCTTAGCAATAGCAAATTAAAGTTTTTCGCAAATGGCGATATTAATGCGGACGAATTCTTCCCACGAAATAACATTCTGAAGCCGCGCGCGGTAGTAATCCTCCACCCGACAAACTAGCGGGCGAGATTCGTATATCGCGCATAGATGTGCTTCTTCGAGAAAGTTATGGCAAGTCCCGTCCCCGCGATCGAGGAACGCGGTTTCGGGGCTGGCATTGACCCTGCGACAGCATTTGCCGCAGGCGTTACACGGGAAGGGGGTTAAGGCCATTTCACTCATGAAAAGGAACGGAGTTGCGAGGCGAGTTGCTGTACTTCGAATACGGTTTCGCTGATTGCTTCATCCTGCTGAGCCGCCAGGTTCCTGGATGCCTTTACCTTGTCCAGAAGCGCTTTAAACCAGGGGTCCAGTGTTTCACTAAGTAGCTTGCCTGCGTTGGCTTCGAATTGCGCCGCGGTGGTAGAGGCAAAATCCTCGACTTCTTGCTGGAAGCGTTCCCATTCACGGCGATGCTGCTCGCTTTGTTCACGGGCTTTTTTGCTTTCACCGTCTTCGGCAAAAATATCCCATAACGAGCTAATAACGGTAATTGCAGGCCCCACGTAAGGGATCCATTTTCCGACTACTGCCGCACCCCATTTTTCCATGGTTTTTGGCCCAATACCTTTCATTACGGATGGCAGCCAGTCTTTCACAAGTTTCAAAGTGGAAACAACATGCTCTGGTTTCGCGAGTGAGCTGAGCGAGCCGATGGCCTGATTGATCGTTTCGATATTAAGGTCGCTTTTTTCCGGGCTATCGGTATTTGTATCACTGCTCTGGTCAACCGGTGCCTGCGGGAGGGCTCCAGGGGCACTGGTTTTCGACTGGCGTAAGATAGCCGCCTCGAGGGAGTCTACGTCATCCTCAAAGCGTTGGATTAGGTAACCCATTTCGTATTTTTGTACTGCTTCGATTTGCTCGCTTGCTTGAATAAACAGAGCCTCGATTTTAGGCTGTGCGTGCCCGGAGTCCTGGTGAAGTGCCGATTTGCATCCCTGATACATAACTTTGCCCTGACGCTTAATCTCATCAAAAACATTTTTACGACATGCTTGTTGTTGCTCGATGATTTTCTTAAGAAGAGAGTCATAGCTGCGAACGGTTTCGCTGGTGGTATTCCTTTCCAGCGTCAGCAGAACATGGTCGAGGAATTTACTGAGTTCTCCGCTCAGGCGAGCATAAATGTGCTGGCTATCGATGCTGTTAATAAAAGATGTCAGCCCCGCCTCTAATGCAGGGAATCCGCTTAATTGCAGGAGCTTTTCTTTATTTTCTTGCTTGGCTCGCAGTGCCGTTTCTGCGTTAACAAGCATAATGGGAATGTCACCCAGAACATCCTGCATTCCCTTCGCTTCCGCCAGGTCTTGCAGGCGGATACGTATATCATTTTTAAGGCGAGTAAAGGTATCTACATCCGTTTTGTCTTTTTCATTAAGCACCAGAAAAAGCTTCTTTTTTGCCTGTAAAATATCGACCAGAGCTTGCAGGGTTTTCTCTTCTTCTGCCGCGCCTGATGGGTTAGCGACAAAAATAACTGCATCGGCTTTAAGCAATTGCTCACGGGTCACTTTCTCATGAGCCTTCGGGGCATCCACCCCAGGCGTATCGAGGATCGTAACGTTATTCCAGCTGTAGGCATTAATGCTGTTGGTGAGAGGGATATCTCCGGTGGCCGCGACTTGCTGGCCGATAAGTGCGTTGATTAACGTACTTTTCCCGGCGTTGTAAACACCATAAACCATAATGCTGGCATCAGACTGGTTACGTTTATCATCGAACTGGCGTTGAACTGCTTTAAAGTCGGATGCTAATTCAGGATGTTTGCCAACTAGTGCTGCCGCAAGGTCATAGGTTTTAAAGAGTTCTGCTGCTGATATATCCATCATGTTAATCCACCTGGCTGATTAATTTATGTTCCGCGTTTTTTCTGAGCTCGCCCAATACCTTTTCAAAATTTCCAATTTCGTCTCTTATCGTGGCGCAGGCATTTTCCAGATCGATTAACAGGCTCTCAAATTGTGTCTGAACCTCGTCACTAATGATTTTATCTATGGCCTCGTTGTAAGTACTCAACGTCCTGGTGCGCACCTCGTTGAGGTTATCCCCTACTGCAATTTCGATGTCACGGGTATTCTGCCGGGAGCCATCGCCAGCGGCTGCCCCGATCCCTGAACCAATAATTGAACCTGCCGCTGCACCTGCGGGGCCGCCGATCAAAAAGCCGACTCCCGCACCTATTAGCCCGCCCAGACCACTGTTACGGTTTCGTGTCCCTTTGGTATAGCCGTCAGGGATCTGCTGAATAGTTTTTTCTATCGAAAAATGAGGCAGGGATAACGAGGACGAATTCCATGTGGCGGCTACGGTGGATTTAAAATTAGCCATCACATCAGCAAGAATATTTTCCAGCGCTTGACTGATAAGCATATTCAGCTGTTTATCCCACTGCGTTTTAGCCGCTTTCAACGATGCATTAATATTATCTTCGTAATCACGGCTGGCAGACAGCTCGTCGAATTTAGTCTGGATGACTGCCTGCATCGTGAATTGGGCTTCGCGTATTTCCGGTATCGTCTTTTTACTGAGGCTCTGACGGATGCTGTGCAGGTCCTTCGTGAATTTGCCTGTCAGTTCGTGATACTGAGCCACTTCTGTAATGCATAAGGAAAGGAAATTTTTGAAATTTGTCATTGGCACCGCACGTTTCATGCGCACGCCATGCTGCTGTGAAATCTGGTGTAAGGTGGTAAACAGTTGGCCCATACCGCTGTCCTTTATAGCGGCTGGATTATCTGCATTGAGTTCCGCATAACGCGCTGAGACGGACAGGATTGCCACATTTTTAACATCAATATTGGCTTCCTGAAGCTCTTTTCTGACATAGTCACGCTGCAACTGACGATCCTGCTGTGGTTTCATCACCACGCGCTCAATTTCCTCATCGGCCTCGTCGTCCCAGTCGAGTATTTTTTTGTCGCTGCCGGTGAGTAGCAGCATAAGATTTTTCTCTTTACCGCTTAACTCTACAATTTCTTTAAGATCGCTGGCCCGCCCCGGGGCATCTGATTTCATGGTATACAGAATCAAATCTGCATGGTCGGCATGCTCTTTTGCCAGCTCGCCGTTTTGCATTCTAACCGAGTGCAGTCCCGGAGAGTCTACCCACGTCAGGCCTGGCAGGCGAAAGCTCTGTATAGAGCTGGTTGCTTCCGTGGCATCCACGCGGAATTTTCCCTGCTTTTCTGCTTCATTCTCGCCGTCGCCATTTTCGGCGTTGGAATTTTCATAAGATCTATATTGAAGTTTTGCTCCGCCGCACTGATGCTGTTCCCTTGTCGGGTCAGTATGGCCCCATGCCATATAGTTGCCGAGCGAGCTCTTTCCTGATTTAACTTTTCCATAGACATACACCAGCAGGGAGTCTTCAAAGTTCTTGCGGAAACTCAGCCCCTTGTTCTGATTTTCCAGTCGAGCTTTCCAATCTGCATCCTGCGCCGCCAGCCCGGAGATGAAAGTCGTTAGGGTTTGATTTAGCGGACTGTTTTTCGGCACTTGTGCTCGCGAGTCAGCCAGAAGACCGGACAGGTTGGAGTGAAACTGCTTGTAGCGTTGAGTGAATTGATTATCCAGCTCTTTGGCTTCCTCCAGAGAGGAATCAAATTGCCGTTGTAGCTCTTGAAAAGAAGCGAGCAGATCCTCGCGCAACATTTCCTGGTTCATGTCTTGTTCCCGTCCGTTTTAGCGACTTAATTCCTGGCGCTTCTGCTCAAGCTTTTTGCGAGAGTCGAGTAATCTCTGCAACTGTTTCTGGTAGCCCAAAGTCTCATTGATGGCGTCATTGAGTGCTTCTGACTTAGTGAGCTCAACGTCATAGCACGCTTCAAATTGATTGAGATTTTTGCGGGTGCTATCGGTTAATAAAGAGAGGCCGCCGCTGTCTGAGAAGTTTTGTGCCACAACGCGTTTGTACTGTTTACCCGTCTGCAAAATAGAGGCCTTGAACGGCGGAGTAGAACGATAGTGCACGTTAACCCAGCCTTGCAGCGTTATCTGGAAATCAACGCTCCGCCGTTTACCTTCTTCTTTTAAAGCCGCTTTAATCGACTGACGCTCTTCTTGTTTCTCTCGCTCATGGCGTTCGCGCTCTGCCTGTTCACGGCGGCGGCGCTCTTCGTCGTCACCGTTTCCGCCTGAATTACTGTTGTCACTGGATGAGGAGGCTATCCATGCGCCAACGCCCAACACTGCTGCGCCAATTAACCAGGGTAATGCCATTTTATTTCTCCTTATATGGCTGGAAATTGTTTCAGGTTACGTTTCATCCATACCTGGAAATCATTCATTGCTTTATCAAAAGGCCGGAAGCCTTCTCGTACTTCCGTTGTCGTTAGCAGATGCTTCTCGCGTAGCGCTAGTTCGGCCTGCTTTAAGGCCTCAATAAGCTCATCAATGGCTATCCCATGGCGCTCGCGTTTCACCGCACCGGAATCGCGCCTTAGTTGATTGAGTTTTTCTACCAGATCGTTAAGGTGGCTGGCGCGCACCAGGCCATCTTTCTTTAGCGTCATACCAGCATGAAAGCGCGAACCAGAAATGGCATAGCAGCGGGGGTTGAAACCCAGGTCATCCCTGCACTGTTCAAGCATTCTTTTTTTAATGGCCTCAATCTTTTCTTCGCTTTCAACGTCAGATTTACTGAGCACTAAAACAATATTCTCTTCGGCGTACTGTCCGAAAGACTCTTTAAGCTTATGCAAAAAGTCGATTTCGATTTTTTCAAGCTCACCCTGTGGTTGGTGAACAAATAATACAATGTCCGCTTTTGCCGCACCCTGCTGAGCTATCAAATCATCACCGGTATTCGCATCGAGACCGGGCGTGTCGAGAAAGATAAACTCGTTGGTTTCAAACTCTTTTAGCTCAGCGGTTTCACGAATATCGTTGGTACGAAAACATTCGGTTTGAATATGGTTGGTTAACATATTCAGCAGAAAGCTTTTTCCGGCATTCATTAATCCCCATGCGGCAACGACAGGTTTGCCAACGGCGATCTCCTGCCTCAATAAAGTCTCTGCCTGCTGCAATAATTTTTCGTGCAGAGGCTCGTTTGAATCAGCCATTAAGTGGTCCCTCATTCAGTTAATAGATTTGTTAAATGAGATGTCTCAGCATCTTTATGTATGTGCGCTGTGGCTACCCGGGACTGAAAGTCCTTATTAAAATCCTCTTTCAGTACAGCGGGTGCCAGAATGTGAATGTCCGGCAGCCAGTAGCGCAGCCAGCGGAACAGGGTGTGTTTGTCGCTGATAGCGGTTGTTAGCGTCAGGCTGCCGTCTTTGTGGGTTTGTAAGATGCGCTGTGCGGGGAAAAGCGCCCGTCGGGTGACATAGGCCGCGGCATGAGCAGAAACCCAAAGCGTGGCCTCAATACGTTTCCCAAAACGAATACCGGTGGTGGCGTTTAGCTCCTCAATCACTTCCTCATCTAACGCGAAGTGCTTATCAGACAGGCTAAAGCCTTCAATTCGTGCGAGTTCAAAGGCCTTGAGATGGCCATCTTCTACGGCGGCCAAATACCACAAGCCATATTGATTAATCAGGCGGTAGGGCTGTACGGCTCTATTTTTACCGCGGTAGGCATAATGCGTCTCCAGGCGGCCAGAAATTGCTTTATCCAGCTTGTCTATCAGGTCGCTGAATGGGCGATTCTCCCTGCTGCTCGCTCCCTGAATTGTTATGTTCTCTACCTTCTTCATACGCTTACGCAGAGACTGCCCGTCGTTATGCGGGAACAGGTGCGCTACCCCGGCAAAATTAGCGAACTCGGCGAGATGCCCGGCGTGCAGCGAGGGGAGCAGATGCTCGCTCAGTTTGTAACGCCCGTTTGATATTTCATCCAAAACGGGTGCAAGCCGTGCCAGATCGCGGTAAGCCGTTCGTTCCGTTACGCCAAATTGGGCACACAGCCAGTTTTTGTCGATGGCATTGCCTTGATAAAGCGCGCCGAAGGTTTCGCATAGCCGGTTAATAAGCAGGTCGTGTTTCTTGCTGGTGTCGTTTTTCATTTTTGTCCAGGAGCACGCGGTATTGAAAAGCTAACCACCGCAGCGGGAGAAAATTCCTGCTGCCTGATTTGTCTTAAGTGACTCTTTGAGTAGTCATTAACGGCATAAACGGTGAAAACTAAAATCTAAAACACTATCAATTTTGATAGGCCGCATAGGGCTAATGCTACTTCAGAGGTTTGACAGGTGGTGTCAGCGGAACAATCCAGACGAGTATTTCAATAGTTGCCAGGGAGAAAAAGCGTGCGAGGAGTAGACGCTGCATTGCTGCTGCCCATTAGGTTAAAGGCGGACTATTTATAGGTTTTATTGTGGCAGAGGGTAAAGTAAAGATAATTGTTATTAATGCATTGTTTTTAATGATTATTTTAAAAATAATGAACTACTTGATTGTCAATATACAACCCTTCTTTTGTCATCATTTATCGTGAAAAATGCGATTTAAATCGACTTTTCATCTAAAAAGTGGGTAATTGGCAATGAATCCGCTTCGTTACTGAGTGATTTCCTAATGAACTACGCTAAAGTGTCGCTCGCCGCTAATTGTTAGCATTTTGATAAAAACGATACCTGAGTGCTGATTTCGGCGCTTTGATCAACACCGCCTCACAAAAGATAACCAATGGGAGTTCACAGATGAACCATTCTGCGACTAAAACAAAAACCTTTTTCGGGCATCCGTACCCGCTAAGTTCGCTATTCCTCACAGAAATGTGGGAGCGATTCTCCTTCTACGGCGTTCGCCCGCTGCTGATCCTGTTTATGAGCGCCGCGCTCTTACAGGGGGGGATGGGGCTGCCAATCGACCAGGCATCCGCCATTGTCGGGATCTTCGCCGGGGGCGTGTACATAACTTCTCTGCCGGGTGGATGGTTAGCCGATAACTGGCTGGGCCAGCGTCGTGCGGTCTGGTATGGCTCTTTGATCATTGCGCTTGGTCACTTGTCTATCGCCATGTCGGCATTCCTGACCAACACCTTCTTCTTTATTGGCCTGCTGCTGATCGTTCTGGGAACCGGGTTATTCAAAACCTGTATCACGGTGATGGTCGGTACGCTGTACAAAAAAGAAGATACCCGCCGCGACGGCGGTTTCTCGCTGTTTTATATGGGCATTAATATGGGATCGTTTATCGCCCCGTTAATTATCGGCCCGCTGCACGAAAAATATGGCTGGCATATGGGCTTCGGCCTTGGTGGCCTGGGCATGCTGGTCGCTCTGTTCATTTTCCGTTTCTACGCTATTCCACAGATGCGCCGTTATGACAAAGAGGTTGGCCTGGATTCGACCTGGAATCACCCGACCGTTCAGCGCAAAAACGTGGGTAAATGGGTCACGCTGGCGATGGTGCTGCTTGCCGGGCTGGTGGTATTGATTTCTAACGGTACTATTCCGTTTAACCCGACGGTTATCGCCAAAAGCTCCGCTTATATCATCTCAACCTGCGTGGGCATCTATTTCCTGTTTATGTTCTTCTTTGCGGGCTTGACCAGCAGCGAGCGTTCCCGCCTGCTGGCCTGCCTTATTCTGCTGATAGCGGCGGCATTCTTCTGGTCGGCGTTTGAGCAGAAGCCAACCTCTTTTAACATCTTTGCGCGCGACTATACCGACCGCCAGATGGGGGCGTTTGAAATCCCTACTATCTGGTTCCAGTCTATCAACGCCCTGTTTATCATCCTGTTAGCGCCTGTGTTCAGCTGGTTCTGGCCTTCTCTGGCTAAGCGCAATATGAACCCGAGTAGCATGACGAAGTTTGTCATCGGCATTTTGTTTGCCGCTGCGGGATTTGCCGTGATGATGGCGGCTGCAAACCAGGTGCTGGCTACGCAAAGCGGCGTTTCGCCGTTCTGGCTGGTGGGGAGTATCCTGTTGCTAACGCTCGGTGAGCTTTGCCTCAGCCCAATTGGTCTGGCAACCATGACCCTGTTGGCACCGCAGAAAATGCGTGGTCAGGTGATGGGCTTGTGGTTCTGCGCCAGCGCGTTGGGCAACCTTGCTGCCGGTATCATGGGTGGGCACATTAATAAAGAACAGCTAAGCTCAATGCCGGATCTGTTCTCCCATGTTTCTATGGCTCTGGTTATCTGCGCCGTTGTGCTGGCCGCGTTGATTATTCCGGTGAGAAATATGCTGAGAAATGCTGATGCGAATGAAGTGAAATAACGGTTTTTAAGCCTCTCGCCCGGTAGCCTTTGTGGGATACCGGGCTTCTTTCACTCCGCACTATCCGCCGCTATCTGTTTATGCTTCTTTTTGACGAAGACAAGCGCATTGTTTACAAGCAGCAGCGCTCGCGTGCTCTCAGTACAGATACTTCTTATCAAGAATTCGGCAGGTAATAAATGCTCCGGCGGCGCATAGCAGCGCTGGCGCAAAATAACTGTGGTCCATATGGGTGAACTCCATGACCAGCGCTACGGCGGTTATCGGCATCTGCATTGATGCCGCGAGGAACGCCGCGCCGCCAACCAGCGCAAAGCTGCCGATGTCCCCGCCGGGGAACAGCATCTGCCAGAAAATAGCCAGCAGCAAACTCAGCAGGGCGCCAACCGTTAATCCTGGCGTCAGCAGCCCGCCTTCTGCACCCGCGCGGAGTACGGCAAGAATGACCACCAGTTTCAGGGCCAGCAGAATTGCCGCGGCGTAAAAGCCAAGGCCGTTGCTGATAGCCAGCTGCATCGGCCCCTTGCCATTCCCCGGTAGCTGAGGGAACCAGAGGCTTAACGCCGCCAGCAGGGAAAATGCCAGCAGGCAAAACGCCGGCATCTGCCAGTTGGTTTTGACCCGGGTCCGCACGCCCGTGGTCGCCTTGCGGAACAGCCAGGCGGCCACGCCAAGCAGCGGACCTGCGATAATTGCCCAGCCCATAAAGGAATGAGGGAGCGCAAACGAAGTGAAATGATATTGAGATTCGTCGCCTAAACCGAGTGTGGCAACCCATGCCGCCACCGCGGAGGTAATAACCGCCGCCAGCGCTTTTTCCCAGCTAAATGAAAGCAGCAGAACTTCCAGCGTAAACAGCGCGCCCGCCAGCGGAACGTTATAAACCGCCGCCAGCCCGGCCCCGGCACCGCAGGCAATGAGCGTCCTGGCCTCGTTTTCATACAGGCCAAATTTGCGTGCCACAATTCCTGCCGCCAGGGCGCCCATTTCTCGCGGAGCGACCTCGCGCCCGAGCGGGGAGCCGAGCGCTACGGTAATAATTTGCAGCAAGGCGTGAATGGTCGTTGTGCCAGTGGGCATGGGCGTGGAAGGAGAGGCGACCGCGGCGGTAATCGAAACGCGTTTTTTACCGTATCGCGCCAGCAGCCACCAGCCAAAACCGGCAACCGCCCCACCGCCAATAATGGCCGCCAGCCGCCGCAGATTCTGCGAGCCTGTGACGCCCTCAAGGAAAGTTTCGCTGCTGATGAGCCGATCCAGGCTGTAGCCGAAGGCCAGATGCTGAACAGCATGCAGGAGCAGCGCCAGTAACATCCCCGCGATACCGGCCAGCACGCCCGTCAGCAGCACGGCAGCCAGGCGAGCGAGATAGTTTTTGCCGCCAGCCTGTTCAGTTTGCTGAGTCATTATCGGATTCCTTAACGCGGGGAAAGCTGGATGATAAGGGATAAGAATTAAACATTTAGTATAAATGTAGCATTCATCCAGCCGGCGTCATTCAGAGCTTATTTCGCTGCCTGCCGCTCGCCTGTGCACAAGGCAATCAACATGCCGACCAGCGCCGCGCCGCACAAAACGCGGAACACCGCCGCCCAGTCGGTCATAGTCGGGCCGGTGCCAAGAATAACGGAGATCGCGGCCAGCATCATCGCGCCCGCCATATACTGGCTGGTTACCATCAGCGCGCTGGCGCGTCCCTGCTGCTGGAGCGGAACCGCCGTCAGCCCTACGGCAAACATCGCCGGGAAAATTAAACCGTGGCCCAGGCCGCTCAGGGCAATCCCCACAATAAAGATTACGGAAAGCGGATCGTTCAGCGAGATAGACAGCAACCACAATCCCAGAGCAGAGCAGGCAAAGCCGATACCCAGCACAAGCGCGTTGGAATAACTGGCACTAAGGCGGGTATACAGCGCGTTGCCCGCGACAATCAGCAGCGCCAGAGGTGTGAACATCAGCCCGGTGGTGACGGGATCCAGGTGAAGCGTTTGCTGCCAAAGTAGCGTCATGGCGTAAAACTGACTGCCGACGCTTGCCATATAACAGGCGCTGCTGAGCCGGCCGCTTTGCAGGCCCGGTAATGCCCTTAGCGAGCGGGCAAGCAGCGGGCGGGGAGCATAACGCTCATGCAAAACAAAAAGCAGCAGCATGGCAACGGCAAGGCGATTGGCTGAGTAGTCAACTGCGCCGGTTTCGGCATAACGCGTCATCGCCCAAACCAGCGCCCCCGCAGCCGCGCAGCCCACCAGAGCGCCGATCCCGGTGCGGTGCGTTTCTCCGTTCTGGCTCTGCGGCAAATAGTCCCGGCGCACCAGCCACAGCGCAATTAAGCCCGGCGGAACGTTAATAAAGAAGATAGTTCTCCAGTCCAGCGCGGCCAGTATGCCGCCCAGCATCACGCCTGCCACCAGGCCCAGCGCGCCAACCGAACTCCAGATAGCCAGCGCGCGGCGATGAGCCTCGCCGTGGAAACGCTGCGCCATCAGCGCGAGGACCGCCGGTTGCAATATTGCGGCGGCGATCCCTTGCCCGCAGCGGGCAATCAGCAGCATCCCGCCGCTTTGTGCCAGGCCACCCAGGACGGATGAAAGCAAAAAAAGCGCCATGCCAATGCTGAAAATACGGCGCGCCCCGAGCCTGTCGCACAGGCTTCCGCCCAATAACAGCAGTGCAGCAAACGTCAAACCATAGAGGGAGACGACCCACTGCATCTCGCTGAGCGAAAGATTCAATTCATGGGCGAGGGTAGGCAGCGCCACGTACACAATCGCGTAGTCCAGCGCGATCAGCGCCTGAGCAATGCCGGGAGCCAGCAAAGCGATATAGCGCGTGGAGGCGGGCGCTGTCATCGCATTGATTTGAGTCATCGGAGGTTCCTGTTAATCTGTATAGGATGAATAATCCTCATTGGATTATTGCCGTCAGCAACAGGCTACGCCCGGTTTGGTAGGGCAATCAAAATCATATTTTTCAGCAAAAGATGAGTTAAATTCATTCATGAAATTACGCCGATTGCCGCCGCTCTCCGCTATTCGGGCTTTTGACGCCGTTGCCCGCCACGCCAGCTTTAAAGCCGCGGCCGGGGAAATTGGCGTAACGCCAACCGCCATCAGCCACCAAATTCGCGCGCTGGAAGAATCGCTTAATCAGCGGTTGTTTGTCCGTTCCGCGCGCGGCGTGGCTTTAACCGGTGCCGGGGAGATCTTGTTTCGCGCTTCCGGGCATATATTTACTACGCTGCGCGAGGCGGTGGAGGCTATCGATCACATGGCTCTGCCGGGGGCGCTGACGCTCAGCACCACCTCTAATTTTCTCACCAACTGGCTGGTGCCGCGCCTGCCTTCTCTGCATCGCGAGCACCCTGAGCTGGAGCTGCGTTTCCACAGCAGTGTTGAGCTGGCCGACCTGCGCGGGACGATGGCAGACTGCGCGATCCGCTACAGCATGCAGGCGGACAGCGCGCTTGAAAGTACGCTGTTGCATCAGGATAAATTTGTGCTGGTAGCCAGCCCTCAGCTTAAGCTCCACAGCCCGAAGGATTTGGCCGGGCTTACGCTGTTTCATATTGAGAATCGTCATGTGCCCAGCCCCGAACCAAGCTGGCAGCACTGGAAGGAGGTCTTCGGCCCGGCGGATTTAGCCGTGCAGTCGGGGATCCGTTTTGATGATGAAACGCACGCCATCCAGGCCGCCATTGCCGGGCAGGGCGTATTGCTTGCCAGCGAGTTGTTGATTCGCCGGGCGCTGGAGCAGGGGTTGCTGCATATCGCCCTGCCGGGCGCGCTGCCCGGTGCGAATTATTACTTTGTGACCAGCCCTGAAAAAGCGGGCAGGCGGGATGTGCAGGAGTTCAAAGCATGGCTACAGCAGGCGTTTGAAACTGCCGGGTAAAGATATCCCACCCGGCGTTTAACGCCTCTCCGGGATATCACTGTGCCTGCGGCTTTTTCATCAATGGAACCAGCAGCGCGGCAATTAAAAAACCTATCATTATCAGATAAAAAGCATCCGAGAATGCCTGGGTTCGTGCCTCGCGTAGCGCCAGCGATGAGAGATTCTTCAGCGCCCCCGTGGCGGCGGCATCCGGCGATATCCCCTGGGTGACCAGGTTTGCCGTACCACGCTGAACAAAATCACTCATCGCCAAGTTGGCGTTATTTAAATGATCCGCCAGGCGGCTGTAATGCAGGTTTGTTCTGTCGTTAAGTACCGTTCCGCACAGGGCGATGCCGATAGCGCCGCCCAGGTTACGCATTAAATTAAACAGGCCGGATGCCAGCTTCAGGCGGGCCGGAGGCAGGCTACCGAGCGTTAAGGTTACGGTTGGCGCGACGGCAAACTGCTGGGCCAGGCCGCGAAAAGCCTGCGGCAGCAGCAACTGATCGGCCCCCCAGTCATGGGTGATCGGCACGAAGCTGTACATTGAGAAAGCAAAGCCCACCAACCCGGCCATCAGCAGCCAGCGTAGATCGATCCGGTTAGCCAGCCACGAGTAGAAGGGGATAGACATCACCTGGAACAAACCGGTGGAGAAGACCGCCAGGCCAATCTCAAGGGCGCTAAAACCGCGCACCGTGCCGAGATACAGAGGGGTTAAGTAAATGGTGGCAAAAATGCCGACCCCGGCCATAAACGAGAAGTAACAGCCGAGGCTGAAAGTTCTGTCCTGCAGGGCGCGCAGATCCATAACCGGCTGCGGGTGGCGCAGGGTGCGAACAATAAAGACGATGCCGCACAGCAGCGCTATCCAGCCGGTGGTGGTCAGCGTTGCATCGTCAAACCAGCCCCAGCGCGGGCCTTCTTCAAGAGTATATTCCAGGCAGCCCAGCGAGGCGGCCAGCAGCAGAATGCTGAAATAATCCGCCCCCCGCAGAATGGAGGGATTTGGCGAGTCCACCTTTACCAGTAGCGGCACGGCGATGGCGATATAAATGCCGGGCACAACGTTAATAAAGAACAACCAGTGCCAGTTAAAATTTTCAGTGATCCAGCCGCCGACCGTCGGCCCCAGCGTCGGAGCCAGCGAGGCAAGACCGCCAATGGTTGCGGCGGCGATCACCCGCTGCTTTCCCTGGAAGAAAGCGAAGGCGGTGGTAAAAACCAGCGGGATCATTGAGCCGCCGGCCAGCCCTTGTAATGCGCGGAAGGCTATCATGCTTTGGATATTCCACGCCCAGCCGCACAGCAGGCTCATCAGGGTAAAGCCCGCGGCCGAAGCGGCAAACAGCCAGCGAGTCGACATCACCCGCGCCAGCCAGCCCGAAAGCGGAATAATAATGATCTCGGCGATCAGGTAGCTGGTTTGCACCCAGACGGTTTCATCGTCGCCTGCTGACAGGCCGCCGCCGATGTCCCGTAGCGAAGCGGAGACAATCTGGATGTCGATAAGCGCAATAAACATCCCCACGCACATACTGGCGAAGGCGAAGATCTTTTTCGCCATTGGCATTGATATGCCCTGAGGCAGCGGAACGGCCTGGGCGGTACTCATCGGGTGCTCTTTTGATCGACGGTGACAATGACCGACAGCCCCGGACGCAGCACGTCAAGTTTCGCCCCATCGCCTTCCAGAGCTATACGAACCGGCACGCGTTGAACGATTTTGGTGAAGTTGCCGGTGGCGTTTTCAGCCGGAAGAATGCTAAAGCGCGAGCCGGTAGCCGGTGCAAGGCTTGCGATATGGCCTTTAAAAGTGTGGTCTGGCAGCACGTCCGCAACCACGGTTACCGGCTGCCCGGCGCGCATGTGCGCCAACTGGTTTTCCTTAAAGTTAGCGTCAATCCACAGCCCCCCGGAGGGGACCAGCGAAAGTAATTGCGTGCCGCTGCTGACAAACGATCCTGACCAGGCGCGGCGATTTCCGATTACGCCATCAAACGGGGCACGGATCTCGGTGTAGCTGAGATTAAGTTTTGCCAGCGCCAGATTAGCCTGTGCCTGCTCCAGCGCGGCCTGGGTTTGTTTTTCGCGAGCGTCGAGCACCGCCAGTTGGCGTTCGGCTACAGATTTATCCGCCAGAGCCTTGCTTTGTTCTGCTTTGGCGCGGCGGTAATCGGCAGAGGCATTGTCGCGTGTCTGGGCTGAAATAGCGCTCGTCGCCTCCAGCGCGCCGTAGCGGCGGTTATCGTTTGCCGATTTCTCCGTTGCCGCTGTTGCTGCTGCAAGCGAAGCAGAAGAACCCATAATTGTGGCCTGCTGTAGCTGCCTTGTTGCTGCGATATCCGCCAGCGCTGCCTGTTGGGCCGCAACCTCGCCACGGGCTTTTGCCAGCGCGGCCTGATAATCACGATCGTCAATACGAATCAGCAGATCGCCTTTTTTCACCGCCATATTGTCCTGCACGGCTAGCTGCTGAATGTAGCCAGAAACCTTGGTGGATATGGCGCTGATATCGCCGCCAACGTAGGCATCGTCGGTAGACTGCATATAGCGCCCGGCGTGCCACCAGTGGGCACCATAACCTGCCGCCGCCAGAATCGCCGCGCCGAGTACGGCCAGCGTGAGCATTTTTTTCTTACTGGCCGGATTCATTGTTGGCGTCTCTGTAAGGTTCAGGTTGGAATTTCTGCCCGACTTCGCCCGCGCGCTTGCGCAGCAGGTATTCGTGGCGGTATTTCATCATCGGCGAAGCGGCAGGGCCGGGAACCATGGTGTACTTGCCCGGAACGATAGCATCCCCGGTTTGCTTATCGACCATTACCGGCTCTACCGGACGCTGAGTTTCATTTTCTACCAGCTGCATCTGGCGGCCTTCCGGTGAGAAGTGGCGGCTGCCCCATTCGGCCAGCGCCAGCAGGACTATGCGGAAGTCGCGGCCGCTTTGAGTCAGGTGGTATTCATAGCGAGGCGGCGTGCTGCTGTAGCAGACTTTTTCCAGCAGCCCGTCGTCTACTAACTCCTTCAGGCGGCGCGACAGAATGTTTGGCGCGACGTTGCTGCTCTTCTGAAACTCATCAAAGCGGGTAAATCCGGCGAAGGCATCACGCAGGATCATGATGCTCCAGCTATCACCGATGCGGCCGAGGCTGCGGGCGATGGGGCAGGGAGCGTTGCACAGCGGTTCATTTTTCATGGTCTGGCCTGAGGGCGAATGTCATTTGCCCTCAAATTGACACGGTAACTATCAAAATGCAAGTCACTAATCAGTCGGCTTGTGTACGTGCTCTTGCGCAGGTGGAGAGGCTTTGGATATATTGATAAAGGCGGCGTTCTTAATCCAAAAGTGCGGATTAAAAATTCTTTAAGTTGACTTACGGAAGCATATAACTTCAATCTTTTTTGGGCGATGGCTTTTCTATCAATCCAGGTAATAAATAATATACCCCCCCGTGCAAGTCACAGGACTACTTATGCTTAAGAATGCCAGCGTTCGCAGCGTTATTTTCTTCTTTTTAGCGATATCGTTTTTAGTCATCGATTTATTGGCGTTCAGTTTATCCGCGAATCTTTATGTTCTGATAATGTTAAATATTGCCTGGGCAATATTGCTGACCTCTCTCTGGACGTATATGACGATATATCTTGTACGGCCGATTAATAACGTTAAAAGAAGCATAGATGAGATAAACTCCGGGAACTTGTCGGTGCATATTCCTGAGTTTGGTAATAATTGCGCCGGGCGCTTAATTCCCGGCATAAATACGCTTTCCGCCGAAATTACTACCCTGGTAATGGATATTCGTAAATCTTCGCAGTCTGCCAATACATTATCTGAAAATCTGGCGCACCAAAGCGCAACGCTGTCGGTGAAAACCGAGCAGCAGTCGGCGATGCTTATCCAGACCGCTGCCAGCATGGAGCAGATTTCGGCGGGTACCAAAAATAATGCTGAAAGCACCCGCCAGCTCAGCGGTATCACCAGCGGAGCACACCGTTCGGCTAACCACGGCAGCGACCTGATGCAGAAGCTGACCAGCAATATGACCTCGATTACCGACTGTGCCAATAAGATGACGGAAATCATTACCATCATCGACAGCATTGCCTTCCAGACCAATATCCTGGCGCTGAATGCCGCAGTTGAAGCGGCGCGTGCCGGCGAGCACGGAAAAGGTTTTGCGGTGGTAGCGGGCGAAGTAAGAAACCTGGCGCATAAAAGCTCTGAGTCCGCCAAGAATATTAAATCACTGATTGATATTACTAACCAAAACGTATTACAGGGCGCAAGTCTGGTGTCCGAAGCGGAAAAAAATATGAAGGATATTGTTTCCGGGTCGGAAAATATTGATGCGCTAATGGGGCATATATTTATCTCAACAAACGAGCAGGAAAAAGGGATTCAGCAAATTACCAGCGCGCTGTCCGAACTGGAAAAAGCCACCCAGACAAATGTTGCGGTGGTTGAAGAACTGGCCGGTTCTTCCGAAGTGCTGAATAAACAGGTATTTGAGCTGGAAAAAAGAACCAGCACATTACGCCTCGGCGATAATGATGAAGCTAAAGTTGTACAATCGGCGCGGCCCGTGCCGCGCAGGGTGCCAAAAAGAGAAGAAGAGGGGCACTGGCAAACATTCTAAAATGCCGTGTCGGATACAATAAAGCCCTGAGTCTCAACGCTTCGGGCTTTATTGTTTTATCTGCTGCTTGAGTGTGGCCAGATCGCGCTACAAACGCTTCCTGGCGCAATATGCTGCTTTATCGAACGCTCCCCCCTGGTTTTTCCCTTGCCCATCAGAAAAAATTCTGTCTGCATCGGGCTGATAAAACTCATTTTAAATCGCCCCTCCGACTGCCGGGCGAATAAATTTCACCGTCATATATTGCAAATAAAATCGTCAATCTTATAATTGAGTGAGTGGTCAGTCAATTATTGGTTGACCCTAATACACCGCACAAAAGCCTTACCGGCAGCGTGCAGCGCCTGATAACTAAGGGGAAAAAGATGACGTCTAAAACTGAAAAGTGGTTTATCACCGGTGCTTCCGGCGGCCTTGGCCTGGCGCTGACCCGTCGCGTACTGGAAGCCGGGCACACTGTAGTTGCCGCCGTACGTAATCCGGCAGCTCTGGCAGAGCTGAGCCAGCAATTCTCCTCGCAGCTTATTGTTGAGAAGCTGGACGTAACGGATTTTGCCAGCTTGCCGGAAATCGCTAAAAAGCACGCCGACAGCGACATTATTGTGAACAACGCGGGCGGCGCGATTATTGGCGCAATGGAAGAGTTTAGCGAGCAGGAAATCGAGCATCAATTTGCTTTAAACCTGCTCTCCCCGGTACACATTACGCGTGCTTTCCTTCCGGCTCTGCGGGCTAAGAAACAGGGACGCCTGATTTACGTTTCCAGCATGGGCGGGCGCGTTGCTTTCCCCGGCGGTGCGTTTTATCACGCGGCTAAATATGGTCTTGAAGGTTTTGCTGAGACAGTTGCTCAGGAAGTTGCTGAATTTAATATCAAGGTGCAAATCATCGAACCTGGCTCGATTAAAACCAACTTCCAGGCCAACGTGCGCTGGACCGAAGAAACCGCGGCCTACAAAGACGGCACCGTGGGTCAACTACGCCGCTGGATTGCCGAGCACGGTGAGGATAGTAATTCAGGTGACCCGGTTAAAATGGCGAACGCCATCTATACCCTGAGCCAGCAGCCGGAACCGGAATTGCGTACCGTTCTGGGCGCGGACGCCTTCCAGATCCTTAAAGGCAGCTACCAAAAAAGCCTGCAATCTCTGGAGTCGCAGCAGGAGATTTCCGTCTCCGTCGCTATTGAAGGCAAAACCGGGTTTATTCCCGAGTAACACCGTTCCTCCCGCAAACGGCGGGAGGAAAGCAAAGCTAAAATCCAGGCGGCTAAATCTATTACACTGTGCTCACTGAATTTACCGGCCCCGGAGGCGTAATAATGGCAAGACCACTAAGCCCGCAAAAACATGCGGCACTTCTTGAAGCGGCGGTGCAGACGGTTGCCGAAAGTGGTTTATCGGCCACGACGGCCAGCATTGCTAAACGTGCCGGTGTGGCGGTAGGAACGCTGTTTACCTACTTTCCGACCAAAGAGCAGCTGCTTAATGAAGTGTATTTGATGCTGAAGCAGGATATGTCCGACCTGCTGGTCGCCGGTTACCCGAAGGATGCCGAATTTCGCACTCAGATATTGCATATCTGGCGGGGCTACACCGAATGGTCGCTGAGAAATCCTGAAGGGAAGCGGGTATTAAGGTTGTTGACGGTGTCAGAGCTGCTAACGCCGGAAACCATCGCCAGCACGCCGGAGGCGCTAAACCAGGCGGATAAAATGTTTGATAACGCAATTAAGCAGTCGCTGTTCGTCACCGACAGCAAAGCGTTTATCTACGCCGTTATCCAGAATATTTCCGATGCTACCAGCGAGCAAATTGCAAAACACCCAGCGGATAAAGAAGCGCTGCTGGAACTGGGCTTTGGAATGATGTGGCGTGCTATTTCTGCCTGACTCTACTTTTTAACAGGTACTGCTGATGAAAATTGTGATTGTTGGTTCTGGCGGCATGGTCGGGCAGGGCGTGCTGCGGGCAAGCCTGGCGGCGAAAGACGTTAGCGAGATTATTTTGCTGGTCAGGAACGAGCCTGAAGGCGTTGCTGACCCGCGTGTGCGCCATATCGTAAATAAAGATCTGCTGACCTTTGATGCATCAGACCCGCTGTTCAGCGACGTTGACGGCTGCTTCTTCTGCGCCGGGATCAGCTCATCCGGCGTCAGCGAAGAGGTTTATCGCCGGGTCACTTACGATATGACGCTGCGCGTTGCGGAACAGCTCAAGGCCAGCAGCCCGCAGATGAAGTTTATTTATGTATCCGGCGCGGGGGCTGACGCCAGCGGCAAGAGTTCACAGATGTGGGCTCGGGTGCGCGGCGAAGTGGAAAATAAGCTACAGGCGTTGTTTCCCGGCAATGTCGCCATTTTCCGCCCGGCGTTCATTCTGCCGACGCCGGATGTCCAGTCCCGCACTCCGGCTTATCGGCTGTTATATACCGTCATCGCACCGATAATGCGCCTTATCAGCGCGGTTACCGGCAAGCGCTTTTTATCCATTATCGACATCGGCAACGCGATGCTGAACATTACGCGCTACGGGACCGATAAAGTCATTATGAGCAAGCCGGATATCGTGACCTGCGCCGACAAACACAGCGCGACCTGACTACAGGCGCTGCGGCTGCTCCCCCTGCCTGCTTCTGGTGCCGAGCAGCACCAGCGGCACCGCGACGGCGTACACCGCAATCACTGATAACCAGATAGCGCCGGGCCACTGCTTTTGCACCACAAAGTAGAAGCTGGAAAAGCCCAGCGGAGCAATTATCGACGCCAGGCTAACCGACGACGCGAGAATGCCCTGTAGTTGCCCCTGGCTGCCGGAATCTACCTTGCGGGTAGCTAAAGCCTGTAGCGCCGGGGTGCCTACTCCGCCGAGGGCAAACAGCGGCATAATCAAAAACACCAGCCAGCCTTGCTGAGTAAAAGCCAGCATCGCCAGCGCCGCGCAGGAGCTGGCAATCCCGAACAGCACCGCACCCCGCTCGCCCAGCACCCGGGTTACCGGGCCGGGAAGTAGCGCCTGGGTCAGCGTCTGGCAAATGCCGTAAGCCCCCAGCGAAAGCCCAATCCACAGGCCGTTCCAGCCGAAAGTATCAAATCCCCATAGCGCCCAGCAGGTGCCGTAGACCTCGCCGGTGGCGCTTAAAATGAAAAATACCAGCGCAATCGGGATAAGCCCCTTCATGGCGAAAATTTTACGCAGCGGCAGCAGCGGGTTGAGCGTGGCCAGCCTGAAAGGCTGGCGTTCCGGCTGGCGTGATTCCGGCAGCATAAATAGCGCCATCAGCAGATTGCAGCCGTTGAGGACGGCGGCGGCGATAAACGGCAGGCGTACCCAGTAATCCCCAAGCAGCCCACCCAGCACCGGGCCGATAATAAAGCCCGCGCCAAACATAGCGTTAAACAGCCCGAAACGGCGAGCGCGTTTATCCTCCGGGGTAACATCGGTGATATACGCCATCGCGACCGAAACGTTGGCGCTGGTTAACCCGGCTATGGCGCGGCCGAGCAGCAGCATCCACAGCTGAGGGGCAAAGGCCATAATCAGATAGTTAATGGCCGCACCTGCCAGCGAAATCAGCAGCACCGGGCGGCGACCATAATTGTCGCTTAATGCACCCAGCAAAGGGGCAAAGACAAACTGCATCAGCGCATAAAGCGCGGTCATGATGCCTATCCAGTGGGCAATGTCCTGACTCTGCGTGACCTGTTCCAGCAGCCTGGGAAGGATAGGAAACACCAGACCGATACCAACGGCATCAAGGCAGATGGCAGAGAAAATAACCACAAGGGCTTTGTTCATGGTTTACCTGTACTGAGTACCAATATATACTCGGTATATAATTATCCATCAGCAAGGATTCTGTCAATGTCATCCGATCGTCGAACGCTTAATCGCCTGGCCACCCGGCAAAGAATCTCTAACGTTGCCACCCGGCTGTTTCTGGAAAAGGGTTTTGAGCAGGTGACGATTGATGAAATTGCCGCCGAGGCCGGCGTGGGGCGTATGACGGTGTTTAACCATTTTCCGCGTAAAGAAGACATGTTTTTTGACCGCGAAGAAGAGGGGCTGGAGATGCTGCGTAGCGCGCTTAGCCTGCGGGATACGGGCATTGGCCCGGTTGAAGCATTGCGCCGTTTTGCCCATCAACTGGTGGAGCAGGGCAGCCCGCTGGTTGCTTTCTCGGTGGCGGGCCAGGGGTTTGTTTCCACCATCGAAAATAGCGAAGCGCTGAAGGCGCGTGCCAGAGCAATCCGCGATGAATTCACTCAGGCGCTTGCGTGCGAGCTGGCTGGGGGAGATTTCCAGAATCCAGAGACCCAGCTTGCAGCCTCTCTGCTGCTGGCTACGTGGAGCGCAGCGCTTATCCAGGCTCATCGCCACTTCAGTAAAAACCAGGATAATGCCGCTGCGGCGAGCGTATTTCTGAACTTGATTGATAGAGGCTCTGCGGGCGTGCTGGCGGCAATGAGCGGCACTGCGTATGGCTAAGTTGTTGGCAGTGGCTTTGTATCACAGCATGCCCGGCGTTTGCCCGGTCAGGCTGCGGTAGAAGTAGATAAAGGCGCTGTCGCTTGAGAAGCCCAGCGCTCCGGCTACGGCGGATATCCGCTCCCCGCTTGCCAACATTTCAACCGCTTTCATCAGCCGCCACTGCTGGCGCCATTGTTGATAAGACAGGCCGGTTTCGCGGCGAAAAATACGGCCGATGGTTCGCTCGCTTGCGCCAGTCACGGCGGCAAGTTCGTGCAACTGCGGTGGCAGCTCATCGCCGCTGAGATGGCGCAGCCGTTTATCCTGCACGAAGCGAAGGGTCATCGGCTCTTCTCGGGCGGCCTCGAGCTCGGCGACACAAAGTGCTGCCATGTGCTGAGCGGCTCCCTGCTCCCAGTTTGTTTCCCAGGGGCTGGCTGACATTCTCTCCAGCAGTTCGTGAAGCAGCGGCGTAGCGTTGAGCACGATTGCTGCGGCGGGAAGCGTGGGGTAGCGCTCCGGGTCAAACCAGATGGAGCGGTAGGCCACGCTATTTTTCATTTCAGCGCGGTGGCTCACGCCGCCGGGAAGCCAGGCAACTTTACCGGGCGGCAGCAAAGACAGCACCTGGCCTTCATGTATCGTCAGCTTTACGCAGCCTTCACGGGTGAACAGCAACTGGCCCATACGGTGCCGGTGCAGGCCGGAGTCATGGTTACCCAGCTCGGCTTGTACGCCAATGACGCTTTGATTCAGCTCGTCAGGGTTAAATTCGGCGTCGGCGTTCAGCCAGCTCATAATGTCCGATTTCCGCTATAAAATGTCCGGATGTTTATAATGTTCCATTTCGGGTTTGCCTACAATAGCGCCTCTTTTTCAGGAGGACTGAGGGTGAAAACACATCCCGGAATGGCGCTGTTGACCGCGCTGCTGATGTTTCCACAAATTGTGGAAACCCTTTATAGCCCGGCTTTAACCGATATCGCCCGGCACTTTTCCGTAACCGCTCAGGACGCAGCCTGGACGCTCTCGCTCTATTTTGTTGGCTTTGCCGCAGGCGTGCTGTTCTGGGGGCGAGTCAGTGATTTACTCGGACGTAAACCGGCGCTGCTACTGGGGCTGCTTTGCTACGCGGCTGGTGCGGTGGCCGCATTATTGACCTCGCATTTTTCACTGCTACTTGCGGCCCGAATGCTGGCCGCTTTTGGGGCGGCAACCGGCTCCGTGGTGACCCAAACCGTGCTGCGCGACCGCTACAGCGGCCCGGATCTGGCGCGGATCTTCTCGTTTATGGGCATCGCGCTGGCGGTAAGCCCGGCGCTTGGTATGTGGCTTGGCGGGCTGATTGTCTCTTTTGGCGGATATCAGGCCGTGTTTTACTCGCTCGCCGGGCTGGCCGCTGCTTTGCTGCTCTGGTGCGCATGGCGGCTGGACGAAACCCGGCCTGAACAGCATCAATGTCCGGCTTTGGGGCAGGTTTCAGGCCGCATGCTGCGGGATATCAAAATCTGGAGGGCAACCGGGCTGGTGGCGTTCTTTAATATTGGGCTGTTCAGCTACTACAGCCAGGCGCCGTTTTTGTTCCAGCAGTTTGGCCTGAAGCCGGCCACATTCGGGCTGACGGGCGTAGTGCTGGCGTTGGGTTCTCTTGCTGGAGCGCGGCTAAATCATCGGCTGATAAAGCATGGGATCGCGGCCAGAATGCTGCTGCTGGCGGCCAGTATCTGCGGTCTTGCGGGAAGTGCGGGCGTTTATTTCCTGGAGCACAGTATTTGGTTTCTTGCGCCGATGTTTATGGTGATGGTGGCGTTTTCAATGGCTATTCCGGTGGTGCTAGGCACCGCGCTAAGCGAGTACGGAGACTGCCGTGGAACAGCCGGGGCGCTATTTGGCTTCGCCTACTATTTGCTGATTGGCATTGGGCTGCTGGTTTCGGGCTGCTATCAACAACTCGGCGTCACGCTGGTGCTCAGCGCTGTGGGGATCTGCGTTATCGGGCGTGGCTATCTGCGGAAATAACAAACCCTCTCCGTACTGGATCGAATGATGATCCGCAATGAACTGCGCGACGGGCTGCTGGTGCCCCTGGCTGAACTGGAACTGCAAAGCGGCAACGGCTACTGGCTGGAGATCCCGCAGGGCAAAAGAGACTTGCCGAGGGTGGGTTATTTTCGCGACTGGCTACAGGCCGAGATTGAGCGCTCCTGGGGTGAGGAGAGGCAAGTTGTACGGGGGATAGAGGCGTTACCAGGCGTCGTGGCCGTTGGTTAACGACTCTTACTGCTCTCCATCCGGAGGCTTTTTTATTGCCCGGAACCGGGGTATAACCGGAGGTTAAACGAAAAAAGGGGCGACGATGAAAACCATTGGATTACTGGGCGGAATGAGCTGGGAATCGACGATCCCTTATTACCGCTTAATTAATGAAGGGATCAAACAGCGGCTCGGCGGCCTGCATTCGGCCAAAATCGTGCTGCGCAGCGTGGATTTTCATGAAATAGAGGCCTGCCAGTCCGCAGGCGAGTGGGATAAAGCCGGCGAGATGCTGGCGGATGCCGCGCTGGGACTGCAAAAAGCGGGAGCCGAGGGCATCGTTCTTTGTACCAACACGATGCATAAAGTCGCCGGGCAAATAGAAGCCCGCTGCTCGCTGCCTTTCCTGCATATAGCCGATGCGACCGGGCGTGCGATTGCCGCTCAGGGCGCGAGCCGGGTTGCGCTGCTGGGTACGCGCTACACCATGGAGCAGGATTTTTATCGCGGTCGCCTGGAAGAGCAGTTCGCCATTCGTTCGATTATCCCGAATGAGGCTCAGCGCCAGCGCATCAACCAGATTATCTTTGACGAACTGTGCCTCGGCGTTATCAACCCGGAGTCAAAAAGCTACTACCAGCAGGTGATTGGCGAGCTTCAGGCGCAGGGGGCAGAGGGCGTTATTTTTGGCTGCACCGAGATTGGGCTGCTGCTCGGTCAGCAGGACTGCCCGCTGCCGGTGTTTGATACCGCCGCCATTCACGCTGCCGATGCAGTTCGCTTTATGTGCGCCTAAGTTTGATGGCTTTATTTTATCTATCAATGTATTAAGCAAGGCAACGACTTTACCCTCACGCCACGCCGGGTCATGCCCGGCGACTTCTGTGTTATAAATTTGTTATGCAGCGCACACTATTTTAAAAAGCTGCACCTCTGAAATCCTCATTTTCAGGCGGCCGCCGGGCGCGGCCAGCCGTCCATCATTTTGCTACCGGGAGTAATACAATGCCTGTTTCCTTGCTGGCGCTGGCGATGAGTGCGTTCGCCATCGGCACGACGGAGTTCGTGATCATGGGGCTGTTGCCCGAAGTGGCGGGAGATCTTCATATATCGATTCCTTCTGCCGGATGGCTAATCAGCGGCTACGCGCTGGGCGTCGCCATCGGGGCGCCGATTATGGCGCTGCTTACCGCTCGCCTGCCGCGCAAGATGTCGCTGGTTTTGCTGATGGTGATTTTTATCATCGGGAATTTGCTGTGTGCCATCGCGCTTAATTATCAGTTCCTGATGCTGGCGCGGGTCATTACCGCTTTGTGTCACGGCGCCTTCTTCGGTATTGGTGCTGTTGTGGCGGCAGGCCTGGTTCCCGCCGGGCGCAAGGCTTCTGCGGTTGCACTGATGTTCACTGGCCTGACGCTGGCAAACGTGCTGGGCGTGCCGATTGGCACATGGTTCGGCCAGCTTTACGGTTGGCGGGCAACCTTCTGGGGCGTGGCGGTTATCGGCGTGATTGCGTTTATCGCGCTTATCGTCAGCCTGCCGTCGCAGAAAGACGAAGCTCCGGCCGATTTGAAAAGTGAAATCAAAGCGCTGGGCAACGGCAAGCTGTGGCTCTCTCTGTCCATGACGGTATTTTTTGCCGCCGCGATGTTCGCCCTGTTTAGCTACGTTGCGCCTCTGCTGCTGCAAATCACCGGCATTACGCCTGAGGGCGTTAGCTGGACGCTGTTCCTGATTGGCGCTGGCCTGACGGTGGGCAACATTCTTGGCGGAAGGCTGGCGGACTGGCGCGTGTCGGTTAGCCTTATCCTGAGCTTTAGCCTGATTGCCGTGTTCTCTCTGCTGTTCCGCTGGACCAGCCACGGTGCCTGGCTGGCTGAGATTACGCTGTTCCTGTGGGCGATGGCGGCTTTCTCTCTGGTTCCCGCGCTGCAAATCAACGTTGTGCTGCACGGGAAAGAGGCGCCAAACCTTGTCTCGACGCTAAATATCGCGGCCTTTAACGTCGGTAATGCGCTGGGGGCATGGGTTGGCGGCACGGTAATTGAGCGTGGTTACGGCCTGACGGCGGTGCCGGTTGCCGCAGCTGCGCTGGCGGTTATCGGGCTGGTTATCTGCCTGATTAATTTTAGCGGCGGCACCGGGCATCCGCAGCCGGTTACCGAATAGTCTATTACGTGTTTAGCAGGGCGTTCAGCGGGTCACTGTACAGATGCATACTGCTCTGCAGATGCTCGCTGAACGCGCTCACCAGCGCAGAGGCAGGGCGGTGCAGCGGCCGAATCAGGCTGACGGTAAAAGGCACCGCTACGCTAAACCGGCGCACAACCACTCCTCGCCCGTGATAATCCAGCGCGGTAAGCGGGTTGACGATAGAAACGCCTGCCCCCGCCTGAACCATTGCGCATACGGAAGCCGCGCTGTGGGTTTCAACGACCATTCTTCGTTTAACGTCATGTTCCTGAAATAGCGAGTCCAGCAGCTGCCGGTAGCTGTCGGTGCGTGACAGGCTGATGTAATTTTCCCCCGCAAAATCCTGAGGCGTAAGCTCTGGCTTTCCCGCGAGCCCGTGTCCGGCAGGCAGGACGCAGACTTCATTTAGCGTCAGCAGCGTCTGGCGTTCGGTGCCTGCGGGCGTGGAGATGTTTTCCGTCAGCCCGAGATCGTGACGCTGGGCGGAGAGCCACTCTTCGAGCAGCGGCGACTCCTGCGGAACAATGTTCAGGCTAAGATCCGGGTAGCGGGCAAGGAACGGCTGCAAAAGTCGCGGCAGGAAGGACTGCGAGAAGACCGGCAGGCAGGCGATGGACAGCTCGCCCTGGCGAAACTCGCGCAGGCTTTCCGCCGCGCTGACTATCCTGTCCAGCCCGTACCATGAACGCTGAACCTCCTCAAATAGCCGCAGCCCCTGAACCGTAGGGTAGAGGCGGCCCCGGCTGCGTTCAAACAGCTGTAGCCCAATCAACTTTTCAAAGCGCGCCAGCTCCCGGCTGACGGTTGGCTGCGAGGTATGCAGCAACCCGGCGGCCTCGGTGAGGTTGCCGGTGGTCATCACGGCGTGAAAAATCTCTATCTGGCGCAGGTTGATGGCTGGCATGTCTGTTCACCGTTACGTTGAATGTTTGTCTGCATCCATATCATATTTGAATAGACTAGAGAGAAAACGATATTTTTTATCCTTTCTGGAGTATGGCGTAATAATCAAAATGATTTTTACCCGGAGTTCGCCATGCCACGCTCGCTTACCGACACCACCACCGCGCTAAACGCGCAAAATCTGCTGACTTTACCAGCCGAATTCGGCTGCCCGGTTTGGGTTTATGATGCCGACATCATCCGCCAGCAGATTGCCCAGCTGCGCCAGTTCGATGTGATTCGTTTCGCCCAGAAGGCGTGCTCGAATATTCATATTCTGAAGCTGATGCGCGAGCAGGGCGTGAAGGTGGATTCTGTGTCGCAGGGTGAGATTGAGCGTGCTCTGGCGGCGGGGTACAAGCCGCTGGAAAATCCGGACGATATCGTATTCACGGCAGACGTTATTGATAACGCCACGCTGGCGCTGGTGGCTGAGCAGAAAATTCCGGTTAACATTGGCTCGGTGGATATGCTTCACCAGTTGGGTGAAGTCTCTCCGGGGCACCGCGTCTGGCTGCGTATTAACCCGGGCTTTGGTCACGGGCATAGTCAAAAAACCAATACCGGCGGCGAGAACAGCAAGCACGGTATCTGGCTGAGTGATATGCCGCAGGCGCTGGAGGCTATGCAGCGCTATGGCATCCATCTGGTTGGCATTCATATGCACATTGGCTCGGGCGTGGATTACGCTCACCTGGAGCAGGTGTGCGGTGCGATGGTACAGCAGGTTATCGACTTCGGTCAGGATCTGGAGGCGATTTCCGCCGGTGGCGGCCTGTCTATTCCTTACCGTGAGGGGGAAGAGACTATTAATACCGACCACTATTACGGGCTGTGGAACGCCGCGCGCGAGAAGATTGCCGCTCACCTGGGTCACCCGGTGAAACTGGAAATTGAACCAGGGCGTTTCCTGGTGGCAGAGGCCGGCGTGCTGGTCGCTCAGGTAAGGGCGGTGAAGGATATGGGTTCTCGCCACTTCGTGCTGATCGATGCCGGTTTTAACGATCTGATGCGCCCTTCAATGTACGGCAGCTATCACCATATTTCTGCCATTGCGGGGGATGGCCGCGAGCTGGCTTCGCTGCCGCCGCTGGAGACCGTGGTGGCCGGGCCGCTGTGCGAGTCCGGTGATGTATTTACCCAGCAGGAAGGCGGCAAGGTTGAAACTCGCCTGCTGCCGCCGGTGAAAACCGGGGACTATCTGGTGCTGCACGACACCGGCGCTTACGGGGCTTCTATGTCGTCAAACTACAATAGTCGCCCGCTGCTGCCGGAAGTGCTGTTTGATAACGGCAGCGCACGCCTGATTCGCCGCCGCCAGACTATTCAGGAACTGCTGGCCCTCGAACTACTTTGACACCTTTCTTCCGGCCTCAAACCAGGGGCCGGGAGCCACGGAATCCCGTAATACCAGGGTCCCGACAAACGGCGGGATCGGCTCCAGCGGCTCTCCGCTCGCCAGCTTAATGGCCTGATCGATAGCGGTAATTATCATGTTATCAATAGGCAAATAGACCGAGGAGAGCGCAGGTTCCAGCCACTGCGCGCTTGGCGCATCGTCGAAACCAAATAGCGAAATATCCTGCGGAATGCGGATCCCCGCCTGGTGCAGGGCCTTGGATGCACCCAGCGCCATATCGTCGTTGCAGGAAAACAGAGCGCTAAAGGTGACGCCGCTTGCCAGCAGCTCCTGACAAAGGTGGTGCCCCTCAGTCATGCTGGAGTCGCCGTATTTCACCCGCCCTTCATCCCACGCAATGCCATGTTTTTGCAGCGCTTTACGGTAGCCCATAAGCCGTGCTTTGCCTGTCGGCGTGGAAATAGGTACTGTAATGCAGGCTATTTCCCGATGCCCCTGCTGGATGAGGTATTCGGTCGCCTGAAACGCGGCATCCTGCTGCTCGAAGAAGACGCAGCGCTCCCGCGCCAGGGTCACGTCCCGGTTGATGACTACCAGCGGAACCTGAATGGCGTTCATCAGCGACATAAGCGCCCGCTCGCTCATAAAGCGGGTATACAGCACGATGGCGTCGCAGTGCCGGTCCGCCAGCATTTGCACGGCGTCCAGCTCTTTCTCAGGCGTGTCGTGGCCGTCGGTGACTATTAGCTGTTTACCGTAAAATTCGGTGCGGCGCGAGGCCTGCTGGAGCAGGCGGCCGAAGTAAAAACCGTCAAAAGTGGAGACTACCAGCCCGATGCTGTTACTGCTGCGGTTTGCCAGCGAGCGCGCCAGAAAGTTAGGCTTATAGCCCAGCTCTTCCATAGCCTTAAATACCTGTTCGCGGGTACTTGCTTTAACCTGTCCGGTGCCGTTTAACACGCGAGATACCGTCGCTTTGGAAACCCCTGCGCGTAACGAGACATCTAACATTGTTACCATTGTTTCCTTCCCGATCTGGACGCTGTCGCGATTGGGCAGCAGTTTATCACAGGTGCCTGATGCGCAATCGGCGTTGCCGTTTCGCCGTGCAAATTGTCGTACCAGATCACGCTTTCTAAATTTGATGAGAATTTTTAAGAGGATGTCGTTGTGAAAATCGTTCCGTTATACCAGGCCCCTCAGCACGCTGAACAGGTTACCGACTGGCTGTGGCAGCCGTTCGGTAGCGAAGACAGCCACGACTTTTTTTCTTCTATTGTCGCCAGCAGCCAGCGTGAAGGTGAAATGCCTCTGACCTTTGTCGCGCTGGAGGAGGAGAAGCTTTTAGGTTCCGTTGGCCTGTGGCGTTGCGATCTGATTAGCCGTCAGGATCTCTGGCCGTGGCTGGCTGCGTTATATGTAGATGAAGAGCAGCGTGGGCGGGGACTGGGTGAGCGGCTCCAGCGCCATGTTGTAGAGTATGCCAGCAGCCTTGGTTTTGAGTCTTTGTATCTCTATTCTGCCTGTAAGGCCTATTATGAGCGCTTTGGCTGGCAGTATATTGGCGACGGGCTGGATTACCCTGCCCGGCCGGTTCATCTTTATCAGCTTAAGCTACCGTTATCTCTCTCCCGGTGAGACGACCGAATGGCGACGTACCAGGGTAGGGCTAAACATGTTGGTAATTTCCGGCGCGGCCAGGTTATCCGCCAGCGCCAGCGCCAGCTCTGCTGCCTGAGTTGCCATGGTGACTATCGGGTAGCGAACGGTGGTCAAACGCGGACGAACGTAGCGCGAAATCAGAATATCATCGAAGCCAATCAGGGAAATTTCGCCGGGAACGTCAATTCCGTTGTCGCTCAGCACGCCCATTGCGCCCGCGGCCATTGAGTCGTTGTAGCAGGCCACGGCGGTAAAGTTTTTGCCTCGGCCCAGAAGCTCGGTCAGCGCCTGTTCGCCGCCGCTTTCGTCCGGCTCGCCGAAGGTCACCAGACGCTCGTTGAGTGGGATATCGTGCTCACGAAGCGCATCGTAATAGCCCTGTAACCTGTCGTCTGCGTCAGAAATCTGGTGGTTTGAACAGAGATAGCCGATTTTAGTATGGCCCTGTTGAATCAGATGGCGGGTGGCAAGCCAGGCACCGTAGCGGTCATCAAGCGCTACACAGCGCTGTTCGAAACCCGGTAGGGTTCGGTTGATTAATACCATGCCCGGGATCTGCTTCATTAAGCCGGCCAGTTCGTCATCAGGCAGTTTTTTTGCATGTACCACCAGAGCCGCACAGCGGTGGCGAATCAGCTGTTCAATCGCCTGGCGTTCTTTTTGCTCGCTGTGGTAGCCGTTGCCGATAAGCAGGAAATTCCCGGTGCGGTAGGCAACCTGCTCGACGGCCTTAACCATCGCGCCGAAGAACGGGTCAGAGACGTCACCCACGACCAGGCCCATGGTTTCCGTGGTTTGCTGGGCAAGCGCCCGGGCGTTTGCGTTGGGATGGTAGTTTAACGATTCCATCGCGCTGTTAACCGCCAGCCTGGATGCCTCGCTGGCTTTAGGGGAGTTGTTAATCACGCGGGATACCGTGGCGACAGACACACCAGCAAGCCGAGCCACATCCTTAATTGTCGCCATCAATAACCTTCCTGTAAGGGGTAATCGTTTACACAGCGTTTAGTGTTGCGGAAAACCCTTGCCACTGCAAGGCGGCATCTGCTGCATACTTCGCAAAGTTAAGCAAAATCAACGCGAAGCGGTGTAACCGTTACACGGCCTTGCTGTTTCCGTAGCCTGGCCTGGCATGTCACGGATTTTTAAACGTTTCTGACCAAATCTTTGCTTACATTTTGCAGTCTGCTGTTGCGATTTCCACATGGCGGAAGTGAATGTGCCGCTGCTACATTTGTCATCCCAGAGGTATTGATAGGTGAAGTCAGCGACTAATGCTGATCCTATGAATTACACCAACCTGCGCGGATGCGCAGGTTTTTTTTTGCCTGAATCCCGCCGCCTGTAACAAGAACTGAGAATTTAAACACCTGGTTGCACTTGGGTTCATTCCCTTGCTTTTTGCCGCTGGTTTCCTCATCGGTGGCGCGAGACAATTCAGATCCCAGAGGTATTGATTGGTGAGAATTCCTGGTACTCTGCTGAGTACAATTCTTTTGCACCAACCTGCGCAGATGCGCAGGTTTTTTTTTGCTTTTTTTTGAGCCACTTCCCGCACTTCCCGCAACTGGTGTACTCTGCGTCTCTACACTTAACTCTTGCCGACCCACGACAAAGAGAATTGCTATGCTTTTTGTTTTTTTCCGTGCGCTATTCCGAATTCTGTTCCGTGTCACCCTGTCCGGGGATACTAAAGCCCTGGCCCTGCAACGCGTGCTTATTGTTCCGAACCATGTGTCGTTTCTCGATGGGATTCTGGTGGCACTATTCTTGCCGGTTCGACCGGTATTTGCGGTCTATTCGTCAATAAGCCAGCAATGGTATATGCGCTGGCTCAAACCGCTGATTGATTTTGTTCCGCTGGACCCGACCAAGCCGATGTCGATTAAACATCTGGTACGGCTGGTAGAGCAGGGGCGGCCGGTGGTCATCTTCCCGGAAGGGCGCATTAGCGTTACCGGCTCGCTGATGAAAATCTACGACGGGGCTGGGTTTGTGGCGGCGAAGGCCAATGCCACTATAGTGCCTCTGCGCATTGATGGCGCCGAGCTGACCTTCTTCAGCCGGTTGAAGGGCCTGGTAAAACAGCGACTGTTCCCGCGCATTAGCCTGCATCTGTTACCGCCGACCTCGATTCCGATGCCGGAAGCGCCCCGCGCTCGTGACCGGCGTAAAATGGCCGGGGAAATGCTGCATCAGATTATGATGGAGGCGCGTATGGCGGTGCGCCCGCGTGAGACGCTGTTTGAGGCGCTGCTGGCGGCGAAAGATCGCTACGGTTCACGTAAAAACTGCATCGAAGATATTAATTTCAAGCCTGATACTTATCGCTCTTTGTTGACCAAAACGCTGTTTGTTGGCCGTATTCTTGATAAATACAGCGAGCAGGGTGAAGCCATCGGCCTGATGCTGCCGAACGCAGCCATCAGCGCGGCGGTTATTTTTGGTGCGTCGTCCCGCGGGCGAGTCCCGGCGATGATGAACTACACGGCTGGCGTCAAAGGGCTGACCAGCGCGATTACCGCCGCTCAAATCAAAACCGTGTTTACCTCGCGCCAGTTCCTGGAGAAGGGCAAACTGCTGCATCTGCCTGAGCAGCTTACTCAGGTGCGCTGGGTCTATCTTGAGGATTTAAAATCTACGGTCACGGCCAAGGACAAACTGTGGATTTTTGCCCACTTACTTGCTCCGCAGCTCGCCCAAGTGAAACAGCAGCCGGAAGATGCCGCTATGGTGCTGTTTACCTCCGGCTCTGAAGGTAACCCGAAGGGTGTTGTTCACAGCCATAAAAGTCTGCTGGCCAACGTCGAGCAAATTCGCACTATCGCCGACTTTACCGCGGACGACCGCTTTATGTCCGCGCTGCCGCTGTTCCACTCTTTCGGCCTGACGGTTGGCCTGCTGACGCCGCTGCTGACCGGCGCGGAAGTCTTCCTCTACCCAAGCCCGCTGCACTACCGGGTCGTGCCGGAACTTATTTACGACCGCAACTGCACCGTAGTATTCGGCACTTCCACTTTCCTTGGGAATTATGGCCGCTTTGCCAATCCTTATGATTTCTTCCGCCTGCGCTACGTGGTGGCCGGGGCTGAAAAACTCCAGGAAAGCACCAGGCAGCTGTGGCAGGACAAATTCGGCCTGCGCATCCTCGAAGGTTATGGCGTGACCGAGTGCGCTCCTGTGGTTTCCATAAACGTCCCAATGGCGGCAAAACCGGGAACCGTCGGGCGGGTTTTACCTGCAATGGACGCCCGTCTGCTGGCGGTGCCGGGCATTGAACAGGGCGGCAGGCTGCAACTCAAAGGCCCGAACATCATGAACGGCTACCTGCGCGTTGAAAATCCCGGCGTTCTTGAGCTACCGGAGGCAGAAAACGCCGCGGGCGAGATGGAAAAAGGCTGGTATGACACCGGCGATATAGTGACTTTTGATGAGCAGGGTTTCTGCGTGATCCAGGGGCGAGCAAAACGCTTTGCCAAGATTGCCGGAGAAATGGTGTCGCTGGAAATGGTTGAGCAGGTGGCCATCTCTATCTCCCCGGACAAGCTACATGCCACGGTAATTAAACATGATGCGGCGAAAGGCGAGGCGCTGGTCTTGTTCACCACCGACAGCGAACTGAACCGCGAAAAACTGTTACGTTATGCGCGCGAGCACGGCGTGCCGGAGCTGGCTGTACCGCGCGATATTCGCTATCTCAAACAGCTGCCGGTGCTCGGCAGTGGTAAACCAGATTTTGTTACCCTCAAGGCACAAATAGACGAAGCGGAGAAAGCCCATGTCTGAACAGGCTAACGGCAGCGGTTCGCTATGGTCACGCGGCATGCTGGCGGTGACCGCGGCGCAGTTTTTATCTGCGTTTGGTGATAATGCCCTGCTGTTTGCCACCCTCGCGGTGCTCAAGCAGCAATTTTATCCCGACTGGAGCCAGCCGGTGCTGCAAATGGTCTTCGTTGGTGCCTATATTCTCTTTGCCCCGTTTGTGGGCCAGGTTGCCGACAGCTTTGCCAAAGGGCGCGTCATGATGATGGCTAACAGCCTGAAGCTGATTGGCGCGTTGGTGATTGCTTTTGGGCTTAATCCGTTTGTTGGTTATATGCTGGTGGGCGTTGGTGCCGCGGCATATTCACCGGCTAAGTACGGTATTCTTGGCGAGCTGACAACCGGTGACCGTCTGGTCAAAGCGAATGGGCTGATGGAATCATCGACTATTGCTGCCATCTTACTGGGCTCGGTTGCCGGCGGCGTGCTGGCGGACTGGAGCCTGCTTGCGGCGCTTATTGTCTGTGCTCTGGTTTACGCTGCGGCGGTTATCGCAAACCTGTTTATTCCCAAACTGGCTCCGGCACGGCCCGGACAGTCATGGCGTTTCAGGCCGATGACGCAAAGCTTCTTTGCCGCCTGCCGCGTTCTGTGGCGCAGCGGTGAAACTCGATTCTCGCTGGTTGGTACCAGCCTGTTCTGGGGAGCTGGCGTTACGCTACGCTTCCTGCTGGTGCTGTGGGTTCCCATCGCGCTGGGGATCGCTGATAACGCCACGCCAACTTATCTTAATGCGATGGTTGCGGTTGGGATTGTTATCGGCGCGGGCGCAGCGGCTAAACTGGTTACTCTTGAAACGGTCGCCCGCTGTATGCCTGCCGGGATATTGATTGGCGTCGGAGTCGCTATTTTTGCCTTCCAGCACGCTCTGCTGCCGTCTTATGCCCTGCTTATGCTGATCGGTATTCTTGGCGGGTTCTTTGTCGTGCCTCTTAATGCGCTGCTGCAGGATCGCGGCAAGCACACCGTCGGCGCGGGAAATGCCATCGCGGTTCAGAATCTTGGAGAGAACACGGCAATGCTGCTGATGCTTGGCTTGTTCTCGCTGGCGGTGAAAACCGGGGCACCAATCGTCGGCGTAGGTATCGGCTTCGGCGTGGTGTTTGCGCTGGCGATTAGCGCCCTGTGGCTGTGGCAGATTAAGCAGAAAAGTTAAAAAAATGGCCCCCTGGGTTATCCCGGGGGCCACCATTCCTTTACGGTGCCGGGTAGGTATAAACGCGGTGCACCGCCTCAATTTCCTCAATAACCTCTTCGCTTAAGGTCAGGTTCAGGCTTTCAAGGTTGGTTTTTAGCTGCTCCATCGTTGTGGCACCCAGCAAGGTGCTGGCAACGAACGGCTGGCGGCGGACAAAGGCCAGTGCCATTTGCGACGGGTCCAGGTTATGACGTTTGGCGATTTCGACGTAGGCGGCAACGGCTTTTTGTGACTGTTCGCCGCTGTAGCGGGTAAAACGGCTGAATAAAGTATTACGCGCTCCGGCCGGTTGTGCGCCGTTAAGGTATTTGCCCGAGAGCACGCCAAACGCAAGGCAGGAGTACGCAAGCAGCTCGACACCTTCGTGCTGGCTCACTTCAGATAAACCAACCTCGAAGCTGCGGTTCAGCAGGCTATACGGATTCTGAATGGTAACGATACGCGGCAGGTCGTGTTTTTCGGCAAGCTGCAAATAGCGCATTACCCCCCAGGCCGTTTCATTCGAGACGCCAATATAGCGAATTTTCCCGGCACGCTGGCATTCCGTCAGCGCTTCAAGGGTTTCCAGCAGCGTTACCGGCAGCGAAGTCGTGTCGCTCCAGGTGTAGCCTAGCTTGCCGAAGGTATTGGTTGGGCGCTGCGGCCAGTGTACCTGATACAGATCGAGGTAGTCGGTTTGCAGGCGCTTCAGGCTGGCATCCAGCGCTTCACGAATGTTTTTACGGTCGAGGATCTGATTTGGACGGATACCTGCATCATTATTACGCGTTGGGCCGGTTACCTTAGAGGCAATAACCAGCTTCTCACGGTTACCGCGAGCCTTCAGCCAGCTACCCACGTAGCTTTCTGTTAACCCCTGAGTTTCCGGGCGCGGCGGTACCGGATACATTTCTGCGACGTCAATCAGGTTTACGCCCTGGCTTACGGCGTAGTCGAGCTGCTGGTGGGCGTCGGCTTCGCTGCTTTGCTCACCAAAGGTCATGGTTCCCAAGCCCAGCGTGCTGATTTCAAGTGAACTGTGGGGAATACGGTGATAATGCATAGCTGGATTCCTGGTGTTCTTTTGACTACGTCAGGCTTAGCTACCCGACAAAAAGGCCTATAAACATGGCAGAGGCGGAGGGAAAGCGAAAGAGGGGAGAAAAGAAAAGTCGTCAGGCCAGCCGGCGGGCTGACCCTGATAAATTAGCGTTCGATAATTTGGGAAACGTCGTTACGGTTGATCTGCATTTCGTTGCCCTGCTGATCGCGATAGCTTACCAGCCCGGTATCTTCATCGACCTTAGGTTTTCCTTCGGTCAAAATCATTCGTCCATCTTTGGTTGCCATTACGTAGTCACTGCTGCAGCCTGAAACGGCGAAGGCAAGGCCAATGGCGGAAATTGCTACTGCCCATTTAGTCATCATTATTTTCCTCGTCAGGAAGGATCCAGTTAATAAGCTTAGTAATAACCTGATGAATGGGGGAATAAAAGAGGCAAATTCTTAATGGGGGAAAGTTAATGTAACATTCCCCTGCCTGCGCTGACAGAAACATGGATTCGTTATGCCGCTGGCATTAGAGCGAAAAGTGGCGCGCCAGAAGCGCTGCGGTGAAGTTTTTCTTTAGATAAAAACCGCGGGGTAAGGTGAGTATCGGCGAACCGTCGGCGCCTATTGCCTCCGTCAAAGCCTTGCTGTTAGCCGCTTTAGGGCGGAGTTGAAGTACCTCTCCGTGGCGAGCGGTAATGCGCTCAACCTGCCCCAGCACTATCAAATCCATCAGCTCTTCCCAGTCAAGCTGGAGCTGCCGTTCTTCTTCCTCTGAAGGACTCCAGAGCAGCGGTGAGCCAACGTGGCGCTCGGCAAGCGGGATCTGTCTATCGCCTTCGACCGGGATCCACAGCACACGTTTCAGCTTGTGGCGAACATGGCTGGTTTCCCACACGACACCGCTATTGCCGGTCAGCGGAGCTACGCAGACAAAGGTGGTTTCCAGCGGGCGACCTTGACTATCTACAGGAATGGTTTTTAGCTCAATACCGAGTGCTGCAAAGTCTTGTTCAGGCTTGCTTCCGGCGCTGGCACCCAGCCATTGTTCCAGCAAAATTCCAATCCAGCCTTTATCGCGCTTCAGGTTTTCAGGGGCCTTCAGCCCGGCCAGCGCGGCCAGTTCACCCAGAGTATAACCCGCGACCAGACTCGCCTGCCGGAGCAGGTCTGTTTCACTTTTTGGGGGCGAGGTTAAAGGTCGTATTGGTTGCATAACTCGTTGATGTTTTGTGGTTAAAAAATGAACGCTATTTACTCACAGCGAACGGTTAGTTTAACCGTCTGAGGATAAGAATAACAATCTAATGATTTATAATGGTTTTTTTTAGACTTTGGCTGCACAGTGAAGCGGGGAAAAAAGCTTTTCCAATTCTGGTCACTGACAATGAACAGGATCTTACACCATGTTATCCACAGAAAAATGGGATAACTGGGAATAAGCGTCACTACTGGTTCCATTTACAGCCTTGACGAGGCGGGAAAATACAATTTATCGGCGATTTGTGACTAACTTGTTTGCATAATCTGTGGATAAAAACGACATTGCTCGATCTTTCATCAGTCGACGATCCTTGTATGTGATGATCGTCACATTATGAAGCTTTTATGTCATTTTTTCTCTGTTATCGTTATGATATATAATGTGTTTTTAAAATTATCAGATTGCTCCTGTTTTTACTTGTCCCAAGTTGTCCCGATGTAATTCGGTAGTTCTTCACAGTTATATCCACAGAAAAAGTGAATAAAGCCGAGGGTTTTCACCGTCCCTGTTTATAACCCGGCACTCTTTTGTGAGTTATTCAAATGTTATTCCACGCAAACGCCGCCAATAGAGTGGTTTACCGCCTGACACTTGTATGAAACAATCGCTGTAATCTAAGTTTGTTTTGAGGTAGTCCGGTGATCGATGATGATGGCTACCGCCCCAACGTTGGGATCGTAATATGTAATCGGCAGGGACAGGTAATGTGGGCCCGGCGTTTCGGTCAACATTCCTGGCAATTTCCTCAGGGGGGCATCAATCCTGGCGAGTCAGCTGAACAGGCAATGTACCGGGAGCTTTTCGAAGAAGTCGGTTTACAGAGAAAAGATGTTCGCATTCTTGCCTCGACCCGAAACTGGTTGCGTTACAAATTACCTAAACGTTTGGTGCGTTGGGACACAAAGCCGGTTTGTATCGGCCAGAAACAAAAATGGTTTCTTTTGCAGTTGCTGGGCAGCGACACCGAGATCAATATGCAAACCAGCAGCACGCCGGAGTTCGACGGCTGGCGCTGGGTAAGCTACTGGTACCCGGTTCGCCAGGTTGTTTCATTTAAGCGTGATGTTTATCGCCGCGTAATGAAAGAGTTTGCCAGCGTGGTTATGCCGCTGCAGGAAGTTACGCCACCACGTAATAACTCGCCGGCCTGGCGACGTAAAAGAGGTTAAGTCACGCGAAAAATGCTCACCCGTCTGCGAGAAATAGTCGAAAAGGTTGCCAGCGCCCCGCGCCTCAATGAGGCGCTGGATATTCTGGTTACCGACATCTGCCTTGCGATGGATACCGAGGTTTGCTCGGTTTATCTCGCCGATCATGAGCGCCGCTGCTTTTATTTAATGGCAACGCGTGGGTTAAAAAAACCACGCGGCCGCACGGTTACGCTTGCCTTCGATGAAGGCATCGTCGGCCTTGTCGGGCGGCTTGCGGAACCTATTAACCTTGCCGATGCGCAAAAACACCCCAGCTTTAAATACGTTCCTGCGGTAAAAGAGGAGCGCTTCCGGGCCTTCCTTGGGGTGCCTATCATCCAGCGGCGTCAGTTGCTTGGCGTGCTGGTAGTGCAGCAGCGTGAGCACCGGCAGTATGATGAAAGCGAAGAGTCTTTCCTTGTTACGCTGGCCACGCAAATGGCCGCTATTTTATCTCAATCTCAGTTAACTGCTCTGTTCGGCCAATATCGCCAGACCCGCATTCGCGCGCTGCCTGCTTCGCCGGGCGTAGCCATTGCCGAAGGCTGGATGGATACGACGCTGCCGCTGATGGAGCAGGTCTTTGAGGCTTCAACGCTGGATACCGCGCTGGAGCGTGAGCGTCTTACCGCCGCGCTGGAAGAAGCCTCCGGTGAATTCCGGCGCTACAGCAAGCGCTTTGCCGCCGGTGCTCAGAAAGAGACGGCGGCAATCTTTGATCTCTACTCGCACCTGCTGACCGATGCCCGACTGCGTCGCGAACTGTTTGCCGAAGTTGATAAAGGCTCGGTGGCGGAATGGGCGGTTAAAACGGTTGTCGAAAAATTTGCCGAACAATTTGCCAGCCTCTCTGATAGCTATCTGAAAGAGCGGGCAGGCGACCTGAAAGCCCTCGGGCAGCGTCTGCTGTTCCACCTCGATGACACAATTCAAAGCCCGAATACCTGGCCCGAGCGCTTCGTGCTGGTTGCCGATGAGCTTTCCGCTACCACGCTTGCGGAACTGCCGCAGAACCGCCTTGCGGGCGTGGTGGTTCGTGATGGTGCGGCAAACTCCCACGCCGCTATTATGGTTCGTGCGCTCGGCATCCCAACGGTTATGGGGGCGGACATTCAGCCTTCGGTGCTGCATCGCCGCATGCTGGTGGTCGACGGTTACCGCGGCGAGCTGCTGGTTGACCCCGAGCAGGTGCTGTTGCAGGAATACCAGCGCCTGGTCAGCGAAGAAAACGAGCTTAGCCGCCTGGCGGAAGACGATGTTGACCAGCCCGCTGCGCTGAAAAGCGGAGAGCGCGTTCAGGTTATGCTTAACGCGGGCCTCAGCCCGGAGCATGAAGAGCAGCTTGGCAGCCGTGTCGACGGCATTGGCCTCTACCGCACAGAAATTCCGTTTATGCTGCAAAGCGGCTTCCCGTCTGAAGAGGAGCAGGTTGCGCAGTATCAGGGCATGCTGCAAATGTTTAACGACAAGCCCGTCACCCTGCGTACGCTGGATGTTGGCGCCGATAAGCAGCTGCCGTATATGCCGATAAGTGAAGAAAACCCCTGCCTCGGCTGGCGTGGGATCCGCATTACGCTCGATCAGCCGGAGATCTTCCTGATCCAGGTCCGTGCGATGCTGCGCGCTAACGCCGCTACCGGCAATCTCAGCATCCTGCTGCCGATGATCACCAGCATCGATGAAATAGACGATGCACGTAGATTGATCGATCGTGCCGGACGCGAAGTCGAAGAAGAGCTGGGCTACCCGCTTCCACAACTTCGGCTTGGCGTAATGGTTGAGGTACCTTCGATGGTGTTTATGCTGGGGCACCTGGCAGGGCGCATCGATTTTATTTCCGTAGGAACCAACGATCTTACTCAGTATCTGCTGGCGGTGGATCGAAATAACACCCGCGTGGCGAGCCTTTACGACAGCCTGCACCCGGCCATGTTAAGAACCCTGAGCCTGATTGCCAGCGAGGCGGAACGCTACAATATCGACCTCTGTCTGTGCGGTGAAATGGCCGGAGACCCGATGTGCGTCGCGCTTCTGGTTGGCATGGGCTATCGCCACCTGTCGATGAACGGCCGCTCCGTTGCCCGCATTAAGTATCTGCTACGCCACATCCAACTGGAAGAAGCGCAGCACCTGGCACAGCGCAGCCTGGAGGCGCAAATGGCTACCGAGGTGCGCCACCAGGTGGCGGCGTTTATGGAGCGACGCGGAATGGGCGGCTTGATCCGCGGTGGTCGCTAAGTCATATCAATGTCCCGCCGCAACCGGGACATTACACATCTTTTACAACTTCCATAATCAATCAGTCCGGTCGTTTGTGCTATGATCCGCTGCTTTCGGAGCGCATCGATAGCGGTGCGTATTTGCAACCCACCTCTCTTTTTTGGTGGGGTAACAATGGCTTGTGGTGACAGATGAATAGTGGCTATCTGCATTTCCCTGAATTTGACCCGGTGCTTTTCTCCATCGGGCCGGTTTCCCTGCACTGGTACGGACTTATGTACCTGGTCGGGTTCGTGTTCGCCATGTGGCTGGCCGGGCGTCGCGCCAGCCGTCCTGGCAGCGGCTGGACTAAAAATGAAGTAGAAAACCTGCTGTATGCTGGTTTCCTCGGCGTGTTCCTTGGCGGCCGTCTTGGCTATGTGTTTTTCTACAACCTACCGGTGTTCCTTGCCGATCCGCTGTATCTTTTCAAGGTCTGGGACGGAGGAATGTCCTTCCACGGCGGCCTGATCGGCGTTATCTGCGTAATGATTTGGTTTGCACGCCGCACTAAGCGCACCTTCTTCCAGGTCTCAGACTTTATTGCTCCGCTGATTCCCTTCGGACTCGGTGCCGGTCGTCTCGGTAACTTTATCAACGGCGAACTGTGGGGGCGTGTCGATCCAAACTTCCGCTTCGCAATGCTGTTCCCAGGTTCCCGCAGCGAGGATGTCGGCCTGCTGGCAACCCACCCGGAATGGCAGTCTCTGTTCAACACTTACGGCGTGCTGCCGCGCCATCCGTCACAGCTGTATGAGCTGGCGCTGGAAGGTATTGTGCTGTTCATCATTCTGAACCTCTATATTCGCAAGCCGCGCCCTATGGGGTCGGTATCTGGCCTGTTCCTGATTGGGTATGGCGCGTTTCGCATCATCGTTGAGTTCTTCCGCCAGCCGGATGCTCAGTTTACCGGTACCTGGGTGCAGTACATCAGCATGGGGCAGATCCTGTCGATTCCGATGATTGTTGCCGGTGTTATTATGATGGTTTGGGCTTACCGCCGTCCGCAGCAGCAACTTTCGTGAGGTGACATGAAACAGTATCTTGATTTGATGAAAAAAGTGCTCGAAGAGGGCACGCCAAAAGATGACCGTACCGGAACCGGCACGCTGTCGATTTTTGGGCATCAAATGCGCTTTAACCTGCAGGAAGGCTTCCCACTGGTTACCACTAAAAAATGTCACCTGCGTTCTATCATTCATGAGCTTCTGTGGTTCCTGAACGGCGATACCAATATCGCTTATCTGAAAGAGAACAAAGTCACCATCTGGGACGAGTGGGCTGATGAAAACGGCGATCTTGGTCCGGTGTATGGCAAGCAGTGGCGTTCATGGGCCGCGCCTGATGGCCGCTATATCGATCAGCTGACTACGGTGCTAAACCAGCTGAAAAACGACCCTGATTCACGCCGTATTATTGTTTCGGCCTGGAACGTGGGCGAGCTGGATAAGATGGCTCTTGCGCCTTGCCATGCTTTCTTCCAGTTCTACGTTGCCGACGGCAAGCTCTCCTGCCAGCTTTATCAACGCTCCTGCGATATCTTCCTTGGGCTGCCGTTTAACATCGCCAGCTATGCGCTGCTGGTGCATATGATGGCCCAGCAGTGCAATCTGGAAGTGGGTGATTTTGTCTGGACCGGGGGGGACACTCACCTGTACAGCAACCACCTTGAGCAGACTCGCCTACAGCTGACGCGCGAGCCGCGCGCTCTGCCTAAGCTCATTATCAAGCGCAAACCAGAGTCTCTGTTTGACTATCGGTTTGAAGACTTCGAAATCGAAGGCTACGATCCGCATCCTGCAATTAAAGCCCCAGTGGCCATATAACAGGCTGAAAGCGTGACAGAACCGGTGCCCTTGTGCGCCGGTTTTTTTTATCCTGGTTTCTATTCTTCGAGGAGCACTCCAGCTGCTGTGAACGTTTGTGCAACCGCGCAAATATTTTCCGAGGCCTGTCGTAGCCTCGTGTTTTTCCACTGGTAGATTTATCCCCCGCCGCCAAACTCACTCCCATGAACAGAACTCAAAGTGGTTTTAGCCTGGTTGAAATGATGGTGGTGATGGCAATCATTGCCGTACTGAGCGCCGGAGGCTTTCACGGCTGGCAGCAGTGGCAACAGCGCCAGCGCCTGTGGCAAACCGCGCAGCAGCTGCGGCATTTTCTTGCCCACTTACGTAATGACGCAAATTGGCATAACCGAACTCATCTTTTAAAGCTGGAGCAGAATGGCGAAAACTGGATCCTGACGAGCAGTCAGCATTTGGCGGGCCGGGCTGAGGGGGACGCACGGCTGCAATTTTCGCCTGAATTTAAAGGTATCTCTGTTGAAGATATCAGCGGTGGCCTGGGCTTTTATGGGGTGCGTAATACCGCATGGCCGGGCCATATTGTGCTGAAGAGCCCGGCGGGAAAATGGAAAGTGACCTTATCGGTTTGGGGGCGAACCCGCCTGTGTGAGGTTGCAGAGAGCAAGCTATGTTAAGCGCTCAGCGGGGTTTTACGTTGCTGGAAACGCTGATTGCTATGGCACTGAGTAGCGTGGTGTTACTTGGTGCATCCCGATTGTTTCCCGTTTTACAGATGGAAATCATGCGTGAGTATCAATATGTCGCGAAGCAGGAGGCAATGTGGCAACTGGCATTTAGCGTTGGTAAAAACCTGCGGCGTGCGGGCTATTGCCGGGGAGTTTGCCAGGGGGAAGGTTTGAGAATACTCAACGGCGGGAGCTGTGTGCTGGTGCAATGGGACGCCAACGGTAATGGGAAATGGGATGTTTCCCCGGAAGGCCAGAGCGAACTAACCGGGTACCGGTTGCGTAACGAGAGCCTGGAAACCCAGAAGGGGGCGAAGAGCTGCGAGGGAAATGGGTGGGAGAAAATGTCTGACCCGGAACTGATGAGTTTGCAGCATTTTTCCGTAACCCGGCAGAACCGTAAAGAGGCGAAGCCTTTGCTAAGCCTCAGGCTGGCCGCCAGCCTGGGTAACCGTAGCCGAATCAGTGAAATAAACTATATCGTTAGCGGAGAGAATTTATGAATTATCGGCAAGAGCAGGGGAGCAGCTCTCTGTTAATGGTACTGATGTTGTTTGCTTTGGGATCCCTGATGCTTGATGGCTTATCGCGCCAGCTCAGGGCGCAGCGTTTTGAGATTGCCGGTGAGGTTCAGTTTATTAAAAATGATACTGCCGCAAGGTCAGCGCTGGCATGGGGAGAAAGGCAAAACTGGCCGCAGCAGAGCACCTGGCAGTGCCTGAGCGAGCAAAGTCATGCCTGGCGTGCGTGCCTCTATCAAACGGAAAAGGGTGAGGCCCTGCTTGCAGCGGCAGGTGCCGGAAGCAGCCAGGCTTTACCCCTCACGCTATGGCGGTGGGGCATGTTGCAAGAAGGTAAGCTGGTGGCTTCGGCACACGGCTGGCTGGATTTTTGCCCGCTGATGGATAAAGACTTATGCGACCTGCCGCGCTAGCGCATCGTGAAAGGGGGTTCAGCCTGCCGGAAGTTTTGTGCGCGCTGGCGCTTTTTGCCATTGTAGTGACGGCGCTGCTGGGCTATCACCGGGTATTGCAGCAGGGGTTTATCAGCCAGTGGCAGGTCAGGCAGATGTGGAGGCTGGCCCGCGAGCAAATCGAGCCGGAGGCACCACCGCTGCAGATGCCCTGGAAAGTGAGGCAGCAGCAGACATCTTCGTTGGGATGTGTCAGCATCGGCGTTACAGTAACAGGCCCACAGGGCAGAACCGCAGAGCTTTCCAGACTGGATTGCCCGCGGCCAGAACAACGTCAGGAGTAGCGATTTCATGTTGCGTGTCTACCATTCCAACCGCCTTGATGTGCTGGAAGCTATCATGGAGTTTATTGTTGAGCGCCAGCCGCTGCCGGACCCTTTTGAGCCGGAAGTTGTGCTGGTGCAAAGCACCGGGATGGCGCAGTGGCTGCAAATGACGCTGGCGCAAAAGTTTGGCATTGCGGCAAATATTGAGTTTCCGCTCCCCGCCAGCTTCATCTGGGATATGTTTGTGCGCGTGTTGCCGGGCATCCCTGAAGAAAGTGCCTTTAACAAGCAGAGCATGAGCTGGAAGCTGATGACGCTTATCCCCGCCATGCTGGGCAAACCGGAATTTACCCTGCTTAACCATTATCTTCAGGAAGACGACAGTAGCCGTAAGCTGTTTCAGCTGTCGTCACGTATTGCCGACCTTTATGACCAGTATCTTGTTTATCGTCCTGGCTGGCTGAGCCGCTGGGAAAAGGGCGAGCTGGTTGACGGGGCCGGAGAGTCACAGCAGTGGCAGGCTCCGCTCTGGGCTGAGCTGGTGCGCTATACCGAGCAGCTTGGGCAGCCTGAGTGGCACCGAGCCAACCTTTATCAGCGCTTTATCCGCACGCTTGAAAATAGCGACGTATGCCCGCCGGGGCTGCCGCCTCGCGTATTTATCTGCGGCATCTCTGCGCTCCCGCCGGTTTATCTTCAGGCGCTGCAAGCGCTGGGCAAGCATATTGATGTGCATGTGCTGTTCACCAATCCCTGCCGTTACTACTGGGGCGACATAAAAGATCCTGCGTTCCTTGCCCGGCTGGTGAGCCGTCGGCGTAGGCTACATCAGGCCGAAGAGCAGCAGCCGCTGTTTAAAGACAACGACAGCGCCTCTTCACTGTTTAACGACCTTGGCGAGCAGGAGGTGGGTAATCCCCTGCTGGCATCCTGGGGCAAGCTGGGGCGAGATTATTCATTCCTGCTCTCCGAGCTTGAGCGCTTCGAAGAGATAGACGTCTTTGTCGATCAGCAGCCGGATAACCTGCTGCACGGCCTGCAGTATGACTTGCTGGAGCTTAAAGATTCTGCGGTGCTGGGGCTGACTGCCGAAGAATTTGAGCGCAGCGACGGTAAACGGCTGCTTGATCCGCAAGATCGCTCGCTGACGCTGCATGAGTGCCACAGCCCGCAGCGGGAAGTCGAGGTGCTGCACGACCAGCTGCTTGCGATGCTGGAGGCCGATCCTGAGCTAACGCCGCGCGATATCATCGTGATGGTGGCGGACATCGACAGCTACAGCCCGTTTATTCAGGCCGTGTTTGGCAACGCCCGGGACGAGCGCTGGCTGCCCTTTGCCATCTCTGACCGCCGCGCCCGCCAGGCTCACCCTGCCCTGCAGGCGTTTATTTTGCTGCTGGGCCTGCCGGAAAGCCGCTTTGGGGCAGAGGATGTGCTGGCGCTGCTTGAAGTCCCGGCTCTGGCCGCGCGGTTTGCCATTGATGAAGAGGGGCTGCGCTACCTGCGCAAGTGGGTAAATGAGTCCGGCGTCCGCTGGGGCATTGACGATGATAACGTCCGTGAGCTTGATCTTCCCGCTACCGGGCAACATACCTGGCGCTTCGGGCTAACGCGCATGCTGCTTGGCTATGCAATGGAAAGCCAGGCCGGCGTTTGGGATTCCGTGCTGCCTTATGATGAGTCCAGCGGGCTGATAGCCGAACTGGTAGGGCAGCTGGCGGAGTTGCTGATGCAGCTTAATCGCTGGCGGCAGCTGCTGGGTGAGGATCGCCCTCTGGAGGAATGGCTGCCGCTGTGCAGAGAGATGCTGAACAGCTTTTTCCTGCCGGATAGCGAAACCGAAGCCGCTATGGCTTTGATAGAACAGCAGTGGCAGGAGATGATTAAACATGGGACAGAGGCTGTCTATCAGCAGCCTGTGCCGCTGACCCTGCTGCGTGACGATCTGGCCCAGCGTCTTGACAGTGAACGTATCAGCCAGCGTTTCCTGGCCGGGCCGGTAAACTTCTGTACCCTGATGCCGATGCGAGCCATTCCCTTCAAGGTTGTGTGCCTGCTGGGGATGAACGATGGCGTTTATCCCCGCACGCTTGCGCCATTAGGGTTTGACCTGATGAGCCAGCACCCTGAGCGCGGCGATCGCAGCCGCCGGGATGATGACCGCTACCTGTTCCTTGAGGCGTTGATTTCGGCCCAGCAGCGGCTTTACATCAGCTACATTGGGCGCTCAATTCAGGATAACAGCAGGCGCTACCCCTCTGTGCTGGTAGAAGAACTGCTGGATTACGTGGCCGCCAGTCATTACCTGCCGGGAGATGCCGACCGCAACGCCGACGACAGTAGCGAGCGGGTGAAGCAGCACCTGATTAAGCTCCATACCCGCACGCCTTTTGATAGCGCAAACTACCTTGCCGAAGACGAGCAGCAAAGCTTTGCCGGAGAGTGGCTTCCCGCGGCCAGCGGGCATGGGGAAGCTCATACCGACTTTATTCGGCCTTTAATCCCGGAGGCCCGTGAAGAGATTACCCTTGAGCAGCTTCAGCGCTTCTGGCGTCATCCGGTACGGGCCTTCTTCCAGATGCGTCTGGCCGTCAACTTCCGCCTGGAAGAGACCGAACTGCCGGATGAGGAGCCGTTCACGCTCGATGTTCTGGACCGTTTCCAGCTTAACCAGCAGCTGCTTAATACCCTCGTCCAGCAGGAAGATCCTAAGCAATTGTTCGTGCGTTATCGTGCGGCCGGGGTTTTACCCTACGGTGCATTCGGCGAAATTCTCTGGGAGAAACAGCTGGAGGAGATGGGCTTACTGGCGCAAAAAGTGATGGATGAGCGGCAAAAAGGGGAAAGCCGTGAAGTGGATTTGCTCATCAACGGAACCAGAGTGACGGGGTGGCTGTCGGACGTGCAGGGCGATGGTTTATTACGCTGGCGCCCTTCGGTATTAAGCGTTGCCCACGGAATGCAGCTGTGGATTGAGCACCTTGTCTGGTGCGCCAGCGGCGGCGGTGGGGAAAGCCGAATGTATGGCCGTAAAGATTCAGCATGGCGCTTCCCACATCTGGAAGTGGGTGAGGCCAGTGAATATCTGGCGCAACTGATTGAGGGATATACAGAAGGCCTTAACCAGCCGCTGCTCCTGCTGCACAACAGCGGCGGTGCGTGGATAAAAGCCTGTTATGACCCGCAAAATAGTGCCATTTTATGGGATGAGGAAACGCAGCAAAAAGCGCGCAATAAACTGCTGGCTGCGTGGGAAGGGAACCATATGGTTGAGGGGGAAGGTTCTGATATCTGGCTGCAACGTTTGTACCGTACGCTGGACGCCGGGTATTACGACGCGATTGTCAGAGAAGCCGAGCGTTACCTGTTACCGCTATTTCGTTTCAACCAATCCTGAATAAGGATTGTATAAAAATTGCACAGTCCGGTGAGTTCATTTATGATGCGATTCTTGCTCAGGGCTGGCGAAATACAACAACGGCGTTCTACGGATTGCTACAAAAAGTTGTTAATGATGAGTGAGTTAGTGAAGACGAGGTTTGTTAATGCCTAAATGCAGCACCTGGTTTACCGCGCTTTTCTTGTTCGTTGCTCTTTGGGCACCCTTCAGTCAGGCAGAGAGCGGATGGCAGCCCATCCAGGACTCCATCCGTAAAAGTGAAAAAGATCCTCGTCAGTATCAGGCTATTCGTCTCGATAACGGTATGACCGTACTGCTGGTTTCTGACCCTCAGGCGGTGAAGTCGCTGTCTGCGCTGGTGGTTCCAGTAGGATCGCTGGAAGATCCGGACGCGCACCTCGGCCTCGCACATTTCCTCGAACATATGACGCTGATGGGTTCCAAAAAATACCCGGACCCGGACAGCCTGTCTGAGTTTCTTAAAAAGCACGGTGGCAGCCACAATGCCAGTACCGCCACCTACCGCACCGCCTTTTATCTTGAAGTGGAAAACGATGCCCTGAACGGGGCGGTAGACCGCCTTGCTGACGCCATTGCGGAGCCTAATCTGGCGGCACAATACGCCGAACGCGAGCGTAATGCGGTAAATGCAGAATTGACGATGGCGCGTGCGCGCGACGGTATGCGTATGGCCCAGGTCAGCGCGGAAACAATCAATCCGGCGCACCCCGGCTCGCGTTTTTCCGGCGGCAACCTTGAAACTCTGCGCGACAAGCCCGGCAGTAAACTGCTGGATTCGCTGGTGGCGTTCAGAAATAAATACTATTCGGCCAACCTGATGAAGGCGGTTATTTACAGCAACAAGCCTTTGCCGGAACTGGCAAAAATTGCCGCAGAAACCTATGGCCGCGTCCCCAATAAAAATATCGAAAAGCCGGTGATTGACGTGCCCGTAGTGACCGACGCGCAAAAGGGCATTTTTATTCACTATGTCCCGGCGATGCCGCGCAAGGTGGTACGCGTTGAGTTCCGCATCGACAATAATAGCGACAAATTCCGCAGCAAAACCGACGAGCTGATAGGCTACCTTATTGGCAACCGTAGCCATGACACGCTTTCTGACTGGCTGCAAAAACAAGGGCTTGCGGAGAGCGTGCGCGCCGACTCTGACCCAATGGTTACCGGCAACAGCGGCGTATTTGCCATCTCCGTTTCCCTGACGGATAAAGGCCTTGCCAACCGTGACCAGGTGGTGGCAGCCATCTTCAGCTACCTCAAGCAAATGCGTACTCAAGGCGTCGACAAGCGTTATTTCGACGAACTGGCCCATGTTCTGGATCTCGATTTCCGCTACCCGTCGATAACCCGTGATATGGACTATATCGAGTGGCTGGCGGACACCATGTTGCGCGTGCCGGTTTCCCATACCCTGGACGCCGCGAATATCGCCGATCAATACGATCCCGAAGCGATTAAAGCGCGTCTGGATATGATGACGCCGCAAAACGCGCGCATTTGGTACATCAGCCCGCAGGAGCCGCATAACAAAACGGCCTACTTTGTTGATGCGCCTTATGAAGTAGATAAAATTCCTCAGGAAACCTTTACCGACTGGCAGCAAAAAGCAGGCGCTATCAAGCTCGCGCTGCCTCAGTTGAACCCCTATATCCCGGATGATTTCACGCTCTATAAGCCAGAGAAGGAATATTCGCACCCTGAGCTGCTGGTTCATGAGCCTGACCTGCGCGTGATGTATATGCCAAGCCGCTATTTTGGCAATGAGCCAAAAGCGGATGTCACCCTGGTGCTGCGTAATCCGCAGGTGATGAACAGCGCCAAAAACCAGGTGCTGTTCGCCATCAATGATTATCTGGCGGGTATTGCGCTGGACGAACTGAGCAATCAGGCCTCCGTCGGCGGCATTGGCTTTTCATCCAATGCCAACAGCGGGTTAATGATCAACGCCAACGGTTACACCCAGCGTTTACCGCAGCTGTTTGAAGCGCTGCTCAAAGGATATTTCAGCTACACGCCGACTCAGGAACAGCTGGATCAGGCCAAGTCCTGGTATGCTCAGATGATGGATTCGGCAGAAAAGGGTAAAGCCTTCGAGCAGGCGATTTCGCCGGTGCAGATGGTCTCCCAGGTGCCGTACTTTGAGCGCAGCACTCGCCGGGCGCTGCTGCCGGACCTGAGCTTAAAAGACGTGCTCGACTACCGTGAACAGCTGAAAACCAACGCCCGGCCAGAATTTATGGTCATCGGCAATATGTCGCCGGAGCAGGCTAAGGCGCTTGCGGAAAACGTCAAAACGCAACTGGATACCAAAGGCAATGAATGGTGCCGTAACGACGATGTGCTGGTCGATAAACAGAATTTGGCTATGTTTGAAAAAGCCGGAAGCAGCACGGATTCGGCGCTGGCGGCGGTATATGTCCCTAAAGGCTATGACGAAGCAACCAGCACCGCCTACGGCTCTATGCTGGGGCAAATTATTCAGCCGTGGTTCTACAACCAGCTGAGAACCCAGGAGCAGCTCGGCTATGCGGTATTTGCCTTCCCGATGTCGATTGGCCGTCAGTGGGGCGTAGGCTTCTTGCTGCAAAGCAGCGATAAACAGCCCGCTTATCTCTATGAGCGTTTTAAAGCGTTTTACCCGACCATCGAGAAGAAGCTGCGCGGCATGAGCGCCGAAGAATTCGCCCAGATCCAGCAGGGGATGATTGCCCAAATGCAGCAGGCACCGCAAACACTTGCGGAAGAGGCTTCGCAACTGAGCAAAGATTTCGATCGCCGAAACATAGCTTTTGATTCCCGTGATAAAGTGGTGGCCGAAATTAAGAAACTGACGCCGCAAAAGCTGGCGGATTTCTTCCACCAGGCGGTGATAGCTCCCCAGGGGATGGCGGTGCTGTCACAGATTTCCGGTAGCCATAACGGCAAAGCAGAGTACGCAGCACCTGACGGGTGGAAGACCTGGGAGGGCGCGAGCAGTCTGCAACAGACGTTACCACTAGTAAGCGAGAAATAATGACCGATGTAACCGCGCAGCCCCTTGATCCTTTAAGTTTGCCGCTGTGCGGCGAACGGTTGATAGAAGCCTCCGCGGGGACAGGTAAGACATTTACCATCGCCGCTCTTTACCTGCGGCTGCTGCTGGGCCTGGGCGGAGAGAATGCTTTTCCCCGCCAGCTGGGCGTAGAAGAGCTACTGGTTGTGACCTTTACCGAAGCGGCCACGGAAGAGTTACGTGGCCGTATTCGGGCAAATATTCACGAATTGCGCATCGCGTGTATTCGTAACCTCAGCAAAAATCCTCTGCTACAAAGCCTGCTTTCTGAAATAGAAGATAAACAGCTGGCTGCCCGTACTTTGCTGCTTGCCGAGCAGCAAATGGACGAGGCGGCTATTTTCACCATTCACGGTTTCTGCCAGCGTATGCTGAGCCTTAACGCCTTTGAGTCCGGCATGCTGTTTGAACAACAGCTGCTGGAGGATGAGTCCTTGCTGCGCCGCCACGCCTGCGCGGACTTCTGGCGTCGCCACTGTTATCCGCTTCCGAAGCCGGTCGCCCAGGCGATGAGCGAAGAATGGTCGGGGCCGGAAGCCCTGCTGCGGGATATTAATAGCTGGCTGCAGGGCGAGCAGCCGCAGCTGAAGCAGCCTCCGGCAGATAACGAGACGTTGCTGGCGCGGCATGAAAAAATTATTGCCGCTATCGATAGGGTAAAAACGCAATGGCGGGCCGCCGCAGGGGAGCTGGCAAGCCTTATCGGCGATTCCGGCGTGGATAAACGCAGCTACAGCAGCAAACATCTGCCGAACTGGCTGGAGATTGTGGACCAGTGGGCGCAGCTCGAAACTACCAGCTACCAGCTGCCGGATGCGCTGGCTAAGTTCGCCCAGAGCACGCTGGAAGAGAAAACCAAAAAGGGTGAGGTTCCTCGCCATAGCCTGTTCAGCACCATTGATGCTCTGCTGGCCGAACCGCTGACGCTGCGTGACCTGGTGATAGCGAGAGCGATGGCGGAAATCCGCTATATCGTACAGCAGGAGAAAAAGCGCCGCGGCGAGCTGGGCTTTGACGATATGCTAAGCCGCCTTGATGAAGCGCTGCATCAGCCGGGCGGCGACGCTCTGGCGGAGGCTATTCGCGGGCGCTTCCCGGTCGCGATGATAGATGAGTTTCAGGATACCGACCCCCAGCAATACCGTATTTTCCGTCGCCTTTATATTGAGCAGCCGCAGACCGCGCTGCTGCTTATCGGTGACCCGAAGCAGGCCATTTATGCCTTCCGCGGTGCGGATATTTTTACCTATATGAAAGCGCGTCACGAGGTGAGCGCCCACTATACGCTGGACACTAACTGGCGCTCGGCTCCGGCGATGATTGACGGTGTTAATACGCTTTTTCAGCAGGTGGATAACCCTTTCCTGTTCCGTCAAATTCCCTTCCTGCCGGTTAAATCGGCCCCGCGTAATAGCGGCCTGCGCTTTACCGTTCGCGGCGAGAGCCAGGCGGCAATGAAGCTCTGGCTTCAGCCCGGGGAGGGAACGGGAGTAAGTGATTACCAACAGGCAATGGCAACCCAGTGTGCGCGTCAAATTCGCGATTGGCTGACTGCCGGGCAGCGAGGTGAAGCATTGCTCTGGACGGGGGAAAAGTCGCGCAATCTCCAGGCGTCGGACATGACCATTCTGGTTCGCAGCCGGGGCGAAGCGGCCATCGTACGTGACGCCCTCGGCCTCCTTAATATCCCTTCGGTTTACCTTTCTAACCGTGATTCCGTGTTTGCTACCCCGGAGGCGCGAGAACTGCTGTGGATCTTGCAGGCGGTATTAGCCCCGGAAATAGAAACGTCGATGCGCAGCGCCATTGCTACCAGCATGCTGGGGCTGGATGCGCTGGACATAGAATCGCTGAACAAAGATGAATTAGCCTGGGACAGACTGGTTGAAGAGTTTTTCAACTATCGCGAACTGTGGCTTAAACGCGGCGTAATGCCGATGCTAAGAGCGCTGATTACGGCAAGGCATATTGCCGAGAACCTGCTGGCAACGCCGGGCGGGGAGCGCAGGCTGACGGATATTTTACATATCAGCGAGCTGCTGCAGGAAGCCGCGGGTGAGATGGAAAGCGAGCATGCTCTGGTGCGTTGGCTGGCACAGCGGATTGCCGAGCCGGACAGCAATAGCTCCAGCCAGCAGCTGCGGCTGGAAAGCGATAAGCACCTGGTGAAAGTCGTCACCATCCATAAATCCAAAGGGCTTGAATATCCCCTGGTCTGGCTGCCGTTTGTGGCCAACTACCGCCCGCAGAGCAGCGGCCTGTACCACGACCGAACCACGTTCACCTCGCTGCTGGACTTAAGTAACGATGCGGAAAGTCTAGGGCTGGCGGAAGAAGAGCGGCTGGCGGAAGACCTGCGCCTGCTTTATGTTGCGCTGACCCGTTCGGTCTGGCATTGCAGCCTGGGCGTTGCGCCCCTTTTTCGCGGTACGCGAGCTAAAAAAGGCGCAAGCGATCTGCATCTCAGCGCGCTGGGCTACCTGCTGCAAAAAGGTGAAGCGCTTGATGCCGAAGGGCTGAAACAGGCTCTTGATGCGCTTAACAGCGAAGCTATTGAGGTTGAAACTTTGCCGCCGGGCGAGGATACGCCGTGGCAGCCGGCAGCGAGCGTCCTGCCTGAGCTTACTGCTCGTCGGCTTCACCGGAGAATCGCCGATAACTGGCGCGTGACCAGCTATTCTGGCCTGCAACAGCACGGCAGTAGCAGGGTCTTGGATCTTGTGCCGCGCCTCGATGTCGATGCCGTTGGCGAAGTGCCTGAGCAAAGTGAGCCGTTACTTACGCCGCATACCTTCCCGCGTGGGGCTGCTCCGGGTACTTTCCTGCATAGCCTGTTTGAAGGCATCGACTTTACCCAGCCGGTGAATGACGAATGGGTGGCGGAGCAGTTAACCGCCCAAGGGTTTGGCGAAGAGTGGCGGCCAATTGTGAGCGGCTGGCTCGAACAAGTTCTTGCCGCGCCGCTGAATGAAACCGGCGTGGCCCTGAATCTGCTTTCGCCGAAAGAGAAGCAGGTCGAGCTGGAGTTCTATTTACCCATCGAGCATGAATTGCAGGCGGAGCGCCTGGACGCACTGATCCGGCATTACGACCCGCTTTCGGCCGGCTGCCCGCCGCTGGACTTCCGGCAGGTAAAGGGCATGTTGAAAGGTTTTATCGACCTGGTGTTCCGCTGGCAGGGGCGCTACTACCTGCTGGACTACAAATCCAACTGGCTGGGCGAAGACAGCAGCGCTTATACGCGCGAGGCAATGGCCGGAGCGATGCAGTCTCATCGCTATGACCTGCAATATCAGCTTTATACCCTGGCGCTACACCGCTACCTGCGCCACCGCATGGCTGGTTATGACTACCAGCAGCATTTTGGCGGGGTGATTTACCTGTTCCTGCGTGGGGTGGAGCAGGGGAAACCGGAGCAGGGCATTTTTGCTACCAGGCCGGGCGTCGAGCTAATTGAGGCGATGGACGCGTTATTTGCCGGGAAGACTGAGGAGGTGAGCCTGTGAGCATGTCGGAATTACTAAACCGGGCGGTGGCTTTAAAAGCCCTCAGGCCGCTGGACTCACAATTCGCCATGATGCTCGCGAGCGATGAGCAACCGGTCGTGATGCTGGCAGCCGCGCTGCTTAGCCACGATGCGGGCGAAGGGCATGTGTGCCTCCCGCTGGAGCGCCTGAAGCCCGAATTCGTGTTTTCCGGGCGGCATCCGGAACTTGTGGCGCAGATTTTTGCCGGGCTGGGTTCTTCAACTGGCTGGAAGGAGGCGCTGCTGGCCTCTAAGGCGGTAAGCGCGGGCGATGAGGCTACGCCGCTGAAGCTTATCGGCAACCGCCTGTATCTCAACCGCATGTGGAGCAATGAGCGGCGGGTGGCAGCGTTCTTTGGCGAGCATAACAAGCCGATTGAACTGGACGAAGCAAAGCTGCGGCAGAGCCTCGATGAGCTGTTCGGGGTGAGCGAGCAGACGGACTGGCAAAAGGTTGCCGCGGCGGTAGCGCTGACGCGCCGTATTTCTGTTATCTCCGGCGGGCCTGGCACCGGTAAAACGACGACCGTAGCAAAGCTGCTGGCCGCGCTGGTTCAGCTTTCGGATGGCGAGGCGCTGCGCATTCAGCTTGCAGCCCCCACCGGGAAGGCTGCCGCGCGCTTAACTGAATCTTTAGGCAGCGCATTACGCCAGCTGCCGCTGAGCGACGAGCAGAAAAAATTACTGCCTGAAGAAGCCTCAACCCTGCATCGCCTGCTTGGCGCTCAGCCAAACAGCCAGCGCCTGCGTCACCACGCGGGCAATCCGCTGCACCTCGACGTGCTGGTGGTGGATGAAGCCTCGATGGTGGATTTGCCGATGATGTCGCGGCTAATTGATGCCCTACCGGAGCGGGCGCGGGTTATTTTCCTCGGTGACCGCGACCAGTTGGCCTCGGTTGAAGCGGGGGCCGTTCTCGGCGACATCTGCCACTACGTCAACGATGGCTATTCCTCAGCACGAGCGGAGCAATTACGGCGGCTAACCGGCTGTGAAGTTCCCGTGGGGCAAAATACTCAGGCCAGCTCGCTGCGCGACGGGCTATGCCTGCTGCGCAAGAGTTACCGTTTTGACAGCCAGTCCGGCATTGGCCAACTGGCATTTGCGGTTAATGCCAGCGACAGTAAGCAGGTAAGAGCGGCGTTCGGGCAGGGCTTTGGCGATATTTCCCAGCGGCCACTTCTTGAGCCGGAAGATTACTCGGCGATGATCGCTGACGTTGTCGCGGGCTATGGCGACTATTTACAACTGATAAGGCAGCGTGCGGAACCGGCGGCTATCCTCAGTGCTTTTGGCCGCTATCAGCTGTTGTGTGCCCTGCGCGAAGGGCCGTTCGGCGTAAGCGGTCTGAACGAACGTATTGAGCAGGCGCTAGTTCAGGCCCGGCTGATCCAACGCCCGTCTCAGGCGCAATCGCGCTGGTATGAGGGGCGGCCGGTGATGATTGCCCGCAACGACAGCTCGCTGGAGCTGTTTAACGGCGATATCGGTATTGCTCTGCATCGCGAAGAAGGGCTGCGGGTCTGGTTCCCGATGCCTGATGGCACGCTTAAGTCGGTGCAGCCGAGCCGCCTTCCGGCGCATGACACGGCTTTTGCTATGACGGTGCATAAATCTCAGGGGTCTGAGTTCGACCACGCGGCGCTGGTCTTGCCGAACCAGTTTGTTCCGGTGGTCACGCGCGAGCTGGTTTATACCGCGATAACGCGAGCGCGTAAGCGGCTATCTCTGTATGCCGACGAACGCGTATTGGGCAAGGCCGTCGCGACCCGTACCGAGCGGCGCAGCGGCCTGATGGAGATATTTTCCGGGGAATGAACGAAAGAGGAAGGCCAGAAGCCTTCCTCTTTTTTCAGGTCAGATCCGCCATCAGCACTTTTGATTTACGCTGATAGTTGTACATCTCTTTCTTACTGGCCGGCAGCAGCTCTACGTCCACAGGCAGGAACCCGCGTTCCTGGAACCAGTGAATGCTGCGGGTGGTTAACACAAACAGTTTACTCAGCCCCATCTGCCGCGCCTGGTTGGCTACGCGGTTGAGCAACTCTTCGCCCCGAGACGAGCTGCGGTAGTCCGGGTGAACCGCCACGCAGGCCATTTCACCGATGCTCTCTTCCGGGAACGGATAGAGGGCGGCGCAGGCAATAGTCAGATTGTCGCGCTGGATAATCGTAAATTTATCAATTTCCATTTCGAGCTGCTCGCGTGAGCGGCGAACCAGGATGCCCTGCTGCTCCAGCGGGCGAATCAGCTCCAGAATGCCGCCGATATCGTTGATGGTGGCGCGGCGAATCTGCTCGGCGCTCTCCATGACAATCTGCGTGCCGATGCCGTCCCGGGAGAACAGTTCCTGCAGCAAAGCTCCGTCTTCCTGATAGCTGAGCAGGTGGCTGCGACGCACGCCGCTGCGGCAGGCTTTTACCGCGCCGCGCAGGAAACGCACGGTGCCGGAATGATAGTCGCCCGCGCTTTCAAGTGCTTCAATACGCTGCTGCGCCTCGTTGGGGAACAGTTCGGAAATAACGTTGCCGAGATCGTCGGTTACGCCCTGAGAAGAGCAGAACCCGATCATTTTTTCTGCCTTCAGTTTCACCGCCAGTTGGGTTGCGACTTCTTCGGACGTGAGGTTAAAGCTTTCACCGGTAACCGATACCGCTACCGGTCCCATCAGCACGATTGCGCCGTTATCCAGCTGGCGGTGAATCGCCTCTTCGTCGATGCGGCGAACGCGGCCGCTGTGGCAGTAGTCCACGCCGTCGTCTACGCCAAGCGGCTGGGCAATAATAAAGTTGCCGCTGACCACGTTGATGTGCGCGCCCTGTAGCGGCGTATTGCCGAGGCTCATGGAAAGCCGGGCGGTAATATCCAACTGCAACAGTCCGGCCGCCTGCTTAACCAGTTCAAGCGTTTTTGCATCGGTGACCCGGGTGTGTTTGTGGTAGACCGGCTCGTGGTGATGTTCAGCCAGGTTTTCATCAATCTGCGGGCGAGCGCCATACACCACCACAAGGCGAATGCCAAGGCTGTGCAGCAGGCCAATATCATTGATAATGCTGGAGAAGTTTTCATGCTCGATGGCCTCGCCGCCGAGCATAATGACAAACGTTTTTCCCCGGTGGGCATTTATATAGGGAACAGAATGGCGGAATCCCTGCACCAGTTCGGTTCTACGTTCCTTCACCACGGCACACCCTCATTGAATTTTTATTCGTAATTTCTGTATTTTTATTCTTTTATGGCTTCGGGTGCAAGCGCCAATTTTCATCCAGGATAAAATTTTTCAGCGGCGGTTTGAGTGGGCCTTTTCTGAACGTTTACCCTTTTATAGATGACAGTAACCGCGTGTTTCGCTAAAGTTTTCGGCTCAAAAAAAATTTATGCCAAAAACTATCGCTCAGGGGAGCCATGCCAGATTCCAGTTCGTTAATGAGTCGCCGCCGTTTACTTCAGGGTGCAGGAGCTATGTGGCTGTTGAGCGTCAGCAAGGTTGGTTTTGCTGCCTCAAGCCAGGTGATAGCCGTGCGCGTCTGGCCGGCCTCGTCTTATACCCGCGTAACGCTGGAGTCGAACCATCAGCTTAAATACCGCCAGTTTGCGCTTAGCAACCCGGAACGCATAGTGGTGGACATTGAAGGCGCGCATTTAAATTCGGTGTTAAAAGGCATAGGCAGCCAGGTTCGCGGCGACGATCCTTTTATTAAGTCGGCGCGCGTAGGGCAGTTCGACCCAAAGACCGTGCGTATGGTTTTTGAATTGAAACAAAACGTTACCCCACATCTGTTTGCGCTGGCACCGGTGGCCGAATTTAAAGAACGCCTGGTAATGGATCTTTACCCGGCCAATATGAATAGCGAGCAGGATCCGCTGCTGGCGCTGCTGGAAGATTACAACAACGGCCAGCTGGATAAGAAAATGCCGGCTGATAAAGGGCCGCAGCCGGGTAAAGCGGGGCGTGACCGCCCGATTGTCATCATGCTCGATCCCGGGCACGGCGGGGAAGATCCCGGCGCTATTGGCCCGAATAAGACCCGTGAAAAGGATATTGTGCTGAGCATTGCCCGCAGGCTGAAGGCGCTGCTGGACAAAGAAGGCAACATGAAGGCCTATATGACGCGAAACGAGGATGTTTTCATCCCGCTGAAAGTGCGCGTGGCTAAAGCCCAGAAGCAGCGGGCCGATCTCTTTGTTTCTATTCATGCGGATGCTTTCACTACCGCAGCCGCTCGCGGTTCATCGGTGTTTGCGCTGTCGACCAAAGGTGCCACCAGCACCGCGGCTAAATATCTTGCTCAAACCCAGAACGCCGCGGACTTAATCGGCGGGGTAGGCAAGAGCGGGGACCGTTATCTCGACCACACGATGTTCGATATGGTGCAGTCGCTGACCATTAACGACAGCCTGAAGTTTGGCAAAGAGGTACTGAACCGTCTCGGACGGGTAAATAAGCTGCATAAAAACAGCGTCGATCAGGCCGGGTTTGCGGTACTTAAAGCGCCGGATATTCCGTCGATTCTGGTGGAAACTGCGTTCCTCAGTAACCCGGAAGAAGAGCGTAAGCTGCGCACGGCGAAGTTCCAGCAGGAGGTGGCCGAGTCCATCCTGGCGGGGATTAAAGCCTACTTCTCGGACAGCTCGCGCCTGGCGCGAAGAGGGTAGAAGTAAAAGGCGCGCCTTTAATATAGCTGGCGCTTACCCTCTGTTATTCGCCCGTGACTTTCCTGGTGAACCACCAGAACAGCAGCGCCAGGAAACTAATTCCCGAACCCAGCAGGCACACGCCTTGCCAGCCCGCGTGAGCATAAACCAGCGTTGTACTCATCGCGCCTGCGCCACTTCCGGCGGCATAAAAAAGCATATACAGCCCCACCAGGCGGCTATGAGCCTCCGGGCGGGTGCGGAAAATCATGCTCTGGTTGGTGACGTGCAGCGCCTGGCCGCCTGAATCAAGCAAAATAATTCCTGCCACCAGCGCCCCTAAGGACCAGCTCATCAGCGAGAGCGGCCACCAGGCCAGCAGCACCAAGAGAAGTGCGGCGAGGCTGGTATGCTGTGCAAGCCCCCGATCCGCCCATTTTCCGGCACGCGTTGCGGCCAGTGCTCCCACCGCGCCGACCAGGCCAAAAGCCCCAATCAGCGTATGAGAGAAGCCGTAAGGGGCGGCGCTTAGCGGCAGCACCAGCGCGCTCCAGAAAACGTTAAAGGCGGCGAACATCAGCAGCGCCAGCACTCCGCGCACCTGCAACACTTTCTCCTGGCGGAGCAGGGTAAACATCGAGCCGATAAGCTGCGGATAGCTACGGGCGGCTGACGATAGCGCGAGTTCCGGTAGTTTGCGCCACAGCGGCAAAGCAATCGCCAGCATTAATACGGCGGAGCAGCAATAGACCGCTCGCCAGCCCGCAATGTCGCTTATTCCTCCGGCAAAGACTCGCGCTAACAGCAGCCCAATGAACACGCCGCTTTGTGCGGAACCGACAACATGTCCGCGTTGATCGGGCGCGGCCGCGCTGGCCGCATAAGCAATTAACCCCTGCGTCATTGCCGTGCCAAGAAGCCCCACGGCCAGCAGGCTTACCAGCAGCACCGGCGTGGAGTGGGCGACTGCCACAGAAATAATTGCGATGACCAGGCCCGCAATCTGGGCTGCCATCAGTTTACGGCGGTTCAGCAGGTCACCCAGGGGGACTAAAAAAAGCAAGGCCAGCGCGCAGCCTGCCTGGGTTGCGGTTATAAGCCCGCCGATGGCGGCGTGGCTAATGCCAAAGTCCTGCGCCAGCTTATCCAGCAGAGGCTGGGCATAGTAAACGTTCGCCACGCTCAGCCCGCTGGCAATGGAAAAAAGGGCGACCAGGCTCGCGGGCATACCGGCGGCTTCTGGTAAAGGCCGATGCCGTTCGGAGCAGGCTGTAACATCAACAAGCAGCGTTTTTCTCATCTTCTTTTCTCCCAGCCAATCTAGTTGCAAAACAAAACTGATTGAAGGGTAGAGAGTCTGGTTTTAAAATGCAACTTGTTTGCCTGGCGATAAGGGGAGAAAAATGCCGCAGGGAAATAATGCCAACCAGTTTTGCCCGGTCGCTCGCTGCATTGAGGCGATAGGAGACCGCTGGTCGTTGCTTATTGTGCGCGATGCGTTTGACGGCGTACGTCGCTTTGGGGATTTCCAGCGGAGTCTGGGCGTAGCCAGAAATATTCTTTCTGACAGATTGCGCAAGCTTGTTGATGCCGGAGTGCTGGAATTGCAGGCCGCGTCCGACGGGACGGCTTATCAGGAGTATGTGTTAACGCAGATGGGGGTAAGCCTGTTCCCGGTTGTGGTGGCGCTGCGCCAGTGGGGAGAGCGTTATTTATTCGCGGAGAATGAGCCGCACTCTGAGCTTATCGATAAGCGCAGCGGCCAGCCTGTTGCTTTCATGATGCCGGTTTTACAGGACGGTAGTGCTTTACAGCCTGAAGATGCAATTGTGCGTAAGGTTTTGATTGCAGGAGAGTAATTCGCCAGAAGGGGCCGGGAGGAAATTTCCCGGATTGCAGATACAAAAAAACACCCGTAAGGGTGTTCTCAATGTTGGTTGCGGGGGCCGGATTTGAACCGACGACCTTCGGGTTATGAGCCCGACGAGCTACCAGGCTGCTCCACCCCGCGTCCGTCATACTGCTATTTTTTTAATGATTATTCATCATTGCGCTGTTAAAACAGCGACTTTTAATTGGTTGCGGGGGCCGGATTTGAACCGACGACCTTCGGGTTATGAGCCCGACGAGCTACCAGGCTGCTCCACCCCGCGTCCGTGGATGCGCACTATACTCTGCTCGCTTTTTGTTGCAACCCTTTTTTGGAAGAAATTCCTGAATTTCCCATTGGTTGTTGAATTTACCCGCATAATGCCCATAAAACAGGCGTTTTTACTATGTCACCCCCTCAACTCGTTTAATTCTCGCGGCGCGTTTGCTATCTTCGGCGAGGCATATAGAGGCAACCAGCAGGGCTAGAGAGTAATGAAAGGACGTTGGATTAAGTACATAGTTGCGGGGGCGATGGTAGCAATGCTGGCCGCCTGCTCATCAAAACCGACCGATCGCGGTCAACAATATAAAGACGGGAAGTTCTCCCAGCCTTTCTCACTGGTGAATCAGCCTGATGCGGTAGGGGCGCCAATCAACGGCGGTGACTATGCCGAGCAGGTTAATCAGATCCGCTCCGCTTCTCCTCGCCTCTATAATAATGGCAGCGACATTTATAACGCGGTGCAGCAGTGGCTGCGCGCCGGGGGCGATACTCGCCAGCTGAAGCAGTTTGGTCTGGATGCGTGGCAGATGGAAGGCGCGGATAACTACGGTAACGTCCAGTTCACCGGCTATTACACCCCGGTTATTCAGGCTCGCCATACCCGTCAGGGCGAATTCCAGTACCCCATCTACCGTATGCCGCCAAAACGTGGCCGCCTGCCTTCCCGTGCGGAAATCTACAGCGGCGCGTTGAGCGAGAGCTATGTGCTGGCCTACAGCAATTCTTTGATGGATAACTTCATCATGGATGTGCAGGGCAGCGGCTATATTGATTTTGGCGACGGCCAGCCTCTGACTTTCTTTGGCTATGCCGGGAAAAACGGCCACGCCTATCGCAGTATCGGTAAAGTGTTAATCGACCGTGGCGAAGTAAAGAAAGAAGATATGTCGATGCAGGCCATCCGCCACTGGGGCGAAACCCACAGCGAGGCTGAAGTCCGCGAGCTGCTGGAGCAGAACCCTTCCTTTGTGTTCTTCAAGCCCGCAAGCTATGCGCCGGTGAAAGGTGCCAGCGCCGTGCCGCTGATTGGCCGCGCATCCGTTGCGTCTGACCGCTCTATTATTCCTGCGGGCACAACGCTGCTTACCGAAGTGCCGCTGCTGGATAATAACGGCAAGTTTACCGGCCAGTACGAGCTGCGTGTGATGGTGGCGCTGGATGTGGGTGGCGCAATCAAAGGCCAGCACTTCGATATCTACCAGGGAATCGGCCCGGATGCCGGACACCGCGCGGGATGGTATAACCATTATGGTCGCGTTTGGGTGCTGAAACCGGCACCTGGAGCGGGCAACGGCGGGAATGTTTTTAGCGGTTGATGCTGCAAAGTTCCCACCTTCTATAGACGGGCTGTATAATCAGCCCGTTTTTTATTTCTGAGGATACCCCGATGTCTGTCGTTCTTTCCGATGCCTGGCTGCAACGCTTTGGCGGAACCGCTCGCCTGTATGGCCAGGCGGCGTTACAGCTGTTTGCTGAGGCTCACGTTTGTGTGATTGGCATCGGCGGCGTGGGATCGTGGGCGGCCGAAGCGCTGGCGCGTACCGGCATCGGCGCAATTACCCTGATTGATATGGACGACGTATGTGTGACTAACACTAACCGCCAAATCCATGCTCTGCGGGATAACGTTGGTCAGGCAAAAACCGAAGTCATGGCCGCGCGCATTAAAGAGATTAATCCCGAGTGCCGGGTTACGGTGGTGGATGACTTTATTACGGCAGAAAACACGGCGGAGCTGCTTAGTCAGGGATTCAGCTACGTTATTGACGCAATTGATAGCGTTCGGCCTAAAGCCGCACTGATAGCTTATTGTCGGCGCTATAAGATCCCGCTGGTGACTACCGGTGGGGCCGGTGGGCAGATCGATCCTACGCAGATCCAGGTGTCCGATCTGGCAAAAACGATTCAGGATCCGCTTGCCGCCAAGCTGCGCGAGCGGCTGAAAAGTGATTTTGGCGTGGTGAAGAACAGCAAAGGAAAGCTGGGCGTGGACTGCGTATTTTCAACCGAAGCGCTGGTTTACCCTCAGGCCGATGGCTCGGTCTGTGCGATGAAAAGCACCGCTGAAGGGCCAAAGCGTATGGACTGCGCCTCCGGCTTTGGCGCGGCAACTATGGTTACCGCCAGCTTTGGCTTCGTGGCGGTGTCCCATGTGCTGAAGAAGATGATGGCGAAAGCGGCGCGAACCGCCGCCTGATTACGCCTGGCGCGCGGCCTGCTGAACGGCCGCTGCCAGCGCGGCAAGACCGCTGCTGCGTGAGGCGCTGAGCTGGTTGCGTAGCCCCAACTGGTCGAATAATTCCAGCGGATCTTTCTCCAACAGCTGCCGGGCGGTTTTCCCTTCTACTGCGGTCAGCAACACCGCCAGCAATCCTCGTACAATTCTTCCTTCACTGTCGCCGTAGAAGTGCAGCGTGCCGTCCGGCTGGCGGGTGTAGCCCAACCATACGCGGTTTTCGCAGCCGCTGATTTCAATGCTCTCGTTTTTTAACTCGTCAGGCAGCGCCGGAAGCTGCTTGCCGAGCAGGATCAACCGGCGATATTTGTCTTCCCACTGCTGCAAAGCGGCAAACGTGGAGAGCAAAGTTTCTTCGTTCACGGCGGAGCCAAAAGGATGCCCGGCTAATAAAATATTGCTCATTTAGTCCACCAGAATATCGAGGGCGCGGTCGATGGCTTGTACCAGGTGTTCCACGTCCTGCTGAGTGTTGTAGGGGGCGAAAGAGGCGCGAAGCGTGCCGCTAACGCCTAGGGCAGTCATAAGCGGCTGGGCGCAGTGCTGGCCGGCGCGCAGGGCAATGCCGGACTCCGCCAGCAGCGTAACTAAATCGCTATGGTGTACGCCCGCAAAATCGAATGCCAGCAGGCTTGAATCCTGGCTGCGGAAGCTGCGAAAGCCGGGGCGTTTAGCCAGTTCAGCTTCGGCAAGCGTTGCCAGGCTGCGGCTCCAGCTCTCAGCCTCGTGCAGATTAATCTCTTCAAGCCATTCCAGCGCCGCGCTGAGCCCGATAACGCCCGCTACGTTCGGCGTCCCTGCTTCAAAGCGATAAGGCACCGGCTGGGTTTTGAAGCCCTCGAACGAAACTTCAGTAATCATTTTGCCGCCCCCGAGCCAGGGTGACATCTGCTCGAGCAGCTCGGGTTTGCCGTACAGCGCGCCGATGCCGGTTGGGCCATAGAGTTTATGGGCGGAAAATGCGTAAAAGTCGATGTCCAGCGCCTGAACATCCGGCGGGCAGTGAACGATGCCCTGCGCGCCGTCGACCATCACAACGGCTCCGGCAGCGTGGGCAAGCTTAATGGCTTTTTCCAGGTCCGGGCAGCCGCCGGTGACGTTGGACATGTGCCCCAGAGCCAGAATACGGGTGCGCTCATTGATAAGCGTTGGAAGCTGGTTGAGATCGGGCAGCAGGTCATTTCCCAGCGGGAGTTTTACCACCCGAGCGCCCGTTTGTTCGGCAACCATCAGCCACGGCACGAAATTGGCGTGATGCTCGGCTTCGCTGATAATGATTTCGTCCCCGGCGGTAAGACGAGGGCGAGCGTAGCACTGCGCCACCAGATTGATGGCTTCAGTGGTTCCTCGTGTCCAGACCACGGACTTACCGCTTTGTGCATTAATCAGCTGCGCAACCTGGTCGCGTGCGGCTTCGTAGTGAGCGGTAAGGCGCTGTGCCTCCGGGAACTGGCTGCGGTGAACGTTACCCGCGCTCAGGCTATAAAACTGCCGGGTGGCGTTGATTACGGCCTGGGGTTTAAGCGAAGTTGCCGCGCTATCGAGATAGACGCCTGAGTCTGCCAGCGCCGGAAACTGGGCGCGAAAATGGGCGGGGTTAAATGCTGTCATGATGATCCTCAAGTCAATGAACAGATCGTCGCGCAAATCAGGGCGCGGCACAAGGTTTCAGTCACCATCGGAATAGTCCGCTTCTGCTGGCAAGATCGGAAAAGCAGGTTATGCTATTTATTGTTGGACTGATGTTTACGACTGTCAGTAGAAGAGATTTAAGTAGCATTAAACTCTATGCACAAGGAGAAGAATTATGAATAAAGCAGCCGCTATTGTTTCTGCCTGTATGATGACTTTTGCACTTGCAGCTTGTTCCAGCCCTAACTACATCATGCATACCAACGACGGGCGTGCCATCGTCTCTGAAGGTAAGCCGAAGACCGATGACGAAACCGGTATGATTAAGTACAAAGACGCCAACGGAAACATGCAGCAGATTAACCGCTCGGATGTGAAAGAGATGGTTGAGCTGAAGAAGTAAACGGCAGGCAAAAAAAAGCACCGCATTCGGCGGTGCTACATTAATCACTATGGACAGACAGGGTAAATGTACAGGAAGTGAAAAGGGGTAGCTTAGCTACCGTGGTCCGAAATGTCAGACCAATTGCAAACACAACAACACAACATCACAACCGTAAGCCAAAAGCCCTCCAGAACACGCATTCCAGACAACTTTTCGTTCCGACTCAGGAAGTGCCGCCACTATAGGTATTTGCTGGTGCATCCTCAACGGACAATTTATAATGGCTCAGATAAAAAAAACTAATAGGTAAACAAACAGCATCTGTTTGTTAATCATTATTAACACTTAAGCCAAATAACCCATGTCCAAGCGTTTACCACCTCTGAATGCGCTGCGCGTTTTTGACGCGGCGGCCCGTCACTTGAGTTTTACTAAAGCGGCCGAGGAGCTGTTTGTCACTCAGGCCGCTGTAAGCCACCAGATCAAGTCTCTGGAGGATTTTCTCGGCCTGAAACTGTTCCGCCGCCGCAACCGTTCGCTGCTGCTGACGGAAGAGGGGCAAAGCTATTATCAGGATATTAAAGAGATTTTTTCCCAGCTTACCGAAGCCACGCGCAAGCTGCAGGCGCGAAGCGCAAAAGGCGCACTGACGGTCAGTTTATTGCCAAGCTTTGCGATTCACTGGCTGGTGCCGCGCCTGACAAGCTTTAACTCAGCTTATCCGGGAATCGACGTGCGAATCCAGGCGGTTGACCGCCAGGAAGATAAGCTGTCGGACGATGTGGACGTGGCGATATTCTATGGTCGGGGTAACTGGCCGGGGCTCAGAGTTGAAAAGCTTTATGCTGAATATTTGCTGCCGGTATGCTCGCCTATGCTGCTCACTGGCGATAAGCCGATTAAAACGCCGGAAGATTTAGCTAAGCACACTTTATTGCATGACGCTTCGCGCCGCGACTGGCAGACTTATACCCGCCAGCTTGGGGTGAGCCATATTAATGTCCAGCAGGGGCCTATTTTCAGCCACAGCGCGATGGTGCTCCAGGCCGCCATTCACGGTCAGGGTATTGCGCTGGCTAACAACGTGATGGCGCAAACCGAAATAGAGGCCGGCCGCCTGGTCTGCCCGTTTAACGATGTGCTGGTGAGTAAAAACGCCTTTTATCTGGTTTGTCATGACAGTCAGGCAGAACTGGGTAAAATAGCCGCGTTTCGACAGTGGATCCTGGCAAAGGCGGCCAGCGAGCAAGAAAAATTCCGTTTTCGCTACGAACAATAAGCAATCTTCGCGTGGCCAGGCCACGCCTCACTTTTAGGGTTACACCATGACCAGCCGATTCATGCTGATTTTTGCCGCCATCAGCGGCTTTGTTTTTGTTGCCCTGGGCGCCTTCGGGGCGCATGTATTAAGCAAATCTCTGGGCGTTGTGGAGATGGGCTGGATCCAGACCGGGCTTGAATATCAGGCATTTCACACCCTGGCTATTTTTGGCCTTGCGGTGGCGATGCAGAGACGCATCAGCATCTGGTTCTACTGGAGCAGCGTCTTTATGGCGCTCGGGACCGTATTATTTAGCGGCAGTCTCTATTGTCTTGCCCTGTCGCATCTGCGGCTGTGGGCGTTTGTTACCCCGGTGGGCGGCGTAAGCTTCCTTGCCGGTTGGATATTGATGTTAATTGGTGCTGTGCGCCTGAAACGTAAGGGCGTAAGCCATGAATAAAGTTATTTTGTACTGCCGCCAGGGTTTTGAGAAAGAGTGTGCGGCGGAAATCACCGACAAAGCCGGGCAGCGCGGCGTTTACGGGTTTGCCCGTGTTAAAGAACAGAGCGGCTACGTGGTATTTGAATGCTACCAGCCGGAAGAGGCGGATAAGCTGGCGCGCGAGCTGCCGTTTAGCGACCTGATTTTTGCCCGCCAGATGATCGTTGCCGGTGAGCTGCTAAAAGATCTGCCGCCGGAAGACCGTATTACGCCGGTTGTCGGCATGTTACAGGGCGTGGTTGAGAAAGGCGGTGACCTGCGCGTTGAGGTGGCGGACACTAACGAAAGCAAAGAGCTGATGAAGTTCTGCCGCAAGTTCACCGTGCCGCTGCGTTCCAGCCTGCGTGAAGCCGGGGTGCTGACTAACTACGAGACGCCAAAACGCCCGGTGGTACACGTATTCTTTATCGCCCCAGGCTGCTGCTATACCGGGTATTCGTACACCACCAACAATTCACCGTTCTATATGGGCATTCCGCGCCTTAAGTTCCCGTCCGACGCGCCGAGCCGCTCAACGCTGAAGCTGGAAGAGGCGTTTCACGTCTTTATCCCCGCGGACGAGTGGGATGAACGTCTGGCAAACGGCATGTATGCGGTTGATCTGGGCGCCTGCCCGGGCGGCTGGACCTATCAGCTGGTGAAGCGCAACATGTGGGTTTCTTCCGTAGATAACGGCCCGATGGCACAAAGCCTGATGGATACCGGGCAGGTAACCTGGCTGCGTGAGGATGGTTTTAAATACCGCCCGACGCGCGTCAATATTTCGTGGATGGTTTGCGATATGGTTGAAAAACCAGCAAAAGTCGCCAGCCTGATGGCGACCTGGCTGGTGAACGGCTGGTGCCGTGAGACTATTTTTAACCTCAAGCTGCCGATGAAAAAGCGCTATGAGGAAGTCTCCCAGAACCTGGCGCAGATCCGCGAGAAGCTGGAAGAAAACGGAATTAACGCCGAGATTAAGGCTCGCCAGCTTTATCACGACCGCGAAGAAGTTACCGTGCATATCCGCCGCTGGTGGGCTGCCACTGGCGGCCGTCGCGACGAGCGCTGATAGACACTTTCCCTCACCCTTGCCGGGTGAGGGTCAACTCCCCGCCAGCCTTAGCTGCTGTAAATTACCATCCAGCTGTAAATCCGTTTGTAGCCTTGCAACCTGGCGGCTGACGAACGCGCTATCTTTGTGCTGCTCAAGTTTTTTACGCCATTTTTCCGGGACTTCATCAAGCCGCTGATAAATCTCTTCCAGAGTGGAGAACGTATTGATGAGCTGCGTCGCGCTTTTAGGACCGATGCCGGGCACGCCTGGAATTTTACTGCTGCTGATGCCCGCCAGGCCCCAGAAATCACCGAGCTGGCCGGGCTGCACGCCGTATTCATGCTCAATAAAAGGGGCGTCAAGCCAGCGTTTCTGGAAGTAGTCGCGGATTTGCAAAGTCGGAGCCAGCAGTTGGCAGTAGCCTTTATCCGTGGAGACGATGGTTGCCCGGTGGCCGCCGGAAGCGACTTTGACCGCCAGCGTTGCGGCCAGGTCGTCAGCTTCGTTTCCTTTTGAGTGCCAGCACTGTACGCCGCGCCTGGTAAAGGCTTCGCGCAGGTTCGGCATTTCTGCATGCAGGTTTTCCGGCATAGGAGAGCGCCCGGCTTTGTAGTCCGGCAATACCTGATGACGCCAGCCGTCCCGACGTTCTTCGTCGTCGAACACCGCTACCGCGTGCGTTGGCTGGCTGTGGTTAATTAATTGTTCGAGGGCGTGCAGGCAGGTTTCAACGCAGGGAGAGCCTTGTACCGCATGTATGCGGCGGATCAGGTTTAACGCATCGACGATAAGTAAATGAATAGACATAAGAAATTTACCTTTAACAAGGATTGTCTTAGCCTAACACTTCCCGCCATCATGAGCTATTCTCATCGCAGAAATCAGGAATCTTTCTCGCAGAAACCTTATTAACTAAAGATGGAAAGGCATTGCGTAGTCGTTAGGGGGCTATGTATATTTCTGGCGAATAAAAAAATAGAGAACATCATATGAGTAACACTAAACACCTCGCGCAACGTATTCAAAACCTGCAACCTTCGGCCATTCGTGAACTCCTTAAACACAGCAAAATGCCGGGCGTGATTTCGCTGGCCGGCGGCATTCCTTCCAGCGACCTTTTCGACAGAGAAGGGCTGGAACTGGCGACCCGCAAAGCGCTGGAAGAGAACTTCAATGAGGCCTTCCAGTATGGGCTGACCGAGGGCAATAGCGAGCTGCGTGAGCAGCTGGTTGAGCTTTGCCGGGAGCGCGGGATAACGACCCGTAGCGACCAATTACTGATTACCTCCGGATCGCAGCAGGCGCTGGACTTGCTGATGCGCGGCCTGGTGGATGAGGGCGACGTATTTGTGGTTGAGCGCCCAACGTACCTGGCAACGCTGCAAATCCTTAGCCTGACGGGCGCTAAAGTTGCGTCGGTCGGCGGTGATGAGCACGGAATGATCGTTGATGAGCTGGAAGCGCTGCTGAAAACTACGCGCATTAAAGGCGTCTATCTGGTGCCGACTTTTGGTAACCCGAGCGGAACAACGATGAGCGCAGAGCGCCGCGAGAAGCTGGTAAAACTCGCCGCCGAATATGATTTCGTGATAATCGAGGACGATCCATACGGCGCCATCAGCTTTACCGACCGCCGCGAAAAAACGCTGCTTCAGATAGCGACGGAGCAGGGCTATGCCGACCACGTAGTTTATACTTCAACGTTCTCTAAAATTCTGGCGCCGGGGCTGCGCGTTGGCTGGATTATTCTGCCGGAGTGGATGAAGCAAAAGGTCGCTATTATCAAGCAGGCTACCGACCTTCACGCCAACTCTTTTACCCAGTCTCTGACGGCTGCCTACCTGACGCTGGGCAGGTTAAACCCGCAGATTGAGCTGATTCGTGAAGCCTACAGGCAGAAATGTCTGACGCTTTCACGCCTGCTGGAAGAAGAGCTGAGCGAGCATATTACGTTTAACCAGCCTCAGGGCGGGATGTTCCTCTGGGCCTCGTTCCGCTACGAGTTTGATACCACCACCTGGCTGCAAAAAACGCTGGAGAACGGCGTGGTTTATGTTCCCGGGGAATTCTTCTTTAGCGATCGTGCCGATAAGCGCACGCTGCGCTTCTCCTATGCGACGGCGACCGATGAACAGCTGGTTGAAGCGGTGAAGCGGCTGAAAGCATCACTCTAAAAGAAAGGCTCCCGATGGGAGCCTTTCTGCTTAGTCACAGGCGACAATTTTCAGCGCCAGGCCACCGCGAGAGGTTTCGCGATACTTGGCGTTCATGTCCTTGCCGGTTTCATACATCGTTTCGATAACTTTATCCAGGCAGACGCGAGGTTCGCTGGTACGGCGCATTGCCATGCGAGCGGCGTTCACCGCTTTTACCGCAGCAATGGCGTTACGTTCGATGCACGGCACCTGAACCTGCCCGGCAACCGGGTCACAGGTTAGCCCCAGGTTGTGCTCCATGCCGATTTCTGCGGCGATGCAAACCTGAGTAGGGCTTCCGCCCAGCAGTTCCGCCAGACCGGCCGCAGCCATGGAACAAGCTACGCCGACTTCACCCTGGCAGCCCACTTCCGCGCCGGAGATTGAGGCGTTCATTTTGTACAGCGTGCCAATTGCCCCGGCCGCCAGGAAGTAGCGGGCGCAGGAGTTGGCATTCACCTGACGAATAAATTTGTCGTAGTAGGCCAGAACCGCAGGAACAATACCGCAGGCTCCGTTGGTGGGCGCGGTGACGACGCGGCCACCGGCTGCGTTCTCTTCGTTGACCGCCAGAGCGAACATGTTGATCCAGTCCACTACGGCCATCGGGTCAGAGCTGTTTTTGTCGCTGGTTACCAGCATACGGCGCAGGGCGGCGGCGCGACGCGGTACGCGCATTTTGCCCGGCAGCACGCCTTCGGTAGTAATACCCCGCTCAATTCCGCTACGCATGACTTCCCAAACGGCGGCAAAGTGGGCGTCAATCTCTTCCTGAGTATGCAGCGCCCGTTCGTTCAGCATCATCAGGCCGGACAGCGACAGGCCGGTTTCGCGGCAATGGCGCTGTAAATCCGCAGCGTTTTTATACGGATAAGGCACGCTTACGCTGTTTTCGCTTTGCTGCCCAAAGTGCGCTTCATCAACGATAAAACCGCCGCCGATGGAGTAGTAGGTTTGGGTGTACAGCACTTTGTCACCGGCCAGGGCGCTAATGCGCATGCCGTTTTCATGCAATGCCAGGTTATCGGCATGGAAATTCATGCAGCTGTCCACCGGGAACTCTACTTCGTGCTGACCGTTGGCCAGCATCAGGCGCCCGTGGGTATTAACGTCCTGAATCACATGTGGGATTGAGTCGATATCAACGGTGTCCGGCAGATTACCGGCCAGCCCCATAATAATGGCGATATCGGTGTGGTGCCCTTTACCTGTCAGGGAAAGCGAGCCGTAGACGTCAACCACCACGCGGGTGATATCGTGCAGAATGCCGCGCTCAATCAGGTCATCAGAGAACTGTTTACCGGCCTTCATTGGGCCGACGGTATGAGAGCTGGATGGGCCGATACCGATTTTGAAAATGTCGAATACGCTAATCATGAGACTTCCCTGCGTAAGAGACTTAAAGAAGAGAGCCGCCCGCGAAGGGCGGCTTTTAGAAGGCTTAGCTGAACAGCGAGTAGAAGATAGCGGAGATGGCAATCAGGCCCATAATCACAACGAATACGTTGCTGATATGGCCGCTGTATTTACGCATAGCCGGTACTTTCTGAATCGCATACATCGGCATCAGGAACAGGATCATCGCGATAACCGGGCCACCCAGAGTTTCAATCATACCCAGGATGCTTGGGTTCAGCGTAGCGACTGCCCAGGTGGTCACCAGCATGAACAGCGCGGTGATTTTGTTCAGTTTGTTGATTTCAATGCTCTTGCCTTTGCCGCGCAGAGACTTGATAACCATACCGTTGAAGCCTTCACGAGCGCCCAGATAGTGGCCGAGGAAGGATTTAGTAATCGCAATCATCGCAATGATTGGCGCCATCCAGGCGATAACCGGTGCGTTAAAGTGGTTAGCCAGGTAGGACAGGATAGAAATGTTCTGCGCTTTTGCCGCCGCCAGGTCAGCCGGGGACAGGCTCAGCACGCAGCTGAATACGAAGAACATTACGGTCAGCACCATCATGATGTGTGCACGAGCCAGAATGCTGGAGCATTTTTTCTCTGCGCCTTCGCCGTACTCTTCACGCTTCGCTACCGCGAAGGAGGAGATGATCGGGGAGTGGTTGAAGGAGAACACCATTACTGGAATTGCCAGCCACAGGGTCATCCACAGGCCGCTGCCGGTTGCCGGGGTTGCGCTGAAGGAAAGCGTTTCAAATGCCGCGCCGCTCCAGTTAGGAATCAGGTACAGCGCCAGAACCATCAGGGCCGCAACAAACGGGAATACCAGGATGCTCATCGCCTTCACGATCATCTGCTCGCCGAAACGTACGATGGTCATCATGCCGACAATCAGAATCAGGGAGAGAATGGCACGCGGTGGAGACGTCATACCCAACTGGTGGGTAATGAAGCTGTCTACGGTATTGGTAATTGCCACGCTGTAAACCAGCAGGATTGGGTAGATAGCGAAGAAGTACAGCAGGGTAATCAGTTTACCCGCGCCGACGCCGAAGTGTTCTTCTACAACTTCGGTGATGTCTTCGCCCGGATTTTTACCGGACAGCACGAAGCGGGTCATACCGCGGTGTGCGAAGAAGGTCATCGGGAATGCAAGGATCGCCATGATGAACAGTGGGATCAGACCACCTACACCGGCGTTAATTGGCAGGAACAGAACACCTGCCCCAATCGCTGTGCCGTACAGGCCCAGCATCCACATGGTGTCGGTCTTGCGCCATGCGCCTTTTTTCTCAGCAGAGACAATACTGCTGGTTTGAGTGGTTTCCATCAACTTCTCCAAAGGAATGTTTCGTGCAATGTTGAAAAATTCGCAGTTAAAACGACGTTATGGTCATAACTGCTGAAACTAAATTCTGGCGACGGGCGTTTTTATAGTAGTTGTGGCCCGTAATAATCAGCGGGCGGAAAGATACATTTATGTCGCCTATGTATCAGTGATCGCGATCCCAAATGCGATAATCTACGTCATTAGCGTAACAATTCCGCATAACAATCTGTTCATGTATATCATCGTGAAATTTATGGGCGTGAAGCCTATCACTTGCGGATGATGCAATAAATTATACCCGACCAAATAACTCGGTTTTCACTGGAGAAAGTGGGTAAAACAGGTTTTTTCTACGAGGATTTATCTGTAGGCGTGATGTTTGGCGGTTTAGATGTGAACGCAATCGATTAACTGGAGCGGGCGAGGGTAAAAAAGAAGGGCGACCAGCGGCCGCCCATTTGTGATTAACGCACGATTTCGTAGCAGGGAATGTAGGCGCTGCCCGGAAGCTTCATGCGGTGCTGAGCGACAAAGCCCTGTAGCAGAGCGTCCATGCGCTGCATCATTTCCGGGTCACCGTGAATTTTATACGGGCCGAATTTTTCTATCGCGTGGATCCCGGCCTCTTTGACGTTACCCGCCACAATCCCGGAGAAGGCGCGGCGCAGCGAAGCCGCCAGTTTTTCTGCCGGCTGATCGGGGTAGAGTTGCAGGTTAGCCATATTCCCGTGGGTCGGCTCGAACGGCATTTGAAGATCCGGCGCAATGCGAATTGACCAGTTAAACCCGTAGGCATCTCCGGTTTCGCGGCGGTTCTCTTTAACCTGCGGCATGGCTTTTTTTATCAGCCGCGCCACTTCTACAGCGTCATCGATGATGATTTTGTAATGGCGGCGTGCGGTTTCGCCCAGCGTGTTGACGATAAATTCGTCCAGCACGCGGAAGTAATCGGCGCTCTCTTTTGGCCCGGTCAGAATTAACGGCAGTACCTGGTCATGGTTATGCGGGTTCATCAGGATGCCCAGCAGGTAAAGCAGCTCTTCTGCCGTACCCACGCCGCCCGGGAAGATGATGATGCCGTGGGCGATACGCACGAATGCCTCAAGCCGTTTTTCAATGTCCGGCATGATAATCAGTTCGTTAACCAACGGGTTAGGCGGCTCGGCGGCGATGATTGATGGCTCCGTAAGGCCGATAAAGCGGCCTTCTTTATAGCGCTGCTGGGCGTGGCCCACGGCGGCACCTTTCATCGGCGCTTCCATCACGCCAGGCCCGCAGCCGGTACAGATATTCAACTCGCGCAGGCCGAGCTGGGTGCCGACGCGGCGGGCGTAGAGGTATTCGTTTTCGTTAATCGAGTGGCCGCCCCAGCAAACAACCAGGTTCGGAGCCTCGCCGACGTGTAGCGCACGGGCATTTCGTAAAATGGAAAACACCATGTTGGTGATATGAATGGAGTTTTCTTTATTCAGATGCTGGAAACGGCCAGCATTGGTGATTTGACCGTTAACGAACAGAATGTCTCGCAGTACCGCAAACAGGTTGGCCTGCAGCGCACGAATGATCCTGCCGTCTACAAAGGCGTCTTCCGGTGGGTTAATAAGTTCGAGTTTTACGCCGCGTTCACGGCGTAACACGTTGATATCGAAGTTCTGAAAGCGGGACAGCAGCTCTTTGCTACTGTCGGTCTGGCTGCCGGAATTAAGCACCGCCAGCGAGCAGTTACGAAACAGTTGATAAAGGTCGCTGCTGGCCGTGCGTTTAAGCATATCGACTTCCAGCTGCGACAACATATCCATTGAGCCAAGCGGGCTAATATGTGTAATCAAGTGAACTCCTTACGGAACGAAAAGTGCCGTTCTCACAGATTACAATAGCCCTGGCTTGTTCACTTTAACAACCCGTAAACCGTAATCGGTTTTGTCGCTGGGAGCTATTTCGCACTTATTGGCGAACCAGGCGGCCAAAAGCGGGATGGAAATCGGTATTGGTGCGCCACGGGTTAATGTCCAGGCCACCGCGCCGGGTGTAGCGAGCGTAAACGCTTAGCGCCTGCGGCTGGCAGTAGCGCTGCAGGTCGTTAAAGATGCGCTCCACGCATTGCTCGTGGAATTCGTTATGGTGGCGAAAAGAGACCAGATAGCGCAGCAGTTTTTCACGGTCTATTTTAGGGCCACGATAGCGAATTTGTACCGAACCCCAGTCCGGCTGGTGGGTTATCAGGCAGTTGGATTTCAGCAGGTGGCTGACCAGCGTCTCTTCCACGATCTCTTCTCCGGCTGCGCCTTCGAGATAATTCGCATCGAATTCATAGCTGTCGATCGTGATGTTCTGCTGGTCGATGCACTCTCCGTTAAAGGCCGAAATTTCCTGACCCTCAAGTTCATGAAGGCGGAACAGCACTACGCTGACATCGCCGCCTGCGCAGGCGCTTAAATCGCGCTTCAGGGTTTCCTGCACGGTTTCCCAGTCGGCAAAACGGGTTTGGTTAAAGCTGTTGAGGTAAAGCTTAAAGCTTTTGGACTCCACCAGGTTAATGCTGTTGGCGTCCAGCTGTACGTGGCCGACGGCAACCTGCGGCAGACCGTTGTTGTTCAGCCAGGAAAGCTCATACAGCGTCCAGATGTCTCCGCCGGTGAACGGCAGGCTGTTGGCATGCAGGCCGAGAGGGTCGCGGTTGAGGCTGCGCGGTACGGCCTGCAGCAGGGAAGGCTGGTATTGATCCTGGTAAGCGGTCGGCTTACCCAGCGTCAGGCCACTCAGGGCCTGGTGATTTTCGTAGGACATGTTTCACCGAGATAAAGGTACAATCAGCTTTTATTGTACCCCAGCCTACGCGAGTGAGAAATTAATGAACGAAGTCAGCCTTGCCCTGGAAGAATTTACCCGCCGTTTTTGCGAGCTGTGGCAGCAAGAAACGGGTAGCTGGCCCGCCAGCGAAGCGCTATACGGTATTCCGTCGCCCTGTATTGTCACTACTACAGGCGGCGATGTGCGCTGGCAGCCGCAGCCTTTTAGCCCTACGGCGGATTTGAGCGCCGTTGAGCGAGCGCTGGATATTGCCCTGCAGCCCGGTATTCATGAGTTTTACACCACGCAGTTTGCCGGAGATATGCCCGCGGTTTGCGGGACTACGGCATTGACGCTATTGCAGGCCTGGAGCGAGGATGATTTTCTTCGCGTGCAGGAGAATCTGATAGGCCATCTGGTGACCCAAAAACGCCTGAAACTCTCGCCTACGTTGTTCCTGGCGACCACCGAAGACGAAATGGAAGTGGTTTCGCTGTGTAACTTGACAGGTGAGGTGGTGCTTGAAAGAATCGGCACCTCTCAACGCAGCGTGCTTTCTGCTTCCCTTCCCGCATTTCTTGACGCCTTAACACCTCAGGTTATTTAGCCATTTTACTCGCACCTTTGTGAGAGATCTCTTACAAGACCTGTGAGAGATCGCTACATTTAGCGGCAGACTAAATCAACGGTTATGGTTTTATATCTTTATTAAACAATTAGTTATTATTTTATTCGGAAGGTTCCGAATGAAAGTTTTTGCCCGCCGGTTCGCTACATACCTTGTCACAGGCGGCCAAATAGAGGATTCTATTGTCATCGACAGGACGTTGACGGATTGAAGGAGATATCAGGATGATGTCACTTCATGATGAAGAGGAACCCGCCGGGAAGGCGTTCAGGAAAGGCTTCACAGATGAAGCGAGGATAACTCAGGAAGAGTTAAAGGACACCTCCAGGATGGAGAATGAGAGCCGCAACAGGAGTTCGGTGGGTCAGGAAGACTTAAGGATTTAGCGTCAGGGTGATGCAGGACACCATCAGGATGACGGTAGCAGGATGCGTTGGCGACGGATTGTGGGTCAGGAGACCGTAGGACAAAGTTGTCACGGACGAGCAGGGAGCACTAAAAGTAGCTGGATTGGCTGCGAAACGAACCGGGAGCACTGTGTAAACAGTGCTCCCTTTTTTTATGCCTTTTTCCCGCACCGGCAAGAAGTGTTATTCTGTTCCGCCCTTTTTCACACAAGCATGAGGTTTTCATGGAGCGCCAGACTTTGGTTCGCCATCATTTACTCACCATTGAGCAGATCCTGCGCGATCACTCCCTCTGGCAGGGCCTGCCGCCCGACGCGGCGGCATTTGAAAGCACGCAGCCTTTCTGCATGGACACGCTGCAACCTCATGAGTGGCTGCAATGGGTGCTTATCCCGCGTATGCATGCCCTGCTGGAGAGCAACCATCCGCTGCCGGATGCCTTTGCCGTCGCGCCCTACTATGAAATGGCGCTGGATGCGACGCATGCCGTGCGCGAACCGCTGCTTGCAGCGCTGCTTGAGCTGGACGCGTTATTTGAGACGGGCGAGGCCTGATGCTGGAGATTATTTACCAGGATGAATGGCTGGTTGCGGTGAATAAACCCTCCGGCTGGCTGGTACATCGCAGCTGGCTGGACAGGCATGAAAAAGTTGTGGTGATGCAAACCGTGCGTGACCAGATTGGTCAGCATGTCTTTACCGTTCACCGTCTCGACAGGCCAACTTCCGGCGTGCTGCTGATGGGGCTTTCCAGTGAAGTAGGCCGCCTGCTTTCACAGCAATTTGAGCAGCATCAGATCCAGAAACGCTACCATGCCGTGGTTCGCGGCTGGCTTCAGGATGAAGCGGTACTTGATTATCCGCTGGTCGAAGAGCTGGATAAAATTGCCGATAAATTTAGCGACCAGGATAAAGGGCCGCAGCCTGCGGTAACCCATTATCGCGGGATGGCGACGGTAGAAATGCCGGTTGCTGTGGGGCGCTACCCGACGGCGCGCTACAGTCTGGTGGAGCTTGAGCCGGAAACGGGCCGCAAGCACCAGCTACGTCGCCATCTTTCCCATCTTCGTCATCCGATAATTGGCGATTCCAAACACGGTGATTTGCGTCAGAACCGGGGCGCAGCGGAACATTTTGGCTGCCAGCGATTAATGCTGCACGCCAGCCAGCTTTCGCTCAATCATCCGGTGACCGGGGAGCCGCTGACGTTAAAAGCGGGTCTGGATGATACATGGATGCATATGCTGACGGAGTTCGGCTGGCGCGGGCAGCTACCGGATGTTGAAAATATTGAGTTTGATCCGGCGAGTTGCCAGGATAAGCCTTGTCTCTAATTCTTAAGGAGTTACCGATGGCCGAAGTAGGTATTTTTGTAGGTACTATGTATGGCAACGCGCTGTTAGTGGCGGAAGAGGCCGAAACCATTCTTAAAAAGCACGGCCATCAGGCAAAAGTGTTTGAAGACCCGGAACTGGCGGACTGGCAATACTATCGCAACCATTATGCGCTGGTTGTGACGTCAACGACCGGGCAGGGAGATTTGCCGGACAGTATCGTGCCGCTGTTTCAGGCGATTAAAGATCAGGTCGGTTACCAGCCCGAGCTACGTTACGGGCTGATAGCGCTCGGTGACAGCAATTATGACCATTTCTGCGGCGGCGGTAAGCAGTTTGATGCTTTGCTGCAGGAGCAGGGGGCAACCCGAATCGACAGCGTACTGACGATTGATGCTAACGATCACCCGGAGCCTGAAGTGGTTTCCGGCCCGTGGGTCGAGCACTGGGCGACGCTACTGAGCTGAGGCCTGGCCGGGCGGGTAACATCAGGCTTACCCGCCCCGGAAGGGGCTTAGTTTAGCGGTTGCTCGTTATCGCGGCGGTAGGCACCCGGCGAGGTGTTGAAACGTTTTCCGAAGGTGCGGGTAAAAGACTGCTGCGAATCGAACCCGTAACGCACAGAAATATCGAGGATCTTATCCGAGGTATTTTTCAGATCGTCGGCCGCTAACTGCAATTTGCGTTCGCGAATGTAGGCCCCGAGGCTTTTTCCCGCCCAGTCAGAGAACATCCGCTGTAAGTACCACTTTGAGTATCCGGACTGCCTTGCGACTTCTTCAATACGCAGCGGGCGCTGCATATTGCCGTCGACCCATTCAAGCAGAGATTCCATAAAATCTTTAGGCATGGACATATCACCTCCTTCTACATCTTTTTCGATTATTGAGTTGCTCTATTCCCACCAGGAGTCGAAGACCTGGCTCTGTTTGCTGACTTCAACTATCTGACCCATTTCCGGGGTCAGCAGGGCGTAACCGCGCCCGACGCTGGCGGCAGCGATACGGCGGAAAGGCTCATCCCAGCTGTGGTTGGCCAGGGCAAAACGCCCGGCATGCCCCGGCACCATGGTTTTCGCTCCCAGCTCTTCGGTTGCCTGAGCGGCCTCTTCGGGCATCATGTGAATATATTTCCAGCCTTCGTCGTACTGGCCGTTTTCCATGATGGCGAGATCGATATCGCTGAACTGCTCGCCTATCTGCCTGAAGTGCGGGCCGTACCCGGTATCGCCGCTGTAGTAAACTTTTCGCTGCGGCGAGACCAGCATAAAGCTTGCCCACAGGGTTTTATTGCCGGTTAAACCCCGCCCCGAGAAGTGGCGAGCGGGCAGGGCGTGAACCGTCAGCTCACCGTCGATGGCCATCTTTTCCTGCCAGTCCAGCTCGTGGATAAGCGCAGGAGAAAAACCCCAGGCTTCGAGATGAGCACCGACGCCGAGCGGGGTCACTATCTGTTTTATTTTCGACTTCAACGCCCGCAGGGTCGGGTAATCAAGATGATCCCAGTGATCGTGGGAGATGATGACGAAATCGATCTCCGGCATGTCTTCCGCCCGCCACGGGTAATCACCGACGAAGGCTTTGTTCAAAAAGGCGAAAGGGGCAGCGTAATGGCTGAACACCGGGTCGATAAGAATGCGTTTCCCGCCAAGCTGAATAAACCAGGAAGAATGGCCGAGCCAGACCACAACATCCTGCTGCTTATCCAGCGCCGCAAGGTCGGTTTTTACCAGCGGAAGCGGGCTGTCAGGCTTTACCGTATCCGGGCGGGCGAAGAAGAAATCCCACAGCGCCGCCACGCGACCGCGTTTGTCGGTCATCATTGGCGTTTCGCTCTGGTTGTGGAATTTGCCGTCGCGGTACTGCGGCGATTGCTGGATGCGTTCGAGACGGCTGCCCTGAGGCAATTTGCCAAATTCAGTCATCGGGAACAGCGCGGCACTGGTGGCGGTAAGGCCTAATAACATAATCACGACCATGAATTTCAGGGTTAACGAACGCTTGCCAGAATGCGCGGCAGCCATAGGGATTCTCTCAGGAAGCGTAGGGATAATATTGCTATTGAGTGAGTAAACACTCATTATAGGCAGGTAAGATCAACCGTCAATAAAATTTACGGTATGATAAACAGTATCGACCCCGGTTTTTGTAGCGGCCGGATCCATTCATTTAGTTAACTTACCTGTGAGGAATTGTGGCTCGTCCAAAAAGTGAAGATAAACGTTTAGCATTACTCGATGCTGCTACCGATGCGATAGCAGAGCTGGGGCTGGGAGCCGCAACGTCATTGATTGCCAGAAAGGCGGGCGTTGCCGAGGGGACCCTGTTTCGCTATTTCCCTACTAAAGACGAGTTGCTGAATGCGGTTTATCTCCACCATAAGCAGGATTTGGGCGGCGAGCTGATGAAGACTTACGACCGGAATGCGCCGAATAAGGAACGCTCCAGAACCGTGTGGAGCAACTATATCGACTGGGGGCTGGTCAACGTAGCGGCCCGTAAGGCGATGCGGCAGCTGGCGGTTTCAGGAAAAATTACTCCCGAAACGCTGGAGCAGGTTTACCAGGCTTATCCCGATTTGCGACAGCTCTCCAAAGAGTGCGTAACCAACGAGGCGCTCACCGGTATCGAAACCGCCTTTGCCGATGCCATTTTCTTTGCGCTGGCCGAAACCACGATGGAATTTGCCGGTCGCGAACCCGCGCGCAGAGAAGAGTATAAGTCTGCCGGGTTTGACGTGATGTGGCGCGGCATGACCAAAAGCTAAAGCGCCGCCGCGCTGAGGTATTTTTTCGCTTCGCGCACCACGTTATCCATTTCGTCGAGCAATTCAAGCATCTCAGGCTCCAGGTCTCCCGGAGCCATACCGCTACGCAGGCCGTGCTCTAACGTCTGGCACAGTTTTTTCATGCGTGGAACGCCGCTATAGCTACAGCTTCCGTGCAGCTTATGGACTATCTCGACCAGGCCTTCCGGCTTATCGCCAACCAACTGCTCTTCAACGATGTTTCGCACTTCGGGCAGGAACTCCAGCAGCATTTCCAGCATCTCGCGAGCCAGGTCGGCCTTACCGGCGGCCTGATGCAGCGCCAGGTTCCAGTCAAGCGTTTGGTTGATGTTGATAGCCGGTGGCGCGTTTTCTTCTGACGGTAATGGCGGATGGCCGATATTACCGGGATGGTAGCGCATCAGCAGGTTATGCAGTTTTTCCTCTTCAATCGGCTTGGCAAGGTAATCGTTCATTCCGGCGCTCAGCAGTTTCTCTTTCTGCCCGGCCATCGCGTGGGCGGTAACCGCAATCACCGGCGTTTGCTGGTGGTGAGGCAACTGGCGAATCAGCTCGCAGGCGCGGATGCCGTCGATTTCAGGCATTTGAATATCCATCAAAATAATATCGATGTTCATCTGCCTGGCACGCTCCAGCGCCTGCGAGCCGCTTTCGCATAGCACCACCTGCTGAACGTGGTCTTCGAGCAAAGCGCCGATAAGTTTCAGGTTGGCCGGGTTATCGTCCACCGCCATCACGGCCATCGGCAGTTTGTCGCTTTGTTCTGCGAACGGCAGCTCAAGGTTTGCGTTGTGGCAATTCTCAAGCAGCATCGGGAACAGGCGGGTAGAGGTGATTGGCTTCAGCAGGCAGCCCGCTACGCCCTGGCGTTTTAGCTCTTCCGCACCGACCTGAGTATGGCAAGGCAGCGCCAGTATCAGGCAGTCGGCCATGGTCACCGCTTTTGCCAGTTTTGGGTTTTCAAGGGTCAGGGTTTCGGTAAAGGTAACCGGTATACCGCACAGCAGAATATCGAAGTGCTCGTCCGGCAGCCCGGACAGGGAAGGGCTGTGGATAACGCTCAGCGGCGTGTTTTGCAGCAGGCTCATGGTGCTCTGGGCGGCGGTGACGTTCGGCTCAACGTAGCCAAGCCGCTTGCCGGCCAGTTTGCCCAGCGCCTGCCTGTCGTTAACCGCGTTAGGATTCAGGTCGAGGCTGATATGGAACCAGAAGGTTGAGCCGCGGTTGGGTTTGCTGTGGAAGGAAATGTCCCCGCCCATCTCATTAACCAGCTTCTGGGTGATGACCAGCCCCAGGCCGGTGCCGCCGTGGCGCCGAGAAATGCTGGCATCCGCTTGGCGGAAGGCCTGGAACAGCCGCGACTGCTCCTGCTCAGGAATGCCGATGCCGGTATCGTGGATTTGCATCTCAATCTGAACTTTATTGTTCCCTTCGGCGCGTTTTTCCACCAGCAGATCGATATTGCCGGTTTCGGTAAATTTAATCGCGTTGCCCACCAGGTTGGTGACCACCTGCTGGAGACGCAGCGGGTCGCCAATAACGTTATCCGGCACGTCGTTCTTGATATTTAGCGTTAGCTCCAGCCCTTTGTCGTGGGCGGAATGGGCCAGCAGCGTGACCACTTCGTCCAGCGTATTGCGCAGCGGGAATGGAATCGACTCCAGAATCAGCTTGCCCGCTTCGAGTTTGGAGAAGTCCAGCACGTCGTTGATGATAGTCAGTAGATTGTTGGCGGAGCGTTCAATGGTGTACAGATGGTCGCGCTGGGTTGGGTTAAGGTCGGTTTTCAGCGTCAGGCGGGTAAAGCCAATGACCCCGTTAAGCGGGGTGCGCAGCTCGTGGGACATATTTGCCAGGAACTCTGATTTAATACGCGCCGCTTCCTGGGCCCGCTTTTTGGCCAGATCCAGCTCCACGTTCTGAATCTCCATTTGCTCCAGCGTTTCGCGCAAGTCGGATGTTGCCTGGTCAACGTTGTGCTGCATCTCTTCGTGATAAGCGGTTAGCGACATCGCCATCGAGTTGATGCCGTTTTTCAGCATATCCAGCTCGCCCAGCATAAAGCCTTCAACGCGGCTATCCAACTGCCCGCGGCGAATGCGGTCGACGGTGTTGACCATGTTGCGGATAGGGCCCGTTACGTCGCGCATCAGGCGATAGGCAAACAGCATGGCGATGCCGATGCAGAACAGCATCATCAGCGTCGAAATAAATATTTCCCTGTACTGCTGCAACCTGACCGATTTGAGATCGAGCTCCATTGCGACGTAGCCGAGCGTGCTGCCGGTCAGCTTGCTGTTCGCTTCTGCGGACTCGTCGGGCGAATAGCGCTCGGAAACAATCGGCATACGCAGGATCATCAAGTCGCCTATCCTGCTGACGGTGAGATCGGTTGGCGGCTTCTCGCCATCGGGCAGTTTCAGCCGGGAAGCATTAAGCTGAAAGTTTGAGGTGACGAATAGCTTGTTGCTGTCATCGTAAATCGATATACCGCGCACGATATCCGAATGGCGGCGATGCAGCACGCTGACCAGCTGGCGAATGGATTCCCGGCTATGAAAGTTCATGCCGTACTCGCTGGAAACCGCCAGCGGCTCGATAATACTGGCGCCCGCATCCTCCAGCTGACGCTGCAAGTCATTGTAACGGTGGACAACGAAAAAGATGCTGAGCAGTAGGCCGACCAGAAGCGTCGGGGCCAGAATCAGGATCATCATGCGTGCGCGCAGGCTGTAGTTGGTCATGGGGTTCCGATATGGGACAATAAAAGCAACAGTGACATTTGAGAACACATCTACTTACATCATGGCGCAATTCTACTCTGCAAAGCGACGCGATACGAATCGTGAATTATTAACCGTGACCGTTAACGACCTAGACCCGTTTGGGCAGGGCGTCGCTCGCCATAAAGGCAAGACGCTGTTTATCCGCGCGGCCTTACCCGGCGAGCAGGTTGAAGTCCGGATAACTGAAGACAAGCGTAGCTACGCTCAGGCCGAGGTAAAGCGCCGCCTGAGCGATAGCCCCGATCGCGTTAAGCCGCGCTGCCCGCATTTTGGCGTATGCGGAGGCTGCCATCAGCAGCACGCGAGTATCGCCCTACAGCAGGAAGCAAAATCCAAAGCGCTTGGCCGCATGATGGGCGAACGTGACCTGCCTCGCCCGGTGGACGAAGTGATTTCCGCCAGCCCGTGGGGATATCGCCGTCGTGCCCGGCTGGGGTTGAATTATCATCTTCGCACACAGACCTTACAGATGGGTTTTCGTAAGGCGAGCGACAAAGAGCTGGTTGACGTTCACCATTGCCCCGTTCTGGCGCCCCCACTTGAAGCATTACTTGAACCTTTACGTCTTTGCTTGTCTGAATTAAGTATTGTGAAGCGGTTAGGCCATGTCGAGCTGGTACTGGCGGATAACGGGCCGCTGATGGTGCTACGTCATTTAGCGCCGCTCAGCGCCGGTGACCGACAAAAACTGGAACAGTTCTCGCATTCCCTTGGCGTTGCGCTCTACCTCGCCCCGGACAGCGACACGCTGGAGCCGCTGACGGATGAGCAGCCCTGGTATGACTCAGACGGGCTACGCTTATGCTTTAGCCCGCGCGATTTTATTCAGGTTAACGATGAAGTTAACCAGCTGATGGTGGCCCGGGCGATTGAATGGCTGGATGTTCAGCCCGGCGACAGGGTGCTGGATTTGTTCTGCGGAATGGGGAATTTTACCCTGCCGTTGGCAAAACGAGCCGCCGCGGTCGTGGGCGTTGAAGGCGTTGCTGCGCTGGTGGAGAAAGGTGAATATAATGCTCAGCGTAATTCGCTGAAAAATGTCACATTCTTCCATGAAAACCTGGAGGATGACGTTACGCGTCAGCCGTGGGCCGCGCAGGGTTTTACTAAAATATTGCTCGACCCGGCCCGTGCCGGTGCGCCGGGCGTAATGCAGCATATTATTAAGCTGGCGCCGAGCCGGGTGGTGTACGTTTCCTGCAACCCCACCACGCTCGCGCGTGATAGCGCTGCGTTACTGGCAGCCGGTTACCAAATCAGGCAGCTGGCGATGCTCGACATGTTCCCCCACACCGGGCATCTGGAGTCTATGGCGCTCTTTGAGCGTAATTAAAGCGGTTAATCAGGCTGGTTTGCCTGAATTTTGGCCCGACAGGAGAGGATAATGGTTGCGGTAAGAAGTGCACATCTCAACAAAGCTGGCGAATTTGCGCCCGAAAAATGGATTGCAAGCCTCGGGATTTCCAACCAGCAGTCGTGTGAACGCTTAGCCGAAACCTGGGCGTATTGTGAGCGCCAGACCAAAGGCCATCCTGATGCCGAGCTGCTGCTGTGGCGCGGTGTTGAAATGGTCGAAATCCTCTCGATGCTGAGTATGGATAACGACACCCTGCGCGCGGCGCTGCTGTTCCCGCTGGCGGACGCGGGCGTCGTTAGCGAAGAGGTGATGCTGGAAAATATCGGCAAGCAGGTGGTGACGCTTATCCACGGCGTGCGCGATATGGACGCGATTCGCCATCTTAAAGCGACCCACACGGACTCCGTTTCCTCAGACCAGGTGGATAACGTCCGCCGCATGCTGCTGGCGATGGTGGATGATTTTCGCTGCGTGGTCATCAAACTTGCCGAACGTATTGCGCATCTGCGAGAAGTGAAGGACGCGCCGGAAGACGAACGCGTGCTGGCGGCCAAAGAGTGTACCAATATCTATGCGCCGCTCGCTAACCGGCTGGGCATCGGCCAGCTCAAATGGGAGCTGGAAGATTATTGCTTCCGCTACCTGCACCCGGATGAATACAAGCGCATTGCCCAGTTGCTGCACGAACGCCGTATCGATCGCGAACACTACATCGATGATTTTGTGGCTGGGCTGCGCAGTTCGATGAAAGAAGAGGGCGTGAAAGCCGAAGTTTATGGCCGCCCAAAACATATCTACAGCATCTGGCGCAAAATGCAGAAAAAGCATCTGGCGTTTGATGAACTGTTTGACGTGCGCGCGGTGCGTATCGTCGCCGAGCGCCTGCAAGACTGCTACGCGGCGTTGGGTATTGTGCATACGCATTTCCGCCACCTGCCGGACGAGTTCGACGACTACGTTGCGAACCCCAAACCTAACGGCTACCAGTCGATTCATACCGTGGTGCTTGGCCCGAACGGCAAGACGATTGAAATCCAGATCCGTACCCGGCAGATGCACGAAGAGTCGGAGCTGGGCGTTGCCGCGCACTGGAAGTACAAAGAAGGAAACGCGCGCAGCGGCAGCTCCGGTTATGAAGATCGCATCGCCTGGCTGCGTAAGCTGATTGCCTGGCAGGAAGAGATGTCCGACTCCGGCGAGATGCTCGACGAAGTTCGCAGCCAGGTGTTCGACGATCGGGTTTACGTGTTTACCCCGAAAGGTGACGTTGTGGACCTGCCCGCTGGCTCCACGCCGCTCGACTTTGCCTATCACATCCACAGTGATGTTGGTCACCGCTGTATTGGGGCGAAGATTGGCGGGCGTATCGTGCCGTTCACCTACCAGCTGCAAATGGGCGACCAGATTGAGGTCATTACCCAGAAACAGCCAAACCCGAGCCGCGACTGGCTGAACCCTAACCTCGGCTATATCACCACCAGCCGCGGGCGGGCGAAAATCCACAACTGGTTCCGCAAGCAGGACAGGGATAAAAATATTCTCGCCGGGCGTCAGATCCTCGATGACGAAATTGAACACCTGGGAATCAGCCTGAAAGAGGCGGAGAAAACCCTGCTGCCGCGCTACAACTTCAACGAAATTGAAGAGTTACTGGCGGCCATCGGCGGGGGCGACATTCGCCTCAACCAGATGAGCAACTACCTTCAGGCGCAGTTTAATAAGCCAAGCGCCGAAGAGCAGGATGCCGCCGCGCTGCGCCAGTTGAAGCAAAAAACCTACGCTCCACAGTCGCACAGCAGTAAAGATAATGGCCGCGTCGTGGTTGAGGGCGTTGGGAATCTGATGCACCACATTGCGCGCTGCTGCCAGCCGATCCCGGGTGATGAGATTGTCGGCTTTATTACCCAGGGCCGGGGCATTTCGATTCACCGCGCCGACTGTGATCAGCTCGCAGAACTACAGTCTCACGCGCCGGAGCGTATTGTTGATGCCGTCTGGGGCGAAAGCTATTCCAGCGGTTACTCGCTGGTGGTGCGCGTTACGGCCAATGACCGCAGCGGCCTGCTGCGAGACATTACGACTATTCTGGCGAACGAGAAGGTTAACGTGCTGGGCGTCGCCAGCCGCAGCGATACCAAACAGCAGCTGGCAACTATCGATATGACTATCGAAATCTACAATCTACAGGTGCTGGGCCGCGTACTTGGCAAGCTGAACCAGGTGCCGGATATTATCGATGCCCGCAGGCTGCACGGCTAATTTATTGCCCCTCACTCCGCTCCTCTTCCCGGAGGAGCGGAGGCGAGCAATTCTACTCGAGCCAGCCTCCTCTCCCTTTAGGGAGGGGTCTGGGTGAGGGTAAAAAAACAAGGAATGATAATGACTCAAATCGACCGCCTGCTCGGCATCATGCAGCGCCTGCGCGATCCTGAAAACGGCTGCCCGTGGGATCGCGAGCAGACATTCGCCACCATTGCCCCCCACACCCTCGAAGAAACCTATGAAGTGCTCGACGCTATCAACCGCGAAGATTTTGACGATCTGCGCGGCGAGCTTGGCGATCTGCTGTTCCAGGTGGTGTTTTACGCCCGGATGGCCGAGGAAGAAGATCGTTTTAACTTCGAGGATATCTGCCGGGCAATCAGCGATAAGCTTGAGCGCCGTCATCCGCATATCTTCGCCGACGGCGACGCCGCGACCAGCAGCGAAGTCCTGGCGAAGTGGGAACAGATCAAAATTGAAGAGCGTGCGCAGAAGGCTCAGCACTCGGCGCTGGACGATATTCCCGAAGCGCTCCCGGCGCTGATGCGTGCGCAAAAAATCCAGAAACGCTGCTCCAATGTCGGTTTTGACTGGACCACGCTGGGCCCGGTGCTGGATAAAGTTCACGAAGAGATCGACGAAGTCATGTTTGAAGCAAAACAGGCCGTCGTGGATGAAGCCAAACTGGAAGAAGAAGTTGGCGATTTACTGTTCGCTACCGTCAATCTGGCCCGCCATTTAGGCACCAAAGCGGAAGTCGCCTTGCAAAAAGCTAACCGGAAATTTGAAGCACGTTTTCGGAAAGTGGAGGCGATTGTTGCCGCCCGGGGCCTGACAATGGAGCAGGCGGGACTGGAAGTTATGGAAAATGCGTGGCAAGAAGTGAAACGCCAGGAAACTGATATCTAAAGCGTTTTTGCTAACAAACGCACTTTCTGGCGCTTTCTATTTAACAAGCGCTTGATTTACGTCAAAAACATTTATTGCAGTCAGGCTATTTTCTTAGCCTGACTGTGGTGCCGGATTGAAATCCGCGGAACAGAATGAATGTTTGTGGCGCCCATGCTGTTCGGGTATACTACTTTCCCGTCCTGGTTATTCCATCGTCTTTAAACCTAACTTCTCAGGTTCAGCATGACAACGAACTATATTTTTGTGACCGGCGGGGTCGTATCCTCTCTGGGTAAAGGCATTGCCGCAGCCTCCCTCGCAGCTATTCTTGAAGCCCGTGGCCTCAACGTATCCATCATGAAACTCGATCCGTACATCAACGTCGATCCGGGTACAATGAGCCCTATCCAGCATGGGGAAGTGTTCGTTACAGAAGACGGCGCTGAAACCGACCTCGATTTGGGTCACTACGAGCGTTTTATCCGTAACAAGATGAGCCGCCGTAACAACTTCACCACCGGCCGTATCTACTCTGACGTACTGCGTAAAGAGCGCCGTGGTGACTATCTTGGCGCGACCGTGCAGGTTATCCCGCACATCACCAACGCCATTAAAGAACGTATTCTGGAAGGTGGCGAAGGTCACGACGTGGTGCTGGTAGAAATCGGCGGCACCGTCGGCGACATCGAATCCCTGCCGTTCCTTGAAGCGATTCGCCAGATGGCGGTAGAAGTGGGCCGCGAGCACACCCTCTACATGCATCTGACGCTGGTGCCTTACATGGCCGCAGCCGGTGAAGTGAAAACTAAGCCGACCCAGCACTCCGTTAAAGAACTGCTCTCCATTGGTATCCAGCCAGACGTGCTTATCTGCCGTTCAGACCGTGTCGTACCGGCTAACGAACGCGCCAAGATTGCATTGTTCTGTAACGTCCCGGAGAAAGCGGTAATCTCTCTGAAAGACGTCGATTCTATCTATAAAATTCCAGGCCTGTTGAAATCACAGGGGCTGGACGATTATATTTGTAAACGATTCAGCTTGAACGCGCCTGAAGCCAATCTGGCTGAATGGGAACAGGTTATCTACGAAGAAGCTAACCCAACGGGCGAAATCACCATCGGTATGGTCGGCAAGTATATTGAACTGCCGGATGCCTATAAGTCGGTGATTGAAGCGCTGAAGCACGGCGGGCTGAAAAATCGTCTGACCGTGAACATCAAGCTGATTGATTCGCAGGATGTTGAAACCCGCGGCGTAGAGCTGCTGAAAGGCCTGGATGCTATCCTTATCCCTGGCGGTTTCGGCTATCGCGGCGTTGAGGGCAAAATCGCCACCGCGCGTTATGCCCGTGAAAACAACATCCCTTATCTGGGCATTTGCCTGGGTATGCAGGTCGCGCTTATCGAGTTCGCTCGTAACGTGGCGGGTATGGCTAACGCCAACTCTACCGAATTTGTGCCAGACTGTAAGTACCCTGTGGTTGCGCTGATAACCGAGTGGCGCGATGAAGAAGGCAACGTAGAAGTTCGCAGCGAGAAGAGCGATTTAGGCGGCACCATGCGCCTGGGTGGCCAGCCTTGCCAACTGAGCGACGACAGCCTGGTTCGTCAGATGTACGGTGAGTCGACTATCGTTGAACGCCATCGCCATCGCTATGAAGTCAACAACATGTTGTTGAAACCGATTGAAGCAGCTGGTTTACGTGTTGCAGGTCGTTCCGGTGATGACCAACTGGTGGAAATCATTGAGGTGCCAAATCATCCGTGGTTTGTTGCCTGCCAGTTCCACCCGGAATTCACTTCGACTCCGCGTGACGGGCACCCACTGTTTGCAGGCTTCGTGAAAGCCGCCGGTGAGTACCAGAAACGCCAGGCGAAGTAAGCAGAGTTAGAACGGCAACGCGCGATATCATCGCGCGTTGTTTGTCTGGAGTTTTAGTTTAACGTTGTGACTTGAGGAAAACCTATATGTCCAAAATTGTGAAAGTGATCGGTCGTGAAATCATCGACTCCCGCGGTAACCCGACTGTTGAAGCCGAAGTTCACCTGGAAGGCGGTTTCGTAGGTCTGGCTGCTGCTCCATCAGGTGCTTCTACCGGTTCCCGCGAAGCTCTGGAACTGCGCGATGGCGACAAATCTCGTTTCATGGGTAAAGGCGTACTGAAAGCTGTTGCTGCTGTTAACGGCCCGATCGCTGAAGCCGTGCTTGGCAAAGATGCTAAAGACCAGGCTAACATCGATAAGATCATGATCGACCTCGATGGTACCGAGAACAAATCCAAGTTTGGCGCTAACGCCATCCTGGCTGTTTCTCTGGCTGCTGCTAAAGCTGCTGCTGCCTCTAAAGGCCTGCCGCTGTATGCACACATCGCTGAACTGAACGGCACTCCGGGCAAATACTCTATGCCTCTGCCTATGATGAACATCATCAACGGCGGCGAACACGCTGACAACAACGTTGATATCCAGGAGTTCATGATCCAGCCTGTTGGCGCGAAAACCCTGAAAGAAGCGGTACGCATCGGTTCTGAAGTTTTCCATAACCTGGCTAAAGTTCTGAAATCCAAAGGCATGAACACTGCTGTTGGTGACGAAGGCGGCTACGCGCCTAACCTGGGTTCTAACGCAGAAGCGCTGGCTGTAATCGCTGAAGCAGTTAAAGCAGCAGGCTACGAGCTGGGTAAAGACGTTACTCTGGCTATGGACTGTGCGGCTTCTGAATTCTACAAAGACGGTAAATACGTTCTGGCCGGCGAAGGCAACAAAGCGTTTACCTCTGAAGAGTTCACTCACTTCCTGGAAAACCTGACCAAAGATTACCCAATCGTTTCTATCGAAGACGGTCTGGACGAATCTGACTGGGCTGGTTTCGCATACCAGACCAAAGTACTGGGCGACAAAATCCAGCTGGTTGGTGACGATCTGTTCGTAACCAACACCAAGATCCTGAAAGAAGGTATCGAAAAAGGTATCGTTAACTCCATCCTGATCAAATTCAACCAGATCGGTTCCCTGACCGAAACTCTGGCTGCAATTAAAATGGCGAAAGATGCTGGCTACACCGCAGTTATCTCTCACCGTTCAGGCGAAACCGAAGACGCTACCATTGCCGACCTGGCTGTTGGTACCGCTGCAGGCCAGATCAAAACCGGTTCTATGAGCCGTTCTGACCGTGTTGCTAAATACAACCAGCTGATTCGTATCGAAGAAGCTCTGGCAGCACAAGGTACTCCAGCACCGTTCAACGGTCTGAAAGAAGTTAAAGGTCAGTAATTTCTTACTGCCTCTTTAGGTTCTGATAAAAACCCGCTTCGGCGGGTTTTTTTTTCGCTTGAATGTTAAAACCTTTCACATCAAATGCTTAATTAATTCTTATCGGTTACGCCCGCTTGCAGACCAGGCCAGGCTAAGTGGGTCATTAACTACAGGTCAGGAGACCGCCCATGAAAGCTGCCGTTGTAAGCAAGGATCATTCCGTAGAGATTATCGACAAGCCAATGCGAGCCCTGGCGCACGGTGAAGCGTTGCTAACGATGGAATGCTGTGGCGTTTGCCACACCGATTTACATGTTAAGAATGGTGATTTTGGCGATGTAACCGGGACAACCCTGGGACATGAAGGGATTGGTATCGTTAAGGCCATCGGGCCTGGCGTTGCTTCGCTGAAGGTCGGCGACCGCGCAAGCGTGGCCTGGTTCTTCCGGGGTTGCGGGCACTGCGAATATTGTAACTCTGGTAATGAAACCCTGTGCCGCAGCGTAACCAACGCCGGTTACACCGTCGATGGCGGCATGGCGGAAGAGTGCATTGTGGTTGCCGACTATGCGGTAAAAGTACCGGACGGCTTAGCTTCAGCGGAAGCCAGCAGCATCACCTGCGCCGGAGTGACCACTTATAAAGCGGTGAAAGTTTCCCATATCAAACCGGGCCAGTGGATTGCGATTTACGGCCTTGGCGGTTTGGGTAACCTTGCGCTGCAATACGCTAAAAACGTGTTCAACGCCAAAGTCATTGCTATTGACGTCAACGACGCTCAGCTTGAATTCGCCAAAGAGAGCGGGGCGGATCTGGTGATTAACTCGCGTAATGAAGACGCGGCAAAAATTATTCAGGAGAAAACCGGCGGTGCGCACGCTGCCGTGGTTACTGCGGTTGCTAAAGCGGCGTTCAACTCTGCTGTGGATGCGGTTCGCGCGGGTGCACGTATTGTTGCCGTTGGCCTGCCGCCTGAGTCCATGAGCCTGAACATCCCTCGCCTGGTGCTGGACGGCATTGAAGTAGTGGGTTCTCTGGTCGGCACTCGTCAGGACCTCACCGAAGCCTTCCAGTTTGCGGCTGAGGGGAAAGTGACGCCGAAGGTAACGCTGCGCCCGTTAGAAGACATCAATACAATCTTCCATGAGATGGAGAGCGGAAAAATCAAAGGCCGTATGGTGATTGATTTTAAACGTAAAAAATCAGGCAGATGGCCGGGGTGAACCCGGCCTTCTGTTAGATATTTGATTCCCTTCTGTACCTGCTGCGCCCCGCAGCCGCATTAGGCATGATCTCAATCGCCAGTTCTGCGATAATTACTTTTTGTGACTATGACTGAGATAATTATGCAGTACCCGATTAACGAGATGTTCCAGACCCTGCAAGGGGAAGGCTATTTTACCGGCGTGCCGGCCATTTTTATTCGCCTGCAAGGTTGCCCGGTAGGCTGCGCCTGGTGCGACACCAAACACACCTGGGATAAGCTCGCGGATCGTGAAGTTTCGCTGTTCAGCATCCTGGCAAAAACCAAAGAAAGCGATAAATGGGGCGCGGGTAGCGCCGAAGATCTGCTGGCCGTTATTGGCCGCCAGGGCTACACCGCACGCCACGTCGTGATAACCGGCGGGGAGCCTTGCATTCACGACCTGACCCCGCTAACGGAGCTGCTGGAGAAAAACGGTTTTAGCTGCCAGATAGAAACCAGCGGTACGCATGAAGTGCGCTGTAGCGCCAATACCTGGGTGACGGTTTCCCCGAAGGTGAACATGCGCGGCGGCTACGACATCCTGTCTCAGGCGCTGGAACGCGCGGATGAAATCAAACATCCGGTGGGCCGCATGCGTGATATTGAAGCGCTGGATGACCTGCTGGCGACGCTGACGGATGAAAAGAGCCGGATTATCGCGCTTCAGCCGATAAGCCAGAAAGAAGATGCTACGCGCCTGTGCATCGAAACCTGTATTGCCCGCAACTGGCGGCTGTCGATGCAGACGCACAAATACCTGAATATCGCATAGTAAAAAGGCACCGTCTGGTGCCTTTCTTTTTACCCGCGGTAGACGCAGCCAGCGGTGCAGGTTTCTTTAATCATCACCGCGCTGAGCAGCGGCATAACGGGCTTCATCTGATCCCAAATCCATTTTGCCAGCACTTCGCTGGTTGGATTTTCCAGCCCCGGAATATCGTTCAGATAATAGTGATCGAGGCGATCGTAAGTTGGCTTAAATGCCGCTTTCAACTCGGAGAAGTCGATTATCCAGCCGGTATGCGGATCCACCTCGCCGGTAATTTCCAGGCGCACCATAAAGGAGTGGCCGTGCAGGCGACCGCATTTGTGGCCTTCCGGTACATTGGGCAGGTGGTGAGCGGCTTCGAAGGTAAAATCTTTAAACAGGGTGGTGGACATCATTCAACTCTCTGGAATTCGAAAAACCGCAGCATGATAGCGGAATAGGTTATTTTTCGCATTAACTAAACCCGACTCCGGGCGGCTACGCTGTGTAACCAACGGTTAACTGATGAAAACCCCTTTGTCATCAGTTAGTTAATTAATCGCTTTTAACACTATGATTTACCTGAAAAAACGATTAGTCGTTTTAGTTATTTATTATTTCCATCCCTTCTTTAATTGTTGATAACCTGCTGGTTAACCTTGACTCATTACAGTCTGTAAGCCCTTTTTTTGCCTTTGCTACTGGAAGCTAAATACGCATGACAACTCAGGCCCCACCGAGCGCTTTACTGCCGCTCACTCCGGACCAGCTGGCGCGCCTTCAGGCGGCGACCACTGATTTTTCAACCACCCAACTGGCCTGGTTGTCCGGCTATTTCTGGGGAATGATTAACCAGCAGCCGGGTGCGGTTGCGGGCGTAGCGGCCCCGGCCCCGGCCCCGGCGGCTGAGGCTCCTACCATCACGCTGATTTCCGCCTCGCAGACGGGCAACGCGCGCCGCGTGAGCGAGCAGCTGCGTGATGATTTACTGGCGGCCAAACTGAACGTCAATCTGGTTAATGCTGGCGACTATAAATTCAAACAAATTGCCCAGGAAAAACTGCTGATTGTCGTGAGCTCAACTCAGGGCGAAGGGGAGCCGCCGGAAGAAGCCGTTGCCCTGCACAAATTCCTGTTCTCGAAAAAAGCGCCAAAACTCGACGGCACCGCGTTTGCGGTCTTTGGCCTCGGCGACAGCTCTTACGAATTCTTCTGCCAGTCAGGTAAAGACTTCGACAGCAAGCTTGCCGAGCTGGGCGGGGAACGCCTGCTTGAGAGAGTTGATACCGACGTGGAATATCAGCCTGCCGCGCAGGAATGGCGTGGCAAAATCGTTGAGCTATTGAAGTCCCGCGTTCCGGCCGAAACGCCTGCGCAGGCTGCGGCCACGGCGAGCGGAGCAAGCAATGAAATTTTCACCAGCCCCTACAGCAAAGAATCGCCGCTAACCGCCACGCTTGCAGTTAACCAGAAAATTACCGGCCGCGATTCCGATAAAGACGTGCGCCATGTCGAAATCGATCTTGGCGATTCCGGCTTGCGCTACCAGCCCGGCGATGCGCTTGGCGTCTGGTATCAAAACGATCCGGCGTTAGTCAAAGAGTTGACCGAATTGCTGTGGCTGAAGGGCGATGAAAGCGTCACCGTTGGCGGTAAAACGCTGCCGCTGAGCGAAGCCCTGCAATGGCACTTCGAGCTGACGGTAAACACCGCCAATATTGTGGAGAACTACGCTCAGTTGACCCGCAACCCCGCGCTGCTGGAGCTGGTGGGTGATAAAGCGAAATTACAGCACTATGCTCAAACTACGCCGATTGTGGATATGGCGCGTTATGCGCCAGCCGAACTGACGGCTGAGCAGCTTATCGGCCTGCTGCGCCCGCTGACTCCACGCCTCTATTCTATCGCTTCTTCTCAGGCGGAAGCGGAGAACGAAGTACACATTACCGTCGGCGCGGTACGTTATGAAATTGAAGGGCGCGCCCGCAGCGGCGGGGCTTCTGGCTTCCTGGCCGATCGTCTGGAAGAAGACGGCGAAGTGCGTGTGTTCATCGAGCACAACGACAATTTCCGCCTGCCCGCAAGCCCGGAAACGCCGGTCATCATGATTGGGCCCGGTACCGGCATCGCGCCGTTCCGCGCTTTTATTCAGCAGCGCGACAGCGAAGGCGCCAGCGGCAAGAACTGGCTGTTCTTCGGCAACCCGCACTTTACCGAAGATTTTCTCTACCAGGTGGAGTGGCAGCGCTACGTTAAAGACGGCCTGCTGACCAACATAGACCTGGCCTGGTCCCGTGACCATCAGCATAAAATATACGTACAAGACAAACTGCGCGAGAAAGGCGCGGAACTGTGGAGCTGGATTCAGGAAGGCGCCCACATTTATGTCTGCGGCGACGCCAATCGCATGGCGAAGGACGTTGAGCAGGCTTTACTGGAAGTGGTTTCCGTCCACGGTGGCATGGACACCGAAGCGGCGGATGAGTTTTTAAGTGAGCTGCGCGTTGAGCGCCGTTATCAGCGAGATGTCTACTAATGAGCGAAAAACACCCTGGCCCTCTGGTGGTCGAAGGAAAACTGGTTGACGCCGAACGGCTGAAACGCGATAGCGATTTCCTGCGCGGCACAATTAAAGAAGACCTGCAGGACGGCCTGACCGGCGGTTTTAACGGCGATAACTTCCTGCTGATCCGCTTTCACGGCATGTACCAGCAGGATGACCGCGACATTCGCGCCGAGCGTGCGGAACAAAAGCTGGAGCCGCGCCACGCGATGATGCTGCGCTGCCGTCTGCCGGGGGGGATTATCACCACTCAGCAGTGGCAGGCTATTGATAAGTTTGCCGAAGATAAAACTATCTACGGCAGCATTCGCCTGACCAACCGCCAGACTTTCCAGTTCCACGGCATTCTGAAAAAGAACGTGAAACCGGCGCATGAAATGCTGCATGAAGTCGGGCTGGACGCCCTGGCAACCGCCAACGACGTAAACCGTAACGTGCTTTGTACTTCTAATCCGGTGGAGTCCGAACTGCATCAGGAAGCTTACGAATGGGCGAAGAAACTCTCCGAGCACCTTCTGCCGCGCACTCGCGCCTATGCGGAAATCTGGTGGGATAAAGAAAAAGTCGCCACCACCGACGAAGAGCCGATCCTGGGGGCAACTTATCTGCCGCGTAAGTTCAAAACGACGGTGGTTATCCCGCCGCAGAATGACGTGGATCTGCACGCCAACGACATGAACTTTATCGCCATTGCTGAAAACGGCAAGCTGGTAGGGTTTAACCTGCTGGTCGGCGGCGGTCTGTCGATTGAGCACGGCAACAAAAATACCTACGCCCGCACCGCGAGCGAGTTTGGCTATATTCCGCTGGAGCACACGCTGGCGGTAGCAGAAGCCGTGGTAACAACCCAGCGAGACTGGGGAAACCGTACCGACCGTAAAAATGCCAAGACCAAATACACCCTTGAGCGCGTTGGCGTGGATGTGTTTAAGGCCGAGGTGGAGCGCCGGGCCGGCATCAAGTTTGAACCGACCCGAGCCTACGAATTTACCGGCCGCGGCGACCGTATCGGCTGGGTAAAAGGCATTGATGATAAATGGCACCTGACGCTGTTTATCGAAAATGGCCGTATTCTCGATTACCCGGATCGCCCGCTGAAAACCGGCCTGCTGAAAATAGCTCAGATCCACAAAGGCGACTTCCGCCTGACCGCGAATCAGAACCTGATCGTCGCGGGCGTGCCGGAAAGCGAAAAAGCTAAAATTGAGAAGCTGGCAACCGGGCACGGCCTGATGAATGCGGTCACGCCTCAGCGTGAAAACTCAATGGCCTGCGTGGCGTTTCCAACCTGCCCGCTGGCGATGGCTGAGGCCGAACGCTTCCTGCCGGAGTTCGTTACCAAAGTCGAGCAGGTGCTGGACAAACACAACGTACCGGATGAGCACATTGTGACGCGAGTTACCGGCTGCCCGAACGGCTGTGGCCGCGCATTGCTGGCGGAAATTGGCCTGGTGGGTAAAGCGCCAGGGCGCTATAACCTGCACGTTGGCGGCAACCGTATCGGGACGCGCATTCCGCGTATGTACCGTGAAAACATTACCGAGCCGGAGATCCTCAGTTCAATTGATGAGCTGGTAGGCCGCTGGGCGAAAGAGCGTGAGGCCGATGAAGGCTTTGGTGATTTCACCGTGCGCGCCGGGATTGTTCGCCCCGTGCTCGATCCTGCCAGAGATTTGTGGGACTAGTTTTTCCCCTCACCCTAACCCTCTCCCCAAAGGGGCGAGGGGATAATTCGGCTTCCCCTCAGTCTAAAGGGGCGAGGGAATAATTCGATTTCCCCCTTTCCCTTCCAGGGAGAGGGCCGGGGTGAGGGTCATCTATCACTAAGCGAGGCACGTATGTCCGGACTCGATTTAAAAGCGCTGAACGAACTGCCAAAGGTTGAGCGCGTAATGGCGCTCGCCGAGGTGAACGCTCAACTGGAAAAACTCAGCGCTCAGGAGCGCGTTAGCTGGGCGCTGGACAATCTGCCCGGCGAGTTCGTTCTCTCCTCGAGCTTTGGTATCCAGGCTGCGGTTTGTCTTCATCTTGTTACCCGGCAGCGCCCGGATATTCCCGTCATTCTTACCGATACCGGCTACCTGTTCCCGGAAACTTATCAGTTTATCGATGAGCTGACCGAGAAGCTGAAGCTGAATCTACAGGTGTTCCGGGCGGCAGAAAGCCCTGCGTGGCAGGAAGCGCGTTACGGCAAACTGTGGGAGCAGGGCGTGGAAGGTATTGAACGCTATAACGACATCAACAAAGTCGAGCCGATGAACCGCGCAATGGCAACCCTCGGGGCACAAACCTGGTTTGCCGGCCTGCGTCGTGAACAGTCAGGGAGCCGCGCACACCTGCCGGTGCTGGCGGTGCAGCGTGAAGTGTTTAAAATCCTGCCGATTATCGACTGGGATAACCGTACGGTGTACCAGTATCTAACCGAGCACGGGCTGAAGTACCACCCGCTCTGGGACCAGGGCTATCTGTCGGTTGGCGATACGCATACTACCCGCAAATGGGAGCCGGGCATGGCGGAAGAAGAGACTCGCTTCTTTGGCCTGAAGCGCGAGTGCGGGCTGCACGAGTAAAGCAGCCCTTTACACCAGAAGGGGCGACTAAGAAATTACTTCCCGGCCCCGGATAACTCACTCACCAGCGGCAGCAGGATACGAACGACATCGTGGCTGCGCCGCTTAATTCTCCCCGGCAGGGCTTTATCCAGATATTCCAGGTTATCAATGGTCGCGTTATGCCAGCTGGTGCCGTGCGGGAAAGCTTTGTTTTTGCTGCGCTGCTGATAACCATCTTTGGCCCCCAGCAGCCAGTTAGTCGCCTCAACGGTCAGCACCGGGATCCCTGCTTTATCAAAAACCTCTGCGTCGCCGCAGCAGCCGGTGCCTTTCGGGTATTTAACATTCATCCCCGGATTGGTGGCGGCCTGAATACCGGCCCGGTGAGCAATCGTTAAGGCTCTGTCGCGGCTCAGCTTACGCACGGCGGCGGGCGTTGACTGCCCGCTATTGAAGTAGAGTTTATCGCCGACAATCAGGCTATCGAGATTGATCACCAGCAGAGTGTTAGCCTTCTCTTCTTTACTCATGCGCTCAAGGATATTCTTCGCCCCCAGCGAGCCAATTTCTTCGCCGCTGGTTGCAATAAAGCGAATGCCGTAGTGGAGTGGCATATCCTTCATGCGTTCGGCGAGCTCGAGCATTACGCCCAGTCCGGATGCGTTATCGTCAACGCCCTGCAAAGTCAGACCGCCAAGATTGTTATCGACATCTTTGTCGTTGAGCGGCGTATAGGTGTCCAGGTGCGCCATAATAATTATCTGCTGCGGAAGCTTGCCTTCGCGCGCCGCAATTACGCTGCTGGTACTGACGTTGTGCCAGTTTTGATGCCCTGCTTTGGTGGTGTAGAGATAGCGGGTATTGAACTGGCGAATGTCGCTCTGGTAGCCCCAGGATTTAAACTGTTGCTGAATGTAGTCTGCCGCCAGCATTTCTGCGGGGCTGCCGGTCATTCGGCCGGGAAAATAGGTGGCGATGTGTCTGATTTGCTGGTCGGCGATGTCGCCGGGCTGCGCGGTCTTTGCCACGGCAGAAAAGGTAAAGCACGCGCTCAGCGCCATGGAAATCACCGAGCAGCGCAATGCGGAAAGCATATTACGTCCTTATTAATCATTCTTGGAGGCGAGTTTTTTCGCGCTATTAGTATGAAACTGTGAGCGAGGTTAAACAATTTCATTTGCTCTTAAACCCCCGAAAAAACGGCCTGTTAAGCACAATTTGTTGTGAGCTTTGCCATGGCGTTATTCCTTTGCGGAACTAGTCATTCCAATTCGTAATTTCATAACAAATAAGCGCAAGACTTATAGTCCCCTTAGATTAAAACTCAGGCGGCTGCCACGACCGGCCGCGGCGTATCTGGCTTAAGGGAAGGTTATGGACCAAAAAAGACTTACTCACTTGCGGCAACTGGAGGCTGAAAGCATCCATATTATCCGCGAGGTCGCCGCCGAATTTTCCAATCCGGTAATGATGTACTCCATCGGTAAAGACTCTTCGGTGATGCTGCATTTGGCCCGTAAAGCGTTCTATCCAGGTACGCTGCCGTTCCCGCTGCTACACGTAGACACCGGCTGGAAGTTCCGCGAAATGTACGAATTCCGCGACCGCACCGCTAAAGCCTACGGCTGTGAGCTTATCGTTCACCGCAACCCGGAAGGCGTGGCGATGGGGATTAACCCGTTTGTGCACGGCAGCGCCAAACATACCGACATCATGAAAACCGAAGGGCTGAAGCAGGCGCTCAATAAATATGGTTTTGATGCCGCATTTGGCGGCGCTCGTCGTGACGAAGAGAAGTCCCGGGCGAAAGAGCGTATTTACTCCTTCCGCGACCGCTTCCATCGCTGGGACCCGAAAAACCAGCGTCCGGAGCTATGGCACAACTACAACGGCCAGGTTAATAAGGGTGAAAGTATTCGTGTATTCCCGCTCTCTAACTGGACCGAGCTGGATATCTGGCAGTACATCTACCTGGAAAATATCGATATCGTTCCGCTTTATCTCGCCGCGCCGCGCCCGGTACTGGAGCGTGACGGCATGTTGATGATGATTGACGACGATCGCATCGATCTGCAGCCGGGAGAAGTGATTGAACAACGTATGGTGCGCTTCCGTACTCTGGGCTGCTGGCCGCTGACCGGCGCGGTTGAGTCTACCGCGCAGACGTTGCCGGAGATAATCGAAGAGATGCTGGTTTCGACGACCAGTGAACGCCAGGGACGCATGATTGACCGCGACCAGGCAGGCTCCATGGAGCTGAAAAAACGCCAGGGTTATTTCTAAGGAGCCGCCAGATGAATACCACTATTGCACAACAAATCGCTGACGAAGGCGGCGTGGAAGCATACCTGCACGCCCAGCAGCACAAAAGCCTGCTGCGTTTTCTGACCTGCGGCAGCGTTGATGACGGCAAAAGCACCCTGATTGGCCGCCTGCTGCACGACACGCGCCAGATTTATGAAGATCAGCTCTCTTCCTTGCATACCGACAGCAAGCGCCACGGGACGCAGGGCGAAAAGCTCGATCTGGCTTTGCTGGTGGACGGCCTTCAGGCCGAGCGCGAGCAGGGCATAACCATCGATGTCGCCTACCGCTATTTCTCCACTGAAAAGCGCAAATTCATCATCGCCGATACGCCGGGGCACGAGCAGTACACCCGTAATATGGCGACCGGAGCGTCCACCTGTGAGTTGGCGATCCTACTTATTGATGCCCGTAAAGGCGTATTGGATCAAACCCGTCGCCACAGTTTTATCTCGACGCTGCTGGGGATCAAACATCTGGTGGTGGCTATCAATAAAATGGATCTGGTTGCTTTCAGCGAGCAGACCTTCGAGCAGATCAAACAGGATTACCTCACCTTCGCCCAGCAGTTGCCTGCCGATCTTGATATCCGCTTTGTGCCGCTTTCGGCCCTGGAAGGGGATAACGTTGCAAGCTCGAGCAGCCAGATGCCGTGGTATACCGGCCCGACGCTGCTGCAAGTGCTGGAGACGGTAGAAATTATTCGCGGCGTGGAGCAGCAGCCGATGCGCTTCCCGGTGCAATATGTTAACCGCCCTAATCTGGACTTCCGTGGCTATGCGGGCACTTTAGCCTCCGGCACGGTCAGCGTGGGGCATCGGGTTAAAGTCCTGCCGTCAGGCGTGGAATCTGCGGTGGCGAGAATCGTTACTTTTGATGGAGATTTGCAACAAGCCAGCGCCGGAGAAGCCATTACCCTGGTGCTGAAAGATGAAATCGATATCAGCCGTGGCGACCTGGTAGTCGACGTGGCCAAACCGCTGGTTGCGGTGCAAAGCGCTAAAGTTGACGTGGTATGGATGGCGGAACAGCCGCTGGTGCCGGGCCAAAGCTTCGACATTAAAATCGCCGGGAAGAAAACCCGCGCCCGCGTCGACAATATTCACTATCAGGTTGAAATCAACTCCCTTACCCAGCGCGTGGTGGAAAGCCTGCCGCTGAACGGCATCGGACTTGTTGATCTGACCTTTGACGAGCCTCTGGTGCTCGACAAATACCAGGCTAATCCGGTGACCGGCGGGCTTATCTTCATTGACCGCCTGAGCAACGTGACCGTGGGAGCCGGTATGGTGCGTGAGCCACAGGAAGACGTTTATCAGGAGCCTTCGGCTTACAGCGCGTTTGAAATAGAACTTAACGCTCTGGTTCGCCGCCACTTCCCGCACTGGGGCGCGCGTGACCTGCTGGGAGGCAAGTAATGGCCGACCATGATGAAAACGTGGTCTGGCATGCGCACCCGGTAACCCGCGAGCAGCGTGAAGCTCTGAATCAGCACCGCGGGGCGGTGCTGTGGTTTACCGGCCTGTCCGGCTCGGGGAAATCAACCGTGGCCGGCGCGCTGGAACAGGCGCTGCATCAGCTTGGCATCAGCACTTATCTGCTCGATGGCGATAATGTGCGTCACGGGTTATGCAGCGACCTGGGTTTTAGCGATGAAGACCGCAAAGAGAATATTCGCCGGGTTGGCGAAGTCGCCGGCCTGATGGTTGACGCTGGGCTGCTGGTGCTGAGTGCGTTTATCTCTCCGCACCGCGCTGAGCGCCAAATGGTGAGGGAGCGAGTAGGGGAAGGGCGCTTTTACGAAGTCTTCGTGGATACGCCGCTGGAGATTTGTGAAACCCGCGATCCGAAGGGCCTCTACAAGAAGGCTCGAGCCGGTGAGCTAAAGAATTTTACCGGCATTGACTCGGCGTATGAGGCGCCGTTGGCGGCTGAAATTCACTTAGATGGCGAACAATTAGTAACAAATTTAGTGGCCCAAATATTAGACCTGCTGCGTCGCGACGATATCATCAATTGCTGAAGACGCCCGGAGGCATAACGCTTCCGGCCATCAGGGTTATGAAATCAGTTATGCGCAACGGCACGAATATCGTTATTTCTCAGGCTGAAACCAGCCCGACGGTCGAGGAAACAACCTGGTCACTCCCCGGGGCGTTCATCGGCTTTTTGTCGTGGCTGCTGGCGCTAGGTATTCCCTTTCTGGTGTATGGCCCCAACACGCTTTTCTTCTTCCTCTACACCTGGCCATTTTTCCTGGCGCTGATGCCGGTAGCGGTCGTCGTTGGGATAGCAGTACATTCCCTGCTGCGCGGCAAGCTGTTGTTCAGCTGCTTTGCCACGCTGCTCTGCGTGGCGCTGATGTTCGGCGTTCTGTTCATGTGGCTGATGGGATAGCCGTGCAGAACTGCGTCAAACCGTAACAGACTATTTATGGTCAACGTTAAGCTAAACTTGCTGCAATCGCGCATGCGTTCTCGTTATGTGGTAAATTCTGCCGCGGTTTGGCGGGCAGGGTTGCTTGCCGCAGTGGAGTCAAAGAAAAAGTTGTGGGATGATTGTGCCGTTTTTCAGGGGGCTGGATGGGTAAACTAACGCTGCTGTTGCTGGCCTTGCTGGTCTGGCTCCAGTATTCGCTGTGGTTCGGAAAAAACGGCGTACACGATTACACGCGCGTCAGCGAAGATGTCGCTGCGCAGCAGGCAACCAATGCCAAATTAAAATCTCGTAACGATCAGCTTTTTGCCGAAATTGACGACCTCAACGGCGGCCAGGAAGCGATTGAAGAGCGCGCTCGTAATGAACTCAGCATGACCAAGCCGGGAGAGACTTTCTACCGCCTGGTGCCTGATGCCTCCAAACGCGCGGCCAGCGGCAACAACAGCGGCGCCGGGCAAAATAATCGATAACTCAGAATAAGTGAAAGACATGGCAGACTCCTCCCCGGACGTAATTGCCGTGGTACCGGCGGCCGGTATCGGCAGCCGTATGCAAACGGAATGTCCTAAGCAGTATCTACATATCGGCGATAAAACGATTCTTGAACACGCGGTAGCCAGCCTGATGGCCCACCCGCGCGTTGGCCAGGTTATCGTCGCCATTAGCCCCAACGACACCCACTTTTCTTCCCTGCCGCTTGCGGCACATCCGCGCGTCAGGGTTGTTACCGGCGGCGGCCAGCGAGCGGACTCCGTGCTGGCCGGTTTGCAGGCCGCTGGAAATGCTGAATGGGTGCTGGTGCATGACGCCGCCCGCCCGTGCCTGCATCAGGACGATTTGGAAAATCTGCTGTCTATCACCGCCACCAGTAAAGTCGGCGGTATTCTTGCCGCCCCCGTGCGGGATACCATGAAACGTGGCGAGCCGGGCAAAGCGTTAATTGCCCACACGGTGGACAGAGAAGACCTCTGGCACGCCCTGACGCCGCAGCTTTTCCCGCTCGAACTTCTGCGCAGCTGCCTGCTGCGCGCCCTGGATGAAGGCGCAACCATAACCGATGAAGCCTCGGCGCTGGAATATTGTGGCTTCCATCCGGCACTGATTAGCGCTCGTGCTGATAATATCAAGGTGACTCGCCCTGAGGATCTTGCGCTGGCGGCTTTCTATCTTACGCGGTTAACCCAAACGGAGAATTTATAATGCGTATCGGACACGGTTTTGATGTTCATGCTTTTGGCGGCGTTGGCCCGATTATTATTGGCGGCGTTCGTGTCCCGTTTGAAAAAGGGCTGCTGGCCCATTCCGACGGCGATGTCGCTTTGCACGCATTGACCGATGCGCTCCTTGGCGCGGCCGCACTGGGGGATATCGGCAAGTTATTCCCGGACACCGACCCGGCGTTTAAAGGTGCCGATAGCCGCGAGCTGCTGCGTGAGGCGTGGCGCCGTATTCAGGCTAAGGGCTTCACCCTGGGCAACGTTGACGTCACTATTATTGCTCAGGCGCCGAAAATGGCACCGCACATCCCTCAGATGCGCGTGTTTATCGCCGAAGATCTCGGCTGTCATATGGACGATGTTAACGTCAAAGCGACCACCACCGAAAAACTTGGTTTTACCGGGCGCGGGGAAGGTATTGCCTGTGAAGCGGTGGCGCTGCTGCATAAGGCTGGCAAGTAATGGATATGCAAAACCTGACGTGGCTGCACGGTAAGCCGCAGGGCACCGGCGTGATTAAAGCCAGTCCGGAAGATTTCGTCGTTATTGAAGACCTCGGCTTCGGCCCGGACGGCGAAGGCGAGCACCTGCTGCTGCGCATCCTGAAAACCGGCTGCAATACCCGGTCCGTTGCCGATGCGCTGGCAAAGTTCCTCAAGGTTCACGCCCGTGAAGTCAGTTTTGCCGGGCAAAAAGATAAGCATGCCGTGACCGAACAGTGGTTCTGCGTGCGCCTGCCGGGCAAAGAGATGCCGGACATGAGCGCCTTTGAGCTGGAAGGCTGCAAAGTGCTGGAGTTTGCCCGCCATCGCCGCAAGCTGCGTTTAGGCGCGCTTCAGGGAAATCGCTTTACCCTGGTGCTGCGCGAGGTTAGCGATCGTAATGAAATGGAACAGCGCCTGCAGGCGATTGCTAAGCTGGGCGTCCCGAACTATTTCGGCAGCCAGCGTTTTGGCATCGGCGGTAATAACCTGCATCAGGCGAGGCGCTGGGCGGAAAGCAATGCGCCGCTGCGCGACAGAAATAAACGCAGTTTTTGGTTGTCGGCGGCCCGCAGCGCGTTGTTTAATCAGATTGTTAGCCAGCGCCTGAAAAAACCAGACTTTAATCAAGTTGTTGATGGCGATGCGCTACAATTGGCAGGACGCGGCAGCTGGTTTGTTGCGACCCCGGAAGAACTCCCGACCTTGCAACAGCGCGTGGACGACGGCGAACTGCTGGTAACCGCGCCGCTGCCGGGCGACGGCGAGTGGGGCACGAAGAATGCCGCGCTGGAATTTGAGCAGCAATGTGTGGCGGAAGAGGGCGTTTTGCTCGGCTTGTTGAACCGCGAACGCGTTGAAGCTGCACGCCGCGCCATGCTGGTGCAGGCAAAAGAATTAAGCTGGAACTGGTGGGATGATGTGACCGTTGAGCTGAACTTCTGGCTCCCGGCCGGCAGCTTCGCCACCAGCGTTGTCAGGGAACTCATGAACACATCGGGTGATTATGCGAATATTGCTGAGTAACGATGACGGAGTCTATGCGCCTGGGATCCAGACGCTGGCTAAAGCGCTGCGAGAATTTGCCGAGGTGCAGGTTGTGGCGCCGGACAGAAACCGTAGCGGCGCATCAAACTCGCTCACGCTTGAGTCATCGCTCAGGACTTTTACCCTCGCTAACGGGGATATTTCGGTTCAGATGGGCACGCCGACGGACTGTGTCTATCTGGGCGTTAACGCGCTTATGCACCCGCGCCCGGATATCGTGGTGTCGGGCATTAACGCGGGCCCCAATCTTGGGGATGACGTCATTTATTCCGGCACCGTTGCGGCGGCGATGGAAGGGCGGCATTTAGGCTTCCCCGCCCTTGCCGTGTCGCTTAACGGCCACGAACATTATGAAACGGCTGCGGCGGTTACCTGCACTATTCTGCGGGCGCTGGCGCGTGAACCCTTGCGCACTGGCCGTATTCTCAACATCAACGTGCCTGATTTACCGCTCGATCAAATCAAAGGTATCCGCGTTACCCGCTGCGGCAGCCGCCATCCGTCAGACCAGGTTATTCCTCAGGAAGATCCACGCGGTAATACGCTCTACTGGATTGGGCCGCCGGGTGAAAAACTCGATGCCGCGCCGGATACCGATTTTGCCGCGGTAGATGAAGGCTATGTTTCGGTCACGCCGCTGCACGTTGATTTAACCGCCCATAGCGCCCAGGAAGTCGTAGGCCACTGGCTGGCGAAAGCCGGAGTTGAGGCGCAATGGTAAGCAGACGCGTACAAACCCTTCTCGATCAATTACGTGCCCAGGGCATCAAGGACGAAAATGTTCTTGAGGCTATCGCACAGGTACCGCGCGAGAAATTTGTCGATGAAGCGTTTGAACACAAAGCCTGGGAAAATACCGCGTTACCGATTGGCTCTGGCCAGACTATCTCGCAGCCTTATATGGTGGCGAGGATGACCGAGCTGCTGGCGCTAGAGCCGGACTCGAAAGTGCTGGAGATTGGCACCGGCTCCGGCTACCAGACCGCGATTCTGGCGCATCTGGTTGCGCATGTCTGCTCGGTTGAGCGTATAAAGGGGCTGCAATGGCACGCCCGGCGTCGCCTGAAGCAGCTCGACTTGCACAATATTTCTACCCGTCACGGCGATGGCTGGCAGGGCTGGCAGGCGAAAGCTCCGTTTGACGCTATCATTGTGACGGCGGCACCGCCGGAAGTTCCTTCGGCCCTGCTGTCTCAGCTAAAAGACGGCGGGATTTTGGTTTTACCCGTGGGCGACGAGAATCAGCTGTTGAAGCGGATTCGCCGCCACGGGAATGAATTTTCTATCGACACTGTAGAAGCCGTTCGTTTTGTGCCCTTAGTGCGCGGCGAGCTGGCATAACCCGGAAATATCCGGTTTTTTGGGCAGGAATTCGGCGTAACGTAGCCGGACTCGGCAAAAGCAGGCGCGGTTAGGCGCTGCTTTCTATAGTGTTTTCATGAATATCTGGTTGTTATCATTTGGGGGATAAATGAGCGCGGGAAGCCCAACTTTCACTTTACGCCGGGCGGCGATGCTAACGTTCGCCGGTCTTTGGCTGGCTGGCTGTTCAGGCAATAATAACACCCAGGCACCGATCAGTTCCGTCGGCGGCAACGGCAATGCATCCGGCTCTTCGAGCGGCAGCCTGCTGGTGACTAAGCCACCAACAATGTCGGCTCCGGTTCAGGCCCCTCAGATCCAGCAGGCTCCGCAAATACAGCAGACGCCGCAAATCCAGCCCGTTCATCAGCCCCAGCGCCAGGCCGTCGTTTCTGAGCCTGTGCACACGGAAAATGGCCGCATTGTGTACAATCGTCAGTATGGGAACATTCCGAAAGGCAGCTATGCCGGCGGCAGCACCTATACCGTTAAGCGCGGCGATACGCTGTTCTATATTGCGTGGATTACGGGCAACGACTTCCGCGATCTGGCGCAGCGCAACAACGTAGCGGCACCGTACGGACTGGAAGTTGGGCAAACCCTGCAAGTTGGCAATGCATCCGGCACGCCAATTACCGGCGGTAATGCGGTCACCGCGGCCGATGCGCGCGCCCAGGGCGTGACGACGCCAGCTGCACAAAACTCAACCACGGTGGTTGCTTCTAAACCAACAATTACGTATTCTGAAGATTCAGGTGAACAGAGTGATACCAAAATGTTACCAGGCAATAAGCCAGCTGCGACAGTTGTCACAGCACCGGTAACGGCACCCGTGGTTAGCTCTACCGAACCCACCGCTAGCAGTACCTCTAACAGCTCGCCTATCTCTACCTGGCGCTGGCCGACAGAGGGCAAAATTATCGAAAACTTTGCTGCCACCGAAGGAGGCAACAAGGGCATCGATATAGCGGGCAGTAAAGGACAGGCTATCATTGCGACCGCTTCAGGGCGCGTGGTGTATGCCGGTAACGCGCTGCGCGGTTACGGTAATCTAATCATCATAAAACATAACGATGATTACCTGAGTGCCTACGCCCATAACGATACAATGCTGGTCCGGGAACAAGAAGAAGTTAAGGCGGGGCAAAAAATAGCTACCATGGGTAGCACCGGAACCAGTTCTACACGTTTGCATTTTGAAATTCGTTACAAGGGGAAATCCGTAAACCCGCTGCGTTATTTACCGCAGCGATAAACCGGCAACATACTCTACGGAGTGTATTGCCCAGGGATCACGGGTAGGAGCCACCTTATGAGTCAGAATACGCTGAAAGTTAACGAGTTAAACGAAGACGCGGAATATGATGAGAACGGAGTTGAGGCTTTTGATGAAAAAGCCCTTGTAGAAGAGGAACCCAGTGATAACGACATTGCCGAAGAGGAGCTGTTGTCACAGGGCGCTACCCAGCGTGTACTTGATGCGACTCAGCTTTATCTTGGAGAGATCGGTTACTCTCCATTATTAACAGCCGAAGAAGAAGTTTATTTTGCACGCCGCGCACTGCGCGGTGATGTTGCCTCCCGCCGCCGCATGATTGAAAGCAACCTGCGTCTGGTGGTGAAAATTGCTCGTCGTTACAGCAATCGTGGTTTGGCCTTGCTGGACCTGATTGAAGAGGGCAATCTGGGGCTTATCCGTGCGGTTGAGAAGTTCGATCCGGAACGTGGATTCCGTTTCTCAACTTATGCGACATGGTGGATTCGTCAGACCATCGAACGGGCAATCATGAACCAAACCCGTACGATCCGCCTGCCGATTCACATTGTGAAAGAGCTGAACGTTTATCTGCGTACCGCTCGCGAACTCTCACACAAGCTCGATCATGAGCCAAGTGCAGAAGAGATTGCCGAGCAGCTGGATAAACCGGTTGATGACGTTAGCCGTATGCTGCGCCTCAACGAGCGTATTACCTCGGTAGACACCCCTCTGGGCGGTGACTCTGAGAAAGCGCTGCTGGATATTCTGGCGGATGAGAAAGACAACGGTCCGGAAGACACCACGCAAGACGATGATATGAAACAGAGCATCGTGAAGTGGCTGTTTGAACTGAACGCTAAGCAGCGTGAAGTGCTGGCTCGTCGTTTCGGTCTGCTGGGTTATGAAGCTGCAACACTGGAAGATGTGGGTCGTGAAATTGGCCTGACTCGTGAACGTGTTCGTCAGATTCAGGTTGAAGGCCTGCGCCGTCTGCGTGAGATCCTGCAGACTCAGGGGCTGAACCTCGAAGCGCTGTTCCGCGAATAATCGACAGTTCAAATAAAAAGCGGTGATGAAAATCACCGCTTTTTTTATGCCTGCACTTTCCCCTCTCGTTTTTGGACTGAGGGGAAAAATATCTACACCAGATTTTTCAGCCGATAAATCCACTCCAGCGCCTGGCGCGGAGAAAGCGAGTCCGGGTCCAGATTTTCCAGAGCCTCCACCGCAGGAGATGTCTCCTCCGGTACCGTCAGCAGCGACATCTGGGTGCCGTCTACCTGGCTTGCTGCGGCATTACCTGAAATACTTTCCAGTTCACGCAGCTTCTGGCGCGCACGCTTAATAACATCCTTCGGTACACCGGCCAGCGCGGCAACGGCAAGGCCGTAGCTTTTGCTTGCCGCACCGTCCTGCACGCTGTGCATAAAGGCAATAGTATCGCCATGCTCAACGGCATCAAGATGCACGTTCGCCACGCCTTCCATTTTCTCCGGCAGAGTGGTCAGTTCGAAGTAGTGCGTGGCAAACAACGTCAGCGCTTTGATGCGGTTCGCCAGGCTTTCGGCGCAGGCCCAGGCCAGCGACAGGCCGTCATAGGTCGATGTCCCGCGGCCAATCTCGTCCATCAGCACCAGGCTGTGCTCGGTGGCGTTATGCAGAATATTGGCAGTTTCGGTCATCTCGACCATAAAGGTGGAGCGGCCGGAAGCCAGGTCATCCGCCGCGCCCACACGGGTGAAGATGCGGTCAATCGGGCCGATTTCGGCCTGCTGCGCCGGAACAAAGCTGCCGATGTATGCCAGCAGGGCTATCAGGGCTGTCTGGCGCATATAGGTGCTTTTACCGCCCATATTCGGGCCAGTGATAATCAGCATTCTGCGCTGCGGAGAAAGGCTCAGCGGGTTGGCGATAAAGGGTTCGCTAAGCACCTGTTCCACCACCGGATGGCGGCCGCCAACCAGCTTGATACCCGGCTTGTCGGTCAGCGTCGGGCAGGTGTAGTTCAGGGTGTAAGCGCGCTCGGAAAGGTTCACCAGCACGTCCAGCTCCGCCAGCGCGGTTGCGCTTTTTTGCAGGGCTTCCAGGTGCGGCAGCAGCAAATCGAACAGCTGGTCGTAAAGCTGCTTCTCCAGCGCCAGCGCCTTGCCTTTAGAGGTCAGAACTTTGTCTTCATACTCTTTCAGCTCGGGGATGATATAGCGCTCGGCGTTTTTCAACGTTTGGCGGCGAACGTAGTTGATCGGCACCAGGTGGCTTTGGCCGCGGCTGACCTGAATGTAGTAGCCGTGGACGGCGTTAAACCCGACTTTCAAAGTATCGAGACCCAGACGCTCGCGTTCGCGGATCTCCAGGCGGTCGAGGTAGTCCGTCGCGCCGTCGGCTAAAGCTCGCCACTCGTCCAGCTCTTCATTGTAGCCTGGCGCGATAACGCCGCCGTCACGCACCAGGACAGGCGGAGCCTCGATAACGGCTCGCTCAAGCAGCTCGCGTAGTTCGGTGAACTCACCCATTTGCTCGCGTAGCGTCTGCACATAATCGGTGTCGACGTCGGCAAGCATTTCTCTCAGAGACGGAAGCTGCTGGAAAGCGTAGCGCATACGAGCCAGGTCACGCGGGCGCGCGGTGCGCAGGGCGAGACGAGCCAGAATACGTTCCAGATCGCCCACCTGGCGCAGCGTCGGCTGAACCTCGGCGGTACGCTCCTGGAGGGCGGCAATGGTTTGCTGGCGCTTGGTCAGTACGTCAACGTTGCGCACCGGCATATGCAGCCAGCGTTTTAGCATGCGGCTGCCCATCGGCGTTACGGTACAGTCCAGCACCGACGCCAGCGTGTTTTCGATGCCTCCGGACAGGTTCTGGGTTATCTCCAGATTGCGGCGCGTGGCGGCATCCATAATGATGCTGTCCTGCTGCCTGTCCATGGTGACGGAGCGAATGTGCGGCAGGGAAGTGCGCTGAGTATCTTTAACGTATTGCAGCAGGCAGCCGGCGGCGCAAAGCGCATGATGGGCGTTTTCGACGCCGAAACCGGTCAGGTCGCGGGTGCCGAATTGCAGGTTCATCTGCTGGCGCGCGGTTTCAATTTCGAACTCCCAGAGCGGGCGACGACGCAGACCGCGGCGGCCCTCAATCAGGCTCATCTCGGCAAAATCTTCCGCATAAAGCAGTTCCGCAGGATTGGTGCGCTGTAATTCAGCGGCCATGGTTTCGCGATCTTCCGGCTCGGTCAGGCGGAAGCGGCCGGAGCTGATGTCCAGCGTGGCATAGCCGAAGCCTTTGCTGTCCTGCCAGATGGCCGCCAGCAGGTTATCCTGGCGCTCCTGAAGCAGGGCTTCATCGCTGATGGTGCCGGGGGTGACAATACGCACTACTTTACGTTCGACCGGACCTTTGCTGGTCGCTGGGTCGCCGACTTGCTCGCAAATAGCTACCGATTCGCCGAGGTTCACCAATTTTGCCAGATAGTTTTCGACGGCATGATGCGGAACGCCCGCCATCGGGATAGGTTCTCCGGCCGATGCGCCGCGCTTGGTCAGGGAGATATCCAGCAGCTGCGACGCACGTTTGGCATCGTCATAAAACAGCTCGTAAAAGTCACCCATGCGGTAGAACAGCAGAATGTCACGATGCTCGGATTTGAGACGCAGGTACTGCTGCATCATGGGCGTGTGGGCGTCGAAGGTTTCGCTTGTGCTCATCGGGTGATGATATCCATTTCGTTGAATTTTAAGTTGTTAGTGACGGTTCTGGTTCTCATTATCTCTCACTAATACCGGGTAACCGCAGCGGGTAATGGCTCCGCAGATAGCCCATGATAACGGACTATCCGGGGCAGGAAAACAGCAGGCGACAGCATCGGTTCATGCAGCCAACGGCGTTGCGTTTAGAAACATATTTTTTGCCGCTCCCGCAGGAACTGAATTTTTGGCTCTCCACTAATCAGAAAACATCGTAATAGTGGAGATGAGTATGTTTTCTGCAGTGGGTCAGGCAAACCGCGTTCAGCCCGTAGCGGTAAGCGGGAGCGCAAGAATCCATCCCGATATCGTCATCAAGCCGCCGAAGAGCGACCCCGTTCAGGCGCTGGCAAACCTGTTTCGTGATAATAAACTTGCCTATCTTGGTGACGTACACGGCCAGCACTTCATTCCCGATTTTGTCGGGCAGGCTATCCCCGAGTTGAAAAAGGCCGGGGTGGATTTGCTTGCCGTTGAGTTTGTGAAATACAGCGAAAATGCGCTGTTCCGCGAGGCGCTCGCCGGTGGCAAAGAGGCGATTAAAAACTTCATCATGAATGCCTGGTCGAAACATGGAGAAGCCTGGGTGGAAAAAGTCGCTGGTGCGCTTTATGAGGCGCATAAGGCTGGGATTGCCGTAGCCGGTATCGATCGCCATATCCCCGGTGCGGCACCTAAAACGCCGATGGAAGCCATCAAATATATGAACAAGCGGCTGGCGCTGAATATTGCGTGGAATGCCGCTGCGGAAAAAGAAGAACTCGCGATTGGCGCCCGCAAAACGCTGGTCTGGGGCGGCGGCGGGCACTTCCACCACAGCCGCGAGCAGGGCCCAAAAGATATGCGTCCCGGCCCGGTGATTTCGTTTAACGCGGCCGACAAGGCTACCGGCTGTGCGCTGAACGATAAAGACGACAACAGCCATCTGGTGATTAATTATCAGAAATAAACAGGTGAGCCAGGCGCTGCTTTATTCGCCAATGCCAGAAAAAATATACCATTTTTTCCCGAAGGACTTATCCTGAATGGAGCGGAGCGGTTCTCAGATGTGCTGGGGCCGCTCCAGTCATTCCTGAAGGATAAAACATGGCTTCTACACATATTGGGTTCCCGACCGAAACGGTGGCGGTATTTCTTGCGCTGTCGGTCGGTGCCATTTTCATTGACCTCTTCATGCATCGCAAAGATAAACCGATTTCGCTGAAAAGCGCCGCATCGTGGTCGGTATTCTGGGTGGCGATAGCCATGCTATTTGCCGCATTTCTTTATGTTCATCACGGGGCAGAAGTGGCCAGCCTGTTTATTACCGGCTACGCGCTTGAGAAGGTGCTGTCGGTCGATAACCTATTCGTGATGATGGCGATTTTTGCCTGGTTCGGCATCCCGGACCGCTACCGGCACCGCGTGCTTTACTGGGGCGTGATTGGCGCGATTGTCTTCAGGGGCATTTTTGTCGCGATTGGCACCGGCCTGCTGGCGCTCGGCCCTTATGTCGAAATTGTGTTTGCCCTGGTGGTGGCCTGGACGGCGGTCATGATGCTGAAAGGGGATGGCGACGATGAAGAAGTTGAAGACTATTCTCAGCATCTGGCCTACCGCATGGTAAAACGCTTTTTCCCTATCTGGCCAAAGCTTGCCGGGCGCGCATTTCTGTTGAACCAGAAGGAAGTGGATCGGGAGCTTGAGAAGCCGGAAAACCACGCGATAACCGTTGGACGGGTGAAGAAAGCGGCTCTGTACGCAACGCCTCTGATGCTGTGCGTGGCGGTAGTTGAGCTGTCGGACGTTATGTTTGCCTTTGACTCCGTGCCGGCGATTATTGCCGTCAGCCGCGAGCCGCTGATTGTCTATAGTGCGATGATGTTTGCCATCCTCGGCCTTCGTACTCTCTACTTCGTACTCGAAGCGCTAAAACAGTATCTGGTGCATCTGGAAAAGGCGGTAATAGTGCTGCTGTTCTTTATTGCGGCCAAACTCGGCCTTAACGCCAGCGACCATATCTGGCACCACGGTTACAGCATTTCTGCCGCCGCAAGCCTGTATGTAGTGCTGGGCGTGCTGGCGGTTGGAATTGTGCTGAGCGTGATGTTCCCCGCAAAAGTGGAGTCCAGCGGCAGTAAACATTAATCCCGCTAAGGATGCCTTCGGGCGAAGGCATCCCGGATTATCACCTAACTATGGCGGTCTAGGCGTAATCTCTCGATAGGCGAGCTGCGGCGGGACCAGGAGCGGTGGAAATGCCTCCAGTGGTAATCTCTTGCCGCGGTAAGTAATTCATAGTCGCCGCGTGAATCACCCCAAGCCCGCAGATGAAGCTGATTCAGCGGGCCGTAGACCTGCTCAAGACGCTGAATTTTTTGGTCGCAGCGGCAGTTATGGCCGTTAATTCGGCCAGTTAAGACGCCGTCAACCACTTCAAGCTGGGTACCGATAAGCTTAACGCCAAGCCGGTCTGAGAAAGGGCGCAGAACAATAGCCGGGGAAGCAGAGCACAGCGTCACTTCCGCGCCGGAACGCAGCTCGGAGGCTACCGCCATTAGCCCGCGCGGACGCATCATTCTTTCAAAGTTTTTCGCGCAGAAAGCTTCGGCTTTATCTTTGACCCACTGCTCATTTACGCCGGTCAAAAAGGTACTGATTAGCACCTCTTTTAATTCATCCCGGGTGAGCTTCCGGCGCAGGCACTTCAGCGTCGGCAGCACCATACGCATCATCTTGCGCGCAAAGGTTTTACGGCCAAAGGCAAACCGCAGGAACGGGACGAAGCTGTCGCTATGGGTCAAAGTGCCGTCAAAATCAAAGACCGACAGTACGCCCGGCGAAGGATCATTCATAACAACCATAAATTCCCAAATTTCCCTTTTATCTGTACGTCGCGAGGGGATCTTGCGAACGATGGGTAAATTATAAACTTTTAAATCCCGCTACGGAAATCGCGGTGAGATGTGATAGGGTAGAGCAATGAACGAAAAATACACCCCCCTGATGATTAGCATTAAGCGTTGGTGGCTGTCTCTTTAGAGGCGGCAAGATTTCGTTTACATCTTTCTAATAGCCGCCGGAAGGCGGCTATTTCGTTTTACAGGTTCGCCCTCCGGCAAGATTTATCAGCCTCAGGAGGCACCCATGACCTTTTCAAACTCAGCACAGCAAACCATTCTTACCGGCGACCGCCCAACAGGCCAGCTGCACTTAGGGCATTACGTCGGCTCGCTGCGCCAGCGCGTTCAGCTTCAGCATGAACACCAGCAATACATCCTGGTAGCTGACCTTCAGGGGCTAACCGATAACGGCAGCAGGCCGGAAAAAGTTGCCGGGAATATTTTTGAAGTGATGGCGGATTATCTGGCTGTAGGCATCGATCCTGCAAAAACGACTATCTGCCTGCAATCTTCTTTGCCCGCGCTTGCCGAGCTCACCATGCTGTATATGAACATCGTGACCGTGGCACGCGTGGAGCGCAACCCGACGGTAAAAAGCGAGATCGCTCAAAAGGGATTTGCCCGCTCTCTGCCCGCCGGTTTTCTGGTATACCCGATAAGCCAGGCGGCGGATATCACCGCATTCAAAGCGGGCCTGGTGCCGGTTGGGGACGATCAGCTACCGATGATTGAACAGACCAATGAAATTGTGCACAAGATGAATAGCCTCGCTGGCGAACCTATTCTGCACAGCTGTAAAGCACTGCTCGGCCAGGTAAGCCGCCTGCCGGGCGTTGACGGCAATGCCAAAATGTCGAAGTCGTTGGGTAATACGCTAATGCTTTCCGCCAGCGAGGAGCAGATCCACCAGGCCGTAAGCGCGATGTTCACCGACCCGGAACACCTCCGGATCAGCGATCCCGGCAAAATTGACGGCAACGTGGTATTCACTTATCTGGATGCTTTCCACGAAGACAAAGAGAAAGTGGCGGCCATGAAGGAGCACTACCAGCGCGGCGGCCTGGGCGACCGGCAGTGTAAAAATGAGCTAGAAATTTGTCTGCAAGCTCTGCTGGCTCCCATCCGTGAAAAACGGCTCCGTTTTATCGAAGATAAAGCCTACCTGAGCGAAATCCTTAAAGCCGGGAGCGAAAAGGCGCGGGCGGTTACCCAGCAAACGGCAGATGAAGTGAAGCGCGCGCTTGGCCTCCCGGTGCTGTTTTAACGGCGGAAGGGTGAATAGAGACTTACTCAGATGGGCAATTATGGATTACCATTATTGCGAAACTTTCGCGAACATTCACAGGGACAGCCCATCAGATGCGTTATTCAGCCGCAGCACTTCTTCCGATCCTGGTTCTACTTTCGGCCTGTAGCAGCAAACCAAAAGAGAGCGCGCAGCAGCAAACTAGCGGCACTCCGTCAGGCGGTTTCCTGTTGCAGCCGCAGCATGACGTGTTTATGCAAACCGGCGACTTTGCCAACAACCCGGAAGCGGAGAAATTCATCGAGAAAATGGTGAATAAGCACGGGTTCGACAGGCGTCAGCTGCACGAGGTGCTGTCCCAGGCTAAGCGGCTGGACTATGTGCTGCGTCTGATGGATCAGCAGGCGCCGACCACCGCGCCTCCGGCTGGCCCAAATGGTGCCTGGCTGCGCTATCGGGCTAAATTTATCACCCCGGATAACGTGCAAAACGGCGTGAAGTTCTGGAACCAGTACGAGTCCGCGCTGAACCGCGCTTATCAAGTTTACGGCGTGCCTCCTGAAATCATTGTTGGCATTATCGGCGTTGAGACCCGCTGGGGCCGCGTAATGGGTAAAACCCGCATTGTTGATGCTCTTGCCACGTTGGCCTTTGCCTACCCGCGTCGCGCTCAGTATTTTGCCGGTGAGCTGGAAACCTTCCTGCTGATGGCGCGTAACGAAGGCGACGATCCGCTGGCGCTTAAAGGCTCCTTCGCCGGAGCAATGGGCTACGGCCAGTTTATGCCTTCCTCGTTTAAAGAGTATGCGGTGGACTTCAACGGCGACGGACACGTTAACCTGTGGGATCCTGAAGACGCCATCGGCAGCGTGGCCAACTACTTCAAAGCGCACGGCTGGGAAAAGGGCGATATGGTCGCCGTTCCGGCTAACGGGCAGGTGCCGGGGCTGGCAAACGGCTTTAACACTAAATATTCCGTCTCTGCACTTGCGCAGTCCGGCTTAAGTCCGCAAGGCTCGCTGGGGAATCATCAGGAAGTTAGCCTGCTGCGTCTGGATATGGGCGATCGCTACCAGTATTGGTACGGCCTGCCAAACTTCTACGCGATTACCCGCTATAACCACAGCACCCATTACGCCATGGCGGTTTGGCAACTGGGGCAGTCCGTGGCGCTGGCTCGAGTCAAATAATCACTCCGGCTCGCCTCTTCCCAGGCGGGCCTTTTTATCTCTTCCCTCCGCGTTTTCTTTCTCCCGGTTGAAGCTTTGTTTACCCCGAGTTCCGCATTGGCAATTTACATCCTGCTTGCACTGATTTATGTTATGTTATAACAAATCATTTTTGGGTGTTGGTATGTCTGCTGTTGCTCCCTCTTCATTATTGAGTCTCTCCGGAGTATTGCGCTTAGCGCTGGTAGCGCTGCTGATCCTCGGCCTGTGGGGCGCCATTCACTGGGCGATTATCCTGCCATGATCGAATTGAAGGACCTTGAGCTGGGCTACCATGGCAACGTGGTGGTCTCCTCTGTTAACGGCACTTTTCAGCGCGGCAGCATGACCGCGGTGATTGGCGCCAACGGCTGCGGCAAGTCTACGCTGCTGAAAACGCTGGCCGGACTGCTGCCGCCCGTCTCCGGTAGCGTTAAGTTTCAGGACGGCTTTCGGCCGCGTATCGCCTGGTTACCTCAACTGGGGGAAATGGACAGGCAGTTTCCCGCCACGGTTTACGATGTGGTGTGTATGGGCAGCTGGCCCGGCCGTGGCCTCTTTTCCGGGCTGAACCGCAGGCATCGAGAACGCGTGATGGAGGCTATTGAGCGCGTTGGGTTAAGCGAACTTTATCAGCGCCCTATTGAAGTGCTTTCCGGCGGTCAGTTTCAGCGCATGCTGTTCGCTCGCCTGTTGATGCAGGATGCCCCTCTGATCCTGCTGGATGAACCCTTTACCGGCGTGGATGCGCAGACCAGCGAATTCCTGATGGAGCTGATGTGCCAGATGCATCACGACGGGCAAACGCTTATCTGCGTGCTGCACGACAATGAGCTGGTGCGCCGCCATTTCCCTGACGTACTGCTGCTTACCGCAGACGGTTATCAATGGGGCAACGCCGCTGAGGCGCTGGCTCAGTACGCTTCCATTCGCCCGCGCCTGGTGCAGACCGCATGATTTATCACATTTTTATTGAACCGTTCGTCGCCTATGGCTTTATGCGACGCGCGCTGGTTGCCTGCCTGTCGCTCTCTCTTAGCACCGTTCCGCTGGGCATATTCTTGCTGTTGCGCCGTATGAGCCTGGTGGGCGATGCGCTCTCACACGCCATTTTGCCCGGCGTCGCGGTTGGCTACCTGGTTGCGGGCATGTCTTTAGTGGCGATGGGGGTTGGCGGCTTTGTCGCCGGGGTGCTGGTTGCCTTGCTTTCCGGCTGGGTCAGCTCGCGCACGCCGCTTAAAGAAGATGCCAGCTTCGCGGGCTTTTATCTTGGCTCGCTGGCGCTTGGCGTCACGCTTATCTCGCTACGCGGCTCCAGCGTCGACCTGCTGCATCTGCTGTTTGGCTCGATACTGGCGGTGGACGGCGAAGCGACGAAGTTTGTCGGCCTGATAGCCAGCGTTACGCTGGTCGCGCTCGCGTTTCTTTATCGTGGGCTGGTGCTTGAGTCGTTCGACCGCAGCTTTTTGCAGGTCAATAACCGGCGGCTGCCTTCGCTTATCCACGGCACTTTTCTTGCGTTACTGGTGCTCAATCTGGTGGCGGGATTCCAAATCCTCGGCACTTTAATGTCCGTCGGCCTGATGATGCTGCCCGCCATCGCGGCGCGCTGCTGGGCGAAGACGCTGCCGGGATCGATTGGTCTGGCCGTGGTGTGCGGTTTGCTCTGCGCCTGGCTGGGGCTGGTGTGGTCATTTTATGCCTCGCTGCCGGCAGGCCCGGCGATCGTGCTTACCGCCAGCGTCGCATTCTTTATCTCAATACTTTTCGGACCGCGCAGCGTGCTTGCAGGGAGCCTGCTGCGTAGGAAATTGGCAATCATAAAGGGGGTTAAATGAAACGTTTAGGGATTGGTATCGCGCTGGCTATGGCGCTTTCCAGCCAGATGGCTGCGGCAAAAACGCTGAATGTGGTGGCAAGTTTCACCGTGCTGGCGGATATGGCAAAACAGGTTGGCGGTGAGCATGTAAAAGTCACCAGTCTGGTAGGGCCGGACGGCGACCCGCACAGCTTCGAGCCTTCGCCAAAAGACAGCGTGGCGCTGCGGAACGCCGATGTCGTTATCGTTAGCGGGCTGGGAATGGAAGGGTGGATGGACCGCCTGGTGACGGCATCCGGCTATAAAGGCAAAGTTATCGTTGCTTCTGAGGGAATCAATACCCGCAGCATGGAAGAGGACGGTAAATCAATTACCGATCCGCACGCGTGGAACAGCGCGGCAAACGGCGCGGTTTACGCTGAAAACATCGCGGCTGCATTGATTGCCGCTGACCCGGAAGATGCTGCTGCTTTGCGCAAAAGCGGCGACAGTTATGCCGGGCGTCTCAAAGAGCTGGATAGCTGGGCGAAAAAACGCTTTGCCGGTATTCCACAGTCTCACCGTAAAGTGCTGACCAGCCATGATGCATTTGGTTACTTCGGGCAGGCTTATGGCGTCAGCTTCCTTGCGCCTATTGGCTTCTCAACCGAGGCTCAGGCGAGCGCCAGCGACGTCTCTTCTTTGATTAAGCAACTGAAAGAAGAACATATTTCTACCTACTTCATTGAAAATCAGACCGACCCGCGCCTGGTCAAACAAATTGCCAGCGCCACGGGGGCTAAACCCGGCGGCGAGCTTTACCCGGAAGCGCTTTCCGGCCCGAATGGCCCGGCAAGCAGCTACGAAAAGGCGTTTAAGCACAACGTTGACACGCTTGCCAACAGCATGAAGTAACCGCGTTTTTCGGCCAGCACCCGCTGGCCGTTTCATTTATGGAATCCCTCTCGCGTATCCTGATGTAATCCCCCGCAACGCCCGTAAAGTGCTATCGTGTTGTCTGATGATGTGTCTACAATCGGAGCCAGCATGACAGACAGCGCATTGTTTGAGCTAAGTAAACAGGTAGGGAAAGCTCTCGGGCAGCTTGGCGCTACGCTCACCACCGCAGAATCCTGTACCGGCGGTTGGATAGCTAAAGTGATTACTGACGTACCGGGCAGTTCGGCCTGGTTTGAACGCGGTTTTGTCACCTATAGCAATGAAGCTAAACAGCAGCTGATAGGCGTAAGCCCCCAGATGCTGGAAGCTTATGGAGCCGTCAGTGAAGGAGTGGTTCGCGAGATGGCGCAGGGCGTGCTCGCGGCAGCGCAGGCTGATTATGCCGTTTCCGTCAGCGGTATTGCCGGGCCGGACGGCGGCAGTGAAGAAAAACCGGTGGGCACCGTGTGGTTTGGCTTTGCCAGCAGGCAGGGAGCAACCATAGCGAAGGTGCAGCGCTTTGACGGCGACCGCGAAGCGGTGCGTCGGCAGGCAACGGAATTCGCCTTGCAGATCCTGTGGGACGATTTTCTAAAAAATAAACTTGATACTGTATGACCATACAGTATAATTGCCTCAACAAAACAGAATTGAGAACGCGGCGTTGCGACTTATCGCATCACTCTGCATGACAGGAGTAGAAATGGCTATCGACGAAAACAAACAGAAGGCGTTAGCGGCAGCACTTGGCCAAATTGAAAAACAATTTGGTAAAGGCTCCATCATGCGTCTGGGTGAAGACCGTTCTATGGACGTAGAAACGATCTCTACCGGCTCCCTTTCTCTGGACATTGCTCTGGGCGCGGGCGGCCTGCCAATGGGCCGTATCGTAGAAATCTACGGGCCGGAATCCTCAGGTAAAACGACCCTGACTCTGCAGGTTATTGCCGCCGCACAGCGCAGCGGGAAAACCTGTGCGTTTATCGACGCAGAGCACGCTCTGGACCCGGTGTATGCCAAAAAGCTGGGCGTTGATATCGACAACCTGCTGTGCTCCCAGCCGGATACCGGCGAACAGGCTCTGGAAATCTGTGACGCGCTGGCCCGCTCCGGTGCGGTTGACGTTATTATCGTTGACTCCGTTGCGGCGCTGACGCCAAAAGCGGAAATCGAAGGTGAAATCGGTGACTCTCACATGGGCCTCGCGGCACGTATGATGAGCCAGGCAATGCGTAAGCTGGCGGGTAACCTGAAGCAGTCCAATACGCTGCTTATCTTCATCAACCAGATTCGTATGAAAATTGGCGTGATGTTCGGTAACCCGGAAACCACGACCGGCGGTAACGCGCTGAAATTCTACGCCTCTGTGCGTCTTGATATCCGTCGCATCGGCGCGGTGAAAGATGGCGATAACGTCATCGGCAGCGAAACCCGCGTTAAAGTGGTGAAAAACAAAATCGCCGCACCGTTTAAACAGGCTGAATTCCAGATCCTCTACGGCGAAGGCATTAACTTCTACGGCGAGCTGGTTGACCTTGGCGTGAAGCACAAGCTGATTGAAAAAGCAGGTGCATGGTACAGCTATAACGGCGAAAAAATCGGTCAGGGTAAGGCAAATGCCAGCAACTTCCTGAAAGAGAACAAGCCGATGGCGGAAGAAATTGAGAAGAAACTGCGCGAAACGTTGCTGAATAATCAGGACGGAACGCCGGACTTCACGGTGGATGACCATGACGCAAACGCGGTCGAAACCAACGAAGACTTCTAAATAACACAAAGGGCTGCTACCGCAGCCCTTTATGCTTTCTGACGTTAATCTCTGCCATGTTGCCCTATGCCTGATAATACTTCCTCTCCTCGCCGCAGCCCTTTCGCCCGCCTTCTCGATAAGGCCACCCGCATACTTGCCATGCGCGATCATAGCGAGCATGAACTGCGCCGCAAGCTCACCACGCCTTCGGCTTTTGCGGCAAAATTCGCCCGTGAGGACGAGCCTGAAGTTTCGCAGGAAGATATCGAGAAGGTCATTGCCTGGTGCTATGAGCACCGCTGGCTGGACGATGCGCAGTTTGCGTCACGGTTTATTGCCAGCCGTGGCCGTAAAGGTTACGGACCACAGCGTATCCGCCAGGAGCTGAAGCAAAAGGGGATCGACAGAGCAACGGGCGAAGCGGCGATGATGGCGTGTGAAATTAACTGGCTGCCGCTGGCGCGCGATATAGCCGAACGTAAGTTTGGCACTCCGCTGCCAACGGAGTGGCAGGCCAGAGCTAAAGTACAGCGTTTTCTGCTCTATCGTGGCTTCTTTATGGAAGACATTCAGGAGATCTGGCGAAATTTTGCTGATTAGGGCAACACTGGATTTTACTTCCCTCGCCAGAAAACTTATCTTATTCCCACTTTTTTCCAGGTAAGCTGCACTGAACGGCCTGCATTACGGCTGTCATGGCAGCTTTACAACTCTTCGTTAGCTTGATTTCAGGATAATTATGAGCAAGAGCACCGCTGAGATCCGTCAGGCGTTTCTCGATTTTTTCCAAAGTAAAGGCCACCAGGTTGTAGCGAGCAGCTCCCTGGTTCCGAATAACGATCCGACTTTGCTGTTTACCAACGCCGGGATGAACCAGTTCAAGGATGTTTTCCTGGGTCTCGACAAGCGTAATTATTCCCGCGCCACTACGTCTCAGCGTTGTGTTCGCGCCGGTGGTAAGCATAACGATCTGGAAAACGTCGGTTACACCGCGCGTCACCATACTTTCTTCGAAATGCTGGGCAACTTCAGCTTCGGCGACTACTTCAAACACGATGCGATTAATTTTGCCTGGGAATTACTGACCGGGGAAAACTGGTTTAATCTGCCGAAAGACCGCCTGTGGGTGACCGTCTACGAAACCGATGACGAAGCCTATGAAATCTGGGAAAAAGAAGTCGGCGTACCGCGCGAGCGCATTATTCGCATTGGCGATAATAAAGGTGCAGCGTACGCATCAGACAACTTCTGGCAGATGGGTGACACCGGCCCTTGTGGTCCGTGTACCGAGATTTTCTTCGACCATGGCGATCACATCTGGGGCGGCCCTCCGGGAAGCCCTGAAGAAGACGGCGACCGCTATATTGAGATCTGGAACATCGTATTCATGCAGTTCAACCGTCAGGTTGACGGCACTATGCTGCCGCTGCCAAAACCATCCGTAGATACCGGGATGGGGCTGGAGCGTATTGCCGCCGTGTTGCAGCACGTTAACTCCAACTACGATATTGACCTGTTCAAAACGCTTATCGAGTCCGTAGCGAAAGTGACCGGTGCGACAGATTTGTCGAACAAGTCTCTGCGCGTTATCGCCGACCACATCCGTTCCTGCGCGTTTCTGATTGCCGACGGCGTTACGCCGTCTAACGAAAACCGTGGCTACGTATTGCGCCGTATCATTCGTCGCGCAATTCGCCATGGCAACATGCTGGGCGCGAAAGATACCTTCTTCTATAAGCTGGTTGGCCCTCTGATTCAGGTCATGGGTTCTGCGGGTGAAGAGCTGGCAAAACAGCAGGCGCTGGTTGAGCAGGTTCTGAAAACCGAAGAAGAGCAGTTCGCCCGTACCCTGGAGCGTGGCCTGGCGCTGCTGGATGATGAACTGGCAAAACTGAAGGGCGACACGCTGGACGGCGAAACAGCCTTCCGCCTGTACGACACCTATGGTTTCCCGGTGGACTTAACCGCTGACGTTTGCCGCGAGCGCAATATCAAAGTTGACGAAGCTGGTTTTGAAGTCGCTATGGAAGAGCAGCGCCGCCGTGCGCGCGAGTCCAGCGGCTTTGGCGCGGACTACAACAGCATGATCCGCGTAGACTCTGCTTCTGAATTTAAAGGCTACGATAGCCTCGATCTTAACGCCAAAGTCACCGCGCTGTTCGTTGACGGTAAATCCGTTGAGCAAATCACCGCCGGTCAGGAAGCCGTTGTTGTACTGAACGAAACGCCGTTCTACGGCGAGTCCGGCGGGCAGGTTGGCGATAAAGGCACTGTAAAAGGTTCCGGCGTCGACTTCGCGGTTGACGATACCCAAAAATACGGCCAGGCGATTGGTCACCTCGGCAAGCTGGTTTCCGGCGTGCTTAAAGTGGGCGACAGCGTAGAGGCTAAAGTTGACGAAGCCCGCCGTGCTCGTATCCGCCTGAATCACTCCGCAACGCACCTGCTGCACGCCGCGCTGCGTGAAGTTCTGGGCACTCACGTTGCTCAGAAAGGCTCACTGGTTAACGACAAAGGCCTGCGCTTCGACTTCTCTCACTTTGAGGGAATGAAGCCCGCTGAAATTCGCGCCGTCGAAGATATCGTCAACGCGCAGATTCGCCGTAACCTGCCTATCGAAACCAACGTAATGGATCTCGAAGCGGCGAAAGCAAAAGGCGCTATGGCGCTGTTTGGCGAGAAATATGACGACCATGTTCGTGTGTTGAGCATGGGCGATTTCTCTACCGAACTGTGCGGCGGCACCCATGCTTCTCGTACCGGTGATATCGGCCTGTTCCGCATCGTTGCTGAGTCTGGCACTGCGGCAGGCGTTCGCCGTATTGAAGCTGTAACCGGCGAAGGCGCACTGGCTAATCTCCATGCGCAGAGCGACCAGCTGCATGATATTGCTCAACTGTTGAAGGGCGACAGCCAAAACCTGAACGAGAAAGTGCGTTCGGTCCTGGAGCGCACCCGCCAGCTGGAGAAAGAGCTGCAACAGCTGAAAGAACAGCAGGCTTCGCAGGAGAGTGCAAACCTCTCCAGCAAAGCGGTTGAAGTAAAAGGCGTTAAATTACTGGTAAGCGAGCTGAGCAACGTTGAACCTAAGATGTTGCGTACCATGGTCGATGACCTGAAAAACCAGCTCGGCTCAGCCGTGATTGTTCTGGCTACTGTGGCAGAAGGGAAAGTGTCTCTGATTGCTGGTGTCTCCAAAGATGTTACCGACCGCGTTAAGGCCGGGGAGCTTGTGGGGATGGTTGCACAGCAGGTTGGCGGCAAAGGGGGAGGTCGTCCCGACATGGCTCAGGCCGGTGGCACAGACGCGGCGGCTCTGCCGGGCGCGCTGGCCGGCGTTGAAGCCTGGGTGACGGCAAAACTCTGAAAATAACTAAAAGTGTCATGGCGCCATAACCGATATCGGTTATGGCGTACTCACATTTACACACTATCAATAATGATAAAGTCAGGTTGAAGTTGAGTTGATCGGCTAAACTTAGATATAACAGAGTGTAATGCTGTGACGGCGTACATTTTATGTATTTGTCATCGCTTACGTTTTCGCGTTATATGATGGATAATGCCGGGATACAGAGAGACCCGACTCTTTTAATCTTTCAAGGAGCAAAGAATGTTAATTCTGACTCGTCGAGTTGGTGAGACCCTTATGATTGGGGATGAGGTGACCGTGACTGTACTTGGGGTCAAAGGCAACCAGGTCCGTATTGGTGTTAACGCCCCTAAAGAAGTCTCTGTGCACCGCGAAGAGATCTACCAGCGTATCCAGGCTGAAAAATCCCAACAAACGAATTTCTAAAGACATCGCGTCTCGCTTAACCACAGCGAGGCGCAGCTTTTCTCCCGCTTTTCCTTCCGAACGCCAATGACCCCCTTTATTGCCGCGAACCGCACGATGATTCTGTGTGTTTGCTGCCGTTTGCCTGTTGATAAAACACTCTTTTTGTCTCCAAATTACGCGAATCGAATGTGATTTGTGCAATCGATAGCGAGTCGGGAAAAATTGTTTGACTTATAAGTCCCAGAAAGTAATATGTGCGCCACGCAGCGACGAGAAGCTCTAACGAGTAACTTGAAGCACTCGCAAGAGGCGTGTGTGGTGAGGTGGCCGAGAGGCTGAAGGCGCTCCCCTGCTAAGGGAGTATGCGGTCAAAAGCTGCATCCGGGGTTCGAATCCCCGCCTCACCGCCATTTTGCATCCGTAGCTCAGCTGGATAGAGTACTCGGCTACGAACCGAGCGGTCGGAGGTTCGAATCCTCCCGGATGCACCATTTCCCCCGCGTCACTAGCAATGACGGTGTGACAGAGAAAGTTAATTTCTCAGCCAGCACCAGGGCGGATAACGTTGCTTCAGCAGCGGCCCTTAAGGGCAAGCCTTCGGCGAGTAATCCTCCCGAATGCACCATCTTCATAAGTGTTGCGGCATGATGAGTGACACTGAATCAGCAGTACAGCAGTAATCCCGATGCATCCGTAGCTCAGCTGGATAGAGTACTCGGCTACGAACCGAGCGGTCGGAGGTTCGAATCCTCCCGGATGCACCATACTCCTCCGCGTCATCAGCGATGACGGTGTGACAGAGAAAGTTAATTTCTCAGCCAGCACCAGGGCGGATAACGTTGCTTCAGCAACGGCCCTTTAGGGCGAGCCTTCGGCGAGTAATCCTCCCGGATGCACCATATTCCTCTTGGTTATCTGAATAGATAATTGAGAGTCGTAGTAAAGCAATATCCCCGATGCATCCGTAGCTCAGCTGGATAGAGTACTCGGCTACGAACCGAGCGGTCGGAGGTTCGAATCCTCCCGGATGCACCATCTTAATCAGTGTTGCGGCATGATGAGTGACGCTGAGTCAGCAGTACAGCAGTAATCCCGATGCATCCGTAGCTCAGCTGGATAGAGTACTCGGCTACGAACCGAGCGGTCGGAGGTTCGAATCCTCCCGGATGCACCATATTCCTCCGCGTCATCAGCGATGACGGTGTGACAGAGAAAGTTAATTTCTCAGCCAGCACCAGGGCGGATAACGTTGTTTCAGCAGCGGCCCTTCAGGGCGAGCCTTCGGCGAGTAATCCTCCCGGATGCACCATCTTCTCCCCAAACTCCTTCAAGCTTTAACACTCCTTTTACCCATAACACAAATACACACCCTAACTCTTCGCATAGCTCCTCAGACCACAAGAAGCGACAATTTCAGCCGTTTACGCTAAAGTAACGCCTCGACATTATGTGAGGTGAGGGTGAGATGTACGATCGCTACGACGGTTTAATCTTCGATATGGATGGCACGATTCTCGACACGGAGCCAACGCACCGCAAAGCCTGGAAAGAAACGCTCGGGCGCTACGGTATGAGCTTTGACGAGCAGGCTATGGTGGCACTCAACGGCGCACCTAGCTGGAAAATAGCCGCGGCAATTATCGAAAGCCACAATGCCAGCCTCGATCCCCATCGCCTCGCTGCCGAAAAAACCGTAGCGGTACGAGCAATACTGCTCGACACCGTTCAGCCACTGCCGCTGATTGAAGTGGTAAAAGAGTGGCATGGCCGCCGTCCTATGTCCGTAGGCACCGGCAGCGAAAGCGATATCGCTGAAGCCCTGCTCAATCATCTTGGCCTGCGCAAGTATTTTGCCGCGGTGGTTGCAGCCGACCATGTGCAGCATCACAAACCCGCTCCGGATACCTTCTTACGCTGTGCTGAACTGATGGGTGTAGCGCCAGAGAAATGCGTGGTGTTCGAAGACGCTGATTTTGGCCTTCAGGCCGCTCGCAGCGCCGGCATGGATGCGGTGGATGTACGCTTACTGTGAGCGACGCTTTATCGCTCCTCTCGCTGTTCACCAGCAGCTTCCTAAGCGCTACTTTGCTGCCCGGCAGTTCCGAGGCAGTTTTGGTGGCTCTGCTGGTTGCCGGTAGCGGCCCGGCATCGGTTCTTGTGATAATAGCAACAATCGGTAATAGCCTTGGCGGTATGACTAACGTTATTCTGGGGCGCTTTTTCCCGCAGCGTATACAATCGCGCTGGCAGGGCAAAGCGACCGACTGGTTGACCCGATTTGGCCCGGCGACGCTGTTGCTTAGCTGGATGCCGCTAATCGGCGATCTCTTGTGCCTGCTGGCAGGGTGGTTACGCCTGAGATGGGGGCCGGTTATCTTTTTTTTATGCCTTGGCAAAGCGCTACGCTATATCGTTGTCGCGGCTGCAACGGTACAAGGCATGGCGTGGTGGCACTAATTGCGTGGGATGAGTCTTCATCACCGGCGAAAACAATTATGCTTATTAAAATAAATTCGACAGGCGGGAGGTCAATTTGATCCCGGACGTATCACAGGCTTTGGCCTGGCTGGAAAAGCATCCTGAAGCAGTAAAAGGCATTTGCCGTGGTCTTGAGCGTGAAACGCTGCGCGTGACACCTCAGGGAGACCTGGCAACCACCGGGCATCCGGAAAGCCTTGGTTCAGCGCTTGCTCATAAATGGATTACCACGGATTTCGCAGAAGCCCTCCTGGAATTTATTACCCCGGTTGATGGCGATATCGACCATATGCTTACTTTCCTGCGTGATATTCATCGCCATACGGCGCGTGAGCTGGGCGAGGAGCGCATGTGGCCGCTCAGCATGCCGTGCTATATCGACGACGGCCAAAACATCGAGCTGGCGCAGTACGGCTCTTCTAACGTAGGGCGTTTTAAAACGCTGTACCGCGAAGGTTTAAAAAACCGCTATGGCGCGCTGATGCAGACTATCTCCGGCGTGCATTACAACTTCTCACTGCCGCTGGCATTCTGGCAGGCGAAGTGCGGCGTAAAAGATATCGAAAGCGGTAAAGAAGCGATCTCCGCCGGTTATTTCCGACTGATCCGCAACTACTACCGCTTTGGCTGGGTTATCCCGTATCTTTTCGGCGCCTCTCCAGCTATTTGCTCTTCTTTCCTGCAGGGGAAAGAAAGCTCGCTGCCGTTTGAAAAAACCGAATGCGGTATGTACTACCTGCCTTATGCTACTTCACTGCGCCTGAGCGACCTCGGTTATACCAATAAGTCGCAAAGTAACCTGGGCATCACTTTCAACAATCTCGATACTTATGTGGAAGCGCTGAAGCGGGCTATCAAAACCCCGTCCGAAGAGTACGCTAAGATTGGTTTGATGAAAGATGGTAAGCATTTGCAGCTGAATACCAACGTGCTGCAAATTGAAAACGAACTTTATGCTCCGATTCGCCCGAAACGCGTCACTCGCGATGGTGAATCACCGTCTGATGCGCTGCTGCGCGGCGGTATCGAATATATTGAAGTGCGTTCTCTGGACATTAACCCGTTCTCGCCAATCGGCGTTGACGAGCAGCAGGTGCGTTTCCTCGACCTGTTTATGATTTGGTGTGTGCTGGCGGATGCGCCGGAAATGAGCAGCGACGAGCTGCTGTGTACCCGCACCAACTGGAATCGCGTTATCCTGGAAGGCCGCAAACCGGGCCTGACGCTCGGCATCGGCTGTGAAACTGCGCAGCATCCGCTTTCTAAAGTGGGTAAAGACCTGTTCGCCGACCTTCGTCGTGTGGCGGAAACGCTGGACGGTATTGCCGGGAACCATGAATATCAGCAGGTATGCGACCAACTGGTTGCCAGCTTCGACGATCCGGAGTTAACGTATTCAGCTCGTATTCTGCGATCTATGATTGATAACGGGATTGGCGGTACGGGTCTGGCGCTGGCGGAGCAGTATCGTCAGCAGCTGGTTCAGGAACCACTGGAAATTTTAACGGCGGATGCGTTGCAGAAGGAGCATGATGCTTCATGGCAGCGCCAGCGGGATATCGAAGCGGGTGATACAGAGCCTTTCGATAGCTGGCTTGAGAAAAACGCCTGACAGAAAAGAAAATGGCCACATACTTGTGGCCAAATATTCATCTCTGAATAACAGGGATGATGATAACAAATGCGCGTCTTTCATATACTCAGACTTGCGTGCGTGGAAAAAGTTTCAATTATTTTAAAAAAAATCACTTATCGGAGGTGACCAGATGCCGTTGTTGGATAGCTTCACAGTCGACCATACTCGTATGGGTGCGCCTGCAGTACGTGTAGCCAAAACTATGCACACTCCACATGGTGACACTATTACGGTGTTTGACCTGCGCTTTTGTGTCCCAAACAAGGAAGTGATGCCGGAAAAAGGGATCCATACTCTGGAGCACCTGTTTGCCGGTTTCATGCGTGACCACCTGAACGGCAACGGCGTAGAGATTATCGATATCTCCCCGATGGGCTGCCGTACCGGCTTCTACATGAGTCTGATTGGCGTGCCTGAAGAGCAGCGCGTTGCGGATGCGTGGAAAGCGGCAATGCAGGATGTGCTCAAGGTGAAAGAGCAGAACCAGATCCCGGAACTGAACGTTTACCAGTGCGGGACTTACCAGATGCACTCCCTGCAGGAAGCTCAGGATATCGCTCGTCATATCATCGAGCACGGCGTTAGCGTCAACAGCAATGATGAGCTGGCGCTGCCTAAAGAGAAGCTGCAAGAGCTTCACATCTAGTTTTGTGCACCGTAAAAAGGAGCCATATGGCTCCTTTTTTTACGCCTGGCGTATGCTATCTTCATCTTTTTGCACACGAAGTAAACTATGTCCACCAGCCTGGAATTTAATTTCGCCACGCGGCCTCTGGTTCCTTTTGCCCATGATTACCTTCATGGTGAGACGGAGCCATGGCACAGTCACGGCTGCGCGCAACTGCTGCATACCTTGAGCGGCGTAGTGCGTGTAGAAACCCGGCATGGTTTTTGGGTAGTCCCTCCTGGGCGAGGCGTCTGGCTTCCCGCAGGGACTCAACACCGGTTGCAAATAACCGGCAACGTGGCGGCTCGCACGTTATTCATCGACCCCTTTGCCCGGGCAGATTTCCCTTCTGTCTGCCAGGTTGTTCAAGTTTCTACTTTGCTACGTGAGCTGATTATTGCCTCGCTTCAGCTGCCGGAAAGCTATGCTGCGGGCAGCAGGGAAGAGCGGATCTATGAGCTTATTCTTGATGAAATAAGAGTGATAGCCGCGCTGCCCTTTAACCTGCCGGAGCCGCAGTCACCCGCGCTGCTGGCGCTGTGTCGCGAGGTTCAGGCGGAGCCTGGCATATTATGGACAACCGCAATGGCCGCCCGGCGTCTTAACGTTAGTGAACGCACGTTACTGCGTCATTTCCGCCAGCAGACCGGGCTGGCGTTTAGCGAATGGCTGCGCAGGGCAAGGTTGATGGAAGCGCTGAGCCGCCTTGCGCAGGGGCAGTCCGTGCTTCGGGTGGCGCTGGAGTTGGGCTACGAGAGTCACAGCGCATTCAGCGCCATGTTTCGCCGTACGCTCGGCGTTTCACCGAGCGATTATTTCTTTTCGGTTAATCCACCGGAAGAGCGTTAAGCAGCGCCTGCAGCGACGCTCGAGAAACATCATTATCAATACCGGTTCCCCAACTGCTTTTGCCCTGCCTGAAGGTACAGCGAATATAAGCTGCCGAGCGGCTTTCGCTGTGCCTGCCGAGCGTGTGCTCGTGGTAATCCTCAATGGCGAAGGTAATATTAAAGCGAGATTTCAGCGCATCGGCGGCGGCGGAGAGCAGGCCATTGCCTTTGCCCTCAAGCGAGATAATGCCTTCGGCGGTCTGGATATGTGCCGACAGGTGAAGCGTACCGTCGGCCTGGCTTTCACTGCGGTAGTCCAGCAACTGCCGGGGAGCGGTTTGATGCGGGCCATAAAGCTCCCGGAACAGCTGCCAGAGCGCGCTCAGCGTCATTTCATTGCCATCCCTGTCTGTCCGGGCCTGAACATGGCGGCTGAAATCCTGCTGAAGCTCGCGCGGTAAAACCAGACCATGATTTTGCTCCAGCATCCACGCCGCGCCGCTTTTCCCTGACTGGCTGTTAACGCGGATCACCGCCTCATAGCTACAGCCAATATCGTTGGGGTCGACCGGAAGATAAGGCATTTCCCACAGCGGCGAGTCCGCCTGCTGGCGAGCGGTAAACCCTTTCTTAATAGCATCCTGGTGCGAGCCAGAAAATGCGGTAAAAGCGAGTTTACCGGCGTAGGGATGACGAGGGTGGACCGGCAGCTGGTTGCATTGCTCGACCAGTTCCACGACCTGTTTCATATCGCTAAAATCCAGCCCGGGTGATACGCCCTGGCTGTAAAGGTTCATCGCCAGCGTTACCAGGCAGACGTTACCGGTGCGCTCCCCGTTGCCAAACAGGCAGCCTTCTACCCGATCGGCTCCGGCAAGAATTGCCAGTTCCGCGCTGGCAACGCCGCTGCCGCGATCGTTATGCGGATGTACGCTGATACACACTTCGCCGCGGCGGGAGAAATTGTGGCAGAAATATTCAATCTGATCGGCGTAAACATTGGGCGTATTCACCTCAACCGTGGCGGGCAGGTTGATTATCATTGGACGCTTAGCCGAAGGTTCCCATACATCAGCCACCGCCTCACAAATTTGCAGGGCAAACTCCGGCTCGGTAAAGCAGAATGTTTCCGGGGAATACTCATAATTCCAGCTCGTTTGCGGGCTGGCCTCACACAAGGCGCGGATCTGGCGCGTTGCGCTTACCGCCAACTGGACGATCTCTTCTTTGCTCTGGCGGAATACCAGCCTGCGGAACAGCGGTGCGGTGGCGTTATAAAGATGCACCGTTGCGCGATGTGCGCCTTCAAGCGAGGCAAAGGTACGTTCGATTAAATCGCTGCGAGCCTGGGTCAGAACCTGGATAGTCACGTCTTGCGGGATGCGCTGCTCTTCAATCAGCTGGCGAACAAACTGGAAATCAGTCTCCGATGCGGACGGGAACGCAACCTCAATCTCTTTAAACCCACATTTGAGAAGCTGTTCCCAGAATCGTAATTTACGCGGGGCGTCCATCGGCTCCGCCAGCGCCTGATTGCCGTCGCGCAGGTCGGTAGAGAGCCAGCGTGGTGCCCGGGTCAGGGTTTTATTCGGCCACTGGCGGTCGGGTAAGTTCATCGGCGGATGGGTGTGATATTTTTGCGAGGGGTTGGGCAGCATGTTGGTTCTCCAGTTTGTGTCGAGCTTTTATCCTGGCGAACAACGGCGTTTGATACTGGCGCAAAACTGACAACCTGTGGCGCGGATCCGCCAGGTTGATGAAAAGAAAAAGGAGCCAAATGGCTCCTTTTTAGCGTGATATTAGTGCGCTCCACCGCCGCCGCTACCGGCGCCGAACGGAGGTTTAGCAAACCACACCAGCACCAGCATCAGGATAAATACCCCTGCGGAGAACCAGAAAATCTCATTGGCCGAGATTATCAGCCCCTGGTTGGTTATCTGCTGGGCAATATAGCCGGAGGCCTGCTGCTGCGTCATCCCCAATCCCTGTAGCTGGTTGTAAGTCTCCACCGCATTGGGGTTAAACGGCGTAACGGACTCCGTTAACTGGGCGTGGTGCAGCGACTCGCGGTTGGTCCACAGCGTGGTGGTAATCGAGGTGCCGATGGAACCCGCTAAGGTTCGGGTAAAGTTCGACAGGCTCGATGCCGCCGCCAGCCTTTCCGGCGGCAGGCCGGAGAGGATAATGGTGGTTAGCGGCATAAAGAAGCACGCCACCGCAAAGCCCTGCACAAACTGCGGCCAGGCCGACGCACCAAAATCCATACCGGGTTCAAAGGTATACGCACGCCAGTAGAAGCAGACCGCATACATAATGAAGCTGAATGTCACCAGCCGGCGCATGTCCAGCTTATGGGCAAAGCGCCCGATAATCGGTGACAGCAGCACCGGGATCAGACCCACCGGAGCGGAAGCCAGGCCCGCCCAGGTTGCCGTATAGCCGTAGACCTCCTGCAACAGCTGCGGCAGCAATACAATTGCGCCGAAGTAGAGCATATAGGCGAGGCTGATACACAGGCAGCCGATGGTGAAGTTTCGCGACTTAAATAGCGAGAGGTCGACTATCGGGTTGTCGTCCGTTAGCTCCCAGACAATAAGGAAGCTGATGGTGACCACCGCTATAACCGTCAGCACGATGATTTCCGTCGAGTTAAACCAGTCCAGCTCTTTACCACGGTCGAGCATGACCTGAAGGCTGCCTATCCCTATCACCAGCAGCGCCAGCCCGACGGCATCGATGCGGCGTTTCTCGGTTCGGGTTTCGCGCCCACGCAGGGTTTGCAGGGTCATCAGCACCACCGCGCCACCGATAGGCACGTTGATAAAGAAGATCCAGCCCCAGTGGTAGTTATCGCTGATATAGCCGCCGAGGATCGGGCCGCAAATGGGCGCCACGATCACCGTCATCGACCACAGCGCAAGCGCAATACTGCGCTTAGCGGGCGGGTAGTTACTCAGCAACAGGCTTTGCGACAGCGGGATAAGCGGCCCGGCAACAATCCCCTGAAGCACGCGGAAGAAGATCAACATCTCAAGGCTGTTTGACATGCCGCACGCCCAGGAGGCGATAACAAACAGCACCGTTGACCAGAGGAACAGCCTCACTTCGCCGAGACGTTTTGCCAGCCAGCCGGTAATCGGGATCGAAATAGCGTTAGCCACCCCGAACGAGGTGATTACCCAGGTGCCCTGGCTCAGCGATGAGCCAAGGTTACCGGCAATGGTCGGGATGGCCACGTTGGCGATAGTGGAGTCCAGCACCTGCATAAAGGTCGCCATCGACAGCGCGATGGTCATAATGACCAGCTGGGCCCCTTCTAGCGGTTTTTGTTGTGCCATACAACCTCCGCTTTATTAACCCGCATTGGCCTGAATAATCTGGTCAATAAGCTGGTTAGCCGGCGTCAGATTCAGCTCGCGAGCGTTACTCTCATAGACCGGGGAATTGCGTGTCTGGGTAGACAGAATACTGCCGTCGCGGTTGCTGGTATCAACGTTAACCAGCGTGGACAGGCCTATACGCAGCGGATGCTCTTCAACCTGTTTGGCGTCCAGCTCGATACGAACCGGCAGGCGCTGAACGACCTTGATCCAGTTACCGGTGGCGTTTTGCGCGGGCAGCAGGGAGAAGGCGCTGCCGGTGCCCATATCCAGGCCGACGACTTTGCCGGTGTATTTCACCTTGTCGCCGTAGATGTCGCTGATAATGGTCGCCGGTTGGCCGATGCGCATATGCGCCAGTTGGGTTTCTTTAAAGTTAGCATCAACCCACATACCGTTGGCCGGAACGATGGCCATCAGCGGGGTGGACGGGCTGATTTGCGCGCCAACCTGCACCGCACGGCGGGAAACGTAGCCGCTCATCGGACTGACGATTTGCGTACGTTGCAGCGCCATCCAGCTGTTGCGAACTTCGGTGGCAGCCTGTTGAACAGCTGGCTGATCTTCAAGCTTAGTGCCCAGAATCATCGCCTGGTTGGCGTTGTATTGCTGTACGGCAACGTCGAGTTGAGCCTGTGCGCTGGCAACCGCATCACGAGCGTGTTGCAGTTCTTCACGACCAATCAGGTTGGCGCTACCCAGCGGAATGCGGCGGTTCAAATCACTTTGAGCCTGAGCAAGCGCGGTTTTTTGCAGTTCGATGTTCGCCTGGTACTGTTTGCTGTTAATCATCAGTTGGCGAGTCTGGCGCACGCTGGAAGCCAGCTGAGTTTGCGCTTTCTGGAACGCCTGATCGGCATCGGCGCGATCGAGGTTAACCAGCACATCACCCTGTTTTACGAAATCGGTATTGTCTGCCCAGACTTTGGTGACGCTACCGGAGACCTGGGCCATTATTTGCACCTGGTTCCCCGCCACGTACGCATCGTCCGTCTCTTCAAAATGGCGCAGGACTAAAAACCAATAGATCCCATATGCCACGGCAATAATGACAAAGAGCAAGGTCAACAAGAGCAGGGCGCCTTTACGCTTGCCTTTCTTGTTAGCCGGTTGCTGCGGGGCTTGAGTCTCCGCATTTGCGCTCATGCTAATCTCCACCTGTTTTTTTATTATTTCCGGTCAGCTTAGCCGACCTGTTAGACCTGACAGGCCAGCAAATGATTGCTGGCCTGAAAGTAGTTTTGAAATCGGATTGTTGTCAGAAGTGTAGACGGCAGCGTTTAGCTCAGCGCTTCAAGTATCACTTTGTCTTCTTCCATCTGGTCGAGGCGAGTCAGCAGCTTGCGGGTGATGGCTTCGAGCTGCGTTTTTTCATCACCGCTGAGTGCAGACCAGAGTTGGTGCAGGCAGTTATGCTGCGGCGGCAGTACCTGACGCAGGAATTCGTGACCTTTCTCGGTCAAATGCAGGTGCAGGCAGCGGCGGTCATTGTCGCTTTCACGGCGTTCTATCCAGCCGCGTTTTTCCAGCTCATCGGCAATACGGGTAGCATTCGTGCGGGAGGAACCCAGCGCGCAGCTCAGCTCGGAAGGCTGGATGCTGTGGTTTTCCTGGGACTCCAGGGTGATGAGCGCCATGAATAAGGTTTCGTTGATCCCCTGCGCCTTCAGCATCTTATTGCGGTTTTCCAGCAGTTTACCCTGCATGTGCATACAAAGACGGGTTAACAGAACTTCCTGATACGGGAACTCCTGGTAACGTTTGGCGCGGAACTTCAGCATTTGTTCTATGGGCGTGAACGAACTATCCATTTTGGCATAACCTCATTAGTTGCAGCCGATATAGTAACGATGGTGACAAATAAAGTAAATGCATTATTTATACGTTTGTATACGTTTATATACGTTTGGTTGATGCCACCATCGGCGTAATCCACGCTAAGCCGTAGCCCAGAGCGCTAAGCAGCGTGGGGAGAGAAAATGGGTTTCGAGTGGTATAACGGCGTTCAACGGTACGGAAACCGGAGGCTATCGCGATGAGGATAGGAGGGATTGCGATGGGGAAGCTGTTCGTCAGCCCTGTTGGGTTTGCCATGCTGTGGCAGTTGTGGGCCGAAACAGTTGCGGGTCTATCCATATCAAATATTAATAAATAACCAGCGTTAATGTCACTCGAATTAATAAACAGGGACAACCTTAACAGACTGCCCCTGCCATTACACCCCTAATTTCCCTTACGGGCCGCAGAGGTACTGGCTTAATCCGCCTGACGCTGGTATCCGCGCCACCACACTACCAGATTTAGTAGTGCCACGACCGCACCGGCGATGCAGACGCCGTTCCAGCCAGCATGTTGGTAAGCGCTTGCGGAAATTAACGAACCCGCCGCACCGCCGATGAAGTAGCTGGTCATATAGCCGGCGGTCAGCCGGTTACGCGCTTCGGGCATCATGCGGTAGATCAGGCTTTGGTTGGTGATGTGTACGCCCTGAACGGTTAAATCCAGCACCAGGATCCCGACAATCAACGCGATGGCCGAGAACTGGCCGAGGGCAATGGCTGCCCAGGAAAGCAGCAGGAGCAGCAGACCGATGGTGGTGGTGTGATGCCCCTTGCCCTTATCGACCAGTCCGCCAGCAGGGCGAGCGCCCAAAGCACCTGCCGCACCGGCCAGGCCGAACAGACCGATAACGCCCTCTGAATAGTTAAACGGCGGTGAGGCGAGCAGAAACGCCATTGAAGTCCAGAGAATACTGAAGTTAGCAAACGTCAGGCAGCCGAGCAGGGCGCGGGTGCGTAACAGGCTGTTTTTGATAAACAGGCTGAATATAGAGGTCAGCAACTGAGGATAATTAAGATGGCTCTCCTGTTTTACCTGCGGCAGCCCGCGCCACAGCGCAATTGCCATTAGCGCCATCAGCACGCTGGCTACCCAGTACACGGTACGCCAGCCGCCGAGGCTTGCCAGCAGACCAGCCACGGTTCGTGCCAGCAGAATACCCAGCAGCAACCCGCTCATAATAGTGCCTACAACCTTGCCGCGTTTTTCCGGAGCGGCGAGCGTGGCGGCGAACGGGACAAGGATTTGAGCAACGACCGAGAACAGGCCGGTCAGCGCGGTACCCAGAATCATCATCGACAGAGACTGGCTGGTGGCGGTAATCAACATGCCGCCTGCGGCGAGTAGCGTCATAAATACGATTAGCCCGCGGCGCTCGAACATATCCCCAAGCGGCACCAGCAGCAGCAGGCCCGCCGCGTAACCAAGTTGAGCGGTGGTGACGATGAAGCCAGCCTGGTTAACGGAAAGCGAAAATGCGTTTGCAATAGTGTCGAGCAGCGGCTGCGCGTAGTAGTTACTGGCAACGGCCAGCCCGGTAGCAACGGACATCAGGACAATCAGCGTTGGGCTGAGAGTGTGAGTGGTGTTTTTCATTATTATCTTCAACTTGCCAAAGAGAGGTTGAAATAATAGCGAAAAATTATGTCAGCAGAAGGGAAGGCGGGTGTCGGTTTGTGCGGTAAAACCCTCCCCCTCCTGGGGAGAGGGAGGAGAACGGTGGTTTATTTCGCGGCTAATGCTTCTTTCACCCAGCCGTCAAACTGCGCCTGGTGCGCCTTAATCCAGCCGTCAACGTGGCCGTTGATATCCGCTTCTGAAGACTTACCGCTATGCATCATTGCATTCTGGGCGTTAATGTCCGCCAGCGGCAGCTTCATCACGGCAAACAGTTTGGCCGCCTGTGGGTTCTTTTCGGCCCAGGCTTTGTTCGCCACAATATGCATGGTGTTTACCGGGAAGCCGTAGTTAGCGCCGTTAGGCAGCTTGGTGTCGATGTCTTTCTGCTCGCCCGGCAGGGAAGAGAACGGCACCTGTAACCAGACTACGTCTTTACCCGGTTTCAGCACGTCGCTCACCCAGTACGGCGTCCAGGTGTAATACAGCACCGGTTTGCCCTCTTTAAAGCGCGCGATGGTATCGGCCATCATTGCCGAGTAGTTCCCGTGGTTAACGGTAACGGTATTGGCAAGCTTATAGGCTTCGTTCTGGTGGTTGATAACCGCCTCGCAGCCCCAGCCCGGCGTGCAGCCCATCATGTCGGCTTTGCCGTCGCCGTTGCTGTCGAACAGTTTGGCGATTTTTGGATCTTTTAGCTGCTCGATATTGGTGATGTGGTAGGCATCGGCGGTTTTTTTGTCGATGAGATAGCCCTGCGCTGCGCCGGTGACAAAAGTGCCTTCGCGATAAAATTTCTTATCGCCACCCGCGGCGGCATACATATCGTCATGCAGCGGCTGCCAGTTTACGGCGGTGAAAGTGGCATCGCCCGAAGCAATAGAGGTGTAGCCGACGTTATAGTCGACCTCGCTTGGTTTATTGACGGTATAACCCATTTTCTCCAGCGCGCGGCTGACCAGCAGCGTCTGGAAGGTTTCTTCGGAAATGGTGCTTTGCACCGGCTGAACGGCGATGCCTTTACCCGGCAGGTCTGCCGCGAAGGCGCTGGTGGTAACGAGTGTCGCAAGAGCCGTGGCTAAAATAGCGTTGTGTCGCATCGTTATTCCTTTTTAGTGGTGATGGGGCGAGGGGCGGCACGGGGCCGCCGCCAGGCTTATTTAATGAAGGGACGGGTCAGCAGGCCCAGAGGGCCGGTGGTGTACCAGCGGCGGTTGCCGCGGGAGCGTGAATCACGCCCGATGGACTGGGTCAGGCGGTCGAGAATAATCGCGAGGATAACAATGCCCACGCCACCGACCGTTGCCAGACCCATATCAAGACGGCCGATACCGCGCAGCACCATCTGGCCAAGGCCGCCCACGGCAATCATCGAAGCGATAACCACCATCGACAGCGCCAGCATCAGGGTCTGGTTGACCCCGGCCATAATGGTCGGCATTGCCAGCGGGAGCTGCACTTTAAACAGCATCTGGTGCGGGCTGGCTCCGAAGGAGCGGGCAGCCTCAATCAAGTCTTCCGGCACCTGCTTAATGCCGAGAATAGTCAGGCGCACAATCGGCGGCAGGGCGAAGATAATCGTCACGACCACGCCCGGCACGTTGCCGATGCCAAACAGCATCACGATAGGCACGAGGTAAACGAACGCCGGTGTGGTCTGCATTGCATCCAGCAGCGGGCGAATAATTTTTGCCGCCCGTTCGCTTCGTGCAAGCCAGATGCCAAGCGGCAGGCCGATTATCATACAGAACAGCAGAGCGGTTAATACCAGCGCCAGCGTCACCATCGCCTGAGACCAGGCGCCAATCGCGCCGATGGCAATCAGGGAAATTAGCGTAGCTACGCCCATGCCGAGGCTCGACATCTGCCAGGCAATTAGCGCAAAGACGATAATCGCCACCGGAGCGGGCATCCCCAGCAGTAGCTGCTGGAAACCGCTAAGAATATAATCCACCGGCACGCGGATGCCCTGGAAGACCGGGCGGAAGTGGATAACCACCCAGTCGATCCCCTGCGTTACCCAACTGTCGAGCGGGATCAGAGTTTTGTGGAACGGATCGAGAATATTAAAGTGCTCTGGCGCTGCGGCCGGAGCCGAATTTAGCCAGTCAGCGCCGCCGCTGGTTGCTGCGTCCGTTGCCGGTGCGCCCCATGCGTCAGTTGAACTTGCTGCCTGATTAGCCGCGGCGTCCGTCGCCGCGCTGCCTGAATCCCACGGATTTGTTGCGTCACTCATTGGTTTGCCCCCTCACGATCTAATGCCTGAAGCAGCACCCCTTTCGAGATGATGCCCACGTATTGCTGCTCTTCGCCCACCACCGGCACCGCGCACGGAGCCTGGCCAACGTGGGAGAGCAAATCGCTCAGTGAGGTTTCAGCGGAAACCGCCTCCGGGGAGGCTAAAAACGCGCTCTCCAGACCTTCGCCCGCAGCAAGTGCGGATTTCAGAGAGTCTGTGGAGACGATGCCGAGGAATTTCTGACCTCGTTCAATGACATAGCCATATTCACGGTCATCATCCTGCAATAGTTTAAGCGCTGAACGTGGCCCAAAACCGGTGGTTTTACGCAGCAGGCCAGCCGGGCTACGGCGGGCAATATCTTTGGCGCTAAACACCTGGCTGATATCTACGCCGCGGAAGAAGGTGCGCACATAATCATTGGCCGGATTATTCAGAATTTCGTCCGGCGTGCCGACCTGCACCACTTCGCCGCCCTGCATAATGGCAATCCTGTCGCCAATTCGCATTGCTTCATCGAGGTCATGAGAAATAAATACGATGGTGCGCTGATGTCTAGCCTGCAGCTTAATTAATTCATCCTGCATTTCCGTACGAATTAACGGATCGAGTGCCGAGAAGGCTTCATCCATCAGTAAAATATCAGGATTAATTGCCAGCGCTCGGGCCAGGCCTACGCGCTGACGCATGCCGCCGGAAAGTTCATCGGGATAAGCATTGGCATAATTCTCAAGCCCTACCTGACGCAGAGCATCCAGCGCTTTTTCCTGGCGTTCTTTTAGCGGCATTCCGGCTAATTCCATGCCAAAGGCGGTATTATTTAATACCGTCATATGGGGCATCAGGGCAAATGACTGGAAGACCATTGAGATCTTATTTTTGCGCACCTCACGCAGCTCGGATTCTGATATTTTGGCGATATCTATGCCGTCTATCAGTACCTGCCCGCGGGTGGGTTCAATCAGGCGATTGAGAAGGCGAACCATGGTGGATTTACCGGAACCGGATAACCCCATGATGACAAAAATCTCGCCTTCTTCAATGGCCAGACTGGCGTCTTTAACGCCAAGCGACAGACCCGTTTTTTCCAGTAATTCGCTCTTGGAGATTCCTTTCTCGATGTATTTGAATGCGCGTTGTGGATGCTCGCCAAATACCTTATATAAATTCTTCACTTCTAATTTAATTGCCATGCAATAAACAGATTCCCGTATTTGATTTATTTATAGATGATTCCTGGTGGAAATATTGACCTGTATATACCCTAACATACTAAGAATCTGAGGCAACCCTCGATTTTGTGATATGAAAATATCCGCGTGGCGAGTGGGGGCGAAATTCCCCATGATAGAAGGGCTGAGGGGGAATGAGTCTGGTGAGATAATTTTTGTCAATGCGATAATATTCTGCCTGAATTTGCGATGATTCAGGCAGAAATGACATAAATATTACCGTTCAAAAATTAAGTTGATTATTGCCGTTTTATTGCGATTTAAAAGCCATTTGGCCTTGCTTTGTAGCGTATTATTTTCTGGCCAGGCATGGGCTGCCGAAACCATATTTTCAAGAGCATCATCAGGCTTAAAAGGCTCGATATTTGGGTAAGGCCATGGTGTCTGGCTATCAACAAATTGAGCAACATACAGGTAGCCATTTTGCAGGCTATGTTCGCCACTTATTGCCTGCCAGACATTGACGCCAGCCCTCTCTCCCAGCCTCCCCAACTGGTTGTAAGCATCGAGAATAAAGTTGCTGTAATGCCAGGAGCGGGTACGGCCAATTTCGGTTTGCGGCACGCCTTTGGCGTCAAACTGCTGCGGAACACGCTGCCCGGCGCTAAACATTAGCCGCTGCTTTGCCGCTTCTTTATCGCCGAGCCATAACGCAATGGCGGCCACCTGCACGTCGTACCAGGTGCCGTGGTTATTGTCGGCGGCGTCTTCTTTCTTACCGTTCTCGCTGGTGGTCAACCAGCGGTAGTAATCGCGGTACCAGTTCCGCAGGCCTTGCCAGGTTTTATCGTCTAACTGGCCGCCGTCATGCAGCAGCTCGATGGCGTCGATTAGCCGCACCAAAACCCGGCCATCGAGAATGCCGGTGCCGCGTACGCCTTTATGTCCTGGAATACTTTGGGCATAAATCAGGTTAGGCGTCATGCGGGTTTCCGGCGTAATAAACCAGTTCACCAGCTGCTGGCGGGCTTTTTCTGCATAGGTCGTTTTGCCCGAGAGCTGCCAGGCCAGCGCCAGATTCCAGACGTCATCAATCATGCCATTAAGGTGGCTTTTATCACTTTGCTTGCCTACGGCGGCAGGATTCATCTGGCCGTCTTTGCGTACCCACGGCAGGCCGTCGGCGGTTTTGGGGTTGGGCCACCAGTAGTCGGAGAAGCTGTAATAGTCATGAGGATTACCCGCCGGAGCGGAGGCGCTTTTTTGGGTAATGCTGTAAAGCGGATGGGTAAGCGCCTGGTCAGCTTTATGCTGGAGCGAGCGCCAGGCGGGCATAACGTCGTGATTTTGCTGGCTAATTTCATACTTACTGCGCGCCAGCTGGGCCATATCCAGCTGCAACGGCGCGCTAAAGGCTAAAGGGGCGCTGCCGCAAAGCAGCGCTAACAGAGAAAAACGAAATAACTTCATAGGCCACCTCGCAGAATTACTCAGCGGCCAGCCTACTAGAAATCCCAATCGTCGTCTTCGGTTTCCACCGCTTTGCCCATCACATAAGAGGAGCCGGAACCGGAGAAAAAGTCGTGATTTTCATCGGCGTTCGGCGACAGCGCGGCAAGAATAGCTGGATTTACCTCCGCCATTTCCGCCGGGAACAGCGCCTGGTAGCCGAGGTTCATTAACGCCTTGTTAGCGTTGTAGCTGAGGAAGCCTTTGACTTCATCTTCCCAGCCCAACTCGCGGTAGAGCGTTTCGCTGTAGCTCAGCTCGTTGTCGTAAAGATCCATCAGCAGGTCCAGAGCGAAGTTTTGCAGCTCGTTTTTCCTCTCCACGCTCTGCTGTGCCAGCGCCTTTTGGTACTTGTAGCCGATGTAATAGCCGTGCACCGCTTCGTCACGAATAATCAGCCGAATAAGGTCGGCGGTATTGGTGAGCTTGCCGCGGCTGGAGTAGTACATCGGCAGCCAGAAGCCGGAATAGAACAGGAATGATTCGAGAAACACGCTGGCGATTTTTTTCTTCAGCGGATCATCGTTCTGATAATGGTCGAGAATAATTTGCGCCTTGCGCTGCAATGCCGGGTTTTGCTCGCTCCATTCGTAAGCGGCGTCCACGTCTTTAGTCTGGCAGAGTGTGGAAAATATCGAGCTATAGGAGCGGGCGTGTACCGCCTCCATAAAGCTGATGTTCGACATCACCGCCTCTTCGTGCGGCGTTAGCGAGTCGGCCATCAGCGCCGGTGCGCCAACGGTATTTTGAATGGTGTCCAGCAGCGTCAGCCCGGTAAATACGCGAATAACCAACTGCTGCTCCGGCTCGCTGAGCGATTGCCAGGCCGGAATATCATTAGACAGCGGTACTTTTTCCGGCAGCCAGAAGTTGCTGGTCAGGCGATTCCAGACTTCGAGGTCTTTCTCATCCTCGATCTTGTTCCAGTTGATGGCGCTTACGCGCGTAAGTTGCGTCATGACTTCTCCTTGTTCTTTCGCTCTATAACGCACAGGACACGCAGCCCTGAACCTCTGTACCTTCCAGCGCCATCTGCCGCAGACGGATGTAGTAAAGCGTCTTAATGCCTTTCTTCCAGGCGTAAATCTGCGCTTTATTAATATCGCGGGTGGTGGCGGTATCGCGGAAGAACAGCGTCAGCGAAAGCCCCTGGTCAACGTGCCGTGTGGCTTCGGCGTAGGTGTCGATAATTTTTTCCGGGCCGATGTCGTAGGCGTCCTGGTAAAACTCAAGATTGTCGTTGGTCATAAACGGGGCGGGATAGTAAACGCGCCCCGTTTTGCCCTCTTTACGGATCTCAATTCTTGAAACAATCGGGTGAATGCTCGAAGTAGCGTGGTTGATGTACGAAATAGATCCCGTTGGCGGGATTGCCTGTAGGTTCTGGTTATATAAACCATATTTGCGCACGTCATCGCACAGCCGCTGCCACTGCTCGCGGGCCGGGATAGTTATGCCTGCTTTTTCAAAGAGGGTGCGCACTTTCTCTGTTTTTGGCTCCCAGCTTTGCTCCAGATACTGGCGGAAGTATTCGCCGCTGGCATAGCGCGAGTGTTCAAATCCGGCAAAGCTTTGATGGCGTTCGCGCGCCAGGGTATTGGACGCATGCAATGCGTGCCAGGTAATGGTGTAAAAATAGATGTTGGTGAAATCCAGCCCTTCGGGGGAGCCGTAGGCAATGCCCTCTCGTGCCAGGTAGCCATGGAGATTCATCTGCCCAAGGCCGATGGCGTGGGAGGCAGCGTTCCCCGCCTCGACCGATGGCACCGAACGAATATGGCTCATATCAGAAACTGCCGTCAGCCCGCGAATTGCCGTTTCCACCGTGCCAGCGAAGTCAGGAGAGTCCATGGTGTGGGCGATATTTAGCGAACCGAGATTGCAGGAGATATCTTTGCCAATCTGCGCGTAGTCGAGGTTTTCGTCAAAGGTGGAGGCGCTGTTAACCTGTAAAATCTCCGAGCACAGGTTGCTCATATTTATGCGCCCGGCAATCGGATTGGCGCGGTTAACCGTATCTTCAAACATGATGTACGGATAACCGGACTCAAACTGGATCTCAGCCAGAGTCTGGAAGAAGTCGCGGGCATTAATCCAGCTTTTACGGATGCGTTCGTCGTCCACCATCTGCTGGTAAAGGTCGTTGACGCTGATATCTCCGAACGGCTTACCGTAAATACGCTCCACGTCGTAGGGCGAGAACAGCGCCATCTGCTGGTTGGTTTTGGCCAGATGGAAAGTGATATCCGGGATGGTTACGCCGAGCGACAACGTTTTAATGCGGATCTTCTCATCGGCGTTTTCGCGTTTGGTGTCAAGGAAGCGCAGGATATCTGGGTGGTGTGCGTTGAGGTACACCGCGCCAGCTCCCTGGCGAGCGCCAAGCTGGTTCGCGTAGGAAAACGCGTCTTCGAGCATTTTCATTACCGGGATAACGCCGGAAGACTGGTTTTCAATACGTTTGATTGGCGCACCTGCCTCACGCAGGTTGGAGAGCAAAAATGCCACGCCGCCGCCGCGCTTGGAAAGCTGGAGCGCCGAGTTAACCGCCCGGCCAATCGATTCCATATTGTCTTCAATACGCAGCAGGAAGCAGGAGACTAATTCGCCGCGCTGTTTTTTACCGCAGTTCAGGAAAGTCGGCGTGGCGGGCTGGAAGCGTCCGCTCAACATCTCATCCATCAGGCGCGCTGCAAGTTGCTCGTCGCCCTGCGCCAGAGTCAGGGCCACCATGCAAACGCGGTCGGGGAAGTGTTCCAGATACTGTTTTCCGTCCCACGTTTTCAGGGTGTAGCTGGTGTAATACTTCCACGCGCCGAGGAAGGTCTGGAACTGAAAGCCGCTGCCGTGGGCGCGGTCAAAAAGCGCCAGCACAAAACGGCTGGAGTAGCGTGTGAGCACGCTTTCATCGTAATAGTGTTCGGCCACCAGGTAATCAAGCTTCGCCTGCTGGCTCGGGAAGGCTACGGTATTCGGCACAACGTACTGCTCAAAGAAGCAATCCACGGCCTGCCTGTCCTTATCAAACTGGATATTGCCCTCTTTATCATAGAGGTTGAGCATGGCGTTGAGCGCGTGATAGTCCACGCTCGGCGCCGCTACGCGGACTGCTTCTGTCGTTGCCAAAATTCGCTTACTCCCTTACGCACGTTTTCGATGTCTTGCGGGGTGCCCAGTAGCTCAAAACGATAGAGATAAGGCACCCGGCACTTTTGTGAAATGACGTCCCCGGCGCGGCAAAACCCTTCGCCAAAGCTGCGGTTACCGCTCGCAATCACGCCGCGGATGAGCGCCCGATTTTGCGGATTGTTTAAAAAGCGGATCACCTGCGGCGGAACGGCTCCGGCAATTCCACCTCCGCCGTAGCTGGGCACAATTAAAATATAAGGCTCCGTCACTTCCAGCCGCGCTTTTACCTCCAGCGGGATGCGCAGCGCGGGTAGCCCGAGACGCTCAATAAAGCGCAGGGTATTTTCCGACTCGCTGGAGAAGTAGACGAGGCTGCTCATGCGCTGGCGGCGACGCTAAGGCGGTTGATCATGTCCGGGCGGAAGCCGCTCCAGCTTTCCTGCTCGGTGACCACTACCGGCAACTGACGGTATCCCTGGGCCCGAAGGTCGTCCGCCGCCTCCGGGTTTTGGTCCAGGCTAATCAAATCGAAAGTAAAACCGCGGCTCTCCATCGCCCGTTTGGTGGCATGACACTGAACACAGTCTGTTTTGGTGTAAATAGTAATGCGCATGATTCGTATTTACCTTTAGAATAACAAAGCGGCGCGTTTCGTCGCGTTGGGGTAGTGGTGTTTCGTTGCAATGAATACTAGATGTTGATTTTATTTTTTGCAACAACGCAACATATAGGGTTTTTAGATTGATTTTACGAAATTGAAAAGTGCAGTGAAATGATGGAGGAAACCCTCACCCGGGGAGGGAGAGGGAGAAAGTTCTACAAAAGCGTTTTTTCATCTCTTCACTTTTCAGGAGAGAGGGGCATGGCACCGTGCGTTTTTCATTCCCTCGCCCCTTTGGGGAGAGGGTCAGGGTGAGGGGCAAAGATTTTACTGGCGCATACCAACCGCAACCCGGTTAAAAGCATTCATCATGCTGGCCGCCAGCGTCAGGTCGACAATCTCTTCGGCGCTGAAAAACTGTAGTAGCGGCTGGTAGACTTCATCTTCGGCATTGCTGTCGGCAATCAGGGTGATGGCTTCCGCCCAGGCGAGCGCCGCACGCTCTTTGTCCGAGAATCGATGGCTCACTTTCCAGCCCGCCAGAGAGTCCAGCTTCACCTGCTCGACGCCTGACTTACGCAGCGCCTTTGAGTGCATTTCCAGGCAGTAGGCGCAGCCGTTAATTTGCGAGACACGCAGAAAAACCAGTTCAATCAGCTCGTTGCTCAGCGGGCCGTTTTCCAGCCCCTGCAATGCCTGTTTCATCGGGTTGAACACGTTCGGAGAGAGCTCATAGTAAGGCTGGCGTAATTCGGTCATGTTTTTTTCCTCATGTTGGTGTGAGGGAAATTTAGCACTATGATGGACTATTAAAGAGAGCCAAAAATTAACTTAAAAACCAGACCATGAAAGCAAAGCCCACGGCGTTTACCGTTTCTCCTCACCACACACTGCCTCGTTACCAGCAAATTGCCCGTCAGTTAAAGCGGGCGATAAACGGCGGTGAGTTAACGGCGGGCAGCCGGCTTCCTTCCAGCCGCACCATGGCGCTGGAGCTCGGCGTGGCGAGAGCAACGGTTGAAAGCGCCTATGGAGAACTGGTAGCCCAGGGCTGGCTGGAACGACGAGGGCAGGCGGGAACCTTCGTCAGCCCCTCGGTGAAAAGCGGCTCAGGGAGCGACAGTTTCTCCGCCCCAAGGCCGCAGGGCGCTCCGCTTCCATTTCAGATGGGGCTTCCGGCGCTGGACGCTTTTCCGCGTGCAATTTGGGCAAGGCTTATGGGGCGGCGTCTGCGCCAGCAAACGCGCTTCGATCTGATGCTGCCGGAGCCGGGCGGCGAGGCCGGTCTTAAGCAGGCCATAGCCGATTACCTGCGCTTTTCCCGCAGCATCGATTGCCAGCCCGAGCAGATTTTTATCACTTCAGGTTTTCAGGCGGCAATTGCGCTGGTGCTCTCCACCCTGGCCCGCCCGGGCGACGGTATATGGCTGGAAGATCCTGGCTATCGTTTTGTGCGCCCGGACTTTGCGCGTGCCGGTATGCAGCTCCAGGCCGTGCCGGTTGATGACGAGGGTATGCAGATTGATTTTGGCATTACCCATTATCCTGATGCCCGCTTTGCCTTATTGACTCCGGCGCACCAAAGCCCGCTGGGTATGGCGCTTTCTCTGCCCCGCCGGCACGCCCTGCTGGACTGGGCCAGCCGCCAGCAAAGCTGGATAATCGAAGACGACTACGACAGCGAATTTCGCTATCACGGTAAGCCGCTGCCGCCGCTGAAAAGCCTGGATAGCCCGCAGCGAGTGATTTACGCCGGAACGTTCAGCAAGTCTATGTTTCCGGCACTGCGCGTGGCGTGGCTGGTGGTTCCGCGCCATGCGGTCGATGATTTTCAGGCCCGGGCGCGCAGGCAGCCCTGTACCGCACCGGTGTTAATCCAGCAGACAATTGCCGACTTTCTCCGTGAAGGGCACTTCTGGCGGCACCTTAAAAAGATGCGACACTGCTACGCCGAGCGGCGGCTGTGGCTGGAAAACGCGCTACGTGAGCAGGGCTTTTCGGTTGTTCCGCAGGAAGGAGGGATCCAAATGGTAATGGAGGTCGCAGGGGATGACAAAGTATTGGCAGACCGGGCAAGAGCTGCGGGACTGGCGGTGCAGGCCTTAAGCTACTGGCGCATTAAGCCGTCAACGCAGGGGGGACTGCTGATGAGCTTTACCAATATCAACTCTTATGAAATGGCGCAGCGTTACGCGCTTCAACTGAGGTTGGCGCTAAAATAAAAACCCCGAAGCAAAGGCTCCGGGGCTGAACGCGCATTTAGTATCATTTATCTACTGCAATAGCAGGGTGTTAGCGGCGGGAAACCAGCAGTGCGCCAATGACAATCCCCACAGCGGCACCAATACCCACGCTTTGCCACGGTTTGTCGCGAACGTATGAATCCGCGCAACCGGCAGCGTCTCGTGCCGCCTGAGTGACACGCCCCTGGCTGCCGTTAAGGCGTGCACGCGTCTCTTTTAGCAGCGCTTCGGCTTTTTTACGCGCCGCATCAACTTCATCTTTTGCGTCGCTGCCGAAGGACTTGAGTACATCTTCCAGCGTATCCGCAAGCTGGGTGACATCGTTATTAATCTCGTCTACCTGAACATCAACGTCATTTTTGTTTGCTCGACTAGCCATGTATCTCTCCCTTTTCAAGATGTAGAGCTAAGTGTAGACCATGAATTTTGGTTATGTGGCGAGCCATGGCTATTGACGGGCTTTCTGGACAATTCCGAAAGCGTTGCCGATGCTGCTTATTGTATCGTTGCCTGGCAGTAAATGATGACGAGGAAAATCTATGTATTTACGACCGGATGAGGTGGCCCGAGTTCTGGAGAGATCGGGTTTTACCATGGATGTGGTAACAGCAAAAACTTACGGTTATCGCCGTGGCGAGAATTACGTCTATGTTAATCGCGAAGCGCGCATGGGGCGCACCGCGCTGATTATTCACCCAACCCTCAGAGAGCGCAGCCAGATGCTGGCAGACCCGGCTTCTGAGATGAAAACCTGCGATCACTATCAGCAGTTCCCGCTCTACCTGGCCGGTGACACGCACGAGCATTATGGTATACCGCACGGGTTTAGTTCTCGTATTGCGCTGGAAAGGTATTTGGCAGGATTATTTGGCGAGACTGATTGAGTCAACGACTGGCAGTTGCGCCAGTCGTTATTCTAACAACGTGGCTCAGGCTCCCGCTTTCATTCCGATAGCGCCGCTGACGCGAAACAGGCGGCGGCAGAAATCCAGGAAGTAGCCGTAAGCGGCACCCATTATCATTGAGATCAGAAGGTTGGAAGTCACAGCCGCCACAATCTGATGCCAGTCCGCACCCACACTCCAAAGAATCGCAACGTAAATGGGTGACTGGAAAGTCACGTAGGCCAGTACGTCAGCGAGATTTTTAGCCCAGCTTGCCGGAGAAACGCGGCGCGCGGTGCGCATAAAGGCGTCACGGTAGAAACCGTAGGGCCAGGCGATAATAATATTGACCGGCACCGCCACGAGGCGAGAAGAGAGCGACTGCTCGAAGCTCATTCCGGAGAGAAAGATCTCAATCATCATATTCACTACCGAGCAATACACTACCATTGCAAAAATATCTGCTGCCGCATGGCGTAAGCGTGACTCAGGGGAAAACATAATGTTGACTCCGGGTTAAAAGTAGCCATATACACTACTTTTTATGCCTAAGTATGGTGTTATGGAGTAACTAATTTATTGTGAGTAGATTATATCTCTACATTGAATCTATCAATTAGCTCAAAATTTTTATTTATCGAAATTTTGTCGATAAAGTGCGATGAAACACAGTTCCGTGCTGGCATTTCCTGATTTTGTGGTTCTTGTTTTATCTTTCTATGGGATATCAATGAGATGACTTTCTCGTTTCACAACCGATGAAATCCACGCAAAAGCATGGGTTTTAGGGATACCCATTGCTGGATAAATCGTTATATAATTTTGTATATAGCGAGTGGTGAGGAGTCACTGATGGATAATCATTTTGGTAAAGGCTTAATGGCCGGGCTGAAGGCCAGGCAGGCCGACAGTGCGGTGAACGTTGAGCGCTTCTGTTCTGATTATAAACGCGGCTTTGTGCTGGGCTTTACCCATCGAATGGCCGAGCAGACCGGCGATCGCCAGCGGGCGGCCTGGGAAGCGGGCGTGCTGACTCGCCGTTATCACCTGGATAAAGAGTCGGTAGTTGATTTTCTCAAAGAGGTTAACGCCGACGTAGCGGTTCGATGTTTTTTTGCGGGGTATGAGAAGGGTTATTGATTGCTGACCTGGATTTCCGCCGTGCCCGGTTGTTTATGAATGGCGATAACAAGGATAGGGGCACTTTATATTGATAATTTCGGCGTGAAGCGATTCACGCCGAAATTTTATGGCTTAGCAAACGCCGAAATCACCTTCTTCTTTGTACAGCGATACGGAGTCCGCTTTCAGCGTTAGCTTTTCCGCGCCCGGCGCCGAGGCGGGAACACAAATTATCTCTTCTCCCTGAACCTCAACCACCTGCAGCTTAGGACCACCCTGATTGGGCTGAACAACATCACCTGGTTTAAACATAAAAAACCTCTGAATGCTAAGGGAATTTAATGCAGCAGCGCCGCGTTGATAACCATAGATCAGAAACCGGAGCGGATAAAGCAACATCGCGGCTAGCGTCGGTTCCAGGGCATATGGGCCAGCAGGCGAGCCATGCCACAAAACCCGGTAACTCCGGCAAACACCAGGCCCGCGCCAACAAAACCGGGAAGCAGGAAGAACCCCTGATTGACGCCGTAACCCAGCAAAACGCCAAGCAGGATCAGCGCACCAGCCACAATTTGCACCTGCCGCATCATCGGCATGGGCTGGCTCTTGTCTTCTTGCACTTCCTGGCCTAATTTTTTCCAGCTATCCAGCCCGCCTGCCAGCAGCAATACGCGAGCTGGCTCGGCTATTTCCGCCAGCTTTTGTGCATTCTGGGTTGAGCGCATACCCGACTGGCAGTGAAAAATCACGACATCATGAGGATCTAGCGGCCCCAGGCGTGCACCGTTTTTAATGGCTGAAAGTGGCAGCAAATGGGCCTCAGGGATATTTTCTCGCGCATATTCATCCGGTTCACGGATGTCTATCAGCGCGGCGCCTTCGGTAATCAGCTTTTTAGCTTCTTCCGGCGAGATGGCAGAAACGTTCATCATGCTCCTTAAGGACAATAAATGGATTTCAGCGCCGCTATGACTTCGCGTACCGCGCTATCTTTAATGAAATAGAGGACTCGCTGGGCGCTACGCTGGCTCTCAATAAGCCCCTCATCTTTCATACGCGCCAGATGTTGGGAGGTGGCCGACGGGCTTAAACCCGTGGCAGAGGCCAGCTGGCCCGCGCCGGTGCCCGGTGAGTCGAGTAGCAGGCAAAGGATCAGTAATCGCCTGGGGTTGCTCATCGCTTTGAGCAGCTTCGCGGCGCTTTCAGCGCTGGATTGAAGTTGTATGAGCTCAGATTTCATAAATCATTATTTTATATAGTTCTAAATTAAGGTGATGCTAAATCAAACGTCAGCATAAGGGAAGAGAATGCAGGTTATTGTGGTTAGACATGGGGAAAGTGAAGCGAACCGGCAGGGGGTTATTCAGGGGCGGTTAGACAGTCGGATAACGGATCGCGGGCATAGACAAGTTATTGCCCTGGGGGCTGCTCTGGCAGATTACTCAGTTTCGCATATTTATACGTCCCCGGCTTCGCGCGCTAAAAGCACGGCACGGGTGCTGGCTAACCAGTTTAGCTGCCTGCTGACCTGCGATGAACGGTTGCATGAGCGCCACTTTGGCGTGCTTCAGGGAATGCAATTTGCACAGACGCTTAGAGAGTATCCTGGGATGGCTGAGCGCCTTCTTTCCGGGAGTCCGCAGACGGCAATACCGGGTGGTGAAACGGTTTTTGATGTCAGTAACCGCCTTTTATCCTTTCTGAAAGAGTTGTCCGGGAAGCATGAAGATAAAACAGTCATTATTGTTAGTCATGGTCATGTGCTGGAGATATTAATTTGGCAATTAAAAGGCGGAGCTATTAATGATGATTTAAGAAGATATGGACACCAAAATGCCGCTTATAGTGTGTTGAATGTTGGGGGCGAAGCTATTGAATTAACGAGTTGGGGAAGGGCGACGCATTTAAAGGATACAGGCTAATGCTGGAATACAAAACATCCTGACCTTATGGCTAATTGTTATGCGTAATGTAGGGCTTTATTGGTATTTTCTTTGATGACGAAACGCATTTTTTACTTTCTAAAATGAATTTATGTTATTTTTTATTAGGAATAATCTGTATTTCATCTCTCGCATGCATTTATTTTATTTGTTTTTTAATCATTTTAAAACAATGGGTTAAATTGGTTTGAAGGTCTTTTTTAGCCATTTCAATTCTATCGAAAAATCAGACTTGTTATTCATTCCATGAGTCAAATCAAATTGTAATACAATTTACTTTTGTTCATAACTATTTCCATGGTGTTAAAATTACAAACCGAAATAAATTCTTTTTGAGAGAGCGCGGCGGTATCGAATTAATTTTGATCCGTTATTAGATCTCAATTGATACATTATTTTAACACTATTGATTGTTTTTAATGATTACTTCTCTCATTTGAAATTGATTTTCATTTTGCCTTTAAGACCCTGGTGCAATTTTAAATAAATTGCTGCTCGCCCGTTTCTGATATTTCACATCTATATGACTCCGCTGAGTTAAAGAGGATGGATATGCCTTATTTATTACATACCCCTGGTAAACGACATCTGATTGCCACCGCAATCAGTGCTGCACTTTTAAGCGCTGTACCTCAGCACGCAATGGCTGCTGATGGCCAGAACGGCGCGCCATCTTCCGTTTCCGACAGCGCCCAGGGCGGCGGCGGCGGCACGATGGATACCACCACCGGCATCGGTGGTAATGGTGGAGAGGGCGGCTCAGGAGAACGAGGCCAGGGCAGCAGCCAGGGGGAAAATGGCGGCGCAGGAAGTGTTGATGGCGTAACGAATTCGCTTCCCGCGGGGACGGCAACCGGGGGAGTCGGCCAACAGCCTGATGGCAATGCGACCAACGGCAGCGGCTCTGCAGGCGGCGGCGGCGGTGGTTCCGCCGGGCTGGTATTGGCTGACGATATACAGCATAACAACGCGGGTAACATTATCGGTGGTAACGGCGGCCGCGGCGGCAACGGCGGGAGTAATACCACCGACGTAGCAGACTCTGGTAACGGCGGTAATGGCGGCAATGGTGGCGACGGCGGCGCAGGCGTCCTGATAACAGGGGCGGGCAATTACATCAACGACGGCTCTGTCACCGGCGGTGACGGTGGCACAGGCGGCAATACCGGGAGTGCAACGGCAAACAGCCAAACGACGGCAGGTGAAGTTCTGCACGGCGGGAGCGGAGGCGCAGGTGGCGCAGGTGGCAATGGCGTAATGTCTACCCAGGGGGGAAATATTACTAACACCGGCACCATTACAGGTGGTCGCGGCGCTACCGGCGGCCTCGCTGCCAACGCGGACACTAAAAATAACGACGACGTTACCGGCATCGGCGGAACCGGCGGTGAGGCCGCAAGCGGCGGCAGCGGGGTCTGGCTCAGCGGGACCAGCACCGTTACCAACAGCGGCAACATTCTTGGCGGCAACGGCGGAGACGGCGGTAACGGCGGCGCGGTGGAGTCCGGCAAAGGCTCTGGCGTTGTCGGCTATGGATCCGCAGGCGGCCACGGCGGCAGCGGTATAACCGTGATGGGCAGCGGCAAAGTTATCAATAACAGCGGCGGGCATATCATCGGCGGTAACGCCGGAACCGGCGGCGGCGGTAATTCAAACAGCACCGGCGATAATCTTAGCGGCGGCGATGGCGGGGACGGAGGTAAAGGCGGCAGCGGGATCGCTCTGGACGGCGGCGGCAGCGTCAGCAACTTCGGCGAAGTCACCGGCGGTCTTGGTAATCGCGGCGGCGGCAGCGGCAATCTTAGTTCTTCACTTGGCGGAGACTCTGGCGCAGGCGGTACCGGGATTGAAATCAACGGCGGCGGAGATGTAACAAACGAAACCAGCGGTATGGTGACCGGCGGTAAAGGTGGAGATGACTCTGCGGGCGGCGGCGGCGTTGGCGGCTCAGGCGGTGATGCAATTGCTATTATTGGAGCCGGTAATGTCACCAATCACGGTTCTTTCCTCGGCGGTAACGGCGGTGCTGGCGCTAACGGCAATAGCAGTACGACTAACGGGGGGACCGGCGCACAGGGCGGTAACGGCCTGTCGATTGAGGGCAAAGGTAAAGTTACCAACGATGTTGGAGCGACGATAACCGGCGGCCTCGGCGGAACGGGTGGCGGCAGCGGCGGCGATGCCAGCATCGGCGGCAGCGGCGGTGAGGGCGGCAGCGGAGTATTAATTGGTTCCGGCGGCCAGGTCGTGAATAACGGAAGTATTCAGGGCGGTAACGGTAACCGCGGCGGCGGCGGTGGCGGAGATGCAGGCGGTGCCGGTGGTTCTGGCGTGCGTATTTCTGCGGGCGGCGGCAGCGTGTTTAACTCCGGAACTATTTCCGGCGGCAACGGCGGCGAGCCGGGTACAGCAGGCGCTAATAACGGCGTGGGTAACGTCGGCGTCGGCGGTATTGGCATTTCCGGGAGCGACATGACTATCGTCAACAGCGGCACTCTGACGGGGGGCATGGACTTTAATGGTCAAAACCGCTCTCAGGCAGTGCTGTTTACCGGGGGAACAAACTCGCTGGAGCTGCGCGATGGCTATAACGTTCAGGGGAATGTGCAGGCCGGTCCTGGGGATGACACGCTGATCCTCGGAGGCAACGCAGACAGCCAGTTTGATGCTACAGCTATAGGCGACAGTGCTCAGTACCAGGGTTTTGAACACTTCCATAAAACGGGAGCCAGCAGTTGGGTGCTGAACAATGTGACGGATGCCGATACGCCATGGACGCTGTATGACGGCGTTCTGCAAATCGCTCAGGACGGCGCGTTAGGTTCTGATTCCAGCGCGTTGACCTTTGATGGCGGTACGCTGCAGCTTAGTAATAGCTTTGATCTGGAACGGGCTGTGGTGCTGGAAAGCGCAGGCGGTACGCTGGATACCCAGCAGTACAACACCACCATTAGCCAGAGCGTAACCGGCAGCGGTGGCCTGACCAAACTCGGCAGCGGCGCGCTGACAATGACCGGGGACAGCACCTATACCGGAACAACTACGCTTGCCGAGGGCAGCCTGGATGTCACCGGCTCTCTGATCAGCAATGTGACGGCGAAGAGCATGACTCAGCTCTCAGGCACGGGCAGTATTGGCGCGGCTACGCTGGAAACAGGCAGCACGTTAACCGTGGGCAGTTCGTTGCAGAACGACGATAGTGCGGCCAGCTTTAGCGTAAACGGCGAACTTAATAACGACGGTACGGTAAATCTTTCCCGCAGCCCAACTATCAGCGGCAACCGCCTGAACGCCAGCGGAGATTATATAGGCGGGGCAAACAGCGCTCTGAATGTAAATACTGTACTGGGCGATGACAACTCGTTGACCGACAAACTGGTGGTGCAAGGCAGTACTTCTGGCTCAACCGTGTTGGCGGTAAATAATTTTGGCGGTCAGGGGGATGAGACCAGCCAGGGTATTGAAGTGGTAAACGTTGGCGGTAATTCAGCCGCGAATTCCTTCACCCAGGCCGGGCGCATTGTTGCCGGGGCGTGGGACTACAGCCTGGTGCAGAAGGGGCAGAATTGGTATTTGACCTCGATGAGTAATCTTCCGCCGGAGCCACCGGTTGACCCGGTTGATCCCCCTGTGGGGCCGATCATTCCTCCGGTAACAATCAACAGGCCTTCTCCTGTCCCGGTTCCTGTTTATCGCCCGGAGGTCGGCAGCTATCTGGTTAACCTGACGGCGGCAAATACGTTATTCAACCTGACGCTCGACGATCGCGAAGGGGCTAGCGAATATCGTGCTCCGATAGATGGACGCGGCATGACCAGGGGCACTTTCTGGCTTCGCCAGGAAGGCGGCCAAAACCGTTTCAAAACCGGTGAAGGCCAGATTAAATCCAGCGCCAACCGCTATGTCGCTCAGATGGGGAATGAGTTTTTACACGGCTCAACCAACGAGAATGGCCGCTGGGGCGCGGGCCTGATGGCGGGTTACGGCAACGTTTCTGGCCATTCAAGCTCAAGCCTGACCGGCTACCGTTCTGACTCCGATATGGATGGTTACAGCGTGGGGGCTTACGGCACCTGGTATCAGAATGCCGTCTCCCGCGAGGGAATGTATGTTGATAGCTGGGTGATGTACAACTGGTTCAACAACCGCGTCAGCGGCGAAGATCTGGCGGACGAGCATTATAAAAGCCGCGGTTTTACTGCCTCGCTGGAAAGTGGCTACAACATGCTGCTTAGCGAAAGCGAGCGCCGGGCTGTTTATCTTGAGCCTCAGGCTCAGTTAACCTGGATGGGCGTTCACAGTTCTGAGCATTCGGAAGCCAACGGCACTCGGATTCAGGACAGCGGGCAGGGCAATCTGCAATCCCGCCTCGGCATGCGCCTCTACCTGCGAGGGCATCGCACGGAAGACGACGGTAAAGGGCGTGAATTCAAGCCTTACGTCGAAATGAACTGGCTGCATAACACCAAAAACTTCGGCGTCAGAATGGGGAATAAGCTGCTGAACGAAGAGGGGGCGCGTAACATTGGCCAACTGAAACTGGGCGTTCAGGGGCAGATTTCGCCGAGCCTGAACATGTGGGGCGGCGTTGCTCAGCAGATAGGTGACAAAGGCTACCGTGACACATCCGCAATGATTGGCGTGAAATACGGGTTTTAGTCCCTAAACCGTGCGGCCGCTGCACCGGCGGCCGCTTTATTTCACCGGGAGACTAGATATCCTGCCAGTAAGGCGGCGTGCCGAACTTTTCCATAAAGAAATCAATCACGCTGCGGGTATTAAGCGACGGAAAGTGGCCGCCGGGGTAAAGCATGTAGATTGAATGGGCGGTCACGCTGTAAGAAGCAGTGTAGTCGGTCATCAGCGGAATCAGGCGCTTTGCCTTCAGCGAGTCGCTTATCTGCCAGTCGGGAAAGAGCACGATACCTGCCCCGTCCTGCGCCGCTTTAACCAACATCTCTGCATTGTCGGAGACAATTCTCGGCTCCGGCATCAACTGGAGCTTTTCTTCTCCTTTCGTAAAGTACCAGCGCTGAAGGCCCATTAACCCTCGATAGGCAAGAAGCCGGTGATTATGTAAATCATCCGTGGTTTGCGGGTAACCGTGGCGTTCAATATAGGCCGGGCTGGCAACCAGATAAGAGCTTTGGCGGGTAATAAAGCGGCCATGCAGCGAACTGTCCTGCATCGGCGAAATGCGCAGCAGCAGATCCGTACCGTCCGCCAGCGGTTCAATATAGTTGTCGGTAAGATTCAGCTCCAGCTTGAGCGCCGGGTAGCGTTCACTTAGCTCGGCAACCCACGGGGCGATGTGTCGCAGGCCAAATGATACCGGAGCATTAAAACGTAGCAGCCCGCCCGGCTCCTGACGGCGCTCGCTAATCAGGTTCAGCGCATTATCCAGCTGGTTCAACATTCCTCTGAAAGCTTCGGCGTAAATATTTCCGGCATCCGTTGCGACTACGGCGCGGGTATTGCGGTAAAGCAACTGGGTTTCGAGTGACTGTTCTAGCTGGAAAACAGTCCGCGAAACCGAAGACGGGGCGATGTTCTCCTGGCGGGCAACTTCCGAAAAGCTGCCTTCACCGATTACGGCGAGGAAGATTCGCATCGAGCGGGCGTTTATTTGGCTCAGATCTTTCATTTGTGCGATATCCGCAAAGGTCTTTGCCGGATTATACGGTTTTTCGCTATGACAGGCAGCGCTAACATCCGGCTCAGTAAATTTTTCCCGCATTCTGGCGGGCAATAAACAGAGAGGATGGTATGAGCAATAAGGTTCTGGCTTTTGATGAGGCGGTTCGCCAGCGTTTTTCATCGCGTGCGTTTCTGCCGACGCCGCTGACCGATGAGCAAATTCGCGCCGTTTTGCAGGATGCGCAATATTCGCCCTCTAACTGCAACACACAGCCATGGCATGTTCACATTGCCTCCGGCGAGACTAAAGATGCGTTGCAAAAAATGATGATAGAGAACGATAGCGCGGGTAAAGCGACACCGGACTTTTCATTCAGCTACGATGATTTTCACGGCGACTATTATGAGCGTAGCCAGCGGCAGGCAAAGATTTATTATGATGCGCTGGGGATTGCTCGCCAGGATAAAGAGAAGCGCCGGGAGGCCTTCCTGCGTAATTACAAATTTTTCGGCGCGCCGCACGTTGCCTTCCTGTTTATGCCTTCATTTGGTGACAACGTTCGAGTCGCTTCTGATATCGGCATGTACGGCCAAAGCTTCTTGTTATCCCTGGCTGCCCGTGGTTTTGCCGGTATTCCACAAACGCTTCTTGGTTTCCATGCCGACGAGACGCGCAGGCTACTTGGGGTGTCAGACGATTATCGACTGCTGTTTGGTATCTCGTTTGGCTACGCTGACCCTGATGCACCTTCGGGAAAGGTGCGCATGTGGCGCCAGAGCGTGGATGAGAGCGTGACCCTGCACAACTAGCGGTTCAGGTATAAAAAAAGCCGCTAAGGCGGCTTTTTGCTGGCAGCAAGAGTATTACTCGCTGACTTTTTTCTTCAGGTCGGAAGCGCCTTCTTTGGTCTTGTTCCAGCCTTTTTCAGCCCCTTCTTTGGTTGCGTTCCAACCTTTCTCGGTGCCTTCTTTGGTTTTATGCCAGGCCTTCTGGGAGCCTTCGCTCACCTTGCTGCCCGTGCTATCGGTTTTGCCTTCAGCGGCGTGTTTGGACTTGAGCTTCAGCTCTTCGCCTTTGTTCTGCGCCTCGTGCAGTTTTTCTTTCGCTGTGTTCGCGCCTTCATGTGCGGCTGCGACGGTTTCGTCGGTTGCGTGTGTGGTGGTCGCGGCAAAAACAGGAGCAGCCAGCAGAATTGCAGATAAAGCGATGATCGTTTTTTTCATAATATCCTCTACAAACGTTATCAGTCCTTATGACCGTAGATTAGCCTGGCACAGCGAAGCGGAAGTTGCCTTAGGTAATAATCCTAAATGAATCAGAGCGTTCACGGCGCATGGATATATCATGCTGGATTTTTCGCCAATTTATGAGCCTAAGGGTGGCGAATAAAACGCCCAATTCGCTGTTTCAGCAGGCGATTCTCCTGGCGTAGCCGTTCGTTCTCCTCCAGCAGGCTCAGCGCTACGGCAATGCCCGGCCAGTCCAGCTCCAGTTCGCGCCTTAGCCGTAAAGCACGCTGTGCCACGTTTAGCGCGTGGTCATCGAACTGCCAGGGCCTGGCTTCAAAATCATAGGGTTCGATTACGCCCAGGCCGACTATTTCGTTGATCTCGTCTTCTGCAATGCCGGTATGCAGGCAGAACTCGGTGACGGTAAAAGTGACGATGACAGTAGACATTATTTTTTCCCCCAATCTTTACGCGGATTGAACGACGACTGGGCGTCTGCCAGCTGCTGCCATAGCGCTGCGGTTGTTTCATCTGGCTTAGGCGGCATGACGATTTTTATTACCGCGAACAGGTCGCCCGTATGCTGTTTGCTGACCAGGCCTTTACCCTTGATGCGCAGCTTCTGCCCGGCTTGACTGCCCGGCGGAATGGTCATCAAAATGCTGTCTTTGAGCGTTGGTACCTCGACTTTTGCTCCCAGTGCGGCTTCCCACGGCGAGAGTGGCACCACGACTTCCAGATTGTGACCAACGATGTCGAATAGCGGGTGGGGCGCAATGTGAATCACCAGCCACAGATCGCCGTTTGGTCCGCCGTTTTCCCCCGGTGTACCCTGGCCTTTCAGGCGGATGCGTTGCCCGTCACCAACACCTGCCGGAATTTTTACATTCAGGGTTTTGGGGATTTCCTGCTCGACGATGCCAAAAACGTTATAAATCGGGAGTTTGTAGCTGATGGTGCGGCTGTGTTCGGCCAGGGTTTCTTCGAGGAAAACGGCGACTTCGATTTCTATATCGTGGCCGCGTGCTGCATTGGGCTGGCGCGACTGCCTGGACTGTTGGCCAAATATCGAGGAGAAGATGTCGTCGAAGTCGTGAGCGTTATAGCTCTGGCCGTCGGCCTGGTGGGACTGTTGGTTGAATTGCGGATCGTTCCGGTGCTGCCACATCTGGTCGTACTCAGCACGGCGCTGCTCGTCGCTTAACACCTCCCATGCCTCCGCGACCTCTTTAAAACGCGCTTCGGCGTCCGGCTCTTTGCTGACATCGGGGTGATATTTGCGGGCCAGTCGGCGGTAGGCTGTTTTGATAGTCTTCAGTTCATCCGTCGGTTTGACGCCCATGATGGCGTAATAATCCTTTAATTCCATATCGTTATCTCGCATAAATCAGTGCATGCAGAACAGAACGTGCGGAAATGTGTCGTCGGTAAGTATAGGAGTGTTGAAGGCGTTCGTGGGAAATTTAATCAATCAGCAAGGTCGATTATATCAATGCAGCCGGCGGTATAGGCATGACGAATATTAGCCTATGAGCGTAATCTGGTAGTTATGCCTGAGGGGGGCAATTAGTATGCGCCCCACTATTAATAAAAAGAAAATAATTCTTTTAAATACTCCATCACTATTAATTTATTAAGTAACTGAATACGTTAATAAGTTGTCGCTATCTGGCTCCGTGTATTATGAAATGTATTATTTTTTTAGTGTTATTATTTCTCACAACAAGTATAGCTAACGCTGATTGCTGGAAGTTTGCAGCTCAAAAATCGGGTGTGGAAGTCAGGCTGTTAAAATCTATTGCTCAGGTTGAATCCGGCATGGATCCTTCTGTAGTGGGTAAAAACAACAACGGCTCTCGTGACTTTGGCCTGATGCAGATTAATAGCACTCATTTGGGCTGGCTTGGTAAGCATGGAATTAACGAGTCCATGCTGGTCAAAGACCCCTGTGTTTCAGTATTGGTTGGCGCGGCAATCCTGAAAAATATGGTCAATATTTACGGCTATGGTTGGGAGGCGGTAGGCGCTTACAACGCGGGGGCAGGAAAGAATAAACACCGCTTAAGGATGAAATATGCCCGAAAAGTCTGGGGGATTTACCGTCAATCTTCCAGGGAAAATATCCTGATTCCGCTTAAGGATTCACACCGTAATATTGCTTTGCTGCGCTAGTGCTGCCCGCTGCCGAAGAATCTGATGAAAATCTTCCCTGAGGCGTTAGCCATCATTGTTATCCCGTCATGTTTGTTCTGTTTCTGCACGTTAAACTCGTCAACCTAATATTCTCTATGAAGCGTCGATGATGAACACTACAGCCCAAAATGACTATTTAGCTGCCGGAGGTGTGCTCGAAATCCCACGGCATTCATTATTTTATACCGCAACAGAGCAGGAGCCTTGCCGCATTACCATGGCGATGAAAGATCGGGTGGAATCCACATCGGTTAATGCGAATGAACGTGGCATGTTGGTATTGTCTCCCTGCACATTAACGGTTGAGTCCGGCTCATTCCATTATTGCGATATTGATTTTCCATTTTTAGTCAAATTGCAGGTTTTTGTCGATAAATCACAGCATAAGAAAAAAAATTTTAACCCCGAGCGATTTTGGGGATACCTGCCGGCGGCCTTAGGTCCTGAAGCTTCGACGCGAAGTATTGAATATTGGTTTTTAAATCAGACTTTATTGCATGCCGATGATATTGCCGCTTTCTCAGACGTTCTGAAAAATAACGAATGGTATGACCTTGTTGATTTTCTACTGGATGAGTCCTGCGACAATTCAAACCAGCGTCTGCAGGTGCTTTGCTCACGTTATGGCCTATCCGTTTCGCACTTCAGGCGGCTAACTCGCTATGCGCTGGGCAAAACGGCCAAAGTAGAGCTCAGAGACTGGCGCCTGGTCCGGGCATTATTTGAGTTAATTGACGGTGATAATAATCTGACAACTATTGCGATGAACCATGGTTATGCCTCGTTATCGCATTTTTCTAATGAAGTGAAAGATGCATTTGGCGTTTCGCCTCGAAATTTGAAAAAAATATTACACGTGAGTTGATTAATAATGACAGTTCAATGGCACAACAAGGTTGGAGTTTTACTTGCTGCCTTACTCGTTTTTTCTTCGCCGCAGGTTGCACTGGCCGACCAGCAAAACGATCAGGGTTATATTGCCCGAGACGAAGGTGTGAAAGGTTTTTTCGATGCTATTTCATCGGTAATGAAAAAATCTGTTGTGATCAGCAAAATTGCAGCCCGAAAAAAAATTAGCGGAGAGTTCGATCTCTCCCGCCCACCGAAAGTTTTGGGTGCGGTTGCTGAACAATTAAGCCTGATCTGGTATGACGACGGGCAGGCCATTTACATTTACGACGCATCGGAAATTCGTAACACGGTTATCGTTCTGCGTAATACGTCGTTTAATGTTATTAAAAGTTTTTTGAAAGATTCAGGCCTCTATGACGAGCGTTATCCGCTGCGCTCAGATAATAGAAACTCAACGTTCTATGTCTCAGGGCCTCCGATTTATATCGACCTTATTTCAAATGCGGCAAAATTTCTCGACCAAAAAAGTGACGGTTATGACGGGCGTGAAAACCTGGCCGTTATCCCGCTCTTTAACACCTTCGTTGAAGATCGGGAATATCGCTATCGTGACCAGAAAATCATTATTCCAGGTATCTCCAGCGTGGTGAATCGGATCATGTCTAACGGCGCGAGCCCTGGCGGTAGCGTTCAGGTTACGCCGAGGAAGGTGGTTCCGACAGCGAGCGCAGAAGACGAAATGCTGCTGGGGTCTTTTCCTGAAGGGGGAGCAAATGAGCAGGCCATTCAGCAGCTTGATAGCCAGGTCAGGACGCCGCCAACCGGGAACGGCATGAGCATTATCTCCGACCCCGGCTCAAATAGCTTGTTGGTCAGGGGCAGCGCCGAGCAGGTTGCCTATATTCGCAATTTGGTCCATTCCCTGGATATCGCCAAGCGCCATATTGAACTTTCCGTCTGGATTGTCGATTTGCAAAAAGACGCCTTTGAAAACTTAGGCGTTCAGTGGACCGGCAATCTTAACGTCGGTTCTAACCTGGGGATTTCGCTAAATGGCGGAACCAGCACCATCGATGGTGCCAGCTTTATGGTCACTGCTCTGGCGCTGAGCGAGAAGAAAAAAGCCAATATTGTTTCGCGCCCTATGCTGCTGACTCAGGAAAATATCCCGGCCATTTTCGACAATAGCCGCACTTTTTATTCCAAGCTGGTGGGCGAAAGAACCGCGCAGCTTGAAAGCGTTACTTACGGCACCCTGGTTAGCGTTCTTCCGCGTTTTACCGAAAGCGGCGAGATTGAAATGATGCTGAATGTTGAAGACGGCAATCAATATGATGACACCCGAATGACGGCGGATGATCTCCCGGAAGTCGGCAGAACAAATATCAGTACCGTTGCCCGCGTTCCGCGAGGGAAAAGCCTGCTGATCGGCGGTTATACCCGAGATGAGGAGACAAAAGTTGAGGGGAAAATTCCCTTGCTTGGCGACCTGCCGTGGGTTGGCAGCCTGTTTCGCTATAAGCGAGACAGAACCTCAAACATGGTGCGAGTATTCCTGATCCAGCCGCGTGAGATTGAAGCGCCGTTAAGCCCGGATGCACATACGCTGATTGGCGAAATGAAAGATGACTTTTCCAGCGATCGCTTGCAGAACTGGATGGTTAACTATCTGGATAGCCAAAAATGGCGCTAGGCATTGGCAACGGCGATGCCAGCATGCATCTCTATATGCAGCGGCGGGAAGCGCTGTCTAACAATAAAGAATTGAGTGCCAGCCAGACGGATCGCCAGGATGTGCTCGCCGAGGGTGAGGCTCAGGTGGTGGAGGATGAATCACCTGCCGCACTACTTCAGCGGTTCTCGAACGCAACGGATGAGATGTCTGCCGCGATGGCGCAGTTTCGTAGCCGCAGAGACTATGAAAAAAAGAGTGGAGTCGCCGGTGAAACCAGTTTTGACCAGGTGTTAGATGAGGAGGTTCAGCCTAAGTTCGACAAGCTGGTCAAAATATTGAAGGGGAGCGAGGGTTCAAATATTGAGAATCTGCTGCGTCATGCACGCTCTCTTTTTCCGGATGAAAGCGACCTGGTTCTGGTTCTGCGCGAGACTCTGCGTCAGCGAGATCTTGATGAGGTCGTTCGCAAGCGCCTCAAAAAGCTACTTTCACAGGTTGAAAAAGAAGCCGATCCTAAGCGGCTAAAAGCCGGTATTAACGTTGCGCTAAAAGCGCGTTTGTTCGGGAAGACGTTAATGATGAGCCCGGCGCTGATGCGTGAAAGTTACCGGGGATTTCTGGCAAGCGACGAGCATGAGATTGAGCTGTATCAGGATTGGATATCCACATACGGGGTTGAGAAGCGCGGCATTGTTATTAACTTTATGGAAGATGCGGTGCTCGCCGATATCGACTCTGCCGACCCCAGCTGCAGCCACGTTGAATTTGGGTATTTATTGGGGCGGATTGGTCAAATTAAGCTTATTCGCTCCTGCGACATTTTATTTATGCAGGGGATACTTAACGATAATTTTGTTCGTGAAATAAATCACGATGAAGGTGCATGGCTATTTTTTATGTTTAGCGCTTTGCAAAGTCCTTATTCGTTGAGCGATCACCTGACTCAGGTGGTGGGAGATTATTTGCGTTTCGTTAAACAGACCGAACGTGCGAAGCTGTTACAAATAATCTATTTTAACTGTAAAAAAATGCCCCACGAAGCATTTACCTCGCTTGATGAGCGCGAAGCCCTGTTAGCTCAGTTTGAATCGCTAGCGGATAAAGCTCTGCTTAATGAAAATAGAGAACGTCGTCAGGAAGGCGGTTAACAAATCGCATATGGATATTTGAGAATATGAACGATTTTTTAAACAGGATAAGAAACCATCCGGAATTATTTATCCTGATATTGATTGTTGTCATCATTTCGATGTTGGTGATTCCGCTGCCAACCTATCTGGTCGATTTTTTAATTGGCCTGAATATGGTTTTATCTATTCTGGTCTTTCTGTCGTCGTTCTATATTGACAGAATTTTAAACTTTTCTACATTTCCGTCGGTGCTGTTGATAACGACTCTGTTTCGTTTAGCACTGTCGGTAAGTACCAGCCGTTTGATTCTGAACGATGCTGATGCCGGCGAAATTATTGCTACCTTTGGAGAGTTTGTTATCGGCGATAACCTCGTCGTGGGCTTCGTTATCTTTGCCATCGTGACTATTGTGCAGTTTATGGTTATCACCAAAGGGGCGGAGCGCGTGGCCGAAGTTGCCGCACGATTCTCGCTTGATGGGATGCCGGGCAAGCAGATGAGTATCGATGCCGACCTGCGTGCGGGGTCGATTGATGCCGACGGGGCCAGAGAACGTCGCAGCATAGTGGAGCGTGAAAGCCAGCTTTATGGCTCTTTTGATGGGGCAATGAAGTTCATCAAGGGTGATGCGATTGCCGGCATTATCGTGATTTTTATTAACTTTATTGGCGGCATCAGCGTTGGTGTGGCACAGCACGGAATGGATATGTCTTCCGCGTTGTCAATCTACACTCTGCTGACCATTGGCGATGGCCTGGTTGCACAGATCCCGGCGCTATTGATTGCGATAGGTGCTGGTTTTATCGTCACTCGTGTTAACGGCGACGGCGATAATATGGGGAAAACCATTGTCGGCCAGCTGTTTGATAACCCGATGGTGCTGGTGATTGGCGCCATTATTGCGCTGGGTATCGGCAGCCTTCCGGGTTTTCCTTTGGCCGTGTTTGTCATACTCGCGTTAGCGCTGGGTGGCCTGTTTTACTACCAGCATCGCAAGTTAAGAAAATCTGCAACGGTCGCGGATGCTGAACCCGCCAGCAGTTTTGACCCTGACAGTTCGAGCGATGAAACGGAAAGCAAGCTTGGCCTGCTAACGAATATTGATGGCGTAACGTCGGAGACGGTGCCGCTGATCATTTTGGTCAGCGACGAAGATGCCAAATTATTCGAGAAAGAGAAGCTGGCCCAGCGCTACCGCAGTCAGTTCTTTGTTGATTATGGTATCAGCCTGCCGGACATCACGCTTAAGCCTTCGGCTAACCTGGAATCCGACACCGTCACCATTTTAATTAATGAGATCAAAGCCGAGCAGTTCCGCACCAAATTCAATTTTTTCCGCGTGATAAATAGCTCACCGGAGCTGGAACAGATGGGGATCCCCTGCACCTATGTAGATGACATGGTTTGGGTCGATGATAGCCAGCGTAAAGCACTAACCGGTTTAGGCTACCAACTGAGAAACAGTATTGATGAGGTTTATCACACCTTTGCCGCAATTATGATTCGCCATATTAATGAATACTTCGGCGTTCAGGAAACCAAAAATATGCTGGACAAGCTGGAGGCGAAATATCCTGACTTAATGAAGGAGGTGATGCGTCATGCTACGGTTCAGCGAATTTCAGAAGTATTACAGCGTCTTTTAAGCGAACGTATCTCTGTGCGTAATATGAAAATGATTATGGAAGCCATAGCGCTCTGGGCACCACGCGAAAAGGATGTCATTACTTTGGTTGAACATATTCGTGGAGCTATGGCGAGATATATTTGCCATAAGTTTTCAACGGCTAATTCATTACGGGTCATTATGCTGTCTGGCGAATTTGAGGAAAAAGTCAGGCAGGGCATAAGAAGTACTTCCTCAGGTACATTCCTGAATCTTGATCCTGCTATTGCCGATGAGCTAATGGACCGGTTTGTATTGGCAATGGACGGCGTCACCATATCATGTCGTGATTTGGTGGTGCTGACTTCTGTTGATATTCGAAGGTTCTTAAAACGATTTATCGAAACAAGGTTTAAAGACCTCGAAGTTATGTCGTTTGGTGAGATAACAGACAGCGTTTCTATTAACGTGATTAAAACAATCTGATAAGGGACATCATAATAATGTATATCGATATTGTTTCTTTGGTTCGTAATGCACTTCTGGAAAGTGGCTGTGATGAGTCTCTTTTAGGAGATTTTGACGCTCATTCAACGATATCCCTGGATTTTGATAATTATCCGAGCATGTTGATCAGTATTACCGATGACAATGTCTGGATCTGGTCAAAGCTGTGTGAAGCAAATGACGCCGTTTTACAACATAAAGCCTCGGTGTTGCTGGAAAAAATGATGAGCGGCTGCCTGTTTTGTATGACGGGGCAGCTGCAAATGCAGGTTAACGAAGGTTACATCGAACTGCGTGGCCTGGTTCATCCTGATTATCTGGAAAGCAGCAAAGGGCTTGCGGATGCGATGGATGAATTTTTTGCACAGCAGGAAGAATTCCTGAGCCTGATTCGGTAACAAGTATGAAGCAGCTACTACGCCAGCAGGCACACCCACAGCGTCTTTCTGGTCCCCTTATTGAAGCGATTCTGCCCGGCGTGAAGGTTGGCGAGTTGTGCGAAATCCGCGCCAGCTGGGACAAGCCGGCCGTTGTCGCGCGCGCTCAGGTGTTGGGATTTAACGGTGATAACACGGTTTTGAGCCTGATTGGCACCGCAAAAGGATTATCCCGGGAGGCTGTAATCAGCCCCACAGGGGCAAGTTTATCCGTGGTTGTCAGTCATGACCTGCTGGGATGTGTGCTCGATCCTGCCGGTAATGTTGTTGAGCGGTTCGTAGAAAATCATGATGGTTACGCCAGGGAAGTTCGTCAGGTTGATAGTCCGCCCCCTTCCTATCAGGAGCGAGTCGGTATCCGCCAACCGTTTTTCACCGGCGTACGCGCAATTGACGGCGTGATGACCTGCGGTATTGGTCAACGACTGGGCATATTTGCTTCGGCGGGCTGCGGTAAGACCACGCTAATGCACATGCTGATTGAGCAGGCTGACGCCGACGTTTTTGTTATTGCGCTGATCGGAGAGCGCGGGCGTGAAGTCACGGAATTTACTGAAGCCCTGCGGCAGTCAGAGCGCCAGCAAAAATGCATCCTGGTGTATGCCACGTCTGATTATTCCTCCCTCGATCGCTGTAATGCAGCGCTGGTTGCGACAACGGTTGCGGAATATTTCCGCGATGCGGGGATGAATGTGGTGTTGTTTCTTGACTCCATCACTCGTTATGCCAGAGCGCTGCGTGACGTTGCGCTGGCCGCAGGTGAGTCACCGGCTCGCCGGGGCTACCCGGCCTCGGTATTTGACTCATTACCGAAGCTGCTTGAAAGACCTGGTTCTACCCATTCAGGAAGTATTACGGCGTGGTACACCATTTTGCTCGAGAGTGACGATGAGCCGGATCCTATAGCCGATGAAATTCGTTCGATCCTCGATGGACACCTTTATTTAAGCCGGAAACTTGCCGCCAAAAATCATTATCCGGCAATCGACGTTTTAAACAGCGTTAGCCGCGTCTCCAGCCAGGTTTGTGAACCTGAACATCTTCAACTGGCTGGAGAGATCCGGCGTATTTTAGCGAAGATCGAAGAGCTACAAATTTTTGTTGATTTGGGGGAATACCAGCCTGGCGAAAATGCAGAGAACGATTATGCGATGAATAAGCGGGATGATCTACTTGCATGGCTGCGGCAGGGCGTAGATGAGCATGCCAGCTTCCGTGAAGTGTTTCAGGAGATGAGAGAACTTGCGTCATAAAATAAAGGCTCTGATCGTGCGCTCTGAATTCAATATTCAACGTAATGATTTGCTGATCGCTAAAAATGAAAGTGTTCATCGCTCTCTTTCTGCGCAAATAAATAAAGCCTACGAGGAGATGTCGGCAATAGTGGCGTTGATGAAGAATCTTTATCCCAACGGCATACTTAATAAAGAAAAATTATTGGCGATTCAGCGTCGCCAGGGGGCGCTGAAAAGAAAGTTGGCAGAGATGAAAATGCAGTCATCCCAGCTTGAGCACCAGCAAGAAGATTGCGAGAGGCAAAAGAGTTCTCTTGTCGAAAAGAGAAAAATTCTGCTCAGAAAAATGGATAAATATCAGTATCTGTGTACGGCCGAGCGTAAACAAAAAAGGCTCAGAGAGGCACGTATTGAGGAATCAGAAACGGAAGAGAGGATCTCATGGCAGCGGTAAATAATATCAATGCAGGCAACGAGGCCGCATTCGTAACGGCGGGAGAATCGGTCACCAGCCGCCTGGATGATATAGCAAAGAAAGTGCTCAAAGGTCGTTCTAAAACCCAGGATACGGCAGCGGCTTTGCCCCTGGGCTATTTGCCGGCTGAACGCTCAATGCAGCGCCTGGCTATGAGCCTTCAGGGGGGAAGCGCAAAGCATAGCCAGAATCAGGTGCGGTCAGTATTACCAGCCCTCACGGCTGAGGGCGTCGGTCCTGCAGGTGTTTTAGAAGGCGGGGAAAACCGTAAACCAGCCAGGACGTCAGCAGTTGGCCCATCGGCAAAGAATCTCGCTCGTTACGAGCATAACCCGGTATTGCCGACGGCATTACCGACGGCATTACCGACGGTATTACCGACAGTGTTGGCGTCTAAAGATAGCTCGGGAGTTATTATTTCATCGCCAGAGCGGCATGTTAAAAGTAACAAAGAGGCGGGGACTCAGCAGCCCACAAAGGATAATGAGATGAAGCCTCACGGCATCCCCTCATCTGAATCAGACCGACCGCATGAGCAATTATCCGCCAGGGAAAATATTCGCCCACATCTGGTAAATACTCATCTGCCTAACGCTGAACATACAGCTAAAGACATCAATCCAGGCAAAACGCTTAGCCATGCGCGAATGTCCAGCGATTTACTTGCAAGCGCAGCTTCTGAGCATCCTGCCAATAAAACTCAAGCCAGTGGTCGGCTGACTTACACTTTTTCAGACTGGGGAAGAGGTCATCAGGTTAATGTGCAAATGGCGGCCCACAATGGCACACCAGTGGTGCTGCACCCTTCCGATTCATTAGTTCAACAGCGCCTCGCCGACCATAGTGAGCACCACCATCAGGGGAATCCTGAATGGGTTTTCCAGGATGAGCAAGAGAAGCAGCATCCAGGGCAGCACCGACAGTCTGACGCCGATGAGGAGCAAGCGTGATACGCGGAAATTTGCGCCATTACTCGTCCCAGGAGCTGGCGTGGCGGCAGCATATTTTACGCTGGAAAAGCCAGGGATTTGTGTTTCAGCAGGGTATTAAACCGGGTGAGACGTTGCTCAATTTTACCAGTGACACGGGCTGGGAAGGGGTCATAGATCTACAAGCTTGGTTTGCAGGTATCTTGCCGGAAAGCGCAAAGATGTCCGGCTCTTGCTGGTCGGCACAGCAGCTGGAAGAGCTGTTTATTAACAGTTCTAATCCGCTGGAAGGGCTACCTGAAGAGCTTGAATATCATCAGCTGGCAAGCAAGGGTCTGACGAGTCGATCCAATATTACTGACTCAATGTACTCCTGCCAGTTTCAGCATGCTCGGGTATGGTTTTACGGCATACCTGAAAATCTCGCTGCGCCGGGATACTCCACCGGTGGGATGGCTGTCGGACATTTGCCGGTGGAGATTCAGTTTGAGGTAGGGCACAGCATTATTAGCATCAGCCTGCTAAAACGCGTTTCGGTCGGAGATGTGTTGCTGGTTAATAAGACTCAAAACTTTATTTTTTCGGGCGGCAATATTATTGGAAAGTTTTCCCATAATGAGGATGGTTTTATGTTTGACACTGAAGATGATTATACGGAAATAGATTTTGATGATTATGAAAATGATGCGGAAGCTGAGCCGCAAAAATTAATGCCGCGAGATAAAATTTCCGTCAAACTCGGTTTTGTATTGCAGCAAAATCGTATTGCTATCGATGAGCTGGAATCTTTGTATCAAGGAATGGTTTTACCTTGCGATCCCGATGCCGAGAAAAATATTACAATTACTGCCAACGGTGTTGCGATTGCCCGCGGTGAAGTTGTGTGGATTGAAGACCGCCTGGGCGTAGAGGTCAAAGAGCTTTATCAGGAGCCGGGCGATGATTCAAGGTAATGATATTTCGCTTATTGCAATACTGGCCTTTTCGACTTTACTCCCGTTTCTTATTGCCTGTGGTACCTGCTATATAAAATTCTCTATTGTCTTTGTCATGGTACGCAACGCCTTAGGCTTACAGCAGATACCGTCAAATATGACGTTAAACGGCATTGCCCTCGTGCTCTCCTTTTTTGTGATGATGCCGGTGGTGAAAAACGGCTATGAGGAATACCAACGTTCGGATATGGATTCCAGCAATCCACAATCAGTTGTTTATTTCGTTGAGCATGGGTTAGACAGCTATCGAAGCTATCTGGAGAAGTATTCAGACCCCGAGTTAACTCGCTTTTTTGAGCGGGTGCAGATAGAGCGGGATAAAGAAGACGACAGCCTTGCTCAGGAAGATGAAAGACCATCAATTCTCTCCCTGCTTCCTGCATATGCATTAAGCGAAATAAAGAGCGCGTTTAAAATCGGTTTTTACCTCTACCTGCCTTTTGTAGTCATTGACCTGCTGGTTTCCAGTATTTTACTGGCGCTGGGGATGATGATGATGAGCCCGGTTACGATATCCGTGCCGATAAAACTGGTGCTATTTGTGGTGCTCGATGGCTGGACGTTATTGTCAAAAGGCTTGGTGCTGCAATACATCGATCTCGCTTCTTAACAGGCCGGGTGGACTATGAATGAAATCACCTTCGCGGGTAATAAGGCGCTCTACCTTATTTTGATGCTCTCAGCTTTACCTATTGCCGTAGCAACGATAGTCGGGCTGCTGGTGGGGCTATTTCAAACGGTTACGCAGCTTCAAGAACAGACCTTACCCTTTGGCCTGAAGCTGTTGAGTGTCGCACTGTGTCTGTTCCTGGTAGCGGGTTGGTATGGCGATGTGCTAATCAATTTCGCCCGGGAGGTCATCCGGATGGCGATGGCCCGATAACATGCAGACGATGCTTTTCTTTGACTTGCACCGTTGGCTTTATGAAATGGCGATGGCGTCAGCCCGCTTAATGCCTGCTTTTATCCTGCTGCCATTTTTTAATTCCAGCACCCTGACCGGCGCTATTCGCCTGCCGGTGGCAATGCTTGTAGGCGTGGCTCTGTGGCCATACTCCGGCGCACCTATAGCAGGCTTTGATTCGGTCTGGTTTATGATTTTGATAGCTAAAGAGCTGGCCATCGGTCTGATTCTGGCTTTTTTCCTGTGCCTGCCCTGTTGGGTGCTGCACGCGGTGGGTAGCGTTATCGATAACCAGCGCGGGGCAACGCTTAGTAGCAGCATCGACCCGCTTTCCGGTGTGGACACTTCGGAGTTGGCTAATCTGTTTAACTTGTTTGCCGCAGTGGTCGTGTTGCAACACGGCGGATTGCTGACTCTTCTGGAGGTTTTTGAGAAAAGCTATCAGCTTTGGGGGCCTTACCAGATGGCGCTTCCTGGCATCGCGCCCGTGTTGGGTTTTTTGGGGCTGCTGGTGAGCAATGCGCTGATTCTTGCCAGCCCGCTGATTGTTATTTTCCTCTTAACCGAGCTGTGCCTGGGGCTATTGGCCAGATTTGCTCCTCAACTTAATGCTTTTGCTCTCGCACTAACGGTTAAGAGTTTTATCGCTTTCTTTTTGTTGCTTATTTACTTCACCCCGGTGCTGCCAGGGAAAGTCATGCTGCTGGAACTATTACCTGAAGGCATGCCGGCCTGGGTAAGCTGCCATATTTAGTTTTTATTCTGGAGGGCATAATGTCGGGGAGCAAGACGGAGAAACCCACTCCCAAAAAGAAAAGAGAGGCCGCCGAGAAAGGTCAATCTTTTAAGAGCAAAGATCTTATTATCTCCTGCCTGATTCTTTTTGGCGTGCAATATCTGGTGAGCTTTACTGGAGCTGTAGACCTTATGGTGCTATGGCGCCGGGTTATTGAAAATGGATTTATCAGTGACACCGAGGGTTACGCCAGAGCCGTTTTATGGTCAGGTGTAAAAATATTCCTGCCTTTCTTTTTACTCTGTGTAGCGGCCTCGGCTTTACCAGCGTTGCTGCAAACGGGATTCAAACTTGCAAGCAAGGCGCTAAAAATAAATTTTTCGGCACTCAACCCGGTTAATGGTTTTAAGAAACTGTTTAGTCTGCGCACGTTGAAAGATGTTGTCAAAACGCTGCTTTTTCTGGCGAGTTTTATTACTGCGGCAATTATGTTCTGGGATGGAAATAAGCTGTTGGTATTTTCTCAGGTAAATTCTGGAGTAGAGAATATTTTCCCGATATGGGGGCAGCTCTTTAGCTCTCTGGTTTATTTATGCCTGTGTTGCGCGCTGTTGGTTTTGATTCTTGATGCGCTAGCCGAATACTTTTTGCATATTAAAGATCTTAAGATGGATAAGCAGGAAGTCAAACGTGAGCATAAAGAGCAGGATGGCGATCCGGAAATAAAATCAAAACGCAAAGAGCTTCATATGGAGCTGCTTTCCGAGCAGGTTAAATCGGATATCGAGAACTCCAAAGTTATCGTCGCCAACCCTACGCATATTGCCGTAGGGATCTATATCAACATGGACGTTGTAGGCATCCCTTTTATCTCCGTTCTGGAAACCAACCAGCGGGCGCTGGCGGTGCGTGCCTATGCTGAAAAAGTTGGCGTTCCGGTAGTCGAGAACGTCAGGCTTGCTCGCAAAATATTCAAAACACATCGCCGCTATTCCTTTGTAAGTATTGATGATCTTGATGAAGTTATCGAAATTCTGATTTGGCTTGAGCAGGTTGAAAATGCCTGGGCGACTGAGCATCAACAGCCACCTGAAGACAAGTAAGAATGAGCGTTCTTTATGTGAACGTTTAGAATTCACATGTTTAAATATTGTCATCTTAATGAACGGTGACGCTACCAAAAGTGAGGTATGGATACAATGAAAGGTAATATCACTGAACAAGAGGCTGAATTGATTATGACCGCGACCATGGAGCATGGCGCGACATTACGTGAAATCCATGGTATCCCCGATGATACGATGGAAAATATATATGCTCATGCGTATCAGTATTATAAAGAAGGGCGCCTTGACGAAGCCGAAAGCTTTTTCAACTTTCTTTGTATGTATGATCTCAAAAATCCGGACTATTTTATCGGTTTGGGAGCGGTTAATCAGTTAAAGAAAAACTATCTTAAAGCCTGTGATTTTTATTCTCTGGCTTACGTTATGGCTGAAGATAATTTCCATCCGGTATTTTATTCCGGCCAGTGCCAGTTATTAATGGGTAATGTAGTTAAAGCACTTCAATGCTTCGATATTATTTGCCACAGATGTGCAGATGAGCACTTGGTTAATAAAGCAAAAATTTACATGAAGACTATTCGTCAAAATAGAATTGAGGATGTTTCAGATGAAAATACTGAAACCTCTGATGAGGCGAAATAGTTCAAAATAACAGCGTAATTAAGCGATAAAATAGAAAGGATCATATTATGGATTTGAGTTCATCAAAAGCAGCTCAAACTACCGTTTTGAATGCTTCGTTAAAGTCTACTTTGTCATCGACAAATGCAGCATCCAGAAAAACACATATTTCTGTAGCAAAAGGCGCACAGTTAAATGTGATGGCGCAGCAAAGAAGCCTGGATGAAATTGCTACTGGTATTTCTGAAGAGTTCAGTCTCGGCATTGATATGGACGGTGACCAGCCTGTACTCCGTGAACCCACCAATAGCCTGACGAATAAATCACAGGTTTTATTGGCGATGCTGCGCTACCAGTCACTGAGCAATACGATGGATGCACATCAACTTGCCAATGCCGCCGCAGTAATGGCTGCGCAGTCAGAGGCGATTACTCTACAAGCGGAGAAACTGTCTGCCGAGTTGGACGATTTGCAGAGCGAATTTGATGATCAAGGTAAGGTAATTGATTCAGCAAAGGAGGCAGAGAAGACAGCTAATTCGGAATGGACGAGTGCCAAAGACAAGTTAGATAGTGCCAAGAATGTGCTGGAAAATTTGCTTAAAGACCCTAATGCCAGCGAAGAAGATATCGCCAGGGCCAAAGCCGATGTTGCCTCAGCCACATCCGCTTACCAAAAGGCCGACGAAAATTTAACTGCGGCAAAGAATAAAACACAGTCTGCCATAGATGCCGGGCAAAACATTCTCGATAAGCTCAACGCTAAAACAGCAGAGCTAAATAAAAATTTCTCTGGTGTAGATCTGCCAGCCAGTTCTTCTGTTACCTACGCGGCTGAGCAGTCGGAGAAAGCGCTTTCACGTACCGCGGTCATGATTAAGCTGATTTCAGAATTCATTTTAAAAATGGATGAGGTTGCAAGTGAAAAGCTGAAGAGCGACCTTGAGATGAATCGCATACAGACTAAAGCGCGCCAGGCCGAAATGAAACGCAAGTCAGATGAGTATGAAGAGCAGGTGCGTAAAGCCGAAGAAACGCAGAAAATGGCGGACTGTATCGGAAAAATTTTGGGTGGCCTGGCAATAGCATTTGGTGCCATTACCACCATCTTTGGCGGTGCGGGTACGGCTTTGATGGCGATTGGTATCGGCTTAATGGTAGCTGACCCTATTGTTGAGGCAATTTCTGGTAAATCTTTAACCAGCATGGTTATGGATCCGTTAATGGAACATGTCCTGATGCCATTAATGAATTTTCTCGGAGATATTGTCGCGAAAATATTTGACTACACCCCTTTGGGCCTACTGCTGAAGGCAATAGATAATGCCACCGGTGCGAATATGATGGACACTATTCACACTGCCGTCACCGCAGTAGTTGCTATTGCAGCCATTGTCGCTATCGCATTAGTTGCTAAAAGTGCGGCTAAGTTTTTAATCCAGAAAATGACAAAAGCAATGACTGCGGCAATCATGCAGGCGATTAAGAGCGCGATTAAAAAGGTGATTGATAAAATCATCCCGCAGATCGTGAAAGGTATGGCTAAAAAAGGCTCTGCTGCGGTAAGCCAGCTGACAAAACAGATTACACAGCAAATCGAAGCGATTTCTGTAAAGATGACGAAAAATATTTCCGGTGTTTTAAAGGGTAACGATTCGGCGGTTATTAATCATCTCAAAAATCTTAATTTAAACCATTTGAATATGGCGCGCGTTGGTATGGATGCGTCAAACTCTATTGTGCAGTCAGGAATGAGTATGAATATTGCCAATGTTCAACTTGAAGCATCTAAGGCATTGGCTGAATTTCAGTTGGCTAATACTGATATTAAACTTCTGCGTGATTTGCTGGACACGATTATTAATTGTTTTACGCAGGATGGAAATCAAATTCAGTCAATAAGCCTCATGCTTTCCGATGCATTACAAAACCAAAATGCAGCAGGCAATTTTATTACACGCAATATGAAGGCTTGATTAGCCTCTACTATAAGGAAGAAATATGTCATCCATCCCATCTAATAGTATTAATGCTTATCAGGCACCGCTGAAGTCTTTAAGCAACGAAGATTATGTAGATCAGGCAGGTGCTAAGTCTGATAAATCAACGGCCATCAGTGATAGCAAAAGTATTCCCGTGTTTGCAGATGCTGCTGTCAAGAGTGTTATTACTGCTTCAATTCTTTTAGACATTGCACCTGATATTCCAAAAGGGAAAATTGATGCCGATCCGGTTAATTTTTCAAAGCAGATGGAACAATTGCATTCTACATTTTCCGGCTTGTCTCACGATCAGGTTAGCAAGGCCTATACCGAAGCGGGTACAGAGCTGGCTGTACTGGCTCAGAAAAGCGGGTTTGATATTACCAGTATTGCCAATGGTTTCAGTGGGCGAGCTGCAATTGGAATGGCTTCTAGTGGACTCTCAGCTGGTGTGCAAACCAAAGGACTAAACAATGCGAATAAAGCGATTAAGGTTCATGGCACGAAAGCGGTTAATCTCAATCGCAGTGCGGATAGTCTTTCCGCTAAAGCATCGCCAGGTAAACGATTAGGTTTAGGTAAAGAGAATACATCTGATGTTGAACTTCTGAAAAAGCAGCCAAATAGCCTCAAGCATGATGCTTCAATTGAGAATATGCAGCAGCAGATGCGTGCCAATGATGCGATGAGAATGCAGATGCATGGGCAGATGCTGGGTCAGGGTGGGTTAAATATAGCAACATTGTCCTCTTCAAATGGTCATGTTGAGAAGGCTAATGCCGATGCTAAAGCACAGATCAATAAAACTGATGAAGGCATCTTTGCTGCGCGTAAGGATTCGGATGAGCGTGAGCAGCAATCTATTGGGCGCTTTAAAGCAGAACTACTGCAACTACTGGCTCAGTTACTTACAAATCGTTCAGCTACCATTAGTTCAATGACTAATAATATTAAAGGTTAATTGACAGGTTTCCAAAAGATACCGCCTCCTATTCAGGAGGCTTACAGGAAAAATACATGAGTATTTCAAGTAACTATTTGAATAGTATTCCCAATCGTCACGCTTTTCATTCTGTAATCGATTCCAAAGATAGTTCATCAACTACCAGTCAGCATGTTGTTGTGCAGAAGGCAACACAAGGTTACAAAGCTGAATCAGCTGTGGATCGTCTGCTAAATAAGCCGTTCATTACCGTAATTGTTGGTAAAAATGAATTAATTCAATCGCTTAATGACAATCGTGTTGACGTGTTTATCGATAAGCTAGGTGCGATTAAAGCACGAACGGCATTAGTAAGCCGTGAAGTTTCTTCCCGTATGGATGTGTTACGCAATAGCGGCGCACCTGAAATGAAAGCTTCACTGCCATTACCGGCAGATCAGCGTAGCAGTGCTGGGCCAGCTATTGATATGAGCGCGTTTTTACGAAACCTTGGTTTGCTCAGCCCTGATATTCAACTGGATGGCGCTGAACAGGATAATTCTCTCCTTGACAGCTTAAAAAGTGCAACCTCAGGAGGACGTTCCGGACCATCTTCCAGCTGGAACATTTGCGAGTCAGTTGCCGATGCTATAGGTAATATGGGAGAGGATTATCTGGATGTGTTCCAGAACGCGGTTGAGAAATACGCAGCGTTCTACACTGATTTCACCGACTTTATGTCCAGACTTAAGGAGTTTATTCAGGAGGATGATGACGGTAAGATACGTCTTAACTTCGATAAGTTCACGTCTGCACTCAAGAGTTTGATCAGTCAATATAGTAGCGATAGTGCTACACGTTTGTACCCAACAGATAATAGTAAAAGTTCTCGCGAAGATTGCGAGGCTTGGTGCAAGGAAATGGGACTCGATCCGAACAAGTGTCTGAGAGGTTCTGGTAACAGTTATTCTGTAAATATAGATACTAGTCCACTAGAAAAGATCCTCGATTCAGTCAAACTGAATTGGAAAGGAAAAGAAGGGAACTGGATGTTGTTTGATAACTCCGCTGAATGGGCCGCATGGCAAGCTGGCACGGATATGCAAAAAGATACTGTTCAGACTGGCATGCAAACGCTTACCCAAAAATACTCTAACGCAAATTCTACATTCGATAATTTAGTCAAGGTCTTGAGTAGCACCATTACCTCTTTGTTGGACTGTGATAAAAATTTCCTTAATATTTAACAGGGGGTTGTTATGAGCGGCGGAGTTTCTGGGGTTGGCAGCATCAACTATAATTTTGTAAGGCAAAATGAGCCCGCAAATAAAACGGCTCTCGGAGATAATCTTAACGGGGTTAAAAATATCGATGATCTTCCTGGCCGCCTGAGTATTAAGCAGGCATCGGTCACTGATATCCTTTCATTTATCAGTTCTGATAAAATGCAGTGGCGTGAAAATTGCACCGTTAAGGTTGTTAATAATGATGAAACATCGGTTATAAATGCTGCCCCGCAGCGTGCGGAAGAAACAAATGCAGGCGAAGCCGCGAGCATTTCGGCCGATACTTCATTTAAACAAGGAATAAGCAAAGCGCTGCATGAGCTTCCATCCGACGAGGAGTTTATCTCTCAAAAGCAGCATGATGCCAAAGAAGACCTGATTGCCAGCCATAAAGAAGAAAATAATAAAACTGAAGAAAAGAAATTTCAAAAATTCATTAGTATGATCACCCACTTCTCGGGCCAGGAAGAGCATCGGGCCGTCAGGTGCGTTAACGACTTTTTGATGATCCGCAAAGAGGTGAAAGACAGCCTGCGGCCGGAAGACAGCGCAAAGAGAAGTGAGCTTGATAAGCTGACCAGTAAATTTATATCTATTGTTTCTAAAAATGGCCTGGGAATTGATTCCCTTGCCGCCGGGTCGATGAAATCCAGCGAATCTAAGCTGGACGAATTTCGCAGCGTTTGCAATCGACTGGTTGGGTTGAGCCGAGCCGAAAATGGACAATCTGATTTAACTTTTAATCACCAAATTTCCGATAAAATTGCTACTGCGATATTTAATTCCGGTTTATCCGCAGAGCAGCAAAAGCAGGTTCTGGATAAGAGCAGCGATCTGTTTCGCGCCTCTCAGGCTGAGCATAAGGATATGCATTGCAGCATTTCCGGCGCGCCGCTGCCACCGTTTGAACAGGTTCAGAACAGGCTTCATCATGAGTCGATCATTTTCGATCTGCTGAATCATCGCCTTGCAGAAATGGCTGATAATGCGCCAGCCGCAGATGGCAAAAAGCAGGATGGCCCGACAGCCGGGCCTGGGGCTCCCGCTCAGCCTGGCCAGACAATTTATAATGTCACCATCGATAATTCTATCCATGCCAATATCAATGGCGGCATGAATGCCAGCGAATCAGCTAAAGCCGATAATGACGTCAATTTTGATAAAACACCGGTAAACGACCATTTAACTCAAACTGATAGCGCTTCACCTTATCATAGCCAGCATGTTCAGACAGAGACTGAGCATAACGCCGCGACAGGCACTCAGGCGGGTGAGGGGCTCAATCCACCTGTTACCGAAGAACCTTTCACCAGGCAGTTTGCAAAGGTAAATACCGCCACAATTCCTTCAGTTCCGGCGCAAGAGCCTGGAGCGGAAGTGACACCTGACGATGAGACACAGCAGCCGAAGCCGGTTGTACAGCCAGCCGTGGAGCCCAGGGTAAATTCGGCGGTGAAAGACTCCTGGACGGAGCCTCAGGCAGCATCGTCAGCCCCTGCCCCATATTCTCAGCCATCAACAGCCGGGTCCGACGTTCAGGCGCAACCGGTAAAAGCGGACAAAGCAACCTCCGCAGGGAGTGAACAGGCTATGGGCGTTAAGCCTGAGATGCGCACTGCGGGTCAGCAAACGGCGAAGGAGGTAAAACACCCTACGGTTGATGCCAGCACCAGCTACTTCGGTAGCCCGGGTTCGTCCGGGGCGCGTTCAACGCCGTCGGATGCGGGGCGTAATAAAGCCAGCGGTAATTCCGGCGTGGGCGTCGGGCGCGGGGCGCAGACGGTTGGCTTATCCTCTCAGCCATCAACGGCCGGGTCCGACGTTCAGGCGCAACCGGTAAAAGCGGACAAAGCAACCTCCGCAGGGAGTGAACAGGCTATGGGCGTTAAGCCTGAGATGCGCACTGCGGGTCAGCAAACGGCGAAGGAGGTAAAACACCCTACGGTTGATGCCAGCACCAGCTACTTCGGTAGCCCGGGTTCGTCCGGGGCGCGTTCAACGCCGTCGGATGCGGGGCGTAATAAAGCCAGCGGTAATTCCGGCGTGGGCGTCGGGCGCGGGGCGCAGACGCCGGGAGCATCAGCTCAAGCGGCAACCAACGCAGGGCTGGCTGTTGCAGGTAATCGAGCCTTTGCTCAGGCAAATTCAACTTCCCAGAAAAATATATCCAAAGAGACAGTGCGTACTAGCATACGCACGGAAGCTGTCTCACGGTCTTCCACACTCTCGGCTATGGTAACGCAGCAGGCAACACGCGATGCCGGAGCATCGAATAAGCAGTCAGCTAAATATCCTCCGGTGGAGACGACAAATAGCTATTTTGGTAGCCCTGGCTCATCCGGTGCTCGTTCCGTACCGTCAGATTCTGCTCGCGAAAAAGGGAAAGCAGGTATTGGGCGAGAAACGCAAACAGCGGGTAAGGAGTCAGCGAAGGTTGCTGTTCAAACTGAGATGGATATTCAGAGGGGGAAATCCGCTGTGGAACAGCGGGCTGCCGATGAGCGAGGGATGAAAGCGGGAACCCAGACGCATATCGGGCAACATGCAATGATGCAGGCTTCACCTCTGATTAATTCCGCTCAGGTACATGCAACGGTACAAAAGGCTACGGCGGAAACGGTGGTGGGCAACGTCCAGCGTAACGCTGTAAAGCCTGAGGCAGGTGCGCAAAGTGTGGCAGGGGCGAAGAATCCGTCGATGAAAAAACATCCTCCGGTAAACACGAGCAGAAGTTATTTAGGTAGCCCTGGCTCGTCCGGTGCGCGTGCCGTTCCCTCCGATTTTGCTGGCGTGAATAATCCCGTGCGGGGCGGAGCAGCCGGTCGGGCAGCGCCAGATAAAAATGCCGCAATCCCAAAGCAGTCGGTTGATTTACAAAACACGGCTAAGGCAGCAAGCCAGCACGGTGCTGAGGCGAGAGCACATACAGCCCCTCAAAACCTCAATCATCAGCCAGCGAAAAAACATCCGCCGGTGGGAGCGACCAATGGTTATTTAGGCGGCCCGGGCTCTTCCGCCGCGCGTAGCGTGCCTTCCAGTTTTGCGCGTGCTCGTAAGGTGTCGGAGCCAAAAGTGGCAGGTTCAGGAGCTAACAGTGAGAGTGCTGATGCTTCTTTTGCACGAGAGTCCCACCAGTCGGTTAATTCGCAAGATGTCAGTAACACCGTAAGCCAGCGGACTGCCACGGGTCATAAAATGGTTGGCGCTACGCAAGGACAGAGGGTTGTTGCACAGAATAATAGCGATCTGAAATCCCAAAAAGATGGCGTACAGGGTGGCCAGGCTAATAAAGGCCCACGTGCGCAGACTTACATGGATCGCCAAAATCAGGGCTATATTGGCAGCCGTGGTTCTGCTCAGGCTACGCCATTCTTTAACGGCCCGGCAAATAAAAAATAACTAAGGTATTCCCCCTTCGGGGGGAATGAATAACGGGAATGATGACTCAGTATAATATTGTTAGCGCGGTTAACGAAATAGTCGCATCAACGCTGAACTGCTCTATTCACGGTGTACAACCAGAAAAACATCTCTGTTATGACTTGCTGGCTGATTCATTGGCATTGCTCGATATATCCCTGGCACTGGAAGATAAATTCAAAATTGAATATAAGGAGGAGTTTCTTGCTGAAACGGAATATGTTAAAGACCTGTATTCTATAGTCGGCAAAGCGCTGTCCACCAGCCAGCAGTTATCATGAGTAATGAATGTTTCTGGCAACGTAAGGGGGTATAAAAAGCAATGACATGTATTCCACACGTAGAGTGGTTACTCCTGAAATGATAAAAATTAGAAAATGTAAGTCTGAAAAATAAAATTCGGAGAGCTATTTATGACTTTTGCAATTTGATAGAGTGCGACATCGTTAGTCGCGTTATACTCGATGAGAGTGAGCTTAAACGCTTGCAACCTCTAAGAGGATATCCTGTTAAGAAAGTTTTTAAAGTGGGTATTTGTTTTTCTCCCTCTTTTTTACCTCTCATCTTATCTGTTAATGTTATTCCTGCTGCAAATAATGATGGGAAAGTGATGCCAAAAAGAAGATGCCTGAACCAGAAAGTGGTTTCTTGTCATCGTTTGTGATTGTTAAGGTATATATATTTAAAAATATCTAACTGAGTTTAATTTAATCTCAGATCTGCAATTGCTTTCCTCCCGCTATCTGTACAGATTGCCTATCATTTTTCCATTGTAATTGAATCAGGATGTCCCGTATCGCTCATTGTATCCTGTCTCCAGGGTTGATGGATTATTGTATTCATCCTTGATTACAAGGGCATGTGCTTCGTTATGTTAGAAGAAAGAGAAAACGGTGGACCCGGGAAACAGCTGGTCGTTCGTCTGTTAAATGGAATGTTACGCGGATGTGAGTTTACCCTTGTATCGGGAAAAACACTCTTCATCATTAGTGGTGAACAGGCTATTCGTCAGCAGCATCATGGAACGCTTTTACCGGAAAATACTATTTATATTCCGGCAAAAGAGAATGGTTCAAATTTTGAAGTTCTGGTGCCAGAGAATGACGACGAGCCGGTTATCTTGAGAGAAATTCAGGATGATGCTACACCGGAAAGCGTTTTTCCGGCTAACCAGATTGTGGCCGTCGGAGGGCAAAAGCTAGCCTGGCGAGAGGCGGACGGCAGTTTTTCAGATGAAATTCTATTCTATTCGAACGATAAACTTAACGAAGCCCAAAAAAACACCGTCGAACCTCTGAGTAGAGCCCCCAAAAAGCAGTGGTGGAAAGCTCTGGTTGCTCTGGGAATTGTGGGGTGCATCTCTTTCGCCGGGTACACATGGCTGACTGAAACACAGCGGCAGATAACCTCCGTGGCTGATTTTTTGAATAGGTCGTCAGATAGCTATCAGATTGTGTACGGCAATGACAAAATTATTTACGTGCTTGCAGACGATGATAAATCCGCTCAATGGGCGATTCAATCCATGGTCCGTATTCCACAGCCTTATCGCACAAAGGTGCTGACCTTAGGAGCCGAAGAGCAACGGCTCGGCAAGTGGATTGAGAGTAACTGGCCTCAGGTGAAATTTCATCGAATAAGACTTGCAGATGTTAAACATCCGGTGCTCGAAATAAGCGCTGAGCGCACCAGATTAAGCGATGTGGAAAGAGATAGATTTATTGCCGCATTGATCAAAAATGTTGCTTATGCCAACAGCATCGCCATTTCTGAGATTTCTGATAAAAAAATAAAATTACTCGCTGCTGACGGCCTGAAAAAAATGGCTCTGTCGTTTACCGAAATAAATAACGGAAATAGCATAACTTTTGTTATTCGTGGAGCCATTGAAGATGGCGAACTGGAAAGGTTGAAAGAGTTTATTACTCGCTACTATCAGGCTTGGGGGGGAGAGTACGTGCAATTCGCCCTCGAGCTGAAAAATGACTGGCTGAAAGGCAAGTCGTATAAGTATGGAACACAGGGATATGTGAAATTATCACCTGGCCATTGGTATTTCCCGAGAAGCTTACAAAAGGAGTTATAACATGAGTTCGCCAGTAGATAGCCCAAGGGCAACGGCCTACGTCTGGGACGGTTTTTTGTCCCATACATCCAGCACGTTTGACCAGGGGGTTACCGAATTAAATAAAGAGTTAACAGAAGCTTTATCTGAGTTAACGAAGGATCCATCCAACCCACAGCTGTTGGCTCAATATCAGTCTCGCCTTTCGGAATATACGCTTTACCGAAATGCGCAATCTAACGTTGTGAAGGTTTATAAGGACGTTGCTTCCGCAATTATTACTAACTTCCGCTAATGGATTATTAAGAGAAAGATTATGAGTATAGCTTTGAATTCTATTCAGGCATTCACCGGTCAGGCATCGGATATTACAATGTCTGATCCTACGTCACTGTCGCTGGAGGAGCGTATGATTCAGGCATACGCAAAAACATCTACGACGGTTCAGGCTGAACAGGCTGATGTTATTAATAAGCTTCAGCAGGCAAGAGTCACCTCCGATCCGGCTGAGTTATTCCGGCTACAGCAAAGAACCTCTGATTATAATTTGCACGTTTCAATGATCAGTACCCTGACCCGTAAAGGCGTCAGTGCTGTAGAGACTTTACTGCGTTCCTGATGATGAAAAAATTATATCTTGTTCTGCCGTTAATGATTCTGCTGCTTACGGGTTGTAAGCAGGAACAGCTGCTGAAAGGCCTTGATCAAAGCCAGGCGAACGAGGTTATTGCGCTGTTGCAGCGCAATAACATTTCGGCTGACAAAAAAGATTCCGCAAAAGAAGGGTTTAGCGTTTCTGTCGATCCGAAGGACTTTGCCGCAGCCGTTGATCTCATGTCGACATATGGCTTGCCTCGCGCGCCAAAGATGGAGATCGCGCAGATGTTCCCGGCCGACTCTCTGGTCTCTTCCCCGCGTGCCGAAAAAGCGCGTTTATATTCTGGAATAGAGCAACGTCTTGCTCAGTCATTGCTGTCAATTCGTGGCGTTGTCTCCGCTCGGGTGCATGTCAGCTACGATTTTGATGCCGGTGAGGGGGAGCGAAACAAAAAGCCAGTTCATTTGTCATCGCTGCTTAATTATGACGAGCGCATTGTGGATCCGTCGCTTCTGATTGGTGATGTGAAAAGGTTTCTAAAAAACAGCTTTGATAATATTGATTACGATAATATCTCCGTTGTGCTTTCTAAAACTGAAGACGTACAGCGAGTTCCACCCGTTGTAGCACCTGATAAATCATTCTCGGTAACGTCGTTGTTGCTGATCGTAGGTCTGTTATTTGCCAGTGCTCTTCTTTTCATTTTGTTCTTCAAAAAAAATGGCCATTCTCTGAAAGAGACAATGCGGCGGCGCCCGATTTTTCATAAAAATGAACGAAGCGGCGGAGGTGCCATAACAGGTGACGATGTGCCGGATAAATCGGATTTAGAGCCTGAAAAGGGTCATTCAGATGCGGAACCAGGTGCCGATTTCAAAGGCTCTAATGATGCACGCTGACGTAAAATATATTATTTACGATCCTATTTCATGGATCCATCCAAAGCGTTTTTCACTCCCCAAAAAGCTGGCTACAGCAAGATGTCGCAGCATTATCAACGATATTATTTTGCATCAGTATGGGCTTTCAACGGGAGATATCGATTTATCGAATAGCAAAGAAAACTATCTCGCCCACCACTGGGCGGTACTGGCTAAAGCTGCTTTTATGGCAGCCTGCCACAGGTATCGTTCCGCTCTTGCTTATAATGGCTTAATGTTCAAACTTGATCCTCTGACTTTTCAATTCACGCAGTGCGAATTAACAGGCTCAAGGGATGATTTTAGAGGGGATATTACCTGGGGATGTTTGCGCTTCCTTGCGTATCGGGAATTAATGACCTTTAGTTCTGATGTTTCATTATTAATGAAAGAACGCATTCCTCTTTTATTTGAAAAGCAGGCTGAGGTGAATATGTCGGATAGTTTTATTTTGCAGCAGAATGACAATGAAATATTGGTAAGGATGGCCATTCAATATGCCAAAAGAAATCACTAACATAGCACCTCATAAAGTACACGAAAACGTGCTCATCCCTTCCAAAACGTTGAAGAAAATCAGGGAGGGCGATGGGCTGCTCAGGCAGGCGAAAAGCAGGGCTAAACAACTTATTAAGCAGGCCGCGCAGGAAAGCGATAATATTCAAAAAGAAGCTTATCGTGTCGGTTATGAACGTGGTTTGTTGATGTCTATCGATTCTGTTTGCCAATTTATTGATAATAATTCGAGTTACGCCCATGATCTTTATCTTAAGGTTCAGAAGGATATTAAAATTTTATTGTCAGACATCCTTGATGAGGAAGCCGTTATTCTCAACGTGCTGGAGCAATGGGTTGATGAACTTGATAAAGATGATAAAAATTCTCCAGTCTGTATTCTAATGCCCTATGCGAATCGCCGATTCCGAACGGGCCTGTCTCGTGTGGTGGAAGGTAAGCATGCCGGTTCGGTGGTTTTTGAATATCACCACGAGCCGCGTTTTGTTTTTAAATATAAAGAACGGCTTGCCGAATTTTTCCCAGAGGAATTTATCTATTCTAGCGTCGAGACATTAACCGGAGGAATAGATTTTTATCCAGATCATCAAAAAATATCTGAGCAGGCCATACAGCATCTCCATGAACAACTTTCCCTTCGTTATCCGCAATGTGATGAAACAATGCGTGATACTCAACATCATGAGGAGTAATACCATGAATATAGATAGCTCTGCATTCAGCGCCCGTCAATCGAATGAGCTGAATGCGCATGAAAAGATAAAGACGCTTGATGAGATGGCCTCTAAAGAAGCGAGTCCGCCTAATTTCGGCTTTACTATTATGTATGAAGAATGGAAGCAAAATATCCTGTTATCAAATGGAATCAAAGATGATGAAAATGCCGACTGGTAAGCTTTTGGCCTTACTATTGTTGCTTGTCCCGGTGCTTATCTCCGGGTGTCAGTCTCCGGGTAAATCTCTTTCAGGAAAGGGAGCGGCAGACCTCCAGCAGGTGCAATGTGAAAGTGATATGAGGTTTATTGCAGCTGACTTGCCCGCTCAACTCTACCAAAGAATGAATAATTGTATTAAATCGCGGGAGTGGGGCGATGCAACCTTTCTCTATGCCCTGGCAGGAAGTAAAACCTGGTATGATGCGAGGCGGGTGGACAGTCAATATGCGCATGCGCGGCACAGCAGGTTACTCAAAGAAAGTATCGATTCACTTAGCAGCCAACAAAAAAAGACATTTTGGGATAATGTGCAGCTAAAAATGAACGATGGCCAAAAAAGAGATGAACTATGTCAAAGGGTAAAGGAGGCCGGAACGCCTGAATACCGGCCTGACTACATGTTTATTGATCCTTTCAATGCCGCCGATTTTAATTTTTCCAATAGGGTCAGCTGGGAGCAGGCGGTCAATCGCTATCTGGAGTGTTAACTTACTGTTTTAAATCAAACTGCCTGATTTCAGGCAAAGTGCCATAATGCCTGGCGCCATTACAGCAGTGATGTTGCGCCATCGCGGTATTCCAACCCAATCCATCACCTTCCTCCCTCCGCTATTCTACCAGCAGTATTGCCTGTTAATTATTTCTACAGCAATCACTCTGACAATTATTGTCCCGTTGCCATAATTAGTTATTCTCAACGTCTCTTTATGAGCGTATTATTTAATACTGTAAGATTAACATTTAATTCAAAGGTATTATAAATAAATTGCATTACCTCGCCTCAGCATTTTATGCTGATAAAAGCGGATAGCTAATCGCTTCTTACAATATTATGCTCTAAACTGATTGCTGTTAATGCGCAAAATTTAGCCTGAAAAATATTATTAATTCATTAATCTCCTTTGTTTTCAAATTCTTACTGTTTGTTCTGAACGTTGCTCCGGCTAACTTGACGGACATTTTTTTTGATGAAAAACTAGGCCTCGTTTAACCGCATCCTTGGTAGTTTTTTGGAAAATGATTACGCCCGGCGTTATTGGCATCTTTGCCATGTTTGTCTCCCGGATTTATATATTTAATCGATTGAGCTTTCTCAATGTTTTAAAATGATGTTTGTAACTTATTAAGTGATCTAACCTCATTTGTTTTTGTAAAGGGAATTACATATTATGAATGTCATCTACTACAAATTTGAGAGTTTTTGTTTCAGGCAGGGGCGATTGATCTGCGATCATAAGGGGGAAGTCGAGCTGGCTCCTAAAGAAAGCGCGGTTCTTCATCTGCTGCTGGAGCGAGCCAATAGCATGATCTCCAAAGAGGAGATTATTAGTAAAGTCTGGAAGGGCGGAATTGTTTCTGATGAGTCTCTTACCCGCTGCATTTATGTTCTTCGCAGAGTACTCGGGCAAACGGATAAAAAGCGTTTTATTAAGACCATTTACGGCAAAGGCTATCGACTGCTTTCATCCGTTAAGATGTTCACCGATTCAGAAAGTCAAAAGACCGGATCGTTAGAACCCAGCGCGACGTTCAGTGGCGCTGAATTAACCGAAAACTGTAGTCTTGCGCTATTTCCATTTGATATGAAAAACAAAATAGCTTCGGCATTTTTGCAAGATCAATTAGTTGAGTGGCTTCAGCGTATAAAGATAAATAATGATATTCCAATCGAGATCGTTTCATCCTCAATCACTCGGGCATTCCAGGATTATAGTGATTTCTTGCTGGCCATAGAAAAGTCAAAAGCTGATTATTACATTACCGGATCCGAAATTAGCCATAATGGGCAGTCCATTATTCGGGTTGAACTAGTACGTTCGAAGGATCACTCCGTGCTTTATCGCGAAGGTATGCGGCTCCACGATGACAATCACTATAACTATCGTGCTTTGTGCCGTGTCATTTCTTCCTTACTCTCTAATATTTCAAAGGATATTGCCGAGTATATACGCGCTGAAATTGCCGACTCGTCGATCGCTCCGGTGTTCTGTCACAATCAATGCAACTCCACGTCGGAACTTCGGTGCGAGTTTGTATCTTATTGTCATAAACACGGGAAAACTGCTGCGGAAGTTGAATCCGAAAAGCATTTAGGGGAGTTCTCTGCTTTGCCGATCTGCGATCTTCTTCACTAGGCTGCGCTTAGCTCTTTCCCTGCGCAGTTAACGGCACCTGCAAGAATCCTTACTCGAGAACCAGTCAAAATGTGGACACAAAAAAGCCCGCACAACTTGCGTCATGCGGGCTTTCAGGACTTCATATCAGGCTCTGGTGACCATCAACAAAGAATTTTGGTGGAGCTGGGGGGATTTGAACCCCCGTCCGAAATTTCTACATCCTCGGTACTACATGCTTAGTCAGTCTTTACATTCGCCGGGCAACTGCGGACAGACACGCCATTACCAGACTATCCTGATTAGTTTTAATGCTTCAACCCCAGGCAAGGCATCCACACGATCTCTTTTGGGTTTGACCTCTCTTTGATCCCCGTCTTAAGAGCGGAAGCTAGGGAGAGAGGGCTCTTAGCAGGTTATTAAGCTGCTAAAGCGTAGTTTTCGTCGTTTGCGACTATTTTTTTGCGGCTTTTTACGAGGCCAACCGCCCCTCGGCATGCACCTTGGGTTTCGCAAATCCCGTCGAATCCAGAATCAGCCCCAATGTGTTGAAACGGAGTATAACAGATTTATCACCGCGCTGACCAGCCGTACACAGAGAATTCCCGCTGTACGCAAGTTGTACAAAATGCCTTAAGCGACAGCGGAATAGGCGGTTAATTAACGCTCGCGCAGCGCCTCCCGGGCGCGATTGAACGGCTTAATCAGGTACTCAATGATAGTTTTCTGCCCGGTTTTAATATCCACGGTCGCCACCATGCCCGGAGAAATGGAGAAGTGGCGGCCAATTTTGTTCACCAGATAATCCTGGTTGGTGCGGATAAACACCCGGTAGTAAACAATTTCTGGCTTCACTTTGTCCTGAATCGTATCCGGGGAGATGGTCTCCACCACGCCTTCAAGACCGCCGTAAATGGCGTAATCGTAGGCTGTGATTTTCACCAGCGCGCGCTGGCCTGGGTGAATAAAGGCGATGTCGCGAGGTGAAAGCCGTGCCTCGATTAAAAGGTGGTCGTCCACCGGCACAATTTCCATCATCTCACCGTTCGGTGGAATAACGCCGCCGATGGTGGTGACCTGGATATTTTTCACGATGCCGCGTACCGGTGAGCGCACCGTCATGCGGGTTACCGAGTCTTCGCGACCCTTAATGATAGAGGCCAGCATATCTACTTCGGCATTGGCTTTAGACAGCGCCTCGCGCGCCTGAACGTAATACTGTGAGCGCAGGTCGGTGATCCTTAAGCCCAGGTCGCTTTTCTGCCGCTGTAGGCGCAGCACTTCTACGTGGCTCGCTGCGCCGCTTTTTACCAGCCGTTGGGTGATATCCAGCTCTTTGTTGACCGATACCAACGCATCCCGCAGTTCGGCCTCTGAGTCGTTTAGCTGCGCCCGCCGGGTTTTAAACAAACGGGTTTCGGAAGCGATGAGATCCGGCCATGCTTTTAGCGAGTCGGGAAACTTAAGTGTCGCATCGTTAACCTCTGCATAGAGTCTGGCGCTTGAGGCCAGAGAGGCACGGTAGCGGGCCGCACTCTCGCCCACGTTGGACTCTGATCTTGTAGGATCAAGACGAGCGACTATCTGTCCGGCCTGCACCTTGTCTCCTTCATGCACCAACAGTTCGGTGACGATCCCGCCGTCCAGTGACTGGAGGATCTGCTCGCGGGAGCTGGGTACGACTTTCCCGGTGCCTGTCGAGACTTCATCCAGGGTGCCGAACCACGCCCAGACGCCAAACAGAATAAACAGCAGCGTGATGAGCAGGATGATGCGGCTTGCTCCGGAGAATTCGCTTTCGCGCTGGATGTCCGGGTAATCCATGGTGACGTCATGCTGACTGGTTTTCATTGTTCCACTCCCGCGGTGGTGTCTGGGCGGCGGCCGGTGCCGTAGTCGGAACCGGTCTTGCTGTACTGAGTGCCTGAGCCTTCGGCGCATCCATCACGAGCTGGCCATCTTTTAGCACCAGCACTCGCTCCACCAGTTCAAGTACCGGCACGCGGTGGGTGGCAACAACCAGCGTGCGGTGGCCGAGCCACTGGTTCAGGCGCTGAATAAACTCTCTTTCAGTATGATCGTCCAGCGAGGCGGTAGGCTCGTCGAGCAGCACGATGTTGGGCGATCTCAGCAGCATGCGAGCCAGCAGGACTGACTGCCGTTGCCCTCCGGAAAGTCCGCTGCCGCCTTCCATTATTGGATGATCCAATCCCTTCGGCAGATGCTTCACGAAGTTGCTTGCGCCGCTGACTTCCAGCACTTCGAAGATAGCGTCGTCGCTGGCGTGTGGTGCGCCGAGGGTGAGGTTTTCCCGCAGCGTGCCGTAGAACAATCTGGCATTCTGGCTCAGGAACCCAATATTGCGGCGCAGATCCGCCATGTCGATTTGCGACATAGCGAGATCGTCGAGCCGGGCTTCGCCGCTTGCCAGATCGACGCCTCCGGCTAGCGCCTGGAGCAGAGTAGATTTGCCCGCGCCGTTGCGCCCGAGCACGGCAATGCGCTCGCCGCGCTGGATCTCCAGGCGGGCAATGCGTAGCGGAATGCGCTGATCTTCGCTGTGGTATTTGAATTGGGCACTTTCAAACAGATAGTGACCGTGGAAAATATCCTTGTGGATGAGGTTTTCATCACGCTGGGTTTCCACCGGCAGTTGCATAATGCTGTCCAGCCCCTGCTTGGCGGCTTTGACCTGCTGCCAGCGTGCGAGCACACCGCAGAGGTTTGCCATCGGGGCAATCATCCTTGAGGCCAGCATCGAAGCGGCGACCATAGCACCTGTGGTCATTTCGCCCTCAATAACCAGCGGCGCGCCGAACAAAATCACCACCACAAACACCAGACTTTGGATAGTCATGCCCCAGCTGATTAAGCCCTGGGTCAGTTCGCGGGTTTTCAGGCCAGACTCGGCAGTAATGCGGATATAGCTGTTCCATTGTTGCAGGAAGCGATTTTCCGCCTGCATCAGCTTGATGTCCTCCAGCCCCTGCACGCTTTCCACCAGTACCGCATTACGCAGGGTGGATTCATGGGCTGCCTGGTTGGCGAGCGTTGCCAGCTTTTTCTGTAGCAGCAGACCGGGGAGCACCATCAGGACCGCCGCTACCGGGGCTATCCACGCCAACTGCGGGGCGATGATCGCCAGCACGACCACAAACAGCAGAAAGAAAGGCAGATCGACAATGGTGGAGATGGTCGAGGAGGTGATCATCTCGCGGATCTGCTCCAGCTCGCGCAGCTGTGAAATAAAGCTGCCGGTGGAGCGGGGAACCGCGCTGTTGCGTAACCGCAGGGCGTGGCTGAATACGCGATCGGAAATGCGCATATCGGCTCGCTTGCCCAACACGTCCATAATATTGCTGCGAGTGACTTTGAGGATAAAGCCGAACACTACGGCGATCAGCACGCCGGTTGCCAGCACATAAAGCGTCGGGAACGACTGGGCGGGAATGACCCGATCGTAAACCTGCATCGAGAACAAAATGCCCGCCAGTGAAAGTACGTTCACCCAGAAGGCTGCGAGCATCACCGGGCCGTAGGGGCGAACGTCGAGCATAATAAGCTCTTTCATCCAGTCGGGGCTGAAGCGTGAGATGTAGGCGTCAACCCGGCTGTCTTTCAGGGCCGAGAGCGGGCGTAGGGCGGCAACAAAACGGATTTCAGGCAGCAGTTTGCTAAGCGACTGTCGGTTGGTGTGGCGTTCGTCGTCGAAGTAGCAGATATCCACCGTATCTACACCGTCAAACTGTTCGATTACCGCGATCTGGCCGCTGGCTAAGTTCACTACTACCGGCAGCCGCCACTGGGCAATCGCCTTTTCGGTGTTGCCGAGCAGGTGGAAGGATAGCCCTGCCTGGCGTGAAAGCTGCGTCAGGGCTGGAACCATTGTCTTATCTTTAAACCACGGGGCGTTGGCCTGAATGGTGCCGGGCGAGCAAACCACCCGGTAATGCCCGGCAACGTGGCTGATGGCATGAGCCCATTGGGTCAGTGCCTGTTCGCTTAAAAACTCCCCGGCGGGAGGGGCTGTCTGGCTCATGGCTGGATCTCCAGTGACTGGATGTTGCGGTGTTCCAGACCAAATGCGTTACGCATTCTGCCGGTGTTGTACAGGCAGTTAAGCTGCAATTGATGGAGCTGGCTCAGCGTTTGTTGCTGCGCGAAGCGCGCCTGGTAGACTTCCTGCTCGGCGTTGAGCACGTCCAGCAGCGGACGCGAGCCCAGGTCGAGATACTGCTGCTGATACAACTCGCGGGTACGGGCGCTTAGCTGCTCCTGGCGCTGCAAGACCTGGAGCGCGGTGACCAGGCTAAGTGCCTGGCTGCGGGACTCCATCAGTTTTTGACGCACGTCGAGGCGAACTCTGTCTACGCCGGATTGCGCCGCCTCAAGCGCGTGGCTTGCGGCGTTGCGTCTTGCGGTCAGGCCGCCGCCCTGGTAAATCGGCATTTCAACGCGGATATACGCCGAGTATTGCGTGCGATCCAGCACTTCACTGCCGGAGTAGTTCTTGTTCAGATAGTGCTGAACGGAGGGTTCCAGCGAGATGGTTGGCGTCATCTGCGAATTGGCGTAGTCGAGGTTTGCCTGGGCGACGTTTGACTGGGCCCAGGCCGCGAGAACGGCAGGCACCAGGCGGTCATCAGGCTTCGCTACATCGCAGCTGTTGTTCAGCTTTTTCGGGAAGTCGGGGCTGATCTTGTTGAGGCTGGTCCAGCCGAGCTGGCTCATCAGCGTTGCTTGAGTGCTGTCGAGGTTGGACTGGTACTGAATCAGCTGCGAACGGGCGGACTCGATACGCGCATCGGTCTGCACCACGTCGGACATCGAGGTTGCTCCTTCATCGTTGCGCTGCTGTGTCAGGCGGCCAATCGCCGAGAGCGCATCCAGCTGCTCTTTGGCTATGTCGACCATCTGCTGCCAGAGTTGCACCTGTACCATCGCCACGGCGGTGTCGTGCCCGACGGTATCGATACTCACCAGCACGTTGGCCTGAGCCTGAGCTTCCCCGGCGGTTTCGGCGCGTACCTGGCTTGCCACTTTGCCAAAGTCATACAGCATCTGGGACAGTGAAAGCACCAGCGATGGGCTGTATCCGCTGTTGCTGTAGGTGTTGGTGTAGCCGTTATTCATTCCGGCGCTGATCTGCGGGTAGTATTTGGATTTCGCGACGTTAATTTGTTCGGACTGGCCGTAAAGTTTGCCTATTGCTTCACGAATGCTGGGGTGCCAGGTGACGGAGCGGTTGACCGCATCGTTAAGCGTTAAAGTTCCGGGCGCAGGGGCATTCAGCGGGAGGGCGGTTGAGCCATCGAGTGAGGGTAGCTCTTGTTGCTGAGCGAGGCCCTGAGTCGTAATAGAAGCAGGTGTATCGTCGGCCCAGGCCTGGAGTGAAAACAGACCACAAGCCAGCCATAACGCAACAGGCTGTATTTTTCCCATGTTTTTTCCCTAATAAATGGCACTGCGTTTCTGTCTTATTCCCCGGGCGTCTGCGCGCCCGGGGCTGTTCCGCTTGTACTATCAGGCAACTATATGGTTGTTCTGGATAAGCTCGTCGAGTGTGGTGTGCACGTTCTCCAAAGTGACAAGGGTGGTTGAGTGGAACGTTCCGGCGTTGCCGTCGCGGTCGATAGAGATGACCGTGTTATTGCCGACGGTAGCGACGTTCAGGTAATTGCCCAGCGTTGATGTCTGTCCGTTCCAGCCAACCAGCAGGTCGTGGAGGTTGATCTGGTCGCCCTGGGCGAGCGAGAAGTTCTTCCAGACGTCCGCACCATTGCCGCCCGTACCGTCGTTCGCGCCGCCTGCAAGGACATGGTAGACCAGCGTATCGGCGTAGGCCGACGAACCGTTGATGATGTCTCCGTAGGCGGTGCTGACGAACTGCGGGTTCATGTTGATGGTCAGCGTAGCGCTGTCTGAATGCCCGTTCTGATCGTTCAGGGTGTAGGTGAAAGTCTCCTTATTGACGATCGATCCCGGCGCTACACCCGCCTTCAGGGTGTAGGTATAGTTCCCGCCGATATCGATGGTCAGCGTGCCGTACTGCCCCTGAATTGTCGCTACCGCGTTGCTGTTGGTGAGCGGGTTCAGGGTGGCCGTGCTGCCGTTCACGCCGTTGATCGTCAACAGGGTGTGGACGCTGCCAAGCTGGTCTGACGCACCGGCAGAGTCGCTACCGTCGTACAGATTGCCGTGTACGACAGTGCTCTGCGCCGTGAAGCTGTCCAGCAGGTGCGAAGTCCCGGTGACCGTTGGGGTAATGGTGATGTTCCCTACGCTTAGCGGCCCCATGTTGCCAACATAGCTCAGCGTCCAGGTGCCCGAATGCAGGTCCGTGACCGGAACAATGGCCGTGCCGCCCAATAGCGCGCTGCCGCTAAAGGTACCGGTGTAGGTATGGCCCTGACCGTCGCTCAGCGTCCAGGTCACAGACAACCCACCCAACGCCAGACCGGAAGCCACTTTGAACACCAGGGCGGCTCCGCCCAGCGTGGTGTTGTCCGCAATGGTGAACGTACCGCTGCCGTTGCCGTGGCTGGATGCCAACAGCGCAGTGGTCCAGGTCGCTGAACCGACGTTGGCACTCGCGTAAGCCGCAGTGTTCTGCGTTGACGCAATAGCCATAATCGAGCTGATGTCGTTCACGGCATCCACGGTGTGCGGCGTTGCGGTGATGTTCAGCGACGCGGTCCCGGTATCGCCATTTGGCGCGGTAACGGTATAAACGAAGCTGTCTGGCGTATTGATACCGTCTGCACCCACGCCGCTTTTCAGCGTATAGGTGTAGTTGCCGTGCGCATCAATAGTCAGCGTACCGAACTTGCCGTTGATGGTGGTGGTGCCGGTCGCCGAAATTGCCACGCCGTTCACCGCCGTCAGCAGACTTCCCGCCGGGGCGATATCATCCTGCATCACGTTGCCGGTGGTCGACGCCGCCAGGCTGTCTACCGCGTAGGTGTGATCCTGGAGAATGTTCAGCGTGTAGCTGGTCAACACCGATACGCCGCTGGCGTTCATCAGCAGGAACAGGTAATCCCCGCCGCCCAGAGTCACGGTCAGCTGGCCTGATGAGCCACCCAACAGCGGAGCCGTCAGCCAGGTTTTCTGCACCTGGAACTGTTCATACTGCTGGGTGGCCACGTTGAACTTGTAGATATACAGGTCAAAGGTGGAAAGCAGCGCAACCCCGCCAACGTTCGCCTGCAGCGTCATGGTACGAGTCGACCCGTCTGCAACATCAAACAGAATCGGGTTGCTCATATTGGCAAGCAGGTTGAGGTTGACCACGTTACCCAGGCCCACGCTCAGCACGGACAGGCCGGTCTGCTGCGATGCGCCGTGGTCAACGGCAGCAACATCGGTGCCGTAAGTCAGAGAAGCGGTGTTATCCGTTGCGGTGACCGTGCTGGCCGGCGCGCCGTTACCCAGGGAAACAATCAGCTGTGCAGAGTCGCTGACGCCGTTATGGGTAATGGTGTAGGTGAAGTTCTCCGTGCGGCCCAGTACCGTGGCCGACGTATTGGTTAAGGTGTAGGTATAGCTGCCGTCCTGGTTGATATGCAGGGTGCCGTATTTGCCCTGAATATCCAGCCCGCCTGCGCCAACGGTATGGCTCACGCCGTTAGCATCAGTGATAGCCGTTACCACGGTGCCGGTAGGGGCGTTATCCACCGCACCGCCAGGGCCTGCGTCGGTAATTACGTTACCGTCCGAGGTAGTGGTGCCGCTGACGACGCCAGCGCTGGTTTGCTCGACGGTCACAGCAAGGTTAGTCGTCGCGCCGGTGGCCAGCAGGCTGGTGTTATAACCCAGTACGCGGTATTGCCCTTCGCCCAGCCCGTCGAGGTTCAGGGTCACGCCAGTGGCACCCAGCGTCAGCAGATTAAGGAACTGCGGTAAAGACGAGTCAACAATCGTAGTCCATGAGTTGGTGGCTGCATCATATTTCTGGATAGCAATTTCCAGCGTATTGAGCAGTGAAAGCACTACGCCGGTCGCGGCGGCGTTAATCGTGATATGCCCGGTAGCGCCGTTGCCGATGGTAAAGCCAACCTGCGCGGTATTGCTGCCGAGAACCGAAGCCACGTTGCCAAGCGCACCAATCAGCAGGCTACCGTAGCCACTGTAGTGCGCGGTGGTGATTTCTGCGTTACTGGTCAGCGCCAGATCGACCACGTTGCTGCTTGCTGCCAGAGGCAGGACAGGCGCGGTGATCGACAGCGACGGCGAGACGTTCCCGGCGGCATCGGCGGCAGATATCGACAGAGACTGGCCTTCAATCTGGCGAGTCGGCAGCGTAATGCTGAATGCGCCAGAAGCGTTTGCCGTACCGGTGACGGTTATCCCGCCCGGCAGCGTAATGGTCACGGTGCTGTTCGCTTCCGCTACGCCGGTGATCGTTGAACCATCGGCGCTGATAACCCCGGTTGGGATCAGCGGCGGAATGGTATCGACAATTACCGAGGTTGCCAGAGACGCAGCGCCCGTACCGTTGGCGTTGGTTGCCGTAGCGGTAAAGGCATGGACGCCATCACCCAGCGCACCGGTTGGGGTAAACGTCCAGACGCCGCTCGCATTCGCGGTTACCGTGCCCAGCAACGCACCGTTGTCGTAAATCTTAACGGTGGCGTTGGCTTCGGCGGTGCCGTTAATCGTCGGACGGGTATCGTTGGTGCTCTGGCCGTTACCCACGATGCCGGTTTTCGGCAGAACATCGTCAACGATGCTGGTGATAACCGGCAGCCCCGGTACGCCGGTGAACGGCGCGGTGAAGCCTGCGGAAACCCCTGTATTACCCGCAGCATCCTGAGCAAAGGCAAGCAGAGACTGGCCGCTGGTCTGTGCAGGAGAAAGGGTGATGCTGAAGTTGCCGCTACCGTCCGCTTTCGCCGTACCCAGTACCGTTCCCGTTGCTGAGGTAATGGTTACGGTGCTGTTGGCTTCGGCAAGGCCGGTTACTACTGTGCCCGTAGCATTCACCGTCAGGCCGGTTGGGGCTAGCGGCGGCACGGTATCGACGACAATACCGGCAGGCACCGACGTTACGCTGACGTTACCTGCTGCATCCGTAGCCGTCACGGTAAATGAATGGTTGCCCTGGAGCAGCGGCAGCGTTGGCGTAAATGTCCAGACGCCGCTGCCGTTTGCCGTCGTGGTGCCAAGAAGTACGCCGTTATCAAAGATATTGATTGTAGCGTTGGCTTCCGCGGTGCCGTTCAGGGTAGGGCGAGTGTCATCCGTCGGCTGATTGTTGCCAATCGGGCCGGTTATCGTCCCAACGTCATCCACCACGGAGGTGATCGCCGGCTGGTTAGGCGCAACGGTATCCACGACCACGGTGAAGCCAGCTGTCGGACTACTGACCACGCCTGCGCCGTTAGTGGCGGTGATGGTAAAGGTGTGCGAGCCGTTTGCCAGCGCGCTCGGCGGCGTGAACACCCAGACGCCGAGTACGTTAGCGGTCACGGTGCCTATCAGGTTGCCGCCATCGTAAATCTTGATGGTGCTGTTGGCATCCGCCGTCCCGTTCAGGGTCGGACGCGCATCGTTAGTCGCCTGGCCATTAGTTAACGGACCTACCACACCACCGACGACATCATCCACTACCGAGGTCAGCACCGGCGTATTCGATACGCCGCTGACGATGTTCAGGGTGAAGTCGGCAGACGCGACGCTGGTGTTACCGGCGGCATCGGATGCCGTGACTGTGAACACATGCTGTCCAGGGGCTAACGCGGTGCCCGGCGTGAAGCTCCAAACGCCCAGCGCGTTGGCGGTGACGGTGCCAATCAGGTTGCCGCCATCGTAAATCTTAATGGTGGCGTTAGCCTCCGCAGTACCGCTGAGCACAGGCTGGGTATCGTCGGTAGCTGAACCACTCACCAGCGGCCCCTGAACCGGGCCAACATCGTCAAAGGCCTGAATGACAATCGGCTGAGTAGGGGCGATGGTATCTACCACCACGTTAAACGGCGCAGATGGCAGGCTGACGTTGCCGGCGGCATCCGTTGCGGTGACCGTCAGCGCATGGCCGCCGTTGGTTAACCCGGTCGACGGCCTGAAGCTCCATGCTCCGGTGCCGTCGGCCTGTACGGTGCCAATCAGGTTCCCGTTATCGTAAATCTTAACGCTGGCGTTAGCTTCGGCAGTGCCGGTCAGCGTTGGGCGAGTATCGTCGGTTACCTGGCCGCTGGACAGGTTCCCGGTGATTGGCCCCACCGCATCCGCAACGGTGCCGATAGTCGGCGCATTCGGTGCAATGGTGTCCACGGTTAACGCGAAGCCGTTAGACGGATTACTGACGTTGCCAGCTGCGTCGGTAGCGGTGACGGTTAACGTATGTGGGCCGTTGCCGAGTGCGGCCACCGGCGTCAGGCTCCATGCGCCAGATCCGTTGGCAACGGTGGTGCCTATCAGGTTGCCATCGCTGTAGACCTTGATGATGGCATTAGCTTCCGCCGTCCCGCTAAGGGAAGGGCGTGTTTCGTTGGTGGCCTGGCCGTTGGTTATTGCCCCAAGTACCGGCGCGGTGTTATCCAGAACGGTGACGATAACCGGAGGATTTGGCGCGACGGAGTCAATATTCACGCCAAACGAGGCCGTGGTACTGACGTTGCCTGCGGCATCGGTTGCCGTCACGTTCAGGGTATGCGTTCCCTGTCCCAGCGGGCCGGTCGGGGTAAATGTCCAGTTACCCAGACCGTCGGCCTGAGCCGTGCCGAGCACGTTATTGCCGTCTTTAACGATGATGATGGCGTTGGCTTCTGCCGTCCCGCTCAGGGTTGGCTGCGTGTCCTTCGTCAACTGGCCGTTAATCAGCGGCAGGTTGGTACCTGGCTGAGTCTGGTCGTCTATTACCGAGAGAATAATCGGCACAATCGGCGGAACGGTATCCACTACCACGTTGAACCCGGCGGTCGGGCCGCTGGCGTTACCTGCCGCATCCGTAGCGGTCACGGTGATGTTATGGCTGCCGTCCAGCAGCGGAACCGTTGGGCTAAAGGTCCAGCTACCGCCCACCGGCACCGTAACGGTACCGATAACGACATTGCCGTCTTTGAAGGTCAGCGTGGTTCCCGCCTCGGCGGTGCCGCTAAAGGTTGGCGTATTGTCGTTGGTCGGCTGGCCAGAAGTGATTGGCTGCGAGGTAATGTCGTTGGTAACCGTCAGCACAACAGGCGTTCCCGGTGCGACGGTATCAACATTTACCACAAAGCCGGTGGAAGGTGGGCTGACGTTACCGGCGGCGTCCGTTGCCGTGACGGTAAGCGTGTGTGCGCCTTCGCCAAGATTGGTTGTCGGCGTATAAGTCCAGATACCCAGGGCGTTAGCGGTGGCAGTACCGATAACGGTGCCGTTATCGAGAATGCTCACCGTAGCCCCGGCCTCAGCGGTACCGCTGAGAGTTGGTTTGGCGTCATTAGTGGCCTGACCGCTGGTCAACGGCCCGAGGGCACCGCCCACTACATCGTCCACCACGGAAAGGATAACCGGCTGGTTTGGCAAAATGGTGTCTACGATGATGCTGTAGGCAGGTGACAGGCCGCTTTCTACGCCAAGCACATTCTGGCTGACCGCGAAGGTATGTAGCCCCTCGCCCAGAGGATCGGTGACGGTCCACGTCCATTTTCCATCGCCGTCGGCCGACACTGTAGTAATCAGCACTCCGTCGACATAGATATGAATCGCAGCTCCGGCAGTGGCACCTGAGCCGTTCAACGTCGGCAGCGTATCGTTGGTCGAGCCACCTTTACCGACATTCCCGGTGACCGGGCTGACATCATCCATCACGGTGTCAATGGTCGGAGGGTGAGGGATAATCGAGGTCGTTGCGTTAAAGTTCACGCCACCACTCTGGTTACCTGCTGGATCCTGTGCCACGGCAGTAAGCTGTGCGCCAGTAGTCTGGGCTGGTGAAAGCGTAACGACCCAGGCACCGGTTATCGGTGCCGCAACTCCCGTACCCAGAACGTTGCCGCCGGAATCTTTGATAATCACCGTCGCCCCGGCTTCTGCGGTACCGGAGACCAGGGTACCGGTCGGATCAATGACCAGAACCGTAGGATTTCCTGGCGCAGTGATATCCACGTCAATCACAATTGGCGCAGATGGCCCAACGCTATGGCCGACATCATCGGTGGCTTTAATGGTAATGCTGTGCGAGCCTTCCGACAGCGTGGAAGTGGTTATGCTCCATTTGCCGTCCGGGCCTACGGTACCGGTACCCAGAATGGTTGTGCCATTAGTGTCGTACAGCGTAATCGTGCTGCCGATTTTACCGGTGCCGGTAAAGGTTGGCGTTGTGTCATCGGTGACGCTGCCGTTGACTAGCGGCGTCTGAATTGGACCGACGTTATCCTGGATTTCAACGACGACCGGCGCGGTAAGCGGTACGGTATCGACGGTCAGTACATAATCGGTTGACGGCCCGCTGACGTTGCCAGCCTTGTCGGTCTGGACAGCGGTTATCGTATTTTCGCCATTAGCCAGCGCGGTATCCGGCGTGATGGTCCAGTTACCCGTGCCGTCTACTACCGCAGAGCCTATCGCCGTGGTGCCGCTGTACAGCGTGACGGTTGCGCCAATTTCCCCTGTACCGTGGAACACTGGTTTCGGGTCGTCGGTAATCCCGTTGGTGATAGCGCCGGTAACCGGTCCAACGTTGTCATCCACGGTGCCAATAGCCGGTGCCGCTGGCGGCGTGGTGTCTACGATTATCGCGATCGGCGCAGACGGCAGGCTGATGTTGCCCGCCGGGTCGGTCACCTGCACGGTGATGTTGTAGGTTGTTTCGCCAAACGGCGTTGTCGGCGTAACGCTCCATGTGCCGTCTGAACGCACGATAGTGGTGCCGACCAGCTCGTTCCCGTTGTTGAAGACGTTGATGGTGGAGCCCGCGACGCCGGTGCCGCTAAAGGTTGGGGTCGTGTCGTTGGTGCTGCCGCCAGGGGCGACGGTTCCCACTACAGGCGGCACGTTGTCAGTTACCGTAGGCGCAACAGGCTGAGTCGGAGGTGCCGCGTAAACCGACAGCGTAAATTCGGCCGAAGGTGCTCCGACGTTGCCTGCCGCGTCCGTTGCCGTAGTTGTGAAGATATGAGTCCCGCTACCCAGCGGAGAATTCGGGGTAATACTCCAGTTGCCGTCGGCGTCAACGACCGCGCTGCCGATTGGCGTTGTTCCGCCGTCAGCGTACAGCTTGATGGTGGCGCCCACTTCGCCCTTACCGGAGAGCACCGGCTCGGTGCTTTGGGTACTGCCGCCGTTAACCAGGGTGATTGGCGTGCCTGCGACGTTGCCCAGCGCGCCGTCTATGGAAGGCGCTCCCGGAGGCGCGGTGTCGATAATCACAATCTGCGTTGTGGCGGAGCTGGTGTTTCCGGCCGCATCCGTCACATAGACATTAAGCGTATGCGAGCCTTCGCTCAGCGGCTGAGTTGGCTGGAATGTCCACGCTCCGCTGCCATCCGCCGTGACGGTACCGATAAGCGTTGTGCCATCGTATATTTTGACGACCGCATCAGCGGCTGCCGTCCCGTTAATAACGGGTTGAGGATCGTTGGTTGCGCCGCCCGGCAGTACAGGGCCAAGATCCGGGTTAACGTTATCCACTATCTCGCCGATCGTCGGCGCGTTTGGCAAGGCAGTGATCAGTTCAACGTTCCATGGCGGGGAATGCGCGGTGACGTTTCCTGCGGCATCTGAAGCCGTGACGGTAAAGGCGTGAGGCCCATCCAGCAACGGCGTGGTTGGCGTAAATGTCCAGGTGCCGCTGCCGTTCACGGTGGTGGTTCCCAGCGGGTTCAGCCCATCGTAAATCGTAATCGTAGAGCCTGGTTCACCGCTGCCGCTAAGCGTTGGAGTAGGATCGTTGGTCGCTCCCCCATTGCTAACCGGGCCGGTTACCGTGCCAACGTCATCGTTCACCAGGGTGATGGTCGGTGCTGTTGGCGCAATCGAATCAACGTTGATGTTAAACGCGGCACTTGGCTGGCTTACATTGTTTGCGGCGTCGGTAGCGGTGACGGTCAGGTTATGAGAACCCTGGCCGAGAGCGGTTGTTGGCGTAAACGTCCATGCCCCTGTCCCGTCGGCATTGACGGTGCCAATCAGATTACCGTTGTCGTAGATCTTCACGGTTGAGTTAGCTTCGGCCGTGCCGGAGAGTGTCGGTTTATCGTCGTTGGTCAGGTCGCCGCTGTTGAGGTTACCGGTATGGTCCGGCACGTTGTCGACTACTGAACCGATGACCGGAATGTTCGGCGGGGTGATATCCGGCGCGGTGACTGGCGCGTTCGGTCCAGCATTCCCGGCGACATCCGTCGCGTTCACTTGCAGATGCTGACCATTGGCCTGAGGCGTGGTCAGCGTGATGGTAAAGCTTCCGTCCGGACCTGCTACGCCCTGGCCCAGTGGGTTGCCCAGCGTATCGGTCACTTTTACCGTGCTGCCTGCCTCCGCTTTACCGGTCAGTACCGTGCCGTCTTCGTTAAACGTTAGGTTAGTCGGCAGAGCAGGAGGCGTGTGATCCTGAGCAATAACGGTAGCCGGAGCACTGGTATTGGTGGCGATATCCGTGGCGGTAACCAGCAGCGTCTGGCCGTTAAGCTGCGGAGGCACCAGCAAGATATCGAAATGCCCGGTGATGTCAGTGGTGCCCACGCCGATGATGTTTCCGTTGCCGTCTTTGACGGTGATGGCGCTGTTAGCTTCGGCAGTACCGGTTAACTGCAGGCCATCCGCGCTGACGGCAAGCCCGGTTGGTGCATTCGGCGGCGTGTGATCCGGTGCGGGCGTTGTAGCGCCCTGGCCGGTATTGCCCGCCACGTCGGTGGCCTTCGCGGTCAGAACTTCACCGTTCAGTTGAGCCGGGGAAAGCGTCACGCTGAAGTGACCCGTACCGTCTGCCGTCGCGGTGCCAAGTACGGTGCCGCTGGCGTTGGTGATGGTCACTTTACTGTTGGCTTCTGCTGTCCCGGTGAGCGTTGTGCCGTCGTTGGAGACGCTAAGCCCGGTTGGCGGCAGAGGAGCCGCGGTATCAACCACTACGCCAAACGGTGGGGATATTCCGCTGTTGCCTAAGCCGTTGTTGGCGCTCACGGTGAAGGAATGTGGGCCATCAAGCAGCGGCAACGTTGGGGTAAAACTCCAACTGCCGTCAGGATCAACCACAGTAAAACCAATCGGCAGGCCGTTATCAAAGACAGCAATGGTGGAACCCACTTCAGCTGTGCCGCTGAGAGTCGGGCGGTTGTCATCCGTCGCCTGGCCGTTGGTCAACGTCCCTTTAATTGGGCCGACATCATCGGTCACCGAAATCAGAACAGGGACGGTTGGGAAGCCGGAGTTTGAGGCCTCGAATGGCGTATTCGGCCCCTGGTTTCCAGCGGCATCGCTAATTTTCGCGATAAGGTCTTCACCGTGGGTTTGCGCAGGCATCAGGGTGACGGAGAAGTTGCCGCTGCCATCAACTTGAGCGGTGCCCAATACGACGCCAGAGAGGGTGGTAATGGTAACTGTTGCGCCAATTTCCCCTGTACCGGTCACGGTCGTCCCGTCCGGATCGCGCGGATTAAGCGTAACGGCATTCGGTGGTGTGAAATCAATGGTAAAGGTTGGGCCGACGGTGACGCTGCTGAGGTTACCTGCCGGATCGGTTTGTTGTAGCGTTATTGCATGTGAGCCTTCACCCATCGCGTTGGTTGGGGTAAATGTCCATTTACCGTCATTGCCGACGGTGACCATGCCAATCGGAAGGCCATTATCAAAGAGGGTGAGCGAGCTGCCGGGTTCACCGGTGCCGCTGAAGACGGGTTTTTTCTCATCGGTAACGCCGTTGTTGCCGATAGGGCCAGTGATGGAGCCAGTATTATCTTCAACCAGGCTGAGTACCGGTGCATCGACAACGGTATCAACCGTAACGCTGTAGCCCGCAGAGCTGCCGCTGTCGCCGCGGATGTTAGAGGCGGTGGCCGTGAAGTTGTGCGGGCCGTCGAGCAGATTAACGCCTGGTGTAAAGCTCCATGTGCCACCGGCTCCCACTACCGTAGTGCCAATCTCAAGCCCGTTATCAAAGATATGAATGGTTTCACCGATAACGCCCGTCCCCTGAATAGTCGGGGTCTGGTCATTGGTTGACTGGTTGTTCGGAACCGTGCCCACGTTAGGTAACGCGTTATCGATTATCGCCGTGATAACCGGAATAGTCGGCAGCGGGTAGAACGGCGCGGTTACCGCTCCCGGGTTTCCGGTATTGCCCGCCGGGTCGCTGGCAACAGCGCTAAGGTTGGAGCCGTCCAGCTGCGGCGTGGTCAGGGTAACGGTAAATGTACCGGTAGTTGGGTCGGCGGTAGCTGTACCAATAACGTTGCCATTAGTGTCTTTGATGGTGACGGTGCTGCCCGCTTCCGCTGTACCGGTTAAGGTTGTACCGTCAGGAGAAACCAGCAAACCATTTGGGGCATCAGGCCCCGTGGTATCGACGGTAACGGTATAGCTACCGGAAACGCTGCTATCGCCCCTGACGTTGGAGGCTGAAGCGGTAAAGGTGTATGTGCCTTCACCCAGCGGGGTGGCTGGCGTAAAGCTCCAGGTACCGTTCACCCCAACTTTGGCGGTACCAATCTCGCCGCCGTTAGACAGAATATGGATGGTATCGCCGGGCTGGCCTGTCCCCTGAAGCGTTGGGGTGGTGTCGTTGGTGGTGTGGTTATTCCCTATATTCCCGGTGTTTGGTGCTACATCGTCAATGATTGCGGTAATGACGGGTTCTACCGGCGGCAGAACGTTTGGTGCGGTTGCCGGAACAGGCGGGCTATTATTGCCTGCTGGATCGGTAACCACGACGGTCAGCGTTTCGCCATCAACCTGAGGAGGGACGAGGGGAACGCTGATGTTGCCGTTGCCGTCAGCTGTACCCGTACCGACGATAACGCCATTACCATCCTTGATGGTTATGCTGCTGCCCGCTTCGGCATGGCCGGTAATGGTTTCCCCATCCGGGCTCACAGCCAGGCCTGTTGCGGCGGCCGGTGGCGCGGTATCAATGGTGACGGTGTACGCCGGGGAAGTCGCGCTTTCGCCTCTTTCATTGGTTGCGATGACGGTGAAGGCATGAGAGCCGTCCGGCAGAGCGCTGCCAGGCGTAAAGCTCCATGTACCGTTAGAGCCGACAACGACGGTGCCAATTTGCACGCCATTATCATAGATATACACGGTGGTCCCGGCCGGGCCTTTACCCTGCAAGGTTGGGGTATTGTCGTTGGTGGCCTGGTTATTATTTACGGTCCCGCCGTTTGTGGTATTGCCATTATCATTGGTCACGCCGGTAATGCTTGGTTCGCCCGGCAGCGGAATATTGGGGGCGATAACCGTAGTGCCTGGCCCTGTATTGCCGGACGGATCGGTGGCAGTTGCGGTGAGCGTTTCACCGCCGAGTTGTGGAGTGTTCAGGGGGATAGTGAAGCTGCCGTCGCTGCCTGCGGTGCCAGAGCCAATCACATTCCCGTTTGCGTCCTTGATGGTTACCGTACTGCCCGCTTCGGCGTTGCCGGTAATGGTTTTCCCGTCGGCCGATACGGTAAGGCCTGTTGGCGCGGCTGGTGGCGTAACATCTGGTCTGCCGGGATTGCCCGGATTACTACCGTTGTCTGAGCTTCCACCTCCGCCCCCGCTGGATGCTGCGGCAATCGCGCCCCCGGCAGCAACTGCCAGCCCACCTAACACCCACGGCCACGCGGCTCCGCCCTCGGAATGTGCGCCGGTAGCGGCCATCACCTCATCAATATTGGCAATTTGCTCGTAGTGTAGAGCGGTTTCCGGATCCTGCACCCACCACAGCACGCCATCTTTGCCCTCCAGCACCAGCTGGTTTCCGCCCTGATCGGCGAAGGCATAGTAATTTTTAACGGTGATGGTTTCGCCGGAATTGAGCTTGATGACCAGGTCCTGTCCGGAGCGCGTGAAATTGGCAATCTCATCGCGCTCGATTTTTAGCTCGACAATTGATGGACCTTTTAACATGATTTCAGAGGCTTCGACGTTGTTTTTTACGCCGGTTAATTTAGAAATAATTGTCATTGCACGCATTTTTATCACTCCATTCGCGATGAACGTGGTGGTAGTCTGATGCCCGGTATAATTAATTACCGAAAGCAAAAATTTAAGTAAGCGGGTTCCTTCGCGCTGAAAGCAGGCGAAAGGGGGCCTTTCATCAAAAATTGATGGCAGTGATTATTAATAAGTAACGGTGTTTCCGTTGCGGAATCGAAAATTAGTTAATTCTCAGGCTCGTATACTCGTCGTTTATTGATAAGGGGCTATTGATGATATAGACAGGAAAAAATGAATGCGCAACTTAAGCCATATTTAACCCAATGTAAGTAGTTCTTAAGTACCAGTGAAATTTTATGACTCACCCGGACAATACAGGTAAACCCTTTGTCTTCCTGGAAGTTGACGGCTTGTTAATGCAATTGATTTTAATGTGTTTTTATTGATGCTATCGAAGCGGTTGGCTGTTTTTTGCAGAGGTGAATAGTGGTTAAAACCCTGTGTGGAGAAGGGTTTATGAGGCATTAAGGCTGGCAGGATCTCTGTGCGTAGTGAAAAATTAACAGAATGTATTTTTGATTTTGTGAGAGCGGCAGGAATAATCGGCTGGAATAATAAAGAAATATTATATATTAGATGAGGGCGGTTTTTATCTTTTCGCGTAATGAATGTGGAGAAATTAACATATATCCTTTAGTGCTGCTTAATTAAGGCTGAAGTGACTTTTGGCGGAACACCATATTAGCTGATAAATAAAAAAGCGTGGATGTTTTTTTATGATGGCTCTCCCGAAGAAGAGCCACAGGCGGATAAATTATTGTTTGGCGCTTAACGGCCCGCGTGTTTCATAATTCGTGCCTTATCCAGCGCCCACTCGCGATCCTTCACGTCGGTACGCTTGTCGTGCTGCTTCTTACCTTTGGCAAGGCCAATTTTTACCTTGCACCAGGCGTTCTTCCAGTACAGCGATAAAGCCACAATGGTGTAACCGTCGCGGCTAACGCTGCCGTAGAGGTTATCCAGCTCGCGCTGGTTCAGCAGCAGTTTACGGGTACGGGTTGGGTCGCAAACGACGTGGCTGGAGGCCACGGCCAGCGGGGTAAAGTTGGCGCCGAACAAGTAGGCTTCACCATCTTTAAAAATGACATAGCTATCGCCAATGTTTGCTTTCCCGGCGCGCAGTGATTTTACTTCCCAGCCCTGTAGCGCAAGACCCGCTTCAATCTCATCTTCGATAAAGTATTCATGGCGGGCGCGCTTGTTTAGCGCAATGGTGGCTGAGCCTGGTTTGTGTGCTTTTTTCTTAGTCATAGTGCTGCTCAGTATACTTATTCCAGGAGTTCAAAGACACCCCGCATCCTACGCGAGGGAGAAGCGCTTATCTTAGCATGAGCGGTAGAGAGTTTTTCTTTGCGCGGTGATAAATGTTATTATTTGTCCGTTTTATGACTCCCAGGAATTGCTATGCCGCAGATCAGCCGTACTGCCCTGGTGCCTTACAGCGCCGAGCAGATGTATCAGTTAGTGAATGACGTAAAGTCCTATCCGGAATTTTTACCGGGCTGCACCGGCAGCCGGGTGATTGATGCTTCGGCCAATCAGATGACGGCGGCGGTAGATGTTTCAAAAGCCGGGATCAGCAAAACCTTCACCACCCGTAATATTCTCACCGATAACCAGAGCATTTTGATGCAGCTGGTGGACGGCCCGTTTAAATCTCTGATGGGCGGCTGGAAGTTTACTCCGCTTAGCGAAGATGCCTGCCGCATTGAGTTCCAGCTCGATTTTGAGTTTACCAATAAGCTGATTGAGCTGGCCTTCGGCCGCATCTTTAAAGAACTGGCCGGGAGCATGGTTCAGGCATTCACTACCCGCGCCAAAGAGGTCTATCGTGTCGCGTGAGATTCAGGTCGAGGTGATTTACGCTTTGCCCCAGAAGCAATACTTGCGCAAGGTAAAGCTCGAGGAAGGCAGCACCGTTGAACAGGCGATCGTCGCTTCCGGTCTGCTGGAGCTGCGGGATGATATCGACCTGCGGCAGAATAAAGTGGGCATCTACAGCCGCCCCGCGAAGCTCGGAGACGCCGTGCAGGACGGTGACAGAGTGGAAATTTATCGCCCTTTAATTGCTGACCCTAAAGAGCTGAGGCGGCAGCGTGCCGAGCGTTCGGCGCAGAAATAACACAAAAAAAGAAAGGTGCTGAAAAGCACCTTTCTTTTTGTCCATCCCGACAGCCTTATTCCCCTTTGGTCAGGGCAGGCTTGTTGTCGATATTGGTCAGTACGCCGCTGCTGTTAAACGTCAGGGTCAGCGTTTGTTGAGTCACGTTTTCGTGGCCCGGCTGCTGGCGGAAGACGTAGAACCAGGTGTTGGTGCCAAACGGATCGCTCATCATCGGGGTGCCGAGAGTGTAGGCAACCTGCTGTTGTGTCATACCGACGCGGAGTTTGGAGATGTCATTCGGTGCCAGGTAGTTACCCTGGTTGATGTCAGGGCGGTAAACCACTCGCTCCAGAGTGGAACAGCCTGCGGTCAACATCAGAAGAACCGCTGCGGCAGCAGTCAGCATTTTACAACGCATAGTGATTTGATTCCTTTTCGGGCCCGAGTAGTGCGTGGCTTATTCGTATAATGCCGATGATAATAGACCTTTAAGCAGTTTAAAACCTTAAGGCGCTCAACTCAGACCGTGGGAGCGTAAAAAAGTTGGCTGAAAATATAACAGAATGGCCAATTAGCCGATGAGTGACTGTTTTTTATGCGATGCACGGCGTGAAAAAAATCCGTGCACCGCGAAGGCAATTAGGCCGCCAGCAGCTCTTTGGCGTTTGCCAGCGTATTGCGGGTGACTTCACTGCCGCCCAGCAGGCGCGCCAGTTCTTGCAGGCGGGCGCGTTTGTCCAGCGGCTGCATATGGGTTTCCGTCATTTCACCGTCGGTCTCTTTGCTGACGAAGAAGTGATGATGGCCGCAGCCTGCAACCTGAGGCAAGTGGGTTACGCACATCACCTGAGTAGACTCACCCAGTTGACGCAGTAGTTTGCCCACCACCGCAGCGGTTGGGCCGCTGATACCGACGTCTACTTCATCAAAAATCAGGGCCGGCGTTTCCATTTTACGTGCCGTAATGACCTGAATGGCCAGCGCAATACGCGACAGCTCGCCTCCAGAGGCCACTTTTGCCAGCGGCTGCAGCGGCTGGCCCGGGTTAGTGCTGACGCGAAAATCAATGCGGTCTGCACCTTCAGCGGTCAGGTGGTTTTCGTTAAATTCGACTTCGATGGCAAGTTTGCCGTGCGGCATAGACAGAGAGTGCATGCTTTCGGTAATCAGCTGACACAGCTCTGCGGCATGTTTTACCCGGCTCTGGTGCAGCGCCGTGGCGACGGTCAGTGCCTGCTGATGATGCCGGGCGACGGCCTGCAACATTTCCTCCAGCGAGCCGGTTTGCTCATCCAGCAGCTGCTGTTCGTCCAGCAGTTTCTGGTGAAAGGTCGGCAGCTCTTCCGGGGAAATGTGGTGCTTGCGCGCCAGGGAGATTTGCCGGGAAATGCGCTGTTCCAGCTCATGCAGGCGGTTGGGGTCAAGATCCAGCCGGTCGCAGTAGTGGCGCAGTTCATCGCTGGCCTCGGAAAGTTGAATCGCCGCTTCTTCCAGCATCCCCAGCACGCCGGATAGCTTATCGTCCATTCCCACCAGCTCCCCCATTAAATGGCGCACGGTATGCAGCTGGCTTTGCAGATTGCACTCTTCGCCATCGGCAAGGACGTCCAGCGCCTGCTGGCTGGTGGAAAGCAGCTGGCCGCTGTTGGCTAGCCGCTTGTACTCTTCGTCGATTAATTCAAACTCACCGGCTACCGGCGCAAATTCGTTAAGCTCTTTCAACTGATATTGCAGCAGCTCGGCTTTTGCCGAGCGCTCCTGGGCAAGCTGCTGATGCTGAGCCAGAGACCGGCAGCTTTGGTGCCATTCACGGTAGCGCTCCGCCATCTGCTGACCCAGCGAGTGCTCACCCGCATAGCCATCAAGCAGGGTTTTTTGGTGTTCGGGCTTGAGCAACAGCTGGTGGGCGTGCTGGCCGTGGATCTGAATAAGTAACTGGCCGAGATCGCGCAGCTGAGAAAGCGGAACCGCCGTGCCGTTGATAAAGCCGCGGGAGCGGCCATCGCTGCTGATGACGCGGCGCAGCAGGCACTCAAGGCCGTCTTCAAGCTGGTTTTCTTCCAGCCAGCGCAGGGCGGCCGGCGTGTCTTTCAGGGAAAAGCGGGCGCAGAGATCCGCGCGATTTGCGCCCTGACGCACCATATCGGCTTCCGCGCGGCCGCCGAGGCACAGCCCCAGGGCATCTATAGCAATAGATTTACCGGCACCGGTTTCCCCGGTGATGGCCGTCATACCGTGATGAAAGTCGATTTCGAGTTCACGAACGATAGCGAAGTTACTGATGGTGAGTTGGGCAAGCATAGACACCTTCCTGTATGTACCCGGCATACTCCAGGTTGCAGAGGTATTGGCTGCAACCTGAATTATTTAGAGTCCGATTTGGTTACTGTGTTTTCATACAGTATAAACTGGTTTTATATACAGTAAAGTGGCCTGAGGCCTTTTTAGAATAATTTTTTTGACCAGCCGAGTTTTGAGCTTAATGTATTGAAATAGCTGTAATCTTTCGGGTGTATCAGGTTTAGGTGGTAGTCGCACCGGCGGATAAGCACGTCTTCACCTTCCTGAATAGGCAGCGCAATCTGGCTGTCGCAGCTGATTTCAAGGTCGCTACGCATATGGGAAAAGCGCAGGCGGATGGTGCTGCTGCTGTTGATCACCAGCGGGCGTGCCGAAAGGGTGTGCGGGAACATTGGCACCAGGGTTATCGCATCCAGGGAAGGCGTCAGAATCGGTCCTCCAGCAGAAAGCGAGTAGGCGGTTGAGCCTGTAGGCGTGGAGATAATCAGCCCGTCCGATCGCTGGGAGAAGGCAAAGATTTCGTCGATATACACTTCAAACTCAATCATATGCGCGACTTTACCGGGGTGCAGTACCACTTCGTTAATGGCGGTGCTGAGGCGCGTCGGCGTATCGTGCTGGCATACCTGAGCCTCCAGCAGAAAACGGCGTTCCGTAATGTAATGGCCTTCAAGCACGTCGGCCAGCTGCTGCTGAGCATTGTCCGGGTCGAGATCGGTGAGGAAACCTAAGTTGCCACGGTTAATGCCGATAACTTTTATGTCGTAGCGCGCCAGAACGCGAGCCGCGCCCAGCATATTGCCATCCCCGCCCACAACCACGGCTAAATCCGCCTGCTGGCCAATCTCCGCCAGCGTGCCGGTTTTCACCTGCTTGAGGTTAAGTTCCTGCGCAATTTGCTGTTCCACCATCACTTCATAGCCTTTGGCGCACAGCCAGCGATACAGCATTTCATGCGTGGTCAGGGCGGTGGGGTGACGCGGGTGCCCGACAATACCGATGCAGTTGAAATGTTTGTTCATTATCCTGGTGGTCCTTATTCGCAGACGTTCCTGTGACAATATGACAGGTTCCCTTGAAACCCTGAAACTGATCCCCATAATAAGCGAACCAGCGAGATGAATGCTAAAAACGCGGAGAATTTCATGAGTAGTAAAGAACAGAAAACACCTGGCGAGCAAGCCCCGGAAGATATTGCAATGGACCAGCACGATGAAGTCGAGGCCGTAGAAGGTGCCGATGTCGTGGATCCGCGCGACGAACAGATTGCTAATTTGCAGGCTCAACTGGCCGAATTAAAACAGCGCGAACGTGAAGCTGAGCCGCGCCATCAGGCGGAACTGGCAAACCTGCGCCGCCGTACCGAGCAGGATGTTGAGAAGGCACACAAGTTCGCACTGGAGAAATTCGTGAACGAACTGCTGCCGGTTATCGACAGCCTGGACCGCGCTCTGGAAGTTGCCGATAAAGCTAATCCGGATTTAGCGCCGATGATTGAAGGCATCGAACTGACCCAGAAATCTATGCTCGACGTGGTGCGTAAGTTTGGTGTTGAAGTGGTTGGCGAGACTAACGTGCCGTTTAACCCGGACGTTCACCAGGCTATCGCCATGGTCGAGTCTGCTGACGTTGCGCCGAATCATGTGCTGATGGTGATGCAGAAGGGTTACACCCTGAATGGCCGTACTATCCGCGCCGCGATGGTTTCAGTAGCAAAAGCCTGATAGCCACGCAAATAACAAAAGCCAGCCCTGTGGCTGGCTTTTTTGTCTCTACTGCTCCACGCTCTGGCGCAGCGGCTTAACGGGCGTCACGCGGACCTGCTTAATCATATTGTCCTGCACGTCGAGAATGTCGATGTCGTATTGCCCGAGGCGTATACGGGTTCCGATAGCCGGGATCTCCTGAATCTCTTCCAGCAGCATGCCGTTGACCGTGCGCGCATCGTCTTCCGGCAGCGTCCAGTTGAACGCTTTATTGAGCTCACGCACGTTGGCGCTGCCCTCGATAATCACCGACCCGTCGTTTTGCGGTGTGACCTCTTCGGCCAGCGTCGGTGACATTGAAGTTGTGAAGTCGCCCACAATTTCTTCAAGAATATCTTCGACCGTCACCAGACCCTGAATATCGCCATATTCATCCACCACCAGGCCCACTTTCTTCTTATTCCTCTGGAACTTCACCAGCTGAATGTTGAGCGGCGTGCCTTCCGGAACAAAGTAAATTTCATCGGCGGCGCGCAGCATCACCTCTTTGGTGAACTCTTTTTTCTCGGTCATCAGGCGGTAAGCTTCGCGCAGGCGCAGCATGCCGATGGCGTCGTCCAGCGTGTCGCGGTAGAGCACAATGCGCCCGTGCGGGGAGTGGGTAAGCTGGCGAACGATAGCTTTCCAGTCGTCGTTAATATTGATCCCGACGATTTCGTTACGCGGCACCATGATGTCGTCGACGCTGACTTTTTCGAGATCAAGCACCGAGAGCAGCATGTCCTGATTACGCCGGGACATTTGCGAGCGGGATTCATGCACGATGGTGCGCAGCTCGTCTTTGCTCAGCGCGGTGCTGATAATATGGTCGACTTTGATGCCGACCATGCGCATCAGCAGGCGGGTAATAGTGTTCAGCAGCCACACCAGCGGCATCATCAGGATTTGTAGCGGGCCGAGCAGCAGGCTGCTGGGATAAGCGACCTTTTCCGGATAGAGCGCGGCGATGGTTTTCGGCAGCACTTCGGCAAAGACCAGCACAACAAAGGTCAGTACGCCGGTGGCAATGGCGACGCCCGCATTTCCGTAAAGGCGAATGCCGACGATAGTGGCGAGGGCGGAAGCAAGAATATTGACCAGGTTATTGCCAATCAACACCAGGCTTATCAGGCGGTCCGGCTTGCGCAGCAGTTTTTCGACGCGCCTTGCCGCACGGTTTCCCTGCTTGGCCAGATGGCGCAGGCGATAGCGGTTTAGCGTCATCATGCCGGTTTCAGAGCCGGAGAAGTACGCGGACACCACCACCATGATGATCAGCGTCACGATCAGCGTGGTGGTTGAAATGTGTTCCAAAAGTGGTTTCCTTTAAAAAGAATAAATTAGCTAACGAACTGTTGCAGCACGCGGCTGCCAAAATAGGCGAGGGTTAAAATACCCGCCCCGGCAACGTTGAACCATACAACGCGACGGCCGCGCCACCCTTCATGATAGTGCCCCCACAGCAGAATGACGTAGACGAACCAGGCGAGGATAGACAATACCGCCTTGTCGACGTTCTCCATGCTGAACAGGTTTTTCATGTAAAACAGGCCGGTACACAGCGTCAGGGTCAGCAGCACAACGCCGACCTGGGTGATGTGGAACATCTTACGTTCGATAACCATCAGCGGCGGCATTTCGGCGCTGAAGGCCAGCTTTTTGTTTTTTAACTGGTAATCAATCCAGGCCAGCTGCAGGGCGTAAAGTGCCGCAATAATGAGCGTAGCGTAGGAGAAAAGCGACAGGCCGATATGCACCATCATGCCCGGCGTCGCTTCCAGATGGGTGATGAATTCGTTCGGCATAAAGGTGGCCAGCGCCAGATTTATCAGGGCAAAGGCGTAAACAATAGGTAACAGTAGCCAGCCGCGGTTGCGGGACGCAACGATGGTCATCACGGTACAAATCATCAGGCTGACCAGCGAGCCGACGTTAAGCAGGCTGAGGTTTTGCCCGCCGTCGACGGAGAAGAAGCGAGCTTCCAGCGCCAGCGCGTGGCAGATAAGCGCAATCGCCGCTGATAAAATGGCAAAACGACGCCACCCGCTGTTCTTCCGCAGAAGACCGGGAATGATCAGCCCCAGGCTGACGGAGTAGGCAACAAGCGCAAGAATGGCGAAAACGGGCATATTTAAGGTGTCGGTCAAATTGGCCAGGGAAGAAAAAAATCAGTATAACGTTACCTGCCGCCTGCTCCAACCGTTGGATCACACCCGAGGCGGCTTCATGATATAATCCGCCAAATTCAGTTTTGTGTCGCAAGCTGCGGCCCCAGTTACCACGTTAGGCAAAATACCATGTTTGATAATTTAACAGACCGTCTGTCGCGTACCCTGCGCAATATTAGCGGCCGTGGGCGGCTAACCGAAGAAAACGTTAAAGAAACGCTGCGCGAAGTGCGCATGGCGCTGCTGGAGGCGGACGTTGCGCTGCCGGTGGTGCGTGATTTTATCAACCGCGTGAAAGAGAAAGCGGTAGGTCATGAGGTCAACAAAAGTCTGACCCCGGGCCAGGAATTCGTCAAAATCGTTCGCGCCGAGCTGGTTGCGGCGATGGGCGAAGAAAACAGCGCCCTGAACCTTGCGGCACAGCCTCCGGCCGTAGTGCTGATGGCGGGCCTGCAGGGTGCTGGTAAAACTACCAGCGTCGCTAAGCTGGGTAAGTTCCTGCGCGAGAAGCAGAAGAAAAAAGTGCTGGTAGTTTCCGCCGACGTTTATCGCCCGGCGGCGATTAAACAGCTGGAAACGCTGGCGCAGCAGGTTGAAGTAGACTTCTTCCCGTCCGACGCTCAGCAAAAACCTCTCGATATCGTTAACGCGGCGCTGAAAGAGGCGAAGCTGAAGTTCTATGACGTGCTGCTGGTGGATACCGCCGGTCGTCTGCACGTAGACGAAGCGATGATGGACGAAATCAAACAGGTTCACGCCGCGATTAAGCCGGTAGAGACGCTGTTTGTTGTCGATGCCATGACCGGCCAGGATGCGGCGAATACCGCGAAAGCGTTCAACGAAGCGCTGCCACTGACCGGCGTGGTGCTGACCAAAGTGGACGGCGACGCCCGCGGCGGTGCGGCTCTGTCGATTCGCCATATCACCGGTAAGCCAATTAAATTCCTCGGCGTGGGTGAAAAAACCGAGGCGCTTGAGCCGTTCCACCCGGACCGTATTGCCTCCCGTATTCTGGGCATGGGCGACGTGCTGTCGCTTATCGAAGATATCGAAAGCAAGGTTGACCGCGCGCAGGCGGAGAAACTCGCCAGCAAGCTGAAGAAGGGCGACGGTTTCGATCTGAACGACTTCCTCGAGCAGCTCAAGCAGATGAAAAACATGGGCGGCATGGCGAGCATGATGAGCAAGCTTCCGGGCATGGGCCAACTGCCGGATAACGTGAAGTCCCAGATGGATGACAAAGTGCTGGTGCGTATGGAGGCCATTATTAACTCCATGACTCTGAAAGAGCGCGCCCAGCCGGAAATAATTAAAGGTTCCCGCAAGCGCCGTATCGCGCAGGGTTCCGGCATGCAGGTGCAGGACGTTAACCGCCTGCTGAAGCAGTTCGACGATATGCAGCGCATGATGAAGAAAATGAAGAAAGGCGGCATGGCGAAAATGATGCGTGGCATGAAAGGCATGATGCCACCAGGTTTCCCAGGGCGATAAGCTATTTCGATTGCTTTTTACGCCGAAATGAGTAAAATTTTCGGGCTTTTAATATGACACCTGGCTCCGTCCCTCGATGGGGCCGGGTGTTTTATTCACTAAAGAGGATGTTATGGTAACTATTCGTTTAGCACGTCACGGCGCTAAAAAGCGTCCGTTCTACCAGGTTGTCGTTACTGATAGCCGTAATGCACGTAACGGTCGCTTCATTGAGCGCGTTGGTTTCTTCAACCCTATCGCTAACGAGAAAGAAGAAGGCGTTCGCCTGGATCTGGATCGCGTAGCACATTGGGTTGGCCTGGGCGCAACCGTTTCTGATCGCGTAGCTACGCTGATCAAAGAAGCAAAGAAAGCAGCTTAATCTGTCACGGTGGTCATGATGAGCAAGCAACTCGCCGCACAGGCACCTGTTAACCCAATTGTATTGGGCAAGATGGGCTCCTCCTACGGTATTCGTGGTTGGCTCAGAGTGTTTTCCTCCACCGAAGACGCCGAAAGCATTTTTGACTACCAGCCCTGGTTTATCCAGCGCGGCGGTCAGTGGCAGCAAGTACAGCTGGAAGGCTGGAAGCACCACAATCAGGATCTGATCATCAAGCTGCAAGGCGTTGACGATCGGGATGCCGCGAACCTGCTGACCAATTGCGAAATTGTCGTGGATTCAACGCAACTGCCGGCTCTTGAAGCGGGTGACTACTACTGGAAAGACCTGATGGGCTGCCAGGTAGTGACGACTCAGGGGTATCAGCTCGGTAAAGTCATCGACATGATGGAAACCGGCTCTAATGACGTCCTCGTCATCAAGGCAAACCTGAAGGATGCATTTGGCATCAAGGAGCGGCTGGTTCCGTTCCTCGATGGGCAGGTTATCAAGAAAGTCGATCTCGCTACTCAAACCATTGAAGTAGATTGGGATCCTGGTTTTTAAACCTCCGGAATCATACGGTAATAGCTAGCGTAATGGGGATTGGCTTGTGTTTATTGGTGTAGTTAGCCTGTTTCCTGAGATGTTCCGCGCAATTACCGATTACGGGGTAACTGGCCGGGCAGTAAAAAATGGCCTGCTGAGCATTCAGAGCTGGAGTCCTCGTGACTTCACTTATGACCGACACCGTACCGTGGACGACCGTCCTTACGGCGGCGGACCGGGAATGCTCATGATGGTGAATCCTTTGCGGGAAGCCATCCACGCAGCGAAAGCGGCGGCAGGGGAAGGTGCTAAGGTTATCTATCTTTCACCTCAGGGGCGCAAGCTTGATCAAGCGGGCGTCAGTGAACTGGCAACAAACGAGAAGCTAATTCTGGTTTGCGGCCGTTACGAAGGGATCGATGAGCGCGTTATCCAAACCGAAATTGACGAAGAATGGTCAATCGGCGATTACGTTCTCAGCGGCGGTGAGCTACCAGCGATGACGCTGATTGACTCGGTCTCCCGGTTTATTCCGGGCGTGCTGGGGCATGAAGCATCGGCAACCGAAGATTCGTTTGCCGAAGGGTTGCTGGACTGCCCTCACTACACCCGTCCTGAAGTGTTGGACGGCATGGAAGTACCGGCGGTATTGCTGTCGGGGAACCATGCGGAGATTCGCCGTTGGCGCCTGAAACAGTCGCTGGGCCGTACCTGGCTTAGAAGACCTGAACTTCTGGAAAACCTGGCTCTGACTGAAGAGCAAGTAAGGTTGCTGGCTGAGTTCCAGCGGGAACATAAACAGCAGCAACATAAACATGATGGGAAGGCGTAAGCCCCCGAATATCAGTTTACCCAGGATAAGAGATTAAATTATGAGCAACATTATTAAGCAACTTGAACAAGAACAGATGAAACAGGATGTACCTTCCTTCCGTCCGGGCGACTCCGTGGAAGTGAAAGTATGGGTCGTTGAAGGTTCTAAAAAACGTCTGCAGGCATTTGAGGGCGTGGTTATCGCTATCCGTAACCGCGGTCTGCACTCTGCATTCACTGTTCGTAAAATTTCCAACGGCGAAGGTGTTGAGCGTGTATTCCAGACTCACTCCCCGGTAATCGACAGCATTACCGTTAAACGTCGTGGTGCCGTTCGTAAAGCTAAACTGTACTACCTGCGTGAGCGTACCGGTAAGTCTGCTCGTATCAAAGAGCGTCTTAACTAAGATTCGCTTAGGCGACATCCATATAAAAGGGCTGCCATCTGGCAGCCCTTTTTTTATGCGCTAAATTCGTTGCTGAATTATGGCGTGGTGATAACGACCGCGACGCGGCGGTTTTCGGCCCGGCCTTCGCCGGTGCTGTTGCTGGCAACCGGGTATTTCTTGCCCAGACCCTGGGTGGTTAGATTGCTGCGCGGGATTTTAGCCCCTTCAGCCCAGGCGTCCGCCACGATATTAGCGCGCTTCAGGGAGAGCTGCTCGTTATAGCCGTCTTCCCCGTAGTTATCGGTGTGGCCGTCCAGTCGGGCGTGCTTCAGGCCGGTAGCGGAGAGCTTTTCGGCCATGGACTGGATGTTCTGGTAGCTTTCAGGCTGCAATTTGTACTGATTTTTACCGAACAGGATCTTGTCCGACAGGCCCAGCGACCAGACGTCGTTTGACTCGGAGAAACCGTAAGAGCGCATGGCGGCCTTCTGCTCCGGAGAGAATGTGGACTGCGGTGACTGGCAGCCTGTAAGCAGCAGGGAAAAGAGTATTGCCGGTGCCAATAAGCGAGAAGCGTTCATAATCAATCCTTGTGAAGCTGTTTATTAAGCAGCTGTCGCTGCTTGTGTTTTTGTATATACATATTGCGGTCGGCGGTTTCCATCAGGTTTTCCGCCGAATGGATGTTTTTTGCCAGCGCCACGCCTACGCTCAGCGTCATGGTTATCCAGTGATCCCCCGGCAGAAGAATGGGCTGCTCAACGACTTCTTTTAGCTGGTTGAGTACCGTTGAGGCCTGAGCGTCGCTGTCCACGGCGTGGAGCAGCATGGCAAATTCATCTCCGCCCAGCCGGAATGCCAGATGCCGGGTACTGGCAAACGTCAGCAGGCGTTTAGCCACTTCGATAAGCACCGCATCGCCCGCGGCGTGACCCCACGTATCGTTGATGAACTTGAAGTTGTCGCCGTCCATAAATAGCAGGGCGGTGTTGTGCAGCGAGTCCGCATCTTCAATCAGCTTGTCCAAAGCGTTGCGAAATGCCGCGCGGTTTGCCAGCCCGGTAAGCGGGTCCTGAAGGGCGGTTTTTTGCAACGACGCGTTTTTCAGCTGAAGCTGGCGCTGCCACTCTTCCATTTCATCCAGCAGGCTGTTGAAGTCCTGGGCAAAAAGATGAAACTCTTCGATTCGTTCCGGCGGGACGCGGCGGGAAAAATTGCGGTTGCTGCGAACGTCGTGGACTACGTCGGTAATATTTTGCAGCGCAACGTCAATATCATGGTGCAGGTGGCGTGAGATACCAAGCGCAATAGCCGAAGCCAGCAAGGTACAGGCCGTTAAAACGGCTAAAGAGAGCCAGACAAACAGCGTAACGGTGGCATCCGCCCCAATCAGGCGCATTTCTCCGATGATTTTCCCGTTATGAAGGATCGGCTGCTTTATCGGATGAGGGTAGAGCCAGCGGGTGACCAGGCCACCAACCATATCGCGCTGGGTAGATTTTTCCATCTGCCAGTGGGTGAGTTCTTTACCTTCGGCATCTACTACTTTTGCCGCGGTAAACTGCCCCTGTTTGCCTAATACGGTGAGGGTTTCATTGGCAGCCGCGCCGTCCCGGAAAACAACGGCAGCTTCCAGGCTATGGCTAACGGTAACGGCCAGTAGCTCAAGATTCTTTTGGGCATATTGCCTGAGCGTCAGCATTGAGGCGACGGAAAGCAGCAGCCAGATGATTAACATGGCGATGACCACGCTAATTACGCTGATTCTGCGCAACGTGCCTTTAAACGTTGGACGTGACGACGTGGTCAAATCCTTATTCATGAATTCTATTCCCTGGCCGAGCCAGCAGTAATACATCGGGGCTTACCCTGACACCGCTACGGGCTAATGCGTCAAGGTTCACCGAGAAAGAGACTGCGTCATTATGAATATTCAGGCAGAAAGCACTGCCAATTATGCATTGCGGATTCTGCTCAGCAATTAACAATAAAGGATGAGTTTGATAACGCTCTATTAATTGCAATTGCTGTTGTGGTGATTCGTTACCAAAATAAAGGCCGTCGCACTGCGAATTTAATGCCTCATCGGCGGATTTAACGATCTGCGGCTGAAAAGATATATCGCTATTTTTATCACCGAGCGCGGCGGCATAGGCGGCTGTTGAGAAGATGCACAGCTTTGGCAGGCCCTGAAGCTGGGGCCAGCGCGTATAGCTCACAATACCGGCAACAATGGTGCGTACCTGGCCGGAAAGCGCAGGGTCTGCCTGTGATACCGCCGGCGTTCGGGTGGTAAATACCAGGCAGGCGAAAAAAAACGCGGATAAGGTTAACCTGCGTGAAATAAACATGGCATTCAAGCCCCACCAGCCGAAAAACGTTGAGGCTCGTGAAACCAGCCATCATTATTTATGATTGTGCCATCGAGCATATCACTCCCGCTTTACCTCGTCATTAATTCCCGTTTGTGATGATATTCTTGATAATTAAAAATAATAACGAGAATAACCCTGAAATGAGGGCGCAAATCGTCTTCTATTGACCCCGGGTAATGCCAACATCATGGGCGAATATTATCAGCATAGAAGCAGAATGAATTTTTACTCGCCGTTTCAGGGATTACTGCATTTTTGCCCAAAAAAAACGCATTTTTATGGCTTGTGTAATTTAATGTTTACGTAATTTGCTTTGAAAGCGCGATTAATTCGCCTTTGTAACGATAAATTTACGGATAATGGATTGCATTCTTTACTTGTGGCGAGTAAAGTAAGCGCTCCTCCATGAGGAAACGACTATCGCAAACGAGCTTATTACAGGACAGCCATCATGCAAAAAGACGCGCTTAACAACGTTCATATCTCTGACGAACAGATACTCATCACTCCGGATCAGCTGAAAGCGGAATTCCCACTCACTGCGGCTCAGGAAGCGCAAATAGAGCAGTCCCGTCAGACGATTTCTAATATCATCGCCGGTCGCGATCCGCGCCTGCTGGTGGTTTGTGGACCTTGCTCGATCCACGATCCGGAAGCTGCGATTGAATACGCTCGTCGTTTTAAAGCTCTGTCTGAACAAGTTAGCGATAGTCTGTACCTCGTTATGCGCGTCTATTTTGAAAAGCCTCGTACCACCGTCGGTTGGAAAGGGCTTATCAACGACCCGCATATGGATGGCTCGTTTGATGTGGAAGCTGGTCTGAAGATTGCGCGTCGCCTGCTGGTTGAACTGGTCAGCCTCGGGCTGCCGCTGGCAACCGAAGCGCTGGATCCGAACAGCCCACAATACCTTGGCGACCTGTTTAGCTGGTCTGCGATCGGCGCACGTACTACCGAGTCCCAGACTCACCGCGAAATGGCCTCCGGCCTTTCTATGCCGGTTGGTTTTAAAAATGGCACCGACGGAAGCCTCGGCACCGCAATCAACGCTATGCGAGCTGCCGCCATGCCGCACCGTTTTGTGGGAATTAACCAGGCCGGTCAGGTTTGCCTGCTGCAAACTCAGGGCAACCCGGACGGGCACGTTATTCTGCGCGGCGGCAAGGTGCCAAACTACAGCCCGGCAGATGTCGCCCAGTGCGAAGCCGAAATGGAAAAAGCAGGTTTGCGCCCGGCGCTGATGATCGATTGCAGCCACGGCAACTCAAATAAAGACTTCCGTCGCCAGCCTGGCGTGGCCGAATCCGCCATCGCCCAAATTAAAGACGGTAACCGCTCTATTATTGGCCTGATGATTGAAAGTAATATTCACGAAGGGAATCAATCTTCAGAGCAGCCGCGCAGCGAAATGAAATACGGCGTGTCCGTGACCGATGCCTGCATCGACTGGGAAACCACGGACAGTCTGCTGCGCGAGATCCATCAGGATCTGAGCGCTGCGCTGGCGGCTCGTCAGGCTTAAGAGGTTTACTATGGTTGCTGAATTGACCGCGCTGCGCGATCAAATCGATGAAGTGGATAAGGCCCTGCTGGATTTGCTGGCAAAGCGGCTGGAGCTGGTAGCGGAAGTGGGTGAAGTGAAAAGCCGCTACGGCTTGCCGATTTACGTGCCGGAGCGCGAAACGTCGATGCTGGCGTCACGCCGCAAAGAGGCCGAGGCGCTTGGTGTCCCGCCTGATTTGATTGAGGATGTTTTGCGCCGGGTAATGCGCGAGTCTTACTCCAGCGAGAATGATAAAGGCTTTAAAACGCTGCGCCCAGAGCTGCGCCCTGTGGTTATCGTAGGCGGTGGCGGCCAAATGGGGCGTCTGTTTGAAAAAATGCTGACGCTTTCCGGCTACCAGGTGCGCATTCTCGAAAAACAGGACTGGGATAACGCGCCCGAGCTGCTGGCTGACGCGGGCATGGTTATTGTCAGCGTGCCGATTCACATTACCGAGCAGGTCATTGCCAAACTGCCCCCGCTTCCGGCGGACTGCATTCTGGTTGATTTGGCTTCGGTAAAGAATGGCCCGCTGCAGGCGATGCTTGCCGTCCACTCTGGCCCGGTGCTGGGCTTACACCCGATGTTCGGGCCGGACAGCGGCAGCCTGGCGAAACAGGTCGTGGTTTACTGCGACGGTCGCCAGCCGGAAGCTTACCGGTGGCTGCTGGAGCAAATTCAGGTGTGGGGCGCTCGTTTACACCGCTCCAGCGCCGTTGAGCATGACCAGAATATGGCGTTTATCCAGGCGCTGCGCCACTTCGCTACTTTCGCCTATGGCCTGCATCTGGCGGAAGAAAATGTGCAGCTGGAGCAGCTGCTGGCGCTGTCGTCGCCTATCTATCGGCTGGAGCTGGCGATGGTTGGCCGGCTGTTCGCCCAGGATCCTCAGCTTTATGCGGACATTATTATGTCTTCAGAAAGCAACCTGGCGCTGATTAAGCGCTACTACAAACGCTTTGGCGAGGCGATTGCTTTACTGGAGCACGGCGATAAGCAGGCGTTCATCGACAGCTTCCGCAAGGTCGAGCACTGGTTTGGGGATTACGCGCAGCGTTTCCAGAATGAGAGCCGCGTCCTGTTACGCCAGGCAAATGACAACCGCCAGTAATGGCCAAAAGGTTTTATAATCAAAAGCCAGTGGGGGCCCCCGCTGGCTTTTTTGTTTGCCAAAAGGATACCTGAAATGGCTGAGCCGCAGCTGCTGTTCGACTATACCGGTCACTTGCCCGAATGCCCTACGTGGAGCGCAGAAGAAGGTAGCCTCTACTGGACGGATATTCTTGAGAATGAGATCCACCGTTACCATCTTGCCAGCGGCAAGCATGATGTTATTCAGTTTTCCGAAGAAGTGGGCTGCTTTGCGTTGCGGGAGTCCGGCGGCTTCATTGTTGCGATGCGCAGCGGAATTTGGCTAACCAATAAAACCGGGCTGATTATCGGCAAAGTTTGCGATAACCCGAGCAACCCAGCGCTGGCAAGGTTTAACGACGGCGGCACCGATCGCTTTGGTCGTTTTTACGCGGGCACTTTCTGGGGGCCGGGGGATTACAACGGTGCGCTGCTATGCCGTGTGGATAACGACCTGACTCCGCACGTTATTCAGCATGACATTCGCGGCGCCAACGGCCTGGCTTTTAGCGCCGACGGCAAATGGATGTATACCTCTGATACGCCAAATGCCGTGATTTACCGCACCCCACTGGATGAGCAAGGCGAGCCGGGGCGGCGTGAAGTGTTTAAACGCTTTGCTAAAGGCGAGGGCATGCCGGATGGCGCGGCAATAGACAATGAAGGTTGCTACTGGACTGCGTTGTTTGACGGCTATCGAATAGCGCGTATTTCCCCGCAGGGTGACATTGTTGAAGAGCATCGCCTGCCGGTGCGCTGCCCGACGATGGTCTGTTTTGGGGGGGACGACATGAAAACGCTGTTTATCACCACCACGCGGGAAAACATGGACGATGAGGAAGTCGCAAGGTTACCGCTTTCCGGCGCGATATTCTCATTGCGGGTTGCCGTAGCGGGGATGGAGAAGCTGAAGTTTCGTGAACGCTGAGAGGCCAGCCCGTGCCGGGCTGGCCCGTATCTCATCAGGCAGGATTAACAGGAACGACGTTCTCGCTCGGGTAACTGCCGAGCACTTTGAGCGAGCGGGTAATTTCGCCCAGCTCGCGCAGGGCTTTGCCCATCTCTTCATCCTTCAGGTTGGCCTGAATATCAAGATAGAACATCTCTTCCCACGGGTTACCGTAAATCGGGCGTGATTCCAGTTTGGTCATAATCAGATTGTGATTGCGAAGCACCAGAAGAGCCTCAACCAGTGCGCCAGCCTGCTGGCCGGTAGCCATCAGCAGAGTCGTTTTGGCCGGTACCTGGTCCGAAACTTCAACCGCCTTACGGGCCAGAACTACAAAGCGGGTAATGTTCTGCGTCTGGTTGGCCAGATTACGTTCCAGTACCTGAAGGTCGTATAGCGCCCCTCCAGCTTCGCTTCCCAGGGCTGCGACATGAGGAGAGTTAGCCTGAGCGACCTTTTCCATCGCCGCAGAAGTGCTTTCTGTGTATTCAATTTTCCAGTGCGGGTAGCGGTTGATGAACTGGCTGCACTGCTGGAACGGTTGAGGATGGCTGTAAACCGTCTGAATACTGTCGAGATCCGTGGAGCCGGAAACCAGCACGCAATGGTCGATAGGCACCGTCATCTCCGCCACGATGGAGAGGCTGGTGTGCTGTAGCAGATCGTAAACGTCGTTAATGGCACCGGAGCTGGTATTTTCGATAGGCACTACCGCGTAATCGGCCTGGCCGGTTTCCACCTGGTTGAAGATATCGTGGAATTTAGCGCATCCGCTTTCTATAAATTGCTCGAAATGGCGGGCGGCATACTGGCGGGCGGCAAGATGCGAATAAGATCCTTTAGGGCCAAGGAAAGCTATGCGCGCCGAGTGCGGATTGGTTTTATTCAGATGCTGTTGCAGCAGGCTTTGTTGAGTAAGAACCGAGTCTTCAATAATCAGCTGGAACAGGCGGGTAATGTAATGGGCATCGAGATGATGGTCTTTACCGAGGGCAATCAGGCGCTCCAGTAAATCTCTTTCACGATCGATATCGCGCACCGGGCGATGCGAAGCCAGTTTAGCTTTACCCACCTCAACCGCCAACAGGCGGCGTTCTGCCAGCAGGGCCAACAGCTTTTCATCCAGCGCGCTGATTTTATCGCGCAGGGCCAGCAACGGGTTAATTTCGGTCATAACGCTACCTTTTCGATGTCCATAAAAAAAGCCTCCCGTTTGGGAGGCTTGTTTGTTCGTCTTCGCATTCTTTATCACACGACGAATTGCCTCCCAATCAGGGGAAGGTAAAAAAGAATGCGAAGAAAAACGGGGTGAGTTTCATGTCTGATTCCTGAGAAGTCTGAGAGCTAAAGTACCCGCTCTGTTTTCGTTCTGTCAATAAAAAACGCGCCCGGAGGCGCGTTAGGGTAAGTGGAAGGAGAGTAACGGACTACTCTTCGTCGGCTTCTGCCTCTGCGAAGGACACGTCTTTCACTGAACCTGTTGTGCGACGTGCTTCACCTTTGTGCTGCACTTTGTTTAATTGTCGCTCCAGTTTGCTGATTAATTCGTTGATAGCCGTATACATATCTTCATGTCTGGCACTGGCTACAAGGTGCCCATTCGGTGTGTTAATCGTGGCGTCAGCCACAAAACCCTGAGGCTCTTTGGACAAAATGATATGTGGATTAATTAGATGAGTTTGCCACTTGTCCAGTTTGCTGAGACGGTCGGCGACATGCTGGCGAATAGCTGGGGTGATTTCCATTTGCTTGCTGGTAATGTTCATTGTCATAAATTTACCTCTTGTCTTTGCCGTCTTGGTAACTCCAGCATACCGTTCTTAATGTCAAAATGTGTGATTAAGATCACGTTATTTTGTCACTTTTTGTCAACGAAGACTTTTTGTGAGGCAAGACAGGATATCGGCTCTTAACGCTTGTAGTAATCGGGAATCACGTCCATATTTGATAGGATGACCTGACGCTAAATCGTTTCAGTTTTTGCGTCGGCAGATAAAAAAACGGCAGCCGAGGCTGCCGTTTTTCTTACCGTTTGACCTGTCAGGTGTTGCTGCTGTTGGCGGCGATAATCTTCGCTACCTTCTCAGCCTGGCCCGGCATCTGCATTTCGCGGTAGGCTTTTTCCATCAGTTTCAGCCCGTCGCGAGTTGCCTGAGTATCAGGGTAATCGCGCAGCATACCTTCAACGCGATTAACTACTGCCACCCATGCGCCGCGTTTCGTGTAATATTGCGCCACGGAAAGCTCATACTTCGCCAGACGATCCTTCAGGAACACGAGGCGTTTGGTCGCATCCGTAACGTACTGGCTGTTTGGATAGCCGCGCACCAGCTTCGAGAAGTCGTTGAATGCATCGCGCGCGTGCTGCGGATCGCGGTCGGAGCGATCGACGCCGAAGAAGCCCTGCAGCGCGCTATCGTCCAGCGCCATGTCGGTCAGGCCGCGCATGTAGAGCACGTAGTCGATATTTGGATGAGTCGGGTTAAGACGCATGAAGCGATCGATCGCCGCCTGAGCCAGCGGTAAGTCCGCATTCTTGTAGTAAGCGTAAATCAGATCCAACTGCACTTGCTGAGAGTACGGGCCGAACGGATAACGGTTATCCAGCGCTTCCAGTTGCGTTATCGCCGCTTTAAAGTTACCGTCCTGCAGCTTTTGCTGGGCAGTCGCATAGATCTCAGAAGGCGGATTATCAGGAACCTCATCCTTGGAACTGGAGCAACCAGCCAAAGCCAGGCTCAACGTGGCTGCTGCCACCAGATATTTCATGCGCGTCATGACGTTTGACTTTCCTAAGTAATGTTATTTCCGGGAGAGTTCGGTGTTCCGGCTCCCGATAAAGACCAGCTACAATAGCACATTATATTAAACGGCATTGCCGTAAAACCCAACGTTAACGAAAGAAGCTGTCTATGGCACAACTAGTACAACTCACCGAAACGGTGTCCGATTCACAACTGGGTCAACGCTTAGATCAGGCATTGGCCGAATTGTTCCCGGATTATTCGCGTTCGCGCATAAAAGAATGGATTCTTGACCAGCGGGTCACGGTCAACGGCGTTGTCTGGGACAAGCCGAAAGAAAAAGTGTTGGGCGGCGAAAGCGTGGCTATCAATGCTGAAATCGAAGAAGAAGTTCGCTGGGAGCCTCAGGACATCCCGCTGAATATCGTTTATGAAGATGAAGATATTCTGGTGATCAACAAGCCTCGCGACCTGGTGGTTCACCCGGGCGCAGGTAATCCTGATGGCACGGTGCTTAACGCATTACTTCATTATTATCCGCCAATTGCTGACGTGCCGCGTGCGGGGATCGTTCACCGTCTCGATAAAGACACGACTGGCCTGATGGTGGTGGCGAAAACCGTTCCGGCGCAAACTCGCCTGGTAGAAGCGCTGCAGCTGCGTGAAATTACCCGTGAGTATGAGGCTGTTGCCATTGGTCATATGACCGGCGGCGGCACGGTGGAAGAGCCGATCAGCCGTCACCCGACGAAGCGTACCCATATGTCGGTACATCCGATGGGCAAACCGGCGGTGACTCATTACCGCATTATGGAACACTTCCGTGTACACACTCGTCTGCGTCTGCGTCTGGAAACCGGCCGTACTCACCAGATTCGTGTGCATATGGCGCACATCACCCACCCGCTGGTGGGCGATCAGCTGTACGGTGGCCGTCCGCGTCCGCCAAAAGGCGCGTCGGATGAGTTTGTCAGCATTCTGCGCAAGTTCGATCGCCAGGCGCTGCACGCCACCATGCTGCGTCTTTACCACCCAATCAGCGGGATTCTGATGGAGTGGAGCGCGCCGATCCCGCAAGATATGGTTGACCTTATCGAAGCCCTGCGTGCCGATACCGAACTCCACAAGGATCAAATGGACTGGCTATGAGCAAAACGATTGTCCCGCAGTGGCCCCTGCCTCAGGGGGTTGCTTCCTGCAGCTCAACCCGCATCGGCGGCGTAAGCGTAGCGCCGTATGATTCACTCAACCTGGGCGCCCACTGCGGTGATAACCCAGAGCACGTTGAAGAGAATCGCCGGCTGTTTTATGCCGCTGCCGGTCTGCCGTCGAAGCCGGTCTGGCTTGAACAGGTACACGGCAAAGCGGTATTGAAGCTGGCGGGCGAACCGTATGCCTCAAAACGAGCGGATGCTTCTTATAGCAATACGCCCGGAACGGTTTGTGCGGTGATGACGGCGGATTGCCTGCCGGTATTGTTCTGTAATGCTGCCGGGACAGAAGTGGCGGCAGCTCATGCTGGCTGGCGTGGGCTGTGTGACGGCGTACTTGAAGAGACGGTCGCCTGTTTTCAGGATAACCCGGAAAATATCCGCGCCTGGCTGGGGCCCGCTATCGGCCCGCAAGCCTTTGAAGTCGGGCCGGAAGTGCGCGAAGCCTTTATGGCAAAGGACGAAAAAGCGGCCTTTGCTTTTCGCGCTGCCGGAGAAAAGTATTATGCTGATATCTACCAGCTGGCACGCCAGCGGCTGGCCAATGTGGGCGTCACGCAGGTGTACGGCGGCGATCGCTGTACCTGGACCGAAAGTGGCGATTTCTTCTCATATCGTCGCGACAGAACCACGGGGCGTATGGCAAGTTTCATTTGGCTGATATAACCTCTTGAATCAAGACGATCCAGTGCGGGTAGCTCACGCTTCATATATTTCAGGTCATTAACCTTGAATAATTGAGGGATGACCTCATTTAATCTCCAGTAGCAAATTTGACCTGTTTATGGGAGGAGTTATGCGTCTGGATCGTCTTACCAATAAATTCCAGCTTGCTCTCGCCGATGCCCAATCTCTTGCACTTGGGCACGACAATCAATTCATCGAACCCCTTCACCTGATGAGCGCCTTGCTCAATCAGGAAGGTGGCTCCGTGCGCCCGCTGCTGACCTCTGCCGGGGTTAATGCGGGCCAGCTGCGTACCGCAATCGAACAGGCACTAAGCCGCCTGCCACAGGTAGAAGGTACCGGCGGCGACGTCCAGCCTTCTCAGGATTTGGTTCGCGTGCTGAACCTGTGTGACAAGCTCGCACAAAAAAGAAACGATAACTTTATCTCGTCAGAACTCTTTGTTCTGGCCGTGCTTGAGTCGCGCGGTACGCTGACGGACCTGCTGAAATCGGCGGGCGCAACGACAGCAAATATTACCGCCGCTATTGAGCAGATGCGTGGAGGTGAGAGCGTGAATGACCAGGGTGCCGAAGACCAACGTCAGGCATTGAAGAAATATACCGTCGATTTAACCGAGCGTGCCGAACAGGGCAAACTGGACCCGGTTATCGGCCGCGACGAAGAAATTCGCCGTACTATTCAGGTATTGCAACGTCGTACCAAAAACAACCCGGTGCTTATCGGTGAGCCCGGCGTGGGTAAAACGGCCATTGTTGAAGGACTGGCTCAGCGCATTATTAATGGTGAAGTGCCGGAGGGGCTAAAAGGTCGCCGGGTACTGGCTCTTGATATGGGCGCGCTGGTGGCCGGTGCGAAATATCGCGGTGAGTTCGAAGAACGCCTGAAAGGGGTGTTGAACGATCTCTCAAAACAGGAAGGCAACGTCATCCTGTTTATTGATGAGCTGCATACTATGGTTGGTGCAGGTAAAGCAGACGGCGCGATGGACGCCGGTAACATGCTTAAACCGGCTCTTGCCCGCGGCGAGCTGCACTGCGTAGGGGCGACTACGCTCGACGAATACCGTCAATATATAGAGAAGGATGCCGCGCTGGAGCGCCGTTTCCAGAAAGTGTTCGTCGCCGAGCCTTCTGTTGAAGACACCATTGCGATTCTGCGCGGGCTGAAAGAGCGCTATGAGCTGCACCACCATGTGCAAATCACTGACCCGGCGATCGTTGCGGCGGCTACGCTTTCTCATCGCTATATTGCGGACCGTCAACTGCCGGATAAAGCCATCGACCTTATTGATGAAGCTGCATCCAGTATCCGTATGCAGATTGACTCCAAGCCGGAAGAGCTTGACCGCCTTGACCGCCGCATCATCCAACTGAAGCTGGAGCAGCAGGCGCTGAAGAAAGAGTCGGATGAAGCCAGCCAAAAACGCCTCAGCATGCTCAACGAAGAGCTGGAGCAGAAAGAGCGCGACTATTCAGTGCTGGAAGAAGAGTGGAAAGCAGAGAAAGCTTCGCTGTCCGGGACTCAAACTATTAAGGCCGAGCTGGAGCAGGCGAAAATCGCTATCGAGCAGGCCCGCCGGGTAGGCGACCTGGGACGGATGTCCGAGCTGCAGTACGGGAAAATCCCCGAGCTGGAAAAACAGCTAGCGGCGGCAACCCAAAGCGAAGGCAAAACTATGCGTCTGCTGCGTAATAAGGTGACGGATGCGGAAATTGCCGAAGTGCTGGCGCGCTGGACCGGGATACCGGTAGCGAGAATGCTGGAAGGTGAGCGTGACAAATTGCTGCGCATGGAAAAAGAACTTCATCAGCGAGTGATTGGTCAGGACGAAGCCGTGGAAGCCGTATCAAATGCTATTCGCCGTAGCCGTGCGGGGCTGTCCGATCCAAACCGTCCTATTGGGTCGTTCCTGTTCCTCGGGCCAACCGGGGTAGGGAAAACCGAACTGTGCAAAGCGCTGGCTAACTTTATGTTCGACAGCGACGATGCGATGGTGCGTATCGATATGTCGGAGTTTATGGAGAAACACTCCGTATCCCGTCTGGTAGGGGCACCTCCGGGCTATGTTGGTTATGAAGAAGGCGGTTACCTGACCGAAGCCGTGCGTCGCCGTCCTTATTCGGTGATTTTGCTGGATGAAGTCGAGAAGGCGCACCCGGATGTATTTAACATCCTGCTGCAGGTGCTGGATGATGGTCGTCTGACCGATGGGCAGGGCAGAACCGTCGATTTCCGCAATACGGTGGTGATTATGACCTCGAACCTTGGTTCGGACTTAATTCAGGAGCGCTTTGGCGATCTGGATTACGGTCATATGAAAGATCTGGTTCTCGGTGTGGTAAGTCAAAGCTTCCGTCCGGAATTCATTAACCGTATAGATGAAGTCGTTGTGTTCCATCCGCTGGGTGAGCGTCATATAGCTTCTATTGCGCAGATTCAGCTGCAGCGTTTGTACAAACGTCTCGAAGAGCGTGGTTATGGCGTGCATATTTCTGATGAAGCGCTGAAGCTGCTTAGCGAGAACGGTTATGACCCTGTATACGGTGCACGTCCGCTGAAACGAGCTATCCAGCAGCAAATTGAGAACCCGCTGGCTCAGCAAATCCTCTCCGGGGAGCTGATTCCTGGGAAAACAATTCAGCTGGAAGTGAAAAACGACCGCATTGTGGCAGTGCAGTAAGTCACATAAAGTAAAAAAACGAGCCCATTCGGGCTCGTTTTTGTTTGTAAAACGGCCAATCCTGGCCAGGATGTATACTTATCGCCTGGAAAATGAGCGTTCGATAATTATTTTGTATTTTATACTTGTCAGGCTCTGAGAACTCCCTATAATGCGCCTCCACTGACACGGCAAGGCGGCTTCGAAAGCGACTTAACAACCCGGTAGTCAGTCAGGCGAAAGCGAAAATAAACGCTTGACTCTGAAAGAGGAGGGCGTAATATACGCCACCTCGAGTTAGCAAGCGAAAGCGCCTAACTCACTGCTCTTTAACAATTTATCAGACAATCTGTGTGGGCACTCGCAGGATTGATATCTCAGCATCTTAGGATGCAAAAAAATATCAAGTCTTGAAGAGTGACTACTGATTTTATAAACAGTTTTAATTCTTTGAGCATCAAACACTTTTAAATTGAAGAGTTTGATCATGGCTCAGATTGAACGCTGGCGGCAGGCCTAACACATGCAAGTCGAGCGGTAACAGGGAGTAGCTTGCTACTCTGCTGACGAGCGGCGGACGGGTGAGTAATGTCTGGGGATCTGCCTGATGGAGGGGGATAACTACTGGAAACGGTAGCTAATACCGCATAACGTCGCAAGACCAAAGAGGGGGACCTTCGGGCCTCTTGCCATCGGATGAACCCAGATGGGATTAGCTAGTAGGTGGGGTAATGGCTCACCTAGGCGACGATCCCTAGCTGGTCTGAGAGGATGACCAGCCACACTGGAACTGAGACACGGTCCAGACTCCTACGGGAGGCAGCAGTGGGGAATATTGCACAATGGGCGCAAGCCTGATGCAGCCATGCCGCGTGTGTGAAGAAGGCCTTCGGGTTGTAAAGCACTTTCAGCGAGGAGGAAGGCATTAAGGTTAATAACCTTGGTGATTGACGTTACTCGCAGAAGAAGCACCGGCTAACTCCGTGCCAGCAGCCGCGGTAATACGGAGGGTGCAAGCGTTAATCGGAATTACTGGGCGTAAAGCGCACGCAGGCGGTTTGTTAAGTCGGATGTGAAATCCCCGGGCTCAACCTGGGAACTGCATTCGAAACTGGCAAGCTTGAGTCTTGTAGAGGGGGGTAGAATTCCAGGTGTAGCGGTGAAATGCGTAGAGATCTGGAGGAATACCGGTGGCGAAGGCGGCCCCCTGGACAAAGACTGACGCTCAGGTGCGAAAGCGTGGGGAGCAAACAGGATTAGATACCCTGGTAGTCCACGCCGTAAACGATGTCGACTTGGAGGTTGTGCCCTTGAGGCGTGGCTTCCGGAGCTAACGCGTTAAGTCGACCGCCTGGGGAGTACGGCCGCAAGGTTAAAACTCAAATGAATTGACGGGGGCCCGCACAAGCGGTGGAGCATGTGGTTTAATTCGATGCAACGCGAAGAACCTTACCTACTCTTGACATCCAGAGAACTTTCCAGAGATGGATTGGTGCCTTCGGGAACTCTGAGACAGGTGCTGCATGGCTGTCGTCAGCTCGTGTTGTGAAATGTTGGGTTAAGTCCCGCAACGAGCGCAACCCTTATCCTTTGTTGCCAGCGGTTCGGCCGGGAACTCAAAGGAGACTGCCAGTGATAAACTGGAGGAAGGTGGGGATGACGTCAAGTCATCATGGCCCTTACGAGTAGGGCTACACACGTGCTACAATGGCGCATACAAAGAGAAGCGACCTCGCGAGAGCAAGCGGACCTCATAAAGTGCGTCGTAGTCCGGATTGGAGTCTGCAACTCGACTCCATGAAGTCGGAATCGCTAGTAATCGTAGATCAGAATGCTACGGTGAATACGTTCCCGGGCCTTGTACACACCGCCCGTCACACCATGGGAGTGGGTTGCAAAAGAAGTAGGTAGCTTAACCTTCGGGAGGGCGCTTACCACTTTGTGATTCATGACTGGGGTGAAGTCGTAACAAGGTAACCGTAGGGGAACCTGCGGTTGGATCACCTCCTTACCTAAAAGATACAAACCCGCGTAGTGCTCACACAGATTGTCTGATAGAAATTAACGAGCAACAGTAGTACCAGAGTCCCCATCGTCTAGAGGCCCAGGACACTGCCCTTTCACGGCTGTAACAGGGGTTCGAATCCCCTTGGGGACGCCATACCGATAATGAGTGAAAGACATTATCACTGAATATCTTAAAGATGACTTTCGAGTCGTGTTTAAGATATTGCTCTTTAACAATCCGGAACAAGCTGAAAATTGAAACGACACACTGTTTCTGTTCTCCGTAATAAGAACAGAATAGAAGTGTGTTCGAGTCTCTCAAATTTTCATAATCTGAAGCGAAACATCTTCGGGTTGTGAGGTTAAGCGACTAAGCGTACACGGTGGATGCCCTGGCAGTCAGAGGCGATGAAGGACGTGCTAATCTGCGATAAGCGTCGGTAAGGTGATATGAACCGTTATAGCCGGCGATTTCCGAATGGGGAAACCCAGTGTGTTTCGACACACTATCGTTAAGTGAATACATAGCTTAACGAAGCGAACCGGGGGAACTGAAACATCTAAGTACCCCGAGGAAAAGAAATCAACCGAGATTCCCCCAGTAGCGGCGAGCGAACGGGGAGCAGCCCAGAACCTGAATCAGTTTGTGTGTTAGTGGAAGCGTCTGGAAAGTCGCAGGGTACAGGGTGATACTCCCGTACACTAAAATGCACATACTGTGAGTTCGAAGAGTAGGGCGGGACACGTGGTATCCTGTCTGAATATGGGGGGACCATCCTCCAAGGCTAAATACTCCTGACTGACCGATAGTGAACCAGTACCGTGAGGGAAAGGCGAAAAGAACCCCGGCGAGGGGAGTGAAACAGAACCTGAAACCGTGTACGTACAAGCAGTGGGAGCCTCATTTATGGGGTGACTGCGTACCTTTTGTATAATGGGTCAGCGACTTATATTCTGTAGCAAGGTTAACCGTATAGGGGAGCCGCAGGGAAACCGAGTCTTAACTGGGCGTTAAGTTGCAGGGTATAGACCCGAAACCCGGTGATCTAGCCATGGGCAGGTTGAAGGTTGGGTAACACTAACTGGAGGACCGAACCGACTAATGTTGAAAAATTAGCGGATGACTTGTGGCTGGGGGTGAAAGGCCAATCAAACCGGGAGATAGCTGGTTCTCCCCGAAAGCTATTTAGGTAGCGCCTCGTGAACTCATCTTCGGGGGTAGAGCACTGTTTCGGCTAGGGGGCCATCCCGGCTTACCAACCCGATGCAAACTACGAATACCGAAGAATGTTATCACGGGAGACACACGGCGGGTGCTAACGTCCGTCGTGAAGAGGGAAACAACCCAGACCGCCAGCTAAGGTCCCAAAGTCATGGTTAAGTGGGAAACGATGTGGGAAGGCACAGACAGCCAGGATGTTGGCTTAGAAGCAGCCATCATTTAAAGAAAGCGTAATAGCTCACTGGTCGAGTCGGCCTGCGCGGAAGATGTAACGGGGCTAAACCATGCACCGAAGCTGCGGCAGCGACGCTTATGCGTTGTTGGGTAGGGGAGCGTTCTGTAAGCCGTCGAAGGTGGACTGTGAGGTCTGCTGGAGGTATCAGAAGTGCGAATGCTGACATAAGTAACGATAAAGCGGGTGAAAAGCCCGCTCGCCGGAAGACCAAGGGTTCCTGTCCAACGTTAATCGGGGCAGGGTGAGTCGACCCCTAAGGCGAGGCCGAAAGGCGTAGTCGATGGGAAACAGGTTAATATTCCTGTACTTGGTGTTACTGCGAAGGGGGGACGGAGAAGGCTATGTTAGCCGGGCGACGGTTGTCCCGGTTTAAGCATGTAGGCGGGAAGTTTAGGTAAATCCGGACTTCTGTTAACGCTGAGGTGTGATGACGAGGCACTACGGTGCTGAAGTAACAAATGCCCTGCTTCCAGGAAAAGCCTCTAAGCATCAGGTAACATTAAATCGTACCCCAAACCGACACAGGTGGTCAGGTAGAGAATACCAAGGCGCTTGAGAGAACTCGGGTGAAGGAACTAGGCAAAATGGTGCCGTAACTTCGGGAGAAGGCACGCTGTCGGTAGGTGAAACCCCTCGCGGGTGGAGCTGAAGGCAGTCGAAGATACCAGCTGGCTGCAACTGTTTATTAAAAACACAGCACTGTGCAAACACGAAAGTGGACGTATACGGTGTGACGCCTGCCCGGTGCCGGAAGGTTAATTGATGGGGTTATCCGCAAGGAGAAGCTCTTGATCGAAGCCCCGGTAAACGGCGGCCGTAACTATAACGGTCCTAAGGTAGCGAAATTCCTTGTCGGGTAAGTTCCGACCTGCACGAATGGCGTAATGATGGCCAGGCTGTCTCCACCCGAGACTCAGTGAAATTGAAATCGCTGTGAAGATGCAGTGTACCCGCGGCAAGACGGAAAGACCCCGTGAACCTTTACTATAGCTTGACACTGAACATTGAGCCTTGATGTGTAGGATAGGTGGGAGGCTTTGAAGCGTGGACGCCAGTCTGCGTGGAGCCAACCTTGAAATACCACCCTTTAATGTTTGATGTTCTAACGTAGACCCGTGATCCGGGTTGCGGACAGTGTCTGGTGGGTAGTTTGACTGGGGCGGTCTCCTCCTAAAGCGTAACGGAGGAGCACGAAGGTTAGCTAATCACGGTCGGACATCGTGAGGTTAGTGCAAAGGCATAAGCTAGCTTGACTGCGAGAGTGACGGCTCGAGCAGGTGCGAAAGCAGGTCTTAGTGATCCGGTGGTTCTGAATGGAAGGGCCATCGCTCAACGGATAAAAGGTACTCCGGGGATAACAGGCTGATACCGCCCAAGAGTTCATATCGACGGCGGTGTTTGGCACCTCGATGTCGGCTCATCACATCCTGGGGCTGAAGTAGGTCCCAAGGGTATGGCTGTTCGCCATTTAAAGTGGTACGCGAGCTGGGTTTAGAACGTCGTGAGACAGTTCGGTCCCTATCTGCCGTGGGCGCTGGAGAATTGAGGGGGGCTGCTCCTAGTACGAGAGGACCGGAGTGGACGCATCACTGGTGTTCGGGTTGTCATGCCAATGGCATTGCCCGGTAGCTAAATGCGGAAGAGATAAGCGCTGAAAGCATCTAAGCGCGAAACTTGCCCCGAGATGAATTCTCCCTGGGAACTTGATTCCCCTGAAGGGACGTTGAAGACTACGACGTTGATAGGCTGGGTGTGTAAGCGTAGCGATACGTTGAGCTAACCAGTACTAATGACCCGTGAGGCTTAACCTTACAACACCAAAGGTGTTTTGCGAGACAAATCGATTTTCAGCGAAGTTCAGGATTGAACTGATGGTCACGAAGTGACGGTCAGTAACAGAATTTGCCTGGCGGCCGTAGCGCGGTGGTCCCACCTGACCCCATGCCGAACTCAGAAGTGAAACGCCGTAGCGCCGATGGTAGTGTGGGGTCTCCCCATGCGAGAGTAGGGAACTGCCAGGCATCAAATAAAACATCAAGGCCACCCTTACGGGTGGCCTTTTTGTTTTTATCAGAACCATGGAAATTTTCTACACGAGCATGGCCATGCGACAAACGTGTCGGGAACACGTTTGAACGCCGCGAGCGACGGCCCCGGAGGGGCGAGTATCAGGATGATACGAGTACTAAATCGGGAACGGATTTGCACAGCCGGAGGCTGCCCGCAGGGTGACGGGCAGGACAGCCCGGCATACAACTGCCAGGCATCAAATTAGCAATAACCCCGACCGAAAGGCCGGGGTTTTTTGCTTTCTGTGACCTGGAAATATCACCAAAGAAATAGCCTCTATCCCATCTACAGCTATAAAAGCTTAGCCTGCTCACAAAAATCACTGTAACAACTCAGCAACAGAAAACTTCGCCTCACGAATTTTGTTTCTCCTGCTTTACTGTATCCGGGGTGGTTACGCCCATTAAGGAAGACAGGAGAAGAAAATAAAATGATCGAAACAACAAATGAAGCAAATGTTGCGCTGACGGCCGCGGATACTCGCCGGCGGGTCTGGGCTATTGTTGGCGCATCATCCGGGAACCTGGTTGAGTGGTTTGATTTCTATGTTTACTCATTCTGCTCGCTCTACTTTGCTCACATCTTTTTTCCGGCCGGGAATACCACAACCCAGCTTTTACAGACTGCCGGTGTTTTTGCCGCCGGCTTCCTGATGCGGCCTATTGGCGGTTGGCTGTTCGGATATATTGCCGATAAGCATGGTCGTAAAAACTCGATGCTCATTTCCGTCTGCATGATGTGTTTTGGCTCACTGGTCATAGCTTGCTTGCCCGGTTACGCGACGATTGGCACCTGGGCTCCGGCGTTACTGCTTCTGGCTCGTTTATTTCAGGGCCTTTCCGTTGGGGGAGAATATGGCACTAGCGCGACTTATATGAGTGAGGTTGCCGTCGAAGGGCGCAAAGGTTTTTACGCCTCGTTCCAGTATGTCACGCTGATTGGCGGGCAGCTGGCCGCTCTTCTGGTTGTGGTGGTTTTGCAGCAGGCATTGAGCGATGAAGATCTTCGTAGCTGGGGATGGCGTATTCCGTTTGCCATCGGTGCCGTATTGGCCATTGTTGCACTCTATTTGCGGCGCTCGCTCGATGAAACGTCGGATAAAACAACTCGGGCACATAAAGATGCCGGGACGTTATGCGGGCTGTGGAAAAATCGTAAAGCCTTCATCATGGTGCTTGGTTTTACCGCCGGCGGCTCGCTGGCTTTCTATACCTTTACCACCTATATGCAGAAATATCTGGTGAATACCGCCGGGATGCATGCCAATACGGCCAGTGCCCTGATGACCTTTGCTCTGTTCGTCTTTATGGTTATCCAGCCGTTCTTCGGCGCGCTGTCTGACAGAATTGGTCGTCGAACCTCTATGCTGTGTTTTGGCGGGCTGGCCGCAATACTCACTGTCCCCATTCTGACGGCTCTACAAAATGTTAATTCTCCGTGGGCGGCTTTTGCTCTGGTAATGGCGGCGATGGTGATTGTTAGTTTTTATACTTCAATCAGCGGCATTCTTAAGGCCGAGATGTTCCCACCGGAAGTGCGTGCCCTTGGCGTGGGGCTTTCTTATGCGGTCGCTAACGCAATATTTGGCGGCTCCGCAGAATATGTTGCCCTTTCGCTGAAATCTATGGGCAGCGAAACGGCCTTCTTCTGGTATGTATCCGGTATGGGGGCGGTGGCATTTCTTGTATCGCTGATGCTTCATCAGAAAGGAAAAGGGATTAAGCTTTAACCCGCTGCTGGCAATAAAAAGCCCTGCAATGCAGGGCTAATCTAGTCAGAGAATACGGCTGATAAGCCTGTCGATACGGATTCGACGCAATCTACGAATGAGTTTGCGAACTTTCACCGGATACTCGGCAATGTTTTGTAAATCACGATAATGCTGAACAACCGTGGTGTGGGTGCGAATCAGATCCAATTCTTTGGTTCGCAACGCCTCAAGTTCTCTTTTAGGATCGTGGATCAGCAGGGCATTTTCTAAATCCAGGCGCCACGCTCTCGGGTTCAGGTTGTTCCCGGTGAGCAACATCCACTCGTCATCCACCCACATACCTTTAAGGTGATAGCTATTGTCGTCATCTTTCCACAGACGCACAATCAGCTGCCCGGTATTCACGTAATACTGCAGGCGGCTCAGGAAACGGCGTAGGTTAATTTCGTAGAGATACGGTAATGCACCGATAATTTTAAATGGCTGATCTTCCGGAATATAGAAGTCGTTCGCCGTCTTATCCCCGACGATAATTTCAACCTGCTTTCCGTTCCTCAGCAACTGAATAATATTGCGCACCAGCACTGCGGGAAGGTTGAAATAAGGCGTGCAGATGGTGAGTTTGCGCTCCGCACACGGCATCAGGTGGAAGATGGTTTTATTCAGCAGGCTGGATTTCCCCAGGCCAACCAGCGGCGTGACCGAAAGCTGGTCGTTATCCGCATCGCCCTGGAAGACGAAGCTGGCATCACGCAACTCCTGACGGAACAGGCGAATATCGTTTTTGATCTCAGGACTTTTGGGCCTGTCAGTGACATCGAGACGATGGACTGCACGGCCATGAACCAGATTCTGATTCACCCAGCCGTACATAATATCGGCCAGCTGCTGGTTGCGCACTACCTGATAACGGTCGTAGCGGTACTTGTCGTGTTGATGCAGATAAACATCATTGAGGCTGGCGCCGCTGTAGATAACGGAGTCATCGATGATGAAACCTTTAAAGTGCAACACGCCCAACGCTTCGCGGGTATTGACCGGAACGCCGTATACCGGGATTTTCACGTCGGGGAACTGTTCGCTCATGCGATGATACCAGTCCGCATTGGTGTTGGTTGCGGCAACACCAATACGTCCGCGCTGGGCACGGTGCCAGTCAACCAGTACGGAAACTTCCAGTTCCGGGCGTAGCTGTTTGGCCTGATAAAGGGCAGACAGAATACCGTTACCGCCATCATCCTGCTCGAGGTACAGCGCAATGATGCAAATACGCTGCTTCGCGCAGGCGATTTTATTCAGCAGAGTTTCACGGAAATCTGCCGGGGAGAACAGGGTCTCTACATCATCAACTGATTGAGAAAGCTTGGGTAACTGGGCAAGGTGTTGTTGATGTTTATTACGTTTAAATTTAGACAACATCACAGTGCTTATCTTCTCTATTCATTGGATGGCCTTCTGCAAAATCCAGACGTCAGAACCTGCTGATAATACCACTACTGCCCGGCAAAGTGAGTATGTTTTCCAGTACCTTACTCACGAATCTGTGCTTTCGTTTAGCTTCAGCGTCAGGCTTACGATACCGTCTTCAAGCTGAATATCAACGCTGAAACCCAGTTTCCGGGCCAGGGTTATCATCCCCTGATTGTTTGGCATGGTAATGCCATTCAGCCTCAGAAGGCCGTGCTGTCGGGTATAACCGATAAGTTTGGCCAGCAGCCGACGCCCCAGCCCAAGCCCTTTTAAGTCAGAACGTACCAGTACCGCGAACTCGGCATCAACATTATCCGCATCTGAAATCGCTCTGGTTACGCCCAGGATCTCATCGCAGCCGTTGACTCGCCGCACGGCCACAAACGCCATTTCCCGATCGTAGTCGATCTGCGTCATGTTGGCTAAATCTTCGTGGGTAAATTCGTTGATCTCGCTGAAGTAGCGGTAATAGAGATCTTCTTTGGTTACCTGGGCAATAAAACGCTGCAACTGGGGTTCGTCTTCCGGCAGGATCGGTCGGAACAGGCAGCGATCGCCATTTTTTAATTGCACAACTTCCTCAAGTTGATGGGGATAGGGGCGCACTGCGAGCCTGGCGTCTGCATCTCCGGTAAACTTAGCTAGCTGGAGCGTTACGTCCAGCAGAGTGAACTCATTGCCCGAGGCCAGCAGCGGGTGAATATCAAGACGCTCGATTTCCGGGCAATCGATTATCAGATTGGAAACCTGCACCAGCACCTGGCTTATCCCCGCCACATCCAGCGGGCGCAGCGCGCTACGGCTGCGGATCTTGCCGCTCTTTATTGCCTGAATAACCAGATAACGGGCCAGGTTCATATTTAAAGGCGGAAGTGCGACGGCAGCCTGCCTTTCTGGTCGCCATTCGACGCCGCCTTCTCCCAGCATAATCAGCGGGCCAAACACTGGATCGTGCTCGACCACGACCCGCAGCTCCTGAGCACCAGCGCGGTTCGCCATGCTTTGTACCAGCAGCCCATGAATACGTGCCTGCGGCCAGGCTAGCTTCACTCGATCGATAATCGCCTCAGCCGCCTGCTGCACTTCGCTGGCGGTGCGCAGGTAAAGCATCACCCCCTGAACTTCTGATTTATGTGGAATATCAGGAGAGCGGAGCTTTAAAGCCACCGGGTAGCCAAGCTGCTCGGCGATATGCACTGCCTCGGCGCTGTCGCTGGCAATCCAGGTTGGCAGCGTTGTAAGCCCATAGGCCTGAAGTATCGGGCGGACTTCATGGGTATCCAGAGTCGTCACGCCCTGCTGTAGCGCCTGGCGGATAAGATGATGGGCCTCGCCGGTGTCGGCCGTCAGGTTAGCGGGCAGGGCCGGGGTTTCCCGCAGCTGCTTCTGATTGCGGCGATACTCCACCATATGCATAAAGGCGGTTACCGCTCCCTCCGGCGTGCGGTAGGTCGGAATGCCAGCATCGCTAAACAAACGCCTTGCTTCCTGGGAGGAAAATTCGCCGCACCAGTTGGTGATAATCGTCAGGTATTTACCGCGCGGATGGCGTTGTAATAAATCTATTAAGGCCAGAGCGCTGGCCGTGCCCGGAGCGGCAGCGCTGGGAGAATGAATCACCATTAGCGCATCCAAATCATGGCTATCCAGCAGTTTCTCTACCGCCAATAAATAGCGGCCTGGCGTGGCATCATCGCGCAAGTCAATGGGGTTACCCGGCTCTACTCCGGGAGGTAAAGCCGCCGCCAGCGATTGTGTGGTTTCCTCGCTTAAAACGGCGAGCTTGCCATTACGCAGCCATAACTCGTCCAGCGCGAGCGCTGCCGGAGCCGCGCCGTTGCTGACTATCATTAAACGTTCTCCGCGCAGCGGGCGCATGTGGCTCAACGTTTCAACGGCGGAGAACAGTTCGTGAGTATCCTGAACCCGCAGCAGGCCAGCTCGTTGAATGGCCGCGTCCCAGGCAGCGTCGAGTCCGGGATGAGTCTTTAACAGCGTCTGGGCTTTAGCGCTACGCCCGCTTTTAATCACCAGAATGGGCTTATTACGCGAAGCGCTTCGCGCGGCGGAGACGAAACGGCGAGCATCGCTGAGGTGTTCAAGGTATAGCAGGATGGCGCTGGTTTTATTATCCCGCGCCAGGTAATCGAGCAACTCATCTACGTCAATATCGAGGCTGTCGCCGAGGGCGATAAACCAGGAGAAGCCCATCTCGCGCTGCTGCGCCCAGTCAAGGATGGTATTTGAAACGGCGGCTGACTGAGAGATAAAAGCCAGTTTGCCTTTCTGAATAGGGACCGGAGAGAAGCTGGCATTTAGCCCCTGCCACGGAGCAAGCAGCCCGAGGCTATTTGGGCCAAGCAGTCGTATTTGAAAGCGAGCTGCGCAGGCTAACAGATCGGACAACTGCTCAGGAGGAGCCGAAAGAATAATGCAGGCTTTGCAGCCTTTATTACCCAGGGCTTCAAGCAGTTCCGGATTACGACGGGAGTGGGTACAGATAACCGCGAGATCCGGGGCAAACGGCAGGCTTGCGATATCTGGCCAGGCCAGCACGCCGCACACGGCTTTATGAGTCGGAGTGACCGGCATAACCGGGCCATTGAAGCCTCCGGCAAGCAGGTTGCGCATCATTAAATAGCCGGCGCGATCGGTTTTTGCCGATGCGCCGATAACGGCAATGGATTTCGGACGCAGCAGCGCTTCCAGTCCTCGTTGGCTCACGACTCTCTCCCCTGAGTGATGTTGAGGAGAGTCTAAACGTTTTCCGTGATTTCTGCTGTGATGCTGGATTGATGATGAGGTTTCCCCGCCAGATAGCGTTCGCGGAACAGCGTGAAATGGTCCGTTAACCCTTTAGAGGCCAGGCTATCTCCGGCCAGTTCCAGCAAGGCGGCCGCAACTTCGGCGGTGCAATACTGGCCGTCGGCATGCGCTTCACGCAATCGGTAGGCAGAGGTAATACTTAAATCCACGGAGATGACCGGCAGCGAGTCGAGATACGGGCTTTTGCGAAACATTTTTCGCGCTTCGGTCCAGGTGCCGTCCAGCATAATAAACAGCAGCGGTTTACCGTGCATAGGGGGAACCGAGAGCACTTCTCTCCCGGGATCTGCGTAAGAGGCCGGGAAAACCACCATTGGCTGGTAGTCTGGGTTGGCAACCAGATCCAAAAGCGCCTGAGGTGGCTCGGTACGCGACCACTGGAAAGCCTCGGTATCCGGTAAGATATCGGCAATTAAACGCCCTGTATTGCTGGGTTTCATCGGTTCGGTGTCGAACATCACCAGACAAAAACGGCTGCGTGCGCTTTGCGCCTGAAGTGTTTCACACAGGCACTGTTTTAGCGGCAAAAGGCAGCGCTGGCAGCGGCGAATACGGTTCCCGCGAGCGAGAAAAGGGCGGGTAGCGCGGGCGAGACGAGCGGCACGGAGGCGAAGAACGGCGTTTTCGATCATTAAGCAGACTTGGTTAAAAACGCCATTCTAACGTAGATAGCGTCAAGGGGCACAAAGAAGATGCCCCTCAGCTTTAGAGATTTTCGTCCAGCCAGCTATCAAACGGTGCTTTTGGCATTGCGCCATTCAGCATATCGACAACCTGGCCCTTCTTGAAAATCATAATGGTTGGAATGCTTCGAATGCGGAAGCGTGCGCTAAGCTCTTGTTCAGCTTCGGTGTTCACCTTAACAAAGCGAACTTTGCCGCTGCGTTCTTCGGCGACATCTTCAAAAATCGGGGCAAAGTTAACGCACGGGCCGCACCATGGCGCCCAGAAATCGATAACTACCGGCAAGTCGTCTTTCAGCAGTTTATCCAGCGTGGCGCTGGTGGCGTTAATCACTTCGCCATCAAACAGTTCGTGACCGCAGCGGCCGCATTTTGCGCCGTCATCAATACGGTCGTCAGGAATGCGGTTGATGGCCTGGCAGTCGGCACAAACGGTATTCATAACTCACCTCAGAGAGAATGGGTTGTCGAAAATCGGCGTCAGGCGCCGAGGATGTTTCAAGTATGTTACATATTATCGGTGAAGATGTGTGGCTCAACAAAGCGATTTATTCAATGAGTACAATAGTTATTAGCTTTTAAGCAAAGTTAATGGCTAACCCATGCCACATCAGGTAATCTGCGCGCTTCGCGCTCAGCCAGGTGGAGGAACAATGAACGACGAATTTAAAGGTAAAAGCGGCAAGGTCAAAGTGATGTATGTCCGCGGTGACGACGAAAGCGAAAAACGCACCCAAAACCCGCGTACCGGGAAAGGTGGTGGGCGTCCTGCTGGTGCGTCGCGTGGTGAAGGCGGCGGTCGCCGTCCGGCTCGTCACGATGATAAACCTCGCGGCGGGCGCGATCGTAATGAACGTAACGACAGAGGCGATCGCGGTGAAGCGTCTTCCCCGTGGCGTACGGTTTCCCGTCCGCCAAGAGAAGAAGCTCCGTCAACGTTCGACAATGACGGTACCGGCACTAAAAATGTCATCGATCCGGAAGTGATTCGTCGCCAGCGCGCCGAAGAAACCCGCGTCTATGGTGAAAATGCGTGTAAGGCTCTGTTCCAGAGTCGCCCTGAGTGCATCGTGCGCGCCTGGTTTATCCAGAGCGTAACGCCGCGCTTCAAAGAGGCGCTGCGCTGGATGGCTGCGAACCGCAAGGCCTACCACGTAGTGGATGATGCGGAACTTGCAAAAGCTTCCGGAACAGAACATCACGGCGGCGTTTGCTTCATTATTAAAAAACGCAGCGGCATCAGCGTTCAGAGCTGGCTGAATAAAGCCGGTGAAGACGATTGTGTGCTGGCGCTGGAAGATGTGGGTAACCCGCATAATCTCGGCGGCATCATGCGTAGCTGTGCGCACTTCGGCGTGAAGGGGCTGCTGATTCAGGATGCTTCTTTACTGGAGTCTGGCGCGGCGGTTCGTACCGCAGAAGGCGGCGCTGAGCACGTAGTTGCCATTAGTGGCGAAACGTTTGGTGACGGTCTGGAAGCCTTCCGTAAAGCGGGCTATACCATCGTAACCACCTCCAGCCACCAGGGAACTCCGCTGTACAAAGCCGAGTTGCCTAAGAAAATGGTGCTGGTGCTTGGTCAGGAGCGCGACGGCGTTTCCGATACCACTTTTGAAAACGCGGATATGAGCGTGGCAATTGAAGGTACGGGGAATGTTGAAAGCCTCAACGTTTCGGTAGCAACCGGCGTATTGCTGGGTGAATGGTGGCGTCAGAACAAGGCGTAACCACTTTCCCTGTGATAAAAAAGCCAGCGTAATAGCTGGCTTTTTTTTGCTTTGAATTCAGCTGTTTTCAGCCGGCAGCTGTGGCATCCAGTCTATTGCTTGCTCTCCGCGCCCGGCCAGATACTCGTTGGCCTTCACAAAATGCCCGCAGCCGAAGAAACCGCGATGTGCCGAAAGCGGTGACGGGTGAGGCGCTGTTAAAACATGATGCCGCTGGCGATCGATAATACTGCCTTTACGCTGGGCATGTGCGCCCCACAGCAGGAATACCACGCCTTCACGGTGCTGATTAATTAATGCAATCACCTTATCGGTAAAGGTTTCCCAGCCGAAGTTAGCGTGGGAATGCGCCTTTCCGGCCTCTACGGTCAGCACCGTGTTGAGCAGCAGCACGCCCTGGCGCGCCCAGCTTTCCAGGTAACCGTGCGTCGGGCGAGTAAAGCCAGGAACGGAAGCGGCGAGCTCCTTATACATATTGACCAGCGAGGGTGGCGGCGTAATACTCGGGAGCACCGAGAAAGAAAGCCCGTGTGCCTGCCCCGGGCCGTGATAAGGATCCTGACCCAAAATCACCACTTTAACGTCACCCAGCTCGGTAAAACGAAAAGCGTTAAATACGTCTTTCTGCACAGGATAAACAGTTACGCCCGCCGCCCGCTCTGCCGCAACAGCATTAAGCGTATTGATAAAGTAGGGCTGCTGCTTCTCTTCAGCCAGCACGTCGTGCCAGGTGAGTTGGGTTGTCATCTCGCTCTCCCGCGAATGTGTTTGTCCGATAGCTTAACTGCTTCTGCTTCATGAGCAAAATATTGCGTGGCATCAATGGGCTACGATGCAAAATAAAGTTGAAAATTTACAAACTTTTTAATATTACCGCATGTCGCTAAGTTGATGTAAAACAAATAAATCCTCTTATAGCCATTTTTAGTGTGTGGATTTAATTGATTTAAGTCAAAGAATCGAGCCAGGCAGACTGATATAAGAACAACAAAGCAACAAAGGTTTTACCAATGAGCCAGATTGCTGGCCCAAAGAATCAGCACATTACCCTGAGGGAGAAATAAAATGATTACTGGTATCCAGATTACAAAAGCGGCAAATGATGAACTTCTGAACTCTTTCTGGCTGCTCGACAACGAAAAAGGCGAGGCGCGCTGCGTCTGTGCAAAAGCCGGTTTTGCTGAAGATGAAGTAGTTGCGGTGAGCAAACTGGGTCAGTTCGAATACCGTGAAATTCCAATGGAAGTAAAACCGGAAGTTCGCGTGGAAGGCGGTCAGCACCTGAACGTTAACGTTTTGCGCCGCGAAACGCTGGAAGATGCCGTTAAGCATCCGGAAAAATATCCGCAGCTGACCATCCGCGTTTCAGGTTATGCGGTTCGCTTTAACTCCCTGACTCCGGAGCAGCAGCGCGACGTTATTACCCGTACTTTCACCGAAAGCCTGTAATTTCTGTTATGTGATAAAAAGCCGGCCTGCGAGCCGGCTTTTTTACGCTTTCAGCAAAGAAGTGCTTCAAAGCACCCATAATCAGATGAATTGCCACAAAAAAGCCGCCTCAAAAGGGCGGCTTTTTTGTTATGCAGAGTGATTATTCAGCAGTATCATCTTTCGTCGCGCTTGGCTTGCGGCGTTTACCGATGTTTTTCTGATCGCGGTGACGAACTTTCACACGCGGCTTCTCTTTGTCTTTCTCTTTTTTCTTCTCTTCGCGCTTGGCCAGCACTTTCTTGGAAGGCTTGCCGGTAAGCTTCTCGCTAGGTGCGCGAGTCGTTGGGCGAAGTTCATCAATCACGCGAGACTTCATCGGCTCTTTCATGTAGCGGGTAATTTTACCCAGCAGCAGATGATCGTGAGCCTCAACCAGAGAAATTGCGGTGCCTTTCATACCCGCACGCCCGGTACGACCGATGCGGTGCAGGTAGATATCAGCGGTGCGCGGCAGGTCAAAGTTGAACACATGGCTGACATCAGGAATATCAATCCCTCGGGCAGCTATATCGGTAGCAACCAGCACGTTAACGCGGCCATCGGTTAAACGCTTGATAGCTTCGTTACGCTTAGCCTGCACCATCTCGCCTTCCAGATAGCAGGTATTGATACCTGCTTCGCGCAGCCACGCAACCAGCTCATGCACACGCTCACGTTTACGCACGAAGACGATAGAGCGGGTGGTGTCCGGCTGGTTCAGCAGGTTAACCAGCAATTTGGTTTTATGCTCGATATCATCAGCGCGATAATACCACTGATGAATTTTTTTGCGCTCACGCGTGGACGGGATAGCCGAAACTTCAACCGGATCTTCCAGCAGGCGCTCAGCGAAGTTCTTGATAGCATCGCCTTCAAGCGTTGCGGAGAACAGCATCGTCTGCTTACGCCAGCGGGTTTCAGCGGCAATGGTTTCAATATCCTGCGCGAAGCCCATGTCCAGCATGCGGTCTGCTTCATCAAGGATCAGCGTTTCAACCGCACGGCAGTCGAAGTTTTCTTCCTTAATGTATTGCAGCAGGCGACCGGTTGTCGCAACCACGATATCCTGGTTCTCGCTGAAAACCTCTGCATGGTTCATATAAGCCACGCCGCCGGTAATGGTCGCGATATCCAGATGGGTATGTTTTGCCAGCTCGCGGGCGTGATCCGCTACCTGCATAGCCAGTTCGCGGGTCGGCGTCACTATCAGGATGCGCGGCGGGCCAGATTTCTTACGCGGGAAGTCGACCAGATGCTGTAAAGCAGGCAGCAGGTAAGCTGCGGTTTTACCGGTACCCGTTGGTGCTGAACCCAGCACATCGCGCCCTTCAAGTGCAGGAGGAATGGCCGCAGCCTGGATTGCTGTCGGGCGAGTAAAGCCCTTCTCCTGGAGCGCGTCCAAAAGGCTTTCATCAAGTTCGAGTTCGGAAAAAGTGCTTACAGTCATGGTCTACCTCTATTTGGGACGCCGATTATAGACGTTATGACCGCGATCTTCATCTGTTTGTGTCTTTCCGTCGTTGCTCGTTTCACTTATGCTACGGCGGTTTCTTTGCAAGGTAGATAAGATGTCGGATCAAAAAGCGGTATTACGTCGGGACGGATTCACTTTCAAACAGTTTTTTGTCGCGCACGATCGCTGTGCCATGAAGGTGGGAACGGATGGAACGCTACTCGGCGCATGGGTGCCGGTTGCCAGGGTAAAAAGCGTGCTGGATATCGGCACCGGCAGCGGCCTGTTGGCGCTGATGTTGGCTCAGCGTACGCCGGAAGACGTCACTATTGAAGCCGTAGAGCTTGATCCGATTGCCGCAGAACAGGCTGCGGAAAATGCGGCTGCCTGCCGTTGGGCTTCGCGTATTAAGGTCCACTGTGCGGATATTCGCGACTGGGCGCAGCAGGCAACTCAGCGTTACTCCCTGATTGTCAGCAACCCGCCGTTCTTTGAGCAGGGAAGCAACTGTGCTTCGCCGGAACGTGCTCAGGCACGCTACACCACTACGCTGGATCACCGTGCGTTGTTGAGCAGCGCGGAGCAGCTTATAACCGAAGACGGTTTTTTCTGCGTGATTATGCCGGAAGCGGCCGGTACGGCTTTCAGCGAACTGGCTAAATCCGAGGGCTGGCACGTTCGCTATCGCACGGATGTTGCGGATAACGAAACCCGCTTGCCGCATCGCGTGATGCTGGCGCTCTCTCCAACTGGTGGGGAATACTTTAGCGAACGCCTGGTGATTCGTGGGCCAGACCAAACCTATTCCGAAGGCTATTGCGGCCTGACCCAGGATTTCTACCTGTTTATGTAGAGCGGCGACAGTACGCTTGGGCCTGAATCGCTTAGCTGCTCCGGGTAGTCGAGCGTGTAATGCAGGCCGCGGCTCTCTTTGCGCTGCATCGCACAGCGCACAATAAGCTCGGCCACCTGCACCAGGTTCCTCAGCTCAAGCAGATTGTTGGAAACGCGGAAGTTGGCGTAATACTCGTCAATTTCCTGCTGAAGCATGGTAATGCGGCGCAGCGCACGTTCCAGCCTCCGGGTTGTGCGAACAATCCCCACGTAGTCCCACATAAAAAGCCGCAGCTCGTGCCAGTTATGCTGGATAACGACCTGCTCGTCGGGATTGTCGACGCGGCTGTCATCCCAGTCCGGCAGATTTTTGCTCTCGCGTGCGTAGGGCAGGCGTTTAAGAATATCCTCTGCGGCAGACCAGCCGTAAACCAGGCATTCAAGCAGAGAGTTAGAAGCCATACGGTTTGCGCCATGCAGGCCGGTATAAGTCACTTCTCCTATCGCATAAAGCCCGTCAACGTCAGTTCGCCCGTGCTCATCAACCATTACGCCGCCGCAGGTGTAATGCGCGGCCGGTACGATGGGAACGGCTTCTTTAGTCAAATCAATGCCCAACCCGAGCAGTTTTTCATAAATAGTCGGGAAGTGCTGGCGCACAAAAGTGTCCGGCTTATGGCTGATATCAAGATACATGCAGTCTGCGCCTAGACGCTTCATTTCATGATCGATTGCGCGGGCGACAATATCCCGCGGCGCAAGCTCTGCCCGTTCATCAAAGTCCGGCATAAAGCGGGAGCCATCCGGGCGCTTCAGGTAAGCGCCTTCGCCGCGCAGCGCCTCGGTAAGCAGGAAGTTTCGCGCCTGCGGGTGATACAACGCCGTCGGGTGGAATTGGTTGAATTCAAGGTTTGCTACCCGGCAGCCTGCGCGCCAGGCCATTGCAATTCCATCGCCGGATGAAATGTCCGGGTTGGTCGTATATTGGTAAACCTTCGAAGCACCACCCGTTGCCAATACCACGGCTTTAGCCCGGCAGGTTTCAACTTTTTCGCGATTGCGGTTCCAGACCCAGGCTCCCACCACGCGACGGGTTCCCGGCAGCCCGATTTTATCGGAGATGATTAAATCCACGGCATTACTGCGTTCAATAACCTGAATATTCGGATGGCTGAGCGCTTTGCCAACTAATGTGGTTTCGACTTCTTTGCCGGTGGCGTCGGCCGCGTGAAGGATGCGGCGGTGGCTATGGCCGCCTTCACGGGTTAAATGGTAGCTTTCCTCGCCGTTGGCAAGCGTCTGTGTGTCGAACATCACGCCCTGGTCTATCAGCCACTGTACGCAGTGTTTGGCGTTGCTGGCGACGAACTCTACCGCATCGCGGTCACAGATCCCTGCTCCGGCAATAAGCGTGTCGTCGATATGGGAGCCAATGCTGTCGGTTTCGTCGAACACCGCCGCAATGCCGCCCTGGGCATAAAAGGTTGACCCTTCATTAATCGGCCCCTTACTCAGCACAATGACCTTGCTGTTGTGGGCAAGCCTGAGGGCCAGAGAGAGGCCGGCAGCGCCGCTACCGACGATAAGAACATCACAGACCAGATCGCTATTTATATTCATGATGTTTAATTTACTAAACAGTGGTAGGCCGACAATAGCACCAGGTGCGCGTCAGGACACTCTTTTTTATGAAATTGTTGGGCGCACTAAACAGTGGCACCCGGAGATCTTGCGGGGAGAAGTCGGTCAAAATATGTAAAAAAATCCCGTTTACAGGGGATAAACAGCAGATTAAATGATGAAAAGCCTCGATTCATGCGATACTCTGCTCGCTAACTTTTTAAGCGGTGATTCGGAAGAATCGGCGTTACCGTTTTGCGTAGCGGAACTTATAATGAAAAGATTCAATCCGCGAAACATGACAGAAAAACAAAGGCGTAACGGAACTTTGCTCACCTCGGGCGCTCCAACTCTAAGCTTGCTCAAAAATGCAGGGTTCGAGTGGCATTTCGATTACGCGTGGATATTAGGTTTGGGGAGACATTACCTCGGATGAGCGAGCAGTTAACGGATCAGGTCCTCGTCGAACGGGTCCAGAAGGGAGATCAGAAATCTTTCAACCTACTGGTGGTTCGCTACCAGCATAAAGTTGCGAGCCTGGTTTCCCGATATGTACCGTCAGGGGATGTCCCGGACGTGGTACAGGAATCATTCATTAAGGCTTATCGCGCGCTGGACTCATTCCGCGGCGATAGCGCGTTTTATACGTGGCTGTACCGCATCGCGGTCAACACGGCAAAAAATTATCTGGTTGCTCAGGGGCGCCGTCCACCTTCCAGCGATGTAGACGCAATTGATGCGGAAAACTACGAAAGTGGCAGCGCGCTGAAAGAAATTTCGAACCCTGAGAACTTAATGTTGTCTGAAGAGCTGAGACAGATAGTTTTCCGTACTATTGAGTCGCTCCCGGAAGATTTACGCATGGCAATTACGTTGCGGGAGCTGGATGGTTTGAGCTATGAAGAGATAGCCGCCATTATGGACTGCCCGGTAGGTACAGTGCGTTCTCGTATCTTCCGTGCTCGGGAAGCTATCGATAATAAAGTTCAACCGCTTATCAGGCGTTGACGATAGCGGATTACTGGAAGGGTATTTAGGCATGCAGAAAGAACAACTTTCCGCTTTAATGGATGGCGAATCTCTCGATAGCGAGCTGCTTAACCGTTTGTCGCAAGACCAGACGCTACAGCAGAGCTGGGAGAGCTACCATCTCATCCGCGACACGATGCGCGGAGATACCAGTGACATTCTTCATTTCGATATTTCTGCCAAAGTGATGGCGGCTATCGCTGATGAACCAGTGCGCAAAGTCGCGCCGCTGATTGCCGAATCACAGCCGCAGCCTCAGCAATGGCAGAAAATGCCGTTCTGGCACAAGGTGCGTCCGTGGGCGAGCCAGCTAACCCAGATGGGCGTTGCTGCATGCGTATCGCTTGCGGTTATCGTCGGCGTACAGCACTATAACGGCCAGTCTGATGGTGCTGCTCAGCCGGAAACTCCGGTATTTAACACGCTGCCGATGATGGGCAAAGCCAGCCCGGTAAGCCTGGGCGTACCGTCTGATGCAACTGCCAGCAACGGCAGCAGCAGTCAGCAGGTACAGGAACAGCGTCGTCGTATTAACGCTATGCTGCAGGATTATGAATTGCAGCGTCGTTTACACTCCGAGCAGCTCCAGTTTGAACAGGCGCAAACCCAGCAGGCCGCTGTGCAAGTGCCAGGAAACCAAACTTTAGGAACGCAATCGCAGTAATGAAGCAACTTTGGTGTGCCCTGTCTTTAGTGGCAGGCAGCCTGTTGTTCACCTCCAGCGCCTCGGCGGACACTGTTTCGTCCGGGGCGTTGTTGCAGCAGATGAACCAGGCAAGTCAGTCACTCAACTATGAGCTGGCGTTTATCAATATCAGTAAACAAGGGATTGAGTCTCTTAGTTACCGCCACGCGCGTCTTGATAACCGCCCGCTTGCCCAGTTCCTGCAAATGGATGGCCCGCGCAGGGAAGTGGTTCAGCGCGGCAACGAGATAAGCTATTTTGAACCCGGGCTTGAGCCGTTCACGCTCACCGGGGACTACATCGTCGACTCCCTTCCGTCCATCGTCTATACCGACTTCAAGCGCTTAACGCCGTATTACGACTTTATCTCCGTCGGGCGCACGCGTATTGCCGATCGCCTGTGCGAGGTAATTCGCGTCGTTGCGCGAGACGGAACGCGTTATAACTATATTGTCTGGATCGATACTGAAACCAAGCTGCCGCTGCGCGTCGATCTGTTGGATCGCGATGGCGAAACGCTGGAACAATTCCGGGTGGTTTCGTTCTCCGTAGAGAACCAGGCCAGCAGCCTGATGCAGAACCTTGCGAAGGCTACTCTGCCGCCGCTGCTGTCTGTGCCGGGCGCGGAGAAAGCTAACTTCTCATGGGCGCCGTCCTGGCTGCCGCAGGGGTTCAGTGAAGTTTCCAGCAGCCGCAGGCCGCTGCCGACCGTTGGCGTTCCGATTGAGTCTCGCCTCTATTCTGACGGTTTGTTCAGCTTCTCGGTGAACGTCAGCCAGGCGCCGGCTGCCAGCACCAATGGCGATCAGATGGTACGCACCGGCCGCCGCACCGTGAATACTGAAATTCGGGATAAAACGGAAATTACCGTTGTGGGTGAGTTACCTCCGCAAACGGCCAAACGTATTACCGACAGCATTAAATTCAACGGGGCGACGCCATGATTAAAGAGTGGGCGACCGTTGTCTCCTGGGAAAACGGCGAGGCTTTATTGCACTGCGACGTCAAGGCTTCTTGCAGCAGTTGCGCTTCGCGTTCGGGCTGCGGCACCCGGGTACTGAATAAGCTCGGGCCGCAAACCAGTCATTTGCTGTCGGTGCCAAGCGAGCAGCCGCTGGTGGCGGGGCAGAAAGTTGAACTGGGCATTGCCGAAGGCAGCCTGCTGGGTTCCGCTCTGCTGGTTTATATGTCGCCTCTGGTCGGGTTGTTCCTCTGTTCCGCGTTGTTCCAGACGCTGTTTAGCACCAACCTCGCTGCTATGGCCGGGGCGCTGCTGGGCGGCGTGGGCGGCTTCCTGATTGCGCGAGGCGTTTCACAGCGCTTCAGCAGCCGTGAAAGCTGGCAGCCGGTTATCCTGAGCGTTGCGCTTGGCCCGGATGCATTACGCGTCGACACCTCAACTCCCCCGGCTGAAAACCCGTAATTTCCCTCTGGTTGACATATCTTTGCACATCCTGCCTACGGCTTAACTAAGCTTGCAGGATGAGCAGTTTCCTCGCTTTCTGGTTGTAGTGTAGAATGCGGCGTTTCAGGCAGAAGACAGTCACTGACATCCTGCTCCGTACTGCGCGAAGCGCCGAGCTCACAGGCCATTTGTAAGGCATAAAAACCTCTAACTATGAAGAACATACGCAACTTTTCTATTATTGCCCACATCGACCACGGTAAATCGACGCTGTCTGACCGTATCATCCAGATTTGCGGCGGCCTGTCCGACCGCGAAATGGCGGCTCAGGTTCTGGACTCCATGGATCTGGAACGTGAACGTGGTATCACCATCAAAGCGCAGAGCGTCACGCTCGACTACAAAGCCAAAGACGGTGAGACCTATCAGCTGAACTTCATCGACACCCCTGGGCACGTTGACTTCTCCTATGAAGTTTCCCGCTCGCTGGCGGCCTGTGAAGGCGCTCTGCTGGTGGTGGATGCCGGGCAGGGCGTTGAAGCTCAGACCCTGGCAAACTGCTACACGGCCATGGAAATGGACCTGGAAGTAGTTCCGGTTCTCAACAAGATTGACCTGCCTGCCGCTGACCCTGAGCGCGTGGCTGAAGAGATTGAGGATATTGTTGGTATCGACGCGGCCGACGCGGTGCGCTGCTCCGCGAAAACCGGCGTGGGCGTGCCTGACGTTTTAGAGCGCCTGGTACGCGACATACCGGCACCTGAGGGCGACCCGGACGCGCCGCTGCAGGCGCTGATCATCGACTCCTGGTTCGATAACTACCTCGGCGTTGTCTCCCTGATCCGTGTGAAAAACGGCACCCTGCGTAAGGGCGATAAAGTAAAAGTAATGAGCACCGGCCAGGTCTATAACGCAGACCGTCTGGGCATCTTCACACCGAAGCAAATTGACCGTACCGAACTGAAGTGCGGGGAAGTTGGCTGGCTGGTTTGTGCGATTAAAGACATCCTGGGCGCGCCGGTAGGCGATACCCTGACGCTGTCCCGCAACCCGGCGGACAAAGCGCTGCCCGGCTTTAAGAAAGTTAAGCCTCAGGTTTATGCCGGTCTGTTCCCGGTCAGCTCTGACGATTACGAAAACTTCCGTGATGCGCTGGGCAAACTCAGCCTGAACGACGCCTCCCTGTTCTACGAGCCAGAAAGCTCCACTGCGCTGGGCTTCGGCTTCCGCTGCGGCTTCCTCGGCCTGTTGCACATGGAAATTATCCAGGAACGTCTGGAGCGTGAGTATGACCTCGACCTGATAACCACCGCACCAACGGTAGTTTACGAAGTGCAGACGACCAACAAAGAGATTATCTACGTTGATAGCCCGTCCAAGCTGCCTGCGCTGAACAACATCGAAGAGCTGCGTGAACCTATCGCCGAATGTCACATGCTGCTGCCGCAGGAATTCCTCGGCAACGTGATCACGCTGTGCATCGAAAAACGTGGCGTGCAGACCAACATGGTTTACCACGGGAACCAGGTTGCCCTGACCTACGAAATCCCGATGGCGGAAGTGGTGCTCGACTTCTTCGACCGCCTCAAGTCGACTTCTCGTGGCTATGCGTCGCTGGATTACAATTTCAAACGTTTCCAGGCTTCCAACATGGTGCGCGTTGATGTACTGATAAACGGCGACCGCGTGGATGCCCTGGCGCTGATTACGCACAACGATAACGCCCCGTATCGCGGCCGCGAGCTGGTGGAGAAGATGAAAGATCTGATCCCTCGCCAGCAGTTCGATATCGCGATTCAGGCTGCCATCGGCAACCACATCATCGCGCGTTCGACGGTGAAACAGCTGCGTAAAAACGTACTGGCAAAATGCTACGGCGGTGACGTAAGCCGTAAGAAAAAGCTGTTGCAGAAACAGAAAGACGGTAAGAAGCGTATGAAGCAGGTCGGTAACGTCGAACTGCCTCAGGAAGCGTTCCTCGCCATCCTGCATGTCGGCAAAGACGGCAAATAATCTAAGGAGTTGGCATGGCGAATATGTTTGCTTTGATCCTCGTGGTAGCCACGCTGGTGACGGGCATTTTATGGTGTCTGGATAAATTTATCTTTGCGCCAAAACGTCGTGAAAAACAGGCGGCAGCTCAGGCTGCCACCGGTGACGCGCTGGACAAAAAGACGCTGAAAAAGGTCGGCCCTAAACCGGGCTGGCTGGAAACCGGCGCTTCGGTATTCCCGGTGCTGGCTATTGTTCTGGTGGTGCGCTCATTTATTTACGAGCCGTTCCAGATCCCATCAGGTTCGATGATGCCAACGCTGTTAATCGGTGATTTTATTCTGGTAGAGAAATTTGCCTACGGAATTAAAGATCCGATTTACCAGAAAACCTTGATTGAAACCGGGCACCCTAAACGCGGTGACATCGCGGTATTTAAATATCCTGAAGATCCGCGTCTGGATTACATCAAGCGCGTGGTGGGGTTGCCGGGTGACCGCGTAAGCTACGATCCGCAGTCTAAGGAAGTGACCGTTCAGCCGAACTGCAGTTCCGGTCAGGCCTGTGACAATGCGCTGCCAATCACTTATTCCAATGTGGAAGCCAGTGATTTTGTGCAGACCTTTGCCCGCCGTAACGGCAGCGAAGCGACCTCCGGTTTCTTCCAGATGCCCAAAGACCAGACCCGTGATGACGGCGTGCGCCTGAGCGAGCGTAAAGAGACGCTGGGCGACGTCACTCACAACATTCTGACCGTGCCGATTGCTCAGGATCAGGTGGGAATGTATTACCAGCAGTCCGGCCTGCCGCTGGCAACGTGGATTGTGCCACCGGGTCATTATTTCATGATGGGTGACAACCGCGATAACAGCGCCGATAGCCGTTACTGGGGATTCGTTCCGGAGCAAAATCTGGTCGGTAAAGCGACAGCTATCTGGATGAGTTTCGAGAAACAGGAAGGCGAATGGCCAACGGGTGTTCGTTTGAATCGGATTGGCGGCATTCATTAAGCAATTAAATCCCACAAACTAACGACATCCCCTGTCGTTGTGTATAGAATAATCCCGCTTTTAAAGGTTGGCTCCCGAAAGGGAGCCACGGCACACGAAACAGCGTTGGTTTGTTTCTCAGGTCTGTTCCGTGTGCTGAATAGTTGACGCATTCATTAATTTTGGTATCGCATGAATCCCATCGTAATAAATAGGCTGCAGCGTAAGCTGGGCTACACTTTTCAACATCAGGATCTGTTGCAACAGGCATTAACCCACCGTAGTGCCAGCAGCAAACACAACGAGCGTCTTGAGTTTTTGGGTGACTCCATTCTCAGTTATGTTATCGCTAACGCGCTGTATCATCGCTTTCCTCGTGTAGACGAGGGCGATATGAGCCGTATGCGTGCGACGCTGGTTCGCGGTAATACGCTGGCTGAAATCGCTCGTGAATTCGAGCTGGGTGAGTGTCTGCGTCTTGGGCCGGGTGAGCTGAAAAGTGGCGGCTTCCGCCGTGAGTCGATTCTTGCCGATACCGTTGAAGCATTAATCGGCGGCATTTTCCTCGACAGCGATATCCAGAACATTGAGCGTCTGATCCTCTCCTGGTATCAGACCCGTCTCGACGAAATCAGTCCGGGCGACAAGCAAAAAGACCCTAAAACGCGTCTGCAGGAGTATCTGCAGGGTCGCCATTTGCCGCTGCCGTCTTATCTGGTGGTGCAGGTTCGTGGTGAAGCGCACGATCAGGAATTTACCATTCACTGTCAGGTGAGTGGCCTGCCTGAGCCGGTCGTTGGGACTGGTTCGAGCCGCCGTAAAGCGGAACAGGCTGCAGCTGAGCAGGCGCTTAAAAAGCTGGAGCTGGAATGAGCGAAGAAAAAACATATTGCGGCTTCGCGGCCATCGTTGGCCGTCCGAACGTCGGCAAATCCACGCTGCTGAACCAGCTGCTTGGGCAGAAAGTTTCCATTACCTCGCGTAAGGCGCAGACCACGCGTCACCGCATTATGGGTATCCATACCGAAGGGGCTTATCAGGCTATTTATGTCGATACCCCGGGGCTGCACATGGAAGAAAAGCGCGCCATCAACCGCTTGATGAACCGCGCGGCCAGCAGCTCTATCGGCGACGTTGAGCTGGTTATTTTCGTGGTTGAAGGCACCCGCTGGACGCCGGACGACGAGATGGTGCTTAACAAGCTGCGTGATAGCCGTGCGCCGGTTATTCTGGCGGTAAACAAGGTTGATAACGTTCAGGACAAGAGCATTCTGCTGCCGCACCTGCAGTTCCTCGGTAGCCAGATGAACTTCCTCGACATCGTGCCGATTTCTGCTGAAACCGGAATGAACGTTGACACCATCGCCGGAATCGTTCGTAAGCACCTGCCGGAAGCAATCCATCACTTCCCGGAAGAGTACATTACCGACCGTTCCCAGCGCTTTATGGCGTCAGAAATCATCCGTGAAAAACTGATGCGTTTCCTGGGGGCCGAACTGCCTTACTCCGTCACCGTTGAAATTGAACAGTTTGTTACCAACGAACGCGGCGGATACGACATCAACGGGCTGATCCTCGTTGAGCGTGAAGGGCAGAAGAAGATGGTCATTGGCAACAAAGGTGCCAAAATCAAAACCATCGGCATTGAAGCCCGTAAAGATATGGAAGAGATGTTCGAAGCCAAAGTTCACCTTGAGCTGTGGGTTAAAGTGAAATCAGGCTGGGCCGATGACGAGCGCGCGCTGCGTAGCCTCGGTTATACCGACGACCTGAGTTAATCACATGGAAGGCTGGCAACGGGCTTTTGTCCTGCATAGTCGCCCCTGGAGCGAAACCAGCCTTCTGCTCGACCTGTTTTCCGAAGAGTCCGGGCGCGTCCGTCTGATTGCTAAAGGCGCGCGTTCGAAACGCTCTAACCTCAAAGGGGCGTTACAGCCTTTTACCCCTCTGCTGGTTCGCTGGGGCGGGCGCGGCGAAGTCAAAACGCTGCGCAGCGCCGAAGCTGTCTCGCTGGCACTTCCCCTAAGCGGTATTTCTCTCTATAGCGGCCTGTACGTTAATGAGCTGGTGGCTCGCGTGCTGGAGCAGGAGACCCGTTTCTCTGAACTCTTCTTCGACTACCTTTACTGTATTCAGGCGCTGGCTGGCACCATAGGCACGCCGGAGCCTGCGCTGCGTCGTTTTGAACTGGCTTTGCTGGGGCATCTTGGCTACGGCGTGGACTTTCTCCACTGCGCCGGTAGCGGGGAAGAGGTCAGCGACACCATGACCTACACTTATCGGGAAGAAAAAGGCTTTATCGCCAGCGTGGTCATTGGCCATAACAGTTTTACCGGCCGCCATCTGAGGGCGCTGGCCGAGCGTGAATTTCCGGACGGTGATACGCTCCGTGCCGCAAAACGCTTCACCCGTATGGCGCTCAAACCTTATTTGCAAGGTAAACCGCTTAAAAGCCGCGAACTGTTCCGCCAGTTTGTGCCGAAAAAATCGCCACCTGAATCCCCGGATAGCTCACAGTAATCACCGCCTGTAGCCACGCTTTCCCCGGCAGGTGTAAACTGCCCGGCATCTGTCTGCGAACTCTGAGGATTGTCATGGCTGAATTACTGTTAGGCGTCAACATCGATCATATCGCTACCCTGCGTAACGCACGCGGCACGGCATACCCGGACCCGGTCCAGGCTGCGTTTATCGCAGAACAGGCCGGAGCGGACGGCATCACGGTACATTTGCGTGAAGATCGCCGCCATATCACCGACAGAGACGTCCGCGTGCTGCGCGAAACCCTCGACACCCGCATGAACCTCGAAATGGCCGTCACCGAAGAGATGCTTGCTATCGCCTGCGAGACGAAACCTCATTTTTGCTGCCTGGTGCCTGAAAAGCGTCAGGAAGTGACTACCGAAGGCGGGCTTGACGTGGCTGGCCAACTGGACAAAATGCGCGATGCCTGTAAACGCCTGGCCGACGCGGGTATTCTGGTTTCGCTGTTTATTGACGCTGACCATGCGCAAATCGATGCTGCCGTTGCGGTTGGCGCGCCGTATATCGAAATTCACACCGGCTGCTATGCCGATGCGAAAGACGAAGCGACCCGGTCTAAAGAGCTGGCGCGTATTGCCGAAGCGGCTACTTATGCAGCTTCTAAAGGGCTGAAGGTTAACGCCGGGCACGGCCTGACTTACCACAACGTGCAGGCTATCGCCCGTATTCCTGAAATGTATGAGCTGAATATCGGCCACGCCATTATCGGGCGAGCGGTGATGAGCGGCCTGAAAGAAGCCGTGGCGGAAATGAAACGCCTGATGCTGGAAGCGCGTCGTTAATGGCGATCCTTGGCCTTGGTACCGATATCGTGGAGATTGAACGCATTGAAGGCGTCATCTCCCGCTCCGGCGACCGGCTGGCAAAGCGCGTGTTGAGCGAAAACGAATGGGCTCAATATCAGGCTCATCAGCAGCCCGTTCGTTTCCTCGCGAAGCGTTTTGCGGTGAAGGAGGCGGCAGCGAAAGCCTTCGGCACCGGGATCCGCAACGGGCTGGCGTTTAATCAGTTCGAGGTGTTTAACGACCCGCTGGGTAAACCGCAGCTGCGTTTCTGGGAGGAGGCCGAAAGGCTGGCGAAGAAAATGGGCGTGCGGTCGGTACACGTAACGCTTGCCGACGAGCGCCATTACGCCTGCGCGACGGTGATAATCGAAAGCTAAAGCTTATCGGCATGGTGGAGCAGCACAAATTTATCCCAAAGCTGCTCTTCATTTTCTTTATGCGCCGGATCGCCGATGATTGTGCCCGGGATAGGGCAAACTTTTTGGCAGGTCGGCGTTTCATAATGGCCAATGCATTCGGTGCAGCGGTCGGTATCTATCTGGTAGATAGCCTCCCCCATCGAAATAGCCTGGTTCGGGCACTCCGGCTCGCACATATCGCAGTTGATACACTTTTTCGTAATTAATAGTGCCATTTCAGTGCCTTGCCTTACCCGTCCTGCCGGTCAAAAAGATATTTTCACGTTTCCCGCTGGTAAAATCAAAAATGCATGTATATTTAAACAGTGTTTTGTTCAATGAATGCATTCTCTACCGCACGGAAATTTCGATGGCGCGCACTTTACCACAAAAGCAAAACATCCCCAATGATGCTGAGCCTTTACGTTTTCTGCTTCCCGTACTTTCAGTACGTGGTAGACTTGAACTATTGGTCATGATAACTCCACCGGGATCGTACTTATGGTACAGAGAGAACAACTGCGCGAAGCTTTTTCCCGCAGGCTGGCGCAGGCCTGCAGCGAAGCAAACCTCGATGAATTTGGGCGCGGTATGGCAATAGCGCGCGCGCTGGGCGTCTCCTCTAAGGCGGTAAGTAAATGGCTCAACGCCGAGTCGATCCCGAGGCAGGATAAGATGTATGAGCTTGCAACCTTCCTCCATGCCGACGTGCTGTGGTTACAACACGGCAGCGAAGGCGCTTATTCGCCGGAGGCTCGCGATCTTGCCGTTCATGCTGAGGATGCGGTGGTTTACGAATTTCGGCAGCCGGAAGAGCAGGGCTTTCGTATCGACGTGCTGGATATCGAAGCCAGCGCGGGGCCGGGGCGGCTTATCTCCAGTGAAGTTACCGAAACCATCAATCATATTGTTTACGACAGCCAGGAGGCGCTGGAGCTGTTCGGCCATCGTCCTGCCTCGACAATCAAGGTGATTACCGTCACCGGCGATAGTATGTCCGGCACTATCGAGCTGGGTGACTATATCTTTGTCGATATCGCGAAAGACTATTTCGACGGCGACGGAATTTATGTCTTCCTCTATAAAGGCCAACTGCTGGTCAAGCGTCTGCAAATGACCCACGACAGCCTGCTGGTTCGCTCCGACAACCCCAAATATGCGGACTGGCGAATTAGCGAAGAGAATGAACAGCATCTCAAAATCATCGGCCGGGTGATGTATAGCCACGCGATACGCCGCCACGCCTGAAATAGCGCATCCTACAAGCCGCAGCCGTGTTGGCTGCGCTCTCCAGCTTTAGTCACTGGCCTGAGTAAACTTCTGAAGCGTGCTCTCTTGCCGCCACTCGAATACAGAGCCATCTAAAAATAATCTTATTATTAATCAATAGTTAATTGCTAAATCCGTTTTTTTTGAAATATTTCGTACTTTGGGTTCTTGACTGGTTCGTACTTTTGGTTCAATATCAATTCATCGGCAGGACGCACCGACTCACAGGTAAGTGAACGCTCCTTAACATCAGGCCCTGAAAAAGGGCGCATACACCAAAGCAATAAGCTTTGGGATATCAATAAGGTATCACCAAAGTTGATTGACAGGAGGTTGTATGGACGCACAGACACGTCGCCGCCAGCGGCGCGAGGCAAAGCAGGCCGTCTGGAAAGCCGCAAACCCGCTTCTGGTGGGGGTGAGGGCAAAACCCGATGCGCGACCCATTCTCACTTTAAATCGCAAGCCCGGCAGCCGCCCCGATAAGGCGCTGGAGGTGATTAACATTTACGGCCTGCATATCATCCAGCAGGCGGAGCATTACCAGCTACTGCGCAATCAGCTGGATGCGAAACAAAGAAAACTTTATCAGGCTGGCCCTACTAATGAGGCCGGTTTACCGAGCGCGACCGGGAAGCAAACCCGGCGCGGCAAATCAATAGCGCTTATTTAACTCCGCATTTCATCCTTACTTGTCCAGTAGTTCGACACTTCAACCGAAGGTTTACCCCCATGAATGACCAACCAGCGAATCTGGTCACGCAATGTTCTGCGTGGCTTGCGGCGCTTGCCGCCGGTCTGGGTATCACGACACAGGATATGGTCTACATGATATTCGGGCTGATTAGCGTACTGATTTCTATGGCTTCGTGGCTGGGCGGCAGGCTGGACGCGCACCGCCAGCATCTTGAAGACCAGAAGCGCACCCGCATCCTCCAGGCGCTGGTGGATGACTTGCATACCCTTAACCGAGCCGAGCAGATTGAAATTATTAGGGCAGTCAGCGAGGTAGTGAAAAAGGCAGGTAATTAATGGCTCTCTCTCCCGGACTGAGAAAGGCACTTTTGGGTTTATCGGGGGCGGGCGCTCTGACGATAGCCAGCGTGATGCTGCCCGAGCTTGAGGGCGTACGTTATACGCCTTACTACGACGTGGCGGGCGTGCTTACCGTTTGCTACGGGCATACCGGGAAAGACATCTCTCCCGCTAAAACCTATTCCCCCGCTGAATGCAAAACGCTGCTTGATAGAGATTTGCAGCCCGCCGCTCGCGCAGTAGAGCAGGCAATAAAGGTTCCCGTTAACGAATACCAGAAAGCGGCGCTGATTAGCTTTACCTACAACGTAGGCACCGCCGCTTTTCTGCGCTCATCTCTGCTGCGGGCTTTAAACGCCGGTGACTACACGCGGGCTTGTGCCGGGCTGAAAAGTTGGACGCTGGCCGGGGGCAGGCAGTGGCAGGGGCTGGTTAACCGCCGCGAGGTGGAATACCAGGTCTGCAACTGGCAGGAGGGGAAAAAGTGAAAGGATTAAAGACCATGCTCGCGGCCGCATTTGCCCTGCTTATCGTCAGCTGTTGGTTTTTTCAGCAGCAATACGGCGCTCAAAAACAGAAAGCAAACGAAGCCCTGAAGCAGCTTGCTCAGCAGCAGGCCGCTTTGCAAAACCTGCGCACGCGGCAGCAGAAAATCAGCCAACTGGATGCCCGCTATAGCGAGGAGCTAACTCATGCCCGCCTCACGATTGAAAATTTGCAGCGTGATGTGGCTGCTGGCAGTCAGCGGCTGCGGCTCAACGGCACCTGTAAAACAATGCCTGGCTCCGCCAGCGCCACCGGGCTGGATGATGCAGCCTCCCCCGGACTTACTGACGCCGCTCAACGGGATTATTTCCGTCTCAGGGAGCGGATCGAAACGAGCAACAAGCAGCTAGCGGGGCTGCAAGAGTACATCCGCAATCAGTGCCTTCGATAAGCCTCGCGTGCGAGGCTTTTTTATTTCAACGTCAAAGAGGTTATTCATATGTCAGCTTCATCCTTAAAGTTCCCTATCGTCCTGGTTCACGGCCTACTTGGTTTCGACAAAATCGGTGGGATCTATCCCTATTTTTATGGCATCAAAGAGGCGCTGGAAAAGGCAGGAGCGAAGGTTTACATCGCCACGCTTTCCGCGCTAAACAGCAACGAACTACGTGGTGAACAGCTGCTTGAGTTTGTCCGCAAGGTTCAGGCTGAGACCGGTGCGGCGAAAGTTAACCTGATTGGCCACAGCCAGGGGCCGCTGGCCTGCCGTTACGTTGCGGCTACCCATCCGGAACTGATTGCCTCTGTGACCTCGGTCAACGGGGTAAACCACGGCTCTGAAGTTGCCGACCTGGTGCGTCTTGCGCTGACGCCGGGCCGCCTACCGGAGTCTATCGCTAATGCGGCGATGTCCGCCTTTGGGCAGCTACTTTCCGCGCTGGCCGGTTCTCCGCGCCTGCCGCAGTCCGGCATTGAGGCGCTGGAGGCATTAACCAGCGAGGGTGTTGCGGCCTTCAACAAAAAATATCCGCAGGGTCTGCCGGCGGAGTGGGGCGGCGAGGGTAAAGAGCTGGTTAACGGCGTCTATTACTACTCCTGGAGCGGCATCATCGACTACAACCCGCTGCATCAGGGCGCCAACAACCTCGATCCGCTGCACGTCGCGATGCTGGCTTTCTCCATCCTCTTCACCAATGAGCGCTTCCAGAACGACGGTCTGGTCGGCCGCTACAGCAGCCACCTCGGCAAAGTGATTGGTTCCGACTATTCAATGGATCACGTTGACGCCATTAACCAGCTGGCGGGCGTGGTGGCTAATAACACCGATCCGGTTCAATTGTTCGTCGAGCATGTTGCTCGCCTCAAAAGCAAAGGGCTGTAAGCCCTGTTTCAGCCGCCTGCGGGCGGCTTTTCTGCCCCACTAAACCAGCTTCTTAACCAAAGCCTCGCTCTGGCGAATTCTCTCCGGGGCGTTTTCCAGATCCTGCTGCACCAAAGCCATAAACAGCAGGTCGGTGAGCATCATCTGGGCGCTGGTGGAGGAAATTGCCGCGCTGCGGGTAGCCTGCTCCTCCGCTATGGTATACAGACAAAGGCTGGCGCGCTGCTGTAGCGCATTGGGCGTGAACCCGGTAATGGCGAGAATCTTTGCCCCAGCGTTCAGGGCTTCATCGGCCGCCAGATTAATTTCGCGGCGCTCACCAGAGTAGGAGACTGCAAGCAGTACATCTTCCGGCGTCATGGCTTGTACCGTCGCCAGCAGGGCGTGCATATCCTGTTCTGCTACGGCATGAATGCCGATCTTCATCAACTTCCACGAAAAATTCTTCGCAACCAGGCCAGATGCGCCTATTCCCACCAGCAGCACGCGCCGCGCGTTACGCAGCAGCGCTACGCTCGCCAGCAGCTTCTCTTCCGCATTGATATCCAGCGTGGCATGCATCGCCGCGATATTCTCTTTGATCAGTTTTTCCCCAACCAGGCGCAGCGGATCGTCACCCAAAATATGGTTATGTACCGGCACGGAGTTAGGATTCTGGCCGCTGGCTAAGGCTTCGCTAATCGCGAGCTTCATCGCCGGAAAGCCTTTGAACCCCAGTTTCTGCGCAAATTTTACTACGCTGGACTGACTGACACCGGCTTCCTCCGCCAGCTGCTGAGAGCTAAGATGGCGTGCACGGTCGGGTTCAGAGAGCAGGAAGTCGGCCAGCTTGCGGTCACTCTGGGCCAGCATGGCGTAACGACTTCTGATGCGCAGTAAACAGTTCATTTCACCTCCGAAACGGCAATTTCGATGACAGGTCGCCATTATAAGCGTCTGAGCGAATTATAAATTCCATTATAGAGCAATGTTACCGAATTAAATATTCTGGTTTTTTTCAACTGCCGCCAGGCCACCGGGCGGATTGGGCGCGGAAAAGCGCCACGCTATCTGTTAGGCTTTGACGAGGGCTATATCGGGAACCAGAACATTAAAGGAGCCAGCTTTGACGATCCACAACTCGCGCCGCGTCGTTTTTTTCGATTTGGATGGCACCTTACATCAGCAGGACATGTTTGGCAGCTTTCTGATCTATCTTCTGCGGCGGCTGCCGCTGAATATTCTGCTGGTTACGCTGTTATTGCCGATAGTCGGCGTGGGAATGCTGGTTAAAGGAAGCGCTGCGCGCTGGCCGATGAGCGTGCTGCTGTGGGGAGCGACTTTTGGCCGCAGCGAAGCTCGCCTCCAGCGGTTACAAAAGGAGTTCGTTGCCTGGTTTCGCAATAAGGTCACGGCATTTCCCGTCGTTCAGCAGCGGCTTACCGGCTATCTCAGCAGCCCGGATGCCGATGTCTGGCTGATAACCGGCTCGCCGCAGCCGCTGGTGGAGCAGGTTTACTTCGATACGCCGTGGCTGCCGAGAGTAAAGATTATCGCCAGCCAGATTGCGCGGGCTAACGGCGGCTGGGTGCTAACGCTGCGCTGCCTCGGCCACGAAAAAGTCGTGCAGCTGGAGCAGAAAATTGGCGCTCCGCTGTGCCTCTATAGTGGCTACAGCGACAGCCACCAGGACAACCCGTTGCTCTATTTTTGCCAGCATCGCTGGCGCGTCACCCCGCAGGGGCAGCTACAGCAGCTCGAGTGAGGTCGTTTCGCATCCGGTATGCGGTGTGTATAATGCGCCGCCCACTTATCCCGCGGAGAGCCTTGTGTCTGAGACAGAATTTACCCATGAACACTGGATGCGCCATGCTTTAACGCTGGCACAGCGCGCCTGGGATGAGGGCGAAGTACCGGTTGGCGCGGTATTGGTACATAACAATCAGGTGATTGGTGAAGGATGGAATCGACCGATTGGCCGCCACGATCCTACCGCACACGCCGAGATAATGGCGCTGCGACAGGGCGGGCTGGTGTTGCAAAACTACCGCCTGCTCGACACCACGCTTTATGTCACTCTCGAACCCTGCGTGATGTGCGCGGGCGCGATGGTACACAGTCGTATCGGCAGGCTGGTGTTTGGCGCGCGTGACGCAAAAACTGGCGCTATTGGCTCGCTGATGGACGTTCTCGGCCACCCCGGTATGAACCATCAGGTTGAGGTTACTGAGGGCGTACTGGCGTCAGAGTGCTCGGCCATGCTGAGTGATTTTTTTCGCGCCCGTCGTCTTGAGAAAAAGGCCCTAAAGGAAAAGGACCGTAAGGCGGAGTAGACAGCTCCACCGGGGCCACCACCGGGTAAGCCTCGGCAAACTTCTCTTCCTGCGCCGCCTGCCGCTCTTTTTCCTGCAAATACCCTTCCAGACTTAACTGATACTTGCGGATATTCTCCACGTACGCATAAGCCTCGTGTCCACGAGCATAACCATAGGTCGTTTTGCTGTAATAAGGCTTCAGGCTCAGCAGGGGCAGGCGGGTTTTAACATCCGCCCAGCTGTCCGGGTTGCCTTTTTGCTTCGCCGTCAGCTGACGGGCATCGAGCATATGGGCATAGCCCATGTTGTAGGCCGCCAGCGCAAACCAGATGCGTTCATATTCAGGCACCGTGTCCGGCACTTTGCTCATCATATCTTTCAAATACCGGCTGCCGCCGCTTATGCTCTGCTCAGCATCCAGTCGGTCGGTGATACCGAGGCTTTGGGCGGTATTTTTGGTCAGCATCATTAAGCCGCGCACCCCGGTCGGCGAAGTGGCGTGGGTGTCCCAGTGTGATTCCTGGTAAGAGATTGCCGCCAGCAGAGGCCAGTCTATTTCGTCGGCGTACTTTTCAAATAGCGGCTGCAGGTCTGGCAAGACGGAGTCCACCGCGTTAAGGAAAGTACGGGTATCGACATAATCAAAATCGCCGACGTGGCCGAGGTATTTTTCCTCAAGCCGCGCCAGCGTGCCGTCGCTGCTGATTTGATTATAAAAATCGAGCAGGGCGGCGCTCATGCTGTCGTCGCTGTCGCGGGTTGAAAACCAGGTGACGGGTTGTTCGTCGGTAACGTCCAGCGCAACGGCCAGCTGCGGATGGACGCGCTGGAAAATACTGATGGCGATGGAGTCAGAAATAGTAAAAGCGATGGTGCCGTCAACGACCTGCTGCAACAGCTGGTTGCTGGTCTGTTTGGCCGCAATGCTCCAGCTAAGGTCAGGATACTGGCTTTCTTTCAGTTTCTGAAGATCGCTTACCACGGCCTGGCCCGAAGAGAGCACCAGCTGATTGTCCTTCACGCCAGCCAGCGTTTTTGGGCGCGGGCTGCCCACGCGATACACCATTTGCTGAGAGACGGAATAATAAGTAGGCCCTGCCTGGTAATTGCTGCTGCGGCGCGAGTTGTACACCAGTCCGGCGGCAAGCAGGTCGGCTTTATCGTTGTCCAGGTCATCAAACAGCACGTTGATATCCGGGCGTACGGTAATTTTGAGCTTTACGCCCAGGTAATCGGCAAACTGGCTCGCCAGCTCATAATCCAGCCCGGATGCCTTACCGTTAATCAATGTATAGGTCAGCGGAGATGAGATTGTACTGACGCGCAAAACCCCCCGCGCTTTAATCGCGGCGATGCGGTTTTCGGTCTGATTGAAACCTGGAATGGAGGGCCATAATGCCACTGCCAGCAACAAGGTGACGATACCGATAAGCAGATAATTAATCTTTATTCTTTTCAAATAGATAACATTCTGCAGCGGGTTAAGTCTCAGCCAACAATAAACATGATTTATATGAACCTCGTGTGTTGATGAGGCGCATTTTGCGTAAGAAAACGCCAGTAAGCAACTTTTAAGAATATATCGTTTAGTTTTTGCACGATAAAAACTTCTGCTGTTATTTATACGCAAACGGTTTCGTCAAGACGGAGGATTCACTATAATACCGCCCGTTTTCCCCCCTTCGCCCTGAAGACGAGAGATCTTTAATGATGGAAATTCTGCGTGGTTCGCCTGCTCTTTCGGCATTTCGTATCAACAAACTCCTGGCCCGTTTTAACGATGCTAACCTTCCGGTAAGCGATATTTATGCCGAGTATGTTCATTTTGCCGACCTCGATGCGCCGCTGAACTCTGATGAGCTCGCGCGTCTGCAACGGCTGTTGAAGTATGGCCCAACCCTCGCAGAACACGCGCCGACCGGCACCCTGCTGCTGGTTACGCCACGCCCGGGCACTATCTCCCCGTGGTCTTCTAAAGCGACCGACATCGCCCATAACTGTGACTTGCCTCAGGTAAAACGCCTCGAGCGCGGCGTGGCCTGGTATGTTACCGGCAGCACGCTGACCGCCGCACAGTGGCAGGATGTTGCCGCTCTGCTGCACGACCGCATGATGGAGAGCGTATTCGGTTCTCTGGACGACGCGCAACAGCTGTTCGCCCAACATCAGCCGGCTCCGGTTCAGAGCGTTGACCTGCTGGGGCAGGGGCGTAAAGCGCTGGTGGAGGCTAACCTACGCCTTGGCCTGGCGCTGGCGGAAGACGAAATCGACTATTTACAGGCTGCGTTCAACAAACTTGGCCGCAATCCGAACGACATCGAGCTTTATATGTTTGCTCAGGCGAACTCCGAGCACTGTCGTCACAAAATCTTTAACGCCGATTGGGTTATCGACGGCGAAAAACAGCCGAAATCGCTGTTTAAGATGATCAAAAACACCTTCGAGAAAACGCCGGATTACGTGCTGTCCGCCTATAAAGACAACGCCGCGGTAATGGAAGGTTCCGCCGTTGGCCGCTTCTTTGCCGACCGCGAAGCAGGGCGCTACGACTTCCATCAGGAAGAAGCGCATATCCTGATGAAGGTAGAAACCCACAACCACCCGACCGCCATTTCTCCATGGCCGGGGGCCGCAACCGGCTCCGGCGGCGAAATCCGCGATGAAGGCGCAACAGGGCGCGGCGCTAAACCGAAAGCAGGTCTGGTGGGCTTCTCCGTATCTAACCTGCGTATTCCCGGCTTTGAACAGCCGTGGGAGCAGGATTTTGGCAAACCTGACCGTATCGTCACCGCGCTGGATATTATGACCGAAGGCCCGCTTGGCGGAGCCGCGTTTAATAACGAATTCGGTCGCCCGGCGCTGACCGGCTACTTCCGTACCTACGAAGAGCAGGTCAACAGCCATAACGGCGTGGAGCTGCGTGGCTACCACAAACCTATCATGCTGGCTGGCGGCATCGGCAATATCCGCGCCGACCACGTTCAGAAAGGTGAAATCACTCCGGGCGCCAAACTTATCGTCCTCGGCGGCCCGGCAATGAATATCGGCCTCGGCGGCGGGGCGGCTTCTTCTATGGCATCCGGCCAGTCCGACGCGGATCTGGACTTTGCCTCCGTACAGCGCGACAACCCGGAAATGGAGCGTCGTTGCCAGGAAGTTATCGACCGCTGCTGGCAGCTGGGTGAAGACAACCCGATTCTCTTCATCCACGATGTGGGCGCGGGCGGCTTGTCTAACGCCATGCCGGAACTGGTGAGCGACGGCGGTCGCGGCGGCCGCTTTGAACTGCGTGACATCCTTAACGACGAGCCGGGCATGAGCCCGCTGGAAGTCTGGTGTAACGAATCCCAGGAACGTTATGTGCTGGCCGTTGCGCCTGAACAACTGCCATTGTTCGATGAACTGTGCCGCCGCGAACGTGCGCCTTATGCGGTTATCGGCGAAGCCACAACCGAACAGCATCTGACCCTCAACGATAGCCATTTCGACAACCAGCCAATCGACATGCCGCTGGACGTGCTGCTGGGTAAAACGCCGAAAATGGAGCGTAACGTTGAGACGCTAAAAGCGAAGGGTGATGCCTTCGATAGCAGCGCCATTTCCATTGCCGACGCGGTAAACCGCGTGCTGCACCTGCCAACCGTGGCGGAAAAAACCTTCCTGGTTACCATTGGCGACCGCACCGTTACCGGCATGGTTTCCCGTGACCAGATGGTTGGCCCGTGGCAGATTCCTGTCGCGAACTGCGCGGTGACTACCGCCAGCCTCGACAGCTACTACGGTGAGGCAATGTCTCTCGGCGAACGTGCTCCTGTGGCTCTGCTGGACTTTGCCGCCTCCGCCCGCCTGGCGGTTGGCGAAGCGCTGACCAACATCGCAGCGACCCAAATCGGTTCCCTGAAACGCATTAAACTGTCCGCCAACTGGATGGCCGCCGCAGGCCACCCTGGCGAAGATGCTGGCCTGTATGAAGCCGTTAAAGCCGTAGGCGAAGAGCTTTGCCCGGCGCTGGGTATCACTATTCCGGTGGGTAAAGACTCTATGTCGATGAAAACCCGCTGGCAGGAAGGTAACGAGCAGCGCGAGATGACCTCTCCGCTGTCGCTAGTTATTACCGCCTTTGCCCGCGTGGAAGACGTGCGGGCTACCGTGACTCCTCAGTTGAGCACCGAAGACAACGCTCTGCTGCTGATCGACTTAGGCGCTGGCCACAATGCTCTGGGCGCAACCGCGCTGGCCCAGGTTTACCGCCAACTGGGTGATAAACCTGCTGATGTTCGCAGCGTTGAGCAACTGAAAGGCTTCTGGAGTGCGATGCAGGCGCTGGTAGCCGAACGCAAACTGCTGGCCTGGCACGACCGCTCAGACGGTGGCCTGCTGGTTACGCTGGCTGAAATGGCCTTTACCGGCCACTGCGGCGTGGATGTTGATATCGCGAGCCTGGGTGCGGACCGTCTGGCCGCGCTGTTCAATGAAGAACTGGGCGGGGTTATCCAGGTTCGCGCCGAAGATCGCGCGGCGGTGGAAGCGTTGCTGGCGGAGAACGGCCTGGCAAACTGCGTGCATTACCTCGGCAAAGCCGTTGCGGGTGACCGCTTCAACATTAGTGCCGACGGCCATGCGGTGTTTAGCGAAAGCCGCAGCAGGCTGCGTATGTGGTGGGCGGAAACAACCTGGCAGATGCAGCGCCTGCGTGATAACCCGGACTGCGCGGATGAAGAACATAAAGCCAAGGCGAATGAAAACGATCCTGGCCTGAACGTGAAGCTGAGCTTCGATATTAAAGAAGACATCGCTGCACCGTACATCGCCACCGGCGCACGGCCTAAAGTCGCGATTCTGCGCGAGCAGGGCGTTAACTCCCACGTTGAGATGGCTGCCGCCTTCCATCGCGCGGGCTTCGACGCCATCGACGTTCATATGAGCGACCTGCTGGCCGGCCGTACCGGCCTTGAGGACTTCCATACGCTGGTAGCGTGCGGCGGCTTCTCTTACGGAGACGTGCTGGGCGCGGGTGAAGGCTGGGCGAAGTCCATTCTGTTTAACCAGCGCGTTCGCGACGAGTTTGAAACCTTCTTCCACCGTCCGGAAACCCTGGCGCTGGGCGTGTGTAACGGCTGCCAGATGATGTCCAACCTGCGTGAGCTGATCCCGGGCAGCAGCCTCTGGCCTCGCTTTGTACGCAACCTCTCGGACCGCTTCGAGGCGCGTTTCAGCCTGGTAGAAGTCACTTCCAGCCCGTCGCTGCTGTTGCAGGGCATGGCCGGTTCCCATATGCCGATTGCCGTTTCTCACGGTGAGGGGCATGTGGAGGTTCGTGATGCCGCGCATCTGGCCGCGCTGGAGAGCAAAGGCCTGGTAGCGCTGCGCTTTGTGGACAACTTCGGCAACGCGACCGAAACCTACCCGGCAAACCCGAACGGCTCGCCAAACGGGATAACCGCGGTAAGCAGCGAAAACGGGCGTGTCACCATTATGATGCCGCACCCTGAGCGCGTTTTCCGCACCGTGAGCAACTCCTGGCATCCGGCTGAGTGGGGCGAAGATAGCCCGTGGATGCGTATTTTCCGCAATGCGCGTAAGCAACTGGGCTGATTACCCTCACCCCGACCCTCTCCCTTAAAGGGAGAGGGGGAAAAGAAGGGGAACAAACTAAAGCTCCGATCCAGTTCCCTCCTTTTGTGAGGCAGGTACCAAGCAAAAGCTCCGATCCAGTTCCCTCGCCCCTTTGGGGAGAGGGTTAGGGTGAGGGGCTTTTTTTGTCACTAAATCCCGACACCTCTGCTTTTATCGTGTCTCCAATTGGAGACATTTAACTTGTTGATTTTAAATGCTATAAAAAATCAATCATTAAGGTGTTGTGGATTGGCGACATTGAGGTGAAAAAAACACCAGAATATATCTTCGATTTAAATCTTTAATTGCATTTAAAAACAATGCATTAATGTACATCTATCCAGGTTGGCATAATTACTGCTATATAACGTCCAGTGGCTCATTCAATTTCTTATGTCAGCGTCTTTTCAGACAGACTACATAAACCGCCGAATGACGCACAAAAAGGTGCCTGCCGTCCGACTTTTGATAAATGCCTTCTGGCTTATCATGCTCCGGGCGAAACGTTGAGTAAGGCGCCGCCTAATTTCACAGCAAAGGCAGGGTTTTTTACCCTGCCTTTGTCGTTTCTGATAAACGTGCCTTCCAACCATTCGCAATCGCGGCTAGCATCGTGTCATACAGGTAATGTGAGATGAAGCTATTGAACCAGTGGCATTTTTTCCCGCGCTCTCTGCGCCAGCTCGTCATGATGGCCTTTTTACTGGTGCTCGTGCCGCTGCTGGTCCTCGCCTGGCAGGCGTGGCAGAGTCTGAACGCCCTTAGCGCCCAGGCCGCGCTCACCAACAGAACCACGCTGATTGATGCCCGCCGCAGCGAAGCGATGACCAATATCGCGTTGGAAATGGAACGCAGCTACAGACAATACTGCGTGCTGGACGATGCTCGCCTGGCGGAGCTTTACCAGGAGCAGCGGCAGCGCTATGCCCAGATGCTTGAAGCCCACTCATCGGTATTACCTGACCCCAAACTTTATCAATCACTCGGCCAGTCATTGAGCGGCCTCGCTACGCTGAAGTGCAAAAACAGCGGACCGGAGGCTCAGGCGGCAGGCCAGCTTGAACAGTTCGCCGCCGCTAACGCAGAAATGGTGCAGGCTACCCGTACCGTCGTGTTCTCACGCGGGCAGCAGCTACAGCAGGAAATTGCCGAACGCGGGCAGTTCTTCGGCTGGCAGGCGCTGGTGCTTTTCCTGCTCAGCCTCGGGCTGGTGATTATCTTTACCCGTATGATTATCGGCCCGGTTAAGGGTATTGAGCGGATGATCAACCGCCTCGGTGAGGGACGAACGCTCGGCAATAGCGAAGTGTTCAAGGGGCCAAAAGAGCTGCGCTCGGTCGGGCAGCGTATTGTCTGGCTTAGCGAGCGCCTTGCGTGGCTTGAATCCCAGCGGCACGAATTTTTGCGCCACCTTTCTCACGAATTAAAAACCCCGCTTGCCAGTATGCGGGAGGGAACCGAGCTGCTGGCAGACCAGGTCGCCGGGCCGCTTAATGCCGACCAAAAAGAAGTGGTCGAAATCCTCGATAACAGCAGCCGTCATCTACAAAAATTGATTGAGCAACTGTTGGATTACAACCGCAAGCTGGCGGACGGGGCGGTTACGCTCGACAGGGTTGATGTGGGGCCGATAGCGGAAATGGTTATTGCCGCTCACAGTCTTCCGGCGCGAGCTAAAATGATGCATACCGAGTTAAATCTCAGCCCTAAAGCCTGCCTTGCCGAACCGACGCTGCTGATGAGCGTGCTGGACAATCTCTACTCCAATGCGGTGCACTATGGGAGTGAATCCGGTAACATTTATCTAAGAAGCTCGCAGTCAGGAGCGATGCTTTATATCGAAGTGGCGAATACCGGCCAGCCGATCCCCGAGACGGAGCGCGAAATGATCTTTGAGCCGTTCTACCAGGGCAGCCATCAGCGTAAGGGGTCGGTAAAAGGCAGCGGGTTGGGGTTGAGCATCGCCAGAGATTGTATCCGGCGCATGAACGGCCAGCTTAACCTGATTAGCGATAACAGCGCGGAAGTCTGCTTCCGCATCGAATTACCGGTTTTCCCTGAGAATGATTAAAACGATGAAAACACTTTTATTGCGTGAGCCGCGCCGCGGGGCTTTGCCTCGCCTTATTTATTGGGTTTCCGGCATGCTGGCAGGTGCGGCATTATTAACCGGATGTGCCCCGGCGAAGGTGTCGAACAGCCACGACGAGGTTCACAATGCGCATATCCCGGAACAACAAATCCCCGACTACCTGTCCACGGATTGCAGTGAAATCTGGGAACTGACGGGGCATGATGTCATTACCAACCCGCTTTATTGGCTGCGTGGCATGGATTGTGCCCAGCGTCTGCCTCCGGCTGAAGCGCGAGCCGAAGCCCGGCGTTGGCCTGCGGAAACCTGGCAGGATACCTTTAAGCGCGGCATCCTGCTTTCAACCGCGAAAATTACCCCCACCGAACGCCGTCGTTATATGACGCAGCTCGACACAATGACTCACGAAGTGCCGCTCCAGGTTCGTTCCTTGTATGAAATCTGGCGCGACGGTCAGTCCTCATTGCTGAAGCTTTCCGATGAGCGCACCCGCTACAGCAAGCTGCAACAGTCCACCGACGGCGAACTGGATACGCTGCGCGAGCAGCAGCAGCGCCTGCGAGGCCAGCTGGACCTGACCACCCGCAAGCTGGAAAATCTGACCGACATAGAACGTCAGCTTTCCAGCCGCAAGCCGGGTAGCAGCCTCGCGCCGGACACTCACAGCAACGATGACAATGACGACGGCAGCAGCGCAACAGACAAACCGCAGCAGGAGGCAAAACCATGACGCAGAGGAAACCCGCGCGCTTATTGCTGGTGGACGACGACCCCGGCCTGTTAAAGCTTCTGGGCATGCGCCTTTCCAGCGAGGGCTACACCGTTACAACCGCTGAAAGCGGAGCCGAAGGCCTGAAAGTACTGGGGCGTGAAAAAATAGACCTGGTGATAAGCGACCTGAGGATGGACGAAATGGACGGCATGGCGCTGTTCGCGGAGATCCAAAAGGGGCAGCCCGGTATGCCGGTTATCATTCTCACCGCTCACGGTTCGATTCCTGACGCAGTAGCCGCCACGCAGCAGGGCGTGTTCAGCTTCCTCACCAAACCGGTGGATAAAGACGCGCTTTACCAGGCGATAGACAATGCTCTGGAGCACACGGTCATCGCCGGGGATGACATGTGGCGCGACACCATCGTCACCCGCAGCCCGATAATGCAGCGGCTGCTGGAGCAGGCGCGCATGGTGGCGCAGTCCGACGTTAGCGTGCTGATTAACGGCCAGAGCGGCACCGGGAAAGAGATCCTCGCCCAGGCAATACACAATGCCAGCCCGCGCAGCAAAAAAGCCTTTATCGCGATCAACTGCGGAGCGCTGCCGGAGCAATTACTGGAGTCCGAGCTTTTCGGCCATGCCCGTGGCGCCTTTACCGGCGCGGTCAGCAGCCGTGAAGGGCTGTTCCAGGCTGCTGAAGGCGGTACGCTGTTCCTCGACGAAATTGGCGATATGCCGATCCCGCTGCAGGTCAAACTGCTGCGCGTTCTACAGGAGCGCAAGGTTCGCCCGCTGGGCAGCAACCGCGACCTGGATATCGACGTGCGAATTATTTCTGCAACCCACCGTGATTTGCCGAAGGCGATGGAACGCGGCGAATTCCGTGAAGATTTGTTCTACCGCCTGAACGTGGTGAACCTGAAAATACCGGCGCTGCACGAGCGTGGGGAAGACATCCCGCTGCTGGCTAACCATCTATTGCGCCAGTCGGCGGACAGACATAAGCCGTTTGTTCGCAGTTTTTCCACCGATGCGATGAAGCGCCTGATGGCGGCAAGCTGGCCCGGTAACGTGCGCCAGCTGGTCAACGTGATTGAGCAGTGCGTGGCGCTGACCTCGGCTCCCGTCATCAGCGAAGCGCTGGTGGAACAGGCGCTGGAAGGCGAAAACACCGCGCTCCCGACCTTTGTCGAGGCGCGTAACCAGTTCGAGCTAAACTATCTGCGTAAGCTGCTGCAAATCACCAGGGGCAACGTGACCCATGCGGCGAGAATGGCAGGCCGTAACCGGACCGAATTTTATAAATTACTGGCCAGGCATGAACTAGAGGCCAATGACTTTAAAGAGTAGGCTGTGATAGTGTGAGCAACCGATTACTAACACGATAAGACCGGCGCGGGGAAACCAGTAATACCATGAAAAAAATTGATGCGATTATTAAACCGTTCAAACTGGACGATGTACGTGAAGCGCTGGCTGAAGTTGGCATTACCGGCATGACGGTAACCGAAGTTAAAGGCTTTGGCCGTCAGAAAGGGCACACCGAGCTGTACCGCGGTGCCGAGTATATGGTGGACTTCCTGCCGAAAGTAAAAATTGAAATCGTGGTCACCGACGATATCGTCGATACCTGCGTCGACACCATTATCCGTACCGCGCAGACCGGTAAAATTGGCGACGGTAAGATTTTTGTGTTCGACGTGGCGCGCGTGGTGCGTATTCGTACCGGCGAAGAAGACGACGCGGCGATTTGATGTAGATTTTTACCCTCACTCCTGGACAGGTCCTGTCCTTTGCCCCCTCGCCCCTTTGGGGAGAGGGGACTGTAAGGGTAGGGTTACATCACTTTATGCGGGCCAAAACATTCATAGTGAATGCGGTCTTTATCCACGCCAATTTTCACCAGCTGTTCAGCGGCAAAACGCATAAAGTTGATCGGGCCGCATAGGTAAAACTGCATTGCCGGGTCGCTTAGTTTTCCTTCCTCGGCCAGCAAATCCATTAAGCCTTCGCGGGTAAAACGGGCCTGTTCGCGGTCTTTATCCGACGGCACGCGATACCAAACGTGGCTTTCAAAACGTGGCAGTTTTGCACCCAGCGCCGCTACCTCGTCGCTAAAAGCATGTACGTCGCCATGTTCGGCGGCATGCAGCCAGTTAACCTGCGCCTGATGGCCGCTACCCGCCAGCGTGTCGAGCATTGCCAGCATAGGCGTTTGGCCCACACCCGCGGAAATCAGCGTCACCGGCGTGCCGCTCTCCACGCTCATAAAGAAATCACCGGCCGGGGCAGCCAGATGAACTTTATCGCCGGGCTGAGCATGATTGTGCAGCCAGTTAGAAACCATGCCTTTGTCTTCGCGCTTAACGGCGATGCGATAACTTTTACCGTTCGGCTGGCGGGTTAATGAATACTGGCGAATTTCCTGATGCGGGAAACCTTCCGGCTTCAGCCAGATGCCCAGATACTGGCCCGGTTGATAGTCCGCCACGAGGCCGCCGTCTACCGGAGCCAGCTCAAAGCTGGTGATAAGCGAGCTTTGCGGCTCCTTAGCCACGATGGTAAACGGACGAGTGCCTTCCCAGCCGCCTTTTTTAGCGGCGTTATCCTGATAAATTTCTGACTCGCGGGTAATAAACACCCCGGCCAGCACGCCGTAAGCTTTGCCCCAAGCGTCCAGCACTTCCTGGCCCGGGCTGAACAGCTCGTCCAGCGTTGCCAGCAGGTGGCCGCCAACAATGTCGTATTGCTCAGGTTTAATCTGGAATGTGGTGTGCTTCTGGGCGATTTTTTCTACCGCAGGCAGCAGGGTGGCAAGATTCTCAATATTTGCAGCGTAGGCGCAAATAGCGTTGAACAGCGCTTCACGCTGGTCGCCGTTGCGCTGGTTGCTCATGTTAAAAATCTCTTTCAGCTCCGGGTTATGGCTGAACATCCGGTCGTAAAAATGTGCGGTAAGTTTCGGCCCGGTTGCGGCCAGCAATGGGATAGTAGATTTAACAACGGCGATGGTTTGTGCATCTAGCATGGCGTTCTCCATAAACAGCGGGATTTATAAAGTGTATTTAAAATGCATGTTATAGAAATAGACCTATGTTGTAAATGGGTTATCGTTGTTAACGACTGGCGTCACAGAACATGAAAAATGCGCATCTTGCTGATGAAGAAATATCCGGCTAAATGGCGCTTATTTTATTGCCTGAAACCCTTATCTCATGCATGAGTAATCGTTTGCGTAAAAACCTCAATCAAGCCCTATCACCGGGAAGGGTTTCGGTTTACACTGTTGCCCGTCGCCCAAAAGGGCACCCTCATTGCCGTAAAAATTTTTACCGTTAGCTGAGTCAGGAGATGCGAATGTTAAAGCGTGAAATGAACATTGCCGATTACGATCCAGAATTGTGGCAGGCCATGGAGCAAGAAAAAGTACGTCAGGAAGAGCACATTGAACTGATCGCCTCCGAAAACTACACCAGCCCGCGCGTTATGCAGGCGCAGGGTTCTCAGCTGACCAACAAGTACGCTGAAGGCTATCCGGGTAAACGTTACTACGGCGGCTGCGAATACGTTGATATCGTTGAGCAACTGGCCATTGACCGTGCGAAAAAGCTGTTTGGCGCCGATTACGCCAACGTACAGCCGCACTCTGGCTCCCAGGCTAACTTCGCGGTGTACACCGCGCTGCTGCAACCGGGCGATACCGTTCTGGGTATGAACCTGGCGCAGGGCGGCCACCTGACTCACGGCTCCCCGGTTAACTTCTCCGGCAAGCTGTACAACATCATCCCTTACGGTATTGATGAGTCCGGTAAAATTGACTACGAAGACATGGCGAAGCAGGCTAAAGAGCACAAACCGAAGATGATCATCGGCGGCTTCTCGGCTTATTCCGGCATTGTTGACTGGGCAAAAATGCGTGAAATCGCAGACAGCATCGGTGCTTACCTGTTCGTTGACATGGCGCACGTTGCGGGTCTGATCGCCGCAGACGTTTATCCGAACCCGGTTCCACACGCTCACGTTGTGACCACGACCACCCACAAAACCCTGGCGGGTCCACGCGGTGGCCTGATCCTGGCGAAGGGCGGCGACGAAGATCTCTACAAAAAACTGAACTCTGCCGTATTCCCAAGCGCGCAGGGCGGCCCACTGATGCACGTTATCGCGGCGAAAGCCGTAGCGCTGAAAGAAGCGATGGAGCCAGAGTTCAAAGTTTACCAGCAGCAGGTTGCTAAGAACGCTAAAGCTATGGTTGAAGTGTTCCTCGACCGTGGCTACAAAGTGGTCTCCGGCGGCACTGAAAACCACCTGTTCCTGCTGGATCTGGTTGATAAAAACCTGACCGGTAAAGAAGCTGACGCTGCCCTGGGCCGCGCCAACATCACCGTGAACAAAAACAGCGTGCCGAACGATCCTAAGAGCCCGTTTGTGACCTCCGGTATCCGTATCGGCAGCCCGTCCGTCACCCGCCGCGGCTTCAAAGAAGCGGAAGTGAAAGAGCTGGCTGGCTGGATGTGTGACATCCTGGACAGCATCAACGACGAAGCCGTGATTGAACGCACCAAACAGAAAGTGCTGGATATCTGCGCTCGTTTCCCGGTTTACGCGTAATCGCTAAACTGGATTGAGAAAAGGCTTCCTTCGGGAAGCCTTTTTTATTTACTGCTGCTTTCGCAGCGTCAGCCCGACGTCTCCGCCGGGATGCACCGCCAGCAACCTCTCCTTCGAATAGCCGCTCTCGCTCATCAGGCAGGCGCAGGCCGCATCAAAAATGGCCAGCACCAGAATAATCGAGGTCGTCGCCAGCATGTTAAGCGGATCCATTTCGTTCTTTACCCCGGTGGAGATAACCAGCCTGGACGCTTTGGCTATAGCTGAACCCGGATTTTCGGTCACGCTAACAAGCGGCACATTTCTGGAAGCCAGCCCCGGCAATAGGCGGGTCAGCTCGTCTGAATTCCCGCCGCGGGAAAGCATTATCATCAGGTCATCTTCACGTAAAAACCCGAGATCGCCGTGGGCCGCGTCGGTGGCGTTGAGGTAAATAGCCGGGCGCTCAACGCAGGCCAGCATATGGGCAATTTTTCGCGCCGCAATGCCGGACGTGCCGACGCCGGTGACCACTATCTTGCCTTTGCAGTTTCTGATTTCCGCCAGCAAAGCCTGCCATAGCGGCTCACTCAGATGCTGCTCCAGAGCCGCCAGCTCCCGGCTGCAAACGCTCCAGGCCTGGGTTGCCTGCTGCCAGGACTCGCTCATGCTTCCTCCTGCATCAGCTGGCGGTATTTCATATGGTCGAGATACATCTCGTGGAACACCTTATATTTGCGGTCGTAATATTGCTTGATGCGGTTGGTCTGCGGCGTAACCGTTTTGCCGATGCGGCTCATCACCGACATGGCTTCAGGGAACGAGTCGAACACGCCCGCAGCCACGGTGCCCATCATGGCGCTGCCCAGCAGCATGGCCTCGCTCTCTTCCGGCAGTAACATGGCGCACCCGGTCGCGTTGGCATGTTCCTGGACGAAAATTGGGTTTTTAGTGCCGCCGCCGCTCGCCATAATGGTGTCGATGGTGTAACCGCTTTGGTTCATGGTCTCAATAATATGGCGCGTGCCGAGCGCGATGGCCTGAATGGTTGCCAGATACTGAAGCGCCATATCCTCCGGCGTGCGGGAAAGCTTAAGCCCGCTGATAACGCCGGTCAGCGTTGGGTTGGCGCGCGGCGAACGGTTGCCGTGGAAGTAGGGCAGAATATGCATATCGCGGGTCAGAAAGGCGATGTTCTCCGGCTCTCCGGCCATTTTCCGCAGCAGGGCGTTCAGCTGCTCATAAATGGTATGCCCCTGGGCTTTGGCCTGCGCCTGCATTGCGTCATAGCAAGGGTGCGACTGAATAATATGGTCGATAAGCGCCCCGGTAGCCGACTGGCCGCCTTCGTTAAGCCAGTAGCCGGGCAGCACCGCCGAATAGTAAGGCCCCCAGACGCCGTTGATAAAACGCGCCTCTTTTGAGATAGCCATATGGCCGGTTGACGTTCCGCCAATCAGCGCGACACGGCGGTCAAAATCAGCCACTTCACCCGTTACGCCGCAGGCGCCCAGCGTGCCGAGCGTGCCCGCGTGGGCATCAATAATCGATACGCTGACGGCGGTTCCGGCAATCAGGCCCATTTCGCTGGCGGCGCGCTGGGTCAGACCGTGGCCCAGCGGCTCACCCATGGTTTTGACGTAGCGGCCGATTTTTTCCGCATCGTGCTCCAGCAGGTCTTCCAGCCCGATCTGGCGGAAATAGCTGCTGTCCCATTTATCTTCGTGGCCCATATAGGTCCATTTGCAGACCGTCGAGCAGAGCGAGCGGGTGTCGTCCCCGGTGGCTCGCCAGGTCAGAAAGTCCGGCAGGTCAAAATAGTAACCGGCATTCGACCAGCTGTTCGGCATATGCTGCTTCAGCCACAGTAGCTTCGGCGTCTGCATTTCCGGCGAGATAATGCCGCCAACGTAGTCCAGCACCCGGTGGTGCAGGGCATTAATGCGATCGGCCTGGGCGATCGCGCGGTGATCCATCCAGACGATGATGTTCTGCTCGCTGCGCCCGGACGGGCTAACGGTCAGCGGTTTACCTTCTTTATCCAGCACCACCAGCGAACAGGTGGCGTCGAAGCCAAGGCCTTTAACCTGAATCGGGTTGATGTCCGCCTGGTTCACCGCGTCGCGTACTGCATTACAGACCGCCTGCCAGATGTTGTCTGAGGATTGCTCAACAAAATCAGCCTGCGGGCGGTAAATTTCGATGCTCCGGCTTGCCTCGCCCACCATTCTGCCGTTCAGGTCAAACACGCCCGCCCGGGCGCTTCCCGTCCCAACGTCCACCCCAATGAAGTAACTCGCCATAATGATTCTCCTGAATTCAGGCTTTACGATTCTGTAATGCGATAAAGAGGATCAGCACCGCGCCCCAGAGCGCCATGGTCAGATAGCTGCTGATCCCCAGCAAGTTAAAGCCGCTTTCCAGCATTTGCAGCACAATCAGCGCCAGCACCAGGCCGATGATGCGGCCAAAACCGCCGTCCGGATTGATGCCGCCCAGCACCGAAGCAAGGATGGTCACCAGCAGGTAAGATTCGCCGTATCCGGCCTTAGCCGAGTTGAATTTTGCCATCATTAAAATGGCGGCCACCCAGCCGAGTAGCGCGGAAATGATGTACACAGAAATCTGCACCCGCACGGTGTTCACGCCGCTAAAGCGCGTAGCCTGTTCGTTTGAGCCGACAAGATAGAGGCTGCGGCCGAGCGTGGTGTGCTCAAGCAGCACCCAAAGCAGAACCGCAACCAGCAGGAACAGCAGCAGGGCGACGGGAATACCAAGAATTGAGGCATTGCCAAGATACTGAATCGCCGCCGGGAAGCCGGAAATCACCGTCCCGTTAGAGAGCAAAATATTGAGGCCGGAAATCAGCGTCATGGTCCCCAGCGTGGCGAGGATAGGCGAGACGCCAACCCACGCAATCAGCGCCCCGTTCAGCGTGCCGATAGCCACGGCGACCGCTATACCGGCCAGCATTGCCAGAGCAAAAAACAGAGGATTATCAGGATGGCTGACGATAACCGCCGCCATTGCCAGCGAGCAGGCGTTAGCCCCGGCGATAATCGACAGGTTAATGCCGCCGGTGAGCATCGTCATTCCCATGCCCAGCGCCAGCATCCCGAGGATCGGCAATTGTGAGCCGATGGACTGGAAGTTAGCGAGGCTAAAGAAGCGCCCGCCAAGCAGCAGGGAGAAGGCCAGGGCCACCGCAATAATGATTGCGCACTGCAGCCGGATGATGGCGTCACCGGGTAAAAATCTGGCGAAGGTCTTCATCTTAAAGCTCCCTTGCGAGTTTGCGTTTTTCATTCCAGGCCGTTGCGCTGATGCTGACCAGGATAATTACGCCGCTGAATACGGCATGCCAGTATGAAGAGACGCTAAGCAGCGTCAGGCCGTTTTGCAGGAAGGCCAGCAGGATAACGCCCAGCAGCGTGCCGGTTAGCGTACCGCGCCCGCCCGTCATGCTGGTTCCGCCCAGCACGACCGCCGCCAGTACGGTCAGCTCAAAACCGAGCAGCGAATTAGGCGCAACGGACTGGGTAATCTGCGCCTGAACCACCGCGGCAACCCCGGCGAGAATGCCCATATATCCGTAGACATAAAAATGCAGTTTCAGCAGGTTCATCCCCAGGCGAGAAGCTGCCTCGCGGTTACCGCCCATGGCATAAATCTGGCGGCCAAGGCGCGTGTAGTTCATCAATACGGCGGTAAAGATAATCACCGCTGCGAGGCACAAGAGCGGCAGAGTAAGTCCGTACTGATAGCCGTCTTTGGCGGTGAAAGAGAACCAGTTGATGCCGTTCATAAACCAGTCGGGGAAGCCGTACAGCCACGTCCCTTTCGTGAGATAAACCAGCAGGCCGTAATAGAGGTTCAGCGTGGCGATGGTAATAATAATCGCCGGCACACGGAGCCAGTAAACCAGGAAGCCGTTGATAAGCCCGAGCAGTAGCCCGACGGCAATCGAGAGGACCAGCGCCAGCGCAAAGTTACCGCCGTGGGCGATAACCCAACTCGCCATCACGTACTGCGCGATTGCGGTCATCGCCGGGAAGGAAATATCAATCCCCCCGGAGATAAGCACCACAAACAGGCCGCAGGCCAGAATGCCGAGAATGGCGTAGCTTGTGGCAACGTCCGTTATGTTACCCAGCGATAAAAATTCGTCGGTACTGATGCTAAGACCCACGGCCAGGGCGACGACCAGAAGCCCCAACCAGAATTCATGTTGCCCGGCCAGGCGGGAGAGACGAGGGCTATTCATTGACTACCTCAGCAATTTCCTGTTCGCTACAGCGGTGAGGATTAAACTCCGCTACCAGCTCGCCCCGGCGCATCACCAGCACGCGGTGGCTGTTGTAGTAAGCTTCCGGGATCTCATCGCAAATCATTAATACCGCCATCCCCTGTTCTGCGAGGTCACGGGCAATCTGGTAAATGCCCTCTTTGTTGGCGATGTCGACCCCAACCGTTGGCGAGTCGAGAATTAATATCTGCGGGCGAGTGGCTACCCATTTAGCAATGGCGATCCTTTGGGCGTTACCGCCTGAAAGGGTTTTTACCGGTAAATCGGGATCGGACACTTTGATGTTGAGTTCGCGGATCAGCGTGGCGACCAACCCGCGCGCTTTGGCATGATCCAGCAGGCCGCTGCGGGTATGGAGCTGGTCGAAAACGGTGACGATAGTGTTGTCGTAGATCGACTGCTCCATAATAAGCCCCTGGGTCAGGCGATCTTCCGAGACATAGCCAATACCCTGTTTGATCGCATCATGGTTACTGCGCAGCTTCACCGGTTTGCCATCGATCAGCATCTCTCCACTTTGCGGCTGGGTCATACCGAACAGGCTCATGCATAGCTCGGTACGGCCGGAACCAAGCAGGCCGACTATCGAGACAATTTCGCCGCCGCGCAGCGCCAGGTTTACGTTGTGGTATTTCCCCTTACGGCTTAAACCGCGCAGCTCCAGCATGGGTTGCCTGTCGAGCGGTGGTTTTTCCGGCAGCGGGCTGTAGTGGAAGCGCTGGCCGGTCATCAGGTAAGCCAGCTCGTTGCTGTCCAGCTCGCTGGCCTGCCAGGTGCCGACCAGCTTGCCGTCGCGCATCACGCTGATTCGGTCGGCAACTTCCATTACTTCGTCCAGGCGGTGGCTCACAAATACCACGCAGATGCCGTCGGCTTTGAGTTCATTAACCACGCGCAGCAGGCCATTCACCTCCTGACGTGTCAGCGAGGCGGTAGGTTCATCCATAATCACCAGCCTGGCGTCGGCGGCAATGGCTCGGCAAATGGCAACCAGCTGGCGGTCGGCTATTGAGAGCTTTTCGACCTTTTTGTCGGGATCGAGCGCCACGCCGATACGCTGCATGGCCGCCATGGCCTGCTCTCTCATCGCGCTGCGGTTTACCCACAGGCTGCCGCCCGGCTGGTAGCGGTGAATGGTAATGTTCTCGGCCACGCTGAAGTTCGGGAATAGCGAAAGATCCTGGTAAATAACCTGGATGCCGTAATGTGCCGACAGCGTCGGCGTCAGGTGATGAAACAGCTTGCCGTCGAGGGAAATTTGCGCCCCTTTTTCCGGGTGGTAAACGCCGGAAATCACTTTAATAATCGTGCTCTTACCGCAGCCGTTTTGCCCGGCCAGACAGTGGACTTCGCCTTTTTTGAGCGTCAGATTGACGTTATCCAGCGCCCGCACGCCCGGGAATTGCTTGCTGATATTCTCAAGAGTGATAAATGCGGAAGTGTCGGTCATGGGTCATACCCCTGCCGGCGCCCGGAATGGGCACCAGAAAATAATCTTTACGAGAAAGCCGGCCGAATGACCGGCGTTCCGATTCCGTGGTGTTGGCTTAAGTGCCTTAGAAACCGAGAGACTGAGCGTTATCTTTGGTGACTTCGAGGATCTTATTAAAACGGATCACTTTCTTATCCATGTCGACATCTGCCTTGCCCAAACCGTCAATGGTCAGATCTTTAGTCACGGCTTTACCCTGTAACAGCTGGTCTGCCACCGTTACCAGAGCGTAACCGGCATCTTTAGGATCCCAGAGCAGCGCTTTCTTGATGTCACCGCGCATCAGGTAAGGCGCTGCCTGGCCCGGCATTGCGATACCGACAACCGCCAGCTTATCCTTCGCACGTTTTTTCTGTACCGCCTGCCCTGCGCCGATCGGGCCGAGTGAACCAAAGCCGATCACGCCTTTCATCTGCGGATAGGTTTTCATCAGATCAAGCGTCGTGGAGTAGGATTTATCAATGCTTTCCGCCACCGGCAGGCGCGAGGTCACCTCGAACATGTCCGGGTATTTCTCTTTCTGGTACTTGATGGCGGAGTCTGCCCAGGCGTTGTGCAGCGGCACGGTCAGCGAGCCGACGTAAATGGCATAGCCGCCTTTCCCGCCCATATCTTTTGCCAGCTCGTCCATATTGGCCTGAGCGTATTTTTCGCTGTCGATGGTTTCGATATCCCACTGGCCAATTTGCTGGTCAGGCGATTCGTGGGTTAGCACCACGATGCCCTGGTCGCGGGCTTTCTTCAGCACGGGCTCCAGCACTTTAGCGTCGTTAGGCACCACGATAATGGCGTTCACTTTTTTGGCGATCAGATCCTCAATCACCTTAACCTGCTGGGCAGGATCCGGCGTTGCAGCGCCGGTCTGGTAGGCGTTAACGTTCAGTTTTTTAGCGGCTTCATTGACGCCGGTTTCCATGCGGTTGAACCACGGAATGCCGGTGACTTTCGCCACCACCGCGATTTCATATTTTTCCGCCGCGGCGGCCGTTCCGGACAACATGCATGCAGAAATCAGGGTTGCACTGAGTAAGGCGAGTTTGAATTTCATAGGTGTACCTTTTTTATTAGGGACTGAGGCATGTCACGCACAGCAGACTAGCAACGAAGGGAAGAGGGAATGAATCGCAGTTTTTTTAATTGTGATTTACGCCCATTATTGTTTGTTTTTAGATCTAATTTAGTTAATTTTGTGTTAAATATATGATGTTTTTTTAACTTTATCAGGAATGGTAGTGTTAATTTTTGTTGTTTTTACATACAAATAAATAACAATTAATAAACAATTTGCGTTAAGCGAAGCTTTTGGAGGTGAGTCTGGGTGGGAATGCGCCGAAAAAATGTTATGAAATTGTGAGCTGAAGCGAGTCAGGGGTTATTGCTGAAAGAGGGGGGAGTAATAAAAAAGCCGCACATCTGAACTGCGGCCTTTTTAGCAGGGAAATGTTTAGCGTTTATCGAGTGAGATAGCGCCCGGGCCGACCACCGCCAGCAGCAGGAACCCTGCGGCAATACTGACGTTTTTGTAGAAGTTAATCATGTTCGGCAGCACGGCATCGCCGGTCAAATTCCAGAAATGGTGGCCGATAACCGCGGTGCCGAGGGTATAAAACACAAACAAAATGGCCAGCGGGCGGGTAAAGAAGCCAAGCACAACTAACAGCGCAGCCACCACTTCCATCAGCACCGCAATAATCGCGGACAGCATCGGCAGCGGCGCACCAAGATGGGCCATATACTCAACGGTGCCGCTAAAGCCGCTGATTTTGGGAAAGCCGAAAATAATAAACAGCAGCACCAGCGCAATACGGGCAATGAGCAAAACCAAAGAACGTGACTGACCGAACTCAAAATAGCGTAGTGTGTTCATAGCGGGCTCGTTTGATGGGGGACTCAGGTTAAAGTTAATACACAAAACCTGAGCCTGCCATTGCCGCCGGGCGGGCTGCCGCTTCGTTTTTGTTAGCGAATGTTTTTTATTCTGCTTCTTACTCTTTCAGCTCTTCTTCCACATATAAATAGCCAATCCCCATGACCTGCTGGGCGCGCGTGAGCTGGCCGAAATTTATTTGCGTGGCATTGCTTTTTAACGCATCGCCATGGTCGAAGGGATTAAAGCCGATGCGCTGTTTAATGGCGTTCAGCCAGTTATCGCCAAATTCGCAACTGCGGCCATAGAACCAGATTTGGTTGATGTTGAGGATATTAAGGAAGTTATACAGGCTAAGCCCAATGGCATTGGCCGAGTCTTCAACCCAGCGAGCGACCCTTTCATCACCCGCATGTAGCGCCTGCACAAGCTGGCGCGAGGTGAGTTTTTCCGGGTCATGACGCTGCGCCTCCGGGTGCGTTTTTAGCCAGATACGGGCCTGCTTTTTTAGCGCACTTAATGAGGCAACGGTTTCCAGGCAGCCGTAGCGGCCGCAGTCGCAGGCCATGCCGTCTGGGTTCACGATGGTGTGGCCAATTTGCCCGCTGCCGTAGAGATTGCCGCGATAAATTTGCCCGTTGATGACGAACGAAGAGCCGATGCCATAATCGACGTTGAGTACGCAAAAATCCTCGCGGTTCCCGGCGTTTTGCCACTTCTCCGCCAGGGCCAGCATTACGCAGTCGTTATCCAGCAGCACATCGACCTCCAGCTTCTCTTCCAGCAGATATTTAATCTCAACCGCCTCGCGCCACGGGGCCTGAGGCATGGTCTGCGACACGCCGGTAACCGGGTCGACCTGGCCGTGAATGCCGAGCGCCAGATTGATTTTCTTCTGCGGCCAGCTTTTGCGCTGCTGGTGCCAGATGGCTTCTATCGCCGAGAGCAGGGCCTGCGGCGTGGGGGCGACAATCGACCGTCGTTCAAAATCGCCCTGCGGCGTGAGCTGCGCGCTGCATAGCTGGCTTTCAATGCTGGTGGGCGTCACGTTCATGCAGAGAATGTAGTCGCCGTCCGGCGGTATCTGATAGCTGCCGCTATTTAGCCCGCGGCTGCTGAGGTTTTCGCTGGAGTGGCTGAGTTTGCCCTCATCCACCAGCTCCTCAAGAATATTGCTGACTGCCGGAATAGACAGCCCGGTATGCTGGGCAAACTGCGATTTACTCAGCCGCTTGTGCCGCCATACCAGCTTCATCAGGGTTTGCCGATTGAGCTGGCGCACCCGCTGATTGTTGAGACCCGACTCCTGCATTTCACTAAACCTCGTTAACTATATTGCGTGAGCATTAAGCGATTAAATCATAAGCGGCTGTTTCAAACTGTCGGCAACACCCCATTCACTATTATTTGTTTACTGGAGAGTTGCTATGTACGGAGCCGTTAAAGTCTGGCAGGAAACGATCTCACTTCCCACCTGGACCACCGGAGCAGAAGATCCGAACCCGATGTTCCTGGAAAATCGCGTGTATCAGGGATCTTCCGGCGCGGTTTATCCCTACGGCGTGATAGACACCCTGACCGGCAAACGTGAAATTTGTGAGTACCAGGCGGTATGGCTGGAGAATGATTTTATTCGCGTCATGCTGCTGCCGGAGCTGGGCGGGCGCATCCACCGCGCCTGGGACAAAGTGATGCAGCGTGACTTCGTTTACTACAACGAGGTCGTTAAGCCCGCGCTGGTTGGTCTGGTTGGGCCGTGGATCTCAGGCGGGATTGAATTTAACTGGCCGCAGCATCACCGCCCGACCACGTTTATGCCGGTGGATGTGACCTTCCAGCAGCACGACAGCGGGGCACAAACCGTCTGGCTGGGTGAAGTAGAGCCGATGCGCGGCCTGCAGGTTATGACCGGATTTACGCTCTACCCGGAAAAAGCGCTGATCGAAATCACCGGCAAAGTGTTTAACGGCAACGCCACGCCGCGCCATTTCCTGTGGTGGGCCAATCCGGCGGTGAAGGGCGGCGACGAGCATCAAAGCGTATTCCCGCCTGACGTAACGGCGGTGTTCGACCACGGCAAACGCGATGTTTCGGCTTTCCCGATTGCCCACGGCACCTACTACAAAGTGGATTATTCCGCCGGGGTTGATATCTCGCGCTACAAAAATATTCCGGTGCCGACTTCTTATATGGCGGACAAGTCTGATTATGACTTCGTTGGCGCTTACCACCACGGCGAGCAGGGCGGGCTGCTGCATATTGCCGATCACCACGTTTCGCCGGGCAAAAAGCAGTGGACCTGGGGCAACTGTGATTTTGGCCTGGCCTGGGACCGCAACCTGACCGACAGCAACGGCCCTTATATTGAGCTGATGACCGGCGTGTTCACCGACAACCAGCCGGACTTCACCTGGATTGCGCCGTACGAAGAGAAAGTATTTGTGCAGAACTTCCTGCCTTATAGCGGGCTGGGCACTGTGCAAAATGCCAACACTCAGGCGGCAATCAAGCTGGAGCGGGATGGCGATGCGCTGGCGCTCGGCGTATATGCGATTGCCCCGCTGGCCGATATGACGCTGGTAATTAGCGATGGCGATGACCCACTCTGGCAGACCTCTCTTTCTCTGGCTCCGGCGGAAGTCTGGCAGCAGCGGCTGGAAGAAAGCTGGCCGCAACGCCTGACGCTCTCGCTGATTGATGCTTCCGGCGCGCTGGTGCTCGACTATTGCGAACACATTGCAAAAGAGCTGCCTCTGCCTCAGGCCGCGCAGGCTCCGGCCGGGCCGCAGCAGATTGATAATTGCGACGAACTGTACTTCATCGGCCAGCATCTGGAGCAGTACCTGCACGCCAGCCGCTCCGCCTTCGACTATTACCTGCGCGCGCTGGAAATTGACCCGCTCGACTACCGCTGCAACGTTGCGCTCGGAACGCTCGAATTTAACCGCGGCAACTGGCAAAAAGCTCAGGAATATGCGGATGCGGCTCTGGTGAGAGCCCATCGCCTGAATAAAAACCCGCAGAACGGCGATGCCAGCCAGCTGCGCGGGGCGGCAAAAGAGCGTCTCGGCGATTATGACGGCGCATTCGACGACTATTACAAGGCAAGCTGGAGCGGCAATTGCCGGGATGCGGCGTTCTATGCTCTGGCCCGGCTGGCGATGCGCAAAGGCGACACGGCCCGAGCGCTGACTCTGGTTTCACAAAGCTTGCAATTCAATGCTTCCAACAATCTGGCGATGGGGCTGAAGGCGCTGGTCCTGCAACAAAGCGGAGAGCGGGGGCAGGCGCTGGAGTGGGTAACGCAGCAGCTCGCAAGTTGGCCTTTAAGCTACGCCCTGCATTACGCCCGCTGGGCAGTCACCGGCGAGGAGCAAGACAAACTGGAACTGCTGCGGGTCACCGGGCAGCGCGGCACCAACGCCAGCGTGCTGGCGGGCTGGCTGATGAGCTTTGGCGCAGAGCATGCCGCCCGCGAGCTGCTTGAGGTGCTGGCTTCAAAAGAGGCGATGCCGCTGCTTTGGCAGGCCTCGCTGGAAAGCGACCCTCAGCGGCAGGCTCGCTATCTGTCCCAGGCTCAGCAGCAATTTGCCCTGCGGGTTCGCTTCCCCAACACGCTTGATGAGGTGCAGATGCTGATGCGTCTGCCGCAGGACGGCTTTGCTCAATATCTGCTGGGCTGCTTCTGGTACAGCAAACGCCGCTACGCTGAAGCGCTGGCTTGCTGGGAGTTCTGCGCTCGGGAGATGCCTGAATTTGCTGCGGTACAGCGCGTCCTGGCGATCCATGCCTGGAATAAGCAGCAGGACGCCCGGCGTGCCGAAGCCCTGCTCCAGCGTGCCGTTGAGCTTGAGCCGGACAACGCCCGCTTCCTGTTTGAACTCGACTTCCTGTTAAAGCTGAATGCCCGCCCAACGGCAGAACGTCTTGCCCGGCTTGAAGCGCAGCGTGACGTAGCCCTGAAGCGCGACGATCTCACCGCCGAACTGCTTAGCCTCTGGCATCAGCATGGCAAACATGAGCAGGCAGCTCGCGTGCTGGCCGAACGTAAGTTCCACCCGTGGGAAGGTGGGGAAGGGAAAGTGACCGGGCAGTATCTGATTAACCAGCAGCTGCGTGCTCTGGCGCATATCGAAAAAGGCGAGCCGGGCCTTGCTGAAGAGCTGCTCCAGCAGGCGCTGCGCTACCCGGAAAACCTCGGGGAAGGCCGCCTGGTGGGCCAGAGCGATAACGATATCTGGTATCTGCTTGGCCGCTGCGCCCAACAGCAGCAGCGTGCCGATGCCGCTAAGGCTTGCTATCGCGAGGCTCTGAAGGGCGGCCCTACGCTTGAGGCCGGGCGCTATTACAACGACCAGCCGGTGGATTATCTCTTCTACCAGGCCATGGCACAAAAGCAGCTTGGCGAGCCTGAAGCGGCGCAGCAGAAGTTCAGCGCCTTTATCGAGTGGGCGCGGCAGCACCGCGACGATGCGGTAGAACCTGATTTCTTTGCCGTCTCGCTGCCTGACCTGATTGCGCTGGATGGTAACCCACGCAGGGTGCATCTCCAGCACTGCCTTTTTGTCGAGGCGCTTGGTCATCTCGGCCTCGGCGATACCCTCGCGTTCAACCGGCTTATTGATGAGTTACTGGCGCTTAACCCGGCCCACGACAAAGCGCATCTGCTTCGTCAGGCCCTGAGCATCGGCATGTTGTGAAAATAACCAGCGGGCGACGATGAGCGCCCGCTCTCTTACCCTACAAATGCAAGATGAGGATCGACCATGGATCGTATGCAATCGCAATTACGCATGGGCTACGTCTGGACCATCTGTCTGGTCGCGGCCTGCGGCGGGCTGCTGTTCGGCTATGACTGGGTGGTTATCGGCGGGGCAAAACCCTTCTACGAAGCTTATTTCTCGATTACTGACCCGGCCATTTCCGGCTGGGCGATGAGTTCCGCGCTGGTGGGCTGCGTGGTTGGTGCGCTGCTCTCCGGCTGGTGTGCCGACAAATATGGCCGCAAGATTCCGCTTATTATCGCGGCGTTATTGTTTACCTTATCGGCCTGGGGAACAGCGATGGCGAGTCATTTCGATCTGTTCGTAGCCTGGCGCATTGTCGGCGGAGTGGGGATTGGACTTGCCTCCGCCCTTAGCCCGATGTACATCGCAGAAATCAGCCCGGCGGCCCAGCGTGGGCGTTTTGTGGCGGTCAACCAGCTGACTATCGTTATCGGGGTGCTGGCCGCCCAACTTGTTAACCTGATGATTGCCGAACCCGTCGCCAGCCACGCCACTTTGCAGGAGATTAGCACCAGCTGGAACGGGCAGGTTGGCTGGCGCTGGATGTTTGGCTCCGGCGTGGTACCGGCCGCGGCGTTTTTGATTCTGATGTTCTTTGTGCCTGAATCTCCGCGCTGGCTGGTTCGCGCCGGGAAGAGCGAACGGGCTCACCAGATGCTCAGCCGCATCGGCAGCAAAAGCTACGCCGACGAAACGCTGAAGGATATTCAGAAAACCCTAAGCCAGGATACTCAGAAAGTGTCGTGGTCGGCGCTGTGGGAGCCGAAGGTTCGTCCGATAATTATCATCGGCATGGTGCTGGCGGTGTTCCAGCAGTGGTGCGGGATCAACGTCATTTTCAACTACGCGCAGGAGATTTTTGCCTCCGCCGGGTTCGATATCAACAGCACATTAAAATCCATTGTGGCTACGGGTCTTATCAACCTGGTGTTCACCATCGCTGCATTGCCGCTGGTGGATAAAATCGGCCGCCGCAAGCTGATGCTGTTTGGCGCGGCCGGGCTGACCATTATCTATGCGTTGATTGGCGCAGCCTATGGGTTGGGCATACTCGGCCTGCCGGTTCTCATTCTGGTGCTGGCCGCGATTGCTACTTATGCGCTGACGCTTGCTCCGGTGACCTGGGTTCTGCTGTCGGAAATTTTCCCTAACCGCGTGCGCGGTCTGGCGATGTCGCTGGGGACGCTGGCGCTTTGGGTGGCCTGTTTCCTGCTGACCTACACCTTCCCGCTGCTGAACGCCGGGCTGGGTGCTGCCGGGAGCTTCCTGCTGTATGGCGCTATCTGTGCCGCAGGCTTTATCTATGTGCGCCGCTTCGTGCCTGAAACCAAAGGCGTTAGCCTGGAGGCTCTGGAACAGCAGCTGGCGTCCGAGTGTATTCATTCTGCTCCCGCATCTGCTGCAAAGGCGCTGCGCTGATGGATATTTTGCGACTGCAAAATGCCTCTCTGAGTTTAACTGTTGCCCCTCAGGGGGCTTCAGTCTTCAGCTTCGAGTCGCTTAAACACAACAAGCCGGTTTTCTATCCTGCCGAACCGGCGCTGTTCCCGATGTTGCCCCTGGCTAACCGGGTGGAAGGGAATCAATTTCGGTTGGGCGGCGAGCAGATAGCTTTGCCCCAAAGCCCCGTCGATGAGCGCTTTTTCCTGCACGGCGACGGCTGGATAAAGCGCTGGAAGGTTGAGAACCATCACCCGCAGCAGTTGATCCTGAGCCTGGAAAGCCGGCATGCCTGCGGGTTTGATTACCTTGCGCGCTTAACCTACAGGCTGGTGGAAAACCAGCTTCGGGTAAGTCTTGAGCTAACGCATCTGGGCGATAAAGCCATGGTATACGGTCTGGGACTGCATCCATACTTCGCGCTTGAACCGCAGAGCCGGGTGCAGTTTCTGGCCAGCGGCTATTGGCCGGAAGGCGATCACCATCTGCCTCTAGAGTGGCAAGGGGAGCTAACGGAGCAAACGGATTTTTCTTCGGGAGAGGTTCCTGCCGATGAATGGCTGAATGTGGGTTATTCGGGCTGGAACGGGAATGCGCTGATTGAAAGCGGCGCCATGCGGGTGCGCCTTTCATGCCCAACGCCTTATCTGATGGTGTTCCGAATGCAGAACCAACCGTTTATCTGCCTGGAGCCGCAAACGCATCCGGTCAACGCCCATAACCTGCCGGGGATGCCGGGTTTAGTGAGGCTGGGGCGAGCAGAGACAACCCGTCTGGAAATGGTAGTTGAGGTCGATTAACCTTTATTTTGATGTGTGTTATTGCTCTGTTAATGTTTACTTGCATGCCGGCCGGCTATCCCCGACACTAACGCCTCCAAAACGGGAGGGATCATGGTTTTGCATTCCACGCGCTGGCTGGCGCTCAGCTACTTTACCTATTTCTTTAGTTATGGCGTGTTTTTGCCTTTCTGGAGCGTCTGGCTCAAAGGCGTAGGGCTCCCCCCCGAAACCATCGGGCTGCTGCTGGGGTCTGGTTTAATCGCCCGTTTCCTCGGTAGTTTATTGTTAGCCCCCCGCGTGACCGATCCTTCCCGCCTTGTTTTTGCTCTCCGCCTGTTAGCCCTCGTTACCCTTATCTTTGCCGCCGGTTTCTGGCTGGGCCATGCTTCGCTCTGGCTGCTGCTGACGATGGTCGGTTTTAACCTGTTCTTTTCGCCGCTGGTGCCGCTGACCGACGCATTAGCCGGAACCTGGCAGCGGCAAATCACCATGGACTACGGGCGCGTGCGGCTCTGGGGTTCGCTGGCGTTTGTGATTGGCTCGGCTCTTACCGGGAAGCTGGTGAGCGAGTTTAGCTATCAGGCGATTCTGGTGCTGCTGACTATCGGTGCGGCGTCGATGTTAATCGGCATGATGCTGCGGCCTTCTATTATGCCCCAGGGCGAAGCCCGGCATCAGGAGTCGGCGGGCTGGCCTGCCTGGAAAGGGTTGATAATCAGCGCCTGGCGTTTTCTGGCCTGCGTTTCTCTGCTCCAGGGGGCGCATGCTGCTTATTACGGTTTCAGCGCCATTTACTGGCAGGGGACGGGGTATTCCGCTTCGGTGGTCGGCTATCTGTGGTCGCTTGGCGTAGTGGCCGAAATCGTTATCTTTGCGCTTAGCAATAAGCTGTTCCGCCGCTGGAGCGCCCGCGATTTACTGCTGCTCTCTACCGTCACCGGAGTGATCCGCTGGGGCCTGATGGCCTCAACCACCGATCTGCCGTGGCTTATTGTTGCCCAGATCCTGCACTGCGGCAGCTTTACTATTTGCCACCTTGCGGCGATGCGTTATATCTCCGCCCGCAAAGGTGGGGAAGTGATTCGGCTTCAGGCCGTCTATTCTGCGGTGGCAATGGGCGGTGGAATAGCCGTGATGACGATTTTCTCCGGCTTCCTGTACCAGCATTTGCAGGGCGGGATGTTCTGGGTAATGGCTCTGGTGGCACTCCCGGCTCTATTCCTGAGGCCGAAAGTCGCCCCTAGCAGCTAGGGTTCGAGCAGCTGTTTTATCCGCAATTGCTGATGCTCTCCCAGCGGCAGCGTGGCGTGGATAAGCGGCGGCGAGAACAGCGGCAAAGAGGTGGCGTAGGGCGTGATAACCAGCACCACCTCTCGCGGCGCGCCCCGGCTTTGAAACTCCTGAACCGCAAGGTGTTTAATATTGAGGGGCAGCAACGTTAGCTCACGCAGTTGCTGCTCTATTTGCTGCTCCAGCGCTTTGTCGTCGCCGGTAAGCAGCAGTACCTGTTTTTCCTGAATATCGCTTTCCTGCATCAGCCAGGCGCCAAATATCACCGCGACCAGACCGGCTTCCGCATCCGAAAAATGAATCTCATAATGCTGCTCTAAACCGGCCAGCGCCTCCCGCGAGGTGCGCATCAGGCGCGGGTAGAGGCGGGTTATCTCCTCCGGCAGGCTATGGTCGATACCGATATCAAACTGGCAGCGGTTCAGCGCCTGGGCCAGGTGAATATAAAGCTGGTCGCTTAGCCCTTGTTCGTCGCTAAAAGAGAGCCCGGCGAGGCGGTGAAAACGCTCAATCATCAGGCCAATTTCGCCGCGCAGGCGCGCGTCCTGGGGATGCTGGTCATTGAGCGGGTCGGGGATCCTTAACAGCTGAAACAGCAGCGCCAGAAAGTGTTGCTCGTCCTGGTCTGCGGGCTGCATAACGCGCCGCTGCCAGTGGCGGGCAATTTCACGGGCCACGGAAAACTCCGGGCGCAATTGGCTCCATTCCCGCTGGCGCGCAGAGAGTTGCGGGGAATAACCGGAATGATGTTGATAAAGGCAGTACTGCAAGAACAGCGTCAGAAACTGGCTGTCACGGCTGTCGTACTGCCTTTGCAGGCGGCGAGCGCAGAGGTTGACCAGCGCACGTAAGTTGGTTTCATCATACAGGGCTTTGATTATCCCGAGTTCTTTGAGCTGAGCCTTCAGCGCCGGGCTGAAATGGTGCAGCACAAACTGCGGGCAAAGACGCAGCGACCTGCGCAGCCAGTGCAGCAGGCAGAGACGGCGGTCGAGCGCCGTGCCTTCAATCCGATAGCTGCCGTCCTGCTGCTGAGCCAGAGAGAGACGGTGATAACTCTGGATCTCGAGGCCCGTGTCGGCTATATCTTGCAGAGTTTGCGTCTGGTCCACGCCGTTGATGCTGGCAATCGCCTCCGGCGTAACGTCCTGCTCCGGAAGGTAAAGCATCAAAAGCAGGTGGCAGCGGCGCTGCGAACTGGAAAGCACAGATGGCGGCGGAGTCAGCAGTGTCATCATCTGGCAGTCCTGAATTTGGTGTCAGATGATAAGAATAGCTAAAGCTTTCGGCGAATATATCGCCATTTTTAGTTTTTCATCACGGAATTACGGCTGGCTCACAGAATTTAAATCTTGAGGGAAGCATGAGCGACAAAAGAATCAGCCTGATGGGAGTAGTTGCACTGTTAGCAGGGTTTTCTGCCGCATGCGTGCAGGCTCATCCCCACAGTTTTATCTCTCTCGTCACGACGCCGGTGGCGGCAGACGGGCAGTTAACCGGCCTTAAAATGCAGTGGACGATGGACGATATTACTTCAGCAGATCTGTTGTATGACGCAGGAGACGCTAAACCCGGCTCGCCAGTCTGGAAAAAGCTGGCGGCAGAGGTCATGGCTAACGTGCTCGGCCAGCACTATTTCACCGAGTTCTGGCACAACGGTGAAAAAGTGAAGTTCAACAATTTGCCGCCGGAATACGGCCTTAGCCGGGCTAATCACCAGGCCGTTTTAACCTTTATTCTGCCGCTGGCGCACCCGCAGCCGCTGAAAGGGCAGACCTACCGTTTCTCAACCTTCGACCCGACTTATTTTGTCGATATGAGCTATGACCACCCTCAGGATGTTCACCTGCCGCAGGAGCTGGCTGCGAGCTGCAAAGTTTCCGTTCACACGCCAAAACCGAACGAAGAGACGCTGCTGTTTGCGCAGTCGCTGGATAAAGCCGACGCGCCGCCGGAGGATATGGATCTCGGGAAACAGTTCGCCCAGGAGGTGACGTTAGCATGTCAGTAATTGCCTCTTCTTCCGCCGCTTCCCGCCGATGGGTTCACCTCTGGCCGCTGGCGCTGTTTCTTTTATTCGCCGCTGCCGGGCTCTGTAGCCTGTGGATTTACTGGCCGCAGATTTTACTAAATTCAGCCAGCTGGCAGCGTGCAATCAACCAGGAGCTGAGCGGGCTGCTGCGGCAGGTAGCGGAAAACCCGACCCGCGCCGGCTGGTCGTTGCTTTCATTTAGCTTTGTGTACGGCGTGCTGCATGCCCTGGGACCGGGGCACGGCAAGATTGTGATAACCACCTGGCTTGCCACTCATCCTTCAAAGATAGCAAGCAGCCTGCGGTTGACGTTTGCCGCCTCTCTGCTTCAGGGGCTGGTGGCAATATTGCTGGTGGTGGTTGTGCTGGTCGTCCTGGCGCTGCCCTCACGCCAGCTGCACCTGAGCAGCTTCTGGCTGGAAAAAGGCAGCTATTTACTGGTGGGCGTGCTCGGGGGAATGCTGAGCTGGCGGGCTCTGCGAAGGCTGCGCGTGTTGCTGAAACGCAAACCCAAATTCACCTCGTTTACCCCGCACCATGTTCATCATGCTCATTGCGGCTGCGGGCATCAGCATATGCCGGACGAAAAGCAGCTGGCTGCCGGGAGCGACTGGCGTGCGCGGCTGATGATTGTGCTCTCGATGGGAATGAGGCCGTGTTCGGGCGCGATTATGGTGCTGCTGTTCAGCAAAGTTATCGGCGTGTTTGGCTGGGGCGTGCTGTCGGCGCTGGCAATGGCGGCGGGTACCTCAATAACGATTTCAGGGCTGGCGTTGCTGGTGCATAGCTTCCGTACGCTGGCCGTAAGATTGAGCGGCAATCAGGCGCAGGTATTGTGGCGGCAGGTTGGCTGGTCAACGCTTGCTCTGGCTGGGGGCGTTATTTTGATAGCTGCGGCGGTGATTATGTGGCTGAGCGTGCAGCCGATGGCGCGAGGAATTCGGCCTTTTTGATGTTTGAAAATTAACCCTCCCTCGCTTGCGGTAAGCGGGGGAGAGTACAGCAAAACTTAGCGCTTCAGCGCGTCGCTCAGCTCTTCACGCATAGTAGACAGCATCGCCTTAACTACGCGTGGGTTACCCGCAACAATGTTACCGGTCAGCAGGTAGTTGTGGCCGCCGGTGAAATCGCAAACCAGGCTGCCCGCTTCACGAGCCAGCAGTTCGCCAGCGGCAAAATCCCACGGCTTCAGGCCAATTTCGAAGAAACCGTCTACGCGGCCAGCGGCAACGTAGGCCAGGTCCAGCGCGGCAGAACCGGTACGGCGGAAGTCCGCGCACTGGGTGAACAGCTTGCCAACGAGATTGATGTAGGTGGTTGCGTGTTGTTTCTGTTTGAACGGGAAGCCGGTCGCCAGGATGGTGCCATCCAGGTCGCGAGCGGTGCTGCCGCGCAGACGGTAGCCGTTGAGCTGTGCGCCCTGGCCACGGGTAGCGGTAAACAGTTCATTACGCATTGGATCGTAGACCACGGCAACTTCGGTGCGGCCTTTAATGCGAACAGCGATAGAGACGGCGAAGTGTGGCAGACGTTTGATGAAGTTGGTGGTGCCATCCAGCGGATCGATAATCCATTGCACATCCGTATCTTCGCCTGCATGTTCACCGCTTTCTTCGGTGATGATGGTGTGCTGCGGGTAAGATTTGCGGATTGTTTCGATAATCATCGCTTCGGCGGCTTTATCGACGTTGGTCACAAAGTCATTACTGCCTTTCTGACTGGTTTCTACGGAATCAGGAGTTTCGTAGTGTTTGGCAATTACATTACCCGCCTTGCGCGCAGCACGCACGGCGATGGTCAACATAGGATGTTGCATCGGTCTCTCTCGCTGGATGTTAAAGAACGGAAATCGCGGCGGAGTATAGCAGAGCGTTCGGAATATGTCTCAGGGATATGATAAGATATTGCGATATTCTTCCCAGGCTGTGAATGATAATGCTGCAAAACGTACGAATCGTGCTGGTCGAAACTTCGCATACCGGCAACATGGGCTCCGTAGCCCGTGCTATGAAAACCATGGGCTTAACTAACCTGTGGCTGGTGAATCCGCTGGTAAAACCTGACTCTCAGGCTATTGCCCTGGCGGCCGGTGCCAGCGACGTTATCGGCGACGCTAAAATCGTCGATACGCTTGATGAAGCGCTGGCAGGATGCAGCCTGGTGGTTGGCACCAGCGCCCGCTCCCGCACATTACCGTGGCCGATGCTCGACCCGCGTGAATGCGGCCTGAAAAGCATCAGCGAAGCGCAGCACGCGCCGGTTGCTATCGTCTTTGGCCGCGAGCGCGTTGGCCTGACCAACGAAGAGCTGCAAAAGTGCCACTATCATGTGGCTATTCAGGCTAACCCGGAATACAGCTCCCTTAACCTCGCGATGGCGGTGCAAATCCTCGCCTATGAAGTGCGCATTGCCTGGCTTGCCACTCAGGAACAGCCAGAAGCCTCTAAAGAAGAGGAAGATGCGCCGTACCCGCTGGTGGATGATTTAGAGCGCTTCTATGGTCACCTCGAAAAGGCGCTGCAGGAAAGCGGCTTTATCCGTCCGACTCACCCAGGCCAGGTGATGAACAGACTGCGCCGCTTATTCACCCGCGCCCGCCCGGAAAGTCAGGAATTAAACATCCTGCGCGGCATGCTGGCGTCGCTGGAAAACCCCAAAAAATCGGGCCAATAATACTTGAGTAAATTGGTAGGTTAAATAGTTGACCAATTTACTCAGGAATGTCAGACTTGCGACCTGCTATGTGACAATCACACTTTTAAAAAACCCCCGGCTCGAGGGGCTATTTGAGGTTAAGTAAGACATGAGACTGACATCAAAAGGGCGCTATGCCGTAACCGCGATGCTTGACGTTGCGCTGAACTCTGAATCTGGCCCGGTTCCGCTGGCCGATATTTCTGAACGTCAGGGTATTTCGCTCTCCTATCTGGAGCAGCTGTTCTCCCGCCTGCGTAAAAATGGCCTGGTTGCCAGCGTGCGCGGTCCTGGCGGTGGTTATCTGCTGGGTAAAGATGCGAGCAGCATCGCCGTTGGCGAAGTGATCAGCGCCGTTGATGAGTCCGTGGACGCGACCCGCTGTCAGGGTAAAGGCGGCTGCCAGGGCGGCGATAAATGCCTGACCCATGCGCTGTGGCGCGACCTGAGCGATCGTCTGACCGGCTTCCTGAACAACATTACCCTCGGTGAACTGGTGAACAACCAGGAAGTTCTGGATGTGGCCGACCGTCAGCACAACGAAAACCATCGCAGCACCCGTTCTCAGGACGCTATTGACGTCAAACTGCGCGCATAAGCAGAAGAACACGAATTTTTAGAATCAGGTTGGGGGAGCGACGCTCCCTGTCTATAACGGCAGCATATTTTAAGCCTGATTCTTCGTATTGAAGTGATGTACGGAGCTTAAGAGCAATGAAATTACCGATTTACCTCGACTACTCTGCTACTACGCCGGTTGACCCGCGTGTTGCCGAGAAGATGATGCAGTTTTTGACAATGGACGGAACCTTCGGTAACCCGGCCTCCCGTTCCCACCGCTTTGGCTGGCAGGCTGAAGAAGCCGTTGATATCGCCCGTAACCAAATCGCAGAGCTGGTTGGCGCTGACCCGCGTGAAATTGTTTTCACCTCCGGCGCGACCGAGTCTGACAACCTGGCGATTAAAGGTGCCGCTAACTTCTACCAGAAGAAAGGCAAGCACATCATCACCGTCAAAACCGAACACAAAGCCGTGCTGGACACCTGTCGTCAGCTGGAACGTGAAGGTTTCGACGTGACTTATCTGGCCCCGCAGAGCAACGGCATCGTTGACCTGAAAGCGCTGGAAGCCGCCATGCGTGATGACACCATCCTGGTTTCCATCATGCACGTGAACAACGAAATCGGCGTGGTGCAGGATATCGCTGCTATCGGCGAAATGTGCCGTTCCCGCAGTATTATCTTCCACGTTGATGCGACCCAGAGCGTGGGCAAACTGCCTATCGATCTGAGCCAGCTGAAAGTTGACCTGATGTCCTTCTCCGGCCACAAAATTTATGGCCCGAAAGGCATTGGTGCGCTTTACGTGCGCCGTAAGCCACGTATCCGCATTGAAGCCCAGATCCACGGCGGCGGCCACGAGCGCGGTATGCGTTCTGGTACTCTGCCTGTTCACCAGATTGTCGGCATGGGTGAAGCTTACCGTATCGCGAAAGTTGAGATGGAGACCGAAATGGCCCGTCTGCGCACGCTGCGTAACCGTTTGTGGAACGGCGTGAAGGATATGGAAGAAGTTTACCTGAACGGCGACCTGGAACACGGCGCGCCTAACATCCTCAACGTAAGCTTCAACTATGTTGAAGGTGAGTCACTGATTATGGCGCTGAAAGACCTCGCGGTTTCTTCAGGTTCCGCCTGTACTTCTGCCAGCCTTGAGCCGTCTTACGTGCTGCGTGCGCTGGGGATGAGTGACGAACTGGCTCACAGCTCCATCCGTTTCTCTCTGGGTCGTTTTACCACTGAAGAAGAGATCGACTACACCATCGAGCTGGTACGTAAGTCCATCGGCCGTCTGCGCGACCTTTCTCCGCTGTGGGAAATGTTCAAGCAGGGCGTGGATATTAATTCCATCGAATGGGCTCACCATTAATCGTCTGTAGAGACGTCGATTTCAGATTCTGGAGAAGTAAAATGGCTTACAGCGAAAAAGTAATTGATCACTACGAAAACCCGCGCAACGTCGGTTCTTTCGACAACAGCGACGACAGCGTTGGCTCTGGCATGGTGGGTGCACCTGCGTGCGGCGACGTGATGAAGTTGCAGATCAAAGTCAACAATGACGGTATTATTGAAGACGCGCGTTTCAAAACCTATGGCTGCGGCTCGGCGATTGCTTCCAGCTCGCTGGTAACCGAGTGGGTGAAGGGCAAGTCCCTGGACGAAGCGCAGGCGATTAAAAACACCGACATCGCAGACGAGCTCGAACTGCCGCCGGTGAAAATTCACTGCTCAATCCTTGCTGAGGACGCTATTAAGGCGGCTATCGCGGATTACAAAAGCAAACGTGAAACAAAACAACTCTAAATAATTCGAGCCTGCTGCCCGGCAGCGGCTCGAAGTATGACGAGTTAATATTCTGATTGAGGTTGTTGTATGTCGATTACCCTTAGCGACAGCGCTGCTGCCCGCGTAAATGCCTTCCTGACCAACCGCGGTAAAGGGTTTGGTCTGCGTCTGGGCGTGCGTACTTCAGGCTGCTCCGGGATGGCTTACGTTCTGGAATTTGTTGACGAACCGATGGCGGATGACACCGTGTTCGAAGACAAAGGTGTGAAGGTAGTTATCGATGGTAAAAGCCTGCAATTCTTAAACGGGACCGAGCTCGACTTCGTCAAAGAAGGTCTTAACGAAGGGTTTAAATTCACCAACCCTAACGTTAAAGACGAGTGTGGCTGCGGCGAAAGCTTCCACGTCTGATCCCGCTTATCACCCCCACCGGCTTCGGCCCGTGGGGGATTTTGCTTTACCACACAGCACTAACCTGACATGTACCCGAGTCTGTTATGGATTACTTTACCCTGTTTGGGCTAACGCCAGGCTATACCCTTGACCTTCAGCGTCTGGCTACCCGTTACCAGGAGCTGCAGCGCCAGTTCCATCCGGACAAATACGCCAGCCGCCCTCAGGCGGAGCAATTGCTGGCGGTAAGCCAATCCGCAACCATCAACCAGGCCTGGCAGACGCTGCGTCACCCGCTTGCCCGTGCCGAATACCTCCTCTCCCTGAACGGCTTCGATCTGGCTAATGAACAGCATACCGTGCGCGATACCGCGTTCCTGATGGAACAACTTGAGCTGCGCGAAGAGCTGGACGAAATCGAACAGAAAAAAGACGGCGACGGGCTGGAAAGCTTTGCCGGGCGCGTAAAAACGATGGTGAAAAACCGCAGCGCGCAGATGGTACAGCAGCTGGATGACCAGCAGTGGGAACAGGCGGCGGACACCGTTCGCAAGCTGCGTTTCCTCGACAAATTACAGAGCCAAATAGAACAACTAGAAGAAAAACTGCTCGACTTTTAACGCCTGAACTCAGGCCCGATTTTTGGAAGCGAAACATGGCCTTATTACAAATTAGTGAGCCCGGCATGATGGCTGCGCCGCACCAGCGCAGGCTGGCCGCAGGTATCGATCTTGGCACCACCAACTCGCTGGTTGCCACCGTGCGCAGCGGGCAGGCACAAGCCCTGGTCGACCACGAAGGCCGCGCGCTGCTGCCTTCCGTTGTCCATTACCAGCAGCAGGGTCACCTGGTTGGCTGGGAAGCCCGTGCGCAGGCAGCGCAGGATCCCGCTAACACTATTAGCTCGGTAAAACGCATGATGGGCCGCTCTCTGGCGGACATTCAGGCGCGCTACCCGCATCTTCCTTACCATTTGCAGGCGAGTGAAAACGGCCTGCCGATGATTAACACCCCGGCGGGGCTGTTAAACCCCGTTCGCGTTTCTGCCGATATCCTCAAAACGCTGGCTGCCCGCGCGACCGAAGCGCTGGCCGGAGAGCTGGACGGCGTGGTGATTACCGTTCCTGCCTATTTTGACGACGCGCAGCGCCAGGGCACTAAAGATGCCGCTCGCCTCGCGGGCCTGCACGTTTTGCGCCTGCTCAACGAGCCAACGGCGGCGGCAATTGCCTACGGCCTGGACTCGGGCAAAGAAGGCGTAATTGCCGTTTACGACCTGGGCGGCGGCACCTTTGATATTTCTATCCTGCGCCTTAGCCGCGGCGTGTTTGAAGTGCTGGCGACCGGCGGTGACTCTGCCCTCGGCGGCGACGACTTCGATCACCTGCTTGCCGACTGGCTGCGCGAACAGGCCGGTATTGCCGACCGCAGCGACGACAGGGTACAGCGCCAGCTGCTGGATGCCGCTATTGCTGCAAAAATTGCGCTGAGCGATGCCGCAACTGCCAGCGTGGAAGTGGCTGGCTGGAAAGGCGAAGTCACCCGTGACCAGTTCAACGAGATGATTGCTTCCCTGGTTAAGCGCACGCTGCTGGCCTGCCGTCGCGCGTTGAAAGATGCGGGCGTGGAAGCAGAAGAAGTGCTGGAAGTGGTGATGGTCGGCGGCTCAACCCGCGTACCTCTGGTGCGTGAGCGCGTAGGGGAATTCTTCGGCCGCATCCCGCTGACCTCCATCGACCCGGATAAAGTTGTGGCGATTGGGGCGGCTATTCAGGCCGATATCCTGGTTGGCAACAAGCCTGACAGCGAAATGCTGCTGCTGGATGTTATCCCGCTGTCGCTTGGCCTGGAAACCATGGGTGGCCTGGTCGAGAAGGTTATTCCGCGTAATACCACGATCCCGGTGGCGCGTGCTCAGGAATTCACTACTTTCAAAGATGGGCAGACCGCGATGTCTATCCACGTATTGCAGGGCGAGCGCGAGCTGGTGCAGGATTGCCGCTCTCTGGCTCGTTTTACCCTGCGCGGTATTCCGGCAATGTCCGCCGGCGGGGCGCATATTCGCGTAACCTTCCAGGTAGATGCCGATGGCCTGTTGAGCGTAACGGCGATGGAGAAATCCACCGGCGTGGAATCCTCTATCCAGGTTAAACCTTCTTATGGCCTGAGCGACGGCGAAATTGCCGGTATGATTCAGGACTCCATGAGTTACGCCGAGCATGACGTGCAGGCACGTATGCTGGCGGAGCAAAAAGTCGAAGCTGCCCGCGTGCTGGAGAGTTTGAACAGCGCACTGACGGCGGATGCCGCGCTGCTAAGCGCCGCAGAGCGTTCCGACATCGACAACGCCATGGCTGCCTTAAGCGCTGCCGCGGCCGGTGACGATGCCGACGCTATTCAAAATGAAATCAAAAACGTAGACAAGCAAACCCAGGAGTTTGCCGCACGCCGCATGGATCAATCGATCCGTACCGCGCTGACCGGCCACTCCGTGGACGAGGTTTAATATGCCAAAGATTGTTTTTCTGCCTCATCAGGACCTCTGTCCGGATGGCGCAGTTCTGGAAGCGCAAAAAGGTGAAACCATTCTCGACGTTGCCCTGCGCAACGGTATCGAAATTGAGCACGCCTGTGAGAAGTCCTGTGCCTGCACCACCTGCCACTGCGTGGTGCGTGAAGGCTTCGATTCCCTTGCGGAAAGCACCGAGGATGAAGACGACATGCTGGATAAAGCATGGGGTCTGGAGCCTGAGAGCCGCCTGAGCTGCCAGGCTCGCGTCAGCGATGAAGACCTGGTGGTTGAGATGCCGCGTTATACCATCAACCACGCACGCGAACACTAACGGGAGCCGCATGGGACTGAAGTGGACTGACAGCCGTGAAATCGGCGAAGCGCTGTATGACAGCCGCCCGGATCTCGATCCTAAGACGGTGCGTTTTACCGATATGCACCAGTGGATCTGCGAACTGGAAGAGTTTGATGACGATCCAAACGCTTCTAACGAAAAAGTGCTGGAAGCGATTTTGCTTGTCTGGTTAGATGAAGCAGAATAACAGACGGGCCGCCCTGAGCGGCCCGTTTTTGCATTTTGCCTGTGCTGAACAATGAAGGATTGGAAAATGACTGAAGCCATGAAAATCACCCTTTCCACGCAGCCAGCGGACGCACGCTGGGGCGAAAAGGCGACGTATAGCATCAATAACGACGGCATTACCCTACACCTGACCGGTAAAGACGACCTCGGTCTTATTCAGCGCGCGGCGCGCAAAATTGACGGCCAGGGGCTGAAACATGTTCAGCTGGCCGGTGAAGGCTGGGACGTTGATAAGAGCTGGGCCTTCTGGCAGGGCTATCGCGCTCCGAAAGGTAGCCGCAAAGTTGACTGGGCGGTACTGAGCGAGTCTGAGCAGAAAGAGCTGGATACGCGCCTGAAAGTCATCGACTGGGTTCGCCACACTATTAACACTCCGGCAGAAGAGCTGGGCCCTGAGCAGCTGGCTTCCCGCGCTGTCGATCTTCTGTGTGACGTAGCCTGCGACCATGTTTCCTACCGTATTACCAAAGGCGAAGACCTGCGCGAGCAAAACTACGCCGGGATCCATACCGTTGGCCGTGGTTCTGACCGCGCGCCGGTTCTGCTGGCGCTGGACTACAACCCAACCGGCAACCCGGAAGCTCCGGTGTATGCATGTCTTGTCGGGAAGGGTATCACCTTTGATTCCGGCGGCTACAGCATCAAACAGACCGCTTTCATGGACTCGATGAAATCAGATATGGGCGGCGCGGCCACCATTACCGGCGCGCTGGCCTTTGCTATCGCTCGCGGTCTGGACAAACGCGTGAAGCTCTACCTGTGCTGCGCGGACAATATGATCAGCGGCAACGCCATGAAACTCGGCGACATCATCACCTACCGCAACGGCAAAACCGTTGAAGTGATGAACACCGATGCGGAAGGGCGCCTGGTGCTGGCCGACGGCCTGATTGACGCTGCGGCTCAGAAACCAGAGCTGATTATCGACTGCGCCACCCTGACCGGCGCGGCGAAGACCGCTCTGGGCAATGATTATCATGCCGTGTTCAGCTTCGACGACAAGCTGGCTGCTCGCCTGCTGGCAAGCGCCGCTGAAGAAAACGAGCCGTTCTGGCGCCTGCCGCTGGCCGAATTCCACCGCAGCCAGCTGCCCTCTAACTTTGCCGAGCTGAACAACACCGCCAATGCCTCTTACCCGGCTGGCGCAAGCACCGCTGCGGGCTTCTTGTCCCACTTCGTTGAAAACTACCACCAGGGTTGGGTGCACGTAGACTGCTCCGCAACCTACCGTAAAGGTGCGGTTGAGCAGTGGTCTGCGGGTGCGACCGGTTTGGGCGTACGTGCGATCGCCAACCTGTTACTGGCTAAGTAATACTGCCCCTCACCCCGGCCCTCTCCCCACAGGGGAGAGGGGGAAAAGAGTTCGGATAGAGTGAACGCCGAACAGTCCCCTCTCTTCCAGGGAGAGTGAACGCCGAACGGTCCTCTCTCTTCCAGGGAGAGCGAACGCCGAACAGTCCCCTCTCCCTTCCAGGGAGAGGGTTAGGGTGAGGGTAAAACCTCTTTAGCTTTATCCCGGAACCACAATGTCAGAACCAAAAAACGAACTAGAAACCCTGCTTGAGCAGGCGGCAAACGAACCGGCGCATCGCCCGGCCTTTTTCCGTACCCTGCTGGAGTCCACCGTTTGGGTGCCAGGCAATGCCGCAGAAGGTGAAGCCATCGACGCCGATAGCGCGGTCGAATTACAGCACTGGGAAAAAGAAGACGGCACTTCGGTTATTCCATTCTTTACGTCGCTGGAAGCTTTGCAGGAAGCCGTTAGCCACGAGCAGGCGTTTGTGGTCATGCCCGTGCGCACCTTGTTTGAAATGACGCTGGGCGAAGCGCTGTTCCTCAATGCGAAGCTGCCGACCGGCAAAGAGTTTACCCCGAACGAGATAAGCCATCTGGTGAGCGCGGAAAGCGATCCGCTGAGCCAGCAGGAAGTCCTGGAAGGGGGGACTTCGCTGCTGCTTTCCGAAGTTGCCGAACCCCCGGCGCAGATGGTTGACTCCCTGACCACGCTGTTTAAAAACCTGAAAACGGTGAAGCGGGCGTTTATCTGCTCCATCAAAGAGCAGGCGGATGAAGAGCCAAACCTGCTGATCGGCATCGAGGCCGAGGGCGGTGAGATTGAAGCGATTATTCGCCAGGCCGGAAGCGTGGCTACGGATACCTTACCGGGCGACGAGCCGGTTGATATCTGCCAGGTAGTGGAAGGTGAGAAGGGTATCAGCCACTTTATGATTGCCCACATCACGCCGTTTTATGAGCGCCGCTGGGGCAGTTTCCTGCGCGATTTCAAACAAAACCGCATTATCTGATGAGTTTCCCCTCTGCCTGGAGGGGCTACTCTGTTGCCTGCAATAACAGCAAATCTATCAGCATCACCAGATTTGATTCAAATGACGTAATGTCTGCCGCCTCTGCCGCGTAATGGACTGCTTCGTCATAGAGTGGGAAATGCAGCTCGGCCATTTCCGCCAGCGGGTTTGGCGAGGCGCGGGTAAAAGCGACTATGGTCATCCCCACGTTTTGGGCAATTCTTGCTTTGTCCAGAACCTGTTCCGTCTCACCGCTGCGTGAAATAGCGATAAAAACCTGATATTTAGCGGCATTGCTGAGAAAGATGCCTCTGCTGTCTCCCGGGCCTGAGATAAACGCCGTCTTTCCCAGAACTTGCAGTTTTTTAGTCAGGTACTCGGCAAAAAGATAGGAAAAACCGGCCCCGTAGAGATAAAAGCTCTCTTTTTCCCGCAGAAGCTCGGTAAAACGGGCCATTAGCTCGGGCGTCACCCAGCGAAAGGTTTGCTGATAGTTGGCGATAAAACGTTCGAAGAGCTGCGGCAGAGCGGCCTGTGGATTTACCGGCTGGCTGGCGATGCGTGGGGTGCCGGACAGCAGCTGTTTGCAATGCCAGATAAATTCGCTATAGCCGCTAAACCCCAGCTTGTGGCACAGCCGCATAATGGTCGCGCTGGAGACAAAGGTGGCCTGCGCAAGGGCGCGTACCGTAATGTTGCCCACCAGCAGCGGATGGGCAGTCAGATGCGAGAGAACCCGATATTCAGCGCGGGTCAATGCTTCCCCGCGCTCCAGCAATCCGGCCAGCCGGTTATCCATTATTGCGCGGGTTCAACCGGTAAATCGGCGCGTGCGCCCCATTCACTCCACGAGCCGTCGTAAAGCGAAACTCCGTTCACCCCGAGAGTGGTTAATGCCAACACCACGACCGCCGCCGTTACGCCGGAACCGCAGCTGGCAATAATAGGTTGCTCGAAGCTCACGCCCTGGCGTTCAAAAATTGCGCTCATCTCTTCGGTTGTTTTCAACTGGCCGTTTTCAACCAGCTCCACCCAGGGGACGTTAAGCGCCCCGGGAATATGGCCGCGTTTCAGACCCGGGCGTGGCTCATCGGCCTCGGCATTGAAACGTGGTGCCGGGCGGGCATCCACAATCTGCGCCGTGCCTTCGTGGCTGACCAGCAGCACGTCGGTCAAACGTTTGATGACCATAGGATCGAAGTTCACCTCGAACTCGCCTTCCGGCAAAACAACATCGCCCTGTTCCAGCGGCAGCTCTTCGCGCTGCCAGTCTGCGAGGCCTCCGGCAAGAATTGATACTTTTTGCACGCCAAAAGTACGCAGCATCCACCACGCGCGCGGGGCGGAGAACAGGTTACCTTCGTCGTAAACCACCAGATGTTTGTCGCTGCTGACGCCCAGCTCGCGCATTGCCACGGCGAACGCTTCGGCGCGCGGCATCATATGGGGCAGCGGGCTGGTGTGATCGGAGAGCGCCTCAATATCAAAATAAACGGCACCGGGCAGATGCCCTGAACGGTACTCGCCCGGCAGGTCACGGTGTTCCTGCCCCGGAGGAGCCATGCGGGCATCCAGAATCTGGATATCGTCATCGTTAATATGTTCTGCGAGCCAGTCGCCCGCGACGAAGAAAGAGGTAGACATGTTAGGTCTCCGATTCATCAAGGAAAATCGGATTGTCGGTGTTTTTCCGCCAGCCATCAAGCAACCTTCTTTCACGCCGCGAGTTACTTCTTAAAACTGATTTAATCCACCGACTCACCGTTGCGCCACGCTTGCTGGAGCCGCGGCCAGTAATCCCGGTTTGCCTCAATCATTTCATCGAGAATGGCTTTGGCGTGCTGCATGGTGGGCACGGTGCGGTTGAGGGTAAAGGCCTGAAGCGCCTTTTCGTAACTCCCCTCAATTGTCGCCTCCACCAGCAGCTGTTCGCTGGCGAGCTGCTGCATCAGAAGCGTTTGCTGGAATAGCGGTGCGGCTCCCATACGAACCGGCTCCGGCCCTTCGCTGGTGATGTAGGCGGGGACTTCAACCATTGCGTCATAAGGCAGGTTGGCTATAGCCCCTTTGTTCTCCACGATAACCAGATGGCGCTGGCGCAGGTCGAAGGCCAGCGAGCAGGCGACATCGACAATAAATGCGCCGTGTACTCCGACGTGGAAAGCATCCGGCAATATTCCCGTGCGCTGGTACTCAGCGGCTGCGGCGAACAGTTTTTTCTCCCGGCCGTCCATTACCTCATTGGCGCGGGTATAGTCAGGATCCTGATGCCCGACAATGTCATTAGGCATCAGGTAATACTGCAAATAAGGGTTCGGCAGGTAATCCGGGAAGTGATCCATTATCGGTTTGATATTACGCCAGGTTTTAACCCATGACGGATCGGAATGCTGAGGATCGGTTTGCGCGGCATCTTCGGTCAGCAGGCCAAATTTCGCTATATGCCGACGAAGCTCCGGCAGACGATCTTCGCCGTCAACCAGTACGCGGGTAAACCAGCCGAAGTGGTTGAGGCCGAAGTAGTCAACCTCAAGCTTATGGCGATCGACGCCCAAAATGGCGCCCATATTACGCATCGCCGCCACCGGCATATCGCAGATATTCAGCACTCTGGCATTCGGGCGCAGGCGGCGCACGCCTTCGGCGACGATAGCTGCCGGGTTGGAGTAGTTCACTATCCAGGCCTTCCGGTGGGCATAGCGTTCAACGAGATCGCACAGCTCGACCATCGGCAGAATTGTACGCAGCCCGTAGGCCAGCCCGCCAGGGCCGCAGGTCTCCTGGCCAACAACGCCGTGACGCAGGGGAATTTTTTCGTCCTGCTCACGCATTTTATACTGGCCGACGCGCATCTGGGCGAAGACAAAATGCGCTCCGCTGAAGGCTACTTCCGGGTCGGTGGTGACGGTGAATTTGATGCTTTGGCTATGGTCACGAATGACTTTCTCTACCACCGGAGCAATGATGGCCTGGCGCTCGCCGTCAATATCGTACAGACGAATTTCGGCCAGCGGGAAATCCTCCAGGCGCACCATCAGGCTCTTAACGATGCCGGGGGTATAGGTGCTGCCGCCACCGGCGATGGACAAAATAAACGGGGGTTTAAACATTTTTGGCTCCTTTAGAGAAAGGCTTCTACGGCTTCACGCATTTTTTTGACATGCAGCCCGTAGACCACCTGAACATTATTGCCTTGCTTGATCACCCCTTTGGCTCCAGTGGCCTTCAGGCGTGGCTCATCTATCGTGGTTACGTCGAGAACCGTGACGCGCAGGCGGGTGTAGCAGTTATCGACCACCTCAATATTGGCGCGGCCGCCTAATCCTTTGATAATGGCCTCACCCAGCCCGCTGTTATTGCCCTGAGCCTGATATTCCTGCTTGCTGTAGAGGCGGGTTTCCTGGCTTTCATCCTCGCGGCCCGGCGTTTTCATATCGAACTTGCGGATCAGGAAACGGAACACCAGGAAGTAGATGACCGACATCGTGAGCCCGACCTCGATGTACATCGGCCAGTTGGATTTGGTCGTGCCCAGCGGCAGGTTGTAAAGAATGAAGTCAATCAGGCCGTTAGCGCCGATAGCGTGAACGCCCAGCAGATAAAACAGCATCATCCCCAGACCGGTCAGCACGGCATGAACGCCGAACAGCATCGGGGCGACGAACAGGAAAGAGAACTCCAGCGGCTCGGTCACGCCAACCAGCAATGAGGTGAGGGCCGCCGGGATCAGAATGGCTTTAGCGGCGGCCTTGCGCTCGGGTTTGGCCGTCATGTACATAGCGAGGGCGGCGGCGGGCAGGCCGAACATTTTGCTGATGCCGCGCGCATCCCAGACTACCGTGTCGCTTAGCTGGCGCACGGTTGGGCAGGCCATTTCGGCGAAATAAATATTGCGTGCACCCTGGTAGACGTTCCCGCAGACGTCGGCGGTGCCGCCCAGCTCGGTATAAAGGAACGGGGTGTAGACAAGATGATGCAGACCGGTCGGGACTAAAATACGCTCAAGAAAGCCGTAAATAGCCACGCCAAATGCTCCGGCCCCTTTTATCGCCAGCGCGAGGGCGCTGATACCCTGCTGAGCAAAAGGCCACAGCTCGCTCATTATTACGCCCAGCAGCATGGATATAGGCAGCATGATGATGGCTACGAAACAGTGCCCGGAATAGATAGCCATGGCCCCGGAAAATTGCACGCCTGAATAGCGATTGTATAAATAGCCGGAAAGCGCGCCGGTGAGGATCCCGGCGAACACGCCCATCTCCAGCACCTGAACGCCCAGCACCATGCTTTGACCGGCTGTTCGCATTTGCTCTACGGGCACCAGCTTGCCCTGTAGCTGAAGCACCACGCTCATGGCGTTGATAAAGACGATAAACGTCACCAGGCCGATAAGCGCGGCGTAGCCCTTGTCGCGGCTGGCAAGCCCGATGGGAATACCGACGGCAAAAACCAGCGCCAGGTTAGCCAGCACCGAAACCGCCGACTTAGCAATCAGCTGGCCTGAGTGCTGAATGGCGGAGTGGCCGAGAAACGGCAGGTATTCAGCCAGGTTACCGTTGCCTAAGACGTTACCGAAGGCAATAAACAGCCCAACGATGGGCAGAATGAGCACCGGGCCGTAGAGTGATTTTCCGAAATTTTGTAGGGCATTGACGGCATTCTTCATTTGGCTGTCTCTTATTATTGATTTCACAGACATCGCATTACCGCTGCGGCAGGCTTAAAAGGTAACAGCAGTTCCCCGGCGTTTGCTAACTATGCGATTGTTTTAAAAACAAATAACCCGGAAGGTTACATGTAACCTTTTAGAGTGTGATCTGCGGCAAATCAGGCGCGTGTTGAAGACGGATTTTTCCCCGGAGCCGGGCGAAATTTCCGAGGTGCCACGCAAGACTGGAGGTTGGACTTTCGCTTTTCTGGCTAATCCGCATAATACTTGCTCTACGTAATGTTTAGCGGGCCTTGTTGGCCAGGGATGAAACAATGAATTCACTACGTTTTGCTGGCCTTACTGCGCTGGTGTGCGGCATGCTGGCACTCTGGGGTTGTGACGATAAAAGCAAGCAGCAGACGGCAGCACCAGACTCTGCTGCTGCGGTGGCAAAAAACGGCGCACCTGAAGCAAAGCCGGATGCCTCGCAGCTTGAGAAGCTGGCGCAGCAGTCCGCCGGTAAACCGCTTAAGCTGCTGGATGCCTCCGAAGTGCAGCTGGACGGTGCCAGCACGCTGGTTTTAACCTTTTCTATTCCCCTGGACCCCAATCAGGACTTCAATAAAGTCGCCCATCTGGTGGATAAAACCAGCGGTAAAGTGGACGGTGCCTGGGAGCTTTCCGGCTCGTTGAAAGAGCTGCGCCTGCGCCATCTTGAGCCGAAACGAAGCCTGATTGTCTCCGTAGACGGCGGCCTGGTCGCGCTAAACAAAGCGACGCTTGAGGCTAACTTTGAAAAGCAAATTACCACTCGTGATGTACAGCCGAGCGTGGGCTTTGCCAGCCGCGGTTCGCTCCTGCCAACCAAAGTGATTGCCGGGCTGCCGGTGATGGCGCTTAACGTCGATAAGGTGGACGTTAACTTCTATCGCGTAAAAGAAAGCTCGTTAAGCTCGTTTGTTAGCCAGTGGCAGTACCGCAATTCAGTCTCTAACTGGGAGTCCGACAACCTGCTGAAGCTGGCGGACCTGGTGTATACCGGCCGGTTCGACCTTAATCCTGCCCGCAACACGCGTGAAAAGCTGCTGCTGCCGCTGGGGGATATCAAGCCGCTTCAGCAGCCTGGCGTTTATCTTGCCGTGATGAATCAGGCGGGCCACTACGCCTACAGCAATGCCGCAACGCTATTCACGCTAAGCGATATTGGCCTCTCCGTTCACCGCTACCACGACAGGCTGGATGTTTTTACCCAGAGCCTTGAAAACGGCGCGGCTCAGGCCGGCGTAGAGATCGTGCTGCTAAATGAGAAAGGGCAGGCGGTTGGCCAGGGTAAGAGCGACGGTGACGGCCACGCAACGCTGGAGAAACTCAATAAAGGAACGCTGCTGCTCGCCCGTAACGGAGAGCAAACCTCTTTGCTCGACCTTAGCCGCCCTGCGCTGGATCTGGCCGAATTTGATATTGCCGGAGAGCAGGGTTACAGCAAGCAGTTCTTTATGTTCGGCCCGCGCGATCTCTATCGCCCGGGAGAGTCCGTTATCGTCAACGCCCTGCTCAGAGACAGCGATGGAAAACCGCTGCCGCCGCAGCCGGTGAAGCTGGAAGTCGTGAAACCGGACGGGCAGGTCGCCCGCACCGAAGTCTGGCAATCAGAGAACGGCCTGTACCAGTTTACTTATCCGTTAAGCGAGAATGCCGCTACCGGTAACTGGCAGGTCAGGGTCAACACCGGAGATAACCAGCCGCGCAGCTGGTCGTTTAAAGTTGAAGACTTTATGCCGGAACGCATGGCGCTGAATCTGACGGCGCAAAGCGTGCCGGTAGCGCCTGAAGATACCGTCAGTTTTGACGTGGCAGGCCGCTATCTTTACGGCGCACCGGCCGCCGGTAATAGCCTACAGGGGCAGCTGTTCCTGCGCCCGCTGCGTGAGGCAGTTTCCGGGCTTCCGGGCTTCCAGTTTGGTGATATCAACGAAGAAAACCTCTCGCGCAGCCTTGACGCGGTTGAGCTAACGCTGGATGAGCAGGGGCATACTACGGTCAGCACCGAAAGCCAGTGGGGCGACGTACATTCCCCGCTGCGCCTGGTGCTGCAGGCGAGCCTGCTGGAGTCCGGCGGGCGTCCGGTAACCCGTCGCGTTGAACAGCCTATCTGGCCTGCGGAGGCGCTGCCGGGGATTCGCCCGCAGTTTGCCAGCAAAGATGTGTATGACTACCGCACCGATACCACGCGTACTCAGCCGATTGTTGACGAAGACAGCAGCGCCGGGTTCGATATTGTTTATGCCAATGCGAAAGGCGAGAAACTGGCGGTAAGCGGCCTGGATGTGCGCCTGATACGTGAGCGCCGTGACTACTACTGGAGCTGGGAAGATGGCGCAGGGTGGCAGTCTCAGTTTGACCAGAAAGACCTGGTAGAAGCCGAGCAGAAATTAACCCTGGCCGCCGGGGAAACCGGAAAAGTAGCATTCCCTGTGGAATGGGGCTCTTACCGGCTGGAAGTTCGTGACCCGCAAAGCAATATCGTCAGCAGCGTGCGCTTCTGGGCGGGCTACAGCTGGCAGGATAACAGCGACGGTACCGGTGCCGTACGCCCGGACCGCGTGACACTCAAAATTGATAAGCCGTCTTATAAAGCAGGCGACACCATTAACCTGCATATCGCTGCCCCTGCGGCAGGCAAGGGTTACGCCCTGGTGGAGTCCAGCGATGGCCCGCTATGGTGGAAGGAGATTGATGTCCCCGAAGGTGGCATGGACCTGGCTATTCCGGTCGATAAGAGCTGGCAGCGCCATGACCTGTACCTGAGCACCGTGGTTATCCGCCCCGGAGACAAAGCGCGCTCCGCCACGCCAAAACGCGCCGTAGGTATTCTGCACCTGCCGCTGGGGGATGAAAGCCGCCGCCTGGGCCTGGCTTTAGAAAGCCCGGCTAAAATGCGCCCGAACCAGAACCTGACGGTAAAAGTGAAGGCCAGCGTGAAAAACGGTGAACTGCCGAAGCAGATTAACGTTCTGCTGTCGGCGGTGGACAGCGGCGTACTCAGCATTACCGATTATAAAACCCCGGACCCGTGGGATGCCTTCTTTGGCCGTAAACGCTACGGGGCGGACATCTATGATGTTTATGGGCAAGTAATAGAAGGAGAGGGCAGGCTGGCCGCGTTGCGCTTTGGCGGGGACGGCGATGAAGGCGATGAGCTTAGCCGCGGCGGTAAAAAACCGGTCAATCACGTCACTATTATTGCCCAGCAGGCTCAGCCGGTTCAGCTGGATGAAAAAGGCGAGGGAACGGTGACGCTGCCGATTGGTGATTTCAACGGCGAGCTGAGAGTAATGGCTCAGGCCTGGAGCGACGAGAGTTTTGGCAACAGCGAACAGAAGGTGACGGTAGCCGCCCCGCTGGTTAGCGAGCTTGCCGCGCCGAGATTTATGGCCGGGGGAGACACCAGCCGCCTGGCGCTTGATCTCACCAACCTGACCGACCAGCCCCAACAGCTTAACGTTGTGCTTAGCGCTGGCGGGCTTTTAGCGCTTAACGGTGCTTCAACCATCGACGTGAAGCTGGCGCCCGGCGCTCGCGGTACGTTGTTTATCCCGGTTCGTGCGCTTGAAGGTTTTGGCGATGGAGAGCTCAACGCGGTTATCAACGGGCTGGCTCTGCCGGGAGAGAGCGTTACCGCTCCTCATAAGCAGTGGAAAATTGGCGTTCGCCCGGCCTTCCCTGCGCAGACGGTAAACAGCGGCTCGGTGGTTAAACCCGGCGAAAGCTGGAATATACCGCTGTCTCATCGCTCAGGCTTGCTTCCGGCAACGCTGGAAGGGCAATTGCTGTTAAGCGGCCGTCCGCCTCTGAACCTTGCACGCTATATCCGTGAGCTGAAAGCCTACCCTTATGGCTGCCTGGAGCAGACGACCAGCGGGCTGTTCCCGTCGCTGTATACCAACGAGGCCGAACTGGCTGCGCTGGGTATTAAGGGAATTAGCGACCAGCAGCGCCGTTCGGCTATAGATATCGGCATTGCTCGCCTGCTGGAAATGCAGAGCGATAACGGCGGCTTTGGCCTGTGGGATAAATCCGGGCCGGAGGAATACTGGCTGACGGCTTACGTCACGGACTTCCTGGCCCGCGCCAGCGAACAGGGCTACAGCGTGAACGGCGATGCGCTGAATAACGCTAACCAGCGCCTGCTGCGCTATCTCCAGGACCCGGGGCTAATTGCCCTGCGCTACAGCGATGACGCAGCGGCAAGCCGGTTTGCGGTCCAGGCCTATGCCGGGCTGGTTCTTGCCCGCCAGCAAAAAGCGCCTCTGGGGGCTTTACGCGAGCTTTGGCAGCGGCACCAACAGGCGCGTGCTGGCCTGCCGATCGTTCAGCTTGGCGTGGCGCTGAAGCTGATGGGGGATGAAGCCCGTGGGCAGCAGGCTATTGCCCTGGGTCTGAAAACCCCGCGTAGCGAGAAGCAAATCTGGATGGCCGACTACGGTAGCGAACTGCGGGATAAAGCAATGATGCTAAGCCTGCTGGAAGAGAACAAGCTGCTGCCGGATAGCCAGAACCAGCTGCTGCTTGAGCTTTCGGATATGGCCTGGAGCCAGCGCTGGCTCTCCACTCAGGAAAGCAATGCGCTGTTCCTTGCCGGGCATGGGCTACAGAATGTAAAAGGCGACTGGCAGGCTCAAACTTCGCTGAGTGCTGAGGCCCTGGCCTCCAGCCAGGCGGTGACCCGCAACCTGACGGCAGAGCAGCTTTCCGGCCTGCAGGTTACCAACAGCGGTACGGCCAGCCTTTATCTGCGTGTCGATAGCTCGGGTTACCCGCAGCAGGCTCCTGCCGCATACAGCAATGTGCTGCATATTGAACGTCACTTCCTTGACGCTAAGGGCGATAGCAGGCCGCTCTCTTCCCTGAAAAGCGGCGAACTGGTGATGGTCTGGCTGGATGTCTGGGCCGATAAAAACGTCCCGGATGCGCTGGTGGTCGATTTACTGCCTGCGGGTCTGGAGCTTGAGAACCAGAACCTTGCCAACAGCAGCGCCAGCCTGGGCGACAGCGCGAGCAGCGCGCAAACGTTGCTGAACCAGATGCAGCAGCAGGACATTCAGCATATTGAGTTCCGTGACGATCGCTTTGTTGCCGCGCTTCCGCTCAGTGAAGGCCAGCACGCCACGCTTATCTATCTGGCCCGTGCGGTAACGCCGGGTAGCTACAGCGTGCCGGTGCCGCAGGTTGAATCAATGTATGTACCTCAGTGGCGGGCAACCGGTAGCTCTACCGGTACCTTGACCGTTGTACCGTAAGCAGAAAGTCGGTGCTTAACGGGTTAAGGCCGCGTTGGCGGCGGCGCTATCTGTGGTTGATGGTGCCGCTGCTGGCCGTTTGTTTAGTCTGGCTTGCGGACAGAATCTGGCCGCTGCCTCTGCATGAGGTCAATCCAGCGCGCGTTGTGGTTGCTGCGGATGGAACGCCACTCTGGCGCTTTGCCGACAATGAAGGGATCTGGCGCTACCCGGTTACCGTAGAGCAGGTTTCTCCCCGTTACCTTGAAGCGTTGATCGGCTACGAAGATCGCTGGTTTTGGGATCATCCTGGTATTAACCCTTTCGCGATCCTGCGTGCGGCGTGGCAGGACTTGCGAAGCGGGGAGATCGTTTCCGGTGGCAGCACGCTGACCATGCAGGTTGCCCGTTTGCTGGATCCTCATCCCCGCACCTTCGGCGGTAAGGTTCGCCAGGTTTGGCGGGCTTTACAGCTTGAATGGCACCTTTCTAAAACTGAGATCCTGACGCTGTACCTCAATCGTGCCCCATTCGGCGGTACGCTGCAGGGCATTGGCGCGGCAAGCTGGGCTTATCTTGGTAAATCCCCGGAGCAATTAAGCTATTCAGAAGCCGCGCTGCTGGCGGTGCTTCCGCAGGCTCCCAGCCGTTTGCGCCCGGACCGCTGGCCACAGAGAACACAGCAGGCGCGGGATAAAGTATTGCGCCGTATGGCGGAGCAGGGTATTTGGTCGCAGCGGCAGGTTAATGAGTCCTTACAGGAACCCATCTGGCTTGCGCCAAGGCAGATGCCGCAGCTGGCTCCGCTGCTGTCCCGCTATCTGGCATCACGCACCAGAGATACGCTTATCTCTACCACGCTGAATGCTTCTTTGCAGCGCCAGCTTGAAGACCTGGCTCTGGGGTGGAAGGCGCGTTTACCCGCCCGCTCTTCTCTTGCGATGCTGGTAGTTGACCACACTACGATGCAGGTTCGTGCCTGGGTTGGCTCCGCCGATATCAACGATGACACCCGGTTCGGGCATGTTGATATGGTTACCGCAGTTCGCTCGCCCGGCTCTGTGCTAAAACCTTTTGTTTACGGCCTGGCGCTGGATGAGGGGTTGATACATCCTGCTTCGTTGTTGCAGGATGTGCCGCGCCGTTTTGGCGACTATCGCCCCGGTAACTTCGATACTGGTTTTCATGGCCCGGTGAGCATGGGCGATGCGCTGGTGCGTTCTTTGAATTTACCGGCAGTACAGGTGCTTGAGGCCTATGGCCCGAAACGGTTTGCCGGGCAGCTGGCAAACGCCGGGTTGAATCTTCGGTTCCCACAGGGCAGCGAGCCTAACCTGTCGATTATTCTTGGCGGCGGCGGGGCAAGGCTTGACCAGATAGTTGCCGCCTACGGCGCTTTTGCCCGGCACGGCAAGGCTGCACACCTGCGTTTACTCCGCACGGATGAACTACGTGAACGGCCGCTGATGTCGCCGGGCGCGGCATGGATTATTCGCCGTATTCTGGCGGGTGAGGCACAGCCTCAGCCGGATTCATCATTACCCCCCGTTGTCCCCCTGGCATGGAAAACGGGAACCAGCTACGGCTACCGCGATGCATGGGCCATCGGCATGAATTCCCGCTACCTGATAGGCATTTGGACCGGCAGGCCGGACAGTACGCCGGTGGCAGGGCAGTTTGGGCTTGGCAGCGCGGTGCCGCTGCTAAACCAGGTCAACAATCTATTGCAGGCCAATTCCCGGGTTCAGCAGCTTCATTTGCCGACCGACCCGCGGCCAGCCACCGTTAGCTCCGGCGACATCTGCTGGCCGGGCGGGCAGGCGCTGCCGCAGGGCGGTAGCAACTGCCGTCGCAGAATAAATACCTGGTTGTTGGATGGTAGCCAGCCGCCAACCTTGCAGGCGCCGGGGCAGGAAGGCGTTCAGGGAACGCGGCAGCTTATCTGGCTGGACGATGCAGGGAAAAGAGTCGCGCCCGACTGCCCGGGTGCCCGGCAGCAGGTTGTCGCATTATGGCCGCTCCCTCTCGAGCCCTGGCTGCCGCAGGCTGAACGCAGGGCGGAGCGCCTCCCGCCGCCGTCTGCAACCTGCCCACCTTTGCAAAAAGAGAGCGCAACGCCGTTATTATTGCTGGGGGTACGCAACGGCACGATTCTGAAACGCCTGCCGGGGCAAACGCAGTTGCTCCTGAGGCTTACCAGCCAGGGCGGGCAGGGGCAGCGCTGGTGGTTTGTTAACGGCGAGAATGAAGATACCGGCGACGCGGGGCTGGCGCTAACGCTTAATAAACCGGGTGAATACCAGGTGCTGGTGATGGATGAGTCCGGGCAGATAGCCAGCGCAAACTTCACGCTCCAGTAGGTGGAAAGTGAAATTTAGCGCCTCAAAAGCGGTGTGTTGCTAAAACTCATCTTATTTTAAAAAAATGTTATCTCCATCCATAGGCAACGGCACACTTGCTCTTTATAATCTGCGCCAATTTCATAACCGGGTTTCCCGGACACACAGAACATTTACAGAGGTAATCATGGCTATTGAACGTACTTTTTCCATCATCAAACCAAACGCGGTGGCAAAAAACGTTATTGGTAACATTTATGCTCGTTTTGAATCTGCAGGGTTTAAAATTGTTGGCGCAAAAATGCTGCACCTGACCGTTGAGCAGGCTCGTGGTTTCTACGCCGAGCACGAAGGTAAACCTTTCTTCGACGGTCTGGTTGAGTTCATGACCTCCGGCCCGCTGGTTGTTTCCGTGCTGGAAAGCGAAAACGCGGTACAGCGTCACCGTGATCTGATGGGCGCAACTAACCCGGCTAACGCACTGGCAGGGACTCTGCGTGCGGACTACGCTGACAGTTTCACCGAGAACGGCACCCACGGTTCTGACTCCGTAGAATCCGCCGCTCGCGAAATCGCCTATTTCTTCGGCGAAGGCGAAGTGTGCCCGCGCACGCGCTAAAATTTCCTAATCTGTAAGTAAACTTACACTTAATTTTTTGTAGTTTGCTTTCAGTCGTGGCATCCGAGCCATAGAATTTGTACAATGCCACGCCCCGGACGAGCCAGCTCACCGGGGCGTTTCTCTTTCTAACCCTCCAGGGGCCATAACGTGTAACAACGAGGCCGGAAAACATTATGTCTGATATGAACACGCCTGAAGCGTCACCTGTTGTCGTTTCCAATAAAGCCGAAAAAATTAACCTGCTGGATCTCAACCGTCAGCAGCTGCGCGAGTTTTTTGCCGAACTCGGCGAGAAGCCGTTCCGCGCCGACCAGGTCATGAAGTGGATGTATCACTATTGCAGTGATGACTTCGACGAGATGACGGATATCAACAAGGTTCTGCGCAATAAGCTGAAAGAAATTGCTGAAATCCGCGCGCCGGAAGTTGCAGAAGAGCAGCGTTCCGCCGACGGCACCATTAAATGGGCCATCAAGATTGCCGACCAGCTGGTTGAAACCGTATACATCCCGGAAGAAGACCGCGCCACGCTGTGCGTCTCCTCTCAGGTTGGCTGTGCGCTGGAGTGTAAATTCTGTTCTACCGCGCAGCAGGGCTTTAACCGCAACCTGCGCGTATCGGAAATTATCGGCCAGGTCTGGCGCGCCGCGAAGATTATCGGCGCTCAGAAGAAAACCGGCGTGCGTCCTATCACCAACGTGGTGATGATGGGCATGGGCGAGCCGCTGCTGAACCTGAACAACGTGGTTCCGGCGATGGAAATCATGCTGGATGACTTCGGTTTTGGCCTGTCTAAACGTCGCGTAACCCTTTCCACCTCTGGCGTTGTGCCGGCGTTGGATAAGCTTGGCGATATGATTGACGTTGCGTTGGCAATCTCTCTGCACGCGCCGACCGACGACATCCGCGACGAAATCATGCCTATCAACAAGAAGTACAACATCGAAACCTTCCTGGCGGCGGTACGTCGTTACCTGGAGAAATCCAACGCTAACCAGGGCCGCGTTACGGTGGAATATGTCCTGCTTGATCATGTCAACGACGGCACCGAGCATGCGCATCAGCTGGCAGAATGCCTGAAAGATACGCCGTGCAAAATCAACCTGATCCCATGGAACCCGTTCCCGGGCGCGCCGTATGGCCGCAGCTCCAACAGCCGTATTGACCGTTTCTCTAAAGTGCTGATGAGCTATGGTTTTACTACCATCGTGCGTAAGACTCGCGGCGATGACATCGACGCGGCATGTGGTCAGCTGGCGGGCGAAGTTATCGACCGTACCAAGCGCACCATGCGTAAGCGTATGCAGGGCGAAGCTATTGCCGTGAAGGCGGTCTGATAGCCGACAGTCGGTTACCGTGCGGGGCGAGGGTTGCTCCGCACGGTATAAAAAACGGCCAAAAGTGCATGAACAGTCAATAACGTGTCCTAATACACTCTTCTGCACAATAATTACGGTGCGTTTCCGGCGGCTTTGAGGCAGTATGTAGCCGCACAACAACAGTTTAGTTGTTTCAATTTCGTAAAGTTAACAGACAGCCCGCCGAAGGGTGTCTATGGTTAACTAACCGGCTGGTCCGGTAGCCCGGAAAAATGCGCGCCGAGCGTGAAGCGTGCGGCAGAAACCGGGTATTTTTGCTGAGGGTTAGCCTTCCTTCAGGTATCAGATTTGTTTCGCGGTGCGAGTCAATCTGACGTAGCGGAGACGTTGCGGTACAGGACTCGTGCCAAATTCTTTAATTTGAACAGTACCAGCAGTTGTAGCTAATGAATACTGAAGCCACTAACGAATCAAATGCAGCACAAACCACGGGCGAGCGTTTACGCAACGCGCGTGAACAACTTGGTCTCAGCCAACAAGCCGTGGCTGAACGACTGTGCTTGAAGGTTTCCACCGTCAGGGACATCGAAGACGATAAGGCGCCAGCCGATTTGGCGTCGACCTTCCTGCGTGGCTATATCCGCTCTTATGCGCGACTGGTTCATATCCCGGAAGAAGAGTTGTTGCCGATGATGGCCAAACAGGCGCCTATCAAGGCCGCTAAAGTTGAGCCAATGCAAAGCTTCTCCCTGGGCAAGCGCCGTAAAAAGCGCGACGGCTGGCTGATGAGTTTTACCTGGCTGGTTCTGTTTGTTGTGGTTGGCCTGACGGGCGCATGGTGGTGGCAAAACCACAAAGCGCAGCAGGAAGAAATTTCGACCATGGCCGATCAGTCCACAACCGATCTCTCTACCAGCAGCGGCCAGTCCGTACCGCTGAACACCGGTAGCGATGCAACAGCGCCTGCTGATGCATCACCTGCGCCTTCCACGGCTCAGCCTTTGGCTTCTGACAGCGCGGCTCCGGCCGCGACAGCACAGCAAACTGCCCCGGCTGATAACGCCCAGCAGTCTGCCGTTGTCTCCCCAAGCCAGGCGCCGATTGATAACGCACAAACCGCTCCAGCACCTACCGCTGGCCAGCTGCCAACTGACCCGGCCAGCACCACCGCGCCTGCGCAGAATGCTGAAGGTCTGGCGATGAACTTTAGCGCCGACTGCTGGCTGGAAGTAACGGACGCCGCCGGTAAAAAACTGTTTAGCGGCATCCAACGCAAAGGCGCTAGCCTGAATTTAGCCGGCAAGGCACCTTATAAGTTAAAAATTGGTGCACCGGCCGCAGTACAGGTTCAATACCAGGGTAAACCTGTGGACCTGAGTCGTTTTATCAGAACTAACCAGGTTGCGCGTCTGACCGTGGGTGCTGAATAATCAGCGCCAACCCGGACGGGTAATTGTGGAGATTTACCATGCATAATGCCGCACCAATCCAACGTCGCAAATCCAAACGGATCTACGTCGGTAATGTGCCAATCGGCGATGGTGCACCTATCGCCGTTCAGTCGATGACCAACACGCGCACCACTGATGTGGAAGCGACTGTTAATCAAATCAAAGCATTAGAACGCGTTGGTGCCGATATCGTACGCGTATCCGTGCCGACGATGGACGCCGCAGAAGCGTTCAAGCTGATTAAGCAGCAGGTTAACGTTCCGCTGGTTGCCGATATTCACTTCGATTACCGCATCGCCCTTAAAGTTGCCGAATACGGCGTGGACTGCCTGCGCATTAACCCGGGCAACATCGGTAACGAAGAGCGTATTCGCAGCGTTGTTGACTGCGCGCGTGACAAAAATATTCCTATCCGTATCGGCGTTAACGCCGGTTCTCTGGAAAAAGATCTGCAGGAAAAATACGGAGAGCCAACGCCGCAGGCGCTGCTCGAATCCGCTATGCGCCATGTAGATCATCTGGATCGCCTCAACTTTGATCAATTCAAAGTGAGCGTGAAAGCCTCCGACGTCTTCCTTGCCGTTGAGTCATACCGCCTGTTAGCTAAGCAGATCGATCAGCCGCTGCACCTCGGGATAACCGAAGCAGGCGGGGCACGTGCCGGTGCGGTAAAATCTGCGATCGGCCTCGGGCTGCTGCTTTCTGAAGGGATCGGCGACACGCTGCGTATTTCGCTGGCGGCGGATCCGGTAGAAGAGATCAAGGTGGGCTTCGATATCCTGAAGTCGCTGCGTATTCGCTCCCGCGGGATCAACTTCATCGCCTGCCCAACCTGTTCGCGTCAGGAGTTTGACGTTATCGGGACGGTCAACGCGCTCGAACAGCGGCTGGAAGATATCATCACCCCGATGGACGTTTCTATCATCGGCTGCGTGGTTAACGGTCCTGGCGAAGCGCTGGTCTCAACCCTTGGGGTCACCGGCGGTAATAAGAAAAGCGGTTTCTACGAAGATGGCGTGCGCCAGAGAGATCGTATGGACAACGATGACATGATTGCGCAGCTCGAAGCGCGCATTCGTGCCAAGGCCAGCATGCTGGATGAAAAGCAGCGTATCGATATCCAACAGCTGGAAAAATAATGCGAAGCATGGGAAGCACAAGGCTTCCCGTGTATGATTGAACCCGCACGGCCGTTTACCTGAGTGAATGGCCTGATTTCGGGTTCATTTTTTGTATATAAAGCAGAGAAAAAACGTGGCAAAAAACATTCAAGCCATTCGCGGCATGAACGATTACCTGCCGGGCGAAACCGCCATCTGGCAGCGTATTGAAGGCATTCTTAAGCAGGTGCTCGCGAGCTACGGTTACAGCGAAATCCGTTTGCCGATTGTAGAGCAGACCCCGTTATTCAAACGCGCTATCGGCGAAGTGACCGACGTGGTTGAAAAAGAGATGTATACCTTCGAGGACCGCAACGGCGACAGCCTGACCCTGCGTCCTGAAGGCACCGCGGGCTGCGTGCGTGCCGGTATCGAACATGGTCTTCTGTACAATCAGGAACAACGTTTGTGGTACATCGGGCCGATGTTCCGTCACGAGCGTCCTCAGAAAGGGCGTTACCGCCAGTTTAACCAGCTGGGTGTGGAAGTTTTCGGCCTGAACGGCCCGGACATCGACGCCGAGCTAATCATGCTGACCGCCCGCTGGTGGCGTGCGCTGGGTATCGACCAGCACGTCAGCCTGGAGCTGAACTCCATCGGTTCTCTTGAAGCTCGCGCGAACTACCGCGATGCGCTGGTTGCTTTCCTTGAGCAGCACAAAGAGAAGCTGGACGAAGATTGCCAGCGCCGCATGTACAGCAACCCGCTGCGCGTGCTGGACTCTAAAAATCAGGATGTTCAGACTCTGCTGAACGATGCGCCTCAGCTTGGCGATTACCTCGACGAAGAGTCCCGCGAACACTTTGCTGGCCTGTGCCAGTACCTGGACGCCGCTGGTATCAGCTACACCGTGAACCAGCGTCTGGTGCGCGGCCTGGACTACTACAACCGCACCGTATTCGAATGGGTTACCAACAGCCTTGGCTCGCAGGGAACCGTTTGTGCCGGCGGCCGCTATGATGGCCTGGTAGAGCAACTTGGAGGGCGCGCTGCACCGGCCGTTGGCTTTGCTATGGGTCTTGAGCGTCTTGTTTTACTGGTTCAGGCGATTAATCCGGAATTTAAAGCAGAATCCGTTGTCGATATGTACCTGATCTCTTCCGGTCAGGGAACTCAGGGCGCGGCGATGCTGCTGGCAGAAAAACTGCGTGACCAGGTTCCGGCGCTGAAGTTAATGACTAACTATGGCGGCGGTAACTTTAAGAAGCAGTTCGCTCGTGCCGACAAGTGGGGCGCTCGCGTTGCGCTGGTACTGGGTGAAGACGAAGTCGCTAAAGGCGAAGTCGTGGTTAAGGATTTACGCACAGGTGAGCAACAAAACGTGGCGCAAGCCGATGCTGCCGCCCACCTGCAGGCGTTACTGGGTTAATCACCCGGTGATTATTGGTTAAGGAGAAGGACTGCGTGGAAGTTTACGAGAACGAAAACGATCAGATGGAAGCGGTAAAGCGCTTCTTTGCAGAAAACGGCAAAGCGCTGGTAGTTGGGGTTGTGCTGGGTATCGGCGCTCTGGTGGGCTGGCGTTACTGGAACGGCCATCAGGACGACTCCATGCGTGAAGCTTCTCTGGCTTACCAGAACGTCACCAGCGCGGTCAAAGCCGACCAGCCGCAGACTCTGGAAGCGGTAGAGAAATTCGCAGCCGACAATAAAAACACCTACGGCGCACTGGCGGCGCTGGAGCTGGCGCAGCAGTTCGTTGATAAAAACGATTTAGACAAAGCGGCTACCCAGCTACAAACCGGCCTTAGCAGCACCAAAGACGAAAACATGCAGGCGCTGATTAACCTGCGCCTTGCCCGCGTTCAGATCCAGCAAAAGCAGGCTGACGTGGCGCTGAAAACGCTTGATGGCGTTAAAGGCGAAGGCTGGGCGGCCATTGTTGCTGACCTGCGCGGCGAAGCGCTGCTCAGTAAAGGGGATAAGCAAGGCGCCCGTGATGCGTGGAGCAAAGGTTCACAGACCAATGCTTCTCCGGCGCTGCGTGAAATGATGCAGATGAAAATCAATAATTTGTCCAGCTAAGAGGGACCCGATGCAATTGCGTAAACTATTTGTACCAGGGCTGCTCTCTTTGACGCTGCTCAGCGGCTGTTCCCTGTTCAGTGGCGAAGAAGATGTCGTTAAAATGTCCCCGCTGCCGACCGTGGAAAACCAGTTCACTCCGGAAAAAGCGTGGAACACCTCCGTAGGTAACGGAATCGGTGATTTCTACTCCAACCTTCATCCGGCATGGCAGGACAGCACCATTTTCGCCGCTGACCGCCACGGCGTGGTTAAAGCTGTGAGTGCGGACGACGGTAGAGAAGTGTGGAAGGTCGATCTCTCTGAGAAAACCGGCTTCTTCTCCAGCAATATTCCGGCGCTGCTCTCAGGCGGCCTGACCGTTGACGGAGCGCACCTCTACGTGGGTAGCGAGAAGGCTAAAGTCTTCGCCCTGAATACTTCTGACGGTAGCATTGCCTGGCAGGCAAAAGTGGCTGGTGAAGCGCTGTCTCGTCCGGTCATCAGCGACGGTCTGGTGCTTATTCATACCAGCAACGGTATGCTGCAGGCGCTGAACGAAGCCGATGGTGCGGTGAAATGGACCGTTAACCTCGACATGCCTTCTCTGTCACTGCGCGGCGAATCTGCTCCGGCTACCGCATTTGGCGCAGCGATTGTTGGCGGCGATAACGGCCGCGTAAGCGCGGTACTGATGCAGCAGGGCCAAATTATCTGGCAGCAGCGCATCTCCCAGGCGACCGGTGCGACTGAAATCGACCGTCTGAGCGACGTGGACACCACGCCGGTTATCGTGAATGGCGTGGTTTACGCCCTGGCTTATAACGGCAACCTGACGGCGCTGGATCTGCGCTCCGGCCAGATCATGTGGAAACGTGAAATGGGCTCGGTTAATGATTTCATCGTTGATGCAAACCGCATCTACCTGGTGGATCAGAACGACCGCGTTGTTGCCCTCAACGCCGATGGCGGCGTAACCCTGTGGACGCAGAGCGATCTGCTGCACCGCAACCTGACCGCTCCGGTGCTGTATAACGGCTACCTGGTGGTTGGTGATAGCGAAGGCTATATGCACTGGATCAATGCCGATGATGGGCGCTTTGTCGCTCAGCAAAAAGTGGACAGCTCCGGCTTCCAGACCACCCCGGTGGTTGCCAGTGACAAACTGCTTATCCAGGCAAAAGACGGCACGCTGTACGCCATCAAACGCTAGATTTGCCTGATAGCTAAAATGTTTGAAACGGTTCCCGAAGTACGGGAGCCGTTTTGGTTTTTTAAAAACAGCGTAAATTTCCGCTGTTTTACTAATAAATTTTGAGTAGTGAGGCTTTTATAATGGTACCTGTGGTCGCGCTGGTTGGGCGCCCTAACGTCGGTAAATCCACCTTGTTTAACCGCTTAACGCGTACCCGTGATGCGCTTGTTGCGGATTTCCCGGGGCTGACACGCGACCGCAAATATGGTCGTGCGGAAGTGGAAGGGCGTGAATTTATCTGCATCGATACCGGCGGTATCGACGGCACGGAAGACGGCGTTGAAACGCGTATGGCGGAGCAGTCTCTGCTGGCAATCGAAGAAGCAGACGTCGTGCTGTTTATGGTGGACGCTCGAGCGGGCCTGATGCCTGCGGATGAAGCCATTGCTCAGCACCTGCGCTCCCGTCAGAAGCCGACTTTCCTGGTGGCGAACAAGACCGACGGTCTTGATCCGGACCAGGCGGTGATCGACTTCTATTCCCTCGGCCTTGGCGAAATCCACCCGATTGCTGCCTCCCATGGCCGCGGCGTAACCAGCCTGCTGGAACACGTTCTGGTGCCGTGGATGGACGATGTCGACCCGCGTGAAAAACCGGAAGAAATTGACGAAGACGAAGCCTACTGGGCGGCGTTCAATGCCAAAAATGGCATTGTTTCTGAAGACGAAGAGCTTGCCGAAGAAGAGGAAGAAGAAGCCTTCAACCCTCAGGATCTGCCGATTAAGCTCGCTATCGTTGGCCGCCCTAACGTGGGTAAGTCAACGCTAACTAACCGTATCCTCGGCGAAGAACGCGTGGTGGTTTACGACATGCCGGGCACCACCCGCGACAGTATCTACATTCCGATGGAGCGCGATGAGCGTGAATTCGTTCTGATTGATACCGCAGGCGTTCGTAAGCGTGGGAAAATCACCGACACGGTAGAAAAATTCTCGGTAATCAAAACCCTGCAGGCGATTGAAGACGCTAACGTTGTGCTGCTGGTGATTGATGCCCGCGAAGGCATTTCCGATCAGGATCTCTCGCTGCTGGGCTTTATCCTGAATAGTGGGCGCTCACTGGTTATCGTGGTTAACAAGTGGGACGGCCTGAGCAACGAAGTCCGCGAGCAGGTGAAAGAGACGCTGGACTACCGTCTGGGCTTTATCGACTTCGCCCGCGTACACTTCATCTCCGCCCTGCACGGCAGCGGCGTTGGCAACCTGTTTGAGTCCGTTCGCGAAGCTTACGACAGCTCCACGCGTCGCGTAAGCACCGCGCTGCTGACCCGTATCATGAACATGGCGGCAGAAGACCATCAGCCACCTCTGGTTCGCGGCCGTCGTGTTAAGCTCAAATACGCTCATGCCGGGGGTTATAACCCGCCAATCGTGGTTATCCACGGCAACCAGGTGAAAGACCTGCCGGACTCCTACAAGCGTTATCTGATGAACTACTTCCGTAAATCGCTGGACGTGATGGGCACGCCTATCCGCATTCAGTTCAAGGAAGGGGATAACCCGTTTGCCGGTAAGCGTAACACCCTGACGCCAAACCAGATGCGTAAGCGTAAGCGTCTGATTAAGCATATCAAAAAGGGTAAATAATCCCTGATTGATAGCCAATGTGCTCCTCGCCAGAAGGGGAGCACACTGGTTTAAGCGTTAAACGGCCAGCGCCGCTGTTGTTTTGCCCGCAAGCCCTTCCAGTAAAGTCTCTGAACTCGCCACAGCCCCAAAAATCCCCCCTTGCATATGAATCATGCCTAACGCCGCCTCGTGGTGCTTCAGCTCCGTTGCTGCACAGCAGTCGGTCAGCACCAGGCACTCAAACCCTCGGTCATTAGCTTCGCGCAGCGTGGTATGCACGCAGACGTCGGTTGTAATGCCGGTCAGGATCAGATTACGGATTCCCCGGCTGCGCAAAATCAGCTCCAGATCGGTAGCATAAAAAGAACCTTTCCCCGGTTTGTCGATAATCACTTCTCCCGGAAGCGGTGCCAGCTCGGGAATGATTTCCCAGCCCGGCTCTCCGCGAATCAGAATGCGGCCGCAGGGACCCTGAGCGCCTATTTCGGCGTTCATCCGTTTTGAGCGCCAGCGCTTGTTCGCCGGCAGGTCGCTTAAATCAGGGCGATGCCCCTCACGGGTATGAATAATCGGGAAGCCCAGCTCACGCATGCGGGCCAGCACACGTTGCAGGGGTTTTATCGGCGCGCGAGTCAGCGCGATGTCGTAGCCCATGCTGTCGACGTAGCCCCCTTTACCGCAGAAGTCTGTTTGCATATCTATGACGATAAGCGCGGTATCGCTGGTGCTGTAGCTGCCGTCAAACGGCCAGGCGTAGGGCGTTGAGTGAATAGCGTAATCAGGCATTTTTTTCCTCCAGCACGGTGACCGACGTTTCGCGTTTTAGCTTCATTATCAGGGTGTAGCTGGAGGCGGCGGTGACCAGGCCAATAACCGCTTCGCCAAACTGCGGGAACAGCAGGTGAGCTACCACGGCACAGAGGCTACCGATAGCCCATGCCGCAAAGGCGCCACCGCGCATGCGGCTTGTTTTACGGTTATGGCTAATTTTGGCCATAAAGATCAAATCAACGATCATTACCGCGCCAAACGGCGGAACAACAACCCCCAGCAGGCTCAGCCATTCCAGGAAATATGACCAGACGCCCGCAAGTGCTAACGCCCCGCCGATTGCGCCCAGAATCAGCGTCCACAGGCGCATTTTGCTGTGGAACAGATGGCTGTAGCCTACCGCGCCGTTGTACAGGCAGTGGGTACAGACAGAACCGAGGTTGATAAAGACAAACAGGCAGGCGATGGCCGACAGAATTTCACCGTGGCCCATCAGCATTGGCAGGAAGTTGCCGCCGCTGCTTGCCGGGTCAACGGCCGCCCCCACGGCAACTATAGCGACGCCGAAAAGATAAGAGATGACGTTGGCTACGGGGAAAGCTGAGAAAGCCGCAATGACCGCTGATTTGCCGTTTTTTGACCAGCGGGTGAAATCTGCCGTCATCGTGCCCGAGTCGGCAAAACCGGCGATAACCATTGTTACCGCCGTGCCCATGCTCATGGTGCCGACGGCTGCAGGGCTGCCGCGCCACTGGGTCATGGTGCTGAAATCGTGGGTCTGGCTAATCAGCCATAAGGCGACAAGCCCAAGCACCACGAACAGCGGAGCGGCAATCATGCCGAGCACCGACAGGGCACGTACCCCAAGGAAGGTGATGCCGGTGTAAAGCACGATGGCGAATGCGGTCACCGCCATGGCGTTCCAGCCGAAGGTCTGGTTAATCACGGTTCCGGTCAGGCCGGTCTGGAATGCGTACCAGCCAATCACCACGGTGGACAGAAATCCCGAAACCAAAATGTAGCCTTTGGTGCCGAAGGTTCGTTTTGCCTGTAAGGCGAAGTTCATGCCGGTATGCCCGGCAAACCAGCTTAGCGAGCCAACGTAGGCAAACAGCACCAGGTTGCCCAGCAGAATCGCAATGATGGCGGGCCAGAACCCGAGGGACCAACTGATAATGCCGCCAAACAGCGCGTTAGTGAGGATCATCGGGAAGCCAAACCACACCGCCGAGACGGAGCCTGTGGAGTGGCGATGGCTGAGCGGTACCGGCTCGTGTTCAAATTCCTGCTCCAGAGCAGGGGTGGACTTGTTATTCATGGGCAACTCCAGGCAAGGCGGGATAGAGATGATTCCATGGTTGAATGCGCTCGAAAGCGGCGCTTGCCGCGAGCACCAGGCCGTCGTCCAGGTGACGACCCACAATTTGCAGCCCAATCGGCAATCCGCTGGCGGTGAAACCAGCGGGAACGGAAGCGGCGGGCTGGCCGGTAAAATTGAAGGGGAAACAGAACGACAGCCAGTGGTCGCTCCTCACCATGCGGCCATCGATCATTTCCGGGCCTTGCATATTCAGCGGGAAAGGCGGCACGGCCAGCGTTGGCGTCAACAGCAGGTCGTAGCGCTGCATAAAGCGCCAAAGCTGGTTGCAGACTTTTTTGCGCGTGGTGTTGGCGTCGGTAAAAGTTTCTGCATGCCATTCGTGTTGCAGCATGGCGCTGAGGTGCGGCGACATTTTTGGCCCCAGTTCGGCCTGCATTTTACGCATGCCTGAAAGGTCGCTCTCAAAGGCGACAAGCGCAGCGAAAGAGGCCACTTCATCGGCGATCCCGGGGTCTACTTCATCCAGCTCTGCTCCAGACTCGCGTGCGAAACGGCGGGCGGCCTCGGTGGTAACCTGGCGTACTTCGGGATCGACGGCGATGTAGCCGAAATCGGCGCTAAACGCGATGCGCAGACCGCTCAGCGGTTTTTCTAACGCCGCCAGCCAGTCAACATCCGCGCTGGGGATAGAATGCCTGTCACGCATGTCCGGGCCAGCGATAACGGACATCATCAATGCGGCGTCCCTTACCGTGCGCGTCATCGGCCCCACGTGCTCGAGCGACTCCCAGCTGGAAACTCCCGGATAGCGCTCGTCACGGCAGCCGGGCCACAGCGGCACCCGGCCCATAGAGGCTTTCAGGCCATATACGCCGCAGTGCGCGGCAGGAATACGAACCGAACCTCCGCCGTCGCTGCCTAACGCTATCGGGCAGAGCCGCGCGGCGAGCGCTGCGCCTGAACCTGCGCTGGAGCCTCCTGGGGTTTTGCTCAGATCCCAGGGATTACGGGGCGAGGGAAATAATGGATTATGCCCAACGCCGCTGTAGCCAAACTCGGGCGCGGTCGTTTTACCCAGCAGAATGGCATCGGCGGCGAGCAGGCGTTCAACGCAGATATCGTCGTCTTCCGGGATAAAATCCTTATAGGCAGCGGAACCCGAGGTTGTTCGTACCCCGGCAGTAGAGATCAGGTCTTTAACCGCCAGAGGCACACCTGCCAGCGGGCCCAATACTTGCCCATCAGAACGTTTAGCATCGACGGCATCAGCCTGCGCCAGGGCGAGCTCCGGCGTGGCGGTGCAAAATGCCTGAATATAAGGCTCCCGCTGCTCCAGCCGGTTAATTGCCGCCTGGGTTAATTCCCGCGCGGAAACCTCGCCGCAGCGAACTAACGCTGCAAGAGTGGTCGCATCTTTATCCAACAATTTATCAAACATCGGGGGGCTCCCAGGTTAGCTGCACAAGGGAGCCATTCAATTACCATGCCAAAGGGTTCAAAAAACTGAAGGCTAAGGCGCGGTGCCGTCTGGGATACCAGGCTGGATACAAGCGTGCGTAAACGGAAGGTGAGGTTGGGCAAAAATGGTGCATTAATGCGCTAAATTTGCCTGTCCTTTGCACAGTGCCGGAGTGAGTCCATTTTAACGCTATGGGTATATAATGGTTCCCATTAATGACTTAGCGGGAGGGAAGAATGATGGTGAATTGCCCGGCGTGTAAAAACGAACTGAAACAAACGGACGGGGGCGCTCGCTGTGAGCCCTGCGCCAAAGATTTCCGCCTGGAGGCACTCTGCCCGGACTGCCATAAACCTTTACAGGTGCTGAAAGCGTGTGGTGCGGTGGATTATTTCTGCCAGAACGGCCATGGGCTGATTTCTAAAAAGCGCGTGGAGTTTGTTCCCGTCGCGCTCTGAGTTCTTACTCGTCTTTCGCCGCTGGCTTACGCTTACGCGGCGCTTTCACCGGTTTGATGCCCGTAACCTGACTCTCGACCCAGCCGTCGTCCAGGCGCGTGGTTAGCGTGTCTCCGGACTTCACCTGTTTGGTTTTCTTCAGCAGCTTGCCGTCTTCGGCCGTAGTGACGCTATAGCCACGCGCCAGAGTTGCCAGCGGGCTAACCGCCTCAAGCTGCGCCAGGGCGGTGCCAAAGCGTTGTTTTGTCTGGCTGAGCTGAGCGCTTACTAACTGCGACAGGCGGTATTCAAGCTGTTGTAACCGAGACTGGGCGCGATGAAGGCGCGGCTGAGGTTGCTGCTGATTAAGACGCTGAGCCAAGCGCTGCTGCTGCTGGTTGGCACGGCGAACTTTTCCGTCTATTGCCACATTCAGCCGCTGGCGCAGGCGCTCAAGCGTGGTTTGCTGGCGGGCTAAACGCAGCTGAGGATGCTGCTGTTGCAGGCGGTGGTGCAGGCGCGTAAAGCGCTGAGTGCGCTGCGCCAGATAATAATCCATCGCCATTTCCATGCGCTGCTGCTGGGACTGGATTTGGCGCAGTAATTCTACCTGATTACGGCTAACAATCTCCGCCGCGGCGGAAGGCGTTGGCGCACGTAAATCAGCGACAAAATCGGCGATTGTGAGGTCAGTTTCATGCCCTACGGCGCTAACGACCGGGATCTTGCTTGCGAAAATTGCCCGTGCAACCCGCTCATCATTGAAGCTCCACAAATCTTCCAGCGAGCCGCCGCCGCGCCCGACAATCAGCACGTCGCATTCATTACGCAGGTTAGCAAGTTCAATAGCTCGCACGATTTGCAGCGGGGCGTCTGCGCCCTGAACGGCGGTTGGATAGATAATGACCGGCAGGGACGGATCGCGGCGCTGTAATACTTGCAGCACGTCGTGCAGGGCCGCACCGGTTTTAGAGGTAATAACCCCGACCTGGCGAGCGGGAACGGGCAGCGGCTGTTTGTGTACCTGGTCGAACAGTCCCTCGGCGCTCAACTTCTGCTTGAGCTGCTCGTACTGCTGCTGCAACAGCCCTTCACCGGCAGGCTGCATGCTTTCGACGATGATTTGGTAATCGCCGCGCGGTTCGTAAAGCGTGATGTTGGCGCGGACTAAAACCTGCTGCCCGTGCTGCGGGCGGAACGTTACCCTGCGGTTACTGTTGCGGAACATCGCGCAGCGAACCTGGGCGGTATCGTCTTTCAGCGTGAAGTACCAGTGGCCGGAAGAGGGCTGGCTGAAGTTGGAAATTTCACCGCTGATCCAGACCTGACCCATCTCCTGCTCCAGCAGCAGACGCACCGTCTGATTCAGGCGTGAAACGGTATAAATTGAGGGAGAATTTTGTGTCGGCATGTGAGCTGGATCAAATTTTAAATCAGCAGGTTAATAGGTCGATACTACCTTCCGTTTCGCCATTAGCAAGGAGTTTTGCGAAAAAAGTGTGGATGCAATCGCTTACGCTCTGTATAATGCCGCGGCAATATTTTATCTGTTCTCATTCACCCCAGGTTGAGATATTGCCATGCTACGTATCGCTAAAGAAGCACTGACGTTTGACGACGTTCTCCTCGTTCCAGCTCACTCTACTGTTCTGCCGAACACGGCCGATCTCGGCACCCAACTGACCAAAACTATTCGTCTGAATATCCCTATGCTGTCCGCAGCGATGGATACCGTGACGGAAGCGCGTCTGGCTATCGCCCTGGCGCAGGAAGGCGGTCTTGGTTTCATCCACAAAAATATGTCGATTGAACGCCAGGCAGAAGAAGTAAAGCGCGTTAAAAAACACGAAAGTGGCGTGGTAACCGACCCGCAAACCGTGCTGCCAACCACCACCCTGCGTGAAGTGAAAGAGTTAACCGAGCGTAACGGCTTTGCCGGTTACCCGGTAGTCACCGAAGAAAACGAACTGGTCGGCATCATCACCGGCCGCGACGTGCGCTTCGTAACCGACCTGAGCCAGCCTGTTAGCGTGTATATGACTCCGAAAGAGCGTCTGGTTACCGTTAAAGAAGGCGAAGCCCGCGACGTTGTGCTGTCAAAAATGCACGAAAAACGCGTTGAGAAAGCGCTGGTTGTTGACGGCGGGTTCCACCTGCTGGGCATGATCACCGTTAAAGACTTCCAGAAAGCAGAGCGTAAACCTAACGCCTGTAAAGACGAGCAGGGCCGTCTGCGTGTTGGGGCTGCGGTTGGCGCAGGCGCAGGCAACGAAGAGCGTGTTGACGCGCTGGTCGCCGCTGGCGTTGATATTCTGCTGATTGACTCCTCTCACGGCCACTCCGAAGGCGTTCTGCAACGTATTCGTGAAACCCGTGCTAAATATCCTGACCTGCAAATCATCGGCGGTAACGTAGCAACCGCCGCTGGCGCTCGCGCCCTGGCAGAAGCTGGCTGTAGCGCTGTTAAGGTCGGCATCGGTCCTGGCTCCATCTGTACCACTCGTATCGTAACCGGCGTTGGCGTTCCGCAGATTACTGCCGTGGCTGATGCGGTTGAAGCGCTGGAAGGCACCGGTATTCCGGTTATCGCCGACGGCGGTATCCGTTTCTCCGGCGACATCGCCAAAGCTATTGCCGCTGGCGCAGCTGCGGTAATGGTTGGCGGCATGCTGGCAGGTACCGAAGAGTCTCCGGGCGAAATCGAACTCTACCAGGGCCGTGCTTTCAAATCCTACCGCGGCATGGGTTCTCTGGGCGCGATGTCCAAAGGCTCTTCCGACCGTTACTTCCAGACCGACAACGCAGCAGACAAACTGGTACCGGAAGGTATCGAAGGCCGCGTGGCTTATAAAGGCCGCCTGAAAGAGATCGTTCACCAGCAGATGGGCGGCCTGCGTTCCTGTATGGGCCTGACCGGCTGTGGTACTATCGACGCGCTGCGTACCAAAGCGGAATTCGTACGCATCAGCGGTGCGGGTATTCAGGAAAGTCACGTTCACGACGTGACCATCACTAAAGAGTCTCCGAACTACCGCATGGGCTCCTGATTTCACTAGCCCGGCCACGCGCCGGGCTCTTTATATTCTCGTTTCACTTGCCTCGGAATTAACGTCAATGACGGAAAACATTCATAAACATCGCATCCTGATCCTCGACTTCGGTTCTCAGTACACTCAGCTGGTGGCGCGCCGCGTCCGTGAGCTGGGCGTTTACTGCGAACTGTGGGCATGGGATGTTACCGAAGCTCAAATTCGTGAGTTCAACCCAAGCGGCATTATTCTCTCCGGCGGCCCGGAAAGCACCACCGAAGAGAACAGCCCGCGCGCCCCTGAGTATGTGTTTACAGCTGGCGTGCCGGTGTTTGGCGTGTGCTACGGCATGCAGACCATGGCAATGCAGCTTGGCGGCCACGTTGAAAGCTCTACCGAGCGTGAATTTGGCTATGCGCAGGTTGAAGTTAAAACCGACAGCGCCCTGGTTCGCGGCATCGAAGACTCTCTGAGCGCTGCCGGCCAGCCGCTGCTGGACGTGTGGATGAGCCACGGTGATAAAGTTACCGCCATCCCGTCCGACTTCGTGACCGTTGCCAGCACCGAGACCTGCCCGTTTGCCATTATGGCCAACGAAGAAAAACGCTTCTACGGCGTGCAGTTCCACCCGGAAGTGACCCATACCCGTCAGGGCCAGCGTCTGCTGGAGCGTTTTGTTCTGGAAATCTGCGGCTGCGAAGCGCTGTGGACCCCGGCAAAAATCATCGAAGACGCTATTGTCCGCATCCGCGAGCAGGTCGGTAACGACAAAGTTATCCTCGGCCTGTCCGGCGGCGTTGACTCCTCCGTAACCGCGATGCTGCTGCACCGCGCCATCGGTAAAAACCTGACCTGCGTGTTCGTGGACAACGGCCTGCTGCGCCTGAACGAAGCCGCTCAGGTAATGGACATGTTCGGCGACCACTTTGGCCTGAACATCGTTCACGTTGAAGGCGAAGAGCGCTTCCTGACCGCGCTGGCGGGCGAGAACGACCCGGAAGCCAAGCGTAAGATCATCGGCCGCGTGTTCGTTGAAGTGTTCGACGAAGAAGCGCTGAAGCTGGAAGACGTTAAGTGGCTGGCGCAGGGCACCATCTACCCTGACGTTATCGAGTCTGCTGCTTCTGCGACCGGCAAAGCGCACGTCATCAAATCTCACCACAACGTGGGCGGCCTGCCGAAAGAGATGAAGATGGGCCTGGTTGAACCGCTGCGTGAGCTGTTCAAAGACGAAGTGCGTAAAATCGGCCTCGAGCTGGGCCTGCCGTACGACATGCTTTACCGCCACCCGTTCCCGGGCCCTGGTCTCGGCGTTCGTGTGCTGGGCGAAGTGAAAAAAGAGTACTGCGACCTGCTGCGCCGCGCCGATGCTATCTTCATTGAAGAGCTGCACAAAGCCGACCTGTACAACAAAGTGAGCCAGGCGTTCACCGTGTTCCTGCCGGTCCGTTCCGTGGGCGTAATGGGCGATGGCCGCAAGTACGACTGGGTTGTTTCCCTGCGTGCGGTAGAAACCATCGACTTTATGACCGCGCACTGGGCGCACCTGCCGTACGACTTCCTCGGCCGCGTGTCCAACCGCATCATCAACGAAGTGAACGGCATCTCCCGCGTGGTTTACGATATTTCTGGTAAACCGCCTGCCACGATTGAGTGGGAATAATCACTCTCTTAGTTGTGTAAAGTGCTTAGAGGCCCGCTTAAGTAAAGTGGGCCTCTAAATTTAGACAAGACTCAAATTAATATATTTTGCTCTTTTCTTTATTTTAAAGGAGGGGCAACGGATTATTATACGTCCTCCTCCATTTCCGCCATTTAGCTTTACCCAGCCCAATGTCGTATCAATAATTTGAAGTTATCGCTCATTTATTCTGGTGGTTTATTTCGCTTGATGTAAATCAATTGGTTGTGCGGTTTCTTCTGTAAGTTTAATTATCTGATTCTATATCGAGGTTTAATAACATGGCAATTCCAGCTTATCTTTGGTTAAAGGACGATGGCGACGCGGATATTAAAGGCTCTGTTGATGTTCAGGACAGAGAGGGAAGTATTGAAATACTTAGTTTCATGCATGGCCTAAGCATACCTACTGATTCCCATACGGGAAAACTCACAGGAACTCGCGTTCACAGCGCATTGGAATTTGAAAAAGAGTTTGACTCTTCCAGTCCGTATCTTTATAAGGCAGCCCCTTCTGGGCAAACCCTCAAGTCAGCCGAAATAAAATGGTACAGGATTAACTATGCTGGTCAGGAAGAAGAATACTTCAATATGTTGCTTGAAGCCGTTAAAGTAGTTTCTGTTAATCCTCTCATGCATAATATTAAATCAATTGAAAACATCAATCATCTTGAGTCAGTAACGCTCAGGTATGAAAAAATTACATGGAAGTATTGTGATGGAAATATTCAGCATTCCGATTCATGGAAGGAGCGAGCCTAATTTAATGGGTTTATGACACAGGCTTTTATCGGTATATTAAAAGGAGGTAATGTGACCTGGGTTTATGATGTAAGAAAAAAATCATTCTCGCAAAATGGAGAGTATAAGTTTAATGCTCTATATGCCGGTGCTGATGGCTATAAAGACGACCCGGCATTAGAGTGCGAACAAAATAAAGGGCCTTTACCCAGAGATAAGTATAGGATTGGAAATCCTATCGCGAAACATCCGACTGCCGAACGATTTGTTATTCGATTAACACCTTATGCTGGAAATAATATGTGTGGGCGTGCAGGATTCCTTATTCACGGAGATAATGGCTATGGTACAGCTTCTAATGGATGTATTGTGGCCTCCTTTGATGTTAGAAGAAAAATTGCAGATAGTCTGGATAAGGAGCTGATAGTGAGATGAAAAAACTTATTCCAACGGCTTTGTTATTTATTGTGTCATCGTGCACTTCAAATAATGTGAATTCCACAGAGCAAGTATTATTTAATAAAGTCGTTTTCGCAATAAAATCCGCTGATATGAAAAAACTTTCAGAGCCTGATTATGATGATGTATCTACATACCTCTCTAATGGCGAGGCGCGCTGGGTAGAGTTATACCCTAAATTAAATAAAGAGCCATTTCTTGGTATGACTTCCTTTCAGGAAGGATTGAATATAGCAATGGCTTATGCACTTTCTGTTAATCCATCTGAGATATTGAAGTTTGTTAATAGTAGTAACGTTGACTATATATGTGGTATTCCATTCATCGAGCCCACGCAGGACGAAATTGATTCCTATTATTTGAAGGCTAGTGCTGCGCTTAAAAAATTAACATCTGAAAGTCATTGGAAAGAAAAATGTCTCTCTACATTAACGAGTGCGATGAACAAATGAGTTAACGTTTTTGCGGACTGTCATTTTGCTTATTTAATGATAGCTGGCATATGTATCTTGTGATCTGTTAAAACCATATCTAATACATGGAAACTCTCTCATATCCTTCTTCGTGGTTATTTCCTTTTAACGTGATCTGTAGCGTAAAAAACTTACTTATGTGACTCATAGTCCGTGGAGTATGCCGCAAACAAAGGCGATGCTTATCCGTGTTGAAACATTAAATACGGAGGGAAAAGTATGAAGGCTCAGGACTGGCATCCAGCAGATATCATTGCCGGAGTGAAGAAGAAAGGAACGTCGCTGGCGGCAATTTCAAGGCGGGCAGGGCTGGCGTCATCTACGCTGGCAAATGCGTTAACCCGACGCTGGCCGAAGGGGGAGCGGCTTATTGCCGAAGCACTGGATAAGCCGCCGGAAGAGATCTGGCCTTCGCGCTACCAGGCTTTGAATACTGGAGCGGTGGAGCAAGACGGGCAGGGGAATATTTAGCCTGACTATGATTGAACTCTGCTATGCGAAGTTTGTTCCTGCAACCTAAGGGCAATAGCTATGTTATTGCTTTTACTTATTTTTAAATCAATAAATTACATGCCATTATTTCTGTGGTTTAATGGTCCATATAAGACCTTTTATTCTATTTTTATCGATAAAATTGGTCATAAATGACCTTTTTTGATTTTTATTTGAAATGGTCATTTATGACCCTTTGAGTACATTTGAATGTTATAATGATTCATATGTGAACACTTTATAGTAAAGGCAAAAAATGTCTTTTATGCATCTGCTTTATACCCCGGCAGAAGTGGCTCAGCAGGTGGGGAGTAACGCAAAAACGCTTCGTCTTGCGAAAAATCTTTCCCGAAAGACACTTGCTGAAAAAGCGGGTGTCTCAGAGTCTACTATCAAGCGATTCGAAACTACCGGGGTGATTACTCTGGAAGCGATGATCCTGCTGGCTACCGCGCTGGATGAGTTGCCATCCGTGACCAGACTTTTCAAACAAGAGCATCCGCATTCTATTGAAGAACTCAAGAATGCCAGGCGCAAGCGGGGGATGAAATAATGGCGAAGGTATTGAAACACGTAGAAGCGTTGACCGTGCTGAAAGAAGGCATAAAAGTTGGAGAGCTCTATAAGGCTGAGGGAAAAGGGATTTACTTCGCCTACGATCGGGAATGGCTCGCTGATGGGTTCAATCTCTCGCCTTTGACCATGAAATGGGATGACAAACCTCAACTTGCCGCAGATTCTCGTTTATTTGAAGGTCTCCATGGGCCTTTTGCGGATTCCTTGCCGGATGGTTGGGGGATGTTGTTGATGGATCGGTTTTTCAGCAGCATTTATGGAGACGGTTCCCATCGGACCCTTACTCCTCTTGATCGCCTTGCCTACATGGGGGAACGAGGTATGGGGGCTTTTGAATATCAGCCTAAAACAGACAGTACCGCATCGTCTGGCCCGGTGAGCCTCTGCGAGCTCTATGAGGCGTCGATTGACGTTCAGCAGGGGGAAACTGCAGCAGTATTAAATAAACTGCGGCTGGCGGGTGGATCTCCCGGTGGCGCAAGGCCTAAAGCTATAGTCGCATTGTCTGAAAATGGGGAAGAGGCTTCGTCAGCCTTTGGTTCTCTTCCGGAAGGCTACCAACACTGGATAGTTAAATTCAGGGCGTTGGATGAGCCGGTTGAGACCGGAGGAATTGAGTTTGCCTACGCTGAAATGGCCAGAGATGCCGGAGTAATAATGGCTGAGTCCAGTCTTCTGAATATGCAAATGCCCGAAGGAGCGGTCGAGAACTTTTTTGCCACAAAGCGCTTCGATCGTAAAGGTAATCGTAAGATTCACATGATGACCGTGTCCGCACTTGTTTATGCTGATTTCAGAACACTTTCATCCGTTAGTTATCCGGACTTGCTGAAGCTGACGCAGGAAATGACTAAAGACTCTAAAGAGGTTGAAAAGATGGCGCGGCTGATGATTTTTAATGCTCTGTCGCATAATCATGACGACCACGCAAAAAACTTCGCATTTCTTTGCCATGAATCCACAGAGCCAGGTGAAAAGGAGCGCTGGATGCTGGCTCCTGCTTATGATTTAACATTTTCGAACGCAATGGGGGAGCACACTACTGATTTTGGCGGGCGCACGCCGGGTAAGCCCACCAGAAAAAGGATTCTGGAGATCTGTCGCGATTATAAATACCTCAAACCAGAGGAGTATATCGAACAGACCCTGGCTGCGTTGTCAAAGTGGAGAGAGGTGTTCGACAGGTTGAATATCCCCCAGAAGGCAGGAGAAGGTATTTTCAATGTACTGAAAAAGCGGCATCAGGATTTTGAAGCCTGAGCGGATAGACTTTCTGCTGATGCGCAATATTGATGTAAAAACTAAGCCCGCATGATTGTCGCAGCGGGCTTTTTTGTCTCTGGATCTGGTTTACTTATGCAGCGCCAACCCCTTTATCACCTTATCCACCACCTTCTTCGGGCCGCGCATCGCCAGGCCGACCAGGTTCATGTTGTCGGCATTTTCCGCTTTAAAGACTTCCCGGTTGGCTTCGTCATGTCCGGTGGAAAACATGGCGTGCACGTAAGGGATCAGGGTGAGCTCGCGCTCCAGGCCTTTGCGGTGAGCGGTTTGCAGCCCGGCGAGATCGGATTCGAAAATCAGCATCGGCTGGCCGGACAAATTGCCGTATTCACGGCCTTTTGCGTCCACGTATGGCGCACCCATGATTTCCGGGGAGGCGGCTGCCACTCCGGTGCCGAGAAACGCCACTACGTTCAGGCGCTGCCAGGTGGGTAAATCGTCGCGTACGATAAAGGCAATTTTGGTATCAAACATCTGTCCTGCTTCTCCGTTCATCTTTCGGGGAAGACATCATCGGAGATAGCAGGGCGGTCAGTATAGAACGTTTGTGCAGCGGCGCTGGTAGGCGACGGGGGAGAGGCGATAGGCGCGCTGGAACCAGCGTCCCATGTGGCTTTGGTCGGCAAATCCGGTTTGCGAGGCGACCAGCGCAGGCTCTTTCCCTTGGGCCAGTAGCGCCCGGGCAGTGCGCAGGCGAAGCCGCACAAGGTAAGCGTGAGGCGACTGACCAAAAGCCTGCTTAAACTGGCGGTTGAGCCGGAACCTGTCGATGCCGGAGTGCAGGGCGAGTTCGCCCAGGCCGATGTCCAGATGCATACGATCGTGAAGAAAATCCCTGACTTCATACATTTGCCTGAGCGCATCGTTTGAGGCCGAAGGCGGCCTGATGCTGATGTGGCGTGAAAGCAGGGCGACAAGGTGGTCGAGCGTCTGGTCGCGGGCGAGTTGGCCTTCTCGATGGTGGACGGCAAAAAACGCCTGCCGGATAGCAATGCTGAGCTGCGGGTCGTCCGCCAGGGTGTTATGGAAGGCGGCTTCCAGCGTGGAGATATTGCCCAGCCCACGGCGCTGCATGTTCTCGCTCACCCAGGCCTGGGGCAGGTAGAGCATCGCGTAGGTAAAGCCTTCGGCTTCGGGTGCGTGGCCGTCGTGCACCGCGCCCGGTTCAATCAGAATGGCTCTGCCCGGATGGCTGGTGTGCGTGGCGCGGTGGCAGTTAAAGCGCTGGAGCCCTTGCTGCGTCACGCCGACAAGCACTTCGTCGTGATCGTGCGCGTCATAAGCGTGGCCGGAGAAATGGGCATTAATGCTCTCTATGCCGCTCTCTTCATCGCGGTTGATATCAACCCAGTCACTGCTCGTTTTGTCGCGCGTTGTCATCCATCTGGTCTCGTAGCTATCGTGAAGAAAACTGTTTTCTCAAAAGTTAACATGCTCGATAACCCCAAACTGCATTCCCTGCAGGCCATGTTTTTTGGAGGGTAATTTACTCACTCTCAGCGTCATACAGCTTCTGGCAGCGCTGGATGGTGTCTATATTTTCCAGCGTCCAGTTAAACAGGCGTGAGAAAGGCTCCTGCAAGGATTGTCCTAGCGGCGTCAGTGAATATTCCACGCCGAGCACCCGGCCATCCAAAACTCTGCGTTTGACCATGCCGTTGCGTTCCAGCTTGCGCAGCGTCTGCGTCAGGACTCGCTGCGTCACGCCATCCAGCCTTCGCTTAATGGCGTTAAAACGCTGCGGTTCTCGCAGCACTTCCAGCACCATCATTGACCATTTATCGGCTATCTGATCGAGCACGATACGGCTTGGGCAGTCTGCCCGGTAAACAGTTTCAGTCTTAACCATAGGTATCCTCCAGCATCCCTGGGATGTTTAAGGTGCGTAATTGACGCCAGGTATCCAAAATATACTATCTGGGGAATGGTGAAAATACGACCTCGCTCTTTCCAGATAATAAAGGAAACCCCGATGATAAAGACAAATTACAGCAAACTCCTGATCTCTCAGCGTAATGGCGTGTTGACGGTGACGATCAATAATCCTCCGGTGAATGTTCTTGATGTCGCGCTAATGTCCGAGCTCACTCATGTTCTGCTTTCTGCGAGGAACGATCCGGCTGTCCATGTTTTAGTTTTTGATAGTGCCATTCCAGAATTCTTTATTGCTCATGTTGATATGACGCTGATTGATGAGCCTCACGCCTTCGATGAACTGGCGAAGGCTGCTCCTGATGGGCTTAATCCTTTCCAGGCTTTTGGTGAACTCTTACGTAGCCAGCCGCAGGTTACCATCATTAAGCTGGCCGGCCTGGCGCGAGGCGGTGGCGCTGAGTTTGTTGCCGCAGCGGATATGGCATTTGCCGCAGAAAAACGGGCAGGGCTTGCTCAGTGTGAAGCATTAATGGGTATCGTTCCTGGCGGCGGGGCGACGCAATATCTATCCGATAGGATGACGCGAGGAAGAGCGCTTGAAGTGGTGCTGGGTGCGGATCTTATTGAGGCCAAACTGGCGGAGCGATATGGCTGGATCAACCGGGCATTATCTGATGATGAACTGGACTCTTTTGTCGAGAGACTAGCGGATAACATAGCCAGCCTGCCTGAAGGCGTGATTGAGGCGGCGAAAAAAGCTATCCCGGCTTCCGATCTTCAGGAAGGGTTCCACCATGAACACGATGCCTGGGCTGGACTCTTCGCGCGGCCTGCGGCAGAGAGGTTGATCCGTGGCGGACTGAAGGCCGGGGCGCAAACCGTAGAGGGAGAAATAAGGCTCGAAAGCCTGCTGCGCGAGCTTAGTATCTAACTAAAAAGCCCGCTATATAAATCCCTTTTGATCTGCTAAAACATCTGGCGGCCTGACTACGGCAAAAGTTAAACAAGACTGAGGTAAAGAGCACCATGAATAAAGCAGATCATCTCCAGGCGGTCACGGCCAAAGCCAGAGCAATCATGGCCCGGAACAATATTGAGGCTCTGGTGGTGACCACCCCGGACAACTTTTGCCATGTCACCGGTTTTGCCAGTTTCTTTATGTACACCTTTCGCCATACCGGCGCGGCGCTGGCGGTCATTTTCCGGGATGAAAATCTACCCTCATTGATCGTAATGAACGAGTTCGAGGCCGCCGGGTTGCAGTTTGATCTGGCGAATTATGAGCTGAAGACCTTCCCGGTTTGGGTGGATGTCGATGAGCCTTTTAACCCGCAGCGGGTGGTGAAAGAACGGCCAATTGGCCCGCCGGTTGAGGCGGTTTTCACTCTCCTCAAATCCACGTTAGCGGACGCAGGCGTGCTGGATAAAAACATCGCTATCGAGCTGAATGCGATGAGCAACTGCGGCAAGCTGACCCTGGATAAGACGATCCCGAATTTATGGCTGGTGGATTCAACGGCAATCTTCAACGAACTGCGGATGGTCAAAAGCCCGTGGGAGATAGCCTTCCTGCGTAAAAGCGCACAGATCACCGAATATGGCATCAGTGAGGCCTTTAAGGCGATTGGCGAGGGCTGTTCGGCTTGGGATCTCACCGCCGCCTATAAAGCGGCCGTGATGCAGCACCCGGAGACGAACCTTTCGCGCTTTCATTTGATCTCGGTGGGCGATGATTTTGCGCCCAAACTCATTCCGAGCCGTGAACCCGTTAAATCGGGGGATTTAATCAAATTTGACTGCGGCGTGGATGTGGCCGGTTATGGCGCGGATTTGGCGCGTACCGTGGTGTTCGGCCAGCCTACGGCAATGGCTGAGCGAATCTACCAGACCATTTTACAGGGCCATGAGCACATGCTTAGCCTGATTGGCCCGGGCGTGAAGCTCAGCCACGTATTCAACGATACGATGAGCAAAATCAAAGCCAGTGGTTTGCCCCATTATAACCGGGGGCATTTAGGGCATGGCGATGGGCTGTTCCTGGGCCTGGAAGAGGCGCCTTTCATCAGCGCTGCTGCCACCGAAACCTTTGAACCGGGAATGGTTTTCAGCGTTGAAACGCCTTACTACGGCATCGGGGTTGGGGCTATCATGTTGGAAGATATGTTGCTGATAACCGACGACGGCTATGAGCTATTTAGCCAGCTACCCCGGGAGTTGCGGCGTTTTGAATAAGCTCAATGCGGGGCGTTAATCAGCCCCGCTATTTTCGCTTAGTCATGAGCATCAGCTAAAAAATGCCAGCTTAAAGGCAAACAGCGCCAGGAACAGGCCGGTGGCTTTCTCCAGCAGGTAGACCATGCCGGGGCGAGTACGGACCTTTTCGGCAAGCGACGTGGTCAGAAAAATCATTATCGAACAATAGATAAAGGTCAGCGCGGCGGCGGTACCTGCAAGAATCGCGAACGTTGGGATCCCCAAACTGCTTGCCGGGTCGATAAACAGCGGCAGGAACATCACGTAAAACAAAATGGGTTTGGGGTTCATCAGGGTGATGACCAGGCCCTGTAAAAACGGCGTTCTTTTGCCTGTCACCGGCGGCGGCGGAGCGCCGGTTTTTGCCTTCATCAGCAGTTGCGCACCCATCCACAGCAGGTAAGCGGCACCCAGCCATTTAATCACCAGGAAAACGTGAGGCGAGGACTCAAGCAGCGCTGCCACGCCCGCAATGGCAAGCCACAGCAGCACCTGGTCACCCAGCAATATTCCCATCAGGCAGAGGTAGCCGCTGCGCGCGCCGCCTTTGCTGGCGCTGGTTATCAGGATCAGATTGCCGGGGCCGGGAATGATTAACAGCAGGATGAAAGAGACGACAAAGGTGCCGTAATGGATGATGCCGGGCATGCTCAGGTTTTCCTTAAAAGTGCTTGGTTCAGGTGGTGCGTTCTTGCTTTTATGCGCCGTACTGGCTGGCTTTATGATGGGAAAGAAGGCCGATAGGCGGCAACCGAAAACCGTGATATGTTTTCCTTATCTATGAAGAAATTCGATTTGTCGAAGCATGCCTCTTCCAATAACTGACTGAAAATATGGCCGGAATAAAGCTGAATCAGCTGGAAATGCTGATAGCTGTAGTTGAAAACAATGGTTTTAGCGCCGCAGCCGCAGCATTGGGCTGTACTCAGTCGCGCATCAGCCATGCCATTGCCGAGCTGGAACAACACCTGAACGTGCGTCTGTTGCACCGCTCGCGCAGCGGCTGTGCCCCAACTGTCGCCTGCGCGCAGATCCTCAAAGCTGCGAAAAAAATCATGCAGCTGCTGGACGGCATTGAGCAGACGGCGGCGGAAGCGCCGCAGCTCGCCGGGCGCGTACGCGTGGCCTGTTTTCGCAGCGCGACGGCCAACCTGCTGCCGCCGTATTTTGAGGCGCTCGCCACGGCCTTGCCCGATATCCATCTGGATATTGATGACAGCGCGACGGAATACCATCACCTCAACGACGCGGTTGTGTCCGGGCGGGCGGACATCGGCATTACCATCCAGGGCTACCCGGACTCGCTGCACGGCGTGCCGTACATCAGCGACCCGTATGTGCTTATGCTGCCGCGCAGTTTTCGGTTACAACAGCCCTTTAACTGGCATCAGCTGGAAAAGCTGCCGTTTATTCAACCCAGCGCAAATACGTTAAATCCCGCTGTTGAACGCTGCCGCGAAATGGGGCTGCGTAACGAGGTTGTTCATAAACTTGCCAGCGATAGCGGCATAGTCGGGCTGGTGAACCAGGGGCTGGGCTTCTCCATTATGCCGTGGCTTTCCGTGCTGCCGGTGCCGGAGAATATGCGCATTCTGGATTTGCCCCAGCCTCTGCGCCGCCACCTGTTCATCGTTACGCGCCCTGAGCTACGCCATGACAAAGTGATCGCCACGCTGATTAACTTCCTGCGCGATAAGGCGCTGATCCGTACGACCAGCGTCTGGCGCTCGGGCATGCTGGCTTTCGATTACTGATCGGCTTCCAGCCATTTACTGGTCAGCGATATCTCCCGGCTGTCGAAGTCGATCCGCATCCGCACGGCAGGCGGTAGCGGCGGAAGAGGGCGAAAATACCGCGAGCGTATCGCCGGTGGCTAAAGGGCGGGCATAGAGCTGGGGCATACGTCATTCTCCTTATTGTTTTTTAAATAATAGTGCGAAGAAGTGTTGCCACAATAGTTATTCCAATAACTCAGGGTAAATAATTAATCCTTTGTTTTTATAAGTGTAATTGTCTTTCGAGATATAGTTATTTTCCGGCAATTCTTAGCATCATGTTGAATTTGTGAACGCATTTGACTCTGCAATACTGCCCCAAAGTGTGCTGAAACGTATAAGCGCGTCAGGCTTCGATTGCGCGGTATGAGGAAGTTCAGAAGCATCATGATTCAACTAGAAAACATCAATAAGATCTATCCGGGCAATGTGCAGCACGCAATCAATTCGCTGAATATGACGATTAACGAAGGGGAGTTTTGCACCTTCGTTGGGCCCAGCGGCTGCGGGAAAACCACCACCCTGAGGATGATTAACCGGCTGGACATTCCGGACAGCGGCGAGGTCTATATCCAGGGTCAGCCGCTCTCCAGCGCCGACATTATTCAAATTCGCCGCAAGATTGGCTTTGTGATGCAAAGCCCGGCGCTGTTCCCCCATCGTACCGTAGCGGAAAATATTGCCACCGTGCCGCGCCTGTTGGGCTGGGACAAACGTGCGATTGCCCGGCGCATTGACGAGCTGGTGGCGCTGATGTCGCTCAATCCTTTAGTGCTCAAGCGTTACCCGCACCAGCTTTCCGGCGGGCAGCAAAGCCGCGTCTCTATTGCCCGCGCGCTGGCGGCGGACCCGCCAATTTTGCTGATGGACGAGCCTTTTGCCGCCATCGACCCGGTGGTGCGGGACAAGTTGCAGGGCGACCTGCTGGAGCTTCAGGCCCGGCTGCACAAAACCATTATTCTGGTGACTCACGACATCAACGAAGCCATTCGGCTCGGCGACCGCATCGCTATCTTCCGCGAGGGCGGGCATCTGGCTCAGTTTGATACCCCGGACAATATTCTCTCCTGGCCCGCCAGCGACTTTGTGCGCGACTTCATCGGCCCGGAACCGAACCTCAAACGCCTCGGTATGATGAGGGTCGGCGACCTGCCGCGCCACGACGTGCCGGTTCTCACTCACGATGGCGTGCCGCTATCCGGCGAGCATCCGCTACTCGGCCAGCAGCGAGCTTTGGTGCTGGACGCTGAAAAACGGCCGCTGCACTGGCAGGAAAACGGGCAGCAGGCGGCGGTGCGTATTGCCGAAGAAGGGCAGTCGCTGCGCCATGTTTACAGCACATTGCTGGACGTGCCGCAGGGCGTGCTGGTGCGCGTGACGGCGGAAGGCCACTACGCGGGCGCTATCGATAGCGGCGTTCTGAGCGACGCGCTTAACCGCCACCAGGAGCTGCACCGCAATGATTGACTGGCAATGGGTGACCGACAATCTGGACATGATCGGCGAGCTGATGCTGCAACATTTGCAGATGGTGCTGCTGTCGCTGGCGATGGGCACGGTGCTGACCGCGATTATGCTGCTGCTTTCCATTGCCTGGCCCGCGCTTGCCGGGCCGCTGATCTCGCTGAGCGGCGTGCTGTTTACCATCCCTTCGCTGGCGCTTTTTATTTTGCTGCTGCCGTGGACCGGGCTGTCGATTACCACGGCGGTAATTGGCCTTACGCTCTATTCCCTGCTGATCCTGCTGCGTAACGTGCTGGCGGGTATGCAGGAGCTGCCAGCGGACGTACTGGAATCCGGGAGGGCGCTCGGCTATACGCGCTTTGGCCGCTTTATTGAGGTTGAACTGTTTCTGATCCTGCCCGCGCTGTTTGCCGGGCTGCGCATTGCTTCGGTCACGCTGGTGGGGCTGGTTATCGTTACCGCGCTTATCGGCCAGGGCGGGCTGGGGCAGTTGATGATCCTTGGGTTTAACCAAAACTTTTTGACGCCGATCCTCGTCAGCCTGGCGCTAAGCCTGGTGCTGTCGCTGTTTCTTGACCTGCTCATAACCCGCCTTGGGTACAGCCTGACCGGGTGGACGCGCTGATGAATATTCTCCATGAGACCTGGCTGTGGTTCCTGCAGGGCGACCACTGGAGCGGCGAGCTGGGCATCTGGCATCGCTTCGCGGAGCATCTTTATTACGTGCTGATTAGCCTCGTTATTGGGGCGCTCATCGCCCAGCCGCTCGGCATCCTGTTCGGCTACTGGCGGCGCGGCGGCTTCCTGGCGATCAACCTGTTTAATATCGGGCAGGCGTTCCCTTCGCTGGGGATTATTTTGCTGTGCATCATGCTGCTCGGTTTTAACGATGTGCCGGTGTTTATCGCCCTGGTGGCGCTGGCTATCCCGCCGATGCTGACCAATACCTACGTCGGCATTAGCCATGCGGATCAAACGCTGTGCGATGCCGCCAAAGCCATGGGCATGACGCCGCTGCAAAGTCTGCTGAAAGTGCGCATTCCGCTGGCGATGCCGCTGATTTTTGCCGGGATCCGTACCTCGCTATTGCAGCTTATCGCCACTGCGGTGGTGGCGGCCTATGCCGGGCTGGATGGCTTAGGGCGCTTTCTTATCGATGGCCTGGGCCAGCGTGATTACCCCCAGGTTATCGCCGGTTCGGTTGTTATCTCGCTGCTGGCGATTGGCTGCGAACTGCTGATGTCGCAGGCGGCGAAGCGCTGGTTCAATTTTGCAGTGCCAACGGCAGGCTAAGACCTGCGCACAACACAACATAAAAGAGAGAAGGGTTATGATGATAAAAAACTGGTTATCCACAGCAGGCAGGGGCTTCCGGGTTACTTTACTGGCCGCCGGGCTGGCAAGCGCTGGCTTCGCCGCTCATGCGGAAACCGTCACCATCGGCGGGGCGAACTACTCTGAGCAAACGGTGTTGGCCAATATCTACGCCAGCGCGCTGAAGCACCAGGGCATAGATGTGAAAACCCGCCTGAACCTCGGCAACCGCGAAATCATTATTCCGGCGCTGAAAACCGGCGAGCTGGACGTGGTGCCTGAATACCTTGGCGCGTTGCTTAACTACTATCACGGCGGCAGCAAGGCGACCACCGAGCAGGAAGTTTCGGACGAGCTGAAGCAGGCGCTGCCAGCTGACCTGGTGCTGCTGAATCCTTCTCCGGCCGCGTCTATTACCGCGTGGGGCGTGCGTGAAGAAACGGCTAAAAAATATAATCTGAAAACGCTGTCCGACCTGGCGAAAGTCGCACCTGAGCTGGTGGTTGGCGGCCCGCCAGAAGTCGCCACTCGAGCCCTCGGCCTGCCGGGCCTGGAGCGCGTGTACGGCATTAAATTCAAATCCTTCAAGTCGCTGGATATCGGTGGCCCGCTGAGCCGCCTGGCGCTGAATTCCGGCAAGATTGACGTCGCCACGCTGGTTTCTACCCAGGGCGACCTGCTGAAGGAAAAATGGGTTGTGCTGGAAGATGACAAGCACGAACAGCCTGCGCAAAACCTGGTGCCGCTGATCCATAAAGGCTCCGTTTCGCCGAAGGTCGAAGAAATTCTTAATAACATCTCCGCTAAGTTAACCACCAAAGATTTAATCCAGCTGAACAAGCTGGTGGATGTCGATCATAAAGATCCGGCTAAAGTTGCCGACCAGTGGGTAAAAGAAAAACTGGCCGCTAAATAAAGAGTCCCCGGCCAGGGAGGGCCATTTCACTACGAGTATTCCGACATGTCGCAAGCTACCGCCATTTTTAACCTGTTCTTCTTTAACCCTCAGGGCGACTACCGCTTTTCATGGCGGCACCCGGAGGCTCCCGGCAAAGAAATTTACAGCCTGAAGTATTACACCGAGCTGGCGCGTAAAGCCGAGGCCGCAACGCTCGACAATATTTTTATTGCCGATCACGTAGCCATCTGGGATACGGTGCCGAGCGGCATCCCGCATTATGCCAACCCGCGCCTGGAGCCGATTACGTTGCTGGCAGCGCTGGCGGCCACGACCGAAAACATCGGCCTGATGGCTACCGCCTCAACTTCCTATACCGAGCCGTATAACCTGGCGCGCTATTTTGCCTCGCTGGACTTTCTGAGCGAGGGGCGTGCCAGCTGGAACGTCGTCACGTCCTGGCTGCCGGAAGAGGCCGCTAACTATGGGCTGAACACGCTGCCGGAGCACGGCAGGCGCTACGAGCGTGCGGCCGAGTTTATCGAGGTGGTGCGCAAGCTGTGGGATTCCTGGGAAGATGATGCGGTGCTGATAGATAAGCAGACCGGCTTCTTTGCGAACCCCGAGCGTGTGCATCCCCTGAACTATGAAGGCAAATTCTTTAAGGTACGCGGGCCGCTTAACGTGCCGCGCCCGCCCCAGGGTCACCCGATTGTGGTGCAGGCGGGGTCTTCCGAGTCCGGCAAGCAGCTGGCCGCCGCTCAGGCAGATATCCACTTTGTCTTTATGAGCAATATTGAGAAGGGCCTGGCGTATCGCGCGGATATGGACAGGCGGCTGCGCGAGCTGGGGCGTTCTCCGGAGCACTTCAAGATCCTCGGCGGCGTGCTGCCGGTGGTGGTGAATAGCCCGGAAGAAAAAGAACAGCGGCAGCAGCTTATTCAGCAACTGATGAACGACGGCATGGCGTTGGATCTGCTGGGAACTTACCTGAGGATGGATCTTAGCGAGTACGATCCGCATTCCCCGCTGCCGCCGTTGCCGGAAGAGAACGGCTTCGACGGGTTGCGAACCGCTTTGCAGATAATCAAAGGCTACGATCCGAAGCTGACGGTGCTGGAACTGGGAAGATTGCTGCTTCAAAGCTCGGACAGCTGGCTGGTGATCGGCACGGCGGAAGAAGTTGCCGCCACGCTAAGCGAGGCATTCCACGCCGGAGCGGTTGATGGCTATAACCTGATGTTCCCGTTCCTGCCGGTCGATTTTGATAACTTTATCGACCAGGTTGTACCACTCCTGAAGAAAAGCGGCGTGATGCAGCAGGCCTACCGCCCGGGAACGCTGCGTGAGAAGCTGGGATTGCCGCCGGTGGTGAATCAGTTCAGGCGTGGGTGATAAGGACTCTGGTTCTTAGTCACAAATATTGTCTATGAAGGATTGGATGAGGTTCCGTTCACCTCAAGTCCATATTTATATGTAGTCACCGGGCCGGTGAACGTGTCAGGTGGCATTACGCCATGCCCCCTGACAACCCCCGGCGCCCGGCGAGCTCATCGCCGCTGAAGCGGTAAACCCGCCGGTTATCACCCAAACATTCGTGGTCGTTCGCGATTCGTTCCCGACGATCGCCCTCTTTCGCTGCTCCCGGCAGCTCAACCCCGCCTGAGTTGGGTCATAACCGGGGGCGATGAGAGCCGGGAACAAGGGCGTGGCTGTGAGACGGAAGCAACAGTGATGTTCAGCATGACTGTGGTTTTGAAGCGCGGCACGGTTCTCTGGGGGAAAAGGTAAAGCCCAATAACCTAAAGCGTCACTAATCCACTCGCGGCAGCCTTCTGCGCGGCATCGCTAATAGGCTGATAGTCATCGCGATGGGTCATGCTAAAGTCTGTAATCAGCAGCGCTTCGCGGATCTCACGCCATTCTGGCTCGCTCACCAGCCGCTTCAGCGCCCGGCGTAACGCAGCCAAATCCTCCGCGGAAGTCTGCGCCGAAGTTATCATCGGCAGGCCAGGAACCCTTGATGTCGTGCCGATGACGGCAAGACCCTGAACTCGTTCTGGTTCGTGCTGGCTGACCAACGCCCACGTTACCGCGTCAATAGCTGCGATATCCCCCGCACCGGCTTTCACTTCGGCCATAGACTGCCGGTGGCTGCCGCTAAACGTAATTTCTGAGAAGAATCGCCCATCCTTTTGTAGCGGAGCCACCAGGCTACGCAGCGTGTGGTAGCCGGACTGCGAGTCTTCGCTGTTGCAAATCACCCGCTTGTTGCGGAAGTCCTGAAGCGTTTTGTCGGCGTCAGCCTCCCGAACGACCAGCAGACTGCTGTAGTTGAAGCCGTCGCAGCCCGTGGCGCGGTAATGAAACGTGCCAACGACCTGAACATCCGGGAGCAGAGTGCGTAACGGGTAGCCGCAGGTCTGGCTTAGCAGTAGCTCCGGCTTCTGCCAGTGGGCAAGGCAGTCTTCCGGCTCGCTATAGAGCAGCTTGCTGCCTTCCAGCTCCTCCTCTTTCAGTAACTGGCGCAATGCCCCCAGCAACGCTTCCGTATCCGGGTGATGCACATCGTACATCGGCAGGGAAATCAGCTTACTCATGGGCTTTCTCCTGCTGCAAAGTGTCCTGTGCCAGGCGTCCGTCCGGGAAGAACGGGTTAATTTCAACCTTGATCGGTTTAATCAGGTGCTCGCGCATCAGCTCGCCGTAGCCGTTCACAAAGAAGCCCTGATTACGTTTCAGGTATTCCTCTTTATAGGCACGGTAAACCGTCGGCAGGCCGTACCACGGCACGCGTGGCAGGTCGTGGTGTACCGAGTGATAATTGAGATTCAGGAACAGCAGTCTCCAGAACATCCCGGCTTCGTTAATTACGGTGCGCGCTTCCGGGTCTTCAGCGGCGCGGTGTTCGAAGAAGGAGCGAACTTTGGTCATCGCCAGCATGGGCCAGGTGATGGCCAGCAGATAATAGATGACCGAAAAATCGTGCTGTACCAGCCAGCCGAGTACCGGAACCAGCAGAACCAGGTGTACTATCCACATGGCGATGGCCGGGCGGTTGCCGCTGCGAAATGACTCCAGGATATTGAGCACCGTCCAGCGCATGGTGAGTATCGGCGTTAATAACAGGCGGCCGGGGAAGGTGTTGCGCAGGCGCACAAGCACGCGCTGAACGCCGCTAAAGTGCTGCCAGCGGCGGCGGGTAAAGTAATAACTCTCCGGGTCGGTTTCCGGCACGGTTAAATCTTCATCCTGGTGATGCTTGAGATGCAGGTCGCGGTAGGTACCGTAAGGATACCAGATAGAAAACGGCAGCAGCCCAAACAGCTGGTTCAGCCGTTTGAAACGAGTCGGATGGCCGTGCAGCAGCTCGTGCTGCAATGACATGTACCAGGTGCTGAACCAGATGAGCAGCAGCGTGGCCGGGAATAAACCGAGGGTTTTCCACCAGGCTACCGTGGCAAACCAGCCGCCATAAATAGTAATAATCAGCAGCCAGGTCGGCAGCTCCGTGCGCCATAGCCAGGAGCGCTGCAATTTATGCACGAATTCCCGCTGCTCTTCATTTAAATAAACTGAGGATCTTCCACTCATTTAGCCAACCACTGATGCCAATTTGCCGATTAATTTGGCAGAGAGTAAATCGTCGCCGCTAAAGCTGGTAGGAATATAAATTGCTATGCTTAGAACAGAAAATGATTTAGCGAGAAGGGCGTTCAGCGGCCGAAGTTGGGCGGCTAAAAGAGCAGGATTTGGGCGGTACAGTTACCGCCCTGAATAGGCTACATAGACTCAATGCCCACGCGCTGGCCGTAAGAGAGTTCGAGCGTGTTGCCGTCTGGGTCGGCGAAGAAAACAAAATAGCCAACCGGGTCGCCGAGCTGTTCAGGCTCTCTGCGCAGGACACCTTCGGCTCTCGCCATTTCGGTTTTCTGGTCAATCTCTTGTTGGGTGGCGCAGGCTACGCCCAGGTGGCCAAATCCGCCGAGCGGCGTGTCGGTGTGGTTATCCGCCTGAACCAGTACCAGCGCAAAGGGGCGGGTACGGTCGCTCAGCCAGGCGACTTTACGTGCGTCCGGCAGGTCTGGCTCGCGCTGGTGGATAACCTTCATTGCGGTGTAGCGGAGGTAAAAATCGATGCTCTTATCAAGATCTTTCACCATAAAGGCGACGTGGGTGAAGCCGACATCAATATTTTTCATAAATCGCTCATGTTGCTGTTTTCAATGGCGCAACTTTACGACCTCAAGTTAACCTTAGGTCAAGCCGATGGGGCCGTCGGTCGCCGGAATAAGCATTTTTGAACAACTGAGCGTCGGGTATCTTTTGCCGGGCATGTGCCGCAAAGGGAGGGGGTAACAACTAGCGGTTAGCGCTATCAACCTGCTGGCTGCTTTGCTGTGCCTCTACTTTTTTATCCTGATGGTGATACCAGGCGCCAATAGAGGAATAAATAAAGCGACCAAAAAAGAACAGAAAACTGATGAGCAGAATGATGCGGGTCATGCGATTATTAAAACGGTTTCGTCTTTGCATAGTCGTAACCTGTGTCACGCAAGGGTCCTTAGGATTGGCCCGGCAACTGCGGGCGACGCGGTTATTTAGTCACACTGAGCAAGCGAGGTCAATTCTTCAGCGCGTAAAAGTAGGTCAACCGCTAAATTCCGGGCAGTTAATGGGCATTGGCAGGCGCTATTGTAAGCTAAGCTGATGGGGCTTTAGTTCAAATTTTTCCTTCACGCGTTGTTCGAGTGTTCGATACTGATATGCATCAATTATCATTGATGTTAGCTAACTAAAATTTGCTCTCCGCGCCGTAGCAATATGGCAATAACATCCCGGGTTGGATCTCCGGGGAGAGACCTGAAGAGGAACAGGAATTCTGGCGAAGAAGTATGCAATTAGCGACCTGGTATAACAAAACGAAAAATAAATGGTGGGCGTTGCCCTTAATTCTGCCGAGCCTGCTGCTGCCCCTGGCCGCAACCTTCAACGCGCAAACGGTGATGGACGGTGCGCGGGTGTTCCTGCTGTATATGTCATTGCCGCTGCTGACCGCATTTGTCGTGCTGTTTGGGCGCGCGGCATTTCCCGGCATTATCCTTGCGCTAATAATTCGCTACTTCCCTTCTCAGGGAAGCTGGATAGCGCTGCTGGCGGTATTACATTTTTTGGTGCCGATAGTGATTAGCTGGCGCTGCTACCTCTATTTTGTGCCGCGGCGCAGTTCGGTAGCCTTTGGCACGCTGCAATTTACCGCCCAGCGTATGTTTTGGCTGGTGCTGGTTAATGCTTCTCTGTTTCTCATACTTTATGAATTTGGGTTATTTTTAGGCTGGTATGACACGGCATTTTCCATTCTTTCAGCCACGCCGTGGAGCGCACGAACATTAATTAATTTTCAGGCTGTATTAGTCGGGGGATTAACCGGGCTGCCGTTCTTCTATTTTATTTTGCGGATGATTGTTAACCCGCGATTTACCAAAAGTTTCTGGTCACGAATGATGGCTCAGCGGCAAAAGGGCGTTACCCGGAGCGAAACAGTGCTTTGGGTGGCGGCCGTCAGCCTGCTTATTTGGCTGCTGCTGTTCCCTATTAGCCAAAGCAAAACGATATTTAATACCGACTATACCCTGACGCTGATCCTGCCGGTTATGTTGTGGGGGGCGATGCGCTTTGGCTTCCTGTTTATTACCAATATCTGGACAATTGTCCTGATTATTCTGTGCAGCGGGTTCCATAATTATCTCCCGCCGGATATGGGGTTCCAGCTGCATCTGGCTATAGCCTCATCCTGCTATGCGGTCTTCTCCATCACTATTTATTTGATGGCTGCGGTGACTACTCGCCAGCGTTTTTTGCATCATAAAGCCCGGCGAGTTGCCTTTATTGACCCGATGATGCAAATGCCGAACCTGCGCGCCCTGTGTCGCGACCTTGGGAATTACCCCTGGTCGGCGCTGGGCCTTATCTCTATCCCCGAACTGGAGCTGCTTGGGCGCAACTATGGCGTGCTGCTGCGCATTCAGTATAAGCAGCAGCTGGCGGAGTTTCTGCGCAACGAACTGGCGCCGGGCGAGAAGGTTTATAACCTTTCCGGGCACGATCTTGCCCTGCGGCTCAACTATGAGTCTCATCAGGATAAAATCGAGTCCATTTATGAGCATGTAAAGCGGTTCCGCTTTATCTGGGATGGTATGCCGCTTCAGCCACAGGTCGGCCTTAGCTATTGCTTTGTGCGCCACCCGGTGTCCCATCTCTACCTGCTGCTTGGCGAGCTCAGCACGATGGCGGGGCTTTCGCTCTCCACCCAGCACCCTGAAAGCCTGCAACAGAAAGGCTCGAATCATGTGCAGAATGCGGTGAAGCGCAAAGTAGAGATGATGAACCGGCTGCAAAGCGCGCTGGATAACAATCTCTTTGTGCTGATGGCGCAGCGTATCGAAGGGCTGCGCGGCGATGTCTATCACGAAGTGCTGTTGAGAATGCGTGGGGATAAAGGCGAGATGCTTTCCCCGGATCTGTTCCTGCCGGTTGCCCACGAATTTGGCCTTTCATCGCGCATTGACCAGTGGGTGCTTAACTCCGCGCTGCAGTTTATGGACCTGCATCGGTCAAGCCTGCCGGGCTGCAGGCTTGCCATTAACCTGACTCCGGCTTCGGTTTGCCAGGCTCAACTGCCTACAGAAATCCAGCATCTGCTGACGAAGTACCAAATTGAGCCGTGGCAATTGGTGTTTGAGATAACCGAAAGCCACTCGTTAACCAACCTCGAGCAGGCGAACCTGACGCTAAAAATGCTGCAAAGAATGGGCTGCCGGGTGGCTATAGACGACTTCGGCACCGGCTACGCAAGCTATGCGCGTCTCAAGGAGCTGAGCGCCGATATCCTGAAAATTGACGGTAGCTTTATCCGCAATATTTTGACCAGCAGCCTCGACTATCAGGTGGTCAGTTCGATATGCCAGCTGGCGCGAATGAAGAAGATGCAGGTGGTGGCCGAGTACGTCGAAACCGAGGAGCTTAAAGAGGCGGTGCGGGCTATGGGCATTGATTACGTTCAGGGCTATTTAATTGGCCGCCCACAGACGCTGGAAAGTCTGGTGGAAGAAGCAGCGCCCTCCGCACCGTCTGGCGCGAAGGGGCTGGAGTAATTATCAGGCGGAGAGGGCCGGAGCGGCCTCTTCTTCAATAATGAGCTTCCATCCGGTCATGCTTTCCCAGTACTGCTGCTCACGCTCCAGGTCGAGCTGCACCAGCGTGTTCTGGCTAAACCAGTCGTGCGGGAAGCGCAGCGTCCAGTGGTTGTCGTCGGTTTCCAGCACCAGCGTCGGCGGCGTGGTCGTTGCCTGGCGCTGGTTATTGAGCAGCGTGGCAAGACGGATAACCTGGATTAGCGGCAGGAACTGTTTCTTTTTAAACAGCGTAAAGCGCGGCAAATCGTCAAGCTTAATCGCCTTGCGGTGATAGCGAACCAGGGAAGCCATCAGCATCTGCTGCTCCTGGTTGAAGCCGGGCAGGTTGCTGTTTTGCAGAATATAGGCCGAGTGGCGGTGCATGCCGCTGTGGTTGATGCTCAACCCAACCTCGTGCAGCATCGCGGCCCATTTCAGCAGGGCGGTCATCTGCGGGTTAGCCAGCTTCTTGTTCTGCGTTTCCCACTGCTGGTAAAGCAGTTCGACGGTTTCAAGCACCCGGCGGGCCTGGTCGCTGTCGATGTGGTACTGCTCCGCCAGGCTTTGCGCGGTGCGAATACGGATATCCTGGTGGCGGAAGCGGCCTTCCATTTCGTACAGCACGCCTTCGCGCAGCGCGCCGTCTGAAAGACGCAGCTCGCGGATAGCCAGCGCGTCAAACACGCCGCATAAAATCGCCAGCCCCGGCACAAACACCGCTTTACGCTCTTCGGAGAGTCCCGGCAGGCTTAGCGAGTCGAAGGTTTTAAACTTCAGCACTTCCTGTTGCAGCATCTCCAGGCGTTCCGGGGTGATCATCCCGTCTTTTTCACCCATCTCGATAAGCACTTCATGAGCGGCTTTAATCGAGCCGGACGCGCCAAGCGCCACTTTCCACCCTTGCAGACGATACTGCCAGGAGAGGGTTTCCAGCTTCTGGATGGCCGCCAGACGCGCGCGCTTAAAGCTTTCCGGGCTGATAGCGCCGCCCGGGAAGAAGTTTTGCGCAAAGCTGACGCAGCCCATACGGCGGCTTTCGACCAGCATTGGCTCAAAATCTTCGCCGATAACCAGCTCGGTAGAGCCGCCGCCGATATCAATAACCAGCTTGCGGCCGCGCTCCGGCTGAGTGTGTTCCACGCCCATAAAAATCAGGCGCGCTTCCTCGTTCCCGGGAATGATTTCAATCGGGTAGGGGATAACTTTCTCAGCACGTTTCAGAAACTCGGCGGCGTTGGTGGCCTCGCGCAGCGAGTGGGTGCCCACAATGCACACGTTGTCGGCTGCAAATCCCTGCAGACGTTCGGCAAACAGCGCCAGACAGGAAAGCCCACGCTCCATGGCCTCCTCACTTAACTTATTATCAGGGCCGAGGCCGTCCGCGAGGTGCACGCGTTGTTTCAGGCGGCCAATGATTTGCATGGCGCCATCCACCACACGGGCTATTACCATGTGGAAACTGTTCGAGCCGAGGTCGACCGCAGCGAACTCCTGCGGCCGTGGAGCATGGTTTGATATCGGCATAATTTATCTTCGCCTGAGAGCGTTAGTCAGGTTGTTCCAGAGATTTAATATAATCGTAGATCGCTAATTGAGAACGCACCTTACGGCGGTTGCCGCGCGGCACATAGCGATTACTCAGTTCTTTGTCGATGATGCGCGCTTTTACAGTGTCATTTAGCTGGATATCAATGATATCAAGCATACGCTGCTTAAGACGCGGATCGAGGACCGGGACGGCTACTTCAATACGATAATCGATGTTACGGGTCATCCAGTCGGCGGAAGACAGGAATACTTTTTTGTCGCCGCCGTTTTCAAAGATATACACCCGGTCGTGCTCGAGATAACGGTCAACGATGCTTATCACGCGGATATTATCGCTGATGCCTTCCAGTTCTGGAATCAGAGAACACATGCCGCGCACCAGCAGGTTTACCTTCACGCCGGAACTGGATGCCGCATACAGCCGGTCAACCAGTCCTTTATCGACCAGGTTGTTCAGCTTCAGCGTTATTCCCGACGGCTGACCTTTCTGGGCGTTAGCTATCTCACGGTCAACCAAATCATACAGCAGGCGGCGCGAGTTTTGCGGCGAAACCAGCAGATAATCGAAGGTCACCGGGCGATAAGGGTTTTCGATAAAGTTAAATACCCGACGCACTTCATTGGTAATGCGCGCGTCGGCGGTTAACAGCGAGTAGTCGGTATAAAGCCGCGCGGTTTTCTCGTTAAAGTTGCCGGTGCCGATGTGCGCATAACGCACGATCTCTTCACCTTCCATACGCGAGATAAGGAACAGCTTGGCGTGAATTTTCAGCCCCGGCGCGGAGAAGATAACGTGTACTCCGGCGGCAGTCAGGCGCTTGGCCCAATGGATGTTGGCCTCTTCGTCAAAACGCGCCTGTAGCTCAACGACCACGGTCACTTTCTTGCCGTTATGGGCGGCGTGGATCATCGAATCAATAATGCGCGAGTCTTTCGCCACGCGGTAAATATTGATTTTAATCGCCAGCACGCTTGGGTCGAACGAAGCCTGACGCAGCAGTTCGAGGACGTGTTCAAACGTGTGGTACGGGTAATAAAGCAGCACGTCGCGTTCACGAATTGCGTCGAACCCGTTGCGGAATTTATCGAACCCGATGTGGCGCAGGCGCGGCAGCGGCTTGTTCACCAGGTTAGCTTTGCCGACGTTCGGGAAGCCAATAAAGTCTTTAAAATTGTGGTAACGGCCGCCGGGGATAATCGAGTCGTAGTTTGAAATGGTCAGCTTATCGCGCAGCATTTCAACCATCGCATCCGGCATGTCGCGCTGGTAAACGAAACGCACCGGCTCGGCGGTCAGGCGCTGCTTCAGGCTCGAAGACATCAGCTCCAGCAGGCTGGACTCCATCTCGGTGACCAGGTCGTACTCGGCGTCGCGCGTCATCTTCATCGAGTAGGCGTTGAGCGCATCGTAGTCGAAGAAGCCTTTAAAGATATCGTCGAGGCAATAGCGCAGGATGTTATCCAGCAGGATCATCGGCTTGCGGCGGCGCGGTGCTTCCGGCGGCAGGTTCACGAAGCGCGGGACTTTGTCCGACGGAATTTCCAGCAGCGCATAGCGAAGGGTGTCGCCGCGAATAATCTCCACCGCCAGATAGGTGTAATCGTCCTTCAGGAACTGCACCAGGTCGGTGTCGCGGTTAATCAGAATCGGCGTGATGTGCGGGCGAAGCTGGTGTTTGAAGTAGCTGCGTAGCCAGCTTTGCTGGTTTTCTGAAAGCTGGCGCTCGTTAATCAGGAAGATTTGATTGCGTGCCATCTCCAGCAGCAAATCATTGTACAGGCCGTCGAACTCCTGGTCGGCTTTCAGCACCCGGGACTGGATCTTGTTCAGCAGGTGGCGCTGGTTGGAGGGAGAACCTTGTTCTTCACTGATCAAAATACGCCGTTTCAGTTCGGCGAAGCGGACTTTATAGAATTCATCGAGGTTATTGGAATAGATGCCGAGAAAGCGCATCCTTTCAATCAACGGGTTGAGCTTGTCCGCCGCTTCCTGCAGAACGCGTTCGTTAAAAGACAACCAGCTCAGTTCTTTTTCGATATACAGCTTATCCTGACCCATTAGTCCTCACACTCCGTTTTCGTGGACGTGGCAATGCCGTCACCGTCACGTCAGTTATTATGGCGAGCTTTAGCGGAGAATGTCCAACTATGCAGATGAAAGTCTCTCATCTGACCATGACAACTTTATGAGAGATAAATACAAAAAAAGGGCCGAAGCCCTTTTTACCGTCATTATTCTGCTGCGTATCCCTGCGGGGGCAGCTGTACGCCGTCCAGCCACGCGGCGTTGTGGCGCATTTTCAGGCGGTCTTCAAGGAACCAGCTGACGACCAGAGGGTAGATAGCGTGCTCCTGGTGCTGAACGCGGGCGGTAACATCATCTTCGTCATCTCCCTCAAACACCGGCACCTTGGCCTGCAAAATAACCGGCCCGCCGTCCAGCTCATCGGTAACAAAGTGCACCGACGTGCCGTGCTCTTCATCGCCGTTTTCCAGCACCTGGCGGTGCGTATGCAGGCCGGGGTATTTCGGCAGCAGTGAAGGGTGGATGTTGAGCAGGCGGCCGCTGTAGCGAGCCACAAAAGCCGGGCTAAGAATGCGCATATAGCCCGCCAGCACCACAACGTCCGGTGCGTAAGCGTCTATTTCCTGCATCAACTGGCGGTCGAACGCTTCACGGCTGGCGAATTCGCTGGCCGCCAGAGCATGGGCAGCAATGCCGGCTTCGCGGGCGCGTTCAAGGCCGAAGGCTTCGGCCTTGTTACTGAACACCGCGCTGATGGTGCCGTTTATCTTCTTCTGCTTGCAGGCGTCAATAATGGCCTGCAGGTTACTTCCGTTGCCGGAAATCAGCACCACGATGTGTTTCATTACTCGATGACCACGCGCTCTTCGGAATCAGATGCTTTGATAATACCGATTTTCCACGCCTTTTCACCTTTGGCCTGCATCAACTCAACCGCTTTATCAGCTTCGGCGGCAGGCAGCGCAATAAGCATGCCCACGCCGCAGTTAAAGGTGCGGTACATCTCGTGACGGCTGATGTTTCCGGCCTGCTGTAACCAGCTGAATACCGCCGGCCACTGCCAGGAGGATTCGGTGATAACGGCCTGAGTATTGTCCGGCAGCACGCGCGGAATGTTTTCCCAGAAACCGCCGCCGGTGAGGTGGGCGATGGCGTGCACGTCTACCTGCTCAATCAGCTCAAGAATGTTTTTCACGTAAATACGGGTAGGCTCCAGCAGGTGGTCCGCCAGCGGTTTACCTTCCAGCGCTGTCGCCAGAGGATCGGTACCGCTGACTTCCAGCACTTTGCGCACCAGAGAGTAGCCGTTAGAGTGCGGGCCGCTTGAACCCAGAGCAATCAGCACGTCGCCGTCGGCCACTTTGGAGCCGTCGATGATTTCAGACTTCTCAACCACGCCTACGCAGAACCCGGCGACGTCGTAATCTTCACCGTGGTACATGCCTGGCATTTCGGCAGTTTCGCCGCCTACCAGCGAGCAGCCAGACTGCAAGCAGCCCTCGGCGATGCCGGTGATAACGCTGGCGGCGGTATCCACGTCCAGCTTGCCGGTAGCGTAGTAGTCGAGGAAGAACAGCGGCTCGGCGCCCTGAACCACCAGGTCGTTAACACACATCGCCACAAGATCGATGCCGATAGCGTCGTGACGCTTTAAGTCCATTGCCAGACGCAGCTTGGTGCCCACACCGTCGGTGCCGGAAACCAGAACCGGTTCGCGATATTTTTGAGGCAACGCGCACAGCGCACCGAAACCGCCCAGTCCACCCATCACTTCCGGGCGGCGGGTCTTTTTCACTACGCCTTTAATTCTGTCGACCAGAGCGTTACCAGCATCAATATCTACACCGGCATCTTTATAGCTGAGAGAGGTTTTATCGGTCACTGCTCGTTCCCCACGGGTGGCATAAAATAAAAAACGCGGCAATTCTAACAGTGCAGGCAAACGTTTGCGAGCCTCTTATCATCGGCAAGAAAAGAATTCCTGAGATAGACTCATTCCAGTCCGGTTGATCTCGATCATCCCATTAGCTGTAGCGCAGCGGCAAAAAAGCGGTATAATCCGGCGATTTTTTTTGTGGTAGCCAACTATCTCGGGGGAGAAAGAGTATGAAGATCGTGGAAGTGAAACACCCACTCGTCAAACACAAGCTGGGCCTGATGCGTGAGCAAGACATCAGCACCAAGCGCTTTCGTGAACTCGCCTCAGAAGTTGGCAGCCTGCTGACTTACGAAGCCACTGCGGATCTGGAAACCGAGAAGGTCACCATCGAAGGCTGGAACGGCCCGGTGGAAATCGACCAGATCAAAGGTAAGAAAATTACCGTAGTGCCAATCCTGCGTGCCGGTCTTGGCATGATGGAAGGGGTGCTGGAAAACGTACCAAGCGCGCGTATCAGCGTGGTGGGCGTTTACCGTGACGAAGAGACCCTGCAGCCGGTTCCTTACTTCCAGAAGCTGGTTTCTAATATAGAAGAGCGCATGGCGCTGGTGGTTGACCCGATGCTGGCGACCGGCGGTTCCATGATTGCCACTATCGACCTGCTGAAAAAAGCGGGCTGCACCAGCATTAAAGTACTGGTTCTGGTTGCCGCGCCGGAAGGCATCGCGGCGCTGGAAAAAGCCCACCCGGACGTGGAGCTGTTCACCGCTTCTATCGACCAGGGGCTGAACGAGCACGGGTACATTATTCCCGGCCTCGGCGACGCGGGCGACAAGATATTTGGTACTAAATAATAAAAGCAGCCGACTTCGAAAGTCGGCTTTTTTTTGATTTCAGCAAACACCGTACGTCTAAAATCATACTCAGAGGAAAACCAACATGACACGCCGTGCTATCGGGGTCAGTGAAAGACCACCTTTATTGCAAACGATTCCGTTAAGTCTTCAGCATCTGTTTGCCATGTTCGGCGCAACGGTCCTGGTGCCGATTCTGTTCCACATTAACCCGGCCACGGTGCTGCTGTTTAACGGCCTCGGCACGCTGCTGTATCTGTTTATCTGTAAAGGTAAAATCCCGGCTTACCTGGGCTCAAGCTTCGCGTTTATCTCTCCCGTGCTGCTGCTGTTGCCGCTGGGTTATGAAGTGGCGCTGGGCGGCTTTATTATGTGCGGCGTGCTGTTCTGCATCGTGGCGCTGATTGTGAAAAAAGCCGGCACCGGCTGGCTGGACGTGATGTTCCCGCCTGCGGCAATGGGCGCGATTGTTGCCGTCATCGGTCTGGAGCTGGCTGGCGTAGCAGCCAACATGGCTGGCCTGTTACCGGCCGAAGGTAGTTCGCCTGATTCCACCACCATTATCATTTCGCTGGTGACGCTGGCGGTAACGGTATTCGGCTCGGTGCTGTTCCGCGGCTTTATGGCGATTATCCCGATCCTTATCGGCGTACTGGCGGGCTACGCGCTCTCCTTCGCGATGGGCGTGGTTGATGTTACTCCAATTCGCGAAGCGCACTGGTTCGCGCTGCCAACCTTCTACACGCCGCGTTTTGAATGGTTCGCTATCTTCACCATCCTGCCTGCCGCGCTGGTGGTGATTGCCGAGCACGTTGGCCACCTGGTGGTGACCGCCAACATCGTTAAAAAAGACCTGATCCGCGACCCGGGCCTTCACCGCTCGATGTTTGCTAACGGCATCTCGACCATTTTCTCCGGCTTCTTCGGCTCCACGCCAAACACTACCTACGGCGAGAACATTGGCGTAATGGCCATCACCCGCGTTTACTCCACCTGGGTTATCGGCGGCGCGGCGATCATCGCGATTCTGCTTTCCTGCGTGGGCAAGCTGGCGGCGGCTATCCAAATTATCCCGGTGCCGGTTATGGGCGGCGTTTCCCTGCTGCTTTACGGAGTGATCGGCGCGTCCGGTATTCGTGTGCTGATCGAGTCCAAAGTGGATTACAGCAAAGCGCAAAACCTGATCCTGACTTCAGTTATCCTGATTATCGGCGTGAGCGGCGCGAAAGTTCACATCGGCGCGGCCGAACTGAAGGGCATGGCGCTGGCGACCATCGTTGGCGTGGGCCTGAGCCTGATCTTCAAGCTGATTAGCATCCTGCGCCCGGAAGAAGTTGTTCTGGACGCCAAAGAGAACGACGCCCAGTCGTAATCCTCTTAAAACCGGGCGGATCCTCGCCCGGTTCTATCCACCCCCAAAACTGTGGTAGACTCATCGCGATTTTCTGCCTGTTATGGTTGAGGTACTTCTGAATACGCCGGCACAGCTCTCACTGCCACTCTATCTTCCCGACGATGAAACCTTTGCGAGTTTCTGGCCGGGCGACAACCCTTCTTTGTTAGCCGCGCTGCAAGCGGTTCTCCGTCAGGATCACAGCGGGTATATCTATTTCTGGTCGCGCGAAGGTGGCGGGCGAAGCCATCTGCTTCATGCCGCGTGCGCGGAGCTTTCCCAACGTGGTGAAGCCGTGGGCTATGTGCCGCTGGATAAGCGCACCTGGTTCGTACCGGAAGTGCTCGACGGCATGGAACAGCTTTCTCTGGTGTGCATCGATAACATTGAATGCGTGGCGGGGGATGAACCGTGGGAAATGGCGATCTTCAATCTTTATAACCGCATTCTCGAGTCCGGCAAAACGCGCCTGCTGATCACCGGCGATCGCCCTCCGCGTCAGTTAAATCTGCAATTACCGGATCTGGCTTCGCGGCTCGACTGGGGGCAAATCTACAAGCTACAGCCGCTTTCCGATAACGACAAATTACAGGCGCTCCAGCTGCGTGCCCGCCTGCGCGGTTTTGAGCTGCCGGAAGACGTGGGTCGTTTTCTGCTTAAACGCCTCGACCGCGAAATGCGCACTCTGTTTATGACGCTCGATCAGCTCGATCGCGCTTCAATCACCGCCCAGCGCAAGCTCACCATTCCATTCGTCAAAGAAATTCTCGGGCTTTAATCTTCCCCGTCCTGCGACGGGGAATTCAGGCTCAAACCCTGCACAATCTCTCGGCCGCTGCATCAAGCGTGGCTTCTTGTTTGGCAAAGCACAGGCGAATCAGCTTGTGCGGGAACGCGTCCGCGCAGAATACCGAAAGCGGGATTGCCGCCACGCCCACTTCCTTCGTCAGCCACTGGCAGAAACTTACGTCATCCAGGTCGGAAATTGCGCTGTAGTCCGCCAGCAGGAAGTAGGTGCCTTCGCACGGCAGAATTTCAAAACGGCTGTCGGCTAACGCTTCAATAAAGCGGTTGCGGCGGGCGCGATAGAACTCAGGCAATTCCTGATAGTGCTCCGGCTCGGCGTTCAGCATATCCGCAATGGCGAGCTGCGCCGGGGTGTTAACTGCGAACGTCAGGTACTGGTGCACTTTGCGCAGCTCGGCGCTAAGCGCCGCCGGAGCCACGCAATAACCCACCTTCCAGCCTGTCATATGGAAGGTTTTCCCGAACGAAGAGACGGCGATAGCGCGCTCGCGCAGCTGCGGATGAGCAAGCACGCTGGCGTGGCCTTCTTCATCGAAGCAAATATGCTCATAAACCTCGTCGCTGAGAACATAAACCTCATGCTGCTCAATGGCCTGCCACAGCGCGGCAAAATCACATTTATGCCACACGGTAGCGGACGGGTTATGCGGTGTGTTAAGAATAACCAGGCGAGTACGCGGGCTAAGCAGCGCCGCAAACTCCTGCCAGTCAACGCGGAAGTGCGGCGGCTGGAGCGCAATACGTTTGAGTACGCCGCCGGAAAGCGTTACGGCCGGGGCGTAGCTGTCGTAACTCGGATCAAAACAGATAACTTCGTCGCCAGGGCGAACCAGAGCGGTTATCGCGGCATAAAGCGCTTCGGTTGCGCCAGCGGTAACGGTGATGTCGCTGTTGGCATCAGGTTTGTGGCCGTAAAGTTTTTGAGTTTTATCGGCAATGACTTCGCGCAGCGCCTGCACGCCGGTCATCGGCGCGTACTGGTTGGCGCCCTGGCTGACGTGATACGCCAGGCGCTCTTGCAAATAGCGTGGGCCGTCAAAATCCGGGAAGCCCTGCGAAAGGTTGATAGCCTTATGTTGCTGCGCCAGCGCGCTCATCTGACTAAAGATAGTGGTGCCGAGTGCCGGCAGTTTGCTTTCTGGAATCAAAGGGGAGTGGCTCATTATTCTACGACCTTAAACGTGATGCGTGTGTTTCCCTGTGTTGCCGGGACTATAACACGATGTTAAGATTTAGCAATCAAGACGCTTAGACGTCTAAATAATAATGACACTCGTTGCCAACATAAAGCCGAGCTAACGGCTGGAGAGAGAATGATCCGCGCCATTGTTACCGATATTGAAGGCACCACCAGCGACATCCGCTTCGTGCATAACATCCTTTTTCCCTACGCCCGCGAGCGGCTGGCCGGGTATGTGCGCGAGCACCACAACGAGATTAGCGAAATCCTCAACGACCTGCGGACGGAAATTAATGAACCGCAGGCGGATATTGACCGGCTGATTGAGACATTATTTAGCTTCATGGATGTAGATCGTAAATCTACCGCGCTGAAGGCGCTGCAGGGCTTAATCTGGCGGGATGGCTACGTGAATGGTGACTTCACCGGCCATCTCTATGATGACGTTCTGCCCGCGCTGGAGGCCTGGAAGCAGCAGGGTGTTGATTTGTACGTTTATTCGTCCGGCTCGGTGGCGGCGCAGAAGCTGTTGTTTGGCTACAGCGACGCCGGCGATATCACCGGCTTGTTTAGCGGATACTTTGATACCCATGTCGGCGCCAAGCGTGAAGTGCAGTCCTATCGCAACATCGCGCAGCAGACCGGCATTGCGCCCGAAGCGCTGCTGTTCTTGTCTGATATTCACCAGGAGCTGGATGCCGCACGGGAAGCGGGCTGGAATACCGTACAGCTGATTCGCGGCGAGGCCGACGAAGCCAGCAGTCATCGCCAGGTCAACCGTTTCGACCACATTAATCCGGAGTCGTTTTCTTCATGAGCGCATTAACCATTTTTACCGATACCGAAGCAAAGGAGCCGGTATGGCACAGCACGGATGCGGAGCAAATTCGCGATCAGCTAAACGCTAAAGACGTGCGTTTTGAGCGCTGGGAAGCGAACCAGGATTTAGGAGCCAACCCTACGCCTGAAACGGTCATCAATGCCTATCAGCACGCTATTGATAAACTGGTGGAAGAGAAGGGCTACCAAAGCTGGGATGTTATCAGCCTGCGTGCCGATAACCCGCAAAAAGACGTGCTGCGCACCAAGTTCCTCTCCGAGCATACCCACGGCGAAGATGAAGTGCGTTTCTTTGTTGAGGGCGCAGGACTGTTCTGCCTGCATCTGGATGGCCGTGTCTATCAGATCCTGTGCGAGAAAAACGATTTGATCTCCGTTCCGGCCGGTACGCCGCACTGGTTTGATATGGGTTCCGAGCCGCACTTTACCGCGATCCGCATTTTCGATAACCCGGAAGGCTGGGTGGCTCACTTTACCGGTGATGCGATTGCGGATGCTTACCCGCGCCTGCCGTAGTTTGTGATTTGACCCTCACCCCGGCCCTCTCCCTGGAAGGGAGAGGGGGAAAAGAGTGGGGCTGCCGTACTTTTATCCCTTCTCCCCTTTGGGGAGCAGGTCAGGATGAGGGGGGGTTATTTCAGCGGTAAAAATACCCCATCCCGAACCTGTTCCGGCGTCACCACGCCGGTGTCCAGAATCCAGCCGCTAATCAATTCAGCCGGAGTGACATCAAACGCCGGGTTATAAACCGTCGCGTTTTCCGGCGCCCACTGCACGCTGCCAAAACTTCCCGTCACGCCGGTGACCTCGCTTGCCGCACGCTGTTCGATAGGAATCGCTTCGCCATTCGGGCAGCTTCTGTCCAGCGTGGTATGCGGGGCAGCAACGTAAAACGGAATGCCGTGGTAATGCGCCAGCACCGCCAGACTGTAGGTGCCGATTTTGTTTGCCACATCGCCATTCGCCGCGATACGGTCTGCGCCCACCCAAATAGCATCAACCTGTTTTTTCCCCATCAGGCTGGCAGCCATAGAGTCGCAGATCAGCTGATACGGGATACCCAGCTCGCCAAGCTCCCAAGCGGTAAGCCTGCCACCCTGTAACAGCGGGCGAGTCTCATCCACCCAAACATTGGCAACATTGCCCTCGCTGAAGGCCCGCTGGATAACGCCGAGCGCGGTGCCCACGCCTGCGGTAGCCAGGCCGCCGGTGTTGCAGTGGGTCAGCAGGCGGCTGCCGGGCTTCACAAGCGTTGCGCCCGCGGTAGCGATGTTGTCGCACAGCACTTTATCTTCCGCCACCAGGCGCAGCGCTTCCTCACCCAGCGCCGCAACAAAGTCGTGCTGCGCCAGGGCCTGCTTCATGCGGTCGAGATTGTTCATCAGGTTTACGGCGGTCGGGCGGGAGGCTCTGAGGGTTTCCAGCGCTTCAGCAAGCTGCGGCTTTGAAAAACCTTGTTCCGCCAGCAGCGCCAGCAGCAGGCTGGCAGACAGCCCGATGAGCGGCGCGCCGCGCACGCTCAGGGTATGAATATGGGCAACCAGCTGTTCTACAGTGTGGGCGGCCAGCCAGTTTTTTTGCTGCGGCAACGCCTGCTGGTCGAGGATCCAGAGCTGGCTATCCTTCACTTCAAGGCTGGTGGTTTTTAAATTCTGCATGTGTGTTAATTCCATGTTGCGTTGTTGCAGCATATTGTGCCAACATGGCTTCCAGATGTATAGACGTCCAAACGTCTTGTTTAATTTTATTTTCTGAGAGGCTCGCCATGTCGCAATACCGCACTTTTAACGCCGCAGATGCAGTGGCATACGCTCAACAGTTTGGCGGGCTGGCTTCGCCCTCAGAGCTGGTGGACGCGCAGGAAGTGGGCGACGGCAACCTCAACCTGGTCTTTAAAATCTTTGATACCCAGGGCGTTAGCCGGATTATCGTCAAGCAGGCGCTGCCGTATGTGCGCTGCGTGGGCGAGTCCTGGCCGCTGACTCTCGACCGGGCGCGTATTGAAGCGCAGACCCTGGTTGAACACTATCAGCACAGCCCGGAGCACACGGTAAATGTGGTGCATTACGACGCGGAGCTGGCGGTGATGGTGATGGAAGATCTCTCCAGCCATCGCATCTGGCGCGGCGAGTTGGTTAAGGGCGCTTACTACCCCCAGGCGGCGAGCCAGCTTGGCGACTATCTCGCAAAAACGCTGTTCCACACCTCCGACTTTTATCTGCATCCGCACGCGAAAAAAGCGCTGGTAGGGCGTTTTATTAACCCGGAAATGTGCGAGATCACCGAGGATCTGTTCTTCAACGATCCGTATCAGGTTCATGAGCGTAATAATTATCCGGCGGATTTGGAGCCGCAGGTCGCGGCCCTGCGCAACGACCGCGAGCTCAGGCTTGCGGTAGCCCAGCTGAAACATAAATTCTTCTCCAGCGCCGAGGCACTGCTGCACGGCGATATTCACAGCGGCTCGATTTTCGTCGCCGAAGGCAGCCTGAAGGCGATTGATGCCGAATTCGGATACGTTGGCCCGATTGGCTTCGACATCGGCACTGCCGTTGGCAACCTGCTGCTGAACTACTGCGCGCTACCGGGGCATTTTGGCCCGCGCGATGCGGCAAGCCATCGCGAGCAGCGCCTGAAAGATATTCAGGAACTGTGGCTCACCTTCACAGAGCGTTTCACCGTTCTGGCCCGCAGTGAAACCCGCGACGCCGCGCTGGCAACCGAAGGCTACGTCGAGCAATTCCTGCAAAAAGTGTGGATTGATGCGGTAGGTTTCTGCGGCACCGAGCTTATCCGCCGCTCTGTCGGCCTGTCTCACGTTAGCGATCTTGAAAGCATTGAAGATGAAGCGACCCGTCTGGCCTGCATCAGCCACGCAATAGAGCTGGGTAAATTCCTGATTCTGATTGCCGGGCAGGTGGATTCGGTGGAGGAGTTTATTGCCAGGGTTCGTCAGAAAGGTTGAGTTTTTCCCTTACGGGCCCTCACCTAACCCTCTCCCGGAGGGAGAGGGAATGAAAGAGGGCGTTCGTCGGGGACATAGCCGAGCTTGTAGAGGTTATCTCTACTGGTTACAGCCGTTTATGCAGACCCAGAGGTGATTCCGTTCACGCAATAATCCGCTGCTTAAGAGTTGCTTTAAGTCCCGCAGCGAGGTCCTTCCTTTTCCCCCTCTCCCCTGTGGGGAGAGGGTCGGGGTGAGGGGCAAGCTATCCCAAATACTCAATAATCGACAGTCCGCCGTTATAATCGGTGCTGTAAATAATCCCTTCTGCATCCACAAACACATCGCAGGACTGGATAATGCGCGGTCGTCCTGGCCGGGTATCCATCATTTTCTCTGGCGCGGCCGGAACCAGCGCTCCGGTTTCTACCGGGCGATACGGATTGGAAATATCGTAAGCCCTGACGCCCGCGTTTTGATACGTCGCAAAAATCAGCGTGTCGCTGATAAAGCTCCCCGGTCGGTTTTCGTGAAGGTTGTGCGGCCCAAAGTGCGCGCCTTTTGCCACATAATCAATTTCGTCCGGCTGCGGGAAAGTCGAGATGCTGACCGGATTCGCCGGGTCGCGAATATCAAACAGCCAGATAAGCTTCTCGCCGTCTTCCTGATTGTCCAGCACCGCTTCGTCCAGCACCACCAGCAAGTCTCTGTTCGGCAGCGGCAGCGCGGTATGGGTGCCGCCGCCAAACGGCGGGCTCCAGTTGCGGTGGCTGATGAGCTGAGGCTGCGAGCGGTCTGAAACGTCCAGCAGCGTCAGGCCGCCGTCGCGCCAGCTGGCATACGCCGTGTCGCCGCTGATTATTGCGTGGTGCAGCGCATAGCGCTTGCCTTCCGGCCAGGTCGGCTGCTCGCCCGCGGCGGTATTCATCCCCGGTAACCACCAGTTGCCCGCCACCTGCGGGTTGCGCGGGTCGGCAAGATCGATAGTCAGGAAAATATAGTCGCTAAAACCGTCGATCAGCGCCGAAACATAAGCCCAGCGCCCGCCAACGTACCAGCAGCGGTGAATGCCGATGCCGCTAAGCGACAGGAAGCTGATTTCTTTTGGTTTATCCGGCGTGGAGATATCAAAAATACGCAGCCCGGCACTCCAGCCCTTGCCCTGAACGTCACGTACCGTTTCACCCACCGATTTGGTGTAGTAAACCTTTTCATCGGCAAAGCGAACGTCGGCAAACAGGTCGCGGGCGTTGATAACCAGCAGCAGGTCGTCGTGCGCCTGCAAATGAATGTTCCAGGTGCCCGGAGGGGCAGGCACAAAGCCCGCCGCCTTTGGGTGCTTCGGGTCACGCACGTCAACAATCGAGAAGCCCTGGGAAACCATATGCCCGATGTAGGCGTAACCGCGATGCACCATCAGCTGCACGCCGTCCGGCTTTCCACCCTGGTCGCTGTGGCCGATAAGCCGCATATTGCGGCTGTATTCGGGTTGTGGCAGAGCCATCGGCACTCCTTATTTGTTTTTAGCTTCGAGGGTGGCAAACCACGGCGCAATAAAGTCGTCGGTCTGGCCCCAGCCCGGAATGATTTTGCCCAGAGAAGACACGTTTACCGGCCCCGGCTGGCTTGCCAGCAGCGCCTGATGAATGGCAGCGGCTTTAAAATCATAGGTAGCAGGCGTTGTCTCCCCGGCAATTTTGTAGGCTACCAGGCGCACGTTGGTGGCGCCGATAAGCTTAGGATCGACCGCCACGCTAACTTTCCACGGGCTGTTTGTTTCGCGCATCAGTTGAATATCCTGGTTGGAAACGTCGATGCTGTAGAGTTTGATTTCGGTGCGGCCGTTCTCCTGCAACGCTTTATAAGCGCCCTGGCTGAAGGCGTCCCATGTACCCCAGATAGCGTCGATTTTGCCTTTTGGATATTTAGCCAGCACCGCGCCGACTTTGTTGGCGGTATCGCCCTGTACGTCGGAAGAAACGGCTCCGATGGATTCCAGCTCTTTGATGCCAGGGTTAGCTTTTAGCAACGCCTGGTAAGCGGTCTGGCGGCGTTCCATTGGCGGGAAACCGGCCACCCACAGTTTGATGATATTGGCTTTGCCGTTGAAGTCTTTTACCAACTGGCCGAAGGAGAGGTCGGTCAGCGAGGCATCGTCCTGCTGGGTCACGGTCACGCCGGGAATAGCGCCGTTAACGGCAGTATCAAAGACTGAGACGGCAATACCGGCGGCAACGGCTTTTTTTACCAGCTCGGTTGAGTACGGGTCGCGGCCCTGAGAAAGAATAATCCCGTCATATTTCTGGCTGATGGCCTGGTTCACAAAGTCCTGGAAGCGGGCATCGTCGCCGTTGCTCAGGAAAGTGCTGACCTTAAAGCCCAGCTTTTTAGCCTGCTGAACCGCACCGGCAACAAACTGCGTGGTGTTGTCGTCTGAACCCAGGTTGCGGATAACGGCAATGCGAATAGGGCCGTCATGAGCGGCGATCTTTTCCGGCACCGGAGCGACGGTTGCCGCGTAGCCCGGCAGAGCGGAAAGCAGGCTCAGCGCCAGCAAAGAGGTGGTTAATTTTTTCATCGTCGTTACCCTGTGTGAATGTTGTTTTAGCGTCGTTGTATGTAAGTAATCGCCAGCGCTGCAGCCAGCACCAGGCCTTTAATTATGTCCATCGCGTAGTAGGGCACGGAGAGCATCACCAGCCCGTTTTGCAGCACGCCCAGAATCACCGCGCCAACCAGCGTGCCGAGGGCGTTTGGTTTACCGGAACCTGCAAGAGAAAAGCCAATCCATGCGGCGGCCACGGCATCCATCAGGTAGCCGCCACCTGCATTGACCTGCGACGAGCCAATGCGCGACGCAAGCAGAATGCCGCCCAGCCCCGCAAGTAAAGATGCCAGCACGTAGGCCGCCACGCGGTAGCGGGTGGTTCGAATGCCGGAAAGGCGCGCTGCTTCCGGATTGCCGCCGATGGCATACATGCGTCGGCCGTGTTTGGTCAGGGAAAGCGCGAGCTGTGCCACCAGGGTTACCACCAGCATGATGATGACGATGGTCGGCACCTGGCCCAGCAGGCCGAAGCTTGCAGGAATAGTGCCTTCGGCCATGTCGCCACTCGGCAGTACCATATTTTCTGTAATCGAGCCGCCGTAGCTGTAAGTCATCGCCACGCCCTGGATAACAAACAGGCTGGCGAGGGTGGCGAGCATATCGGGAATTTTCAGAACCACTATCAGGAAGGCGTTAAACAGCCCGACCAGAGTACAAAGCACCAACGTCGTGATAATCGCTTCCGTGGTGCCAAAGCCGTGCCAGACGAACAGTGAAATGACCAGTGCGTTTGCCAGAGAAGCGGTGGAGCCAACGGACAAATCAAACCCGCCGACGGTGAGCGAAATCGATACGCCGACGGCAATGACCGTGACGATGGCGATAGAGCGCAGGATGTTAATGATGTTGTTTGGCTCAAGGAAGCTGTCTGAAGCGATGCCGAACAGCGCCACCAGGGCAACAACGGTAAGCAACATCCCCCATTTGTAGAGAAAGTCAAAAAACTGCTGGCGGCCGGAAACGCCGGCCTTAAGGGATAATGCTTTGCTCACGCGGGCGTTCCTCCGGTGGAGTAGAGTAAAAGTGTTTCTTCGGTGGCCTGGTGGCCGTCAAGCTCGGCGACGATGCGCCCGTCCCACAGCACGCAGATGCGGTCGCATAGCCCGACCAGTTCGGCAAACTCGCCGGAGGCGTAAATCACCCCTTTACCCTGGCGAGCCAGCTGGTCTATCAGCACGAAGAGGTCGGTTTTGGCTTTGATGTCCACGCCTTTGGTCGGTTCGTCAAAAATCAGCACTTCGGCTTCGCTGCGCAGCCACTTGCCGATGGCGACTTTTTGCTGATTGCCGCCCGAAAGACGGCGCAGCGCTTGCGCCGGGCCGCTGGTACGGATCCCCAGCCGCTGAATAGTTTCCTCCGCCCAGCGCTTCGCTTTGCGGTGGTCGAATAATCCCCTGCGGGAGAACTGATTGTCGGCGCTGACCGCAAGGTTCATGGTGACCGACTCGTCGATAAAAATGCCTTCTTTACGGCGTTCTTCCGGCACCAGCACCACGCCGCGCGTCACGGAATCCGCCGGGTCTTTTGGCCGCCAGTTTTTCCCCTTCAATTCGCCGCGTGCGACGGTGCTGCGGGTAGCACCGAACAGCGCCTTGCACAGCTCGGTTTTGCCCGCGCCCGCCAGCCCGGCAATGCCGAGAATCTCGCCCTTACGCAGCCGTAAAGAAATGTCCCGCAGCAGCGCATCGTCATGAAGCCCTTCCACCTCAAGCAGCGTGTTGTTCGCAACCGGCGGGCGGTGCGGAGGATAAATATCGTCGAGCTGGTGGCCGAGCATCTTTTCAACAATTTCTTCGCCGCTGAGATGCCCCATCGGGCCGCTGTCCACCAGTTTGCCGTCGCGCAGGACCGTCATCTGGTCGCAAATCGCCTTCAGCTCGTGAATGCGGTGGGAGATAAACACCACGCCGATGCCGCTTTGCTGTAGCCGCTGCACCACGCGAAACAGGTGCTCGCTCTCCTGGCTGTCCAGCGGAGCCGTAGGCTCGTCGAGGATAAGAAAGCGGCAGCGATGGGAGAGGGCGCGCGCCAGCAGGATTTGCTGCTTTTCCGCCAGCGAACACTGCTCAATACGCTTTTTCACATCGATTGCCACTTCCAACTGCGCCAGCGCGGCGCGCGCCTGCCGGTAAATCTGCGGCCAGCTGTAGAGGTGGCCCGCTTCTGCCAGCTTGTCGAGCATGATGTTTTCCCCGACGCTCAGGCCGGGGATAAGCGCTACGTCAACTTCCTGCTGCACGAGGTGAATACCGAGCAATTTGGCATCGCGCGGGCTGCGGATAGCGACCGTTTCGCCGTTAATCAGGATTTCGCCCTGATAATCAGCGTGCGCCCCTGAAAGCACCGCCATCAGCGTTGATTTACCCGCTCCGTTTGCGCCGGTCAGGGCGTGTACCGAGCCGCCATTTAGCTGAAAATCAACCTGGCTCAGGGCGTTGAAGCCGCCGAAGGCGATGGATATCTGCCGCATCTCGAGCTGGTTAAGCGTTGTCATGGCGGAGCCTGCATCCGTGTTTAATAAATTGATCTGTCGAATTTTTAACGGCCTTCTGGGTTGCGGGCAATGAACGAAAAGACATAAGATAAAGCAAAATGATATTAGCCGTCCAGATGTCTGGACATATCATCGGCATAGAATATATCCCGTCAGCGCATGAAAGGAAATGAATCATGACCAGCACCGCTATCCGCGTGGTTACCGGCCCCGCCAATTACTTCTCCCATCCCGGTAGTCTTGCCCGCCTGAGCGAGTTTTACAGCGAAGAGCAGCTAAACAACGCGGTGTGGATCTACGGTGAGCGTGCTTTTGAGGCCGCGCATCCTTTCCTGCCTGCGTCATTTAATCTCCCGGGCGCGAAGCACATTGTCTTTGGCGGCCACTGTAGCGAGAGCGAAGTGCAGAAGCTGGTTGCCCTGTCCGGCGAGCGGCAGGTGGTGATTGGCATTGGCGGCGGCGCGCTGCTGGATACGGCCAAAGTGGTGGCAAGAAGGCTGAACGCTCCTGTGGTGGCGATTCCGACTATCGCCGCGACCTGCGCGGCCTGGACGCCGCTGTCGGTCTGGTATAACGATGCCGGGCAGGCGCTGCGCTATGAAATCTTCAACGATGCCAACCATCTGGTGCTGGTGGAGCCGGAAATTATTCTGCGTGCGCCACAGGAATACCTGCTGGCGGGCATCGGCGATACGCTGGCGAAGTGGTATGAGGCGGTGGTGCTTAGTCCTGAGCCGAAAAATCTTCCGCTAACCGTTCGTCTGGGGATTGGCGCGGCGCTGGCTATTCGCGATGTATTGCTGGAGAGCAGCGAGCAGGCGCTGGAAGACCAGAATAACGGCGAATTAAGTCAGGCGTTTCTGGATGTGGTTGAGGCGATCGTTGCCGGAGGAGGCATGGTCGGCGGCCTGGGTGACCGCTATACCCGCGTTGCCGCCGCTCATGCGGTACATAACGGCCTGACGACGCTGCCGCAAACTGACCGTTTCCTTCATGGAACTAAAGTGGCTTACGGAATTCTGGTACAGAGCGCACTGTTGGGGCAGGACGACGTGCTGGCTCAGCTTACCCGGGCGTACAAGCGTTTCAACCTGCCCACTCGGCTGGCGCAGCTGGATGTGGATATTAATCATCGCGCCGAGCTGGATAAGGTGATTGCCCGCACTTTGCAGACCGGGGAGTCTATACACGCTTTGCCTCTGGCGCTTTCGCCGGAGGTTTTAAGAGCGGCTTTTGAGAAGGTTGAGGCGCTGTAAAGATTTGCCCCTCTCCCCACAGGGGGAGAGGATAAAACCCGGTGCAGAAGCTTACTTTTTTCCACCCTCTTCCTCCCGGAGAGGGCCGGGGTGAGGGCATTTCACCCTAACTGCAACTCCCGCACTAAAGCAAACGCCAGCTTCATATGCTCCTCGCTAACGATAAACGCCTTCAGCTGCTGTTCGGCGTTCAGCCCTTTGGCAATCAGCCCTTCGCCGCTGGCGGTAATATGCCAGCATAAATCCTCGCGCTGGGTTTCCCCTGCCAGATGCAGCGGCATTTCGGGCGTTTTCACTTTTACCAGCATTGCCGGGAGCTTCAGCGGTTGCTCCGCGCCGAGCAGGTTTTTCGCCAGCGTCATGGCGCTTAGCTGTATCGGTTGCAGGAACGGCAGCACTTTTCCGTCGATTTCCGCGCAGTCGCCCAGGGCATAGATATCCGGATCGGAAGTTTGCAGCTGGCTGCTCACCTTGATCCCTCGGTTTACCTCCAGCCCTGCGTGCTGAGCCAGGCCGATGTTCGGGCGCAGGCCAATAGCCGCGACAACCGCATCAGCATAGATTTTTCGCCCGTTGTTGAGCGTGGCGCACAATCCCGGCTCCGTTTCGCTTATCGATTCCAGGCGCTGATTAAACAGCAGTTCAACGCCCATCCTGCTGAATTTTGACTGCAACCTTCCGCTCACTTCAGGCGGCAGCAGAGAAGCCATCAGGTGACCGGCGTTGTCCACCAGCGCGACCTGTTTGCCCGCCCGGCAAAAATCCATCGCCAGCTCGCTGCCTATCAGCCCGCCGCCGAGGATAAGCACGCGTTTAGCATCGCGCAGTCTGGACTCGCAGGCCTGATACTCCTGCTGGCTATTGAGCGTCAGCATCAGCTCCTTGCCCACAATGGGCGGGAGCAGGGCGGAAGAGCCGGTCGCCAGCACCAGCTTGTCGTACTGCCACTCTCGCCCTGAAGACTTCACCCGCTTGTTTTTCGGGTCGATGCTACTGACCCAGCTGTTGGCGTGTAGCGTCAGGTTGTACTGTTCGGCAAAATCTCCTGCCGGCTGACGGGTCATCTCTTCGGCACGCTGATTCAGGCTGATGACGTGGCTGAGATCGGGTTTGTTGTATTCATCGACGCGGTCGGCGGCAATCAGCCGAATCGGCACCTCTGCATTGTGTTTACGGATATTTTTAACCAGCTGGCGGGCGGCAAAGCCCGAGCCGATAATCACGATGCCGTGGTTCATTTGACCTCCGTAGCCAGTTCGTCGAAGACGTCTTTGCCCAGCGAGCATTCAGGGCAGAGGAAATTATCCGGCACTTCGCTCCACGGCGTATTCGGCTCAACGTTTTGCATAGGTTCACCTTTCGCCGGATCGTAAATCCACTGGCAAACGCTGCACTGCATGCAGGGACCGAGATCGGTGTTTGCCGCTGGCTCTGCGGCTGCCGGAGCGGCTTCTGTTACGCTATTCTGCGCCGCAGGCAGCGGGGTGAGCGCCCACTGGCGTGCGATTTCGCGACCGTGCTCGCGGCATAACTCCAGCGCATTACCGTCCGGGCGCCATTTCGCTTTCAGACTTAGAGACATTTCGAAACCGGCGTCCTGCAGACGAGTAGAAAGGCGGTCTACCGCGCCGCCGCTCCAGCCGTGAGAGCCGAAGGCGCTGGCGCGTTTATTGCGAAAGCGCAGGCCGGTTATCTCTTCTACCAGCCCGGCGATTTTCGGCATCATCACGTTGTTCATGGTCGAGGTGCCGACCAGCACGCCTTTGGAGCGGAAAACGTTGGTCAGAATTTCGTTTTTATCGCTGCGGGCAACGTTGAAGATTTTCACAGCCACGCGAGGGTCGGTTTCGGTAATGCCCTGGGCGATGGCATCCGCCATCATGCGGGTATTGTTCGACATGGTGTCGTAGAACAAGGTGATGCGATCTTCCTGGTAGTCGGCTGCCCATTTCAGGTACAGCTCGACGATTTGCGTCGGGTTGTCGCGCCATACCACGCCGTGAGAAGTGGCGATCATATCCACCGGCAGGTTAAAGCCGAGGATCTCGGTAATCTTCGGCGTGACCAGGCGGCTGAACGGCGTCAGGATATTGGCGTAGTAGCGCTGGCACTGCTCGAACAGTTCGGTCTGGTCCACTTCATCATTAAACAGATGTTCGTCGCAGTAATGCTGGCCGAAGGCATCGTTGCTGAACAGCACCGCGTCGCCGGTCATGTAGGTCATCATGCTGTCCGGCCAGTGCAGCATGGGCGTTTCGACGAAGATAAGCTGTTTGCCGTTGCCGATATCAAGCGTATCGCCGGTTTTCACCACGTTGAAGTTCCATTCCGGATGATGGTGATGCCCGTTGATGGAGTCGATGCCGTTTGCCGTGCAGTAAATTGGCGTGTTCGGGATGCGGGACATGAGTTCGGTCAGCGCGCCCGCGTGGTCTTCTTCCGCGTGGTTGATGATGATGTAGTCGAGCGTGTTGAGGTCGATTTCACGCTCCAGATTCTGCACAAACTCGCGGCTGAATTTATGGTCCACGGTGTCAATAAGCACGTTTTTTTCTTCACGGATTAGATAGCTGTTGTAGCTGCTGCCGCGCAGGGTTTTATATTCGGTGCCGTGAAAATCGCGAACTTCCCAGTCACGCTGGCCAACCCACTGAATGTTGTTTTTAACCTGAATAGCCATGTAAAACCTCACTGATGTAATAGCGTTATTTGTCCTGATACAGGCTCTATTACAGTTTTTATGCCAGTTTTGTATTGCTTTGATTTTTAATGTTTAATTATTTTTATTGATTTTGTATGTTGTCAAAATGACAATTATAAAAATAGTCTTTATGACTGCTCTATTTGTCATTATGACTATGCGGGCGTAAGCTTGGCTCATTGTCTTTTCCGGAGCCTGACCATGAGCCTGTCGTTATCTTCTCTGGCGGCTATTGCCATTGAGCTGCAAAGCGGTATTAGCCATTCCGACCGTTTTTCCCGCGTCATCCGCACGTTGCGAACCCTGCTGGGGGGCGATGCCACCGCGCTCCTGCGCTATGAAGCACGCTATTTCTACCCGCTCGCTATCGACGGCCTTGCGCCGGATGTTCTGGGGCGGCGCTTTGCGCTTGATGCCCACCCGCGTCTTGAAGCCATTGCCAGAGCCGGGGACGTGGTGCGCTTCCCGGCGGACAGCGAGCTCCCGGACCCTTATGATGGTTTGATTCCCGAGCATGAAGACTTGAAGGTGCATGCCTGCCTTGGGCTGCCGCTGTTTGCTGACCAGAGCCTGATTGGCGCATTGACCGTGGACGGAATGGATCCCCTACAGTTCGACAGCTTCAGCGATGAAGAGCTGAGGCTGATTGGCGTCCTGGCTTCCGGGGCGCTGAATAATGCGCTGCTGCTGGAGCGGCTGGAAAAGCAGACGCCGGAAGGCGCGCCGAAGCCTGCGGCGGGCGGCGGTAATGCTGGCGAGATGATCGGCCTGTCGGCGGGGATTACTCAGCTGAAAAAAGAGATCAATATCGTTGCCGCTTCTGATTTAAACGTGCTGATCACCGGGGAAACCGGGGTGGGAAAAGAGCTGGTGGCCAGGGCAATTCATGCCGGATCGGCCCGTTCAGCAAGCCCGCTGGTTTATCTGAACTGCGCCGCGCTGCCGGAAAGCGTCGCCGAAAGCGAACTGTTCGGGCATGTGAAAGGAGCATTTACCGGCGCGATTCACCACCGCACCGGCAAGTTTGAAATGGCGGACAACGGCACCCTGTTCCTGGATGAGATTGGCGAGCTGCCTCTGGCTTTGCAGGCCAAGCTGCTGCGGGTGCTGCAATATGGCGATATTCAGCGGGTAGGCGATGACCGCAGCCAGCGCGTTGACGTCCGTGTGCTGGCCGCGACCAATCGTGACCTTAAGCAGCAGGTGCTGGCCGGAGAATTTCGTGCCGACCTGTTCCACCGCCTGAGCGTGTTCCCGCTGCATGTTCCGCCGCTGCGCGAGCGCGGAGAGGATATTGCCCTGCTCGCCGGTTTTTTCTGCGAGCAAAGCCGGGTAAAAATGGGGTTGCGGCAGGTTGTCTTGAGCGAGGCTGCCCGCCGGCAGTTGATGCATTACGGCTGGCCGGGAAACATTCGCGAGCTGGAGCACGCTATTTATCGCGCCATTGTGCTGGCCCGCGCCAACCATCCCGAAGGGGAACTGGTGCTGCTGCCTCATCATTTCCAGCTTTCCGGGCAGCCAGAGGTTGTTCCCAATCAGCCAGATTTAGCGCCGCTGCCGCAGGTCGAAAATTTAAGAGAGGCGACCGACGCCTTTCAGCGAGCTATGGTTATTGAAGCGCTGGCAAACAATGGACATAACTGGGCGGCAAGCGCCAGGCAATTGAGCGTGGACGTGGCCAATTTGCACCGGCTGGCAAAGAGGCTCGGGGTAAAATAATCAGCACAAAGCCCGCGCCAGCCCCGGGTGACAGGCGGTGTCGGGTTACTGTCAGGCTGGTGTCGCGTCGGCGTCGTGTTGGCTTTGCTCATGCCGGGCCATAGTAAGGGCGGGTTCAATCATTTGAGGATGTCCAGCCATGAGTAACAAGATTAAAGCATTGCGCTTATCCCGCGCCTGGTCTCAGGAACAGCTCGCCGAGCTCTCTTCCCTGAGCGTCAGAACTATTCAGCGAATTGAAAACGGCGGCCAGGCCAGCCTGGAAACGCTGAGCGCCATCGCCGCGGCATTTGACCTTAATGTCACCGATTTGTACGACGACGGCGGCGACCCGGGGGCAGAGCCAGAAGAGGCGCTGGATATGCGCATTCAGGAGGCTAAACGGCGCGTTGCCCGCGAATATCGCTACTACCGTTCCGTGCTGGTATGGGCGATTGTCTGCGCCGGTTTAGCCGCAATTAACCTGCTGACTTCTCCGGGAAGTTACTGGTTTCTGTGGCCGACGCTTATCTGGGGCGCGCTGCTGGTGATGGGCGGGCTGCGCTTATTTGTCCTTAAAGGCTGGCTTGAGCGCCGCCAGCAGCAGCGCCTCCAGCAGCTTTTGCGTAAATAGCTAACGGTGGCAAATGGCGTGATTACGCGCTATCCAGTCGATAAATGCCTGCTTCGGCAGGGCTTTGCTGTAAAGCCAGCCCTGCCCGTAAGTCACCCCGTGCTCCCGTAGCCATGCCGCCTGAGCCGCGGTTTCAATCCCTTCAGCTACGGTATCGAGACTCAACGTTTTCGCCATTTCGATGATGTAAGGCGTGACGTTTTTATACTCCAGCGCGTCAACGAAGGATTTGTCGATTTTCAAAATATCGACGGCGAGATCCTGCAAGTAGCTCAGGCTGGAGTAGCCGGTCCCGAAGTCATCAAGGTAGATTGGGTGCCCAGCCTGGCGGTATTGCGCCACAATCGGCGCGCTGGTGGCCGGGTCGGCAAAGCCGCGCTCGGTTATCTCCAGCGCAATTTGCTCCGGCTTAATCTGATACTTGAGCAGCAGCGGTTTGATAAGCGGCAGGATGCGGTCGCTCAGCACGTCGGAGGGCGAAAGGTTGATGGAAATATGGTGCCCCGGATGGGCGTGCAGCCAGTCGCCCATTTCGCTGAAGACTTTATTGATAACCAGCCCGGTAATTTGGGTGATCAGCCCGGTTTGCTCGGCAATCGGAATAAAAATGTCCGGGCTGATAAAGCTCCCGTCCGGCAGACGCCAGCGTATAAGCGCCTCTGCCCCTACGCCTTCACCCGATTTCAAATCGATAATGGGCTGGTATTCGAGGCTAAATTCGCGGCCGCGAATGGCGTCCTGAATGCGGGTTTCCGGCGACTCCAGGCGGCGCAGCAGGCGGGTGATAAACCAGCCCGCGCTCAGGCTAAACAGCATACCGATGGGCAGCCAGATAACCATTTGCTTATACCAGGCCGTTTGCAGCGGAGCGCTGGGCGCCCAGGCTATCATCGCCAGCCCCAGTTCCGGCGCGCGGCGAATGACGTAATCGTTTTGCCCGTCCGACCAGGTGGTTGTGCCTTTGCGTATCCGCGCATGCCAGCCGTCATTGGGCAGCGTGGCGTTGCTGGCAATTTGCCTGTCGTGCTCAAGGCCAACCATCGCGATATTGACCGGGTTATGGCCAAAAGGGATAACGTCAATAAACGCGACGGGATCGATAACCACGACGTGCGGCGTTTTCCCGACGTAAATCATTGGCCGTTGAAAGCCCAGATCGGTGGTGTCGGTATACCAGGCGGAAAACCCCTGCGGGCCGATGGTGTCAGGTGGGCCAAGCTGTGCGCCGTTGTTGTTGGCTTCAAGCGAGGAGCAGCGGGCGCGATTATTCTCCAGGTAAAGCACTTCCTGAATGTAGCGAAAATCAAAGGCTACGCGGCGCATCGCTTCAAGGTGAGGCCGGGTGCAATATGTGCTACTGAAGCGGTTGATTTGCTTGAGTGCTTCAACGGCCTGATCCATCACTTTTTCGCTGCGCAGCAGCGCGCGGTCGGCGTAATTTTCCAGCTCGCTGTGAAAGGTTTTTTCGGCCTTGTTATGCGCCAGGTAAATGCTGAGCAGTATCGGCAGCAGTACCGCGAGGATCAGCACGGCGTTAACGATGCTGACCAGTTTTTTGCCTGCCATAGTTGTGTCCTGGCGTCAGAAGTGAAAAGTCAGAGGAATTTATCTGCCAGCATAGTTCAGGCGGCGCAGCAGTGTTATGTTTCAGCGCAAAGGACAGGAGCCAGCGATGAAAAAAAAAGAATTTGTGACTCAGGATTTGCTGAGCAAAATTTACCAGCACGCAAGCCCGGGGCCGCGTAAATTGCCGCCGGAGCGCCAGCTTGCTGAAGAATACGGCGTTTCGCGCTTTACTATTCGCCAGGCGCTGGAAAAGTTGGTGAGTATTGGCGTGGTGACGATTATTCAGGGATCGGGCGTCTGGATTAACGAACAGGCCCGCAATAGCCCACTGGTGTACAACTCGATAACTGAAAAACACTTCGACCGCATTGCGTTTCGGCTAGTTAGCCTGCATAAGAAATTACCCGACCGCGACGAGCAGCAGGTTTTTGGCCTGAACGAGGACGAGTTTATCTGGCAGTTTTGCCGCCTGCGGCTGGTAGACAACCGCAAAGTGCAGATTGAAACCTCGCGCATGCCGGTAAAAGATTTCCCTGACCTGAACCAGAAGGCCATTGAAAGCTCGCTGCAACAATACGTTCTGAGCAAGGGTTACCGCATTTCTCACCTGCTGACCAGCTACCAGGCGGTGGTGATTAACAAGGAACAGGCTCAACTGCTGGAGTGCAAGAAGGGGCTTCCGGCGATGCAAATACGCAACCGCGGTATTCTGGAAGGGGGACGGGTATTTGAAATCAGCGACATCGTTGATATCGACTACTCTTGCACCTACGTCATCCCCTTCAACCACGATAATCTTGCCCGCCGCAGAGTGCCTCAGGGGGTGTGAATCGCCCCGTTTGGCAGGCGGCTTTGGGTCCACTCGTGCGGGCGGTATTCCACCGGGAAGTGCTCCGCTTGTCGCTCGTCAAAACCTACCCCGATTCCCGGTTTCTCCAGCGGATACATATAGCCCTGTTCTGCCTCAGGTGCGCCGGGGAACACCGCTTTGGTATTCGGCTTGTTCGGAATAAATTCCTGAATCGCCGCATTATGCAGGTGGATATTGAGATGGGTGTTCACCGCGACCGCAATCGGCGTCATATCAGGCGGCCCGTGCCAGGCAAGACGTACTCCAAAGGCCTGGCAAAGTACCGCCAGTTTTAGCGCCGGGGTAATTCCGCCTATCTGCGAAACGTGGCAGCGAATAAAGTCGATGCGGCGGTTAACGATAAGGTCATGCCATTCCGCCGGGTTGTTAAACAGCTCGCCCATTGCCAGCGGCACGGAGGAGTGGTTGCGAACCTGTTCGAGCCAGGCGCTTTGCTGCGGCGGCAGAATATCCTCGATAAACCAGGGCTGGTAAGGCTCCAGCGCTTTGGCAAGCTGGACGGCCTGCTGCGGGAACAGGCGCTCGTGTACGTCGTGCAGGATATGGAAGCGATGGCCGTATTTCTCACGCAGGGCGCGGAACATTTCCACCGTATTAGCCATGTATTCGTCCTGGTCGTAATAGGCGCCGGGCGTTGGGGTTCGGGTCTGGTGCATGCCCTGCGGCGTGCCGCCGTAGAACCCGAGCTGGCAACGAATATAGCGATAGCCTTCGCCCAGCAGCTTATCGACCTCCTGATACAACCCCTCCAGCGTTTCGCTGGCGGCGTGGCTGTAAACCGCAATAGCGTCTTTCGACTTACCGCCCAGCAGCTGATAGAGCGGCATCCCGGCAAGCTGGCCTTTAATGTCCCATAGCGCCATATCCACGCCCGCAATGGCGTTGTTCATCACCGGGCCGTTACGCCAGTAGGCGTTGACCGTCATCATCTGCCACAGGTCTTCGATATGGTTGGCATCGCGGCCAATCAGCAGCGGTTTGAGGTATTCATCGACCATCGTTTTCACCGCCAGCGGGCGCTGCTGGAAGGTGGCGCAGCCGAGGCCGGTAACGCCTTTGTCGGTAGTGACGCGCACCGTGACAAGATTATGGCGGTCCGGTTTAGTAATAAAACATTCAATATTTTCGATAATCGTTGGTAGCACGAGCAAGCTCCACCGTCAGGCTAAATTAAACGGAAAAATGTAAGTTCTGCTATTACTATCACCCTATTTTTCCCCGCCGGTAAACGGTTTTTTTACTCTTTTTTATTGGTCAGTTATTTGATTGTAAGGCTGGATAAAAACGTACCAATTTAGGCCGGTGTTGGGTTTTTTTGTCTTTTATATGGCTAATTGTGACGTGGTTCATGTTTCATTGGTTTGTTTTTTATTTTTTGATTCTCTACCATCGGCAACAACAAAACAGAACAATAAGCCAACACCGGGGAGTGCTTTATGGGGAGTCGCGAGGTCATCGTTTCTATTATCCGTTTGGTCGGCGGAACGGATAATATTAATAACGTCTGGCACTGCATGACGCGCCTGCGTTTCGATTTAATTGATGATAATAAAGTGAATCAGCAGGAGATTAAAAAACTGCCCGGCGTGCTCGGCGCGCAGATCCAAAGCGACCAGTTTCAGATAATCATCGGCCCGCAGGTTAATAGCTGGTATCAGCAACTGACCACTTTGCTCGGCGGGGCGCAGGAACAGCCCGCAGCAACGGCGCAGAAGAAGGAGCGCAAGGGTTTGGTGTCGCTGTTTATGGACACGGTTTCCGGCGTTTTTGGTCCAATAGTGCCGGCGATTGCCGGGGCAGGGATGATAAAAGGGCTGCTGGCGGGGCTGATTGCGCTCAAAGTTATTTCGGCTAAAAGCGATACCGTGGTGGTTATCGACCTGATTGCCAGCGGGGTGTTTTACTTCCTGCCGTTCTTCCTGGCGATTTCCGCCGCAAGGATTTTTAAAACCAATGAATATCTGGCCGCGGCCGTTGCCGCCTGCCTGATGTATCCGTCGCTCATTGAGGCGGCAAAAGCGCTGGCCGCGCATCAGGCCGGGGCGGTGGACGCTTTCTACTTTCTTAATCTGATCCCGGTTTCGGTGTTTAACTACGCCTCAAGCGTCATTCCGGTCATTTTCTCGGTGCTGGCGCTGAGTTATATCTACCGCTGGGTTGACCGCATTATGCCGGAAGTGCTGAAAACGGTCTTCACGCCAACGCTGACGCTATTCCTCGCCGCGCTGGTGGCGCTGGTGGTGATTGGCCCGCTGGGAATTTACCTCGGGAAAGCGCTGGCCTGGTTTATCGAAGGGCTGTTTGGCGTCTCCGCGAGCTTTGCCGGGCTGGTGGTGGGAGCTATCCGCCCAATTGCGATTCTCACCGGGATGCACCACGCCATGACGCCCATCGCACTGCAAAACTTCACCGACCGCGGCTATGACATGCTGATGCCGATGATGTTTATGGCGAACATGGCAATTGCCGGTGCGACCTTCGCTATCTGGCGGCAGAGCAAGTCGAAGGCGGATCGCTCGGTGGTGCTTTCGGCGGGGATTTCCGCGCTGCTGGGGATCACCGAACCCGCGCTGTTTGGCGTGCTGACCCGTTATAAGAAAGCGTTTATTGCCGCGACAATTGCCAGCTCGCTCGCCTCTGCGTTTATTGCCTTCTTTGGCGTGCGGCTATATGGCTATATCCTGTCGAGCATCTTTAGCCTGCCCGCATATATTGGCCCGTACTTTATCCCAGCCCTGCTGGGCGTGGCGCTGGCGCTGATCCTGTCGTTTACGCTGACAACTCTGCTGGTGCGCGAGAAAGGCGCAGACTCATTCTCGTCGAGAAAAAACGCGTAAAAACGGCTACTATCGGTTTTTCTTCTACGCTGAATGACTGGATATGGCTTCTCTGAAAGATGTAGCAACCCTGGCGGGCGTGTCATTGATGACCGTCTCCAGGGTTATTAATCAGGCTGAACACGTTAGCCCGGTAACCCGGGAGCGGGTGCAGCGGGCCATTGACGAGCTTAATTATGTGCCGGACTATTCTGCCCGAAAGATACGCAGCAAAGGCGTTAAAGCTTCGACAATAGGCATTCTGGCGCTGGATACGGCGACCACACCCTATTCTGTAGAAATGCTGCTGGCTATCGAGCAAACCGCGCGTGAGCGGGGCTGGAACAGTTTCCTGATTAACATTCTTTCTGCCGACGACGCCGAGCGAGCGGTCAATCAGTTATTGGCCCAGCGGCCTGATGGCATTATTTTTACTACGATGGGCCTGAGGCACGTTGAACTACCCGCAGTATTAAAAAACCATCGTGTGGTGCTGGCTAACTGTACGAGCGGCGATGCGGGTTTACCGAGCTATATCCCCGATGATTTCAACGGCCAGTATCAGGCCACCCGCTATCTGATTGAACAAGGATACCGTCGCCCGCTGTGTCTGTGGCTGCCCAGTGAAGCGCTTGCCAGTCGCCCTCGCCGGGACGGATTCGAGCAGGCCTGGCGTGAAGCCGGGCTCGACGTTGAGGCGGTGAAGCAGTATCACATGCAATGGGGCGATGCCCATTATCCTGAACTGGCTGAGTGTATTGCAGGGCATAGTAAGGACGGGAAGGCGGATTTCGATGTGCTGGTTTGTGGTAACGACCGTATCGCTTTTGTCGCCTATCAGAAGCTGCTTGCGCAGGGGATTGCTCTTCCAGAGCAGGTGGCGGTACTCGGATTTGATAACCTGGTCGGGGTCGGCGATTTGTTCCTGCCGCCGCTGACAACAGTCCAGTTGCCGCATGAAGAAATTGGTCGACAGGCGGCACTGCACTTGATTGACGGCCTGACCAGCGGCGGCGTGAAGCGGCTGCCTTGCCCGCTGGTTAAGCGTGTTTCGCTATAGCGCGTTCAACTGCCACAGGGTGCCGCCACGGCATAAGGCTTTTCCCTGGCTGGCGAACAGCTCAAGCTGACGTTCCCCCTCTTGCGGGTAGAGACGGCTGCTGAGGCAGTATTCTCCCTGGTTAACAAAAACTTCAATGGACGAGCGATCGATAAAAATACGCAGGTGAAGATCGCTGCTTTCCGATAAGGGCACGCTGCGCTCCCCGTTAAGCTGCCCATCCTGATAGCTTCGTGACAGCACCAGACGCCGAGCCTGAACATCCACAAACAGTTCGCAGCCTTGCCCCAGACGAATACCGTAGCGTTTGGCCGTGCTTTGCCCGCATTCCCAGGTTATCTCCAGCTCCACCGCCTGCGCATCAGGAAACAGCCTCTGGTTATCTTTATCCAGCACGCAGGGCAGAACCATCTGCTCATGGGCGCGCAGCGTTGCCAGTTCATGAACCGGATTCTGATAGAGTTTTCCATTTGGCATCATGCACACTTCCCGGGGGAGGGTAAGGCAGCCCGCCCAGCCTTCGCATTTAGAAGGCATTGGTGATTCCCACATGTCCATCCAGCCCATTACGATACGGCGACCATCTTCAGCGACAAAGGACTGCGGCGCATAAAAGTCGTGGCCGTGGTCCATCTCTTCAAACGGCTGGCAGAGCCTGAACTCTTCCCCCGGCTGCCATCTCCCGCGCAGATAGCCGCTCTGGAACAGATTTTGATACTTGAAGCCTTGTGACGGGATGCCCTGCGGGGAAAACATCAGGATTTGGCTGTTACCGAGCGGGAAGAAATCCGGGCATTCCCACATATAGCCCATGTCCGAGTCGGCTTCAGTGAGGACACCATCCAGCCGCCACTCCCGCAGTGAACTGCCGCGATAAAGCAGCACTTTTCCCCGATCGTGCTCATCGCGCGCACCTATTACCATCCACCAGCTGCCATCCTGTTGCCAGACCTTTGGATCGCGGAAATGCATGATACCCGGCGGTGGGGTGAGAATGACGCCCTGTTTCTTAAAATGGACGCCGTCTTCACTGGTCGCGAGACATTGTACCTGACGTATAGCGCTGTCATTTCCCGCGCCTTCCAGCCAGATATGCCCGGTGTAGATAAGTGCGAGCACGCCATTATCATCTACCGCGCTGCCGGAGAAGCAGCCGTCCCGGTCCCATTCTTCACCCGGAGCCAGTGCGATGGGCTGGTGTTCCCATCGCACCATATCCCGGCTGGTGGCATGCCCCCAGTGCATCGGCCCCCAGTTTTCATCAAACGGATGGTGCTGATAGAAGGCATGGTACAGCCCGTTGTGATAAATCAGGCCGTTAGGGTCGTTCATCCAGCCTGCGGGCGGCGCCAGATGATAAAGAGGATAAAAGGCGTTACCGCGCGTTGCCTGAAGCGTTTCTAAGGCAGCCTGTGCCTTGAGCAGTGGGGTATTCATAACATTACCTGGTCGTCAGATTTAAAGAAGGGTGTGAGTTATCGGGGGCCGAGTCGCTGAGCAGTAAAGCGGAAACCAACGTCAGTGCCAGCACCAGTCCGGCCAGAATCATATAGGTGTCGGCAAAGCCGAGCTGGTCGTATCCGCGCCCAACAAGAGGAGAAAGTACGGTGGCACATATAGACGTAATAAACTGGAAGCCGACCAGATAGAGCGTGGCGGAGAGGCGCTGATCGAACTGCGTGGTGATGTACTTAAACATTGAAATCAAAAGAATAGGTAGTTCGACCGCGTGCAGAAGCTTCATGAAGGAGATGGTCAGCGGATCGCTTGCCATGCCTGAACCAAAGATACGCATAGCCATGATCAGGCCACTGAGCAGCAGCCCGCGCTTTGCGCCAATGCGGTTTACCAGCATCGGGGCGAGGAACATCCCGCCTGCTTCGAGAAATACCTGGAAGGAGTTGAGAAAGCCAAACATTTCGTTGCCGCGCTGCACGTTGTTAAACAGCGAGGCGAAGTAAACGGGGAATTGCTGATCGTAAACGTTGTAAACGCTGACGCCGCAAACAAAAAGTACCAGCGCCCAGAAGCGAGGTAGTTTCAGCAGACCGAAGGCATCGGCAAGCGTCAGCGCGCTGGTTTTACCGTATTCCAGTTCGCTGAGGGCGTTAGGCTGCATGTCACGCATGCGCCACAGGAGCAGCAGAAACAGGCAGGCAGAGACGCTACCCATCCAGAAATTCAGCTGCGGATTGAGGTTAAACAGCAGTCCGGCAAAAAACGTGGCACCGGCCCAGCCTAAAGACCCCCACATGCGTGATTTTCCGTATTCAAAGCCGACGATACGGCTCACGCGTTCGGTATAGGACTCCAGTGCGCCAATACCGGCAAAGAAGGTGGCGCCAACGTAAAGCCCGACGCTGATTGCCCCTGCGAGAATATGCACCTGAAGCAGCGGGGTGCAAACGAAGATAAACCAGGGGCCGCTGACTAGCAGCAGCCCGCCAATAACCCACAGCAGCGATTTGCGCAGACCGAGCTTGTCCTGGATGAAGCCGTACAGCGGCTGAGCGCAGAGCGCGGTGAAGGCTATTATCGAGAAGATAAGCCCGGTTTCCGCGCCTTTCAGGCCGATTTTCTGATTTAGCCAAAGTGAGATCAGCGAAAAGGCCGATGACCAGGTCCAGAAAAAGGTAAATAGCAGCCCGCTCAGGATCAGATAGTGATGTTTATTGCGTTTTGTCAGTGCCATGTGTGCAGCCTCTGAGAGCTTGAATGGCGATATTGTTAACGTTAACTTTTTGGTGTGAGAAGAGAGTGACCGTCATAAATGTGATGTTAATCGCAATAGTTAACGTTAACAATTTGGTTTTGTGATCCAGGGCGGATAATAAACGCGTGTATGGAAATGGGTTAAAAGCCCGGTAGAGGATACAGGGCTTAGAAGAAAGATTAGCGGCGGTGGGCGAGGCTGCGAACCAGCCTGTCGCCAAGACTTTGCACCAGTTGCACCATGACGATAAGAATGATGACCGTGCCAACCATCACCTGATTATTAAAGCGCTGGTAGCCGTAGCGTATCGCCAGGTCGCCCAGCCCGCCGCCGCCGATGACGCCTGCCATCGAAGAGAAGCCAATCAGCATTACCACCGTGAGCGTAATACCCGCCAGCACAGCAGGCAGCGCCTCCGGGAGCAGCACTTTGCTGACCACATGCCAGGCGTTGCCGCCCATCGAGAGAATGGCTTCAATTCGGCCTTTGTCTACCTCGTCGAGGGCGTTTTCCACCACGCGGGCAAAGAACGGAAAGGCTCCGATGGTTATCGGCACAACCGCCGCGGTGCTGCCGAGCGTGGTGCCGATAATGATGCGCGTGAACGGGATCAGGGCTATCAGCAGCACGATAAACGGCAGCGAACGGCCAATGTTAATTACTGCGCCAAGGATCTTGTTGAAGCGAGGAGAAGGCAATATGCCGTCTCGCCTGCTGAGGAACAGCAGCACGCCCAGCGGCAGGCCAATCAGGACGGTAAACAGCGCGGCCAGCCCGACCATGTAAAGCGTGTCGAGGGTGCCTTCCAGCAGCAACGGCCATAAATCTTCCCAGCTCATGCTACTTCGCATAACACATTCCCCTCAACGCCGTGGCGGCGTAAAAATTCTCGCTCGGCTTCCTCGTCATGGAGCAGGGAAGTCCTGAGCCGTGAAAAGGGATCCACCAGCCTTTCGGGCAGCGGCCCGTTTTCGATTAGCCTGCCGTTCTCCAGCAACGCGGCGTGGTCGCAAATTGCTTTCACCACCTCGAGCTGGTGGGTGATTAGCACGATGGTCAAACCCAGCTGGCGGTTGATATCCGCAAGCAGCGCCAGTACCGAGCCGGTTGTTTCCGGGTCAAGCGCGCTGGTGGCTTCGTCGCACAGCAGAATATCAGGGCGAGCGGCCAGCGCCCGTGCAATGCCAACGCGCTGCTTTTGCCCGCCGGAAAGCTGGGACGGAAACGCCCGGGCTTTATCGCTCAGGCCCACCAGCTCAAGCAGTTCAGCTACCCTTTTACGCCGCTCCTCTCGCGCCAGGCCTGCGATTTCCAGCGGCACCGCAACATTGTCTTCAACGCTGCGGGCGTGGATCAGGTTGAAATGCTGGAACACCATGCCGGTACGCTGACGGTGCAGGCGCAGCTCACGCTGGTTATAAGTAGTGATGTCTCTGTCGTTCATGATGATGCGGCCCGAGGTGGGCCGCTCCAGTAAATTGAGACAGCGGATCAGCGTACTTTTCCCGGCACCGCTGCGGCCCAGAATGCCGTAGATTGCGCCGTCCGGGACGACCAGGTTGATATCATCCAGCGCCGGTCGGCCTTCTCCGGCGTACACTTTGCTCAGCCGCTCAAGGGTAATCATGACTTATTCTCTACCGGGATAACGGAGCCGTTGTACTGCTTGCGGATAAACTCGGCCACCTGAGGCGATTCCAGATCCTTAGCCAACTGTTTGATGCGCGGATCGTTTTCCAGATTCGGGTTAGTCACCAGAATATTGGCATACGGGTTATGGGTAGCGCTTTCCAGGCCAAGCGAGTCTTTAGCCGGGCTGAGGCCCGCTTCCAGCGCGTAGTTACCGTTAATCACGCCCAGGCCGACGTCATCCAGCGAGCGCGGGATTTGCGGCGATTCCACTTCCACAATCTTCAGCTTTTTCGGGTTGCCGACGATGTCCTTCGGCGTGGCCTGGTTAGTGGAGGCGTCTTTAAATTCAGGCTTCAGGGTAATCAGCCCTTTGTCCTGCAACAGATACAGGGCGCGGCTCAGGTTGGTGACGTTGTTGGGCACCGCCACAGTTGCGCCTTCAGGTACGGATTTCAGATCTTTGTATTTATGCGAGTAAATTCCCAGCGGCTCGATATGTACCGTGGCGGCAACAACAAATTTCTTGCCGAGCGCTTTTTCCTGATCGCGTAAGTAAGGAACATGCTGGAAGTAGTTAGCGTCCACGTCGCCGCTGGCCAAAAGTTCGTTGGCGTTGGCACCGCTGGTCAGCTCAACGACTTTGAGTTTCAGATTAGGGTCCAGCTTCTGCACGAAGGCGAGGATCTCCGCGTGCGGAACCGGGTCGGCGGCAACGCGCAGCGCGTCTGCGGCCTGTGCCGCGAAAGCCAGAGAAAGCGACAGAGCAACACCGGCCAGTTTAAAAGCAGCATGTTTCATCATGGTTTTCCTTATTATTTATGTCGTTAGTTAAGCTATCAGTTCACTGCTGTTACGAAGAACGTCGGCGTAGTAGCGCTCGGCTACGTCCGGGTGAGAGCGCAGGCGGCCTTTCAGGTAGTTCCAGCCAACGTCGCGCAGTAGCGGGTTAAGCGGATCGCTTTCCGGTCCCCGGGCTTCTTTGGCCAGCGCTTCCGGCAGCTGATAAACGGGCACTACGGCGTTGAGCTGCGCGCCGAGGAAGAAGGCGATGGACAGGCGCTCTTCATGCTGCGGCGGGGAAACCACGCGGTGAACCGTAGCGCGAAGATAGCCGTTGGTCGCCAGCTCCAGCAGTTCACCAATATTCACCACGAAACTGCCCGGCAGAGGCTGGGCGTCAACCCAGTTATCCGGTGAGACTTCGACCTGGAGCCCTTTTTTATCGTCCTGAAGCAGGAAGCTCAGGAAGCCTGAATCTTTGTGCGCCCCCACGCCCTGGCTGCTTTGCGTCGCAGACTGGCCGGGGTAGCGAATCAGTTTGATATGTTCGTTAGGCAGGCTGCCGTAAAGAGCGTCGAAGGCGTCGGCCGGGAGGCTAAGCGCCTCGGCAAAAGTGCGCAGCAGCTTTAACGCCACGGCGGTCATTTCGCGCTGCCATTGCAAAAGCGTGGGCTTCAGCTCAGGTTGTGCCGCTGGCCAAAGGTTTGGTCCCTGTAAGCGTCGCCATGCCGGAGCGTATTCATCTGGCGGGAAAGCCTGGCGTTCAGCGCCAAGATCGAACTGTTCACGCCAGTCCGGCTGGCCGCGGGTAAGTTCGCTGGCGGCGCGGTTATAGCCACGGAAATGCGGCGAGTGGATCATCGCCACCTGCTGTTTGTCTTCGTCGGGGAGGGCAAAAAAGCTGCGGGCCTCATCCTGTACTGCCTGTTGCAGTTCGGGGCTGATGCCGTGGTTTATCAGGTAGAAAAAGCCAATTTCCCGCGCGGCGTAGCGCAGCTGGCTAAGGAAGGCCGAGCGGTCTGTTTCGCTGCCGCTAAGCTGGGAGAGATCAAGAATCGGCAGTGCCAGTCCTGGATTGTTGCTCATGTTTTGCTCCGGTAATCAGGGTAGTCGAGAAAGAGGTGGCGTTGGGTTCGGCACAACAGCGGCGCAGCAGCATGGCGATTTCCTTCTGGATGATGTCGGATAGCTTCAGGCTCACCTTGCCGGAATCGAAAAGGCGCGCCCAATATTGTTATCTTCTAAGCTATGACGGGGAGGGGTTCTAAGCTTTTGCGGAAACGAGAAAAGTCTAAGTATTGCAAAATGTTTCAACCATAAGGGTTAACTTATGGATTTAACTGGAACTTAATTACATTTGGAAATAATTAACGACCGCTTAAATTCAGGAGGCATTTAAGTTTGTCGGCTTTATGCCGAAGAGGATGCTAAGCGTTTCGCTTTCTACCACCAGGTATCCTCATCATGCTAAAAACGACACAATCCCGGTTCATTACCTCTCTAAGTTTGTTTTTCCTGCTGTTAGTCGCGATAACGTCGCTGGTTATCCATTTCTTCGTGACGCCGCAAATCAAGCGCAATGAAACCCAGCTGATCCGCTTTGCGGTGGATAACGTTGCGGTGAATATCACCGAACAGATGAACCGCGTGCAGGCACAAATGCGCAGCATCACCCAGTCAGTTTCCGCGATGCAAAGCGATGACATCAACCGGCTGCTGCCGATGCTGGTAGACCAGTATCAGGATGTGAACGTCTTCGGCGGTGGAATATGGCCGCTGCCGGAAAAACGTGAAGCGGGGCGCAATAAGTTCAGCACCTTCTTCGCCCGTAACGGCAGCAATAAGCTTGAGGAAAACACCTACTGGAACTCAGACGCCGCGCCAAATTATTACGAGCAGGTGTGGTACAAAGCCGGTCTGGCTTCTCCGGCCGGGCAGTGCGCCTGGGCAAATGCCTACCAGGATGACGCCAGCCCGCAGCCGCGTACCAACTGCGCAATGGCGATAAGCAAAGAGGGGCAGCCGTGGGGCGTGGCCACCATTGATGTGACCCTTGGTTTCTTTAACCAGCTGGCGAAACAGATGAGCGAGGCGGTTAAAGGCCAGGTTCTGATCATTGAAGCCGACGGTAAAGTGGTGGGAAATGCCGACCAGATTGGCAAAACGGCAGGGCTGAAAAATCTTTCCGAGCTGAGTAGTACGCTGCCAATGGCAAAAGCGGTACAGGAGATGCTGCCCGGTTTTAGCGCCAGCCAGAATAGCGAAAATGAATACGACAACGAGGGCACTTCGCATACCGTGATTTTGCAGACGGTGAAAGGCAGCCCGTGGATCCTCGCCGTCGATTTGCCCACTTCTCTGCTGACTAAGCAAACGGACGCTATTCTGCTGCGCCTCGGTATGGTGCAGATCCCAATGGCAATTATTCTGCTGGGCATTCTGGTGCTGTTTATCCGCAATATGATGCGCCGCCTGAGCGATCTTAACCATAACATCAGCCGACTTTCTGCCGGTGGGACCGACCTGACCCAGCGCCTGGAGCCGACCAGCAGCCCGGAGTTCAACGCCATTATCGACAGTTTTAACGGCGTGATTACTTATCTGCAAACCATGCTGCGCCAGGTTGGCGACAGCGCCAGAGCCATCTCTTCCGCGTCGCACCAGATAGCGACCGGTAACCAGGATCTTTCCGCCCGTACCGAGGATCAGGCGAGTTCGATTGAGCAGACGGCAGCTTCAATGGAAGAGCTGACCAGCACCGTACGTCAAAATGCCGATAACGCCGCCCACGCCAATGAACTGGCACGCGAAGCCTCAAACGTAGCCGTTAAAGGGGGCGATGTGGTCAAGCAGGTCGTCAGCACCATGAACGCTATCCAGACTTCATCGGGCAAAGTGGTGGATATTATCAGCGTCATCGACAGCATTGCGTTCCAGACGAATATTCTGGCTCTGAATGCGGCGGTAGAAGCAGCGCGTGCCGGAGAGCAGGGGCGTGGTTTTGCCGTCGTCGCTTCAGAAGTGCGCAGCCTGGCACAGCGTTCGGCCCAGTCGGCAAGGGAGATTAAGGCGCTTATCGAAAATTCGGTGAGCAACGTTAATCTGGGCACCGAGCTGGTACATCAGGCCGGGAGCACGATGGAAGAACTGACCCAGGGCGTGCGTAACGTCACCACGCTGATGGCCGAAATTATGTCGTCCAGCCGCGAGCAGAGTACCGGTATTGAGCAGGTTAATCTGGCAATTAATCAGCTGGATAGCACCACTCAGCAAAATGCCGCGCTGGTTCAGCAGGTCTCTTCCGCTTCCCACTCGATGGCCGAGCAATCGCTGCAACTTGAGCGCGTTGTCGCCGGTTTTAAACTGTAATTCTGACGGGCACTTACCGGGTGCCCGCCTCCTTTTTGCTCCCCGTACTTTCAAACCCCGCTTGCATTTCGTCCGTTCATCTCTTATTTTATTGTTACGTTATAACATATCGGAATGATTTTTATGCAGCGCGATATCCATCCGTTTTACCGGACCGTGGTGTTTCATGACACCAGCGTAAATGAGTATTTTAAAGTTGGGTCGACGATTAAAACCGACCGTGAGATTGAGCTGGACGGGGTGACTTACCCTTATGTGACTATCGAAGTCTCTTCGGCTTCGCACCCGCATTACACCGGCAAGCAGAAAGTCTTCGTTAATGAAGGTGGCCCGGCTCGCTTCCAGCAGCGTTTTGGCAAGTTTTTTGGCGGTAAGGAGTCTTAATAAATGCAGGTATTAAATTCGTTACGCAGTGCAAAACAGCGCCACCCCGATTGCCAGATTGTTCGGCGCAAGGGGCGGCTGTATGTGATTTGCAAGACTAACCCGCGTTTTAAAGCGGTGCAGGGGCGTAAGAAACGCCGCTAGCCGTTAATGACCGCCAGCAGGCTGCTGGCGAGTCAGCGAGAAGACGTCGTAAAACGACAGCTCCCCTTTGCGGCTGAGCATTTTATGCAGCAGCGATTTTTGCTCTTCATCCACGCTCGGGGAGCTGAGGATTTGATCTATCAGCGTTGTTGGCACATTGCGGGTGTTGTACCACTCGCCGTTGTAGCACACGCGTAAGTCGAGCACGTCGATGTCGCTATAGCGGTAGCGAGGATTGACGTCAAAGAAGAAGAACGCGTTACACAGCGCAAACAGCACCACCAAAAGCCATACTGAGCCCGCCAGGGTTTCTGATTCAAGCATTACCCAGAGGGTGGCAAACCACCCGATATACATACCGATAAATAATCCAGGATGCTTACGGATAAAACTGATACTGAAGCGCGGGCGGTTATCGCGCTTTTCAGTCACGTTCAGATGTTCGATAGTATCGGTGAGCAGGCGCTGAATTTCTGTCATGGTGTGCCTTCTAAGTTCTCTGTTTCGGGTTGTACGCGTGACCAGACTATTTTAAGAAGCGCGGGCCGGGCAAAAAAGTAACAGATAAGGCAAAAATAACCATAACAGTTAACCGCTGCGCTACAGCTTTTTGATAATGCGCGCCGGGTTGCCCGCAACAACGCAGTTTGCCGGAATGTCCTTCGTGACCACCGAGCCGGAGCCGACGACCACATTATCCCCGATGGTCACGCCCGGGTTGATAACCGCCCGGCCGCCAATCCACACATTATGGCCGATAGTCACAGGTTTACCGAATTCAACGCCGCTGTTGCGCGTCTGAGCGTCGAGCGGGTGAGTTGCGGTATAAATGTGTACGCCCGGCGCCAGCATGCAGTTGTCGCCGAAGCGGATCGGGCAAACGTCCAGCATGACGCATTCAAAGTTAGCGTAGAAGTTTTTACCGAGGAAAATATTGTAGCCGTAGTCGCAGCGAAAGGTCGGCTCAATATAGGCGCCTTCGCTCTGGCCCAGCAGCTCGGCAAGTATTTCATCGCGCCAGGCCTGCTCGTCGGGTGAGCTTTGGTTGTAGCGATGCAGCAGCTGGCGGGCTTTGTGGCTTTCGCGCTGTAGGGTTTCATCGCCGGGGCGGTAAAGTTCACCGGCAATCATCTTAAGCTTCTCTTCGCTCATTTCATCCTCCATGTTCCGTGGTCAGCAAGACTAGCGAAATTTAGAGAAGAAAGAGCGGGAGCCTTTCCTGCGCGTGATCCTTGTCACGTAGCGGGATAGCCGCACGGTAATGCAGGAAGAGAGTTGCGCTTTGGCGATGTTTAACCGATTGAGCGTGGAGTATGGCGTTTGCACAAAAAAGCAGCAGATATAAGCCAGGCAATAACAATAGATAAACTTTAATATTAATTATTATTTAAAAACACACTGTAATTAACGAATGAATTTCCATACAGACGGTGGGATTTTATCATACAGTTTATTCATCGTGAGTTCGGCCAGGCGGTGATCGGCTGCTGAATAAAATACCGCCAGCTCATTATCCGATAATTCGTATTTATTCTTTTCAATAACGCGTTCCAGCGTATCAATAGTCTGACAACGCCGCAGGCGCATCAAATAATCAGTCTTGGTCAGTTTTGTAGTCATAAATTAGCCTTAAGTGTTTTTAATATTTTTAGAACGAGTGGCTTACTGGATTAGCACGGCTTTCAGTGACGAAGCAGCGGAACAAGCGATTCCCCGATTTACGCCATCTTTGCAGATCCTGAGCATTAATGCCGTAATTGCTAAATAACATGAAAGTGTCGTCCAGGTATTCATCAATCTGTTCTATCAGCTTGCTTTCATCCGGATACTTAATCTTGTAATTAAGCGCCGAGGCAGCAATGTGTTCAATCAATTCATTCAGCTGAAGGTTAATGGCCGAAGTCGGATCATTAACCCATCCATGATTGCTCTCACCAAGATTGGTAAGGCAGTCGTGATACAGACTCTCACAGAGGAACTTAAGCTGCGCAATGTCGTGCCGCTTTGGTGAGTATTCGTCCATAATGCTTGCCCCCTTTATCGATACAACGAATGATAAACATAACGGGTTGCGGTGGACACACCTGAAGAGGTGAAGAACTGTTGCCACTATTATTACATGTGCTGTAACTATAAATCAATATTGGCTGGATTTCATGCTGCTCTAACGAAAAATTACAATTAAATTAAAAACCCGTAATACGTTACTAAATGTGAATTAAGAAGATAGTATGAATTTTAACTTAAATCATCGGAAATAAATTAAGAAAAACTTAACAATATTTATAACTTTCAGCCGGTTAATACAATGTTAAAATCGCTATATATATCTGCATATAGCGGTGTGAATTCGTAAGAATATTCTTAAATAAACGCATGATTCGGTTTTTATTGTTCTATAGCCCACGAATTAACGAGCAGTTAAGATTTATTTAATTGCCCACAAAGTCTTATCTAGCGAACAAATTGTTCGGTATAGGAATAATCGGCGGTGATAATAAAATCATTAAATGCCGGCTGAAATCGGTTTCTTTATAAATAAAAAGGCCGCTATAAGCGGCCTTTTGTTATGTGATTGAACGGCTTACTGGTGGTGTTCTACCGGATGCGCATGTTCAATATCTTCATTCTTGCGGCTGAAGCGGCGGCGAACCACCACGAAGAACACCGGTACGAAGAAGATAGCCAGCACGGTTGCGGTAACCATCCCGCCCATTACGCCGGTTCCTACTGCGTTCTGTGCGCCACTACCTGCCCCGGTGCTGATAACCAGCGGCATTACCCCGAGGATAAATGCCAGAGATGTCATCAGAATCGGACGCAGACGCATACGAACCGCATCCAGAGTCGCTTCTATCAGGCCTTTGCCTTCTTTCTCCATCAGATCTTTGGCGAATTCCACGATAAGTATCGCGTTCTTCGCCGACAAGCCAATGGTTGTCAGCAGGCCTACCTGGAAGTACACGTCGTTGGTCAGGCCGCGCAGGGTGGCGGCCAGCAGCGCACCGAATACCCCAAGCGGAACAACCAGCATGACGGAGAATGGAATAGACCAGCTCTCGTACAATGCCGCCAGACACAGGAAGACAACGATAAGCGAAATGGCATACAGGGCAGGGGCCTGGTTGCCGGACAGGCGTTCCTGGTAGGACATGCCCGTCCAGTCAAAGCCGATGCCGGTTGGCAGTTTCGCCGCCAGTTGCTCCATCATGTCCATTGCTTCACCGGTACTTTTACCCGGTGCTGCCTGGCCAAGAATCTCCATCGATGGCAGACCGTTGTAACGTTCCAGACGAGGTGAACCGTATTCCCAGCGCGAAGTAGAAAACGCGGAGAACGGCACCATCTGGCCAGAGGAACCACGAACGTACCAGTTGCCAATATCGCTCGGCAGCATACGGTATGGCGCTTCAGCCATCACATACACTTTCTTCACGCGGCCGCGGTCAATAAAGTCATTGACGTAGCTACCGCCCCAGGCCGAGCCCAGCGTGGTGTTGATATCGGTGATGGATACCCCCAGCGCCTGCGCTTTTTCCTGGTCGATATCGATTTTAAACTGCGGTGTATCTTCCAGGCCGTTCGGGCGCACGCCAACCAGCAGGTCAGGGTGCTGGGCAATCATCCCAAACAGCTGGTTACGAGCCTGAGTGAGTTTTTCGTGGCCAAGGTTTGCCTGGTCAATCAGCTGGAAGTCAAAGCCGGTTGCGGTACCCAGTTCAACAATCGCAGGCAGGTTGAAGGCAAATACCATCGCATCTTTAATCTGCGAGAAGGTTCCCATAGCACGGCCTGCAATGGCCGGAACTTTGTTCTCTTCACCCGAACGCTCGCTCCAGTCTTTCAGAGAAACGAACGCCAGGCCGGTGTTCTGGCCGCGACCGGAGAAGCCGAAGCCGTTAACGGTAAATACCGAATTAACGTTCGCTTTCTCTTTGGTCAGGAAGTAGTCGTTCACCTCATCCAGCACTTTCTGCGTACGTTCCTGGGTCGCACCGGCAGGCAACTGAGCCATCGCCAGCAGTACGCCCTGGTCTTCGTCCGGCAGGAACGAGCTTGGCAGACGAACAAACAGGAAGGCCATGCCCACGACGATAATCAGGTACAGAACCAGATAACGGCCGGTGCTACGCAGGATGTTACCGACGCTGTCGGTATAGTGATGCGTGCTCTTCTCGAACATTCTGTTGAACCAGCCGAAGAACCCTTTCTTGTCATCGTGATGACCTTTCGGGATTGGCTTAAGCATGGTCGCACAGAGTGCCGGCGTCAGGATCATCGCCACCAGCACCGACAGCACCATCGCGGAGACGATAGTAATCGAGAACTGACGGTAGATTGCGCCGGTAGAACCGCCAAAGAACGCCATCGGGATAAATACCGCGGACAGCACCATCGCGATACCCACCAGTGCGCCCTGAATCTGGCCCATTGATTTACGCGTTGCTTCCTTCGGCGGGAGTCCATCTTCCACCATGACACGCTCAACGTTTTCTACTACAACGATGGCGTCATCCACCAGCAGGCCTATCGCCAACACCATGCCGAACATCGTCAGGGTGTTTATCGAATAGCCAAAGGCGGCAAGGATGGCGAATGTCCCGAGCAGAACCACCGGTACGGCAATGGTTGGAATCAGCGTTGCCCGGAAGTTCTGCAGGAACAGATACATAACCAGGAACACCAGCACGATGGCTTCCACCAGCGTTTTCACCACTTCGTTAATGGAAATCTTAACGAACGGTGTGGTGTCGTACGGGTAAACCACTTTCAGACCGGCCGGGAAGAACGGCTCCAGTTTTTCAACGGTGGCACGTACCGCCTCGGCGGTATCCAGGGCGTTAGCACCGGTGGCCAGCTTAATCCCCAGGCCGGAAGCCGGCTGGCCGTTGTAGCGGGCGATAACGTCGTAGTTTTCGCCGCCAAGCTCAACTTTTGCTACGTCTTTCAGCAGGACGCGGGAACCATCCGGGTTCACCTTCATCAGGATTTTGCTGAACTCATCGGCAGACTTGAGGCGGGTTTGCGCGATGATGGAGGCGTTTAACTGCTGGCCTTTCACCGGCGGAGTCCCGCCGAGCTGACCGGCCGCTACCTGGGCGTTTTGCGCTTTAATAGCGTTAATCACGTCAACAGGCGTTAGCTGGTAGTTGTTCAGTTTGTTCGGGTCCATCCAGATACGCATTGCGTACTGAGCACCAAACAGCTGCACGTCACCTACGCCGGGAGTACGGCTTACCGGGTCTTTGATGGTCGCGCCAACGTAGTCCGCGATATCTTCCTGGTTCATGGTGCCGTCGGTATTAATCATACCGAGAACCATCAGGAAGCTGCTCGAGGACTTCTCGACGCTAACACCCTGCTGCTGCACTTCCTGCGGCAGCAGCGGCATAGCCAGCTGTAATTTGTTCTGAACCTGTACCTGCGCGATATCCGCGTCGGTGCCGGAGTCGAAGGTAATGGTTATCTGAACAGTACCAGAGGAATCACTGGTAGAGGACATATAAAGCAGGCCATCGATACCGTTCATGTTCTGTTCGATAACCTGCGTTACGGTATCCTGTACCGTCTTAGCATCTGCACCCGGGTAGTTTGCCGAGATCTGAATTGCCGGTGGCGCAATCGTTGGATATTGCGCGATGGGCAATTTCATTATCGCGAGCGCACCCGCCAACATAATGATGATGGCGATTACCCAGGCAAAGATGGGGCGATCGATAAAAAACTTAGACATGTCTTAACGGCTCCTGTTTAAGTTAAGACTTCGGTTGTTCTGACTGCGCGCCTGCGGCTTGTTGCTGTTGGCCTTTATTGTCTTCCGCAACTTCCTGCGCTTTTACCTGAACACCCGGTTTTACTTTCTGCAGACCGGTAACGATAACGCGGTCGCCATTTTGTAACCCATCGGTCACCAGCCACTTGTCGCCGATCGCCTGGCTGGTCGTCAGCTGGCGGACTTCAACTTTGTCATCTTTGCCCACAACCATTGCAGAGGCATCGCCGCGTGGAGTACGAGTGACCCCCTGCTGCGGAACCAGAATGGCGTTCGGGTTAACCCCTTCTTCCAGCTTGGCGCGAACAAACATGCCGGGCAGCAGCGATTTGTCCGGGTTAGGGAAGATGGCACGCAGGGTAATAGAACCGGTGGTTTGGTCTACGGTCACTTCGGAGAATTCCAGTGTTCCTTCCTGCGGATAGGCCGTACCGTTGTTGGTCATCAGCTGAACTTTAGCTTTGCCGTTTTCCTGTTTCAGCTTGCCGTCCGCCAGCTCCTGCTTAAGGCGCAGGAAGTCGTCGCTGGACTGGGTAACATCCACATAGATTGGGTCAAGCTGCTGTACGGTTGCCAGGGCGTTAGTCTGCCCGCTGGTCACCAGCGCGCCTTCGGTCACCGAAGACTTACCAATGCGGCCGCTGATAGGCGAGGTCACTTTGGTGTAGGCCAGGTTGATACGAGCGGTTTCTACCGCAGCTTTGGCGGCTACCACATCAGCATTAGCCTGCTGAGCGGTTGCCACGGCCTGGTCGTAGTCGGACTGGCTGATGTACTGAGTGCCCAGCAGTTTTTGATAACGCTTAACGGTTAACTGCGCGATGTTGGCGCTGGACTGAGCCTTAGCCAGATCGCCTTTGGCGCTATCGTACGCAGCTTGATAGGTCGCAGGGTCAATCTGATAAAGCGAAACACCGGCCTGAATATCACTGCCTTCGGTAAAGTTACGCTTCAGGATGATGCCGCTAACCTGAGGGCGAACTTCAGCAATGCGATAAGCGCTGGTGCGTCCAGGAAGTTCTGTAGTTATCTGCAATGGCGCGCTTTTCAGAGTCACTACACCCACTTCAGGGGCGTGCGGCGCACTCTGTTGAGTCTCTTTGTCGTTACATCCTGTAAGCGCTAAGCTGCCTGAGAGCATCAGAACGGCCGCCAGAGGCGTAAACCCTCTGTTTTTGTTCATATGTAAACCTCGAGTGTCCGATTTCAAAGTTGTTCAATGGATCAAATGTCCACAAACCCATTGCTGCGTTTATATTATCGTCGTGCTATGGTACATACGTTCACAAATGTATGTAAATCTGACTAAAGTAAATTCACCGACATATGGCACGAAAAACCAAAGCTCAGGCGCTTGAAACCCGCCAGCACATCCTCGATGTAGCGATCCGCCTGTTTTCACAGCAGGGCGTTTCAGCGACTTCGCTTGCGGATATCGCTCAGGCTGCTGGGGTAACGCGTGGTGCTATCTACTGGCATTTCAAAAATAAGTCGGAATTGTTTAGTGAAATCTGGGAGCTGACCGAATCAAGTATCGGTGACTTAGAGATTGAGTATCGGGCAAAATATCCAGACGATCCACTGTCTGTTGTAAGAGAATTACTGATTTATATCCTACAGGCGACGGTTTCAGAAGAGCGCCGTCGATTGATGACCGAAATCATCTTCCACAAGTGCGAGTTTGTTGGCGAACTTGAAGTATTGCAGCAGGCGAGGCGCACGCTTTATATGGAAGGAAATGAGCGCATCGAAGCCAGCCTTCAGCGCTGCATTGATGCCGGAAAACTGCCGTCCAGCCTGCGCATCCCTCACGCCGTGATAATATTGCGTAGCTACATAACCGGGCTGATTGAAAACTGGCTCGTTTCCCCGGAAAGCTTTGATTTACATGCTAAAGCTCCGGACTATGTGGCCATATTGCTGGAGATGTTCCAGCACTGTCCGACACTGCATAAACCGGCGTAATTCCTCTCTCCACATTAGCGGTTCCCTGAATTGAGACTCCTCCGAAGGCGTTCGCTATTCTGCGTTCAAAAGCCGTGCTATTCTGCGCCTCTCCCGTGACCTCTTACTTTTAGCTGGCAATCACATGCGCAGCACCGTAACGACTCAATCATGACAAAGCAGCACAACGCTCCGTCGCGGACTTCCCGTTCCGCGTTTATTCTGTTCCTGTTTCTTTTTGCTTCCATCCTGCTGCCTTTCCACGCGGCACAGGCGGCGCAGAACAACGGCGATCTTCCCGCTCGGGCGGAAGTACAGTCGCAGCTGGACTCGCTGAACAAGCAAAAAAACCTCACTGCCGACGACAAGCTGACGCAGAAAGATCTCTCCGAAACGCTCGAGATGCTGGACAAGCTCGACCGCGTGAAGCAGGAGACCGCTCAGCTGAAAACTACCGTGGCCCAGGCGCCGGACAAGCTGAAGCAGGCGACGGACGCGCTTAATTCTCTGAGCGAGCCGAACGATGATGAGGCCACGCGCAAAACGCTGAGCACTCTGTCTTTACGCCAGCTGGAGGCCCGCTTAACCACGGTGCTGGACCAGCTCCAGGCGGCGAATAACGATCTCTCGACTTACAACAGCCAGCTTGTCTCGTTGCAGACTCAGCCCGAACGCGTGCAGAACGCGATGTATAGCGCTTCCCAGCAGCTGTTGCAGGTTCGTAACCGGCTGAACGGCACCACGCCGGGCGAGGCCACGCTGCGGCCAAGCCAGCAGAATATGCTGCTGGTGCAGCAGGCGCTGCTCAACGCTCAGATAGAGCAGCAGCGTAAAAGCCTTGAGGGCAATACCGTGTTGCAGGATGCGCTCCAGAAACAGCGTGACTACACCACGGCGAATATCAACCAGCTGGAGCATTCCCTGCAACTGCTGCAGGAGTCGGTCAACAATAAACGTTTGACCCTCACCGAGAAGACCGCGCAGGAAGCGGTCACCCCGGACGACGCCAGCGCTATCCAAAACAACCCGCTGGTGCGCCAGGAGTTAGACGTTAACCATCAGCTTAGCCAGCGCCTGATCAACGCCACGCAGAGCGGTAACGAGCTGGTTCAGCGTAATATTCGGGTGAAGAACTGGCTCGACCGGGCGCTCCAGTCCGAACGCAATCTAAAAGAACAAATTTCGGTCCTGAAAGGCAGCCTGCTGTTGTCGCGTATTCTCTACCAGCAGCAGCAAACTCTGCCGTCCGCCGACGAGCTTGAGGATTTGACCAACCGCATCGCCGACCTGCGCCTCGAGCAGTTTGATATCAACCAGCAGCGCGATGCGATGTTCCAGAGCGATAGCTACGTTGGGAAAATAGAAGAAGGGCATAAGAACGAGGTTAATGACGAAGTTCATGACGCCCTGATGCAGGTGGTGGATATGCGCCGTGAACTGCTGGACCAGCTGAATAAGCAGCTCGGCAACCAGCTGATGATGGCGATAAACCTGCAAATCAACCAGCAGCAGCTGATGAGCGTCAGCACCAGTCTGCAAAAAATGCTGACCCAGCAAATCTTCTGGGTAAACAGTAACAAACCGATGAACTGGGAGTGGATCAAATCCTTCCCGGGTGCGCTGCACGGCCAAATCAAAGCAATGAAGCTGGATATCACCTGGCACAAAGTGCTGGATGGGCTGTTCATGTCGCTGTTTACCGCTTTGCCTTTATTGCTGCTCGCAGGGCTGCTGCGCTGGCGCTATAAATGGATCGACAAGCGGCTGGCAAAACTCGCCTCCGAGGTCGGGCAATTACGCACCGACAGCCAGCTGAATACCCCGAAAGCGATTCTGCTTAACTTCCTGAAAGTGCTGCCGCTGACCATGGCTATCCTTGCCGTGGGGCTGGTGGTGCTGTTTATGCAAACCAATATCAGCGAGCTGCTGTGGGCATTTGCTAAAGAGCTTGCGCTGTTCTGGCTGGTGTTCGGCATGGCGTGGCGCATCCTTGGCAGCCGTGGCTTGGCGGTGACCTGGTTCAATATGCCGCAGGATCTGACCCGCCACTATCGTCGCCAGATTGTGCGCATTAGCTTTGCGCTACTGCCGCTGCTGTTCTGGTCGGTGGTGGGCGAGCTGTCGCCGTTGCACCTGATGGACGACGTGCTCGGGCAGTTTATGATTTTCCTTAACCTGCTGCTGATCACCGGCCTGGTTATCCCGATGTGTCGCGATAACTGGCGCGACAAAGAGTCACATCCGCTGCGGCTGGTGACAATTACCGTGCTCTCCGTGGTGCCGGTCGCGCTGCTGGTGCTGACGGCTACCGGCTATTTCTACACTACGCTGCGCCTGGCTAACCGCTGGATAGACACCGTTTACCTGGTGATTATCTGGAACCTGATCCACCAGACCGTGATCCGCGGCCTGAGCGTGGCGGCGCGGCGTATTGCCTATCGCCGTGCGCTGGCCCGCCGCCAGAACATGGTGAAGGAGGGCGCGGAAGGTGCCGAGCCGGTAGAAGAGCCGCCGTTAGCGCTCGATCAGATTAACCAGCAGACCATGCGCCTCACTATGCTGCTGATGTTCGCGCTGTTTGGCCTGGTGTTTTACGCCATCTGGTCTGATTTAATCACGGTCTTTGCCTACCTCGACAGCATCGTGCTGTGGCACTACACCGGCAGCGAAGCCGGAACGACGGTGATGAGAAACGTCACCATGGGCAGCCTGCTGTTTGCGCTGGTCGCCGCGATGGTGGCCTGGGCGCTGATCCGCAACTTACCGGGCCTGCTGGAAGTGCTGGTGCTCTCGCGCCTGAAAATGCGCCAGGGGGCTTCTTACGCCATCACCACCATTCTCAACTATGCGATTATCGTTATCGGGGCAATGACGGTGTTTGGTTCGCTCGGCGTATCCTGGGATAAGCTGCAATGGCTGGCGGCGGCGCTGTCCGTTGGTCTGGGCTTCGGGCTACAGGAAATCTTCGGTAACTTCGTTTCCGGCCTGATTATTCTGTTCGAACGCCCGGTGCGCATCGGCGATACCGTGACCATCGGCACCTTCTCCGGCAGCGTCAGCAAAATTCGTATTCGCGCCACGACGATTACCGACTTTGACCGCAAAGAGGTGATTATCCCGAACAAGGCGTTTGTGACCGAGCGGCTGATCAACTGGTCGTTGACCGACACCATTACCCGCGTGGTTATCAAGCTCGGCGTGGCCTACGGGTCTGACCTCGACAAGGTGAAAGAGGTGCTGCTGAAGGCGGCAATGGAACACCCGCGCGTGATGCATGACCCAGAGCCGTCGGTGTACTTCACCACCTTTGGGGCCAGCACGCTCGACCACGAGCTGCGTTTATACGTGCGTGAACTGCGCGACCGCAGCATCACCGTTGACGAGCTGAACCGCGCAATCGACAGGCTGTGCCGCGAAAACAACATTAATATCGCCTTCAACCAGCTCGAGGTGCATCTGCACAATGAGAAGGGCGAAGAGCTGACCGAAGTGAAGCGTGACTTGGGCAAAAGCGGCAGGCTGCTGCCGCCTTCTGACTAAGGGGTAAAACTAGCGGGAAGAGGCTTCTTCCCGCTGTTTACGCAGAAAATCATCCCGCACTATTTCCAGCGCCGCGAGGACGGTATGGTTGGGGATTTGGTGCTGCTCAAGCAGCATAATCAAGTCGACGGCCAGTTTGACCTCGTCCGGGGCGTTCTCTAAAGACATCCGCTTTCCTTACCGTATTTTGAGTTAACTTAAACCGCGTTCGCGCCGTTCAATCGCCCGCTCTATACGAGCCAGAGCCTGGCGGCAACGTTGCAGGCGACCTTCCATTGCGGCGATTTCGCGCTGGAGTTTTTGCTGCCCGGCAAGCGTGGTTTGCGCGGCGTGCTGGCTCTCGCGGTCGTTGACCATCGCCAGCAGCCTGCGCTCATAATCCTGGTGCGTGGCCAGCTTTTCGTAGAGGTTTTCCTGCGCTTTTTGCTGCGGCTCGGTTTTACGCAGGTGCGCGGTGGCAAGCTCCCTCTGTAAAGCGGCAATTTGCGCGACCAGCTTTTCGGCGATAAACGCCACCTGGTCGGTTTTGCCGTGGCTGACGCTAAGCTGGAGCTGGGCGAGGTTAGCCTGAGCCTCGTGCAAATAATCTTTAAGCTGGGTGCTGTGGGTCTGGAAGAGCTTGCGGTCGAAGCGGGCCTGAGAGGCTCGCTGCAATGCAACCGGCTCAACGGCCGTCGCCAGCTCGCTAACGCGAGCTTCCAGGGCTTGTAACAGCGACGCGGTTTTCACAAAATGGCTCTCCAGGGATTGTCAGAGGTAAAGGCATGAAGCGTATTATTTTAATCATCATCGGCTGGCTGGCGGTAGTGCTGGCAACGCTTGGCGTGGTGCTGCCTTTGCTGCCGACTACGCCTTTCCTGCTGCTGGCCGCATGGTGTTTTGCTAACTCATCGCCGCGTTTTCATCACTGGCTGCTTTACCGCTCGTGGTTCGGCAGCTATTTGCGCTACTGGCAGCAGCACCGGGCGATGCCTCCGGGCGCAAAGCCGCGAGCGATTATTTTTATTCTCATCACCTTCGCCGTTTCGCTGTGGCTGGTGGAGATACCGTGGGTGAGAGTTTTGCTGTTGGTTATCCTCTGCGCGCTGCTAATATTTATCTGGCGCATCCCGGTGGTTGACGAAAAGCAATAAAAGCAGCAAACCGCAGCCGAAGCTGTTGCATTTGTCGCTGGCTGCCAGTAAATTCGAGCGTTTTCGAGCACGGGTACGGGCGGTTAAGCGTTAACCAGTAGTGCATCTACCAGCCAAAAGCGTACCCTGTTTAGTATCATGTTTTTAGCAGGCACAAACCAATGACCGCGACTGCGCAGCAGCTTGAATATCTCAAAAACAGCATTAAAAGCGTTCCTGATTATCCAAAACCAGGGATCCTGTTCCGTGACGTTACCAGCTTGCTGGAAGATCCGAAAGCATACGCCACCAGTATTGCTCTGTTAGTTTCGCGCTTTAAAGATGCGGGCATCACTAAAGTTGTCGGCACCGAAGCGCGTGGCTTCCTGTTCGGTGCTCCGGTTGCGCTGGAGCTTGGCGTGGGTTTCATCCCTGTACGCAAGCCGCGTAAACTGCCGCGTGAAACCATTGCCGAAAGCTACGAGCTAGAATACGGCACCGACAGCCTGGAAATCCACGTTGATGCCATCCAACCGGGCGATAAAGTGCTGGTGGTGGACGATCTGCTGGCGACCGGCGGCACTATCGAAGCAACGGTAAAACTTATCCGTCGCCTGGGTGGCGAAGTGACCGATGCGGCCTTCGTTATCAACCTGTTTGACCTCGGCGGCGAGCAGCGCCTTGAGAAAATGGGCGTGAAAAGCTTCTGCCTGGTGCCGTTCCCGGGCCACTAAGCTTCCCCGACCTGCAAGCCTCGCCGATCGGGCGGGGCATGTGGTAGCATTACTCCCTCGATTCACCTTTCCCGCGAACCAGAGCCTAACTCCAGATGAGCTACCAGGTCTTAGCCCGCAAATGGCGCCCACAAACTTTTGCTGATGTTGTCGGCCAGCAACACGTACTGACCGCGCTGGCTAATGGTTTGTCGCTGGGCCGCATTCATCATGCGTATCTCTTTTCCGGCACCCGCGGGGTGGGGAAAACCTCTATCGCCCGCCTGCTGGCGAAAGGGCTGAATTGTGAAACCGGGATTACCGCCACGCCGTGCGGCGTGTGCGATAACTGCCGGGAAATCGAACAGGGTCGCTTTGTTGACCTGATTGAGATAGACGCCGCTTCGCGCACCAAGGTTGAAGACACCCGTGACCTGCTGGATAACGTCCAGTACGCTCCGGCGCGTGGCCGCTTTAAAGTCTACCTGATTGACGAAGTTCATATGCTTTCCCGCCACAGCTTCAACGCCTTGTTGAAGACGCTGGAAGAGCCGCCTCCGCACGTAAAATTCCTGCTGGCAACCACCGATCCGCAAAAGCTGCCGGTGACCATTCTTTCCCGCTGCCTGCAATTCCACCTGAAAGCGCTGGATGTCGAACAGATCCGCCATCAGCTGGAGCACATTCTTGGCGAAGAGAAAGTAGCCAGCGAGCCACGGGCTTTGCAACTGCTTGCCCGCGCCGCCGACGGCAGCCTGCGTGACGCTCTGAGCCTGACGGATCAGGCGATTGCCAGCGGGGACGGGCAGGTAACAACCGCCGCCGTCAGCGCGATGCTCGGCACCCTTGACGATGACCAGGCGCTGTCGCTGATTGAGGCGATGGTACATGCCGACGGGCAACGTGTGATGGCTCTGCTAAACGACGCCGCCGCACGCGGTATCGAGTGGGAAGCGCTGCTGGTAGAGATGTCCGCCCTGCTGCACCGCGTTGCCATGGTTCAGCTTTCGCCGTCCGCTTTGGGCAGCGACATGGCGGCGATTGAGCAGCGTATGCGCGAGCTGGCCCGCGTTGTGCCTCCTGCCGACGTACAGCTTTATTACCAGACGCTGCTGATTGGCCGCAAAGAATTACCCTGGGCGCCGGACAGGCGCATGGGCGTTGAAATGACGCTGCTGCGTGCCCTGGCGTTCCACCCGCGTAAACCGCTGCCGGAGCCGGAAGTCCCGCGCCAGGCGGCGGCCATTCCGGTGGTTAACCAGGCTGCGGTTCAGCCTGCTGCCAGGCCTCAGGCGGCTCCACCGCCGAACCGGGAAGCCGCAGCGTTACCGGACTCAACCAGCCAAATCCTCCAGGCGCGCAGCCAACTGATGCGCCAGCAGGAGGCTGACAAAGCAAAAAAGAATGAGCCGGCGGCGCAAAGACTAGCGCGGCCGGCAAAGAGTTCCGCGCTGGAACGTCTGGCCTCGGTGACCGAGCGCGTTCAGTCGCGCCCCGCGCCGTCCGTGCCGGAAAAACCGGCTAAGCCGGAAGCCTACCGCTGGAAGTCGCAGAATCCAGTTGAAGTGGTGCCGGAGCCTGTTGCCACGCCCAAAGCGTTGAAAAAGGCGCTGGAGCATGAGAAGACCCCTGAGCTGGCGCAAAAGCTGGCGGCAGAGTCTCTTGAGCGAGATGAATGGGCGGCCGAGATAGATAAGCTGGTACTGCCAAAGCTGGTGCAGCAGCTGGCGCTGAACGCCTGGAAAGAGCAGGACGGAAATCGGGTTTGTCTGCATTTACGTCCCGGCCAGCGCCATTTAAACTCGCCATCGGCGCAAAAAACGCTGGCAGATGCCATGAGTTCGCTCCATGGCGAGGCCGTAGAACTGACTATTATTGAAGATGAGAACCAGGCTCGCCGTACTCCTCTGGAGTGGCGCCAGGCTATCTATGAAGAGAAGCTGGCGCAGGCTCGCGAGTCAATGGGCAGCGACAGCAATATTCAGACTTTGCAAAGATTCTTTGATGCCGAGCTGGATGAAGATAGTATTCGCCCAATTTGATATGCCGTTTTTGGGCGGCATAGTGTAAAACCCCGATAGCCACTCCCGCATTCCGCGAGGGCTGGCCCGACGAAAGAGAGAATATTATGTTTGGAAAAGGCGGTCTGGGTAACCTGATGAAGCAGGCCCAGCAGATGCAGGAAAAAATGGCTGAAGCTCAGGAAGAAATCGCCAACATGGAAGTCACCGGCGAGTCCGGCGCGGGCCTGGTGAAAGTGACCATCAACGGGGCGCATAACTGCCGCCGCGTTGAAATCGACCCAAGCCTGTTGGAAGACGACAAAGAGATGGTCGAAGACCTCGTTGCCGCGGCGTTCAACGATGCGGCTCGTCGTATTGGCGAAGCGCAGAAAGAGAAAATGGCCGGCGTTTCCAGCGGCATGCAGCTGCCGCCTGGCTTCAAAATGCCATTCTGATTTTGCCGTAAATTCCCTTCTCCTTCCCGGAGAAGGGAGCCCACAGTTATTCCTCCCCCAGCTCCTCGTAACGCTCCGCCAGATAATCTATTAGCGCCCGCACGGCCGGTAATTGCCCGCGCCTGGAGGGGAAGACCAGATGAATTATCTCCGCCCGCGCCCGCCATTCAGGCAGCACATGAACCAGGCTTCCGTTGGCTAGCTGTTCTCGCAGCATCAGCTTTGGCAGCTGTATCACGCCCACGCCTTCCTGCGCCGCGGTGCGCAGCGCAATCATATCGGTAGTAATAAAACGCGGCTGGTGATGGATCGTCGCTTCCTGGCCCTCTGGCCCAAGCAGGCACCAGCGGTAGGTTTGCTGCGGTCTGTCAAGGGCGAGGCTGGGCCAACTCTGTAAATCCGCGGGGGAGGCGGGCATGCCGAACTGCTCAACCAGCTTCGGGCTGGCGACCAGGCACAGGCTGCGCACCGCCAGCTTGCGCATCACTAAATCGCTATCGTCCAGCGGCAGCGGGCGCACGCGAATGGCTAAATCCACGTTTTCATTCAGCACGTCTACCCTGCGGTTGGTCTCCTCCAGCTGGAGGGTTATCTGCGGGTATTTATTCATAAAGCCTGCCAGCATAGCGCCCACATGGATATGCAGCAGCGCAATCGGGCAGGTGAGGCGAATAAGGCCGCGCGGCTCGGCTTTCAGGGTGTCGATAGCTTCCTGCGCCGCTTCGGCTTCAATCATCATCGCTTTGCAGTGGCGGTAGAAAATTTGCCCGGCTTCGGTCACGGTAAAGCTGCGCGTTGAGCGCTGGAGCAGGCGAGTTTCCAGCCTCTCTTCAAGCAGCGCTATGCGGCGGCTAAGGCGCGACTTGGGGATGCCAATAACCCGGCTGGCGGGCGAAAAGCCTCCGTGTTCCACCACCTGCACGAAGTACCAGAGGTCGTTTAAATCCTGCATCTCAATTGTCCTGAATATGGAACACTGAGTCTACTTTAGCACTCTACCGGGCCTGGCGTCTTACGGGTAAGCTTTATGACATCAGAAACAATGCATGTGGAGAAGGATCATGAAATCAATTCTTGGCGTATACACGGCTCCGGCTTCTCACTGGGTGGGCGATGGTTTCCCGGTGCGCTCTTTGTTCTCTTACTCGAAATTTGCCCAGCAGCTTAGCCCGTTTTTGCTGCTGGACTACGCTGGCCCGGCCGAGTTTAAGCCGAGCAATAAAGGCCAGCGCGGCGTGGATCAGCATCCGCATCGCGGCTTTGAGACCGTCACTATTGTTTATAAAGGTGAGGTGGCCCACCGGGATAATGCCGGTAATGGCGGCGTAATTGGCGAGGGCGACGTGCAGTGGATGACCGCCGGGAGCGGTATTCTGCACGAAGAGTATCACTCTCCTGCTTTTAGCGAAGCGGGCGGCACTCTGGAAATGGTGCAGCTGTGGGTGAACCTCCCGGCGAAAGACAAAATGACGGCACCGCATTACCAGCCGATTACCGACGCCGATATTCCGGTCGTTGCCCTGCCGGACAATGCGGGTAGCGCCCGGGTTATTGCCGGTGAGTTTGCGGGCAGCAAAGGCCCGGCCAGAACCTTTTCGCAGCTGGGCATCTGGGATCTGCGCCTAAACGCACGGGGCGTAACCCGGCTTGAATTGCAGGATGGCTGGAATACCGCGCTGGTGGTGCTGAAAGGCACGGTGCTGGTTAACGGCGAAGAAGTGGTTCGCGAAGCGCAACTGGTGGTGCTGGACTCCAGAGGCGATAGCGTAACCCTTGAAGCCAACAATGATGCGGTTGTCCTGGTGCTTACCGGCGAGCCGCTGAATGAGCCTGTTGTCGGTTACGGCCCGTTTGTGATGAACAGCAAAGAGGAAATTCATCAGGCTATCGATGATTTCAATCAGGGACGTTTCGGCAAAGACATCGCGTAAAATTATCCCCCGGCGAGCAATCGTGCGGGGGATATCTTTTCCTATACCCGCTCGCGGGGCTAATGTTAGGCTATACCCCACTTTTTCCACACAAGTCTGAGCGATGCAAACCAGCCCTTTACTTTCAGCCCTTATGGAATCCCTGCGCTGCCTGCCCGGCGTCGGCCCAAAATCAGCCCAGCGCATGGCTTTTGCCCTGTTGCAGCGTGACCGCAGCGGCGGTATGCGTCTTGCCCAGGCGCTGACCCGAGCGATGTCGGAAATCGGCCACTGCGCGGACTGCCGCACTTTTACCGAGCAGGAAGTTTGCTCCATTTGCTCTAACCCGCGTCGCCAGGAAAACGGCCAGATTTGCGTGGTTGAAAGCCCGGCGGATATTCACGCCATCGAGCAGACCGGCCAGTTCTCAGGCCGCTACTTTGTGCTGATGGGGCATCTGTCGCCGCTGGACGGCATCGGCCCGAACGATATCGGCCTCGATCGTCTTGAGCAGCGCCTGGCCAGCGAGCAGATGAAAGAGGTTATCCTCGCCACCAACCCAACGGTGGAAGGTGAAGCTACCGCAAACTATATCGGCGAACTTTGTGCCCAGTACGGCGTGGAAGCCAGCCGTATCGCCCACGGCGTGCCGGTCGGCGGCGAACTTGAAATGGTGGACGGCACCACGCTCTCGCACTCGCTGGTGGGCCGCCACAAGATTAATTTTTAATCGGTCGGGGGAGGTTTTTCCCTCCTCCTGCTTGAAAAGGCACAAATCGCTACCATATCCACCTCAACGTTTTCTTCATCCCGTTTGATTTTGTTGAGGTATCAATGACCATGAAAGGACAAGAGACCCGCGGTTTTCAGTCAGAGGTAAAACAGCTTCTGCACCTGATGATCCACTCTCTTTATTCAAATAAAGAAATCTTCCTGCGTGAACTGATCTCCAACGCCTCCGATGCGGCAGACAAGCTGCGTTTCCGCGCGCTGTCGGACGCTAATCTGTATGAAGGCGACGGCGAACTGCGCGTTCGTGTTTCCTTCGACAAAGATAAACGCACGCTGACCATCGCCGATAACGGCATCGGCATGACCCGCGATGAAGTGATTGACCACCTGGGCACTATTGCCAAATCAGGCACCAAAGCTTTCCTCGAATCTATGGGTTCCGATCAGGCTAAAGACAGCCAGCTGATTGGCCAGTTCGGCGTCGGCTTCTACTCCGCGTTTATCGTGGCGGACAAAGTTACCGTCCGTACCCGCGCCGCTGGCGCCAGCGCGGATCAGGGTGTGTTCTGGGAGTCTGAAGGTGCGGGCGAGTACACCGTTGCCGACATCGAAAAAGCCGATCGCGGCACCGAAATCACCCTGCATCTGCGCGAAGGCGAAGACGAGTTCCTCGATGACTGGCGCGTGCGCTCTATCATCAGCAAATATTCCGACCATATCGCTCTGCCGGTTGAGATTGAACAGCACGAAGAGAAAGACGGTGAAACCATCGTCAGCTGGGAAAAAATCAACAAAGCTCAGGCGCTGTGGACCCGCAGCAAATCTGAAGTTAGCGAAGACGAATACAAAGAGTTCTACAAGCACATCGCCCACGACTTCACCGACCCGCTGACGTGGAGCCACAACCGCGTGGAAGGTAAGCAGGAATACACCAGCCTGCTGTATATCCCATCCCAGGCGCCGTGGGATATGTGGAACCGTGACCATAAACACGGTCTGAAGCTGTACGTGCAGCGCGTGTTTATCATGGACGATGCCGAGCAGTTCATGCCGAACTACCTGCGCTTTGTTCGCGGCCTGATAGATTCCAACGACCTGCCGCTGAACGTCTCTCGTGAAATCCTGCAGGACAGCCGCGTGACGCAAAACCTGCGTAGCGCGTTGAGCAAGCGTGTACTGCAAATGCTGGACAAGCTGGCTAAAGACGACGCCGAGAAATACCAGACCTTCTGGAAAAGCTTCGGCCTGGTGCTGAAAGAAGGCCCGGCGGAAGACAGCGCTAACCAGGAAGCCATTGCTAAACTGCTGCGCTTTGCTACCACGCATACCGACTCTGCCGCGCAGACCGTGTCGCTGGAAGAGTACGTCTCCCGCATGAAAGAAGGGCAGGAGAAAATCTATTACATCACCGCAGACAGCTACGCGGCGGCGAAGAGCAGCCCGCATCTGGAACTGCTGCGTAAGAAAGGCATCGAGGTACTCCTGCTTTCCGACCGCATCGATGAATGGATGATGAGCTACCTGACCGAATTTGACGGCAAAGCTTTCCAGTCCGTGAGCAAAACGGACGAGTCGCTGGAGAAACTGGCGGACGAAGAAACTGAAGAAGCGAAAGAAGCCGAAAAGGCGCTTGAGCCGTTCGTTGATCGCGTGAAGTCCCTGCTGGGCGAGCGTGTGAAAGAGGTGCGTTTAACTCACCGCCTGACGGACACGCCGGCGATTGTCACCACCGACAGCAACGATATGAGCACCCAGATGGCGAAGCTGTTCGCCGCGGCGGGCCAGGAAGTGCCAGAAGTGAAATACATCTTCGAGCTGAACCCTGAGCACGCGCTGGTGAAACGCGTTGCCGATACCCAGGATGACGCGCAGTTCGGCGAGTGGGTTGAGCTGCTGCTTGACCAGGCTCTGCTGGCCGAGCGCGGGCAGCTGGAAGATCCGAACCAGTTTATTCGCCGCATGAACCAGCTGCTGGTTTCCTGAGCTGCGTTGATAAGCTGATAAAAAACCACCTGCATCGTCAGGTGGTTTTTTTTACTTAAATTATTGGGCGCAGCAAACGCCTGAAAATAAATTAATTAAAAAAGTAAGGTTATTTCTCAGTCCGCAATGCCGATATTTGACGTTGAATTTCAGGCATTACAGCCACTGGATCTTGCTTTCCCAGCCTTTGAGTTCCATGCACTGATAAAATAACTTGTCGCGGCTTTCGCTATTTACGTCCATCACATAGCTTTCAATCTCCGGCTTTTTTACCGCCCGAGTTTTCTCTCCGTCACAATCATCTTTCTTGGTGCAGGCTTCATAGTAAGTCGTGTACTTAGTACGCTGTGCAACCTCGTTTCTCACCGGGAAAGCCTGCTGAGACTGGGTTTCACAGGCTGCGCGTGAGGTTGTGTACTCCTGCGCATTGCTGCGTGTTTTTACCCACTGCGACGCGCAGCCGCTTAACAGAAAACAACAGGTGAGGGCGATTAAGGTTTTATTCATGGCAGGTGCTCTTCCTCGTAGCAAAATAGTGCGTCCTTGTTGGCAGCCCGGTGTCTTATGCAGACGCCCGGCCGTATTGAGCGTGATTATAATTGCCGCACATAAACCTTATATATATAGCCCACCCTTTTTATCAATCCGGCAGGATCTACGAATAATCCTGGAGCAGGTCGATGCCTGTAGAGAAAAAAACGATGTCTGGCTGAACCGATTCTGGCTTAAGCCGGAGCGGGAAAATGCCCGTAATCCAGGCGGGATCGAGGCTTCAGGCTGTAGCCTGACCCCCTCGCTTTCTTGTGATGATACCGCCTTTAGTGGTATGGTTTTCGCCTCAAATTCGATTGAATATTTAAACGTATGGGGAATTACGCAATGCGTATCATTCTGCTCGGCGCTCCGGGCGCAGGTAAAGGGACTCAGGCTCAGTTCATCATGGAGAAATACGGCATTCCGCAAATCTCCACCGGTGACATGTTACGCGCCGCAGTCAAATCTGGTTCAGAACTGGGTAAACAGGCCAAAGACATCATGGATGCTGGCAAACTGGTGACCGATGAACTGGTTATCGCCCTGGTAAAAGAGCGCATTGCGCAGGAAGACTGCCGTAACGGTTTCCTGCTGGACGGCTTCCCGCGTACTATCCCGCAGGCTGACGCCATGAAAGAAGCAGGCATCAATGTTGATTTCGTGCTGGAATTCGACGTGCCGGACGAGCTGATCGTTGACCGCATCGTGGGCCGCCGCGTACACGCCGCTTCCGGCCGCGTTTACCACATCAAATTCAACCCACCGAAGGTTGAAGGTAAAGACGACGTGACCGGCGAAGAGCTGACCACTCGTAAAGACGATCAGGAAGAGACCGTGCGTAAGCGCCTGGTGGAATACCATCAGATGACCGCTCCGCTGATCGGTTATTACTCTAAAGAAGCTCAGGCGGGTAATACCCAATACGCCAAAGTTGACGGGACTCAGGCAGTTGCTGCTGTCCGCGCTGAACTGGAAAAAATCCTCGGATAATTTCGGCTTCTAAAATCAATACCAGGGCCTGTCCCTGGTATTTTTTTGCCTGAAATTTCTCCTCTTGCTGTAATCGGTTCTCGTTTCGCTCTTTTACGTTACAATTGACGGCAATTTAAAGATAAGGGGTGGGAATGAATCAGGAAAAAATTGGCATCTTACTGGCTAACCTTGGCACACCGAGCGCCCCAACGCCCGCGGCGGTTAACCGCTATCTGCGTCAGTTCCTGAGCGACCGACGCGTGGTGGATACGCCGCGCCTGTTATGGTGGCCGCTTCTGCGCGGGGTGATTTTGCCGCTGCGTTCGCCGCGCGTGGCGAAACTCTACCAGTCTATCTGGATGGAAGAAGGTTCCCCGCTGATGGTTTATAGCCGTCGGCAGCAGCAGGCTCTGGCGCGGCAGTTGCCCGATACGCCGGTAGCGCTCGGCATGAGTTACGGCGAGCCTTCGCTGAAAAGCGCGGTAGACGATTTGCTGGCGCAGAACGTGACGCATATTGTTGTGCTCCCGCTTTACCCTCAGTTTTCCTGTTCAACCGTGGCTGCGGTATGGGACGAGCTGGGCCGAATTTTTGCTGACTACCGCAGCCTGCCGTCAATTTCCCTGATCCGCGATTACGCCACCGACGCCGGATATATCAACGCGCTCGCGGCATCGGTTAAACGTTCCTTTGCCGAACACGGCGAGCCGGACGTGCTGCTGCTCTCCTATCACGGCATTCCGCAGCGCTACGCGAACGAAGGTGACGACTACCCGCAGCGCTGCCGCGATACCACCCGGGAGTTGCTGAGCGTGCTTGAGTTGCCGCCGGAAAAAGTGATGATGACCTACCAGTCACGCTTTGGCCGCGAACCGTGGCTGATGCCTTATACCGACGAAACGCTGAAGATGCTGGCCGAAAAGGGCGTGAAGCATATTCAGGTGATGTGCCCGGGCTTCTCCGCCGACTGCCTGGAAACCCTCGAAGAAATGGCGGTCCAGAACCGCGAAGTGTTTATCGAGGCTGGCGGCACGAAGTATGAATACATCCCGGCGCTGAACGACGATCCGGCCCATATCGCGATGATGGAAAACCTGGTCGCCCGCTACCGCTAAATCTGCGCGTTGAAGAAACGCGCCCCGTCACGCAGAGCCGCATCGGCGGCTTTCATCACGCGTGAATAGTGCAGGAAGGCGTGCAGCGTGCCGGAATACTGTTTGTATTCGCAAGGCTGATGATGCGCCTATAACGTCTGATACAGCAGGCGGCTGTCGTCGAGCAAAGGATCGAACTCTGCACCAGCGATAAAGCAGGGCGGTACATCGCGTGTGAGATCGTTATTGAACAGGCAGTAATACGGCGACTCGCGATCTGCCGCATCGCGCAGCAAGGCATTTTCGTACATCTCCAGATCCTGCCGTGTTAACCCATCCCACTCGCCGCCCAGCAGCCGGCGGCTGACGGAATCCTGTAGCCCATAAAGGCCGTACCACAGCAGCACGCCTGCCACTCTGCCGCAATGAATATCCCTGTCGCGCAGCCAAAGCGCGCTGGCGAGCGCCAGCATTGCGCCTGCCGAATCCCCGGCGAAGCCGATAGTGTCCATATTCAGTTGATATTCACCGGCCTGATGAGAAAAGTACCGGCAGGCGGCAATGGTTTCTTCAATTGCCTGTGGGAAGCGAGCCTCCGGCGACAGAGAATAATCAATACCTATCACCGTACACCGGGAGTAGCTGGCCAGCAGGCGCATAATACGGTCGTGCGTGTCCAGGTTGCCCAGAATAAAGCCGCCGCCGTGCAGGTAAAACAGCGTGGCTTTGCTGCCCGGTTGCGGGTGATAGAGGCGCGCGTTAACCGCCCCGTAAGCCGTGGGAACCTCACATTCCCTCGTCTCCATTTGCGGTGCGCCTTCATTCCAGTAGCGGCGCTCGAGGGCATAATGCTGGCGCATCGCCGGGTAATCGTTAGTCGAGGGCCACGGCGGGAGGTCATTCTGCCGTACGTTGATGGCCGCTTTCATCTCGTCCGAAATAAGGTCGAGAACGTGGATTTTGTTTTCCGGCTTCATAAGATGCTCCTGGTGAAATTGCACCATTTTAGAAACTGAGAGCCGGTAAACCGGGACGCTGCCTTCTGATATTGAAACTTTGCGCCACGTCGCGCTCGCCGGGAGGAATGTGCTACCATGCGCGGCCCAGTTGGCCACTCTTAAACACATTCATGAAATTTCCCGGTAAACGCAAGTCCAAACACTACTTCCCCGTTAGCGCCCGCGATCCGCTGCTTCAGCAAACTTTGCCTGAGTCCGAAAGCGGATCTTCATGGATCGTCGGTATCGATCAAACATTGGTGGATATTGAAGCCAAAGTGGATGACGAGTTTGTGCGCCGCTACGGGCTGAGTTTCGGCCACTCGCTGGTCATCGAGGATGACGTTGCCGAGGCGCTTTATCGTGAGCTGACTGATAACAACCTGATTACCCACCAGTTCGCTGGCGGCACCATCGGCAATACGATGCACAATTACTCGGTGCTGGCCGACGACCGTTCGGTTTTACTCGGGGTGATGTGCCGCAATATCGAAATAGGCAGCTATGCCTACCGCTACCTCTGCAACACCTCCAGCCGGACCGATCTCAACTATTTGCAGGGTGTTGACGGCGCGATTGGTCGCTGCTTTACGCTGGTTGGCGAGCAGGGCGAGCGTACTTTTGCTATCAGCCCGGGGCATATGAATCAGCTGCGTCCCGAGAGCATTCCGGAAGAAGTGATTGCCGGAGCTTCCGCACTGGTGCTGACCTCCTATCTTGTGCGCTGCAAGCCGGGCGAGCCGATGCCGGACGCCACGATGCAGGCGATTAACTGGGCGAAAAAACATAACGTGCCGGTCGTCCTGACGCTGGGAACCAAATATGTGATTGCCGAAGATCCGGCCTGGTGGCAGGCATTTCTGCGCGATAACGTGTCGATTCTGGCGATGAATGAAGAAGAGGGCGAAGCGCTGACGGGCGAAAGCGATCCGCTGCTGGCGGCCGATAAGGCGCTCGACTGGGTTGATTTAGTGCTTTGCACCGCCGGGCCGGTTGGCCTCTATATGGCGGGCTACACCGAAGAAAGCTCGAAACGCAAAACTCAGCACCCGCTGCTGCCGGGGGCGATTGCCGAGTTTAACCAGTATGAATTCAGCCGCGCGATGCGCCTGAAGGATTGCAGCGAGCCGCTGCGTATCTACTCCCATATCGCCCCATACATGGGCGGCCCGGAGAAGATAATGAACACCAACGGCGCGGGTGACGGGGCGCTGGCCGCGCTGCTGCACGATATTACCGCCAACAATTACCACCGCAGCAATGTGCCCAACTCCAGCAAGCATAAGTTTACCTGGCTGACCTATTCGTCGCTGGCTCAGGTTTGCAAATATGCCAACCGCGTAAGCTATCAGGTGCTGAACCAGCATTCTCCGCGCCTGACCCGAGGGCTGCCGGAGCGCGAAGATAGCCTGGAAGAGTCATACTGGGAGCGCTAAGCAAAAAAGGCTGACGTGTTTAGCGCCAGCCTGAATGAATAAGGGGTGAGCCGGGCAGCCCACCCCAAAAAGTGATTTATCCCGTCACCGCTTCCTGAGCAACCGGCGGAACCAGCAGCCCAAGCATAGTATTGGCTATCTCTCTTTCCCCCATCACAACCTGATTTGCGCCGCGTTCGGTGATGTAGTCCACTTCATCGTCGTAATGGGCGCGGGCAATGATTTCGATATCCGGGCATTTCTCTCTGGCTGCGGCGACTATCTCTCCGGCCTCATAGCCGTTCGGGATAGTCAGCAGCAGCCAGCGGGCGCAGTCGAGGTGCGCCAGATTCATTATTTCTTCATTGGCGGCATTACCCAGCACGGCGCGAATACCGCGCTCGCGCAGCTCATCGACGCGGCTGCGGGAGGTTTCAATCACCACCAGCGGCACGCCTTCGGCAATCAGCTTTTCACCGAGCAGGCTGCCAACGCGGCCGTAACCGACCAGCAGCGCGTGGTTGCAGATATCCACCGGGATCTGTTTTTCTTCTTCGATAGCTTCTTCCAGCGTTTGCTCGTCCAGCGTCTCAGTTTTTTCCAGATAACGCTCGAGGATAGCGAACAGAATCGGGTTGAGCATAATCGACAGAATTGCCCCCGCCAGCACCAGATTTTGCCCGGTCTGCGGCAGCAGGTTCAGCGCCATGCCGAGGCCCGCGAGAATAAACGCGAACTCGCCGATTTGCGCGAGGCTGGTGGCAATTGTCAGTGCGGTACGCTGGGAGTGGCCAAACATGCGCACCAGCAGGAAAGCGGCCAGCGACTTACCGAAGATGATAATCGCCAGCGTGCCCAGCACGGCCAGCGGCTCCTGGATAAGGATCAGCGGGTCAAAGAGCATACCTACCGAGACAAAGAACAGCACCGCAAAAGCGTCGCGCAGCGGCAGCGTGTCGTGCGCCGCGCGGTGGCTAAGCTCGGACTCGTTCAGCACCATCCCGGCAAAGAAAGCGCCGAGGGCGAAGGAGACATCAAACAGCTCAACCGCGCCGAAAGCGATGCCGAGCGCCAGCGCCAGCACGGAGAGGGTAAACAGCTCGCGGGAGCCGGTTGCCGCGCTGCGCGCCAGGATCCACGGCACCAGACGGCGGCCGACCAGCATCATCAGGGCAATAAAGGCGGCCACTTTACCTATGGTAATAGCCATATCAAGGCTAAGCGAGGCCAGGCCAACGTCGCCTTTTTCCAGCATGCCGGCAACCGCAGGCAGCAGCACCAGCGTCAGCACCATCACCAGGTCTTCAACAATCAGCCAGCCGATGGCTATCTGCCCTCGCTGGGTGTCGATTAGCTGCCGCTCCTCAAGGGCGCGCAGCAGCACCACGGTGCTGGCGGTCGACAAACAGAGACCAAACACGATGCCGGTCATTATCGACCAGCCCATCAGCCAGGAAAGCGCCATGCCCAGCAGCGTCGCAACGCCTATTTGCGCGATTGCGCCGGGGATGGCGATGGCCTTTACCGCCATCAAATCCTTCAATGAAAAATGCAGCCCGACGCCGAACATCAGCAGAATCACGCCTAATTCTGCTAACTCGGGGGCCAGTTTGGTATCAGCGACAAAACCAGGGGTAAAGGGACCTGCCAGCACGCCAGCTAATAAATAGCCCACCAGCGGAGATATGCGCAGCTTATTAGCCAGCATACCGAGTAAAAAAGCGAGTACGAGACCACCAACAATGGTGGTGATAAGCGGTGTGGCGTGATGCATTCCGTCTCCTTTGGTTAGCCGATGTTCCAAAAACTTTCTGTTACACAGTTTATGACAATTTCGCTCTCAGCGTTTATGAATAATTGTTGAATTTTGGATAAAAAGCGCATTTCGGTAAAAAAAAGGCCCTGAGTAGCATTTAACTCAGTTATCTGGGGGAGTGACTGGAACTGTATGGGGGCGGCGAGCGGCCAAAGCAACACTTTGGCCGCTAAAGGTCAGGATTTATGGCGGTTATCGGGTAGGAATATTGTCATAATGCCGAGTAACGGCAGGAAGGCACATATTTTGTAGACCAATTCAATGCTGGAGTGGTCGGCAATCACCCCAAGCACCGCGGCACCGAGTCCACCCATCCCAAAGGCAAATCCGAAAAACAGCCCGGAAACCATACCGATACGTCCCGGCAGTAGCTCCTGGGCATACACCAGAATAGCCGAGAAGGCGGAGGCCAGAATAAAGCCAATGATGACCGTCAGCACGCCGGTCCAGTAGAGCGAAGCATAGGGTAAAACAAGGGTAAACGGCGCGACACCGAGGATTGACCCCCAAATCACGTATTTTCTACCGATTTTGTCCCCCAGAGGGCCACCGATAACCGTCCCTGCCGCAACCGCAAACAGGAAAGCAAACAGGTGGAACTGGGCGTTTTGTACCGAGAGTCCGAATTTTTGCATCAGGTAGAAAGTGAAGTAACTGCTGATGCTTGCCATATAGAAATATTTGGAAAATATCAGCAGCAGCAGAATGGAGACCGCCAGAATGACCTTATTGCGCGGCAGCGGGTTAACCACCTGCACAGGCGGGCGGCCCTTCGCGATTCGATGCTGAGCGGCGTACCAGCGGCTGATTTGCAGCAGCACAATAATGGCCAGCAGCGCGGCCAGCACGAACCAGGCGACATTGCCCTTGCCGTATGGCGCAATAATAACTGCCGCCAGTAATGGCCCCAGCGAGCTGCCGAAGTTACCGCCCACCTGGAACAGCGACTGCGCCAGGCCGTGACGGCCGCCGGAAGCCATGCGGGCAACGCGGGACGATTCGGGGTGGAACACCGACGAACCGGTGCCGACCAGCGCCGCGGCGACCAATACGGCAGGGAAGCTCCCGGCCAGCGCCAGTAGAACCAGGCCGCAAAGGGTGAAGCACATACCAATCGGCAGCGACCACGGCATCGGGTATTTGTCGGTGTAGTAGCCCACCAGCGGCTGTAGCAGCGAGGAAGAGAGCTGGAAGGTCAGGGTTATCATCCCAATCTGCATAAAGCTCAGGGAGAACTCGGCCTGCAGCAGGGGATAGATAGCCAGAATCAGCGATTGAATCATGTCGTTAAGCAGGTGGGAAAGGCTGATGGCTCCGAGGATCCCAAATGCGGTGCGCGCTTTTTTTTGCTCCGGGGGCGTGCCCGGCTGGGTGAGGGTTTGAGAACTTGCCATAATTACCTGTAGAAAACGTTTATTGTTTTTAGAGCGGGCTACGCAGGAGATAGCCCGGGATAAATCGTTACCCTGCTAACATACCTGCGCCGCGGATTTGAAGGAAGTCGCATTTCGGAAAAGTTAGTTGTCTATCCTGAAGGCTATCTGGTATTTCTGCGCAGTTACATTTTGACATGGAGATTTGCAATGCGGTTTGCTACAAAAACAATAACCACGGCGCTGCTGGTGGCATTGAGCTTAACCAGCGCGTCGGCGCTGGCCTGGGAAAAAGACAAAACTTACAAAATCACCATTCTGCATACCAACGATCATCACGGCCATTTCTGGCGCAATGAATATGCCGAGTATGGTCTGGCGGCGCAAAAGACGCTGGTAGACAGCGTGCGTAAAGAGGTTGCGGCCGAAGGTGGAAGCGTGCTGCTGCTCTCCGGCGGGGACATCAATACCGGCGTGCCGGAGTCTGACTTGCAGGATGCCGAGCCGGACTTCCGCGGCATGAGCCTGATTGGTTATGACGCGATGGCGGTAGGCAACCATGAATTTGATAACCCGCTCTCCGTTCTGCGCCAGCAGGAAAAATGGGCGAAGTTCCCGCTACTGTCGGCCAACATTTACCAAAAAAGCACCGGCGAACGCCTGTTCAAGCCTTATGCGCTGTTTAAGCCTCAGGGTATTAAGGTGGCGGTTATCGGCCTGACGACTGACGACACGGCGAAAATCGGCAACCCTGAATACTTCACCAACATAGAATTCCGTAAACCGGCCGATGAAGCCAAACTGGTGATTCAGGAGCTGCAAAGCACCGAGAAGCCGGATGTGATTATCGCCGCCACCCACATGGGCCACTACGATAACGGCAATCACGGCTCAAACGCACCGGGCGATGTGGAAATGGCGAGAAGCCTGCCGGAAGGCGCTTTGACGATGATTGTGGGTGGTCACTCACAAGATCCGGTTTGTATGGCGGGCGAGAATCAGAAACAGAAGGATTATGTTCCGGGGACGCCTTGCGCGCCGGACAAGCAAAACGGCACCTGGATTGTCCAGGCCCACGAGTGGGGCAAATACGTCGGGCGCGCGGACTTTGAGTTCCGTAATGGCGAAATGAAACTGGTGCATTACCAGCTGATCCCTATCAACCTGAAGAAGAAAATCACCTACGACAACGGGCAAAGTGAGCGCGTACTTTACACCCCGGAAATCCCTGAGAATCAGCAAATGCTCTCCCTGCTGACGCCGTTCCAGAACAAAGGCCAGGCGGCGCTGAAGGTGAAAGTGGGCAGCGTTAACGGGCATCTGGAGGGCGACCGCAGCAAAGTTCGTTTCGTGCAGACCAACCTGGCCCGCGTGCTGCTGGCGGCGCAAATGGCGCGTACCAGTGCCGATTTCGCGGTGATGAGCGGCGGCGGGGTTCGTGACTCCATCGAGGCCGGTAACATCAGCTATAAAGATGTGCTTAAGGTGCAGCCGTTTGGCAACACCGTGGTGTATATCGATATGAACGGCAAAGAAGTTGAGGAGTACCTGACGGCCGTGGCGCAGAAAACCCCTGACTCCGGCGCTTATCCTCAGTTCGCCAACGTGAGCTTTGTTTCTACCGGCGGCAAGCTTAGCGGCCTGAAAATCAAAGACCAGCCTGTCGACCCGGCCAAAACCTACCGCATGGCAACCCTGAGCTTTAACGGCACTGGCGGCGACGGTTATCCGGAAATCGATAAAAAGCCGGGCTATGTCAACACCGGCTTTGTGGATGCGGAAGTGCTGAAGCAGTACATCGAACAGAACTCACCGCTGGACGTGAATGCTTACCAACCTAAAGGCGAGGTGAGCTGGAACTAAGCGTTAATCCAGGCGGGCGATATCGGCGAAACGGGCATCCAGCAGTTTTGCCAGGTCGCTCGCCGCCAGCTCGATATCCAGCCCGCGTTTGCCGCCGGAAATATAGATGGTGGCAAACGTCTGCGCCGGTGCGTCAATCACCGTTGGCAGGCGTTTTTTCTGCCCCAGCGGGCTAATGCCGCCGACCAGATAACCGGTGATGCGCTGGGCGACCATCGGGTCAGCCATCTCAACCTTCTTCACGCCAAGCGCCTTCGCCACCTTTTTCAGGTCAAGCTGTCCGGCGACCGGCGTCACCGCCACCGCCAGGTGTTTCATATCGCCATTTAGCGCCACCAGCAGCGTTTTATAAACCTGGTCGGCGTTCAGCCCCAGCTTGCGAACCACTTCGTCGCCGAAGTTGGTTTCCAGCGGATCGTGCTCATAGGCATGGATTTGAAAGCTGATTTTGTTTTTTTCGAGGAGTTTTACCGCGGGAGTCATGGTTTCCTTCTTTCTTAGTTGTTTTGAAAACGCACAAAATAGTAATCGTAGTGATATACTTGGAGAGTAATATAGCGCTACATAATAGTGATGGCGCAAATCATCACATTGAGCGACAATTCAGCTTCGGTTGCTTCGGCAGCCGAGGATAAACAGAATAATAAATGAAATTCCTCTTTGACGGGCCAATAGAAATATTGGCCATTTTTTTACCCTTTTTTCAGTAATTCCGGCAAGTTACCTTCACCGTAAAGATGCAGCGCCCCCACCGCAACCACATAGCGCCCGGCCGGCAGTTGCTGAAGAAAATCCCGCCACTGATGGTTTCGCTGATGCATCAACACATCGTACAGCTCATCGCCGAAGGTGTTCGGCAGCGCAATATTTCCCTGTTGGGGCGGCGTTTCCAGCCACCAGCCAATCATAATTTGTAATAAGCGCGCGTTGGTGTGCCAGTGGGTAAGCGTATCGTTTAACAGCGACATACCGCCGTTCGGCAGCGCCGTCAGCAGGTCAATTTGGCTTTGTGCCCCCTCCAGCTCGGTAACGGGCACCCCAAAGCGCTGCGCGGCTTCAAGCAGCTGATAGTCGATGCCGTAATCTGGCCGCAGCCCAAGCCGCTGCGCCTGATGTGCCTGCATAATTAAGGCGACCTGCCAGGCTGGCTGGTTTTCAATGCTGCTGAGCGAGAGGCCAAGCTCGTCGCACAGGGTCACGACCTGCTGATAAGTCTCAGGTTCAAGGCGCTGTTCAAGGCTGATTTCTGGCTCGATATTGCTAAACGGCGAGCCGCCGGAACTGACATCCGCTTCGACAATCAGCGCATCCGCCGCGCGCAGCTTACCGATTAAGCGCTCGGACAGCGGGGCCATATCACGAGTCCCCATATGGATACTGCCCACCAGATGCAAATGGCGTTTACCGGGGAGGGTGACATCTAGAGCGGGCCAGGGATAAGTAGAAACCGTCAGGCCGGAAAACAGTGAGCTAATACGTTGAAACAAACCCATATCGCGATTCCCTGGCAAAAAAGCCATGCTAACGCCGCGGGCCGGAAGGGGGAAGTAAAAAGTCATCCGGGCCGGTGAAGGCCCGGATGAGCGGGAGGTCAATCTTTTGGTTTAAAGCGCAGCAGGCGGTTAGCGTTGCTTACCACGGTAATGGAAGAGAGCGCCATTGCCGCCCCGGCAACCACCGGGTTGAGCAGCGTGCCGGTCAGGGGATAAAGCACGCCTGCGGCAATCGGGATGCCAAACGAGTTGTAGACGAAGGCGCCCAGCAGGTTTTGCTTCATATTTCGCAGCGTGGCTTTTGAAATAGCCAACGCGTCGGCAACGCCTACCAGGCTGTGGCGCATCAGCGTAATCGCCGCGGTTTCAATAGCCACATCGCTGCCGCCGCCCATTGCTATCCCCACGTCGGCCTGGGCCAGCGCCGGAGCATCGTTGATGCCGTCCCCGACCATAGCAACCTGGCGACCCTGCTGCTGAAGTTGCTTAATAGCTTCGGCCTTGCCGTCCGGCAGCACGCCCGCTATCACCTCATCAATACCGGCCTCTTTGGCAATCGCATTGGCGGTAACCGGGTTATCGCCGGTGAGCATCACCAGACGGTAGCCGTTGCGGTGCAAACGTTGCAGGGCGCTGATGCTGTCTTTACGAAGCGGGTCGCGGACGGCCAGCAGCGCCATCAGTTTCCCATCCACCGCCAGCAGAACCGGCGTTGAGCCAAGCCGTGCCTGGGCATCAATACTTGCGGCAAGCGCCTCCGTTTCTACGCCCTGCTCGTCGAGCAGCGCTTTGTTACCCAGCAGAAGCTTGTGTCCTTCCGCCTCGCCGCTAACGCCCAGCCCGCGCAAGGTGCGGAATGAACTAACCTCCGTCAGCGTTGCGTCACCCGCTTTTTCGATAATAGCCCGTGCCAGCGGGTGGCTGGAGCCTTGTTCAAGCGCGGCAGCCAGGCGCAGAACCTGGTCCGCATCCACGCCCGGCAGGGTTTCAACGGCAACAACCTGCGGTTTGCCTTCGGTCAGCGTGCCGGTTTTATCGAATACTACGGTATCGAGCGTGCTGGCGCGCTGCAATGCGTCGGCATCCCGCACCAGAACCCCAAATTCGGCGGCGCGGCCTACGCCGGAAATAATCGACATCGGCGTGGCAAGCCCAAGGGCGCAAGGGCAGGCGATAATCAGAACCGTGGTGGCGATAACCAGGGTATAAACAATTTGCGGCGCAGGGCCGACGAAGTACCAAACTGCGGCGCTAAACAGGGCAATCAGCACCACAATCGGCACAAATACCGCAGAGATTTTATCCGCCAGCTGGCCGATTTCCGGCTTGCTGCTCTGTGCCTGGCGAACCATGCGGATAATGCGCGACAGCGTGGTGTGGCTGCCGGTTGCCGTGGCGCGGAACAGCACGCTGCCGTCCTGCACAACGGTGCCCGCGTGAATGCCGTCGCCGCTTGATTTTTGCATCGGTATCGGCTCGCCGGTCAGCATTGCTTCGTCGAACCAGGCTTCACCCCGGGTAATCTCGCCGTCAACCGGCACGCGGTCGCCCGTTGCAAGGCGCAGCGTCATCCCGGCGGTAACTTCGGCCAGCGGCAGCGTTTTTTCACCTTCTTCCGTGACCACTCGTGCGGTTGGCGGCGTCAGATCCAGCAGGCGTTCGAGTGCTTTCGAGGAGCGCTGGCGAGCGCGCTGCTCAAGCATATGGCCGAGATTTATCAGGCCGATGATCATCGCGCTGGCCTCGTAGTAGAGGTGGCGAGCTTCCATCGGGAAGTGTTGCGGCCAGATATTCACGGTAATCGAGTAGAGCCATGCCGCGCCTGTGCCGAGGGCGACCAGCGTATCCATGGTGGCCGCGCGGTTCATCAGGCTGCGCCATGCGCTGCGGTAGAAATGGCCGCCGGCAAAAATCATCACCGCCAGCGTCACGACGCCGATTGCCAGCCACAGGGAACGGTTACTTTCGGTGACCATCATATTGTCGCCGATCATCCCCCAGACCATCACCGGAATGCCGACGGCGAGGGCGACAACGGCCTGCCAGCGGAAGCGCTTCATGGCGGCATTAGCCGTCTCCTGCTGGCGTTCACGGCGTTTCTGGTCGTCTTCAATGGCTTCTGCGCCGTATCCGGCACTTTCTACGGCTTTAATCAGGGATTCTGCGGAGGCGGTGCCCATCACCAGCGCGCTGCGCTCCGCAAGGTTGACCCGTGCCTGGCTGACGCCCGGTACTTTCTGCAGAGCGTTCTGCACCCGTGAGACGCAGCTGGCGCAGCTCATTCCGTCGATAAGCAGCTGTCGGCTGTCATCTTCGGTTGAGGCTGCCGGAAGCGAAGGGGCGACCGCTGTCAGTGCTTCCGACGGAGTTGATGACTCTGCCAGCGGTTCAGCCTTTGGGTGGCTGGCGACTTCTGCGCCGTATCCCGCTTCTTTAACGGTTTCTACCAGAGCTTCCGGCGTAGCGCTGCCGGTGACGCGGGCGTGGGTTTGCGTCACTTCCGCCTGCTCAACGTCCGAACGCTGTTCGAGGCTTTCTTTAACGCGTTTTACACAGTGGCCGCAGGTGAGGCCGTCCAGATTCAACTCTACAATGTGTGACATCGTCAGACTCCTGTACGATTACGAGGTGAAATATTGACCGAAAGGAAGATTCGGTTAACTATGATGAAGGTTAAACCTTCCATCAAGGGGAAGGTCAAGGCTTTAAATTTCTGAAGGCTAAGTTGTGTATTGCCATGAGGCATTAAGTCAGGAGACAACGGATTTCCGGGCGGGATTGGGAAGACCGTGCGTGCACAGTGCGGCGGCATCCCAGCTGTAATTTTTGCATCTACACGCAACTTTCATTTCGTTTTGCGCATTTGTCGATCCCCGTCAGGATCTTGCTCTTAACGCACATAAAAATGCCCATATATTTGACTCCGTATTATCTTTGAGGTAATTTTCATCGACGCATGACTACAAAGCGTAGTCACATCAGCGCACCTTATAAGGGGGTTATATGAATATAATATCTGACGAGTTTGACGGCTTCTAAGCCGCACTAACCTCTATGAGGCGGGGATACTAACCCCGCCTTTTTTATGGATGAAGGAACATGACACCAGACGCTACAACGCTACAAATCATCAGCAATGTTATCGTTCTGATCGGTGTGTTGGTTGCTATCGGTGCGATTGTCTATAACGTCCGTACAGCAAAGAAAACCCAGACTGCCAATTTTTTATTTGAGAGCCGGCAGGATACGCAGTACATAGAATCTTTGCACACCCTTAAGCAAGTACACCGCTCAGGAAAGTCCTTTCGCTCTTATGTTTTCCCATGCGAAGGTACCGCGATCACTGAAGAAGAGATGGCCGAACGCCGCAAATTTCAGTACATCCTGAATTTTTATGAAAGGGTTGCAGTGAGTATCCGTGAAGGGATCTATGACGAGCAGATGATTAAGAGAACGTCTTTCACCACGGTAATAGAAACTCACGATATCGCTGAACCTCTGATCAAAGCCATCAGGGAACACATCAAATCGGAAACGACCTATCAAGAATTCGAATGGTTGGTTAAGCGCTGGAAGGCCAGACCTCTTAAGAAAAACAAGTAACAATCACTATGAAAAAGCCGCCAGTTTCTGGCGGCTTTTTCTTTTTCACCATAGAGTATATTGTGGCTTTGTGTCCGCCTGAGTCCCATCATCCAGTGGAGGTCAAGGAGGAAAAATGAATATTAGCGATGTGGCGAAAAAAACCGGGTTAACCAGCAAGGCAATCCGTTTTTATGAACAGAAAGGGCTGGTTACGGCGCCTTTTCGCGCCGACAACGGCTACCGCAGCTATACCCAGAAACATCTCGATGAGCTAACGCTACTGCGTCAGGCCCGCCAGGTGGGGTTTAATCTTGAAGAGTGCAAAGAGCTGGTGAGCCTGTTTAACGATCCGGCAAGGCACAGCGCGGACGTAAAAGCGCGCACTTTGCAGAAAGTGGCGGATATCGAACGGCACATTATCGAATTGCAGAATATGCGCCAGCATCTGCTGACGCTGGCGGAAGCCTGCCCGGGCGATGACGGCGCCGATTGTCCGATTATCGACAACCTTTCCGGCTGTTGCCATCGCCACGGGGTGAGTTAAGCGGCTCTGATTTTCAGCGTGATGCCTTCTACGGCAAGCACGACCACTTCACAGCCTGCCGGGAGCTCTTCGTCTGCGGTAACCGGCCAGCTGCTGTCCGCCACACGAACATGCCCCCGGCCATTGACCAGCGGCGTGTCCAGTCGGAACCGGCGGCCAACCAGCTGCTGGCCACGCTGATTCAGCACTTCACCCGGCACCTGCTGTTTGCGCCCGGAAAGCCAGCGCCACCAGAGGAAGGCGGCAACCAGCGTCAGTAGCGCAAAGCAAACGCCCTGTAGCTCCCAGCCCAGCGGCAGAGCCCAGACCAGCAGGCCGGTTATCACCGCCGCCACGCCGCTCCACAGCAGATAGCCGCTGGCGCCCAGCATCTCCGCCGCCAGCAGCAGTCCACCCAGCGCAAGCCAGAAGACGTGCGGATGCGCGAGAATACTGTCTATCATTTTTTACGCTCGCTGCCGCTCTGGGCGATAAGTTCGCTAATCCCGGCGATGGAGCCCATCAGGCTTGTGGCATCCAGCGGCATCAGCACTACTTTGCTGTTATTGGCCGAACCGATTGTCTGTAGCGCGTCAGTGTATTTCTGGGCGACGAAGTAGTTCACCGCCTGGATATCACCTTTGGCAATCGCTTCAGAAACCATCTGCGTGGCGCGGGCTTCCGCTTCGGCGCTACGTTCGCGGGCTTCTGCTTCAAGGAAGGCCGACTGGCGCTCGCCTTCGGCTTTCAGGATCTTCGACTGTTTCTCACCTTCGGCTTTTACGATTTCGGCCTGGCGAATACCTTCCGCCTCAAGAATGTACGCTCGTTTGGTACGCTCGGCTTTCATCTGGGCGTTCATCGCGTCGATAAGCTCCGCCGGCGGGCGGACGTCGCGAATTTCAATACGGGTAATTTTAATACCCCACGGGTTGGTGGCTTCATCGACGATGTGCAGCAGGCGGGTATTGATGTTGTCGCGCTGGGAGAGCATTTCGTCCAGCTCCATTGAGCCAAGCACGGTACGAATGTTGGTCATCGTCAGGTTGATGATGGCCAGCTCAAGGTTGCTGACTTCATAGGCGGCACGCGGCGCGTCGACCACCTGAATAAAGCATACAGCATCGATGGAAACGTTGGCGTTATCCTTGGAGATAACTTCCTGGGAAGGGATGTCGAGCACTTGCTCCATCATATTGATTTTGCGGCCTACGCGGTCCATAAACGGCACCACAAGGTTGAGCCCCGGCATCAGAGTTTTGGTATAGCGGCCAAAGCGCTCTACGGTCCATTGGAAGCCCTGAGGCACAATTTTTACCCCGGCAGCGACAATCACCAGCGCAACAAGGATTAATACGGGGATCACGATAAGCATTTAAAAACCTCCTGTTTGTTTTGCCGCCAGTCTACCCGCTTAAGTTGAAACATTCAGCAACATCCTGGCAACGGCCGCCAATTAAGTGTAGGCAATCCCGGTCTCTGACCGTAACTATGCCAAATTGGAATGAAGTTGATGAGTTAAGTTCATTTTTTACATGTGATGTGTAGGCGTAATATCGAATCATTCGGCAGACCAGCTGCGCTGTATGGGACGCCTTAGACGAGGGAGTTTTATTCGGTAGAGGAAGCAATGGGAACGATAATAGCTGAACAGCAACAGACGAATAACAGCCGCTGGCAAAAAATAGTTGAAGAGTTAATTTCCCCGCTGGCTATTGATATTAACGGTAGCGGTCCGGCGGATATTCGGGTTAATAACCCAGAGTTCTTTAAACGAATATTGCAGGAAGGCTCCCTGGGGCTGGGCGAAAGTTACATGGATGGCTGGTGGGAGTGCGACCGGCTGGATATTCTTTTTACCCGCATTTTGCGTCACGGCCTTGATAGCCAGATACCAAAACATTTTTCTGACTTAATGCGTATTGCAGGTGCACGGCTGTTTAATTTGCAGTCCCGCAAGCGCGCATGGATAGTCGGCAAAGAGCATTACGATATCGGCAACGATCTGTTTGCGGCGATGCTGGATCCGTATATGCAATACTCCTGCGGCTACTGGAAAGAGGCTACGGATCTTGCTTCCGCGCAGCGCAACAAACTGCATATGATCTGCGAGAAACTCCAGCTTAAACCGGGTATGAAGCTGCTGGATATCGGCTGCGGATGGGGCGGCCTGGCGCAGTACGCGGCCCAGGAGTATGGCGTCAGCGTGGTTGGCGTGACGATTTCCGCAGAGCAGCAAAAAATGGCTCAGGATCGCTGTCGGGGCCTGGATGTCGATATTCTGCTACAGGATTACCGTGACCTGAACAGTAAATTTGACCGCATTGTTTCGGTCGGCATGTTTGAGCACGTCGGCCCAAAAAACTACAACACATATTTTGAAGTTGCGGCCCGCAATATAAAAGATGACGGTCTGTTTCTGCTACACACCATTGGTTCTAACGAAACTGATTTAAACGTTGATCCCTGGATCAATAAATATATTTTCCCCAACGGCTGCCTGCCTTCGGTTAGCCACATTGCCGCCGCCAGTGAAAAGCATTTTGTAATGGAAGACTGGCACAATATCGGCTCGGACTACGATAAAACCTTAATGGCCTGGTACGATAACTTTTTACGCTGCTGGCCGAATATCGAACGCAATTACGATAGGCGTTTCAAACGTATGTTCAGCTATTATTTGAATGCCTGCGCCGGTGCATTCCGTGCGCGTAATATTCAGCTTTGGCAGGTGCTGTTAAGCCCGAGCGGCGTAGACGGCGGGATCCGCGTTTACAGATAAACAGAGAAAGAAAAGGCCGGGAAACCGGCCTTTTTCGTTTTGAACGGATTAATACATCAGGGCATAAATCTGGCGGCGATATTTGGATGCCAGAGCATCGCCCGTTCCCAGCGCGGCCAGAATTTCCATCATCATTTTACGAGCCTGACCGTCGGCGGCGCCAAGGTCTTTTTTCAGATGGGTATAAAGCAGCTCAAGCGCTTCTTCGTTACGCCCGACCTGATGCAGCTGCAATGCCAGTTGCCCGGCAAGCTGGGCATTTTCCGGCTCGTTTTGCACCTGCTGCTGTAGCTGCTGAATTTCCGGGGTATCGGCCGCCTGCTTCAGCAGTTCGATTTGCGACACCAGCGCCTGGTAGCGAGTATCCTGATCCTGCATCGGGATGGTTTTCAGCACCGCTTCGGCATCTTCGCTGCGGTGCAGGGCAATTTGCACTTCCGCCAGCAGCAGGCCAATTTCGCTGTTCTGGCCGGAAAGCTGCCACGCGTCTTTCAGCAGCGGCAGCGCTTCGGCGTGTTTCCCTTCCTGCATTAGCTCAGCCGCCTGCTGAGCCTTCAGCTCTTCTTCACGAGGCAGCACTTTGTCGAGCAGGGCGCGAATCGCTTCTTCCGGCTGCGGCCCCTGGAAGCCGTCAACCGGCTGGCCGTTCTGGAACAGATAAACCGTCGGGATGGAGCGCAGACCAAACTGCGAAGCCACCATCTGCTCGGCGTCGCAGTCAACTTTAGCGAGAATAAACTGACCGTTGTATTGGGCTGCAAGCCTGTCCAGAACCGGCGTTAACTGTTCACAATGCTGGCTGCGGGCAGACCAGAAATAGAACAGCACCGGCTTAGCCATGGACTGTTCCAGCGTCTGGTGCAGGTTCGCTTCGGTAATGTTAATAATATTTTCTGCGGACATGGGCGATTCTCAGTTAAGCATTTGTTTTTTACATGGGGGCTGAGGCCGGGACTTCAACTCAGCTGCGTAAAATTTTGTCCATCGCGCAGGCCGGAAGCAGGCGGCGCAGTACGGAAACAACGTGCGTTACCACGGTCACCGGGTAGCGTAATTTTGGCCTTGGGCTTTCAAACGCATGGCGCACTTTTGCCACTACGGCTTCCGGGCCGAGGGTAAAGCGCGCGGCAATTCCCGGATTTTCAACCGGCTTGTCGGACTGGGTCTGGTTAACGTTATCGGTAAAGCGGGTGCGGATTGGGCCCGGCTCTATCAGGCTAACCTTAATTCCGCTGTGGCGAAGCTCCATACGCAGCGCGTCTGACCAGGCCTCAAGCGCGTATTTACTGGCGGCATAAGCCCCGCGCCCCGGGGTGGAGATCAGCCCCATTACCGAGCTGGTCATCACGATGCGGCCTTCATGGTGAGGCTGCATGGCGGGCAGCAGCAGCATGGTTAGCTGGTGCGTGCCGAAGAAGTTGGTTGAAAACTGCTGTTCAAGCTGTTCGCGGGAAATGGCGTTCAGCGGGCCATACACGCCATAACCGCCGTTATTAAACAGGCCGTAAAGGCGATTACCGGTGATTTCAATCACTTCGGCGGCGGCACGTTTGACGCTTTCCGGGTCATCAAGATCGAGCTGAATGCCGGTAAAACCGAGCTGATTCATGCGCTCTACGTCTTCCGGTTTACGGCAGGCGGCGAGAATGTTGTAGCCAAGCTTCTGTAACTCCTGCGCGCTGGCTAAGCCAATCCCGCTGGAGCAGCCTGTAATTAAAACGGATTTTTGCATAACTTTACCCGAAGGGTGCCCCGATTATTTATCAGTCGTGTTTAACTATCTCGTCATGCCTGGCGCTGCTGCGCCAGTTATTTAGAGAGTAATGGAGCCAGCCGGGTCGCCATCCAGTCGGCGATAAACGGCTGAGCATCACGGTTTGGGTGAATGCCGTCATCCTGCATCCATTGCGGTTTCAGATACACCTCCTCCATAAAAAATGGCAGCAGAGGAATATCAAACTCTTTGGCAAGCTGCGGATAAATAGCGCTAAACGCCTCATTATAACGGCGTCCGTAGTTGGCGGGCAGGCGAATTTGCATCAGCATGGGCTCAGCGTTCGCCGCCTTAACGTCGGTGATGGCCTGGCGCAGCGTTTTTTCTACCGCCTGAGGCTGGAACCCGCGCAGGCCGTCATTGCCGCCGAGTTCGACCAGCACCCAGCGCGGCTGATGCTGTTTTAGCAGAGCGGGCAGGCGAGCCAGGCCCTGAGCCGCAGTATCGCCGCTGATGCTCGCATTAACCACTTTTGTTCCCTGCTGCTGCCATTTCGCATCCAGCAGGGCGGGCCAGGCACCGTTGGCCGCCATGCGATAACCGGCGCTCAGGCTATCGCCTAATATCAATAACGTGTCCGCCGCCGCGGCGCGGAAGGTCATCAAAGCCAGAAACAGGAAGGGCAAATGCCAGCGGAAAACATTGTTGAAGTTCATCATCTTAGTAAGTCCGTGGGTCAGGGTGAACACGAGCTTTCCATCCTTACCGGAGTTGAGCTGGTTGTCAAACCGGCCGAAACCATCGCCCTGATTGGCGAGTCCGGCTCGGGGAAGTCTACTTTGCTGGCTATTCTCGCCGGGTTGGACGATGGCTCGAGCGGTGAGGTCCACCTTTGCGGCCAGCCGCTGCACAGCATGGATGAGGAAGCCAGGGCGGCGCTGCGGGCAAAAAACGTCGGCTTTGTGTTCCAGTCCTTTATGCTGGTGCCCACCCTTAATGCTCTCGAAAACGTTGAACTTCCCTCGCTGCTGCGTGGTGAAAATAGCTTGGCCAGCCGAACCCAGGCCAAAGCGCTGCTGGAGCAGCTTGGGCTGGGCAAGCGTCTCGACCATCTTCCCGCCCAGCTTTCCGGCGGCGAGCAACAGCGTGTAGCCCTGGCTCGCGCCTTCAACGGGCGGCCCGGCGTGCTGTTTGCCGATGAGCCAACCGGCAATCTCGACAGGCAAACCGGCGACCGCATTGCCGATCTGCTGTTTTCCCTCAACCGCGATTTTTCCACCACGTTGATCCTCGTCACTCACGATGAGCAGCTTGCGGCTCGCTGTGACCGCCGCCTGCGGCTGCGCGAAGGCAAGCTGTGGGAGGAAGCATGATAGCCCGCTGGTTCTGGCGCGAGTGGCGCTCTCCCTCGCTGCTGATTGTCTGGCTGGCGCTTAGCCTCGCGGTGGCGTGCGTGCTGGCGCTCGGCAGCATCAGCGACAGAATGGAAAAAGGGCTAAGCCAGCAGAGCCGCGAATATATGGCCGGTGACCGTACGCTGCGGGCCGCCCGCGCCGTACCGGCTGAGTGGCTGGAGCAGGCTAAGGCCGACGGCCTCAAGGTGGGCGAACAGCTCAGTTTTGCCACCATGACCTTTGCCGGTGACACGCCGCAACTGGCGGATGTGAAAGCGGTAGACGGCGTTTACCCGATTTACGGCGAGCTGGAAACGGACCCGCCGGGCCTGAAGCCAGAACCCGGGACGGCTTTACTTGCGCCGCGCCTGCTGGCCCTGCTCAACCTGAAGGTGGGCGAAAATATTGACGTTGGCGACGCCACGCTGCGTATTGCCGGGCAGGTTATTCAGGAGCCGGACGCCGGGTTTAACCCATTCCAGATTGCGCCCCGCCTGATGATGAACCTTGCCGACGTTGAGAAAACCGGAGCGGTTCAGCCCGGAAGCCGCATTAGCTGGCGCTACAAGTTTGGCGGCGACGCTCAGCAGCTACAGAGTTATGAGAACTACCTGCTACCGAAGCTGAAGCCGGAACAGCGCTGGATTGGCATGGAGCAGGATGAAGGGGCGCTTGGCAAATCTCTGGAACGTTCTCAGCAGTTCCTTCTGCTTTCCGCCCTGCTGACGCTCCTGCTGGCGGTTGCTGCCGTCGCCGTGGCGATGAGTCACTACTGCCGCAGCCGCTATGACCTGGTGGCTATCCTGAAAACGCTGGGCGCGGGCAGGGCGGCGCTGCGCAAGTTAATTATCGGCCAGTGGCTGATGGTGCTGCTGCTGGCGGCCATAGCCGGAGGCGCTGCGGGGCTGGTGTTTGAAGCCGCGCTGCTGCAACTGTTGAAACCGGTGCTGCCTGCCGCGCTGCCGCCTGCCAGCCTCTGGCCGTGGCTGTGGGCAATAGGCTCGATGGTAACTATTTCGCTGCTGGTGGGGTTGCGGCCTTATCGTCTGCTGCTGGCAACTCAGCCTTTGCGGGTACTGCGGCGCGATGCGGTGGCGAATGTCTGGCCGCTGAAAATTTACCTGCCGGTGATTAGCTGCGTGGTGGTTGCGCTTCTCGCGCTATTGATGGGCGGAAGCTCGCTGCTGTGGGCGGTGCTGGCCGGTACGCTGGTGCTGGCCGCGCTGTGCGGCATTGTGGGATGGGGCGTACTGAAGCTGCTGAAAAAGCTCACGCTGAAAAATCTTGCCCTGCGCCTCGCGGTCAACCGCCTGCTGCGCCAGCCCTGGGCGACGCTCAGCCAGCTGGCCGCCTTCTCGCTTTCCTTTATGCTGCTCGCCCTGCTGCTGGTGCTGCGCGGCGACCTGCTGGAAAGATGGCAGCAACAGCTGCCGCCGGAAAGTCCGAACTATTTCCTGGTTAATATCGCTCCCGAACAGGTTCAGCCGGTGAAAACCTTCCTCGCCGATCATCAGGTGATCCCCGAGTCGTTTTACCCCATCGTGCGGGCGCGCATGACGGCGATTAACGGCAAGGCCACCGAGGGTAACCCGGACGAAGCCCTTAACCGCGAGCTGAACCTTACCTGGCAAAGCCAGAAGCCGGATCATAACCCGATTCTGGCAGGTGCCTGGCCGCCGAAAGCGGGCGAAGTATCGATGGATGAAGGCGTGGCGAAGCGGTTGAACATTCAACTGGGGGACAGCGTCACCTTTATGGGGGATACCCAGGACTTCAGTGCTAAAGTCACCAGCCTGCGCAAAGTGGACTGGGAAAGCCTGCGGCCGAACTTCTATTTCATCTTCCCGCCGGGCGCGCTGGATGCCCAGCCGCAAAGCTGGCTCACCAGCTTCCGCTGGGAAGGCAATAACGGCCTGCTTACCCAGTTGAACCGAGAATTTCCGACCATCAGCCTGCTGGACATAGGCGCTATTCTGAAGCAGGTCGGCCAGGTGCTGGAGCAGGTAAGCCGGGCGCTGGAGGTGATGGTGGTGCTGGTGACCGCCTGCGGCCTGCTGCTGTTGCTGGCTCAGGTTCAGGTTGGTATGCGCCAGCGCCACCAGGAACTGGTGGTTTACCGCACGCTTGGCGCCGGTAAAAAGCTGCTGCGAACCACTTTGTGGTGTGAGTTTGCTGTGCTGGGGCTGGTTTCCGGTCTGGTTGCGGCCATCGGCGCGGAAACGGCGCTTGGCATGCTGCAAACCCGGGTATTCGACTTCCCGTGGCAGCCTGACTGGCGGCTGTGGGTCGTGCTGCCGCTTACCGGGGCGGTATTGCTGTCGCTTTGCGGCGGCTGGCTGGGCGTTCGCCTGCTGAAAGGGAAAGCGCTGTTCCGCCAGTTTGTCGCCTGATAAGTGCCGGGCAGGGACGCCCGGTATCGTTATAAAATGATTTATATTTCGATGTTTTTTGCGTCAGAACATATTTAAGGCAAATTTATTTGTTTATTTAATATCTATTAAACAAATGGCCCCCGTTAACCGCACGAATCATTAAAAATTCCTAAGAAATCGAAATTAATAAGCGTTAGTATGCCCGCGCTTATAATAAATACGGTTACTAAGGATTCAAAATGACAGCAAAATTGCGCGCTTTACCATTACTGATTGGGGCTGGCCTGCTTGCAGGTATGGCGTCTTTCGCTGCTAACGCAGAAATCACCGTCCTGAAGCAAGATCCGCAGGCCGGTAACCCTCTTAGCCGCCTTAACTTCACCGTGGGCGGCAGTATTCGTCCGCAGTTCAACATGATGTCCGGCGATGGCGACAAAGGCTCTTACAAACGTAATGGCTTTGATGGCGGCACCCGTTTCCGCTTTGCGGCTGATTATTATCTGTTCGATGATATCAGCTGGGTAAGCTATTACGAGCTGGGCGTGAATATCCCTGCGGTATTCGAGTGGGATAACCACTATGCCGAAGGCGCAAATAACACCACCCGCCGCATGTTGTATACCGGCCTGAAAAGCAAAACCTGGGGTCAGTTGACCTACGGCCAGCAGAACAGCGTTTACTATGATGTGGTTGGCGCGAAAACCGATATCTGGGACTACGACATGATCGGCCAGGCTCCGGGTAACGGCATCAACGGCGACTACGACGGATCTTACCGTTCCCGTAACATGCTGAAGTACAAAAACACCTTCGGCGATGCGGACGTTTACGCTTCCTACCTGTTTGAAGATAACGACATCCGTGCGACCACCGGCATGCGTTACAAGCGTAAAGGCGGCGGCTCTCTGGGCGTGGATTACCACATCACCAAAGACCTGACCTGGGGTACCGCATGGAACTACACCCGTGCCGATATGCGTAACCCGAACGACGGCGATAGCAAGTCTTACAACCAGAACATCTACGGTACCGCGCTGAGCTGGAAACCGGACAACTGGACCTTCAGCTTCGGCGGCGGCTGGTATCAGAACTTCCTGACCACCAAACTGAAAGACGTAAACAACTACTTCTCCGGCGACGCGTGGGGCATCGAGTACTTTGCCGGTTACACCATCCCGGTTGGTCAGTATGCGCTTAAATCCGTGCAGCCATACTTCATGGGCGACCGTTTGCAGTACGTTACCGGCCGTAGCTACCAGCGCATCGACAACGGCGTGGGCGTAAGCTTCAAGCTGGATTACGGCTTCCAGGTGGACTACGAGCACGTATTCACCTCCAGCACCGACAACCTGGGCGACATGAACCTGGTTCGTCTGCGCTACGACTTCTAAGTCAGCGTTCTTTTAATAAGCAAAGCGGAAAATCCGCTTTGCTTTTTTGTTATTCGCAAAAGCCCCGTTTTCGCCCTCCGCGCCTTCTCCCGTGCGCAAGATGAAATATTTTCAATTACCTCTGTTAACAGAATGTGCAATCTTACTCTGTCCTGTTGGATCAATTACTTAGTGAGCGGCCCGTCAAAGAGGCTCGCCGCCAGGCATCACACATCATTCTGTTAGGGAGAATACTCATGGGAAATCGTCTTAGCTGGCGTGTTGCGACCGGCGCTTTACTTCTGGCCTGCGGCCTGAACGCTGCCCAGGCAAACAGCGACCCGCACACTATCGTCTTCGGCGTAGCGCCGGGGCCGTACGGCGACATGGTAAAACAGGCCATTGCGCCGTCGCTGAAAGAGAAAGGCTATAAAGTCGTGGTGCGCGAGTTTAGCGACTACGTGCAGCCGAACATGGCGCTGGCGAACGGCAGCATCGACGCCAACCTGTTCCAGCACTCGCTTTACTTCGATAAATTCACCGCCGACAAAAACCTCAAGCTGGCGAAGCTAATCACCGTCCCGACCGCCGGAATGGGCATCTATTCCCATAAAGTGAAGAGCCTGGACGAACTGAAAAAGGGTGATATCGTCACGCTCTCTAACGACCCGACCAACCTCGCTCGCGGCCTGCGCTTCTTGCAGTCGATGGAGTTGATTACCATCAAAGAGAATATCGACCCGACTAAGGCCTCCGAGCGCGACATCGCCACCAACCCGAAAGGGCTGGTATTTAAAGCGCTGGAAGCCGCCCAGCTGCCGCGCACGCTCGACAGTGCCAGCGCAGCGCTGGTGAACGGCAATTTTGCTATTGCCGCCGGGTTGAAGCTCTCTACCGCGCTTAAGCAAGAACACCTTGATGAAAACCTCAAAAACATCATTGCGGTACGCGCCGAAGATGCCGATAAGCCTTTTGCGAAGGATATCGTCGAAACGGTGAAATCCCCGGCCTATGAAAAAGCCATCGACGACCCGCAAAATGTCTTTAATGCCTTCCAGAAGCCGGACTGGATGGTTGCCGCAGAGAAAAAGTAACTGTCTGAGCAGGGCAGGCGGGATGCCTGCTCTTTGTCGCTGATTTGAGGTTTTCATGATTGAGATAGAAAAAGTCTGCGTGGACTTTGCCACCGGGCGCAGCCAGACAAGCCGCGCGGTGAATAACGTCACGCTCCATATAGGGGCGGGCGAAGTTTTTGGCATCGTCGGCACCAGCGGCGCGGGGAAAAGCACATTGCTGAGAACCCTGAACGCGCTCCAGCGCCCGAGCGAGGGCAGCGTAAAAATCGCCGGGACGGAAATCACCGCATTGCAAGGCACAGCGCTGCGTAAAGCTCGCCAGCGCATAGGCATGATCTTCCAGCACTTCAACCTGATGCACACCCGCACCGTCAGGCAAAACGTCGCTTTCAGCCTTAAGGCTGCGGGCTGGGAACGCAGTAAAATTGGACCTCGCGTGGCGGAAATTCTTGAGCTGGTGGGGCTGGGGGATAAAGCCAATCGTTACCCGGTGCAGCTGAGCGGCGGGCAGAGGCAGCGCGTCGGCATTGCTCGCGCCATTGCCAACCACCCGGACGTTTTGCTGTGCGATGAGCCGACTTCGGCGCTGGATCTCGAAACCTCAGCCACCATCCTGGCGTTGCTGAAAAAGATCAACCAGCAACTGGGGATAACCATCGTGCTTATCACCCACGAAATGAACGTGATCAAATCTATCTGCGATCGCGTGGCGGTGATGTCCGGTGGGGAAGTGGTGGAGTCCGGCGAGGTGTTCGACATCTTTGCTCATCCGCAACACGAGTTCACGCAGCAGCTGGTTTCCCATACGTTGAATTTAACGCTGCCGGTGCGTCTGCTGGACAATATGCGCGGCGCGCTGCTGAAAATCATGTTTATTGGCGACTCGGCGGAGCAGCCCGTGCTCTCCTTCGCGGCGGTAAAATACGGCGTGGCGGTGAATATCCTGCACGGCAAAATTGAATACATTAGCGATCGCGCTCTGGGCATTCTGGTGGTGGCGATCACCGCACCCGGCAATCCTGCGGCGGTAGGCGATGCTATCGACCATATCCGTAAAAATACGGCCTACGTGGAGGTACTGAATGGATGATTTAGTCGCGGATCTGACGCTCGCCTTCGGCGAAACCTTCCAGATGCTGGGTATTTCCACGCTGCTGGCAATTATCGGCGGCCTGCCGCTGGGCTTCCTGATCTTTGTGACCGACCGCAATCTGTTCTGGCAAAACCGCGGCCTCAATATCATCAGCTCGGTGGTGGTAAACATCGTGCGTTCGGTGCCGTTCGTGATCCTGCTGGTGCTTTTGCTCCCGCTCACGCAGTTCCTGCTCGGCAACACCATCGGGCCGATTGCGGCTTCCGTGCCTTTATCCGTCGCGGCAATTGCGTTTTATGCCCGCCTGGTGGACGGCGCGCTGCGGGAGGTGGATAAGGGCATTATTGAGGCCGCAGAGGCGTTCGGGGCAAGCCCGATGCGCATCATCTGCACCGTGCTGCTGCCGGAAGCCAGCGCCGGACTGCTGCGTGGGTTAACCATCACCCTCGTCAGCCTGATTGGCTACTCGGCAATGGCGGGGATTGTGGGCGGCGGCGGCGTGGGCGACCTGGCTATCCGCTTCGGCTATTACCGCTACGAAACCCAGGTCATGGTGGTCACGGTTGTGGCGCTGATTGTGCTGGTGCAGGTTGTACAGATGATTGGCGATTATCTGGCAAAACGCGCCGATAAGCGCGACAGGCATTAACTCTTTTACTGGCCGGATATTTGTTCGGCCAGCTTTAGATTGAGTTGCCGGAGATGTTTTGTTTAATGGCATCGGCGGATCAATCACACTAAGGATTAGTGCTCCGGCCTTGTGGGAAGGCCGGAAATACGGTAGTTACCAGCGGAGTTCTGAAGTTGGGAGGAATGTTACTGCTTCAACCATCTCTGGCATGTCGTATCGTATTTGCATTGTAATCGGCATATGAAAGTCTACGACTGTGAATCGTTCAATCCAGCCGATCTCGTGTTTCATGATGACTCTTGGCGAGATGCTTTTTTCTGGAGGGCCAAAGTTTTCATGTATCCACTTTCGAGACATTCTTTTCTGGAGTGGTGCAGGTAATATGTTCGGGAATGACCAGTTTTTTACTTTGTCATATTGAATTCGTAACGTCATCTCCTGAAATATGCGCCCATCACGTTTGAAGGATAGATAGATACCTTCTTTTGCCATTTCTAAGCCGAGGTCGGGATCTCCTGAGGATGCTGACGGTTGGGTTTTGTATGGTAGCAACCCAGCGTCGTATATCTCATTGTAGCTTTTACCCAAACTACGAATTAGTGCTTCAACATTCACAGTCATTTGTACAATCCTTGCTCAGAGTTCAGTTTGTGCATCCTTGATCTTGCAGTTTCAAGCTGTTCCTCAGTAATACCATATTCTTTGAGTGCTGGTTTTATTGTGTCAAAGTTCATATCTAACGCACTCCTTAAGTTCTTGGCGTCCATTGATATTTGATCTGAATTATTGCGCCCACCGTAAGTTTGGCTAATTTTTTGGTGAATCTCTTTCGGGATTACATTTCTCCACTTGAAATTTGAAAATCCAAATTATCTTGAAAAAAGTATTTTCCTATAATTATCTCAATTGCTTTGACCTGCTGGCCGGTAAGATTCCATCCTCCAATCCCAGTAGTGAAATCATTATAGTATTCATCTGTCCAGGACATCATTTTTGCTATTTCTGGGAGTTTTTCTTTAGGTATGTTAACTTCAAAGACGAGTAATTCATCTACACGTTAAAAAGCATCAACAGTATAAATAATTGTCATTTCTCAACCCTTCTTGTCGGATCAGTTGTCTTAAAGCGTGGGAGTGTCGAAATATAAATGTAGCGACCTTAATAAAGGTCGCTTACTGGGGGTTACCAACGAAGTTCTGAGGTTGGTAGAAAAGTTAACTTCCTTGCATATTCACTCAGGTCATAGTCAATTTGTAATGAAACTGGGATATGAAAGTCAACTAACGAATATCTTTCCGTCCAGCCAATTTCTCTTCTCCCTCTTTTTCTTGGTGAGAGTGCCTTATCTGGTTCTCCAAATTCAATATGAATCCAGTGGCGAGTCATCTGAGAATGGAGAGGGGGGGTAATATATTTGGAAATACCCAATTTTTCTTTTCTTGATCCTGCAATGTTAACGTAAATTCTTTGAACTGTTTTGTATCACGATGGAAGGCTAAAAACACACCCTCTTTAACCATATCTAACGTGACAACATCGGATCCAGAAAATCCCGTTGGTTTTGATTTGTATGGAATCAAATCAGTATCGACTAATTCCTTATAGGTTTTTCCAAGACTATGAATTAATGCTTCTACATTGACTGTCATTTTTTATATAACCCCATACTCTCGTTCAGTTCATGCATTTTACCTCTAACTGTTTCAAGCTTTTCCTCAGTGATACGGTTTCCTTTTAATGCAGGTTTTATAACGTCGAAGTTTCGATCAGCTGCAGCGCGAAGATTATGAGAATCACTCTCAACCTTATCAGGTTTATGACGACCACCATATGTTTCACTAACTTTTCTATGAACATCTTTTGGAATCACAATAGCTGCGACTTCGTTTGCCAACATTTCTAATTCCTTCTCATCAGCATCAGGATAAAGCCGTCGATAGTATGACCGAACAGCTGCTGCCGAGGGTATATGATCCGCCTCATACATTCCCTGGCGAGAGCGCCGAACAAAATCGCTGTACAGCTCAACCTCTAAAAACTCCACCGGTGGCTTACTCAGATAAACATAAATCAGCGGAATATTCGGCAACGACAAAATACTCAGAATAGAGTTATGGAAAATAAAATTGTACTATTTAATATAAAATACCTAATTACTTTCATGCTATGACAACACTCTCTCAAGATAGGTAATGAATTTCTTTACTTCATCTATAGTAGTATACCACTCTGATATTTTTTCACCCTCTGAAAACGATTCGTACTCACCACAATATGTATTTATCTCATCTAAAGAGAAGTTTTTTATTTCATCCAAAAAAATCATTTTATTCTGAATAATAACGTTGTCTTTTCTAAAATAGAGAATCCACGAAAATAAAAAACTTACCTCTTTAGGATAATACATAGAAACAAATAAAATTGAATTATTATTTTCATTAACTCCCTTTTTTAAAGAGGAAAGCCAACTAGCACGGTATTGACTAATATCCCAATAGTCTACGGGAATCTGCATTCCTTCTTTAAAATCCCCTATAACAATTGAGGCTGGCAATACAGCTTCATTAAACTCAGACTTAATAATTTTATCTTCTGTAAAGATTCCGAACATGTTATCATCCTTTAATTCTGTTTAAATCTTTATCATATGTACCCAAGCGTACCCCTTTGTTACTAAACTTCTTCCACCCATCTGAGACATTATGCCCGTCAACATCGGGAGTTATATAATCTTTCCCATTGAAAAATGCTGGTTGTCCATGCGAGTTGAATGGTGCTTTATTAGGCCCTAAACGCTGGTTATACCCAAGTCTTTTCGCTGCTTTTTCCGCATTTTTTCCTTTGAGAGAAGTACTAAGATAAACATAAATCGGCGGAATATTCGGCAACGGCAGGATAAGAATATAATCCGCAAAACTCTTTTCTTCCGGGGCCGGGGTGGTCGTTGCCTCAATACGAGTAACTTCCGGCAGCGGATCAACCACTACCGGGTTCGGTATCCTTACCGGGTTCTGGTTGCCTGTATTCCACGGTTTATTTTCACCCGTGTTATCTGGTGTCCAGATAATCGTTATACCCGGCTCTTCTTCTGTGGTGAAGGTATACGCCTTTCGGGCGCTATCCCACTCCATTTTACGCACCCGAACCATGTCCTTTCCCGGTGGGGTATGCCAGCCGTGAGGAACAGGATGGCCTTTATCATCCTGCTCCCATGTATAACGCACCCGGCTTGGTGCTTCGCGCATTTGCTCCGCTCTCATACGGTCGATGAAATCCTGCTCACCGTCATTCAGCCTGCCGGGCATCATTCCCACCAGTACTGCTGCGACAGGGGCTCCGGGGCCGCTGGTGGCGACCCTCCCAAGCCCGGTCGCCATTTCCCCCAGTTTTACCGCCCACGTCCCCGACGTAATCGCGCTTCCGCCAATCAGGCCAAGGACGCTGGCGCCTTCCACTGCCATTTGTACGTTGGCGGCACTCGCGGCCGCAGCTTTTGCAGCCTGATAATCCATTTCCTCATGGTTACCAAACCACCACTTGTACAGAGCGCTTCGCTTTCTGGGCTCGGGAATATCGTCTACAGGTTTCTTTTTCCTGGCCGTTTGCGCATGCTGCGGGGCATCATTATCAGAGGCAGGATCGGCAGGAGGAATGGCTTGATAAAATGCCATTGAAGCAAAATTGGTATGGGGTTCCCGCTCTTCTCCGGCATCATTACAACCCTCACCACGCAGGCAGGATTTGGCAAAGACACGGTTACTATCTCTTTCTTCCGCCAGACGTTTTTGTTCGGCTTCTTTTTCCGCTTTACGAACCAACAGCATTGCAGCATGTTTTTCCTGTGCTATTTGCACAGGAGAGGACTCAGATCCCAGCCATTGCCCCAAAGGGGCTATTATCCGGTTGCTACCCCGCGGACAATCACACGTCACTTCACAGCGATCTACTGCAACCTGAATCCCCATAAAGGAGCGTTGGTATTGTTTGGCGCTTTCAACAACTTTTCCAACCTTCCCGCACTTCGGGCAGGGGGTTGTTTTATCCCCAAGCCTGATAACACCAAATCCAAAAATACTGACCTGATTAAGGGGAAGCGATGTGATAAGGCGGGCGCCTGTGGTTGTCTTATCGCAGCTTAATGCCTGCCCCAACCCGTCTATATCGGGACGATAGCCCATTATTTCCCCTCAACACTGTTCAGGAAATCCAATGGCATTGCAACGCCTTCCCGGCCTTTCAAAAAAGAGACATTTTGAGGTGTGCTGATTATCTCATCCCCGTTATCCAGCAAGCTGCCAACCAGCGCAATGCCCAGACCCTCAATGCTGTACTCACTTCCGGCACTGGTGATTATTTTTGCCGTACTGCCGTCCGGATAAGTTACGCTGCAACCCTCAGTCAGCACGCTGGCCCACTGACCATTTTCCAGACAAATTTTAAAACCTTCATTTGAAGCCGCATTATGCTCTTTTCCTGTACCGCTCTGGCGCGTTTTGCAACCCGCTACCGCTAAGCGATAAATAGAATTGACCGGATGTTTAAGACAAGAGACTTTTTGCTCTTCAATCAGAACACGCGTTCCCTCGTCCATCCCGGTCAGGTGTTCCGCAGTAAACGGGGGTTGATCCATGTTTGCCAGCAGTTCCGGGGTTATTTCATTGGTGTATTGACAGTTCATTCCATTTCCCTTGTCATTTATGTGGTTACGAAGGCGTAATATTAGCCGATCCTTATTTTTAAATAAAAGAATTTTATTATTACCTGTTCAGGTAACTATCTGTCGTTATTTATAAGTTTGGGTTGTATTAACAATGTGAGTTTTATTTTTTTAGCACCATTATAGATATGCCATGGTTGTTTTTATTGCTTTTAAATTCAAAAGATAAAGGATTGAATGCCATCTTTCAGATGAGCTGTATTCAGAAGTGTTAATTCTGTATTAAGGTGTATTGAGATATTTTAAAACACCATTGGTAAAGAGAAGAATCACGCATCCGTGAGCGGATTTATTTGGCCGGCAGCATTGGTGGCAGCGATTTGACGAGCTCCTCTTTGTCATTCCCCAAAGCGTTTCCTTATTCCTGCGAGCCGCCTCGAAGTTTGCATTTTTGCCTGAAATTTAAGCTGTGCCACTGTGTGGCTATCCAGTATGCTTGGAGGGAAGAGCAGTAGATGAATCCGGTCGAGGCCGGAAAAAGAAGCGCCCCCGAATGGTGGTGGAACACCAGACGGGGGCTAACCACAACGTAACTTCACGGAGTAACGCTATGGCTAACGCCGATAGTAACACACAGGCTCGCCCTGAAATCACCCCGCAAGACCCCGCATTTGCGGGCAATATCGCAACCCTGCTAGAAAAACCGCAGGGGGCAGCGATGGATCTCTTCCAGGTGCTCGATATTTGCGAGCAGTACGCAGGAAGTTTGATTGAAAACGAAAATCACACGGAAAGTATGGCGCTATGCGGCCGTCTGCTCGCCGGGCTGGAAGTATTAAAAAGCGTTTTAAAAGCCCCGATGCCGGACTATCTGATAGAAAAGCTGACGATAAAAGAGAGCGAAACCGGCAGCTACGGTAACCCGATAGCAACGGACTCCGAAACACTATGCGAATACTGCGCGGCGTTAACCATCGTTCTGCTGAACCACCAGGAATCTCCGGAGCAAAAAGAGCAGATGACCGGGCTGCTGTACGAGTTGCTCGTTGTTCTGGTGGAGGATTTAAAAGCGCCGAGGTTTGTTCGCACCCCTGAAGGTGAGTTAAAGATGATCGAGGGCGGGGCTTTGAATTTGGTTCATTGATTTTAGGTTGTATTGTGAAAATCGCCTTCCCCCTGGTGGGGGAAGGCGATTGCTATAAGCGAGAAGTGGAAGTTGATAATTTTCCGCGAACTCAAAAAATCACGACTGAAGTTGTAGCAATTCAACTGACTGTTTCTTTAGTCGAAGCTATGAGAAATCCCAGTTAATAACGATGGCGTTACAGTGTTTACAAATGAATTTATAAACACCCTGATCACCTCCGGGTGCATACCCAGTCATAAAGCTTTCCCAGTCTTTCCTGCTCTGGTCATATCTCTCCATCCAGGTGTGGATGGTTTTCTCATCTGCATCGATTATATCTTGAGCGGAAGCATCTCCATGAAATTCACAAGCATCATTACAATGCGTTGCCCACTCCTGGTCTTGCCAGGTAAAGAAACCTGGCGTGCGGTAACAAATCTCACTTGATACATTACCATCAACACATTCATGATCTATTTCATTAAAAAAACTGACTAAGCCGGATTCAACAGCCTCGCCAGTTTGAATGCATTGAGTACATAGCATGGCATCATTAGTAACCGAGGAATATTGGGGGCCAATATATTTTAAATCGCTAACTTTCCTACAGCAGTCACAAGTAAATGAATCCTCAGTAAATATTGTCGTTAAGTAATTGTCGCTCATATAGTTAAATCTGGACATATATAACCCTTATGTTACCAATGCACTTATTAACCTCTTTTCTCGAAAAAATAACACAAATAAAGATTTGTGACCTTCGAACGCGAAAGTATCTTCGAAATACATCTGTGCTGGCAGGTGTACGCGTATCAGTACAGGGGTGTTGTGACTCAATCTTTCCAGGGCACAGGTTCACCAATATAAGTATGTGTGCAGCAGCGGCAGGCCACCTTAACATCCTTTCCCGTAATCGAAAGATTTACCTGTTGCAGAATTCTATTCCCATCAACAAACAGTCCCGGATAAAAGCTACTTTCGCCAATGCAGATCAAATCCCTTCTCTGATGCTCATGCAGTGCAACTAACCAGAATACAGGCTCAGTGGTATCAAGGCGCCCACATACTTCGCTGAATATTTCATCCCATGGTTTTCCAATCTGTTTGATCAGAAAGTGAAATAATGGCGTATAGTCCCGGCCACGTTTTTGCCTGCCATGCATTGTCTCGCGCTTTGCCTGTAGCTCGTCTCCAACTTTTTTACGATTGCGTTCCCAGCGATACTCAGCACCTGGATTATTAGAATGATGTCGTGTAGTCGTGTTGACACTGCGATACAGTTTGCGGGACTTATTTAGTTGATGAGTTCGCATAACTTGAGCTCCTGCATCCTTTCTTTTGTGAGTCGATAACTCCTACCGGAGCCAGGACTAAATAAACAATAGTCACGTTTAAAGCGCTCTCATTCTGCTGAAATACTTTCCCACGGACAACTATCAAATGGCCTGAACTGGCAGCTGGCAGCTGGCAGGAAAAACTATACAGAAGTAAACGTAAGGTCTTAAGCAAAGAAATTCGTAGGCGAGGCTATTCCACTTTTCTACTTTTCAATCATTCTACCCGCAGTTGCCCTTTCCCCAACGATTAGCTAGTATCCTTTCAGCTTCCAGTAAGTCGTAAACGTTAACGTTATCCAACGTACATATTCTCCCCGGCATTCGGGGTAATTGTACTTGGGTAATATCATGGCACTGTTTACATCCCCCCTTATTGCGTACCGCAAGCCCCACGTTCTGGGCTTTATCCTCTATTTCATTGTCGGCCTGGTCGACGGCGCGATTGTTCCCTTTTTCCCGCTGTGGGCGCAGCAGTCTGCCGCTATTCCGGTGGAGTTTATTGGCCTGCTTTTCGGCTGTTATGCCGGGGGAGAGTTGCTGGCCGCGCCGTTTATCGGCGGCATTGCCGATCGCGTGGGCAGAAGGCCCGTTTTGATTATTTCGGCTACCGGCGTCGGGGCAGGTTTTATTGCGCTGTTTTTTGCGCACGGCGTCTTTGCCGCAGCCGCAGTGCTGATCGTTATTGGCCTGTTTGAATCGGTGCTGCACCCGACTATCTACACCATTGTGGCCGACGCGACGCCAGCCGCAGAGCACCGCCGTCAGTTCAGCGTTATGCGAGTGTTCTCCGGCACGGGTGCAATCGCCGGTCCGCTTCTGGGTACGGTGCTGGTGCAAGAGGGACTGGGCTATGTCTTTCTGGCCGGAGGATCGGTGATGGTTGCTGGTGGCCTGATGCTGACGATTTGCCTGCCGGAAACGCGCTCATTAGCCGCTGGTGCGGAAGATGAGGATGCCGAAGAAGGGTTTAGCGCGCTGCTGCCTGCGTTCCGGGATAGTCGCCTTGCCGTCCTGCTGATGTGGGTGCTGCTGCTGGGCGTGGCCGGGAGCTGGGTGGAGGCCATTATGCCGCTGTATGCGAGCAATCAAATGGGAATGAGCGCCGCCAGCATCGGCTATCTGTTCGCGTTTGGTGCGGTAATTAACACGGTTGGTCAGCTCGCCTTAACGAAGCTGTTTTCCCGGCGTTCGCCGTTGTTTATCACCCTCAGCGCAGGTTCGGCGCTTATCACCGCATTTGGTCTGCTGCTGGCGTACCCGCACGTTGTTTCGTTGGTGATGGCGGTCTGCCTGTATTCATTATCCCAAATGATGACTGGCCCGCTGATCCCGACGGCGGTGAATAAATTAGCCCCGGCGCGGTTACGAGCGACCTACATGGCGGCGCTTTCGGTAGTCAGCGATCTACAGGGATCGGTGGGGCCAGCTACCGGCACGGCACTGTTCGCGCTTTCGTTTACGCTGCCGTGGGCGGTTGGCATTCCTCTGGTCGGGCTGGCGGTGACCGGGTTAGGGCTTGCGCTCACGGCAGGGGATAAACCGGCTAATCGTTAATGCTGCGCAGCCAGGATTCAACCTGCTGGTAATCTCCACGGAAGACGATTTGGTCGGCTTTCTGGCTGAGCTGATAGCGGTACATCGGGTCGTAATACTCTTTCAGCAGCGGCGACAGCCAGGCGAGGTGGCCTTCGCAGGAACCCGTTTTCCGCTGGGTGAGCAGCGCTTCGTCTAGCCTGGCGGTGAACTGCTGGAAGCGCTCCATGCCCAGACGGCGGCGGATGGCAAACAAGCCGTGGTGCAGGTACTCGGCGTAATTGCGCCACGCGCTTTCTTCATCGCTGACGGATAAAAACGCCTCGATCATCTGCCGGAAGTATTCGTTTTTGAGGCGCTCCAGCCGCAGTTCAAACGGATCGTCGATGGCCACAATCGGCGAGCGCAGCATCTGTTCTCTGAAGGCTTCGGGGATATGGCGGGAACCAATCATCCGGCCTTCATCTTCCGCAACCAGCGTTGTGGGCTCGACAGGGCTGATTTTGAGCAGGGTGACGGCGAGGTCGTTTTCGAAGCTTGCCTGAGAAGGTTGCTCCACAATCGTGCGGCCAAATGACGAGCCGCGATGGTGCGCCAGGCCTTCAAGGTCGACGCCCGTCGGCAGCGAGCGAATAAGGATGGTTTTGCCGCAGCCGGTATTGCCGCTGACGATAATCATCGGCCATTGAGAACGGGTTTCTGTTACTTGCATAGCATGCTGGCGCAGGGCTTTGTAGCCGCCGGTGACCAGCGGATACTCCAGGCCTTTTTCCCGCAGCCACTGCTGCACGATATGGCTGCGCATTCCGCCGCGGGCGCAGCACAAATAGCCTTCAGGTTGTCTGCGGCAGCTTTCCAGCCAGCGTGCGATTCGGCTGGCTTTTAACTCCCCGCTGACCAGCCGGTGCCCCAGTTCGACAGCGGCCTGCTGGCCCTGCTGCTTATAGCATGTCCCGACCTGGGCACGTTCATCGTCCAGCATCAGCGGTAAGTTATGCGCAGCGGGCATGGCTCCCTGAGCGAATTCTACCGGGGCGCGCACGTCGATAAGCGGGATGTCGTTGAGCAGCAGGCGGTCGTAGTCCTGCGCGTTTGGGCGTTTTTCCATGGCATAACCTTAGTCTGAAGCGGCGAAACGTTGGGGATTGTGCGCTTCTGGTTGGGCAAAGGAAAGGGCAGGGTGGGAAATTGGTCTGACCCTCCAAAGAAATTAGAGGGTCAGAAGAGGTGCGGTTTTACTTCACCAGCTTGCTCTGAGCCCAGGCAATTCCGCTGGCGTACTCAGGCGGCAGCAGCGGCACTATCGCTTCGAGCGAGGCGCTCAGGCGGTCGGTGTCGCTGTCGTTCAGGTTGAGGTGGCCCACTTTACGGCCGGGGCGCACTTCTTTGTCGTACCAGTGCAGGTGCACCAGCGGCAGCTTCAGCCAGTCATAATTCAGGTCGGTGCCAATCAGGTTAACCATCACCGAAGGCGCATTGACCACCGGCTGCGGCAGCGGCAAATCAACAATGGCGCGCAGATGCAGCTCAAACTGGCTGATGGATGCACCGTTTTGCGTCCAGTGGCCGCTGTTATGTACGCGCGGGGCCAGCTCGTTAATCAGCAGGCCGGACGGAGTAATAAAGCACTCCATCGCCATCACGCCCACGTATTTCAGCTCGTGCATGATGGCGCTAAGCATGGTTTCTGCCTGGCGCTGCTGCTCCGCGTTAGCATGAGGGAAAGCAACGCTGGTGCGCAGAATGCCGTCCTGGTGCAGGTTATGGGTCAGCGGATAGAACACCGTGTTGCCGTCGTGCCCGCGCGCGCCAACCAGAGAAACTTCGCCGGAGAAGTTGATGCCCTGCTCGACGATGCATTCCCCGTAGCACTCTTCCGGCAGTTGGTCGGTTTCATCGGCACGTAAGCGCCACTGGCCGCGGCCGTCATAACCGCCGACGCGGCGTTTTACGATGGCGAGTGAACCAAGCTTACCGAATACGTCGTTCCACTCGTCGCTACCTGAAAGCAGCTGCCACGGCGCTGTTGGCAGCCCGAGCTTGTCGAACAGCTGTTTCTGCGTCAGGCGGTCGGCGATTATCGGGAAGACATCGCGGTTCACGAAGGCATTATGGCGAGCGAGTTCGCGGGTTAGCGCGGTCTCCGGCCAGCGTTCAATTTCTGCGGTGATAACGCTCTGCGCAAAGGGAACAGCTTCCGGTTCGGCGTCCAGCCCAACGGGGTAAACGGCGATGCCCAGCGGTTCACCTGCCTGGCGTAGCATACGGCCCAGCTGGCCGTTGCCTAATACGCAAACCTGCTTCATGCCTCACCCCGTGGGTCCGGGTTGTCCAGCACTTCGTCGGTCTGGCTTTGGCGCCATAAGGCCAGGCGCTGGCTCAGTTCGACATCGTGTAAGGCAAGGATCTGGGCGGCCAGCAGGGCAGCGTTAGCGGCGCCCGCTTTGCCAATTGCCAGGGTGCCAACCGGAATACCGCGCGGCATCTGGACGATAGAGTAAAGACTATCCACACCGCTCAATGCGGCGCTTTGTACCGGCACACCCAGCACTGGCACCAGAGTCTTCGCGGCCAGCATACCCGGCAGATGCGCTGCACCGCCGGCCCCGGCGATGATCACCTGGTAGCCATTAGCCTCGGCCTGCTCGGCAAAGCTGAAAAGTTTATCCGGCGTGCGGTGGGCGGAGACGACTTCGACATGGTGAGGGACATTCAGGGCGGTAAGGATTTCAGCGGCGAACTGCATGGTGGCCCAGTCACTTTTGGAACCCATAACAATGGCGATACGCGCCGGGGTGTGCTCAGAAGACATGCGTCTCAAAACTCCTGTGGGTGTGCAGACATCGTCGAGCGTCGTGCGCTCGGTCAGAAGGGCTGAGAGAATAGCACGATCCTGAGGCAAGGAAAACGGTTGCGTGGTTAACAATGCGGCAAAAAAACAGTTTCAGGATCAGAACGGGAAGCGAATCAGCTCGACGTTTTCCGGCGTGACTTTCACCATCGAACCTTCCTCGTGCCACGCGCCTAATACGCAGCGAAACGCGGGTTTCCCGTTGGCGCTCAGCTCGTGAATGGCGGGGCGGTGGGTATGGCCGTGAATCAGCCACTGCACCTGTTGCCGGGTGAGGGTATCGATAACCGCCTGCGGGTTAACGTCCATGATATCCATCGACTTGCTGCTGTTAGCCGCTTTGCTGCCCGCGCGCATGCGTGAGGCAATGCGTTTGCGGATAAACAACGGCAGCGCCAGAAACAGCGTTTGCAGCCAGGGTTGATGCACTTTACGACGAAATGCCTGGTAGCCTTCATCGTCGGTACAGAGCGTGTCGCCGTGCATGATTAGCACTTTGCGGCCATAGAGCTCGAGCAGCTTTTCTTCCGGCAGCAGGGTCATGGCGCTGGCTTTGGCAAAACGCTTGCCGACCAGGAAGTCACGATTGCCGTGAATGAAGTAGCAGGGCACGCCTGAATCAACCAGCGCTTTAATGGCGGCGGCAATTTGCCCGTGCAGCGGTTCCGGGTCGTCATCGCCAATCCAGGCTTCGAACAGGTCGCCCAGGATGTAGAGCGAGTCGGCTTTACGCGCTTCACCGGCTAAAAAACGCAGAAAACCGGCGGTAATCGCCGGTTCTTCTGAGCAGAGGTGTAAATCTGCAATAAACAGGGTCGACATTATTCGGCTACGGTTACGCTTTCGATAATAACGTCTTCTTTCGGTACATCCTGGTGCATACCGCTGCGGCCGGTGGAAACGCCTTTGATTTTCTCAACTACGTCCATTCCTTCAACCACTTCTGCGAATACGCAGTAGCCCCAACCCTGCATGCTTTCGCTGCTGAAGTTCAGGAAGTCGTTGTCGGCAACGTTAATAAAGAACTGTGCGGTTGCAGAGTGCGGAGCCTGGGTACGAGCCATAGCCAGCGTACCGCGGGTGTTTTTCAGGCCGTTATTCGCTTCGTTCTGAATAGTGTCTTTGGTCGCTTTCTGCTTCATACCCGGTTCGAAACCGCCGCCCTGGATCATAAAGCCGTTGATCACACGGTGGAAAATGGTGTTGTTATAGAAGCCTTCGCGGCAGTAATCCAGGAAGTTTTTAACGGTAATCGGCGCTTTATCATCAAAAGTTTTGATGACGATATCGCCGTGATTAGTGTGAAAAGTAACCATGCTTGCATCCTATGAGTGTCAGAGAGTACGACGGCAAACGGTGCTGCCGTACCAGCACGCTGTTATAGCATAACGCTACATCATAGTCAGTAATGCAAAGCAGACTGCCGCCGGGGAAAATTATCGGGTAAGATAACCGGAGTATTCTTCCACACGCTTACATGGAATCCCCTGATGTTAAAAATATTTAATACCCTGACTCGCCAAAAAGAGGAATTCAAACCTATTCATGCCGGAAAGGTAGGCATGTACGTGTGTGGTATCACCGTTTACGATTTGTGTCATATCGGCCATGGCCGTACTTTTGTCGCGTTTGACGTGGTTGCCCGCTACCTGCGTTCTCTCGGCTATGAGCTGAACTACGTGCGTAACATCACCGACATCGACGATAAAATCATCAAGCGCGCGCAGGAAAACGGCGAAGATTTTGTCGCCCTGGTTGACCGCATGGTGGTTGAAATGCACAAAGACTTTGATGCCTTGAACATTTCCCGCCCGAACAGCGAGCCGCGAGCCACCCAGCATATTCCGGAAATCATCGAAATTGTTGAACAGCTTCTGGCGCGCGATCACGCCTATGTAGCTGAGAACGGTGACGTGATGTTCTCGGTGGTCACTGATCCGAATTACGGTTTGCTGTCTCGCCAGGATCTGGATCAGCTTCAGGCCGGCGCGCGTGTTGACGTGGTTGACGTGAAGCGTAACCCGATGGACTTCGTGCTGTGGAAAATGTCCAAGCCGGGCGAGCCGAGCTGGGCTTCTCCGTGGGGCGAAGGTCGCCCGGGCTGGCATATCGAATGTTCGGCGATGAACTGCAAAGAGCTGGGCAACCATTTTGATATCCACGGCGGCGGTTCCGACCTGATGTTCCCGCATCACGAAAACGAAATCGCGCAGTCTACCTGTGCCCATGACGGCGAGTACGTCAACACCTGGATGCACTCCGGGATGGTGATGGTCGACCGCGAGAAAATGTCCAAATCGTTGGGCAACTTCTTCACCGTGCGCGACGTGCTGAAATATTATGACGCCGAAACCGTGCGTTATTTCCTGATGTCCGGCCACTACCGCAGCCAGCTTAACTACAGCGAAGAGAACCTGAAACAGGCTCGCAGCGCCCTGGAGCGCCTGTATACCTCGCTGCGCGGCACCGACAGCAGCGTTGCTCCGGCAGGGGGGGAAGCCTTTGAAGCCCGCTTCCGCGAGGCGATGAATGATGACTTCAACACCCCGGAAGCCTATTCCGTGCTGTTTGATATGGCGCGTGAAGTGAACCGCCTGAAAACCGAAGACATTCATGCGGCTAACGGCCTGGCTTCGGCGCTGCGCAAGCTGTCTGCCATTCTGGGACTGCTGGAGCAGGATCCGGAGCAGTTCCTGCAAGGTGGCGCTCAGGCGGACGATGGCGAAGTGGCGGAAATCGAAGCGCTTATCAAACAGCGTAATGATGCACGTAAGTCTAAGGACTGGGCGCTGGCGGACCAGGCGCGTGACCGTCTGAATGAGATGGGCATCGTGCTGGAAGACGGCGCGGGTGGGACAACGTGGCGTCGTAAGTAAGTTTTCAAATGTGAAAAAGCGGCTCAATGAGCCGCTTTTTTTTATGCCTGGCCGCTGTGGCGCGGCCTTATTTGCAGGTGCTTTATTCTGGCGCTGAGGTGCGAATCAGGTAATCAAACGCGCTCAGGGAGGCTTTAGCGCCTTCGCCGGTCGCGATGATTATCTGCTTGTAAGGCACGGTGGTGCAGTCGCCCGCGGCGAATACGCCCTTCACGGTGGTTTCGCATTTCGCGTCGATGATAATTTCACCCATGCGGTTGCGCTCCACGCTGCCTTCCAGCCAGGTGGTGTTCGGCAGCAGGCCGATTTGCACAAAGATGCCGGACAGGGCAACGTCGTGGACGCTTTCGGTTACGCGGTCTTTATATTGCAGACCTGTCACTTTGCTGCCGTCGCCTTTCACTTCCAGGGTTTGCGCATTCAGGATGATGTCTACGTTCTTCAGGCTGCGAACTTTATTTTGCAGAACCTGGTCAGCTTTCATTTCCGGGGCAAATTCCAGCAGGGTGACGTGTTCGACGATGCCTGCCAGGTCGATAGCCGCTTCCACGCCGGAGTTACCGCCGCCGATAACCGCTACGCGCTTGCCTTTAAACAGCGGGCCGTCGCAGTGCGGGCAGTAGGTCACGCCCTTGGTGCGGTACTGATCTTCGCCAGGCACGTTCATATTGCGCCACTTCGCGCCGGTCGCGATGATAATGCTGCGGGCTTTCAGGGTTGCGCCGGAAGCCGTTTCAATCTGGTGCAGGCCGCCTTCCGCTTTTGCCGGGATGAGCTTGCTGGCGCTTTGGGTATCAATAACGTCCACGTCGTAATCATCGACGTGGGCTTTGAGCGCCCCGGCCAGCTTCTGGCCTTCGGTTTTTGGCACCGAAATGTAGTTTTCGATATCAACGGTATCCAGTACCTGGCCGCCGAAACGTTCGCCCATCAGGCCGGTACGAATGCCTTTACGTGCCGCATACACCGCCGCCGCCGCACCTGCAGGGCCGCTGCCGACAATCAGCACGTCGTACGCATCACGCTTGTTCAGTGCTTCTGCCGCACGTTTTTCCGCGCCGGTATCAATTTTGCCGACGATTTCGGCGAGCGTCATGCGGCCCTGGCCGAACTCTTTGCCGTTAAGGAATACCGCCGGAACGCCCATCACGTTGCGTTCCTGAATCTCATTCTGGTAAACGCCGCCGTCAATCGCAGTATGGCTGATGCGCGGGTTGAGCACGCTCATCAGGTTCAGCGCCTGCACAACGTCCGGGCAGTTGTGGCAGGAGAGCGAATAATAAGTTTCAAAATGGAAGTCACCGTCTATCTCGCGGATTTGCGCCAGCAGATCCTGAGACTCTTTGGACGGGTGGCCGCCGGTCTGGAGCAGCGCCAGCACCAGAGAGGTAAATTCGTGACCCAGTGGGGAACCGGCAAAGCGCGGACCCTGATTCGAGCCTGGGTTGGTAATCAAAAATGACGGTTTGCGCACCGGCAGGGCGTTATTAATGGTGAAAGTAACTTTGTCAGATAAGTCAGCTATCTCTGCCAGCAGTTCTTTTATTTCTGAAGATTTTGCGCCGTCGTCCAGCGTGGCAATCAACTCAACAGGCTTAGTTAGTTTCTCAAGGTAGGCTTTGAGTTGGGTTTTCATATTTGTGTCGAGCATGATAAGTCTCCCTGGTGGCGAGAAAAAACGGCTACCAAAAGGAGTAGCCGTAAAATAAAAGAGGGTAACGCGGGTAAAACTTAGATTTTGCCGACCAGGTCCAGAGATGGAGCCAGAGTCGCTTCGCCTTCTTTCCATTTAGCCGGGCAAACTTCACCTGGGTGAGAAGCAACATACTGAGCGGCTTTCACTTTACGCAGCAGGTCAGAAGCGTCACGGCCGATGCCTTCTGCGGTCACTTCGATAGCCTGGATGATGCCCTGTGGGTCAACAACGAAGGTTGCGCGGTCTGCCAGACCTTCGTCTTCACGCATGTTTTCGAAGTTACGGGTCAGCGCGCCGGTTGGGTCGCCGATCATCGCGTATTTGATTTTAGCGATGGTTTCAGAGCTGCCGTGCCACGCTTTGTGGGTGAAATGGGTGTCGGTAGAGACGGAATAAACGTCCACGCCCAGTTTCTGCAGTTCTTCGTAATGGTCAGCCACGTCGCCCAGTTCGGTAGGGCATACAAAGGTAAAATCAGCCGGGTAGAAGAAGAATACGCTCCAGCGTCCTTCGGTGTCTTTTTCCGTGACTTCTACGAATTCGCCGTTTTTAAAAGCCTGGTTTTTGAAAGGTTTAATTTTAGTATTGATTAAAGACATCTGAACTTCCTCCGTTTTGCGATGGGGCTAAGGTAACGAAGTTTTGGTTCAGGCTCTAATGGGTAGGTTTTATCGAATCAAGAGGCATTACCTAACAAGATGATATTGTGCAGGTGAATTGACGAGGAATTCCCGAACCACTCTCCTTTACCGGCTGATACAGGAGAGTGTGATATCAAGTCTGCGGTATTAGCCCGCGGCGGAGGTTTTTTTGGTGAACAGAGCGTAAATGTCACGTACTAAAAGAGCAATGCTATCGGCGTTATTGAGCATAACTGTAGCTAAATAACCCGGGTCGTTTCTGAGAAGATAATCCAGAGCCTGGTTGTCGGCCAGTTCCTGCATTAAAGGCTTATAAACTGCGATACTTTTAAAGTAGTTAAGATTTAATTTCTCAAAATTAAGCCTTTCGTCTCTCTTTATCTCTCCATTTTTTATTTTATCTATCATGTGGCTGATTGATTTCGATGCTTCTAAATACTGTCCTTGATGCAACGGGTTGTAGGTTATATCCAGTGCCATGCCGCCAAAGTGCGAAGCTTCATGCACAAGGATGTTAACCAAATCAGGAGCGTGTTTGCCCTCCTCAACATAATGATAAGTTTCATGGTCCCCGTTCATGTAATACAGTTTGTCGGAGTTTATGACAAAGTTTCTGCTGCCATCGGTAGGCGTGAATGCAATCGTACCGGTTAAACAATCTGCATAATTTAAGATCGGCGGCCCATATGGATCCTCTTTGGGCAAGAGTTGTTTAAAGGTTTTTGATGGGGTTTTATTGATGTAAGATAATATTATTTTGTCTGATTTTAAATTCTCTCTGATAAATTCAATGCGCTGAGCGAGGGCTGCGGAGAAGCTATGAATAAACAATGTGCTGTCTGTTTTGAATGTGCTGGAGATATAATCGGTTACTTTTTTGTCAGATACCTCAAGCCTGTTCATAACGAGTTCAAACACGTTGTTTTTAATATGATTAATGATGCTTGATACTTTCCATTTTGCAGCGTAAAGATATGAGAAAGAACCCTCATTTATTTCTGAGAGAGAAATTGATTGGATAATGTTCTCCGTTGCTTGTGAATATCTTTTGGGATATAGCTCTGCTCTGATAATATCCGGTGAAAGAGTTATCTTGGGTGTAATACGGAGCTCTATATCGGGGATGTTATATACGCCAGATTTTAAAATAGCTGCGACAGCAGTATGAATTTTATTTGCATGGCCGAGTGAAACAAGATCTTCATTTTCGAAGTAGTTATCTATCGATGCCCGAGGAACATTTACGGTGCTTGCCAGATACTCCTCAGGAAGGCTAAGAATGACCTCGGTATCTTTGTCATTTTTTTTCTCTATCAATGTCACGATGGCTAGTTTATCTTTTTTTCCAGACAGTAATGGACTTTTATAAAGCTTAAGGGCTTCTTTATTTGTTGGGTTTTTTTTATTTGCGGCAGCTATCCATTCAGCATTAAAGAAATGCCCTTCATGAAGGAAGTAATATTTTCCATTTTTCTGGTTGCGATAGATGTTTGGGTACTTCTCATCAGGAAGAGGATGCATGTCTTTAGTTAATATAGTTTTGCTGCTGGTATTTCTGTTTTTGATTTCTTTTTTTAATAGTTGGTCAAGAGATGACGTCATTTTTAATTGACTACATCTTGATTTTTGTGTTGGTGATTTTTTCTCGGCACATACAGTTAGCGGAATAGTGGTGAGGAATTCATCGTTATTCTTTTCTCTAATTAGCAGATATTTGTCATTGTGAGGGTAGAGTTTTGTTACGGACTTTTCACTCTTTTTAAGATTCTCTATTTCAACCGTTCCCTCACTATCAATGTGTAGGATGTTGAAATTATTATCACCTATAGAGAATATCATATTAAAGTTATTATCAATGAAAACTCCTTGCCCTACATTAATTTTGGGGTGGGATTGGCTGGGTTTTCCATTTTTCATCAGATATTGATATGCTTCATCCTCAATAAAATAATTCTCATTAAATTTAGGTATTCTGGTTTTATGAAAACTATAGAAGTTAATATTTTTACTGGTCAATGGATCGGAAAGAGGAGAAGAGAGAGCGTTCGTTTCCTTGAGTAGAATTTTTTCTGATTCTTTAAGATTTACCATTGTTAAGAGTTCATTGTCATCAGTCAGTAAAACTCGTACCCTGTTAATGAATGCGTAGCCCAGGAGTTCTTCTGCCTCCAGCATTTCACTGAGCAAACTCATGCATAATATGTTAATAGCATTATCACGCAGTTTTTTGTATTCGGATATTTTTTCCTGGTAACTGTCGGCATTCAGAGCGCGTACAAGGTTAAAAGCAAATGAAATAAATGGTGTGATAGGGTTGGGGATCAAATTTAAATCATAGAGTAAATTTTCCCATAATCCTGTCTTATACACGCCTGGTGCTAAATCTATTATATGAAGGTCTGAATTTATTTTCTTTAATATTCTGTCATGATATTCATAGAAGAATCTATTTTTATTGATTGGTGCTCCTCTTGCAATTGCATTGCCGTAGTCATTGTTTTGTCCAAAATATATCAGCCAGCTGTCAATGCCATAATAAAATTTACCATCCTGGCGGATGAGTAAGCTGAAGTGTGATGCTAATTGCTCCCTTCCGTTTCTTGTTTTACAAAAATGCATTACCCAGCGCTCCATTGCTGAGTCGTTCGGTAGACCGATAAATTTAACGATATTGTTAGGGAAGTAAAGTGTTATACGACCATTTTTATGATTCTTGAATATAAAAGCATTTGAAGCTTCATAACTGTTGATGGCGAATGGTGATAGGGTAACATCTTTTCCCGGTAGCTTGCCTATTCCCTGTAATGCATCTTTAACAAAATTGTTATCGATCATGCTATTTTCCAGACCAATAACAAAGTCAATGAAACGTCTTTTGATAAATGCTTCTTTGTTTTCTAATGAAGGGAGCAGCTGATTCTGGGCAAAAGATGAGATATCAAAGTCAGAGAAAATAGTGACGACATCGGATGCCAGGATATTTAACTCGTCTTTCTTAATGAAATACTTCTGGTTTATTTTACTAATATTATAAATTCCACAATCTCTATCTATACGAGATTCTTCCCAGTCAAATGGGTTGTCTTTTGAGTTGAGCAGCCAGTTGGTAAGGCTTGTGTTTATTTTGGCTGGAGATAATTTAACGATATGTTGATCCGCTATCTTATCCAGGAAAGGCCTTCGCGGAAATAATTTATCCTCTACCAGTATATAGTCTCCGTTGAGGCACAGTAGGTAAGTTGTCGTTGGATCTATATTTATATTTTTAAATTTAGGAATTGTTTTTTTTATGTGTTTTGAAACAAGATTTTTGATTCTGCTTTTTGTCGATGATGTGTCTTCATAGTATTGAGATATTTTTTTGTCTCCACTGCTGATGAAATCGTCATGAATGTCGATAATGCTTTCGGTTATATTGTCAAATAGGTCAGTTAGATTTTGCTGGGCAACTGATGGGGTAACAGAGTCTGCGTTAGCCATCGGGAATTTTAAAATATCGTAGGGGGTAATATAATTGGTTATCTGTTGTATTCCATAGGTCATTTTATTCCATATTTCCGGAGGCCGGGAAGGGATGTCCGGGAGTGGTTTTTGTGGGGGGGAGTAGTTTATGGATGCTGGCAGGTTAACCTTATTTTCTGGCACCAAAAACACCTTGTTCACTTCTGGTCGGGTTTGGGGAGAATTGGCTTGGCGTGTACGGTTTTCTCTCGAAATATCTTCAGCCCTCGCAGGTGTTACGGCTGGCCCGATATGATGATTTCGCACCGTACTCAGTACCGCAAGAAGATTAACCATCGCATGAGCAGTATTTTGTCTGTTGTGATTACCCGAATGTAAACCTGGCCGGCACGCCAGTTTTTTGATTCTTTCATCCTGAGACTGTTGAGTAAGCTGGTATTTATCTTGTTGCATGGTGTGGCTTCCCGTAGCCCGGCGATGCTGTTGATAAGGGATTGATATATTTGGCATGACTATATTCCCGAAAATAATGAATGAGTTGCCCTGAAGATAAATTTATTTTTTTATTTCAGAGGTCAGCAGATTATTTGTATGGGACGAGTCTTTCTTGCAGGAAACGCTTAATGACGACTAGCGAAGAATTGAAGAAGAAAATGATTTCAATGAATTGTTATTTTTGGTGATTATTGAGCAATAACTTCTGGATGTTGTAATTGATAGGGCGAGATGGTTTTTTATTGGCCCCCTTCGTTGCGGGAAGGGGGCCGGCGTTGCGCGTTACAATTCCACTTTAAAAAATTATAACAGCGGTGAAATTACAGCATCTAACGGCTAAACAGGTCAATTCCCCGCTCCGTTGTAGTGGCGATGATTGTAATAGCTGGAAACTATTAAAGGGTTTTTGTCTTAAAATGCACATAAGTGGCGAGAAACCCAAAGCGATGCACAATTTGATTACGGGGGAATTGCAGCGGCGTTGCAACGACGCTAAATTGGCGGGTTCTTATCTTCCTGAGTCATGAAACCGCGCCGCACGGCGGGGTTTTTGAGGTACTGGCGTTGTCGGAATTGCTTTCTGTTGGGCTATTTATAGCGGCGATTGCCGTGTACGCGGCGAAGGCCGGGCGAAACATCTGGTGGCTGACGGCCATTCTGGTGATGCTCGGTCTGTTTATCGTGCTTAACGTTACGCTGCTGGCGAGTAACTATTTTACCGGCGAAGGCATTAACGATGCGGTGCTCTATACCCTGACCAGCAGCATGACCGGGGCAGGCGTTGGCAAATATGTTCTGCCCGGGCTTGGCATTGCCGCCGCGCTGGTGGCGATGTTTGGTGGCCTGACGTGGGTTCTGCGGCGTAAAAATCGGCCTCATCATCTCGGCTATAGCGTGCTGGCGCTCGTACTGGCTTTGCTCTCGATTAAAACCACACCGGCTTACCAGCAGGTAGTTTCGCTGATTAAATCCCAGACCCGCAGCGGGGATTCCGATTTTTCCGCGTGGTACAAAGTGCCGGAAGGCAACATCAAAAATCCGAAGCTGAACCTGGTTTATATCTACGGCGAAAGCCTTGAGCGTACTTATTTTGACGAGCAGCAGTTTCCGGGGCTTGCGCCGGAGCTAAATGCTCTGAAAAGCGATTCACTGGATTTCAGCCATACCGGCCAGATACCGGGCATGGATTACACCATCGCCGGGATTGTCGCTTCGCAGTGCGGGATCCCGCTGTTTGCCCCGTTTGAAGGTAACTCGTCGGCTTCAATGTCGAGCTTCTTCCCGAAGAACATCTGTCTTGGCGATATCCTGAAAGCCTCCGGCTACCAAAACTACTTTATTCAGGGGGCTGACCTGCGCTTTGCCGGTAAAGACATCTTCCTGCAATCTCACGGCTTTGAACATATGTATGGCGCTCAGGAACTGAAGGGAATGGTGGCCGACCCGAACTATCGTAATAACTGGGGCTTTTACGATGATACCGTGCTGGAAGAGGCTTATGAAAAGTTCATCGAGCTATCGAAGGCCGGCAAGCGTTTCTCCCTGTTTACCCTGACGGTAGACACCCATCACCCGGACGGATTTATATCGAAAACCTGTACCCGGCGCGGCTATAGCTACGAAGGCAAAGACAATCGCTCATTTGGCGCGGTGGCGTGTAGCCAGCAGCACATTGCCGCGCTGATTGAAAAAATCAAAGCCTCGCCTTATTTCCGCAATACGGTGATTGTGGTTTCTTCTGACCACCTTGCGATGAACAACACCGCTTATAAATATCTGACAAAGCAGGACAGGCAGAATCTGTTCTTTGTGATCCGCGGCGATAAACCGCAGGCCGGGCTTAAGGCGGTGAAACGCAACACCATGGATAACGGCGCAACCGTGCTGGATATCCTCGGCGGTGGAAACTATATCGGGCTGGGCCGCAGCAGCCTGTCTGGTGAGTCACTGTCGATGGTTTTCACCAACCTCAAAGAGAAGGTTGTTGAGTGGAAGCCGGACGTTATCGACCTGTGGAATTTCCCCAAAACCATCAGCCGCTACAGTATTGATCAGCAGAAAAATATCTTCAGCTATTCCGGGGCGCACTTTAAGCTGCCGCTGCTGCTGAAAATTGGTAAGGGCAAAATCGAGCCGCTGCCGGAGAGTGAATATTCTGCGCCTCTGCGCTACCAGCTGGCTGATTTTAAAAGCGATGACCGGTTTATCTGGGCCGACCGCTGCTACAAAATGGCTCGCCTGTGGGCGCCGGAGCTTGCGCTTTCAAATGAGCTTTGCGTGGCGCAGGGGCAGCTCGGCGGCGAGCCGACGGTGCGGCTGGCGGGCAATCCGCTTGATGAATATAACGTGCAGTTTGCCGAACAAAAGCTCGATAACGCGCGGTTTAAACGCAACGTCTCACAGCTGAAAGCCGATGAAAAAGACATCCGTTACCAGGCCGATAGCTTTATTTTCAACGTGGCCGGAGCGCCGCAAAGCGTGAAGCAGTTCAGCGGAGTTTCCCGCCCGGAGGCCTGGGGGCGCTGGTCGAACGCTAATACCGCACCGCAGGTGAAGATTGACTACCTTGAACCGCTGCCAGAGAAGTTTGATCTGGTGCTGATCGCCAAAGCTTTTGGCCCGAACGTGGGTGAGCCGGTATCGATCAAAGTCGGAGAGCAGGAACAGACGATCACATTTGGGGATCAGCTTTCTACCGTCACGCTGCGTTTTGAAAACCCCGAAGGCAGTAACGTGCTGACGATTGAGCCGCCGAAGCCGCAGTTGTCGAACGAGGGAAATATTCTTGGGCATGAGCCGCGCAAGCTCGGGGTGGGGCTGGCTGAATTGAAGATTGTGCCGATAAGCGAATAATCCCGCTCCCCGGGAGGGGAACGGGCGGGCAGGTCAGAGGATTTCCAGAACCTGCTCGGGCGGGCGGCCAATGCGAGCTTTTCCGTTGGCCAGCACGATAGGGCGTTCGATAAGCTTCGGGTGCTCAATCATGGCGTTTATTAGCGCGTCTTCCCCGAGGCTCTGGTCATCAAGCTTCAGTTCTTTGTAGAGGTCTTCTTTGCGGCGCATTAGTTCACGCGCGCTGGTGAAGCCTAATTTTGCCAGCAGCGACTTGACGGTTGCTGCATCCGGCGGGGTTTCCAGGTAAAGCACCACTTCCGGCTCAACGCCATTTTCCTTTAGCAGGCTCAGCGTTTCGCGGCTCTTGGAACAGCGCGGGTTGTGGTAGATTTCGACCTTCGTGGACATAGAGACTCCTGTTTACATCTTCATATAAGGTTTAAAACGCTGCTGTAGCTGGCGCAGCTGATCGATGCGGGCGTCATAACGCGCCTGTTGCAGGCTGCCCAGCTTGACCTGCGAACTGGCGCTGCTGAGCAGGGAAATAGCCTGATCGAGCCGCCCGTTTAATGCCATAACTTCCGCCCTGGCGGCCAGCTCCTGGTCGCGATTACCCAGCGCTCCCTGAGCCTGAGCCAGCAAATCCCAGCCGTTGGTATCGTCGGCATGGGCGAAGGTATAGCGGTTGAGCAGGGTTACCGCGGCGGCAGGCTGGCCGCCTTCAAGGTAAGCGTTGGATAGGTTGAGCTGTAGCACCGGGTTATTTTTCAGATCCGGCGCGTTTTTCAGGCGGTTAATGGCGTCGTTGGCCTTGTGCTGGCCGAGGTCGATATCGGTAGCGAGATCGAGATACCACGGATTAGTCGGCTGGGCGCTAAGCAGCGGCTGTAGAGCCTTCCTCGCCTCATCGTACTTACTGGCCTGTAGGGCCAGCAGCGCTCGACCGTACTGGGCTGCGCTTTGCTCACGCACGTTGCCTTTTGACCAGGTATCCAGCATATCGGTGGAGAGCTGGTTGCGCCCGGAGTTATACATCCCCAGCGCGCGGGCTTTTGCCATGTAGAAATTTTCTGAGGACTGCACAACAACCGGGCGCATTTGGTTGGCGCGGTTGCGGGCGTCCGCAAGGCGGCTTTCCGGCAGCGGGTGGGTCAGCAGAATTTCCGGCGGGCGAGAAGAATAACGAGCCTGGTCGAGTAATTTTTCCAGGAAGCCGGGCATCGCCTGTGGATCAAAACCAGAACGTTGAAGCACCTGGATCCCGATGCGGTCTGCTTCCTGCTCATTTTGCTGGGTGAAACTGATCATCCCCTGCTGCGAGCCCGCCAGCGTGCCGGAAAGCGCCGCCATCCCGGCCTGCGGGCTGGCCATCGCCAGCAGAATAGAGCCCAGAGCGCCAACCCAGGTCAGCGGAGCGTTTTTCTTCTGGTCTTCCATCGCGCGCGCGAGGTGGCGCTGGGTAACGTGGGAAATTTCGTGCGCCATAACCGAAGCCAGCTGGCTTTCGGTATCGGCATAGCGGAACAGCGCCGAGTGCAATACCACGTTTCCGCCGAAGAAGGCGAAGGCGTTAATCTCGTCGTTATTGATTAAAAAGAAGTGGAACGGGGTTTTTACCGAGTCGGCATGGCTAACCAGCCGCATGCCGAGGGAATTAATATATTGGGTCAGCAAGGGATCGTTAATTAACGGTGCGCTGCCGCGCAGCTGACGGACGTAGAAATCGCCCATCTGCATCTCCTGGCCGATGGACAGCGTGCTGCCTGCCGACGTCCCCATATCGGGCAGTTGATCGGTAACATCCGCCCGTGCCGGAAGCGAGCCGCCTGCCAGCAGCGCCGCCATAAGTGTTGCAATCAGGGGCTTTTTCAACTGCCTAACCATAACTACTGTCCCGTTTAGTCGTCGTCCAGATTTTGACACGATGAATACCAGTTTGTTCGCATAAAGAAGTGTACTGTAGGGCGTTGAAGCTGCGAACATTTTATTTAGTGGATAAGCAGTTTGTAATGCGCCGTAAAAAGCGAAGTCTTTGCGGTGACATTTAGATACAATTCGGCCTCGTACAAAAGTTTCACGGAAGGGATGTATGCTCGACATGTTGTTGCAGTGGTATCGCCGTCGTTTCAGCGATCCGGAGGCTATTGCCCTGCTGGTTATTCTGGTGGCGGGTTTTTGCATCCTGTTCTTCCTTCACGGCCTGCTGGCGCCTCTGCTGGTTGCCCTCGTGCTGGCCTACCTGCTGGAGTGGCCGACCGTTCGCCTTGAGCGGGTGGGCTGCTCTCGCACCTGGGCAACAACTATCGTGCTGGTGCTATTTGTCGGCATTCTGCTGCTGATGGTGCTGGTGGTCGCTCCCGTAGCCTGGCAGCAGGGCATCTACCTGATTCGCGACATGCCGGGCATGCTCAATAAGCTGTCCGACTTTGCCGCCACGCTTCCTAAGCGTTACCCGGCGCTGGTGGATGCGGGCATTATTGATGCTATGGCGGAGAACATGCGTGGGCGTCTGTCCGGCATGGGCGACCAGGTGGTGAAATTCTCGCTGGCGTCGCTGGTTGGGCTGCTGACCCTCGCCATTTATTTGATCCTGGTGCCGCTGATGGTGTTCTTCCTGGTGAAGGACAAAGAGCAAATGCTGAACGCCGTGCGCCGCATTTTGCCGCGTAATCGTGGCCTCGCCGGGCAGGTCTGGCTGGAAATGAACCAGCAAATCACCAACTACATTCGCGGCAAAGTGCTGGAAATGATCGTGGTTGGCGTGGCGACCTATATCGGATTTATCGTCTTCGGGCTTAACTATTCGCTGCTGCTGGCGGTGCTTGTCGGCCTTTCGGTACTTATTCCGTATATCGGCGCATTTGTGGTCACTATCCCGGTGGTTTGTGTGGCGCTGTTCCAGTTTGGCCTCGGTACGGAATTTTGGACGCTGTTCGGCGTGTACCTGATTATTCAGGCGCTGGACGGTAACCTGCTGGTGCCGGTGCTGTTCTCCGAGGCGGTGAACCTTCACCCGCTGGTGATTATTCTCTCGGTGGTTATCTTCGGCGGGCTGTGGGGGTTCTGGGGCGTGTTTTTCGCCATCCCGCTGGCTACGCTGATTAAGGCTGTGGTACATGCCTGGCCGGATGCGACGCTTATCGACGACGGCGTCGGAGATAAATAACAGCCACAAAAAAGCCGACGGTTAAGTCGGCTTTTTTATTTATTCTCGGGTCAGGCGTTTTCGTTCACCCAGCCCAGCACGATGTCGTGGTGGTTGCTGGTTTTGAAATCGTCAAACACCTTCTCAACCTTGCCTTCGCCGTCCAGCAGGAAGCTGATGCGGTGAATGCCGTCATAGGTTTTGCCCATAAAGGATTTCTCTCCCCACACGCCAAACTGGTCGCAGACCTGGTGGTCTTCATCAGAAAGCAGGGTAAAGTTAAGCAGCTCTTTCTCGGCAAAACGGGAAAGTTTTTCCGGCTTGTCGGTGCTGATTCCCAGCACTTCCACGCCGCGCTTTTTCAACTCATCCATGTTGTCGCGCAAACCACATGCCTGCACGGTGCAGCCTGGTGTCATCGCTTTAGGATAGAAATAAACCAGAACTCGCTGTCCCTGGAAGTCGGTTAAATTTACTTGTTCGCCGTCCTGATCGGGCAAGCTAAATTTCGGTGCAATATCACCGGCTTTCAGTGGGCTCATCGCTACTCTCCGTCTTTAATCGTCTTGCTGTGGGTTAACCACGCTAATAGTGCCTTCTGCTTTCAATTCTGTACATAGGGCTTTAAAAGCTTGCTCAATAATTGTTGCATCCTGGGAGCCTGGGCTGTGGGCGGTTATTTGAATATACAGCCGCGGGCCAACGTCATTTTCGGCGGGTTTGGTGCGGGAAACCAGCTCTGCAATGTTCATCTGATGGGTATCGAACAGGTGGGTAAAACGCTCAATCAGATGTGGAGAGTCGGCGACTTCAACCTGCACCCAGACGGTGGCGGGCATCGCCGGTCTTTCCTGAGCCGTTGTGCGCTTCATCACAATTAACAGATCAAGCTCCGCGCCCTTAAGCGGCAGGGTGGACTCAATCAGGGTTATCGCGTTCCAGCTGCCGGAGAGCAGCATAATGAAGGTGAACTCTTCACCCAGCATCGCGAGGCGGCTGTCTTCGATATTACAGCCGCAGCTGCTGACGTGGCGGGTAATGGTATTGACGATACCAGGGCGGTCCGCCCCCAGGGCTGTGATAACCAAATAATGACGTGATGAGGGTGCCAAGCGCGTTCTTCCTGTGAATCGGTGAGATTGACATTAGGAAAGCATAAAAAAAGTATGCTGCCAACCGCTTAGCGCCTTCTGGCGGCTTGCTTTTGCTATGGCACCAAACGTAACATTGGAGAACATGTTTGCAAAGAGGGTGGCTAATGTTTACGGGAAGTGTTGTCGCGCTAATTACGCCGATGGATGAGAAAGGTAGTGTCTGCCGGTCCAGCCTGAAAAAACTGATTGATTACCATGTCGCCAGCGGAACGTCGGCGATTGTATCGGTAGGGACTACCGGTGAATCGGCTACCTTAAGCCACGACGAGCACGTCGACGTAGTGAAGCTCACGGTGGAACTGGCTGACGGGCGTATCCCGATTATTGCCGGCACCGGTGCGAACGCCACCTCTGAAGCTATTTCCCTGACCAAACACCTCCACAACAGTGGAATTGTTGGCTGCCTGACGGTCACCCCTTATTACAATCGTCCTACCCAGGAAGGCCTGTACCAGCACTTCAAAGCGATTGCTGAAAGCACCGATCTGCCGCAGATGCTGTACAACGTGCCGTCGCGCACCGGCTGCGACATGCTGCCGGAAACCGTTGGCCGCCTGGCGAAAATTAAAAATATTATCGGTATCAAAGAAGCCACCGGGAACTTAAGTCGCGTAAACCAGATCAAAGAGCTGGTTGAAGATGACTTCATCCTGGTGAGCGGCGATGACGCCAGCGCGCTGGACTTCATTCAGCTCGGCGGCCACGGGGTAATTTCGGTTACCGCAAACGTAGCCGCGCGTGAGATGGCGGAAATGTGTAAACTGGCCACCTCAGGGCAATTTGCACAGGCTCGCGAAATTAACCAGCGTCTGATGCCGCTGCACCATAAATTATTTGTAGAACCCAACCCTATCCCGGTGAAATGGGCCGCCAGGGAGTTGGGTCTTGTGGCAACCGATACCTTACGTCTGCCGATGACGCCGCTGACCGACGAAAGTCGCCCGGTGATTATCAGTGCGCTTAAGCATGCCGGTTTGCTGTAAAGCTTAGGGAGATTTGATGGCTTACTCAGTACAGAAGTCGACGGTGGCAAAAGTTGCTGTTGTTTCGCTCGCCATGTTGTTAGCGGCGTGCAGTTCCGATCAGCGTTACAAGCGTCAGGTTAGCGGCGATGAGTCCTACCTGGATGCAACCCCACTTGCGGAAATCCACTCTCCGGCCGGGATGATCCTGCCGATACAGAATGGCGACTACAACATTCCGGTCACTAACGGCAGCGGTGCTGTAGGTAAGCAGCTGGATATTCGCCCACCGGCTCAGGCTCTGGCTTTGGTCAACGGGGCGCGTACTCAGTTTACCGGCGATACCGCGTCTCTGCTGGTTGAAGGGAATAAAGCCAGCGGCCTGTGGAACCAGGTTGTCAGCATTATTCAGTCCCAGAACTACACGATTGCGAAGCGCGACGACGCTGGGCAGACCCTGACTACCGACTGGGTACAGTGGAACCGTGCTGACGAAGACGTGCAGTATCGTGGCCGCTACCAGATTACCGTGCAGCCTCAGAACTACCAGCAGGCGGTTGTGGTTAAGCTGCTGAATCTGGAGCAGGGCGATAAGCCAATTGCCGATGCCGCATCCATGCAGCGCTACAGCGCGCAGATGCTGAACGTCATCAGCGCGGGCCTCGACAAGTCGGAAACGGCTCGCCAGAACACGCAGGACAATCGCAGCTCCGCACAGCTCGACGTGCAGAGCGCCGCGGATGATACCGGCCTGCCAATGCTGGTGGTCCGTGCGCCGTTTAACGTCGTGTGGAACCGTCTGCCGGCCGCGTTGGAAAAAGTGGGCATGAAAGCCACCGATACTACCCGTTCTCAGGGCAATATCGCGGTGACCTACAAACCGCTTTCCGACAGTGCGTGGAGCGAGCTGGGTGCAAAAGACCCGGGCCTCGTGAGCGGCGACTATAAGCTGCAGGTCGGCGACCTCGATAACCGCAGTAGCCTGCAGTTCATCGACCCGAAAGGGCACACGCTAACGCAGTCTCAGAATGATGCTCTGGTAGCCGTCTTCCAGGCAGCATTCAGCAAGTAATACTCAGGGGCCGGATAATTCCGGCCCTTGTTATTTAAGCCTATCTAGATACCCTGAATAATTCGAGCTGCAGGAAGGCGGTAAGACTGGAAATCTCCGGGAGCATAGCGAACTATGTGGCCGGAGTGAGCAGGCGCAACCAACGCACATGCAGCTTGAAGTATGACGGGTAAACCCCTCCGATTGCGCAAGCGATCGCTATACCTGGAGTAAGAAAGATGCAAAAGCAAGCTGAGTTGTATCGTGGCAAAGCGAAGACCGTCTACAGTACGGAGAACCCGGACCTGTTGGTACTCGAGTTCCGCAATGATACGTCAGCAGGTGACGGTGCGCGCATTGAGCAGTTCGACCGTAAAGGGATGGTAAACAACAAGTTTAACCATTTCATTATGGCCAAACTGGAAGAAGCGGGTATCCCGACCCAGATGGAAGCGCTTCTGTCCGACAACGAAGTGCTGGTTAAAAAGCTCGATATGGTGCCGGTTGAATGCGTCATTCGTAACCGTGCCGCAGGATCTCTGGTAAAACGCCTCGGCATTGAAGAAGGCATTAAGCTGAACCCGCCGCTGTTTGACCTGTTCCTGAAAAACGACGCCATGCATGACCCTATGGTCAACGAATCTTACTGCGAAACCTTTGGCTGGGTGAGCAAAGAGAATCTGGCCCGCATGCGTGAGCTGAGCTACAAGGCAAACGACGTGCTGAGCAAGCTGTTTGACGACGCCGGGCTTATCCTCGTCGACTTCAAGCTGGAGTTCGGCCTGTTCAAAGGCGAAGTGGTGCTGGGTGACGAATTCTCCCCGGACGGCAGCCGCCTGTGGGACAAACAGACGCTTGATAAGATGGATAAAGATCGTTTCCGCCAGAGCCTGGGTGGCCTGATTGAAGCGTATGAGGAAGTTGCTCACCGTCTTGGCGTTAAACTAGACTAACCACGCAATCGTTTACGTTGCGCAATGGGGTGCGTTTTTGCGCACCCTGTTTTTTCGCCGTCTGTTCTTATGGTAATCCTGCCGTTAACCACCTACGATCTAACCATTACAAGTTGTGAATGAGGTAGAAAGTATGCGTTGGCAAGGACGTCGCGAAAGCGACAATGTAGAGGACAGGCGCAGTGATTCCTCCGGCCCCGGCATGAGCATGGGCGGCGGCGGGTTCCGTATTCCACGCGGTAAGGGCGGGCTGGTGCTGCTGGTAGTGGTGATTGTTGCCAGCTACTACGGCGTCGATTTGACTTCCTTCCTGTCCGGCGGCCAGCCGGTGCCCCAGCAATCCTCTCAGCAGCGTTCCATTAGCCCGAAAGATGACGAGGCGGCAAAATTTACCTCGGTTATTCTGGCGACCACCGAAGATACCTGGGGTGAAATCTTCCAGAAAATGGGCCGCACCTATCAGCAGCCAAAACTGGTGATGTATCGCGGCGCGACCCGCACCGGGTGCGGCACCGGCCAGTCTGTTATGGGGCCATTCTACTGCCCGGCTGACAGCACGGTATATATCGATCTCTCCTTCTACGATGACATGCAAAGCAAGCTTGGCGCGGGCGGTGATTTTGCCCAGGGCTACGTCATTGCTCATGAAGTTGGCCACCATGTGCAGAAACTGCTGGGCATTGAGCCTAAAGTTCGCCAGCTACAGCAAAATGCTTCACCGGCAGAAGCCAACCGTCTGTCGGTGAAAATGGAGCTACAGGCGGACTGTTTTGCAGGCGTCTGGGGCCACAACATGGAGAAGCAGCAGGTGCTGGATGCGGGAGATTTGCAGGAGGCGCTTAACGCCGCCGAGGCCATCGGCGACGACAGGCTTCAGCAAAAAGGGCAGGGTCGCGTGGTGCCGGACAGCTTTACCCACGGTACTTCCGAGCAGCGTTACACCTGGCTTAAGCGCGGCTTTGACAGCGGCGACCCGGCGCAGTGCAACACCTTCGGCAACTCGCTTCGTTAACCTATGAAGGCAGGGATGATAGCGCGGCTCCGCCAGGTCACGGAGAGTATGCGGTGCCAGGGTATTCGACGCCTGATGGTGCTGGCCGGAGAGAGCGGCTGGAGCAGCCAGCAGGTGCAAGCCCTGGCGGCCCATTTGCCGGGGGACTGGCTTTGGGTCGGCGGCTCGCCTGAACTGCCGCTTAGCTGCGCCCCGGCGGCGCTGCGAACTTTGCTGGGGCGAGAATTTCAGCACGCGGTTTTCGACGCACGAAACGGGCTGGACGCCGCGGCGCTGGCTGCCCTTTCCGGGACGCTCAGGGCGGGAAGTTGGCTGCTTCTGCTGGTGCCTGATTGGGAAAGCTGGCCCGAACAACCGGATGAAGACTCCGCCCGCTGGAGCGACGCTCCGCAGCCCATTGCCACGCCGAATTTTATCTCCCATCTGCAAACCTGCCTGAGCCACGATGCCGGATCGGTGCTGTGGTGCCAGCAGCCTGGGTTAATCCTGCCTGATTTTGCTCCCCGGCCAGACTGGCTCCCCGCCAGCGGCGCGCCGGAGAAAGAGCAGGCGGAAATTCTGGCCGGGCTTTCAAAAATGGACTCCGGCGTTGCCGTGGTTACCGCCGCCAGGGGCAGAGGTAAGTCGGCCCTGGCGGGAATGCTGGTCAACACCAGTCCTGGAATGAGCCTGGTTACCGCCCCGACTAAAGCCGCAACCGACGTTCTGGCAAGCTATGCGGGTGAGCGTTTTCAGTTTATGCCCCCGGATGCGCTGGCGGCAGAAAACATGCCTGCGGGATTTAGCTGGTTGATTGTTGATGAAGCTGCCGCTATTCCGGCTCCGCTGCTGCGACAGGTAATTGCTTGTTTCCCCCGCGTGTTGCTTACCACCACGGTTCAGGGTTATGAAGGCACGGGGCGGGGATTTTTGCTGAAATTCTGTGCCTCTCTTCCGTCTTTGCGGCGGTTCACGCTTAGCGCGCCGATCCGCTGGGCACAGAACGATCCGCTGGAACAGGCGATCGACGAGATCATGCTGTTTGACGAGCCGGAAATGGAGCGGCCTGTACAGGGTGAACCGGTACTTGCGGCCGTCGGGCAGGCAGACTGGCGGCGCGATGCCGGTCAGCTAAAGCAGATGTACCGCCTGCTGTCGGGCGCGCATTATCGCACATCGCCCCTCGACTTGCGGCGCATGCTGGATGCGCCGGGCCAGCATTTTATCGCTGCAAACGCAGGCGATAAATGTGTCGGAGCTTTATGGCTGGTGGAAGAGGGCGGGCTGGACGAAACCTTAAGCCGCTGCGTGTGGGCCGGGCTCCGCCGTCCACGCGGGAATCTTGTTGCGCAATCACTGGCCGCTCATGGCGGCAGCCCGCTGGCCGCTACGCTGAAAGGGCTGCGCGTCAGCAGGATCGCCGTACACCCCAGGCGGCAGCGGGAACATATTGGCGCCAGCATGGTTGAACGTGCGCGTGGGCTGGCCGGGGGGCAATATGACTATCTTTCGGTCAGCTTCGGCTACACCGATGAACTGTGGCGTTTCTGGCAGCGCTGCGGGTTTGAGCTGGTGCGTGTCGGAAGCCACAAAGAGGCCAGCAGCGGCTGTTATAGCGCGATGGCGCTGCTGCCGCTAACGGTGCAAGGGCAGACGCTCGTTCGCGAAGAGCGACAAAGGCTGGCAAGAGACTGGCCGTGGCTCAGGGAATGGATTGAATTAAACCTGCCGCTGGCTTCCACGCGGCCAGCACAATTGCTGGACGAGGACTGGCTGGATTTGTCCGGTTTTGCCTTCGCCCATCGTCCGCTGGAAGCCTGCATCGGGTCGCTAAATCGCCTGCTGCTGGCCTGTGATTTGCCGCTGCCCGCGCTGCGAGGCCGCCTCCAGCGGTACGAAAGCGCTGCGATACTAAGCCAGCAACTTGGTCTTTCCGGGAAAAAAGGGCTGTTGGCAGCGATGCGGCAGGAGGCCGCACTGGCGCTGGAAAATCTCAATCGCAGCCGCAGCGATTCCCTGCGAACGGGCGTTTTGCAATTGCAAAAATTTCGCTAAGTCGTTCAATGAAACGGCATGGTCATCCCCGGGCAGCGGCGTATAGTTAGCGCTATTAACCGAGGAGAAAACCATGAAACACGACCATTTTGTTGTCCAGAGTCCGTCGGCTCCCGCAAGCCAATTGCTGCTGCTGTTCCACGGCGTCGGCGACACCGCAAAAGCGATGGGCGAGATTGGCAGCTGGTTTGCTCCTGAGTTTCCGGATGCCCTGATAGTCAGCATTGGCGGCCCCGCGCAGAGCGGCTTCGGCGGCGGGCGTGAATGGTTCTCCGTTGTCGGCGTAACCGAAGAAAACCGCCAGCTGCGGGTTGATACCGCGATGCCGGGCTTTATTGAAACCGTGCGCTACTGGCAGCAACAAAGCGGCGTGAGCGCGGCGGCGACGGCGCTGATTGGTTTTTCTCAGGGGGCGATAATGGCGCTGGAAAGTCTTAAAGCCGAGCCGGGTCTTGTGGGGCGCGTGATTGCCTTTAGCGGCCGTTATGCCGGTCTACCGCAGCAGGCATCAACCAGCACCACCATCCACCTGATCCACGGCGATAACGACAAGGTTATCCACGCTACGCACGCGGTGGATGCGGCCGAAAAATTGCTGGAGCTTGGCGGCGACGTGACATTGGATTTAATTGATGATTTGGGGCACACCATCGACGACCGCAGCATGAAGGCGGCGCTGGATCATCTGCGTTATACCGTGCCGAAGCACTATTTTGACGAGGCTTTAGGCGGCGGAGCGCCGAAGAATGACGATTTGATTGAGCTGCTGTAACCAGGCAGGACTTCACTCCTCCCTCCGGCTGGAAGGGAGGAGTACAGCATTACTTCTTCTTCTCTGGCCAGTCGTCGTCTTTATCCCATTTATCGTTAAAATCACGATGCGGCGGAAGCTCCGGCTTGTTGGCCATATACTTCTTGGGGTCGATGCGGCTCAGGTCTTTAATCACGTTAATAAACATCCCCAGCAATAACACCAGGACGATAATCCACCAGTAATGCGATAGCCATTCCATGCTGATACCTCGTTCAGTTGACTGCCCGTCAGGCGACAAGCTGTTCCATAATGCGTTGATACATCCGGGCCAGCATCTGCAGGTCGGCGGCGTTGACGCATTCATTGATTTTATGAATGGTGGCGTTCACCGGCCCCAGTTCCACAACCTGAGCGCCCATACGGGCAATAAAGCGCCCATCGGATGTACCGCCTGTGGTTAACAGCTGCGGTTTAATCTCATTATAGTGCTCAATGGCGTTCACTACCGCATCCACCAGCTTACCGCGCGCGGTCAGGAACGGCTGGCCGGAGAGCCACCATTCAACGGTGTAGCGCAGCTGGTGCTTCTCCAGCAGGGCTATCACGCGCTGTTTAATATCTTCGTCGGTCAGCTCGGTGCTGAAGCGGAAGTTAAACTGCACGAACATATCACCGGGGATCACGTTGTTGCTGCCGGTCCCCGCCTGTACGTTGGCTACCTGCATGCTGGTGGCCGGGAAGAATTCGTTACCCCGGTCCCACTCAATACCCACCAGCTCGTTCAGCATTGGCGCGGCACGGTGTACCGGGTTATCCGCAAGGTGTGGATAGGCAACGTGGCCCTGCACGCCGTGAATGGTCAGGTTGCAGGTCAGAGAGCCACGGCGGCCGTTTTTCACCACGTCGCCGACGACTTCGGTGCTTGAAGGCTCGCCCACCAGGCAATAATCCAGGCGTTCGCGGCGCTCCATCAGCGCTTCGACGACTTTCACGGTGCCGTTTTTCGCGCTGGCTTCTTCATCGGAAGTTATCAGAAACGCCAGGCGGCCTTTATGGTTGGGATGCTGAGCGACAAAACGCTCCGCAGCGACCACCATTGCCGCCAGCGAACCTTTCATATCCGCCGCGCCGCGGCCAAACAGCATGCCGTCACGAATGGTCGGTTCGAAAGGCGGGTTGATCCAGCGGTCAGCATCGCCCGTTGGCACTACGTCGGTGTGCCCGGCGAACGCCAGCGTTTCACCCTGTCCACGCCAGGCCCAGAAGTTCTGGGTATCGCCAAAATCCATATGTTCGACGGTAAAACCAATCGCACGCAGACGCTCAATCAGCAGCGCCTGGCAACCGGCATCATCGGGGCTCAGGGAAGGACGACGAATAAGCTGTTGCGTCAGCTCAATAACCGGGCAGGACATAAGACTATACCTCGTTGATAAACTGCTGATAATTGGTTTCGGTGAAACCCAGCAGCATAGGCTTACCCGGCGCGCAGAGCAATGGGCGTTTGATGATTGCCGGCATCTCCAGCATCAATGCCGCCGCGCTTTTAGCATCGTTAATGGAGGCGCGGCGGGCTTCATCCAGCTTGCGCCAGGTGGTACCGCGGGAATTCAGCAGCGGCTCCCATCCCAGTTCGGCAATAAAACTCTCCAGCAGCGGCGCGTCCAGCCCGTCAACACGGTAATCGTGGAACTGATAATCCACGCCGTTGGCTTCCAGAAAGCGGCGGGCCTTTTTAATGGTGTCGCAGTTTTTAATGCCGTACAGGGTAATCATGGGCGGTCACTCTTGTTTAGATGGTCTGGCCGGTCATTTTGCCGCAGCTGAGGGCAATTATCGAGCCGCGATTGCCCGCTAAATCGTTATTCTGCTAACAATATATTTGTGAGTTTGCTCAACAGTTGTCCGCTCAAAAAAGGTTCAACGGGAGAATATATCCGCGTATAATTGCGCCAACATCAAGAGAGGCGGTTATGATTGAGCACGAGTTAGGGCAGTGGAAAGACTTCATCGAAGATATGTTGCGCAAATAAGCGTTCCGGCATAAAAAGCAACGGCGCGATATTCTGGTTCTGAATACTCTGCGAACATCACTAAAAAGGCGACCTGTGAAGGCCGCCTTTTTGTTGCTTAGTGTTCAGGGTGCTCTTTCAGCGGGAACCGCCTGCGCACCAGGACGAAGAACAGCGGCACAAAGAAGATAGCCAGCACGGTGGCTGAAATCATCCCGCCCATTACGCCGGTGCCTACCGCGTGCTGGCTGCCCGAGCCTGCCCCGGTGCTGGTCGCCATCGGCAGAACCCCGAAGATAAACGCCAGAGAAGTCATCAGAATAGGGCGCAGGCGCTGGCGGCTGGCCTCGAGCGTGGCGGAAACCAGATCCTGGCCTTTGGCATTAAGATCGTTAGCGAACTCGACGATCAAAATGGCGTTTTTCGCCGAAAGGCCGATAACCGTCAGCAGGCCGACCTGGAAGTACACGTCGTTTTCCAGGCCACGCATCCAGGTGGCGAGCAGGGCACCAATCACCCCGAGCGGCACCACCAGCATCACCGAGAACGGTACAGACCAGCTTTCATACAGCGCCGCCAGGCACAGGAACACCACCAGCAGAGAAATAGCGTAGAGCGCCGGAGCCTGCGCCCCGGAAAGGCGTTCCTGGTAGGACATGCCCGTCCACTCCAGGCCGAATCCGTTCGGCAGCTTGCTGACCAGCTGCTCCATGATATCCATCGCCGTACCGGTACTTAGGCCGGGTGCAGCCTCGCCAACAATTTCCAGCGCGGAGTAGCCGTTATAGCGCTCAAGGCGCGGCGAGCCGGTTTCCCAGCGCGAAGTCGCAAACGCGGAGAACGGCACCATGCTGCCGGTTTTATTACGCACGTACCAGCTGTTGATATCGTCCGGCAACATGCGGTATTTAGCCGCGGCCTGAACATAGACCTTCTTCACGCGCCCGCGATCCATAAAGTCGTTCACATAGCTTGAGCCCCAGGCGGTTTGCAGCGTGTTATTGATATCGTCGATGGAGACGCCAAGCGCCTGCGCCTTGCGCTGGTCGATATCGATTTGCAGCTGCGGGCTGTCGTCGAGGCCGTTGTGGCGTACACGCGTCAGCTGCGGGTTGCTTCCGGCCATTTCCAGAAGCTGGTCACGAGCCTGCATCAGCGCATCGTGCCCGGCACCGGCATGATCCTGTAGCTCCATATCGAAGCCCGCGGCGTTGCCGAGGCCGTTAATCGCCGGAGGACTGCTGGCGATAACCCGCGCCTCTTTAATCTTGTTAAACGCTTTGGTTGCCCGCTCGATGATTGCAAACGAGCTTCCGTCCGCGCTGCGCTCTTCCCAGTCTTTCAGGCGGATAAACATACGCGCCACGTTTTGCCCGTTACCGCCGGGCCCCGCGCCGATGGTTGAAAAGACCGAGACTACGTTGTCTTTCTCTTTGCTCAGGTAATACTGCTCAACCTGCTGAACCACTTTGGTGGTTTGCTGCTGCGTGGCACCGCTTGGGAGCTGCACGGAGGTGGTAAACACGCCGCGGTCTTCCTGCGGCAGGAACGAGGTTGGCAGCTTCATAAACAGGAACACCATGCCGCCGAGCAGCAGAGCGTAAATCAGCATCCAGCGTGCGCTGCGGGCGAGGATCCGGGCAACGCCGTTTTCATAGCGTTCAGCGCCGCGGTTAAAGGTGCGGTTAAACCAGCCGAAGAAGCCTTTCTGGCCGTGATGCTCGCCCTTGTGCAGCGGCTTAAGAATGGTGGCGCACAGCGCCGGAGTCAGGATCATCGCCACCAGCACCGAGAGCACCATCGCGGCAACGATAGTGATGGAGAACTGGCGATAAATAGCCCCGGTGGTGCCGCCAAAGAACGCCATTGGCACGAATACCGCCGAGAGCACCATCGCGATGCCCACCAGCGCGCCCTGAATTTGCCCCATCGATTTGCGGGTGGCCTCTCTTGGGGAGAGCCCTTCCTCGCTCATAATACGTTCGACGTTTTCCACCACCACGATAGCGTCATCCACCAGCAGGCCGATGGCGAGAACGGTGGCGAACATCGTCAGGGTGTTAATGCTGTAGCCGAAGACGTAAAGCACGGCAAAGGTGCCAAGCAGAACCACCGGCACCGCAATCGTCGGGATCAGCGTGGCGCGGAAGTTTTGCAAGAACAGGTACATGACCAGGAAGACCAGCAGGATCGCTTCCAGCAGCGTCTTGACGACGTCGGTTATAGAGGCCTTGACGAAAGGCGAGGTTTCATAGGCGATTTTCGCTTCGAGGCCGTGCGGGAAAAACTGCGACAGCTCTTCTATTTTGGCGCGGGCCAGCTTGTCGGTTTCCATCTCGTTAGCGCCGGAAGCCAGCTTGATGCCAAGCCCGGAGGCGGGCTGACCGTTATAGGTGCTGAGGAAATCATATTTTTCCGCGCCCATCTCCACCTGAGCGACGTCGCCCAGCGTCACCAGCGAACCGTCCTGATTCACCCGCAGGGTGATGTCCTTAAACTGCTGGGGAGTTTGCAGCAGCGACTGGGCGTTGATGGTGGCGTTCAGCGCCTGCTTGTCGAGCGCTGGCGTGCCGCCAAGCTGGCCGACTGCAATTTGCGCATTCTGGGATTTGATGGCGGTGAGCACATCCCCGGTGGTCATCTGGTAGTTGATGAGCTTGTTTGGGTCGAGCCAGATACGCATGGAGTATTGCGAGCCGTAGGCATCCACGCCGCCGACGCCGTTCACGCGGCTCATTGGGTCCTGCACATTACTGGCAACGTAGTCGGCGATGTCCTGCTTATCCATGCTGCCGTCGGTGGAGACGAAGGCCACCATCAGGATATTGGTATCCCCGGTTTTATTGACCGTCACGCCCTGGGTTTGCACATCCTGCGGCAGCTTGCGCACCGCCGACTGCAGCTGGTTTTGTACCTGCTGAACCGCGGAGTCAGGATCGGTTCCGGCCTTAAAACTCAGGGTAATGGTGGCCTGACCGGCGCTGCTGCTCTGGGAGGACATGTACATCATATTGTCCAGCCCGGTCATGCTTTGCTCGATAACCTGGGTAACGGTGTTCTCCAGCGTTTGCGCCGAAGCCCCGGGATAGTTAGCGGTGATTCTTACGTTTGGCGGCGCGAGGTCAGGATATTGCTCGACGGGGAGCGAAAAAATAGCCAGCGCGCCGGTAAGGCAAAGCAATATTGCCAGCACCCAGGCAAAAATGGGGCGAGAAATGAAAAAATTCGCCATGCGGTCAGGACCCCTTAAAAGCTTCTAATTGTTATCAATAACCGCACCACTGTAGCTTTAACCGCTTAATCAAACGTGGAGAAATTTAGGAGATCGTGTAAATTAGCTTGGTAATTGGCAGGATTTGTAACCATACCTTTTATTGGGTCGTTTTAACCCCGACTTTCCAGAAATAGCACCGTCGCAGCCACGCGCGATCTCACCTGCAGCTTGCGCAGCAGATTGCGAATATGCACCTTTACCGTCTCTTCGGAAATATGCAGCCCGCTGGCGATTTGCTTATTAGAAAGCCCGCGCGCCACTTCCGACAGGACGTCCAGCTCTCGCTCGGTGAGAATAGCAAATGGATTGCTGTTTTGCCGCTCGCTGCCCCGGTTATGTAAATACTCACGAACCTGCTCGCTAAAGGCTTTTCCGCCCGCCAGACACTGATGGATCTCCTGCAACAGCACTTCAGGATCGCTGTCTTTCAGCAGATAGCCGTCGGCTCCGGCATCTATGAGCGTGAAAATGTCGCTGCGCGCGTCGGAAACGGTAAGGATAACTACTCTGGCACTCACGCCATCCCGGCGCAGGGCGTTTAACGTATCCAGCCCGCTAAGCCCCTTCATATTGAGGTCGAGCAGGATAAGGTCAGGCGCAAGGCGGTTAGCCAGGCTAACCGCTTCTGCACCGCTGCTGGCTTCCCCAATGACTTCAAACGCGCGATCCAGCTCGAGAAGCTGGCGGACTCCACGCCTCATCAGCGGATGATCGTCGACGATTAACACCTGGCAAACTGCTTTCTCGGACATTGCTGACTCCTGAATCAGGCTATTTATCATTATAGTTTTGCCGGGAGCGGAGAGGTAAACACCACTTCGACCCGCGTTCCGCCCCCCAAAGGGCGGGAAATAGTAAGCTCGCCGCCGAGGCGACCGGCCCGTTCATGCATAATATTCAGTCCGTAATGGCCCTCTGGCTCATCAAAGCTGGCAATCCCGCTGCCGTTATCGAATACCGATGCATAATGTTCGCCGTTCTCCTGCGAGCGGCAAACAACTTCGATACGCCCGGCCGCCGAATGCTTAATGGCGTTGAGCACCGCCTCGCGGATGATTTGCAGCAGGTGAATTTGCTGAGAGGCGTCCAGCGCCTGGCTTGGCATACTGCATTGCAGGCTGATTTCCGCCTGCGTCTGCTCGCGCAGCGGCCCGAGCATTTCCTGTAAAGCGGCCGGTAAGTCCGCCTGCTGAAGCGTCAGGCGAAAAGTTGTTAATAATTCACGTAGCTGGCGGTAAGCGTCGTTTAGCGCCTGAGAGAAGTCGCCCACAATCCGCTGAGCGGCCTGGTTTTCATCAGGTACGGCACGCTTTAGCAACGTTAACTGAATACGCAGGTAGGAGAGTACCTGTGCCAGCGAGTCGTGCAGCTCCCTGGCAATGGTGGCCCGTTCTTCCATAAGCAGTAGCTGCTGGTAATGTTTTTGCGCCTGGCTAAAGTACACCCCGCGCCCGAGCATAGTGGCGACGCTCGCCATCAACTGCTGAGAAGGCGCTTCGCCCGCAGGCTGCCAGCGCAGCGAGCCGTAGGCGCTGTCCTGCTGAACAAGCGGCAGGGACTGCCATTCGCCTTCCGGCTGAGGCGTGCCTTCTGCCAGACACCAGTTTTCCCCCACCCGCATTTCAAGGGCATTAACGGACTCATGCTGGTGGATAATCTTCAGGATTTGCATAAAACAGCGTTTGTCGATGGTGCTGACGTTTAGCGCCTGCGAGCAGCTATACAGCACTTCGAGCATGCGGTTGGCTTCCTGCAGGCGCAGGGTTTTCTGCTCTACCTGATGCTCCAGAGAACGGTAAAGCTTTTGCAATTCATCCGTCATGCGGATAAAGGCTTTTGCCAGTTGTCCCAGCTCGTTGGGCAGCGAAGGGTTGAGATCCGGCAGGGTAAATTCTCCGCGCTCAATCGCCCGGCTTGCCTCAACCATGGTGTTTAACGGGGCAACAACCTGCTGGCGAATACGCCGCAGAGTGAAGAACACCAGGGTAAAAATCGCCATAAAACCGACCACCGAGGCCGCAACCACCTGCATCATTTTTCGCTCGGCATAATGCTGGAGCGCCAGCACAAACAGGTCTATTTGCCCGACATAGGCCGCAATATTGTGGCGATACCAGTCAAGATCGCCGCTGCGTATTTGCTGCTGCATTTGCTGCCAGTCCTGCTGTAAAGAGAGATAGCGAGATTTCACCTCTTCTGGCACCCAAAACCGATTGAGCTGCCGCAGCGTGGGGGAGTTGAGCGACCGCTGGTAGAGCTGCAGATGGTCCGGGAGAGATGCCCGATCGCCCTGTAAATCATAGCCCAGACGGTAGCTCTGCATTCTCAGGGAGCCTGCGATATTCACCGCCTCGGCATCTTTCAGGCTGCTTGCCAGCGTCAGCATCGCAATGCCCGTTGAGAGCAGCGACAGCAAAACAATCGAAAAGAAGGCGCGCGCGAGGCTACTCGAGACCGGGCGTTTTACAATCACGACGCAATAACCCCTGAAAGCGTATGGTGGGCGAAACGTACCAGAATCTGACCGGCTCGCAAACGCCTGGATACGACTTTTTCACCGCAGCGCGAAAAATGCGGCCTTATTTAACGCCTGCTCTTTGATCCGACAACGTCATTTACCCCTTTAGGGGGATGCTTTTGTAATCCCTCGTCACATACCTTAGGGTTCGGTAAAAGCCCGTAAATATTCCGGGGATAAAAACAAAAAATTGACTGCCCGGTAGCGTGCCTGTCGGGAACTTTGAGCAAGGATCTGCCCAATGGCTAAACTGACCCGCCGCGGCTTATTGACCGGCGGCTGGCGCAACGCCACTCCTGCTATTCGCCCGCCCTGGAGCGGGGATGAATCTCATTTTTTGCTGGACTGCACCCGCTGCGATCTCTGTATTACCTCCTGCGGCGAACGCGTGCTGAGGCGCGGGAAGAGCGGCTACCCCGAAATCGACTTTACGCGCGGCGAGTGTACTTTTTGCTACGCCTGCGCTGAAGCCTGCCCGCAGAAGCTTTTTGCTGCTCGTGAGACGCAGCCCTGGTCACTCTCTTTGCGGCTGGCCGACACTTGCCTTGCCTGGCACCAGGTGGAATGCCGTAGCTGCGAAGACGCCTGCGAGCCTCAGGCCATCCGTTTTTTACCTTCAATGCAGGGCGTTTCTCGCCCAAAGCTTTCTCTTTCTGTCTGTAATGGCTGCGGTGCCTGCGTTGCGGGCTGCCCGGCGTCAGCCATAACCCTGAGGCCACAAGATGCACACTGACTGGCACGTTTGCGGCCTGGTGGTTCAGGCCAAACCTGAACATATTGCTGCTGTGCGCAGCGCCCTTAATCAGCTTGCGGGAAGCGAAGTGGCCGGCGATGACGCCGGGACCGGCAAGCTGGCGGTCGTGATGGAGGCAGCTGACGGCAAAACGCTGCTCGAACAAATAGAGCTGGCCCGCAATATCTCCGGCGTGCTGGCGGTGTCGCTGGTTTATCACCAGCAGAATGAACAAGGTGAGGAAGCACCATGAAACTCAGTCGTCGTAGCTTTATGAAAGCGAACGCCGTAGCCGCTGCCGCCGCGGCGGCGGGCCTCAGCGTGCCGGGCGTTGCGCGCGCGGTAGTGGGCAAGTCAGATGCCATTAAATGGGATAAAGCGCCGTGTCGCTTCTGCGGCACCGGCTGTAGCGTGTTGGTTGGGACGCAAAATGGCCGCGTTGTGGCAAGCCAGGGCGACCCTGAAGCAGCGGTTAACCGCGGGCTGCTGTGCATTAAAGGCTACTTCCTGCCAAAAATCATGTACGGCAAAGACAGGCTTACTCAGCCTCTGCTTCGCATGAAGGACGGGCAGTACCACAAAGAAGGTGAATTCCAGCCGGTCAGCTGGGAGCAGGCCTTCGACGTGATGGAAGAGAAGTTCAAAATCAGCCTCAGGGAGAAGGGACCGGAGTCCGTCGGCATGTTCGGCTCCGGGCAGTGGACGGTATGGGAAGGCTACGCCGCATCAAAGCTGTTTAAAGCGGGGTTCCGTACCAATAACATCGACCCGAATGCCCGCCACTGCATGGCGTCGGCGGTTGTCGGCTTTATGCGTACCTTCGGCATGGACGAGCCGATGGGCTGCTACGACGATATCGAGCAGGCGGATGCTTTTGTGCTTTGGGGCTCCAACATGGCGGAGATGCACCCGATTTTGTGGACGCGCATCACCAATCGCCGCCTGTCCGATGAAAACGTTAACGTTTCGGTGCTTTCCACCTATCAGCACCGCAGCTTCGAGCTGGCGGATAACGGAATGGTTTTCACGCCGCAAAGTGACCTGGCTATTCTCAACTACATCGCCAACTACATCATTGAAAATAATGCGATTAATGAGAGCTTCTTTAAGCAGCATGTCAACCTGCGGCGGGGCGCGACGGATATTGGTTACGGGCTGCGCCCCACTCATCCGCTGGAAAAAGCCGCTAAAAACCCGGGGTCAGATGCCTCAGAGCCGATGAGCTTTGAAGAGTACAAAGCGTTCGTGGCCGAGTACACGCTTGAGAAGACCTCAGAAATGAGCGGCGTGCCGCAAGATCAGCTGGAAGCGCTGGCGCAGCTATATGCCGATCCGAACAAAAAAGTGGTCTCTTACTGGACGATGGGCTTTAACCAGCATACCCGTGGCGTATGGGCCAATAACCTGGTTTATAACCTGCACTTGCTGACGGGCAAAATTTCTAAGCCCGGCTGCGGGCCGTTCTCGCTTACCGGCCAGCCTTCCGCCTGCGGTACGGCTCGCGAAGTGGGAACCTTCTCGCACCGCCTGCCTGCCGATATGGTCGTCACGAATGATAAGCACCGCGATATCGCCGAAAAGATGTGGCAACTCCCGGCGGGTACGCTGCCTGCCAAAGTCGGTTTGCACGCGGTGGCGCAGGACAGGGCGCTGAAAGACGGCAAGCTGAATGTTTACTGGGTGATGTGTAACAACAATATGCAGGCCGGGCCGAATATCACCGAAGAGCGTATGCCCGGCTGGCGTGACCCGCGCAATTTCATCATCGTTTCTGACCCGTATCCGACCATCAGCGCGCTTTCGGCAGATCTTATCCTGCCAACGGCCATGTGGGTTGAAAAAGAGGGGGCCTACGGTAACGCCGAACGCCGTACCCAGTTCTGGCGGCAGCAGGTGAGCGCTCCGGGTGAAGCGAAATCTGACCTCTGGCAACTGGTGGCGTTCGCTAAACGCTTCAAGGTTGAAGAGGTCTGGCCCGCTGAACTTGTCAACGCTAAGCCGGAGTATCGCGGCAAAACGTTGTTCGACGTGCTGTTTGCCAACTCAAACGTCAGCAAATTCCCGCTGAGCGAGCTGGCGGAAGGGCAGCTTAATGACGAATCCCACGAACTCGGGTTCTACCTGCAAAAAGGGCTGTTCGAAGAGTATGCGGCCTTCGGGCGCGGGCACGGGCACGATCTCGCCCCGTTCGATGATTACCACAAAGCTCGCGGTCTGCGCTGGCCGGTGGTTGACGGGAAAGAGACGCAGTGGCGCTACAGCGAGCAGCACGACCCTTACGTCAAAGCGGGTGAAGCGTTCCGGTTTTACGGTAAGCCGGACGGAAAGGCGGTGATTTTTGCTCTGCCGTTCGAACCGGCAGCCGAGGAGCCGGATGAAGAATATGACCTGTGGCTCTCTACCGGCCGCGTGCTTGAGCATTGGCACACGGGCACCATGACGCGCCGTGTTCCCGAGCTGCACCGTGCCTTCCCGGAGGCGGTCGTGTTTATTCATCCGCTGGACGCTCAGGCGCGCGGGCTGCGCCGTGGCGACAAAGTGAAGCTTATCTCTCGCCGCGGGGAAGTCATTTCCATCGTCGAAACCCGTGGCCGCAATAAGCCGCCGCGAGGGCTGGTTTATATGCCGTTCTTCGACGCCGCGCAGCTGGTAAATAACCTGACGCTGGATGCCACCGACCCGCTATCCAAAGAGGCGGACTTCAAGAAGTGTGCCGTCAAGCTGGCGAAGGTCTGATGAATAATTTGAGCAAATCCGGGAGTAAATTCATGAAAAAACAATTGCTGAAAAACGGCGTGATGCCGTGGATTGCCGGGCTGCTGCTGGCCGTGAGCGGCGTGACCTGGGCGGCTAACGGGGCGGATTTAAGTTCATCCCCGGAAGTGTCGGCGACGGAAAAGGGTTCGGTCCATATGCCGAAGCAGCAGGGAAAGATGGCGCTGAACTACGTCAATCAGCCGCCGCTTATCCCGCACAGCGTGGACGGCTACCAGGTTAACAGTAACTACAACCGCTGCATGCAGTGTCACGGCGTTGAGCATTACCGCACCACCGGCGCGCCGCGCATCAGCCCGACCCACTTTATGGACGCTGAGGGGAAAGTGCTTTCTAACGTAGCTCCCCGGCGCTACTTCTGCCTACAATGTCACGTTCCGCAGACCGATGCCGCGCCAATCGTCGAAAATACTTTCACGCCGTCTAAAGGGTTTGGGGAATAAGCGATGGATAACTCAACCCGTAAACCTGGGCTACTAAAACGTCTCTGGCACTGGTGGCGTAGGCCGAGCCGCCTCGCGCTGGGGACACTGCTGCTTATTGGCTTTGGCGCAGGCATTATATTCTGGGGCGGTTTTAACACCGGTATGGAAATGTCTAACCGCGAGGAGTTTTGCATCAGCTGCCACGAAATGCGCAATAACGTGTACGAGGAGTACATGGGAACCGTGCATTACAACAACCGCAGCGGCGTGCGTGCGACCTGCCCGGACTGCCACGTTCCCCACGAGTGGGTGCCGAAAATGGTGCGTAAAATTCAGGCCAGCAAAGAGCTGTACGCTAAAGCTTTTGGCCTGATAGACACGCCGCAGAAGTTTGACGACCATCGTCTGGCGATGGCGCAAAATGAGTGGCGGCGTATGAAGAACAATAATTCGCAGGAGTGCCGCAACTGCCACAACTTCGATTATATGGACTTCACCGCTCAGAAAACGGTAGCGGCCAAAATGCATGACCAGGCGGTCAAGGACGGTAAAACCTGCATTGACTGCCACAAAGGGATTGCCCACAAGCTGCCGGATATGCGAGAGGTGGATACCGGGTTCTGACGGCGACGCCTGTGGGGCGTTCACGAGTTCGGGACCTGCATAGACAGCGGGATATTGCGTGAACGGAATCTCCTCCGGATTAGCATAAACGGCTGTAACCCGAAGAGATAACCTCTACAAGCCCGGCTATGTTCCGTTCACCCGTAAATCTGTTTTCCCTGCACGTTCCGCGTACGGTGAACGTGACAGGGGAAATTACGCCATTCCCCCTGACAGCCCCCGGCGCCCGGCAGCTCCACCCCGCCTGAGTTGGGTCAAAGCCGGGGGCGTTGAGAGCCGGGGACAAGAGCGTGGCTTTTGGATTTAACGCGACGTGGAGTATCAGAATGGCTGCGGAATTGAAGCGTGGCCGTTGTTCCGGCTTAAATCGCCTCCTTTTTCTCTCCGACTGACCAGGGTCCGGACGCCGGGAGCGGCCGAAGGCTGTGAGCGTCGGGAACGCATCGCAGCCGACTCAGGGCTGGGAGATAAAACGGAGGTTTACCGCTTGCGGCGATTTATCTCGCCGGGAGTCCGGGTTCTCAGGGGAGTGACGGTGACTCCCCCGAGACGTTCACGAGTCCGGGAGCTACATAAGCAGCGGAATATTGCTTGAACGGAATTACCTCCGGGTCTGCATAAACGGCTGTAAGCAGAAGAGATAACTTCTGTGAGCTCGGCTATGTTCCGTTCCCGACGATCGCTCTCTTTCTCTGCTCCCGGCAGCTCCACCCCACCTGAAATGGGGCAAAGCAGGGGACGATGAGAGCCGGGAATAAAACATCCTTAACGTAACGCGACAACGCTCACATAACGGCATATGATTATCCGCTCCCTTACCGCATTGTGGAGACCCTATGTCGTTACGAATTGAAGTCATCAAAGATAAAGTCCTGTCAGATAACTACTTCATCCTGCGCAATATTACCTATGACCTGTCTCGTAACGGCGCTGAAAGCGTGCGCCATAAGCGTGAAGTCTACGATCGCGGCAACGGGGCCACTATCCTGCTGTATAACCGGGAAAAGAAAACCGTGGTGCTTACGCGTCAGTTTCGCGTTGCAACCTGGGTTAATGGCAATACCGACGGGCGGCTGATTGAAGCCTGCGCCGGGCTGCTGGATGCCGATGAGCCGGAAGTGTGCGCCCGCAAAGAAGCAATGGAAGAGACCGGGTTCCAGGTCGGTGAGGTCGAAAAAGTCTTTGAGCTGTATATGTCTCCGGGTGGCGTAACGGAAATCGTTTACTTCTATCTGGCCGAATACAGTGACGCCCAGCGGGAGAACGCGGGCGGCGGTGTGGAGGATGAAGATATCGAGGTGCTGGAGATGCCGTTCAGCCAGGCGCTGGAGATGATGCGCAAGGGCGAAATTCGCGACGGTAAGACGGTGATATTGTTGCAACAGTTACAGTTACGCAATGTGATGGGTTAAAGTTCTGTAAAATCATCTAATTAACATTTTTAATCCCGGCATAAATCTATCCGACAAATCCGATTGAGCAGGCTGCCTCTGGAGCCGAAGATACGTGGCATTATCGTACGTTTTTCACGCTTCGTTTCTTAGGGTCAGCCTTTAATGTCTTATCGGATCTCATTCCTGCTTTTGCTCACTTTGCTTGTGGCGAACGCTGCAATAGCCGCTCCGGCGCAAAAGCAGTTTTCCGACTGGCAGGTGACCTGCAATAACCAGAACTTCTGTAGCGCCCGTAATACCGGGCTGCATCAGGGGCTGGTAATGGCATTGTCCCGCGGCGCGGGGGCGCGCAATGATGTGAATTTGCGCATCGACTTTGGCAACCTCGAAAGCGCCGATGTCAAAGTGCCGCCCGTTGAGCCGCGGCTCAGGCTGGACGGTGCGCCTCTGGTTCTTCAGCAAAATGAGTGGAAAATCACGCCTCACCACCTTATGACCAGTAACGCGGAGGCGATTAATGCCCTGCTAAACGCTATCGCAAACGGCGATAAAATTACGCTCGCCGACGGCGCTGGGGTTATTTCGCTAAGTGGTTTGAAAGCAGCGCTGCTGTTTATCGACAGCCAGCAAAAACGTGTTGGCAGCGAAACTGCGTGGATCAAAAAAGGCGACGGGCCGCCGCTTAGCGTGCCTCCCGCTCCCGCATTAAAAGAAGTGACTCTCCCCGAGACCCTGCCAGCGCCATTCTCCCATGATGAACTTAACGACCTGCTGGATTTCGGCTCCTGGCGCATGAATAACAGCCAGTGCTCGCTCGACCCGATGCGGCGTGAAGTCAGGGTTTTCCCGCTTGCTGATGATAAAGCGCTGATGCTCACCAGCTGTGAGGCCGGGGCCTATAACGTCGTGGATTTAGCGTGGGTGGTGTCAAGGCAAAAGCCGTTTGTTGCGCGGCCTGTTCGCCTGAAGCTGCCGTTTATGCCCGATAGCGGCTCTACGGATCTCGAACTGATGAACTCCGGATTCGATGAGCATAATCGGGAGCTAACTACGCTGGCTAAGGGGCGAGGGATTGGGGATTGCGGGGTTGCAACGCGCTGGCGTTATGACGGGCAGCGCTTCCGCCTTGTGCGGTATGCCGCCGAGTCCGCCTGCGATGAGTGGCATAAAGCGGGAGCCTGGCCAACGCTCTGGGTAACTAAATAGGCTAAACCTCTCCCGTAAAGGAGAGGCGTAGCGTCAGCGGCTATTTCTTCCCAAGGACTTTCCTGGCCTTCGCAACCACGTTTTCAGCCGTAAAACCAAAGAACGGGAACAGCTTCCCGGCGGGTGCGGACTCACCAAACGTTGTCATCCCGACAATCGCGCCTTTAAGCCCAACGTACTTGTACCAGTAGTCGGCAATACCGGCTTCTACCGCCACGCGAGCGCTGACGTCTGAAGGGAGTACGGACTCCTGATAGGCCTCGTCCTGAGCGTCGAATACGTCCGTGGACGGAATCGAAACGACTCGCACCTTGTGGCCTTCGTCACCCAGCGTTTTCGCAGCCTCAACCGTAATCTCCATTTCCGAGCCGGTAGCAATCAGGATGATATCCGGCTTGCCGTCGCTGTCTTTCAGGATGTAGCCGCCCCGGCTCACCGCCTTCAGCTGTTCTGGGCTACGCTCCATCTGCGCAAGGTTCTGGCGCGACAGGATCAACGCCGTTGGGCCGGTCTGGCGTTCAATCGCCGCTTTCCACGCCACAGCCGCTTCTACCTGATCGCAGGGGCGCCAGGTGCTGAAGTTTGGCGTCAGCCTCAGGCTGGCAAGCTGCTCAACCGCCTGGTGAGTCGGGCCGTCTTCGCCGAGGCCGATAGAGTCATGGGTATAAACCATGATTTGCCGGGCTTTCATCAGCGCTGCCATACGCGCCGCATTGCGGGCATATTCAACAAACATCAGGAAGGTTGCCGTATAAGGCACAAAGCCGCCGTGCAGGGCTATCCCGTTGGCGATGGCGGTCATGCCGAACTCGCGCACGCCGTAATGAATGTAGTTGCCCGCGCTGTCTTCCTTAATAGACTTAGACCCTTTCCAGATTGTCAGGTTGCTCGGGGCCAGGTCGGCGGAACCGCCAAGCAGCTCGGGCAGCACCGGGCCAAAAGCGTTAAGCGAATTCTGTGAGGCTTTACGGGTGGCTATTTTGTCCGGGTTAGCCTGGAGCTGCTCGATATAATGTTGAGCGGTTTTCTGCCAGTTTTCCGGCAACTTGCCTTCGGTGCGGCGCTTAAATTCGGCGCTGAGGGTTGGATGGGCTTTGGCGTAGGCGGCAAATTTTTCCTTCCAGCTGGCTTCCGCTTTCTCTCCTGCTTCTTTGGCATCCCAGGCTTGATAAATCTCTTTTGGGATTTCGAAAGGAGGATATTTCCAGCCGAGCTGCTTACGCGCCAGGGCCACTTCTTCTTCGCCCAGCGGTGCGCCGTGGGCTTCTTCTTTACCGGCTTTGTTCGGTGAGCCAAAGCCAATCACCGTGCGGCAGATTATCAGGGACGGTTTGTCTTTAACGCTCTGAGCTTCTTTAATCGCCTTTTTCAACGCTTCCGGGTCATGGCCGTCTATCTCATGGATGACGTGCCAGTGGTAGGCCTCGAAGCGTTTGGCCGTGTCGTCAGTGAACCAGCCGTCCGTTTCCCCGTCGATGGAGATGCCGTTGTGGTCATAAAAGCCAATCAGCTTGCCAAGCCCCAGCGTTCCGGCGAGGGAAGAGACTTCGTGGGAAATCCCTTCCATCAGGCAGCCGTCGCCCATAAACACGTAGGTGTAGTGGTCAACGATGTCATGGCCGGGTTGGTTAAACTGCGCGGCCAGCGTGCGTTCGGCTATTGCCATACCCACGGCGTTCGCCAGCCCCTGACCGAGCGGGCCGGTGGTGGTCTCAACGCCGGGCGTATAGCCCACTTCCGGGTGGCCCGGCGTTTTGGAGTGAAGCTGGCGGAAGTTTTTCAACTCATCCAGCGGCAGGTCATAACCGCTCAGGTGCAGCAGGCTGTAAAGCAGCATCGACGCATGGCCGTTCGACAGCACAAAGCGGTCGCGGTTGGCCCAGTGCGGGTTAGACGGGTTGTGGTGGAGAAAATCGTTCCACAACACTTCGGCGATATCGGCCATGCCCATCGGCGCGCCCGGGTGGCCGGAGTTGGCTTTCTGAACCGCGTCCATACTGAGGGCGCGAATGGCGTTGGCAAGCTCTTTACGTGATGACATGTTTCACTCCAGGTCTTGTTAAAGTTTGGCGGCGATCAGGTCTTCCAGTTTTCGTTGGTCTACGGCGAACAGGCGGATCCCTTCGGCCAGTTTCTCAACCGCCATGGCATCCTGATTATGTTCCCAGCGGAATTCTGCTTCGCTTAGCGGGGCAGGGCGACGGAACCCCTGAGAATGAGGAATAAGCTTGCGCACCACTTCTTCCTCGCTGTCCTGCAACTGCTGGAGAAGATTAGGCGCGATGGTTAGCCTGTCGCATCCGGCCAGGGCGAGGATCTGTTCGGTGCGGCGGAAACTGGCGCCCATTACGATGGTTTCGTAATTGTGCTGTTTAAAATAATCGTAGATGTTGCGTACCGATTTCACGCCCGGATCTTCTTCTACCACATACGGGTCCATCGGCTTACGGGCCTGATACCAGTCATAAATACGGCCTACGAACGGGGAGATAAGGAAAACGCCGGCTTCGGCGCAGGCGCGGGCCTGAGCGAAGGAGAACAGCAGCGTAAGGTTGCAATTAATGCCCTCTTTTTGTAGTTCTTCAGCGGCGCGAATACTCTCCCAGGTGGAGGCGAGCTTGATCAAAATGCGCGACTTATCGATCCCTTGCTCCGCGTACAGCTCTACCAGACGGCGCGCTTTCTCAATGCTTTTGTGCTTGTCGAACGACAGGCGGGCGTCAACTTCTGTAGACACGCGCCCCGGAATACTTTTCAGAATTTCCGCACCAAAGTTCACCGCCAGTTTGTCGCTGGCTTCGGCCACTATTTGCTCTCTACCGCCGCCGCGTCGTTTGCCATAGGCCAGAGCATCGTCAATAAGCGACTGATATTGCTCGAGCCCTGCGGCCTTTAAGAGCAATGAGGGGTTGGTTGTGGCGTCCTGGGGCTGGTAGTGGCGAATGGATTCGATGTCACCGCTGTCGGCGACCACGGTGGTGTACTGTTTAATACTGTCGAGCTGGTTCATTACTCTCTCCTTGAAAAAACAATGCCTTACTGGAGCGCTCCGTGTCGCTCGCCGTGAAAAATTACGCTTTGCCTGACCAGAAAGCATAGCAGACGGGCGGACATTGAGGCTGTGACCGCTAACATTGGTTCTATAGTTAGCTAACAATAATCACGCCTAATGTTAATAGTATGGCTACGTTCAAAGTTTGCGAAACGTGCCCGCGTGATACTACGTGGCTGATGTAACAATAAAGAAGACCGCTAAAGGAACGATGCAATGGATGAACAACTGAAGCAAAGTGCCCTCGATTTCCATGAATTTCCTGTTCCAGGGAAAATCCAGGTTTCTCCTACAAAACCGCTTGCTACTCAACGCGATCTGGCGCTGGCCTACTCGCCGGGCGTGGCTGCCCCCTGCCTTGAAATAGAAAAAGATCCGCTCGCCGCCTACAAATACACAGCGCGCGGCAACCTGGTGGGCGTGGTGTCTAACGGCACTGCGGTACTGGGGCTGGGCAACATCGGCGCTTTAGCCGGTAAACCCGTTATGGAAGGCAAGGGCGTGCTGTTTAAAAAATTCGCCGGGATCGACGTGTTCGATATCGAAATTGATGAGATGGATCCGGACAAGCTTATCGACGTTGTGGCGGCGCTGGAGCCAACTTTCGGCGGCATTAACTTAGAAGATATTAAAGCGCCAGAGTGCTTCTACATTGAGCAGAAGCTGCGCGAGCGTATGAATATTCCGGTGTTCCACGATGACCAGCACGGTACCGCCATTATCTGTACCGCCGCGGTGCTCAACGGCCTGCGCGTTGTAGAGAAAAATATCTCCGACGTGCGGCTGGTGGTTTCCGGGGCAGGCGCTTCGGCTATCGCCTGTATGAACCTGCTGGTGGCGCTTGGGATGCAGAAGCACAACATCGTGGTCTGCGACTCGAAGGGCGTTATCTATAAAGGTCGTGAAGAGAACATGGCGGAAACCAAAGCCGCCTACGCCGTGGAAGACACGGGTAAACGCACTCTCGACGACGTGATTGACGGGGCGGATATTTTCCTCGGCTGCTCCGGCCCGAAAGTGCTGACTCAGGATATGGTGAAAAAGATGGGTAAAGCGCCGCTGATTCTGGCGCTGGCTAACCCGGAACCGGAAATTCTGCCGCCGCTGGCGAAAGAAGTGCGCCCGGAAGCTATTATCTGTACCGGCCGTTCGGACTATCCAAACCAGGTTAACAACGTGCTGTGCTTCCCGTTCATCTTCCGTGGCGCGCTGGACGTTGGCGCAACGGCAATTAACGAAGAGATGAAGCTGGCGGCGGTTCACGCTATTGCCGAACTGGCCCACGCCGAGCAAAGCGACGTGGTGGCCTCTGCATATGGCGACCAGGAGCTGACGTTTGGGCCGGAATATATCATTCCAAAACCGTTCGACCCGCGCCTGATAGTTAAAATCGCCCCGGCCGTAGCGAAGGCGGCGATGGACTCCGGCGTGGCAACGCGGCCAATTAAAGACTTTGATGCTTATGTCGAAAAGCTGGCCGAGTTTGTCTACAAAACCAATCTGTTTATGAAGCCTATCTTCTCTCAGGCTCGCAAAGAGCCGAAGCGCGTGGTGCTGAGCGAAGGGGAGGAAGCCCGCGTTCTGCATGCGACTCAGGAATTGATTACGTTAGGGCTGGCGAAGCCTATCCTGATTGGCCGCCCGAGCGTTATCGAAATGCGTATCAAAAAACTTGGCCTGCAAATTCAGCCGGGCAAAGATTTTGAGATTGTTAACAACGAGTCAGATCCGCGCTTTAAGGAATACTGGAGCGAGTATTACAACATCATGAAGCGCCGCGGCATTACTCAGGAACAGGCGCAGCGTGCGGTGATTAGCAATACCACGGTTATCGGGGCGATAATGGTCCACCGTGGCGAAGCGGATGCGCTGATTTGCGGCACCATCGGCGAATATCACGAGCATTTTGACGTGGTGGAAAAACTGTTTGGCTACCGTGATGGCGTTAAAGCCGCCGGGGCAATGAACGCCCTGCTGCTGCCGAGCGGTAACACCTTTATCGCCGATACTTACGTGAATGATGACCCGACGCCGGAAGAGCTTACTGAAATCACGCTGCTGGCCGCGGAAACGGTACGTCGCTTTGGTATTGAGCCTAAGGTCGCGCTGCTGTCTCACTCCAACTACGGTTCTTCTGACTCGAAAGCCGCCTGCAAAATGCGTAAAACGCTGGAGCTGGTTCGCGAACGTGCGCCGGAGCTGGAAATTGACGGTGAGATGCACGGTGACGCGGCGCTGGTTGAAAGCATTCGCCACGAACGCATGCCGGACAGCCCGCTCAAAGGTTCAGCTAATATCCTGATTATGCCGAACGTAGAGGCCGCTCGCATTAGCTACAACCTGCTGCGTGTCTCCAGTTCTGAAGGGGTGACCGTTGGGCCGGTACTGATGGGCGTGGCGAAGCCGGTTCACGTATTAACGCCGATTGCTTCGGTGCGACGCATTGTGAATATGGTGGCGCTGGCCGTGGTGGAGGCGCAAACCGCCCCGCTTTGACTGGACTTCCCCTCACCCCACAGGGCGAGGGAGAAAACTGAGTAAAGTGAGCACTAAAGATCCCCTCTCCCTTCAGGGAGAGGGTAAAAAAGCTACACCCACTCCTTCACAGGCAGGAAATCTCGATACAGGGCAGCCTCAGGGCTGCCTTCTTCCGGCTGGTAGTCATACTCCCAGCGCACCAGCGGCGGCATCGACATTAAAATCGACTCGGTTCGTCCTCCGGTTTGCAGACCAAACAGCGTGCCTCTGTCCCACACCAGGTTAAATTCCACATAGCGACCGCGGCGGTAAAGCTGGAAGTTGCGCTCGCGCTCGCCGAACGGCAGCTGCCTGCGACGCTCAACAATCGGCAGGTAAGCGTCCAGATAGCCCTGGCCTACGGCCTGAATAAAGCGGAAACCGTAATCGAAGTCGGGCTGATTCAAATCATCGAAGAACAGGCCGCCAATGCCGCGCTGCTCGTTACGGTGCTTAATAAAGAAATAGTCGTCGCACCATTTTTTATAGCGAGGGTAAACGCCTTCGCCAAACGGCTGGCACAGGTCGCGAGCGGTGCGGTGCCAGTGAACGGCATCTTCTTCAAACCCATAATACGGGGTTAAGTCGAACCCGCCGCCAAACCACCATACCGGGTCGGCACCGGGTTTTTCTGCGATGAAAAAGCGCACATTCGCGTGACTGGTCGGTACATACGGACTGTTGGGGTGAACCACCAGCGAGACGCCCATGGCCTGAAAACTCCTGCCCGCAAGTTCCGGGCGATGCGCGGTTGCCGAGGCAGGCATGGCGTCGCCGTGGACGTGCGAAAAGTTTACCCCGGCCTGCTCAAACACCGAGCCGCCTCTGAGCACACGGCTACGCCCGCCGCCGCCGCCTTCGCGCTGCCAGTTATCTTCCTGAAAAGCCGTGCCGTCGATGGCGGAAAGCTGCTGGCAGATGGTGTCCTGTAATTTAAGCAGGAACTGTTTTACGGCGTGGATATCGGGCTCAGTCATAAAAATTAACGCTTCTTACCGTGGACTTTGTGGTTATCAAACCAGTTGAAATAGCTCATTACGCCGGAGGCGATAGCGGTGGCAATTTTCTGGCGAAACGCCGTGGTGCCCAGCAGCTTCTCTTCGCCTGGATTAGTAATAAAGGAGGTTTCGACCAGCACCGAAGGGATGGACGGCGACTTCAACACCACAAATGCGGCCTGCTCGGTGTTGCGGCTGTGCAGCTTATGCACCGGCTTTATCTGCTTGAGGATATGCGAGCCGAGGGTCAGGCTGTTTTTGATTGTGTCGGTCTGCACCAGGTCGAACAGCACCTGTTGCAGGTAGTGATCTTTATCTTTTACTTTGCTGCCCGCCACGTCATCCGCGGCGTTCTCACGGTCTGAAAGGTATTTTGCCATGGCGCTACTTGCGCCGCGGTTGGAGAGGGCAAACACCGAAGCACCCGCCGCCGTTGGGCTGGTAAAACCGTCCGCGTGAATAGACATAAACAGGTCTGCGCCGTGCTTGTGGGCTATTTCTACGCGGTCATAAAGCGGGATGAATTCGTCGCTGGTGCGGGTCAGCCTTGCGTCGATGCCGTTATTACGCAGAATGCTGCGCACGTTTTTGGCTATCGCCAGCACCACATGCTTCTCTTTCGAACCGTTATGGCCTATGGCCCCGGTATCGATGCCGCCGTGGCCCGGGTCGAGCATCACAATGCGGCGAGAGCCGGACTTTTTGGCCGGTTTGCTGTGCGAATTGGTGGTTTTAAGCGTTTTGGCCTCTTCCTTTGCCAGCGCTTTGTTCATACCGGTTAGCGTTAACGCCGCTAAACCCGTGAGCAGGACCTGGCGGCGCGTCGTAAGTTGCGTTAGCGATTTAATTTTGCTCATGCGGATGAATTATTTATCTTATGGAGTCCGGATAGGGAGTTATAACGTATCGGCACCTGGCAAACGACACTCTGAGGTCAGAAATGTTTTTCCATTCATTTCATTTCATGACTGAGTGGGGATTATGCCATTTTTTTCACGCTTTTGCGGCAGTTATTGGCTTAACGGGCGGTTACCGCCATAATCAACCTTTTACGGCTTAAGGTGGCTAAAACCATGGAAATTCGCGTTTTTCGCCAGGAAGATTTCGAAGAGGTCATCACCCTTTGGGAGCGCTGCGACTTACTGCGCCCGTGGAATGACCCGGAAATGGATATTGAACGTAAGCTGCATCATGATGCGGACCTGTTTCTGGTGGCCGAAGTCGGCGGCGAAATTGTCGGCTCGCTAATGGGCGGCTATGACGGCCACCGCGGCTCCGCCTATTACCTGGGCGTGCATCCTGAGTTTCGCGGGCGCGGCATTGCCAACGCGCTGCTGAACCGGCTGGAGAAAAAGCTTATCGCCCGGGGCTGCCCAAAAATCCATATTATGGTGCGCGAAGAGAATGACATGGTTATCGGCCTTTATGAAAAGCTCGATTACGAACATCAGGACACAATTTTGCTCGGCAAGCGGCTGATTGAAGACCAGGAATACTAATTTTCACATGTGTTTATCTTATGTACCCGCCCGCTGATTATGACTCGCAGGGCAACCTGAAGGCACCGCTGCTGTTCTGGGCGGTGTTGTTATTACAGGCCCGCACCTGGGTGCTGCTGGTATTGGCCGGAGCCTCCCGGCAGCAGGGCGATGCGCTGCTGGGGCTGTTTTATCCCGACCGGGATACCTTCTGGCTGGGGCTTATTCCCGGCGTACCGGCCGCTTTCGCATTTCTGTTAAGCGGGCGTCGCCATCTTTGGCCGCGCTTTTGGCGTGCATTTCGCTGGCTGCTGGTAGCTGCTCAGGCGGCGCTGCTGGTTTGGCAGCTTGCTTTGCTGGCCGGAGGCGAGGAATTGACCGCTACCACAATTGTGCTGCTGGTTGCCGACCTCTTTGCGCTCTGGTGGTTGGTTGTAAACCGCCGCCTGCGGGACTACTTTGCGGTGCAAAGCGAATAACACGGCACTTTTTAGCTTTGTTGCACTCCAAAGGCCGTTACTCTTTTCTGAAAAGGAATCACAAATGAAATCTCTGCGCCTGATGATGTTAGGGCTGCCGCTGGTCTTGAGCGGCTGCTCCACGCTTTCCTCGGTCAACTGGTCTTCGGCGTATCCGTGGAACTGGTTTGGCTCATCCGTTGAGGTAAGCGAGCAGGGCGTGGGCAAGTTGACCTCCGCAACATTAATGGACGAGAAGGCCGTTAGCGAAGGCCTGAACGACAACTATCGCCTGCGCAGCGGAATGAAAACCGAGAACGGCGCAATTGTGCGTTATTTCGAAGCCCTGAAAGATAAAGACGTTAAGTTGGTGATTAACGGCGAAAGCGGCAGCGTGAGCACTATTGTCGTCATGGATGAGGACATTAAAACCGCCGGCGGCGTTAAAATCGGCACTCCGTTTAGCGACCTGTATGACAAGGCCTTTGGCGCCTGTGAAAAAGGCAGCGGCGACGATGCCGACGGCGTGATGTGCAAGGCTCCAGGTAGCCAGCATATTAGCTACCTGTTTAAAGGCGTGTGGCACGGGCCGGAAGGGTTAATGCCGTCCGACGACGCGCTGAAGAAATGGACGCTTAACAAAATTATCTGGCGTCGATAAAATCTGCGCCAGGTTTGCGCCGCCGCAAGTCGGCGTTAATGAATCAGGTTAAAATAGCCCGATAAATGCCACCGGTTGGTGGCATCATTATTTGTCACCTTCGGTGGCATTTTTTTTCAGGAGGATTCATGTCTCGGGTTCAAAGCGGCATTCTGCCGGAACATTGTCGTGCTGCTATTTGGCTGGAAGCTTCATTGCAGGGCGACTTCAGCGCGCTGAGCGCGGGGTGCAAAGCCTTTATTGACGCGCTGAGCACCTTCCAGGAAAAATTCCCGGATGCCATGCTGGGGGCAACTATTGGTTTCGGGCATGACCTGTGGCGCGATCTGAGCAAAGGCGAAGGTGCCGCCGAGCTGAAAAACTTTACCCCGCTGGGTAAAGGTCTCGCACCGGCGACGCAGCACGATGTGATGATCCACATTCTTTCCCTGCGCCACGACGTGAATTTCTCCGTTGCCCAGGCCGCCCTGGCGGCATTCGGCGATACGCTGAAGATTGAAGAAGAGATCCATGGCTTCCGCTGGGTGGAAGAGCGTGATTTGAGCGGCTTTGTTGACGGCACCGAGAACCCTAAGGGCGAAGAAAATCGCCGCCAGGTTGCGGTCATCAACGAAGGCGTTGATGCAGGCGGCAGTTACGTGCTGGTTCAGCGCTGGGAACATAATCTCAAGCAGCTTAACCGCCTGAGCGTGCACGACCAGGAGATGATCTTCGGGCGCACCAAACAGGAAAACGAAGAAATCGACGGAGACGCACGCCCTGCGACTTCTCACCTGAGCCGGGTTGATCTTAAAGAAGACGGCAAAGGGCTGAAGATTGTGCGCCAGAGCCTGCCTTATGGCACAGCCAGCGGCGTTCACGGCCTTTACTTTATCGCCTATTGCGCGCGCCTGCATAACATCGAGCAGCAGCTGCTGAGCATGTTCGGCGACACCGACGGCAAGCGCGACGGCATGCTGCGCTTCACTAAACCGGTCACCGGCGGCTACTATTTTGCCCCGTCTCTGGATAAGTTACTGAGCCTGTAATCCCTTCCGGCGTAGCGTTTGCTACGCCACTTTCTTATATCCCTTTCTTATTGAAAATCGCCAAACGGTATATAAAAGCGTTACAGCTTTATCGCTCGTTATAAATACACTGACAGTCGGCTAATTATGACTTTCATGACATCTATAAGGGCGAAACATGGCAATCGGTTCAGTTAAAAAAGTATGGAACGCGCTCGCTGTCTCTTTGCTGCTGGCAGGCACTGCCCACGCAACAGAGCTGCTGAATAGCTCTTATGATGTGTCACGCGAGTTGTTTGCCGCGCTGAATCCACCGTTTGAAAAACAGTGGGCGCAGGAGAATAACGGCGACAAGCTGACGATTAAACAATCTCATGCCGGGTCATCAAAACAGGCGCTGGCTATTCTCCAGGGCTTAAAAGCTGACGTTGTAACTTATAACCAGGTGTCAGATGTGCAGATCCTGCACGATAAAGGCAACCTGATCCCGGCCGACTGGCAGAGCCGTCTCGGGAATAATAGCTCGCCGTTTTATTCCACCATGGCTTTCCTGGTGCGCAAGGGCAACCCGAAAAATATCCACGACTGGAGCGACCTGGTACGCCCGGACGTGAAGTTGATTTTCCCGAATCCAAAAACCTCCGGCAATGCACGTTACACTTATCTGGCAGCCTGGGGCGCGGCGGATAAAGCCGACGGCGGCGATAAAGCTAAAACCGAAAAGTTTATGACGCAGTTCCTGAAAAACGTCGAAGTGTTTGATACCGGCGGCCGCGGCGCAACCACCTCGTTCGTGGAGCGTGGGCTGGGCGACGTGCTTATCTCTTTTGAATCTGAAGTGAACAATATCAGCCAGCAGTACGCCAAAGACGGCTACGAGGTTGTGGTGCCTAAGGTGAATATTCTTGCCGAATTCCCGGTCGCCTGGGTGGATAAAAACGTGAAGGCTAACGGCACCGAGAAGGCGGCTAAGGACTATCTTACCTATCTCTACAGCCCGCAGGCTCAGACCATCATCACCGACTACTACTACCGCGTGAATAACCCGCAGGTAATGGACAAGTTGAAGGATAAATTCCCGCAGACCGAGCTGTTCCGCGTTGAAGATGCATTTGGCGGCTGGCCGGAAGTGATGAAAACTCATTTCGCCACCGGCGGGGAGCTGGACAAACTGTTGGCTGCGGGGCGTAGTTGATGTTTGTCAGTCGCTCAAAACGCGTACTGCCGGGGTTTACCCTTAGCCTCGGCACCAGCCTGCTGTTTGTTTGCCTGATCCTGCTGCTGCCCCTGAGCGCGCTGGTGATGCAGCTCGCACAAATGTCTTTGTCTCAGTATTGGGAAGTTATCACCAACCCGCAGGTGGTGGCGGCGTATAAAGTCACGCTGCTTTCCGCCGGGCTGGCTTCGATATTTAACGGCGTGTTTGGCCTGCTGATGGCGTGGATTCTTACCCGCTATCAGTTTCCGGGCCGCAGCCTGCTTGACGCGTTGATGGATTTGCCTTTTGCATTGCCGACCGCCGTAGCGGGCTTAACGCTGGCCGGGTTGTTTTCGGTTAACGGCTGGTACGGCGAGTGGCTGGCGCAGTTTGGTATCAAAGTGACCTACACCTGGCTCGGTATAGCGGTGGCGATGGCGTTTACCAGCATTCCTTTCGTGGTGCGTACCGTACAGCCGGTGCTTGAGGAGCTTGGCCCCGAATACGAAGAAGCCGCGGAAACGCTGGGCGCAACGCGCTGGCAGAGCTTCCGCCGCGTGGTGCTGCCGGAGCTTTCCCCGGCGCTGATGGCGGGCGTTGCGCTGTCGTTCACCCGCAGCCTCGGTGAGTTTGGCGCGGTTATCTTCATCGCCGGTAATATCGCGTGGAAAACGGAAGTCACCTCGCTGATGATTTTTGTTCGTCTGCAGGAGTTTGACTACCCGGCGGCAAGCGCTATTGCCTCGGTAATCCTGGCGGCTTCTTTACTGCTGCTGTTCAGCATTAACACGTTGCAGAGCCGCTTTGGTCGGCGCGTGGTGGGCCACTGATGACGGATGTAACCGCTTTGAAAACCTATAATCGCCCCCGCATTAACTGGGGGAAATGGACGCTTATTGCCATCGGCGTGCTGGTCTCTTTTTTGATTCTGGTGGTGCCGGTTGCCTCAATTTTTGTTGAAGCCTTCTCCAAAGGGCTGATGCCTGCCCTGCAAAATATCGCCAACCCGGACATGCTGCATGCCATCTGGCTGACGGTGATGATTGCCCTGATAACCGTGCCGGTTAACCTGGTGTTCGGCACGCTGCTGGCCTGGCTGGTGACGCGCTTTAACTTCCCTGGGCGCCAGATGCTGCTTACGCTGCTGGATATCCCGTTCGCCGTTTCGCCGGTGGTGGCGGGCCTGGTTTACCTGCTGTTTTACGGCTCCAACGGCCCGCTGGCCGGTTTCCTTGATGCCCATAACCTGCAAATAATGTTTGCCTGGCCGGGTATGGTGCTGGTGACCATCTTCGTGACCTGCCCGTTTGTGGTGCGCGAGCTGGTGCCGGTGATGCTCAGCCAGGGCAGCCAGGAGGACGAGGCCGCTATTTTGCTTGGTGCCTCCGGTTGGCAGATGTTCCGCCGCGTTACCTTGCCGAATATTCGCTGGGCGCTGCTCTATGGCGTAGTGCTGACCAATGCCCGCGCCATCGGCGAATTTGGCGCGGTGTCGGTGGTTTCCGGCTCGATTCGCGGCGAGACGTTCTCGCTGCCGCTACAAATTGAATTGCTGCAACAGGACTACAACACCGTCGGCTCGTTTACCGCCGCGGCGCTGTTAACCCTGATGGCGGTTTTAACCTTGTTCTTAAAGAGCGCAGTGCAGTGGCGCCTGAATAATCAGGAAAAACGCCTCAAGCAGGAGGAAAATCATGAGCATTGATATTGCCAATATTAAGAAGTCTTTTGGTCGCACCCAGGTGCTGAACGATATCTCGCTGGATATCCCTTCTGGTCAGATGGTGGCGCTGCTCGGGCCTTCAGGCTCCGGTAAAACCACGCTGCTGCGGATTATCGCCGGGCTGGAACATCAAAACAGCGGGCGCATTAGCTTCAATGGCACCGACGTCAGCCGTATGCACGCCCGCGACCGCAAAGTGGGCTTTGTGTTTCAACACTATGCTCTGTTCCGCCATATGTCGGTGTTCGACAATATCGCCTTCGGCCTGACCGTGCTGCCGCGCCGCGAACGTCCTTCCTCTGCGGAAATTAAGCGCAAGGTGACAAAGCTACTGGAAATGGTGCAGCTTTCCCATCTGGCGGACCGCTACCCGGCCCAGCTTTCCGGTGGGCAAAAGCAGCGCGTGGCGCTGGCCCGCGCTCTGGCGGTAGAGCCTCAGATTTTGCTGCTGGATGAGCCTTTTGGCGCCCTGGATGCCCAGGTGCGTAAAGAGCTGCGCCGCTGGCTGCGTGAATTGCATGAAGAGCTGAAATTTACCAGCGTCTTTGTGACTCACGACCAGGAGGAAGCGATGGAAGTCGCCGACCGCGTGGTGGTTATGAGCCAGGGGAATATCGAGCAGGTGGACACGCCTGAGTCGGTATGGCGTGAACCGGCAACGCGCTTCGTGCTGGAGTTCCTCGGCGAAGTTAACCGCCTGAAAGGCGTCGTGCGCGGCAGCCAGTTCCACGTTGGTGCGCACCGCTGGCCACTCGGTTTTACCCCGGCTTATCAGGGGGAAGTCGACTTGTTCCTGCGCCCGTGGGAAGTGGACGTGAGTCGACGCACCAATCTTGACTCGCCGTTGCCGGTGCAGGTGCTGGAAGTCAGTCCGCGCGGCCATTATATGCAGCTGGTTGTGCAGCCGTTAGGTTGGTACGACGAGCCGTTAACCGTGGTGCTGAAAGAGCAGCAAATCCCACAGCGCGGCGAACGCCTGTTTGTTGGGCTGCAAAATGCGCGCCTGTACGACGGCGGCAACCGTATTCAGGGTGTAGACCTGGCGCAATCCGCCTGATAATTTACCCCAACAGGACACGCATAAGCGGCCCCATGTGGCCGCTTTTTTTATTCTATTTCGGGCAGGCAAGTGATCACTTTAGAAAGCACCATCGGCAATACTCCACTGGTTCGGCTGCAGCGCAGCGGGCTTGATAACGGCAGCGAAATTTGGGTCAAGCTGGAAGGCAACAACCCTGCGGGATCGGTTAAAGATCGCGCGGCGCTGTCGATGATTGTTCAGGCGGAAAAACGCGGCGACATTAAACCCGGCGACACGTTAATCGAGGCGACCAGCGGCAACACCGGAATCGCGCTGGCGATGATAGCCGCTCTGAAAGGCTACCGCATGAAGCTGCTGATGCCGGACAACATGAGTATGGAGCGCAAAGCGGCGATGCAGGCCTACGGCGCAGACCTGATTCTGGTGAGCAAAGCGCAGGGAATGGAAGGCGCACGCGAGCTGGCGCAGCAAATGGCCGATGGCGGCGAGGGCAAAGTTCTCGACCAGTTTAATAACCTGGACAATCCGCTGGCGCACTATACCTCCACCGGGCCGGAGATCTGGCGTCAGACCGAAGGGCGCATCACCCACTTTGTTTCCAGCATGGGCACCACCGGAACCATTACCGGCGTGGGGCGTTTTATGCGTGAGCAAAATAAGCCCGTGAAGATTGTTGGGCTACAGCCCGAAGAGGGGAGCAGCATTCCGGGGATCCGCCGCTGGCCAGAAGAGTGGTTGCCGAAGATTTATACCCCGTCGCTTGTGGATGAAGTGATTGATATGTCGCAGATAGAAGCCGAGCAAACCATGCGCCGTATGGCGATGGAAGAAGGGATCTTCTGCGGCGTAAGTTCCGGTGGCGCGGTGGCCGGAGCATTGCGGGTGGCGAAGGCAAACCCGGGAGCGGTTGTGGTGGCAATTATTTGCGACAGGGGCGACCGTTACCTTTCAACAGGCGTATTTGGCGAAGAGAGCTACGTTCAGGGCGCGGGTATCTAACCCGTAAAGGAGAGGGAAGATGGCTCAGGATAACGATATACAGTCGGTACTGTTTCATAACGCGGGCCGGTCGCTGCAGGCGGATATTGTCGCGGTGCAGTCTCAGGTGGTGTATGGCAGCGTGGGCAACAGCATAGCAATACCGGCTATCGCGCAGCACGGCTGGCGAGCAATGGCGGTGCCGACGGTGCTGTTTAGCAACACGCCGCATTACGACACCTTCTACGGCGGCGTTATCCCGGCTGAATGGTTTAGCGGCTACCTGCGGGCGCTTGAAGAGCGGGATGCCCTGCGTAATCTTAAGGCGGTTACGACCGGTTATATGGGCAGTGCGGAGCAAATCCATCTGCTTGCCGGATGGCTGCGTGAACGACGTATGAGCCACCCTGAACTGCTTGTTCTTGTCGATCCGGTGATGGGGGATACCGACAGCGGCATCTACGTGAAGGCGGGGATCCCCGAGGCTTACCGCAGCGAGCTTTTGCCGCTGGCTCAGGGCTTAACGCCGAATCTGTTTGAGCTGCAAATACTGACCGGTATGCCCTGCGGCACGCTTGAGCAGGCGGTGGAGGCGGCAAAAAGTCTGCTTTCAGAAACGCTTCGTTGGGTGGTGATTACCAGCGCTCCGGCGAAAGATCCGCAGGCTATTTCCGTGGTAACCGTAACGGCTGAGGCGGTAGAGGTTATGAGCCACGAGCGCGTGGTGACCGACCTTAAAGGCACTGGCGACCTGTTCTGCGCCGAGCTGGTGAGCCGGCTGCTGGAAGGGAAAAAGGTTGCAGAGGCGGCAGGAGAGGCGGCGCATCGGGTGTTTGAGGCCATGGCCTGGACTGAGCAAAATCAGCTTGATGAGTTGGTGCTACCGCGCTAAACGCAGCCCAATAAAAAAGGCACCCTGAAGGTGCCTTTTTCGATGCAATCAAATTTACTTCTTGATGCGGATAACCGGCGTTTCGCCTACGGTCACGCTACCAGTCAGTTTGATCAGCTCTTTGATTTCGTCCATGTTGGAGATAACAACCGGAGTCAGGGTAGACTTGGCTTTCTCTTCCAGCAGTGCCAGATCGAACTCAATGACCACGTCGCCTTTCTTGACGCGCTGGCCTTCTTCGGCGATGCGTTTGAAACCTTCACCTTTCAGTTCAACGGTGTCGATACCGAAGTGAACGAACAGCTCGATCCCGCTATCGGACTCGATAGAGAAAGCGTGGTTAGTTTCGAAGATTTTACCGATAGTACCGTCAACCGGAGCAACCATTTTGTTGCCGGTTGGTTTGATAGCAATACCGTCACCAACGATTTTTTCAGCAAACACTACATCCGGCACATCTTCAATATTAACAATTTCGCCAGACAGTGGAGCAACGATCTCAATGGTCCCGGTGTCGCTATTGCTTTTGTCACCGAACAGTTTACTAAATAACCCCATTAGCCTTCTCTCCTAAGCAGTAATTTGGGCCGCATCTCGTGAATTAGCAGATTGTTTTTTCTTCAATGAACTTGTTAACCAGCGTCATTAACTCGTCCGTTGTCGGTTGAGCAAGAGCCTGCTCTGCTAACACTTTCGCATCTTCGAAGTTCGTGTTACGGATGATCTTCTTGATACGAGGGATAGAAATGGCGCTCATACTGAATTCGTCCAGGCCCATCCCAAGCAACAGAAGTGTAGCACGTTCGTCGCCCGCAAGCTCACCACACATACCGGTCCATTTACCTTCTGCATGAGAAGCATCAATAACTTGCTTAATCAGAGTCAGTACGGACGGTGACATTGGCTGGTAAAGATGTGAAATCATATCATTACCGCGGTCAACTGCCAGGGTGTACTGAGTTAAATCGTTGGTGCCGATGCTGAAGAAGTCGACTTCTTTGGCCAGATGACGAGCAATCGTCGCTGCCGCAGGGGTTTCAACCATTACGCCGATTTCGATGGTTTCATCGAACGCTTTCCCTTCTTCGCGCAGCTGCGCTTTCAGAAGCTCAATCTCTGCTTTAAGCGCACGCACTTCTTCAACGGAGATGATCATCGGGAACATAATGCGCAGCTTACCGAAGGCGGAAGCACGCAGAATGGCGCGAACCTGAGCGTGAAGGATCTCTTTGCGATCCATGGCGATACGAATTGCACGCCAGCCAAGGAACGGGTTCTCTTCTTTCGGGAAGTTCATGTACGGCAGCTCTTTGTCGCCGCCGATGTCCATGGTACGAACGATGACCGCCTGAGAGCCGCAAGCTTCAGCAACGGCTTTATACGCGGCAAACTGCTCTTCTTCAGTTGGCAGCGAGTCGCGGTCCATGAACAGGAATTCGGTACGATACAGACCCACACCTTCCGCACCGTTGCGCTCTGCACCGTCGATATCACGAACGGTACCGATGTTGGCGCAAACTTCGACCTGATGGCCGTCGAGGGTGATAGCAGGCAGGTCTTTCAACTTAGCCAGTTCGGCTTTCTCAGAAGCAACCTGTTGCTGAACCGCACGCAGCTCTTCGATCTGCTCGTTGGTCGGGTTAACGTAAACTTTGTTGTTAACCGCATCGAGGATCAGATAGTCGTCGTTTTTCACATCAGAGGTGACGCTACCGGTGCCCACAATCGCAGGCAGTTCCAGAGAACGCGCCATGATGGAGGTATGGGAGGTACGGCCGCCGATATCGGTGATGAAACCCAGCACCTTTTTCAGGTTCAGCTGTGCGGTTTCTGACGGGGTCAAATCTTTAGCAACCAGGATAACTTCATCCTTGATTGCGCTTAAATCGATAATGTTCAGGCCGAGAATGTTCTGCAGCAGGCGCTTACCGATGTCGCGCACGTCAGCAGCACGCTCTTTCAGGTATTCGTCGTCCAGCTCTTCAAGAGCCGTCGCCTGGCCTTCAATCACTTCGTACGCCGCAGCGTCCGCGGTGACCAGCTTATCTTTGATGAGGGCTATGATTTCCTGCTCGAGCTCTTCGTCTTCCAGCAACATAATGTGGCCTTCGAAGATAGCTTCCTTTTCTTCACCGAAGGTCTCGCCAGCTTTAATTTTGATCGCTTCTAACTGCTCGGATGCTTTGGCGCGCCCGCTGAGAAAACGTTCAACTTCCTGCTCAACTTTGTCGGCAGAAATTTTCTTCCGGTCGATGACAATTTCATCTTCCTTCAGCAAAAGTGCTTTGCCGAAAGCGATACCCGGGGATGCTAAAATGCCTGAAATCATAACCCTACCTTACTTGTGACTGATATTTACGAAGAACCCAGAACTTACTCGAGTTCAGCCATCAGTTTTACTAAATGCTCAACGGCTTTCTGCTCATCTTCGCCTTCAGCGGAGAGAGTCACTACGGTACCCTGAGTCAGGCCCAGAGTTTGCAGTTTGAACAGGCTCTTAGCGCTGGCGCTTTTGCCGTTAGACGTCACGGTGATTTCTGAAGTGAAGCCTTTCGCTTCTTTAACAAACTGAGCAGCAGGGCGGGTATGCAGACCGTTCGGAGCGGTAATAGTTACTTCTTGCTGGAACATTGTATTTCCCCAACTTATAGGTTTAGTGTTGTGGAACTAAAGTCTAGCCTGGCGGCCAAACTTTAGCCTGTATCGTTAGCGCCAACGTTGATGGAACGAGGCACCGGATGCCTGGGAACCGCGAAAAAGACGCCAGAAGCGTTTCGCCGATCCGTATCCATTATGCCGTGAAAAGCGAATATCCACCAAATCGTTAAATCGATTCAGCAGGCCCATCTCACAGCTTGATTAATTTCGCGCATCAAAATAATTGCTGGTTAAATACCAGACCTGCGGGGGTGAAAGCAATGCCGATGAGGGTGAAACTTTGATGTGCGCCACAAAAAAGCACCCTCTCGGGTGCTTTTTTAAGCATATATCAAATACTGGCATTACTGTTGCAGTTCTTTCTCAGTGAACAGATCGGCAAACAGTGCAGTACTCAAATAGCGCTCCCCGGAGGACGGAAGGATAACCACAATATTCTTGTTGGTAAAGGCTTCGTCTTCCTGAAGCTTCAACGCAGCCGCAACGGCCGCGCCAGAGGATATCCCGGCCAGAATACCTTCTTCGTCCATCAGGCGACGGGCGGTAGAAATCGCTTCTTCGTTGGTGATAGTCACCACTTTATCGATAAGCTTAAGATCCAGGTTGCCCGGAATAAAACCGGCACCGATGCCCTGAATTTTGTGCGGACCAGGCTTGAGCTCTTCGCCTGCCAGCGCCTGCTGAATAACCGGAGAGTCGGTTGGCTCAACCGCCACGCTAATCAGCGAGGTTTTACCTTTGGTGTTCTTGATATAGCGGCTGACGCCGGTCAGCGTGCCGCCGGTACCCACGCCCGCAATAAAGACGTCTACTTCACCGTCGGTATCTTCCCAGATTTCCGGGCCGGTGGTTTTTTCGTGGATTTCCGGGTTAGCCGGGTTGCTGAACTGCTGCAACAGCAGGTATTTAGCCGGGTCACTGGCAACAATTTCTTCTGCCTTCTGAATCGCGCCCTTCATGCCTTTAGCGCCTTCGGTCAGCACCAGGTTCGCGCCCAGCGCTTTCAGCAGCTTGCGGCGCTCGATGCTCATGGTTTCCGGCATGGTCAGCGTCAGCTTGTAGCCGCGAGCCGCCGCCACGTAAGCCAGAGCAATCCCCGTATTACCGCTGGTCGGTTCAACCAGCTCAACGCCAGGCTTGAGCACGCCGCGTTTTTCGGCATCCCAAATCATGTTGGCACCAATGCGGCATTTGACGCTAAAGCTTGGGTTGCGGGACTCCACCTTCGCCAGAATGCGTCCATTACCGATACGGTTCAGGCGAACCAGCGGCGTATGGCCGATTGTCAGGGAGTTGTCTTCATAAATTTTACTCATGGCTCGTCCTTAACTGTCTGAATTTTGGGATACCGGTTCAGCATACCCGCTCAGGAAATATGCGGAAGTAAGGAAATAGCATATCTATATGTGGAAGGGAAATAAGCCAATGCAACCTGGAATAAGCAATGGCATAAGCTTTCTCCCTTCCGGGGCGTTACTTCCACAGAGCATGTTTGCCGCGGTAACAGTCCACCCACATCGCGGTTGCGCCGCAAACGGCGACCGGCAGGATGAAAAGATTGAGCACGGGGATCAGAGTAAACAGGCTCACCAGCGCGCCAAACTGCATGTTGACGACCTTTTTCTCCCGCAGCGCAATACGCATTTGCTTAAACGGTACCTTGTGGTTATCGAACGGGTAGTCGCAATACTGGATGGCCAGCATCCACGCGCTGAACAGGAACCACAGTACCGGCGCGACCGTCTGGCCGATACCGGGGATGAAGTACAGCAGCAGCAGAACCACGGCGCGCGGCAGGTACCAGGCGAGTTTCTGCCATTCACGTTTCATAATGCGCGGCAGGTCTTTCATGATACCGACAACGCCGGTATCCGGCGGGGTAGCTCCGGTCAACCTCGCTTCCAGCTGCTCGGCCAGCAGCCCGCTAAACGGGGCGGCGATCAGGTTGGCTATGGTCGAGAAGAAATAGCCGAACACCAGCAGCACGGAAACGGTCACCAGCGGCCAGAGGAGATAGTTAAGCCACTGTAGCCAGTCCGGAACGTGGCTCATCATCGCCGGTATCCAGATATCAAGGCGGGTAAACAGCCACCAGAAGGCTCCACCGAGTAATAAAATATTCACCAGCAGCGGCAGCACGACAAAGCGTTTAATGCCCGGCTCGCGTACCAGTTTCCAGCCCTGAGAAAAATAGTAAACGCCACTACGAGGCGCGGCTCCGGAAGATGAAACCATATCTGAACAGACTCCTTTTAGGTCAATGCTGTAAGCTGCGGGGCTATCATAACCGACTGTATTGAGAAAAACCCGCCAGGATTTGGTCGAAAAAACAGCGAAAAGGTGCCCTTAAGCTATCTTTATGATGAGAAAACCGTGCTCGCACTTGCACTTGAGCAGATGGGCAAATACTCTTAGTGAGTAAATGTTTGCCTCGGTGGCAAGGTGTTAGAACAACAGAGAATATAATGATGCAGGATTTGCGTCTGATATTAATCATTGTTGGCGCGATCGCCATAATAGCCTTACTGGTACACGGCCTGTGGACCAGCCGTAAGGAACGTTCTTCCGTGTTCCGCGATCGCCCGCTGAAACGTATGAAGTCGAAACGTGACGAATACGAAGAAGAGGACGAGGAAGAAGAGGAAGGTGTCGGTGAAGTGCGCGTCCGTCGGGCGACTCCTGCGCAGGAGCCAGCCTCCCGCGATACAGGTGCTCCACGTCAGCCGCAGGTACCTCAGCACAACTACGAGCCGCCGTATGCGTCCGCAGAGCCTCGCCCTGCCGCGCAGCCTCGTCAGCCGGAACCTGTTGCTCAGCCTCCTCGCCACGCCGAGCCTGTTCAGCAGCACGCTGAACCCGTGCACCCTGCTGCGCCTCAGCCTCCGGTACATGTCGCTCCGGCTCAGCCAGCCGCGCCGGTACAGCCAGTGTCTCAGCCCTTCAGCGCAGAGCCTGCTCCACAGCCTGAACCAGAACCTGTTGCCGCAGAGCCTGCACCGCAGCCTGTTGCGCAGAGAAAAGAGACGGTTATCGTGATGAACGTGGCCGCCCATGCGGGCAGCATGCTAAACGGAGAATTGCTGTTAAGCAGCATCGAGCAGGCCGGTTTCAAATTCGGTGAAATGAATATTTTCCATCGCCATCTTAGCCCGGACGGCAGCGGCCCTGTGCTGTTCAGCCTCGCTAATATGGTGAAGCCAGGCTCCTTTGACCCGGAAAGCATGGATGATTTTGCTACCCCTGGCATTACCATCTTTATGCAGGTGCCGTCTTACGGCGATCCGGCACAAAACTTTAAGCTGATGTTGCAGTCTGCCCAGCACATTGCCGACGAAGTTGGCGGCGTGGTGCTCGACGATCAGCGTCGCATGATGACTCCGCAGAAGCTGCGCGAGTACCAGGACAGAATTCGCGAGGTTGTTGAAGCTAACGCCTGAATCCTGGCCTGAACGTTTCCCCTGAACCCCCGCCTGTCGGGGGTTTTTCATCATTGATGGTGCGATATGGACTCAATCGAACAACAACTCACTCAGCTGCGAACCACGCTTCGCCATCATGAACACCTTTATCACGTGCTCGACAATCCTGAAATTCCCGACGCGGAATACGACCGCCTGATGCGTGAGCTGCGGGAGCTGGAAGAGGCTCACCCGGAGCTGATTACTCAGGATTCGCCGACCCAGCGCGTTGGCGCTGCACCGCTTAGCGAATTCACCCAGGTGCGCCATGAAGTGCCGATGCTGTCGCTCGACAACGTCTTCGATGAGGCGAGCTACCTGGCTTTTAATAAGCGCGTGCAGGACAGGCTAAAAAGTACCGATGCGCTGACTTTCTGCTGTGAACTGAAACTGGATGGCCTGGCCGTAAGCCTGCTGTATGAAGACGGCGTTCTGGTTCGGGCGGCAACACGCGGCGACGGGACAACCGGCGAAAACATTACCGCTAACGTGCGTACGATCCGTGCGATCCCTCTGAAATTGACCGGCGAAAATATACCGCGCCGCGTTGAGGTTCGCGGAGAAGTCTTCCTTCCGCAGGCTGGCTTCGAGAAGATCAACGAAGACGCCCGACGCACCGGTGGAAAAGTCTTTGCTAACCCGCGTAATGCGGCGGCAGGTTCGCTCCGCCAGCTCGATCCTCGCGTTACCGCTAAGCGCCCGCTGACCTTCTTCTGTTACGGCGTTGGCCTGCTGGAAGGCGGTGAACTGCCGGCCAGCCATATGGAGCGTCTCCAGCAGTTCAAGGCCTGGGGACTGCCGGTCAGCGACCGCATCCGCCTGTGCAATACGCCTGAGGAAGTGCTGGCATTTTATCATCAGGTTGAGGCCGACCGCCCGACGCTGGGCTTCGACATAGACGGCGTGGTTATCAAGGTTGACTCTCTCGCGCTCCAGGAAACGCTGGGCTTTGTAGCCCGTGCGCCGCGCTGGGCCGTGGCTTTTAAATTCCCGGCGCAGGAGCAGATGACCACCGTTCGCGACGTGGAATTCCAGGTCGGGCGTACCGGCGCTATCACTCCCGTTGCTCGTCTGGAGCCTGTTCAGGTTGCCGGTGTGCTGGTGAGCAACGCTACGCTGCACAATGCCGATGAAATTGAACGTCTTGGCCTGCGTATCGGCGACCGGGTCGTGATCCGTCGTGCCGGGGACGTTATTCCTCAGGTTGTCGGCGTGGTTGAATCTGAACGCCCGGAAGAGACTCGTGAAATTATCTTCCCGACCCATTGCCCTGTGTGCGGTTCGGACGTTGAGCGAGTAGAAGGCGAGGCGGTTGCCCGCTGTACAGGCGGTCTTATCTGCGGCGCGCAGCGCAAAGAGGCGCTGAAGCACTTTGTTTCCCGCCGCGCGCTGGATGTAGACGGCATGGGCGACAAGATAATCGATCAACTGGTAGAAAAAGAGTACGTCCACACCCCGGCAGATTTGTTTAAGCTGACCGCGGGTAAGCTCACCGGGCTGGATCGCATGGGGCCTAAGTCGGCGCAGAACGTTGTCGATGCTCTGGAAAAAGCGAAAGAAACTACCTTTGCACGCTTCCTGTACGCGCTGGGTATTCGTGAAGTAGGCGAAGCGACGGCGGCGGGCCTGGCGGCTCACTTTGGCTCGCTGGAGGCGCTGATTGCGGCCAGTATAGAAGATCTGCAAAAAGTGCCGGACGTTGGCATCGTCGTGGCGACGCATACCTTCAACTTTTTTGCCGAAGAGAGCAACCGGGAAGTGATTCGCCAGCTAACGGAAGAGGCGGGCGTTAACTGGCCGGCTCCGGTGGTTATCAAGGCTGAAGAAATCGACAGCCCGTTTGCCGGGAAAACCGTGGTGCTCACCGGCTCACTCAGCATTATGTCCCGGGACGATGCTAAGGCTCGCCTGGTGGAGCTGGGGGCAAAAGTGGCCGGAAGCGTGTCGAAGAAAACTGACCTGGTGATTGCCGGTGAGGCCGCCGGTTCCAAGCTTGCTAAAGCGCAGGAGCTGGGCATCGAGGTTATCGACGAGGCGGAAATGATCCGCTTGCTGGGTAACTAAATGGACAAAGAGCAGCTTATCGAGATAGCCAATACGGCGATGCCGTTTGGTAAATACAAAGGCCGGATGCTGATTGATTTACCGGAAGAGTATTTGCTGTGGTTCTCCAGAAAGGGAGAGTTTCCGCAGGGCCATCTCGGCGAGCTGATGGCCCTGACGCTGCTGATTAAGGTTGAGGGGCTGGATAACCTGGTTCGCCCCTTAAAACGCCACTAAGCCTTGGCCGCTGCGGCTGGCTTTTCACCGGCCTCTGCGGCTTTTCTCTGGTAGCGCCGGGCCATTCCTGCACACACCATTAGCTGGATCTGGTGGAAAATCATCAGCGGCAGCACCATCATACCTACAGCCGCCACCGGGAACAGAATATTCGCCATCGGAATGCCGTTGGCGAGACTCTTTTTCGACCCGCAGAAAACAATCGTGATTTCGTCGGCTTTGCTGAAGCCAAAGCGCCGGGCGACCACAATATTTACCGTTATCACAATCGCCAGTAGTACGATGCTTGAGACGACGATAAACAGCAGCGAACCCGCGCCAACTTTATGCCAGATGCCGTGCGTAACCGCCTCGCTAAAGGCCGAGTAAACCACCAGCAAAATTGAGGTCTGGTCGGTTTTTCCTATCCACTTTTTATTCCTTGCTACCCAGGCGCCAATCCACGGCCGCATTAAATGCCCGGCCACAAACGGCACCAGCAGCTGCAACATGATGCTGCCGACCTGATGCAGGCTGCCGCTTGCGCCCTGGACGTGCATCACCAGGCCAACCAGCAGAGGCGAGAGGAAAATCCCCAGCAGGCTGGAAGCGGAGGCCGAGCAAATAGCCGCTGCCACATTGCCCCCGGCGATAGAAGTGAAAGCGATGGCGGACTGAACCGTAGCCGGAAGAATGCAGAGGTAAAGAAAGCCGCTGTATAACTCGGGGCTGACGTTAACCGGCTTCCACCAGCTAAACAGCACCCCCAGCACAGGAAATAACACGAAAGTGCTGCACATCACCCACAAATGCAGCCGCCAGTGGCTGCTGCCGGAAATGACCGCCTCACGCGAAAGTTTTGCCCCGTGCATAAAAAACAGCAGCGCGATAGCGGCGGTCGTAAGCCCTTCAAAGAAGCCGACAAAGCTGCCCTCGGCCGGGAAAAAGGAGGCCAGCAGCACGGTGCAAACCAGCGTCAGGGTGAAAGGGTCGAGAATTCGTAGCAATTTCATAGCCATTCCTTAAAGGTGAATAGCGCTATTGTGTTTGTGCTGGTTTCAGAAATAAAATTGATTTATTACATGCATTGATGAAGAAAATAGATGAATTACTCGCTGCGCCAGCTTCGCGTTTTTGTCGCCGTCGCCCATGCCGGGAGCTTCAGTCGGGCAGGGGAGAGCATTGGCCTGAGCCAGTCGGCCGTCAGCCATAGTCTGAAGGAGCTTGAGGTTGAGCTGGGGGTGAAATTACTCGATCGCACCACTCGCGAAGTTGTGTTAACTCCGGCAGGAGAGCAGCTTGCTCCGCGCCTGGAACGCCTGCTGGAGGAGCTAACCACTACGCTGCTGGATGCGCGCGTTGTCGGCGACCGGCTTAGCGGCACGGTGCGCGTCGCCGCCAGCCAGACCCTTTCCGCACACTTAATGCCACAGTCGATTGCCGCCGCTACGCAAGCTTATCCGAACATTCGTTTTGTGCTGCATGACGCCTCGCAGCAGTGGGTTTTACAAAGCATTCGCCAGGGTGAAGTGGATTTCGGCGTAGTTATCGATCCGGTTCAGGCGGGTGACCTGGAGTGCGAAACGGTGCTGGCGGAACCTTTTCTGCTGTTGTGCCGCAGCGACCATTTTTTTGCAGGTCAGGAACAGGTTGCCTGGCAGTCCTTGCAGGGGCAGAAGCTGGTTTTACAGGACTACGCTTCCGGCAGCCGCCCGCTGATTGATGAAGCGTTTCAGAGGCAGGGAATTGAGGTTGAGGTCGCGCAGCAAATTGGCCACCCGACAACGCTCTACCCGATGGTTGAAGAGGGAATTGGTTTGAGCGTTATTCCGGCGCTGGCTTTACCGCTGCCGCAGGGCAGGCCGCTGGTAGTGAAGCGCTTAACGCCGGTGGTAAACCGACAGCTGATGCTGGTGAGGCGAAAGAATCGTTCGCTTTCCAGGGCGGCAGAGGCAATCTGGCAGGTAGTACGCGAGCAGGCCAGGCTGTTAACCCTGGCCCGTAAAGGCGATCCTCTGTTTATTGACGACTAGATATAAATATCAATCTGGTGGTCGTCGGAAGGTTTATTCACTCCGGTCGCTTTTATTTGCTGCTGTTCTTGTTTCTGCTGGGCTTCTTCAGCCTGTTTGCGCTGGAGTTGGGCCAGCTGGGCCTGCAGCATTTTGATCTCGGCCTGAAGGATCTCGACTTGTTTTTTCTTCTCTGCGGCAGGGCGGTCTGGCGTGCTCGAAACTTCTTTTAGCTTCTGGGTTACCTCACTAATTTTTTTAGTGATCTGGGCAATCTGCGCTGCCGTACTGTTATCCGAACCGCCGGATGCAGAGGAAGATCCGGTTGCGGTGCTGGTCGTCAATTGACCGCCCTGCAAAGCACTGCTGGATATTGTAGTCATCATAACTCCTTTGATGGAATGGTAAGGGAGTTATCGGCCGGGCGGTGGGGAAGTTGATGCTTTTTTGTTGGGGGGAAGGTTGGCGAATCTCAGATAGCAAAAAGGCGCCTTTCTACATTGGTGGGAGGATTGTGCAGGATGCATTCGTCTCATCCTGAGACTCGCCCTTCGGGTCACCGCAAGCGGTGATGCAAAATTGTTCCCGACAATTTTGTCGAACCTGCGGCAGGTTTGAACCCAACACGAATTACAAATAGCAAAAAGGCGCCTTTAGGGCGCCTTTCTACATTGGTGGGTCGTGCAGGATTCGAACCTGCGACCAATTGATTAAAAGTCAACTGCTCTACCAACTGAGCTAACGACCCGAATGGTGGGTGATGACGGGCTCGAACCGCCGACCCCCTCCGTGTAAAGGAGGTGCTCTACCAACTGAGCTAATCACCCAAACTTCGGTACTGCTAATTCTTGCAAGAGGAGATGGTGGGTGATGACGGGCTCGAACCGCCGACCCCCTCCGTGTAAAGGAGATGCTCTACCAACTGAGCTAATCACCCATCTCTAAATCTCTTACTACATTCCGGGTCATCCTTAAGGATGGTGGGTGATGACGGGCTCGAACCGCCGACCCCCTCCGTGTAAAGGAGATGCTCTACCAACTGAGCTAATCACCCCCGGTTTGTGGAGTCGCATTATAGGGACAGTTGAAAATGAGTCAACGCCTTTTCTAAAGTTTTTATTCGTTCGTCTTAAAATTAAACGATGCGATCAAGAAACGTGCATTGGCGTTTGATTTATCATCAGATTATCAGCTTTCCTGCTATCTACAGGCATCATCATTGAGGAATTAGCGCACAGTGATAGAATGACGCCTGTTAATTTTTCCCTGGCAATTGCCGCAATGTCGGCATTTCTGCGTAATTAAGGCCGTTTAATGAAAATCAAAACTCGCTTTGCGCCAAGCCCAACAGGCTATCTGCACGTTGGCGGTGCTCGTACTGCTCTCTATTCCTGGCTTTTCGCTCACCATAACAAGGGCGAGTTCGTGCTGCGTATAGAAGACACCGACCTCGAACGTTCAACCCCGGAAGCTATCGAAGCGATTATGGACGGGATGAACTGGCTGAGCCTGCAGTGGGATGAGGGCCCGTACTATCAGACTAAGCGTTTTGATCGTTACAACCAGGCTATCGACGAGATGCTGGCTGCGGGTACGGCCTATAAGTGCTACTGCTCTAAAGAGCGCCTTGAAGCACTGCGCGAACAGCAGATGGCGAATAATGAGAAACCTCGTTATGACGGCCGCTGTCGCCATGGGCATGAACATCACGCGGATGACGAGCCTTGCGTAGTTCGCTTTGCTAACCCGCAGGAAGGTTCTGTTATCTTTGAAGACCAGATCCGTGGCCCGATCGAGTTCAGCAACCAGGAGCTGGATGACTTGATTATCCGTCGTACCGACGGTTCACCGACCTACAACTTCTGCGTAGTGGTAGATGACTGGGATATGGAAATCACGCACGTTATCCGCGGTGAAGACCATATCAACAACACTCCGCGCCAGATTAACATTCTGAAAGCGCTGAATGCTCCGGTTCCGCTGTATGCTCACGTTTCTATGATCAACGGTGACGACGGTAAAAAACTGTCCAAACGCCACGGTGCGGTAAGCGTGATGCAGTACCGCGACGACGGCTACCTGCCGGAAGCGCTGCTGAACTATCTGGTGCGTCTGGGCTGGTCCCACGGCGATCAGGAGATCTTTACTCGTGACGAAATGATCGAAATGTTCACCCTTAACGCGGTGAGCAAATCGGCCAGCGCCTTCAACACCGAGAAATTGCAGTGGCTGAACCATCACTACATCAATAGTCTGGAGCCGGAGTACGTTGCGACTCACCTGCAATGGCACATCGAGCAGGAAAATATTGATACCCGCAACGGCCCGCAGCTCTCCGAGCTGGTGAAACTGCTGGGCGAGCGCTGCAAAACCCTGAAAGAGATGGCGCAAACCTGCCGCTACTTCTATGAAGACTTCAGCGAGTTTGACGCCGACGCGGCTAAAAAACACCTGCGCCCGGTTGCCCGCCAGCCGCTGGAAGTGGTTCGCGACAAGCTGGCCGCCTTGAGCGACTGGACGGCTGAAAACGTACATCATGCGATTCAGGCAACCGCCGATGAGCTGGAAGTGGGCATGGGTAAAGTCGGGATGCCGCTGCGCGTTGCGGTAACCGGTGCAGGCCAGTCTCCTGGCCTGGATGTGACCGTACACGCTATCGGCAAGCAGCGTTCCGTTGCGCGCATCAATAAAGCGCTGGACTTCATCAGCGAGCGCGAAGCGCAGCAGTAAGCTTCGTAGAATATAAAAAGCCGGTGCTGAGTCACCGGCTTTTTTTATGCTTAATTTCGGATACCGAGGCGTCTTAGTATGCCGTCGAGGCCTTCGCGCTCCAGCAAGGAGGACATTTGTCGCTGTTCTGTTTCTGACAAATCGCGCAGGGCATTTAGCATAAGCTGTTCCAGCGGAGACTGGTTGGCTTTATAGAGAGCCACTTTGTCGTTCATGCGGCGGGTGTTGTAGATAAACGTGAGTATCGGTTCGGACATATAAATAAATCGTGCCCTGCCGCCCTGGACGCCCTCTTTTTTGCAGGTTTCCCAGTTTTTTTCCCTGACCCATTTGTTGACGGTCTGACGGCTGTAGCCCGTCATCTCCGCCAGCTCATTGGGGGTCATTTTATCCTTAAACATGTGCAATCCTTTATTTTCCCTGACTCCAGCGGGAAACGGTTGGGAGATTACTCGTTATCCCGGATACCAAGACGCTTAAGCAGGCCAGCAATCCCGTCGCGCAGCAGCATTGCGGACATTTTGTGCTGCTCGCTTTCCGACATTTGCTGCACCGAGTTAAGCAGCAGATTTTCCAGAGAGGTATCGTTCACGCTGTAGCGAACATTGGTGTCCGTGACCCTGCGTGCGCTGTTGATAAACTCCCGAACCTGCTCGTTGATGTGGATAAGCCGGGCTTTACCGCCCTGAACGCCAGGTTTTGGCGAGGTGGTCCACTTTTCTTTGCGAACCCATTTATTGATGGTCTGGCGGCTGTAGCCGGTCATATCGGCTAATTCTTCGGGTGTCATTCTTTCCTTGAGCACAGTGATTCCTTTTCATTGTGGCCGTGCGGGTAGCAAGTCATTCGAGGTTCATTTTATTGAACTAACTTACCGGAAACTGTGACAGAATTAACTACAACGGGATGATATGCAACCGGGATTTGCCTGAGGCGCTGGCTTTTTAGGCGATTGATCGCAGAAGAACAATTTGGCGTTGACACCTTATGTTGGGTTTCATATTATGCCGCCCGTCAACACGACAAGGTCTTTACGGTTCGGGGCTATAGCTCAGCTGGGAGAGCGCTTGCATGGCATGCAAGAGGTCAGCGGTTCGATCCCGCTTAGCTCCACCAAATCTTCCTCCAGCAAGATTTGTACCGTAAAAACAAAGCCTGTCCGTGGGGCTATAGCTCAGCTGGGAGAGCGCTTGCATGGCATGCAAGAGGTCAGCGGTTCGATCCCGCTTAGCTCCACCAAAATTTTAAAACCCTCGCTTCGGCGGGGGTTTTTGCATTTAAGCTTCGGTTCAATCTGTTTTTCGCCCCGCCAGACCCGCTCCGGGTAAAAACTCCTCCCTTTACACCCGATTGTTCTATTATTTATGCGGGACTATTAGATTTCGCTTATGGCATTTTGTGAACTTGATTCGCTTAATAAATAAACGTATTCTTTCCGCCCAAAATTAATAATTCAGCGATTACATAAACTTAACACTGCGGCCTATGGTTATTCACAAGATGATAAGAAAAATAGCGATTGCTCTGGCTCTGTGTTTCCTGTTTATTCCTTTCTCGCGCTATATTTCTCCCACTACCCTGGTGGACGGACATAAAACCTATCTGGCCTATCTCCCGTTAAGTTTCATCACCGCAATGATTATTATTTATGGCCGGGCGGTGATTTTCCCTTTAGCCGTTGGAACGTTGATAATTTATTCATTGCTGCTTGATTTACCCTTTGTCCCGCTGGCCGCCTTTGTTTTTTGTCTGTTATTCCCGCTGTTGTTAACCAGCCTGATTAGCTGGCGTTATATCGGCTCGCGCTGGCGCTTTGGTTTGCCCAATAAGAACACCGGTGCGCGCTTTTTTTGGCTGGGGTTTATCGCACCTTTTACCATTAAACTGCTGATGTACATGATGGGGAGGGTGATAGCGTACCCGCCTGAACTTGCGCCTTTCTTCGGCAGTGGTTCGGCAATCTATATGATTGTCGACGTGCTCAACCTGGTGGTGGCGTCGCTTATCTTCACTCCGCTGTTCTATTTCCCGCTGCGCATGCTGCTTAACCCGCGTTTTGCGGTGGGGTTCTGGCGGCGCTGCGTCCGGCACTATCGGCAGGATAAGCACCGCCTCTTTACGCCATGCTGGCTGGCGGCATGGGTGATTTACCTGCTGATGATGTGTTCTCCGTGGCACAGCGAACTGATTTCCGGTTACCTGGTGCCGCTGGTCTTTGTGTTATTCACGCTCGGCATCCGCCGCCTTGGCTCGAGGCTGGTTTCCCTGCTGTGGGGGATTTCTGCCTGGGTGTTGCTGACCTACAACACCAGTTTTTTACAGGGCGTAAATACGCAATATGCTCTGTCGTTTATCCTTTCGGTATTTATCTCCTTTACCGTTTGTCTGCTCTATATGGCTATTTCGTATCATAAAAACGAGCTGATGAAGCGTATTTATCACCAGCAGGCGCTGACTGACCCTTTAACACAATTGCCTAACCTGCGAGCACTCGAACAGCATATCAGGCGTTATCCTTTAGGGGCATTATGCTGCCTGAGAATGGCCAATTTTGAATTTCTCAGCCGCCATTACGGCATGATGATGCGTATATCTTGCAAGAAAACCATCGCCAGAGAATTACAGCCGTGGCTGCTGGAAGGTGAGGAAATATTTCAGCTGCCGGGAAGCGAACTGCTGATTTTTTTGCGAGGCGATGGATCTGAAGCGCGTTTAACCTATTTTGTTGAGCAGCTAAATAATAAGAAAATCCAGTGGCATAACGCCGCGCTGGAAATTGAATATGGTGCCGCCTGGGGCGTTGTCGATACGCCAGCAGAGCTGCAACGCACGCTTGGGCAACTGAGTTATCTGGCAGAGAAGGCCAGCGGCGCACACCGCGTTTTGGGGCTGGACTCCAGGCAGGCGGCTGTTTCGGGGCAGACCACCGAGCGCGTGCTGCTGTTGCAGAAGGTAAAACGCGCGCTGGATGAAGAAGCATTTGAGCTTTACGCCCAGCCGATTGTTAACCATCAGGGGCAGGGCTATCACGAAATCCTCAGCCGCCTGATAGTGGACGGCCAGACCATCGGCCCGGATAAGTTTATCCCGATTATTGCCGAATTTAACCTCAGCACCCGCTTTGACCTGATGGTTCTTAAAAAGCTGCTGGCGTGGCTGGTAAAGCATCCCGGTGACTCACGGCAGCCGCGTTTTTCGGTCAATCTGATGCCCCTGACGCTGATGCAGAAGGATATTGCCCGGCAGGTTATGGCGCTGTTTAGCTCATTCAACGTACCGACCAGCGCGGTGGTGATTGAGGTTACGGAAGAGCAGGCATTTTCCCACTCCGAAACGTCAAACCATAATATTGCCCTGCTGCGCGAGAATGGCTTCAGGATTGCTATCGATGATTTCGGAACAGGCTACGCTAACTATGAGCGCCTTAAAAACCTGCAGGCCGATATCATCAAAATAGACGGTTGCTTTGTCCGCGATATCACCAGCGACGTTATGGATAAGCTGATTGTGAAATCCATCTGCGAGCTGGCGGCAGCCAAACCGCTGACCGTGGTGGCCGAGTATGTCGAAACGGAAGAGCAGCGAGAAATTCTGCTGCAGCTTGGTGTCCAGTTCCTGCAAGGTTATCTGGTGGGGCGGCCTGAACCGCTGCACCTGCTGGAAAGTCGATCGCTATCCTTTGCGCCGTAAAAAGGAATCACCGTGAGCACCTCGTTGATGAGCCACATTCACCAGCCGATGGAAAAGACATTGCGCATTACCCATGTCTGCTTTCTGTCGCTTTTCTTGCTGATTACTTTCCTGTTCTGGCAGCAGGGCGAGCTGTTTAATCACGGCTATCGCACCAGCCAGCTTAGCCACCTTGAAAGCGTGATAGCCCGGCTGGAAACCAAATCTCAGTATCAAATCGACAACCTGCGCTACCTACGGCGCATGTTTATTGAGACCCTGGACGAGCCTCTGTTCACGCCGCTGTCCCGGCTTTCTATGCTGGCTGGTGACAAAAAAGGGATGGCGCATCTTTGGATCCGCAACCTGCCTATTCCTGACAGCGTCGCTGAGCCGGAAAAAATGATCAAAAAGAACTGCTGACGCGCAGAGAGTACCAGGCGCTGCGTGAGATTCAGGATCTCTTCCCCCTGGCGGGCGGTGGGAACCATCTTTCTTCCAATATCTACTATATGTCCCGCTCCGGGGCGTTTATCGCTTCGCTCTCGCAGGAGGTGAATCAGCTGCTTATCGAGAGCGCTAACTCTCTGCACCAGTAGGGTCTTTTGTGCTGGTTTCGCCGCTGCTAAATCCCTTGCGCGGCTCATTCTGGACGAGGCAGAACATCCCCGGCACCAATCAAACGCTGATTAACGGCTCGCTGCCGGTGGATTTTGACAACCAGTGGATCGGGTTATTCGGCATCGCGGTAACCGCCGAAACGCTGCAAATGTTTCTCTCCAGCTCGCTGCCGGAAGGCACGCAAAGCGCCTATCTGTTATTTGACGAGCAGCTCAACCCGCTGACCCAGGCGGTTGGCTCGCAAAATGGCTACCGGCTCAGCGAACCTCAGCGCCAGGCCATTCTCGAAAGTTTGTCTCATGCCTCGCGGGGAACCCTGCGCTTTAGCCACGCCTATGTCACCTTCGGGAAAGTGATGGGCACCGGAGCCATCCTCGTCAGCATTCAGACTATCGGCCAGGGCCTGCATGAAGACTTTGGCCGTTTTAGCGTGCTGCTGGTGGTGATGTGGCTGATTGTCATGTTCATCTTGCTGGGGTCGCACCGCATGATTTGCCGCCTGGTTCGCAATATGGGCTCTTTGCAACAAGAGATGCACCGGCATGCGCTCCACGACCATTTAACCGAGGTGCTTAACCGCCGCGGGTTCTTTGAAACGACCGCCAGGATTAGCCCGCACTACGTTGACTACTCGCTCATTCAGTAGGATCTCGATTACTTTAAGAGGGTTAATGACCGCTTTGGTCATCAGGTAGGTGACCAAGTGCTAAGCCACGCCTCGCGCTGTATTCAGCAGGCGATCCGCAGCCAGGATATTGTTGGGCGCATCGGCGGAGAGGAGTTCTGTATCTATCTGCCCAATACCGACCTGCACGCGGCGGTTGCCGTGGCGCAGCGGGTGCGCAAAATGCTGGTCAATAGCCGCTGAAGCTTGCCGATGGCGAGAGTCTGCTGGTGAGCGCTTCACTGGGTGTTGCTTCCACGAAGAGGAGCCGGAGGGCACGCTGGAGCAGATACAGAGCCTGGCGGACATCCGGCTATATTACGCCAAGCAGCAGGGGAGAAACCGGGTATGCTGGCGTGAAGAAGGCGAATTGCAGGCATAAAAAAGCCGGGGAGATGCCCCGGCTTCTTCATCAAGCTAAATCAGATAACCAGCGCCGCGATGGAAGCGGAGAGGATACTGACCAGAGTGGAGCCGTAGACCAGCTTCAGGCCGAAGCGGGAAACCACGTTACCCTGTTCTTCGTTCAGGCCTTTAATCGCGCCGGCGATAATCCCGATAGAAGAGAAGTTAGCGAAGGAGACCAGGAACACGGACAGGATGCCTTCCGCACGCGGAGACAGGCTGCTGGCAATCTTCTGCAGGTCCATCATGGCAACGAATTCGTTGGAAACCAGTTTGGTCGCCATGATACTGCCCACCTGTAATGCTTCGCCGGACGGTACGCCCATCACCCATGCAACCGGGTAGAAGATGTAGCCCAGAATGCCCTGGAAGGAGATACCCAGCACGGCGGCGAACAGCGCGTTCAGGCCGGAGATCAGGGCGATGAAGCCAATCAGCATCGCGGCAACGATAATCGCAACTTTGAAACCTGCCAGAATGTACTCGCCGAGCATTTCGAAGAAGCTTTGTCCTTCGTGCAGGTTAGACATCTGCAGGTCTTCTTCTTTCTCGTCCACGCGGTACGGGTTGATAAGCGACAGCACGATAAAGGTACTGAACATGTTCAGCACCAGCGCGGCAACCACGTATTTTGGCTGCAACATGGTCATGTAGGCACCCACAATCGACATCGACACGGTAGACATAGCGGTTGCCGCCATGGTGTACATGCGGTTGCGCGACATCTTGCCGAGAATATCCTTATAGGCAATAAAGTTTTCTGACTGTCCCAGAATCAGCGAGCTTACGGCGTTAAAGGATTCCAGCTTACCCATACCGTTGACTTTAGAAAGCACGGTACCGATAGCGCGGATAACAATCGGCAGAATGCGAATGTGCTGCAAAATACCGATCAGCGCAGAAATAAACACGATAGGACACAGCACTTTCAGGAAGAAGAATGCCAGACCTTCGTCGTTCATTTTGCCGAACACAAAGTTTGTCCCTTCGTTGGCGAAGCCAAGCAACTTCTCGAACATCTCGGAGAAGCCTCTTACAAAGCCCAGGCCGACATCAGAGGTCAGGAAGAACCAGGCCAGTAAAACTTCGATAACCAACAGTTGAATGACAAAGCGAATACGAATTTGCTTGCGGTTAGGGCTAACCAGCAGAGCCAGCAGCGCGACCACAGCAAGCGCTAAAACAAAGTGCAAAACGCGGGACATATTTGCTCCAAATATGAGGCAGGTTTAATTTCGTTGCACATTCTATGTAACAAGCAATAAGAAAACGAGATCAATTCCACACTATAGTGATGAGCTGTGACGGAACGCAAAAATAGTGATCCACCATACATTTCTGCTATGTTAAGTAAAGAAGCTAAAAGTTACGTTAGGACTTGCGGTAAACAGTTTACATGTTGTTCAAATGTTAATCCGTTAACCGGCATCCAGAATCGCCATCTCACGCCTCCTGCTCATCGTTTTCAGCTATCAGAGAAATCAATTTCCCGGCACTAAATGAACTTGATAATCATTCTCACTTTGATAGCATAAAACATAGCAAAGGCTATATCTCAGAGGCAGAAGATGACAAACAGTCGCATTGACAGCAGCACCGGGCGAACCGCGCGCAAACTACGCCTGGCGTTAATGGGGCCTGCGTTTATCGCCGCTATCGGCTACATCGACCCCGGTAATTTCGCGACCAATATTCAGGCCGGGGCCAGCTACGGCTACCAGCTGCTGTGGGTGGTGGTTTGGGCTAACTTGATGGCCGCCATGATTCAGGTACTTTCGGCCAAGCTTGGGATAGCCACTGGCAAAAACCTTGCCGAGCAAATTCGTGACCATTACCCGCGCCCGCTGGTTTGGATCTACTGGGTGCAGGCAGAGATTATTGCCATGGCGACGGATCTGGCTGAGTTTATCGGCGCGGCCATCGGCTTTAAGCTTATTCTCGGCGTCTCGCTGTTACAGGGCGCGGTGCTGACCGGAATTGCCACTTTCCTGATCCTGATGCTGCAAAGCCGGGGGCAAAAGCCGCTGGAAAAAGTCATCGGCGGGCTGCTGCTGTTCGTTGCTGCGGCATATATTGTCGAGCTTATCTTCTCTCAGCCAAAATTTGCCGAGTTAGGGAAGGGGATGCTAATCCCGAGTCTGCCAACCTCGGAGGCGGTATTCCTTGCCGCTGGCGTACTGGGTGCAACCATTATGCCGCACGTTATTTACCTGCACTCTTCGCTGACCCAGCATCTGCATGCCGGTAACCGGGCGGAGCGTTATTCCGCGACAAAATGGGACGTGGGCATCGCGATGACTATCGCGGGCTTTGTGAACCTGGCGATGATGGCGACCGCGGCGGCGGCATTCCACTTTACCGGGCATACCGGCATTGCCGAACTGGAAGATGCGTACAAAACGCTGGAACCGCTGCTGAGCCACGGCGCGGCGACCATTTTTGGTCTTAGCCTGGTGGCGGCCGGCCTCTCTTCAACGGTTGTCGGCACGCTGGCCGGGCAGGTGGTGATGCAGGGCTTCGTACGCTTCTACATTCCGCTTTGGGTGCGCCGGGCTATTACCATGGCGCCGTCTTTTGTCGTGATTCTGATGGGATTAGATCCCACCAGAATTCTGGTGATGAGCCAGGTGTTGCTGAGCTTTGGTATCGCGCTGGCGCTGGTGCCGCTGCTTATCTTTACCAGCGATAAAAAACTGATGGGCGACCTGGTTAACGTCCGCTGGGTGAAGCTGGTGGGCTGGGCGATTGTGGCCCTGGTGGTGACGCTCAACCTGTGGCTTATTTTCGGTACGCTGTTTGGCAACTAAGTTTGCCGGGTAAAGTAAAAAGGACCGGTTAAACCGGCCCTTTATCTCTCTTAGTGATGATGCCCGTGACCCCGGCCACGCCCACGATGGTCATCGCGGTCATTCCAGCCTTCGCGGTAGCCGCGCTCGTAGCTGCTTGGGCCCCGTTTCCAGTTGCGATCCCAGCCACGGTGGTGGTGCCAGCCGCGATCGCGCCATTCATAGTTACGGTGCCAGTAGTCCCTGTCGCGCCATTTGCCGCCGTCCCAGTAATTACCGCGATAATCCCTATCGCCAATCTGCAATTTTACCGATGGCAGCAAGGTAATTTCCCCCGCATTGGCAACCAGCGGTGCCGCTACCAGTAAGGCAATGGCAAGCATCAGTGACCTGAACATACTTTCTCTCCTTGGTTCCCGTAGCCGCACCGGCGGCCTGTTAACACAATATTACAAACCGGCTAGCGGGACGATGAACTACACAACTCCTAAATCAGCGGCGGCAGCACTTTTTGTTAAAGATAATTGTCTTCTCTGGGCAGAAGGGTAAGCGGTTACACCAGAATGGCTTCGATGGCCTCACGCTCCTGCTGGCTAAACTGGCGTCGGGCGAGCATGCTGACGGCATCCTCAATCTGGCTGATTTTACTGGCGCCAATTAACACCGAAGTGACTTTATCATCTCGCAGCACCCAGGCCAGCGCCATCTGGGAAAGCTTCTGCCCGCGCCCGAGCGCAATGTCGTTAAGCCTGCGTACTTTATCGAGCTTTTCGGGAGTGATTTGCTCCGGATTGAGGAAGCGGCTGCCGCTGGCAGCGCGCGAGTCCGCCGGAATGCCTGCCAGATAACGGTCGGTCAATTGGCCGCCCGCGAGGGGTGAAAACGCAATACTGCCGACGCCTTTAGCCTGGAGTAGATCCAGCAGGCCGCCTTCAACCCAGCGTTCAAACATTGAATAGCGCGGCTGATGGATTAGGCACGGTGTGCCAAGCTGGTTGAGGATCTCAATTGCCTTTTCCGCCAGCTCCGCCGGGTAATTCGAGAGCCCGACGTACAGCGCCTTGCCCTGGCGTACGACATGGTCGAGGGCGCGCATCGTCTCCTCGAGCGGCGTTTCCGGGTCCGGGCGGTGGTGATAGAAAATATCCACGTATTCCAGGTCCATCCGGCGCAGGCTTTGGTCCAGACTGGCGAGTAGATATTTACGCGAACCCCAGTCGCCGTAAGGCCCGTCCCACATGGTGTAGCCCGCTTTGGTAGAGATAATCAGCTCGTCGCGCAGGGCGGGGAAATCTTCCCGCAGGATGCGGCCAAAATTGGCCTCAGCCGACCCCGGCGGCGGCCCGTAATTATTGGCGAGATCGAAATGGGTGATCCCTGAATCAAAAGCCTTTCTCAGCAGCTGGCGGCTGGTTTCCAGCAGCGTTTCGTCGCCAAAATTGTGCCAGAGGCCAAGTGAGATAGCGGGCAATTTCAGGCCGCTGCGGCCGCAGCGACGGTACTCCATAGAAGCGTAGCGGTCGGGATTGGGCTGCCAGGTCATTATCGTTATCCTTATCGGGAACAGAGGATTTAGTGTATACGTTTTCACAAGGGCGGTGGCTATCAGAATCACGCTCATTCCTCTGTAAACGTCGGTTTCCACCTGCTAAATAGGATATATTCTCGACACCGATCCCGATTCTCCAATACTCACAGCAAGCACCCATAGAAGGAAAACCCTATGCGCTACTGTGTGGCAGACTATCTGGTCGACCGGCTAAATGAATGTGGGATCCGCCATCTTTTTGGCGTGCCGGGGGACTACAACCTGGTTTTTCTCGACCATGTTATTGCCCACCCTGAACTCGCCTGGGTGGGCTGTGCCAACGAGCTTAATGCGGCCTACGCCGCCGATGGTTACGCCCGCTGCAAAGGTGCGGCGGCGTTGTTAACTACTTTTGGCGTGGGTGAGTTAAGCGCGCTTAACGGCGTGGCCGGTAGCTACGCCGAACACCTCCCGGTTATTCACATCGTGGGCGCGCCAAATAGCCATGCCCAGCAGCGCGGCGAATTGCTGCACCACACGCTGGGCGACGGCGACTTCCGGCATTTTCTGCGTATTGCCGAAGAGGTTTCTGTCGCGCAGGCCACGCTTACCCCCGCCAACGCCTGTACTGAAATAGACCGCGTTATCCTGGAAGCGTTAAAACAGCAGCGCCCCGGCTACCTGCTGCTGCCGAGCGACGTGGCAGAAGCCCCTGCAACCAGGCCGGCAAAACGGCTGGATGTTGTCGCTGCCGCTGCTGAGCCCGCCACGCTGGAAGCGTTCCGCCACTGCGCCCAGGCAAAAATTGCCGAAAGCCGCAGCGCTTCTCTGCTGGCGGACTTCCTTGCCTTGCGTTATGGGCTGCAGGAGGTGCTCCAGCAATGGATGGACGGCACGCCAATGCCTCACGCCTCATTGCTGATGGGCAAAGGCCTGTTTGATGAGAGTAAACCGGGCTTTCTCGGCACCTACAGCGGGGCCGCCAGCGAGCCGCAGGTACGGCAAGGCATTGAAAGCGCCGGGGTGGTCATTTGCGTGGGCGTAAGATTTACCGACACCATAACCGCAGGCTTCAGCCAGAAGCTAAGCCAGCAGCAGACGATAGACGTTCAGCCCAATGCGGTTCGCGTGGGTGAGCGCTGGTTTAGCGGCATCTCTATGGCGCAGGCGGTAGACGTTCTGCATCAGCTCTGCAAACGGCAGGCCTCCGCGTGGCCAGCGGCGACGCAAAGGCCATCGGAGCTACAGCCCGGCAATGGCGACAAGCTCGACCAGCATGCGCTCTGGCACACTCTGCAAAATGCGCTTCAGCCAGGAGATATCGTGCTGGCTGACCAGGGGACGGCTGCTTTCGGTGCCGCGGCGCTGACGCTTCCTGCTGGAGTCACTTTTATTGCTCAGCCGCTTTGGGGATCTATCGGCTATACGCTGCCCGCCGCATTTGGGGCGCAAACCGCTCACCCGAACAGGCGCGTATTGCTGCTAATTGGCGACGGCTCCGCGCAGCTCACTATTCAGGAGCTGGGAAGCATGCTGCGGGACGGGCAGAAACCTGTCGTGCTGCTGTTGAACAACGACGGTTATACGGTTGAACGCGCCATTCACGGCCCTGAACAGCGCTACAACGATATAGCCGCCTGGGACTGGACGCGGCTGCCGCAGGCGCTGAGCGTGGACGGGCAAGCGGAGTGCTGGCGAGTGACAGAAACGGCGCAGCTTGCGGCGGTGATGGAAAAACTGGCCAGCCCGGAAAGGCTGGCGCTGATAGAGATTATGCTGCCGAAGCAGGACATTCCAGAGCTGCTGCGGGCGGTAACCAGCTCGCTCGGCAAGCGCAACTCGGAAATGGAACACTAGCGGTTCGGTCGTCCGGCCATCATCAGGGGTTTACCCGCCAGCAGCAGCCAGGCGGGTAACATCACGATGCACAACAGCGGCAGCAGTTTGACGTCGGGTACGACGGCCATCGCCATAAACAGGCTGAGCCAGCCGTCACGCGTGACAACCAGCACCAGGCCCAGCACCGCGCAGGAAAGCGTAATGGCCGCCGGAACAGCGTCTACGTGCTGGTGCAGCATCATGCCCAGCGCCACGCCGACAAACACCGCCGGGAAAATACGCCCGCCCCTGAACCCGCTGGCGGCGGCAATAACCAGAGCCGCCAGTTTCACCACCGCAAACAGCAGCAGCGAAGAGACTGAAAAGTCGGAAATCGCCAGCTGGCGCATTTCATCCAGCCCTTTAAACATCGTAATCTCCCCGCCGATAACTCCCAGCAGGCCAAGCATAAAGCCGCCAATGCCAAGGATAAGCACCGGGTGTTTTAGCTGATGCATCAGGCGGTGCAGGCGCGGCAGGCACCAGACGCCAACCATGCCCATCGCAACGGCGATGGCCGTGACCACCGCGCCGCTAAAGATGTCTTCAATATGCATTTCCGGGTAGCTGGCAACCGGCAGCGCGAAGTGCGGGTGGTAAAAGATGCTGGTAGTTAGCGCTCCGGCGGAGGCGGCCATCAGCGGGGCAAACAGCCTGTCCCACAGCGGGACTTCGTTATTGCCACCGAGCGTTTGAGAAAAGATAAGCGCGGCGGCAACCGGGGTTCCAAATAGCGCGCCGATGGTGCCTGCCGCAGCAAGGATAGTCCAGTCCAGCGGGCTAACCTTCGGCAGCACACGAGCGCCAAGGGCTACCGCGAGCGCAATATTCACCGCCATAATCGGGTGCTCCGGGCCAAGGCTAACGCCCCCGGCCAGCCCAATCACCAGCGCCAGAATCAGCCCGGGGACGGCCATCGCCGGAACCGGAGCCCCAATCAGCGGCTCGGTTGCCGGGTCGGGGCCGCCGTGCCCCGGCAAAAAACGCAGCACCAGCCCAACGGCTATGCCGGTTAATGTCAGGATCGTGATTATCCAGAACGGCGAATGCGGACTGTAACCCTGCCCGGCGGGCAGCGTGACCCACAAAAAGCCCTGGAGCGCAGCGGCAACCTTCATCACGACTATCAACACCAGGCTGGAAAAGACGCCGATAATCAGAGCCGGAATGGAAAGAACCAGCATGGTTCTGGCTCGCGGATGGAGCATAGTCAGTCCTTAAAATAGGGGGGCCGAACGGCTCCGAGCCCGAAAGCCAGAAGCCGCATTGCAAACAGGGCTGAAACGGTAAAGCCAGAATGTGACCTGGTTCAACAATCAAGCCGCAGCAGGATGATGGTCGTTGTTGTTTCGGCTGGCTACTTTTACAGTGTTGCCAGAACTTATTCTGACTTTAGCGGAGCTCTTTGAGAATGACAAAATATGCTTTGGTGGGAGATGTCGGCGGCACCAATGCACGTCTGGCTCTATGCGATTTGAGTAATGGTGATATTTCACAAGCGAAGACTTACTCCGGGCTGGACTTTCCGAGCCTCGAAGCAGTTATCCAGCATTATCTCAAAGAGCATGACATCAGCGTGCAGTCCGGCTGCGTGGCTATCGCCTGCCCGGTAACCGGTGACTGGGTGGCAATGACCAACCACACATGGGCGTTTTCCACGTCCGAAATGAAGAAAAATCTTGGCTTCAGCCATCTGGAAATTATTAACGACTTTACCGCTGTTTCAATGGCCATTCCGATGATGAAACCGGAACACCTGATCCAGTTTGGCGGAGACAAGCCGGTCGAGGGTAAACCGGTCGTGGTTTACGGGGCCGGAACCGGGCTGGGCGTGTCGCATCTGGTGCATGTCGATAAGCGCTGGATAAGCCTGCCGGGCGAGGGTGGCCACTCGGACTTTGCGCCGAACAGCGAAGAAGAGGGGATTATTCTTCACCAGCTGCGCCAGGAGATAGGCCACGTCTCTAACGAGCGTATACTCTCAGGCCCGGGCCTGGTGAATTTGTACCGCGCTATCGTTAAAGCCGACGGCCGCGAGCCGGAAAACTACCAGCCGAAGGATATTACCGAGCGTGCGGTAGATGACAGCTGCACCGACTGCCGCCGCGCATTGTCTCTGTTCTGCGTTATTCTGGGGCGCTTTGGCGGTAACCTGGCGCTGAATATGAGCACCTTTGGCGGGGTTTATATTGCGGGCGGGATTGTGCCTCGTTTCCTCGAATTCTTTAAAGCTTCCGGCTTCCGCGGCGGTTTTGAAGACAAAGGCCGCTTTAAAGAGTACGTGAAAGACATCCCTGTTTACCTGATTGTTCACGACCAGCCGGGGCTGGTGGGCGCCGGGGCGCATCTTCGCCAGACGCTGGGGCAGGTTCTGTAATATTGCGCGGGCGTAGCTACTGCGCCCGCCATCTCTCCCTCTAAAGGCGCATCAGTTGCCTGAACTCTTTCACCTTGCTGCGGCTCACCGGCACCTGAAAATCCAGGTCGCGCAGGCGCAATATGTAGGTGTTATTGAACCACGGCTCTATCTCGCGAATTTTGCTCAGGTTAACCACGTAAGAACGGTGGCAGCGGAAGAAATGACTCTCCGGCAGGCGGCTGCAAAATTCAGTAATGTTCATCGGCATCACGTAAGACTCGCGGCGTGTATACACGAAGGTCATTTTTTCGTGGGCTTCGGCGTAGTAAATATCGTTGATGTCGGTAACGATAATCCGCTCGTCCTTCATCAGATTTATCGTGGTGGCTTCGCGGTTTTCATGGCTGGCCGCTGGCTGGGACACCTGCTGATAAGCGGCCTCCAGCTTTTGCAGCATGCCGATGATGCGCGACTCCTGGTAGGGCTTCAGAATGTAGTCAAAAGCCTCCAGCTCGAAAGCCTCAACCGCGTGCTCTTTCCAGGCGGTAATAAACACGATAAACGGCTTATGGGCGAACTTGCTGATGTTTTGAGCCAGCAGCACGCCGTCCAGCGACGGAATATTGATGTCGAGAAAGATGGCGTCCACTTCGTGATGCTGTAAATATTTGAGCACGTCCATCCCGTCGTCAAAAGAGGCGACAATCTCCATCTCGCTGTGATTTTTAATCAGCCAGCTAAGCTCCTGCTGGGCGAGGAATTCGTCTTCTACAATGATGACCTTCATGCTTCTTTCCCTTCCTGTGGGCGAACGGCGGCGGCTGGGACGGCGCGCGGTACATAAAACGCAATCTCGGTTCCCGGCTCCAGGCGACGAATGATCAGCCCTTCGCCGTACAGCAGCTGAACGCGGTGATGCACGTTCAGCAGGCCGATTTTATTGCCCGGCATTTCGTTATTCTCCACGCGCTCAATCACCTTCGGATCGATACCGTTGCCGGTATCCCGAACCGCAATGCGCACCCGGTTGCCGCTTTCTTCAATACTTATCGTCACCACGCCTTTACCTTTGCAGGGCTGAATGCCGTGCACGATGGCGTTTTCAACCAGCGGTTGGATAAGCAGGCTCGGAATGCGGCAATTTACCTCTTCATCGATGTTATAAATCACCGTCAGCTTGTCGCCGAAGCGCGCCTGCTCAATGGCGATATAATCCTTTATCTGGTAAAGCTCTTTGCGGATGTCGATAAGCTCGTCGTCATTCAGCTCGATGTTATAGCGCAGATAGCGTGACAGATTGACGATAAGCTGCCGCGCGGTGTCCGGATTCAGGCGAATGGAGGAGGAGATAGCATTGAGCGCGTTAAACAGGAAGTGCGGGTTTATCTTACTTTGCAGCGCCCGCAGTTCGGCTTTGTTCGCCATCTCTCTTAATTGCTCTGCCCGCGAAACCTCCAACTGAGTGGAGATAATCTGCGACAGGCCAACGGCCATTTCCTGTAGCGTCGAGGTTATCTGGTGGGCATGGCGATAATAAATTTTCAGCGTGCCGGTTACGACGCCCTTTTCCCACAGCGGAATAATAATCAGCGAGTGAATCTCCGGCGTGCGCCAGGCTTCGTCATCGTTGCGGATGATAATACGGCCCTCTTTCAGCGCTTTACGGGTGCGCGGGCTGAATGCCTGGTCGTTCTCATGGTAATTACTTTCCCCCAGCCCGACGTAGGCCAGCACCTTTTCGGTATCGGTTATCGCCACCGCGTCAGCATCAATATCTTCGCGGATAATCTTACAGACCTGGCGCAGCGACTCGCTGTTGACCTTGCGGAACAGCGGCAGCGTTTTATTGGCAATATCCAGCGCCAGCTTGGCCTGGCGAGCGGCGCTGGCTTCTTTTTCGCCCTCCACGCTGCGCACCAGCAGAATAATAAATCCAATCGATACCGAGCCGAGAATCATCGGCACGCCGATTTTTGACACGATATCGAGGCCCAGCGCGGTCGAAGGTGCCCAGGCCACGACCAGAATCATGGTCATGGTTTCGCATAACATGCCGCCGATTATCCCCACGCGCCAGTGCCGGTCTTTGGGCACTTTGCGGTTGATCCAACCGGCGATAATACCGGCCAGAATGCTGGTAATAAAACAGGGAATGGCGGTGATACCGCCGATGTCTATCAGGTAGCGGTGGGTTCCGGCGATAAGCCCGGTAATGATCCCGACCCACGGCCCGAACAAAATCCCCCCCGACATCACGGCAATAATTCGCACATTCACCAGCGAGCCTTCTACCGGCACGCCGGACCAGGTGCTGAACAGCGCGAACATGGAAAAGATGGCGGTAACGGCCAGCAGCTCTTTTGGCGTATGGGCGTTTTTGTGCAGCAGCTCGCGGAACAGCCTGATGCGGATCAGGAAGAACAGGCAAATAAGCATCAGCGCCGCGCGATCGAACACCGCCAGCAGCATATTAAGGATTTCGTGCACGGGATACTCGCGTCGCTCAGAGGGGAAGGGGTAATGATAAGGAAATTTGCAGGGGGTTTCCAGTTAAGGGCTGCCCCTCAGCTTGAGCCGTCGCCTATACCGTTCAGTAACATCCACCCTTATGCAGGGGCGGCTGAGGTTCCGTTCACCCGTAAATCTATTTTCCCTGTACGTTCAGATACGGTGAACGTGTCCGGGGGATAACGCCATCCCCCGGACCGCCCCGGCGCCCGGCAAGCTCATCGCCGCTAAAGCGGTAAACCCACCGGTTATCACCCAAACATTCGGGGTCGTTCGCGATTCGTTCCCGACGATCGCTCTCTTTCGCGGCTCCCGGCTTAAATCGCCTACGTTTTCTCTCCGACTGGCCAGGGTCCGGCTGTCGGGAACGGCCGGAGGTTGAGAGCGTCGGGAACGCATCTCAACCGACCCAGGACTGGGAGATAAAACGGAGGTCTGCCGCTTCAGCGGTCGATTTATTTGGCCGGGAGTCCGGGGACTCGGGGGAATGACGGTGATTCTCCCGAGACGTTCACCGGTGCGGTGGCCGCATATAAAACAGGACTGGAAGTGAACGGAACCTTAGCCAGGCCTGCATAATCGTCGATGTTTATGACTAAGTGACAACTCTGGCAGCGTGAGGGTCAGTTACTTCCCGCCCAGCTGTTCACGCCCGGCAGCCGTTAAATCCTGCTCTGTCGCCCGGCCTTCAAAATCAACTTCGAAATCATCGGCGGCAAAGTCAGGGGGAGATTTCCCCTCCACAAACGCAGCCCACTGGCGCGGCAGGTATTCGGCGTTCTTCTCGCACCACGGCGCGGCGGCAATATACATCACGTTGCTGTCGAACTCGCCGAGGTGCTCGTTCTCCACCGAGTGGATAACGTCGCAGTGCCAGAATACGGTGTCGCCCGGCTCCATATCTGGAATTGAGGAAATCCCAGTCAATAAAAGGGGATGCCACTCTTTGTTAATGGATAACGCTCTGCCAGGCTTCGCCTCGCACAGAGAGTCTTCCGGTACGTCATCCTGCAAAGCTCGCAGTAAAATATAGGCCATTGCATTGGCCACCGGCAGCAGATTCAGCGTGCCACCGTGCTTGCGCTGCGGCGTCAGGGCCGTCCAGCCCTGGAAGGTGCGGAACATTGAGCACACCGCGGGCGATGGGAATTCGCGCACTTCCGTCCTGCCTTCGGCGGCAAACGGACTGTACTCCCGCCACTGGCCGGAGAAGACGTGACGGTAAACGTGACGGAAGTTTTCGTCCAGCCAGCGCTCTACCGAACCGCCGTCCACATGCGGCGAAAGGCCAAGAGAACTTGAGCGTGGCGGGCGGCGGCGGGTGCGGTCGGCATAAGAGACAACGCGATCGGGATCAAAATGCTGCCTGCCGTTGCTCTGCGTTTCCCAGAGATTATTCAGGAAAACCTGCACCGCTTTCATACGTTCGTGCTGGCGAGCCTCGACCTGCGGCCTGGACCAGTAGATGCCGTAAATTTGCGGCTTACTGTCGGCAAGTGTGCCGAAATAGTTATCCTCTGCGGCGTTTTTCAGCTTTTCTACAAAATTATTACGCTCAAGATAATTTCCTATCTCCTGGTTCCAGCCATTAGCCGTGGCCTGCGGGAATACGCCTTTGATGGTGCAGCAGCCGCGCTGGCGAATGAGCGCTTTTTGCTGCTCGCTGACGCGATTATGAATAATGTCATCGGCATTGATTTGTGGAACAGGATTCTCACTGCGCGCCATCTCGCCGCGGATCTCTTCGATCTGCTGGCTAATGTTGGCTTCAAGTTCGGCGAATACCGCCTGATAGTTTGGCAAGTCCTGGCGAAGCTTTTGTTTTATCTCGCGGATAGCTTTTGGCAGATCGTTAATTTCCAGGTGCATAGGGGACTCCATCTCATCAGAGAGTAAGTTGCTGGGTTGTTGCTACCTGGTTAATCTAAGCTTAATTTATTAAATGAAATAGAGATGACTTTCGAATGAAGCTTCCCGTTTTAGGGGAAAAGAAATATTTTTTCGTTACCCCCTCGACAGGGGATTTTTATTCGGGCCATTTTCAAAAAAGGCCACATACGTGGCAGCGTCGCTCGGACGGTCCGGGCGCTAACGTGACTCTGAGGAATTTATGGCTGACTCCAGTCCAAAACGTCGTTTTTCGCGTATCGATCGCCTTCCCCCGTATGTTTTTAACATCACCGCTGAACTGAAGATGGCTGCGCGTCGGCGCGGCGAAGACATTATTGACTTCAGCATGGGCAACCCTGACGGGGCCACGCCGCCGCACATTGTCGAGAAACTTTGCACCGTTGCGCAGCGTGAAGATACGCATGGCTACTCAACCTCACGCGGTATTCCCCGCCTGCGTCGTGCTATTTCGCGCTGGTACAAAGACCGCTACGACGTGGATATCGACCCGGAAAGCGAAGCCATCGTGACCATCGGCTCCAAAGAGGGGCTGGCGCACCTGATGCTGGCAACGTTGGATCACGGCGATACCGTGCTGGTGCCAAACCCGAGCTACCCCATTCATATTTACGGGGCGGTCATTGCCGGGGCGCAGGTTCGCTCGGTACCGCTGGTGGAAGGCGTGGACTTCTTTGCCGAGCTGGAGCGTGCGATTCGTGAAAGCTATCCGAAACCGAAAATGATGATCCTCGGCTTCCCGTCTAATCCAACCGCGCAGTGCGTGGAGCTGGAGTTTTTCGAAAAAGTTGTTGCCCTGGCGAAGCAGTACGACGTGCTGGTTATCCACGATCTGGCCTACGCAGACATTGTTTATGATGGCTGGAAAGCACCGTCCATTATGGAAGTTCCCGGCGCGCGTGACGTGGCGGTAGAATTCTTTACGCTCTCCAAGAGCTATAACATGGCGGGCTGGCGTATTGGCTTTATGGTCGGCAACCAGGAGCTGGTTAGCGCCCTGGCACGAATCAAGAGCTACCACGACTACGGCACCTTTACGCCGCTACAGGTGGCGGCAATCGCTGCCCTGGAAGGGGACCAGCAGTGCGTTCGTGATATCGCCGAGCAGTACAAACGCCGCCGTGACGTGCTGGTGAAAGGGCTGCATGAAGCGGGCTGGATGGTTGAATGCCCGAAAGCATCAATGTACGTGTGGGCAAAAATTCCCGAACAATACGCGGCAATGGGCTCCCTGGAGTTTGCTAAAAAACTGCTTCAGGAAGCGAAAGTCTGCGTTTCGCCGGGGATTGGCTTCGGTGACTACGGCGATACTCACGTTCGCTTCGCGCTGATTGAAAACCGGGATCGCATTCGCCAGGCCGTGCGCGGCATTAAATCGATGTTCCGTGCCGACGGCCTGCTGCCGCCGGTGCCGAAAAACGCCGCTGAGAGTGCTGAATAATAAAACGAAAACAGGAGCCATCTGGCTCCTGTTCTTTTGACTTGTTGCCCGCTGCCGGTTACTCAACCATCAGGAAGAAGGTGCCAGCCCACAACACAACAATCACGGAAATACCCATCAGAAAATATTTCACTTCACATAGCTCCGCGCTGACGCGCATCTCAACAGGTACATAATAAGGTGAAGCCGCAGATTTTTATGGCCGCTCCGCCTGGCATTCGGGGGTAAAACCTTACCCGGACGGCGGTAATGTACTCTCAAATCTAAATTGAAAACAAGTGTCTCAAAATTGTGACAGTTGTCTATTTTTTGAACTTTGGTGGTGTGGCTATGAAAGGGTTTAAAAGCGATAAAAATCATTGTGTTAATCTGAATAATTAATGATTATTTTTGACGTGAAATAAGTATTTTTACTGACAATATATTTTGTGAATTTTTCACGAAGATAAGAAAAATCGGGTATTTTTTCTGAATAAGAGGAACACACATGCTGGCGGGCATTTGGGCAGGTCGCCAACGTTTAAAGCGGTGTTTCAGAGTTTTGATACAGTCCGGGCGCTAAGCCTGAGCGTATGCTCAGTTATTCCATAAAATATTCCGGGTGAATCAGCTTCCCCTTTTAGTGAGCAGGCAATGACAACCTCCGAAACCGCATCAACCGGCTCGCCGCAGACCACTTCTGTTCGCCTGCTTTTTGGCACGCTTATGCTGGTGATGCTTTTAGCCGCGCTTGACCAGACTATTGTTTCCACGGCGCTGCCGACGATCGTCAGCGAGCTGGGTGGGCTGGACCGCCTTTCCTGGGTCGTCACGTCCTACCTGCTGGCTTCAACAATTGTTGTGCCTTTGTACGGAAAATTTGGCGATCTGCTGGGGCGCAAGGTGGTGCTGCAAACGGCTATCGCGCTGTTTCTTCTTGGCTCCGCGCTGTGCGGCCTCGCCCAGAATATGACGCAGCTTATTCTGATGCGTGCTCTGCAGGGACTGGGCGGCGGCGGGCTGCTGGTGGTCACAATGGCGGCGGTGGGCGACGTTATTCCGCCTTCGGAGCGCGGTAAATATCAGGGGCTGTTTGGCGGCGTATTTGGCCTGGCAACGGTAATTGGCCCGCTGATCGGCGGTTTTCTGGTGGAGCATTTCTCCTGGCGCTGGATTTTTTACATTAACCTGCCGCTGGGGATTTTTGCCTTGCTGGTCATCGGCACGGTGCTGAGGTCCCAGACCGCGCGCATTCGTCACCAGATAGACTTCCTTGGCGCGGGCTACCTCACGCTTTCTCTGACCAGCCTGATCCTCTTTACCAGCGAAGGCGGAACGGTACTGGCCTGGTCGGACCCGCAGCTTTGGTGTATTTTCGCCTTTTTTGCGGTCACGCTTGGCGGCTTTATCTATGAAGAACGGCTGGCGGTGGAGCCGATTATCCCGCTGCATCTGTTTCGCAATCGCACCTTTTTAATCAGCTGCCTGGTGGGCTTTATCATCGGCATGTCGTTGTTCGGTTCGATGACCTTTTTGCCGCTCTATTTGCAGGTGGTGAAATTTTCCACGCCTTCTCAGGCCGGGATGCAGATGCTGCCGCTGATGGGCGGCCTGATCCTCACTTCGATTATCAGCGGGCGTATCATCAGCAAAATTGGCCGCTACCGTATTTTCCCGATACTCGGCACGCTATTGAGCTTTATCGCGATGGCGCTGCTGGGCACGCTGAAACTGGATACGCCGCTGCACACGCTTTATCTGTATGTTGCGCTGCTGGGGCTTGGCCTCGGCATGGTGATGCAGGTGCTGGTGCTGGCGGTGCAAAACAGCGTGGAGCTGAAGCTTATCGGCGTGGCGACCTCAAGCGCGACGCTGTTCCGCTCTATCGGCGGTTCTATCGGCGTCGCTGCATTCGGCGCGGTGTTTACCTCGGTTCTGCGCAGCAATCTTGAAACCCTGATCCCCGAAGGTACTCAGCTTCCTCGCCAGCTGGGAGCAGAAGCGGTGCACCACTTGCCGGAGGCCATCCGTAACGATTATCTTCAGGCCTTCGGGTCGGCTATTCACTCGGTGTTTATTATTGCGGCGAGCGTGATAGTGCTGGGGTTCGTGCTGGCGCTATTTATGAAAAATGAACCACTGCGTAAGGGATAACGATGAAAAAAAGAATCGATTTAAACAGTGATTTAGGAGAAAGCTTCGGCCAGTGGGCGATGGGTGATGATGCCGCCATTTTACAAATTGTCAGCAGCGCGAACGTGGCCTGCGGGTTTCATGCCGGGTCGCCTGCGGGCATTCTGGAAACGCTCCGTGCGGCAAAAGAGCGGGGCGTAACCGTGGGTGCTCATGTGGCTTATCCGGATCTCGTTGGATTTGGGCGGCGCAATATGGACATTGCCAGTGATGAACTGACGGCAGATGTTATTTACCAAATTGGGGCGTTGCAGGGGCTGGCGCGTGCGGGGGGAACAAGCGTGCGTTATGTGAAGCCGCACGGCGCGCTGTATAACACTATTGCCGACAACAAACGCCAGGCCGATGCGGTGCTTGATGCCATGCTGGCTGTTGACCCGGCTCTTCCGCTGGTGGTGCTGGCAGGCTCGCCGCTGCTGGAATGGGCGCAGCAAAAAGGGGTGAAAACCATCGCCGAGGCCTTTGCCGACAGGGCTTATCACTCCAATGGTTCACTGGTTTCAAGGCGCGAGCCGGGAGCCGTTTTACACGATGCCGCGCAGGTTGCAGCGCGTATGCTCCGGCTGATTACCGAAGGCGGCATCGAGTCAATCGAAGGGCAATTTACGCCCATTGAAGCCGAGTCTATCTGCGTCCACGGAGACAGCGCCGGAGCCATCGCTATGGCGGGCGAAATCCGCAGAGTGTTTGAGTCCCGGGGCATAGCTATTCAGCCTTTCGCCTGATAACGACCGTGGAATGTCGGAGAAAATGTCGGTATAAATGTCGGAGAAACTTTCCCGGAGAGTAAACGATGAACCGCTACCAGCCGCCATTTTCTTTGACTCCTGCGCTTCTGAACAAGACGGTTGAGGCCGGGGAGCTGCTTGGGCGCTGGTCTGCGGGGGCGCAACGTTCTTCCCCTCTGCTGCGCAAAGAAAATCGCATTCGCACCATCCATGCTTCGCTTGCTATAGAACATAACAGCCTGTCTGCACAGCAGGTTACCGCCGTTATGGAAGGGAAGCGTGTACTTGCTCCGGCAAAAGATATCCAGGAAGTGCGCAACGCCATTCTGGCTTACGAAAAGCTCCCCGGCTGGCAAAGCCATAGCGTTGATAGCCTGCTCGCTGCCCATCGGCTACTCATGTTCGGGCTGGTGGATGCGTCGGGGAAACTACGCTCTGGCGATGTCGGGATTTACCGCGAAAGTAGACTTATTCATATGGCGCCACCGGCTGGCCGGGTCGGGCATCTGGTGAGCCAGCTTTGTGAATGGCTAAGAGATACCGATCTTCATCCGCTGATTTCCAGCTCTGTTTTTCATTATGAATTCGAATTTATTCATCCTTTTGCCGATGGCAACGGGCGTATGGGGCGGCTGTGGCAAACGCTTATTCTCAGTGAATGGCGGCCCGAGCTGGCGTGGCTCCCGGTAGAAACTCTGATCCACGGCCAGCAAGATGCGTATTACCGCGTGTTGAGAGAATGCGACAGCCGCGGTGACTGCACGGCTTTTATCGAGTTTATGCTGGATAAAATAGTGCTGGCGCTGCGGGAAGGCGTGGCGCATAGCCGGCTGGAAGAGGAGCCAGCGGCTTATTATGCCGAAAGGATCCGCCCCACGGAGGAGCGCATTCTGGCGCTGATTGGGCAACAACCGGCTATAACCATTGCCCGGCTGGCGGTGCTTACCGGGTTAACTACCCGCACCGTCGAACGTAATTTAAAAACGCTCCAGTACAAAGGCCGCCTTTCGCGGATTGGCGCGGCCCGCAGCGGATTCTGGCAGCTGAAATAGCCCCTTATTCTCCCTCCATGCTATCCATTCCATTTTCTTTTGTTTTTTCCTGTTAACAATCAAATAACATTATATCTAACAACTTTGTGACAAGGTGCAATATACATATAACTTATTATGTTTTATAAAATGTAGCCATTGCCTGCAACTATGCCCCCTAAAGAGAAAGAGATATGGAACAGACATCTGCTACAAAAAGTACCGTACCGCCGCCGGAGAAGGGCCAGCAGTTCAACCGCTCCATCGGGCTGGTCTCCAACTTTGCGCTAGGGTTTACCTATCTCTCGCCGCTGACCGCCGTTTATTCCCTGTTTGCGCTGGCGATCACCCTCGCCGGGCCACCCGCCATCTGGTGGATACTGATTGCCGCCTGCGGCCAGCTGCTGGTGGCGCTGGTGTTCGGCGAAGTCGCTTCGCAGTACCCGATAACCGGCGGATTATATCCGTGGGCCAGAAGGCTCTGGGGCAAGAAATACGCCTGGATTGCGGCGTGGATTTACCTTTGGGCGCTGGTGGTGACGATTACCTCAATCGTCGAATACACCTCCACCTTCGTGGCTTCGCTGTTCCACTACGGCGATACGCCCATTGCCATGTTGCTTACTTCGGTCGTGCTGCTGGCAATCATGATGGGCGTGAATATGTCCGGGACTAAAAACCTCGCAAGAGTGGCCCGCTTCGGCTTCTGGTGCGAAATCATCAGCGTGATTGCGCTGGGTATTTACCTGCTTATTTTCCACCGCAGCCAGCCGTTTTCGGTGGTGTTTGACGCAATGGGTGCGCTGGCGAAAGACGGCAGCTACGGCACCGCTTTTATGTCCGCTTCGCTGATGGGCCTGTTTATGTTTTTTGGCTTTGAGGCCTGCGGCAATGTGGCTGAAGAGGTGCAAAACCCAGGGCGCAAAATCCCGGTTGCGATGATCCTCAGCATCGTGTTCGGGGCTATTTCGGCGGTGATATCGATCCTCGGCTATCTGCTGTCTTCCCCGGACTTGATGAACATCGTAAACGGCAAAATAGCCGATCCGATCCCGGCGATTCTTAATGACGCCCTGGGCGAGAAGGGCGCAACTCTCTTCATCGTGATTGCCGTCGTGGCGATGCTGTCCTGTATTTTGTCGCTTCAGGCCGCGCTAAGCCGCCTGATCTTCTCCTTCTCTCGCGACAAAATGCTGCCGGGTAGCGAATGGCTGGCGAAGATCTCGAAGCATAGCGTGCCGGATAATGCGATGTTGGTGAGCTGCCTGCTGCCGATGGTGATTTGCGTCTGGGTCTACTTCCAGCCGGATAATCTTTCCCGCATTACCGCCTTCGCGGTTATCGGGATCTACATTTCCTTCCAGATGGTGATTCTGGCCGCGCTGCGCCAGCGCCTGAAGGGCTGGAAACCGGCCGGGGAATGGACGCTGGGCTCGTGGGGAATGCCGGTGAACGTGCTGGCGCTGGCCTACGGCATAGGCGGTATCTGGCTGCTGGCTCAGCCTGCGGACAGCACAAACTTTATCGACCGCTGGACGGTACTGGTCGGGCTGGCGCTGATTGTTGGCTCCGGGCTGGCGTATATGGCGCTGGCCAGGCCGTTCGGTCATTCAGATGCCCCGGAAAATGATGCGATTGAATATGCGGATAAGCTAAAACTTTCGCGGGAGTATTAGGAAAAGGGCCTGATGGCCCTTTTTTTACACCTCGTACAGCGTGCAATAATCGCTTTGATACACCGGTTGTACATCGCCGGTGTTGAACAGATCGCCCACCCGGTATTTCGGCCAGGAAGAGAAAATAATTCGCTTATCAATATTAGACAGGACAACTTTATGGTTATTGAATAGCGGGAGTAATTCTTCTTCCACCTGGCTAACTAAAAGATCAATCGCAGCAACGCCAACAAAGCGCTGATTAAAATAAACCGGCATCGCTGAAGTTAGCGTGTACGAGGTATTACAGACGTAATCAACATAGGGGCCGTGAATATAGGCTTTACCGTGCTCCGGCGCGCGTTTAAACCATTCAAAGGTTCTGAAATCCAGCCGCTGCTGGGTAGCCTGATCCAGGTCGAGATTGACCTTGTTAACCCCGTCGGCTTTTTTATACCACCACTCCAGAAGCCAGAATTCTTTATTATCCGGGCTGGCTTCAATATGGCTGGCAAACCCGGAGCCGGAACAGTAAACGGTATTATTCAGCGTCTCTTTGATGTGCTCCTGAATCATCTTTTTAACCGCCGGGTCAAGCAGCAGCTTCAGGTCGTGGCCGCGAAACTCGCCGAGGGCGGACTCTATGTCGTGCGCAAGGCTAACGGTGGCTTCGATGGTGGAGTTAATGATGTCGTCAATTTTACGGGTAAAGGGTAGCAGCGATGAGGGTAAGATCATATTTATGCCCGCGTTTGTTGTTGTCAGCTGAATTTATATTTTAATTTGTTTTCAATAAGATAAAGGGTGAAGGTGTCGATTAGCTGCGTGGCTAATCTCACGGCTTCGTGCTCATTATGGTTTTCCAGAGCGTTAATCAGCTCGGTATAAAGATCGATAACTTCGCGATGAATAGCCTCAGAATGGTAAAGAATGGCGACCAGCGAAGCCCACTCGGCCTGTAGCAGCAACTCCTGGTTGGCGAGCCTGGCGGACTGGGAACTGGCGGCAAGCGCCAGCAGGCAGCGCATATCGGCCTGGGTCTTCATCTCCGGCGTGGCGGCCGTTTTTAGCTCCTCTATAAAGTCACGCAGCCGGTTAATATCGGCGGGCGTCATTCTGCGGGAAGCCAGTTTGGCGCTATGGCTTATTATGGCGCAATGCATTTCACCGAGGTCGGAAATATAGTCGGAGCTGATGGCCTTAAAAGGGTGCAGGGTGGTATTAAATTCACCGCTGTTTTCGCAAACAAAGCTGCCGCCGTTACGGCCACGAATAGTATGGATTAAATTATTTGCCCGCAGGGTATTTAAGGCTTCACGGATAGTAATGTGTGAAACGCCCATCATTTTGGCAAGATCGGCCTCATTCGGAAGCTGCTCATTGGCCTCAAGCAAACCAGTAATAATTGCATTTGAAAGTCGCTGCACAATCTGATCGGAGCGACTTGCCTGTCCTATAGGTGCGAATATTACTGCATGAGTAATCATATTAATCTCTGATTTAAAGTCCCTGAATCAACGGTTATTGATAGCACAGGACGGCCTTTTAAGAAAGGCGCTGGCCGCTCTGCCAGAACCAGGAGCTTTACGCTTTCATACGCGGGTAAGCCGGGTTTGAACGGCGGAAGCTGCGGATGTTTGTGTGAAAATATTGTTAAATTGAGATGCCAATCATGTTGCTAAAACAAGCGGATTGAAAGATTGCTCATCAAAAGATATTACATAATATTGTTTATGTTTAATCTAAGGAGAAGGCGATGCAAATCCTGAAGCATTTCATCAACGGGCGCTACGTGGCGGGCGAGCAGAATGCGTTATTCGACCTGGTCAGCCCGGTTAACGGCGAGGTTTATGCTCAGTCGCCCGACGGCGGGGCGGCGGAAGTGGACCAGGCCTACGCGGCGGCGAAAGCAGCTTTCGCGGTGTGGAAACACTCTTTGCCGTCTGAAAGGCAGCGCGCTTTGCTGAAACTGGCAGACGAGATTGAGCGCAACGTTGAGCGGCTGGTGGACGTGCAAAGCCAGGAGACGGGGCAGCTAAAACACTTTATCGAGAGGGATGAAATCGCCGCCTCCTGCGATGCCATCCGCTTCTTTGCCGGAGCGGCACGCTGCCTTGAAGGCAAAGCTTCCGGGGAATATACCGCCGGGTTTACCTCCACCCTTCGCCGTGAACCGCTGGGTATTGTCGGCCAGGTTACGCCGTGGAACTACCCGTTTATGATGGCGGTATGGAAAATCGCCCCGGCGCTTGCGGCCGGTAATACCGTGGTGCTCAAGCCCAGCGACACCACGCCAATCAGTACCCTGATGTTGGCCGAAATCGCCGCACCGATTTTCCCGCAGGGCGCGTTCAACGTGGTGCTGGGCAAAGCCGGAACCGGGTCTCTGGTCGTTTCAAATCCCGAGGCCTCGCTGGTGTCTATAACCGGTTCGGTGCGCGCCGGGTTACAGGTTGCTGCCTCAGCGGCGGCTAACCTGACCAAAGCGCACTTAGAGCTGGGCGGCAAAGCGCCGGTGGTGGTTTTTGCCGATGCGGACATGAGCAAAGCCGTGGAGGTTATTACCGCCGCAGGATTCTCCAACTCGGGGCAGGACTGCACGGCGGCTACGCGCATAATCGTTGAAGAGTCAGCGTATGACGCCTTCCTTGAGAAGCTCATTGAGAAAACCAAAACGATAACATTTGGTCAGCCCAACGACCGCGATGCGCTGTACGGAGCGCTGAACAGCAGCAACCAGCTGAAGCAGGTCACGGGATTTATCGAGCGGCTGCCGGCGCACGCAAAAATAGAAACCGGCGGCAAAAAGGGCGCGGGGCCGGGCTTCTATTTTGAGCCAACAATCATCTCCGGGCTTAAGCAGCATGACGAGGCCATTCAGCATGAGGTCTTTGGCCCGGTGATGACCATCCAGTCGTTTTCCGGTGAGGAAGAAGCCCTTAGCCAGGCCAATGATGTGGAATATGGCCTGGCTGCCAGCGTCTGGACCAGCAGCCACAGCCGAGCGCAGCGGTTCAGCACCCGTCTCGACTTCGGTACGGTGTGGATCAACAACCATATTCCGCTGTGCGCCGAAATGCCTCACGGAGGATTTAAAAAATCCGGCTACGGCAAAGATCTCTCTTCCTACTCGCTCGACGAATACACCCGCATCAAACACATCATGTGCGACATCACCGAATAAGGTTTGGGGAAGTTAGCGCTGGGCTAAAGAGCTTAATAAAGCGCCAACCCCTGGTTCAGGCGGGGGATTGGCCGCGGGTGCTATCGCAGCGGCGGAAATCATTTGTTATCATTTCGTAAAGATATATCTATAAGACTGATAAAAAAGGCTCTCTATGTCTATTACCCGACGTGATTTTCTTAACGGGATGGCAATTGCAATTGTCTCTGGCTTAACGCCTCTGGAACTGGTGAGGGCTACCGGCAAAGTGCCGGGCAGCGCCGCCCTTAATGCAGATTACTATCCTCCGCTATTAACCGGGCTACGCGGCAACCACCCCGGCTCGTTCGAAATGGCGCACGCGCTTGGCCGCGAGCACGAAAAATTCGACTTCAGCAAACTGCCGCCAGAAGAAGAGTATGACCTGGTGATTGTCGGCGGCGGTATCAGTGGCCTGGCGGCCGCCTGCTTCTGGCGCGAGAAAATGGGCAAGGATGCAAAAATTCTTGTGCTCGATAACCACGACGACTTCGGTGGGCATGCCAAACGTAACGAATTCAACGTCGGCGGCAAAACCCTGCTCGGTTACGGCGGCAGCGAGTCTTTCCAGTCGCCGAACAGTAACTTCAGCCCGGTGGTTCACGGCCTGATGGATTCCCTCGGCGTCAGCATCACGCGCATTAAAAGCAGTTTTGATGCTAACTTTTACCCGGATAACAACCTGAGCCGTGGCGTGTTTTTTGATAAAAAGAACTTCGGCGAAACCAAAATCGTCAGCGGCGATCCTGGCCGCGCGGTTTCCGACGATATTCCGCCGGACAGGCTAAATGGCCGCAGCATCGAAGCCTTTATCAATGACTTCCCGCTCAGCCAGGTAGACCGCAAGGCGTTGCTGGACCTGCACGTTAACCCATCTGATTACCTCGCAGGGATGAGCGTAGAGCAGAAAACCGAGTGGCTGGACGCCCACAGCTACCACGAATTCCTCGAGAAGAAAGTCGGCTTAAGCAAAATGGCGCTGATGTACTTCCAGCAGCGTACCAACGACTTCTTCGCCATCGGGATTGAAGGCGTGAGCTGTAGCGATGCCCGCGCCTGCGCGCTGCCGGGTATGGAGGCGATGGGCCTCCCGCCGCTGGACGGCGAAGCGTTGGCCGATCTCGAAGAGCCGTACACATATCACTTCCCGGACGGTAATGCCGGGCTGACTCGCCTGATGGTGAGAAAGCTTATTCCGCAAGCATTGCCGGGTAGCACGATGGAAGACTCCGTCACCGCAAGGCTGCACTACGAGCTGCTGGATACCCCGGAAAACGACACCCGGATCCGCCTGAACAGCAGCGTTATCAACGCGGCCAATACCGATAGCGGCGTGATGGTGAGCTACATCAATAACCAAAGCGGGAAGCTGCACCGGGTGAAGAGCCGCAACGCCGTTATGGCGGGCTACAACATGATGATCCCGTACCTCGTGCCGGAGATGCCGGAGCAGCAGAAAGAAGATCTGCGCCTTAACGTGAAAGCGCCGCTGGTTTATACCAACGTGGTGGTCAATAACTGGCGTGCGTTTAAAAATACCGGGGTGCATGAATTCTATTCCCCGGCCGCTCCGTACAGCCGCGTAAAACTCGATTACCCGGTGAGCATGGGCGACTACCATCATCCGAAAACGCCGGACGACCCGATGTGCATTCATATGGTGTATGTCCCGACCTATCCGGGCAGCAATATGACGCCGCGCGAGCAGTTCCGCCGGGGCCGCGCCTTCCTGTTAGGATCTACTTTTGAAGCCCACGAAGAGATGATTCGTTCCCAGCTACAGGAAATGTTGGGCCATACCGGGTTTGATAGTCAGCGTGATATCGCGGCTATTACGGTGAACCGCTGGGCGCACGGTTACGCCTATTACGCTAACTCATTAAGCGATGATATGGAGAAAATGCCCGAGATTATCAGCCGCGCCCGCCAGCCGATTGGCCGAATCACGATAGCGAACTCCGACTCGGACTGGAGCGCTTACGCCCACGCGGCAATTGACCAGGCGTGGCGCGCGGTTAATGAACTTGTGGCGATGGGGTAACCAGACATGAAACAGATTTTAGCGGCTATCTCACTGATTTTTTCCGCCAGCGGTTTTGCCGCTGTCTCGCACGGTGAATACGTGGCGCGCGCTTCGGACTGCGTAGCCTGCCATACGGTAGACGGCGGGACGGCAATGGCCGGAGGCAAAAAGTTCTCCACGCCGGTGGGGGATATTTATTCCACTAACATCACGCCGGATAAAACCAACGGTATCGGCAACTACAGCTACAAAGATTTTGAAAAAGCGGTTCGCCAGGGCATAGCCAAAGACGGCCACGCGCTCTACCCGGCGATGCCTTATCCTTCCTACGCAAAAATGACCGACGAGGATATAAAGGCGCTGTACGACTACTTTATGAAAGAAGTCACCCCGGCGGCGACCGCCAATAAACAGAACGACATTCCGCTGCTGCTTTCCGCCCGCTGGCCGCTGCGCGTGTGGAATGGCCTTTTTGTGGATGACGTAAAGTCCGGCGGAGTAGTCGTTGAGGCAAGCGGCGATAACGCGGAGAAAATCAAACGTGGAGCCTATCTGGTACAGGGGCCAGGCCACTGCGGCGCCTGCCACACGCCGCGCGGCTTAGCCATGCAGGAAAAAGGTTACGATGATTCCAGCCCGGAATTCCTGAGCGGGGCGATGATCGACGGCTGGTATGCCCCTTCTCTGCGCGGCATGAATATGTCCACTCAGGAGGTGAAAGACCTGCTGGGCAAGGGCAGAAGCCAGCACCATGCTATTGCCGGGCCGATGGGCGAAGTTGTTACCCAGAGCACACAGTATCTGACCGACGCTGACCTGGAAGCTATTGCGCTCTATATCGCTAACTTCAAACCGCAAAAAGCAGAGGCTGCTCCGGTTAATGCCGCCGTGTTTTCTCAGCCGTCCGACGGTAAAACGTTGTATATGCGCTATTGCTCTACCTGCCACAGCCCGGACGGGAAGGGCACCGATTACAACGTCCCGTCGCTGGTGGGCAACTCTGCGGTAATGGCGAAAGATCCGTCCTCGCTGATCCGCGTGATCGCTGACGGGGCGCACACCCCGCAAACCCAGGGCACTATCCCGTTTATGATGCCGGGCTACAAAGGCCTGCTGTCGGGCAAAGAGATGGCTGACGTAGTGAACTACGTGCGCGGCTCGTGGGGCAATGGCGCTCCGGCAGCTACCGAGGCTGAAGTGCAGAAGATTGTCGGCGAAGAGAAAGCTAAATAACTTCGCTAATTTATCTGTGACCGAATGGGGCCGTTATGGCCCCTTTGCTTTTGGCTGCCGGCAAATAACGTCGCCTTGCCTGTTAACGTGATTCATCAGGGCTTTCAGGCTGCATCGTATGGGCGACATGTTGCATCGCCGTGCCCCGCCAGCAGCCCCTCCACCGAAATATCTTCGTTGAGTGCGTCCCAGTGAATGCCGTGGGTGCTTAACTCGTATTCGCTACGCTGTTGATGGCTGGCATTAAGTAGCTTTGGAAACCAATCCAGCGGGATGCCGAGAGTGCGCCCATCGCTCAGTTCAACCCACATTTTTTGCTCATCAAATCTCAGGTGTTTAGCTGAAATAGCCATACCAGGCCTCTATAAATAATTTGCGATACTTTTTAACGTAATTTTCTAATTCATTTCGTTCCCTGGGGCTGAAACCAGCATTACGTGCGAGAGTAACAAAAGGAATTAACCAGAATTTGGCTTCAGCATCAGTATTCCGACCATGAATGTGTTTGGGTTCCCGTGGTGTTCCTTCATTGGAATAGAAGAAGAAAATATACCCTTTGATCCGTAGTATGACAGGCATAAAAAAGTGCTCCATGCTTTGAGTTCACATTTCATCATTTCTTTGCAGGCAATCAGATTTGTGAAATTAGAGGCTGACGGACATCCGGCCCGCTGCACAGATATGATTCTCTCTTTTAACCTCGAAAATCGGGTTGACATAAAGTTTCCGAATGCCAGGTCGGAATATTAACTGCTGTGGATGTGAAGCAATTATCCTCCTGTAAATTACTGGATCAATCACCAGATGATGTGGGTTTGAGTAATTGCGCGATGCCTCGATAAATTATGTCGCAGCCATGGGAGTAAAATCTGGCTGCAACTGTCCCAACCGGATTCGCCTGTCGGCTGAAAATTCGTTATCATCCGCACCCACTCTCCAGCCGGGCAGCCTGATGTCTACCATTGTTGATACTTTTATTGCCCCGCCGTGCCGCGAAGAGATAGAGATCCTTTATCAGGACGAGCACCTGCTGCTTATCAACAAGCCCGCAGGGCTGCTGAGTCTTTCCGGGAAAAATCCACAAAATCTCGACTCGGTGCATTATCGACTGGTGAAGCTATTCCCCGGCTGCACTTTGGTTCACCGGCTTGATTTCGGGACTTCCGGGCTGATGGTGGTTGCGCTCAATAAGGCTATTAATGCCGCGCTGTGCCAGCAGTTCAGCCAGCGCTCGGTGAATAAAGTGTACAGCGCGCTGCTCTGCGGGCATCTGAATAATGACGAAGGGGTAATAGATGCGGCGATTGCCAAAGACCCTGCGCTGTTTCCGCTGATGTCGATTTGCGCTATCAATGGCAAGCCTGCGCGTTCCCGCTATCGGGTTGTTGAGCGGTTTTCTCGAGAGTCAGGGGAGGGAACCTTATTGCCGCTGACGCGGGTACAGCTCACGCCGGAGACGGGGCGAACTCATCAGCTCCGCATTCACTGCCAGCAACTGGGCCACCCGATATTAGGCTGCGACCTGTACGGCGGTCTTTTGCAGCCCGGCACTGAGCACACGCCGCGGCTAATGCTGCACGCCAGCGAACTTCATTTTGTGCATCCCGTTAGCGGGGAAGAGATCAAAGCTCGTCACGCCAGCCCGTTCTGAAGACGGCAGCATCAAGTGCCGTCGCCAGATAATAGGCAGCGCTATGGAAATAGCCTCAGGGGAGGCTACTCGTTGCCCCACTGGTTCAGGAATTCTGCAATCTCATCGATGCGCTGCTCGTCGATACCGGCTTCAGCCGCCATCTCTTGCTGCGCTTCTTCGCTGATTTCTTCGTTGTTCATCAGGCGGGTAATCAGCAACTGGAAATAGTGCGCCAGGCGATCGCGTTCTTCCTCGCTAACCGGTTTTGCGGTTTCGGTCGAATACTCATCCGCGATGTCATAGAATTTCAGCGGTACTTCATTATTCATAAGTCGTCTCTAAGTTAATGTCCGGGGCTGCTGCTAAGTCATTGAAGGCCGGTAAAGCCCGCTTACCACATCAAATCATCAGGCACGACAAAGTCAGCGTACGGGTCGTCTTCGTCTTTTGCATCCTGGGTGAGTTCGCTGCTTAATACGATAAAGCTGGCATCACGCTGTTTGATTTTATCCGCGACAATGGCGGGAATAATTGCGTATTCGCCTTCAGGATTCTTGTCCGAAACCAGGCGAGCAATGGCCAGGCGGCCGTTGGTTAGCTGAGCCTGAGTTGTCTTATCAACGTAAACTTTTTTAATTAAGTTATTGTCCGTGAAGTTATAGCCAATATCGCCCCTCGAAATAACAATTCTGTTCATTTCAATCAGCTGTTTAATCTGAGCTTTAAACTCTTTTGCGATAGCGGCCTGCTTCTGCTGCTCGCTCAGCTCTTTATCACGCTCAACCTGAGCCTGTTTATTGGCCTCAACGGCCTCTCTCGCCTCACGAGCCTGAACGCGTGATTTTTTAGCTGTTCTCTGCACCTTAGCCATCTTTTTACTGCTGACTAATCCAGCTTTAAGCATCTGCTCTTGTAGTGTGAGTTTTGTCATGATTTTCTTCAGGGCTGATTAAATAATTCCCGGGATTATACCCTTAACACCAGGAGCAGTGCCAGAATGCGGGCTAATACGGTACATTTAATTGATAATGCTAATTATTTTTCTTTAAGAGCAAAGAAGAAGGAGCTGCGCTTTGGAAGGGGGATAACATGGCGTTCCCTGCAGGAATCGAACCTGCAACTAGCCCTTAGGAGGGGCTCGTTATATCCATTTAACTAAGGGAACGCAGCGGGCGTAGTATACCCGCTTTTGTCGCCAGGTTAAGGGGTTACAGTGCTGTTTGCCTGATTCCTGTACAATTTACCCGCCATACTTCGAGCCGAAACACTTTTATCTTTCCGATTCCTGCTTCCGCTTAGCCTCTGCTTTCTTCTTATTGCTCATATCGTTGCGGATCTGTGCGTGGCTGATGAGCGCGAAGATAAAGGTGCCGCCGCAGATATTGCCTGCCAGAGTCGGCAGGGCGAACGGCCAGAAGAACTCGCTCCAGTGCAGCGTGCCGTTGAACACCAGGTAGAGGATTTCTACCGAGCCAACCACGATGTGGGTTAAATCGCCCAGGGCTACCAGCCACGTCATCAACACGATGACGAAGATTTTTGCCGAGCCTGCGGCGGGGAACATCCACACCATAGTGGCGATAATCCAGCCCGAGATAATGGCGTTGGCGAACATCTCGCCCGGCGGGTTTTCCATCACTTTCATGCCGATATCATCGAACGCCTGGCGGGTGGCTTCGTCAAAGATTGGCATGTATTCAAAAGCCAGCGCCGCCAGCGCGGTGCCGACGATGTTGCCGAGTAGCACAATGCCCCACAGCCGCATCAGCAGCCAGAAATTACTGGCCGTTGGGTGCTGCATTACCGGCAGCACGGCGGTAACGGTGTTTTCGGTAAACAGCTGCTGGCGCGCCATAATCACGATAATAAAGCCGAACGTGTAGCCGAGGTTTTCCAGCAAAAAGCTGCCCGGCACGCCGACCAGGTTAACGTGAAAAATGCCCTTAGCCAGAAATGAAGCGCCGATGGAAAGCCCCGCCGCTACGGCGGACCAGAACAGCGCCATGCCGTCCCGCTCCAGCTCTTTCTGCCCGTCGTGGCGAATATGCTCGTGGATAGCCATCGCGCCGGAGGGCAGGCGGTCTTCATCCAGCTCAATTTGTTTCCCGCTGGTGTTCTCTTCGCTGTCCACTTCCAGCTCGTCGGTTTTACTTAGCTTGTCATTTGCAATCTTGTCCATTGGGCGGTTCCGCGTCAGAAAACGGTCTTTTAAGCGTAGCGGTTTTTGCCTCCTGCTCGTGATTAATGGGAAAAATCGTCCCTGCTTTGATCTGAGTAACAGGAATAACTCTAATGGAGTAGGCCGTAGCGCGGGCGCGGACTGAAGAAAATGGGGCAATATGATATGCTTGGCGCCACCTGAGACAAGGAGCGCCTCCCGATGTTAGAAGCCCGACAACTGACCTGCCAGCGTGATGAACGCACGCTGTTCAATGCGTTGTCATTTCGCGTTGAGCCGGGCGAAATGGTGCAGGTGGCGGGCCAAAACGGCGCAGGAAAAACCACGCTTCTGCGTATTCTTGCCGGTCTGGCCCAGGCCGATGAGGGGGATGTATTCTGGCAGGCGCAGCCGCTGCGCCGCCAGCGGGATTTATTCCATGATGACCTGCTGTGGATTGGTCACCAGGCCGGCATCAAAACCGTTCTCACGCCGTTTGAAAATCTCACTTTTTTCCATGCCGATGTTGCCGCAGCGCAGCGCTGGCACGCTCTGGAGCAAATCGGGCTGCTCGGGTTTGAAGATTTACCCGTTAACCAACTTTCCGCCGGGCAGCAACGCCGTGCCGCGCTCGCTCGTCTGTGGCTCTCCACGGCAAACCTGTGGCTTCTTGATGAACCCTTTACCGCGCTGGATGCGACCGGCATCGAAAAATTAACTCAGCGCCTGCGCCAGCATGCCGATGCGGGCGGAATGGTTGTTCTTACCAGCCATCAGCCGCTTGGCTGTTCGGTTCGCCAGGTCCATTTGCAGGGCAGCGCCCAATGATGCGGCGTATTTTCTGGCGCGAGCTGCGGGTGGTGTTTCGTCGCGGGGCGGAAATCGCCAACCCGCTGTGGTTCTTCCTGATTGTCATTACTTTGTTCCCGCTGGGCATTGGCCCGGAGCCTCAACTGCTGGCGCGTATTGCCCCGGGCATTATCTGGGTTGCGGCGCTGCTGGCCTCGCTGATGGCAATGGACAGGTTATTCCGGGACGACTTTCAGGACGGCTCGCTGGAACAGCTGATGCTGATGCCGGTGCCTTTACCGCTGGTGGTTCTGGCGAAAGTGACCGCTCACTGGGTGGTGACCGGGCTGCCGCTGTTATTGCTTTCGCCGCTGGCCGCGCTGCTGCTGGGGCTGGACTTTTACGGCTGGCAGGTGATGGCGGCCACTTTACTGCTGGGGACGCCAACCTTGAGCTTCCTCGGCGCGCCCGGCGTGGGGTTAACGGTCGGCCTGAAGCGGGGCGGCGTGCTGCTCAGCCTGCTGGTGCTGCCGCTGACAATCCCGCTATTAATCTTTGCTACCGCCGCGATGGATGCCGCCTCGATGCATCTGCCGGTGGAGGGCTATATGGCTATTCTTGGCGCGTTACTGGCCGGGAGCGCCACGCTTAGCCCGTTTGCCACCGCAGCGGCGCTGCGGGTAAGCGTGCAATAACTTTATTCTTTGTTTTGTGAGCAAAAACTATGTGGAAAACATTACATCAGCTTGCTAAACCTGAGCGGCTGTATCACTTCTGCGGCCGGCTTCTGCCGTGGCTGGCTGCCGCCAGCGCGATACTGCTGGTGGTGGGCTGCGTCTGGGGCTTCGGTATTGCTCCGGCGGACTATCAGCAGGGGCAGAGCTACCGGATTATGTACCTGCACGTGCCGGCGGCCATGTGGTCGATGGGCATTTACGCCAGCATGGCGATTGCCGCTTTTATCGGCCTGGTGTGGCAGATAAAAACCGCCGATCTCGCGGTTATGGCAATGGCACCGGTGGGCGCGGCATTTACTTTTATCGCGCTGGTAACCGGCTCAGCCTGGGGCAAGCCGATGTGGGGAACCTGGTGGATCTGGGATGCACGGCTCACCTCCGAGCTGGTGCTGCTGTTCCTGTATGTGGGCGCGATTGCGCTTTACAGCGCCTTCGACGACCGCCGTCAGGCGGGGCGTGCCGCAGGTATCCTGGTGCTGGTGGGCGTGGTGAACCTGCCGATTATTCATTTCTCCGTGGAGTGGTGGAACACGCTGCATCAAGGCTCCACCAATATGCAGCAATCCATCGACCCTTCGATGCGCACGCCGCTGCGCTGGACTATTTTTGGCTTCCTGGCGCTGTTTATTACCCTGACGCTAATGCGCATGCGCAACCTGCTGCTGTTGCAGGAGATCCGTCGTCCGTGGGTGTTAGCGCTTGCTAACGGCAAAGGAGCAAAATCATGACGTGGGCGTTTACTCACTGGAGCGAATTCTTCGCGATGGGCGGCTACGCCTTTTACGTCTGGCTGGCGGTGGCCTTCACGCTGCTGCCTCTGCTGGGGCTGTTTTTCCACAGCCGCTATCAGCACCGCGCCATTCTGCGGGCGGTGGCTCGCCAGCAGGCAAGAGAGCAGCGGGTCAATGCCGCACGTCAGCGTCAGGAGAGTGCATAAGTGAATCCTCGTCGTAAAAACCGGCTCTATCTGGCCGTGGCGGTGCTGGCCGGGCTGGGGCTGACTATCACCCTTGTGCTGTACGCCCTGCGCAGCAATATCGATCTGTTTTATACCCCCGGCGAAATTATCTATGGCAAAGGCGAAAGCCAATTAATGCCGGAAACCGGGCAGCGTCTGCGAATCGGCGGCATGGTAATGCCGGGAAGCGTAAAGCGGGACAGCAAAAGCCTGAAGGTAAGCTTTAAACTGTACGACGCGCGCGGCGTGGTGGATGTCACCTATGAAGGCATCCTGCCGGATCTGTTCCGCGAGGGGCAGGGCGTGGTAGCTCAGGGCGTAATGGAAGGCGCGACGTTAATCCATGCCAAAGAAGTGCTGGCGAAGCACGATGAAAACTACACCCCGCCGGAGGTTAAAGCGGCAATGGAGCAGAATCATCAGCAGCCGCCGGAAGTGTATAAGGACAGCGCCCCATGATGCCGGAAATCGGAAATGTTCTGCTTTGCCTGGCGCTTGGCTGGTCGCTGCTGCTGGGCGTTTACCCGCTGTGGGGCGTGGCTCGCGGCGATAAGCGGCTGATGGCCTCCGGCAGGCCGTTTAGCTGGGCGCTGTTTATCACTTTATGCGCTTCGTTCCTGATTCTGGTGAACGCTTTTGTGGTCAACGACTTCAGCGTGCTGTATGTCGCCAACAACTCCAATACCGAACTGCCGGTATGGTATCGAGTGGCGGCTACCTGGGGCGCGCACGAAGGTTCATTGATGCTGTGGGTGCTGATGATGAGCGGCTGGACATTTGCCGTTTCGCTTACGGCCCGGCGCATGCCCCAGGAGGATCATGCCCGCGTGCTGGCGGTAATGGGCATGATCAATTTTGGCTTCCTGCTGTTTATTATTTTCACCTCCAACCCGTTTATCCGCACGCTGCCGGACTACCCGCTTGAAGGGCGGGATCTTAACCCGCTGCTCCAGGACATCGGGCTTATCCTGCACCCGCCGCTGCTGTATATGGGCTATGTCGGCTTCTCGGTGGCGTTTGCTTTTGCTATCGCCGCACTGCTGGGCGGCAGGCTGGATAGCGCCTGGGCGCGCTGGACCCGCCCGTGGACGCTGGCGGCCTGGGCTTTCCTGACCGTCGGCATTGTGCTCGGCTCGGCGTGGGCCTATTACGAACTGGGCTGGGGCGGCTGGTGGTTCTGGGACCCGGTAGAAAATGCCTCCTTTATGCCGTGGCTGGCGGGGACGGCGCTTATCCACTCGCTCTCCGTCACCGAAAAACGCGGCAGCTTTAAGGCCTGGACGGTGCTGCTGGCGATTAGCGCCTTCTCGCTGTGCCTGCTTGGCACGTTCCTGGTTCGTTCCGGCGTGCTGGTATCGGTGCACTCTTTTGCCTCCGATCCGGCGCGCGGCATGTTTATCCTCGCCTTCCTGGTGATAGTCATCGGCGGTTCGCTGCTGCTGTACGCGGTGAAGGGCAGCAAAGTTCGCTCCCGCGTCAGCAACGATCTCTGGTCGCGTGAATCCTTCCTGCTCGGCAACAACGTGCTGCTGATTGCCGCCATGCTGGTCGTGCTGTTGGGGACCCTGCTGCCGCTGGTACATAAGCAGCTCGGGCTGGGCAGTATTTCCATCGGCGAGCCGTTCTTCAATACCATGTTTACCGCGCTGATGGCGCCGTTTGCCCTGATGCTGGGGATTGGGCCGCTGGTTCGCTGGCGGCGCGACGAGCCGGGTAAGCTGCGTAAGCATCTGCTGCTGGCAGTGGTGATTACCCTGGCATTGTCGCTGCTGTTACCGTGGCTGATGCAGGACCGCATCGAAGCGATGACGGTTGTCGGCCTGCTGATGGCCGTCTGGGTGTTTGTGCTGGCGCTGGTGGAGGTTTATCAGCGGGCGACGCATCGCCTCGGTTTGTGGGATGGGTTACGCAAAATTCCGGCCAGCCACTGGGGCATGGTCTCCGCACATCTTGGCCTGGCGGTGACCGTGGTCGGCATCGCTTTTAGCCAGAGCTACAGCGTAGAGCGCGATGTACGCATGAAGTCCGGGGACAGCATCAACATTCACCAGTATCACTTTGTGTTCCGCGAAGTGCGCGAGATAACCGGCCCTAATTATCGCGGCGGTGTTGGCGTTATCGACGTAACGCGTGAGGGTAAACCGGAAGCCACGCTGCACGCCGAGAAACGCTTCTATAACAGCAGCCGGGCGATGATGACCGAGGCCGCCATAGACGGCGGTTTTACCCGCGACCTGTACGCCGCGCTGGGGGAAGAGCTGGAGGACGGAAGCTGGGCGGTGCGCCTCTACTATAAGCCGTTCGTACGCTGGATCTGGGCCGGCGGGCTGCTGATGGCGCTTGGCGGTGTGTTCTGCCTGTTCGACCCTCGCTACCGTAGCCGTAAATTTAAGCCGGAGGCCGCAGCATGAAGCGCCGTTATCTTTATATTCCGCTGGCGCTTTTCCTGGTGCTGGCCGGGCTGCTGCTCTGGCAGCTGGCGCGGAACGCACAGGGCGAAGCGCCGACCGATCTAGAATCCGCGCTGATTGGCAAACCTGTGCCGGTGTTCCGCCTGGAATCTCTCGAGCAGCCCGGCAAAGTCTGGGGCAGTGAAGTGCTGGCGGACGGCAAGCCGCTGCTGCTTAACGTCTGGGCGACCTGGTGCCCAACCTGCCGTGCCGAGCATAAATTCCTCAATGGGCTTTCCGCCCGGGGCATCCGCGTGGTGGGCATGAATTATAAAGACGACCGTAACAAGGCCATTGGCTGGCTGCGCGATCTCGGCAATCCGTACATGCTGAGCCTGTTTGACGGCAACGGCATGCTGGGGCTGGATCTGGGCGTCTACGGCGCGCCGGAAACGTTCCTGATCGACGGCAAAGGGATCATTCGTTATCGCCACGCGGGCGATCTTAACGATCGTGTCTGGCGGGAGGAGTTGAAACCGCTGTGGGATAAATACAGCCAGGAGGCAGGCTCATGATGCGCGCATTGCTCTTTTTCATTGCCGTGTCATTTAGCTGCCATGCGGCTGCCGCCATCGACACTTATACCTTTAAAGATGAGGCGCAGGAGCAGCAGTTCCGCCAGCTTACCGAGCAGCTGCGCTGCCCGAAGTGCCAGAACAACAGCATCGCCGACTCCAACTCGATGATTGCCTCTGACATGAAGCTCAAGGTCTACGAGCTGATGCAGCAGGGCAAAAGCAGCCAGCAAATCATCGATTATATGGTTGAGCGCTACGGCCACTTTGTGACCTATGAGCCGCCTTTAACCGCGGCAACCCTCGTGCTGTGGGCGCTTCCCGCGATGTTTATTTTCGGCGGTATCGGGGTAATTGTGCTGCGAAGTCGCCGTCGGCAAAAGATTTCGCTCGCGGGTGACGATGAAGCTCATCCGGGCCAACAGGCCGGCGGGAAAATCTCGCTGTGGGTGTTTTTACCCGGAGCGCTGGTGCTGGTGGCGGTAAGCGCTGGCAGTTATCTGAAAACCTCCGGGCTGGGCCAGGTCAGGGCCTGGCAGCAGGCGACCGCCGAGACGCCCGCGTTGTTAAAACGTGTTCTGGACCAGCAGGCAGCGCCCCTGACTATGGAAGAGATGGCGCGACTTGGGTTAGGATTACGCACGCGATTACAGCTCCAGCCTGATAATCTTGAGGGCTGGATGATGCTTGGGCGCATCGGCATGGTGTTAAATAACGCAACTACGGCCACACAAGCCTTTGCTCGTGCTTATAAACTTGCGCCCGCAAACGCCGAAGCAAAGCTGGGCTATGCTGAAGTATTGACCCGCTCCGCCGACGCGCAGGACAACCAACTGGGTGGTCTCCTGCTCCGCGAAATGCTAAAAGATGACCACACGAATATTCGCGTGCTCAGCCTGCTGGCGTTCAATGCTTTTGAGCGCCAGAGCTACCGTGAAGCGGTTGGGGCGTGGCAAACAATGCTGAAAATTTTACCGGCGGGCGATCGGCGTCGCGCCGTGATTGAGCGCAGCATCGAGCAGGCGGGGGCCCAAAGCGAAACGGGCACCACTGAAAGCGCAGACAAACAATAATAGGGAGACGCTAATGAATTTCCGCCTGACAGGGCTTGCCCTGGCGACCACGGTTTTAGTGGGGTGCGCCAGCTCCGGCAGCCAGCAGCCTCAGGGGCGTTCGGACCCGCTTGAAGGGTTCAACCGTTCAATGTTCAACTTTAACTACAACGTGTTGGACCCGTATGTGCTGCGCCCGGTGGCCGTTGCATGGCGAGATTACGTGCCGGTTCCGGCGCGTAACGGCCTGAGCAACTTCACCAGCAACCTTGAAGAACCTGCGACGATGGTGAACTACTTCGTACAGGGCGACCCGTACCAGGGGATGGTGCATTTTACGCGCTTCTTCCTTAATACCCTGCTGGGGATGGGCGGCTTTATCGACGTTGCCGGTATGGCGAACCCCAAATTGCAGCGTGTTGAACCGCACCGCTTCGGCAGTACGCTCGGCCACTACGGCGCGGGCTATGGCCCTTATGTGATGCTGCCGGGTTACGGAAGCTTTACCGTGCGTGAAGACGGCGGCGACTTCGCCGATACGCTTTACCCGGTGCTCTCCTGGCTGACCTGGCCGATGTCTATCGGTAAATGGACGGTGGAAGGTATCGAAACCCGCGCCCAGTTGCTGGACTCCGACGGCCTGCTGCGCCAGTCCTCCGATCCGTACATTACGGTGCGAGAGGCTTACTTCCAGCGCCACGATTTCCTGGCGAATGGCGGACAGCTGAAGCCGGAAGCCAACCCGAACGCGGCGGCGATTCAGGACGATCTGAAAGACATCGACTCCCAGTAAACGAGGCGATGGCAAGGAGAAAGCGAGCACCGGTTGCTCGCTTTTTTATTGTCATCAGAACGACATAAATTGACACATCTTTACCCATCAGCATTTTGTGTTGGTATGTTATAAGGTAACAACCTGAAAATGCTGCACAACTCTTGTGCACCTTATTCCTTTTAAGACCATGCCGCCTTCCCAGATACCTGAAGCTGAACTGCTGCCGCCTGCGCTTCCCGCGCGCTATTCGCTGGCGTCCGGGCAAGCCCGACTCCTTGCGCGGGTCGTGTTCGTACTGGCTATTCCGCTGTTTATGATGCTTATGCTGGCGCTGACCATCAGCCTGCTGGAACCCGCCTCGCGCTGGGTTCCTCTGCTGTGCAGCAACGCCGCCGCGCTATTGTTGCTGGTTATTTCGCTGCATGCGGCCCAGCGTATTTGCCTGTGGCGCAGCGCAAAATTTTCTCCGCCGCCCGGCCCACAAACCCCGGAAGCGGAGCCGCCGCCGGGAGCCTTAGCCCGCTGGTTTACCGCCTCCGTGCCGCTGAATTTCCGCCGCATCGAAAACTTTTTCAAGGCCGAGGGGATCTGGTCCGGCTCGCTTGCCGCGCTGACGATTTATATCGCGCTGTGCGGCTGGAGCAGCAGCTACGTTCCTCTTGCGGCCGATAATAACCGCTGGATAGCCGTTGGCTGCCTGGCTGCGGCTATCTTCACCGCGCTGGTTGCCGAGCGGCACCTCAGCGCTATGGCAAAAGAGGCTTCGCCGGAGGCCGGGCAGATTGCGCCGGTACTGCGCCTTGTCATGGCGGTACAACTCCTGACGTTGCCCGCGTTTATCTGGCCGCAGCTCAACAGCTCGCTGGTGATAAACCTGCCCGCGCTGCTGGTTGGCCTGGCGGCGCTCGAGTTTATGCTGCGGGGTCTGTTTTCCCTGTTTGCACCGCCGGGGGATGGTTCCGCCGAACCAAAGCTTATTCCCAAAAGCCAGCTTGCTGCACAGCTTAGCTGGCCGCCGCGCCCGCTGCGTTTTTTGCAGCAGGAACTTCACCAGCGCTTCGGCATCGACCTGCGTCAGGTGTGGGCGTTTACCGTTTTACGGCGCGCCTTTTTCCCGATGCTGGCGCTGATGCTGCTCTGTGGCTGGCTGCTGACCGGGCTACAGCAAATCTCCGCTACCCAGCGCGGGGTCTATGAACGCTTTGGCCGGTCGGTGGCGGTGCTGGAACCGGGCCTGCACGTCGGCATGCCGTGGCCGTTTGGCCGGGTGCTGCTGACCGAAAATGGTCAGGTGCACGAGCTGGCAGCCGGGGAAGACCCTGCGACTCAGAAAGCCTCTCCGCTGGTGGACGCCGAAGGGCCGGCTCCGGCCAGCGCAGACCGCCTGTGGGATGCGACCCACAATTTCGATAAGGCGCAGATAATCGCCAGCCAGAGTGGCGACCAGCAAAGCCTGCAAATCGTTAACAGCGACGTGCGTTTTATGTGGCGCATCGGCCTGACGGATAAAGCCGCTCTGGCGGCAACCTACCGCTCGGCCAATCTTGCCGAACTTGTGCGCAGCACCGCCAATCAGGTGCTGGTGCATCAGTTTTCTTCGCTCACGCTTGACGATGTGCTGAGCGAGCGTCGTGACGATTTAGCCGCGCAGATAAATCGCGCCGTCCAGCAGCAGCTTGATAGCCTGGGCAGCGGCGTCGAAATTCTTTCCACGGTTGTTGAAGCTATTCATCCACCGGCGGGCGCGGCGGACGCGTTCCATGGCGTACAGGCCGCGCAAATTGCCGCCCAGTCGCTGATCCTCCGGGAGCAGGGCAGTGCCGCAGAAAAAGCCGCGCTTGCCGCAACCAACGCCGCCGTGCGCCAGGATACGGCGAAAATTAACGCCACGGAGGCGTTCAGCCTTGCCAGGGCGACAGCGGTGCGCTTTGCCGCCGAGAAAAATGCTTATCAGCAGGCCGGGCAGGTCTTTATCGACGAGCTGTGGTTTAAACAACTCCAGCTCACGCTTAGCGGCCGCCCGCTGCTGGTTATCGACCAGCGGATCGGCGCAGGTTCGTCGCCAACGCTCGACCTTCGTGAATTTCCTTCCCTGAATGACGCAGCCCGGCGCGATGCGCCAGTAAAACCCGCACAGGAGCCTTCCCGGTGAGCCACTCACATTCTCATGGACATCATCATTCTCACGGTAGTGGCTGCGGCCATAACCACTCTTCCGCCCCGGAAGGCGGCAAAAAAGGGATGGGGAAACGCATTGCCGCCGCCGCGTTGCTGGTGCTTATTGTGCTCACCGCTGCCAGCCTGGTGCAGGTACGCTCCGGCGAGTCACTGGTGATTACCCGCTTCGGCAAGCCGGTGCGCGTGCTGCTTGAGCCGGGGCTTGCCTGGCGCTTGCCTGCACCTTTTGAAACCGCCACGGTGGTTGATTTGCGCCTGCGTACCACCTCGAGCGGCCTGCAGGACGTAGGCACGCGAGACGGGCTGCGGATAATCGTCCAGTCTTATGCGGTTTGGGAGGTGGATAATACCCCCGAGCACGTTCAGCGCTTTATGCGTGCGGTGCAAAACCAGCCTGATGAAGCCGCCCGCCAGATCCGTACCTACCTCGGTTCGGCGCTGGAAACCACGGCCAGCGGCTTTACCCTCTCGCAGCTGGTCAATACCGACGGCAAGCAGGTCCAGCTGGCGGCGTTTGAATCGCACTTGCAGCAGCAAATCAGCCAGCCGCTGCTGCAAAGCTACGGCATCCGGCTGGTGCAGATGGGTACAGAGCGCCTGACATTACCAGCGGTAACGCTGAATGCCACCGTCGACCGGATGCGCGCCGAGCGTGAAACTATTGCTATAGAAAGAACGGCGGAAGGGAAGCGTGCTGCGGCTGAGATCCGTTCTGCTGCCGATCGCGATGCGCGTATTACCGAAGCCGAGGCCTCGGTGAAGGCTGCGGATATTGAGGCTCAGGCTCAGGTACAAACGGCGGCTATTTACGGCAAGGCTTATGAAAGCGCGCCGCAGCTTTATAGCCTGCTGCGCCAGATTGACGCCCTCAGCGGCATGGTGAATGCACAAACCCGGCTGGTTCTGCGCACCGATGCGAAACCGTTCAGCCTGCTGGTAGAAGGCCCACAGCTGGATAAAGCGGCGGACAAGAAGCCATGACGGAACGGCAAAAACTCCCGCCGAACGGGCCATGGACGCAGTCGATCCGGCTGGCGTTTATCGCGATATTTGTTTTGACGCTATTCGCCGCCGCGGCATGGCTGTTTTCCAACGTGCGGGAAATTCCCCCGGGAAGCAGAGCGGTGGTGCTAAGTTTCGGTGCCGAACAGCGGGTGGCCGAGCCGGGCCTGCTGCTGGCCTGGCCTTCGCCGATTAACGACGTGGTGATGGTTCCGGGGTCCGACCGGGTGATTGAGCATCGGGTTACCGCGCTGCTGCGCTCATCGGACGCGCAAAGCCTCGATATTAACGGCGGCCCGGCCAGCGATGCGATTGCCGGTTCCGGCTTCTTGCTGACCGGAGATGCGGGCGTGGTGCAGTTGGATATCAGCGTGTTTTACCGTGTCAGAACGCCGATGGCGTATGTGCTCCAGGGGAAACACGTTCTGCCGCTGCTCGACAGGCTGGTAGAGCGCGCGGCGGTTGCCGTTTGTGCCTCACGCGATCTGGATACCATTCTGGTCGCTCGCCCGGAAATGCCCGGTAATGACATGAACGTTGCCCAACAGCGCGAACAATTGCTCAGCGACGTGCAGCATAATATTGAGCAAAATCTGCTGCGCCTTCAGCAGTCCGGTAGCGATGCAGGCATCACGCTTGAACGGGTCACGGTTCAGTCGGCGCTGCCGGTTGCCACGGTTGCCGCCTTCAATGCGGTTTTGACCGCCAGCCAGCAGGCCTCTAAAGCTATCGCCACCGCTCAGAGCGACGCCTCGCTCACCCGGCAGAAAGCCGTGCAACAGGCGGATCAGCTCCGGCAGACCGCCCAGGCTAAGGCTCAGGAAAGCGTGGCAAAAGCGCAGTCGGATACCGCGACAATTGCCCATCTGGCTAATAACCGTGACGATCCGGATTTAATGGGCAGGATTTATCGTCAGCGGATCGCTGAGATCCTGTCTAAAGCGGGATCGGTGGTCACCGTGTCGCCGCAGGATGATGCCCACCTGATCCTGCAGGGCGTTGAGCAAAAGGATAATTCCACACCATGAGCACCTCATCTGCACAGCCGGGCGGCGCGCTGACGCGCCAGGAGCAGCGGCATATTACCCGCCAGTTATTGCTGGCCCTGATAGCCAGCGGGGCGCTGATCCTCGGGCTTCTTTGGCGCTGGCTGGCCCCGGAGCAGGTTGCGGTGGCCGATTTGCTGCTGGGAGCCGCATCGCTGGTGGTTGCCGTGCCGGTGCTGCGCCACGCCTGGCACAGCCTGCGTTACCCCAGCCTGCACGGCCTGACCGACCAGCTTATTGCCCTGGCTTTGCTCGGGGCGTGGGCAACCGGCGACCTGCTCACCGCCGCGCTACTGCCGCTGATTATGATTGTTGGCCATATTCTTGAAGAGCGCAGCGTGATTGGTTCTCAGGAGGCTATAGAAGCGCTGAGCAAGCTGACTCGAAGCCGGGCGCGGCGCGTTGATGGCGAAGGCAATCTGCACGATATCGACAACCACGATTTACAGCCCGGCGACGTAGTAGAAGTCCGGGCCGGAGACCATATTCCCGCGGACGGGCTGGTGCTGGAGGGTAAAGCCAGCCTGGATACCGCTCCGATTACCGGCGAGTCGGTGCCGCAGGAGGTTGAACCGGGCAGCGAAGTGTACGGCGGGGCCATTAACCTTGACGGGCTGCTGCGCGTGCGGGTAACGCGTACCGGTGAAACCTCCACGCTCGGAAGAGTCATTGCCCTGATGCAAAGCGCCGAGCAGGCAAGCCCGCCGATTACCCGGCTGCTGGAGCGACATGCTGCCCGTTATTTACTGCTGGTTTTGATGATTGCCGCCAGCACCTGGTTCCTGACCCAGGATGCTCAGGCGATGCTGGCCGTGCTGGTCGCCGCCTGCCCGTGTGCTTTGGTGCTTTCCGCCCCGGCTTCTTCTATTGCAGGGTTAACGGTGGCCGCCCGCCACGGCATTCTAATCCGTGGCGCGGCATTCCTTGAGGAGCTGGCGGAAGTTAACGCCGTGGTGGTCGATAAGACCGGCACCCTGACCCATGGCAAACTACAGCTGGAGGCGCTGGCTCCGGCAGAAGGCGTGACTCAGCAGCAGCTGAAGGCGCTTGCCGCCAGCCTGGGCGCAACCAGCAACCACCCGGTAAGCCGTGCCCTGAGCGATATCGCCCCGCGTGAAGAGTGGCTGACGCTGGAAAACGTGCGTGAGCTTCAGGGATTGGGCGTTTCTGCCGCAACGCCGCAGGGCGAAGCCGTGCTCGGCAGGCCAGAACTGCTGGCAACGAGCGTGGCAGACCTGCCGGAAGTGCCGGAACACGATGGGCCGGTAGTTGGACTGGCGCTGGAAGGCCGTTTTCTTGGCTGGCTGCTGCTGGCCGATAGCCTGCGCGGTGAGGCCGCAACGGCAATGGCCGAGCTGCGGGAACTTGGCCTGAACCGGCAACTGCTGCTGACCGGCGACCGTCAGTCCGTTGCCGATCGTATCGCCCGCAGCGTGGGGATAACGGATGTTATTGCCGGAGCGCTGCCTGCGGACAAGCTCAACCAGGTTAAACAGCAAATTGATAGCGGTTACCGGCCAATGGTTATCGGCGACGGCATCAACGATTCGCTGGCGCTCAAGGCAGGAGTGGTCGGTGTGGCGATGGGCGCGGGTGGGTCAGACATTGCTATGTCGTCGGCGGATATCGTGCTCATCGGCAGTGATTTACGTCGGCTCGGCACCTGCGTTCGTTTAAGCCGCCGCTGCCGCCGCACTTTGCAGGTAAACGTGTTTATCGGGCTGGGCTGGACGCTGGCGATTGTGGCCATGGCCGCTTTCGGCTGGCTGGGGGCATCGGGCGCGGTGGTTGCCGCGCTTCTGCATAATCTCAGCACGCTGCTGGTGCTGGGCAATGCCGGCCGGCTATTAAGGTTTGAAGAAAAGCTGAGCGAGCAGAAATAAAAAAACCGCCTTCGTGATGAAGGCGGTTTGCTTTTCGGGGCGGTAACTTAGAACGCGTAGTTGAAGTTAGCGCCGTACAGCCAGGCTTTACCTTCAGATTTGAAGGTGTATGGGCCTTCTTCGATAGTCACTTTCTGGCCGTGCATGTAGGAAACGCCCACATCCACGGATGCGTCTTTGTTAAACGCATAAGTTGTACCGGCGCTCAGCCACAGACGGTCCTGGTCCGGAATGGAGATGGAACGTTTGTCAGCCGGAACCGGGCTGTCATCGAAGGCGATACCGGTGCGGAAGGTCCAGTTATCGTCCATATAGTAGGTGGTGCCCAGCGCGATGCGGTAAGCATCTTTGAAACCTTCGTCTTTCAAGAACAGCGTCTGACCGTTGCTGCCGGTTGCTTTCAACTGCTGGAACTGGCTCCAACTGGTGTAGGTCAGGCTGTAGTGAACGGCCCATTTCGGCGCCACTTTATTGTAACCAGACAGCTCCCACATTTCCGGCAGGTGCAGGCTCAGAGAACCCGGTACGGTTGCTCCGCCGGTGCCCGCAGGGATATGGTTGGCAGCAAGGGCGCCAGCAACCAGAGGTGGCAGCGCGCTTGAAGGCGGCAGGCTGCTCTTATAGTCGCCGTCGAAGTCTACTTTCACTTCTGAGCGATAGGTGAAGCCGTAGCGGTTGTCTTTATCAATTTCATAAAGGATACCGGCGTTCCAGCCGAAGCCCCATTCATCGCCCTTCAGATGAGCAATCTGAGTATCTGCCGGAATAGAGCCGACCAGTCCTTTATATTGAGCAGGAAGCTTGCTTGCCAGAAGTTGAGGCAAGTCACCTGCGTAACGCTCAATCTTCGCTTTAGCGTATACCGCGTCGAAACCGAGGCCGAAGCTCCAGTTACTGTTCAGGCGGTAAGCGCCGCTCAGGTTCAGGTTGAGGGTGGTCAGGTCGGTAGTACCGCCCATTGAACCAGCCGCGTAGTTGTCGTTGTATTCTGTTGCCAGGCCGTAGTTAGAGGTGACGGAAGCACCCCAGCCGAACTGGTCGTTAATCGGTGCAACAAAGTGCAGGTTAGGCACCCATGCGGTCGGCGCGATGTTTTTTGCATCAGTGCTTTTACCGGATGGTGAAGTGCCGGAGATATTAACGTCCGGGTCAACGAAGATGGCGCCAGCGGAGAAAGACGGGCGGTCAAACATCATAATTGTTGCAGGGTTGCGGCTTGCTGAACCCGCATTATCCGCTACTGCACCTTCCCCCGAATACGCTCGGCCAAGGCCAGAGGAAGAGAACTCGTTTAATTGAAAGCCGGCTGCGTAAGCCTGGGAAGAGACTATTGCCACTGCAACCGCGAGGGCTGACTTTGTAAACAGGTTTTTCTGGCTCATGACCAAAACCTCATTGATTTATTTTTATGCAAACATTGTTACGTACCGTAACAGGAGCGCGAATAGTAGGGACTGATCGGGTACAGAGAAATCAGACCAGTGGCGAGAGTATAGGTCTGACCAGAGAGGATGTTGCAAGTTTGTTTCTAAAGTTTTTCAACTTTGATCTTAAAAACGAGATCTGGTTGGCAAAACCGCGGGGAACTTCCCCCCTGATGGGGGATGTAATTTGTTTTAGATCATTTTTAAGTGTGATTTCCGTCACTTGTAGACTTTGTGAGAATTATCAACTGGAGCAGAAAGAACCGCGGGCGTAAAATAACGACAATTATTTTAACTATTCTCCATTTTAAGCTGCACTACAGAGGAAAGCGTGATGAGTAAAAATACCGCCGATGAAACCCCAGTTTGCTGCTGCATTGATGTCGGTTCCATTATCGACAACACCGATTGCATCGCTACCTACAGCCGCGTATTCGCTGACAAAAAGCAGGCTGACGAAGTGCTGGCGGCGTTAACCGCCAAAGCCCGCGAAGTGGAATCGGAACCTTGCCAGATCACCCCGCGTTATATCGAAGTGGCGGACGGCGTGCAGCTGGATATCGACTTCGTGTTCAGCTGCCAGGCTGAAACTATGATCTTCCAGCTCGGCCTGCGTTAATCCTTCCTTCTGCGCCCTCGATTTTCGAGGGCGTTCTCTTTCGTTGTGTAATAATTCGTGTCGCCTCTCCCAATTTTTTAGCCAGCCAGTTGGCTGGATGTGAATTTTTAGTTAAGACTGTGATCAGGTCAGACCACTTTTTTGTCTGTATTCACTTTTTTTAGCAGGGGAGCGTTATGAGTCAGGCACTGCCGTTGATTACCCGCCAGGGCGATCGTATTGCCATTGTTAGCGGTTTACGTACGCCGTTTGCCCGCCAGGCCACGGCTTTTCACGGCATACCCGCCGTCGATCTCGGCAATATGGTGGTCAGCGAGTTGATGGCCCGCAGCGAAATCCCGCCGGAAGTCATTGAGCAACTGGTATTTGGCCAGGTTGTTCAGATGCCCGAAGCTCCGAACATTGCCCGTGAAATCGTCCTCGGAACGGGGATGAGCGTACATACCGACGCCTACAGCGTTAGCCGCGCCTGCGCGACCAGCTTCCAGGCAGTGGCAAACGTGGCGGAAAGCCTGATGGCCGGAACCATTCGCGCCGGGATTGCCGGAGGCGCAGACTCCTCATCCGTGCTGCCTATCGGGGTGAGTAAAAAGCTGGGCCGTACTTTAGTGGATGCCAATAAAGCGCGTACCCTCGGCCAGCGCCTGAAACTATTTTCCAAATTACGCCCGCGTGACCTGCTCCCGGTTCCTCCGGCTGTTGCCGAGTATTCAACCGGCCTGCGGATGGGCGATACCGCCGAGCAGATGGCAAAAACCCATGGCATTACCCGCGAACAACAGGACGCGCTGGCTCACCGTTCCCACGAACGTGCCGCTCAGGCCTGGCAGGAAGGTAAGCTCTCCGAAGAGGTGATGACCGCGTTTATTCCGCCTTATCGTCAGCCGTTTGCCGAAGATAACAACGTGCGTAAAGGCTCGAGCCTCGCCGATTATGCGAAGCTGCGCCCGGCCTTTGACCGCAAGCACGGCACGGTAACCGCAGCAAACAGCACGCCGCTTACCGACGGCGCGGCGGCGGTCATCCTGATGACCGAATCCCGCGCAAAAGAGCTCGGCCTTAAACCGTTAGGCTATCTGCGCAGCTACGCATTTACCGCTATTGATGTCTGGCAGGACATGCTTCTTGGCCCTGCATGGGCTACGCCGCTGGCGCTGGAGCGCGCCGGGATCACGCTAAACGATCTCACTTTGTTTGATATGCATGAAGCTTTTGCCGCCCAGACGCTGGCTAATTTGAAAATGCTTTCCAGCGAAAACTTTGCCCGCAACGTGCTTGGGCGCGCCCACGCCACGGGCGAGGTGGACGATGCCAAATTCAACGTGCTGGGCGGGTCTATTGCCTATGGTCATCCGTTTGCTGCCACCGGGGCGCGAATGATCACTCAAACTCTGCACGAGCTGCGCCGCCGCGGCGGCGGCTTTGGCCTGGTTACCGCCTGTGCGGCGGGCGGGCTGGGGGCAGCTATGGTTCTGGAGGCCGAATAATGGAGCACAAAGGCGCATTCGATTTACACATTCGGCTGGATAACGTTGCGGTTGTCACTATCGACGTTCCCGGCGAGAAAATGAATACCCTGAAGGCCGAGTTTGGCTCTCAGGTGCACGGCATAATCAAAAAGCTGCGCGACAATCCGAGCGTGCAGGGCCTGGTGTTTATCTCCGGCAAGCCGGATAACTTTATCGCCGGGGCGGATATCAACATGATAGCCGGCTGCAAAACCGCTCAGGAAGCGCAGGAACTGGCGCGTCAGGGGCAGCAAATTATGGCGGAAATTGCCGCGCTGCCGATCCCGGTCATCGCCGCTATTCACGGAGCCTGCCTTGGCGGCGGGCTGGAGATGGCGCTGGCCTGCCATTCGCGTATCTGTACTGATTCACCGAAAACCCAGCTAGGGTTGCCGGAAGTGCAGCTCGGCCTGCTGCCTGGTTCCGGAGGAACCCAGCGTCTGCCGCGCCTGATTGGCGTCAGCAATGCGCTGGATATGATCCTGACCGGCAAACAGCTGCGCCCGCGCCAGGCGCTGAAGCTGGGGCTGGTGGACGATGTGGTGCCGGAATCTATTCTGCTGGAAACCGCGGTTGAGCTGGCGCTGAAAGGGCGTAAACCTTCCCGTGAGCTGCCGGTGAAAGAGCGTATTCTTGCCGGTCCTCTCGGCCGTTCGCTGCTGTTCAGCCTCGTCAGTAAAAAGACTGAGGAAAAGACTCAGGGCAACTATCCGGCGACCAGCCGCATTATTGATGTCATCCGCATCGGGCTGGAGCAGGGGAGTAAAAGCGGCTACGAGGCGGAGGCGAAAGCTTTCGGCATACTCGCTATGTCACCGGAATCTGCCGCGCTGCGGGGCTTGTTCTTCGCCAGTACCGAATTGAAAAAAGAGTACGGCGGCGAAGCTAAACCTCGTTCGCTGAACGCCGTGGGCGTGCTGGGCGGCGGGCTGATGGGCGGCGGTATCGCCTATGTGACCGCCACTAAAGGCAAGCTGCCTGTGCGCATCAAAGACATTAACAATGAAGGCATCAACCACGCGCTGAAGTACAGCTGGGATCTGCTGGATAAAAAGGTGCGCCGCCGCCATATGAAACCCGCGGAGCGCCAGCGCGAGCTGGCTCGTATCTCCGGCGGAACTGACTACCACGGCTTCCATCAGCGCGATATCGTCGTTGAGGCGGTGTTTGAAGACCTGGCTCTGAAGCAGAAAATGGTAGCCGAAGTGGAGCAAAATGCTGCCTCGCATACCATTTTTGCCTCGAATACCTCGTCGCTGCCGATAGCGGATATTGCGGCGCAGGCCGCCCGCCCGCAGCAGGTCATCGGCCTGCATTACTTCAGCCCGGTAGATAAAATGCCGCTGGTGGAAGTTATCCCGCACGCCGAAACCAGCGCGGAAACGATTTCCACAACCGTTCAACTGGCCAAAAAACAGGGCAAAACGCCGATTGTGGTCGGCGACAGCGCCGGGTTCTACGTTAACCGAATTCTTGCTCCCTACATCAATGAAGCAATGCGCTGCCTGGTGGAAGGCGAGCCGGTGGAACGCATCGACGAGGCGCTGGTTAAGTTTGGTTTCCCGGTCGGGCCGATTCAACTGCTGGACGAAGTGGGCATTGACGTTGGGACTAAAATTATTCCGATTTTGCACCAGGCCTTCGGCGAGCGCTTTGCCGCCCCGGGCAGCGTGGATGCGATTCTTAAGGACGACCGCAAAGGAAGAAAAAATGGTCGCGGTTTCTATCTTTATCCAGCGAAAGGGCGTAAAAGCAAGAAACAGGCCGACCCCGCGATTTATAAGCTCATCGGCGTGTCGCCACACGGACGCCAGGCACCGGAACAGATAGCCGAGCGCTGCGTGATGATGATGCTGAACGAAGCCGCCCGCTGCCTGGATGAAGGCGTAGTGCGAAGCGCAAGAGATGGCGACATCGGCGGCGTTTTCGGGATTGGTTTCCCGCCGTTCCTGGGCGGGCCGTTCAGGTATATGGACAGCCAGGGCGCGGCCGATATTGTGGCAAGATTACGGCGTCTGGCGGGGCAGTACGGGGAGCGTTTCGAACCCTGCGAAAGATTGATAATTATGGCGGAACAACACCTTAGTTTCTGGCCCGCGCTAAACCCGCAGGCGGCAACCGGGGTTGACGAAACGGCGCTCTGAAAACCGTCAAATGTACGCTGCAAGGTCATTTTGTAAACAGATATTGACTATACTTGCAGCATTGAGGTAAAAGACAGCGTTTCATTCGATGTACGGATAAGGCACAATGCCCGGCTGCCGGGAACCCCCACTTTTTTAGCGTGCGGGTTCTGGCGTTCCTGGTTAACAAAAGCGGTGCAATATGCAAGTTTTTATCATGCGTCACGGCGACGCAGCACTCGATGCTGCCAGCGACTCGGTTCGTCCCTTAACCCAATGTGGGTGCGATGAATCCCGTCTGATGGCGACCTGGTTAACGGGTCAGGTGGCGAGTATCGAACGTGTTCTGGTGAGCCCTTACCTGCGAGCTGAACAGACCCTGGACGTGGTGCGGGAAGCGCTGAACCTCCCGGAGAAAGAAGACATCCTGCCGGAGCTGCGGCCCTGCGGTGATGTGGGCCTGGTAGGTGACTACCTGCAAGCCCTGGCAAATGAAGGCGTAGAATCTGCGCTGGTGGTTTCCCACCTGCCGCTGGTTGGCTACCTTGTCTCCGAGCTTTGCCCGGAAGAGGCCCCGCCGATGTTTACCACTTCGGCAATTGCCAACGTCACGCTGGATCCGGAAACCGGAAAAGGGGTGTTTAACTGGCAGATGAGCCCCTGCAACTTTAAGGTGGCGAAGGCTATCTGATTGCTGTGAGCATGAAAAAAGAGTCGCGAAAGCGGCTCTTTTGCTTTTCAGGTGCTCGGGATTTTTCCCCTCATCCCCGACGCGAAGCCTACGTAAGCTCAGGCGGCTGCCATTCCTCAACCTCAATCAGCACCAGCAGCGCGGCGTCGCCGCCGTATTCCTTCGGTGCCTGATGAAAAGCCATAATGTGTGGATGCTGGGCAAGCCACAGCGGCGTTTGCTGCTTGAGAACGTGCTTGCCGTGGCCGTGCATCACGCAGGCGCAAAACACATGCTCGCGGCGGCAGGCGGCTATCAGCGCGCCAAGCTCCTGTTTTGCCTGTAGCTGGGTCAGGCCGTGCAGGTCAAGAAACAGTTCCGGGGAGTAGTCGCCGCGGCGGATCTTCTTGAGTTCAAAATGGCTGACGTCTTCCCGCACGTAGCGCATCGGGCCTTCGGTGGCGAGGCGCGGCTGGAATTCATCGGAAAAATAGTGGCTGGCGTCCGCCTGCTCCTGCAGCAGCCGCTTTACCGGCACTTCCGCAACTTTTTTTCGCACCGGGCGGTGAACAATAGTGTCCTGCGCCAGTTTCTTTGTGCCGCTCATCAGGCCGCGGAATAGCGCCTCATCTTCAGAACTGAGCGGTGATTTCTTTTTCATGTGCTTCCCATCTCGCATTCGCTTTCGCGCCAGTTTACCTGCTTTCTCCTCCGGCAATAAAGAAAACGCAATTTTCCCTGCCCCGGAGAGTGGATGGATGCTGATTTGTCGCGGCCTTCATGGCAAACTAGCCGACTATTATTGAACTAGCGTGAGTCGCCTGCGGAGGGCAACGTGGATAAAATTTTCGTCGATGAGGCAGTGAACGAGCTGCATACCATTCAGGACATGCTGCGCTGGGCAGTCAGCCGCTTTAGCGCCGCCAACATTTGGTATGGTCACGGCACCGATAATCCGTGGGATGAAGCCGTTCAGCTGGTTCTGCCGAGCCTTTATCTGCCGCTGGATATTCCTGAAGACATGCGCACCGCCCGCCTGACGCCAAGCGAGCGCCACCGCATCGTTGAGCGCGTGATTCGCCGCGTCAACGAGCGTGTTCCGGTTGCCTACCTGACCAACAAAGCGTGGTTCTGCGGGCATGAGTTTTACGTGGACGAGCGCGTGCTGGTGCCGCGTTCGCCGATTGGTGAGCTAATCAATAACCGCTTTGCCGGGCTGATTGAGCACGAACCGCAGCATATTCTCGATATGTGTACCGGCAGCGGCTGCATCGGCATCGCCTGCGCCTACGAATTCCCGAACGCGGAAGTAGACATTGTTGATATCTCGCTGGACGCGATTGCGGTTGCCGAGCAGAACATTTCCGAGCACGGCATGGACCATAACGTCACGCCGATTCGCTCTGACCTGTTCCGCGACCTGCCAAAAGTGCAGTACGACGTCATCGTCACCAACCCGCCGTATGTTGATGAAGAAGACATGGCCGACCTGCCGGGCGAGTATCATTTTGAGCCTGAGCTTGGCCTCGCCGCGGGCAGCGACGGCCTGAAGCTCGCGCGCCGCATCCTTGGCTGTGCGCCGGATTATCTGGCCGACGGCGGGATTCTGATTTGTGAAGTCGGTAACAGCATGGTACATCTGATGGAGCAATACCCGGAGGTGCCGTTTACCTGGCTTGAGTTCGACAACGGCGGCGACGGCGTATTTATGCTGACCAAAGCGCAGCTGATTGCGGCGCACGAACATTTCAGCATCTACAAAGATTAATTGCCGAACGTAGACGAGCCCCGTGGCTCGTTTTACTTCCCGCGCACAACACAACAACGACAACGGTAATAAGGAGCCGTGATGGCAGGTAACAGTATTGGACAGGTTTTTCGCGTAACGACATTTGGTGAATCTCACGGCATCGCTCTGGGCTGTATTGTTGACGGCGTACCGCCGGGCATTCCGCTTACCGAAGCTGACCTGCAACACGATCTCGATCGCCGCCGCCCGGGGACTTCACGCTATACCACCCAGCGCCGCGAGCCGGACCAGGTCAAAATTCTTTCCGGCGTATTTGAAGGCGTGACTACCGGAACCAGCATCGGCCTGCTTATCGAAAACACCGACCAGCGCTCGCAGGATTACAGCGCCATCAAAGATGTGTTCCGTCCCGGACATGCAGATTACACCTACGAACAGAAATACGGCCTGCGCGACTATCGCGGCGGCGGTCGTTCTTCCGCCCGTGAAACCGCAATGCGCGTAGCCGCAGGGGCGATTGCCAAGAAATATCTTGAGCAGAAATTCGGCATCAAAATCCGTGGCTGCCTGACGCAAATGGGCGACGTGCCGCTGGAAATCAAAGACTGGGAACAGGTTGAACAGAACCCGTTCTTCTGCCCGGACCCGGATAAAATTGAAGCACTCGACGAGCTGATGCGCGGCCTCAAAAAAGAGGGTGATTCCATCGGCGCTAAAGTTACCGTCGTGGCTGATAACGTCCCGCCGGGCCTCGGCGAGCCGGTATTTGACCGCCTGGACGCCGATATTGCCCACGCGCTGATGAGCATTAACGCGGTGAAAGGGGTGGAGATTGGCGAAGGCTTTGGCGTTGTAAACCTGCGCGGCAGCCAGAACCGTGACGAAATCACTAAACAGGGCTTCCAGAGCAATCACGCCGGCGGCATCCTGGGCGGCATCAGCAGCGGCCAGCAGATTGTGGCCAATATGGCGCTGAAGCCGACTTCGAGCATTACGGTGCCGGGTAAAACCATTAATCGCGAAGGCGAAGAAGTGGAGATGATCACCCGCGGCCGTCACGATCCTTGCGTAGGCATTCGCGCGGTGCCAATTGCCGAAGCGATGCTGGCTATCGTGCTGATGGATCACCTGCTGCGCCAGCGCGCTCAGAACGCTGACGTTTCTTCCCCGCTTCCTCGCTGGTAAGACGATGAAAAAACTCCTGGTAGGGTTGCTGGTGCTGGCCGCCAGCGCTCAGGCTTTAGCGGCAACGCCGTGGCAAAAAATCGACCATCCTATTGGCGGTAGCGCGCAGTCCATCGGCGCTTTCTCCAATGGCTGCATCGTCGGCGCTAACGCGCTGCCGCTCGAAGACGCTCGCTATCAGGTGATGCGCCCGGATCAGCGCCGCTATTTCGGGCACCCCGATTTAGTGATGTTTATTCAGCGCCTGAGTAACCAGGTCAATCAGCTGGGCCTCGGCACGGTGCTGATTGGCGATATGGGCATGGCGGCAGGCGGGCGCTTCAGCTCCGGCCACGCCAGCCACCAGACCGGATTAGATGTCGATATTTTCCTGCAACTGCCCAAAACCCGCTGGAGTTCGGCGCAGCTGCTGCGTCCGCAGGCGCTGGATTTGGTTGCCGCCGACGGGAAGCGCGTTGTGCCTGCGCTGTGGAAGCCGGAAATCGACAGCCTGATTAAGCTCGCCGCCAAAGATAATGACGTGACGCGTATTTTCGTGAACCCGGCCATCAAGCAGAAGCTTTGCGAAGATGCCGGGGCAGATAGAGACTGGCTGCGTAAGGTGCGCCCGTGGTTTGCCCACCGCGCGCATATGCACGTTCGCCTGCGTTGCCCGGCCAACAGCCTTGAGTGTGAAGACCAGCCTCTGCCGCCTCCGGGCGACGGCTGCGGCGCCGAGCTGCAAAGCTGGTTTGCGCCGCCTGCGCCGGGCAGTACGCCACCGAAAAAAACAACGCCACCGCCGCTGCCCGCCTCCTGTCAGGCATTACTGGATGAGCACGTTCTCTAACATCAGACATGAGGTTTTCCGTCGGATAATGGAATGGTTTATGGTTTCCCCGCTGATGCTGGCGGCGCTTTTCTTCGTCGCTATGCTGGCGGGGTTTATTGATGCCCTGGCGGGCGGCGGCGGGTTGCTAACCGTTCCCGCGCTGCTGGCGGTGGGCATGTCACCGGCTCAGGCGCTTGCGACCAACAAGCTACAGGCCTGCGGCGGTTCGGTCTCGGCCTCGCTCTATTTTATCCGCCGCAAGGTGGTTAACCTTGCGGACCAGAAGCTCAATATCCTGATGACTTTTATCGGCTCGACCTGCGGCGCCCTGCTGGTGCAGCACGTTAAGTCCGATATCCTGCGCCAGATCCTACCTTTGCTGATTATCGGCATCGGTCTTTACTTCCTGCTGATGCCAAAACTTGGGGAAGAAGACCGGCAGCGCCGCCTGTACGGCCTGCCGTTTGCCCTGATTGCAGGCGGCTGCGTCGGTTTCTATGACGGCTTTTTTGGCCCCGGCGCGGGGTCGTTTTACGCTCTGGCGTTCGTGACGCTCTGCGGCTTTAACCTCGCTAAATCCACCGCCCATGCCAAAGTGCTTAACGCCACCTCAAACCTCGGCGGATTACTGCTGTTTATCATCGGCGGGAAAGTGATTTGGGGAACCGGCTTCGTGATGATGGCCGGGCAGTTTATAGGCGCGAGAATGGGTTCTCGCCTGGTATTAAGCAAAGGGCAGCAGCTGATTCGGCCGATGATTGTCGCGGTCTCGGCGGTGATGAGCGCTAAACTTTTGTATGACAGCCACGGACCGGAAATCCTCCACTGGTTAGGGATAGCCTGAAAATGAATAACGTAACAATGAGCAAACAGCACCACTATCAGGAGCTGATCGATATTTTCGACGGCTGCTTTAAAGATGATTTTAATACTCGCCTGATCAAAGGCGACGACGAGCCTATTTACCTGCCCGCCGACGACGATGCACCGTATAACCGCATCGTTTTCGCTCACGGCTATTACGCCAGCGGGATGCACGAAATTTCCCACTGGTGCGTGGCCGGTAAAGCGCGGCGCGAGCTGGTGGACTTTGGCTACTGGTACTGCCCGGACGGGCGCGATGCCGAAACCCAGGGCAAGTTTGAAGATGTGGAAGTGAAGCCGCAGGCGCTGGAGTGGATGCTCAGCACCGCCGCTAATTTCCCGTTCAACGTGAGCTGCGACAACCTGAGCGGCGATTTCGAGCCGGACCGCATTGCGTTCCAGCGCAGGGTGCATGCTCAGGTTATGACTTATCTGAAAGAGGGCATCCCGGCTCGTCCGGCACGCCTTATTGAAGCGCTGAGGGCGTATTATGAAACCCCTCCGCTGGCCGCTGAGCAGTTTCCGTGGCCGGAAGACCTAAACTAAAAATCACCTGTAGAAGAGGAAGTACGATGATCGCGGAATTTGAGTCACGCATTTTGGCGCTGATTGACGGGATGGTGGAACACGCCAGTGATGACGAGCTGTTCGCCAGCGGCTATCTGCGTGGCCATCTCACTCTGGCGGTAGCTGAAGTGGAAAATGGTGATGACCATTCATCCCAGGCGCTGCATGCCGTCGTGACCGACAGCCTGCATAAAGCCATTCAGGCCGGTGAGCTTTCGCCGCGCGATCAGGCTCTGGTGCTGGGTATGTGGGATAACCTGTACCAACAGGCTCAGGCCTAAGTTTTACCCTCGCCCTGTGCCTGACCCTCGCCCCAAAGGGGTGAGGGAATAAATAGTTTTCTCCCTCGACCCTTTGGGGAGAGGGGAAATTACTTCACTGCTTTCCCTTTCAATAGCTTCCTCACCCAAAGCCGATTCGGGTTCAGCGCCGCCAGCGTAGCGGAGTCCAGAGGTATTGGTTCATCGCTCATCTGAGCCGCCAGAATTTCCGACGCCAGCGGCGCGCTACACAGCCCGCGTGACCCCAGCGCGCCCAGCATATAAAGATTACGATACACCGGAGCCGGGGCGGCATTTTCTCGCTCGTCGGCAAGCGTGGCGTATTGCTCAAGCGTCGCTTCGTAATCCGGCACGCTGCCCACCATCGGCAGATGATCGCGCGAGGCACAGCGCACCCCGCAGCGGGCCTCGTTGGCCGAAACATTCACTTCCTTTGCCCATTCGGCCTCCGGCAGGCAGTCAATCAGGCGCTGGCGATTATGCTGCTGGTCGGCTTCGTTGAACGCCATTTCTCTCTGACCGCGGTGGTAGCTTGCGCCGATACAGTGTTGCTGATTCTGCGGGTTGACCGGCGTAAGGTAGCCGTCGTAGCACAACACCTGGCGCAGTTCGCCGAGGGCAGGAGTGGTTGGGATATGGCTAACCTGACCGCCAACGGCATAAACCGGCAGTTTTTCCGTTTGTGGGAAGTCGCTGATTTGATGGCCGTTTGCCAGAACCACGGCTTCATGGTGCCGCGGTTCCTGCCCGGAGAAAGTCAGTTCCCAACCGCCTTGCTGGCCGTTTAGCCCGGTTATGCGGTGGCCGTAAAACACCTTCAGCCCCTGGCGTTTAGCAAGCTCCAGCGCGCCTGCGGTCAACTGAGCCGGGTAGAGCCAGCCGCCGAGCGGGTAACTGATGCCGCCGCACCCGGTTTCCACGCCGCAGCTTTCTGCCACAGCTTCGGCATCAACCGCCGCTGCCAGCGCGGCAGGAAGATTTAGTCCGAGCATTTGCTCTATTTTCTGCGAGCTTTTCTCGTTCCAGGCCAGCTGGGTGACGCCGCACCATTGATGATCAAACTCTACCGGCAGCGAGTCGTACAGCCGCCGGGCGAAGGTGAAAGCCGCCGGGAAAAAGGTCGTCAACGCGGCGTCGTGCGCGGTTAACAGCGGATAAAGCGCACCCTGACGGTTGCCGGAAGCGCCCTGTGCCGGGGCGTCATCTTCGCAATAGAGCGTCACCTGCCAGCCACGGCGCAGCAGTGCCAGAGAGAGCAGCGCGCTGGCGATACCGCCGCCGATAATCGCGGTTTCTTTCTCCGTGGCCGCGGGGCGGGAGTACCATGGCGCGCGGGCAGGGGAGTCAATGGCCTGCTCCAGGAATCCGGTCAGCATTTCGCGCTTGCGGCCAAAGCCTTTGCTTTTGGTCATGGTGAAACCAGCTTCCTGAAGGCCGCGCCGCACAAAACCTGCCGAGGTAAAGGTGGCCAGCGTGCCGCCGGGGCGAGCCAGCTTAGCCATGGTCTGAAACAGCTGCGGCGTCCACATATCCGGATTTTTAGCCGGGGCAAAGCCGTCGAGGAACCAGGCGTCTACCTGCTGGTTAAGCGTGTCGTCCAGCTCAGGAATAAGCTCGTTGATATCGCCAAACCACAAATCCAGCGTGACGCGGCCATTCCCGAGCTGCAGGCGATGGCAACCGGCAAACGGCTGAGGCCACTGCTGCTGAAGCTCGGCGGCAAACTGGCTTAGCTCCGGCCAGTGCTGGTGGGTTAGCGCCAGGTCCGCAGAGGTCAGAGGGAATTTTTCAAAACTGATAAAATGCAGCCGCTTTAGCGCCGCATCCTCATGTTTCACGCAAAATTCATCAAACGCCTGCCATAAAGTCAAAAAGTTAAGTCCGGTGCCGAACCCACTTTCCGCGACCACAAACAGCGGTCTTTCGTGGCTTGCGAAGCGTTCAGGAAGATGATTTCCCCCAAGGAACACATAACGCGTCTCTTCCAGCCCATTATCGTTAGAGAAGTACACATCATCGAAGTCTCGGGCTACAGGTGTACCTTCTTCGTTGAAACCAAGGTTGGCGGATTGTATAGGAGAATGTTTCACGTAAGTGGCTCGTATGCGGGCAGTGCGTCGATCATAACGGCGTGAGCGGAGCGGCGCAAATTTCCGCATAATTTGTCTGATCGGACTTGTTCGGCGTACAAGTGTACGCTATTGTGCCACACGAAATCCTACATAGAGCAGTGAACGAGGTATTTGAATGAAACGTGCAGTGATTACTGGCCTGGGCATCGTTTCCAGTATTGGTAATAACCAGCAGGAAGTCCTGGCATCTCTGCGTGAAGGACGCTCCGGGATCACTTTCTCTGAAGAGTTTAAAGATTCGGGAATGCGTAGCCACGTATGGGGTAACGTCAAACTGGACACCACCGGTTTGATTGACCGTAAAGTAGTTCGTTTCATGAACGATGCCTCAATCTATGCCTATCTTTCCATGCGGGAAGCGATTGCTGATGCAGGCCTGAGCGAAGAGGTTTACCAGAATAACCCGCGCGTTGGCCTGATTGCAGGTTCCGGCGGTTCTTCAAAAGCGCAGGTATTCGGTGCTGACGCAATGCGTAGCCCGCGTGGCCTGAAAGCGGTTGGTCCTTATGTTGTGACCAAAGCAATGGGCTCCGCGGTTTCCGCCTGCCTTGCTACGCCGTTCAAAATCCACGGCGTGAACTACTCTATCAGCTCCGCGTGTGCGACTTCTGCACACTGTATCGGTAATGCGGTAGAGCAGATTCAGTTGGGTAAACAGGACATCGTGTTTGCCGGTGGCGGCGAAGAACTGGGCTGGGAAATGGCCTGTGAGTTCGATGCAATGGGCGCGCTGTCTACCAAATACAACGAAACGCCGGATAAAGCATCCCGCACTTATGATACGCACCGCGATGGCTTCGTTATCGCCGGCGGCGGCGGTATGGTTGTGGTTGAAGAACTGGAACACGCTCTGGCTCGTGGCGCACACATCTACGCTGAAATCGTTGGCTACGGCGCAACTTCAGACGGCGCAGATATGGTTGCTCCATCTGGCGAAGGCGCGGTGCGCTGCATGAAGATGGCGATGCACGGCGTCGACACGCCAATCGACTACCTGAACTCCCACGGGACTTCTACTCCGGTAGGCGACGTGAAAGAGCTGGGCGCTATCCGTGAAGTGTTCGCCAATAACAGCCCGGCTATTTCCGCGACCAAAGCGATGACCGGCCACTCTCTGGGTGCCGCAGGCGTTCAGGAAGCTATCTACAGCCTGTTGATGCTGGAACACGGCTTCATCGCCCCAAGCATCAATATCGAAGAGCTGGACGAGCAGGCGGCTGACCTGAATATCGTCACTAAGCCTACTGATGCGACGCTGAAAACCGTTATGTCCAACAGCTTCGGCTTCGGCGGGACTAACGCAACGCTTGTTATGCGCAAGCTTGACGTTTAATCATTACGGCTGATGCGAAATGGGGTGCCTGAGGGTGCCCTATTTTTTTGCCCGTTTCCCGGCATTGACAGTCGGTTGGCCTGAAGGCACTATTCATTTCCCTCCATTATCATTTTGATAATGCGTAAGCGTTCAACGTTAACCAACGCACCCTGTAATCTGAATCATCAGAGGAAAGGGCGCAGGTTGAGTTGCGCCTTGCTCTGAATTTATGGAGTAAGCAGTATGTCCGCAGTACCTGAATCTACGCTTAAATCGTCGAAATCAGCTAATACATCGCTATTCAGAATCACGTTTGCCGTATTTCTCACTTATATGACCGTTGGCCTGCCGCTGCCTGTTATTCCGCTTTTCGTTCATCAGCAGCTTGGCTACGGCAATATGATGGTCGGTCTTGCCGTCGGCATTCAGTTCCTTGCCACGGTATTAACCCGCGGCTACGCCGGGCGTCTCGCCGACCAGATGGGCGCAAAGCGCTCGGTGTTGCAGGGGATGTTCGCCTGCGGACTTGCCGGGCTGGCCTATCTGCTTGCCGCGCTGCTGCCGGTTGATCCTGGGATAAAGTTCACTCTGCTGATTGTAGGCCGCCTGATCCTCGGCTTTGGTGAAAGCCAGCTGCTGACCGGCAACCTGACCTGGGGGCTGGGGCTAGTTGGCCCGGGGCGCTCGGGAAAAGTGATGTCCTGGAACGGAATGGCGATTTACGGCGCACTGGCCGCCGGTGCGCCGCTTGGCCTGATGCTCAACAGCCAGTGGGGCTTTGTGGCGCTGGGCGTCACCACCATTGCTCTGCCGCTCATCGGCCTGCTGTTCAACGCCACCGTAGCCTCCGTTCCCGCCCATAAAGGCGAACGCCCTTCGCTGCTGGCGGTTGTGGGGCTCATCTGGCAGCCGGGCCTTGGGCTGGCGCTACAGGGGGTGGGTTTTGCGGTTATCGGCACTTTTGTATCGCTCTACTTTGCGGCTAACGGCTGGGCGCATGCGGGCTTTACCCTGACCGCTTTTGGCGGCGCGTTTGTGCTGGTGCGCGTGCTGTTTGGCTGGATGCCGGACCGCTACGGCGGCGTGCGCGTAGCGCTGTTCTCGTTAGCTGTTGAAACCGTTGGTTTACTGCTCCTGTGGCACGCGCCGGACGCGTGGACCGCACTGTTGGGCGCGGCGTTAACCGGCTGCGGGTGCTCGCTTATCTTCCCGGCCCTGGGTGTGGAAGTGGTGAAGCGCGTTCCGCCTCAGGTACGCGGTACCGCGCTTGGGGGCTATGCCGCTTTCCAGGATATCTCGTACGGCGTAACCGGGCCGTTAACCGGCATTCTGGCTACGTCGATGGGGTATTCGTCGGTATTTATGGCGGGAGCCGTTTCGGCGGTGCTGGGGATTGTAGTGACGCTGGCGGCCTTCAGAAAGTAGTGCTATCACCCTGGCTGAGGGTTTTATCCCTCTCCTTTTGGGAGAGGGACAGGCGAAGGAACTAGATAACCAGCCAGAGCAAAACCATCACAACTACCAAAGCAATCAGAGCAAGCCCTGGCCTGGCGCTCAGCGCCTTAATCGGTTCGATTATCGAGCTGAAAAGCGGATTGTAGATCGGCTGAATATCCCGCACTTCGGTATTGCCCGGCAGCCGCTCGGCGCGTTTCAAAAATACCTGATTAAGAATATCCTGCACCTGGGCCGTAGTTAGCACGGTTTGCGGCGTGGCCTGAAAACGCTGCTGGCTATAATCAACAACCTCTTTCCACTCCGTTGCTTCAAGCGGCTGTTTCAGCGCGGCCTGAAGGCTGTGCAGATTAGGCGCGGGCTGCTGGCTCAGCGTTTGGCGAGCCTGAAGCCAGGTGCTTAGCAGCGTAAAATGCCGGGCCGGGATAAGTTCCCCTGTCTTCACGCCGGACAGCTCAAGCATCGACTGCCAAATTTGCTTACCCGACTCACCCGTAGCGGCCGCCAGTTTAGTGACCAGCTGGTTCAGGCTATTGTGCTCTGCGGGCAGCAGCGGCCTGTCCGTCGCCGGGCGTTGCTGCGGCTGAGGAATGGCCAACTGGTTATTTTGCAGCAGCGTCAGCACGGTTTTGAGCTGGTCCGGCGTCAGCTGGCTGAGCGCCGTCTGGCCGAACTGCTGGCGAATAAAGTCGCTCACCGCCTGGCGATTGTTCCCCTGCGGCAGCAAATCCGTTAGCTGCTGGATTATCTGGCGCGTTGCGAGCGTGGTCTGCGCGCTGACGAGGCGCTGGCTCAGGTTCTGTTCGGCGGCCGGAAAATGGCGAGAAAGCAGGGGGGCGTCATTCTTCATCCCCAGGTCGTGCTTTAATCCGGCCCATACCTCGGCGCTTTGCTGCTGGCTAAGCGCAATGATCCGGGTGATCAGGCGCTCCAGCACGGTGCGTTGCTGGGTAGAGAGCGGTTGTTCGCCGACGGCAGACGGCGTGGAGGGTGATTCCCCCGGAGGACGCGGCGTGGCGCCCTGAATGGGTTGCATTATAGAGTAATCCTTAAGATCGCCTTAAAAACGACAAAACATTAACAAGTAGTTCGTTATGCCCGGACGCCAGATTATGGCACACTATCCGGCCTTATCTCGACGATTAACAGACAGGTACTCAGGTGAAAATCCTCGTTGATGAAAATATGCCCTATGCCCGCGAGCTTTTCAGCCGCCTGGGCGAGGTTACCGCCGTGCCGGGGCGCCCTGTTCCGGTGGATGCGTTAACGGATGCGGACGCGCTGATGGTGCGTTCGGTCACGAAAGTGAATGCCGAACTGCTGGACGGTAAAGGGATCAAATTTGTCGGGACCGCGACTGCCGGAACCGACCACGTTGATGAAGCGTATCTGCAAAGCGCCGGAGTGGCATTTTCGGCGGCTCCAGGCTGCAACGCGATTGCGGTTGTTGAGTATGTATTCTCTTCTTTATTGATGCTGGCCGAGCGCGATGGCTTTGAGCTGAAAGACCGCACCGTCGGCATCGTTGGCGTCGGTAACGTGGGAGCGCGGTTACAGGCGCGACTTGAAGCCTGGGGCGTGCGCACCTTATTGTGCGATCCCCCGCGTGCCGCACGCGGCGACGAGGGTGATTTCCAACCGCTGGAAACCCTGGTGCAGGAAGCCGATATTATTACCTTCCACACTCCGCTGTTTAAGTCAGGCGAGTACAAAACGCTGCACCTGGCCGACGAAGCGCTGATTAGCCGCCTGAAGCCTGGCACTATTCTGATAAATGCCTGCCGCGGGCCGGTGGTGGATAACGCCGCGCTGCTGAAATGCCTTAATCAGGGGCAAAAGCTCAGCGTGGTGCTGGACGTCTGGGAGCCGGAACCGGATCTCAACGTCGAGCTGCTGGAAAAAGTTGATATTGGCACTCCGCATATCGCCGGTTATACCCTGGAAGGCAAAGCGCGGGGCACCACGCAGGTGTTTGAAGCTTTCAGCGAGTTTATCGGCCAGCCTCACCAGGTTGCGCTGGACACGCTGCTGCCTGCCCCGGAATTTGGCCGCATTACGCTTGCGGGTCCGCTCGACCAGCCAACGCTCAAAAGACTGGCGCATCTGGTGTATGATGTGCGCCGCGACGATGCCCCGCTGCGTAAAGTGGCCGGGCAGCCGGGTGAATTCGACAAGCTGCGTAAAAACTATCTGGAGCGTCGCGAGTGGTCATCGCTCTATGTGCAGTGCGATGACGCCGATGCGGCAACCATGCTGCAAAAACTGGGCTTTAGCGCGGTTCATCACCCGCTTCGCTAAGTTTAATCTTCTGGCTTCCCGAGGCCCGGCTTCGGGGAGCATCTGTTTTATTTTCTGGAGTAAACCAACATGTCCGAAGGCTGGAATATTGCCATCCTGGGCGCCACCGGTGCCGTAGGCTCAGCTTTGCTTGAACTGCTTGCTGAACGTCAGTTCCCGGTTGGTGAATTACATGCCCTGGCGCGTAGCGAGAGCGCCGGTGAGAATCTGCGTTATGAGGGGAAAACCGTCATGGTGCAGGACGCGGCCGAGTTCGACTGGACTCAGGTGCAGCTTGCGTTCTTCGTGGCCGGCGTTGAGGCGAGCGCTCGCTATGTAGAAGAAGCAACCAACGCGGGCTGCCTGGTTATTGATTCCAGCGGCCTGTTTGCCATGGAGCCGGACGTGCCGCTGGTGGTGCCGGACGTTAACCCTTATGTGCTGAGCGATTACCGCAACCGCAACCTGGTTGCCGTTGCCGACAGCCTGACCAGCCAGTTGCTCAGCGCGTTAAAACCGCTGATTGAGCAGGGCGGTTTATCACGTATTCAGGTGACCAACCTGCTGTCCGCTTCCGCTCGCGGCAAGGTCGCCGTGGACGCGCTGGCCGGGCAGAGCGCTCGCCTGCTTAACGGGATCCCGATTGATGAAGAAGACCTGTTTGGCCGCCAGCTTGCGTTTAACATGCTGCCGCTGGTGCCGGATGCCGAAGGCAGCGTGCGCGAAGAACGCCGCCTGGTCAATGAAGCGCGTAAGATTTTGCAGGATGACGGCCTGATGATTTCCGCCAGCATCGTGCAGTCGCCGGTGTTTTACGGCCACGCGCAGATGGTGAGTTTTGAAGCCTTGCGCCCGCTGGCTGCCGAAGAAGCGCGCGATGCGTTTTCTCAGGCTGAAGACATCGAACTGTCTGAAGAAGGCGATTTCCCGACTCAGGTGGCGGATGCCTCCGGCAGCGGCCATCTTTCTATCGGCTGCGTGCATAACGATTACGGCATGCCGGAGCAAATTCAGTTCTGGTCGGTTGCCGACAACGTCCGCTTTGGCGGCGCGCTGATGGCGGTGAAAACCGCAGAGAAGCTGGTGCAGGAGTATATGTACTAATGTCCGAAGTGCTTGGCGAAAATCCGCTCCACAAAATCGCGCTCGGCATTGAGTACGACGGCAGTAAATATTACGGCTGGCAGCGCCAGAACGAAGTCCGCAGCGTGCAGGAAAAGCTGGAAAAAGCGCTTTCTCAGGTCGCAAACGAGCCGATCGGCGTTTTTTGCGCAGGCCGCACCGACGCAGGCGTTCACGCTACCGGGCAGGTGGTGCATTTTGAGACCCGCGCCACGCGCAAAGATGCCGCCTGGACGCTGGGGGTAAATGCGAATTTGCCTGGTGACATTGCGGTGCGCTGGGTTAAAGATGTGCCGGAAGATTTTCACGCCCGTTTTAGCGCCACGGCTCGCCGTTATCGCTACGTGATTTATAATCACCGGCTGCGCCCGGCGGTATTGCAGCAGGGGGTGACCCATTTCCACCTGCCGCTGGATGCCGACCGTATGCACCGCGCTGCGCAGAGCCTGCTCGGGGAAAACGATTTCACCTCGTTCCGCGCGGTCCAGTGCCAGTCGCGTACTCCGTGGCGCAATATGATGCACATTACGGTGAGCCGCTTTGGCGCCTATATCGTGGTGGATATCAAGGCCAACGCTTTTGTGCATCATATGGTGCGCAATATCGTCGGCAGCCTGATGGAAGTGGGCTGCGGTAATCAGGATGAAACCTGGATGGCCGACCTGCTGGCAATGAAGGACCGTACTAAGGCCGCCGCCACCGCGAAAGCGGAAGGCCTCTATCTGGTGTCGGTGGATTATCCCGACCGTTTTGCTCTGCCGCGTCTCCCTATGGGGCCGCTGTTCTTGGCCGACTGATTGTTGCTTAAAAGGATACTTTGATGGATTTCATCCGCTTTATCATTGACTTCATTTTGCACATCGACGTGCATCTGGCCGAGCTGGTGCGGGATTATGGCGTCTGGGTTTATGCCATTTTATTCCTGATCTTGTTCTGCGAAACTGGCCTGGTGGTCACGCCGTTCCTGCCGGGTGATTCGCTGCTGTTTGTGGCCGGAGCGCTGGCCTCGCTGGAAACCAACGACCTGAACGTGCATTACATGGTCATTTTGATGGTGATTGCCGCCATCATCGGCGACGCGGTGAACTACACTATCGGGCGGCTATTTGGCGATAAGTTGTTCAGCAACCCGAATTCGAAGATCTTCCGCCGCAGTTATCTTGATAAAACTCACGCTTTTTACGAGCGTCACGGCGGAAAAACGATTATCCTCGCGCGCTTCGTGCCGATTGTGCGAACCTTCGCACCGTTTGTCGCAGGGATGGGGCGTATGTCCTATCGCCATTTTGCGATTTATAACGTTGTCGGCGCGCTGCTGTGGGTGTTGCTGTTTACCTATGCGGGCTACCTGTTTGGTAATCTGCCGGTAGTACAGGAAAACCTGAAGCTGCTGATTGTGGCAATTATCCTGGTGTCGATTCTGCCCGGCGTGGTGGAAGTCATCCGCCACAAACGCGCTGCGGCGCGGCAGTCGAAATAATACGCGGCAGCGGTTCGACCACTTTTTTATCCAAAGTCGCGGGCCGTTGTGTTTTAATGAGCACCATTTATGGTCTGGGGCAGGAATATCTGCCGCAGAAAAACTGGCATCGACCAGGTTCAAGCAGAAAGGTCATCAATGAGCTGGATTGAACGAATTCTCAATAAGAGCAATATTACTCCCACCCGCAAGGCGAGCATCCCTGAAGGGGTGTGGACCAAGTGCGATAGCTGCGGCCAGGTCCTGTACCGCGCCGAGCTGGAACGCAACCTTGGCGTTTGCCCTAAGTGCGACCACCACATGCGTATGGCAGCGCGCGATCGCCTGCACAGCCTGTTAGACGAAGGCTCCATGGTGGAACTGGGTAGTGAGCTTGAGCCAAAAGATGTGCTGAAGTTCCGTGACTCCAAAAAATACAAAGATCGTCTGGCCTCCGCGCAGAAAGAGACCGGTGAGAAAGACGCTCTGGTGGTAATGAAAGGTACGCTGCACGGCCAGCCTGTTGTGGCTGCGGCCTTCGAGTTCGCCTTTATGGGCGGCTCTATGGGTTCCGTGGTTGGCGCTCGCTTCGTGCGTGCCGTTGAACAGGCGCTGGAAGACAACTGCCCGATGATTTGCTTCTCCGCCTCCGGCGGCGCGCGTATGCAGGAAGCGCTGATGTCGCTGATGCAGATGGCGAAAACCAGCGCAGCGCTGGCTAAGATGCAGGAACGCGGTCTGCCGTACATTTCCGTGCTGACCGACCCAACTATGGGCGGGGTTTCCGCGAGCTTTGCGATGCTGGGCGACCTGAACATCGCCGAGCCGAAGGCGCTGATCGGCTTTGCCGGCCCGCGTGTTATCGAGCAGACCGTTCGTGAAAAACTGCCGCCGGGCTTCCAGCGCAGCGAGTTCCTGATCGAGAAAGGGGCGATCGACATGATCGTTCGTCGCCCGGAACTGCGCCTGAAGCTGGCAAGCGTGCTGGCTAAGTTTATGAATCAACCGGCACCAAATCCGGAAGCACCGGGCGAGCCAATTGTGGTTCCGCCAGCTCCGGAACAGGGTCAAGAGGCCTGATTCGCAACTAAGGGCAGGCCAGCAGGCTCTGCCCTTTTCTTTATGTGCATGTTAAGTGGGCATCATGGAAAAAGACCTTATTCCTCAAGCCACGTCGCCCCTGGCAACGTGGCTTTGCTATCTTGAAAACCTTCACTCCACCACTATCGATATGGGCCTTGAGCGCATCAGCAAAGTTGCTGCTACGCTGGACGTGCTCAAACCCGCGCCGACGGTCTTTACGGTAGCCGGGACCAACGGCAAGGGAACGACTTGCCGCACCCTTGAAACTACGCTGATGGCCGATGGCTACCGGGTTGGCGTTTATAGTTCTCCTCACCTGGTGCGTTATACAGAACGCGTTCGCATTCAGGGCGAAGAGCTGCCGGAAGCGCTGCATACCGCCTCCTTTGCGGAAATTGAGGCCGCGCGCGGTGATATTTCCTTAACCTATTTCGAATACGGAACGCTGTCCGCATTGCTATTGTTTAAGCAGCAGGCGGTGGACGTGGTTATTCTCGAAGTTGGCCTTGGCGGCCGCCTCGATGCGACTAATATTGTTGATTCTGACGTTGCCGTGGTGACCAGCATCGCGCTGGATCACACCGACTGGCTGGGCCCGGATCGCGAAAGCATTGGCCGTGAAAAAGCCGGCGTCTTCCGCACCGGAAACCCGGCGGTGGTTGGCGAGCCTGATATGCCGCACACTATTGCCGATGTGGCGCAAGAGAAAGGCGCGGTATTGCTGCGCCGTGGCGTAGACTGGGATTATGAAGTTAACGCAAACGGCTGGTCGTTCCGTGATGCTCAGGGCGAGTTAACTCATTTACCGCTGCCGCTGGTGCCGCAGCCTAATGCGGCGACCGCGCTGGCCGCGCTGCGGGCAAGCAAGCTAAACGTGAGCGAAAAAGCTATTCGCTACGGCATTGAGCACGCCACGCTGCCGGGCCGGTTCCAGATAGTCTCGCAGGCACCGCGTGTGATTCTCGATGTGGCACACAATCCGCATGCGGCGGCTTACCTTGCCGGGCGTCTGGCGGCCTTGCCGAAACAGGGGCGAGTGCTGGCGGTGATTGGCATGCTGCATGATAAAGATATCGCCGGAACGCTCGCCTGTTTGTCGCCTCAGGTGGATAGCTGGTATTGTGCTCCGCTGGAGGGGCCTCGCGGCGCAAGCGCCGGGCAGCTTATTGAGCACCTCGGCCACGGCAAAACCTTTGCAAGCGTTGCGGATGCCTGGCACGCGGCGATGGCGGAAGCTACGGCAGAAGATACCGTGCTGGTGTGTGGTTCGTTCCACACGGTGGCCCATGTAATGGAAGTACTGGACGCGGGGAGAGCAGGTGGCGAGTAAGTTTCAAAACCGATTAGTCGGAACCATTATTCTGGTGGCGCTGGGCGTGATTGTGCTGCCGGGGCTGCTGGACGGGCAGAAAAAACACTATCAGGACGAGTTTGCGGCCATTCCTCTGGTGCCAAAACCAGGGGACAGCGACGAGCCGGATATGCTGCCGGGTGCCAGCCAGGCGCTGCCTTCTCAGCCGCCTGAGGGGGCTGCTGAAGAGGTGAGGGCGGGAACCGCCGCGCCGCCGGGGCTGAATAACGGCACTATCCCCAATGACGGTTCTGCCGGTATAGATGAAGTGCCTGTTACCCGCGAGCAGCCTAAGCCGGTGCAGGAAAAACCAAAACCAAAGCCGGTTGAAAAACCTCAGACTAAGCCTGCTACCACAGACCAGACGGAACAACGCCTGGCGATGACCGCCGAGCAGCCTCCAAAAGCAGAAAAACCGGCCGAGAAAGCCCCGACCGGTCAGGCGTATGTTGTGCAGCTTGGCGCGCTGAAAAATGCCGACAAAGTTAATGAAATTGTTGGTAAGCTGCGCGGTGCCGGGTTCAAGGTTTACACGTCGCCAGGGACGCCGGTGCAGGGGAAAATTACCCGCATTCTGGTGGGCCCGGATGCTTCTAAAGACAAGCTTAAATCGTCGCTTGGCGAGCTTAATTCGCTCTCTGGTTTGAACGGCGTGGTGATGAATTACTCGCCACGGTAGCGATGTGTGACCCTCACCCCGACCCTCTCCCTGGAAGGGAGAGGGGAAAAGGCTATAGAGACCCCCGCTCCTTTATGGGAAGGGGAAGGTCGCCACCATACTATCCCCTCTCCCCTATGGGGAGAGGGTTAGGGTGAGGGGAAAAAAGGGCAAATTTTAATGGCGTTGATGCTTTTTTCAGCGCCATTATTTATTTACGCGGGGGAAGGAAATCCCTACGCAAACGTTTTCTTTTTCTGTTAGAATGCGCCCCGAACTGGACGTCAGGGCGATTTATCACGAGATTTTTTCATGGTCTGGATAGATTACGCCATCATTGCGGTTATCGGTTTTTCTTGTCTGGTAAGCGTAATTCGTGGGTTTGTGAAGGAAGCTTTATCGCTTGTGACCTGGGGATGTGCATTCTTTGTCGCCAGTCATTACTACACTTATCTGTCAGTCTGGTTCACTGGCTTTGAAGACGAACTGGTACGCAATGGGATAGCTATCGCGGTGCTGTTTATCGCGACGCTTATCGTCGGTGCAATAGTCAATTATGTGATTAGCGCGCTGGTACAAAAAACCGGCCTGTCGGGTACAGACAGGGTGTTGGGGATCTGCTTTGGCGCACTTCGTGGCGTACTGATAGTCTCCGCCATTCTGTTCTTCCTGGATACCTTTACCGGTTTTTCAAAAAGCGATGACTGGCATAAGTCGCAGCTTATCCCGCAATTCAGTTTCATCATCAGATGGTTCTTTGACTATCTGCAAAGCTCGTCAAGTTTCTTGCCCCGTTAATCGTAGCGGGGTTGTGGCTTAATGAGGAAAAGACAACATGTGCGGTATTGTCGGAATCGCCGGTTTTATGCCGGTCAACCAGTCGATTTATGATGCGTTAACGGTGCTTCAGCACCGTGGCCAGGATGCCGCAGGCATCGTCACCATCGACGCTTTAAATTGCTTCCGTCTGCGTAAAGCGAATGGCCTGGTGAGCGATGTGTTTGAAGCCCGCCACATGCAGCGCCTGCAGGGCAATATGGGGATTGGGCACGTTCGTTACCCAACCGCCGGCAGTTCCAGCGCTTCTGAAGCTCAGCCTTTCTACGTTAACTCTCCTTACGGCATTACGCTGGCGCATAATGGTAACCTGACCAATGCCCACGAACTGCGTAAGAAGCTGTTCGAAGAAAAACGCCGCCACATCAACACCACCTCAGACTCTGAAATCCTGCTCAATATCTTTGCCAGCGAGCTGGATAACTTCCGCCACTACCCGCTGGAAGCAGACAACATTTTTGCCGCCATCGCCGCCACTAACCGCCAGATCCGCGGCGCTTACGCCTGCGTGGCGATGATTATTGGCCACGGCATGGTTGCCTTCCGTGATCCTAACGGCATTCGCCCGCTGGTTATCGGCAAGCGTGATTTGGGCGACGGACGCACCGAATACATGGTGGCTTCCGAAAGCGTGGCGCTGGACACCCTCGGCTTTGAGTTCCTGCGCGACATCGCGCCGGGCGAAGCGGTGTACATTACCGAAAAAGGCCAGCTGTTCACCCGCCAGTGCGCGGATAACCCGGTCAGCAACCCATGCCTGTTCGAATACGTTTACTTTGCGCGCCCGGACTCGTTTATCGACAAGATTTCCGTCTACAGCGCTCGCGTTGAGATGGGCAAAAAGCTTGGCGAAAAAATTGCCCGCGAGTGGGAAGACCTGGATATCGACGTGGTTATCCCGATCCCGGAAACTTCCTGCGATATCGCGCTGGAAATCGCTCGTATTCTTGATAAGCCGTACCGCCAGGGGTTTGTGAAAAACCGCTACGTTGGCCGTACCTTTATCATGCCGGGCCAGCAGTTGCGCCGTAAGTCCGTGCGCCGTAAACTGAATGCCAACCGCGCCGAGTTCCGCGACAAGAACGTGCTGCTGGTGGATGACTCCATCGTGCGCGGCACCACTTCCGAGCAGATTATTGAGATGGCGCGCGAAGCCGGAGCCAAAAAGGTTTACCTCGCTTCCGCCGCACCTGAAATTCGTTTCCCGAACGTTTACGGCATCGATATGCCGAGCGCCAACGAGCTGATTGCTCACGGCCGCGAAGTGGATGAGATCCGCCAGATAATCGGCGCTGACGGCCTGATTTTCCAGGATCTCGACGATCTGATTGAAGCCGTTCGTGTTGAAAACCCGGACATCGCCCAGTTTGAATGCTCGGTGTTTAACGGTATTTACGTCACCAAAGACGTGGATCATAAATACCTCGAGTATCTCGAATCTCTGCGTAACGACGACTCCAAAGCGCTGGCTCGTCAAAACGAAGTGGAAAACCTAGAGATGCACAACGAAGGCTGATTTTCCTCCTGCCTTACGCCCTCGCCCTTACCGGGTGAGGGCCATCCCTTGCATCGCACCTCATCTTACGGCAAAGTCAGCCCAGATATTCTTGACGGGCAAATTCAATGAAACGACTAATTGTCGGTATTTCCGGGGCCAGCGGAGCCGTTTACGGCGTGCGTCTGCTGCAAATTCTGCAACAGCTGCCGGAAGTAGAAAGCCACCTGGTGATGAGCAATGCCGCACGCCAGACGCTGGCGCTGGAAACGGACTATTCCCTGCGTGACGTTCAGGCGCTGGCGGATGTGGTCCACGACGCCCGCGATATTGCCGCCAGCATCTCCTCCGGCTCGTTTAAGACCATGGGGATGGCGGTACTGCCTTGCTCAATCAAAACGCTTTCCGGCATTGTACACAGCTATACCGACGGGCTGCTGACCCGCGCGGCGGACGTAGTGTTAAAAGAGCGCCGCCCGCTGGTGCTTTGCATTCGCGAAACGCCGCTGCACCTTGGCCACCTGCGCCTGATGGCCCAGGCCGCCGAGCTTGGCGCGGTGATTATGCCTCCGGTTCCGGCGTTTTATCACCGCCCGCAGACGATACAGGACATCGTCGACCAGACGGTGAACCGGGTGCTGGATCAGTTCGACCTTGAGCTGCCGGAAGACCTGTTTAGCCGCTGGAACGGTGCATAGCCTGCACTGCGGCAGTGCATCACAAAATGATTGCCTCATTCTGGGGCAATTCTGTAACGCCGATCGCTTTTAGAAGATTTAATCCGCTAAATACCCTTTCCCCTCTATTCCGGCTCCTCAGACCTGCTATCTTTCAAGCTAGCAGCAGAGTTGCAACGTTTTGTTAACATAACGCAGCCGCTTTTTTCCACGCAGGGAAAAGTGGCATGAGAACTGCAACTCTCAGTTTGCCAACGCATTACCACACAACAAGACATCACAAATAAGAAAGCCAAACTTGAGGGTATCGTATGAAGAAGTCGGTTCTTGCTCTTTCTTTACTGCTCGGTCTGTCCAGCGCAGCCAGCGTTTTTGCAGCGATTCCGCAAAACGTCCGTATCGGTACCGATGCGACCTACGCCCCGTTCTCTTCGAAGGACGCGAAAGGGGACTTCGTCGGGTTTGATATCGATCTCGGCAACGAGCTTTGCAAGCGCATTCAGACCAAATGCACCTGGGTAGGTAGCGACTTCGACTCGCTTATCCCGTCGCTGAAGGCCAAGAAAATTGACGCCATCATCTCTTCGCTGTCGATTACCGAAAAGCGCCAGCAGGAGATTCTGTTCTCCGACAAACTGTACGCCGCTGACTCTCGCCTGATTGCCGGCAAAGGCTCCCCGATTGTTCCGACTATCGATTCGCTCAAAGGCAAGCACGTTGGCGTGCTGCAGGGTTCAATCCAGGAAACCTATGGCAACGCCGAATGGCGTCCAAAAGGGGTGGATGTGGTGGCTTATGCCAACCAGGATCTGATCTACTCCGACCTGGCTGCAGGCCGCCTGGACGCTGCATTCCAGGATGAGGTCGCCGCCAGCGAAGGCTTCCTGAAACAGCCTGCCGGGAAGGAGTTCGCGTTTGCCGGCCCTTCGGTGAAAGATAAGAAATACTTTGGCGACGGAACGGGCATCGGCCTGCGTAAAGATGACACCGAGCTGAAGGCCGCGTTTGACAAAGCGCTGGGCGAAATGCGTAAAGACGGGACTTACGACAAACTGGCGAAAAAGTACTTCGACTTTAATGTTTACGGCGAATAAGTTTATCCCTTAGTCTGTAGCCCGGTTTTGAATATATTCTTAACCGGGCAGGATAACTATGCAGGGTGCGGTCCCGTTCCGACCGCACCTTTATGGTGCGAAAACGTTGTCTTCGCAGCGCTATGCGTGAGTTTTCCTTGTCAACGTAGTGGGTGTGAGCCTTAAGTAACGGACAGTCTATTGAGGATAATTATGAAAAAGCTGGTTTTGTCTCTTTCTCTGGTGCTGGCGTTTTCCAGCGCAACCGCAGCGTTCGCCGCTATTCCAAAAAATCTGAGGATTGGCACCGATCCTACCTATGCGCCGTTTGAGTCTAAAAATGCCCAGGGGCAGCTGATCGGTTTTGATATTGACCTGGCCAAAGAGCTTTGCAAGCGCCTTGAGACCCAATGTACCTTTGTTGAAAACCCATTAGATGCGCTGATCCCGTCGCTGAAAGCGAAGAAGATCGACGCCATCATGTCTTCCCTGTCGATTACCGAAAAGCGCCAGCAGGAAATCGCCTTCACCGACAAGCTGTACGCCGCCGACTCGCGCCTGGTTGTTGCCAAAGGCTCGCCGATTCAGCCAACCCTGGAGTCGCTTAAAGGTAAACGCGTTGGCGTGCTGCAGGGCACCACTCAGGAAACCTACGGCAACGAACACTGGGCGCCTAAAGGCATCGAGATTGTCTCTTACCAGGGGCAGGACTCTATTTATGCTGACCTGGCTGCCGGGCGTATCGACGCCGCATTCCAGGATGAAGTTGCCGCCAGCGAAGGCTTCCTGAAGCAGCCGGTTGGCAAAGACTACCAGTTTGGCGGCCCGTCGATTAAAGACGACAAGCTGTTTGGCGTTGGCACCGGCATGGGGCTGCGCAAAGAAGATAACGAACTGCGCGTGGCGATGAATAAAGCCTTCGCCCAGATGCGTGAAGACGGCACGTACGACAAGTTAGCGAAGAAATACTTCGACTTTAATGTGTATGGTGATTAACCGTTACCGGTGATAAAGGCCCCGCGTCAGACGGGGCCAGTAAGCAGCAAACACTGACGACAGGATACGCACCATGTTGTATGGCTTTTCTGAAGTAATTTTTAAAGGGGCGTTGGTCACGCTTGAGCTGGCGCTCGCCTCGGTTGTGCTTTCGGTGCTTATCGGGCTTGCCGGAGCAGGGGCAAAACTCTCCAAAAACCGCCCGCTGGCGATGCTGTTCGAAGGCTATACCACGCTTATTCGCGGGGTGCCGGACCTGGTGCTGATGCTGCTGATTTTCTACGGGCTGCAAATGGTGCTCAACAGCATTACCGACGCTCTCGGGGTGGCCCAGTTCGACATCGATCCGATGATCGCCGGTATTATTACCCTCGGTTTTATCTACGGCGCATATTTTACCGAAACCTTCCGCGGCGCGTTTCTTGCCGTTCCTAAAGGGCATATTGAAGCCGCTACCGCATTTGGTTTTACCGGCTCTCAAACCTTCCGCCGCATTTTATTCCCGGCCATGATGCGTTATGCGCTACCGGGGATCGGCAATAACTGGCAGGTTATCCTCAAGGCGACCGCGCTGGTTTCGCTGCTCGGCCTTGAAGACGTGGTGAAGGCTACCCAGCTGGCGGGGAAAAGTACCTGGCAGCCGTTCTACTTCGCCATCGTGGCCGGGATTATCTACCTGGTGTTTACTACGGTTTCAAACGGGGTACTGCTCTGGCTTGAACGCCGCTATTCCGTTGGCGTGAAGAGGGCGGAGCTATGATTGATATCATCCATGATTACTGGCAGTCGCTGCTGTGGACCGATGGCTACCGTTTTACCGGCGTGGCAATTACCCTGTGGCTGCTGATCATCTCTGTGGTGATGGGCGGTATTCTGGCGCTGTTCCTCGCCATCGGGCGCGTATCCAGCAACAAATTTGTCGCGTTTCCTATCTGGCTGTTTACCTATATTTTTCGCGGCACGCCGCTCTACGTGCAGCTGCTGGTGTTTTACTCCGGCATGTACACCCTGGAAGTCGTTAAAGGCACCGAACTGCTGAACGCGTTCTTCCGCAGCGGCCTCAACTGCACCGTGCTGGCGCTTACGCTGAATACCTGCGCCTACACTACGGAAATTTTTGCCGGGGCGATTCGTTCGGTTCCGCATGGTGATATTGAAGCGGCGCGCGCCTATGGCTTCTCGCGCGTGAAAATGTACCGCTGTATTATCCTGCCTTCCGCGCTGCGTATTGCGCTGCCCGCGTACAGCAACGAAGTTATTCTGATGCTGCACTCTACGGCTCTGGCGTTTACCGCCACGGTGCCGGACCTGCTGAAGATTGCCCGGGATATCAACTCCGCTACTTATCAGCCGTTCACCGCGTTTGGCATTGCCGCGGTGCTGTATCTGATTATTTCCTATGTGCTGATTAGCCTGTTCCGCAAGGCGGAAAAACGCTGGCTACAGCATGTTAAACCCGCTTCGCACTGAGTGACTTCTGATGGCTGAAATTAAATTAAACGTAACGGATCTGCACAAACGCTACGGCGAACATGAAGTGCTGAAAGGGGTGTCACTCAAGGCCAACGCCGGAGATGTTATCAGCATCATCGGCTCTTCCGGCTCGGGTAAAAGTACCTTCTTGCGCTGTATTAACTTTCTTGAAAAACCGAGCGAAGGCACGATTGTGGTCAGCAACCAGAATATCAATCTGGTGCGGGATAAAGACGGCCAGCTCAAGGTGGCCGATAAAAACCAGCTGCGCCTGCTGCGCACCCGGCTGACGATGGTGTTCCAGCACTTCAACCTGTGGAGCCACATGACGGTGCTGGAAAACGTGATGGAAGCGCCGATTCAGGTGCTGGGCCTCAGCAAGCAGGAGGCGAAAGAGCGGGCGATTAAATATCTGGCAAAAGTCGGCATCGACGAACGTCAGCATATTAAATACCCGGTGCATCTGTCCGGCGGCCAGCAGCAGCGTGTTTCTATTGCCCGAGCGCTGGCGATGGAGCCGGAAGTGCTGCTGTTTGACGAGCCTACCTCTGCGCTGGACCCGGAGCTGGTGGGCGAAGTGTTACGCATCATGCAGAAGCTGGCCGAAGAGGGTAAAACCATGGTCGTTGTAACCCATGAGATGGACTTTGCCCGCCACGTTTCCAGCCACGTTATTTTCCTGCATCAGGGGCGCATTGAGGAAGAAGGGCCGCCGGGGGAGCTGTTCGCTAGTCCGAAAAGCGCTCGCCTTCAGCAGTTCCTTTCTGGTTCGTTGAAATAGCCCCTCACCCTAACCCTCTCCCAAAGGAGAGGGAACTCATGATTTGCTCGTGTTTCCTCCTTCTCCCCCGGGAGAGGGAACTCATGATTTGCTCGTGTTTCCCCCTCTCCCTCCGGGAGAGGGCCGGGGTGAGGGTAAATAGAGACTTTACTCTTCTCCCAGAAGCCGTACCGCCGTACTCTCATCCGTCACCAGGCCAGAAACCCAGCGGCCGGTGAGCGCGGCTTTAATCGCGCCAAATTTCTTTTCTCCGCCGGAAAAGGCGATTATCTTGCGCGGGTTATCGCTTTGCAGCGGCACGCTGGTCAACAGCCCGTCCAGTTCGCTGTAAACACGCTCGCCCTTGTGGTCGAAGAAGTGGCCGAGCATTTCGCCCGCCACGCCCCGGGCATGCAGCATCCTGACCTGCTCGTCGGTAATAAAACCTTCGGCGTTTAGAGGGCAGCCAATATCGACTTCGCCAATACCCAGAAACGCCACGTTAGCCCCCAGCGCCCGGTCGGCTACGCGCTGGTAAACGCGGTGACGGCACCACATTTCGCGGTCTTCTTCATCGTCTGCATACAGAGGAGCGGGAATGAAGAAATATTTCCCCTGCATTTTCTCCGCCATTTTCAGCGGCATGTCGTAGCGCGTTCCCGAATCGTCGCGGGCTATCGCGCCAATCATCGATACGCAGTGGTGCTGAGGACGTTCAACCCAGGGCAGAACGTCGATAATCGAGCGTAGCGTTTTGCCGGAGCCAATGCCGAATACCTGCGGCTGCTCTTCGGCGATAAACTGCGACATCACCTCCGCACCCTCTACCGCCAGCATCTGCTGGATGGCTTCATTGTCCAGCCCCTCCGAGGGGACGATGCGGCAAATCTCAAGCCCAAAGCGCTCCCGCACCTGCTGCGCCAGCTTCAGGCAGCGGGCAACCGGGTGGGCAATCTTGACCGTCACCATTCCCTGCTCGCGCGCTGAAGACACCAGACGCTGTGCGACCTGGCGCGAAATCCCCAGTTCGCGGGCAATATCCTGCTGTGTCATCCCCGCCACGTAATACATCCAGGCGACGCGCGCGGCCTGCTCTTGTTTTTTCTCTTCTCTGCTCATTCCGGCACCTCGTTAATCTCTGGAACGCATTCTACCCTCAGGGTCCTGCATTGGTCATTGGGCAAAAGTCATTTTTATGGGCAAATGTTGCAGCTGTGAGTTTGATCTCAGAAAGCTCGGCCTCGACGCAACTAGACTATAACAAACGAGCAAATGCCCTTGATAATGACAAATGTTTAATTATGAGGTGGAAGATGACGACGAAATCGGTATGGATGCATATTGGCGCAGGTTCTTTCCATCGTGCGCATCAGGCGTGGTATCTCAACGAGCTGCTGAAGCAGGGCGACGAAAGCTGGAGTATTTCGCTCGGCAATATTCGCAACGATGCCAACGAGCTGCTGGCACAGCTTGCGGCGCAGGGCGGCGAATATGTACTGGAAACGGTGACTCCGGAAGGCGTGCGGGCTTACGAAAAAATTTCCTCTATCCGCAAAGTCCTGCCGTGGGATAAAGAGATCTCTGCCCTGGTTGAAGAGGGTGCCAGGGCATCAACCCGCGTGATTGCATTTACCGTTACCGAGGCCGGTTATTACCTGACCCCGCAGCATGAACTGGACGTTAACCAATCGGATGTTAAGGGTGACCTGGCGGGCGGGATTTCCACGCTGTACGGCGCGCTAAGCCGTATCCTTCACCGGCGTATGAGCGAAGGCGGCGAGCCGGTTACCCTGCTGAATTGCGATAACCTTCGGCACAATGGTGAGCGCTTCCGCCACGGCTTCCTGTCGTTTCTGAAGGCGAAGGGCGACCATGCGCTCTTTGATTGGGTTAGCACCCATACCGTGTCGCCAAATACCATGGTGGACCGCATTACCCCGCGCCCGACTGCCGACATCGCGCCGCGCGTGAAGGCCGCCACCGGTTTTGACGATAAAGTGCCGGTGATGGGAGAGTCTTTTATCCAGTGGGTTATTGAGGATGATTTTATTCATGGCCGCCCGGCGCTGGAAAAGGTTGGCGTCGAAATGGTGGATTCGGTGCTGCCGTACGAAGAGGCAAAAATCCGCATTCTCAACGCCAGCCACAGCTGCATCGCCTGGGCGGGAACGCTTACCGGCCTGAACTACATTGATGAAAGCACCGTCCAGCAGCCGATTAAGCAGATGGCCTGGGATTATGTCACCGAAGACGTGATCCCTTCGCTGTCGCCATGCCCGCTGGATCTCGAACAATATCGCGACGTGGTGCTGGCCCGCTTTAGCAATCCGTATATCAAGGATACCAACCAGCGCGTTGCCGCTGACGGGCTGTCTAAAATCCCCGGTTTTATCACCCCGACGCTGGTTGAGTGTTATCAGCGGGGCCAGCAGCCTGCGGCCACCGCCGTGCTGCCCGCGCTGTTCTTCTTGTTCCTGCAACGCTGGGCGCAGGGAAGCCTTCCTTATCCCTATCAGGACGGCGTAATGCGGGAAGAGGCCGTTCGCGCGCTGTTTGCTTCCTCCTCGCCGCTGGAAGCCTTCGTCAACGACGAGACGCTGTTTGCCGGGCTTTCCCGCTCAGACGATTTCCATCAGCTAATGCAGCGCACGGTTGCCCGGCTGGAAAGCTGGATTAAAGCACCGCAGCAGCCGCTGGCCGCGGTTTAAGGAGGCGCTATGTATCTCGGGATTGATATTGGAACCTCCGAGCTAAAAGCTCTGATTATTGATGAGCAGGGCGAGATTCTGGCCTCGGGCCATGCCGCATTGACCGTACAGCGTCCGCATCAGCACTGGGCCGAGCAGGAACCGGAAGCCTGGTGGCAGGCTACTCAGCAAGTCGTTTCTGATTTACGCCAGCAGGTGCCGGACGCCTGGGCAAAAATCCGTGCTATTGGGCTTTCAGGCCAGATGCACGGGGCGGTATTGCTCGACAACCAGGGCAATGTGTTGCGCCCCTGCATCCTCTGGAACGACACGCGAAGCGCGGAACAATGCGCCGCGCTGACGGAGCAGCATCCTGAATTTCTCACCATCGGCGGCAATCTGGTGATGCCCGGATTTACCGCGCCGAAGCTGCGCTGGGTAGCGGAGCACGAGCCGGAAATCTTTGCCCGCGTGGATAAGGTGCTGCTGCCCAAGGACTATCTGCGCTGGCGGCTCAGCGGCGAATTTGTCTCCGATCCTTCGGACGCGGCAGGCACGTTGTGGCTGGACGTGGCAAAGCGTGACTGGTCAGACAAACTTCTGGCCGCCACCGGCCTTAACCGCGGGCAGATGCCTCGCCTGGTAGAGGGCAGCGAAGTCAGCGCCACTCTGCGCCCGGCGCTGGCAACCGAATGGGGGCTGAGTTCTGGGGTGAAAATTGCCGGAGGAGGCGGGGACAATGCCACCTCGGCGGTTGGGGTTGGTGCGGTAAATAACGGCGATGCGTTTATCTCGCTCGGTACTTCCGGGGTCATTTTCGTGGTGAACGATGAGCTGCAAACCCGCCCTGAGTCCGGGGTGCATGCCTTCTGCCACGCGCTGCCGGGCCGCTGGCACCAGATGAGCGTCATGCTAAGCGCCGCCAGCTGCCTGCGCTGGGTATGTAATCTGCTGTCGGTGACCGAAAGCCAGCTGATGGAGGAGATGGCGACGCTCAGTGAAGCGCAGAAAAAGCGCGCGCCGATTTTCCTGCCGTACCTCTCAGGAGAGCGCACTCCGCATAACGACGCCCATGCAATGGGCAGCTTCTTCGCGCTAAATAATGAAACCAACCGGGCGCTGCTGGGCTATGCGGTCATTGAAGGCGTGACCTTTGGCCTGGCCGACGGTATGGCGGTGCTGGAAACCTCCCGCAGCCGAATCAGCCAGTGCAGTCTGACCGGAGGCGGCGCCCGCAGTGCTATCTGGGCGCAGCTAATTGCCGACGTGCTGGATGTGCCGATTGTCACCCATCCGGCAAGCTCTTCCGGTGCGCTTGGCGCGGCCCGCCTCGGCTGGCTGGCCGACAGCGGCGTGGAAGAGGTGGTGTGCCGTAAGCCGCCGGTTCAGCAGCGCTTTACTCCGCGCAAGGCGTCACAAAGCGTTCTGCAACAGCGTTTGTGCGCGTTCCGCCTGCTTTACCAACAACAAAAAGCCGCTCGTAAGCTGCTGCCTTGATTTGCCCACCCGGCGGGCGGTTTCGCCGCCGGGAACTCCTGTACCCGTCAACGAGGAAGATTGTTATGCAATCTAAACATTACTGGTTTGGCTTACCCAAACACCTGCTCTGGGGCTTTATCGCGATTGCGATTTTTATGAGCGGCGATGGTTTCGAGATGGCATTTTTGTCGAAACACATTACCGATATGGGCTTTACGCCCGCGCAGTCGGCGATGGTGTTTACTCTGTACGGCCTCGCGGCGGGGCTGGCAGCCTGGGCCTCTGGCGTAGTCGCGGAGCTAATCACTCCGCAAAAAGCGATGCTGATCGGTTTTGTCACCTGGGTGGTGATGCACGCCCTGTTTATGTCGCTCGGGCTTGGGCTGCGTAACTATCCGCTGATGCTGCTGTTTTACGGCATTCGCGGCCTGGCTTATCCGCTGTTTATTTACTCCTTTATGCTGATGCTGGTGCAGGTTGTTCCGCGCGAGCGGCTGGCGGCGGCAACCGGCTGGTTCTGGGCTATGTACTCTATTGGCATCGGCGTAATCGGCAGCTACCTGCCAAGCCTGACTATTCCGGCGATGGGGGAAACGGGCACGCTGTGGCTGGCGATTGCCTGGGTCATGTGCGGGGGGCTGATTGCCTTCTTCAGCCTGCGAAATGTGCCGGTTGACCGCTCACGGGTGAACCTGCCGATGCGCGATAAAATGACCGAAATGTCCCGCGCGGTAACCATTCTTTTCAGCAACCGCGATGTGTTCTACGCCTGCCTGATCCGCATCATCAATACGCTGTCGCTATTTGGCTTTGCTATCGTGATGCCGCTGCTGTTTGTCGATCGCCTCGGCTTTACCATTTCCGAGTGGCTACAGGTCTGGGCGGTGTTCTTCTTCGTTACCATTTTCACCAATATATTCTGGGGAATTATGGGCGAATACATCGGCTGGATACGTCAGGTGCGCTGGTTTGGCTGTCTCGGCATGGCTATCTCCAGCCTGACGTTTTACTACCTGCCGGTGTGGGCGGGCCATAACTTCTGGGTGGCGCTCATTCCTGCTGTGATGCTGGGGACGTTTGTGGCGGCGTTTGTGCCGATGACTGCGGTATTCCCGACTCTGGAGCCGCATCATCGCGGGGCGGCTATTTCCATCTATAACCTGTCGGCGGGGATGAGCAATTTTGTCGCTCCGGCAATTGCCTCGTTAATTCTGCCGTTCTTCGACATTGTGGGCGTAGTCTGGGCCTATACCGGGCTGTATCTGTTTGCCGGAGTACTGACGTTTATTATTAAGGTGCCGCAGCCTAAGCGGGAGAAGGGCAATGCCAGCGCGGGGAAAATGAGTACCGTGGAGCAGTAGAAAAAAGCCGGGCGATAAACCCGGCTTGTTTTTTTAACGAATGACGTCCCGCAATGCCTCTTCCAAGTCGAACCAGCGGAAGCCAAAGCCCGCCTCCTCAAGCCGTTTGGGCAGAGCGCGCTGCCCGCCGAGCACCAGCACGGAAGACTCGCCCATCAGCAGGCGAATAGCCGTTGCCGGAGCGCGCAGAATGGCAGGGCGCTTTAGCGCGTGGCCCAGGGCGTGAGAAAATTGCTCGTTGCGGACGGGGTAAGGGGAAACCATATTAAACGGCCCGCGCAGATCGTTATCCAGCAGCCAGAGAATACCGTTCACCATGTCGTCGACGTGGATCCACGCCAGATACTGGCGGCCGTTGCCGATGGGGCCGCCAAGCCCGAGGCGAAACAGCGGCAGCATTTTTGCCAGAATGCCGCCTTTGGGGGCCAGAACGACGCCGGTACGCAGCAGGCAAACTCGGGTTGCTTCGCTTTGCGCCCCGCAGGCAATTTGCTCCCAGCGGGCGCAAAGTTTGTGGGTGAATTCATTGTGCGGCGGCTCGTCCTCGGTCACCACCACTTCCCCGAGATCGCCGTAATAGCCGGTTGCAGAGCCGGAAATAAAGACTTCAGGAGGCCGAGCGCTGGCCTTAAACAGCTCGACCAGCCGCTCCGTTATTTGCCAGCGGCTCTGGCAGAGGCGCTGTTTTTGCTGTTCGCTCCAGCGCTTATCGGCAATCGGCTCCCCGGCGAGATTGATTACCGCATCAAAAGCATCGATATTTTGCAGCTCGCCCAGCCCGTTGAGCAGCGAGACTCTGGTATCAAGAAGCCAGCGAGTTTTTTCAGGCGAGCGGGTGACGACCGTAACCTTATGGCCAAGTTCAAGCAGGCGGGATATCAGGTGGCGGCCGATTAATCCGCTGCCGCCGGTAACCAGAATCTCCATGCGTACCTCCCGATAAGGAGCGCTTAGCGCCGCCAGCTCAGGGTCATGGAAACCGAGTCTGCGTAGCGAAGCGCGTGAAGTTTATCAATCTCTACTTCAGCATAAGTCACCCACGGATGGGCACATGCGATATTCAGCACATCCTGAGTTAATTTTTCCAGCAGCGAGAAGCGGTTATTTTCTACCAGCTGGATGATTTCTTTGGTTACGGTGCGATAGTTAAGCGCATCGTTGATGTCTTCGCTGCCGCGCGCTTTGTCCGCGGGGTAGTGAATAGCGACGTTAATAACGATGTCCTGACGGTTGGCAATTTCTTCTTCTTTTATGCCGATAAAAGTGCGCAGGCGCAGGTTTTTAATACGGATGACGGCGTCTGGCCGAACGGATGACATTGCAGGCTCCTTATTCGTTTTTTCCCGCAACAGAATACACCAGCGCGGGAAAAAACTTGAACCGGAGGTTACGGCTTTTCTGCCTGTTTATAAGCTTTTACGGTCGCAGGGCGGGTGCGTATCCGTTCGAACCAGTTACGCACCGCTGGGAAATTGGCCAGTATGACACGCTGGCGCTCGTGGGAAACTACCCAGGGGTAAGTGGCGATATCCGCAATACTGTAATCATGCCCACCGAGCCACGGCGCTTTCTCGAGCTGTTTATTAAGCACGCCGTACAGCCGCTGGGTTTCGACCTGGTAACGCTCTATAGCGTAAGGCACCGGCTGAGGGGCAAAGTGGTTGAAATGGTGGTTCTGGCCCAGCATTGGCCCAAAGCCGCCAACCTGCCAGAAGAGCCACTGGAGCGTGGCGGAGCGGGCGCGCAGATCTTTGCTCAGCAGTTGGCCGGTTTTATCCGCCAGATAAAGCAGGATCTCGCCGGACTCAAACAGGCTCAGCGGTTCACCGCCGTCCGCCGGTTTGTTATCGACAATTGCCGGAATTTTATTATTCGGTGAAATAGCCAGGAACTCGGGGAGAAACTGTTCACCCTTACCGATATCCACCCGGTGGATTTTGTAGTCCAGGCCTGCTTCCTCAAGAAATAGCGTGATTTTATGGCCGTTTGGGGTAGGCGCATAATAAAGATCGATCATGGTCACTCCAGGGGTTAGCTTATTTTTTGGCAAACTTTTCGAGTATAGGAGCTTTTGTCAGCCTTGCACCGGGATGGTGCATTTTCAGCGGGTGAATATTGATGCTAAGTTCAATCTTTTACACTGGATCAGAATTAATTTTTCAATATATTTAATATTTACAGTGAGTTATAATAAAGGTTTTTATACTATGCCATTTCTGATAAGCATACTTAATAAAGTTGCTCTGCTATTTTGTGGCAATGCATTTATTATGACATCATATGTGGTTTTTGTGTGAATTCATTATAAATCAACCATTTGTCCGACTGGTTACAGAAAATGATGAAAAATTATATGATTCACTGTAACTAGTCATAGTGAACAATTCCATTGCAAATTGCATGTATAGTTATTTATGAGGTTAGGGCAGCCATTGTACCAAAGCCAATGATAGCTATCCCTGCCAGGACGATAATGACAGCCGTGGCAGCCACTCCTCCACCAGCCAATGCAGCAGTTTTACCAGTTGAAAAATCCTTTCGTTCCATCCTAGACACCTCTGATAGAGGTATAACCACCCCTTTATCATCTGTTATATAGCAAGGATTAATTTTTGATATCGTTATTTCACCGTGATAACCGTTCAATAAACTATATTTAACGTGGTCACCTACATATATCTCTGGCAGGAAGTCATAGTAATGACTATTAAGAGTTATACTTTTCTTTTCTATATTCACCGGGTTGTAAGTTGAACAACCTGAGAGCACTGAAAAGATAATAATTAAGAATGACGTCGTAACTACTTTAAAGTCCATGAATAACCTCACGTTATTTTATTATGCTAATACTTTTGCAAGCTATGACCAGATTTAAAACGAAGGTAGCTTATAGCAAGGGACATAAGCGAAAATAATGCTCCTGCTAACAGGCTAATGCTAGTACCATTGTTGGCGTAGAGATTGAAGAAGATCGCCACCAGAGCTGAGCCAATAATTTGCCCGATCAGGCGCGAACTACCCAATAGCCCACTGGCAATGCTGCTGTGTTCATGAGAGACCGAAGTCATGATGATATAGTTATTGGGAGACTGAAAAAGACCAAATCCAAAGCCACAAATAGCAACGCGCCATATGATCTCTATATTGGAAGGTTCTGCAGGAAGCCATGTCATAAGCAGTGTTCCTACTAAGAGCAATGACAATCCCGAGAGTGCTACCAGGTTGGGATTATACTTTTTGATAAAATCCCCAGCGACCAATGAGGTCAACATCGTTGCGAGCGGCCATGCGGTTAACAGCATACCAATTTCAACCACATTACGGTGCAATATATTATGGAAATAGAACGGTAGAGAGACAAAGGCCAACAGTTGTGTGCTGTATGACAGCATCGACATTAACAGAGATAATGTAAAAGCTTTACTGTGAAACATTGCGATTGGGATCAGTGCGTTATCAAGTTTTCTTTTTTGATTAGCATAGAGGATTGTTGCCAGTACCGTAAGAATTATAACACTTGAAACTATTTCAATAAGACTACCTTTCGTTAAACCTAGCATTAATGTCGAAAATGAAATAAACGTCAAAAAAACTAATCCTGCTCCAGCTTTATCAAATTGCGACTGCGTAGATTGAGTTGATTTAAGCGACAGGATACTCAGCACTAGCGAAATACAGGTTATTGGTACATTGATAGTAAATAACCAGTTCCAATTCGCTATGGAAAGAATAGCTGAGGCAATCGAAGGCCCGGCAGCAGCGGACACTGATACCACCATAACATTAATTCCTAAGCCTCTACCTAATAATTTTTCTGGATAGATGTCTTTTATAAGAGCAGCATTCACGCTTAGGATCGCTGCGGCGCCAAAACCTTGTATAACGCGAAATACTGTCAGCATATCTAGTGTTTCAGAGAGCGCACATCCGAGAGAGGAGAATGCAAAAAGAATGGCGCCTATAATGAAAATACGTTTGTTTCCAAATCTCCCACCAAAAGCAGAAAATATTAGTAGAGAAGAAATAACAGCAAACTGGTAAGCATTGATTATCAAAATGGAGGACGATTCAGATACGGCAAAATCTTTAGCTATAACCGGTAAAGCAACATTGGCAATCGTACTGTCGAGCATGGACATAACCGTACTCAGTGAAACCGCTAATACGGCACCAATGTTTAATTTATCTTCTTTGATCAGTTTGTTGGACATGATCCCTCTCCGTGGCAAATAATTGAATAGTAGATTGATTATTATCTGTTTTATTTGTTGGTGTTATTATGTTATAACATAACATCGCAGGTGGTGATAATTATAATTTGAAAGGATCTATATCAATATATTTCAGCCAGCGATGGCATTTTATCTGAAGTGGATTGATGATTGCTTATGGACTTATTACTACTGACTTAAAAATATGAAGCAACATTAAGAAACAAAAGAAAACATTCAAAATCTAGCTCGTTATTTCTGGTTATGTTATAACATACCAAAATGGATGCGTGAGGTGATAATATTGGACGACAAAACAACTCGACGGAAACTTATCCTTGCAAGTTTAGCTGCACTTGCAACTAACACCTTCGTAGCACCGTCATCTTCTGCGAAAATACTGGATCGGTTAACGTATCCACATTCCAAAGCTGATGCTCAAGGAAAATATACGGTTATGCTAGATCCTGGACACGGTGGTATTGATTCGGGGGCTGTTGGTCCTGAAGGAACGTTGGAAAAGCATGTAGTCCTGGACATCGCCAATAAGGTCAAAACTATTTTAAAAAGACACGGCGTCAATGCCTTACTGACACGCTCAGATGATACATTTATTCCGCTTTACCATCGCATCCAGATTGCACATGCACATAATGCCTCGCTTTTTATGTCCATTCATGCTGATGGTTTTGCCAGCCCGGCAGCGCACGGAGCTTCCGTATATGCTCTTTCAACTCAGGGGGCCAGTAGTGCAATGGCAAAATATCTATCTAAAAGTGAAAATGAGGCTGATGATATTGTTGGTAATAGTTTAGTTTATAAGGATAAATATCTAAATAAAACCATTTTTGATTTAAAACAAACGGAAACCATTAGGGAAAGTCTTTTGCTAGGGGCTCATATAGTTCAACACATCGCCCCTGTACACCACATGCATTCAAGCCAGACGGAACAGGCTGCTTTCGTCGTACTCAAGTCCCCCTATATTCCTTCAGTGCTAGTAGAAACCTCTTTTATTACTAACCCTGAAGAGGAAAAGTTATTAGGCACAGCAGCATTTCGCTATAAAATTTCTTGTGCCATATCCAGCGGTATTATTAACTATTTTAAGAGTTATTAAAATGGTTCGCACAATGATTCTATTCATCTGGAGTGAAGAGTGATGTATTCAATCAGTAGTATAATTTACCTACAATGTCGGAGGTATCTTTATGGTAATAATTAGATTAAAATATTTGACACTGAAAATTGCGTTTAATTATTTGTTATTTAAACTAATGGTGTATTGGTCAAAATAATTTTTTCCATAAGGATGATGTAATAAAACTTTACTGAAAAAAAACGTGAGAATATTCTTTTGAACAGAACATGTAAATAAAATGGGGCTCGTATATCAATTAATAAGATCTTTAGGAAAGTGCGGTGAATATTATATCGCTTATTTTACTATCTCATCCTGAGTTAACCATCGAATCAGCATTTGCACCCTATAAGGTATAATATCTCTATTTGGGTAAAGAAGACTGTATGAAACACGAGAGGATACCCAATCCGGGAGGCAGTGAGTTAATTTGAGTTCTCTGAGTTCATTTTTCACAAGTGGACCAGGAAGCAAGCATAACCCAAAACTATCAAGTGTCATTTTTTTTGCAAGTTCAAAAGTATCAACATAGAAGCTTGACTTTGGCGTAATGACTTTATTCTCATGATCTATATCTCGCCAAAATGACCACGCTTTATGTGGGGGGCATGAAATTGTCTTGTATTTTAAAATATCTTCAGGGGAAAGTAATTTAGCTAGCGAGAGAAAATTCGGTGATGCACATAGCAATAAATCTATTGTTCTAATTTTTTTTACTCTAAAATCCGGGTAGAGATAGGTTTCTACATCATTGCAAATTACAATATCTTTATTGTTGGTAATGGGTTTAGACGTTAGCTCAATATCTAGAATTACTTTTGGGTTTATTTTTTGAAAATCCAGTAGTTTATTATAAAATAAATCATTATATAATCCCTGCGGTGCGGAGATATTTATTCGTCCAGACATGTCAGAATCGAACTCTATACATTGGATCAATTTTTCATTAATTGATAGTAATTGCGGAAAGCATTCATGGAATAGAGTCTCGCCGAGAGGTGTAAGCAATATTTTTTTATTATCTCGGTGAAGTAACTTTCTATTCATGTTCGACTCAAGCTCTTTTAGTCTTCGGCTTATTGTTGATATGGGTATGCTTAGTTTCAAAGATGCATTTTTTAATGAGCCTTCTTTTACTATAATTCCAAATATTAGCATGTCATTTAAATTAATTCTCATTGAGGTTCTCTACTTTAAGTTTGTAATAACTTACACTATCTTCGCAATTCCGGCAGTTGTGATTTTCTAGCTGTAATAGACTATAGTAGTTTGAGTTTTGTAATGAGAGAAATCAATGTATTTATCAGGGGGTGCATACGAATAATGTGTTACATTATATTATGTGTATTTTAATTGATTATTAAATGTTTCAATTGATGCCCGTATTCAATATTATGTGAGTTATTGTATTCGGATATTATTTTTAATCATTTAAAGTTTCCATTTATGGCGCATCACTAATACTTGCCTCATGAGATTCCTAACAATTGCGAGGCACTGGCTTCGCCGCTAAGTAATTCGTTTGTAGTGCCATCCCAACCAATATGCCCATCTACCACCACCAGTGCTCGTTCGGTAATGTGTGCGGTATCCTCAAGGCTGTGTGAAACCATCAGTAACGTCAAATCCAGGCGGAGACAGACGTCTTTAACTAGCGTTAGCATCTCCTGGCGTAGTGCTGGATCAAGTGCCGAAAAGGGTTCATCCAGCAGCAATATTGGCTGTTCGCGTACCAGGCAGCGCGCCAGTGCCGCACGTTGCCGTTGCCCACCTGAAAGCTCGCCAGGGAGGCGATCAAGCATTGATGAGAGCCCCATCCGCATAGCAATTGCTTCAAGCTTTTGCCATTGGATAGCATTGAGTCGCAGGCCTGGGTCCAGTCCCAGCCCTATATTCTGGCGTACTGTAAGGTGGCTGAAGAGATTATTATCCTGAAACAGCATGGATACCGGACGATGCGACGGTAGTGTGTCAGTATGAGTCTGGTTTTTTATCGAAATTGTGCCACTCTTCGGAGTGAGGAAGCCTGCAATCAGATTTAGCAGCGTGCTTTTTCCTGCACCACTGGGCCCGAGTACAGCAATTCTCTCACCCTCACGTACAGAGAGGGTAAAATTCATAGGCAGCTGTTTGTACTGCCAGGTAATATTATTGAGTTCTAGCATCATTTCTCGGAATATTTTCTATCAAGGCAAAAAGACTAAAGCAGAGTAGTAATAACAGTAAAGCTGTCACCGCACCGTCGTTGTCCCGATATGAACCAATCTGCTGAAATAGATAGAATGGCAGCGTACGGAAGCTGTTATTACCAAATAATGCCACTATTCCAAAATCACCAATCGACAATACGGAGGCAAAGGCAAAAGCCTGCGTGATTGGGCGGCCTAGTGCGCTCAGTTCAACAAGACGTAAACGATTGATCCCCTGAATGCCAAGCGACTTGCAAAGTAGGCCGTAACGTATACTGATATCAAACATAGGCGTTTCCAGCACCTTTAGTGCATAAGGGATCGCCATCAACGCGTTTGTGAAAATGACGATATTATTCGCCGATTCAGGTAGACCAACGGTATTTTCCAACAACAGAAAAAGACCTGTGGCCAGCACAATACCGGGCATTGCAAGAATTAGTATACCGCTGAGCTCCATCATCTGTCCGATCAGCGGACGGCCTCGGGCACGAAGCTCGCGAGTGCTCCACAGCAGCATCATGGACAGTACCACGCACAGTATCCCCGCTGCTAACGCAATACGCAGGGAGGTCCACAGTGCCTGCCATAGCACCAGCTGTGATAATACTTGTAGTAACCGAGGGTTGAGGCCATCGACAATTACAGCCAGCAGTGGAGGAAAAAGCAACAACAGGGCAAGAACGATTAAAAGTGTATCTGCAAACCTACTATAAATGCCATCATCGGGCGCATGCCAGCCACTCATTTGCGTAGTGCCTGGTGCAATAGTTGTGCTGAGAGATTGGCTTATCAGCATTATTCCTAAACAGCAGGCCATTTGAATCACTGCAAGCATAGCCGCTCTTACCGGATCATAATCGTAGGTCAGCGCCTGGTAAATCGCTAGCTCTATGGTGGTGGCTCTCGGACCACCTCCGAGTGATAGCACAGTCGTGAAACTTGAAAAACAGAGTGTAAAAATCAATGCAGATACAGGAAGTATTTGCCGCCACAGCCAGGGCCATTCAATCAGGCGAAAGAAATTGAGCCCACGTATCCCAAGCTGTGCAGCAAGCTGGCGCTGTTCACCGGGGATTTGTTCCAACATCTGCAAAAAAAAGCGTGTTGCCATTGGCAGGTTAAAGAAGACGTGTGATAACAAAATGCCCTGTAGGCCATAAGGTGAGTAATTCCATTTCCAGCCCAGCGCCTGAAAGAGAGTTGCGACCCAGCCTTGACGACCATAAACGCTCAGAATGCCGAACACTGCCACCAGTACAGGTAGAATTAAATTCATCGCAAATAGGCGCAGCATGATTCTACGGCCAGGAAAACGTCTCCTGTAGAGCGCACGGGCGAGAAAAATGGCGGGTAGAACTGAGAATAGAGCGGAGAGTAAAGCCTGCCAGAACGAGAAATACACTACATGCTGAATATATTTGTCCTGCAGCAAATAGCTCCAGGGTTCGGCGGGAGCCTTGAACCACAAGGCCAAAAAGGCTGCCAGTGCAACGGCGAACATTAAGATAGAAGCTATCAGCCCTGGAATAAACCAACATGGAATTACTGACTGACGGTTGCTCAACATATCAGAGTCCAGTTCTCACGTTTTAGCGTCACCGGTTGTAAAGTGAATTTCAGTGTTGGCTTCGGTTTAAACTGCTGTTCGAATCGTGCAATGTACGTCATATCGGCAAAAGAATATATCCAGTTACCACAATAAGAAGAGAGATAAGTTATGTTCATCTGAAATATAAATCCTGAGAAAATACTATAAGCTGTGAGAGTGGTTGAGTTATATTTTTTCTTTGCCGCGGTCGATTCATTAACTTGTTTTAATAGTCGGAAATAAATGCTGTTGGAAGTAGAGGGTTGAATTGGGTGACAGCGGAGTTTAATTTCCAGTGTCACCTATATGATAAATTATTGAATGTGTTTTAATGTGATATTAAATCATATTTTTTAACAGCCTGTATAGACTCTTTTAGTAGTTTTATTTCGTCTTCGTTGAGTTCTGGTTGGATTGTGTGCTCGATACCTTTAGCTGTTATTAATCGAGGCATGCTGAGATAACCATGTAAATTATCGAGTTCAAAATGACTACTCAATGGCATGATAATGTGGTCATCTCTGATGATCGCAATTATTAAAGCTCTGCAGGCAGAGGATATAGCAAAGTTGGTTGAGTAGTTTTTATTTACAAAAATCTGTTGGGTTTCATTAAGTGCTTGCAAGATGAATGCTGAGTTACTTCCTGCTTCTTTTTCTGAGTTATAACATTGTGGTATAAATTGGCGATCACCATGCTCTCCAATAACGAAAATCTCAGGGGTGTGAAGTTGGCGATTTAACTGTCTGCTAAGAATATTTAAAATTCTTCCGGTATCAATAGTTGTTCCTGTTCCAATAACTCGGTGCTTTGGTATTGATGTTGTTTCAGAAATCAAACGAACAATAACATCATTAGGATTGGCAACAACAATATAAAATCCATCTGGTGAGTAATTAATCAGTTCAGGAATGATGTTATTATATAATTTAATATTTGCTTCTGCCATATCCTCTCTGTTTGTGCTAATAAGATTTCCCTGCGCATCTTTTTTTACAGGAAATGGGATCGATGCCGTGAGTACGATAAAGTCAGAATCACGTGTTTCTTCATAATCAGTAGTGGCATATATTTTACAAAAGCCATTGTAATGTGGCATTGCATGATTAATATCCAATGCTTCTGCCTGAGATCGTTTGTTGTTAATATCAAAAAGTACTATTTCACTAACCAGTCCTGATGTGGCCATTTGGAAAGATAACAGACTGCCAACACTACCAACTCCAATAATTGTTATTTTCATATGAACTCCAATTCTTTAGTAAGCATGATTGAGCATGAATATATAATCATCATGTGTGGGGGGGGTTATGGTGGATGATGAACAAATATCTTTTAGTGCATTGTTAGCAATCATATTGAAATCACTTTTATGAACACCGAATGCTTGTAAACCTAGTACTATACCTGCTAAGTCGATAAGTTTTTCTATAGCGTGAATTAATTTAAACATATTTTCACGTGCGCTATTTTCACTGTTAAAACCACACTCATACGCTAGCAGAGTAAGTCGATCTGGATCAGCCTCTGACAACCAATGCAAAACTGAAGGTAATAGCAGTGCACAGCATACACCGTGCTGTAAACCATAAATTCCGCCTAGTTGATGCGCAAGAGCATGGACATAACCAAGCCCTGCGTTCGTCGCTAAGCCAGCCATCATTGCTGCATTAACCATCTTATCTTTTTCAATTACATTAGTAGGCTCTATAATCGTAGGAAGTAGATGCCGTAATATTAACCTGATGGCTTGTGTTGCTAAGGCATCTGTTAATGGATGATTATTTTTTGCCAAAAAAGATTCAATAGCGTGTGTTAATGCATCAAGTCCTGTAGCTGCAGCAAGCATCTCGGGTTGATTAAGCATTAAATTAGGATCATTTACTGAGATTAAAGGAAGCATCCGATAATTAAGTAGAACGCGCTTAATATGGCTGTCTTCGTCAGTAATGATTGATACGCGAGTTGTTTCAGCCCCGGTACCTGCTGTGGAGTTAATACACATTATTGGTAATGTGTTATTTGCATGACAATCTGGAATTTGATAATCGTCCAGACTTCCCTCATTAGCGGAAAAAAATGCAATAGCTTTAGCAAAATCATGTGCCGAACCACCTCCGAACGACACAATCAAATCTGGTTTATAAGATTTTAATGTACTAATGGCGGACTGAACATGATGCCAACCAGGATTGGCTTGAAAATCTTTAAATATACAAAATGTAAGTTTAAGTTTTTCTAACTCGTCAATGACTAAACTTGCCAGTCCGCATTCAAGGAGATAACTATCGCACACGAAGAAAATACGGTGGTAATTTTCAGATGAATGTTTCAACGCATTTTGTAATGAGTTTGAACCTAAGAAATTCATCGCTGGTGAGCAAAAAAGTGTACTGGTATCCATTAATAAAACCTCCAGTTAATGAAATTAGCTAATCTTTACTTTTATCAGGATTTAAGGCAGCAACAAAAGACAAAAGTGGTTGTGGTTGGTCGTATTTATCCATCATAATTTCAATTAGACAAAGTTTGTCATGATGGTTTTGAACTTTAGCAATGGCTGAATACAATTCTTCCATAGTAAAAACTTTTTCAGTATAAGCATCCCCACCAAATGTTGCAGGTAATGCGGTATAATCCCATTCCTGAACATCATTATAACTGGCATGTTTTCCATGAAACATTCTTTCGATAGTATAACCATGATTGTTAATGATGATAATTATTGGGTTAACGTGTTTGTTAAGCATGGTAGAAATAGATTGAACAGTCATTTGGAGTGCGCCATCACCTGTGATTAAGATAGCTCTACCTTGTCCCTTTAAAGCTATAGATACACCTAAAGTTGCAGGTGTAGCATATCCAATAGAGGCCCACATTTTACCTATAATAAGTTTACTATTACCTGTGAAAGTATACTCACCTGAGTTGAATAAAGATGTTCCTGTTTCGGATAATAGAACGGTTGAGTCAGTAATGAGAGAATTAAATACTGATGGTAGATGTTTTTGTAGGATTTCTCCTGTAAGTGGATTAGGAAGTGAGTCTGTCGTAATTGTAGGGTGTAGCCCTTCGTAAATATAATTATCTTTTGAAATCAGATCAATTACATTGAACATGGATGTTTCATGATACGTACGATCATGAATAATGGTTTCGCAAGAGTGGAAATCGTACAGACGCTCTTTGGCGATATTATGAGAAAATCCGACTGTGTTGATTTCATCCCAGCTAACGCCAAAAGCAAGTACAATATCAGCATTCTCAACGAAACTTCGTGTTTCTGCAGATGACATTGCTCCACGATATAAGCCGCAATAATTTTTATTACTTTCGTCGATGACACCTTTGCTCCCCCATACGGTTACAAATGGTAGCTGAGTTTTCTCCAGCATTTTCACTAACTGATCATTGATTTGATAACGATTTATTTCCTCACCAAGAATAACACATGCCTTGTTTGCGGAAGAAAGCTGACCCTTTAATTTCTCATATACTGTAGAAAGTTGTGCCTCATCGCTGATCGGAAGTGCTAAATCTAAAGGTTTTTTTGGTGGTAAAACAAGATATGTTGCAACATCCTCAGGTAACAGAATGTATACGGGATAACGATATTTCCAAATGTCCAGTATTACTCTATCGATCTCATCGCAAGCATTGTAGAAATTGAGACTTGCAGTGGTATGGCACACATTTTTGTAAATATTCTCAAAACAATTAAAATCCCCATTTCCAAGGCTATGGTGAATTTTACGTCGCAGATCTTGTTTATGTAATGCAGGTCCGCCTGCGATATGCACGATTGGTACTTGTTCGGAAAATGCTCCGGCTATACCATTTAATGCACTAAGTTCCCCAACTCCATAAGTAGTTATGACAGCACCAAAACCTTTTACGCGAGCGTAACCATCAGCGGAATAGGAAGCATTTAACTCATTGCAATTCCCAATCCAATTAATGTTTTTATGGTTTTCTAACATATCCACAAATGAAAGATTATAATCTCCAGGTACACCAAAAATATCTTCAATACCTAGCTCTTGTAAACGTCTGAAAAGATACTCTGCAACAGTAATCATTTGATTCCCTTAATCGTATAATTCGATAAGATATGAGATGTGTCATTTGACGACATATTTATAATAAGGGAATGGTTTTTATGTTGTAAACAGCCAAATATGATAATGCCAATCTCAAATATGGAACCATTCAGTTGTTTTTTAGTGCTGTAAAGATAAGTGAGATTAACGTTCTGATAATTTAAACTGTAGGTAATGATTCATGTATGTGGATGGAAAATAATGTTGAGGTTTATGGTTTGTAACGTATTAATTTCAAAGGGAATATATATAATGGAGTGATTGATATGTATTATATTCACCCTGATGAGTTTTATTCTTATCAGTATAAAAGATGACTGTCTTTAGAAAATGTCTTAAATATGTTTAGGTCAAACGTGTCATGTAGGGTGAAAAATATGCATATTTACGTTAAATATAATCATTTCACACTGAGTTCAGTATATGGACATAAGTGCTTTGTACTATAGATGACAAAACGTTTTTTTCGCTCTATGTTCAATAACCTGACGCGCTAATAAGTGAGATTACGATGAGCCAGCCTGCCGTTACCCTGTGGTCTGACAGCCACTATTTTAGCCCTTATGCGCTTTCCGTTTATGTAGCGCTGAAAGAGAAGGGACTCGCCTTCTCGCTGCAAACCGTGGACCTCGCCAGCGGCCAAAATTTAAAGCCGGGCTGGAAGGGATATGACCTGACGCGGCGCGTGCCGGTGCTGGCGGTTGGGGATTTTGTGTTGAGCGAATCTTCCGCGATTGATGAGTATCTTGAAGAGCGCTTTTCGCCGCCAACCTGGGAGCGAATTTACCCGCACGACATAGAAAAACGCGCCCGCGCCCGCCAGATTCAGGCGTGGCTGCGCAGCGACCTGATGCCCATCAGAGAAGAGCGTTCTACGGCGGTTGTGTTTGCCGGAGCGAAAATGCCTCCGTTAAGCGCCGCCGGACAGCAGGCCGCGAACAAGCTGATTGAGACCGCGATGGGCCTGCTGCCGCAGGGGCAGCAAAACCTGTTTGGCGAGTGGTCGATTGCCGATACCGACCTGGCGCTGATGCTCAACCGTTTGATTCTTAATGGTGATGACGTACCAGAGCGCCTGAAGGAGTACGCGGCGTTCCAGTGGCAGCGCGCCTCCGTGCAGCTTTGGGTAGCGCTTTCGGCTAAATCCACGGGCTGATAGCGAGCCGGGAATTGGTTATCATTGGCCCATTATCACTACAGGAGCCAGGGATATATGAAACTGATGTTTGCTTCGGACCTGCACGGTTCGCTACCCGCAACGGAAAAAGTGCTTGAGCGTTTCGCCCAAAGCGATGCGCAATGGCTGGTGGTGCTTGGCGATATTCTGAATCACGGCCCGCGTAATGCTTTGCCGGACGGCTATAATCCTCCGGCGGTAGCAGAAGCGCTCAACCAGCTTGCTAATAAAATCATCGCGGTACGTGGAAACTGCGACAGCGAAGTTGACCAAATGCTGCTGCACTTCCCGATAACAGCGCCGTGGCAGCAGGTTTTGCTGGCGCAGCAGCGCCTTTTCCTCACTCACGGGCACCTTTATAATCCTGACCACAGGCCGCCTCTGGCCGCTAACGATGTGCTGGTATTCGGCCATACTCATCTTCCGGTTGCACAAAAGCACGAACAGATCTATTTGTTTAATCCAGGTTCTGTCAGCATTCCGAAGGGCGGTTTTGAGGCCAGCTTCGGCATGCTGGATGATGGCGTTCTGAGCGTTCGCACGCTGAAGAGCAATGGGGTTATTGCGCAGGTGAGCATTACCCCGTAACGTTGGCAGGTTAATCCAATAACGCGCCGTAAGAGCGCCCCTGAATAAGGTTTTCCCGATGGTGGATCAGAGTCATTTTGTCGGCACGGAATGGGTAGACATTGTCAATGAAGACAATGAGGTCATCGCACAGGCCAGCCGCGAGCAAATGCGCGCGCAGCGTCTACGTCACCGTGCAACCTATATTGTCGTCACCGACGGTATGGGCAAAATTCTGGTGCAGCGTCGTACCGAGACAAAAGATTTTATGCCGGGCATGCTGGACGCCACCGCAGGCGGCGTGGTTCAGGCCGACGAACAGATGCTGGAGTCCGCCCGCCGCGAAGCGGAAGAGGAATTGGGCATCGCCGGTGTTCCGTTCGCCGAACACGGTCAGTTCTATTTTGAAGACGAAAACTGCCGCGTCTGGGGCGGGCTGTTCAGCTGCGTTTCCCACGGGCCGTTCGCCCTGCAGGAAGAAGAAGTCAGCGAAGTGAGCTGGATGTCTCCAGAAGAGATAACCGCCCGCTGCGATGAATTCACCCCTGACTCGCTGAAGGCGCTGGCGCTGTGGATGACCCGCAACGCGAAGAATGAGTCTCAGAGCGAAGATAGCGAGTAGTCAGACCTGGCCCTCTCCCTGAGAAGGAGAGGGTGAAAGAAGGTTGCCCTTTCCCTTAACGGAAAAGGGCAAAGCATCAAGCCGCCTTAAAGTTAAAACCGCTATAGGCGTTAAGCGCCGGGAAGCGGGTTCCACGCATGCGCAGCATCAGGTTGATAAGCGCGTGGTTAAACATATAAAGCCTGCCGTCCGTCCCGTCCCCAATCTGGGCAAGATTGCCTATCATCCAGCTGGTTGCCGACTGATTATCATAGCGCGGTGAAGGCTCAAACAGCTTATCCACATGGCCCGCTTCGGCAAGCATTGTCAGGGCATAGGCGAAAGGATAAGGGCGGTTGATTTCATCCTCGAATCGCTTGTCCATGGTGGAGAAACTGTCGGCGAGCGTGTTGAGCAGGCGGTCGGTAATCAGGTGCTGTTTGCCGGTTATCATCGCGGTTTCGATAACATAAGAGCAGGCGATGCCGTGCAGGAAATAGTTCTCTGACGGGTCGATAACTTCGGCCGTCTGCCCCAGCTGTTCTACCAGCGCGTTGACGCGGTGTTTTTCCTGGTCGATCAGGCCGAGGTTGTACACCGCCGTAATGTAGTACAGCCCCATGTGGGTTCTTTCTACCGGCGTCAGCGCTTCCAGCAGTTCGCTCGCCTGGCGCACGCGATCCTGACGATAGTTAAGCGCCTGATGATGCCCGGTTGCCGCGATAGAGTTTAGCAGCGTAAGCAGCGGGTAAACTTTCACAAACTCGGGCGACATGCTCTGCGGGAATGACGGATTGATGCCGAGGGTATCCGCGCTGTCGAGGTAGTCCAGCATTTCGATAATGTAGTCGCGGCCGTGTTTATACAGCACTTCGGAATAGCCGAGCAGGCTAATAGCGCTGAATAACATACTGCCGCCGCGCCCGCGGAAGAACGGTGAAGGAATGTTCTCTAAGGTTTTCAGCGCATCCGCAATGTGGTTACGGCTGCGGGTGACAGCAAGATCTGCCTTATCGCAGGCCGCCAGCGCAAAGAATACTGAAGTATAGGCGGAGAGTTTTTCATAGTCGCCGTGCCTGCCGCTGTTCTCATCTTTGATGCCGTTCGACTGGATCTCGTTAATGCTGCGGAACAGCAGCCCGGGAAGGTCGATGGTGTTTTCCAGCAAATCAAACAGGTTGATATTCAATTTTGCCAGCGCATCAATGGTGATGCTGTATTGCATAATTCGGCGGTACGGGTCTAACTCATAATTGATTAAAAACAGGATGTTAAAGATATAGACCTGTTTGTCGTGCTCGCTCAGCGTCTGACCCGGCTTAACCAGCAGGCAGATAAAGTCGCAAAGCAGCGACGAAAAGTTAACGTAGTTGTTTTTAGACTCGGTTTTATCCTTCAGCTCATCAAAGGCATTCTGGATCCACAGAGAAATAGTCTCGTTGTAGGACACCGGATACTGACCCAGGCCCAGTCCTCTGACTATTCTGCTCCACGGCGTGGCGATAAGTCGGCTTTCGTTATCCAGGTGTGCCATGGCATTGTTCAGGTTGTGTTCGAGTACCTGTTGGTTAAATCGCTGCATAGTTACATTGCCTCTTTGGCGAACTGTTCAACATAAGGCACGCTGACGCCAAGGAACTGGTCGCGCTTGCCCTGTAAAATTTCTAAGGCCCAATTGAGCCACTTAATCCCTTCGCAGTAGATTGCTACCGGCCTGCGCTGGGTACGGATGCTGTCTTTAATCGTGCCGTCCAGCTCGGAGCTGAAGTGGAACGGCGGCATGGCGGTAAAGTGCGTGCCCATCATGAACACGAAGCGCACCAGCCAGTGCGGATCTTCCCGCAGGAAAACCGAGTCCGGGCTAGCGGTGTCATAGACTGTGCTCATCACCTGGGCGAAATATCGCTCCATACCCACAACTTCATGCTGGCTAAGCGGGTTGATATTTTTTTCGGCGCAGTCGGTTATCCGGTATGTCCGCTGGTAGTCATTGCTTTCGGCGAACTGGATGGTAACCACCGGGTTTTTGGCCGCGTTCAGGCTCATGGTGAGGTTAAACAGCTCGTTATGAATTTCGTCATAGTGGCCGAGGGAGTTGTGCCACGGCTTGTTGTCGTACATGTAGTCGTCGCGGCAGTCCGCACCTTCGCTTTGGTAGCCGATGGCCCGCGGATCGAGGAACCGGAGCTGAATATCTTCGGCGCTGATGGCCGCCAGAGCCCGGGCTATCTCATCTTCGCTTCTGTGCTGGTTAATCAGCACCTGAGCGGCCAACAGCGGGGCGGTGTTGCCCATCTTGATGTTCTCGGTGTTGGTATCGCCCATCACCAGAGAGTGCCAAACCGGCTCAAGCATGCGCTGGTACTCCGGGCGCGAGCGGAAGGCGCTCAGCAGAGCCTTGCTGTTAAGGTATTCGCGACCGTTGATAACGATCTTCTCGCTATCCAGCAGTTCAGGGCTGAAGCAGCCCGGCGCGGTCTGGCGGCACAGGGCGAGGCGATCTTCAATTTTGCGGAAATAGGACGACTCCAGCGTGTTGCCGCTGGCCGCTACCCGGTTTTCGCGATGGATGTTGTCTCGCAGGAAGGTGAAGATGATTTCGTACAGCCGGGCAATCAGGCGCGGAGAAAGGTCGTTGCGCTCGATAAACTGGCTGACTTCCTCGCCTTCCACCAGGCTCATTTCATAGATGACTTCTTTGCAGGTCGCTTTCCCCACGCGTGACTGGCTGGCGGGGGTCAGGATCTCGCGTTCCGTCACGGCATAAACCTGCGGGAACCACGGTTTAACGCTGTCCGGCAGGGCGCGCAAATAGTCTACCTGGCGTGCCGCTTTGGCGAACGGAGGCAGCATCACGCCAGTGCCGCCCGCGTGCCATTTGGCGGCGGTTAGCGCCTCGCTTAATATTTTGCGAACCACCACCGGCTCATGCGGCGCACGCTGAATAAACATGGTCATCGATTCACTGCCGCCGTTGCAGAATTGCAGCGGGACTTCGTCCGCCTCAATGTAGGCATTAACGGTGCTGCAAAGCAGATTACGACGGCTGGCGTAGTCGGAAACCTGGCGATGTTCTTCGGTCAGCCAGGTCTGCGCTTCACGTTCGCGCTGCTCCAGCGCCAGCTCCGGCTTACGCAGCCAGATTTCCGGGGCGGAGGCGATAAGAATGATGTCTGATTGATAAGGCTCGGTTTCCAGCGAGTTATCGACCAGGCTGCCGTCGAGGGTTATCACCGACAGATGGCAGTCGAGAGCAGCCTGTACGCGCTCATTGGGGAAATCACCCAATAAGATTTTGAACGTGTTGACCTCAAGATCGCGGTGCCCCAGCAGCGGCAGTCCGTTGACGGAAAGCACGGGAACGCGGGCGTCGCCAAGCTCGGCGGCAAATTTTTTAACGCCGCCCCACGGCAGCATTTTACGGCTGTGTGAAGAGTAGTAATCGCGGCATAGCTGCACCGTGCTGTCGAACGATGCAGCCCCGACGGCGACGAGGCAGGCTAGCCAGCCGATAAAATCTCGGGTCGCCAGGCAGGTATTGGCCTGCTGAACCAGCGCCGGACGATGAACCTGCATTAACTCGAAAGCGAGCGTTTGCAAGATGATACGTCGGATAACCTGAGTTTCAGGCGGCGCCTCAGCGGTATGCAGCTGCAACAACCCGTCCAGCGGCTCTCCATGATTGCGCTCCGCCGCTATACGGCTGCAAACTTCAGCGTAATTTGGGGCGGAGGCTAAATCCTGCAGGTAGTTAAACACCGCAATATTGCTGAGTTCATCGAGGCTGGAGAAGTAGAACAGCGTTTTTTCCGCATGGATGATAAACGGCGTTTTCAGATAACGAATTGCGCCATCCTTGCGCTGAATTTTGAGGTCGGCGTAGGTCTGGTTTTTATCGAGTTCCGTGCCGTGAATATTGCGTCTCAGGCGGGACATCAATACCCGCTCGCCCGGCTGCAAATAGTCGCGATAGCGCCAGCTATTTTTGTAGATGCTGTCCACGCTAACCGGGGCGCAGCCGCTAATTTCCAGCCTGAGCGGCGCAACCTGCTGGATAGCTTCCACGATTTTGGTTGAAAAACGACTGGTGAACTCGGCGTTTTGGCGGGCTACGTTCAACCAGCTGTCGATACCTGAACAGATATCGGCGGCTTCTTTGCCGTCACGAATGCGGCTTAAAGCACCCAACGCCTGTACCATCAGCGCGGCTTCGCCGGGAGCGCCGGTGAAGGATAAAGCCGGAGTGTGAATATCGTTGTCGCGCAGCAGTTGGACGGATTTATTTCCCAGACCCAATTCAACAATCGCGTCAGCGCCCAGAGCATCTGCCATGCTGGCCGTGGTAGCCGAGAGCATAATGCAATCAATGATTGCCAGCACCGCCGCGCGTATCTCTTCTTTGCTGGTCAGCAACTGCTCGCTGTGGTTGGCAATCACCGGCGTATGCGGGTCGCAAAAGACAATCTGGCGCTCAATGAAGAACTGCTCCAGCCCCTGTTTAAGCGGAGTAAGCTGCGCCGAATGGGTGAGAAACGTGGTCGGCTCTTTGAGCTTGTTCACCTCAACCGCCGGGTAGCTCTTCATAAAAATATCGAAGCATGACTTGATGCTGGTCTTCACATAGAGATTGATTTGGCATGGACTATAGGCTTTATGTTGTTCAATCTCGGTGCTGAGAAATTCTTCCTGTAGCGCGGCGTATGCCTCCGCCAGCTGTTTTTCTTTGCCGCGCAGGGCGACGACATAATAGGGTTCGGGGATTAAGTTTTGCGCTTGCAGCGCCGCCGGATACCAGGCGGCAATAGACTGGCTGAATGCATCGTCCTGCTTATCGGAGGCCAGTAGAATATACGGGGTAAAGAAATTGGCGATTTTTACGCCGTCGCTGACGCTGAGCGCCCCGCTGGCTACCGCCGAGTTAATGATGCCGAAGCTTTCCCCGCTGTAAGCGAGAAAATGAAGATCCTGATTTTGCCGGTGAGCCTCTGCGCGCAAAAGGGCGGCCAGAGCTAAATTATGAATAAGGAAACTGGCGCCGATAAAACCTTGCTGTTCCATTTTCCCGGAAGGAAGCGTTGCCTGAGTAATCAGCATTTTTTCTGGTTGATTTCCGTACCCCATAGCAGCAGCCGCTTCACAATATATTTGTTCGACTTCTTTATTTCCTGAACGTAACAGGCAATCACCAATATCCTTATACATAACCCGGCTGCCTAAGCCCGGGAAAAATCCCACTATATTATTTCTGCCAGCCACACTCTCTTTTGCTATGTTGGAATTTTTCATCTGTTTATCTCATTAATATTGACATATTTATAAAGCAGCCGTGCCCGTTCCTGTTTTATAAAAAACAGAAAAGGCTCTTGTGGAGAAAGAGTTTTATAACCGGGTACGGCTGCTATCTTATTTATGTTAATCAGTAATTATGGTGAGAACGGATGTTTAGTTCTCACCGGCGTTTATTCTGATGGTATTAATAAGCACTGATATAACAGAATTATTGAGTTGTTGTGTTAAGGCTTATCCCTGCACGCGGCTGGTTTTCAGCCCGCCGTTTACGCTGCCAAGGATAACCACAGCCAGCGCGGCCAGGCTCAGTGCAGCCCCGACCCACAGCGGAGAGACAAAGCCGAAGCCTTTATCCAGCGCCATGCCGCCGAGCCATGCCCCCAGAGCGTTACCGATGTTAAACGCGGCAATATTGGTACCGGAGGCCACGGTAGGCGCGTCGCTGGCGTATTTCATCATACGCAGCTGCAGGCCTGGCGCGGTAGCCAGCCCAACGGTGCCCATCAGCAGCATCAGAATGACCGTCATGATTTGGCTCTGGGCGAACATCGCGAAGGAGGCCATCACCAGGGTGAGCAGCAGCAGAATGGCACCGAGAGATTTATTCAGCGATTTATCCGCAGCTTTGCCGCCGTAGATATTGCCGATGAAAGTCCCCACGCCGAACAGCACCAGCAGCCATGGTACGGTCTGCGTGGCAAAGCCGGAAACCTGAGTCAGGGTGAAGGCGATGTAAGTGAAGCCGCCGATTACGCCGCCGAAGGAGAGCACGCTAAGCAGAGCGGAAACCCAGACCTGTGGACGGTTGAAAACGGCAAACTCGCGGCCAAGGTTCGTGTCTTTATGAGCGGGCATCGGCGGAACCAGGGTTTTGATCCCGACTATGGTAACCAGGCCGATAATAGACAGTGCCCAGAAGGTGGTGCGCCAGCCCAGTTCGAGGCCAACGAAGGTGCCAAGAGGAACGCCGACGATATTGGAGACGGTAAGACCGGCAAACATCAGAGAGATAGCGGCACCTTTTTTATCGCCCGCAACCATATCAGAGGCAACGACCGCGCCCACGCTGAAGAATGCGCCGTGGCACAGGGCCGCAACGATACGCCCAAACAGCAGGGTTTCGTAGCTAGTGGACATGGCGGAAATAAGGTTGCCAACAATAAATAATGCGGTCAGCAGTAATAGCGTTAAGCGACGTTCCATGCGGATCATAATTGAGGTTAAGGCAATTGCGCCTACCGCCACGCTGATTGCATAACCGGAAACCAGATAGCCAGCTACCTGCTCGCTAATATTAAATTCGGCAACGATTTGCGGAAGCAGGCCGACGATACCAAATTCCGTCAGACCAATTCCGAACGCCCCAAGTGCTAAGGCAAAAAGACCCGTTGGCATTTTAATCTCCTGTTTTATTATTTTGCTATTCAGGTTTTGAATAACAATTAAAAAGGTGGGTAATTATTCATATTTTGGGTCATGAATAATTTTTTCTTCAGCACTGGAAATAATTGTACTGGCGCTTATAGTAATATTAAGAAATATCGCTGAGGGCTGAGCGTATCGCGCTCTCCGTCAGGACTTCATCAGGGATGAATGTTATTGTGTTGTTCGGTATAGTAGAAATGAATTTCCCTGATACCAGGTATTGCAATGGATAATCTCAGAAAGTTGGATCTCAACCTTCTTCTCACTCTGGAAGCGTTACTAAAGGATCCTAATGTGACGCGTGCCGCCCGCGCGCTGAACCTTTCGCAGCCTACCGTCAGCGTGCAGCTGGCGAAATTGCGCAAAAGCCTGAACGATCCGCTATTTTTGCCCGGCCCGCGTGGCATGCGGCCTACCGCCCGTGCGGAGCTGCTGCGAGCCTCGCTGAGCGAGGCGCTGGGAATGCTCGATAAAGCTATTTCTCCTCCCGGGCCGTTTATTCCCGGCGAGTCGTCCCACACCTGGCAGGTGGTTGCGGCGGATTACTGCGAGAATACGGTTTTGCTGCCGGTGCTACAAATGCTGCGGCGTGATGCGCCCGGAACCCGTCTGGCTATTCTAAGCGGCGCTAATTCTTATATGGCGAAATCGGCAGGTCAGGACAAGGTTGATCTGTTCTTTCATATTCCCGAAGAGTCGCCACAGGGGCTGCGTAGCCGCACGCTTTTCAGAGAAGAGTATGTCCTGGCAAGCCGCGTTGGCCACCCGTTGCTGAAAACTGCGCCAAAGCTCAGGCAGTTTCTTGAACTGGACTACGTGATGATATCGCCGGACGGCGGTGGGTTCTGGGGCAATACCGATAAGGTTTTGTCTGAAATGGGGCTAAGCCGGAAAGTGGTGCTTTCTGTACCGCATTTTATGTTTGCCGTCTTCACCATCGCCACGACAGATATGGTCGGCATGCTGCCGCTGCGCCTGGTTAAGAATAACCCGCAGTTGCAGTATTTCCCGCCGCCGATAGATATTCCCGGCTTCGATATGAATATGCTCTGGCATGAGCACCTGCACCGCGAACCGGCTCATAAATGGCTGAGGGATTTGATAGTACGCTCGGTGGAAGGCGAGGGAACGTCTCAGATCCCTTCGCCTCTTTGGGGGGAGAGGTAGAATGGCGGGAGAAATCAGCAACTGTCCCGCATACACAGCGATGAAGCAATTGTCGGGCTGCGGTTCCATTCTTCATCGTTGAGCCTCGCCAGCAGCGCCCGCCCGGCTTCAATTCCAATTTTGCGATGTGGGACCGAGATGGTGGTCAGCGCGGGCTGGCAAACCCGGCTTACGTCGCTATCGCCAAACCCCACTACGGCTAAATCGTCCGGCACCTTGATGCGCCGGCGCTGGCATTCGTACAGCGCGCCGCAGGCCAGCTCGTCCGAAACGCATACCAGGGCATCCAGTTCCGGCCAGGCCAGCAAAAACTCCGGCAGTTGGGCAGCACCGGTGGAGAAATTTGGCGGGGCGGCGGCGTTAATGACCCTGTTGGGAGACATATGGTGGCGCAGCATGGCTTTGTACCAGCCGTGCAGGTGCTGCTGGAAAATCCACTGCTCCTGGTTAGCGCACAGCAGGCCGATATTCTGGTAGCCGCGCTGGATGAGCATTTCGGTCAGTTCAAACATTGCCGCGACGTTATCAATTCCGATATTCATATCCAGCGGATCTGAGCGGGTAGCGCCAATTTCGAGCACCGGAATGCTGGCGTGGTTTAGCCAGCCCCGCACGGTATCGCTATGTTCGACGCTGAGTAGGATCGCTGCCGCAATATTCGAGGCCAGCAGCGTCTCCAGCAGCTTCTCTTCCTGCTCCAGCCGGTGCTGGGACTCGGCCAGCACAATCTGAAACCCCGCGGGCTGCAGGACTTGCTGCAATCCGGCAAACATTTCGCTGCAGCCGGATTCTGCCAGGCTCGGCACCACCATCGCAATGGTGTACGAAGACGCTGAAGCCAGCGCGCTGGCGGCCAGATTTGGCATGTAGCCGAGTTCGGAAACTGCGGCCTCAATTTTCTCGCGTAATTTGTCGGAAACCTGCTCCGGAGTTCGTAGCGCTCGCGATACCGTCATCGTACCGACGCCCGCGAGCTGAGCCACATCTGCAAGCGTCACCTTACCGGTACTACGCCGCTTTCGGGTTATGGACATTGTGATTCCTGATTCTGATCCTGTAAAACGCCAGGCTGACGTTGGCCCCTGAAAAGGAAGGGGAAATATCGCTCAAGTATACGCCTGAAATCGTGGTGCTTAATGCGATTTAACGCAATGATTGCATTTTGATAGCGCTATCACAAAACCGAATGATAGTCATTGGTAGCGCTATCTTTGTGATATCAATCACAGTTAAACCCGAGGCCGTTGAATAAAGTTTGCCCATCATCAACGTCTAATTCGAGAGGTTTTCGTGCTTAACCAATGGCTGCATCAGCAGACTATTTTGCTTCAGGATGGCGTGGAAAACTGGCAGCAGGCGCTGGAGCTTAGCGCCAGGCCGCTGCTGGAGGCGGGCGTGATTGCTCCGTGCTATCTGACGGCCATCATGCAGCAGCATCAAAAGCTTGGGCCTTACTATGTACTGGCGCCGGGGTTGGCGATGCCGCATGCTCGCCCTGAAGAAGGGGCAAGCGGGCTGGGACTTTCGCTGCTTAAGCTGAAGCAGGGAGTGAGCTTCGGTTCGCAAGATAACGACCCGGTAGACGTTATTATTATGCTGGCCGCGCCCGATAGCCACAGCCATATTGAAATGATCTCAGCGCTCTCTGAATTATTTTCCAGCGAGCATGACATGGCATTACTTCATCAGGCAACGAACCTGGAGGAAATAACAGAAATCATTAATCGATTCTGATTTTATAAACTTAACACCAAGGTATTTTACGTTGCATTGAAAAATGCGATGTGTTTGTACTCTACTTAAAACAATAAGGTAATAATCATGAAGATAATGGCAATCTGCGGTTCCGGTCTCGGCAGCAGCTTTATGGTCGAGATGAATATTAAAAAAGTACTCAAAAAACTCAATATTGAAGCCGAGGTGGAGCATTCAGATTTATCCTCCGCGACGCCGGGCGCGGCAGATGTGTTTGTGATGGCGAAGGACATTGCCGCCAGCGCCAGCCTGCCGGATAGCCAACTGGTTGTTATCAATAACATAATAGATATCAACGAACTGGAAAATAAGCTTAGTGCTTATTTTGCCAGCCGTTAATCATAAAAATAAGCGGAGGCGGATATGTTTATCCTTGGCACGCTGAATTTTATAGTCGATATACTCAAAGTCCCGGCGATTCTCGTAGGGCTTATCGCACTTATTGGCTTGGTGGCGCAAAAGAAGTCCTTTTCTGATGTCGTCAAAGGCTCCATTAAAACGGTTTTAGGTTTTATTGTTCTGGGCGGCGGCGCAACCGTATTAGTCGGTTCTTTAAATCCGCTGGGCGGGATGTTTGAACACGCTTTCAATATTCAGGGGATTATTCCAAATAACGAGGCGATTGTTTCTATTGCGCTAGAAAAATATGGCGCATCAACCGCATTAATTATGGCTTTTGGGATGGTGGCAAACATTATTGTCGCCCGCTTTACGCGCCTGAAATACATATTCCTGACCGGGCATCACACCTTCTATATGGCCTGTATGATTGGCGTGATCCTGACGGTGGCGGGCTTTGAGGGCGTGGGGCTGGTGTTCACCGGATCTCTGATCCTCGGCCTGATCATGGCCTTCTTCCCGGCAATCGCTCAGCGCTATATGCGCCGCATTACCGGCACGGATGATATCGGCTTTGGTCACTTTGGTACGCTGGGTTACGTGCTCTCCGGCTGGATAGGCAGCAAGTGCGGGAAAGGCTCACGTTCAACGGAAGAGATGAACCTGCCGAAGAACCTTAGCTTCCTGCGCGACAGCTCCATTTCCATCTCGCTGACCATGATAATTATCTACATGATCCTCGCGATTTGCGCCGGCCAGTCGTATGTAGAAGAGAAGCTAAGCGGCGGTCAAAACTTCCTGGTTTACTCAATTATTCAGGCAATTACCTTCGCGGCCGGGGTGTTCATCATCCTGCAGGGCGTGCGCCTGATCCTGGCTGAGATAGTCCCGGCGTTTACCGGCTTCTCCGAGAAGCTGGTGCCAAACGCCCGCCCGGCGCTGGACTGCCCGGTGGTTTATCCTTACGCGCCAAATGCCGTACTGATTGGCTTCCTGTTCAGCTTCCTTGGCGGCCTGGTCGGCTTGTTCCTGCTCGGGCAGATGAAGCTGGTGCTTATCCTGCCCGGCGTGGTGCCGCACTTCTTCACCGGCGCTACTGCTGGCGTGTTTGGTAACGCTACCGGAGGTCGCCGTGGGGCAATGGTCGGCGCTTTCGCCAACGGCTTGCTGATCACCTTCCTGCCGGTCCTGCTGCTGCCTGTGCTTGGCGCGCTCGGCTTCGCTAACACCACCTTCTCGGATGCCGATTTCGGCGTGGTGGGCATCGTGCTGGGTAACCTGGCGCGCTTCCTGTCGCCAACGGCGATTACCGCGCTGGTGGTTGCCATCTTTGCGGTGCTGGTCGGCTTTAACTACCTGGGTAAGGGAAAAGGCGCGGCTGCCGCGCAAACTGAAGACAATACGGGGGCTAAATGATGAGTGAACTGGCTGACGTTACGCGGTTTGCGCGTGATATTCGGGTGGAGACGCTAAAGGCGCTCACCCAGTTGGGATTCGGCCACTACGGCGGCAGTATGTCGGTGGTCGAAACGCTGGCGGTGCTGTACGGCGAGGTGATGAACGTTGACCCGGGCGACCCGGACTGGCCGGAGCGCGATTACTTCGTGCTCTCAAAAGGGCACGCTGGCCCGGCGCTGTACAGCACGCTGGCGCTGAAAGGCTACTTCCCCGTTGAGCAACTGGCGACGCTGAACCAGAACGGCACCACGCTGCCTAGCCATCCTGACAGGCTGAAGACGCGAGGGGTGGATGCGACGACCGGTTCGCTGGGGCAGGGGATTTCAATTGCCGCCGGTATCGCGCTGTCGCACAAACTGGCGCAGCGCCGCAACCGCGTGTTCTGCATCGTGGGAGACGGGGAGCTGAATGAGGGGCAGTGCTGGGAGGCTTTCCAGTTTATCGCTCATCACCGGCTTAATAACCTGACGGTGTTCGTGGACTGGAACAAGCAGCAGCTGGACGGCGAGCTGGATGAAATCATCTGCGCTTTCAGTCTGGAAGAGAAGTTCAGCGCCTTTGGCTTCGACGTCGTGAAGGTGAAAGGCGAGGACGTCGCCGGGCTGCTGGCGGCGGTTAAACCCGCCCGCGGCGGCGAGCAGCGTCCTCTTCTGGTTGTCCTCGACAGTATTAAAGGGCAGGGCGTTCCATACCTTGAGCAACTGGGCAATTCACACCACCTGCGCCTGACGGAGCAGTCAAAGCAGGCGCTTGAGCAGGCCATTGAGCAACTGGAGGCGAGACATGATTAAGGTAAGCCAGTCGGGCGCTCAGGACGCCGTAGAGATGCGTAAGATTTACGCCGGTTTTGTGCAGCAGCAGATAAAAGCCGATAGCGGCATTATCGCCCTGGAAGCCGATCTGATGAGTTCTATGGCAATGGATGGCGTACAGCGCGACAACCCGCAGCACGTTATCAACTGCGGCATTATGGAAGCCAATGTTATCGGCGTGTCGGCGGGCCTGTCTCTGACCGGACGTAAACCGTTCGTTCATACCTTTACCGCCTTCGCCAGCCGTCGCTGCTTCGACCAGCTCTTTATGTCGCTGGATTACCAGCGCAACAACGTTAAGGTTATCGCCTCGGATGCCGGGGTGACCGCCTGCCACAACGGCGGCACTCATATGTCTTTTGAAGATATGGGTATCGTGCGCGGGCTGGCCCACTCGGTGGTGCTGGAGGTGACCGATGCGGTGATGTTTAAAGATATTCTGCGTCAGCTTATCGAACTGGAAGGTTTCTACTGGGTGCGCACCATCCGCAAGCAGGCCGCGACGGTTTATGAGGAAGGTTCGACATTTACCATCGGCAAGGGCAACGTGCTGCGCGAGGGCACGGATATCACGCTGATTGCCAACGGCATTATGGTTACAGAGGCGCTTAAGGCGGCTCAGGAACTGGAGAAAGAGGGCGTAAGCGCGGCGGTTATCGATATGTTCACCCTCAAGCCTATCGACCGCATGCTGGTGAAGAACTATGCGGAAAAAACCGGGCGTATCGTGACCTGCGAAAACCACAGCATCCATAACGGGCTGGGTTCAGCGGTAGCGGAAGTGCTAGTTGAAACCTGCCCGGTGCCGATGCGCAGGGTGGGCGTGAAGGAACGTTACGGCCAGGTGGGAACTCAGGAGTTCTTGCAGCAGGAATATGGCCTGACGGCGCGGGAGATTGTGAAAGCGGCTAAAGAGCTGCTGTAGCGGGCAATAGCAATAAAAAGGGCAGCCAGGCGGCTGCCCTTTTTTATCTCAACGAGATTACTCTTGCTGAGCGGACTGAATCGCGGTCAGAGCGATGGTGTAGACGATATCGTCAACCAGCGCGCCACGGGACAGGTCGTTAACCGGCTTGCGCATACCCTGCAGCATCGGCCCGATGGAGATCAGGTCGGCAGAACGCTGTACCGCTTTATAAGTGGTGTTACCGGTGTTCAGGTCAGGGAAGATGAACACGGTAGCACGCCCGGCAACAGGAGAGTTTGGCGCTTTAGACTTGGCAACGTCAGCCATAACTGCTGCGTCGTACTGCAGCGGGCCGTCGATAACCAGGTCTGGGCGTTTTTCCTGAGCGATACGGGTTGCTTCACGCACTTTCTCAACGTCGCTACCCGCGCCGGAGTTGCCGGTGGAGTAAGACAGCATTGCAACGCGTGGGTCAATACCGAATGCGGCAGCGGAGTCAGCGGACTGAATCGCGATTTCTGCCAGTTGCTCAGCGGTTGGGTCCGGGTTAATCGCACAGTCGCCGTAAACGTAAACCTGTTCAGGCAGCAGCATGAAGAACACGGAAGAAACCAGGGAGCTGCCCGGTGCAGTTTTGATCAGCTGCAGAGGCGGACGAATGGTGTTCGCGGTGGTGTGAACCGCACCGGAAACCAGGCCGTCAACTTCGTCCTGTTCCAGCATCAGCGTACCCAGAACCACGTTGTCTTCCAGCTGTTCGCGGGCAACGGCTTCGGTCATGCCTTTGCTCTTACGCAGCTCAACCAGGCGAGCAACGTAGCTTTCGCGAACCACTTCAGGATCAACGATTTCAATGCCGGCGCCCAGTTCTACGCCCTGAGCGGCAGCAACGCGGGTGATTTCATCCGGGTTACCCAGCAGCACGCAGGTCGCGATGCCGCGCTCTGCACAGATTGCAGCGGCTTTAACGGTACGCGGCTCGTCACCTTCCGGCAGCACAACGCGTTTACCGGCTTTACGGGCCAGTTCGGTCAGCTGGTAGCGGAACGCAGGAGGAGACAGGCGGCGGCTACGCTCGGAGGTCGCGGTCAGGGATTCGATCCAGTTGGCATCGATGTGGCTTGCCACATATTCCTGCACTTTTTCGATACGCTGATGGTCGTCGGTTGGGACTTCCAGGTTGAAGCTCTGCAGGCTCAGAGAAGTCTGCCAGGTGTTGGTGTCAACCATGAACAGCGGCAGGCCGGTCGCGAATGCACGCTCGCACAGCTTGCTGATGCGCGGGTCCATTTCGTACCCGCCGGTCAGCAGGATTGCGCCGATTTCAACGCCGTTCATTGCGGCCAGACAGGCGGCAACCAGCACATCCGGGCGGTCTGCTGAGGTAACCAGCAGGGAGCCAGGGCGGAAGTGTTCCAGCATGTGTGGGATGCTGCGCGCGCAGAAGGTTACGGACTTCACGCGGCGAGTATTGATGTCACCTTCGTTGATCACGGTCGCATTCAGGTGGCGAGCCATGTCGATAGCGCGGGTGGCGATAAGCTCGAAGCTCCACGGCACGCAGCCCAGAACCGGCAGCGGGCTGTCGGCAAACAGCTGCTTAGGATCGATATTCGCGATGCTGGCTTTGCTGGAGTCGTCGAAGATTTCAGACAGGTCAGGGCGAGTGCGGCCCTGCTCATCAACCGGGGCGTTCAGCTTGTTGATAATCACGCCGGTGATGTTGGTGTTTTTGCTGCCGCCGAAGCTGCTGCTGGTCAGTTCGATACGCTCTTTAAGCTGCTCCGGAGAGTCGTTGCCCAGAGACATAACGAAGACGATTTCGGCATTCAGGGTTTTGGCAATTTCGTAGTTCAGCGCCTGAGCAAACTGATGTTTGCGGGTAGGCACCAGGCCTTCAACCAGCACCACTTCAGCATCTTTGCTGCTGGCGTGGTAGTTGGCGATAATCTCTTCCATCAGCACGTCCTGCTGATTGCTGGACAGCAGGGATTCAACGTGGCCCATGTTCAGCGGCTCAGCGGCCGGGATGGTGGAGTTAGCGCGGATGATGCTGGTGGTCTGGTCCGGGCTATCGCCACCGGTACGCGGCTGGGCGATAGGTTTGAAGACGCTCAGGCGAACGCCTTTTTGTTCCATAGCACGGATAACGCCTAGGCTTACGCTGGTAAGGCCGACGCTGGTTCCGGTAGGGATCAGCATAATAGTACGGGACACGGTATAACCTCTTTCGTTTTCGCGAGCACTCAGGCTCACTCGACTCAGAAAACAACACCGCCAGCTAAGGCTGGCGGCGAGGGAATCAGGCGGTCAGGCGGGATGCGTCTTGCGCAATGACCAGCTCTTCGTTGGTGGTGATGACCACCGCCGGGCGAGTGCCTTCTTTGTTGATGAAGCCAGACTTGCCAAAACGTGCGGCCAGGTTGCGCTCGTGGTCAACGTCGAAGCCCAGTACGCCCAGTTTGCCCAGAGACAGCTCACGTACCATTGCGGCGTTTTCACCGATACCGCCGGTGAAGACTACTGCGTCCAGACGGCCTTCCATCAGCGCGGTGTAGGAGCCGATGTACTTCGCCAGACGGTGGCAGTAAACGTCCATTGCACGTTTAGCGTCTTCTTTAGTGGTGTAGTTGTCTTCAACATAGCGGCAGTCGCTGGTGACTTCGGTCAGACCCAGCAGGCCGGACTCTTTGGTCAGCATTTTGTTGATGTCTTCCACGCTCATGCCCAGAGTGTCGTGCAGGTGGAAGATGATTGCCGGGTCGATGTCGCCGGAACGGGTGCCCATGACCAGGCCTTCCAGCGGGGTCAGACCCATGGAGGTGTCAACGCATTTGCCGTTACGGATAGCGGAAACGGAACCGCCGTTGCCCAGGTGGCAGGTGATGATGTTCAGTTCATCAACCGGCTTGTTCAGCATTTTTGCTGCTTCCTGAGTCACGTAGAAGTGGCTGGTGCCGTGTGCGCCATAGCGACGAACGCCGTGCTCTTTGTACAATTTGTACGGCAGGGCATAGAGGTAAGACTCTTCCGGCATGGTCTGATGGAACGCGGTGTCGAACACGGCAACGTTTTTATCAGCCAGATTAGGGAAGGATTTCAGCGCTTCAGCGATGCCAATCAGGTGTGCCGGGTTATGCAGCGGTGCAAAAGAGGCAGAATCTTTGATACCCTGAATAACAGAATCGTCAATCACTACTGAGCTGGTGTATTTTTCGCCGCCGTGTACGATACGGTGACCAATAGCGGTCAGCTGAGCAGACAATTCTGGTTTTTCTGCCAGAATCTTATTAACGATGAAGTTAAGAGCTTCGCTGTGAGCGGCACCTGCACCCAGAGCCGCTTCTTGTTTAGCGCCTTCCAGTTTCCATTTGATGCGGGCTTCAGGAAGATGGAAACATTCTGCTAAACCAGAAAGGTACTCTTCACCGTTTACAGCATCGATAATTGCGAATTTCAGTGATGAGCTACCGCAGTTCAGAACCAGTACTAGCTTACTCGACATGGAAGTACCTATTTTTGATACGTGGCTAAAAAAACGTCAGTTAGTCTATCAGCGTAGCGCATGATGACGCGGACATTTATGATTAACGTCATGCCAGAAGCGTTTTTTGGCATGGCGAATAAAATTACTCAGAGTTTACGCCATATTACCGAAGCTGCAGGTCACGGCGATGTAAAAGAATGTTTGACAGCGTGTTGTTTCCCAACTACGGCCATCAAAGGCCGGCACAGGGTAGCAGATAGAGGCTCGTAAAGACAAAATTTTTTGAACGATGTCATTTAGAGTTGCTGTGTTGCAAAATTATTTTATTTTTTATATGTAGAGTTGAGGTATGAGCCATGTCGACACCCCAGAATAGCCATGTAAGCTGGTTTAGCCTGTTCGGACGTGGGCAACATTACTCGAAGACCTGGCCGCTGGATAAGCGCCTGGCGCCGGTTTTTATCGAAAACCGTGTGATTCGTGCCACCCGCTACGCCATTCGCTTTATGCCGCCGCTGGCGGTATTCACCCTGAGCTGGCAGATTGCCCTTGGCGGCCAGCTTGGCCCGGCGGTGGCTACAGCTCTTTTTGCCTGTAGCCTGCCGATGCAGGGCTTATGGTGGCTGGGCAAGCGCTCGGTTACGCCGCTCCCGCCGACGACCTTACAATGGTTTTATGAAGTTCGTGTGAAACTTCAGGAAGCGGGCCAGGCGCTGGCACCGGTAGAAGGCAAGCCGGACTATCAGGCGCTGGCGGACGTGCTTAAGCGCGCTTTCAAGCAGCTGGATAAAACTTTCCTGGATGATTTGTAATTACCCCTCGGTTGCGCATATAAAGGAAGGCATACTTTCTTACAGGTTATACCCGCCATATTTCGGGCGCGCAGAGGCGCAGTCGCCTTTCTGCAACCCGAATTATTTAAGGTAATTCATCTGAATTTTCCATGCACTAAAGGAGTCAGGAAATGGAAATGACTAACGCGCAACGTCTGATTTTATCCAACCAGTACAAGATGATGACGATGATGGACCCGGATAACGCCGAGCGCTATCGTCGTCTGCAAACCATTATCGAACGCGGCTATGGCCTGCAAATGCGCGAGCTGGATCGTGAATTTGGCGAGCTGAAAGAAGAGACCTGCCGCATCGTCATCGACATCATGGAGATGTACCACGCGCTGCACGTTTCCTGGACCAACCTGAAAGATAGCCAGGACATCGACGAACGCCGCGTCACCTTTATGGGCTTTGATGCCGCGACCGAAGCCCGTTTCCTCGGTTATGTTCGCTTTATGGTGAATATCGAAGGGCGTTACACCCATTTCGACGCGGGAACGCACGGCTTCAACGCGCAAACCCCAATGTGGGACAAATACCAACGAATGCTGAAAGTGTGGCACGCCTGCCCGCGCCAGTATCATTTAAGCGCCAACGAGATTGCGCAGATTACCAATGCCTGAGGAGAGAGCGTAGTGAAGTGTAAAGGTTTCTTGTTTGATTTGGATGGTACGCTGGTCGATTCCCTGCCTGCCGTTGAGCGCGCGTGGGTTAACTGGGCGAAGCGTTTTGATATTTCCCCGGAAGAGGTATTAGGCTTCATCCACGGCAAGCAGGCGATTACTTCATTGCGCCACTTTATGGCCGGTGCCGCTGAAGAGGAGATCCAGCAGGAGTTTCTGCGCCTTGAGAAGCTGGAGTCTGAAGACACCGACGGCATCGTTGCGCTGCCGGGTGCCGCAGAGCTGCTGGCTCATCTGAACGAGGCCGGTATTCCGTGGGCTATCGTCACCTCCGGCTCCGTGCCGGTTGCATCCGCTCGCCGTAAAGCGGGTGGCCTGCCGGAGCCGGAAGTTTTTGTTACCGCAGAGCGCGTTGCGCGTGGCAAACCGGAGCCGGACGCTTACCTGCTGGGTGCTCAGCTGCTGGGCCTTGAGCCGGAAGAGTGCGTAGTTGTTGAAGATGCGCCCGCTGGCGTGCTGTCTGGTCTTGCGGCCGGTTGCCACGTTATCGCGGTTAATGCCCCGGCGGATACGCCGCGGCTGGAGCACGTGGATTATGTCCTTTCCTCGCTCACCGAATTGCTGATTCAAAAATCTCCCGACGGCAGCGTCGAAGTGTTAAGAAAACACTAATCCCATGATTTGACCCCGCATTTGCGGGGTTTTTTTATGGCATTCTCGTCTACATTCAATTCATCTACTTTCTGCCATACAGGGACTCGTTTTGAATTCGGAACTCATTTGGGTATTGTCATTATTGGGCATTGCCGTGCTGCTGTTCGCTACCGGGAAGATGCGAATGGATGCGGTGGCCCTGTTGGTGATCGTCGCTTTTGTTCTCAGCGGCACCTTGAGCCTCAGTGAAGCGTTTTCCGGGTTCAGCGATCCTAATGTCATCCTGATAGCCGCGCTGTTTATCATCGGCGACGGGCTGGTCCGCACCGGCGTGGCAACCAAAATGGGCAGCTGGCTGGTTGAGGTTGCAGGCAGCAGCGAAACCAAAATGCTGGTTTTGTTAATGGTCACCGTGGCCGGCCTGGGAGCGTTTATGAGCTCAACCGGCGTGGTGGCTATCTTTATCCCGGTGGTTCTTAGCGTTTCAATGCGAATGAAAATCCCGCCTTCCAGACTGATGATGCCGCTAAGCTTTGCCGGGCTAATCAGCGGCATGATGACGCTGGTCGCGACCCCGCCGAACCTGGTGATTAACAGCGAATTGCTGCGTGAAGGGCTGGAGGGCTTCCAGTTTTTCAGCGTGACGCCAATCGGCCTGGCGGTTCTGGTGCTGGGTGTTCTCTATATGCTGGTGGTGCGCTTTGCGCTTAAAGGGCAGGGCGAAGAGCCTGGGAAAGAGAGCTGGAAGCGCCGTTCTTTTCGAGATCTGATCAAAGATTATCGCCTTACCGGGCGGGCGCGTCGGCTGGCGATTCGCTCCGGCTCGCCCATGGTTGGCCGCAGGCTTGATGACCTGAAGCTGCGCGAGCGTTACGGGGCCAACGTTATCGGTATTGAACGCTGGCGCAGGTTCCGCCGGGTCATCGTCAACGTTACCGGCATTACCGAGTTCCGTTCCGGTGATGTTCTTCTGATAGACATGTCTGCTTCTGAAGTGGATTTGCGGGAGTTTTGCGGCGAGCAAATGCTGGAGCCGCTCATCCTGCGTGGCGAATATTTTTCTGACCAGGCCCTCGACGTCGGCATGGCCGAAGTGTCGCTGGTGCCGGAGTCAGAGCTGACCGGGCAAACGCTGAGAGAGATGGCGTTCCGAACCCGCTACGGGCTTAACGTTGTTGGGCTGCGGCGCAGCGGAGAGGCCATTGAAGGCGCGCTGGTTAATGAACCCATTGAGCTTGGCGATATCATGCTGGTGGTCGGCGACTGGAAGTTAATCAAGGAGCTTTCGCAGCAGAGCCGTGACTTCCTGGTGCTGAACTTGCCGGTGGAAGAGAGGGACGCGTCTCCCGCCCATAGCCAGGCTCCGCACGCTATTTTCTGCCTGGCGCTGATGGTTGCGCTGATGCTGACCGATGAAATTCCTAACCCGATTGCCGCCATTATCGCCTGTATGCTGATGGGCAAATTCCGCTGTATTGATATGGAGAGCGCCTACAAGGCGATTCACTGGCCGAGCATTATCCTTATCGTCGGCATGATGCCTTTTGCCCTGGCGCTGCAAAAAACCGGCGGGGTGGATTTAATTGTCCGCGGGCTGATGGAGTTTGGCGGCGGCTACGGGCCTTACATTATGCTGGTTTGCCTGTTCGTGATGTGCGCGACAATCGGGCTGTTTATCTCTAATACCGCTACTGCGGTATTGATGGCGCCGATTGCGCTGGCCGCGGCGAAGTCGATGGGCGTTTCGCCTTATCCTTTCGCGATGATTGTAGCCCTGGCCGCGTCCGCGGCGTTTATGACGCCGGTCTCATCGCCGGTGAATACGCTGGTTATGGCTCCGGGGAACTACAAGTTTAGCGACTTTGTGAAGCTGGGCGTGCCGTTTACTATCATTGTGATGATCGTCAGCGTGGTCATGGTGCCGATGTTATTCCCGTTCTGATACTTACCCTCATCCCTGTCTCCTCTTTGGGGAAAGGAGAAAGCCGCTCTGAGTATATGGGGTGTGTTTTTAGTCCCCTCGCCCTTTTGGGGGGAGGGGCAGAGCTAGGGGGAAGTGTTTAAAGCGGTGAGTCCTGGCTAATCTCATCCAGAGAAAGCTGGAAACTCGGGACGAAGATACGCATAAAATAGTCCATCTCTTCGCTATGGCGCTCGGCAAGCGTCTTTTCCAGCCGTCCTTTTGCCAGTAAAAACTCGTTATTACCCGCCGACAGCTCTTCCAGACACTTCAGATAGGCACAGAGCGCGTCAGCCTGCTTGACCAGCGCTTTCTCATCTTCGCTGTAGCTGTGCTCGTCGATCAGCGGTTCCCAGATGTCGCGCAGCTCTTCCGGCACCATCTCAATCAGCTTCTGCTGGGCAATTTTCTCAATCGCTTTGTACTCATGGGCAATCTGCGAATTGAAGTATTTCACCGGTGTGGGCAGATCCCCGGTCAGCACTTCGCTGGCATCGTGGTACATCGCCAGCAGCGCAATACGCTCGGCATTCACATTGCCGCTGAACTTTCGGTTTTTTATGACCGCCAGAGCGTGGGCAACCATCGCGACCTGCAGGCTGTGTTCAGACACGTTTTCGGTGCGAACATTGCGCATTAGCGGCCAGCGGTTGATTAATTTCAGGCGGGAGAGGTGGGCAAAGAAGTGGCTCTGACTCATGACGTTCTCGCGGTTACAACTCGGTGAAGTCATTGTGCGGCGAAAAAGGGGGACATTGCAAATCCCCCTTAGCCACGGGTTTACTGGTGATAATGGCCGAGGAAGCGGCCAAGCTTGGCGATAGACATTTCCAGGTCGTCAACGCGCGGCAGCGTAACGATACGCACATGGTCCGGCCACGGCCAGTTGAAGGCGGTGCCCTGAACCAGCAGCACTTTTTCCTGTAACAGGAAGTCCAGCACCATTTTTTGGTCGTCGTGGATATTAAAGCGCTTAGCGTCAATTTTCGGGAACATGTAAAGCGCCCCGCGAGGCTTAACGCAGGAAACGCCCGGGATTTCGTTGATTAGTTCCCATGCCCGGTTGCGTTGCTCGTACAGGCGGCCGCCGGGAACGATGAATTCGCTAATACTCTGGTAGCCACCAAGCGCGGTCTGAATCGCATGCTGGGCCGGTACGTTGGCGCACAGGCGCATCGAGGCCAGCATTTCCAGACCTTCTATATAGCCTTTGGCGTGTTTTTTCGGCCCGTTCAATACCATCCAGCCCTGGCGGAAGCCCGCAACACGGTAGGTTTTTGACAGACCGTTAAAGGTGATGGTCAGCAGGTCCGGCGCCAGCGCGGCGATGGAATGGTGCACCGCTTCGTCATAAAGGATCTTGTCGTAAATCTCATCGGCAAAGATTATCAGGTTATGCTGGCGCGCGATTTCGACAATTTCTAACAGCAGCTCTTTTGAATATACAGCGCCGGTAGGGTTGTTCGGGTTGATAATCACGATGCCGCGAGTGCGTGGGGTAATTTTGGCGCGGATATCATCGAGGTCGGGGAACCAGTCTGAGCTTTCGTCGCACAGGTAATGTACCGCTTTGCCGCTGGACAAGGAAACGGCCGCCGTCCACAGCGGGTAGTCTGGTGCCGGAACCAGCATTTCATCGCCGCTATTCAGCAGCGCCTGCATTGACTGAACGATGAGTTCGGAAACGCCGTTACCAATATAGATATCTTCGGTGGTGACGTCCCGCATCCCGCGCGCCTGATAGTGCTGCATGATGGCCTTGCGGGCGGAGAACAGCCCTTTTGAGTCGCAGTATCCCTGAGCGGTTGGGAGATTGCGGATCACGTCAACAAGGATCTCGTCCGGCGCTTCAAAACCAAAAGGCGCAGGGTTGCCGATGTTGAGCTTAAGCACTTTATTGCCTTCTTCTTCAAGGCGTTTAGCCTCTTTCAGAACCGGGCCGCGGATGTCATAACAGACATTATCAAGTTTGCTGGATTTTTCGATGGGGGACATGAAGCTTCGACCTTTGTTGTTAATTTCGCGTCCTGCCGTGGAAGCGCACCGCAACAATGTACTCCTGCCGCGTCGAGATTTGAAGGCAGGGGCGGGTAGAAATGTAATTTATCTGCCCAGCACAATGTAAAGGTAGTGGCGGTTTAAATAAATTTTGATAGTCAAATATTCTTTTAAGTTATCTTGTGTAGGATTTTAAATCTGGCCATTGGCTTTTTGTATGACGCGATGCTCTGCAAATGTGGCGCTGGCCGAGTGAGAGGTGCTGCTCCAGTCATAAAACAGGGGCTAAACATAAGGAAAAATTAATATTTACGCTAAAATCATTAAGAGATTAATGACAGAAGGGGGTAAAGAGATGTATATCAAAAGGCGGGGCTGGTGAAGCGTTAAATACCCTGGCAATAATTAAGAGCCTTTTATTATAGAGCGCTTTACGCTTCAAAAAACGTTGTGAATAATCAACTGTGATGAAATTGTGGCAAGAGAATGCGGGCAGATAATTCGCAATATGTGTTATAAAACATATAGTTTTGAGGTAAGATAAGCGGCGAAAAACGGCGTGTGCTCTGGTGTCGCCTCCAAAGCGTTGCCTGAACTTAGTTAGCGTTGCTTAATATTACTATTATTATTCAACTGGTTGTGGAGTTGGTACGGGATATGCTCTGGATAGTCATTCAACCCGTTAAATAATCATATAAGAGCTTATTAAAAGTCGTTTTGTCGCTGATTGACCGTTATTACCCGGTTTTAAAATAGTCGACTGGTCAGATGAGATAGGGGTTTGTATCTTATTCGACCTGAGTTATATCCCCGAAGGAGAGCGTTTCGGGTAATTGCTTCACGCCGGGGAATACAAAAAAATAACAAACAGAAGCGCCGCTAACGTATCACGGCTAACACTACCGGAGACATTCGGTAAAAAGGAATTGCTTTATCTCTTTGATAAATCATAGCAATACAACCAGGGCAGACTCGAAAGAGCAACCTATTAGTGAAAAAATTATGATTAACGCAAATCGTCCGATACTGAATCTCGACCTCGATCTGCTGAGGACATTCGTTGCGGTCGCCGATCTCAATACCTTTGCCGCAGCAGCAGCAGCGGTGTGCCGAACTCAATCCGCCGTCAGCCAGCAGATGCAGCGCCTTGAGCAATTAGTCGGGAAAGAGCTTTTTGCGCGACATGGTCGTAATAAACTCCTGACCGAGCACGGCATTCAACTCCTTGGCTACGCGCGTAAAATCCTTCGTTTCAATGACGAAGCCTGCTCCTCGTTAATGTTTAATAACCTGCAGGGTTCGTTGACGCTCGGCGCTTCTGATGAAACGGCAGACACTATTCTGCCTTTCCTGCTAAACCGCATTAGCTCGGTGTACCCGAAGCTGGCGCTGGATGTCAGGGTTAAGCGCAACCCGTTTATGATTGAAATGCTCAGCCAGCATGAAGTCGACCTGGTTGTAACCACGTCTAATCCATCGCATTTTGATGCCGTGGTTCTGCGTACCTCGCCGACGCTTTGGTACTGCGCGGCGGATTACGTTTTCCAGAACGGAGAGGCGCTACCGCTGGTGATGCTGGATGAACCCAGCCCGTACCGCGATATGATGATTGAGCACCTTGACGCCAATCAGATCCCATGGCGAATTTCTTACGTGGCCTCTACGCTCGCTGCCGTGCGTGCGGCGGTTAAAGCCGGGCTGGGCGTTACCGCCCGGCCGGTTGAGATGATGAGCCCGGAACTGCGGGTTCTGGGCGGTTCCGAAGGGCTACCGATTCTGCCTGAGACGGAATATCTGCTGTGCAAGAACCCGGAAACCAGCAATGAGCTGGCCCAGGCCATCTTCAGCGCCCTGGGAACGCCGTCTAATCCTTACCAGTATTCAGCCGCTGATAACGAAGGTGGCGATACTTTGCTGGTAGAAGGGGATTTTGAATAACCGGCGGGCAGTCTAGTTAGTAACAAAATATTAAATGTAAAAATGGGCCGTTGGAGATGCTTTTTGCACCAACGGCCCATTTTTTACGCTCAATTTAGGGTAAGTGCCGGCCTTCCTGATAATTTCCAATAAATTCAAATAATTGCGATATTTTTGTGGTTTGGGCGTTTTGTGTACAAAAACCTGAGGTTGTTGCCGGTTAATGTCAAAAAAAGCATAACAATGTTGCTTCTTTTTGAAGTGGATTAACAAAAGCGTGTCTCAGATCAAGAAAATACTCCCAATTGGGGGGAGGAATAGTTGGGATTTCCTGCCAAAATATAGGGGCTGTTTCTTTTTTCACACGGAACGGACACGATTCACCCTCATTTAAATCTGGGCATTTTGCCGGCTTTGATGAGTTTTAACGCATTAAATGTTAATGAATTGCTGTCGGTGTAAATTAATGTGTGGATACTTTTGTTAAAGTTGACAAAAGGTTATAGAAAGGAGTAAAAAACCCCATCAATTGGCTGCCTAAGCATTATTTCCGGCAGTTATTGTACGGTTGATTGTTCCTCCCCATGAATCGATGTGGCGTTCATCTGCCAGTAAGAGCAGAGACTTTGGCGCCACTTTTGATGAGTAAGCAATGAGTATGTCAACATCCACTGAAGTTATCGCTCATCACTGGGCGTTCGCTGTCTTTCTTATTGTCGCCGTTGGCTTGTGCTGTCTGATGCTTGTCGGGGGCTGGTTCCTCGGCGGAAGAGCAAAGGCAAGACACAAAAACATCCCCTTCGAGTCGGGCATCGACTCCGTTGGCACGGCACGGTTACGTCTCTCCGCCAAGTTTTACCTGGTTGCCATGTTTTTCGTCATCTTTGACGTGGAAGCCCTGTATCTCTACGCGTGGTCAACTTCTATTCGCGAAAGCGGCTGGATTGGCTTCGTCGAGGCCGCAATTTTCATTTTAGTACTACTGGCTGGTCTGGTGTATCTGGTGCGCATTGGTGCGCTGGATTGGACTCCCGCGCGTTCACGCCGCGAGAAAATCAACCCGGAAACAGACAGTCGCACTAACCGTCATACGCAGTAACAGCGAGGCAATAAGATGGACTATACGCTCACCCGCATAGACCCCAACGGTGAGAATGACCGTTACCCCCTGCAAAAGCAGGAGATCGTAACCGATCCCCTCGAGCAAGAGATTAACCGCAGCGTGTACATGGGCAAGCTCGAGCATGCCATGCACGATATGGTGAACTGGGGTCGTAAAAACTCAATCTGGCCTTATAACTTTGGCCTTTCCTGCTGTTATGTAGAGATGGTGACGTCGTTTACCGCTGTACATGACGTGGCTCGTTTCGGTGCAGAAGTTCTACGTGCTTCCCCTCGTCAGGCTGACCTGATGGTGGTGGCAGGGACATGCTTCACCAAAATGGCTCCGGTTATACAGCGTCTTTACGATCAGATGCTGGAACCTAAATGGGTCATTTCCATGGGTGCCTGCGCTAACTCTGGCGGCATGTATGACATTTATTCCGTTGTGCAGGGCGTAGATAAATTCCTGCCGGTGGATGTGTACATCCCAGGCTGCCCACCGCGCCCGGAAGCCTACATGCAGGCGCTGATGCTGCTGCAGGAGTCGATTGGTAAAGAACGCCGCCCGCTGTCGTGGGTTGTTGGCGATCAGGGTGTTTACCGCGCCAACATGCAATCGGAACGCGAGCGTAAGCGCGGCGAACGTATTGCGGTAACCAATCTGCGGACACCGGACGAAATTTAATTTGCGCCTGCGGTCAGTGAAAGTCTTTGTATATCAATAATATTAAAGCAAGGACACTGAGCGCAGTCACCACAGAACCATTTGCAATGGTGAGAAATATGACCGATTTAACCGCGCAAGAAGCCGCCATGCCAGCCTGGCAGACAAGGGATCATCTGGATGATCCGGTCATTGGCGAATTGCGTAACCGTTTTGGGCCGGATGCCTTTACCGTTCAGCCAACCCGCACCGGGGTGCCCGTAGTCTGGGTTAAGCGTGAACAGTTACTGGAAATTGTCGATTTCCTGAAGAAATCACCGAAGCCTTACGTCATGTTGTTCGACCTGCACGGCATGGACGAGCGTCTACGCACACACCGCAACGGTTTACCGGCTGCGGATTTTTCCGTTTTCTACCACCTGATTTCCATTGAACGCAATCGCGATATCATGCTCAAGGTGGCATTGTCTGAAAACGATCTGAACCTGCCGACGCTGACCAAGCTCTTCCCCAACGCCAACTGGTATGAGCGTGAAACCTGGGAAATGTTTGGTATTACCTTCAATGGCCACCCGCACCTGACGCGCATCATGATGCCGCCAACGTGGGAAGGCCATCCGCTGCGTAAAGATTACCCGGCGCGCGCCACAGAATTCGATCCGTTTATCCTGACTAAACAGAAAGAAGATCTGGAAATGGAAGCGCTGACCTTCAAGCCTGAAGAGTGGGGCATGAAGCGCAGCAGCGAGCATGAAGACTTCATGTTCCTGAACCTTGGTCCGAACCACCCGTCCGCGCACGGTGCGTTCCGTATTGTCCTGCAGCTGGACGGCGAAGAAATCGTCGACTGCGTGCCGGACATCGGTTACCACCACCGTGGCGCAGAGAAAATGGGCGAGCGTCAGTCCTGGCACAGCTACATTCCGTACACCGACCGTATCGAGTACCTCGGCGGCTGCGTGAACGAAATGCCTTACGTGTTGGCGGTTGAAAAACTGGCCGGTATCGTGGTGCCGGAGCGCGTTGAAGTTATCCGCGTGATGCTGTCCGAGCTGTTCCGCATTAACAGCCACCTGCTTTACATCTCCACCTTTATTCAGGACGTGGGCGCGATGACCCCGGTGTTCTTCGCCTTTACCGATCGTCAGAAAATCTACGATCTGGTTGAAGCGATTACCGGTTTCCGTATGCACCCGGCCTGGTTCCGCATCGGCGGCGTAGCGCATGACCTGCCAAAAGGCTGGGAGCGCCTGCTGAAAGAGTTCCTCGAGTGGATGCCAAAACGCCTCGACTCGTATGAAAAAGCCGCGCTGCGTAACACCATTCTGAAAGGCCGCTCCCAGGGCGTTGCCGCTTATAACGCGAAAGAAGCGTTGGAGTGGGGCACCACCGGCGCTGGCCTGCGTGCTACCGGCATCGACTTCGACATCCGTAAAGCTCGCCCTTACTCTGGCTACCAGAACTTCGACTTCGAAGTGCCGGTTGGCGGCGGTATCAGCGACTGCTACACCCGCGTGATGCTGAAGGTTGAAGAGCTTCGCCAGAGCCTGCGCATTCTTGAGCAGTGCCTGAAAAATATGCCAGCCGGCCCGTTCAAAGCGGATCATCCGCTGACTACGCCGCCGCCGAAAGAGCGCACGCTGCAGCATATCGAAACCCTGATCACTCACTTCCTGCAGGTATCGTGGGGCCCGGTAATGCCGGCTAACGAATCCTTCCAGATGATTGAGGCAACGAAAGGGATTAACAGTTACTACCTGACCAGCGACGCTAGCACCATGAGCTACCGTACGCGTATTCGTACTCCGAGCTTTGCGCACCTGCAGCAAATTCCGGCGGCGATCCGCGGCAGCCTGGTCTCTGACCTGATTGTCTATCTGGGTAGTATCGATTTTGTAATGTCTGATGTGGATCGCTAACTATGCACGATAACCAACAAAACCAGGCTGAGGCTTTTGAGCTGAGTGCGGCAGAGCGTGAGGCGATTGAGCACGAGAAGCACCATTACGAAGACGCACGCGCGGCTTCTATCGAAGCGCTGAAAATCGTTCAGAAACAGCGCGGCTGGGTGCCGGACGGCGCCATCTACGCTATCGCTGACGTGCTGGGTATCCCGGCGAGCGACGTAGAAGGTGTGGCCACTTTCTATAGCCAAATCTTCCGCCAGCCGGTGGGCCGCCACGTCATTCGCTACTGCGACAGCGTGGTTTGCCATATCACCGGCTACCAGGGCATTCAGTCCGCTATTGAAGCAAAACTGAACATCAAACCGGGCCAGACCACGTTTGATGGTCGCTTTACCCTGCTGCCAACCTGCTGCCTGGGCAACTGCGACAAAGGGCCGACCATGATGATTGATGAGGATACTCACAGCCATCTGACGCCGGAAGCAATCCCTGATTTGCTGGAGCAGTATAAATGAAGACGATTATTCGTACTGCCGAAACTCATCCGCTGACCTGGCGTCTGCGCGATGACAAACAGCCGGTCTGGCTGGATGAATACCGCAGTAAAAACGGTTATGAAGGCGCGCGTAAAGCGCTGACCAGCATGGCGTCGGATGAAATCGTTAATGCGGTAAAAGACGCTGGCCTGAAAGGGCGCGGCGGCGCGGGCTTTTCCACCGGTCTGAAGTGGAGCCTGATGCCGAAAGACGAGTCCATGAACATCCGTTACCTGCTGTGTAACGCCGATGAGATGGAGCCGGGCACCTATAAAGACCGCCTGCTGATGGAGCAACTGCCGCACCTGCTGGTGGAAGGCATGCTGATTTCCGCCTTCGCGCTGAAAGCCTACCGCGGTTACATCTTCCTGCGTGGCGAGTACATCGAGGCTGCGGTTCATCTGCGCCGTGCGATTGCCGAAGCGACCGAAGCCGGCCTGTTGGGCAAAAACATTCTTGGCTCCGGTTTTGATTTTGAGCTGATCGTGCATACCGGCGCGGGCCGTTATATCTGCGGGGAAGAAACCGCGCTGATTAACTCCCTCGAAGGTCGCCGCGCGAACCCTCGCTCTAAGCCACCTTTCCCGGCCTCAAGCGGCGTATGGGGTAAACCGACCTGTGTAAACAACGTCGAAACCCTGTGCAACGTGCCTGCCATCCTCGCAAACGGCGTTGAGTGGTATCAGGGCATTGGCGGCGGCATGAGTAAAGATGCCGGTACCAAGCTGATGGGCTTCTCCGGGCGCGTGAAAAATCCTGGCGTCTGGGAACTGCCGTTCGGCACGACCGCGCGTGAGATCCTTGAAGAATATGCCGGCGGCATGCGTGATGGCCTGAAGTTTAAAGCCTGGCAGCCGGGCGGGGCGGGGACGGACTTCCTGACGGAAGCGCACCTCGACCTGCCGATGGAATTTGAAAGTATTGGTAAAGCAGGCAGCCGTCTCGGTACGGCGCTGGCAATGGCGGTTGACCATGAAATTGGCATGGTGCCGCTGGTGCGTAACCTGGAAGAGTTCTTTGCCCGTGAATCCTGTGGCTGGTGTACGCCGTGCCGCGATGGTCTGCCGTGGAGCGTAAAAATCCTGCGCGCGCTTGAGCGTGGCGAAGGGCAGCCGGGGGATATCGAAACCCTGGAGCAGCTGTGCCGCCACCTCGGACCGGGTAAAACCTTCTGTGCCCACGCGCCGGGTGCGGTTGAGCCATTGCAGAGTGCGATTAAATATTTCCGCGACGAATTCGAAGCAGGCATTGCCAAACAGGACTTCGGTAATCTGCGTGCCATCAGTGGCATTCAGCCGAACCTGTTAAAAACGCGCTGGTGATATAGCCCCTCACCCCGGCCCTCTCCCCAAAGGGGCGAGGGAGAAAGCGAAGTCGGGTGAGGGCGCATTGCACAAGAATTTTTGATTAACGCCTGAAGTTATTCAGGCCAACTGGAAGCATGCTGACTATGGCTACGATTCATGTAGACGGCAAAGAATACGAGGTTAACGGGGCGGACAACCTGCTTGAAGCTTGTCTCTCCCTCGGCCTTGATATTCCTTATTTTTGCTGGCATCCGGCGCTGGGCAGCGTCGGAGCTTGCCGCCAGTGCGCGGTGAAGCAATATCAGAACGCTGAAGATACCCGCGGTCGCCTGGTGATGTCCTGTATGACACCGGCCTCTGACGGCACCTTCATCTCTATTGATGACGGCGAAGCGAAACAGTTCCGCGAAAGCGTTGTGGAATGGTTAATGACTAACCACCCGCACGATTGTCCGGTCTGTGAAGAGGGCGGCAACTGCCACCTTCAGGATATGACCGTTATGACCGGTCATAGTTTCCGCCGCTATCGCTTTACCAAACGTACCCACCGCAATCAGGATCTCGGCCCGTTCATCTCTCACGAAATGAACCGCTGTATCGCCTGCTACCGCTGCGTGCGTTACTACAAAGACTATGCGGACGGCAAAGATCTGGGCGTTTATGGCGCACACGACAACGTCTACTTCGGTCGCCCGGAAGACGGCACGCTGGAAAGCGAGTTCTCCGGTAACCTGGTAGAAATTTGCCCGACCGGCGTATTCACGGACAAGACCCACTCCGAGCGCTACAACCGTAAGTGGGATATGCAGTTTGCGCCAAGCATCTGCCAGCAATGCTCTCTGGGCTGTAACACCAGCCCGGGCGAACGTTATGGCGAACTGCGTCGCATCGAAAACCGCTATAACGGCACCGTGAACCACTATTTCCTGTGCGACCGCGGTCGTTTCGGTTACGGCTACGTTAACCTGAAAGACCGTCCACGCCAGCCAATTCAGCGCCGCGGGGACGACTTCATTACCCTCAACGCCGAGCAGGCGATGCAAGGCGCGGCGGATATCCTGCGCCAGTCTAAGAAAGTTATCGGTATCGGTTCACCTCGTGCCAGCGTGGAAAGCAACTTTGCGCTGCGTGAGCTGGTCGGGGCAGATAACTTCTACACCGGCATTGCTGCTGGTGAGCAGGCTCGCCTGCAGCTGATGCTGAAAGTGCTGCGTGAAAGCGGGATCCATACTCCTGCTCTGCGTGAAATCGAATCCTACGATGCGGTACTGATTCTGGGCGAAGACGTTACCCAGACCGGCGCCCGTGCCGCGCTGGCGATTCGCCAGGCGGTGAAAGGGAAGGCTCGCGAAATGGCGGCGGCTCAGAAAGTAGCCGACTGGCAAATTGCTGCAATCCTGAACATCGGCCAGCACGCCAAACATCCGCTGTTCGTGACCAACGTAGACAGCACCCGTCTGGATGATATCGCCGCGTGGACCTACCGCGCTCCGGTAGAAGACCAGGCGCGTCTCGGCTTTGCGATTGCCAACGCGCTGGACAACAACTCTCCGGCGGTTGAACTCGATCGTGACCTGAAAAATAAAGTCGACGTCATCGTACAGGCGCTGGCCGGTGCGAAGAGGCCGCTGATTGTTTCCGGCACCAACGCCGGGAGCGAAGCCGTTATTCAGGCCGCCGCTAACGTGGCTAAAGCCCTGAAAGGCCGCGGCGCAGACGTTGGCGTGACGATGATTGCCCGCGCGGTTAACAGCGTTGGTCTGGGGATCATCGGCGGTGGCTCTCTGGAAGAGGCATTAAGCGAGCTGGAAAGCGGTGCTGCCGATGCGGTAGTGGTGCTGGAAAACGATCTGCACCGCCACGCTTCCGCCGCCCGCGTCGATGCTGCCCTGAGCAAAGCGCCGCTGGTGATGGTTATCGACCATCAGCGCACGGACATCATGGATAAAGCCCATCTGGTACTTTCCGCTGCAAGCTTCGCCGAAAGCGACGGTACGGTAATCAACAACGAAGGCCGCGCACAGCGCTTCTTCCAGGTATACGACCCGGCATACTACGACACCAGCGTAACCATGCTGGAAAGTTGGCGCTGGCTGCACTCGCTGCACAGCACCGTGCAAAGCCGCGAAGTTGACTGGACGCAGCTTGATGACGTTATCGACGCCTGCGTGAAGGCTCTGCCTCAGCTGGCCGGTATCAAAGATGCCGCGCCGGATGCGTCGTTCCGCATTAAAGGCCAGAAGCTGTCTCGTTCTCCTATCCGCTCCAGCGGACGTACCGCAATGCGCGCCAATATCAGCGTGCACGAGCCGCGTCAGCCGCAGGATAAAGACACGATGTTTGCCTTCTCTATGGAAGGGAACAACAGCCCGCTGGCCGACCGTCAGCAGATCCCGTTTGCCTGGGCTCCGGGCTGGAACTCCCCGCAGGCATGGAACAAATTCCAGGCCGAAGTGGGCGGTCACCTGCGCCACGGCGACCCGGGCGTTCGCCTGATTGAAGCCTCTGAAAACGGTCTGGACTACTTCACTTCCGTTCCGGAAACCTTCCATGCGGAAGAGGGCAAATGGCTCATCGCTCCTTACTACCATCTGTTCGGTAGCGACGAGCTGTCCCAGCGTTCTCCGGTGTTCCAGAAGCGTATGGTTGAGCCGTACATCAAGCTGAACCCGGCCGATGCCGCGAAGCTTGGCGTCAACGCTGGTAGCCTGGTCTCCTTCAGCTACGAAGGCCAGACGCTGAGCCTGCCGCTGCAGCTGTCCGAAGGGCTGGTTGCCGGTCAGGTTGGTTTACCGATGGGGATGCCGGGAATCGCGCCTGTGCTTGCGGGTGCTCGTCTTGAAAATCTGCAGGAGGCTGCGCAATGAGCTGGCTGACACCGGAAGTTATCGACATTCTGCTGAGCATCCTCAAAGCGGTTGTCATTCTGCTGGTCGTGGTGACCTGTGGGGCATTCATGAGCTTCGGCGAACGCCGCCTGCTCGGTCTGTTCCAGAACCGCTACGGACCGAACCGCGTAGGCTGGGGTGGTTCACTCCAGCTGGTTGCGGACATGATCAAGATGTTCTTCAAAGAGGACTGGGTTCCGCGCTTCTCTGACCGCGTAATCTTTACTCTGGCACCGATGATTGCCTTTACCTCGCTGCTGCTGGCCTTCGCCATTGTGCCGGTCAGCCCGAGCTGGGTAGTCGCGGACCTGAACATCGGCATTCTGTTCTTCCTGATGCTGGCAGGCCTGGCGGTATACGCCGTGCTGTTTGCCGGCTGGTCCAGCAACAACAAATACTCCCTGCTTGGTGCGATGCGTGCTTCCGCGCAGACCCTGAGTTACGAAGTGTTCCTGGGGCTTTCCCTGATGGGCGTGGTGGCGCAGGCCGGTTCCTTTAATATGGCCGACATCGTCAACAACCAGGCAAATCTGTGGAACGTTATCCCGCAGTTCTTCGGCTTCGTGACCTTCGCGATTGCCGGGGTTGCGGTGTGCCACCGTCACCCGTTTGACCAACCGGAAGCCGAGCAGGAACTGGCCGATGGTTATCACATCGAATATTCCGGCATGAAGTTCGGCCTGTTCTTCGTCGGGGAATACATCGGCATCGTCACCGTCTCTGCGCTGATCGTGACGCTGTTCTTTGGTGGCTGGCATGGCCCGTGGTTACCGCCGTTCATCTGGTTCGCGCTGAAAACCGCGTTCTTCATGATGATGTTCATTTTGATTCGCGCCGCATTACCTCGTCCGCGTTATGACCAGGTGATGTCCTTCGGCTGGAAGGTTTGCCTTCCGCTGACGCTTGTCAACTTGCTGGTGACCGCTGCGGTCATTCTTTACCAGGCACCATAAGGGGTGAAAAAACCATGACATTGAAAGAGTTAGTGGTTGGTTTCGGCACCCAGGTACGCAGTATCTGGATGATTGGCATGCACGCTTTCGCCAAACGCGAAACCCGCATGTATCCGGAAGAACCAGTGTATCTGCCGCCGCGCTACCGTGGCCGTATCGTGCTGACGCGCGACCCGGACGGGGAAGAGCGCTGCGTTGCCTGTAACCTTTGTGCGGTAGCCTGCCCGGTAGGCTGTATCTCACTGCAAAAAGCCGAGATGCAGGACGGCCGTTGGTATCCGGAATTCTTCCGCATCAACTTCTCACGCTGCATTTTCTGCGGCCTGTGTGAAGAAGCCTGCCCGACCACCGCGATCCAGCTTACCCCGGACTTCGAGCTGGGCGAGTACAAGCGCCAGGATCTGGTGTACGAAAAAGAGGATCTGCTGATCTCCGGTCCGGGCAAATACCCGGAATATAACTTCTACCGGATGGCAGGTATGGCAATCGACGGCAAAGATAAGGGCGAAGCGGAAAACGAAGCCAAGCCTATCGACGTCAAAGGCCTGTTACCTTAAGGAGCAAGGCAATGGAATTCGCTTTTTATATCTGCGCCATTGTGGCCGTCCTGACTACCTTGCGGACGATCACGCACACCAATCCGGTGCACGCGCTGCTGTATTTGATTATCTCTCTGCTGGCTATCTCCGGGGTATTCTTCTCCCTGGGGGCCTACTTCGCCGGTGCGCTGGAGATTATCGTTTACGCCGGGGCCATCATGGTGCTGTTTGTCTTCGTGGTGATGATGCTTAACCTCGGCAACGCGGTGCAGCAGCAGGAACGTGAGTGGCTGAAGCCGCAGCTGTGGATTGGGCCTGGCGTCCTTTCTGCGGTGCTGCTGGTGGTGCTGATTTACGCTATCCGTACCGTGAACGACCAGGGCATTGATGGCACGTCCATCGATGCTAAACAGGTCGGTATCGCGCTGTTCGGGCCTTACGTGCTTGCGGTGGAGCTGGCCTCCATGCTGCTGCTGGCGGGCCTGGTGGTCGCGTTCCATCTGGGGCGTGAAGATCGTGCCGGTGAAGTGCTGAGCAACCGCCAGTCCGACATGGCCGTGAGAAGAAAAACGGAGGAGAACGTATGATCCCGCTGCAACATGGACTGATCCTCGCCGCCATTCTGTTCGTGCTGGGACTGACCGGTTTGGTTATCCGTCGCAACCTGCTGTTTATGCTGATAAGCCTGGAAGTGATGATCAACGCCGCCGCGCTGGCCTTCGTGGTCGCCGGTAGCTACTGGGGCCAGGCTGACGGTCAGGTGATGTATATACTCGCGATTAGCTTAGCTGCCGCCGAAGCCAGTATTGGCCTCGCGCTGTTACTGCAGCTCCATCGTCGTCGCCAGAATCTGAATATCGATTCAGTAAGTGAGATGCGTGGATGAACCTTCTCTGGTTAACCATTGTTCTGCCATTTATTGGCTTTGTACTGTTGGCATTTTCCCGCGGGCGCTGGTCAGAAAACCTGTCCGCTACCGTCGGGATGGGATCTGTTGGTCTGGCGGCGGTAGTGACCGCGATTGCCGGTGTTGATTTCTTCAGCAACGGCCAGCAGGCGTTTACCCAGCCGCTGTGGACCTGGATGTCGGTCGGTGATTTCAATATCGGCTTCAATCTGGTGCTGGACGGCCTCTCCCTGACCATGCTTTCCGTGGTCACCGGCGTTGGCTTCCTGATCCACATGTTTGCTTCCTGGTATATGCGCGGTGAAGAGGGGTACTCCCGCTTCTTCGCCTACACCAACCTGTTCATCGCCAGCATGGTGGTTCTGGTTCTTGCCGATAACCTGCTGCTGATGTATCTCGGCTGGGAAGGCGTGGGCCTCTGTTCTTACCTGCTGATCGGTTTCTATTACACCGATCCGAAGAACAACGCTGCGGCAATGAAAGCGTTCGTGGTGACTCGCGTAGGCGACGTGTTCCTGGCCTTCGGCCTGTTCATTCTCTACAACGAGCTGGGCACGCTGAACTTCCGCGAAATGGTTGAGCTGGCGCCGCAGCACTTTGCTGCCGGTAATCAGATGCTGACCTGGGCAACCCTGATGCTGTTAGGCGGTGCGGTGGGTAAATCCGCTCAGCTGCCGTTGCAGACCTGGCTTGCCGACGCGATGGCTGGCCCAACGCCGGTTTCTGCGCTTATCCACGCGGCCACCATGGTTACCGCAGGTGTCTATCTGATAGCCCGTACCCACGGCCTGTTCCTGATGACCCCGGAAATTCTGCATCTGGTCGGCATTATTGGTGCGGTCACTCTGGTGCTGGCGGGCTTTGCCGCGCTGGTTCAGACCGACATCAAACGCGTGCTGGCTTACTCCACCATGAGCCAGATTGGCTACATGTTCCTGGCGCTGGGCGTTCAGGCGTGGGATGCGGCAATTTTCCACCTGATGACCCATGCGTTCTTTAAAGCATTGCTGTTCCTCTCTTCCGGTTCAGTTATCCTGGCGTGTCACCACGAGCAAAACATCTTCAAGATGGGCGGGCTGCGCAAGTCTATCCCGCTGGTGTATGTCTGCTTCCTGGTAGGCGGTGCGGCGCTGTCTGCTCTGCCGCTGATCACCGCAGGCTTCTTCAGTAAGGACGAAATTCTTGCCGGTGCAATGGCGAACGGCCACCTCAACCTGATGGTTGCGGGCCTGGTCGGGGCATTCATGACCTCGCTGTATACCTTCCGCATGATTTTCATTGTCTTCCACGGCGAAGAGAAAATCCACGCTCACGCGGGCAAAGGCATTACTCACCACCTGCCGCTGATTGTGCTGCTGGTGCTGTCAACCTTCGTTGGCGCGATGATTGTTCCACCGCTGCGCGGCGTACTGCCGGAAACGACGGAGCTTGCCCACGGCAGCGTGCTGACCCTGGAAATCATCTCGGGCGTAGTGGCTATCGCCGGTATCCTGATTGCCGCCTTCCTGTGGCTGGGTAAACGCACGCTTGTTACCTCCATTGCTAACAGCGCGCCGGGCCGCTTCTTCGGCACCTGGTGGTTCCATGCATGGGGCTTCGACTGGCTGTACGACAAAGTATTCGTCAAGCCGTTCCTCGGCATTGCCTGGCTGCTGCGTCGTGACCCGCTGAACGCGCTGATGAACATTCCGGCAATTCTTTCCCGCTTCGCAGGCCGCGGCCTGCTGGTAAGCGAGAACGGTTACCTGCGCTGGTATGTTGCGTCGATGAGCATCGGGGCCGTTGTGGTACTTGGCCTGCTGCTGGTTCTGCGTTAACAGGATTTCTTCGTCCCCCTCTCCCTTACGGGGGAGGGCCGGAGTGAGGGCTAAACCCGTCACCCGGCACCGGGAAGTGAGCGATGTTTAAGAATTATTTTGACTTAGGGACACAAACGCCATGCTATTACCCTGGCTAATACTAATCCCCTTTATCGGCGGCTTCTTCTGCTGGCAGACCGAACGCTTTGGCGTGAAAGTGCCTCGCTGGATAGCGCTAATAACCATGGGGCTGACACTGGCGCTCTCGCTGCAGCTTTGGCTGCAGGGCGGCTACTCTCTGATTCAGTCGGCAGGTTTGCCGCAGTGGCAGTCTGAGTTTGTTCTGCCGTGGATCCCGCGTTTTGGCATTGAAATCCACCTCGCGCTCGACGGTCTGTCGCTGCTGATGGTGGTGCTGACCGGCCTGCTTGGCGTGCTGGCGGTGCTCTGTTCCTGGAATGAAATTGAAAAGTATCAGGGCTTCTTCCACCTCAACCTGATGTGGATCCTCGGCGGCGTAATCGGCGTGTTCCTTGCCATCGACATGTTCCTGTTCTTCTTCTTCTGGGAAATGATGCTGGTGCCGATGTACTTCCTGATTGCGCTGTGGGGCCACAAAGCCTCCGACGGGAAGACGCGTATTACCGCGGCAACGAAGTTCTTCATCTATACCCAGGCGAGTGGCCTGGTGATGCTGATTGCTATTCTCGGCCTGGTGTTTGTGCACTACAACGCTACCGGCGTGTGGACCTTTAACTATGAGCTGCTGCTGAAAACGCCGATGTCCCACGGCGTGCAATGGTTGCTGATGTTGGGCTTCTTTATCGCCTTCGCGGTAAAAATGCCGGTGGTTCCGCTGCACGGCTGGCTCCCGGACGCGCACTCTCAGGCACCCACCGCGGGTTCCGTTGACCTTGCCGGTATCTTGCTGAAAACCGCTGCTTACGGCCTGCTGCGCTTCTCGCTGCCGCTGTTCCCGGAAGCTTCTGCCGAGTTCGCGCCAATCGCCATGTGGCTGGGTGTTATCGGTATCTTCTACGGCGCATGGATGGCGTTTGCTCAGACCGATATTAAACGTCTGATTGCCTACACCTCCGTTTCCCACATGGGCTTTGTACTGATTGCTATCTACACCGGCAACCAGCTGGCCTACCAGGGCGCGGTGATTCAGATGATTGCGCACGGCCTGTCCGCTGCCGGTATGTTCATCATCTGCGGCCAGTTGTACGAGCGTCTGCATACCCGCGATATGCGTATGATGGGCGGCCTGTGGAACAAAATTAAATGGCTGCCTGCGCTGTCGATGTTCTTTGCGGTGGCAACCCTCGGGATGCCGGGCACCGGTAACTTTGTCGGCGAATTTATGATCCTGTTCGGCAGCTTCCACGTTGTGCCGGTCATTACCGTGATTTCTACCTTCGGCCTGGTGTTTGCTTCGGTTTACTCGCTGGCAATGCTGCACCGCGCGTACTTTGGTAAAGCGAAAAGTGAAATCAGCGATAAGCAACTGCCGGGCATGTCGATGCGCGAGTTCTTTATCATTCTGTTGCTGGTGGTGCTGTTAGTTCTGCTGGGCTTCTACCCGCAGCCGATTCTGGATACCTCTCATTCTGCGATGAGCAATATTCAGCAGTGGTTTACCAGTTCACTTTCTACTACAAGGCCGTAATTCGCTCATGACTTTAACTCCTCAACACTTGATCGCGCTGCTACCGCTGTTGATCGTCGGATTGACGGTGGTGGTTGTGATGCTCTCCATTGCGTGGCGCCGCGATCATTTCCTGAATGCTACGCTATCGGTTATCGGCCTTAACGCCGCGCTTATCTCACTCTGGTTTGTGGGGCAGGCCGGGGCGATGGACGTGACTCCGCTGATGCGCGTTGACGGCTACGCCATGCTCTATACCGGGCTGGTGCTGCTGGCTAGCCTGGCGACCTGTACTTTCGCTTACCCGTGGCTACAGGGCTACACCGACAACCGCGAAGAGTTCTACCTGCTGGTGCTGATTGCCTCCCTCGGCGGCATTCTGCTGGCTAACGCTAACCATCTGGCGGCGCTGTTCCTCGGCATTGAACTTATCTCTCTCCCGCTGTTCGGCCTGGTGGGCTATGCCTTCCGCCAGAAGCGTTCTCTGGAAGCGAGCATCAAGTACACCATCCTGTCGGCGGCGGCTTCGTCCTTCCTGCTGTTCGGTATGGCGCTGGTTTACGCCGAGTCCGGCAGCCTGTCGTTTGTCAGCCTCGGTAAGAGCCTGGCGGACAACATGCTGCACGAGCCTCTGCTGCTGGCGGGTCTGGGCCTGATGATCGTCGGCCTTGGCTTCAAGCTTTCTCTGGTGCCGTTCCACCTGTGGACGCCGGACGTATACCAGGGCGCACCTGCTCCGGTTTCCACCTTCCTGGCAACCGCCAGCAAGATTGCCATTTTTGGCGTGGTGATGCGTCTGTTCCTCTACGCACCTGTGGGCAACAGCGAAGCGGTTCGTGTGGTGCTGGGCATTATCGCCTTCACCTCCATCCTCTTCGGTAACCTGATGGCGCTGAACCAGTCCAACATCAAGCGTCTGCTGGGCTACTCCTCCATCGCCCACCTCGGCTACCTGCTGGTGGCGCTGATTGCGCTGCAAACCGGCAATATGTCGATGGAAGCGGTAGGCGTTTATCTGGCCGCTTACCTGTTCAGCAGCCTGGGTGCGTTCGGCGTGGTTAGCCTGATGTCCAGCCCGTACCGTGGCCCGGATGCCGATTCACTGTTCTCCTACCGCGGTCTGTTCTGGCACAAGCCGGTGCTGTCTGCGGTGATGACCGTGATGATGCTCTCCCTGGCCGGTATCCCGATGACCCTCGGCTTTATCGGTAAGTTCTACATCATTGCAGTAGGCGTTCAGGCGCATCTGTGGTGGCTGACCGGCGCCGTGGTGCTGGGTAGCGCCATCGGCCTCTACTACTACCTGCGTGTCACCGTGAGCCTGTACCTGAGCGCGCCTCAGCAGCTTAACCGCGATACCCCATCCAACTGGGCGCTGACCGCGGGCGGCGTAGTTGTGCTTATCTCTGCTCTGCTGGTTCTGCTGCTGGGTGTTTACCCGCAGCCGCTTATCAGCCTGGTGCAGTTAGCGCAGCCTCTGATGTAATCGGGTTTCCGAAACCGTTCAAAACCGCCACTTGTTGGCGGTTTTTTTATGGGCTCAGGCTTTGGCCAGCCCGAGGATAAAATCGAGGAAACAGCGCGTTCTGGCCGCCGGATTGATACGGGAAGGGTAGTAAGCGTAGAGCGGAAAGCGTTCGTCGGGCCAGTCCGGGAATAAATCAACCAGTAAGCCTTTTTTCACCAGGTCCTCCGAGCCAAATGTCATCATCTGCGCGATGCCGTGGCCGCTGAGGCACGCTTCGTGCAGGGTGCGGGCATCGTTCAGGGTCAGCCTCCCGTTGACCGGTACTTTGACTACCTGACCTTTACGGTGAAACTCCCACTCAAACGGCCTGCCCGTTTCCGGATCGCGAAAATGGATACAGGTGTGTTCCATCAGCGCCTCGGGGGTTGTGGGGCGACCAAAACGCTCAAGATAGGCTGGCGTTGCCACGGTCATGATGCGCGTTTCCAGCAGCTTTCTGGCTACCAGGCTGCTGTTGCGAGGGACGCCGAACCTGACCGCCAGGTCAAAGCCGTCGGAAACCATATCGCCCAGCCTGTCGCGGGTGACCAGATCCAGCTCAAGCTCGGGGTAGCGTGCCATAAAGCTTTCAATTTGCGGGCCAAACACCAGGCTGGAAAAGAAAGGATCGATATTGACCCTGAGCCTGCCCACGACCGCTTTACTGGATAATGACGCGCCGCTGGTGACGTCTTCCAGCGCCGCCAGAAGCGGCAGCACCTGGCGGTAAAACTCCCTGCCTTCGACGGTGAGCGAAACCGCCCGCGTGGTGCGGTCGAACAGGCGGATGCCGAGCCTTTTTTCAAGCCTTGCAATTGCGCGGCTGACGCCCGGCGGAGACATATTGATGACCTCGGCCGCGGCGGCAAAAGTGCCGCTTTCCACCACGGCGGTGAAGACCGCGAGACCATCAAAAGTGCGATCGTTAAAAATCATATTGGTGCCCTGGAGTCATCAGTGAATTGTCTATGATGTTATCGATGCACCTTAGCCGTTTCAACATAATGCTCCCCACGCCGCAAGGTGAAATCTGACAATGGAGAAGCATGATGTTCGCAATTACTGGTATTACCGGGCAGGTTGGCGGTGCGCTGGCTAAAACGCTGATAGCCGCCGGGCATGACGTTCGCGCCGTGGTGCGCAATGAACCCAAAGGGCAGCCCTGGGTTGAGCAGGGGGCCGAGCTGGCGCTTGCGGCAATGAACGATGCCGAAGGGCTGACTAAGGCATTCCGCGGCGCTGAGGCGGTATTTATTTTGCTGCCGCCGGTCTTTGACCCTGCCGGAGATATGGCCGAGCCGCGCGCCAATATTGCCGCAATTAAGCAGGCGCTGCTGGCCAGCCGCCCGCAGCACGTTGTCTGCCTCTCGACGATAGGCGCTCAGGCTACCCGGCCAAACCTGCTCAATGCTTTGGGGCTGATGGAGAAGGAGCTTGCGGATATCTGCGATTCAACCGTGTTTCTGCGGGCGGGCTGGTTTATGGAAAACTATTTGTGGGATATTAATAGCGCGAAGGAGACCGGCGTTATTTACAGCCATCTCCAGCCGCTGGAACGCGCTACTCCTATGGTTGCAACCGTTGATATTGGCGCTCTTGCCGCGCAGCTGTTAACCCAGCCGCAAACCGGGACCCGGGTCATCGAACTGGAAGGCCCGCAGCGCTATAGTCCACAGCTGGCGGCGCAGGCGTTCTCTCAGGTACTTGGTCGCCCGGTCACGGTGAAGGCGGTTCCGCGTGAAAACTGGGAGGCGGATTTCCTCGCCCAGGGGATGAAAAACCCTCTGCCACGCATGCAAATGCTTGATGGTTTTAACGAGGGATGGATTGACTTCGAAGGCGAGACGCTCAAGGGTGCCACTCCACTCGAAACTGTGCTAAAACACTTAATGCAGAGTCACCGCTAAACTTGGTCGGCGACGCTTGAATTATAAGGAATTTTCAATGCTGAAATGGCAGGATTTACACCATTCTGAACTGAGCGTCGCCGCTCTCTATTCTCTGCTGGCGCTGCGTTGCGCGGTATTTGTTGTTGAGCAAAATTGCCCGTATCTCGACATTGACAGTGAAGATCTGGTGAGCGAGAACCGCCATATCCTTGGCTGGAAGGAGGGTAAACTTGTCGCCTATGCCCGAATATTGAAGAGTGAGAATGACCTGGAACCTGTTGTTATTGGGCGCGTCATCGTGGACGCCTCCGTTCGCGGAGAAAGGCTTGGTAATCAGCTTATGGAACAGGCCCTTGCCGCCTGCGAGCGCCAGTGGCCCGGCAAACCTATCTACCTCGGGGCGCAGGCGCATTTGCAGGCGTTTTATGCCCGCTTCGGTTTTAAGCCGGTAACGGATGTGTACGACGAAGACGGCATCCCGCATATCGGCATGGCCAACGGCTAACGCAGGCGAAATCAGCCCCGGTTGTCTATAGTTAGCGGACGAGAAATTTTTTTAACACGGAGAACAGGTATGCAACCGTATGAATCTCGTCTTGATGATGACCTGGCGCTGCTGAGCGAAACCCTGGAAGAAGTGCTGCGTTCATCCGGCGACCCGGCCGACCAAAAATATATTGAGCTGAAGGCCAAAGCGGAACAGGCGCTGCACGAAGTGAAAGAACGTATCAGCAATGCTTCCGATAACTATTACTATCGCGCCAAAAAAGCGGTTTACCGTGCCGATGATTATGTGCACGAAAATCCCTGGAGAGGCATTGGTGCCGGTGCGGCCATTGGGCTGGTCGTAGGGCTACTTCTGCGTCGTTAGCGTTAGCCTGGCGCCCGCCGTGAAAGACGGGCGCAGCAAATAAAGATCTTACCCCCAGGGTAGGATTTTTTTTTGCGGCAACGACCACGTATAATCAGGGGTTTTTACGCAAGGGTGAGGTAGTCGTGAATTCAGTAGCCGTAGCACTGCAGCAGATGCAGCAGGAATTAGCAGGAGAATTTGCCGACGAGCCGGGCCTGCAGCGCCTGTGTGTTGCGGTCACCCTCAGCGATGCCTCCGACCCGCTGGCGTGGTTAACCGCCCAGCCGCTCTTTCCTCAGTTTTACTGGCAGCAGCGTAACGGTAACGAAGAAGTTGCGGCCCTGGGAGCCTTGCTCCAGTTTTCCGCCCTGGAGCAGGCGCAGAGTTTCCTGCAATCTTACCCCGGCCAGCCTTTCCTGCGCGTCTGGGGGCTTAACGCTTTCGACCCGGCTCAGGGGTTCCTGTTCCTCTCTCGTCTGGAATGGCGGCGCGTGGGCGGCGAGGCGCATCTCTGGCTCCATCTGTACAGCGAAACCTCGCTAAAGCAGGATGCTCAGGCCGCTGCGGCTTTTATTGAGCAACTGCTCCCCGCCAAACCGCTGCCTCAGTTAAACCTGAAGTGCCTCGGCGCAACCCATCTGCCAGAGCAGCCGGAGTGGCACCGGCTTATCGACCTTGCCACCGGCGCTATTAGCCAGGGCAAGCTGGATAAAGTGGTGCTGGCGCGGGCAACGGACCTGGCCTTTTCGTCCCCTGTTTCAGCCGCCGGATTTATGGCCGCCAGCCGCCGGGTTAACCTTAACTGCTATCATTTCTTAATGGCGTTCGACCCGCAAAATGCTTTCCTGGGTTCAAGCCCGGAGCGGCTGTGGCGGCGTATCGATGATGCGCTGCGTACCGAAGCGCTGGCGGGCACCGTTGCCAACCACCCGGACGACAGGCAGGCCGAAAAGCTCGGGCAGTGGCTATTGAAAGACGACAAAAATCAGCGTGAAAACATGCTGGTTGTGGAAGATATCTGCCAGCGGCTTCAGGGGGCCGTCGGCGCGCTCGACGTGCTGCCGCCTCAGGTGATGAGGCTGCGAAAAGTGCAGCATCTGCGGCGTTGCATCTGGACGCTGCTTAAGCGCCAGGATGACGCACTTTGCCTGAAACAGCTACAGCCAACCGCCGCAGTGGCGGGACTGCCGCGCGAACTGGCTCGGGCGTTTATCGCCGCCCAAGAACCTTTTGAACGTGAATGGTATGCCGGGTCGGCGGGTTATTTGTCTCGCCACCAGACGGAGTTTTGCGTTGCTTTACGCTCCGCACGCGTCAGCGGGAGTGCGGTAAGGCTTTATGCCGGAGCGGGAATTGTTGCCGGCTCAGTCGCTTCAGAAGAGTGGCAAGAGATTGAAAATAAAGCGGCCGGGCTGAAAACATTGCTTATCGACGGCGGCAACTGAATAAGCTATTCACGACGCAAATCAATTTAACTTTTTCCACGGTATTTATAATCAATGGTCGAAATTGACTGCGGACAATATTATGTCGATAAGCTCATTTAACCGCCGCTGGGCGGGCGTTATCCTCGAAGCATTGACCCGGCACGGCGTGCGCCACGTCTGCATTGCCCCAGGCTCTCGCTCCACGCCCCTGACCCTGAGCGCGGCGGAAAACCGCAGTTTTATTTGCCACACCCATTTCGACGAGCGCGGCCTTGGGCATCTGGCGCTCGGGCTTGCCAAAGCGAGCGGCGAACCGGTTGCTATTATCGTGACGTCCGGCACCGCCGTCGCCAATCTTTATCCCGCCGTCATTGAGGCCGGGCTAACCGGCGAAAAACTTATTTTGCTGACGGCCGACCGTCCGCCGGAGCTTATCGACTGCGGCGCAAATCAGGCTATCCGCCAGCCGGGCCTGTTTAGCTCTCATCCCTCCAGCTCCCTGAACCTTCCGCGCCCAACGCACGACATCCCCGCCAGTTGGGTTGTCTCCGCCGTTGATAGCGCTGTCGGTCAGTTGAGAGGCGGCGCGCTGCATATTAACTGCCCGTTTGCCGAGCCGCTTTACGGCGCGCCCGACGATACCGGCCTGGACTGGCAGGGCGAGCTTGAGGGCTGGTGGGAAGGCGACAAGCCCTGGCTGCGGGAAGTGACCGGCAGTCATGACGTGCTTAAGCAGCGCGACTGGTTCTTCTGGCGACAAAAGCGTGGCGTAGTGGTTGCCGGGCGGCTTTCCGCCAGCGAAGGTGAGCAGGTGGCGGCCTGGTCGCAAATGCTTGGCTGGCCGCTGATTGGCGATGTGTTGTCGCAAACCGGCCAGCCGCTGCCGTGCGCCGACCTCTGGCTCAGCAATAGCCAGGCCGTGACCTGCCTGCAACAGGCGCAAATCGTTATTCAGTTTGGCAGCAGCCTGACCGGAAAACGGGTGCTGCAATGGCAGTCTTCCTGCCGGCCGGAAGAGTACTGGCTGGTAGATAAATTACCCGGCCGCCTCGACCCGGCAAACCACCGTGGCCGCCGGCTGACTGCCGACATAACATCCTGGCTGGACAAACACCCGGCGGAAAAACGCGTCCCGTGGGCCGACGAGCTTACCTCGCTTGCCTGGCAGACGCTGGAGAAAGTGGAGGCCGGTACGGCGAACTTTGGCGAGGCCCAGGTCGCCCAGCGTTTACCTAAGCTGCTGCCGGAAGGCGGCCAACTGTTTGTGGGCAATAGCTTAATTGTCCGGCTGATTGACGCCTTCGCACAATTGCCTGAAGGCTACCCGGTTTACAGCAACCGTGGCGCGAGCGGTATTGACGGCCTGCTTTCTACTGCGGCAGGCGTGCAGCGGGCAACGGCGCGTTCCACGCTTGCTATCGTTGGGGATATTTCCGCGCTCTACGACCTCAACGCCCTGGCGCTGCTTCGCCACGCGTCCGCCCCGTTTGTGCTGCTGGTGGTGAATAACAACGGCGGCCAGATTTTCTCACTGCTGCCCACGCCTGCCGAAGAGCGCGAGCGCTTTTACTGCATGCCGCAGAACGTCAATTTCTCCCACGCCGCCGCCATGTTCGAACTCGGGTATCAAAACCCTGCGAGCTGGCAGGCGCTGGAAGAGGCGATTAAGCGAGCCTGGCTGCGCCCCGGCGCCACGATAGTTGAAATCACCGTGCCGGAAACCGAAGGGGCGCAAACGCTACAGCACCTTCTGGCCCAGGTCAGTCAGGCATGACCCTTCATGCCGTAACGTGTTCAGCAGATAAGCCGAATAAACCGTGGATTGTCTGGCTGCACGGCTTTCTCGGCAGCCATCAGGAATGGCTGGAGATTAGCCCGCATTTTAGCGACTGGCCTCAATTGCTGGTGGATTTACCCGGCCACGGCGGCTCGGCGGGCATAAAGGCGAAGGACTTTGCGGACGTGGATAACCGGCTGCGGGCCACGCTAAATAGTTACAACATACTTAATTACTGGCTGATGGGTTACTCCCTCGGCGGCCGCTTGGCGATGTATCACGCCTGCCAGCCTGAGTCTCACGGACTGCGCGGGCTGGTGGTTGAAGGCAGCCATCCGGGCCTGCAAAGCGAAAATGAGCGGGAAGCCAGAGCGCTCGGCGACGCCCGCTGGGCGGCTCGGCTGCGTGACGAGGATTTGCCCGCCGTGCTCAACGACTGGTATCGGCAGCTGGTGTTTCGCTCCCTTAATGCTCAACAGCGCAAACATCTGGTGGCGCTGCGTAGCCAGAACGATTCACGCTCTCTGGCGCAGATGCTTGAAGCCACATCGCTTGCCCGCCAGCCTGATTTACGCGAGCCGCTTAGCCATCTCGCTGCGCCTTTCCATTATCTGTGCGGAGAACGGGACGAAAAATTTCGCGCCGTTTCCAAAGAGCTGGCATGCCCGGTCACGCTTATTCCTGGCGTCGGGCACAACGCTCACCGCGACGCGCCTGCCGCGTTTAGCTCCGCCCTGTTAACCCTCTTTCGTCACTATGACCTGTAAGGATCTCTCATGATTTATCCTGATGAACAAATGCTTTACGCCCCGATTGAATGGCAGGACTGCTCCGAAGGCTACACCGATATTCGCTATCACAAATCCGCCGACGGCATCGCCAAAATCACCATTAATCGCCCGGAAGTCCGCAATGCGTTTCGCCCGCTTACGGTTAAAGAGATGATTGATGCTCTGGCAGATGCCCGCTATGACGACAATATCGGCACCATCATCCTGACCGGCGAAGGGGAAAAAGCCTTCTGCGCGGGCGGCGACCAGAAAGTACGCGGCGACTACGGCGGCTATCAGGATGCAAGCGGCGTTCATCACCTCAACGTTCTGGACTTCCAGCGCCAGATCCGTACCTGCCCTAAACCTGTCGTGGCGATGGTTGCCGGGTTCTCCATCGGCGGCGGCCACGTGCTGCATATGATGTGCGACCTGACTATCGCCGCTGAGAACGCCGTGTTCGGGCAGACTGGCCCAAAAGTCGGCTCCTTTGACGGCGGCTGGGGCGCATCCTATATGGCGCGCATCGTAGGCCAGAAAAAGGCTCGTGAGATCTGGTTCCTGTGCCGCCAGTACGACGCGAAAGAAGCGCTGGATATGGGCCTGGTAAACACCGTGGTGCCGGTTGCCGAGTTGGAAAAAGAGACCGTGCGCTGGTGCCGTGAAATGCTGCAAAACAGCCCGATGGCGCTGCGCTGCCTTAAAGCGGCGCTCAACGCCGACTGCGACGGCCAGGCGGGGCTGCAGGAGCTGGCGGGCAACGCCACCATGCTGTTCTATATGACCGAGGAAGGGCAGGAAGGCCGCAACGCGTTTAACCAGAAGCGCCAGCCGGACTTCAGTAAATTCAAACGGAATCCGTAATGCGCAGCGCGGCGCTGTGGCGCTTTCAAATTCCGATGGAGGCTGGCGTAGTGCTGCGCGACCAGCGCCTGAAGCAGCGTGAGGGTCTGGTGGTGCGGCTGACGCAAGGCGATGCTATCGGCTGGGGAGAAATTTCTCCGCTGCCGGGCTTCAGTCGCGAAGTCCTGCCTGAAGCGCAGGAGCAGGCGCAGGGCTGGCTTGACCACTGGCTTGCCGGGGGCGATGTTGCATTGCCCGGGCTGGCGTCCGTTGCGTTTGGCCTGAGCTGCGCCCTTGCGGAGCTGAAAGGCGAGCTGCCGCAGGCCGCCAATTATCGCGCGGCTCCGCTATGTACTGGCGACCCGGACGAATTGATTGTTGCCCTGGCGGACATGCCCGGTGAAAAAGTAGCGAAGGTGAAGGTTGGGCTGTACGAAGCGGTACGAGACGGCATGGTGGTTAACCTGCTGCTGGAGGCCGTTCCAGACCTTCAGCTGCGCCTTGACGCCAACCGCAGCTGGACGCCGCTGAAAGCGCAGCAGTTTGCCAAATACGTTAACCCGGCTCATCGCTCGCGCATCGAATTTATCGAAGAGCCGTGCAAAACGCGCGATCAGTCACGGGAATTTAGCCGGGAAACGGGGATTGCTATCGCCTGGGACGAGAGCCTGCGCGAGGACGATTTTATTTTCGCCGCTGAGCCTGGCGTGGTGGCCGTAGTCATCAAGCCGACGCTGACCGGCAGCCTGGAGAGGGTTCGCCGGCAGGTGGCCGAAGCGCATCGGCTTGGGCAGAAGGTGGTGATCAGTTCTTCCATTGAGTCGAGCCTGGGTCTGACCCAGCTTGCACGTATTGCCGCCTGGCTCACGCCGGACGCTATTCCAGGGCTTGATACTCTGTCGCTGATGCAGGCCCAACTTGAGCGCCGCTGGCCGGGCAGCCCGCTTCCTTGCCTGAACGCAGAACAACTCGAGCGCATACGATGAAGTTTGGCATCTGGCCCTGGCAGCACTGGGCGCAGGAGAAGGGAGAGCAAATCGCACTGCGCCTTGAAGACCAGGCGTTGAACTGGCAGGCGTTGTGCAGCCGCGTTGATGCCCTGGCCGGTGGATTCCATCAGCAGGGCTTAAAGGCCGGAGATGGCGTGGCGCTGAGGGCTAAAAATAGTTCTCAGGCGCTGCTAGCCTGGCTGGCTTTGCTGCAATGCGGAGCCAGAATTCTGCCGCTTAATCCCCAGCTTCCCGACGCGCTGCTCGGGCAATTACTGCCGAGTTTGACGCTGAGTTACGGCTTAGCTTTAAACAGTGGCCAGCCGCCGGTTCCGGGCCTGCCCGAGCTAAAGCTGGCCGAGTCCCAGCCATGGGGCGACGAGTGGCAGCCATGGGGCGACGAGTGGCAGCCTTCCCGGCTTGCTTCGATGACGCTCACCTCAGGCTCGACCGGCTTACCCAAAGCGGCTGTTCATACTGCCTCTGCTCATCTTGCCAGCGCCGCAGGCGTGCTGGCGGTGATGGATTATCGCGCCGGGGACAGCTGGCTGCTTTCTCTGCCAATGTTTCACGTCTCCGGGCAGGGCATATTCTGGCGCTGGCTGTATGCCGGAGGAGAGCTGGTGGTGCGGCCTTCGCATCCTCTGGCGGAAGCCTTGCGAAGCTGTACCCATGCCTCACTGGTGCCGACCCAGCTATGGCGTCTACTGGAGCAGCCCGGCACGCTGGACTTGCGGGAGGTGTTGTTGGGCGGAGCCGCTATTCCTGTTGAGTTAACACAGCAGGCGGAGTCTCGCGGTATTCGCTGCTGGTGCGGCTACGGTTTAACCGAGCTGGCCTCCACGGTTTGCGCTAAACGTGCCGACGGCCAGCCGGATGTCGGCGAACCCTTGCCGGGGCGGGAAGTAAAGATTGTTGATGAGGAAGTGTGGCTGCGGGCAGAAAGTCTGGCGAGCGGCTACTGGCGCAGCGGCGAGCTTGTTCCGCTGGTCAACGATAAGGGCTGGTTCGCCACCCGCGATCGGGGCGTCTTGCTTGATGGGCGGCTCGCCATTGTGGGGCGTCTCGACAACCTGTTTTTCAGCGGCGGGGAAGGCATTCAGCCGGAAGAAGTTGAGCGGGTTATTGCCGGTCACGCCGCCGTTCAGCAGGTATTTGTGGTGCCGGTTGATGATGTCGAATTTGGCCAAAGGCCGGTAGCGGTGGTTGAGCTGGCCGGAGAAGGAACCTTCGATGATATTGCCGCATGGCTTGACGGTAAGCTGCCGCGTTTTCAACTGCCGGTGCGCTGGCTTGCGCTGCCGCAGGAGCTGAAACAGGGCGGGATAAAAATCTCCCGCCGCAAATTGATAGAATGGGTTGCAGGGGAGTAACCCCTGCGGCCGGTTATTTACCCGTTTTCAATGCCTTCAGCGCATTCGCTACGCCAGCACCGTACTCAGGGTGAACCTGGTTGAACAGCGCAATCTGGCGTGTCTGAATACTCTCCGGCACGTCCTTCATCTCACCGGCAATACGCGCGAACATACGCTGATGCTCTTCCTCGCTCAGCAGGTTGTACAGCGCGCGCGGTTGGCTGAAGTAGTCGGTGTCTTCGCGGTGATTCCAGTGGTCTGCCGCGCCTTCAAGGCTGAGCGGCGGCTCGCTGAAATCCGGCTGTTCCTGGAAAACGTTGAAGCTGTTTGGCTCGTAGGTCGCGCCGTTGCCGCTGTTGCCGTCCACCCGCATCGCGCCGTCGCGATGATAGTTATGGAACGGGCATTTCGGCGCGTTAACCGGGATCTGGTGATGGTTAACGCCCAGGCGGTAGCGGTGAGCATCGCCGTAGGAAAACAGGCGGCCCTGCAACATGCGGTCAGGAGAGAAACCAATGCCCGGTACGATGTTGGCCGGCGACATGGCTGCCTGCTCGACGTCGGAGAAGTAGTTTTCCGGGTTGCGGTTAAGTTCCAGCACGCCAACCTCGATTAAAGGGTAATCGCCGTGCGGCCAGACTTTGGTCAGGTCAAACGGGTTGTAAGGCGTTTTTGACGCTTCGGCTTCCGGCATAATCTGAATGAATAGAGTCCAGCGTGGGAAGTCACCGGCCTCAATGGATTCATAGAGATCGCGCTGCGAGCTTTCCCTGTCTTCCGCGATGATTTTTCCCGCTTCATCGTCCATCAGGTTTTCAATACCCTGCTGGGATTTGAGATGGAATTTCACCCAGAAGCGCTGGTTGTCTTTGTTGATAAAGCTGAAGGTATGGCTGCCAAAGCCGTGGATATGGCGGTAGGAGCGCGGCAGGCCGCGGTCGCTGAAGTCTATGGTCAACTGATGCAGCGCTTCCGGCAGATGCGAGAAGAAGTCCCATTTATAAGTCGGGTTACGCAGGTTAGTGCGCGGGTCGCGCTTCACAATATGGTTCAGGTCAGGGAATTTCAGAGGATCGCGCAGGTAGAACACCGGCGTATTGTTGCCGACCAGATCCCAGTTGCCTTCTTCGGTATAAAACTTCATGGAAAAACCACGAATATCACGCTCGGCGTCTGCCGCACCGCGCTCACCGGCCACGGTCGAGAAACGCAGGAACAGCTCGGTCTTTTTACCAATTTCCGAGAACAGCTTTGCCCGGGTGTAGCGGGTGATGTCGTGGGTCACGGTGAAATGGCCGAAGGCGCCGGATCCTTTGGCGTGCATGCGGCGCTCTGGGATCACTTCGCGATCAAAGTGGGCCAGTTTTTCAAGGAACCAAACATCCTGAAGCAGCATCGGGCCACGCGGGCCTGCGGTAGCAACGTTGTTGTTATCAGCAACGGGTGCGCCAGCGGCGGTAGTTAATCCTTTCTTGCTCATCAATGCCTCCTTGGGACCGGATACGGTCGTTACAAAAAGCTTTAAATATAGACCACTTTTAAAATACGTCTTTTAAAATTGCTAAAACACTTTGTCACTACCGGGGCCAGGTGTTCATTGATCTTGTAACGGGATAGCCGTTCTTTTCATTTCCTTACAATCAAGGAATTATTGGCATTTTCCGGCGTGTTGAATAGATAATGCGTCGCGCTACAATTTGGCGTTTTTCAGGGGCTACCCTTTCTCTATTTTCAGGAACCAAGGAATGAACAAATTACTTTTAGCCGGCGGCGCGGGTCTGTTGCTGGTCTCTGCTGGTGCAAGCGCGATTGGCGTCAGCGCCGAAGTCGGCAAGGAATACACTAATATTGGCGTGGGTTTCGGCACCGAAAGCAGTGGCATTGCGGTAACCGGCAACTATGCGCACAACGACGATAACGGCGACGCCGTCGGGCTTGGCCTTGGTTTCAACATCCCGCTGGGGCCGATGATGGCGACCGTGGGCGGCAGAGGCGTTTACCTGAACCCGAAAAAACGTGAAGAAGGCTATGCCCTTGCGGCCGGCGGTGGCCTGAGATGGCCAATTACTCCCGATATCGCGGTATTTGGCGATTACTACTACTCCCCGGACTCGCTCTCCAGCGGCGTGAAGGATTATAAAGAAGCCAGCGCGGGCGCAAGCTGGAACTTTATGCGTCCGTTTTCTGTGCAGGCGGGTTACCGCTACATCAGCCTTGGCGGCAAAGACGGCGATCGTACCGATACGGTTGCCGACGGCCCGTATGTCGGCGTGAGCGCCAGCTTCTAATTCCCCCAACGCGGCTTTTAGCCGCGTTTTTTGTGCCTGTCGGCCCCCGCAGTCTGCGCTATAGTGGGGCGTTTCCCTGCCGCGGAGTAGAAGATGTTAAAAGTAGAAATGCTGTCAACCGGCGACGAAGTGCTGTACGGGCAAATTATTGACACCAACGCAGCCTGGCTTGCCGATTATTTCTTTAATCAGGGCTTACCGATGTCGCGCCGCAACACGGTGGGTGACAGTCTTGCTGACCTGGTTTCGGTGCTGAAAGAGCGCAGTTTTGAAGCCGATATTCTGATTGTTAACGGCGGCCTCGGGCCCACCAGCGATGATTTAAGCGCGCTGGCGGCGGCAACTGCCGCGGGCGTGGCGCTGGTTGAACATGAGGAATGGCTGGCCCATATGGAACAATTCTTCGCCGAGCGCGGGCGGGTGATGGCCCCGAGCAACCGCAAACAGGCGCAGATCCCGGCCGGAAGCGAGATGATCGATAATCCTGTCGGCACCGCCTGCGGTTTTGCCCTAAAACTGAACCGCTGCGTGATGTATTTCACCCCCGGCGTGCCGTCCGAATTTAAAGCTATGGTTGAACAGCAGATAATGCCGAGCCTGCGTGAGCGCTTTACGCTGCCGGAGCCGCCGGTTTGCCTGCGCCTGACTACTTTCGGGCGTTCTGAAAGCGAACTGGCGCAGAGCCTTGATCCGCTGGTTCTGCCCGAAGGCGTGGTGATGGGCTACCGCTCGTCAATGCCGATTATTGAACTCAAGCTCACCGGCCCCGCCGGCCAGCGTGCGGCAATGGAAGCGGTGTGGCCGGAGGTGAGGCGCGTTGCCGGTGAAAGCCTGATTTTTGAAGGCACCGAAGGGCTGGCGGCGCAAATTTCCCGTCGGCTTGCTGAAAAAAATCTGACGATTACCCTGAGCGAGCAGTTTACCGGTGGCTTACTGGCGCTGCAGCTTTCCCGCGAGCAGGCCGCTTTGCAGGCCAGCGAAGTGCTGCCTGCTCAGGCAGATACGCTTAATGCGGCGCTGGAGTACAGCATTGCGCAACGCCTGCATAAACAGGCTGATATCGCTCTGGTCGTCGCCGGAGCCGAGGCACAGCAGATTAATTTTGCCCTCGCAACGCCGCACGGCGCATACGGGCTTGGGGTGAAGTTTGGCGTCAGCCGCCATGCTTTATCCACCCGGCAGGAAGTTTGCGCCATGATGGCCCTCAACATACTGCGCCGCTGGCTTAACGGCCAGCCGCTTGAGAGCGATCATGGCTGGATTAACGTAGTGGAGTCCGTTAGCCGCTAAGCGTCAGGCGAGCGCCCGGGCCAGCAGGGTTATCGGGTGCTCGCAGCGTTTACTGGTGGACATCTCTATTTGCCATTTACAGGTTTCACAGTCGGTTACCACCAGGTCCACGCCGCTCTCTTCTATTTGCTGAAACAGCGGCGCGCCGATGAGCTGGGACGCCGGGTAGTTCTCTTTTTTAAAACCATAAGTCCCGGCAATACCGCAGCATTGCGAGTCAAGAATCACCAGTTCCACGCCGGGAATACGGCGCAGCAGCTCTAGTGAATAAAGGGTCCAGCCCATTTTTTCCATATGGCAGGGCGTGTGATAAGCGATACGCAGCGGCGTGCTTTTTAGCATTAGCCTGCTGCTATTCTCCTCCAGTAATTTCCAGATATAACGCGTTGCCAGTTCGATTTGATTGCGGATTGGGCCGGTATCCACGCCCAGTAAGTGCGGATACTCATCGCGCAGCGTGAAAGTACAGGTTGATGACGTGGCAACGACCGGTAAACCACGCTGTTCCACCGCCTCGCGGAGCGAAGCCGCATTTACCGTCGCCTGTTTCTTCGCTTTATCAATAAAACCATTGGCAATAAGCGGTACGCCGCAGCATTTTTCCTTTTTCAATAACTGTACGCCGATGCCCATCGCGTTGAAGACGCACACTAAATCCTTGCCAAGCTGCGGGTGGTTGTAGTTAACAAAGCAGCCGTGGAAGAAGGCAACCTGCTGCCCGAAGCTGGCCTGATGGGCCGCCTGGCCGCGATACCACTGGCGGAATGTGCCGAAAGAGTATTTAGGCAGTTCCCGATGCGAATCAATTTTTAGAGCCTTATCCAGCAGCTTGCGCACCGGCTTCAGGCCGGTTGTGGCGTTAACCAGCGGGGCGAAAGGCGTGGAGAGCGTGCCCATTAAATCGGTATGGCTGAGAATGGCGTCACGCAGGGAAGGTTTGTGTTCGCCATATTTGGCGCGCGCGCGCTGAATAATATCGCCGATTTTAACTTCAGAAGGGCAGGCGACTTCGCAGCGTTTGCAGTTGGTGCAGTATTTCAGCGCGTCGTCGTACAGAGAAGGATCTTTGAGACGCAGCCGCTCGCCATCCGGCCCGGCCTGTTTTGGCCCTGGATATTCCGGGCGAACCCGGCTAACCGGGCAGGCGGTAGTGCAGACCGTACACTTAATACAGCTTTCAAAGCTGGTTTCATCAAGCAGGTTCATGGCTTTCCTCCGCGGTAGCGAGAATTTGCCGGGCGGCACTCAGGGCGGTTAGCAGCGAAACGCCTGCGCCACATCCCTGTGCGATGGGGTCAAAGCCGCCGAGTACGGCACCAATTGCGTACAAATTTTCCATCCGTGTGGCCTGGTGGAAGGGGTGAAAGTGCTCATCGACTTTTAGCCCAAATTGCAGCCAGGGCTGCGGCGAAAAGAAGTCTTCGTTGCTCCATTCGGCTCGAGCCATCGGGGAGTCGATATCCAGGCCGAAAATTGACTCAAAGATACGCTCTCTGTCCGCCTGTAGCCCGCCGCTAAAGAAGCTGCCGCTGGCGAGAATAACGTTGCCGGTACGCAGCGGCACTTCGCTATGGTTTTTGGTGAACAGGGCGCGAATATAGCCCTGCTCGAGCCGTGCGCCGGTGACGGCATCGCCCGGCATCAGCAGCCCGCCAAGCGACTGAAAGCGGCGGCGCAGGGCCTCATGAAGACGCATGCCGAGAACCGAAGGCGGCAGCGTTGGCAGCAGTTTAATCGGGATGCCGAGGGCTTTTTGCAGGGAAGAGACGGTATCGCCTTCCAGCCCGATGCAGGCGGGCAGGATCATCACTTCCCCGCTGCCCAGCAGCATTTTAAGCTCTTCCGTCAGCGCCTGGCGGTTCTGAGGCTGGTCGAGCAGGCGAGCGATGTTGACCGCCCGGAACTCGCTGGGGTTATTACGCAGGACGTCCAGCGCGGGCAGGGTGAGTTCGGCAACGTGCGCCGCGCAGCCCGAGTCCGACAGCGAACCGGCAACCAGCTCGGCCTGAAAATCCAGAAAGCCCGCGATATTAATCACCGTCACTTTTTGCCACGGCAGCGGAGCCTGCGGGACTTCAGGAGGGCTTAACCAGCTGGCTCTCTGCTTGCCGAGCGGCGTTATTCGCCGGTGGTTTTGCCGGTAGCTACCTTCAAGCTCGACCCCGGCTCTGGCCAGCAGTCGCTCGCTTTCTGCGGCAAGTTCCAGCACGGTTTTTTTGCCCATCAGGCTATAAGGATGATGCGGAGCCTGCTGCGCAAGGCTATCTAACGCCGTCTCCAGGCCAGCAACCTGGCCGCCTTCAGGCAGGGTGGAGAGCAGGTCCAGCGAGCCGGAGGAGAAATGCAGGGCGCTTTGCCCGCGGCTGATCATGGCGCAGCGCTGGCCGCTCTCTGCCAGCCGTATTCCGGCGGTCAGCCCCGCCAGCCCGCTGCCGATAATAATGGTGTCGAATTTCATCCTTGTTCTCCGCTATCCAGGCCGCAAAGCCCCTGGTAAACCCAGGCGGTAAATTCGCTTTCTCGCAGGGCGTTGCCCCAGGCTATGGGGCGCACGCCTTTCCAGCGCTCGTTAAGAAAATGGGAAAGCTGTTCCAGCGACTGGGCTGGCGTGGTCTGCTGAAAGCGCTGCAAAAGCCCGGCCGCACGGCAGGCGCACAGCTCACCCTGACAGGTGCCCATGCCCACGCGGGTTCTGCGCCGCAGGTCGCCCAGGCTTTTTACCCCCAGAGCGTCGATTGCGTAGCGCACCTCGCCAGTGGTGACGGCCTCGCATTCGCACACCAGGCTGTTGCTCAACCGGCTGTTATTCAGCATGCGGGTTGCGCGGTCGCCGTGGCGCCAGACCGCCGAGCCGCGAATAGTTGGGGGAAGAGAAATGACTTTGCCCAGCGTTTGCTCCGAGGTCTGCTCGGAGCCGGGAAGAGGAGTCGTGGCGGTAGTGCAGGGTGCGGTATTGCCAAGACGACGGCAAACCAGGTCGGTAGCCCACTCTGCCATCAGGCGATAGGTCATCAGTTTGCCGCCGGTAATGGTTATAAACCCGTCCATGCCGTCGCGTGCGGCGTGGTCGAGCAGCACTATTCCGCGGCTGACGCTGCGCCCCGTTGGGTCGTCATCGCTGGCAACGAGAGGACGCACGCCGGCATAGGCGCGTAAAATGCGGGTTTGCCCAAGGATCGGCGCCAGTTTTTCTCCTTCGCGCAGCAGAATATCCACTTCGTCGGCGGTCACGCGCATATTGTCGATTTGGTCGTAATCAATATGGGTGGAGGTGGTGCCGATAAGCGAGATGGTGTCGCCCGGCACCAGAATGTCGGCATCCGCAGGCTTGCGGCAGCGGTTGATGACCATATTGTTAATGCGATGCCCGAGGATCAGCAGCGCGCCCCTGGCCGGGAACATTTTCACCTTCAGATCGGCATATTCGGCGATATGCTGCCCCCAAATCCCGGCGGCGTTGACCACCATGGCGGCGCGCAATTCATCGGGCTGGCGGGTCAAATGGTTGAAGACTTTGACGCCGCAAACTCTGGCCCCTTCGCGAATCAGGCCGGTAACTTCGCAGCCGGTGAGCACTTCTGCGCCATGCTCTCTGGCATCCAGCATGTTGGCAGCGGTGAGCCTGAAGGGATCGACCGTTCCGTCCGGGACGCGTACCGCGCCGATAAGCGCTGGATTAGCCGACGGCTCGAGGCGCAGAGCCTCTTTTACCTCCAGCGCTTCGGCATTGATTCCCGCCCGGCGGCAGGCGGCGATAAACCCGCCCTGAAAAGCTAAATCATCTTCCGGAAGGGTGATAAACAGGCCGTCGGTGGGCTCAATGCAGTGGCGGGCGATACGGCGCAGGATGCGGTTTTCCTCAATGCACTCTTTAGCGGACTCGCCGTCGGTCACCGCATAGCGCGCGCCGCTGTGCAGCAGGCCGTGGTTGCGCCCGGTAGCGCCGGTGGCAATGTCGTGGCGTTCCAGCAGCAGCACGCTAAGCCCGCGGCGGGCGCAGTCGCGCGCTATTCCGGCTCCGGTAGCCCCTCCGCCAATGATAATTACGTCCGTTTCTCTGCTCACCTGGCGCTCCCTTTATCCCTGCTTTATTTACAGGTATTCAGCCATAAATAAAGAACGAAATGTTTGATTGCGAGCAAATTCGAGCAAAAAACGAAAATAAAGCGTCGTTCAATGCACGCTTTCGCCTCTTTGTAATAAAAATGTAACATTGTGTGCGATGTTTCACAGTAAATACGCGCATTGATAACTAAGATGCGCTCGCAAAAGAACATTTGGCAGGAGCCGTTTGCTCCCGCTGCAAATCCAGGCCACGGAGGCACGTATGTTAAGTATCTTCAAACCCGCAGCGCATAAAGCGCGTATGCCAGAGGAGCAGATAGACCCGCACTATCGCCGCCTGCGCTGGCAGATCTTCATGGGCATCTTCTTCGGTTACGCCGCTTACTATCTGGTAAGAAAAAACTTCACGCTGGCGATGCCTTATTTAATTGATCAGGGCTTCTCGCGCGGCGACCTCGGTTTTGCTCTATCCGGGATTTCCATCGCCTACGGGTTTTCGAAATTCATCATGGGGTCGGTCTCTGACCGCTCGAACCCGCGCGTTTTCCTGCCTGCCGGTTTAATACTCGCTGCGGCGGTGATGCTGTTTATGGGCTTTGTGCCGTGGGCAACGTCAAGCATCGCGGGCATGTTCGTGCTGCTGTTCCTGTGCGGATGGTTCCAGGGAATGGGCTGGCCGCCGTGCGGGCGTACCATGGTTCACTGGTGGTCGCAGAAGGAGCGCGGCGGGATTGTTTCGGTCTGGAACTGCGCCCATAACGTCGGCGGCGGTATTCCTCCGCTGCTGTTTATGCTGGGCATGGCGTGGTTTAACGACTGGCATGCGGCGCTTTATATGCCTGCTTTTGCCGCCATTTTTGTGGCCATTGTTGCGTTTGGCTTGATGCGTGATACTCCGCAATCCTGCGGCCTGCCGCCGATTGAAGAGTACAAAAACGACTACCCAACGGATTACAACGATAAAGCGGAAGAAGAGTTAACCGCGAAGCAGATCTTCATGCAGTACGTGTTCCCGAACCGCCTGCTGTGGTACATCGCTATTGCCAACGTGTTTGTCTATCTGCTGCGTTACGGCATTCTGGACTGGTCACCGACCTACCTGAAAGAAGTGAAGCATTTTGCGCTGGATAAATCCTCCTGGGCCTATTTCCTGTACGAATATGCGGGCATTCCGGGCACGCTGCTGTGCGGCTGGATGTCGGACAAAGTCTTTAAGGGCAACCGCGGCGCAACCGGCGTGTTCTTCATGATTCTGGTGACCATCGCCACCGTGGTTTACTGGCTCAATCCTGCGGGTAATCCGGGCGTGGATATGGCCTGTATGATAATCATCGGCTTCCTGATTTATGGCCCGGTGATGCTTATCGGCCTGCATGCGCTTGAGCTGGCACCTAAAAAGGCCGCCGGTACGGCGGCGGGCTTTACCGGCCTGTTCGGCTATCTTGGCGGGTCGGTAGCGGCCAGCGCCATTGTGGGTTATACCGTTGACTTCTTCGGCTGGGACGGCGGGTTCATCGTCATGATTGGCGGTAGCGTGCTGGCGGTGTTGTTGCTGATTGTGGTGATGATTGGCGAACGTAAACAGCATGATGAAAAACTGCTGAAGAACGGCTAAGGAGAGCGAAATGAAACTGATTGCAAAATCCCTGCTGGCGGGCGTAGTGCTGGTGGCAACCAGCGCCGCATTTGCCCAGACGGCGGACAAAATCGTTATTGCCCACCGGGGAGCCAGCGGCTACCTGCCGGAGCATACTTTACCGGCTAAGGCCATGGCCTACGCTCAGGGGGCGGACTACCTTGAGCAAGATCTGGTAATGACCAAAGATGACCGGCTGGTGGTGCTGCATGACCACTATCTGGACAGGGTCACCGACGTGGCCCAGCGCTTCCCTGACAGAGCGCGTAAAGACGGGCGTTACTACGCCATCGACTTTACGCTTGCCGAAATCAAGTCGCTGAAATTTACCGAAGGCTTCGATATCGTTAACGGCAAGCAGGTGCAGACTTACCCTGGCCGCTTCCCGATGGGCAAGTCCGACTTCCGCGTGCATACCTTTGAGGAAGAGATTGAGTTTATCCAGGGGCTGAACCACTCCACCGGGCACAATATTGGCATTTACCCCGAGATTAAGGCTCCGTGGTTCCATCATCAGGAAGGCAAGGACATCGCGGCTAAAACGCTGGAGGTGCTCAAGCAGTACGGCTACACCGGCAAGCAGGACAAGGTTTACCTGCAATGCTTTGACGCCGCCGAGCTGAAGCGCATTAAGAACCAGCTTGAGCCGAAGATGGGCATGGACCTGAAGCTGGTACAGCTGATTGCCTATACCGACTGGAATGAAACCCAGGAGAAGCAGGCGGACGGGAAGTGGGCCAACTACAGCTATGACTGGATGTTCAAGCCGGGCGCCATGAAGCAGATTGCGCAGTATGCCGACGGCATCGGCCCCGACTATCACATGCTGGTGGAAAAGGACTCGAAGAAAGGCCACGTCAGGCTGACCGATATGGTTACCGAGGCGCACGCCAGCAAGCTGACGGTACATCCTTATACGGTAAGGGCGGATGCGCTGCCGGATTACGTGAGCGACGTAAATCAGCTGTATGACGTGCTTTATAACAAAGCGGGCGTGGACGGCTTATTTACCGACTTCCCCGACAAGGGCGTGCAGTTCCTTAAAAAACAGCAGTAGTAAATAAAAAGGCCGCTTAGCGGCCTTTTTCATATCTTCACATCTCGAGTTCGATATCTCCCCGCGCTTTGCAGCAGCAGGGGAGGATCTCGCCGGGCTGAATAAAGGCCAGCGGCTCGGTCAGCCATTGCACTTCACCTGCCAGCAGCTTAGTCCGGCATGAGCCGCAATAACCTTCCCGGCACTGATACTCAACGCAGACTTTGTGTGACTCCAGCGCGGCCAGTAGCGAAGGGTGTTCCTCTTCGCTAATGAGATGTGCGCCGGTAATGCTTAGCGTAATACGGCCCATAACTTACAGCTGGAAGTCGCTCAGATCGTCGGTATTGACCTCGGAATCTATCTGACCAACCAGATAGGAACTGACCTCAACTTCCTGCGGCGCAACCTGCACGTTGTCGGAAACCAGCCAGGCGTTGATCCATGGAATTGGGTTTGAGCGGGTCTGGAACGGCAAATCAAGGCCAACGGCCTGCATGCGGATGTTGGTAATGTACTCAACATACTGGCAGAGAATGTCTTTGTTCAGGCCAATCATCGAGCCGTCGCGGAACAGGTAGTCCGCCCACTCTTTTTCCTGCTGGGCGGCCAGCACGAACAGGTCATAACACTGCTGGCGGCATTCGATGGCGATCTCGGCCATTTCCGGGTCGTCTTCGCCGCTGCGCATCAAGTTCAGCATGTGCTGAGTGCCGGTCAGGTGCAGGGCTTCGTCGCGGGCGATAAGCTTGATGATTTTGGCATTGCCTTCCATCAGCTCGCGCTCTGCAAAAGCGAAGGAGCAGGCAAAGCTGACATAGAAGCGAATGGCTTCCAGGGCGTTAACGCTCATCAGGCAGATATAGAGCTGTTTTTTCAGGGCGCGCAGGTTAACGGTGACGGTTTTACCGTTCACGGTATGGGTGCCTTCGCCCAGCAGATGCCAGTAGCTGGTCATCTCGATCAGATCGTCATAGTAGCCGGAGATATCTTTGGCACGCTTGAGGATCTCCTGATTGGTGACGATATCGTCAAACACAATCGCCGGATCGTTAACGATGTTACGGATGATGTGGGTGTAAGAGCGGGAGTGAATGGTCTCGCTAAACGCCCAGGTTTCCACCCAGGTTTCCAGTTCAGGAATAGAGATCAGCGGCAGCAGCGCCACGTTCGGGCTGCGGCCCTGGATGGAGTCCAGCAGCGTCTGATACTTCAGGTTGCTGATAAAGATGTGCTTCTCGTGCTCCGGCAGCGCCTGGAAGTCGATGCGGTCGCGGGAGACGTCCACTTCTTCCGGGCGCCAGAAGAAGGAGAGCTGCTTCTCAATCAGTTTTTCAAAGATGTCATATTTTTGCTGATCGTAGCGCGCGACGTTAACCGACTGGCCAAAGAACATCGGTTCGGCGAGCTGATCGTTTTTTGTCTGTGAAAAAGTGGTATAGGCCATGAGGTCAAATCCTATGATGCGTCGAAAAAATCCCCTCTTGCGAGGGGATTAAGCGTTAGATTTTGCAAGCGCCGCTTTCGCAGCCATCGTCCTGGATAGAAGGTGCCAGGTCATCCTGGGTATCTTCGGCCCCGTCGCGGGTGTTTTGATAGTAAAGGGTCTTCACGCCAAATTTATAGGCGGTGAGCAAGTCCTTCAGCAGCTGCTGCATCGGTACTTTACCAGACGGGAAGCGCGTCGGGTCATAGTTGGTGTTGGCGGAGATCGACTGGTCGATAAACTTCTGCATCAGGCCAACCAGCTGAAGGTAACCGTCGTTATTCGGCATCTCCCACAGCAGCTCGTAATTATCTTTCAGACGCTCGTAATCAGGCACCACCTGGCGCAGGATACCGTCTTTCGAGGCTTTAATGCTGATATGGCCGCGCGGTGGCTCGATGCCGTTGGTGGCGTTAGAGATCTGCGAAGAGGTCTCAGACGGCATCAGTGCAGAGAGCGTGGAGTTACGCAGGCCGTGAGTTTTGATGGACTCACGCAGCGCTTCCCAGTCCAGGTGCAGCGGCTCGTTGCTGATCGCATCCAAATCTTTCTTGTAGGTGTCGATCGGCAGGATGCCTTTGGCGTAGGTGGTTTCGTTGAACCACGGGCAGGCACCTTGCTCTTTTGCCAGCTCGTTAGAGGCTTTCAGCAGATAATACTGAATGGCTTCGAAGGTCTTGTGCGTCAGGTTATTGGCGCTGCCGTCGGAATAACGTACGCCATGTTTTGCCAGGTAATAGGCGAAGTTGATCACGCCAATACCCAGCGTACGGCGGCCCATTGCGCCGCGTTTAGCCGCCAGAATTGGGTAATCCTGGTAGTCGAGCAGGGCGTCCAGAGCGCGAACCGCCAGCACGGCCATCTCTTCCAGATCGTCCAGGCTGTTGATAACGCCCAGGTTGAATGCGGAGAGGGTGCAGAGCGCAATTTCGCCGTTTTCGTCGTTCACATCGTCCAGCGGCTTGGTCGGCAGGGCGATTTCCAGGCACAGGTTGGACTGGCGAACCGGAGCAATTGCCGGGTCGAACGGGCTGTGGGTGTTACAGTGGTCAACGTTCTGGATGTAGATACGGCCGGTAGAGGCGCGTTCCTGCATCATCAGGGAGAACAGCTCGACCGCCTTCACGCGCTGTTTGCGGATGCTGTCGTCTTTCTCATATTTAGTGTACAGGCTCTCGAACTTCTCCTGGTCGGCGAAGAACGCGTCGTACAGCCCCGGGACGTCGGACGGGCTGAACAGAGTGATGTCCTCGCCCTTAAGCAGGCGGGTATACATCAGTTTGTTAATCTGCACGCCATAGTCCATATGACGCACGCGGTTGCCTTCAACGCCGCGGTTGTTTTTCAGTACCAGCAGGCTTTCGACTTCCAGGTGCCACATTGGGTAGAACAGAGTCGCAGCCCCGCCGCGCACGCCGCCCTGAGAGCAGGACTTAACCGCGGTCTGGAAGTGCTTGTAGAACGGGATACAGCCGGTGTGGAACGCTTCACCGCCGCGGATAGGGCTACCCAGAGCACGGATGCGGCCGGCGTTAATACCGATGCCTGCACGCTGGGAAACGTATTTCACAATAGCGCTGGACGTCGCGTTAATGGAGTCCAGGCTGTCGCCGCACTCGATCAGTACGCAGGAGCTGAACTGGCGAGTCGGGGTGCGCACGCCGGACATGATCGGCGTAGGCAGGGAAATTTTGAAAGTGGAAACCGCATCATAGAAACGCTTGACGTAGCTGAGGCGGGTTTCACGCGGGTAGCCGGAGAACAGGCAGGCGGCTACCAGGATGTAAAGGAACTGCGCGCTCTCGTAGATTTCGCCGGAGACGCGGTTCTGCACCAGATATTTGCCTTCCAGCTGCTTAACGGCCGCGTAGGAGAAGTTCATATCACGCCAGTGATCGATGAAATCGTCCATCTGCTTGAACTCTTCTTCCGTGTAGTCTTCCAGCAGATGTTGATCGTATTTGCCCAGCTCAACCATTTTAACCACCTGATCGTAAAGCTTCGGCGGCTCGAACTGGCCGTAGGCTTTTTTACGCAGGTGGAAAATCGCCAGACGTGCGGCGAGATACTGATAGTCCGGCGCGTCGCGGGAAATCAGGTCGGCAGCGGCCTTAATAATGGTTTCATGAATGTCAGAGGTTTTGATGCCGTCATAAAACTGGATGTGGGAACGCAGCTCTACCTGAGAAACGGAAACGTTGTTCAGCCCCTCAGCGGCCCAGTCGAGCACTCGATGGATTTTGTCCAGATTGATGCGCTCTTTGCTGCCATCGCGCTTGGTAACCAGCAGACTCTGATTCATGTGAGTTTTACCTGTCCGTGAGATGAGTTTTCCCCTGATTTATGCACACCCGTCAGCCTGTGACTAACTCTGTGGATAAATACTACATATAGGGGGTGGGTGACAAAATGGTCACTAGATGGTGAGTATTCTAGTAAGGAATCCGTTCAGTACAAGTATTGATTTCGGCAATAAAATGATGTTCAGCGGGGGGCTTTTTTCCTAAGTCCACGTCACGTAAGGCCTGAGGGAATTGTCAATGGGATGCAAAAAAAATGAAAATTTTGATCGGGTGCTGATTTCTTAAACTCTATCGATAATTGCGCAACCGGTCGCGCGCAATTATCGATAATCAATGCTTATACGATATGCCGATTTATGCTTCAGTATGCAGCATATAATTAACATCTACCCCTGGACCCAGCTTGAATTTGTTGGTCAGCGGATTGAAATGTAGCCCGGTAATATGGCGCTCGCGCAGCGGAGTCTGATCGACCCAGCCTAATAGCTCGGCCGGTTTGATGAACTTCTTCACGTCGTGGGTGCCTTTTGGCACCATGCGCATCACGTATTCCGCCCCGACAACCGCCATCAGCCAGGCTTTGCCGTTGCGGTTAATGGTTGAGAAGAAGACGTGGCCGCCGGGCTTTACCAGGCGAGCGCAGGCGCGAACCACCGACTGCGGGTCTGGCACATGTTCCAGCATTTCCATACAGGTCACGACGTCGTACTTTCCCGCGTGTTTGTCTGCATGCTGCTCAACCGTCTCCTGGACATAATCGACTTTGATTCCGCTTTCCAGCGCATGAAGGCGAGCGACCTGAAGCGGTTCAAAGCCCATATCCAGGCCCGTAACATTGGCCCCTTCACGCGCCATGCTTTCTGCCAGAATACCGCCGCCGCAGCCGACATCCAGCACGGTTTTGCCGAATAGACCGCCGGAGCGCTGATTGATATAGCCCAAACGCAGCGGGTTGATGCGATGCAGCGGCTTAAATTCGCCTTCAAGATCCCACCAGCGCGAAGCAACAGCTTCAAATTTGGCGATTTCATCGTGGTCGACGTTCTGCATAACCGGTTGGTTTTCAGCATTCATTACAGCGGTGACTCCTTGCAGATGTTGAGGCGGGCAGTATATCAGGCTGGCGGTGCGAATAAAGCGTCGACAAATGCGTTCCGGTTTCCCCACAGAGTGCCGCATGTGTTATAATTTGCGACCTTTGAATCCGGGAAAACACTAGAGGGATAGCGGTTACATGAGCGACCTTGCCAGAGAAATTACGCCGGTCAACATTGAGGAAGAGCTGAAGAGCTCCTATCTGGATTATGCGATGTCGGTTATTGTCGGCCGCGCACTGCCAGATGTCCGAGATGGACTTAAGCCGGTACACCGTCGCGTACTTTACGCGATGAACGTATTGGGCAATGACTGGAACAAAGCATATAAAAAATCCGCCCGTGTTGTTGGTGACGTAATCGGTAAATATCACCCTCATGGTGACACCGCGGTTTATGACACCATCGTCCGTATGGCACAGCCATTTTCCCTGCGTTACATGCTGGTTGACGGCCAGGGTAACTTCGGTTCGGTAGACGGCGACTCCGCCGCAGCGATGCGTTATACGGAAATCCGTATGTCGAAAATCGCCCACGAACTGATGGCCGACCTGGAAAAAGATACGGTTGATTTCGTCGATAACTACGACGGCACCGAAAAAATTCCAGACGTTATGCCGACCAAAATTCCTAACCTGCTGGTAAACGGTTCATCCGGTATCGCAGTTGGGATGGCGACCAACATTCCGCCGCACAACATTACCGAAGTCATCAACGGCTGCCTCGCTTATATCGAAGACGAGAACATCAGCGTTGAAGGGCTGATGGAACACATCCCTGGGCCAGACTTCCCGACCGCCGCCATCATTAACGGCCGCCGTGGGATTGAAGAAGCCTACCGCACCGGCCGTGGCAAAATTTATATTCGCGCCCGCGCGGAAGTCGAAGCCGACGCCAAAACCGGCCGCGAAACCATCATCGTTCACGAAATTCCGTACCAGGTTAACAAAGCACGCCTGATCGAGAAAATCGCCGAGCTGGTGAAAGACAAACGCGTTGAAGGCATCAGCGCGCTGCGCGACGAGTCTGATAAAGACGGTATGCGCATCGTCATTGAGATTAAACGCGACGCCGTTGGCGAAGTGGTGCTCAATAACCTTTATTCGCAGACTCAGCTGCAGGTTTCCTTCGGTATCAACATGGTGGCACTGCACCATGGCCAGCCGAAGATAATGAACCTGAAAGATATCCTTTCTGCCTTCGTGCGTCACCGCCGCGAAGTGGTGACCCGTCGTACCATTTTCGAGCTGCGTAAAGCCCGCGATCGCGCCCACATCCTCGAAGGTCTGGCTATCGCGTTGGCGAACATCGACCCGATCATCGAGCTGATTCGCAACTCGCCAAACGCCGCAGAGGCGAAAGCTGGCCTGATTGCTCGTTCGTGGGATCTGGGTAACGTTGCCGCGATGCTGGAACGCGCCGGTGACGACGCGGCGCGCCCTGAGTGGCTGGAGCCTGAATTTGGCATCCGCGACGGCAAATACTTCCTCACCGAGCAGCAGGCTCAGGCGATTCTGGATCTGCGTTTGCAGAAACTGACCGGCCTTGAGCACGAAAAACTGCTCGATGAGTATAAAGAGCTGCTGGAGCAAATTGCCGAGCTGCTGCATATTCTTGGCAGCGCCGAGCGCCTGATGGAAGTGATTCGCGAAGAGCTGGAAGCGATGCGCGATCAGTTCGGCGATAATCGTCGCACCGAAATCACCGCCAACACCGCCGATATTAACATTGAAGATCTGATCAACCAGGAAGACGTGGTGGTCACCCTGTCTCACCAGGGCTATGTGAAGTATCAGCCGCTGACCGACTATGAAGCTCAGCGCCGCGGGGGCAAAGGTAAGTCCGCCGCCCGTATTAAAGAAGAAGACTTTATCGACCGCCTGCTGGTGGCCAACACCCACGACACCATTCTGCTGTTCTCCAGCCGTGGTCGTCTGTACTGGATGAAGGTCTATCAGCTGCCGGAAGCGAGCCGTGGCGCGCGTGGCCGTCCAATCGTCAACCTGCTGCCGCTGGAAGCGAATGAACGTATTACGGCTATTCTGCCGGTGCGCGAGTACGCCGAAGGGGTTAACGTCTTTATGGCTACCGCAAGCGGCACCGTGAAGAAAACCGCGCTGACCGATTTCAGCCGTCCGCGTTCTGCCGGTATCATCGCCGTTAACCTTAACGATGGCGATGAACTGATTGGCGTTGACCTGACCAACGGTAGCGACGAAGCCATGCTGTTCTCAGCCGCAGGTAAAGTGGTGCGCTTCAAAGAAGACGCCGTTCGTACCATGGGCCGAACCGCAACAGGCGTTCGCGGCATCAAGTTGGCGGGCGAAGACAAAGTTGTTTCCCTGATTATTCCACGCGGCGAAGGGGCAATCCTGACCGTCACGCAGAATGGTTACGGTAAGCGTACCGCGGCTGCGGAATACCCAACCAAGTCTCGCGCAACTCAGGGCGTTATCTCCATTAAGGTCACCGAGCGTAACGGCAGCGTTGTCGGCGCGGTGCAGGTGGAAGATACCGACCAGATTATGATGATTACCGATGCCGGTACGCTGGTGCGTACTCGCGTTTCGGAAGTCAGCGTAGTTGGGCGTAACACCCAGGGCGTTATCCTCATCCGTACTGCGGAAGATGAGAACGTGGTCGGCCTGCAGCGCGTGGCCGAGCCGGTGGACGACGAAGAGCTGGACAGCATCGACGGTAGCGTAGCGGAAGGTGACGATGAAATCGCCCCGGAAGCGGAAGCCGATGATGATGTAGCTGACGACGCGGAAGAATAATCCGAAATTGTCTGTCAATAAAGGGTCGCTTCGGCGGCCCTTTTTGTTTGCCGTTGCGGGACAAAGGTTTTGCGGCTACCTTAAGCGCATCTCAATTTATTCGCTCTCGCACCGCCCAGGCCAAATTTGAAATATCTCGTCTCTTTTCGCAGCACCCTTAAAATCTCGCGCTACCTTTTCAGGGCGCTGGCGCTTTTGCTCTGGCTGCTGATTGCGCTGTTTTCCGTGTTTTACATCGTCAACGCGCTGCACGATAAAGAGTCGGAAATTCGTCAGGAATTTAATATCAGCTTTGACCAGGCCCAGCGCTATATTCAGCGCACCTCGGATGTGGTGAAAGAGCTGAAGTATATTGCTGAAAACCGTCTCACCGCCCCGAATGGCGTACTGCCGCCGCTCGAGCAAAGCGAAACGAAGCCGGATGCGCCAACGTTTATGCCGCTGTTTCCTGACTCGGACTGCTCGGCGGTCAGCGCGACATGGCGTAGCTCGCTACAATCCCTGTCCTGGTTCCTGCGCTACTGGCGCGACAACTTCTCCGCCGCTTATGACCTGAACCGCGTATTTCTGATCGGGGGTGACAATCTTTGCATGGCTGATTTTGGCCTGCGCGATATGCCGCTGGAGCGCGAGAACGCGCTGAAAACGCTGCATGAGCGCATCATGAAGTACCGCACCGCACCGCAGGATGAGCGCGCCAACAGCATCTACTGGATTGGCCAGGGGCCGCGCCCCGGAATTGGCTATTTCTATACCCTGACGCCGGTTTACCTGGGCACGCGTCTTCAGGCGCTGCTGGGTATTGAGCAGACGGTGCGCATCGAGAACTTTATTACTCCCGGAACGCTGCCTATCGGCGTGACTATTCTTGATGAAAACGGCCATCCGCTGATTTCTCTGACCGGCCCGGAATCTCGCGTGGAACCGGAAAATCGCTGGATCCAGGATCGTTCATGGTTTGGCTACACCTCAGGCTTTAAAGCGCTGGTATTGAAGAAGAACCTGCCGCCTTCATCCCTGAGCGTTATCTATTCGGTGCCGGTTGACCTGGTGCTGGAACGTATCCGTATGCTTATTCTGAATGCGCTGCTGCTTAACGTATTGGTCGGCATTGTGCTGTTCACCCTGGCGAGGATGTACGAGCGACGGATATTTATTCCCGCCGAGAGCGACGCACAGCGGCTGGAAGAGCACGAGCAGTTTAACCGCAAAATTGTTGCCTCCGCGCCGGTGGGCATTTGTATTCTGCGCACCCAGGACGGCACCAATATTCTGAGTAACGAGCTGGCGCATAACTACCTCAATATGCTCACCCACGAAGACAGGCAGCGGCTGACGCAAATTATCTGCGGGCAGCAGGTGAACTTCGTGGACGTGCTGACCAGCAACCATACCAATCTGCAAATTAGCTTTGTTCACTCCCGCTACCGCAATGAAAACGTGGCTATCTGCGTGCTGGTGGACGTAAGCGCGCGCGTGAAGATGGAAGAGTCGTTGCAGGAGATGGCGCAGGCTTCCGAGCAGGCGAGCCAGTCGAAATCGATGTTCCTTGCCACCGTCAGCCACGAGTTACGTACGCCGCTGTACGGCATCATCGGCAACCTTGATTTGCTGCAAACCAAAGAGCTACCGAAGGGCGTGGACAGGCTGGTCACGGCGATGAACAATTCATCGAGCCTGCTGCTGAAAATTATCAGCGATATTCTCGACTTCTCTAAAATTGAGTCCGAGCAGCTGAAAATCGAGCCGCGCGAGTTTTCACCGCGCGAGGTGATGAGCCATATCACCGCTAACTATTTACCGCTAGTGGTGCGTAAACAGCTCGGACTTTACTGCTTTATCGACTCAGATGTGCCGCTGACATTGCAGGGCGACCCGATGCGCCTTCAGCAGGTTATTTCCAACCTGCTGAGCAACGCGATTAAGTTCACCGACATCGGCTGCATTATTCTGCACGTCTCGGTAAACGGCGACTATCTGAGCTTCCGCGTGCGTGATACCGGCGTCGGTATTCCGACCAAAGAGGTGACCCGGCTGTTCGATCCCTTCTTCCAGGTGGGAACCGGCGTGCAGCGTAACTTCCAGGGCACCGGACTGGGTCTGGCGATTTGTGAAAAGCTTATCAGCATGATGGACGGCGATATTTCGGTGGATACCGAATCGGGCATGGGCAGCCAGTTTACGGTGCGTATACCGCTTTATCAGGCGCAGTTTGCGCCGAAAAATAATGTTGAAGGGCTGGCGGGCAAGCGCTGCTGGCTGGCGGTACGCAACGATTATCTGAATAGCTATCTTGAAGCGCTGTTGACCGGCAATGGTCTCATGGCCCAGCGTTGGGCGGGTGAGACGCCGGGCAGCGACGATATCCTGATAACCGATGATACCCTTGATGCGCCGTGGGCCGGGCGGGCGGCGATTGTTTTCTGCCGTCGTCACATTGGTATTCCCGCCGAGTTTGAGCCGGGTCGCTGGGTGCATAGCGTTGCCGCTCCGCACGAGCTGCTGCCGCTGTTAGGCCGGATTTACAGTATTGATGTTGAGGTGCCGGGCAGTTTGCCGGCGCTCGCGGCGGTAAATGAAAGCGACGAGCAAAACGACGACATGATGATTCTGGTCGTGGACGATCACCCGATCAACCGCCGTCTGCTGGCAGATCAGCTGGGTTCTCTGGGGTATCAGTGTAAAACGGCGAACGACGGCGTTGATGCGCTAAATGTCCTGAGCAAAAATCATATCGATATCGTACTTAGCGACGTCAACATGCCGAACATGGACGGCTACCGTTTGACCCAGCGTATACGCCAGCTGGGGCTGACGCTGCCGGTAATTGGCGTCACGGCAAACGCCCTGGCGGAGGAGAAGCAGCGCTGCCTCGAGTCGGGCATGGACAGCTGCCTGTCGAAGCCGGTTACGCTGGATGTGATTAAACAAACGCTGGCGGTTTATGCCGCGCGGGTCCGCAGCTCGCGGGATGCGTGAAGTTTTCCTTAGTGATAAAAAAAACCCCCGTGATTAAACGGGGGCTTTTTCTTTCCGGGCCGGGTAGGGGAGTGCTTACTCCTTGTCCGCCGGGGTCAGGCTCACGGAAGAGAGATAGTTGAGCAGGGCGATATCGTTTTCCACGCCCAGCTTCATCATCGCCGACTTCTTCTGGCTGCTGATGGTTTTAATGCTGCGGTTAAGCTTGCGGGCAATCTCGGTGACGAGGAAGCCTTCGGCGAACAGGCGCAGAACCTCGCTCTCCTTCGGAGACAGGCGTTTGTCCCCGTAGCCGCCAGCGCTGATTTTTTCCAGCAGGCGTGAAACGCTCTCAGGGGTGAATTTCTTGCCTTTCTGCAACGCGGCCAGCGCTTTTGGCAGGTCGGTTGGTGCGCCCTGTTTCAGCACGATACCTTCGATATCCAGGTCCAGCACCGCGCTAAGGATAGCCGGGTTGTTGTTCATGGTCAGAACGATAATCGACAGGCTCGGGAAGTGGCGCTTGATGTATTTAATCAGCGTGATGCCGTCGCCGTATTTATCTCCCGGCATCGAGAGATCGGTAATAAGGACGTTGGCTTCAAGCTTCGGTAAGTTATTGATAAGTGCTGTGGAATCTTCAAATTCACCAACAACATTCACCCACTCGATCTGCTCGAGGGACTTACGAATGCCGAACAGAACAATCGGATGGTCGTCGGCAATAATTACGTTCATACTGTTCATGTAATAGGCTACCTTGCTACAGCAGACTTTTGACGTAAGCATCAATGTCGCTGATATATTTTTGTATGTTGGGAGCATCGCTCTCGCGAATATGATGCTCTAACGTTTCACATAATTGCTTGCCGGGTACCAAATTAAGCATCGCAAACACGCCCTTCAGGCGGTGAGCCGTCTGGGCCAGCGCGGCAAAGTCGCCCGCTGCAGATTCAGTATACAGTCTGCTTACATCTTCCGGTACCGTGTCGACAAACAGCGCGTAATAACCGCTGGCGTGTAGCTGAGCGTTTTCATCGCCGCCCAGAGGCGAGTCAGGTGTTTCTTCCTCCGCCAGTTGGTTTTCAATCAGTTGCAGAACGGCATCCTGCATGGCGTTACTGATATTAAAGTTCACCCTGAACTGGCCGGGAGCGATTTTCCGCATCCCGTTTTCATCATCGCTTAAAAGCAAGCCCGAAGCAGTAAGATTAGACGGATTATCAGTAAGGAAGATATCAAACTCTTGACTCGATAATCTTTCATCCGGGGAGATGCAGTTGGCCCCCCAGTTTTCCAGCATGCGGATTACGATACTGCGCACCTCGTTGGAGGTGATGTCGAGCATCGCTACCACGTCATCGAGCAGCTTCTCTTCCTGAGCTTCAGGCTGCGGTTCAGCGGCCATTCTGATGTGTAAATTATAGCGCGTACCAATATCCGGGCGCGTTTTGATATTCAGGTGGCCGCCCAGCTTGCGCGCCAGACGATCGCAAAGATAGAACGCCAGCCCGTTGGCCTGGCCGTAGCGATCTTCGCTGGTCTCGTTGAGGAACGGGAAGTGCAGGTTATCCACTTCACCGCCGCCTATTCCGCTGCCGGTATCCAGCACGCGGAACAGCAGGCGATCCGGTCCCGCTTCTTCTTCGCAGATCTCAAGCGTGATTTTGCCTATCTGCGTGGTGGTGACCGAATAGTGCAGCAGTAGTTCAAGGATCTTCCGCAGAACGTCCCTGTCACCGTGGCGTTTTTCATCGGCAGGCAGGTTGTTGTTTATCAGAAGCTGCAGCCCTTTGCGCTTGATAATAGGCAGCATGGAAAGCGCCACCTCGTCGATAAGCGCCTGAATGGCAAACTCGCCAGGGCTGCTTTTCCAGCTGTCAGCTTCCAGCATATTCAGCAACTGGATTTCATCCACCAGCCTCACGATGGTTTGAGCATCGTTGGCAAGTTGCAGGTGGGGGCTGTCGGCAATGCTGGCAGCATGCTCGGCGAGCTGTTTTGCCGGCAACTGTAGCGCTTCACCAATGTGCTGCATAAAGGCCGCGCGTCCCTGCTGGTTTTTCTCATACAGGCGCTGGGCCTGCTTGAGCTTCTTATTCACCAGAATTTCACGATCCTGATCGCGGATAACAAAAATCTGGGTGCGAGGAGCTATTTGGCTGCGGAACTGGCGAATCTCATACAATTCATTGTTCACCGTCGCCTGGATCACGCCCTGATGTTGATCCGCCATCGAAATAATGTTCTGCAAATTCAGATGCGGCAGCAGGTGGTCGGCAATTTTATTGCTAATAACGGTGCGGTTGGCATCCAGGTCATGAACCAGCAAACCCAGCGGAAGAATGGCGACAATCTCCTCATTCAGCGCGCGCAGGATCTGTAGCTCACCGTTGCCCTGATTACTCTCTGGCTGGCGCTGAGGCTGTTGGCGGAAGGTGGCAAAGCCGAATACGGCCAGCCCAAGCAGGGCAAGATTCAGCAGCAGCGGCATCAGAATATTTTGCAGCGTATCCATCATCAGCGTACCAAAAGGTACCTGCCACACCAGCTGAAGCTGGGTGGTCGCTACCGGAGCGGTAATTTCGATACGAGCGCTGTTAAAGTTGATGCTTACGCTATCCGGATCGTCCTTATCCGCTGCATTTGTTGCCGCGAGCTGGTGGTCGTCCGGCTCAAGTTGGAGGCTGTCCAGCGACATGGCCGGTGGGATAAGGTCATTAATAGGCAAATCAAAAGCGACGACCGTTGCCAGGTGGCCCGGCTGGTTGAAGGTGGTGCGCAGGGTGAAATAGTGGCCGTTCTGCCAGTTAAGCTTGCGCAGCGGCGAGAAGCTTTCCCGCTCATCCAGGGCATTGGCCTGTTGCAGCATCTCCGCGCGGCGCGAGTCAACGATGGTGCCCACGCCGGAATCTTTAAAGCCTGAAGAGAGGTCTTTTAGCGGCAGCGTGGAGACCAGGATCATGCTGTTGTCCTGGCCGTTGAGGTAATACATCGACCACGGGCTATTTTCCGCACCCCAAAGCGTATCCAGATAGCCGGAGATACGCTGGGTCATTTCCAGGGTGGAACTGTCGTGGGAGCCAAAAATCAGCGCCTCGGTCTTGCTGCGGGGCTTGTCGAGATAATAAACGTCCTGGCGCAGGCGCGTTTCCTGTAGCCCTTCACCGGAAGCGGCGGGTGCGGTGGCGATATTGTCGTAGATTTGCCAGGTAGCGTAGCGGTAGGTCTCTACTCGCTTATGTAACGCATGAGTGATATCGACAATCTGGTAGCTTTTATCTTTTAGCCAGGCGTTAACGGCGCTTTGCACCAGCACGCCCATCGCCACCAGCAGAACGACTATCAGCAGTAAAAAGAAGCGTGTGATGTTGCCGGGAAACAGCGAAAACTTATTTAGCGAAGTAGTCTCAGACTGGCTCATTATATGTATGCAACCCGGCGAAACCTCGCCAATCCAGGATTATAGAACGCCAACCGAAAGGGGAGGCGGTGTAGCCTTTGCGCCTTCACGCATGCCGACATTAAGAATACCTTTATCTGGCGGTGACGTCATCGTTACTGTTGGCAGCCTGACGCAGTATAGGGGGTTCCGGCGAGTTTTTCAGGTGACTGATTATTAGGAAAAATCCTTAAATAAGCTTTCTCGCAAAAATGACGCAGGATATTTGTACAGCTGCTCGGGAAGTGTACAGATAATTTTTCCGTACATCGGCATCACCCTAAAATTTCTACTTTAAGAAAAATCCGTATCCACAATGAAATAGGGAGAAAAAGAGCAGATTGATTGATTAACAGACGTTATAAATTGCGTGGATAGCACACGGATATTAAAGTTGTGTAAAGGAAGGTAAAAAAAAACCGGATGCGGGCATCCGGTACTAATAGGGGTAAACGGACATTCAGATTCGAATGACGGTAATAAATAAAGTTAATGATGATAGCGAGAGTGATTTTATATCCGAATGTGGGAAAAAAATTATCATTCAGTGCTACTTTTTTAATTTGCTCGTAACGCATTGTTTTTAATCGACTGTCGTTATTTTTTGATTATTCGTGCTTATATTATTAGCTATTCGTGCTGAAAAAAGTTCCCTTGCATTTACATTTTGATACATCTATATGGCTAAATGAAACATCTATATAGTTTTCGTATCATATTCTTGTTGGATTAATCGGTGTTTGTTTTGGACAATGAATTTGCCGACTGATTAGAGGGTTAATCAGTAAGCAGTGGTAAATAAAATAAGGCATATAACAGAGGGTTAATAAGATGAAAGTTAAAGCACTATCCCTTCTGGTACCGGCTCTGCTGGTAGCAGGCGCTGCAAATGCAGCCGAAATTTATAACAAAGACGGCAATAAATTAGACCTCTACGGTAAAGTAGACGGTCTGCATTATTTCTCCAATGACAAAGGCTCTGACGGCGACAAAACTTACGTTCGTTTCGGCTTCAAGGGCGAAACCCAAATCAATGACCAACTGACCGGTTACGGCCAGTGGGAATACAACGTTCAGGCAAACAAAGAAGAAGGCGCAAGCGATCAGGCGTGGACTCGTTTGGCATTTGCTGGTCTGAAATTTGGCGATGCAGGTTCCTTCGACTACGGTCGTAACTACGGCGTTGTTTACGACGTAACTTCCTGGACCGACGTGCTGCCAGAATTCGGTGGCGATACCTACGGTGCGGACAACTTCCTGCAGTCTCGTGCTAACGGCGTTGCAACCTACCGTAACACCGACTTCTTCGGTCTGGTTGATGGCCTGAACTTTGCTCTGCAGTATCAGGGTAAAAACGGTAGCCAGTCTGGCGAAGCTAAACAAGATGGCGGCCGTAGCATTGTAAATCAGAACGGTGACGGCTTCGGCGGCTCCCTGACTTATGCTCTGGGCGAAGGCTTCAGCGTAGGTTCTGCTGTTTCCAGCTCTAAACGTACCAGCGATCAGAACGGCGTTGGCGTACTGGGTCACGGTGATGACGCAACTACCTACACCGGTGGCCTGAAATATGATGCCAACAACATCTACCTGGCTACTCAGTACACTCAGAGCTACAACGCAACCGCAATCAACAAATCTGGCTTCGCTAACAAAGCTCAGAACTTCGAAGTTGTTGCTCAGTACCAGTTCGACTTCGGCCTGCGTCCATCCATCGCTTACCTGCAGTCTAAAGGTAAGAACATCGAAGGTTACGGCAGCCAGGATATCCTGAAATATGTTGATGTTGGCGCGACTTACTACTTCAACAAAAACATGTCCACCTACGTTGACTACAAAATCAACCTGCTGGACAAAAATGACTTCACTAAAGCAACCGGCATCACTACTGATGACGTTGTGGGTGTAGGCCTGGTTTACCAGTTCTAATCCACGCGATTGTGAATCTAAGGCGCCGAAAGGCGCCTTTTTTATGTCTGAAACCTCAATGAATAGCCGCCCGGTTCACCTGATTTTTCCTTTTGTTGTACTCTTGCACTCCCGAAACAGGAGAGAAAACACCATGGATTTACGCATTATTCGTCGCGGCTGGTTTGCCGTGGCTCTTTTAGCCCTCGTCGGCTGTGATAACCAGCAAAACGACGCTGCGAACGGGCTGGTGCTGGAAGGTAAAACCATGGGGACTTACTGGCGGGTCAGCCTGGCCGGGGTGGATAAAGCTCAGCAAGCGCAGCTTAAAGACAAAATTCAGGCTCAGCTTGACGGTGATGACTGGCTGATGTCGACCTGGAAAAAAGAGTCGGCGTTGTCGCTTTTTAACCAGTCGGCCAGCACAGAGCCTTACCCGGTGAGCGAGGCGATGAGCGATATCATTACTATGGCGCTGCGTATTGGAGCAAAGACCGATGGCGCGATGGATATCACCGTTGGGCCGCTGGTCAACCTTTGGGGATTCGGGCCGGACAAACAGCCTCCGCATACGCCAAACCAGGCGCAAATAGACGCCGCGAAAGCGCTGACCGGGCTACAGCATCTGAAGGTGATTAACGCTTCCGGGAAGCAATGGTTACAAAAAGATCTGCCCGGCCTGTATGTCGATCTCTCGACCATCGGCGAAGGCTACGCGGCGGATCATCTTGCGCGCCTGATGGAGCAAAGCGGCATTAGTCGCTACCTTGTTTCAGTTGGGGGCGCTGTCACCACGCGCGGCACCAACCCGCAGGGGAAAGCATGGCGAGTGGCTATCCAGAAGCCGACGGATCGCGAGAATGCGGTACAGGCGATGGTGGATGTCAACGGTCACGGCATCAGCACATCCGGCAGCTATCGCAACTATTATGAGCTGGACGGGAAACGTATTTCACACATCATCAATCCGCAAACCGGGCGGCCAATCGAACATAAACTGGTGTCGGCAACGGTTATCGCGCCGACAGCAATGGAAGCAGACGGCTGGGATACCGGGCTGATGGTGCTGGGTGAGGAAAAGGCGAAACAGGTTGCTGAGAAAGAAGGGCTTGCGGTCTACCTTATCAGTAAAGAAGGCGACGGGTTCCGCAGCTGGATGTCGCCTCAGTTTAAAACCTTCCTGCTTAGCGAGAAAAATTAAAAAGCAAGAACGCGGGTTTTTCACCCGGCAAGCCAGTCCATGATGGTATCGTTACGATAAGCATGAGGTTACAGCCATGAAACAGCATAACGATTACATCACTCAACAGCAGCGCTGGCAGGCTGTAGAGGCACGCGACGCCGGGGCAGACGGCGAATTTGTTTTCGCCGTCAAAACCACCGGTATATTTTGCCGACCTTCCTGTAGCGCCCGCCGCCCGCTGCGTGAAAATACGGAATTTTTTAGTACCCCGGAGGCCGCACAAAACGCGGGCTTCCGTGCCTGTAAACGCTGCCAGCCGGGTAAACTGGCTCCTGAGCTTCAGCGCGTTGTGCGTATCGAGGAAGCCTGCCGTATTATTGAGGCCAGCGTCTCTCCGCTAACGCTGGATGAGCTGGCGGGGCGGGTCGCGATGAGCAGCTTCCATTTTCACCGGCTGTTTAAAAGCGTCACCGGCTTAACGCCAAACGCCTGGCAAAAAGCCCACCGGGCACGCCGCCTGCGCGAGGAGCTTGCCCAGGGCAAAGAGGTGACGCGCGCCATCTATGATGCAGGTTTTCAGTCCGGCAGCGCCTTTTATCACCAGGCCGATTCCGCGCTCGGCATGACCGCCAGCCAGTATCGCCGTGGTGGGGAGAGCGCCAGCATCCAGTTTGTGGTGGGCAGCTGTCGGCTGGGCGAGTTTCTGGTTGCAGAAAGCGAACGTGGAATTTGCGCTATCTTGCTGGGCGAAAGCCCCGAAGCGCTGATCCATGAACTTGAAGCCGAGTTTCCTCGCTCGCTGCTTACCGCTGGCGACGACAAATTTGCCGCCCGCGTGGCTCAGGTAGTGAGCTTTATTGAAGCACCAGAAACCGAATTTAACCTGCCGCTGGATATCCGCGGGACGGCGTTTCAACAGCAAGTCTGGCAGGCTCTGCGGGCTATCCCGCCAGGAGAGACGGTTAGCTATCGTGAATTAGCCGCCCGCATCGGCAGGCCTGGTGCAGTACGAGCGGTGGCCGGAGCCTGTGCGGCCAACACCCTGGCCATTGTCATTCCTTGCCATCGCGTTATTCGTAACGACGGCAGCCTCTCCGGCTACCGCTGGGGCGTGGAGCGTAAACGTCAACTGCTGGAAAACGAAGCGCAACGACAGGAGGAGTAATGCTGGACTTGTTTGCCGGGGATGAACCGTGGGAAGAGCCGCTGGCCGAGGGGGCGACAATTTTACGCCGTTTTGCGCGGGATGAAGCCGCTGCCCTGATGATGGAAATCCACAGCCTGGCGCAACAGGCACCGTTCCGCCATATGGTCACCCCCGGAGGGCATATTATGTCGGTTGCGATGACCAACTGCGGCAGCGTTGGCTGGAGCACCAATCAGCACGGCTACCTGTATTCTTCTAAGGACTCGCAGACCGGCCAGCCCTGGCCGCAGATCCCCGCAGCCTTCCGGGCGCTTTCAGACCGGGCTTCTCTTGCCGCGGGTTATCCCAACTTTGATCCGGATGCGTGTCTTATTAACCGTTACGCGCCCGGCACTAAACTGTCGCTGCATCAGGACAAGGATGAACCCAATCTCGGCCAGCCGATTGTCTCTGTCTCGCTCGGACTGCCTGCGGTATTTCAGTTTGGCGGCCTGCAGCGGAGCGACCCGCTCAAACGCGTCTTGCTGGAGCACGGTGATGTCGTGGTATGGGGCGGTGCTTCCCGGCTTTTTTACCACGGTATTTTGCCGCTCAAACCCGGTTTCCATCCCTTGACGGATGCCTTCCGCTACAACCTGACCTTCCGTAAAGCCTCATAAGACAAATAAAAATAAGAATTATTCTTGATGTGACCGGCGAGCTGTTTAAACTGCTCGCTGTTTTGTTTTGTAGGTGTGGAACGATGGAACTGCTACGTGTGGTCTACCGCCAGTATCGCTGGCCTTTTATGATGGTTATGGCGCTCAGCCTGGTAAGCGCGGCGCTTGGCATCGGTCTTATCGCCTTCATTAATCAGCGTCTGATTGAAACGCCCGATATTTCTTTGTCGGTACTGCCTGAATTTCTTGGCTTACTGCTGCTGTTAATGGTGGTAACGCTCGGCTCGCAGCTGGCTTTAACCACGCTCGGCCACCATTTTGTTTTCCGCCTGCGTAGCGAATTTATAAAACGCCTGATGGACACCGACGTTGAACGCGTTGAGCAACTCGGTAGCTCGGCGCTGCTGGCGGGCTTAACCAGCGACGTGCGCAATATTACTATTGCCTTTGTGCGCCTGCCGGAACTGGTTCAAGGCATTATCCTGGCTATTGGCTCGGCGGCCTATCTTGCCTGGCTGTCGCCTAAAATGCTGGGGGTGACGACCGTCTGGCTGGTGGTCACCATTGTTGGTGGCTACCTGCTGGTATCCCGCGTTTATAAGCACATGGCGCAGCTGCGTGAGATAGAAGACAAGCTATATAACGACTATCAAACCGTGATAGAAGGGCGCAAGGAGCTGGCGCTGAACCGCGAACGCGCCGAGCGGGTCTATGAAGATACCTACACGCCTCATGCGGCAGAATACCGCAGCCATATTATCCGCGCCGATACCTTCCACCTCAGCGCGGTCAACTGGTCAAATATCATGATGCTGGGCGCTATTGGCCTGGTGTTTTACATGGCAAACAGTCTTGGCTGGTCAGACACCAACGTGGCGGCGACTTTCTCTTTAACGCTGTTGTTCCTGCGCACGCCGCTGCTTTCTGCCGTCGGCGCTTTGCCTACGCTACTCAGCGCGCAGGTTGCTTTCAACAAGCTGAATAAATTCCATCTGGCCCCATACGATGAAGCCTTCCCGCGCTCGAAAGAAGCAGAAAGCTGGCAACAGCTGGAAATGCGTGAGGTGGTTTTCCAGTACGGCGATAATAATTTCAGCGTTGGCCCGATTAACCTCACGATAAAACGCGGCGAACTGCTGTTCCTTATTGGCGGTAACGGCAGCGGGAAATCTACCCTGGCAATGCTGCTAACCGGCCTCTATCAGCCGGTGAGCGGGGCGATTTATCTCGACGGTAAAAAAATTGATGCGGCGAACCAGAACGACTACCGCAAGCTGTTCTCGGCGGTGTTTACCGACGTATGGCTGTTTGACCGCCTACTGGGGCCGCAGGGCAGCGAGGCAAATCCGGGGCTGATTGCCACCTGGCTTGAACGCCTGAAGATGAATAATAAGCTGGAGCTGGGAAACGGCACCATCCTTAATCTGAAGCTGTCGAAAGGGCAGCGCAAGCGCGTGGCGCTGCTGCTTGCCCTGGCCGAAGAACGAGACATCATCCTGCTGGATGAGTGGGCTGCCGATCAGGACCCGCATTTCCGTCGCGAATTCTATCAGGTGCTGCTGCCGCTGATGCAGCAAATGGGCAAAACCGTGTTCGCCATCAGCCACGATGACCATTACTTTATTCACGCCGACCGCTTGCTGGAGATGCGTCAGGGGCAGCTTAGCGAGCTTACCGGCCATGAGCGTGAGCAAGCCTCGCGGGACGCGGTCGCAAGAACCGGCAATTGATTCAGCGCGGTTAAACAAAATAAAAAAACCAGTCATTCACGGCTGGTTTTTGTTTTCTTCATCTTCTCAGGCTATAAACTAACTCGTCGTTTCAAGGGAATAGTTTATTTATGACATCTACTCAGAAATACAGCACCAAAGAGCGTGACCTGGACCGCGCGCGCATTCTTCAACTCCTGCTAACTAATAAAGCCGTCGCCAGCGGCATTCTGGCTAAAGAACCCTTTGCCGAAACGCAAACCGCCGAACAGGATATCGCCGAGATAGTGACGCTGGTAGGGCGGCTGCCCGCGCCGGATCTCGCCGATGTCCTGGAAGCGCTGCCGACGGAAGAGCGTCAGGCGCTGTGGAGCCTGATAACCGAAGAGAGGCGCGGTAGCGTACTGGTGGAGGCCTCGGAAACGCTCTGGGATGACCTGATTGAAGATATGAGCGATAAAGCCCTGCTTAATGCGCTGCGCCCGCTGGATATCGACGATCAGATTTACCTTGCTCAATACCTCCCGCGTGACCTGGTGGGCCGCCTGCTGGCAACGTTGCCGCAAAATGAACGCACCCAGGTTCGCCGCATCCTGCACTATGATAAACATAGCGTCGGGGCGATCATGGACTTTGAAGTGATCACCGTGCGTCCCGACGTGACGCTGGAAGTAGTGCAGCGCTACCTGCGTATCCGCGGTAAAGTCCCTCAAAACACCGATAAACTCTTTGTCACCAGCCGGGATAAAACGCTATTAGGCGAGCTGGAATTGACGGCTATCCTGCTGCATCCTCCGCAGACGCCGGTGCTGAAGGTGATGGATGACAATCCGACCTGTTTTGCACCGGAAGACCATGATGAAAAGGCCGCTCGTACCTTTGAACGAGATGACTTGATCAGCGCCGCGGTAATCGACAGCACCGGCAAGCTGATGGGGCGCTTAACGGTCGACGAGATCGTTGACGTGGTTTACGAAGAGACCGACAGCGACCTGCGCCGCATGGGCGGCCTGAGCGCCGAAGAGGATGTTTTTGCCCCGGTGAGCAAGGCCGTCAAAACCCGCTGGGCGTGGCTGGCAATAAACCTGTGTACCGCTTTTGTCGCTTCCCGCGTGATTGGCCTGTTTGAGCATACGATTTCCCAACTGGTGGCGCTGGCCTCCCTGATGCCAATTGTTGCCGGTATCGGCGGAAACACCGGGAACCAAACTATTACGATGATCGTGCGGGCGCTTGCTTTGCAGCATATTCAGGCCGGGAACATCTCCTTCCTGATGCTGCGTGAGCTGGGCGTAGCGCTGATAAACGGCCTGGTTTGGGGCGGGGTAATGGGTTGCGTAACCTGGCTGCTGTATAACGATGCGGCGATGGGCGGCGTAATGACGCTGGCGATGATCCTCAACCTGCTGGTCGCCGCGCTAATGGGCGTGGTTATCCCGATGACGATGGCCAAACTCGGCAAAGATCCGGCGGTGGGTGCAAGCGTCATGATTACGGCAATTACCGACACCGGCGGGTTCTTTATCTTCCTCGGCCTGGCGACGCTGTTCCTGCTGTAATCCCGGTTTTCGGTTTTCAGACACAAAAAAACCAGCCGTAAGAGGCTGGTTTTAAATGTTTATTTGGTCGGCACGAGAGGATTTGAACCTCCGACCCCCGACACCCCATGACGGTGCGCTACCAGGCTGCGCTACGTGCCGACGCAGAAGACCAATACTACATTTTTCCGATTTGATTGCAAGGGAACCATACGCTAACTGTCTTATAAGTAAACAATTAGTTAGCGATGAAGCGCTTCTCATCGGTTAGCACCTGCAGCAGTAAATCAAGCTGCGGTTTGGTCTCTTCTATTCTCTGGCCTTTGAGATCGTACATCCGGTAGTTGCCGCTGTTGCTCAGCACCAGCGTCATTTCCGGGGTCGTCACGGCCAGAGTATTGTTGTCCGCACCAATCACCCAGTTATTGCGGCGGGTGGCGGCAAACAAATCTTCACCCTGAGAATACTCATAGGCTGGCGTTTTAACGTGCAGCAGGCGCTGCATCAGGGTGGTCATCACATCCTGGTGGTCGGTAAGCTTGCTGATGCTCTGAGCAGGCGTTCCCGGCCAGTGAATAACCAGCGGAACCTGAATACGCGAACGTGACCAGGCGAAAGAGTCGCGCTCATCGCCAAGCGGAATGCCGTGGCCAGCGGTAATAATGACCACGGTATTTTGCAGTTTTCCGGCTTCCTGTAGCGCATTCAGAACGCGTTTGACTTGGTCGTCAACGCTGCCAGCCGCACGCGAGTAGCGGCGCTCGAAGGCCTGCTGGTTGCCGCTGTTATCAACGTTGGTGCCGTTGAAGGCCACCCATGAGAACCAGCGGTTATCGTCAGAAGCGTACTGATTCAGCCAGTTAATCCACTGGGAGGCGGTCTGGCTGTCGGCCTGGCTTTTCGCCGGTCGCAGAGAAAAATCAGAGAGCAGGGCCTGGCGATACATGGATGAATCGAAACCATCCGAGGCAAACAGGCCGAGCTGGTAGCCCTGCTGATTCAGGCCGGTTATCAGTGCGGCAGGCGTGCGGGAGGAGAGCACGCCGTCCATATAAGCCGGGGAGATGCCGTAGAACAGGCCAAAGATACCGCTGTCGGTACTGTTCCCTGAACTCATATGTTGAGTGAAGCTGATATTGCTCCCGGCAAACTCGCTAAGCGCGGGCATATCTTTCGCTACGCTTTCGGCATTCAGCCCGTCGACGGTAATCAGCAGAACATTATTGCCGGTGCCCATATCGCGGAACTGCAAATTACTGAGCGGATACTGCACCGAAAGGGCTTCCGGGCTACCTTGCTCAACCAGGCGACGTTCGTATTCTTTTGCATCGAGCAGGCCGTGTTTTTCAAGAAAACGCCGCGCCGTCATCGGATAGGAGAGCGGCAGGTTCGCCCGCTGCATGGTAATCGGGCGGTAGAAGTTAGCGTCAGCCCAGATATACATCAGGTGGCTGCTAAAGAAGGAGATAAAGAACAGCGTCACGACCGGGCGCACGTATTTACGTCGGCGGCCAAGGCTGCGCAGCTTCTGCCAGCTCCAGGTCGCGAACAGCATCTCAATCAGTAAAATCACCGGCACGCTGATAAACATCAGCTGCCAGTCACGCGCCATCTCGCCCTGGTCGGGGTTTATCACCAACTCCCAGACGGTGGGGTTAAGGTGGAGATGGAAGCGAGTGAAAACTTCGCTGTCTATCAGTAATAGCGTCATGCCCGCCGTGGCAAGGGCCGCGCTGATAAACCGCAGCAGGCGCTGCGACATCACGATAAACGTTAGCGGGAATACCACCAGTAAATAGGTGGCAAAAACCAGAAAGCTAAAGTGCCCAACAACGCTCAGGTACGAGTAAACGCGCCCGGTGAGCGTTGTTGGCCAGTCGGCAATAAACAGATAGCGGCTACCCAGCAGCATGGCCAGCAGGATATTAAACAGGGCGAACCAGTGCCCCCAGCTGACCATCTGGGAAACTTTTTCGCGGTAGCGCTGACGGTTAGTCACCATAACTTGTTACGATAGTTCCTTAGTGGGCTTTATCTTCGCTCACCGAGGCTTGAAGCGCCTCAGCAAAGGAGCGAGCCAGAGGACGACGCTGAGCGGACGCCACGCTGGTATTAATCAGGTTGGTGACCATATTTCCCAGCACCATCAGGGAAAGATCGGTAGGCGCGTGGTGTTTTTCCAGCACGCCGGCCAGTTCGGTCAGCATCGCTTCAACTTGTTCGTCACTATAGCGGGATGTTTGTGGCATAAATTAAAAATCATTCGTCTTCGGGAAAGGGCGTTATCTTACCGTAGCAAGGACTTTTTTTCCGCATTTTTATCACGCTTGCGTCCCGCCATCGGCAGTGGTTGAATACCGCCCGGTCTTAAAGGAGAGTTTAACATGAGTCTGGATATCAACCAGATTGCCCTGCATCAACTGATTAAGCGCGACGAGCAGACGCTGGACGTTGTGCTGCGCGATTCACTGCTGGCAACCGACGGCGCCGTCGAAGATATGATGGCGGAGCTGCACCGCGTATACAGCGCAAAAAACAAAGCTTACGGCCTGTTTAGCGAAGAAAGCGAGCTGGCTGATGCCCTGCGTCTGCAACGTAAAGGCGATGAAGATTTCCTGGCATTTACCCGGGCTGCAACCGGCCGCCTGCGCGACGAGCTGGCGAAGTACCCGTTTGCCGACGGCGGCATCGTGCTGTTTTGCCATTACCGCTACCTGGCGGTTGAATACCTGCTGGTTGCGGTGCTGAACAACTTAAGCAGCATGCGCGTTAACGAAGAGCTGGATATCAGCGCTACTCATTATCTCGATATCAACCACGCGGATATCGTGGCGCGTATCGACTTAACCGAATGGGAAACCAATCCGGAATCGACCCGTTACCTGACCTTCCTTAAGGGAAGAGTAGGGCGCAAAGTGGCCGATTTCTTTATGGACTTCCTCGGCGCAAGCGAAGGGCTTAATGCCAAAGCGCAGAACAAAGGCCTGCTGCAGGCGCTGGACGATTTCACCAACGAAGCGCAGCTGGATAAAAGTGAGCGCCAGGCCGCGCGCCAGCAGGTTTACGCCTACTGCAACGAGCAGCTACAGGCGGGAGAGGAGATAGAACTGTCTTCCCTGGCCGACGAGCTGCCGTGGGCGGTGGACGATAAAAACTTCCAGCAGTTTACGGCCGACAAAGGCTATGAGCTGGAAGAGAGTTTCCCGGCCGACCGCAGCACCCTGCGCCAGCTGACAAAATATGCCGGTAGCGGCGGTGGGCTGACGATTAACTTCGACGCCATGCTGCTGGGTGAGCGTATTTTCTGGGATCCGGCGACCGATACCCTGACGATTAAAGGCACGCCGCCGAACCTGCGCGATCAGCTCCAGCGCCGCACTTCAAGTAAATAAACGCCAGAGCCTGTCGTTATGGAGCCACTGAAGGAGACGTATTGGGCGTCAGCGGTGGCTCCGGTTCTTCACGTTCGGGCAGGCGCTGCAAGTTGATGATATCGAGTTTTTGCCCCATCCACACTGCATGCTCAGTATGGTCAGCCCTCGGCTGGCCGCTATTGGGATGAAGCAGCACCGTCAGCCCGCGGCGGTTAAGCATCAGCCACGGCACAAAGCGTTCAAACTCATCGGGCGTAAACGCCACCTGGTACATCGGCATGGCATGAGGGCCGACCAGAACGTCGTGCCAGCGGCCAAGCAGAACGGAAAAGCGCAGAGCAATTTCTTCGCGCAGCGTTTCTGCCGCAAGCCGTTGCTGAGGGCCATCAAAATAGATATGAGCGTGATAGCTTTGTATCGTCTGGAGCGTTTGGATCGCCGTTTTTTCGACTGAAGTGGGGGGAGTTGGTTTCAACATGTCGCTCATCTCTGGGTGCCAGACCTTAATCAAATAATCCGTCACTCAAGATACAAAAAAACCCGCCGAAGCGGGTTTTTTTTCGATCTCAACTCGCGATTAAGCGCGAACGAAGTCGATGTGAGTCAGCTTTGGCTTGAACGGGTGACGCTGAACAGCCTGAACTTTAACTTTAACTTCTTTACCGTCGATAGACAGGGTCAGAACTTCTTCGTAGAAACCAGGCTTAGCCTGTTGGTTCATTACGGAGTCGTGATCCAGTTCGATGGAAACAGGAGCTTCCGCGCCACCATAAACGATAGCCGGGAACTTGTTTGCTGCACGCAGGCGGCGGCTCGCACCCTTGCCCTGCTCTTTACGTTCTACTGCTGGAATAGTAAACATTAACTGTTTCTCTCTTAAATACTCCTGCTACAGGCGACCCAGCAACAGGAAAGTTATCTGCGTTTGCGGATGCAAAAGCGGGCGGCATTATAGCTATATCTCGCTATGTCGGCAATGAAAAGTACCGCTAACCTCGTAATTCATTGGCCCGGCGGAAGCGCCCCTGGTAATCAAAGACCTTTTCACGCACGTTCCAGAACTGCCCCTTCTTCCTGGCGACCACGAAGTCCGGGTGGCGCAGCAATGCCTGCTGGGCCACAACGTCCGCCGCGTTTATCCAGCGTAGCGGCACGCCCGGCGCGCGGGAGTGCGGGCGAATAAACAGCTGCTCAAAGGCCATACGCTGGGCGGGCGTTTGCAGACGGAAGCGCTCGCTAACGTCCGCTCCCTCTTCGTCGTAATAGGTGATTTTTAGCCAGTCGCCTTTGGCATCTCCGCCGTGCTCAAGCGTCATCCCGCCGCAGCGTAGCACCAGCGCGTCTTTTAGCTTCAACGCCGCCTTCAGCATATCATCCGGGTCGACCAACACCTGCTCGCACTGGTGGCAGCGGCGGGCGGCTATATCGTTTTCCGCGTTGCAGTTCGGGCAGTTTTTGAAGCGGAACCGATAATCGCACTGTTCCCTCAGGCCATCGTCGTCCTCAAACCAGCCCTGACAGCGGCGGCCAAAATGTTCGATGAGGGTGCCGTCGGCGGTGGTTTTCCCCCAGAAAGTGTTGGCGAAGCCGCAGGAGGGGCAAAATACCTGCACCGGCACGTTGTCACTTTTACCTTTAGCGTTGCCCACTTCCGGGGTAAACAGGTCGTGAGGGTTTCCGGCATAGTCCAGAATCAGGCAATCAGTCTTGCCCGGCGCAAGACGTAGCCCGCGCCCGACTATCTGTTGGTAAAGGCTAACTGACTCGGTAGGGCGAAGAATAGCTATCAGGTCGACATGCGGGGCGTCAAAGCCGGTGGTCAGCACCGCGACGTTGACCAGAAAGCGGAATTGCTGATTTTTAAACGCTTCAATCAGCGTGTCACGCGCCGGGCCGGGGGTATCTGCGGTAATCAGCGCCGCATCGCTGGAGGGCAGCAGGGCGGTAATCTCTTTAGCGTGCTCAACCGTCGCGGCGAAGATCATCGCTCCTTTACGCTCTGCGGCAAACTCGACAATCTGGCTGATGATATACGGCGTAATGCGCTTTTGCTGTTTCAGCTCGCGGTTCAGGTCCGCCTCGCTAAACAGCCCGTTCGGCTGCGCCTGTAAGCGGCTGAAATCATACTGCACCACCGGCATGTCCAGCCTTTCCGGCGGCGTAAGGTAGCCGTGTTTGATCATATAGCGCAGCGGCAGCTCGTAGATACAGTCCCGAAACAGCGCTTTCTCGTCGCCGCGCACCATGCCGTGATAATGAAACTGGTAAATCCAGCCCTTACCGAGCCGGTAGGGCGTGGCGGTAAGCCCGAGCAGCCTCAGTTTCGGGTTGTTGGCGCGCAGATGAATGAGGATTTGCTGATACTGACTTTCATCGCTGTCGCCAATTCTGTGGCACTCGTCAACAATCAGCAGCGAAAATTCACCGTGAAACTGTTCGAGATTGCGGGCAACGGACTGAACGCTGCCGAACACCACTTTTCCCTGGCTCTCTTTACGTTGCAGGCCAGCGGCAAAAATATCGGCTTCCAGCCCCAGAGCACAATATTTTGCGTGGTTCTGAGCCACCAGTTCCTTAACGTGAGCAAGTACCAACACGCGCCCGCGAGCCAGCCGGGCCAGTTCTGCAATCACCAGGCTTTTGCCCGCGCCGGTCGGCAGCACGATAACGGCTGGTTCAGGATGTTTGCGGAAGTAGCTAAGGGTGGCGTCCACCGCTTCTTGCTGGTAAGGGCGTAAAGTAAAAGACATGCGGGTTCAGGTTTATCAATATCGTTATTAAATGACTGCAACGATTATGCCATAACGCACGCTTTTACCTTGAGAGAGTTTTTGATGTCGCTATACTGGCAAACTAATTATCAGGCAAACCAATTTTCACCTGAATTTGGGCGTCAGGCCCTGTCGCCAACTTGCTGGCGGCACCTTCTTGAACAGGCAATACATTAATGCGACTCGATAAATTTATCTCTCAGCAGCTCGGCGTCAGCCGCGCTATCGCCGGCCGTGAAATTCGCGCAAGCCGCATCACCATTGACGGTGAAGTAGTACGCGATGCCTCCTTTAAACTGAAGCCGGAGCATCAGGTTGAATTCGACGGCAACCCGCTTATCCAGCAAAATGGCCCGCGCTATTTCATGCTGAATAAGCCGCAGGGTTACGTCTGCTCCACCGATGACCCGGATCATCCGACGGTGCTTTACTTCCTCGACGTGCCGGTTGCCCACAAGCTGCATGCCGCAGGGCGTCTCGATATTGATACCACGGGCCTGGTGTTGATGACCGACGATGGTCAGTGGTCACACCGTATTACCTCCCCGCGCCACCATTGCGAAAAAACCTATCTGGTGATGCTGGAGTCGCCGGTGGAAGAGGGCACTGCGGAGCACTTTGCGAAGGGCGTTCAATTGCATAATGAAGAACACCTGACCAAACCTGCGGTGCTGGAAGTTATCTCCCCGCTGGAAGTGCGCTTGACCATCAGCGAAGGCCGCTACCACCAGGTGAAACGTATGTTCGCCGCGGTCGGTAACCGCGTTGTTGGCCTGCATCGCGAGCGCATCGGCGAGATAGTGCTGGATCCAGAACTGGAACCAGGCGAATACCGCCCATTGACCGAGCAGGAAATTGCCAGCGTTGGCATGCCCTAAAAATCCCGGAGTCACTCTTGAGTCGTAAACAGAACTCTTCTGTCGGAATCGTGGTTATCCTTGGCCTGCTGGCGATGTTAATGCCGCTGTCCATCGACATGTATTTACCGGCGTTGCCGATGATTGCCCAGGGCTTTGGTGTTCAGGCGGGCAGCGCGCAAATGACCCTCAGCACGTATATTCTGGGCTTTGCTATCGGGCAGATTTTCTATGGGCCAATGGCCGACAGCCTCGGGCGTAAGCCGGTGGTGCTCGGCGGGACGCTGGTGTTTGCCGTGGCGGCAATCGCCTGCGCGCTATCGCAAACCATCGACCAGCTTATCGCCATGCGCTTCCTTCACGGGCTGGCTGCCGCGGCGGCCAGCGTGGTGATTAATGCCCTGATGCGCGATATCTACCCGAAGGAAGAGTTCTCGCGGATGATGTCATTCGTGATGCTGATAACCACCATTGCGCCACTGGTGGCGCCGATGGTCGGCGGCGCGGTGCTGGTGTGGTTCAGCTGGCATGCTATCTTCTGGATACTGGCGGCGGCAGCGCTGCTGGCATCGGCCATGATCTTCTTCTTTATTCATGAAACGCTGGCACCCGAGATGCGGCAGAAATTCCATCTGCGCACCACTATCGGCAACTTTGCTACGCTGTTTCGCCACAAGCGGGTGCTCAGCTATATGCTGGCCAGCGGCTTTAGCTTTGCCGGAATGTTTTCGTTCCTCAGCGCCGGGCCGTTTGTTTATATCGAGCTTAACCACGTTTCACCCCAGCACTTCGGCTACTACTTTGCGCTGAACGTGGTGTTCCTGTTCGTTATGACCATGATTAACAGCCGCTTTGTGCGCCGCATCGGGGCGATAAACATGTTCCGAATCGGGCTGTATATCCAGTTTACGATGGCGGTCTGGCTGGTGGTAAGCAGCCAGCTAAACTTTGGTTTTTGGGCGATGGTGCTGGGCGTGGCGATATTTATCAGCTGCGTTTCGCTGGTTTCCTCAAACGCGATGGCGGTCATTCTTGACGAGTTTCCGCATATGGCGGGCACGGCTTCTTCGCTGGCGGGAACCTTCCGTTTCGGTATCGGTGCCCTGACCGGCGCACTGCTGTCGGTGGCGACCTTTAATACCGCATGGCCGATGATCTGGTCTATTGCCGTCTGCGCTACCTGTTCGGTGCTGTTCTATTTCTACGCCAGCAGGGCGCGCCACTCTCAGGCATAAAACAGGCGAGCATTTCGGATGCGAAATGCTCGCTAACCCCGCAAAATCTCCCGCCAGCCGCCAGAAAAAATAGGATATATGTTTCGCGTATGTAAAAACCTCAACTGTAAAAAGTCACAACTTTGTAGTTAAAAAGGTTGAGTTAGATCTCAGAAAGCGATACATATAGCGCCGAAACGCGTGCCAGAGCACAAAAATAAAGCGTTAGTTATGAAATTACTACGGCGGATGTCGGCCGTTTCCATACTCGTTTAGACGCAATTTATCAACATTGTGTTAACCTTTATGTAAACTGTTTGAGATAAATTGCCGAGTGGAACCTCCGGGGAAATGAAATTGAATAGCATACAACTGTCCATAGTGCACCGTCTGCCGCAGAGCTATCGCTGGTTGGCGGGTTTTGCAGGCTCCAGAGTTGAACCGATTCCGCAAAACGGCCAGCGCGATGAAGACTGCCTGATCGGCCTGAAGCTGTTAAGCCCGGATGGGGAAAAAGCGTGGCCTATTATGGATACGCTCAGCCAGGCATTAAGCGATATCGAAGTGGATAGCTCGGTAGTCGAGTGCGAAGGCGAGCCTTGCCTGTTTGTTAACTTACAGGATGAGCTGGCCGCGACCTGCCGCCTGAAAAACTTTGGCGTAGCCATTGCCGAGTCCTTCTCCAGCAATAATCCTTTCTGAATTCAGGCTAACGCCAGCAGCTGGCGCGTGTAGTCGCTCTGTGGCGCCCGGAATATCTGGCCGCACTCTCCCTGTTCCACTACTTCTCCCTGCCGCAGCACCACCATTTGATGGCAAAGCGCCTTCACTACCTGTAGATCGTGGCTAATAAAAATGTACGCCAGCCGGTGTTTTTCCTGCAGCGACTTTAGCAGCGCCAGGATTTGCGCCTGTACAGAGCGGTCAAGTGAAGAGGTTGGCTCGTCCAGCACAATCAGCTGTGGCTGAAGGATGAGCGCCCTGGCGATGGCGATGCGCTGACGCTGGCCGCCGGAAAACTCAACCGGGTAACGGTGCAGCATATCGGCTTCCAGACCCACTTCTTCCAGCACCTGAATCACACGCGCTCTGCGTTCGGCGGCGGTTAATGCACGCTGATGAACGCGCAAGCCTTCCTCAACAATTTGCAGCACATCCAGGCGCGGATTGAGCGAGGAGTTAGGATCCTGAAACACCACCTGAATGCGGTGGCGCAGCGGCAGCAGCTTTTTGCGGTTGAGCTGGTGCAGCGGCTGGCCGTCAAACCAGATATTGCCGCTGGAGTGAATCAGCCGCAGCAGCGCAAGCCCGGTAGTACTTTTTCCGGAGCCGGACTCACCCACCAGGCCGAGGCTTTCACCGGGGCGCAGCTCAAAGCTCAGCTCTTTCAGACCATAATGATGGCCAACGGTGCGTTTAAGCAGGCCGCGGCGAATGGGGAAGGCAACTTGCAGGTTTTCGACCTTCAGCAGCGGTTCCTGGCCGGTGTCTAAAGCGACCGGCTGGCCGGAAGGCTCCGCGTTTAACAACTGGCGGGTATAAGGATGCTGAGGGTTGCTGAAAAGCTCAGCCACGGGTTGCTGCTCGACACATTTTCCGTGGCGCATTACCGCAACATTATCCGCCAGTTTCTTAACGATGCTGAGATTATGGGTGATGAACAGCAGCCCCATGTTCAGCTCCTGCTTCAGCTCTTTCAGCAGTTGTAGAATTTGCGCCTGAACCGAGACATCCAGGGCGGTTGTTGGCTCGTCGGCAATCAGTAATTCCGGGCGTGTCAGCAGCGCCATCGCAATCATTACCCTCTGGCGTTCGCCGCCGGAGAGCAGGTGAGGGAAGTCGTTCAGCCGGGTTAGAGGCTGGCGGATACCGACCCGATCAAGGCAGCTAAGAATTTCCCCTCGCGCCGCTTCACGCCGCATTCCCCGGTGCAGGGAAAGCACCTCATAGAGCTGTTTCTCGATGGTATGCAGCGGGTTCAGCGACACCATCGGTTCCTGGAAAATCATCGCTATTTTGTTACCACGAACGCCACGCAGGGTTTTTTCCGGGGCATTTAGTAGCTCGATGCCGTTAAACCGGATCTCACCGGAGGGATAAACCGCAGCTGGAGCAGGAAGCAGGCGCAGCACCGACAGCGCGGTCACGCTCTTGCCCGAGCCGGACTCACCGACCAGCGCCAGCGTTTCACCGGCATTAACCTGAAGCGAAACCGAGTCCACCACCTGGCGCAGGGTTTCGCCCTGCTGAAAAGCGACGGAGAGATTGTTGATTGCGAGCAGCGGGGTGGTCATGGTTAGCGCACCTTGCCTGGGTCAAAGGCGTCGCGCACCGCTTCGCCAATGAAAATTAACAGTGAAAGCAGCGTTGCCAGCGACAGAAACGAGATAATGCCTAGCCACGGAGCCTGCATATTATTTTTGCCCTGCAGCAGCAGGTCGCCAAGCGAAGGAGAGCCCAGGGGCAGCCCAAAGCCGAGGAAATCGAGCGAGGTTAACGTAGTGATAGAGGCGCAAAGGATAAACGGCAGGAAGGTGAGGGTGGCCACCATGGCGTTGGGCAGCATATGGCGGGTCATTATCGACCAGTCGCTGACGCCCATCGCCTGCGCCGCACGGATATAATCGAAATTGCGGGTACGCAGAAACTCGGCGCGCACCACGCCGACCAGCCCCATCCAGCCGAACAGCACCGTTATGCCCAGCAGCGACCAGAAGCCCGGCTGCACCACGCTTGAAAGCAAGATAATTAAAAACAGCGTCGGCATACCCGACCAGACTTCAATAAAGCGCTGCCCCCAAAGGTCGACCCGGCCACCATAATAGCCCTGAACCGCACCGGCCAGCACGCCAATCAGGCTGGAAAACAGCGTTAGCATCAGGCCAAAAAGCAATGAAATACGCGACCCGTAGAGAATACGTGCCAGCACGTCGCTGCCGTTTGCGTCGGTGCCGAGCCAGTTTTGCTCGTTTGGCGGTGAGGGGAACGGCTGGCTGCTGGCATAGTTAATCGTCTGGCTGCCAAACCGCACCGGCGCCCACAGCACCCAGCCTTTTTCATCCAGGCGTTTTGCCAGCCACGGGTCCTGATAATCCGCCGGCGTTGCCAGCGGGCCGCCAAAATCGCTCTCGCTGTAGTTTTTCACAAAGGGAAACCAGAGTTTGCCTTCGTAGCTTACGACCAGCGGTTTGTCGTTAGCTACCAGCTCAGAGCAGAGGCAGAGAGCGAAGAAAACGGCAAAGATCCACAGCGACCAGTAGCCGCGACGGTTCTGGCGAAAGCGCGTCCAGCGCGCCTGGTTTACCGGGCTTAAGCGGCTCATCCTCGTCCCTCAAAATCAATACGCGGATCGACCAGCGTGTAGGTAACATCGCTCAGGATATTCAGCAGCAGGCCAATCAGGGTAAAGATGTACAGCGTGCCGAACATTACTGGATAGTCGCGCGAAATAGTCGCTTCGTAGCCCAGCAGCCCGAGCCCGTTGAGCGAGAACATCACTTCAATAAGCAGCGAGCCGGTGAAGAACATGCTGATGAAGGTGGCCGGGAATCCGGCAATAACCAGCAGCATCGCATTGCGGAAGACGTGGCGGTAGAGGATTTTCTTCTCGTCCAGCCCTTTGGCCCGGGCGGTGACGACATATTGTTTGCGGATCTCGTCGAGAAATGAGTTTTTGGTCAACATCGTCAGGGTCGCGAAACCGCCGATAACCGTAGCCAGAACCGGCAGGGTAATATGCCACAGGTAGTCGGTCACCTTGCCGTACCACGGCAGCGCGTCGAAATTGGCCGAAGTCAAACCACGCAGCGGGAACCAGTCCAGATAGCTGCCGCCGGCGAACAGCACAATCAGCATGATGGCGAACAGAAATGCAGGGATGGCGTAGCCGATGATAATAAACAGGCTGCTCCAGACGTCAAAGCGGCTGCCGCTGCTGACCGCTTTACGGATACCGAGCGGAATCGACACCAGGTAAATAATCAACGTGCTCCATAGCCCGAGGCTGATGGACACCGGCAGGCTTTCTTTTATCAGCTTAAGTACCGAAGAGCTGCGGAACAGGCTGTCGCCAAAATCGAAGCGTAAATAGTCGCCGAGCATTTTGAAGTAGCGCTCGTGCAGCGGCTTATCGAAGCCGTAACGGTGGGTTATTTCCGCAATAACTTCAGGATCCAGGCCCTGTGCCCCCCGGTACTGGCTGCTGGTGGCGTCGCCCACGCCGGTTTTTGCATGGCCGCTGCCCATCATCTCGTTGCTGACGCCGGGCACGCCGCTGCCGTGGCCAAACTGAATGGCGGCAATCGCCTGATCTACCGGGCCGCCGGGAGCAATTTGCACGATAAAAAAGTTTATTGTGATAATTGCCCACAGCGTGGGAATGATTAGCAGCAAACGCCGCAGAATATAAGCGCCCACGTCTCCTCCCCTTATCGCCTGTCGGCAGGCAACTTCGCCGCCTTGTTGACGTCGTACCACCAGTTATCAAAACCGTTGTTGTACAGCGGGCGAATCGACGGCCGGGAGAACTTATTCCACCAGGCCAGGCGATCGGCTGACATATACCACATCGGCAGCATGTAGTAGTTCCAGGTTAACACCCGATCGAGCGCCCGCCCCAGCGGCAGCAGCTTCTTCTGATTGCCCTGGCTGGCAACTATCTGGCTCACCAGGTTGTCCACCTCGGGGCTTTTTACCCCAGGCGCGTTATAGGTCGAGTTAACGTATTCGGAAGCCCAGGAAATTTGCAGTTCGGTGCTGGGGTAGGGCATGGCGCTGTATAACGTCGGCATCATGTCGTAATCACGGCTGCGCAGGCGGTTGGTGAGCTGCGAGTTATCTGCCTGGCGGATGTTCAGGGTGATGCCCAGCCGCTGTAGATTATGCTGGAAGGGTAGCACCCACTGCGTATTGCCGGTGGTGCCAATCAGCAGCTCAAAGCTAAAGGGCTGGCCGGTCTGGACGTTAACCAGTTTTTGCTCTTTTAGCTCCCATCCGGCCTCTTTTAACAAAGCCAGCTCCTTGAGCAGGTTTTCCCTGTCATAGCCGCTGCCGTCTGACTTTGGCGGGTTGTAGATAGAGGTAAACACCTCCGGCGGTAAGTCCTTTTTCATCGGTGCCAGCAGCATCAGCTCGTCGGCATCCGGGTATCCGCGGGCGGCATATTCGGTATTCTGAAAGTAGCTATTAGCCCGGCTGTAGGCCCCGTAAAACAGCGCTTTATTCATCCACTCGAAATCAAACGCCAGGCTGATGGCTTCCCTGACCCGGCGGTCTGCGAAGATGGGGCGCTGAATGTTAAACGCCAGCCAGCGTGCGTCCTGCGCGGATTCATTTTTCAGCTCATCTTTGACGATGTAGTGATTATTAAAGTTTTTCCCGATATAGCGCGTGGCCCAGTTTTTAGCCGAGGGTTCGGCGCGGAAATCAAATGCGCCCGCTTTGAATGCCTCGAAGGCGACGTTGTCGTCGAGATAATAGTCATAGCGGATAGAGTCAAAGTTCCAGCGGCCGCGGTTCACCGGCAGATTAGCCGCCCAGTAATCGCGAACCCTGGAGTAGGTAATGTACTGGCCCATTTTCCAGGCGGTAATTTTATACGGCCCGCTGGCCAGCGGCGGCGAGGAGAGCGGGTCGCTGAGTTTATGGTCCTTCCAGAATTTTTCGGGGAAGACCGGCAGCGAGAACAGGCCCAGCATTCTCTCTTTGCTCGGTTTAGCCAGCTCAATGCGCACCGTCAGCGGCGCGATGGCCTTAACGGTCGCGCCTTTGTAGACCAGGCGAAACTGCGGTACGCCTTCGGTCATAAACTTATTGAAGGTAAAGGCGACGTCTTCGGCGGTAATCGGGCTGCCGTCGTGGAAGCGCGCGCGCGGATTAATGGATACTTCGGCCCAGGCAAAATTGACCGGATAGCGAGCCATCTCCGCAATCAGCGGATAATAGCTGCCCGGCTCGTCGTCGGAGGTGGTGAATAGCGTGTCGTAAAGCGCATCGGTGCGGACGCCGGGATTACCGCGCAGGGCAAAGCGGTTGAAGTTGTCGAAGGTGCCAATAGAAGAGAGGGTAATATTTCCGCCTTTCGGGGCGGCGGGATTCACGTAGTCAAATTGAGTAAAGTTAACGGCATATTTGGGCTCGCCGAGCACCGAGAAGGAGTAGCTTTCATTGATTTGTGCGGCTCGTGCTGCCGGAGAGGCAGCGCAAAGGCAAAGCAGCATCAGCGCGCGTACAGCTTTCGTCATCTTCATTCCTTGCCGGGTGGTTGCTGCTCTGACAGGTTAGCGAGCAGCCGCTAAGCCCATGATGCTTAATCATAAGTTAGCCGACGAAGATTGCGCAATGATTGTCAGTCTTTTAGCTCATCATAAAGGCTGTGTGACGGGTTCCAGCTTAGCAGCTGGCTGAGGGTTAACGGGCGGCTGAAGTAGTAACCTTGCAGGAAATTACAGCCTCGCTCAATCAGCCATTTTGCCTGTTCCGGCGTTTCCACGCCTTCCGCAACGGTGTTCATATTTAGCCGCTGGGCGAGCGTGAGAACCGCGTCAAGCACCGGCGCGGTGACCGTTTCCATGCCGATAGAGTTTACGAAGCCGCGGTCTATTTTCAGGTAATCCAGAGTGAAACGCTCAAGGTAAATCAGGGCGCTGTGGCCGGTGCCGAAGTCATCGACCGCAATCTCGTAGCCCTGCTGATGCAGCCAGGCGAAGATGCTCATCGCCTCTTTTTCCTGGAGCATATCGCGCTCGGTAATTTCAAACACCAGCTGGAAATAGTTGGGAGGCAAAGAAGCGGAGAAAGTCTGAATATCCTGCTTGAAGGTCGGGGAGTGCAGGTGGCTTGGTGCCAGGTTGACGCCCAGCTTCGCCCCGGCGGGCAGAACTTTTTGCAGCTCAGCCGCATCCCTTGCTATCAGCTCAAACAGGTGGCGCGTCAGCGGGACAATCAGCTGCTGCGCTTCGGCAAAGCCGATAAACGCATCCGGCGGTATCATGCCCGCCGTCGGGTGCTCCCAGCGCATCAGGACTTCTATCCCGCGCATTTTCAGTTCCTGCGAGTCGACGACCGGCTGGTAAACCACAAAGAACTGCCCGCGCTTAATGCCGGTGAGGATCTCTTTCCCGGCGCGCACTTTCACCGAAAGGAAATAGCCGCAAAGCGCGGCGCACAGCAGGCCGGAGAGCAAACCGGCAAGAATCGCTAACTGGATATCTTCTACCGGCCACGGCGTGCCGTAGATGTAGAGCTTAATCGGGTAGCCTTCGAGATTTGCTATGCGCGTGGGCGAGGGCGGGAGCTCGTCGGTATTGACTACGTCCGGGGAGTAGGAGGCCAGCGCCTTGTTGCCCACGACCAACGCCATCGAGCTGATGTCCTGCTGGCGTGAAGTGAACACCAGGTAAGGCGTGAGGTTCACATTTAGGGTAGTAAACACGCCGTGGTCGGCGGAGAGTGGGTTTTGAAACCATACGGCGATAACCGGTTTGCCGGGCATCATCGGCGTGCCATTCATAATGGCGACATCAACGGGTTTGCTAATATCAAGCTCGGGTTCCAGCTCGCTCATTGAGAGCTTCATATCGCCGGTAGCGGAAGAGCAGTAGGCCACACCGCTGTGGATAAGCAGGAAAGCACGCACGCTGGAATTAAAGGCCGCCCGGGAGGTTAGCTCTCCGCTTACCCGTTCGCAATCATCCATGCTAAGAGGTTGAATGCCGTCGGCGGTATTGTGCAGGTCTTTAAAGAAGGTATCGAGGTAGCCACTAATATCGCGGGCTAAAAGATTATAGGCGGACTCGCGTTTTGAATGCAGCGCCAGGCTGGACAGGCCGCCGACTAACAAGGCGCCAAACAATCCCGCCAGAAGGCTGAAGACAGCAATCTGTTTTGGGGTGCTAAAGTAGCGCGAAAAGATGTTCTTATAAGACATTGATGTATGAGTCCCGCAGGGGCAAGCGAATCATCGTTTGTTTTATGATTTTTTCTGACTATAACCCATAACCACAAAATTGTTTAATTTGTTTCATCTGGCAACTATTCTGCGTTTTGCCAACGTTTAAGAAAATAATGCTCTGAATTTCAGGCATAAAAAAACGCTGCACGGGCAGCGTCTTTATCGTCAAGTTGATTGTTTCAGCGGGCGGCCAAGGGAATAACAGCCCACAAAACTTTTAGCTACGGCTCAGCACGCGACGTGCTTCGTTATACCGCTTCTTCCAGTAGGGCTCGTCCATACTGGAGATCACTACGCCGCTGCTGGTGGAGGCATGTACGAATTGGTTATTACCAATATAGATGCCTACGTGGCGCCCGGTAGAACCTGCGCGGAACAGAACTAAATCGCCGGTACGCAATTTATTGCGCGACACGGACTTACCAGAGTCCTGCTGCTCGGAGGTTGAGCGCGGCAGCGTTAAACCAAACTGCTCCTGGAATGTACGCTGTACAAATGCAGAGCAGTCGATACCGCTTCTGCTGCTGCCACCGAGACGGTAGCGAACGCCTTTCCAGCTTGCATATTGCTCCATAATGCGCGACTTAACGTCAACATTACGAACCATCTCTTCGAATTCATCCTGAGAGGCTTGCAGTAAAAAACCATCTTTTTCACCGACTGCATGCGTCTCAGAATGCATATTAGCTGTGTTAGTCGAACTACAGGCGGAAAGCATAACTGCTACCGCAATCGCGGGGATAGCCCGCAAGATATATCTCAAAATAGGCTGAGATTTGACCATTTTGTTTGTTTTCCCTTGAAGTCCTTAACGAATAATTCGTTATACAAAAATACCAACGTGACGAGACTAAATACGTCTGAGCGTCGAAACAATTATTCATGCACAAAAATGTGGAACAACGCACAATTTTATTCACTGCCTGAATGCGTTGAGCCGTAGCGCAAACTTTTCCGAGAGTACCCGATCAAACCAGGTGATGCGAGCCTTTTTATTCTTATTTTTATAAGAAATTGTGATGTTCGGTAGTAAAAGGTTATTTTGAGCAAACTCTCGGCAGGAGCGCTGATTTTATCGCCAGGTCATTCAAATCTCAGGGGATTCGAAGTGGGTAAATATTCATCTCGCTGTCATAAAGGCGAAAAAATAAGCAGAGACCGTGGGGGAACTCTGCTTATTTGCAATCGTAATAGCTTATTAGCCATCAGCCCCGGGCTTTATTTTTGCCCGGTATTGTACGGTTCAGTACGGAAATTAACCGGTCGCTTAGCGGGGTTAAAAGCACCCACGGCAGGCCAATCAGGGCAATAGAAAGAGAACCGACGTAGACATCGGTAAACCAGTGCGCGCCTATCATTATTCTCGGCGCAGAGAAGATAATGAAGATAGAGGCCGCTATCAGGAATGCGCGCAGGCCGAAATAGCGCAGCATAAAGCCGGTAAAGATAAGCAGCATCAATCCGTGGTCGCCGGGGAAGCTGTCGCTCGAGGCATCCTTGGTCGGGAAGTGCAGCAGTTCGCTAACGCGGTGGATGTCGGTAAAGAACAGCGTCGGGCTGGAGTGGACGACCGGGATCAGGTGGCCCAGCTGGTTTATTACTACCGCGGCAAGCAGCATTACCACGCCCATCAGCACCAGCCGACGGCGGCCTGGAGCATCTTCATGCCACCAGAACCAGGAGAACAGCACGCCCATCGCCAGCAGTGAGATCCCGTCGAATGCGCGGTTGTTGGTAATCGCTATCAGGGTTAAAAAAGTATGGCTTTTGACCAGTTCATTATTAAAGAAGTGGAACAGCGTAGAATCAATATTGAACCAGAATCCATGGTTCTCAGGCTGATACCAGCTAAAGAACAGGGCGAGGCCCAGCGCGTTTAGCAGCAGTATCAGAGGGAGGCGATTAGTCATCATGCGGTTTCTAAATCTCATTACGGGGGCGCAAAGGTAGGCTTGCTAACTTAAACGTAAGCTCAACAGACTGGATTGCAGAGCGTTCCAGTCCGGCTCGTCGGAGTGAATTAATTCGATGCGGCTGTCCGGCGGCGGAGTGGATTGCGTTTCGATATGCAGGTCATTGCCCTGACGGTTGATTCGTACCAGACCTTCGGCAATGCGAAGCACGCCTTTAACCCGATCAACCGGCGCAAGTCTGGCCCATTCCAGGATGCCTACGGTGTCGAATACGGTTTCTTCATCAAAGATCCAGCCGCAGGCAAAATAGCCCTGGCCGCTGTTTACGCTGCGCCGCCAGCGCTGGTGAGCCGGAAGGCTAAACGCCGCGAGCCCGCGGGTTGCCGCATGGCCGTGGTTATGCTCCGCGCTGGACGGTAGCTCGCGTTGATTAAGGCGCGGCCTGTCGAGCAGTTCGGGGCTAATTTCCCCTTTTTCAGTGCTGACCAACTTCCGCCCATCGCCTCGGGCCTGCTGCCACAGTTGCAGCGCGGCAAGGCTCTCCGATGTTGCCCGATCCTGTTTATTTGCGACGATAATGTCCGCCGCGGCCAGCTGGTCGCGGAAGTTATCATTATTCAGGGCTTTTTCATCCAGCAGCTGCCGCGAGTCCAGCAGGCACAGGGTTGCCCGTAGGTCAATCCACGGCTGATAGACTTCGGCGGTGAGCATATCGAGGATCTGTTTTGGATGACCGAGGCCGGTTGGCTCGATAAGCAGGCGATCCGGCCTGCCCTGGCGGAGCAGGGTATTGAGGCCAACCTGCATCGGCAGACCGTTGACGCAGCACATACAGCCGCCGGGGATCTCTTTTAGCAATGCGCCGCTGTCGGCGAGCAGCGCGCCGTCTATGCCGACTTCGCCAAATTCATTCACCAGCACCGCCCACTTTTCATCGGCTGGCTTATTGGCCAGTAAATGAAGAATGGTGGTGGTTTTGCCGCTCCCGAGGAAGCCGGTAATTAAATTCGTTTTTGTCACGGGTGCTCCGGGTGGTTACAGCCTGTAAGCCACGCTTATTAGCCAGTTATGTTAATTATTCACGCTGACTATCCTGACTAAAACCCGGACAAAAGAGAAGGCTCAACGCGGTTTGGCCCTGAGGAAACCGCGTTAAACGCATTGATTGCTAACCTGCTGCCAGGTTTTCGACCGCTTTACGTGCGCCAAACTGAGCAAGCTGCCGCCATGCCCGTTGGATCTCGGTGACAAAATTCGGGTTGGCAGGGAGGTCGTCACCGAAAATTTCATGCAGGCTCAGCAGGGCATCAACACGGCTGGTTTCATTGCTTCCGGCAACCAGAGTATGGATCTTTTCTGCCAGCGGATCTCGAATATCAATTGCGTTGCCCTCATCATTCACGCCGCTGACATAGCGCATCCAGCCGGCGATACCCAGCGCAAGGCACGGCCAGTCATCTCCGTTTTGCAGATGCCAGCGCACGCTTTCCAGCCAGCGCTGCGGTAATTTCTGGCTGCCGTCCATCGCGATTTGCCAGGTCCGATGCTTCAGCGCCGGGTTGGCAAAGCGGGCAAGCAGATTTGCGGCATATTGCTGAAGGTCTACGCCGCTGATGCGCAGCGTCGGTGCCTGCTCCTGCATCATCAGGCGGCGGGCGGCGAGGCGGAAGTGCTCATCCGCCATGCAGTCAGAAATATGCTGATATCCGGCAAGATAGCCCAGATAAGCCAGCAGCGAGTGGCTGCCGTTCAGCATGCGCAGCTTCATTTGTTCCCACGGCATCACGTCGTTTACCATTTCAACGCCCGCAATTTCCCACTCCGGCCGCCCGGCAACAAAGTTATCCTCTATTACCCACTGAATAAATGGCTCGCTGGCTATGGCACAGGGGTCTTCCACCCCGAGAATTTCGGTTATTTCCGCCAGTGATTCAGGCGTTGCCGCCGGAACGATACGGTCTACCATGGTGCCAGGGAAAGTCACCTGCTCCGCGATCCACTCCGCCAGCTCGTCGCTGCGGCGCGCCGCCATACCCAGAACCGCGTTGCGTACCAGATGTCCGTTATCAGGGATGTTGTCGCAGGAAAGTACGGTAAACGGTCGCAGTCCGCGCTCGCGGCGGCGGCTTAGTGCCTCAACCAGAATGCCCGGCACCGAATGCGGTTCAGCCGGATGCTCCAGATCGTGAATAATTCTTTCGTTAGCGGCGTCCAGCTTGCCGCTGGCCGGATCGATGCAATAGCCTTTTTCCGTCACGGTGAGCGAAACGATTGCCACCTGCGGCTCGCAGAATTTCTCAATAATGGCTTCCATTCCGTCGAGCTTTGCATTCAGGCATTCCTTTACCGCGCCGACGACGATGGCCTGGTTTGCGTCAGCGCCTTTCTCCAGTACGGTATACAGATGATCCTGGCGACGAAGATCGCTCATTAATTTATCGCCATTAAACAGGCTTATCTCGCAGATCCCCCAATCACCGCCCTGAGCGTTTAGCACCCGATCGGTTAGCAGAGCCTGGTGCGCGCGATGAAATGCGCCAAAACCAAAATGAACGATGCGCGTTTGCAGCGCGCTGCGGTCGTAACGAGGGAACTGGACAGCCGACGGAAGCGTTTCGGAGGCAATAGTGCTCATGGGTTAACGTCCTGCTTAGCGGTAAATGAACCCGATTAGTCTAAAGCTGTATGACAACAAATGGAATTGGTATGAGATGTCAATGAGTGAAGTGTGATGCTCATAGCATATTAGAAAGCACATTGATGAATTGGTATGTCAAATTTAATTTCAAGATGAAATAATTAAGCCTTGGTTAAGTAAGGTGCGTTTTTTTAAAGAATATTTTTCATGGTTGATCAATAAGGAGTTTTAAACGTAATACACAAAGGACACAAAAATGCCAAATGTGAACGCTGCTGAAAATCTCCCATATGTATTTAAAAGCATAAAAAGCCCCAAAATGTTAGACCCTGAAGGGCAGGATATTTGGTTCGACGCTATTGACTGGGTAGAAATGAATGAAACATGGTTTGATGCCAGCAACGAGTTGTGTAGCCAGCCCCTAATTGGTGACCAAAACTGTGACACTCTTGCGCCCTTCACGGAGGACTGCCGGCGTTGTATTCGACAGCTTGTCGTCATTCTAAGTGATTATAAACAGGGCGAAATACTCTCAGCTTGTCTTTCAAAACTACTGCCTGGATTGCCTGTAAGCATCGGCATGGCTGCTAACAGTTTATATACTGCGATTATGGAGAAAAAGTATATTGATATTGCCGTGTTGCACTCGCTTGGTTTGGCATCACGCTATTTACCTGATGATCTTAATGTCATTTCTCAAATAGCAGACTTTATCCGTACAACCGTTTCCAACTTGACGGACGATACTTTTCTGCACCAGTTTCTGGGTGAGGGTGAGCAATCGACTTCAGATCATTTCTATAGTGCTCTGGCGATAGCCGTAATTGCCGCGAGATATTGGGTGACGGATAGCAGTGTACCGCAGCGTAGAATGCTTAAAGTCCCTGCATTTATTGCCAATCTTTTTATTCGCGTCAGCCATTACTGGCATGCTCTTGGAAATATGGTACATCATCCCCAACCGGTGACCGAAAGCGATCATGCTGACCTGCCTGCTTTTGAGGTGGAAACCTACCTTGAAATATCCCGAGATCTTGCTCTATCCAGGAATGCTATTACGGTATTCTCGTCTAACTCGACGGCACGTCCGGAAGCTTATATTCGCGCAACGGTAAACAACAGGCCGCGAATCGTCGAGCAGGAAAATAACGCGCTCGCAGATAAAGCGCATGCGCTGGTGCTACAAAGGCTAAAACAAGAAAGTGGGCTCTCGGAATTATTGTACTGTAAAACCCATAAAACAGAGACGCAGAGAACAACAAACGACACAGAGATTACTCACACCTGGATCAATACGCGGTGTGATGCCGTCTGTAATCCGCAACAATTTTCGAAAGATAATCTTTTCCAGCAGGACAAAACGGAGATCCCGGAATCTCAGGTATCAGCAGCAGATAATCATGCCGGGGATACCTTACTTCCCTTGGTGATTACCGCGGCGGCTGTCCCTCTGGCAACTTCATACATGCAGTCCCTAAGGAGTAAAACAATGATTGCCGCAGGATCTCTTGTGGCAACGGGGGGGCTAGCTCTCGGCGGAAAACTATTGTGGGACAGCATTCAGCCTTACTCACCCGATAAGGCTGTAGAAGATAAGATGATTCAAAGAAAGATGCCAGCGATTGCTCCCAAAAGCCCGGGGACGGGTGATGTTCCTCCCCGACTTGAATCGTTATTAACAGATTTTATTAAAAAAAATGAGAAAAAATATCAGGCAAGCTTCGCAAATGGAGCTCATAGCATTGATGTGTTAATAATTATCAGTACTATTGAAGACATAATGGATTACATCTCGTCAGCCGGTGAGTTAGAATTAAATTCTTCGGAAGTTAAATACCTGAAGGCTATTGCTACTGGGTTGAAAAAGATGATTGAATCTTCCACATTTGCTAATGATTATGAATTTGAAATAGAAAGCATAAATCATAGACTTTCTCTTTTTAAATGGCCGTCCAATCAATCAAAAAAAGCTTCTGTAAATTCTCATTCCAGGGTTGAAGCTACTTACGATATTGATATAAATGATAATGAATTTACTCATCATCTTTATAGTCTCATTTCTAATGAAAACATCAAAAATAAGGTGCGAGAATTAATTTATCAATATGAAAGTAAGCATCTGTCTTATAATAACAAGGATATGATGGTGGCCATAATATTGCCATTAATAAATTTCATGGAGAATAGTAAACTAACGAAAGATGAGACTGGTTCAGGATTGTATATTCTTTCTTTTTTCCTTAATAAGGTAGCATCGTCACTAAGTGAAGAAACCAGCAAAGAGATATCCAGAAGAATGAAGTCTATTTTCGTCAATAACTTAGCTGATGAGAGGGCGGATGAAATAATTTCAACATCCTACAATCACTGTTTCATATTTTTGAACGGTATGCTGGAAATTACAGAGACAACAACTATAAGAGATAAAGTCATGGCGTTGATGGATGCCATTTTTAAAAAAAGAGATAAGACAGTGTTCTCTATGGATACTGACAAGGCGTTGGCCGTTGAGTTTCTTAGGCGTTTTGTTAAATTTATGCTAGCAAAGGCCAGCATTCTTAATATACAAGAAAAATATGAGGCAGAATATATATATTATTCTTTTTTGAAATTTATCAGTAGCCTGGATGAACATGAACCTTACTATAAAAAAATAAATAAAATACAGTCTATGTTTCAGATTTATAAACAAATACCAAGTAATGTATTGCGCTATGACAACCTTGGATCTCAAGTATTAAAAATAGATTTTATATATGAAATGTTTTTTAAAAAAATAGAGTTTTATATAAAGGGGTTAACGAATGATAATTTTAATATTTATGAAATATATGACCAGTGTATACACCCACTCAAAAGTGCTGAATCAGCAAAAGTAACGCCTGGGGTTTTACTCTCTAAATTTATTAATCAATTATATAATTGTCAAAAGGATTTTGTAGAACATCATTACTATAAAGAAATAAGAGAGATATTGAGAGATATTGTCGAAAAGTCTTTACATCTTGCCTCTGGTAATATCAATGTTTCAGATATGTCAATTCTTCTTGATAAATCTCTTCCTGCGATTATCGATGCCATGGCGCATAAAGCAACAAAAAGGATTGTGGATTTATACAACCCGATAATTAACCCGGCATTTTTTTTAAATCAGGAGGTTGTTAAAAAAATAAAATCATTCGAAATCGAACGCCAGCTAAATACAGGGTTGACGCCAGAAACGAAAATTAATGTATATTATAAAAAAGCTTGTTTTTCTCCTTTTGGTGTAATGTTTTCGCCAGCGGAAATTGTTGTCAAATCTAAATCGTATTCTTTGCAAGAAGTTGTTTGTGGTTATCATGAACTGGAATTGAACAAAGGAGATATAGTCAAAATCGAACATTCAGATATCATTGAGTATTTGAGGAAAGGGGACAGATTGCATGATATTATGTTGGATGAATTTGCTTCTCAGATGAATAATGAACTGAAAATTGAAGAGTTAAAGAAATACTTAAATGCTTCAGTAACTTATCGCTGTACGGCCTTGTTAAGTATACCTTCGATGCCTGATAATCTGAAACAAGCAATAAAAAATTTTCTTTTAGGAAAGCAAACGGCAACTACTCTATCATTCCATGGGCACCCCCTTAACGGTGCTATTGTTATTCATCAAGAGGATGCAGGTCGTATTCCTATAAGTTTTAGTTTATTGATTGATCTTGATAGCCCGAATTTTTTTGTTTTAGTTACTCTTAATGAACAATTTTCCCCAAGAGATAAATATAGCGTTTGGCCAGAGCGAAAATTTAGCTCACGTAACTGGCCTGAAAATAAAGATTTTAAACAATGGGTCTTACATAAAATACCTTCAAGATATCATCAGCATTATCTTAAAGATAAAGATGCATTTAATTACGACTATTATAAGCGGAACCCATCCATTTCTGATTCTGATCCTATCGGGCTTCCTCATTACTCCCTTCCATTCTTTTATAATAATGAATTCACTCTTACTGCCTCACCAGATGTCCTGGCGACTGATTTGAAAAGACGTTGGGAAATGGACATTGAGGACCTATATCTTACCGAGGATAAACTTAAAGATATTGAAAGGCTTGAGCTTATTCGCTAAATAACTCAGATTGGAAGTTGTGTTGTTCCTCTCTTATATGCTGTACCGGGCGCGGGTGCAGTTATCGCTACCGTGGCTATAGGTGCCGTTGAGGTTGGGATGGCTTCAGCCTATATTACAGCAGATATATTATTGGCGAAGGAATATCCTGATGATCAAATGGATAAAGCCTATATAGAAGATGCCATCATTACAGGTTTATTTATGGTATTTGGTGAGATGACAGCGGGGCAATCATCAAAATTATTTTCTGAGGTATTATTTGAGTCCAAAGCGAATGCGTTGCCTCTGGCAAATTCTATTAGCCAAAAATTTAAACCTCAGGTTAGGCGTATTCTTGCATTGAGCAAAAATGAAAAAGTAGCTGAAAGTACTGCCGTTTTAACAAAAGGTATAGCACATGATGCTACTACGGCCTCAAGGGTTGAGGCTGAAACTGCGCATGTTCTGTCACCAGAGTCCAGAGAAATGATTAAAAGAATGAAAAAACCACATAAAGAACACTTCACAGTAGAGGGGGTTTTTGATGAGGAAGCATATAATAAGGCCTTTGATGAATACAAAGTTGATCTTAAGAAAAGATATCTTTCGCAACAAACATCAAGTCTGTCTTCAGACGAATTCGAAAGAAGAAAAATACAAGCTAACACTAAACTATCTATTTTAAGACAAAACCACCCCGATATTTTAAAGGAACTCCATACTGAAGATTTAGGCGCGTTTAGTGTGACAACTATTAAAAACGATCCTGCAACGACACTGGTTCTCAGTTCTCATGGGTGGTTTACCAAAAATTCCCCTAATGCACTTATCCCCCGAGGTAAATATATCACTTTCCTGGGGCCTCATGGCCAAACGTTAAGAGAAATCGAGAGTCTTGACTTATTGACGCCGACAGAAACCTTATTTACACAAGAGTTCTCTATTTATTCAAGATTAGCAAATAAAGAGAGCCTTATTAGAGGCGAGCTTACTGAGGCTTTAGGTTCAGCAAAAAACCGCCTGGAAGCTAGCGGAACAGATAAGCTAGGTTTTGTGTGCAATTATAATTTAAAAAATTATGAAAAAACACCATTAGAAGAAGTTAAGGCAGCGGTAGTAGCCAACAGAGTCGCAGTTGTCACTCAGCAAGCTAAAAATATAATAAAGATGGATATGCTTATTCCCTCATCTCTTGCGGGGGGGATAACATTGAAGGATGTTATTAATGAAATGAAACCCGGAGGTCGACTTGCTCAATATCAGAATTTATATTATTACGCCTGTAGAGAAGAAAAGGTGCCATTCACACTTCAAAGCGTCAGTTCTGGACTTCATTCTCATGACATAAAGCTAAATATAATCTCATCTGATCCTTTAGCTCCAGCGCAACTCAACGAAGAATTCCCTGTATTCTTGGAAACAATCTATGATGGGTATTTCCTCTTCACCCTGGTAAATATTACTAAAGATGGAGACGGATTTATTGTCAATGAAAGCGTTGTCGAAATGCAGCCTTATAAATTTGAGGATGACGAGATGACGGAACAAGGTTGAAATGACTAAAACGTAATGCGAAAAAATGAAATGCCCCTCGGGGGGAATTCCAGCTTGTTAGGCAACAGACTGGCTGTTAGTGCTCAAGAACCCCTAGCGGTGTACATAAGAAACCGGAAATGTTTAACATTTCCGGTTTCTTGCAAAATTACTGAAGCGGGTACTCGATCCTTAGCAGATATGCATACTCGCGCAGGCACGGTTCTGCAAATCAGTCCGCGCGGCCCATAGAGCGTTTTTCAGCGATATGAATACGGATTTTTTCGCCTGCAACCATGTATTCAGGCACCTGAATGACCAGGCCGGTGGAGAGGGTAGCCGGTTTGGTACGGGAGCTGGCAGACGCGCCTTTGATACCAGGAGCGGTTTCGATAATTTCCAGATCTACCGTCTGCGGCAGCTCCAGGGCTAACAGCTGGCCATCCCAGGTCAGCACCTGCATATCAGGCATGCCGCCTTCAGGGATAAATTGCAGCTCTTCTTCAATCTGGTCTTTGGTGAAGATGTACGGGGTGTAATCTTCTTTATCCATAAACACATATTCGTTGCCGTCGATATAAGAGAAATCAACGAAACGGCGGGTCAGAGTGATGGTATCGACGATATCGTCACCCTTGAAGCGCTCTTCCACTTTCTGCCCGGTGCGAACATCGGAGAAACGCATTTTGTACAGCGTAGCCGCGCCGCGCGCGCTCGGAGCCTGGATGTCAATATCTTTAACAATCAGCAGTTTGCCGTTGTAATTGAGAACCATGCCTTTTTTGATTTCGTTAGCTCTTGCCATCGATGTGTCCTGTCGAAAATTGAGATGCAAAAATATTGCGTCAAAGTAACCGCGAGGCACGATTCAGGCAAGTGGATTTAATCAACAAAACCGCAAGAAAGCAGTTTATGGCGCTGCGCCAGCATATGCCGGCGCGGCGGGAGAGGCATTATCCCCTGCCATCCTTAGGCGCTAAGAAATAGAAGGCAAAAGGGGTTGAGCAAAGAATAGTGAACATGATGGTGTAAATAGCCACCCAGGCACCCTGCATAATAAACATGTCCAGCGTCCACTGTTCCATCGGCCAGTTGTACTGTTCTTCAACGCCTTCAAACGTCACTTTTGAAATAAGTGAAACGACAATAGTGAAGACAATGGCTACCGCGATAAGGAATTTTTTACCGTCGCGGGTACGAAGTTTTGCAAACATATCAGCCTCCAGGCCGGTTAGTAGTAAAGCGTAAACGCCCCTTGCTCAGGAGCGAGATTAATCAGAACGTGACGTTCACCTTGCCCCAGAAGGTTCTTCCAGGCTCGTTCACGGGCGTATTGGACGAATAGCCAAAGCTGCTATTGCCTGCCAGATTCAGGTGCTCGCTGTAGGTTTTGTTAAACAGGTTATCGACTCCCGCGCTAAGCTTAATAGCCTTGTTGAGGCGGTAAGCGGCATTGGCGGAGAAGATAGCGAACCCGGCGCTTTTATCAAAGTCTTTGCCCACCACGTTACCTTCATCAAGCGCGACTCTTTGCTGGCTACTGACCAGCCGCAGCAGGCCAGTGCTGCTCCAGTCTCCCTGTTCCCAGGTGAGGCCAAAGCGGGTCTCCAGCGGGGCGATTTGCGGCAGAGGCTGATGGTCGCTGGTGTTTTCACCTCTGGCATAGGCCAGGCTGGCATCGGTTTTCCAGCTTTCCGTCAGTCGGTAGCTAAAGCCCATCTCGCCGCCCATAATCGTGGCGTTGACGTTATCGGCCTGGCTTATGCGGGCGTTATTGGGAGAGTAGCGGAACAGGATAAAGTCATTCACTCGCCCAAGGTAAGCCGAGACCCAGCCGTTAAAGCGCTCACCGCCGTACTGCATGCCGATGTCGAGCTGGGTGTTTTTTTCCGTTTTCAGGTTATCGAATATATTTTTAGAGCCGTCCGAGCCATAAGTTGGCGAAAATAGCTCCCAGTAATCCGGGAAGCGCTCGGTATAACCTACTCCGGCGTACAGCATGACCGGCACGTCGGTCAGCGTTTGCTCAAAACGCATGAACCCGGCGGGCAGCGTGGCGCTGCGTTCTGCTGAGCCATTTCCGGTAGCGTTATCCACCCGCGTTCGGTCAAGCCTTGCGCCACCGATAACTTTGCTCTGCTCGCTGGCATGCCAGGTCAGTTCGCTGAATGCCCCGAAGTCGTGGAAGCGGGCATCCTGCCGCCAGCCTTCATCCTGCTTGTTGCGATGGGTACTTTGCTGGGCATCCATGCCGCTGCGCAGCTCGTAATCGGACCACAGCCAGGTGCCCATCATACGGCCGCCGACGGTACGGCGATCGAGCTGCATCGCCATCGGCATATTCATACTTATCGACCCACCCATATCCATGGGCTGATGCATTTCCATCGACGAGTGCATGCTGCCGCCAGACCCCGGCATGCTGCCCGGAGAACGCAGCGAATAGTTATCCATAATATGGTTGGCGTAGTTGTAATAGACGCTGGCTTCGAATTTATTAAACACTTCGCCGATATTGGATTCTTCAAAACGTATCCCCAGGCTTTCGCGTTTGAACTGCGAGCCGTCCATGCTGCGCCCCGCATAGCGGGCTTCACCGTTGCCTCTGCCCGCCGTCAGCTCGAGGAGCGTGTCTTTATCCGGCGTCCAGCCCAGCGCGACGTCGGCGTTCCATTTATCCCATTTAGAGGCGACCCGGTCACCGTTGCCGTCCTGATAGTCGCCGGAATGAGATTTGTTGCCGATAAGCCTCAGGTAACCGTCTTCGCTGCCGAGGCTTAAGTCCGCATTGCTGTCCCAGCGTTGATTAGACGCGGTAAGCAGGCTCGCCGTGCCCTGAATGCCAGCTTTCTCAAAGCGCGGCGGTTCGCGCTCGAAGCGTACCGTTCCCGCCGAGTTCCCCGGCCCCCAGAGTACGGTTTCCGGGCCTTTAATCAGCGTCAGCAGGTCAAAGCTTTCCGGAGAAATATAGGAACCTGGCGAGTCCATCCTCGCCGGACATGCGCCCGGCATCTCCGTGTTATTGGTGAGGATGCGCAGGCGTGAGCCGAACATCCCGCGGAACACCGGGTCGCCGTTGGTGCCGCCGTTGCGGATCTGTGAGAAACCGGGAATGGTTTTCAGGTAGTCGGAGCCGTCGCTTGCCGGAACCGGCTGGCGTGGCGTTTTTGGCGAAGTGATGACCTCCAGCGGCGATGAAGCGGGAGAGGCGACGATCATGACCTGATCGTCCTGCATTGTTGTATGTTCGTGCTGCTCCTGCGCAAGCGCAGCAGGGGAGGCGATGGCCAGCAGTACCAGAGGTACCAGCGGCTTCAGGTGAGTTTTCATAAATGCCTTACTGTTCTTCAGGCGTAACGCGGCGGCTCTTGATTAATAAGAGGCCGGGCGGCATCGCGCCTTAGCGCTGCCGTCTAACATTACGCAGTTAATTTTTAGAGTTTTAAAAGCGATGAAGAACGAAAGCAGGTGGCGCGCGGGCCGGATGGGCAGACCTCGGGCGAATTATCACCGCGCAGCACAGGGCGGTAACCGGCGCTTTGCGCACTGCTATCAGCAATAACAGCAGCAGTACGATAAGGCTGAACTGGATAAAAGGCAGATGGATAAGCAACTGGCAGTAACCGCAGGCAATCTCTTCGCCCGGTGACATGCCCGGGCCGGACATCAGCATGTTATGGGGCAGGCTTGCGTGAGGGCAGGGTTCAGGCATGTCCATATGATGGCTCATGTCAGACATGTCCATTGTCATCATCGTGCTGCCGTGTTCACACGCCGTATGGTGCATCAGCGATTTCGAGATAACCGGTGCAATAAACAGCATCGCAACGGCAAGCAGCGCCAGCCATGAGGCCGTTCGGTGAAAGAGTTTGCGCCCAGACAAAACGTTACCGATCCGTAGTCGTTGTGGCGCGAGTGTATCCTGGAAGGGGGAATGATGTTAAATAAATTGTTCGTTGACGCAGGCCCCGGGTCTGCTATTGTCACGCACCCTCTGACGCTGGTGGAAATATAAATGGACTGTCGTCCTGATTGCGGAGCCTGCTGTACCGCACCTTCAATATCCTCTCCGATCCCCGGCATGCCGGAGGGTAAGCCCGCCAACACGCCCTGCGTTCAGCTCGACGAGCGGCTGCGCTGCAAGCTGTTTGGCTCGCCTCTGCGGCCTAAAGTTTGCGGCGGCCTTCAGCCCGCGGCCGACATGTGCGGCAGCACGCGCGAGCAGGCTATTACCTGGCTGATTGACCTCGAGGCCGCCACCGCGCCTTAAATATCCTTGATGCGCGCCATGCAATAAACGCTAATCGCAATCATCCCCAGCGCGATGAAAAAGACGCTGTGATAGTTCCAGATTTCTGCCACTACGCCTGCCATAGAACCGGCAATTATCCAGCCAACGCGCGTAGTATTGGTGTACAACGTGGTTGCCGCACCGGCCTGGCCCGGCATCAAATCCTGGAAATAGATCATGCCGATCCCGGCGAGAATACCGATAAAGATAGCGTTCAGCAGCTGTAGCCCAAGCAGCATATATTGGTTATGCAGCGTCAGCATGCCGATGTAAAACAGCAGTCCCGCGCCGATAGCTACCCGCATCAGGAAGCGTTTTCCCAGCCGTTTTGCGTAGTACCCGGCAATCAGCATAGTCGGGATTTCCAGCCCGGCGGCTGTTCCCATCATCACGCCAGCCAGCTTCTCCGGCAGATGCAGTTCGTTAATAATATAGAGCGGCATATTGATGATATACAGGCTGTTACAGCCCCACATCATGGTGCATGCGGCGAACAGCAGCAGCGCATCGCGGCGGTTGCTGCGGGGCGCTTCCAGGGTGGCGGTTGTTTTTACCACCGGCTCTTTACGCATTGACGGAAGAAACAGCCAGACCATCGCGCTGCAAATCACAAAGGCAAAAGCGGCGCTCAGGTACATCACTTCAAACCCGAACCCCATCGCCAGCGCATAGGCAATTGGCGGCCCGATAACCCAGGCGAGAGAGACCTGAGCGCGCAGGATAGAGCTGAACATGACCGCCTCGCGCCCGGTGTGGTCGGCGTGCTCGCGGGCGAGAGCAAACATCTGCGGGTTGGCCGTGGAGCCAAAGCTGCTCAAAAATACGCCAACGAACAGCAGAACAAAGTAGTTACGGTTCCAGGCAAACAGCACGCAGCCCAGGGCGCCCAGCAGGCAACAGGCAAAAATGAGCTTTTTGCGGTCGCCTTTGCGGTCAGAACGCCCGGCGAGAAATTGGCTGACCAGAATGCCTATCACCGCGCTGCCGGTGAAGAAAAAACCTACCAGCGCGGGGCGGACATGAACTTCATCGGTCAAAAACAGGCTTAAGGTCGGCGTTTGCAGCGCACCGGCGATGCCGGTCAAAAATGCGACTATCAGAAACGCGGATGAAGTGAAATCAAGAGGCTTACGGGCGGCGGTAACGGGAGCGTTTTGCATGCTATCGGGCGGCAGGAAAAAGAATGCGCGGAGTGTACGCCCGTTACCCTTAAATAAACAGATTTACCCTCGCAGGATGTCGGACGGCCAGCACAAATAATTCATCAAACCTCATTAACACCCGTCCGGGTGATCGCTCGTTTGTAAAAGCTGAAGTTTGCTGATGCCGAACCATTACCGTCGGTTCAGGCGCTGAACTTTGTCGTCTGCTAAAATGAAAATGTGCTGAAGCTCTAAATTTAGAAAGCTGAAATGCGAGAAACGTTGCACAGAAAGCCGATTTAGCGCAACACTCCTTGAAACGTTTCAGCGTCGTCTTAGGCATCCCGCCACCCGGAGATGACGTATTTTTTCTCAGAAAAGCTGAATCGTTTCAATTCAGCGAGAGAGGAGATTTATGTTCCAGTTATCTGTGCAGGATATTCATCCCGGTAAATCCGCCGGGAGTAAAGAAGAGGCCATCCGCCTGGTTGCCGCTGCCCTGGTGCAGGCCGGTAATGTCGGTGAAGGCTATGTGAACGGTATGCTGGCCCGCGAGCAGCAAACCTCTACCTACCTTGGCAACGGGATTGCTATCCCGCACGGCACCACCGACACCCGCGACCTGGTGCTGAAGACCGGCGTTCAGGTGTTCCAGTTTCCTGACGGCGTAGAGTGGGGCGAAGGCCAGACGGCGTACGTCGCCATCGGTATTGCCGCCAGCTCCGACGAGCACCTCGGCCTGCTGCGCCAGCTGACCCATGTGCTGAGCGACGATGAAGTTGCTGAACAGCTGAAGTCGGCCACCGGCGCGGAAGAGTTACGCGCGCTGCTAATGGGCGAAAAACAGTCCACGGCCCTGCTGCTGGACAACAGCCTGCTGGCGCTGAACGTTGACGCCAGCGACCTGATAACGCTGCAGGCGCTAAACGCTGGTCGCCTCAAGCAGGCTGGCGCGGCAGATGCAGCCTTTGTCAGCAATGTCATTTCCGGAAAGCCGCTCTACCTCGGGCAGGGCATCTGGCTGAACGACAGCGCAGAAGGCAACCTTGCCAGCGCGGTCGCCGTTAGCCGCCCGGCGGCGACTTTCGAAGCTCAAGGCCAGCCGGTCTCGCTGCTGATGACCGTTGCCGTTGCCGACGAGCAGCCGCTTCAGGTGCTGAACCGCCTGAGCGATATGCTGATTGGCAACCGCGCCGACAAACTGTTAAGCGCCGATGCGCCAACCTTGCTGACGCTGCTGACCAGCGATGTGGCTCCGGCCGAAGAGGCGCTGAGCGCTGAATTCACCGTGCGTAATGAACATGGCCTGCACGCCCGCCCGGGTACGGCGCTGGTCAACACCATTAAACAATTTAATAGCGAAATAACCGTGACAAACCTTGATGGAACCGGCAAACCGGCAAATGGACGCAGCCTGATGAAAGTTGTTGCACTCGGCGTTAAGAAGGGCCACCGCCTGCGCTTCACCGCCCAGGGTGAAGATGCTGAACAGGCGCTGAAGGCGATTGGCGATGCCATCGCTGCCGGTCTCGGGGAGGGCGCGTAATGACCAGACGTGTAGCCACTATTACCCTGAACCCGGCCTACGATCTGGTGGGCTTTTGCCCGGAGATTGAGCGCGGCGAAGTTAACCTCGTTCGCACCACCGGCCTGCATGCCGCAGGTAAAGGGATTAACGTTGCCAAAGTCCTGAAAGATCTCGGTATCGACGTCACCGTTGGCGGTTTCCTCGGTAAAGATAACCAGGACGGTTTTCAGCAGCTGTTCAGCGAGCTGGGCATAGCTAACCGCTTCCAGGTGGTACAGGGCCGCACCCGTATTAACGTCAAGCTGACCGAAAAAGATGGCGAAGTGACCGACCTCAACTTCTCCGGGTTTGAAGTGACCGGCGCGGACTGGGAACGCTTTGTGGCGGACTCCCTGAGCTGGCTGGGCCAGTTCGATATGGTTTGTGTTAGCGGCAGCCTGCCGGCAGGCGTTTCCCCTGAGGCGTTCACCGACTGGATGACCCGCCTGCGCAGCCAGTGCCCGTGCATCATCTTCGACAGCAGCCGCGAGGCCTTAGTGGCCGGGCTGAAAGCTGCGCCGTGGCTGGTAAAACCAAACCGTCGCGAGCTGGAAATCTGGGCTGGCCGCAAGCTGCCAGAACTTAAAGATGTTATTGAAGCCGCTCACGCGCTGCGCGAGCAGGGCATTGCCCACGTTGTTATTTCGCTGGGTGCGGAAGGCGCGCTGTGGGTTAACGCCTCCGGGGAATGGATTGCCCGGCCGCCGTCTTGCGAAGTGGTTAGCACCGTGGGCGCGGGCGACTCAATGGTTGGTGGCCTGATTTACGGCCTGCTGATGCGCGAGTCCAGCGAACACACTCTACGTCTTGCCACCGCCGTTGCTGCCCTGGCCGTTAGCCAGAGCAATGTCGGCATTACCGATCGCACACAACTGGCCGCCATGATGGCTCGTGTCGACCTGAAACCTTTCCACTGACAGCAGGAGACAGGCAATGAAAACGCTGTTAATTATTGAGCCGGGGCTGGGCCAGGCGCGCGCATATCTCGCGAAGACGCTGCTCGGTGCCGCTGCGCAAAAAGCGCATCTCGACATTATCGACAACCCGAACGATGCCGAACTGGCTATCGTGGTGGGGAAGGCTGTTCCTGCTGACAACGCGCTGAACGGTAAAAAAGTTTTCCTCGGCGACATCGATCGTGCGGTTCAGCATCCTGAGCTGTTCCTGAGCGAAGCCAAAGGTAAAGCTACGCCGTATACCGCTCCGGCTGTTGCGGCTCCTGCCCAGGCGGTTTCCGCCAGCGGCCCGAAACGTATTGTAGCCGTTACGGCCTGCCCGACAGGCGTAGCGCATACTTTTATGGCTGCAGAAGCGATTGAAACCGAAGCCAAAAAACGCGGCTGGTGGGTGAAGGTTGAAACTCGCGGCTCGGTTGGCGCGGGTAACGCTATCACGCCAGAAGAAGTGGCTGCGGCAGATCTGGTTATCGTTGCGGCGGATATCGAAGTGGATCTGGCGAAGTTTGCCGGTAAGCCGATGTACCGCACCTCTACCGGCCTTGCGCTGAAGAAAACGTCTCAGGAACTGGATAAGGCGCTGGCTGAAGCCAAACCTTATGAAGCTGTGGGCAAGGCGAGCGCGGGCCAGGAGTCCGGCAAGAAAGAGAGCGCCGGGGCTTACCGTCACCTGTTGACCGGGGTTTCTTACATGCTGCCGATGGTGGTGGCGGGCGGCCTGTGTATCGCGCTCTCCTTTGCCTTTGGTATCCAGGCGTTTAAAGAGCCAGGCACCCTTGCCGCGGCGCTGATGCAAATCGGCGGCGGCTCTGCCTTCGCTCTGATGGTGCCGGTGCTTGCAGGCTACATCGCGTTTTCCATCGCAGATCGCCCTGGCCTGACGCCGGGTCTTATCGGCGGCATGCTGGCGGTGAGCACCGGTTCCGGCTTTATCGGCGGGATCATCGCCGGTTTCCTGGCGGGCTATATTGCGAAGTTGATTAGCTCAAAGCTGAAGCTGCCGCCAAGCATGGAAGCGTTGAAGCCAATTCTGATCATTCCGCTGTTCTCAAGCCTGGTTGTTGGCCTGGCGATGATCTACCTGATCGGCACCCCGGTTGCCAAAATCCTTGCTGGCCTGACGCACTGGCTGCAAACCATGGGCACCGCTAACGCGGTACTGCTGGGCGCTATTCTTGGCGGGATGATGTGTACCGACATGGGTGGCCCGGTGAACAAAGCGGCTTATGCCTTCGGCGTTGGGTTGTTAAGTACGCAAACCTACGCGCCGATGGCGGCGATTATGGCTGCGGGCATGGTGCCACCTCTGGCGCTGGGCCTGGCGACTCTGGTTGCGCGCCGTAAGTTTGATAAAGCGCAGCAGGAAGGGGGCAAAGCGGCTCTGGTTCTCGGCCTGTGCTTTATTACCGAAGGGGCGATCCCGTTTGCCGCCCGTGACCCGATGCGCGTTCTGCCTTGCTGTATCATCGGCGGCGCGCTGACCGGCGCACTCTCCATGGCGGTAGGCGCGAAGCTGATGGCGCCGCACGGCGGTCTGTTCGTGCTGCTTATTCCTGGCGCAATCACGCCGGTGCTGGGTTATCTGCTGGCGATTATCGCCGGTACGCTGGTGGCGGGCCTGTCTTACGCCTTCCTGAAACGCCCTGAAACCGAGCTGGCTGCTAAAGCCGCATAACCGCTCTGTTTCCCCGCTCTCTCTATGCGTTTGTTAAGGACGCGGAGAGAGCGGGGAATGCCCTCCACCTTCTGTTGTTTTCGCATTTTCTCGAGACTCCTCCCTCCAGAGTGAAAATACTCCCCGCATTTGCATTCATTTGTTTATTCCTTCCAATGCTTTGAACGTTTCAAACTTGTTTGTTCGAAGGTAAAAGCGAAAATTTCGATCGGAAAACAAATGTTGGTGTACTATGTCACCATGTCGGTGTACTTAGTACCCTCAAGGGAGCGTACACCGGTGACACATGGAATAGAGTTTATTGAAACTACGATGTTTACCCGGCAGATCAAGCTAATCGCTAAAGATAATTTGAGCGATGCCGAGAGATCCGAGCTAAAAAAGCTGACTAAGTTACTGAAGGATGAGGTGTGAAATGACTTTTTTTAATGACCTGAAAAGCGCTCTTGAAGAGGCTGTAGAGATTAAAAACGGGGTGAAGTCTCCGGCGAGGACAACCCGCTATACGGTAGCTGATGTGCGCGCCATAAGGGAGCAGCTGAACGTTTCTCAAAGTGAAATGGCGAAGGCGTTGGGGACCAGCGTTGATACAATAAAAAGTTGGGAGTCAAAAAGGCGAAACCCGACCGGGCTGGCGGCAAAAGTGCTGGCAACCATACAGGCCAATCCAGCCTTTTTCTACGAACTGGCCGCCCACTAACTTATTAAAAACGCTCTTTTGCGGCCTGATAAATAGCGTCAGGAGGCACGTTGGCACCTCCTGAGGAATGTTCTTCGTTACGCCGTTGCCTCTTCATGCTGCTGAGCCTTCAGCCATGCAATCTCTTCCGCCCAGATATCCGGGTTGGTCGTTTCCAGAATCAGCGGAATGCCGTCGAAGCGGGCATCTCGCATTATCCAGCTAAACGGCGTATGGCCGATGTTCCCCGCGCCCAGGCTATTGTGGCGGTCAACCCTGCTGCCGAACTCGCTCTTTGCATCGTTGAGGTGCATACCGCGCAGGTATTTAAAACCGACGATGCGCTCAAATTCGCTGAAGGTCTGCTCGCAGTCTGCCTCGGTACGCAGGTCGTAACCGGCGGCGAAGGCGTGACAGGTATCAATGCAGACGCCGACGCGGGACTTATCTTCCACGCCGTCAATAATGGCCGCCAGGTGTTCGAAGCGGAAGCCAAGGTTGCTGCCCTGGCCCGCGGTGTTTTCAATCACGGCGGTAACGCCCTCGGTCTGCGCGAGCGCGATGTTAATCGACTCGGCGATGCGCTTCAGGCACTCGTCTTCAGGAATTTGCTTCAGGTGGCTGCCGGGGTGGAAGTTGAGCAGCGTCAGCCCCAACTGCTGGCAGCGGGCCAGCTCGTCGATAAAAGCTTCGCGGGATTTTTCCAGCGCGTCTTCAACCGGGTGGCCCAGGTTAATCAGATAGCTGTCGTGGGGAAGGATTTGGCCCGGGCCATAATGGTATTTTTCGCAGGCGGCCTTAAAGCTATCGATAACTTCGCTGGTCAGCGGCGCGGCACGCCACTGGCGTTGATTCTTGGTGAACAGGGCAAAAGCGGTCGCTTCCAGTTCGTGGGCGCGGATGGCGGCATTTTCCAGACCGCCTGAGGCGCTAACGTGCGCTCCAATAAACTTCATCTTTCTTCTCCTGTCAAAACCCGCTATCGGGGAAAAAACAATGATAGCGGGTCAGGGGCATTTTTTCTGCTTCGAATTATGCCATCAGGTGGTGCACCGTGAGGTTAATCGCGCCGCCGCCGATAATCAGCCAGATAAACAGCACCAGCGCCATCAGCAGCGGGCGTGCCCCGGCTTTTTTCAGCGCGCTCATGTGGGTTGTTAACCCCAGCGCGGCCATCGCCATTGCCAGCAGGAAGGTGTCCAGCGTAATTAATGCATTAACCACCGCCTGCGGCAGAAGGTGGAAGGAGTTGAAAATCGCTACCACGATGAACAGCACCGCAAACCACGGAATGGTAATTTTGCTCTCTTGTGCAGCACCCGCCGGAGCCAGCGCTTTAACGCGTGCAGCAAGGAAAATAAGGAACGGAGCCAGCATCATCACGCGCAGCATTTTGGCAATCACCGCAGCATTTTCCGTTTCCGGGCTGATTGCGTGGCCGGCTGCGACGACTTGCGCCACTTCATGCATGGTGGAGCCGGTATAAATCCCGAAAGCTTCCGGCGTGAACCAGTGGCTAACCAGCGGATAAAGCATCGGATAAATAAAGATAGCCAGCGTACCGAAGATAACCACAGTGGCGACGGCTACCGTTACTTTGCTGGCTTCAGCTTTAACCACCGGTTCGGTAGCCAGAATCGCCGCCGCTCCGCAGATGCTGCTGCCTGCGCCAATCAGCCAGCTTGTGTGTTTGTCCAGCCCGAAGACTTTCTGGCCTAACCAGCAGGCGAGGGCGAAGGTGCTGCACAGCGTCAGCACGTCGATAGCCAGGCCGCTAACTCCGACGTCGGCAATTTGCGAAAACGTCAGCCGGAAGCCATAAAGAATAATGCCGAGGCGCAGAAGATGTTGTTTCGCGAACAGGACGCCGCCGTCGCAGTGCTGCCAGATTTTCGGATACAGCGTATTGCCGATAATCATGCCGCACAGAATGGCCAGCGTCAGCGCACCAAGGCCCAGTCCTGCAACCGAAGGAATATTGCCCAGCCACAAAGCCAGCCCGGTAATGGCGGCAGAAAGCGCAAGTCCCGGCAGGAAGTGGCGCAATGTATGACGATGAGCTTGTACGGGTAGTGCAGTCATAACCTTCTCCTTTGTGATGACGAAAAGGCTACGCCTTGCTGGCATAAAAATAAAATTGATTATATATTTATAATTAATCTTTATAAGTGGTAAGCAACCTGCTGCCACCACCAGGAAAGCCACTATGCATATCACCCTGCGGCAACTTGAAGTGTTTGCCGAAGTCCTTAAAAGCGGCTCCACTACCCAGGCTTCCCAGATGCTGTCGCTCTCGCAGTCGGCGGTTAGCGCGGCGCTTGCCGACCTTGAAGGGCAGCTTGGCGTTCAGATGTTCGACCGGGTTGGAAAAAGGCTGGTGGTCAACGAGCACGGCAGGCTGCTTTACCCCCGCGTTGTGGGGCTGCTGGAGCAGGCTGGTGAAATAGAACAGCTGTTTCGTGAAGACAACGGCGCAATCCGCGTTTACGCCAGCAGCACCATCGGCAACTATATCCTGCCGGAGATGATAGCCCGCTACCGCCGGGACTTCCCGAAGCTGCCGCTGGAGCTTAGCGTCGGCAACAGCCAGGACGTGATTAACGCGGTGGCGGACTTTCGCGTTGATATCGGCCTGATTGAAGGGCCGTGCCATATGTCCGAGCTGGTGGCGGAACCGTGGCTGGAGGATGAGCTGGTGGTGTTTGCCTCGCCGGGTAACTCGCTGGTGCACCAGCCGGTGACCCTGGAAAGCCTCGCTAAGCAGCCGTGGATCCTGCGTGAGCGCGGCTCCGGCACCCGTGAAATTGTTGACTACCTGCTGCTTTCGCACCTGCCGATGTTCCAGTTGGGCATGGAGCTGGGCAACTCCGAGGCTATCAAACATGCGGTGCGCCACGGGCTGGGCATTAGCTGCCTGTCGCGCCGGGTGATTGCCGAGCAGCTGGAAAGCGGCTCGCTGGTTGAAGTCCATGTTCCGCTCCCCCGCCTGGTGCGCACCCTGTACCGCATTCACCATCGCCAGAAGCATATTTCCAACGCGCTGCTGCGTTTCCTGCGCTATTGCGAAGCGTGATGCACCCAAACCTCGCAGTTGCACCCGTCTGGGGTGTAACCGTGAGGCATCGCTCTCCCCGTTAACCCTCATTTCACCGCGATGAAGCAGTAAAACTCGCTTCCCTGCCTCGTTGGCACATTAGTTGCAAATTTGAATTCAAAGAATCTTTTGTTTCAATCAGGCGACGAGGCTGCACATGACGATGAAAAAATGGTTGTTCTCTTTAGTTGGCGCGACGGTTCTTCTGGCTCAGGCCGGAGCGGTAATGGCCGATCAATTACAAGATATCGAAAAGCGCGGCGTGCTGCGCGTGGCGGTTCCGCAGGACTTCCCGCCGTTCGGCTCGGTGAATGCTGACCTGAAACCTCAGGGTTACGATATTGATATGGCGGCTTACCTGGCGAAAGGGCTGAAGGTGAAGCTCCAACTGGTGCCGGTCACCAGCGCCAACCGCGTGCCGTATCTGCAAACCGACAAAGTTGACCTGGTTATTTCAAGCCTCGGCAAGAACGCCGAGCGCGAAAAGGTTATCGACTTTAGCCGCGCCTACGCGCCGTTCTTCCTCGGCGTTTTCGGTCCTAAAGATGGCACCGCAGCTGATGCGAAAGCGCTGAGCGGTAAAACCGTCGGCGTAACCCGCGGTGCGGTGGAAGACATGGTGCTTAGCGACCTTGCGCCAAAAGATGCTGAGGTGAAGCGTTACGAAGACAACAACACGACTATATCTGCTTACCTCTCAGGCCAGGTGCAGTACATCGCAACCGGTAACCTGGTGGTTGCGGCCATTGCTCGCCAGAACCCGACTAAAGCGCCGGTCAGCAAATTTATGCTCAAAGATTCGCCTTGTTACATTGGCCTGAAGAAAAACGAGCCAGCGCTGAAAGCGAAGGTGGACGAGTTGATTGGCGAAGCGCTGAAGGATAACACCCTCAACACCCTGTCGCAGAAATGGATGCAGGCGCCGCTGCCTGCGAATCTCGGCGCCTGAGGAGCCGGGAATGACCACGCAACTTGATTTTGCCGGTCTGCTTCCCTATTGGTCGGAGCTGGTCTCCGGCCTGTGGGTGACGCTGGCGCTCACCACCATGGCGACGGTCGGCGGCGTTGCCATCGGCATCGTCGGGGCGGCTATCCGCAGCGGCAGGCCAGGGCTGCTTAGCCTGATTTGGGGCGGCTACGTTGAGCTTATCCGCAACACGCCGTTTGTGGTTCAGCTGTTCTTTATTGTCTTCGGGCTGCCGGGGCTGGGCCTGAAGCTGACCGCCGGAGAAGCGGCGCTAATAGCCATGCTGGTAAACCTGGGAGCCTACAGCACGGAAATTATCCGCGCCGGGATTCAGGTTACGCCAAAAGGGCAGTGGGAAGCGGCTCGTGTCCTCGGCCTGACCCGCAGCCAGACTTTTCTGCGGGTTGTCCTGCCGCCGTCCCTGAAGCGTATTTATCCGTCTCTGGTTAGCCAGTGCATTATCGTAATGCTTGGCTCGTCGGTGGTTTCTCAGGTTTCCTGCGAGGATCTGACGTTTGCAGCGAGCCTTATTCAGTCACGGACTTTCCTCAGCTTTGAGGTCTACCTGGTCACCACGCTGATGTATCTGGTGCTGTCGCTTATCATGCGCCAGCTCCTGCTGGCCGCCGGGCGTAAATGGTTAGGGAGTGATGCCGGATGATGACTTTTACCGACTGGGATATCTTGCGCAATTTACTGCTGGCCGCGCGCTGGACCGTGCTTTTGTCGCTGATTGCCTTTGTCTGCGGCACGCTGGTGACGCTGCCGCTATTGCTGCTGCGCATGGGCCGGTGGACGTGGCCGAAGCGCCTGATAAGCGGCTATGTTGCGCTGTTTCAGGGCACGCCTCTGCTGATGCAGCTGTTCCTGGCTTTCTTCGGCCTCGCGCTGTTTGGCATCGACATCAGCGCCTGGACCGCCGCCACGCTTGCCCTGACCCTGTTTACCAGCGCTTTTCTGCTGGATATCTGGTACGGCAGCATTCGCGCTCTGCCGAAAGGCCAGTGGGAAGCCTGCCGCTGCCTGGGTCTGAGCTTCGGGCAGACGCTGTTCCGGGTGATTGCCCCGCAGGCGCTGCGTATTGCCGTTGCGCCCACCGTTGGTTTTTCCGTGCAGGTGATTAAAGGCACCGCGCTGGCCTCAATTATCGGCTTTGTCGAGCTGACCAAGGCGGGCACGATGCTGAATAACGTCACTTTTGAGCCGTTCAAAGTTTTTGCCCTGGTGGCGCTCGGCTACTTCCTGCTTTGCTATCCGCTGTCGCGCTACAGCCGTTATCTGGAGAAAAAATTCCATGCCGCTCATCACCATTAATGACGTACAGAAATATTACGGCGACAACCACGTGCTGAAGGGCGTCAGCCTTGATATCGATATGGGTGAAGTGGTGTCGATTATCGGGCGCAGCGGCTCCGGCAAAAGCACGTTGCTGCGCTGCATGAACGGGCTGGAAGGTTACCAGGACGGCAGCATCAAGCTTGGCGGCATGACGATAACCGACCGTGAATCCCAGGCGCGTGAAATCAGCCGTTCGGTTGGCATGGTGTTCCAGAACTTTAACCTGTTCCCGCATATGACGGCGCTGGAAAATGTGATGCTGGCACCGCGCCGGGTGCTGAATAAAAGCGCCGCCGAGTGCCGCGAGCTGGCGCTGGAAATGCTGAACAAGGTCGGGCTGGGCGAGCGCGTGGACTATCATCCGTCCAGCTTGTCCGGCGGGCAGCAGCAGCGCGTTGCCATCGCCCGCGCCCTGGCGATGAAGCCTAAAGTGCTGCTCTGCGATGAGATTACCTCGGCGCTGGACCCGGAGCTGGTGGGCGAAGTGCTAAAAGTGCTGGAGCAGCTGGCGGGGGAGGGAATGACCCTGATCCTGGTCACCCATGAAATGAACTTTGCCAGAGAAGTTGGCGACCGCGTGGTGTTTATGCATCAGGGCAAAGTGTGGGAGCAAGGCGAAAGTAAGTCGTTCTTCGCCAACCCTCGTACACCGGAATTGCAACAGTTTATCTCGTCCGTGCGCGGACTCGGTTAAACCCCTCACCGCCGGTTCCTGGTTTCGGATCGGCGGTTTTTTTAATTCCCTCCGGTTCACCTGCCTGATTAGCGCCTTGCTAATAATCGCCGGGCAATCATGAAGCTCTCTTATAACCCGGGATTTCTGCTATATGAATAAAGACGTTTTGTTACAATCTCGCCTCATTTTTTGGATAGGCAACAATTTCCTATGGTTTCACAAGATAAAACCACACAAGCGCCTGGCCTACGCCGCGAATTAAAGGCGCGCCACCTGACGATGATCGCCATTGGCGGATCGATCGGGACCGGGCTTTTTGTCGCCTCCGGGGCGACCATTTCTCAGGCTGGCCCAGGCGGGGCACTGCTCTCTTATATGCTGATTGGCCTGATGGTTTACTTCCTGATGACAAGCCTGGGCGAGCTGGCGGCATTTATGCCGGTTTCCGGCTCCTTTGCCACCTACGGGCAAAAATACGTTGAAGAAGGCTTCGGCTTCGCGCTGGGCTGGAACTACTGGTACAACTGGGCGGTAACCATCGCCGTTGACCTCGTGGCCGCGCAGCTGGTGATGAACTACTGGTTCCCGGACACGCCGGGCTGGATCTGGAGCGCTCTGTTCCTCGGCATTATGTTCCTGCTGAACTGGATCTCGGTGAAAGGCTTTGGTGAAGCGGAATACTGGTTCTCGCTGATTAAAGTCACCACCGTCATTATCTTTATTATCGTCGGCGTGATGATGATTGTCGGCATCTTCAAAGGCGCTCAGCCTGTAGGCTGGAGCAACTGGACGACCGGCGACGCGCCGTTTGCCGGCGGTTTTGCGGCGATGATTGGCGTGGCGATGATAGTCGGCTTCTCCTTCCAGGGCACCGAGCTTATCGGTATTGCCGCCGGTGAGTCCGCTGACCCGGAGAAAAACATTCCGCGTGCGGTGCGTCAGGTATTCTGGCGGATCCTGCTGTTCTATGTGTTCGCCATCCTGATTGTTAGCCTGATTATCCCTTATACCGACCCGAGCCTACTGCGCAACGACGTTAAAGACATCAGCGTTAGCCCGTTCACCCTGGTCTTCCAGCACGCAGGGCTGCTCTCCGCTGCGGCCGTAATGAATGCGGTTATCCTGACGGCGGTTCTGTCGGCGGGCAACTCCGGTATGTATGCTTCAACGCGTATGCTTTACACCCTGGCCTGCGACGGTAAAGCGCCGCGTATATTCGCGAAGCTATCTAAAGGCGGCGTGCCGCGTAACGCGCTGTATGCCACCACCGTGATTGCCGGGCTGTGCTTCCTGACCTCGATGTTTGGCAACCAGACCGTTTACCTGTGGCTGCTCAATACCTCCGGGATGACCGGTTTCATCGCCTGGCTGGGCATCGCCATCAGCCATTACCGCTTCCGTCGCGGCTATGTGCTCCAGGGCAATGATATTAAAGACCTGCCGTATCGTTCGGGCTTCTTCCCGATTGGGCCGATTTTTGCCTTCGTGCTGTGTCTGATAATCACCCTTGGCCAGAACTACGAAGCGTTCCTCTCCGACACCATCGACTGGGGCGGCGTGGCGGCAACCTATATCGGTATCCCGCTGTTCCTGGCTATCTGGTTCGGTTACAAGATAACGAAAGGCAGCCGTTTCGTACGCTACAGCGAAATGACGTTCCCGAAATTCCGTCAGTAACAAGGCGTTACTCTTTAAAGGGCGTGTTTACCACGCCCTTTTTTCATTTCTCTCGCCAGCAATAATTCCTCCAGGTTATAGTAGAGAACAATTAAATTGATAACCATTATCATTTGCTTTATCGTTAACGCCATTCTTTAAGGAACGAAGGAGAGTTGGCGTGAAGCATATGATTAAATTCAAAAATATCTGTCTGGCACTGGCGTTAACCGCCGGCTGCCTGCAAACGGCGGTTGCGGCTACCGTGACCGATATCGTCGGGCGTGAGGTCACTATTCCTCAGAAGGTTGACCGTATTCTGCTGGGTGAAGGGCGTCTTTTCTATGCTCTGGCGCTGCTGGAAGGGCAAAAGCCTATCGACCGCATCGTTGGCTGGCAGGGCGACTTCCGTAAGCTGGATACCCAGACTTACGCGGAGTACAAAGCAAAATTCCCGAAGATTGACGATATTCCGCTGATTGGCAGCACCACGGCCGACAGCGTTAGCCCGGAGAAAGTGCTGACTCTGCACCCGGATGTGGCAATTTTTGGCCTGTCCGGACATGGTCCTGGCCGCCACAGCGAGCTGGTTTCCCAGCTTGAAAAAGCGGGCGTGCCGGTAGTGTTCGTTGATTTTCGTACTTCGCCGCTCAAAAATACCTTGCCGAGCATGCGTGTGCTGGGCAAAGTGTTGCATCGCGAAAAGCAGGCCGATGACTACATCGCCTTTTATGAAGCGAACCTGAAAAAAATTACCGATGTCACCGGCAAGATGGCGGAAAAAGATAAGCCGTCGGTGTTTATCGAACTGCGCGCTGCCGCGATGGAAGAGTGCTGCGGCTCCGCCGGTAACGGCAACATGGGCGACTTTATCGACCAGGCTGGCGGCATCAATATTGCTAAAAATCTGCTGCCTGGCGCGTTGGGCACGGTAAACCTGGAAAAAGTGATCGCGGCCGACCCTAAGGTTTATATTGCCAGCGGCGGTAAAGCACCCGGCTCCACCGCTCCGGGCGTTGTCCTGGGCGCTCAGGCAACAAAAGCTGAAGCGCAGTCCAGCCTGCAAAAAGTGCTGGAGCGTAAAGGTATTGACCAGTTAACGGCGGTCAAAGAAGGGCGCGCCTATGGCGTATGGCATAATTTCTATAATTCGCCGTACAACATCCTCGCTATTCAGGCGATGGCGACCTGGTTCCACCCGCAGGAGTTTGCCGGGGTTAATCCGGAGCAAACTATGCAACAACTTTATAAACAGTTCCTTGCGGTAGAGCCAACGGGAACCTACTGGACCGATCTTAAGAAGTAACGAAGGTAAGACTTGATGAGTGCCACCACCGATCCGATGCCAAACGAGGCGCAACCCGAAACCATCATGGGGCGCTACCAGCAGGTACTGCGTCACCGTTATTTGCTGATGGGGGCGCTGGTCGTTGCGATCCTCGCCTCGCTGCTGCTGGACTTTACCCTTGGCCCGTCCGGGCTGCCGCTGGATACGCTGTGGCAGACCTTGATCGATCCGGCCAATGCTAACCCCGGCACCAGGGTCATCGTGTGGGACATTCGTCTGCCTTATGCGCTGATGGCGCTGCTGGTCGGCATGGCGCTTGGCCTGGCGGGGGCGGAGATGCAAACCATCCTCAATAACCCGCTGGCCAGCCCTTTTACCCTCGGCGTTTCTTCCGCCGCAGCCTTTGGTGCTGCGCTTGCCATTATCCTCGGAATTGGTATTCCGGGGGTGCCCGATCAGTGGTTTATCTCGGCTAACGCCTTTGTCTTTGCCCTGTTTGCGGCGTTAATGCTTGACGCCATCACCCGCTGGACGCGCGTTGCCAGTTCTGGCGTGGTGCTGTTTGGTATTGCGCTGGTGTTCACCTTCAATGCTCTGGTGTCGATGCTGCAATTTATTGCCAGCGAAGACACGTTGCAGGGGCTGGTGTTCTGGACGATGGGTAGCCTGGCCCGCGCGTCGTGGGACAAACTGGGCGTGCTGCTGCTGGCCTTTGCCATCATTATGCCTATCTCAATGCTTAGCTCGTGGAAGTTGACCGCGCTACGCCTCGGCGAAGACCGTGCCGTGAGCTTCGGTATCGACGTGAAGCGCCTGCGTTTAGGCACGCTGCTGCGCATCAGCATACTCTCTGCGCTCTCGGTCGCGTTTGTTGGCCCAATTGGCTTTATCGGCCTGGTTGCGCCGCACATCGCCCGTATGCTGTTTGGCGAAGATCACCGTTTCTATCTGCCGGGCAGCGTGCTGGTTGGCGCCCTGGTACTGTCGCTGGCGTCGGTTGCCTCTAAAAACATCATCCCCGGCGTTATTATTCCGGTGGGGATCGTTACCTCGCTGGTGGGCGTGCCGTTCTTCCTGAGTATTATTCTGCGCCATAAGGGGAACGTGTGATGCAGGGTCTAAAGATTGATGCATTCAACGCCGGTTACCCGAAGCGTAAAATTATCGAAAACCTCAACGTGCCTGCGTTGCCGCGCGGCAAAATCACCGTGCTGCTGGGGCCGAACGGCTGCGGTAAGTCTACGCTGCTGCGTTCGCTCGCGGGCCTGAACCGCGCAGAAGGGCAGCTGTATCTGGACGGTGAAGACCTGATGGCGCTGCCATTTGCCAAACGCGCGGAGAAAGTTGTTTACCTGCCGCAGTCGCTGCCTCAGGGCGTGCATCTGCATGTGCTGGAGTCGATTATCGTTGCCCAGCGCGCTTCTGGCGGCCGCCACAGTGCCGAAAGCGAAGAGCAGGTGATGCAGCTGCTTAAACAGCTGGGGATTTCCCATCTCGCCCTCAGCTATCTCGACCAGCTTTCCGGCGGGCAAAAACAGCTGGTTGGCCTGGCGCAATCGCTTATCCGTCGGCCCTCTCTGTTGCTGCTGGATGAGCCGCTGAGCGCCCTGGATTTAAATTACCAGTTCCACGTAATGGACCTGGTTGCCCGTGAAACCCGCGAGCGTAATATCGTCACCGTTGTGGTGGTTCACGATATCAATATTGCCCTGCGCCATAGCGAGCATGTGCTAATGCTGCGCGACGGCAAGCTGGTGGCAAGCGGCGAGCCGGAAGCGGTTATTACTCCGCGCAGCCTGGCTCAGGTTTACGGCGTCAGGGGGCGGATAGAGCGCTGTTCCCAGGGCGTCGCTCAGGTGCTTATCGACGGCTTAGTCGAGACGCCCACCGTATAACAAAGCTTTTCAGGAATACTAAGGAACACAATATGCAGCCGGCGGCCAATGTAGCCGCTGGCGCATAGTGCAATGTGAGCGCTAAACGGTTGTTTCGTTTGTAATTCACCTCATGGAGAGAAAAGGAATGTTAAGGTTGAATCCCATTGTCCGGGGAGGACTCTGCGCATCGGTACTCGGTCTGGCTTTTCCCGCTGCCGCCGACGATCGTGAAGAAACGATGGTTGTTACCGCATCCGCTATCGAGCAAAACCTCAAAGATGCTCCCGCCAGTATCAGCGTTATTACTCAGGCCGACCTGCAAAAGAAACCAGTTACTAATCTGAAAGATGTGCTTCAGGAAGTGCCCGGCGTTCAGTTAACCAATGAAGGTGACAATCGCCGCGGCGTCAGCCTGCGCGGCCTGGACAGCAGCTATACCCTGATTCTGGTTGACGGCAAGCGAGTAAACTCCCGCAATGCGGTCTTCCGCCACAACGATTTTGATCTTAACTGGATCCCGGCTGACGCTATCGAGCGCATCGAAGTGGTTCGCGGGCCAATGTCTTCCCTTTACGGGTCAGACGCCCTCGGCGGCGTGGTTAACATTATTACCCGAAAGGTAGGCAAAGCCTGGCACGGCACCTTCACCGTGGACTCAACCGTGCAGGAGCATCGCGATCGCGGAGACACCTATAACGGCAACTTCTTCACCAGCGGCCCAATTATCGACGACGTGCTGGGCGTTAAGGTTTACGGCAGCCTCGGCAAGCGCCAGAAAGATGGCCAGAAGCCGTCCACGGTTAACAACACGGGCCTGACTCCGCAAATTGAAGGGTTTACCGCGCGCAATGCCAGCACCGAATTTTCATGGACCCCGGCCGCGAACCAGGATGTTACATTCGGCTATGGTTTCGACCGCCAGGACAGGGAATCTGACTCGCTGGATAAGAACCGTATCGAACGCCAGGATTACTCCATCGGCCACAACGGGCGCTGGGATTTTGGTAATACCGAGCTGCGTTTCTATGGCGACAAAATCGATAACCTGAACCCGGGTAACAGCTCGCCAATTACCTCCCGCAATAACAGCATCGACGGCAAGCTGGTGCTGCCTCTGGCAGAGATTAACCAATTCCTGACCTTCGGCGGTGAATGGCGTCACGACAAGCTGACCGATCCGGTCAATATTACCGGTGGCAACGGCTCTGAAACGTCCGCCAGCCAGTACGCGCTGTTTATTGAAGACGAATGGCGCATCTTCGAGCCGCTGGCGCTGACCACCGGTATTCGTATGGACGACCACGAAACCTACGGTGACCACTGGAGCCCGCGTGCTTACCTGGTGTATAGCGCCACCGATACCGTAACGGTAAAAGGCGGCTGGGCAACGGCCTTTAAAGCGCCATCTCTGCTGCAGCTTAGCCCTGACTGGACCAGTAAATCCTGCCGCGGCGCCTGCCAGATTGTCGGTAGCCCTGACCTGAAGCCGGAAACCAGCGAGAGCTTTGAGCTGGGCATCTACTACGCCGGGGATGAAGGCATTCTCGACGGCGTGAGCGGCAGCGTGACCGCCTTCCAGAATAACGTTGAAGATATGATTGATATCCAGCGTACCGCCAACAAAAGCGTCGCGCCTTCCTACTCAAACTTCGTTGGTTTTGATAAGAGCGGTAACCCAATCTTCCGCTACTACAATGTCAATAAAGCGCGTATTCGCGGCGTAGAAACCGAGCTGAAAATACCGTTTAACGACCAGTGGAAGCTTTCGCTTAACTATACCTATAACGACGGGCGTGACCTGAGCAACGGCGGCAATAAACCACTGCAACAGCAGTCGTTCCACACCGCTAACGGCACGCTCGACTGGGCACCGTTGGATGACTGGTCGTTCTATGTGTCGGCAAACTACACCGGCAAGCAGCGCGCCGTATCGGCATCGGATAAAACGCCGGGTGGCTATGTAGTCTGGAACACGGGCGCAGCCTGGAAAGCGACCAAAAACGTGAAGGTACGAGCCGGGGTGCAAAACCTGGGTGATAAAGACCTGAATCGCGATGTTTATAGCTATAACGAGGACGGGCGTCGCTACTTTATGGCGCTGGATTACAGCTTCTAATCTATTGATAATTATTTATAAGTCATTTCAACTACCCGCCATCTGGCGGGTATTATTTTATCCTTTTTTATTTTCCTGCCAGCTCCGTTTCTTATTCTGAATTTATATAATTGTGACCGGTGTGGTTTGTTTTGTGTTTAAAGAGATGTTACCTTGAAAAAATAAAGGATATTTCAGAGCTTTATCTTCAGGGGTAAATAATTGATTAATGTGGTTCGTTTAATTATTAGATGATGTGAGATATGGCACAGGAAGTGTCTTTTTATCCGGGGTTCATAACAAATTATTTTAATTAGTTTTAATCGAGTGCCTGATTCGATGATGTTTCATAGATGCTGATGTTTCTGTGAATATATTTTTATACGTGTATTAAGGACATTTCATGCCTTGCGTTAACTTGACTATAAATAACCAAAGAAAACCAATGGAAAATGAAAGCTTATCTGTTGTTTCCGAAGATATCACACCGGATACGGAGATACAGCCTGGGATTCAACTACCGGGCATGAGGATAAGGCTGAGGACGAGCTGGCCGAATTGAGGGCTCATTTACAGGCTATGATCGGCGGCTATCTGCCTGAGTTTTATGAATTCCGGCGAACGGGCTGTAATATTCTGTATCCCAAACCAGTCGATATCGAGGCATTACAGGCGCGAGTCAACGCAATGCAGGTACCGGCATTTATGCAACCGCAGCAGAAACATCTCGAGCAGGCCGCTGGCGCTTTTCTGGACCGGTTTAGATTATTTCGAAAAGAGAAGACGTGGCACAATAACGCGCTTGATTTCATCAAGTTTCGCCTGGCGATAAAAGACGCTGGCTGGGATTCACCGCAAGCTCGGGATGATAATGAAGCACTAAAATATGCTAACCGCATGAGCGGTCATCTTTCGGGTGCTATGCATCTTATTAGCCTGCTCAGCAGCACGGAACAGCAGATATCGTGGGAGTGCGCGCGGCAAACAAGTTACGATGAACTCCTCAAGCGCTCCTCCCGATAGACACCGAAGATCATCACAATCAGTATTCCGCCCAAACCCGTGGCAACTTGACTAAAAATCATCCGGACAACATAAAATTTAATGCCATCGTGAACTCAGTCACGCTGGATGAAAGAATGGCCCGTGAGGTATTGAGTAGGGAACTGGAGGGGCTATCGGGAATATTACTGAGTGATATTATTCTCACCAGATGTTATGCGGAAAAGGCAGAGGGGAAAACTGAGACTCAAAGGATCGCTCGTGACATCCTGACGCTCTGTCGAATCCTTCAGGGTATTATCGAAAGCATTCAGTACGAAGGGAAGTATATACGGCCCCCGCCTGGCGGGGCGCTCGTCGGGCATAAATCATCCCGACAGAGGGAAACTCTCACCCTCACTGAAACGATAAAAAAAGAGTTGGTTACGTCCTGGAAAACCGTGCGTATACACGTCCAGGAATATTCACCAACTCTTGGAATGGTGACCGGTAAGATAGATAAGAATGCACAGCGTATACTGCATAAACATATTAACGACTCAAACTCTCTTTATACACCTACTGCCGGACGTAACATAAACGAAGCTATCTTTCGGGTTGGAATAATACTGCTGGATAAAATTTAGCAAACCACGGCCGATATACATAAAATCAGACAAACCTGTCACCCATTACAGCAGGCCATAACGCATTACGATGGGCTCAGGCGAATGTTATCTGATATGCCGCCCAACGCCATTCTGGATGCCAGGCTGTGTGCGGAGTCTGAAAGATGGCAGAACAAAATAGAAGAGTTTAAAAAATCGCTGCGGCGTAGGTGCCAGGAAATAACAACGCTGGCCGAAGAGAATATAAAACAAAAATTTCTGTCAGCTTTAAGAGATGAATTGAACCAGGCTCCCAGGGTGATGGCATCAGACAGCGTCATCAGTGATTTTGATAAGCAGATAAAAGAGGTCGTTGAGATACTGGCCAGCATTGATCAGGAGATGAACCAGGCGCTGTTACCTCTCCTGGAGCGTGGAGAGGCCGGATATAAAGAGCTGCACGAGTACACCGTAAACGGGTTACAACGCCTTAAACTTATAAAAAACAATCTGAAAACCAGCCTCATAAAAGCCACTGGTCGGTCGATTAACAACTTTTCTCGTCAGGGAATGCTGGCCAGGAGGATGGGCGAATGGAGCGAAGCGGAAAAGCAACGTTATCTGAGTCGTTTTTCTGAAGAAGACCGTACGGCTTCTGAAAAAGCCTATGACAGTTTATTTCTTGAGCTCGTTCAGCACTACCTTCCCTTATTATCCGGAGAGTCCGATCCTGAAGGGAATCGGCTTCTTCAGAGGCTGCGGCTCGAAATGGGTAATGCAGCCAAAGGTATCACCTTTTACCCTGCAACGATGGACGAAATCATCGCCGGAATGAAGAGTCGCAATCAGGTAATAAGAGGCTGGGCGGGAAGAAAACTGGTCAGAATGGTCTTTCTGGCTGCCTGTCTGGAGGGGATTAATCTAATACCGAATCTGGCCGCACTACCGCTGCGCATGGGGATTAAATTTGCTTTTACGGGGGCAAAAGTAGCGTGGGCTGCCCGCAAAGGGCGGCAGGGTATACGCGGTGGTGAGGGAGATATCAGCGATGGGGTAAGGGAATACGCCAGGCAGAGTTACAAAACGGCGGCCCTCAAAGTCATGCTTTCACTGCCTCCCGGACTGACCACTCTGCTGGGCGTGAGCCTGGTGTGTTTCGATATTTACGAGGGGGGACTGGAAGGGGCAGGGAAAAAAATTGCGAAAAATATTGTAGGAGATGCGCCGTGGCGTGCCCTGGATGCGGGAAGCAGAACGGCTGTAGTAGCTTATGCCACAGCACTGGTGGACGCCGCTGTGAATGGCGCGGAACCTGTGAGGCGGCGAGCGGCTTTACCGCCACAAAAAGATACTTATTCGTGCTCTGAAAACCGTAACCATAATACTGCTTTAGGCAGGGCCAGAAATAAGAGAGCCCTTGCCGCCGGGGATCAACATGAGGAGTATGCTGATTTTGAGAAGACCCTGAAGTTTAGCAACTTCTCTGATGATAAGAAAAAAACGACTTATTTGTATGGTATTAAATATGCGTTATTTAAAATATAAAATGATGAGAGGTTACCGAGGGAAATCAGGCGTAATGCCTATCTTGCCCGTATAGGTGCTACACTTTTAGTCCCTGTTGATATATATAAATACAAACTTAATAACACATTTTTACTGCCCGATTCACCTGGCTTTAAATCCGGAATGCTTATTCGTCTGGATTCCGAAGTGCTTTACTATTATGTCAGGAAAGGAGAGGGTCTTTTACCGGATATCAAATGGGCAATGCCATTCGGTGCAAATGAGTGGAGAAACAAAGAGATTCCATCTATTGGTGGACATGCTTATAGTCATTTTTTCAATGGTTTTATTTTTGTTAATGATATAAGGGATGGGGTAATTAGTTTTGATAGGTTTTTTAATTATAATAAATCAGAGGCGATAAATATTAATGTTCTCGCTACATTACTTGAAAAGACCATAACTGAGGGCTATAAAAATAAATCAGCGGTGATTGATAACAAAAAGCTGGTTAATAGGGCGATCCTTGGGGCCCAAATTCCTGATCAAGAAGTAAGTGTGACTGAGGTGAAATACCGCCTTGAATTTGACTGGGGTAATTTAAAATCAGAGGAATATTTAAGATCATTTTCACGCCCTTTTGCGACACTCGGCGGGCAGATGCAGCTAATACTCAGCAATATCGAAGGGGAGACTTTACAGCAGAAAGAACAAAACATAATTCGGGCCGAGTATATAGGCACATGGGTTGACGTCACTTCCGATGTAGTCGCTGCATTTACACCCCTTGGGCTTGCCATTGGTTTGGCTCAAACAGCTGCGGGTATTGGTGCTGATGTGTTGGAACATAACCCCCCTGATACTGATCATAATTCCGTGTATGTTTTAACTAAAACAGGAGAATCAAATGAATTGGTAGCAAATCATTGCGGATTGGCAGTTTTTCGATATTATATTAATAATTCCGATCTGCATCTGGATTTCTTAATGGCACATCCCTATGTTGTTATTAATAAATATCCTGCGGTCGCGGATTTTCTCACTAATGATGGATTCGTTTCTAAAGAGCAACTGCATAAATATAACATAAAAAATGTAGCTCGGTTTCTTGGCACTAAAGCGATATGCAGTGAGCTTGAGAGTTATGATGCGATGCCCGGAGAGCACGTTAAGACATTTTCATTTAATGGTGTTAATCCAATAACTCAAAGTATAGGCTATCAACTTGACAGTTTTTCTAAATTATTCTCTAAGAAAAGTGCTCATAATATTCTTGATGAACCTGATTACAGCGACGAGTTGGAAAGCCCGGCGACTACCTCATCAGTTATTCACGATTATTATCAGAGCCTGGAAATACTAAAATCTCATGTAAAAGATTCATTCGCATCTGTCAAACCTGTGGAAACAATATCTCCCGAAGTCGCGGAGGCTACTATACAGAAAATTATGCGGGACTACGATGCAGAGATATTATCTGAGAAAATTACTGATGGCCTGGAACACCCGGATGAAGAGGTAAAAGCGTTTTCTGGGGAAGTTATTACTTCTGTTAATCACGCCTATGAAAAAGTATCTAAAGTAAAAGCACTTTTTGATGAAGCTGAAATCAGTCCTGAAATTAAGGCTGATCTAAAGGGATTGCTTGATGAAGCCACTGGACTGAATGATGATGTACTGGTTAATATTGATAAAAAAGATATTTCTGCCATTTCTGACATAGTTTATGACAGATTTAAAAATAACATCGACAAAATACATTGCTTTCTTTCAGAACAAAAGACATCTAATTATAATGTTTTTGTTTTATATAGATATCGGCAACCCGATTTATCTAATGTTCAGGCCATTGCGTTGCCCTATGACAGCAAGAAAAGAATCATGGTAGCTATGTTGCCGCAGGATAAGCGTCGAGGCGGATTAGTTGACACAGTAGTCCATGAGGTTTTACATAATGCTGCTACTGCATTGGAACATACTTATATTGGAGATCTGCGTGCCAAAAGAGGTTCATTTCCTTCCTCATTTGAGTTTTCAGCCCGTAAAACAGAACATTTTATTGAAAATAACCAGTCAAAAATTGATAATATAAGATATGCTTTAGATTTACCCCGAAGTATTATGCCAACCGAAAGACAACAACAGATCGCACGCGCAGTTTTACACAACAGCAAGCTTATTAAAGCCGATACCCTTCTGAATGCTGCGGAATACAATGCATATATGATTCATGTTTTAAGTGGGGCCAGAGTGGAAGGCTTGAATATTAAGCTTGAAGATGAGTTGTTGAGAAGTAAACGCTCGGTTGATGAAAGTGATAGTTTGCTCGACCATATAGTTATGGTGGCTTTATTGAGCGTTAGCATCCCCAGGCATCATATTGAATTCAATCAGACTATCTTCAATCTTGCATTAGATTTTTTTCTAAAACAGGATATGGAAACACCACCCGATGTTAATTTTTTGCCTTATCTTTCAGCATTTGAGGCTATGACAAAAAACATGAGGTTACCTTGCAACAGGTGCGTGAGTTAGAAGAAGAATAGTCCGGAAAACCAGGCGATCTGCTGGCGAAAGCTAAATGTCAATATGCCGTTTTGGCATATATATCCAGGCCAGAAGAAATTAAATTGCCGATTGATGTAATGCGAAATAGGCTTGTTCGGTCAAAGAGGAAATGCTTGATGCTTATCAAAAGGAGCTGCAAAGAAACATAGATGTTAGGAAACAGTTGGCAGAGGCCATTCTGGATAATTATCGAATGAATAGAGATAACTCTTCAACTGTAAGTCCAGAAATACAAACAGCTGCGGAAAGTAAAATCACTGATTTGCGAATTAAAAATAAGGCTAATGTTGATTTGATGTTTCAGCAATCACGCAAGCTGAATTTACTTTCTGAAAAGCTTTCATTGTGGGATAAAGCTTTCATCTAAATGTTTTTGCTGTGGCCTGAATGAAGCTGGAAAAGATGCCCGTCATTATCGCCTGCGCCCGTCGGGATGATTTGGGTGTTGCATATCTGGGGTCTAAACACCTTAACCATCCCGGCAGGAAGAGGAAATAAAGAACTAGCCCAGCAAATGCTCCGCGTGGAACCGCAGATGGTCCTCAACAAAAGTGGCAATAAAATAGTAGCTGTGGTCGCAGCCTGGCTGAATGCGCAGCGTTAGCGGCCAGCCTTTCTCCTGCGCGACCTTTTCAAACTCTTCCGGGTGTAACTGGTCGGCCAGGAACTGGTCGTCATCCCCTTGATCGATAAGTATCGGCAGTTTTGCCGACGCCTCCGCTTTACTCAACAGGCAGCAGCTATCCCATGCCTGCCAGCGCGATTCATCGTTACCGAGATAGGCCCTGAAAGCCTTCTGCCCCCAGGGTACGCGAGTTGGGTTAACAATAGGCGCAAACGCTGAAACCGAGCTGAAACGTCCAGGATTTTTCAGCGCCATTATCAGCGCGCCGTGGCCGCCCATCGAATGGCCGAAAATTGAAGACTTTTCACTGACGCTGAAGTTATCCGCAATCAGCTGCGGCAGCTCGTCGCGCAGGTAGTCGTACATGCGGAAGTTTGCCGCCCATGGCTGCTCGGTGGCGTTGAGGTAAAAACCTGCGCCCTGGCCTAAATCGTACCCGGCATCATTGGGCACGTCTTCGCCACGTGGGCTGGTATCCGGCATCACCAGCACTATACCCAGCTCTGCCGCGATCCGCTGCGCGCCCGCTTTGGTGGTGAAGTTTTCGTCGTTACAGGTCAGGCCGGAGAGCCAGTAAAGCACCGGTGGGGGCGTGTTGCTTGCAGGCGGCGGAAGAAAAATACTGAATGTCATCGGGCAGTTAAGCACGTTGGACGGGTGGCGCCAGCGCTGCTGCCAGCCCTCAAAACATCGGTGTTCTTCCAGTAATTCCATCCAGAGGCTCCTTAAAAGTATTCAATAGGTATGATTGCGGGCAAAAGTGAAAAGTGTGTTTTTCCCTCTCTGTAGCGATCGGCCGAAATTCAATAAACTGATTTCCCTCGTTTATTTTTTATGTTTCCGGACATTTATTCTTTCGCCTGATGTTTTTCAACAGTCTGTTATGAACAACTTTCACTTCACCTGAGTCTAGCCATCCCGCATTATGGCCGCAACGGTATTGTTCCCATCCGAACGGTCGAACAACGGTATTAACGATTTCAATAATTATGCCCGGCACTACTGGATTCTGAGTACGTGCTGCCGCACAATGTGCGGACACTTTGCCCCATGAAGGGCAGAGGTCAGCCACACCTGCAGGAGAAAACAGCATGTCATCACTCTCAAAAGAAGCCGCCCTGGTTCATGAGGCGCTGGTTGCGCGCGGTCTGGAAACGCCGCTGCGTCCACCGTTGCGTGAACTGGATAATGAAACCCGCAAAAGCCAGATTGCCTCACATATGACGGAAATCATGCAGCTGCTTAATCTCGATTTGAGCGATGACAGCCTGATGGAAACTCCGCATCGCATCGCTAAAATGTATGTCGATGAGATCTTCTCCGGCCTGGATTACGCTAACTTCCCGAAAATCACCGTCATTGAAAACAAAATGAAGGTTGATGAAATGGTGACCGTGCGTGATATCACCCTGACCAGCACCTGCGAGCATCACTTTGTGACCATCGACGGTAAAGCGACCGTGGCGTATATCCCAAAAGAGACCGTTATCGGCCTCTCTAAAATTAACCGCATTGTGCAGTTCTTTGCCCAGCGTCCGCAGGTTCAGGAGCGTCTGACTCAGCAAATCCTGATTGCCCTGCAAACCCTGCTTGGCACCAATAACGTAGCGGTTTCAATTGATGCAGTGCATTACTGCGTGAAAGCGCGCGGCGTTAAAGACGCAACCAGCGCCACCACCACGACTTCGCTCGGCGGCCTGTTTAAGTCGAGCCAGAATACGCGTCAGGAATTCCTGCGCGCAGTGCGCCACAGCTAACATCTCAGGCAGGTATCCGTGGAGAGAAATGTCACCCTGGACTTCGTCCGCGGAACCGCCATTCTTGGTATCCTGCTGCTTAATATTGTCGCCTTTGGCCTGCCGAAGGCGGCCTATCTCAATCCTGCCTGGTATGGTTCAATCACCTCACGCGACGCCTGGACCTGGGCGGCGATGGATCTCTTTGCCGAAGTAAAATTCCTGACCTTATTTGCGCTGCTGTTTGGGGCCGGGCTGCAAATGCTGCTGGCTCGCGGTTCGCGGTGGATCCAGTCGCGCCTGACGCTGCTGGTGCTGCTTGGATTTATCCACGCTCTGCTGCTGTGGGACGGCGATATTCTTCTGGCTTACGGCCTGGTGGGGCTGGTGTGCTGGCGTATGATCCGCGACGCGCCCGGGCAAAAACAGCTGTTTAATACCGGCGTCATGCTTTACCTCACCGGGATTGGCGTGCTGCTGCTGTTAGGGTTTATCTCCGGCGACGCGGCCAACCGTACCTGGGTGCCGGATGCGGCCAACCTGCAATACGAGCAGTGGTGGAAGCTTGGCGGTGGCAAAGAAGCTATCAGTAACCGCGTTGATTTACTCTCTTCCAACCTGGTTGCGCTTGGCGCGCAGTACGGCTGGCAGCTGGCGGGCATGATGCTGATTGGCGCCGCCTTGATGCGCAGCGGCTGGCTCAAAGGTCAATTCAGCCTGCGTCACTACCGGCGCTGCGGTATTACTCTTATTGCCGTCGGCTTGGGGATTAATCTCCCGGCGGTGGCCGCTCAGTGGTGGCTTGCCTGGGATTACCGCTGGTGTGCGTTGCTGTTACAGGCACCGCGCGAGCTAAGTGCGCCGTTTCAGGCGATTGGCTATGCCGCGCTGGCGTGGGGGTTCTGGCCGCAGCTGTCACGTTTGAGGCTGGTAGGCTGGATTGCCTGCGTCGGGCGCATGGCGCTGAGCAATTATTTGCTGCAAACCGTCATCTGCACCACGCTGTTTTACCGCTTTGGCCTGTTTATGAAGTTCGACCGCCTGTCGCTGCTGGCTTTTGTCCCCGCAGTCTGGGCGGTGAACCTGCTGCTGTCGGTATTCTGGCTGCGTTATTTCCGCCAGGGGCCGGTTGAATGGCTGTGGCGGCAGCTAACCGCTCGCGCATCAGGGCAGACGCAAAGCGGTACTCAGAGATAATGATATTCGTCACAAAGGTTAACGAATTGTATGTAAGCGCTTTCATCCCTGTGATCAACTTCACGCCGCACTGACCCCCGCTCGCCGCAGAATAGCCACCTTGCCTAAAACAGGGTGTACCTATGAGACCGACTCCCCCAACGCCGATAACCATTCGTGACGTTGCCCGTATCGCCGGGGTTTCAGTAGCGACAGTATCCCGAGTATTAAATAACAGCGCGCTGGTCAGCCCGGAAACGCGCGAAAATGTCATGCAGGCGGTAACCGAGCTGGGCTACCGTCCTAACGCCAACGCACAGGCGCTGGCTACTCAGGTAAGCGACACCATCGGCGTGGTGGTGATGGACGTTTCCGATCCTTTCTTTGGCGCACTGGTCAAAGCGGTGGATATGGTTGCCCAGCAGCATAATAAATATTTGCTCATCGGCAACAGCTACCACCAGGAAGAGAAAGAGCGCCACGCCATTGAGGTGCTGATTCGCCAGCGGTGCAGCGCCCTGATCGTTCACGCCAAGGCGCTGAGCGACGAAGAACTTGCCTCCTTCCTGGAGCAAGTTCCGGGCATGGTGCTGATTAATCGCCTCGTCCCCGGTTACGCCCACCGCTGTGTCTGCCTCGATAACGTCAGCGGGGCGGTAATGGCTACCCGCATGCTGCTCAATCAGGGGCATTCGCGCGTCGGCTACCTCGCCTCCAGCCATCAAATTGAAGACAACGGCCAGCGGCATCAGGGCTGGCTTCAGGCGCTGGCGGAGCAGAGCATAACGCCTCCGGACAGCTGGGTCGGCACCGGCACGCCGGATATGCAGGGCGGAGAAGCGGCAATGGTTGAGCTGCTGGGCCGTAACCTGCAATTGAGCGCTATCTTCTCCTATAACGACAGCATGGCGGCCGGGGCGCTTACCGCTCTGAAAGATAACGGCATTATCGTCCCTCAGCATGTGTCGATCATCGGCTTCGATGATATTCCCATCGCCCGTTACACCGATCCGCAGTTAACGACCGTGCGTTATCCGGTCGTTTCTATGGCGCGGCTGGCAACGGAGCTGGCGTTACAAGGCGCGGCAGGTACGTTGAATCGTGATGTAACGCACTGTTTTATGCCGACTTTAGTTCGCCGCCACTCGGTGGCCGTGAAGCAAAATGTGGCGTCGATCACTCTGCTGCCAAAGAGTTAGATGTAACCGGTTTCAATCTGTGAGTAAATTCACAGTTAATTAACATTGCGCTGACTATTATGTCAGCGTTTTATCAGCTGAAACGCAATGTAACCGTGACTACTCACTTTTAGCAGCGCGATTAGCCAAAAACGACCATAAAAAACGCAGTATTGGATTGTTACCGAACACGGAAGCGCATTTTTTTAGGATAACTTCGGCATTCAGTAACTTTTTATTAACATTACTGTCCTGCCTGGTTTCGAACCCGAACTACCCTGCAAAATAAAAAACCGGAGATACCATGAATAAGAAGGTTTTGACCCTGTCCGCCGTGATGTCCTGCATGCTGTTTGGTGCCGCAGCCCACGCCGCTGATAGCCGTATTGGCGTGACTATTTACAAATACGACGACAACTTCATGTCAGTGGTGCGTAAGGCGATTGAGAAAGACGGTAAAGCCGCACCAGACGTTCAGCTGCTGATGAACGACTCCCAGAACGACCAGTCAAAACAGAACGACCAGATTGACGTTCTGCTGGCTAAAGGCGTTAAAGCGCTGGCTATCAACCTGGTTGACCCGGCTGCTGCCGGCACCGTGATTGAAAAAGCACGCGGGCAAAACGTACCTGTTGTGTTCTTCAACAAAGAACCATCCCGCAAAGCGCTGGATAGCTACGACAAAGCTTACTACGTCGGCACCGACTCTAAAGAGTCCGGCATCATTCAGGGCGACCTGATTGCTAAACACTGGGCGGCTAACCCGGCGTGGGATCTGAACAAAGACGGCCAGGTGCAATTCGTTCTGCTGAAAGGCGAGCCGGGCCACCCGGATGCGGAAGCGCGTACCACTTACGTTATCAAAGAGCTGAACGACAAGGGGCTGAAAACTCAGCAGTTGCAGCTGGATACCGCAATGTGGGATACCGCTCAGGCTAAAGACAAAATGGATGCCTGGCTTTCCGGCCCTAACGCTAACAAAATCGAAGTGGTTATCGCCAACAACGATGCGATGGCAATGGGTGCTGTAGAAGCGCTGAAAGCCCACAACAAAACCTCAATTCCTGTGTTCGGCGTAGATGCGCTGCCGGAAGCTCTGGCCCTGGTTAAGTCTGGCGCAATGGCCGGGACCGTGCTGAACGATGCTAACAACCAGGCTAAAGCCACCTTCGATCTGGCGAAAAACCTTGCCGAAGGTAAGCCAGCGGCAGAAGGCACCAACTGGAAAATTGAGAACAAGATTGTCCGCGTACCTTATGTAGGCGTGGATAAAGATAACTTGGCCCAGTTCGTCGGCAAGTAAGTCATACCGTTTTATCCGGGCGCGGGTCCCTGCGCCCGGTTTCAGACCGGCTACTCAGCGACACAGGTATAACTATGGTCGATAATAATTCAGCTACGTCGTTGGAATTTTTGTTGGAAATGACCAACATTAATAAATCCTTCCCCGGCGTTAAGGCACTGGATAATGTTAATTTAAAAGTTCGTCCACACTCTATTCATGCCCTGATGGGTGAGAACGGTGCGGGGAAATCGACATTATTAAAATGCCTTTTTGGGATCTATAGCAAAGATTCCGGCAGTATCCTTTTTCAGGGAAAAGAAGTTAATTTCAGCAGCACTAAAGAAGCGCTGGAAAACGGTATTTCTATGGTGCATCAGGAACTTAACCTGGTATTACAGCGTACCGTAATGGACAACATGTGGCTCGGGCGTTACCCGACCAAAGGCGTGTTTGTCGATCAGGATAAGATGTACCGCGATACCAAAGAGATTTTTGATGAACTGGATATTGATATCGATCCGCGAGCCCGCGTCGGGACTTTATCCGTTTCTCAAATGCAGATGATTGAAATTGCCAAAGCTTTCTCCTATAACGCCAAAATCGTTATTATGGATGAGCCAACATCGTCCCTGACGGAAAAAGAAGTTAATCATCTCTTTAAAATTATTCGCAAATTAAAAGATCGCGGCTGCGGGATTGTTTATATCTCCCATAAAATGGAAGAAATATTCCAGCTGTGCGACGAAATTACGATATTGCGTGACGGGCAGTGGATTGCCACCCAGCCGCTGGAAGGGCTGGATATGGACAAAATCATCTCCATGATGGTTGGCCGTTCGCTGAACCAGCGTTTCCCGGACAAGTCCAACGTGCCGGGTGAGGTTATTCTTGAGGTTCGCAACCTGACCTCGCTGCGCCAGCCTTCTATTCGCGATATCTCCTTTGACCTGCACCAGGGCGAAATCCTCGGTATTGCCGGTCTGGTCGGCGCGAAGCGTACCGATATCGTGGAAACGCTGTTTGGTATCCGTGAAAAGTCAGGCGGCACCATTAAGCTGCACGGCAAAAAAATCAATAATCACAACGCGAACGAAGCGATAAACCATGGTTTTGCGCTGGTGACGGAAGAGCGTCGCTCGACCGGGATCTACGCCTATCTGGATATCGGCTTTAACTCACTCATTTCCAATATTCGGAATTACAAAAACAAGGTCGGGCTGCTGGATAACACCCGCATGAAGAGCGATACCCAGTGGGTTATCGACTCGATGCGTGTGAAAACGCCGGGGCACCGTACTTCTATTGGCTCGCTCTCGGGCGGAAACCAGCAGAAGGTCATTATTGGCCGCTGGCTGCTGACCCAGCCGGAGATACTGATGCTCGATGAGCCGACGCGCGGCATTGACGTTGGCGCTAAATTCGAAATTTATCAGCTGATTGCCGAGCTTGCCAAAAAAGGGAAAGGGATCATTATCATTTCGTCCGAGATGCCGGAATTGTTAGGGATTACAGACCGTATCCTGGTGATGAGCAACGGGCTCGTGGCCGGAATTGTAGACACCAAAACAACAACGCAGAACGAAATTTTACGTCTTGCGTCTGTGCACCTGTGATGATTTAGGGGCTATTAAAAATGAGTGTGTTAAATAAAAAGAGTTTTCTAACTTATCTAAAAGAGGGCGGCATCTATGTGGTGCTGTTGGTGCTGCTGGCAATTATTATTTTCCAGGACCCGACATTCTTAAGCCTGCTGAACCTGAGTAACATCCTTACCCAGTCCTCGGTGCGTATTATTATCGCGCTGGGCGTAGCGGGGCTGATTGTGACCCAGGGTACAGACCTTTCCGCCGGGCGCCAGGTTGGCCTTGCGGCGGTTGTTGCGGCGACGCTGTTGCAGTCTATGGATAACGTCAACAAAGTGTTCCCGGATATGCACACTATGCCTATCCCGCTGGTGCTGCTTATCGTCTGTGCGGTTGGCGCGGTCATCGGCCTGGTGAACGGGATTATCATCGCTTACCTGAACGTGACGCCGTTTATCACCACTTTGGGCACGATGATTATCGTCTACGGTATCAACTCCCTGTATTACGATTTCGTCGGCGCTTCACCGATTTCCGGCTTTGACTCTCACTTCTCTACCTTTACCCAGGGGTTTATAGCGCTGGGCAGTTTCCGCCTCTCCTACATAACGTTCTACGCCCTGTTTGCGGTGTTCTTCGTTTGGGTGCTGTGGAACAAAACCCGCTTTGGTAAAAACATTTTTGCCATCGGCGGTAACCCGGAAGCGGCGAAAGTGTCCGGCGTAAATGTCGCGCTGAACCTGATAATGATTTATGCCCTGTCCGGCGTGTTCTACGCCTTCGGCGGGATGCTGGAAGCGGGGCGTATCGGCTCGGCTACCAACAACCTGGGCTTTATGTATGAGCTGGATGCGATTGCGGCGTGCGTGGTGGGCGGCGTGTCGTTTAGCGGCGGCGTGGGTACGGTAGTGGGGGGGGTAACAGGCGTAATCATCTTTACGGTTATCAACTACGGCCTGACCTATATCGGCGTGAACCCGTACTGGCAGTACATCATCAAGGGCGGGATCATTATCTTCGCCGTTGCGCTGGACTCCCTGAAGTACGCGCGCAAGAAGTAATAGTTCCCCGCAGGCTAATCCTCTCCCGGAAAGGGAGAGGATTTTTTTATTTCTTCTTCTGTAATTCCAGCAACTGCTCCGGCGTCACCGCCGGGTAGCCCTGCGCATCTTCCGGCACTTCCTGCTGCGACGGAATCGGCACCAGCGGGCCGAGGAAACGAGGCTCACGTTTGAACAGATACAAATCCGCCAGCGCGCCGAGGCGTGCGCCAAACTCGCGAACGCGCACCGTCAGCATGTTTTTCGGCGAAGGCACGGCATAACACTGCGCCTGAATCCCCATATGCTGGGCGATAAATAACGCACGCTCGCAGTGAAAGCGCTGGGTAATGATGATGAAGTCGTTGGTATCAAACACTTTGCGGGTGCGAACGATAGAGTCCAGCGTGCGGAAGCCGGCATAATCAAGCACGATATCCGCCGGATCAACGCCGCCGGCAATCAGGTCTTTACGCATCGTCATCGGCTCGTTGTAACTTTGCTGGGCGTTATCCCCGCTCAGCAGCAGATAGTTAACTTTCCCGCTGTTGTACGCGTTCAGCGCGCCCTGAATGCGGAACAGGTAATACTGATTAATCACGCCGGTGCGGTAATACTTGGCTGTGCCCAGCACAACGCCGACCTGGCGGTAGGGCAGGTCCTGGAGTTCATCATAAACGTAGGGGGCGGTTTTCCAGCTAATCCAGCGATCCAGCCCGAGCGCAGCCACCAGCGTTAAGCCAATAAGCACCAGCAGGCCGTAAAACACTCGCTTCAACATTAACTTGCAGACTCTTTCGCGGGGTGAAATTTCATCCAAGGCTACTTTACCAGGCCCCCAAGAGCAAGAAACGCGGGTTCGGTTGGGGCAAATTTCAACAATGCGGGTGTGGGTACACCCGCAGAGGCGGATTATTGGCCGAGCAGGAAGCGTTCAATGTTGTTGCAGCCCAGCGCTTTCAGGGTTGCGGAAGTGGCGTCCCATTGCAGCAGAGGGGCATCGGCTTTCTCAGCCAGAACGGCGCGCTGAATGTCCGGGTAGTCGTAACCGTTAAGCGAAAGCAGGTTCAAAGCGGCCTGTAGCGGCGGTAAAGACGGGTTGAATGCGGCGTTTTCGGCATAGCTGCCGGTAAAGATTTTACCATCGCGCATTTGCAGCGCTACGCCAGCCGGGGCCTTGCTATAAGGCGCGTGGCTGCGGTTTGCTGCGGTAATTGCGGCCTGCTCAAGCGCGTCACCCTTAAGCGCAAAGCCGTGGTTTTCTTCGTCCAGCAGCAGGGTTTTAATCTCAAGGTCACGCGGGCCGAAGGCGTCCGGCAGATAGTCGCCAAGGGTTGAAGCCTGGCGGCCCGGGAGATGAATGCGTAGCGCAACGCCGCTGTTCAGCTCGTTCATAAACTGGCGGCAGTGGCCGCACGGCGTGTAGTTGACGGTGATATCAACCAGGCCTTTTTCACCGCGCATCCAGGCGTGGGTGATGGCGCTTTGCTCTGCGTGCACGGTTTGCTGCATGGTGGCACCAAGGAATTCCATGTTGCCACCGAAATAGAGATTACCGCTAACGCCGCGCGCAACGGCACCAACGTTAAAATGCGAGAGGTCAGCGCGGGCACAGGCTGCGGCCAGCGGGAGTAAAGCAAACGCCAAATCGTCATCGCCAAGCCCGGATTGATGTTTCAGTGCTTCCACTTCTGCTGTCGTAAACATCGCCGGGAAGTGTTCATCGGCAAGCAGCGGTTGCAAAGCGGATTGCAGCGCAGCAGGGAGCTGCGCAAAAGCAGCATCAAAACGTGAACGCATGTTTAAGCCTCATAACAGGTAACGGGAACCTAGTTTACGGAACTGATAGGGCTTAATATGTGATTTGAGTCTCATTAACAATGCAACATATGCAATGAAAAATACAATTTCGCGATCTGTTGCAGGTTTTAGCCAAAGAGCTTCAACAATACCGGGAATAAAAACGGCGCGATAAGGGAGGTCATTACCCCGCAAATCACCAGCGCCAGCGAGCTAAAAGCGCCTTCCTGGAAGTCGAGTTCGGCGCAGCGAGCCGTACCCAGCGCATGTGAAGCGGCCCCCATAGACAGCCCGCGAGAAGCTTTTGTCTTGATGCGCATCAGGTTCAGCAGCGTGTGGCCGAACACCGCACCCAGAATGCCGACGAAGATAACGCAAACTGCGCTAATCGCAGGAATACCGCCGATGCCGCCGCCAACGGCCATGGCAATTGGGGTGGTCACTGACTTCGGCAGCACCGAAGCGGCGATTTCCGGCGAAGCGCCCATCAGCAGCGCGATTGAAGTCCCGGTGGTCATCGCCACCATGCTGCCGATAAAGCAGATAGTAATAATTGATTTCCAGCGGGCGCGAATCTGGTGGATTTGCTCATAAAGCGGAAAGGCGAGCGCCACAACGGCGGGCTGTAGCAGGTCGTTAAGCACCTCGCTGCCTTTAAAATAATGGTCGTAGGGAATGCCGGTTACCAGCAGCAGCGGAATAATCACCACCATACAAACCAGCAGCGGGTTCAGCAGGGGAGACTGCACGCGGGCGGCAAGCTTGCGGGCGGCAAAGAAGACTATAAGCGTCAGCGGCAAGGACCACCATATATAATGCATCATTTGTTATCTGCCTCGCTTTCGCCAACCACTTTTCTTTCGCCGTGAACCAGGTGCGAACTCCAGCTCACAATCACCAGCACCACCAGAGTGCTGATTAAACAGGAAATGACCACCGGGCCGAACTGCGCCTTCAGCACGTCGTAATACTGCATAACGCCCACGCCGATGGGCACAAACAGCAGCGCCATATAGCGAATCATCAGGTGGCAGCTGGGTTTTACCCATTTCGCCGGTAGGATTTGCAGCGACAGCAGCACAAACAGAATTAGCATGCCGATAATGCTGCCGGGAATGACGATGGGCAGCAGCGAGGCGACAAAAATGCCTGCATATAAGCATAAGTAAATTAAGACAAAAGAACGAAGATACTGCCAGATTACCGTGAACGAGTTACGCATAGAGGTTACCCTTTAAGAAACGCATTCATCATACAATTAAACCCAAATATGTGCTATCCATCACATCATGAATTATCAGCATAACAAATATTCCCTACGTGAAGGTTTGCTGTTCTTTATTACGGCAATAAAAAAGGCGACCCGGAGGCCGCCTTATCGAACAATCGTGAGGCAAATTAGTTCAGACGAACCGGCATACCGGAACGGTTCTGAATCGCCTGATCTACCACGCTGGTATCCACGTCAGACTGAGCGGTGACTTTCTGTACGCTGCTGGTCAGAGTGATTGGTACGATTTCACCGGAGTTAAACTGCGCTTCTGTTGTAGACAGCGGGTTGTGAACTTCGATGTAGCGGCTACCGTCAGGCTCGGTGGTGGCTTTAACCGGTTCGTCGATAAACTGAACGCGGGTGCCGACCGGCACGTTGTCGAACAGGAACTTGATGTCTTCGTTACGCAGACGCACGCAGCCGTGACTTACGCGCAGGCCGATACCGAAGTTGGCATTGGTGCCGTGAATCGCGTACAGGTTACCGATGTACAGCGCGTACAGGCCCATTGGGTTGTCCGGGCCGGCCGGTACCACTGCCGGAAGCGGAGTGCCTGCTGCCGCGTATTCAGCGTGCATTTTGGCGGTTGGCGTCCAGGTTGGGCCGTTTTTCTTGCGCTCTACCTTAGTCGTCCAGTTAATCGGGGTATCTTTACCCAACTGGCCGATACCGATTGGCAACACGATAACGGTATTGGTGCCTTTCGGGTAATAGTAGAGGCGCATTTCGGCGCTGTTAATAACAATCCCTTCGTGCACGGTGTCCGGCAGGATCAGCTGCTGAGGAATATTCAAAATCGTACCCGCTTTCGGCAGATACGGGTCAATACCCGGGTTAGCTTCCAGCATGTTGGAAAGCCCCATCTGGTACTGCGCGGCATACTCTTCCAGCGGCGCGGTGCTGCCTTCCGGAATAGTGATAACCTGATTTTGACCAACCAAACGGCTGCCGTTAGTCGGCAATGGATAGGTCACTGCGGAGGCTGTTTTACAGAAAGACGCGACAGCCACAAAAGCCAGTAAAAGCGAGCGTAATTTCATATTCATGTTGTGCGAGTGTTATGCCAGACGGGCCAGCTAGTGAGTGTTCATGGACGATTTAGCCGCGCATTATATGTGCATTACCTTCATCTGGGAAATCAGATGTGGATGAAATCACATTTTTTTCACATTGCTTAACTATTGTACGGTTAAGATGCGGGGCGACCCTTTATCATAGTTATGGCATAATGTGGCCGAAATCACATTCCAAAATCTCGACAACTTATTTCTCCAGGACATACCAGTGCTTGTATCCAGCAACGTTACCATGCAGTTTGGCAGCAAACCGCTGTTCGAAAATATCTCCGTTAAATTTGGCGGCGGCAACCGTTATGGCCTGATCGGCTCTAACGGTAGCGGCAAATCTACGTTCATGAAAATCCTCGGCGGAGACCTTGAGCCGACTCTGGGCAACGTTTCTCTCGACCCGAACGAGCGCATCGGTAAGCTGCGTCAGGATCAGTTCGCCTTCGAAAAATTCACCGTGCTCGATACCGTTATCATGGGCCACGGCGAGCTGTGGGAAGTGAAGCAGGAGCGTGACCGCATTTATGCTCTGCCGGAAATGAGCGAAGAAGACGGTTACAAAGTTGCCGACCTCGAAGTGACCTACGGCGAGATGGACGGCTACACCGCAGAAGCGCGTGCCGGTGAACTGCTGCTCGGCGTGGGCATTCCGCTGGAACAGCATTACGGCCCGATGAGCGAAGTGGCCCCGGGCTGGAAGCTGCGCGTACTGCTGGCGCAGGCGCTGTTCTCTAACCCGGACATCCTGCTGCTCGACGAACCAACGAACAACCTGGACATCGATACCATTCGCTGGCTGGAAACCGTGCTTAACGAACGTAACAGCACGATGATTATTATTTCGCACGACCGTCACTTCCTGAATATGGTCTGCACCCACATGGCCGACCTGGACTACGGCGAGCTGCGCGTTTACCCGGGCAACTACGACGAATACATGACCGCGGCCACCCAGGCTCGCGAGCGTCTTCTGTCTGACAACGCCAAGAAAAAAGCGCAGATTGCCGACCTGCAATCTTTCGTCAGCCGCTTCAGCGCCAACGCCTCTAAATCTCGCCAGGCAACCTCTCGCGCCCGCCAGATTGATAAAATCAAGCTGGACGAAGTGAAAGCCTCCAGCCGCCAGAACCCGTTCATTCGCTTCGAGCAGGACAAGAAACTGTTCCGTAACGCGCTGGAAGTGGAAGCCCTGACCAAAGGGTTTGAAAGCGGTCCGCTGTTTAAAGGCGTTAACCTGCTGCTGGAAGTCGGCGAGAAGCTGGCAATCCTGGGTGCTAACGGCATCGGTAAAACCACGCTGCTGAAAACTCTCGTGGGTGAACTTACCCCGGAATCCGGCGGCGTTAAATGGTCTGAAAACGCTCAAATCGGCTACTACGCTCAGGATCACGAATACGAGTTCGAAAACGATCTCACCGTGTTCGACTGGATGAGCCAGTGGAAGCAGGAAGGAGATGACGAGCAGGCGGTGCGCAGCATCCTTGGTCGTCTGCTGTTCAGCCAGGACGACATCAAAAAGCCGGCCAAAGTGCTGTCCGGTGGTGAGAAGGGCCGTATGCTGTTCGGCAAGTTGATGATGGAAAAACCAAACATCCTGATCATGGACGAACCGACGAACCACCTGGATATGGAATCCATCGAGTCGCTGAACATGGCGCTGGAGATGTACCAGGGGACGCTTATCTTCGTATCCCACGACCGTGAATTCGTTAGCTCCCTGGCGACTCGCGTGCTGGAAATTACGCCAGAACGCGTGATTGACTTCACCGGCGGCTACGAAGATTACCTGCGCAGTAAAGGGATCGACGGGTAATTTTACCCTCACCCTAACCCTCTCCCTGGAAGGGAGAGGGGACATTTTCTGCTTCCCCACTTTGGGGAGAAGCAGCTACAGTGCCCACACCTCGCGTTCCACCCCGTTCACCAGCAGACGCCGTTTTTCCCCCGCAGGCAGAGATAAGTTAATCTCGCGCCAGGCCGGCTGGTAATCGCCTTTTCGACTAAAGACCACATTAATCTCTTGAGCAGAGCATCTAATTTCCCAGCTTAGCCACAGCGCATTGCCAGTTTTATATCCCCAGGATTCACCGTCGTCTTCAAACAACGAGCCATGAGAAACACCTGTACCGGGCAGCGGATAAATCTTCAGTTCGCGAAGATCATCGGCCTTGATATCGACATAGCTAATGCGGCCGCTGTGCGGCAATGCTGCCCCGGCACGCACCAGCAGCGGCAGATACTCCAGCGGAGACTGAACGGTGACGTGCTGCCCGCCGCTGTACCACTGCCCGGTGTAATAGTCATACCAGCCGTGTTCGTTTTGCGGCAGCCACAAAGTACGTTGCCGCTGGCCTGGCTCCACAACGCTTGCAACCAACACATCGCGGCCCAGCATAAATTCATCGCACTCTTCGAAAGTTTTTTCATCGTGTTCATGGTCGAGGAACGTCGGCCTCAGCATCGGCTCATCGTCGGCGTGAGCCTGCCACAGTAGCGTGTAGAACCAGGGCAGCAGGCGGTATCGCAGTTCGATGGCGGCGCGAATGGCGGGAGTGACGGCCGGGTACATCCAGGGTTCGTTTACCGTGGCATCGTCATTCCATGAATGAATGGTGAAGCGGGGATGCATCACGCCGTTTTGCACCCAGCGAACAAACAGCTCTGCGTCCGGTTTGTCGCCCGAGAAGCCGCCGACGTCATGGCCGACGTTAAACAGCCCGGACAAACTCATACCCACGCCCATGCGGATGTTGTAGCGCAGCGTTTCCCAACTGGTGCGGTTATCGCCGCTCCAGGTCTGAACATAGCGCTGCATCCCGGCGCAGCCCGAACGGGAAATAAGATACGGGCGTTTTTCCGGGGCAAAGGCCTGCTGGGCTTCCATTGAGGCGCGCATCATCAGCAGCGGCATAACAGGGCGAATATGTTTGATGGCAACAGGCTGCCCGAAGCCGTGGCAGCGCGCCTCGCCGTCCCAGACTTCATATTCGTTGTTGTCGTTCCAGGTCGAGCCGATCCCCATTTCCAGCAATTGGGTGGTGACGCCGGTTTGCCACCATTTCACCGTGGCCGGATTGGTAAAGTCGAGATGCGAGCCTTCGTCGTCCCAGAAGCTTGAGCGCTCCGGCGAGTCGCTTTCCGAGTCCCGAATAAACAGGCCGCTCGCCGCCGCTTCCTGGTAGCGGGGATGATCCTGTAGCAGGCAGGGCTTGATATTCGCCGCCAGCCTGATGCCCGCTTCGGCAAAGGCCTGGCTCATCAGCTTCGGCTGCGGCACCTTGTCGTAATTCCAGTTGAAGACATAGCGCTTGTTGTCTATCGAAGTATACCCGGACGACAGCTGGAATGAGTCGCACGGTATAGCGTGTTCCTCGCAAAGCCGGATAAAGTTCATCAGCTGATTCTGGGCATCCGGCGCGTCGGTGTAATGCATTGTCGAGCCGCTGTAGCCCAGGCTCCATTTCGGGCCGAAGAATGTTTTACCGGTCAGGCGCACAAAGGCTTTGGTGACGTCCAGCACGCGCGGGCCGAGGAACATGTAGTAATCCACATCGCCCGCCTCTGCCTGCCAGCGGCGGTAGGCAACGTGGTAGTTGTCTATCTCATTCCCGAGATCCAGCCAGCAGCTGCTGAGGTTGTCGTAAAACAGGCCAAAGCTGACGTCGTCGCGGCGTGTGATGGTAAAAGGGATGTGCTTATAAAGCGGGTCGGTGGAGGCCGCGTTGTAACCCATTGCGTCCAGATTACGCATTTCATAACGCTTGCCGCTGCGGTTCAGCGGGCCAGCTTTTTCCCCCAGTCCGTAAAAGCGCTCGTCTTTGAAGCGGCGCTGGTAGTGTGCCACGCCGTCGCCGTGGGCATTGAGCTGGTAGGCGCTGGTGGGACGGTCGCTGGCTAAAGGGTGCCATTCATCCTTCGCGTTTTTATATTCCCACTCCAGCCACAGAGGCTGGTGAACGGTGACGCGCATTTTTGAGGTACTGATTAACAGAACATCGTCGAGCTGTTCAAGGCGGAAGCCGGGGAGGGTGAAACCTTCCAGACTTTCACGCTCGCGCCCCTCCCAGGGCACATCCTGCTGCGGCGCAATGCTCCAGGTTCTGTTGAGCGCCAGTCCGGTCTGGCGTTTGATAAGCACGCGGAACATGCCTTCTTCCAGCACATAAAGGTGCAGTTCATGCTTGCCGTCCAGGGTTAACACCGCCCGGTTGGCATCGTGATTTTTCAGCGTCCAGTTTTTCAGCGTTTTCATCGTGTTCTGTCCATTCAGGTACGTTTTGCGCGGCGTTCGGCGATAAAGGCGACCAGGAATACCGCGCCTATCAGGTCAAAGAAGCCCATGGCGACAAACAGCGGGTTGAAGCCAATTTTGTCGGCGGTGACGCCGATAATCAGCGAGAAAATAAAGCTGGCTATCCAGGCGCAAGAGCCGCGCATTCCGTTGACGGTGGCCATCTGGCCCTTGTCAAACGAGTCCACCACCAGGGCGCTCAGCATGCAGGAGATAATCTGGTGTCCGAACCCGCCGACGGAGATAAGGGCGATGGCGACCCAGGGATCTTTTGTGAGCGCAACCAGCGCGAGGGAGAGCATCAGAAAAGCGCCGGTGACCGAACTGGCAACTACCGAGTTGGTTCGGCTACAGCCAAAGAATCGGGCGTAAATTTTGGTTAAGTAGCCGCTGGCGATGCTGCCGAGATCGGCGGCCAGGAACGGGAGCCAGGCGAACATGGCAATCTGTTTCAGATCCATTCCCCGCTCATTCGCGAGATACAGAGGCACCCAGAAACTCAGCACCGCCCAGGCCGGTTCGGCCATAAATGCCGGAATGGCGATGCCGTAAAAGCGCTTGTTTTTAGACACGGTTTTCAGGGCGGTGAAAAACGGCAGCTTCACCGCTGGCGGTTCGTTGTCCTGTTTAATAAACGCCAGCTCGCTTTTACCGAGATTGGGGTGCTGTTCCGGGTTGTGATAGAACAGCCACCACAGCACGACCCAAACCAGGCCCAGCGCGCCGCTAAACATAAAGGCACCCTGCCAGCCAAAAGAGGCGTGGGCGAAGTAAATAATCGGCGGAGCCAACATCGCGCCGATTGAGAAGCCGACGCCCGCCCATCCTGCTGCGATCGGGCGTTCCTTTTTCGGGAACCATTCGCCCAGGGTTTTGGCGTTAGCCGGAGTAGCCGCCGCCTCCGCACCACCCATCATAAAGCGCAGGATTGCCAGCTGGAGCCAGCTACCGGCTCCGGCGTGCAGCATGCACATCACCGCCCAAATAGTGGCGCAAATCAGAAAGCCAATCTTCAGGCCGATTACGTCTATCAGCCAGCCACACAGGGGCTGGAACAGGGTGTAAGCCAGCTGAAAGGCGCCCACTATCCAGGAATATTGCTCGGTCGTTATTCCGAGGGAGGTTTTCAGTTCAGGCGCGAGGATGCCCAGCGCGTTGCGGGTGATGTAGTTGACGGTTACGCCCAGTAAAAACAGCACCAGCACCCACCAGCGCAAATTGCGGAAAATACGCCTGGTTTTGACTGCGGTCACCGGTTGATTGATGCCATGACTCATAGTTGTGCTCCACCTTGTAGGGGTAATTAGTGGAATTGGTATGCCAACACACGGCATACTTTGTTTTTTTAACTAATTGATTTTTATTTGTTTAAATTTATTTTCATCAAAGCTAAGCGCTTTGTTTAGTCGACAATGGCAGCGTAGATGAGTTATAAGCCAACCAATAGCGTATTTTTTGCAAAAGTTTTCATATCCAGCATCTGGTGAGCGTTTAATGCTCTTTTTTCACGCAGAATCTGCAATTGTCAGGTATGAAAATTTTTTCATTTCACAAATGGGCATCGATCACAAAATGAGTAAAACGCTAAAAATCACCGAAATTGCTGCCCAAACGGGGCTATCGATAAGCACGGTTTCGCGAGTCTTAGCCGGTAAAGCCAATACCAGCGAAACGGCGCGCCAGCGGGTGCTGGAGTGCGCCCGGCAGAAGGGGGTGTTGCAGGGAATAGCGGCGGGACGGCTGCTGCTGAATAGCCTGGTGATTTTTGCTCCGCAGCGGGCGTTTGATGAACGGCTGGACGTATTTTACTACCGGGTTATTCAGGGCGTTGGCAGGGCGCTGGAACCCCATGACGTGCGGCTGCGGTTCTGCGCGCTGGAGGAAAACGACAGCGATGCCAACCTCTTTTTAAGCAAGATGAACCAGCCGGACAGCGAAGCGGCTATCTTGTTGGGAATAGATGACCCCCACATTCACGATCTGGCGGCAGATCTCGGTAAACCGTGCGTGCTGATCAACTGCCGAGACCGCAAAATGCGGCTGCCCGGCATCGCGCCGGATCATCAACTTATCGGCCAGTATGCCGCCAGCTACCTGTTCGATATGGGGCATAAAGGCGTACTGACGCTGCTGTGCCTGCGCCGCTATACCATGGAGCTGCGCCTGGAGGGCATTCGCGATGCCTGGGACAGCAGAAACCTCTCCTTCGATGAAACCCGTCATCTGATTACCGCCCAAAGCTTTAGCGCTAAAGAAAGCGAGGCGTTGGTAAGCGACTATCTGGCAAATACACCACGCCCCGCCTGGCCCAGCGCGCTGCTGGTGGGCGGCGATTTTATGGCGGCGGGGGCGGTTAGCGCCCTGCAAAAGGCCGGGCTGCGCGTGCCGCAGGATATGTCGGTGATGAGTATCGACGGTTTCAATCTGGCGGAAATTCACGATGTGCCCCTGACGTCGGTCCATGTTCCACGGGACGAGCTGGGGGAAGAGGCGGTGCAGCTTTTACAGCAGCGCCTGATGCGGCCTGACGCTCCGGTGGTGAATATCCTGCTGGCAGGCTCGCTTAAGGCCCGTGAGTCGGTGCGGCGTATACGCTACGGAAAGGGGCACTCGGCGGTAAATAGCGACGGGCTGTATGACTGAAGCAGCACAGGAAAGCATAAATAAACCCTAAACAAAGCAGGCTCTTTGACTTGCGCCCCGGGCTGAGATCCCTACTATAGGCCGCGGAAGACTTGCAGTATCTCGTTAGGCGAGGCTCCTGTACAAACACAGGTTACTGATCTGACGACGTCGAGAGACGCCCAAGATTAGGACAGGTTATATCGAGTCAAGGTATAACCCCAGGTAACTTCCCCCGCATTTGGGGATACGTTGTACAGTGCTAAAACCGAGACATGGAGATAGCGTCAGCACTCTCATATCTTGCTTCGCCCCAGGATGAGGACTGTTTATTTTTTAAAACAGTAACCGGGGAAAAATCATGACCTTTTCAACCAATACTTCTGCGCACTCTCGCGCATCTATACTCCTGCCTGCTAAACAGCCCGGCTCAGAAGCGCATAGCACCGTCCTGGGTTATCTGAGCCAGGATTTTATCGCTCTGCGGCCGGGAACAACGGTCGGCCAGGCGCGGGAATACTTCTGTTCGGAAATTAAAAACGAGCAAATTCCTTCTCAAATCTTTGTTGTGGATGATGACGACCATCTGTACGGCCTGGTGCCGGTAAAAACCCTGCTTCAGGCAGATAAAGAGCTGTTGCTGAGCGAATTGATGAGAACGGTTCATTTCTCGCTGCCGCCTGAGAAAACGCGGCATGAAGCCTGCATGGAGATTAAAAAATCCGCCTCAAACTACATTCCGGTACTCAGCTATGGAAAACTGAAAGGGGTGCTTGGCCCGCAGGAAATCGCGCAGCTGCTGGAAGATGAAAATACTCTCGACAGCCAGTTACAGGGGGCTTCATCCCCGCTGGAAACCCCCTATCTGCAAAGCAGCGTCTTCACGCTGTGGCGCAAACGGTCGGTGTGGCTTCTGCTGCTGTTCGTTGCCGAGGCTTATACCAGCTCGGTGATTAAATCCTTTGAGGATCAGCTGGAAGCGGCGATTGCGCTGGCCTTCTTTATCCCGCTCTTAATCGGCACCGGCGGCAATACCGGGACGCAAATTACCTCGACCCTGGTCAGGGCGATGGCGCTGGGAGAAGTCGGGCTGAAGGATCTTGGCGCGATATTAAGAAAAGAGATTTCCGCTTCGGTATTAATTGCCATCACCATCGGCACCGCCGGATTTATCCGGGCGTGGATGCTGGGCGTGGGGATGGAAGTGATGATGGTCGTGAGCCTGACGCTAATAGCGATTACCGTGTGGAGCGCTATTGTATCTTCGATTATTCCGATGCTGCTGCGTAAAGTAAATATCGACCCGGCGGTGGTTTCCGCTCCGTTTATTACCACTTTAATCGACGGCACAGGGCTGCTTATTTACTTTAAAATTGCCGAACTCATGCTGACCGATCTCGCCATCTAAGATAAGAAACGGGGATAATATTATCCCCGTTTATTTATTCGCAGCCGCAAACCTCACATTGAGGATTACGCGCCAGCGTCATCTCTCTGAACTGGCAGGTCATCGCATCGTAGAGCACGATTTTCCCGCTGGCTGGCGTGCCGTAATTTGCCAGCAGTTTGATGGCCTCCATCGCTTCCAGCGAGCCAATAATTCCCACCAGCGGCGACATCACGCCAGCTTCCACGCAGCTTAGCGTGCCTTCGCCAAACAGGCGGCTCAGGCAGCGGTAGCAGGGCTCATTGGCCTGATAAGTAAACACGCTTATCTGACCTTCCATGCGAATCGCCGCCCCCGATACCAGCGGCCGCTTATGCAGGAAGCAACTGCGGTTAAGCTGGTTGCGGATCTCCACGTTATCGGTGCAGTCCAGAATCACCTCATGCTGCGCCACCAGCTCGGCAAGCTGCTGCTCGTCCAGCAGGGCGTTCACCGTCTCCAGCCGGATATGCGGGTTAATGGCGGCCAGCATCTCCCGGGCTGAGTCAACTTTGGGCCGGCCGATAGCGGCGTCGCGGTGCAGCGTCTGGCGCTGGAGGTTAGAGAGCGAGACGGTGTCGAAGTCCAGCAGGGTGAGATGCCCGACGCCCGCGGCAGCAAGGTATTGAGCCGCCGCGCAGCCCAGCCCGCCAAGCCCGACAATAAGCACCCGCGAGGCCTTCAGCTTTTCCTGGCCGTCAAAGTCAAAGCCGCGCAGGACTATCTGGCGGTTGTAGCGCAGCATTTCTGCATCGCTAAGCTCGACCACGTTAGCCTCCGAACAGCGAGTTAAACGGCTCGACTTCTACCCATTCCCCGGCTTCGACATTGCCGCGCTCGCGCTCGAGCACCACAAAGCAGTTGGCCTGGCTGAAGGAGCTGAAAATATGTGAGCCCTGATGGCCGGTACTCAGCACTTCCAGGTCGCCCTGCTCGTTGCGGCGTAAAATACCGCGCTGGAAGTCGAGGCGGCCAGGCGATTTTTTCAACCTGCCGACGGTGCGCACCCGCATCCGCGGCGGAAGAGGGTTGCCCTGTTGGCCGCCCATCGTCGTCAACAGCGGCTGTACGAGTTGATAGAAGGTCAGCGCCGCGGAAACCGGGTTGCCCGGCAGGCCGCAGAACCAGCTGTTTTCCAGGCGGCCAAAGGCGAAGGGTTTGCCAGGCTTAATCGCCAGCTTCCAGAAGCCCACTTCGCCCAGTTCCTCGAGGATTTGTTTGGTGTAATCCGCCTCGCCAACCGACACGCCGCCGCTGCTGATAACCACGTCCGCACGGCTGTCTGCCTCTTTAAATGCGGCGCGCAGAGCGTCCTGGTCATCGCGAATAATCCCGAGGTCGATAACTTCCGAGCCCAGCTCTTTCAACATGAGATGCACCGCCAGGCGGTTGGTATCGTAGATTTGGCCTTCGGCCAGCGGCTGGCCGGGCAGCTGTAATTCATCCCCGGTGGAGAACACGGCGACGCGAACCTTGCGGTAAACGGTGACTTCGGGAATGCCCAGCGAAGCAATCAGCGGCAGTTCGGCCGCGGTGAGTTTTGTTCCTGCGGCTAACACGCTTGCGCCCTGGCGGATGTCTTCCCCACGGCGGCGAATATTCTGGCCGTTTTGTACCGTGGCGTTAAAGCGTACGCCGGACTCGGTAGATTTGGTTTCTTCCTGCATCACGACGGCTTCGGCACCCTGCGGTATTGGCGCACCGGTCATGATGCGCACGCAGGTGCCTTCCGGCCATTCGCCGCTAAACGGCTGCCCGGCGAAGGCTTTACCCGCTATCGGCAATGCGCCCCCGGCTTTGATATCCGCCATGCGCACCGCATAACCGTCCATTGCCGAATTATCAAACCCCGGAACATCCAGCGGAGAAATCACCGGTTCGGCGGTAACCCTACCGACTGCCTGTAGCAGCGGCAATGTTTCCGTTTCGGTGAGCGGTTTAATGCGGGAAAGCATTTGTCCAAGTGCGGTTTCAAGCGGGATCAGCCCGGCGGTAAATTCCATGCATAACTCCTGGGGCAGGGGCAAAATAAGGGCTTAGTATGGCAGAAAATGGCCGTGGGCTGCATGTCCCGGATCAGCAAAATCCTTTCCCCCTCTACTCCCTATGCGTTACATCACGTTGTCACGTTTCTTGCTTACTCTCGGCCTGCACGCAAACGGCTATTGGCTATAGTCATTGTGGCTACTCAAAACCTCTGCAAGGAAGAACTGATGACAGACATAAAAAAAGCATTTCAATTCAGTACGCTAGCCGTGGCAATAGGACTCACTTCATCTGCATTCGCCTTTGACTCGCTGACCGTATTCGGCGACAGCCTCAGCGATACCGGTAATAACGGCCGCTGGACGTGGAACAGCAGCCAAAACAAACTTTATGACGAGCAGCTGGCCGACCGCTACGGACTGACGTTAACCCCTTCACGCACCGGCGGGAGTAACTATGCGGCAGGCGGTGGAACCGCCGTGCCGGGGCTTAACCTGGCTGATAATACCCAAAGCCAGGTGCAGCAATATCTGAGCCAGACCGGAGGCAGGGCGGACGGCAACGGCTTATATATTCACTGGATTGGCGGGAATGATTTGGCCGCCGCCGCAACGCAACCGGCGCTGGCGCAGGGCATTGCCGCGAACAGCGCTGCAAATGCCGCAGCCCAGGTTGGTGCATTACTGGATGCTGGGGCAGGGCTGGTGGTCGTCCCGAATGTGCCGGACATCAGCGCGACGCCAACGCTGATGGAGATGGTGCTGAGCGTGGGGCTGGGCGCGGCGGCAACGCCCGCGATTCAGGCCGCTTACGCCTCGCTTGATGCCGCAAAAACGCCGGATCTCGCCAGCCGCCAGCAGGCTATTCACGATGCGCTTCGCGCCGCGGCCTCGGTGGTCAGTGCTAATCCGCTCGTCCAGCAAGCTGCTGCCGCTCAGCTTATTGCCGCCTATGACGCGGCGGCACAGCAGGCTTCTGCCTTAACCGATTTTTACAACGGTGCTGAGGATAAAGCCCTGTCGCAGCGCGGCGGAAATATTGCCCGCGCGGACATCAACGGCGTGTTCCAGGAAATCCTTGTTAATCCGCAGGCGTTTGGCCTCACCAATACCGCCGGCATGGCGTGCCCGGCTGGCGTGTCTGCCAGCGATTGCACCAGCTCAACGCCGGGCTTCAACCCGTCTCAGGATTACCTGTTTGCCGATCACTTCCACCCCAGCCCGCAGGTTCACAGCATCATCGCCCAGTATATTGAGTCAATTATTGCCGCTCCGGTGCAGGTCACTCGCCTTAATCAGGGCACGCTGGCGATGGTGCGTGGGAGCAGGGCAACGCTCGACGGCCGCTACCAGCAACTGCGCCATAACGATAACGCTGTAGGTTCGCTGGGCGTGTTCGGCGGCTACGGCGGGGGCTATCAGCGTTACAGCGGTGAAGGAAAAGGAAATACCAACAACCTCACCGTCGGGGTCGATTACCAGCTTAACGACAGCCTGCTGGTGGGCGGGCTGATTGCGGGTTCGCTGGATAACCAGCGCCCGGACGATAACTACCGCTACGACACCCGAGGCGTTCAGGCGGCGCTGTTCAGCCAGCTGCGCGTGGGCCAGGCGTGGATTAACGGCGACGTTCACTACCTCTCTGCGGACTTCACCAACATTCGGCGCGATATCACTCTCGGGCAGCTAACGCGCACTGAAAAGGGTGATACCGACGGAAGGCTCTATGGTGCGAGGCTCACCGCGGGCTATGACTTTGCGCTGACGCCCTGGCTGACCACGGGGCCGACACTGCAATATGCATGGGATTACAGCCACGTCAATGGCTACGGTGAAAACGGCAGCAGCAGCACGGCGATGCGTTTTGGCGACCAGAACGGGCATTCGCAGATTGGCAGCGCGGGCTGGCGGGTTGATGCCCACCCCGGCGTCATTAATCCGTGGGCGCAGGCAAGCTACCGCCACCAGTTTGGCGACCGCGAGTACAGCGTTAACGGCGGGCTGAAATCCACCGCGCTAACCTTCAGTCGTACCGGCGAAGAGCAGGATAAAAACTGGGCCGAGCTTTCTGTCGGCGCGGACATGCCGCTTTCCGCTACGGTTTCCGCTTTTGCCGCCGTATCACAAACGGCCGGCCTGAGCGACGGTAATCAGACCAGTTACAACCTTGGCATTAGCGCGAAGTTCTAACTTTTTCTTATCCCTTAGTAAGTTGGCCTCTTTGCTGCGGCGAAGGGGCCTGCACGCTGCCTGCCGCGTCCCGAAGACTAAAGTCAATTATCTTTACAACACATTTACGTCTTTCTATATTCAAAAATCGTATCAATGTTTGGCAACTATTCTGATATTTATAGAAAAAACGCTGCCGGATACCACTCTTTGCAGGCAATGCCGAATGACTAAAGCCGTTATCGCTATTCACGGTGGGGCCGGGGCTATAACCCGCGCCCGACTGACGCAGGAAAAAGAGCTGCAGTTTATCGCTGCGCTATCAGACATTGTTGTTGCCGGGCAGAAGATCCTTGAGCAAGGGGGAAGTGCTCTTGACGCCGTTACCGAAGCGGTGCGCCTGCTTGAAGAGTGCCCGCTGTTTAACGCCGGTATTGGCGCGGTTTATACCAGCGAGGGCAAGCACGAGCTGGATGCCTGCATAATGGACGGCAACACGCTTGAGGCCGGAGCGGTAGCGGGCGTCAGCCATATCCGCAACCCTATTCTGGCCGCCAGGAAGGTGCTGGAGAACAGTCCACACGTCCTGTTGATTGGCGAGGGGGCAGAGCATTTTGCCGCCGGGCAGGGGCTTGAGCCGGTAGCGGCGGATATCTTTTCAACCGAAGAGCGCTATCAGCAGCTGCTCCGCGCCCGTGAAAGTCAGCAAACCGTGCTGGATCACGACGGAGCCGAGCCGATAGACGCTGATAAAAAATTTGGCACCGTTGGCGCAGTAGCGCTGGATAAGTTCGGCAATCTTGCGGCGGCAACCTCAACCGGCGGGATGACTAACAAACTGCCGGGCCGCGTGGGCGACTCGCCGATAGTTGGCGCGGGCTGCTATGCCAATAACGCCAACGTCGCCGTTTCATGCACCGGCACGGGTGAAGTCTTTATGCGCACGCTGGCGGCTTACGATATCGCCGCCCTGGTGGAATACGCTGGCCTGAGCCTTCAGCAGGCTGTGGACCGCGTGGTGCTGGAAAAACTGCCCGCACTCGGCGGCAGCGGCGGCATGATAGCGATTGATAATCAGGGCAACGTGGCGCTGCCTTTTAACAGCGAAGGAATGTATCGCGGCTTTGGCTTCGTGAATGATTCCCCGAACGTAGGAATCTATCGTGACCAGGAGAGTTAATGTCGCAAGGCCATGAACTACCGGACGAGCAGGTACTGGCTGTCAGCGACCTGAATATTCGCTTTCGTCAGCAGCAGCAGGTCACCGACGCGGTGCGCCACCTCTCGCTTACCCTGAACCGCGGTGAAACGCTGGCGATTGTCGGCGAGTCCGGTTCCGGTAAGTCGGTCACCGCAATGGCGTTAATGCGCCTGCTGGAGCAGGGTGGCGGTGAGGTTAACTGCGAAAAGCTGCTGCTGCGCCGCCGAAATAAAGAAGTACTCAGCCTGCCGGAACTCAGCAATTCGCAGATGCGCCGCGTGCGCGGTGCGGATGTGGCGATGATTTTCCAGGAGCCGATGACCTCGCTGAACCCGGTGTTTACCGTGGGCGAGCAGATAGCAGAGTCTATTCGTCTGCATCAAAAACTTGATGGACGGGCCGCACTGGCGGAGGCGAAACGCATGCTTGAGCGCGTAAGGATCCCGGAGGCGCAGTCGATCCTCAGCCGCTATCCTCATCAGCTTTCCGGCGGTATGCGCCAGCGGGTCATGATTGCGATGGCGCTTTCATGTCGCCCAGCGGTATTGATTGCAGATGAGCCCACTACCGCGCTGGACGTCACCATTCAGGCGCAGATCCTGCAATTGATCCGCGTATTGCAAGACGAAATGCAAATGGGGGTGATTTTTATCACTCACGATATGGGCGTGGTTGCAGATATTGCCGACCGGGTGCTGGTGATGTACCGCGGCGAGGCGGTAGAAACCGGCCCCGTGGATCAAATATTCAATCACCCGCAGCACGCTTATACCCGGGCGCTGCTGGCCGCCGTTCCGCGTTTAGGCGCGATGAACGGCAGTGATTTACCGCGAAAATTCCCGCTGGTGGTAGCGGGCGAGCCGAACCAGCAGGAGACGGAAATCGAGCAGGACACCATCCCCCCCGGCGCGAAGCCGGTGCTTGAAGTGCGGGACCTGGTCACCCGCTTCCCGCTGCGCAGCGGTATTTTCAACCGCGTTACGCGCCAGGTTCATGCCGTAGAAAAAGTGAGTTTCGACCTGCTGCCCGGTGAAACGCTGGCGCTGGTGGGCGAGTCCGGCTGCGGGAAATCGACAACCGGGCGTTCGCTGCTGCGGCTGGTGGAAACTCAGGGCGGGACTATTACCTTTAACGGCCAGCGCATTGATAACCTGCCCAACGGCGAGTTACAGCACGTGCGCAAAGACATTCAGTTTATCTTCCAGGATCCTTATGCTTCGCTGGATCCGCGCCAGACCGTCGGCTATTCGATTATGGAGCCGCTGCTGGTGCATAACGCAATGCCGAAGGAAGAAGCCCAGCAGCGCGTAGCCTGGCTGCTTGAGCGCGTAGGATTGCAGCCCGAACACGCCTGGCGCTATCCGCATGAGTTTTCCGGCGGCCAGCGTCAGAGGGTCTGCATTGCCCGCGCGCTGGCGCTGAACCCGAAAGTAGTGATTGCCGATGAATCCGTTTCGGCGCTGGATGTCTCTATCCGCGCGCAAATAGTGAACCTGCTGCTCGACTTACAGCGCGAGTTCGGCATCGCTTTTCTATTTATCTCCCACGACATGGCCGTTGTGGAACGCATCAGCCACCGCGTGGCGGTCATGTACCTCGGCCAGATTGTCGAGATTGGCCCGCGCCGCGCGGTGTTTGAAAACCCCCAGCATCCGTATACCCGCAAGCTTATGGCGGCGGTGCCGGTTGCAGATCCATCCCGCAAGGGACGCAAGCCTGTTTTAGTCTCTGACGAGATCCCCAGCGCCACGCGCAGCCTGGGGGATGAACCGCATGTAGCACCGCTGGTTGCCGTGGGGCCGGGGCATTTTGTCGCCCGTCACGCCATCGGCAGCAGTGAAAATCGACTATAAGGAAAACAATAATGACAGCTAACACAACGCAAAAATGGCTGCTGGCGGCGGGGCTTGCCTCCACCGTTATCGCCGCGCCCGCCTTCGCTGCTAAAGATGTCGTCGTAGCGGTTGCTTCCAACTTCACCACGCTCGACCCGTATGACGCCAACGACACGCTGTCGCAGGCGGTGGCCAAGTCTTTCTATCAGGGGCTGTTCGGGCTTGATAAAGATATGAAGCTGCAAAACGTGCTGGCGGAAAGCTATAAAGTTTCTGATGACGGCCTGGTGTACACCATCAAGCTGCGCTCCGGGGTGAAGTTCCAGGACGGTACCGACTTTAACGCCGAAGCGGTAAAAGCCAACCTCGATCGCGCCAGCAACCCTGACAATCACCTCAAACGCTATAACCTGTATAAAGCCATCGCGAAGACCGAAGCGGTTGACCCGACCACGGTAAAAATCACCCTGAAGGAGCCGTTCTCGGCGTTTATCAACATTCTTGCCCACCCTGCAACGGCAATGATTTCCCCGACCGCATTGCAAAAATACGGCAAAGAGATTGGCTTCCACCCGGTCGGCACCGGCCCGTATCAGCTTGATACCTGGAACCAGACCGACTTCGTGAAGGTGAAGAAATTCGGCGGCTACTGGCAGCAGGGGCTGCCTAAGCTCGACAGCATTACCTGGCGCCCGGTGGTGGACAACAACACCCGTGCGGCGATGTTGCAAACCGGTGAGGCGCAGTTCGCCTTCCCAATTCCTTACGAGCAGGCAGGCGTGCTGGAGAAAAACAGCAAGCTGGAGCTGGTGGCTTCTCCATCCATCATGCAGCGCTACATCAGCATGAACGTCACCCAGAAGCCGTTCGATAACCCGAAAGTGCGCGAAGCTATTAACTACGCCATTAACCGCCAGGCGCTGGTGAAAGTGGCCTTCTCCGGTTTTGCAACGCCGGCCGAAGGCGTGGTGCCGCCGTCTATCGCCTATGCGGAAAAATTCAAACCCTGGCCTTACGATCCGGCCAAAGCAAAAGCGTTGCTGAAAGAAGCCGGTTTCCCGAACGGATTTGAAACAACGCTCTGGTCTTCCCATAACCACAGCACCGCGCAGAAAGTGTTGCAGTTTACCCAGCAGCAGCTGGCGCAGGTGGGGATCAAAGTGAAAGTGACGGCGATGGACGCCGGGCAGCGCGCGGCTGAAGTGGAAGCCAAAGGGCAGAAAGAGAGCGGCGTAAGAATGTTCTACACCGGCTGGTCCGCCTCTACCGGTGAAGCTGACTGGGCATTGTCTCCGCTGTTTGCCTCCCAGAACTGGCCGCCAACGCTGTTCAACACCGCTTTCTACAGCAACCCTCAGGTAGACAAAGACCTGACCGGGGCGCTGCAAACCACCAATCCACAGGAGAAAGCGAAGCTGTATAAAGACGCCCAGGACACCATCTGGAAAGAGTCTCCGTGGGTGCCGCTGGTGGTAGAAAAATTGGTTTCCGCCCACAGCAAAAACCTCACCGGGTTCTATGTGATGCCGGATACCGGATTCAGCTTTGATAATGCGGACCTGAAGTAGAGTGGCTTTTACCCTCACCCCATCCCTCTCCCTGGAAGGGAGAGGGGGAAAACGAGGTCGGTCTCTGCTCCCTCTCCCTTTAAGGGAAAGGGGGGCCATACTCTGCCTTTCGTCCCCTCTCCCCTCTGGGGAGAGGGTTAGGGTGAGGGGGAGGGGCCTCGATGTTTAACTATTTCCTCAAACGCCTCTTCGGCCTGATCCCAACGCTGCTTATTGTGGCGGTGCTGGTATTCCTGTTTGTGCACCTCCTGCCGGGCGACCCGGCGAGGCTGATTGCCGGGCCGGAAGCCGACGCCACCGTCATCGAACTGGTGCGTAAACAGCTGGGGCTGGATCAGCCGCTGTGGCGGCAGTTCCTGCACTACATCACCCACGTTGTGCAGGGCGACTTTGGTACCTCGCTGGTTTCTCGCCGCCCGGTTTCCGAAGAGATTGCCAGCCGCTTTATGCCAACGCTATGGCTGACGATAACCAGCATGGCCTGGGCGACGCTGTTTGGCCTGGTGACCGGCATTGTGGCCGCCGTCTGGCGCAACCGCTGGCCGGACCGCCTGAGTATGACGCTTGCCGTTTCCGGGATCTCGTTCCCGGCTTTTGCGCTCGGCATGCTCTTGATGCAGGTTTTCTCGGTCGAACTGGGCTGGCTGCCGACGGTAGGCGCCGACAGCTGGCAACACTATATCCTGCCGTCGATAACCCTTGGTGCTGCCGTCGCCGCGGTGATGGCTCGTTTTACCCGCGCCTCGTTTGTCGATGTGCTGCATGAGGACTATATGCGCACCGCGCGCGCTAAAGGCGTGAGCGAGACGCTTATCGTGGTTAAGCACGGCCTGCGTAATGCGATGATCCCGGTTATCACCATGATGGGACTACAGTTTGGTTTCCTGCTTGGCGGATCGATTGTGGTCGAGAAAGTGTTTAACTGGCCGGGGTTAGGGCGCCTGCTGGTGGACTCGGTAGAGATGCGCGACTACCCGGTGATTCAGGCGGAAGTGCTGCTGTTTTCGCTGGAGTTTATTGTTATCAACTTAGTGGTGGACCTGCTTTACGCCGCCATTAACCCGGCCATCAGGTACAAATAAGGATGCGACTTTTAAACTGGCGACGCCAGGCCATAGTAAACGCGATGCCCACCGTTCGCAGCGGCCAAATTCGCACTCCGTGGAGCGAGTTCTTACGCCGCTTCCGCCAGCAGCCGGTGGCCATGACCGCCGGATTGTTTGTGCTGCTGCTGATTGTGGTTGCTTTGATTGCCCCCTGGATTGCGCCTTTTGATGCTGAAAACTACTTCGACTATGACAGGCTGAACGAAGGGCCTTCGATGTTGCACTGGTTTGGCGTTGACTCTCTCGGGCGCGACATCTTTAGCCGCGTGCTGGTGGGCGCGCAAATTTCCCTGGCCGCCGGGGTCTTTTCGGTGCTGATTGGCGCGTTGATAGGCACCTTCTTCGGCCTGCTGGCGGGGTATTACGAAGGCTGGTGGGACCGCATTGTGATGCGCATTTGCGACGTTCTGTTTGCCTTCCCCGGTATTCTGTTGGCTATTGCCGTGGTGGCGATAATGGGCAGCGGCATGACCAATGTCATCATTGCCGTCGCCATTTTCAGTATTCCTGCGTTCGCTCGCCTGGTGCGCGGCAATACACTGGTGCTTAAACAGCAAACTTTTATCGAGTCTGCTCGTAGTATTGGCGCTCCGGATGCGATTATTATCTTCCGGCATATCCTGCCGGGGACCGTCTCATCTATCGTGGTTTACTTTACGATGCGCATCGGAACTTCTATTATCTCCGCCGCCAGCCTGTCGTTTCTCGGGCTTGGTGCTCAGCCGCCAACCCCTGAATGGGGCGCGATGCTGAACGAGGCGAGGGCGGATATGGTTATTGCCCCGCACGTTGCTATTTTCCCGAGTCTTGCCATTTTTCTTACCGTGCTGGCGTTCAACCTGCTGGGGGACGGACTGCGGGATGCGTTGGATCCGAAGATTAAAGGGTAGCGATACGCCGTAAAGCCGTCGCCCCGGAGTGAACAAATGCGAAAAATTACCGGAGCTCTGCTGTTAAGCCCGCTCCTTGTTGCCACCTCCAGCCCTGCCGCTAACTGGTCCGCCGGGGTGCAGGGCGGCCTGTATCAGTTACCCTACCAGACCCGCCATCAGGAACGCTGGGCGCTGCCCTATATCGGCTACGACGGAAAAACCTGGTATATCGACGGCACCGAGGCTGGCTACAACTTCATCAATACCGACACGCTCCTGCTGCGCGCCAAAGTCTATTACTACGACACACAATACCGCGCCTCAATGGGACAAACGCCTGCGCTGCGTGGGCTGAATAATCGTAACAGCACCATGATGGGTGGCATGCAGCTGCTATACACCACGCCGCTGGGTGCATTGAGCGCCACGCTGGCGGCGGATACCCTGGGGGTCAGTAATGGCGTGGTTGCTAACGCCGGCTGGATAGCGATGGCGCAGTGGGGCGGGTTTACCCTGGTGCCGGAAGTGGGCGTGGATTTCTCTAACGCGCAGAATACTCGCTACTACTACGGTATCTCTGATAAAGAATCGGCGAAGACCGGGTTAGCGACCTGGCGGCCGCAGGCAAGCTTCCTGCCTTATGCCCGGCTCGCCATGAACTATGCCTGGACGCCGCAGTGGAATACCTGGGCGCAGCTTACCCAGCGCTTTTACCCGGATACGATAAGCGACAGCCCGATGGTGAATAAGAATAATTTGTGTGAGCTTACGGTGGGGATGAGCTATACGTTCTGAGTAGAATTGTCCTCCTCCGGGTGGAGGAGGACAGAAAGGATTAAACGACTGAACCCCAGAGATCGTATTCGTCCGCGTTTTCTACTTTCACGCGTACTACGTCGCCCGGCTTCAGCTTAGTTTCACCGTTCAGGTAAACCGCGCCGTCGATTTCCGGGGCGTCTGCCATACTGCGGCCAATCGCACCTTCTTCATCAACTTCGTCGATCATCACCAGAATTTCACGACCCACTTTTTCCTGCAGGCGTTCGGCGGAGATCTTCTGCTGGAGCTGCATAAAGCGATTCCAGCGCTCTTCCTTCACTTCTTCCGGTACCTGGTCCGGCAGCTCATTGGCCGTTGCGCCGTCAACCGGGCTGTACTTGAAGCAGCCAACGCGATCCAGGCGAGCTTCTTTCAGGAACTCGAGCAGCATCTCGAAATCTTCTTCGGTCTCACCCGGGAAGCCGACGATAAAGGTCGAACGCAGGGTCAGATCCGGGCAGATTTCGCGCCACTGCTTGATGCGTTGCAGCTGGCGGTCAGCAGAACCAGGGCGCTTCATCAGCTTCAAGATACGCGGGCTGGCGTGCTGTAACGGGATGTCCAGATACGGCAGGATTTTGCCTTCGGCCATCAGCGGAATTACGTCGTCAACGTGCGGGTAAGGGTAGACATAATGCAGGCGCGTCCACACGCCAAGCTTAGCCAGCTGTTCGCACAGGCTCACCATACTGGTTTTGACCGGCGCGCCGTTCCAGAAACCGGTGCGGTGCTTCACGTCCACGCCGTAGGCTGAGGTATCCTGGGAGATAACCAGCAGCTCTTTGACGCCGGCCTCTACCAGGCGCTTAGCTTCTGCCAGCACGTCGCCAATCGGGCGGCTATCCAGATCGCCACGCATAGACGGGATAATGCAGAAGGTGCAGCGATGGTTGCAGCCTTCGGAGATTTTCAGGTATGCGTAGTGGCGCGGAGTCAGCTTCACGCCCTGTTCCGGCACCAGGCTCAGGAACGGGTTGTGCTGAGGTTTTGGCACATAGTGGTGAACGTGCTCCAGAACCTGCTCATAGCTGTGCGGGCCGGTGATTTCCAGCACTTTAGGATGCACTTCACGGATCTGATCTACCTTTGCACCCAGGCAGCCGGTGACGATCACTTTTCCGTTTTCGTTCAGGGCTTCGCCAATCGCTTCCAGCGATTCCTGCACGGCGCTGTCGATAAAACCGCAGGTGTTGACGATAACCATATCGGCGTCGTCATAGCTTGGCACCACGTCGTAGCCTTCGGTACGCAGTTCGGTCAGGATACGTTCGGAGTCCACGAGATTTTTCGGGCAGCCGAGGGAGACAAAGCCGATACGCGGCTGGTGGGTTACATTGCTCATAGCTTAAAAAGTGTTCAATTATTAGAAATATTAAGGCAGCGATTCTACAGAGGTTGGGCCGGAATTTGTACTGGATAATTGCAGTTCGTTTTTTGAGCGTGCACTCCTGCATTCAACAGGTGTTGCTTTAACCCTCAGCCCTGGGCGCTGATTGAGCGGTGAAAAATGCTGGATATCGACTGCGATTAATCTCATTGTAGATTTTAATCTTTCCTTAAATCAACCAGATGGATATACCACTAAAATTGGTAGGTTTTGCGAGAACGATCAATTTTATTTGATTGATTGGTAAAAACGATCAATTATCAGTGGGTTACGATAATAAGGGAATATTAATGAACATGCAGCATTGGGCGCTGCCAATCTCCTCTCCGGATGGGCAATTATTAGGCGTTGAACTGGAAACCCGTGTTGAGGTTAACGGGTGTCGGGTGTTAACAAATTACGCTATGCAGGACGAAAGTATCGGCAGGCGTATTTTTGAGGAGGAGGCCGGGTGGCTGGATAGAAAAGCCGGCTGGTTTATCGATAACGGGTTGTTCTGCATTGTCAGCAGCGAGGCAAAATCCCTGGCGCAGGGGCTGCCGTTTATTAAATTTTTCAGTAATCACTCCCGCGAGCGGCCAGAGACTGGATTCTGGATTGATGAAATGGGAGCCTTCAATAGCAGCGCGATCCCCTTATTCACTCAGGGTTGTGAAGTTGTCCGCTTTAATAAGCATTACGCCACTTTGAACATCAGCAGGCCCATTTTTCCGGTCCTGATTAGTAACATCAGGCGCTACTGCAATAAGGTTATCGTGCCGGTTCACAACGGGCGTCACTTCGCTATGCTTGGCCAGGCAGGCGTCTGGGCGGTACAGCAGGAATCTAGCCCGGTTCACTTCAGCCACTGCGAGTCATTGCTGGACGGCAGTGAGTTTCCACATTGTTCCCGGTAACAATTTTTCTGCTCTCAGTCACAGATTCACAAACTGTTGATTGTTAGCCACGAGGGAGTTTTATATAACGAAACCTGATTAAGGACGTTATCGGGCAAAGCCCGAGCGAAACCTGACCAGCAGCATGTTGCCCTGTGCCGACATGCTGCTGGTCAGGTTTTTTTTTGGCCCATGGATAACAAAAGCGCGCTAAGCGAAAGGTAAATAATATGAATATCAAATGGTTGGCTGAAAATGTTTTGCGCCTTGTTGGCGGAGAAGATAACGTTGTGACGGTGGTGCACTGCGCTACACGACTGCGTTTTTCTCTGCGTGATATCAATAAAGTGGATGTGGCTGGCCTCGAACAGCTCGAAGGCGTGATTGCCACAATGAAGGCTTCTGGCCAGTTTCAGGTGGTTATTGGCAACCGGGTTTCGGAGGTATATCGCCAGATTGGAGAGATCTCATCCCTGCTGGATGACTCTCACGCTAGCCAGCAGGGCAGCCGGTCCAATAATACCAACGTGTTTAGCAAAATGATCGACATTATTTCATCGATCTTTACCCCGCTGCTTGGGGCAATGGCCGCATCCGGCGTGCTGAAAGGGCTTTTGAGCATTGCCCTGGCAGAAGGCTGGATGAGCAAAACCGAAAGCACCTATGTGATTTTGGCGGCGGCGGCGGACAGCCTGTTTTACTTCCTGCCGATCATGCTGGCAATTACCACGGCGCGGAAATTCCAGGGCAATATTTTTGTTGCGGTGTCGATAGCCGGGGCGCTGATTTACCCCTCCATTATCGAGCTTTTCAATACCAAAGCGGACGTTAGCTTTGCCGGTATTCCGGTGGTGCTGATGAAATACACCTCAACCGTCATTCCGATTATTTTATCCATCTGGGTGATGTGTCAGCTGGAACGACTGTTCAACAAATTCATCCATGAAACGGTGCGCAGCATTGTCACTCCGTTTTTGCTGTTAGTGATTATGGTGCCGTTGACGCTGATAACCATCGGGCCAATCGGTATTTATACCAGCGAACTGGCGGCCAGCTTCTTCGTCACCATCTTCGGTTTTAACTCGATTCTGGCCGGCGCGCTGATTGCCGCGGTGTGGCAGATTCTGGTTATCTTTGGGATGCACTGGGCGTTTACGCCGGTGATCATCAACGACATCACGACTATCGGGCGCAGCACCCTCAAGGCTGCCACCGTACCGGCGGTATTTGCCCAGGCCGGGGCGGTGCTGGCGGTTATGCTGAAAACCAAAAATAAGAAAATGAAGGCCCTGGCAGGAAGTACCTTTATTACGGCTCTGTTTGGCATCACCGAGCCCGCCGTGTATGGCGTGACCTTAAAGCTGAAAAAACCGTTCGTTTGCGCCGTTATTGCGGCGGCGGTCGGGGGCGGCATCGTTGGGTATTCTAACAGCGCGGCGATTTCTACCGGTATCCCCAGCCTGCTGACGCTGCCGATTTTCTATGGTGAAGGTTTCGGCGGGCTGATCCTTGGGATTTGTGTCTCGTTTGTACTTGCTGCCGTCCTTACTTATATCGTCGGTTTCGAGGATATTCCCGAAGAAGGCAGCGCCGGGGCGACGGCAGATAATAAGCCTGCGGCGACCCAGACTGCTGCCGTGAGTGCCGAAAAAATTGTGGCACCGATGAGCGGCACTATCGTTCCGCTGGAGCAGGTTAACGACAAGGTCTTTTCCAGCGGCGTTGTCGGCGACGGCCTGGCCATCCGGCCTGACGGCAACAAAGTTTTTTCTCCGGTCGACGGCACGGTTTCGGCCACTTTTGACTCGGGCCACGCGCTGCAAATTCTCTCCCAACACGGGGCCGAAATTCTGATCCACGTTGGCCTCGATACCGTGCAGCTCAACGGCGAGCACTATCAAATCCACGTCGCAGAAAACCAGCAGGTTAAGCGCGGCGATCTGCTGCTCGAGTTCGACAGAGAAGCGATAGAGCTGGCGGGGTACGACACCATTACGCCGGTCATCATTGCCAATGCTGACAGTTACCAACAGCTGCAAAAACAGACCCAGCCGCAGGCTCGCGTTGGCGACACGCTGCTCTCTTTATCATGATTTATTAAGGAGTTAACTATGAGATATCGGGAACTCAAACCCTTTCCAAAAAACTTTCTCTGGGGAGCCTCAACCTCGGCCTATCAGGTTGAGGGCGCATGGAACGAAGGCGGTAAAGGGCCGTCGGTAATTGATGTCCGTGAAAGCTACCCCGAGGGAACAACCGACTTCAAAGTCGCCAGCGATCATTACCACCGCTACCGCGAAGATATCGCCCTGTTTGCCGAACTGGGGTTTAAAACCTACCGTTTCTCGATTGCCTGGACACGAATAATCCCGGACGGAGAAGGGGACGTTAACAAAGCCGGGGTAGATTTTTACCGCAACCTGATAGACGAACTGCTGGCGCATAATATTGTGCCGATTGTGACGATGTATCACTTCGATCTTCCTCAGGCGCTTCAGGAAAAAGGCGGCTGGCATAACCGCGCGAGCGTCGATGCTTTTGCCCGCTACGCCAACGTTCTGTTTGATGAATTTGGCGATAAGGTGAAGTACTGGCTGACGATCAACGAGCAGAACTTAATGATCCTTCAGGGCGAGGCGCTGGGAACGCTTGATCCTAAACTCTCGACCCAGGCCGATAAAAAGAAAAACCTCTACCAGCAAAACCACCATATGATGGTGGCGCAGGCGATGGCGATGCGGGATCTGCATACTAAATATCCTGATTCAAAAATTGGCCCCGCGCCCAATATTGCGGTGATTTACCCGGCCAGCAGCAAGCCGGAAGATATTCAGGCGGCCTTTAACTACAACGCTATCCGCAACTGGCTGTATCTGGATGTGGCGGCGAGAGGTGAGTACAACACTCTCGCCTGGCGCTATATGGAAGAGAAAGGCTACACCCCGGAGATGCTGCCTGGGGATGCCGAAGTACTAAAAAGCGGCCGCCCAGATTTTATCGCGTTTAACTACTACACCACGCAGGCGGTTGAGGCCAGCCGCGGCGACGGCAACGATGAAGTGGTGCGCGGCGGCAATAAGCTGCTGAAGTCGGGGGAAGATGGCGTACACCGTGGGGCGGCGAACCCGCATCTACCGCGTACGCAGTTTGGTACGGAAATCGATCCGGTGGGCTTCCGTAATACGCTGCGTGAAATCTGGGACCGCTACCATCTGCCGCTGTTGATAACCGAAAACGGACTGGGCGCATTTGATAAACTCGATGAGAATGGCGAGATTAATGATGATTACCGTATTGACTTCCTGCGCCTGCACATTGAACAGATGCAGCTGGCTATCACCGATGGGGTTGAGGTCTTTGGTTATACGCCATGGTCGGCGCTGGATCTGATTTCCACCCACCAGGGCTGCGCCAAACGCTACGGTCTTATCTATGTTAATCGCGACGAATTTGACCTGAAGGATCTGCGTCGAATCCCGAAAAAAAGCGCTGGCTGGTATGCTGACGTTATGAAAAATAACGCGTTATAACAACCATCCAGCGACGAGCGGCAGCGCCGGAGTGCTGCCGCCGTCAATCAGTAACCGATAGGGGTTTCAGTGATTACAGTCCTGAAAGTTTTGAGCAATAACGCGGTAATTGCCGTTGATGACAAGCACTGCGAGATTGTGGCTGTTGGCCGTGGGATCGGGTTTGGTAAACGCGAAGGCGACCCGCTTGCGGCACTGGAAATAGAGAGCCAGTTCATTAAAAAAAGCGGCGGCATCAGCGAGGTGCTCAGCGAGCTGGTGAACTCTATTCCGCTGGAACACTTGCTTATCACTCAGGCCATTTTGCAGCTGGCGCAGCAGCGTCTGGCTATTGAAGTACAGGAGTCGCTTATTTTTGCTCTTAGCGACCATATTAACTTTGCCGTGCGGCGCCATAAAAAAGGGCTGGCGATAAAGAATATGCTGCTGTGGGATATTAAAAAGTTTTACGCGCCGGAGTTTGATCTGGCGAGCGAAGCCGTCGCGTTAATCAACCGCAAGCTTGAGGTTGAACTGCCGGAAGACGAGGCCGGATTTATTGCATTGCATCTGGCTAATGCCAAAGTGAACGATATGCAAAGCACGATGCAGAGCGCCAATATCATCAAAGATGTTCTTTCGATTATTAAGTATGAATTAAAAATTAAATACGATGAAAGTTCTTTGAACTACCAGCGCATTATTACCCACCTGAAGTTCTTCACCCTGCGAATGATGAGTAACCAGGCGGTTAGCCATGAAGATAAAAGCCTGTACGAAGGCATTAAAGAGGCAATGACGCAGGCCTGGCAATGCGCTCATAAAATTAACGCTTATCTCAGCAAAAACTATAACTACAGCCTGAGCCACGATGAAATCATGTTTTTGACCATTCATATCAACCGGCTGCGTGGTTAAATTTTATAAAAACGGCAGCAGGGATCGCTGGGTGCTGCTATTGAAACATTAAAATCTCACTCATTTCTCAACGTGAAAATATCGCTTCCAAAGATAATGACTTAAACTCTATGTGAAAAAATATGCCTTCAGGCTGAGAAGTTTTGAATGTTATTACTTTACTTTTGGTTTCGAGGTTTTCATATGAATGTTAATAAATCATCACTTCAGCATACTGTTACTGATGGGCGTGTCTATAATGATTCAAAAGGTAGGCCTGTCGGCATTGCTGGTATAGTTAATAAAGTTACAAATACCGTTGATGTACCGAAAAAATATCCACTGCAGACGTCCGAAGATAAAAGGCAGCTTGATGCGCTTTTTAATAAGTGCTTCGGTAATGCAGAAAAATATCTACAATCGAAAAAATAGATAACTTATTCAATCAATGGTTAATTCATCCTTTATGCAGTCGGGAGCATCTGAGACAGTGATATTTTTGAAGCTTATTCTTAATTATTCGGGATTAGTCGCCACCGGATTGACAGCCCTTAGCTGTTCTGGATTCTGGCCTGTGGCCGACGTTGCGGCATGTTATTGTCGCCGCGCGTTTGACGGCAAAGGCCATTTATTTATCGCGCAGGGAGAAAACAGCTCATTCGTGATGTAAGAGTCGGCCCGGACGGCTATCTGTATGTCCTGACCGACGAAACTCACGGCGAGCTGTTAAAGCTGAGCCCGTCAGCTTAGCGGGATCATAATGACTTTCTGGAACGCCGGGCGCTGGGTCAACTGCTGATACCAGCGCTGTAGATTTGGCACTGCGTCCCACGGAATGTCGAGGTTAAGCAGGCTGTAAATCTGCGGGCCGAAGGCGATATCGCCGGTGCCGAATGCATCGCCGCCGAGCCACGGTTGTCTGGCGAGTTCCGCATCCGCAATAGCGAACAGCTTATTGCAGGCGATGATGCCGCGCTCAATTTGCTCCTGGCTGCGCTGCTCGGGCGGCAGGCGCACCATATTGAAGAAGACGTCGCGGTAAGGGCCGGAAACGGCCGTTGCCGACCAGTCCATCCATTTTTCCCCTTTCGCTCTTCGGGCGGGTTCATTTACCCATAATTTATCGCGGCCATATTCAGCGGCGAGATAGCGCACGATGGTATTCGACTCCCAGAGCGTCAACCCGTGCGCGTCGTCATGCAGGCAAGGTACCAGCCCGTTCGGGTTCATCGCCAGGTATTCTGCATCGTGCGTCAGGCCAAACTTCCCTCCGGCGGGAATAGAACGGTACGGCAGGTTCAGCTCTTCCAGACACCACAACACTTTTTTAACATTAGTGGAATTATCTCTGCCCCAAACGGTAATCATGATGGTTCCTTTTTTTGCTGGTGGAGGTTGAGTATCGCGCAGCTTGATGACGAAAACACCACAACAACTCAACCAAAGCTAAAAAAATAAGCGCAACGGCGGCAAGTCGGCCAGATATCGAATAAACTTAACAAACTTTACCAACTCTATGTTTCTTTAAGTGGATTCGTGCGTTATTACTCACATCCTGACATATGGGTGGCGGCGCGCGCCGTGATTTTTAAGAATGGATACTCAGGTGGTTTTATGAAGAGCTTGCAAATGCCTGCAACGTTACGTGCTTTAGCGGCGGGAACGACCCTGCTGTTGGTGGCGGCTCCTGCGCTGAGCGCTGAGCAGACCGCAGATGCTCCCCAGGTAGACGCCAAAGCCTGGATTTTGATGGACTACGCCAGCGGGAAAGTGCTGGCCGAAGGGAATGCTGACTCGCAGCTGGATCCGGCAAGCCTGACCAAACTGATGACCAGCTACGTGGTGGGGCAGGCGCTCAAGGCCGGCAAAATTCACCTAACGGATATGGTGACCATCGGTAAAGATGCCTGGGCTACCGGCAACCCGGTGCTGCGAGGCTCGTCGCTGATGTTCCTGAAGCCGGGCGATAAAGTCTCGGTTGAGGATTTAAACAAAGGCGTGATTATTCAGTCCGGCAACGATGCCAGCATCGCCATTGCCGATTACGTGGCGGGTAGCCAGGACTCGTTCGTCAGCCTGATGAACAACTACGCGCAAAAACTGAAGCTCACCAATACCACCTTTAAAACCGTGCACGGCCTCGATGCGCCGGGCCAGTTCAGCACCGCGCGCGACATGGCGCTGCTGGGGCAGGCGCTGATTCATGATGTGCCGGACGAATATGCGGTACATAAAGAGAAAGAGTTCACCTTCAATAACATCAAGCAGCCGAACCGCAACCGCCTGCTGTGGAGCTCTAACCTGAACGTGGACGGTATGAAAACCGGCACCACCGAAGGGGCGGGCTACAACCTGGTCGCTTCTGCAACTTCCGGGGATATGCGCCTTATCTCCGTGGTGCTCGGGGCTAAAACCGACCGCATCCGCTTTAACGAAAGCGAAAAGCTGCTGACGTGGGGCTTCCGCTTCTATGAAACCGTAACCCCGATTAAGCCGGATGCCACTTTTGTGACCCAGCGCGTGTGGTTCGGTGATAAGAGCGAAGTGAATCTTGGTGCGGGCGAGGGCGGCTCGGTCACTATTCCTCGCGGCCAGCTTAAAAACCTGAAAGCCAGCTTTACGCTGAATCAGCCGCAGCTTACCGCTCCGCTGAAGCAGGGGCAGGTTGTCGGCACTATCGACTTCCAACTGAACGGCAAATCTATCGAGCAGCGCCCGCTGATGGTGATGCAGCCGGTAGAAGAGGGCGGCTTCTTCAGCCGCATGTGGGACTTTGTGCTGATGAAATTCCACAGCTGGTTCGGCAGTTGGTTCTCGTAAGGCTTACCACTCGAGAGTAATGCTTTCCGCCGCGGCGTAGTCCACAAACTCTGCGGCGGGAGGCTGATTGCTGATTATTGTATCAAACGCCGTCAGCGGTCCCATGCAGGCGGCGCGCACCTTGCCAAACTTGGTATCATCCACCACCAGAATGCTCTGCTGAGCCATGCTCAACGCCCAGTGTTTAACCGGTAATTCATCGAGATTAAAACAGGTCGCGCCGTGGCGAAGGTGAACCCCTGCCGCGGAAAGAAACGCGATATCCGGGCAGATATTGCCGAGGCATTCCTGAAAGTTTATCGGCTTAAAAATCGCATTACTGGCGTGAAACTCACCGCCGCTTAAAATCACCCGGCAGTTAGGTTTGTCCTGCAAGGCCAGAAAAGTGTTCAGCGAGTAACAAACGCCGGTGAAGACCAGCTCGTCGTCCAGCGCATCGATGATATAGGGCGTGGTGGTGCCGCAGTCGAAGAACACCGTCTGGTGAGCAACAACGTGGCGGGCAGCAAGCTGCGCGGCGTGGCGTTTCTCATCAATCTGGCGTGTTTTCTGGTCGCTTAACAGGTAATGGCTGGCACCCGCACTTCTTGGCTCAAGCACCACATAGCCGCCAAGCAGCACGACCTGGCCCGTCTCGCTGTTCAGGTCGCGGCGGATGGTCATTTCCGACACGCCAAGCAGCTGCGCCGCTTCTTTAAGATGCATTTTATCGCTGCGCTTTAGCGCCTGTACCAGGCGGTTAATGCGCTCGTCACGGCGGGTTTCCATAGCGGCCTCTGAACATTAAAAAGCCCCGCTAAGGCAGGGCTTTAGTTAACGTATTTTACCTGCCGCAAGAGGCTTAGTCACGCACCCAACCTTTACGGATAGGCAGCGCAAAGCAAAAACGGTAGATCAGGTGCAGGCGTCGGTGGATTTGCGGCCCGCGCAGGTTCCAGACCAGCTGCGACAGCAGGCAGGCGCTCATGCCGACCAGCAGGCCGCCCAGCATATCCAGCGGCCAGTGCACGCCGAGATACACGCGGGACCATGCAATCGCGCAGCCGATAACAAACAGCAAAATACCGGACCAGACGCGGTGCCAGCACAGGAAGGCCAGCGCGAAGGTGAAAATCACCGTGCCGTGGTCGCTCGGGAAGGAGTCGTCCGGCGCATGATGCAGGAAGTTATAGCCCAGCCCGGTAACAAACGGGCGATCGTGCGGGAACAGTTGCCCAATGACCCACGAGAGTATCACGCTGATAATCAGCGCCATCGCCGTCTTGATAACCACCTGGCGCTGGGCGGTCATTTGCTTACGCTGCCCCCAAAGCCAGAGAATGGCTATCAGCAGCGGGACGATGCTTATCAGGTCTTTGGCGAAGAAAATAGCCAGCTTGATTATCCATTCCGGAGAGGCCGGAGTGGCGTTAATCAGCAAAAACAGATTCTGGTTGAGACTTTCCATCATAACGTTTCCTGTTCCTTTACAAGCCAGGTGGACAGCAGGCCATAAATCGCCACCTGGGTTAACCATACCCACCAACCCGCCCACAGGTTGTGGCTGAAAAAGTGCGCGCCGCGCATCACCTGGCCGTAGCCCATCATCAGGCCGAGAAAGACACCGGCAAACAGGCAAAACCATGCCAGGCGCGGGCGTTCGCGATAAAACAAAAAGAACAATGCCATCACCCCGAAGCCGCTGGACGCGTGGCCGCCGGGAAAACATCTCCCCGGCCCGCTGCCTGCCGGAACGGCGCCAAACAGCGGGTAAGAAACGGCATTACCGCCGTATTCGGCCAGGCTCCACGGGCAGGAGTGGTGGCTAAAATCCTTCAGGATGCCGACGGTTAAGGCCCCGAGACCGATTAAGAGCGCCACGACCACCAGCCGTGGCTGGCGGTGCCAGAGGCCCCAAATCAGGGACAGCGCTCCCCCGACTATCACCAAATCCTTTAACAGGCGGTGGTTCAGCAAATCCAGCAGCCGGTTGTTCTGTAGCGGGAACTGCCGGGTGGCGGCATCAAACCAGTACCCGGTTATCCAGCGATCCAGCCCTTCATCTCTGGCAAGCCAGCTAAAAATGACAGCCAGCATTATCAGGATGAAAAGCTGGAAAAGATAGAAGCGTGGCGGCAGTCGGTAAAGCAGTTTTGTCTTATTTACCGTTGGTTTAGGAAAACTTTGCATTATGTAAACGGCGAGTGCTGCGCGGTTAGGAAAATGATGAGGAGAGAATATTCATCACAGATTAAGAAATCCTTAATACAATTGGGTTATCATATGCGCGCTTTTACAACCCGTGCTTTTCATCTGCAACAAACTGTTATCCGCGCGGGCAATTGAATACACTCTGCGCGTTTTTTTATCTTCTGAGTTCCTAATGCAAAATAATACGATAGCTAACAAATCGTTAGGCCGTCAGGCGTTGCTGTTTCCGCTCTGCCTGGTGCTCTACGAATTCTCAACTTATATCGCCAACGATATGATCCAGCCGGGAATGCTGGCCGTGGTGGATCAATACCAGGCCGGCATTGAATGGGTGCCGACCTCGATGACCGCCTACCTGGCGGGCGGCATGTTCCTGCAATGGTTGCTGGGGCCGCTGTCCGACCGTATCGGCCGCCGTCCGGTAATGCTGACCGGCGTGGTGTGGTTTATCGTCACCTGCCTGGCGACGCTGCTGGCACAAAATATTGAGCAATTTACTTTCCTGCGCTTCCTGCAGGGCATCAGCCTTTGCTTTATTGGCGCGGTGGGGTACGCCGCAATTCAGGAATCGTTTGAAGAGGCGGTGTGCATTAAAATCACCGCCCTGATGGCAAACGTAGCGCTGATAGCGCCGCTGCTCGGCCCGCTGGTTGGGGCTGCCTGGATCCATGTTGCGCCGTGGGAAACGATGTTTGTGCTGTTTGCCGTGCTGGCCGCTGTTTCCTTCTTTGGCCTGCACAAAGCGATGCCTGAAACCGCGACCCGCCTTGGCGAAAAGCTCTCTTTGCCCGAGCTTGGCCGTGATTACAAGCTGGTGCTGAAGAACGTTCGCTTTGTGGCGGGCGCGCTGGCTACCGGCTTCGTAAGCCTGCCGTTGCTGGCGTGGATTGCCCAGTCGCCGGTTATCATTATTAGCGGTGAAAACCTCAGCAGCTATGAATATGGCCTGTTGCAGGTGCCGATTTTTGGCGCGCTGATCCTCGGTAACCTGGTGCTGGCAAAGCTGACCGCACGCCGCAGCGTCCGCAGCCTGATTATTATGGGTGGCTGGTGGATTGTGCCTGGTCTGATTGTGGCCGCCGTCGCGACGGTGGTTTCGTCCCACGCTTATCTGTGGATGACCGCCGGGCTGAGTCTGTATGCATTCGGGATTGGCCTTGCAAACGCCGGCCTGGTTCGCCTGACGCTGTTCGCCAGCGACATGAGTAAAGGCACGGTATCTGCGGCGATGGGAATGCTGCAAATGCTGATCTTTACCGTGGGTATTGAGCTGAGCAAGCACGCTTATCAACTTGGCGGCAACGGGCTGTTCAACCTGTTTAACCTGCTGGGTGGCCTGGTGTGGTTGGGGCTGATGTTCTTGTTCCTGAAGGACAAAACGGTAGGGCAGGCCAGAGACGCCTGACAAAAGAAAAACCCCGGATATCCGGGGTTTTGTTTTTTATTTAACCGCCATACCAGGCTGAGCACCGCTGTCCGGGCTGAGCAGGAAGATGTCTTTCCCGCCAGGGCCTGCGGCCATCACCATGCCTTCGGAAATACCAAAGCGCATTTTACGCGGCGCAAGGTTCGCCACCATTACGGTTAAACGGCCTTCCAGCTTCGCCGGGTCCGGGTATGCGGAGCGAATACCGGAGAACACGTTGCGCTTCTCGCCGCCTAAATCCAGCGTCAGGCGCAGCAGCTTGTCAGAGCCTTCCACAAATTCTGCTTTTTCGATCAGCGCAATACGCATATCGACTTTGGCGAAATCGTCGAAGGTGATGGTTTCCTGAATCGGATCGTCGGCCAGCGGACCGGTGACCGGAGCAGACAGCGCCTTAACTTCTTCTTTAGACGCTTCTACCAGGGCTTCCACCTGCTTCATCTCAATACGGTTATACAGCGCCTTGAAGCTGTTCACTTTGTGATTCAGCAGCGGCTCCTGAATGCTGTCCCAGCTCAGCTCGGCGTTAAGGAAAGCTTCAGCTCGCTCGGTCAGGGTTGGCAGCACCGGCTTCAGGTAAGTCATCAGCACGCGGAACAGGTTAATGCCCATGGAGCAGATGGCCTGCAGGTCGGCATCGCGGCCTTCCTGTTTTGCCACCACCCATGGAGCCTGCTCGTCCACATAGCGGTTAGCGATATCGGCCAGCGCCATGATTTCGCGGACCGCACGGCCAAACTCGCGGCTGTCCCACGCTTCGCCGATGCTTGCTGCCGCGTCGGTAAAGGTTTTGTACAGGTCGGCATCGGCAATTTCCGCCGCCAGCTGGCCGTCGAAGCGCTTGGCGATAAAGCCAGCGTTACGGGAGGCCAGGTTAACCACTTTGTTCACGATGTCGCTGTTCACGCGCTGCACGAAGTCTTCCAGGTTAAGGTCGATATCGTCGATGCGTGAGGAGAGCTTGGCGGTGTAGTAGTAGCGCAGGCTATCGGCATCAAAATGCTTAAGCCAGGTGCTGGCCTTGATAAAGGTGCCGCGAGATTTGGACATCTTCGCGCCGTTTACCGTCACATATCCGTGCACAAACAGGTTGGTCGGTTTACGGAAGTTGCTGCCTTCCAGCATGGCCGGCCAGAACAGGCTGTGGAAGTAAACGATGTCTTTGCCGATGAAGTGATACAGCTCGGTAGAGGAATCTTTCTTCCAGTATTCTTCAAAGCTGGTGGTGTCGCCGCGCTTGTCGCACAGGTTCTTGAAGGAGCCCATGTAGCCGATTGGCGCATCCAGCCAGACGTAGAAATATTTACCCGGCGCGTTTGGAATTTCAAAGCCGAAGTAAGGCGCATCGCGGGAGATGTCCCACTGCTGAAGGCCGGACTCGAACCACTCCTGCATTTTGTTCGCAACCTGCTCCTGCAGCGCGCCGCTGCGGGTCCACGCTTGCAGCATTTCGCTGAAGGAAGGCAAGTCAAAGAAGAAGTGCTCGGAATCACGCATCTCGGGCGTTGCCCCGGAGACCACGGATTTAGGGTCGATAAGCTCGGTTGGGCTGTAGGTTGAGCCACAGACTTCGCAGTTATCGCCGTACTGGTCCGGCGCTTTGCATTTCGGGCAGGTGCCTTTTACGAACCGGTCCGGCAGGAACATGCCTTTTTCCGGATCGTAAAGCTGAGAGATGGTGCGGTTCTTGATAAAACCGTTTTCTTTCAGGCGGCCGTAGATCAGCTCCGACAGCTCGCGGTTTTCGTCGCTGTGGGTGGAGTGATAGTTGTCATAGCTGATGTTGAAGCCGGCAAAATCGGTCTGATGCTCCTGGCTCATTTCGGCAATCATCTGTTCCGGGGTAATGCCCAACTGCTGAGCTTTCAGCATGATAGGCGTGCCGTGAGCGTCATCGGCGCAGATGAAGTTGACCTCGTTGCCGCGCATTCGTTGGTAACGGACCCAGACATCAGCCTGAATATGCTCCAGCATGTGACCGAGGTGGATTGAGCCGTTTGCGTACGGCAGGGCGCACGTTACCAATATTTTCTTCGCGGTTTGAGCCATAGTGGGAATTGCATCTTCTGATTTAAAAAAGGGGTTTTGATATTACCGGATTGGCAATTGATTAGTAACCCCAAAGCCCGCAATAACCGGATATGAATAGCTGTTCGCCTTTCTGGTATGCTTAGCACACTGCAATGTCCGATAAAAACATAAGGAGCCGGGATGAACTCTCAATCCCCGTCCAGCAAGTCCCCGGAACAGCTACGCGCGATGGTCGCCGGGACCCTGGCAAATTTTCAGCACCCTACCCTGAAACACAATCTCACTGCCCTGAAAGCGCTGCATCACGTTGCGATGCTGGACGACACGCTGCACGTTGAACTGCAAATGCCGTTTGCGTGGTTAAGCGGGTTTGAAGCGCTAAAAGAGAGTTGCAGTTCGGATCTGCTGCGCATCACCGGCGCGAAGGCGGTGGACTGGAAGCTGACTCACCAGATTGCCACTCTTAAGCGGGTGAAAAACCAGCCCGGCGTGAACGGCGTGAAAAACATTATCGCCGTCAGCTCCGGCAAAGGCGGGGTAGGCAAGTCCACCACGGCGGTCAATATGGCGCTGGCGCTGGCTGCCGAAGGGGCGAAAGTGGGCATTCTGGATGCCGATATTTATGGCCCGTCTATTCCGAACATGCTGGGCGCGGAGCACGAGCGCCCAACCTCGCCGGACGGCAAACATATGGCACCGATTGTTGCTCATGGGCTGGCAACCAACTCCATTGGCTACCTGGTGACCGACGAAAATGCCATGGTGTGGCGCGGGCCGATGGCGAGCAAAGCGTTAATGCAGATGCTGCAGGAAACCCTGTGGCCGGACCTGGATTATCTGGTTATCGATATGCCGCCCGGCACCGGCGATATTCAGCTGACGCTGGCGCAAAATATCCCGGTAACCGGCGCGATGGTGGTCACCACGCCGCAGGACATCGCGCTTATCGATGCCCGCAAAGGCATTGTGATGTTTGAGAAGGTCGAAGTGCCCGTGGTCGGCATCGTCGAGAACATGAGCATCCACATTTGCAGCAACTGCGGCCACCACGAGCCTATTTTCGGCACCGGCGGCGCGGAGAAGCTGGCGCAGCAGTACCACACAACCCTGCTGGGTCAGCTGCCGCTGCATATTTCGCTGCGTGAAGACCTGGACGCCGGTAAACCAACGGTGGTTAACCGCCCGGAAAGCGACATCACCACGCTTTACCGCGAACTGGCGGGGAGCGTTGCGGCTCAGCTTTACTGGAATGGGGAAGTTATCCCGGCTGAAATCGCTTTCAGAGCGGTATAATACGGCGGACTTCGCTATAAACCTCTCCCGCTGAGGGGGAGGTTTAGCATCAGCGGCCCAACACAAAATGCATTAAATAATACTCGCCGTCCGGGCTGTCCCCGGTGGCTTCAATATGCCAGCCGTTACGCTGATAAAACTCGGCGGCATGCTGGTTTTTCACCAGGCATTTCAGCGAGCCGGTGCTGGTGAATTCACTTTGTACTTTCTGCAATAACGCCTTACCCGCGCCCTTACCGTGGTAGTCCGGGCTAACAAACAGGTTATGTAAAAAGTTATCCGGCTCCCATACCGAAGCAAAGCCGATGCGATGCCCATCATCTTCGGCTACCCAGATTTTTTCATCCTGAGTCACGCTATCAAAATCTTCGAGGTGCCAGCTGCTGCTATCGAGCCAGGGCCAGGCTTCGCGGCGGGAATGGAGGTAAAGGGTGCGTAAGAAAGGGCGGTCGGATTCTTGCCAGAGTCTTAAGATCAAATGTCTACCTTTTAGCGTGAAAATGTTTATCAGCCTGAGCCTGACTTTACGCCATCAGGCTTCCAATAAATAGCCACTAATTTAGGCTCTGGCGGGTAAATACGCTCGGTTTTTATTACAATGGGCTCGCTTATCTATATACTGCCCGCTTTTAGACCCTGAGATTGCCCCATGTTGAATAATGACGTATTGCTAAGCGTTCGCTATATGCTGAACCTGAATAACGATGGAATCGTTAAGATCCTTGCCCTGACCGGCACCGACGTCCCCGCGGAACAAATCGTTCCGTGGCTGAAGAAAGAGGACGAAGAAGGCTTTAAGGCCTGCCCGGATCTTATCATGGCAAACTTTCTCAACGGGCTTATCTACTTCAAACGCGGCAAAGATGAGAGCAAGCCGGAGCCGAAGATCGAACGCCGGATGACCAATAACATCATCCTGAAAAAACTGCGTATCGCTTTTGAGCTGAAGTCCGACGACGTGCTCGAGATCCTGACTGCCCAGGAGTTCCGCATTTCTATGCCGGAAATCACCGCGATGATGCGTAACCCGGATCATAAAAACTATCGCGAATGTGGCGATCAGTTTCTGCGCTACTTCCTGCGTGGCCTGACCCAGCGCGTTAAGCCGGCTAAAGCGGAATAAACGGTGCAGCGGGTGAGGCAAACTCACCCGCCTGAAAGCGTGGTTATTTTTGAACTGGCGCAATCATCCCATTCGCCCGGCGTTTGCCGTTCCAGCTCACCGAGGCCGTCCCGTCCGGCATGATAGCGATAGACAGAACCACGTCCTGGCCACGCGCTTCATAGAAGTTATCGTTCACCTTCTTCAAAACCATCTCTTTACCGTTAAGGTATACCGGCCCGCCGTTGTCGATATGCACATCGCCCGGCGCACCGTGCCCGTTAAACAGCGGCAGCGCGGCGTTTGCCATACCGCTGGCCAGACCCAACGCCAGCACCAGTAATTTCAGCTTACTCATCATTCACTCATCGACCCTGTTAGATTATTTGTTTCGTTACGGGATAATAAGATATCTATTATTTCCGCCGCCGCATCTTGCGCTTACGGGGGCTTTTCGCGTTGACCGAAATCAAACGGGTCGTACCCGCCAGATGAAATATTCACATGTTTCTGGAGTCGCGCTCGGTGCAGAAGGAGATACCCCAGATGTTATCCCGGTCAGTACAGCGTAACTTCGCGCATCATCTCAATTAACTTTCTCAAACCCGGATGCAGCTGCCTGCGGCTGGGGTAATACATCACCATCGGTTCGTCTTCGCACACCCATTCCGGGATAATCTGCACCAGCTGGCCGCTCTCCAGCAGCGGGCGCACGCGCACGTCCAGGCAGTAGGCAAGCCCGAAGCCGTTTAAGGCAGTATCAATAATCATCTCGCTCTCGTTGAGGATAAGCGAGCCGGGCACATCCAGCGCCAGCGCCTCTCCCGCATGATTCAGCTCCCATTTATAAAGCGTTCCGTTGCCGAGCCGCATGCGGATGCACTGGTGCGCCAGCAGATCGTTGGGATGTGATAAGGGCAGGTGAGCGCTATTCTTCAGATAGCCGGGCGAGGCGACGACAATCCATTTCAGCTTGCGCGTCACCGGCATGGCAATCATGTCCCGGGGAACGCTTTCGCCGTAGCGAATGCCCGCGTCATAACCGCTGCCGATAATGTCTACCAGCGTATTGTCGACGGTGATTTCCAGCTGGAGCCGCGGGTACATGGTCATGAACCGCGCCAGCACCGGAGTGAACAGCAGCTGAGCCGCGTCGCGCGGGATGTTAATGCGCAGCCGGCCGACGGGGGATTCGCGGTAATGATCCAGCTCGTCCAGCGCCATGCGGATATGGGAAAAGCCGGTTTCCAGGTGGCCCAGCAACGCCTCTCCGGCGTCGGTGGGCACTACCGAGCGGCTGGTGCGGTTGAGGAGGCGCACGCCAAGGCGCTCCTCCAGCCCGCGCATGGTATGGCTCAGCGCCGAGGTGGAAACCCCCAGTTCAGAGGCCGCCAGGCGAAAGCTTTTGCGGCGGCAGATAGCGAGAAAAACGTTCAGATCGGCGAGCTCGCCGCGTACCGGAACCGGCATAAAAGTGGCCTCAATCATCAAGGGTTCGTTGAAATTAATTCAACCTGACATGAGTTATTATAGATTCACAGAACAGACGGGAGTCAATAATGGCAGTCGAAACGATTCACATCGCAGGCATTTCTAAACCGGTCAGCCGCGTCGGGCTGGGCACCTGGGCAATTGGCGGCAGCATGTGGGGCGGGAGCAACGACGACGAGTCGATTGCCACACTGCACGCCGCGCTTGAGCGAGGCATCAACCTGATTGATACCGCCCCGGTTTATGGTTTTGGCCATTCTGAAGAGGTGGTGGGCAAGGCTCTGCTTGGCCGTCGTGACGGGGCAATTATTGCCACCAAAGTGGCGCTGGACTGGGACGATGCCGGGCGCGTTACCCGTAATTCCACCCCGGAACGCATCCGCAAGGAAATAGAAGACTCGCTGCGCCGCCTGCAAACCGACTATATCGACCTGTACCAGGTTCACTGGCCGGATAAGCTGGTGGCGATAGAAGAAACCGCCCGTACGCTTGAAGACCTGCACCGCGAAGGCAAGTTCCTGGCGCTTGGCGTCAGCAACTATTCTCCGGCTCAGATGGATAAGTTCCGCGGCGTGGCCCCGCTGGCAACGCTTCAGCCGCCGCTTAACCTGTTCGAACGTGGCGCAACCGAAACCGAACTGCTGCCCTATGCGAAATATCATCAACTGGTGGTGTTGGCTTACGGCGCTATCTGCCGCGGCCTGCTGTCCGGGCGTATGGATCCGCAAACCACCTTTGGCGAAGGCGACCTGCGAAGCTTCGATCCTAAGTTCCAGCCGCCGCGCTTTGGGCAGTCTCTGGCTGCGGTTGAAGAGCTGAAAGCCTTTGCTCACCAGCGCTACGGCAAAAGCGTCATGGCCCTGGCGCTGCGCTGGGTGCTGGACTCCGGCCCAACTATCGCACTGTGGGGCGCACGCCGCCCTCAGCAGCTTGAAGGTGTTGAGGAAGTGTATGGCTGGCAGCTTAGCGCTGACAACATGCGCGATATCGACGCTATCCTGAATAAGCATATCCCGGAGCCGCTTGGCGCCGAATTTATGGCACCACCGCACCGCGCATAACCTGGCGTAAAAGAGTCCCGCGCCTCATGCAGACCGCTGCCTGAGGCGCATTTTTTTGTTCACCTGCATAAGTAAAAAACGCTATGTCATCACTCAATGAACAGACCGTAAGCGCGGAAGCGGGGTCATCCTCTCTGTCGCGTGCCGGGCTGCTGAAAGCGCTGTTCGCCCTTGGTATGGGCGGCTTCGCTATCGGCACCGGCGAATTCGTCATCATGGGCTTATTGCCCGATGCGGCCAACGGGCTGCACGTTTCTATTCCGTCAGCCGGTCACCTGATTAGTATTTATGCGCTCGGCGTGGTTATTGGTGCACCTCTGCTGGCCGTGCTCGGCGCACGCATGGCGCGCCGTGATTTTCTTATTGTCCTGATGGCGATGTTTGCCGTCGGCAACCTGCTGAGCTCCTTTGCGCCGGGTTATTACTCGATGATGCTGGCGCGTTTTCTCGCCGGTTTCCCGCATGGCACCTTCTTCGGCGTTGCCGCGCTGCTGGCGGCAAGTCTGGTTGACCGGGCGAAACGCGCCCAAGCGGTGTCGATGGTGTTGCTCGGCCTGACGATTGCCAACCTGCTGGGCGTGCCCGCGGTTGCCGCTATCGGGCAGCTGTTTGGCTGGCGCAGCGCGTTCGCCATCGTCGGCGGGCTTGCGGTGCTGACGCTTATTCTGGTTCGCGCCTGGGTGCCGTGGAGTGAAGGCGACAAAGACGCCAGTCCGCTGCGGGAACTGACGGCGCTTACCCGCAAACAGGTGTTGTTGACGCTGGCTATCGGGGCCATCGGCAGCGGCGGTATGTTCTCGGTATTCAGCTACGTTAAGCCAACCATGCTGGAGCTGGCTCATCAGTCCGTGGGCATGATCCCGGTTATTCTCTCAATGTTTGGCCTCGGGATGATCGTCGGTAATATCGTAGGCGGCCGCCTGGCGGACAGAGGGCTGGAGAAAACCGTTCGCCTGCTGCTGATATGGGCCATTCTGGTGCTCAGCGCCTACGTCTATACCTCGCATTATCCGTGGCTTGGGGCGGTAACTGTGATGCTGGTCGGCACTATGGTTTCGCTCTCTTCTGTGCTGCAAATTCGCCTGATGGACGTGGCGGGAGATGCGCAAACCATGGCGGCGGCGATGAACCATTCTGCGTTCAATATTGCAAATGCGCTCGGCGCCTGGCTTGGCGGGGTGACTATCTCTGCGGGCTTTGGCTGGCAGTCCACCGGCTGGGTTGGCGCGATTCTGGCGGTCTTCGGCCTGATTATCCACACCTGGGCGGTTATTGACGCCAAAAAACAGGCTCCTTTAACCCATTAAGGTTTCCCCGTGATGTTAACTCTTACTCTCGCAGAAGCGCTTCTCGACGGCGTTAAAACCGTGGTGAAATCCCATGATTTGCCGCCCGTGTCGGCGGTGGTGCTGGACGCTGGCGGCCACCTGACCGCGTTTGGCCGCATGGACGGGACTTTCCTGGCAACCATCGATATTGCGGTGCAAAAAGCGCGAACTGCGGTGCTATTTCAGGCAAACAGCGGCGATGTTGGGGCTAATTTGCACCCCAACGGACCGGCTTATTCGCTGGAAAACAGTAACGGCGGGCTGGTGGGTATCGACGGCGGCATTCCGCTGCGCAATGCTCAAGGCGTAGTGATTGGCGCGCTCGGTATTTCCGGGGCAACTAAAGAGCAGGACGGGCAGATTGCCGCTCTTACGGTTGAAGCGGTGATGGGCGCTCCGGCATAAAAAAACCGGCAAAAGAGTGGGGTGAGTCTCCTTTGCCGGTTTTACTGAGAGAGGTTATTTCGCCATAAAATGCGGACCTTTCGCCACCGAATCCCGCACGATAAGGTCAGAAGCGTAAAGGTTATCTTTGGAGAAATAGCCCCCGTCCAGCATCGCGGTCAGGCGGTTTATCACCTCATGGATCATGTCGCTTACCGGCTCTTTCACGCTGGACAGCGCCGGGCTGAGAAATGCGCCTGTGGGAACGTTATCAAAGCCGATAATCGAAACATCGTCGGGAACCCTAAGCCCGGCGTTGCTCAACTGCTTGATGGCGCCAATGGCCATGTCGTCGTTGCTGGCAACCAGAGCGCTAAACTTTTCCCCGCGGGCAAGCAGGTTTTCAACACCCGCAGCGCCGCTCGCTGGCGTCCATTTTCCGGCAACGATCAGTTCGTCACGCGGGGTTAAACCCGCGTGTTCAAGCGCCTCTTTGTAACCCGCCAGACGCTCCCGCGCGGTAGGGGAGTCCAGCACCCCGCTGATAAAAGCGATTTCACGGTGCCCGTTATCAATTAAATGGCGCGTGGCGTTATAGCTGGAGCCTTTGTGATCGCAGCAAATACAGTGACTCTGGTGCTTACGCAGCTTGCGGTTCATCACCATTATCGGCTGCTTGTGCTGCCCGATAAGCAAGTCCATTTCGTCCACGCTCAAAAAGCGTGGATAGATAATCACCGCATCGCAGTGAAGGTCGAGCAGAAACTGCACCGCTTCCTGCTCTTCCCGGGCGCTGTGTTTTCCGTCTACCAGAATGAGCTGCCGCCCGCTGGCCTCAAGCTTAAGCGCCGCCTGCGACAGCAGCTCGCTGAAGTAATTGCCGCTATACAGGGTGTTGGTTACCACCAGGCCGATATAGCCTGATTTGCGGGTTGCCAGATTACGGGCCATGATATTTGGCCGGTAACCCGTTTCCTCAATAGCCTGATAAACCAGCGTTTTAGTGGCTTCACTGACGTAGCCTTTTCCGGTCAGCACGCGCGAAACGGTTGCCTTCGAGACGCCTGCTTTTTTCGCCACTTCCTGCATTGTTGACATAAAGGCTTCCCGTAGCTTGTTCATTTTCCGCCATTTTACACTTTTCGTCTCACGGAAGCAGTGTGCGTTATCTGGCGATCTGAATCACAAATTTAGATCAATATAAAAATAATTATTGTGATCTTATTTTCAACTTAACATGATTGTGTGGAACCGGTTACCTACGAAATCATAATAAGAGAACCCTACTTCATGGCGAACAAATATGTGGATGTATCCCGGCAGATTGTTGAGGCTTTAGGCGGGCCAGGAAACGTAGTGGCGGTGACCCACTGTATGACCCGTTTGCGCTTCGTATTGCGGGATGACGCCGCTATTGACGGCGCAAGGCTGAAATCTATTAACGGCGTGCTGGGCGTGGTGAAAAGCGACCAGCAGTGCCAGGTTATTATCGGCAATACCGTTTCTCAGGCTTATGCCGAAGTGCTGAAACATCTGCCCGAAGGCTCGCGGCCCGCGACAGTGCCTGCCGGAAAAAATAAACTGACCTTAAAGCGAATTGGCGCGGGAATACTCGATGCGTTGATAGGCACCATGTCGCCGCTTATTCCGGCCATTATCGGCGGCTCGATGGTTAAGCTGCTGGCGATGATCCTTGATATGGCGGGCCTGTTCGAAAAAACCTCCTCCACGCTGATTATCCTGAATCTTATCGGCGACGGAGCATTCTTCTTCTTGCCGGTGATGGTGGCGGCCTCCGCTGCGGTGAAATTTAAAACCAATATGTCGCTGGCGATTGCTATTGCCGGGGTGCTGGTTCATCCGGCGTTTATCGACCTGATGGCAAAAGCGGCTCAGGGCCAGCATGTTGATTTTATGGGCGTGCCGGTGACGGCGGTGAAATATACCTACACCGTTATTCCGGCGCTGGTGATGACCTGGCTGCTGTCTTATATCGAAAGGGCCATCGACCGTATCACGCCAGCGGTAACAAAAAACTTCCTTAAGCCGATGCTTATCGTGCTGGTGTCCGCTCCGATAGCAATTCTGCTAATTGGCCCGCTGGGCATCTGGATTGGCAGCGGTATTTCATCGCTGGTTTATACCGTTCACGGCTATCTGGGCTGGCTGTCCGTTGCCATTATGGGGGCGATTTGGCCGCTGCTGGTGATGACCGGGATGCACCGCGTATTCACTCCAACAATTATTCAGACCATAGCTGAAACCGGAAAAGAGGGCATGGTTATGCCGTCGGAAATCGGGGCCAACTTGTCTCTGGGCGGTTCTTCGCTTGCCGTTGCCTGGAAAACGAAAAACCCTGAACTGCGCCAGACGGCCCTGGCCGCTGCGGCTTCGGCTATTGTGGCAGGTATTTCTGAACCCGCGCTTTATGGCGTGGCGGTGCGGCTCAAGCGCCCGTTGATTGCCTGCCTGATTAGCGGGTTTATTTGCGGCGCCGTTGCCGGTATCGGCGGGCTGGCAAGCCATTCGATGGCCTCGCCGGGCTTATTCACCAGCGTGCAGTTTTTTGACCCGGCTAACCCAATGAGCATTGTCTGGGTCGCCGCTGTAATGATTCTGGCCGTGGTGCTCTCATTTATCACTACGCTTATTCTTGGCTTCGAAGATATCCCGGTTGAAGAAGCGGTGGAGAAGGGCAGCACTACGGCGTTTGTAGCACCAGATAATGCAGTAAAAACACTTTAAGCAGAGGTAAACATGGCAGAGACAGCATTTCCAAAAGGATTTTTGTGGGGCGGAGCAATAGCGGCTAACCAGGCGGAAGGCGCTTATCAGGAAGGCGGAAAGGGGCTGAGCACCGTGGATATGATCCCTCATGGTGAAAATCGCCTTGGGGTAAAGCTCGGCGTGGAGAAACGCTTTGAGCTGCGCGATGATGAATTTTATCCGAGCCACCAGGCGATTGATTTTTACCATCGCTATAAAGAAGACATCGCCCTGATGGCAGAAATGGGTTTCACCGTGTTCCGCACCTCTATCGCGTGGAGCCGCCTCTACCCGAATGGCGATGAAGCTACGCCAAATGAACAAGGGATCGCGTTCTACCGCGAACTGTTTGCCGAGTGTAAAAAGTATAATATTGAGCCGCTGGTTACCCTGTGTCACTTCGACGTGCCGATGCATCTGGTGCGTGAATACGGCTCATGGCGCAACCGTAAAATGGTGGATTTCTTCAGCCGCTACGCCCGCACCTGCTTTGAGGCTTTTAACGGCCAGGTGAAATACTGGCTGACCTTTAACGAAATCAACATCATGCTCCACAGCCCGTTTTCCGGGGCCGGGCTGGTGTTTGAGAAAGGCGATAACAAAGAGCAGGTGATGTACCAGGCCGCGCACCACGAACTGGTCGCCAGCGCCCTGGTGACCAAAATCGCCCACGAAGTTAACCCGGAAAACCAGGTCGGCTGCATGCTGGCGGGCGGCAACTTCTACCCATACAGCTGCAAGCCGGAGGATGTTTGGGCGGCGCTGGAAAAAGATCGTGAAAACCTGTTCTTTATTGATGTTCAGGCTCGTGGGGCTTATCCGGCCTATGCCGGACGCATGTTCCGTGAGAAAGGTATTGAGATTGTGACCGAGCCGGGCGACGCGGAGATCCTGAAAAATACCGTAGACTTCGTCTCCTTCAGCTATTACGCCTCGCGCTGTGCTTCAGCAGACATGAACGAGGGGAATACTAACCCGGCTAATATCATTAAGTCGCTCAAGAACCCGCATATTACTTTCAGCGAATGGGGCTGGGGCATCGACCCGCTTGGCCTGCGCATTACCATGAATATGATGTATGACCGTTACCAGAAGCCGCTGTTCCTGGTGGAAAACGGGCTGGGCGCGAAGGACGAGCTAAATGCGAAGGGGGAAGTTGACGACGAATACCGCATTAGCTATCTGCGTGAGCATATTAAGGCGATGGGCGAAGCAATTGAGGATGGCATCCCGGTGATGGGCTATACCTCTTGGGGCTGTATTGACCTGGTTTCCGCTTCTACCGGCGAGATGAGCAAGCGCTACGGCTTCGTCTACGTTGACCGCGATGATGCAGGAAAAGGCACGCTTGCGCGTACGCCGAAGAAGTCATTCCACTGGTATAAGAAGGTGATTGCCAGCAACGGCGGAGATCTGGAGTAAATCTCCTTTGTTTCCCCCCTCCAGGCGGATGGGGGGAAAACCCTCTCCGTTGGGAGAGGGTGAGGATGTTTATCAGAACGCGATAGAACCCTGTACGAAGAAGGTACGCGGCTCACCAACGTATTTGCCCGAGTTGTTGTCGCTTGAGCGGGTGTAATAACGCTGATCGAACAGGTTTTTAATCCCTGCGCCCAGTTTCAGGTGAGACAGAGACGGGCCGAAGTCATATTCGCCGCGCATATTCCACACCATATAACCCGCGATATTGCCGTACTGGCCGTCCGCGCTTTCGTCGGTGATGTAGGTATCGCCGGTACCCGGAGAGCGTTGCTTAGACTGGGCAAAGCTGTCCAGATTCCACACCCAGTCTCCGGTCGCATAGCGGGTGCCAACGGTGTAAACCTGGCGCGAGTAATACGGCAGGTCTTTATCCGCAAAGGCGCCGTTGTCGCTGGTGGCTTTGGTGTAGGTATAAGTCGTGTAAAGGCTCACGCCGTCCAGCGCGCGGTTCAGCTCGCTCAGATCGTAGTTTAGCGCCAGCTCAATCCCCTGGTGTTTGGTTGCGCCAAGGTTAGTCCAGCCGACGGTATTGCTGATGTATTGCAGCTGATCGTCAAAGTCGATGTAGAACAGGGTTGCTTCGGCTTTGATTACCGTATCATCGTAGCGGGTACCCACTTCGTAGGTATGCGCTTTCTCCGGCGTCAGGCCCGGTGCAGGCTGGCTGCCGTTGCCGCCTTTGGTCAGCTGGAAGTATTGCATGCTACCAAACGAGGTGCTGGCGTTGGTGAAGACATTCCAGGAATCCGTCAGGTGGTACATCACGCTGATGGAAGGCAGCGGCTGGCTGTAGTTCTTCTCGCGGCTGATGTTGTTAAAGTCGTCGCTTATGTGGGTCTTGATGCTTTCATAGCGCATGCCCGGCGTAATGGTCCAGTTGCCGACGTTGATGGCATCATCAATATAAAATGCGTTTGCCGCCGTGCCGCCGTAAGTGTGCTGATAATAGGTCGATGCATCAGGCTGTTGCCAGGTTTTATCCGGGTTGTAGCTGGTCGAGCGGAAGGCTTTTTCATCCGCAGTTTCGTTCAGGTAACGATAACCGACGGTGACTTCATGAGACATATCCCAGAAGCGGAACAGTTGTGAATAAGAAGGTTCGAAAGCCCAGGTGGTGTAATGGCGCGGGAAGGAGCCCATCTGGAACAGGCCTTTGTTACCCACCTTTTGCGCAATATCGCTGCCGCGATAGCTGTCGGTGAAGTAGGTCAGGACTTCGAGCTGCTTGTCATCTTCGCTGTGCTTATATTTGAAGGACATATCCTTGCGGCGGCCTTCAAACTGATCCCACGCGCGGGTGGACTGGAACGGATTAGCCGCATATTGCGCGCTGGTCAGGCCGCCCGGCATGCCTGCTTTAGCATCGTAATAGTGGAAGTTAGCCTGGAGTTCATCGCGTTCGGTGAAGGCGTACTTCGTCTTCAGCATAAAGTCGTCGATGTCGGTATTGTCGTTGCTGTCGCGGTAGCCCTGGCCGTGCAGGCCGGAGTACAGCAGCTCGGCACCCAGACCGTTATCGGACGTGCCGCCGACGGAGGCGCTGGTCAGCGTTTTCAGGCCGCCGTGGCTTGCGCCCTGGGTCTGAGCGCTAACGGTGCCGCCAAAATCTTTTGGAATGTCGCGGGTGACGAAGTTAATCACGCCGCCGACGTTTTGCGGCCCGTAACGCACCGCACCGCCGCCGCGAACCACGTCAACGGACTGAATATTGCCGATGCCCAGCGGAGCCATAGAAAGCTGAGGCTGGCCGTAAGGGGCTACTGCCAACGGTACGCCATCCATCAAAATAGTGGAGCGTGGAGACAGGCGCGAAGTCAGGCCGCGCACGCCAACGTTGAGGGAAATATCGCTGCCGCCGGTGCCGTTGCTGTCGCGAACCTGAACGCCAGGAATGCCCTTCAGCGCATCGGCGACGGTTTCGGAACCCTGCTCGCGCAGCTGCTGCTCGGTTACGATCGAGCGGGCACCCGGGTGGTTAAGCAGTACGGTGCTGTTGTCCGGGTTATCCAGCCAGTTACCGACGACGGTAATGTCATCAGCCGGTTTCTCGGTTTTGGTTTTATCAGTTTGAGTTTGTTCTGCGGCAAGCGTCGGTAACGCAAAGGCTATCGCACTGGCCAAGAGAGAGACACGAAAGAGGGGGCGCATCATCATTCCTTTACAACGTGGGTTTGCTGTTATGTTATTTTTTTGGAAATGACAATCTTAATGATAATTATTTTCAAGTAAATAGTTTTGTTGCGGAATAATTCGGGATAAGACGAAAAGTAAGCAAAGAAAGCCGAGTCTTTATTTCAGACCCGGCTCGGGTTGGATTAAGGCGTTACCCAGAACACGCCGCTGTAGTCCAGGGCGGTGAACTGTTTATGCACCTGTTCGATGTCAGCCTGCGGGTCGATATCTTTAAACAAATCCGGGTGCAGGAATTTGGCGATGGTTTCCACGGCGATATAGTTCAGCGGTGAGTCGTAGAACTGGTGGTAAATCGCCATAACACGCTTCTCTTTTACCGCCGTAAGCACGTTGATTCCGGTGCGGTTCATCAGTGCTTTGAGCTTCTGCTCTGCAACTGCTTTATCGGCAACGTAGCCCAGCGGCACGGCCTGAGGCGAACGGTTGCCGCGGTTCCAGTCGGCACCGGTCATCAGGTAGAAGTCCGGATTGCTGGTGATAACCTGCTCGGTGTTCACCTGGCCGCTCATTTCCGGGAACAGCTTGCTGCCGATGTTATTCCCGCCGGCGGTATCAATAAACTGCCCATAGCTACCTTTGCCGAAGGTCTGGCAGCATTCGTCGCCGCGAATGCCTGCCGCACGTTCAATAAACACGCTCGGGCGCTGCTCCGGCTTCAGAGTGGCAACGCGCTCGCGCACCAGGTTCATGCGCTGCTGGTAATACTGAATAAAAGCATCGGCGTTTTTCTGCTCATCAAACACTTTACCCAGCAGTTCGATGCTTGGCAGGGTATTGGTCAGCGGCTGCTGGCGGAAATCGATAATCAGTACCGGAATGCCTACCTTTTCCAACTGGCCCAGCACGCCGCTGTTCTTCAGTTTTGGCAGGACGCCAATATCAAAAATGATTAAATCCGGCTGCAGGCTCACCGCTTTTTCTACGCTGAAGTCGGTGTAGTAGGGGTTTTCAAACATGGAGATTTTGCTGACCTGCGGGAATTTTCTCGCGTAGGCCTCCGCCAGATCCGGCGCTTTGGTTTTTAGCGAGTTATCCCAGGCGATAACGTCCTGGAGAGGATCTTTCGGGTGGATGATATTCAACGCCAGCAGGGCGCGGGCATCGGCCAGCATCACGCGTTTTGCCGGGCCTGGCAGGGTAACTTCGCGCCCGGCGACGTCGGTAACTACAATCGGTGCAGCCTGGGCCGCGCAGCTCAGTAATGTAACGGCGGCAAGCAGCCAGCGAGCTTTGGCGGTAAACACTGTGAACATGGGTGACCTTCAGAACGGGGAATATTTCGAAAGGGAATGATAATCGATCTCATACCGTTTGGAACGGGGCTGCGGGAATTTTTCTGAGCGCCAGGATGCGGCCGCGTGTGGAACCTCAGGATTAAGTACTGGTGATTAACGGACTTAGTGAGCAATAAAGCGCCGTCCTCCGGACCGGAGCTTTATCTATACACTCGCGCTTTGTTTACTGGCTATCAGTACAGCGTAGCCAGTTTGCGCCTCACGCTGGCGGGCGATATATCGCCATTGTTGTTGTACTGAAAGTCAATCTCGCCCAGGAGTTGATCATAGGTTATACCGTTGGTGCTGGAGAAACTCAAAATCGGCAAAGGGATTGTTGATTTTTTTAGCAGCAACGAACTGACCCGGCGAAATTCTAGTTTTTTTAATCGATAGGATCTTTTTCCATCAGAACTGTGTATCGCTCCTTCCGGGGATTTGACGTTGATTGAATCATGTAAGGCTGGGGGTGTGCCGGGAATAAGCTCGTAGTGAGACACAACATTGATCACGCAAGCCTTATTTTGGCTATCTCTCTCCTGGGAGAGTAAAGTTTTTCTCAAATGATCGATTGTTTCATTCACCAGACTTATTCTTTTATCCACCATCGCCATTTTTTTCAGAGAAAGAACTTTCTTGAGCTTTTTCTTACCATCAAGAGTGATGAACATTGGGGTTTTTTCTACGCTGCTAATGTTTTTTGTGTTGTGAAAAACATTATCTAATGCCATTTTTTTATTATTGGTTTGTTGGGTGTCAATCAGAGTCAGACCATCCTTGCTGTAGACTTTACCTAATGCCTTATTTTCCTCCAGTAAGGGTAATGGCTGGCACAGGTGCATTCCATTCTCTGTCTCGTACATGGCAACGGGCATGATTTTCCATTCAGCAAACAAATTGGCATTCTGAGAGAGTGTTGTGATCTTTACGTTGCTCTTCTTAGCCGAGAATTCATTTTCTTTACCCACTACTGATTTTGATGTTTTACTCTTTATATTTAATAACTCTAAAGCGAGTCGGGCACCAACGGCGGTACGCGGCATAACCATATACGTGCTGGCATTGGCCATTCCACCTGCCTGTAGTCTGAGTTCACTTTTCGCTTCTATTTTAATAACAAATTCTTTTTCCTTTATTTTTTCAGCCTCAGATTTATTAATAATTATATTCTTAATCTCTGACTTTTTTTGCGGGTTGGAAAATTGCGTGGCAAACTTATAGAAGTTATCTTCCGACAGGTCAAATGAAAAATCATTTCCAGAAATACATTTCGCCGCCATTATAGCATTGGCCTCGAAAGGCATTATCGTCATGAAATCTAGACCGCTTGCACTAAGCATAGTTTTTTCTAAGCCCTGCCCACCCCCTGCCAGACCAGTGACAGCAGACTTACGCCTGTTGCTAAATGATAACTTAATATTACCCATGTCTGTTTTTGAAATCGTCAAGTTATGGCTGTTTGATAGCTCAGCGACCACACCAGCAAACCACCCGGGAGCGAAAGGTATGCCGCCGGAGGATATACCGAAAAATGCAGCGATTCTGTCAGTTCTGGTCAGATGAATCGCCTCTTTGGGCTTTATTTGTTTTGCCAGATGAAGTAACGACTCTGACGTTTCCGTCCTGGATTCAATACCCAGAGCGTTATCAACCGCTCTGGATAAAGGGTGATTCGGTGACCCTAAAATATTGATATTGCGGTTGTATAATTCACCTTTACGAGTGACCTTGCTTCCTTGCAGCCCGGAGGCCGCCCTGATTTTTGCCGAGACGGTAGCGCAAATGCCGCTTACGCCCGGATCAATAGCTTTTGCTGCATGGATCAGGGTTCGTTTCTTTAGACCTTCCGCAGAACAGGACCTGGAACGCTTTATATGAGTTCTAAAATTATCGACGATTGAAGAAAAGAGAGGGATCGTCGTGCTGCTGAAGTTGGCTTTGCGGTCTGAAGTAAACGGGAGACCGGCGTGGTACTTTTCATGTGGGTCATTGCCCAAACGTGATGAGAAATTCTGTGGCGGTTTATGGCTTATTCTACTTACTGAAAGCCTCCTGTTTGATATGTGTTTTGGGTTAATGAAAAATACTCTTCCCTTTTTCCCATTGCTGGTGTTTATTTGCAGGAAGCCCATGGATTTTTTTATACTTATTACGCTAAATCCGGACGGAAGAGGGATTTTTATTTCATATTGCATAAAAGAGTAGTCCTTTATGCTGTTTTCTTTCTTAATAGATTTCAGGTAAAGCTTTCCATTTTTACAAAAATAAGAAGAGGAAGTGTTTTCGTCAGTTTTAAATGCCAGTTCATCAATTTTATTGTTTTTTCTAAGTTCTGAAAAGTTGAGATTAACAAATTGTTCGCTGGTGTTAATGTTGGTTTCAGGGGCGGATATTTCAATGGAATAGCTTTTTTCAGTTTTTTTGTCAACGCCGATCAATAGCCCATCATCATTTATATAAAGCTCTTTAAAACGTATGTCACACTTATAATTTATAAGCTGCGCCGTTTTGTATTTATAACCAGAAGTGTTTTTTACGACTAAGCCTTTAAATAAATCATATTGCTTTCCCTTGATTAATACAAGGTGACCCTCATCGTCAATAGACATGCCTAAACTATTTATGGGTAGCGTTTTTGCCATGCCACAATATACATAGTTTTTTGAGCTGATATTGTTAGCTAAGGTTTCGTTGTATTTTATTCTCGCCATGTGCCGAGTGGATTTGTTATTGCTGGTAAGTGTTAGACCCTCCTTTAATTTTTCGTGCATCGGTGTTGTCGATGAGTTTTGTATCTCTTTTATCTTGTCGGTGAATGTAACTGCATCGCCTACAGAAAAGGAATGGCGTCGGATTAAATAGTCACTTTTTGCAAGTGTGTTTGCGCTGTAAATATTAGGGGTTAGATTTAGCATTTATCCTCCGGTTGGGGTTGTTCCCTCAGTGATAATGAAGGGGAGAGTAATTGCAAATTACTTTGAAATAATGATTGAGTTATAAACGCGTGAACTTGATCATAGAGTTTTAAGAGTAAATAAGATCTCAATCAATATTGAGTGGCTAATATGTTGGCTATTTTTTATTGTCTTTAATGAAATACTATTAAAATGAATGATAAATGTTGTGGCGATGTATATAGAGAATAAGCCGCCCTCCTCTGATATAAATAATACCGCTGACTACCGGCTAAATTATAGCTATCAGCGGCTAGCTCCTGCTCTGCCTGGCGGCCAGCTTCGCCGGGCATAAATTTTTCAGCCGCTCTATCAGCCAACGTCCTGCGGGGCCTGGAGGTGAAGCGATGGGGTAAACGCCAAACATTGGCAGCGCCAGCCCGCCCGGCGGAACATCCTCAATAGACAGCTCAACCAGCCGACCTTCCTGAATATCTCGCTGCACCACGTGCGACGGCATACTGCCCCAGCCCAGGCCGTCCAGCAAAAATGCATGCTTGGCTAAAAGGTCGCCCAGCCGCCAGGTGGAAGGCGACATCACGCCAAACTCTTTTCCTTTGGAAAGCTCGGAGCGGTCTGTCAGCACCAGTTGAACGTGTTTACTCAGTTCTGCTTTTGGCACCATGCCTTTGATCTGCGCCAGCGGGTGCTCGGGCGCGGCAACCATCACCAGTGAAACGCCGGTCAGACGTTCGCCGGTTAATGAGTCGGGCATATCCGGCAGCGAGCCGAGAATACCAATGCCCGCGCTGCCGTTGAGTACCGGCTTATAGCCGCCGCCCAGGGCTTCGACAAGCAGCCGCAGCGGCGTGCCCGGGAACTGTTCTCTGAAGGCTTTTGCCGCCGAGGTGATAGCTTCCAGCGGGAAGAAAACATCCACGACTACCGAAAGCTCGGACTCCAGCCCGGAAGACATGCCGCGCGCCCGGGCTTTCATAAAATCAACGCGTGAGACAATGCCCCGGGCATCGGCCAGCAGCACGGTCCCTTCTGCGGTTAACTTCGGGTAACGGCCCGAGCGGTCGAACAACTGCACGCCAATTTGCGCCTCAAGTCCTCTAATCAGATCGCTTATAACCGACTGCGCCCGATACATTTTGCGGGCTGCGGCAGAAAAGCTGCCCTCATCTACGGCGGCAATGAAAGTTCTGAGTTGATCGAGCGAAATACCGTCCAGCATGGTTGCGCCTTGTTAGCTGTGGCAGGGGGAGAAGCGGAATATAGCCCTAACGCCTGACTTTGTCATCGCGGACATTGGTAAATTCATCCATCGGCTGAGGCGATGGATTGCATCGAAATATAACGGCTATTCGGGTGAAAAAGGCGGTGGCATAGTGGCAGCCATGTTCAGCGAATGCCAAAGAATTGAGCGCGCCTATGTTCACTGCCCTGAAAAAGCTCTTTACCCGTTCATCCACTACTCAGAGTTCCAGCCCGGAGGCTAAAACCATGTCGACCATTCTGCATATTGATACCAGTATCCTTGGCGGTTACTCCGTCAGCCGCCAGCTGTCGGCCGAGATTGTTGCTCGCCAGAAAACCCTGCATCCCAACGCGACAGTTATCTATCGTGACCTGGTGGAAGCGCCAGCGCTGCATCTTTCCGATAAACACATCGCCGCCTTCCAGGGCGCAGAAGTAACCGATGCCGCACTGGGTGCCGACTTGGCCGTTGGCGGCGCTTACATCGACGACTTGTTTGCCGCTGACGTTATTGTTCTCGGCGTGCCGATGTACAACTTCTCCATTCCTTCACAGCTGAAAGCGTGGATCGACCGCGTTTGTGTGGCGGGCCGCACCTTCCAGTACGGCGCTAACGGCCCGGAAGGTCTGCTGCCAAAAGGCAAGAAGGTATTTATCGCTTCCTCGCGAGGCGGCCAGTACACAGGCGACAGCCCGGTGGCATTCCTCGAACACCAGGAAACCTATCTTAAAGCGGTGCTTGGTTTCATTGGCCTGACCGATGTGACCGTGATCCGTGCCGAGGGCGTAAGCCGCGGTGATGAAGTTAAAAACGCGGCGCTTGCCGAGGCAAAAGAGCAGATTGCCGCGCTGTCCTGATAACTGACCTCGCGCCTTAAATCAATTTAACGAGAAACCCGAATGGACAGATACGCTACTAACTTCGCGACCGTGGGTCGTATTGTGATTGCCGCGATTTTTATCGTCAGCGGTCTTGGGAAGATTGCCGCGCCTGAGGCGACGCAGGGCTATATTGCCTCGGTAGGGCTGCCGTTCCCGTTGCTCGGGTACATTATCGCCCTGGCGGCTGAAGTGGGAGGCGGCGTGTTGCTGCTGGTGGGCTATCGCACTCGTTTGATTGCTGCGTTACTGGCAATCTTCACCGTGGCGACGGCGTTATTCTTCCACCACAACTTTGCCGACCAGAACACCGTGCTGCACTTCCTGAAGAACCTGATGATCGCGTCAGGGCTGCTGCAAATCTCCGCGCTGGGGGCAACTTCACTGAGCTTTGATACGCGCCGCCTGCGCCGTCAACTGCGGTAATTCGCTTTATCAGAGGCCTCTTCAACAGAGGCCTCAATCCCGTATTAAAAGGCCCGCCAGATAAGTACCGCAATACCGCCAAACAAAATCCATTTGACGATGTAATAAATCGTCTTATTCCAGCTTTTCAGCTTCTTGCCAACGATGCGAATCTGGTAGATATAGCGGAAAGCCCGGTTAATTCCCCCGATCCGATCGTTTTCATCATTAGGCGCAGAGGCGGCGCTCATCAGATTACGCCCCAGCCAGTGGTTGACCCACTGCGCCCAGCGGTAGCGCATCGGTCTTTCGACATCGCAAAACAGGATCAGGCGGTTCTCGCCGCTGGTATTTTCCGCGTAGTGAATATAGGTTTCATCAAACAGCACGCCTTCGCCGTCCCGCCAGCTGTAGCGTTTGCCGTCCACTTCGATAAAGCAGCGGTCATCATTTGGCGTTGCCAGCCCCAGATGAAAACGCAGAGATCCTGCGTAAGGATCGCGGTGGCGAGGCAGTCGGCTGCCGTCCGGGAGGGTGGCAAACATCGCCGCCTTGACCGAAGGAATGGCGCGCAGCAGCTCGGTTGTTTTCGGGCAAAGCTGGCTTGCGGACGGGTGGGCGTTTTCATACCACTTCAGATAGAAGCGCTTCCAGCCGGTTTTAAAAAATGAGTTAAACCCGGCATCGCTGAATTTCTCTGCGGCTTTAATTTGCTCCAGCTTTTGCAGGTTTATCCCTTCCTCGCGAATAACATCCCAATTCTGCTGCAAAATTGCCAGCTCGGGGAAAGTCTGCACGTTTAAATAAGGCGTATTGGGCACCCTGGAAAACAGATACATAAAGCCGTTGAGCGGGGCGGTAAAAGTTGAATGATCGGAGAGCTGCCGCCAGAAGCGGAAGCGAACCCGGCCGCGATAATGCACGTAGACCACTGAAATAACGAGAATAAGCAAAATGATATATTTCATATTCTATTATCTGACCGCTGTGTGTTTTTTATCGTTCCCAGCCGAACCTTTATAAAGGTTCAGAGTACCCTGAACACTAAATTCGCATCTGTTGCAGCAATACAGCTTAGCAGTGGTTTTAGCGAAGTAAATAATCGCCGGACAGGTTTGGCGCTTGTCTAAATGCTTGCCCGCTGGCATTATTCTGAACGCGATTAACACAATGTATTAATCACAACATTTTGATTTTAAATGACTCGGGGTGCCCTTCCACGTGAAGGCTGAGAAATACCCGTACCACCTGATCTGGATAATGCCAGCGTAGGGAAGTCAGATGCCTGTCCGGCGTCCCTTCTTTCACGCCGGACAGGAGCCTTAACCTTATGCAACCTGACCTGCTACCCGGCGCCACCGCCGCGTCCGTTTTACTTCATCTTCGCCATCATTCCCCGCTGGTTCACTGTATGACCAACGACGTAGTGCAAACCTTTACCGCCAATGTACTGCTGGCGTTGGGGGCCGCGCCTGCGATGGTCATTGAGGCCGAAGAGGCCGCTCAGTTCAGCCCGCTGGCAAGCGCATTACTGATTAACATCGGTACGCTGACCTCTGAGCGACAGGGCGCGATGCTGGCGGCTATTCAGGCCGCGAACCAGGCGGGTACGCCCTGGGTACTCGATCCCGTTGCGGTAGGCGGATTAGCATTCCGCACTCGTTTTGCCCATGAAGTTATCGCCCTGAAACCCGCAGCAATACGCGGTAATGCCTCTGAAATCCTCGCGCTGGCGGGTGAGCAGGCCGGCGGGCGCGGCGTGGATAGCACGGACGATGCCCTTTCCGCGCTGCCTGCGGCGCAGAAACTAGCGCGGCAAACCGGGGCGGTGGTCGCCGTAACCGGGGAGACAGACTACGTCACCGACGGCGAAAGGATTATTGCGGTGAGCGGTGGCGGGGAGCTGATGACGCGCGTGGTAGGCACCGGCTGTGCGCTGTCGGCGGTAGTGGCGGCCTGCTGCGCTTTGCCCGGCTCAATGCTTGAAAACGTCGCCAGCGCATGTCGGTTTATGTCGCTGGCGGGGGAACAGGCTATCGCCGTCAGCCGCGGCTCAGGCAGTTTTACGCCCGCGTTTCTCGATGCGCTCTACCAGCTGAATGCGGAGGTGCTGGCATGAAACGAATCAACGCGTTAACCATCGCAGGCACGGACCCAAGCGGCGGGGCGGGTATTCAGGCCGACCTTAAAACCTTCTCGGCGCTCGGCGCCTATGGCACCAGCGTGATTACGGCACTGGTGGCACAAAACACTCGCGGCGTGCAGTCGGTCTACCGTATCGAGCCAGAATTTGTTGCCGCCCAGCTGGATTCGGTTTTAAGCGACGTGCGCATAGATACAACCAAGATAGGCATGCTTGCAGAGGCCGACATCGTTGAGGCGGTGGCGGAGCGGCTGGCATTTTATCAGGCGCAAAATGTGGTGCTGGATACGGTTATGCTGGCGAAAAGCGGAGACGCGCTGCTGGCGCCTTCGGCGGTGGAAAGCCTGCGCCGTAGGCTGCTGCCCCGCGTAGCTTTAATTACGCCAAATCTTCCCGAGGCTGCCGCGCTGCTTGACGCTCCCCACGCCCGAACTGAAAAAGAGATGCGTGAGCAGGGCGAAGCGCTGCTGGGTATGGGCTGCGAGGCGGTGCTGATGAAAGGCGGCCACCTTGACGATGAGGAAAGCCCGGACTGGTTGTTTACCCGGGGCGACACTCAGCGTTTTACCGCGCCACGCGTTCAGACCAAAAATACCCACGGCACCGGCTGTACCTTATCTGCCGCGTTAGCCGCGCTGCGTCCGCGCCATGATGATTGGGGGCAGACCGTGGCTGCGGCAAAAATATGGCTATCGAAAGCGTTGGCGCAGGCGGATTCGCTGGAAGTCGGGCATGGCATTGGGCCGGTGCACCACTTCCATGAGTGGTGGTAACCGGTGTCATGCTGGCTTTACTCCTGGAAAGGGTGCAAAAGTGCGCTTTAACTGGCGAATCTGGGCTGTGGGTACCAGGATTAGGGCTGCCCACATTTTTTGACTGCGTGGGCCGGGATTTTTCTTGCGCGGAGGGCAGGGTGCCCGCCGCCGTTACGGGAGCGTATTATGACTGATATTGCGCAGTTGCTTGGCAAAGACGCCGACGGCTTGTTACAGCATCGTTGTATGACTATTCCGGCAGACCAGCTTTACCTGCCCGGTGCGGACTACGTTGACAGAGTCATGGTTGACAATAATCGCCCGCCAGCGGTGCTGCGAAACATGCAGACGCTGTACAACACCGGGCGTCTTGCCGGAACGGGTTACCTTTCTATTCTTCCAGTCGATCAGGGTGTTGAGCACTCCGCCGGCGCTTCTTTCGCCGCTAACCCACTCTATTTTGATCCGAAAAACATTGTTGAGCTCGCCATCGAGGCCGGGTGTAACTGTGTGGCTTCGACTTATGGCGTGCTGGCCTCGGTTTCACGCCGCTACGCGCACCGCATCCCCTTCCTTGTGAAGCTTAATCACAACGAAACCCTCAGCTACCCAACGACTTATGACCAAACGCTGTATGCCAGCGTCGAGCAGGCGTTCAATATGGGGGCCGTGGCGGTTGGGGCGACAATTTACTTTGGTTCACCCGAGTCTCGCCGCCAGATAGAAGAGATCTCTGCCGCCTTTGAACGCGCACATGAGCTGGGGCTGGTTACCGTGCTGTGGGCCTATCTGCGCAACCCGGAGTTTAAAAAAGACGGGGTGGATTATCACGTAAGCGCCGACTTAACCGGCCAGGCTAACCACCTTGCGGCAACCATCGGGGCCGACATCGTGAAGCAGAAAATGGCCGAGAACAACGGCGGCTATAAAGCGGTGAACTTTGGTTATACCGACGAGAAAGTCTACAGCAAACTGACTACCGATAACCCAATCGACCTGGTTCGTTATCAGCTGGCAAACTGCTATATGGGGCGCGCGGGGCTGATTAACTCCGGCGGCGCGGCGGGCGGTGAAACCGATCTCGCGGATGCGGTTCGCACGGCGGTTATCAATAAACGAGCGGGCGGCATGGGCCTGATTCTGGGGCGTAAAGCATTCAAGAAGTCCATGGCCGACGGCGTGAAGCTGATCAATGCGGTACAGGATGTATACCTGAGCGGCAAAGTGACGATAGCGTAATAGCAAACAGCCGTACCTTCGCGGTACGGCTGAGTTTACTTTATCCCAATAGCGCGCAGTTTGGCGGTAACCGGCAGGCCAGAGCGCCGGGATGTACTTCGATTCGGAAGTGCTTGCCGCTCAGCGGCTCTCCGTCCAGATTAAAAGTAATATCGTGCGGAGCAGAAATTTCAAACCACGCCGATTTTGCTTCTACCACATTGGGTTTTTCTTCCGGCCGCGTTAACGTCGTCAGCAGCGCCGGGAGTAAATCTTCCCCGGTAAAAATTCGCAGTTCAAGCAAACCGTCGTTGATCAGCGCCTCGGGGCAAAGCTGCTGGCCGCCGCCAGCCTGACGCCCGTTGCCGATGCCGATCACCAGCGCGTCGCCCTGCCAGCTAAAATTGTCTCCACGAATATCACAGCGATCGGGCTTTAGCATATCCATACGCATGAGTCCGTGAATGAAGTAGGAGACGCCGCCGAGCGCCGCTTTCAGCTTTTCAGGCGTTTCAGTGGTGATGCGGGTGCCAAATCCACCGGTCGCCATGTTGATGAAAAAGGCGTGGTCATTGACCTGTACCAGATCGATATCCGCCGCTTTGCCAGCTATTGCCAGGCGCAGCGCTTTTTCAAGATCTTCCGGAATACCCGCGCTGGTGGCGAAGTCGTTGGCCGTCCCGAGCGGTAAAATACCCAGAGCCGGGCGCCTGTCAGGGGCGAGTTTTGCGAGGCAGGTAGCGACTTCGTTGATGGTGCCGTCGCCGCCTCCGGCCACCACGGTATCCACGCCGAGCTCCAGCCCTTCTTCGATATAACGTTCCGCGTCGCCCTTCTCCCAGGTCACTCTGATATGCAGTGTGTAACCTTCCTCGCGCAGTGTTTTCACCGCTTCACGCAGCAGCGGGTCACCGGCACCCTTGCCGTTTAATACCAAAAGTGAAAGTGGAAATGTCTCCATGACTTACCTCAGAAAAATGAGCATTATCAAAGTGTAGAGCAAACCGGGGGCGGAGGAGTAAGAACTGGCTGAATCAGCAGAAAAAAGCAAGGAGGGAGAGTAACGCCAGATACTCTGATCCCCCTGAAATATCATCTCAACCCTGGTGCGTACTGGCTGCTTATCAGTTGTATGTAGTCTTAATTAACCAAATTATCAACCGTATATTTAGATGGCGATTTTGGCAATAATTTATTTTTCAGTTTTCGAGTTAATCGGATTTCGATGTATTTGTGTGTTAAATGAGATGCCAGTATAGATAATAAAATAGCCATTATCAGAGTCGCGAATCCTTTGTATGCAAAAGCTCCAAATGAATCCATTTTTTTCATTACAGCTATGCCTACGGCACCGTGAAGTAGGTAGAGTGAAAACGAAATATCACCGATATAGATGAGTATGTTCGGGATGGCTTTTTTTAGGACAGGTTCTCCAAGTGCGATGAAAAGAATAAATATGCCCATAATTAGAGTGCTTTCTATATTAAGTGCCCGTATGCTTCCGCTGTAGATGCCAAAGGAAATGTATAAAAAAAGAGCCAGGCTAATTAAACTCGCAATAATCGGTGTTTTTTCAGATAATTTGTTATTTTTAAGCTTGAGATATAAACTACCAACGACAGCTCCGATGATGAACTCAAGAAAAATAGGGTTGGTTAATAGCCCTGGTGTAGGGGAATTGAAAGGGTAACCTGCTACACTAATTGTAGGCTGGAACCCAAAAATAACAGGGATAATACATGTCGTTAATGCACCAAAGCCAATAAGAGCTAACAAGCGATGTTTAACCAGTAGGCATAATGCGAATACGATATAAAAATAAACCTCATAATTAAGAGTCCAGCGGACATTATACATGCCACCATCATCAATATAATGCGGTGTTATAGACGTTTTATATACAGTGAATGTCAGTGCACTCAGTAAGTTTTGTACTTTATCGGGGTAATGAAAAGTACTCATCGCACCTGCTAAAAGGAATGCAATAAAAAGTCCTGCATAATATAATGGGAAAATGCGTATTGCTCGATTGATCAGAAATCGCCTTGCTGAAAGTAAGTTTTTTGAATAATGCTGAGTAGTATAAACCATAATGAAGCCGCTAATTAAGAAGAAAATATCTACGCCGATTATCCCCCAGCCGAATAGTGCATCCCAAATGCTTTGGCTAATTTTTTGTTGCTCTTTTAAGAAAAAACGATAGTGAAAAAACATAACTAAAAGTGCTGCTATACCGCGCAGAGCCTGCAAAGATTCTAGTTTCTTATTCATACATACCTCATAAATTTTCTGGCAAACTATACTCAAATTCCTCCTTCAAGGCACCTATATTCTCTTTTGTCAAAACCAGTTTTCTTTTATGAGAGCATAATTGTTGGGATATGTCTTTCACATTGTTTTGGCAAATCTGCGGACCAGAGGCGGTAAAGTTAATGCAGAAAGGCGACATTTTTACTGGGGGCTCACTGATGGCCTGAGCAACCCATCTGTAGCAGGTAGGAGAGCGTGAGTCTAGTTAAACGATGACAAAAAAGAAAGCCTGCGCAAGGGAGATTGCGCAGGCCAAGGAGGTGGTTCCTGGTACAGCTAGCATTTATCGGTTATGTTTTTCAGCTCGCGGATAATAACGTCATCTTGTGTAACGGTATGTGATCGGTTTCTAAGAATGGTCTTAGCGCGAAAAAATAACCTTAATTAACTAGTTAGCGTGCGGTTTACGGGTTGTCTGACCAGCCAGATTGCGCATCAGCAGCGCATAATCCAGCGCGATGTCCTGGGGTACAGGTATCCATACGGTATGACCGTCGCCCGGGGCCACTTCAATCGGTTCCGCCTTGCCGTTTTCCATTTTATCCAGTTGGAAGGTGATGTTGCCCTGCGGGGTCATCATTTCCAGGCTGTCGCCAAACAGGAATTTGTTTTTTACCGCTACCGCAGCAAGCTCGCCGCGGCGCTCGCCGGTGAATTCGCCGACGAACTGCTGGCGCTCAGAAATTGAATGACCGTATTCGTAGTTCTGGTGGCTGTCGTGGGTGTGGCGACGAAGGAAGCCTTCGGTATAGCCGCGGTGGGCCAGGCCTTCCAGCGTTTGCAGCAGCGTCGGGTCGAACGGCTTGCCCGCGGCGGCATCGTCAATTGCGCGGCGATAAACCTGAGCGGTACGTGCGCAGTAGTAGTAAGACTTGGTGCGCCCTTCGATTTTCAGCGAGTGTACGCCCATTTTGGTCAGGCGCTCTACGTGCTCGATGGCGCGCAGGTCCTTCGAGTTCATGATGTAAGTGCCGTGCTCGTCTTCAAAGGCGGTCATGTATTCGCCAGGGCGCTGGGCTTCTTCCACCATAAACACTTTATCCGTCGGCGCGCCAACGCCGAGCGTAGGCTCTACGGTTTGTACCGGAATCGGCTCGTGAACGTGAACGATATTGCCGATATCGTCCTCTTTGCCTTCCTGAACTTTATATTCCCAGCGGCAGGCGTTGGTGCAGGTGCCCTGATTCGGGTCGCGCTTGTTGATATAGCCGGAGAGCAGGCAGCGGCCGGAGTAGGCCATACACAGTGCACCGTGAACAAAAATTTCCAGCTCCATCTCAGGAACCTGCTCGCGGATTTCGGCAATTTCGTCGAGCGACAGCTCGCGGGAGAGGATGACGCGCGTCAGGCCCATCTGTTTCCAGAATTTCACTGTGGCCCAGTTGACGGCGTTGGCCTGCACCGAGAGGTGAACGTCCATCTCCGGGAACGCTTCACGCACCATCATTATCAGCCCAGGATCGGACATAATCAGGGCGTCTGGCCCCATGTCGATGACCGGCTTGAGATCGCGAATAAAGGTCTTCAGCTTGGCGTTATGCGGGGCGATGTTAACCACCACGTAGAATTTTTTACCCAGCGCGTGGGCTTCATTAATGCCCAGCTGCAGGTTCTCGTGGTTGAATTCGTTGTTGCGCACGCGCAGCGAGTAGCGAGGCTGGCCAGCGTACACGGCATCTGCGCCATAGGCGAAAGCGTAACGCATATTTTTCAGCGTTCCCGCCGGGGAAAGGAGTTCCGGTTTAAACATGAATTTCTCGTTCTGATATCAGGTCAGAACCGCCCCACCAGGTGGAACGGCTAAAGTCGAGTGGATTACCACAATTTAAGGGCGGGAATTGTAGCGCCGTGGGGCGGGGGAGTAAACCCTCTTGCTAAGTCAGGCTATCAGCGGGATGCCGACAAAAAGCAGCGACGCGAAGGCAATGTTCTCCGTGTATTCTTTTAACGCCTCGGTATTTTCTTTGAAGTGAGCGATGAAGTTTTCCAGCGCCTCGGCTTCATCCGCCGCCCGAGTTTGGAAACCGATTTTTTGAAACCCGTCGGCGGCCAGCTGCCTTTTCTCTTCTGCACCGAGAGATGTTTTCGGGTAGATATTGAAGGCAATATCTTTGCTATAGAAAACATACTTTTCCACGATGAACTCCTTGAAGGGAAGTGCCGGTCAACAAGGCTGGCTAATAACCTATCGTAGAGCGTTTTCGACGTGTAGGGCAGTTACTAAAAGTAGTAGTCGCCCTTAACGTTAGATAACCCGCCCCGCATCGGCTTCCCAACGGTAGCCAACCCCGTAAACTGCACGAATAAACGACTGATCGGCATCCAGCGCCTCAAGCTTGCGCCTCAGGTTTTTGATGTGGCTGTCGATGGTGCGGTCGGTGACCACGCGGTAATCGTCGTACAGGTGATTCAGCAGCATTTCGCGTGAGAACACTTTTCCCGGTTCGTGGGAGAGCGTTTTTAGCAGTCGAAATTCGGCTGGCGTGAGGTCTAACAGCTTGTCGCGCCATATGGCCTGGAAACGGCCTTCGTCGATGATCAGCGGGCTTTCTTCGGAGCCGGGAATATTGGCGGCCTGGCGCTTGCAGCGGCGCAGAATGGTTTTTACCCTGGCGACGACTTCGCGTGGGCTGTAGGGTTTGCAAATATAGTCATCCGCGCCAATTTCCAGCCCCAGCAGGCGGTCGATCTCTTCGATTTTAGCCGTCACCATTACGATGGGCACCTCGGAGAAGCGGCGGATTTCCCGGCACAGCGTCAGGCCGTCTACGCCGGGGAGCATCAGATCCAGCAGGATCAGATCCGGCGGGGTCTGGCGCACATAAGGCAGCACCTGGTCGCCGTGGGTCAGTAGAGTGGGCGCATAGCTGGCCGCGCGCAGGTAATCAATCAGCAGCTGCCCGAGCTTTGGCTCATCTTCTACTATCAAAATGCGCGGCGTGTTTTCATCAATCGGTAGCTCGGTCATAGTGTTCTCGACGTTTCGGCTTCCAGAGGAAGTTCTACTGTAATGCTAACCCCGCCCAAACGCGAATGGTCGGCGCTTAGCGTACCGCCGTGGGCGGTAACGATGTTCTGGCAGATAGACAGGCCAAGGCCGGAGCCTCCGCTGGCCCGGTTTCGCGACCCTTCGGCGCGGTAAAAACGGTCAAAAAGTTGCTTCAGCTGCTCGTCGGAAACGCCCGGTGCGCTGTCGTCGAAGTTCATCACAAACTGCTGGTTCACCACTTTGCCGCTAATCACAAGTTGGCCACCTGCGTCCGTGTAGCGCAGGCTGTTTTCCAGCAGATTATTAAACAGCTGCATCAGGCGGTCGCCGTCGCCAAAGATCATCGCGCTGTCCGGCAGCGCCAGGCGTATGGTCAGGCCGCGCGAATCAAAGCGAGAGCGGAACGCCCCGGCAACCACTTCGATAAGCGTAATGATATCGAGGGATTTCTTCTGGTACGCCAGCGCGCCTTCATCGGACATCGATAGCTGGTGCAGGTCGTCCACCAGCTTGGTCAGCGTGGCAACTTCCATTTGCAGCGAGGTCACCGACTCAGGGGTAAATTTGCGCACGCCATCCTGAATAGCTTCCAGCTCGCCGCGTAATACCGCCAGAGGCGTTCGCAGTTCGTGGGAAATATCCGCCATGTAGGCGCGGCGCATGGTGTGGTTTTTCTCCAGCGTGCTGGCTAGCTGGTTAAAGTCCTGGGCCAGCCGCCCCAGTTCGTCGCCGCTGCTGACGTCCACGCGAGCGGTAAAGTCCCCGGCGGCGAGTTTATGGGTTCCCTCAACCAGCCGTTTTACCGGCGCAAGCAGCCCGCGGGCGAGCAGGAAGGTGGCCGCCGCCGCAAGCAGGCTAGAGAGCGCGACGATTATCCAGCTGGTTCGCCGCTGCTGGCGATCAAAATTGATATCCGTGCTGCGCGTCAGGCGCTCAACCGGGGAGGCGATAACCCAGCCCACGTCTTTGGCATCGACATTGATTGCTTTACGCATGCCGTCCATCGGCGGCTTTTCTCGCGGGCCGACCAGCACGCGATAATTCTGGTCAACGACCCAAAACTGGGTGCGCCAGCCGTGGGGCGGCAGGCCACGCCCTTCGTCGCCGTCACGCTCAAAAGAACGCAAAATCTGAAACACAAAGCGGTCATTGTGGCGTAAAAATTTCCAGTCTCCGTGAAGCGCGTACTGCTCGCCGAGAGCATCGCTTAACATCTCAAGCCGCTGGGCGTTGCCGCGTTTGATGTAGTCGATAAAACCGTGTTCAAAACTGAGTCGGACCCCCCAATGCATGATGGCCAGCAGCAGCAGGCAGGTAGAGAAAATTGCCAGGAATAACTTGCTGGTAATACCAGAGCGCCAGAGTTTCATGTTTCGCTCCTTTTACGGCGGGCGATAACGGCATTTTGAGAGCCGTCTTTCGGCACGCGGATAAACAGCAGGGCGGGCAGGGCAATGACCAGCGCCATACAGAAGTAGGTGTACATAAAGATGCTGTGGGCCTGAGCGCCGTCGGCGGGCAGTTGCTGGTGGCCGAACATGCCGAGCAGCAGCCCGGCCACGGTCACGCCGATACTCATCGAGAGCTGCATCACCATGGACAGCATGCTATTGCCGCCGCTGGCCAGGTCGTCCGGTAAATCTTTAAGCGTCAGGGTATTCATCGAGGAGAAACGCATCGAGTTGACCATGCCCTGCACGAACAGCACCACCGGCAGCAGGTAGTACCAGCCCATCAGCGCGACGGCCATAAACATCAGGGTTATCAGCGCCAGCCCGAGCGTAGCCGCCACCAGCACATTGCGATAGCCAAAGCGGTTTACCACCTGCACCACAATACGCTTCATTCCCATACTGCCGAGCACCATTGGCACCATCATCAGCCCGGCATGGAAAGGCGAAAACCCGAGGCCAATTTGCAGGAATACCGGCGTCATAAAGGGTAGCATTCCGCTGCCGATGCGCCCGCACAGGCTGCCAAACAGGCCGATTGAGAAGGTTTTGGTTTTAAAAAGATTTAAGTCAAATAGCGCGTTGGGGTTGCCGCGCGCACGCCACAGGTAAAGCGCAATTGCGATTATTCCGCCTGCCACCAGCAGGGCCAGGGTCTGGCTGGAGATACCAAGCCCTTTTTGCCCGTCGAGGGCGATGGTCAGTGCCGCCATGCCAAACGCGAGCAGAAGGAAGCCAGAAATGTCAAAGCGGCGGGTCTGCATGGTGTAGTTCGGCATCAGCCACAGGGTAGCGATGGCCCCGACGATGCCAACCGGAATATTAATCAGGAAGATCCAGTGCCAGGAGGCATATTCCACCAGCACGCCGCCGAGCGCAGGCCCCAGCAGCGGGCCAACCTGGCCGGGAATGGTGACGAAGGTCATCGCCGCCATATACTGCGTGCGGGGTACGATTTTCATCACCGTTAAGCGCCCGACGGGCACCATCATCGCGCCGCCGATGCCCTGAACCACGCGCGCCAGCACCAGCTCATTGAGGGTGCTGGCGTTGGCGCAAAACAGGGAGCCAAGGGTGAACAGGATAATGGCGGTGAAAAAAATATTACGCACGCCCACTCTGTCCGCCAGCCAGCCGCTGGCGGGTAACATCACCGCAACTGTCAGTACATAGGCCACCACCACCGAGTGCATATGTAGCGGGCTGACGCCCAGACTGTGTGCCATAGAGGGCAGGGCGGTGTTAACAATCGTGGTATCCAGCGCCTGCATAAAGAAGCCAAAGGCGACAATCCATAGCTGCCAGCGAACGGCGGGGGGCAAATCAATCATACGGACAGAGCCTTACTTTCACGGGGCTTGCGGCTAAAGCGCAATCTCAGTCGATCAAAGAACAGGTAAACCACCGGCGTGGTGTAGAGCGTAAGCAGCTGGCTGACCACCAGGCCACCAACGATGGTTATCCCCAGCGGCTGACGCAGCTCCGCGCCGTCTCCGCTGGTCAACACCAGCGGCAGTGCGCCAAATAGCGCGGCGAGGGTGGTCATCATTATCGGGCGGAAGCGCAGCAGGCAGGCCTGGAAAATAGCCTCTTCCGGGGTCAGGTCGCCCTTGCGCTGAGCTTCAATCGCAAAGTCCACCATCATAATGGCGTTTTTCTTCACGATACCGATAAGCAGCATGATACCGATTAGCGCTATCAGGCTGAAGGGGGCGCCGAAAAGTTCCAGCGCCAGCAGCGCGCCGACGCCCGCGGAAGGCAGCGTGGAGAGAATAGTCAGGGGATGGACATAGCTCTCGTAGAGCATACCCAGCACGATATACACCGTGGCGATTGCCGCCAGAATCAGAATCACCTGCGAATTCATCGTCTGCTGGAAGATCTGTGCCGTACCGGCGTAGCTGCCGCGCACGGTGGAGGGCACGCCAAGCGAGGTCATGGTGCGGTCGATGGCGTCGCTTGCTTCTGACAGCGAAACGCCATCCGGCAGGTTAAACGAAATGGTCGACGCGGCGGACAGGCCCTGGTGGTTTACCGCCAGCGGGGCGTTCGCAGGCTGCCATTTTGCGAAGTACGAAAGCGGAATCGACTTACCCTCGCTATTAATCACAAACATCTGGTTCAGCGAGCTGATGTCCTGGGTGTAGCGCGGGTCAACCTCCATCACGACTTTGTACTGGTTCAGCGGCTGGTAGATGGTGGAAACCTGGCGCTGGCCGAAGGCGTTGTTCAGCAGGTTGTTTGCGTCAGAAACGCTGATCCCCAGCCGTGACATGGTCTCGCGGTCGTAGATAAGATCCATCTCCGAGCCGTTATCCTGCTGGTCTGAGTTAACGTCGGCCAGTTCCGGCAGCGCCGCCAGCGCTTTACGGATTTTTGGCTCCCACTCTCGCAGCGCGCTCAGTTCATCGGACAGCAGCGTGTACTGATAGCTGGCGTTGGCCTGCCTGCCGCCAACGCGGATATCCTGCACCGCCATTAAATACAGGTTGGCTCCCGGCTCTTTGGCCAGCTTCCCGCGCAGCCGGTCGATGACCTGCTGGGCGGTTTCGGTACGCTCGCTCAGCGGCTTGAGGGAGATAAACATCATGCCGCTGTTAACCCTTGAACCGCCGGTAAAGCCGGTCACGTTGTCTACCGCAGGATCTTCACGAATGATTTTCATAAAGTCCTGTAGCTTACCGCGCATCGCCTGGAAGGAGATACTCTGGTCGGCCTGAATATTGCCCATCAGCCTGCCGGTATCCTGCTCCGGGAAGAACGTCTTCGGAATGGCGATATACAGCCAGACGTTAAGCGCGATGGTAGCAAGCAGCACCACGCCTACCAGGCGCGTATGGTTCAAGACCCATTTTAGCGAGCGGGCATAGCCGCCCTGCATGGCAATCAGCAGTCGGCCAAAGCCGCGATTTTTGTTTCGTTTTTCCGGCGGACGGCTCTTCAGCAGCCAGCCGCACATCATTGGGGTTAGCGTCAGGGAAACCACCAGCGAGATGCCTATCGCCACCGAAAGCGTCACCGCAAACTCCCGGAACAGCCGCCCCGGCAGGCCGCCCATCAGCAGCAGCGGCAGGAAGACCGCAACCAGCGACAGGCTCATGGAAAGTACGGTAAAGCCGACTTCACGCACCCCTTGCAGCGCCGCCTGCATCGGCTTCACGCCCGCTTCCAGATGGCGCGAAATGTTCTCCAGCACCACGATGGCGTCATCCACCACAAAGCCGGTGGCGATGGTTAATGCCATCAGCGAAAGGTTGTTCAGGCTAAAGCCGCATAAATACATGGCGGCAAAAGTGCCAATCAGCGAAACGGGCACGGCTATCGCCGGGATAAAAGTGGCGCGCCCCGAACGCAGGAACAGGAACACAACCAGAATGACCAGCGAAACGGAAATTACCAGCGACTGCTCGACTTCCTCCAGCGAGGCGCGAATGGTGGGAGAGCGATCCTGTGCCACCTGTAAATCAATCGAGGCCGGGATCGTTTCCCTCAGCTCGGGGATTTTGGCGCGAATGCGGTCCACGGTTTCGATGATGTTGGCTTCCTGCGATTTGCGGATCATCAGCAAAATCGCAGGTTTGGCGTTGGTCATACCGGCGTTGCGAACGTCCTGCACGCTGTCGGTAACGTTAGCTACGTCTTTAAGCCGCACCGCCGAGCCGTTGTTGTAGTGGACTATCAGCGGCATATATTCAGCCGCTTTTTTCATCTCGTCGTTGGTCTGGATCTGCCAGCGATTTATGCCGTCCTCAACCGCACCCTGCGGGCGGCGAACGTTGGCATTGGTAATGGCTGTGCGCACCGCGTCCAGCGAAACGCCCTGGTTAAACAGCGCCTGCGGGTTGAGATCCACCCGCACCGCCGGTAGCGAACTGCCGCCAACGTCAACATCGCCAACGCCGTCAATTTGCGACACGGTTTGCGCCAGCTGCGTGGAGGCAAAATCATACAGCTCGCCCTGCGACAGTGTGTCGGAGGTGAGCGTCAGGATCATTATCGGCGCGTCCGACGGATTGGCTTTGCGATAAGTCGGGCGGCCAGGCATGCCGCTCGGCAACAGGCTTTGGGCGGCGTTAATTGCCGCCTGCACGTCTCGCGCCGCGCCGTTGATATCGCGGTCGAAATTAAACTCCAGAATAATGCGGGTACTGCCGAGCGAGCTGGAGGAGGTCATCTCGGTCACGCCTGCGATGCGGCTCAGCGACCGTTCAAGCGGCGTTGCCACCGAAGAAGCCATGGTTTCCGGAGAAGCGCCGGGCAGCGAGGCGCTAACCATAATCACCGGGTAATCCACCTGCGGCAGCGGGGCGACGGGCAGCAGCCTGAAGCCAAGCACGCCGCAAAGCGTAATCGCCACGGTCAGCAGTATCGTCGCCACCGGGCGGTAAATGAAGAGGGCAAAAAACTTCACTTACGCCTCCTCATGCTGTCGGCCGAAGCGCCGACGAGTGTAGTGCGATAGGCGGTCAAACAGCAGGTAAATCACCGGCGTGGTGAACAGCGTCAGCACCTGACTCACCAGCAGGCCGCCCACCATGCCAATACCCAGAGGGCGGCGCAGTTCAGCCCCAACACCGGTTGATAACATCAGCGGCAGAGCGCCAAGCAGAGCGGCGAGGGTGGTCATCAGGATCGGTCGGAAGCGCAGCAGGCAGGCCTGGTAAATGGCCTCATAAGGCGCCATACCCTGTTCACGCTCGGCCGCCAGGGCAAAGTCGATCATCATGATGGCGTTTTTCTTCACGATACCAATCAGCAAAATGATGCCGATGATGGCGATAACGTCCAGTTCCGCACCCGCCAGCATCAGCGCCAGCAGCGCACCCACGCCCGCCGTTGGCAGAGTGGAAAGGATAGTGACCGGGTGAATAAAGCTCTCATACAGCACGCCCAGCACGATATACATCGCCATAACTGAGGCGACAATCAGCCAGATAGTGCTGCCCAGAGCGGCCTGGAAGGCAAGAGTGCTGCCCTGGAACTGGGTGGTAATGTCCGACGGCATGGAGAGATCTTTTTCCGCAGCGGTAATCGCGTTAACCGCATCGCCCAGGGACTGGCCCTCAGGCACGTTGAACGAGAACGTGGTCGACGGGAACTGGTCAAGGTGGTTGATGGAAAGCGGGGCAAACCGCTGTTCCACTTTGGCGATTGCGCTGAGCGGGATATTGCCGCCGTCGCTGCTGGTCAGGCGAATATTGTCCAGCGCGCTCAGGCCCGGCGTAGTGCTGGTATCGTGCTCCAGAACCACGCGGTACTGGTTGGCCTGGGTATAAATCGTCGAGATAAGCCGCTGGCCGAAGGCGTTATAAAGGGCGCTGTCCACGGCGGACATGGTAATCCCCAGGCGGCTGGCGCTGTCGCGGTCAACATTCACGTACGCCATCAGCCCTTTGTCCTGCCAGTCGCTGCTGACGTCGGAGAGCTGAGGCAGCTCTTTGAGCTTATCTTCTAATTGCGGAACCCAGGTACTCAACTCATCCAGAGAGGTGGCCTGCAAGGTGAACTGGTACTGCGTGCGGCTCACCGTGGTGTCGATGGTCAGGTCCTGAATTGGCTGCAAGAACAGCTGCACGCCCGGCACGCCGGCAACATTCTGCTGGAGCCTGTCGATAACTACAGGAATACGGTCATCTCGCTCGCTCAGCGGCTTAAGGTTTATTTGCAGGCGAGCGCTGTTCAGCGCCGGGTTGGTGCCGTCAACGCCGATAAAGGACGTCAGGCTTTCAACCGCCGGATCTTTCAGAATGACGTCTGCAACCTGCTGCTGGCGCTGCGCCATACTGGCAAAGGAGACGGACTGCGGTGCCTGAAGCGTGCCCTGGATAATGCCGTTGTCCTGGATGGGGAAGAAGCCTTTAGGAATGAACACCCACAGCACGACGGTGAGCGCCAGGGTGCCAAATGCCACGCCAAGCGTCAGCCACGGGTGGTTTAACACCTTGCTTAGCAGGCGGCCATAGGCGGCAATAATATTGTCGAACATTTTCTCGCTGGCGCGGGAGAAGCGGTTCTGTTTGCGCAGCGATTCGTGGCTCAGCATTCTGGCGCACATCATCGGCGTCAGCGTCAGCGAGACCACGGCGGAGATTAAAATTGAAATCGCCAGCGTGACCGCAAACTCGCGGAACAGGCGACCAACGATATCGCCCATAAACAGCAGTGGAATAAGCACCGCAATCAGCGAGAAGGTGAGGGAGATAATGGTAAAGCCAATCTCGCCCGCGCCTTTGAGGGCCGCGGCCATCGGCTTCTCGCCTTTCTCTATATAGCGCGAGATGTTCTCGATAACGACGATGGCGTCGTCCACCACAAAGCCGGTGGCAATGGTGAGCGCCATCAGCGTCAGGTTGTTGATGGAGAAGTCGAGGAACACCATCACCGCGGAGGTGCCGACCAGCGACAGCGGCACGGCGACGGCGGGAATGATGGTGGCCGGCACGTTGCGCAGGAACAGGTAAATAATCATCACCACCAGAGCAATAGCCAGCATCAGCTCGTGCTGAGTGTCGGTTACCGAAGCACGAATGTTGGTGGTGCGGTCGCTAAGCAGTTTTACTTCGACCGACTTCGGCAGGCTTTGGGTCAGCATCGGCAGCATCTGACGGATGCTGTCTGCGGTATCAATAATATTGGCGCCCGGCTGGCGCTGCACGTTCATTACGATGGCGGGTTGCTTATTTGCCCACGCGCCGAGCCAGCTATTTTCCGCCCCTTGTTCAACGGTTGCGATGTCGCCAAGGCGAATAGGCGCGCCATTTTGATAAGCAATGATGAGGTTTCGGTATTCCTGCGCGGACTTCATCTGGTCATTGGCGGAGAGCGTGACCGCGCGCTCCGGGCCGTCGAGGCTACCTTTAGCCGAATTGACGTTTGCGCTGGTAATAGCCGTGCGAATGGTTTCGCTGGTCAGGCCCAGGGCGGCAATGGCCGGAGCATTAAGCTTAACCCGCACCGCAGGGCGCTGGCCGCCCGAGAGCGTAACCAGCCCGACGCCGGAAACCTGCGAAATTTTCTGCGCAACGCGGGTCTCAACCATGTCTTCAACCTGAGTCATCGGCAGAGCACTTGAGGTAACAGCGAGGCTCATAATCGGCGGGTCAGCCGGGTTAACCTTGCTGTAAACCGGCGGATTTGGCAGGTCGGTCGGCAGCAGGTTAGTCGCCGCATTAATAGCCGCCTGTACTTCCTGCTCGGCGACATCCAGCGGCAGGGTTAGCTGGAACTGGAGCGTGACGACCGATGCGCCCCCCGCGCTTTGGGAAGACATTTGCTTGAGGCCGGACATCTGGCCGAACTGCCGCTCCAGCGGCGCGGTTATCGCCGAGGTCACGACGTCCGGGCTGGCGCCAGGGTAAAGCGTCACTACCTGAATGGTCGGGTAGTCAACTTCCGGCAGCGCCGAAACGGGCAGGAAGCGGTAACCGATAATCCCCGCCAGAAGAATGGCCACCATCAACAGCGTGGTGGCTACCGGGCGCAGGATAAACAGGCGGGAAGGGCCGCCCGTAGCCCCTGGAGGTAACACCTGCATCAGGAACCCGCTCCGTTATGTTTACGGCCGGTTTTTGCTTCAGCGGCCGGTTTGGCGGCGATATCCGCATCCGCGCTGTGCGGCGCAACAACTTCAACCTGAGCGCCTTCCGTCAGGCGGTCTATGCCGTCCGTCACGACCCGGTCACCGGCAGAAAGCCCGGCGCTGACCACCACTTTTTGGCTGTCCTGAATCCCCGGCGTGACCAGATGCTTGCTGACTTTATTGTCGCTGTTCAGCACCCAGACAAAGTGGCCTTCATTGCCCATTTGCAGCGCCCCGGCAGGAGTAACCACCGCATTTTCCTGAGTGTCTACCAGCATGCGGGCGTTGACGAACTGGTTCGGGAACAGGGCATCGTCCTGGTTATCAAAACGTGCTTTGAGCTTGATGGTGCCGGTGGTGGCATCTATCTGGTTATCCAGGCTTAACAGCTTGCCGCTGCTGAGCTTGATGGAGTTAGTACGGTCCCACGCTTCTACGCTGAGCGTCTGGCCTGCTTTCTGCGCTTTAATGACAGTAGCGATGTCGCTTTCCGGCAGGGTAAACACCAGGTCAATCGGGTGTGTCTGGGTCAGAACCACGATGCCGTTGGTGTCGCTGGTGGAAATCTGGTTGCCGATATCGACCTGTTTCAGGCCAACCCGGCCGTCTATTGGAGCGGTTACGCGGCTCCAGGTGAGCTGCAATTGAGCGCTGGCCACGGCGGCTTCATCCGCTTTGACCGTTCCGGCACTGGAGTCAACCAGCGACTGCTGCGTGTCCAGTTCCTGGCGGGAAACTAAATTGGTTTTCACCAACTGCTGGTAGCGGGCTAAATCGCGGCGGGCGTTTGCCAGCGTAGCCCGATCTTTTGCCAGCTGGCCCTGGGCCTGAGCGAGGGCGACTTTAAACTGGCTTGGGTCAATCTCTGCCAGCAAATCTCCGGCTTTAACCTGCTGGCCTTCCTGGAAGTGGATTGCCAGAAGCTGCCCGTCAACGCGGCTGCGAACCGTAACGGTATTGGCGGCGGTGATGGTGCCGAGGCCCGTCAGGTAATGAGGCACTGCTTCACTGGTTGCCGCTGCCGCCTGAACGGGGGCCAGCGCACCGCGCATGCTGCGACGCCCGCCCTGGGAATGTGATTGCCCGGCCTTAGCCTGAGGTTGAGCATCGGACGAAGCCGTATGGCTGTGCCAGAACCAGGCCGCAGCAATAGCAACGAGAATGAGTCCTGCAATCCATAACCAGCGAGATGTGTGCGTGCCTTTCATAATGTGGCGAGTTCTCTTCCTGAAACGATTATTCGTTGATGATACTAGTTTAGTAATCGATAGCCCCTCAATGATGGAGGAAATATGAAATACTGTCAGATTAGTAAGATGTCGCCGAAGCGCGGCGTTTTGATGAGCGTATTCGTGCTCTAAAACAACCTTCTTCCGAGCCCGTTCCCAATCATGTGATTAACCGATAGTCATGTCACGACTTGAAAAATAAACTGTAGTTTATCTTCCTTTTATAAACTATAGTTTATGGAGTTGGTCATGATATGAACTGTTATTTTTACCGATTATTTTTATTTCTGGTATCAGGCCCAGCCGCAGGCCTTGCGTAAAAGACTGGCGGCAGCCTTCGGCAACATAGGTTTCTGGGGGCCGGAATTAAGCAGGCCGCTGGCGGATACGCAGTTCGCGCTCCATCTTGCGGAGCAGGAGAAAATAAAATGAAAACGTTAACGGAAGTGATTGCCGAATTTTCGGCAGAAGATCAGGCCGAAATTCATAAACTGACCGAGGCGCTGATTCTGGAAACGGGTTTACAGCTGGTACGCGAAGATCTGGGGCTTTCCCAGAAGCAGGTGGCGCAAAAGATGGGCGTGTCCCAACCGGCAATAGCGGCGATAGAGCAGCGCGGCAATGATTTAAAAGTATTGACCCTGAAGCGCTATGTTGAGGCGCTGGGCGGCAGGCTTTCGCTACAACTTGAGTTCCCGGAAGGGATGAAGCAGTTTCGGATATAAAAAACCGCAGGAAGCCTGCGGTTGATGTTTTAGAACATAGATTAGCGGAAGACAACGTCCGACCAGCGGGCCAGCCCCTGGGTTACGGAGCCGAAGTCATCGCCGCCCGCAATTGGGATGCCGGGAAGCTGCTGCGCAAGCGCATGTTTAAGCAGCGGTGAGCGAGCGCTGCCGCCGGTGAGGTAAATCACCTCTGGCTTCGCGCTGCTGTTTTCCATCGCCAGCGTAACCTGCTCCAGAATGCGCTGCAGCGGCTGGCTGATGGCGGTTTCCAGCGCCTGCTGGCTGATATCACAGCCCACCTCTTTGGCGATAAACGGCAGCAGAGTGGCAACCTGCTGGCTGTCGGAAAGGGCTATTTTGCTCTCTTCCGCCGCACGTACCAGCCGGTAGCTCAGGCGCTGACGCCAGACTTTTTGCAGGTAGGCCACTTTCTCCGGCTCACGCGAGTCGCGCACCATCTCATTGAGCGAGCGGCCATTAGCTGCGCTGTAAAAGTCGTTTTGCGCCGGAACGTCGTTTATTGCTACCGCGTTCCACCACGGCAGAACCGGGAGCGCGATGCCTTTTTCCGTCTGGCCGCCCATGCCGAGCAGGGGAGCCAGCTGCTTGAAGGCCAGCATAATATCGAGGTCGTTACCGCCAACGCGGCAGCCGCTGTGGCCCAGCAGACTTTGCTCGCGGTCGCGACGACGGTGCCACTCCGGCCCCATCAGCAATACCGAGCAGTCGGTGGTGCCGCCGCCGATATCGACTACCAGCACCTGTTTTTCCTGCTGCAAAGTGGCTTCATAATCCAGCCCGGCCGCTACCGGCTCGAACTGAAACACCACATCGCGGAAGCCTGCCCGGTGCGCTGCGCGTTCCAGAATCCCCTGGGCCTGCCGGTTGGCGTCTTCGCCGCCCAGCCCCTGGAAGTTAATCGGCCTGCCGATAACCGCCTGGTTGATGCTTTCGGTCAGCTGGCTTTCGGCCTGCTTGCGGATATGCAGCATCATGGCGCAGACCAGGTCTTCAAACAGCGCAACCTGCTGCGGTTTCAGGCCGGTAGCGCCGAGGAATGACTTCGGTGATTTAACGAAGTAAACCTCTTCCGGGTCTTCCATATACTGGCGCAGAGAGTCCAGGCCAAACTTCACGCTGCCCGGCAGCACTTCTATGTCTTCTTCGCGGTTGTAGCTTACCGCCCGGCGCAGTAGCGCCTGGGTTTCATCCCCGGTAGCCGGGACTTCGTGATGGCGATAAAGCCATTCGCTCACCGCTTCACGAGTCGGGGCGCAAAGCATGGAGGGAAGCAGCGACGAGCCGTTTTCCATCTCCAGTAATTGTGGCTTGCCGTCGCGCATAATTGCGACCGAGCAGTTCGCCGTTCCGTAGTCAAAACCAATATTCATTTTTGTTTATTTATCCCCATGCCGGTGAGAAGGGGGGCGACTTTAGCCGAATGGCGGGCCGCGGGCAACTGAATATCAAAGCAAGGCAGAAATCGCCGTTTAGCAGTATGATAAATAGTCGATGTATTCTGGCTAATGCCCTTATTCTATTCAGGATTATTTATGTACACCCTTAGCTATCAACCTCCATACGACTGGTCCTGGATCCTCGTTTTTCTGCAAGGGCGTGCCGTAGAGGGCATTGAAGTTGTGACCGCGAGCCGCTACCAGCGGAGTTTTGCCCTGCACGGACATGCCGGCCTGGTCACGCTCGAACCCGACGAGGCTAACCATTGCCTCAGGGTAACGCTGAGCGAAGGCCTGATTGCGGTAGCCGATGAGGTGTTAGGACGCGTAAAACGGCTGCTGGATCTCGACCGAGATCCGCATCAGGTGCTTCACAGCCTCGGTGAGCTTGCGGCGGCTCGCCCTGGCCTGCGCCTGCCCGGCTGCATGGACCCTTTTGAGCAGGCCATACGGGCTATTCTTGGGCAGTTAGTCAGCGTGGCGATGGCATCGAAGCTTACCGGGAAAGTCGCCCGGGCTTACGGTAAACGGCTTGCAGGGCATGAGGACTGGTATCTTTTCCCGGAGGCATCAACGCTGGCGCGTTGCGATGTGCAGCAGCTCAAATCTCTGGGAATGTCGCTGAAGCGGGCGGAGGCCATCGTGCATCTTGCCGGTCTGGTCGAGCAGGGGCTGTTCCCGCTGCTGCAGCCCGATGATGTGGAGCGGGGCGTAAAATCGCTGATGGCTCTGCCGGGCATTGGCCGCTGGACCGCAAGCTACTTTGCCCTGCGCGGCTGGCAGGCCAGCGATGTTTTTCTGCCGGATGATTATTTGATTAAGCAGCGCTTTCCAGACATGACGCCAGCGCAAATCCGGCGCTATGCCGAGCGCTGGCAGCCGTGGCGCTCGTACGCTTTGGTGCATATCTGGTATAGCGACGGCTGGTCGCCGGTCAGTTAATCCCGAAGTAGCTATTGCTCAGCAGAAGCTCAAGCGGCTGCGGCTGAACAATCGTTTCCCCGTAGATTAAATCGACTCCGATCCCGGATAACGTATCCATTACCAGCGGCATATCCGCTGGCCCGGCAATAGTTTGCAGCGCCAGGCGCTGGGCGTGGCCGTGCACGATGGTTATCATCATTTCGTCCATTAAATTGCAGTGAACGTTGAGGATAAGTTCCGGATCAATCATCACATAATCAAACAGCTGGTGGCTTAGGGTATTAAACAGTTCCAGATCGCGCCCGACGTGGCTCAGTATTGTACGGCAGCCCGCCGCACGTAGCTTTTTCAGGTTGGCGTGAACGGGCTCAGGGTTTTCGAGCAGGTCGGCGCTGTTTATCGTTAAATGCAGCAGGCGCGCAGGCGTGCGGGTTTCCCTGAGCCGGTCCAGCAGCTCATCAATAAAGCTATTGCTGGCGAGGCCGGCGCCGGATAGCGGCAGCGCGATGCCAAACCCTTTCATCGTTACCTGCGCGGCAAATTTAACAAAGAATTCGTTAAATACCCGGCGATCCAGGGCGAGATGAAGCGCCGGATCGGCAAGCCCTGCCCGGAAAGCGGGTTCATCGATGACATCACCTTCGCTGCCCCAGAAGCGCAGGGAAAGCAGATAGAAGCAAGTAGACTCCGGGATGCGCGGCGGAGCGACGGCCAGGGCGACCATCAGCAACGGGTTGTCGTCAATTACCCGCCACTGCTCATCCAGCGGCATAGTATCGCGGCCTTGCTCCATATAATGGCGATTCGGTTCGTAGACGGTAACCTGCCCGCGGCCGCTGTTTTTCGAGGCGTAGCAGGCGATATCAGCCTGGGAGAGCACTTCAGAAGCTATCGCGTTATCGCCGTCGATATGCGTTATCCCGGCGCTGGCGCCGATGCGATGCAGACGCCCGTCCCACATGAAATGATAGTCGTTGATGCTGCGAATAATACGTTCGGAAATATAGCGGGCGTTTTCCGTTGAGCAGTCCGGCAGCAGCAGGCCGAATTCGTCCCCGCCGAGGCGCGCAAGGAAATCTCCGGTGCGCAGCATACTCAGCATCATCGCCGCCAGCTCCCGCAGCAGAGCATCTCCGGCGGCGTGGCCCGCCGAGTCATTAACGGCCTTAAAGCGATCGAGATCGATAAAGACCAGCGCATGGCGCTGGCGGTGATCGAGAGCGCCCTGTAGCAACTGCTTGAGATGGTTTTCAAAACTCACCCGGTTGGCCAGGTGAGTCAGGCTATCGTGCGAGGCGCTGTAGCTCAGCTGTTTCAGCATTTTACGGGATTCGGTCACGTCCTGAATAACCAGCACGGAACCAATACTCTGTCCGTCAAGCGTGGTCAGCGGCGTAATGGTGTAATGAATATCGTAGCTGCCGCCGCTGCGGCAATGCAGCACTACATCCTGCTCAATGGCGGTACGAGAGAAATCGCCGCTGTGGATGTTTTCCATCACCGGGCCGTTATCGCCGAAGGTGATGCGCAGTATCGCCAGAATATGCTGGCCGACGGCGTCTTCCTGCGCCCAGCCGCTGAGCTTCTCGGCAATCGGGTTCATAAAGCTGACGTTCATATCGACATCGGTACAAATCACCGCCTCGCCGATAGAGTCGAGCGTGATGTGCAGGCGCTCTTTTTCCTGGTAAAGCGCTTCATTAAGCTGCTTAACCTCGGTCATATCCATATTGATGCCAAGCAGTCTTTCCACGTCGCCGTTTTTATTCAGCACGCGGTTGGCGAGAGAGCGAATATGGCGAATGCCGCCTTTCACGTTGATGCGGAACTCAAGCTTAAACGGGAGGCGATTTTTCAGTGAGTCGCGGATCACCTGCTCTGAATGGGCAAGATCCTCTTTCACCAGGCGCTCAAGCCAAAGCTGGTAGGTCGGCTTAACGTGCTGCGGAACGTCATAAAGTTCGAACATCCGCTTATCCCAGCTGATCACGTCGCTGGTCAGGTCCCACTCCCAAATACCGATCCCGCCCGCCTCGTTGGCAAGCGTAATGCGTTCCATCAGGCGTTTGTTGATCCACTCGGTATGCTTCAGGTCGTTAATGTCTTCAATCTGTGCAATGTAGTAGAGCGGGGAGCCGTCGGTATTGCGCACCACGGAAACTGTCAGCATCGCCCACACCACGTTGCCCGCGCTGGTGTAATAGCGCTTCTCCATTGAGTAGCTATTGATCTGGCCGGCGGCCAGCTTGCTAAGGTGCTGAAGGTCGAGATTTAAATCTTCAGGCCAGGTAATTTCCTGAAAGGTGAGGTTGCCCAGCTCTTCGCCGGAATAGCCGAGGAACTTGCACAGCGATTTATTCACCTGGATCCATTTACCTTCGGTAGAGACCAGCGCCATGCCGATAGCGGAATATTCCATCGCATTGCGAAAACGAGTTTCGCTCTCGGTGATGTGCTTACGCTCTATGCGCGAAGAGTACATCACCATGGTGATGACGTTTGCCGGTAACAGAATCAGCAAGAACGGCAGCCACGGAGCATACTCCAGCACTTTTGGATGCGGCGTGGAAAGCGGCATTTTTCCGATCGCGATTATCGCGGAAACCATCATCAGCGTGGCAAGGAAGATAATAAAGGCTTCCAGGCGAGGCAGGCGGATAGCGCTCCACATCAGAATGACGATAATAAAAGTGAACGGCCACGGCAGGTAAATAAGCGATAAATAGCTCAGGCCCAGGGTAATGGCGAACGTAGCCAGCGTTTCAAACAACAGCGAGGTTTTACGGTGGCGCAGCAGGTAGTAAGGCTTGAAAAGCAGGCCAGCAGGCATCAGAGCCAGCGCACCTATTGATTCCGAGAGTACCCAGATAAGGAAGGTTTTCAGGGTTGTAGAGTCAACCGGGGTCGGCAGCAGAACGACCAGCAGCCCGCCAACCAGCGGCGGGATAGCCGCGCTGCAAATTGCCAGCTTGCTCCAGTTATTAAGCGTTTGCAGCGGATTTTTGCGCGGTAAAAAGCGGCGCAGCAGTATGGCCCCGAGCAGCGCCTCAAGCACATTAATAGAGGTGAGGATCAGGTTTAGCCAGCTCGGCGGGTAGAGCAAAAGACTTGCCGCCAGACTCCCTGCGGCGCAGGCCAGAGCAATAACCGGCCAGCGATGCAGCGGGTTGCGGAAGAAGGCGGCCATCATCACCGATGTCGTGAACCAAATAGGAACCAAATCAGTTCCCTTGAGGGTCAGCTCCATCGAGTAAAGGGTAAAAATAAAACTTAAAATCGCCAGGCCGACCAGCAGTATCAGCAAATGGAGGGCGGTATCAGTTTGTCTGTTTTTTATAATCATAACCGCAAATCCGCTTAGACACTGCCGCCAGGAGCAACGCCCGGATGCATATAAATAAAGAATCGGTTTATGCTAGTACAAACGTTTTACAATTCCTATGCTCGGCTGTCAGAATTTACCTACAGAGCGTCAGAAATTGCGTAGTCAAATCACGTAATTAAATAATTCCACTCTAACTGACCGCTTTACGCCTCCATGAGGCGATTACACCGCAACTTTCTGTTGAGCAAGGCGGGTAAATTAGCGAATGCGGCGGGTAAGAGGCTGGTATCAAACAGCGGTTGTCCCTATAATTGCCGCGTTTGACGCCCTCCGCGTCGTCCTTCCATCACTTTTAGTATTCAGGCCGTAAATAATATGACCGATCAGTCTCATCAATGCGTCATCATCGGGATAGCCGGCGCATCGGCTTCAGGGAAAAGCCTCATTGCCAGCACGCTGTATCGTGAACTGCGCGAGCAAGTCGGCGATGAACACATTGGTGTCATTCCGGAAGACAGTTATTACAAAGATCAAAGCCATCTGTCGATGGAAGAACGTGTAAAAACCAACTACGACCACCCCAGCGCAATGGACCATAACCTGCTGTTTCAGCATCTGCAAACGCTGAAGTCAGGCAAGGCTATTGAACTGCCGGTGTACAGCTATGTCGAGCACACCCGTACCGACCAGACGATTCACCTGGTGCCAAAGAAAGTTATTATTCTTGAAGGCATTTTGCTGCTGACAGATGCCCGTCTGCGCCAGGAAATGAACTTCTCTATTTTCGTTGATACTCCGCTGGACATCTGCCTGATGCGCCGCATGAAGCGGGATGTTAACGAGCGCGGTCGTTCAATGGACTCGGTGATGGCGCAGTACCAGAAGACGGTTCGTCCAATGTTCCTGCAGTTTATCGAACCTTCTAAACAGTACGCCGATATCATCGTGCCTCGCGGGGGTAAAAACCGCATTGCTATTGATATTCTGAAAGCCAAAATCAGTCAGTTCTTTGAATGATGACCGTCCGCGAGCGAGCGTAAGCCGCTCGCCTTTATGTTGAACCCCATGCTGAACGCCCGGTGGCTATCGAAGCCGCTCTGTGGCAGTGTGGGTAAAACTGAGATTGATAAGGAGAATTTGCGATGCGTCTTTGCGATCGTGATATCGAAGCCTGGCTGGATGACGGCCGTTTAGCAATTACGCCACGCCCGCCGATTGAACGCATTAATGGCGCAACGGTGGATGTCCGCCTGGGCAATAAATTCCGCACCTTCAGCGGCCACACGGCTGCCTTTATCGATCTCAGTGGCCCAAAAGATGAAGTTAGCGCTGCGCTCGAGCGCGTAATGAGCGACGAGATTGTGCTAAAAGAAGGGGATGCGTTCTTTCTGCATCCCGGCGAACTGGCGCTGGCGGTCACGCTTGAGTCGGTCACCCTGCCGGATGACTTAGTGGGCTGGCTCGATGGACGCTCGTCGCTAGCTCGCCTCGGCCTGATGGTTCACGTAACCGCGCACCGTATCGATCCCGGCTGGCATGGCTGCATCGTGCTCGAATTCTACAATTCAGGCAAACTGCCGCTGGCCTTGCGCCCGGGCATGATGATTGGCGCTCTCAGCTTTGAGCCGCTCTCCGGCCCGGCCGCTCGCCCTTATAACCGCCGCCAGGACGCCAAATATCGCGACCAGCAGGGCGCGGTAGCAAGCCGTATCGATAAAGACTAAATCGCCGTCCTTTACCCGCAAACTGGCGGGTAAAATGGAGAATGTTATGAGACGACTTTTAACCACGTTGATGATTCTGCTGGTCGTGCTGGTGGCAGGCCTGACCTCACTGGTGTTGATGGTTAACCCCAACGACTTTCGTGGTTATATGGTGCGTCAGGTTGAAGCCCGCAGCGGCTACAACCTTCAGCTCGACGGGCCGCTGCGCTGGCACGTCTGGCCGCAGCTCAGTATTTTATCTGGCCGCATGTCGTTAACCGCACCGGGCGCCAGCCAGCCAGTGGTCAGCGCCGACAATATGCGCCTTGACGTGGCGTTAATTCCGCTGCTTTCCCACCAACTGCAGGTGCGCCAGGTGATGCTTAAGGGCGCGGTGATTCAACTGACCCCCGAAGCAGAGGCCCAGCGCGCAAAAAATGCGCCGGTAGTGCCGAAGGGAACCATCAGCGACCCGGATGCCACGCGCGGCTGGTCGTTTGATGTTTCCAGACTGAAAGTCGTCGACAGCGTTCTGGTATTCCAGCGCGGCAGCGACGAGCAGGTGACCGTTCGCAATATTAACCTGCAAATGGAGCAGGACGATAAGCGGCAGGCGCATGTTGAATTCAGCAGCCGAATCACCCGCGACCAGCGTGATTTGACGCTGTCGCTGACCGCCGATGTTAACGTCAGCGATTACCCGCAACAGATTACCGCCAACCTTAGCCAACTTAACTACCAGTTACAGGGGGCTGCTCTTCCGCCTTCGGGCATTAGCGGTGCGGGTTCGTTACAGCTGGGATGGCGCAGCGAAAATAACCAGCTTTCCCTGAGTCAGCTCCAGATAACCGCCAACGACAGCGATTTGCAGGGAGATGCCAGCGTTCTGATGCAGGATAAGCCGGAGTGGAAGGTGAATCTGCACTCTCGCCTGCTAAACCTCGACAAGCTTGTAGTAAATTCCTCCTCTGCTGCGGGCGATGGTGCAAATCAACAGGCTCAGCAGGCGGCGGCGCAAAACCGGCCCAGCCCGGTGATTGCCCAGGAAGCGGGGGAGTCCGATTACCGCGACCTGCGTGATTTTAATGCCGGGGTGAATATCACGGCTGACGCGGTGCGCTGGCGCGGGCTGGCGTTTAGCGATGTTCAGTCGGCGCTGGCTAACCAGGACGGCATACTGACCATTAGCCAGCTCAACGGTAAACTGGGGCAGGGCACGCTCTCGCTGCCCGGCGTGCTTGATGCCAGCGGCGCGCAGCCGAAACTCAGCTTCCAGCCGCAGGTTAAGAACATTGAAATTGCCAGTATTCTGACCGCCTTCGACTATCCGATAGCGTTAAGCGGCCAGTTCTCCATGAGCGGTGAATTCTCCGGCGATCATCTTAACGCCGAAGCTTTCCGCAGCAGCTGGCAGGGCGATGCTCAGCTTGAGCTGGCGCATTCCCGGCTTCAGGGCATGAACTTCCAGCAGTTGATTCAGCAGGCGGTGAGCCGCAGTAATTCAGGTGTGGATGCTCAGCAGAGCAGTGAAAACGTCACCGAGCTTAACCATTTCACCACGCAGGCCTCGCTGGATAACGGTGAACTGGCGCTCAATAACATGGTCGGCGAGTCCAATGTGCTGTCACTAACCGGCCAGGGAACGATGGATCTGGTGAAAGAAACTTGCGACACCAATTTTGCCATCAAAGTAAATGGCGGCTGGCAGGGAAGCGACAGCAAGCTGATTGAAGTCCTGAAAACGACCCCGATTCCGCTACGTGTATACGGCCCGTGGCAGGAGCTGAATTACACCCTGCAGGTCGATCAGGTGCTACGTAAACAGCTTCAGGATGAAGCCAAACGCCGCCTTAATGACTGGCTGGATAAGCATAAAGATAGCGATAATGCGAAGGATGCGAAGCAGCTGCTTAAAAAGCTTTAGCGTTCTGGCTGATGCAAACAAAACCCGGCAAATCGCCGGGTTTTTTTATACTTCATAATCCAGCGCATCATCCGCTAGCAGCGTTTCTATCTGCACTTTATTGACGCGGTGATTTTTCACCTCCAGCGTTTTTAGCCGATAATTACCGACCTCAACGCTCTCACCCTGAGCAGGAATATGTTGCAGGTGCTCCATCAGCAGCCCAGCGATGGTGTGATATTCACGCTTTTCGTCGAGGGGCAGCGCAATATACTGCACCAGATCTTCGAGCGGCATGTGGCCGTTGGCTGTCCAGCTGCCGTCCGGGTTTTTCTGAATATCGTGGCGGGCATCAATCTCTTCGATTTCGTTTGGCAGGTTCCCGGCAATGGTTTCCATCACGTCGCTAAGCGTCACCACGCCTTCGACCGAACCAAATTCATCCACCACAAAAGCGAAGTGGGTACGTGCGGTGCGGAACTGCTCCAGCGCCTGAAGCAAAGGCAGCGCTTCCGGGAACACCAGCGGCTGGCGAATCAGTGGAGCAATGTCCAGCGTTTCGCCGTGAAGCGACTGGTGCAGCAGGTCAATAACGTGCACAACGCCAAGAATTTCGTCCCCCTCATCGGTGACGACGATACGCGTATGCTGATTTTTGTCCAGCAGCTCAAGAAGCTGTTCCTGAGGGGCGGCAATATTCAGATATTCCACGTCATGGCGGGAAGTCATAATGCTGCTGACGCTGCGCTGGTTAAGGTGCAGCACGCGTTCAATCATCCGCGTTTCCTGAGGATTAAACACTTCGTCAAACGGACTGCCGTCGGCTATCAGCGAGGCGGTTTGCGCATCAAGCTCGGCTTCTTCCTTCTTACCATTTAGCAGCCGCAATACCGCTTCGGCGGTGCGCTCGCGCAATGACTGGTTGGCGGAAAGAAAGCGCCGACGGTTGAATATCGCCAGCTGGTTCAGGGATTCAATCATCACCGAGAAACCTATCGCCGCGTACAGATAGCCTTTGGGGATTTGGTAGCCAAAGCCGTCCGCCACGAGGCTAAAACCAATCATCAGCAGGAAGCTGAGGCAGAGGATAACAATAGTCGGGTGGCTGTTAACGAAGCGCGTCAGGGATTTGCTTGCCAGCACCATCAGGCAGATAGCGATAACCACGGCGGCCATCATCACCGCCAGATGATCGACCATGCCCACAGCGGTGACTACGGAATCAAGAGAGAAAACCGCATCAAGAATCACTATCTGGGCGACTACCGGCCAGAATTTGGCCCCGCGCTTTTGCGCGTGGTGCTCTGAGTCCTTACCCTCGAGGCGTTCATTAAGCTCCATCGTCGCTTTAAACAGCAGGAACAGGCCGCCCAGCAGCATGATTAAATCCCGGGCGCTAAAGCTGAACGACTGAATGCTGAACAGGGGGCGGGTAAGGGTGACCAGCCACGAAATAGAGGCCAGCAGCAGCAAGCGCATCACCATCGCCAGCAGCAGGCCGGTGACGCGGGCGCGGTCGCGCAGCTTGGCAGGGAGCTTTTCGGCAAGGATGGCAATGAACACTAAATTATCAATGCCAAGAACCAGTTCGAGAACGACCAGGGTAACTAACCCGGCCCAAATTGAAGGGTCGGCAATCCATTCCATGCGGGGTTTACAACCTTTTGACCTGTGGCAAATGCCACAGTGAAATGATGGATAATCGTGTGACAAAAAGCAACGCCCGACTGAGATTAATCCGTAATGGCTTATATTTTTTCTCAGACTAATACCAACAACTTCCCGTTAATTAATGTGGGTAATTAATTGGGCTTTGTATTCATTTATTTTAATAGGCGTTGATAGGCTATGAGATATATCTGTATAGGTTAGGGTTGTTTGTCTGATTATTTTATTGTCAATATAAAGAAATTCCTAAAAGATTATTATTGCGCGGTTCATATTATTCTTAAAAGTCCGGTTGCGGCCTGTTGTCTCCTTGCCTGCACGGATTTAAGCTGCAACAATCTTTATCGATGATTAGCAATAGATGTATTTTTTATACATTGGTTAATGGTTCGCCTCAGCGTTTCTATAAGCTCTGATTGTTAGAATTGAATATCTTTATGGATATTTCAACGCGTCAATCAATTAAGATTGTTTAACTTTTCAGTAGGTTGGTGACTGTGAGCCAGGGGCGGTAGCGTGCCCGGATGCGGCCAAATAAAAGCAGGTCATGGAGTCATCGGAGTGCCGGAAAATATACTGACTTTAGGAATAATGCCAGTTATCTCGCTCCTCGAATATGTTCAATTCTGTACTTCATTCTCTCGGCTAATTGCTTGCTTTATTCGCTCAGGATAATTACTCAGCCATAGTGATAAATACTCAATGATAAAATACAAACTTAAGTTGATGCCTTTATTGGTGTCGGTAACCCTGATGAGCGGCTGTACGGTATTTCCGGGCAGCAATATGTCCAGCTCGGGAAAAGACGTCATCAAACAACAGGATGCGGACTTCGATCTTGACCGAATGGTGAATGTTTATCCGCTGACTCCACGCCTGGTTGAACAGCTGAGGACGCGCCCGGCCGTTGCCCAGCCAAATGTAGAGCTGGATAAAGAGATTGCCAATTATCAGTATCGGGTCGGCCCGGGAGACGTGTTAAGCGTCACGGTCTGGGATCACCCGGAATTAACCACCCCCGCCGGTCAGTACCGCAGTTCCAGCGATACCGGCAACTGGGTACAGTCCGACGGCACGATGTTCTATCCGTACGTGGGCAAAATCAGCGTCACCGGTAAAACATTGGCAGAAATTCGCAGCGATATTACCCGCCGCCTTGCGCAGTACATCGCCGAACCTCAGGTAGACGTTAATATTGCCGCCTTCCGCTCCCAAAAAGCCTACGTTTCCGGGCAGGTCAATAAATCAGGGCAGCAACCGATCACCAACGTTCCGCTGACTATTCTTGATGCGATAAATGCCGCCGGCGGCCTGACGGATGCTGCTGACTGGCGCAATGTCGTTCTGACCCATAACGGGCAGGAAAAACGTATTTCGCTCCAGGCGCTGATGCAAAACGGCGACCTTAGCCAGAACCATCTGCTCTACCCGAGCGATATTCTGTTTGTGCCGCGCAATGACGACCTGAAAGTGTTCGTGATGGGTGAAGTGAAAAAACAAACCACCTTGAGAATGGACTTCAGCGGCATGACGCTGACCGAGGCGCTGGGCCAGGCCGAAGGTATCGATCTTACCTCCTCAAACGCCAGCGGCGTCTTCGTTATTCGCCCGCTCAAAGGCAAAAACCAGCAAAACGGCAAGATTGCCAGTATCTACCAGCTTGATATGTCCGACGCGACTTCGCTGGTGATGGGTACCGAATTCCAGCTACAGCCTTATGACGTTGTTTATGTCACCACCGCGCCGGTAACCCGCTGGAATCGCCTGATCAACCAGCTTCTGCCAACCATCAGCGGCGTTCGCTACATGACGGATACCGCCAAAGATATTCACACCTGGTAACCCGCTATGTTCAACAAAATACTTGTAGTTTGCGTGGGGAACATTTGCCGTTCCCCTACGGCTGAACGGCTGCTGAAACAGTACCAGCCGGGGCTTAGCGTCAGCTCTGCGGGGCTGGGGGCATTAGTAGGCAAAGGGGCCGATATCGGTGCGGTTGAGGTGGCGGGGCGGCATAACTTGTCGCTGGAAGGGCACCTTGCCCGCCAGGTTAGCGGGCGGCTGTGCCGGGAGCAGGACCTGATTCTGGCGATGGAAAAACGTCATATCACCGCGCTATGTGAAATAGCGCCGGAGATGCGCGGCAAAGTGATGCTCTTTGGTCACTGGGATGCAGAGCGGGAAATTCCCGATCCGTACCGCAAGAGCCGCGATGCTTTCGAAGCGGTCTATAGCATGCTCGACCTTTCTGCCCAGAAGTGGGCTAACGCACTTAAAGCTCATCAGGGATAACAATGACAGACAAAGCACGCCGTTCGAGCGCCCCGACCGAGGGCAATGATGAAATTGATATCGGCCGTTTACTGGGCACCGTGCTGGAGGCTCGCTGGTGGGTTATCGGCATTACCGGGCTTTTTGCCGCGCTGGCGATAGTTTACGCCCTGTTCGCCACCCCGGTTTATAAAGCCGATGCGCTGGTGCAAATTGAACAAAACGCGGGTAATACACTGGTCAACGACATCAGTTCCGCACTCAGCAATAAACCACCGGCCTCGGCTGCGGAAATACAGTTGATTCAGTCCCGCCTGGTCCTTGGCAAGACGGTTGATGACCTGAACCTGGATATTTCGGTGACTAAAAACACCTTCTGGTTGTTTGGGGCCGGCTGGGATCGGCTTCACGGGCATCAGAACGATACGGTCAACGTGACGGCCTTCAACCTGCCGTCGGGGATGAATAAAGATACCTTCACCGTCGAAGTTCTTAACGGGAAGCAATATCAGCTCACCAGCGATAATGGTTTTAGCGCCAAAGGTGAAGTGGGGCAGACGCTGAGTAAAAACGGCGTCACCATGAAAGTGGACGGCATTCAGGCTCGCCCGGGCGACAGCTTTACGGTGGTGAAATATTCCACGCTCGGGATGGTAAACCAGCTGCTGGGGAACCTGACGGTAACTGAAAACGGCAAAGATACCGGCGTACTTAGCCTTTCTTATACCGGGGAAGATAAAGACCAGATCCGCGCTATCCTCGACAGCATCACCCGTAATTACCTTGCGCAGAACATCCAGCGCAAATCGGAAGAAGCGGCGAAAAGCCTGAAGTTCCTCGCTGAACAACTGCCCGAGGTTCGCAACAATCTGGATGCCGCAGAAAACAAGCTTAATGCTTATCGCCAGCAGCAGGACTCGGTAGATCTTTCTCTGGAAGCGAAGTCGGTGCTCGATACCATGGTTAACATCGACTCCCAGTTGAACGAGTTGACCTTCAGGGAAGCAGAAATCTCCAAGCTGTATACCAAAGCGCACCCGGCTTACCGCACCTTGCTGGAAAAACGCAAAACGCTGGAAGACGAGAAAGCCCGCCTGAATAATCGCGTCACCGCGATGCCAAAAACCCAGCAGGAAATTGTGCGCCTGACCCGCGATGTGGAGTCCGGCCAGCAGGTTTACATGCAGCTGCTGAATAAGCAGCAGGAGCTGAAAATTACCGAGGCCAGCACCGTAGGCGATGTACGTATCGTTGACCCGGCGATTACCCAGCCGGGCATTGTTAAGCCACAGAGAGCACTGGTGGTGCTGGGCAGTATTATTCTTGGCCTGATTGTTTCGATTATCGGCGTGCTGCTGCGTTCGCTGTTCAACGGCGGCATCGAAAGCCCGACGACTCTGGAAGAGGCTGGCCTCAGCGTTTACGCCAGCATCCCGCTTTCCGAATGGCAGAAAACTCGTGACCACGCCAATGTGCGCAACGTCAAAGGGGCCAAACGCCATAAACAGAGTCAACTGCTGGCGGTGGGTAATCCAACCGACCTTGCCATCGAGGCTATCCGTAGCCTGCGAACCAGCCTTCACTTTGCCATGATGCAGGCGCCTAACAACGTCCTGATGCTCACCGGCGTCAGCCCGTCTATCGGTAAAACGTTCGTCTGTGCCAACCTTGCGGCGGTCATCAGCCAGACCAACAAGCGTGTGCTGCTGATGGACTGCGATATGCGTAAAGGCTACACCCATGAACTGCTGGGAACGACAAACGCCAACGGTCTGTCAGACGTGCTTTCCGGGCAGGGCGATATTAGCCGCTGCGCGCAGAAAACCTCGGTGCCGAACTTCGACCTGATCCCGCGTGGGCAGGTGCCCGCTAACCCTTCAGAGCTGCTGATGAACGAACGATTTGCTCAACTGGTGAAATGGGCAAGCGAGAACTACGACCTGGTACTGATAGATACCCCGCCAATCCTTGCCGTAACGGACGCAGCAATTATCGGTCGCCACGCGGGCACCACGCTGATGGTGGCTCGTTACGCCGTGAACACGCTCAAAGAGGTTGAGACCAGCGTTGGGCGCTTCGAGCAAAACGGTATTACGGTTCGCGGCGTGATCCTTAACTCGATCTTCCGCAGAGCAACCGGCTACCAGGATTACGGTTACTACGAATATGAATATAAGTCGGACGCTAAATAAGGTGATGACCATGAACAGCAGCGCAGACTGCCCGCTTATCTCTATTTATATGCCTACGTGGAACCGGCAGCAGTTGGCCATTCGCGCCATTAAGTCGGTATTGCGTCAGGATTATACTCACTGGGAAATGATTATCGTCGACGACTGCTCGGCTAATTTTCAACAGCTTCAGCAGTTTGTTGAGGAGCTTGGCGATCCGCGCGTGCGTTACATCCATAACGACGTTAATAGCGGTGCCTGTTCGGTGCGCAACCAGGCTATCGGGCTGGCGCAGGGGCGGTTTGTCACCGGTATTGACGACGACGACGAGTGGACGCCCAACCGGCTGTCTACTTTCCTCTCTCATCAGCATCAGCTGGTCACGCATGCCTTCCTGTATGCCAACGATTATCTGTGTCAGGGGCAGGTTTATTCCCAGCCGGGTAGTTTGCCGCTGTATCCGAAGTCACCTTACTCTCTGAAGCTGTTTTATAAGCGTAATATTATTGGCAATCAGGTGTTTACCTACGCTGAACGCTTTAAAAACTGCCTGTTCGATACAACGTTAAAGGCGGCTCAGGATTACGATATTTTCCTGCGTATGGTGGTCGAGTACGGCCAGCCGTGGAAGCTGGAAGAGGCCACGCAAATCCTGCATGTGAACCACGGGGAAATGCAGATAACCCAATCGCCGAAGAAGTTTTCCGGTTATTTCCACTTCTACCGCAAGCACAAGGACAAGTTCGACCGCGCCAGTAAGAAATACCAGCTCTACACCCTTTACCAGATTCGTAATAAGCGCATGTCGATGCGTACTTTGCTGGCGCTGCTGACCGTGCGTAATACCAAGCGTCTGGCCGACAGCCTGCGGGGGAAATAAGCGTGCTGGAAGACTTACGAGCTAATAGCTGGAGCCTGCGGCCCTGCTGCATGGTGCTGGCCTATCGCGTCGCCCATTTCTGCTCGGTGTGGCGCAAAAAACACGTCATCAACAACCTGTGGGCTGCGCCAGCGATACTTTTTTATCGCTTCGTTACCGAATGCCTGTTTGGCTACGAGATCCAGGCCGGAGCCACGATTGGCCGTCGTTTTACTATTCATCATGGCTACGCGGTGGTTATCAATAAATTCGTGGTTGCCGGGGATGATTTAACCATCCGTCACGGCGTAACGATTGGCAACCGCGGCAAAAGCCTGGCCTGCCCGGTCATCGGTAACGGCGTTGAGCTGGGTGCCAATGTAGTTATCGTTGGCGATATCACCATTGGTAATAACGTGGCGATAGGGGCGGGCAGCGTGGTGCTGGACAGCGTGCCGGACAATGCGCTGGTAGTCGGTGAAAAAGCACGGGTGAAGGTCATCAAATGAACATTATGCAATTTAACGTGCGGCTGGCCGAAGGCGGAGCTGCTGGCGTAGCGCTGGACTTGCATCAGCGCGCGCGCCTTGCGGGATTATCTTCGCGTTTTATTTATGGCTACGGCAAGGGCGGTAAAAAAAGCGCCAGCCACGATATCTACCCGGATGTGGTGAAGCACACGCCTCGCCTGGTTTCTATCGCTAATATCGCGCTGTTTCGCTTTTTAAATCGCGATCCGTTCGGCAACCTCAATAAGCTTTACCGAAGCGTTATCCGCAGCCAGCAGCCGGTGGTTTTACACTTCCATGTCGTACACAGCTACTGGCTGAATCTCGATGAGATGGTTTCTTTCTGCCAGCGAGTAAAGGTCAACAAGCCGGACGTGACCTTCGTCTGGACGCTGCACGACCACTGGAGTATTACCGGCCGCTGTGCGTTTCTTGACGGCTGCGAAGGTTGGAAAACCGGCTGCACAAAATGCCCGACGCTGAACAACTACCCGCCGGTGAAGGTCGATAAAGCTCACCAGATGGTAGACGGCAAGCGCCAGCTGTTTCGTGAAATGCTGGCGCTCGGCTGCCAGTTTATTTCCCCGAGCCAGCATGTTGCCGAAGCTTTTAACCAGCTGTACGGGGCAGGGTGCTGCAAAATCATCAATAACGGCATCGACGTAGCGACCGAAGCTATTCTGGCGGAATTGCCTGAAAGTGCTGCCAGTACCGCGAAACCGCGGGTAGCGATTGTTGCCCATGACCTGCGCTACGACGGCAAAACAGACCAAAAGCTGGTGCAGGAACTGATGGCACTCGGCGATAAAATTGAGCTGCATACCTTCGGCAAGTTCTCTCCGTTTAGCGGCAATAACGTGATTAATCACGGCTATATGACCGACAAACGGGCATTGATGAGCGAGCTGAATACCATGGACAGTCTGGTGTTCAGCTCCAGGGTGGACAATTATCCGCTGATCCTCTGTGAAGCGCTGTCCATCGGCGTGCCGGTAGTGGCAACCCGCAGTGAAGCCGCGGACGAAGTGCTGCGAAAAGTCGGCGGAAAAACCTTTACTTCCGATCGGGTTCCTGCCCTGGTTCAGCTCAAAAAAGCTCAGCTTGCCCGGCAGATATTTGCCACCGATTTAGCCACCTTCCGCGAAGCGAGTCGCCAGGCCTACAGTGGAAAACAGATGCTGGAGGAATATGTCTCGTTCTATCAGGGTCTGTAGCTATCTGCTGCTGCCGTTCATCTATCTGGTGGTGAACATCAAGCTGGCCTCTCTCGGGGAGAGCTTTCCCATCACCATCGTGACGTTTCTGCCCGCTATCCTGTTTTTATACATCGAGCGCATTAATCTGAAGAAGTTAATGATTGCGTTGGGAGTAGGGGCAGGGTTGACGGCGTTTAACTACATCTTCGGTCAGTCGCTTGATGCCGCTAAATACGTGACTTCGATGATGCTGTTTGTCTACATCGTGCTTATCCTCGGCATGACGTGGAGTTGCCGTTTTAAAACCATTTCGCAGCGTAACCACCGAAAAATCCTGCGTTTCTTTTACTGTGTGGTGGGGATTATCGTCACCCTCGCCGCTGCCGAAATGGCGCAGATTATTCTTACCGGCGGCAGCACCCTGATTGAGAAAATCTCGAAGTTTCTTATCTACAGCAACAGCTATGTACTCAACTTTATTAGCTTTGGCGGGCGGCGAACTACCGCTCTCTATTTTGAGCCGGCATTCTTCGCCCTGGCATTAATCTCAATTTGGCTCAGCATCAAACAGTTTGGTATCAAAACGCCGAAAACTGATGTTATGATTCTTTTAGGGATAATCCTTTCAGGATCTTTCTCCGGCGTAATGACTTTTATTCTGTTTTATTTGCTGGAGTGGGCGTTCCAATACCTTAATAAAAGCGCCATTAAAAAGAAGTTGCCGTTAGCAATTATTTCTTTGGCGGTTTTTTTAATCGGGCTGGTGTTTGCATTTCCTTATATCGCGACGCGAGTCGGCGATTTGGGGACCGAAGGGTCATCTTCCTATTATCGTATAATAGGTCCGCTGGCGATGGTGGGTTATTCCCTGGCCAACGTTGATGGCGTGGTGCGTTTTGGCTCACTTTATGAATATGTCGCATCATTCGGAATATTTAACGGTGCGGACGTGGGTAAAACCGTGGACAATGGTCTTTATCTGCTGATTATTTATTTCTCATGGTTTGCAGTATTGATGACCGCCGGTTATATGTGGCGCGTTTTGAAAATGATGCGTAATGCTTTCGGTAATAATGAGAACTATCGGGTTCAGCTTTGGCTGTTTATGCCTGTATCCTTGTTTTTTACCGGCTCAATTTTTAGTCCGGAATATGCTTTCTTAATTGTTTGCCCATTTGTTTTGCGCAAGGCAATTAATTCGACGCTGCCAGGAGGTGCGCAATAATGTTATTAAGTGTTATTACAGTCGCGTGGCGTAATTATGACGGCGTGGTGAAAACCTGGCAGTCTCTGGCTCATTTAGCTCAGGCAAAAGGCGTTGAATTTGAGTGGATTGTTGTTGATGGCAATTCGCCGGACGGCACCGGAGAATTTCTTGGCAGCCTGAACGGCCAGTACAACCTGCGCTTTGTTAGCGAAAAAGATAACGGTATTTATGATGCCATGAATAAAGGTATCGCGATGGCGCGCGGGCGTTATGCTTTATTCCTTAATTCCGGAGATGCCTTCCACCCGGAAATCACCGAAGTTATTCAACAGCTTGTGGTGCTTGGCGAGCGAGATAACGCGATGGTCATCGGCGATGCGCTGCTGGACTTCGGCGACGGCAACAAAACTCGCCGCAGCGCCAAGCGCGGCTGGTATATCTACCACAGCCTGCCTGCCAGCCATCAGGCAATATTTTTTCCGCTCTCCGGGCTGCGTAAACATCCTTACGATCTGCAATATAAAGTCTCTTCCGATTACGCTCTGGCGGCAAAAATGTATAAAAGTGGTTATGCATTTAAACGCATTAAAGGGCTGGTGTCTGAGTTTTCAATGGGCGGTGTGTCTACCTCCAATAATATTGAGCTGTGTCGTGATGCAAAAAAAGTACAGCGCAAAATATTACGAGTGCCGGGGTTTATTGCGGAGCTTTCTTTTCAACTGCGGTTGAGAACCACCGGTAAAGCCAAGGCGCTTTATAACAAAGCCTGAGCGCACGGGGAGCATTATGCAGGAATTAAGCGGCTTCAGCGTGCCGAGGGGGTTTCGCGGCGCGGGTGGCATAAAAGTGCAATTGTGGTGGGCCGTTCAGGCAACATTATTTGCCTGGTCGCCGCAGGTTTTATATCCCTGGCGTGCATTTTTATTACGGCTGTTTGGCGCTAAGGTGGGCAAGAAAGTTGTTATTCGTCCATCGGTTAAAATTACCTATCCGTGGAAATTAACACTGGGCGATCATGCCTGGGTAGGCGATGACGCAGTGCTTTATACCCTCGGCGAAATTGTTGTCGGGGCTAATTCGGTCGTATCGCAGAAGTGTTATTTGTGCACCGGCAGCCACGATTATATGAGTAAGCATTTTGATATTACTCAGGCGCCAATTGTGATTGGGGAAAAATGCTGGCTGGCGACAGATGTATTTGTTTCCCCTGGCGTAACCATCGGTGATGGTTGTGTAGTTGGGGCACGTAGCAGCGTTTATAAATCATTACCGGCGAATGCCATTTGCCGGGGTAACCCGGCAGTAAAAATACGCGAACGCGCGTAATTATTTTCACCCTCGCTCTACTCATTAAGGGGGCTCGCCCTCTCTCCATCGGGGAGGGGGATGGGGTGAGGGGTAAGGGCCAATAAAAATGTTCATAGAGGATAAATTATCATGACTAAAGTAGCTCTCATCACGGGTGTCACCGGACAAGACGGCTCTTACCTGGCGGAATTCCTGCTGGAAAAAGGCTATGAAGTTCACGGTATCAAGCGTCGCGCCTCTTCTTTCAATACCGAGCGTGTTGACCACATTTATCAGGACCCGCATGCGGGCAACCCTAAGTTCCACCTGCACTACGGTGACCTGACCGACACGTCCAACCTGACCCGCATTCTGTCTGAAGTGAAGCCGGATGAAGTGTATAACCTCGGCGCCATGAGCCATGTAGCGGTTTCGTTTGAATCGCCGGAGTATACCGCTGACGTTGATGCGATGGGCACTCTGCGCCTGCTGGAGGCTATCCGCTTCCTTGGCCTGGAAAAGAAAACGCGCTTCTATCAGGCTTCTACCTCCGAGCTGTACGGCCTGGTGCAAGAGATCCCGCAGAAAGAGACCACGCCTTTCTACCCTCGCTCTCCTTACGCGGTTGCCAAACTTTACGCTTACTGGATAACCGTAAACTACCGCGAATCCTACGGCATGTACGCCTGTAACGGCATTCTCTTTAACCACGAGTCCCCGCGCCGCGGCGAAACCTTCGTGACCCGCAAGATTACCCGCGCCATCGCCAACATTGCTCAGGGCCTGGAGAAGTGCCTGTACCTCGGCAACATGGACTCGCTGCGCGACTGGGGCCACGCCAAAGACTACGTGAAAATGCAGTGGATGATGCTGCAACAGGACAAGCCGGAAGATTTCGTTATTGCCACCGGCGTGCAGTATTCCGTTCGCCAGTTTGTGGAAATGGCCGCCGCTCAGCTCGGCATTAAGCTGCGCTTTGAAGGCCAGGGCGTGGAAGAGAAAGGCATTGTGGTTTCCGTTACCGGCCACGACGCACCGGGCGTAAAACCTGGCGACGTTATCATCTCCGTTGACCCGCGTTACTTCCGTCCTGCCGAAGTAGAAACCCTGCTGGGCGACCCGACCAAAGCGCACGAAACCCTGGGCTGGAAACCGGAAATTACGCTTCAGGAAATGGTCGGTGAAATGGTAGCCAAAGATCTGGAAGCGGCGAAGAAACACTCTCTGCTGAAGTCCCACGGGTACGAGGTAGCCATCGCGCTGGAGTCCTGAGCATGAATAAAAAACGTATCTTTGTTGCCGGCCACCGGGGAATGGTGGGCTCGGCCATCGAACGCCAGCTTGGGCAGCGTGATGACGTGGAGCTGGTACTGCGTGGGCGTGACGAACTGAACCTGCTGGACAGCGCAGCGGTGAACGCCTTTTTTGCCGGTGAGAAAATCGACCAGGTGTATCTTGCGGCGGCAAAAGTGGGGGGTATTGTTGCCAACAACACTTATCCGGCGGAGTTCATCTACGAGAACATGATGATTGAGAGCAACATTATTCATGCCGCACATACGCACGGCGTGAACAAACTGTTGTTCCTCGGTTCGTCCTGTATTTATCCAAAGATGGCGCAGCAGCCTATGGCTGAAAGCGAGCTGCTGCAGGGCACGCTTGAGGCGACTAACGAGCCATACGCGATAGCGAAAATAGCCGGGATCAAGCTCTGCGAGTCCTATAACCGTCAGTATGGCCGCGACTATCGCTCGGTGATGCCGACCAACCTCTACGGGCTGAACGACAACTTCCACCCGAGCAACTCGCACGTTATTCCGGCGCTGATGCGCCGCTTCCACGAAGCCACGCAGGATAACGCGCCGGATGTGGTTGTCTGGGGCAGCGGCACGCCGATGCGCGAATTCCTGCACGTTGACGATATGGCGGCGGCAAGTATTCACGTAATGGAGCTGGACCAGGAAGTGTGGCAGGAGAATACCGAACCGATGCTGTCGCACATCAACGTCGGCACCGGCATCGACTGCACCATTCGGGAACTGGCACAGACCATTGCAAAAGTGACCGGCTACCGTGGCCGCGTGGTGTTCGACGCCAGCAAGCCCGACGGCACGCCGCGCAAATTGCTGGATGTTTCCCGCCTGCATCGCCTCGGCTGGTATCACGAGATTTCACTGGAGGCCGGCCTCGCCAGCACTTATCAGTGGTTCCTCGAAAACCAGCAGCGGTTCCGGGGGTAAGCATGTTTCTGAGCGCTGAAGATTTTGCCACCGTAGTCAGCTCTACGCCGCTTATCTCCATCGATCTTATCGTCGAAAACCAGGCCGGAGAATTCCTGCTTGGCCTGCGCACCAATCGCCCTGCAAAGGGCTTTTGGTTCGTGCCCGGCGGACGTGTACAGAAGGATGAAACCCTGGCTAACGCCTTTATCCGCCTGACTGAGGCGGAGCTGGGTACATCCTTCCCGCTTGCGGACGGGGAGTTTTACGGCGTCTGGCAGCACTTCTACGGCGATAACTTTTCCGGCAAGGATTTTTCAACCCACTACATCGTGCTGGGCTTCCGCCTGCGGGTGGATGACAAGCAGCTAAGCCTGCCGGGTGAGCAGCATAAAGCTTACTGCTGGCTGACGCCGGAAGCGTTGCTCAAGCGCGAAGATGTGCACGACAACAGCCGCGCTTACTTCATTAAGCAGGGCAAAGGGAAGGTACCGGGCTTATGAAAATTCTGGTCTACGGCATTAACTATTCACCCGAACTGACCGGTATCGGCAAGTACACCGGTGAAATGGTGGAGTGGATGACCAGCCAGGGCCACGAGGTGCGGGTGATAACCGCGCCTCCCTATTATCCGGTATGGAAAGTTCACCCGGACTACTCGGCATGGAAATACAAAAAAGAGCAGGGCAGAGCGACCGTCTGGCGCTGCCCGCTCTATGTGCCGAAGCAGCCTTCTACGCTGAAGCGCCTTATCCATCTCGGTAGCTTCGCGTTTAGCTCTTTGTTCCCGCTCCTGGCGCAGCGCCGCTGGAAGCCGGACCGCATTATCGGCGTGGTGCCTACGCTGTTTTGCGTACCGGGTATGCGCCTGCTGGCAAAACTCAGCGGCGCACGCACGCTGCTGCATATTCAGGATTATGAAGTGGACGCGATGCTTGGGCTGGGAATGGCGGGCAAAACGCCCGGCAAAATCGCTCGCCTCGCGCAGCGTTTCGAACAGAGCGGCCTGCATAACGTGGATAACGTCTCCACTATCTCCCGTTCGATGATGAACAAAGCCGTCGAAAAGGGCGTCGATCCGCAGCGGGTTATTTTCTTCCCGAACTGGTCGGAAGTTGCGCGTTTTCGCGACGTGGAGCCAGAACAGCAGCGAGCTTTACGCGCCAGCCTGAATCTGCCGGAAGATAAAAAAATCATTCTCTACTCCGGCAATATCGGCGAGAAGCAGGGGCTGGAAACGCTGATTGAAGTTGCGGGCAAGTTCGCCGAAATGCCGTACCTGTTCGTGATTGTCGGGCAGGGCGGCGGCAAAGAGCGTCTCGAAAAGCTGGTTTATGTGCACGGGCTGAATAACGTGGTGTTCCACCCGCTTCAATCTTATGAGGCGCTACCGGCGCTGCTTGGCCTGGCCGATTGCCATCTGGTTATCCAGCGGCGCGGCGCGGCGGACGCCGTGCTGCCTTCAAAACTGACAAATATTCTGGCGGTTGGCGGCAATGCGGTGATTACCGCTGAACCGGAAACCGAACTGGGGCAGCTCTGCGAAGCCTATCCGGGAATTGCGGTCTGCGTTGAGCCTGAGTCCGCGGACGCGCTGGCAGACGGGATTGAACGCTGCCTGCAGCTTCCTGCAAACAACACGGTGGCGCGTGAATATGCCGAACGCACGATCGAAAAAGAGAACGTGCTGAGTCAATTTGTTGCCGCTATCTCTTCAAAAACAGTCGGGGATAATTTATGAGTACCTCACAACTCTATCCGGTAATTATGGCAGGCGGTAACGGCAGCCGCCTCTGGCCTCTCTCCCGCGTGCTGTACCCGAAACAGTTCCTCTGCCTGAAAGGGGAACTGACTATGCTGCAAACGACCATTAATCGCCTGAACGGGGTGGAATGCGAAAGCCCGGTGGTGATTTGCAATGAGCAGCATCGCTTTATCGTGGCCGAGCAGCTGCGCCAGCTGAACAAGTTAACCGAAAATATCGTGCTGGAGCCTGCCGGGCGCAATACCGCTCCGGCCATCGCGCTGGCGGCTCTTGCCGCTTTGCGTAATCAGCCGCAGCAGGATCCGCTGATGCTGATCCTTGCCGCAGACCACGTTATTCAGAATGAAGATGCGTTTCGCGATGCGGTGCGCAGCGCGATGCCTTACGCCGAAGCGGGGAAGCTGGTGACCTTTGGCATCGTGCCCGACCTGCCGGAAACGGGCTATGGCTACATTCGCCGGGGCGGCGTTGCCAGCCCGGAAAACGGGGCTGATTCGCTGGCCTTTGGCGTGGCCCAGTTTGTTGAAAAACCGGACCTGTGCACCGCGCAGGCCTATGTCGCCAGCGGTGAATATTACTGGAACAGCGGCATGTTCCTGTTCCGCGCCGGGCGTTATCTTGAAGAACTGGCGAAATTCCGCCCGGATATCCTGGCCGCCTGCGAGAAGGCTATGGCAGGTGTTGACCCGGATCTTGATTTTGTGCGCGTTGACGAGCAGGCCTTCCTGGACTGCCCGGATGAGTCCATCGACTATGCGGTTATGGAAAAAACCGCCGATGCGGTCGTGGTTCCGATGGATGCGGGCTGGAGCGACGTCGGCTCCTGGTCATCGCTGTGGGAAATCAGCACCAAAAATTCTGAAGGCAATGTGCATCACGGCGACGTTATCAGCCACGATACTGAAAACAGCTATATCTATGCCGAGTCCGGCCTGGTGACCACCGTAGGCGTGAAAGGTCTGGTGGTGGTACAGACCAAAGACGCGGTGCTGATAGCCGACCGCGACCACGTTCAAAGCGTGAAGAAAGTGGTCGAGCGAATCAAAGGTGACGGCCGGCATGAACATCACAACCACCGGGAAGTGTATCGCCCGTGGGGCAAATATGACTCTATTGATTCCGGCGAGCGTTATCAGGTGAAACGCATCACCGTTAAGCCGGGAGAAGGGCTGTCGCTCCAGATGCATCACCACCGCGCCGAGCACTGGATTGTGGTGGCGGGCACCGCGAAGGTGACCCTCGGTGATGAAGTGAAATTGTTGGGCGAGAACGAGTCAATCTACATTCCGCTCGGCATGACGCATTGCCTGGAAAACCCCGGGAAAATTCCCCTCGACCTGATTGAGGTCCGCTCCGGCACCTATCTGGAAGAAGACGATATTGTCCGTTTCCAGGACCGCTACGGGCGCATTTAACCCTTAAATCCCCATAATTCTCCGCGGGCCTCAGGCCCGTGGGTTGGGTAACTGTTGCCCGAAGGAGCGAAATGATGCAGCAACTGACCTGTTTTAAAGCCTACGACATCCGTGGCCGCCTGGGCGACGAGCTGAATGAAGATATCGCGTGGCGCATTGGCCGCGCCTATGGCGAATACCTGAAGCCCAAAACCATCGTGCTGGGCGGCGACGTGCGCCTGACGAGTGAATCCCTGAAGCAGGCGCTGGCTCGCGGCCTGCAGGATGCGGGCGTGGATGTACTGGATATCGGCCTGTCCGGTACCGAAGAAATTTACTTTGCCACCTGGCACCTGAACGTGGACGGCGGGATTGAAGTGACCGCCAGCCACAACCCGATGGACTACAACGGCATGAAGCTGGTACGCCAGGGCGCCCGCCCAATCAGCGGTGATACCGGCCTGCGCGACGTGCAGCGCCTGGCGGAAGCCAACGACTTCCCGCCGGTTAACGAAGCCGTACGCGGCAGCTACCGGAAGGTGTCGGTGGTGGAAGCCTACCTCGACCATCTGTTCTCCTATATCAACGTCGACAACATTAAGCCGCTGAAGCTGGTGGTGAACGCAGGTAACGGCGCGGCAGGCCCGATTGTGGACGCTATCGAAGCGCGTTTTAAGGCACAAAACGTCCCGCTGACCTTCGTGAAGATACACAACACGCCGGACGGCAATTTCCCGAACGGTATTCCTAACCCGCTGCTGCCGGAATGCCGGGCAGACACCCGCAATGCGGTGATTGAGCACGGGGCTGATATGGGCATCGCCTTTGACGGCGACTTTGACCGCTGCTTCCTGTTCGACGAGAAAGGGCAGTTTATCGAGGGATATTACATCGTTGGCCTGCTGGCGGCGGCCTTCCTTGAGAAACAGCCTGGGGCAAAAATCATTCACGACCCGCGCCTGTCATGGAACACGGTGGACATCGTCGAACGCGCGGGGGGCAGGCCGGTGATGTCGAAAACCGGGCATGCGTTTATCAAAGAGCGCATGCGTGAAGAAGATGCGATTTACGGCGGGGAGATGAGCGCCCATCACTATTTCCGTGATTTTGCCTACTGCGACAGCGGGATGATCCCGTGGCTGCTGGTGACCGAGCTGCTGTGTCTGAAGGGTAAAACGCTGGGCGAGCTGGTCCGTGACCGCATGGCCGCCTGGCCCGCAAGCGGGGAAATCAACAGCAAACTGGATGACCCGAGCGCGGCGATTGAGCGGGTGCGTGCCCATTTTGGGCCACATGCAGAAGAAATCGACCACACGGACGGGATCAGCATGGCGTTTGGCGACTGGCGGTTCAACCTGCGCAGCTCCAACACCGAGCCGGTGGTGCGCCTTAACGTGGAGTCGCGAAGCGATGAGCCGCTGATGCATGCGCGAACGCAGGAAATTATGGCTTTGCTGAACCAGTAACCTGCCGCACTCAGGTGTTTTAGGCCCTCTCTTTCAGGAGGAGGGTTAAAACACCGATGCGACTTCTTTCAAAGGTAAAACGATGACAAATCTAAAAAAGGGCGAGCTGCCAAAAACCAACGCATCGTTGATCTCTATGGTGCAACGTTTTTCCGACATCAGCATTATGTTTGTTGGGTTGTGGACTATCTGCAAAGTCAACGGGTTGCCGTTCCTCTACATGCATTTGCTTATGGCCTTGTTGACCCTCGTTGTGTTCCAGATGATTGGCGGCATTACGGATTTTTACCGCTCATGGCGCGGGGTGAAAATCTCCAGCGAATTGCGCCTGCTGCTGCAAAACTGGACATTAAGCCTGATTTTCAGCGTCGGCCTGCTTTCATTTAATAGCGATTTTGACGGTTCTTTCTGGATTTATCTGGCCTGGTATTTGTTAACCAGTACCGGGCTGGTGGTTTGCCGATCGCTGATTCGCTATGCCGCAGGCTGGGCGCGCAACAAAGGTTACAACACCCGGCGCGTGGCCATCGCCGGTTCGCTGCCGGTGGGGCAGCTTCTCGCGCAGAGCTTCAATAATGAGCCATGGCTCGGTTTCAAAGTGCTTGGCGTTTATGACGATGAACCGCCGGCGGGCGGCCTGATTAACTATGCAGGTAACTTCGAAAATCTGGTTACCGATGCCCGCAACGGCGAGATCGATAAAGTCTATATCGCAATGGCGATGAGCCATGAGTCGCGTATTAAACAGCTGGTTCGCGAGCTGGCGGATACCACCTGCTCGGTGCTGCTGATCCCCGACGTTTTCACCTTCAACATCCTTAACGCCAGAACCGAAGAGGTTAACGGCGTGCCGGTTGTGCCGTTGTTTGAAACGCCGCTTAGCGGCATCAACAGCGTCATTAAGCGCCTCGAAGATATCGTGTTGTCCTCCTTTATTCTGCTGCTGATTTCGCCGGTGCTTATCTGCATTAGCCTTGCGGTGAAGCTGACATCGCCGGGGCCGGTTATTTTCCGCCAGACTCGCTACGGCATGGACGGAAAGCCGATTAAGGTCTGGAAGTTCCGCTCCATGAAGGTAATGGAAAACGACGCAGTGGTGGTGCAGGCCATCAAAGGGGACAAGCGCATTACGCCTATCGGCAGTTTCCTGCGCCGCACTTCGCTCGATGAGCTGCCTCAGTTTATCAACGTGCTGTTTGGCGGCATGTCTATCGTCGGTCCGCGCCCGCACGCGGTGGCGCACAACGAACAATATCGCGCGCTAATTGAAGGCTACATGCTGCGCCATAAGGTGAAACCCGGCATTACCGGCTGGGCGCAAATCAACGGCTGGCGCGGTGAAACCGATACCCTCGACAAGATGGAAAAACGCGTTGAGTACGACCTGGAATACATTCGCGAATGGAGCCTGTGGTTCGATATCAAAATTGTCTTCCTCACCGTGTTCAAAGGTTTTGTGCACAAAGCGGCCTACTGACGGAAATCACCATGAGCCTGAGAGAGAAAACCATCAGCGGAGCCAAATGGTCCGCCATTGCGACGGTGATTATTATTGGTCTGGGTCTGGCGCAAATGACGATTCTTGCCAGAACTATCGATAACCATGAGTTTGGTTTATTGACGGTATCGCTGGTCATTATCGCCCTGGCCGATACGCTGTCCGACTTCGGCATTGCCAACTCGATTATTCAGCGCAAAGAGATTAGCCACCTTGAACTGACCACGCTGTACTGGCTGAACGTGGGGCTGGGCGTGGCGGTGTGCGTGGTGGTCTTTTTGCTGAGCGACGTGATAGCCGGGGTGCTTCACACTCCCGCGCTGTCGCCGCTGATTAAAACGCTGTCGTTTGCCTTTATTATTATTCCTCACGGGCAGCAGTTCCGCGCCCTGATGCAAAAGGAGCTGGAGTTCTCCAAAATCGGCTCGATTGAAACCGTGTCAGTGCTGGCCGGGTTCACCGTTACCGTGACGGCGGCGATGTACTACCCGTTTGCGATGACGGCGATTATTGGTTACCTGGTCAATACTCTGGTACGCACCTCGCTGTTTGGATTCTTCGGGCGCAAAATTTATCGGCCGGGCTTCCATTTCTCCCTGAAATCGGTGAATTCCAACCTGAAGTTTGGTGCCTGGCTGACGGCGGACAGCGTGATTAACTACGTTAACACTAACCTGTCTACGCTGGTGCTGGCGCGTATTCTCGGGGCGAGCGTGGCGGGCGGTTACAACCTGGCCTATAACGTGGCGGTTGTTCCGCCGATGAAGCTCAACCCGATTATCACCCGCGTGCTGTTTCCGGCCTTCGCCAAAATTCAGGATGACACCGCGAAACTGAGGGTGAACTTCTACAAGCTGCTGTCCATCGTCGGCATTATCAATTTCCCGGCGCTGCTGGGGCTGATGGTGGTGTCGAATAACTTCGTCCTGCTGGCGTTCGGTGAAAAATGGCAATTTATTACGCCTATTCTGCAACTGCTGTGCGTTGTTGGCCTGCTGCGCTCCATCGGAAATCCGATTGGTTCGCTGCTGATGGCGAAGGCGCGAGTGGACATCAGTTTCAAATTCAATGTGTTTAAAACCTGCCTGTTTATTCCGGCGATTATCGTCGGCGGCCAGCTGGGCGGCGCGCTGGGCGTGACGCTTGGTTTTCTGCTCATTCAAGTGATTAACACCGTTCTCAGCTACTTCATCATGATAAAGCCGGTGCTTGGCTCCAGCTATCGGGAGTACATCCTTAGCATCTGGCTGCCGTTTTATCTCTCGCTACCGACCCTGATTGTAAGCGCGGCCCTGGGCGTTGCCCTCAAAGGGCACCTGCCGCCTGGCGTCCTGCTTTGCACCCAGATTGCCGCGGGAGCCGCCGCCTTTATCGCCATGATTATTTTGTCCCGCAATGCGCTGATCGTCGAAATGAAGCGACAGTTTTGCCGAAATGAACGCCTGAAAGCGCTGCTTCGCGCTGGCTAAGAAACCTAATAAGAGGTCAACATGAAATTACTTATTCTTGGCAACCACACCTGCGGAAACCGGGGTGATAGCGCCATTTTGCGTGGGTTGACCGACGCGATTACTTCGCTTGATGCCCGCGTGCATGTGGATGTAATGAGCCGTTATCCGGTCAGCTCCGCCTGGCTACTGGGGCGCCCGGTGCTGGGGGACGGCCTGTATAAGCAGATGAAGCAGTACAACAACGCCGTTGGCCTGATGGGCAGGGTGAAGAAGGTTTTACGTCGTAAATATCAGCATCAGGTGCTGCTGGCGAAGGCGACCAATTCCGGGCGTCTGCGCAATATTGCTATTCCGCAGGGGTTTATCGACTTTGTGAAGTCGCTACATCAGTACGACGCCATTATCCAGGTTGGCGGCTCGTTTTTTGTCGACCTGTACGGCGTGAGCCAGTTCGAGCATGCGCTTTGTAGTTTTATGGCCCGCAAGCCCGTGTACATGATTGGCCACAGCGTTGGCCCGTTCCAGGATCCGCAGTTTAACCAACTGGCAAACTATGTTTTTGGCCAGGCTCAGTCGCTGATTTTACGTGAAAGCGTGAGCCTGGATCTGATGAAGCAGAGCCAGATAGATACCAGTAAAGTCGAGCAGGGCGTTGATACCGCGTGGCTGGTGGCCCAGCACGAGGATGATTTTGTGCCGAGCTACGCTGTTAAGCACTGGCTTGGCGTGGTAGCGGGCAAGAAAACCGTGGCAATTACGCTGCGCGAGCTTGCCCCGTTTGATAAGCGCCTTGGCACCACGCAGCAAGCCTATGAGCAGGCATTTGCCGAAGTGGTTAACCGCACTATAGAGCAGGGCTACCAGGTGCTGGCGCTTTCCACCTGTACCGGTATCGACAGCTATAACAAAGATGACCGTATGGTGGCGCTCAATATCCGCCAGTACATTAAGCAGCCCGATGATTATCACGTCGTCATGGATGAGCTCAACGATCTGGAAATGGGCAAAATCTTTGCCGCCTGCGATCTGACGGTAGGCACGCGCCTGCACTCGGCGATTATTTCCATGAACTTTGGTACGCCCGCTATCGCCATTAACTACGAACACAAATCAGCGGGCATCATGCAGCAGCTTGGTCTGCCGGAAATGGCGATAGATATTCGCCAACTGCTGGACGGCTCGTTGCAGGGCGTAGTAGCGGATGTGTTAGGGCAGTTGCCCGAGGTTAACCAGCGGCTGAGCGCTGCGGTTCGCGCCGAACGTGAAAACGGCAAGCGGATGGTTGAGTCGGTTCTGGCGCGAGTTAAGGAGGGAAAATGAAGGTTGGCTTCTTCCTGTTAAAATTTCCGCTGGCTTCGGAAACTTTTGTTCTGAACCAGATAACCGCCTTTATCGACATGGGTTATGAAGTTGAGATTGTCGCTCTGCAAAAAGGCGATTTAACCCATACCCATGCGGCGTTTAAAAGCTACAAACTTTCGGAAAAAACCGTCTGGCTGCTCGACGAGCCGGAAGGTAAAGTCGGCAAGCTGCAAAGCCGGGTGCTGAATACTTTGCGGGGAGCATGGCGTACAAGAACCTGGAGGGCGCTGAGCCGCGCCCGCTATGGCGATGAGGCAAGGAATTTAATCCTCTCATCGATTTGTGGGCGACAGAAGCAAACGCTGGAGGCCGATGTATTTATTGCTCACTTCGGCCCGGCAGGCGTAACGGCGGCGAAGCTCAAGGAGCTTGGGCTGCTGAAAGGCAAGATTGCTACCGTGTTCCATGGCATAGACATTTCGCACCGCGATGCTCTGGCCCACTACACGCCGGAATACCGGCAGCTGTTTGAGCGTGGAGACCTGATGCTGCCGATTAGCGATCTCTGGGCGAGCCGCCTGAAGCAAATGGGCTGCCCGGACGGCAAAATCGCCGTCTCACGGATGGGGGTAGATATGGATAAATTCTCGCTGCGGCCGATGAAAACGCCCGGAACGCCGCTGGAGATAATATCCGTGGCGCGCCTTACCGAGAAGAAGGGGCTGCATATCGCGATTGAGGCCTGCCGCCTGCTGAAAGCCCGCGGCGTGGCGTTCCGCTACAACATTCTCGGCATTGGGCCGTGGGAGCTTCGCCTGAAGACGTTGATTGAGCAGTTACAGCTGGACGACGTGGTATTTATGCCCGGCTTTAAACCCAGTCACGAAGTTAAAGAGATGCTCGACAGCGCCGATTTGTTCCTGCTGCCGTCTGTCACCGGCGAGGACGGAGATATGGAAGGTATTCCCGTTGCGCTAATGGAGGCGATGGCGGTCGGCATTCCCGTTGTCTCTACTATTCACAGCGGTATTCCCGAACTTATCGACGCCGGAGAGTCCGGCTGGCTGGTGCCTGAGAAGGACGCCTTTGCCCTTGCCGACAGGCTACAGGCCTTTGCTGCCGTTTCTGAAAGCGAGCTACAGCTGATGCTTGCCCGGGCAAGAGAGAAGGTTGCGAGCCAGTTCAATCAGCAGGTCATTTATCGGCAGCTTGCCCGTCAGCTTCAGACGCTGTAAATCACGAATCTTATGATGAGGACTTATGTCGAAAAGCATTGAACCGAAGCGCCTTCCGTATTCTCTTTCCCGCCGTAAGTTGCTATTAGCAGGTTCGGCCATCGCCGCCTCCTCTCTGACACCCCGCGCGGTACTGGCTGCGGGACGCGCGAGCGAAGTTAACGTCAAAGACTTCTATCAAAATGACTGGATCGCCGCTTTTAAACAGGCATTTGACGCTTCGGACCGCGTGCTGGTTCCGGCAGAACTGGTTTGCGACAGCATCAATACCGCGATATTTATGCCGCAGGGTAAAACATTACACGTTGCTGGTGGATTGAAGGGCAACGGTAAAGGGCGGTTTGTTTTGCAGGATGGCTGCCAGATTATCGGCGAGCGGGGAGGGCGGTTTAACAATATCACGCTGGATGTGCGCGGCTCCGACTGCGTTATCAAAGGCATTGATATGAGCGGGTTCGTTAACGTCGCGCAGATTTACATCGGCGGTAAAGATAAGCGCACCATGCGCAACCTGACTATCGACGGCATCACGGTACATGATGCCAACTACGCGATTCTGCGGCAGGGTTTCCATAACCGTATGGAAAACGTCCGAATTACTAACGGACATTTTAGCAACCTGCAGGGCGATGCCATCGAGTGGAATGTGGCGATTAACGACCACGATCTGCTGATTTCAGACCACGTTATCGACAACATTAACTGCACTAACGGCAAGATTAACTGGGGGATCGGCATAGGCCTGGCGGGGAGTACATATAATAATAACTATCCTGAAGATCAGGCGGTAAAAAACTTTGTAGTAGCCAATATCACCGGCAGTAATTGTCGCCAGTTGGTCCATGTTGAGAATGGGAAGCATTTTCTTATTCGTAACGTAAAGGCGCGCAATATCAACCCAACTTTCAGCCGCAATGCCGGTATTGATAACGCCAGCGTGGCGATATACGGCTGCGATAATTTTGTGATTGATGATGTTGATATGGTCAATAGCGCAGGGATGCTGATTGGCTATGGCGTGATAAAAGGCAATTACCTGTCAATTCCGCAAAACTTTAAACTTAGCGATATTAAGCTCGATAATAGCGAACTGAATAATACGTTGCGGGGTATCCAGATCTCCTCCGGCAATGCTACCTCCTTCGTTGCTATGACCAACGTCACCTTAAAGCGGGCAACGCTTGAGTTTCATAACAAGCCGCAACATCTTTTTATGCGTAATATCAACGTGATGCAGCTTTCAACCGTCGGCCCTGCGCTGAAGCTGAACTTCGATCTGCGTAAGGATGTGCGCGGTAAGTTTATGGCCAAAGACGACACGCTGCTTTCGCTGGCGAATATTCACGCGGTAAATGAGAAGGGGCAAAGCTCGGTCGATATTGACCGCGTCGATCAGCTTCACGTTAACAGCGAAAATCTCAATTTTGCGTTGCCCCTCGCACGTAAATAATAATGCAAACCCTTTTGCGAGCAATCCGAGCCCGTGGCAGCAGAAATGCGGCCTGTAGCGTATTTCGTTTCGCGAAGGGGAGCGATAACATGAATCATTGGCCTGACGAATTCATGCTGGCATCAGAGCACGAAAAGACTATAATCTTCCAACCATTTAGAGGTGGGACTAAGAATGACTAATTTAAAAGCAGTTATCCCGGTAGCCGGTTTAGGCATGCATATGCTGCCTGCGACGAAAGCTATCCCAAAAGAGATGCTGCCGATCGTTGATAAGCCGATGATCCAGTACATCGTCGACGAAATTGTTGCTGCTGGTATCAAAGAAATCGTGCTGGTGACCCACTCTTCCAAGAATGCCGTTGAAAACCACTTCGACACGTCTTATGAGCTGGAAGCGCTGCTTGAGCAGCGCGTGAAGCGTCAGCTGCTGGCTGAAGTTCAGTCTATCTGTCCGCCGGGCGTGACTATCATGAACGTTCGTCAGGCTCAGCCTCTGGGTCTTGGCCACTCCATACTCTGCGCTCATCCAATTATTGGTAACAATCCTTTTGTAGTGGTTCTGCCGGACGTCGTGCTTGATGATGCCAGTGCTGACCCGCTGCGCTACAACCTGGCGGCGATGGTTGCTCGTTTCCATGAAACTGGCCGTACCCAGGTTCTGGCTAAACATATGCCTAACGAAGACCTTGCTGCTTACTCTGTTATCACCACTAAAGAGCCATTAGCTAATGAAGGGCAGGTAAGCCGCGTTGTTGAATTCGTTGAAAAACCGGATCAGCCACAAACGCTTGACTCAGATCTGGCAGCAGTAGGCCGCTATGTGTTGTCTGCGGATATTTGGCCATTGCTGGAGAAAACCGAGCCGGGTGCCTGGGGCCGTATTCAGCTAACCGACGCGATTGCCGTGCTCAACGATACTCAGCCGGTTGAAGTGATGCAGATGACCGGTGAAAGCTACGACTGTGGCAAAAAAATGGGGTATATGCAGGCCTTTGTGAACTACGGGCTGCGTAACCACAAGGAAGGTCAGAAGTTTCGCGAAAGCATTCAGAAGCTTCTCAGCTAGCGTAATGAGTCTGCTGTGAGAGGCCGTCAGGGATGATGATTACGTGATGAGCGGTGGCATAGCGTTCAGTCTGCGGTAAACGCTGAACAATAAGCCGCCGTTTTGCTTTATAAGTAATCAATGAAGTCGATATGTTTCATGCAGTTATCATTTTTAAGTTGTAGTGTACAGGGCAAAAATTTTCCCTTGTTTATCACTACATGAAGTATGAAAATTGCCGGGATTTTTCCTGAAACGCACGCTGGTTAGATTTGCTCCAGAATAATAGGATTTTTCCTAAAAAACTCTTAGGTAGATCTATCCTCTAAGAATTGCAGTGCACTGGTAGCTGTTGAGCCAGGGGCGGTAGCGTGGGAAAAATCAGGTGTGTAAATCACTTGCTATCGAGTTCACCACAAAAATATGCTGCGCTCAGCGCTATCCTATGAATATAACTACAAGATTATAGAGAGAATGTTCAAGTGAAAATTCTTGTTACTGGCGGCGCCGGATTTATTGGCTCAGCTGTTGTTCGCCATATCATAAACAACACCTCAGACAGCGTCGTTAACGTTGATAAGTTAACCTACGCAGGTAATCTGGAGTCGCTTACTGATGTTGCTGCAAATGAACGCTATCGTTTTGTGCAGGCCGATATTTGTGATACTGCAGTAATTGAACAGATTCTCAGTGAACATCAGCCGGATGCAGTTATGCATCTAGCAGCAGAAAGCCATGTTGACCGCTCTATCACTGGCCCTGCTGCCTTTGTTGAAACAAACATTGTCGGCACTTATGTGCTGCTTGAAGCGTCGCGTAACTACTGGTCAAGGTTGAACGCAGAGAAGAAAGCCAGTTTCCGCTTCCACCATATATCTACCGATGAAGTCTATGGAGATTTACCTCATCCGGATGAAGTGGCTCATGGCGGCGAGTTGCCCCTGTTTACTGAAACTACTGCCTATGCGCCAAGCAGCCCATACTCGGCCTCGAAAGCTTCCAGCGATCATTTAGTTCGCGCCTGGTTACGCACCTACGGCATGCCAACGATTGTAACCAACTGCTCCAACAACTACGGCCCGTATCATTTCCCGGAAAAACTTATTCCGCTGGTTATTCTGAACGCGATTAAAGGCAAACCTCTGCCAATTTATGGCAAAGGTGACCAGATTCGTGACTGGCTATATGTAGAAGATCACGCTCGCGCGCTCTACAAGGTCGTGACCGAAGGGGCTGTCGGTGAAACCTATAATATCGGCGGTCATAATGAAAAGAAAAATATTGAAGTTGTGCAGATCATCTGCGATCTGCTAGATGAAATTATGCCTAAATCTGTATCCTATCGTGAACAGATTACCTATGTGACTGACCGCCCGGGGCATGACCGCCGCTACGCTATCGATGCTGAAAAGATTTCTCGTGAATTGGGATGGAAACCGCAGGAGACTTTCGAGTCCGGGATTCGTAAAACAATCGATTGGTATTTAAATAATCAAGAATGGTGGCAGCGTGTGATGGATGGCTCTTATACGGGTGAACGTCTGGGGCTGGCGGACTAATTAAGGAAATAGTGATGAAAGGTATTATTCTGGCTGGTGGTTCTGGTACTCGCCTCTACCCGATTACTCGTGGTGTATCGAAGCAATTATTACCAATCTATGATAAGCCAATGATTTATTATCCGCTATCTACTTTAATGCTCGCGGGTATACGAGATATTTTGATTATTACCACGCCTGAAGATAATGAAAGTTTTCAACGTTTATTAGGTGACGGTAGTGATTTTGGTATAAATCTTAACTATGCAGTACAACCTAGCCCTGATGGATTGGCTCAGGCATTTATAATTGGTGAAGAGTTTATCGGAAATGACAGAGTCTGTTTAGTTCTGGGTGATAACATTTTCTATGGACAATCGTTTGTTAAAATACTTCAAAGTGCTGTTGCCAGAGATAAGGGGGCTACAGTATTTGGTTATCAGGTTAAAGACCCAGAACGTTTCGGCGTTGTTGAGTTTGATGCTCAAATGCGCGCTGTTTCAATTGAAGAAAAACCCGTTAAACCCAAATCAAATTATGCAGTAACGGGGCTCTATTTTTACGATAATACGGTTGTTGAGCTTGCCAAAAAAGTCAAACCATCTTTGCGCGGTGAACTTGAGATTACAGAATTAAATGAAATGTATTTGCGTGACGGGACACTACACGTTGAACTTCTTGGGCGAGGTTTTGCCTGGCTGGATACCGGGACGCATGAAAGTTTGCACGAAGCTTCTTCCTTTGTGCAGACAATTCAGCATGTGCAGGGATTGAAAGTTGCATGCCTTGAGGAAATAGCCCTTCGTAATGGCTGGCTCAGTAAAGCGCAAGTTATGCAGAATGCGCTGCCGATGGAAAAGAATGACTACGGTCGATATATTATTGCATTAGCAAAAGGTGAATGATGGGTTCTGAACAACGTGGGGTCCTAATCACTGGTGGTGCTGGCTTCATTGGCAAGGCTTTGATAAGAGAGTTAACGCAAAGACAAATTCCTGTAGTATCGTTTGATATTGCAGATAAACCTGAATCGCTTCCTGAATGCAGTAAGATGTTTCAATGGTATAAGTTCAGCTATCTTGAGTCTTCTTCCAGGAAAAAGGACTTGGAAGAAATAGTATCAACTTATAACATTAAGGTGGTCATTCATTTGGCTACGACGTTGTTCCCTGGTGAATCAAAAAACAAGATTGAAAAAGACTGTTTTGAAAATGTCTACTCAAATGTGTGTTTTTTTAAAAACCTTTATGAAAGTGGTTGTGAAAAAATAATATTTGCTTCATCCGGCGGTACGGTATATGGAAAATCAGACACCGCATTCTCTGAGGAAAATGATCTTTCTCCAGAAATTAGTTATGGGTTAAGTAAATCAATAACTGAAACGTATCTACGATTTTTAGCAAAAGAATATAACTGTAAATCTATTTCTTTACGCATCTCCAATCCATATGGTGATGGACAGCGAATTGATGGCAAACAAGGTGTTATTCCTATCTTCCTAAATAAAATATCAAAAGAAATTCCAATTGATATCATAGGTTCTTTGAACAGCAAACGAGACTATATATATATAAAAGATCTTGTCCATGCGTTTATAGAGGCTATAAATTATGAAGGAAAAGAAAATATATTTAATATTGGCTCTGGTGAATCAACCACATTAAAAGAACTCATAGCTATCATAGAGTCTAAATTAAATAAAAAATCATTAATAGGCGCGCAAGAGTTGCATAATAATGATTCCAGGGGCATAACATTAAATATTCAACGTGCTATTAATGAGCTTAACTGGCAGCCGGTAACTAAGTTGAGCGATGGCATAGACAAGTTAATACAATCTATTGAGTGTAGAAAATAATGAAAAAGGTTCTTATTGTTGGTAGCGGTTTTACTGGTGCGACAATTGCAAGGTTATTGGCCGAAGAAAATGTCAAAGTAAAGATAATTGACGAAAGAAAACATATCGGAGGAAATAGCTATGATGAACGAGATGAAAAAACAGGGATAAACGTTCACGTCTATGGACCGCATATATTCCATACTGACAATGAAGATGTTTGGCAATTTGTTAATAAATATGGAAAGTTTGAACCATATACAACAAGATTAAAAGCAAATGCTAAAGGTAGAATTTATTCTTTGCCAGTTAATCTTCATACGATCAATCAGTATTATAATTCGGCATTATCACCGACAGAAGCTAAGAAATTGATTGCTGAAAAAGGTGATCAAACAATAACTGAACCTAAATCTTTTGAAGAACAAGCGTTAAAATTCGTTGGTGAAGATCTATATAAGACATTTTTCTATGGCTATCCCAAAAAACAATGGGGAATGAATCCTACAGAAATTCCAGCATCCGTATTGAAACGCCTCCCGGTCAGATTTAATTATGATGATAATTATTTTTTCCACAAATTCCAGGGTATACCGAGAGATGGATATACACCATTATTTGAAAATTTGTTGGACCATCCAAACATTGAATTCGAATTAGGAACCAAGGTCAATAGGGATGATATCGAACATTTAATTAACGCTGAAAATTATGATCATGTATTCTTCTCTGGTGCAATAGACCATTTTTATGATTATAAGTTTGGCATGCTAGAGTATCGGACTTTGAAGTTTGAGAAGTTCTATAGCGAAGATGATTATCAAGGGTGCGTCGTAATGTCATATTGCGATGAAGACGTACCATTCACACGCATTACCGAGCACAAATACTTTTCGCCGTGGGAAGAGCATACGGGGAGTGTATTATATAAAGAATATAGCAGTAAGTGCACCAAAGATGATATTCCATACTATCCAGTTAGATTAGTGTCCGGGAATGATATCTGGAATCAATACGAAGCTAAATCTAAGCAGGAAAAAAACATTACTTTTATTGGGCGACTGGCAACTTACCGCTATTTAGACATGGATGTATGTATAAAGGAAGCAATTGAATGTGCTCAGGTATATATTAAGAATAATATAAAATGATATATACCGTTGTAATGGTGTCGTACAACAGAGATACCAAATTAAAAGAGTCGATTAGTAATCTTCTTACTACATCATTTGATGAGCTTGTCATTGTAGATAATAATTCACGTCAAGAAACCAGAGACATATTAAATGATATGTCTCAAAAAGATAACCGAGTTACTATTATACAACTTAATGAGAATAAGGGCGCATCACATGGATTCTATACGGGACTGAAATATGTTGAGAATAAATATGAGGCCTCGGTAACTACATTCTTAGATGATGATGCATGTTTTGAGCAAGATTTTCTTGATGAGTTAAAAAAAAATATAGCGCTCTGTGAGCAAAAATATGCATTCATCACGCCAAGAGTGATCAATAAGAATGGGGTAAGGTTAACAATGAACCGACCTATGACGATCATTCCGAATACAATAGCTAAAATGTATCGCTATTTAATGAGACGACGTACTTTTGGTGACAATAATGAGCCTGTAGAGGCCGCTAGTTTTATCGGGTTGACTATTTTAAATAGTACAAGAATGAATAAATCCGAATTAATTCCAGTCGATTACTTTATTTATTATGATGACTTGACTTTTAGTTATCGATTAACAAAATATCATGGCGGGCTTGGTTTTTATTACGATGATATGGTTGTGATTCATGATATTGAAGGCGGTACCAGAGAGTATGATACTTTTAGGCTATCGTATTTGTTGTCCAATAGCATAAAATTTAGCAAAGAGGTTGGGGATACTTTACGTATATATCCACTCTTTATTCATTGCTTTCATTTTCTAAAATGCGTTAAAAAATTCAACTTGATGGTTTTCATAAAATCGGTTTTGAGAAAAAGATAATATGAGTCTCATTTCTTTAAGAACAATTGAATTAGTTTGGGTTAAGGCAAAGCTTAACCTTAAATCGGAAGCATCGATAAACTATTTGAGCTATGCGTGGTGGATCATTGAACCTGTCCTTCAAATGGCCATTTATTATTTAGTCTTTTCATTTTTATTAAAGCAGGGAGGACATGATTACGTACCATTTTTGCTAACAGGATTAATACCATGGATATGGTTTGGCCGAAGCGTTAGCCATGCTCAGGGAAGCATCATTCAGGGAAAATACCTGATGAATCAGGTTCATATGCCAAAAATATTTTTCCCACTGACGTTTATATTACAAGATGCCATTAAGCAATTACTTGTTTTTATTCTTTTATTTATATTTTTAGTTTTATATGGTTATAACTATGATTTGGGCATGCTCTGGATTATCCCTGTAATTCTTGTCCAGCTCCTTCTTATAATAGCTTTTTCCTTAGTCGTATCAGTTATAGTTCCGTTTGTACGAGACTTTTCATTTGTAATCGAAACCGGATTACAAATTATGATGTTCTGTTCTGGAATATTCTTTAATTATAAAACTATTCCGGCAATGGAGTCTAAGGTATTCTTTATGAACCCAATGGCTGTGATATTAAGTTCTTATCGCGAAGTTCTAATGTACCACAATGCACCTAATATAAAATTATTGGCATATGTGGTTATTGTATCTTTAATTTTGATATCTATATCTCTCTATGCATTCAAAAAACTAGAATTCATCTTTCCGAGAGTTGTTCAGAAATGAAACGTGAAAAAGTTATTGAGTTGAAAAATGTAGAAGTTACTTATAGAGAAAAGAAAAGTTTATTCACATATGATGAGTATACTGCACTTAAAAATATTACTTTTGATATATATCGAGGTGAAACTCTAGGAATCATAGGTAGAAATGGTGCCGGTAAATCTACATTGTTACGTGTACTTGCCGGGATAATAAAGCCCGATGCAGGCGAAATTTCAATTCATTCTAGTAGCATTTCATTAATGGCTCTTCAGGCTGGCTTTGACCCAAATTTGTCAGGTAGGCAGAATACAATTTTCAGTGGCATGGTATTGGGTCATCGTTTGTCATATATAAAGACAATTATTGAAGAAATTAAAATTTACTCAGAATTAAATGATTTTTTTGAAAAACCAATAAAAAATTATTCATCTGGTATGCTGGCACGTCTAGGTTTTTCAATCGCGATGTATACTACGCCAGAAGTGTTACTTATCGATGAGGTTCTGGGAGTTGGTGATGTTACGTTTGCTGAAAAAGCACAAAAAAGTATTAGAGAAAAAATAAAGTCTGATACTACCGTAGTTATTGTTTCCCATGATGAGCTGCAGTTAAAACAACTTTCGGATAGGCTAGTTTGCATTGAGAATGGTGTTGTTTTAGATGAAGGTCCTAGTGATAGCGTCTATAACAAATACAATCTAACCATGAAATTGACTAGCTATGGTCTACGGTTGATTGAATATAAAAATGCTGAAGTTATAAATTTCAAAGTTGGTGATATTAATCCAGCCGAATTCTACTCAGACGTTAACTTTACTATTGAAACAAATAGCAAGAACGATATTGAAGAGGTTATCATTAAGTCACAAAATGAGCATAGCCAAAAAGTAAAGGTAAAGGATAACAGTTTTTGGCTGCGATTAAATCATGATGAAAGTTATGATATTAATATCACCGACTCTAATGGTTCTGAAAATACAATTACTCTATCTATTGGTTTTTAGATTTTTATCGTACTAAAGAATTTAGCACTGTAGCTGATAGGGTTTTATTTTTTTTGAATAGGCAGGAAAATATGAAAAGAATATTCATTTTAGGTTCTTCAGGCTATGTTGGAAATCATCTTAAATCTTTTTTATGTGATGATTTTAAAATTGTGACAGCTGGCAGGAAAAACTCAGATGTTTTTTTTGATCTAGAGGATACCGATAATAATTCACTTTTAAATGAAGTAACTAGTGATGATACTGTTGTTTTCCTGTCTGCTATATCTGCTCCAGATGAATGTGAAAAGAACTACCAGCGAGCCTATAATATAAATGTTAAAAATAGCATTAAGCTGATTTCAGCGCTCCTGGAGAAAAAAGCAAAGATAATATTCTCATCAAGTGATGTTGTCTTTGGTGATGCCAAAATAATATGCGATGAGCTGTCAGAGAAAAAGCCATTTGGAAAATATGGCAACATGAAATCCGAAGTGGAAGATACGTTTTCGGGAAATAAAAATTTCTTTACTATTAGATTTTCCTATATTTTAGGAAAGGGCGACAAGTTTTCCGAGATGGTTAAATCCTATAGTGATGAAAATAAAGAATTAGATGTGTTTGATGGGTTTGAAAGAAATGTCATATCAATCAATGATGTTCTTTTAGGTATAAGAAACATAATATTAAACTGGGATATTATTGATACTCGAGTTGTCAATTTCTCCGGGCCAGAACTTATCAGTAGGCAGAAAATAGTTTTGGCTTTGCATAAAGAAAAATACACAAATCTTAAGTATCAGTTTACTGATGCACCAGATGTATTTTGGTTAGGGAGACCTAAGCAAATAAATACGAAAAGTATATATCTGGAATCTATTCTTGAGAGAGAATGTGAGTCATATTTAAAAGTAATTAAGGGGTAAGTTAGTATGAGTAATGTATTGATTACAGGATTTACTGGACAAGTGGGCTCACAGTTAGCTGATTATATATTGGCTAATACTGAGGACACCGTTATTGGTATGATGCGTTGGCAAGAACCGATGGATAATATCTATCATTTGACCAATCGTATCAATAATAAAGATAGAGTATTCATTAATTATGCTGATTTGAATGACTACACATCTTTGTTTAACTTGATTGAATCAAAAAGACCTAAATACATTTTCCATCTTGCTGCACAATCCTTCCCCAGGACTTCTTTCGATATTCCAATCGAAACACTTCAAACCAATATCATCGGTACAGCGAATTTATTGGAATGTGTTAAGAAAATCAAACAGCAAGATGGTTACAATCCTGTAGTACATGTATGTTCTTCCAGTGAAGTTTACGGAAGGGCGAAGGTTGGTGAAACCTTAAATGAAGACACACAGTTCCATGGTGCAAGTCCTTATAGTATTAGTAAAATTGGTACAGACTACTTGGGTCAATTTTACGGAGAAGCATATGGTATTCGCACATTTGTAACACGCATGGGTACCCATACAGGCCCGCGCCGTAGTGATGTCTTTTTCGAGAGCACCGTAGCAAAACAAATTGCTTTGATCGAAGCTGGCCATCAAGAGCCTAAATTGAAGGTTGGAAACTTGGCTAGTGTACGTACTTTCCAGGATGCCAGGGATGCCGTCAGGGCATACTATCTTTTGGCGCTTGAAAGCGAAAAGGGGAATGTTCCTTGCGGTGAAGCATTTAATATTGCGGGTGAAGAGGCATTTAAACTACCTGAAGTAATAGATCTTTTACTCAGTTTTAGTACGCGAGATGACATAGAGGTTGTAACTGACACCGATCGCTTACGTCCAATTGATGCTGATTATCAGATGTTTGATAATGCAAAAATTAAAACGTTTATTAACTGGAAACCAGAAATTAAAGCTACAGATATGTTCCGTGATTTACTCCAACATTGGAGAAATGAGATTTCATCAGGACGTATTCCGCTGAATCGCTAAAAGGATTTGCATCTCATGAAAATTAGAAGTAAAGCTCCGCTTCGTCTAGGTATAGCAGGAGGGGGCACTGATGTGTCACCTTACAGTGATAAATTTGGTGGCTGTGTACTTAACGCAACAATTAATATGTACGCTTACGCCTATATTGATGACGAGGTTGAATACAACAAAGTTATTTTTGAAGCGACCGATCTTGGAATAAAGGAAACGATCGATCTCTCTGATGGAATAACACTAGAAGGTAAGCTAAAATTACATAGAGCTGTATATCTTAGAGTTATGAACGATTTTTTCAACGGTGAATTAAGGCCGTTACGGATTATAACTCATTCTGATGCTCCAGCAGGAAGCGGTTTAGGCTCATCTTCGACAGTTGTTGTATCAATGGTCGAAGGTCTTCGTCAAATGTACTCACTCCCTCTAGGCGAGTACGATCTGGCACAGCTAGCCTATAAAATAGAACGTGTAGATTGTGGCCTCTCAGGAGGAAAGCAAGATCAATATGCAGCAACTTTTGGCGGCTTTAATTTCATGGAGTTTTATGAAGGCAACCGAGTTGTTGTAAACCCACTTAGAATTCGCCGCTATATAATTAATGAATTAGAGTCTTCTCTTATTCTTTATTTTACCGGTGCATCAAGAGATTCAGCCAAGATCATTGATGATCAAATTAAGTCTTTAGAAAGTGATAAAGAATCTAAATTGATGGCGATGCATAAAGTTAAAGAATCTGCCTATCATATTAAAGAACATCTTCTAAAATCCGATATTGATGCAATGGCCTTAACATTCCTGGAAGCATGGGAAAGTAAGAAAAAAACTTCCGCATCAATTACAAATCCTATGATCGATAGGATAGAAAAAGAAGTTCTCAGTATAGGTGTTAAATCAATGAAAGTGTCTGGAGCCGGCGGTGGTGGTTTTATGATGCTTTTTGTTGAGCCAGAGAAAAAACACTTGATTGAGAAGAGATTAAAAGAATTCGGTGGTGAAGTTTATAAATTCCAATTTGTTGAAGATGGAGCATACTCATGGACAATTTAAAATATATTAAAGATTATCTTGATGAAAGTATATCGGTAAAGAAACTTCTTCAGAATTCAGAAGATGTTCTTAAGCAGATTTCATTAGTGGCGGATATAATTATCAATGCCTACAAAAATGGTAATAAGGTCATTCTTGCTGGCAACGGTGGTAGTGCAGCTGATTCTCAGCATATTGCTGCGGAATTTGTTAGCCGCTTCTTCTTCGATCGTCCTGGGCTGCCTGCAATCGCATTAACCACGGACACTTCAATGCTGACTGCCATAGGTAATGACTATGGTTTTGATAAGCTATTCGAGAGACAACTTCAGGCTCAAAGTAAGCCTGGTGATGTTTTCATTGGTATTAGCACCTCTGGTAATTCCGGCAATATAATTAAAGCCATGAATATAACAAAAGAACTGGGTGTTATCAGTGTCGCACTCTGTGGTTCTGCGGGAATGCTAAAAGATATCGTTGATTATCCGATTAATGTTCCTTCAAAAATAACACCTTATATTCAAGAGTGCCATATTTGCATCGGTCATATGATTTGTGCAATTGTTGAAAAAGCAATATTTAAACCAGAAGAAAACTGATTATGTATGATGTAGTTATTTTGGCAGGAGGTTTAGGAACTCGTCTGAAGAGTGTTAGTGGTGACATTCCTAAACCAATGGTAGATATTTCTGGTAAGCCCTTTCTTTATCGACTGATGAAGTACCTTGAAGAGCAAGGGGTACAGAAAATAATTTTATCGTTATCCTACAAAGCTGACTATATCATCGACAGGGTTGTTCATGACAACCCTGTCAGCTGTGAGGTTGACTTTGTTATTGAAAGTGAGCCATTTGGTACAGGAGGTGCTATCAAATATGCGAGTTCAAAGGTTACTACTGATAAGCTAATCGTTCTTAATGGAGATACTTATTGTGAACTCAATTACAATAATTTTATAGAGGCTTCAAAAGGGACTGATTTACTAATTTCAGGAGTAGAGATCAGTGATGTATCAAGGTATGGAAGCCTGGATATTGATGAAAATTGCAATGTGAAAGCCATGATAGAGAAAGGACGACAAGGGAAAGGGATAATTAATAGTGGTATTTATATTATATCTAAAGAAATTATCAGTGAATTTCCTCTTACTAAGTTTTCCTTTGAGTCTGAGTTTTTATCAAAATTTGATGGCTTATTTAAGGCTTACGTGAGTTCTACCTATTTTATTGATATTGGCATACCAGAAGATTATTATGCTGCGTGTGAGAAATTCAAATGAAGGTCGCTTTCCTTGATCGAGATGGTGTAATTAATAAGGAAGTAAATTATCTACATAAAATAGAAGACTTTGAATTCACTCCCAACTGTATATCTGGGCTGAGAAGGATTATTGCTCATGGGTATAAAATCATCATTGTGACTAACCAGGCGGGTATCGCTAAAGGGTTATACACTATTGATGAGTATATTGAACTAACAAATTGGTATACAGAAAAATTACTATCTTTTGGCATTGAGATCTTAGATGTTTACTTTTGCCCTCATCATCCTGAGGGCATTACTCCGGAATATAGTTTCGATTGTCGTTGTCGTAAACCAAAACCGGGAATGCTTGAATTAGCTGCCCAGAAATATTCTATCGACTTGGAACAATCATTCATTGTCGGTGATAAGATTAGCGATCTCGAGGCAGGGAAGGCATTTGGATTGTCAAAGGCATATTTGGTTGAAACTGGGCATAGAATCCCCGCGTCGGGCTATGAAAACTATCAAATTTATCCTGATTTATTGTCTATTCCATTATGAAAAAAATACTAGCAGATAGAGTTAAAAAAATAATTTTAAAATTCAGATATACTAAAGTGGGACAGAAATCATGGAAGATTTTTTCATGTTTGGTTAATAGTTATTATCCTAGAAGATTGCTCATCCGGGCATTACAGTTAGATGTGCAACACCATATACCTGATACTACTGTCTTTCCTAAAATTAAAAAATCGCTATCAGATAAAAATGCACTTATTATCATGCCATTTTATGGAAATGATGCTGTAGGGAAAAATATAGACACAAAAATTGCCACATTAAAATCTCTAGGATTTACGATACATGTACTGGTTTTTAATAACTCTCCATGGGATTCAATAAATACTGATTGGGATTATGTCTATAATATAAAGAACAAGAACAGTGCATTTGGGAAGTTAAGGTATGATATAAACCAACAGGTAATACCTGACGGTAATAAAATTGATGACTGGATGGATGATGAAGTATGTCAGTTTGTCGCTGCCCTTGCAGCGATGAATCGTTTCGAACTGGCTATTATTAATTATGTGTTCCTTTCAAAGTTATGTGAGTATGTTAGTCCTGAGACAATAACCATAATTGATACTCATGATGTGTTTGCTAAAAGAAACACCAGGATGATGAAAGTTGGAATCACACAGGATAAATTTTATTTTTCTACTTCAAAAGATGAAGAAACTAAAGGGTTGTCTCGAGCTGATTATATATTTGCCATTCAAGAAGCTGAAGGTGATTATTTCAGAGAGAGCGTTAGATCAAAGGTTATTGTTCAGCCCCCTATATTTGATGTTAATTTCTTAGCATACACTCCAATGCAAGATAAAAAGCTTGTGGTTGGATTTATGGCATCAGGACATTACCCAAATGTAGTAGCAATTAATAATTTCATAGAGAGTCTTAAAAATTATAAACACTATGTTAGGCTCGATATTGCTGGAACTATATGTGGTGCTTTGGCTGGGCAGGAACACCCGAAATTTGTAAATATCTTGGGTTTCTGTGACAGTCTGGAGGAGTTCTATAGCTCTTGTGATGTAATTATTAATCCAGATGAATTGCTGTCAGGGATGAAGGTAAAATGCCTTGAAGCACTTTCATATGGTGTTCCACTCGTATCGACCCGGGCTGCAATGGAAGGTATTGATTCTGATAAGATATACCATCAACTAAATTCGGCCGAAGAATGTTCTGCATTCATTGCTACTCTGAAAAAGGATGATCTCCACGGTATGGCACAAGAAAGCCGAGAGATTTTTACCAAGTTTAATCAACGTTATAGTTTTAAATCCACTATACAACAGGTTACTAAAGAATATGAATAATGAAGAATATAAAATCTCTGTAATATTACCTGTTTATGGCGGTGAAGAATACCTCGAGCAGTGCCTCGACAGTGTTATTTCACAGACTCATAAAAATACTGAAATCATTATTGTTAATGACGGAAGTCCTGATTCTTGTCCTCAAATTATTGACCGGTATGCCGCTAGTGATAGTCGCATAATTGCTATACATAAGAAAAATGCGGGGTATGGTGCAGCGATAAACTCAGGATTAGATGTTGCATCAGGGGATTTTGTAGCAATTGTTGAAACTGACGATTGGGTTCAACTTAATATGCTTGAATGTTTACTGGATGCTTTCAGTAAAAGACCAAACCCAGTAGTAAAGGCAACTTTCAATAGAATCAGTAATGAAGTTATAATAAATACTCAGTCTTTAGCTCATCTTTGTGATTTTGATGCTAATAATATCGCGGAAATTATCCCAGAGACCTCCGTAGAATTGTTTCTATTAGAGTCCTCAATTTGGACGGGATTATATAAGCGTGATTTTCTTGAAGACAATGCTATTCGATTCTATGAGAGTCCCGGTGCTTCGTACCAGGATATGCCATTTAAATTCATCACTTATACAATAATTGATAAAATTACTTTGCTCAATGTCCCTGTTTATAATTATCGGGTCATGAATGCAGGATCATCCAGTGCCAGTGCAGATAAAGCACTTATATCCTTTAATAATTACAACATCATCAAGAGCCATTTAATTAAGTCTGGTTTATTAGATAACTATCTGAATCATTTCTATTTACATCATATGTTTGATTTGGTGTTCCATGCATCCAGATTGAAGGGGGATGGGTTAAAGGCTTATCAGGAAGCTGCGGTTGCCGTTTTTGAGCAAGGAAAGATTGAAGGATTTTCTCCTGAAAAAGCAGATATAGGTTTTTCACCGGATACGAATGACTATTATCATAAATACGTTTTACCTCTCTATAATGAGTTAATGAGCAAGAAAGCAATAAAACCAATACAAACAACTAATAAGTTTAGACGAGCGATTGTTTCCAGACTAAGAGGTTTGGCCCACAAGTTAGTTATTGAACCTATTGTTAATACGATCAATACAAAAATTGATTTGAATGCAAGCCTGTTGACCAAAGATGTATCTGAAAAATTTAGTGATGTTTTTACAAGAATTGATTCTGTTTCTGAAAAAATGGACTCACTTTCTGCAAGTACTAATTCTCATCATTTAGACTTAGCTCAAAACTTTTCGAAGAAGTTTGATGAATTGCCACTCAATTCTGTTGCTTTTCAGATGAAAGTAGCTCCAACGAATCAGTTTTATTATTATCTTCGTGCCAATGAATCCCGCATAGCTAAACTTAGGGATGAGTTTAGAGTAGGGCTTGATGAATTTAGTTTGTTAAATGAAAAGAAACTTTTCGGCTTTTATGAATGCTTGCCTTTTTTTGAGCATACAGGGATGGAGTTATCGATTCCATTGTCTTTAAGCTTATTCACAGATGAAGACAGAATCATTTTAGCTAATATTAATTCTATTTTAGAAAAGGAAAGGGCTAACTATGGACATCTTGATCTCTCCGAGTTGCCTATCACTCTTGCAACTAACTATTTTAATTCAGGGCTGAAGTATTTGCCAAATCGGTTGACCGAAAACTTTAAAGACACTATTGCTATAGATTGTGGTGCATGGGTTGGTGACACGGCAATCATGTTCGCGAATTTCGGCTTCAAGCGCATTCTGGCACTAGAGCCAATCCTGGATAACTACAATTGCATGTTGCGTAATATTGAACGCAATAAACAACATCTTGCTGATGTCATCGAACCATTAAATGTTGCTGTTAGTGACGTTGCTGGTCATCTGGCGATGGTTAAAGTCGGTGACGATGGTGTTGGATCTTGTGTCGTTGAAAGTGAATCTGCTGATTTCAATGTTGAATCAGTGACTATAGATGGAATGTTGTTAGAAGAAAATGTCGGACTCATTAAGTTTGATATTGAAGGCTATGAGCTTAAAGCACTGAAAGGTGCAGAGAACACAATCAGAAGCAATAAACCGGTTTTATTGATTTCAGTTTATCATCTATGGCTTCAACCAGAGCAAATATTTGAATGTAAAAAGTTTGTTGAGGATTTGAATCTAGGGTATAAATTCAAATTTGTGCATCTTCAACCTGAACGTGATTTAATTTATGAGTATATGTTAGTCTGTTGGTGATTATCAAAAATCCTTTCCTCAAGGTTAAATCAGGGATGATTAATCTTGTGGCATCTAATATAGATTGAAAATTTCATTTAGCAGTGAAAGGAGATGCTTTTTTCTAAGTATGAAGACAAAAATATGTTATTTCGTTAACTCAGCATGGTATTTTGAATTACACTGGCTAGAGCGTGCCATGGCAGTAATTGATGCTGGTTATGATGTTTATGTATTAGCTAATTTTTCGGATAATAATATTTACGAGAAGCTCACCAGGCTAGGTTTTAAATGTGTAGATAGTAAAACCGAAGAGCATAGTTTAAATCCATTCCTTTTTATATTTAATGTCTTCTACTGTTTTAAACAGTTAAATAAAATTAATCCAGATATTGTTCATTCTATAACAATTAAACCAGGAATTATGAGCTGTATTTGGGTTAAAATGAAAAATAAGAAACTTGTTTATAGCTTTGTTGGTCTTGGTCGAGTATTCGAGAGTAGTAACCTATTCTATCGAATGATGAAGTGTTTTATAAAAGTTATGTATCGGTACTTTTTCTTGAGTACAAACTGCAGGGTGCTTTTTGAGCATAAGCAGGATCAAGAAAAAATTATGTCATTAATGAAAATACCAAAAAGCAAAACCGATGTTATAGATGGTGCGGGTATCAATACAGATTATTTTTCTTATAAAAATGAGCCTCGCCTTTATAAGGTGAAAGTTCTTTTTGCAAGCCGAATGCTTTGGAGCAAAGGACTGGGTACTTTAATTAAGGCAAAGCAAATCTTGCAGCAAAAAGGCGTTACTTTTGATCTATTAGTAGCAGGCATTATCGTGGACAATGACCGCGATGCAATTAGTATTTCCCAAATAGAAAGTTGGCACAACTCTGGCGATATTGAGTGGTTGGGTAAGCGAAATGATATTAGAGAAATTATTGAAGGGGTTAATATCGTTGCTCTGCCATCTGTATACTCGGAAGGTATTCCCAGGATTTTACTTGAAGCAGGTGCCATTGGTCGTTCTGTAATAAGTTTCGATTCTGGTGGTTGCGGAAGTTTAATCATTGATGGATATAATGGTTATCTGGTCCCAAAAAACAATATAGAAGAGTTTGCTGTGAAACTTTCTAATTTAATTAATAATCAACATGTTCGTGAGTTTATGGGTGTTAACGCTCGTAGGCTAATCGAGGAAAAATATTCTTCTGAGCTAGTTATTAAGAAAACTGTAACTATTTATGAGGCTTTTTAGTTTTGAGATTTAATTTTTTTTAATGACTTGTACGTCTCTGGCTTGATTGAACATTGATCAAGTGTGCTGTTTATTGTCTGAATATCCGATTCTGTGTACCACTTACTCTTATCATAATATATAATTTCGCAATTAAGTCTGTCTAAACGACAGAGTCCACACCTGACAGGAGTATGTAATGTCCAAACAGCAGATCGGCGTTGTTGGTATGGCCGTGATGGGGCGCAACCTGGCGCTGAACATCGAAAGCCGTGGCTATACCGTTTCCGTATTCAACCGCTCCCGTGAGAAGACTGAAGAAGTCGTCGCAGAGAATCCTGGCAAGAAGCTGGTTCCTTATTACACCGTAAAAGAGTTTGTTGAGTCCCTTGAAACGCCGCGTCGTATCCTGTTGATGGTGCAAGCGGGCGCTGGCACTGATGCTGCCATCGACTCCCTGAAACCGTTCCTTGATAAAGGCGATATCATTATTGATGGCGGGAACACCTTCTACCACGACACCATCCGTCGTAATCGTGATTTGTCTGCCGAAGGCTTCAACTTTATCGGTACCGGTGTTTCCGGCGGTGAAGAAGGCGCGCTGAAAGGGCCATCCATCATGCCTGGCGGCCAGAAAGACGCTTACGAGCTGGTTGCCCCTATCCTGACTAAAATTGCTGCTGTTGCAGAAGACGGTGAGCCATGTGTGACCTATATCGGTCCTGATGGCGCAGGTCACTACGTGAAGATGGTGCATAACGGCATCGAATACGGTGACATGCAGCTGATTGCTGAGGCGTATTCTCTGCTGAAACACGGTCTGAACCTGTCTAACGAAGAGCTGGCCGAAACCTTTACTGAGTGGAACAAAGGCGAGCTGAGCAGCTATCTGATCGACATCACCAAAGACATCTTCACCAAGAAAGATGAAGAAGGGAAATATCTGGTTGATGTGATTCTGGACGAAGCTGCCAACAAAGGTACCGGTAAGTGGACCAGCCAGAGCTCTCTGGATCTCGGTGAGCCGCTGTCTCTGATTACCGAATCCGTATTTGCTCGTTATATCTCTTCCCTGAAAGAGCAGCGTGTTGCGGCATCTAAAGTGTTGAGTGGCCCACAGGCTAAGTCATTCTCCGGTGATAAAGCCGAGTTTAGCGAGAAAGTTCGCCGTGCTCTGTACCTGGGTAAAATCGTTTCTTACGCTCAGGGCTTCTCTCAGCTGCGTGCCGCGTCTGAAGAGAATAACTGGGATCTGAATTACGGTGAGATCGCTAAGATTTTCCGTGCGGGCTGCATTATTCGTGCGCAGTTCCTGCAGAAAATTACTGACGCCTATGAAGAGAACCCGGCTATTGCAAACCTGCTGCTGGCGCCTTACTTCAAGAAGATTGCCGACGATTACCAGCAGGCTCTGCGTGACGTGATTTCCTATGCTGTACAGAATGGTATCCCAACGCCAACCTTCTCGGCTGCTATTGCATACTACGACAGCTACCGCGCAGCAGTTCTGCCAGCTAACCTGATTCAGGCACAGCGTGACTACTTTGGGGCGCACACTTATAAGCGTACCGATAAAGAAGGTGTGTTCCACACCGAATGGTTAGATTAATCGCTAAAAAACACTAAACAAAAGGCCGCATCAGCGGCCTTTTTTACGTCTACAGCGAGCCGTTATTTATGCCGGGCGCGTAAATTCTCAATCACGGTGCTCAAGTCCAAATCCTGATCCTGGAGCAGTACCAGCAGGTGATACATCAGGTCGGAGGCTTCATTGGTCAGTTCGTGGCGGTCGTTCACGGTGGCTGCCAGTGCGGTTTCCACGCCTTCTTCCCCCACTTTTTGAGCAATACGCTTGGTGCCGCTGGCGTACAGCTTCGCGGTGTAAGAACTTGCCGGGTCCGCGGTTTTACGTGAGGCCAGCAGCTGTTCGAGCTCAAACAGGAAGTGCCAGTCGTGATGGGCTTCGCCAAAGCAGCTTGAGGTGCCAAGGTGGCAGGTTGGGCCGATTGGGTTCACCAGCACCAGCAGCGTATCGTTATCGCAGTCCGGGGCAATACGCACCACGTTCAGGAAGTGGCCAGAGGTTTCTCCCTTGGTCCACAGGCGCTGTTTGGTGCGCGAGAAGAAAGTCACTTTGCCGGTATCGAGCGTTTTTGCCAGCGCATCCTGATTCATATAGCCCAGCATCAGCACTTCGCCGGACACCGCATGCTGAACGATAACCGGCATCAGGCCATCGGTTTTTTCCCAGTCCAGCTGGGCAAGCTGTTGTTCTGTTAACACACTCGAATCTCCACGCCTTGCTGAACCAGGAAAGCCTTCAGTTCACCAATATTGATAATTTGCTTATGGAACACGGAAGCCGCCAGGGCGCCGTCAACATCCGCATCGCGGAACGCTTCATGGAAGTGCTCCATCGTTCCCGCGCCGCCGGAGGCTATCAGCGGGACGTGGCACACTTCACGCACTTTCCTTAATTGCTCCAGGTCGTAGCCATTACGCACGCCGTCCTGGTTCATCATATTCAACACAATTTCCCCCGCGCCGCGCTTTTGCACTTCCTGCACCCAGTCCAGCGTTTCCCACTGAGTGACGCGAGTGCGGCTTTCGTCGCCGGTATACTGGTTAACGTGGTATTTGCCGGTTTCGGCATCAAACCAGGTATCAATTCCCACCACAATACACTGCACGCCAAAGCGTTCTGCCAGACGAGTTATCAGCGTCGGGTCGGCCAGAGCAGGGGAGTTGATGGAGATCTTATCTGCGCCGAAGGAGAGGATCTGCGCCGCGTCTTCAACGGACTTGATCCCGCCCGCCACGCAGAACGGAATATCAATCACTTCGGCCACGCGAGTGACCCAGCTTTTATCTACTACGCGGCCATCGCTGGAAGCGGTGATATCGTAGAACACCAGCTCATCGGCACCTTCCTGCGCGTAGCGCTGAGCCAGCGGAACGATATCTCCGATGATTTCGTGGTTGCGGAACTGCACGCCTTTTACGACCTGGCCGTCACGCACGTCCAGGCAGGGAATTATCCGTTTTGCCAGCATGAAATGGCCTCCGTTACGTTGAATTTACCTTCCAGCAGCGCGCGCCCGACAATCACGCCCTTCACGCCGCTACCCCGCAAGGCTGCGATATCGTCAATGCCGCCGATACCGCCGGAAGCTTGGAAAGCCACCTGCGGAAAACGAGCGCAAACTTCCTGATAAAGCTCCACGTTGGAGCCAGCAAGCGTCCCGTCGCGAGAAATATCCGTACACAGGACATGCTTCAGGCCGAAGGGTAAAAACTGTTCGACGAGCTGCTCAAGCGTGGTGCCGGAGGTTTCCTGCCAGCCGCTGACCGCCACCTGTTTGTTGCCTGCGGCGTCAATGCGCACGTCCAGGGCCAGCACCAGCGCATCGGCGCCAAAGCGTTTAAACCAGCCCTGCACCAGCTCCGGGGATTTTACCGCCGTTGAGCCAACCACTACGCGAGCCGCACCGGCTTCCAGCAGGGCTTCCACATCTTGCCCGGTACGCACGCCGCCGCCAACCTGCACCGGCACGCTTACGCCAGCCAGCAGTTTTTGCAGCAGTGGGATCTGGCGGGCGGCCGGATCTTTTGCACCGGTCAGGTCAACCAGGTGCAGCACTTGCGCGCCCTGGGCCTGGTAATCCTGTAAGCGAGGCAGAGGATCGCTGCCGTAGTCACGCTGCTGGCCGTAATCGCCCTGGTGGAGACGCACCACTTTGCCGTCGATTAAATCAAGAGCGGGGATAATCATGGCTTACATCTCCAGAAAGTTTTTCAGCAACTGAGCGCCGGCCGCGCCGGAACGCTCCGGGTGGAACTGCACGCCCCAGAAGTTATCTTTTTGCACCGCAGCGGTGAACGGCTCGCCGTAGCTTGCCTGAGCGATGGTGTTTGCGCAGACCGGCATCGCGTAGCTGTGAACAAAGTAAAAATAAGCCCCGTCTTCAATGCCGCGGAACAGGCGATCGCCCGCTTTCGGGTAAACGCGATTCCAGCCCATATGCGGAAGCGGAAGACCGAAGTCTTTCATCTGCAATACCGGCTGGTCGATGATGCCGAGCATCTCAACGCCGTTGCTTTCGTCGCTGCGGCTGCCCAGCAGCTGCATGCCGAGGCAAATACCCAGCACAGGCTGGGTACAGGCTTTAATAAGCTCGACCAAATCACGTTCGATAATTTGATCCATTGCCGCCTGCGCGGTGCCCACGCCGGGTAAAAAAAGTTTGTCGGCGCGCAGTACAATATCCGGATCGCGGCTCACCTGCGGCTCATAGCCGTGGCGCTGAATAGCCGATTTTACCGAATGAAGGTTGGCGCAGCCGGTATCGAGGATCACCACATTCATCACAGCACTCCTTTAGAGGAGGGGAGCGTATCGCCTTCAACGCGGATCGCCTGGCGCAGGGTACGGCCAAAGACTTTGAACAGGCTTTCTACGCGGTGGTGATCGTTCTTGCCTTTGGTTTTCAGGTGCAGCGTTACGCCCATAGTGTAAGAAAGCGAGCGGAAGAAGTGTTCGACCATTTCGGTGCTCAGGTCGCCAACGCGCTGATAGTTGAACTCGGCTTTATATTCGAGGTGCGGGCGGCCAGAGATGTCCAGCGCGCAGCGTGCCAGGCATTCGTCCATCGGCAGCACAAAACCAAAGCGGGTGATACCGCGCTTGTCGCCGAGCGCCAGTTTCAGCGCTTCACCGAGCGCCAGGCCGGTATCTTCCACGGTGTGGTGATCGTCAATGTACAAGTCGCCTTTCACCGCGATCTCCATGCGGAAGCCGCCGTGGGTACAGATCTGATCGAGCATGTGGTCGAAGAAGCCCACGCCGGTGGCAATCTTGCTGCCGCCTTCGCGATCCAGCCAGACCTTCGCGTCAATCTGTGTTTCTTTCGTATTGCGCTCAACGTGCGCATAACGGTCGCGTTTTGTCAGCTTCTCGGCTATCTGCTGCCAGTTCAGGGTATCACCGCTATAGCGCAGCCCCTGAATGCCCATATTTTCCGCCAGTTCGATGTCGGTAGCGCGGTCGCCAATCACGTAGCTGTTGGCTTTATCCAGCACGCCTTCCTGCAAATAACCGGTGACCAGCGCCAGCTTAGGCTTGCGGCAGTCGCAGTTGTCGGCCGGAAGGTGCGGGCAAATCAGCACTTCATCAAAGGTGATGCCCTGAGAAGTCAGTACCTGCATCATCAGGTTGTGCGGGCCGTCGAAGTCAACCTGCGGGAAGCTGGCGGTGCCGAGCCCATCCTGATTGGTAATCATCACCAGCCTGAAGCCTGCTTTTTGCAGTTGCAGCAGAGCCGGGATAACCGCCGGTTCAAAAGCGAGCTTATCCATGCGATCGACCTGATAGTCGCTTGGTGGCTCGGAAATCAGGGTTCCGTCGCGGTCGATAAAAAGAACTTTCTGGCTCATTTGCTCTCCGTGGCCTGCAGGCCGGGTTGCTGGCGCAGCGCGTCGATAGCGCGCTGGCACTCTTCGCGTGTGCCGATGCTGATGCGCAGGCAGCCGCTTAAAGTCGGTTGTTTATTTTGGTCACGTAAGATAATGCCCTGATCCCACAGTGATTTAAAGACCGCGCTGGAAGCCGTAATTCGCGCCAGAACATAGTTGGTTTCGCTGTCGAAAACTTGCTCGACGCAAGGCGTATTTTTAAGCTCGCTAATCAGGAACTGGCGGTTAAGCAGCACCTGAGCAACACGCTCACGCATGGCGTTTATACCCTGAGGGCTAAGCGCCTGTGCGGCAATGTCGGCCACCGGAGTAGAGAGCGGGTAAGGGGCAATGACTTTCAGCAGCAGGTTAATGACCTCTTCACTCGCCAGGGTAAAGCCGCAGCGCAGGCCAGCCAGCGCGAAGGCTTTTGACAAGGTGCGCAAAATCACCAGATTCGGGTACTCTTCAAGCCAGCCTGCCAGCGTCGCCTGCGGGCAGAATTCGATATAGGCTTCGTCGGCCACAACCAGCGCTTTGCCACGCGTCATTTCCAGCAGCACGCGTAAATCCTGCGGGTTAATCAGCTGGCCAGTTGGGTTGTTTGGGCTGCATACATAAACCACTTTTACGCCGTCGAGCTTTTCGGCAATCGCGGGCAGATCCAGCTGCCAGTTATCCAGAGTGGCTACCGTGCGGCACTCCACGCCGATAGTTTCGGCGCTGACGGTGTACATTCCGTAGGTCGGCGGGCAGTAAAGAATCGCGTCTTTGCCCGGCTCGCAAAATGCGCGGATCAAGAGTTCTATGCCTTCGTCCGCGCCGCGGCTGACCAGTACCTGCTCAGGCTTGAGGCCTGCGTAGCTGGCGTAATTGGCAATAACCTGCTTAGGCTGGCATTCCGGGTAGCGGTTCAGCGTGTTGGCGCTGAGCTCATACTCAACCGGCGTCGGGTATTCGTTGGCGTTCAGCCACACATCCCCGCTGCCGCCGAGGCGACGGGCAGACTGATAAGGGGTCAGGGCGCGAACGTTGGCGCGGGCTAACTCTTCGATGCTCATGCTTGCTCCTTCAGGGCGGCGACGCGTAAGGTAACGGCGTTTTTGTGGGCGGTAAGCTGCTCGGCAGCGGCCAGGATTTCAATCGTTTTTGCCAGCGAGGCGAAGCCCTGCGGGGAAAGCTCCTGCACGGTCATGCGCTTCTGGAAGTCCGCCAGCCCGAGGCTAGAGCAGGTGGAGGTATAACCGTAAGTCGGCAGCACGTGGTTAGTGCCGGAGGCGTAGTCGCCTGCGGACTCCGGCGACCAGTCACCCAGGAACACCGACCCGGCGCTGGTAATGCTGTCTACCAGTCCACGGGCATTACGCGTCTGGATAATCAGGTGCTCCGGACCGTACTGGTTAGAGATTTCGATGCACTGGGCAAGGTCGCGGGCAACAATCAGGCGGCTGCTTTCCAGCGCTTTACGGGCCGTTTCGGCACGCGGCAGCGCGGCAAGCTGGCGCTCAACGGCCTGGGCTACGGCTTCGGCCATCGCGGCGTCCGGCGTCAGCAGAATGACCTGCGAGTCCGGGCCGTGCTCCGCCTGAGAAAGCAGGTCGGAGGCCACGAAGTCCGGCGTTGCGCCGCTGTCGGCGATGACCAGCACTTCTGAGGGTCCGGCGGGCATGTCGATTGCCGCGCCGTCAAGACGCTGGCTGACCTGGCGTTTCGCCTCGGTAACAAAGGCGTTACCAGGCCCAAAGATTTTGTCCACTTTCGGGATACTTTCGGTCCCCAGCGCCAGGGCGGCAATCGCCTGTGCGCCGCCAACCTGAAACACCTCCTGCACGCCGCACAGCTGCGCGGCATAGAGGATCTCGTCGGCAATCGGCGGAGGTGAGCAAAGCACCACTTTTTTGCAGCCGGCAATGCGGGCGGGCGTTGCCAGCATCAGTACAGTGGAGAACAACGGCGCAGAGCCGCCGGGAATATACAGGCCCACAGAAGCCACCGGGCGGGTAACCTGCTGGCAGCGCACGCCGGGCATGGTTTCCACATCAACCGGAGCCAGCTGCTGGGCGAGATGAAACTTTTCGATATTGGCAACCGCAACGGCCATCGCTTCTTTAATATCCACGCCCAGGCGGGCTACCGCCTCGTCGATTTTCTGCGAAGTCACTTTGAGCTGCCGGACTTCGGTTTTATCAAACTTTGCGCTGTATTCACGCAGCGCGACGTCGCCGTTGCTTTTTACGTTGTCGATAATTTCGGCAACGGTGCGGGTAATGCTGTCAGAGGCGGAAATTGCCGGGCGCATTAGCAGGGCACTGCGGGCGTTTTCATCGCACTCGTTCCAGTTAATCAGCGTGTTGAAGTTGCTCATCGGGTCACTCCATCATCTTCTCAATCGGCAGCACCAGAATAGAACTGGCGCCCAGCGCTTTCAGCTTCTCCATGGTTTCCCAGAACAGCGTCTCGCTGCTCACCATATGCATGGCTACGCGCTGCTGGTCACCGGCCAGGGGCAGAATGGTCGGACGCTCGGCACCCGGCAGCAGGGCGATAACTTCGTCCAGGCGGGAGCTTGGCGCATGCAGCATGATGTATTTGGACTCTCGGGCCTGAATCACGCCCTGAATACGGGTCAGCAGTTTGTCGATGAGCTGCTGCTTGGCTTCCGGCATTTCGCCGTCGCGCTGAATAAGGCAGGCTTTGGAGCGGTAGATAACTTCAACTTCACGCAGGCCGTTGGCTTCGAGCGTTGCGCCGGTGGAAACCAGGTCGCAAATCGCGTCGGCCAGGCCCGCACGCGGAGCCACTTCCACCGAACCGTTAAGCAGGCAGGATTTAAACTGCACACCCTTCTGGTCGAGGTAGCGCTTGAGCAGGTGCGGGTAAGAGGTGGCAATGCGTTTGTTGTTCAGGCTTGCCGGGCCGTCCCACGGTTCGTCCACGGCGGTTGCCAGAGACAGGCGGCAGCCGCCGAAGTCGAGGCGACGCAGCGTGAAATAGCGCGGGTCGTCACCTTGGGCGCGGCGGGTTAACAGCTCTTCTTCAAGTACGTTTTCACCGATAATACCGAGGTCGACAACGCCGTCCATCACCAGACCCGGGATGTCGTCATCGCGTACGCGCAGAATGTCGATAGGCATGTTTTCTGCCAGCGCAATCAGGCGCTGAGTGTGCAGGTTGATTTTTATGCCGCAGCGGGCGAGTAATTCGCGTGAATCATCGCTAAGGCGGCCAGATTTCTGCATAGCTATGCGTAAACGGTTGTTGTCGGTCATCGGTTGTTACCCCTTATTAATTCCTGTCTGACGCCCAAAAAAAAAGCCCCCGGAAGAAATCTTCCGGGGGCTTTATCTCGCGTTCACGCACCACTGGAAGATCTTTTCGTCTCCCAGCACCAATCGCCTGAAAGACTAGTCAGGGTGATGGTGATGATGGTGGTTTTTAAATGGAACGCGTGTCATAAAATTCTCGTATGAATGACTATTCATTATGTGCCAATTAACGTAAACCAGATTACGCGTTGAGTGCAAGGGGTTTTTTCCCGTCTGGTTAATATTCTGTTGGGGAGAGTTAATTGTCAGTTACGCGCCGGTGGCGTAGCCTTAATAGAGAGTCAAATTCACTCGTCAGAAGATAATGCTGTCAGGTCAGGAGACAAGGCATGAAAAGGGTCGCAATAGTCGGGTTAGGGTGGTTGGGAATGCCGCTGGGGCTGTCATTAGCAGCGCGCGGTTTTCAGGTCAGCGGAAGCAAAACCACGCTGGATGGCGTAGAAGCGGCGCGTATGTGCGGCATCGAAAGCTATCAGCTGAAATTACAGCCTGAGCTGGTTTGCGAAAGCGAGGATCTGGACGCCTTGTTGAACGTTGATGCTCTGGTGATAACGCTGCCGGCTCGCCGCAGCGGCGAGGGCGATGACTTCTATTTGCAGGCGGTGCAGGAAATCGTTGATAGCGCGCTGGCCCATTCGGTGCCCCGCATCATCTTTACCAGCTCCACTTCCGTATACGGCGAGGGTGAAGGCAACCTTAAAGAAACCGCGCCACTTCGGCCGGTTACCGCCAGCGGGCGAGTGTTAAAAGAGCTGGAGGACTGGCTGCATCGCCTGCCCGGTACTTCGGTTGATATTCTGCGCCTTGCCGGATTGGTCGGGCCGGAGCGCCATCCTGGCCGGTTCCTGGCAGGGAAAAAAGATGTGGCGAACGGGCATCACGGCGTGAACCTGGTGCACCTGGAAGACGTTATCGCCGCCATCACGCTGCTGTTGCAGGCGCCTAAGGGCGGGCACGTTTATAACCTCTGCGCGCCTTCGCACCCAACGCGGGCCGAGTTTTATTCGCACATGGCGCGGCAAATTGGGCTGGAGGCTCCGCAGTTCCGCAGCGAGGCGCAAACCGGCCACGGCAAGTTGATTGACGGCAGCCGCATCTGTAATGAGCTAGGCTTCGAGTATCAATACCCCAATCCGCTGATTATGCCGATGCAATAACAGCCGCGCGGCAGGCTCCGCGCACCCGGGAGCGAGTATGAAACCTTTGCTTGAGGTCCTGATCATTCTGGATGCGCTGGATAAAGAAGGGAGTTTTGCTGCTGCGGCGGCAAAACTCTTTAAAACACCGTCTGCGCTGAGCTATAGCGTGCAAAAGCTGGAAAGCGATCTCAATATCCAGATCCTTGACCGCAGCGGTCATCGGTCGCGTTTTACCCGCACCGGCGAGCTGCTGCTGGAAAAAGGGCGGGAGATCCTGCATTCGGTGCGCGAGCTGGAGCAGCAGGCCATCAAGCTACAACAAGGCTGGGAAAACGAGCTGACTATCGGCGTCGATAATGCTTTCCCGTTCTCTCTGCTTACCCCGTTAATCGAAGCCTTCTATCAAAGTTACAGCGTGACGCGCCTTAAATTTATTAACGACGTGTTGGGCGGTTCGTGGGAGGCGCTAACCGAAGGGCGGGCGGATATTATCGTCGGCGCGATGAGCGACCCGCCTTCCCTGAGCGGCTTTGGCTTTACGTTGCTGGGAAGGCTGGAAATAGTCTTTGTGGTGGCCCCCCACCATGCGCTGGCGAAAGCAGAGGAGCCGCTGACAAGGCGCTTAATCAAGCGTTCGCGCGCCGTGGTCGTGGGGGACACTTCCAGAATAGAGTCTGCCCGTGCCATGCATCTGCTGGAAGAACAGGAAGCCATCACGGTGTTTGATTTCAAAATCAAGCTGGAACTGCAAATCAGCGGCATCGGCTGCGGCTACATGCCGCGCTATATGGCCCAGCGTTTTATCGACAGCGGGGCGCTGGTGGAAAAGCAGGTGGCCGGGCAGGTGCCTTTTGTGCCGGTCTGGATAGGCTGGAACGAGCAAACCGCCGGACTTGCCAGCGAATGGTGGCGGGAGAAAATCGTCTGCGACGCGCAAATTGCGCAGGTTTATGCCCGCCCGGAAAAATAGCACTTTCTTACCTGGCAACAATCCAATACAAGGACTAAGGTCTATGACGGCGAGCCGGTGAAAAAGAAATTGCCAAAGATGATTCTAACATCTTGTCATTGTGCCCGTTAATGGTGCAAAATATGCGCCAGCAAAAATAGAAGACTAACCGACGTTTAAGAGACGTCGGTTATTTTTTTGCAATCAACTAAGTCAGACAAACGGCATTTGCCAAAAAAACCAAGAGGCCGGGCTTCGTACCGGATAGATACTAGCTTTTAAAAAACGACAGTCGTGTCGCCGAGGAAATTGAGATGGGGCAGATTTTTGCTTTTGCGCAGGCTTTCTCTATTGAGGGAAACAACCATGTCGCTTAACGTCACCGCAGGTGCAAACACCCGCCCAGGTCTGCATAAGACCCTGACGCTGGTTCCGGTAGTTATGATGGGCCTTGCCTACATGCAGCCGATGACCTTGTTTGATACTTTCGGTATTGTTTCCGGGATGACCGATGGCCATGTGCCGACGGCTTATGCCTTTGCTCTGGTGGCGATTCTGTTCACCGCGTTGAGCTATGGCAAGCTGGTGCGTCGTTTCCCGTCTGCGGGTTCCGCTTATACCTACGCTCAGAAGTCCATTAACCCGCTGGTCGGTTTTATGGTGGGCTGGTCGTCGCTGCTCGACTATCTGTTCGCGCCGATGATCAACATTCTGCTGGCGAAAATCTATTTTGAAGCTCTGGTACCCGGCGTCCCTTCGTGGATCTTCGTGGTGGTGCTGGTCGGCTTTATGACGGTCTCTAACCTGCGCAGCGTCAAAACCGTTGCCAACTTCAACAGCGTCATCGTGCTGCTGCAAATCGTGCTGATTGCGGTCATTATGGGCATGGTGGTTTACGGTGTTGCCGGCGGTGAAGGCGCGGGTACGCTGACAAGTAGCAAACCGTTCTGGTCTGAAAACGCACACATTGCACCGATGATTACCGGGGCGACTATTCTCTGCTTCTCATTCACCGGCTTTGACGGCATCAGCAACCTGTCTGAAGAGACCAAGGACGCCGAGCGTGTTATTCCGCGGGCTATCTTCCTGACCGCCCTGATTGGCGGCATGATTTTCATCGTCTCGACCTATTTCCTGCAGCTGTACTTCCCGGATATCTCTCGCTTTAAAGATCCGGATGCATCTCAGCCTGAAATCATGCTGTTCGTTGCGGGTAAAGCCTTCCAGGTTGGCGCGCTTATCTTCTCCACCATTACCGTGCTGGCTTCCGGTATGGCGGCGCACACCGGCGTTTCTCGCCTGATGTACGTGATGGGCCGTGACGGCGTGTTCCCGAACCGCTTCTTCGGCTATATTCACCCGAAATGGCGTACCCCGGCGTTTAACGTACTGCTGGTTGGCGCGGTAGCGCTGATGGCTATCGACTTTGACCTGGTAACCGCAACTGCGCTGATTAACTTCGGTGCGCTGGTGGCCTTTACCTTCGTTAACCTGTCGGTTATCTCTCAGTTCTGGATCCGCGAAAAGCGCAACAAGTCCCTTAAGGACCACCTGAACTACCTGGTTCTGCCAACTATTGGCGCGCTGACCGTTGGTGCACTGTGGATTAACCTCGAAGAAAGCTCGATGATCCTCGGCCTGATTTGGGGCGCAATCGGCCTGATTTACGTTGCCTGCGTCACCCGCAGCTTCCGTAACCCGGTGCCTCAGTACAACGAAGACATCGCGTAATAGCATTCAAATATAAAAAAGGCTCCCGTCGATGGGAGCCTTTTTTTTACCTGCCGGAAAGATTAACCCACCAGATATTGAGCGTATTCGAACAGCGCTTTGAGTAACGCCAGCTTCTCTTTGTCGCCTTCATGTTGGTTGTAAAGTGCCTCGAGCTCCTGGGCGTAGGCCTGCAGAGCCTCCTGGGAAAGTACTTCCTGGCGATGCTGTAGCCAGCGGTTCTGCTCATCTTCGCTCAACGTGCCCGGCCAGTTGCGCGCCCGGTAGTTGAAGAGCAGCTTCTCAATACGCTTGTCGGCGAAGGTGATATCCAGCGCAGGAAGGTTTTGCGGGTCAGTTTGCAGCACAATGCGCATTGCAGCGCGGTCTGCATCGCTGAAGAAGCCGTTATACAGCTGGGCGTCCACGTTATCGGAAGGAACAAAAGGCTCTGCCTCGGCAAACAGGGCGACCACCTTCTCGCGCACTTCAGGGTGTTCGCGCAGCACCTTCAGATTATCGAGACACTGCTGGCGGTTGATCCCAAGCCGTTCGGCGTCTTCCGGGCGCAGGGTATTAGCTACCGCAAGCACCGGGCATTTATTCAGATGTACCAGCTTAATGGGCACCGCTGCCGTATTGCCCAGCGCCGTTTTTGGCGTATACAGGCGCTCGCGCAGCGTATCGGCGTCCAGCTCCAGCAGCGGAGAAATATCCCCGGCCAAATCCACCATAATCACCGCATTGCGGTTATCCGGATGCCAGGCCAGCGGCGCAATCCAACTGGTATTCCCGCGTGCGGCGCCAAACATGCCCGAAACGTGAACCAGGGGCTTCATTTGCGGAATATCAATCAGCGTTTGTAGTTTTTGCTTCGAGCGGTGGCTGTAGAGATAGTCGAACAGACGCGGCTGACGGGTTTTCACCAGTTGAGCCATAGCAATAGTTGCGTACACATCGGACATCGCGTCGTGGGCGTTGGCGTGTTCAATTCCGTTAGCTTTGGTCAAATGCTCAAGACGGAAGCTCGGTAGTCCGTCTTCGTTTTCCGGCCAGACAATGCCTTCCGGGCGCAGGGCATAACAGGCGCGCATCACGTCCAGCAGGTCCCAGCGCGAGTTATCGTTTTGCCAGCTCCAGGCGTACGGATCGTAGAAGTTACGGTAAAAGATATTGCGGGTAACTTCATCGTCGAAGCGCACATTGTTGTAACCCACCACGCAGGTCTTCGGCACGGTAAAAATGGCGTGAATGCGTTTTGCAAAAGCCGCTTCGTTATCGCCCCGGGCCAGCGCCTGCTGAGGCGTTATCCCGGTTATCATCACGGCTTCCGGCTGGGGCAGGTAGTCATCCGCAGGCTTGCAGTAAAACACTTCGGGCTCGCCAATAACGTTGAATTCGCCATCGGTTCGAATGGCAGCAAACTGCGCCGGCCTGTCCAGGGAGGGGCTTTTGCCGAAGGTCTCGTAATCGTGAAACAGAAATGTAGCAAGCGATGCAGAGTCAGACACTGAGGTTACCATTGAGCTAGTTGTAATCTGACCCAATGGTAAACCATCTGTCTGCTCATCAGAAGGAAAAGCGCGTTTAAGGTGCCGTACGTCCGGCGGGAAGCCCGGTACTGACAATCAATCGCTTACCTAACGCAATCCCTCGTTTTTCGACCTTATGGTAGAGCGCCAGGGCTATCAACCACACCAGCGGCAGCGTGATGGCGGCAACAATCAGGGCGCGTATCAGCGAGGGTTGATGAGCAAACGCCGTGTAGCGCACCAGCAGGCCAATTAACGGGATGACTATCATCAAGTGCAGTAGATAAACCGAGTAAGAAACATCGCCCAAAAACAGGCTAAACCGGCAGGTTAATAGCCGACGCGGCAGGGCGGTGATGGGGCTCAGCCGCGTTTCTTGCCCGTGTGGCCAAAGCAGCACCATCATACCGATTATCATCACGCACTCCGCCACCAGCCGCAGATGATTTTCGGCAATATGCATCTGCCATGCAATGACAGGGGCGAGCAGCGCCAGCGCACAATAGCGCAGGTTATTGTGCATTACAGCTCTGGAAATCAGCATTCCGGCAATAAACAGCGGCAGCTTAATCAGGATCATCGACGGCATCGGGAAAGCCTCGAAATAACCCGGCAGCAGCCAGCGGGCGGCGAGGCAAACGATCATCAGCAACACCGAGCTCAGTGCGAACCCGTAGCGCATCACCAGCAGCATAATAAACGGGAACAGCAGGTAATATTGCATCTCCAGGCCGATGCTCCAGTCCGGCAGAACGGTGCGGAAAGAGTAGGCCGGGATAAAACCAAAAATAAACGACAGATGACTGACAATATTGATAAATGAATGGTCGGCATAGCGACTGCTTGCGGTGGCGGTTGAAGGCCAGGCGCTGGCGATAATATCGCGCATTTCGCCAAACCAGCCGCCAAATAGCAACGCCACCAGCAGCAATAAATAATAGAGCGGGGCGATGCGGAAGAAGCGTCTCAGCCAGAAGACACGAAATGTTGATAATTTATTCCACGGCTCTCGCTCACGCCGTTCCTGATAATTCTTCGCCATCAAATAACCTGACAGCAAAATAAACAAATCGACGCCCATCCCCGGGTCGTAAAGCAACGGAATTTTGCACTGCACCAGCAGGCAAATGTGGCCTAACAGCACCCAAAGCGACGCCAGGCCGCGCAGACCTTCAAGCTCGGGAGACCAGGGTTTACTCTCAACCATAAGGTTACCTTCAAAGTGTATTTTCTTTGCCCAGAGTAAAAATGAATCGCCGGGACGACAATCCCAAACTTGCGCAAATCGAGAATCCAGGAATAAACGCAGTACGATAAATGAAGGAATATATTCCGTACAATTATCAGTCATTATTATTACCAAATATGAAATGTCATATTTTCTTGCAATTTAAAGAGGCAAAGTAACAAGAACTCCCGTAAAACGAGCCGCTGTAAATTAAGTCTTTGAGGATATTCCGTTGAAAACCCGCCTGCTTGCCGCTCTGAGCTTTGTCTCCCTTTCCGTCAATACCGCATTTGCTGATGATATTTTTGCCCATCAGCCACAGCCGCCGCAGGTTCAGGCCGGGGCATGGGTATTGATGGATTACACCACCGGGCAGGTTTTAACCGCGGGAAATGAACACGTACAGCGCAACCCGGCGAGCCTCACTAAGCTGATGACCGGCTATGTGGTAGACCGCGCTATCGACAGCAAACGCATCACGCCGGACGATATCGTCACCGTGGGCAAAGACGCCTGGGCGAAAGGTAATCCGGTATTTGACGGTTCATCGCTGATGTTTATCAAACCCGGCGACAGAGTGACCGTGCGTGACCTCAGCCGCGGGCTGATTATCGACTCCGGCAACGACGCCTGCGTGGCGCTGGCGGATTATGTGGCCGGCGGTCAGAAGCAGTTTGTTGCCATGATGAACCACTATGTTGAGCAGCTTGGCCTGCATGACACCCATTTTGAAACCGTTCACGGCCTTGATGCGCCCGGCCAGCACAGTTCGGCTTACGACCTGGCGGTGCTCTCCCGCGCCATCATCCACGGTGAGCCTCAGTTCTACCATATGTACAGCGAGCGCAGCCTCACCTGGAACGGCATTACCCAGCAAAACCGCAACGGCCTGCTGTGGGACAAATCCCTTAACGTCGACGGGCTGAAAACCGGCCATACCGAAAGCGCCGGATTTAACATCATCGCCTCCAGCGTGTTGGGCCAGCGCCGCCTGATAGCAGTGATCATGGGCGGCGAAAGCTCAAAAGGGCGTGAGGAGCAGGCGCGTAAGTTGCTGCACTGGGGGCAGGATAACTTCGACACCGTGCAGGTGCTGCAAAAAGGCAAAGCTATCGGCAGCGAGCACATCTGGTATGGCGATAAAGCAAACTTCAGCGTAGGCCCGGATCAGGATGTTTTCCTGGCGTTGCCAAAATCAGAGCTGCCGAACATTAAGGCGAAATATGTGCTGAATAAACAGGACATGGAAGCCCCGCTCGCCGCCAATGCGCCGGTAGGTGAAATTGAACTCTATGATGGCGACAAGCTTATTTCTCACTGGCCGCTGGTTAACCTGACCCCTATAGATAAAGGCGGCGTTTTCTCTCGCCTGGGCGATTTCATCAGCCGCAAGTTTTAACCGGAACCGGACTTCCTGCTAACGGGCTGCGCTAATCACGCGGCCCGTTTTTTGGCCTAAGCTGATTGCGAAGCTGCTCCCAAAACTGGCAGCTTGTTTGCTCGCCCCAAAAAATATAGTGTATAAATGTACAGTGCATTTATTCATCAGCGTGGAGGCAGTATGACGTTCAAAGTTCAGCAAGTTCCGGCGCGCAAAGTAGCCGGGTTTCATCTGGTTGGGCCGTGGGAAACAACGGTTCCGCAGGGCTTCGGTCAACTGGCTCTGTGGGCGAAGTCCCACAGCCTGAACGGCGACTGGCTGGCCGTTTATTATGACGACCCGGACGTTGTCCCGGCAGAAAAACTCCGCGTAGACACGGTAATGGGCGTGGCGGATGACTTCGTCCTCCCGCAAAACAGTGAAGGCGTAATTATCACCTCAATTGCCGCGGATACTTATGCCATCGGCCGTGCCGTCGTTGAAAACGACGCATTCCAGCAGGCCTGGGAACGCTTCTTCGACCAGATCGAAGCCGACGGCGGTTATCGGTTAACCGGCAAGCCATGCTACGAAATCTATCTTAGCGACGGCTCTGCTTCCGGCGTATGGGAAATAGAGATGTATATCCCGGTAGCTAAAGTCTAAGTGAGGTAATGACCATGGTGGATGCGATTGCCGGGCTGAAGGTTTTATTTGTCGCCGGATATGGCCCGATAACGCAAGACGTGGCGGCAAGCTCTGCTTTTTATCAGCAGGCGCTTGGGTTGCCGCTAAAGGCGATGGACGGCAATGAAGATTATCTGGCTACGGAACACGGCGAGCTGGGTGGGGTGAAGCACTTTGCCCTCTGGCCGCTCGCCCAGGCCGCTCAATCATGCTTTGGCCTCGCGTTGTGGCCTGCTGACCAGGTTACGCCGCAAAGCTGGGTGGAATTTGAAGTTGAAGATGTCGGGCAGGCAACGGCGGTGCTTAAGCAGGCGGGGTATCAGCTGTTGATTGAAAACCGCCTTGAGCCGTGGGGGCAAACGGTATCTCGCCTGCTCAGTCCGGAAGGGTTGCTGGTGGGCGTCACGGTAACGCCCTGGCTGCGCTAAAGTTCTATAAGGCGGCATTATGCCGCCTGATTTCTGATATTCAGCAAGGAAATGTGAAATATCGCTCGTAAAAGGCCTGCGGGCGGCGGCTTTATGATCTCGTTTTTGGAAAAACGAGTACAATCGCGTTTTTGTTTCCGGAGAGCCGGGTGTGCGTCCCGACAAATCACTGACCCCGTTTGAGATCCGCATCTACCGTAACTATCGCATCGTGCACGGTGTGCGTATCGCGCTTGCCTTTGTTCTGACTTTCGTTCTGGTTCGCATGCTGCAAATCCCCGAAGGGACCTGGCCGCTTATCACGCTGGTGGTGGTGATGGGGCCTATCTCGTTCTGGGGCAACGTGGTGCCGCGCGCTTTCCAGCGCATTGGCGGAACCATTTTCGGCGCTGCCGTGGGGCTGATAGCCCTGAAGCTGGAACTTTATTCCCTGCCGCTGATGATTATCTGGTGCGGGCTGGCGATGTTCCTGTGCGGCTATCTGGCATTGGGCAAACGCCCGTATCAGGCGCTGCTGATAGGCATCACGCTGTCGGTTGTGGTCGGTGCGCCAGCCGGGGATATGGAAGTGGCGCTCTGGCGCAGCGGCGACGTCATTTTTGGCTCATTGCTGGCGATGCTGTTCACCAGCGTTTACCCGCAGCGTGCCTTCATCCACTGGCGTATCCAGATGGCGAGCTTCGTGCAGGCGCTCGGTAAAATCTACACCGCCGGGTTCTCGCCCAACCTGGTTGAGCGGCCAAGGCTCGAGAAGCCGCTGCAAAAAGTGCTCAACGACGTGGTAAAAATGCGGGCTTTGATTGGTCCGAGCAGCAAAGAAACGCGCATCCAGAAGTCGGTTTTTGAGGCTATTCAGACCATCAACCGCAATTTGGTTTGCACGCTTGAGCTGCAAATCAACGCTTACTGGGCAACCCGCGCCAGCCATTTTCTGATGATTAATGCCCATACGCTGCGCGATACTCAGCAAATGACCCAGCGCACCCTAGGGGCAATTGCGAAGGCGCTGCATGAGGGGAACCCTTCGCCTATCTCGGCCAATAGCGAAAAGCTTAATGAGATTGTCTCCGAACTGCGCCAGCTGATGGAAGACGGGCAGAACGGCCAGCTACAGGAAACGCCGATCCACGGTTACGTCTGGCTTAGCCTGGAACTGGCTCGCCAGCTTGAGCTGCTGTCGAGTCTGATTTGCCGGGCGCTGCGCAAATAGCGCGCGTAAAGCACAGAAATCATAATGCTTGTTTCGATTCAGCAGAATTTGAGGTTAAGATAGGGCAAGCCCGTTAGTGAGACTGACAAAAAATTGTAATCGTCAACCGCTACTACTAAGGTTATGGCGGTTGTCTTAACGAATCCGAGTACCAATTTAGCAGGGGTGTAAAAATGGAAAATATCAAACCTACCTTCCAGGACGTTCTGGAGTTTGTTCGTCTGTTCCGTCGTAAAAACAAACTGCAGCGTGAAATCCAGGACGTAGAGAAAAAAGTCCGTGACAACCAGAAACGTGTTCTGCTGCTCGACAACCTGAGCGATTACATCAAACCTGGCATGAGCATCGAAGCGGTGCAGGGCATCATCGCCAGCATGAAAACCGACTACGAAGACCGCGTGGATGACTACATCATCAAAAACGCAGAGCTGTCTAAAGAGCGTCGTGAAATCTCTAAAAAGCTCAAAGTGATGGGCGAGCAGAAAGTTACCGACACCAAGTCTGAGTAACCGTTGCTGATTTGAAGAAGCCGCCTGAAGGGCGGCTTTTTTACGTCTAGTCCACCATCACCCGCAGCAACGTTTCCAGCAGGCCGGGAAAACGCGCGTCCAAATCTTCACGCCTTAACGAAATCAAATTCTCTCGCCCCTGGGGGCGCTGCCAGATAACGCCGCTATCGCGCAGTACGCGCCAGTGGTGGGTCATCGTCGATTTAGCCACGTCTTTACGCAATGCCCCGCATGACAGCTCCACGCCGTCTGCCAGCGATTTTACAATCTCCAGCCTGAGGGGATTCCCGAGGGCAAAAAGCACATTTTCAAGGCGGATTTGTTCACGTTCCGGATGGTTGGCGATCATACTGTTCCTGTGTCGGCGGTGGCGGCTCGGCGGCCGGCTACTATAGCAAAACCCGAAGGCTAAGCGAGCATCGGGATAAACTATAACTATGATAGTTCGAATATACTCGTACAGTTGTACTATGATGATGGCGAACAAACGAACCGGCCATTCCGGCCGCAACTAAACAGTCGATAAGACTAAGGACGCATCATGCCCCGACCCATCCCTCTCGAACGCTATCGCAACATTGGTATTTCAGCCCATATCGATGCCGGTAAAACGACGACTACGGAACGTATTCTGTTTTACACCGGCATGAGCCATAAACTGGGTGAAGTTCACGATGGCGCAGCAACGACAGACTGGATGGCTCAGGAGCAAGAGCGCGGCATAACCATTACTTCCGCCGCGGTGAGTTGCTTCTGGCCGGGTATGGATCGCGGTTTTGAACCGCACCGTATCAACATCATAGACACTCCGGGACACGTAGACTTCACCATCGAGGTAGAACGCTCTATGCGCGTGCTGGACGGTGCCGTGATGGTTTATGACTCCGTTGGCGGCGTACAGCCACAGTCGGAAACCGTCTGGCGGCAGGCCAATAAATATGTCGTGCCGCGCCTGGCTTTCGTCAACAAAATGGACCGGCCGGGAGCCGACTTCTTCCGCGTGGTACAAATGATGGTTGACCGACTAAAGGCTAATCCGGTACCGATCGTTATCCCGATTGGCGCAGAGGATCACTTCACCGGCGTAGTCGATCTCATCAAAATGCGGTCCATTTTATGGGAGGATGCAACCCAGGGCATGACCTTTGATTATGCTCCGGTGCCGGACGAGCTGCTGGAAACGGCGCAGTTGTGGCGCGAAAAAATGGTTTCAGCTGCGGCCGAGGCCAACGACGAGCTGATGGACAAATATCTGGAAACTGGCGATCTGGACGAAGCAGATATTATTTCCGGGCTGCGCGCCCGCACGATTGCCGGTGAAATCCAGCCGATGCTGTGCGGCAGTGCTTTTAAAAACAAAGGCGTGCAGCGCATGCTGGATGCGGTGGTTGAACTTATGCCGTCTCCGCTCGACATTCCTTCTATTCAGGGTGTTGATGAAAAAGGCGGCGTGATTGAACGCCACGCTAACGACGACGAACCGTTCTCGGCGCTGGCGTTCAAACTGATGACCGACCCGTATGTCGGCCAACTGACCTTTATCCGCGTGTATTCCGGGGTGCTGAAAAAAGGCGACTCGGTTTATAACCCGGTGAAAGGGAAGAAGGAGCGCATTGGCCGCATCGTACAGATGCATGCTAACGACAGGCATGAAGTTGACGAGCTGCGTGCCGGTGATATCGCCGCCTGCGTGGGGCTGAAAGATGTGACAACGGGCGACACGCTGAGCGACCCGGATGCCATTATTACTCTGGAACGCATGGAATTCCCGGAGCCGGTTATTTCGCTGGCTATTGAACCGAAGACCAAAGCCGACCAGGAGAGAATGGGCATCGCGCTACAGCGGCTGGCGGCTGAAGATCCGTCTTTCAGGCTACATACCGACGAAGAGTCAGGCCAGACGATTATCTCCGGGATGGGCGAACTGCATCTGGAAATCATCGTTGACCGCATGAAGCGCGAATTTGGCGTGGAGGCTAACATAGGTCGTCCTCAGGTGACCTACCGTGAAACCATCCGCAAAATCGCGAAGGACGTTGAAGGCAAATTTGTTCGCCAGTCCGGCGGTAAAGGCCAGTATGGTCACGTTGTATTGACGCTCGAACCGCTTGAGCCGGGCAAAGGCTTTGTGTTTGAAGATGCCACCAAAGGCGGCGTGGTGCCGCGCGAGTTTATTCCCTCCGTGGAAAAAGGCCTGCGTGAAGCCATGAACACCGGCGTGCTGGCCGGTTACCCGGTGGTGGACATCAAAGCGACGCTGACCTTTGGTTCCTATCATGACGTCGACTCTTCGGAAATGGCGTTCAGGATGGCGGCTATATTTGGCTTCAAGGACGCGGCGCGGAAGGCGGACCCGGTTATTCTGGAGCCGGTGATGCACGTCGAGGTGGAAACGCCGGAAGAGTATGCCGGTAACATTATGGGCGATCTCTCTTCCCGCCGCGGCATGGTGCAAGGCATGGAAGAGCGGTTTGGCAGCCAGATCATTCGCGCCGATGTTCCCCTGGCAGAAATGTTTGGCTACTCCACCACGCTGCGCTCCATGTCTCAGGGCAGGGCGACTTACAGCATGGAATTCCATCACTACTCGGAAGCACCGCGTAACGTGGCAGACGCTATTATTGCCAGCCGGAAATCATAATCAGTAACCCGGGGTGGATGAGGTTCTCTCATCCACCCTTCACCCCTGCAAATTTGCGAGCCTCTTCCCTGGAACGCTGCAACCCGCTGAACTTTAATCTTTATTTCTGAATCCCACTCGGCCATTCACTGAATGTCAGATGATTAACCTGGCTGCTGCTCACATAATAGCCGCATAGGCTTGTGCCTATATAGGAATTAACCTATATTGCTGAGGGTGATGTGTGGTCGATTAAAATGACGGATACGTTTGATGCCTGGTTTACGGCATCGGATGATGCAACCAAATCCTGTGTCATAGCATCAATGGTGTTGCTGAAGAACAGGGGGCCTTTATTAAACAGGCCTTATGCGGACACGGTGAAAGGCTCGCAATACGCAAATATGAAAGAGTTGCGCGTTCAGTGCAGAGGGGAGCCATTAAGGTTATTTTTTGCTTTTGATATAAGACGTTGTGCCATCCTGCTGTGTGCCGGGAATAAGGTCGGAAATGAAAAGCGTTTTTATGATGTCATGATCCCCCTGGCCGATAAGGAATTTGCAGCACATTTGAAACAGCTAACGGAAAAGGAACAAATAGAATGGGTCGAACACTAGAAGAGCTGCTTGCCACAGAAAAACCGGAAATCGTGGCTGCGGCGCAGGCGATGGCCGATGAAATGCTGCTTAATATCCACCTCGCCGAGCTGCGCGAGCGGGTGAGAAAAACGCAAAACGAAATGGCAAAACAGCTTGGCGTTAAGCAGCCAACCGTGGCCGAAATGGAGAAAAAGGGGCGCGATATTAAGCTTTCCTCGCTCAAACGCTATGTCGAGGCGGCGGGCGGTAAAGTTAAGCTTGATATTGAGCTGCCGGACGGCAGCCACTTCAACATTGCGCTGTAAGATAACGGGGCGGTTTTCACCGCCCGGCCTGGATTAAACTTGCCCGGTTTCGTGCAGATGGCGCCATAACACTTTATCGCCCTCGCGGCGGAAAATAACCGTAGACCAGCGCACCGTGCTTGACCCGTTCAGGGTCTGCGTTTCACGGTAAAGCACCGCCGCACCCTGCGGCCATTCATCCAGCAAGGTAAGCTCATCCACCTGAATTTGCAGGCCGGAACGGCTGCCGCCCTGAGCCTTAAAAAAGCCGCACAGGCCAGGATAATCCAGCTTTGCACCGCTTAACGCCACCATTGAGTAATCTGCACTAAAGCGTGCCAGCAGGGCCTCAACGTCGCCTTCTTTGGCGCCAAGCCACTGTTCTATCGCGACGTGGGCGTCGATAACTTCTTTAAACCAGATATTCATTGCTCAGGGCTCCTTTTTGATAAGTAGATTCTTAATTTGCTGGTTATTAAGCCGTAAATGATAAGCCAGCGGGATAAGCGTCCCGGCGGCGGCAAAGCTAAACGTGAGCAGATAAGCCTGCTGTGCCGGAAGCTGGCTTTGCAGCACCGTTAATAGCAGGCTCAGCAGCGCCACGCCGAAGCAAAAACTCAGCTGGCGGTTGATGTTCCACAGCGCGCTGGCCTCCGGCATAGCCCGCGCAGGTGTTGAGATAAATGCGGTGCTTTGCGCCGTGCTGCTGGAAAGGCTGCCGCCGAGGCCCATCAGAATATAAGCAGCAATCAGCAGCGCGATTTGCTCCCCGGATGTGACCTGAGTCAGCAGCAGAATGCCAGCCGCCTGGAGTAAGCCGCCCAGCGTAATCAGCGGACGCGGGCCAAGGCGGTTAAACATCCTGCCGGTAAAAGAGATGGCGACGAAGGAAGCCAGCGCCCAGGGAACCATCAGCGCTCCGGTTTGCGTGGCAGTCATCCCCAGCTGTGTTTGCAGATAAATAATGCTCACCAGGCTGGTGCCCATAAACAGCCCCGGTATGCACTGGTAAACCAGCATCGCATAGCGTAATAGCGGGTCTGCCAGCAGCGGGAGGCTGAACAGCGGATGAGGATGTTTACTGTTATGGCGAACAAATAGCCACAGCATTAGCGCTCCGGCGGCCAACAGCAGCAGCGCCGATAAATGAGCGCCAGGACTGCTTGCCTGAGTCAGGCCGAGCAGGATGGCAAAAAGCCCGACTGAGCCAAGTGCCAGCCCTTTTGCGTCCAGCGGCGTGTTGGATTTCTGCACCGGGGAGGGCTTTAGCCACAGGCTCGCCAGCAATAAAGTCAGCAGCGCCAGCGGCAGGCTCGCCAGGAAAATCCACCGCCAGCCCAGCGACTCAACCAGCAGCCCGCCAACGGTGGGTGAAAGCGCCGGAGCCAGCAGGGCCACAATCATAATGACCGAGGAAAGTTTCGCCCGCTCATGCACGGCAAAAAGCTGCCAGGTCAGCGCCTGGCCGACGGGGATCAGCAACCCGCCGCCGATGCCCTGCAAAATACGCGAGGCAACAAGCGCTTCCAGCCCCGGAGACATGCCCGAAGCCAGCGTGCCGAGAGAAAATAGCCCGAGCGAGAGCATAAACAGCCGCTTAGCGCCCAGGCGCTGAGTCAGCCAGGCGCTAATCGGGATAACCAGCGTCAACCCGCAAAGATAGCCGTGGCCAATCCACGCCAGCTCGGCGACCGTAGCGTGCAGCTCGCGCCCAATTTGTGGATAGGCGACGTTGGAAATAAACATATTAATTAAGTCGAGAAAGAAGCCGAGCAGATAGACGGCGGCGACCTTATGGCGGTAGGGCATGATGGCTCTCGTACAAAGTAAAACGCGATTTCAGCAGGTTCCGCCCGGCGGATAAATCCCGCATCTGCTGATACACTGTCAAAAATATTTTGATAATGTGATGGATTAACATGCTTAACCTACAGCGGGTAGCGATGTTTGTTGCGGTGGTTGAAGCCGGGGGCTTTACGGCGGCGGCGCAGTCTATGCGCCAGACCAAGGCGGTTATCAGCTTTAATGTGCGCCAGCTGGAAACTGAGCTGGGTGTCTCTCTGCTGGTGCGCTCCACGCGGCGCGTGGCCTTAACCCAGGCCGGAGAAGTCTTCTACCAGCGGGCTTTATTGCTGCTGAAAGAAAGCGACGCACTGGTCGAAGAGGTACAGACCCACCACGGCGGCTATTCCGGGGAGCTGCGTATTTCGACCACGCCGGAATACGGCCAGGCAAAGGTCATCCCGGCGTTAAGCGCCTTCGGCAAGCTGCACCCCAAATTAACTATTCGGCATGATTCATCCTCCGCGCCGATAAACCTGATCTCCGAACAGTTCGACCTGGCTATCCGCCTCGGTAAGCTGGCGGACTCATCCTACCGTGCGGCGCTGATCGAGCGCTTTGAAATCGTGCCGGTTGCCGCTCCTGAATGGCTTGCCCGCAATCCAATTAGCAGCCTTGAAGCACTTGCTGAAGCAGAATGGGTTATCCATCGTCGGCTACCAACCCCGCGCGAATGGCAGGTCATTGGCAGCGACAGGGAAACGCGTGATCTGACAATTACCGGGCCGTCCCGCTTTATGACCGATACCGCTGCGGCGTTAATGGCCTTTGTGGTTCAGGGATGCGGCGTGGGGCTGCTGCCCGAGTGGCTGGTGAGAGAGGCTATCGAGCGCGGTGAATTACGGCATATTTTGCCGGAGTACCGCTTCCCTTCTCAGGGTATTTACGCGGTTTACCCAAATACGCGGCACGTTCCGGCTAAGGTGCGGGTGCTGATTGATTTCTTGCAGGAGTGGGAAAGCAACAAGCCCGCTTAGGCGCGGCGGGCTTGTTTTTAGAGGTTAAATCGCTTTTTGTGCTTTAGCGGGGCGAGCAGATGCTGCCTGCGCAGATGAGATCCCCGGCAGTTCAATCTTCAGGCCGAAGGTCAGCAGAGAGTAAATCACGCCGCCCGTCAGCATCGAGACAATTACGCCGAGGTTAGCCGTGGCAAAGACGCTGTGGCGGGTTTCGTCCGTCAACAGGAACCCTACGATATGCGCGATGTACGGGTCGCCGGAGGTAATCGAGCCCAGGCCAACAATGGTGGCAATGCCCAGCGCCAGCAGCGCCGTCCAGCGGCCATCTCTGCCGCCGAAACCGGCTTTATTAGCCATTGTCACATCCCAGCCCAGGCGTTTCTGGCGTATGAAGTCGATAAGCTGAATAGCGCCTGCGGAGCCGATAACCACCGAAATAGAGGCCAGGAACGACTGGAACGTTGCCAGGAACGAGTCGGAAATAAACATCAGGTAAAATGCGCCGAAGCCGATGATTGCCGCGTTAAGCGTGGTGGTTGTGGCGCGGCTGGCGGGAATGCCGAGCGCCAGCAAAGCCAGCCCGGAACTGTAAACCCCGGTAATGGCGGCGGCCAGCAGGGAAACGATAATCACGATGGAAAACGGCACGTAGAACCAGAACGGCAGCAGGTTAGTCAGCGAGGCAATAGGCGACTGCGCCGCCGCCGCGCCCAGCTCCGGGTTGCTGTCGACCAGGAATGCACCCAGCACCAGCAGCACGCTAACCGGGAGTGAAATCCCCGTTGTGGTCCAGAAAATCACCTTCGAGGCCTGAGTTTTCTTTGGCAGATAGCGGGCGAAGTCGCCGCCGTAGTTAAGGAAGCCCAGGCCAACCATCGTCATCGCCATAACCATGCCGCCAATCCAGGTCAGCAGGTTGCCGTGTACCGCGCTCTGGCCCAGCTTGTCCCAGTGAATATGCGGCAGCATCAGGAAGATAAAAATGATGCTCATAAACCCGGTCAGCCAGGCGATGTATTTTTCCACCTTCATGATCAGCTGGTGGCCATAAATCGCGACCGACATGGTGAGCGCCAGGCTGACGATAAACCAGCCCAGAACACATACCAGCGTCGGCTTACCGTCCGCCAGCGCAAAGGCTGCAGGCCAGAGTTTGGCAAACAGCGCCGCGCCGGTGGAAGAGGCGAGGGTAATAATGGTTATCTTCCAGCCCATATTCGAGATGTAGGCGAACAGAGTCGGGAATTTATTGCCGTGGTAGCCAAAGCTAAAGCGGGTCTGGGTCAGCGTTGGCAGGCCGGTTCTTGGGCCGCCGACCGCCAGCACGCCAACCAGCATGCAGGAGAGCAGGTAGCCGACGATCCCGGCGCTAATAGACTGCCAGACGCTAAGGCCGAGGGAGTAAACGTAAATGCCGTAAGTCATGCCCAGAATAGAAACGTTCCAGGAAAACCAAATCGGGAACAGGCCCGAAGGTTTGCCGTAACGTTCCGCTTCGGGCACGGCATTAACGCCGTTTGATTCAACTTTCATACCGCCAGAGGCAGGCTGTTGTGTAGAGTTTGTCATCGGAGAACCCTTATGGGAGAAATCAATCGCAGAAAATTGCGGTTTCTAAAGCGAGCTCAATCATGTTGTCTAACGTGCTTTGTAGTTCTTCTGCCGTTGGCTCCTGGCCGCTAACGCTGTTTACACAGGCTGTCAGCAGGCTCAGGGCCTGGGCGCGGTACTGCGCGGCGATAGTAAAAAGCGCCGAGGTCTCCATCTCCACCGCAAGAATGTTCATTTTTTTGAGGGCGGGAAGCATGCCTTCGGGTTTGTCGTACAGCAGGTCGTTGGTAAAGGTGTTGCCGAACTGGGTCGGGATATTGTGTTTTTCGGCTACTGTCCAGCAGCGGCGGAGCAGGTCAAAGTCCGGCACTGCCGCGTAGTCGTAGCCGCCGAAGCGGTCGCGGTTAACGGAAGAGGAGGTGCCTGCCCCGGTGGCGACAATCACGTTGCGCATATCCACGCTTTCGTCGATGGCTCCGCAGGTGCCGATGCGGATAAGGCGTTTAACGCTAAACTCATTGATCAGTTCGTGAGCGTAAATAGAGACCGACGGAATGCCCATGCCGTGCGCCATCACGGAAATACGCTTGCCTTTGTAGTTGCCGGTAAAGCCGAACATATTGCGGGTATCACACACGCGTATGGCGTCAGTTAAGTAGGTTTGCGCGATGTACTGCGCGCGCAGCGGATCGCCCGGCATGATCACGGTTTCGGCGAAGTCGCCCGGGTTGGCATTAATATGTGGTGTCATCTGGCGATCTCCTGGTCTGGTTCAGGCCACTACGATAGAAAGCCGTTTGCTTGCAGAAAAAGGCAAATGTCCGGCCAGGCTGACGGCGATCACAGTTTTGATTTTTCCACGCTAAACGGGTGAGCGATAAATCCGGGTGAATAGCGGCAGTGCTGGCTGGGCGGAGTGAAGAAAAATGCGGAGTATTGACAATACCGCAGAGTGATAGTTAATCTCGTGCGCCTTTTTCGCTCGGATGGCTGGAGAACCAGGCAAGAAAAATCGACTATTTACCCTGGCTGAGTGCCCACATACGGCGCAGCGGAGAGCGACAACACTATGAATATTATTCAGCAATTCGCTCAGCGCGGGCATCAGCTCCTGCGTGATGCCGTGCTCGCCGCGCCGCTAAAGAATAAAGAGATCGGCCCCGGTGAGTTTATTCTGCGCCAGGGCGAAGAGATCAAAGCGCTGTACTGGATAACGCTCGGCGAATACACCATGCACTACAGCGCGGAGAACGGTAAAACCTTCAGCCTGGGGCAGCGCTTCGTCAGCGATACCATCATCGGCGAAATTGAATACCTGACCCACACCCCAAGCCAGTTCTCGGTGGTTGCCCACGACACCATGACGGTAAAAGTCATCCCGCTGGCGATGATGGACACACTGCTCACCGGCCATGCCGAAGTAGGCGTCTGGCTAAGCCAGCTACTCTCCACCAGCTATCAGCGCGGTATGGCAAAAACGATGGAACGCTTCCTCCAGCCGCTGGTCCTGAACATCCTTGCCGACCTTTATGAACGCTATCAGCAGCAAAAACCGCTGGTGGACTTTTCCCAGGTATCCCGGGAAGCAGAGCGTTTTGGCTGCTCGGAAAGAACTTACCGCCGGGTGATAAACCAACTGATAGAAGAGAAATACATCCAGAAAGTGGCGCATGAATACGTGATTTGCGACGTGGATAAATTCCGCATGGTGCTCGCTAATCCAGGGCGGATTGCTTAGCGGTATTAACATAATTAATCGCTGAATATATCGAATTATTGTTCGATATATGACCGGTTTATTATAGTAAGGTAGTCAGCCATTCTGTATTCAATTCCTTTTCCAGCGAAAAGGAGTTAAACCACCATGGATAACAGAATCAACAATATGGCCACGCCCGGTTGTTCTCACTGGGCGCCTTTACCCGTCGCCGAGGCACACCCCGCCTTACCCTCATTGCAGACTTTAAGCGGCGTAAGAAATACCGACCAGGCCATATGGCGCTTGCCGAATCGTATACCTGCCCCAACTGGTGCTCTGGCGCGGACAGGCGGTATTAGTAATAAAGTCTGACAGAAGTTAAGGGACGTGCTTTTGTCTAGTCCGCACGTATTTTCTCAACCGCCCGGTACGCTAAACACCTGCTTAGTTGATCCGACTCCATCTCTCTCCAGAGATTTGTATCTTCTCTGCTGTAGGGATCTGGCTATAGAAAATAGCCGAGCGATGTTGCAGAACGACAAAGTCCGGGCAGATATACTGCGCAGTAGTTACCCTCGGCTGGAGAGTGAAAATAATACTCGCTACCTCCGCCGTCTTGTATTGCTGAGCAATGACGTCCCGGCTATTGCGATTGTTTGCAGGCGCTCACGGAAGTATGTAGCTGAATTAAGGTATTTGGTTGAGAAAATAAACTATGCTCAAATGGAAAATCTTTGGCAGACTTTTCCCCGCAGCAACCATGAAGGCGATAGCGAATACGCCCGCCGTCTGCTTATGGTAAGCAAAGACCTGGAGTCTATTGCGTTTCTATCCGGAGTGACGATGGGGACGGTTTATCGGCTAAGGCGTACGATAATAGCTGAGCTGGAGGGGCGGGCCGCAAATATCAGCAATACCGTGCCTAAGTTGAGTCATGAAAATGCACAGGAGTATGCGTGCCGCCTTATTCCATTGAGCGAGGATACAGAGGCTATATCAGCCGCGTCCGGCATGTCTCTGGGGCATGTTCAGTTATTAAAACGCAGAGCAACTGAGAACATGTAAGATACACTCCGGCATATTAACCGGTGACCAGGGCATTGAAATGAGCGAGTCTGTAGACAATCAGAACGAAAACGCGTTTAAACATGCATTTAATCCTGCTCTTTTGCAGGAGATGGCAAGCGCCGTTGCGCGGCATTATCCGCCATTCAATACGCGTGCCTTTCTGGATAAGAACGCTCAACTGGATAAGTTAGAAATGAAGGCCAGAGTCCGGGTTATTCGGGACGCGCTGGCTGCGGAGCTGCCCCGGGAATACCCGGAGGCGCTGGCCGTGGTTGTCTCTGTGCTTAAAGAGAACAATTTGCGCGGGTTTGCCGTCTGGCCCTTTGCCGAATTTATTCAGGTTTACGGCCTTGAGCACCGGGAGAGTTCCCTGGATGCCCTGAAAGTCGTCACCACCTGTTTTACCTCTGAATGGGCGGTGCGCCCCTTTATCAAAACCAATCCCGCCGAAACAATGCGTTTTCTGCTGCAATGCGCCCAGGATGACAACGTGGACATCCGCCGCTGGGCATCTGAAGGCACACGCCCGCGCGTGCCGTGGGGTGAAAAGTTGCACATGTTTATTACCGATCCTTCAGGGACAAGAGAGATATTAGAGGCGCTGAAATTCGACCCGGAGCTGTTCGTTAGAAAAAGCGTGGCGAACCACCTGAACGACATCACCAAAGACCACCCGGACTACGTTATTGAGCTATTACAAAGCTGGCAGCAGCAGGCCAGAAATGACGATGTGAAAAAGGTGGCCTGGATAACCCGCCACGCGCTGCGTACCTTAATTAAAAACGGCCACCCGGACGCGCTGGCGCTTATTGGCGTGCAGCACGGTGCGGACGTAGCGCTTGATGCGTTTGTCCTGAAACAAAAGCAGATCCTGTTAGGTGAAAGCCTGGAATTTAAAGTCAGCCTTCGCTCGACCAGCGCCGCCCCGCAAAACATTGTGGTGGACTACATCATTCACTTTATGAAAGCCAACAACAAAACCGCGCCCAAAGTCTTCAAGCTCCGCGCATTTGAACTCCCGGCTAACGGCACGGTAACCATCGAGAAAAAACACGCGGTAAAGAAAATCACCACCCGCCAGTATTACGCGGGCGCGCAGTTTATCGAGATCCAGGTTAACGGCAAGGTGCTTGGGGGAGTGGAGTGGGAGCTGGGGATGTAGGTGATTCTCGCCACCGGCAATACCGGTGGCGATGATTTTACTGCTCCTTAACCTGACGCTGGCGAGACGGCCAGATTTGCTCAGGTGCAACGCCAATCTCTTCGGCAATCAACCTTTCCCCTTTCGGCCAGTGGCGCGTTAACGCATTTGCCAGCGTAGAAGACGCCAGCCCCGCTTTACGAGATACCGCCGCCATAGACGTTCCTTTCTTCTTCAATGCCGCAAGGATATCCGCCGGATGCCAGTCATTTTCTTCTCTCAACTTATCCATTTTATCCATCCTGATACTCAGGTGAGTCAATGAAAGCCGTTACCTGCTTTCTCCAGACTCGACTATCTCCTGGCTTTGAAATTATCCCAAAACGGGATAATTACGCGGGGAATAGAATTTGGAGGGGGCATTAGATATATACCTGCTAATTTTAAGGGGGGACTGCGTTTTGAGCGGCTGCTATGCGCCAGGAGCAGACGTTTATGTTAGTGTTCTCAGGCAGAGGCACACCTGAAATGGCTGCCTCCTGATAATAAAGGCGTTAATTTCGGATGTTATTTTTCATATCCGTATAAATTAATCCTACCCGATAGGTATTCACCTAAATATACTTCACTGGTTTTATTGAAGCCTTGTTTTGTAACTTCATTTTCTAACCATTCACTGTCCTTATTAAGGATTTCGAGCAGATCATGGTTGGCTAAACCGTCCACTATAATTGGATAGCGTATGTTTTCATCACCACTTTGTATAATGGTTAACTGCCCATTTTGTTCGAGAACCACGCGTTTTAGTTGTTCTATTTCATAAATGCCATTTGCTCTTAATTTGAACATTAAATCATTTGCAGAAACACCATTCCGTAAACACTCCTTAACATTAACGCTGCCGTTATGTACCAAAGTAATAGGTTTGCCATCAATTATTCTTTTAACTAATCGATTGTTTTCTTTCAAAAATTTAAGAACAAATACCAAAAAAGTCCATATAATTAAGACCAGGACAAACTGTAGTACTGTTATCGATTCGTTGTAAATTACGCCTCCTATAATCCCGCCCAGCACATAGTTTTGAACCTGATCCATTGCGGATGAGGGGGCCAGATTTCCTTTCCCCATAAGATTTATTTGAACAATTAAACACAGTATCCCCAGGCCCAACTTTATAATGATAGGTAAATAAATTATCATTTTCACACCTCAGTTTTTTATGATTTCTATTTCTGGGTTTACTAACGAAACCTCTACTAAATTGTATGTTTTTTGATCCGGGCTTAAGTTGACGCGATAAAAAAGGTCATTAATTTTAACGATAATGCCATCAGAAAGTTGTACTGAACTGGAAAATATCGCATTCTCATTCACATCTTTTCCTTGTGATAACAACCTAACAAAGTTAACCATTTGTGATGATTGGGAGTGTATATTTTGGCTGTCGGTATAATCAGTATACTGAACGCCAGAAATAAAGAGCAAAAATAAGAAAGCTATGATTGTTAAATCACGATATTTAGTTTGCAAACGATGGCGCATATACAGACTAAAAACAACGATCAGGATAAATAAAGTGCTAAATATAACAATGTATTTTAAATAGTCATTGATGTTAGACTGCATTTGTAGATAATCTATGCTGTAAAATCTCATATATTTATAATCCCTAAATCCTCAAGACCCCATTTTTATTATAGTAACACATTGCCATTTTCCGTTCTGATGTGACTTAACAGCTTATAATTATCAGTTATCAGCTGAGATTTGTCATTATCCTTTAAGCCAACTGAAGTGACCTGCTTTCTATGACTCAAGGTACATCGATGTAAGTAAGTATTTAGAAACTCCGCTCCTCGTTCAAAGCAGCCGCTCAAAAGCCAAATCACAAAAAGCAAAAAGCCCGCTCAGGTTTCCCTGAGCGGGCTCTCGAATATGGCTCCTCTGACTGGACTCGAACCAGTGACATACGGATTAACAGTCCGCCGTTCTACCGACTGAACTACAGAGGAATCGTTTAGGAGGCATATCTTAGCGATTACGCCCGGCTTGTCAAAGGCAAAATCGCACGGCGCGGTGCGTTTGCGGAAACTATCAACATCTTGTTGCCTTTTCAGGCAATCCGCGACAAAAAATCCTTTGCAGGATAACGATTTGTCGCCCATTATTTGAAATGCCGTTTTATCTTCCCTTGCAGGTCCTTTCTTGAACTTACATGCAGTCCTTCGCCAGGCCGTGGCGAAAACGCCGTGGTACGCCAAACGTAAGAGTTACCGGGTGCTGTTCTGGCGAGAAATAACGCCCCTGGCCGTGCCAATCTTCCTCGAAAATACCTGCGTATTGTTGATGGGCGTGCTCAGCACCTTCCTCGTCAGCTGGCTTGGCAAAGAAGCCATGGCGGGCGTGGGCCTGGCAGACAGCTTCAATATGGTGATTATGGCGTTCTTCGCCGCCATCGATCTCGGCACCACGGTGGTGGTGGCGTTCAGCTTCGGCAGGCTCGATCCGGAGCGGGCGAGGGCGGCGGCCAGGCAGTCGCTAATTTTAATGACCATCGTCTCGTTCATTATGGCGGCAGGCATTCACCTGGCGGGCACACACATCATCGATGTTATCGCCGGGAACGCCACGCCAGAAGTAAAAGGCCTCGCGCTTTCTTACCTGCAAACCACGGTCTGGAGCTACCCGGCGGCGGCCATCGCGCTTATCGGCAGCGGCGCGCTGCGCGGGGCAGGGAACACCAAAATCCCGCTGCTGATTAACGGCGGCATGAACATCCTCAATATCATCATCAGTAGTATTTTGATTTACGGCATTTTTGGCTGGGGCGGGCTGGGCTTCGTTGGCGCGGGTCTGGGGCTGACCATCTCGCGCTATATCGGCGCGGCGGGCATTATCTTCGTGCTGATGATTGGCTTTAATCCGGCGCTGCGCATCTCGCTGAAAAGCTACTTTACGCCGCTTAACTGGGGCATTCTCTGGGAAGTGCTCGGTATCGGCATTCCGGCAAGCGTGGAGTCGGTGCTGTTTAACGGCGGCAAGCTGCTCACGCAGATGTTCGTCGCCGGGATGGGCACCAACGTGATTGCCGGTAACTTTATCGCCTTCTCCGTTGCCTCGCTTATCAACCTGCCGGGCAACGCCCTGGGTTCGGCCTCGACCATCATCGTCGGCAGGCGGTTAGGAAAGGGGCAAATAGGCCAGGCGGAGCGCCAGCTGCGCCACACTTTCTGGCTGGCAACCTTTGGTTTGACGGTTATCGCGTGGGGAACCGCGCCGTTCGCCGGGCTTTTTGCCTCGTTCTACACCAGTGAAGATGACGTAAAAGAGGTGGTTAAAGTCCTGCTGTGGATGAACGCCGCGTTTATGCCTATCTGGGCCGCTTCCTGGGTACTGCCTGCCGGGCTTAAGGGCGCGCGAGACGCACGTTTTGCTATGTGGGTGTCAATGGCCGGGATGTGGGGCTGCCGCGTAATCGCCGGTTATACGCTCGGTATTGTATTGGGGATGGGCGTGGTGGGCGTCTGGCTTGGCATGTTCGGAGACTGGGCGGTGCGCGGGGCGTGCTTCTACTGGCGAATGGTCAGCGGCCGCTGGCTGAAAAAATACCCGCGACCGCCAAAAGAACCGCTTATTGCAGCAGGCAAAAGCCCGTTTAGCGGCTAAAGGCTCCGGCCAGAGAGCGAATATCGTTCCCGGTCGGCGCCTGGTGAATACGCAGCCCAAACTCTTCTACCACGGCAAAAATATGGTCGAAGATATCGGCCTGAATACTCTCGTACTCCGCCCACGCAACGGTATTGGTGAAGGCGTAAATCTCAATCGGCAGGCCGTCGTTTTCCGGTGCTAGCTGGCGCACCATCAGCGTCATATCTTTGCGAATACGCGGGTGGTTGCGCAGGTATTCATTCAGGTAAGCGCGGAAGGTGCCAACGTTGGTCATCTTGCGCTGGTTCAGCACCAGTTCGTCGGCGTGTTGCCGGTTGTACTCTTCAATCTCTTTGCTGCGCTCCGCCATATAAGGCTGTAACAGCTTCGCCTTCAGCAGCTTGTCCTGCTCTTCGTGAGACAGAAAACGAATGCTGGTGGTGTCGATGTTAACGCTGCGTTTGATCCTGCGCCCGCCGGAAGCAGACATCCCGCTCCAGTTTTTAAACGCGTCAGAAACCAGGGCGTAGGTTGGGATCGTAGTGATGGTGTTGTCCCAGTTGCGCACTTTCACCGTGGTCAGGCCGATGTCGATAACTGCCCCGTCAGCGCCGTATTTCGGCATTTCCAGCCAGTCTCCCAGCTTCAGCATGCTGTTAGCCGAAAGCTGAATACCCGCCACCAGGCCGAGGATCGGATCTTTAAACACCAACATCAGTACCGCGGCCATCGCGCCAAGGCCGCTGATGAGAATGGCCGGGGATTTACCAATCAGGAGCGAAACCATCATGATGCCGACAACAATCGCGGCAATCAGCTTCACGCCCTGGAAAATGCCTTTCAGCGGCAGCTGGGAGGCGAAAGTGAATCTCCCGGACAGGCCAAACACCACGTCGAGCAGCGAGAAGAACGACATCAGGGCGTAGAGCATGACCCAAAGCTGGGCGCAGGTGGTGAGTATAGTCGCCGCGTCGCTGCCTTTTTGCAGCCACAGCACCGCCTGTACGTTGACGATAATCCCCTGCAATAAAAACGCCAGCCGGTGGAACAGCTTATTCTGGGTAATTATCTGCAAAGACAGGCTGGTACTGGCCTGGGCGCGTTTTTCAAAGGTGCGCAGCACAATGCGATGCAGAATAACGTGAACAATTAGCGCGGTGAGAAAAATGATGCCGAAAATGACGATCAGGGAAGTGGTGTGGTCTGGCTGAAAGCCGTATTGCTTCAGTGCGGATATCAATTCCTGCATAACGTCTCCTTAACAAACAAGAGGACATGATGCCTTGCCGGGGCGGCGGTCGCAACCCGGCCGCCTGGTTAATGAACATATTTCCCCGCAAGGCTTACAGAAAACGCCCACGGCGGTTATGCTTAGCCTAATCACATCATGTTTAATAACAGGGAAATTATGATTCGTTTCTCCAGCCTCTCTTTTGCGCTGGCAGCGGTAACCCAAAGCGCTCTGGCCGTGACTTATCCGCTTCCGCCGGAAGGCAGCCGCCTGGTAGGCCAGCCAATAACCATCACCGTGCCGGAGGGTAATACCCAGCCGCTTGAGCACTTTGCCGCCCAGTACGGCCAGGGCTTCAGCAATATGCTGGAGGCTAACCCCGGCGTTGATCCGTTCCTGCCAAAAGTGGGCACGCAGCTGGTTATTCCGCAGCAGGTGATCCTGCCGGATACGGTGCGCGAAGGCCTGGTGGTGAACGTGGCCGAAATGCGTATTTATTACTACCCGAAGGGCAGCAACACGGTTGAGATTTTGCCTATCGGCATCGGCCAGGCCGGGCGTGAAACCCCGCGCAACTGGGTCACCCGCGTGGAGCGTAAACAGGATGCACCGGCCTGGACGCCAACGCCGAACACCCGCCGCGAATACGCCAAAGAGGGCAAAACGCTGCCTGCTTTTGTGCCGCCGGGGCCGGATAACCCAATGGGCCTTTACGCCATTTACATCGGCAAGCTGTACGCCATTCACGGCACCAACGCCAACTTCGGCATTGGCCTGCGCGTTAGCCAGGGCTGCATCCGCCTGCGCAACGACGATATTAAATACCTGTTCGACAACGTGCCGGTCGGCACCCGCGTGCAGCTGATAGACCAGCCGGTAAAAGTCACCGTCGAGCCGGACGGCAAACGCTGGTTAGAAGTCCACGAGCCGCTGTCCCGCAACCGCGCGGAGTTTGAGTCAGACAAAAAAGTGCCGCTCCCGATGACCACCGTACTGCGTAACGAAACCCAGGCCGCAGGCGTAAATGCCGTAGTAGTCAGCGAGGCGCTAAACCGCCGCTCCGGTATGCCGGTGCAAATTGGTTCTGCTGGTGGGGCGCTTTAAGCGGCAAGCCGTAGATAATAGCTAATCGTGAAAAGGCTGAGAGCAGACAATAAAACCCCCGTATAAATATTGTGCGACGGGGGTTTTATTATGTCTTTATCGCAATATTCAGGATGTAACTAGTAATGCTTTTGTAAATTATTCCAGAACGCTAAAAGCGCTGGAGTCTTTCTCCTTTTTATCTCCGCTGCGGCATCCAGCTATTATTCTGACTCTCTTTTTTGGTAGCTTACATTTAATAAATAAAACGTAAAACATACCTAATACATTCCCCCCGGCGGTAGCCGGGCAATGCGTGTTTTAAGGCCATAAAAGAGCTATGATTGGTGAAAATATAAACATATTTAAGGTGTTCTTTTTATGTGCCGATAAGAATAAATCGAAGGGCTACACAAGGAAGGGCTCCAGCAGCACATATATTGCGTCTTGCCAGCCCAACAGGTTTAACGATTGAGTCCATGATATGCACATAGAGAAATTTTTGACCGAATACGACGACTCGCTGACCGGTGAGTTGAATATAGATCCGCTTGGGCAACTGGTTATTTGGTCATCCTGGGGGCAGAGCATCTTTCGCAGCCGCATCACTTCGATCGCCAACGACGTGCGACAGTACACGCTGAACCTGCTGCATCACAGCGTAATGCGGCAGCTCATGGCGGATGAAAAGCTGCAAACTGCGGGCGCGATGAAAAAAGCCTACCCGAAAAAACAGGCACGGGAGTTTACCGCAGCCTGCCTTATTCACCTCGAGAATATCTACATCTATTCGATGATTGGGGCAGAAAAAAAAGGCGTTATGTTGACTGGCGTCCAGGGCATAAACAAAGCCCGGCTAAGGTGGAACACTGCAAATAATAACCCAGTGTTGCCCTTTGGCCATGACGGAGACAGTGAGATACTGACAAATCAGCTGGCTCTCGGGACTAACGGGCGTTACAAGTCGCCGATGATAAACATGCAGTTTTTCAGCACCGAATACCACTACGATCTCCCGGATAATAAACATGTCTGGCAAGCCGCCGAAGCATTTATAAACAACGTGCCTGCACTAAAAAAATTACGTGCGCAGGCGTTAGCGTATTTAACATCGCTGATGCAGGTCTCTTACAAACGCGATCTCGAGTCAGCCTGGGATAAGGTTCCGCCCGCGCTTAAAAACGCTTATGTGAAGGCTTTCCGAGATCCTGAAACAGTAGGAGACTACTCGCAGGAATTCTGGTTGCAAAGAACAGAGCTGAATAAAAACGCCGCGGGGGCGATTTATCAGGTTCTGAAGCAGGAACGGAAGGTCGAGTCGAAACTTTCCGACGCAGAAGTCTTTAGCCGTGCTATCCGGATTGCAGAGAAAATGCCGGAAATAGATGAGCATGAGCGAATGGCGCTGCAGCATATTAGCCGGGCTGAGCCGTTCCTGGCGCTTATCGACCTGATGTTCTCTGGCCTGCGCCGTCAAAGCAGCCAGACGCTGGCAGAGTTCAGCCAGTTCTGGCATCAGCATAAACTTACTGCGCAAGATCTACCGCAACTAGCGGCAAAATTGCAGCAGGACAAAGGGCTGTTAGCCTCGCTTATCGGTACGCCTGCCCGGCGTTTTCAGCAACTATTAACCCTTGCCAGCGCGCCAGAGCTTGAAGAACAGGTGCGTGGCCTGCTGGCTTACCACCAGGCGTTGATGGCAACACGCGGCCAGTTCCCGTGGTTGATACTGGAGGGGGATAACATCTCTTTGCAGGTTCCACCGTTGCAGCTGAATGCTGAGCGCACGAAGAGCGATTGGGTTAACCATTACTACCTGCCGCAGTTCCGGCACCTGTTGAGGGGATTGTGGGGGAACGCGGCATGAAACTATTAGAAGCCTTCAAAAAACAGATTTCACAGATGGGTAAGTTGAAGCGCGTCTGGCTGACGACCTTCAACCTGGATATCGCTTTTGTCGAAACCTGGGTTCTGCCCGCCGTATTGGGGATAGACCCGCCGGTTAGCCGCATGGATTACGAGGCGCTACAGCAGGCGATAAATGAAAGCGGTATCGACTTCCGCATTTACTGCGATCCGCGCGTGATGGCAAAAGATAAGCCCAAGCGCACTTCCGTAGCCGTGTATCCGGTTTCAGTTCGCGAACTTGCAAAGAGTGGTGCGCCATCTGCTGGCTATTTGGATGAAAATCGCAGCCTGTTCCATCCCAAAGTTTTTTACCTTGAAGACGAGGATAGAAAAATCGTCGTGGGTGCCGGGAGCGCTAACCTGACCCTCAGCGGCTGGGGGCGTAATCAGGAAGCGGTGGATTTCCGCTGTATTGCCAACAACCAGCAATATCAGCAGGTAAAACAATTTTTCATCCATACCGACAGCGACCTGGATCATAAAGAGTTTTTCCCTGTCCGCCGTACATTTATCGGCAAGGATGATGATTGGTCATTTATACACAGTCTGGGGGGACCCACTCTGCTGGATGAGCTTAAGAAAGGTGGCAAGTTGATGACGCTCAGCGTTTGGTCGCCCTATCTTGCCGAAGACATGGCCAGCTTTATCGATAAGCTTGACGAGCCTGATTTGAGGATTGAGCTGGTGCCCGATCTTGTCCACGGGCGCTATATTCGCACCCGATGGGACGCCCGACTACAGGCGCTTATAGCCGATAACAGACTTGCGCTCTTCCACTCCCCGGTAGCCAAAGATAGCCGCGCCCTTATGACTCACGCCAAGCTTTGGCTGGCGGAAAGCAGCAAGAGTAAAAGGCTGGCCATCGGCTCCTGGAATTTCACCTGGCAGGGCTGTAGTAGCCTGGGGGAGAAGGGCCGGAATATAGAAGCCGGTATTGTGCACAAAGTACCTCACAGTACCGAAATCAGTGGCAACGAGTGGGATGTTGATGCCGATGATTTTGCCAGTGAAGAATTGCTGGAAGAAGAGAAACTGGAACCGGAAGTCTTACCTCCATTTGACCTTACCGTGATTTTTAACTGGGCTCGTTGTGAATATGAGATTACCGGAAAATGGTTCGGCGCCAGGAAAGATGAGGTCTATCAGCTGCTGTTGCCGGGTATTAATGGCCCGGTGGAACTGGTATGGAAAGCCAGAGGCAACGAACTTAAGCTCCCGCAAAAGTTGGGTGTACTCAAGAGTGATGCCGTGCTGAACAGTCCGTTTTATTCCTTGCGAACGGCCGGTAAAACGGACTGGCAGGGCATGATAGTTGAAACGGGCACTGAGTACCGACGTGCGTTGAGCTTCGCCTCTCTGGACGATCTTCTGAATAGCTATTTGAGTTCCGCAGATCCTGCGGCAAGTGAACGACTCATGCTGAGAGCCGCTGGCGCACAGGATGAGATGCAGGGTGAAGGTGAGGCGGAAATTGTCTCTTCGGACGCGATCAGCTATTTCCGACTTTTCCAGGCGACGCAGCAACGGCGTAACTGGCTTGCGCAGACCCAGGAGGGTGCTCAGCTTTATCGCCGTTTATTCACCGAACCTGGCTGCCTGCAGGAGCTGGCAGAAATGGCCAGGGAGCGTGTTGAACTGGCGAAAAATACGGTCTTCGACTGGTTTCTGGCTCAGGAGGTTAACAGCCTTGCAGCACTGGCAAAAAAACGAGTCGGCAGCATTCGCCGTCAGTGCGGGGCAGACGCTATCACGGTGACACCGCTCCAGTGGGAGTCTTTGCAAGTTACCGCTCCCCGCCTGGAGGGAGATGCGGAAAGCCTGAGTTACATCACTGCCATCACAAAGGATTGCGGCTATGTCGAATAAGTTAAAAAAAATCATCACGCCGATTGAAGTCTCTGCCGTAATGAACTTCGATGCTTCAAACCCGCATTGGGAATACCAAAGCGAGGCGTCCAGCATGGCGGCTAAGCAGGCCGAAGGCGTGGCCGGGCTCTGGAATCTGCTGAATAAGCGCCGCCTGGCGTTACTTGCCGATGAAGTCGGCATGGGGAAAACCTACCAGGCTATGGGCGTGATGCTGCTGTTATGGCAGGTAAAACCCGATGCGCGTATTTTAGTGATGGCGCCTAACTCGACGCTTTGTAATAACTGGAAAACGGAATTTGCTACCTTTACCCGGCAGCACTATCGGGCAGTAAACAATGCGTTTACTTCTCCACAAGGAGAGGCGAAATATGCTCCGCAAATTCACCCGAGATTAGCGTGTCTGGTAGAGGCCGTAGAGCAAAAAAAACATCACTTTTATCTGACTACCATTCATTCATTAAGCGGGCTTGTGCCCCCGGATGAAAAAGACAATCCCAATAAAGCCGCCAGGCGTTATGCCAGGAATTATCGGCAGCGAATAAAACAGGCGCTGGGGAAAGGCGGGTTTGATCTGCTTATTATCGACGAGGCCCACTACTTCCGTAACCGGGGCGATTCTCAGCGTGCCGCGGCGGCAGAGGCCTTCTTTGGCAACGAGCAGGACAGGCTGGCCAGTAATGTTCTGCTGCTAACGGCAACGCCAAATCACTCTCAACCGCGCAATATCTTCGACATCCTGAGCTATTTCAGCGAGCTCTCTAAAAGCTTTGATAAGGATGATGTTCGGGCACTAATGAAGCATTTTTCCATCCGCCGCCTGCGGAAGATGCAGGGCAAAGAGGGCAATCACTGTAAGTATGAATACCGCCATGAGCACGCAAGCGCAGCGAATTTTAAGGGGCGAATGGATGCCGAGTTGTTCTTCGCCCTTTACCAGAAGCAATTGGTGCTGGAGCTGGACAAGGAGAAAAAGTCTGGGGGTGATAAGCGCATGCTCTACGGTTATCTCGAAGGGTTTGAGTCCACGGGCAGTACCGCCAGCGCAGAGCAAAGTCAGAATGGAAATAGAGATGAAAGTATCCATGAGGATTTTAACCACGCTCGCGACTCGACGCTGTTAAGCAAACTGACCCGGCAGTTTCACGATATCTATCATCGCTTCCCCGATCACCCCAAATACGATGCGTTGGTTAAAGCCTGTATGGCGCACGATTTGTTCGACCACAAAGTCCCGCTGGACAGCAGTAAACATCTGGTGTTTGTTCGCCGGATCCCCTCTGTACGTGAAATTACTCAACGTATAAATGCCCGTTACGACGAAACAATGGCAGAGCGGTTAATGATTGCCTGGCGTCTGTCCGATGAAGAAAAGGCGGAGTGGCGCAGATCATCCTGGTCCCGGGAGGTGCTGGCTAAACTCCAGCCCGGCAAACATGGGGAAACCCAGGATCCGGACGACCCTTTGCCGGAAGAGAGTGCGGATGATGAATCCGACCCCAATAACGATATAAAGCTCTTCAGTAAAATTGCTGACCTGTTTGTTACCAAAAATACCGGCCTGCGCCGCACCGACTGTACTAATGTCAGCCTGCGTTTCCGCCGCCCGGAAAGTCTGTTTTCTCTGTTCCTGGAGCCGGCCCTGGACGGTACAAACGGTGCTTATCACTATTATTATCGTAGAACGTCCGGGGATCGGCATCGTGATAACTACGGAGATGCCGCTCGCGATGCCCGCGCTCAACAATCTGGGCCTCTGCCGGGAGTGAAATATACCCGGCCGTTGCCCACCGCCTGGGGATTGATGTTTGACCTCCTGCCTGAATCGGCAACGCGGCAGCTGGAGCAGTGGCGTGACCGCCCGGACGGGATGGCCATCATTGAAAACTTTGCCAACTATTTGCGTACCGGCTACCTGTTTGCCAGCCCGGTGATGATCGAACTTTATTGTTGGTTTACTGAATTTAACCGCGAGCCACAGCGGGCCGATGTTCAGCAGCGCTACCTGCATTTTATTAAGTGGGTTAAGCCAAAGCTAAAAAACTCGCTGATGCTGCGCTACTTTGTGGATGCCGTTGGAACGTTTGAAACCCTGTGCGTGAAAATTGTTGGGCAGAGGCTGGAAAACAACGGGTACAGCTGGCGTGAATTAACCAGCCTTAATAGCCCGGCCTGGTATGCCAGCGGGCAGTCTGGCAACCGCGAACGCTTGATTCGTGGCTTTAATTCTCCCTTCTTCCCGAATGTTCTGGTGGCGACCTCGGTGATGCAGGAGGGGGTGAATCTTCATCTGCATTGTCATCAGGTGCACCATTATGGTATTGCCTGGACACCGGGTGACAACGAGCAGCGAAACGGGCGAGTTGACCGTCTCTTTGGCCGCATCAATTCGCTGTTGCAGGAGAGGGGGGAGGCAAGGATGAGCATCAATTATCCTTACCTCGAAGGCAGCTTCGATCAGGATCAGCTGGCCTCATTTATTCGCCATAAACACGGTGTTGAAGAGAAGCTGGATAGTTGCGAATCCCACGATTTTGACCGCGAGATAGACCTACAGTCGGATACGCAGGGCTGGCGGCGCTGGCTACGGCAGCCATCAGATGACCGGCTTATTGAAGATCCCTATCCCGCAAAATTTGATGTGGAGTAGTGCGCAACGCAGAAGGCTGCTGAAAACCGCCTGAAGTCCTGAAGATGTACAGCGGTGATACGGCTCAGGAAAGGTAGAAAAAAACGCACGGAGGAGACCGCTCCGTGCGTCGAGTTTATTTAAACCCCAAGGCGATCGCGGAGGCTGTAATAGGCCGCACCCATAGCGGTAAACGGAATACGGAAAGTACGGCCACCGGGGAACGGGTAGTGCGGCAGATTCGCAAAGGCATCAAACCGTTCAGCATCACCGCGCAGCAGTTCCGAAATCAGGCGGCCCGCCAGGTGGGTGAAAGTGACGCCGTGGCCGCTGCAACCCTGCATGTAATAAATGTTGTTATCCAGACGGCCAAGCTGCGGCAGGCGTGACAGCGTCAGCAGGAAGTTACCGGTCCAGCTGTAGTCAATTTTTACGCCCTTCAACTGCGGGAAGGTTTTCAGCAGGTTTGGCATTACCAGGCGCTCAATATCCGCCGGATCACGAGCGCCATACACCACGCCGCCGCCGTACAGCAGGCGGTTGTCGCCGGTCAGGCGGTAGTAATCCAGCAGATAGTTACAATCCTCCACGCAGTAATTTTTCGGGATCAGCGAGCGGGCCAGGTCTTCACCCAGCGGCTCGGTGGTCAGCACCTGGGTGCCACACGGCATGCTGCGTTTCGCCAGTTCTGGCTCCAGCTTGTTGCCCAGGTAAGCGTTACCGGCAACGATAACGAAGCGTGCCGTAACCTGGCCTTTTGCGGTACTCACCACGGCCGGGCTGGTGTGCTGAATATGGGTGACCGGCGACTGTTCGCATACGCGTCCACCGTTGAGGCGAATGGCGTTAGCCTCCCCAATCGCCAGATTGAGCGGGTGAATATGGCCGCCGCTGTGATCGAGCAGGGCGCCCACGTAGCGGTCGCTGTTCACTTCGCGTTTAAGCTCTGCCTCGTCCAGCAGTTCGAGTTGCGTGTTGCCGTAGCGCTCCCAGTTGCCCTTCTGCTCTTCCAGGGTTTCCATCTGCTTGTGGTTCATGGCAACGAACAGGCCGCCAGGGCGATAGTCGCAGTCGATCTGGTAGCGCTTGATGCGCTCGCGAATAATTTGCCCGCCTTCAAACATCATGCCGCCGAGCAATTTGGCCGCTTCAGGACCATAGCGGCGCTCTATTACGTCAATGTCACGGCTGTAGGAATTTACCAGTTGCCCTCCGTTGCGCCCGCTGGCGCCAAAGCCGATGCGCGCGGACTCAAGCAGCACCACGTCATAACCCATTTCAGACAAATGCAGCGCGGAGGAGAGGCCGGTATAACCCCCGCCGACCACGCAGACATCGCAGGTTAAGGATTCGGTTAGCTGCGGAAAGGGTTCATATTTATTGGCGCTGGCTGCGTAATAGCTGGTGGTATGTTCAGTCATGATTAAGGCTCCAGGGCAATCCAGATAGTTTTCAATTCGCTAAATTTTTCGAGGGCATGCAGGGACTTATCGCGTCCGTTGCCGCTCTGTTTGTAGCCGCCGAAGGGCACGGTCATATCGCCGTCGTTGTAGTTGTTGACGAAAACAGAACCCGCTTTAAGGTTGCGGCTCATGCGGTGAGCGCGGGAAAGATCGTTAGTCCAGACGGCGGCGCCAAGCCCGTAATCGCTGTCATTAGCTAATGCCAGCGCTTCGGCTTCGGTTTTAAAGCGGGTGATGACCAGCACCGGCCCAAAAATTTCGTCGCGGCTTACGCGGGCGTCCGGCGCGGTGTCTATAAAGATAGTTGGCCCGATAGCGGCGGGGTGCGTACCGTTGCGGCCATCCAGCGCCAGCCTGCCCTGACTTTCGCCGTCGCGAATAAAGCCGTGTACGTTGTCGGCGTGTGCGCTGTCGATAAGCGTGCCCATGGTGGTTTCAGGGTCGAGAGGGTTACCCGGCAGCCAGTTTTTGGCCTGCGCTTTCAGTTGGGCAATAAAGTCATCGGCAATGCTTTCTTCAAGCAGCAGGCGAGTTCCCGCGATGCAGACCTGGCCCTGGTTATAGAAGATCCCCGCTGCGGTGGCTGCGGCTGCTTTTTGCAGGCTCGGGCAGTCGGCAAAAACGACATTCGCACTTTTCCCGCCCGCTTCAAGCCACACGCGCTTCATGTTGCTGTCCCCGGCGTCTTTCAGGAGCTGTTTGCCGGTGCGGGTGGAGCCGGTAAAGGTCATGACATCCACATCGGGATGCTGAGAGAGCGCCTGGCCCGCCTCGTGGCCGAACCCGCTGACGACGTTTAATACACCGTCCGGCAGGCCTGCCTCTTTTGCCAGCGCCGCCAGGCGGATCGCTGATAGCGGGGATTTTTCGGAAGGCTTGAGGATAACGCTGTTGCCCGCCGCCAGCGCCGGGCCAAGTTTCCAGCAGGCCAGCAGCAGCGGGAAGTTCCACGGCACGACGGCGGCAATTACGCCAATTGGCTCGCGCACAATCAGTGCTAGTTCGTTGACGCCGGTTGTCGCCACTTCGCCATACACTTTATCAATGGCTTCCGCGTACCAGCGAATAGCGCGAGCCGCGCCGGGAATATCGTCGCGCAGGCTGTGGCGAATGGGCTTGCCGGTATCGAGCGTTTCCAGCAGCGCCAGCTCTTCGCGATGTTGCAAGATTAAATCAGCCAGTTTATTGAGAACGGATTTGCGTGTGCCGGGAGATGCCTGCGACCAGTCTCCTCGTTCAAATACGTCTCTGGCGGCGCGTACGGCACGATCAACGTCGGCCTTTTTCCCACGGGCGATCTCTGCCAGCGCGTGCTGTGCAAAAGGATCGGCAGTGGTAAAAGTTCCTCCGTCCTGTGCAGAACAATATTCACCATTAATAAAGAGGCGGGTTTCCGGCGAGGTGTTTTTTGCTTTCTCCTGCCAGTAATTCAGATGCTGAAAGTCCATGTTTACTCCTTTTATTCAATCGGATAAATGGCCTTACTGGGTCTCTTCAGGCAAATTTGGGCTGCAAAAAGCCCCAGGAAATCATTCCTGTTAAAAACGTTGTTTAAATAAGGCCTGAATAATTCAGGCCGTCGGAATATTAGAACGTGGTGGGGGTGTGGGCACTGATAATGCGGCAGATGCCTGCCGAGGTGTTGCTGAAGCTATGAGGTATGCCGGTGTTGATGGCATAACTTTGCCCCGCAACGAGGTGCCAGGTCTGGCCGTTGACGGTCAGTACCACTTCACCTTCCAGTATCGTGCCCGTTTCCTCACCCTGGTGTTTGATCCTCTCGCCGGTCGTTGTACCTGGCTGATAAGTCTCGATGATCATCGCCAGCGTTCGGTTAGGGTTCCCATTGTGAATCAGTTTCATTGAAACCCCCTGACTGCCTATCTCAATCAAATCTTCTTGATCGATGACTACCTGGGGCTCATCAGGTTTTTCTGGTTCTGCGAAGAACTCGGAGAGCGACAGCCCGTAGACTTTCAGCAGCTTTTGCAGCGTACTGATGGCAGGACTGACTTTGTCCTGTTCTATGGTGCTGATGGCGCTATGCGTTAATCCAGACAGTTCGGCGGCACGACGTTGAGAAAGACCCAGTTGCTGGCGGATCTCTGACAAACGTTTACCCGGCGCCAGGCCGTCATCGCTCATATTGGCATTTCCTTAACAGTAGTGGTCAGAGCCGCTGCTTTTCAGCGAGATAGCTCTGACAGGCGGTGATAAAACCTTCTAGCAACAAACGCGACAGGGCGTATTCGCTACTGTTCCATTCAGGATGCCACTGCACGCCGAGGGCGAAAGGGTGGTCGTGAACGCTTGCGGCTTCCACCAGACCATCCTGCGATCGCGCTTCTACGCGCAGCAGCGGCCCCATTGTTTTCGCTCCCTGGCCGTGTAGTGAGTTAACCCAAAACGTGTTGCAACCCGGTATCAAATGCGAAAGCAATCCTCCTTCCTCTACCTGAACTTCGTGGGATGGTGCGTACTGCTGCTCCACCGGTAGCTCAGGATCTTCACGGTGTTCCAGAAGCTGAGGCTGATCGCACAGGCGACGATACAGAGTCCCGCCGGTGGCGACAACCAGTTCCTGTAAACCCCGGCAGATGGCGAAAATGGGAATGCGCCTTTTGAGCCCGGCGGCAATAAGCGCCATGCTCAGCTCATCACGCCCGGGATCGGCGTCAGGCTCATCGCCATTTTCACCATAGAGGCCTGGCTGGACGTTGCTGGGGCTGCCTGGCAGGAAAATGCCGTCAAGTTTGGGCAACAGGGCATTGAGCAGTTCCGGCTCCGCGAGAGCGTGTGGCAGAGCAATCGGTAATCCACCCGCATTCAATACGGCATTCAGGTACTTTTCCTGCAGAGTTTGGGTCTCATGACCCTTAAGTCTGTTCCTGCACATCACAACACCAATAACTGGCTTGTCAAATATATCGACCATGATCACCCTCACATAATGGACTAAATTATTGCCAAACGATTCCTTGTTGCCCGTTTCCGTTCAATATTTTTTCAATCTAGCAGCGGCGTAACGTGTTTGCAAACTTCAATTAACATTTGACAAACATTTTGTTTGGATCAAAATTCAAAGTGGACATTATATTTAACGGTCGAAATCGACGGTCGGCATCCAAAGCAACGGCGGTGAATAATGGAAACCAATATTGTAGAAGTAGAGAATTTTGTTCAGCACAGTGAAGAGAGGCGAAGTAGCGCGTTTGCACGCGAAGTAAAAAACTACCTCGAGCGTTACCCTAATACGCAATATGTTGATGTTCTGCTCACTGACCTTAACGGCAGCTTCCGTGGCAAACGCATTCCGGTTGCCGGGCTGCGTAAAGTAGAGAAAGGCTGCTACTTCCCGGCATCCGTATTTGCGATGGATATTCTGGGTAACGTAGTAGAAGAAGCGGGGTTAGGGCAGGAACTGGGCGAGCCGGACCGCAATTGTGTGCCGGTGCCGGGAACATTGACGCCGTCGGCGGCGGACCCGGAATTTATTGGTCAGATGATGCTGACCATGCTGGATGAAGATGGCGCTCCCTTTGACGTTGAGCCGCGGAATGTGCTTAACCGCCTCTGGCAGCAACTGCGCCAGCGCGGTCTTTTCCCCGTGGTAGCGGTAGAGCTGGAGTTCTATTTAATTGACCGTCAGCGCGATGCTGAAGGCTACCTGCAGCCGCCGTGTGCGCCGGGTACGGATGACCGTAATACCCAAAGCCAGGTCTACTCCGTTGATAACCTCAACCACTTTGCCGACGTCCTGACCGACATTGATAATCTGGCTCATTTGCAGCTGATCCCGGCAGATGGCGCGGTGGCGGAGGCTTCGCCGGGGCAGTTTGAAATCAACCTGCATCACACCGACAACGTGCTGGACGCCTGCGACGATGCGCTGGCGCTGAAGCGTCTGGTCCGCACCGTGGCAGAAAAGCATAAGATGCACGCCACCTTTATGGCTAAGCCGTACGAAGAGCACGCGGGCAGCGGGATGCACATCCACATCAGCATGCTCAACAATAAAGGTGAAAACGTACTCGCAGACGCGGACGGCGAAGATTCAGCCCTCCTCAAGCGTTCGCTGGCGGGGATGATCGACCTTATGCCTTCTTCTATGGCGCTACTGGCGCCGAACGTTAACTCCTGGCGCCGTTTCCAGCCTGGAATGTATGTCCCGACCCAGGCTTCCTGGGGGCACAACAACCGCACCGTTGCGCTGCGTATTCCCTGCGGCGACCGGGATAATCACCGGGTCGAATATCGCGTTGCCGGAGCCGATGCGAATCCGTATCTGGTCATGGCCGCTATTCTCGCGGGGATTTTGCACGGCCTGGATAACGATCTTCCGCTGCAAGAAGAGGTTGAGGGTAATGGCCTGGAGCAGGAAGGGCTGCCGTTCCCGATTCGCCAGAGCGATGCATTGTGGGAGTTCACGGAGAACGACTCGCTGCGCAAGCTGATGGGCGAGCGTTTCAGCCATGTCTTCCACGCCTGTAAGAACGATGAGCTGGTTCAGTTTGAGCGTCTTATCACAGAAACAGAAATTGAGTGGATGCTGAAAAACGCCTGATTTTCTCTCCTGCCCGGCGGAGAGAAGTAGCCGGGCGAGCCGAAAAGACAAGCAGCATCATTCGGGCTGAGCGGAGCCAGGCCGGACATTTACAGGGCAACCTGTCATTTCCCGAAGTCGCGTAACGGAGCGCAGGCGGCAACGGGTCTCCAGTTAACGACAAAGCGTACGACGAGGAAATGAGATGATGCAGACGCAAATGTTTAAATACCCGCACGGCGAAGGTGAGCGCTGCTGCCACATTGATAACGACGGGCCAGCGGAGCACGCCAGCCAGACCCTCACTCCCCGACAATTACGATTAACCCCCAGGCTAAGCAGGCTTGTGCGAACGAAGATATCTTCGCGAACCTGCATCCGCGTGGGGGGAAATCGTCATGGCGATTAGTTCTCCGGTCGAGCACTCTTCGCAGGCGGGCAAACCGCAGTTGCGTAAATCGCTAAAACTCTGGCAGGTTGTGGTGATGGGGCTTGCCTATCTCACGCCGATGTCGGTGTTTGACACTTTTGGCATCGTCTCCGGCATCAGTGATGGCCACGTTCCAGCTTCTTATTTGCTGGCGCTGGCGGGCGTACTGTTTACGGCCATCAGCTACGGCAAACTGGTACGGCAGTTCCCGCAGGCCGGGTCCGCTTATACCTACGCCCAAAAAGCTATCAGCCCGCACGTCGGGTTTATGGTGGGCTGGTCATCGCTTCTGGACTACCTGTTCTTGCCGATGATTAACGTTCTGCTGGCGAAGATTTACCTGTCGGCGCTGTTCCCGGAAGTGCCTCCGTGGATTTGGGTGGTTGGCTTTGTCTGCATCCTCACTGCGGCAAATTTAAAAAGCGTGAATCTGGTGGCGAACTTTAACACCCTGTTTGTGCTGGTGCAGGTCGCTATTATGGTGGTGTTTATCTTCCTGGTGGTACAGGGTCTGCATAAAGGGGAGGGGGTGGGCACGGTCTGGTCGCTTCAGCCGTTTATCAGCGAAAATGCGCACCTGATCCCGGTTATTACCGGGGCGACGATAGTCTGCTTCTCTTTCCTGGGTTTTGACGCTGTGACCACGCTTTCCGAAGAGACGCCGGACGCCGCCCGCACTATTCCTAAAGCCATTTTCCTGACGGCGGTTTATGGCGGCATTATTTTCATCGCCGCGTCGTTCTTTATGCAGCTGTTCTTCCCGGATATCAGCCGCTTTAAAAATCCGGATGCGGCGCTGCCGGAAATAGCACTCTACGTGGGTGGGAAGCTGTTCCAGTCGATATTCCTTTGCACCACATTTGTGAATACGCTGGCTTCTGGCCTCGCGTCTCATGCCAGCGTGTCGCGCCTTTTATACGTGATGGGGCGTGATAACGTGTTCCCGGAAAAATACTTCGGCTATGTACACCCGAAATGGCGCACTCCGGCGCTGAACGTCATTATGGTGGGCGTGGTTGCGCTGTCGGCACTTTTCTTTGACCTGGTGACGGCAACGGCGCTGATCAACTTTGGCGCGCTGGTGGCCTTTACCTTCGTCAATCTGTCGGTGTTTAACCACTTCTGGCGGCGTGAAGGGCGCAATAAAACCTGGCGGGAAAAACTGCATTATATGATTTTGCCGCTGATTGGCGCGGCTACCGTCGCGGTGCTGTGGGTAAACCTCGAAGCCACCTCACTGACGCTTGGGCTGGTGTGGGCTGCGGTTGGTGTGCTGTATCTCACCTGGCTGACCCGCCGTTTCCGCAGGCCTCCGCCGGTGTTTGACGCCAGCAAGGCCGAACGCGCCTGGGAGTAATGCAGGCCGTTTGCCATAGACAAAAGCAAAAAGCCCGCTCGGTTTTCCCTGAGCGGGATTCTCAAATATGGCTCCTCTGACTGGACTCGAACCAGTGACATACGGATTAACAGTCCGCCGTTCTACCGACTGAACTACAGAGGAATCGTGTGAACGGGGCGCATATTAACGGCGGGGGGGCGGGTTGTCAAAGCCTGTTTTGGCGAAATGCGCTCAACTGCCGATTAATCCAGCAAATCAATGAAAAAGGCCGCATTTCTGCGGCCTTTGAGCGGTTACCGGCTGCGCTGAACGCTGACCGGCTCCGTAGCTGATGCAAGCCAGCGGCGGGTTTCTTCTCCAACGCGAGGGGAGAGCGTCTCGCGCACCTGCCGGTGGTAATCATCAAGCCAGGCTATCTCCCGGGTACTCAGTAAATCAAAATCTACCGCCGCCAGGTCAATAGGGATGAGCGTCAGCGAGGCAAACTTGCAGAAACCGGGCTGAGAAGCGACGACTTCCACCTGGTTTTCAATACGAATACCGTAATGGTCCGCCAGATAATAGCCCGGCTCGATGGTAATGATGTTGCCCGGCAGCATTGGCCACGGGTTTACCTTTTTCGCCATGCGGTGCGGGTTTTCATGGATCATCAGGCGGTGGCCCACGCCGTGCCCTGTGCCGTGGTCGTAATCCAGCCCCAGCGCCCAAAGCGGGGCGCGGGCAAACGCATCCAGCTGGTGGCCCTGAGTACCCTGCGGGAATTGCAGAGAGATAAGCGCCAGGAAGCCTTTGAGCACCGCGGTGTAATGCAGGCGGCGGTTCGCGTCCAGTTCGCCAAAGCTCAGGGTGCGCGTGGCGTCGGTGGTGCCGTTGAAATACTGGCCGCCGGAATCATTCAGGTAGAACTGGTCGCCGGTAAGCGCGAAGTTGGTTTCCGGGGAAGAGTGGTAATGGCACATCGCGGCGTTACTGCCCGCGGCGGAAATAGTGCTAAAACTCTGCTCGGTGAAGTTAGCGCTCTGCTGGCGGAAGCCGAGCTGTTTTTCCTGGGCTTCCAGCTCCGTTACAGGGTTGCCTGCGGCCTCGCGCAGCGGAACTTCCCGGGTTAACCAGGCCAGGAAATTCACCCAGGCAACGCCGTCATCAACGTGACTGCTGCGGTAGCCCGCCAGCTCGGTTTCATTCTTGTTGGATTTGATTAACGTTACCGGGTCTGCGGCCCATATTACCTCGCCGCCGCCTTGTTCAACGGCGAAGCGAACCGCCACGGGTGAGTAATCGGCGTCAATAAGGATGCGTTTTCCCGCCGCGACCTGCTGGCAGCGCCCGATAAAAGCCTCCATCGGCTGGGGCGTGATCCCTGCCAGCGCGGCGTTATCCAGCCCGTGCAGTTTGGCAGGATCAACAAACCACTCGATGTCGCCGCTGGCGCTCACCAGGGCGAAGGAGTGTGGGACGGGGTTCATCGCAATATCGGACCCGCGCACGTTCAGCAGCCAGGCGATATTGTCCGGCAGCGTCAGCGCCAGGTAATCGGCACCGGTTTTATTCAGCGCCTGAGCCACGCGAGAGCGTTTTGAGGTAGAACTTTCACCGCTCAGCTCCTCCGGCATGGCGCTAATGGCTCCGCAGGGTGCCGCCGGGCGATCGGGCCAGATAGCATCGAGCGGATCGTCATCCACGGTCACCAGGTCACAGCCGCTGGTACGCAGATTTTCGTACTGGCTGTTTACCATTAGCAGTGGTTCGAAGGCGATACGTTTTCCTGCGGGGAGATTGTCGCGCAGCCAAAGGTGCAGCGGCTCATCATGCAGGTGATGAATGTCGAACTCCTGCAAATTCACCTGGTGGCGAGCCTGTACCTGGTAGCGGCCATCAACGAACAGCAGGGCGCGGTCGGCGAGGATCAGCGCCAGCCCGGCCGAGCCGGTAAAGCCGCTGATAAAGGCCAGTTTATTGTCGTGTGGGGCGCAGTCTTCGCTCTGGTGAGCATCGGCACGCGGGACGATAATCCCGTCCAGTTCGCGCTCCGTGAGCAGCGCACGCAGTGCGCCGAGTGTGGAGGTGTGTTGCATCCAGTTTCCTTATTATTGTTGTTAGCGGAATGGCGGTTCGTTGAAGGTGCGCAGCTTGCGTGAATGCAGCTTCTCACCTTCGGCGCGCAGGAGATCAATGGCCCGAATGCCGATTTGCAGGTGCTCGGAAATCGCCCCTTCATAGAAGCGGTTTGCCTGGCCCGGCAGTTTTATCTCGCCGTGCAGCGGCTTATCGGACACGCAAAGCAGAGTGCCGTAAGGCACGCGGAAGCGGTAACCCTGGGCGGCAATCGTGGCGCTCTCCATATCGATTGCGACCGCGCGGCTAAGGTTGAAGCGCAGCGCCGAGGCGGAATAACGCAGCTCCCAGTTACGGTCGTCGGTAGTGACCACCGTCCCGGTACGCAGGCGCTGTTTGACCTCTTCGCCCGGCATGCCGCTGACCTGTTTGGTGGCGTCGTAAAGCGCACGCTGTACTTCGGCGATGCTCGGGATAGGAATATCCGGCGGCAGCACGGCGTCGAGCACGTGGTCGTCACGCAGGTAGGCATGTGCCAGCACGTAATCACCAATCTGCTGGCTTTCGCGCAGGCCGCCGCAGTGGCCAATCATCAGCCAGGCATCCGGGCGCAGTACCGCAAGGTGGTCGCAGATGGTTTTGGCATTGGAGGGGCCAACCCCGATGTTGATAAGCGTGATGCCGCTGCCGTTTTTGTCGATCAGGTGCCAGGCCGGCATCTGGTGTTTCTTCCAGGCGAGGTCGGAAATCGCTTCTTCCGGGGCTTCCGTCTCGGCGGTCAGCCAGGTGCCGCCCGCGCAGGAGAGCGCGATATACGGGCTGTCCGGGTCAAGAATTTGCTGGCAGCCCCAGCGCACAAACTCATCCACGTAGCGGGTGTAGTTGGTGAACAGCACAAAGGGCTGGAAGTGCTCAACCGGCGTGCCGGTGTAGTGGCGCAGGCGAGCCAGCGAGAAGTCAACGCGGCGTGCATCAAAGTGCGAAAGCGGCCAGGCCTCGGTCGGGTGGAACAGCCCGTCCGCCGTTTCGTCGCCAATTTGCGCCAGCTCGGTGGTCGGGAAATGGCGCGTCAGCCCCGCGCTCATGGTGCGGTCGAGGTTCAGGCCGTCCAGCACGTACGGGTAAGGGATTTCGTGCTGCGACGGGCCAACTTCAATGTGGACGCCGTAATCTTCGCACAGCAGGCTTAATTGCTCATTGAGGTAGCTGCGGAACAGCGCCGGGCGCGTTACCGTGGTGGTATAGCTGCCGGAATGGGTAAAACGGGCGTAGGAGCGGGTGTTCTTCGGGCCTCTGGGAACGCCGTCCCAGCTTACGCGCAGCTCCGGGTAAACGAACAGGCCGTCGGAGCGGGCGTCAACGTCCGGCAGCGTGCCCTGTTGGGTATAGAGGGCTATTGCATCGCGCAGTGCGGCGACCGAGTTTTCGTACAATTCTTCCAGCTTTTCCAGAGCCTGCGCAGGCGTCAGCCCCTGATTTACAACGTTATTATCCATTGATTCTCCTTTACCGGTTCAAACCGGGTTAGACCCTCAGTATGTCATGCCGTGGCGAGAACGGAAGGGGAAGACAGCCCGGGTTGTGTGCCTCATAAAAAATTAATCACAAATAGATGAATACCCGGGCAGGCATTGCCGATAACCAAAGTGATACCCGAGGTAAATGGGATAACGACAATAACGAATTGGGGATACACATGGGAATGTTAAAGAACTTTACCGTACGCCGGGTGATGCTTACCGTTTTGGGGCTGTTTTGCCTGCTGTGGTCTGCCGTGGGCGTGTTTACCGTCTATTCGCTGGCTAAGCTCGGTGACGGCAACGCCGTTGACCGTCAGCTGGTGTCCCAGATGACGATTCTAAGCAAGGGTAACGACCAGTATTTCCGTTTTATTACCCGCCTTTCACGCGTGATGGAGGCGAAAGCCGCCGGAGAAGCCACAGATTTTAAGCCGGTGCAGGAAGCGCTGGATAATATGAAAAAAGAACTTGAGCGGCTGAAAAGCGTTTCGCCTGGGCCAATGGACCCGGCAGTTTCCGCCGACGTTATCGACAAATGGCAGAAGCTGCTGGATAACGGCGTGGCCGTTCAGATGCAGCTCGCGCAGCAGGGGTCGGCTGCGGAGTATCGTCAGCAGGCAACGCAGGTGACCCCGCCGTTAAGCCGGGCATTTGGTGCCAGCAGCAGTAAATTCACCTCGGTAGCCGAAGAGCGGCTGGACCGCACCAGGGTTGCGGTAGACGGGCTGACGCGCCTGATGAAGGTGACCGTCGTGGTGGCTATCGTGATTGGGCTGCTGATCCTGCTGTTTACCGACCGCTACCTCGTTAACCTGCTGGTCAAGCCTCTGGATCGCATTCGCGAGCATTTCTCGACTATCGCCAAAGGTGACCTGAGCCACCCGATAGAGGATTTTGGCCGCAACTGCGTGGGTAAACTGTTCCCGCTGCTTGCCGAGATGCAAAGCAGCCTGCGCGAGGCGGTTAGCGCCATTCGCAGCGGCACGGAAAACATCTATCGTGGCTCGGCGGAGATTTCCTCCGGCAATAACGATCTCTCGTCGCGCACCGAGGAGCAGGCGGCGGCGCTGGAAGAGACTGCCGCCAGCATGGAACAGCTGACCGCAACGGTGAAATTCAACGCCGAGAACGCCCGCCAGGCCAGCAGCATTGCCGAGAAGGCTTCTCAAACCGCGAGCCGCAGCGGCAAGCTGGTGGGAGACGTGGTGGTCACAATGGAAGGGATTTCCAACAGCTCCAGAAAAATCAGCGAAATCACCAGCGTCATTAACAGCATTGCCTTCCAGACCAACATTCTGGCGCTGAACGCCGCCGTTGAGGCCGCACGCGCGGGCGAACAGGGACGTGGTTTTGCCGTGGTAGCGGGTGAAGTGCGCAATCTGGCTAGCCGTAGCGCAGGTGCTGCAAAAGAAATCGAAACGCTGATTGCCGATTCGGTCAGCCGCGTCAACAGCGGTTCTGCACTGGTCAACGAGGCGGGCAACACCATGAAAGAGGTGCTGAAGGCGGTGTCCGACACCACGCAAATCATGAAGCAAATTGCCTCCGCGACCGACGAGCAGAGCAAGGGGATTTCGCAGGTCAGCGTGGCCGTCAGCGAGATGGACAGCGTGACCCAACAAAACGCCGCCCTGGTCGAGCAGATTTCGGCGGCGGCGGCGGCGCTGGAAGGCCAGACGGAAACATTGCAGAAAGCGGTTGCCCGCTTCCGCCTCTCCGGGCGTGATGAAAACTTTGTTCCTGAAGCAAAGGTTAAGCCGTTAGCTAAACCCGCCGCAGCGGGCGCGGCGGCGGATGACTGGGTGGCGTTCTAATCTTTAACGGCGGGAAGGGTGCGCATCTCAATTTCGCAGCGCGCTTTTACCGCCTCATGCAGCAGCCGCACCGTGGCAGAGAGCTGTTTGCGGTGCGGGCAAATCAGGTTCAGCGGAATGCTGTCCCCCTCGTACTGGGGCAGCAGCAGCTTTAAGCGCCCGGCCCGCACATCTTCCGCCACATCCAGCCACGATTTATAAGTAATGCCTTCGCCGTGGAGCGCCAGACGGTGAATAACCTCCGCGTCGTCGCTCATCATCGTCCCTTTTACCGCTACGTGGTGCTTGTTGCCGTGGCGGGTAAACGTCCAGTTGTCATAAACCCGCCCGCGCAAAACGTAGGTCAGCGCGTTGTGCTGGGCTAAATCACTGATGGTTTTTGGCTCGCCGTGGCGCTCAATATAGTCCGGGGAAGCAACGACCACGCGGCGGTTTTCTGGCGCAACCGGGAGCGAAATAAATGAGGCATCGTCGTTGTTGCCGTAGCGGAATGCCACATCCACCGGATCTTTAAAGACGTCGGTTATTTGATCGGAAAAGAGGATTTTCAGGCTCAGGGCAGGGTGGCTGCGGCGAAACGCCTGGAACACCGCCAGCAGCATATTGCGCCCGAGGTCGGACGGCACGGCGATTTGCAAAATGCCCCGAACTTCGTCGCTGGGCGGCTGGATCTGTTCATAGCCCGCCTCAAGCGTTTGCAGCACCTGTACCGCAAACGGGAGCCAGGCCTCGCCTTCCGGCGTCAGCCTCAGGCTGCGGGTGGAGCGGGCAAACAGGCGAATATTGAGGCTTTGCTCAAGCCGCTTAATGGCGGTGCTGACCTGGGCGGGCTGTAGCCCGGCCTCTCTGGCGGTATCGCTAAAACTGTTTAACGCCGCGGCCCTGACGAACAGAGTAAGGTCTTCCAGCCTGAGCATTTTCACTCTCCGAGTATAAGTGTTGTTTCCTGGCGCCTGTTTTTCGCGTTTAGCGCTCCTTGTACCATGATTTTACTAAATTGATGAATCCATTACCTCGCTGGAGTCGCTATGAAAGCTATCGCTATTACCCGTGCCGCCGAAAACGGCAGCAATCTTGACGCGCTACAGGATATTACTTTGCCCAGGCCTCAGGCTGGCGGCCACGATATTCTGGTAGAAGTTAACGCTATTTCCGTTAACCCGGTGGACACCAAAGTTCGCGCTGGTTATGCGGGCGGCGAGCCTCGTGTGCTGGGCTGGGACGCCGTAGGCAAAGTGGTTGAAGTCGGCGAGGCCGTAACCCTGTTCCAGCCGGGTGACGAAGTCTGGTATGCCGGGTCTTTGACTCGCCCAGGCAGTAACAGCGAATATCAGCTGGTGGACGAGCGTATTGCGGCGCTGAAGCCTAAGTCCGTTGATAACGCCGCCGCTGCTGCATTGCCTCTGACGGCCATCACCGCCTGGGAGATGCTGTTCGACCGTCTTGGGATTAAGGAGAACGGCAGCGAAAATGACGTGCTGCTGATTGTTGGCGCGGCGGGCGGCGTGGGGTCAATTCTGACTCAACTGGCGCGTAAGCTGACAAAAGCGACCGTTATCGGTACGGCCTCTCGCCCTGAAAGCCAGAAATGGGCCACCGAACTGGGCGCGCATTACGTTATTGACCACAGTAAGCCGCTGACCGAAGAGCTAAAACGCATCGGCATCAAGCAGGTGACTCACGTTGCCAGCCTGACCAATACCGAGCAGCATTACGGCCAACTGATCGAAGCCCTTATTCCGCAGGGGAAATTCGCCCTGATTGACGACCCAGACGCGCTGGACGTTCGTGCCCTGAAAGCGAAAAGCATTTCGCTGCACTGGGAATTTATGTTTACCCGCTCCATGTTTACCACCAGCGATATCATCGAGCAGCATAACCTCCTGACTCGCGTGGCAAATCTTATCGACCAGGACGTGCTGCGAACCACTCTGGGCGAACATTACGGTACAATTAGCGCCGCCAACCTCAGGCGTGCCCACGAGCTGCTGGAAACCGGCCGTGCCGTTGGCAAAATCGTGCTGGAGGGGTTTTAACATGGCGAGCACGGAAACGCTGACGATCATCGCCATGTTGAAGGCGAAAGCAGGACAGAGGGAGAACCTCAAAGCGGCATTAAAGGCGCTGGTGGCGCCGAGTCGGCAAGAGCCGGGCTGCCTGGATTACGCTTTGTTCCAGCTAAAAGACGAACCGGACGCCTTTTACGTTCGCGAGTCCTGGCGCGGGCAACAGGCGCTTGAGCTGCATAACTCGCTGCCGCACCTCCAGGCTTTTATTAAGCAGATGGACGACCTGCTGGCGGAGCCTCTGAAGCTGGTGCCGCTGGAAGCGATAGACATTTAATTGGCCTGCGGTGGCCCGCCCGCCGCCGCGGAATTAAGAAATCCACAGGGAAAAATGATGAATATTATTGATGCAGCGTCTAAACGCTATGCGACCAAAGCCTTCGATGCTTCTAAAAAAATAGCCGCCGAAGAGATCGAAAAAGTTAAAAATCTGCTGCGCCTCAGCCCGTCGAGCACCAACTCGCAGCCGTGGCATTTCATTCTGGCGAGCAGCGAAGAAGGCAAGGCGCGTATTGCAAAATCCACATCAGGTTTTTACGTGTTTAACGAACGCAAAGTTCTGGATGCCTCTCACGTTGTGGTGTTCTGCACCAGAACCACCGTCGATGAAACATACCTGAAAGCCCTGCTTGAAAAAGAACAGGCAGACGGGCGTTTTGCCAGCCAGCAGGCGATGGAAGGCCAGCATAAAGGCCGCTCTTATTTTGCCAATATGCACCGCTTTGACCTGAAAGACGCCCAGCACTGGATGGAGAAGCAGGTTTACCTCAATGTGGGCAACTTCTTGCTGGGTGTTTCCACGCTTAACATTGATGCAGTGCCGATTGAAGGCTTTGACGCCCGTATTCTGGATGAAGAATTTGGCCTGCGTGATAAGGGGTTCACCAGTTCGGTTATCGTGCCGATTGGCTACCGCAGCGTGGAAGATTTCAACGCCGGGCTGCCAAAATCCCGCCTTGAGTTCAGCCAAATCCTGACCGAACTGTAATTACCGTGTTGCAGGCGAACCGTTGCTGGCTTGCCTGCATCATCCACTATTTCAGATAGCGGTAAATAGTTTGCTCGGAGGTTTCAAGCCGCCTTGCAACTTCCGCTACCGCTCCTTTAAGCGAAAACACGCCTTTGTCGTTCAGCTTGCGGACTATCTCTTTCTTTTCCTCCATCACCAGCAGCGCGGGGGAGCGGGGAGACGTTTTCAGCACATCAGAAATCTGCTCGTGCAGCATGTCGGTCATCGAAAGGCTGCTCAACGTTTCCTCATCAACTTTGTTTTCCTGCTCAGTGAACAGTAATCCCTCAATCACCTTCTTCGCCATTGAAAGCGGGGTGAGATCGACATTCATGCACAGCATGGCGATGATCTCGTTTTCTTCATCGCGGATGAAAAACGTTGAGGATCGCAGATTTTCAGACTTCCCGGGGATCCGGCCCTTGTAGTTCGTGATGAAGTCCTTGTCTTCCCACAACCTGTCCTGAATGATTTTCAGCGCAAAATCGGTAATCGTGCCGCCAGGCTGCCGCCCGGAAATAGGGTTCTGGCTGATGGCGACAATGGATTTATCGATATTCCGCAGGTCATGCAAAATCACTTCGCAATGTTCGCCATAGGTGAGGGCGATAAAATCAACCATCGGAGTCCATGACTTAATAATTTCATCCTGAGTCATATTGGCTACTCTTTCTCCGGCTGGGTAACGGCTTCGCCCCGGCTATTTTCATAGCGGCGGCCCCAGCCCACGACGATGGCAAACGACATCACCACAAACAGCGCCAGCGGGTAGAACGAGGTCAGCGACAGAGAGATCGGGTTGACGTCGTTAATAAACGGATAGTCTTTGTGCAGCGAACTGATAATTGCGGTGACGATAAAAATAAACGCGCTCAGGAAGGGAAGGATGGCCGCCAGAGTCATCGCGAAGCAGTCCAGCAGCACCGCGCGGCGGTAAGGATGCAGCGACCGGCGAGCGCCAATTTCGCTCGCTACCGGGCCAAAGGCCAGAATAGAGGCGCTGGTCACGCCGCTCACTAAAGCGGTGGCAACAATAGATCCGACAGCAATGCACCATTCCGCTCCGCGTGAAGACTGAGCCAGACGGCTGCGGCATATCGCGGAAGAAATACGCTCCATGGTGTTGCTGGCCCGCAGAATACCGATAATGCCGAACAGGGAAAGCACGAACAGAATAGTGCTTACCATGCCGCTGAACCCTTTATACAGAAAGCCTCCGGCGTTGCCGTTATCCAGCGTGAAGATGTCCTGGAGGTGAAAAATACCGGCCAGCAGGCCAATCACAATCCCGGCACAGATCCCGGAAGGAATGGCCTTGAAGATGTTGCGTGTCTTCATGGCAACCAGCAGCAGAACCGCCATAGGCACCAGCATCCACAGGCTACGCCAGGAAGCCTGGTCATGATGGGTTACCGGCAGAGAAGGAACCGGGCCGCTGTGAGTGCCAAACAGATAGAAAAATACGCAGGCAATCAGAGCGCTGACTATCGCGAACGGGAAACGCGCGGCCACTACGCCTGCTATTTCCGCACTGCCGCGGCGATGGGTATAGCTTTGGGTTGAGGAAGAGGCTACCGTGGTGTCCGAGATTGGCGCGATGTTATCGCCAAAAATTGCGCCGCACAGGATCGCGCTGGCCAGCACCACCGGGTCAGCGCCCAGCAGAATGCCGGAAGGCTAGAAAACCGGGAAGGCGGTAAAAAGGGTGCCGATGGAAGTGCCGGTCGCCGTTGAGACCACGCACACGGCCACAAAGGTAAACAGGGTAAAGGCTCCGTCATGCAGGCCAAGGTGGCTTGCCAGCAAAGCAAAGCTGTCCGCCACGCCGGACTGGGCAATCATTTTTGCATACATGCCGATGACTAAAAGAATGGTGGCGATAGTCACTGCCATTTCGCTTCCGATACCCTGAGAAACGACCGCCCTCCAGTATTCATTGACGTTGCGGGAAAAAACAGCCCCGATCATAATGGCAATAAAAGCGCACATCGCCAGCGCGGTTAAATCAAAAACGTGGTAAACCGAAAAAAACAGCGAGCATGAAATAATAAAGAGTGCTATCGGCAAGAGTGCAATATTCTTCCCGCCGTGAAAGGTGAGTTCATTTTCAATCATTGCTTATCCCCTGGTGCTGCGCTAATAAAGTGAGTGTATCTTTTATTTTATTGAGGACGGCATACAGCTTGTCGTCATCTTTATAACAGCCGTGAACCAGGCGGATAAAACCTTCTCCACCTTCGCCGTACGGCGTACCGGCATTAACAATAACCCTGGCGTGTTCTAATAAATAATCACAGATAAACGCGGAGCTTCCCAGGCTGGAAATATCTATCCAGGATAAAAATCCGCTTTCCGGCAACGCCATGGAAACTCCGGGGATTGAATTAATTATCTCAAATGCTTTTTTTCTGCGTGCATCGAATATCTGAATGTATTCATCCATAAATTGTGGCTTATCCAGTGCGGCCAGCATGCCCGCCTGCGACGACGTGTTGGTGGTGCCAAGCACGTTAACGGTACAGCCAAACAGCACGTCCATAATCCGGTCGTCCGCCACCAGGTAGCCCACGCGGAACCCGCTCAGGCCCATGCCTTTGGAAAACGAAAACACGCTAACCGTGCGCTCCCACATGCCGGGCAACGAAGCCACAGAGCAAAAATCAATATCGTCGAAAATGGCGTCTTCAAAGGCCTGGTCAACCACCAGCACCAGGTCATGGCGGATAACAAAGTCTGCAATCTGTTCCAGGCTTTCGCGGCGGAATACCGTCCCGGTAGGGTTATTGGGGTTGGTGAGCACCACCATTTTGGTTTTTACGCTCAGCTTTTCTTCGAAGGCGGCAATATCTATCTGATAGTTATTTACCGCCTTCAGCTCACGGAAACCGGCTTGCCGCCGAGCAGCTTCACGTTTAGAAAATTGCTCGGATAAGAGGGCGCATGGATCAGAACCTCATCGCCTTCATTAATAAACGGCATCATCGCGAAGAGCAGTCCGGAGTCAGAACCTGGGGTGATAAGAATATTGCGCTGCGGCTCGACATTTAAATGATTATAACGTTTCAGCTTCTCGGCTATTTTCTCTTTTAAATAAGGGTTGCCAATCGGCATTGTATAATGGCTGGCGCTTCCGTTAACCATCGACTGGCTTACGGCATCGGCAATATGCTGGGGTAATACGTGGTCGGGAAAAAAGGGATCCGCCCAGCAAAGCATGTCTACGCCGTTATTCATTAAGTCGAGTATGGCGGTGCCGACATCCGCTTTTTTTACGCTGCTAAAGAGCCCACCCTGCAATATGCTAAACTCCGGGTTCATCTTTTCACGAATATCCTGCATGGCACTTAGCCCTCAATTAATTAAATTGGCGTTAATTGATTTGGACTAAAACACGGTGATAAAAAATTATCAACACGATAAATGTTTATTATAAGAAAACGGAATGCGTGATTTTCAGGGGTATATTTTTAGCTTTCATTAATTAAAACGTAGGTGGGTGGGGTTTATTTTTCATGCAGTGAGCAAAGCAGCACTCTGGCGGGGAGTTGGAGCGGTGGATACGTTGAGCGTGCGGCCAGTTTGCGCCATATCTAATGCTTATCCGGCGAGCGGCTTTATGCCCTTTAAATCGCTTTGGCTGATGTAGCCATTGAGCCCGGGGAGTAAACGAAGAAAAACATCATATATTATTATCAAAGGATCGGGCGCACAATGCGCCAGGCATCCCTGCCCGTAAACATCCATCCGTGGCTAATCATTTGGTTTTCTAATCATTATGAAAAGAAACCTGACCCGCCACGCCAACACGTCTGCGGATCAGGTGGTCAGCGACCTGAGCAATACCAGGGAAAATGTTTAGAGATTATTATACATTTAACTGCTTGATGGATGCAAAAGATTGTGTGCGGTTGGTGCTAGCCTGATAAATATGAGGTAATTGGCGGATGAATGTTAAAATCAACTTAACAAATACAGGCGCGGCAAGAAACGCTTAGAAAGATCTACAACGGCAATACAGGTAAGGATAACGATGAAAGGAATATGTATAAAATGTGGGGAAGAAAAAACGCTGATTCAGAGTCATGTTATCAGCAAATTTATGGGCAGGCGCGTCTACCAGGGGCCAGCTAAAAGTGGAGGGTTCACTCTGGTTGGAGGAACCACACCTCCGGGAGCTGGCAGCCCTTCTAGTGTGAAAAAAATAGCCTGGAAATATCAACAAGACCTGCCGAAACCTTATTTGATGTGTGCAGATTGCGATGGCTCATTAAGCGAAGGGGAGAAGCGTCTGGCAGCGTTAATTGATGCTTCGAATGTATTGCGCAACCCGGAGCAGATTTATTCCAGCCCCTGCCTGGTTCCTACAACATTGAGTGGGCTGGAGGGTTTCAGTGAATATCAATTACCTGAAGATAAACAGCAACTTTTAAGGTGCAATGGGATTATCACCTGCTGGCGAGCGCTGCATGCGACGGCCCGAAGCAGCCGGAATTCTTTACTTACTGATTATCTGCAATCTTCGCGTGGCAGGCAGATGAACAGGGATGTAAATGACTATATCAGCTCGGAATCCAGTCCAGAGCCGGGATATTTAACCCTGTTACTTCCCCCGCTGGAGTTTACATTAGAGCTGGCTGGCCCTCAGGCTGTCGCTCCTCATGGCTGGGATGTCATGATTTACGAAGGGAATAATGGTTCCGTCACTTATGTTGTCGCGGTCTGGTTTGCTCACTGGATGCTGCTATGGGTGCCGGATAAAATGATAGATGATCCAGCTGTTGCCGACATGGTGGCGAAAATCTATTCGGCAAAAGTAGCTTCTGAGTGGCCGCTTAATATCTTGAAGCCCAGAGTGGATGAAGCTGCGGCACGTCTCGAAAAGAGACTGAATGCCAAATAATATATTCTTCGCCTGCCGCTCGGGTGAACCAAAAGCAAAAAGCCCGCTTAAGTTTCCTTAAGCGGGCTTCTCAAATATGGCTCCTCTGACTGGACTCGAACCAGTGACATACGGATTAACAGTCCGCCGTTCTACCGACTGAACTACAGAGGAATCGTGTGAACGGGGCGAATATTAGCGAGGCAGGTCAGGCTTGTCAAAGCCTGCAATGCGCCTTTTGAATCGTTTGCCGATAAAACAAGCAAGCCGGGCGATAAATCGCACTCAGACATAACTTTACAGGGCAAAGATTGCCAATATTTCGCCAGCGGTTAAGATAAGCCGGGTTAAACAGTGAGGGCGTAATGGTCAAACAGCAGCGTATAGGGATTTGGTTTCTCTGCCTGGCATGTGTAGTGGTACTGGTGTGTACCGCGCAGCGCATGGCGGGTATGCACGCGCTGCAAATGGAAGCCGCCGCTACTACCCTGGTTGCCCAGCAGGATAACCCGCAGGCTGAAGATGCCGCCCCGGTGACCCCTTGTGAACTCAGCGCCAAGTCGTTGCTGAGCGTGCCGCCGGTACTGTTTGAAGGCGCGCTGCTTGCGCTTTGCCTGCTGCTTTCTCTGCTGGCGCCGGTGCGCTCCACGCGCATGCCGTTCTTGACCCCCAGAGCCACTTCATCTCCCACCCTCAGGGTGCATCTACGCTTCTGCGTATTCCGTGAATGACAAACCGGCTGTTACCGACAGTTAGTTAATCATTTACGGAGAAAAAACATGTTTACTCGCTTCAGGCTGGCGCTGCTCAGCTTGCTATTGCTTTGGCTGCCCGTATCCTGGGCGGCGGAAACCGGCTGGCTGACTTCGCCGGACAACGATCACGCCAGCGTCAGGCTGCGCGCGGATACCGCACCTAATAACGAAACTCGCCTGCTGCTGGACGTGAAGCTGGAGAAAGGCTGGAAAACCTACTGGCGCTCGCCGGGCGAGGGCGGCGTTGCGCCGTCTATTGCCTGGCAGGGAGAAATGCCAAAGGTGGAGTGGTTCTGGCCAACGCCGGCGCGCTTTGATGTTGCCGGGATAACGACCCAGGGCTACCACAACCAGGTCACCCTCCCGATGGTTATCAAAGGCACCGCGCCGGAGGCTATAAGCGGCGTGCTGACGCTATCCACCTGTAGCAACGTCTGCCTGCTGACCGATTATCACTTCAGCGTAACGCCTACGCATCAGGACGCTCAGTTTGACCATGACTTCGCCCAGGCAATGGGGCAGGTGCCGGTTGCCAGCGGGCTGACGGACTCTCTGAATGTGGGCTATCGCCAGGGCGAACTGGTAGTGGATGCCGTGCGTGCGGGGGGCTGGAATAAGCCCGGTCTTTATCTCGACCCGCCGGAAGACGCGGACCTTGGCAAACCGCAGTTCCGTATCGAAGGCGATAGCCTTCAGGCGACGGTGCCGGTCAGCGACAGCTGGGGCGAAGGTGCGCCGGACCTGCGGGGTAAAGCGCTTACTCTGGTGCTGGAAGACGGCGGTATTGCCCAGCAAAGTACGCTGACTATCGGCTCCGCTTCTGCTGGCGCAGGAGGCAACAGCGGCATTCCGCTTTGGCAGGTCGTGCTGATGGCGCTGGTCGGCGGGCTTATCCTTAACCTCATGCCCTGCGTGCTGCCGGTGCTTGGCATGAAGCTCGGCTCGATCCTGCTGGTGCAGGAAAAAGACCGCGGTCTGGTTCGCCGCCAGTTTCTTGCCTCCGTGGCGGGTATTCTCGCCTCCTTTATGGTGCTGGCGCTGCTGATGACGGTCCTGCGCCTGACGAATCAGGCATTGGGCTGGGGTATTCAGTTCCAGAACCCGTGGTTCATCGGGTTTATGGCGGTAGTGATGCTGGTGTTCAGCGCCAGTCTGTTTGGCCTGTTTGAGTTCCGTCTTTCTTCGAATATGAACACCCGCCTGGCAACGCAGGGCGGCAGCGGCATGGCGGGGCATTTCTGGCAGGGCGCATTTGCCACGCTGCTCGCTACGCCTTGCAGCGCTCCGTTCCTGGGGACGGCAGTTGCCGTGGCGCTGACCGCTTCTTATCCGGTGCTGTGGGGGCTGTTCCTGGCACTGGGGCTGGGGATGAGCCTGCCGTGGCTGCTGATAGCTCTACGCCCCGGGCTTGCCATGCGCCTGCCTCGTCCGGGCAAATGGATGAACTGGCTGCGCCGGATCCTCGGCCTGCTGATGCTCGGCTCCGCTATCTGGCTGGCGAGCCTGCTGCTGGTGCATTTTGGCATTTCCTCCGGCAAGCCTGCGCAGGAGAACATCGCCTGGCAGCCGCTCAGCGAGCAGGCTATTCAGGACGCGCTTGCCCAACACAAGCGGGTATTTATCGACGTCACGGCCGACTGGTGTATCACCTGCAAGGCCAATAAATACAACGTGCTGAATAAAGAAGATGTGCAGGCCGCATTGCAGGCCACGGACGTGGTTGCCCTGCGCGGCGACTGGACGCTGCCTTCCCCGCAAATTACCGATTTCTTAAGAAGCCGCGGCCAGGTTGCCGTGCCTTTCAACCAAATTTATGGCCCGGGGCTGCCGGAAGGCAAAGTGCTGCCGACGCTGCTGTCTCGCGATTCGGTGCTGAGCACCCTGGACGATGCCAAAGGATCTAAACCATGAAATATATCTTCATTCTGTTTTTCGCGCTGTTCTCCGGGCTGACTATGGCCGCTAAAGAGCCGGCCGCGCCGTTTTCCGCCGAGCAGCAAAAACAGCTGGAGGTGCTGATTGAGCAGGCGCTGTTTAACGATCCGGCCAGCCCGAGCTTTGGGGCGAAAAAGCCGGTTTTAACTCTGGTCAACTTCACCGATTACAACTGTCCTTACTGCAAACAGCTGGACCCGATGCTGGAAAAAATCGTCCAGAAGTATCCGCAGGTTGCGGTGATTGTGAAACCGCTGCCGTTTAAAGGAGAAAGTTCGGTGCTCTCCGCGCGTACCGTGTTGACCACCTGGCGGCAGCATCCTGACCAGTTCCTGGCTCTGCATGAAAAACTGATGCAGAAAAAAGGCTACCACGATGCCGCAAGCATCGCCGCTGCGGTTGAGAAGAGCGGCGCAACGCCGGTTACGCCGGATGAAAAAAGCATGGAAACGCTGAGTACTAACCTCCAGCTGGCCCGGATTGTTGGGGTTCAGGGAACGCCTGCCACCATTATTGGCGATGAGATGATCCCCGGCGCGGTACCGTGGGAAACGCTTGAAGCAGTAGTAAAAGAAAAACTGGCGGCGGCCAATGGTCAGTAAGCTGAGGCGCTGGCTGCGCGAAGGATTGATTTTGCTGATGCTGCTGGCCGCCGTGATGCTGGCGATGGACTGGTGGCGAGCGCCGCACTCGCCGCCGGCTTTTGACAGCACGCCGCTGCACACTCTCGACGGGCAGACCGTCACGCTGGGGGCGCTTAGTGCCGAACGCCCGCTGCTGGTCTATTTTTGGGCCAGCTGGTGCGCGGTTTGCCGCTTTACTACGCCGGATGTGGCAAAGCTGCAAGCTGAAGGGAACAACGTCATGACGATTGCGCTTCGTTCCGGGAATGAAAGCGAAGTTGCCCGCTGGCTGGCGCGTAAAGGCGCGAGCTTCCCGGTGGTTAACGACGCGGACGGCGCTATTTCCCGAAGCTGGCAGATTGGCGTAACGCCAACGCTGGTGGTGGTAGATAAGGGTAAAGTGGTCTCCAGCACCAGCGGCTGGACCAGTTACTGGGGCATGAAACTGCGCCTGTGGTGGGCCGGAGTGTGACCGGGCGTGTCGGAACCTATCCGGCACGCTGTTTTCAGTCTCAGAATGCACCTTCGTGGTGCATTCATACCTCTTATGGGGCATAAGCAAAACCCCAGTTTCATTAATCATCCCCGAAGTCTTTATTAGTTTCTCTTATTATCCAGCCTGTTAACGCGTTTGTGCCATAAACGAGAAATGTGGCAAGCATATTGCAAAACCCATTACGACATCACTGCCATGACTGGCACTGGCATTCCGTAATAGGGGGCAAAATGAATTTAAGACGACTGAAGTACTTCGTGAAAATTGTTGATATTGGCAGCCTGACCCAGGCCGCAGAAGTACTGCACATCGCACAGCCGGCTTTGAGCCAGCAGGTTGCCACGCTCGAAGGGGAGCTGGACCAACAACTGTTGATCCGCACCAAGCGCGGCGTCACGCCGACCGAAGCAGGCAAAATTCTTTATGCCCACGCGCGCACTATTCTGCGCCAGTGCGAACAGGCTCAATTGGCGGTGAATAACGTCGGCCAGACGATTAACGGCCAGGTTGCTATCGGCCTCGCGCCTGGGATGGCGGCTTCCTCAATTACTATGCCGCTGTTACAGGCGGTTCGCGCCGAGCTGCCGGACGTGCAGGTTTATCTCCACGAGAACAGCGGCTCGCAGCTGAATGATAAATTACTGAGCGGCCAGCTCGATATGGCTGTTCTCTACGATCGCACGCCGACGGCTGGGCTGATTAGCCAGCCGCTGTTGAAAGAAGATTTGTTCCTGGTTGGCACTCGCGATTGCCCCGGAACCACGGTTGATTTATCCGACGTAGCGGCGATGAACCTGTTCCTGCCGCGTGACTATAGCGCGGTGCGCAAGCGCGTGGACGAGGCTTTCTCCCTGCGCCGCCTGACGGCAAAAATCATCGGCGAAATTGAGTCTATTTCGACCTTAACGGCGGCTATCGCCAGCGGAATGGGCGTCACCGTGCTGCCAGAGTCTGCCGCTCGCTCTCTGGCTGATTCTTCAGGCGGCTGGATGGCGCGTATTACCAGTCCGTCGCTTAATTTGCCGCTCTCCCTCAACCTTTCTGCTCGTCTGCCGCTGTCGCCGCAGGCCCAGGCGGTAAAAGATATTCTTATGTCTCTGGTGACCCGTCCGGCGCTGGAAAATCGCGAGCTGATGTTGGTGGGCTAAGCCTGCTTATTACTAAATGGAATAGGTTGCTGGTTTTTATTATTTGTCCCGCCGGGGCTGTGACTTTAACAATGGTGTAAAGAACAGTTACGATCCCGGGGGCGATGTGAATTTCCAGCAACTTAAAATAATCCGCGAGGCGGCGCGACGGGACTACAATCTCACCGAAGTCGCCAATATGCTTTTCACTTCTCAGTCGGGCGTCAGCCGCCATATACGCGAGCTGGAAGAAGAGCTTGGGATTGAAATTTTCATCCGTCGCGGCAAACGGTTATTAGGTATGACCGAACCGGGTAAGGCGCTGCTGGTGATTGCTGAGCGCATATTAAATGAAGCCAGCAACGTGCGACGGCTGGCCGATTTATTTACTAACGACACCAGTGGCGTACTGACCATTGCCACCACCCATACCCAGGCGCGCTATAGCCTGCCGGTGGTTATCAAAGCCTTCCGCGCATTATTCCCCGAAGTTCGCCTTGAACTGATTCAGGGAACGCCCCAGGAAATTGAATCTCTGCTGCACAGCGGCGCGGCGGACATTGGCATTGCCAGCGAACGCCTGAGTACAGATCCGCTGGTGGTCGCCTACCCGTGGTTCCGCTGGTATCACAGCCTGCTGGTTCCGCAGGGCCACCCGCTGATTCATGCCAGCCCGCTGACGCTGGACGACATCAGCCGCTGGCCGCTAATTACCTACAGGCAGGGAATTACCGGGCGTTCACGTATTGATGAGGCTTTTACCCGACGCGGGTTGACGGCGGACGTGGTGCTGAGCGCGCAGGACTCCGACGTGGTGAAAACCTATGTTGAGCTTGGCTTAGGCATCGGGCTTGTTGCCGACCAGGCCAGCGGCGAAGAGGGGAGTAGTCTGGTAAGGCTTGATACCCGCCACCTGTTTGACGCCAACACCGTCTGGCTGGGTATCCGGCGCGGCCAGCTTCAGCGCAATTATGTCTGGCGCTTTATCGAGTTGTGTAATCCCGAGCTGTCGGTGGATGAGATCAAACGCCTGGCGCTGGAGCCGGAAGAACCTGCGATTGATTATCAAATTTAGTATTTCCCTGTCCCCGCTGTGGTATTTCCAGTCATTGTTAATGAAATATTAAGTAATTAAATAAAGCAGCAGCGCAGTGAGTTTATATACACTGTGCTCTTGCTGTATTTGGAAATTTAGTGTGCGAAAAATTCTTCCCTCTGCGAAATATGATTTAAAAATAATCCCTATCGCAAATTATCGATCAATCATTAAGCCATTAATAGTCCAGGGCTATCCATGTGGCCAGGTCATGCGAAAAAACCGATCAAATTCATAAAGTTAATCTGAATGTATCCGATAAGCCTGTACGAGGTGATTCCATCCCTTTGTGTTTATTTCATCTCTGTGGTTTCGACCACAGGGGATTCTGCACATTCATAAAAATATGCTTCCCAGGGAGAAAAAATGTCACTACATGATGTGAAAATTCGCAGCAAATTAACGCTGACGATTGCCTTTTTTATTTTATTGATGGTCTTCAGTTCGGTGCTTTCTTTGTTAAGCCTGAACCGGGCAAATACCGGTATTCAGACGATTGTTAATAGCGATTACCCCACCACGGTTAAAGCGAATGACCTGGTTGATAGCTTTCAGGAATTCGTTAACACCCAGCAACTGATGCTGCTGGACGATGCCGGTACGTTCCGTGAGAAGTCAGAAAAGCATCTGGGTGAGCTAAGTGCGCACATTACGGGTCTGCTTGCTGACCTGAGCAAATCAAGTACCGACGCGGCTTCGCAGAAAGCATTGCAGGAATTGGCCGCCATTCGTAAAGAATACCTGGACTCCCGCTTCCGTATTTTGCAGGCCGTGCAGCAAAACAATCGCCCGGCTGCATTACAGGAGATGATGGGCACCACGATTCAGGTACAGGAGAAATACAAGGCTAAAGTTCAGGAACTGATCGCTATTCAGAACCAGAAAATGGACGCCGCCGGGCAGCGTGTAGATAAAGATTATCGCTCTAACCGCCTGATTATGATCCTGCTGACGCTGCTCAGCATCGCGCTGGGTACGGTGATTGGCGTCTTTATTGTCCGCTCTATTACCCGCCCTCTGGTGCAGGCGGTCGAGTTTGCCGAGGCGATTGCCGAAGGCGACCTGACACGCAGCATTACCGTAACCCATAAAGATGAAACCGGAGAACTGCTGCAGGCGCTGATGAGCATGAAGGTGCGCCTGCAAGAGATTGTCCATCAGGTTCAGCAGGGGTCAGAAACCATCTCCTCGGCGGCGGCGCAAATTGTTGCCGGTAACCAGGATCTGGCGGCGCGAACCGAAGAGCAGGCCAGCTCGGTTGAGCAAACGGCGGCTTCAATGGAGCAGATTACCGCGACGGTTAAAAACACCTACGATCACACCAACGAAGCGACCAAACTTTCTTCCGAAGCGGCATCTGTGGTGAAAAACAACGGCCAGATGATGTCCCAGGTCACCAGCAAAATGCGCGTGATTAACGAAACATCTAACCGTATGTCGGACATTATCAATCTTATCGACTCCATCGCCTTCCAGACCAATATTCTGGCCCTGAATGCGGCGGTTGAAGCGGCTCGCGCGGGGGAACATGGGCGTGGTTTTGCGGTGGTTGCCGGTGAAGTTCGCCAGCTGGCGCAGAAAAGTGCCTCTTCTGCGAGCGAGATCAGAAGCCTGATTGAAAACTCCACCACTCAAACCCGCGACGGCATGGGGCTGGTTGAGAAGGCAAACGCCCAGATTGCCGGGATGATCAGCAACGTGCAGGAAATGGACAGTATACTCGGCGAAATCAAGCAAGCGAGCCAGGAGCAAACCGACGGTATTTCGCAAATCAACAGCGCCATCGGCATGATTGACTCCACCACGCAGCAGAACTCAGCGCTGGTGGAAGAGTCCGTTGCCGCCGCCGCGTCGCTCAACGATCAGGCTCAGCAGCTGCGCGACCTGGTTCGCGTTTTCCGCCTGCGGTAATCTCCTCGTCACTTCCGTTAAGCCAGCATCCGCTGGCTTTTTTCTTTTCTCCAGCCCGCTTTTTTTAACCTTCGGCATGACAACACAACTCATTATTGTTATGTTATAACATATCAATAATGACTATGAAGTCAGTAAGGAGTTGCAATGTCATCGTTAACACAGGCGAATAAAGGGGCGAAAAAGCTGCCCGTTACCGTGCTGTCCGGGTTTTTGGGCGCCGGGAAAACCACGCTACTGAACCATATTTTAAATAACCGGGAAGGGCGACGCGTCGCGGTGATTGTCAACGATATGTCCGAAGTGAATATCGACGCTGCGCTGGTGCGCGAAGGTGGCTCAAGCCTGACGCGCACCGATGAGAAACTGGTTGAGATGAGCAACGGCTGCATTTGCTGCACGCTGCGCGAAGACCTGCTGGTGGAAATTAGCCAGCTTGCGAGGGAAGGGCGCTTTGATAACCTGGTGATTGAGTCAACCGGGATTTCCGAACCTCTGCCGGTCGCAGAGACGTTTACCTTTGTGGATGATAAGGGCGAAAGCCTGTCTGATATCGCGCTGCTGGATACCATGGTGACGGTGGTGGACGGTTTTAACTTCCTTCGTGACTATGAATCTTATGAGAGCATTCAGTCGCGCGGGGAATCGATGGGGGAGGACGACGAACGCACGGTGGTTGACCTGCTTATCGACCAGATTGAATTTTGCGACGTGCTGATCCTCAACAAAACGGATCTTATTGGCGACGAAGAGAAAAGGCGGCTGATGTCCGTGCTGCATTCCCTTAACCCGAGAGCCAAAATCATTACTTCGTCGTTTAGCCAGGTAAGCCTTGACCAGGTTCTGAATACCGGGCTGTTTGACTTTGACGCCGCCGCACAGGCTCCGGGCTGGCTAAAAGAGCTGCGTGGCGAACATACTCCTGAAACGGAAGAGTACGGTATCCGCAATTTTGTTTTTCGCGCTCGTCGCCCCTTCCATCCGGCTCGTTTCCAGATGGTTGCCGATGCTGGGTTAAAAGGCGTTCTTCGCTCTAAAGGTTTCTTCTGGCTGGCGAGCCGCCCGCAGTATGCCGGGTCGTGGTCCCACGCTGGCGGCGTGATGCGCCAGGGGCTGGCGGGGATGTGGTGGGCAAGTATTCCCCGGGAACAGTGGCCGCAGGATCCTGAAAGTCTCCGGCACATCATGAACAACTGGAAGGACGGCATCGGCGATGCGCGCCAGGAAATTGTCTTTATTGGCATTGATATGGATGAAGCTGGCCTGCGCGAGAAGCTGGAATATGCTTTGCTGACCGATACCGAAATGGCGGAAGGTCCGCAAGCCTGGGCGAAATACTACGATCCAGTTGATGCGTGGTTTGAATAGCAAAAGCCTTACCCGGCCCGGCTGCCACACCTGAAGGCAGCCGGGTTTGTCAGGTTTAATGCAGTTCCAGAGCGTAATCGTCCACCGGCGTGATTTTCTTAATCAGCTTATTATCAAACAGGAACTGCTCGTAGGCCTGATAACGTGCGCGATCGAGCATTGCCGGGTCTGCGGCAAACAGCGGAAGGCTGGCCTGCCAGGCCAGTTTATTCAGCGGGGTGTTTAGCTCAGGATGTTTTTTGGCGAATGCCAGCCAGGTTTCCTGCGGGTGTGCCTGAAGATACTCATTGCCTTTCTTCAGCGCGGCGAGGAATTTCTTTATCTTCGGCTCTGCCGCCGTTTTACGGTTGGCAACGATAATCAGCTCGTCGTAGGCCGGTACGCCGTAGTCTTCAACGTTGAACACGACCGGATCTTTGCCCTGAAGTTTTAGCTCCTGCGCCTCAATATTACGATAGCCGCCAATTACCGCATCCACCTGGCCCGCCAGCAGGGCGCCGGTCAGCTGGAAGTTCACGTTAATTAACTTCATATCGTCAGGCGAAATATGCTCATGGGCGGCCATAGTCGCAAGCGTGGCCTGCTCGATGCCGCTAACCGAATAGCCAATTTTTTTGCCTTTCAGGCCCGCCGGGGAAGTGATGCTTTTATCCAGGGTCATCACCGTGTTCAGGGGGGTGTTGATAAGCGTGCCAACGCGAACCAGAGGCAGACCCTGGTCGGCAAAGAAATGCAGCTGCGGCTGGTAGGTAATAGCTAAATCCGCCTGCCCGGCGGCGACAAGGCGAGGCGGCAGAGCCGGGTCGGAAGGCGGGACAATTTTGACGTCCAACCCTTGTTCTTTAAAAGCCCCGATCTGCTCGGCGACCAGGATTGGCGCGTGATCCGGATTAATGTACCAGTCGAGCACCAGAGTCAGTTTTTCAGCAGCGCCAGCCTGAGCGGCTATCGTCGCGCCAAGCAGCAGCCCGAAGGCGGTTTTTTTCAGCATTTTGTTCCCTTAATAAATAGAGACATCATTCGTTTTCCGGCACCCAGGTAATCAGGTGCTTCAGCAGCGCATCCACCGCCAGCCAAAGCAGGACGGTCATCAGCACCAGAATAAAAAGCGCGGCGAAGCAAACGTCGGCTTGCATGCGCGCGTTGGCGTTCAGCATCACGTAACCCAGCCCCTCGGCCGAGCCGACCCATTCCCCGATAATCGCGCCGATTGGCGCAACGGCGGCGGCCATGCGCAGGCCGGAACCGAATGCGGGCAGCGCCGCCATCAGCCGGACATGCCTTAACTGCGCCCGGCGTGAAGCGCCCATGGTTTGGGCGAGATCGAGATAGTCGCCGTTGACCCGGCGCATTCCGTCAAAAAAGGCCGAAACCACCGGGAAAAAGATAACCAACACCGCCATCGCCACCTTGGCGCTCATCCCGAACCCAAACCACAGCACCAGGAGCGGCGCGAGGGCAAACACCGGGATCGCCTGGCTGGTGAGCACCAGCGGCATCAGCCAGCGTTGCAGGCGGGGCGAGAAAATCATCCCCAGCGCCAGCAACGCCCCCAGCAGTACGCCGAGCAGCAGGCCGCTGATAATTTCAGATGCGGTAACCAGCGTGTGCCAGGCAAGATAATCCCGGCCATTCCACAACGCCTGCGCTACGGCACCAGGAGAGGGCAGCAGAAAAGCAGGAATATCGCCCAGAGTGGCCAGCCACCAAAGCACCACCAGGCCGACAAATACCGTCAGACCCCGGCGCAGGCGAACCAGGACGTGTTCTTTCTCCCCGGTCATTGCGCGGCCCTGATCAGCTGTTGCAGCAGCCCGGCTTGGCTTTTCAGCAGGTCGGGATCGTCCGGCGCACGCGGAGGTTGCCCGGCAACAACGTGCGTATCGTCGATACCCGCAGGCCAGCGCGACAGCACCAGGATACGGTGGCTGAGGCGGCAGGCTTCCATCGGGTCGTGGGTTATCAACAGCACGGTATTCTCCGCCAGCAGCTCGGCGGCCAGATCCTGAATTGCGGTGCGGGTGATGGCGTCCAGTGCAGAAAACGGCTCGTCCATCAGCACGATGGGCCGGCGTTCATATAGCGTCCGTGCGATGGCGGCACGCTGGCGCATACCGCCAGAAAGCTCTGCCGGTAGGGCGCGAGCGTGACCGCTCAAACCTACCCGCTCAAGCAGATGAGCCGCCCATTGCCGGTCAACCGTTTCACCCCGTAGGCGTGAGCCAAGCGCTACGTTTTCTTCGATAGTCAGCCACGGATAAAGCAGGTCTTTTTGCCCCATCCAGGCCATTCGCCCAGCAATGGGCTGCCCATCGCTGCCGGTAACGCTCCCGGCGTCAGCCTGCGCAAGCCCGGCGATTATCTTCAGCAGGCTGGTTTTTCCCGCGCCGCTGGCCCCGAGCAGGGCAACAAAACTGCCGCCTGCAATATCGAAGTTCAGCTTCTCGAAAATGACCTGCTTACCAAAGTGCAGGCTGAGATCCCGTACCTGAATGCCGGGTGGGGTTAGCTTGCCGGTCATGAGGCGTTTAGCCCCATCTGCCAAAAGGCCGACTCCAGCCGGGTGGCGGTGGTGAAAATCTCCGCCAGTTCAGGTAAGCGTCTTTCGGCACCGCGCTGGTGGCCGACGGTTTCCAGCAGGTTGATAGAGGCCTGCACTCCGGCCAGATAACCCTCGTCACCGTAATTGCGTATCCACGAAGCATAAGGATTGCCTTCCATCACCGTGGCAGGACTGTGCAGCAGGTTCAGACCAATTTCAGCGTAACCTGCCACGCAGGGCATCAGGGCTGCCAGCAGATCGAGCGCGTCGCCGGAGTGACCGATATCCAGCACGTAGCGGGTGTAGTTTATGGTTTCCGGCGCTTCCTGCTGGGCCACAATTTGCTCTTCGCTTAAGCCCCAACGGGTGCAATAGGCGATGTGCAGCGGTAGTTCGGCAACGATGGCATTGAGCGACGCGGTGGCGGTGCGCATTTCCGGCAGGGTGCGGAGTTTGCTGACCAGCAGGGCATAGGCACGGGCAAAGTGGATCAGGAACAGATAATCCTGGGTCAGATAGCGGCGAAACGCGGCTTCGGGCAGGGTGCCGACGGCTAATTGCTGGATAAACGGGTGAGCAACGTAGTCCTGCCAGTGGCTACCAGCCTGCTGGCGTAACCGTCCGTAAAGACCCTTTTCGAAAAGTGGGGTGAACATTGGACCTCCTGAATAAGTGGAGATCCGGGCACGCTGGGGGTGAGAACAGGCCATAGGCTAAGCGCTATGGCCGACCGTCCCTTCGCTGGCATGACCCAGATCAGGTTCAAAGGGTTCGGCTTACGCCATCTCAGCCCATAACAGGACACCCCTCGGAGGTGCCTGTTATACGATATTTACTTTTTGATTACAATCGCCGTCGGGGAGCCTGGCGGCTGGCGTAACTGTTTCGTTTAGTGCGGTTTACGGAGATTTCGCTGGCGCAGGAGGCGCAATTTTTGTCACTGTAAGCCTGTGATTTCGAGTCTGAGGATAGTCCCCGATGAAAAAAATTGGTTTTCTGTCGTTCGGCCACTGGTCGCCTTCTCCCCAGTCCGGCACCCGTTCAGCGGCCGACGCGCTGTTGCAGTCCATCGATCTTGCCGTTGCCGCCGAAGAGCTGGGCGCGGACGGCGCTTATTTCCGCGTTCACCACTTCGCCCGGCAGCTTAGCTCCCCGTTTCCCCTGCTGGCGGCCATTGGTGCAAAAACTAAACGTATAGAAATTGGCACCGGCGTTATCGACATGCGCTACGAAAACCCGCTCTATATGGCGGAAGATGCCGGAGCGGCAGACTTGATTTCCGGCAGCCGTTTACAGCTCGGCATCAGCCGCGGCTCGCCCGAGCAGGTGATCGACGGCTGGCGCTACTTCGGCTATGTTCCTGCCGAAGGCGAAACCGAAGCCGATATGGCTCGCCGCCATACCGAAGTCTTTCTTGAAGCGCTGAAGGGGGAAGGCTTCGCGGAGCCTAACCCGCAGCCGATGTTCCCAAATCCGCCCGGCCTGCTGCGCCCGGAACCCTATTCCGCGGGATTGCGGGAGCGTATCTGGTGGGGTGCCAGCTCTAACGCCACTGCCGTGTGGGCGGCGCAGCTGGGCATGCATCTGCAAAGTTCGACGCTGAAAAACGATGAAACCGGCGAGCCGTTCCACATCCAGCAGGCTAAGCAGATCCGCGCCTACCGCGAAGCATGGAAAACGGCGGGGCATACCCGCGAGCCGAGAGTTTCCGTTAGCCGCAGCATCTTCGCCCTGATGGACCAGCGGGACCGCAGTTACTTTGGCGGCAGCGGCAAAGAGGGTGACCAGGTCGGCTATATCGACCAGCAAACCAGAGCTATCTTCGGGCGCAGCTACGTCGCCGAACCGGAGCTGCTGATCAAACAGCTGGCGCAGGACGAAGCCATCGCCGAAGCCGATACCCTGCTGTTAACCGTCCCGAACCAGCTTGGCGTGGATTATAACGCGCACGTTATTGAATCTATTCTCAAATACGTCGCGCCTGAATTGGGCTGGCGTTAAGCGAAGGCAGGAACCAGAAGGGCGTCGTGATGCATACGGATTTTTACTGGATTAATGAACCACAGGTGTGGAAACAGGAAAACGGCTCTCTTGCGGTGATAACCGATGAAAAGACCGATTTTTGGCGAAAAACCTGGTACGATTTTGAAAGATTCTCCGGCCATTTTTATGGACGCGAAGTCGCCGGTGATTTTACTTTCCAGGTGAAAGTAAAAGCAGATTTCAGCGCGCTCTATGACCAGGCTGGCATCATGTTTGTGGCGAATAAAGAGCGTTGGCTAAAGGCCGGGATTGAGTTTAATGATGGCGCACCGGCTATCGGCAGCGTGTTAACGCTTGACCAGTCTGACTGGGCAACCGGGCTTTTCCCCGGTGATGCCCGTCAGTTCTGGATGCGCCTGACCCGTAAAGGTGACAGCCTTCGCCTGCAATATTCGGTAGACGGTAAAACCTGGCCTTTGTTGCGGCTGGCGCATTTCCCGGTGACGGAGAAATGCAGCGTAGGAGTTATGTGCTGTACCCCGGAGCGGGGAGGGCTGGCGGTAACGTTCGAAGATATTGTGCTAAGTGATGCGCTGGATAAAGACCTGCACGATTTAAGCTAATGTCTGGACATTCTAAAGCCTGCCCTGGGAGACATGGCGGGCTGTTTTAGCGCGGCTTTAGCTGGTAAATCCAGGCGGTAACCTTCTGGCCCTCAAGGGTTGTGACCTCGACCTTAACGCGGTCGTAGCCATCTTCAAATTCGTCCAGCATCGGCCAGTGCGCATGGAGATTGCTGGATAAGAACAGGTAGCCCTGAACCTGAGGGCCATCTTTATCCAGCACAATGCCGGGAAAGTCAGCGGCAGCTCCCCAGCCTCTCTCATAAAAGGTTCCGGTCACATAACCCGGCAGCCACTCACCGCCGATGTTCTCCATAATGTGAGCATTGGAATGACCGGGGCGCAGCGTACCGTAGACAAATAACGAATCCATATTTCCTCATCATTTAAAGCAATAAGAAGCCAGCAGGGAGCATAGCTCTCAAAATACGGTTTAATGATTTGGCCCGCAACTGAAATGCAAAACAGAAAGAAGCCCGCTCAGGTTTCCCTGAGCGGGCTTCTTAAATTTGGCTCCTCTGACTGGGATCGCCTTTGCCAGTAACTGGCTAATAAATAAGCTAAACCTGAAAGCTCTTGTTGTCAAGACCACCAGAATGACCACCAAGTGCTGAAGTGCAACAGACCATAAAATGGCCTCTCGCCAGTCGGCTATCGAGTTGGTTTCTCTGACCATGAACGCCGCATATTAATGACCTGCTCAACATCGACTAAATAGCTGCGCGGAATAGTAGATCACTTTGAGGGAACCCAGCCCGGATTGTGCGATCAGATCAATCACCAAATCAAAACAAATCACCAACCTATTGTGAAGATCTCCACACTTATTTTGCGGATGGTGGTTTGGTCGCTAACAACCCCAGCTATATCGGTCTGCTGGAAGTTTTCAGGGACATGAAGTTTGATTTTCCTGATGTTACTCATAAAGTCAGTGTATGTATCGTAATAGGTGATGCTTTGTTTCCACATTTTCACCGACTGCACTCTTTGTATCTCTTCCTGCGAGCATAACCCGGATGCACTGGCTCACGCTGAAGTACCCGATACACTCGTGCATCGGGCATGTAGAAAGGTTACTGTGTTTGAAACTCCCAGGCATCAATCTCACCGAAAGTGATCTTTTTGCGATGGTCTACCGCTTCCGAAGGTACTAAGTATAATTTGTCTTCCATTTGGAAAAAATAATAACGATTTCCAATGATGATTTTTTCTTCAGGATCTGGATATTTTTCCTTAAATATTTCATTGTCATCGTAGAAACATTTTGCAGGATAAGAGACTCGATCGATAATGAGGTCAGTGGAAGTCATGGGGGCGTTGATAGTGTGCAAATCGCGAGCTTCATAGGGGGTTATGAACAAGTAGTCGGACATCAACTCTACTCGTTGAACAAACTCATGTTCACTATCGTTATTTTTTTAAGAATATCAACTAACCCGGAATAGAGAGCGTTTTTTTCAAAGAGTGAATTACCGGTCTTTGAGAATTTTACATATTGGTAAATCAGTTCATTGATAACTCTAAACTGCGGAATGGTGACAGTGGTCTCGCTGGCTGTCACTTCGGCACCGTTATAGTTGAGCCGATGGTGAAGCATTTTATTTCTAATCTGAGAACACATTTTGTACAGCGTATGAAGGAACAAATCATCAATTGAATCTTTATCAATATTGGATTCGAGAATGAGGATTTTTTTGTTGAAGCTTTCGTTGACACAGTCAAAACGAAGATCAACATAGCTATCCAGATAATCAAAGAAAATAGGAAATAAGACAAATTTTGTGTAATTATTTTGCAAACTGCTATTCCATGAGAAAAAACCTATGCAGTTTAATGGGTATTTTGTAGTTGAGCTACCATTCGTCTTGCTGTATAAAAATCTATTGTTTGCCATATTGTTCATAAAGCAGTTACCGATAATAGCCTGAACAATGTCAAAATGTTTTTGCATCATACTGTGACTCCATGTCTGTAAAACATAAAAAAACCTTAGATAAGAGGGGAATACTTAAATTTGCGCCAATGATCCTAACATTGTGGTGTTGAGACAAAAGCAATGATTGGTCACTGATGTCCGCCATTTTACCAAGAGTGTGATAGGGGTATCGTCTTGTTAACGGGTATACAGAACGCAGAACAGCAAAAAATCCTGCTTAAGTATCCTTAAGCGGACTCTTCTTAAATACGGCTCCTTTGACTGGGATCGCCTTTGCCATTAATTGGCTGATAATTAAGCTAAATCGCAAATCCCTTTCTGTCAAGCCCCCCAAACTGACCACTTATGCTGTACATGCAATCTATCTTGAGCATACAAATCTTTTGTTAGTCAGAGTTTAAGTACACCCGTTTTAGTTCCACGGCGCTGGTCAAGGAATACCTGCGCAGCGAGCTGGTAGGCTTTGAGCATGAAGTCTTTGCGGTGCTGTTTCTGGATACGCGCCACCGGCTGATCAAGTACCGGGAGATGTTCCACGGCACCATCGACAGTGCATCGGTGTATCCGCGTGAAGTGGTCAAGGAAGCCCTGGGGCTAGTTGAGGTGCGTATGCAGGATCAGGTCATTGTGGCCGGAGCAGGCTCCGTGTCGTTTTCGGAGCAGTGGCTGATTTGACGTACCATCTACACAAAAAAGCTATCAGTCCTTATCCACCCAACGCGCCTCGCCTTTTCCAATACGGCGGATGGTGACACTCGTTCCGTTCTGTAGAGATTCAACTTCAAGCAGGCTCGGTAGTTCCGCCTGAAGCCTCTGTCTGATTGTTGTGAGCTGTGAAAAATCTGGCGTCGCGATCGACACTTGTCCATCTTGCGGATCAACTTCAATACGCAGAGGCACTGTTGAGTCTGTTGCCCATTGCATGGTCCACTCCTGCGACGCCCACCTGCCATCTACGCTTGACACAACGTCGTGCCGAAACTGCTGCCAGATTGCATGAGTCTCAAGCGTGGGCCATCCAGGAACATGGTCGAAGCCTGCTACTTCTTCCGATCGTAACCAGGTTTTCATTTCCGCGCGATTTGTGAAGCAGGGCGCGAGCTGCTCCACGGCTGTCTTGGCGGCCACCCGCGAGGGCAGTCCGGCCCGAACAAGCATGGCCATGGCGTTGGACGGTAGTCCAGCTTCCAGGCAGGCGGCAGCAGCTCCTTCGACGGGTAGTTCTGATTCGTCTCCATTGATGCGCCGATTCATCCGGATGGCTTCAATCGCCCAAACCAGGCGATAGACAAATGCGTCGTCCACGAAGCGCATTCCCTCTTGGCCGATGGCCGCTACGTCTTGCCCTCGCACCCAAGCTCCCAGCAAGTCTCTCCAGTTCGCCGGCAGTGGGTCATCTGGAACGAAGGGACGGATCGCAAGAAGCCGCTCTCCCATTCCAATGAGAGCAGCGATCAGGGCATCTGCGTCACTGGCGAGGGCGGCTGCATCGCCACGGTCAAGAAGCACAGTCAGCTCGACAGCCAACGCGTCGATGGCAAGGCCCGATTCTAGGCCCACTCCCATCGCGAACTGACCTTTGCGTTGCTCGACCGTTGTTTTGTTCCAAATGAGCTGTGCTCTACTGAGGAGAATCCACACTTGCTTCTGCTTTTCGACGCCGTCAAGGTGAGCGATTTGCCTTGCCCAAAGTGAACCCGCAAGGGCTTCATCGAGCAGCCTTGGTAGATCCGCACTTTGCGCGTCAAGCGCTTCGACGAGCCCAAGGACGGTTGTATCCAACCGCTCGATGAGGCTCTCCATTGAGTCTGACTCCATCTCACCATCTACAGCGTCCGGGAACCAAGCATCTTGCGTGCTAGACAGGTAGTCCATGGCATCCCCACGCGCAAAAACACCCGACGTCGAGAGGCGACGTATGACCTCGTTTACCACGACAATGATGCCGCTTGAAAGTGACCGAGTCTTGGCCGACGTGACCAACTCTCTCCATCGCTGGTGGCGCCAATTTTCTGGCTGATGCATTACGTGGATCACGAGTCCTTCGAGATCCACGAATGCGCGCCCGGCGCGGCCCGCAACGTTGGCAAACTCCTCACCCGTGATCAGAGTGCCCGCCCTGTACAGATTTGGGATCAGGAGTACCGCTGCATTGAGGTTCAGTCCCTGCGCCAAGGTGGGTGATGCCACGGTAACGCGTAGAACGCCTGCGGCAAGTAGTGTCTCCACTTCCCGCAGGAAGGGGCCGGGAAGACGACCATGATGAATCGCAACGCCGATGGCCAGACAGCGTACTGCAGGATGTTCGGCGCCTAGCCACTCCCTACCTACGGACATGGCACGTTCAACCTCTTGGGCGTTGGCAAGCAGAGATGGCAGAAAGCCTCGTCGCTGCAGGTCCAGGGCAGTCTCGGCAAATCCTTCAACATGATCTCGTTGGGTGCAAAATACGAGAGCTCTCTTTCCTTGCTCAGAGAACTTCCATGCCGCTGCGAGAGTTAGCTCCTTGTTGTCCTTTGGAAACGCCTTTCGACGAGGGCGAATGGGTGGGACCTCTGGCACAAAGTGTCGAATGAAAGGGCCATCTGGCTCAAGGTCGAAGCTCAGCCGCGCAGAATTTCCGAGCCAAGACAGAGTGCCAAAGCGCTGACGCGTAGGGCGCCAACTGGACTGGATCGGATCGCCAGGCGCATCACTGCGAATCCACGCAGTCAGATCGTTGAGCTGATCGCCTGCCGGTAGAATTGCCGAAAGACAAACGATCCGTCGGTCGCCATGGTCAGTGCGCCGCAGCAACCGTTGCACCAGATTCTCATAGCGGATCTCGCGTTCACTTGGGCCAATCAGATGTCCTTCGTCTAGGACGATCAAGCCGACATCATTGATGATGTCGGGGTCGTTCCGCAAAGCAAAATCCAACTTTTCTGGGGTGGCTATGACGATGTTCTGTTCCCGCAGCGCATCCTCGTCATTTCCTGCTACACCGCTGCTTCCATACAGCGACGAGACAGAAAATCCAAGAGGTGTGAATGTCTTGCGGAAGGAGCGCTCGGTCTGAGCGGACAGAGCCCTGAGTGGTGTGACTATCAAAACGCGTTTACCACACGCCAGGGCCATCAACACAGCGATCTCTGCAATCCGTGTCTTGCCCGCGCTCGTGGGGAGCGCGACCACTAGGTCGTCGGAGACATCGACGGCTCGCTGTGCCGCCAGAAGTTGAGAAGGCCACAATTCGACCTCAGATGACCTCCTGCAGTACAACTCAGAGACAAAAAGCTTCCGAAGTTGTGCGTAGTCTTGCGAGCCAAGTGGCCCTTCGGAGGGCAGAACCTTGTGCAGACTGCTTGCCCAAAGATCATCTATCAGGTTCACGGTGATTCGAAGAATCCACCAGAGTGACACCGCGCTGGCCGCTCCGGTCAACGAAATCGCCCGTCTCAGCAGGTTGCGAGCTTCTACAACGAGGGACTCTTGGCCGGTTTGCAGGGCAAACTCAAAGAACACCAATGCTCTGAACATTGTCGACGTCGCTACACGCGAAACGATATCGTCGGGGTCAAGCGCTCCCTCGGCCGCAGCTCTGGCGATTCCCTCATCTCGGTTCGCTGGGCTGCTAAGCCAATCCCTCGCACGTTGAACCAGGCCTTGAAGATCACGCACGATTAGGAGCGCGAGCGCATCCTCGGCAGGCGAACGATTCTGATCGGCCTGTAATTGCGACAGAAGCGAAAATGCCAGCGCAGAGTAGTTGGCCAAGTGATAGGAAGCAGCCCCCATTGTTCGATAGAACCCTCGAGATGCGTCGGCCTGTGACCCGTTCTGAACCAATGCCTCAAAAGCCCCACCTGCCTGTACGAAGCCTTTTCGCCAAGTCACTGCATCGCCTCCAAGCTCGCGTAGCGCCAAGGAAACACGTAGTACTGAGAAGCCATAGTCCGCAAGATCGGAGTCGAGCCCTTCGCTGAAGGCTGGAGCGTCTGGTGGCAAGTTTCCTTCATGGCGAATAAGAGCCCTTGCTTGACCCCGGGCCTGCAGGCGACCTCGATATCCGTCTTGTGTGATGTCGAGCAGGAATGCAGTCAATTCTTCAATCGTTTCCAAGTGCCAGAGCCCTCTCGTAGCAGGCCAGAATGAAGGCCTGATGGTCTTCTATGCGCAAATTTGCAGAAAGATGGGGACGAACCAGATCCGCCGCTGCGAGATCGTCGTACAGTGCCTGAGGCGTGGCGTTGCCCGACAAGGTGAACAGCATGTGACTGGTTCGCCCTTGGGGCGCAGCTCGACTGGCGACTTCATTACGAATCCGTCTACCTATCTGCCGTCGTTCGCCTTCACCCTCCATGAGTCGATCCGCGACGAAGAGAAGGGATGTTGCCGTAGGTCTGCCATCGTCTCTGGACAGTGCTTTTCGCGCCTCAGAGATGGTGGCGTTGGCAAGGTTTGCACGACTCTTAGACTCGCCTTTTAAGTAGTGCAAATTTTGTTGGTCATCGAGCTTTAGACCGACGAAATCGTCGCCGCGCAGCGCCATCTCTCGACCATCCTTGTATCGCAGGCGACGGATCGGAACCTCGAATTCAAGATGTTCTTCGACCAACTCGGACGCGAGGATCTCGCCAAGCTCTCCCGAACGTGCTCGGGTGGAGCGCGGCATGCGCTCAGCCAAAATTGCAGCCGCGCCTGGATATCCCAACTCACGGACGTCTTCAGCTATTTCGTCCAAATTGTCGTAGTGAGCTCGGATCCGAGTAGTTAGGGTAGCTTCGATAGCAGCCCTTCCTCCATCGCGTTCGGACAAGCGCCATAGCTGCTTGTTGTCTTGCTCTTGGATAGTTATGTCGCACCAACGTGGATATAGCATTCAAAAGCTCCGTATTCTTATGCCAGGTCTTTCTGAGAGAGGTGGATTAAACCCTCAGTGCGACGGCCGCAAGCTGCAATTTTCTTCCAACCCAAAAGTTGCCTCACGTCATCACTTTAAGTTCTTCGACGTTACCCCGGCTTCAGCCTCGCGGAGAATACTAATGATCTGTTTGAATCGCCACGGATAATCTAGACACTTCCGAGCCGTTGATAATACTGGTTTTCATATTCTGTCGGTGACATCTGATTGCTCGAACCATGCCGACGCTTACTGTTATAAAACATTTCGATGTAATCAAAAATATCGCTGCGGGCTTCTTCCCGCGTTCCGTAGATCTTTTTCTTTATCCGTTCGCGTTTCAGCAACTGGAAAAAGCTTTCTGCAACCGCATTATCGTGACAGTTACCGCGACGGCTCATGCTCCCCTCCAGGCCGTGTGATTTCAGGAACGACTGCCACTCATGGCTGGTGTACTGACTGCCCTGGTCCGAGTGAACCAGCACCTGTTTTTGGGGATTACGCCGCCATAAAGCCATCAGCAGTGCATTCAGGACAATGTCCTTTGTCATCCGGGATTGCATTGACCAGCCGATAATTTTGCGTGAGAACAGATCAACAACCACAGCAAGATACAGCCAGCCTTCGTGGGTCCTGATGTAGGTTATGTCCGTTACCCAACGCTTATCCGGAGCATCCGGATTGAACTGTCGCTGGAGCCTGTTGGGCGATACGATACTGGCCTCGCCTTTGTGTGCCCGCGGGCTCCGGTACCCGACCTGAGCCTTTATCCCGGCACGATTCATCAGTCGCCAGACTCTGTTCACTCCGCACTGTTGCCCGCTATCCCGCAAGTCCAGATGGATCTTGCGATAACCATAAACGCAACCGGACTCCAGCCAGAACTGTTTGATCTGTCCCGTCAGTCTCAGATCTACCTGGTGGCGCTGAGAATACGGTTGCTTAAACCAGGCGTAAAAGCCACTGGGATGAACATTCAGCACCCTGCAGAGCAGACGAACAGGCCAGCAACGGGAGTTGTCACGAATAAAGGCGTACCTCAGTCGGACAGCTTTGCGAAGTACGCCGCGGCTTTTTTTAATATGTCCCGTTCATCAGTAACCCGCTTCAGCTCTTTCTGGAGTCGGCGGATCTCGGCCTGAGCATCTGACTGTTCTTTATTAGTGGATGAGTCCGGACCGTACTTCTTTATCCAGGCGTAAAGGCTGTGGGTGGTGATATCGAGACGTGTTGCAACGCTGGAAACAGAATGACCGCGACCAATAACCTGTTTGACTGCTTCAATTTTAAACTCTTCGGGATAACGTTTACCGCTCATGGGCACCTCTCTTTAAGTCATCTTAAATGACTCCGAAGTGTCTGTTAAACCCGTGGCGATTCAGTTTGGTGCCATGAGCGGACATCTGAACTTAGCTTTGACAAACAATGTAACAGCAATACTCTGGTATCACTTTTAACCCATTAGTGATGCTTTTTTGACGGTACTTCATACATCCTCTGACATTGAACAGCCCAGAGAATATTGCGCGGGCTGTTCATGCCAGATAGCGAAGGGGGTTAGTGACGAAAAGGCAGGAAAAGTCGCCTTATTGTTTGCGTCCTCTACATCGTCAACACAATTTTTCCGACATTGAGGCCGTCTTCCATACGCTGGTGAGCTTTGCTGGCTTCAGCCAGCGGAAATACGCTGTCAATCACCGGGCTCAGCCCATCTTTACCGAAGCGAGTTAACCAGCACTCTTTAAAGCGACGGGACATCTCATGTTTCACTTCTTGCGAACGCGATTTCATTACCGTACCGATAATCTGCAGATGGCGGTACAACACCCGATCCAGCGGGATCTTCGCGTTTTCAATCCCCCCCATGATGCCAATCTGCACCAGACGTCCACCAAAGTTGAGTGCATTCACGTTTCGTTCAAAATAAGGCGCGCCAATAAAATCGAGAATAAGATCAACCCCCTTGTTATCCGTACTGCTGGCGACAACCTCGGAGAAGTCTTCTGTCACGTAATCAATGGCGTGATCGGCACCCAGACGGCGAACGAGATCGTGTGCTGCAGCATTCGCGGTGGTGATTACCGTCGCGCCTGTCGCATGCGCCAGTTGCACGGCGGCACCTCCCACACCGCCGGCCCCGGCGTGGATCAGTACCGTTTCCGTGGGCTTCAGTTTCCCCAGATGGATAAGCGCTTCATGCGCGGTTACAAAGACCTCGGCAATGGCCGCCGCATGGATATAGTCCATACCTTCCGGCACTGGCATAGCCATCCGGTAATCAATGCGGGCCATTTCAGCGTAAGCCCCGCCCCCGACGATACCCATAATACGGTCACCCAAGTTGTAGCCTTTTACATTCTCCCCGACGGCAATAACGTCACCGGCGATTTCCAGCCCCATAATCGTCGAGTCGCCAAAATCAGGGCGGCCATACCCGCCGCGTCGGTGAGTTAGATCGGCCCGGTTGACCCCCGCTGCCCGCGTGCGAACCAGCAGATCATTGGGGCGCAGCTGTGGGTCTGCGACTTCACTGATATTAAGTACATCGGCCGGACCGAATTGTTCAAAAGTGATTGCTTTCATGATTCTCTTTCCCGAAATAAGAAGATGGATAGCCGTCGTTCAGGCCTGTTCTTCAAACGTGGCATTGGCATAACCAGAAGCGGTAATCGCTGCCGGGAAGCCTGCATAAAACGCCATGTGCGTAATCAGGGCGGAAATTTCTGTTTTGGTCAGCCCGTTTTCAATGCCGCGACGCAGGTGGGCCGGTAGCTCATTGGAATGATTCAGCGCGATAAGACAGGCGATGGTAATCAGACTACGGTCGCGTGGTGCCAGGTCCGGATCTGTCCAGACATCGGAATACAGTGGTTGCTCAACGAAGCCGGACAGTTTAGGAGTAAATGCGCGTGCAGCTTCACGCGGGCGAGTAAAATCAACAGCTTTCATGGTCAGTTCCTCTTATATTCTGTCATTAGTGCCAGTGTGTTTTAGATTTGGCTGATGAATTTATTCACCAGATAATGGCTGAGACCTTCCCGACCGCCCTCCGAACCATGTCCGCTTTCTTTCATGCCGCCGAAAGGCAGTTCCGTCGCCACCATGCGGTACTGATTAATGCCGATCATTCCGGCCTCAAGGCCATCGCCAACATCCAGCACGGTACGGGCGTCACGCGTAAAAGCGTAAGCTGACAGGGCATACGGCAGACGGTTTGCTTCTGCCAGCCCGTCCTCAAGCGCGTCGAACGGACGCATCACGGCGATCGGGCCAAAGGGTTCTTCGTGCATGATCCGTGCTTCCATCGGCACATCGGTAAGCACCGTAGGTTCAAAGAAAAAGCCAGGACGGTTGAGCCGTTTCCCTCCAGTGAGCACTTTCGCGCCCAGGGCAACAGCATCGGCAATCAGCGATTCCATTTTTTCCAGTTGGCGGATATTCGCCAGCGGCCCCACCTGAGTGCCTTCCGCTATGCCATCGCCGATAATCAGTTGCTCCGTCGCACTCACGAAGCGTTCGACAAACTGTGTGTAAACACCTCGCTGAATAAGAAAACGGGTTGAAGAGATACAGATTTAGCCGGTGCCCCGAAAACGGTTAGCCGCTCCGCCAGTTGCCGCCGCATCAATGTCGGCATCGGCAAAAACCAGCACCGGTCCGTGGCCGCCCAGTTCCAGGGTAATCGGTTTAACACCGGCGGCAGCACGCTCAGACAGCAGTCGACCTACCGGTACAGAACCGGTGAATGCCACTTTGCGAATAACCGGTGAGGCGATCAGCGTGGCGGAAACCTGATCCGGTACGCCAAACACAATTTGCAGTACGCCTTCAGGCAGACCGGCATCATCCAGGCAGCGTGCCAGAGCCAGCGCCGTCGCCGGGCTCTCTTCACCGGGTTTCAGGATCACGCTACAACCTGCGGCCAGCGCCGCTGATAATTTGCGTGCCGGGGTAATGGCCGGGAAATTCCACGGAGTGAAGGCGGCAACCGGGCCGATGGGCTCTTTTTTGACCAGTTGCAGTACACCGGGGCGATTTGACGGTACAACGCGCCCATCAATGCGGCGGGCTTCCTCCGCAAACCATTCAAAATAGTCGGCTGCACGCAATACTTCGTCGCGGCTTTCAGCCAGGGGCTTCCCTTCTTCCAGCGTCATCAACGAGGCAATATGTTCAGCGCGTTCGCGCATCAGGGCAGCGGCATTCTTCATGATGCGGGCGCGTTCGGCAGGCACGGTACGGCGCCAGATGTCAAAGCCAGAACGGGTGGCTGACAGGGCACGTTCAAGGTCGGCGGCGGTCGCGAGCGGCAAGCGGCCGATAGTGGCTTCGGTTGCGGGGTTAATCACAGCGACAGTGTCGCGATTGCCCGCTTCAATCCAGTCACCGTCGATGAATAGATAAAGGGGATCGTATTGATGATTTTGCATGGTCGTTATCCTCAGTGTGTGCGTGTTTGTGTAATGTCATTCGGCTGAGGGGATCTTAAGTTCAGCGCACATCACTGATAAGATGGCTTCTCCCCACAACAGCTATGCAAGAAATGCACAGATGCAATCAGAGAAATTTGCCGAGTTCCTTGGAGTCTTTGTCGATGTCGCCCGTGAAAGCAGTTTTTCGGGTGCTGGTCGCCGTCGCGGACGCACGCCCTCCTCGATAGGACGGCAGATTGATGCGCTGGAAGCATACCTCGATACCCCGCTTTTTTTGCGATCTACACGGCATTTAACCCTGACGGATGCCGGGGAAATGTTGCTGATTCGCGCCAGACGGATCCTCGATTCACTGGAGGATACGCAGCAGGAACTGGCGTCAATGAAGGGCGAAGTAACCGGTGTGCTGAGAGTGGCGTGTTATCCCACATTTGGTAAACGCTATGTGCTGCCGGTTATGGCAAAACTCTCCCGACAGTATCCGGCGCTGAGCTTCGATTTGGATCTGACCGAACGGTTGGCAGACCCCGTCGCTGAACGCCTTGATGTTGTCATCCGTATTGGTAATATGGCCGACAGCACGTTGATTGCCAGCAAAATAGCAACGCAAATACGTGTGCTGTGCGCAAGCCCTGCCTATCTGGAAAGCGCGGGGATTCCCGCCTCGCTGGACGACATCGCCTCACATCGGTTAATCGATAAGCTGTACGGTGCGGATCTGCTTTGCTGGTCGAGCGTGATTGGCCATCCGGCCAGAGAAAACTCGGGCCTGCCTATGTTTGGCTGTGATGATTTCGAAGCAATGCGTCAGGCAGCGGTCGAAGGGATGGGGATCGCGTTCCTGCCGGACTGGGTGGCGGGAGATGAGATTAACAGTGGCGCGCTGGTACAACTCTTTCCGGAAATGTCATCGCAACCACATGTATCTACAGGAATATATGCGCTACGCGCGTTACGTCACCCACCTGCCAGAGTCACGGTATTTCTCGACGCATTGCGTGAATTCATCGGACATCCTGCAAAATGGTCAACATTTCACTGCCAGCTCTGACGATGTAAGCAACATTGCCATTTTTATTCTATGCGAACTTCCGCTGTTCGCTTATAGCGGACATCATACTCCTGAGCCTGTCCGCTCCGAGCCCAGACTGTGTGAAAACTGTTTTGGTAGATTAAACTGCGACTAAAACAGGGCTGAAAACTGCGCTCATACGTAAACTAACCAGTCGAGCAATTCCAGATTTTGCGTAGATGCGCGCACTTCAGTTCTAGGGCAGAGTTTTCACACAGCCTGTGCCAGATATAGTCATTCGAACCCAGAGAGTTACACTTTTAAGTGATTCAGGGTATGCGCTTACTGGTTACGAATATTGTGCCAGAATCATGCGGTTTGATGATTGCCGCTTTGCTTTCGAGCCAGTAAGTGCTCCACGTTCGCTAACTATTTTGCTGGCATTGGAAGAGCGAAAATCGCTCTTACTGATGCCGTAAAAAGCTTGTCAAATGTCTCAGGGCGTGAAGCGGACGTTGCTGACAACAGTTTGAGTGATTCAACAGAGCGTCAGTCATCATGTATTATCAGGACAAAGATGCCCGCTGAACCAGTCAACAACCCTATTTATGACAACGGGTTGATACCAGTGATCATCACCGTGTTCTGCACCTTCGATAAGTACGTAGTCCGTTTTGTTCCCCGATTCCAAAAGGGCTTTGTAAAGCGTTGCGCTCTGCTTAGGCGATACTAATGTATCCTTACTTCCATGCATTATTAGGAACGGAGGTTTACATCCTTTGAGACGTCCTATGGGGCTTGCATTTATCGCTTTTTCAGGTACAGAACTGATGGAGGCACCTGCAAAATTCTTGAAAGCCACACCATTAATTAGCAGTGACTCCGCGACTGCAGGAGACTGATGCACTTTTTGTCGGTGATCCGGAAAACCGTCACCTATGTTACGCAGATCTGATATTCCGTAAAGCGTAGCCACAGCCTGCACATCAGCGGACTGGCTGAGAAAATCGCCGTGATCGAATGATTTATCGCCATTAGTGGTACCAAGCATCTGCGCCAGCCATCCTCCTGCAGAATCGCCAAATACACCAATTCGTGAGGGGTCAATTCCATAATCGTGGGCATGTTGACGAAGGTATCTTACTGCTGCTTTAGCATCTATCACTGGCGCAGGGAAAGTATCCGGAATTGTCCTGTATTCTGCCGCTGCAACAACAAAGCCAGCCTCCGCTAAAGCCATGCGCATTTCCACAAATTTATTGTGCTCAGCTGTCATAAATCCTCCCCCAGGAAAATAGATGATGGCTGGTTTCAAAATTTTGGTACGAGGAACCAGAAAAGACATATGCAATTGCCTGACAGAACGAGTGTTTTTCACTGTCTCATAAACCACATCACTGATATTGTCTATAGGGTGTTTAGTCAAAGCGACTTGGATAATTTTCGCCCCATGAATATAACCAGGCAGATCATGATAATCAGAAGAGACTTCACTATTTATTTTAGGAATCATAAAAAATCACCAGTTTTTAAAATATTGTTTCGCCAGTCAACCTATTATTCTGAAAGGATAGGTCATCCTGTCAGATAATTTTTAAGGCCGAATTAATGGTGGCGAAAATCAAATTCGCTATAACACCCATTTGAAATATGCACCGACTGATATTGATGATAGAGATACGTAAAATCTAATCCTCTTTAATTACACCATCCCGGCCGAGCCCGGTGAAATCGGTTCTGTCTCCGGATGACTACTGTATACATACATATCCGAAGGCTTATCTATTCAGATACTTGTATTCGTTACAAACCATGAAAAGTGATGTTTTATATTCATGGCCAGTTACGTCCCCGGGTTACTGTTATTTTTTTCATATCTCAACCGGTCTTCACGAAAGCGATCAGCATTATCGACAATCCAGGTCCACAGCGGGATCATCCGTACAAGTAACTCCATACCTGTATCGGACAGTTCGTATTCGACTCGTGGCGGGATTTCACTGAAATCATGGCGGATAACCAGTCCGTCACGCTCAAGCTGTCGTAATGTACGCGTCAGCATGCGCTGAGTCACTCCGTGCATACGCCTGCCAATTTCGGCATGACGCAGTCTGCCATAAACGCCAAGCGTGTTGACGATACCCAGCGACCAGCGACTTCCGGCATGAGCCAGCACCTCCCGCCGCAAGCCATCATCATCGTCTCTCAGCCCCTTACAAACAGCCTGCGAATACTGAAGAATATCTTCCCGATCCATTTCATTGACTCCCGGTATCATACATGTACCTTCTTTTTTAGCCTGTTATGAATTGCTAGAGTGGTGCAACAATTCATGTAAGGCCAGATTATGAACAAAACAGATCTTAACACTACGTCTGAAAATATCCTCGTGCTCGGTGCCGGTGAGCTGGGCCTCCCCGTTCTGCGAAATCTTGCCCTTCGGGCAAAAGATGTGGAGGGAACGAAAATCAGCGTGCTGCTGCGCGAAAGTACCGTAACGTCAGATGAACCTGGAAAACAATTCGTTATCACGGAAATCAGAAACCTCGGTATTAATATAGTCACGGGCGATCTCGTCATGAGTTCTGTCGACGATTTGGCCAGCCTCTTTGCGCAATTTGACACAGTCGTTGGCTGCGCGGGGTACGCGGCCGGCATAAATACACCGATGAAACTGGCGCAGGCGGCCCTGCAGGCGCGGATTCCACGCTATTTTCCATGGCAGTTTGGTGCCGATTTTGATGCCATCGGACGCGGCAGTCCACAAGACATCTTCGACGCGCAGATTGACGTGCGTGATTTACTACGCAGCCAGCATGAAACTGAGTGGGTCATCATTTCGACCGGCATCTTCATGAGCTATTTGTTCGAACCAGACTTCGGTGTGGTCGATCTGCAGAACGATACTGTTCACGCACTCGGCAGTATTGACAACACCATGACGCTGACAACTCCCGATGATATCGGGATGCTGACGGCAGCGATCGTATTTAAAACTCCTCGCATCCGGAACGAAATTGTGTATATCGCCGGTGATACACTGACCTACGCAGAGGTAGCAGATAAGCTGCAATCAGCGCTTGGCCGTCCTTTCAGCTGCACGGAATGGAGCGAACAATATCTGATGGATAAACTCGCGCTCAACCCGCAAGACATGATGTCTAAGTATCGTGCCGTTTTTGCACAGGGGCGGGGTGTTGCATGGGATAAAAAGCAGACATTCAATGAACGCCATAACATTCCGGTTACCGACGTGGCAGCCTGGATAAATGCAAATCTGACCCCGGGCAGCTCATTATAATCGTATTTAAGCTGCTGTAATAAATACCAGAGTCTTTCTCCTGCCTGCCCGAATATGGTGAAGAGAAAGACTCTGTTCCCCCTGTTGGCACTGATAGCAAAGCGGTTACGCTGTGTGCGCTGAAAACCGGCTCTCCGGTAAACCGGGGAATACGGCTGATTTCGCTCTTAGCAATGCTCCATCATGCCTTGACGGCACAGAAAGACCCACGCTGGCACTGGTACAATACAGCGTTGTGAATGCTTCTCCCGCGAGTGTCGGGCAAGTGCTCTGAACTCCTGGAGAGGGCAGGATACTCTCCGTCGTTCCGTCCGGACGATAACGTACAACACGGCTTCCTCCCCATTCGGCATTCCAGACATAGCCCATTGCGTCCACGCAGGAGCCGTCAGGCGCTCCCTTTCCTTCTGTTGCAGTGAACACGCGCTGGTTATTCATGGAGGGGTAATCACAGCACATTATACGGCCCTGCATCGAGTCACAGTAATACATCGTGCTGCCGTCCGGACTGAAACAGATGCTGTTCGGGATGGCCACCTCAGGCAGGGGTAGCGTCTCAATGCTGAGTGTCGCTGCATTTAGCCTGTGAAATCTTCCTATGATTTTCGCGGGGTATCCGTCATCCATGGTCCCGAAGACGAAATTACCCTCGCGGTCGCACCGACCATCCCCTGTCCGTGTTCCCGGTCCTCCCGGTGACGCCACAACCGGCGTAAAGATACCCGTATTCAGATCGCAGAAGGCGAATCGGGACGCCAGTCCCATCAATAAAACGTCAGAATGTTCAGTAAGAGCAAACGATCCGAGGCGTTCAGGCAGGGACCAGCGCATCACAACACTGGTGTCTTCTTCAAGGGCAAGCAGCTCGCTGCCTTCAATGTCAGTCCAGTAAATCCTGCGTGTCCTCTCGCACCAGATTGGGCACTCTCCCAGCAAATTTCTGGCATCAGCAGACACTGAAAACATGTTATTTCTCCCGCATATAAAAGTTTCGCATCGCGCCTGACCAAAAGCGTAAGGCCATCTGCATTATGGCAGACGGCAGTAACAAGCTATTCCCACCCTGTCAGGGCAAAAAACGCGCTGAAAGTTTGTCACCAAAAAGCATGATGGCGAGTCCTGCCAGCATGACCAGCATGCCCCCCAGTTTGAGTAGCGAAACCGGTCGCCGTACAGCACCCAGCAGACCGAAATGGTCAATCATCTGCGACGAGAGTAACTGCCCAACGATTGCCAGCCCGAGCAGGGCTGAAAAACCGATTTTCGGTGCCAGCACCACGTAGCTGAACAACGCACAGGCACCGATCAGGCCGCCCGCCAGACTCCATGCTGGCTGCGAAGGAATAGCAGCGAGAGAGCTAAATAACCCGCCACGTAGCAGCGAGTAAATCCCGAGGCTCAACGCCCCGGCCGTAAAGGAAAAGAACGCGGCGGTGACCGGATCGCCCCCGAGTCCTTTTGCGAGCTGACTGTTCAGGGTTGTCTGCAAGGTAATACCAAGACCCGCTGCAAAAGCTATTACGTAATAAATCGCGCTCATGCTGTTATTCCCTGTCAGTTTGCCTGTACCAGCGGCAGGAATTTCTCCGCAAAGATGTCCGGCTCATACCCGGCGGCGGCGAAAAGGTGTTCGCGTGATTCATCGATGGCAGCACGAAGACGCTCGCTGTCCACGCCCAGAACTTTGCCGTTCTGCTTGACGATGCGCCCGCCAATCATGACAGTATCGATGTTGCTGCGTTCAGTTGCATGCACCACCGTCCCGAAGGCATTCCCGTTCGGATAGAGATTGAGATCAGCAGCGTTAATCAGGATCAGGTCGGCCTGTTTGCCTGGCGTCAGGCTACCCACTTTATCCTGTAGTCCGGCACAGGTCGCACCATCGACGGTTGCCGACTTCAGCAGCTGCGCTGCCGGGAGCGTTGTCAGAGAATGCCCTGAATCACAGCAGTGCTGCTTATGCATACCCATCACGCGCTGCAGATAGAACGCCACGCGCATTTCCATAAACATATCTGTGCTGTAAGACGTTTCGTTATCCACGCTCAGGCCAGGATTGATGCCATGGCGCTGCGCGGCCTCAATGGCAAACATCCCGCTTTCAATGCCATAGTGCGAATCTGAGCGCGGACAGACGTTCACTCGTACGCCGGCTTCACGCAGGATTTCCCAGCCCTCATCAGGCAGTGCTGTGCAGTGATTGAAGATATTGTCCGGGCCCAGCAGGCCCTGCTGATGCAGTGATTTAAGCTCTGAAGCCATCTCAGCCCCAAAGAATTCGGTCACGATTGGCAGCCCGAGCCGGCGGGCCTCGGCCCACAATTCCGGCTCCAGCTGGGCCATGACGCCCAGAGAAACCAGTCCCTCAGGATTGTCTTTGAAATATTTTTCCTGCAGACGCTGCCAGTTACCCGGCCAGTGCGCTCTGTCCCATTCGCCTGCTACCGGCGCGCCGGACGCATGAATAGCGCGAATTCCGGCATCAAGCAGGGCTTCAACGGCGGCGTCTGCATGTGCTGCGGTACGGCTGTTGTGCGAGTTATCAATCATGGTAGTGATACCCGCATCAATCGCGCCCAGCGCCGTCAGGAGATTACCGACATAGATATCTGCGGGCCGATAGTATTTCGCAAACGAGAAGTGCGTGGCATTGCTATAGTCGTCCAGACAGGTGGCGTTTGGGTTGATGCGGCGCAGCTGGCCTTCCCAGGCGTGACGATGAGAATCGACCATCCCCGGCATGGCAATCATATTTGTGGCATCAATGACGTGAGCACCCTCGGCGTTCAGGTCCTTACCGATGGCGGTGATGGTTGACCCTGTGACAAGAATATCGCCACGTTCATGGTTACCAACATTCTCATCCATACTCAGTATGGTTGCACCGCTGATCAGCGTTACCGGCGCATTTTCCGTCTGATTGTTAACAATATTTCTGCAGTAATCGGTCATTTGAATTGTCTCTTTCAGGTTCAGAAGGAAAACAATACGCCTCCTGTTTAAGCTGAAAAAGATGACTAACGTGTTTTCATCATTCAGAATTTGCGAATAATGATGGTTATCACCGTCACATGCTATTCAGGAGCGCAATCAGGTGGATCGTATTCAGGCTATGCAGGTTTTTATAAGGGTGGCTGAGGCCGGAAGCTTTGTCCGGGCAGCGGAAACACTGTCCCTGCCTTCTTCTACTGTTACCAGCACCATCAAAAACCTGGAGAAATATCTGCAGGTGCGTCTGCTGAACCGGACCACAAGACGTGTCAGCCTGACTCCGGAAGGTATGCAGTATCTGGCGCAGTGCCGGGAAATTCTGGCCTTAATTGAACATACGGAAGCCAGTCTGGCCGATTCGAACAGGCGCCCCCGTGGTCGTTTACGCGTTGATATGCCCGGCGGTATAGCGCACTTCCTCGTGATGCCAAACCTGAAAGAGTTCTACAGCCGTTATCCTGATATTTACCTGATGATCGGCGTCAGCGACCGGCAGGTTGACCTGGTTCAGGAGGGCGTGGACTGCGTGATCAGAACCGGAGAGTTACTTAACTCCACGCTTGTAGCCCGTCCGCTCGGAGAATTTCGCTGGATCACCTGCGCCTCTCCCGATTATCTCAGGGAGTACGGTATTCCGCAGTCACCTGAAGATTTATCTCATCACCGGGCTATTCATTATTTTTCCGGACAAAGCCGGCGTACAGACGAATTGCGTTTTGTAAAGGGAACAGAAACGCTGTCCGTACCCGTCAGGGGGCAGGCAGCCGTCAACGAGACGGGACTCTATATAAAAATGTGCCTCGAAGGATTCGGGCTGGCGCAGCTTGCTGAGAACGTTGTAGCAGAACACCTTCAGAAAGGAACGCTGGTTGAAGTCCTGGCCGACTGGCAGCCGTCGTCTGTTCCTGTCGCATTGCTTTATCCCCATCAGCGTTTTCTTTCACCCGCCGTACGTGCATTTGCAGACTGGATAGATGAAATATTCAGTTGATACGTCTGTCACAGCTCCCCGTTGCATACTAAAAGTCAGCAGTATTCAGGGGACCTGAAAGAACGGCAGACTTTATTTCGCGGATATGAGCATCCCGGAGCAGCGACTTCCCGGAGAAAGGCTGTACCCAGAAATTCACATCTCCGGTTTACGGGGGGACGCCGGCTAAGAGCGCCAGCCACATCCGGGCCCTCTTTTAACTAAAGTGTCTGAGTAAAATATTTTCAAGGATGTGAAAAACGGTCCTGATGCGCTGTGGTACCAGGGTCTGATAGGGCCGGTAAAGATAAAGCTGCCAGGTTTCCAGTTTCAGTTCCGGCAGGACATTCACCAGCCTGCCGTCTTCAAGGTATTCCCTGCAGGCCAGATTACTCGACTGAATCACGGCTTTACCGGTTAACGCAGCCTGAATCTCAGACTGGGAGTCGGTGGTAAAAAACTCCAGGTGCCGGGGAATAAAGGTATTGACGCCGTCGAGCATAAATTCAAACACCTTGCCGGTTTCAGGGTTAAGCAGACCGCTGAAAGGGTAACGCTGACGCAGGTCTTCAAAATTTTTCGGTGCGCCCAGCCTGTCAATGAGCCGGGGAGAAGTCATCAGGGCATGATGAACCAGCGTAATGGGCCTGACGATAAAATTCGGGTTTGGCTCCCGCTCTATACGGATCCCCATATCAATACGGTTCTGGACAGTATCCAGCTTCATCATGTCTAACCGCCAGTCAATAAACAGCTCAGGATAGGGATCGAGAGCGGTCAGAAGCTCATATAACACCTGCTCGTGGCCGGGAAACCGGAATAGCGTGATCCTCACAACACCCTTCATCTCATTGTCATCTCTGGCCGTCTGGAAAAGGGCCTCTGAGTCTTCAAGCAGCCGCATGGCACGGGGCAAGAAAAACTCACCAAAGCTGGTCAGCACAATGGATCGGGTATTGCGCTTAAAAAGCGGTTCGCCAAGCTGATGTTCCAGATCAGCAATCGTGCGTGTCACCACGGATGGAGAAATGGCCAGCCTGACTGCCGCTTCGCGAAAATTCATTGTTTCTGCAGCAGTAACAAAAAATCTCAGGGCATCGAGTTTATTCATAATAATTGTGATTTTAGCAATTCTGATTTTCTAAATTAACAATTTTTCAGCAATAAATCCAACCGTATACTTAGCATCTAAGAATAGTTAATACCTTAAAGAAGGGTGAAATAATCGTGAAAATTAGAAGGTTAGGTAGCCAGGGGCTTCATGTCTCGGAAATGGGGCTGGGGTGCATGGGCATGGACCATGGCTATGGCTATTCAGTTGAGATCCGGGAAAGGACAAAGCTGATAGACAAGGCTGTAGAGCTGGGCTGCAACCTTTTCGACACTGCCCCCATTTACGGATTTGAAAACGAAAAACTGCTGGGGGTAGCGCTCAGCAAACACAGGGACAACGTTGTCATCGCGACCAAATTCGGCGTGACAGGAATGGAAAATAGTGATGGACAGCTGGTGCCGGTATTAGACAGCCGTCCGGCATCTGTCAGAGAGCAACTGGAAGGTTCCCTCAGGCGCCTGAAGACCGACCATATCGACCTGTTTTATCAGCATCGTGTCGACCCAAAAGTTGAGCCGGAAGTGGTGGCAGGATTAATGAAAGAGCTGATCGCGGAGGGCAAAATAAAGTACTGGGGCTTATCCAATGCGCCCGTATCTTACATACGCCGGGCTCATGCCATCTGCCCGGTCACTGCGGTTGAAGACCAGTATTCAATGATGTGGCGTAAACCTGAACAGGATCTGTTTAAGGTCTGCGATGAACTTGATATTGGTTTTATGGCCTACAGCCCGCTGGGTAATGGATTCCTGAGTGGTCAGGTCACAGCTAATACAACCTACGGGGAAGGCGATTACCGGGGCATGATGGGGCGCTTCAAACCAGAGGTGATGGAAAATAACCAGACGCTTCTTAAGCTAATCGCTGAAATTGCAGAAAGAAACAACGCAACTTCAGCACAGATTGTTCTTGCCTGGGAGCTGGCTCAGAAGCCTTACATTGTGCCGATCCCGGGAACAACAAAACTACACCGGCTGGAAGAGAATTTTCACGCCGCAAATGTTCAGCTCAGTGACGCCGAATTAAATGATATCAACGAAGCCTTATCCCGGCTTGAAATTGACGAAACATTCTTCTGAAAAAATAAGAGATCGCTATGAAAACAACAGTATTTGTTACCCATCCCAACATTAATCAGTCCCGGGTAAACTCAGCCCTGGCAAAAGGTGCAGCATCACTGACAGGCGTTGAAGTGCGTTATCTCTATGACCTGTATCCGGATGGCAAAATCGACGTGGCCGCTGAACAGGCTGCCCTGGAGAAGACGGATCGTGTCGTGCTGCAGTTCCCTATGCAGTGGTACAGCACGCCGCCACTTCTGAAACAGTGGCTTGACGATGTACTGACGTACGGCTGGTCACATGGTGGAGAAACACAGGCGCTGCACGACAAGCAACTCATGCTGGCAGTTTCGCTTGGAGGTGCTGAGTCTGCCTATCAGCCTGATGGCGCTGCCGGACATACGGTAGGAGAGTACCTGCTGTCTTTTGAAACCATCTCCGGGTATCTGGGTATGAACTACATCAAGCCGTTCATTACAGGCGGAAGCGCGACGATAACTGACGAAGAAATCGCAGCTCAGGCCGGACGATACAAAACGGTATTAGCCTGATTATCTTCAGGCGATCATCAGTGTATTAAAACGCCTTCAAATGTGCCGTTGCTGATAACGGCACATTTTTCATTTATGGGAAGGAGAAATCGTGTGTCTTTACAGCCAGTCGAACTGAACAAAGCATATCGATTATTGCAGGTCGGCCCAACTACAATGATTTCCGCTAAGCATAATGGTAATGCCAATGTGATGGCCGCTGCCTGGGTGAGTCTGGTGGGGATCAATAAAGTCATGGCGTATATCGGTCCGCAGGCTTATACCCGTGGATTGGTGGAAGAAAGTGGTCTGTTTGCCGTACAGATCCCCGTAGTCAGCCAGATGGAAACCGTTTTGTACGCAGGTGAGCACAGCTACCGTGACAGGCCTGACAAGAATCATAAAATACCGACGTTCTACCTGAAAGAGTTCGATGTTCCGCTGGTAGAGGGTTGTGCTGGCTGGCTTGTATGTAAGGTAATACCCAACGCGGCATATGAGCTGGAACATAATCTGTTTATGGGAGAAATTGCCGGCGCGTGGAGTGACGATCGGGTTTTTCGCAATGGACACTGGATATTTGATGAAGCACCTGACGAATTACGAACCATACATTATGTCGCCGGGGGGCAGTTTTATGCCATCGGCAAAGGAACCCGGTTTGACCATGGGCCGGGCAAAGACTGAGACGCGAGTGCTTTTTGTACTGATACAACAAACTGCAGGGACTTGTTGTTAAAATGCCTTGCTGTTCCCTCATGGCCAGCAGGCGATACCGCCTCTGAGCCAGCAAGGGAAGTCGCTTTTCGGCGCCTGCAGCCTGCCTTCTTATATGCTCCTGTTAGCCCGCAGCACTCATAAATGAACAATGGCATGTCACATGGAAGGATCAGTGTCTTTAATCAGAAAGTGACAGTTTTGTTCTACCCACCGGTTGAGTTCATTCGCTGCCTGCCAGAGGGACGTTCCCAGTTCCGTGAGTGCATATTCGACTTTGGGCGGTACTTCACGAAAGACAGTGCGCGTAACAAGATTCCTGCTTTCAAGTTCCTTAAGATTCTGTGACAGCACCTTTTCTGATATACCCTGAATTTTTCTTCGCAAATCACCCGGCCTTGATGCACCGTCAGAAAGGGCATGAATAATGAGCAATGTCCATTTGCTCACCAGAACCTCGAGAACTTCACGGGCAGGACATGCCTCCCGCAAAACATTACCGGGTTCTTTGTTGTCCAGTGTAAAACAGTCGTTGAATTTTTCCATACTTACCTTGAGGTGGGTACTTGAAGATAAGTTAGTCTAAATCTACTATAGCGCTGAAATCAAGAGATTTGCATGTGCCATGCTGCTGCGGCTTAACCATCGTAATTATTGAAATAACCAGATAATGAGTTGGTAATGCTGAGTTTGTGACACGATAATGTCATACGTTACGAACACTGATAGCCATTAGCCGCCAGCACGAACAAATAATTTTTTTGTGTAATAACGAAAATTTTATCAAATAAGCCGGCTTGCTATATAAGCGCCTGCGCTAATAACAATCAATCCTTATGAATCGGGTTATATCAATGAAATATCATGTACTTTCTGCTTCACTGTTATTTTCACTTCTCTTTACTACTGCTGCACAGGCGAAAACAGCGAGTTATAAACTTGATGAATCGCATACGTCTGTGGTTATTAGCTGGAACCACCTAGGTTTTTCGAACCCGACGGCATCCCTTCATCATGTAGATGGCACAGTTAAGTTCGATCCGGCAACAAAAATTTTATCACTGGTTGATATCAACATTCCTGTAGCCAGTATTGATACCGGCGTTCCAGCACTGAATAAAGAGTTTGGTCAGCCAGATTATTTTGATGCGGAGAAATATCCGGTCGCAAATTTTAAAAGCACCAGCATTGAAATGAATGGTGATAAGTATGACGTACGGGGAAATTTAACCATTAAATCCATAACCCGGCCGGTTATTCTTCATGCAACCCTGAACAAAGCAGGTTTTCAGGCTATGGAGAAGAAAAATGCGGTAGGTTTTAACGCCACCGGTGTGATTAAGAGATCAGACTTTAAAATTGATAAATACGTTCCTTATGTAAGCGATAATATCACACTGACCGTGTCTTCGGAGGCGTATTCAGATTAATAAGATGCGGAGCCGTTAATGCTTCAGAAGCGTGGGCTGATGAAGCATCTTTACTTCCAGTCCAAACTTTTAACAATGTCGCATCCTGTCCGTAATCCTTCGGAAAGCATGCACTAATGAGTCAGCGTGTATTATTGCATGCTGACCCTATCAGTCCAGTCAGAGGGCAAGACGGGGCAAATTACGATGTCAAACAATTCATCTGAGGGCTAATTCATGACAGGTAACTTTTTAGAGCTTGCCAGAAAACGACGCACCATTTATGTACTTGGAAAAGATATTCCTGTCCCGGAGAACGAGCTGATCGGCACTGTCATTGAGGCAGTGAAGCAGGCTCCTTCTGCTTTTAACTCGCAAAGCTCAAGGCTTCTGATTTTACTGGGTGAGCAGCACGCTCGCTTATGGGAACTCACGCGTGAACAGTTACGCAAAATCGTGCCTGCAGAAAGTTTCTCCGGCACCTCAGATAAAATAGACGGGTTTGCAGCGGCTGCCGGCTCAATACTTTTTTTCGAGGATCAGGATGTTGTCAAGTCACTACAGGAGCAGTTTGCGGCCTATGCGGACAATTTCCCGGTATGGTCTGAGCACAGCACAGGTATTGCACAGTATGCTGTCTGGCTGGCGCTGGCTGAAAAAGGAATTGGTGCCAACCTGCAGCATTATAATCCTCTGATCGATGAAGATATTCGCACTGAGTGGAATGTTCCTCCATCATGGAAACTCCGCGCGCATATGAATTTCGGTGCCATCCTTTCACCCGCCAGTGAAAAAGCCTTTATGAGTGATGAAAAGCGATTCATCGTTGCCAAACAGTCATAAGGCTTGTTTATTATATTATTACTGACCGCGATCGCCCTGAGCTTCAGGGCGGCCGCTGAATGTTACGCTCGCCCTGAGCGGCCTTTTCACCGAAAAGTCCGCTCATCGGGATAGTACAGATGGCTCCGGTACCATTAAGACGCTTCAGAACCTCGATGGAAAGCATCCGCCGCAGAGGATCAGCTGGTACCTTGCTGTGTAAACCCATTCAGCCCGGCTGCTGTACAGGTTCCAGGTGCGCATCTCGTCCGGCAGCCATTCCGGTGCAGGCTCCTGCAACTGAGATTGCTGTGGTCATCAGTAATGGCACCGTCCAACCTCCGGACAACTCCTGTACTTTACCCAGCAACAGCGGTCCCATCGCCGCCATCAGATAACCGATACTCTGCGCCATACCTGACAGCGCGGCAGCATCACCAGCGTTTGTAGTGCGCAACCCGATGAAGGTCAGACCCAGCATCATGCTGGCACCCGAGCCGAAGCCGAGGAGTGCAGCCCACAGCATCGCCAGATTTGGCAAATAAAGGATGCCAATAAAGGACACTGCGGTTAACAGGCTGACGCCAGCAGCGGCTAATTTCTGATCGTTAAGACGACGCAGCGTGGCTGCCAGAATCAGGCCGGGAATGGCGGTGGTGAGCTGAAGGATGCCATGTACCTCACCAGCCTGAGCTGAGGAGAGCCCACTGTCTGTCAGAATGGCTGGCAGCCAGCCGACCGCAACATAAAACGGCATCGCATTCAGGCCCATAAACAAGGTGACCTGCCACGCCAGAGACGAGCGCCAGACCGCAACGGTCGCTGCTTTTTTCTCACCTGCTACTGGCAGTTGATGCTTTTTCTTCAACTGCGGCAACCATAAAAGCAACGCAAGGAGCGGTGCAATAACCAACATGGCTAACGCGATGTTCCAGCCCCAGCTCTGCGTCAGAGGAATGACAATGGCAGATCCAATGGCGCCAGCGGCGCCCATGGTGATGGAATATGCTCCCGTCACGGAAGCCACGTTGCCGGAAAAGTCACGTTTGATCAGGCCAGGCAGCAGGACATTGCCCAGGGCAATCCCGATACCAATTAACACTGTTCCGCCATAAAGCGCCCAGACGCTGTCTGTTGAGCGAAGCAGAATCCCCGCTGAAATCACGACCAGGGCACCAAAAAGGGTGCGTTCCAGGCCGTACTTGCGGGAAATCGATGCGCTCAGTGGAGAAAAGGCGGCAAAGGCCAGTAAAGGAAGCGAGTTAAGCAACCCAACGGCTGTGATACTTAGCCCAAAATCATGGCGAATGGACTCTAAAACGGGTGCTATAGCGGTAAAAGGAACACGCAGGTTAATGGCGATAAAAAGGATGCCGGTCACAAGTATGATTGAAGACCACTTGTTCGTAGTGTGGGACATAAGTTTTGCTTTCTCTGAAAAAAGAAAGACTTTAAAGGACGCATGAGTTACAGAATATAGATAACCTGACAACATATAGCTAAATCATGCCAGTTAATAAAAAATCTGTGACCTCGCCGGAAGAGTTTAATGCCGATGATTTCAGTCAGGCCGCTATCGCCCTGCATGTATCATCGTCAGGTGAGTATGCCGGGCAAAGTCCGCACGCTCATCGCAAGGGGCAACTTATTCTCTCTTTGCGCGGTGCAGTGCGCTGTGAGGTTGAGGATGCGCTGTGGCTTGTTCCACCAGGACATGCCGTCTGGGTTCCGGGAGAAATCCCCCACCGTTGCCGGATCACGAAGAATGCAGACACGTGCCTTTTATTCATCGAGCCCGGCACGGCAGCGATGCCGAAAATCTGCTGTACCATAGCGATTACACCTCTGGTTCGCGAGCTTGTTCTGTATCTTGCAGAGCAGGAACATGCTTATTCTCCTGACAGTAAAACCGCCAGGCTTGCAGCGGTGCTGCTGGAGCATATTCCGGATGTGCCGGTTGAAGCACTCCATCTTCCTGTATCAGATCATCCTAAAATCCGGATTATGGCTGAGGCACTTTTTAATGAGCCAGATGACCGGCGAACGTTAAAGCATTGGGCTGCTCATCTGGCCATCAGCGAACGATCTCTGGCCAGGCTGATAAAAGAGGCGACAGGAATGAGCTTTGGTCGCTGGCGTCAGCAGCTGCATTTGATGATTGCCCTGAGCCATCTGTCTGAAGGTCAGCCCGTGCAGCGCGTAGCCGGAACGCTGGGATATGATTCGGTCAGTGCGTTTATTACGATGTTCAGAAAAGCGCTGGGTAAATCACCGACGCAATATTTTTCTTCCCTGGATTAGTGCACAAGCACAGAAGCCGGATTTATTCAAAGAACACCAGCGTCCGCTTCACGCCCTGAGACATTCAACAAGCTTTTTATGGCTTCAGTAAGGGCGAGTGTCGCGCTTCGAGAGCCAGCAAATACTTCGCTTCATCGTACCGAGTTTGGTCTTCCAGCAGCGGTAAATGATCGTTATCCATTTGAAAGCAAGAGCCCGGATTGCAGATTGGTGCGATTTCTCTTTTTCTCGCAGTCCCTGATAATAAAGTCTGGCCCAGTATGATGAGTTAACCGTCTTGGCAGCCCATTCAACAAAAGTCTGCCTGACGAACTTAGCACACTGCCATCGCCAGTGAACCCAGGATTTCTGGCCACTTCGTTCTGTCACCGGTGCAATACCTGCGTAGTTTTGAATTTCTTCAGCGCTGTTGAAGCGGTCGCGGTTATCACCCAGTGCGGCAAGCATCCTTGGACCCATGCACGGTCCCATTCCAGGAAGTGATTTGAACAGTTCTGCATCCGGAAGCGTACCGAATAAGGATTCAATACGTTCGTCGTAGGTTCTGATTAGGTCGCCTGCCAGTTTGATTTGAGATGCGAGTGCTGTTGCCATCAATGCATTTGCCTCTATTACACTTTTATCTGTGGTCAGTGGAATAGCATTGGCAATACTTGCAACCCGCTGTTCGGTATATGCAACAGCAGGACCACCTTTAGCGTTCATAAAATGACGAACAGTATCGCTGCGAGCCCGTTTGAGTTGTTGCAGGCTGGGCCAGCGAATGATTAGCTCGCAGAACAGTGAATTGTCCCGATGGGAGAACCATTCCAGGGGCAGGGGGTAATACTGCTTAAGCGTGTTGATGAGCCGATTTACAAAGCGACGCTTGTCTTCGACCAGCAGTCGGCGCTGCTCAACTAATTGCTGGAGTAACCGGATATCTGCGTTGTCGGGTTCAATGGCTTTTATCTTTTGGGGATAGCGTAGCATTAACTCTAATGCTAGCTCGGCATCCTGCGGGTCATTTTTAGCGCCGCTGGGTGAGAAGGCTTGCCGGTAACGAGCCAGGGACAAAGCGTGGACGGAGAAAACGGTGATAAAGGGATATTTTTGAAGAGCATATACCACGGGGCCCTTCTTCAGCTCGAGAGCTATTGCGATTCTGCCTTTTACCTTCTGGTGTAACTCAGTAAGCCAGATATCAAGCGCTTCTGCCGTATGTTCAATCACATGGAATACGCGTTCACCGTTTTTGAACTGAACACAGACATCGTGTTTTTTATCTGCCCAGTCCAGACCAACATGTGCAGCAAATTGATTAGTCGCAGTCATCACCAACTCCTTTCATCGGGGATTGGTATGCATTCCACGCTCTTCGAAAGAAATATAGTCAGCAGTGTATCTGCATGCCCTGAGTATTCGTTAGCGAACGCGGAGCACCTACTGGTTCGAAAGAGAAGCGGCGATCATCACATGATTCTCGCTCAATATTCGTAACCAGTAAGCGCATACCCTGAATCACTCAAAAGTGTAATTCTCAGGGTTAGAATGACTATAGTTCGCTCATAACTGACCCAATCCGTTTCCGTGGATAGATCTAAATGATAAGCGGACCTCACACTTTCGATTCACGCAGGTCAATTCGGTTAAAGATGCTCATAAACGGCTTAACAATTTCTCCGAGTTGAAGCCAGAAAAATGCCCTACCAGTACAGACTGATACGGCTTTTTTTTGTGGCTTATTCTGTCAGAGGGGTTATCCCATTGTGTAACTGATTTCCTTCCCACAAATATAAGGTGGGGCATACGCTTTCCTGCACATATCCAGATAATCCGACCACCATTGCATCATCGCTTTACGGGAATCGAGATATTCTGCTTTATGGATGTAAGCCGCTCGAACGCTGTTACGCTCCTGATGACTCATCTGCCGTTCAACCGCATCCTGTGCCCACAGGCCAGACTCCATCAGGGCACTACAGGCCATTGCCCGTAATCCGTGGCCGCAGATTTCATTTTTTGTGTCATATCTCATCAGGCGCAACGCCTTGTTGACGGTGTTTTCACACATTGGCTTATACGGATTATGGTCACCGGGGAATATCAGCACGCGATGCCCGGATATTTCCCGTATCTGTTTCAGAATAGCGATGGACTGACGGGAGAGTGGAACGATATGTGGAGTGCGCATTTTTGCACCACGCCCAGAGTAGCGGACACCGGAGATGGCCTCGCGAGTGGCAGGAATGGTCCAGATTCTATTTTTGAAATCGATCTCAGACCAACGGGCGAAACGAAGCTCGCTGGAACGGATGAATAGGTGAAGGGTGAGTAATACGGCCAGGCGGGTTAACTCTCGTCCTTGCTTGTAGTCCTCAATGCGAGCCAACAGTTCCGGTAGCCGCTCCAACTGAAGGGCGGGGTAGTGACGTTTAACGGGCGGGGAGATGATACCCTCCAGATTTGCTGCCGGATTGTTCTCTATCAACTCCTGATGTATGGCATGACGCATGATGTTGCACATATGCTGCCGGGTGCGTGCTGCGACTTCCAGCAGACCTTTTTGCTCAATGCCTTTTAGCAGGTCAATAAAGTGACGAGGTTTTAGTTCTGCTACGGGCAAGTGTCCAATCACAGGGAATATATGATTGTTCATGCTGGCAAGCAGACGGGAGGCGTGGTTCTCTGACCATGTTCGGTTGCTTTTATGCCAGTCCAGTGCCACATACTTGAAAGTTTTGTCTGGCGAGGAAGTGGATCTTTCCGCAGAGCGCTGTTGTGCAGGATTGATATTATGCGCCAGCAATTTACGGATACCATCACGCTGTTGACGAGCATCAGCCAAAGACACATCAGGGTATGCGCCTAAGCCAAGGCGAGATTCTTTTCTATTGATACGATATTTGAGATACCAGAGACGTGAACCGCCTGGATTAACCAGCAGATACAGACCATGGGAATCGGAGACTTTAAAGGGTTTTGCGGATGGTTTTAAGTTGCGGATTTTTGAGTCGTTAAGAGACATTTGGGGGTCACTCCGTCATCGAACCAACTTGACCCCAAATCTGACCACCAAATTCTCCCGATGCGGAGGGAAAACTAAAAATACATCGGGAAGACTTTTCACGCTAACTTATTGAATCTAAATTACATAAGGATTCGCAGAGCGGCATGAAAACAAGAGTTTGGCTCCTCTGACTGGACTCGAACCAGTGACATACGGATTAACAGTCCGCCGTTCTACCGACTGAACTACAGAGGAATTGTTTCAACGGGGCGCATGTTATCGTTAGCCATAAAAACTGTCAACAGTAAAAGTAACGTATTAATTCGTATGATTAATTTTGCGCCGTGTTGTTGATTTAATGCACCGTGTTTCCGGCCACTCCTGGGGTGTTTTCCCGATCAACCAGCCGTTGCAGCGGGTCTTGTCCGTAGAACTGGCAAAAACGTTGGTAAAGTGAGGCGAAGCGAGGCGTGAAAAGCTGCGGGGCGCTGAAGAAATATTCGGAGAGCACCGCAAAACATTCCGCCGGATCGGTGGCCGCATAGGCATCAATGCTGGCGGCGTTTTCGCCCACCATATCGATCTCATCCTGGATGCTGTCCATCGCCGCATGGAGGTCGTGCTCCCAGCCTGCAACGTCGCGCAGGGCAATCAGCGGTACGCCGCTGGCGCGGTCGCCGTTGCGGGCGTCCAGCTTGTGGGCGACTTCGTGGACTATCAGGTTAAAACCGGAGGCGTCGAAAGAGTCCTGCACGTCCAGCCAGTTAAGCACCACCGGACCCTGCTGCCAGCTCTGCCCGGACTGCACCACGCGCTGGCTGTGCACCAGACCAAAATCGTCCTGCCATTCGTCATCGACGATAAACGGCGCGGGGTAGAGCAGCACTTCGTGAAAACCGTCCAGCCACTCGATACCCAGCGCTAAAACCGGCAGGCAAAATAGCAGCGCAATACGGGCGGACTTTAGCTCATCCAGTTCAAAACCCTGCACCGGCACCAGCCGTTTTTGCTGTAAAAAACGCTCGCCAAGGGTAATCAGTTTTTGCTGCTCGGTTTCACTGAGTGGCGCCAGCACGGGAATGGCTAACGCCTGCTCCCACGGCAAAGCCGGGGCAGCGGTTGAATCACTTGCTTTCCAGGGCCACTTAATCATGTTACTTGCTCGCAAAGTCATCGTTTGAACAGAAACGAAAGAACGCAGGCTGTTAAAATGCCGCATAACCTGGCATTATGGCAACCACCAGAACGGAGAGATGCCGGAGCGGCTGAACGGACTAGTCTCGAAAACTAGAGTAGGGGCAACTCTACCGGGGGTTCAAATCCCCCTCTCTCCGCCATTCTTCGCCGCACAACTTATCACCTGGCTTGTGCAGCAGGGTAGTTGTTTACCCACCCTTAGTTCATTCTGTGAACCAGATCTTGTAACCTCTTCATTCGCGTAGCATTGCTGCCGTGAACATCGCATTTATTTTAATCTGCCTTTCATTTTCTTCTTGTTGATATTTTGGCCTGGGTTAAGTTCTATAATTCAACCAGGATTTTCAACTCAAGGAAAAACAATGCCTAATACCTGGATTATTCTCGCTATTTCTATCTGCGCAGAAACGCTGGCTACCACCATGATGAAAGCCTCTGACGGTTTCAGTCGATTAGTACCCAGCATCGTGGTGGTGGTGGGCTATGCCGTCTCATTTTACGGCCTGTCGCAGGTTGTCAAAACCATGAATATCGGCATCGCTTACGCCATATGGGCGGGCATGGGGATCTTCCTGGTTTCCGTGATGTCATTCCTGTTTTATAAGCAGAAACTCGATCTCCCGGCCCTGGCAGGCATGCTGTTCATTGCCGTGGGGATTATGATTATTCAGCTCTTTTCGAAGTCCGTTACCCATTAACAGGCACTTTCAGGGCGGCTACTTCTCCGCCTTTTTGTCTTCGCGCCATTTGTAGGACACGCGCTGATACCATGGTTCCGGCACGGGATGAACGATGCTGCGCAGCGCTCTGGCGTAATCCATCACCAGCCCCGGCGTCCAGGCCATAGACACGGCGCGTTTACGAACCTGAGCGGCTATCCAAAGTTCGGGCATTGCGAGTGTTCTGAGTATGGATAGCCAGCTTTTACTGCGCCTGGACAGCACGCCATCCAGCGAGGCCTCCAGCGCATAGGCAACGCTGCTTGAGCAATTGCGATAGGTCAGATTATAGGTTTTGGTGAGCTTGTAGGCGCTCCAGAACCGCTGTAAGGCTTTGCCGTTGTACTGGTGGAAGTAGATTTTGCGATCTGAATGGCACCACTCAGCTGCCTCCGTGGCATAGTCCGGCTGGAACGTGCCCGGAACGTCGTTATCGCGCGTTGCCTTGAGCGTATTTAAAAACTCTGACGGTGAGCGGTCGATGTCCTCTGCCGGATAAAGACTGATGTAGATACCCGGCGGGACCTCCAGCGCGGCATGGCCGGTTGAAATCACACCTTCGGTATCCACGGCGGCGATATAGCGATTGATCACCGGCCGGGGGATGGTCGAAGCGCTGGCCGTGCCTTCCGGGGTCCAGATATGCACCGTTAGTGGTTCGCTAAAATCAGCGCCAGACGAGTCTACCGGCTTAGCTTTTGTTTCAGCACCTTTCTTCACTTGAAAGTTCATTCCCGCGGGCACCAAAAGCTCAAATACAGAGGTGCCTTCTTTCAGACGTGCCACACGAAGCGCAAGCCGCACGGTATGGATGCCGCTGAAGATCATTAACGTTCCCAGGAAGAAGGAGACGGTGGCTTTGTAGTGAGTCGGCCAGGGGCTGAACATGAAAATGGCGAACACGATCTGCGCCATGCCGGTGACCAGCGTGCTTTTCCAGTGCGGGAAACGAACAATCCACGCGGAGAAAATCACAAACAGGCCAATCACGAAGTAGGCAAAGCCGAATACGATTGCCAGCAGCAAGTTGCTATAAGATTGATTCGATATGATAAGCAGCGAGACGAAACAGAAGACCCCGCCTTTAAAGTAAAGCACGGCCTTTTGCGCCCCAACGCCGCCGGAGGCAATGCTCAATGTGACCAGGCTTTCCATCAGTAATAGCAGGCCAAAAAAACGCAGAGGGAAATAGGTCACGCCGTCCAGGCCATCAAGAAATATAGCCAGCCCGAGCAGGCCCCAGAGCCCACCCAGCAGGATCAGGTATTTAACCCGGGAGCGCATAAAATCAACGCCGAATAATAACAGGGCAATCTGAATCACAAGCTTTCCGCTCCTTAAAAGTCATCACATCCGTGTTTAGATAGCCAGATCGTAATGACTGGTCTGCCAGTTTCCGACAATAATCCGCGAGCCGCCGTTGGACATGGCAACGCCGCCGCTGTCAACCAGCGTCAGCCACTCGTCGTTATTCGTTTTTATACGGAATATCAGCGCGCTGTGCCTGGCCTTAGCCGGGGTAAACCAGTGTTGCCGAAGTTTTTCCCGATCTGAAGGGTGCACATGCCGGAGCACTCGCTCCACGGTGTTGAACTCATCCGGGGAGGCTGAACCCAGCAGGGAAGAGAGATCGTTCTCCCAGTTAAATACGCCCGTGGCGGGCTCCAGTCGATAAAGCACGCCGTTCCCGGCTAGCCTGCCGGTGTCCGGGTTGAAACGGTTAGTTGAACGTCTTACTACACGCACAAACACGATAAGCAAAGCAGCGGCTGAGAGATAGCTCAGCGCCAGCAGCAGTGACTCCGTGAAGCTGAGGCCATGGAGAAAGAAAGGCCCCTGATGCTGGTCGGTAAAGTGGATAACGATTGCCCCCAACGCCACCAGTCCGATGGACCCGCCGCGGTTACCCCATACCAGAGAAAGCATCATGGTCAGCACAATCGGCAAGCAGGAGAGAGCGAAATAGAGCGCGGCGGCTTCGGTTCTGAGCCAGGTCCCCTTGTAGTCGAAAATAAATGCCGTTGCCGCGCAGAGCAACAGCAGCAGCGCAAGACCGGCCAGGCGGGTGGACCAGGAGGCGGAAGCCGCGGGCCCACGTTTATTCACGAAACCCATCACCACGGTCGTGGCGAAGAAGATCCCCGTGACGTCGGCAACGAACCCGTTCCAGATGGTTTTTGTCATCGGCTGGTCGGTGATAAAGGCGTAACCTCCGCCGACCAGCAGCGCATCTAACAGGCTGACAATAAAGGTGGAGCATATCCACAGAAGGATGACATGCAGGTCGTCATTAGCGCGCGAGAAGCGTCGAACAATCCAGGCGATGAGCACGTTAGCAGGCATCGCCAGCAGCGAATAACCCAGCGTGGTGACAAATATGGGAACGCTCTGCCATGCCTCATCAAGCAACACGCTCATTAATGCGAAAATAAGAATAAGCACAGGATAGTCGCGCCAGCGGGCGGACAAAAAAGCCGCTACGGCAACGCCGGAAGGAAACCAGACGATAGCAATGGCAGAATTTGGATCGTCAAATTTAAGCGATATCAGTCCCGAGAGATAATATACCCCGCCCCACAAGAGCAGGATAAAGGTTCGCTGTAGCCAGGAGGGGAAATACGTTTTCATTTCTCGTCCATTTTTGATTCAGAGAAAGCGCGCTGCATTCCGCTGTGGATCTATGTTTAGCTTTAATGCTAACAACCCTTTGCCGAAAAACAAAGGGGGGCCGTATGTCGGCCCTCAGACCGCATGCCGGGTGTCAATTTTGTTCGGCGAGGAAAGATGCCCGGCGCTGGCTCCGGTAGGCTGAATCTGCGCCTCATCCTGATTGCTCTCTATGACGGAATGCTCATGTATTTGCCCATAGGGTCTGCTATCTGCGGCGATACTTTGTTTATTGAAGCCTGACCGTGATTCTGCGTCAGGGCGCAAGCAGCGGGCAGCAGGAGAGGGAAGTAAAGCTACGCGCAAGGTTTCCCTCAGCCCTCTTTGTACCCATTTCATCGCCTGATTGGGCATGGCCGAAACGGATATTTTACCGGCCAGCAGGCAGGGCTTAACGTTCCAGACCATCAGCAAAATGTCCTTTCGGGTTCCGGCGTCGGTGGTATGGCGAATCTTTGCCGCAGATAAATGCGAGCTGGCCTGTGCTTCCCAGGTGTAAACAAGCAGGGAAGCCGGAGGATTCAGGTCATTTGTCGCCTTCACCGGGAGCTTCAACATGCCGGTAACTATCAGTATAGCCAGTAAACCCGGCAGTATTATGCTGCACAGAAATAGCAGGCGCTCGCTGATTCTTTTCAGAAAAAATAAACGTGTTTTGAACCCGGACATCCGATGCTACCCCAGGGCTGGATCCGCCGTTTCGGTGAGGAAACGGCCATCAAGCAACCCAAACTTAATTAACGAATCAGCAAACCCGGTTATGAAAAAATTAATTTGCTGTAGATAAAATGATCTAAAAACGAGGGTTTATTATTCTTTATCCCAACGATCATCCTCTTACAGAGTAAATACCGGCTCAACGAAAAGGGATAAACCTCATTTCATAGCGATTTTACACTTATCCTGCTTTCATTTCTGGAGTTTTATTATGAATTGGGTGTTTTTTGTGGTTTTATATTTTTCTTGTTTTCGATTGGGCGGGGGGATCGATTGTATACTGAGCAACGGTGGAAAACGGTGCCGATCGATAAGCAGCGCCGTTTTCCTGTAGGGACTAAATCTCAATCACTCTGATTCCGGCTTTTTGCGCCATTCTTATGCATTCCGCGGTATCTTCCCCTCCGGGGAAAGCCAGCAGTACGTCGGGGCGGCTGTCCTGGAGCATAAACAGGTTACGGCGCACTTCGGCATATTTCCCGTGCAGCGCCCAGTTTGCCGGGTAGCGGATGACGTGGATATCGGTTCCGCGCGCCCAGGTCTCGATTATTCCCCCCAGCGCCTGATGGCCGCCGTGGATTAAAACGTTGATACCCTGCGTGCTGGCGTAAAGCTCCAGTACGCGGGTCACGGTATTGGTGTCGGCATAAAACCGACCCGAGCAGATTAATACTCTCACTGGTCTGTACCTTAAAGTTGCTTTCCCTGAAAAAAAGTTCTTCCGCGCACGGCGGTTATTGTTTTTTTACACTTCCGCCGGAGGGTCAATAAACAGCGGTTCTTTGTCGCCCAGGCGGTCAATTACCGGGTAGGCCACGGCGGCGATGTGGTGATGTACCCGGCGGTAATCACGCAGCACGCGCTGGAAAATATCGCCGGATTCAGCCCAGGTATTTTTGTCGTCGCGCAGATTTTTAAAATGCTCGCGGCTGGCAGAGGCTTCGAGCTGGCGAATAGTCTCTTTGCGCTGTACCAGCTGGTGCGCGGCGGACAAATCTTCCCCCATGAAGGCGGCAATCCCCAGCCGCAGGCTGGTAAGGATCTCGGCGTGCAGCAGGCGGATGTTGTTCAGCTCAAAATCATTAAACAGCTCACCGCGTCGCGCCCGGCGCGTAGCCAGCTGGGTCAGGTTGCTGGAAAGAATGTCTCCTGCATGCTCAAAGTTGATGATAAACATCAGGATCTCCTGCGAGCGGTCGGCGTCTGCATCGTTTAGCCCGTCCTGGCCGATGTCCGCGAGATAGGCGCGCACCGCCGCGCTCAGCAGATCAACCGACTGGTCAAGGTGGCGAATTTCATCGGCGGCCTGTTTCTCCTGGGTGACGAACAGCACCAGCAGGCGGTCAAGCATGATGGTCAGCATGTCCGCCGCCCGCAGCGATTCACGTACCGAATTAGAGAGTCCGATATAGGCCACCTCCAGCCCGGCCTCGTCCAGATACATCGGCATACCGGGGTCGCCAACGCGCTCTTCCTCGGGGAAAATACGCTCCAGCATGCGCGCCATTGGCGCGGTCAGGCCGATAAACAGCAGCGCCAGCACCGCGCTAAAAGCGGTATGGAACCAAACAACTAACTGCGGCGTGCTCAGGGCCATTTTCGCAGCTATATCCGTCAGCAGCGGCAGCAGAATCAAAGCCAGCGCGCAGCCGGACAGGCGTACCATCAGGTTACCCATCGGCAGGCGGCGAGCCACGGCGGAACCGGCATTCAGTACCGGCGGCAGCGCGCCGCCTATATTTGCACCCAGCACCAGGACCATGGCGGTCGCAGGCGATATTGCACCGGTTCCGGCAAGGGAGGCGATCAGCAGAATAATCGCCACGCTGGAGTGGCAAATCAGGGTCAGCATTAAGGCAACCAGCAGCGCGATAAGCACGTCGCCCTCCAGCCCCTGCATTACGGCGTGGAACACCGGCGTGGTTTCAATTTCTCCCAGCGTGCTGCCGAGCATATGCAGGGCGAGCAGCATCAGCCCGAGGCCAATCAGCGCGCATCCCACGCTCTCGAAATTCGAGTGATCGCGCAGTTTAAACACCACAAAACCGGCCAGTATCAGCAGCGGAATGGCGATTTCGGTATTAAAGCTCATCAGCTGTACCACCAGCGTGGAGCCGATGTTCGCGCCGAGCATGACCGCCAGCGCCGGGGCGAGGCTAAGGGTTCCTGCGGCGGTAAACGAGGTTGCCATCATGCTGACCGCGGTGCTGCTTTGCAGGATGCCGGTAATGCCGACCCCCGAGAGCAGGGCGGTCCAGCGGTTTGTAAGGTGGCGGCCCATCCAGTTGCGCAGCGGCGTGCCGAAGCCGCGCTGTAACGCGGTGGAAATCATATGGCTGCCCCAGAGCAGCAGGGCAATGGCGCCAGCCAGGTTAATTAACAGAGTAGTTCCGGACATCATTTATTCCCCCTCTTAAGGGCGGGTGTAGTAACAAAACGCAGTAACCTGATCGAAAGACGATTTATGGCGCTGGCGAGATTGAGTAGTGATTTAGAGTGCTGATAGTTAATTTTTCCCCCGGCGTACCATGCCAAAGCACGAACGCGCAGGGTGCGGGTTATTTTCATTAAAAATAAAATCATCAAGGCGATGGTCCTATTTTTAATCAGGAAAATAATGGAATAGTGCTTTTCCATAATGCATTCCAGCTTTTATTGCTTACCTGAAAGGTGCCGCCGCAGCGGCACCGTATGGCATTGTTTTAAAAAGAGCTTAGTGCCACTGTTTGAAACGACGCATGTAGAAGGTTTTCATTCCCTGAGCCACACAGCAGTAGGCGAGCAGGGTGCCGACCAGCCACGGGAAGTACTGCCACGGCAGCGCCTGCAGCCCGACCAACGGCCCGAGCGGAGAGAACGGCACGTAAATACCCACAGCCATAACCAGCCCGGTCATCATCATTACCGGCCAGGCGGCAGTGCTTTGAATAAACGGTATTTTCTGGGTACGCAGCATATGCACGACCAGGGTCTGCGACAGTAGGCCTTCCACGAACCAGCCGGACTGGAACAGGGTCTGCATATGCTCGCTGTTGGCGCTAAAGACGAACCACATCAGGGCGAAGGTCGTCATGTCGAAGATGGATGAAGTCGGGCCAATCCACACCATAAAGCGGCCGATGTTTTTTGCATCCCATTTGCGCGGCTTGCTGAGGAACTCTTTATCCGTTTTGTCCCACGGCAGCGCGAGCTGGGAGATGTCGTACATCAGGTTTTGCAGCAGCAGCTGAATGGCCAACATCGGCAGGAACGGAATAAAGGCGCTCGCCACCAGCACCGAGAACACGTTGCCGAAGTTGGAGCTGGCGGTCATGTTCAGGTACTTCATGATATTGCCGAAGGTTTCGCGCCCTTTGATAACGCCTTCTTCCAGCACCATCAGGCTCTTTTCCAGCAGGATGATATCGGCAGACTCTTTGGCGATGTCCGTGCCGCTGTCTACGGATATACCGACGTCGGCATCGCGCAGGGCAGGGGCATCGTTAATGCCGTCGCCGAGGAAGCCGACCGTGTGCCCGTTGGCCTGCAACGCTTTCAGTACGCGGGACTTTTGCAGCGGCGTCAGCTTGGCAAATACCGTGCGTTCTTCCACCAGCTGTTGCAGAGAAGCATCGCTCAGTTGCTCAATCTGTGGCCCTAGCACCGGCTCGCCCGGCTCCAGCCCGACCTGGCGGCAGATACGCGTGGTGACAATTGCGTTATCGCCGGTCAGCACTTTTACCGCCACGCCAATATCCATCAGAGCGGCAATCGCCGGCCCAGCGCTCTCCTTCGGTGGATCGAGGAAGGTGAGGAAGCCGCGGATAATCAGGTCATGCTCATCATCTGCGCCGTACTGTTTTTTAGCTTCGGCTTTAGGAATATCGCGTGTGGCAACCACAAGAACGCGGAACCCGTCTTTGTTATAGTCGTTTGTCATCGCCAGCATGGCGTCCCGGCGCGGCTGATCGAGGGCGATAACCTTGCCATTCTCTTCCATGTGGGTGGCAATGCTCAGCATCTCCTCCACCGCGCCTTTGCACACCAGCAGATGGTTGCTCTGGGCATCTTTCACCACAATCGACAGGCGGCGGCGCACAAAATCGAACGGCATTTCGTCCACTTTGCTAAAGCCCTGCGGTTTCACAAAGCCCGGCTCATTTTCGGAGAAGTAGATCACCGCCTGGTCCATCAGGTTTTTGATGCCGCTCTGGTGATGGCTGTTGAGCCACGCCAGCGCCAGCACGGACTCATTTTTCTGGCCGTGGGTATCAACGTGATGCTCGAGGATAATTTTATCCTGCGTCAGGGTACCGGTTTTGTCGGTACACAGGACATCCATCGCGCCGAGGTTCTGGATAGCGTTGAGACGCTTAACCACCACTTTGCGCTTCGCCATGGCGACCGCGCCTTTTGCCAGGTTGGCGCTGACTATCATCGGCAGCATTTCAGGCGTCAGGCCGACGGCAACCGCCAGAGCAAACAGCAGCGCATCCCACCATTCGCCTTTCATCAGGCCGTTAATCAGGAACACCACCGGCACCATCACCAGCATAAAGCGGATCAGCAGCCAGCTAACGCTGTTTACGCCGCGGTCAAAGGCGGTTTGCGCCCGGGTGCCGACAATCGCTTTAGCCAGCGAGCCGAAGTAGGTCCGTGGCCCGGTTGCCACCACAACGGCCAGCGCCGTGCCGCTAACCACGTTGGTACCCATAAAGCAGATATTCGGGAGATCCAGCAGGTTTTCGCTCTCGTCGGCTTTGTCGTGAGCGGACTTCTGCGCCACGTCCCCGAGAGTGTCGTACTTCTCGATAGGCAGCGCCTCACCGGTCAATACCGCCTGGCTGATGAACAGGTCACGGGATTCGATCAGGCGAACGTCTGCCGGGATCATATCCCCGGCGTACAGCTGCACGATGTCGCCCACCACCAGCTCGCGCATCGGGATTTCACGCGGGGTTCCTTTTTGCCCTGCGTGTTCACGGCGCACGACCGTTGCGGTAGTACGCACCATCGCTTTCAGCGCTTCGGCCGATTTTGCCGAGCGGTGTTCCTGCCAGAAACGGACCAGGCCGCTAAGGGCAACCATGGTGCCGATGATGATAACCGTGGTCAGGTCGCCTTCTTCGCCGTGGCTGGTCGGCAGCCAGTAGTCGGTAAAGAAGCTGATACCGGCCAGAATGGCCAGCACGTAGATAAACGGGTTGTTAAATGCCATCAGCAGCTGGAGCAGCGCGTGAGGCGGCTTGTCGTGGGCGACTTCATTCAGGCCATCTCGTTCCAGACGAGCGCTGGCGTGGGCTTCCTGTAATCCTTCTCTGGTGGTGTTGAGGTTAACCAATGTTTCAGCGATGCCGTTTTTGGCTTCCTGGGCCGCACGCATAGAGAGCGTGCTTTTTTTATTACGGTTCTTGGTTTGTACAGTCATGGTGGTGCTCCTGTCGCCGGGCAGCAGCCGACCATTTTGCGGTTAGCGCCTTATTAAGGGCGGCCGAAAATAGTCTGCGGTAGCGCAAACGATCGGTTTCAAATTAATTTCAGACACGGCTTTCCGCTATTTATTATTTGAAATAAATAGAACGGAAAATTATTTATTTTTATTTGGGCATGACTAAGCCGCCTGATGTCTATGTGAAAACATCAGTGAATATTCAGGCACCAATAATGGCTTAACTCAGCGTAACGTGCAGGCGCAGGCGGCTCGGTAGAGCGCGCACGGCATCACAACGCAACGGCTGAATCAGGCGGCGGAGGGTCGACTTTGTGGGTCTTCGCTATCGGAGAAGCTGCAACGGCGCTCCAGCTGGCCGGTCACAGGACTGACGCGCCAGTTAGTGATGCGTTGCCTCAACTCACTGATTTTCGAAGAGAAAATTGAGTTTGGCTGTTTTTTGCGTGCAGACAAAACCCGATCGCGGGGCGGCCGGACACGCAAAGTTGATGTCACTGTTTTGACACCAGGAAAAAGGGTAGATTTGAAGTTCATAACACACCTCGGGACCGTGAAAACCCTGGTCGAGGTGGGACAGCACAAGAGCATCAGGCTCCGGCGAGACACACCAAAACGAAGAAGTGATCACAATCGATTTCATGTTTACTTTCCCGAACAGCCTTTAAGGCAATATTCGGGCAGCTACTAAATTCAGTATCCATTAGTCTCTTATGTCAGGTTAGGAAAGGCCGCAACTTCGGCCCGTGAAATCTACCCATGCCTAATAGTATTGTCAACCCGTCAGGGAAGATTAAATTTATTCGTTTATATTTCAGTTAGGAAATATTGAGGGTTAAGGAATTAAATATTAGGGATTTGAGAATATGTCTGGCTTACCCGGACATGTGGCCGAAAGGAGAGAGGACGATCGGTCGTGCTGTTTTTGCCTTCCTCCCGGAAAAACGAACAAGGATGAGGAGGCAACCGCAAAAGCAGCATTAAGAATTTTCCTTAAGCTAAATCAATTCCGGGCTGCAATGCTGATTTTTGGCCCACAAGCCTTGATATGAAACAAAATTTAACGCTTATGGCGGTTGATATACGCCGTTAGTGTGATAAAAATCACATTCAGGCGGCAGGGGAACTGCTGCCGGCAACCCGTCTTGTTTAGTTGATTAAGTTAGGTCGAACGTTATGGATGCGAAACCAACTCGCAGTCCCGGCGGTAAAATCGCGCTGTGGCTGTTTTATGCTTTTTGTTTGTACATTGTCTGGGCGATGATTCGCTACTTTTGGGTGGTCAGCAACGTAACCGGCGGCGATCTCGGGACTTTCGGCGGAAAACTGCTTGGCGCGTTAATGGGGCTGCTGGTGCTTGGCTCCGTGGCGGCCGTGCTGGGATGGATTGCGTGGTACACCCGGCCGCGGGCTTATCCGGCCCGCATCAGGGATAACCGCCTGCGCTGAATTCGAAAACTTGCGCTCTGAATGGCATTCTTATGCATGTGATTCAGAGCGCAAACCCTCCCTCTGATTTACCTCTTCCGGTCTTTGATTTAATTCCCCGCACGCACGCTCTTTTTATTAATTAACATTTGTTAAGCTCGTTATAAATAATCCCTTGTAAAAAACAGGCATATAACTCTGTGTTTATATCTGTGCGTAAAGTCACGTTTGTTATTTTTCGAACTGTCTACACTGCACTCATATTTTCAGGAGAAGCCATGCACGCTTATATTGTTCGGACCTTTATAATTTGCCGCCTGATGTTGCTGTCCGCCAGCAACAAGGTGCGCATCTGTCTGAATAATAGCTGCTGGTTCAACGTGGTTAACGATCTGGAAAAAGATACCTCAGTATATTCCGAATGTATCGATAACGAGTTCGCCGCAAATTGGTCACGGCTGTGGTGCAGCGCCGGGAAATTGTATAACGAGTTATGCCATGGTCATGCTCGGTTATTAAAAACGCAGCGCGCTGTCAGTCGGCCATGCCGCCTGGCTATCCGTAAGCGCTACGAGCTTGCCTTCCTGTTCCGTATTTCCAGCCTGCATCAGCTGATGATGTGCCTCCACGCCAGCGGCGACTCGGGAGATACAGCTATGCAGCAAGTCGTTCTCCCCCGAAGCACAATGCGCTTTTCAGCCATTGTGCTTTTTTTATTGCCTCAATTCAGCCCGATAAGGAGTTGTTATGTATATCGTTTGTGTTGCAGCCTGCCCGACGGGCGTCGCCCATACCTACATGGCTGCGGAAGCGCTTGAAATGACCGGCAAACAGCGCGGCCATGAAATTAAAGTTGAAACCCAGGGCAGCATGGGCGTTGAAAATGAAATCAGCGCCGAAGATCTCGCCAGAGCCGATGCGGCGGTAATCGCCGCGGACGTGGCGATTACCGGCCGGGAACGTTTTGACGGCATGATGAAGCTGGAGTGCAGCGTAGCGGACCCTATCAAGTTCGGCGACGCCGTTTTTGAGGCGATAGAGGCGGAGTGTGCAAATGGCTAAATTCAGGGCAGAGGGGAAATCCCAAACCGGAACCGAGATTAAGAATGCCATTATGACCGGGGTGTCATGGATGCTGCCGTTTGTTATCGCCGGGGCGGTGATTATGGGCATCGCGCGCATTGGAGCATCCCTGTACGGCATCGACAATATCTGGGACGCTAGCCATGCCCAGGCGGCCAGCATTGTGGTGCAAACGCTGCATAAATTTGACGGTTTTGGCGGCCTCGCGCTTTCCCTGATGCTGCCGGTTGTGGCCGGATATATCAGCTTTGCCATTGCCAACAAACCCGGTCTGGCTCCGGGGATGATTGGCGGCCTGCTTGCCAGCGGCCTCGGCACCGGGTTCCTCGGCGCACTAGCTGCGGGGTTTGTGGCGGGCTACATCGTGCGCGGGCTGGCGACTTATATCAAACTGCCGAAGGTGCTGGCCTCCGCCGGGCCTATCTTTATTTTGCCGGTAGGCGGGACGCTGCTGACCTGTATTGTCATGGCTTTTATCATCGGTAACCCGCTGGCGGCGCTTAACCACGGCATGGAAAACTGGCTGCTGGCGATGTCCGGTGCCAACAAAATTATTCTTGCAGCAGTAGTCGGCGGCATGGTGGGTTTCGACCTCGGCGGCCCGGTGAACAAAGCGGCTGTAACAACCGCTATGGCGCTGCTGGCCTCCGGTATTTATGACCCGAACACGGCGGCGCAGGTGGCAATTATCGTCCCGCCAATCGGCCTGGGCGTCGCTACTTTGCTGTGGTCAAAGCGCTTTCCTGTATCGCTGCGTGAAGCGGGGAAAGCCTCTACGCTGATGGGGCTAATCGGCGTATCTGAAGGGGCAATTCCCTTTGCACTTGCCAACCCAAAAATCATCCTCATCAACGTTATTGGCGCCGCCACCGGGGCGGCCATGGCTGTCGGGCTGGGAGCGGTGAATCATGCGCCCATCTCCGGTTTTTACGGTTGGCTGGCGGTGGACAAATGGCCGATATACGTGCTTTCCATTGTTACCGGATCGGCGATTATTGCCGTTGGCTCATTATTAGTCTTCCGCGGCGAGAGCGTTATTGAAAATAAAGCGACGGCACCTACGCCTAAATTCAAAGTGGGGCGTTAGATGCGTGCCTGATTAATTCAAGGCGGCAATTTAGATATTCACGTCAGTATTTACTGTAGAGGTTTTTTACACCCTGAATTTCGCTATTAAGGTGACAAAATGAAGACCGTACATTTGGTTCAACACACGCACTGGGATCGTGAGTGGTATTTCACCGAGAATGATTCAAAAGTTGTGCTCTATTATTTTATGCTGGATTTACTTACCCGTATGGAGCAGGACGAAACGCTGGGACCTTTTATTCTCGACGGGCAAACGGTGATGCTGGAAGATTTTTTGGCGGTGGCACCGGAGCAGCGTGAGCGCCTGCAAAAATTAGTTACCGATGGCCGGGTGTTGATTGGCCCGTGGTACACCCAAAGCGACTTTTTAGTCGTTGGCGCGGAGTCTATCGCCCGTAACCTGCTATTTGGCCTGGCGGACTGTAAAGCCTGGGGCAGCTATATGCCGGTTGGCTACGTGCCGGACTCCTTCGGGCAAAGCGCTCAGCTGCCGATGTTCCTTAGCGAATTTGCTATCGACAGCGCGGTTATCTGGCGCGGATGGTGCGAACGCGACGTCGCCAGGAGTGAGTTTTACTGGCATGCGCAGGGAGGGCAGAGCGTGTTAACCGCGGTGCTGCCGTGGGGCTACGGCTGCGCGAAGTGGCTTCCGACCGAGCCGGAAAAACTGGGCGAAGCGCTGCCGCCCATTCTTGAAAAACAGGCCCGTTTCTCGGCCACGGATCACCTGCTGTTGCCGAACGGTAACGATCAGTCGCCTTTCGAATACGGCGTGCCTGAAGCGCTGGAGCGGCTGAATACCCGCCAGCAGGACTATTGCTTCAAGCGCAGCAGCTTCAGCGATTTCTTCAGCGCCTTACGCGCCAGCGGCGAAAGCCTGCCCGAATGGCGCGGCGAGCTGCTTAGCCCGAAATATATGCGCATCCACCGCGGTATTTTCTCGACCCGCGCCGACATCAAACAGCTCAACGCCTCGCTGGAGCAGTTCCTCAGCCAGACGCTGGAACCTTTGCTGGCCCTGGGCTGGCGGCTTGGCCTGCCTTACCCTCAGCATGCGGTTGAAACCCTCTGGCGCGAGGCGATGAAGTCCCACGCTCACGACAGCATCGGCGGCTGTAATTCAGACCGCGTAAATCAAATGGTGAAAGGGCGTTTGCAGTCCGGGAAAGAGAGTGCCCGGCAGTTGTTTGACCTGAATATGAAAATGCTGGCGGAGGGAATAGAAGCCCGGCAGCAGGGTAAAAAAATTCTGGTCTTCAACCCGCTTCCGCATACCAGAGATGCTGAGGTCAGCCTGACGTTGTTCACGCCGGAGCAGGCGTTCCGCATCGTCGATGAGAACGGCAACGCCTGCGTCTGGCAACTGCTGAATGAAGCGCCGCAGGACATGTCGCTGGTGGTGCAGGAACTGTCCAACAGCACCAGTCCAACCTGGTACCGCAAGTGCCAGATCCTGCTGGCGGCACGGGATCTTCCGGCCTGCGGCTATCAAACTTTTTACCTTCAGGAAGGGGAGTCCGCCGGGTTCGCGCTGCCGGAGCCGCAGATTGACGCCCTGGAAAACGCCTGGCTGCGCCTCGAGATTAATAGCGGCGTGCTGACGCTTATCGATAAGCGTTCCGGCGAGGTTTACCCGCACATTCTGCGGTTGGTGGACGGTGAAGATGCCGGGGACAACTACAACTACTCGCCGCCGGAAGAGGACTGGAAAATTACTGGCGACGGCTGCCTGCATCACAGCAAGCTCGAACGTGGCCCGCTTAAAGACACGCTGCTGCTGGACTGGCGTATTCCCGTGCCCGTGGACTCGGCTTCTCGTCGCGCACGCCGCCTGGATGCTCTGCTTGAAGTGACGCTGACCGTTTCTCTGCCGCACGACAGAGCGTGGCTGGATGTGGAAATTGAGGTCAACAATACGCTGCGCGATCACCGTTTACAGGTGGAACTGCCGACGGATATCCACCAGGCATTTCACTTTGCCGACCAGCCTTTTGGCCTGATCCAGCGGGAAAATATTCCGGGGGAATTAGCGGTCTGGCGGCAGGAAAACTGGACCGAAGCGCCCGCGTCGCTTTGGCCGATGCAAAGCCTTGCTCTGCTCCACGAACGGCAACGTGGTCTTGGCGTGGTGACTGCCGGGTTGAGGGAGTATGAAATCCCCGTCGGGCAGCCGGACACCCTGGCAATCACCCTGTTCCGCTGCGTGGGCTGGTTGGGGCAGGCGGCGCTGCCGTGGCGGCCGGGGCGAGCTTCCGGAATGGTGCTCCCTTCGCCAGACTCGCAAATGCCGGGTATTCACCGCTTCCATCTTGCGGTATTGCCGATGAATAACGGGCAGGATGGCGCATTCTGGCATGCAATTGAGCAATGGCGCACGCCGGCCTCCGGCTATCTGGACACCGGCTGGTCGCGCTTTCGCACCAACCCTCATGGTCGAAATTTCCCCTCTCGCTTCAGCGTCCTCAACTGGGAGAGTCAGCTGCATTTCAGCACCCTGAAAAAAGCGCAGAACGAAGAGGCGCTGCTGCTCAGAGGCTGGAATCCTGGCCTGGAGCCGCTGGAAAACATTGCCCCGGAAGCTGACGGGCTGCTGGAGCAGGTCACGCTGGCGGAACTTCCGGTCGGCAATTCTGCGGATCCTGTGGCCGCCGGAACGCCGATCTCCTGGCTGATTCGATAATCTGAACAAGGTGGAACACTTATGCAGACTCTTTTATTTCGCTGCCGGTTAGCCAACGGGCTTCACGCCAGGCCCGCCAGCGCGCTGGAGCAGCAGACGGCGCGGTTCGCCGCAACGGTGACCCTGATAAACCTGACTAAATCACGGCGGGCCAGCGCCAAAAGCGTGCTTGCTATGGTGGGAGCCGACGTGGCTCCGGGGGATGAATGCCAGTTGCAGATAGAGGGCGAGGACGAGCAACAGGCACTGCTGGCGCTGCGGGATTTTATCGAAAATGAATTTGAGCATAGCGATGGGCCGCTGGCCGGGGGAAGCGCAGGCGGCGAGCAGCTTTTGCCGGTCTTTCTCTCCCGCAGCCGGTCGAAAATCTGGCAGGGAACCGGCGTCAGGAAAGGTATTGCCATAGCAAAAGCCGTTTACTTGCAGCATACAGAACTCGATGAACTTGCCCGCCAGCAGGAGGAAACGCCGCCCGACGTTCAGCAACGGCAGCTGGGCAAGGCGCTCGAAGATGCCCGCCGGCAATTGCGGGCCGATATTGCCCGCCACGATGGGGAGGCGGCGCAGATCCTCGATGCCCAAAGCCAGCTGCTGGAGGATGAAACCGTTGAGGAATGCCTGCTCGGGCAGTCGGGAACGCCTAATGCGATTGCCGCTCTGGCGCGAGCCGTTGACGCGCTGCGGGAACCGTTCCGGCAGAGCGGAAGCGACTACCTGCGCCAGCGCGAGCTGGATGTTTACGATCTCGGGCTGCGGCTTGCCTGCCAGCTTACCGGGGAGGCGAGGATGTGGCTGCCAGAGCTGAACGAAGGTTCGATTTTGGTATGCCGTAGCCTGCTGACGCCCGGCCAGCTTCTGCTGCTGCGCGGTGCAAATCTGCGGGGCATTGTGATGCCCAAAGGGGGCGAAACGTCCCACACCGCTATTCTGGCCGGGGTCTTTGCTATTCCGCTGCTATGTCCTGACTCAACGGGCGAGTTATTCGCTCAACCCGCCGGGGAGCTTTTGCTGGCTGCTGATTGTGGCCTGCTGCTGTCGGACCCGGATGAGGTCGCCCGGCGCTGGTTCCAGCTTGAAGACGAGAAACAGCGGCGTTTGCCAACCGCGAGCGGTGACGAGCCGGAGGGGGATATGCTCTCTGAGTCGCTGGTGCTGCTTAATGAAAGCCTGCGTGACAAACACGAGGTGATAAAGCGGCTGACGGATAATCTTGACGTTCAGGGAAGGGTTGTTTCGGCGACGCTGGCCGAGCATTCCATCTGGCAGCGGGAGGAAGTTTTCACCACCGCGCTGGGATTTTCTATCGCTATACCCCACTGTAAATCGGCGGCAATAACCCGCAGCAGCATCTCCGTTTTACGGCTGACCGAGCCGCTGGAGTGGGGGAATGGAGTGGCGGTAAAACTGGTGATTATGCTGACCCTCAGCGAGGGCGAAGGGCAGCAGCATATGCGTATTTTCTCAGTTTTAGCCCGGCGGCTGATGCATGAATCTTTCCGCAAACGCCTTATGGCCGCCGGTTCGCCGCGAGAGATGCTCAACCTGCTGCGGGATGAGGTCATGATATCGTCATAAATCTGGGTATACTCGGACATGCGCTTTTCACGAAAACGGGAGTACGAGTATGCCGATTGCCCACTGGCAGCAGCAGTTTGAGCAGTATTTGATTGAAAATTGGGCGCAGGACGACAAAGCCCATGACGTGGCGCACTTTCGGCGCGTGTGGAAAACCGCTCAACACATTATCGAAGGCACCGAGGCGGACAGGCTGGTAGTGTTGACGGCCTGCTATTTTCACGACATCGTAAATTTGCCAAAAAATCACCCGGAGCGCCATCTGGCGTCGACCCAGGCGGCGCAGGAAACGCTGCGCATTCTTGACGCTCATTTCCCGGAGTTTCCGCGCGAGCTGTACGACGACGTCGCCCACGCGGTCCGCGCCCACAGCTTCAGTGCAGCCATTGAGCCGCAGACGCTGGAAGCCAAAGCTGTGCAGGATGCCGACCGGCTTGAATCCCTTGGCGCTATCGGCCTGGCGCGTGTGTTTTACGTTTCCGGCGCGCTCGGGCGCTCGCTGTTTGACAGTGAGGACCCGCTTGCTGAAAGCCGCGAGCTGGACGACACGCTTTATTCCCTCGACCATTTCCAGAGAAAGCTGCTGCGCCTTCCGGGGTCAATGCAAACCGAGGCTGGCCGCGCGCTGGCTCACCACAACGCCGATTTCCTCGTCGGTTATATGGCTAAGCTGTGCGCTGAACTGAAAGGGGATTATCTGACGCTGGACGACCAGGTTATACGCCGTTTTAAATCACAGCCTTAGCGCCCGCAGGCTTAATCTATAAGGCTCGCCACTAGCGCGGGCCGTTTCCGTTCTCTCTGGGTCAAATCAGTGATACAGTCTCACTACCTTTTCCCATTTTTGGTTGATAATGAACGACCTCGACGCGATTGCAGAACAACTCTCCCTCCAGGCCCTGCGCCATAAACAGACTCAGCAAGAAGAAGACCACGCTCTGGTGAGCCGCCTGCTGGAAATCTACGATCAGAAAACCGTAGCCCTGCGCCTGAAGCAGGTAGGAGGAGACTGGACGCGTGAGTCCCTGAACCGCTGGTATAACGGTAAATCGAGCCCGCGAGGGCTGACCGAAGTGGAAGTCCGGATGCTGCAAAGTATGCTGCCGTCGCCGCCCGCTCATCACGGAAATTATGCGTTTCGCTTTATCGATTTATTTGCCGGTATCGGCGGCATTCGCAGCGGTTTTGAAGCTATTGGCGGCAAGTGCGTGTTTACCAGCGAATGGAACAAACACGCGGTTCGCACCTATAAAGCGAACTGGTATTGCGACCCGGCCGAGCACCAGTTTAATGAAGATATTCGCGACGTTACGTTGAGTAATCGCCCCGAAGTTACGGACGAGCAGGCAACGGCGCATATTCAGGCCACGCTGCCGGATCACGACGTATTGCTCGCCGGGTTCCCCTGCCAGCCGTTCTCGCTGGCAGGCGTCTCGAAGAAAAATGCGCTTGGCCGCGCCCACGGCTTTGCCTGCGAAACTCAGGGAACGCTGTTTTTCGACGTGGCGAGGATTATCGCCGCCAAACGTCCGCCGGTGTTTGTGCTGGAAAACGTTAAAAACCTCAAGAGCCACGATAAGGGCAACACCTTCCGCATTATCATGCAGACCCTCGATGAACTGGGTTACGAAGTAGCGGACGCGGCGGTCACAGGGCGCGATGACCCGAAAATTGTCGACGGTAAAAACTTCCTGCCGCAGCACCGCGAGCGCATCGTGCTGGTGGGGACGCGGCGCGACCTCAATCTGCACCCGGACGTCACGCTGACCCGGCTTAGCGAATTCTATCCTGCCCGCCGTCCCGCCTTTGGCGAGTTACTTGACCCTGAAGTTGACCCCAAATACATCCTGACGCCGACGCTGTGGAAATACCTCTACAACTACGCGAAGAAGCACCAGGCCAAGGGCAACGGGTTCGGGTATGGGCTGGTGGACCCCACTAATCCTGCCAGCGTCGCCCGCACGCTTTCGGCCCGATATTATAAAGACGGGGCGGAAATCCTTATCGATCGCGGCTGGGACAAAGCGCTGGGAGAAGTCGACTTTAACGACCCGACAAATCAGCTGCACCGGCCTCGCCGCCTGACGCCGCGCGAATGCGCAAGGCTGATGGGATTTGAAGCGCCTCAGGGGAAAGCGTTCCGTATTCCGGTTTCCGATACTCAGGCCTACCGCCAGTTTGGTAACTCGGTGGTGGTTCCGGCTTTTGCCGCCGTGGCGAAGCTGCTTGAGCCAACCATCAAACGCGCGGTGAAAAAGCGCTAGCGGAGGCACAATGGCGGACGTACACAGCAAGGCGATACGCAGTAAAAACATGCGGGCGATTGCAACGCACGACACCGCCATTGAAAAACGCCTTGCGGTTTTACTCGCCGAGTGCGGCTTTAGCTTCCGCATGCAGGACGCCTCGCTGCCGGGTAAGCCTGATTTTGTGGTCGATGATTACCGCTGCATTATCTTTACCCATGGCTGCTTCTGGCACCACCACGACTGCTACCTGTTTAAGGTTCCGGCTACCCGCACCGAGTTCTGGCTGAGTAAAATCGACAGTAATGTCAAAAGAGATAAACGTGATATCGGGCTGCTGCTGGAGCAGGGCTGGCGGGTGCTGGTGGTCTGGGAGTGCGCGCTGCGCGGCCGCGAAAAAATGAGCGATACCGGGCTGGTCGAGCGGCTGGAAGAGTGGATTTGCGGCGGCGGGCAGGGAGCAGAAATAGACACTAAAGGCATTCATCAGCTTGATGACGGCGGCCGGGGGCAACCGGCCGCAGAGTAGCTACTTTTCAGGCTCGCAGGAAGCAACAACGGGTGGAGCCGGGAACAGATATTTACCCAGCGTCACCAGCACCACCGCGAAGATGATAATAGCCAGAGCCAGCCATTCAACGCCGGAGAGGCTCTCCCCGGCAAAGCTGGTGCCGAGCAGAACGGCGACCACCGGGTTAACGTAGGCGTAGCTGGTGGCAACCGCCGGGGAAACATTGCGAATCAAATACATATAAGCGCTGATGGCGATCATCGAGCCAAACACGGCCAGATAGCCAACCGCGAGGAAACCCGCAGCGTCCGGCATAGCGGTTAAGCGCTCGCCGCTAAGCGCCGAAACGCAAAGGGCGACAATGCCCGCCGCCAGCATCTCGATAGCCCCGGCCATCATCCCTTCGGGCAGCTCGATGCGCGAACCGTAAACCGAGCCAAACGCCCAGCTCAGTGAGCCAATCAAAATCAACAGCGCGCCCGTCGGGTTACCGCTGAGGTTGCCGCCGCTGTTCAGCAGTACAATTCCCGCCAGCCCGATAGCAATCCCCAGCCATTCCAGCTTGCGGGTTTTAATCCCGAACAGGCGGCTGAAGCAGAGGGTAAACAGCGGCACGGTGGCAACCATTACGGCGGCAATGCCGGAAGGAACGTGCTGATGCTCGGCAAGCGTCACAAAGCCGTTGCCAACCGCCAGCAGCAGAACGCCTATCAGCGCGGCATTCAACATCGGCCGCAGGCGAGGGAGCTTATGGCCTCTGAGCAGCAAGATGGCCGTTAATATGGCCCCGGCGCAGAGGAAGCGCACGCCCGCCATCATAAACGGCGGCCAGCTTTTCACCCCGATGGCGATAGCGAAGTAGGTGGAACCCCAGATGATATACAGTGCGAAAAGCGCCGCAATCAGCGGCAATAATTGACCAGAACGAAGACGCATAATCCCTCACCAGGCTTCAATAGCAGGCCGATAGTTAACGCCAAAATCGGGGTGATAGCGAGCATTATACTTGTTGATATATTGTTAATTTTCATTGACAAGACGGCCCGATTTTCGCGGCGGCGATTTTGCTTCATACTGAGAGGTAAATCATTCAAGAAGGACTTTATTTTGGCTGGAAGTAGTTTACTGACTCTGCTCGATGATATTGCCACGCTGCTGGACGATATTTCGATGATGGGCAAGCTGGCGGCGAAGAAGACCGCGGGCGTGCTGGGCGACGACCTCTCCCTGAACGCGCAGCAGGTTTCTGGCCTGCGGGCCAACCGCGAGTTGCCTGTGGTGTGGAGTGTGGCAAAAGGCTCGTTTCTCAATAAGCTCATTCTGGTCCCGCTGGCGCTTATCATCAGCGCCTTTGCGCCGTGGGCGATTACGCCTTTGCTGATGGTGGGCGGGGCATTTCTCTGCTTCGAAGGCGTGGAAAAAGTTATCCATAGCCTGCAGGCGCGTAAGCATAAGGAGAGCGCGGAAGAGAAGCAGGAACGGCTGGAGTCCATCGCCTCTCAGGATCCTATGGCATTTGAAAAAGAGAAAGTGAAAGGGGCGGTGCGCACCGACTTTATACTTTCTGCGGAAATCGTCGCCATTACGCTCGGCATTGTGGCGGAAGCACCGCTGCTTAACCAGGTACTGATCCTCGCTGGAATAGCGATTCTGGTCACCATCGGCGTCTATGGCCTGGTGGGGATGATAGTCAAAATTGATGACCTGGGTTACTGGCTGGCGGATAAACGCGCCGCGCTTGCCCGGGCAGTGGGCAAAGGGCTGCTGGTGCTGGCTCCGTGGCTAATGAAGGCGCTGACGATTGTCGGCACGCTGGCTATGTTCCTCGTCGGCGGCGGCATTCTGGTGCACGGTATTCCGGCGCTTCACCATGCTATCGAGCAGGGGGCTGGCCAGTTCGGCGGCGTTGTGGCGTTGGTGGGGCCGACGCTTGTGAACCTGGTGCTGGGCTTTATCGTCGGCGGCATAGTGTTGCTGGCGGTTAACGGCATAAACCGCCTGCGGGGACGCGCTTCGGATTAATTTTTCGCAGAAAAATATCCCTTTAAGCAGGCAAAAACGCTGACCCCTGGCTATAACTTTAGAGGTTTTCACCCCTGATGCCGGAGGCGGCGATGGTCTATATGGTCAGTGATGAGGTCCGGCGTAAAAACGGTGGCCCACGCATGGTTGTCACAGGTTATTCCAGTGGCATGGTTGAGTGCCGTTGGTACGACGGATTTGGCGTTAAACGGGAGGCGTTCCGCGAGGAAGACCTGGCTCCGGTTAAAGCCTTAGCGCAGCAGCAAAGCTAGTTGACACCCGCAGGACGAAGCCTTACTTTCGTTTTATGTTGGTGACCTGAAACCCGGTATATACCGGGTTTTTTGTTGGGTAATCACCGCATAAAGGCGCCGGCTCAATGGCAGAATCTGTGTATTAAAAGCCCCGTTAGGATTTTTCCTGGAGGGCTGTAAGCGTTATTTATGCATAATACGCGGCTGTTGCGCCCCGAGAGGCGCAAAAAACGTAACGGGTGGTTTGAAAAAATAGCGGCTCGATTCGTCCGCCAGGGAGCACCCACATTGATCGGTAACGTATTTGAACGTTTTTTAAGCCGCTACAAAAGACCTCAGCGTGTGGTAAATATTTGTTTTATCGCCGTATTGTTGTTTTCTACCGTGTTGACCTGGCGCGAAGTCTCTGTACTCGAGTCGGCATACGTCTCCAATCAGCGCAACAGCCTGGACAACATCGCCACCGCTTTAGACAGGCAGCTTCAGCACAGCATCGATAATTTGCTGTTTTATCGCAATACCATGCATTACGCGATGCAATCGCCGATTTCTACCGACATTTCGCGTAAATTGCTGGCGAATTTTGATATTGAGCGCACCCAGCCTTACTGGCAGCTCCGGCTCGATATCAACCGCGGCATGCCGATTAATGGCATTTCCGATGAGTCAGTTTCCCGTAGCCCTTTGCTGAAACGCGATGAGGCACTGCTGCACCCGGAGCTTGCCGCCGCGCTGGAGTTTAGCTATATCATCCAGCTTGCCGACGGCAAAAGGGATTTGCAGCGCAGAGTGTTCTACGCTTCGCGCGCGGGGTTCTTCCTTTCAAGCACGCCGCCGGAAAACGATCCGGGCATCGTCGCGCTGTATCACCGGCTAATTGACCAGCCCTATTTCGCCGCCCAGTCGCCGCAAAACAATCCCCGCCGCTGCGTGCAGTGGACGCATACCTTCAATCCTTCCAGCCAGAGCGGGCAGATAATTACCGCCGCACTACCGCTGGATTTTGAACAGCGCTGGTACGGCGTATTGGCTATGGATTTTCCTATCGAAGCCATGCATCAATTTTTGCAGAACTCATCGCGCGACCGCTATGAAGGCACGGTGATGCTGTTTGATAAGCAGTTTAATTTGATTGCCACCGGCGCAGACAAGGTGCCTGCGGGACAGCTGTTCGATGACAAACAGCAGGCGGAAATTGCCCGGTCGATGGCGGACGGGGAAGAAGGGGAACTGAGAATGGATACCCGCTTCGTAACCTGGGCCAGGTTGACGAATTTTGACGGCGTATTGATCAAGGTGCATACCCTGGACGAAGGCGTGCGCGGCGAGTTTGGCCGCATCAGTATCGTGCTCACCGTGCTCTGGATGCTGTTTACCCTGATGCTGTATATCTCCTGGCGGGTCATCCGCCGTTTGGTCAACAGCATGTTGGCCTTACAGGAGACGCTGAGCTGGCGGGCTAACTACGATACCCTGACCCGAATTTATAACCGCGGGGCCTTTTTCGAGACGGCCCGCGCTCTTGCGAGCGACTGCCAGCGTCGGCAGGAGCCGTTTTCGGTTATCCAGATGGATCTCGACTTTTTTAAAGGAATAAACGACCGCTACGGGCATATTGCCGGGGATAAGGTTCTGGCCCATGCCGCGGCTCTGCTAAGTTCCGCGCTGCGCGAGGAGGATGTTGCCGGGCGCGTGGGCGGCGAGGAGTTTTGCGTAGTGCTGCCGGGGGCGAACCTCGCGGCGGCGGCGGGCGTGGCTGAGCGGATCCGAGTACGAATCAATAATAAAGAGCTGCTGCTGATGGCCGGGCAAAGCATAACAATCAGCGCATCGTTTGGGGTGAGCTGCGCCCACGAGCGCCATGATTATGATTTTGAGCATCTGCAATCGATAGCGGACGGGCGGCTGTATAAGGCCAAGCAAAATGGTCGGAATCAGGTTTGCGCCGCTGATAGTTCAGCCGGGCCGGATAGTTCCGGCGTGTAATATAAACAATCTTGATGCTTTTACTTCGTCTACTGCCGTTCTGGACGGAGCAGGCGTAAAGCATTTACGTTTGGTAAGACGAAGTGGCGAGCCGTTGGTCGCCGGGGTTCCCGATCCGCAATAAGAGGGCGTGATATAATGTTTAGGATAAATCCCATTTCAAGAAATCATTTTTATAAGCTATAGCGTGATTAGTAACTAAAAAAACGATTTTCCCAATAATTACAATGAATTCCCTCGATCAATGACAATCGAGGTAAATATTCATCAAAAGAATATATTCTTGTGTTCAATAAAATTTAGGGTAATGTGGTCAACACATCAGATTTCCTGATGTAACGAATTTAAAATGCTTCTTGCATATGCAAGTTTTCATCCCGGCTCCCCGGCCGGGATTCTTTTATCAGCGATTTATCTCATTCACGCTGAAATCTCGAATATCCAGTTCAAACGCATCTGCCAGCTCCCGGTAACTATGCCATTCCCGACCATCAACGCTGACGCGCTGCGGGTGCTCCTCATTTCCGGCATGCTGGACGTTGCTTTCGCTTATCTCATTAATTGCCGCCAGCAGCGCATCAACATCGATCTCTGCCTGCGGGCGCGCGCCATCGGCGCTCATCTTCACGGTTTTCATTGCATTCACCTCCCGCCCATGTGCATCTGTAAGTATAGACGCTTTAGATAATGCGCCTGTTCCACGGGGGAGCAGGGCGTTTAGCCCTTTTTTGATCTACAATGGCAGGCAAAGAATCTGGAGGAAATTGCGATGCAAATCAATGACCGAGTCACCGTTAAAACCGATGGCGGGCCGCGACGTTCCGGGGTTGTGCTGGCGGTTGAGCCGTTTAACGAGGGGACCATGTACCTGGTGTCGTTGGAGGACTACCCGCTGGGGATCTGGTTCTTTAATGAGTCCGGGCATGAGGACGGTATTTTTGTTGAGAAAGAAGAGTAGAATATTCATTCACGCCGGGATTGTTTCCCCTCGCCTCCGCAGGGAAGAAAGAGGGGAAGATTTTCCTACATTACGCTTGGTGCGATAATTGCCGCAAAGATGAGCGTTATGACTGAATATTTCATCGTGTAGTAAAGTTTGCGGTTACGCTTTTTGAGATCCTGCCCGCCATTGCGCAGCGCATAAACGTATTTAAAAATTTTGTTCACCCCGCCGGTGCGATCGGTTGCGCTATTTGGCGAACTGGCGGCGGACATCAGCGTTGTTCCCACCCAGTGATTTACCGCCTGCGCCCAGCGCCACTTCATCGGGCGTTCTATATCGCAAAACAGAATAATTCGCGTTTGTTCGCTTTGGTTTTGCGCCCAGTGAACGTAGGTTTCATCAAAAATGACGGCTTCACCGTCGCGCCAGCTGTGGCGCTGCCGATCAACTTCAATAAAGCAGCGTTCGTCGTTTGGCGTGGCCAGCCCGAGGTGATAGCGAACTGAACCGGCGTAAGGGTCGCGGTGTTTACCCAAATGAGAGCCCGCGGGTAATTCGGCGAACATTGCCGCTTTAACCGACGGGATCTCGCTGACCAGGCGGGTAGTCACCGGGCAGAGTTCCTTAGCCGAAGGGTGCGCTTCGCTATACCATTTTAGATAGAAACGTTTCCAGCCGCGCTTGAAGAAGGTATTAAACCCTGCATCATTGTGAGTTTCCGCGGCCTTTATATGACCCTGCAGGCGTAACGCTTCCTCACGGATAATTTCCCAGTTGTCTGTGAGTTTTTGTAACTCAGGGAAGTCGCCGGTCGGGAAGTAGGGCTGTTTTGGCGGCAGGCGCGAAAAGCGGGTCATAAACATATTAATCGGCGCCATAAACGTTGAATGGTCAAAAAGCTGGCGCGAAAGTTTTTGTTTTTCTACGCCGCGGGAGTGAGCGTAGATGACGCTGATGACAAAAATGCCAATGATAATGACGGCAACCATAACTGCAAATCTCTCCTTGTATAAACATGCGCTACAAGCGTAGTAAGACTCATCCGCTTTTGTTTAGCGATGGTTGCTATTTTGTTACAATGGTGGATCTTGTTTAGCTTGTATTTAATCTCTGACAGGCGTCAGAGATTAAATACTACGGCCACAGGGGCGTAGGGGGGAGGCGCAAGTAAAAAAACTACCGAAGATTAACAAATATACCGTTGGTGACGTTATCGGTAAGACGCACTACATGATATATAACTTGTTTATTGTGGGTCTTGATTTTGCGTTTGATATTCCCTTTATGCGACGAAACGGTTTTTGCCTTGATGTTCATCTGGTCGGAAATTTGAATTGTTCCCTGCCCGGACATCCACATTTTCAGCATACTGGATTCAGTGCGACTTAGAGAAAGCGTTGGCAAATTAATATGTCCAATACATTGTGCATTTTTTGCTAAATACTCCGCTAAAATATCGTCTAATGATTCCGGCTTGATGGATTTCGAACTGATCAGCAGATTTTCCCTGACCAACAGATATTCATCAAAATGAATATTGGCAATAGCCATAAAGACTAAAAAGAGCGTGCCCGGATGCTGATTAATGATCTGCTTTATTTGCTGGCTGCTTTCTGGGTCGTGAATAAAGCAGTCTTCATTAATAAACACCACGCTGGGCGCCTGCAACCGGCATGCCTGTGCCAGCTGCTCTACCGTTTCTACATCTGTAATATGCCGTTTTCTAACCCCGCGGCTGGCTAAATAGCCGACAAGCCCCAGCCGGGTATAGCTGCATAAGTCCATAATAATCGTTGACATAGCAAACCCTCACTAAGCGCGTTATACCCGCAATAGCCCGGAGAGCAGATTGTTAGCTGTACTGGTATTACCAGATGAATGACCGTGTCAATCCCAGGGCAAACCAGTGCGCCGCATTTCCGCAGTTCGAATTATTTGGGGTAACCCATTATTAATAATCTAAAAGGCGAAATCACTATCCCGTAAAGTTGCCTATAATTTGCCAGGAATGTTCTTAAAGTAAAGTGAATGTTACGTATTGTGAGCCAGGTAAAATCATATATTCCGCGCCAGATATATCGTGGCGGATGTTATTAGGGATTATTTTTAGGAATATCCTCAGAGAGACATCATGAAATCCAGGGGGATTAATTTTTGGGGATTTCGCTAACTATATCCGCCAGTAGATCAAAAATCTCGCCGAATAAATGCTCGGTGAATGGAGCGATAAGCGGCATCAGTGCCATAAGAATTAGCATGCCGATAGACAGGGTTACGGGAAAACCAATAACAAATACCGATAGCTGAGGTGCCATACGGTTTAGCAGACCCAGGGCTATGTTAAGCGTAAGTAACAAAGTGATAAGCGGAAGGGCCAGCATCATGCCGTTGAGGAAGATAAGTCCCCCGGCGCGGGTCAGGGCCATAAAGGCGTTGCTGTTGATAGGCTCTCCGCCGATGGGCAGGGTATGAAAAGTATCCACCAGCATTGAAATCAGCCACAGGTGGCCGTTAAACGTGAGGAACAGCAGCATCGCCAGAATATCAAGAAATCTCGCCAGCACCGGCATATTCAGGCGGCTGCCGGGGTCGAAGAAGGTGGCGAATGAGAGGCCCATTTGCAGGCCAACAATTTCCCCGGCGGTGCGCACCGCAGCAAAGGCAAACTGCATGGTGAAACCCAGCGCCACGCCGATAAGAATTTGCTGGACGGCGAGCCAGAAACCGGCGGCAGAGAAAATGGTCACGCCGGTTAGCGGCAGAGTCGGCGCGACGGTAAAAGTTATCATCAATCCCAGAGCCACCTTCACGCGTTTTGGGATTGAGCGCTCGCTGAGTATAGGCGCGGTCATGACCAGCGCCAGCACCCGCAGCAGCGGCCAGAAATAGAGGCTTAACCAGTCAAGCCACTGATTACTGTCAACGTGGATCATCCAATGATATTCGGCAGATTGGTCAGCAGCGAACGCATATAGTCGAGCAGCAGGTTGAGCATCCACGGCCCGGCGATAACCATCGTGATGAACACAGCCAGAATTTTTGGAATGAACGACAACGTCATTTCGTTAATCTGCGTCGCCGCCTGCAGCAGGCTGATTATCAGGCCGCTGATAAGCGCGACCAGCAGTAAAGGCGCGGCGAGGGCAAGGGCAACCTTCATCGCTTCGGTGCCCATCATCATGACCGATTCTGGCGTCATTCTCTCTCTCCGCTAACTGTAGAAACTTTGGGCCAGCGAGCCGACCAGCAGCTGCCAGCCGTCCACCAGCACAAACAGCATCAACTTGAAGGGCAGGGCAATGGTTGCCGGGGGCACCATCATCATCCCCAGCGCCATCAGCACGCTGGCGATCACCAGGTCGATAATCAGGAACGGGATAAACACCGTAAAGCCAATCTGGAAGGCCGTTTTCAGCTCGCTGGTAACATAGGCAGGCAGCAGGATGCGCATCGGCACCGCTTCCGGCCCCTGGAGTGGCTGGGTGTTGGCCAGGCGAGCAAACAGCGCGAGGTCGGCTTCGCGGGTCTGACGCAGCATAAATTCGCGCAGCGGTTGAGCGCCTTTATCGATGGCAACTTCCATCGAAATTTTGTCCTGACTAAACGGCAGATAGGCGTCGGAATAAATTTTGTCAAAAACCGGCGACATAATGAAAAAAGTCAGAAACAGCGCCAGGCCAACCAGCACCTGGTTTGGCGGTGCCGACGGGGTTCCCAGGGCGTTACGCAGCAGGCCAAACACGATAATGATGCGGGTGAAGCTGGTCATCATCAGCAAAATAGCCGGCAGGAAAGTGAGCGAGGTAATAAAGACCAGAGTCTGGACCGGCAGCGACCAGCTTTGACCGCCGTTGGCGAGAGGCTGGCTTATCAGCCCCGGCAGCTGGGCGAAGGTCGAAACCGGGATAAGCAATAATGCGCTAAGTAACGAGAGCGGCAGCAAACGTTTCATCAATCTTTCCCGTTACGTTTAAGCAAATTCTTCATCAATTTCTGGAAGTCAGCAGGGGCGGGTTTCGCCTCTGCTTCTTCTGTTACCGGTGCGGGCGGCAGAGTGTGCAGATGGGTGATTTGAGTGGCGGTTACGCCGAGCACCAGGCGTGCATCCTCGACGTCAATTACCACCACCCGCTCCCGCGGGCCAACGCTGACGCTGGCGCTGATGTTCAGCGACTTTTTTACGCCAACGCCCGCGCCGGTGAAACCAAAGCGTTTCGCCAGCCATGCGGCCACCAGAATAAAAATAACAATGCCCGCTAAGGCTCCGCTCACCTGAACAAGCGGCGAGCTGGCGTTAACGGACGGTTGGCTGACGGTGGCTCCGGTTTTCATTTAGCGGCTCAGGCGACGCATACGTTCCGACGGCGTGATGATGTCGGTGATACGCACGCCATATTTGTCGGCGACGACCACAACTTCACCCTGGGCAATCAGATAGCCGTTGATCAGAATATCCAGTGGCTCGCCTGCCAGGCCGTCCAGCGCCACGACGGAACCCTGCGTCAGGCGCAGCAGTTCTTTAATGGTCATGCGGGTACGGCCCAGTTCCACGGTCAGCTTGACCGGGATGTCCATAATCAGGTCAATATCCTGGATGTTGCCTGCAACATCGCTGCCTTCCAGCGCGCGGAATACGTTATCAGCGGCGCTTTTACCGGAACTTTTCTGCTCGTTTAACGCATCAGCCCACAGATCGTCCACTGAGCCTGCATTGTCATCGGACGGTTGATTAATATCACTCATTTGGGCTGTTCCTCATTCAGCGAATTCAATATCGGGTTGATCAAATGTTCTACGCGCAGGGCATACTGGCCGTTGACCGTGCCGTATTGGCTGGTCAGCACCGGCACGCCGTCGACATGCGCGATAATGCGATCTGGCTTTTCGATGGGCAGCACATCGCCAGGTTTCAGTTTTAGGATTTGGGATAACCGCAGCGGGATATCGGCAAAATTCGCCACCAGTTCCAGCTCGGAATGCTGCACCTGGCGCACCAGGGTGTCGCGCCAGCTTTGGTCTTCCTGACGAGAGTTCTCCAGCGGCGGGTTCACCAGCAGCTCGCGCAGCGGTTCGATCATGCTGAACGGCAGGCAGATGTTGAACTCACCGGTCAGGTTGCCAATCTCGACGTGGAACGGGGTATTGACCACGATGTCGTTTGGCGAAGTGGTGATATTGGTAAACTTAACCTGCATCTCCGAACGAACGTATTCCACGTCCAGCGGGTAGATGGCTTTCCACGCGTCGCTGTAGGACTCGAGCGCCAGCTTCAGCATGCGGTTGATAACGCGCTGCTCGGTGTGGGTGAATTCGCGGCCTTCCACTTTCGTCGGGAAGCGGCCATCACCGCCAAACAGGTTATCGACCGCGATAAACACCAGGCTTGGGGAAAACACCAGCAGCCCGGTGCCGCGCAGCGGCTTCAGATGGATCAGGTTAAGGTTGGTCGGCACCGGCAGGTTGCGGGCAAACTCGTGATACGGCTGAATACGGATAGCCCCGACGGTAATGTCCGGGCTACGACGCAGCAGGTTAAACAGCCCCATACGGAACTGACGAGAGAAACGCTCGTTGATGATTTCCAGCGCCTGAAGGCGCTCGCGCACTACGCGGCGCTGGGTGTTCGGATCATAAGGGCGAATATCTGTTTCGCCCACAACACCGGCCTTTGGCTCGTCGTTATTCTCACTGTCGCCATTTAACAGCGCATCGATTTCGGCCTGAGAAAGAATACTGTCGCCCATGGAGTTACCGCAAAATGAAGGCGGTATACAGCACGTCGCTGACTACCTGTTGGGGTTGACCGGCTACCAGCGGAGGAGCCAGCGTGGTTTTAATTGCTTCGACCAGCTTCTGCTTACCGGCGTCGGTGGCAAGCTGGTTGGCGTCCTGACGAGAAAACAGCAACAGCAGGCGGCTGCGGACTTCCGGCAGGAATTCGCTCAGGCGCTGACGAGTCCCTTCATCTTTCAGGCGCAGCGTTACGCCGATGTACAGCACGCGGTCCGCATCACCCAGATTGACGGTGAAGGTATCCAGTGCGAAAAACACCGGCGCAGGAGGTGGCTCAGGAGCTTTAACCTGTGCGGCTGCCGGCGCTTGTTGCATCCGCCAGTAGCTGTAGCCTGCGGTAGCGCATGCGGCAAGTGTGATAAGAACCAGTATCGGCACCCAGATGGCGCGTTTACGGCCTTTCGTGATAGCGGTATCAGTCATTGAACGCTTTATTCCTGTATCGGTACTGCTGAATGGCGATTATCCCGTGTATCCGGGCGGTCAAAGCCCGGAAAACACACGTTTATTGTCGCTAGCTCTGGCGTTTACCCGTGGGTAAGCCTCAGGCAAAAATATCCACCGCGCCGTTGTTGCTTGCCAGGCGCTGCAAACTTTCGGCCACCGGGAGCGCCTGCGCGTCGTCGCCGTTAAGAGAGAAACGCTCGGCGCTGCGGGCAGTTTGCTGCTGTTGCTGCTGGCCGGATTGCTGCTGTGCAAAGCTCTCGCTGCTGATGTTGCTCTGGCCCAGTTGAATACCGCTCTCCGCAAGCGCGGTACGCAGCGTTGGCAGGGCTGCTTCCAGCGCGGCCCGGACGTGGCTGTGCGGCGACATCATCTGAAGCTGAGCCTGGTTATCTTCTAGTTTTAGACTAATTTGCACCTGTCCGAGATCTTCCGGATGCAATCTTAGTTCGGCGCTGTGCTGGCCCTGCTTGGTGAACAGCGTAACGTGCTGAGAAATCTGCTGTTGCCATTCATGGCTGCCAAGCTGGGAACTTATCATCGGCGCGGTTGGGGTGGCGATGTGCGTTGTGGTTGGTGCGGCAACGGTCGCGCTGCTGATAGCCGGTGTGATTTGCGCGGTTACTGTAGCGGTGTTATTGGCGTGCGGCGATGCGTTATCGCGGCTGTCGCTATTGGCTGCCAGCTGAATTTTATCGTCAACGTGCTGCTGGCCTGGCGCAGAAGCCGGAGCGGTCGAGGCTTTGCTCTCGGCAAGCGTTGCCGCCGTTGCTGGCGCTTTTTTCGCGCTGCCGCTGGTGGATAGCAGGCTTTCCGTCGAGCTCTTAGCGCCGGCTCCCTGAGGAGAGATCGGGCCGGAGAGCGGGGAGGTTTCAGCGTCGGTCTTGCTTAGCGCAGCCGCAGAAGCCGCCGTAACGGGCTGCGGCAGCATGGCAAACAGCGCGCTCAGAGCCTGTAGATCGGCATTACTCAGCGGCTTGTCTGTGCCGTAATCTTTGGCGGTCAGGTCGAGCTTATCTTTGGCATCGGTTTTGCTGACAGAAGCCAGCAGGGACGAAAGCGCTTCCGGCTGGCCGGGGTTGCTGAGCAGTTCGCTGAGTGCGGCCTGGCTCTCTTTCCCGTCATGCTGAACGCTATCTTTGCCCAGCACTTTGCTTAACGCGGCGCTCAGCGGCAGGGTTTTGCCGTCTTCAAGCGTCACTTTGCCGGGCAGAGCTTTACTGAACAGCTCCAGAAAATCCGCGCCAACGCCTTTGCCGTCGGTGCCTTTTGCGTCGCCGCCCGCAGCGCCATCGGCCGCGTTGCTTAACAAAATTTGTGGCAATGTGATCATTCGCCTTTCCTCAGTGTGGCCCGCTGGGCGTATTCATCCATCTGTTTTTGATCAAGCCTGTTCTCTGCAAGCAACAGCTCCGCTGCCTTCCTGTCCTGCAGGGTTTGCCAGGCCTGCAGGCGCTTTTGTTTTTCCTGCCAGAAGCTTAGCGCCTGGTCTACTTTGTTGCTCCACTGCATCAGCTGCTGGCGGTGCTGATCGATAGCTTTCTCCAGCGTGCGGATAAACTGCTGGTAGTTATGCCAGCGTGTGCTGGCGATACCCTGACTCATGTTGTCATTAAGGCTGTTGCTGTACTCAAACTGATAGTTAATCAACATATTGAGCTGCTCTTCAGCTTGCTGGCAGCCCCGGCGCATCTCACCTAAACGAATCGCTGCTTTTTCAACTTCCTGGGCGGCGAGATCGCGCAATGTATCCAGTGCGCTGTTTTGGTTCATGGTCACCTCTTATCAAAGAGTCGGGAAGAGCGCCTCCAGTGCGAGGCAGGCTTCTTCCCAGCTTGCGCGTTCAAAAATGCCTTGTTGCAGGAATGCTTCCAGCTGTGGCCACAGATCAATGGCCATATCGAGCATTGGATCGCTGCCTTTGGCGTAAGCCCCCACGCTGACCAAATCACGGTTGCGCTGGAAGCTGGATAACAGCTGTTTGAAACGACGAACCCGGGCGTAATGCCGCTCGGTGATTAACGATGTCATTGCACGACTGATGGAAGCTTCGATGTCGATGGCCGGGTAGTGGCCTGCTTCCGCCAGGCGGCGCGACAGCACAATGTGGCCGTCAAGGATGGCTCGCGCGGAGTCGGCGATCGGATCTTGCTGATCGTCGCCTTCCGTGAGCACGGTATAAAATGCGGTTATAGACCCGCCGCCGTGAATGCCGTTCCCGGCGCGCTCAACCAGCGCGGGGAGCTTGGCGAATACCGAAGGCGGGTAGCCTTTGGTTGCCGGAGGCTCGCCGATAGCCAGGGCAATCTCACGCTGCGCCATGGCGTAGCGGGTTAAGGAGTCCATGATCAGCAGGACGTGCTGGCCGCGATCGCGGAAGTCTTCCGCAATACGTGTGGCGTAGGCGGCTCCCTGCATACGCAGCAGAGGTGAAACGTCGGCGGGAGCGGCAATCACGACCGAACGCGCACGGCCTTCGGCTCCGAGAATATTCTCGATAAAGTCTTTTACTTCGCGGCCACGTTCGCCGATAAGCCCGACCACGATGACGTCGGCCTGGGTATAGCGCGCCATCATGCCGAGCAGGACGCTTTTACCGACGCCGGAACCTGCAAACAGGCCCATACGCTGGCCGCGGCCAACGGTGAGCAGGGCGTTGATCGGGCGCACGCCTACGTCGAGAACGTGTTCGATTGCGGTTCGCTGGAGCGGGTTAAACGGCGCCGCGCCAAGGGCACCCATCAGGCCGGTATCCGGGGAAGGCAGGCCATCCAGCGGGCGGCCGCTGCCGTCGAGTACGCGCCCGAGCAGAGCCGGGCCGAGCGGCAGTTTTTTCCCGCTGTGCAGGCCTTCAGCCGTGGTGACGCGGGCATAAACGCGCGCTCCCGGCAGAATGCCTTCCACTTCTTCCAGCGGCATCAGGAACAGCTTGTGGCCGTTAAAACCGACCACTTCGCATTCAACTTCACGGTCGTGTTGCTCGATGATACAAGTTGCGCCGAGCGGCAGCTGAAGCCCGGTGGCTTCCAGTACCAGCCCGGTTGCGCGTGTCAGGCGGCCATAACGGCGTACCGACGGCAGCTCTGTCATCCGCGCTTCAAAATTGTCCAGCGTGTTCAGCCAACGCGTGAGGCGGGCGGTCATTAGAGCACTCCCGGAGCGGCCAGACGGCACAGCTCCTGCCAGCGGGTGGCAACGCTTGCGTCAAGGTCGCCTTCGTCGGCGGAGACTTTGCAGCCGCCCTGATGCAGGCTTGGGTCGCCGCGCAGACGCCAGCCGTGTAGGCTTAGCGTCGCGCCCAGCATCTCTTCCACACGCTGCAAATCGTCCGGATGTACGCGCAGCTGTGGTTTACCGCTAAATAGAGGCTCCTGCATCAGCAGGCCCTGAATTTGTTTAATCAGGGCATTGTTGTCTACCGCAGGCGTCTGACCAATAACCTGACGCGCGGCTTCCAGCGCCATCTGCATTAGTCGGGAAGCAATAACGCTGTCCAGCGCGTCCAGCGTGTACTGGAATTCACTCACCAGTTGCTGCATGCGCGCGTGTACCGGCGCCTGCTGCTGTCTGGCTTCGTTAAGACCCTGCTCGACGCCCTGCTGGTGCCCAACCTTGCGGCCTTCTTCCACGCCCTGGTCGTGCCCGGCGGCAAAACCCGCGCTGTAGCCCTGTTCGCGGGCCTGAGCCTGCATCAGCGCCAGGGACTGCTGTAAATCAGGTTCGCTCTCCTGCTCTTCGGCGGCAGGGGAGGCTTCCGGCATAGAAATTTCTTCGAATACCGGCGTAGGGAAAGCTAAATCGTCCGGCTTCCAGCGTTGCCATGGCAGCGAATTAGACATACGTATCCTCGCTGGTGCCGATTACCATTTCGCCGGTCTCCGCCAGACGACGTACGATAAGCAGGATGGCTTTCTGCTCGTTTTCCACCTGAGACAGACGTACCGGGCCACGGTTGGCAAGGTCGTCGCGCAGGATATCCGCAGCACGCTGGGACATATTGCGCAGGAATTTCTCGCGCAGCGCCTGTTCCGCGCCTTTGAGGGCGACAAGCAGGGATTCGGACTCCACTTCCTGAAGCAGGCGCTGGATGCTGCGGTCGTCCACGGCCACCAGGTTCTCGAACAGGAACATTTCGTCGATGATTTTCTGCGCCAGTTCTCCGTCGAAGTCGCGCACCGCGGTGATGACGGCTTCTTCCTGCTGACTTTTCATCAGGTTGATAATCTCGGCTGCTGTTCTCACACCGCCCATTTTGCTGCGTTTGAGATTCTGGCCGTCGAGCAGGTTGTTCAGCACTTCGGTCAGCTCCGCCAGCGCGGCAGGCTGTACGCCGCCGAAGGTGGCAATACGCAGCATTACATCGTTGCGCAGGCGTTCGTCGAACAGCGCCAGAATGTCCGCCGCCTGGCCACGTTTGAGGTGGACCAGGATGGTGGCGATGATCTGCGGGTGCTCGTCGCGAATCAGGTCCGCGGCGCTCTGCGGCTCCATAAAGTTCAGCGTCTCGATACCGCTGGTGGTATCGCGAGTTTCGAGGATGTCTTCCAGCAGGCTGGAGGCACGCTCTTCACCCAGCGCTTTAATTAGCACAGAGCGCAGGTAGTCGTTGGCGTTGATGCTCAGGGCCGCGAACTGCTCGGCTTCCTGCTCAAACTCCGCCAGCACTTCGGTCAGCACTTTATTAGAAATCTGGTGAGTGTTAGCCATTGCCGCACTCAGGTGCTGCACTTCACGCGGGCTGAGGTGTTTGAACACCTCGGCGGCGCGGTCTTCGCCAATGGTCATCAGCAGGATGGCGCTCTTTTCTGTTCCGGTAATACTCATATTTCGGTACTCATCCATTGGCGGATCACCAGCGCAACTACGCGAGGATCGTTATCAGACATGTCGCGAATACGCTGACTCATCACTTCTGCGCTCAGGCGCTGGTTTGCCTTACGCTGTTGCTGCTGCTCGTCGCGGCTCAGGCTGACGGCAACGGCTTCCTCTTCGGCTTTCTGGTTTTTCTGGCTCTCGGTAACGGCTTTCATTGCTTCTGCGCGACGAACCAGCTGCGGGCGAATACCTTTACGCCACAGCAGCCAGGCAACAATCAGCACAATCAGCCAGCGGCCGGCGGAGAGCAGCATGTCGAAGAACGCCGCAGACTTCCAGAATGGCAGGCTGCTGCCGCTGTCGTCTTCGGTGGCGGTGAACGGTGAGTTAACCACGTTCAGGGTATCGCCGCGGGTTTCGGAGTAGCCCATAGCCTCGCGGGTCAGGTTCTCGATTTGCTTCAACTGATCTGCGGTCAGCGGCAGAGGTTTGCCGTCTGCCAGCGTGCGGTAGTTCACCACCACGGCGACGGACAGGCGCTGGATGTCGCCGACGTTCAGCTTGGTATGACGAATGGTGCGGTCCACTTCATAGTTAGTGGTTTCGTCACGGGAAGTATTGCTGCTGCCGTTCTGGCTGGAGGTTGAAGTCGTGCTCTGATTTTGCTGGCCGTTGTTGGCCTGGTTGTTCTGATTATTCTGCTGCGGCGTAGTGATAGGTGCCGTGTTGGCCGGAGCAGGCTGGTTAGACAGTGCGCCCGGCACGCCGCCAGGGAACTGGCCGTTAACCTGAGACGTCTGGTTCAACTGGCGCGAACGCACCGCGGTTTGAGCCGGGTCGCCGTTCGGGTGGTATTGCTCTTCGGTCTGCTCTTTATTCGCAAAGTCAATCTGAGCGGTGACCTGGGCGTGTACGTTGCCGTTGCCGACGATCGGCCCAAGGATAGATTCGATACGGCGCTGGTAGCGGCTTTCAACATCGTTAGCGTATTTAAGCTGCGCGTCGTTAAGATCGCGTCCCGCGGTGTTGGACTGGGTCAGCAGATGGCCGCCCTGGTCCACTAAGGTCACGTTACCCGGCGGCAGGCCAGCTACGGCGCTGGAAACCATATGCACAACGGCGTTGATTTGGCCTTCATCCAGCGCACGGCCAGGTTCAAGACTCAGGGTAACGGAAGCGGAAGGTGATTTTTGCTCACGGACAAACAGCGAAGGTTTTGGCATGGCGAGGTGAACGCGGGCGCTTTTTACCGGGCCAAGCGTTTCAATGGTGCGGGCCAGTTCGCCTTCCAGGGCGCGCTGGTAGTTAACCTGCTCGCTAAACTGACTGATGCCGAATTTTTCCTGATCCAGCAGCTCAAAACCAACCGCGCCGCCTTTTGGCAGACCCTGCTGGGCAAGACGCAGACGCAGGTCATAGACGTTGTCTGCCGGAACCATAATCGCGCTGCCGTTATCGGAGAAGCGATAAGGAATGTTCATCTGCGTGAGCTGGGTAACAATCGCGCCGCCGTCCTGGTCGGCAAGATTGCTGTAAAGCACGCGGTAATCCGGGGCTTTTGCCCACAGCACCAGAGCGACCACGATGGCAACGGCGGCGGCACCGCCCATCATCAGCGGTATTCTGGGGTTAGCACGAATGCGGTTCAACCACTCAAGAGTCTTGTTCTGCGGCGTTTGCGCCTGAGCAGCAGTGGTCATTGGGCACCTCGCGGCTTAGCGTTGACATAAAATTCTGAGTAAAGAGTGAACAAGACAGACTCCCGGGTCGACAAACACGACAAAAGTTCCATATGGATGGCAGTGTCATTATTTTCTTTTCGGAAGATTTCGATGGCTGAATTAGCTCTATTTTTTACGTCTATTTACCGCCTTTATCCTATTGACAAGGTGTTAATCTTCACCCGCTTAATAAAAATGGGGCTAAGAAATGGCTATTCAGGGTATCGAAGGCGTACTGCAACAACTCCAGACCACCGCACTGGCGGCGACGAATCCCGCGGCGTCTACCGCTGCCGCGCCGGGAGTGAGTTTTGCCGGTGAGCTGCAGGCTGCTTTGGGCCGCGTCAGCGAGACGTCTAACACCGCTCGCGCTCAGGCAGAGAAATTTGCTCTCGGCACGCCGGGCATTGCGCTTAATGATGTAATGGTTGATTTGCAGAAATCATCCGTTTCTCTGGCGATGGGCGTGCAGGTGCGTAACAAACTGGTTTCTGCCTACCAGGAAATCATGAACATGCAGGTGTAGCCGCCTGGCGGGTAAAAGGCCTGTTGAAGGCCTTTTACTTGATCGTGGCAAGACAATTAAATTTAATAATCATTCGTATTTTAATTTCATTAACATCCCGCAGCAGAACGTTTCAACAATATTCAATTAACAATTGTCTATTTCATATGAAAGGCATTAAGAATATTCCCACCTAAAGCTAAATAAATGCTCAATAGCATGACGTAGATCAAACTTCGTTCCCCTCACGCAATGCATATTCAGCGCATCAATTATCACGCAATATTATTATTTTATTTTGTTGTTGCCATATCTCCTGGTGGCAAAGTGTGCAGATTGGTTTAATAACTAAATAAAGTAAAAGAGCATAATTAACAGATGGTTGTGCGGGTTTGCGCTGCGCGGCGCGGGCGTTTTTTTCCGCTGTACGGCGCATCAAGAGTGATTTAATTAATTAGTTTCGGACGAAATCATTAACCCGCTTTTATTAACTGATGTGTTTTTGATAATTGAATAAATAAATGACTGAAGGGTGATAGTTAACCGGTTGCAGCCGGTTAACTATCAATTTGATCGGATTTTACTAAATCTTCACAAGCGAATATATAGTAGGTTTTTAGAATGAAAAAGGCAACTTTGGCTTTAATTATTGGTTCAACTCTGAGTTCTGTAATCAGTTTCGCTAACGCAGCGACGGTTGTCGATGCCCCAAATAATTATGATCCGGTGTTTACCTCAGGTGAGTCCTCTCTGTTGGAGAATACGGCGCTTACCGTCTTCCAGCACGATAGCGCAATTAATAGCCTGCAGGCTCAGGCCGATGCTGAGGTGTCGGCACGGTCGATGCTGGGAAACCAGGTTGACGTCAATAAGCAGGCTATCGCAAATCTTGGCTCAACCACCAAAACCGCGTTGATCAACAATGCGACAGAAAACGAAGATCAAAACAAAGCGCTGAATGTGCTGAATGGGCAAATTCAGATGACTGGTGCTTATGCAAAATCCAGAACCGATGCCGCAATTGCCAATGCTGAAAACAATAAAGCGGCGCTGGCTAAAACCAATCAGGCTGTAGCGGCACATTCTGCGGAACTGGCTAACCATGAATCCCGTATTGATGCTTTAGAAGCCAATACCGGCGCAGGCAATAGCTTTGCCAGACTCAAAAACCAGGTAGACGATAACCGCCAGCGTGCCTCTGCGGGTATTGCGGGCGTCGCGGCGATGGCAAACATCCCGCAGGTTACTCAGGGCGCTACCTTCTCTGTTGGCGCCGGTGCCGGTACAACGGATGGCGAAAGCGCTCTGGCCGTTGGCTTTTCCGCCCGTGCGACAGAAAACACTGTCATTAAAGCCTCGGTCTCGAATGACTCGCAGCAGAACTTTGTCGTGGGTGCAGGCGCGGCATATCAGTGGTGATGTAAGCTTATAAAGCCTCTTCGGAGGCTTTTTGGCGTAGAGAGTGGCGATGCGGTCTTATTGGATTTTTATCTTTATTGCGTGCGGCGTTATGGGGATATGTGCGGCAGCGATGTTCTTTTTATCACGGATAATTGAGACATATATCTCAGTTTGTTGAGCCAGGTATCGTTTTAGCCAGCAAAGCCGGGGCGTTGCGCGCATTTGTTTGACGCAGTAAGCAATTCCACTGCAAAATCAGGGTGATATCTTTTGGCACCGGTTTGTAATTCCGGTCGCAACCGGAGCGCCTTATCTGCCTATGACCCCGCAACAGACGATAGAAAGTAACTACTCCACTTTAACGCCGGAGCTGCAGCGTGCGGCGGATTTGACCCTGCATAACATCAACGACCTGGTTACGCTTTCTATGCGGGCTTTTGCCTCGCGTATTGGCGTTAAACCTGCCACTTTGCTGCGCCTGGCCCAGCGCCTGGGGTATGTTGGCTGGGGTGAACTGAAAGAGGCGTTTGTTCAGGGGCTGGGGTTAAGCCTTGAAAGCCATCAGGCGAGGGCGGAAAAACTGGTAGATAAAGGTAGTACGGCTTCGCTTTATCAGGAAGTTTTTGATGCTCACGCCGCCAATTTGTCCCATACCGAGGCGGAAAACCAGCAGGCAATGACGGTGGCCGTAGAAGTGCTGGATGCGGCGGATCATGTGTATGTTTGCGGTTTCCGCGCCAGTTATTCGGTTGCCTACACGCTGTTTTATATCTACCGCCTGTTTAATAAGAACGTATCCCTGATTGACGGCCAGGCCAGTAACTACGAGATATTCACTCGCGAGCTGACGCCAAAGGATGTGGTGCTGATGATTGGCTTTGCGCCTTATTCGCGGGAGTCGCTCGACGTTCTGGGAGCGGCCAGGCGTGCCGGAAGTAAAATTGTGGCGCTGACCGACTCGCCGCTTTCGCCTCTGGCTCAGGATGCGGCCAGCACGCTCTATTTTTCCGCACACAGCCCGTCATTTTTCCCTTCAGTGGTGTCGGCTATGGGAATTGCGGAATGCCTGCTGGCAATGATGGTTGCAAAACACGGTGACAGAGCGGTAGAGAAGATTGCCAGCGCCGAGCGCTTTCTGCTGGACTCGGGCGCGTGGGTGAAACCGGTTCGTTAATTGAAGGGGCAAAGTGTTGCCCCTTTTTACTGATTAACGCTGAATAAGGTAGCGAATGGTCGGCCCGTCCTGCTGGATATCGAGCACCGTGTAGCCGTGGTTTTTTGCATCCAGCGGAATGTTGTTGATGGACTGCGGGCAGTCGCTTACCACTTCAAGGATTTCACCTTTCTTCAACTGTGGCATGGCTTCAAGCGTGGCAACCGCAGGGTAAGGGCAGGGTTCTCCCACCATATCGAGACGATAATCAGGAACAATATTCTGGCTCATGCTGCCTCCCCGGTAGCGTTAGCGATAGCCTGATTTTTACGCCGGAAAAAGCGTTTTTCCCAGCCGACAATCAGTAAATAAGCCGCCAGCAGCATCAGGTAGGTGACCAGCAGCCCGCCCAGCGGCCCAAAGGTGTTGAGCAGGTTCACTTTATCCCAACTGGTGGCAAGCGCGGGTGAAATATCATCCCAGAACCAGGCCAGCAGCGTGGATCCGATAACGTTCCCCAGGCCAACCCACCAGTAATGCACCTGGCCCTCAACGGCGCGATACATCCAGCCGGTTTCGCAGCCACCGGCCAGCACGATACCGAAGCCAAACAGCAGGCCACCGATAACCGCATTTGGCCCGGCCCACATGATTTTGGCTTCTACGCCAAGCTGCACGTAGCTGAAAATACCTATCGCGCTTACCGCCATGCCGAGAATAATAGCCTTGGCCATATGGGTACGGCCGGTTATCCACATATCGCGGAAAGCGGAGGTAAAGCAGATTTGCGCCCGCTCGATAAGCAGCCCGAAGCCAACGCCGAACAGCATCGCCAGCCCCAGCTTAGGCTGGTTGATGGCGGTAAAGCCTCCCCAGCCGAGCATACCGATAAACACCAGCATGCCGATGCGGAAGCGGCGTTTTGCCCGGTCAGGCTTTTGCGTCAAAGGAGAGGCGGCAGAGACTTTTTGCAGTTTCACCGGAATGCGGAACATCGGCAGCAGGGTGAAGCGTGCGCCAAACCAGCAGCCGATTGCCGTTGCCAGAGCAAAGAACCAGGCGTGCAGAGAAAACTGAGGAATACCGGTAAAGAAGGCGGCGAGGTTGCAGCCCATGGCAAGCCTTGCCCCGAAGCCTGCAATAATGCCGCCCGCCACTGCCTGAATGATGCGGATCCGGTGCTGCGGCAGCCTGAGCTTGACGTTATTGGCCCATAGTGCTGCGGCAAAACAGCCGCCGAACATGCCGATGATCATCATGCCGTCGATGCGGGTCAGCGGGCTGCCGTCGAGATGGATAAGCTTATAGTAGCCCCACTCTTCGGCGTGAACGCCCATCAGCTGTAGCAGCTGGCCGCCCCAGCGGGTGAATTCTCCGGTGACCGCCCAGAAGGTGCCGGTGATGCCGAAATAGTAGGTGGAGAGAATGCCGGCGGCGATTACCGCGGGCATCGGTTTCCAGAAGGTTACCAGGTATTGGTGTTTGAAGTGTTGCCAGGTCATTGTTTCGCCTCTGAACTCAGAAGAACGCGCCACATGGGACGAAGAGGGCGCGATCATACGCCGATATCCGGGGGTTAACAGGCTGAAAACATGAAAAATCAATCTGGATCAATTTTTCGGCCAATGGAGGAATTGCTGGCGAGGGCGTGGCTTTAATGCCAAAATTATTTTTTCTCCGCAGTCAGGATAGACGATGAAGAAGGTTTTACTTTTGGCGGCGCTGGTAGCCTTGAGCGGCTGCGCCGAGGTCAGAGATTATAAGCAAGTAGTCCGTGAGCCAGCTCCGGCAGGCCTGGCGGGCTACTGGCAGTCGAACGGACCGCAGAGCAAGCTGGTCAGCCCGGAGGCGATTGCTTCGCTGGTGGTTACCGCCGACGGCGATACTCTCGATTGCCGCCAGTGGCAGCGTGTGATTGCCCTGCCGGGCAAGCTGACAAAGCTTTCCGGCGAGCTTAGCAACGTGACCGTAAAACGTGAGATTTACGCTATAGAGCGCGACGGCGACACGCTGGAGTACGCCGGAATGACTTTGAAGCGCGTTGATCGTTTGACGACAGAGTGCGCTGATTTCCTCGCTAAAAACCCTTTGGACAGCAAGCTGCCCAAAGAGTAAGCCCTCATCCGACCCCTCTTCCTGATGTGGCGATGGGAGGGGGCCGGTGAGATAACGCTACAGAACATCCTCCAGCACCCAAACGCTGACGCTTCCGCCGTTGCAGGTGAAGGTTGCGCTGCCGCTCTGGTCGGTGGAGATTGTTTCCTCGCGGTTGCCGAGGTAATCACGCCAGTTTTTCCCGCCGAAGTTTTCGCCCAGCGTCAGGTTTTTCTCGCCGTTATCCCCGTTAGACATGACCACCACGCAGCCCGGATCTTCATCGGTTCCGCTGCGGCTGAAAGCGATGCAGTTGGGGTGATCGAACCACAGCGTTTGTACGCCGTGGGCGAAGCGTTCCCGGGCGTGAATCAAGTCGTCCAGCTGTTCAATAACCGGCATCTCAATCGGGTAATTTTGGCCGTCTCCGCCTTCATCCTCATAGTGAGCACCAAAAAGGTCCGGGTAAAATACCGAGGGCACGCCGTTTTCACGCAGCAGGATCAGCGCATAGGCCAGTGGTTTAAACCACGGCTCCACCGGAGCTTCGAGGGATTGCAGCGGCTGGGTATCGTGGTTGGCAACCAGGGTGACGGCATGGAACGGGTCGGCTTCCACCAGGGTGCCGGTGAAAATTTGGCTCATGTCGTAATCGCGGCCCTGGCGGGAGGCCTCATGAAATTTCATTTGCAAGGGCGCGTCGAACAGCATGGTTTTGCCCTCGACCTGGGCGATGTATTCCTGGAGTTTATCGACCTCGTGTGACCAGTATTCGGCAACGATAAATAGCGGCTGAGCGGCAACCTCCTGTACGTGTTCAATCCACTCTTTATAGAACCAGGCCGGAATGTGTTTTACCGCATCCAGCCGGAAGCCATTACAGCCTGTTTGCTCCATTACCCAGCGCGCCCAGTATTTCAGCTCCTCGGTGACCGCGTGGTTGCGAAAATCAATGTTTTCGCCCATCAGATAGTCGAAGTTGCCAAGCTCGTCGTCCACCTGGTCGTTCCAGCCTTCGCCCGTGTAGTCGTTGACGATTTTAAAGATGCCGTCTTCGTTCGGGTTTTCAATGTGGTCAACGCCGCTGAAGCATTTGTAGTCCCAGATAAACTGCGAGTATTGCCCGGCGCGGGCGGGGAAGGTGTAGCGAGTCCAGGCCTCGCATTCTATGACTTCTTCCGAAATTTCGTTGCGGTTTTCTTCGTTGACCCGGTTAACCCGCACCTGTTCTTTTTCATCGGCGCCCATTTTGTGGTTCACCACCACGTCCAGCAGCACCGCAATGTTGTTATCACGTAGGGCCTGAATCGCCGTCAGCAGTTGGGCCTTATCGCCGTACTTGGTCGGCACGCTGCCTTTCTGGTCGAATTCACCGAGGTCGAAAAGATCGTAGCTGTCATAGCCTACGGAATAGCCGCCAGAGCTGCCTTTATAGGCGGGCGGGAGCCAAACCATATTGATGCCGATGTCGCTGAGGCTGCCTGCACGGTCCGCAACTTCGCGCCACAGACTGCCGTCGCCGGGGGAATACCAGTGGAAAAACTGTAACAGGGTGGGGTTCTTCATATCATCCGTGCTCCAGAAGTCATTTAGCTGACCTCTGGAGTATGGAGTAAGAAGCGAAAACAGGCAGGTTTACTGATTTAAATCGCTGGGCATTAAAACATTGCCGGAAAGAAATCCGTAGGTGTTGTTGAGCGATTTCTGGCGGCCGCTTTGGTCGATAAGGTCGCGCAGTTCGCTAAGCCGACCGTGCAGCAGCGCTTTGATCTGGTTTTCATTCGCGAGGATCATATCCAGCAGTCCCTTCGCTTCTTCCTGGCTTCTGTTGCTGGCCTGGGCAATAGGATTATTGGCAATCGCCTCCACCAGCTGAACGTATTTCACTTCCTGTTCTATCAACTCATCCCACTTTCCAGAATGAGCAAGGTCAAGCATGGTTTGACTGAGGGCATGAAGGGCATACCATTCATTTAGGGATGAGATGAAATCATTCATCAGATAGCATCCTGAAGTGTAGAGGGAGAAGGGCCTATTTGTTTCCATGCATCCGCAATATTGGCGAGCAACCTTTCTACTTCGCTGATTGCGTCGACATCGTTGCGCAAATTAGCGTGCAGGAGACGCCGCACCATATAGTCATAAAGATTCGCAAGGTTAACGGGCAATTCCCCTCCGATCTCCATATCCAGACCTGCTTTCAGTCCGTTATCAATAATATTAATGGCTTTGGAGAGCGCCTCGCCTTTGGGGGCCATTTGGCCCTGCTCCAGAAACAGGCGCGCCCGCACAAGGGCACTGAGTGCCCCGTCGAACAACAACACCACGAGCTGGTGTGGACTGGCACTCATAACGGCGCTTTCCAGACCGACCTGTTGATAGGCTTGTACACCAGAACTCTTGTACATATTATATCCTTAACTTTTGGTGAACTGCTGCGTCAGGTAGTTCCCCGTATTGGTCATCTTGCTGACAAGGTTTGCCAGAGAGGTAAACTGTGCCTTGTAACGTGCCATGGTGGCGTCAATACTGTCGCTCATATCCTGCTTACGGTCAGCCACGGTCTTCAGGGTTGAAGTGAGGCCGTCCTGCGCATTTTTAATCACGCCGGCATTGATTGAGCTGGTGCTCAGCATGTTGTTCAGCTTGGTATCCAACTGGGTAGCAAAACCGGTGGTTTTACCGTCGCCAACAAAGTAGTTGATCACGCCCTGCGGGTTATCCGTCAACGCTTTAGTCAGCTTGGCATCATCCACTTTCAGCACGCTGGAGCCGTCTGGAGCCAGAACCGGATCCTGGCTAACGCCAAGCTGAGCCATGATGCTGTAATCGCCAGCCTGAACGTTGGTCAGCATGCTGCGAATATCGGCCTGAATGCCGCGTACCGTACTGTCTCCGACCAGTGCGCCGTTATTCGGGTCCTGGGCGTTACCTGCGGTAACTTTCACATACTTGGTGACGCTGGCAATGGTTGACTGCAGGGAGTTATAAGCTTTAACCCAGTCATTAATAACCTTTTTGCTGGCATCGCTGGTACGCGTAACGCTGAGCGTCTCGTCAGCCGTGCTTTTTGCTTTCAGGTTCAGCGTCACACCCGGCATGGCGTCGGAAATGGTGTTGCTCTGGCGTTCAATGACGACGCCGTTGACCTGTACTTTGGCATTCTGCGACGGCGTTTGCTCATTTAACGCGCCGGATTTGCTGGCCGAGTTGTAGCCAATAACGCCCTGAAGTTTGTCATCGCCGGTCACGGTGACGGTCATGTCAGACTGCACGCCGGTGCTCTTGGAGGAGAGCATCAGGCGGTAATCACCGTCGCTAGCTTTAACCACGGAAGCGGAAACATTCCCGTTGGCCGCATTAATGGCTTTGGCGATACCGTTCAGCGAGGTATCCGAGTCGGATAGCGTCACGTTCAGCGGGGTCGTTGTCCCTGGCTGAGTAATGGTGATTGTTCGTGTTCCACCGGTCGTCGCTCCTTGCTGCGCGGTGTTACTGGCAATGCTACCGCTCATCAGCACCTGGGATTTCGCCATCTGCTGTACGTTAACCGTATAGTCAGACAGAATCGCATCGCTGGTGGTTGTGGCGCTGAATGCGGTGTTGGTGCTGCTGACGGATGTTGCCAGCAGTGCGCCGCTTTTTGTTAACGCAGCGGTCGCCGTTTCCAGACCCGATATCGCCGTTTTTAATTGACCGAAGGCGCTAAACTGAGCCTGATACGTTTTGGTCTGGGTATCAAAAATCGTTAATTTAGTCTGTTCTGCCGCGTAAAGCTTATCGTATGTGTCCTGGAGGTTCAGGGTCGTGCCTGCTCCAAGGCTAGAGATCGATGCCATTGATGTCTTCCTTTAAGTCGCTGGTAGTTACACTACTTATCGGCGGACTGGACGAAAAGTTTACTGCCAGTTGAAAAAAATAATCAGTCGAATAGCCGGGTGGGAATTAGTCTTATAAGCCGATTGTCGAAGCGTATGTCTTCATTAATAGAGTAGTCGGTTCGCATCAGAAGGCCGGGGAGTATTTATTTTCATTTCCGCCTGTTGATATAAACCGGCGGAGGGAAATGCAGGTATAAACGAAAGAAAAAAGAATATATTGATATTAATTTTTCTTTTAATTCAATGGTTTGATATTTTTTCTGTGATTATTTCTAAAGTTGGAACTGAGGGCGTCGATAACCTTGTTGACGGTGAGAGACGCCGTGAGTGTTAGGCACCGAACCTAAACCCAATTTTTAAGGAATTAAAACTATGTCAGTTATCAATACTAACCTGCTGTCCCTGACTACTCAGAACAACCTGAGCAAATCTCAGAACTCACTGGGTACCGCTATCGAGCGTCTGTCTTCCGGTATGCGTATCAACAGCGCAAAAGATGATGCTGCTGGTCAGGCGATTGCCAACCGTATGACTTCCCAGGTTAAGGGTATGACTCAGGCCGCTCGTAACGCTAACGACGGTATCTCTCTGGTTCAGACCGCTGAAGGTAACCTGAACGAGATCAACACCAACTTACAGCGTATCCGTGAGCTGTCTCTGCAGGCTGCTACCGACACCAACGGTACCACTGACCTGAAATCCATCCAGACTGAAATCACCCAGCGTCTGTCCGAAATCGACCGTATCGCTGGCGGTGCTTCTTTCAACGGCAAAAAACTGCTGGACGGTTCCGTAGGCAGCACCGGTCTGAACATTCAGGTTGGCGCTAACACCACCTCTAACGACACCATCGTTATCGGCAGCAACGCGCTGATCGCTGCTTCTTCCGCTAGCCTGGACGCTGGTCTGAGCACTACAGTCGCCGACCACTCTACTGCACAGGCTGTTGTTTCTGCTGCTGATGCTGCAATTGCAAAAATCGATGAAGCTCGTTCTAACATGGGTGCGATTCAGAACCGTTTCGAATCCACTATCAACAACCTGAACAACTCCATCACCAACCTGTCTGCTGCACAGTCCCGTATTCAGGATGCTGACTACGCGACCGAAGTTTCCAACATGAGCCGCGCGCAGATCCTGCAGCAGGCTGGTACTTCCGTACTGTCCCAGGCAAACCAGGTTCCACAGGCAATGCTGTCCCTGCTGCGTTAATTTCGCAGACTGCTACAAGAAAGGTTGCTGGAAACAGCAGCCTTTTTTTGTTTTTGTCGAAAATAGCCGCCGACTGCCGTTTTTTAATATGAAGGATAAGGCGCTAATTTCAGTTTTGTTCTGCGCATTATGCCTGCCGTGCGAATGCTAGCATCAGACAATCACCGGTCTGGCAAAAAAATGCACATCAAAGGACAGTTATGAACAGTTTCTCTCGCACCCGGGCGCTGCAACAATATTACCGCGATCTGTTTACCCGCACTATTTTCCTGCCGGAAGCGGATGTTTTGCCCGCGTGGTTGGTGACTGAAGTCCTTAATTTCGTCAACCCTGATTTTGCCTCCCTGAACGACAAATTAACCCTTGCTCAGACCGGGCTGAATCCGGAACAAGATAGGGCGCTGAAGCTAATGATGGGGGCTATTATCCTCTCGAATTCAGCGCTGGACATGCATCAGCATGCTAATCCGGAGCCTGTCGATGCCGATAAAGTTGAGAAAATAACCCATTATATTGTTGAAGCCCTGAAGCTCGACGGCAATAAAAACTATCTGGTTGCTGGCGTTCAGGTCTTGTTCCGCATTAATGAAATTAGCTCTGCGATTTTCCTGATCTCCAATAACCTTTCCGAGCTTAGCGAATCTTCGGTGGCGTTGAAAATCCTGCTGCTGGTTTGCCTGATGGAAGAAGATTTTAATCAGGCCTATGTCATTATTGAGCAGCTCACCGGAAATATGGCGCTTATTGGCGAAGATCCTATGACGCTATTGATGGTGGTTTCGGCTCTCTATCAGCTCGGTGGCTGCCCGGATTCATTTATCGATTTTCGCCCGTTGGCAGACACGCTCTACCGGCCGGATAGCGAACGCTACCAATGGCTGATTGAACCGGCGAACAATAGCAAAACAACCGTTCTGGTCGGCTGCGACAAAGCCTATTTCTCGGCGCACGGCCTGCCTTTGCTGCTCTCAATCTTTAATACCAACCGCAGCGAGCTTAACGTTCACTTCCACATTTATAACTGTGACGCTGGACTGGAACAGCAGATTTCCGGGCTGCGTGAGGCAATGCCCGAGCTGGGTATTTCGCTGAGTAGCGAAGCGTTCAGGACGGGCAAGGCGGACAAAGTGCATTACGCCAGCCGTCGCCTGGTTTTCTTACCGCATGCCCTGAAAAAAATAGCTTCTCCTGTTCTGCTGCTGGATGCCGATAGCCTGGTAAGAAAACCGTGGTCAGCTTTGAAAGAGACCCTTGAAGCGAAAGATCTGCTGCTGACCTGGGATGAAAATGTCCCGTTCTGGGAGTCCATTCTGGCGGCGTTTATCTATAGCGAAGGCGGCGAGCCGTCGGCGAAATATCTTGCGACCGTCGCGCGGTTTATTGATATCAATCTGCAAAACAATAACGCCGAATGGTTCCTCGATCAGATAGCTCTTGCCGCGGCAGAAAATGAACTTAGCGCCATGGAAAAAATGGCAATCGGCCGTGAAGCAACCAGCAAACTGGCGGATGCCGGGCACGGTGAAGATGCATTTTGCTGGGTGCTGGGTAAGTCCCGGCAGGAAAGCGAGGCCTACAGAGAATACAAATCTTCGCTGCTGGAAAACTACAGCGTATTAATCGGCTGACCCCAGGTCATTTCTCCTGAAAATAATGGATAGCGTAAAGTGAGTCAGTATTACCCGGATCGCAATATTTCTACCGCGGCCATTCAGTGCGCGGCCCACCTCTACCATCTGCCTGCGGTGGCGCCTGAGCGTGCGCGTATTCTTGAGCTTGGCTGTGGTGAGGGGCAGGGCATTGTGGCCCATGCGCATGCGTGCCCGGAAAGCATTGTTATTGGCATAGATATCGATGAGGCCAGTATTGCCGTGGGGCAGCGGCGTGCGCTGGCGCATGGACTCGCAAATGTTGAGCTGTTTAATGCGGGGCTGGGAGATATTCTGGCTATTGAAGGCGGTGAATTTGATTACATCATCGTGCGCGGCGCTTTCTCATTGCTCGGGGCTCCTGAGCAAGAAGCGCTGCTGACGTGGTGTCGCCAAAACCTCTCCAAATCAGGCGTTGTCTGCCTGCACTGGTACCCTTCGACGGGAGCCGGTGACACTGCGGCTATCCGTGATGCTCTCAGCTACCATGCCATGCGTGGGGGTAATAGCGATACTGAGGTACAGGTCAACGCCGTGCGTGGCATGCTGAGTTATCTGGCGATGACGTTGCCGCAGGGTGCTCTAAAAACGCGTGTTGAAGAGGCCGAGCGAGAGAGCGATTTAATGCTGACTCTGCGTTACCTTGCACCTGCCGTTGAACCACTTACCTTTAGTGAGTTTTATAGCAAAGTCGATGAGCTGGGCTTCGGTTATGCGGGAGATGCCGTACCGCAGTATGAATTACCGGACTATTACGGTGACAAAGTTGCCACGCTCCATGGTCTGGTTGCCGGGCAGGATCGGGTAGCGGCTCAGCAATATCTGGATTTTAGCGTATCACGTAGCGAACGTTTCAGCCTGCTGGCTGCCGCACGGGAAGAGGCGCATTTTCCGCCGCTTCCCGATCTGGCGAGCCTTGAAACGCTTCACTGGTCGGGGAGCTTTACGCGCAGAATCAATGACAATGCTCAGATTGTTAAAGGGCATACCAGCGGCAGCGGGCAAGCGTTAAGTAGCGACAATCCCGTTACGCTACGAGTGCTGGATCTGCTGGGCGCGGCATGGCCACTCAGCCTGAGCGTCGATCAGCTAGTCTTTAACTGCCGTATGCCCGAAGAGCATGCCGACGTTCGTGAGCAAGTGCTGGCGACGCTAAAGGAGCTCTACCTTAAGCAGCCTTCCGGCCTTTACTGGAGTGCATCACCAGGTGCCTACAATCGGGCAGAAAACGATACGCTAAGCGCCATCGTGCCGCCGGAATCTTTCGATGCGGAAAAGGGTGAAGCGCTGACGCTGCAAAATTATTGGGGCGAAGACTTTACTCTGACGGCGGAAGAGCTGTGCTACTTGCGCAGCGGGATGGCCGGTGTCAGCGATGATGCGTGGCAATGTTTTCTCTCACTGCGCAATAAAGGCGCGCTGACGGGATCTCCCCTTGCCTGGAAAAAACATTATCAATCTTTTCTGCGTACCGGAAACACTCAATATTTACGGCAGTTGCTGAATACCTTACTCCTGCTTAGCGTTTCCACCAATCGGGGCGGACTCCTGAGTGAGGATGTTAATGACGTGCCGCGAACGGAACAAAGCGGCGACGATATTTATGATGAGATAAATCAGCTCATTCAGGCTAAAGATATTCAGCAGGCTAAAGCGCGCTCTGAGCAATTACTGAGCGATAATCCCGAGGATATCTCAGCGTTACGCTGCTATTCCCGTACCTGCATTTTGTCCAATCAGTGGGATGACGCGATAAATGCGCTGTGTCGCCTGATGGGCTATTACTTCTCCAGCCTGGATATTTATTATGACCTGGCGACTGCATTCCAGAAAACCAGCGATCACTATCATGCCCGGGGGGTTTTACAGGGGTTATTAAGGCTTGAGGAAAAAAATGTCAATTTCTGGCATAGCCTGGCCTACTCCTATTATCAGCACGGAGAGATGGCGCTGGCGGAGCAATGTTCCCGAGCCTCCCTGCGCAGTGAGGGCGTTAAGGCCATTCATCTTGCGACCATGGGGGTGATTTTAAGCGACAGTCAAAAGCTCGACGAGGCGGCCTGGTTCCTTAACAAGGCAATAGAGCTTGAGCCGGGCAATTTTGAGTACTTCACCAGCCTGCTGTTTGTGCTGACTCACGACCACAACGTGACGGCTGAACAGCTGTTTGAAAAACACCTGCAATACGGGCAGGCGGTGGATAAATGGGCCAAAGCCTGCGATCTGCATTTTTCTTACGCCGGGGAAAAAGATCCGGCTAAAAAACTGCGTGTGGGCTTTGTCTCCGGGGATCTGCGTAAACATCCCGTCAGCCATTTCCTGGAGCCGTTCTGGGATGGGCTGAATCGCGAGCATTTTGAACTGGTTGGCTACAGCGTATCGCCAATTCGCGACGAGGTAACCGAGCACTTAGAGGCCGGTTCCGTATTGTGGCGCCATGTTGACAAGTTGAGCCAGCGCCGGCTTGCCGAACAGATTAATGAGGATCGCATAGATATTCTGTTCGACCTTTCCGGCCATACCTCAGATAACCGCCTGCCCGCGTTTGCGCTACGCCCGGCACCGGTGCAAATTTCCTGGATTGGTTACCCCGGGACAACCGGCCTGAGCACCATGGATTATCGCATTCTGACCGCGACGCTTGCCCAGCCTGCCGATCTCGAACAGCAACTGACTGAAAGCATCATGTTTATTGAGATGCGTAAGTTCTTCGAACCCCATCCGCAAAGCCCGGATATTCAGCCGCTGCCGGCGCTTAAAAATGGCTGGCTTACGTTTGGCAGCTTTAATCGCCCGAAAAAAATCAACGATGAAGTCCTCAGGGTCTGGGCCAAAATTCTGACCCTGTATCCCGAGTCGCGGTTTGTCATTGGCTTTATGAACGATGACAAGATGGTAGCGGCTATGACGAAAAAGTTGCAGCAGCTGGGTATTGATGAGTCGAGGCTGATTTTCAAGAGAAGAGCCTCGCTGGTGGATTACCTGGCCTATCACCATGAAATCGACATTTTGCTGGATGCCTTCCCTTACTCCGGCGGCACCACCAGCAACCATGCTTGCTGGATGGGCGTGCCAACCCTGACGCTGTGCGGCGCGACCATGGCCGCCCGCCAGGGTGTGGACATTATGCGCTCATACGGGCTGGAGCAGTTTGTTGCCTACAGCGTAGAAGATTACATCAACAAAGCAATCGGCTGGCGCGATAACGTTGACGAACTGAATGAAATACGTATGACGATGCGAGGCAATCTCCCGAGGGAAAATGAAAACGGTTTCAACGCGACGGCTACCTTTGAACGGGCGCTACAGGAGGCCTGGCGCATTTATTGCGCGGGCGAGGCGCCCCGTACTTTTACCGTAATGGAGTGATGTGGCCGCGGCGGGTAACGATGCACTCGCCGTCCCCGCCGTCTCTACGCTGAGGTGTATGCACTATGAAAGATATCTTTGTAACCAGCCCGCTGCTGCCGCCGCTTGAAGAGTTTATTCCGTATCTCGAGCAAATTTGGGGCAATAAGTACCTCACCAATAACGGTCCGTTTCATCAGCAGCTTGAGCAGGCGTTGGCCGATTATCTCGGGGTTAAATACTTATCGCTATTCTCTAACGGCACGCTGGCGCTGTTGACGGCATTCCAGACCCTGCGGCTGAGTGGCGAAGTCATTACCACGCCTTACTCCTTTGTGGCCACCTCGCACAGCCTGCTGTGGAATGGCCTGACGCCGGTATTTGCCGATATTGACCCGCAGACATTTAATATTGATGCGGACTCTATCGAGGCTCTGATCACCCCGCAAACTACCGCGATTATGCCGGTACACTGCTACGGCATCCCGTGCGATGTGGATAAAATTCAGCGCATCGCAGACACGTACGGTCTGAAGGTTATCTATGATGCCGCCCATGCGTTCGGCGTGAAGCAAAACGGCTCCAGCATTCTTAACTGCGGAGATCTGTCTATTCTGAGCTTTCACGCCACCAAGGTGTTTAATACCATCGAGGGCGGGGCGATTATCTGCCCGGATGCCAGAACTAAAAAACGCATCGACTACCTGAAAAACTTTGGCTTTGCCGATGAAACCACGGTGATTGCTCCGGGCATTAACGCCAAAATGAATGAAGTACAGGCGGCTTTTGGCTTGCTACAGCTCCAGCATATTGACGGGGCATTAAACGCTCGCGCCGCTATTTATAAGCGCTATTGCGAAGGGCTGGCCGGTATTCCAGGGCTGGAGTTTTATACCCAGAAAAGCGACTATGAGTGGAACCACTCCTATTATCCGGTTCTGGTGGATGAGCGTTTCCCGATTAGCCGCGATGCGCTTTATGACGCCCTGAAAGAAGAGGGCATCTATTCACGCCGTTACTTCTACCCGCTCATCAGCTCGTTTGCCATGTACCGGCATCTGCCTTCTTCCGCCCCGGAACATTTGCCGGTAGCCAATGAGCTTTCTCAGAAGGTGCTGTGCCTGCCTATTTTCCCTGACCTGGGCGAAGAGGAGCAGCAGCGTATTATCGCCGCGGTAAGACGTATTAGCCTTGGGCAAAGCGCCGCGGCATAGCGTGCTGGCGGAGTGAATAACAAAAAAGGGCTTTGTCGTAAGACAGAGCCCCTTTTACAGGCGACAGTTTAGGACTACATTTCGGCAATGCACATCAAACGTTCGCTGCGCTCGAGATAACGGTCGCCGGACCATTTAAACATGCCGTTTATCAACAGCGGGTTGTGCAGGCCGTGGCGGATGAGCCAGTCTTCATGCGTTTTTTTGCCTTTGCCAACAGGAATGATAATAACTCTACTGGAGATACGCCCCAGGATTTCCTGCATTTGCTCAATGGTAAAGAATTTGATGTCGAAAACAGCATCACCGGCTTTTTTAGAATTGAAGTAATTCACGAAGGATTTATTGTGTGCATTATGAACGGTAACGATCATTCTTCCTTTCGTGATTCTTGCTTGTTCAGTTGCCATTTGATGAATCTCTTCTTCAGCAAAATATCCCCAGAACCCGTTGTGGTAGGTCAGGTCAAAATGCTTATCCGGGTATTGCAGATTGAAGGCGTTCATTACGGAAAAACGATCCTGCAAAGAAGGATAGAGTTTTTTCGCCAGGCTCACCGATTCGGGTGAAAAGTCGATGCCGTGGCCTTCAACGCCGCGTTTTGTCAGTTGCACGATATCGCGGAAACTGCCGGCAGCAATTTCAAGCACGCGCTTTTCGTGGCTCTTTCTGACGGCATCAATATAGTAGGCGTGCCGAATATCATTCTGGTAATGATCGAAAATTCCCTGCCATTTTTGATCCCAGTCCTCGGCCGTAATCAGCTTAGCTGGCTCGGTGGTTTGGCTCATTTTCTCTATCCTGTAATTGATTTTTCAGCGACGTAGTGGCGCGTAAATACGGCATTTTGTACCGCAACAGAGGGTTGGATCGGCTGACGGGTAAAGCAATGAATATGGTTAATTATCATGTCGTAGCCCGCCATCACCGAGAACTCGACTCCCGCCGAGAAGCGAGGGTTAATGTCCATCAGGTAATCGCCGGTCTTATGGCGCATAAATTCAATATTGATGCAGCCGTTCAGATCCAGCAGCCGGGCGACGGCGGCGGCTTTTGCAACCAATGCGTCGTCTGGCAATACTTCAACGGTTAGACCGGCCCCGTTGGTGGTACGCAGCAGCTCTTTGCGCGCGATACCTGCCCATGCGCCGGTTTCTTGCTGGCGCACAATATCGATAACGTGGACCTCTCCTGCCAGAAATGGCTGCACGATCCAGTCGTCGCCGTTAAGTCTGGCACTGAGTTCGAGCAGTTCGACTTCAGTCTCAATACGGCGCAGCCCTTCGCTGCTGCGGCCATCCCTGCGCTTGAGAATAACCGGGAAGCCGAGCGCCTGTGGCCGGTAGTCGGCCAGCAGTATCGAGGGCAGCGGCAGAAAGGTATCGTTGCCGGCAAAACGCTGGCTCCAGGCGAATTTGTCCCTGGCAATAGCGATAGACTCCGCGTCCATCAGCGTTAGAGCCGAAGGCGAGCGCAGCCGAGTGCGGTGCAGGGAAAGTACGTCAACTTCAACATCGGTAAGCGGAATAATCAGGTCGATCTCATGGTCGCCACAAATAGCATTGATGCTTTCAATATAGGCTTCGGCATCGGTAGCGCGGGGGACCTGAATGAAAGCGTCAACCCGTTGGGAACAATAAAGCCAGTGGGCAGGATAGATGTCACATCCTATGACGGTATGAGATGCGCGTCTCAACGCATCTATCACGGCGTTAGCGGACATTGAACCTAAAGCCGTAATTAAAATCTTCATTCGGGGAACCTACCTTGTAATCGAACGGGTTCGGGAGGAAAGGGAACCCGTTTTTGGTGCGTAAAGACAACACATATATTAACACTTTAAGATAAAACAAGGCGCACTCAGGCCCGGAATAAAAGGTTTTTTTCCATCTTTTTTGGACGATAGATTGTCCGGCTTAATTAGCGAGGAATAGCTATAGTATGTGGCGTTAATAATTAACAACCAATTGATACTTTTAAGTAAGCCTGAACACGATTTGCCATAGCTTATGGCTAAAATCCTAGAGGTTTATTTCTTCATAACCCCCAAATAACCCCCCATTTCACCCACTATTCTGACGATTAAAACCCCTCCAGAAACGGATAATCATGCCGATAACTCAATTAACGCAGGGCTGTTTATCGTGAATTCACTGTATACCGCTGAAGGTGTAATGGATAAACACTCGCTGTGGCAGCGTTATGTACCGCTTGTGCGTCACGAAGCATTGCGCCTGCAGGTACGTCTGCCGGCGAGTGTAGAGCTTGACGATCTGCTACAGGCAGGCGGCATCGGGTTGTTGAATGCAGTCGAACGTTACGATGCCCTGCAGGGAACGGCATTTACTACCTACGCGGTGCAACGCATCCGTGGGGCGATGCTTGATGAATTGCGCAGCCGTGACTGGGTGCCGCGAAGCGTCAGGCGTAACGCCCGCGGCGTGGCACAGGCGATTGGTCAACTGGAGCAGGAGCTGGGGCGCAACGCTACCGAGACGGAAGTCGCGGAGCGGCTGGAGATCCCACTCGACGAGTATCGCCAGATGTTGCTCGACACAAACAATAGCCAACTCTTCTCTTATGACGAGTGGCGTGAAGAGCACGGCGATAGTATCGAACTGGTCACCGAGGAACATCAGCAGGCAAACCCGCTGCAGCAATTACTGGACAGTAATTTGCGCCAGCGCGTGATGGAAGCCATTGAAGCTTTACCGGAACGCGAACAACTGGTGCTGACGCTGTATTACCAGGAAGAGCTGAATCTTAAAGAGATTGGCGCGGTGCTTGACGTTGGTGAGTCGAGGGTGAGCCAGCTGCATAGCCAGGCGATTAAGCGCTTGCGCACCAAATTGGGTAAGTTGTAAGGAGTGCCGCACAATTATCTGACGACCTGGGAATTATCATGACGGTGCAGCAGTCAAAAAGACGGCCATTAAGCCGCTATCTCAAAGATTTCAAACACACCCAGACACATTGTGCACATTGCAGCAAGCTTCTTGACCGTATCACGCTGACGCGTAGCGGGGTCATTATTAATAAAGCCACCATTGCTCAACTGGATACCTTAATTGACGAGGCCACCTGGCTTATCGAGCAAAAGGAATGGGTTGCGCTGTGTCGTTTTTGTGGCGATTTGCACTGCAAAGAACAAAATAATTACTTCGATATTATCGGTTTCAAGCAATATCTCTTTGAGCAAACCGAAATGAGCCACGGGACGATACGTGAGTATGTGGTGCGCCTGCGTCGCCTTGGCAACCATTTAAGCGAAAATAAAGTCCCGCTTCCCGGCTCGCCGCAAGGGCTGCTGGATGAAACTCTGGATGCCTGGTTGCCGAGAACCAGCACCAATAACTACCGCATTGCATTGCGAAAGTATTGGCAATTTCAGGTGCAGGGGTATGCGATCCCGCGTCAGGAAATTAGCGCAACTTCCGATATATACTAAATTTGCATAAGTTGTAGCGGACTGGTTTTGATATATCCCGGGCCGGGCCGCTACACTACAAAAAATGTAAATTATCGGGGTAAACATGAAACTAGCAATGGCAGGGCGTCAGGCGCTGATGGGCGTACTGGCAGTGGCGCTGGTGGCTGGCGCCAGCGTAAAAACCTTCGCGGCAGAAAACCTTCTTAATAAAGTCAAAGAGCGCGGCACGCTGCTGGTTGGCCTGGAAGGCACCTATCCTCCGTTCAGCTTCCAGGGCGATGACGGCAAGCTCACCGGCTTTGAAGTCGAATTTGCCGAGCAGCTGGCTCAGCATCTTGGCGTTAAAGCGGCGCTGAAACCCACTAAATGGGACGGCATGCTGGCATCTTTAGACTCCAAACGTATCGACGTGGTCATTAACCAGGTCACTATCTCCGAAGAACGTAAGAAAAAATACGACTTCTCCACGCCTTATACCGTTTCCGGTATTCAGGCGCTGGTTAAAAAAGGCAATGAAGGCGGCATTAAAACCGCAGCTGACCTCAAAGGTAAAAAAGTGGGTGTGGGCCTCGGAACTAACTACGAGCAGTGGCTGCGTGAAAACGTGCCGGGCGTAGATATTCGTACCTATGATGATGACCCAACCAAATATCAGGATCTGCGCGTAGGCCGTATTGACGCTATTCTGGTTGACCGCCTTGCCGCGCTGGATCTTGTCAAGAAAACTAAAGATACGCTGGCGGTAGCGGGCGACGCATTCTCCCGTCAGGAATCAGGCGTTGCCGTGCGTAAAGGCAATGAAGATCTGCTGAAGGCCATCGATGCGGCTATCGCTGAGATGCAGAAAGACGGCTCTCTGGCGAAGCTTTCCGATAAGTGGTTTGGCGCTGACGTGACTAAATAGCGTTCGCTCACCGTAAAAAGGTGCTGATTTCAGCACCTTTTTTATTTACCGGGGCGGGGCAACGTGCTTGTCTGGTGCATAATGAAACTGGATATCGCTATCGGCTCAGGAGGCCCTATGTCACTGCATCATTTAACGCGTTTTCCGCGTCTGGAATTTATCGGCGCGCCTACTCCGCTGGAATACCTGCCGCGCTTTTCTGATTATCTTGGCCGCGAAATCTATATTAAACGTGATGATGTTACGCCGATGGCTATGGGCGGCAATAAGCTGCGTAAGCTTGAGTTCCTTGCGGCTGACGCACTGCGCGAAGGTGCCGACACGCTGGTCACCGCGGGGGCTATTCAGTCGAACCATGTGCGCCAGACTGCGGCGGTAGCGGCTAAGCTGGGCTTAAACTGCGTGGCGCTGCTGGAAAACCCCATCGGTACCAGCGCGCCAAACTACCTGACCAACGGTAACCGTCTGCTGCTCGACTTGTTTAATGTTGAAGTTGAAATGTGTGAGGCGTTAAGCGCCCCGGACAAGCAGCTTGAAGAGATTGCCGTTCGCCTGGAGGCTCAGGGGTTCCGCCCTTATGTTATTCCGGTTGGCGGTTCTAACGCCTTGGGTGCGCTGGGTTATGTTGAAAGCGCGCTGGAAATTGCTCAGCAGTGTGAGGACGCGGTTAATCTGTCCTCCGTAGTCGTTGCTTCCGGCAGCGCCGGTACTCATGCGGGCCTCGCGGTTGGCCTTGAGCAACTGATGCCGGACGTAGAGCTTATTGGCGTAACGGTTTCAAGAACCGTCGCGCAGCAGAAACCAAAGGTTATTGCGCTGCAACAGGCGGTTGCCCAGTCTCTTGAGGTCAGCGCTACCAGCGACATCATCCTATGGGACGACTATTTCGCGCCGGGTTACGGTACGCCGAACGATGAAGGCATGGAGGCGGTAAAACTGCTTGCCAGGCTGGAAGGGATCCTGCTCGATCCGGTTTATACCGGTAAGGCAATGGCCGGGCTTATCGACGGCGTGGCGCAAAAAAGATTTAAGGATCAGGGCCCGATAGTCTTTATTCATACCGGCGGCGCGCCCGCGTTGTTTGCTTATCATCCGCACCTGTAGAGGGCGGAGCAGGGCAAGACTTGATAATCAGGAACCATAATGCAAGAAAGTCTGCAACTGGTGCTGGACTCGGCACCTTATCTGCTCAAAGGGGCAGTTTTTACCCTGGAGCTGAGTATCGGCGGGATGTTCTTCGGCCTGATCCTCGGTTTTATGCTGGCGCTGATGCGCCTGTCTTCGTTTTTACCGTTCTCGCTGCTGTCGCGCTTTTATGTGTCGATTTTTCGCGGCACGCCGCTCATCGCCCAGCTGTTTATGATTTATTACGGGTTGCCGCAGTTTGGCATCGAGCTGGATCCTATTCCATCGGCGATGATTGGCCTGTCGTTAAATACCGCAGCTTATGCGTCAGAAACGCTGCGCGCGGCTATTTCGTCCATTGATAAAGGGCAGTGGGAAGCGGCTGCAAGTATCGGTATGACGCGCGGGCAGGCGTTGCGCAGGGCTATTTTACCTCAGTCCTTGCGCGTGGCGTTGCCGCCTCTCGGGAATAGCTTTATCAGCCTGGTAAAAGATACTTCTCTGGCGGCGACGATTCAGGTGCCGGAGCTGTTCCGCCAGGCGCAGCTGATTACCTCCCGCACCCTGGAGGTGTTTACTATGTATCTTGCCGCCTCGCTGGTTTATTGGGTGATGGCGACGGTGCTCTCCTCGCTGCAAAATTATTTCGAAAACCAGCTTAATCGCCAGGACAGGGAGCCGAAATGAGCGCCATCGATATCAAAAAACTGGTGAAAAAGTTCCACGGTGTGACCGTGCTGCACGGCATAAATCTCGAGGTGAAACCGGGTGAAGTGGTGGCGATCATCGGTCCAAGCGGCTCCGGTAAGACCACGCTATTGCGCAGCATCAACCTGCTTGAAGAGCCGGAAAGCGGCACGATTCAGGTAGGCGATATTGTTATTGACGCCGCCCGGCCGTTGGCAAAACAGAAAGAGAAAATCCGCGAACTGCGCCAGCAGGTGGGTTTTGTATTCCAGAACTTCAATCTTTTCCCGCATCGCACGGTGCTGGAAAACATAATTGAAGGTCCGGTCATCGTTAAGGGTGAGCCGAAAGAGCAGGCGATTGCTATGGCCCGCGAGCTACTGGTAAAAGTCGGCCTGAGCGGGAAAGAAACCAGCTATCCGCGCCGTTTATCCGGCGGGCAGCAGCAGCGTGTCGCCATTGCCCGCGCCCTGGCGATGCGCCCGGAAGTTATCCTGTTTGATGAACCAACCTCGGCGCTTGACCCTGAGCTGGTGGGAGAGGTGCTGAGCACTATTCGCCAACTGGCGGAAGAGAAGCGCACCATGGTTATCGTCACCCATGAGATGAGCTTTGCCCGGGACGTTGCCGACCGGGCAATATTTATGGATCAGGGGAAGATTGTAGAGCAGGGGCCGGCAAAAGAACTTTTTGCCAACCCTCAGCAGCCCCGCACGCGGCAATTTCTGGATAAGTTTCTCGCTCGCTAAAAGGCCCGTTGCCCGGCGCGGGCCATTGCTTTACCAGCCGGGAGAACCAGATCCCAAAGCCACCGGCGGAGTAGCCCAGGCGAGCGGTGTACCGGCCAGCATCAGCGGGAATTTAAGGCGGCTTCCGCAGCCGAAGACCGACCACTCCATCAGCGGCTGTAGGTCCCGTTTATTTATTGCGGCAAGCGGCCGCTGTTCTCCAACATCGTAGGCGAGCAGCATTGCGGCGGTGCGGGCAAGGGAAAGCCGGGCGCTGTAGCCCCGGTGCTGCTCTTGCCTTATTTTTAGCCCCCGAAGTACGGCGGCGGCCATCAGATAGCCGGTGGCGTGATCCAGCGCCTGAACCGGCAGCGGGTGAGGCCTGAGGGCATTTTGCCAGCGCTGGCCCGCTTCGGCGATTCCGCAGGCCATTTGCACCAGGCTGTCGAACCCTCGCCTGTTACGCCAGGGGCCGGTCCAGCCCCAGGCATTGAGCGAAACGTCAATCAGGCCCGGAGATATCGCCTGGCGGTTTTGTTCGTCGAAGCCCAGCGCTTCAAGGGCGTCCGAGCGGTATCCGTGCACCAGCACGTCGGCCTCACAAAGCAGGGCTTTAAATTGTTCGCGTTCCGCTGCGGATTTGAGATCAAGGCGGGCGCATTTTTTACCGAGAGTGACTTCCTCGGCAAGGGTGGGCTCTTCCCAGCCCGGTGGGTCGAGGCGTAAAACCGTTGCGCCAAGACCGGCAAGAAAACGAGTGGCCACCGGCCCGGCAATAATCCGGGTCAGATCGAGTACCTTTATGCCCGCCAGCGGGCGAGCAACGGGAAGATGCATTTTTATACGTGGCGCTTCGTCGTGCAGGTTCTGCCAGAATAAGGGTTCTGCGGCCACGGTTTTACCGTGTGGGTGGCTAAGCCATTCATCGCGGCTGAGCATCGCGGCGGCGCAGCCACCGGCGTTAACCACAGCCTGTTCAAGCTCGCCTTTTTTCCAGCCAGCTACCTGCCGGGCGAGCGCGCTTTTGTTCTCGCTGATGCCGAGGATCTGTTCCATCGCCTTGCGGTGGTGGGGCGCATTGGTATGCAGCCTGATCCAGCCGTCTCGCGTTGCGTAATCTCCGGCGAATTCGTCCCACAGGGCAGCCGGCGCGCGGTTAATCGGCATATGGCTCGAGGAAAACCAAAATGAGGCTAGCCTCTGGTCGAGATACATCGGGGCATCGGGGCGTGATAACAAATCTCTCAGGGCTATCCCTGCGGCGGCGATGCTTGCCGTCGCCAGCCCGGTGACCGGGAAGCAGGAAGGTAATTCACCTTCTCCGCCGACGATAACGGGAAGCATAGGCGTCTTCAGCCCGAGGGCGTTTATCATTGCGGTAAGAAGAGGGGAAAACGCAGAGGTAACCATACTCAGCTCCAGTAAATTTTTCCTGACATTCGTTATAACCGAAGAATTGTGCGATCCAGACAATAAATATCATCAATAACTTTAATAAATGTGTTAGCGTATTACATTCTATTAATGAATTCATTTTTAGCGCCAGGAGACACGCCAGATATAATGCTGGATCGCGACTTTTTTAGCTGGCGACGGGATATGCTCGAGCAATTCCTGTCAATTACTCAAGCCAGCGAATTACAAACTTTAGTTCAACGACAAACTCAGCAGCTTGAGTTTGATTATTTTTCACTGTGTGTCCGGCACCCGGTGCCTTTTACCCGGCCTAAATTATCGCTGCAAAGTTCTTATCCGCAAAAATGGCTGGATTGTTATGTCAGCGAAAATTATTTCGCCGTCGATCCGGTGCTTAAACAGGCTAGCTTTATACGCGGGGAAATAATCTGGAGTGACGCATTATTTGCCGATGCCAGAGACCTTTGGGACGCCGCACGCGACCACGGGCTGGCTTCTGGCCGATCGCTTTGTGTGATGGCGCCTAACCGCGCAGCAGGTTTCTTCTCCGTGTCACGGACGTCGATTCGCTCAGAGCTGATGCCGGATGATGAACTTGGATTGCGTCTTAATTACCTGGCGGAACTGAGTTTATCAACCATGGCTCGCCTGGAAGATCCGGCGCTGGAAATGCTGGAAATGAAGCTTAGCAAGCGTGAACGTGAGATTTTGCAATGGACGGGGGAAGGGAAAACCTCGGCGGAAATCGCTATTATTTTGTCTATTTCTGAGAATACGGTGAATTTCCACCAGAAGAATATGCAGAAGAAATTTAATGCCCCTAACAAAACGCAGATTGCGTGTTATGCGGCGGCGATGGGGATTATCTAAGCACAATACAGCAGTGTGCGTCAGGCGCTGACGGCTGGCGAAACGCTACTTGCCAGCCGCCCCCGGCTTATTGACGGTAAGCCTGTTTAATTTGCTTAACGGTATTAGTGAATACCTCAGCCTGAGTTTGGTCTTCCAGTTGAGCGATTTGCTTTTCCATTTTCAGGATAACTCGGCCCGCATCAGCCTGGCCCATAGCCTGAAGCATCAGGGTTAACAGCGTTTTCATACAGGCAACTTCTTGCGCCAGTTCGCTGGTGTTTTCGGCTGTGGAAAAATCAGGAGTGCTCATTTACTTTCCTCAATGCTTAGTTAGTTCGCTGCCATTATGCACAGTGATATTCATACGGCGGCGGAGTATAGCATAAGCTTTGGCAAAGTTATTCATGTTAAGGCAGGGGAAAGCGTTCAATGTTTATGGTAATAAACAATGAAGCGCTGTTGCTTATTAGCCGCACTCATTTTTATGGAAAAAACAAATTGTTTTACTGTCGTTTAATCAGTGTTAAATAAGGCAGGAGAATAAGAAGATTATTCTCCCTCGTGCCCAATTGGGATAATAAGCTGTGTTTTATTGTCGGGTAATAGGCTGTCGTCAGGGTGTGAAGAAAGTTGACGCATGCCACAGAAATGCCATCGAAAGTAAAGATATATTCTTCGTGTGGTTAGCAAAATGTTGCTGGCTGCAATTTGGATTTTAATGTGGCCTGAAAAAAGCTAATATATGCCTCAATTAGCTATCAGCAGCGTTATCCCCTTCTGGAGAATAGTCCTTTGATCAACGTTCTTCTTGTTGATGACCACGAACTGGTGCGCGCAGGGATACGACGCATTCTTGAAGAGATTAAGGGCATCAAAGTCTCGGGTGAAGCGAACTGCGGCGAGGATGCCATCAAATGGTGCCGCAGCAATCCGGTCGATGTTGTCTTAATGGATATGAATATGCCGGGCATCGGCGGCCTGGAAGCCACCCGCAAAATTGCGCGTTACTCTTCAGATATCAAAGTTATCATGTTGACTATCCATACCGAAAACCCATTACCTGCCAAAGTGATGCAGGCGGGCGCGGCTGGTTATTTGAGTAAAGGAGCGGCGCCGCAGGATGTGGTGAACGCTATTCGCTCGGTTAATGCGGGGCAGCGCTACATCGCCTCCGACATCGCGCAGCAGATGGCCCTGAGCCAGATTGAGCCAGAGGCTGAATCCCCGTTTGCCAGTTTGTCTGAGCGTGAATTACAGATTATGCTGATGATAACCAAAGGCCAGAAGGTCAATGAGATCTCTGAGCAGCTTAATCTCAGCCCGAAAACGGTGAACAGCTATCGCTACAGGATGTTTAGTAAATTGAATATCAGCGGCGATGTGGAACTGACTCACCTTGCGATTCGCCACGGGCTATTCAACGCGGAGACGTTAATCAGTAGTGAGTGAAACCTTTGATTCCCGGGCTTTTCTTAAGACGGTAACCAGCAAGCCCGGCGTCTACCGTATGTACGATGCCGGCGGCACCGTTATCTACGTCGGCAAAGCCAAAGACCTGAAAAAACGTCTGTCGAGCTACTTCCGCACTAATCTGGCAAGCCGCAAAACCGAGGCGCTGGTGGCGCTGATCCAGCATATCGACGTGACCGTTACCCACACCGAAACCGAAGCGCTGCTGCTGGAGCACAACTACATCAAGCTCTACCAGCCGCGCTATAACGTGCTGCTGCGTGACGATAAGTCTTATCCCTTTATCTTCCTGAGCGGCGATAGCCACCCGCGGCTTGCTATGCACCGTGGGGCAAAACACGCAAAGGGTGAGTATTTTGGCCCTTTCCCTAACGGCTACGCGGTGCGCGAGACGCTTGCGCTGCTGCAAAAAGTTTTCCCGATTCGTCAGTGTGAAAACAGCGTTTACCGCAACCGTTCGCGCCCGTGCCTTCAGTACCAAATTGGCCGCTGCCTCGGCCCTTGTGTGGCGGGCCTGGTCAGCGAAGAAGAGTACGCCCAGCAGGTTGATTACGTGCGCCTGTTCCTGGCCGGTAAAGACGACCAGGTGTTAACGCAACTGATAGGCCGAATGGAGCAGGCAAGCCAGAACCTGGCGTTCGAAGAGGCCGCAAGGATCCGCGATCAGATCCAGGCCGTGCGGCGCATTACCGAGAAACAGTTTGTTTCGAATACCGGTGACGACCTCGATGTTATCGGCGTATCGTTCGATGCGGGGATGGCCTGTGTTCATGTCCTGTTTATCCGCCAGGGAAAAGTGCTGGGGAGCCGCAGCTATTTCCCGAAGGTTCCGGCCGGAACCGAACTGAACGAAGTGGTGGAAACCTTTGTCGGGCAGTTCTATTTGCAGGGCAGCCAGATGCGAACCTTGCCGGGCGAGATCCTGCTCGACTTCGCCCTGGCTGATAAATCACTGCTGGCGGATTCCCTGAGTGAGTTAGCCGGGCGCAAAGTTAACGTGCAGACGAAACCGCGCGGCGACCGCGCCCGTTACCTGAAGCTGGCTCGTACCAACGCAGCAACGGCATTGGTGACGAAGCTGTCCCAGCAGTCCACCATTCATCAGCGCCTGAAAGCGCTGGCAGAAGTGCTGAAGCTGCCGGAAGTGAAGCGGATGGAATGTTTCGATATCAGCCATACGATGGGCGAGCAAACCGTTGCTTCCTGCGTGGTGTTCGATACCAACGGACCGCTGCGTTCGGAATACCGGCGCTACAATATCACCGGCATTACGCCGGGAGATGACTATGCGGCGATGAATCAGGTACTGCGCCGTCGCTACGGTAAAGCCATCGAGGAAAGTAAAATCCCGGATGTGATTTTGATCGACGGCGGGAAAGGGCAGCTGGGGCAGGCGAAGGCGGTATTTGCCGAGCTGGACGTGCCATGGGACAAGCATCATCCTTTATTGCTCGGTGTGGCAAAAGGCAGCGACCGCAAGGCAGGGCTGGAGACGCTGTTCCTTGAGCCGGAAGGTGAGGGCTTCGCTCTGCCGCCGGATTCACCGGCGCTTCACGTTATTCAACATATCCGCGATGACTCGCACGACCATGCTATCTCCGGGCACCGTAAAAAACGCGCCAAAGTGAAAAGTACCAGTTCGCTGGAGACTATCGAGGGCATTGGGCCTAAGCGCCGCCAGACCCTGCTAAAGTATATGGGCGGATTGCAACCGTTAATCAATGCATCGATAGAGGAAATAGCAAAAGTGCCGGGGATCTCGCAGGCATTGGCAGAAAAGATCTACTACTCGTTGAAACATTAGGGCCTCTGTAGCAACATAGAGACAATTTCCACTTATGACAGATAGTTAACCGGCACTATGCGATTCAATATCCCAACACTGCTCACGCTGTTTCGTGTCATCCTTATCCCATTCTTTGTGCTGGCATTTTATCTGCCGTTCACCTGGGCCCCTTTCCTCTGCGCCTTTATCTTCTGGCTGGCGGCGATTACCGACTGGTTTGACGGTTTCCTGGCGCGGCGCTGGAACCAGAGCACCCGCTTTGGCGCGTTCCTCGACCCGGTGGCGGATAAAGTCATGGTTGTGGTGGCCCTGGTGCTGGTGGCTGAGCACTATCATGCCTGGTGGGTGACCCTGCCTGCGGCAACGATGATCGCCCGCGAGATTATTATCTCCGCGCTGCGTGAATGGATGGCTGAAATCGGCAAACGTAGCCGGGTTGCCGTCTCATGGATAGGTAAAACGAAAACCATGGCGCAGATGCTGGCGCTGATCGGTATGCTGTGGCATCCGAACATGTGGATCGAGTACACCGGGATCGCGCTTTTCTTCATCGCGGCGGTGCTAACTTTCTGGTCAATGTTCCAATATCTTGCTGCCGCACGCGGCGATTTGCTCGAACCGTGATCTATCCGGCGCAAAATTCAGCAAACGATTCGCGGTGTTAGAAAATTTCATTGACTCATTGCGTCAGGTAAGTAGAATGCATCGCATCGAACGGCAGCACGGCTTGCTGGATGATAACAAAATCAAGTGATTAGCTTAACGGCCACCAACAGTCACTTGTACAAATTGCGGGAATAGCTCAGTTGGTAGAGCACGACCTTGCCAAGGTCGGGGTCGCGAGTTCGAGTCTCGTTTCCCGCTCCAGATTTAAGTAATAGATATTTGTCTGTTACAGCCTGCAAAGGCAAGAGATTTTGGCGCGTTAGCAAAGCGGTTATGTAGCGGATTGCAAATCCGTCTAGTCCGGTTCGACTCCGGAACGCGCCTCCAATTTTCCCCGAGCCCGGATGGTGAAATCGGTAGACACAAGGGATTTAAAATCCCTCGGCTTATGGCTGTGCGGGTTCAAGTCCCGCTCCGGGTACCATGGGAATAAAAAGAATAAAATCAATGATAAGCAGTGTCGTGTAAACCACCTTCGGGTGGTTTTTTATTGTCTGCGATTTAGCTAACGCTTTCCCTCGATCTATCCCGCCGCCGGCCTCCCGCAAATAAAAAAGGGAGCGCCGAAAATCACGCTCCCCTTTATTAGTTGGATCTCTCAATAACTGCTGACGATAAACAGCCCGGCTGCGGCCAGCACGTTAATGGATAGCAGCAGCTTGACCGGCGCTCTGCGCTCAACCAGCAGGTAGCTGAGAGTGCCCAGCACGACAGAGGTGACGAGTGCGGCGGCCATCAAGATGCCGGTTATCTGCTTTTCAAAGAAATAGGTAGCGCCGACAATGACCGGCCAGTGCCACAAATAGAGTGAATAAGAGATAAGCCCCAGCGGGGAGAGCGTGGCCAGCAACCTGTTTGCCGGAGCGTTCGGCAGCGCCAGAATTAGAGCCGCAGCCAGGCAGGGCAGTAAAGACCAGGCCGAAGGGCTGGCAAAGGCGTTGTTATACAGCAGGGCGCAGGCGACGATAGCCGCGGTCGCCATACAGTAAAACAGCGAGTTTAGTTTCGAAGACAAGCGAGAGAGCGGTAGCCAGGCAACAATGCCGCCGAGGGCAAACTGCCAGAGTCGGTCTACCAGACCGTAATATCCCATGCTCCAGCTGGACTGCGAGACGGCAAAAGAGATAACCGCGATAGCGATTAGCGTGCCCCAGCGCCTTCCTGCCATACCCAGCAGCAGGATAAGCAGGTAGAACTGCATTTCCAGCGACAGAGACCAGGTGTGCAGGAACGGATAGGCGAGCGACTGTCCGGCAAAATAGCCGACGTTCTGATGAGCCCAAAAATTAGATAAATAAAAGAGGGCGGACATGCCGTTGGAGGCAATATCAGCTCTGTCCCGCGGCAATAGCCACCACAGCATCAGGGCTGAGACCGTTATCACCATGCATAACAGTGCTGGTAATAGGCGTTGTATACGCCTGATCATGAATTTAATCGGGGCGAAAGGCTGCTGCATAAGCGCCATCTTGCTCATGTAATAGCCCGAGATGACGCAAAAAACATCTACCCCAACAAAACCGCCTGAAATCCACCCGGCATGGAAAAACATCACCAGCAGCACGGCCAGCCCGCGCAGCCCGTCAATATCGTGTCGACGTTGAGTAATCAGCTTTTACTCCCGTTCCCGCTTAGTAGCGGCAAAGTTGCGTCCACAATCCCTGCGCCCCAGGCTTTGTAGCTTTTAGGCGTCAGGTGAAGGCCATCTACGGTTTCAACCGCTTTATTTTGCATAAACGACGTGCTGTCGATGTAGGTGCAGGGCTGAACGTGGGATGACAGGAAACCGGTGATACGTTTGGTTGTTTCTTCGGTTTTACCGTAGCGAGGGTTAAACGTACCCCATGTCGGCCCCACCCACAGGCATTTTGTTTTGGCTCCGGCCAGCGCGGCTACGGGTTTCACCTGGTTTTCAATCCAATCGGCAGGGAAAGGGTCTGCGGTGTAGCTGCCAATAGTGTCGCCGTAGATAAACATCACCGCCGTCGGCTGCCATTTATCAATCAGGCTGGCGACGTCCGGGAAGGGAAATGTGGCGGCAGAAGGGTCGGCTATCGGGCCGGTGCCGTTTCTGACTACGCCGCCACAGCCGGTGTCTTTCGGGCCTTTTACCCAACCCGCCGGGCTTGAAGAACACACGCCATAGGTAACAACTTTTGCCCCCATGCTTTCATAGGCTTCGGGTAAAACAGAAAGCAGAGAATCCTTAAATGCGACATGACTGTCGCCCAAAATAAGCAACGTGACGCCGGCAAGTAATGTATTCACGTTTTAAAACTCCCAGAGATGAATCAATAAATTACTAACATTACGTGACAGTAACGTTATTAATTACCAGATAGCGCAAGGTTTTTATGGAGTGACTTTGTACTTAAGGTTGGCATTATCTCACCGCAATTATGCTGTGGCAAAAGCAAATTCCCCAGGCGCGCCTTTCCCATTATATTTTTGTGCCTACTGCCTGTTTTTTATTCTCTAATTGCAAGTGTTTCTGCTTACAGGAATAAATGTCATTCTACAATTAACACTAAACTTTATTCTGGTTACGGGGGTAAGCTTTTGGTGATTGCTGCGGGCGATGACCAGGTTATTCCTGCCGGAATCCCGCAAAAGCTGTATGCTGCGACCCCGGTGCAGATAAATAAAGCCATGCTGATGGACTGTTTATCGCCGGAGTGAAAGCACGGCAATCATTAAGGCCCCGGAGCGGGTAGAATACATCTCATTTTATTAAAAAGAGCTACGCAGAGGAGCCAGCATATGACCCAGGGACCGTTAAACGAAGACGAAATTGTATGGCTTGACGATGTGCTGATGAAGTTCGGGACCACCCATTCCGTCATCGATGTGGCCGAACTGGACGGGCTGCTGACGGCCATCCTGTCCGGCCCGAAAGTGACCGAGCCAGCAACCGTGCTGAGAGCAGTATGGGGAGGCGATGCCGAGCCAGAGTGGGAAAATGCCGACGAGTTAACCCGTTTTAACGTGCTGGTATTCCAGCATATGAACGATATTGCCGAGCGTCTTGCCGGGTATCCCGAGCAGTTTGAGCCGCTGTTTGGCACCGACGAAGTGGATGGGCGTGAAATTACCATCGTTGAGGAGTGGTGCTACGGCTATATGCGCGGCGTTGCTCTGGAACAGTGGCCTGCGCTCCCGGCAACGCTGCAACCTGCGCTTGAAGCCATTGCTTTACATGGTCTTGAAGAGAATCTGGAGAAGTTTGACACGCTGTCGCCGGAGGCATTCTGGGCGAGTATCGAAGCGATTAAACCGGTTGCATTGGAACTGTACGGCTACTGGCACAGCCAGCGCGACGGCGGGGCGTTACACTAAGATAAAACATCAGCAGGCCGCAGTGGCCTGCTGAGTAACAGCGACAATTAAGCCTGGGTGTCCAGGGTTGCCAGCTCTTTGTCGATGAAGTACAGGCCTTCACCGCTTTTGCCCACCAGGCTGAGTTTATCCAGTACGGATTTAAACAGCTTCTCTTCTTCATGCTGCTCGGCAACATACCACTGCAGGAAATTAAAGGTTGGGTAATCCTGGGAGATCATCGCTGAGTGGGTCAGCTCATTAATCTGACGAGTAATTAACTGCTCGTGTTCGTAAGTCGCTTTAAATAACTCATCAAGAGAGGCGTACTCTAAATATGGAGACGCAATGGCGTTAATGCGCGGCATATTTCCGGTGTCGCTTAAATATGCGAACAGGCGCTGCATATGTTCCATCTCTTCCTGTGCATGGCGACGCAGGAACGCGGCCGCTCCCTCAAAGCTGTGATAACTGCACCAAGCGCTCATCTGCTGGTAGAGCAGCGAGGAGTAGAGTTCGAGGTTCATCTGCTCGTTCAGTTTTTCGATCATTTCCGTCTTCAGCATCACAGGCTCCATAAATTGTGGGGGCGTTAATGGCGCTACTTTAATTATTTATTTTTACGAATGCAAAGGAATTGTTAATTATATTAGTGTAATGAGAATGGTTGTTACTATTATTTTATTTCTGAAGAAATGAATTAATAATGAGAATTAATCGTGTTTCGTTTTTACTGTTTATTTGCTCTGAAATTTTATTTTCTCTGCAATATTTAACGTTAAAAATAGTAACCATGCTAAGTGTAAGTCTATGCTGTCATTGGAAAAACTTATGGTTAAATATTCTTATGGCCACCATTTACCTCGCGCGGAGGCTGTGGCTAAATATCTTTCTTTCAAAATTAGACTGCACATGAATATCCTTCATTTTCTACTCGCACTTTTTGTCATTATGGGACTGGCGTGGCTGGTGAGCTTCGATCGTAAGACCATTCGCATCCGCTATTTGTTACAACTTGTCGTTATTGAAGGCCTGCTGGCTTTCTTCTTCCTGCACTCCGACAGCGGTCTGTGGGTGATTAACGGCGTATCCGGCTTCTTTGGGCACCTTCTGACCTTTGCCGGGCAGGGGAGTGACTTTGTGTTCGGCGGTATGAGCAAGGCCGGGCTGGCGTTTATCTTCCTCGGCGTGCTGTGCCCGATTATCTTCATCTCCGCCCTTATAGGGATTTTGCAGCACTTCCGCATTCTGCCGATTATTATCCGCATTGTGGGCACGCTGCTTTCTAAAGTTAACGGTCTCGGCAAACTGGAGTCGTTTAACGCCGTCAGCTCGCTTATCCTGGGCCAGTCGGAAAACTTCATTGCGTATAAAGGCGTGCTTGGGGATCTCAGCTCCCGCCGTCTGTTCACCATGGCGGCTACGGCGATGTCCACCGTTTCGCTGTCTATTGTCGGCGCGTACATGACGATGCTGGAGCCGAAGTATGTTGTGGCGGCGCTGATCCTCAATATGTTCAGCACCTTCATTATTGTGTCGATAATTAACCCGACAAGCCCGGGCGATGAACCCGAAATCAAGCTTGAGAAACTGCACGAATCGCAGAGTTTCTTTGAGATGCTGGGGGAGTACATCCTTGCCGGTTTCAAAGTAGCGATGATAATTCTGGCGATGCTGATTGGTTTTATTGCCCTGATTAGCGCCATCAACGCGCTGTTCGCGACGGTGTTCGGCCTGAGCTTCCAGCAGATCCTCGGCTACGTGTTTTACCCGTTTGCCTGGCTGGTAGGCATTCCAGCGCCGGATGCTTTGAAAGCCGCCGGTATTATGGCGACCAAGCTGGTGGCGAATGAATTTGTGGCGATGATTGAGCTGCAAAAAATCATGGCGACGCTGACGCCGCGCGGTTTGGGGATCTTATCTGTATTCCTGGTGTCGTTTGCCAACTTTGCGTCAATCGGCATCGTAGCCGGGGCAATTAAAGGCCTGAATGAAAAACAGGGCAATGTTGTTTCTCGCTTTGGCCTGCGCCTTGTTTATGGCGCGACGCTTGTCAGCCTGCTGTCTGCGGCATTTGCCGGGCTGGTGCTGTAAATAAAAAACGGCGGGGAAACCCGCCGTTTGTTTAACGTTATCTCGTTATCAGAATGCGGCGCAGACCGGCTGGTCAACGCGCATTACGGATTCCTGCGCAAAGCGGGTTTTATAGATATTACGCAGTTCGTCTACTTTCTTGCTGCTTTCCACATCGCTGCCGCGAATTAACATCAGCGCTTTACTTGGCTCGTGGGTCACTTCGCCTTTCGCATTAAGCCACTGGCCCTTCGCATCATACTCTGTCAGCCCGTCGCGGAAGCGTGGGGTCACGTCCTTATCAACAAAGCTGCGCCATTCTTTGGCGGTGATGATTGCACCTGAAGGGCGGCTAATACCGAAGTAGAGCGTGGTTTGCGTCATTGCGTCACCGACCTGGCACTGTTTAGCCGGGGCGGCGGCAGGTGCTGGTGCTACCGGTGCGGTTGTTTTAGCCGGTGCCACGCAGCCAGCCAGTGTCAGAGCCAGCGCTGCTGCCAGTGTTGCTTTATAAAATGCCATTATCCACCTGTCTTACTGTCATCATCATTATTAAAATTAAGTGCGGAAATATTCCGCCGCGTTATCAAATTACAATTCCTTAACTTTGGCAAGCTACCGAGCATAAACAGGGCAATAATAATCCCGAAGATGCCGCTTCCCAGCAGTACCCACTGCGGCGGGAAGTGGTTAGCCAGCGCGCCGGTAAGCGTCGGTAGTAGTAGAGTGATGCCAAGCTGAAGCCGCCAGCTTGAGGCCATCGCCGCGCCAACATGGGCCGGAGCAAAGCTGTCCATAACGTTGAGCGTTGCCACCAAATAAAACCAGTTGCTGAACAGGTGGGCGAGGATGATAAGCGGCACGGCAATCCACAAGCTACCGGACTGCGCAACGCCGAAATAGCAAAGAGTGAAAAAGAGCAGGGCCAGCAGCAGTGGGGAGGTTTTACCGGCACGATGACGAACCTGTTTTTCGCTCAGCACCAGCGGCGCCAGCAGCTGACCCGTGCTGCGGGCAAAGAGTAAAATCAGCCCGTTGTCGGTGTTATCCCCGGGTAAAGAGGGAGCTAAAGAGGGCAGCAGCGCCATTGCAGGGGCGCCAATCATCGCCAGACACGGCAGCAGAAGCAGGCTGCGTCTTTGCTGCGGCTTAAGCGTGCGCCAGCGGAAACTGGCTAAGGAAGATGAGTGCGGGTCATTCTCGTTGGGCATAAAGCAGGCAGCAGCCCGCCAAAGCAGCATCACCGCAAGCAAGAAGCTTAGCGCATCCAGCATCAGCAGTAGCCAGAGGCTCACTTTCCCGTAGAGCAAAGTACCTATACCCACGCCGAAAATGACATTTGCGGCGAACACCAGGGTTTCAACACCCGCGGCGGCAGGCATCAGCTTTTCCGGTAATCCCTTTTTGAATAGCTGGCTGAGTACCGGCACCGTAAGCCCGGTGCTGAAAGCCGCTGCGGCCTGGCTTAACAGCAGCCACACCGGGTGATGGTCGATTAGCGCCCAAAGTGGCAGCGCAAGGCCGCAAAGCCCCGCCATTTCCGCAACGATCAATATCTTAAACGGCGGCCATCGGCGCAGTAGCCGGACGCCGATAAAGCTGGCCGGCAGGCCAGGAGCAAGCGCGATAACGTAAGCGAGGGAGAGCCAGGCGGGCGTTGCCTGGCTTTGGAGCAGTTGGCTAAAGACCAGCACATAGGTCAGTCCGTTGCCAACGGAAGAGAACAGCAGGGCAAGCCCGAGCAGCGCAAACCAGCGGTGCTGGCGCAGGGTGCGTAGCAGTAAAAGAGTCATCATCAATTCCTGATAAACAAATAGGTGCAGGCTGCCGTTCCGGGAGCGGCAGCGTGAGATATTTATCGTCAGGCTTGGGTTACATTGGCGAAATGACTCTTTTGCTGAGAATGTGTCAAAAGTAGATGAATTTGCCGCTATTTACCAGTTGCTGGTGACGCCTGCAAATTGCGGCCCGCTAACTCCCCGACACTGGTACTCCAGCACAACTTGGGTATTCAGACACAAGCTGCCGCTAAACGTGGTGCAGGTTTTAATATCGCTGCCGTAAGGCAAGGCGCTGGCATAGCCCCACTGCTGGCACTGGCGGGATGCGGTAGATTGCGCGAGGAATTTGTCTACTTTCGCATTCTGTAACGGCGGCAGATTGTAGGCCAGGCGAACCACGCCGGAAGGCTCGTTGGCATTGAGCGGAACGGGCGTTTTATTCACGGTGCAACCGCCGAGTAACAGGGCGGCCGCGGCCAGATAAATGAGCTTCATCTTTATTTATTCCTCATGCTTAACCCTCGTCATGGTAGCACGCGGTGAGAAAGGAAAAGCCCATTCCGGCAGGCGGGAGCTGAATTTAGCAAAATTCGAGCTTTAAATAATCCCTAATTCAAATTGCAATATAAATGCGTTTTACATAACGGAAATTCCCCACAAAACGCTCGGTTATTTTTTGATCAAATAGACGTCAAGTTTTGCTGAAACGTGCCGACAATAGCGCTACGGCGCGATTTAATTTCACTTATGAAGCTATACAAGCGGATAAATCAGGACGGGCGGCGTTTAAAACAGCACAGGATATGCCTTTTAATTTTTGACCGGGGAAACACACAGATGAACGTTATTCGCAATATCAAGATCCGCGCTATGGTGGTATTGATACAAATCCTCTCGACCGTCGCATGGATTAGCGTGGCCGGTATAACGCTATGGCTGCTGTACAGTCTTGAGCAGACCGCGGCGCTGACTGCGGAGCAAAAAAGCTGGATTACCGACGCGCAGTTTATGCTGATGCTTTCGGTGGTGGTAAGCATTGCTATTACTATTTTCACCGAACGCTATCTGTGGTTTTGCCTGGTGAAGCCGGTAAATACCATTCGTAACCATATGCACGTCCTGGCGCGCGGCGAGCTTACCGTTGCTTTGCCCGATCTTGGCCGCAACTGCATTGGCCTGATGGTTACGCCGATTCAGAAAATGCAGGCCAACTGGGAAAAAGCCGTCAACAGCATTCGGGATAGCGCGGACGCAATACGCGCCAACGCCACGGAAGTCTCAGGGGTCAATACCGATCTCTCTTCCCGTTCGGAGCAGCAGGCTGCCGCACTGGAGCAGACCAGCGCCAGCATGGAGCAGCTTAACAGCACGGTAAAGCTCAATGCCGATAACGCAAACCACGCCAGCCACCTGGCTCAGAATGCCACTAACACGGCGGTGAACGGCGGCGCTTCGGTAAAACAGGTGGTGAAGACCATGGACGTTATCGCCAGCAGCGCCAACAAAATTGTCGATATTACTACCGTGATCAACAGCATCGCTTTCCAGACCAATATTCTGGCGCTGAATGCGGCAGTTGAGGCCGCAAGAGCAGGCGAGCAGGGCAAAGGCTTCGCCGTGGTCGCCAGCGAAGTCCGCAATCTGGCAAGCCGCAGCGCCGGGGCGGCGAAAGAGATTGAAACCCTGCTTAACGAATCCGTCAGCAACATTCATACCGGCTCGCAGCAGGTTAAAAAGGCCGGTGAAGCGATGGATGAGATCCTGAAAGCCGTTAAGCAGGTTAACGATATTATGGGCGAGATAGCCAGCGCTTCGCTTGAGCAAAGCCAGGGGATTGGGCAGGTCGGCGTGGCGGTAAGGGAAATGGACAGTGTGACCCAGCAAAACGTCAATCTGGTGCAGAAATCCGTACTCTCATCGGGCGAGCTTGAGAAGCAGGCACATCATCTTCACGACGTAGTTGCGATGTTCCGTTCGGGGGAAAGCGCCACGCAAAGATAACCCGCTCGTTTGACTCTACTAAGGCAGCCATATGGCTGCCTTTTTTACGTCTTTTAGCCAGGGCTGAATACCTAAAGGGTGACTGTGTAGCAACTATTTTGTGACGCAGACTGGTTAAATAATATTCTCTGCTTGCGGGCAGCACAGGCGGCGTGCGGTTAGTCAAAATTCGACTAAGGTTATGCTTTTTAGGTGCATTTACAAGTAGTTACCTGTACCTCACTATGCGGGCTGCAACTTAATAAGGAGTTCCTGAAGCAATGCGTAAACCTTTGATTTTGTCGGCGCTGATAGCCGCCCTGGCGTTAAGCGGCTGCGATAACCCTAAGAATGACACAGCGGCAGCATCTGCCCCGGCGAAAGAAGCCAAACAGGGCGGTAGCCTGATTATCGGCATCACCTCGGGCGACCCGCTGGCGCTGAACCCGCTGTACGCCAGCGACCGCACGACGTTGACTATTATGCAGGCGCTTTATTCGCCTCTTTATAGCTACAACGGCGACAAAATCGAATGGGGGCTGGCCGAAAGCCTGACGCCCGCCGCAGACAACCTCGCCTGGACGCTGAAGCTAAAACCAGGCCTGAAATGGCAGGACGGCCAGCCGATTACCGCTGACGACGTCGTCTTTACCTTCAATAAATTGCTTGATGAGAAGCAGCACAGCTTCTTCCGCAGCATGTTTGTTTACGGCAATAAGCCGCTGGGCGTGAGCAAGATAGATGACCTGACGGTTAAATTTACCCTGCCGCAGGTGAGCGCCGCCTTTGCCGGTACGCTGGTGCAGGTATTCCCTATCCCGCAGCATATTTTTGCCTCCGAGAACGGCGACCTGGAAAAGAGCAGCAAAAACGATGCGCCCGTCGGATCCGGGCCGTTCAAATTTAAAGAATATCGTGCCGGTCAATTCTATGCTCTGACGCGTTTTGACGATTACTGGAACGGGAAACCGAAGCTGGAGTCGGTGACTTATCGCTTCGCCAAAGACTCAAACTCGGCGAACCTTGCGCTGCAAAACGGCGAGATCAACCTCAAAATGGTGGATCCGCAGGACGTTTCCCGGCTGAAGTCGACCGGTAAATTCGACTTTGTGATTTATCCGGAAGGTCGTCTGGCTTATATGACGTTTAACCAGAACGTCGCAAGTATGAAGAGCAAAGCGTTACGCCAGGCCATTGCCTACGCGCTGAACAAGGACGATCTTGTGCAGACGGCGTTCACCTCGCTGGATTATGCCACCCCAGCCACCTCGATTTTAACGCCGGACACGCTCTACCAGACCAACGACGTCGAGCCGTATAAGTTTGACCTCGAAAAAGCCAAAGCGCTGTTTAAAGCGTCCGGGCAGCAGGAAGGGTTGAAGCTGCGCCTGGCGTATATCAATAGCAACAAGACTCAGGAAAGCATGGGGCTGTATATCCAGCAGCAGCTTAAGGCTATTGGTATTAACGTGGAGTTGTTGGCGCTGGACGCTAATGCCATGTCCCAGCGCAGCCAGGATATGAACAATACCGCCTATGAGCTGAGCCTGGGAGGCTACATTATGGGCGCGGAGCCGGACGGCTATAAGTCTTTATATATGAGCAACGAAGCCTATAACTACGCGCACTACAAAAATCCGACATTTGACGCATTGTGGGAGCAGGGCGCAACTGAAACGGACGGGGCCAAACGCGGCGCTATCTATAAGCAAATTCAGCAAACGGTAGCGAACGATATGGCATGGTATCCCATAGCGTATACCAATGCGGTTGTCGCGGTGGATAAACGTTTTGGCGGCACCAAAGAAGCCGAACCTAAGCCGGTCTATATGTTCCAGGATCTGTCGAAGATTTATCAACAATAACCAGCATTGACCCTCATCCGGTCTTCTCTTTGGGAGAGGGCGGGGCGAGGGGAGTAGAAAATATGAATAACCTGTTCCTCCGGCGGCTGCTGCAACTGCTGCCAATGTTGCTATTTATCTCGCTGGTCTCTTTCCTGCTGGTGAAGCTCGCGCCGGGCGATCCCTTACAGGCGTATATTACGCCGCGCATGAGCCCGGAAGACATTGAGCGTATTCGCCAAAGCATGGGGCTGGATAAGCCCTTGCCGGTGCAGTATTTACTCTGGCTGAAAAACCTGCTGCACGGTGACCTTGGCTACTCGCTGATTTACCATCGCCCGGTGCTCACGATGATTGCCGAACGCATTCCCGCTACGCTTGGGCTAATGGGGGCTTCGCTGCTGCTGGCTATCGTACTTGCCATACCGCTTGGTCTGCTAGCCGGGGCGTATAAGCATCGCTGGCTGGATAACGTGCTGAATCTTTTTGCCTATGTTGGCATTTCTGTGCCGATTTTCTGGTTTGGCATTTTGCTGATTACGGTATTTTCGGTGCAGCTTAACTGGCTGCCGAGCATGGGAATGCGCACCATCGGCATGGAGGACTCCTGGCTTGACGTTGTGCGCCACGGTATTTTGCCCTGCATCGCGCTGACCTTTTACAACCTCTCCAGCTATGTGCGCTACATCCGCTCCAACACCATTAGCCAGCTGTCGGCGGATTATGTGCAAACTCAGCTGGCCTACGGGGCAACCCGTCGCTCGATTCTCTTCCGCCATGTGCTGAAAAACGTTTTGCTGCCGCTGATTACGCTGTTTGGGCTTTCCTTCGGTGAACTGGTGGTCGGCGCTTACGTGACCGAAAGCGTCTTTTCGTGGCCCGGCATGGGGCTGCTCGGCATTCAGTCCATCACCTCGCTGGACTACCCGCTGATCATGGCGATTATCCTGCTTTCCTCCATTATGCTGGTCACCGGTAATCTGCTGGCGGACCTTTTGTATCGCGGGGCTGACCCGCGCATTAAGGCGCTGAGGTAGCTGATGAGCAGAAGATGGCAACAGTTTAAACATGGGATGAAGCGAAACAGTCCGGCGCAGTTTTCTCTGGCGGTATTGGTTATTTTTACGCTAGCCGCGTTATCCGCATTTTTCAGCCCTTGGGATCCAAATCAGATGTCGCTCCAGGCCCGTATGCTTCCGCCCCAGGCCAGCCACTGGTTTGGCACCGACGAGTACGGGCGCGACTATTTTACCCGGGCGCTGTACGGCGGGCAGATATCGCTGATGGTGGGTTTTCTGGCGATGGTGTTCTCAACGCTTATCGGCACGCTAGTGGGGACGGTGAGCGGCTATTTTGGCGGCAGAATTGATAACCTGCTGATGAGGCTGGTGGATATTCTGATGTCAATTCCGGCGTTTTTCCTGCTGCTGGTGCTTAACGCCTACCTGAAGCCCGGCATCGCCAATATCATTTTGATTATCAGCGCGCTAACGTGGATGAACATGTCGCGCATGATCCGGGCCGAAACGCTGTCGGTTAAAGAGCGTGAATACGTCATCTATGCCCGGGCTTCGGGAGAGCATCCTTTGCTGATTATTGCGCGCCATATTATTCCGAATATTTTACCGACGATTATCGTGGCGGCGACGCTGAATATCGCTTCAGCCATTTTGATGGAGTCAACGTTGAGCTTTCTTGGCCTTGGCGTTCAGCAGCCGCATGCTTCCTGGGGCAGTATGCTGAATAACGCCCAATCTTATATCGGGGAAGCATCCTGGCTGGCGATGTTCCCCGGCATTTTGATCCTGCTGACGGTGCTTAGTTTTAATGTCCTCGGGGATGTGTTCCGTACCGCTTTTGAACCGGGGGCGAACCGAAATGAGTAACCTGCTGGAAATAGACAACCTCAAAACCTCATTTTTCACCCGAGAAGGCGAAGTTCACGCGGTGCGCGGCGTCAGTTTTAATCTGCGGCGCGGGGAAGTCGTCGGGATTGTCGGCGAGTCCGGCTGCGGTAAAAGCGTGACCTGTAAATCGGTCATCAACTTGCTGGGAGCAAACGGCAAGATAGTTGGCGGGCATATTCGCTTTCAGGGAGAGGACCTGGCCCGCAAAACCGCCGGGCAAATGCGGCAGCTGCGCGGAAATGAAATAGCCATGATTTTTCAGGATCCGATGACCGCTCTGAATCCGGTGTTGACCATCGGCAAACATATGAGCGAGATCCTGATTCGCCACCAGCGGCTAAGCAGAAAAGCGGCTAAAGAAAAAGCCATCGCCATGCTCGGGCAGGTCGGGATTGGTCAGCCGGAAAAACGCTATGAGCAGTACCCGCACGAGTTTAGCGGCGGCATGCGCCAGAGGGTGATGATAGCTATCGCGCTCTCCTGCCATCCGTCGTTGCTAATTGCCGATGAGCCAACAACGGCTCTGGACGTTACCATCCAGGCGCAAATTCTGCGGCTGCTGAAGCAGCTCCAGCAGCAGACCGATACCGCCATTTTGCTGATTACTCACGATTTGGGCGTGGTAGCGCAGGTTTGTTCGCGCGTGGTGGTGATGTATGGCGGGCTGGTGATGGAGCAGGGCAGCGTTGAAGATATCTTTTATCGCCCGGCGCATCCTTATACCCGTGGGCTTCTGGCATCGCTCCCGCGCCCTGACGGAGAAGGGGATCGCCTTTCGCCGATCGAGGGCAGCCCGCCGGGGCTGCTTAATCCGCCGGCCGGCTGTCCGTTTGCCGCGCGCTGCCCGCAGCGTATGGCAAAGTGTGCTGAGCCTGTAGATAAATACGCCGTGGCTCCGGGGCACGAAGCCAGCTGCTGGCTGTGGGAGCAGGAGGCCGCCCATGTCTGAAACTAAACCGCTGATCCGCGTTCGCGGATTGAGTAAACATTTTACTTCCAGCCGGGGATGGTTCGGCAAAAACACAGCCTTAAAAGCGGTGGATAATGTCAGTATTGATATTCTTCCGGGAGAAACATACGGCCTGGTGGGCGAGTCCGGCTGCGGTAAGTCCACGCTCGGGCGCAGCATATTACGGCTGTTCGACGTCACTTCAGGCGAAATCGAGTTCGCGGGGCAAAATATCGCGGAGCTAAGTGAGCGGCAGCTTAAGCCGCTGCGTCGCCGCATGCAGTCAATTTTCCAGGATCCGTGGTCGTCGCTGAACCCGGGCATGACGGTCGCGCAGCTGATTGCCGAGCCTATGCGGATCCACGGTTATGACGCGCAGCTGCGAGCATCGCGCACGCTTGAATTACTAAAACAAGTTGGGCTGAACGAGGAACATCTTGACCGCTTTCCTCACGAGTTCAGCGGCGGCCAGCGCCAGCGGATAAGCATTGCCAGGGCGCTGTCGGTTAACCCCGAGTTTGTGTTGTGCGATGAACCGCTGTCGGCGCTGGATGTCTCGGTGCAGGCTCAGGTGGTCAATTTGCTTCAGGATTTGCAGCAGGCATTCGGGCTGACTTATCTCTTTATTGCCCATGATTTGTCGATGGTGCGCCATATCTCTGACCGCATCGGCGTAATGTATCTCGGTTCGCTGGTGGAAGAGGCGCCGGCGGAGCGGCTTTATCATCAGCCTGCCCACCCTTATACCCGGGCGCTGCTGGCCTCTATTCCGGTTGCCGACCCTCATGTTCAGATGCTGGAGCAGGGGAGCTTAAAAGGCGAAAATACCGGGGAGTTTGCTTCGCAATCAGGATGTAAATTTGCGGGCCGCTGCCCACGGGCTATGGAGCAATGCCGGGAGCAGGCACCGCAGATGAAAGAGATAGCCCCCGGGCATCGTGTTGCCTGCTGGCAGTTTGAAAAATAGAGACTGCCGGGGTATTCAGGCCCCGGCGTCCGGTGGGGCAAGTGCCGGGATGACATGAAGCGGATCGTTCTGAATTGCCCGCAGCAGCGCGCGGGCAGGGCCGGTAGGTTCACGGCGGCCCTGCTCCCAGTTTTTTAACGTATCGACACTAACGGCGATAAGCGCGGCAAATTTTGCCTGTGAAAGCCCGGTTGCCTGGCGAATAGTCTTCACCTGTATGGCGGTAACCAGCGTGGTGCGGCCCGCTTCACGCGTTCCCTCTATTATTTCGTTCATTTCCGCCATGCTGGCGGTCAGACGTTCAAAAAGCTGCTTATCCATTTACCACCTCTCATTTAGTTTGCGCAACAGCTGCTTCTCGGCCTCGCTCAGGTCGGTTTTTATCCCTTTTTGATAAATCAGCAGCAATCTGATGACATAAAAGGCTGACTTATGAAAATAGATAACCCGCACACCGCCGCGTTTTCCTTTGCCTTTGGATGGCCAGCGAATTTTACGCAACCCACCGCTATCAGGGATTACGTCTCCGCTGTTGGGGTTGAAGGCCAGGTACGCCTGAAACTGGGCAAACTCCTGGTCCGTGAGTAAAGTCGCGACATCATGGGTAAAGATGGGGCTTTCTATAAAGAGCATATTATCCGCCATTGGCGTATGGCCAGGTCAGGTTATCAAACTGAGGGTGTAAGTCAATGGCTTAGTTAAATATCATACAGTTTTATTTTTTTCTTACTTTGATGCGGGTTTTCCGAGGCGCTTTCCAGCAATGTTCTGTTGCCTCGTCAGGAGGGGCGCGGGTAGACTGTCGCGCAATTAAAACAGGAGATTAAAATGGCCGAACAACTTTCCGCTGACCAGGAACTGGTTTCTGATGTCGTGGCTTGCCAGCTGGTAATTAAACAAATTCTTGATGTGATTGACGTGATTGCTCCGGTTGAAGTGCGCGAAAAAATGGCGGAGCAGCTGAAAACTATCGACTTTACCACCCACCCGGCGGCGGTAGATCCGGTAACTCGCCGTGCGATTCAAAAAGCGATTGCCCTGATCGAACTGAAGTTTACCCAGCAAAAAGACGCTCATTAAACACTGCACCCTCCCTTCCGGGAGGGCGTATTTCCTGCTTATAAAAATGTCTGCACCAGCAGATAGCTGGCAACGCACGAACTAATCACGCCGATAAGCCCCGGCAGAATAAAGCTGTGGTTAAGAATAAATTTCCCAATTCGCGTAGTGCCGGAGCGGTCAAATCCGATGCAGGCCAGGTCGCTTGGGTAGGTCGGCAAGATAAAGTAGCCGTAGGAGGCGGGGAAAAAAGCAATCAGCATTTTAGGCTCGACGCCGAGCATTAGTCCCATCGGCGCCACCGCTGTTAAGGCTGCGGCCTGGCTGTTTACCAGCTTCGAAACCAGAAACAGCACGATAGCGTAAGTCCACGGATGGCTCTGCACGACGCCTTCCAGCGCCTGCTTGAGTTCGCCCAGATGGGCCTGGAAAAAAGTATCGCTCATCCACGCCACGCCGAACACCGAGAAGATGGCAACCATCCCCGCCTTGAATACCGCGCCGTTAGATATTGCGCTGAAGTTCACCTTGCAGGTGACGAGCATCACCGCCCCGGCAATCAACATCATCATCTGGATCACGAGATTCATCGACAGCGCCTTCATCACGCCTTTTACCGCAAACGAAGGGCGCAGCTCTGGAAAGGCACCGAGAAACACGACGGCGAGAATCGCGAGAAAGAAGATCCACGTTGACCACCATGCCTGCTTCGGGAAGGTCTGGTTCATTAATGTGTCGGTACTGCCGAAGATGAATTCGCGCTGCTTAGGATCCCGAATTTTTGCCTGAAATTCCTCGTCGTCTTCCAGTGCTTTGCCGCGACGAAGGCTCCAGAGCGCGGCAATCAGTACGCCAAACAGCGAGGCAGGTACGGAGATGGACAGGATCTCAAGAATTCCCCAGGCGTGTGGAATAACGCCGTGTCCTGCCGCCAGTATAGAAACCAGAGAAACGACCGCTACCGAGACCGGTGAGGCGGTAATAGCCATCTGAGAGGCAACGGAAGCGACCGCCATTGGCCGCTCCGGACGGATGCCTTTTTTCAGCGCAATATCGGCAATAATCGGGAACATGGTATAAACCACATGCCCCGTGCCGCATAAAAAGGTCAGCATCCACGTGGTAAAAGGGGCCAGCAGCGTGATGTGCTGCGGATGCCGCCGTAGCAGCCGTTCGGCAAACTGCATCATGACGTTCAGCCCGCCTGCGGTTTGTAGCGTGGCGGCACAGCCGATGACCGCAAGGATCGTAAGCATCACGTCTACCGGGGGTTTGCCCGGTTCCAGCCCGAAAATAAAGGTCAGAATAAACAGGCCGATACCGCTAATCAGGCCCAGCCCCATCCCGCCAAAACGGGTACCGGCCAGCAAACATAAAATAATGACAATAAATTCGATGGTTATCATAAGTGCCTCTGAAAGTGATGATTAACAGAAGCATTACAAAATGTAAGGTTATATTTTGTGGAATAGATCTTATTTGTTAAATGATAATAAAAACATCTGCTTGGTAACTATTTATTAACATTCTGGCGTGGGGGGAGGAAATCAACACCCCGGGCTAAGCCGGGGCCAACAACAAAGGCTAAGCTTCAGTGGCAGCGGTCTATTAGTTCGAGCAGCTTTCGGTCCGCCTGATTCATGCACAATCCGGCGCTTTTGGCCTCCTTCACCTGTTCAAGAATGGCCAACAATATCTTCCCATCCCGATCCTGCTCTTTGCTTAGCGACACCAAAAAACTCTCCACCTTTCCGGCATTGGCGGCCCGGGCTTCTTCTTTCAGCCCGGACAGCGTGTCATGCCGAAGGTAGTAATCATCCAGCGTTTGCTGGAACAACTCTTCCAGGTTCAGGCATTCGCACTTTGGCGGCGGCATAGTCCCTACGCTCGGCATTCCGCCCGACTGCTTCATAAAGTTGAAAACCCGCATCATGTGGGTCACGTTGTTTTGAGCCTGGCTACGCAAAAAATTGGCGCTGCCGGTCAGGCTGTGTTGAGTGCACCAGGCGCTCAGGTGCAGGCAGAGGTGTGAGGAGTAAAATTCCCGGTTTATTTGGGCATTAAGTCTCTGGATCAGGCTGGCAGCAGGCATATTAACATCCTTATTCATGGAACATGTTACGGGCAATTAAGTAAACATACTCTGCAATTAATAGCGGGAAAAGTCTTAAAAAGAATTATTTGTTTTTTATTTTAAAGCAAATGAATTCATTCCTGCGCAGGCATAAGGTGCTAATGTAACTCATTGTTATTGATGTATAATATATTCTATATATCATTGTTTTATTTATTTTTTTTTGAAAGCCGAGGAGATGTGTGGATGAGAATTTTAAATTTATTGTGTTAATGCGGTTTTATTGCATGAGTAACTTTAGCCACACTTAAATAGATCGGGTTGCACGTCATTTTTTGCACAGAATCCCCCGCTGTCGATATTTTAAAAAATTGCGTTCGGCCAATAAATAGCAAAAGCTTGATCTGGTCATTTCCTGTTCGGTGTGCTTTCAGGGGACCAACATCCGCTGGCCCGGCTAATGAATAGGTTCCGACCGACTATCGTAAATCCTTATGACCGGGCGAGTGTCGTTGGGGTCTCTGTTGGTGACCGGAGTGGATGATTTTATGGGCAAAAATATATCGGTTATTTTAAAGCCGTGCGGGCGGAAGAAAATAAAGATGGAATCAGGGTGAAAAGTTGCTCTTTCATAAACTGACGGAATTAGTCTCTATGGAATAACCTGGAATATAGAGAACAACATTGCCGGGAAGCGGAAGCTTCTCCGCTTCCTGTTGTGGCCGGAGTTAAAGCGGGACCAGCAGAACGTCTACCGCGCTGGCGGCGACTACGGCTTTGGCCGAGCACATGATTTTAGAGAAAAAACTCTGGTTATGATTGCCGCAAATGACCAAATCAACATCCTGCCTTACGCAGATGTTGAGGATATGTTCGCTTAGTTCCCCACTGGAAATAATTATATTTTCAATAGGATATTGCGCTTTTTCTCTTATCTCATCGAGAAAAAGGCGCGTCTCCTCCAGCATCAACTCTCGCAGGTTTTCCATCATCGGAGCGGCAAGCTGGTTATACAGTTCCGGATCTGAGGCGAGGGTGACCAGAGTAATTCGCCCGCTGAGGGGTTTAACGATGGAGACGGCCTTCTGCACCAGCAGGTGGCTTTCAGGCGTGACGGCAACAGCAACCAGTACGTGGCTATAGCTCATAATCTCACCCCACATTTAGCGTGAATTGTTAACATTTTCTTACACCAGATGTTGCTCAGGCGCAACGGCAATCACCATACGAATTGTGAAGCTAATCATAGAAATTGTTCAGTTATTCTTATGAAACGAATTTGCAACATTACCGAGTAGTCGATCTGTGAAAATTTACCATCAGTCTCGCGGATTAATTTGCGAACCTGGATCGGGCGATAAGTTTCGATAACTGCCCCTTTTGAAATCCCTGCACTCGGATAAACTTCAGTTATAATTTAGGTTAAGTCCATGAATATAAGCAGATTACTCCTGACTGCATTCGCAAAATGTGATCGCTTATGCATTCCTAAGCAACGGTATCGTATAAAAAGCTACGGTAACTCATGCAGTTGTGAGTTTTTGGTATAACTATTCACTCCTGGCCGTGAGGAAAATTCTTGATCTGGCTAATAATTATGCAAATGAAAAGCGATTCTGATGCTTCTCACCTCTTTGGGTGATGTATTTATGTGATCTGCGTCACATAAATTCCAAAATCGCAGGTAGCTGCATTGTATGTGCCAGGGGCTACGAGTAGAGTTTGCCCGAATTAGGAAAAATCTTAGTTTTTTGTAATAAAATGATGAACGACAACATACGTTCGGGCTTTGTCAGGGAAAGGGCTTCTACCGCAGAGTGCGGGGAGTTTAGTCAGAGCGTAAGATTTATCCGTGCATTTTGGCCGTAACGATTGTTTTAATTCTACCGGGGCAACCCGGCGACATCGCGGGGTGCGGTAACAACCCCCTAATAGTTCAGAAAACAGGTATGAGTGCGACAGGTTCGCTCCGGTTTCTTGCAGCCGTAAGTTTCTGGAGAATTTTCTGTGTTTGACACTGTACTGTCATCCGAAATATTTAGGCTAGGCCGCATACAATAATAGTTGGTTATTCGGGATGGAAAAAATGCATACTTCCGAGTTGCTAAAACATATTTACGACATTAATTTGTCGTACTTATTGCTTGCACAGCGTCTTATTAGTCAGGACAAAGCTTCAGCAATGTTTCGATTAGGAATCGCTGAAGATATGGCAAATACTCTGGGCGAATTAACGCTGCCACAGATGGTTAAATTGGCGGAAACTAACCAATTAGTGTGTCAGTTTCGTTTTAACGATCACCAAACGATTACTCGCTTAACGCAAGACTCCCGTGTGGATGATTTACAGCAAATTCATACCGGTATTTTGTTATCTACCCGTTTACTGAATGAGGTGTCGACGCCTGCCGAGGCACCTAAGAAAAAAAGGGCATAACAAATGAGCGAGAAAAGTATTGTCCAGGAAGCTCGCGACATTCAGCTTGCAATGGAGCTGATAACACTCGGTGCACGACTGCAAATGCTGGAAAGCGAAACGCAGTTGAGCCGGGGTCGCCTGATCAAACTCTACAAAGAACTCCGTGGAAGTCCTCCTCCAAAAGGGATGCTGCCTTTCTCTACCGATTGGTTTATGACCTGGGAGCAAAATATTCATGCTTCCATGTTCTGTAATGCCTGGCAGTTTTTACTTCGAAGTGGGCTATGTACCGGCGTTGATGCGGTTATCAAAGCCTATCGCCTGTATCTTGAACAATGTCCTTCCCAGCCGGAAGGTCCTCTGCTGGCGCTAACCCGCGCCTGGACGCTGGTGCGTTTTGTTGAGAGCGGCATGCTCCAGCTCAGCCAGTGCAACTGCTGTAATGGCAATTTTATCACTCACGCGCATCAGCCGGTGGGCAGCTTTGCCTGCAGTCTGTGCCAACCGCCATCACGAGCGGTAAAAAGACGTAAACTTTCCCAGAACACTGCCGATATTATTCCACAACTGCTGGATGACCAGGTGGAACAGGCTGTTTAACAGATTCTGTGTTTGAGCATTCCAGCAGCGGTGAGTGATTGCCGCTGCTTTTTTTATGCCCGCACATAACGCTGCTTCTGCCTTCCTGGGCATCCTCGCTACACTCAACGGCGTAAGGATGATCTCGTGCTGATTTTAATAGGTTACCTGGTTGTTATAGGGACAGTGTTCGGCGGTTATATGTTAACCGGCGGCCACCTTGGCGCACTTTATCAACCAGCTGAGTTTATCATCATTGGTGGGGCGGGTATTGGGGCGTTCATTGTAGGGAATAACGGTAAAGCGATTAAGGGCACCTTAAAAGCGCTTCCGCTGCTCTTCAGACGTTCAAAATATACCAAAAGCATGTATATGGATTTGATGGCATTGCTTTATCGGCTGATGGCTAAGTCTCGTCAGCAGGGTATGTTTTCACTTGAAAGAGACATCGAAAATCCCAAAGAAAGTGAAATCTTTGCCAGCTACCCGCGTATTTTAGCGGACACTATGATGCTTGATTTCATTGTTGATTATCTGCGTCTTATCATCAGCGGAAATATGAATACCTTCGAAATTGAAGCGTTGATGGATGAAGAAATCGAGACTCATGAAAGCGAGTCGGAAATACCTGCCAATAGCCTTGCGCTAATGGGGGATTCATTACCGGCATTCGGTATCGTTGCCGCAGTAATGGGCGTAGTACACGCTTTGGCTTCTGCCGACAGACCCGCTGCGGAGCTGGGCGCGTTAATTGCGCACGCAATGGTAGGGACCTTCCTGGGTATTTTACTGGCCTACGGTTTTATTTCCCCGCTGGCGAGCGTGCTGCGCCAAAAAAGCGCTGAAACCACTAAGATGATGCAGTGTGTAAAAGTTACATTATTGTCCAGTCTCAACGGGTACGCACCGCCTATCGCCGTCGAATTTGGCCGTAAAACGCTCTACTCAAGCGAGCGTCCGTCGTTCATTGAGCTTGAAGAGCACGTCCGGGCCGTACGCTCTCCGAACGGACAGCGCGCGACGGAAGAAGAAGTATGAAAAACCAGGCTCACCCCATCGTTGTTGTAAAACGCCGCAAGCACAAGGGCCACGGTGGGGCGGCCCATGGCTCATGGAAAATTGCCTATGCGGACTTTATGACCGCGATGATGGCCTTCTTCCTGGTGATGTGGCTGATTTCTATCTCCAGCCCGAAAGAGCTGGCGCAAATTGCCGACTATTTCCGTACTCCGCTGGCGCAGGCGATTACCGGCGGCCAGCGTATCGCCGACAGCGACAGCCCGATCCCTGGCGGCGGTGATGATGTCACCCAGCAGCAGGGCGAAGTTAAAAAACAACCCAATATCGAAGAATTGCGCAAGCGTATGGAAGCCAACCGCCTGAAGCGGATTAAAGGCGACCTGGATCAGCTAATTGAGTCCGATCCGAAACTGCGTGCGCTGCGCCCGCATTTGCAGATAGATCTGGTGCAGGAAGGTCTGCGCATCCAGATTATCGACAGCCAGAACCGCCCGATGTTTAAAAACGGGAGCGCGGAAGTTGAGCCGTATATGCGCGATATTCTGCGCAAAATTGCTCCGGTGCTGAACGGTATTCCTAACAAAATCAGCCTGTCCGGCCATACAGATGACCTGCCTTACGCCAACGGCGAGCGCGGGTACAGCAACTGGGAGCTTTCCGCCGACCGCGCTAACGCCTCCCGCCGCGAGCTGGTTGCCGGTGGGCTGGACGATGGAAAAGTTCTGCGTGTGATCGGTATGTCCTCGCAGATGAGCCTCTCCAAACGTGGGGGCGGTGACGCCATTAACCGTCGCATCAGTCTGCTGGTGCTTAATAAACAGACCGAAGACGCCATCATGCACGAGAACTCGGAGAGCGATAACCAGCCGGTTAGCGTTCTGCAACAGGTTCCTGTGGCGGCTCCGGTGAATAATACAATTGCGCCACAACCGGCTACGAGGTGATAGCGTGAGCATGGATATCAGTGATTTTTACCAGACATTTTTTGACGAAGCCGACGAGCTATTGGCCGACATGGAGCAGCATCTTCTGGATCTGGTGCCCGAAGCGCCGGACTCCGAACAGCTAAACGCCATTTTCCGCGCGGCCCACTCCATTAAGGGCGGGGCAGGGACTTTTGGCTTCTCCGTGTTGCAGGAAACCACTCACCTGATGGAAAACCTGCTGGACGAGGCGCGGCGCGGTGAGATGCAGCTTAACACCGATATCATCAACCTGTTTTTGGAAACCAAGGATATTATGCAGGAACAGTTGGACGCTTATAAAAACTCTGAAGAGCCGGACGCAGCAAGCTTCGACTACATCTGTAAGGCGCTGCGCCAGCTGGCTCTTGAGGCCAAAGGTGAAGCCCCAACGGCACCGGCGAAACTGTCAGTGGTTGAAACCGAGCAGGCCGCTCCGGTTTCGACGGATAATGGCGGCAGACTGCGCGTAGTTATCGACGGGCTGAAAGAGGCCGAACTCGACCTGATGCTCGAAGAGTTGGGCAATCTTGGCACCGTGAGCGACGTAGTGAAAGATGCCGCATCCGTAACCGCCACGCTTGAAACCAGCGTTAGCGAAGACGACATCACCGCTGTGCTCTGCTTTGTGATTGAACCAGAGCAGATTAGCTTTGTTCCGGTAACCGCCGCTGCCAGCGCTCCGGCCGTGGCCGAAACAACCGCCGTGGTGGCTCCCGAAGCTCCGGCTCAAACAGCCGTTGCCGTGCAAAAAGCCGGATTACCCGAGCCGCTGACTCCGGCAACCGGCCGCGTAGAACGTGATAAGCCTGCGGCCCGCGCCTCTGAATCAACCAGCATCCGCGTAGCGGTAGAAAAAGTTGACCAGTTGATTAACCTGGTCGGCGAACTGGTCATTACCCAGTCGATGCTGGCCCAGCGCTCCAACGAGCTGGACCCGGTGAATCATGGCGACCTGATTACCAGCATGGGGCAGCTACAGCGCAATGCCCGCGACCTGCAAGAGTCCGTAATGTCCATCCGCATGATGCCGATGGAATACGTGTTCAGCCGCTTCCCGCGCCTGGTGCGGGACCTTGCCGGTAAACTGAATAAGCAGGTAGAGCTGACGCTGATGGGCAGCTCCACCGAACTGGATAAAAGCCTGATCGAACGCATTATCGATCCGTTAACGCACCTGGTGCGTAACAGCCTGGACCACGGCATCGAGTCGCCGGAAAAACGTCTTGCTGCCGGGAAATCTGAGGTCGGCAACCTGATCCTCTCAGCGGAGCATCAGGGCGGCAATATCTGCATCGAAGTGACCGATGACGGAGCAGGGCTGAACCGCGAGCGTATTCTGGCCAAAGCCCTGTCTCAGGGGATGCCGGTGAGCGAGAGCATGAGCGATGATGAAGTCGGCATGCTTATTTTCGCGCCTGGCTTCTCCACCGCCGAGCAGGTCACCGACGTTTCCGGCCGCGGCGTAGGCATGGACGTAGTGAAACGTAATATCCAGGAAATGGGCGGCCATGTTGAAATCCAGTCTAAGGCTGGGGCAGGCACCACCATTCGCATTCTGCTGCCGTTGACGCTCGCTATCCTCGACGGGATGTCGGTCAAAGTCAGCAACGAAGTCTTTATTCTGCCGCTGAACGCGGTAATGGAATCTCTGCAACCGCAGGAAGAAGACCTGCATCCGCTGGCGGGCGGCGAACGCGTGCTGGAAGTGCGCGGTGAATACCTGCCGCTGGTAGAGTTGTGGAAAGTCTTCGACGTTCAGGGAGCCAAAACCGAGGCGACTCAGGGCATTGTGGTTATTTTGCAAAGCGCCGGTCGTCGCTATGCGCTGCTGGTCGATCAGCTGATTGGTCAGCATCAGGTTGTGGTTAAAAATCTTGAAAGCAATTACCGCAAAGTGCCGGGCATTTCTGCTGCCACCATTTTGGGTGACGGCAGCGTGGCGCTGATCGTCGATGTCTCTGCGCTGCAGGGTCTGAACCGTGAACAACGTCTGGCGCTAACCGTCGCCTGATTAACTGCTTAAGAAAATAGGTACGCAAATGACTGCACTAACAAATGTGACAAAACTGACCGGGGAAAACGTGGGACAGGAATTTCTGGTGTTCACCCTCGGCGACGAAGAGTACGGTATTGATATCCTGAAAGTGCAGGAAATTCGCGGTTACGATCAGGTAACGCGTATCGCGAACACTCCGGCCTTTATCAAGGGTGTGACCAACCTGCGCGGCGTTATCGTGCCGATTATTGACCTGCGCCTGAAGTTCGAACAAGACGGCGTGGAATATAACGACAATACCGTGGTTATCGTTCTCAACCTTGAGAAACGCGTTGTGGGTATCGTGGTTGACGGCGTGTCAGACGTATTGTCTCTGACCGCCGACCAGATTCGCCCTGCGCCGGAGTTTGCGGTGACGCTGTCAACAGAATACCTCACGGGCCTGGGTGCTCTGGGCGAGCGTATGCTGATTCTGGTGAATATCGAGAAGCTGCTGAACAGCGAAGAGATGGAACTGCTTGATTCTGCTGTGGCTTAATCGGGTGGGAGAGTAAAAAGGGGCTACCGTGAGGTAGCCCCTTTTTTTAGGCCTGGATTTCTTTGCCGGGAGCGGCACTTACCGTTCCTTCTTCCAGCATGCCTTCGTTTTTCGACAGCATCGCCGTCGCCACGCCGTTACCCAATACGTTAATAGCCGAGCGGCCCATGTCCAGGAAGTGGTCGATGCCCATCAGCAGCAGAATACCCGCGACCGGGATATTGAAGCTTGGGATGGTTGCGGCCAGTACCACCAGCGCGGAGCGAGGCACCCCGGCAATTCCTTTAGAGGCCAGCATCAGCGTCAGCATCAGCACGGCAATTTCAGAGAATGACAGGTGAACGTTATAAGCCTGGGCAATAAACATCGAAGCGAACGAGCAGTACACCATCGAACCCACGAGGTTGAAGGAGTAGCCGATAGGCAGCACGAACGAGGCGATGTTGCGCGAGCAGCCGAAGCGGGTGAGCTGGTCGAGCGTTTTCGGATAAGCGGCTTCGGAACTGCTGGTGGTGAAGGCTACCAGCACAGGATCTTTCAGCATCGCCAGCAGGCGGAACACATCGCGCTTCAGCACCATGTAGCCCACGCTAATCAGCACAATGCAGGTCAGCACAATCGCCACGTAATAACCGCCGATAAATGACGCGTAGTTCAGCAGAATACCGAGACCCTGAGTGGCAATCACCGAAGAGATGGCCGCGAAGATAGCCAGCGGGGCGACGTACATCACGTAGCCGGTCACTTTGAGCATGATGTGAGACACCACATCCAGGGCGCTGACCAGAGGCGCGTTGAACTTCTCGCCCAGAGATGCCCCTGCAATACCGAAGAACATCGAGAACACGACGATTTGCAGGATCTCGTTATCGGACATTGCGCCAGCGATGCTGGTCGGAATAGTGTGCGAGATAAACGCTTTCAGCGTCATGCCGCTCACCGCCAGGCCGGTTTGTACCGCTTCTGCCGGAACCTGCAAATTCATGCCCGCGCCAGGATGTGCAAGGGTGACGATAAACAGACCGACCAGAATCGACAAGATTGAAGAGGAGACAAACCACACCATCGCTTTCCCGCCGACGCGGCCAATGGTGGACGTTTCGCCAAGCTTCATGATCCCGACCGTCAGGGTGCTGAAGACCAATGGCGCAATCACCATTTTGATCAATCGCAGGAAGATGTCGGTAAACAGCGTGATGTTATCGGCGTAGCTTTTGATGATGTCGGCACCGGCGTATTCGTGGATAGCCGCTCCGCAGAAGATCCCCGCTATCATGAACAGAATAATGAATAGCGTGAGTTTGTTTGAACTTGCCACTGACTTAGTAACCCCGTAGTTGACTGTAGTTGAATTGTGTTTTTTTGTAACTTACTGACCCTTATATAATTATTGTGAATGGGTCATAAGTGCGCGGAGCATAACTTGAATCAAAGCGCGCCGATATACAACTCTTTTTTATAAATTCTGTAAATTGTTAATTAAGCAGCACTTAATCATTCAATGTGAATAAGATCACAAAATTGCGGATATATTCTTTTCAGTTTGCATTGAAGTTAACGTGTTTGTATCTAATTCATTGTTTTTAATGAAGATAACTCGTCAATACACTGTTTTACTGAATTTGACTGCGCGGTCTGGTTATTTCGCGATCTCTAAACTAAATTTCAACTAAGTGATGGCGTAACGTACTGATTTTTTTCTTACCAGTTCGTCTATGAATGTCGCGAACATAAGCCGTTGCGCCTGGTTGTAAAATGTACAATCAGGTGAAGAGAGTCCCAATATTATTGGGGCAGGGAGAGATAACGGTATTTGATGGAAAATGTATGCGACTTCAGGGCGAATTATATTAACCATAAGTTAATGGAGTCAGCTGCCGGTATTAAAGTGCAATACCGGCTGGCGTTAAATCGTCCTGTGCCGCTTCGCTGCGTATCCACGAAGCATTATTGAGTCATTTTGAATAAGGGTAAGGATATGAATTCAGCTACAGCTGCACGCTTAATTCTTTCTTGTACTGCGTTTGCGATTATTCCATCGGCTAATTCAGCGGTGGCAAACGGCACGTTCCAGGTACTGATTACTATTCAGAAGTCCTGCGCGGTTACCGCCGGTAGCGGCTCGAATATTAACTTAGGGACGGTAAATGCCAGTGCAGTAAACACCTCGCAAAGCAATACTTTTACCGTTAACTGTTCAAAGACAACCCCTTATTTTATCGGTCTGGCCCCTTCGGCGGCAAACGGAGGAACGACCACCGGTTCAGGTGCAATGTCATCCGTGGCAAACTCGGCCACCAACACCGATAAAGTCCCTTATCAACTGAACCAGACATCCGCTACCGGGCCCGTTTGGGGGAATACCGCCACCACTACCGTCGTCGGTAACGGCGTAGCCGGTACGGGGTCGGGAGCCGCGCAAACTTATACCGTCTATGCGACGGCGGCGAGCGCTAACTTTACGCCAGACAGCTATGCGGACACGGTCACCGTCAACGTTAACTACTGATTTCAGGACAGCGGATGAAATTGAAATTTGGTGGACGACGTTGCGCCTGCGTATGCCTGATGCTGGGGCTGGCCGCAGGAGGGAATGCGTTAGCCGGAGGGCTGCAAATCTCCCCGGTTAATCTGATGCTGCATGCCACGCAAAACGCAGATGGCATTTGGCTCAGCAATGAAGGTGACGCGCCGCTTAACGCGCAGGTACGCGTATTTAGCTGGCAGCAGAGCAGCTATGCCGACAAACTTTCGGCTTCTCAGGGGCTGGTCATCAGCCCGCCTATCGTGACGCTGCCTGCCGGGCAGCGTCAGCTTATTCGGGTGATTCGCACGGGTCCTGCAACTAATCAGGTTGAGCAGGCTTATCGCTTGTTTATCGATGAACTTCCACCGCCAAAGCTTCAGAGAAATAAAATTCAGTTTGTGATGCGCTATTCCGTTCCGGTGTTTTTGCAGCCTGCCGGGCAGGCGGAAGCCTCGGCAAAGTTAAACTGGAAATTAATCAATATAGATGGCAAAGCGTTTGTTGAAGTGAGTAATCAGGGAAACAGCCATGCTCAGCTGTCGGCAATGACGTTTATTCAACCTAATGGCGTACGAAAAGTTATTACTTCTGGTCTGCTGGGTTATGTCCTTCCAGATTCGAGTATGCGGTGGATAATATCATCGTCTGCTAATGATGCTTACCATAGCGGGAAAGTTGAAGTCACTATCAATGGTCAACAAACAGAACAAAATTTATGACTGGCCATATTCTCTGGTAAAAATTTTATTGCTTAATGGTTTGGTTATTTCCGGCATGGCGGCAGCACAAAATACCCATAATGACCTACCTCAGAATGCGGCCACTAATAATACAGCACAGCCTGTAGGCATTGATTTATATCTCGACACGACGGTGAATGGAAATCCCGTGGGTCTGGTTCATCTTGGCTACGCTGATGGAAAATTATACGGTACCGCTTTGGCTCTGCGGCAGCTGGGTTTTCGCCCGCCGGAAAAAGCTCAACCGCCGTATTATCTGAATGACATCGCTCAAATAACGATCGACTATAACGTGGGGCAGCAAACGCTGGCGTTGACCGCGCCGCTGAGCCTGTTAGACCTGAAAACCACCCAGCTTAACTCGTCGGATGTCTCCGCCCCCAGGGTGTCAAACGCCTACGGCGCGTTGTTGAATTATGATATTTACGCCGATACGGGAAAAGAAAGTAACGTTAACACCTTCAGCGAGTTCCGCGCGTTCAATGCGGCGGGCGTGCTGAGTTCCACCCAGTTGACACGTTATTCTACGGAGCAAAATGATAACCAGTCATTTAGCCGCCTGGATACCAGCTGGCGCACTTCCTTTGCCGATAAAATGCTGGCGGTTACCCTGGGGGACACGCTAACCAGTTCGCTCTCATGGTCGCGCCAGACCCGTATCGCCGGGATAAAAATTGGTACCGATTTTGGTCTCAACCCCTATATGCCCACCACGCCGCTGCCTTCGTTTCTGGGTTCAGCAACCCTGCCGTCGGACGTTGAGCTATACGTTAACGGGGTCAAGTATTACAACGGCAACGTGCCTGCGGGCAGTTTCCAGATTAATACGCTGCCGAATATTACCGGGGCGGGTAACGCCCAGGTAATGATGACGGATGCGCTCGGCAGAACCAGCGTGCAGAGCTTCTCCTTTTATAACGATCAGCTTCTGCTCCGGGAAGGGCTGACGGACTGGTCTCTGGAGCTGGGCGTGGTGCGGAAAAATTACGGTTACTCCTCATTTGATTATGCCAGCGAACCCGCAATCAGCGGGACCTGGCGGCGAGGTTTCAGCAACACTCTGACCGCCGGGGGGCATTTTGAAACCAGCGATAGCCTGATTAACGGCGGGCTGAGCAGCGACTGGATCCCGGCAAGCCAGTCGGGAACAATTTCAACCGCGCTGGCCGCCAGCTCGGACTCCGGAGCGAACGGCTATTTATATGGGCTGGGTTACCGCTGGTCCGACGGCCGCTTCAGCTTTAGCTCCAGCGCCACGGCAACCTCCGGAGATTACCGCGATGTTGCCACGCGTTATGGCTCAGCCCCCTCAGCGTTTAGCGGCAGCGCGGTGGTAGGGTATAACTTCGGCGTTGGGGGCAATCTCAGCATGAGCTACCTGCAGTTTCGTTACCCGGAACAAAGCGCCATACGCTACGCCAACGCCACCTGGTTCAAATCCATTACCGATAACGTCTCCCTCAGCGCCAGCTTTAACCAGAACATTGACGACGGCCGCGACCGCAGCGTTTACCTGATGGTGACCGTCAGTACCCGTAATAACCTGACCGCCGGGGCCACCGTTCAGCGCACCGGCGACAAGATGGGGTATCAGCTCAACGCCAGCCAGACTCCGCCATCTGAAGGCGGCGTAGGCTGGAATCTGGCCGCCAGCCAGCAGAGCTCGCAGCAAAGCGGGCAGGGTGAGGTCGGCTACCTGGGGCGCAATGGCCGTGTTTATACCGGCTACCGCAGTATTCCTGATAATAACTACGGCTACGCGGGGGCGACGGGATCTGTTGTGATGATGGGCGGCGGCATCTTCGCCGCGCGGGAGATCAATAACGGGTTTGCCGTTGTCTCTACCGATGGGATCCCGAATGTACCGGTCAAATTGCAGAATAACCTTGTGGGAAACAGCGACGGTAACGGACTGATGCTGGTGACGCCGCTGAACAGTTATCAAAACAACCTGATCAGCATCGACCCCATGAACCTGCCCGCCAGCATGCGTATTCGTAATGTTAATCTCAACGCCACGCCTGCCGACCGCTCCGGCACGCTGGTTAGTTTTGATATTAAGCCGGTGCGTGCCGCGCTGGTGATCCTTGTCGATGCTAAAGGCAACGCCATCGGAGAAGGTAGCCCCGTCAGATCGATGGCGGGAGCCGGGCAGGACACGGTGGTGGGCTTTGATGGTCAGGCCTACTTTGATGCCCTTGAACTGCGCAATCAGCTCAGAGTGACCACTGACAGCGGCATTTGTATCGCCGAATTTGATTACCCCGAAAACCAGAAAAGCGTACCGAATATCGGGCCGATAGTGTGCCGCTAGCGAATCCGTGGCCTTTTGATACAGGAGTTTCCCGCATGAGATTAAAACAACTTTTGCTGCTGGCGGTGCTCTTGCTGTCCCCGGGAATTAGCCACGCGGTGGTGTGTTCGGTGAGCAATGTGCAGACGGTAAACTTTGGCACCATCAATCCGCTGGCGACGGCTACGCCCAATACCTCGATGACGTTTGATTACAGCTGTTCCAAGCAATTGGGCGACCTGCTGGCCGGGGTGACGCTCTGTTTTAACATTGATGGTGCCGGGGTGGGGAACCATAAAATGTCTTTTGCCGGGCCGCCTGCCAGTACGCTGAGCTATGAGCTTTACCAGGGAACCGTCAGTGGAGGGGCGTGGGGCAGCCAGTTTCAGACGGGGACGACCTTCCCGATGGTGCAGCTCAATTTGCTTAACCTGACGCCCGTCACCGGAAGCCTGACGGTCTACGGGCAAATGACGCTTCCGCAAACTTCAGCTGCACCGGGGAGCTATCAGGACATTTACACCAGCGGAATGGCGACGGTCACGCTTAATACCGGTCTGCTGGCCCCTCCCGCTGGCTGTGGGACATCTGTCGCAACAAACTTTCCCTTTAATGTGATAGCGGCCGTCAGCAAGCAGTGCAATATCAGCTATGCCAATAACGTGAGCTTCGGGGCAGTCGCCGCAATGCAAAGCAATCTGGCTTCGAGCAACACCATCGGCGTTGCCTGTACCAATGGCACGACCTATACGATTGGGCTTTCCCCTTCGAATAACAACACGGGGGGCACCGGGGTACTAAAAGGGACAGGGGCGAACACCGATCAGGTGCCTTACCAGCTAAGGCAGGCTTCGGGGACATCGGGCGCCGTCTGGGGGAATACGGCCTTGAACAATCGGTCCAGCACGGGCACGGGCGTCGCGCAGCAGTACCCGGTCTATGTCACCATCCCAAGCACTAACTACATCCCCGATGATTACGCCGATACGGTGACCATCACCGTGACCTACTAGCGCGCCCAATCGTCCAATTTCCCTGTGACTTAACGTAAAGTTCCCGCGGTACGTGCCGATAACCTCGGGAACAAGTCGTTAAAAGGGCGTCGTATGTTAAACCGTATTCGCGTGGTCACCATGCTGATGATGGTGCTTGTGGTGTTCGCGCTGCTGCAAATCATTTCCGGTGGTATGTTCTTTAATTCCTTAAAAAACAATAATGACAACTTTAAAGTTTCCCGCGAATTACGGGTTCAGCAGGCCGAGTTAAATCAGGCGTGGGTCCTGATGCTGCATACGCGCATCAACCTTAGCCGCTCCGCCGCACGTATGATGATGGACCCGACGAATAGCCAAAGCGCGGCGAAAACGGATCTGCTGAACAACGCCAAAAAATCTTTGCTGAACGCCGAGCAGCACTACAACAACTTTAAACAAGTTGCGCCGATTTCCGACGAAATGAACGCCGTCGTCAAAGATATTGACGGCGATTACCTGGCCTATCACCAGGCGCTGGCGGAATTAATTGGCTATCTCGAAAGCGGCAATATGGACGCCTATTTCGGCCAGTCCACCCAGGGGATGCAGAATGCGCTGGAGAAAGCGTATGACGGCTATCTGGCGCTCAACGACCGGATGTATGAAGCCTCTTATGTGGACAGCCGCGCCGGGTACACCTTTGCCATCTGGCAGCTTGGTGTTCTGGCCTTAGCCCTGGCTGCGGTTATCCTGCTGGTTTGGTTCGGGATGCGCCATGTGTTACTCAGGCCGCTGAATGTGGTGATTAACCATATCCGCGAGATTGCTTCCGGCAACCTGACGGAAAACATTGCCGTGGTCGGTAAAAACGAGCTGAGCCAGCTCGCGTCCAGCGTCCAGCATATGCAGCGGGAATTAATTAACACCGTGAGCCGGGTGCGCGAAGGGTCGGACGCTATTTATAGCGGCACCAGCGAAATTGCAGCTGGCAACAACGATCTCTCTTCCCGTACCGAACAGCAGGCTGCCTCTCTTGAAGAAACTGCCGCCAGCATGGAGCAGTTGACCGCCACGGTTAAACAGAACGCCGAAAACGCTCGTCAGGCTTCTCAACTGGCGCTTAACGCTTCCGAAACCGCCCAGCGCGGCGGAAAAGTGGTAGATGGCGTGGTCAAGACTATGCACGACATCGCCGGTTCTTCAAAGAAAATCGCCGACATTATTAGCGTGATCGACGGTATTGCCTTCCAGACAAACATTCTCGCGCTGAACGCCGCCGTTGAGGCCGCACGCGCCGGAGAGCAGGGGCGCGGCTTTGCCGTGGTAGCAGGCGAAGTGCGTAACCTGGCAAGCCGCAGCGCCCAGGCGGCAAAAGAGATTAAGTCCCTGATTGAAGATTCCGTTTCGCGCGTGGATACCGGCTCGGTGCTGGTTGAAAGCGCGGGGGAAACCATGAGTGACATCGTGAACGCGGTCACGCGGGTCACCGACATCATGGGTGAAATAGCCTCTGCATCCGATGAGCAAAGCCGTGGTATAGACCAGGTCGCGCTGGCGGTGTCGGAGATGGACAAAGTGACGCAGCAGAACGCCTCGCTGGTGGAAGAGTCTGCTGCTGCGGCCGCCGCGCTGGAGGAGCAGGCCAGCCGCCTGACTCAGTCGGTTGCGACGTTCCGTTTGCAAGGGAATGCGGGTAGTAAAAAGCCTGCGGCGGCGGCGGTAACGCCAGGCCCCGTGGTTCACACCCCGCGTACTCCGGCCAGGGCCGGTGATGACGATAACTGGGAAACTTTCTGATTAGATGAATACCGGCCTGCTGGCCGGTAGAGGGAAGCTTTGATGTTAAACCGTATCCGAGTCTCGACCACTCTTTTCCTGATTGTGATTATCTGCGGCGTGCTGCAGATTGGCAGTAATGGTTTGTCTTTCTGGGCTTTTCGTGATGATTTTCAGAACCTTAAAATGGTCGAGGTCAGTAATCAGCAGCGCGATACGTTAACCCAAAGCCGCGCGGCGCTGCTGGCCGCCAGCAATGCTTTAAACCGCGCCGGAACGCTGACGGCTCTGAGCTATCCGGTGGAAGATATCAAGCGCCTGATGGCTAATGCCCGCGGCAGCCTGACCCAGGCGGATCTGCTGTTTAATCAGTTCCTCGAGACCCCGCATAAAAGCGGCGAGGGCGAGCAGATGATGGCCTCCACTAAGCAGAGCTATAGCGCTTTCCGTGACGATTTACAGCATCAGTCGACCTGGCTTGAAAACAACCAGCTCTCCGACTTTATGAGCGCCCCGGTGCAGAAATCGCAGGACGTTTTTGACGCTAACTTCAACGCCTGGCAGCAGAGTATTAATCAGATTGTGGCTACCGCCAGCGGCGACAGCCAGAAAAATTACCATATCTCGGCGGTCATTTTCTTTACGGTCACGATTATTGCTGTGGTGCTGATGCTTGGCTCCCTGGCCTGGTCCCGCAAGATGATTGTTCAGCCGCTGGCGATTGTACGCAGCCACTTTGAGAGCATTGCCGCGGGGGATCTGGCGAAGCCGATTGCGGTCTATGGCCGCAACGAGATCTCTGAAATCTTTGCCAGCCTGAAAAATATGCAGTCCTCATTAAAAGAGACGGTAAGCCAGGTTCGCGGCGGTACCAGCGCCATGCACTCCGGTATTGAGGAGATTGCCGCAGGGAATAACGACCTCTCAGCCCGTACCGAGCAGCAGGCGGCCTCGCTGGCCGAAACCGCTGCCAGCATGGAGCAGTTGACCGCAACCGTGGGCCAGAACGCGGATAACGCGCGCCAGGCGTCACAGCTCTCACGCAGCGCGGCAGATACCGCTAAGCAGGGCGGGCAGCAGGCTGCAAATGTTGCCAATACCATGCGTGACATCGCCGGTAGCTCGCAAAAAATTAGCGATATCACCAGCGTTATCGACGGCATTGCCTTCCAGACCAATATCCTGGCGCTTAACGCGGCGGTGGAAGCTGCCCGTGCCGGTGAGCAGGGGCGAGGTTTTGCGGTGGTAGCGGGCGAGGTTCGCAATCTTGCCAGCCGCAGCGCGCAGGCGGCAAAAGAGATAAAAGTATTAATCGAAGAGTCCGTTGACCGGGTACAGCAGGGTTCCAGGCTGGTAGATACCGCCGCCACGACCATGGCCGAGATTGTTCGCTCGGTAACCCAGGTTAACGACATTATGGGTGAGATTGCCTCCGCTTCTGACGAGCAGCGTCGCGGAATCGAGCAGGTCGCCCAGGCCGTCAGCCAGATGGATCAGGTGACTCAGCAAAACGCCGCGCTGGTGGAAGAAGCCGCCGGTGCCACCGATGCGCTGGCAAGTCAGGCCGAATATCTCTCCGGAGTGGTCGCCGTGTTTAAGTTAAACGGCAGCGAACCGCCGCATTCCAGCGGTGAATTTGTTCCTTCCGGAGTGCTGGTTACATCGTGATCGTAATTAAGAAGGCGCTATGACATCACCAACGCCCCTTGGGCAACAGTCATTAATGTTACAGATGACACAGCGTCTGCCGCTATCCGACACGCATTTTCGTCGGATATGCCAGTTAATCTATCAGCGCGCGGGAATTGTGCTGGCCGACCATAAACGGGACATGGTTTATAACCGTCTGGTACGCCGCCTGCGTCTGCTGGGGCTGGATGATTTTGGACGTTATTTAGGCATGCTGGAGGCTAACTCCAGCAGCGCCGAGTGGCAGGCGTTTATCAACTCGCTGACCACTAACCTGACCGCTTTTTTCCGGGAAGGGCACCATTTCCCGATTCTGGCGGAGCACGCACGCAAGCACTCCGGCGAATACAAAGTCTGGAGCGCGGCGGCATCCACCGGGGAGGAACCTTACTCCATCGCCATTACCCTTGCGGATGTTTTAGGTTCGGGTGCCGGACGCTGGAAGGTGTTTGCCAGCGACATCGACACTCAGGTGCTGGAAAAAGCCCGGAGCGGAGTCTACCGCCAGGAGGAGCTTAAAACGCTTTCCCCGGTACAGATGCAGCGCTATTTCATGCGCGGAACCGGGCCGCACGATGGGCTGGTGCGGGTGCGCAGCGAACTGGCAAACCACATTGATTTTGCGCCGATCAACCTGCTCGATAAGCAGGCGCCGGTGCCGGGGCCGTTTGACGCGATCTTTTGTCGAAATGTGATGATCTATTTTGACAAACCCACGCAGCAGGCCATTTTGCAGCGCTTCGTCCCGCTGCTGAAACCCGGAGGATTACTGTTTGCCGGGCATTCGGAGAACTTCAGTAACCTCAGCCGCGACTTCTGGCTGCGTGGCCAGACGGTTTACGGGCTGAGTAAGGAAAGAACATGACGAAAATACGTGTCTTATCGGTCGATGACTCTGCGCTAATGCGGCAGATAATGACGGAAATTATCAACAGTCATAGCGATATGGAAATGGTGGCGACCGCGCCGGATCCTCTGGTGGCCCGCGATCTGATTAAGAAGTTCAATCCGGACGTATTAACGCTGGATGTCGAAATGCCGCGCATGGACGGCCTCGACTTCCTCGAAAAACTGATGCGCCTGCGGCCGATGCCGGTAGTGATGGTTTCCTCGCTGACCGGAAAAGGGTCGGAGGTGACGCTGCGCGCGCTGGAACTGGGCGCCATTGATTTCGTCACCAAGCCGCAGCTGGGCATCCGCGAAGGCATGCTGGCCTACAGCGAAATGATAGCCGAGAAGGTGCGTACGGCGGCAAGAGCAAAACTGGCCGCACGTGCGCCAGCGGCGGCTCCGGCTACCCTGAAAGCGGGCCCGCTGCTGAGCTCGGAGAAGCTGATTGCCATTGGGGCCTCCACCGGCGGCACCGAGGCGATTCGCCATGTGCTACAGCCGCTGCCGCTTTCAAGCCCGGCGCTGCTGATAACCCAGCATATGCCGCCCGGCTTTACTCGCTCATTCGCCGAGCGCCTGAATAAGCTGTGTCAGATTAGCGTGAAAGAGGCAGAAGACGGCGAACGTGTGCTGCCGGGGCATGCCTATATTGCGCCGGGTGATAAGCACATGGAGCTGTCGCGAAGCGGTGCGAACTATCAAATCAAATTACATGACGGCCCACCAGTGAACCGGCACCGCCCGGCAGTGGATGTGCTGTTCCATTCGGTGGCGAAGTACGCGGGGCGTAATGCCGTCGGCGTTATCCTCACCGGGATGGGTAATGACGGTGCCGCCGGGATGCTGGCGATGCATCAGGCAGGGGCGTGGACCATCGCCCAAAACGAAGCAAGTTGTGTGGTGTTCGGCATGCCGCGTGAGGCCATCAATTCCGGTGGCGTCAGCGAAGTGGTCGATTTAAGCCAGGTTAGCCAGCAAATGCTGGCGAAAATTAGTGCCGGACAGGCAATACGTATTTAACTGAAGGAGCCCGGATTTTATGGCGGACAAAGAACTTAAGTTTCTGGTCGTAGACGACTTTTCAACTATGCGCCGCATCGTGCGTAACCTGCTTAAAGAGCTGGGTTTTAACAACGTTGAAGAAGCCGAAGACGGCGTAGATGCGCTGAACAAACTCCAGGCTGGCGGCTTTGGGTTTGTTATTTCTGACTGGAACATGCCGAACATGGACGGCCTGGAACTGCTGAAAACCATTCGCGCCGACGGGGCGATGTCAGCTCTGCCGGTTCTGATGGTCACGGCGGAAGCCAAGAAAGAGAACATCATTGCGGCAGCACAGGCCGGGGCGAGTGGTTACGTAGTTAAGCCATTTACCGCGGCAACCCTGGAAGAGAAACTGGGCAAAATTTTCGAAAAGCTCGGCATGTAAGGAGGCGCAAATGCACTCATCAACAAACCCGGCAACAGAGATACACGAGCATTCACCGACCGATATTATTGCTCGTATCGGCAGTCTGACTCGTATGCTGCGCGACAGCCTGCGTGAATTGGGCCTGGATCAGGCGATTGCCGAAGCAGCAGAAGCTATCCCTGATGCCCGTGACCGTCTGGACTATGTGGTGCAAATGACCGCCCAGGCCGCAGAGCGCGCCCTGAACTGCGTGGAGCTGTCTCAGCCTCACCAGAACCAGATGGAGAGTGAAGCAAAGGCGCTGAGCGGCCGCTGGGATTCATGGTTTGAAAACCCAATCGAGCTGAAAGATGCCCGTGAGCTGGTAACCGATACTCGCAGCTATCTGTCGGAAGTGCCGGGACACACCAGCTTCACCAACGCCCAACTGCTGGAAATCATGATGGCGCAGGATTTCCAGGACCTTACCGGTCAGGTTATTAAGCGCATGATGGATGTTATCCAGGAGATTGAGCGCCAGCTATTGATGGTGCTGCTGGAGAACATGCCGGAGCCGGACGCGCGCGCCAAACGCGTGAACGAAGGCCTGCTTAACGGTCCTCAGCTTGACGCCAGCGCCGCAGGCGTGGTGGCAAGCCAGGACCAGGTCGATGATTTGCTGGACAGCTTAGGCTTCTAATCGACACCACCGCCTTTCCCGCGTGCGCGGGGGAGGCGGTTTCTTAACGTCAAAATAAACGTACAAAAACGTTTGTAATTCCTCTATTAGCCCAACCGTGCTCTGGCATGCTGTCCTTGAAATTGCGGCCACGGGATTGTTGCGGTGTCTGAAGATAGCGATCAGGAAAAAACAGAAGCCCCCACGGCCCACCGACTAGAAAAGGCGCGTGAAGAGGGGCAGATCCCGCGTTCCCGAGAATTGACCTCACTGCTGATGTTGCTGGTGGGCTTGTGCATTATCTGGATGGGCGGCGCGTCGCTGGGGCGCATGCTGGGCGCGATGCTGTCCGACGGCCTGCACTTTGATCATAAAATCATTAACGATCCCAGCCTGATAGTGAACCAGATTAGCCACCTGATAAAACTGGCGGTGATGGCGTTGCTGCCGCTGATTTCCGGGCTGGTGATTGTGGCGATTGCCGCGCCGATGCTGCTCGGCGGCGTGAATTTCAGCGGTAAATCAATCAAATTCAATCTCGGCAAGCTGAACCCGATTGCCGGGCTAAAGCGCATGTTCTCGATGCAGACCGCAGCCGAGCTGCTCAAGGCGCTGCTGAAAGCCATTTTGGTGGGCTGCGTGGCCGCCTGGTATTTGTGGCATAACTGGCCGGCGATGATGCGTTTGATGAGCGAGTCCCCGGTGACGGCGCTTGCTAATGCGCTGAACATGGTCGCGCTGTGCGCCCTGCTGGTGATTCTGGGGCTGATCCCGATGGTCGGGTTTGACGTCTTCTTCCAGATCTACAGCCATATTAAAAAGCTGCGTATGACCCGTCAGGATATTCGTGACGAATATAAGCAGAACGAAGGCGACCCGCATATTAAAGGGCGTATTCGTCAGCAGCAGCGAGCGATTGCGCGTCGCCGCATGATGGCGGACGTGCCGAAGGCCGACGTTATCGTCACCAACCCGACCCACTATGCGGTGGCCTTGCAGTACGACGAAAACAAAATGAGCGCGCCGAAGGTGCTGGCCAAAGGAGCCGGACTGATAGCGCTGCGCATTAGAGAAATTGGTAATGAAAACCGCATTCCGACTCTGGAAGCGCCTCCTCTGGCCCGTGCGCTTTACCGCCACGCCGAAATTGGCCAGCAGATCCCCGGCCAGCTTTACTCTGCCGTGGCGGAAGTGCTGGCCTGGGTCTGGCAGCTCAGGCGCTGGCGCGTGGCGGGCGGTCTAATTCCGAAGAAACCTGAAAATCTGCCGGTGCCTGAGGCGCTGGACTTTGCAAACGAGAAGGACTCCGATGGCTAATCTGGCTGCGATGTTGCGCCTGCCGGGCAACATGAAATCTGGGCAATGGCAGATCCTTGCCGGGCCGGTACTGATCCTGCTGATTCTGTCGATGATGGTGCTGCCGCTGCCGCCGTTTGTCCTCGATCTGCTGTTCACCTTTAACATTGCGCTGTCGATAATGGTGCTGCTGGTGGCGATGTTCACCCAGCGCACGCTGGACTTCGCCGCGTTCCCTACCATTTTGCTGTTCACCACCTTGCTGCGCCTGGCGCTGAACGTCGCCTCCACCCGTATTATCCTGCTTGACGGCCACACCGGCGCGGCGGCGGCGGGGAAGGTGGTTGAAGCGTTTGGCCACTTCCTGGTTGGCGGTAACTTTGCCATCGGGATCGTGGTGTTTATCATCCTGGTTATCATCAACTTTATGGTTATTACCAAAGGTGCCGGACGTATCGCCGAAGTGGGTGCGCGTTTTGTGCTGGACGGGATGCCGGGCAAGCAGATGGCTATCGACGCCGACCTGAATGCCGGGATTATTGGCGAAGAGGAAGCTAAAAAACGCCGTTCGGAAGTGACTCAGGAAGCCGACTTCTACGGCTCGATGGACGGTGCGAGTAAATTCGTGCGCGGCGACGCCGTTGCCGGTCTCATTATTATGGTTATCAACGTGGTGGGCGGCCTGATGGTCGGCGTTATCCAGCACGATATGGCGATGGGAGCGGCGGCGCAGAGCTATACGCTGTTGACCATCGGCGACGGCCTGGTTGCCCAGATCCCCGCGCTGGTTATCTCTACCGCCGCGGGCGTTATCGTTACTCGCGTAGCCACCGACCAGGACGTTGGCGAGCAGATGGTCACCCAGCTGTTCAACAACCCGCGCGTTATGCTGCTTTCGGCTGGCGTACTCGGCCTGCTCGGCATGGTGCCGGGAATGCCAAACTTTGTCTTCCTGCTGTTTACCGCAGCGCTGCTGGGACTTGCCTGGTGGATGCGTGGCCGCCAGATGGAAGCGCCAGCCGTGCCTCAGCCGGTGAAATTACCTGAAAATACTCAGGCGGTTGAGGCAACATGGAATGACGTTCAGCTCGAAGATCCGCTGGGTATGGAAGTGGGCTACCGCCTGATCCCGATGGTGGATTTCCAGCAGGACGGTGAATTGCTGGGCCGCATCCGTAGTATTCGTAAAAAATTCGCTCAGGAGATGGGCTTCCTGCCGCCTGTGGTACACATTCGCGACAATATGGACCTTCCTCCTGCGCGTTATCGCATCCTGATGAAGGGCGTTGAAATTGGCAGCGGTGACGCTTACCCTGGCCGCTGGCTGGCGATTAACCCCGGCACCGCAGCGGGCACATTGCCGGGTGAGGCAACCATCGATCCGGCCTTTGGCCTTGCGGCTATCTGGATTGAAAGCGCGCTGAAAGAGCAGGCGCAGATTCAGGGCTTCACCGTGGTGGAAGCCAGTACCGTGGTGGCAACGCACCTTAATCACCTGATTGGGCAATTTGCTCCCGAGCTGTTTGGCCGCCAGGAAGCGCAGCAGCTGCTGGACCGCGTGACGCAGGAAATGCCGAAGCTTACCGAAGATCTTATTCCGGCGGTGGTGACCTTAACCACGCTACATAAGGTGCTGCAAAATCTGCTGGAAGAGAAGGTGCCAATCCGCGATATGCGCACCATTCTTGAAACGCTGGCCGAGCATGCGCCGATCCAAAACGATCCGCATGAATTGACCGCCGTGGTGCGCGTGGCGCTCGGCCGCGCTATTACCCAGCAGTGGTTCCCTGGCACCGGCGAAGTGCAGGTTATTGGCCTCGATGCTTCCCTTGAGCGCCTCCTGTTGCAGGCCTTGCAGGGCGGCGGCGGGCTGGAGCCGGGCCTTGCTGACCGCCTGCTCGAGCAGGCGCAGGAAGCTTTACAGCGCCAGGAGATGATGGGCGCGCCGCCTGTGCTGCTGGTGAACCACGCGCTGCGTCCGCTGCTTGCCCGCTTCCTGCGCCGCACGCTGCCGCAGCTTGTTGTGCTGTCGAGCCTTGAGCTGTCCGACAACCGCAATATCCGCATGACTTCAACGATTGGAGCGAAATAATGCGCGCTTTATTTTTAATGATGTTCATTCCCTTCGGCGCGCTGGCGCTGGGCGACGGTGCCTGGCAGGGTAGCGGAGTTGGGGTAACGCTGGATCATCGCGGCGTGGCCGCCTCTTCGCAGCCCCTGGCTCCGCCGCAGCCGGTCAGCGGCAGAATGTCGCTGATTGCCTGGACCTACGTGCTGGATGGCCCGACGCCCGCCGGGCTGACGGTAAAACTGTGCTCGCAAACGAACTGTACTTCTATTGACGGGCAGAGCGGCACGACCCGCGGGCTGACCAATACCGATGCCAATGAGCCTCTGCGCTTTGTCTGGGAGGTGCCGGGAGGCGGTTCTATGTATCCGCCGCTGCGGGTTCGCAGTAATCAGGTCATTGTTAACTACACGCGTTAAAACAAAAAAGCCCGGTCCAAAATGACCGGGCTTTTTTTATCCAGGCCCGCAGAGTGCAGGCCGGTCGATTACATACGTTCTACGGTTTCGATACCCAGGGTATCCAGACCCAGCTTCAGGGTTTTCGCCGTCAGCAGCGCCAGCTTCAGGCGGCTATTGCGGGTTGCTTCGTCGGCAGCGCTGAGGATCGGGCAGTGCTCGTAGAAGCCGGAGAACAGGCCAGCTACGTCGTAAAGATAGGCGCACATAACATGCGGCGTACCGTCGCGTGCCACCACGTTCAGCGTCTCTTCGAACTGCAACAGGCGTGCAGCCAGCTGCGCTTCGCGCGCTTCGGCAAGCACCACTTTGGCTTTCAGCAACTCGGCCTCTTCGATATCCGCTTTACGGAACACGGAGAGCACGCGGGTATAGGCGTACTGCATATATGGCGCGGTGTTGCCTTCAAACGCCAGCATGTTGTCCCAGTCAAAGATGTAGTCGGTGGTGCGGCTCTTGGAGAGGTCGGCGTATTTGACCGCGCCGATGCCAACCGCTTTCGCCAGGTTTTCCAGCTCGTCGGCAGGCATGTCCGGGTTTTTCTCCGCGACCAGGCTACGGGCGCGTTCCATCGCTTCATCGAGCAGGTCGGTCAGTTTTACCGTACCGCCTGAGCGGGTTTTGAACGGCTTGCCGTCTTTGCCCAGCATCATGCCGAACATCTGGTGTTCCAGCGTGACCGACTCAGGAACATAACCGGCTTTACGCACGATGGTCCAGGCCTGCATCAGGTGCTGGTGCTGGCGGGAGTCGATGAAATACAGCACGCGGTCGGCGTGCAGGGTTTCGTAGCGGTATTTCGCGCAGGCGATATCGGTGGTGGTGTAAAGGTAGCCGCCATCTTTCTTCTGGATGATAACGCCCATCGGGTCGCCGTCTTTGTTCTTGAACTCGTCAAGGAACACCACGGTTGCGCCTTCGCTTTCTACCGCCAGCCCTTTGGCTTTGAGGTCGGCAACAATGCCCGGCAGCATCGGGTTGTACAGGCTTTCACCCATCACGTCGTCGCGGGTCAGGGTAACGTTAAGGCGGTTATAGGTTTGCTGGTTCTGGGTCATGGTGATATCGACCAGCTTGCGCCACATCTCGCGGCAGTATTCGTCGCCGCCCTGGAGTTTTACCACGTAGGCGCGGGCGCGTTCGGCAAAAGCTTCGTCTTCGTCGTAGTGCTTCTTGGCGGCACGGTAAAACTCTTCAAGGTCCGCCAGGGCCATTTCGCCTGCGTTTTCCTGCTGCTGTTTCTCGAGGAACGCAATCAGCATGCCGAACTGGGTGCCCCAGTCGCCGACGTGGTTAGCGCGAATAACTTTATGGCCGAGGAATTCCAGGGTACGCACCGCTGCGTCACCGATAATGGTGGAGCGGATGTGGCCGACGTGCATCTCTTTGGCAACGTTCGGTGCGGAATAGTCCACGACGATGGTCTGTGGCTTAGCCGCAGCAACGCCAACGCGCTCGGAAGCAACCGCTTCGTCAACGCTTTTCGCCAGGAATTCCGGCTCAAGGAAGATGTTGATAAAGCCCGGGCCTGCAATCTCAACTTTGCTGGCAATGCCGGTCAGGTCGAGGTTAGCGATGACCTTCTCTGCAACTTGTCGTGGCGGCATGCCCAGGGTTTTAGCGACGGACATCACACCGTTGGCCTGATAGTCGCCGAACTGAACTTTTGCCGACTGACGAACCTGCGGCTCGCAGTCCGCTGGCGCGCCTGCAGCAATCAGTGCCTGACTGACTTTTTCTGAGAGAAGAGACTGAATATTCACCGGGATACCTTACAATTTGTACTGGGCCGCCGCGCACTGGGCCGCCTCTAAATGGGGAAAGAAACAGGGCGAGAGTATAACGTTATTTGCCGCCCGACGTCAGCAAAAGCCTTGCCTGCCGCCTTTGCAATTATTATCGACGGTACAGTGAATAACCATTCACGCATTCCCGGCGCTTTTGGGGTGTTGGTTAGCGGCCGGGAACGCGGTAGATTACGCGCTTTCTAAAGATGAGGAATGCAGCATGGCAAACTGGCAGGCGGTTGATGAACTGCATGATATTTCGGCAGATCTGCCGCGCTTTACGAAAGCGTTAACAGAACTTGCCACCCGACTCGGGCTGGAGATCGCACCCCTTGAGGCCGATCACATTTCTTTGCGCTGCCACCAGAACGCGACCGCCGAACGCTGGCGCGCTGGCCTGGAAAAATGCGGCACGCTGCTGAGTGAGAATATCATTAACGGCAGGCCAATCTGCCTGTACAAATTAGACCAGCCGGTGTGCGTGGAGCACTGGCGCTTTACGGTGGTTGAGCTGCCGTGGCCGGGTGAAAAACGCTACCCGCAAGAAGGCTGGGAGCATATTGAGATTGTGCTGCCGGGCGAGCCTGCAACGCTTAACGCGCGGGCGCTGGATTTGCTGTCCGACGCCGGGCTGCGTGAAACGGGGATCTCGGTCAAAACCAGTTCGCCAAAAGGCGAGCGCGAGCGGCTGCCGAACCCAACACTTGCGGTCACCGACGGCAAAGTGACCATCAAATTCCATCCGTGGAGCATCGAGCAGATCGTGGCCAGCGAGCAGGCCGACTAGCGGTTTGCTGTCGCCTTTTGAATGCGCTCGATAGCCTCATCAAGCAGGGCGGACGTACAGCCGAAGTTGATGCGCACAAACTGCGGCTCGCCAAAGTCAGCGCCGGGAGAAAAGCCCAGCCCGGCGTCCAGGAAGAATTGCGCCGGGTTATCTACGGCAAGCCCGCTGGCATCTACCCAGCCCAGGTAGGTCGCTTCGGGCGCGTGCATTATCAAGCCCGGCATGGCGCTGATGGCGTCAGCCAGCTTGTCGCGGTTCGCTCTCAGATAAGCCCGCAACTCCTGCAACCACGCTTCGCCCTCTTGCCACGCGGCTGCGGCTGCCGTCAGCGCCAGAACATCAACTTCCGGCACCATTCCTGCTCTCTCTGCCCTGAATCTGCGGCGCAGTTCGGCGTTGGGAATCACCGCAACCGATGCGCCAAGCCCGGCAATATTGAACGTCTTAGATGGCGAAATCAGCGTGATGGAGCGCTGCGCCGCATCCTCGCTTAAGGTCGCAAACGGAATATGCTGTACGCCGGGCTCCAGCAATAAATCGCAGTGGATTTCATCTGAGCAAACGACCAGATCGTGCCGCTGGGCAAAAGCCAACTGCTGTTTCAGCTCTTCGCGCCGGTAAACCGTGCCGCCGGGGTTTTGGGGGTTGCAAAGCATCAGTAATTTCTCGCCGCCCGTCATCCTGGCTTCTGATGCATCAAAGTCGACAATCCAGCGTTTTTCTTTCAGCCTGAGCGGGGCATTAAGCTGCCGGCGTTGAGCGTAAGCGGAAGAGTGACGAAACGGCGGGTAGATCGGCGTGGGGGCAATTGTTGATTCGGCTGCTGAGGTGAAAGCGCGAACGCATAAATTGAGGCCGGTTACCACGCCCGGCAGGAAAACCAGCCATTCCGGTTTGACCTGCCATTGGTAGAGATTTGCAACTCTTTGGGTCACAACTTCGGCAAGTTCATGCGGGTGACCGCCGTAGCCAAACACGCCGTGCTCAACCCGCGTGCGGAGCGCTTCAAGGATACAAGGGGGCGAGCGAAAATCCATATCTGCGACCCACATAGGCAGCACATTCTCAGAAAATTTATTCCATTTCGAACTGTCGCTGTGACGCCTGTCGATCCATTCATCAAAATTGAATGCCATAGTACGCTACCTTTTTGTGAACCTGTTTTCAGATTATCATTCCTGGTCAGGTACACAACCGGCAAGCTGCAGGATTTTAAGGAGTAATCAATGGCTTTGCTTGAAATATGTTGTTATGGAATAGATTGTGCGGTGACTGCAGAACAGGCCGGAGCGGACAGAATTGAACTCTGCTCGGCGCCCAAAGAGGGAGGCCTTACTCCTTCTGCTGGTCTACTGCGCGAGGTGAGGCGAAAAGTTTCGATTCCCGTGCACCCAATTATTCGCCCGCGCGGCGGGGACTTTTGTTATACCGACGGCGAATTTGCCACCATGCTGGAAGACATCGCCTTTGTGCGCGACCTGGGCTTCCCGGGGCTGGTGATTGGTATGCTGGATGAAGACGGCAACATTGATTTACCGCGCATGGAGCAGGTTATGCAGGCCGCAGAGGGAATGGCGGTCACTTTCCATCGTGCTTTCGATATGTGTCATCACCCGCTGCTGGCGCTGGAGCAACTGGCCGATTTGGGCGTGGCAAGAATACTGACTTCCGGGCAGCAGCAAACCGCCGAAACGGGAATCTCGCTTCTTCGGGAACTAAAACAGCATTCCCGTGCTCCAATTATCATGGCCGGTGCTGGCGTGCGTCTCAGCAACCTGAACAAGTTCGTTGAAAACGGGGTTGAAGAGCTTCACAGCTCGGCAGGGCGCTCGGTTCCTTCCCCGATGCGTTACCGTAAAGCGGGCGTTTCTATGAGCGCCGACGCCGAGGCCGATGAGTTTAATCGCTACTGCGTGGATGCAGATGTAGTAGCGGCGATGAAAAACGCTCTGGCGGCAAACGCGCCGCGCTGAGCAAAAGGTTTCTACCGCGCATCATGTCGCCCAATATGATGCTTGCTCGTACCAGGCCCCGGCGGATTGCGCGGGGCTTTTTTTATTTTGTAACGGGTGAAGCGTTATGTAACCTTTCCATCACTTTCTCCACACATTGTTTAACTTCGTTTTCCAGCAACTTACGTTCCAAAACGCTCAATTGTGAATAATCCTCTCCGACAACTATCAACGTTAGAGGGATTTAAAAATGAAAAAATTAACAGCAACTGTGATTCTGGCTCTGTCTTCCGTTTTCGCCTCCGCCGCTTTTGCCGCGCCGTTGCCTGAACTCATCAATAGCGGTTCCGTAAACCAGGATCGCATCGGCGTGGTTTCAGTCAGCGGCGTGCCGGGAAGCACCGACGATGCCATCAACCAGCTGAGAGAAAAAGCTCAGAAAATTGGCGGAAGTAAAATTCAAATCGTAGGGTTGGGTACGCCGGGTGACTCCAGCCTGTGGAGCGGAACGGCTCAGGTTTACCGCTAAACTTTAGAGAAGATAAAAAAACCGGCGTTAAGCGCCGGTTTTTTTATTAGCCTGTTATGGCTTACGAGCCACCAGCACGGCGCGCAGTGGGGCAGGATAACCTTCGATAGTTTTACCGCTGTCGTTCGGGTCGAGGAAGTCGCCCAATGACTCGGTTATCATCCACGAGGTACGGCGCTGCTCTTCCTGGGTAGTCAGGCTGTGGTCAACAATTTTCACGTCAACAAAACCGCATTTCTCAAGCCAGTTTTTCAGCGCCAGAGCGGACGGAATATAATAAACGTTACGCATCTGGGCATAACGCTCGCCCGGCACCAGCACGGTATTCTCATCGCCTTCAACCACTAAGGTTTCCAGCACCAGTTCCCCCTCTTTGACCAGCTGGTTTTTCAACTGCCAGAGGTGATCCAGCGGGGAACGGCGGTGATAAAGCACGCCCATGGAAAACACGGTATCAAAAGCGTTCAGCTCGGGAAGCTGCTCAATGCCGAGCGGCAGAACGTGGGCGCGCTGATCGTTACCCAACAGCTTACGCACCGCTTCAAACTGGCAGATAAACAACTGCATAGGATCGATACCGACCGCCAGGTGTGCGCCCGCACCTATCATGCGCCACAGGTGATAGCCGCTGCCGCAGCCTACGTCGAGAATGGTTCTGCCCGCCAGCGGGGAGATGTGCGGCAGCACGCGGTCCCATTTCAGGTCAGAGCGCCATTCCGTGTCGATATCCACGCCGTACAGGGAGTACGGGCCTTTACGCCACGGCATCAGGTTACGCAGCAGTTTTTCAATGCCGAGTTTTTGCCCTTCGCTCAGGGGCGCAGCCGCTTCGGCGGTCACGCTATGCAGCAGGTCAAGACGGTGCGGGGTCATTTCCGGCAGGTAGTTAACCGTGTTGTACCAGTGTTTGAACTGGCCGTGCAGGGACTCGCGCTGCCAGCTGGCTATCTGAGCCGGCAGCGTTTCCAGCCACGGTGCCAGATGGTTTTTGGCGATAAGCTGATAAAAATTACCAAAATCAATCATGCTGCTTCTCCGGATTTGACGGCGACCAGAGAGCCAAAGTTAAAGCACTGGAACCAAAGTTCGGCGTGTTCAAAGCCCGCTTGTTTAAGTCGTTTTTTATGGGTTTCCACCGAGTCGGTGAGCATAACGTTTTCCAGCATACTGCGCTTCTGGCTGATTTCCAGCTCGCTGTAGCCGTTGGCACGTTTAAAGTCGTGATGCATGTTAAACAGCAGCTCGCCTACTTCCGCGTCTTCAAAACTGAATTTTTCCGACAGCACCAGCGCGCCGCCCGGCTTCAGGCCCTGCCAGATTTTATTCAGCAGCAGCTGGCGGTCGTCAGGCTCGAGGAATTGCAGCGTAAAGTTAAGCACCACCATCGAGGCGTTTTCGATAGTAATATTGCGAATATCGCCTTCAATGACGTCGACCGGAGTCTGGGCTTTAAAAGCGTCCAGATGGCGACGGCAGCGTTCAACCATCGCCGGGGAGTTATCTACGGCGATAATTTTGCAGCTATCGTGATGGATATTGCGACGCACGGATAATGTTGCCGCCCCCAGCGAGCAGCCGAGGTCATAAACCTGGCTATGCGGCTGCACAAAGCGCTCTGCCAGCATGCCTATCATAGAAATGATATTGGAGTAACCTGGCACCGAGCGCTGGATCATATCGGGGAACACTTCGGCTACCCGCTCATCAAAGGTCCAGTCGCCCAGTTTGGCAATCGGGGCGGAAAACAGCGTATCGCGGTCAGACATAACGTTAAATCCGGAAATTCGAAAGGGGCGTATTTTGCGTTAATGGAGCGAGAAAACCAACTCCCACGGCATATACCATAAGTTGGCCAGCACCATCAGCAGCAGCGAACACCAGGTCGCGCCCATGCCGGAGCGACGCCAGCGAATCAGGCGGTGGTGATATCCATAAGCGTGCAGCAGGCGTCCCGCCAGCAGCATGATGCCGCAAAGGTGCACCATCCATGTTTCGGCGCCGTCCATTTCCATGAGCAACAGCAGCAGCAGGGCGATGGGAATATACTCTACGGCGTTGCCGTGAATACGAATCACACTCTGGAGTTCGCTGAAACCTCCGTCACCGTAAGAGACGCGGTATAGCGTGCGCAGGCGAACGACGTCGAACGAAAACTTTATTAAAAGCAAAGCAGCCAGCACCGCGTAAAGCGCGCTTACCATATTAACTCCATGTCGAAACAGTTACGGCTCCCGCTATGATAGCTCGCAACCGTGGTGCTGTCGCTAGTGCTCAGAAAAGTGTGTTTTGTTGAGGAATGGCCGGAGGTGGCCCAAGATCGGGGAAAGCCTGCCGCAGCGCGGGCCAGAGCGTATGAACCAGTTCGGGTGCCTGTGCGATGTCCGGGGTATGCAAAAACAAATACGGCGTGGTGTTAGCTGCCCATTCAGGCAGTTTTTTTAACCAGACGTCAAACAGCGCGGCGTTTTGCTCCATATTGTCGCTGCCGATAAAGCGCACCAGCGGGTTAGCGGCGGTAACCACGGCATGAACCGGTACTTTGGGCTTTTTTCTCTGAGCTTCGCGCACGGCTTCGCTGTGCGGAACTGCGCTATGTACCGGGCGACTGTCGAGAATTGCTCGGTTAACTTTACGTTCATGCAGCCCGCGGTTTAGCGCCTGCTCGTCGGTCCCTTTGCTGAAAAACAGCGGGTGGCGCACTTCAACGCCGTAGGTAAAGCCGGATGGTAAGGCGTCGAGAAAATTCCATAGCGCGGGCAAATCGCCTGGGCCAAAGGTTGCCGGGAGCTGAAGCCAGTATTGCCCGATGCGATTTTCCAGCGGCGACATGCGCTCTAAAAACTCGGCGGTTAAATCGCCGCAGTTGCGCAGGGCGGCATTATGGGAAATGGTGGCGGGAAATTTAAAACAGAAACGAAAATTATCGTCCGTCATTTCCCGCCAGCGCTGCACGCTTTCTGCTTTTGGCAGCGCGTACAGCGTGGTATTGCCCTCCACGCAGTTGAAATGACGGGCGTAATCCTCAAGCGAGGATATGCCGAGGCGATTCCATTTGGCGTGCTGCCACTGCGGGAGGCCGATATAAATCATAACGCGGCGATGATTTCGTCGGTGCTGCGAACACGAGAGATGCGCGGGAAGATAAACTTCAGGCTGTGGTTGTGCTGCTCGGCGCTGGACGCGCTGCAGGCATCTTCCGCCAGTACCAGCGAGAAGCCCATTTCCCATGCGTTGCGAGCGGTGGACTCAACGCCGATGTTGGTTGAAATCCCGCACAGTACAATGGTGTCGATGCCGCGGCGGCGAAGCTGTAGCTCAAGATCGGTACCGTAGAATGCGCCCCACTGGCGTTTAGTCACTTCCAGGTCGCTCTCTTTTTTGCCCAGCGCGGTTGGGTAATCCCACCAGTTCGCGGGTAAGCTATGGCCCGGAGGTGCCGCATCAACCGGCTGTTTCAGGGCTTCGCCATAATCAGCAGACCAGCCAACGCGGACCATAACCACCGGCGAGCCGTTAGCGCGGAATTTGTCAGCAAGGCGCGCAGCGCGAGCCACAACGTCGTCGGCGCTGTGCGGCCCACCGGCAAAAGGCAGAATGCCGTCCTGCAAATCAATCACTACCAGGGCAGTGCGGGATGCGTTGAGTTCTGTCATTGTGACTCCGGTTCAGATAGAGGGTTGGGGCAATACCTTACGCTGGAAGCCAGGTTGCTGAGTTTACAAATTTTGTTAATTTTTGTGAGAATCTGCAATACCGGCGCTTCGATTCGCGCCAGTCGGCGGTTTCGGGGTTATCGCCAGCCATTATTTCCAGTATAATAGCCCCCTTTTTTCATCCAGTTGTGACAGTCGAAATAGCTGCCACCAAAGCGCCTGCCGTCGCAGGTGGCGGGTCGCGTGCAGCTAATTAAGGGATATCTCATGCGTACAGTATATTGCGGGCAGCTCAATCAATCCCATGTGGGACAGCAAGTAACGCTTAGTGGGTGGGTCAATCGTCGCCGTGACCTCGGCAGCCTTATCTTTATCGATATGCGCGATCGTGAAGGCATCGTGCAGGTGTTCTTCGACCCGGACCGTCAGGAAGCGTTCCAGCTCGCCTCTGAACTGCGTAATGAGTTCTGTATTCAGGTCGTCGGCACCGTCCGCGCTCGCGATGAGCGTAACGTAAATAAAGATATGGCTACCGGTGAAGTTGAAGTTTTCGCCACCGAATTGACCATCATCAACCGTTCAGACGTGCTGCCGCTGGACTCCAACCACGTTAACACCGAAGAAGCGCGTCTCAAGTACCGCTATCTGGACCTGCGTCGTCCGGAAATGGCACAGCGCCTGAAAACCCGCGCGAAAGTGACCAGCTTCGTGCGTCGCTTTATGGACGATCACGGCTTCCTCGACATCGAAACCCCGATGCTGACCAAAGCGACCCCGGAAGGCGCGCGTGACTATCTGGTGCCTTCTCGCGTACATAAAGGCAAATTCTACGCGCTGCCTCAGTCTCCTCAGCTGTTCAAACAGCTGCTGATGATGTCCGGCTTTGACCGCTATTATCAGATTGTGAAGTGCTTCCGCGATGAGGACCTGCGCGCCGACCGCCAGCCTGAATTTACCCAGATCGACGTAGAAACTTCCTTTATGACCGCGCCGCAGGTTCGCGAAGTAATGGAAAAACTGGTTCGTGAGCTGTGGGTGAATATCAAAGGCGTTGAGCTGGGCGACTTCCCGGTAATGACCTTTGCCGAAGCCGAGCGTCGTTACGGTTCCGACAAGCCTGATTTGCGCAACCCGCTGGAGCTGGTGGACGTTGCTGACCTGGTGAAAGACGTTGAGTTTAAAGTGTTCTCCGGCCCGGCCAATGACGCAAAAGGCCGCGTTGCCGCGCTGCGCGTGCCGGGTGGCGCACAAATCAGCCGTAAACAGATTGACGACTACGGCAAGTTCATCGAAATTTACGGCGCTCGCGGTCTGGCCTACATCAAGGTTAATGAGCGTGCTAAAGGTATCGAAGGTATCACCAGCCCGGTGGCTAAATTCCTGAATGCGGAAATCGTGGAAGCGATTCTGGCGCGTACCGGCGCAGCCGACGGCGATATGATTTTCTTCGGCGCGGACAGCAAGAAAGTGGTTGCCGATGCGCTGGGCGCTCTGCGTCTGAAAATCGGTAAAGATTTGCAGTTAACCGAAGAAGCCAAATGGGCGCCGCTTTGGGTCGTGGACTTCCCGATGTTTGAAGACAACGGCGAAGGTGGCCTCACCGCAATGCACCACCCGTTCACCGCGCCGAAAGACATGACGCCGGAAGAACTGGCGGCGCAGCCGGAAACCGCGATTGCTAACGCCTACGACATGGTGATCAACGGTTACGAAGTGGGCGGCGGTTCCGTACGTATCCACAGCGGCCAGATGCAGCAAACCGTGTTTGGCATTCTGGGGATTAACGAGCAGGAACAGCGCGAGAAGTTCGGCTTCCTGCTGGATGCCCTGAAGTACGGCACGCCGCCGCACGCGGGCCTGGCGTTTGGTCTGGACCGTCTGACCATGTTGTTGACCGGCACCGACAACATCCGTGATGTTATCGCCTTCCCGAAAACCACGGCTGCGGCCTGCCTGATGACCGAAGCACCAAGCTTCGCGAACCCGGCATCTCTTGCCGAGCTGGGCATTGAAGTGGTTAAAAAGGCAGAGAAAAACTGATGACCTATAAGCGTCCCGTTTCGGTTCTGGTAGTGATATTCGCGCAGGACACCAAACGGGTGCTGATGTTACAGCGGCGCGACGATCCTGAATTCTGGCAGTCGGTTACCGGCAGCCTGGAGGAGGGGGAAAGCGCGCTGCATGCCGCCCAGCGCGAAGTAATGGAAGAAGTCGCTATCGACGTGGTCGAAGAGCCGCTCCCTTTAGTTGACTGCCAGCGCTGCGTGGAGTTTGAGATATTTACTCATTTGCGTCATCGCTATGCGCCGGGGATAACGCGCAATACCGAATCCTGGTTCTGTCTTGCGCTGCCTCATGAACGCCAGATTACCATTACGGAACATCTGGCCTGGAAGTGGGTGCCCGCCGAAGAGGCGGCCCTGATGACCAAGTCATGGAGCAACCGGCAGGCGATTGAAGAGTTTGTAATTGATGCCGCCTGATACAGGCGCTTTTGGAGATTGTTATGGCAGGTCATAGTAAGTGGGCCAACACGAAACACCGTAAAGCGGCACAGGATGCCAAACGCGGTAAGATTTTCACCAAAATTATTCGCGAGCTGGTAACCGCTGCCCGTCTGGGCGGGGGCGATGCCGGGTCTAACCCGCGTCTGCGCGCCGCTATCGATAAAGCGCTGTCTAATAACATGACGCGTGACACCCTGAACCGTGCGATTGCTCGCGGCGTGGGTGGCGATGATGATGCCAACATGGAAACCATCATTTATGAAGGCTACGGCCCTGGCGGCTCCGCCGTGATGGTTGAGTGCCTGAGTGATAACCGTAACCGTACCGTTGCCGAAGTGCGTCACGCCTTCAACAAATGCGGCGGCAACCTCGGGACCGACGGCTCCGTAGCCTATCTGTTCAGCAAAAAAGGCATTATCTCCTTCGAAGCTGGCGATGAAGATCAGATTATGGAAGCGGCACTGGAAGCCGGTGCTGAAGACGTCGTGACCTTTGACGACGGCGCTATCGACGTTTACACCGCCTGGGAAGAAATGGGCGCGGTGCGAGATGCACTGGAAGCCGCAGGCCTAAAGGCGGATAACGCCGAAGTGTCCATGATCCCTTCTACCAAAGCGGATATGGATGCGGAGACCGCGCCTAAACTGATGCGCCTTATCGATATGCTGGAAGATTGTGATGATGTGCAGGAGGTTTACCACAACGGTGAGATCTCTGACGAGGTGGCGGCTACCCTTTAATGGTGCAGCCCAGCCTAATTGACCTGTATTCAGGAGACGCGTGATGGCGATTATTCTCGGCATCGACCCGGGGTCACGCGTTACCGGCTATGGCGTTATTCGCCAGACCGGACGGCAGTTGACCTATCTCGGCAGCGGCTGTATCCGAACGCAGGTCGCCGACTTACCCTCGCGTTTGAAACTTATCTACGCGGGGGTGAGCGAAATCATTACCCAGTTCCAGCCTGAATACTTCGCTATTGAGCAGGTATTTATGGCGAAGAACGCGGACTCAGCGCTCAAGCTGGGGCAGGCTCGCGGCGCGGCTATTGTCGCCGCCGTGAATGCCGACCTCCCGGTGTTTGAGTATGCCGCTCGTCAGGTAAAGCAGACGGTGGTTGGCATTGGCAGCGCGGAGAAAAGCCAGGTGCAGCATATGGTGCGAACCTTGCTAAAACTTCCGGCTAACCCACAGGCGGACGCGGCGGACGCGCTGGCTATCGCCATTACCCATTGTCACGTCACCCAGAATGCGGCCCAGATGAGCGAGTCGCGGCTCAATCTCGCCAGGGGCAGATTAAAATAATTAAGGCTGGATATTTATCCAGCCTTTTTCGTATTATAGAACTCATTTTCGCGCATCAACGTAAATCCCCAGGAGCACAATGTGATAGGTCGACTCAGAGGCATCGTTCTGGAAAAGCAGCCCCCGCTGGTTTTGCTGGAAACTAACGGCGTAGGCTACGAGGTTTATATGCCGATGACCTGCTTCTACGAGCTGCCGGACATCGGCAAAGAAGCGGTGGTGTTTACCCAATTTGTGGTGCGTGAAGACGCTCAACTGCTCTACGGTTTTAATAATAAGCAGGAACGCACTCTGTTCCGCGAGCTTATCAAAGTTAACGGCGTCGGGCCTAAGCTGGCGCTGGCTATTCTTTCCGGCATGTCGGCCCAGCAGTTTGTTCACGCCGTCGAACGTGAAGAAATTGGCTCTCTGATCAAGCTGCCGGGCGTGGGCAAGAAAACCGCCGAGCGCTTAATTGTTGAGATGAAAGACCGCTTTAAAGGCATGCATGGCGACCTGTTTACCCCGGCAGCCGACCTGGTGCTGACTTCCCCGGATAATGGCCAGACGGACGATGCTGAGCAAGAAGCCGTTGCCGCCTTGGTCTCCCTGGGCTATAAACCTCAGGAAGCCAGCCGAATGGTAAGCAAAGTGGGCCGCGCCGGTGCCGATAGCGAAACCCTGATCCGCGAAGCGCTGCGCGCTGCGCTATGAGGTAGAGGATGATTGAAGCAGACCGCCTGGTATCGCCAGGAAACGTTACCCAGGACGAGTTGATTGACCGTGCGATCCGCCCCAAATTGCTTGAGGAGTACGTCGGGCAACCGCACGTCCGCTCGCAGATGGAAATCTTCATTCAGGCGGCGAAGCTGCGCGGTGACGCGCTCGATCATCTGCTGATATTTGGCCCTCCGGGGCTGGGTAAAACCACGCTCGCCAACATTGTGGCCAATGAAATGGGCGTAAATCTGCGCACGACCTCCGGCCCGGTGCTGGAGAAAGCCGGTGACCTGGCCGCGATGCTGACCAATCTCGAACCTCACGACGTATTGTTTATCGATGAGATCCACCGTCTTTCGCCGGTTGTAGAAGAAGTGCTTTACCCGGCAATGGAAGATTATCAGCTCGATATTATGATTGGCGAAGGCCCTGCGGCGCGTTCTATCAAAATAGACCTGCCGCCGTTTACCCTGATAGGCGCGACTACGCGTGCAGGGTCGCTGACGTCGCCGCTGCGTGACCGTTTTGGTATTGTGCAGCGCCTCGAATTTTACCAGGTTGCTGATTTGCAACATATCGTCGGGCGTAGCGCCAGCGTGCTTGGGCTGGAGATGAGCGAGGAAGGTGCGCTGGAAGTGGCCCGCCGCGCCCGCGGTACGCCGCGTATTGCAAACCGCCTGCTGCGCCGGGTGCGTGATTTTGCGGAAGTGAAACACGACGGGGCAATCACCGCCGAGATAGCATCCCAGGCGCTGGATATGCTCAACGTTGACAGCGAAGGCTTTGACTACATGGACCGTAAGCTGCTGCTGGCGGTCATCGACAAGTTTCTCGGTGGCCCGGTAGGGTTGGACAACCTGGCGGCGGCAATTGGCGAAGAGCGCGAAACGATAGAGGACGTGCTTGAGCCATTCCTGATCCAGCAAGGGTTCTTACAGCGCACGCCGCGCGGGCGAATAGCCACGCCGCGAGCCTGGACCCACTTCGGCATTGTGCCTCCGGCTCAGCCGTAAAATCCCGATAAGAAAAAAGGCGCTCAGGGCGCCTTTTTCAATTCAATAGCACAGCGGTATTAAGCCGGCTGTTTCTTCGCCATGCTGAGAATAAACAGCGCGGCGGCGGCCAGCACCACAGAAGGGCCCGCTGGCGTATCGTAAACCGCCGAGAAGGCCAGCCCGCCCGTAACGGCCAGCATACCAATCAGCACGGCAAACCCGGCCATCTGCTCCGGCGTGCGTGCAAAGCGGCGGGCCGTGGCGGCAGGGATAATCAGCAGCGACGTGATTATCAGAGCGCCAACAAACTTCATCGCAACGCCAATCGTCAGGGCCGTTATCAGCATCAGCAGCATCTTCACGCGCTGTAAATTCACGCCGTCTACGTGCGCAAGGTCCGGGCTGATAGTCATCGCCAGCAGGTTGCGCCATTGCCACGCGAGTACGCCTAGCACTACCGCAGTACCGATGGCGATAGAAATAATGTCCGGCAGGGTGACCGAGAGTAAATCGCCAAACAGATACGCCATCAGGTCTACTCGCACGTTCGACATCAGGCTCACGACCACAAGGCCGAGCGACAGGGCGCTGTGGGCCATAATGCCGAGCAGAGTATCTATGGCGAGGTGAGGGCGTTTTTCAAGCCAGACCAGACCAAGCGCCAGCAGCAGCGTCACCGCAATGACCGCATAAAAGGGATTGACGTTGAGCAGTAGGCCGAAGGCTACGCCAAGCAAAGAGGCATGCGCCAGCGTGTCGCCGAAGTAGGACATACGGCGCCAGACCACAAACGAACCCAATGGACCAGCCGCACAGGCGAGCAGTATCCCGGCCAGCCAGCCGGGCAATAACAATTCAAGCATTACTGACCATTCCCTCTGCGCAAAACGATGCGACCCTGCAGATCGTGACGATGATTATGATTGTGACGATAAATCCCCAACTGCTCGGCGCCTATCGGGCCAAACATGGCGATAAACTCCGGGTGCATGGACACCACTTCCGGCGTGCCGGAGCAGCAGATGTGGTGGTTAAGGCAAAGCACTTCGTCGGTCTTTGCCATCACAAGGTGAAGGTCGTGCGAAACCATCAGCACCGCACAGTTGAGTTCCTGGCGCAGCCGATCGATCAAATTGTAAAGCGCCAGCTGGCCGTTAACGTCGACACCCTGGGTTGGCTCATCCAGAACCAGCAGATGTGGTTTGTTGAGAAGCGCCCGCGCCAGCAGCACGCGCTGATTTTCGCCACCCGAGAGCTTTTGCATCGGGGCATCAATAAGGTGAGCGGCCTGGACTCGCTTTAGCGCGGGCAGGATATCTGCTTTTTTCACGCCCGGGCGCAGCCTTAAAAAACGGCTGACCGTCAGCGGTAAAGTGGCATCAAGATGCAGCTTTTGTGGCACATAGCCAATACGCAGATGCTGGTCACGCTTAATCACGCCCTTATCCGGCTTGACCAGGCCAAGCACAACGCGCACCAGAGTAGATTTACCTGCGCCGTTTGGCCCAAGCAGCGTAAGGATGCGGCCCGGCTTTAGCGCCAGAGAGATATCGGCCAGCACGCGGCGCTGGCCGAAGGAGACCGAAATATTTTCTAGTTCAACCAAATTAGTCATGACAATTTCAGGGGTTGCATAAGTTAGCGAATGTTATAATATCACAATTCTTAAGGCATTCACGATGATAAGTTGCATTATGTTACATAAAAAGACACTTCTTTTCGCTGCATTTTCCACCGCTCTCTGGGGCTTCGGCGCAACCGCAGCCAGCGCCGCCGTTGTCGCCTCGATTAAGCCGCTCGGTTTTATCGCATCCGCCATTGCCGACGGCGTCACCAACACAGAAGTATTACTGCCAGATGGCGCTTCCGAACATGATTATGCGCTACGTCCGTCAGATGTAAAACGCTTACAGGGCGCGGACTTAGTGGTTTGGGTCGGGCCTGAGATGGAAGCTTTCATGCAAAAGTCCGTTCGCCAGCTTCCCGAGCAAAAACAACTGCAGCTTGCGGCGCTGGGCGGCGTGAAACCTTTACTGATGAAAGGCGGTGACGACGACGAGCACGACCATGGCGAGGAACAGGCTCATGGCGCAAAGAGTGACGGAGATCACCATCACGGTGAATACAACTTGCACATTTGGCTCTCCCCAGAGGTGGCGCGGCTGTCAGCGGTTGCAATCCACGATAAATTAGTGGAACTTATGCCCGAAAATCGAGCCAAACTTGACGCCAACCTGAAACAATTCGAGTCAGGCTTAGCCGACGCCGATAAGCAGGTGGGTTCCGTGCTGGCACCGCTGAAAGGAAAAGGGTATTTCGTTTTTCATGACGCCTATGGCTACTTTGAAAAACACTACGGTTTGACCCCGCTTGGTCACTTTACCGTAAACCCTGAAATACAGCCTGGTGCGCAGCGTTTACATGAAATCAGAACACAGTTGGTTGAGCACAAAGCGGTTTGCGTTTTTGCTGAACCACAATTCAGGCCAGCGGTCATTAACGCCGTAGCCCGAGGCACTAATGTTCGCTCCGGCACGTTAGATCCTCTGGGAATGAGTGTCGCATTGGGTAAAAACAGCTATATGCAGTTTATGACCGGACTTGCGAACCAGTACGCGAGCTGCCTGAAAGGAGATTAACGAGGAAGTGAATACGTGCAACAGATAGCCCGCTCTGTCGCCATGGCATTTGACAATTTGTCACGACCCCACCGCGTTATGCTGGGGTCCCTTACGGTTCTTACTCTCGCGGTCGCCGTGTGGCGACCGTCCATCTACCATCCGCAGTCCAGCCCGATAATTAAAACTATCGAGCTTGAGAAAAGCGAAATCCATTCGCTGCTGCCGGAGGCCAGTGAACCTCTTGATCAGTCTCCCGACGCCGAAGATGACACCATCCCGCAGGACGAGCTTGACGATAAAACGTCCGGCGAAGCGGGCGTTCATGAATATGTTGTTTCTACCGGCGATACGCTGAGCAGCATTCTTAACCAGTACGGCATCGAGATGGGCGATATCAGCCAGATTGCCTCGGTTGATAAAGACCTGCGTAACCTGAAAATCGGCCAACAGATCTCCTGGACACTTACTCCGGATGGCGATCTCCAGCGCCTGACGTGGGAAATGTCTCGCCGCGAAACGCGCACCTACGATCGTACTGAAAACGGTTTTAAAATGAGCAGCGAAACCCAGCAGGGCGACTGGGTGAACAGCGTACTGAAGGGCACTGTGGGCGCAAGCTTTGTTGCCAGCGCCAGAGACGCAGGTTTAACCAGCGCTGAAATTAGCTCTGTTATCAAAGCGATGCAGTGGCAGATGGACTTCCGCAAGCTGAAAAAAGGCGACGAGTTCTCGGTGCTGATGTCCCGTGAAATGCTGGCCGGAAAACGTGAGCAAAGCCAACTGGTTGGCGTGCGCTTGCGCAGCGACGGCAAAGATTATTATGCCATTCGCGCCGAAGACGGCAAGTTCTACGACCGCAGCGGTGCGGGCCTGGCAAAAGGCTTTATGCGCTTCCCGACCGTGAAACAGTTCCGCGTTTCTTCTAACTTTAACCCTCGCCGTCTTAACCCGGTTACGGGCCGCATAGCGCCGCATAAAGGCGTGGACTTTGCGATGCCGCAGGGCACGCCGGTTCTGGCTGTGGGTGACGGTGAAGTCGTGATGGCTAAGCGCAGCGGCGCGGCCGGTTTCTTCGTGGCCGTTCGCCACGGGCGGACCTACACCACGCGCTATATGCACCTTAAAAAGCTGCTGGTGAAACCGGGCCAGAAAGTGAAACGCGGTGACCGCATTGCGCTTTCCGGCAACACGGGTCGCTCAACCGGCCCGCACCTGCATTATGAAGTGTGGATCAACCAACAGGCCGTAAACCCGCTGACGGCGAAGCTGCCGCGCTCTGAAGGGTTGACCGGTTCCGATCGCAGCGATTACCTGGCTCAGGTAAAAGAGGTTGTCCCGCAGTTGCGTTTTGACTGATTCTGCTTAAAGAGTATAAAGCCGGTACCTGTTACCGGCTTTTTCTTTTGTCTGCCAGCATTTGCCCCGCTAAAATAGCCATAAATTCGTATCGTCAACGCGTTGGCGAAATACTGAGAGCCGCATGGAAAAAGCAAAAAAAAACCACAGTGAGTTCATCCCTGAATTCCAGAAAGCCTTTCTACACCCGCGCTACTGGGGCGCATGGCTTGGCGTGGGCGCGTTTGCCGGGCTGGCGCTTCTGCCACCGGGGCTACGCGACCCGCTGCTGGGGAAAATTGGGCGCTTAGCCGGGCGGCTGGCCAAAAGCGCTCGTCGCCGCGCCCAGATAAACCTGCTTTACTGCTTCCCTGAGCTGCCGGAAGAGCGCCGCGAAGCCATTATCGACCGGATGTTTGCTACCGCCCCTCAGGCCATGGTGCTGATGGCCGAGCTTGGCCTGCGCGATCCGAAGAAAGTCATGCAGCGCGTGGACTGGCATGGAAAAGAAATCATCGATGAAATCCGCGAGCGCGGCGAGAACGTGATTTTCCTCGTGCCGCACGGCTGGGCGGTAGATATCCCCGCTATGCTGCTGGCTTCTGAAGGCCAAAAAATGGCGGCAATGTTCCACAACCAGGGCAATCAGTTATTCGATTACGTCTGGAATACCGTTCGCCGCCGCTTTGGCGGGCGTATGCACGCCCGAAACGACGGTATCAAGCCGTTTATCAGCTCGGTTCGCCAGGGTTACTGGGGTTATTACCTTCCGGATCAGGATCACGGCCCGGAGCATAGTGAATTTGTTGATTTCTTCGCGACTTACAAAGCGACGCTACCGGCCGTTGGCCGCCTGATGAAGGTTTGCCGGGCGCGAGTGATCCCGCTGTTCCCGGTTTATAACAGTGAAACCCATCGGCTGGACATATTTATTCGCCCGCCGATGGACGACCTGCTGGAAGCCGACGACCACACCCTCGCGCGGCGCATGAACGAAGAAGTGGAGCTGCTGGTTGGCCCGCACCCTGAGCAGTACACCTGGATCCTGAAGCTGCTGAAAACCCGCAAAGAGGGCGAAACAGAGCCGTATTGCCGGGATGAGCTATACCCGAAAAAGAAGAAGTAGTGCAGAGAAAAACCGCGCCGTGTATGGCGCGGTGACAATCGTCAGGATTTAACTAACACCGGTTTGTCACTCCACAAAACCGGGAATAACTGCTTTAGCTGCTCAACTTTTGGAATATCGTTGATAGCAATGTAGGGGTAATTCGGGTTGTCGTTGAGGAAGTTCTGGTGGTATTTCTCCGCAGGGTAAAAGTGAGCGTCTTGCTCAACGGTCGTTACCAGCGGTGCGCTAAAGCTATGACTTTGGTTCAACTGGGTGATATAGGCCTGCGCTATCTTCGTCTGAGATTCATTCATCGGGAAAATGGCGGAACGGTACTGCGTTCCGTAGTCCGGCCCCTGACGGTTTAACTCCGTCGGATTGTGGGCCACGGAAAAGAAAATTTGCAGTAGCTGGCCGTAGGTCACCTGAGTGGGATCGAAGATAACCTGCACCGACTCCGCGTGGCCGGTCATCCCCATACTCACAGTTTCGTAATTTGCGGTTCGGGCCTTGCCGCCGGTGTAGCCGGATATTGCGCTGGTTACGCCCTTAACGTGCTGAAAGACGCCCTGAACGCCCCAAAAACACCCTCCGGCAAAGACCGCTGTCTCCAGATGTGCGCCCGCAGGTGCTTCATCCTGTTGTGGTGCCGGGATGCTCACCACCGATTCGGCCTGAGACCACGCCGTGTTTTGAAAAACCAGCGTCGCAATCATCAGCGCTGGAGCGGCTAAAATCCATTTTGAACGAATAAATGATTTCATTTGATTCCCGCCTGATTTAACCAAAGGTGAAGGCATAAGCGTTGACGTCCGCATCTTCAAACTCAATGCTGAAGGTATGCTCGCCGTCGCCGCTTGATTGACGAATAAGCTGATACAGACGCTGTTCGGTTACCGTTCCGCTGCCGTCGGGTGCGACATCGCTCCCGTGAACGCTGCCGGGTGCCTGGCCATCAATAGTGACTTTAAAGCGGGCGGGCTTGCCGCTGGCTCCCGGCCCAAGCACCAGGTGCAAATCACGGGCGTGGAACCGGTAGATGATTCGCCCATGGGCTTTATTCAGCGTGATGTTCTCTCCGCCAATCGTCCAGTTGCCTTCCAGCCCCCAGGCATCCAACGGCAGCGCAGAAGGCTTGCTATAGTCGGTGGGTTTGTCACCGGTTACCTCGCCGGAGGCAAAGTTTTGCGCCCGCATATAGCCGAGGTAAGTTTCCGGCGAGATGTCATTCTGGCCGCTGGCTGCCTGCTCAACGCCGCTGCCGGAAACGGCGCTGATGCTGTTAGTCACGTTTTTCGCACCGGCCTGACGCAAAAGCTCCTGAATCACTTTTTCCGACCGGGCATAATCGCCTTCGCCAAAATGCTCGTAACGAATGTGGCCGCTGGCATCAATAAAATAGTGTGCTGGCCAGTATTGGTTGTTGAATGCGCGCCAGATACGGTAGTCATTATCGATAGCTATGGGATAAGTAACACCCAGCTTTTTCGCCTCTTTGGTGACATTGTCGATATCCCGCTCGAAAGCAAATTCAGGAGCATGCACGCCAATCACCACCAACCCCTGGTCACGATATTTTTCCGCCCAGGCTTTAACGTATGGCAGCGAGCGCAGGCAGTTAATGCAGGAGTAAGTCCAGAAATCCACCAGCACCACTTTGCCCTTCAGCGCTTCGGTACTTAGCGGCGGGGAGTTAAGCCACTGGGTTGCGCCACTCAGGGAAGGCATTGTTCCCGCATCGGTCAGCGTGGGGATCGCATCATCGTCAGAGGTCTTGACCACCGCCGAGGCGGCCGGTGCGTTAGCCGTGCTGTCCGGCGACAGGCGTTTAACTAATGCCTGCTCGATACCGCCGGTTGATGCCGTGGAGAGGCGGGCAAGCACGCCGGTATCAAACCCAAAGGTAATTGCGACGACGCCGAGCAGCATACCCGCCCCGAGGATACGGCGGATCCACTCTCCAACGCCCAGGGAGCGCTTCATAGCGCCAAACACCTTGCCGCCGATAAGCAGCGCAAGCGCAAGCGAGGTGGCCGCCCCTGCGGCATAGGCCAGGAGTAATAATGTGGATCCAACGTTAGCCCCCTGCAATGCGGCACCGGTCAGCACTAAGCCTAAAATTGGGCCGGCGCAGGGTGCCCAAAGCAGGCCGGTGGCGATGCCGAGCAGAAACGAGCCGCCCGGGCCAGCGGGCTTTCCGGGAGCAACGCGGTTTGATAAAGAGTTGCCGATGTTAACCAGCGGGCGCATTACCCGCTCGGCAATATGCGGAAACAGCAGCGTAATACCAAACAGCGCCATCAGGACCAACGCCACGCCCCGGCCGTATTGGTTCGCGGCAACCACCCAGCCGCCACCGACGGCCGCCAGGGTTGCAAACAGGGTAAAGGTTATCGCCATTCCGGCCAGCAGCGGCAACCCGGTTCGGGCAAAGGGCTGGTCGGAGCGAGCGAACACAAAAGGCAGCACCGGCAGGATACAGGGGCTGGCGATGGTCAACAGGCCGCCCAGATAAGCAAGAATAATTATCAGCATCGTCAAAGCCCCCGTGGGGTGAAAGAACGGAAAGTCGGATGAAATTGACCGGACTCTTCATGAACCTGCGCCTGTACTTTATTAAGAGAATACTCACTAAATCCTCCTCGAGAGTTAACAATTTCGTGACAACTCCAGGAGGCTGCGTAAGCGGAGGGCACTCAGGCCTGCGTTTTTCTGCGCAGGGAGTTAAGGGTTTGGGCGACGGTGGAGGGCGAGCAGAAATACCGGTATGCCAATAAGCGCCGTGATGATGCCCGGAGGAAGCTCTCTTGGGGAAAATAGCGTACGCGCCAGCGTATCGGACACTAGCGTTAGCATAGCGCCGCAGAGAATGCTGGCAGGCAAAACCCATTGATGGCGATTGCCGATTATCAGTTTTGCCAGATGGGGGACTGTCAGGCCGACAAAGCCAATTGCCCCGCAGAACGAAACCAGCGTGGCGGTAAGCAGCGTGATGGCCAGGTAGAGCGATATCTGCAGGGCGATAACGTTAACCCCCAGGCCCTTAGCAGCTACATTTCCCAGCGCCATCACGTTCAAGGTTGGGGACATTGCCAGGCAAAGCGCCCCCACAAAAAATAGCGCGGTGGCACAGATAGCCACCTGCGCCCATGTTGCCTGCCCAAACGCACCAAGCAGCCAGAAGGTAAACCCACGCGAGGTTGTCGCATCCGTTTGCCAGAAGACGATCAGTGAGGTTAATGCGCTCAGCAATTGCCCAACGGCCACGCCGGAAAGAATAAACCGGGCGGGCTGCGTCACGGCCAGTCCGGCTAAAAGTAGTACCAATCCAAATGCGCACAGCGCGCCCGCAAATGCCCCGGACGGGATGGCCGTTAACAGCGGCTGGATACCCAGCGCAATGATAACGACCGCCCCCAGGCCAGCACCGGAAGATATGCCAAGCAGCCACGGATCGGCCAGTGGGTTGCGGGTTAACGTCTGAAGCACGCCTCCCGCCAGTGCCAGCCCGCCGCCGCAGGTCATCGCCAGGAGGGCTCGGGGTAAGCGTAACGACCAGACGATTTTATGGTAAAGCGCCATGTCCGGCTCTTCGGGAAGGGCCGGGTTAAGGAGCTGAATCACATCGTTAAGCGACAATGTAACTGCCCCAAAACGCAGGCTATACACCAGCGCTGCCAGAGCCGCTATGCCACATAGCAGCAGGCGAAGTAGCTTCACGCGCCTATTTCCACCCGGCAATCAGATAGTCGTCCATCAACTGCCATAGGGTTCCTGTCTCCTGGAAACCGGCCTGGCTGAGGCTCCCCAGCTGGAAGGTTAGCGAAGTGGGCGGGGGAACCGGGCGACCAGAGAACACGGCTTCCCGCGCCGGGATCAACTGGGCAATTTCTGGTATCTCTTTGGCAAGAGTAAACCACGCATCCCAGTCAACTACGCCGTTATCCCAGGCCTGCTGCTGGGTGAGTGCGTCATGGCGCTCACTGAGGGCTTTCTTGTTAACTTCAGCCGGGTTAAAACGCTGGTGATCGGCATTGAGAAATACCCCGTTATCGGCCAGCAAGCTTTGAATCTCACAGTGTAGAGCGTGCTGCCTGTCAGGCATCAGCCAATGCAGCGCGGTGCTGGACACGACAGCTTGCGGGCGCAGCCCGACAATTTTTTCCTGCCAGCTTGGGAGGGCCAAATCGGCGGACAAAATACGAACGCGGTCGCCGAACGGAAGGAGTGTTTCACGGGCGATGGCCAGCATGACCGGATCGAAATCCACCGCGGTGACGTGTACGGACGGGAAGCGTTGAAGAAGGCGTCTGGTGAGAGAGGCTGGCCCGCATCCCAGTTCAAGCAGTGAGAAATCCCCCTCAAATTGCAGTGCAAGTATGTCCATCAGGGCGTCGAAGCGTGCTTCCCTGCTGGCAATGTAGGCGCTTTGTTGCCTATCCCAAAGTGCGACAAGGGTGTCCAGGGTGATGTCAGTCATGATTTTCCTTAACAGAAAGTGAGGCGATGAGCCTGTCCAGAGCGTCCAGCGAGCGGATCGAGGGATCCATGTCATAGCCGGACAAAATGATGAATTTTTTTTCTTTTACGGCGCGCAGGCCGGCGGTAAGAGGGAATTGATTGAGGAAAGCTATTTTATCTCCCGCACTGTCTCCGGAACCGCCCCTCGGCAGATCTGCCAGTACCAGGATATCCGGGTCCCTGCGGGCTATCTCTTCCCAGGAGATATTTGGCCAAAGCGCTGGCACATCAGAGAAAATATTGCGGCTGCCGCTCTCCTCACTCAGCATTTCTGGAACGCCACAGCACCCCGCAACGTAGGGTGAGTCCGTGCCGGAATACCACCAGAGTAGCCGCGCCGGGGGCAGGAGGCGCGCACGCTGGCGCAGAGTGGCAAGGTGCACTTTCGCCATACTAACGAGCGCCTTGCCCTGTTTCTCGAGACGTAAAATTTTCGCCAGATCCTCAATTTCCCGAAACAGGTCGGCAAAGCTGATTTTTTGCTGAGGTGCACTCTGCTGTCCTGTGCAGGCGCCGGGCGAGAGCCAGCTTGATATTCCCCAGGCCGTCATTTGATCGCGTGTTGCCCCTTCAGGTGACCAAAGCCAGTACCAGCTTGAGGAGTAGACCATTTCAGGGCGTAGCAGCAGCAGCGCCTCGGCGGAAATCAGGCCATTCCCGGCTACGATGGGAAGCGAAAGGGCGGTTCGGGCCGCTCTGCCTTGAGGATCTTTGTGCGGCGCGTAGCCTACCACGCCAACAATTTCTGTCCGTGCGCCCAGCGCCAGGAGGTTTTCCAGAGCCGGATTGCCGTAAACCACAATACGCTTAGGGGGCGCGGTAAACGTCTGCGGCTCGCCACAATTGCTCAGGCTTATGGCAGGGGCCGTTGGGGAAAATAACAGGCCGGTCGCCGTAAGCATTAAGGTTGCTAACTTCAACCTCAGAACCATACCGTCACCCAGCCTTCCCAGGTGCGAGACGGAGCAATCAGAACCTGGCCGTCGTAAGTCCGCTGGTAAGAATAGAAAGTATTGGTCACGTTGCGTACGCGCGAACCCACGGTAACTTTAGGCGTTAGCTGGTACTCGGCAGCCAGATCCAGCGTGATGTAATCGTCCATTTTTCGGCTATTGGAGGTGTCATTGTAGCTGCTGCCAACATAGCGGAGATCGCTCCTCAGGCTGAGGGGGTGGATAGGGTGCCAGGTTATTGCGAGATTACTGCTCCATGTCGGGACGTAGGCAGGCTGATTCCCGTTCAGGTTTTCAGGCGGAGAACCCGCGCTAAAGCGGTTAAACCTTGCATGTGTCCATGCGACATTACCCGCCACTTCCCAGCGCTCGGTGGGTTGTATCGTAGAAGAAAGCTCAATGCCACGGGACGTTTGTTGCCCCACGGCGAGAAGCTCGCCCGGCGTGGAGGCTGAAGGGGTAAACAGGTTGTTTTTGCGTAACTGATAGAGAGCAAGATTAACCGATGCTTTGCGATCCCAGAACTGACTCTTGATCCCGGTTTCCCACTGTTGCGAGTTTGTCAGAGGCAGGTGCGTCTGGTCGGCGCTAAGAAAGAAGATGTCACCGCCCGCTTCCTTGCCGTTAGCATAGCTGGCATAAAGCGTGGTGTTGCTGCTGATGTCCCAGTTCAGGCCGAGGCCGGTATTAAGGAAACTGCGATTCTGGCTTTCACTGGCCGCTGGCGTGTAGTAGCGCCAGTCCATATTCAGTCTCGTAAGGCGCAGCTGGCTCAGCAAACTAAGACGGTCCGTCAGTTGAAGACTGTCCTCCAGAAAGGCCGCATACTGGCGCTGAGTAACTTTGCTCCATGGGGCACGCGTAATGTTGGTTTCAGCGCTAAACGGCTCGCGCGCAGGGCTGAACATGGGGATATCCTGCGAGCCGGGAAAGCCGTTTTTTTGGTAATCAAATTGGCCGGTCTGTAGCTCGATCCCGGCAACCATTCGGTTATCAAGGCCCAGCAAAGTATGGTCGATTGAAACGCTTGAACGGTTGGCCAACAGCGTATTTTTGTGGCTTAAATCGCCCCAGGAGTCACGATTGATCGTGTCCGGTGAGGCGGTGTCGTAGCGATAGCGTTCAACGTTGTGCCAGTAGCGGTAGCCAGAATAAAACCAGGTATGGTTATTAAACGTGAGCCCGGGGGCCAGAGCACTGTCCAGCACGGCCTGCAATGCCGTGGCATGGCTGGCTATCTTTGCGTCGGTCAGGTTGTTGAAGTTGATGCCGCGTAGATTCTTTTGCACTTTACCCTCTACCAACGGTGTGCCGAAGTAGGGGTTGTCGCTGCTATTGTTCATCCTGTCGCCGTACAGCGTCAGAGTGGTTTCGTCAGTGAGGCGGAAAAGCAGCAAGCCGCTGATTCTGGACTGGCGGTTGCGCTCGTGCTGAACCTGGCTATTGCCGCCGCTCCCGGAAGCGTCAAGACGCCAGGCAATCTTCTCCCCCGGCAGCGTACCTCCGCCCCCGCCCAGCAAGGACTGGGTGCTGTGGCTACCCAACTGATAGCTAAGCATTGCAGGGGATGGCACGAAACCCGGCTGGCGCGAAACCAGGTTGACGCTTCCGGCGGTTGCACCGATGCCGTTGAGTGCGGAGCCGGGACCGTGCAAAACATCCACCTGCTGATAGTGCGCGGGGTTACCCAACTGAAGCGTGCTGCCCGGCATTTCCATTCCGTCCAACAGCCAACTCACCGGCATAAAGCCGCGCAGTGAAAAGCTGTTTGAAAGTGTAGGAGAGGCTACGCCGGACATCCCGGTAGCATGGGCGACCGTCTCGGCAAGCGTGCGGTCGCCGCGGGCGAGGATCTCTTTTTGTGAAAAGGTTTCTACATAGCGTGGCGTTTCTTGGTCGATCAGCCCCAGACGTGATGCCGTGCCGCTGGCAGGGGCAGGCCCGTTGCTTTCTACGGTGATATTTTCTTCACATGAAGCTGTGTTGCACTCTGAGGCAAAAAGTTGGGGAGACAAAAGCGTAAACAAAATGCCGGGAAATAAGACGGTGCGTTGGATTTTCATAGCGGTATGTGTGTACTCAAATGAACGTGCCTGTTCAAAAAATGACGGAGCTAAGATTCACTCAGTCATAACATGTAATGTTATAACATATCATTACACATTGATTATAATTTTAAAATAATGGGTTTTGTGTGGATTTGGCGGCGGCCCGTGACGCAGGAAATAAAAAAGGCCGCGATGGTATCTCGCGGCCCTTGTAGGGCTTGCCCGGTTATAGCGTGTGCGGATTACTCAACGCAAAGAATGCGGGTGGTGTTGGTGGTGCCGATGGTGCTCATCACGTCACCCTGGGTCACGATAACCAGGTCACCGGAAATCAGGTAGCCTTTATCGCGCAGCAGGTTTACCGCGTCGCTTGCGGCCACAACGCCTTCGTTAACGCTGTCGAAATAGACCGGCGTGACGCCGCGGTACAGCGAAGTCAGGTTAAGAGTGCGTTCGTGGCGGGAGAGGGCGAAAATCGGCAGGCCGGAGCTGATGCGCGAGGTCATCAGAGCGGTACGCCCGGACTCGGTCATGGAAATAATGGCGGTAACGCCCTTCAGGTGGTTCGCCGCGTACATGGCCGACATGGCAATCGCTTCTTCCACGTTGTCGAACTGCACGTCCAGGCGGTGTTTGGAAACGTTAATGCTTGGGATCTTCTCTGCACCAAGGCAGACGCGAGCCATTGCGGCAACGGTTTCCGCAGGATACTGGCCCGCAGCGGTTTCGGCAGACAGCATTACCGCATCGGTCCCGTCCAGCACGGCGTTTGCCACGTCCATGACTTCGGCGCGGGTTGGCATTGGGTTGGTAATCATCGACTCCATCATCTGGGTCGCGGTGATCACGGCGCGGTTAAGCTTACGGGCGCGGCGAATCAGGGTTTTCTGAATACCGACCAGCTCCGGGTCACCAATCTCTACGCCGAGGTCGCCGCGGGCAACCATTACCACGTCAGAGGCGAGGATGATGTCGTCCATCGCCGCTTCGTCGCAGACGGCTTCTGCGCGTTCAACTTTCGCCACGATTTTCGCGTCACAGCCTGCGTCGCGCGCCAGACGGCGGGCGTAGTTCAGGTCTTCGCCGCAGCGAGGGAAGGAAACGGCCAGGTAATCAACGCCAATTTTCGCCGCGGTCAGAATGTCCGCTTTATCTTTATCGGTCAGCGCCTCGGCGGAAAGCCCGCCGCCCAGCTTGTTGATGCCTTTATTATTGGAAAGCGGGCCGCCAACGGTCACTTCGGTGAACACTTTCAAGCCCTGAACGTCCAGCACTTTCAGCTGTACGCGGCCATCGTCGAGCAGCAGGATATCGCCCGGCACCACGTCGGCAGGCAGGCCTTTGTAGTCGATACCGACTTTTTCTTTGTCGCCTTCGCCTTTACCGAGGTTGGCGTCCAGCAGGAATTTGTCGCCGATATTGAGGAATACTTTACCTTCTTTGAAGGTTGAAACACGGATTTTTGGACCTTGCAAATCGCCGAGGATCGCGACATGGCGACCCAGTTTTGCGGCGATTTCACGAACTTTATCCGCACGCAGCTGATGATCCTCAGCCGAGCCGTGGGAGAAGTTCATACGCACCACGTTAGCGCCGGCGGCAATAATCTTTTCCAGATTATTATCGCGGTCGGTTGCCGGGCCTAAGGTGGTAACGATTTTGGTTCTGCGTAGCCGTCTGGACATGTATTACTCCGTTGACTGAAACAACTTGGTGTTGCGTGAACAAAACTCGGTGGGTCAGGGTGCGCTGTGAGCACCCATGACAACGTAACCGAACAGCCTAATAAGTTACAACTTTGTTATCAAAATTTAACGTTCATCGCCTGAGATAAGACGTTCTTTATCAAAGCGCGATTCTTTGAGCGCTTCCTTGACTCGCTTCAAGTTATCCCTGAATTTTGCGCCCCTGCGCAAAGTAAAGCCGGTTGCCAGCACGTCAATTACGGTTAACTGGGCAAGCCGCGAAACCATCGGCATATAAATGTCGGTATCTTCCGGGACGTCAAGCAGCAGTGAAAGCGTGGCTTCCCGGGCAAGCGGGCTGCCCTCGGACGTGATAGCGAGCACGATGGCATCGTTATCACGCGCCAGCTGCGCCAGCTCGACCAGATTTTTGGTCCGCCCGGTGTGGGAGATAAGCACCACGACGTCCTGTTCGGTACAATTCATGCAGCTCATGCGCTGCATGACGACATCGTCCGAGTAGATAACCGGCACGTTAAAACGGAAAAATTTGTTCATTGCGTCATGGGCGACGGCGGCGGAAGAGCCGAGGCCAAAGAAGGCAATTTTCTTTGCCTGTGTCAGCAAGTCTACCGCGCGGTTAACGGCGGACATATCCAGCGACTGGCGCACGCGGTCGAGGCTCGCCATTGCGGACTCGAAAATCTTGCCGGTGTAAGACTCGACGCTATCATCTTCATCAACATTGCGGTTTACATAAGGCGTGCCATTCGCCAGACTCTGGGCGAGATGTAGTTTAAAATCAGGGAAGCCTTTGGTTTCCAGGCGGCGGCAGAAGCGGTTAACGGTCGGTTCACTGACATCAGCGCTGCGGGCGAGGGTGGCGATGCTGGAGTGGATGGCATCCTGGGGAGCGGCGAGAATCACTTCTGCGACTTTGCGCTCTGATTTGCTAAGGTGTTCCAGCTGAGACTGGATTTTTTCCAGCATATTCATAAAGACGGGCACTCATGGGTTTTAGCGATTTCATTAACTGGAGAAATCGTGGGCCGATTTAGCAAGAATATACTCTCGCTAAAATGTTAAAGGGCGTGTCACTGACATAATGTTGTTGTTTTTTTTCATTACATGATCGGCGTCTAACTTTGGCACCGGTTACATTGTACGAAAAAACGGCATCAAATAACGATTTAGTGCGGCATTCTGGGAAAAGTTAGCAAATGTGGCGATCAAACCGGGCTTAACGGTTGTCGTCAATTCAGCAAAAGCAGTACATTGCAGCGTAATAAAATTACAAGAGTTGCCCGGCTTAATGCTATCCGCGCCCTACAGGGGCGGTAACGGCCGGGATATCCGAAACGAGGAGACAAACATGGCGGTAACGCAAACAGCCCAGGCGTGCGATCTGGTCATTTTCGGTGCAAAAGGCGACCTGGCGCGCCGGAAACTGTTGCCATCCCTGTATCAGCTGGAAAAAGCAGGTCAAATCCACCCGGACACCCGTATTCTCGGTGTTGGCCGCGCGGAGTGGGATAAAGAGACATATACCAAAGTGGTACGCGAAGCCCTCGAAACCTTCATGAAAGAGAAGATTGACGAGAGCCTGTGGGAAAAACTGAGCGGTCGCCTTGATTTCTGCAACCTGGACGTCAACGACACCGGCGCTTTCTCCAAACTGGGGAAAATGCTCGACCAGCAGAACCGCGTCACAATCAACTATTTCGCGATGCCGCCAAGCACCTTCGGCGCCATCTGCAAAGGTTTGGGTAAAGCGAAGCTCAATGCCAAACCTGCTCGCGTCGTGATGGAAAAACCGCTGGGAACTTCGCTGGAAACCTCCCAGGAGATCAACGACCAGGTTGGTGAATACTTCGAAGAGTGCCAGGTTTACCGTATCGACCACTATCTGGGCAAAGAGACGGTACTCAACCTGCTGGCGCTGCGCTTTGCTAACTCCCTGTTCGCCAACAACTGGGACAACCGCACCATCGATCACGTGGAAATCACCGTGGCCGAGGAAGTGGGCATTGAAGGCCGCTGGGGTTACTTCGATCAGGCCGGGCAGATGCGCGACATGATCCAGAACCACCTGCTGCAAATTCTCTGCATGATTGCTATGTCTCCGCCGTCCGATCTGACTGCTGACCATATCCGCGATGAGAAAGTGAAGGTTCTGCAATCCCTGCGCCGCATCGACCGCACTAACGTGCGGGATAAAACCGTACGCGGTCAGTACACCGCAGGCTTTGCTCAGGGTAAAAAAGTGCCGGGCTACCTCGAAGAAGAGGGCGCTAACAAATCCAGCGCCACCGAAACCTTCGTGGCAATCCGCGTGGACATCGACAACTGGCGCTGGGCCGGCGTGCCGTTCTACCTGCGTACAGGTAAACGTCTGCCAACCAAATGCTCTGAAGTCGTGGTTTACTTCAAGAACCCGGCGCTTAACCTGTTCAAAGACTCCTGGCAGGAGCTGCCGCAGAACAAGCTGACCATTCGCCTGCAGCCGGATGAAGGCGTGGATATCCAGATCCTGAACAAAGTACCGGGTCTTGAGCACAAGCATAACCTGCAAACCACCAAGCTTGATCTGAGCTACTCCGAGACCTTTAACGAATCGCATCTGGCGGATGCCTACGAGCGTCTGCTGCTGGAAACCATGCGCGGTATCCAGGCGCTGTTCGTTCGTCGCGATGAGGTAGAAGAGGCGTGGAAATGGGTCGACTCCATCACCGAAGCCTGGGCTGCGGACAACGATGCGCCGAAACCTTACCAGGCTGGCACCTGGGGGCCGGTAGCATCGGTTGCTATGATCACCCGCGACGGGCACTCATGGAACGAATTTGAGTAACAGTCGCGAAGGTTAACGGCAAACAGGCGATAACAAATCACCTTCATTTTACCGGTAACATGATCTAACACAGAAGTGGCATAGTTTTTTATGAATTAAAGCCCCGCGTGGATTCACCTGCGGGGCTTTTTTATTTACACTAGCTGAAGCGATTTTGCTCCCGATAGCAGGGTTGATGGGCGGTAAGTCAGTTTTTTGCACCCAAAACGAACCTTCTGCAATGCGGGAGAACAGCCACTTTCTGAGGAATTTTTATGAATCCAAATTTGTTACGGGTAACATCGCGCATCATTGAGCGCTCCCGCCCAACGAGAGAAGCCTATCTGGCACGTATCGAGAAGGCTAAGAGCCAAACCGTTCACCGCTCCGAACTGGCCTGCGGTAACCTGGCGCACGGCTTTGCCGCCTGCCAGCCGGATGACAAGGCCGCGCTGAAAAGCATGTTGCGTAACAATATTGCGATCATTACCTCTTACAACGACATGCTCTCCGCCCATCAGCCGTATGAGCATTACCCCGAGCAGATCCGCAAAGCGCTGCATTCCGTTGGTGCAGTCGGGCAGGTTGCTGGCGGCGTTCCGGCTATGTGTGACGGCGTAACCCAGGGGCAGGACGGGATGGAGCTTTCGCTGCTTAGCCGCGAAATCATCGCTATGTCTACCGCCGTTGGTCTGTCTCATAATATGTTTGATGGCGCGCTGTACCTAGGCGTGTGCGATAAAATTGTCCCCGGCCTGACGATGGCCGCGCTCTCCTTTGGCCACCTGCCAGCGGTCTTTGTGCCATCGGGCCCGATGGCCAGCGGCCTGCCAAACAAAGAAAAAGTACGCATTCGCCAGCTGTATGCCGAAGGTAAAGTCGATCGCCTTGCGCTGCTGGAAGCCGAAGCGGCCTCTTATCACGCCCCTGGCACCTGTACCTTCTATGGCACCGCTAACACCAACCAGATGGTGGTTGAGTTTATGGGGATGCAACTGCCGGGTTCTTCATTTGTACAGCCGGATGCCGAACTGCGTCACGTGCTGACCGACGCGGCCGCTCGGCAGGTCACCCGCCTGACCGGCAACGGCAACGAGTGGATGCCGCTGGGCAAAATGATCGATGAAAAAGTGGTGGTGAACGGTATCGTGGCGCTGCTGGCAACCGGCGGCTCTACCAACCACACCATGCATCTGGTGGCGATGGCTCGCGCGGCGGGCATCATTATTAACTGGGATGACTTCTCCGACATTTCTGAGATAGTGCCGCTGCTGGCGCGCCTCTACCCGAACGGCCCGGCGGATATTAACCACTTCCAGGCGGCTGGCGGCGTGCCTGTTCTTATGCGCGAACTGCTGAAAGGCGGCCTGCTGCATGAAGATGTGAATACCGTTGCCGGTTTTGGTTTGCAGCATTACACCATGGAGCCGTGGCTGGACAACGGCGAGCTGGCGTGGCGCGAAGGTGCCAGCAAACCGCTGGACAGCGACGTTATCGCGACCATGGAAAAACCGTTCTCGCGCCACGGCGGCACCAAAGTGCTGAGCGGCAACCTGGGACGTGCAGTGATGAAAACCTCTGCCGTTCCGGTTGAGAATCAGGTAATTGAAGCCCCGGCCGTTATCTTTGAAAGCCAGCATGACGTATTACCGGCCTTTGAGGCAGGTAAACTCGACCGCGACTGCGTGGTTGTGGTGCGTCACCAGGGGCCAAAAGCCAACGGCATGCCAGAATTGCATAAACTTATGCCGCCGCTTGGAGTATTATTGGACCGCTGTTTCAAAATTGCTCTGGTCACCGACGGAAGACTGTCCGGCGCCTCTGGCAAGGTTCCTTCTGCTATCCACGTCACCCCGGAAGCCTACGATGGCGGGCTGCTGGCGAAGGTGCAGGATGGCGATATTATCCGCGTTAACGGCCAGACCGGCGAACTGACGCTGCTGGTGGACGAGGCTGAACTTGCCGCCCGTACCGCTTATCACCCGGATCTCAGCGCAGAGCGCGTGGGAACGGGGCGCGAAATGTTTGGTGCGCTGCGTGAACAGCTTTCCGGCGCTGAACAAGGCGCAACCTGCATTAAATTTTAATCCCGTGGCGGCCTGGCCGCGGCGGTTCACAAATTACAAGTTGGCTGAAGAGGCGCTCAGATGAAAAACTGGAAAACAACAGCGGAACAGATCCTGAAAACAGGACCGGTCGTTCCGGTTATCGTGGTAAACAAGCTGGAACACGCTGTGCCGATGGCAAAAGCGCTGGTAGCCGGTGGCGTGCGTGTGCTGGAAGTTACGCTGCGTACCGCGTGTGCGATGGACGCCATTCGCGCCATCGCCAAAGAAGTGCCGGAAGCCATTATCGGTGCCGGTACCGTGCTGAACCCGCAGCAGCTGGCGGAAGTGACGGAGGCAGGCGCACAGTTCGCTATTAGTCCTGGCCTGACCGAGCCGCTGCTGAAAGCGGCAACCGAAGGCACCATCCCGCTTATCCCGGGTATCAGCACCGTTTCTGAACTGATGCTGGGCATGGACTACGGCCTGAAAGAGTTTAAATTCTTCCCGGCTGAAGCCAATGGCGGCACCAAAGCCCTGCAGGCTATTGCTGGTCCGTTCTCCCAGGTCCGTTTCTGCCCAACCGGCGGTATCTCCCCGGCTAACTACCGTGACTACCTGGCGCTGAAAAGCGTGCTGTGTATCGGCGGCTCCTGGCTGGTTCCGGCGGACGCGCTGGAAGCGGGCGACTACGACCGTATCACCAAACTGGCTCGCGAAGCGGTAGAAGGCGCGAAACAGTAAGCAATAAAAAAGCCCCGCCGCGATGGCAGGGCTTAATCAACAAATCGTCCTTAGTTAAGGGCGATTTTTTTTAGCCTTCAACTTTTACCTGAGCCGCAGAAGCAATCGCTCTGGCAACGGCTTCGTCAACGCTATTCCCGGTCGCCAGCGCTACGCCCATGCGGCGTTTACCGCCGATTTCCGGTTTCCCGAACAGGCGCAGCTGTAATCCGCCGCCTAATGCCGCCCCGACATTCGAGTATTTAACATTGTCGCTCTGCAACTCGGGCAGGATAACCGCCGAAGCGGCAGGACCGTATTGGCGAATATCACCGACAGGCAGGCCGAGGAAGGCGCGAACATGCAGGGCGAACTCGGACAAGTCCTGCGAGATAAGCGTTACCATGCCTGTGTCGTGTGGGCGAGGGGAGACTTCGCTGAAGATAACCTCGTCGCCGCAAACAAACAGCTCTACGCCGAACAGGCCGTGCCCGCCGAGTGCGGTAACCACTTTCCCGGCAATCTCTTTAGAGCGCTCAAGGGCAAGGTCGCTCATCTGCTGCGGCTGCCAGGACTCGCGGTAGTCGCCATCTTCCTGACGATGGCCAATAGGCGCACAGAAGTGGATCCCGTCCACGGCGCTGATGGTCAGCAGCGTGATTTCAAAATCAAAATTAACCACGCCTTCAACAATCACGCGGCCTTTACCGGCGCGCCCGCCAAGCTGGGCATATTCCCACGCCTGCGGCAGCTGGTCGGCGGTGCGGATGAAACTTTGCCCCTTGCCTGAAGAGCTCATCACCGGTTTAACAATGCACGGCAGGCCGATTTCCTGCACGGCCTGGCGGAACGCCTCTTCGCTGTCCGCAAAACGGTAACTTGAGGTTGGTAGCTGTAATTCTTCCGCCGCCAGACGGCGAATACCTTCGCGGTTCATGGTCAGCTTAGTGGCGCGAGCGCACGGCACAACGCGCTGGCCCTGTTGCTCAAGTTCCAGCAGGGCGTCGGTAGCGATAGCTTCAATTTCAGGAACGATAAAGTCAGGCATTTCGGCGGCAACCAGCGCTTTTAGCGCGGCGGCATCCAGCATATTGATGACGTGGCTGCGGTGCGCGACATGCATCGCAGGCGCGTTGGAGTAGCGATCTACGGCGATCACTTCCACGCCGAGGCGCTGGCATTCAATGGCCACTTCTTTACCCAATTCACCGGAGCCAAGCAGCATTACTCGAGTAGCTGCCGGGCGCAGAGCTGTTCCCAACGTTGACATGTGATTTAGCCTTAACAGAGAAAAAGACCGCGGCAGTATAAACGAAAACGTTTGCGTTGGCAGCGCCTTTCCGGCTTGTGTGTTAAAATGAATGACGTTATACTGGATAAATAAACAGGTAAATGGAGCTGCAAAATGGCGGTCGAAATTAAATATGTGGTGGTGAGAGAGGGACAAGAGAAAATGGCCTTTGCCAGTAAAAAGGACGCTGACGCTTACGACAAAATGCTGGATCTAGCCGAAGTGCTGGGTGAATGGCTACAGCAAAGCCCACTCGAGCTTGAAGAAGGGCAGAGCGACACTCTGGCGATGTGGATGGCGGAAAACAAAGACCTGCTGGCGGGCGTGCTGAAAAACGGCAAGCTGCCGGAGCCAGAACCGGCAAGCGTCGGGGCAGAAGCTGCCGCTGCTGAACCAAAAGCGGATGCACAGGAACCGGCTGCGGTATCTGAAGATAACGTTAGCGAACACACCGGGCGCAAACGCACCAAAGCGGCATAACACGGCATGCCGGCGCCGGGCTACCGGCGCGATTCTTTTCCCATCTTTAGCCCTCTGATACGTTTCTTGACGTGCCGTGGCCTACTCTCGACGAGTTAAGCCAATAAGGGGGGCCTGTCATGAATAACTGGTTACAGCAGCTTCAGTCGTTACTGGGGCAATCAACGTCCTCTCAGCAATCTTCCCAGCCAGGCGCTGGCCCGGAAGGGCTTAGCAAGCTGCTGGTGCCCGGCGCACTCGGCGGGCTGGCGGGGCTACTGCTGGCAAGCAAGTCTTCACGCAAATTGCTAACAAAATACGGCACCAGCGCCCTGTTGGTCGGCGGCGGTGCGGTAGCCGGTAGCGTGTTGTGGAACAAGTACAAAGAGCGGGTTCGCCAGAGCCAGCCGCAGGCCAGTGGCTACGGGCATCAGCACTCTTCCGTCGATGTGCGCACGGAGCGCCTGATAACCGCCCTGGTGTTTGCCGCCAAAAGCGATGGTCATATCGACGCCAAAGAACGTCAGTTCATCGAGCAACAGCTGCGCGAAACGGGCATCGACGGCGAAGGCAAAGCCCTGATTGAGCGAGCCATCGACCGGCCGCTGGATCCGCAGCTGCTGGCGCGTGATGTGAAAAACGAAGAGGAAGCGCTGGAGCTTTATTATCTCAGCTGCACCGCTATCGACGTCGATCACTTTATGGAGCGCAGTTACCTCAGCGCGCTGGGCGATGCTCTGAATATCCCGCAGGATGTCAGGGCGAGCATTGAGCAGGATATTCAGCAGCAGAAGCTGGCTCTTCCTGCCTGACGCCTGATTTTCTCCGCTTTTACAGTGCCGGGCTTCCCGGCATTTTCGTGTTATCCCTCACGTTTCGCTTGCAAGCTCGCCTGAATTTGCCACCCTTACAGGGTGTTAAATGACAAATGAAGAAACTGATGCCGCCAAAAGCTAAAAAAATTCCCCACGCTATGACCACTCATGGCGATACCCGCACGGACAACTATTACTGGCTGCGCGACGATGAGCGTGCCGACCCGGCGGTGCTTGAATATCTGAACCAGGAAAATGACTACGGCAAAACGATAATGGAGAGCCAGCGGGCGTTGCAGGACAGGCTGCTGGAAGAGATGATCGCGCGTATTCCGCCGCATGATGTCTCGGCTCCTTATGTCAAAAACGGCTATCGCTACCGGCAGGTGTATGAAAAGGGAAATGAGTACCCGATTTATCAGCGCCAGTCCGCTATGCGTGATGAGTGGGAGGCCTGGGAACTGCTGCTGGATGCCAACAAACGTGCCGCCCACAGCGAGTTTTACACCATGGGCGGTTTAGCGATTACGCCGGACAATGAAGTCATGGCCCTGGCCGAGGACTATTTATCACGACGCCAGTTTGGCATTCGCCTGCGTAACCTGAAAACCGGCAACTGGTACCCGGAACTGCTGGATAATGTCTCCAGCAGCTTTGTCTGGGCTAATGACTCGATAACGCTTTACTACGTGCGCAAACACCCGAAAACTCTGCTGCCTTACCAGGTCTGGCGGCATACGCTTGGCCATCCGGTTGCGGATGACCAACTGGTGTATGAGGAAAAAGACGATACTTTCTACGTCAGCGTGCATAAGACAACGTCTAAGCACTTTATTGTGATTCATCTCGCCAGCGCGACCACCAGCGAGGCACTGCTGCTGGATGCCGAACTGGCGGATGCTCAGCCGCAGGTATTTGCCCCCCGCCGTAAAGATCACGAATACACGCTCGACCACTACCAGCATAATTTTTACCTGCGCTCCAATAAAGACGGGAAAAACTTCGGTCTTTACCGCAGCGCGGTCAGGGATGAAAAACAATGGGAGACGCTTATTGCCCCACGCGAGCAGGTGATGCTCGAAGATTTCACCCTGTTCAAAGACTGGCTGGTTGTCGAGGAGCGCCAGCAGGGGCTGACCAGCCTGCGCCAGATTAACCGCCACACCAGAGAATCCACCGGGATTGCTTTTGATGACCCGGCCTATGTGACCTGGCTTGGCTACAACCCGGAGCCGGAGACCGCGTGCCTGCGCTATGGTTACTCTTCCATGACCACGCCGGACACGCTGTTCGAGCTAAATATGGATAGCGGCGAACGCAGGGTCATCAAGCAGACCGAAGTTGCGGGCTTTGAGGCCAGCAACTACCGCAGCGAGCATCTCTGGATAACGGCGCGGGATGGCGTTCAGGTACCGGTTTCGCTGGTTTACCACCGCAAGCACTTCCGGCCCGGCAAAAATCCGCTGTTGGTTTACGGCTATGGCTCCTACGGCAGCAGCATGGATGCCGATTTTAGCGGCAGCCGCCTGAGCCTTCTTGATCGCGGCTTTGTCTACGCCATCGCTCACGTACGCGGCGGCGGTGAGCTGGGGCAGCAGTGGTACGAAGACGGTAAATATTTGAAGAAGATGAACACCTTCAACGACTACCTCGACGTCTGCGATGAGCTATTAAAGCTGGGGTATGGCGATCCTGAACTGCTCTATGGCATGGGCGGTAGCGCGGGCGGAATGTTGATGGGCACGGCGATTAATTTACGCCCGGAGCTTTTCCACGGCGTGGTGGCCCAGGTGCCGTTTGTCGATGTTGTTACCACGATGCTGGACGAGTCTATCCCGCTGACGACCGGCGAATTTGAAGAGTGGGGCAATCCGCAGGATGAAGAATATTACCGCTATATGAAGCAATACAGCCCTTATGACCAGGTTAGCGAGCAGGCTTACCCGCATTTGCTGGTGACGACCGGCCTGCACGACTCGCAGGTTCAATACTGGGAGCCGGCTAAGTGGGTAGCTAAACTTCGCGATCACAAGCGGGATGATACATTGCTCCTGTTGTGTACCGATATGGATTCAGGGCACGGAGGGAAATCGGGGCGTTTCAAAGCCTATGAGGGCGTGGCGCTGGAGTTTGCCTTCCTGATAGCCCTGGCGCAGGGAACTTTGCCGGGGCGAATGCATTAATCGGCAATATAATGTTTTAGCGTCATCCGCAGATCCGGAGCCAGCTCTTTGATGTTATTCAGCATCCAGCGAAGATAACCCGGATCGTCCTCGGCGATTTCCGCGATAGGCTTGCCGCGGTATTTGCCAAACATCATGGTGGTCACCAGCGCCGGGCGGCCGGTAACGGTGACCATTTGCTCGGCGCTCCAGCCGGAAACTTCCATTATTTTCAGCAGCAGCGCCGCGGTGATGTAGCAGTCAAACAGCGCCCGGTGCTGATGCAGCCCGGCAGGCGTTTCTACCTCAAGCTTCAGCGATTTATACAGCCCCATATTGCTGTACTTGATCCCCGGCCAAAGGCGACGAGCCAGCTTGACGGTACATATCCAGTCACCCGGCATTTCCGGCAGCATTCGCCTGTCGAAGCTGGCATTGTGGGCGACGTAATAAGGGCTGCCGTGGTAGCGAGGGATAACATCTTCAATCCACGGCTTATCGGCGACCATCTGTTCGGTGATTTTATGAATAGCCATCGCCTGATGGCTGATGGGGCGGTCGGGGCGTACCAAATCGCTCATCGGGTTAACTATCTGGCCGTCGATAATGTCTACCGAGGCCACTTCCACCACGCCGCCCTGCAATCCGCAGGTTTCGGTATCGATAATGCGCAGCATTCGAGGCTCCATTAACAGGTTTTAGCATCCTGCCATACAGGCGTAACGTTTCCGTACCCTAACAAGAAACAGAGTAATATCCATTTCGTCACTTGTTGAGCAGCGGCAATGATTTATTTTTGCTTGGGTTCATACGGCAGGCGAGAGAGTTTTACCGAAGCCAGCCGGTGGGCAATTAACCGCTCGCGGAACCAGGTTCTGAGATGTTCAGGCTGTTCGCGCTCAACCACTTCGGCAACGATCGGCATATTATAACGTTCTTTAAAGGCCACGCCCGCGGCGGCGAGATCGACGTTGACTTTGTCCATCTCTTCCTGGGGCAAATCGGCGAGATTGTAGCTCATCATATCCTCCTGCAATGTCAGCGCAGAAGTTACTGTTTTGCGCCACGGATGACAAGTAACAATAGCTTATCCCGTCTCGACTTGATATCGGGGTGGAGTTATCCTTTCCGCCTTATCACATAATAAAAAGGAATAGTTAATATGGCGTTCATCTCTTCCCGCATCGCAACCGTGGCCGCGTTTGTTGCCGCAATGGCCGTTTCCCCTGCCGTCCTTGCTCACGCACATTTAAAGCAGCAGTCCCCGGCAGCCGATGCCGCGGTTACCGCTTCGCCGCAGGCGCTGACGCTGAGTTTCTCTGAAGGCGTGGAGCCAGGTTTTAGCGGCGTGACCGTTACCGGCCCGCAGCAGGCGAACGTAAAAACCGGCAAAGTGAAGCTCAATGCAACGGATAACAAACAGCTAATTGTACCGGTGGAAGAGGCGTTAAAGCCGGGTGATTATTCGGTGGACTGGTATGTAGTGTCGGTTGACGGGCACAAGACTAAAGGCAACTACCACTTCTCCGTGAAGTAACCGCCATGCTGTCGGCGTTTTACATCGCGCTGCGTTTTGTCCATTTCACCGCGTTGATGGTGCTGCTTGGCAGCGCCATTTGCTGCTCGCTGTTGGCTCCGCAACGTTTTAAACCTGTACTGGTGCGCCGCCTGCAAATGCAGTGGCGGCCAGCGGTCTGGCTCTCTCTGCTCAGCGCCTGCCTGCTGTTTATGGCTCAGGCCGGGCTGATGGGCGACGGCTGGGCGGATGTGTTCTCCCCGGATGTCTGGCTCGCGGTTGCGGGCACCCGCTTTGGCTCGGTGTGGATCTGGCAACTGCTGCTGGCGGTGGCTACTTTTGGCGTGGTGCTGCTCAGGCCTCGTGCGCTACAGGGATTATTATTGCTGTTGGCCGCCGCCCAGCTCATTTTACTGGCCGGAGCAGGGCATGCCGCAATGCACGACGGCGCTCTCGGCGCTTTTCAACGCATCAATCACGCTATTCATCTTCTGAGCGCGGCCTGGTGGGCGGGCGGTCTTCTGCCGCTGCTGGTCTGTATGCACATGGCGCGCAAACCACGCTGGCGAGGCCCGGCAATTACGGCGATGATGCGTTTTTCCCGTTATGGGCACCTTGCCGTGGCGGCCGTTCTGGTCACCGGCATTGTCAACGGCCTGCTCATTTTGGGCTGGTCTCTGCCTGTAGAAAGCGGGTATTTTCGACTGCTGGCGCTAAAAGTGGCGCTGGTGGCGGTGATGGTCATTCTGGCGCTGGTTAACCGTTATTTGCTGGTGCCGCGTTTTGATTCCGCACAGGCCGGGGCGCAAAAACGTTTCATCCAGTTGACCTGGCTGGAAGTTATTTTATCGGTGGCGGTAATTCTGCTAGTCAGTATATTCGCGACCTGGGAGCCGTTCTGACGGCAACGAACTGGTTAGATGAGAGATTCATGAAAAAGAGCATTTTGACTTTACTGCTGATGGCCTGCGCCAGTTCCGCGCTTGCCGCCCCGCAAATTATCACCGTGAGCCGCTTTGAGGTGGGTAAAGACAAATGGGCGTTCAACCGCGAAGAGGTGATGCTCAGCTGCCGCGCGGGTAACGCCCTGTTTGCTATTAACCCGAGCACCCTGATGCAGTATCCGCTGAACGATGTTGCGGAACAGCAGGTGAAAAGCGGTAAAACTACCGGGCAGCCGATTAGCGCGATTCAGGTTGATGACCCGCAGCATCCGGGGCAGAAAATGAGCCTTGAGCCATTTGTAGAACGCGCTCAGAAGCTGTGTAAAAGCTAAAAACCGCATAAAATCTCGCCATAAAAAAACAGCAATAACCTCAAGGGGATATTGCTGTTTTTGCATAAACAGTCACCTTAAATGCGGCTTTTTTCTGACCACTTTTGCTGCGGACTGGAAAACCTGCGTCGGTAATCTATTCTTAAGAGGCAAGGCGACTTAGCCTGCATTAATGCCAACTTTTAGCGCACGGCTCTCTCCCAAGAGCCATTTCCCTGGACCGAATACAGGAATCGTATTCGGTCTTTTTTTATTTGTAAGCCATTACAGTCACTTACAGAGGCCGTTCCGAAATTACTCGAAATTTACTCGAATTTCTATATTCCGGCCTTTTTCCGTTATACCACACTATTTTTTGATTTAACATTTTTCTAACCGAGCAAACTCACAGCAAAACGTAACTTTTTTCGCGTGGGTCCAGGTACATTTTTGTCGTTTTTTCTGACGTGTGGCCCAGCAGCTTTTGCGCAAATTCTTCACCGTGCGATTTTTCATAAAGTCGGCCAGCGAGGCTGCGTATCTCGTGAAAAGTCGGCGGATCCTCGTCGTCGATTCCAGCCAGTTTTCTCGCAGCTACAAATTTCTTAGTTAAACCGTCCGGGTGTATGTTGCCCTCCGGGCTGTTCTTCCTGATCCCCGAGCTGATGAGGAAGTCGGTTCGACTCACCAGGCGGCACCGGTCTATCACGGTACCGAGCCGCAGCTCTGCCGCCGGCAGAACGAGGGATAAGGGCAGGGCGATCATCATGCCTGTTTTCATCTGAGTTATATGCAACCGGTCATCATAAATCGCACTAAACCTCATGGCCGCCACATCCTCCCGGCGCTGCCCGGTGACCAGGGCAAGATCCATTGCCAGCGGGAACCATGCCGGAAAATGCTCCGCAGCAGAGCTAACAGCTCTGAACGTGTCGAGCTGCAGGCGTACCCGAGCTACTTCAATCTTTGGTGTTCTGGTTGGCTCTACCGGATTTTGTTTTAAATGCCCTTCGACAATCGCCTCTCTGAACATATCGGAAAGCACTGAACGCATACCTGCTGCCATTGTGTTTTTGCCCTCCGCTATCCACGGATCCAGAAACTCAGCAATATGCCGGGTTGATACATCGGCCAGGATCCTGCCCCCGATTCTTTCCTTAATAATTACCAGCTGATTTTTTCTTGTTTTGTATGTGTTGGCTGCCAAATCCCGGCGCTCGAGCAATGTGTAATACCGCTCGCACCAGTCCTTGACTGTGAGCACGTCTGTACCTTTGATTTTCTCTATCAGTGAGACGGGGGAGGACGTATTCGCAATATAATTATTCGCTTCGATAGCCTGGGCTATCGCATCCCTGCGAGCTATTTGCCCCAGCGAAATTTCCTTTTTAGTGAGAGGGTTCCGCCAGTAAAAAGCCTTTCCTTTTTTACGATACGTCAGATTTTTTGGAAGATTAGCATCGTAATTTTTTCGACTCATCGATCAGCTGCTCCAGCAGTGCGCTACGCTTTCCGGTTCTGCCGTTGGGGTGGTGGTGTTCCAGTGAAACCCCGGCTTTGTTGGGCTTGATATAAAAGGCATCCGGATCAACTCGGTATTCCCGCCCGTGTAACTGCGGCGGCGGGTAAATGTTCCCGTCTCTCGCCCATCGGCGCAAAGTCCCTACCGCGGGAGGATTTTCGTAATACATCGCCGCCCAGGTCGGCAGCGTCACGAACTTCGACATAATCACCTCGTGACCGGCGTTAATCATAAAGAAATGGCCGGCATGAATTTGATAAACAAAAATCAGGCGCCCGGGCGGCGCCCCCCGATTATCGTTTGCTCTTGGCTGGTGGCTTCACGCCCACACACTTAAACTTCGTGAGCGTTACCTTTTCCTCTGCCGTTCTCCCTGCTTCTTTGCTGCGGGATAGCATGCGCGCGCATTGCTCTTGGGTGAGTTTGTCTTTGGACATGCGCATCCACTCAACCGGACCGCCGCCGGGCTTCTGAATCGTCGCGGTTATTCTGTACATGAGTCATTCTCCGGCGAGAGACAGTCGGCGATAACGCTGGCCATGTGCGGGATTTCTTCGAAGCTTGTGGCGTGAGCAGGATTGGCGCACAGCCCTTGCACGGCAGCCAGAAGTAGCTGTTGCTTGAAGGTGAGAGCATTCAGTCGGGCAGGTTCCACTGCTGATGACGGCAGTTCAGCCGCAACCAGCGCCGGCAGTTCAACCGCAACCGGCTGCGGCGTTTTTTCCTTTTCTCTGTGCAACATTTCTTTGCGCCATAGGTCTGCATCGTCGAGAGCAATCTTCTGGCGAATCATTGCATCTTCACTCCAGCGCTCGAGCAATGTGGTGACAACGCCGTGAATTTCCTCATCAGATAAATTTGGAGAGAGCAAAGCCTCAGCTGATTCAATATCCGCGATTAGCAGCGGCGTGAGGGCGCTGTATGGGTGGTTAATATTTTCAGCAAACTCCGCAATGTCAGCTTCCCCGATCATGTTCGTTCGTCCGCTCAGCAGCTCGTTTATGGCGATGCAAATCTCTACCTGCCGATCACTCAGTTCCTGACGATTATCAACCGGCGCAGCAGCTGGTGCATTGAGCAGCTCGGTCACGCTGAAAATGGTACGGCCCGGTTTCACTTCCTCCGCTGGTTTGCCAGCGTCTGCTGCAGGCGCGACCACAACCTGACTTTCTGAACCTGCATCATCCACACTGCCTGTTGCGCCGGTCTGCGCCTGTTCTTCCTCATCTTCACTGGTTTCATCCTCATCAAACACAACGGTTTCACCCAGCGCCTGGAGCGCGGCGCGGCGATACATCACGATGCCCTGTAGGGTGTTGAAGTCCACGGCGCGGACGGCGGTAAAAATCTCTTCATCGCTGTAATTGTTCAAACTATCAGCGAGATACATCAGCGCTTTCTGGGCGCGCACGAAAGCAGGTTCTTTGCGCGAAAGCTCGAGCATTGCTGCATCCAGAATCGACTCTGTGACTTCCTCCGGGTTAACCGACGGGTCATACATTGCCACGGCAATTTTTTGGCTCAGATCCAGCGGCAAAAGGTTCGCGTGGGATTCCCCGCCAGATAGTGAGGTTTCCTGCTGCGCCATTTCATCCGGCGTAACGCCACACGCTGCCGCAACGATTTCAGGCGCTGGGTGTTCGTGGTCTGTCTCTGTCAGGGTTTTAGCCAGGTAGTGCATTAATTTACCCGTTGCCAGCGGTTGATCTTCAGCAGCGCATTTAACGGAATAAATAACGATAGCGCGTGAGTAATCCAGTCCGCCGGGAAGAGCGCGCCAGGCGTCGAACCAGTCGATAAACGGTTTCTCTTTCTTGTCCACCATCTCGCGCGCGCGGTTAACGATAGATACGGGAGTGCTGTAAATATCAAAGTCCATAGAGCGGCCCAGGACGCCCAGGGCTACTTCCACGGCCAGGGTGTCTTTGGTGTGGTTGAATCCTTCGCCGCGGTCAGTGCGATTATTCCCGCCAGCCGTGGCGCCAGATGGTGTGCGTTTTACAACGAAGTTCCGGTTGCCGTCTTTCCATGCGTTGATCATCAGCTTGCGGTCCAGGTATTCCGTTTCGATGTACTTCTTAACGAAAGCACAAACGTCGGACAGCAGCGGGGCCGGGCCAGAAAGTGGGAAGATATCCCGAACCGCTGACATTGCGATCCAAAGGTTGTGGTCGCTCAGCGTCTTGAGTTCGTTCTGGTCACATGCAAGGATCAGGTTCTGACTGTATTTGTCGTCAGTGTCCAGCTCTCTGCTGTACGCCTGCTTTACAACTTCCTGATCAACGTTGTAGCTGTACTCATCATTCCAGATATGAACGAGCAGACGCTGGCGCCAGGGGAGTTCCGCAACCGTTTTAAGCACCGGTGTATTGCTGTGCTCAGGCAGCTGCGCCTCAGTTTTTTCCTCAATGGCAGAAGCGGCAACGGGTGAAATGGTTAGATCTTCATTCAGGGTGTAACGGTCAAAAAATTTATCATCGAGAACGCCAATTTCCGGCAGATCGTCGAAAGCACAATATTCAGTACGGGACGGCGAAAAATAATCACCACCTTTGCCGGTTTCAATTTCAGCATCATCCAGCACAACCATTACTTTACGTTCCGCAGCGACTTCATTTTTTGCCTCAACAATAATAAAAAGCATCGGTTTTTTTGAGGTCTTTTTAGCTTTTATGGCATATGAAAACTTATCCATTATTTAAGTCCTGAGTAGCGTTGAAAATTTCGTGAATAAACGTTTTTACGGTATGCAGTGCGAATGGCTTTGCTGGATAGGTATTTCCCGTGACAGTCGGTGTCACGGCAGAAATAAAGCTTAGCCCTTCCACCTTTTTCACTTACGCACAGCATTTCCTCCTCTTCATGCTGCTTAAAGCAACCCCGCCGGGAGCAGTAGCGTTTCATCGAGCGGCCTCCGTCATGCTGATAACGGGTAGCATTGCTTTACGGGCGCAGAGGTCGCGGAAAGCGGCTCTTTCTGCTGCAATGATAAGGTCCCAAACCCGCGCGATTTCATCGAGCGCATCAACATTGCTACCAAAGGTTTCGTGCGTGATACAGCCGCGAGACTTGCTGTCTGAACCGGGGAATTTAACTGTCACGCTGTTATTTGGATTAATAACGGCGTAAGCGAAAACGTTTTCTTCCGCAATGATTTCAACGCAGCCGTGGCTAATTTTATTTAACGTAAAAATAGAAGTGTTAAACATGAGTTATCCTTTTCAGGGTGAGTGAAACCCTGCCTGTTAGGGCATATATTGAGAATATTTATTTAATCTGTGTCGCGTCGTGGGCTTGAGCCACAAACATCAGCAACTGCCATAAAGAAACCTATAATTGCGCAGCCTGATATAAATGCGACGGTAGAAATAAGAAACAGAATTAATTTAAATGTAAACCAGTCCATAATCCTCCCTTGAATAATTACCGAGTGGTTCACCCCGGCCATCAAGAAGGATTTCAACGAAAGCATCTTTCACGAACGTGGTTTCGCGCAAAGTTCGCAATGCCAGTTTGCCTTTTTTGTTGCTGCTGGCGGTCCAGATCTGGTCTTTGTGCTTAACCAGCATTCCAGCACGGACACATCCGCGAATCACTTCCTGGGTACCGTAGTGTTGACCTTGCATGATTTACCTCCTCAACAGGCTTTGTGGTGCGGTGCCGGGTGCCTCCCGGTGCTCACAACCAGCTGGTCATTGTGAGCGGTTCCTTGTCACCCGGAACTATCTGCAAGGATTTTCCGCTGTACCACGTGCGCATAGCCGCATTCACCGCACCACAAAGCCTGTTCTGTTGTTTGCCCTTAAGCCAGGCTAGCTGAACGTTTGAAATCTATCGCGCCGCACTGTGTGAGTTGCTGCTTCGATGGAGAAAAGACTACAAATAAAACTTTACTAATGCAAATGCAATTTCAACTTAAATTTGTATTTTGTTGATTTTAAGGCGAAAAAAAAACCACCTCGAAGGTGGTTTGATTTGTATTAGGAGAAGTTTATTTTTCTAAATCATTGAAATACTTGCTGTAGTGTTTTTTTAGTTCCTGCAAGCGCATTTGAAAAACAGATAGTAAATTTTGCCTCTCGACAGGAGGCATCTCATTGTAGACAGCTAAAAGCTGCTTCTCATCCTCGCGGAGTCCAGTGTAACCCGTCGAATTCGGTACAGTATCCATTTGCTCTTCGACAGATGTAAAAAACCAAAACTCGGGTTTCCCTGTCACCTCCGAGAGTTTTGTGAGGTTCTGACCGCTGGGCCTGCTCCCACCTTTAGCCCAGTGCTGAACGGCTTGCACGGAAACACCTAGCTCCCGGGCAAGCTGCGATTTATTCCATCCTTTCTCTGCAAGCACCTGTGCAATGCGTTTGGCAGAGGCCTGATTTTGGGTTGCTTCGTTTTTGGCTGTCATGCGTACATTTTACAAGAATTTTTTAAACTGCCGATGCAAATGAAATGCAAATAATATTTGTATTTTAATCATTTCGTTTGTAGTCTTGTTGTATTCCATTTGAGGAGATGAGAATGCAACTAAAAACGAGCACAAAAATAACTGGCCTTGCAACTAAGAGCGAGATCGCTCGCAGGTTGGGAGTCAATCCACAACTGGTGGCCTACTGGTTCAAGCAGGGGGTTCCGCCTCATCGCATTATCCCTTTCTGTGCCGCGCTTAATTGGGAGGTAACCCCCCATCAAGTGGACTCAGAACTTTACCCAAACCCAACTGACGGCCTGCCGTCCAACCAAAACAATAACACCCCTGGTGTGTAAGGACTGAACAATGCAAATCAAACACGAATTGATCCGCGATGTTGTGCGCGCCTGGGCTATCGAAATCAACCGTGAAAACGTCGGCCGGGCAGTGGCCACCGAATATTTCCGCCTGGGGGGCACGGTACTGCGTCTGCTGCCTGCTGACCAGCCGAACGCCGATCACGTTAACCAGCAAAATCTCTTCCGCTGGCTGGATGGTGATAGTGCATCTGCAAAAGCGAAGGTGCAGCAGCTGGTTCCCGCAATTCTGAGCGCGTTGCCGCGCCCGTTAAGTGCTCGCCTGGTTCTTGCTGACTCCATTGAGTACCGCGCCCTGAAAATGGCGGAAGAAGCCGTTAAAAGTGCCACTGATGCATACGTTGCTGCAGTTGTCATTGACGTAGTGAACACATGCGGAAACGAGCCCGGCGCCGCAGCGACGATCCTGCATTGAACGGGGGGAATCGCTATGTCTCTTGATGAATTTTTAGCAAAGCAGATCCGCGCGATGCTGGTGGCCAGCGGAAAGGTTGACGAGAACCAGGCAAACGCCGCGGTGACCTTCGCGCTCGAGTATCGCCGTACAAACCCGAATGCCACCACTGAGCAGGTGATCGATAAAGCGAAGTTTTACGCAAGGCGAAATAACCGTCCGGCGACGCCGGAGCGTACTGAACCGATTAAAAAAGCCCGTCTGCCGGCTTGGCGCCAGCAGGGTTAATCCGGAGGTAACCATGTGTGATTCACAGGAATTAACTGAGCGTTTTCGCAGGATGTTACAGCGTAACGCAGCGGTACCGCGGCAGCAGGCGGAAATCGTCGATGGTGAGCGTTATCAGGATTCTTATGGCCGCATTGTTACCGTCATATCTGCAAGTGTTCAAAGGGTGCAGTACCTGCGCGCGGGCTATGAAAGTCCGTGTGAAATGAGTCTGTATATGTTTTTGAAAAAATACACAAAGGTGTTGCCTTGAGCCTGCTATTCACCTCACGCCCGCTGGTAGTCAATCCTGAGCTTGCTGTCAGGATTGGCCTCAACGAGGCGATATTGCTCCAGCAGGTCCACTACTGGCTGAACGATACATCGTCTGGCGTTGAGCGGGATGGTCGGCGCTGGATCTACAACTCACTGGAAAAGTGGTGTGTGCAGTTCCCATTTTTGTCTGCATCAACCATTAAGCGTGGTTTTGCGTCCCTGAAATCTAAGGGGCTAATTGAGATAGAACAGCTATCCGAAGATCCGCGCGACAAGACTAACTTTTACTCAATTAACTACGGAAACGAGCTGCTTTCTGGTCAGGTCAAATTGAACCAATGCAAAAGGTCAAAACGAAAAATCATATCAGGTCACATTGAGTCAATGGATAAGGTCAAATTGAACCAATGCAGCGAGTCAGAAAGGCCTGATCTGATCGGGTCAAATTGGTCTTCTCTTCATACAGAGACTACTACAGAGACTACACAGAGAGATTGTCAGGCAGACGAGCTGCCCGACGATATCGACGAGCCAGCTTTGAAAGTTTTAAACCACCTGAATAAAACCACTGGCGCCAGATTCCAGGACGGACAAACAACGATGGGATTTATCAACGGGCTGCTGGTGGGGGAATACGTTGCTGACGAGCTGATCCTGGTTATCGATCACCGCAACGAAATGTGGGGCGCTGACCAGAAAATGTCGCAGTACCTGAGGCCCAGCACGATTTTTGATTTCAAGGCGTTCGAAGAATACTTGCCATTGGCTCGTAAATGGGACGAAGAAGGGCGCCCGTCGAGCCGTGAGCCGGAAGTTGATGCGACAGAACGAGACAGCGCATACAGCCGCTTTATGGGGCGAGGCCTGGTCAACATGCCTAAATCTGCGCTGGAAATCGGCGTCAGAAAACTAGCGTCACATGCCGGGGTAAAAAACCAGTCACCGGAAATATCGAAACGCACCTGGGATCGCCTGTGGGCAGAAAGCGCCAAGGCTGAATCCGGGAAAAATTAAAACCGAGGAAAAACATGTCGAAGAGTTCGCCGGAGACGGCTAAATCAAAAATCGCGGCCTGGGTAAAAAATTATAGCGGGCGCACAGCAACAGAAATTTCTAAGGCTATGGGGATCTCCCCGTCAGCGGTTCATACCTCACTTTACCGGCTTGTTAGCGAAGGGGAGTTAAAACGATTTCCCTCTGGTGATCGCATTGAGTATTACCCCGGCGATGCTAAGTGCGCCCGGGCGGCTATCCCTAATTTTGGCGTCAGTCCGGGAATGAAGCTCTTAAACGATTGTCTGGCCGAGGTGCGCAATGTCCATTGATGAAATCAAACTTTGCCCGAAAGGGACCATGCCTTACGAACAGACGCGCCGTATAGGCCAGTTCTATCGGAGTTTCGTTTTAAAGTGCAACTGCGGTTGCTTACGTGTTCAAAAATCATTTTTTGAGAGCGGCGAGGCTAAGAGCAAAGCGCGCGCTGCGGCGGTTCTGGAATGGAATGAAAAGGCAGGTGGCAGCGATGAGCAATAACACCGAACTTATGCAGCATGCCCTTGGAATCAGCGAGCGCAACCGCGAGCCGTACCGAAATTACTTCCTGGCTGGCGCCGGACATACGGATGATAAGAAGTGGCAGGAACTTGTTGCAGATGGTTTTGCTACGTCTCGACCAGCGCCTGATTTTGCAGGTGGCGGGATTCTGTATCACGTCACAGACAAGGGCAAGGAGTTAGCGATCGCGTCACTGCCGGAGCCTAAGAAACGGACTCGTTACGATGAATATTTGCACTCAGAGGTTTGCGAATTATTCGGAGAATGGCTGGGGATTGAATTACCAGAGTACGAAGTGCGTAGCACTGGCCATTACAGATGGGAATACCGCATGGTGCGGCTTTCACGCTGTTGGGATTCGTATTACGACATTTGTGGTGAGTGGAAACCGACAAAGAAAGCGGCGAAGGCCAGCTACAAAGATGCGCTGAAAAAACACTGTGGGGATTTACGCGATGAGCAATGACATCGAAGCGCTGATGCACCCAACACAGTACATAAAGGACCATAACACCGATTGCGCTGTATTACGCACTATATGCACGGTGTTTACGTCAACGCACCCCAAGTATCGTGTGTTGATATAAGTTGAAATAATTTAATTATTTGATTTTATTGGGTAAACCAGGTTTTTCCTCGAGTGTTGAAAGAGGGGGGGGTCTTGCTACTTCGGCTTTAGACACTGGTCAGTTCTCTCTATGTGCTTTTTTTTGGATTTTGGGCTAGAAAAATATAGTTGCAACTGCAATACTCGAGCCAGTTGAACATAAAAATGTCTAAGTTGGGCTGAAATGATAAAATGGTATCGATTTAAGAATTTTTACTCCTTCAAAGATGATACATATGTTGATTTGACTTTGAAGGAAAACTCATCATTTTCGAGTTATGACACAGAGGTGAATGAGACAAAAATTGCGAAAGTTTTAACTGTTCTGGGCTCTAATGGTTCAGGCAAGTCTAATATGCTAAAGCCGTTAGCATTCTTGCGTTGGTTTTGTTCGCACTCTTTCCAAAAATTAGACAATAAGAGTTTATTGCCTTTTTATCATCATTATTCTGCTGCTTCGGAACCATCCGAGATTGAAATTTGCTTTTTAGATCATCATGATAATAATACTTACTGGGAATACAAATACTTGGTCAGGTTGACAAGGGAACGGGTCTACCATGAAGAGTTGAAGTTTAAGACTAGCAGACAGTATACAACATTATTTAAAAGAACTTTCGATGAAGATAGCGGAGTATACATATGTAAATCACACAAGTTAATGTCCGATGAAAATGCTTTCCCTGTATCTGAAATGAGATCAATACCAAGTAACTCTTCTACTATTGCATATATGCATAGAAAAGATAGTATAATTGCAAGTGTTATATTGGATAATCTATCTTCTATTGACAACAACCTTAATGTTTATGGTAAGGATAATTTTAATTATTCTCATGTTATGGGTGCTACTGAATATTACTCGAATAACAAAGATGTATTTAGTCAGGCTATAAAATATCTAAAGAGAATGGATTTGGGTTTGGATAATATAATTCTAAAAGAACATCAGGTTGTTGAAAAAGAAACTGGTGAACGTAAAAAGGAGTTTATTCCATATGGTGTCCATAAATGTAATGGTAAGAGCTTTAGAGTACCATTTTATATGGAATCAAGTGGTACCCAAGCATGTTATTATTTTATATTAACCCTTATTATAGCAATCCGTGATGGCGGTGTAGCTGTTATTGATGAGTTAGATAGCGATCTACATCCAAACATGGTTGTAGAATTGTTAAGCATGTTTGAAAATGAATCGATTAATACTAAGAATGCCCAATTGATCTTTAGTTGCCATTCCCCTGAGATTTTAAAGAGTTTGAAAAAACATCATGTTTATTTAGTCGAGAAAGATGATGGAAAGAGTGAGTGTTGGCGACTAGACGACATCAAAGGCCTTCGTAGCCAAGATAATCTTTACAGTAAATATATTACAGGTGCGCTAGGTGGCGTCCCAGATATCTGTTTATGAGGTTGTTATGGCTAAGGTGAGGCAAATAAGATATAAAAAAGAAACATTGCTTTTCGTTGGTGAAGGGTTTTGTGAAAAAGCATTTCTCGCACACGTTAATGGGCTGTATTCGAAAGGCGTTGTTAAAACTAAAATTGTTACAGCGAAAGGAAAAGGTCCGGAGCATGTTATTAATCACGCCATTGCATGTAAAAAAATAGATGGATATGACAGGGTTGCGGTACTAATTGATTTGGATCTTATTTGTTCTCCCGTAGTGCTTAAAGATGCTCGACAAAAGGGGATTCATGTCATTGGTTCAATGCCATGCTTGGAAGGATTTTTGTTAGATATAATAGGTGTTGCTAAAGCAAAAACAAATGATGGTTGTAAAAAGATCTTCAAACCTATTTTGAAAGGCGATCCTACGGACAGAGATAGCTATTCTGAACAATTCAAAAAAGGTGTTCTTGATAAGGCGAGAAAACAACACTCTAATTTGGATGACATAATTAAAATTTTCGAAGGCAAATTGAAGTGATTATTTAATAAGCCCGCCACGACGTGCTTTCTATTCTTTTGGTCAAAAATTTAATTTTCTGGTTGGATACACAGTTCTTTTGGGCGGCATGCGTAAAAGCACAAGTTATTTTATTGTGTACTGTGGCGAGCATCATCCTTTTTTTCTCCCGGCTCTCCCGTCTTCATTTAGAGGACCAAAGAGTAGGGCGGCGGCTATTGTCTTGGCCACGTGTACAACGATTTTTATGAATTCTGTTTCAATGAGCTGATCCCCCTGCGACGGGGGATTGATTATCTCTTTCAGGTCAATGAGCTTGATCCTGACCTGCCAAAATCGATCGATGAATTCAGCCTTGAGCCGCCCGACACCCACTAAAAATGGTAGTTTTTAACAACATAGCTCTATCAGTTCAGCCCTGGTATTTGTAACGCCAATTAAGTCACTTTAGCCTGAGTGCGCGCGCAGGGAGAAAAAGGACGGCCCCTGATAAATCAGGGATATAAATGCCAGATGGATTCTAAAAATGACCAAAGATCAGCTAATTGAATGTTTAAAAATCGCCGGGCGCTATCAAGTTTATTCGGATGGGAAAGGGGGGTATAAAGTGCTCCCGCTCAGAGATGACCAGGTGTTAATAACACGACAATCGCATGCTGAAATGAGTAGTGCAGAGCCGCCAGAAGTGATTTACAATAATCAAACGGGCTGAACACCCTGAAATCTGTCGCGCCATTGGAGATAGCAATGGCGCATTTTACCGAATCAATACCCCACATCTTACTGACGACGAAAGCCGCCAGTGATTTTCTGCATTCAACGTTTACCCTCGGGGGTGAACTGTGAAGAAAGCAGAACGCGAACACCTTGATCGAGTTGCCGCACTGGGTTGCATAGTCTGCAAAAACCTGGGTTACGGCGAAACGCCAGCAGAAATCCATCACATCAGAACCGGCCAGGGCGTTGCCCAGCGCGCCGATAACTATTCATCAATCCCTCTTTGCCACCCCCATCACCGAACTGGCGGGCACGGTGTCGCCGTACATGCTGGAAAGCAGACGTGGGAGAAGAATTTTGGCACTGAGCTGGAGCTGCTGGAGCAGGTTAATAACGAACTGGGAGTATCGGTATGACGCCACGCCAACGGAGAGCACAGAAAACGGCCTTTGAACGTGCAGCAGCTGCGCCACGCAAAAGCTACCTCGGGCGTTTTACGCCGCTCAACGGCATCCAGTCGGGCTGGATAAAGTCGCTCTTAACGACATGGGGCGAGATAGTAGGCGGGAAAACAACGGCGCAGTACCGGCTTGAGAACTGCAACCGGCTTGTTTCGTCAGCGAAAGATAATGGCTGGTCAGATGGTCAGTTATCGCGAATCACCGAAGCTCTCAACCAGGCTAAGAAAGAAGGATTCAAAGGCCGGCAGGCGGTGGCGCGGGCTCACACAATTCTGTGGTCGCTTAGTCTCAGCGAAATGATGGAGCAGACCGGGCGCCGGGATGATGCAGACTGTATTGAGCAGGCCGCGCTGCAGGCGTTTAAAAGTGACGATCCGGTTTATATCGTTGGCGTTCGCTATTACACGACCCGGACAAAAATTGCAGACATAACGCGGGAGCTTCAACTGGTGGCACCGTGGCTTACCGACGGCGAAGGGCGCAAGCGTGTGCGCTGGTGCCTGGAAATTTTCAGGGCGAGAATATTTCTTGCGGTGAAAAGGGGTGAAGAAAAATCCTTAAATTAGCAAAAAGTGCTATTTTTGTTGTTAAACATTGAAAACGGGCCAGAAAAGTTAATAATTCATTCATGCTTGGCAGAGCTGCGCCACGATGGCAGCGTCGATAAGCAACCACAAAAAACTGAAACCTCGCTACGGCGGGGTTTCGTCGTTCTGGTTCGCTGAAAAATAAACGAAACATCCTAAAATACCCTCCACAATGGAAGGGTTAACGTTTATTGTGTAGAATCCGCACCTCGGCCCTTTAGCTCAGTTGGTTAGAGCGTGCGACTCATAATCGCCCGGTTGCTGGTTCAAGTCCAGCAAGGGCCACCAACCGCCACTAGCTCATCAGGAAGAGCGACAACCACGGTGTTGTAGTACGAGGTTCGAGGCCCCGGTGGCGGTCCAACAAAGCTTTTCAGTCTGCGAAGAAGGGGTTGCCTGGAGTGACTGGAAAGCGCCTTTGCATTTAGATTTTATTTACTTCTAGTTGACTAGAATTCTTTCTCTATATATTTTTAAAGAGTTTGAATATGAGCAACTGGATTACTGTTGTATTATTGACGTGTTGCCTCGCTGGTGCTGCTGGGCTATATTGTGCTGCATTCCATATCGTAAAGTGCCCTAAGAGTACGGTATTTCACGCCAGCGAGTTTTACGTAAGATGAGTGCGAATGCGGAATTTACTGATTATGATATTACTCTTGGCCTCATTCGTTAGTGGACTTGCAATTTACTGCGATGTAATTCTCTCTTTTGAAAAAGACAACACTTATACTGCTGACTAACTAATTATTGTAATTCGCTTAGATGCATCCGCATGAGCACTGGATGTTACTGATGTAGCACTTATCAGCCCTACCGACCACAAGCACCAGCGCTCAGCCGAATGCAAACCCAACCCGCCTTGCGCGGGTTTTTTCATTTAATGGCTGCCACCGGGCGGCCTTTTTTATTCCCTTCACACAGCACCCCGAACCCGGAGGTGTGGAATGCACAGAACTATGCCTGACAAAATCGCATCGATAGCGGGGTACTGTACATCCGGCGGCCTCATTTGTTGGGGAGGCATAGCTCAATGGATGCATGACCTCGACTGGAACCTTGTTGCAGTTGTTGGCGGCTTCGTTATTGGCTTGCTGACATTCTTCGTTAACTTTTACTTTAAGCGCCGCCAAACGAAAGCCTATGAGGCCGCTCTGGCTCGGGGCTATGTAACACCACCGCCGCAGGATGATTAATCATGGCATCGACGAAAAGTAAACTCAGCGTGGCCATGCTTGGGCTGTTAGCTGCTGGTGCCACTGCGCCGGTACTCATGGGGCAGTTCCAGGATGAAAAAGAAGGAACCAGCCTGGTTGCTTACCCTGATGCTGGTGGCGTGTGGACGATTTGCGGCGGTGTGACTCGTGTTGACGGCAAGCCGGTTGTTAAGGGCATGCAGCTGACGCGCCAGCAGTGCGACAAAATCGACAGGGCAGAGCAGGCAAAGGCTTTGGCCTGGGTGGAAAAAAACGTTCGCGTACCGCTCACCGAGCCTCAAAAAGTCGGCATAGCTTCTTTTTGCCCCTGGAACATCGGCCCCGGTAAATGTCTGCCATCCACGTTCTGGCGAAAGCTCAATGCTGGTGACCGGCACGGCGCATGCGCAGAGATAAAACGCTGGACGTATGACGGCGGCCGCGACTGCCGGATCCGCTCGAATAACTGCTACGGTCAGGTTCTACGACGTGACCAGGAATCTGAGCTGGCATGCTGGGGGTTGGATAAATGACGCTTAAAAGCTGGTTGCTTGTGGGCCTTGAGCTGCTGCTGTCCGGAATCATTATTTTCGTGCTGCTGGGGCAGATTGGCGAGCAGCGCACCAGAGCAGAAAAGGCAGAGCAAGAAGTCGATGGCCAGCGGCAGGTGATAGCTACCCAGGCTTTCAACATCAACCGCTTTAACCAGATCGCCGACTACACCAGCCGAAACAATTCATTGATTGATGCCGGTGCAGAAAAAACGGTCATCGAATACCGGGAGATTTTACGCCGTGACAAAACCTGTGATCTGCCTGTTCCTGCTGATATCGCTGGTGGGCTGCTCGAGTACACGAACCGTTTACGTGCCAGCGCAATGCACGCCGATCCCGGCAGCGCTGACGCAGCCAGTTTTACCCCCGCTGCCGCCGGCGGCCTGACGTATTGCCAAGTTGTATTGTGGATTAAGCCGCTGTTAGCCGCTATCGAAAAAGGAAACAAGCAGTTGTCCGGAATACGGGAAATAGAGAAAGCCAGAGCCTCGCAATAGTGGGGCCTTTTGACTCGTGAACGACTGAAAAACAGATGAAGAGATAACTCATCGACAATGAGCATTACCGGTTCTGTTTCAGCTTGACTGGAGAAACTGGAGCTTTTTGAAGCGTATTTGGAAAAAATAAGCGGGAGGTGGCATCACTTATCCCGCTGAAGAACAAGATTTTACTCATCCATTTACCGTAAAAACTCCATCCCGAGATTAACTAGAATTTAATATAAGTCAAATTTTATGTGATTAAGATCACGCTTATTGACTGATTTCAATACCAAGCGGCAGTATTGTGCGACTAACCCCGGACTTACTGACGCCGCTGAACGGGATTATTTCCGTCTCCGGGAGTGAGTCGAAACCAGCAACAAGCAAATAGCAGGGCTGCAGGAGTACATCAGGCAGCAGTGTTTGAAGTAAACGAGGCAAGCAGAGATGAACAACAAAGTTGTGGCGCCTATACAACTCAAAATAGACGCCAGTGAGGCTATAAGTCAGGTTGGTAATCTGACCAAGTTATTTGAACTTCCATCCAGTTCCTTTGAAGGCATCCCTGAACATATTGTCAATCTGTTTTTTAGCCGAGTTCGTGGCCTGATTGACGACATCGTCTCTGGTGATTTCTCGACCACAATCAGCACAGGAGACATCAACGAAATTTGTATCAAAGTCAAAATCGTCGGGCCTCTTGAGCGCCTCGCTACCGCAATCAGGGCAAACGACTTTCATGGTTTGCATGAATATATCCTTTCAACTGTTGGGGAGATAAGAGATTAAACGAATTCTTGCTGTTGGGGAACGGCAGGGGAGCGGAAATAGAGAAAACCAGAGTCTCGCAATAGCGCATTCGCTAGTGCGATCGATGATGAATCCATGTCATAGTAAATCACCTATTAAAAAGGAGTTTTCTATGTCAGATTTAGACCATGTTGATTATTTAGTGCTAGGCGGCGAGCGTCACGGCGAAGTTTGGAATGGTTTGCCCATGAAGCAATGGTTGCAATTACCAAGAACACAGCAGCCAATGGCGAAATTCTATTCTCGTGATCAGCAAGCTGAAATTACAGTGCCTCTGAATGATTGTTACTTCATAACTGAATATAATTATTTAGGTGAGCGATTTCTCGTCGCTTCCACGGAACCACTTGCAAAATTCGATGTGGATAAAGAAATAAAGAATCTGCTACCCGGAGGAATTTCGCCAATAAAGTAAGCAGAATACCCTTCGGTATTTTTTATCGCCATCACAAAGGCCACCTCAGGGTGGCTTTTTTAATGGCTATAACAATAGGAATAGAACATGGCAAAACCGGACTGGGGAGCGCTGCAAGACCAGTTCCTCGCCGAACATGCCAAAACGGGTATTTCCCCTAAAGACTGGTGCGAAGCGCAGGGACTGAACTACGCCAGCGCAAAGCGCTATATCAAGATTGCGAATGGTGCTGCGAATTCGCAAAAAAAAACTGCGAAAAAAACTGTGAATTCGCAGAAAGGAAAAACTGCGAAAAAAACACCTGTTGATAATGTTCGAGCTATGCAGCCGGCAAAGGAGCGAAAAAGCTCACCCCCTCCATCAGCGCCGGAACATTCTGATAGTTTTGATCTTTCCGACCAGCAGATGCTTTTTGCTCAATATGTTGTTGATGGGAATACGCGAGCTGATGCTTATCGTCAGGCTGGTTATGTTGGCGAGGGTGGCGTGGCTTATGCCGCCGCATCCCGGCTGTTAAGGAATGTTAAGGTTTCACGCTATATTCACCACCTGCGAAATGAGCGGCAAAAACGCTATGCGGTAGAGCTGGATGATGTGATCGCTCAGCTTAACGCAATTATTAACGCCGACCCGAACGAGATAGCCCAGTACAGGCGCGTTAACTGTAGGTACTGCTGGGGCTTCGGTCATAACTACCAGTGGCAAGATATGGTGGAGTTCGAGGAGAAGCTACAGGAAGCGACGGAGAAGAAAAAAACAGAGCCGCGGGATAATGGAGGTTATGGCTTTGACGCCACGTTAGATCCGAACCCAGAATGTCCTCGCTGTAATGGCAAGGGGAACGGAGAGGCATTTTTTGCTGATACGAGGGATGTTGAAGGCGATGCTCGTTATTTGCTGCAGGGCGTAAAGCTGGGCAAGTTCGGCATAGAGATAAGCACGGCAGATAAGGATGCCGCTCGCCGTGAACTGGCAAAACTCCTCGTTGCCCGAGGATCTGGAACTGGGAAAGATAACAACGATCTGGCTCGTCAGCTTCTTGAGCTTGAAATCCGCAAGCGCGCGGCAGAGGCAGAGAGAGCTGAGCAAGAGGTAGAACTGCGGCGCAAGGGTAATAGTCCAGACGAAGAGCCGACAGTGGTGATTAAGCTGGTGAATTCCCCGGATGCTGATTAACGGGTAAAACAGCGAAAAAAGGCATTTCAGGCTGATTTTTGGCTATGCATTTTTCGACCCTATTTATGCACGATTTATTCACGCCTTTTTTCGCACTTTACCCATAGAAACAGGCCTTTCAGGGACATTTTAAAATGGGCGGTGTTACCGTGGTGCAGATAACGTCCATTATGTTAAATAACCCCTAATTCTTTCAATTTTCACTGCTTCAACCGTTCCGGCCATGCGCCACTCAGAGGGTGAACCATGCCGACTGAACACGTTATCGAGTTTCTGCCTTTTCACGATGGGCAGAAGCGAATTTACCGATCCCCCGCTAAGCGAAAAGTCGTTCGCGCTGGCCGTCGTTTTGGCAAAACTACCATGTTGGAGCAGGCCGGGGGGAACTGGGCCGCCCGACAGATGAGGGTGGGCTGGTTTGCACCATCTTATAAAATTCTTCTGCCGTCGTTCAAAGTCATCAGAAACCTGTTAAAGCCGATCACCGTCAGCTCGAGTAAAACTGATGCAATTATTGAAGTGATCGGCGGCGGCCTGGTTGAGTTCTGGACACTGGATAACCCGGATGCCGGGCGCTCCCGTAAATATCACAAAGTCATCATCGATGAAGGGAGCCTGGTTAAAAAAGGCATGCGTGATATCTGGGAGCAGGCGATAGAGCCAACGCTTCTGGACTTTGACGGGGACGCCGTAATGGCGGGGACGCCGAAGGGCGTGGACGATGAGAACTTTTTCTATCAGGCCTGTAACGATAAATCGATGGGCTGGGAGGAGCACCACGCGCCCACGTCAGCAAACCCAACGATTAACCCCGCCGCACTGGCGAGGATTATTGACGGGCGTCCCCCGATGGTGGTCCAGCAGGAGTACATGGCTGATTTCGTGGACTGGCGCGGGCAGAACTTTTTCAAGATGGACTGGTTGCTGGAAAACGGCGCACCGGTCGATTACCCGGCCAGCTGCGACACGGTTTATGGTGTTGTCGATTGCGCCCAGAAAGGCAAGTTGCAGAACGATGGCTCTGCCTGCATCTGGTTCGCACTCATTAACTATCCCGCTCCATGCCTGGTCATTCTCGACTGGGACATTATCCAGATTGACGGGTATTTCCTGAAAGATGTGGTGCCGCAGTGGATCGGGAAAGCGAAGCACCTCAGCGAAATATGCCTTGCCCGGATGGGGACGACCGGACTGTTTATCGAGGACAAGGCTACCGGCATCACACTACTGCAGCAGGGCGCAAATGAAGGGTGGAACGTTCATCCTATCGACAGCGAACTAACCTCACTCCCTAAAGAATCCCGCGCTATCAATATTTCCGGCTATGTAGCTTCCGGGAAGGTGCGCATTTCTAAGTACGCCTATGAAAAAATCACCGAGTACAAACAGTCGAAGAAAAATCATCTTCTGACACAGGTACTCCAGTTCATCATTGGCGAAGAGAATCAGGACGATGATCTTTTTGACTGTTTCAACTACGGCGTCGCTCTTGGGTTGGGTAACGGCGAAGGCTTCTGACGAGAAAAACAATGGAAGAAGATGATTTCGAAATCGGTAGCTGCTCCCATTCTGAGCTGATGGCGTTGCTGGATAGCGACGATATACAGCCTGGATCATCGGCTGGCTACCAAACCTGTAAAACGGTCTACCTCTATCATCCGCTGGGCGGAAAAATGGTGGATCGCCCGATTAAAATGGCGATGAACGAGCCGCGCACAATTCATGTTGCACAGTCGTTTGGGCTTGAGCAGCGCCTGCGTGATGCTTTCGAACGGGAATGGAAAGCGTTAGGCGCTAACCAGCACATTGCCAACGCTGCACGTATTGCACGAATTTACGGGGTTTCTGCGGCGGCTATGCTGGTGGATAACCAGGAGCCGAGCCAGTCGCTGGATTACCGCACACTCTATAAGCACAACATCAGTTTTAACATTCTGGACCCACTCAACACAGCGGGCAGTATCGTTTTAAACCAGGATCCGAATGCTCAGGACTTCCAGAAAGTTGATGGCATCCGGGTGGCCGGTAAGCCGTACCACAAATCACGCTGTGTTGTCGTTCAGAACGAGGACCCGATTTATCTGGCCTATAACGCTGCGGCCTTTGGTTTCAGTGGTCGCAGCGTTTACCAGCGGGCGTTGTTCCCTTTGAAGTCGTTTATCCAGACCATGCGCACTGACGATATGGTGTCAGTTAAAGGCGGTCTGCTGGTGACGAAAATCCAGGGCCCCAGCTCTGTCGTTAACAACATGATGCAGAAGCTGAGCGGCATTAAGCGCATGATGCTGAAGCGCGGGAAAACGGGCGAGGTTTTACAAATCGGTGACAAAGATAACATCGAGTCAATCGACCTGAGCAACCTTGAAAAACCACTCGATTCGGCGCGAACCCACATTCTTGAAAATATTGCTGCAGCCGCCGACATGCCCGCCATCATTCTTAACTCAGAGACGTTTGCTCAGGGCTTTGGTGAGGGGACAGAGGATGCTCGTTCGGTGGCCGTGTACATCGATAACATTCGTGAATGGCTGGACCCACTCTATGCGTTCTTCATTCGCGTCTGTCAGTACCGGGCGTGGAGCATTGAATTTTTCCAGGCACTTCGGGCCGACTTTCCAGACCTGAAAAACACCTATAGCGTGTATTTTGCGAGCTGGATAAACAACTTTGAATACCGCTGGCCATCCTCTCTGAAGGAGCCGGAAAGCGAAAAAGTTAAAGTCGATGAAATACGCTTCAAAGCGATTGTCGGCATGGGGCAGGTATTGCTTGCCCAGTTTACTGAAGATCCAGAAAACAGGGCTGCACTGATTGAGTGGATGTGCGAAAACGCCAATGCCAATGAGCATCTTTTCCCGCAACGTCTGGAGCTTGATTGGGATGAGTTGCTAAACAATCCTCCGAAGCAGCCGCCTCAGGATCCCCCTGATGGAGGGCTATCACTGTGAGGGTATTTACCAGAACGGTAAGAGAGGCGGTCAGGTTTTTTCTTCGCAATGGCTACACCTCGCGGGAGGAGCTTGAACGCTGGCAGAGCATCATCAGGCAGGCTGCCGAAGGTGAGACTGCAAATGACTACGTCTCGATGGTATCGCGCAACCTCACGCATGCGTATGACCTGCAGATTGGTCGGGCCGCAGCGCTGAAGCGTCACCCTGGCATTTCCCGGTTCACCATCAACTATCTTGAGCCAAAACTGCGCACAGAACTCGACAGGCGAATACTGGCCAGCGTTGACCTGATAAAGCTCAACCGGCAAAAGGCGGTCGATACGACGCTATCGCGCTTTAGTGGCTGGGCCAGCAGCATTCCTTCTGCTGACTCTATAGCGCTGAAGGGAATACAAGGGCAAATGCGGGAGACGGCGGGACACATCCAGAAAACCGCCGAGCAGTTCGACTTTGAAGCCCGTCGCGTGATGATTGACCAGAACCATAAGCTTATCGCCAACATCGACAATGTGATAGCAACCAGCAATAACGCTATCGCTGCAGAGTGGCACAGTCACTGGCGCCAGCCGGGATATAACTACCGGGAGGACCATAAGGAGCGTGATAAGTTGATGTATCTCGTCCGTGGTAACTGGGCTCAAAAAAACGGGTACATCAAACCGGGCGATGCCGGTTATCTCGATGAGATAACCCAACCCGGCGAAGAGGTTTTCTGTCGCTGTTACGTCACCTGGATCTACAACCTCCGCAGCATTCCTGAGGACATGCTCACCCAAAAGGGGCGCAAGTTCCTGGAGTCAATGAAAGCAGCATAGGAGCATTAAACCGTGGCTATTTTTGGCAGCGGGATAATGTTTCGTCAGGGAAAACTCGTTTTTCTGATCCAGCGTTCTGATGATGGCACATGGTGCATACCTGGCGGCAAAGTTGAGCCAGGTGAGCTTGCTGTAGACGCAGCACGGCGAGAAGTACGGGAGGAGGTGGGTTATCAATACGATGGCCCGTTAACTCCTTACAGCGTTGCTGGTGGATACCTGACGCTACGCGCTGACGTGCCGGATCAGTTTGACGCAAAAATTAACGACGAGTCGCTGGCCGCCGGATGGTTTCACATTGACGATTTGCCGAAGCCACTGCATCAGCCCTTTGCAGAGGTTATGGCGCAGCAGTCGCTCAATGAAACAGAAGTGGCCGCGCTGATCGCTGACGGAACATTAAGCAGCCCGCAGTATTTTATCAACATGTGGATGTTCGCCATCCGGGTAACCGGAACAGGGGTTACCTGGCGTTCCGCAGATCAACAGATGGCCTTCCGTAACCCGGACGACTATCTCACCCCCGAATTTCTCCAGCGTGTGGCCGGTGTGCCGCTTATCTGGCTACACCCGGAGAAAAATAAGCTCGATAGCGATGAATTTGCGAAGCGTGTTATCGGCACCCTGACGAACAGTTGGGTGGCTGATAAGGGCGAGGTATGGGCTATTGCCCGAGTGTATGACGCCGAAGCCGCTGAAATCATGGCGACAAGGCAGCTAAGCACCTCGCCAACCGTTACGTATAGCGAAGCACAGGACTCAATCATCAAAATCGACGGTCAGCCTCTATTGGTGGAAGGTTCCCCGGTATTGCTGGACCACGTTGCAATTTGTGAGCAGGGCGTATGGGACAAGCTCCTTTCCCCTGGTGGTGTTAAATCTGATTCCATTCCAAATGAGGCTGAAAAGATGGACGAGGAAAAAATCGTAGCGCTTATCAATAAAGCGATCGATGCCCGTATGGCAAAGGCTGACGCCGAAGCCGCGGAAATGAAAGAAAAGGCTGATGCCGAAGAGGCAGCCAAAAAAGAAAAGGCTGACGCGGAAGCAAAAGAGGCTGAGGAGGCAAAAGCCAAAGCTGATGAGGAAGAAAAAGCCGCGAAGGAAAAGGCCGATGCCGAAGCAGCAGAAGAAAAGGCAGCAAAAGAAAAAGCTGATTCAGAACTACGTCAGCAGATTGCCGATCTTAAAACGCGCATCCCAACCGAGCTGAGCGATGAAGAACGTAACGAAGTCGCTGACGCGCAGGTGAAGGCTGACAGCGTGTTCTCCAGTTTCGGTAAACGCGCTCCGGTGCCACTGTCTGGTGAGAAGCCGCTGGCATACCGCCGTCGCCTGATGATCCAGCTTCAGGAGCATTCACCGGATTTCAAAACCGTTGACCTTTCCGCTATCGCTGATTCCGCATTGCTCGGCTTTGCCGAAAAGCAGATTTACGCCGACGCGCAGAAATCAGCAAGTCTCTCGGTTGGCCCAGGCATGCTGCGTGAAATAAAACGCGCTGATGCGACAGGCCGCCAGATCAGCACCTTTGAAGGCGATCCCGCTGCCACCTGGGCACCGTTCCAGTCCGGCAAGCGTCAGGTCACCAGTTTTAACAACCAGGCTTAACGGGAGCTCTCAAGCATGGCTTATTTATCTCTAAATCCGATGGCAACCACGAATGCGCTGGGCTCCTTCGGTGTGAAATCCGATGGTTATATTCAGGGTGTCGCTCTGGATGATCCGGCCAACCGTTTTAATCTTGCCGCTGGTACCGTGGCACCAACGGAAACAAAACCACTCTGGGGTGGCCTGCCGGTGGCTGAACTTCTGCCTGGCACACAGTCCAGTCCACGCGGTTCATACATCCGTCGCGCTGTGTCAGTGGCCGATCTGGAAGGCTTCACCGTCTTTAACCAGGCACATAACGGCCTGACCACGCCACAATCACAGGTTCCCCTGTATGCCTCCGGCATGAGCGTTTCGTACTACCGTCTGGGCTCTAACATGCGAGTTCCGCTGAAAGCTTCTGCGCAGGTTGTTGCGCTAGGGACCGCCGGCGCCTCAGTGAAAACTCCGCTCGCCTGGGACTTCGTGAACAACCAGATCACCACTGCGGCTGCGGCCGGTTTCGCTGGTGCTGATATCGCGACCACTGCTGTGACCTATGCCAATGGTGTGGCGACAGCCGTAACCGATTCAGCTCATAGCCTGACTGCTGGCCAGTATGTGAAAATCAGCGGCGTCGCTCCTGCAGCGTACAACGGCACTGTGGTCGTGCTGTCAGTCGTGAACGCGACAACCTTCACATACGCACCGGCAACTGCACCTGGCGGCGCTGCAACCACGCAGGGCACCATCGGCGCAGTAACGCTTTCCGACATCACGCTGCCGGTAAAAGTGCTCGCCATCGAAACAGGCAACTCCAAAACTGTCAGTTATGACAGCACCTCGGGTTTCCTGACCTGGAATAACAACGACAGCTGCGCGCTGGTCCTACTTTAATCGGGAGCTGAATTAAATGGCTGCAATTACCCCCAGCTACACTATCGTCAATCCGTCGTATATTGCGCCGGAGGTGATCATCGGTTACCAGCAGGCGTCAGGTGCGTTCGAAACCATCGCCAGCGGTAATCCTCAGGTACGCCTTGGCGTGGGCGATCAGTACGTCTACATGCGCCGCCTGGATATTCGTACCCAGGTGACCTCCAGCCAGTCAGGTAACGGTAACCAGCTGCCGAGCGTGGCGCTGGATGCGAAGATGATTTCTACCCCGACTTACCTTTTCCGTTGCCGTGGTATTTACGACCACCACGACCAGGCCGCCGCCGGTAACTGGAACTTTGCGCTGCCGGAAGCTCAGCGTCTGGGTATGCGTCAGGGCATTTTCCAGCAACTGCGTTCTGCTCTGCTGTACGGTATGAACCCAGCTGGTGGCGAAGGGCTGTTAAATACCGCCGGTGCAACCACTGAGTCTCTGCCTGCAGACAGCAGCGGCAATACCACTGTTCTGACCTATGAACACGGCCAGATGGCCGTGTATCTGCTGGGCCATGTTCAGGCGGCGTTGACCCGCACAATGCAGCTTGGCCGACAGTTGCGCGTCGTTATCCTCGGGCCACAGCGTATTCTCGGTGCGATGGAGATTCAGCAGATCGTACAGCTGACTTCTTATCAGCGTCCCGGTGGTGGTACTGACACCGTGGGTAACACCGTAAAAGAAGTGCTGAAAGGTGCGAATATTCAGGTTGACTGGGTATACGACGACACACTGATCGGCGCTGGTGCTGGTGGTACTGATGCGGTGGTAATCACCATCCCGGAGGTTGAGGTCCCTGAGGTGAATTCCACGGTAAACACCAACGAATTCGCCAAACTGACACCATCGCTGGCAGCTAACGCCCTGATGTTCTGCGACATGGCAGCACCGCGCGAAATCCCGACGCCGATTGCTGGCGGTGCTATTGATGTGTTGTCCGAGATGCGATCTACCGCAGGCTGGGCTGTTCGTCCGGAAGCCATCACTATCCTGTCTATGGCGTATAGCGCCTGATCCATTATTTGAAGTGGTTAAGCCTCTGCCGGGGAAACTCAGCAGGGGCTTTTTTATGAGGTCAACCAATGAAACTCTATATCGCTAACACCACCAAACAGCGCCAGATTTTTGCCTTTCGCAAACTTGAGACTGGCCGCCTTATCCAGATCCCGATCAACCATGGCGACCAGATGATGGTGCTCGACGGCTCGACAGAAGAAGTGGAATCAATCATCCAGCATCACCAGGTATACGGCCTGATTGACTCCACGAAAATCGACCAGAGTCAGGTATTTGTCGGTCTGTGCTACAGCACCAATAAGCCTGTTTCAGCGGCGGTTATCGAAAAGACTATCCGTGATAACGACATTCACCTGACTCGCGGTGCGCATGGTCGCCGCCAGGCATCCCTGGCCGCACTCGACGGTAAGCTACGTGAAAGTGGCACCGGGTACTCCGGAGAAATGGAAGTCAGCGCTGAACAGGCCAAAGGCCGCGATGACAACGAAGACTCCCCAACTGTTAACGAAACTATCGTGACTGAAAAATCCGGGAGCAAGAAAAAATGACAACGAGCCTGTCGGGATTTATCGAGTTCGCTCGATCTGACATGGGCGTGACTGCCGAGCAGGTTCCCGACAGTTCTCCGTCGTTTTCGCTGGCGTATGGCGGGGCGGTTGAATGGGTGAACCGCGACATTGAAATGGTGATGCCCAACCTGTATGCGGTTGCCGTTTATAACCTTGCGGCCTCTTTCCTGGTCAACTACGGCACGGAGAGTGTTTTTTCTGGTTTGAGAGAGAGTTTAAAACTCAACAACCTTCATGTTGGGGTTATTTCCTCTGCGTCAGATAACTCGACCAGTGCGCAGCGGCTTGTGCCTGATTTCTTCAAGGATTTGTCTCTCGCTGACCTGCAAATGCTCCAGGATCCGTGGGGCCGCCGCTACCTGATGATAGCTCAGCAGTTCGGGAGCCTGTGGGGGTTGTCATGATTACCTTTCACCTGGGTGTTATTGATATTCCCTACGAGGATGAGAACACCACTACCGGGGATGTGGCTGAAAAACTTGAGGCTAAGTACCACATCATGCAGACGTTCTTTGATCGTTACGGTAACGATATTGCCGATCTCATGAGTAAGGATCTGGCCGGAGCGCTGGAGAACATCCTGGCCGGCGCGCCGCTGACCAAAGACCCGCTGGCCGAGTCGATGTCACGCGTTCACGACCTGTTTTCTGCGTTTCTGGATAACGAGGAGATGAACGGCATGCCGGGCGTTCCTACTCGCCGGGCGTTGTTGGGCATCTCTAAGCGCTTCAAGAAAAAACAAGGCAATCCCCGCCCTTCGTTTATCGACACAGGAACCTATCAGGCCGCTATGCGGGCCTGGGTAAGTGGGGTGCTGAATGCCTTCCCTGAGTGAACTGCAGCAGAACGCGAAAACTGAGTTAAACGCCACCCTGACACAGGGGCTAGATGACCTGAGCCAGTACCAGGTGGTGACCTTCACGAAATACATCAGGAAGGTTTTGCCGCTCGATGGCTTTGTGTTCTGGGTTAAAGCCTCTGTGCTTGCTGGTGGCGAAAACAGCGGGCCTGATACGGTCAACGTTAAGGGTTATTTACACCTGACAACGGAATCCATCCAGGATGATGAGCAGCTGTATGACCGCAACGTTGTGACGTTTACCGCTCAGTCCGATATCGACCCGTTCAACGATATCGGATCGGATGTGCTCTACATCGGCGAATTTTTTGGCCTCCAGTTTTCATTTTCCCGGCGCACTGGCCTGAACGAACCGGCCAATCTTTACCATTACACCGGCGAGGCGATTTTCCCACATATGCGGTCGCAGATAATTAACTCTGCCGCCGACATCGATCTGACTGATGTGGTTGTGTCCAGTTCGCTGCCCATCTGGTTAGCGCTAAACCAGTTCATGCCCATGTACCCGGCAATGCTGTCTGTGCAAAACATTTCCCCGCCATTTGCAACGGTGAAATGCAGCAATACTACCCCGATTGCCGGTGCTTTCTATCTGGATGAAAAACAGAATCAGTATCAGCTGGTTTCCGAAGATGTGACGTTGTCCATAACCGGTTTGCGTAATTCCATCGTTGAGGACTTTCTGCGTTACGTCCAGGACTACACACTCAGCGATGCAACCGAAATGGGGGTGATGAATATCCCTGTCGTACAGGATGAGCGCGTAACGCAGAACGAGCTGAACATCATTGCTCAGCGCAAAACCATCAAATTCAGAATCAACTATTACCAGCAGCGAATGAGAGACATCTCCCGCCAGCTGATCACTTCTGCAATCCCCGCCATTTACCCGGAGAAACGTTAAATGTCGATTGTGAATATTAATATCTCGGTGACTAATCCGCCGAAGCCGTCGCAGTTGCTGAAATCTGGCGCGATGATATCCGTTGGAGGCACAACCCTGGCTGCCGGTGAGTACCAGCTGCTTTCGGGCAAAGACGATTTGAAAGCCATTATTTCGCCAGCGAAAACAATCGCCTCGATAGCCTGGGCAGCGAACGTGGTCACCGTAACGCTTTCAGAGGCTCATGGATGGAAAACGGATGACACCATTCCACTTATCGTCTCTGGTGTGATGCCGGCAGCCTATAACCGGGCGGTTACGGCCACCATAACCAGCGCCACAGCGTTCACTTACCCGCTGACAAACGACCCGGGCACCGCAACCGTTATGGGGGCCGTTAAAACGGTCGCAGCCAGTGAAATTATCCAGATGAACACAACTTTCTGGGCTCAAGGCACTACGCGCGCCGTTTATGTGCTCGAGCTGGGCGATGTGAATGCTGCAGGCGCTGTTGACGCGCTGGGTACGTTTATCGATCACGATGTTTCGCTGGGCAATACTTACCAGAAAATCTTCTCGTACCTTGTGCCGCGTGAATGGGATGCTGAATCGACATTTAAAACGCTGGCTAACAATTTCACCTCGCCGGGCTCGATGGTGAAATTCTTTGTCACTACGGCGATCGCCACTTATCAGGACTGGGTTACCGGAAAATATCCGAATGTGTTTGCCGGAGTGGAAGCGCCCATTATCGGGAGCACTGAGTTTTCAATGGCGGCGCCTTTCCAGTCCTCTCTGGTTAACGACCCGGGATCGTCCAATATGGTTCCCCCGATGGCCTGGCGCTTTATGTACGGTGTTACGGAATATCCTGCTGCCGGAAATGGCGCGCTGTTAAAAACGTTGCAAGACAACAGCATCAACTACATCGGCACAGCAGCGGAAGGTGGCCTGAGCAATAAGATGCTGGTGGCGGGCCATATGCTGGATGGTAACCCGTTCAACTACTGGTATTCCGTCGCCTGGTGCGCGATTAACCTCGAGCTGGACCTGGCGAACGAGGTGATCAACGGCTCAAACACTACGGTGAACCCGTTGTACTTTGAGCAGCGCGGCATTAATCGCCTGCAGAATCGTGCGTTGAAAACTTTGCGATCGGGGATCAGCTACGGCCTCATCCTGGGGCAGGTGGTCGATACACGTCTGACGCAGGAAGTTTTTAACGAAGAGTATGAAAAGGGGACCTATGCGGGCAGCGCTGTGATTAATGCCGTTCCGTTCGCCAGCTACACCGGTCTGAATCCCTCTGATTACGCCGATGGCAAGTATAACGGCCTGAGCGCCGTCATCACGCCAAAGCGTGGCTTTGAATCCATCACGTTTAATCTCAACGTAACCAATTTCGCAGGGGCGTAACCAATGCCGAATCCATTAGTTCCACAGGGTTTCCTGAATCGTGTGCGAGGGGCCGTCACTCTAACGGACAATCCCGCGCTGAATGTGACCGCCTCCTATCTGGGTAAAGATGGTATCAGCATGCGCCCGGACGGTCCGGCAACGGACATTATCCCCACGCTGACGGGTACGGTCGGGAGCCAGGCACCTTACCAGCAGGTGACACTCACCCTTCATTTGCTGCGAACTCAGGGACTGGCGGCGAGCTATCAGCGCCAGTTCGCGTCTGATACTGCACTGGGCGAGGTTGTGGTCACGCCCGACGCCAGCACCTTCGGGAACTACACCATCCTGAATGCCTATCTGGTGAACTTTAACGAACTGCCGATTTCCGGGATGGATGCGGGCTATGTGGTCACCATTTCCGGTTACATCATCACCAACGACAAAATGTGGGATTAATTGCCGTGAAAATCGATAAAAAACTGAATTTTGTCAGCACCATCACCCGCGAAGATGGTTCTCTGGTCTACCTGCACGTGGTGCCATTTCCGTATGAAGTCGTCGAACAAAACTGTGTGATGCTCGGCGGCCTGTTTAATAACTTCTTCTCGATGGTCGGTTCTGTGGGCGCACCGCGTGTGGCCGCAATGATGCTTCGCAATATTCTCAAGGCACAGCAGGACGCTGGCCAGATTGCTGCAGGCATGCCGACCATCGTCGATGATATTCAGCGCCTGACGACGGTTATCTGGAACGATAGCGGCAACTGGAAAACTATCTCGCTGGATACCGCATTTAAGCAGGAAATTCTCAGCGAGGATGAGTACAGGGAAGTCGAAGGCGAGGTTGTTTTTTTTATGGTCAGCTCTGCTATTCAGAAAGCGAACCTGATCGCCCCGACAGTGGGCAAGGCGCTCGAAATGTACAGTGGGCAACTCGTCTCATCGAATGTTACGGCGTTCCGCGATTCTTTACTGACGTCGAAAACGGATACCGATATCCCGATCCTGGAAGCCCAGCCGGAACTCTCACACATACCCTCCTGACATGGGCCTCCTGTGAGGGGTTCGCTTTGCTCTGCCGTGAACTGGATATTGGGGAATACAAAAGCCCACTCCATTTCCGGCAGCGCTTCATCCTGGAGGAAATAAGACGGAAAGGGTATTTCAATGGCAGCTAAATCCATTATTGACATTGACGTCCAGGATGAAAAATTTCAGTCGTTTCTGGATAAGTTCAATGAGTACCAGAAAGCGTTAAGTGAGCTGCCAGAACAATGGCGCGGGGCGGTTCATGGGCTGGGTGACGCAGCAAAAGAAACCGAGCGGGTTAAAACCGGCACGGAGTCCATCACCCAGGCCTTTACTGAGGGCGTGGCGGCCATTGCATCCCTGAATGATGGGCTGGACAGGCTGAACGGCCATCTGGATAAAGCCAATAAAACGCAGTCTGAACTGAACAAAAAGAGCAGCGCCGGGCGCAATTTCCTGAATAAAGCCAGTAAGGATGCCAAATCCCTCGCAGGGCATTTAAAAGACGCAACCAGCAGCATTCTTTCGTGGGGAACGGTGCTGGGCATTTTCTCCGGCCTGGCCGGTGCTGGCGGTCTGTGGGGAATAAACCGCCTTGCGGGCAATGCTTCAGCACAGCGATTTACGGCTATGGGGCTGGGCACCACCGCGGGTGGGCTTAACTCTGCGGCGGTGAATTACCAGAAAGCCCTGGGGAATCCCGTGGCCACGCTGGGAGCGATACGGGATTCTCAGCTCGATCTGAGTAAGCGCTGGCAGTTCCAGGCGATGGGGATTAACAACCCCAATCAGGATCCGGCAACGCTATTGCCACAGATGATACGCAGCGCCCGCGATATTTTCGTTAAAAATGGCAGTACGCAGCAGGGGGCTGAAGCCTACGGGCTGACGAACTACTTTACCCTCGATGACCTGAACCGCTTCAAAAACATGAGCGATGCGGAAATCGATGCGATGGTGAAGCAGGCCCAGAAGGATACGCAGCGCCTGCAGCTGACGGATGAGCAGCTTAAGCAATGGCAGGATTTCAATATTCAGCTCGACCGCAGCAAGATCGGAATTGAAAACACGTTTATTCGTGGTCTGGCACCGTTAACCCCGGCATTGGGTAAATTATCGGATGCGTTTTCAGGGGCGATCGATACCGTTCTCAAATCACCTGAGCTGGGTAAGTGGATTGATGGTCTGTCCGATGGCATTCGCCGCTTCGGGAATTACCTCGCGGCGCCAGAGTTTAAAAGCGACGTTGAATCGTTCATGTCCGGCATTGAACGCCTGTGGCGCCTGATCGGTAAGGTCATTGACTGGGTTGCAGGAAAGACAAATATCTCGCTGGATGATGTGAAAGCGGGGTCTTCGATGCTGAGAAAGGATCCTGAAGCTCAGTATGGTTCGTCAGGCCTGGATAAACGCAGCTGGTTCAGTGGCATTGCCGACAAAATGGCTGATGACCTGAATGAGTCGCGCAGGTGGTCAAATGAAATGAAGTCAAAAAAATATGACCCCATTTTTGAGGAGGCGGCGAAAAAGTACAACCTTGACCCGAAGGTACTCAAGGCTACCGCCGGGGCTGAGTCTTCCTGGAATCCGAATGCTGAGGGGCCGGTGACCCGCTCCGGTAAACGGGCTCAGGGGTTAATGCAGGTCATGCCGGATAATTTCCAGCCAGGAGAAAACCCTTTCGATCCCCGCGATAACATCATGGCCGGTGCCAGAGTCATGGCATGGGCGAAAAAGCAGGCTGGTGGTGATGTTGATGAAATGCTGCGCTGGTACAACGGTGGGAGCCGCAGAGGCAGTAAAGAGAATCGAGAATATGCTGGCCGGGTGAACGAGCAGTATCGAAACATTTATGGTGCTGATATGCCGGGTACCAGCCAGAGTGTGCCTGCTATGCAGCCCGCTCAGTCATCATCAAATAAAACTGATCAGCTATTACAGCAGCTCGTTGATGACGGGAAGCGTAGAGGCGTAGGCGGTGGTCTGGTGGTTTATAACAATACTGGCGGCAGCGCAATTGTCGGCAGCACACAGTTAGGAGGATATGGCTAATGTCATTCACCCGGGAGCTTTATAAGCTTGGCTTTGAAATTTCACCGGTGATCCTCTGCGACGGTATAGCCCAAAGCATCCCCGGCGGTATGTTGCCGATAGTGGCAATAACCCAAAGTGCCAGTTTTGTTTCTGGTCTCCTCGGGGGAAGCGTTCAGCTTACGGACCTGGACAAATACTTTTGCCACTGGAGGGCATCGCAGGGCGGCACGATGATTGATTACGATATCGGCCGCTACCCGTTCGCTAATCAGGCGATCGCTGCGAATGCGCTTCTTGCCCAGCCCCTGAGAATTCCAATGCTGATGGATGCGCCGGTTAACGACAACACCGGCGCGATGACAAAGCTGGTCACCCTGAGCGCATTGCAAATGGTCTTGCAGGCACATGCAAATCTCGGCGGCACATTCATCGTGGCCACGCCTGGGCTGATTTATAGTGGGTGCATTTTACGCACTGTCCGCGATGTAACCAGCGCCAGCGAGTCTGTACCTCAGAGGCAATGGCTATGGGATTTTGAGCAGCCTCTTGTGACGAATTCCGCGGCAGAACAGGCGACGAATAATTATCTGAGCAAAATTGATGGTGGCGACAAAACAACAGACAGCGCATGGACTAATACGGCCTCCGCGCTGGGTAATACATCGTTGGGAAGCACAGTATCAGGCTTGGCAGGGGATATCGTCGGCTTGATCGGGAAATTAAGCGGGGCATTTGGAATATGAGCACTGAATTATTTCCGTTTTCAGGCAATGAACAGAAAAGCATGGTGTTTAACCCGATTCTCGATGGAGAGGTATATAACTGCCAAATCAAATGGAATATTGCTGGTCAGCGATGGTATCTCAATATTACGGATAACTCAGGCAATCGGCAGTTAACCACTCCGATCGTAGCATCTCCAGTTGGGTACGATATTAACCTGCTCGTCGGAGCGTTCAGTATTTCCAAAATGGTCTGGAGACACTCAAAGGGGCAAATAGAGGTCATAAACTGATGCGCTATTATGATATCCAGATTTTTTCCCCTCCTGACGCAAACGGCAATCCCGTAAAGCTATTCAAACAATATTCCAGCCTGAAAAATGGCGTTTTCAATCCGGGCAATTTAATGATTGAGTTTGACCTGCTGCGGTTTGGTGAATCAACCCCGAAAGGCCAGAGCACAATCACCATCTGGGGGATAAGCCCACAGGATATGCAGCAGGCCAGACAGAATATGTTTGGCATGAAGATCAAGATGTGGGTGGGTATGTCGAAAGGACTCCCTCTGGCTAAGCCGGGGCAGAGCGGTCTGGTGCTTGAGGGAACCATCTGGCAGGTATTAGGCAACTGGCAGGGCACCGAGTTACGAATGGATCTTATCGTTACGGCGGGTGCGGTTTCGAGTGTGAACCCTGCACCTCTTGCGCCGATTAATTTAACACTTCCATGGAATAAGGGGATAAAACTGTCGGTAGCGCTTACTCAGTGTTTTCAGAATATTGGCGGTGATTATCGTTTCTCTATCAGTGTAAGTGACAGGTTAATAAATAACTATGATAGCGGGATGTATTGTGGAAATCTGACAGAGCTCGCACAGCGGTTAAACACGCTGAGTAAAAGCATTATCAAAGATAGCAATTATTCAGGCGTAGAAATTACCATGGTGAACGGTAAAGAGATCCGCGTGTTCGATAATGACTTTGACAACCATCAGGATAAAGACTCAAACAAAAGCGCATCGTACAGAAGAAAAAACCCGACACAAATAGTATTTACTGATCTGGTTGGCCAGCCAACCTGGGTGCAGTTCGGTACTGCTTCAATTCCTTGTGTCATGCGCAGCGATATTCAGGTGGGGGATTACATCCGAATGCCGCCGAAAATGCGCCCAATGATCCAGGCGTCTTCGTATTCTCAGTTTCGCGATGATTCTTCATTTACTGGCGACTTTCTGGTGTCGTCGGTCCGTTTAATCGGTAACAGCAGGCAGCCGGACGCTAATAGCTGGGTGACGCTGCTCGAAGCCCACCCAACCGGAGGACTGGCCGCGTCATGAGCGTAAATCAAAAAATGAGCTTTGGCGGAAATATGAATAATTTCGCCGAAAGGAAAATTGCCGACGCGATGCAGATGGCCGGTAAAGTGCTGCCGGCCTCCGTGGTAGCGCGTTCGGGGAACATGATCACCGTATCGTTTCTTTTGCGCGATATTCCTTACGTCATACCGCAAGTCACGCTCCCACTGTTCGGGCCTCAATATGTTCGCTATCCCATGCAGCCTGGCGACCGAGGGATAGTTATCCCAACTGATACCTATCTGGGCGGCGCCAGCGGTCTCGGAGGCGGTACCGCCGATCTGACTCCTCCAGGTAATCTCAGCGCACTGGTGTTCCTTCCCATCAGCCATACGGCGTGGGAGGCGGTTGATGGGCAGGTGCTGACGATGTACGGGCCTGAAGGGGTAACCATCCGGGATGCGAAAAGCAACACCACGTTTTTGCTCACTCCGGAAAGCATCACTATCGCCACACCTCAAAAATTCGAGGTGACGGTCGGCAGTACAGTTTTAACGCTCACCGCTGGCGCCTGGTCTCTGACGGGGCAGAGTGGCACCCTGACCGACAGCGCGGCCAGCACCAGTCCGAAAATCATGCAGGAAGGTTGGGAAAAACTGGTTCAGTGGCTTAACAGCCATCAGCACACCAACGGTAACAACGGACAGGATACCGGAGGTCCAACGGCACCATTTAACGGGAGTATTACCGAATGAGGACATACGGACGAGATAAAGACGGGAAGTGGGTAACGGTCACGACTGACGAAAACGGGTTCAACGATTCGGTGTATCTCACGACGCTGGTGCAGAATTTAAAGCTGGCGCCGCAGGAGTCTCCATTCTTCGCTAATCACGGTATACCGGCTAACGGATCAGTCATTCAGCAGATACTGCCAACCTTTTACGTTAATCGCTTACAGCAGCAGTTCAGTCCGTATTTTTCCTCTCTGCAGATCGCGCTGACGGAAACCGATCCCCCGGTGTACAGCATTTCTGCGATTACCAACTCAGGCTCTAAAATTGTCACGCAGGTATATGTATGAGCGATTTACCCGTTAGCTACACCATTTCTGGCCCGGTGCCGCAGACGACTGATGCGCTACGGCAGCAGGTCATCACCACGGCCACCGCATTATCGCCGGGGATAACCACCGATTTACCCGGCTCCTTGATTGATGACATGGTGGGGACCAGCGTCGGCGCGCTGGTGGTCTGCGACCAGGCTCGCGTTGATTTGATTAACTCCTGCAGCCCGTACAGCGCCAATATTCACCTGCTGGCGCAGCTGGGGGCAATTTACGGCGTTCCGCGTGGAGAGGGTACCAATACCTCCGTTTACGTTGTCTTTATGGGGCCGCCTGGGTTTCCGATCCCGAAGGGATTTACCGTCGGAGATGGAAATTACACTTATACGGTGCAGCGTGACACGGTGATCCCTGATAGCGGCCAGACAGCACCGGTGTACTGCCTGGCGACAACCGAAGGGACATGGGCTGTGCCTGCGGGCTCCGTTAACCAGATTAAAACCTCTGTGCCCAGTGGCTATGAGGTGACCTGTACCAACCTCACGGCGGGGCTTCCCGGCACGGCAGAGCAAAACTACGCATCATATCGTTCGCAGGTCCTGCAGGCGGGGATGTACGGTGTGCAGGGCACACCAGACTGCTATCGCACCGAGCTGAAGCTGGTTTATGGGGTGCAGGAAAACCTGCTCTCGTACCGACAGGCGACGTTAGGCCGCTGGGTTGCGGTTGTCGGCGGTGGTGATCCCTACGAAGTGGCTTACGCCATCTATAAGGCCGTGCCTGATATCTCTATTCTGACCAATGACGTATCGAATCCGTCTGGCGCTCCGGTGGAAAAGAAAACCATCGCGCTCACGGTTTACCCGGACGTGTACCAGGTGCCGTTTGTGGTTCCGTCCTCGCAGAACGCGACAATCCTGATCACCTGGAATACGGCCTCGACGACCTATATCGACCCGGACGGCATTGCAAAAGCGGTACAGCAAAACATCGCTGACTATATCAACGCCATCGCGGTGGGGCAGCCCATCAATATTTTCGAGATTCAGGATATCTTCCTGAAATCGGTGTCTGGTCTGGTTGCGCCTTCCCTGGTATCGATGATCGATGTTCAGGTCGGCATTAACGGTGTCATCAAGCCGCCTGATGCAGGCTCAAGCCTTGTTTATGGGGATACGTACGCCTATTTCTCCACCTCAGCATCTCAAATTCAGGTTAAGCAATATGCAGGCTCCAACTGAAAAGATTATTCCCGCTTACCCTTACACCCAGTACAACGATGACCCCAACATTACCGCTTTCTTTGATGCCTTTAATGCCCTGGCTCAGGCCAACCTCGATTATCTGAATGCGCTAAATCTCCCGTGCTGGACGTCATCGAGCATCACCGGCGAGTTGCTGGACTGGATTGCGCTGGGTATTTACGGGGAAGAACGTCCGCTACTTCAGATCTCAGAGGATGCGATTGCGCGTGGGGTGTATAACACGATTGAGTATAACGCCATCACCTACGCGGGACTGAAAAACTATGTTCCAGGCTCCGCGTCCTATGTTCCAGACGATTATTTTAAGCGGATCCTGACCTGGAATTTTTACAAAGGTGACGGTTCGCATTTTTGTACTGACTGGCTTAAACGTCGTCTGGCGAGGTTCATACACGGGGCGAGCGGAATAGATCCGCCAATACAGGATACCTTCGATATTAGTGTGACGCCCGAGAAGGGCGTTTTTTCTATCACCATTCCAGATTACGGCGACGGTGTTGGCTTTTTCCTCAAGGATGCGATCACCCAAAAACTGGTGAAACTGCCCTTTATTTACACATTTACAGTAACGGTGGTACAAAAATGATTACTGGATTCGGTAATAACGTTATCTCATCTCTGGCTGCAGACATTACCGCCGGGCAGACAACTATTCAGGTGATGCCTGGAACCGGGGCAAAATTTTCCGGGCTGCTCAGCAGCGATTACGCCAACGCATCCAACCCCATGCAGACGTACGCCAAAATCACCCTGACGGATGCGAAAGAAACAGTTTTCGAAATTTGCCACCTGACCTCAGTGAGTAACGATATTCTGACGGTTGTCAGGGCTCAGGAGGGGACTACTGCAAAGGGTTGGTCTTTGAATGACGTGATCGCTAACTTTGCCACTCGAGGGTCAGAAAATGGCTTTGTGCAGATAGAGCAGCTACAGAGCGGGCAATACATTTCAGGCGTAGCTGGTGGCACTGCAAACGCGTTGACTCTGGATCTGCCAGCCACCTATTTTGTGAACGGTGCGACCGACTGGACGCTGCGCACACCAATTGTCGTTTATCCGACACAGAACAATACAGGGGCCAGCACCCTCCAGTTAACAATGGGTGGCAAAGTCCTCGGTAGCTTCCCGTTGTACAAAGGGAATAAAACAGAACTGGCTGTCAATGATATTCTGAAGGACGTAGGTCTGTTATGTATTATGGAAGGGGGGAAGGGATATTTCACAATACTTAACCCAGGTGGGATATATTCTAGTTTTGTGCCCATTCAGAGAAAAGTTAACGGCCACGCACTCAGTCAGGATATTGATGTTACCTCCCAGGATATTTTCGACGGCCAGGCGATTTATCTCGGTGAGTCTGCCGACCTTAACAACTACACAACGGCGGGGTTGTATTACCAGCCCGCGAACGCCAACGCCATTACAGGAAAGAATTACCCTGAGCCGAACGCCGGTTCACTGGAGATTTATAAACACGCTGGCGTTACGCAGATTTACCGAATTTATAACACGTCCCGTTGTTATGTGCGGTCATGGTATGTGGGGGTCTGGTCTGCATGGGTGATGCCGTACGATAAAGATAACCCGCCAACGCCGCAGGAAATTGGCGCGGTGCCAACGGCTGGCGGTAATGTTGGCTATCTGGATAACGCAGAGCACTACAGCACTAAATCAGGAGTATGGCCGGGAGGCGGGGCATTTCAAAATCAAATCAATGACCCTCGCGCACTCTTCTACTCTGCCGGGTTTACTGCTGATGGGAATATGTTTTTACCCATTGATAAAGCCGTCGTGCAAACGAAAGACAAAGGCTACAGGGCATCAATTAGCTACGGTGTACTGACTTCCGGTAACGCTGATTTTCCGAGTGCATGTATTCATATACTCAGTGATTTGGGGAATGGCACGTTTCGTGACAGCACCTGGATGTTCAATCCCAATACCGGCACTTTTTCATCTAGTGGTGGGGTTACTGCTGTAGGAGATATCTTCACTCAGAGAAATATTTACAACGATGGAATAATCCAGGCAGGGAGAGGCGTTTATGATACTCCAGGCGTTCGTTGTTATTCGCCGAACAACCCGCCGCCACAGCAAGACCTTTCTGGCTACGCACCTTCTCAGTGGGTTCTGGCTAACTTTGCCCAAAGAAGCACGGTGGGGCTGGCGCAAAGCGGCTGGCACCGGGACTGGTCAACCGGATTAATCACTCAATGGGGGTTTACTAATAATGCGAACAATCTCCAGACAATTAATTTCCCTATTCCATTCCCGAACAACTGTTTCAATATTCAATCAACGCCTTACACTTCTGGTGTTGTTGGGACAGTTACATCTGTTGTACTTAGTTTTAATAATAGCTCAGCTACATTTAACGCTTCACAGCCAATACCTGTTTTTTGGGAAGCAATAGGATATTGATAACATGAATAAATATGTATATTCACCTACTAACAATGCATTTTATCCAGCCGAGTTGCAGGATGTGTATGAATCAGCTGGGAGCTGGCCAAGTGATGCTGTAAGTGTAGATGATTCTATTTATATAGAGTTTGCAGCAAATACCCCGCCACATGGAAAGCAAAGGAACGCCGGAAAGGATGGTAAGCCAGAATGGATTGAAGCTGCTTCCCCAGACCCTTTAGTTTTAACCGCCATTGCAGAGGGGGATAAGGTTAGGTTGCTTGCTGAAGCTACGGCTGCAATTTCCCCGCTTCAGGACGCTGTAGACGCAGATATAGCAACTGATGAAGAGTTGCAGCAACTGAAGGTCTGGAAAACTTACCGCGTTATGCTAAATCGAGTTGATGTGAGTGCTGCACCAGAAATCAACTGGCCGGAAAAGCCTAAATGATTCCTGGTCAGATAGTGATAATCTCGCTCAAGCGTGATTATCACTATTGCTATAAGCGCTGTATTAACCTGATGTCTTTTTTTGTGATATAGGTGCAATTATCCGGTATGTCACTGTTTACAAATGACATGGCACCTATTATTACATTGTTTCCTATTTTATGGCTTAATCCAACTATGCAAGTATTTGCGCCGATATCAACATTATTTCCAATGATTAATTTAGCTGATTCATCATCAGAGTCTTTTTTTCCTATTGTAGTATTTTGGCGAATAACAAAGTTTTCACCAATAACGACCGAGTGATGTATCACAATGCCATTGTGATGTGGTATTTTTAAACCTTTCCCTATTGTTGCACCAAGACTTATTTCACACCCGAATTTTTCCAAAAGCATTAAATTTATTTTTTCAGCTGCTTTTTTTTGAATGCGTCCACCATTAATATGCATTTCATTAGCAAGCCTCCACCAAAATAGAAAATTTCGGCATCTATTATTGTTTTTCTCTCTTAATAATCTATGCAGTTGAATTCTATCGCGCCTTACTATTTCTTTGCGCCAGAACATCATTAAATCATCATTATCGCCAAAGGTAGCGAAAAATAATGCCACTAAATATTTAAACATTTTACTTGTTCCCTAAATGATAATCGCTATCAAGCACTAATGTCAGCGCCAATATCACGCATTTTATCAAGAATGCCGTCAAGATCCTTTTTATCAAGCACCAACTGAGCTGCTACAAAAAACAGGATGTGCGGTGACATCGCGCGTGGGGATTCTCCACCAGTGTATTTCCGCCATTGGCTGTTGCTGGCTACGCCAGCGAGATCTGCCATTTGATTTCCGGTATAGCCCAGATCAGCTTTCAGCGCTTCAAGTTCCTGAGGAGTTGGCGGCGTGTAGTTTTCGATTAGTCGCATAATGAGCCTGCTAAAAAGCCCCCGGAGGGGCTTTCTGTTAAATAAATTTGATGATGATTGTGGTAACTGTAGCTACCGCGCCGATTAAACCCGTTGCGACAGCGACGGGATACCACATTGTTTCCCTGTTTATCTTTGCTGTCTCAGCCATCAGCTTTGCGATTTCTGCATGGATTTTTTCCAGTTCAGCTGCGGTCATATCGTTTGTCATCTCGTTCTTCCTTTCGGGTCTGGGCTGCGGCCTTTCCGCTACCTCATGAAAAGAATGATAGCCCCTTTGGGGCTACGTGTCAATGAAAGTAACAACATTGGGTTGTGAGTTTTATCATGTAAAAAGTTATAATTTTTCAATAAGGCTGGACTCGATTTTTTTTCGAATAAACTCGAAAAAAGTGATATGTGTTTGATTGTTTTGATGTGTTTTGAGCTGTGCTTTTGAGCGAAAAACAATTGATAATGATTTTATATTGCTGATTTAGAAGGGTTTTAATTGCAGGGAGCGATTACAGGAATCGTGTTCGGTCTTTTTTTTGCCCGGAAAGCGGCGAGGCTGCCTGCGCGAGAAAGATTTCCCATCACCTTCCTGACCCCACCTGTGCGCTAAAACCATACCATAACTTGCGGGCTTTTCGTCCAGCGTTTTTTTCTGATTTTGTTAATTATTTGTTGCGCAAGAGATTCTGTCGTATGAGGGGGAACCTACCTAAAAGAGTAGGGCTTTTATTCAACTTTTTTCATCGCTAAGTTTTATCATATCGGACTTGGTGGTTTTTTTAGTTTGTCTGTCTCAGGGAGGAGAGCGTAAGGATGAGTAATGAAAATAATAATGTTTACCGTGGGGCTTTTGGCGGCTTCGCTTTCAGGCGCCCACGGCGCAGAGCAGCAAAGAGAATATAATACCTGGCATAAAAAGAATGGCGTGCTGTATGGCATGACGCAGACCGCCGAGCACGAGCCGGTGCTGGTCAGTATCGGTAACGCCGGGTTTGAATCGGCAAATATGGTTGTTTCGTATACGCGAAGCGGTAATTGTGACGAAGCCGGGCGCAGCGCAAAACTGGAAATTGACGGCAAAATTGTTCCTGCGGAATATCGCTGTTTTCCACTCAAAGATAAAATTCTCGAGCATTTTGTTATAGCCGAGGCCGCGCAGGCCAATTATGTGGTCGAACGGCTGACTTCAGATTTCACGGTGTTAATTCAGAAGGACATCAAGCTGTGGGCGGCAAATGTTAAGTCTCCGAAATTTGGCGTCGGCCCGCGTCTTTAAATTCGTGCTTTGCTTTCCGGCATCGGGATATGATGCGGACGATTGCATTTCATCAGGGGCTAACTAAGGAGAGGGGATTGAGCAAGTTGTTGACCGGTAGTATTCGGCTTCTGATGGTGTTCTGCGCGGGTATATTGCTCAGCGCGTGCTCGCATAATTTGCCCTCTGTTGACAGGATCAACAAAGTTTCAAATTACCAGGGCGTGCTGGTAGCCGAGTCAAAAGACTATGTTTACAAGTTCTCGGGGGAGAAGGCGCAGCAGCAGTACACGGCCTATTATCAGTTCTACAAAACCTATAAAGACAGCATCACCCGAGTGCAAACTACCTTTGTTATCACGGATAACAGTGTTGATGCCGTTTACAAAAACTACTTCCGCACCGCCGGGATGTCTGATGAGCAACTGAAAGACCTGCGCGAGCAGTATAGTGCGACGATCCCAGCACCCGTTGGTTTTGGAATGGTGGCATTCAGAGCAAAAGGTGAGTTTATCCGCAAAAAAGATTCCTCGCTCTACTCTGCCGATGAAAGTGGCGTACTGGAGCAGCCGATCCCGGTGTCCATTACCGACAATAATGTTTCGGCGGGCGATCTCATTTTGATGCCTCTCGTCGTGCCCGTGTTCCCGCTGATCATGATGTACGGCTGTGCGACAGGCCCTTGCGTATAAGCCAATCCGCAGGTATTGACCGGGCTGATGCAAACGGGACGTCGTTTATGATGCCGGTCACAAAAATTCGCATCACGCCCGGAACGAAGCTACAATCCCCGCCTTGCTGACCGCGTTCCAGTAGAGGCGCGGCGTTCATAACAAATAAGCCTGCATTTCACTATGACAAACCAAACCGAGCTTGCCGCTCAACATGCGCGTGAAAATAGTCTTCGCGCCGTGCTTCGTTCGCCGCGCCTGATCCAGCGCGAAATTTTAGCCGGGGTGGTCACTGCCCTGGCGCTAATCCCCGAAGTTATCTCTTTCTCGCTGATTGCCGGAGTTGACCCCAAAGTCAGCCTAATCGCTTCCATTGTCTTGTGCCTGGCGATGTCGATACTTGGCGGACGTCCGGCGATGGTTACCGCCGCTGCCGGGTCGGTAGCTTTGGTTATTGGGCCGATGGTGCACCAGTATGGCGTGGGCTACATCCTGCCCGCGGTTGTGCTGGCCGGAGGTATTCAGATCCTGTTCGGCGTGACCGGCCTGGCGCGCATGATGCGCTATATTCCGCTGTCGGTGATGACCGGTTTTGTAAACGCTCTGGGGATACTGATTTTCTTTGCTCAGGTGCCGCACGTCTGGGGGCAAAGCCAGCTGGTCTGGGTACTATTCGCTATTACCCTTGCCGTGGTTTTACTTCTACCCAGAGTGCTCAAATCCGTGCCTTCGCCGCTGGTGGCGATTGTACTGGTGACCGCCGCCAGCGTTGCAATGGGCTGGACGCTGCCTACCGTTGGCGACAGCGGGCCAATGAAGGCAGGGCTGCCGGGGTTAACTGAACTGCTGGTTCCGCTCAATATGGAGACGCTGCACATTATCTGGCCTTGCGCGCTGAGCATCGCTTTCGTCGGCCTTATGGAGTCACTGCTCACGGCCAAACTGGTGGATGAGCTGACCGATACGCCTTCCAGTAAACGCCGCGAGTGCTGGGGGCTTGGCCTGTCCAATATCTTTGCTGGTTTTTATGGGGGGATTGCGGGCTGCGCGATGATTGGTCAAACCATTGTTAACGTAGAGCTGGGGAGAGGGCGCACGCGGCTTTCTACTCTGTCTGCGGCGCTGGTACTGCTGCTCCTGGTCACGGCGTTAAGCTCCGTCATGGCAAAAATTCCTATGGTGGTGCTGGCCGGAATCATGATGATTGTTGCGGTGAAAACGCTGAACTGGCACAGCGTCTCGCCCGCGACACTGCGCAGGATGCCGGTCCCTGAAACGCTGGTGATGCTGACCACCGTCGCTGTCACCGTTTATACGGACAACCTGGCCCTGGGCGTACTGGGCGGAGTGATTTTCGCTATGATGCTGTTCGCTCGCCGCATTGCGCATGTGGTAAAAGCGGAGCGTCAGCTTTCTGATGATGGAAACGCGGTGACCTACCGGGTCCGTGGCCCGCTATTTTTTGCCAGCAGCAATGATTTGGTGGAGCATTTTCACTATGCCGACGATCCGCAGCGGGTGATTATCGACTTGGCCCATGCTCAGATTTGGGATGCCTCAACGGTTGCCGTCCTGGATGCGGTTGAAACCCGCTACCGGCGTTACAATGCCGACGTCGAGATTATTGGCCTGGATGTACGCAGCGCCGATTTCCATCAGCGTTTAAGCGGCAAGCTTTAGTCTTTTAATCGGCAGCTTTTGGCTGCCGATTTCACTTTTTATTGATGCAGAATTAAACACCACTTTTTGAGCAGTACGTCACAATTTTTCACTACATTTCGCTGCCTTCCAGACCCTTTGAATCATAAGCTCGGGAATTAAACAATCCTGCAACATTTCCGTTGCGGCACCTTTCGGAATATCTTATTACTATTTAACCGCTTATTTATCTGCAAGCGGCCCCGCCTCCACTATAACGATAATTAACAGGAAACATTATGACGACAAAATATGCCGTCCGGGAGGACGCTACGCCGGGTTTTATTCAAACGCTAAAAACCTTCCCGTCTACCGTGATTGCGCTGCTGTTTTTTACTTTGGTTATTCGCTTCAGTTATTTTATGGCATGGCCGTTTATGACGGTGATAATGACCCGTAATTACCATCTGTCGCCCGTTTCGGTCGGAATAGCGATGACCAGCAGCGCGCTGCTGGCAGTAGGGCTGGGCATGTACGGCGGTCAGCTGTCGGACAAGCTGGGGCGGCGCGGCATATTGTCGCTTGGGTGCGCTTTATCTTTTGTCGGTTATGCCCTGTTGGGGCTGGCGGGCGGTATGACTCTATTTATCATGGGATTAATGATTGTCGGGGTCTGCTTCGCCTGGGTTGAGCCGCCGATCAGAGCCCTGATGAGTGATTTATTAGGCGATCGCCGCCGCCGCGCGCTGGCGCTGCAAATACGCTATTACCTGGTCAACGTTGCCGCGGTAACCGGCCCGCTGGTGGGAATAGCATTTGGGCTTACGTCGCAAAAAGGCACTTTTGTTATTACCGCAATAAGCTATTTGCCGCTGCTGGTTTATACCTTGCTTTATATTCCAGCGGGAAAGTTAATCAGTGATAAAACGCAGTCAGCGCCGACTATAAGGCTGAGGGATATTATGCTTATCATTGCCCGCGATAAACTTTTTGTCGCCGCGCTGATGTGCAGTATTTTATGCGCCGTGGTGTTTGTTCACTATGAGTCCGTGGTGCCGCTTTACCTGCTGACGCTCGACGCGGAGGCCGCGGTGAAGCTCATCACGCTGATCCTGGTTTCTAACGCCTGTACCGTGCTAATAGCTCAGCTTTTCCTGGTGCGCTTCCTGGCCCGGGTCAGCTTGCCTAACCGTATTCTGCTGGGCGGGGCTATTTTCGCGCTTTCCCAACTGCTGTTTTGGTCGGTGCGCGCCCCGGATGCTCTGTTATGGGTGGGCGTGACTATCGTTTTCAGTATTGGAGAGGCGATTTTGATGCCGAACCTGAACATCCTGCTGGATCAGCTTGCGCCGGATGAACACCGGGGGGCTTATCTGGGCGCTTCCACTTTGTCCACGCTTGGTATTGCGCTGGGGCCGTTAATCGGCGGAGTGATGTTAACCCTGACCGGGGCGGGCGTTTTTCTCAGCACCGCGCTGTTTAGCCTGCTGCTGTGCGCTATTATCTACGCCAGCAAAGCGGGCATACGGCAGCGATTACAAGAATAAATTTTGCGGGAGTTATTATGTTTACCGAAGCACCACAAATTGAAACAGAGCGTCTGATCCTGCGTCATTTTACGCTGGACGATTACCCGGCCCTGGTTGCCTGCTGGTCTGACCCGGAAATGGTGAAGTTTATCGGCGGCGGCAAACCACAGGATAAAGAAATGAGCTGGGGAAGGCTGCTGCGCTACATCGGCCACTGGCAGGCTCTGGGCTATGGCTACTGGGCGTTGTTTGAGAAGCAAAGCGGTCATTTTGTCGGGGCGTTTGGCTTTCAGAATGCTCAGCGCGACCTGACTCCTGCGCTGGAATACCCTGAGGCGGGCTGGACGTTAATACCAGCGGCTCACGGCAAAGGTTATGCGGTGGAAGCTCTGGAAGCGGTGCTGAGCTGGGCGGATGAGTGCTTCGATGTGCCGGTATGCTGCATTATTGATGACGACAATCAGCGCTCGATTCGGCTGGCGGAGCGTTTTGGCTTCCGTTTTCAGCACTATGTGGACTATCACAATAAGCAGGTAAGAATGCTGGTTCGCCCGCTTAACCGCTAATCCCTTAACAGGCGGCCTGAATCCACTCAGAAATCAGCGTATTCCTGAGCAGGCCGCCAGAACCCATCGATAAACTCTTCAACCGGATAACAGCCGCCGTGGCGCATGCGCTGCTCGCTCATCGCGCTCAGGCACTGGCGTTCGGTATTAAACACCTCAAGAACCAGATCGTCGCAGCCGCCATCCAGGTAACAAACGAATAAAACCAAAGCAAACATTAGCGCCTCTGAACCGCTTCGTTTGGTTTAAGTGTAGGGGAGCTGGCAGGATAGGGGGAATAAACCTTTAAAATAACCCGTCATGAGGACGGGGAGACTGCCGACAAAGTTCATTGATTTAAAAATCCTGAACTTCGGTCTGACAAAAAAATGAATAATGTTTTCTGACTTGCCCCAAACGGTCGAAAACCACGTTTTTCGGCTGTTTGTCATGGAAATAACCCGTCCGGGAGACGGGTTCATCTTGAGTCAGGCAAGGCGCATGACCCAGGCATCACGCTGCTGGTCGTAATGTTGAAGGTAAAGAACGGAATGTTCACCGTCCAGTACGGCGGGAATGGAGGTTTTATCGTCCCACGCATCCAGCTGCATGCACAGGTCAGGGTCGGATTTGCAGGGGATGCTTAACGTTCGATCCCCCTGCTGTTCACCGTGTAATTCGGCATCGTCGATTTCGAATATACCGATTCGGACATTGGTTTTTGTCATCTTGCGCTCCTTGTTATCTGTGGCAGGTGGTATGACCAGTAGGTCGCCCCATTTTCAGCGTAGTCAAGGCAGCACAAATTGCCAAATAAAAAAGTGCTTATTTCTTTATTCGGCCCGGGGAGCGGCAAATAACTTACCGTCGCGCACCAGATCCCGCGGGTAGCTGTTTTTCAGGCGTGAACCCACTTTGCGCGCAAGGCCGAGTGGTTGCCTCTGAAAAGTGACAATCACCTCATCGCGTGACGGTGTCACTTCAGGGTAAATGTCCCGCCCACGATACCACTCTTCGGCCTCCGGTTCGCTCAGCTCGAAGCAAAGCGGATTGTCACTTTTTACCAGGGCAATCACAGCTTCGTGCTGCCAGCGGAAGCCTTTATTGTGCTGTTCAGCCAGGCGCAGGCCAATTCGGGAGAAGCGCACTTTGCCGATAAGCGGCTCTATTTCAGTCGGGAACAGCCAGATCTCTTTATCCCGCTGCCACAGGCGAAGTTGGTCCCCCCAGATTAAGCCCGATTTTTCAGCCGCCGCCGTAACATCGGCTGCCGCTTTGCCTTTCATTGGCGCAAAGGGGAATTTCCCTACTTTATAACCCGGCTCGGGAAGCTGTTCGATAGATGCGGTTTTGCGCAGGCGCGCAACGAAAAAACCTTCACAGTCGTAGATCTGCGGGAAGACGTGCAGGAAGCCTTCCGGCGTAAGAGCGCGTTTCGCTTCGGGGAAAAGCTCGCCAAGAGGCGCAATTTCAACCGCCTGCGGGTAAGTGTCCAGTAGCCACTGGCAGATTTGCTGGTTTTCTTCGCGGTTTAGCGTGCAGGTAGAGTAAACCAGCGTGCCTCCTGGGCGAAGAGCATGGAACGCGCTTTCAATCAGCTCACGCTGCGTATTGGCAATCTCCACCGTGCTTTCCGGTGACCAGTTGCGAAGCGCATCGGGGTCTTTACGCACCACGCCTTCGCCGGAACAGGGGGCGTCCAGCAAAATAGCGTCAAAAGCTTCCGGCAGGGCTGCACCAAAAACGCGGCCGTCAAAATGGGTCAGGGCAACGTTGCTGATGCCGCAGCGGCTGATGTTGGCGTGCAGCACCTTTACCCGGCTGGCCGAATACTCGTTGGCGAGGATCGCTCCACTGTTGCCCAATCGGGCGGCTATTTGGGTGGTTTTGGATCCCGGGGCAGCGGCCACATCCATTATGCGTTCCGGCTGGTTACCGTCGGCAAACAGGGCGGCAACCGGCAGCATCGAGCTGGCTTCCTGGATGTAAAACAGGCCGCTTAAATGTTCGGCGGTGCTGCCCAGGGGAAGCGTATTTTCATCATCGCGCTCAATCCAGAAGCCCTCTTCGCACCACGGAACCGGCGTCAGCCGCCAGCCGTAAGGCGCAACAAGTGCTAAAAAGTCGCTCACGGTTATCTTCAGCGTGTTCACCCGAAGGCTGCGGCGCAGCGGTAGCTGGCAGTATTCGATAAAGCTTTCCAGCGTCTGGTCGGCGGGAAGCGCCTCGCGAATAGCGTCGAGGAAAGCTTGCGGAAGATAAACGGCAGTAGGTTGAGCCATGAAAAACGCCCCTGGAAAAAATAAGGGGCGCAGTTTAGCACGGAATCGCCCCGGTTGAGCACCGGGGCCTTAGGGTTAACGCGGCAGAGCGGTTCCCCACTGACGCCACTCTTTTGGCTCGCTTTCCAGCAGCAGGAAGTGTTTGCCCGGCTCGGCCTTCGGCGCCAGCGGCGTGCCCGGCGGCGTTGCAAAGGCGATACCGCCGCGAATGAACTGATTGAAGGTGCCTGTTTTCACCACGCCGCCGGTCAGGCCAAAGTCCAGGCTGTAGCCAGAGGCCAGCCAGAATACCGAGCTGTCGCGGACCAGATGCTGGAAGCGCTTACTGATGCGCAGGCCAACCATCACGCGGTCGGAGAGGTTGCCCAACGTCATTCCGGTTACCGTCCCGACTTCAATGCCGCGGAACAGAACCGGCGTGCCGATGCTGAGCGCCCCAGCTTCCGGAACTTCGACCACAATGCTCAGGCCGTCTGAATAACGGGAATCGGTAATCGAAGCTTCCTGGAGCTCGAAGTCGCGGCGCGGGCCGCCATTGCCCGGCTCTACGTTGATGTAAGGCTGGAAAATGGTATCCAGATGGTCGACGCCTGCCGCAGAGATTTGCGGTGTCACTACCGAGAAGCGCGTACCTGCCCGGGCAAAGGTGGAAACATATTCCGGGTACAGCACTGCCTTGGCTTCAACCTCACTACGCGACTGGGTAAGATTCAGGGACTCAAGCTGGCCGATATTAATCCCCAGGTAGCGAATTGGCATGCCGGCGGAGAGTTTCCCTGCGTCAAAGGTGTGAAGCGTTATCTGGCTACCTACCGCCCGCGCGGCGGTTTCTGATGCATAAAGCACGCGTTTCTCGCCTTTCACCTGCCCGACGCTTGCGCCTGAGAGGTTATCAAAGCTGATGGCACCTTTCAGCGCACGGGAAAGCGGCGAGGCCTGAACCGTCAATCCGCTGCCGTTGAGCTGAACGCGAGCGCCGCCTTCAGCCCAGAACACGGTGTTCGGCGTTAGCAGACTGCGATACTCGGGCTTGATGTGTACGTCGATATCGAAATTATTGGCGCGTGGGCGAATGGTAATAATTTCCCCAACCTGGAACTTACGATACAGCACCACGGAGCCGGTCTGGATATCAGGCAGGCTGCTGGCAGTGAGGGTCAGCGTGGTGGTCGGGAGATCGCTCAGGCTGTTTTCAACCGCTTTATCAATGTTGGCAAACAGCGGATAGCTGCTTTTCATTTCACCTTTGCTGCCGGGCAGTACGCGAATACCGCCGTTGACCCACTCGCTGGCGCTGGCGCCCAGGAATTCGACGCCGTCCATACCGAGTTTGACGTCGATACGGCTGTTGACCACGAACTTGCTGTCGCCCTGTAACAGATGGCGATACTGCGGGTCGATGGCAACGGAGAAAGTGACGCCTTTTGCCGTCAGGCTGCGTTCAAGCACCTGACCAATCTGAATGCCGTGCAGAATAACCGGCTGCCCGGCGTCGATGCCGTAGCTCTCCGGCGCTGTGAGCGAGAGGGTTAACACATTCGGCTGCTGGAGCGGCGTTTTATCGCTCGGCAATACCGTGAAGTGGTCCTGCGGTTCACCTTCCCCCGGCACCAGCTCAAAGGTGCTGCCGGTAAGCAGGCTGCTGATGTTTGGATTATCGAGGGAGATTTTCGGGCTGCGTAGCTCGATACGCGTTCCGCTGCGCATCAGGCTAACCACGCCCGGGTCAACGGTCATCTCGCCGGTTACCGTGCCTTCAGGATTGAGGTTCAGTTTGGTCAGCGAGCCGACTTCCAGGCCCTGGTACATCAGCCGGGTGGAACCCGCTTTGAGGCCGCTGCCGCCCGGCAGGCCGAGTTTGATTATCACCCCGCGCTGGCTGTGGGCCAGGTCTTCATACAGGCCGAACTCGTCATCGGCTTTCGCCGGGGCGGATTGCTCCGGCGAGTCGAAGGCGATAGCCCCGTTGACCAGCGCCGCCAGGCTTTCAAGCTGCACTTTAGCTCCGTCCAGGCCCACGTTTGCCTTCACGCCAGAAACGTTCCAGAAGCGGCTGCCTTTTTTCACCAGATTGGTGAAGCGGCGGTCGATAAGCACGTCGATGGTGACGCCCTGTTTGTTCTTATTGAGGGCGTAGTCATACACCCGGCCAACCGGAATTTTGCGGAAATAAACCAGCGAGCCGCTATTGAGCGAACCGAGATCCGGGGCGTGGAGATGAATCATCAGCTCGCCGTTATCCAGCCGATATTTAGGCTGGGTATCGAGCGCGGTAAAGTGATCCTGCGGTTCTCCCTTACCCGGCATCATGCCGATGTAGTTCCCGCCGACCAGCGCATCGAGGCCGGAAACGCCGGCGAGCGAAGCTTTTGGCGTCACCAACCAGAACTGAGTATCTTCACGCAGCGCGTCTTTCATGTCGCTTTTGATGCTGACCTTAACTTCAATTTTACGCAGGTCATCGCTCAGGCTAATGCTTTGCACCGTGCCGACTTCCACGCCCTGGTAGCGCACCGGCGTTCGGCCAGCGACGATGCCGTCGGCGGAAATAAAGTCGATAGTAACGGTGTTGCCACGTTCCTGGTAAGTCGTCCAGATAAGCCAGCTGGCTATCAGTAACGCAATAATAGGTAACAGCCAGAAGGGTGAGATCCGGCGTTTTGTTTTAATTCGCGCCTCAGTCGGTGAAGCGTGCGTTTCCTGACTCATGTGCGTCCCAAAGTAGTCGGCTATCCAGCCATTCAACGGCAAGAATAGTTAATATAACCGCCGCGCCGAAAAACACCGCGGCGGGGCCCATCGTAAAAGCTAATAGCTGGTCACGATTAACCAGCGACATCATTAAGGCGATAACAAACAGATCGAGCATTGACCAACGGCCAATCCAGGTGACAAAGCGTAGCAGCAGCATGCGGGTTCTTAACCCCTGCTGGCATTTAAAGTGAATACTGATAAGAAGCGTAATCAATACGATAACTTTAGTAAACGGCACAAGGATACTGGCGATAAATACCACCGCAGCCACGCCGATATTGCTGTGAGCTAATGACAGTATGCCCGACATAATCGTGTCTTCCTGGCGCGCCCCGTTGACGTAGATAATCGAAATAGGCAGCAGGTTGGCAGGAAGCAAGAAGACCAGAGAGGCTATCAGCGCCGCCCAGGATTTTTGTAAGCTCTGCTTGCGGCGGTGACGCATTGGAATATGGCAGCGCGGACAGCGGCCGCGGGCGTCCGGGATGCCGGTAAAATGGCAGCCGAGGCAGACGCGCAGCTGGGCGTTGAAGGCGCGGGGAGCGCGCTGGGGATAGAAGCGTTCCCAGAGCTGCTCAATATTCAGGTGGATCATGGTCAACAGGCTGAGGATCACCAGCGCGATAAAAGCGACAAGCCCCGGCCCCGGCTGGATAAACGCATATTCTTTGACTTTAATGCACGCGACGCCGATGCCCACCAGATAGATATCGAGCATCACCCACTCTTTGAGCTTATCCAGCATCAGCAGCACCGGACGCAGATTCATGCCGAGGATATTGCCAAAGCAGAGATAAGCAATCGCCGCCACCAGCGTTGCCGGAGCGCCTATTACGCAGAACAAAACGACGGCAGCGGTCAGCACATCGCCCTGGTTGGCCATTTGCCAGATCCCCTGGAACACGTTGGCATCAATGCGGGTGCCAAGCAGATAAATGCGTAAAAGCGGGTCGGAAAAGGCGACGGGCATCAGTACCAGCATGGCAATCGCCATCGCCCCGAGGCGAGTTAATGACCAGTCGCGGCCGTGGTGGACGCGAGCGTTGCAGCAGGGGCAATAGGCACTTTGTGTTGATTTGACCGGCGGCAGTGAGAAAAGGGTATCGCATTGAGGACAACGCTGATAACGTGCCTGCGGCAGAACCTGACTGATGGCGTATATTTTCATGTTGCGTCGTAAGCCGGGAGCGTTGTTATCTGAATTATTCATTTAGCCTATAGTAATTCATAAAATGATACACCTTGTGGCACAGCGCATTTAATGCTTATTTTAGTATGCTATGAAGTTGAGTAAGACAACATAACGGTTATTAAATGAACAAAGAGCAATTTTACGCGGATTTGAACCGCGATTTTAGTGCGTTAATGGCAGGAGAAACCAGTTTTCTCGCAACCCTCTCCAATACCAGTGCCTTGCTGTTTGAGCGCCTGGAAGGGGTGAACTGGGCAGGATTCTATCTTCTTGAAGCAGACACGCTGGTACTTGGCCCGTTCCAGGGCAAAATCGCCTGCGTGCGCATCCCGGTAGGTAAAGGCGTATGCGGCACCGCGGTAGCGACAGCCACCATCCAGCGTGTTGAAGACGTACATGCCTTTGACGGCCACATCGCCTGTGACGCTGCCAGTAATTCTGAAATCGTGCTGCCGCTGGCGGTAGACGGCCAGGTTATCGGCGTGCTTGATATCGACAGCACCGAGTTTGGGCGTTTTTCAGAAGAAGACGAAATCGGCTTAAAAACCCTGGTTTCTCTGCTTTCAGATGTGCTTAGCGGCACCGATTTTAAAAAATTCTTCTCCCGATAGCATGATAAGCAACGGATAACGTGGCATTTAGCGATGGCGTCATTATAATGTCGCCTGTTCATGCCTGCGGCTTATTGGCAATTCCGTTGTAATCAGGAAATTTCATGGAAAATCAACCTAAGTTGAATAGCAGTAAAGAAGTTATCGCATTTTTGGCAGAGCGTTTTCCGCACTGTTTTAGTGCTGAAGGTGAAGCACGTCCTCTGAAGATTGGTATCTTCCAGGACTTAGTCTCTCGTGTTGAAGGCGAAATGAGCCTCAGCAAAACTCAGCTTCGCTCGGCATTACGTCTTTATACCTCAAGCTGGCGTTACCTGTACGGCATCAAGGCTGGCGCGACTCGCGTAGATCTTGATGGCAACCCGTGCGGTGAGCTGGACGAGCAGCACGTAGAGCACGCTCGCCAGCAGCTTGAAGAAGCAAAAGCTCGCGTGCAGGCACAGCGTGCCGAACAGCAGGCGAAGAAGCGCGAAGCTGCCGCTGCCGCTGGCGTAACGGAAGAGGCTCCGCGCCGTGAACGCAAACCGCGCCCGGCCGCTGCACCGCGTCGCAAAGAAGGTGCAGAGCGCAAACCTCGCGCAGAAAAACCGGCTCCTAAGGCAGCGCGCGAAGAGCGTCGTACGCCGGTGACCGATATTTCAGCTCTGCAGGTTGGACAGGCCATTAAAGTCAAAGCAGGCAACAACGCAATGGATGCAACCGTCCTGGAAATTACCAAAGATGGCGTCCGTGTACAGCTGACTTCTGGTATGGCAATGATCGTACGCGCAGAACACTTGCAGTTCTGAAACGGAGGCCTGACTCAGGCATGAACAAACTCTTTAAGCTTACGGCTATCGCCAGCCTGCTGTTCGTGGCAGGCAGTGCCCTGGCCCTGGACAACATCACCCGTGCTGACCAAATTCCGCAGTTAAAGGAAGAGCCTCAGCACGCGACGGTGAGCGAGCGTGTCACCTCTCGCTTCACCCGCTCGCATTATCGTCAGTTCGATCTGGACGCTAACTTCTCGGCAAAAATCTTTGACCGCTACCTGAACCTGCTCGACTACAGCCACAACGTGCTGCTGGCAAGTGACGTAGCGCAGTTTGCCGCCAGAAAGGGGCAGATTGGCGATGAGTTACGTTCCGGCAAGCTCGATGTGTTTTACGATTTATACAATCTGGGTCAGAAGCGTCGTTTTGAACGTTATCAGTACGCGCTGAAGGTGCTGGCTAAGCCGATGGACTTCACCGGCAACGACACCATAAACCTGGACCGCAGTAAGCTGCCGTGGCCAACCAGCGTTGATGAGCTGGATAAGCTCTGGGACGCAAAGGTTAAATACGACGAGTTAAGCCTGAAGCTGACGGGTAAAACCGAGCAGGAAATTCGCGAAACGCTGACCAAGCGTTATCAGTTTGCGATTCGCCGCCTGGCGCAAAGCAACAGCGAAGACGTGTTCTCGCTGGCAATGACCGCCTTTGCGCACGAAATCGACCCGCATACCAACTATCTTTCTCCGCGCAGCACCGAGCAGTTCAACACCGAAATGAGCCTTTCTCTGGAAGGGATCGGTGCCGTTCTGCAAATGGATGATGACTATACGCTGATCAACTCTATGGTTGCCGGTGGTCCGGCGGCGAAGAGCAAATCGATTACCGTGGGTGACCGCATTGTTGGCGTTGGCCAGACCGGTAAGCCGATGGTTGACGTTATCGGTTGGCGTCTGGATGACGTGGTTGCGCTTATTAAAGGCCCGAAAGGCAGCAAGGTTCGCCTTGAGATCCTGCCCGCAGGCAAAGGCACTAAAACGCGTATCGTCACGCTGACCCGCGAGCGCATTCGTCTTGAAGATCGCGCCGTGAAAATGTCTGTAAAAACCGTCGGCAAGGACAAAGTTGGGGTGCTGGATATTCCAGGCTTCTACGTTGGCCTGACGGATGACGTCAAAGTTCAGTTGCAGAAGCTGGAAAAACAGAACGTTAAGAGCGTGATAATCGATCTCCGCTCCAACGGCGGCGGGGCGCTGACTGAAGCGGTTTCGCTCTCCGGCTTGTTTATTCCGAGTGGCCCGGTGGTTCAGGTTCGCGACAACAACGGTAAAGTCCGTGAAGATAGCGATACCGACGGCGTGGTTTACTACAAAGGGCCGCTGGTGGTGCTGGTTGACCGCTTCAGCGCCTCGGCTTCGGAAATCTTTGCCGCCGCGATGCAGGATTATGGCCGCGCGCTGATTGTCGGCGAGCCGACCTTTGGCAAGGGCACCGTCCAGCAGTACCGTTCCCTGAACCGCATCTACGATCAGATGCTGCGCCCGGAATGGCCTGCGCTTGGCTCAGTTCAGTACACCATTCAGAAGTTCTACCGTATTAACGGCGGGAGTACCCAACGTAAAGGTGTCACTCCGGACATCATGATGCCTACCGGCACCGAGCAGACGGAAACCGGCGAGAAGTTTGAAGATAACGCCCTGCCGTGGGATAGCATCAATGCCGCGACCTACGTCAAGACCGGTGACTTAACGCCATTTGAGCCGCAGCTTCTGAAGCAGCATGAGGATCGCATCGCTAAAGATCCTGAGTTCCAGTACATCGTGAAGGACATTGCCCGTTTCAATGCCCTGAAAGAGAAGCGCAACATCGTTTCCCTCAATTACGCCCAGCGTGAAAAAGAGAACCTGGAAGACGATGCTACGCGGCTGGCTCGTATCAATGACCGCTACAAACGCGAAGGCAAGGCACCGCTCAAGAAACTGGACGATCTGCCAAAGGATTATCAGGAGCCCGATCCGTATCTTGATGAAACGGTTCATATCGCCATCGATCTTGCCGGTATGGAGCAGGACAGGCCGGCAGAGCAGCCGGCACCCGCAAAATAACTCCCCGATGGGCACCCGAAACGGTGCCCATTTTTTTACCTGTCTCCAGCGATGTAAGACAAATGCATACAAAATGTAAAGTTATGTATTATTAATCACTTGGCGGCTCGAGATGCTTGAAAATAGGCGGCGCGCCCCTACGATGTTGTGGAGCGCAAAGAGCGTGTTTTTAACCGAGGTAAAAAGAAAATTATGATGCGTATCGGGCTTTTCCTGCTGACCAACCTTGCGGTGATGGTCGTTTTCGGGCTGGTGCTAAGCCTGACGGGGATCCAGTCGAGCAGCGTTCAGGGTCTGATGATCATGGCGGTGCTGTTTGGCTTTGGCGGCTCATTTATTTCCCTGCTGATGTCAAAATGGATGGCATTGCGTTCCGTAGGGGGGGAGGTGATTGAGCAGCCTCGTAACGAAACTGAGCGCTGGTTAGTTGAAACCGTGCGCCGGCAGTCGCAGCAGGCGGGCATCGCGATGCCGCAGGTTGCGGTTTATCACGCGCCGGATATCAATGCGTTTGCTACCGGGGCGCGCCGTAACGCCTCCCTGGTGGCGGTCAGCACGGGTCTGCTGCAGAACATGAGTCGTGACGAAGCCGAAGCGGTTATCGCCCACGAAATTAGCCACATCGCCAACGGCGACATGGTGACCATGACCCTGATTCAGGGCGTAGTGAACACCTTCGTTATCTTTATCTCTCGTATCATCGCTCAGGTGGCTTCCGGCTTCCTGTCCGGGAACAGAGACGATAACGAAAGCAGCAACGGTAACCCGATGGTCTATTTCGCTATCGCTACGGTGCTGGAGCTGGTGTTTGGTATTCTGGCCAGCATCATCACCATGTGGTTCTCACGTCACCGTGAATTCCACGCGGATGCAGGCTCCGCGAAGCTGGTAGGTCGTGAGAAGATGATTGCCGCGCTGCAGCGTCTGAAAACCAGCTATGAGCCGCAGGAAGCCAGCAGCATGATGGCGTTTTGCATCAACGGTAAGGCGAAGTCGATGAGCGAGCTGTTTATGACTCACCCGCCGCTGGACAAACGTATCGAAGCGCTGCGTAGCGGCGAATACCTGAAATAAACGAAGTCTTGAAGTAAAAAGCGTGCCCTGAGCGGCACGCTTTTTTTATGCCTGCGCGCGGGGTTGAGACATTCGCAATCCGCTGACGATGGCGGCAACGGTGGCAAAAATACCCGCCAGCACCAGCGAAGCGTGAGTGCCGCCGGTGGTAAACAGGTTGAACATAAGCGCCACCAGCGCAGCGCCGCAGCTTTGGCCGAGCAGACGCGCCGTGCCCAGCATTCCGCTGGCTCCGCCGCTGCGGTGACGAGGAGCCGAAGAAATAATGGTGTGGTTGTTAGGAGACTGGAACAGGCCAAAACCCGCCCCGCAAAGCACCATGCGCCAGATGATATCGATATCGGACGGATTATGCGGCAGCAGCGCCAGGGCGAATAATCCGCAGGCCATAACGGCCAGCCCCACGGCCCCCATCAGCCCTGCATGGAGGCGCTCGATCAGGTAGCCCGCTAGCGGAGCCATCACCATTGTTGCCAGCGGCCACGGAGTCAGCAGCAGCCCCGTCTCCACTTCACTGCGCCCGAGGGTGGTTTGCAGGAAAAAGGGCAGAGCAACCAGGGCCAGCATTTGCGCGGCGAAAGAGCATATGGATGTGCCTATCGACAGCGAAAAAATTGGGATGCGCAGCAGATCAACCGGCAGCAGCGGGAAAGGGAGTTTGAGCTGGCGGCGAATAAATAAATAACCCACGACCGCAAGCGCGACCAGTTCGCCAATGATCAACGGGGCGGGCTGACCCTGAGAAAATCCGCTGATAGCCGAAATCAGCAGGCCAAAGGTCAGGGCATTCATTATCGCACTCGGCATATCGAAGCGCTGGCCCTGAGATTTTTGCTGATTAGGCGGCAAATAGCGCAGCGCCAGAACCAGAGCCACAATACCAATCGGTACGTTAATCAAGAACAGCCACTGCCAGGAGGCAACGGAGAGGATGGCGGCGGCCACGGTCGGCCCGGCTGCGGAGGATACGGCAACAATAAACGAATTCAGACCCATGCCACGGCCAAGCTGGCGCTGGGGATAGATCAGGCGGATAAGCGCGGTATTGACGCTCATTAATGCCGCACCGCCAAAGCCCTGCAATACGCGCGCAAAGGTTAACATCGGCAGAGAGTCAGAAACCGCGCAAAATAACGACGTCAGGCAGAACAGCATCAGCCCGCATTGATAAATACGCCGGTAACCAAAGATATCGCCAAGGAAAGAGAGCGAAAGCAGGGAGACAATAATCGCAATTTGGTAGGCGTTTACAACCCAGATTGATTCAGCCGGGCTGGCATTAAGATCGTGTGCAATCGTGGGCAGGGCAACGTTGGCGATAGCGCCATCCAGAACGGCCATCATGATACCCAGTGCGATGGTGAGTATTGCGCCATAGCGCTGAGGCGCAGGGATGCCGTCGGACAAGAGTTTATCCATACTATAAATTGTGCTGTCTAAATTCGTCAGGAGAGTAGCTAATTTATCATTAATCCCTTCGCGTTATGCCGCAGATTTGTAACGAATCAGCAGGCTTTAATTGCGGTGCTCGCGGGGCGACGCATATACTAAAAAGCAGTTCCGATTTTTATAAAATAAACAAGATCGAGGTGATGAATGGCGCTTGTAGACCCCGATAAGCAACCAGATTCAGTTTCTTCCGTGCTGAAAGTGTTCGGCATTTTGCAGGCCCTCGGCGAAGAGAAAGAAATGGGGATCACCGAGCTGTCTCAGCGCGTGATGATGTCCAAAAGCACCGTCTATCGCTTCCTGCAAACCATGAAATCCCTTGGCTATGTTGCCCAGGAAGATGAGTCGGAAAAATACTCTATTACCCTCAAGCTGTTCGAACTGGGCAGCAGCGCATTGCAGAATGTCGATCTTATTCGCAGCGCCGACGTGCAAATGCGAGAACTCTCCCGCCAGACCAGAGAGGCCATTCACCTTGGGGCGCTGGATGACAGCAGTATCGTCTATATTCACAAAATCGATTCGCTCTATAACCTGCGTATGTACTCCAGGGTAGGGCGACGCAACCCGCTTTATAGTACCGCGATTGGCAAAGTTCTTCTGGCCTGGCGCGAGCGGCCTGAGGTGCTTGATATTCTCAGCCCGGTGGAATATTTCCGCAGTACCGATCGCACGATTTGCAGCACTGAAGCATTATTACCGGTGCTGGATATCGTTCGCAAGCAAGGTTACGGCGAAGATAATGAAGAGCAGGAGGAGGGCATTCGCTGCGTGGCGGTGCCGGTATTTGACCGTTTTGGCGTAGTGACGGCGGGTATGAGCATCTCTTTCCCAACGTTGCGCTACAGTGAAGAGCGGCTGGAGGAGTACGTTAAAATTCTTCATCAGGCCGCCGGCAGCGTCTCCCGGGAGCTGGGCTACAATCACTATCCTTTCTGAGCGTCTGGCTAAGCCGCGCGGTGCAGCGCGGCGGCTTCATTATTAGCCGTTATCAATGGGTGTATCAGTTTTGCGTAGTATCGGGCAGTCGGTTAAACCGATGATACCGCTGTCTGTGTGAATAAACGGCGCGGTAACGGTATTACGTGCGGTCAGATATTTGCACTGCAATCCAAGCCCTGCGGCATTTTCTTTGCTGCCAATGAGAACGCCATAGCCGGATAGCAATAATCCAATCCAGATCAATGCGATAACGACAACAGTACGGATAATAAAGCGCATAGATACCTCATGTATCAATCAGGAACAGTAAACATCTTACTTTGATCTATAGGCGTCACAATCTGATGATTCTGAAATAAAAAAGCAGGAATCGTTACTTATAGTTTATGTGGATGGTGTTAAATTGGCGAAATTATACGGTCAAAAGGTGGCGTAGCAGTGAGAAAGTACAGATGGGTGATTGTTTTAGTTATTGTCGTTGCCTGCCTGCTGTTATGGACTCAAATGATAAATGTAATGTGCGACCAGGATGTGCAATTTTTCAGCGGCATTTGTACCATTAACAAATTTATCCCCTGGTAGTGATTTTTCTCTCCCTGCCTCAGGTGTAGAATGCTTTTTTTATTGAGGTGGTAAGATGAACGAATTGAGTTTTGGTGCTTTGAGTTTCATGCCGCTGGCTATCTCGCTGGTGACGCTGATTATTGGCCTTGTCCTGTGGTTTTTTGTGAATCGAGCCAGCGGTCGTGCAAACGAGCAAATCGCGCTGCTCGAAGAGCTGGTTGACTTGCAAAAACGTCAAAACGCGCTGCTGCGCCGTCTTTGTGAAGCAAACGAGCCGGAGCAGGAGCAAAAGCCTGTTGCAAAAGCGCAGGAAGAAGACGTTGACGACGATTTTGTTCGTCTGGTAGCAGAGCGCTAAGCGCACCGGAGGTGGGATGAGCTGGAAAAACCCCTGGTATAATCCGCAGTTATCCCACCATCTTCCCGATGGGTTCCGCAATCCGGAGCCCTCTGTTCGCCAGCCGGGCGCCGTAAAGCGCTGGCGTCAGGAACGTAAAGCGCAACAGCTTCCAAAACCTCCCGCTTCAGGCTACTCCGCTTTTATACAAAACTGGTGGCAACAGGTAAGCCTTAGCGGCAGCGATGACCGTGCCTGGTGGCTGGGGCATGCCAGCCTGTTATTAAGACTCAATGGCAACTATTTACTGACCGATCCCGTTACTTCTCGCCGGGCATCGCCGCTTTCCTTCGTTGGCCCCGCCCGGCGAACCGAAGTTCCGCTGAATATTAAACAGCTACCGCGGCTGGATGTGGTCCTCATCTCCCATAATCACTACGATCATCTGGACACTAAAACCGTTCGCCAACTGGTACGTCGTTTCCCGAACGTGCATTTCTTCGTTCCGCTCGGCCTGAAATCCTGGTTCAGCAAACGCGGAATTGAGCAGGTAACGGAGCTGGACTGGTGGCAAAGTTTTAACTGGCAAGGGATGGCTTTCACCGCCGTGCCTGCAAAGCACTGGAGTATGCGGAGTTTCTGGGACAGGAACCGCTCGCTGTGGTGCGGCTGGGTAGTGGAGCAGGGGGCGCTGCGGTTTTGGTTTAGCGGCGACTCGGGTTATACCGAATCGCTGGAGGAAATTTACCGTCGGCTTGGGCCGTTTGATATGGCGGCGTTGCCGATTGGAGCCTACGAGCCGCGCTGGTTCATGGGCGACCACCATATGGACCCGCAGCAGGCGGTGAAGCTGTGGAGAGCGATGGGTAAACCGACCACGATTCCAATCCACTGGGGCGTATTTGAATTAGCCGATGAGTCGCTGGATAAACCGCCGCAGGAATTGCGCGAAGCGCTGGAACAGGCCGGGGAAAGCCCGGAAGGCTTTTCGCCGCTGCGCATTGGTCAAAGTTTGCCCTTATTGAAGAAATAAGGATTAAATATTATTCCCCGTCATCACTATTCTATTTTGTTAAATTAAATCACCTTCCGTAATCGCGGGATAATTCATCGAAACGTTTTTATTGCCTTATCATGGGGCAATATGTCATTAAACTTTCATTATTTTGGTGCAGTATTATTAGCCGACTGCGCATGTTTTATTCCTTTGTTCAGAAAAAACACAGCGGTGAAATTGGCCCGCGTTTCGCTGTGACTTGCGTTAGGTCATTTTGTGCATAGATATGCATAAAAAATCATAAAGATATATTCTCAAAATATGATTTTGTTGGCCTGACATCTGGACGAAAAGTAAGGTTTAAGCTAAGGTTCAAAAGTTGCCAATATTTTCTTGTAACACAGTCTGTTGCGGCAACTTTTTATGATGAAATTTATATTCAAAAAGCGCGAGTTGATTACTTAAAGCAACCGTGTAACTTTCTGAATCTGTGCGGCAGATCGACACATGCTTAAAAATGGCTTGCCATTGTTTACGTTGTGTGTGATAACACGTTGGGTTAAACGAGGTACAGTTCTGTTTATGTGTGGCATTTTCAGTAAAGAAGTCCTGAGTAAACACGTTGTCGTTGAATACCGCTTCTCTGCCGAGCCTTATATTAGTGCCTCATGCAGTAACGTCTCTGTTTTATCTATGTTATGCCTGCGGGCGAAGAATACAATCTAAGGAATTTTGCAAAATGGCAAAGATTAAAGGTCAAGTTAAGTGGTTCAACGAGTCTAAAGGTTTTGGCTTCATTACTCCTGCAGACGGCAGCAAAGATGTATTCGTACACTTCTCTGCTATCCAGGGTAACGGCTTCAAAACTCTGGCTGAAGGCCAGAACGTTGAATTCGAAATCCAGGACGGCCAGAAAGGCCCTGCTGCAGTTAACGTGACTGCCATCTAATTCTGCTGGATTAGAGCTCAGGCGCGAATAACGCCGAATTGAGATAAAAGCCCCGCTTCGGTGGGGCTTTTTCATGCCTGTTGTTAAGCCTCTGTTTTTCAAAATATTAACAAACTGACGCATTTGTTGCCTCTTGTTGCAAACCTGCGAAGGTTTTAGCACTGTTACCCCGGTAAAATCCCTCCAATCTGGTTAAATCTTTCAATTGCTTAGGTCGTGCAAGGAGTGGTTGTGAAGAAGGGTATTCCGGCGTTAACCGGTAATTTTATCCAGTGGCGATTTGGGCTGCTGTGCGTAGCCATCACCGTGAGCCTGGTGTTTTTGCTCGGGCGTATTGCCTGGCTGCAAATCATCTCTCCGGATAATCTGGTTAAGCAGGAGGATATGCGCTCCCTGCGCGAAGAGCCGATCGACGTCCCTCGCGGCATGATTGAAGACCGCAACGGCAAACCTCTGGCGGTGAGTGTGCCGGTAGAAGCCGTGTGGGCTGACCCAAAAACGGTGATGGAGAAGGGCGGCGTGCTGGTGAACAGCCGCTGGCAGGCTTTGGCATCGGCGCTGCATGTTCCCCTCAGCGAAATTTCCGCCCGTATTCATAGCAACGAGCGCGGCCGCTTTATTTATCTGGCCCGCCAGCTCGATCCCCAGCAGGCTCACTATATTGATAAGCTCAATATTCCCGGTATTGCCCTGCGTGACGAGTCGCGGCGTTTTTATCCGGCCGGGCGCGTGGGGGCGAACCTGATAGGCTTCACCAATATCGATGACCAGGGCATTGAAGGGATTGAGAAAAGCTTTAATCAACAGCTGACCGGGAAAGAAGGCGAGCGCCTGGTGCGCAAAGATCGCTATGGTCATGTTGTGGAGAATATTACCGAAACGCCAGCCAGCCCGGCCCACAACATTATGCTCAGCATTGATGAGCGCCTGCAAACCGTCACCGAAGATGCGTTGAGCAACGCCGTTTCATGGAACAAAGCGGAGTCCGGCGCGGCGGTGGTCATCGATGTGCAAACCGGTGAAGTGCTGGCGATGGCAAATTATCCAACCTTCAACCCTAACAACCGCGATAACGCGAAGCTGGATGACTTCCGTAATCGTGCCATCAGCGACACCTTCGAACCCGGTTCGACGGTGAAACCTATGGTGGTAATGACCGCGCTCCAGCAGGGCATTGTCAGGCCGGACAGCGTTATCGACACGCATCCGTTCACCCTTGATGGTCACCATATCCGTGACGTGGGCTACTATCCGCAGTTGACTCTCACCGGCGTGCTGCAAAAATCGAGCGATACCGGCGTGTCACGCCTTTCACTGGCGATGCCGATTCAGGATATCTGGGACACCTACCATCAATTCGGTTTTGGTGTGCCAACGGCTATCGGGCTGACAGGTGAAAGTCGTGGCCTGCTGCCGGTGCGCCAGCGCTGGGGCCAACTGGACAGGGCAACCTTCGCCTTTGGCTATGGCCTGATGGTGACGCCCCTTCAACTGGCGCACGTCTACGCCACCATCGGCAGTTTCGGTATTTCGCGCCCGCTGTCGATAACGCGCGTCGATCCCCCGGTTGAAGGCAAAAGAGTCATGTCGGAAGAGATAGTTCACCAGGTCGAGCATATGATGGAAAGCGTTGCTCTTCCTGGCGGCGGCGGCGTCAAGGCCGCGGTTCATGGTTATCGTGTGGCGGTAAAAACCGGTACAGCCAAGAAAATCGGCCCTGACGGGAAGTATGTCGATCAGTACATCGCCTACACGGCGGGCGTGGCGCCTGCCAGCAATCCGCGCTATGCCCTGGTGGTTGTCATTAACGACCCGTCAAACGGCAAATACTACGGCGGCGCGGTTTCTGCCCCGGTCTTTAGCCAGATCATGGGCGACGTATTGCGGCTGGAGAACATTGAGCCAGACGGCCTGCCCGCAGGCGACAACAGCATGATGGTGCTGAACAAAATAACCAACGATCGCGCGGCAATGTAGCGGTTTGGCAAACGGGGCGTTACACTTGCGCCCTTTATTGCCTCCGGAGTTTTTTATGTCCTGGCTTTGCCCGCTTTGTCATACCGTGCTTGCCAACAGCGCGAACAGCTATCGCTGCCCTCAGGGGCATCAATTTGATATCGCCAAAGAAGGCTATGTTAATTTGCTGCCCGTTCAGCATAAACGTTCGAAAGACCCCGGCGACAGCGGTGAAATGATGCAGGCGAGACGCGCCTTCCTGGATGCCGGGCATTACCAGCCATTACGTGACGCAATTTGTGGGATTTTAGCCGGAGTTAAGCCTGCTGCTTTGCTGGATATCGGCTGCGGTGAAGGTTATTACACCGCGGGCTTCGCTGATGTCGTCGCGGAGCAGGGCGGAGAAACCTGGGGGCTGGACGTATCAAAAGTCGCCATTCGCTATGCCGCTAAACGCTACCGGGACGTTCGTTTCTGCGTGGCTTCAAGCCATCGTCTGCCTTTTGCCGACGAGAGTATGGACGCTATCGTGCGTATCTTTGCCCCCTGCAAACCGCAGGAGCTGGCGAGAGTGGTTAAAACCGGAGGCGTGGTTATTACGGCAACACCCGGCCCGCGCCATTTGATGCAGCTAAAAGGGCTTATCTACCAGGATATCGTGCTGCACAGCGAGGAAATTGAAGAAATGCCGGGCTTTACGCTACAGCAGACGCTTCAACCCGCCTGGCCGATGACCCTGAACGGTGATGAAGCGGCAGCGCTGCTGCAAATGACGCCGTTTGCCTGGCGCGCCCGCCCCGAAGTATGGGAGCAGCTCAAGGCCCAGGCGGCGTTTATCTGTGAAACGGATTTTGTTATTCGGGTCTGGCAGCGCGACTGATTAGCTAAACGCCGCGAAATGGCTGTACATAATCTGGCAGCCAATACCAATCAGCACGATACCGCCGAGAATCTCGGCACGTTTGCCGAGGATAGGCCCAATAAAGCGGCCAACCATCATGCCAAGGGTGGACATAATGGCGGTTGCGCAGCCGATGGCCAAAGCGGTTTGAATGATGTTCACCTGAAGGAAGGCCAGGCCCACGCCGACGGCCATTGCATCAAGGCTGGTGGCAATGGCGGTAGTTACCAGTAGCCAGAATCCGTGACGGTGAATTTTGGGTGCGTCTTCCGGCCCCACGTTGCGGCAGCCTTCCAGCACCATACGCCCGCCGAGAAATACCAGCAGAATAAAGGCCACCCAATGGTTCCACTCAAGCACCACCTGGCTTGCCAGCAGGCCAAGCCCCCAGCCGATAAGCGGGGTAATGGCTTCAATGACGCCAAAGATAAGGCCGGTGCGAAGTGCTTCGGAAAATTTGGGTTTATGGAGCGTGGCGCCTTTACCAATAGAGGCCGCGAAAGCGTCCATGGACATGCCAAAAGCAAGAAGGATTGTTGCGGAGATATTCATCGGTGCGCCTCAGTTGGGATATCCATATACACGCAAACCATCCCCAACTTTACGATGGCGCGTGCCTATGGTCTCGCCTACTCAGAACTCTGAGGCGTACATGCCACGTTTATCTCTTAAGCGGATATAACGAGTATGTTGACATGTACATTTCCATCCAGCATGGAAATCGGCTACTCCCCAACGACGGGCGCAACCTTAACATATTTTTTTAAACTAAAACAATCTTTGAATTTTAATTTATCGACAATTAGTTGATAACGATTTTCATTTAAATACAGATGCTAAAATAAAGTTAAAAATATAGACACACAAAGCTTATGAAATAGCCAGGGCTATGTTTTTAATGGTGAAAAATAACCCACAAATATAGACATTGCTATAATTTTAACTTATTGAGTTTTAACCATTAATTTGTAAACCTTCTCAAGGTCATCAATATTCTTTACCCGCACCAGTAAGCGCCGCTGCTCTAATTGCATCACCAGCACGCCATCTTCCGATAAATTCATCTCTTTAATACGGTTATATTCCACCCAAACATTGGCGAAGAAAAAACCATGGCTTTTGAACAATATCTTCGGCTGCCTTATCCACGACAGATAAATGGCCATCAGCGCCAGAGCAGATAATAACCATGTGGTCAGCGGGGTGCCCTGAGCGGTAACGTTGTTGTAGATAAGAATGCCAACCAGGAAAACGAAGATAGCGCTGTCGACGCGATTGCGGCGCAGAAGAGGGATTTTCAGCAGGGTTTTACCTTTGAGCTTGTCCATTACAAACTCATCATAGATAGCGAAAGCCAGCAGCAGAGCGATAAAAACGACCAGTACGACATCCGTTAACGTCATGACACCTCCCGTTAGAGATAAAAAAACCGGGAGCGATATGCCCCCGGTTATTAAAAACCGATTACAGACCCAGCAGGCCGATAGCGTAACCGACAATACCGATGACGAAGAAGCCCATAATGATCCACAGCGCGTTGACCTTTTTGCGCAGCAGCCACATACAGGCGAAGGTCAGCAGCAGCGGCACCAGACCCGGCATCAACTGGTCAAGGATTGTCTGCACGGTGGTCACTTTTACCGCCCCGGTCTGGTCGGTGATTTTCGACACCACCAGCGGGATGTTAACGTGGGTCCACTTGTTAACCAACGCCCCCATGACAAACAGGCCGAGGATTGACGCCCCTTCCGTCAGTTTTTGCAGGAAGCCGCCGCCCATATCTTTAACGATATCGACACCTTTGCGGTAGCCGTAGGCCACGCCGTAGTAGCGGGTCAGCAGGCGTACCGCGTTGAACAGGATAAAGAACAGCAGCGGGCCGAGCAGGCTGCCGCTCATCGCGATACCCGCGCCGAGGGCGGCGAATACCGGACGCACGGTGCCCCAGAAGATAGGGTCACCGACGCCAGCCAGCGGCCCCATTAAACCGACTTTGATACCGTTGATGGCACCATCGTCGATCTCCGCGCCGTTGGCACGCTGTTCTTCCATCGCCAGCGTAACGCCCAGTACAGGGGCCGCAACGTAAGGGTGGGTGTTGAAGAACTCAAGGTGACGTTTAATCGCCTGGCGGCGCTCTTCGTTGTTTTCCGGGTACAAACGCTTGATAACCGGAACCATACAGAAGCAGAAGCCCAGCGCCTGCATACGTTCGAAGTTCCATGAACCCTGGAACAGGTTGGAACGCAGGAATACGCCACGGATATCGCTTTGCGTGATTTTCTTCTCAGTCGCTAATTTAGTGGTATCAACCATTTCGCTCACCTGTTAGTCCAGTTCGTTATCAAGATCGTTAGCGGCAGCGGCCTGTGGTGCACCCGCGCTACGGTTATATTTCGGGCTCAGCTGGATGTAGAGAATGGCCATCACTGCGCCAATCACGCCCAGCGCCACCAGGTTGAAGTTGGTGAACGCCGCGGTAACGAAACCGAGGTAGAAGAACGGCATCAGGTAGCCTGCGCGCATCATGTTGATGACCATCGCATAACCGACAACCACAATCATACCGCCGGCGATGTTCAGACCGCTGGTCACCACTTCAGGAATGGCGTTCAGCATGTTCTGGACTTCGCTGGTGCCTACGGAAATCGCCACGATAACCGCCGGAATAGCGATACGCATAGCCTGCAGGAACAGAGAGGAAACGTGGATCCAGGAAAGCGCCGTCAGGTTGCCGTTATTGGCTGCCTTATCCGCTGCGTGCTGGAAACCTACGGTGATAGTACGAACAATAATGGTCAGTACCTGGCCTGCCGCGGCAAGCGGAATAGCCAGTGCGATACCCGCCCCAATGCTTTGGTGACCGGCAATAACCAGGATGGTTGAGATAATAGATGCCAGAGCGGCATCGGGCGCTACGGCTGCACCGATGTTCATCCAGCCCAGGGCGATCATTTCCAGCGTACCGCCGATGATGATGCCGGTTTTCATGTCGCCGAGTACGGCGCCAATTAAGGTACAGGCGATAAGCGGACGGTGGAACTGAAATTCATCGAGCACCGACTCCATACCGGCGATACAGGCTACGACAAACACCAGCACAATCTGAAGAGTGGTAATCTCCATTGTACTTCTCCTATTGACGATGACTTATGTGTGAAATCTGAGCAATATAGTAAGTAATTAAAATCATTTAACTTTAGCGATCAGATCCATCATTTTCAGTTTTTGATCGGAAGAGACTTTACGCGCTTCAAGTTCGATACCGCGTTGGTTCAGTTTTTTGAAAGCTTCGATATCTTTTTCATCCACGGAAATAGCGTTATTCACCTGGGTTTTACCCTGGCGGAATGCCATGCCGCCGATATTGACGGAGGTGATTTTTACGCCGCCTTCCACGACGCGCTCAACATCGGTAGGGTTGGTAAACAGCAGCATCACGCGATCGCCTGCATATTTCGGGTTGTTGTAAACGCGGATCATCTTCGCCACGTCGACAACGTGCGCGGTTACGCCAGGAGGCGCGACCTGGGTCAGCAGCGTTTTACGAACCGTATCGGCCGCGACCTCATCGCTTACCACGATGATGCGGGTGACGTTGGTTTCTTTGGTCCAGCGGGTGGCGACCTGGCCATGAATCAGGCGGTCATCGATACGCGCGAGGCCAATATTCATGTAGTCATTTGGCCCCATAGGTTTAACCGGTGCGGCAGCTTTTGGCGCGGGAGCAGCCGGCGGAGCGGCTTTTTCCTGCACTTTAGCTTTCAGCGCCTTCACGCCTTCACGGCCCGTTTCTACCGCGTGGGCGACCAGGTCGTCGAAGGTTGGGTTGTCGTCGCGCGACATCAGCGTTTCTACCAGCATCGGGATGTTAACCCCGGCGACCACTTCGTAATGCTCTTTATCCACAACAATTCGGCTTGCCGCGTTAAACGGGCTGCCACCCCAGGTATCCACGAGGAATAACACGCCTTTGCTGATGTCGAGTTTCTCCAGCTGAGCGTTATATTTCTCGATTAGGGTTTCAGCATTTTCACCCGGGACGAAATCTATCCAGCCAACGTTTTCCTGTTCGCCCAATAGCATTTCGGCGGTTTTCAGCAATTGTTCCGCTGCCCAGCCATGTGTGCCTATGACAATAGCAATAGTCACTTGCTACCTCCTGTTTTTGTCATTACATCACCCCTTGAAGGGTGCGGTGGTGTTTCGGAGTCGCTCTTAGCGAATCGATTCAGATAACACGTTCAAAAAAGAACAAACCATTTGCCGGAATTATTTTAGACAGTGAAAAAATAATTTATGTGATGAAGATCCGTAATTTAACTTTGTTACGGATGCGAACAATTACGCTGTAAAATATGGTCAGCGTAAGTTGCAAAAAAATTGCAAAGAGAGGTAAATCTTTGCCAAAACCCGTTTTCCTTTGATAATGTTAGCGTCCGATTAATTTTCAGGAGTAGAGGGCAGTAGCCCACCGTATGGACCGTCACCGACGTCTTTTCACTGCCGGGATCGTTAAATCCCCCCATCTCAGCGGCGTTTCGCGCCCGAAAACACAGTTAATTAGCCACTTCGCGCCCTCATTTGACGGGATGCCGATTTGTCACATCACAACCAGGAGCCTGACATGGAATTGTTAATGGACCCGCAAATCTGGGTCGGTTTGCTTACGCTGGTGGTGCTGGAAATTGTGCTGGGTATCGACAACCTGGTCTTTATCGCCATTCTTGCGGATAAACTTCCGCCGAAGCAGCGCGATAAGGCGCGACTTATTGGCCTGTCGCTGGCGCTGTTTATGCGACTGGGGCTGCTGTCGCTGATCTCATGGATGGTGACCCTTACCCAGCCGCTGTTTAGCGTTGCGGACGTGACCTTCTCCGGGCGTGATTTAATTATGCTGGTGGGCGGTCTCTTCCTGTTGTTTAAGGCGACGACCGAGCTGCACGAGCGACTTGAAAACCGCCAGCACGATGGTGGCCACGGTAAAGGCTACGCCAGCTTTTGGGTGGTGGTGCTGCAAATTGTGGTGCTGGATGCGGTCTTCTCCCTCGATGCGGTTATCACCGCCGTGGGTATGGTGAACCATCTGCCGGTGATGATGGCCGCGGTTGTCATTGCTATGGGCGTGATGCTGCTGGCGTCGAAGCCGCTGACCAACTTTGTGAACCAACATCCGACCGTGGTTGTGCTCTGTCTGAGCTTCCTGCTGATGATTGGTTTAAGCCTGGTCGCGGAAGGCTTTGGTTTCCATATTCCGAAAGGCTACCTGTACGCGGCAATTGGCTTCTCAATCATTATTGAGCTGTTTAACCAGATTGCGCGCCGCAACTTTATTCGCCATCAGTCCAACCTGCCGCTGCGTGCCCGTACGGCTGACGCGATTTTGCGCATGATGAGCGGCAAGCGTCAGGAACGCGTGCAGAATCGCGAAGACAGCAAAGCCATGACGCCAATCGAAGCGGAGTCCTTCGCTGAAGAAGAGCGCTACATGATAAACGGCGTGCTGACGCTGGCCTCACGCTCCCTGCGCAGCATCATGACGCCGCGCGGTGAGATATCCTGGGTTGACGCCTCGAAAAGTATTCCTGAAATCCGTGCCCAGCTTCTGGAGTCACCGCACAGCCTCTTCCCCGTGTGCCGGGGCGAACTGGACGAAATTATCGGCATTGTGCGTGCCAAAGAGCTGCTGGTTGCTCTGGATGAAGGCGCTGATGTGGCGGCGATTGCCGCGCAGTCACCGGCTATTGTCGTGCCGGAAACGCTGGATCCGATCAACCTGCTCGGCGTACTGCGTCGCGCTCGCGGCAGCTTTGTTATCGTCAACGACGAATTTGGCGTGGTGCAGGGGCTGGTTACGCCTCTGGACGTACTGGAAGCCATTGCAGGGGAATTCCCGGATGCCGATGAGACGCCGGAAATCATTCGCGACGGAGACGGCTGGCTGGTAAAAGGTTCCACCGATCTGCACGCATTGCAGCAGCGCCTGGACATTCCCCGACTGATCCATAACGAGGAGGATATTGCCTCTATCGCCGGTCTGGTTATCGCGGTGAATGGCCACATCCCTAAACAGGGTGATGTGGTGGAAGTTCCGCCGCTGCGCATCCAAATTATTGAAGTGAATGATTATCGCGTTGATCTGGTGCGGGTGGAGAAAGAACGCTCTCCACACGAGGATGAAGAAGAGTAATTAGCCTTGAGGGAAGGCCGGAATAGTCCGGTCTTCATGGCGAGGGGGCGGCGGCGAGTTGCCCTCGAGCCAACGGGCAAAATCCTGCAACGGCATCGGTTTCGCATATAAAAAGCCCTGCAGCACCGTCACGCCATTGCGGCGCAAATAGTCCGCCTGCTGCTGTGTCTCCACGCCTTCCGCCACTAAATCAATACCCAGCCTTTGCCCCAGAGCAATAATAATATCCGTTACCGTGGAGTTCACCGCGTCGGTGCCGATGGCGGCGGTAAACGACTTGTCTATCTTCAGCACGTTCGGAATGAGCGTTTCGAGATAGGCCAGCGAGCTATGCCCGGTGCCGAAGTCGTCAATCGCCAGATCGATTCCCAACTGGTGCAGCTCATTCACTACGCGATGATCCATCTCCGGCAAGGCGTTTCGTTCGGTAAGCTCAAGAGTTAATTTTTGTATCGGGCGGGCAGGGAACCAATACCGTTTTAAATCATCGATAATCGCTCCGTCGTGGAAATGGCTGGCGGCGACATTAAGCCCGATGTGGAACTGCGATGATTTTGGGAATAGATCGAGGTTTTTCACCGCTTCGTCCAGAACAAAGCGGGTAAGTGGGGCGATCAGTTCCTGCTGCTCGGCCAGCGGAATAAAGACCTCAGGAGAAATCCAGCCCTGGCGCGGGTTATTCCAGCGTAATAGCAGCTCTACGCCAACACATTGCAAATCGCGCGCGCTGACGAGCGGCTGGCAAAATACTTCAAACTCGCGTGCGGCCAGGCCCAGATTTATCTCCCATGAAAAACTCATACGGTTAGCCGTAGCAAGCCAGGCGATGTAGCCCACCAGCAGGCTGAGGAGCAGCGCCAGCGGGAGTTGCCCCGGCAGGTTTTCGAGCGTCAGGCGATTTGGCGAAGGGCTAATTGCGGTGATTGAGTATGGGTAAAGGTGTGATGCCGTTCGGTGCATCACTTCTCCGTCGGCGAGCTTAATTTCGCCGTCCAGACCCGCACCGTATTCCAGATGCGAGTCTTCAACATTCAGCATCGCCCGGGTAACCCACGGGTGCTCAGGCTTGAGCACTAAACTGGTTAGCATCTGGATATTGACGATAAGCATCACGCCATCGGCCGTTTGGCCTGCCAGCGGCCGCCAGTAAATAAGCACCGGCGTCCCCTTCAGCAATGAGCTGTCACGCGATAGAAAAAGCAGCGGGGTAGTGGACGGCAGCCTGGCGTGCAACTGGTGGATGGCAACGTTTCGCGAACCGTAAATACTGGAGCAATAAAGTACCCCGTCTTTAATTAGGCCGATGGCGCGTACGGTTTGCATTTTTGCCGCATGCTCGCGGATTTTTAACTGTGCGTCTTCGCAGCGGGATCCCACCATCTGCATAACGTCATCGCTGACGGAATTTAGCGGCGAGAGGAGGGTATCAAGGGTAGTAATGATTCGCTGGTTAAACTGGGTGATTCGTTGCTCATTAAGATTGCGCTCGGTGACATACCTCACGCCAAGCGTGACCAGCAAAACCATAATGGCCAGCGTGGCACAGACAATAACTCGCCTGCGGCGATAGTCAGAAATAATCCTCTGTGCCGTTTGCATCCGTGTGTCCCTGGTTTTCGCCGCAATTTGTGATGCGTAACGTTATCATCAAAGTGTAGTGGGATATCAGGGTGGCAAAGAAATAAAGGGTGTGAAATGGGGGAAAAAGCGCCGCTGAGGGAATGACGTGAGTACAGGTGGTAAAAGGCCCTCCCGAAGGGGAGGACCTGGGGGATTAGTCGCACTGCACCTTAATTGCCAGACCGCCGCGGGAGGTTTCTCGGTATTTGGCGTTCATGTCTTTACCTGTTTCGTACATCGTCTCGATAACCTTATCGAGGGAAACGCGTGGGGCGCTGGTGCGGCGCATTGCCATACGCGTGGCGTTGATAGCCTTAACCGACGCAATGGCGTTACGTTCGATGCACGGCACCTGTACCTGCCCGGCAACAGGGTCGCAGGTCAGACCTAAGTTGTGCTCCATGCCAATTTCTGCCGCCACGCACACCTGCTCCGGGCTTGCGCCAAGCAGTTCCGCGAGGCCTGCGGCCGCCATTGAGCAGGCTACGCCGACTTCACCCTGGCAGCCCACTTCGGCACCGGAAATCGAAGCGTTCATTTTGTACAGCACGCCGATTGCGCCGGATGCGAGGAAATAACGGGTCCAGGCGTCCGGGGTGACCGGTTCGATAAAGTGGTCGTAATAGGCCAGCACCGCAGGAACGATACCGCATGCACCGTTGGTCGGGGCTGTGACCACGCGGCCACCGGCGGCGTTTTCTTCGTTAACCGCCAGGGCAAACATGTTTACCCAGTCTACAACGTTCATCGGGTCGCTGGAGAGTTTATCGCTGGATACCAGCAGGCGACGCAGAGCAGAAGCACGACGCGGCACGCGCAGCGGGCCAGGCAACACGCCTTCGGTGTTAACGCCGCGGTCGATACAGGCGCGCATGGTCTGCCAGATATTAGCGAAATAATCGTCAATCTCCTGGCGGCTGTGCAGCGCCAGTTCGTTCTGCATTATCATGCCGGAGAGCGAAAGGCCGGTCTCTTTACAGTGATCGAGCATCTCCTGCGCGGAGTTGAACGGATAAGGCACGCTGACTTCGTTTACCGAGTCCTTACCAAAATGCTCTTCATCAACAATAAAACCGCCGCCGATGGAGTAATAAGTTTTGCTGTAGATCTCTTTATCGCCGCTATAGGCGTGGATCTGCATGCCGTTTTCGTGCAGCGGCAGGTTGTCGCTGCGAAAGCGCATGCCGTTATCCTGCGGGAAGTCGACTTCATGGCGGCCTTGAGCAATCAGCAGGCGGCCACGGGCTTCGACATCGCGGATAAACGCCGGAATGGAGTCGATATCAACGTTGTCAGGCTGGTTACCCGCAAGGCCCATAATAATGGCGATATCGGTATGGTGGCCTTTACCCGTGAGGGAAAGGGAACCGTAGACGTCCACCGCAATGCGGGTGGTGGCGTCCAGCAATCCTTTTTCGACCAGGTCATCGACAAACTGTTTCCCGGCTTTCATCGGCCCGACGGTATGGGAGCTGGATGGCCCGATGCCGACTTTGAACATGTCGAATATACTAATCACTCTGGAACTCCTCTGATAGCACCCTGTTTCATGGAACATGATGCTTTGAAATGGCTATGCGCTAGTTTAAAAATTTATTGCTTCCACCAGGAAACTATTCACATGATTTAAACTAATGCTTAACGATAAACCACCTAATAGCAGGCAGTTTATGGCCTTTATGTCCTTTTAATATAGCCATTTTCAGCGATTTAAAGTGTCGCCTGGATCGCTCTCTACTTGTAAAGAAAGCTCGCGAATGATGCCCGCCGTCATACCCCAGACAAAATAGTGCTGATACCAGGAGAGCCAGACCCGGTGGGCATTGCCCCGGCGATGAATATCCAGCGGATGGTAGCGGCCCAGGCGCAGAGCTTCGGCCAGCGGCATCTCGAAAACCGCCGCAACTTCATCTTCGCTGGCGCGCCAGGGTAAATCGGGAGGGATAATGCCGACAATCGGCGTGACCTGGAAACCTGTTACGCTGTCTACCGGCGGGAGAATACCAATCACTTCAACCGCCTCCGGAGGAATGGCGACTTCTTCCTGTGCTTCCCGCAGCGCTGCGGCAATCAATGAACTATCGGTGGCGTCAACCGCGCCGCCCGGGAACGCAACCTGCCCGGCATGTTTACGCAGCATGATTGAACGCTGCGTAAGTAATAGCCCCGGCTGAGGACGACGCACAATCGGCACCAGCACCGCAGCCTGACGTTTATTGCTGACAGGCAGGGCAGCGGCCGGGCGCAGCAGTTGAAAACGAGCCAGGAAGTCATTCAGCGTCAGGGGCGAACCAGCCATGCATTATTTCTCCAGTAGGGGCAGGATGCGGTTAACTTTATCGAAGGTTTCCTGATATTCCGCCGCTTCGTTACTGTCGGCGACGATACCGCCTCCGGCAGAGCAGTATAATTTCCCGCCTTCTGCCGTGAGCGTACGGATGGTTATGCTGGTATCCATATTGCCGCAGAAGCTAATGTAGCCGATGCTGCCGCACCAGGCATTGCGGCGCTGCGGCTCAAGTTCCTCGATAATTTCCATCGCACGGACTTTTGGCGCCCCGGTAATGGACCCGCCGGGGAAAGTGGCCCTAAGCAAATCGCAGGCGCTAAGCGTAGCAGGAAGTTCGGCGATAATGGTGCTAACCAAATGGTGAACCGCCGGGAAGGGTTCAACCACGAATACCTCCGGCACTTTCACGCTGCCCGGCACCGCCACGCGGCCAATATCGTTGCGCAGCAGATCGACAATCATCAGGTTTTCGGCTCGATCTTTTGGCGAGTTGGCCAGCCTGCGGGCCTGTTCTGCATCCGCGTCAGGACTGGGCAGGCGCGGCAACGTACCTTTGATGGGACGAGTCTGAATTTGTTGACCTTCCAGCAGCACAAAGCGCTCCGGTGAGAGGCTAAGAATGCAGCTTTCCGGCAGGCGTAGAAATGCGCTGAAAGGCGCTCCGTTTGCCAGGTTGAGCTTCTCAAAAGCCTGCCATTCGTCGCCCTCATAGCCAACGCTGAAGCGCTGGGCGAGGTTGACTTGGTAGCAGTCGCCGCTGCGTAAATATTCCTGAACCCGGCGGAATTTCACGCCGTATTCCTCGCGGGACATATTCGACTGCCATTCGCCGGTGAGGCGGAAAGGTTCGTCTGCCTCAGGCCCGGAGAGCGAGTTGAGCCACGCAAGCCTGCTGTCTATATCTCCCCAGCTTACCAGCGTCAGCCGCTGTAACTGGTGGTCGGCAATCAGCGCCCAGTCATAAATGCCCACCGCCATATCCGGCGTGCATAAGTCCTGCCCGGCGGTTGTCGGCAGCTTTTCAAAGCGGCGGCCAAGATCGTAACCCAATAACCCCAGCGCGCCGCCGCAAAAAGGAATATCCGGTCGGGGCTGAGCCTTAAGTCCGAAACCGTCCAGAGTTTTTTGCAGCAGGGCGAGGGGGCAATCTTCGTGCGTCGTCGTGCTGCCATGCTGTTTAATAACGGTTTGCTGCCCGCGGGTCACCAGGGTGGCAAGCGGCTCTGCCACCATAATGTCAAAACGGTTATGCGGGTGGTCGGCAAAACCAGAATGCAACATCATCGCCCACGGTTGATGAGCGAGGGGGCGAAAATAGTGTTGTACGGCGTCAGGTTGCCAGCAAAGTTCATGAAAAGCAGGAAACATCATAACTTTCATCTTGGTGGTGTAGGTGGATGCGGCGTAAAATGGCGGATTGTGCAATGTAACAGGAGTTCAACATGATTTCAGGATTACCGGCACTTAGCCACGAACAGCAGCAGCAGGCTGTCGATCGTATTCACGAACTGATGGCCGATGGCATGAGCAGCGGCGAAGCTATCGCTCTTGTTGCCAGTGAAATCCGTGCCTCCCATACCGGCGGTAACGTCGTCGCACGTTTTGAAGACGAGGACGACGAAGAAGAAGACCCGCAGGACTAGCCGGGCCTCAACGGCTCTGCGTTACACCGCTGCGATGATTTTGATTTCCACTTTGTAACGCGGGTTCATCAATTTAGCCTGTACGGTGCAGCGTACCGGCGCCTGACCTGCCACCACCCACTCATCCCACGCTTTATTCATCGCACCAAAATCCGCGCCGTCCGGCAGGAAAATGGTGGCATCGAGAATGCGCGTTTTGTCGCTCCCCAGTTCTGCCAGCAGGGTGTCTATCTGTTCCAGGGTATTGGCCGTCTGTTGGTAGGCGTCGGCATCGAGGTTTTCAGGTACGCCGGTGTAGTACAGGGTCTGGTTATGAATAACAGCATCAGACCAGCGGGCTTCAGGTTTTATACGCACAATACTCATGGCAACTCCTTAACAACAAACGATATGTGGTGCACAGCCTGCCACAATCCCGCTTTGGGTTCCACCGGCTTGCTGGATTAACCGGGCCGGGGCTGACATAATCACTGGCAATTTAACCAGGGGGTAACGTGACGGACGATTTTGCAGCAGACGGCCAACTGGCTACGGTGATCCCCGGCTTCAGGCCGCGAGAGGCCCAGCGCGAGATGGCGCAGGCGGTAAGCAAAGCAATTAAAGCCGGCAGCGAGCTGGTAGTCGAGGCGGGAACCGGGACGGGTAAAACCTACGCTTATCTTGCTCCCGCGCTGCGCTCTGGTAAAAAAGTCATTATCTCCACCGGGTCCAAGGCGTTACAGGATCAGCTGTTCTCCCGCGACCTGCCAACCATTTCGGGCGCGTTGAAATTCAACGGGCGCGTGGCGTTGCTGAAAGGCCGCTCCAACTATCTTTGCCTTGAAAGGCTTGAACAGCAGGCGCTGGCGGGGGGCGATCTCCCGGTACAGGCGCTAAGCGACGTTGTTCATCTGCGCAACTGGGCGATTGAAACCGTAGACGGCGATATCAGCACCTGCGGCTCGGTAGCCGAGGATTCCACCGTCTGGCCGATGGTCACCAGCACCAACGATAACTGCCTGGGGCAGGACTGCCCGCAGTATCAGGACTGCTTTGTGGTGAAGGCGCGCAAAAAAGCGATGGATGCCGACGTAGTGGTGGTAAACCATCACCTCTATCTGGCCGATATGGTGGTGAAAGAGAGCGGTTTTGCGGAGCTTATCCCGCAAGCAGAAGTCACTATCTTCGATGAAGCGCACCAAATTCCTGATATCGCCAGCCAGTATTTTGGCCAGTCGATCTCCAGCCGCCAGCTTCTGGACCTTGCCAAAGATATCTCAATTGCCTACCGCACCGAGGTGCGTGACGCTCAGCAACTGCAAAAAAGCGCCGACAGCCTGGCGCAGCGTACCCAGGACTTCCGGCTCCAGCTCGGCGACCCCGGCTACCGGGGCAACCTGCGCGAGCTGCTGGCCGAACCTACCATTCAGCGTGCGCTGCTGCTGTTAGATGACGCGCTGGAGCTTTGCTACGATGTGGCGAAGCTCTCCCTTGGGCGCTCAGCGCTGCTGGATGCCGCCTTCGAGCGAGCGGTAGTTTACCGCGGGCGCATCAAGCGCCTGAAAGAGATTAACCAGCCGGGCTACAGCTACTGGTACGAATGCAACTCGCGCCATTTTACTCTCGCGTTAACGCCGCTTTCCGTCGCCGACAAGTTCAAAGAAGTGATTCGAGAGAAGTCCGGCTGCTGGATATTCACCTCGGCCACGCTGTCGGTGAATGACAAAATGAGCCATTTCACCGAGCGTCTGGGGATAGAAGAGGCGGAAACGCTGCTGCTGGCAAGCCCGTTTGATTATGCAAAGCAGGCGCTATTGTGCGTGCCTCGCGGGCTGCCAACGCCAAACCAGCCGCACGGCGCTCGCCATCTGGCAAACCTGCTGCGCCCGCTTATCGAAGCCAACAACGGGCGCTGTTTTATGCTGTGTACCTCCCACGCGATGATGCGGGACCTGGCCGAGCAGTTCCGTGCGACCATGACGCTGCCGGTGCTGTTACAGGGCGAAACCAGCAAAGGGCAGCTGCTACAGCAGTTTGTTGAGGCCGGTAATGCTTTGCTGGTGGCGACCAGCAGCTTCTGGGAAGGTGTTGACGTAAGAGGCGACGCGCTCTCGCTGGTGATAATCGACAAACTGCCGTTTACCTCGCCGGAAGATCCGCTGCTTAAAGCGCGCATGGAAGACTGCCGCCTGCGCGGCGGCGAGCCGTTTGACGACGTCCAGCTACCGGATGCGGTTATCACGCTAAAACAGGGTGTTGGCCGCCTGATCCGCGACGTGGAAGACAGAGGCGTGCTGGTTATCTGCGACAACCGCCTTGTAATGCGTCCTTATGGCGCGGTTTTCCTCAATAGCCTGCCGCCGACGCCCCGCACGCGGGACATAAATCAGGCAGTTGAGTTCCTCAATGCCACAGCCCGGCAGTAATTTGTGCCAGGCTGTGGTATGATGCGCGCCGTTTTTTGACCTTATCTCCGCCAGAGGTTGGCAAGTCCATGCGAATTTTAGCCATCGATACCGCAACAGAAGCTTGTTCTGTTGCCCTGCAAAACGACGCGGCGTCGTACGCCCATTTCGAACTCTGCCCGCGCGAGCATACTCAAAGAATTTTGCCAATGGTGCGGGACATCCTGAACCAGGGCGAAATTACTTTGTCTGATGTGGACGCACTCGCCTACGGGCGCGGCCCGGGGAGTTTTACCGGCGTGCGAATTGGTATTGGTATTGCGCAGGGACTGGCGCTGGGTGCCGAACTGCCGATGATTGGCGTATCGACGCTTGCCACAATGGCACAGGGTGCGTTCCGCCGTACCGGGGCGACCCGCGTGCTGGCGGCTATCGACGCCCGCATGGGTGAAGTTTACTGGGCCGAATATCAGCGAGACGAGCAGGGCGTCTGGCACGGTGAAGAAAGTGAAGCCGTGCTTAAGCCGGACGCCGTTGCCGCCCGGTTGAAACAACTCAGCGGGAGCTGGGCTACAGTCGGTACAGGCTGGCAGGCCTGGCCTGATATGGCTCAGGATAGCGGGCTTGTATTGCAGGACGGTGAAACCACGCTGCCCGAAGCGGAAGATATGCTGCCGCTCGCGCTGCTGGCCTTCAACGCCGGGCAAACCGTCGCCGTTGAGCACGCCGAGCCGGTCTATCTGCGCAATGAAGTGACCTGGAAAAAGCTTCCCGGCAGAGAGTAATGCCCGCGCCCTGAACGGGGCAGAGGTAAGGAGATGAGGTATGGCTGTTCGTAATGTTAAAAAGTGCAGTTGGCTGCTTGCCGCCACGGCAGCGCTGGTTTTAAGCGGCTGCGTTAGCGTGCCGGATGCCATTAAAGGGACTTCCGCGACGCCTCAGCAAGATTTGACGGCGGTAATGAGCGCTCCAAATCTTTATGTAGGGCAGGAAGCTCGCTTCGGTGGTCGGGTGGTCAATGTGGATAATCTGAAGGGGAAAACCCGTCTGGAGATTGCCACCGTTAGCCTGGATGAAGGTGCCCGACCGGCCCTGAACGAGCCTTCTCATGGCCGCATTTATGCGGACGTGATCGGTTTCCTCGATCCGGTAGACTTCCGCAACCAGCTGGTGACCGTAGTTGGGCCAATTACCGGCACCACCGAGGGCAAAATCGGCCAGACGCCTTATAAGTTTATGACCATGCAGGCCATCGGCTATAAACGCTGGAACGTTACCCAGCAGGTGGTGATGCCGCCGCAGCCAATCGACCCATGGTTCTGGGGCGGCCCTTATCCGTACCGCGGCCACTACGGCATGTGGGGCGGATGGTATAACCCGGGGCCCGCACAGGTGCAAACCGTTGTAACCGAATAATCTGTTGTTTTAAAAATACTTTCAAACAGCGGCCTGGCCGCTGTTTGTTTTTATCCAGGACGGATGAAAAAATTTAGTGATGCGCTTCGCAACCTTTAATCAGGCTAATTAATAAACTGGTACGCTGAGTTAATATTATGTTAACGAAATGTGTGTTGCCTGGGGTTGTGATGACGACAAATAATAATTTCAGAGGTGGATCCTTGAATAAGGTTTGGCTTAACCGCTACCCGGCCGACGTTGCGGCTGAAATAAATCCCGATCGCTATCAATCCCTGGTTGATATGTTTGAGCAGGCCGTGACTCGCTATGCCGATAAGCCCGCCTTTATCAATATGGGTGAGGTGATGACCTTCCGTAAACTGGAAGAGCGTAGCCGGGCGTTTGCCGCTTACTTACAGCAGGGGCTGGGTCTTAAGAAAGGCGACCGCGTAGCGCTGATGATGCCAAACCTGCTGCAATATCCGGTGGCGCTATTTGGTATTTTACGTGCCGGAATGGTGGTGGTTAACGTTAACCCGCTTTATACCCCGCGCGAGCTGGAGCACCAGCTGAACGACAGCGGTGCCAGCGCTATCGTGATAGTGTCGAACTTTGCCCACACGCTGGAAAAAGTTGTCGAAAAAACGCAGGTTAAGCATGTGATCCTGACCCGGCTTGGCGATCAAATCTCCGGGGCAAAAGGCACGCTGGTTAACTTTGTGGTGAAGTACATTAAGCGTCTGGTGCCAAAATACCATCTGCCACACGCTATTTCCTTCCGCCGGGCGCTGCAAAGCGGCTACCGCATGCAGTACATCAAGCCTGAGATCCTCAATGACGATCTTGCCTTCCTGCAATATACCGGCGGCACCACCGGCGTGGCGAAGGGCGCAATGCTTACCCACCGCAACATGCTGGCTAATCTCGAACAGGTGAGGGCGGCATACAGCCCGCTGCTGCACGAGGGTAAAGAGCTGGTTGTGACCCCGCTGCCGCTGTACCACATTTTTGCTCTGACCATTAACTGCCTGCTGTTTATCGACATCGGCGGGCAAAACCTGCTAATCACCAACCCGCGTGATATTCCGGGCCTGGTGAAGGAGCTGGCGAAATATCCGTTCACCGCCATGACCGGCGTAAACACGCTCTTTAACGCGCTGCTGAATAATAAAGATTTCCAGCAGCTCGACTTCTCCAGCCTGCATCTTTCGGCAGGCGGCGGGATGCCGGTTCAACATGCCGTTGCCGAGCGCTGGGAAAAGCTTACCGGCCGTTACCTGCTTGAAGGCTACGGGCTGACGGAGTGCGCGCCTCTGGTCAGCGCAAACCCGCACGACATTGATTACCACAGCGGCTCTATCGGCCTGCCCGTGCCGTCAACCGACGTGAAGCTCATTGATGATGAAGGCAACGAAGTGCCGCCGGGCGAGCCTGGCGAACTGTGCGTTAAAGGCCCGCAGGTGATGCTTGGCTACTGGCAGCGCCCTAAAGAGACCGATGAGATCCTCAAGGATGGCTGGCTGCGCACCGGTGATATTGCGGTAATGAACGACGAAGGTTTTATGAACATCGTTGACCGCAAAAAAGACATGATCCTCGTTTCCGGGTTTAACGTTTATCCAAACGAAATCGAAGATGTGGTGATGCAGAACGAAGGCGTGCTGGAAGTTGCCGCCGTGGGCGTTCCTGCTGGCGTTAGCGGCGAGAACGTAAAAATCTTCGTGGTGAAAAAAGATCCGGCCCTGACCGAAGAGGCGCTGATTGCCTTCTGCCGCCGCCAGCTGACCGGCTATAAGGTGCCTAAACTGGTAGAATTCCGCACGGAACTGCCTAAATCTAACGTCGGGAAGATTTTACGACGAGAACTACGTGACGAAGCGAGCAAGACAGGCAACAATAACGCCTGAGCTCCAAGTCACTCGTCCTGATGCCGGTTCGCCGGCATTTTTTATGGGCGCAACCTAAGAGAACTGAATTTGACCTACCAGATGATTACTACCGATGAAGGACTGGCCGCCGTCTGCCAGGCCGCTCGTCAGTTCCCCGCGCTGGCGCTGGACACCGAATTTGTCCGCACCCGTACTTATTACCCGCAGCTGGGCCTGATCCAACTCTATGACGGCCAGCAGGCCTCGTTGATAGACCCGCTAGCCATTAGCGACTGGTCGCCGTTTAAAGCGCTTCTGCAGGATCCCGATACGGTTAAATACCTGCACGCCGGTAGCGAAGATCTCGAAGTCTTCCTGAACGCTTTTGGCATGTTGCCGGATCCGTTTATCGATACCCAAATTCTTGCATCATTCACCGGGCGCCCGCTCTCCTGCGGCTTCGCTACCATCGTTGAGTCATATACCGGCATCGCGCTGGACAAAAGCGAATCCCGCACCGACTGGCTGGCACGCCCGCTGACCGAGCGCCAGTGTGAATATGCCGCAGCGGACGTGCTTTACCTGCTGCCGATCGCGCAAAAGCTGATGGCAGAAACCGAAGCGGCAGGCTGGATGAGCGCGGCTCTGGATGAATGCCGCCTGATGTGTACTCGCCGTCGCGATCAGCTGGATCCGGAAGAGGCATGGCGCGAAATTAGCAACGCGTGGCAGCTGCGCACTCGCCAGCTTGCCTGCCTCAAAAAGCTGGCGGCCTGGCGTCTGCGTAAGGCGCGCGAGCGCGATATGGCGGTCAACTTCGTGGTACGCGAGGAAAATCTCTGGCAGGTTGCGCGTTATATGCCTGGCTCGCTCGGAGAGCTGGACGCTTTGGGCCTTAGCGGCAGCGAAATCCGCTTCCACGGTAAAGCGCTGGTGGCGATGGTAGCCGAAGCTCAGGCGTTGCCTGAGAGTGAATTGCCGGAGCCGTTACAAAATCTGGTAGATATGCCGGGTTACCGCCGGGTATTTAAAGCTATCAAGGCGCTGGTGCAGGAAGTTAGCGAAGCAAAAGGGCTTAGCGCCGAGCTGCTGGCTTCACGCCGCCAAATAAACCAGCTGCTGAACTGGCACTGGAAATTGAAGCCACAGGCCGTTGAGCCGGAATTAATTAGCGGCTGGCGCGCTGAATTAATGGCCGAGGCGTTAACAAAACTGCTGGCTGATTATTAAGAAAGTCTCGTCACCTGGAAATAATCACAGTATTATTTTCAGGTTGAAATATATTGGCAGGGTGTTGCTAAGAAAGATCTTAATAAGATTTTAGCGATCTCTGAAAAATAAAACCCCCTGACAAATGCAGGGGGTTTTTTTTAATTCAGGCAGACTTGCTTGCTTCTTCCGCTTCCGGCAGCGTAACGTTCAGCTCCAGGATCGAAATATCACCGTCCCTTTGTTCCAGCTGTACGCTGACCATTTCCGGGTCGATCTGCACGTATTTACAAATCACCTCAAGAATATCTTTGCGTAGCTGAGGCAGGTAGTGCGGCTCTGCATCACTACGACGGCGCTCGGCCACGATAATCTGTAAACGCTCTTTGGCGATGTTGGCGGTGTTCTTTTTTCGTGACAGAAAAAAGTCGAGTAATGCCATAACTTATCCTCCGAACAGGCGTTTCAGGAAACCCTTCTTCTCTTCTTCAATGAAGCGGAAAGGGCGTTCTTCTCCGAGCAGGCGTTCAACGGTATCTGAGTAGGCTTTACCCGCATCAGACTCGGCGTCAAGAATAACCGGCTCGCCCTGGTTAGACGCGCGCAGCACCGACTGGTCTTCCGGGATAACCCCGACCAGCGGAATACGCAGAATTTCAAGCACATCTTCCATGCTCAACATGTCGCCTCTGCTGACGCGGCCCGGGTTGTAACGGGTTAACAGCAGGTGCTCTTTAATCGGATCTTCACCGTTTTCAGCGCGACGGGATTTGGAAGAAAGGATGCCGAGAATACGGTCTGAGTCACGCACCGAGGAGACCTCCGGGTTGGTGGTGATAACCGCTTCATCCGCAAAATAGAGCGCCATCAGCGCACCGGTTTCGATGCCTGCCGGGGAATCACAAACGATAAACTCGAAGTCCATGTTTTTCAGGTCTTCCAGCACTTTGGCCACGCCTTCGCGGGTCAGTGCGTCTTTATCGCGGGTTTGTGAAGCAGGCAGAATATAAAGCTGTTCGGTACGTTTATCGCGGATCAGCGCCTGGTTAAGCGTCGCGTCACCCTGAATAACGTTAACGAAGTCGTACACCACGCGGCGCTCACAACCCATAATCAGGTCGAGGTTACGCAGGCCGATGTCGAAATCGATAACCACGGTTTTTCTTCCCTTTTGGGCCAAACCCGTAGCGATGGCCGCGCTGGACGTGGTCTTACCGACGCCCCCTTTACCCGATGTAACAACAATAATGCGTGCCATAAAGGATTTCCTTGTTAAAAGGGCTTAATTCAAAGGTTGAACGGAAAGTGCGCCACCCGCCAGGCTCAGGCGGGCCGCTTTTCCATAATAATTGGCTGGGATCTGCTCACTCAGCCAGTATTCGCCCGCTATAGAGACCAGCTCTGCTACCAGGTTAGTACAAAATATTTGTGCATCACGTTCGCCGCTGGCACCGGCCAGCGCACGGCCACGCATCACGCCGTAGATATGAATATTACCATCTGCTATCAGTTCTGCACCGGCGCTAACATGATTGGTCACAATCAGGTCACAGTTTGGCGCATAAATGCGCTGCCCGGAACGCACGGGGGCATCAATTAAGCGTGTTTTTGTGACAGGAGTAACAGTTGGCGCAGCGACCACTACCGGCTCAGCGGGGGCAGCCTTTGGCGTTCTGACAACCTTCTCTTTTCCTTCACTTAATAATGGCAGGCCAGCCCGCTCGATTTCGGCTTTTAAAGCCTCATCTTTACAGCCGCTGATCCCCACCACTCGCAGGCCGGTGGAGGTCACGGCCTGCTGTACTTTTTTCCAGTTGACGGAACCATCGAGGCTGGCGACGTTAACCACTATCGGGGCATTTTTTAAAAACGCCGGCGCCTGGGCGATTTTGTCTTCCAGAGCCTGGCGAATAACCTCGGGTTGTGCATCATGCAAATGAACCACAGATAAGGTAAAACTGCTGCCCTTTAACTCGATTGGCGTGTTTGACATCCTGGCCTTACTCAATTCAGTTTCAATCCCCACAATTGTGGGACGATATTCCGAAGTACACCAGGCATGTTATAGTCCAGCTTATATTCAGGCAAGCCACAAGCTGGCGAAAATAGAGTAAAAAAAATGTTTTGTGTGATCTACAGAAGTACCAAACGTGACCAGACTTATCTTTATGTCGAAAAAAAGGACGATTTCTCCCGCGTGCCGGAAGAACTGATGAAAGGCTTTGGTAAACCCGTGCTGTCGATGCTGCTGCCGCTGGATGGCAGTAAGAAACTGGTTAACGCCGATCTGGGAAAAGTTAAACAGGCACTGGAAAGTGAAGGTTATTATTTGCAATTGCCGCCGCCGATTGAAAGTTTGCTGACAATGCACCTGGAAAATAGTCCTAAAAAATAAAATTCGGACTGCCGGTAAATCTTTTCCGGGCATTAAGCATGAAGATGTGTAAAACAAATAATCGCGGGAAGGATGATGAAAACTTCAGCATTTTGTTTGACCCTCAGCGCCTTAATGCTTGCCAGTTGTTACGGCCAAACGTCTAAAGCAGAGGCGGCACCCGCCGCCTCCGCGACTCCTCAGGCAAAAGCATCTCCCGCGCCGCCCGTTACCACACTGGCCGAACAAGGGCGCGACCCCGCTGAATTCCCTGCCTTTGTGGCAAAACTAAAAACCGAAGCCAAAGCTCAGGGGATCGGTAATGCCACCCTGAAGTCGGCCTTTGCCCATATTCATTTTGTTGACCGGGTAATTAAATCCGACCGTAATCAGCTGGAGAAAAAAATAACTCTCGATGATTACCTGAAGCGGGTTATTACTCCGGCAAAAATAAAGCAGGCGCGAAGCCTGGCGTTACAGCACCGTGAAGAGCTTGCCAGAGTCAGCGCCAGAAGCGGGGTACAGAGTAACTACATTGTCGCGCTATGGGCGATGGAAAGTCACTTTGGCAAGCTTCAGGGCAAAGAGGATGTTATCTCCGCCCTGGCAACGCTGGCTTTTGAAGGTCGGCGCGAGGCGTTTTTCACTAAAGAACTGATGGCCGCTCTAAAAATTATTCAGCGTGGTGATATTAGCGCGGAGCAGATGAAAGGTTCATGGGCCGGGGCGATGGGGCAAAACCAGTTTATGCCCAGCTCCCTGCTGCGCTATGGCAAAGACGGCGACGGAGACGGCAAGATTGATATCTGGAACAACACCAGCGACGTTTTTGCCTCCACGGCCAACTATCTGGTGACCGAGGGATGGCGCTCTGGAGGCAACTGGGGATTTGAAGTCAGGCTTCCCTCCGGTTTTAACAGCGCGCTGGCGGGCACCCGGCCGGGGCAGGGGAAAACCGTAGCCCGCTGGCAAAAACTGGGGGTAACGCTGCCGGGCGGTTTAATGCTGCCAGCCTCCTCGCAAAAAGGCTGGCTGGTGACGCCGGATGATAGCCAGGGGCGAACGTTTCTGGTGTTCAACAACTTCCGCACTCTGATGCACTGGAATCGCTCTTATTACTTCGCCATCAGCATCGGCAAGATGGCGGACGCGATTGCTAAATAAGCTACGGTTAGAAACACTTCCCCGGTATTCACCGGGAATATTTTTATCTAGTATCAAGCTGAGTTAACACAAACGACGCAGAGGAAAGGCATGTATCAACATCATAACTGGCAGGGTGCGCTGCTGGATTTTCCGGTTAATAAAGTAGTCTGTGTTGGCAGCAACTATGCCAAACATATTAAAGAAATGGGCAGTGCAACCCCGGACGAACCGGTGGTGTTTATCAAACCGGAAAGCGCGTTGTGCGACATCCGCCAGCCGCTGGCGCTGCCGCATGACTTTGGTTTGGTGCATCACGAGGTTGAGCTGGCAGTTTTGATTGGTTCGACCCTGAAACAGGCGAGTGAAGAGCATGTGCGCAAAGCGATTGCCGGTTATGGCGTCGCGCTGGATCTCACTTTGCGCGAGCTGCAGGCCAAAATGAAGAAGGCAGGCCAGCCGTGGGAAAAAGCGAAGGGCTTTGATAACTCATGCCCAATTTCCGGTTTTATTCCGGCCGCGCAATTCACTCACGATCCGCAAAATACGCCGCTTGAGCTGAAAATTAACGGTGAAGTGCGCCAGCAGGGCAATACCGAAGACATGATCCACAAGATAGTGCCGCTTATTGCCTATATGAGCAAATTCTTCACCCTGCGCGCCGGAGACGTTATCCTGACCGGGACGCCCGAAGGCGTTGGCCCGCTAAACAGCGGCGACGAGCTGGAAGTCAGCTTTGCCGGACACGCTCTGACGACGCGCGTGCTGTAAACAATTTGCCGCTTCAGGGCGGCAAAACTTGCATCCGGGTGTCAGACTGTTTATAAGGTGCAGCTTAATTTTTAAATGCAGGAACCGCTATGACACCCACTCCCTTCTGGCAAAGTAAAACTCTCGACGAAATGAGCGACGCCGAGTGGGAATCACTGTGCGATGGCTGCGGCCAGTGCTGCCTGCATAAGCTGATGGACGAAGATACCGACGAAATTTATTTCACCAACGTCGCCTGTAAGCAGCTCAACATCAAAACCTGTCAGTGCAAAAATTACGTCCGCCGCTTTGAATATGAGCCGGACTGCATCAAGCTCACGCGTGACAATCTGCCGACCTTTGAGTGGCTGCCGCATACCTGCGCCTACCGCCTTCTGGCCGAAGGAAAACCGCTGCCTGAATGGCATCCGCTGATTACCGGCTCAAAGGCTGCAATGCACGGCGAGCGTATTTCTGTACGCCATATTGCGGTGAAAGAGTCCGAGGTTCGCGACTGGCAGGACCATATCCTGAACAAGCCCGAGTGGGCGGATTGATAGCCCGCTTCTGCCGATGCGAGTCGGCAGATAAATAAATCCTTCTTATAACTAATTTTGTGATAGGATGGATTTTCAATAACCAAAAACAAGAGAGTTTTATCCTGAATTTACTATTCCAGTGTCCGTCATGCGGCGGATCGCAGTATCGCACTTCCTCCTACGATGTCCGAGAATCAAATCCCCATGGCGCAGTCTGTATCTTTTGCAAATCCGCAATGCAGGTTTCCGCTCATCGTCCGTTAAATGCGACCTTCTCCGGTTTTAGCCCGCTGGCGCAACAGGCTTTGCCTTCTTCCCAGCCTCGCTGCTAATATTCCTTCTTCACAGGAGGGATAATGAAAAAACTGACGATAATAATGGGCATGCTGCTGTTAAGCGGCTGTGCAACCGCCGAGCGCGAAGCGCCAAAACCACCGGGCAGTATCGGAATGGCGAACCCGGCATCGGTTTACTGCCAGCAGAAAGGCGGTAAATCCATTGCGGTGAAAACGCCGCAGGGCGAGCGAGCCGATTGCCTGCTACCGGGCGGCGAACGAATCGACGAGTGGGCGCTGTACCGACGCGATCATTCATAAAAAAAATAACCCACCGAGAGGTGGGTTATTGTTATCTGCGGGCGGCTAAATTAGCGGCCAAACAAATCGCGGCGTTTCGGTTTGAAAAACTGGCCAATCAGTACCAGAACCGCAATCACCAGGAACACGGCAAAGATCCCCAGCAGCCACTGCACCATATCCAGCGACAGGAACTCCCACTGACGAACGGAGCAGTCGCCGTTAGCAACAAATACCTGCGGCAGCCATTTATCCAGCGGCAGCCAGCTCGGGAAACGAGCAAAGAAATCACAGGTCACAAACGGCGACGGATGAAGCTGAAGCATGGTGTGATCCCACGCGAGCTGAACGCCTTTCCCTGCGCTGTACAGCCAGATAGCCAGTGCGCCATAGCGCAGCGGCGTTTTTGGGGCGATTGCGCCAACCAGACCCGCGCCCATCACGCCGAACAGCGCGCAACGTTCATAAATACACATCACACAAGGTTTCAGCCCCATAACGTGCTGGAACCACAATGCCACCATTTCAAGAACGAACGCCGTAAAGGCCAGAAGCAGCCAGGCGGTACGTCCTTGGGAGCATTGGTTTAAATATCGCAACATAATCAGTTTCCCTGCAGCATGCGTAGAATCGGCAGTGTAAACCAAATCCTTTTCTGCGCCAGTAGCGTAGATGAAAATAACGTACTAATCGGATGTTTATAAGGAAAAAAAATGTAACGGGAAGCGGACTTCCCGTTAAATTGCCTTAGTGCGGTGCAACCACGGTTTCCGGGGTGGTTAACCAGCCGCTGGCAAGCATCCAGTCCGTTGCGGGCGCAAGCGTATATTCAACGCAGAGCAGGCCGACCAGAGTCAGCACCAGCGTATACGGCAGCGCCATGACGACCATCCGCCCGTATGAGAGACGAATCAGCGGTGCAAGCGCGGAGGTTAGCAGGAACAGGAACGCAGCCTGGCCGTTCGGCGTAGCCACCGACGGCAGATTTGTACCGGTATTGATAGCCACCGCCAGCAGTTCAAACTGCTTGATATCGATAGCGCCATTTTGCAGCGCGGTTTTTGCCTCGTTGATATAAACGGTGCCGACAAAAACGTTATCCGATATCGAAGAAAGCAGGCCGTTAAAGATATAAAACAGCGAGAGCTGAGAGTGTGGGGAAGCGGCGAGCACATACTGAATTATCGGGCTAAACAGATGCTGGTCGATAATCACCGCCACAATGGTAAAGAACACGGTCAGCAGGGCGGTAAACGGAAGTGCCTCGGTAAAAGCTTTGCCGATGGCGTGCTCGTCGGTAACGCCGCACAGCGAAGTCGCCAGAATAATCACCGACAGGCCAATCAGGCCGACTTCCGCAAGGTGCAGGGCAAGGGCGATAATCAGCCAAACGCCGATCAGCGCCTGAATCAGCAGTTTCATTTTGTCCTGCCGGGTACGTTTCTGAGCGCTGCGGGTATCAAACTCCTGCAAAATGCCGCGCACTTTTTCCGGCAGCACTTGCCCGTAGCCCAGCACTTTTGAGTACTCCAGCAGCACGCAGGTCAGCAGGCCGCAAACCAGCACCGGAACCGTGACCGGCATCATCCGCAGGAAGAAATCGCCAAAGTGCCAGCCGGCATTTTTCGCGATGATAAGGTTCTGAGGTTCTCCTACCATCGTCATCACGCCGCCGAGCGCGGTTCCCACGCCCGCATGCATCATCAGGCTGCGCAGGAAGGCGCGGAATTGCTCAAGCACCTCGCGGTTTTCGGTTTTAATGCGGCTGTCATCCTGCAAATTGCCGCTTTCCGTGCCTTCAGAGGCCACCTGGTGGTAAATGCTGTAGAAGCCGACCGCGACGCTGATGACCACGGCGACAACGGTTAAGGCATCGAGGAAAGCGGAGAGAAAAGCGGCAGCCACGCAAAAGGCCAGCGAAAGCGCTATTTTTGAACGAATACCCAGCAGCAGGCGGGTGAACAACAGCAACAGAAGCTGCTTCATAAAATAGATCCCGGCGACCATAAACATCAGCAGCAGCAGGACTTCAGGGTTGGATGCAACCTCGGCGCGAACGTGGTCGGGGCTGGTCATACCGACGATAACCGCTTCGATGGCCAGCAGGCCGCCCGGCAGCAGCGGGTAGCACTTGAGTGCCATCGCCAGCGTAAAAATAAACTCCACAACCAGCATCCAGCCCGCGATAAATGGACTGACAAACCAAAAGACCAGCGGATTAACCACTAAAAAGAGCATCAGCGTTAATTTGTACCAGTCAGGAGATTGACCCAGAAAATTGCGGTACAAAGCCCGCCCGGCAGACATTTCCATCGTTAAGTTACCGTTATCGGTTGTATTATATTGATGTATAGGAAAATAACCTCTCAGGTTACTCCTATATGGGGTGGGCTATCAAGCCGCAGAAAATCCCGAGTTAAGGCATTTATCCTCAAAATTCAACACCGATCCCGCATTTGCCCCTTGCCCCCGCTATCTGGAGCGTATGGCATCTGGTATGATGAGTCCAATTTGCAAAACCTGAGTAATGGAAATCTTACTATGGTCATTAAGGCGCAGAGCCCAGCGGGTTTCGCGGAAGAGTATATTATAGAAAGCATCTGGAATAGTCGTTTTCCTCCGGGGTCAATTCTCCCGGCAGAACGTGAATTATCAGAGCTTATTGGCGTAACCCGAACGACATTGCGTGAAGTGTTACAGCGCCTTGCCCGTGACGGCTGGTTGACTATCCAGCACGGCAAGCCGACCAAGGTTAACAATTTCTGGGAAACTTCAGGTCTGAATATTCTGGAAACTCTGGCTCGTCTCGATCATGACAGCGTGCCGCAGCTTATTGATAACCTGCTGTCGGTGCGTACCAATATTTCAACCATCTTTATCCGCACGGCGATCCGCCAACACCCGGATAAAGCGCAGGAAGTGCTGGCGACGGCCAACCAGGTTGAAGACCATGCCGATGCGTTTGCCGATCTTGATTACAACATTTTCCGCGGCCTGGCATTTGCCTCCGGGAACCCAATTTACGGCCTGATCCTCAACGGGATGAAAGGGCTGTATACCCGTATCGGGCGGCACTACTTCTCTAACCCGGAAGCCCGCAGCCTGGCGCTTGGTTTCTATCATCGTCTGGCGGAAATCTGCCAGCAGAGCCTTCACGATCAGGTGTTTGATACCGTGCGTAACTACGGTCGCGAGAGCGGTGAGATCTGGCACAGGATGCAGAAGAATCTGCCGGGTGACTTAGCGATGCACGGTCGCTAATAGCCTGAAATAAAAAACGCTTCCAGACGGAAGCGTTTTTTTTGTCTCTTAAAGCGACGTTCGCTGCGGGCAACGCTCAAGCAACTCCACGCTGCCATCCGCGTTTTGCTGCTCCATAATCACGTCAAACCCCCACAGGCGATGCACATGCTTGAGCACTTCTTTACGGCCTTTGTCCAGCGGCGCGCGGTTATGTGGGATATAGCGCAGCGTTAGCGAACGGTCACCGCGCAGATCCACATCCCACACCTGAATATTCGGCTCAAGATTGCTGAGGTTGTACTGAGCCGAAAGCTGGGCGCGGATCTCGCGGTAGCCTTCTTCGTTATGGATAGCCGCAATCTCGAGATAGTTATTGCGGTCGTCGTCCAGCACGGTAAACAGGCGGAAATCGCGCATCAGCTTGGGCGACAGGAACTGGCTGATAAAGCTTTCATCCTTGAAGTCGCGCATCGCAAAATGCAGAGTTTCCAGCCAGTCTTTACCGGCGATATCCGGGAACCAGTAACGGTCTTCTTCGGTAGGCGTCTGGCAAATTCGTTTAATGTCCTGGAACATCGCGAAGCCAAGGGCATATGGGTTAATGCCGTTGTACCACGGGCTATTGTAGGGCGGCTGGAACACCACGTTGGTATGGCTGTGGAGAAACTCCAGCATAAAACGCTCGCTGACTTTTCCTTCATCATAAAGATGGTTGAGGATGGTGTAATGCCAGAAGGTCGCCCAGCCTTCGTTCATCACCTGGGTCTGCTTCTGCGGATAGAAATACTGGCTTACCTTACGCACGATGCGCAGGATCTCGCGCTGCCACGGTTCGAGCAGCGGCGCATTCTTCTCCATAAAGTACAGCAGGTTCTCCTGCGGCTCTGAAGGGAAGCGGTGGGCGGACTCGGCGGTTTTCTCTTCTTCCTTACGCGGCAGGGTACGCCACAGCGTGTTCACCTGGCTTTGCAGATACTCTTCCCGGCTCTTCTGGCGAGCTTTCTCTTCCTGCAGCGAAATCTTCTGCGGGCGCTTATAGCGGTCAACGCCGTAGTTCATCAGCGCGTGGCAGGAATCAAGCAGGCGCTCAACTTCATCCACCCCGTAACGTTCTTCGCATTGGGTAATGTAATTTTTGGCAAAAATAAGGTAGTCGATAATCGAGCTGGCATCGGTCCAGCTGCGGAACAGATAGTTGTTTTTAAAGAATGAGTTATGGCCGTAGCAGGCGTGGGCGATGACCAGTGCCTGCATGGTGATGGTGTTCTCCTCCATCAGGTAAGCGATACAAGGGTTAGAGTTGATGACGATTTCATACGCCAGCCCCTGCTGCCCGTGCTTATACAGGCGCTCGGTTTCGATGAATTTCTTGCCAAAAGACCAGTGCGGGTAATTAATCGGCATCCCGACGCTGGAGTAGGCGTCCATCATTTGTTCCGAGGTAATCACTTCAATTTGATGGGGATAGGTGTCGAGCCGGTAAAGCTTTGCTACCCGGTCAATCTCGGCCAGGTAGATGTCCAGTAGCTCGAACGTCCAGTCGGGGCCGTCACTCAGACGGTTGGGATCCTTTGTGGCGAAATCAGTTACGGTAGCCATCAGCGCGCCCTCATTGTTTACGGCTCTCTCTGGATGGAAAGCCTCACTTTCAAGAATAGACAACTCCTGAAAGATAGCGCCGACAAGTAAAATTTTTTCTGCACGATTTATCGATCCCGATGACGCGATTTCAGCCGCATGCCCAGCATTTTATTTTGGCGAAAATATTTTCCCTCGCAGGAGATGCTAATTATCCCGTGCCAGTCCTGGCGGGCAAAGATGTGAGTTTAGTCACCATAATAAAGCCGTATGTTGAATAACATTTTCAACTGAGTTATCAATATGTAATCAGAAGATTATTCTTTTAGCTAAATGCGGAGCAGATATGCGTGTTGTGGTGCTGGGAAGTGGTGTTGTCGGCGTGGCAAGCGCCTGGTATTTACGTCAGGCCGGGCATGAAGTCACCGTCATCGATCGCGAATCAGGTCCGGCGCAGGAAACCAGCGCCGCCAATGCAGGGCAAATCTCACCGGGTTACGCAGCGCCGTGGGCGGCTCCTGGCGTACCGCTAAAAGCCATCAAGTGGATGTTCCAGCGCCATGCTCCGCTGGCCATCAGCCTCGACGGCACGCAGTTTCAGCTCAAATGGATGTGGCAGATGCTGCGCAACTGCGACACCCGTCACTACATGGAAAATAAAGGCCGCATGGTGCGCCTCGCGGAATACAGTCGAGACTGCCTGAAAGAGCTACGTCACAGCACCGGCATTCAGTATGAAGGCCGCCAGGGCGGCACGTTGCAGCTGTTCCGCACCGCGCAGCAGTATGAGAGCGCGGCAAAAGATATCGCCGTGCTGGAAGAGGCTGGGGTGCCGTATGAACTGCTGGAAGCCAGCCAGCTGAATCGGGTTGAACCGGCGCTGGCGGATGTCGCCCACAAGCTCACCGGCGGGCTGCGCTTACCCAATGATGAAACCGGTGACTGCCAGTTGTTTACCCAAAATCTTGCGCGCATGGCGGCGGAGGCGGGCGTTGAGTTCCGTTTCAATACGCCTGTTGACCGTCTGTTGTGTGAAAATCAGCAGATTTCAGGCGTACAGTGCGGGCAGGAAGTAGTGAAGGGAGATGCCTACGTCGTGGCCTTCGGCTCTTATTCCACCGGGCTGCTCAAGGGGATTGTCGACATTCCGGTGTACCCGCTAAAAGGCTACTCTCTTACTATTCCCATTGCCGACGAGCAGGGCGCACCGGTCTCGACTATCCTCGATGAAACTTACAAAATCGCCATTACCCGCTTTGATAATCGAATCCGCGTCGGCGGCATGGCGGAAATCGTCGGCTTTAATACCAAACTGTTGCAACCTCGCCGTGAAACGCTGGAGATGGTGGTGCGCGACCTGTATCCGCGCGGCGGGCATGTAGAGCAGGCGACATTCTGGACCGGCCTGCGACCGATGACGCCGGACGGCACGCCGGTTGTAGGCCGTACGCCGTTTAAAAATCTGTGGCTCAACACCGGCCACGGCACGCTTGGCTGGACCATGGCCTGCGGCTCCGGCCAGATGCTGAGTGACCTGATCTCCGGGCGTACTCCGGCTATCCCGAGTGAAGATCTGGGTGTCGCACGCTATGCGCCGGGCTTTACGCCGTCAGGTGCTCAACATCTTCACGGCGCACATAATTAAAAGGAGCAGTCATGTCCCGTCCTGTGGTGGCGACGCTGAGTCTCAGCGCGCTGCGCAATAATCTCGATGTGGTGCGCAGAGCCGCGCCTCATTCCCGGGTCTGGTCGGTCGTGAAGGCCAATGCCTATGGGCACGGCCTGGACAGAATTTGGTCCGCGCTTGGCGCTACCGATGGTTTTGCGATGCTTAACCTCGAAGAAGCTATCCTGCTGCGTGAGCGCGGCTGGAAGGGGCCAATTCTGATGCTGGAAGGCTTCTTCCACGCCGACGAGCTCGAACTGTTTGATAAGTACCGGCTGACCACCAGCCTGCACAGCAACTGGCAGGTGAAGGCCCTGGCGAACGCGAAGTTAAGCGCGCCGCTGGATGTCTACCTTAAAATCAACAGCGGGATGAATCGCCTTGGCTTTACGCCGGACCGCGTTCACGGCATCTGGCAGAAACTGCGTTCCGTTGACAACGTTGGGCAGCTTACGCTGATGGCGCACTTTGCCGATGCGGAACTGCCGGAAGGCATCATCGAGCCGATGAAGCGCATAGAGCAGGCTGCGGAAGGCATCGACGCCCCGCGCTCGCTTTCTAACTCGGCGGCGACCCTGTGGCACCCCGAAGCGCATTTTGACTGGGTTCGCCCCGGCATTATCCTTTATGGCGCCTCCCCGAGCGGCCAGTGGCAGGACGTTGCCACCAGCGGCATTCAGCCTGTGATGACTTTGAGCAGCGAAATTATTGGCGTTCAGAATCTAAAATCCGGGGATACAGTAGGCTACGGCAGCCGTTATACCGCAGGCGGCGAGCAGCGAATCGGCATCGTCGCCGGCGGCTACGCGGACGGTTATCCACGCATCGCTCCGGATGGAACGCCGATTATGGTAGACGGCGTGATGACCCGCGTGGTGGGTAAAGTTTCGATGGATATGATAACCGTAGATCTCACCCCTTGCCCGCAGGCGGGGATCGGCAGCCCGGTTGAACTGTGGGGGAGAAACGTCAAGATTGACGATGTTGCCAGCGCGGCGGGAACCGTTGGCTATGAGCTGATGTGTGCGTTAGCGCCGCGTGTGCCTGTGGTGGTAAGTCAGTGACTCGAACCCTCTCCCGGGAGGGAGAGGGGGCTAAATGAAATCCTTATTGGAAGAGTAGGTGCCGTTTTCTCCTGAGACCGAGCTGGCCGAGGGGATATTACTCCTCTTCCTCTTCCATCACGCGGACGCCAATTTTGCGCACCAGATTGTCTTCTTTTTCGGCAACCGTCCAAATCATTCCGGCAAACTCTACCTGGTCACCCACGACCGGCGCACCGCCCAGCATGCCAAGAACAAAGTCACCCAGCGACTGCTGAGTATCAACGGTCTCGTCCAGCGTCAGGCCGTAAATCATCGCGACGTCAGAGAACTGCGCGCTGGCTTCCAGAATAAAGTCGCCGAAGAAGCGCTGGTCGAGATCGACGGGCGGTGACTGGCTAAATAGCTTGCCGAGCGCAGGCAGGTCACGTTCCCGGCCGATGACGCAGAGCACATCACCTTCGCGCAGCCGGGTGCTGCCCGTCGGGTGCAGCAGGGCGTTATCCCGGAACAGCGCCGCGATTCGCGTCTCTTTGGGCATATGCAGGTCGCGTAACGCCGCGCCCACGCACCATTTCTCTTCACTAAGCTGGTAAACAAACTGCTCCCACGGGTTATCAGGATGAATATCCAGCCCTACGCGGGAAACTGGCCAGCCGACGGGCGGCACCACTACTTTCGCTTTTTTGGCCGCCCAGCCAAGGGATGTGCCCTGAAGCAGGAGGGAAACCAGTACCACGAAGAATGCCACGTTGAAGAACAGACGAGCGTTATCCAGCCCGGCCATCATCGGGAAAACCGCAAGAATGATAGGCACCGCGCCGCGCAGGCCAACCCAGCTGATAAACACACGTTCGCGCAGGTTAAAGCCGCGGAACGGCAGCAGTCCGGCAAAAACGGAAAGCGGGCGGGCAAAGAAAATCATCCAGGCAGAAAGCAGCAGCGCCGGAACCGCAATCGGCAGCAGGTCGGAGGGGTTAACCAGCAGGCCGAGCACCAGGAACATACCGATTTGCGCCATCCACGCCAGGCCATCGAAGGTTTGCAGGATGCCAAAGCGGTTGCGGATTGGGCGGTTGCCCATCACAAAGCCGCAGAGATAAACCGCCAGAATGCCGCTGCCGTCCAGGGCCGTGGTCACGCCAAACACCATGATACCGCCGCTGAGCGCCAGCATTGGGTACAGCCCCTGGGGCAGGGTAATGCGGTTAATCATCTGCAACAGCAGGTAGCCGCCGCCGAGGCCGAGCGCAATACCCAGGCCGAACTGCTGAATAATATGGACCAGGAAAAGCCAGCTCAGGCCCGTCTGGTGCTGCTGGATCATCTCAATCAGCGTGATGGTAAGAAATACCGCCATCGGATCGTTACTGCCGGACTCAATCTCAAGCGTAGCGCCCACGCGCTCGTTCAGGCCTTTCCCGCCCAGCAGCGAAAACACCGCCGCAGCGTCGGTAGAGCCGACGATAGCGCCTATCAGCAAGCCGTCTATCAGGTTGAGATGAAACAGCCAGGCTGCGGCAAGGCCGGTCAGCCCCGAGGTAATGAGTACGCCAACGGTCGCCAGCGAAAGCGCAGGGCCCAGGGCAACGCGAAAGGAGCTTGCCTGAGTGCGCATCCCGCCATCAAGCAGGATAACTGCCAGCGCCAGGTTACTTATCAGATAAGCGAAGGGATAATTATCAAACGGGATACCGCCCAGACCATCAATACCGGCCAGCATGCCGATAGCCAGGAAGATAACCAGAATGGGGATGCCCAGACGAGAGGAGAAAGAACTTAATAAAATACTGCAAGTTACCAGAACGGAACCCAAAATAAACAGACTGACTATCGCCCCTGCGTCCAAAATCATCACTCTCCTTCATCTAATATTTCTGTTTAGCGTGTTGCAAAAGGTTAACACGTAAGTTGCGGATTAAACGCCCAAAAAGGGCGCTTAAAGCTCTTTTCTTTAGCGCAGTACCGGGTGGCCGCTAACGCTCAGGCGGGCGGTGTGGCCGTCGTGCTGTAGCTCGGCAAAAGCACCGAGAGGCAGCGTTACGGTTTGCGGTTCGTGACCAAACGGCAGCCCGGAGAGAATTGGCACCCTTAAGCGCTGCTGTAGGGTACGGCGCATCTCGTCGAAATCATATCCTGCGTCATAATCCGTTGCCGTTGTACCGTTAAAGCTTCCTAAAATAATCGCTTTCTGGCGCGCCAGTATTCCGGCGTGGTGCAGTTGCAAAAGCATGCGCTCGACGCGGAACGGATGCTCATTAATATCCTCAACCACCAGGATACCGCCTTGAATCGTCGGCAGCCAGGGAGAGCCGATCAGCGAGATTAGCATCGCAAGATTGCCGCCCCAGAGCGTGCCAGCGGCTTGCGTTGACGGGGCATCGCTTTGCCAGGTGACGGTGAACTCCGGGTTGCGCATCGCCATCCAGAAATGGCGCAAAGTGTATTCATCCACCTCATCAGCGCCGAAGTTTCCGGCCAGCATTGGCCCGCTGAAGGTGATAGCTCCGCACTGGGCCAGTAGTCCAAGCTGAATGGCGGTAAAGTCGCTATGGCCGCAAATAATCTGCGGGCGGGCGCGCAGCGCGGCACCAATGCGTGCAAAATCAATATTTTCAAGCAGACGACTGGCTCCGTAACCGCCGCGCACCGCCAGCACAATATCAGTCTCCGGCGGCAGGCAGGCCAGCTGATTTACCTCTGCCAGACGTTCGCTATCGGTTCCGGCAAAGCGTTGAAAACGTCTCGTTACGGCCTGCTGATTCGCTACCTGATGCCCGGCCTCTTCAAGCCTGCGGATGCCGCGTGCGGCGGCCTGCTGGTTGATGCAATAGCCCGACGGGGCGATTAAATGAATCAGAGACATGGCATTTCCTTGCTGAATATGAATTGGTTATCATGCCGCTATCGAGAGCGCTTGTCATCGCCGTTATGGCGAGCCATATCAATAAGGATAGATGCGTGAAATTAAGATGGTTTATCGTTCTGGTGCTATTTCTTGCCGGCTGTTCCAGCCATTCGCCGCAGCAGCAGGCGCCGTGGGACCCGACCATTCCTACCCAGCGAGCGCTGACGTGGATGCCGCTCACCGAGCAGTCCGGGCAGCAGTGGGGCGTAAGCCCGCGTCTGATCACCGCTATTATCGCCGTTGAGTCCGGCGGCAATCCTCAACTGGTTAGCGGATCGAACGCCATCGGCCTGATGCAGATCAAAGCCTCGACTGCCGGTAAAGATGTTTATCGCAATCAGGGGTTTAGCGGGCAGCCCTCCAACAGCGAACTGAGAGATCCGGCGCGCAATATTGATATCGGCACGGCGTATCTTAGCATTCTGGAGCACGGAATTCTGCGAGGGATTAACGATCCGCAGGTGATGCAGTATGCGCTGATCGTTTCATACGTTAACGGGGCGGGCGCGCTGCTCAGAACCTTCGACTCAGACCGACAGGACGCTATCGACAAGATAAACCGGCTCAGCCCGGACGAGTTCTACCGCCACATCGAGACCAATCACCCTGCGCCGCAGGCTCCGCGCTACCTGTATAAGGTGACGCGGGCCATGAACGCTATCTGATTATTTAACGCGGTTGGCCTTTTCCCGGGCCGACCGCTCCAGTGAAAAGATAATCTTTTGCAATTCCCGCTCAACCGCCGGGTTGACGTTCAAAAAGCGGAAACTCAGGCGCGGCGTAGAGATGGTTTCATTTTTGCTGTCCACCACTTTACGCTCCGACACCATCACCAGCTGCATGTCAAAATAGAACTTGCCCCATTCGACGAGATCCATCTCTACGCGGCCAAAGCGCAGGCCCGGTGAAAGCCCCGGCGGCAGCGCGCCCTCAACCAGCGCGCCCAGGCCTCCCAGCGAAAGGTCGCACATTCTGAAAGCGAACTGAGAACCGTCCGGCAGCTCGGTACGGCAGTAATATTGCGGCTGCATCGGGGCGCTGATGCGGAAGTATTCGCGGCGCTGAACGAACCACAGCGACGGCGGCAGCGGCGTGGTAAACGCCGGTAATTTTTGATATTCCATCGCCTTCAGGCCCGGCAGGGAAAACTCCACCTTTGCGCCCTGCGTTTCGGCGATAAATTCGATGTGGGTGGCCTTTTGCACGGAAAGGTTTTCCTGCGCCTGGCTACCGAAGTCCAGCACCAGACCCTGGGCCGAAACGTCGAGAATTTTGCTGATGAACTGGCCGTTCGACCATTCAAGCCGGACAGGAACCTGCTGTTTGTGTAAGTCTCGTAGCACACCTAATACAGCCAGAGGGGACTGCTTCAAAAACTGCTCGTTATAGTGACTCAAGGCTCAAGTCCTTGTTGTGTTTTCAGGTTGTGGTATCGAAGCTTATCGGCAAAACCGGGCAAAACTTAATACAAATTTATGATTTTTTTTGTCTGAAAATGAGCATAACCAGGTGAGATGCATCACATTTTTTGCCAACAGGGCTATAATCATTCTGACAGCAGGCGGCTTTCTCGACGCGTATGGCGTCAGGGCGGGCCTGCTAACGCTCACAATATAGAAGAGGACGTTCTAAAATGGGTATCCTGGCCTGGATTATTTTTGGTCTCATCGCGGGTGTGGTTGCTAAGCTGATTATGCCTGGTAAAGACGGCGGCGGCATTATCCTTACCTGTATTCTTGGGATAGTGGGTGCGGTAGTTGGCGGCTGGGTGGCAACCGCGCTGCACCTTGGCGGGCCGGTAACCGGCTTCAACTGGCCGAGCTTCTTTGTTGCGGTGATTGGCGCCATTATTGTGCTGGCAATTTTCAGGATGGTTCGACGGTAACAGCGGGTCATACATTATAAAAAAAACGGCCCTTCGGGGCCGTTTTTACATTTAGCGCCGGGCGTTAGAAATCGTAGCCAACGGTAGCCATTACAGAGCGCTCTGCGCCCCAGTAGCAATAGCCCGTGCCGTAGCAGCCTGCAACATAATCGCGGCCGGTCAGGTTGGTGGCGTTAAGCTGCACAAACGCGCCTTTCAGCGACGGCGTCCACGCGCCCATATCGGCGCGAACCATCGCATCCAATAAGGTCGTAGAAGGCACGCGCAGGGTATTCTCGTTGTCGGCCCACTGGCGGCCAATATAGCGAATACCAGCCCCGAAACTGATGCCGTAATCTGCTTTGAACGTGCTCCACAGGCTGGCCATCTGGTTTGGGGTCACGTAAGGCGTGTTGCCGTCGTTGCCGTCAATCGCATCTTTGTAACGAACGCGGTTGAGGGTATAGCTGGCAATAGTGGACAGGCGAGAGGTCAACTGAGTTCGGGCCTCAAGCTCCAGCCCCTGGGAATGAACCTTCCCGGCAGGCTCAAAGTAGCCGCCCTGAACGTTACGGTTGCCGACGTCTTTCTGAGTCAGGTCGTAAACGGCCGCGCTGTAGAGATCGCTGGTTCCCAGCGGCTGATATTTAATCCCCGCTTCATACTGCTCGGCGGTTGTCGGTTTCAGCAGCTTGCCCTGGGCATCGGAAAGCACCTGCGGCGTCACGGCCTGGCTGTAGCTCACGTAAGGCGAAATACCGTTATCGAAGGCATACAGCAGGGAGGCGCGTCCGCTGAAGTGATTATCGCTGCGGTTGTCCGTCACGTCGCTGTCGATTTCCGGGGCCACGAGGTGGCTTTTGGTGGTCAGATGGTCGTAGCGGCCTGACAGCGTCATATGCCAGCGATCCCACTTCATTTCGTCCTGCAGGTACGCCCCGGTTTGCTCATACTGGCGGCGGCCAGATTTCACCAGCAGCCCCTGATTAATCGTCGCGTAGCTAGTGTCGCGCGGATCGTAATAATAGTAGCCGCCAACCCCGCCGGAAACGCCGGTCCATGGATTCAGCTTAGTGGTATAGCCCGTACCGTCGGTCAGGTCGTTGGTGAATCGATGATATTCGCCGCCCAGCACAACTTTATGCTGAAGGTCGCCGGTGGCGAAGTCTGCTTCCAGCTGGTTGTCGATGGCCCAGGCATCGAGGGATGAGTTTTCGCTGCTGTAATAGCGGTTGAGTTCATTGTGTTGAGTATCCGCCCAGCCAATCTGGTAAGCCTGGCGCAGCGCTACGTTGGAGTGGGTATAGCTGGCGTTAGAGCGGAACGACCATACGCTGTCGAAGGCGTGGGCGAACTCATAGCTGTAGATCTGCTGGTGGCGCTTGAAGGCGTCATCGCCGGGCTGCACGTCGGAGAAGCCGGTATCAAGCTTGCGCCCGGTGGTGGTGTACAGGCTGCCGTCTCCCGGCACCGAGCCGTGGTAACCGCCTGAAGGATCTTTTTCCAGATAAGCTCTCAGCACCAGCGAAGTTGCATCATCCGGCTGCCACAGCAAAGAAGGTGAAATAGCGTAGCGTTCGTCGCGGGTGTTTTCGTATTGGGTATCGCTATTTTTGGTCAGGCCGGTAATACGGAAGGCCCACTGGTCGTTGATGGCGTTGGTGTAATCGAAAGCGGTGCCGTTGGTATTGTGGTTGCCGTACATCGCCCGTACGTGGCCTTCTTCAACAAACTGTGGGCGCTTAGAGGTTTCCATCACCAGGCCGCCCGGCACGGTCTGGCCGTAGAGCGCGGAAGAAGGGCCTTTAATCACGTCGAGGCGCTCAAGGAACCACGGGTCGACCTGAACGACGTTAAAGCTGCCCGCATCGCTCATCAGGCGCAGGCCGTCGAGGAAGATATTGTTGACGTCGCCGCCGTGGAATCCGCGCAGCGCAACGGTATCGTAGCGGGTTGCACCGCCGGAGAAGCCGGTGAACACGCCCGGCGTGTAGTTAAGGGCGCTGTTAATCGTCATCGCGCCCTGGTCTTCCATCTGCTGACGGGTGACCACGGAGATGCTTTGCCCGGTAGTTATCAGCGGCTCATCGGTTTTTGTTGCGCCGCGGGTGGTGGTAGCGGTGTAGCCGAGCGTTGGGGAGGTAGCGGTATCGGCGGGTTTCGCCGTGACAACCAGGGTCTCTTCAGCCAGCGCGGATGCAGGGGCGATGAGGGCGAGCGCGCAGAGTAAAGCGGAGCGCTTTACGGTAAAAGCCTTTATCATTTTATTTGTCCAGGGAAGTATTGGGGTCATCATCCTGATGGAATTCCACCGCCGTGCCGGAAGGCGGGAAAGCGCAAAGTATCTACATGCGATTTCGAATGCGAATTATTATCGTTATTATTATCTCATTCAAGCGAAGTTATGATCTTTTTTGCGCGTAAAGTCCATGAAATGATTGGTGATTTAGGCCACTGATTGTTGAAAATGAAATAGTTCAGGAAGGAAAAGGCGGCCGCAGCCGCCGTATTATTAACGGGTGGGAGCCGCTTCCGTAGTCGCGGCAGGCTTCCCGGCAGCCGCGTCTGTTACCGGCCCCGGAGTTGCGGAAGGTAATTTATCCGGGGCGTTGTCGCAGGGTTTTTGCGTGCCGCAGAGTAAATCCAGCATCTTCAGGGTGACGCCGTTGGTCCAGCCGAATCCGTCCTGAAGAGGGTATTCACCGCCGCCGCCGCCGGTTCCTGCTGTGGACACATTATATTTCTCAACCAGCTTCTGCTCGCTGTTATAAACCTGCTGCACGTTGTTCAGGAAGCGGAAGCTGACTTCCAGCGCCAGGTCTTTATGCCCATAGTTCTGTAAGCCTTCGGTTGCGACCCATTGCAGCGGCGCCCAGCCGTTTGGCGCATCCCACTGCTGGCCCGTTTTGACGCTGGTGGTGGCCAGGCCGCCGGCTTTGAGCAGAGACTGGCGCGTTGCTTTAGCCACTTTGTCCGCCCGCTCCTGGGAAGCCGCATGAACATAAAGTGGGAATAATGCCGCGGCGGTTAGCTGATTACGCACGCTATGGCTTTTAAGATCATAGTCTGCGTACCAGCCTTCTTTTGCATTCCACAAGTTTGCTTCAATAGCTTTTTGACGAGCGGCTGCTGCTTGCTTATAGGTATTCGCGGCGGCGTCATCTTTCGCTATCAGGCTTGCGTGAGCGAGAGTTTGTTCGAGCTGGTAGAGCAGGGCGTTCAAATCAACCGGCACAATGCTGGTGGTGCGAATGGTGCCGAGCTGGGCCGGGTTATCCATCCAGCGCGAACTAAAGTCCCACCCCGAGGCCGCGGCGGCCCGCAGGTCGCGATAAATCTCGGTTGCCGGTCTGGCTGGGGTATTTTTCGCAGTGGCGACGTCATCGAGGTAAGCTTCCGGGCGCGGCGTGTCTTTGTCATCCCAGTAACGGTTCAGCAGAGAGCCATCTTTAAGTTTTACCACCCGTTCGTGGGCTTCCCCCGGCTTCAGGGCGTCTGCGCCTTCCATCCAGTAAGCATATTCCTGTTTCAGCTGCGGCAGATAAGTGCTGTAGACCTCATCGCCTTTCTTCTGCGCCAGCAGTTCGACCATCATCGCGAAAAACGGCGGCTGGGAGCGGCTCAGGTAGTAGCTGCGGTTGCCGTTAGGAATATGTCCCCAGCTATCAATTTCGTGGGCGAAGTTGTCCACCATATCCTGTACTTTATCCCACTGGCCGCTTTCCGCCAGGCCAAGCAGGGTAAAGTAGCTGTCCCAATAATAAACCTCGCGAAAGCGCCCGCCGGGAACCACATACTGCTTCGGAAGCGGCTGCAAAGAGTCCCATTTAGTCACGTTGTCCGCCGGGTGCGTAAGTATCGGCCACAGCCCGTCAATATGCTCGCGCAGGCTTTGCCCGGCAGGAGGAACGTACTTCTCAGGCTCCTGAGGCAGAATAAAGTTAACCTCCACAAAATGACGTAAATCGAACCCGGAGAGCCGCCGCTGCATGCGATAATCGGCAAGGATCATCAGCGGGTCGCCTTTGGGCACCGCATCGGCAAAGGTTTTCTGATCCGGGAACAGTTTTGCCGTTTGAACATCAACAAACAGCGGGCCAAATAGCTCATCAGGCCCCTGGGGCTGGGTTTGAGGCTTGCTCTCTTCAGCGGCATTAACGGTAAGCGGCGTGAAGCTAAAAACGGCGCCGGTAAGCGCCACCTGGACGGCAAGAAATAGCGTGTGGGATCGGCGCAAAACGGGTTTTGTCATCTTGAAATCTCCTTAACGGGACGCAACGAAAGTAAGTTGCGATCAACCCTCTGAAAACCTTAGCTGAATTTTCCGAATTTCGCGGGGTGTGGGTGGCAAAATAGCAAAATCCAGACTATTTACCGGCGTAAAAAAGCCCCGCATGCGGGGCTGAGTAAAAAGTCGGGTGGCGAATCATCACCCCTGCGGATTAACCAACCAGGTGCCGGGGTTCGCCACCACGATGGTTTGCTTTCTTGTTTGCTCGCCGCCGCTAAGCGTCAGCAGGTACTTCCCGGCGGGTAGCTGTAATGAGGCGAAACCGTTGGCCGCAGGCGTGACTTTTTGCTCTTTACCATTAATCAGCAACTGCTCACCGTCGTTCATGCGGATATAAATCCGCGCAACCGAGCCGTCAGGAGCGGCGGCGACAGGTGCCGGGCTGGCAGGCGCTGTGCTGGCGGCGACAACAGGCTCGGCTGAACTCACCTGCGGCGCGGCAGGCTCCGGGCTCCGGCCAAATAGCAGAGCGCCAACCACCAGGCCAGCGACGGCGGCAGCGGCAGTTTGCAGCGTTGACCGGTGGCGCTGCCAAAGTGGAAGGGAAGTCGCGGTTTCCGGCTCTTCAACGGCGACCAGCGCGGTGCCGGTTTTTTTATTGCTCACCAGTTCACGCACGTCGCCAACCGGGATATCCAGCAGCGCGGCGAACTCATCGATGGATTGGGGTCTGTCTTCCGGTTTGAGCGAAAGCGCCTTATCTATCGCCTGCAATAGATTAAGCGAATAACCTTCAGGGTGATTTTCCGCGAGGATCAGGCAACTGTCCTGGATGCTGCGGGCGACGCTTGCCGGAGGCGCGCTGCCGACAATCAGCGTGTAAAGCACCGCGCCAACAGCGTAGATATCGGTCCACGGGCCAAGCTGGCTTGCCAAATCGCCGGTGTATTGCTCCAGCGGGGCGAAACCGGGATGGAGCAAGGTGTTGCCCTCATCGAGAGAAGCCCCCTGGCAGCGGCGCGTAGCCCCGGCATTGAGCAGAATAGGCAACCCGTTATCCTGAATCAGAATGCTCTTTAGCGACACATTACGGTGCAGGTGATCCGCCGAATGAAGTGTGGCCAGCGCGCCGCATAACATCGGCAGCATGCGGCGGATCCATGCCTCATTGATGACCGAAGGTTGCTGTTTTTGCAGTTCGTCGAGGCTCACTCCGCTGTAGAAAAGCGTAATCAGATAGGCGGTATTATTATCGCTCCAGACCCGTAATACCTGAGGCAGATTGGGGTGATTAAAATGCGCCAGCTGGCGCGCTTCCTGGATAAATTCGTTCAGCCCGGTAGCAAACACCAGATGATCGCGCTCGCTGTGCAGCACCAGTTCCATTACGTCATTGCGCGTGACGTAGGCTTTGGGCATGTATTCGCGAATCGCGACTATCCGCTCGAGCTGGCTATCCCACGCCCGATACAGAATGCTGGTCATGCTGGCGTCGATAGCTTCCTGAATTTCGAATTCATCAAAGCGATAGCCTGGCGGCAGGGCGTTGGGCACTTTGGGAATAAAATCGTTATCTGTCATGATGTTCTCTGCGCGAAATCGTGCAACATGCAAAATGATTATTTTTGGACGCGCCACGCACCGGCTGCCGGATCGCGCAGCTGCGGATGCAGAGACTCGATCAACACCAGCGTAATGGTGGTATTGGGCGTCAGCCAGCCAGCCCATAGCTTACGCACGTCGTTTAGCCTCGCCTGGAGGCGTTGTTCATCGAGAGCCATGTCGCGAGGCACTTCGACGGCGACGGTGCCGCTGGTTTTCCAGCCGTTAATTTCCGGGCGGTAGGGCAAAATCAGCCAGCTCTGCGGGGCATGCTCATTGCTGACCACCATACGCTCATTATTCACGCTGGTGATAAGCAGGCTGTCGGCATCTGCCGCCGGATTAAGGCCGCTCACCGGGAAACCGTGTACAAAGGACATCGTCATGCGCTTTTGTGCGCCGTTGCTGGCGTTTTGCACCACTTCGCTGCTGCCGTTTAGCCAGCCGCCCTTTTCACATTTGCCGTTTACTTTACTCGGAATAAACAGCGCGCTGCTGCTGGCATCGCCCTGCCAGAAGGTGCGCAAATGGCAGCCATCCTGCAGGGTAAATTCCAGCCACGGCGTGCGGTCCAACGGCGTAGAAAGATCTTCAGGGCGCTCGCTGGTAGCGGCAAGGGAAGAGAGCTGCGAGTCAACCGAGAGCTCCCAATCTTTAGCTTTGCTGGCCGTACCGTGGGCGACGGTGGTGCCGCCGGTATCTTCCAGCTGCCAGTTTACGCGCTCAATCTCGCTGCATTGGTTTTCCAGCAAAACCCCAAGGCGGGGCATAAAGCTTTTCAGAACCTGAGGGTTTTTATCGCCGTTGGCCACGATGCGCAGCGGGAGTTCACTGCCGCACCAGCTTTGCGGAGAGTTGCTTTTGACGTTGTCTATCCAGACGTCCAGCTTCTGTGACGGGGATTGAACGATGCGGTAGTTCCCTGCCCAAACGGTAGTGGAGGCAAACAGCAGCGCCATACCCGAAAGCCAGAGTTTCATAAAAATCCTTGTTAGCCTGTGTGTAGGGGGGAGGGCTACAATCAATGCCTGCTCAGACTGCCCGGCCGACCGTCGCCGTGCTCTCACGGAAACAACTTTTTATCAGCTTCCCCTGCGGGAAGCTTAATTAATAATCCAGGTTCCGCTATCCGCGTTCTGGCACGCTTTGCTTTTGTCATCTACCGCAACGCAGGTTGATTTTTTTGATGCGCGACGCGGGCGTGGGCGATCTTTTTTCAGAGTCTGGGCGTACAGCTCGCTTTTTACCAGCGCTCTTAGCGGAACGTAGCCCAGCAGCTCCTGCTTATCCTGCTCGGCTATAGCGAACCAATGATTTTCAACTTCGCCAAGTACCGTATAACTCTGGCCGTTTTCAAGCTGGCCAATCACCTTACCGCTAAAGTCAGGTTTGCTCATAATGGAGCCGGGGTAAAGTGCGCGATAGCTGGCATCAACCGGCGTAAATTCGCCAGGAGCTTCGACAATATAGCGGTGTGTAAGGGTGACGCCGTTCACCGTGCTGGTCACAATGGTGTCGTCGGTCATCTTAGGCGGTGGCGCTTTGCAGCCGACAACCGTAGTGACAACAAGAAGGACTAACAGGCTTCGCAATTTCATTGAGACGTTCCCTGAGAAAAAGGTTAAAACCCAACCGCCGCGGGATGCCAGGAGCGCCGCACAGGAAAATGGTCCACGACGTGAGATACGGCCACGCAAAACCGTGCAACGGCTTTATCGGCTCGTCGCGTTAAAGGAATTTACGTGGTTTCAGCATAGTAGCGTGATTTTACATAGCCTGGTTAACAATTCAATGGCGAGATAACACCTGAGTAACCTATAAGCCGGATGCATGTTTCACGCCGTGAGGGCGAAGGGGAATTTTTGCCTGTTGTAAAATTGAACGGCGGTTTGGCTAACGGCGGCGATAAACAGTGAAATAAGGCTAATTTTTTGAATTTATTTGATAAATTTAACTATTTCGCCGTGGCATAAATTTCATTCTTTGGTCAATCTCTGCGGGCGGGGCGGGTTTCCCTGAGGTTATTCTTAAATCAAAAAAAATGCCGGGATTTGTCGTCTAAAGGTCAGTGCAGAAACGATTTGGCCCCGGCGCGGATCGCTAAACGTCTTTCAATTCCGAAAATAGCCGCAAAGCGCGCTCTCCAACTTCATCTACCGGTAAATAAACCAGCAGGCGCGAGCCGTCGCGCGGGGCCGAATACCAGTTAACCTGCTGCATACCGAAAGTGCCAATCTGCGGGTGTGTATAGTGCTTAATGTGGTTTTCAATATTGCGAATTTCGTAGCGCTGCTCCCAGAGCGTCCGGAAAGCCGGCGAGACGCTGAAAAACTGCTCCAGCAGCGCCTCCCAGCGGGGATCGCCCCGATACTCGGTTATTCCCGCCCTGAACCAGCCCACGAACTTCGGGAGCACATCTTCATTGCAGTCTACCCGGCTGCGCCAGGTTTCATTGGTCAGATACTGATAAATACAGTTGCGATGTTCCGGCTCAACGTCGTCAAGATTAACGCCCATCAGGCGGCAAAAGTGCGTGTTATAGCCAAGGATGTCAAAGTTTGGCTTCTGAATACTGGCCGGGTTGGGCATCAGCGCGTCCAGCATGCGGCGCGAGGCGTGGCTGAGGTTTTCACATTGGGCCGCCGCGGGCGCTTCGGAAGGCGGTAATCCGGCGAGAATAAACAGGTGGCGGGTTTCCGCCGGGGAGCACTGGAGCGCGCTGGCAATGGCCGCCATGGCGACGGAAGAAGGGTTTACCTCACGCCCCTGCTCAAGCCAGGTATACCAGGTCACGCCGATGTCGGCGAGTAGCGCAACTTCTTCACGCCTCAGGCCCGGCGTCCGCCGCCGCCCGCTGCGCGGCAGGCCGAGCCGCTGGGGATCGAGGCTTTCGCGCCGGGTGCGTAAAAACAGCGCCAGCATTTTTCGACTGTCGTCCAGCGGGCCGGTTCGCATCTCCGGTTGAGTGAGCAGCATCACAAATACTCCAGAATAGTAGTGCCAGTACCAGTATAAGCAGGAACTGGTACCCGGTTAAATTATCAGGAATGCTACGTCGGTATCCCGAACTATGCAATGGAGTCCCTGATGAATAATTCGCCTGTTTCACCCGGCCGCGCTGGCCTGGTGCTGTTGTTAACGGGCCAGATGCTGCCGCTAATCGACACCTCGATAACCAACGTTGCGCTGGACTCTATTACCCAGTCACTCGGCACCACGCCGACCCAGCTGGAGCTAATTGTGGCGCTGTACGGCGTGGCGTTTGCCGTTAGCCTGGCGGTAGGCAGCAAGCTGGGCGACAACCACGGCCGGCGGCGCATTTTGCTTTGGGGCGTGGCCTTGTTCGGCATTGCTTCTTTGCTATGCGGGATAGCCGGGTCGGTAAGCGAACTGCTGGCGGCGCGCACGCTTCAGGGTATGGGGGCAGCGCTTATCGTGCCACAGATCCTCGCCACGCTGCACGTTACATTGAAGGGGACGGCGCACGCCCGCGCCATTAGTCTCTACGGCGGAATAGGCGGTATCGCGTTTATTATCGGCCAGATGGGCGGCGGCTGGCTGGTCTCGGCGGATATTGCCGGGCTGGGGTGGCGTAACGCTTTCTTTATTAACGTGCCGATTTGCCTGCTGGTGCTGCTGCTTAGCCGTTTCTATATTCCCGAAACCCGGAGTGACGCTCATTCTCGTATCGACTGGCAGGGCACATTGACTCTGGCGCTGATGCTCTGCTGCCTGCTGTTCCCGATGGCGCTCGGACCGGAGCTACATTGGCCGTGGCAGCTGCAACTGATGCTGGCGGCGACGCTCCCGCTGGGCTATCTGATGCGCGTTGGCGCGCTTAACCAGCAGCAGCGCGGCTTGCAGCCTCTATTGCCGCCGCGCCTGCTCAAACTGGGCAGCATTCGCTTCGGCTTGCTGATTGCGCTGCTGTTCTTCACCTGCTGGTCGGGCTTTATGTTCTGCATGGCGCTGACGTTGCAGTCTGGAATGGGCATGGTACCCTGGCAGTCGGGCAACAGTTTTATCGCTATGGGTATCTCTTATTTTGTCTCGGCCTGGTTTGCGCCAAAGCTGATTGTTCGCCATTCGCTAAGCACGATTTTGCTTAGCGGGGTAGCCATTCAGGTGGCTGGCCTGCTGGGGCTGATAGCAACGCTTTATCACTTTGGCGTTCATGCCGGGCCGCTGGCCATTGCGCCTGCTACGCTGGTGGTGGGCTACGGGCAGGCGCTGATAGTCAACAGTTTCTACCGCATCGGGATGCGTGACATCGAGCTAAATGATGCCGGAGCGGCGAGCGCCATCCTCAGCACTTTACAGCAGTCGGCTCTGGGCCTTGGGCCTGCCATTCTCGGGGCGTTATTCCTGCATTTGCACCAGCAAAGCGGGGATTATTCGCTGGCGATGATTGGCTTCCTGGCCGTGGAAGTTGTGATGATGCTCGCGCTGGGCGCTGCGGCCGTTACCCGGCGTCAGCTCTTATCTGGCCCTAAGGTCGCTTTAAGGTAACGTGCAGGCGGTGAGCCGATTATTCGGGTAAAAGCGGTAGTAAAGCTGCTGGCACTTTGATAGCCCATATCTCCGGCCACCCGGATGATGGGCTCACCATTAACCAATTTTTCTACGGCACCGATCATCCTCAGCCGCTCGCGCCAGCGGGTAAAGCTCATGCCGGTTTCATTCTCAAACAGCCTGCCGAGCGTCCGTGGGCTGGTAAATGCCTCCGCGGCCAGTTGATCAAGGGTCTTATTGCAGGCCGGATCTTCCCTGAGCAACTGAGTGATTATCCTCAAGCGCTTATCCTTCCCTTCGGCCACAAACAGCTCCACTTTCAGCATATGTTTACGGATCTGAAAGTGAATTAACTGCGAAATAGGCTCGAGCTGAGCGTCAGCTTCGCCCGTTTCGTAAATAGCCAGCGCCTCTTTCGCCAGTTCGGTTAATAGCGTAGACGCCACTACCAGCGTGCAAAGCTGAGGCAACTGGCTCTCAAACCCTCCGGCAAAGCGCAGATTAATGAGCCGCGATTGCTCGGCATACACAGCCCTGTGTGGAACCCCCGGCGGCACCCAGATGCCATTACCCGGCGTTGCCAGCCACCATCCGCTTTCTGTTTGCAGCCTGATGGTGCCTTGCAGCGCAATGCTCAATTGCCCCTGTAAATGGTGATGAAAGGTAACCTCATCCCCCCGGGGATGGGACATTCCCGAAGCGACGATGGTCGGCAGCGGCGATCCAGACATAGTGGCGCTCCAGCAAATAATCATGGCGGATTGGCGAAAGAAGTTCATGTTTCTTTCGCAGATAATACGCCCATCGATAATATCTAAGGAGAGTAAATATGAAAACATTACGATTTATTGGGCTGGCTGGCAGCCTGCGGGCGGCTTCTGCCTCCCACGCGATATTGACCAGCATTGGCGAGTGCCTGCCGCCGCAGGTAAGCCTCGATGCGCTCGATATCGGTGCTTTACCGCATTATTGTCAGGATCTGGAAAAAGGTGAACTTCCGGCGGCCGTCATCGCCGCGAGAGGGCGGGTTGAAGAGGCCGACGCCGTCATTATTACGCTCCCGGAATACAATCACGGCATGCCGGGAGTATTAAAGAACGCGCTTGATTGGCTCTCACGGCCCGTGCGCGCCAGCTGCATGATGGGCAAATATGTCTTCTTTGTGTCGCAGTCCACGGGGGCATTAGGCGGGGTTCGCGCGCAGTATCAACTGCGTGAAACGCTGGCATCCATGCTGTGCAATATGGTGCCGCTGCCGGAAATCGCGATAAGTTTTGCCGAACAAAAAATTGAGAATGGCCGTCTGACCGACCCGGCGACGATGGCGCATATTCGCGCTCAGCTGGAGGTGTTTTTAAACGTAGTAGAGAAAAATAGCACAAACGGCTAACCCTGAAAGCAAATCATTAATGTCCTGCATTCGGGATTCAGAATCCATGCCGCGGCGTGGATTTTTTTGCTAATAACGTCCCGATAAATAAGCGGATTAGCCGATAATAACGCAACGTTACAGGATATATTTTACCGGAATATTAAATCAAATTGCTGAAAGATATTTGGTTTTTTTAATTAAAAAAATCATCGGCATTAATTGTATGGATTATTAAAATTGTGAATGAGATTTTAAAATATCGTGAAACTGGGTTAACATAGAATGACTTCATTCACCTGCGATGCAATATTAATATTATGCCTGCAATGAAAAAGACAATTATTTCCCTGACTACACTTGCGTTATTGGCAAGCTCAGCTAGCTACGCTAAAGACGATGCCGCGCAAAAAACCGACTTCCTGCTAATTGGCGGTGGGATCATGAGCGCCTCCCTTGGCACCTGGCTTCAGGAGCTGCAACCGGACTGGAAACAGGTCATGGTTGAGAAGCTGGACGGCGTTGCGCTTGAGTCCTCTAACGGCTGGAATAACGCCGGTACGGGCCACTCGGCGAATATGGAACTGAACTATACGCCGGAGCGTCCGGACGGTTCTATCGACGTGAGCAAAGCGCTGGAAATTAACGAACAGTTTATGATTTCCCGACAATTCTGGTCGGCGCAAATTCAGCGCGGTATTTTGAATGACCCGCATTCGTTTATTAATTCCACTCCGCATATGAGTTTTGTCTGGGGCGATAAAAACGTCGAGTATCTGACCAAACGTTATGATGCGCTGCAAAAAACAACCTTGTTCCAGGGGATGAAATTCTCCACCGATCACCAGCAAATTAAGCAATGGGCTCCGCTGGTAATGGAAGGCCGCGACGCAAACCAGAAAGTCGCCGCCACCTGGACGCCGGTAGGCACCGACGTTAACTACGGCGAAATTACCCGCCAGCTGATCGGCAGCCTGAAAAAAAGCCCGAACTTTGCGCTGCAAACCTCTTCTGAAGTTACCGACTTCAAACGCAACGGCGACAATTCCTGGCACGTCACTATTAAAGACGTAAATAGCGGCAAAGAGCACGCTATCGACGCTAAATATGTGTTCATCGGTGCCGGCGGCGGCGCGCTGAAATTATTGCAGGAAACCGGCATTCCGGAATCTAAAAATTACGCTGGCTTCCCGGTAGGCGGTTCGTTCCTGATGACCGAAAACCCGGCGGTGACAAGCAAGCATCTGGAAAAAGTATACGGCCAGGCTTCCGTTGGCGCACCGCCAATGTCCGTCCCGCATATCGATGCCCGCTTTATCGACGGCAAGCGCGTTGTGCTGTTCGGGCCATTCGCAACCTTCTCAACCAAGTTCCTGAAAAACGGCTCGTTCTTTGACCTGCTGAGCACCACGACCACCAGCAACTTTATGCCGATGACCGACGTGGGCCTGGATAATTTCGATCTGGTTAAATACCTGATTGGCCAGGTTATGCTGAGCGATGAAGACCGTTTTGAAGCGCTGAAAGAGTACTACCCGGACGCGCGTAAAGAAGACTGGAAACTTATTCAGGCGGGCCAGCGCGTACAGATCATCAAAAAAGATGAAGATAAAGGCGGCGTGCTGAAGTTGGGTACCGAAGTGGTTGTTGACCAGCAGAAAACCATTTCTGCACTGCTGGGCGCATCTCCTGGTGCTTCTACCGCAGCGCCAATTACGCTGAACGTGCTTAAGAAAATGTTCCCTGAGCAGTTCAACTCGCCGGAATGGCAGAGCAAAATCCGCTCCGTGGTGCCAAGCTACGGCCAGGAGATGAACGGCAATGTTGAACTGACCCAGAAGGTCTGGAACGACACCGCGGCGACGCTGCAACTGACCAAACCTCCGGTTATTCAGATGAATGACCAGAGCGCGATCCCGCAGGCCAAACCGGCGGAGCCAAAAGCTGAAGCATCCCCGCAGCACGATATGGCGCTCTAAACCTCCTCGCTATAGCTAACTGAATCAAGCCTCCGCCAGCGCGGGGGCTTTTTTTTGCATCTCAGGCTCGACAACGCTATCTGGCGGGGGATATTCCCCCGCTAACCGATATCAATTATTGAGATCTCTGCCCTAAAGTTCCTCGGGTTAACAGGCCATTACGCCAATCTGAAGGAAAACACTATGACTAAAATGAAAACCGGAATTTGCCTGCTTGCGCTCTGCCTGGGTGCCGCCATGCAGGCAAATGCGGCTCCCGCAACGAGCGACTGCCAGACTCTGCAATTGACCCACTGTCCGGCACCGGCTGACTCTCAGCTGCCCGCGGTAAAAGATATGCTGACGTGGAACCAACAGCAGCGGGTGATTGGTTTTCGCAATGACTATCGCTCTTATGAAGGCGATGTCTTTAAAGCCGGAAAGGCGGTGCCAATCCCGCGTGCCGGGCGGGATTTATCCGGCGTAAGCTATCAATATCAGGGGCACGATTTTAAACTGGCGGATTACCTCAAGCGCAACAGCGTGACCGGTATGATGGTGATTAAAGACGGTAAAGTTGTCTCGGATTATTACGCTGAGGGAAATACGCCGACCACGCTTTGGACCTCACGCTCGGTAGGTAAGTCGGTGGTTTCCACGCTGGTGGGCGTGGCGCTCAAAGAGGGCAAGATCGCCTCGCTGGATGACGAAATTGTTAAATATAATCCTGACGTCAAAGGGACAGCCTGGGAGCACGTCACCGTGCGCCAGCTGTTGCAACACACTTCAGGCGTGACCTGGGGTGAAGATTACACTAATCCAGAGTCGGACTTTGCCAAACTCACCCAGTGCGAAGCCAGCAGCAATACTTACGACTGCGTGAATAAGCTGGTAAAAGATCCGCAGCGTAAAGCTTACGCTAAGCCCGGCGAGGCCTGGTCTTACTCTTCCGGCGGCGCGTGGCTGCTGGGCGATACCCTGGAAAAAGCCACCGGCAAGTCGCTGGCGCAGAACCTGCAGGACGCTATCTGGCAGCCGTACGGCATGACGAATGACGGCGTCTGGCACAGCTACCTGAAAGGTAAACACGACGTGGGCGCGCACGGCTTTAACGCCACTCTTGAAGACTGGGGCAAATTTGGCCTGTTCATTATGAATAACGGCGTCTTGCCGAACGGCAAGAAAATGCTCCCGGATAACTGGGTTGAGCAGGCTCGAAGCTGGAATAAAGCCGAGAAATCCGTCACCGCCGCGCATCCGGACGGCAGCTACGGCTATGAGTGGTGGAACAATAGCGTTCCGGCTAATGCGGGCGATGTGGGGCCGAAGCACGGCCTGGAAAGCAAAGACTCCATGTGGGCGCTTGGCATCTACGGGCAGATAATTATGGTCAACCAGAAAGAGAAGCTGGTCATCGTACAGTGGTCAACCTGGCCGAAGGCGGAACCCTCCTTCAGCGCTCAGCCGCTTGAGGCTTCGCTGATGTTTAACGCCATTGCCAACCATCTGAAATAAAAAATAAAGCCAGTCAAATGACTGGCTTTTCTCACCGCGCGGGTGAATTACAGCCCGCGTTTTTCCATCAGCACCGCCAGGTCAACCAGGCGGTTCGAGAAGCCCCATTCATTGTCATACCAGGCCAGAATTTTGACCAGGTTGCCGCCAATCACGAGGGTAGAAAGCCCGTCGATAATCGACGAGCGCGGGTCGCCCTGATAGTCGCTGGATACCAGCGGTTCGTCGCTGTAGCCAAGAATGTCTTTCAGCGGGCCGGATTGAGCCGCTGCTTTGAATGCCGCATTCACTTCTTCAGCCGTGACGTCGCGTTTAAGCGTTACGGTCAAATCCACGATAGAGACCACCGGTACCGGCACGCGCAGGGAATAACCCGTCAGGCGGCCGTCCAGCTCCGGTATCACCTTGCCGAGCGCCTTTGCCGCACCGCTGGAGTAGGGCACGATGGAGAGTGCCGCCGCGCGAGCGCCGCGCAAATCCTTTTCAGGCTGGTCATGCAGTGCCTGGCTGTTGGTATAGGCGTGGGTGGTGTTCATCAGTCCGTGCTCAATGCCGAATGCCTGATGCAGCACCTGAGCCGCCGGGGCCAGGCCGTTTGTGGTGCAGCTGCCGTTGCTGACGACAAAGTGCTTTTCAGGGTTGTAGCTGTCGTGGTTCACGCCCAGGACGATAGTGAGGTCATCATCTTTTCCGGGAGCGGAAATAATGACGCGTTTTGCTCCGCCGCTGGTGATATGCACCGCCGCCTGCTCGCGGGAGGTAAAGAAACCGGTTGCTTCGATAACGATTTCAGCGCCGGTCTCGTGCCACGGAATACGCGCAGGATCTCTTTCGCTAAATACGCGGATAGGTTTACCGTCAACCAGCAACTGGCCAACACCCGCCTCAACCGGAGCAGGGAATTTCCCCATCAGGGAATCGTGCTTCAGCAGGTGAGCGAGCGTTTTACTGTCCGTCAGGTCATTAATCGCCACGATTTGAATATTCGGGTTACCCTGCGCGGCACGCAGTACGTTGCGTCCGATCCTGCCAAAACCATTAATGCCGACCTTAACCATGATTGACTCCTTCTCTTTAATGTCTGGAGTCACTGTATGCCCGGAGCCCGATGGCGTAAACGACGAAAAAGGATCAATTCAGGCCATTCTGCGGCAGTGAAAACGCTCGCGATACTCCCCTGGCGTCAGGTGGAGATGGCGCTCGAAAACGCGACGCAGATTAATCGCGCTGCCAAAACCGGCCGCAATGGCAACCCGCTCCAGGGTTTCGTTGGTTTGCTCGAGACGATGGCGAGCGGCGGCGAGCCTGGCCTCTTCAACATAGCGGGCGGGCGATACGCCGGTCTCACGGGTAAACACGCGGGTAAAATTGCGCGGACTCATGGCGAGGCGCTCCGCCAGTTTCTCCACCGACAGATCTTCGGTCAGGTTATCCAGCAGCCAGTCTTGTAACTGAGATACCGGCCCTGAGTTTGCCGCCTGCCGCAGATGGTAGCGGCTAAACTGTAGCTGCCCGCCGGGGCGATGCAGAAACATCACCAGATCCTGCGCTACGTCGCGGGCGAGGGTAAAGCCGTAATCGGCTTCAACCAGCGCAAGGGTGAGATCAAACCCGGAGCTGACGCCGCCGGATGTCCAGACGGGGCCGTCCTGAATATACAGCGGCCCGGCTTCCACTTTTACCTTCGGCCAGCTGGCCTGCATGCTCTCGAGTAGCCGCCAGTGGGTGGTTGCCCTGCGGCCGTCCAGCAGCCCCGCCTGGGCCAGTAAAATCGCGCCACCGCAAATAGAGGCGATGCGCTCTGCGTTTGGCGCTGCTCGTTTCAGCCAGCTAACTACCTCGCTGCCCTCAGGCTCGCTCAGACCTTTCCCGGTTATCATGATGGTGTCGCGCGGCTCATTCGGGTCGAGATCCGCCAGCCGGTGGTCGGCCAGAAGGTTAAGTCCCGAACGGCCATGAACTACGTGGTGGGGTTGAGTGGTGGCGATGCTTACCCGGTAGCGCGGCGGGGCGGATTCATCCACATGCAGGCAGTTAGCCTGCATCAGAATATCGGCGATACCGGCGGCCTCGAACAACATGCCGCCGTCAGGAACAATGATCAGAATCGTTTTCATGTCCTGAAACGTACTCTTTTGACAAATTAAGTCAATAGCGGTTAGCCGTAGTGCCGTTTTCCCCAGTCGAGCGCGGTGCCAATCAAACGGGTCAGCAACTGCTGGAACGGAACGCTTTTCTCGCCGGAGTACACGAAGGTTTCTTCATCCATGTAACAACACTGGGCAACTTCAAGCTGTACCGCATGAATATTGTTCTGCGGCGAACCGTAATGCCGGGTGATATAGCCGCCCTTGAAGCGCCCGTTAAGCACCCTGCTGTAATCCGTAAAGTCAGCGCTGGCGTGGAGCAGGGCATCGCTGAGTTCCGGGGAGCAACTGGTGCCGTCGGCGGTGCCGAAGTTAAGGTCCGGCAGGCGGCCTTCAAACAGGCGTGGCACCACGGATTTTATCGAATGTGCATCCCAGAGCAGGGCATAGCCAAAGGTTTCCCGCAGCCGCGCCAGTTCCTGAGCCAGAGCCTGATGGTAGGGCTGCCAGATGTTTTCCAGGATTGCCGCTTTGGCCTGTTCATCTGGCGCTTTACCGGCCTCAAACAGCGGTTCACCGTCAAAGAAAATATCCGTAAATAAGCCGGTGGTTGCGCTGTTATAAAGCGGTTTATCGTCGGCAGGGCGGTTTAGATCAACCACATAGCGTGAATAACCGGCACTAAGAATACTGGCGCCCATTTCGCGAATGGGTTGATAAAGCTGCGGAATATGCCAGTCGGTGTCTTCGAGCTTTTTGGCTCGTTCGGTTAGCCCGTTTGCTACTTCCGTCGTCAGGCGAGTGCCGGGGTGCGGCATGCTGATAAGCAGCGGCAGGTTGCCTTTGTGTAGCTCAAATGCGTTAGTCATTCCACACCTCTTTACCCTGATAAATAACCTGTTTTGACAATGTGCCGCCCAGCCAGTAGCTGAGCTCTGCGGGATGGTCGATTTCCCACGCCACGAAGTTCGCTTCTTTCCCCGGTTCCAGCGAGCCTGCGGTATCGCTGACGCCAAGCGCACGTGCCGCATGCAGCGTAACGCCAGCCAGGGCTTCCTCCGGCGTTAGCCCGAACAGCGTGCAGGCCATGTTCATCATCAGCCGCAGGGACAGCACCGGAGAAGTGCCGGGATTAAGGTCGCTGGAAATCGCCATCGGCACCTGATATTGGCGCAGCAGCTCAATCGGCGGTTTTTTGGTTTCACGCAGGAAATAAAATGCACCCGGCAGCACCACGGCGGTGGTGCCGTGTTCGGCCATCAGGGCAATATCTTCTTCACACAGGTATTCAAGATGGTCGGCAGAAAGCGCATTGTAGCGGGCGGCAAGCCCGGCTCCGTGCAGCAACGAGAGCTGTTCGGCGTGCAGTTTTACCGGCAGGCCAAGTTCGCGGGCCTTAATAAACACACGTTCAACCTGGGCCACCGAGAACGCAAGGTGTTCGCAGAAGGCATCTACCGCATCAACCAGGCCTTCGGCGTGCAGCGCCGGTAGCCAGCTGTCGCAAATCTCGGCGATGAACTCGTCGCTGCGGCCTTTAAATTCAGGGGGCAGGGCATGTGCGGCAAGGCAGGTGCTGTGTAGCGTTAACGGCAGGCTTTGCCCCAGTTGGCGAATAACGCGCAGCATTTTGCGCTCATCTTCGAGGCTCAGGCCGTAGCCCGATTTCACTTCAAGGGTGGTAATGCCGTCTTTGCGCAGGGCGTTAATGCGGCGGCGGGCGCTTTCCAGCAATTGCTGCTCGCTGGCCTCGCGGGTGGCTTTCACCGTGCTGGCGATGCCGCCGCCGGCTGCGGCAATGTCGGCATAGGTTGCACCGTTAAGGCGCATTTCGAATTCCTGGCTGCGGTCGCCGCCAAACACGCTGTGGGTATGGCAGTCGATAAGCCCCGGCGTGACCAGTCTGCCCTGCAAATCTTTGTATTCATCAACGGCAATGTCAGGCCGGTCGGCATCTTCGCCAAGCCACAGTAGTTTGCCGTCTCCGGTAATCAGTGATGCCTCTTTTATCAGGTTGTAACGGCCTTCGGCCATGGTGACGATTTGGCAGTTGTGCCATAAAATCCGCATAGCATTCTCTCTTGAGGATGTGGCGCGACATTTGCCGCGCCACGGGGACATTACTTAAGCATAGGCAGATTCAGGCCATGCTCTTTTGCGCACTCGATAGCAATTTCATAGCCAGCGTCCGCGTGGCGCATTACGCCGGTCGCAGGATCGTTATTCAGCACGCGGGCAATACGTTCGGCTGCTTCATCCGTGCCGTCACAAACGATGACCATCCCGGAGTGCTGGGAGAAGCCCATGCCTACGCCGCCGCCGTGGTGCAGAGAAACCCAGGTTGCGCCGCTGGCGGTATTCAGCAGGGCGTTCAGCAGAGGCCAGTCGGAAACCGCATCGGAGCCATCCTGCATGGCTTCGGTTTCGCGGTTCGGGCTGGCAACGGAGCCGGAGTCCAGATGGTCGCGGCCGATAACAATCGGAGCAGAAAGCTCGCCGCTTCTGACCATTTCGTTAAACGCCAGACCCAGGCGCGCGCGCTGGCCCAGGCCTACCCAGCAGATGCGGGCCGGTAAACCCTGGAAGCTGATGCGCTCTCTCGCCATATCCAGCCAGCGGTGCAGGTGCTTGTCGTCCGCTATCAGCTCTTTCACTTTAGCATCCGTGCGGTAGATATCCTCCGGGTCCCCGGACAGCGCGGCCCAGCGGAACGGGCCGATGCCGCGGCAGAACAGCGGGCGAATATAGGCCGGCACAAAGCCGGGGAAGTCAAAGGCGTTGCTGACGCCCATCTCTTTTGCCATCTGGCGGATATTATTCCCGTAATCGAAGGTCGGAATGCCCTGCTGCTGGAAGGCAAGCATCGCTTTGACGTGCTCCGCCATAGAGGCTTTAGCCGCCTGAATCACTGCCGCAGGTTCAGCGGCGGCGCGCTCGCGGTACTCTTCCCAGCTCCAGCCAACCGGCAGGTAGCCGTTGAGCGGATCGTGGGCGCTGGTCTGGTCGGTGACGATATCCGGGCGTACGCCGCGCTTGACCAGCTCGGGTAAAACTTCCGCCGCATTGCCGTGCAGGGCGATAGAAACCGCTTTGCCTTCGGACGTGTAGCGTTTGAGAAGGGCCAGCGCATGGTCGAGATCTTTGGCCTGCTCGTCCACGTAGCCGGTACGCAGGCGGAAGTCGATGCGCGACTGCTGGCACTCAATATTCAAGGAGCAGGCTCCGGCCAGAGTTGCGGCCAGCGGCTGAGCGCCGCCCATGCCGCCGAGGCCCGCCGTCAGTACCCAGCGCCCGGTCAGGCTGCCGCCAAAATGCTGGCGACCAGCTTCAACGAAGGTTTCGTAAGTGCCCTGCACAATCCCCTGGCTGCCGATGTAAATCCAGGAGCCTGCCGTCATCTGCCCGTACATAGCCAGCCCTTTGGCGTCCAGCTCGTTAAAGTGCTCCCAGTTTGCCCAGTGGGGAACCAGGTTGGAGTTGGCAATCAGCACGCGCGGCGCGTTGGTGTGGGTTTTAAATACCCCGACCGGCTTGCCCGACTGCACCAGCAGGGTTTCGTCATCATTAAGCTCTTTAAGGGCTTCAACCATTTTATCGAAGCATTCCCAGTTTCTCGCCGCCCGGCCAATACCGCCGTACACCACCAGTTCTTTTGGATTTTCGGCGACGTCGGGATCGAGGTTATTCATCAACATGCGCAGCGGGGCTTCGGTCAGCCAGCTCTTTGCGTTCAGCTTTGTGCCACGCGGCGCCCTGATTTCAACATCGCGGTAACGAGAAAACTCACTCTTCATGGGGTTCACCTTGTTTAGGAATAGCGGGAGAAATGCTCACGAAAAATAACATGTCATTTTTTCGTCTGCTTGTATATACATGATTAGCATATTTCATGCCGGGTGCAATATTGAAATTATTTATCAATAAAAACATGTTGTTATTGCTAGCTGTGGCTGTATGTACATCATATATGCTTTCATTAACCCCACTTTACGCACCAATTTGGCGCGCTTTACAAAGAGATTGATCCTTTTTAGGGCAAAAATAGCAGTTCAGATAGCTGGTAAATCACTTTTCAGACCCCGTTTAATCCTGATAAAAATCACGTATTGATCACAATTAAAATCACTAAAAATAATTATCTGCATGTTTTAAAACGATATTATTTGTTTTTTCTGATGTTGCTATTTTGTTATGGCACAGGCTTTGCAGATTGTACATACAATGCTATACATAGCTTTTTTACGCAGCCGTTCATTTATTCGGCAGCCAGATGACCATGAGGCGTAGCGATGATTACTTTCAACAATGTGACCAAGTTTTACGACGACGGAACGGTAGTGGTGGATGGCCTGAACCTGGTCGCTCCCGGGGGCAAAATCACCGTGCTGGTTGGCCCTTCCGGCTGCGGTAAAACGACGTCATTACGCATGATCAATCGGCTGATTGAGCCTTCATCGGGTGAAATCCTGCTTAACGGCGAGTCCACTTCAGGAATGGATGTGGTGCAGCTGCGGCGGCGTATCGGCTATGTCATCCAGAACGCGGGACTGTTTCCGCATAAAAACATCATCGACAACATTGCCACCACGGCAATCCTCAATGGTGCGAGCAAAAACAAGGCCAGGACCAGAGCGGCCGAGCTGCTGGAAGTGGTGGGCCTTGCGCCGCAGTTGGCAAAGCGTTACCCGTGGCAGCTTTCGGGCGGGCAGCAGCAGCGCGTTGGCGTTGCCAGAGCCCTGGCCGCCGACCCGGAGTTTATGCTGATGGATGAACCTTTCAGCGCTGTAGACCCGGTCGTGCGTGAACAGCTCCAGGAAGAGTTTCTGCGTATTCAAAAAGAGGTGAGTAAAACCATCATTATGGTCACCCACGATATCGATGAAGCGATGAAGTTAGGTGACCTGGTGGCGGTGCTGAAACCCGGCGGCAAACTCGGGCAGCTGGCTTCGCCGGGGGAGCTGCTTAATGCGCCGCAGAGCGATTTTGTGGCGGACTTTATCGGCCGCGACCGCGGCTACCGCAAGCTGAGCTTCTACAACTCCGGGCCGCTGGCCTCAATGCTGATGGAACCCACCGCCGAACTGGGAACGCCGATTGAGATGGCGCGCAATATTGCCGACCAGCGCTGGCTGCTGGTCACCCGCGAGGGGAAAGCCTGCGGCTGGTTCGACACCCATCAGCAGGTTGAGGCCGTTGTGCCGGAACACGTTAATCTCGGGGCGACCTTCTACCCGCAAAGCGGCACGTTGCGCCAGATGCTGGACTCCGCGCTTAGCTCCCCCTGCCACCGGGCGGTAGTGATTGGCGAGCGCAGCGAAGTGCTGGGCACCCTGGCGCTCGACCATGTGCTGGACGCCTGCAAGAGCATGGCCCGGGAGGCGGTATGAGGTTTGACTGGCTGTGGTCGCAAAGCGACAAGATCTTCAATCTGCTACTGTGGCATCTCTATCTGTCGGTAACGCCGATTCTGATTGGCCTGCTACTGGCTATTCCCGTGGGCTGGCTGGTCAACAGCATGCCGCGAGTGAAGGGCGTGGTGCTCAACCTGTTTGGGCTGCTGTACACCATTCCGTCCCTGGCGCTGTTTGTGCTGCTCCCGCCGCTGCTGAATACGCAGATCCTCGACCCGATAAATGTGGTGGTGGCGCTGACCATTTATAGCTTTGCGCTGCTGGTGAGAACGGTGTGCGACGGGCTGGACTCGGTGCCAACCGACACCCGGCAGTCGGCGTTTGCCCTGGGCTATAAGCCGATTCATCAGTTCTTCCAGGTTGACCTTCCTCTGGCGGTGCCGGTCATAGGTTCCGGGCTGCGCGTGGCCGTGGTGTCTAACGTCAGCATTGTTTCCGTTGCCGCACTCATCGGCGCGCCGCAGCTGGGTTCGCTGTTTACTCAGGGGTTCCAGCTGCAATTTCTTACGCCAATCATCGCCGGCATCGTGCTGTGTATCGTGCTGGCGTTTGTACTGGACTGCCTGGTGGTCGCCGGCACCCGCTCATTAAGCCGCTGGCAGCCGGTAAGGGGATAACGTATGTCTGACTGGTTCTTCACGCTTAGCCACTGGTATGGCGACGACGGCATCTTTCCTCTGCTGGCGCAGCACATCGGCTACAGCGCCGCCGCGCTGGCGATTGCTATCGCTATTGCTTTCCCCGTTGGCTGCTATACCGGCCACACCGGGAAGGGGGAAGCCTTGCTGATTGGCTCCACTAACGCGCTGCGCTCGCTGCCATCCTTTGGCCTGATAATCCTGCTGGTCATCGTGATGGCGGGCTATTTCGAGTCGGATATGGCGTTTATCCTGCCGTGCATCATCGTGCTGGTGGTGCTGGCGCTGCCGCCGATTGCGCTCGGCGTTCACGCCGGAATTCGCTCCGTAGACCCCAGCGTTCATGATGCGGCGAAGGGCATCGGCCTGACGCCTTTCCAGACCCTGACCCAGGTTGAGCTGCCGTGCGCCACGCCGCTGATCCTTTCCGGCATTCGAAGCGCCACGCTGCAAATTATTTCTACCGCCACTATCGCGGCCTATGTCTCTCTGGGCGGTCTTGGCCGCCTGATTATCGACGGCAGGGCGGCGAACGATTTTGCCCAAATGACCGCCGGTGCGCTGCTGGTTGCCCTGCTGGCGCTGTTTGTTGACGTGTTCTTTTCAGTAGCGGTGAAATTCGTTGTGTCGCGCGGCATTTCCCGACGTATCAAAACCCAGTGATCTCCAGCCCGTTAATTACACAAGGTGAATGCGATGAATATGAAGAAACGTTGTTTGACGCTGTTAAGTGCCGCGATGCTGTCCGTTGTCTCCTCCGCCTGGGCGGCAGACTCTGCTCAGAAAGTGATTATCGGATCGGCTGACTTCCCTGAAAACCAGCTGCTGGCGACCATCTACGCGGGAGCTCTGGAAGCGCAAAGCATTCCGGTGGAGAAAAAACTCAACATTGGCAGCCGCGAAGTTTATATCCCGGCGCTGCTGGACGGCTCCATCAATGTGATCCCGGAATACAGCGGCGCGCTGCTTAGTTACCTGGATGCCAATAACAAAGCCCATAGCTCAGAAGAAGTGGCGAGCGCGCTGGCGGCCAAACTGCCTGCTAACGTGAAGATGCTTAACACCTCGGTGGCGCAAAACAGTGACGTTATCGCGGTAACCAAAAAAACGGCAGATAAATACAAGCTCAAAACCATTGAAGACCTGAAGCCTTATGCCAGCGAGCTGGTACTGGGCGGCCCCGCGGAGTGGAAGACTCGCCATGAAGGCGTGCCGGGGCTGAAAGAAGTCTATGGTCTGAATTTCAAAAACTTCAAAGTGCTGGACGTGGCGGGGCCGTTGACGCTGACCGCGCTGAAAAACAATCAGATTCAGGCCGCGGACTTAACGTCCACCACGCCGGAAATCCAGAAAGATCATCTGGTGGCGCTGGGTGACCCTAAAAACCTGTTTGCCGCTCAGAATATTGTGCCGATCGTAGCCAGCGCCACGCTCAATCCGACGATTGAAAACACCCTGAACAAAGTCTCCGCCCAGCTGACCACCGCAGATTTAATCGCCATGAACGGGCAGCTTGCCGAGTTTGTGGATATTGATGACGTGGCTCACCAGTGGCTGGTTAAACACGGCCTGAGCAAGTAAGGACTGTAAGATGACAACACAAACTGGCTCCTCCGGGCAGCAGCATAATGCCGTACCCCTGGGCATCACACCGACCACCATCGAACAGCTGGTGCGCATTGCCGACGGCGCGCAGGTTGCACTCGCGCCTGACGCGCTGGCGAACATGGAGAATGTGAGCGGCTATATTCGCCGGGCAATTGATGAAGGGAAGGTTATTTATGGGCTGACCACCGGTGTGGGCGACCTGGTCACGGAAAGGCTTTCTGCGGACCAAATTGCCAGCGTGCAGCTCAATATGCTGCGCAGCCACGCCTGCGGAATGGGGCCAGATTTGCCGGTGCGCGAGGTGCGCGCCATGATGGCGGTGATGCTTAAGTCGCTGTTGCAGGGGTACAGCGGGGTTAGCCCTGAGCTGGTACAGCGTATGGCCGAAATGCTTAACCGCAGGGTGACGCCCTGGTCACCGGCCAGCGGCTCCGTGGGTTACTTGATTGCTACCGCGCACATTGGCCTGTCGCTGTTTGGCGAAGGAAAATGCTGGTATCAGGGCGAGCTGCTGCCCTCTGCCGAAGCGCTGGAAAAAGCGGGGATTGCGCCACGTATTCCCGGCCCGCGTGAAGGGCATGCGCTTATCAGCGGCACCTATGAAATAACCGGTCTTGCCTGCCTGGCGGTACATGATTTTGAACGCCTGCTGCCGGTGGCCGATATGGCAGGAGGCATGTGTCTGGAGGCGCTGAAGGGCAATACTCGCGGTTACGACGCGCGGCTGCATGCTCTGCGCCCGCATGACGGGCAGCGGCAAACCGCCGCCATTTTGCGTCGCCTGCTGGACGGCAGTGAAATTTTTGCTCGTTACCGCGACCACCGCGTGCAGGATGCTCTCAGCCTGCGCTGTATTCCGCAAATTCACGGTGCGGTGCGTGACCAGCTGGCTCATTGCCGCCGTATTGTTGAAATCGAACTGAACTCGGTCACCGATAACCCGGTGTTTTTAATTGAGCACGACGAGCTGGTTATTCTGCCGGGCGGCAACGGGCACGGCGCACCGCTGGCTCTGGCGCTGGACTCGCTGGCGGTTGCTATCGCGCAGGTCAGTACCGCTTCGCAGGCTCGCTCCGACCGCATTACCAACGTGCATCTCAGCGGGCTACCCGCCTTTCTTGTGGGCAGAAGCGGTGCCAACTCGGGCATGATGATCCCGCCTTATGTTGCCGCCGCGCTTGCCGGGGATAACCGCAGCCTGGCCGCGCCCGCCAGCGTGCATACCGTTACCACATGCGCCGGGCAGGAAGACCACATCAGTATGGGCGTTTCCTCCGCGCGTAAGGCTTTGCTGGGCGTTTCGAATGCGGTGGATATTGTCGCCATTGAACTGCTGTGCGCCTGCCAGGCGCTGGAATTTCATCGGCCGCTGCGGGCCTCCGTCGGCAGCGAGCTGACGCTGGGTATGGTTCGTGAACGCGTCCCGTTCCGCGAAACGGACACCGCGCTTTATCCCGACATGCACGCCGTCCGCGACCTGATTGCGGCCGGTGAACTCAGCCGCAGGCTGTGCTCCCTGATTGAGGAGAACGAAAATGAGTGAAGGTTTGCAGCCGCTGAAGGGCATTCGGGTGCTTGATTTGTCCCGCGTGCTGGCCGGGCCGTGGTGCGCCTCGCTGCTCAATGACCTCGGTGCCGAGGTTATTAAGATTGAAATGCCGGGCAGCGGCGACGACTCGCGCAGCTTTACCCCGCATATCGCCGGGGAGAGCAGCTATTTTATGCAGCTCAACCACGGCAAAAAAAGCGTCACGCTGGATTTAAAAACGCCGGAAGGGCTGGAAATTCTTAAACAGCTGGTGGCACAAGCCGACGTGCTGGTGGAGAACTTTCGCCCCGGCGTGACTAAGCGTCTCGGCATTGATTACCAGACCCTTCAGGAGATTAACCCGCGGCTGGTTTACGCCAGTATTTCCGGCTTTGGCCAGCAGGGGGCGATGGCGCATAAGGCCGCCTACGACCACATTGTGCAGGCTTACGGCGGCATTATGCAGGTGACCGGCTGGGCGCAAGGCGAGCCGACCCGAGTGGGCGACGCCATCGGGGATGTGGTCGCCGGGCTATACGGCAGCTGGGCGGTACTTGCCGCGTTGTTGCAGCGCGGAATTAGCGGTAAAGGCCAGCATCTGGATGTCTCAATGCTCGACACCATGGTGACGCTGCAAATGGTTTCCCTGACCCAGTGGATTGGCGGCCAGCCTTCCGCCGGGCGGCTGGGCAACGCGCACCCCATCAGCGCCCCGATGGACAGCTATCCGGCCCAGGACGGACATATCGTGATTGCCGTGGCTAACGACAAGCTGTTCCGCCAGCTGTGTACGGCGATGGAAAGGCCGGAGCTGGCAGCCGATCCGCTCTACCTTACCGATCCGCTGCGGCTGGCTAACCAGCAGCCATTGCGTAAAGAAATTGAACGCTGGCTGGCAGATAAAACCGTTAGCGACGCTCAGGCCCTGCTGGATAACGCGGGGGTTCCTGCCTCTGCGGTTCTGCGTCTTGAGGAGATGCTTACCAGCGATTATGCGCGCGAGCGCGAACTGGTTAAGCGGGTTCAGCACCCAACCGCGGGTGATATTGCTATCGTGCCGCAGCCGGTAAAAATGAGCGCGGTAACGGTCGAACCGTCCCTGGTTCCGCCGTCTCTTGGGGAGCACACCGACAGCGTGCTGAGTGAAATTTTGGCTATCGACCAGGCCACTCTTACTCAGCTAAGAGCGCAGGGCGTGATTTAAGCGGCGGAGAAAGCAAATGGCTCAAATGAAAAAGGTGGCGGTTGTGGGTGCAGGAACGATGGGCGCCAGGATTGCCGTAGTGATGGCCCGCGCGGGGTTTAGCGTAAGTCTGTGGTCACGCTCGGAGCAGACGCTGGATAAAGCTCGCTCGATTGTGGCATCGCTCGGCGCGCAGGGCGGCGTTGAGTTTACCACCGGGCTTGAAACCTGCCTCGCCGGGGCCAACCTGGTCTCTGAAAACGTGGCGGAAGACGTGGCGCTCAAAAAAAACGTGCTGAAAACCGTCGAACAGCTGGTCGGCCCTGAGTGCCTGATAACGACCAACACCTCCAGCGTTTCTATCACGCTGTTGGCTTCGGGCCTTAGCCAGCCGCAGCGGCTTATCGGTATGCACTGGTTTAACCCGGCGGATACCATGCCGATGATTGAAATTGTGCGCGGCGAGAAAACCGCCGATGAGGTCTGCGAGCGGATACGTGATATTTGCCGCCAGTTGGGTAAAGAGACGATTACCGTTAACCAGGATATTCCCGGCTTTATCATCAATCGGCTGCAATACGCGATGCTGCGGGAGGCGCTGTATCTGGTGGATGCGGGGATCGGCTCGGTCGAGGACGTTGACCGGGCGGTACAGCGCACGCTGGCTCCGCGCTGGGCGGCGATGGGGCCGATGAAGCTGATGGATTTTGCCGGTCTGGACACGGTTGAGAAGGTTGCGGGGATTCTGCTTCCGGCGCTGGACAATAGCGACAGCCTGCCCGCGTGGCTGAAGCAAAAGGTTGCGGATAATCAGCTTGGGGTCAAAAGCGGGGAAGGCTTCTACGCCTGGACGCCGGAAACGGCCGCCGCCGCAATGCGCAAGCGTGATGAAACTGTGAAGGGACTCACCGGCGGGAGCGCGGCAGATGAGTGACATTTTATGCCGCCTCGAAGGCGCGGTTGCCGTCGTCACGCTTAATCGCCCGCAGAAATACAATGCGCTGACTGCTGACATGCTGGACGAGCTGGTAAACACCTTAAAGCAGCTGGATGGGCAGCCGGAAGTCCGGGCAATTGTGCTGCTTGGCTCTCCGAAGGCTTTTAGCGCCGGAGCGGACACCGGCACCCTGGCCTCCGCTTCCGCCACTGAGTTATGGCGCAGCGGCTTTAGTGAAAAATGGGACCGGGTTGGGGAAATTGAAAAACCGCTGATTGCCGCCGTTTCCGGCTATGCGCTGGGAGGCGGGCTGGAGTTTGCGCTGCTGTGCGATATCATCATCGCCGACGAGACGGCGCAGTTCGGGCTGCCGGAAAGCCATATTGGCATTATCCCAGGCGCGGGCGGCACGCAAAGGCTGGTGCGGGCGGTGGGCAAGTCGCTGGCGATGGAGATGCTGCTCGGCGGTAGAAGGATCAACGCTCAGGAGGCTATTCAGGCCGGGCTGGTGAGCCGCATTGTTGCCAGCGAAGAACTTGAACAGCAGGCGCTGGCGCTGGCCTGGCAGGTTGCAAAAGCGGCTCCGCTGGCTGCGGTAATGATTAAAAAAGCGGTGGCCGCCAGCTACGAAATGCCGCTCAGCGCGGGCGTAGCTTATGAAAGAGTGCTTTCGGCGTTAATTGCCGACAGCGAGGACCGCACGGCGGGGCTTGAAGCGTTTAAAAACAAACAGCGGCCCGAGTTCAAAGGCCACTGAAGATTGCGCCCGGCAGCCTGGCTGCCGGTATTTACTGCCCGATGACTACGCGGGCGAACCGGGCATTCTGGCCTGATGCGACCGCCACGCTTGCCGGAGCGCCAATCAACAGGCTGTCATAATGCCCCAGAGCATAATGCTGGCCGTTCACCTCAAGCTCCAGAGTTTCTCCGGCATTGAACAGCAACTGGGTATTTTGTTGCTCCGTCCATTCTCCACCACGCAGCCAGTTTACGGCAGCCGTAGTTGTTTCTGCTTTATAGATAACGTTGAAGTCCAGCAGCGGGCCGCCGTGAATTTTGCAGGAAACCTCGCTCTCGCCGTTAAAGTCGGTGGCCTGAAACGGCGCAATTAACCCGCTTTCTTCGCCGTCGATAGTCAGGAACATGCCTTCGCCTTCCAGCACGCTGATATTGCGCAGATAGCCGCTGAAACGAGAGAAGGGGCCATCGTCGCGAATAGTGGCGACCGAAATACGCCAGTCATAGGCTTCCACAGCCGGATGGCGAGAGATCTCGCGCGTTACGCCCAGGCCGTTTTTCCACGGCATCTCCGGGCAGTCGGCATAGGGCAGCAGGCGAATCATTTGTGCATGCTCCCTTCTAGGCGGTAGCGCGAGCCGGGATATACGAGGCGCACGCTGGTGACGATTTTTTTATTTTGCCGCCCGGTCCAGGTGCGGCGGTTAACTTGCAGGCACGGTGTCTGCTCGTCTATCTCCAGATAAACGCACTCTTCGCGCGTAACGTTTACCGCCTCGATGATGTGCTCACCTTCGACAATAGGCGCGATAGAAGAAAGATAGGCGTTTGGCGTAATGCGGGTGAAATCCTGCTGGAAATAGTCGGGCACGATGAGCGAGTTAACCAGCCTGTCTTCCAGCATCACCGGCACGCCGTTTTCGTAGTGGCAAATCAGCGAGTGGAACAGGCGGCTGCCTTTTGGCAGGTTGAACGCCAGCGCCTGCTGCGCGTCGGCATAGACCTGAGTCAGCTCCAAAACGCGTGCGTGGTGGCGGTGGCCACGGCTGGCAATCTCGTCGGCAATATTATTGATTTCCAGCAGCGCAGACTGCCCGCGGACTTCGGCTACAAAAGTGCCGATGCCCTGCATGCGCACCAGAAGGCCTTCGGAGGTCAGCTCGCGCAGGGCGCGGTTGATGGTCATCCTGCTGTAACCGAACTGATTTACCAGCTCGCTTTCGGACGGCACGCGGTAATTTACCGGCCAAAGTCCGCTATGAATATTGGTCTTAATGATGCTTTTGACCCGCTCATAATAGGGGGCCGGTTGCTCCAGACTTTCCGTCTCTGCCGCTGCTTTAAAAACGTCGCTTTGTGCCATTCATCATTCCTCGCCCGGGTATGCTTTAAAGTTTACTCTACCGTTATTTGGATGTATATATACATGCATGTATATACAATTGATTAACATCGAACCGGGGTGCTGATATGGCGGTATATTTCGCGGCGAAGGCGCTTCTGCCGCAGGGCTGGGCAGAGAATGTCAAACTAAGCGTTTCAGGGCAGGGCACTATCACCGCCGTTGAAGTTAACGCCAAAGCGGATGACGAAAGCATCCGGCTGGAAGGCTTTGTGGTTCCCGGTATGCCTAACCTCCACTCCCACGCTTTTCAGCGCGCAATGGCGGGGTTGACGGAAGTGGTCGGCGACCCGGCGGACAGCTTCTGGACCTGGCGAGATTTGATGTATCGGCTGGTGGGTAAAATCACCCCGGAACAGCTGGAAACCATCGCCAGCTATTTGTATATCGAAATGCTCAAAGCCGGGTATACCTCGGTGGCAGAGTTTCATTACCTGCACCACGACAGCGGCGGCAAAACCTACGCCCAGCCTGCCGAACTGGCGCTGCGTATTTCTCAGGCCGCAAAGACTAGCGGAATTGGCCTGACCCTGCTACCGGTGCTTTATACCCATTCCGGCTTCGGCGGGCAGCCTGCCTCTGCGGGGCAAAGCCGCTTTATCAACCAGACTGACGGTTACCTTAAGCTGTATGACAGCATTGTCTCTAAGCTTGCCGCCGAGCCCATGCAGCGCGCCGGGCTGTGCTTCCATTCGCTGCGCGCCGTTACGCCCGAGCAAATGCGGGCCGTACTGGAAAGCCAGCCTCATCCTCAGCCTGTTCACATCCATATTTCAGAGCAGCAAAAAGAGGTGGACGACTGCCTGGCCTGGTCCGGTCTGCGCCCGGTGGAGTGGCTTTATGAGAATATGCCTGTCGATGAAAACTGGTGCCTGATACACGCCACGCACATTACCGGGAGCGAAACTAAGCTCATCGCTGAGTCCGGTGCGGTGGCCGGGCTTTGCCTGACGACCGAAGCAAACCTGGGTGACGGCATTTTCCCGGGGCAGGCTTATCTGCACCAGGGCGGGAACTGGGGCATCGGCTCCGACAGCCACATTAGCGTCAGCGTCAGCGAAGACTTGAGCTGGTTTGAATACGGGCAGCGGCTGAATAACCGCCGCCGCAACCTGCTCTACCTGGCAAACGAGCCTTATGTGGGCAACGTGTTGTACCAGGGGGCATTACGAGGCGGGAAAATGGCGCTGGGCCAGAATATTGGCGAGCTGGCCGTGGGCGGGCGCGCTGACCTGCTGGTGCTGGACGGCGGTGACCCGTTCCTTGCCACCGCGCAGGATAGCGAGCTGCTTAATCGCTGGATTTTTGCCTGCGCGGCTAACCCGATTAAGGATGTGATGACCGGCGGAAGCTGGGTTATCCGCGATGGGCGTCATGCAAAAGATGAAGAGATAAAAGCTGACTTTACCCGGGTTCTGAAACAGCTGACCCGTTAGTCTGCGGGTAAGAATGCTTATCCGTTATTGAGATATCCCGCCTCCCGGTTTCAGGTTCTAATGCTGCCTTGCGACTCAACAAGGCAGCAAACATGGCAGACTCTCTTTACGTTATCGTCGGCGGCAGCTCGGGCATTGGGCTGGCGCTGGCGCATAAACTCACCGCCCGCGGTAACAAAGTGCTGCTTGGCGGCCGCTCTGAAGGCAAGTTGAACGCCGCGATAGAGCAGCTTGGCCCGCTGGCGGAAGGGAAAACGGTTGATATCACCGACCGGGATTCTCTGAAAGCTTTCTTTTCCGGGAGCGCAACGCTGACCGGCCTGTTTACCCCCGCCGCTTCCTACTCCACCGGTAACTTCCGCGACGGCGATATCGCTACTTCTGAAGGCCTATTCCAGGCAAAATTTTGGGCTCAATACTGGGCGGTCTATGAAGCTTTGCCCTATTTGCAGGAGTCTGCTGCGGTGGTGCTTATGTCTGGTGCGGCGTCCGCTCGCCCGATTGGCGCAGCCGCCTATGCGGCCTGTAATGCGGCGTTAGAGGGGCTGGCTCGTGGGCTGGCGGTTGAACTTAACCCTATCCGGGTAAACTGCCTGTCTCCCGGCACCACCGACAGCGAACTGTGGCGTAACCGTGATGCGGCGCAGCGCGAGTCCGCTTATCAATACTGGAACAGCCTTGCGCTGGTTGGCCGCCCGGCCAGCGTGCAGGAGCAGGCAGCCTCGGCATTGTTTTTACTCGATAACGGCAATATGACGGGCAGCACGCTGTACTGCGACGGCGGTTACACACTACGTTAGATGCCCACGCTTCGGCGTGGCTTTTTAGTTTCTCCCGCCGGGAACCTGCCCCGGCAAGACTCCACTCAGCCTGACAAGTACAACGAGTGGAATCCACCTTATGAGAAACTTCATTAACACTTTTCGCCCATCGCAACCTGACCCACGCCTGCAAACCCAGAGCGGCCAGCATAGCCGTGTTGCCCGTACCAACGCTCCGGCATCCGCTTCGCGGAGCGCCAATAACCCCTCAACCCGGCATTTGCAGGACTTTGCAAAGCTGAGCGCTACCAGCCTCAGGGCCAACGTATTGCTAAATAGCGACGACGGCGATACGCCGATTCATCGCAAAAGCCCTTCAGCGTTGCTGAAAGCCATTGATGACAATATTGAACAGACCGCCCGCGACTGGGGATGCTCCAAAACGGAGGTTGAGGCGATGCTGGGCAGCAGTAAGCGCTTTAACGCGCCGGTATGTGGGGTGACCGCCAACAACGTGATGAAACTGTTTCTTGATGACGATCGGCACAGCTACAGTTTTGAAAAAGGGCATTCTATTTCGCTTTCTCAACTGCAACACCAACTGGCGAAGCTGCCGGCCGATAAGCATTTTATTCTGCGGGTAAACGACGGCGGGATGGGACACGCCTACGTTATCGATCTCCCGGCCAGCGCAAAACCTCATCGTGACGCTTTTCTTTATCAGTCCGATCTCGGTGACGGCGCTACCAGGCCGCTTCGTCTGGAGGACTGGATGAGCCGCAAAGCCGCACATCCGATTGCTCTTAACGATATCAATAAGCATTTCAATAACATGGCGAGCGGCAAGGTGGATCCCGAGCATATCGCAAAGCTGTTTGATATTGACGGCAACGTGAAGATGCTGCGCCCGGAACGCCTCAACATGCATAAGAACAACAGTTTTAACTTCCAGCTGGCCGAATATTCTCCTAAAAATCTTGAAAAGAATATGACATTAATTAAAGCCCGCTGCGCCTGATTTTCATCACCTCTGAAAAAATCCACGTTTTGGCCTGGATTTTTTTATGGCGTAAGTGGCGGGTTAAATTTATTTGTGGAAACGTTGAGGTTATTTTTATTGGAGTTTTTAATCCTGTTATTTCCTGAAGCTATATAAAAACGCTTATCCATTGCACATTTTTGTTCGGATGTTTCATGGTTTTTATTCTTTCGGCGGTAATTATCCTGGAAATATTAAGATAATTCCTAACTCTGATGTCAGAAAGGATATATCTTTGATTTAGATCAAGTAAAAGTGAAGTTAAGCTTTGTTCTCCGGTATTGTGATTTTTTATAGCTTAGTCTGCTGCTATTTATTTTCATTATGGTGATAAGTGCCATGAAAAGCGTCTCATTTGGTGATCATTTACTCACTTGTTGGTGGAAAATTCTTAATAAATCGAAATGTCAGATCTTAGATCTTTGCATTTGCTCATTGGCAGAGCAATGTTCTATCATCGGCGCGTAAAGAAATGTAGTCAGACGGCTACCACATGGCGATGAAAAGAGGGAACTATGAGCGACAGCTTCCAGAGAGAGATACCCAAGGCGCGTATTAATTTAAAACTTGATTTACATACCGGTGGCGCACAGAAAAAAACTGAACTGCCGCTGAAATTGCTGGTTACCGGTGATTTCAGTAACGGAAGAGAAACGGCTCCGTTATCCGAACGCAGCAAGATGAACATTAATAAAAATAACTTTAACAGCGTTCTGGCAGATTATTCTCCTGCGCTGAACCTGACGGTTGAAAATACGTTGGCAGGTGACGGTAGCGAAGAAAATGTAAATCTGAACTTCCGTGATATGAATGATTTCACACCCGAGCAAGTTGCCCGCCAGATCCCGCAATTAAAAGCCATGCTTGCCATGCGCAATCTCCTTCGTGATTTAAAAGCCAACCTGTTGGACAACCAGGCTTTCCGTAAAGAGCTGGAAAAAATCCTGCTCGACTCTTCCCTGAGCGCAGAACTGCGCAGCGAGCTTTCTGCCCTGGCGCCAAAACAGGTATAGCGGCGGCGATGTTTAACGGATTAACGAGAGAAAATGCTGATGTCTGTAAAAAATGAAAATGCAACTTCCGGCGAAAGCGTGGTTCTGGAACGCCCGGAAGCGGGCGGCGTTTATGCTTCCCTGTTTGAAAAAATTAACCTTAGCCCCGTTTCCGAGCTGAGCGCGCTGGATATCTGGCAGGACAGCCAGGCGATGTCTGACGCGACCGCCGACGAGCGCCTTACCGCCGGGATGCAGGTATTCCTGGAGTGCCTGAGCAAAGCGGGTACCAAAGTGGATAAGCTGGATAAGACGCTGATTGACCATCACATCGCCGAGCTTGACCAGCAAATTGGTCGCCAGCTGGATGCGGTGATGCATCATGACGATTTCCAGGCCGTTGAGTCCCTGTGGCGCGGCGTTAAGTCGCTGGTGGATAAAACCGACTTCCGCCAGAACGTGAAAATTGAACTGCTCGACCTGTCTAAAGACGCTCTGCGCCAGGACTTTGAAGACAGCCCGGAAATTATCCAGAGCGGTCTTTACCTGCAAACCTACGTGGCAGAATACGACACCCCTGGCGGGGAGCCGATTGGCGCGCTGATCTCAGCCTATGAGTTCGACGCCTCCGCTCAGGACGTGGCGCTGCTGCGTAATATCTCTAAGGTATCTGCCGCTGCCCACATGCCGTTTATCGGCTCCGCCGGGCCGCAGTTCTTCCTTAAGGACAATATGGAAGACGTCGCCGCTATTAAAGACATCGGGAACTATTTCGACCGTGCGGAATACATTAAATGGAAGTCCTTCCGCGACACCGATGACAGCCGTTACATCGGCCTGGTGATGCCGCGCGTGCTGGGCCGCCTGCCGTATGGCCCGGATACCGTGCCGGTGCGCAGCTTTAACTATGTGGAAGAGGTCAAAGGCCCGGATCACGATAAATACCTGTGGACCAACGCCTCGTTTGCCTTTGCTGCCAATATGGTGCGCAGCTTTATCAATAATGGCTGGTGCGTGCAAATTCGTGGTCCACAGGCCGGCGGTGCGGTGCAGGACTTGCCGATTCACCTCTACGATCTCGGCACCGGCAACCAGGTGAAAATTCCGTCTGAAGTGATGATCCCGGAAACCCGCGAATTCGAGTTTGCTAACCTGGGCTTTATCCCACTGTCGTACTACAAAAACCGCGACTATGCGTGCTTCTTCTCCGCTAACTCCACGCAGAAACCGGCGCTTTACGACACGGCGGATGCAACGGCTAACAGCAGGATCAACGCGCGCCTGCCGTATATCTTCCTGCTCTCACGCATTGCACATTACCTGAAGCTTATCCAGCGTGAAAATATCGGCACCACCAAAGACCGCCGCCTGCTTGAGCTGGAGCTGAACACCTGGGTTCGCAGCCTGGTGACCGAAATGACCGACCCGGGCGACGACCTGCAGGCTTCCCACCCGCTGCGCGATGCCAAAGTGACCGTAGAAGATATCGAAGATAATCCGGGCTTCTTCCGCGTGAAACTCTACGCCGTGCCGCACTTCCAGGTGGAAGGGATGGACGTCAACCTGTCGCTGGTTTCTCAAATGCCGAAAGCGAAAGCGTAAGGCGGCTACTTGTGAAGACAGAACAGCCGCTATGGGGGAGAGGGATCATGGTCTCGCCCCAGCATTTTCAACAACAGGCCGCCCACACGGCCTGGTTCACCGAATGCATTGCGCAGATGGGCCTCAATCACCCATGGGGGGTGATTGATGTTTCATTTGAACCGGATGCGTTGAAGCTGGGGCGCCTGCATGCCCGCAGGCTGCATCTGCGTTTTCAGGACGGAACGCTGGTTGATACCGACAATGCCGACGCGCTCCCTGAGGCGTTGCAGCTTAACGCTGAACAGCAGGACGTTCTGGTTGTGCTGGCGCTCCCTTTGTTGCGCGCCAACGGTGGCAACTGCCTGAGAACCGATGAGGTTGCCGAACGCCCAATCCGTTATCGCCAGCGCTGGCGTGATGTTCGCAACCAATTTGGCGAAGATACGCGGCAAATTGCCGTTCTCCAGCCTGAGCTGACGCTGCGCTACGCTCATCAAAATAACAGTGATTACTTGACCTGTCCCGTTGCCCGGTTGAGGCAGAACTCGCAGGGAAGCTGGGAGCTGGATAGCCATTTCCTGCCTCCTGTACTGATGGTGCAAAGCAGCCACTGGTTGATGATGCAGCTCGAACAGCTGATGACTCAGTTACGCGCGCGCCTTAAGCGGCTGATGGCTATGCGTAGAGAAAGCAATGAGCGCATGGCCGATTTTGCCGTCGCTGATGTGTCTCTTTTTTGGCTGCTGAATGCGCTTAACAGCGCCGAGCCGGTACTGGGGCAGTTCCAGCGTGCCCCTCAAAGTTCCAGTGAGCGTTTATTCACTGAACTTGCCCGGCTGGCGGGGAGCTTGCTGACTTTCTCTCTGGAGCATCAGGTCAGCGCCATTCCTGTGTATCAGCATGAACAGCTGAATGCGACATTTCCTCCGCTCTTCGATTTGCTCGGTACTCTGCTGGAAGCGAGCCTGCCTTCGCGCGTGGTTTCTATTGAGCTTACTCACGATAAACGTCTTCGCCAGTGGCTGGCTCGCCTTCAGGAGCCGCGCCTGCGTGAAGGGGCTGATTACTATGTCTCTGTGCGTTCTTCTTTGCCGGTGGCACAGCTGCAAGAGCAGTTCCCGCGCCAATGCAAAGTCGGGAGCCCGGACGAGGTGACAAGCCTGGTCAATTCCTCCCGGCAGGGCATTTTGCTCAAACCTATGCAGCACGTGCCTGCGGCCATTCCGCTGCGCCTGGAAAATCAGTATTTCTCGCTGGATCTCTCTCATCCGTCGGCACAGGCAATGCTTGAGGAGGGTAACTGTATGTTCTACACCCCCGGCACGCTTGGCGAGGTTGACCTTGAACTCTTTGCGGTACTCAGATCATGAAAGAGAACAAACGAGCGACAACCGCCGATGGCGATATCGATATGCTGCTACAGGATACCTGGTTACAGGTCATCAGCCTGCGGAAAGGGGCGGTATTTCAGGATGGTGAAGGGCGAGTGCTTTGGGATCGCTGCGTGGCAAATGTTGAGCACATTCAGCAGTCGCTAAAAGAACAAGGCGTGGATGAAGTCAGCCGCAAGGATATTCTGCTGGCGCAATGCGCTTTGTTGGATGAGGCAGTCAAAACCCGTGGGACTCAGGATGATGCCTGCGTTCAGTGGTATGACATTCCTTTGCAGGGCCACTTTCTGGGCACCATTGAATCCGGAGACACGCTGTCTACCCGAATGCGCGAAGTTCTGCGTGAGCCGCAGCCAAACGACAGGGTGTTGACCTGTTTTCATCGCGTGATGATGTTGGGCCTGGTGGGCGATTTTAGCTCTCTGAACGACCCGGAACGCAGCAAGCTGGTGAAAGCCCTGGAAGCTAAAGTGACGCCGTTTTCATTACCGCAAAGCCACCCGGTTATGGTGGAAAGCCCGCTGAGTTTAGGGCGAAGCGGCTGGCTCACTTCATGGCCCGCGGTGATTTTCCTGAGCGTGCTGGTGCTCGCTGGAGTGTGGTGGGGCCTGGATAGCTGGCTGGACAGGACTCTGGCCGCATTGCTACCGGGAATAGTGGAATGAGCCAAAATCAACTCCGTTTCCTGGCTTTGTGGGCCGCGCTGCTGGCTGGCTGCGTTTGCGTTGGATACCTGACGGTCTCCGTGCTGGCAAAAGTTTTAATTTTGCTTGCTGCCTGGGCCTGCGTGGCGCTGGTCTGGTTCGCGCTAAGCCGCAAAACGAAGCCCGCCCAAACGGAGCAACTGGACAACCTGCCGGACGCTACCTACAGGCAGCCCGTCGTTCTGGTCTGCGGTGATTTACCGCACGACTGGCCGGAAGGGGTCAGCGTCCTGACGGTGACTCAGGGGTGTTGGGTTCGGGTCGAAGAGGCTCAGGCCCTGGCAGAGACTGCACGGCAGGTTCTCTACCGGCGGCCCGGCTGGGGTGGCCAGCTTTCGATAATGGTTAACGTTTGCCCGCAGAGGCATAACGATGCGGAGGCTCTTACCAGCCAACTGCTGGCGGTGCGCTGGCAGATAGCCAAACTCCGCCGCGACACGGGGCATGCGTTTCCGCTGGTGCTTAGCTGCTACGCCGGAACCCCCCTTGTTAAGGATGTTCTCTGGCAGGCAGTGGTGCCGGGCGAAGGAGCCAGCGTATGGAGAGCGTCTACATTACCGGGTGCTTCCGCTGCTTTGATAACGACTGGCAACGTGATGGATACTTCATCTCAGGTGCTGATGAATAGCCTGGTAGCCTGGTGTCATCGTTATGTCGAAAGCATCTTTACGGATAAAAACCAGGACGCTGACGTGCTCCCGCCTGCGGCAAAATTATGGGGGTTATTCCCCGTGCTTGCCCGCGGCCTGAGCGTTTCGTCATGGTCCGATTGGTTAACAATGCAGACGGCCATGCCAAACGTGGCGGGCTGGCATCCCGTGGAGTCTGGGGCAGCAGATGCAGCAATTTTGCCAGATTTTATCCTGCCCCTGCTGCCCGTACGCAGAAGCATTACGCCCGGAGAGAGGGCTTTTTGCTGGGCCGGGGCGATCTTCACCCTGGCCGCCATTGCGGCGCTTTGCGGTAGTGCCTGGAATAATCGGCAATTGCTGCTGCGGGTGGGCTTCGATATTCAGCACTACAGCCAAATCCCCATGAATGATTATGACCCGAAGGCCTTGGCGGTCGGTCGGTTGCGCGAGCATGCGACTCAGCTTGATAACTATGCGCGCAACGGGCTTCCCGCCCATTTGGGGTTAGGGCTGTACAGGGGCGAACAGCTGCGCCTGCCGCTGATTAACGCTCTACGCAGCTACGTTCCGCCGCCTCCGCCACCTAAGGCGCCGAAACCAAAACCGGCTCCGGCAATCATCCGGCTGGACAGTATGTCGCTTTTCGACTCGGGTAAAGCATTGCTCAAACCCGGCTCCACGAAGCTGCTGGTTAACTCGCTGATGGGTATTAAAGCCAAACCCGGCTGGCTGATTGTGGTCAGCGGCCACACCGACAATACCGGTAATGCAAAGCTGAACCAGACGCTTTCCCTGAAGCGTGCCGAAGCGGTACGTGACTGGATGCGTGACACCGGAGACGTACCGGAAAGCTGTTTTGCGGTTCAGGGCTATGGCGCAGGCCGCCCTGCCGCAACCAACGACACGCCGGAAGGCCGCGCGCTTAACCGCCGTGTCGAAATCAGTCTGGTTCCGCAGGCGGATGCCTGCCGGTTACCGGGCGAAACCCTCGCGCTATCGCAGGATGATGGCGTATTAAAAAACGAAATGGAGTAAATCTCATGGCAATTCCTGTTTATCTTTGGCTGAAGGACGACGGCGGTGCGGACATTAAGGGGTCCGTTGATGTGCAGGACCGCGAGGGCAGCATCGAGGTAGTCGCTCAGGAGCATAAGCTGTATATCCCAACCGACAACAATACCGGCAAGCTGACCGGCACCCGTATCCACACGCCTTTCCTGTTCACCAAGGAAATCGACTCTTCCAGCCCGTATCTCTACAAAGCGGTAACCACCGGCCAGACCCTCAAGTCTGCTGAATTCAAGTGGTACAAAATTAACGATGCGGGCCAGGAAGTGGAGTATTTCAACACCAAGCTGGAAAACGTGAAGGTGGTGAAAGTGAATCCTGAAATGTACGACGTGAAAGACCCATCGAAAGAGAAACACAACCACCTCGAGCGCATTGAACTGCGTTACGAAAAAATCACCTGGACCTACAAAGACGGCAACATCATTCATTCCGACTCCTGGAACGAACGCGCTACCGCGTAAGCCGATGCGGACGGGGCAGCCCGTCCGCAGTTTTTTCCCCAGAGTCTGCCGTGCGGATGTTGAGCAAAAAATCACATCATTCCACCTGCCTGACCTGATGCGCTTGGGTTCCTGATTACCGGGAAAGCGATGGGCGGTAGCGTGCCCGGAACCGAGAAAGAGAGAGAATTATGGAAAATTCAGCCATCCTGCTACGCCGCCTTAACCCTTACTGCGCCCGCGCGCTGGAAGGTGCCGCCTCCCTGTGCCAGACCCGCGCTCATGCGGAGATCCAGCCCGAACACTGGCTGCTGAAATTGCTGGAACAGGGCGAAGGCGACCTGACGGTACTGGCCCGGCGTTACGAATGGAATATGGATACGCTCTGGCAGGAGCTGCTGGGCTGGCTGAACAATTTGCCTCGCTCGGTGCGCGGCCGCCCAAAACTCTCGGACGGCATTCAGGCTCTGATGCAGGAAGCCTGGCTGCGGGCTTCCCTGGCGGGGGAAGAACAAATTCGCAGCGTGCATCTGCTGATGGCGCTGGTCGATAAACCCAAACTGCTGCGCTGCGACGGCCTGTGGCCGATGTTGAGCCTCGGGCAGAGCCAGCTGGAGCGGCTGCGCCCGCTGCTGGATATGCAGTCGGACGAACGCCCTGAAGTGCAGCAGGAAGCTGAGCTGGCGCAAAACTACGGCGGTGAAGTTGAGTTTGTTGGCCGCCCGGCAGGGGCGGAAATCAAAGAGGGTGAGCTGAATCCGGCGCTGCAAAACGCGCTGGACAAGTTCACTCTGGATGTTACAGCTAAAGCGAAAGAGGGCAATATTGACCCGGTGTTTGGCCGCGACACGGAAATCCGCCAGATGGTGGATATTCTTTCCCGTCGCCGTAAAAACAACCCCATTCTGGTGGGCGAACCCGGCGTGGGCAAGACGGCTTTGGTGGAAGGGCTGGCGCTGCGTATCGCCGAAGGTAATGTGCCGGAAAGCCTGAAAAGCGTTAGCCTGCGTACTCTCGATCTCGGTCTTTTGCAGGCCGGGGCCGGAGTTAAGGGCGAGTTTGAGCAGCGGCTTAAAAACGTGATTGATGCCGTGCAGCAGTCCCCCACGCCCGTCCTGCTGTTTATCGACGAAGCGCACACTATCATCGGCGCGGGCAACCAGGCGGGCGGCGCGGATGCGGCTAACCTGCTGAAACCAGCTCTGGCTCGCGGTGAGCTGCGGACCATCGCCGCCACGACGTGGAGCGAATACAAACAATATTTTGAGCGCGATGCTGCCCTGGAACGTCGCTTCCAGATGGTGAAAGTGGATGAGCCGGACGACGACACCGCCTGCCTGATGCTCCGGGGCCTGAAATCCCGCTATGCGGAGCACCACGGCGTGCACATAACCGACGACGCGGTAAAAGCGGCCGTTACGTTATCACGCCGCTATTTAACAGGCCGCCAGCTGCCGGACAAAGCCGTTGATCTGCTCGATACCGCCAGCGCTCGCGTGCGGATGAGCCTTGATACCGTGCCGGAACCGCTAACCCGAATCCGCGTGCAGATCACCGCCCTGGAAGTAGAAAAACAGGCGCTGCTGGAAGACATTGCCGTGGGCAACGATGCCTGTGGTGAACGGCTGGCGGAAATCGAGCAGGAAGAAGTGAGCCTGATTGTTGAGCTGGATGAGCTGGAGACGCAGTACGGCCAGGCGCTGGAGCTGACGGAACAACTGCTGGAAAGCCGGCAGGATATCTCCCGCCAGAGCGAAACTCACCGCCTGCAACAACAGCTGAACGAGATGCAGTCCGGTAACCCGCTGCTTTCCGTGGATGTGGACACCCGCACAGTGGCCAACGTGATTGCCGACTGGACGGGCGTGCCGCTGTCTTCGCTGATGAAGGACCAGCAGACGGAATTGCTGACGCTGGAAAATGAAATCGCCAAACGCGTAGTGGGCCAGGACGTTGCCCTCAACGCTATTGCTCAACGGCTGCGTGCCGCAAAAACCGGTCTAACCTCGGAAAGCGGACCGCAGGGCGTGTTCCTGCTGGTTGGCCCTAGCGGCGTGGGCAAAACGGAAACGGCGCTGGCGCTGGCGGATGCCCTGTACGGCGGCGAAAAATCGCTTATCACGATCAACCTATCTGAATATCAGGAACCGCACACCGTTTCCCAGCTTAAAGGTTCGCCTCCTGGTTATGTGGGTTACGGCCAGGGCGGCATTCTTACCGAGGCCGTGCGCAAGAGGCCTTACAGCGTAGTGCTGCTGGACGAAGTGGAAAAAGCGCACCGCGACGTGATGAACCTCTTTTATCAGGTATTCGACCGCGGCTTTATGCGCGACGGCGAAGGGCGTGAGATCGACTTCCGTAACACCGTTATTCTGATGACTTCCAATCTCGGCGGTGACCACCTGATGCAGCTTCTGGATGAGCAGCCCGAAGCTGGCGAGTCAGATCTCCAGGAGCTGCTGCGCCCCCTCCTCAGGGATCACTTCCAGCCCGCGTTGCTTGCCCGCTTCCAGACGGTAATTTACCGCCCGCTGGATCGGGCGGCGATGCGCACCATAGTCGAAATGAAGCTGGCGCAGGTTAGCAAACGCCTGAACCGCCATTACGGTCTGGCAACCCATATTGAAGAGAGCCTGTATGGCGCCCTGACCGACGCCTGCCTGCTGCCGGACACCGGAGCGCGCAACGTAGACAGCCTGCTTAATCAGCAAATCCTGCCGGTACTTAGCCAGCAGCTGCTCACCTGGATGGCGGCAAAACAAAAACCAAAATCACTGGCGCTCGGCTGGGATGAAGAACAGGGCATTGTGCTGGAGTTCGATCCTTCGGAGGATGAAAGCGTATGAGTACCCATCCCTTAGTGATGTTCAGCCATAGCCACCACCTGCTTGCGGTGCGTGATTACGACGGTTCTCTTGACGTGCTGGCGTTTGAAGGCCGGGAAGCCCTGAGCCTGCCGTTCGGCTACCGTATAGAGTTTACCAGCCCGGATCACGCCATCAGCCGGGAAGCGATGCTGATGAAAACCGCTTCTCTGACGCTGCAGGCCCCGGTTGATCAGGGGGCGGGCATTAAAATCCAGCAGCCCGTAAGAGTGGTTCAGGGTGTGGTAACCGCTTTCGAGCGTTTTGCCACCTCAGAAGATCAAACGCACTATGCGCTCACGCTCCAGCCACGCCTGGCGCTGCTCAGCCGCTCGCACCAGAACGCCATCTACCAGGATGCTTCCGTGCCGCAGATAGTGGAGAAAATCCTCCGCGAGCGGCACGGCATGCAGGGGCAGGACTTTCTGTTTTCTCTCAGCAGAGAGTACCCGCGGCGGGAGCAGGTGATGCAGTACGGCGAGGATGACCTGCACTTCATCACCCGCCTTCTGGGAGAGGTGGGTATCTGGTTCCGCTTTACCGCGGATACCCGCCTTAATATTGATGTGGTTGAGTTTTACGACAGCCAGCAGGGTTACGAGAAGAGCCTGGCGCTGCCGTCCGTTCCGCCTTCGGGGCAACATGCTAAAGGCGTGGACTCGGTGTGGGGGATGGAGAGCCATTACCATGTGGTCGAGAAGCAGGTCAGCACCCGGGACTATAACTACCGTCTGGCGACCGAAGATATGAATGTGCAGGTGGATGCCACCCGGGATGACAGCACAACCTACGGAGACGCCTACCATTATGCCGACAACTATCTGACACCGGGCAGCCCGCAGGAACGTAACCCCGCTCCGGAGTCGGGGGCGTTTTACGCCAGGCTGCGGCATGAACGCTACCTCAACGGACAGACGAAGCTGGCAGGGATAACCAGCTGCCCGACGCTCTCTCCTGGCGCGGTGCTGGCAGTCAGCGGTGGGGATGAAGTGACGGAGGTATTTGCTAAAGGTGTGGTTATCACCGGAATGAGCAGCCACGCCCGGCGCGACAGCGATTTTGACGTTCATTTCAGCGCTATTCCGGCCGACGGTGACTACGGCTTTCGCCCTCAGCCGGGCAGGCGACCGGTGATGGCGGGCACGCTGCCCGCTCGCGTCACCAGCACCACCGAAAATGATACCTATGGCCATATCGACAAAGAGGGCCGCTACCGCGTCAACATGTTGTTTGACCGCGACAACTGGGAAACCGGGTTTGAAAGCCTGTGGGTACGCCAGTCCCGGCCGTATGCCGGAGACACTTACGGCCTGCATCTGCCGCTGCTGGCGGGCACAGAGGTGGCGATTGGGTTTGAAGACGGCAACCCGGACAGGCCATACATCACCGGCGTGCTGCACGACTCGGCGCACGGCGACCATGTCACCATTCGTAACTATAAGCGCAACGTGCTGCGCACCCCGTCCAATAACAAAATCCGCCTCGATGATAACCGCGGCCAGGAGCACATTAAGGTTTCGACCGAATACGGGGGTAAGAGCCAGCTAAACCTCGGCTACCTTGTCGACAGCGAGAAACAAAAGCGCGGCGAGGGCTTCGAGCTAAGAACCGACAGCTGGGGGGCCATCCGCGCCCGCAACGGCATGTTCATCAGCGCGGACGGGCAGGAAAAAGCGCAGGGGGAAGCGCTGGAAATGGGGGCGGCTATTAGCCTGCTCAAAGGTGCGCTCAATCAACTAACGGAATGGGGAAGCATTGCCCAGTCGCATAACAATGTGGTGCCCGATAAAGGGCCTCTTCAGGCTTTGGTTGAAGGGGCAACTGACCTGAAGTCGGCGGCGCTGTTAATGAGCGCGCCAGATGGCATAGCTGCGGTTACGCCGCAGTCAACGCTGTTACACAGCGGTAAAGGGCTAAGCCTCCAAAGTCTGGGCGAAGTCAATATTACTACCGCTCAGCGGCATTCTGTTGTTTCAAGTAAAGAAATTTCTCTTCTTGCGCAGCAAATGGGAATGCGGCTGGTTTCAGGCAAGGGGCCTCTGGCCATTGAGTCACATGCCGATACTCTCTCCCTGACCTCTCTGAAAGACGTTGTTGTGCAATCTACCCAGGGGCATTTGCAGCTTACTGCAAAAAATGGCATCACCCTGGGCTGTGGCGGCGCGTATATCCGCCTGGCTCCGGGAGGAGAGGTGGAAATTCATGGCCCTGGTCTTCTTAGTTTCAAGGGGCAGCACAAAATGGAGGCACCGGCGAGCGAGGAATTTCCGCTCCCCGAGCTGCCATCGTCTGTTTGCAAAGAGTGCCTGAAGCGAGCGCAGGAGCGCGCTCAGGGGTTTGTCACAAGGGAGGGCTAACTGATGGACAGCACGAAAATCTGGCTGGATAAAATTCAGCATACCTGCAGGCAATTTGACCAGGGGTATATCGACATCATCGTTGATCAATGCGAGATCTCCGTTATCCCGGCATTATCCGGGTTTTCCCCAGAGATAACATGGTGTTCCCTCTATGAAGGGTTGCCTGAAGATATCTACAGGGAGCAGGCACCGTTATTAATTCGCATCGATCTTGCTGACCAGCAGCAGGTTCTTTGGCTGTATGAGCTTGCACGGGAGGTTTCGCTCAAGGCTCCCCTGCTTGTGGTGGTTTCCTGCTGGCCGTTTTCCGACCTTGCAGACTGGCTAAGGCGGTGTATAGACGCCAGCCATGAAGGGCGACCCGGAGTGTTCCGCTTCTGGGATACGCGTGTTTTCCCTGAATTATTTACCGATATTCTTGATGAGGCGGGGAAAGCGCAGCTTAAACGGCCGGCTCTTTTCTGGAGTTGGATGGACAGGGACCGGCGGCCCGCGATGCTTGAGGGAAATGGCGCAGTCACGTCTAAGGAAACATGTCAGAAAATCGATTTTAGCGACGCTCAGTTCGAAGCGTTTATGTGCCTGTGCGATGCCGAGAATTTTTTAAGTACTCAGAGTTTGCCTGCTCATATCTTTGCAACCAAAGAGGCGGCATTTTCAGCATGTTTTAACGCGATGCAGACGGCAACTAAAAAAAGGATCCTCTTTGAGGAGGAACGAGACACCTGGGTTATGGAACACCTTTGTAAACACCAAAAGGAAGAGGTTATTCATTGATGAAAAACATTATTGTACTGGCGGCGGTATTTTTTTTGAGCGGGTGCGGTTCTATAGCCACCCATTCGGAAGGCTGTTACCGGGAATATTATCAGGGAACTGAAAGGATGGTAAACCTGGGCCACTGGGCCTGGATCCTCTGGATTGATGTCCCTTTTTCTGCCGTTGTCGACACCCTAACTTTACCTGTTGACGCTGTTTGTATCGGCACTCATTGAATACCGCAGCGGAGAGTAAGGTAATGGTAAAGAATATAAAAATCATTAGCGCAGTGCTTGGCATTTGCTCTCTTACTGCCTGCAGCCAGCCGCATGCGGAGACACAAAGCGGCGGCGGGGGCGGAACAATCAAAGCGATAAACCATACCAAATGGGCCATCAACAACTTCAGCGTTAACGGCCAGTCGGGAATTGATGCTATCGGGCCATTCGACGGCGGAGGCGGGGGCTGCTGCTACGGGGTGCCTGCCGTCTGGAAGCCGGGTATGACGGTAAAAATAGATTGGGAAAGTGGAGAGGCGTCAACTGCCGGATTCCCTGGCTTTGCCGATCGTGAAAAATATAAAGCCTGGGAAAAGAAAATGAGCGCTAATAACAGGCAACATAGCAAAACCGTGTCATTACCTGATTATACGGGACAGGAAGTATGCGGTATTACCGTTCACTTTTTACCCTGTGATGAGGTGAAAGTGACCACCAGCTGCTGGTCGCCGACCAATAAAAACTACCCAATCAAATTACCGCTTGAGATGAAGGAGCCGAAGGTATGCCCAAGGTAACGACAGATCTGGCCTGGTACCCGCCGCCTTTCCCTGCAATAGCCTGAATAAGTCAGCCAGATTATTTAACCGTGCCTGCGGCTGCGGGCAGGGCTAAATGATTTTCCAGATACCGGACAGCACAACAAAAGGAAGAGGGTAATGAAGAGACAATGCTACGGCATAGTACTGAGCATCGCGTTACTTGGCGGCTGCAGCCAGCCGCATGCGGAGACACAAAGCGGCGGCGGAACCATAGAAGCGATAAACCATACCAAATGGGCCATCAACAACTTCAGCGTTAACGGCCAGTCGGGCATCGATGCTATCGGGCCATTCGACGGAGGCGGCGGGGGCTGCTGCTACGGGGTACCTGGCGTCTGGAAACAGGGTATGACGGTGCGGATTGACTGGGAGAGTGGAGAGGCGTCAACTGCCGGATTCCCGGGGTTTGCAGACTATGAAAAATATAAAGCCTGGGAAAAAAAAATGAGCGCAAACAACAGGCAGCACAGAAAAACGGTTCCTGTTCCAGATTATACCGGGCAGAAAACCTGTGGTATCACCGTTCACTTCCTGCCGTGCGACGAAGTGAAAGTGACTACCAGCTGCTTTACCTACGGTAGCCCATCTTACCCAATTAAACTGCCGCTTGAGATGAAGGAGCCGAAGGTATGCCCGAGATAACGACAGATCTGGCCTGGTACCCGCCGCCTTTCCCGGCAATAGCTGAATAAGGCCGCCAGATTATTTAACCGTGCCTGCGGCTGCGGGCAGGGTTAAAGGATTTTCCAGATACCGGACAGCACAACAAAAGGAAGAGGATAATGAAGAGACAATGCTACGGCATAGTACTGAGCATCGCGTTACTTGGCGGCTGCAGCCAGCCGCATGCGGAGACACAAAGCGGCGGCGGTGGGGGAACAATCAAAGCGATAAACCATACCAAATGGGCCATCAACAACTTCAGCGTTAACGGCCAGTCGGGAATTGATGCTATCGGGCCATTCGACGGCGGAGGCGGAGGCTGCTGCTACGGGGTACCTGCTGTCTGGAAACCGGGTATGACGGTAAAAATAGATTGGGAAACTGGATTAGGAGGGACAGAAGGATTCCCCGGATATGAACAGTGGGAAAAATATCTCAAGTGGCAAAGAAAAATGGACATGCAAAAAAAAACACATAGTGCAATTGTCCCATTACCAGACTACTCCGGGAAAGAAACCTGCGGCATTACCGTTCATTTTTTACCCTGCGATGAAGTGAAAGTGACCACCAGCTGCTGGTCGCCGACCAATGCAAACTACCCAATCAAACTGCCGCTTGAGATGAAGGAGCCGAAGGTATGCCCAAGGTAACGACAGATCTGGCCTGGTACCCGCCGCCTTTCCCGGCAATAGCTGAATAAGTCAGCCAGATTATTTAACCGTGCCTGCGGCTGCGGGCAGGGTTAAAGGATTTTCCAGATACCGGACAGCACAACAAAAGGAAGAGGATAATGAAGAGACAATGCTACGGCATAGTACTGAGCATCGCGTTACTTGGCGGCTGCAGCCAGCCGCATGCGGAGACACAAAGCGGCGGCGGTGGGGGAACAATCAAAGCGATAAACCATACCAAATGGGCCATCAACAACTTCAGCGTTAACGGCCAGTCAGGAATCGATATTATCGGGCCGTTCGACGGCGGAGGCGGGGGCTGCTGCTACGGGGTGCCTGCCGTCTGGAAGCCGGGTATGAAGGTGCGGATTGACTGGGAGACTGGGCGAGCAGACACGGATGGATTTCCTGGGTTTGGAGATGATGCCAAATATCTGGCATGGGAAAAAAAAATGAAGGCGGATAATAGACAACATAGTAAGACCGTACCTCTACCCGACTATACCGGAGAGGAAGTGTGCGGCATTACCGTTCATTTTTTGCCCTGCGATGAAGTAAAAGTGACCACCAGCTGCTGGTCGCCGACCAATAAAAACTACCCAATCAAATTACCGCTTGAGATGAAGGAGCCGAAGGTATGCCCAAGGTAACGACAGATCTGGCCTGGTACCCGCCGCCTTTCCCGGCAATAGCTGAATAAGGCCGCCAGATTATTTAACCGTGCCTGCGGCTGCGGGCAGGGCTAAATGATTTTCCAGATACCGGACAGCACAACAAAAGGAAGAAGGTAATGAAGAGACAATGCTACGGCATAGTACTGAGCATCGCGTTACTTGGCGGCTGCAGCCAGCCGCATGCGGAGACACAAAGCGGCGGCGGTGGGGGAACAATCAAAGCGATAAACCATACCAAATGGGCCATCAACAACTTCAGCGTTAACGGCCAGTCAGGAATTGATGCTATCGGGCCATTCGACGGCGGGGGCGGAGGCTGCTGCTACGGGGTGCCTGCCGTCTGGAATCCGGGTATGACGGTGCGGGTTGACTGGGAAACTGGGCAAGGTTCGTCTGATGATTTCCCAGGTTATGCAGATGAAAAAAAATTTCTGGAATGGGCAAAAAAGATAAAGGCGCAACGTCGTCAGCACAGCAAAACCGTGCCAGTACCTGACTATACCGGACAGAAAACCTGCGGTATTACCGTTCACTTCCTGCCCTGCGACGAAGTAAAAGTGACTACCAGCTGCTTTACCTACGGTAGCCCATCTTACCCAATCAAACTGCCGCTTGAGATGAAGGAGCCGAAGGTATGCCCGAGATAACGACAGATCTGGCCTGGTACCCGCCACCTTTTCCGGCAATAGCTGAATAAGTCAGCCAGATTATTTAACCGTGCCTGCGGCTGCGGGCAGGGTTAAAGGATTTTCCAGATACCGGACAGCACAACAAAAGGAAGAAGGTAATGAAGAGACAATGCTACGGCATAGTACTGAGTATCGCGTTACTTGGCGGCTGCAGCCAGCCGCATGCGGAGACACAAAGCGGCGGCGGTGGCGGAACCTTAGAAGCGATAAACCATACCAAATGGGCCATCAACAACTTCAGCGTTAACGGCCAGTCGGGGATCGATATTATCGGGCCGTTCGACGGCGGAGGCGGGGGCTGCTGCTACGGGGTGCCTGCCGTCTGGAAGCCGGGTATGACGGTGAGAGTTGACTGGGAGACTGGGCGAGCAGACACGGATGGATTTCCTGGGTTTGGAGATGATGCCAAATATCTGGCATGGGAAAAAAAAATGAAGGCGGATAATAGGCAACATAGTAAAACAGTGCCTGTCCCTGACTACACCGGGCAGAAAACCTGTGGTATCACCGTTCATTTTTTACCCTGTGACGAAGTAAAAGTGACTACCAGCTGCTTTACCTACGGTAGCCCATCTTACCCAATTAAACTGCCGCTTGAGATGAAGGAGCCGAAGGTATGCCCAAGGTAACGACAGATCTGGCCTGGTACCCGCCGCCTTTCCCGGCTCAGGGAAGGTTGCCGTCGCGCGCCGCGCTGATAGGAGCGAACTGCAAAAAGCAGGCAAGTATGGAGCGGGAGTACCGAGATTCGCTTTGTGAGGCGGCGGACAGGGTGGTGGAGCTACCCTGCTGCAAGACTCTGCATATCAGCCTGTTTTTTGACGGTACCGGCAATAATCTGAATAACGACTTTTATCTTTCAAACCCTAAGCACCCGACCAATATTGCCCGGTTATTCAGGGCCAGCATCGGTAACGGTACGGCAGGGGGGGTAAGCAACACCGGCGGGCTGTTTGATTCGGACTCCTCTCTGAAAGGAAGCTATTTTAAATACTATATTCCCGGGGTTGGTACGCCTTTCCCGGAAATTAACGACCTGGACTATTCCCTTAGGGGGCTGGCCTTTGCGGACCGGGGGGAAGATCGCATTAACTGGGGGCTACTGCGAATTATCGATGCCCTCAAACGTTCCTTGTCCAAGAGCAATACCGATAGCAGTAAGCTATCAGATGGAGAAACACGTGATGCGCTAAAGAATATGGCGACCTCTATGGCCTCATTTGGGCTAACCGGCAGCCATAATCGCTACGAGGAATTTTCTTCCCAGCTAAAAAAACTGGAGAAGGAGCTGGGGACTGCGCTACAGCCGCCAAACCCAGGCCAGCCCAAACTGCTGGGGGTTAAGCTTTATATTTACGGGTTTTCCCGCGGGGCGGCGGCGGCAAGAACCTTCGTTCGCTGGCTAAGCGAGCTACTGCCGAAACCCGAGAAGGGCAAACAAAAACCCGACCAGTGCCTGGCGGTGGGTAACCTGAAGATCCCGCTAAGCGTGGAGTTTCTGGGGCTGCTGGATACCGTGGCCTCCGTCGGTGCTGCGCATATACTCCCCCTTGCCGAGGGGCATATGTCTTGGGCGGACGATACTCAGGAACTACCTGATGAGAAAACCTACGGCGGATTTATTAAAGACTGCGTACACCTGGTTTCTGCCCACGAGCAGCGGCTCTGCTTCCCGCTTGATTCTATTCGACGCTCGAACGGGAAATACCCGGCTAATAGCGTGGAGGTGATTTACCCGGGAATGCATTCGGATATTGGGGGAGGCTATCCGCCTGGAGATCAAGGAAAAGCTAATGGGAAAAACGATGGATACTTATTATCTCAAATCATATTACAAGATCTCTATTCACTAGCGTTTAAATCTGGCGCTCCACTAAAAGTTATGAAGCAAGCACTACCTCCAAATTTAGTATCGAATAAATGGAGGGTAATGCCATTTGATTTAGCCTCCGAATTTTATATTTCCGAGATTTTAATTAACCGTTTTAATGCCTGGCGAGAGTTAACCCTTAACCAGCCCTTATCGAAGGAACCCGTCACCGATGAGCAGGCGGCTAAATATGAGGCGCCCCGGGCCACCGTTAGCCTGGAAAAAGCGGTCCAGAATCAGTTGGCCTGGATAACGGCCTGGCGCATTAACCGCTATGCTCGCGGGACGATGCTGGGCACTCACTTTTACAAGGATGCGTCAGAAAAGCATGGTGTGTCGGGTGTGCTTAAAGAGGCCGAGGTGAGAAGGGAACTTGAACAGGGCGCGGTGAGAGCCAGGCGAAAAAATATGCTCGACAATACGCCTCCGGAAAAAATAAAAGATCTGGTGCTGGAGCCGGGAATAAAAGATTTCGACCCTGAAGTCTCTAAAACCCAGCTTCAGCAGGCCGCGCAGGAGTTTGGTGAAGACTATCGGGGCGAGTTCCGCAGCGTGCAAAGCCTCCCTCAACTGGTACTGGACGTTATTCCACGCAACGCAATCTTTATGATGAATTCTGATGACGAGCGGCAGGACTTCGCAACAATGAAACGCGAAGGTGAAGATAAAGTCCGGGTACTGTTTCCACTGCTGGGGGAGGAAAGTAATGCGGACCAGCCTGGAGGGCTTGTCAGGGCGCTGTTTGACGATCAGGTTCATGATTCCCGAGCCTGGTTTATGCACTATGCCCTTGAGGGGAGAGAGCTATGGAGCGGCTATTTTCGCTATCGGATGATCTATTTTGGCCGCGAATGCAGTAAATCTCTGTCTCCGCTGGCCATCGCCGGGAATGTCGTTGGGGCCGCAACGCTGGTTGGCGGGGTTATCTTCAGCTTCAGGCAGAAGGGCACAACCGCGAAGCTGGCAGGCCTGGCGGGAACGGCCGGTATATTCTCGCTGGAGTCTGAGGCTCTTGACTTGCTCACCGGGCTGCCGATTGCCATGAGCCCGGATGCCGCAAAACTCAAAGCCTTTACTCCCCAGCCAGGCGTTGTGGTCGCCGAGCAAACGGCCGCCGTGCAGGAGCAACGCCTCGCCTTCGCAAAATCCATCATCCATTCAGAGTGGGCGAAAGAAGCCGCTTCAACGCTCATTTCCTGACTCAGGGAAGACGTCATATGAAAAACATTATTCGTCAGGGTGACACCCTGAAGGAGCATGGCGGCCGGGTATTGGGCGGCCACTATCTCTGTTTTGGCAAAGGTATTGCCGCTAAGGGCGATGCCGTTAAATGTAATAAACACGGCATGACGACTATCGCGGAAGGCAGCTCGCTTACCGAAGTCGACGGCCAGCCGGTTGCGCTTCACGGGCATAAGTGCCGCTGCGGCTGCACGCTGGTGAGTTCATTTCCCGATTTTGGTATTGAAACGTGAGAGCGCCTCCCTTGTTCCCGCCTTACCGGGTTGCACGGCCGCCGGTGGCAAAGCGCTGGCTTGTTGCGGCTTTTGCGGCGGCGCTGGCGGCAGGTATTTGCGCCGCATTGGTTCATCAATCGGGGGCCAGCGGCGGCACCCTGGTTGCGGTGATGCTGGCGGGTTGTGCCGTTATCGGGACGCTGTGGCTTTTTCGCCTGGGGTATTACCGGGGCGCGGTATTAAACGCCAGAACCTGGCACCAGGGGGTGGAAAAGGCACAACAGGCGTGGTGGGCCGGGCACCGGCAGCCGTTCGGTTTGCAGACGATTATCCTGATTGGGCCTGCCGGAAGCCGGGAGTCGGAATGGTTGCGTGTGTTGCGCCGCGAGAGTTTGCCCCCGGAGCCACGAAAGGAGGGCGCTATTGACGCATTGCGGGTTGCCCGCACTTTTTCTCCGGCGCTGGCCGAGCGTGAAAAGCAGCTTGCGAAAATGCTGGCTTTGCAGTGGGTGCAGGAGGGCGAGATACCAGACACCTGCCTTCCCGCAAGATGTTACTGGGCCGGAAGCCGTGCCGCGTGGGGCGATTTTTTAGCGCAGATGAAGACGAGTCTTCCGCAGGTTACGCTGCCTGCTGAGCCAAAAGCCTGGAAAGGCGAAGAAACCCTGGCTGAACTTGCCGGTTTTTTCAGTGAAGCAGAACCCGGTTCGCTAATACTGGTTGCCGGGTGTCTGTCTGTCCCCGCGGTTGCCGGAATGCCACGCCCTGTCGGGGAGTCGGCAGCACTCTGGCTGGTTAGCGCTGAAGCCCCCGTCCTGCTGACCCGTGGGGAAACTTTCGAGGCTGCGTCTTCTGAATCCCTTTTGCAGGTTTGCCAGCGGGCACAGGAACAAAGCGAGAGCGACAAGACTCCGGAGCAATGCATTCTCTTTACCCAGCCCGAACGGCCTGAACTGGACAGCTGCGGCTGGAGTCTCAATCAATACCTGCAGGACACCTATTGGGGAGATCTGGGGGAAATGGAGGCCCTGGTCGTCATCTCCCTTGCTGCGTTATTTGCCCGTACCCGGCAGGAGCCTTGCGGCTGGATAGCCACCGACCCTCAACACTCACTCGCACTTGGAATCGTCAAGCCCCATGGATAAGGACAAAAAACACCCGGACAGTATCACCGTGGCGTCGACAACGTTTATAGCGGCTGCCGCAATGACGCTGGCTGTTTTATTGGGTGGCATTATTTATTGGTTTTTCGCAACGGAAGCCTCCACCGAGTGGTCGCAAATTCTGCCTATCCTGATTATTTGCGGCATAGTTTGGGCCATGGCTTTTTGTGTCGCCGCGCTGGTTTTTGCCGGCTGGCAGCTTTGGGTGCGCAACCAAATAAAGCGCGCCTCTAAAGAGGGCATAAAGCAAACCCAGCGAGATAAACAAGCCGGGCAAATGACGCTGACAGGACGCATTAGCCGGGCTATGCGTGACCGCTACAGTTTTTTCTGGCGCAGCAAAGTCCGCCTGCTGTTGGTCACCGGTGACCAGGCGGCCATTAATCAACTGCTTCCGGGGCTAGAGGAAAACCAGTGGCTGGAAGGTCACCGTACCGTTCTGATCTACGGCGGCAGCCTGTCTGCGGAAATTAATGCCGAAAAATATGCTTCACTACGCAAGCTACGCCGTGGCCGCCCGCTGGACGGGATTGTCCGGGTTATTGGTCAGGGGCTTAGTCTCGATCCGGGGCAGAGTGATGATGACCTGCGCGGGCTGGAGAAGATTGGCGAGCTGCTGCGCTACCAGCCGCCGGTTTGGCTGTGGCAGCTATGTGCCAGCGGCTGGTCTCAAAGTGGCCGAACCGAACAGGCGGTTGGCGTTGCCTTCCCGCCGCGCGCCACGCCGGATGATATTGCTCACCAGCTGGAAAATTTACTGCCGGAGCTTAGCAGCAGAGGCATGAGTCAGGTTGTGGAGAATAACGGCCATGACTTTTTGCTGCGGCTAGCTCAACATCTTAAGAACGGAGGCATCTCCCTCTGGGGGCAGCAACTGGCACCCTGGCTGTATGCCAGCCAGCAGCGCATTCCCCTACGAGGTTTGGCCTTTAGCCTGGAGAATAGCGAGGGAGCAGGGGAAAGCGCGGCGACGCCGCTGGCCGCTGGCCGTAAAAATACGCTGGCACTCCCCGCTACCTGGCAGGCCATTATTGACGATTGTGGCCGCGTGCGCGGGCGCCGTGTTGGTTTTGCGTGGGAGCGAATGCTTGCCTGGGGGGTGATGGGCGTTATCGGGATATGGGGCGCGGGGCTGCTTATCTCCTTCGCCCTGAACTGGCAGCAAATATCTACCGTGGCAAGCAAAGCCCGGGATTTGGTGGAACACCCTGCTGTTTCTGACGCTCAGTTGACTTCCCTCCACAGTCTGCGCAACGACGCGGGCAGCCTGCAGAACCATCTACTGCATGGTTCCCCGTGGTATCAGCGTTTTGGGCTGGATCACAGCCAGCAGCTGCTTGGCGCGATGCTGCCCTGGTATGGCGTGGTTAACAATCGGCTGATTCGCGACCCGGCCAATGCTGCCCTGGCCGGTAAGCTTGGCGCATTGGTCAATTCTGCCCCGAATAGCGACCAGCGCGCCCAGCTTGCGAAACCGGGTTACGACCAGCTAAAAGCCTGGCTGATGATGGCGCGGCCGGACAAAGCGGACGGCGCATTTTATGCTCAAACCATGAAGGCCGTACAGCCTGAGCTGAACGGCGTCTCCAAAGGTTTATGGCAGAGTTTGTCGCCCGACCTCTGGGCATTTTATATCTCTGAGCTGCCGCACCAGCCGCAGTGGAAAATCACCCCGAACGCCGCCCTGGTTAACCAAAGTCGCCAGGTGCTATTGCAGCAAATTGGCCGCCGTAATGCCGAAAGCACGCTGTATGAAAACATGCTCAAATCGGTGCGCCGTAATTTTGCCGATGTTTCGCTTGAGGATATGACCCCGGGCACGGACGCGCGCCGTCTGTTCTCGACCGACGAGAGCGTGCCGGGCATGTTCACCCGTGAGGCATGGGAAGGCGGTGTTAAGCAGGCCATTGATAAGGCTGCTAATACCCGCCGGGATGAAATTGACTGGGTGCTGAGCGACAGCCGTAAGGCGGTTTCCGCTGACCTGGCTCCGGAAGCGCTTCGGGAGCGGCTAACCCAGCGTTATTTCACCGACTTCGCCGGCAGCTGGCTCAACTTCCTCAATAGCCTGCGGCTTAACCCGGCAAATAATATCGCGGATGTCACCGATCAACTGACGTTGATGAGCGATGTTCGCCAGTCGCCGCTGATTGCGCTGATGAATACCCTGGCGCGGCAGGGGCAGGCCGGGCAGAAAAGTGAAGGTTTGTCAGACTCGATAATCAAATCGGCTAAGGACTTAATCAACAGCAAAGATAAACCGGCCATCGACCAGAGCGCTTTGGGGCCACAAGGCCCGCTGGACGAAAGCTTTGGGCCGCTGCTTCAGCTTATGGGAAAAAATAAAAACAACGATGCGATATCGGCGGACAGTTCGCTGAGCCTGCAAACATACCTGACCCGCATTACCCGCGTGCGTCTGCGCCTGCAACAGATCGCCAGCGCGTCGGACCCGCAGGAAATGATGCAGACTCTGGCGCAAACCGTGTTTCAGGGAAAAAGTGTCGATTTGACCGACACTCAGCAGTACGGCAGCCTGGTGGCCGCAAGCCTTGGGGAAGAGTGGAGTGGTTTTGGCAACACGTTGTTTGTCCAGCCTCTGAATCAGGCCTGGGAAACCGTGTTGCAGCCCTCGGCGGCCAGCCTCAACGAGCGCTGGAACCGGGCCGTAGTGGCAAACTGGCATACGGCATTTGACGGGCGTTTTCCGTTCGCGGCAAGCAAAAGCGATGCATCTTTGCCGATGCTGGCCGAGTTTATCCGCAAAGACACGGGCCGCATCGATCGTTTTCTCGCCACCGAACTCAACGGCGTGCTGCATAAAGAAGGCAGCCGGTGGGTTCCGGATAATGCTCATAGCCAGGGGCTGACCTTTAATCCTGCGTTCCTCAAGGCGGTCAATCAGCTCAGCCAGTTGTCGGACGTTCTCTTCGCCGACGGCGGGCAGGGGATCGGTTTTGAGCTACAGGCGCGCCCCGTGCCGCAGGTGGTGGAAACGCAGCTCACCATTGATGGGCAAAAACTGCATTATTTTAACCAGATGGCTGACTGGCAAAGCTTCCGCTGGCCGGGTGAAACCTATAAACCCGGCACGCTATTGACCTGGACTACAACCGGGAGCGGCGCCCGCCTGTTTGGCGACTATGTGGGGACATGGGGCTTTATTCGCTGGCTTGAGCAAAGCAAGCGGCAGCGGCTGGACAGCAGTCACTGGATGATGAACTTCACCGCGCCAGATGGCCGAACGTTACAGTGGGTGCTGCGCACACAGTTGGGGAATGGCCCGCTGGAACTGCTGTCATTGCGTAATTTTACCCTGCCAGCGCAAATATTTAGCGTGGAGCCTGGCGTGTTGGGGCAATTTGCCGATGAAGGCGATGCTATACCCATGGATGGAGTGAATTAATGGCCTCTCTACACAATTTAGTTTTAGCCTGCGGGGCTGATGAAAATAAGCTGATCCAACAATCTCTTACGCGTCTTCAGCTGTGGGATAACTGGCTTCAGCCGCTGAGCGACGACAATCCAGTGGGGGAAGATCCCGGCTATGACGACGATTTTCAGCGCATTCGTGAAGAAGTTAACCAGCTTTCGGGGATTGATACCGGCCTGATTTGCTCTCTGACTGAAAAGCTGCTGACCGGCGTCAGCAAGGATTTACGTGTCGTCACTTTTTACGTGTGGGCTCGCCTGCATCAGGACGGCGAAACCGGTCTGGCTGAGGGGCTGGAGCTGCTGGCCGGAATGCTTAAGCATTTTGGCTCCAGGCTGCATCCGCTCCGCGACCGCAGTAGAAGAGCTGCTCTCCAGTGGCTGGGCAGCAGCAGAATGCTGGACAGCCTGTCGCTGTACCCGGAAGTGGACGTTGCCGTGATGCAGCGCGTGGTGGGAGCATTGCTCCTCTCGGAGCAGATTTTGCAGCAAGGGAGTGAAGAGGCGCTTCCTGAACTCAATCCTTTATATCAGGCGCTCGAAAACCGGCTGGCGCAAAGCGGTGGCGCGCAGAGCATAGTGCCGCAAACCAGCCGGGACGAAGATGCACTTCCGGCGTCAACTCCCGGCGGCGCGGCAGTCCCGGGCATGACCGATGTGGCGTCCGGGCGCGATCTTCTTGACCAGGCAAAAGTGCTGGCTCAATACCTCCGTAACCAGCCCGGCGGCTGGCTTGCCGGGCATCACCTTATCAAAAGCGTGCGCTGGGATACGCTGACACAGCTTCCTCCGCTTGATGCTAACAGCCGTACCCGGTTGCTGGCACCCAAGCCCGATCATCGCGCCCGGCTTAAGCGTTTATACCTGCAGCAAAGCTGGCTGGAGCTGCTTGAACAAACCGACAGCCTGTTTGTGCGTGGGGTAAATCACCTCTGGCTGGACGTGCAATGGTATGCGTGGCAGGCGCTGCTGAAGATGGACTCCGATAGCTGCCGGGCAGATATCCTGTGCCATGACCTTAAAGGGCTGCTTGCCCGTCTGCCGGGCCTGGAGTCTCTTGCTTTTGACGATGGCACGCCGTTTGCCGATGAAGTGACGCTTAGCTGGATAGGTGAAAAGATCATCGCCGAGCCCGGCAGCTGGCAGAGCGAATCGCTTAGTACGGCTCCTGCAACACAGGATGACATCCTCGCTCTTGAGCCGGAAGTGCTGGCAAAAGCCGATGGGGAAGGTATCGAGTCTGCTCTCAACTGGCTGCAAAATCGGCCGGGCATGGCAACCCCGCGTGACCGCTGGCTGATGCGTTTGCTTATGGCGCGGGTCGCCGAACAATACGGTAAAAACGAGATGGCGCTGCATCTGCTCGGGGAGCTGGATGCCGCCGCCCGGCAGATAACCCTGCAACAATGGACGCCAGATTTGCTGTTTGAAGTGAGGGCGCGCCGCCTGAAGCTGCTGCGTATGAAGGCGGCACGTAGCGAGACGGATAAAATCCGCCTCCAGCCAGAGATGGATACTTTACTTGCCGGGCTGCTGTCTCTCGATCCCGCTCGCGCCGCAGTATTGTGCGGCTAACCTACCGAACAAACAGAATATAAATTTATGGACGATTTAACTCTGCGTTATTACGACGCTGAAATGCGCTATCTGCTGGAAGCCGGGGAGGAGTTCGCCCGCGCTCACCCTGAACGTGCCGCAATGCTAAACCTCGATAAAGCTGGTGCGCGGGACCCGTATGTGGAGCGGCTATTTGAGGGATTTGCCTTTCTTATGGGGCGGCTGCGCGAGAAGCTTGACGACGATATTCCCGAGCTGACGGAGGGGCTGGTCAGCCTGCTGTGGCCACACTATCTACGCACCATTCCTTCTATGTCGATTGTGGAGTTCACGCCCGACTGGCGGGAAATGAAAGAGAAGATGCGCATCGAAAAGGGCTTTGAGGTTCTTTCCCGGCCCATCGGCGAGAAGAATACCCGCTGCCGTTATAGCACCACGCAGGAGATAAACCTCCAGCCGCTGTCGCTGGAAAACGCCAATCTGACGACCGACTCAGAGGGGCGGTCGGTGATTAACATGCGCTTTCAGTGCAGCAGCCTTGCGGACTGGGGCCGCATCGATCTTAGCTGCCTGCCGTTGTATTTCAACGCCGATGCGCCGCTGGCATGCGCGATGCACGAAACCTTTACTTTGAATGTTGAACGCATGTGGATACGTCTGGCCGGAGAAGCAGAGCGTCGGCCTCTTGCGGGATATTTCACGGCTTCAGGTTTTGACGAGGAGAGCGGCTTATGGCCAAAAGGAAGTGCCAGCTTTAGCGGCTACCAGCTGCTGCTGGAGTATTTTACCTTTCGTGAAAAATTCATGTTCGCCGGTCTTCATGGACTGGATAGCATTGATTTTCCTCCTCAATTACCCTGGTTTGAAATTGAGGTCGTGCTTTCTGAGCGCTGGGAGCATGACTTTAGTTTCACCGAGAAGCATTTACGGCTGAACTGCGTGCCGGTGGTTAACTTATTTTTGCTGGAATCGGACCCACTGACCATTAACGCTTTGCAAACGGAATACCTTCTGCGCCCAATGCGTGTTCAGGACGGGCACACCGAGATCTATTCGGTTGACTCGGTCCTGTCTTCGGGGAAAAACACCTATGTGCCGTTTTCCAGCTTCCGCCATAAGGGCGGGATGATGCGGCACGAAGCGCCCGAATATTATTACCATACTCGCATACGGCGCGGCCCTTCCGGGCTGCACAATACCTGGATAATCCTCGGCGGCGAAGCATTTGATAACCATACCGTGCCGGCAGATGAAAGCCTGTCTTTAACGCTGACCGGCACTAACGGGCAACTCCCGCGCAGGGCGCTGCAAAGTACGGTGCTTGATAGCGTGATGAAAACCACCTCGGCAAGTATTGCCGTGCGTAATCTTTGTGCGCCAACTCTGCCCTGTTACCCCCCGGACAGAGATCGCTTTCACTGGCGTATTTTAAGCCACCTCGGCAGTAATTTTCTTTCCATGATGGATAACGCAGAGGTGTTGCGCGGCACGCTGGCTCTTTATGAATGGACGGACAGTGAAATGAACCGTCGCCGCCTCGAAGCGATTATTGATGTCAGCCACGGTGAAACGGAGCGCTTCGAACAGGGCCATTTGTTACGCGGCGTACAAATAGAAGTGACCCTCAACAGCGGAGGTTTTGCCGGGCACGGCGATATCTGTTTGTTCGGTGAAATGCTGAGTCGATTTTTTGCCCTGTATACCGATATCTACCTGTTTAATCGCCTGATTATCATTTTGCAACCAACCGGAGAGCGCCTGGAATGGGAAGAGAAACACAACCGCCGCATTCCGGGTTAAGCCGCGACCTGGCAAAAGATATTTCGCGGGTTAACTTTTATCGTTTTTGCCAGCTCATTGAGAAGCAGCACCCGGAGAATGCGCCTTTGGGGGGCGGTAGTCCGGCAAACGATCCGGTGCGATTCAGCCCCTGGCCGGGCATGGGCTTCCCGGCCGGTGAGCTAAGAGCGGTTGAATACGATGAGGATAATGCCGACAAGCCGCCGGTTATTCGTACCACGTTCATGGGGTTGTACGGCGTGGACTCCCCGCTGCCTACCGCTTACCTGGATGATATTACCCAACGCAGGGAAGGGCACGAGGCGCTCCAGGATTTTCTTGATATTTTCAGCCACCGCATCCTTACGCAATTTTATCGCATCTGGCGGAAATACTCCTATCCGGCCACTTTTGAAAATGGCGGGACGGATGCTATTTCACAGTCGCTGTTGGGGCTGGTGGGGCTGGGGATACCCGGGACGGCAAACCACATTGCCACGCCGGTGTCCCGTTTTCTCGCGCTGCTTGGCGTACTGCGCCAGCCCGGTAAAACGCAGGAAGGGGTGCGGGCCCTGGTTCAGCTTCTGGCCCCGGAAACAACGGCTTGTGTTAGCCCTTATTCGCTGAGGCCGGTTGCCGTTGCACACCCTCTGGCATTCAGTGGCGAAGAGGACATTCTGCTGGACGGCAACGCCCCCCTCGGCGATGAGGTGATGGACGCCAGTAGCCAACTTCTCATTGAGCTGAAGACCGGATCTGCGGACGAGGCTCAAGGCTGGATGCCAGACGGGCAGCTATATCAGGACTTTATGGTGATGCTGCGCGTCTATCTGGGCTGGCGTTTTAAGGCGCGGATCACGCTGACGGCCGCGACGCATTTGTTAACCATACCGCCCCTGGGCGAAGCGCCTTTTTGGCCTGGAATGAACGGCGTTCTGGGGGGCGATGAGGGCTGCCCGGAAGAGGAAGTGCCGGGAACGTTTACCACGGAGCTTGGCTACTACGGCGGCCTTAAACCGGCAACACTGCAAAAAGGAAATCGACGTGTTACCTACAAATTTGACTAAATCAATGCTGATGGCGCTGCTTGCCTGCGGTTTGTCCGGCTGTGGTCTTGGCCAGAGCGTTGCGGACGGAACTAAATCGGCATTTAGTTCAGTATTTTATAAGCAAATCAAAGTGCTGCATCTCGACTTTACCGCCCGTGAGGCGCTTAACACCGATCCAACTGAAATTCGCTCATTTTCCGAACCTATGGTGGTGCGTATTTACCAGCTAAAAGATCGCCAGGTATTTGATAAAGCGCTGTATCAGCAGTTATTGGCCGAGGGAGACAGCCTGCTGGACGGCGACCAGCTTGCGAGCCGCAGCCTGGTGATAAAACCGGGTGAGGATGCCACGCTGGATATGCCGATGGAGGCTGAGGCTAAATTTGTTGCGGTGGTTGGGTTCTTCCGCCATCCCGACATGGAAAAAAATAACTGGAAGCTGGTGATGAGCCGCGAAGCGCTCGACCCGGATAAGGCCAGAGTTATTGAGGCAGGAAGCCATGGCCTGAAACTCCTCCCGCTTAAGGATGAATGATGCCCGATAATCATAATGGCCCTTCGCTGTATGAAATGCTGACCGGCAGCTACAGCGGCGGCCTTGAATTGCACAACGTGAGCGAAGAAAACCAGGTGGTGCTGTCGGTGCTGGATAATATGCAGCGCATCCTCAACGCGCGGGCTGGCACTCTGGCACACCTGCCGGATTACGGCTTGCCGGATATGACCAAAATCCTTCAGGGCATGCCGGGTACGGCTCATCAGCTGATGGCGACGCTGTCCGAAGTGCTGCTGAAATACGAGCCGAGGCTTAAGGCCATCAAGGTGGTGATGCTCGGGCAAAATATCCCCGGCGAACTCCGCTACGCCATAGATGCGGAGCTAAAAGGCATTGGGCTGGTGCGCTACGGCACCGAGTTTATGCCGGAGGGCAAGGTGATGCTCAGGCACCTTAAACAGCAAAACTATCTCGAAACCAGCCAGTTTATTTAATCCTCACTTTGTCATTTACAGTCGAAATGGATATCACTATGTCCCAGGCATACGAACGCCAACTCAAAACCGGGGGCGATCCCCGAACAATGCCGGATTACGCAGCGCTGCGCGATGAACTCGGCAAGCTTTCCCACCCGGCGCGGCCCGATGTTAACTGGGCCTATGTTGAACGCCTGGCGCTTAATTTATTTGACTCTAACGGCGTCGATCTTCAGACGGCGGCCTGGTTCACTCTGGCAAGAACCCAGCTTGCGGGGGTTTACGGTTTTAACGAAGGGCTGGCGATAGTGGATGCCCTGGTTCGCTACCAGTGGTCGGCCATGTGGCCCGCTTCGGTACACGCCAGAATTGAGATAATCAGCGGCCTGAGTAAAAGGCTTCAGCAGGTGTTCCGCACGCTGAGCCTCCAGCGCGTGGACCTTGCGGCGCTCTACAGAAGTGAAAGGTTACTGGCGGCTATAGGCGAGGTATTGCAGCGCCTCGAATTGCGTAATGCGGCAGGGATTGAGGCGCTGCGCCAGATGCTGCAAAACGACATTACCCGGCTTGAAAACAGCGATGCGGCAGCACCCGAGGAACATCAGCCTCAGGCCGTGGTTTTGCCGATCCATACGGTAAATTCAGAAGCGAGTGAAGGCGCTCCGCGCTGGGTTTATGTGGTACACGACAGGCCAGAAGTAGAAGTTGAGATTAAAACCGAAGCCCCACGCCGTATTACGCCGCTTAAAGCCTTTGTTTGCGGCCTCGCGGTTTCGGCGGCCCTTGCGGGACTAGTTGGCGTAGCCATTCCTGCTCTGCTTAATCATCCGGCGGAAAATGCGTTGATGGCCTCGGTTGCAGAATTACCGGCAACTCTGCCAGCGGCAGAGGTCGAAACACTGCACCGTGAATCCCCGGGCTGGCTGCATCAGAACGTGGCCTATGGCAGCCAATTGCAGTCGCGCCTTGAAGAGCTTGGCAGGCTCCCTCCGTACTGGCCGCTGCTGCACGGGGAGCGGCTGGTGGAGCAAACCTGGCAGCTTTACCCTGGTTCAGAAATGGCGAAAAACGCCGCAGGAAAATGGCGGGCGATGATGGTGGCCAATGCGCTACCGGCATCCGGCGCGGCAGGCTGGCGTCACGGCGTGGCCGAACTGCAAATGCTCCAGCAGCGCCTGAACCAGCTGGATGAGAAGAAGGGAAAATACCTGACCGTTAGCGAGCTAAAAACCGTGGTGTTTTCTGTTTCAAAATCGCTGAATGACGAAGTGCCTGCCGAAGAGCTGGTTCGCCGGTTACAGGATTTGCCCGCCGATGAGCCCGTACCGCAGGCGTTACAAGGCCAGCTGGAGAGCAGGCTACGGCAACTGCTTAACAGCTATATGCTTATTAAAATGCGGCATGAGGATGAGCAAAGTGGCGGTTAAGGGCGACCAGAAATCTCTCTTTTTGGCCGCAGGGACTGGACTAACTGGATGTGATCTTTATCATGTCGTGGTCAATACAGAATAAGAGAATGTGCTATGCAACATATCATTGAAGGTTTTCTGAGCTTCCAGAAAGAAGTTTTTCCGCAACGCAAAGAACTCTTCCGCAGCCTGGCTTCCAGCCAAAATCCTAAAGCGCTTTTTATTTCCTGTTCCGACAGCCGCCTGGTGCCAGAGCTGGTGACTCAGCAGGATCCGGGGCAGCTCTTCGTTATCCGTAACGCAGGCAATATCGTTCCTTCCTTCGGCCCTGAGCCGGGCGGCGTGTCGGCGACAATTGAGTACGCGGTGGTTGCGCTTGGCGTGACTGATATCGTTATCTGCGGCCACTCTAACTGCGGAGCCATGAAGGCCATCGCCTCCTGCCAGTGTCTTGACCCGATGCCGGCCGTGGCGCACTGGCTGCACTATTCAGACGCGGCGAAAGCGGTGGTTGAAAAGAAAACCTGGAATAACGAAACCGACAAAGTTAACGCCATGGTGGAAGAGAACGTTATTGCCCAGTTGAATAACATTAAAACCCACCCATCGGTTGCGGTTGGCCTGCGTAACGGCGGCCTGCGTCTTCACGGTTGGGTTTATGACATCGAAAGCGGTGAAATTCGCACGCTGGACAGAAACAGCAAGACCTATATTTCCCTGGCCGATAACCCGGAAGTGTACTTCGAATAAATCAACGCCGGTCACATCGCATCGACTAAAAAATCCACGCCCCGGCGTGGATTTTTTACATTTGGGGATAAATAAAAACACCTGAAGGAGGATTGTGGAGATTTTGGGGATTTACCATTCCTCTACGGTAAACCGGGACAGGGCGGGCATATAATCGACAGATAACGGGCTAAAAGTTACGCCCGGCCACGGGAGTGGGGGGTTAAGATGAAAAAACAACTTTATGTTTTAGCGATGTCTGCGTTGATGGTTGTGCCTCAGCTGGCACTGGCTCGCCCGGGGCCATGGTGGGGGCATGGGCCAGGATTCTATCGCGGGCCTCACTACTTTTATCCGGGGCCACGCCTGACCGTTCTGCCCGGTCTTGCAACCGCGATTATCGTCGGCGGGCTGACTTACTATGTCGTCAACGGTATTTATTACCAGCGGCAGGGGGCGGAGTACGTTCGGGTTGAAACCCCATCCAGCCCGGGGGCCGGCATCAGCGTGCTGGATTATAACGGCAAGCGATACTACGTGCGTAACGGGAGCTACTTCCAGAAAGATATCAACGGTAATTACTTCGAAGTGCCTCGCCCCGAAGGGCTTTAGCCGGTAGCCGTTCACCTGGTATGAGTGTTCACCGCGGCAGTTGTGCAGATTCCCGCGGTGAACCTCTCCACGCCTTTCCATACATCTTGCTTATCCTTCGGTTTGCAGCCATCACCGTTTTGTATTGGCACATGTAAGCATCAATTTGGTTACATAAAATCTACAATCAGCTTCTCACTTTCACTTTTTCGCAGGTGTCTACTCGCGAGAGTGGTTGTATATACATGATTGGTCATGTGATGTTTGCCCGATATGGCGCCGTTTAAACAGGTTTTAGCGAGGTAGTTATGTCTTCACTTTCATCTACAGAAGAGCAGTCTAAGGGGGCGGCCCGGCTTACGGAATCCCGTTCCATCGATTATATCCCCGACGGCGAGCGTCACGGGCACCCCTTTAGCCAGTTTACGCTGTGGTTCGGTGGCAACCTGCAAATCACCGCCATTGTGACCGGCGCGCTTGCGGTTGTGCTGGGCGGAGACGTGGTCTGGTCACTTATAGGATTATTGGTCGGGCAAATCATTGGCGCGGTAGTGATGTCATTCCACGCGTTACAGGGGCCGCGGCTGGGATTACCGCAGATGATAATTACCCGCGCGCAGTTTGGCGTATACGGAGCGGTCATTCCGTTGGTGCTGGTTTGCATTATGTATATCGGCTTTTCGGCGAGCGGCACCGTGCTGGCGGGGCAGGCTATGGCGCGGCTGCTGTCGGTAAGCGACGTTAGCGGGATGATCTTATTCAGCGCCATTATTGTTGTTATTGCCGTGCTGGGATATCGCGTTATTCACAAGCTGGGCAAGGTGGCGAGCATCGTCGGCGTGCTGGCATTCGCCTGGCTGTTTGCCTCGCTGCTATTGAATACCGACCTCAGCGTGATTATGCAAAACAACCATTTCTCTCTACCGATGTTTTTACTGGCGGTGTCGCTTTCATCGTCCTGGCAAATAGCTTTTTGCCCGTACGTCTCCGACTATTCGCGCTACCTGCCGCGCGGCGTTTCAGGCCCGAAGGTGTTCTTTTCTGTCTTTAGCGGGACGGTGTTAGGCACCCAGGCCTCAATGTCTCTTGGGGTGATTACCGCCGCCATCGCGGGCAGCGCTTTCTCGGGCCACGAGGTGAGCTACATTGTCGGGTTGGGGAAAACCGAAACCATGGCGATGGTCATCTATTTTGCCATCTGCTTCGGCAAAATTACCTTTACCACGCTCAATGCCTACGGCAGCTTTATGTCGCTGACGACAATCGTTTCCGGGTTCCGCAAGCAGGTTACGCTGAGCCAAAAAAATCGCGTTCTGTTTGTGGTGCTGATGGTGGCGGCCTCCTGCGTTATTGCATTGCTTAGCGAACCGGCTTTCCTCAAACACTTTACGCATTTTCTGCTGTTTCTACTGGCATTCTTTGTACCCTGGAGCGCGATTGGCCTTACCGATTACTACCTGATCTCAGCCCGCGCCGTAGATATTCCTGCGCTTTTCGATGCCGATAAACGCTACGGGCGCTGGAATCTATTTGGCATTGGCGTGTACGTTTTCGGCGTCCTTATTCAGCTGCCTTTTATTGAAAATCCTTTATTCCATGGATCGCTAACGTGGATTTTCGACGGTAACGACGTTTCCTGGATTATCGGCTGGTTTGGGACGGCTATTCTGTATTACGGCCTTCATCGACTGGATAAACGTGTGTTGCCAAAAACAACCCTCTATCCTGAACATTCTGACCAATAATCTGGTTATAGAATTAAACCGAATCCACGCCTTTGCGTGGATTTTTTTCATTTGAAGGTTGTGACACCTTCGGGCCATTTAATGTTTACCGATCGGCAACAGAGCGTTTAGCAGATAAGGATTTATAGAGCTGGAATTTTAACCTATCGTCTGTCCACCCAGTTAAACCAGAGTATTGATATACTGATGGAAAAAACACTCACAACGCCTCTGGTGGTGTTGATCGTTTGCCTGTCCGTTGGCGGGTTAATATCTACCGATATTTTCTTGCCTGCGCTCGGAAGCATGAGCCATTACTATAAGGTTACCGAGGCACAAATACAGAATGCTATCGCAATATTTTTATTTGCCGTCTCTTTTTCTCAACTGATATATGGCCCATTAAGCGACAGTCTCGGAAGGAAGAGGGTACTCATCGTCGGGGGCATTATTTGGCTGATTTCAACGATAGCCGTAATCTACACCACCAGTATTAACCAGCTATTGGTTTTACGCCTCTTTCAGGGGATAGGCTCCTGCGCCGGGATAACTATTAGCCGGGCATTGATAAATGACATGATGGATAAAAAGTCTGCCGCGCAATTGTATCTGGTGATTTTTCCTTTTGTCGGCATGTCGCCGGCGATTGCACCTATGATAGGTGGCGTACTGACGCAGTATTTTGGCTGGCATGCATGTTTTATTTTCTTAACCTTATTTATCTTGCTGACGCTGGGGCTCTGTTTTACGTCATTAAAAGAGACTTTGCCGCCGGAAAAAAGACACAGGCTGAGTTTGTCCGCATCACTTATTAATACCTGCAATGTTTTACTGAATAAAAAATTTCTCTATTACGCGGCCATTCCCTGTTTTGCCTATGCGGCTTACTTTGCCTACATCGTAGAGTCACCGTTTATGCTGGGTAAACTGGGACTCTCACCCGTGTACGTGGGTTATACCTACGTGCTGCTTTCGGTGAGCTATGTGGCGGGTAACCTGACGGCCAAAAAAATATCCCGCAAGGAAGGCGTTGAGGCAACTCTGCGTAAGGGATATATCATTTTTGTTTTCGGGGGGATTATATTTGCATTACAGATGTTTATCAGTCCGCAGCCTTTGGTTTCCAGCGTGATTGCTATTTCTGTTCTTACTTTTGGCAACGGTTTCTTACTGCCGTTGGGCACGGCGTCCGCTATTGCTGCCCACTCACGGGCGTCCGGCACGGCGTCCGGCGTGATGGGGGCGCTACAGCTTGGTAGCGCCGCATTGTCAGCCTTTCTTATCGGCAAAGTCTCAGCGCATAACCCTGAAGTGACGGCGCTTATTATCGCCGCCGTAGCGGTAATTGGGTTTGTGATTTATTTGCTCGGCCAGGCACGGCTGGTTAATTTTATGGAAAATAAAGAGAGTGAAATAAAGTGATAAATAATATTGATGTAACTTTGCGCGACGGCGGCTATCAGAACGGTTTTTGTTTTCCCTCTGACTATGCAGCAAAACATGCTCAGATGCTGACCGAAAGCGGCGTTGAATGGATTGAGGTTGGCTATCGCAATGGATCTTTTAAACCAATCCCAAATATTGGCATGACCGGCCTGTCTCCGGACAGCTATATACATTTTATTCACGCCGCTGCCCCCAATGTTAAAATAGTAGTGATTGCTCACCCGCATAATATTACGACCGAAGATATTAAAGAAATGAAAGCGAGTGGCTTAAGTATGCTTCGCCTTTGTATTAAAGCAGATAAACCACAACGTGCTATTGAATTATGTAAGTTTGCCAAATCAGTTGGCCTGAAGGTCAGCATTAATTTAGTGCGCGTAAGTCAGGTAAGTACCGATACGATGATTGAGATTGCGCATCTTTACCAGGATGCCGGGGCGGATATTTTTTACCTTGCCGATTCAAACGGTAGTTTACTGCCGGAGCAGGTGTCGCACATGGTGTGTCTTATCAGGCTCAAGACTCATCTGGACGTTGGCTTTCATGCCCATGATAATCTTGGTCTGGCCGTGGCTAATTCAATCGAGGCGGTTAGGTCAGGCGCCACATTCATCGATAGCTCGCTGACCGGGATGGGTAAAGGCGCAGGGAATTTAGCCCTGGAAAGCTGGCTCGCATTGCTTAATTTTTATGAGCAGCAAGAGAAATACAACATCGGCGTTGTTTTAAACCAAATTAATATATTACAGTCCGGCGACTTCTTTAATGCTTCTAAGCGCTCCGTGCTGGATATGATTATGGGGCTGTCAAACCTCAGTGCTGATTACAGGGCAATAGTAGAAGCTACCCTTGGGCAGGATGTCCTTTCGGTTTTTAAAGAAATTAAAAAACTTACGGCGGAGAAAGTGGCATGAGTAGAATGGACGTCGTTATTATGGCGCCGGTAATGCCGCTTTGGGACGATGGCATGTTTTGTAAACCGTTGCTTTCGCTGCTGTCGAATAAAGGCTTTAAGGTATCGCTTGTGGATACGTTATCACTGATCCACTCCGCTGACCCAAAAGAAACTATTGAATCGGTCCATCATGAGCTTATTGCCAGAGCGGGTTCACCTTTCCTGCTGGTGGGTTTTGCAATGGCAGGGACACTGGTGCAGATATTATCGCCAAGAATGGATTGCCTGACCGGCGTTATTTCTATCAGCGCGCCGGGCTTCGCTGACTATCTATTAAATGAACGCGTCGGTTATCTGGTGTCGTTGCTGAGCAAAGGGTATCTGGATGAGGCCGTCGAGGCGCTGAATCAGTTTGTGGTACCCAAGGGGCAAACGTCTTTGCACGCTGTAAATACTATCCCCGAGTCGCAGCGGAAAGTGGCGATAGAAAGAATGCTGCGCGGGTTTTCTTTATTGCGCAGGTTAGATGCCAGGCCCGCAATGGCAAAGTTCAGCGGGAAATATCTCGGCATTGTTGGGGAAAAATCACAGCTGGCGACCTGGGGTAACCAGACCCACAGCGGTAACCCAAATCACCGCTATGAGCGTATACCGGGGGCGGGCATGCGGCCATGGAATGATAACGCCTCCGCCATCAATCTGCTGGTTAACGAATGGATTGAAGAACTATGAAAAAGGTACTGGTTCTACCTGGCGATGGTATCGGTCAGGAAGTTTGCGAGGCGGCGCTGCCGGTGATTAGCGCGTTAAATTTGCCAATAATGCTCTCGTGGGGAGAGATAGGCTGGGAGTGCTGGAAAGCTGAAGGAGACCCTGTCCCGGCCCGAACGTGGGACGAGATAAAGCAGGTGGACGCCATACTGCTCGGTGCGGTTACCAGCAAAGGTAAAGCCGAAGCCGAGCGCGCTCTGCCTTCACACCTTCAGGGCGAGAATATTGCTTATTTGTCGCCCGTTATCCAGCTACGGCAAAGGCTGGGCCTGTTCGCCAATATCCGGCCGGTTAAATATATTGAAGGCGACCGGCGTCCTTTCCGCTGCTGCGTTATTCGTGAAAACACCGAGGGGCTTTATGCCGGGTTGGATTTTAAAGGTGTTGGCGAGGAGGTTTCCGGCTGGCTAAAACATCCAAACATCGATCAATATGGCTCGGAAGAGGCCGCGTGGACGGTGCGCCTGCAAACTCGTTTTGGGCTGGAGCGCCTGTTTTATACGGCTTTTGATTATGCCCGTCAGCACCATTTTAGCCGCGTAACCTTTGCCGATAAGCCCAACGTTATGCGCGAAAGCGGCCAGTTCGCCGCAGAGGTCTTCTACGAGGTTGCGGCGCAGTTTTCAGATATCGCGGCGGATATCCAGAACGTTGATGCCGTGGCGCTGCGGCTGGTACTCAAGCCTGATGAATACGGCGTTATTGTTGCCGAGAATATGTTTGGCGATATTTTATCCGACCTCGCGGCGGGTATTATGGGCGGTCTGGGACTGGCTCCAAGCGCCAACGTCGGGAGCCATATTCCCTATTTTGAACCTGTACACGGCAGCGCGCCGGGCATGGCCGGGAAGGGCAAAGCGAACCCTTCCGCGATGTTTTACAGCATCGCCCTGATGCTGGAGTATCTGGGATTTAACCGTCAGGCAGAGGCGATTAATCGTGCCGTTGACCGGGTTATTCGGGAAGGCAAAATAACCACCTATGATCTGGGGGGCGCGGCGACCACGCAGCAAATGGCCAACGCTATAATCCGCGCCATTATTGCACCTGCGGTAATGCGCACGGCCAGCGTGATAACCATCGGCGACGAGCTGCTGTCGGGGCAGTATCAGAACAGCAATCAGCAGCATCTGAGCCAGCAACTGGCGAAGGCCAATTATCAGGTCAGGTTGCAGGCGGTCTGCGCGGACAATATCCGGCAAATCAGCGGTGAGATTAACGCCTGCTGCGGGCAGGATGAGCTAATTGTGGTGTGCGGAGGGCTGGGGCCAACTTCGGACGATAAAACCCGCGAGGCGGTAGCGCACGCCGCTAATCAGCCGCTTATTCACCACGAGAATGTCTGGGTAACCATCCAGCAACAGCTGCGTCAGCTTGGAGTGCAGGATGATAAATCGAACCGCCAGCAGGCTTTATTCCCTTCGGGCGCCCGCATTCTCGCTAACCCTTCCGGTACTGCTCCCGGGTTCTATATTGCCTGTGGAGGTAGCCAGGTTGTTGTGTTGCCGGGGCCGCCGTCTCAGGCGCCCCCGATGATGGACGGTTTTTTATCGCTCACGGAGAAGCGTGAGGCGGGCAAGAACAAGTACGACTGGATGTTGATTGGTATCTCAGAGGGCGAAGTGGGGTCGAAGGTCAGGGAGTTGCTGCCGTTTACCGAATGGGATATCCATTTTTTGTGGAAAAGCCCGTATGTGCTGGTGCAAATAGAAACGCCGCCGTCGCAGCCCATGCCGCAGGCGATGCTCAATACCCTGGATGAAATCTTCGATGCGCAACTGGTCAGTAAAAATAATAAAACAGCCGTTAACCTGCTGAATGATATTTGCGATATCCGCTGGACTACGCCGGACGCCGCCCTTTCAGTTTTGCTCCTGAATGAGAGAGATACGGCCGGAGGCAAGCCGCTGCTTGCTGCCGAAATCAACGTTAACCCGACGCTGGCAAGCGTTGTCACCGGCGATAACCTGTTGGGGAAAATGAAGATGTCGGTGCGCCTTGAAAGCGGAATGATACAAACGGCTACCTTCCCGTATAACAAAACCTTACTGCCGCAAAGTATCCCGGAATATGCCGCATGGTGCGTTCTGAATGCTTTGGCCGCAGATAATGGATAAGCGCATGATGAACAAAACTCTGACCAATATTCGCCGGCGCCTGTTGGCGCTGGATACGGCGGCGGTATCGGATGCGCTGGACAGCATTTATATCGCCGGGGGAATTCCGGGCATTAAACCGCAGGTTGCGGGGTGTAAAATTGCGGGTCCGGCTTTCACTGTTCAGTATGAAGCTTATGAGCCGGAAAAAAACACCTTTATGAACGCCGGAACCTACATTGACGATGTGCCGGAGGGGGCGATTATCGTCGTTGATAATCAGGGGCGGAAGGATTGCACCAGCTGGGGCAACATCCTGACGACCAAAGCGTTGCAGAAAAAAATAGCAGGCACGGTAATTCACGGTTCGGCAAGGGACATCGCCGATATCCGCAATATGAATTATCCGCTGTTTGCGGCCAATATTTTTATGGTTTCCGGGAAAAATCGGGCGCGCGTCAGGGCAGTACAGTGCGGCCTGGAGATTAGCGGCGTGAAAATAGAGCCGGGCGACTGGATTATGGGCGACGATAACGGGGTAGTAGCGATACCGCGCGACAGGCTAATGGAAGTCGTCTTACTTGCCGAAAATGTTGAAAAAACCGAGCATCAAATCCTCAGTAGTATTAACGAAGGCACAAGGCTTGAAGATGCCCGCCGCACGCTGGGATACGCGGCACCATGGGGGCTAAAAGGATGACCCACCCTTTTTTTGCCCGCTGGTCACAACGGCTGCGCTTTCTGGACGTACATTATCATGCCAGCCCGGACAGCTACCTGCGGCGCTACACCGCGCTTGAGGCCGGGCAGCGCTATGCTGAACTAAAGGGCGGCGTGGTGCTGAAAAGCCATCTGGGCAGCGTATCGGCTCTGGCCGCCGGGCTGCAACAGCAGGGATTGCCGGTCTTTGGCTCAATCGTTCTCAATGCTCTGGCAGGCGGGTTCAGCCTTGAGGCGATAAAACAGGCGCTAAGCCAGTATCAGTTCGACGCGGCGCCCCGGCTGCTGGTTCACCTGCCGACCATTGTTAGCAGCGAGCACCGGAGCGCGTTAACCCGGACATTCGCTAATAAATATGCTCGTGAAAATGCGCAACAGCCGTTATCTATTACTGACGACGATGGCCGGATCCGCCCCGAGGTGGAAGCGATTATAGCGTTCGCCCGGCATCACAATATAGTGCTTTCTTCGGGGCATGCGGGCAAAGGGCAGACTTTGCGGCTTATTGAGGCCGTGGAAAAAGCGGGCGGCTGCCGGTTAATGCTGAATCAGCCGGCTAATCCTATGACCGGATTTTCCGCCCCCGAGCTTAAGGCGCTTGGGCGCTACAGCTGGCTTTATATCGAGCAATGCGCGCTCACGGTTTACCTTAAATATCAAACCGAAGAAGATATGTATGACGTGCTGTCGGGTGTGAATAATGTGGTTTACAGCTCCGATCTCGGCCAGCCGCACCAGCCGGGTATCAGCCACTGGCTGGCCGACAGCGAAACCTGGTTTCGTCGGGCCGGGCTGGGAGTGGATAAAGTTGATGCGGTCAGGCGGCTTAATCCTCTCAGGATGCTGGATCCGCAACCGTCGCCAGATTAAGCGTGCGGATGAAATCGATAAATGCCTGCTCTTTTGGCGAAGGTTTGGGATTGACGTGCACCACATACATCGGGAGCGGGGGCGGCATAAACTCGCCAAGTATGGAAATTATCTCGCCTGAATTAATTCCGTCCCTCACGGTAAATTCGGGCAGGTACGAAATGCCGAGGCCATTTTTCACCATTTGGTAGAGATCCAGGCTGTTGCTCACTCTCGAGGTGCTGGCGGGGCGAACCTCCGTTAACTCGCCGTCAATCATAAACTTCCACGAGCGGCGGTGATTATCGAAGTGGAACAGGCAGGTGTGGCTTAGCAGCTCATCAGGGTGGCCGGGCAGGCCGCAGCGCCGTACATAATCGGGCGTGACGCAGGCGTGCTTTCGCCAGTAGCCGAGTAGAGAATAGTAAAGGTTGCTGTCCGGCAGAGGGCCACATTGTAAGGCCAGGTCGAAACCGTGGCTGAACAGCTCCATGCAGTGATTGCCGGTTACCGTCTCCAGCCGGAGTCTGGGGTACAGTTCGAAAAACTGGCGGAGGTTAGGGATAACGTGCAGGTGATTGATGGAGTGGGGAATACCCACCTTCAGACAGCCGCTGACTTCGGCATTAAAGCTTTTCACGTCCCGCAGGCAGGATTCGTAGTCATCAATAATGGATACGCAGCGCTGATATAACTGTTCTCCGGCAGTCGTCAGCAGCACTTTGCGCGAATTACGCTTAAAAAGCTGCGTTTTTAACTCATGCTCCAGCTTCTCAATACGGCGGCTGACCATAGCAGGGGAGATTTTCATGGCCAGAGCCGCAGCCCTGAACCCCTTGCACTCCACCACCATTCTGAACGCTTTCATGTTTTCCATCACGGCCCGACCCTCCAGTTAATCCATAACTTTAGTGGCGTTAATGTATCGCATTTACCGGGAGAGATCCTGACGGCGCTCGGGAATTGATGGACAGGATTCAGAAAACAAAAAATCCACGCATTTGCGTGGATTTTTGTTGAAGCGGGGAAGGGGATTAGACGTTGAACAGGAAGTTCATTACGTCGCCATCTTTAACGATGTAATCCTTACCTTCGGCGCGCATTTTTCCGGCTTCTTTCGCGCCTTGCTCGCCTTTATAAGTAATAAAGTCTTCATAGGCGATGGTTTGTGCGCGGATAAAGCCTTTTTCGAAGTCGGTGTGGATTTTACCGGCGGCCTGCGGGGCAGTTGCGCCAACAGGGATGGTCCACGCGCGCACTTCTTTCACGCCAGCGGTGAAGTAGGTTTGCAGGTTCAGCAGCTCGTATCCCGCGCGAATTACGCGGTTCAGGCCCGGCTCTTCCAGACCCAGTTCAGCCATAAACTCGTCGCGGTCGGCATCGTCCAGCTCGGCGATGTCGGACTCTACGGCGGCGCAAACGGCAACCACAACGGAGCCTTCCCCGGCGGCGATTTCGCGAACTTTGTCGAGGTACGGGTTGTTTTCAAAACCGTCTTCGTTAACGTTGGCAATGTACATGGTTGGCTTCAGGGTCAGGAAGCTCAGGTATTTGATCGCCGCTTTGTCTTCTTCGGTCAGATTTTTCAGGGCGCGAAGCATACCGGCGTTTTCCAACTGCGGCAGGCATTTTTCCAGCGCGGCCAGTTCGGCTTTTGCGTCTTTATCGCCGCCTTTAGCTTTCTTCTGTACGCGGTGAATAGCGCGTTCGCAGGTGTCGAGGTCAGACAGCGCCAGCTCGGTGTTGATAACGTCGATATCGTCAGCCGGGTCCACTTTGTTGTTTACGTGGATGATGTTGTCGTTTTCGAAACAGCGAACAACGTGGCCGATAGCTTCGGTTTCACGAATGTTGGTCAGGAACTGGTTGCCCAGGCCTTCACCTTTGGAAGCGCCTTTTACCAGGCCTGCGATGTCCACGAACTCCATGGTAGTCGGCAGAATACGCTGCGGTTTAACGATCTCGGCCAGCTTGTCCAGGCGCGGGTCCGGCATCGGCACAACGCCGGTGTTCGGCTCGATAGTACAGAACGGGAAGTTAGCCGCTTCAATACCTGCTTTGGTGAGCGCGTTGAACAGAGTGGATTTACCAACGTTCGGCAAGCCGACGATACCGCATTTGAATCCCATGGTTTAAATCACCTTAATTGCTTGATAATCAATGAGTTTGTTTGTGCTCATTGAAAAAATGTAGATAACTTTGCCCATTATACACTTAAACCACCGTCAGCGGGGGCGGAAATCGCTGCCCGGCGCCCGCTGGCGGGATTATTGTGCTTTAAAGGCGTGCAGACGATTGGTCGCTTTAGTCAGGCCTTCTTTCAGCCAGACTTCGGTGCAGCGCGCCGCTTCGTCAACCGCGTCGTCAATCAGCTTCTGCTCGCTAACCGGCGGTTTGCCAAGTACAAAGCCAACAACTTTGTTTTTATCGCCCGGATGGCCGATCCCGATGCGTAAGCGATGAAAGTTGGGGTTATTGCCCAACTTACTGATGATGTCTTTCAGGCCGTTATGGCCGCCGTGGCCGCCGCCAAGTTTGAACTTAGCCACGCCGGGAGGCAGATCCAGTTCGTCATGCGCGACCAGGATTTCGTCCGGCGCAATGCGGAAGAAAGTGGCCATCGCGGCAACTGACTTACCGCTGAGGTTCATAAACGTAGTCGGGATCAACAGGCGCACGTCTTCTCCGCCGAGATTAATGCGGGCGGTATAGCCAAAGAACTTCGCTTCTTCTTTCAGCGACTGATTATGGCGCTCGGCCAGCAAATCCACGTACCAGGCTCCGGCGTTATGGCGGGTAGCCGCGTACTCAGCGCCCGGGTTCGCCAGGCCGACAATCAATTTAATGCTCACGTTTAGCTTCCTGAAAACCGTTCACAGCCGCGTAGTTTACTGTGCTGCCGCCGCGTTGACAAAGCGCAATGGCCGCCGCGCTGAAATATTGAATAGTTGAGGGGTTGAACCATTAGAATTTCATGTAACTCAGCGGCTTATTTGTAAACTTTTGTAGAGCTTTCGTTCGTAATTGTGATCGCCCGCGCATATGGTTTGCAGGGGCATTGTCTATACTTTAGCCACAAGGAAGGGGATGTTCCCCACCGACCCGTAATCTTGCGGAGGTGACATATGAAACGCAAAAACGCTTCGTTACTCGGTAATGTCCTCATGGGATTGGGGCTGGTTGTGATGGTAGTTGGCGTAGGCTATTCGATTCTGAACCAGCTTCCGCAACTGAATTTGCCGCAGTTTTTCGCCCACGGTGCCGTGCTTAGCATCTTCGTTGGGGCGGTACTGTGGCTCGCCGGGGCCCGTATAGGAGGCCGCGAGCAGGTGTGCGACCGCTACTGGTGGGTTCGCCACTACGATAAACGCTGCCGCAGGGATGAACACCACCGCCACGGTTAATAATTATCAGATTTAAAAAAACGGTTCCTGAAAAGGAGCCGTTTTTTTTATGCTTAGCGTGTTGACCCTAACGTAACGTCAGGCTGCACACTTCCCGGCAGCAGAAGCACAAGGAGCAGGTATATGTTGTTTAAAGTAGGCGAACTGGCAAAGCGCGCCGGTATTACGGTACGCACCTTGCACCACTACGAAGCGATGGGCCTGCTGCTCCCTTCTGCCCGCACCGCCGCCGGATACCGGCTGTATAACCGGCAGGATATTACCAGGCTCCATCACATTCAGGCGTTAAGCCGCATGGGAATGAGCCTGAGCGAGGTGCGCGACTGTCTTGAGAGTCAGGCCGTGTCGCTTAACGAGATCATTGATTCACAAATCTCGATGCTGGACGGCCAGCTGGCGGAAATCACCACTTTGCGCCAGCGCCTTGTTTCGCTGCGTGAGACGTTAAGCCGCGGCGCGGAGCCTGACCTCGGGGAATGGCTAACTACCCTGGAGTTAATGACGATGTACGATCGCTATTTTTCAAAAGAAGAGTTAGGGCGTCTGCCCTTTGCGCAGCCCGACAGCGGCCGCGATGAAGAGTGGAAGCAGATTGTTGCTGAAGTGGCCGCCCTGCGCCAGCAAAACGTGCCCCCGGAGGATAAACGGGCGCAGCAGCTGGCTGCCCGCTGGATGGAGATGCTGGTACGCGATACCGCGGGCGAGCCAGATTTTCTGGTGCGCCTGAATGCAATGCATCAGGTTGAGCCGGAAATGAGCAAACAAACGGGCATCACTGCCGAAATGACCGGCTATGTCACCCGCGCTTTCGGGCAAAGCAAACTGGATATTTATCGTCGCTATCTGGACGATGAGGAATTTGCGTTCACCAGCCGCCACTACTTTGACCGGATGCAGGAGTGGCCGCCGCTGGTGGCTGCCGTATGCCAGGCCAAAGAGCAAGGCGTGGCCCCTTCGTCGGACGAGGCCCAGCGCCTGGCCCGCCGCTGGCTGGAACTCTTCCAGTCTTTTGCAGGTACAAGTTCGCAAACCCAGATGAAGTTCCGCGCGGCTATGGCTCAGGAGCCTGAGCTGGCCCGTGGAACGTGGATGACGCCCGAGTTGCTGGCCTGGCTACAGCAGGTGGTGGGGATTATGTTCCAAGCCGCTGGGCTAAGAAGTCAACAAGGCAGCGAACCCGCAGCGACAGGTGGCGGGCGTGAGGGTAAAGCAAAATAAAAGGCCGCGAGCTGCCGCCGTATTCGGGTAGCAGCTCCACCAGGCTTCCGTCGGCCAGGTCTTGTTCAACAATAAACCGATAGGTCTGAACAAGGCCTGCGCCGCTGCGGGCCAGGGTGACTAGTCCTAAGAAGTCTTCACAGCAGGTAAAACCTCCGCTGGTAAAAACGTCGGTGCTCTGGCCATCGAGGCTGAACGTCCAGGGGACTTTGCGCCCGGTGCTGGGCAAATCAAATTGAATGCATTCGTGCTGGCTTAACTCATCCAGCGTTTTTGGCGTTCCCGCACGCCGCAAATAATCGGGCGAGGCGACCAGCACCAGCTCCGCGTCTTCGAGCTTGCGGGTTATCAACGACGAGTCCGCCGGAGAGCGCCCGCGGATGGCTATGTCATAGCTCTCGTCGGCGAAGTCGATATTACGGTTGCTGATATGAATTTGTACCGATACGCGGGGATAAAGCCGCCTGAACTCGGGCAGCAGCGGCAGAACGCGGTAATGAGAATAGGGCGTGGGAACGCTTATGCGAAGCATGCCCGCAGGCTCCATCTGCGCGCCGGTGACTTCCCGCTCGGCCTCTCTCAGCTGCTGAAGTGCCTGTCGGCACTGCTGATAATAGCGCTCGCCGCTGTCCGTCAGGCGGATTTGGCGAGTGGTTCGCACAAACAGGCGCACGCCCAGCCGTTCTTCCAGCCGGGCAATGGAGCGGCTTACCGCCGCGGGCGTGATGCCGATAAAATTCGCCGCCGCGCTGAAGCTCAGGCGTTCAGCTGCCTGGCAAAACAGTGCGATGGTGCCGAGCTGCATCTCTTCGAAGTGGCGTTTCATGCCGGTTTTCTCTCCGCATTTATTACATAATGTATCTATTCATGTTACAGGTGGCTGATTTATCGTCCATTATGTCACAAGTATAGTCGGCTCCATATCCACAAACAGGAGCACTATCATGCAGGCATCACCAACCGTTATTGTCACCGGCGCTTCAAGCGGCATCGGCCTTGCCATCGCCGAAGCGTATCTGGCTCGCGGTTATAACGTGGTCGGCAACGGCCGTACCTTTCAGCGCTTGCAGACCGCAGCGGCAAGCCTGGGCAATCCGCCAAACTTCCTGCCGATTGCCGGTGATATTTCGCTGCCGGCTACGGCAGAAAAGCTGTTTAAAGAGGCGATTGCCGCTTTTGGCAAGGTCGATATTCTGATCAACAACGCGGGCATTTTTATTCCCAAACCAGCGACCGAATATAGCGAGCAGGATATCGACGCGCTGATCAATACCAATCTGAAAGGCTTCCTGTTCCCGTCGCAGCAGGCCGCCAGCCATATGAGCAAAAACAAAGCGGGGCATATCGTTAACATTACGGCCAGCATTGCGCTCCAGCCGAATGTTAAAGTCCCCGCGCTGCTGCCGGTGATGATTAAAGGCGGGTTGAACGAAGCCACTCGCGGCCTGGCGCTTGAGCTGGCGGCTGACAATGTAAGAGTGAATGCCGTTGCGCCGGGGATCATCGAAACGCCACTGCATTCAGATTACTCGGGATCTATCGGCTTTCTTAGCTCGCTTTCACCGAGCGGGCGCACCGGTAAAACGCAGGATGTGGTTGATGCGGTGCTCTACCTGACTGATTCCACGTTTGTCAGCGGGACGGTGATGGCGGTGGACGGCGGCAGCACCGCCGGAACCTGGTGATGTTTGGCCGTTAATGAAAGGGTAAATTTATGCCGTATGTGAATATTCGGGTGACGAAAGAAGGGGTTAGCGCGGAGCAAAAGCAGGCGCTGATTGAAGGCACCACCGACCTGCTGATGAGGGTGTTGAATAAAGATCCCGCCACCACCTTTGTCATCATCGACGAGGTCGAAACCGATAACTGGGGCGTTAACCGCGAAAGCGTCACCAGCAGACGGCGGCGGGAAGCCAGAGGGTAGCCGGGCTAGCCGCTATTCAGCGGCCAGAGCCGCCTGAACGTCAGGGAAGAAGGCAAGACGGCCAGGGATTGGCTGTACGCCAGCCCGGGCCAGCGTGCGCAGCGGCTGGAACTCCAGGTTGGTTACTCTCAATTCGCAGCCTTCCGGCAGTTTTTCAACAAAGCGCTGGAAGGCATCGAGCCCGCCCGCGTCCAGCACCGGCACCGCATCCCACTGCAAAATAATCAGGTGATGCCCGGCAACCTGCCGCGAAAGCTCGGTGAACAATCCTTCGGCGGCGGCAAAAAACAGCGGACCCGTCACGCGCAGCGCCAGCACACCTTCCGGTACCGAAACGTTGCTCAGCGGAGCCAGGCGGGTCATTCGCGCCACTCGGCGCATAAACAGCAATGAAGCCAGCACAATCCCAACGCTTATCGCGATAACCATGTCGAACAATACGGTCAGCGACATGCAGATGAGCATCACGATAATGTCGTCTTTCGGCGCTTTACGCAGCAGGCTGACGACTTTGTGCGCCTCGCTCATGTTCCACGCCACCATCAACAGCAGGGCCGCCATGGCAGAAAGCGGCAGCCATGAGAGCAGCGGTGCCAGCACCAGTAATGCCAGAATAACCAACAGAGAGTGAATAATTGCCGCCACGGGAGAAGTGGCCCCGGCGCGCACGTTTGCCGCCGAACGGGCAATGGCCGCGGTGGCGGTAATTCCGCCGAAGAATGGCGCAATAATATTGCCCAGCCCCTGGCCGATAAGCTCGCCGTTGGCATTGTGTTTGGTGCCGGTCATTCCATCCAGCACCACGGCGCAAAGCAGCGACTCAATCGCGCCCAGCATCGCCATAGAGAATGCGGCAGGCAGCAGGGCGCTGAGTGAATCCCAGCTCAGGGTAAAGTTTGAATTTGGCATGTCCCACGGCAGCATTAGCTGCGGCAGCAGCTGAGGAATGCCGTTGCCCTGGCTACCGTCGGCCAGAATATAGTGGAAGCGCGATCCGATAGTTGCCACTTCGCCGCCGAGCGCGGTAACAATAGCTATTACGGCGCAGCCTGCGAGCAGCGCAGGCAGGTGGCCGGGCAGGCGAATGCCAAGGCGCGGCCAGAAGATAAGCACCGCCAGAGTAACAATCCCGATAGCCGCATCGCCGACGTTCACGGTCGGCATCGCCATCGCAAGGGCGGCGACTTTATTCAGATAATGCTCTGGCACATGTTCGAGCGTCAGGCCGAAAAAGTCTTTCACCTGCATAGTCGCGATGGTGATACCAATCCCGGAGGTGAAGCCGAGGGTGACCGAAAGCGGAATGTACTCAATCAGGCGGCCAAACCGCGCCAGTCCGAACAGGATCAGGAACAGGCCGGACATCAGCGTGGCGACCAGCAGCCCGGCCAGGCCAAATTGCTGCGCTACCGGATAGAGGATAACCACAAAGGCTGCGGTAGGCCCGGAAACGCTAAAGCGCGAACCGCCGCTCAGGGCGATAACAATCCCGGCAACTGCCGCGGTGTAAAGGCCGTATTGCGGCGCTACGCCGCTGCCGATAGCCAGCGCCATCGCCAGGGGAATAGCGATTATGCCTACGGTTATGCCGGCAATAGCATCACGGGTAAAGCGGGAAAGGGTGTATTTCTCGCGCCAGCAGGCGTCAATAAGGGCGCGAAAAGGCATTACGTGAGAAGAAGATACGGTTTTCACTATGATTCCATCCGTGAGCGCATCATCTGTCATTCAGGCAGGTGAAGGAGGCATTTAAAAAGAGTAATACAAAAACGAAAAAACCCGCCGCAGCGGGTTTTAAAAGCAATGTCGATTAATGTTCGAACATCGCAGAGATAGATTCTTCGTTGCTGATGCGGCGAATAGCTTCGGCCAGCATACCGGACAGAGTCAGGGTGCGGACGTTTGGCAGCGCTTTGATTTCGTCAGACAGCGGGATGGTATCGCATACGATAACTTCGTCGATAACCGAGTTACGCAGGTTGTGAACCGCATTGCCGGAGAAGATCGGGTGAGTTGCGTAAGCGAATACGCGTTTCGCGCCACGTTCTTTCAGCGCTTCCGCCGCTTTGCACAGCGTACCGCCGGTATCGATCATGTCGTCAACCAGAACGCAATCACGGCCGGACACGTCACCGATGATATGCATAACCTGGGAAACGTTAGCGCGTGGGCGACGCTTGTCGATGATAGCCATATCGGTGTCGTTCAGCAGCTTAGCGATAGCACGGGCACGTACCACGCCGCCGATGTCCGGGGAAACCACGATTGGGTTTTCCAGGCCGATTTGCAGCATATCTTCCAGCAGAATTGGGCTACCGAAGACGTTGTCTACCGGCACATCAAAGAAGCCCTGGATTTGTTCAGCGTGCAGGTCCACGGTGAGAACACGGTCAACCCCTACGCTTGAGAGGAAGTCAGCGACGACTTTCGCGGTGATTGGCACACGAGCGGAGCGCACGCGGCGGTCCTGACGGGCGTAGCCAAAGTAAGGGATAACAGCGGTGATACGGCCTGCAGAAGCGCGGCGCAGGGCATCGACCATGACAACCAGTTCCATCAGGTTGTCGTTCGTTGGTGCACAGGTGGACTGGATGATGAAAATATCACCACCGCGTACATTTTCGTTGATTTGTACGCTTACTTCACCGTCGCTAAAGCGACCGACGGCGGCGTCACCAAGGGAGGTGTACAGGCGGTTGGCAATACGTTGTGCTAGTTCCGGGGTGGCGTTACCAGCAAAAAGCTTCATATCAGGCACGAGAAGAACCTCAGGCATGCGTCCAGTGGCGGATGGTTGCTACCGCAAATGTGCGGGCGGGGTAGCCCCCATCCAGGCGGTGTATTAAAGAGCACGATGCAACGTCTGAAACGAGGTGACGTTGTCACCAATGCCCAGCTTGCCCGGATATGGCCTGATGCAGCGGAGATCTATTAACGCCTCGCGCAACAAACCCATGCAGCCATTCCGGGGCTTGCTCAAGCACCTGCCGGGCGGCCTGCTCGGTGTCGAATTCTGCAAACACACAAGCGCCGGTGCCGGTCAGGCGCGACGGCGCGTATTCTAACAGCCAGGAAAGCGCCGCATCAACCTCGCGAAAACGTTTTCTTGCGATAACCTCACAATCGTTGCCAAATTCACATTTTAGCAACGTGTCAATTGACCTTATCGGGGTTTCGCGCGGCAGTTCCGGATCGCCAAAAATAATCGGTGTCGGAATACTCACGCCGGGGTGGGCAACCAGATACCATTTTTCCTCCGGCTCGACCGGCGTCAAAATTTCGCCAACCCCTTCGGCAAAGGCCGCGTAACCGCGAACAAAGACCGGCACGTCCGCGCCCAGGCGAATGCCCAGTCCGGCCAGCTCGTCTTCGCTACAGCGGGTATTCCAGAGCTGATTCAGGGCAACCAGTACCGTCGCGGCGTTGGACGAGCCTCCGCCCAGTCCACCGCCCATCGGCAGTTTCTTCTCCACGCCTAGATCGGCCCCTGCGCCCGCGGGCAAAGTGCCTTTCGCAGCGGCAAAGGTGTGCAGCAGGCGGGCGGCACGCACGATAAGGTTTTCTTCGTCCGGTACGCCAGCGATGGGCGTCACCAGACGTATAACGCCGTCCTGGCGCGGTTCAATTGTCAGCGTGTCGCCGTAGTCAAGAAACTGAAGCAGCGTCTGCAAATTATGGTAACCGTCCGCGCGGCGGCCGGTGATATAGAGAAAAAGGTTCAGTTTTGCGGGAGCAGGCCAACGGGAAATCATTATTTCACCGTCCAGCTATCCATTTTCAGCTTGATGCGCTGGTCGCCCTCACGCAGCTCCATATTGGACGGCAGGGAAGGCTGGATTTTACTGTCGTAGTCGCTGTACACCACTTTCCAGGTTTTACCGCCCTGGGTGTAATTGACTTCACGCAGGCGATACTGGTCGTCAAGTTTGTAGTCGGTGGACTCGCCCGGCAGGCCCAGCATCCACTGGCGCAGGCTGTTAAGCGGGATAGGCATCCCGGTCAGCTTGCCAATCATCTCTTCGGCATCCGTTGCGATGTAGCGCTTGCCGTCGCGGTCGGTCAGCTGAACCTGGTTCGGCTGGGCATTAAGCTCAAGTTCGGTGCTGCCAAGCGGGTTAGTAAGCAGCAGCCGATAGCGGTCCGGGGCGGTTTGCTGCCAGTTAAAACGGGCATATACCTTTTGGCTATCGGAAAGATAAGCAAAAGCGCCGCGCGTTTGATACTGGGTGATTTTTTGCACTTGTTGCTGATGTTCTAACCACTGCGGCGAGTCAGGGCTTTTACCCGGCCCGCTCGGCTGGTGGACTGAACAGGCGGCCAGAACCAGGCTGGCAAGGGGCAGAAGGCGCATCAGACGGGCTTTGGGCATAAACATAGCGGCAGCAAATCCTTAAAGTCATTTTGGTGGTCAACCGTTCATGCTAGCGGCCAGGCGGGAAGGCGTCTACGGTCAAGTTGTCTTAAATCATAAATCATCCGCATACTCCGCAAGGGGAAGCTCTCTTTTATTGACCGTGCTCATCCTGTATGATGCGACCAGAAATCCTTATCAACATCGGTATTACTCAGACCGCTCCATGACCCTGTTAGCGCTAGGAATTAACCACAAAACGGCCCCAATATCGCTGCGAGAACGTGTTACGTTTTCGCCGGACACGCTCGACCAGGCGCTGGGAAGCCTGCTGGAGCAGCCGATGGTGCAGGGCGGCGTGGTACTTTCTACCTGCAACAGAACCGAGTTATATCTGAGCGTTGAGCAACAGGAAAATCTTCACGAACAGCTGGTGCGCTGGCTGTGCGACTACCACAACCTCAATGAAGAGGAAGTGCGCAAGAGCCTCTACTGGCACCACGATAACGACGCCGTCAGCCATTTAATGCGCGTGGCGAGCGGTCTGGACTCGCTGGTGCTCGGTGAACCGCAGATTCTCGGCCAGGTCAAAAAAGCCTTTGCCGACTCGCAAAAAGGCCATTCGCTTTCCAGCGAGCTGGAACGCATGTTCCAGAAGTCCTTCTCTGTTGCCAAGCGCGTTCGCACCGAAACAGATATCGGCGCCAGCGCGGTGTCGGTCGCCTTCGCCGCCTGTACTCTGGCGCGGCAAATTTTTGAATCCCTCTCTTCGGTCACCGTGCTGCTGGTCGGCGCCGGGGAGACTATCGAACTGGTTGCCCGCCACCTGCGCGAGCACAAAGTTGAGAAGATGATTATCGCCAACCGTACCCGCGAACGCGCTCAGGTGCTGGCGGACGAAGTCGGCGCGGAAGTGATTAGCCTGAGTGAGATAGACGAACGCCTGGCGGACGCCGACATCATTATCAGCTCCACCGCCAGCCCGCTGCCGATTATCGGCAAAGGGATGATGGAACGCGCCCTGAAAGCCCGCCGTAACCAGCCGATGTTGCTGGTGGATATCGCCGTACCGCGCGACGTGGAGCCGGAAGTCGGCAAGCTTGCCAACGCCTATCTCTACAGCGTGGACGACCTGCAGGCCATTATTCAGAACAACCTCGCCCAGCGTAAAGCTGCGGCGGTTGAAGCTGAAACCATCGTGGCCCAGGAGTGCAGCGAATTTATGGCGTGGCTGCGCGCGCAAAGCGCCTCCGAAACCATTCGTGAATACCGTAGTCAGGCAGAACAGGTGAGAGACGACCTCGCTGCCAAAGCGCTGGCCGCCCTTCAGCAGGGTGGCGACGCGGAATCCGTCTTGCAGGATCTGGCCTGGAAACTGACCAATCGCCTGATCCATGCTCCAACCAAATCGCTCACGCAGGCCGCCCGTGACGGGGACGACGAACGCCTGCAAATCCTGCGTAACAGCCTCGGGCTGGATTAGCACACACAACTCTTATTACAAGGTGAACCACCGCCCATGAAGCCTTCTATTGTTGCCAAACTGGAAGCCTTGCAGGAGCGCCATGAAGAAGTTCAGGCCCTGCTCGGCGATGCCGCGACGATTGCCGATCAAGACCGTTTTCGCGCGTTGTCTCGTGAATATGCCCAGTTAAGCGATGTATCACGCTGTTTCCTGCAATGGCGCCAGGTACAGGAAGACATTGAAACCGCAGAAAGCATGCTCAGCGACCCGGAAATGCGCGAAATGGCGCAGGAAGAGCTGGCAGAAGCTAAAGCCAACAGCGAAGAGCTTGAGCAGCAACTTCAGGTTCTGCTGCTGCCGAAAGATCCCGATGATGAGCGTAACGCATTCGTTGAAGTCCGGGCCGGAACCGGCGGTGACGAAGCCGCGCTGTTTGCCGGTGACCTGTTCCGCATGTACAGCCGCTATGCGGAAGCCCGCCGCTGGCGCGTTGAGCTTATCAGCGCTAACGAAGGCGAGCACGGCGGCTTCAAAGAAGTTATCGCAAAAATCAGCGGTGACGGCGTCTATGGCCGACTGAAGTTTGAGTCCGGCGGCCACCGCGTGCAGCGCGTTCCCGCTACGGAATCTCAGGGGCGTATCCACACCTCGGCCTGTACCGTTGCCGTGATGCCGGAGATCCCGGAAGCAGAACTGCCGGATATTAACCCGGCGGATTTGCGTATCGATACCTTCCGCTCCTCGGGCGCGGGCGGCCAGCACGTTAACACCACCGACTCCGCCATCCGTATCACCCACTTGCCAACCGGCATCGTGGTTGAATGCCAGGACGAACGTTCCCAGCATAAGAACAAAGCCAAAGCGCTTTCGGTACTCGGGTCGCGTATTCGCGCCGCTGAAGTGGCTAAGCGTCAGCAGGAAGAGGCTTCTACCCGCCGCAACCTGCTTGGCTCCGGCGACCGTTCAGACCGTAACCGCACCTATAACTTCCCGCAGGGGCGCGTAACAGACCACCGCATCAACCTGACGCTTTACCGCCTGGATGAAGTGATGGAAGGCAAGATTGACGCCCTGATTGAGCCGATAGTCCAGGAATTCCAGGCTGACCAGCTCGCGGCGTTGTCCGAGCAGGATTAATGGAGTTTCAGTCATGGCTCCGCCAGGGCGTACAGCGCCTGGCGCAGAGCGAAAGCCCAAAGCGCGATGCGGAGATTTTGCTCGGGTTTGTTACCGGCAAGGCGAGAACCTATATTCTCGCCTTTGGCGAAACCCGGCTGACGCAGGAGCAGCAAACCGAGCTTGAAGCTTTACTGGTTCGCCGCGAGCGCGGTGAGCCGATTGCGCACCTGGTTGGCGAGCGAGAATTCTGGTCGCTGCCGCTGCGCGTTTCTCCGGCCACGCTTATTCCCCGGCCCGATACCGAATGCCTGGTCGAACAGGCGCTCACAAAGCTGCCTTCTACGCCGTGCTCGATTCTCGACCTGGGCACCGGCACGGGCGCTATAGCGCTGGCCCTTGCCAGCGAACGCCCGGACTGCGACGTGACGGCGCTGGACCTGGTGCCGGAGGCAGTAGAGCTTGCGCGCGCGAATGCACAAAATCTGGGCATTACCAATGTTAAGGTATTGCAAAGCTGCTGGTTTAGCGCGCTCAATAATCAGCATTTCACGCTGATCGTCAGCAACCCGCCTTATATCGATGAGCAAGATCCGCATCTGGCAGAGGGCGACGTTCGCTTTGAGCCAAAGAGCGCTCTGGTGGCCGACAATCACGGTCTGGCGGACATTGAAATCCTGGTGAGCGATTCACGGCGCTTCCTTGAACCCGGCGGCTGGCTGATGCTGGAACACGGCTGGAAGCAGGGAGAGCAGGTGAGGCAGCTATTGTGCGAAGCCGGTTTTCAGGATGTTGAAACCACCAAAGATTATGGCGGCAATGAACGCCTGACGTCAGGACGCTATCTTTGAATTAAGGAACAGATGCTGTGGCGACTTATTTTTCACTTAAATATCTGCATATTTTCACCGTCGTAATTTCAATTAGCCTGTTTGTATTACGCTATTGGTGGCAATATCGCGGCTCGGCAATATCCGCTAAGCGCTGGGTGCGCATTGTGCCTCACGTAAATGATACCGTGCTGCTGTTAAGCGGCTTCGGGCTGGTTCTGATTACGCACTTCTATCCGTTTACGCCTCAAGGAAGCTGGCTGACGGAGAAACTGTTTGGCGTTATCATCTATATCGCTTTGGGTTTTATCGCGCTGGGCAAACGCCCGCGCAGCCAGCAGATCCGTTGGTTTGCTTTTCTGCTGGGGCTGGTGGTGCTCTACATCATCATTAAACTCGCCACCACTAAAATACCGATACTGGGGTAAGCATGAGGTCGTTAGCCGATTTCGAATTTAATCAGGCACCGCTTTGCGAGGGCATGATTTTAATTTCGCAGCTGATTCGTGACGATTTTCCGACTGAAGAAGTACAGGCGCAGCTCGGGCAATTAGTCAGCCTGGCAAAAGAAGAAATTTGCCAGGGGGCACACCCTGATTTGCAGCTGGAAAAACTGCTGGAACTTTTTTACGGCGAATGGGGTTTTAAGGATTCAGGCGGCGTTTACCGCCTGTCCGACGCCCTGTGGCTGGATAATGTCTTAGAAAGCCGCCAGGGGAGCGCCGTCTCTCTTGGGGCCATTTTATTGTGGGTTGCCGGGCAGCTCGACATCCCGCTGATGCCGGTGATTTTCCCTACGCAGCTGATCCTGCGCGCCGACTGGATGGATGGCGAAATGTGGCTCATCAATCCGTTTAACGGCGATACGCTGGACGAGCACACGCTGGAAGTGTGGATCAAGGGCAACATTAACCCGACCGCCGAGCTGTTCGACGAAGATCTCGACGAGTCGGATAATGCCGAAGTTATCCGCAAGCTGCTGGACACTCTGAAGTCCGCGCTGATGGAAGAGCGCCAGATGGAGCTTGCTCTGCGCGCCAGCGAAGTGCTGTTGCAGTTCAATCCGGAAGATCCGTACGAAATTCGCGACCGCGGTTTGATCTACGCCCAGCTGGACTGCGAACATGTGGCGCTCAGCGATTTGAGCTACTTTGTTGAGCAATGCCCGGAAGATCCGATTAGCGAAATGATTAAAGCGCAAATCAACTCGATTGCGCACAAGCAGATTACCCTGCATTAAGTTCACACCTGATAAGGCGAACATATGAAACAAAAAGTGGTTAGCATTGGTGATATCAACGTCGCAAACGACCTGCCGTTTGTGCTGTTCGGCGGCATGAACGTGCTGGAGTCTCGCGACCTGGCGATGCGTATCTGCGAACATTACGTGACCGTTACCCAGAAACTGGGCATTCCGTACGTGTTTAAAGCCTCTTTTGATAAAGCCAACCGTTCATCCATCAACTCCTACCGCGGTCCGGGTCTGGAAGAGGGGATGAAGATTTTCCAGGAGCTGAAGCAGACCTTCGGCGTGAAAATCATCACTGACGTGCACGAATCTCACCAGGCTCAGCCGGTGGCCGACGTGGTTGACGTTATCCAGCTGCCAGCTTTCCTCGCTCGCCAGACTGACCTGGTGGAAGCGATGGCAAAAACCGGCGCGGTCATTAACGTGAAGAAGCCGCAGTTTGTTAGCCCGGGCCAGATGGGCAACATCGTTGATAAATTCGCCGAAGGCGGCAACGAAAAAATTATTCTGTGCGACCGCGGGACGCAGTTCGGCTACGACAACCTGGTTGTGGACATGCTGGGCTTCAGCGTGATGAAGCAGGTTTCTGGCGGTGCGCCGGTGATTTTCGATGTGACTCATGCTCTACAGTGCCGCGACCCGTTTGGCGCTGCATCAAGCGGCCGCCGCGCTCAGGTTACCGAACTGGCTCGCGCCGGGATGGCAACGGGGCTGGCGGGTCTGTTTATTGAAGCGCACCCGGACCCGGACAACGCTCGCTGCGACGGCCCGTCCGCGCTGCCTCTGGCCAAGCTTGAAGCTTTCCTGACCCAGATTAAAGCCATTGACGACCTGGTGAAAAACTTTGAGCCGCTGGATACCAGCCACTAATTGCTGCAAAAAACAAAACCCGCCGCGGCGGGTTTTTTTATATCTGTCCCTCTCTCCCTTGAGAGAGGGAGCAAACACTAAAGACTGCTCTTACAATCAGTCTTGCTGTTTATTTAGGCAAATATCGTCATCAAATAAGCGGCAAACAGCGCCAGGTGAGCGGTACCGTTAAGCACGTTGGTACGCCCGGTGGAGAAGGATATCTGGCACAGCACAAGCGCCGCCAGCATCACTACCATTTGCGGCATGCCAAGCGCGAAGACCAGGTCATTACCGGTGAACCAGGCAATCAGCGTGACCGCAGGAACCGTTAATGAGATTGTTGCCAGCACCGAACCGAAGAACAGGTTCATGGCACGCTGTACCTGATTGCTGAGCACAGCCTTCAACGCTCCCAGGCCTTCAGGGGAGAGAATGAGCAGGGCGACCAGGAAGCCGGTGAACTGCGCCGGAGCGCTAACGGCTTCGAGCAGGTGCTCCAGCGGGTTCGCATTCATTTTGGTCACAGCAATAACCGCAACCAAATGCACAATCAGCCATACGGTATGCCAGGCCGAGCTGTGCGCCGACGGTTTGCCGTGGTGCGGGTCATCGTCATCGCCTTCATCTTCATGCTCGTAAACAAACAGGCTCTGGTGCGTTTTGGTCTGAATCAGCAGGAACACGCCGTACATAGCGGCGGAAATCAGAGCCACCAGCAGCGACTGGGCCAGCGAGAAGTTACCGCCCGGCAGCGCCATCGGAAACACCAGCACGATAACCGCCAGCGGGAACAGGGCAATTAAATACTGTTTGATGCCGAACAGGTTCATATACTGAGTGGCAAATTTACGCCCGCCCATCAGCAGCGAGAAGCCCACCAGGCCGCCGGTAACAATCATAATGATGGAGTAAAGCGTATCGCGCATCAGGGTCGGCGCGGCGTCGCCCGTGGCCATCAGGGCGGAAATCAGGCTGACTTCAAGAATAACGACAGATAAGCTCAAGATCAGCGAGCCGTAGGGTTCACCGAGACGGTGAGCCAGCACGTCCGCATGACGAACAACGCTAAAAGCGCTGCTTAAAATTGCCACCAGCGCCAGAATATTGATTCCGACCACCACCGGCAGGGACTGGCTTGACCCCCACATCGCCAGTACCGCCAGTGCCAGTACCGGGAAAATGAGAGAACTCTCCTTGTGGCGGGTTTTTACCGCCTCGTGTTGTGTTTTTGTCATTCAACTTCTCCATCTCTGCAGGCGATAACCTGTTTTGATCATTATAGTCAGGTTTTTGAACCCGCATAAGTTAGCAAAAAAACCTCTCTTTTAGTTAAAATTTACTTACTTTTACCGCGTTTCTATTAAAAATGTTCTAATCAATTAAAATGGTTAGTGTTCGTTATTTAATGCTTATAAAACATATTGATATGTTTTTGTTAAATACAAATAAGCTATGCTAAAGGGCGAGATTCTGGCCTTAACGCTGTGTGAGAAAGCGATTCGGGAGTATAAGAGACTGATAACGGAGCTAATGCGGAAATAAACCTTTGGTTCCGTGTGCCTTTTGGCGATGTAACGCTGTTCTGCGCGCCAGTATGGCAAGTTAAAATGACAATTTTGCTGTTATGTGATCATCATCATACTTGCCAGTACGCGACGAATTGCTTATGGTCTTGATATGTTGCTCTATTAGTAAGCAAAAGTTGTCAATAAAAGCCGGGAAGGCGCAGCTTGTGCAGTCGCACGGAAGCATGCAGTGGCGGAGGTATATGGTGTTAACGCGTGATTTCTTAATGAAAGCGGATTGTAAGACGGCTTTTGGAGCCATTGAGGAATCGTTATTGTGGACCCCTGAGCAGCGCTCGGCATCTCTTGCCGCGACGCTTGCTTGTCGCCCCGACCAAAGCCCGGTGTGGCTTTTTGGTTACGGTTCGTTGATGTGGAACCCGGCTTTTGAATTTGAAGAGTCTGCGCCCGGCACGCTGGTGGGATGGCATCGCGCCTTCTGCCTGCGCCTCACGGCGGGGCGAGGTACGGCTTGCCGTCCCGGACGCATGCTGGCGCTGAAGGAAGGAGGGCGCACGACGGGCCTTGCTTACCGCCTGCCGGAAGCGATCCTCGAAGAGGAGCTTACGCTGGTCTGGAAGCGCGAGATGATAACCGGCTGCTATCTGCCTACCTGGTGCAAGCTGGAGCTGGACGATGGTCGCTCGGTAAATGTGCTGGTGTTTATTATGGACCCGCGTCATCCGCTCTATGAGGCAGATACCCGCGCGGAAACCATCGCGCCGCTTATCGGCTCGGCCAGCGGCCCGCTCGGCACCAACGCTCAGTATCTTTTCTCCCTGGAACAGGAGATGAAGAACCGCGGTATGCAGGATGACCGAATGTCGGAGCTGGCAAACCAGGTGCGCGCGTGGCTGAACGGCCGTGGCGAAGAAGGCGACGTCGGGCTACAGCCCGGTTTTGTGTAAGTATTAAAAAGGCCACCCTGCGGTGGCCTTACTATTTATCAGGCCGGAACAAAGCTGATGGAGTGCTCAAGCGACTGGCTGTGGCTGTCGATCAGCACTTTCCATGTGCCGCTATAGGGCACGGGGATGTAGGCAGACTGGCGGTTTTGCACGCTCAGAATATCTTCCTGCGGCCTGCCGCGGTTTTCCGAGGCGCACATCAAATGGATATGACAGCTATCCGAACAGCGAACCACCACGGTATCGCCGCCAAAAAGTTTCAGACTGGCTTTTACTACAGGCATTTTTCACTCCGCTCCCGCATCAATCATGACCTCAGGCCCCCAAAGGTACCGCTTCACTAAGTGATGTTGTTCACAAATCACTCTTTGCATCACACCAGAGCGAAGGGGGAGCAATGCTGATTTTGATCAAAAAACGCCGCAACGATTCAACAATAATGACATTGTGCCTGAAACCATTCAGCCGACGAGCGTTTCGTTGGCAAACGCCCGCCGGCACATCATTAAATACGGAAATGCCCGGCGGTTTCCGCTAATTCCCCGGCCTGGGTTTGCAGCGCTTGTGCGGCGGCGGCGGACTGTACAACCAGCTCGGCGTTTTGCTGCACCATGCGGTCAAGATGGCTCACCGCGTGGTTAATTTCCTGGATGCCTTTCATTTGCTCCCCGGTGGCGATATTTATCTCCCGCATAATACCCAGCACGCTTCCCACGCTGTGCTCGATTTTGCCCATCGCTTCACCCGCCTGACGAACGTAAAGAGAGCCGTCGGCGACGCTGCCGGTGGTGGAGTCAATCAGGCCTTTAATCTCTTTTGCCGCCTGGGCGCTGCGGCTCGCCAGGTTACGCACTTCACCCGCTACTACGGCAAAACCTCGCCCCTGTTCTCCGGCGCGGGCGGCTTCGACTGCGGCATTCAGCGCAAGAATATTGGTCTGGAAGGCAATGCTGTCGATGACGCTGGTGATATCGCCAATTTTGCCGGAGGCCTGCTCGATGGCCTGCATGGTGGTAATCACTTTGGACACCACTTCGCCGCCGCGTTCTGCCGCTTCGCTTGCGCTGTGGGCCTGAGTATTCGCCTGGGCGGCGGATTCGTTGGAGTTGGCAACCGAGGCGGTGATTTGCTCAACGGCGCTGGCGGTTTCACGCAGGCTGGAAGCGGCTTGCTCGGTACGGGCAGAAAGATCCTGGTTACCGGCGGCAATTTCGTTTGCCGCAACCTTGACCGAGGCGCTGGAGTCCCTGAGCTGCATCATTACCAGCCCCAGCTTGTCGCTAAAGGCGTTAAAGGCGTGCGCAATTTCGGTCACCTCGTCGTGGCCGGTTTCCGGCAGGCGCTGCGAAAGATCATTGGTGCCGCTGCTGATGGCGCGCATGCCGTCCCGGATAGTGCCCAGGCGAGCCATAACTTTGCCCACCAGCAGGTGTATGACGCCGCCGGAAATCAGCACCAGCACCAGGAGTGCTATCGCCGAAGCCTTCAGCAGGGAGCGCATCCCGGAGGTGGCATCTTGCTCATCCAAAGCGACCACCATATACCAGTGCGTACCGGCGATGGGGCTTGCCATCAGCTGTTTCTCCCGGTCGGCAATATTGCCGCTGGTACGGCGGTCGCCGCCGAGCAGCTGATTCAAATCTGCCTGTTTTACCGCATCGGTAATGGGTTTGAGCGTCATCGCTGGATCCTGGGCTGCAATCAGGGTGCCGTCGTTATTAAGCAATAATCCGCTGCTGTTGGGGGTCGGATGAATGCTGCGTACGTTGGCGATAACGCTGTCCAGCGCGACATCGCCTGCCACAACGGCTTTTAACGCGCCGTCCTGTTTGATTGGCACAGCAAAAGTCACGACAAGCTTGCCGGTTCCCGCATCGACGTAGGGAGCGGTAACCACGGGCGCATCGTCTTTAACGACCTGCTGATACCAGGGGCGTCCCGTAGGGTCGAAGTCAGCCGGAACCCCGGTTGGGTCGGAGAACTTCGCGGTTTTGCTGGCATAGCCAACGTAGATATTGGTAAACCCTCCCGCAGCGGCAAGCTGGCGGAAAACCGGGATAGGATCATCGCTTAACGCTACGCCTTCGAGGGAATGGATGATGGTCATTTTACCGTTCACCCAGTCGCTAATCGCTACCGAATGGCTGAGACTGGTGCTGGTTAATGTCGCGCTGAGGGACTGCTGATTATCGCGGCTGGTGACGTAGTAGTTGATAAAGGTGTTGAGACATAAAGCTGAGACCAGGCAAATCGCCGTAACTAAAAGAATGCGTGTACGAATAGATCTAATCATATTTATTATCCTGCTGTGTTGTCCTAACTGAAATATCGGCAACTTAAGCAGGTAACTTGATGGCGCGACAGGGAGTATAAGCAAAAAATATTGCCGCGCCGGAACTATTAGAATGTTAAGACTTTATCCGCCTCCAGCGTCCACTCTGCCAGCTCAACCAGGGTACCTATGAGCACGCCGTCAACCAGCGGCAGCCCGCTGATACCGCGCCCGTCGGTGCAGGTTTTGCATAATTTTACCGGCACGTTTTGAGCGGTGAGGATCTCCAGCATTTGCTGAATATTGTAGCCCTCGGCCGGTTTTTGCCCGCGCAGGCCGGCGGTTACCGCGTCGGACATTAAAAATAGCTTCACTTCAGGCTGCGGTTCACGCTCACGCAGGGCGATAGCCAGGCGCAGGCTGTTAAACAGCGACTCGCTGCCGTAGGCCGCCCCGTTGGCAATAATCACGATTTTTTGCACTTGATTCTCCTTTGGCTTGTGGCAAGTTAGGGTGCCGTCAGTGTAGCGCTGAGGGGCGCAGGCGGGTACTGCTTACTTAACAAATCATTATGTTATAATTAAGAAATGCGTAGATTAGTCGTTCCGCTTATCATTTTGCCTGGCCTGCTCCCTGACGTGGGAGGGGCGATGGATACCTCAAACCGATTCATTCAGGCCGCCGAAAATCCCTTCTCACAGTCTTCAGAGGAATTGCCCAGTCTGGGGCTGGCTCCTGAGTCCGATGCCGCCGCGCGCAAAATTGCGGCGATGGCAAAAAAGTTCGGGGAAGACAGCATGACCGACAACGGGCTGGACGCCGGTGACCAGGCGCGCCTGTTTGCCTTTACCAGCCTGCGCGATGTGCTGGCCGATAAAGTCACCGACGAAGCCCAGTCGCTGCTCTCGCCTTGGGGCAAAGCCAGCTTTAATTTGCTCGTGGACGAGCACGGCAGCTGGGCGGGAAGCAGCGGGGCGCTGTTTACCCCCTGGCAGGACAACAACCGCTATCTTACCTGGAGCCAGCTTGGCCTCAGTCAGCAAAATAGCGGCGCCGTGGGTAATTTTGGCGTCGGGCAGCGCTGGGTTGCCGGGAAGTGGCTGCTTGGCTACAACACCTTTTATGATAATCAGCTGGTCACCCGGCTACAGCGGGCAGGCTTTGGCGCAGAGGCCTGGGGAGAATACCTGCGGCTTTCCGCCAACTATTATCAGCCGCTAAACGGCTGGCGCGGCGAAACGGAAACGCTCGAACAGCGGCTTGCCCGCGGTTATGACGTTACGGCGCAGGCCAGGCTCCCGTTTTACCGGCACATCAATACCAGCCTGAGCTTTGAACAGTATTTTGGTGACAGTGTAACTTTATTTAATAACGATACCGGTTATCGTAATCCGGTGGCCGTGACGATGGGGATAAACTACACCCCGGTGCCGCTGGTGACGCTGACCGCGCAGCACAAGCAGGGGGAAAGCGGGACGGCGCAGGAAAACCTTGGCCTGAAGCTTAACTACCGCTTTGGCGTGCCGCTGCAAAAACAGCTCTCGGCGGATGAGGTGGCGACCACCAGTTCCCTACGCGGTAGCCGCTATGACAGCGTAGAGCGAGAATCGGTGCCGGTGATGCAGTATCGCCAGCGTAAAACCTTGTCGGTGTTTCTGGCTACGCCGCCGTGGCAGCCTCAGCCGGGTGAAACCGTGGCGCTTAAGCTACAGGTTCGCGCGCCTCACGGCATCCGTAATGTTTCGTGGCAGGGGGACACCCGGGCGTTAAGCCTGACTCCGCCAGCCCAGGCGCGTAGCGCGGAGGGCTGGAGTATTATTCTGCCAGCGTGGCAGGAAGGGGCGGATAACGAATATCGCCTGTCGGTCACTATCGAAGATGAGAAAGGGCAGCGGACGACCTCGAACTGGGTAACGCTCAAACTTGCCGCGCCGCTGTTGATCAACCCTGAAAACGACTCGCGCTATTCGCTGATGCCGGGAGAGTAACCGGCATTCAGAAAATGCGCTCCTGGTGTACCCAGACAGCTGCTTCAACGCGTGATTTGAGCTTCATCTTCTTCAGCAGGTGCTTAACGTGGACTTTCACCGTGCTTTCGGTGATATCCAGGCGGCGGGCGATCATTTTGTTCGGCAGTCCCTGGGCAATCAGCTTCAGAATGTCGCGCTCGCGCGGCGTAAGCTGGTTAACGTCCCGGTCGGAAGTCGAGCGGTTGGCCCTCAGGCTTGCCGCCAGCACCGGCGTCAGCGCTTCGCTCAATACCATTTCACCGGCAGCGGCCTGCTGGAGCGCCTTGAGCAAATCTTCTGGCTCCATATCTTTCAGGAGATAACCATCCGCGCCGCGTTTCAGGGCTGTCACCACATCTTCTTCGTGGTTGGAGACGCTGAACACCACAATTCGCCCGGAAAGCGCTTTCTCGCGCAGGCAGTCGAGGGTTTCCAGGCCGTTCATCCCCGGCATGTTGAGATCGAGCAGGATCAGGTCCGGATCGAGCGACTCGGCAAGCTGAACGCCCTGTTCGCCGTTGCCGGCTTCCCCCACGACGGCAAGCTCCGGTGCCATGCTGATAAGCTGTTTAACGCCGGTACGCATCATGGGATGATCGTCAATCAGCAAAATGGTTGCTGCTTCCTGGTGGCTCATTCTTCACTCCTTGTCGTGGAAGAAAGCGGTGATTCGGGCATAAAGTTGACTATCACTTCCGTGCCGCCGCAGGGGCGGGCTCGGACCTGGCAGTCACCCTGTAAGGTTTGCGCGCGGTCACGCATGATTATAAGGCCGTAATGGTTGCTGCGCTCCGCGCTATCGGGAATGCCGCGGCCGTTATCCCATACCGTCAGGCGAACCTGACTTCCCTGGCGGGTCACGCTGATGCCGCAGGCGCTGGCATCGGCGTGTTTTAAACTGTTATTCATTGCCTCGCGGGCGATTTGCACCAGGTGAATTGCCTGGTGGGAAGGCACCAGACGGGGAGGAAGCTGATAGTCCAGCGTCACCGGGAAGCCGAATTTTTCGCTGAACTCCTGGCAGCTGGCCTCGAGCGCCGGGCGCAGGCCGGGTTCGGTAAGCTGTAGACGGAAGGTGGTCAGCAGTTCGCGCAGCTGTCGCCACGAGGTATTCAGCTCGCCGCGAATCTGCTCCAGCAGGGTTTTGCTCTGCTCGGGTAACGCTTCGCCCTGCATTTGCAGGCAGCTAACCTGCATCTTCATACAGGAAAGAGACTGGGCGATAGAGTCGTGCAGCTCCCTTGCAATAGCCGAACGCTCTTCCATCACGACCAGCTGCTGCTGGTGCTCATACTGGCGCTCCATGGCGAGCGTGGCCGTAAGCAGCTCCATCAGCGTGGCGATAAGCTGCTGCTGGTCGTCGGTCAGGCTGCTGCCCTGAGGCAGTTGGGCCAGCACCAGGCCGTACTGAATCTGGTTATCCGTCAGCCGCCATTTTAGCGTGCTGGAGCCCTGCGGCACGCTGTAGCCGCTGGCCGGGCAAAGCTGGCAGCCCTGGGCATTACAGCGCGCGTCCGGCTGGAAGGTAAATTCCTGGTAGTTTTCTTCGTCTTCGTATTCATAAACCCGCAGCTCAATGCCGTGCAGCGGGGTTAATTCCTGCAGCTCGCTCAGCACCGGCGAAATGCGCTGGCACAGCGGGTTTCGGGAGTGCAGGCGACGGTTTGCCTGGTAGAGGAACGACAGCATCTGGTTTTTTTGTTCCAGACCGGCGGTCTTTTCCCGCACCCGGCGCTCAAGCACGGCATAGCTCTGCGCCAGCTCGCCGGACATGCTGTTCAGCGCAATCCCCAGGGTAGCCATCTCGTCACGGCCACGCACGTTCACGCGCTGGGTGAAATCTCGTTTGCCAATAGCAACGGCCATGGCCAGCAGCTGGCGCCAGGGTTTCAGCAGCCGTTTTCTCAGCCAGATAAGGGTGAAGATAATCAGCAGGCCAAGCAGCAGGGCCATTCCCTGCTGGAGCAAAATAACGTGATGCAGACGCATTTCCGTGGTGCGGTCGAAGGAGCTAACCAGTTCATCAATACTGGCGACGAAATGTTTGACCTCGGGTTCGACCTGATGGGGCGTCTGGGCCTGCGTGAGCGCCGGTTCAAGCGTGGTACGCCAGTAGTCTTGTAGCTGTTTGAGCTTCGCCTGCTGGCCGTCGCGCTGGGCGGCGAGGCGCAATTCGTCGCTCCAGGTGGTCTGTTCCATTTCGCGAAGTAATACCGAGTCCTGCTCCGAAAGAGGAATTGCCGACAGCAGGCGGTAACTCTGCATACGCATTGAGCCGGTTTTGTTAATAGCGTGGGCGTTACCGGATATGCCCTGCGCCAGCCATCCTGCCGCTCCCATTCCCGCCACGCTCAGCAACGCAAGCAGCATCACGACCAGCGCCAGCTGGTTTACCAGCGAAAGGGGGGAGAACAGGCGTTTTAGCATTGATGTACGGGCTCCGGGCGGTTGATTCGGAAGGTGGCGCTATTTTCAGGCATCCCCTGGAGTATACCCATACCCCCTAAGGATTACCCCTAAATTGCCAAAGGTGGCAGGTTGTTCTATTCGTTTAACCATAACGTTAGTCAGGGATGTGAAAAACCACATATTTTTTACCGAAAAGGCTTACTCACAAAGAATGAGGGGGCATTTTTGCCCCGCGCAGAGATGGATTATCCATTGATTTGCATCAACTAATCTCCACTCCATAACCCTAAGGTTGCAGCAGTTACTCACACAAATTGAGGTGTTTATGTCACAGTCCCCCGCAACCGAGAAGTCCTCGGACGCACTGATTACCGACTGGCGGCCGGAGGACCCGCAGTTCTGGCAGCAAAAAGGTCACCGTATTGCCAGCCGTAACCTGTGGATTTCAGTTCCCAGCCTGCTGTTGGCGTTCTGCGTCTGGATGTTGTTTAGCGCCGTAGCGGTCAACCTTAACAAAGTTGGATTTAATTTCTCTACCGACCAGCTGTTTATGCTTACCGCGCTGCCTTCGGTTTCCGGCGCACTGCTGCGCGTGCCGTATTCATTTATGGTGCCGGTATTTGGCGGCCGCCGCTGGACGGCGTTCAGCACCGGGATTTTAATTATTCCGTGCGTGTGGCTGGGCTTTGCGGTGCAGGATACCAGCACCTCTTTCAATACCTTCATCATCATCTCGCTGCTGTGCGGTTTTGCCGGTGCGAACTTTGCTTCCAGCATGGCTAACATCAGCTTCTTCTTCCCGAAGGCGAAGCAGGGTGGCGCTTTAGGGATTAACGGCGGCCTGGGAAATATGGGCGTCAGCGTGATGCAGCTGGTGGCTCCGCTGGTTATCTCTGCGTCAATGTTTGCGGTATTTGGCGGTAAGGGCGTTGAACAGGGCGACGGCACGATGCTGTTCCTGGAAAATGCCGCGTGGATCTGGGTGCCGTTCCTGGCCATTTTCACTATTGCCGCATGGTTTGGCATGAACGATCTCTCCGCCTCGAAAGCGTCGCTGCGTGAACAGCTCCCGGTGCTTAAACGCGGGCATCTTTGGGTGCTGGGCGTGCTCTATCTGGCGACCTTTGGCTCGTTCATCGGCTTCTCCGCAGGGTTTGCGATGCTGTCCAAAACCCAGTTCCCGGACGTGAATATTCTCCACTTTGCCTTCTTCGGCCCGCTCTTTGGCGCGCTGGCTCGTTCGGCCGGCGGTGCTATTTCCGACCGCTGGGGCGGGATCCGCGTCTCGCTGTATAACTTTATCCTGATGGCGGTATTCAGCGCGCTGCTGTTCACTACGCTGCCGACCAACGGCGAGGGCGGCAACTTTATCGCATTCTTCGGCGTGTTCCTGATGCTGTTCCTCACTGCGGGTCTGGGCAGCGGCTCAACCTTCCAGATGATTTCCGTTATCTTCCGTAAGCTGACTATGGACAGAGTCAAGGCGGCGGGCGGCAGCGATGAGCACGCGATGCGTGAGGCGGCAACCGACACCGCGGCCGCGCTGGGCTTTATTTCGGCCATTGGCGCGATTGGTGGCTTCTTCATTCCTAAAGCCTTCGGGACCTCTCTGGCATTAACCGGCTCTCCCGCAGGGGCGATGAAAGTCTTCCTGGTGTTCTACATTGTCTGCGTGGTGATTACCTGGGCGGTTTACGGCCGTAAATCTTCACGTTAAACGATTTAACCTTTGGTTATCCCTTTGCGCGGCTTCGGTCGCGCTTTTTTTTGCCTTATGCAGCGGAAAGCGACGCATTTGTGAGTCTCTACCCCTTAATACCTGTAGGGATGAATCCTTTACCCCCATGATAACGAGGTGTTATTTTTAATCCTTAAAATACATTAAGTTACAGGATTTTCCGTGATTATACTTTGGTGGTAGATCTTCGTTTCTGGTGAAAGACCACACCCGGAGCAGTTGATCATCATCAAATATCCTATGCTTTCTAAGCGTTAACTTTCCTGTCATTCAGCAATGTCGATTTCACCAGAAGAGCCTGCAGGCTCCACATCAGGAGAACCCCGATGAGCAAATTCCTCGACCGGTTTCGTTACTTCAAACAGAAGGGCGAAACTTTTGCCAATGGACATGGCCAACTGCTCGACACCAACCGCGACTGGGAGGAAGGTTACCGCCAGCGCTGGCAGCACGACAAAGTGGTTCGTTCTACTCACGGCGTGAACTGCACCGGCTCCTGTAGCTGGAAGATTTATGTTAAAAGCGGCCTGGTCACCTGGGAAACCCAGCAAACCGATTACCCGCGCACCCGCCCCGATATGCCTAACCACGAGCCACGCGGTTGCCCTCGCGGCGCCAGCTACTCCTGGTATCTCTACAGCGCCAACCGCCTGAAATACCCGCTGATGCGTAAACGCCTGATCAAACTCTGGCGTGAAGCAAAAGTGCAGCACAGCGACCCGGTAAACGCCTGGGCTTCAATTATCAACGATCCTGAAAAAGCCAAAAGCTATAAGCAGGCGCGTGGACGCGGGGGCTTTGTGCGCTCAAGCTGGCAGGAAGTGAACGAACTGATTGCCGCCGCCAACGTTTTTACCGCAAAAACCTTCGGCCCGGACCGCATCGCGGGCTTCTCGCCTATCCCGGCGATGTCGATGGTTTCTTATGCTTCCGGCGCGCGCTATCTGTCGCTTATCGGCGGTACCTGCCTGAGCTTCTATGACTGGTATTGCGACCTGCCGCCGGCTTCGCCGATGACCTGGGGCGAGCAAACCGACGTACCTGAGTCCGCCGACTGGTACAACTCCAGCTACATCATCGCCTGGGGCTCTAACGTGCCGCAGACCCGTACGCCGGATGCGCACTTCTTCACTGAAGTTCGCTACAAGGGCACCAAAACCGTTGCCGTCACCCCGGATTACGCCGAAATCGCCAAGCTTTGCGACCAGTGGTTGTCGCCTAAGCAGGGGACCGATGCCGCGATGGCGCTGGCGATGGGCCACGTTATGCTGCGCGAGTTCCATCTCGATAATCCCAGCCAGTATTTCACCGACTATGTTCGCCGCTACACCGACATGCCGATGCTGGTGATGCTCGAAGAGCGCGACGGCTTCTACGCCGCAGGCCGTATGCTGCGCGCTGCCGATCTGGTGGATAACCTCGGTCAGGAAAACAATCCGCAGTGGAAAACCGTAGCCCTGAACGACACCACCGGCGACCTGAGCGCGCCGAACGGCTCCATCGGCTTCCGCTGGGGCGAGAAGGGCAAATGGAACCTTGAGCAGCGCGACGGCACCAGCGGCGAAGAAGCCGAACTGCGCCTGAGCCTGCTGGGCAGCCATGACGAGGTAGCCGAAGTCGGGTTCCCGTATTTTGGCGGCGAAAGCTCCGAACACTTCAATAACGTTAAGCTGGAAAACGTTCTGCTGCACAAACTGCCGGTCAAACGTATCCAACTGGCGGACGGCAGCAGCGCGCTGGTCACCACCGTTTACGATCTCACCCTGGCTAACTATGGCCTTGACCGTGGCCTGGGCGACGAAAACTGCGCCAGCAGCTACGACGATGTAAAAGCCTATACTCCGGCCTGGGCTGAGCAGATTACCGGCGTGCCGCGCCAGCACATTATCCGCATCGCACGCGAATTTGCCGATAACGCTAACAAGACCCATGGCCGTTCAATGATTATCGTCGGCGCCGGTCTGAACCACTGGTTCCACATGGACAGCAACTACCGTGGCCTGATCAATATGCTGATCTTCTGCGGCTGTGTTGGCCAGAGCGGCGGCGGCTGGGCGCACTATGTCGGCCAGGAAAAACTGCGTCCGCAGACCGGCTGGCAGCCTCTGGCGTTTGCGCTCGACTGGCAGCGTCCGCCGCGCCATATGAACAGCACCTCGTTCTTCTACAACCATTCCAGCCAGTGGCGCTATGAGTCGCTGACGGCGGAAGAGCTGCTGTCACCGCTGGCGGATAAATCCCGCTACAGCGGCCACCTGATTGACTTCAACGTGCGCGCCGAGCGTATGGGCTGGTTGCCTTCCGCTCCGCAGCTGAACACCAACCCGCTGCACATTGCGCAGCAGGCGAAAGCCGCCGGTATGTCCCCGGCTGATTATACCGCCGAACAGCTGAAATCAGGCGGGATCCGTTTCGCCTCCGAACAGCCGGACGCGGGCAATAACCATCCACGCAACCTGTTTGTCTGGCGTTCCAACCTGCTTGGCTCCTCCGGTAAAGGGCATGAGTACATGCTCAAATACCTGCTGGGAACCGAAAACGGTATCCAGGGTAAAGACCTGGGCCAGGAAGGCGGCGTGATGCCGGAAGAAGTTGAGTGGGTCGATAACGGCCTCGACGGCAAGCTGGACCTGGTGGTGACTCTGGACTTCCGCCTGTCCAGCACCTGCCTGTATTCCGATATCGTGCTGCCGACGGCAACCTGGTATGAGAAAGACGATATGAATACCTCGGATATGCATCCGTTTATTCACCCGCTTTCTGCCGCAGTTGACCCGGCCTGGGAGTCAAAAAGCGACTGGGAAATTTATAAAGCCATCGCGAAGAAATTCTCAGAAGTCTGTGTTGGCCATCTCGGTAAAGAAACCGACGTGGTTACGCTGCCTATTCAGCATGACTCCGCCGCCGAACTGGCTCAGCCTTACGGCGTGCAGGACTGGAAGAAAGGTGAATGCGACCTGATCCCGGGGAAAACTGCGCCGCACCTTATGGTGGTTGAGCGTGATTATCCGGCAACCTACGAGCGCTTCACCTCGGTTGGCCCGCTGATGGAAAAAATCGGCAACGGCGGGAAAGGCATTTCCTGGAACACCCAAAGCGAGATGGATCTGCTGCGCAAGCTCAACTACGAGAAAGCAGACGGCCCGGCAAAAGGCCAGCCGATGATCAACTCCGCGATTGATGCTGCTGAAGTGATCCTCACCCTGGCACCGGAAACCAACGGCCAGGTTGCGGTGAAGGCCTGGGCCGCGCTCGGTGAGTTTACCGGCCGCGACCATACGCATCTGGCGACCAATAAAGAAGACGAAAAAATTCGCTTCCGCGATATTCAGGCGCAGCCGCGCAAAATCATCTCCAGCCCGACCTGGTCAGGCCTTGAGGATGAGCATGTTTCCTACAGCGCGGGTTACACCAACGTTCACGAGATGATCCCATGGCGTACGCTTTCCGGCCGTCAGCAGCTTTATCAGGATCATCAGTGGATGCGCGACTTCGGCGAAAGCCTGCTGGTTTACCGTCCGCCAATTGATACCCGTTCGGTAAAAGGCGTCATGGGCACCAAGTCCAACGGTAACCCTGAGAAGGCGCTGAACTTCCTGACGCCGCACCAGAAATGGGGCATTCACTCTACCTACAGCGACAACCTGCTGATGCTGACGCTGTCGCGCGGCGGGCCGATTGTCTGGATGAGCGAGTCGGATGCTAAAGATCTTGGCATTGCGGATAACGACTGGATTGAAGTGTTCAACAAAAACGGTGCCCTGACCGCGCGTGCGGTAGTGAGCCAGCGTATTCCTGACGGGATGACCATGATGTACCACGCCCAGGAGCGCATTGTGAACCTGCCGGGTTCTGAGATAACCGGCCAGCGCGGCGGTATTCATAACTCGGTGACCCGTATTAGCCCTAAACCCACGCATATGATTGGCGGTTACGCGCAGCTGGCATACGGCTTCAACTATTACGGCACGGTGGGCTCCAACCGCGATGAGTTCGTGGTGGTGCGCAAGATGAAAGAGATTAACTGGTTAGATGGCGAAGGTAACGACCAGAAACAGGAGAGCGTAAAATGAAAATTCGTTCACAAGTCGGCATGGTGCTGAACCTTGATAAATGCATCGGCTGCCACACCTGTTCGGTGACCTGTAAAAACGTCTGGACCAGCCGCGAAGGGATGGAGTACGCGTGGTTTAACAACGTCGAAACCAAACCCGGCATTGGCTACCCGAACGACTGGGAAAACCAGGAAAAATGGAAAGGTGGCTGGATCCGTAAAATCAACGGTAAGCTCCAGCCGCGCATGGGCAACCGCGCCATGCTGCTGGGCAAAATCTTCGCTAACCCGCACCTGCCGGGCATCGATGATTACTACGAGCCGTTTGATTACGACTACCAGCATCTGCATAACGCGCCTGAAGGCAAGCATCAGCCGATCGCCCGTCCGCGCTCGCTGATAACCGGCCAGCGGATGAACAAAATCGAAGCAGGCCCGAACTGGGAAGAGATCCTCGGCGGCGAGTTTGAGAAGCGTGCTAAAGATCAGAACTTCCAGAACATGCAGAAGGCGATGTACGGCCAGTTTGAAAATACCTTCATGATGTATCTTCCGCGCCTGTGCGAGCACTGCCTTAACCCGGCGTGTGCGGCGACCTGCCCGAGCGGCGCTATTTACAAGCGTGAAGAAGACGGCATCGTGCTTATCGATCAGGATAAGTGCCGCGGCTGGCGCATGTGCGTAACCGGCTGCCCTTACAAAAAGATCTACTTCAACTGGAAGACCGGCAAGTCTGAGAAGTGCATCTTCTGCTATCCGCGTATCGAAGCGGGTATGCCGACGGTCTGCTCCGAAACTTGCGTAGGGCGCATCCGCTACCTCGGCGTGCTGCTTTACGATGCGGACGCGATTGAAGAAGCGGCAAGCACCGAAAACGAACAGGATCTCTATGAGCGCCAGCTCGGCGTGTTCCTGAACCCGAACGATCCTGCGGTTATCGAGCAGGCGCTGAAAGACGGCGTGCCGCAGAGCGTTATCGACGCGGCCCAGCAGTCGCCGGTTTACAAAATGGCGATGGACTGGAGGCTGGCGCTGCCTCTGCACCCGGAATACCGCACGCTGCCGATGGTCTGGTACGTGCCGCCTCTGTCGCCGATCCAGTCCGCTGCCGATGCGGGCCAGCTGCCGCATACCGGCATTCTGCCTGACGTAGAAAGCCTGCGTATTCCTGTGGAATATCTGGCGAATCTGCTGACAGCAGGTGACACCGCACCGGTGCTGCGCGCCCTGAAACGTATGATGGCTATGCGCCATTACAAACGTGCTGAAACCGTGGACGGGGTGAATGATACCCGTGCGCTGGAAGAGGTGGGCTTGACCGAAGCTCAGGCTCAGGAAATGTATCGCTATCTGGCTATCGCCAACTACGAAGACCGCTTTGTGGTGCCGACCAGCCATCGCGAGCTGGCGGCAGATGCGTTCCCGGAACGTAACGGCTGCGGCTTTAGCTTCGGCGACGGCTGCCACGGCAGCGATACCAAGTTCAACCTGTTCAACAGCCGCCGCATCGACGCCATCGATGTGTCCGGTAAAACGGAGCCGCACCCATGATTGAACTGTTGATAATCTCCCGCCTGATGGAGTACCCGGATGCTGCTTTGTGGCAGCACCATGACGAACTTGTGGCCGGGCTGAAGGAGGGCACCGCCCTCAATTCGGCCCAGCGTGCAGAACTGGGGAGCTTCATTTCCTCGCTTTGCGGCCGCGAGCTGCTTGATGCTCAGGCCAGTTACGGCGAGTTATTCGACCGTGGCCGCGCCACTTCGCTGCTGCTGTTTGAACACGTTCACGGCGAGTCACGCGACCGGGGCCAGGCGATGGTGAATTTGATGAATCAGTATCAGCGCGCCGGGCTGGAAATCGACAGCCGCGAACTGCCGGACCATCTGCCGCTGTATCTGGAATATCTTTCCCAGCAGCCGGAAGGCGAGGCACGCGGCGGTCTGCAGGATATCGCCCCGATTCTGGCGCTGCTTAGCGCACGCCTCAAACAGCGGGAAAGCGACTATGCGCTGCTGTTCGATATGCTGTTGGCTCTGTCGGCAAGTGATGTCAGCGCGGAAAGCGTAGGCAAGCAGATTGCCGATGAAGCACGCGACGATACCCCGCAGGCGCTGGACGCGGTGTGGGAAGAGGAGCAGGTCAAATTTATCGCCGAGGCGGGCTGCGGAGAGTCTGAGATCTCCAGCCATCAACGCCGCTTTGCCGGGGCGGTTGCTCCGCAGTATCTCGAAATCGGAGGGCAGCAATAATGCATTTCCTGAGCGTATTCTTCTTTGATATCTATCCGTACCTGTGCGGGACGGTATTTCTGGTGGGCAGCTGGCTGCGCTATGACTACGGGCAGTATACCTGGCGCGCCGCCTCCAGCCAGATGCTGGATCCGAAGGGTATGAACATGGCTTCCAACCTGTTCCACTTCGGTATTCTGGGGATTTTTGCCGGCCATTTCCTCGGCATGCTGACGCCGCACTGGATGTATGAATCCTTCCTGCCCGTGGACGTGAAGCAAAAAATGGCGATGATCGCGGGCGGTGCCTGCGGTGTGATGACGCTGGTGGGCGGCCTGCTGCTGTTGAAACGCCGCCTGTTTAACCCGCGTATTCGTGCAACCTCGACGCCAGCGGATATTCTTATCCTCAGCATTTTGATGGTGCAGTGTGCGTTAGGCCTCGGCACTATTCCGTTCTCCGCCCAGCATATGGACGGCAGCGAAATGATGAAGCTGGTGGGCTGGGCGCAGAGCGTGGTGACCTTCCGCGGCGGCGCGTCTGAGCACCTGGAAGGCGTGGCGTTTATCTTCCGCGTTCATCTGGTGCTGGGCATGACTATCTTCCTGCTGTTCCCGTTCACACGTCTGGTGCACGTCTGGAGCGCGCCGGTAGAATATCTGACGCGTAAATATCAGATAGTACGCGCCCGCCGCTAACCGCGAGTAGCGCATCGAATACCCGGCTCAGGTCGGGTATTTTTTTGTCATAACAAATATGTTTTTTCGAATGTGTTTATTGACATTCCTTGCTTCGGGTTTACCATGGCGGGGTTAATCCATGAGGTCAGGTTTATGTCCACGTTGACGCCGTTACAGCTTTTTAAAAACTTATCTGACGAAACGCGGCTGGCGATCGTTTTGATGCTCAAGGCTAAGAATGAGCTTTGTGTCTGCGAATTAACCGCCGTGCTTCAGGAATCACAACCCAAGGTTTCCCGCCATCTTGCGATGCTGCGTGAAGGCGGGCTGCTGCTGGACAGGCGCGAAGGAAAGTGGATTTACTATCGCCTCTCGCCCCATATGCCGGCCTGGGCCGCGGCGGTGATTGAGCAGGCCTGGCAGGGCCAGGGGCAGGACGTATTGGCGCGGCTGAAGCGCGTCGAAGCCGACGGTTCTATGGCGCTTTGCCGGTAAAAAATTTATTTAATCATATTTGTTTTTTCATATGTGTTTGCGTCGGATTTTCACGGCGTTGACGGGAGGCAGGATGTTTTTGGCAGCGGCAATTTTTATTCTGACCATTGTGCTGGTTATCTGGCAGCCGAAAGGGCTGGGGATCGGCTGGAGCGCGCTGCTAGGCGCGGGGCTGGCGCTGGCTAGCGGCGTGGTGCACTTCGCCGATATTCCTGTGGTATGGAACATCGTCTGGAACGCGACCGCCACCTTTATCGCGGTAATTATTATCAGCCTGTTGCTGGATGAATCGGGCTTTTTTGAGTGGGCGGCGCTACATGTTTCCCGCTGGGGGAACGGGCGAGGACGGCTGCTATTTACCTGGATAGTGCTACTCGGCGCGGCGGTCGCGGCGCTGTTTGCCAACGATGGCGCAGCGCTGATCCTGACGCCAATCGTGATAGCGATGCTGCTGGCGCTGGGATTCAGCAAAGGGACGACGCTTGCGTTTGTAATGGCCGCGGGTTTTATCGCCGACGCGGCGAGCCTGCCGCTGATCGTTTCCAACCTTGTGAATATCGTCTCGGCGGATTTCTTCCATCTCGGGTTTACCGAATATGCTTCTGTCATGGTGCCGGTCAACATAGCCGCGATTGTTGCGACGCTTATCATGCTGCATCTGTTTTTCCGCAAGGATATTCCGCCGGTTTATGACCTCACGCTGCTGAAGACGCCCGCTAAGGCAATTAAAGATCCGGCGACTTTTATCACCGGCTGGGTAGTGCTGGTACTGCTGCTGGTGGGCTTTTTTGTTCTGGAGCCGCTTGGCGTGCCGGTTAGCGCGATTGCGGCGGCCGGAGCGTTGGTTCTGTTTGTGGTGGCGAAAAGAGGGCAGGCAATCATTACCGGGAAAGTGCTGCGCGGCGCGCCCTGGCAAATCGTTATCTTCTCGCTGGGCATGTATCTGGTGGTCTACGGCCTGCGCAATGCCGGTTTGACCGAACAGCTCTCCGGCGTGCTGAACTGGCTGGCGGAAAAAGGCCTGTGGACGGCAACGCTGGGCACCGGTTTCCTGACGGCTTTCATGTCGTCGGTGATGAATAATATGCCTACAGTTCTGATTGGAGCGCTTTCAATCGACGGAAGCAGCGCCAGCGGCGTGATTAAAGAGGCGATGATTTATGCCAACGTTATTGGCTGCGATCTCGGCCCTAAAATTACCCCTATCGGCAGCCTTGCCACGCTGCTCTGGCTGCATGTGCTTTCCCAAAAGCAGCTGACCATAAGCTGGGGCTACTACTTCCGCACCGGAATAGTGATGACGCTACCGGTGCTGCTGGTGACGCTTGCCGCGCTGACGCTGCGTCTCTCCTTTACTCATTAACGGGCAGGGCTATGAGCAACGTAACGATTTATCACAACCCGGAGTGCGGGACGTCCCGCAATACGCTGGCGATGATCCGCAATAGCGGCGAACAGCCAAAGATTATCTATTATCTGGAACAGCCGCCCTCAGTCGAGGAACTCAGAAAGTTGATTGCCGATATGGGCATTACGGTACGCGAACTGCTGCGTAAAAACGTGGAGCCTTACGAAACCCTGGGGCTGGAGGAGGATAAATTTACCGACCGGCAGCTTCTTGATTTTATGCTGCAATATCCGATTCTGATTAATCGCCCGATTGTCGTCACGCCGCTGGGAACCCGGCTTTGCCGGCCGTCCGAGAAAGTGCTGGATATTTTGCCTGCGGGGCAAACCGGGGCGTTTAACAAAGAGGACGGCGAGCGTGTAGTAGATGAAAAAGGCCGGCGACTGGGGTCCTGATCCATGCCTGGATGTCCTTCTTAAGCGACGGACTCAGACTTCTGAGTCCGTATTTCGATTAGGCTATTCGGCCATTTTCTGTAATAACGCTATGCCGATGGGTTCTTCACTTTGTAGCGGTGCCAGCGCTACACGCCCGGCATGAGTCTCTTTGACCTCCCGGATAAGCGGCAGCTCATTACCCGCCCTGGCTTTTAACAGCGGGAAGGAAGGCCTGGCTGCGGCGATACTATTATTAATAACCCATGCCCATGGTTCAATTCTGGCCCGGCGGAGGTCGTTTTGCAGGTTCACTGCCTCAAGCACCGGAGTGGTCTCGGCAAGCGTGACGATAATAACTTTTGTCCGTGTGGGATCCTGGAGCTGCATCATCGGGGTGATCATTCGCTCTTCCGACTGGCCCATCTGCCTCACCATTTCTTTATGGTAGGCGCCGGTAGCATCGAGCAGCAGCAGCGTGTGCCCGGTGGGGGCGGTATCCATAATCACAAAACTGTCTTCCGCCTGTTTGATAATGCGGGAGAAGGCCTGAAATACCGCAATCTCTTCGGTACAGGGAGAGCGAAGATCTTCTTCCAGCACAGCCCGGCCTGCGGCATCGAGCGTTTTCCCCTGGTTATCAAGAACGAAACGGCGATAGCGTTCCGTCTCGACTTTAGGATCGATACGGCTCACGACCAGGCCGGGTATTGAGTCGGCCAGAGTATAAGAAAGATGTGCTGCGGGATCAGAGGTTGTCAGGTGTACTTTATGGCCGCGTTTTGCCAGAGAAACGGCAATCGAGGCGGCTACGGTGGTTTTCCCTACTCCGCCTTTGCCCATGGTCATCACCAGACCTTTGCCGGACTGGCTAAGTTCATCCACCAGAGTTGATAGCGCCGGGAGCGCTATTTGGCCGTCGGCGTCAGGCGCAGTATGTGGCTTGATTTCACCGCTATCTTCCGTAAGTAATGCCCTGAGCGCTTCCACACCAACCAGATTAAACGCTTTTAGCGGGAGTTCTGTTCGCGGCAGGCTTGCCAAATTAGTCGGCATCTCGTGCAGTGCTTTTTCTTCCCGGGCCAGGATGCTTCGCACCAAAGGATCGGCCTGTTCTGCCAGAGGAGAAAGCACGCCATTTATCGCAAGATGTTGGTGTTTCAGGCCAAGCTGATAGAGTTCATCATGGGTGTGCGCCACCTCTTTTAGCGTCGATGTTTGCGCTCTGGCGACCAGCACCAGCCTGGTAAGAGCGGCGTCCGACAGGGCTTTCACCGCGTTGGCATATTGATGCTGCTGTTTTTCCAGCCCGACAAGCGGTCCGAGATTTGCGGCGGCATCCGGGTTGGCGTCGAGATAGCCGCTCCAGGCTCCCGGCAGCTCAAGCATGCGGATGGTGTGTCCTGTAGGCGCGGTGTCGAACACGATATGCTGGTATTTCTCACGCAGTTCAGCGCTTGTTAGCAGGGCGGTGAATTCATCGAAAGCGGCTATTTCGGTGGTGCAGGAGCCGGAAAGCTGCTCTTCAATACTGCTGACAACATCGGCCGGCATTTGGTCTCGTACCGGGTCAAGCACCCGGTCGCGGTAGGCCTGGGCGGCGGCCATCGGATCAACTTCCATTGCATCCAACGGCGGGACCTGGCTGATTCCGGTAATTCGGTGACCGATCGGCTGGTTGAACACCTGCGCTATGTTGGAAGCGGGGTCGGTGCTGACCAGTAAGGTTTTTTTGCCCTGGTCAGCCAGCCAGACCGCCGTTGAGCAGGCCAGCGACGTTTTGCCAACGCCGCCTTTGCCGGTGAAAAAAATAAACTGGGGAATGTCTTTTAGAAAAGAAATGTTCATCATTATCTCCGGGAAAGTTAAGGCAGGCGGGGAATGTTACAGCAGGCTGGTATGGCGCGGTCATCGTCCCAGTCCTGACTGAAAGGGACGTCCGCCCAGCGGGCGAGATCCGCACGGCTCGGGAGTTGACCGGCCATAACCTGAGCACCATCAAGCAAGATGAGGGGCAGAGCGCCTGGCCCGGCGCTGTTAAGAAACGCCTGAGCTAGCGGATTGGTAATAAAACTCTGTGGGTTTTTTGCCAGGCTATAGCGCTGAATGCTAATACCGTTCTGCCTGGCCCATTGGAGATCTGCGTTCCACTGCAGGGCGGAGTCCTGGACCGTCACGCCACTGGTAGCGCAGCAGCCGGCAGCTTCAAAGATTTCAATACGGGACATAGTGTTTGCCTCAATGTTTAGCCACGAAGTGTGGCAATGAGGTAAACGAATGAATGGCGGAAAGGATGCGCGATTAATTCATATTTTTATGACAGCAAACGGCAGAGCCGCCGTCCGGTTCGATTTCGCATAGCTCAATCAGCTTTTCTCTTAACCGGGTTCTGGCTCGTAAAAGGCGGAATTTCAGTGCCGCAAGCGTTATATTCAGCTCGTCCGCCAGGTGCTGTTGAGGGCGGCCAAAGATATCGTATTGCTCAATCAGCCAGGCTTCGTCCTCGGGCATTGCCTGGAGCGTTTCAGGCAGGCAACGTTCAAGCTGAGCGACGGGATCGGTGTCTGACAGAGACTGCGGCATGTCGTCCGTTAGTCCGGTGAACTCTTTTTTCAGGCGATGTTGGTCAATCAGCATATTTCTGGCAGCCCGGTATAACCAGGCGAGCGAATGCGCCATATCGCAAAATGTGTCCGGGGTGGCTCGTGCCTTAAGGAAAAGCTCCTGCATCATATCGGCTGCCTGGTCCGGGCTGGCGGTTCTGGCGAGCAAGAAATGATAGAGCTCTGCCTGATGCTGGTGCCAGAAAGTGGTCATGCAGGCGTTGAATTCTTTTATAACGGACATCTTAATTTCTCCGAACAATAGCCGGAATAGCATAACGCAGTTTGGATTATGTCAGGAATGGTTTGCTGGTTTGATTTGGTTTTTTCTGAGAGAGGGTGGCGGGGGAAGGATGATCGCGCAGTGCGCGTTCTCACTGGCGTGAGTCGAACCTTAGTCGAAGCTTCTCGTCCTTCCCCAACGGGAATATGAGAATATTTTATAGATTTGAAAGTTTGGTGTTTTTCTGAGAGATGGTGGCGGGGGAAGGATTCGAACCTTCGAAGTCGATGACGGCAGATTTACAGTCTGCTCCCTTTGGCCGCTCGGGAACCCCGCCAGGGGTATGATACTTTGAGCGTGGTACTGATTATTGCTGCTTTACTGCGTATTGAATGGTGGCGGGGGAAGGATTCGAACCTTCGAAGTCGATGACGGCAGATTTACAGTCTGCTCCCTTTGGCCGCTCGGGAACCCCGCCTGGGGCAATGCTTTTACTGGCCTGCTTCCTTGCGGGAAGCGGGGCGCATCATATCAAATGAAGCGCCGCTGTAAAGCTTTCACTTTAAGAAAATGAATCGTTTGCCGTTTTTTTACTCGTAACGCCGTAAAGCTAAACAATTCATTTTCCGGGTGATTACAGAATAATGGTGCGGTTGCCGTAAACGAAGACCCGCTGCGCCAGCACTTCGTACAGCGCGCGGCTGAGCACGTTTTTCTCTACGTCACGGCCTGCGCGCATCATATCGTCTGCGGTATAGGTGTGGTCGACGTGGATAACGTCCTGCATGATGATTGGGCCTTCATCGAGATTATCGTTAACGTAATGCGCGGTGGCGCCGATAATCTTCACTCCGCGTTCATATGCCTGATGGTACGGGCGCGCGCCGATAAAGGCAGGCAGGAACGAGTGGTGAATATTGATAATCTGGTTCGGGAAGCGGGAGACAAATTCAGGCGTCAGCACACGCATGTATTTCGCCAGCACCACGTAATCCGGATTGTGGGCGGCAATGGCGTCGGCCATCAACGTGTCGTGCTCTTCACGCGTCATGCCTTCGTGGCTGACCAGCTGGAACGGAATATCAAAACGTTCCACTAAGGTGCGCAGCGTTTCGTGGTTGCCGATGACCGCGGCGATTTCTACATCCAGCCCGCCATAGTTGGCCTTCATCAGCAAGTCGCCCAGGCAATGAGCTTCTTTGGTGACCAGAATGACGATGCGGCGGCGGCCCGCAGGCGTTAATTCGCGAATGGAGCCTTCCGGTAATGCGCTGTCGAGGTCGGCCAGCAGCGTGGTGTCGTTGAAAATGCCTTCCAGCTCGGTACGCATGAAAAAGCGCCCGGTGCGATGATCGACGAATTCGTTATTCTGAACGATATTGAGTTCGTGCTTGTAGCAAATATTAGTGATTCGTGCGATCAACCCCTTCTGATCGGGGCAGATAGTGCGGAGAACTTTACGTTGTAATGCCTGCATGAAGTGGTAAATCCTGTTGAACGGTGTTTGCAAACAATAATGCTGTTAGGCGGCGAAGGCTATCATCCGCAGCATTTTTTATATTTTTTACCTGAGCCGCAAGGGCAGGGGTCATTACGACCAAACTGAGGCCGCTGGCCGTCTATATAGTACCACCGGCCATTTTCTCTGACGAAGCGTGAACGTTCGATTATCGCGCTTTGCTTGCCGTTTTCATTAAAACGGGCAACAAAGCTGACATATCCTTCGTTTTCGTTACTGCCTTCGGCTTCTTCATAGACGGTAAGGCCAAGCCATTCGGTGGAGCCAAAACCGCCGGATATTTCTGATTTAAACGTGGGGTGGCGGCAGCTCTCATGCCAGCTGGAAACCAGATAGTCCGCATCTTGTAGGACGAAAGCGGTATAACGAGAGCGCATAAGCTGTGACGGACGTTGCGGATGCTGGCCGGCGCTTAGGTAAGGCTGGCAACATAAGCTATACTCCAGACCGCTGCCACATGGACAAAGTTGCAACATTGCATCTCCAGGAAAAAATATAAACGGCGTCAATAACACTACGGCAGCGGTTATGTTAACTGAGCAGTGGCGTTGGCGTCACGGAGTGATTACCGGGGAAGATTGACCGAGGCGTGATGAGACAGGTAAAGATCGGCCTGGCATTAGGGTCGGGTGCTGCAAAAGGATGGGCGCACATTGGCGTTATCAATGCGTTAAAAAAAGCAGGGATCCAGATTGATGTCGTGGCAGGTTGCTCCGTAGGTGCGCTGGTGGGCGCTGCCTATGCGAGCCAGCGCCTGCCGGTAATGGAGCGTTGGGTTCGCTCATTTAGCTACTGGGACGTGTTGCGGCTGATGGATCTTTCCTGGCGTCGCGGCGGCCTGCTGCGAGGCGAGCGGGTGTTCAATAATATCCGCCATGTTATCCCTGAAACGATGATTGAAGGCTGCGGCCTGCGTTTCGGCGCGGTGGCTACCAATCTTAGCACCGGGCGAGAACTCTGGTTTACCGAAGGCGATTTGCACCAGGCCGTTCGCGCCTCTTGCAGCATGCCGGGTTTACTGTCGCCCGTTGCCCACAACGGCTACTGGCTGGTGGATGGCGCTATTGTGAACCCTGTGCCCGTTTCATTAACCCGCGCGCTGGGGGCCGATATTGTGATAGCCGTTGATCTACAGCACGATGCGCACCTGATGCAGCAGGATTTACTCTCGGTGAATATGACGCCGTCCAGCGAGGATAATCACCCGCAGGCCACAAACTGGCGTGGCCGTTTGCGCGAACGGTTAGGGAAAATGACCTCCCGCCGGGCTAACGTGACGCCAACGGCAATGGAAATAATGACGACCTCTATTCAGGTGCTGGAAAATCGCCTCAAGCGTAACCGTATGGCGGGAGACCCGCCCGATATTCTTTTACAGCCGTTTTGCCCGCAAATTTCCACGCTCGACTTTCACCGCGCATCTGAAGCGATTGCAGCGGGCAGTCTCGCGGTTGAGAAAAAGATGGATGAGCTTCTACCGCTGGTTCGTACTCATGTATAAGTTACGGCTTCAGGCGATTCTTACAGGCGCTTGTTGCAATACCGTGCCACTATTTAATTATTGTCGGGCAGGGGAGTGCGCATGAGCCAGCCGCTGGAAGGAAAACAGATCCTCATTGTTGAAGACGAGCCGGTTTTCCGCTCCCTGCTGGACAGCTATCTGACTTCACTTGGTGGAATGACCCATCTGGCATGGGACGGCGTGGATGCTCTGGAGAAACTCGCCGGCCATTCAGTGGATTTGCTGATTTGCGATTTAGCCATGCCGAGAATGAACGGCCTTGAGCTGGTGGAGCACATTCGTAATGAAGGCGACCAGACGCCTATCTTAGTGATTTCTGCTACCGAAAATATGTCCGATATCGCGCAGGCGCTGCGTCTTGGAGTGCAGGATGTCTTGCTGAAACCGATTAAAGATCTTAATCGGTTAAAAGACACCGTTTTATCCTGCCTCTACCCGACCATGTTTAATTCCCGTGTGGAAGAAGAAGAGCGGCTGTTTCAGGACTGGGACGCCCTGGTGCAGGACCCCCAGGCGGCTTCTAAACTATTACAGGAGCTGCAGCCGCCTGTTCAGCAAATGATATCGCATTGCAGGATAAATTATCGCCAGCTTATCTCGGTCGATCAGCCGGGGCTGGTGCTCGATATTGCACCACTTTCGGATAATGACTTAGCTTTTTATTGCCTCGATGTTACCCGCGCCGGAGATAACGGTGTATTAGCCGCGCTGTTGTTACGCGCGTTATTCAACGGGCTATTGCAGGAACAACTTTCTCATCACGGGCAACGCCTTCCGGAATTAGGAAATTTACTTAAACAGGTCAATCAGCTATTGCGCCAGGCAAACCTCAGCGGGCAATTTCCTTTAATGGTTGGTTATTATCACAGCGGATTAAAAAACCTTATCCTTGTTTCCGCCGGGCTTAATGCCACGTTAAATACCGGAGAACACCAAATTCAGGTCAGCAATGGGGTGCCGCTTGGTACGCTGGGTAACACCTACCTCAACCAAATCAGCCAGCGCAGCGCCGCCTGGCAGTGCCAGGTGTGGGGTTCCGGAGGCCGCTTACGGCTGATGCTGTCCGCAGAATAAACAGCGGAACAACTGATTACATTTAGCTTTTCTTCTGTAAGCAGCGTGGTGGTAATATCGCGCTCAACCTAATCGTATTTGTCTTAAATTAACCGCTGCTGGGGTAAACAGGGGCGGTTTTTGTTTTTAAGCTGATATACTCAACCGCGTTTTTAAATTGACGACAAGTGTGAAACTTGAACAGTCCTGGAGGTTTTTCAATGGCTGCCATTAATTCTAAAGTAACGAAAGCTGTTATCCCGGTTGCGGGATTGGGAACGCGCATGTTGCCGGCAACAAAGGCAATTCCAAAAGAGATGCTGCCGCTGGTTGATAAACCGCTGATTCAGTATGTCGTTAATGAATGTATCGCCGCCGGTATTACCGAAATCGTGCTGGTTACCCACTCTTCTAAAAACTCCATCGAAAACCATTTCGATACCAGTTTTGAGCTGGAAGCGATGCTTGAGAAGCGCGTTAAACGCCAGCTTCTGGAAGAAGTTCAGTCCATCTGCCCGCCGCACGTTACCATCATGCAGGTGCGTCAGGGTTTGGCTAAAGGCCTCGGCCACGCGGTGCTGTGCGCACACCCGGTTGTGGGCGACGAGCCGGTAGCGGTTATTCTGCCGGACGTTATCCTCGATGAATTCGAATCCGATCTTTCCCAGGATAACCTGGCCGAAATGATCCGCCGTTTTGATACAACGGGCCACAGCCAGATTATGGTTGAGCCAGTTGCCGACGTTACCGCTTACGGCGTAGTTGACTGTAAAGGCGCCGCGCTTTCTGCAGGCGATAGCGTGCCGATGGTTGGCATCGTCGAAAAACCAAAAGCAGACGTTGCGCCATCTAACCTGGCGGTTGTGGGTCGCTACGTGCTGAGCGCCGATATTTGGCCGCTGCTGGCGAAAACGCCTCCGGGCGCAGGGGACGAGATTCAGCTGACTGACTCTATCGCCATGCTGATGGATAAAGAGACCGTTGAAGCCTATCACATGAAAGGCGTAAGCCACGATTGCGGCAACAAACTGGGCTATATGCAGGCGTTTGTTGAGTACGGTATTCGTCATAAGACGCTGGGCGAAGACTTTAAAACCTGGCTGGAAGCCACCGTTGGCGCGAAGAAATAATTCAATTCAACGCAGGATGGTAAGATGAAAGTTACCGTATTTGGTATTGGCTACGTTGGCCTGGTGCAGGCTGCCGTACTCGCCGACGTCGGGCACGATGTTATGTGCATCGACGTGGACGCAAAGAAAGTGGAAAACCTTAAAAAAGGTGAAATCCCTATCTTTGAACCCGGCCTGACTCCGCTGGTAAAAAAGAATTTTGAAGAAGGGCGCCTGCAGTTCAGCACCGACGCTGAACAGGGCGTTCATCACGGCGAAATGCAGTATATCGCCGTAGGCACGCCGCCTGACGAAGACGGCTCTGCCGATTTAAAATATGTGACCGCCGTAGCCCGTACTATTGCTCAGCATATGGACTCGCATAAAGTTGTTATCGACAAATCTACGGTGCCGGTTGGCACGGCAGATAAAGTTCGTGCGGTAATGGCTGAAACCCTCAAGGCGCGTGGCGTTGAGATCGGGTTCGACGTGGTCTCTAACCCCGAGTTCCTTAAAGAAGGCGCCGCGGTTTCTGACTGTATGCGTCCTGAACGCATCGTTGTCGGGACGGATAACGAAGAAGTCATCGATCTGCTACGCGAGCTGTACGAGCCGTTTAACCGCAATCATGACCGAATGATCCTGATGGACATCCGCAGCGCGGAGCTGACCAAGTATGCGGCTAACTGCATGCTGGCGACCAAAATCAGCTTTATGAACGAGATTGCCAACCTGGCGGAACGTCTGGGCGCGGATATAGAGAAAGTGCGTATGGGTATCGGCTCTGATTCCCGTATCGGCTACAGCTTTATCTATCCCGGCTGCGGTTATGGCGGTTCCTGTTTCCCTAAAGACGTACAGGCGCTGATTCGCACCGCAGAGCAGATTGGCTACACGCCGCGCATTCTGCAGGCGGTGGAAGAAGTGAACTACGCGCAGAAGCAAAAGCTTCCTGAATTTGTGACCCGCTATTTTGGCGATGATCTCAAAGGGAAAACTTTCGCGCTATGGGGACTTTCCTTTAAGCCAAATACCGATGATATGCGCGAGGCTTCAAGCCGGGTGCTTATCGAGTATTTATGGGCGCGCGGTGCTGAAGTGCAGGCATTCGACCCTGAGGCGATGGATGAGGCCCAGCGTATTTATGGTCACCGCAGTGATTTCAGGCTGATGGGAACTAAAGAGGCCGCTTTACAGGGGGCCGATGCACTGGTGGTCTGTACCGAATGGCAAAGTTTTAAAGCGCCGGACTTCGAGTTGATTAAGAAGTCTCTGAAACAGCCGGTTATCTTTGATGGTCGTAACCTGTATGACCCTGAGAGATTGAATAAGCGTGGCTTCGTCTATTATGCGATTGGCCGCGGCGCTTCCATCAGTATTGCTTAAATAACCCGTTCTGACGTTATTTATAGTTACCGGCACTACAGAAACGCTTAAGTATCTGTATGCTGCCGGTAACGTGTTAACCACTTCTGTTATTCCTGCTCCGTTTAAACCTCTCCTGAGCGCTTCTACGCTTAATTTCGGCCTTTGGTTTACTATCTTGTCAAACATAGCCCGGACGTGGCCGTTTCAAATGAAATACTGCTCTGGGATAGGTGTGTTCATTATTTAATCTGTCGGGGTTTCCTGCCAGGGTTGGGGAGCGTGTTAAACAAAAGGGGGGACGGCATTCCACGCCGCGAGTTAATAGGGGCGTATTGAGGGAGAGAGAAATAAAAGTAAAGAAACTTACGTTAAACCTAAGGCTATGGTCGTGGCGGTGGCCTGGCTACGTTATCCCGTCCATCCAACTTTATGCAGTAATATCCTGCCTGGCTCGGATAATTCTTATGGGTTATATCGGAGCTAAGAAAAGGATTAGCCTTTAGAACGATAAATCGATTTTATCCATAAGTTTATGATTAACGCAGGAAAGCAACAGCAGTTGCCGACGGGTGTTGAATCAAAAAATATTGGCATCCTCGAGTTAATAACAAATGCAGGCCGCGTCATGCCTGGCCTTCGGGGGAGGGGCAGTTTGTGTTGTCCGGGGACTGAAAATAAAAATCCCGCCGAAGCGGGATCTTAATAAGCAGCACTGAAGGTAATTAGATCAGGAAATCTTCCAGCTTTTTACCTTGCTCTTCCATTGCTTTTTTGATTACTGCTGGAGTACGGCCCTGGCCAGTCCAGGTTTTGGTTTCGCCGTTTTCATCGATGTACTGATATTTAGCCGGACGTGCAGCGCGTTTAGCTTTGCCTGCAGATTTAACAGCAGCGATGCTGTTCAGCAGTTCGTTCGGGTCAATACCGTCAGCAATCAGCATTTCGCGGTATTGCTGCAGTTTACGGGTACGCTCTTCAATTTCAGCGGCTGCCGCGTTTTCTTCTTCGCGACGTTCGTTAACTACAACTTCTAATTTTTCCAGCATCTCTTCCAGAGTTTCCAGGGTGCATTCTCTTGCCTGGGCACGAAGAGTACGGATGTTGTTCAGAATTTTAAGTGCTTCGCTCATTTTAGTAATCTCAAACTTATTATTGGGGGGTGACGTTTGAGCTAATAATAGAGCGTTAAATTAAGTTCTGCAATAGCCGTGAATGTAAGGAATTCAAAATTTGCTGATATATATGCGATGGTTTAAATTTGGTTAACTTAATTTTCGCCTGCCAGGTCACAGAAAATGGCGCTTTGAGACTCAAATTTTAGACAACAACCCTTGTGCTCGCAGGGGTTGTTAGCGAGTAGAAAAGATAAAAATTTCGCATTAATCATCAATTATTCCTGCTGCTTATTAATGGTTATGGGTCTTAGCGACTGTTTACAATTTATAATAATTGAGTGGCTGAACAATTACTCCGGTTGGCGATAAAAAAGCCGTAACCTGCTCTGTTAAGGGCTTTTTGCTCAGATAAACGCTTACTAATAGGCAGGTCGGCGGCGGCTATTATTAATATATCTGATGTTATTAATCCTGATGTTTAGCAAGGAAATCGGGAATCCCCAGCCTCCTGGAGCTGTGGTACAATCGCCAGCAACAATATTTACATTTTGATTCAGGCTAAAGACGCAATGGCTCAACTCTATTTTTACTACTCTGCAATGAACGCGGGGAAATCAACGGCACTGCTTCAATCTTCCTACAATTACCAGGAAAGAGGGATGCGTACTCTGGTGTATACCGCAGAGATCGATAATCGTTTTGGGGTTGGCAAAGTCAGCTCGCGTATAGGCCTGTCATCCCCTGCAAAACTTTATAACCAGGCGACAGACTTATTTGCCGATATTCGTGCCGAGCAGGAGTCCGCTCCGGTCCACTGCGTGCTGGTAGATGAGAGTCAGTTTTTAACCAAAGAGCAGGTATACGCTTTATCTGACGTGGTTGATGATTTAGATATTCCGGTTTTATGCTACGGGCTGCGCACGGATTTTCGCGGCGAGCTGTTCAGCGGCAGCCAGTATCTTCTGGCGCTGTCAGATAAGCTTGTTGAGCTGAAAACTATTTGCTTCTGCGGGCGTAAGGCCAGCATGGTATTACGCCTTGACCAATCCGGGCGGCCTTATAATGAAGGTGAGCAGGTCGTGATTGGCGGCAATGAGCGCTATGTATCCGTCTGCCGCAAGCATTATAAAGAGGCGCTGGCTAAAGGCTCTCTACAGGAGCTTCAGGGGCGTTAAAAGAGTGATTGGGGGATAGCCTCAGTTTCTGTATTTAATGCCTCATTGGCGTCTGTAATGATTATTTAGCAATAAAAAAACCCGCCTTTCGGCGGGTTTGTTATTTAAGGCAGAGGCGATTAAGCGGTTTTCTTCGCTTTCTTGTCTGCTTTAGCTGCCGGAGCGGCTTCTTTTGCTGCCGCGCCTTCTACGTATTCACGTCCGTAGAAAGTATCCAGCAGGATCTGTTTCAGCTCGGAAATCAGCGGATAGCGCGGGTTAGCGCCGGTACACTGGTCATCGAATGCGTCTTCAGACAGCTTATCAACGTGGGCCAGGAAGTCAGCTTCCTGCACGCCAGCTTCACGGATAGATTTAGGAATACCCAGTTCAGCTTTGATGGTGTCCAGCCAGGCCAGCAGTTTCTCAATCTTAGCCGCAGTACGGTCGCCCGCAGCGGTCAGACCCAGATGGTCGGCGATTTCAGCGTAGCGACGACGTGCCTGAGGGCGGTCGTACTGGCTGAAAGCAGTCTGCTTGGTTGGGTTGTCATTCGCGTTATAGCGGATAACGTTGGAGATCAGCAGGGCGTTCGCCAGACCGTGAGGAATGTGGAACTGAGAACCCAGTTTGTGAGCCATTGAGTGGCACACGCCCAGGAAGGCGTTAGCAAACGCGATACCGGCGATGGTTGCCGCGTTGTGAACACGTTCGCGAGCGACCGGGTTTTTAGAACCTTCATTATAAGAAGCCGGCAGGTTTTCTTTCAGCAGTTTCAGCGCCTGCAGAGCCTGGCCGTCAGAGAACTCGCTCGCCAGAACAGAAACGTAAGCTTCCAGGGCGTGAGTCACGGCATCAAGACCGCCGAATGCGCACAGGGACTTAGGCATGTCCATAACCAGGTTGGCATCAACAATCGCCATATCCGGGGTCAGCGCGTAGTCTGCCAGCGGATATTTCTGGCCGGTTGCATCGTCGGTTACAACCGCAAACGGCGTAACTTCAGAACCGGTACCGGAGGTGGTGGTGACCGCGATCATTTTCGCTTTCACGCCCATTTTCGGGAACTTGTAGATACGTTTACGGATGTCCATAAAGCGCAGCGCCAGTTCTTCGAAGTGGGTTTCAGGATGTTCGTACATCACCCACATGATTTTAGCAGCATCCATCGGGGAGCCGCCGCCCAGGGCGATAATCACGTCTGGTTTAAAGGAGTTAGCCAGCTCTGCGCCTTTGCGAACAACGGTCAGCGTTGGGTCAGCTTCAACTTCAAAGAACACTTCGGTTTCAACGCCAGCGGCTTTCAGAACAGAGGTAATCTGGTCCGCGTAGCCGTTGTTGAACAGGAAGCGGTCGGTGACGATCAGCGCACGTTTGTGGCCATCAGTAATCACTTCGTCCAGCGCAATTGGCAGGGAGCCACGGCGGAAGTAAATAGATTTCGGAAGTTTATGCCACAACATGTTCTCAGCTCGCTTAGCAACGGTTTTCTTGTTGATCAGGTGCTTCGGACCCACGTTTTCAGAGATGGAGTTACCACCCCATGAACCACAGCCCAGCGTCAGGGAAGGGGCCAGTTTGAAGTTATACAGGTCACCGATACCACCCTGAGAAGCCGGGGTGTTAATCAGGATACGTGCAGTCTTCATTTTGTCGCCGAAGAACTTCACGCGCTCAGGCTGGTTGTCCTGGTCGGTATACAGGCAAGATGTATGGCCGATACCGCCCATCTCTACCAGTTTTTCCGCTTTAACCACGGCGTCTTCGAAGTTTTTGGCGCGGTACATTGCCAGCGTCGGAGACAGTTTTTCGTGAGCGAACGGTTCGGACTCGTCAACAACTGAAACTTCGCCAATCAGAATTTTGGTGTCAGCCGGGACGGTGAAACCTGCAAGCTCAGCAATTTTGGCAGCAGGCTGGCCCACGATTGCGGCATTCAGCGCGCCATTTTTCAGGATGATGTCCTGAACGGCTTTCAGCTCTTTACCCTGCAGCAGGTAGCCGCCGTGGGTAGCGAAGCGCTCGCGCACTGCGTTATAAGCAGAGTCAACCACGATGACGGACTGTTCAGAAGCACAGATAACGCCGTTATCGAAGGTTTTGGACATCAGAATAGACGCGACAGCACGTTTGATGTCGGCAGTTTCGTCAACCACAACCGGGGTGTTACCCGCGCCAACGCCGATAGCAGGTTTACCGGAGCTATAGGCCGCTTTAACCATGCCCGGGCCACCGGTTGCCAGAATCATATTGATATCCGGGTGGTGCATCAGAGCGTTGGACAGTTCTACGGAAGGTTGATCGATCCAGCCGATCAGGTCTTTCGGTGCACCGGCAGCGATTGCAGCCTGCAGCACGATATCCGCTGCTTTGTTGGTTGCATCTTTAGCACGCGGGTGTGGCGAGAAGATGATGGCGTTACGGGTCTTCAGGCTGATTAAAGATTTGAAGATAGCGGTAGAGGTTGGGTTGGTGGTTGGCACGATACCGCAGATGATACCGATAGGTTCAGCGATAGTGATGGTACCGAAGGTGTGATCTTCAGACAGCACACCGCAGGTTTTTTCATCTTTATAGGCGTTGTAGATATATTCGGAAGCAAAGTGGTTTTTAATCACTTTATCTTCGACAATACCCATGCCGGATTCGGCAACGGCTAATTTTGCAAGTGGGATTCGAGCGTCGGCAGCGGCCAGGGCGGCAGCTCGGAAAATTTTGTCGACTTGCTCTTGAGTAAAGTTGGCATATTCACGCTGGGCTTTCTTTACGCGCTCTACGAGGGCGTTCAGTTCCGCGACATTAGTTACAGCCATAATGCTCTCCTGATAATGTTAAACTCTTTTAGTAAATAAGCTGCGCGAGTCGACAGTATAGTCAGCAGGCAACAGGTTGCGTGTTAAGACAAAAAGTGACCGTGTAAATACTCAAATCGTCCGCTGATTTACTAAAAGAGCCTGACCCTGAATAAGCCGCTGGAGATATTATTTCTGCTCTTCAGGTGACCCCAAGAGTACCCACTTCTGAGTAGATTTTTCGTGATCTACATCACAAGTATCTCATGCTGACACCTTTCAGCTAACAGTATCCAGGTGTTTGAAAAATCATTAAAATTTTAGTCACAACGGCGACAACTCACGTTACCATATTTTCAACATTCGGGTAACAGTTTGCCTGGCTGCTAAAATTAGTTGTCAGGGCAGTCGATTATGCAGGGAAATAGCGTGGCGGCGGGGGCGGTTTTCCATTACATTACGCCTGCTTTTGCTTTGTTCATTTGCGGAGTCTTGCGTGGCCCAATCCTTTTTTGACTTGCCAACCTATATTAAGTTTTTTATCGGGATGTTTGCCCTGGTCAACCCGGTAGGAATTATTCCTGTCTTTATCAGCATGACCAGCTATCAGAGCGCGGCTGCAAGAAATAAAACCAACCTCACCGCCAACCTTTCCGTCGCCATTATTCTCTGGACCTCGCTGTTTCTTGGTGATGGCATTTTGCAGGTATTTGGCATTTCAATTGATTCGTTCCGCATTGCCGGCGGCATTCTGGTGGTGACCATCGCCATGTCGATGATCAGCGGCAAACTGGGCGAGGATAAACAAAACAAGCAGGAGAAGTCGGAAAGCGCAATTCGCGAGAGCGTGGGCGTGGTACCGCTGGCGCTACCTTTAATGGCGGGGCCGGGGGCAATCAGCTCCACCATCGTATGGGGAAGCCGCTACCATAACTGGGCTCATCTGCTCGGTTTCTCTATTGCTATTGCGCTGTTTGCCTTCAGCTGTTGGTTGCTGTTCCGCATTGCTCCGTGGCTGGTGCGCATGCTCGGCCAAACCGGCATCAACGTCATCACCCGTATCATGGGCCTGCTTTTAATGGCGCTCGGCATCGAATTTATTGTTACCGGCGTGAAAGCCATTTTCCCCGGCTTAGTAAGTTAATTCGACTGCCCCTTTCAAATGAAAAAGCAGAATCTCTATTCTGCTTTTTTTCTCTCTATAGATAAAAAATTCAAATAAACATTGCTCCATTTGCGCAAAAGCATATGCGAATCATTCATAAGAAAATGCTTTGGAAAACCGCTAATTAGCCGTTGACCTTGTAACAGGCTGTACATAAAAGTGGCGATTGAAATTATATTTAGCCGCCGTTATGCAATCAGGCTTGCTGCGGGTTTATTGAGATGATATTAGTAATTCATGCCTTCCCGCAGAGGAATGTGCTAAAAAATAACCAATTGTTAATTTTTTGTGAGTGGTGTAGCAGGTGAGTCATGTTCTTCCCTCCTGATGAGGCGATGTCATAGTAACTCCATGATTATAAAGATTATGCGTGAGTTACTGTTGCAGCTTATTAAGCGTCGCTTCCCCCACAATCTCTCCATAAAAGAGAAATGGTTAACAAATTTGCAAATTGTATTGGCGGGTATCTGAAGCTTTTGATACTTTCCGGGCAAAACAATTCGCTGAAAAAAGTTTCTTTTGCAGATGAGAATGATTACGCAGCGTAATCATGCCTATCGCGATAACGAACAACCGGCCGTCGACCACGCAATCGGCGGCATAACAGAATCGACGTAATGAGGCTGTCGTATCGAACGGCCCGAAAATAAAGTCGGTGATAGCGAGAAGTAAAAGCAGTATTCCCTACGGACGCTTAACGCTCCTGCGCTGTAAGGGACCCCAAGGGGAAGAGGCCGGCTTTCGGGCCGGTAATTATAATGAGTGGAGTACCAACACAATGACAAACATCACTAAAAAAAGCCTGATTGCAGCAGGCATTTTAACTGCGCTAATTGCCGGCAATGTCGCTATGGCGGCTGACGTCCCGGCGGGTGTTCAACTGGCAGAGAAGCAAGACCTGGTTCGTAACAACGGTTCAGAACCACAATCTCTGGACCCGCACAAAATTGAAGGCGTGCCGGAGTCCAACATCAGCCGCGACCTGTTTGAAGGTCTGCTGGTTACCGACCTGCAGGGTCACCCAACCGCCGGCGTTGCCGAGTCATGGGATAACAAAGACTTTAAAGTCTGGACCTTCCACCTGCGTAAAGACGCTAAATGGTCTAACGGCGAACCTGTTACCGCTCAGGACTTCGTTTACAGCTGGCAGCGCCTGGCTGACCCGAAAACCGCTTCCCCGTACGCAAGCTACCTGCAATACGGCCACCTCGCTAATATCGACGATATCATCGCCGGTAAAAAACCAACCAGCGATCTGGGCGTAAAAGCCATCGACGCAAATACTCTGGAAGTGACTCTTAGCGAGCCGGTTCCTTATTTCTACAAGCTGCTGACTCACCCGTCCGTTTCTCCGGTTCCTAAAGCAACCATTGAAAAATTCGGCGACAAATGGACTCAGCCAGCAAACATCGTGACCAACGGTGCTTATAAAGTAAAAGACTGGGTTGTTAACGAACGTATTGTTCTGGTGCGTAACACCGACTACTGGAATAACAAAAAAACCGTTATTAACCAGGTGACCTACCTGCCAATCTCTTCTGAAGTTACCGACGTAAACCGCTACCGCAGCGGCGAAATCGACATGACTTATAACAACCTGCCGATTGAGTTGTTCCAGAAGCTGAAGAAAGAGATCCCAACTGAAGTACACGCCGATCCGTATCTGTGCACCTATTACTACGAGATCAATAACCAGAAAGCACCGTTTACCGACGCTCGTGTACGTACCGCGCTGAAACTGGGCCTGGATCGTGACATCATCGTAAATAAAGTGAAAAACCAGGGTGACCTGCCTGCTTACGGCTACACCCCACCGTATACCGATGGCGCGAAACTGACCAAACCAGAGTGGTTCACCTGGTCTCAGGAAAAACGTAACGAAGAAGCTAAGAAACTGCTGGCCGAAGCGGGTTACACCAAAGACAAACCGCTGACCTTCAACCTGCTGTACAACACCTCTGATCTGCACAAGAAGCTGGCTATCGCCGTGGCTTCCATCTGGCAGAAAAACCTGGGTGTGAACGTCAAGCTGGAAAACCAGGAATGGAAAACCTTCCTGGATACCCGTCATCAGGGAACCTTCGACGTGGCGCGTGCTGGCTGGTGTGCGGACTACAACGAACCGACCTCCTTCCTGAATACCATGCTGTCCGACAGCTCGAACAACACCGCTCACTATAAGAGCCCGGCGTTCGACAAAATCATTGCCGATACTCTGCAGGTGACTGACGAAGCTCAGCGTACTGCGCTGTACGACAAAGCAGAGCAGCAGCTTGATAAAGACTCAGCAATCGTTCCGGTTTACTACTACGTTAACGCCCGCCTGGTTAAGCCGTGGGTAGGTGGTTATACCGGTAAAGACCCGCTGGATAATGTCTACGTCAGAGACTTGTACATTATCAAACATTAATGGCAATTCGTGGGGCAGGGCTCACCGGCTGCGGCCGGTGGCTCAGTCTTGCCCCATCGTGTCTTATTTACATCGCACTGCAAAGGCACAGGCCAGAAGGTACGGGCAATGTTGAAATTTATTCTACGTCGTTGTCTGGAAGCAATTCCGACACTCTTTATTCTTATAACGATCTCCTTCTTTATGATGCGTCTCGCACCGGGTAGCCCTTTTACCGGCGAACGTACGCTGCCGCCGGAAGTGATGGCGAATATTGAAGCGAAGTATCACCTGAACGATCCTATTACGACCCAGTATTTCAGCTATTTAAAACAGCTGGCGCACGGGGACTTTGGGCCGTCGTTTAAATACAAAGATTATTCTGTGAACGACCTGGTGGCTTCCAGCTTCCCGGTTTCCGCGAAATTAGGCGCAGCCGCCTTCATCTTTGCCATCGTGCTGGGCGTAACGGCGGGCGTAGTCGCGGCACTTAATCAAAACACCAAATGGGATTACACGGTAATGGGCTTTGCGATGACGGGGGTGGTTATCCCCAGCTTCGTGGTGGCTCCGTTGCTGGTATTGATATTCGCCATCACCCTGAAGTGGCTTCCCGGAGGGGGCTGGAACGGTGGGGCGCCGAAGTACATGATACTGCCGATGATTGCCTTATCCCTGGCCTACATCGCCAGCATCGCGCGTATTACCCGCGGCTCGATGATTGAAGTTCTGCACTCGAACTTTATCCGTACCGCCCGCGCTAAAGGCCTGCCGATGCGCCGCATCGTACTGCGCCATGCGCTGAAACCCGCTCTGCTGCCGGTACTTTCCTACCTGGGGCCAGCATTTGTGGGGATAATCACCGGTTCAATGGTTATTGAAACGATTTATGGTTTGCCGGGTATCGGCCAGCTGTTTGTAAACGGAGCGCTGAACCGTGACTACTCACTGGTTCTCAGCCTGACCATTCTGGTCGGTGCGCTGACGATTCTGTTCAACGCGATTGTTGACGTGCTGTACGCCGTTATCGATCCGAAAATCCGTTACTAAGCTGGAGTGGCCATAATGTTGACTAAGAAAAACAGCGAGGCGCTGGAAAACTTCAGTGAAAAACTGGAAGTTGAAGGCCGCAGCCTGTGGCAGGATGCGCGTCGCCGTTTTATCCATAACCGCGCGGCAATCACCAGTTTGGTTGTGCTGGTGCTGATTGCGTTATTCGTGGCGCTGGCTCCGTTTCTGTCGCAATTTACCTACTTTGATACCGACTGGGGCATGATGTCCGCGGCGCCTGATATGGCATCCGGGCACTACTTCGGCACCGACTCATCGGGCCGTGACCTGCTGGTTCGCGTAGCCATCGGGGGGCGTATCTCACTGATGGTGGGTGTTGCAGCGGCGCTGGTGGCCGTTGTCGTCGGGACGCTTTACGGCTGCCTGGCGGGTTACCTCGGCGGCAAAACCGACTCGGTAATGATGCGCCTGCTGGAGATCCTGAACTCCTTCCCGTTCATGTTCTTCGTTATTCTGCTGGTGACCTTCTTCGGGCAAAACATCCTGCTTATCTTCGTGGCTATCGGCATGGTTTCATGGCTGGATATGGCGCGTATCGTGCGCGGCCAGACCCTGAGCCTGAAACGCAAAGAGTTTATCGAAGCGGCCCACGTTGGCGGGGTATCTACCATCAATATCGTGCTGCGCCATATCGTGCCGAACGTGCTGGGCGTGGTGGTGGTTTATGCTTCGCTGCTGGTGCCGAGCATGATCCTGTTCGAATCTTTCCTGAGCTTCCTCGGTCTGGGTACCCAGGAGCCGCTGAGCAGCTGGGGCGCGTTGTTAAGCGATGGCGCCAATTCCATGGAGGTTTCACCGTGGCTGCTGCTGTTCCCGGCAGGCTTCCTGGTGATTACGCTGTTCTGTTTTAACTTTATCGGCGATGGCCTGCGTGATGCCCTCGACCCGAAAGATCGTTAAGGAGTCCTCCATGAGTACAATTGAAACCTCTGCGGTGGCCACTCCACTGAACACATCCGGGGCGCTGCTCGACGTTAAAGACTTGCGCGTAACCTTTGGAACGCCTGACGGTGACGTAACGGCGGTCAATGACCTCAACTTCAGCCTGCGTGCCGGTGAAACACTGGGCATCGTGGGTGAGTCCGGTTCAGGTAAATCCCAGACCGCGTTTGCGCTGATGGGCCTGCTGGCGGCTAACGGCCGCATCGGCGGCTCGGCTAAATTCAACGGCAAAGAGATCCTCAACCTGCCGGAGTCGCAGCTCAACCGCCTGCGCGCCGAGCAAATCTCGATGATTTTCCAGGACCCGATGACGTCCCTGAACCCGTATATGCGGGTGGGCGATCAGCTGATGGAAGTCCTGATGCTGCACAAAAAACTCGGCAAAGCGGAAGCGTTTGAAGAGTCCGTGCGCATGCTGGATGCGGTAAAAATGCCGGAAGCGCGTAAGCGCATGCGTATGTTCCCGCACGAATTTTCCGGCGGTATGCGCCAGCGCGTGATGATTGCTATGGCGCTGCTGTGTCGTCCAAAACTGCTGATTGCCGATGAGCCAACTACCGCGCTGGACGTTACCATTCAGGCGCAGATAATGACGCTGCTCAACGAGCTGAAGCGCGAGTTTAATACCGCGATCATCATGATCACCCACGACCTGGGCGTGGTAGCCGGTATCTGCGATAAAGTGCTGGTGATGTATGCTGGGCGCACCATGGAATACGGCAAAGCCCGGGATGTGTTCTACCAGCCGGTACACCCTTACTCTATTGGCCTGCTGAACGCGGTGCCGCGTCTGGATGCCGAAGGGGAAGCGCTGCTGACTATTCCCGGCAACCCGCCGAACCTGCTGCGCCTGCCGCAAGGCTGCCCGTTCCAGCCTCGCTGCCAGTTCGCAATGGAAGCTTGTAATAGCGCTCCGCCACTGGAGCAATTTGGTGAAGGCCGCCTGCGCGCCTGCTTTAGACCGGTGGAGGAATTAGTATGAGCACCGTTGCAGATGAGAGAAAAGTTCTGTTAGAAATTGCCGATCTAAAGGTTCACTTTGATATTAAAGACGGTAAACAGTGGTTCTGGCAGCCTTCAAAAACCCTGAAAGCCGTGGACGGCGTAACGCTGCGCCTGTACGAAGGGGAAACCCTCGGCGTGGTGGGCGAGTCCGGCTGCGGTAAATCGACTTTTGCTCGCGCCATCATCGGCCTGGTAAAAGCGACCGAAGGCCGGGTGGCCTGGCTGGGTAAAGATCTGCTGGGAATGAAGCCGGAAGAGTGGCGCGACGTGCGTAGCGACATCCAGATGATTTTCCAGGATCCGCTGGCGTCCCTGAACCCGCGTATGAACATCGGGGATATTATCGCCGAGCCGCTGCTGACTTATCATCCTAAAATGCCGCGTCAGGAAGTCCGTGACCGCGTAAAGGCGATGATGATGAAAGTCGGCCTGCTGCCGAACCTGGTGAACCGCTATCCGCACGAGTTCTCCGGCGGCCAGTGTCAGCGTATCGGGATTGCCCGCGCGCTTATCCTTGAGCCTAAGCTTATCATCTGTGATGAGCCGGTTTCCGCTCTGGACGTGTCGATTCAGGCGCAGGTGGTTAACCTGCTGCAAAAACTGCAGCGCGAAATGGGCCTGTCGCTTATCTTCATCGCCCACGACCTGGCGGTAGTTAAGCATATTTCTGACCGCGTGCTGGTCATGTACCTCGGCCATGCGGTAGAGCTCGGCACCTACGACGAGGTTTACCACAACCCGCTGCACCCTTACACCAAAGCGCTGATGTCGGCTGTGCCTATTCCCGACCCGGACCTGGAGAAGAACAAAACTATCCAGCTGCTGGAAGGTGAATTGCCGTCGCCTATCAACCCGCCTTCAGGCTGCGTGTTCCGTACGCGCTGCCCGATTGCCGGGCCGGAATGCGCTAAAACGCGTCCGGTGCTGGAAGGCAGTTTCCGCCACGCGGTTTCCTGTCTGAAGGTTGACCCGCTATAATCCCGCTAAGGGCCGGCACCGAGCCGGCCTTTTTTTTTATGCGAGGATCATCGTGTCAGGGACTAGTTCATCATTTCGGGCGCTGCTTTACCGCTTTCTGTTCGACCAAAACACCCGCTCCGGCCGCCGCTTTGAGGCGTTCTGTGGCCTGCTGGCGCTGCTTAGCGTTGCCGTTGTCTTTACCGAATCCAGCGTGGGAAACGACCCGAGCCTGACCTATGGCGAATGGCGCCTGTTTATCTGGCTGGAAATTATCTTCACGCTGCTTTTCACCTGCGAATATTTTCTGCGCGTGCTCACCTGGCCGAAACCCATACGCTATGTCTTTAGCTTCTGGGGGATTATCGACCTCGCGACCATGCTGCCGCTTTATGTGCTGTGGCTGTGGCCAGAATTCGCTATTCACTACTACTTTGCCTGGCGGGCGATGCGGGCGATACGCGTGCTGCGTATTCTCAAGCTGCTACGTTATATGCCCGCCCTCAAGAGCCTCTGGCGCAGCCTGATTAACGCCAGCAATCAGCTGATTCTGTTCTATTCGTTTATCGCCATCGTGATGGTGGCGGCGGGCGCGCTGATGTACGGCATAGAAGGGAAGGCCAATGGCTTCACAAGCCTGGGTGTCTCGGTCTACTGGGCGGTTGTTACGGTAACGACGGTGGGCTACGGCGATATTGTGCCGCATACGGCCATCGGGCGTTTTGTTGCATCGCTGCTGATTTTGATTGGCTATTCGGTGATTGCTATTCCGACAGGTATTTTAACCTCTCAGATGTCTCAGGATATGCAAAGAAGGCGTTCAGTGCGGGAATGTACGCGCTGCCATCAGCAGGATCATGCGGCCAATGCGCATTACTGTAAAACCTGCGGAGAGCATTTACCGAAGCTTGATGAAAAATAACGCGGCCAGGCGGCCGCGCTACGGTTACTCACGCCACAGAATATGGCAAAGCTTGTGGTCTTTATCGCGGCACAGCAGCACGCGGGCAAAGACATCGTTCAGCTCTCCGCCGTCGGTTTCGGCCAGCCCGATAACCACTTCTGCAAAGAAGTCCGGGTTCAGGTCGAAATCGACGTGCTCCTGCCAGTCTTCGGAAGGATCGAACAGCTCCGCGCCGCCGCGCTCTTCAAATTGCAGGTTGAATAAAATAATGTCGGCAGGGTCGAGGTTATCGCCCGCCAGCTCGAGAAAAATATCGTACGCCTGCTCTAAAGTCTCGTCTTCGGTCAGGCGGTTGTTCAGATCCATTTCCATGTCTACATCCACTTATCGAGTGCTGATGCGCCACGTTTTACAGCAACGGACTAAAGAAGTAAAACAGTCGCTCTGTCACCCGCTGCCACAGCGGGCGTTTTAGCCACAAATGCTCATCTAACAGCCGTGAGCGGGAGATATAGTCGTCCTGTACTGCGGCCAAATCACCGGCAAAACCTTCGTCATCAATCACCAGCGTTATCTCAAAGTTGAGCCACAGGCTGCGCATATCCAGGTTCACGGTGCCGACCAGACTTAACTGGCCGTCAACCAGTACGCTCTTGGTATGCAACAGGCCGCCTTCGAACTGGTAAATCTTCACTCCGGCGGCGAGCAACTCGGTAAAGAAGGCGCGACTTGCCCAGCCGACCAGCAGAGAATCGTTCTTGAGTGGAACAATAATGCTGACGTCCACGCCGCGCTGCGCTGCGGTGCAAATCGCGTGCAGCAAATCATCGCTCGGCACGAAGTAGGGGGTGGTCATTATCAGATATTCACGCGCCGCATAAACCGAGGTCAGCAGTGCCTGGTGGATCAGGTCTTCCGGGAAGCCCGGCCCGGAGGCGATGGTGTGAATAGTGTGGCCGCTGGCCTCTTCGAACGGCATGATATTTTCGTCTGGCGGCGGCGGAAGAATGCGTTTGCCGGTCTCTATCTCCCAGTCGCAGGAGTAAACAATCCCCATCGCCGTGGCGACCGGGCCTTCCATACGTGCCATCAGGTCAACCCACTGGCCCACGTTAGAGTCCTGCTTGAAGAACCTCGGGTCGACCATGTTCATACTGCCGGTGTAGGCAATATAGTTATCGATCATCACCATTTTGCGGTGCTGGCGTAAGTCCATACGGCGCAGGAAGACACGCATCAGGTTAACTTTAAGCGCCTCAACCACCTCAATACCGGCATTGCGCATCATATTAGCCCACGGGCTACGGAAGAAGGCGACGCTGCCCGCGGAGTCGAGCATCAAACGGCAATGAATACCGCGCCGTGCCGCCGCCATGAGCGACTCGGCAACTTGATCTGCCATACCGCCGGGCTGCCAGATGTAGAACACCATCTCGATGTTGTGCCGGGCCAGCTGGATGTCACGGATCAACGCCTGCATGGTGTCATCCGAACTGGTGAGTAACTGAAGCTGGTTGCCTTTTACTCCGGCAATGCCCTGGCGCCTTTCGCAAAGCTGGAACAGGGACTCGGCGACCTTACTGGTCTCACTGGCGAAGATATGCTTGCAGTTTTTCAGGTCTTTCAGCCATTTTGCCGTCGAAGGCCACATCGCTCTGGCGCGTTCCGCACGCCGTTTGCCAAGGTGGAGTTCCCCAACCGAGAGGTAAGCAATAATGCCGACCAGCGGCAGAATATAGATGATCAAAAGCCAGGCCATAGCTGAGGGTACGGCGCGGCGTTTCATCAAAATTCGCAGCGTAACGCCGGCAATCAGCAGCCAGTAGCCGAGAATGACCAGCCAGCTCACCACGGTATAGAAGGTTGTCATGCCTTAAAAATCCTTTTGAAACCGAATAGTTGAGAGTGTACGCAGAACTTTCAGCGCTTAACACTAAAAGTATACGCAAAACGGATGGTTTGCCCGGCAGAAGGTTCTATAATGGCGGGTCTTTTTTAGAAAGTTGAGTGGTAAAAATGAGGCGTAGCAGAACGGAAGTCGGGCGTTGGCGGATGCAGCGCCAGACGCAAAAACGCAGGGCGCGTTGGCTGGAAAGCCAGTCCCGACGCAATATGCGCATCCATGCCATTCGAAAGTGCCTGGTGAACCAGCAGCGTAATACCTTGCTGTTTGCCATCCACGATCGCTGGGCATAAGGCCAGGGCACCGCATGCGGTGCCCATCAAATTTATATCTCCTGTAAATGAGGAAATAACGTTTCCGATAAGCTGGAAATTATCTTTCCAGACGGCGGAAGTTTGTTTTTTTTATGATCGCGATCATCCCATAAGCCGGTTGTAGTGGCTATTTTGTGCTTTTTAATTTACAGCACACGGAAGCGAAATAATTTGATTGCCGATTTAGTTAAAAAGGATTTCTCTTACGCTAAAAGAGTGAATTTTTTATTTGTGATTATTGTTACTGTGCTAATTATTTTTAGTGTGGCAATTTCCGGTGTAAGTTATAGTCATCAAAAAAGTACGCTGCACAAAGAAAACGAAGGCTTCGTTCATAACGTTGCGACATTCTATCTTGAGCAGCAGTTGAAGGTTTTAGAAAATACTCTATGGCAAAACACTATTTTACTGGACAGTAAAAATGTTGAAGCCCTGGTAAATAATCAAAACCAGGAAATGGAGAAAAAGTTAACGACTTCAATATCCGTGATGCCGTCCGTTTCCGGCTATATTGTGGCGAAGCGTGATGGTCGCTATAACAGCATACCCAAATCCTATATCGACAGCAGTTTTGAGCTGGCCGGGCGGGCGTGGTACGAGAATATTAGCGTCAAAAATGCCTTTGTTAACTACTCCGAAATCTACGCAAATGCGGTGGATAACGTAGCGGTTATCACGATGTCGAAGCTGCTCCATAGCGATACCGGGATGCGCTATGGCGTGTTTGCGATGGACCTGAACCTGGTTAACATGAGCTATCCTCTGCGCCAGCTCAAAAGCCCGAGCGTCGGCCATTTCTCCATCGTGGACAGGCAGGGAAAAGCGATACTCGATGCCGATAGCGACGCTATAGGCACCGGCGTTATTTCGCCCGCTATTATGCAGAGAATGAGCAATGGCCTGGGCTCATTTTTTGATAAAAATGCGCGTAAGTATTATTACTATTATTCCTACTCTAACCCCGACTGGTTTGTGGTGTATGGGGTAAATGAAAGTGAAATTGAAGGCTTTGCACTTTTCGAAACTAAAATTATCATTCCGGCATTTATATTCTGCCTGACGATTTATCTTATGCTGTGGTTCTTTATGCGCCAGTCAATCAAGTCAATGATCGTTGATATTGTTTCGATGATGCGTTTTGGCAGACTGGCGCTGGATGAGGGCGCGGATAATAAACTCATCAGCGAGATAGCCGAAAGCAGCCAGCAAATAAAAAATGCCAAACATATTTCCCTCACCGATGGGCTCACCGGGCTGCTAAACCGCCGCAGTTTCGATAACGATCTCGATTATCTAATCACTCGCGAAGCCCCTTTCAGCATCGGTATCGTCGATATTGATAATTTCAAAAAAATAAATGACGGCTTCGGCCATCTGGTTGGCGACACGGTGCTGAAAGTGGTGGCCGATATGGGAATGGGCCTGCTCGACGACCGCGCCAAACTCTATCGCTACGGCGGGGAAGAAATTGCCTTTATCTATTTTTCGGGCAACCAGGTCAAGGCGATGGAAATCATGGAGAGCTGGCGTAAGCAGCTGGAGGCCAAAGTCTGGCGTGAGCCAGGGCTTACGGTAACGTTTAGCGGCGGCCTTTGCCCGTGGCGGGGGGAAGACTACGCGCGCCTTATCGAGAAGGCGGACAAGCTGCTCTATAAAGCCAAATCCAGCGGTAAAAATAAAGTTGTCATCGCGACCAGCTAAGGCGCACCTGCACGAGGAGTTTTAATATGGAAAAAAGCACTGAATTTATCGTTAATCGGGTGATGAAAAATAATTTTAGCCTGGCTTTTGAGTCGCTATTGCAGCCGATTTTTGACACATCCAGCTTTAAATGCGTCGGGACCGAAATGCTAATCAGGGGCGTTCATCGCCGTAATCTGATTGCCCCGAACCTGTTTATTAACCGTCTGGAAGAAAACGGCGGCATCGTTTCCCTGGGAGAGCATGTGATTGAAATGGCCTTCAGCTATATGGCGGAGGTCATTACGCCGCACAATGCGGCTTATCCGCTGCATCTGAACCTTTCCCCGGTGCAGCTGAACGACGAGGGATTTGCCGGGCGAGTTTGTGCCCTGGCGGCCAGGCTTGCGGTTCCCGTTGGGCGCATTGTTTTTGAAATTACGGATAACGATATCGCGCTGGACGATACCGGGCGCGAAAATGCCCTGCGCCTGCGTGAAGCCGGCTTTTTGATGGCCTGGGATAATATTCATGGGGTGAATCAGCTCCAGGACAGGCTGGCGCTATTAAGCGTTGACTTTATTAAGCTCGACCGCTCCTGTTTTAAAGCTTCCTGCACAGATGAAACGCTGAACATCGTGCGCTGTGCTCAGGACCATGAGGTAGATGTGATTGCCGAAGGGGTGGAAACCTTTTCCCAGATGCAAATGCTGTTTAATAACAATGTCCGTATGGCGCAGGGATTTCTCTTCTCGCGCCCGCTGGACAGAGACAGCTTTCGCCGCAAGTATCTGCTGATGGTTGAGGCATAAGCGAACAGCGAGCCTGCGAATGTCACAGGCTCGTTTTACTTCTATCAGAATACTTTCTTGAACGGCTTAACCGAAACCTGCTCATAGACACCGGCCGCAACATACGGGTCGGCATCAGCCCAGGCCTGGGCTTCTTCAAGCGAGGCGAACTCGGCTATCACGGTGGAGCCGGTAAAGCCAGCGGCGCCCGGGTCGTTACTGTCTACGGCTGGCATCGGGCCTGCGGTAAGCAGTCGCCCTTCATCACGCAGCAGTTGCAGTCTGGCCAGGTGGGCAGGGCGCACTGCCAGGCGTTTCTCCAGTGAGTCAGCAATATCCTGGGCATAAATTACATACAGCACGAGCACACTTCCTTCTTAATGTTGGGTTGCAAAAACACGGTAAGTGAACGGCGCGAAGACTGCAATTGAAAGATAAACAGGATGTTAAATCCTTGAGATAACTGCGGGAAATTAGCGCACACAGCATGAAAAAGCGCGCCTTTACTCGATGCGTTGTTGAATATGATTGCTATTTGCATTTAAAATTGCGGTCTCTTAAAGATACTGAAACCATTATGACGTCAATGACCCTCGATTTACCTCGCCGCTTTCCGTGGCCGACCGTACTCTCCGTCGGGCTGCACGGTGCCGTTGTGGCCGGGTTGCTCTACACCTCGGTACATCAGGTTATTGAGTCCCCGGCGCCTTCGCAGCCTATCAGCGTCACCATGGTTGCGCCAGCCGACCTTGAGCCGCCGCAGCCTGAAGTTGTTCAGCCGCCGCCTCAGCCGGTAGCGGAACCCGAGCCGGAGCCTGAACCGATCCCCGAGCCGCCAAAAGAAGCGCCGGTGGTTATTCACAAACCTGAGCCTAAACCAAAGCCGAAACCTAAGCCGAAACCGGTTAAGAAGGTCGAGCAGCCGAAGCCGGAAGCTAAGCCGGTAGAACCGCGCCCAGCCTCGCCGTTCGACAACAATGCGACGCCGCGCCCTTCACCGACTCCGGCAGCTAAACCGGCACCAGCCGCACCTGCACCTTCGGCAAACGTCGGGCCGCGCGTTATTAGCCGCGACAGGCCGCAATATCCTGCTCGTGCCTTCGCTCTACGCATGGACGGAAGCGTGCGGGTTAAGTTCGATGTAGATTCGGACGGGCGCGTCAGCAACGTCGAGATCCTTTCGGCCCAGCCGGCGAATATGTTCGAGCGCGAAGTTAAACTGGCGATGAAGAAGTGGCGCTATGAAAGCGGTAAGCCCGGGCAGGGGATTGTCGTGAACATCAAGTTCCGTATCAGCGGCGGCGCAAGCATGGATTAACGCCCTGCGTCCAGCCGTTATTAAAAAGCCGCGGCATTTTGTGTTGCGGCTTTTTTATATTTCTCTACTCAAGTCACATAATTAAAATAAAAATCATATCTTTATTATTATATTTCCCGGCAGAGTCATAAAAATAATTTAGCGGTTTAAAAACAATGAGTTGAAAATTCACCTTGAACTTATCTTAAATTATATCTTTAACTTAACTGAAATTAACTACCAATTATAATAGGGCTGTTTATTTAAGACTTTTCTTATTTCGGCGGGAGGTGGCATACTACCAATAATTCGAAATAAAATATTAGCTACTTTATGCGCAATTACCGTAAGGCCGCATTACTGTGCGTGCTGGTTTATTCCTCATTAAATAATGCCGCTCCGTTATCACCTGCCGACAGAGATACCGTGCGCCAACAGCAGGAAGACCTGCTATTACAGAATCAGCAGCAGCGAGAAGAATTACAGAGAAGCCTTCAGCCACGGCTGGAGCGGCCTGCAGCCGTGTCTGATCAAGGCCCCTGTTTTACCATAAATCAAATTAATATTGATCATGCCACGCTGCTTTCCAGTAAAATCCAAAAAAAACTTATCGCGCCTTATATTAATCAGTGTCTGGGAATGGCGAAAATTAATAATCTGACGCGTGATATCTCCGACTGGTATATCAACCGGGGCTACATAACCAGCCGCGCATTTCTGACCGAACAGGATCTTTCCGGCGGGGTTTTGCATGTAGCTGTGCTGGAAGGGCATTTGCAGGATATTCGTATCGAAGGCGCGCCGCCCCGTCAGCTAAAAATGGCGTTTCCGGGACTCATTGGCAAAATCCTTAATCTGCGCGATATCGAACAGGGAATGGAACAGATCAACCGGCTGCGCACCGTGCCGGTACAGATTGAAATTCTGCCGGGAGATAAAGCCGGGGAATCTATTGTTAATCTTACGGCCACGCCCGAATTCCCGCTTTCAGCCGCGGCAGGTTTCGATAACAGCGGGCAAAAGAGCACCGGAACCGGGCAGCTTACCGGCTCCATCACCGCCAATAACCCACTTGGGCTTGCGGATAAATGGTTTATCAGCGGCGGGCGCAGCAGTGACTTCGCAAGCAGCCATGACGCGCAAAGTTTCCAGGCCGGAGTCAATATCCCCTGGGGCTACAGCCTGGTTGATTACAGCTACAGCTGGAGTGACTATCTCAGCACCCTCGACAACAAAGGCTACCTGTGGCGTTCGTCCGGGCGGGCGGAAAGCCACCGCCTCAGCTTCTCTCAGGTGCTGTACCGCAACGGTGATTTAAAAACCGCGGCCTCCATCGGCCTGTCCCATCGCATCAGCCGCAACTACCTCAACGATGCGCCGCTGCTCAGCAGCAGCCGCAAGCTTAGCAGCCTGCAATTTGGCCTCAATCACACCCAGAAAGTGCTGGGCGGCGTGGCAACTTTTAACCCTTCTTTCAGCCACGGCATGCCCTGGTTTGGCGCAGAAAATGATAACGGCAAGAGGGGGGATGTGCCGAAGGCCGAGTTTAAAAAGTGGAGTCTTAACGGCAGTTTCCAGCGCCCTCTGGCGCAAAAAATATGGTGGCTGAGCAGCATTTACGGCCAGTGGTCGCCGGACAAGCTCTACGGCAGCGAGCGGTTGACTATCGGCGGCGAAAGCTCGGTACGCGGCTTTAAAGAGCAATATCTTTCTGGCGACAACGGCGGCTATCTGCGCAATGAAATCAACTATGCGCTCTTCAGCCTCCCCTGGCTGGGAAACGTCAGCGCAGTCGTGGCGGTTGACGGCGGCTGGCTGCGTAACGATAGCGCCGACCAGCAGGCATCAGGCACGCTGTGGGGCGTTTCCGGGGGCTCAACCGTTTCCGGGCGCTACTACTCAAGCCAGTTCAGCGTGGGCACGCCACTTCAGTATCCCGGCGAGCTCGCGCCGGACCACCTCGTCATTTATTACCGCCTCGGTTTAGCGATATAGGAAATTAAAATGGATAAGCACCCCGTTGGAGTAACAAAACGTCTGGTCAGTTACCTTGTGATGTTCCTGGTGGCGGGGCAGCCGGTGTTTCCTACGGTGGCGGCGACGATAAACCCGATGACGCCGGGTGCGCAGATGGACCAGGCCGGAAACGGCGTGCCGGTGCTTAACATTGCCACGCCGAACCCGGCGGGCATTTCCCATAACCAGTTCCAGGACTACAACGTCGGCAAAGAGGGGCTGATCCTCAACAACGCCACCGGGCAGCTTACCCAGACCCAGCTCGGCGGGCTTATTCAGAACAACCCGAACCTGAAGGCGGGCCAGGAAGCCAGCGGCATCATCAATGAGGTGATTGGCGGCAGCCGCTCGCAGCTGCAGGGCTACACCGAAGTGGCGGGTAAAGCCGCCAACGTGATGGTCGCCAACCCGTACGGCATCACCTGTAACGGCTGCGGCTTTATCAACACGCCGAACGCGACCCTGACCACCGGCAAACCGCAGTTTGACGCGGCGGGCAACCTGCTGGCGCTGGATGTCAGCAAGGGCACCATCACGGTTGAAGGCCAGGGGCTGGACGCCAGCAAAAGCGACGCCCTGTCGATTATTGCCCGCGCCACGGAAGTGAATGCCGGTATCCACGCTAAGGATTTGAAAGTTACCACTGGCGCAAACCGGGTTTCCGCTGGTGGGGCGGTGACGCCAGTCGCAGGTGAAGGCGCAGCACCAACCGTTGCGGTGGATACCGGGGCGCTGGGCGGGATGTACGCCAACCGCATTCATTTGGTCTCGAGCGAGAAAGGCGTGGGCGTGAACCTCGGCAACCTGAACGCCCGTCAGGGGGACATTATCCTCGAGGCGAACGGCAGGCTGGCGGTGAATAACAGCCTGGCGAGCGGCAGCCTGGCGGCGCAGGGCGAAAGCGTAACCCTGACCGGGGATCACAAAGCGGGTGGCCCGGCGCAGGTTAACAGCCGGGGCGACCTCGCGCTGGCCAACGGCAAACTGGTTAGCGACGGCAATATCACGCTTAACGCCAGCGGCAAACTTACTGCTTCCACTGCCGCTCTGACGGCGGGGAATGACGTTGCCCTGAATGTCGGAACGCTAAACCAGGATGCGGCCAGTGAAATCAACGCGGGCGGAGCTATCCGCTCTGCCACAGCGGGCGCTGCAAACCACGCCGGGAAGATGACGGCGGGCAGCACTGTGAGCCTCTCCGCGTCTCAGTTGGCCAACAGCGGGAAAATCGTCGCCGGGGGCGAACTGAGCGCGAAGACAGGAAATCTGACTAACAGCGGCACGCTGCAAAGCAGGCAGGGTATGCGGCTGGAGTCGATCTCGCTTGATAATACCGGGCAGGTCCTGGCGGGTGACGGGCTGGCTATCTCGACGGGCGATGCACGGGTAGGCGGGACGCTGAGCAGCGGCGGAGACTTGAGCCTGAGCGCTACCAACCTGACTTCTTTCGCCGGAGCACAACTTCAATCTCGGGGCAAAATGCTGCTCGAAGCGCGGAGCGCGGCTACGTTTGAAGGCGTTCAGGTAGCGAAAGGCGACCTGACGATAAACGCCGGAAGCCTGACCCACCGGGGCAGCAGCAGCGGGAGCAACGTCTCGCTGCGGGCAAATCACATCGACATCAGCGGTAATATCCAGGCGGATAACGCCATGACGCTTAATGCTGACACTATTGTTCAGCAAGCTGGCAGCGCGCTGCTGGCGCAGAAAGCGTTACAGGTTAATGCGGGGCAATTTACCAACCGTGGCTCGCTGGACAGCGATGCCTTAACCCTCGCCATTGCGAGCGCGGCGGATAACCAGGCGGGGGGTAAACTCACCGCCCGTAACGACCTGACGTTAACCGGCAACACTCTCACCAACGGCGGCCAGATGGCGGGCAGCACCCTCTCTCTGACGCTGAATAAGGGCTTCTCTAACCTCGCAACCGGTAGCGTACTGGCCGAGAAAACTCTCGATGTTTTCGCTCCGGCTCTGACTAACGCCGGTCGGCTTGCGGCGGCCTCGCTTAACCTTACAACCCAGACGCTTGATAACGGCGGGCTGGTGCAGGGCGGTCAAAGCCTGGCGCTGAGCGGGGCTGAGTTAACTAACCGGCTCGGGGGCAAAATCATCAGCGGCAGCGGGCTGACGCTGAGCATTCCGCAACTGGTTAACGCCGGGCTGATTTCGGTGAAACAGGGGCTGGCAATAGACGGCCTGACGCTCGCCAACGGCGGGAATATCGAAGCAAAGGCGATGACGCTAAGGGCGGGCGAGCGGCTCAGTAACCAGAAAGGCGGCGTATTGCTGGCGGAAGACGCGCTCACGCTGGCGGCCCCTGACTTTGATAATGCGGGCAGCGTACAGGCTAAGACGCTGGCGGTTGACGTCAGCGGCACGTTTGGCAATGCAGAGGCGGGGCGGCTCAGCGGCCAGCAAAGCGGCAGACTAACGGCTGGGCAGCTGGCAAACCAGGGCGGTATCAGCGCAGGCAACCTGGATATTACTGCCGATGGCCTGAACAACAGCGGGCTGCTGCAAAGCGAGGGTGAACTGAGCGTCAGCGTCCGCCAGTTGGTAAATGCCGGGTTTATCACGGCAAAACAGGGCGCGGCGATTGATGGCCTGAGCCTGGATAACCGCGGGCATATCGAGGCGCATGCCTTGCGGCTGGCGCTGGGTGACAAACTCACCAATCAGGCGGGGGGCGTCCTGCTGGCTGAAGGCCGCCTGAAGCTGAACGCTCCGGCGCTGGATAACGCTGGCAAAATACAGGGCAATGAGGTGCTGCTGAGTCACCGCCGGGCGGATAATAGCGGCCAGATACTGGGTTTGTCCTCATTGAGCCTGAATGCGGAGGATGGGGTAAGCAACAGCGGGCAGTTACTCAGCAAAGGCGGGTTTGTTCTGTCCAGTGGCTGGCTGGACAACCAGGGGCAGCTGGCGGCGACGGATCTTAGCGTGGATGCCCGGCGACTTGCTAACGCCGGACTGATGCAGGGCGACCAGTCCTTTAGACTTATCGCCACCGCGCTTAACAACCTGCGGGGCGGAGAAATCATCAGCGGCAGCGGCCTGGCGCTGAACATCCCGGAGCTTATCAACGCCGGATTAATCTCCGTGGAGCAGGGGCTGGCTATTGATGCCGCAACTCTTGAAAACAGCGGGAAAATAGAGGCTCGTGATCTCCAACTCACGCTGCGTGACCGCCTGATAAACCAGTCAAAAGGCGTGCTGCTGGCGGACGACTCACTGCGGCTGTCTGCCGCTATGTTTGACAACGACGGGCAGCTGGTTGGCCGCACCGGCATCTTACATGCGGACAACCTTACTAACAGCGGCATCTTGCACGCTAAGCAATCTCTTACGCTTAGCGGCCAGACGCTGAATAACGCCACCGGGGCGGAAATAAGCGGCGAAGGCGGCAGTCTGCATGTTGAACAGTTGGTTAACGCCGGGTTGATTTCGGCCAGGCAGGGATGGGAAATAGACGCCCTGTCGCTGAAAAATAGCGGCAATATTGAAGCGGGTGACCTGACGCTGAAGCTTGCACAGAAGCTGGATAACCAGACCGGGGGAGTATTGCTTGCGGACAATACCCTTGAACTGGATAGCGTAAACGCGGAGAACGCCGGGAAACTTATCGCCAGCAATGCTCGTCTGGCCGTTAACGGATTAATCAACGGCGGCCTGATCCAGGGGAATCAGTCCCTGAGCTATCGGGGAAGCAGCCTCAATAACAAGGCCAATGGCCAGCTATTGAGCGAGGGAAATCTCGCCATCAATGCGGCGCGTCTGGATAACGCCGGGCGAATGCAGGGGCAGACGCTGACGCTTGACGGCGGACAGTCCGGCGGCACAAACAGCGGTCAGATGCTCGGGAAGGAGGCGCTGACTATTCTGTTCGGCGGTGCGTTTAACAACGACGGGAGGCTTATCGGGCTGAGCGCTCTTAGCCTGAAAGCAAGCCAGTTGGATAATACCGGGATCCTGGCGGCTAAAAGTATCACCCTGGATGGCGGAGCCGGGCAGGTAAACAACGCGGGGCTTATCCAGGCCGACGGCAGGCTGGTGTTTTCCGCCGGTTCACTGCTTAACCAGAAAAACGGCTCGCTGACAGGCGGCGATGATGTGACGCTGACCGTTCCGCTCCTTACGAATAGCGGGCTTATCTCATCGGACAAAGTGCTGCATCTCGACGGCACAACGCTCGACAACGGCGGCAATATTGAAGGCGCTGGGTTACAGCTTAATCTGGCCGGTAGGGCGAATAACCAGACGAGCGGGATTTTACTGGCGGACAATGGGCTGACGTTGCAGGCGTCAGAACTGAATAATAGCGGTAAACTTTCGGGTGACAACGTCACAATTACCGCTTCACAGGGGCAAAACGATGGGCTGATCCAGGGACAGTCGTTAACCCTGAACGGCGGCAGTATAAGCAACAGGGGTTCTTTGTTAGGCAAATCCAGCCTGACGGCGACCCTGGCCGACCAGTTGACTAATAGTGGGCAATTGCTCAGCCAGGGCGGTATGCAGGTTAGGGCAAAAAACCTCGCCAATAGCGGATCCCTGGCGGCTGATGCAATTAATGTTCAGACCGGCACACTGGATAACCAAAGTAGCGGCAAGCTTCTTGCCACAAATGAATTGAATATCGCAAGTGGTTCATTCACCAATAGCGGTACGCTTGCGTCGGAGAATGCCCGTCTGGCGGTCAATATCATGACCAATGGTGGACTTGTTCAGGGAAACAATAGCCTGACGGTAGAGGGTTTCAGCGGCGCGAGAAGCTTCGCTATTGCGCAACCGGCAGCCGTTAACGTGCTGAACAACCTTAGCGGCGGTCAGCTATTAAGCGATGGCGAACTCCGGGTTACGGTGGGTAAAGGCGACAACTCAGGCAAGCTTCAGGGCAAAACGATTAATCTTACGGCGGGAAGCTGGAGCAATGGCGGCACGGTGCTTGGTAGCAGTGCGCTAACGCTGAATACCGGCGAACTGGAAAACCGGGCCAGCGGGAAGATTCTTTCCGGCAGTTCGCTTAATTTGCAGCTACCGCAGCTGACCAACGACGGTGTCATTCAGGCTCAGCAGAACCTGATGCTGAAACTCGACAACCTCAACAACGCGGGCACGCTGTCAGGGAACAATGTCATTCTGAGCATCGCCCGGCTGCTCAATAACCAGACCAGCGGCAGGCTGCTGGCAACCCGGCAGCTTACCGGCCAGAGCGGCACCCTGAATAATAGCGGCGTACTGGCGGCGGATAATCTCGACCTTACCGCTAATCAAATTGATAACCAGGGTGTGCTCCAGGGTGAAAACGTTCTGGGATTGAATACTTCAGCACTTCATAACCTGGAAGGCGGCCAGCTTATCAGCGGTAGGTCGCTGAGCCTGAGCATTCCGCAGATGGTCAACCTTGGCCTGATATCGATAAAAGACGCGCTGACGCTCTCGGGCAGCACGCTGGATAACCACGGAACATTACAGGCCGCCAGCCTTGCGCTGAATTTTGCGGATAGCATTCTCAACCGCAATAACGCGCGGCTGCTGGCGCAGAAAGATCTCACCCTGCGCGCTGCCAGCCTCACCAACCAGGGGACGCTGGCGGGTGATACCGTGGCGGTAACCACCAATGTCCTGACTAACGGCGGCCTGCTGCAGGGCAATAACGCTCTGACTCTGGACTCTCTTTTACCTTCAAATCTTATGCTCACTAACCAGGTCAGCGGAAAAATCCTGACCGGTGGAGCGCTCTCCCTCTCCCTGCCGCAGTTGACAAACCAGGGGGTAATACTTTCTCAGCAGGGGCTGACGCTGACGGCAACTCAGCTGGATAACGGCGGGCGGCTGGCGGCGAATAACGCCATGCTGGCGGTGAGTATTCTCAATAATGGCGGTGTGTTGCAGGGCGATAACGAGCTGTCGATAACCGCCACGACGCTGAGCAATACTGCTCCCGGCAAACTGCTGAGCGGAGGACTGCTGTGGTTGAAAGCCGGGCAGCTCGGTAACGCGGGGCTGATGCAGGGCCAGCAGCTGACGCTGGACGCTGGCAACTGGAACAACGGCGGCAGCGCCCTCGGCCTTAACGGGCTGACGGCGCAGGTGGACAACCAGCTGATCAACGACGGGCGGGTGCTTAGCCAGGGCAACGCCCGCATCAACGCCGGGGCGCTGAACAATACCGGCTCTCTGCTGGGGGAAGGCGATGTCATTCTTGAAGGCGGCAGTCTGCTTAACGGGGGCAACATTCAGGGAGACAGGCTTACCGCCAGCAACCTAAACATCGATAACGCAGGCTCCGTGATTGGCCTCAAGTCCCTGACGTTGCAACCTCAGCAGGGGCTGACCAACCGCGCAGGCGGGGCGATGCAGACCCAGGGAGCGTTCGTCGTGGGCGGGCGGGATATCGTCAACGGCGGGCTGTGGCAGGCGCAGTACCTGAAGCTGAACGCCCAGCAACTACAGAATAATGGCACGCTACAGAGCACCGGCAATATGGACCTGGCGCTCACATCCGGGCTGAGCAATACCGGAACGATGGTGGCTAACGGGACGGCTATCCTAACCGCACCTACGCTCACCAACGGCGGACAATTGACGGCTAAAAACCTGTCGCTCAGGGGCACAACTCTGACCAGCAGCGGCAGCATCAGCGGGGTTGACGGCCTGGGTGTCACGCTCGGGGGTAACCTCGACCTGCAAAGTGGCGCAAAACTGCTGACCAACGGCCTGCTTAATATCGGGGCCAGCGTGCTGACCAATCTCGGGCATATTCAGGGCAATGCCCTGACGCTGAACGCCGCGGGCCTGAACAACCAGGGGCGCATGGAGGCGAACACCGCCCTGAATGCCAGCCTGCGGGGCAATGCGGATAACGGGCGCGGCGGGGTGATGCTGAGCCAGGGTACGTTCCAACTCGGTGCGCAGCAATTGAACAATGACGGCACGCTTCAGGGCAACGGCAACACGCAGCTCGACCTGCGCGAGCGCGGCAGTAATCAGGGGCAACTGCTCAGCGGCGGAACGCTGACGCTTAACGCGCCGGGCTTTACCAACGGCGGCTGGGTACAGGGCCTTAACTTGTGGCTGTCCGGCGGGTCGCTTGCCAACAGCGGCACGGTGCTGGCGCAGCAGCAGGGCACACTGGGCGGGAGCTACATCCTGAATAACGGCATGTTGCAGGGCGCGAACCTGACGATCAACCCCGGCCAACTGGATAATAACGGCACGCTCTACACCGCGCAGAATCTGGGCATTACTGCCTCGCAGGTGAATAACGGCGCGGCCGCAAAACTGCTGAGCCAGGGCAACCTGACGATTAACGCCGGGACTACCGGCCTGCAGGGGCAGGTGACGGCGCTGGGCAATCTCGCCCTGACAAGCCAGGCCAGTTTTAACCAGCTTGCCGCCCTGGCGGCGGGTAACACGCTGTCGCTCACCAGCCAGGGTGATATCAACGTCAACGGGCTGATGCAGGGCCAGGGGCTGCAACTCTCCGCCGCCGGGACACTTAACAACAACGGGCAACTGAGAGCGGGCTACGGCGAAAGCCATCTGAATGCCGGGCAGCTAAATCTTAACGGGCCGGGAAGCGTACAGGCGGGCGGCACGCTGCGCCTGACCAGCCGGAACGGCATCAACAACACCGGGTTTGTCGGCACGGCAGGCGACCTGATTGCCAGCGCGGGCGGCACGTTGCTGAACAGCGCCCTGCTGTATGCGGGCAATAATATGAGCCTGCTGGCGAACAGCATCCGCAACTACCGGGGCGATATTCTGGCAGGCAATAACCTGTGGATGCAGCGCGATGCGGCGGGCAATGCTAATGCTGAAGTGGTGAATACTTCTGGCAGCATTGAAACCCAGAATGGCGATATTTCAATCCGCACCGGGCATTTACTGAATGAGCGGGATGGCCTCACTGAATCCCGGAGCTATCAGCCTGGGAGTGATTCATCGAATAACGCGATGTCGCTAAATGTAAAAGTTGTCGATCTTGGCGATGGCAATTGGGGATTCTACCAGGATTTTCATGGTTCAACTCAGGGGGGAAGTATTACATCAACCGTTGCGCCAACGCAGCAAGGGTCGAGAAAAAGAGTTCTTAGTGGTTCAACAGTTGTGGATGTTGTCGCCAGTGGCGGAGTATCCCGCATTGCTGCGAAAAAAGATTTGCATATCTACGCTAACTCTCTGGATAACCAGGCCAGCAATTTACTGGCTGGAAACGCAATAGATCTCTCTGGCTCCGTCTTAAATAACCAATCTTATTTTGGTTACGCAGAAGATGAATATCGTGTTTATAAATACACTGGTCGTTTGGCCACAATAGTCGCTACGCCGAAGACTATGAAAGATATTTATAATAAACGAGCCTCTAAAAATCGCACGGTGACATATTATCTGGATGGCGCACCAGAAACTCTTCGACGTGATACAGATCAGGTTTTCCGGTCGGTAATCCAGGCCGGTGGCGCGGTTGTTGCCAACTTTAGCAACAATATCAGTAATACTTCATCCGCTGCTTATGCCGGTGGCTATGCTCCGGGGCGCAGCGCGCCGGGGCTAAACTTAGCTACCGGGCCGGGCGTTGGGGCTGGCTCTCAGGCCGCCGGGCTTAATAATAGCGGTAATACATTGCTCAGTGCTCCACAGGCGACTATCAATTTAGCCGGTGCCGGGAACGGAGTTGGACATGTTGAAGACCTCGCCGATAACAGTACTAAAAATAATGGCCTGAATGCAGTTGATACTCGCCCGCAGGGGGTAGGTGATTTTGGACAGTCCGACGATAAACAGGCTGGGATCAAAGAGCAAACGACGGCCTTAATCAATCGAAATGGACCTGACGGCAAACCGATTGAGCTGGGGGGTAAGGATGCTACGTTTACCGACCTCGGCAATGCTGGCGGTAAACACACCAGCATCGGCAGCGGGGCTGTGGCGCCAGAAGCCGTCGGGCCTCAGAGTGAAACATCCGGTTCTGTTGCCCGCGATAAAACCGGCGGCATTACTTCGGCAACTGAGCAGGTTATTGCTTCGTCCAGCGGGGGAAAAACGCCCCCGCCAGCGGGTTATGATTATCGCCCGGTTTCGTTGACGGATATCTCGGCTATCGCCTCGACGCTAACCGCCAGCGGATCGCCTGTCAGGCTTAGCGACTACCCGCTGCCCGCCAGCAATAACGGCTATTTCGTGGCGAATAAAGATCCGAAAAGCCCGTATCTGATTGTCACTAACCCGAAGCTGGATGGCCTGGGGCAGCTGGATAACAGCCTGTTTAACGATCTGTATAAGCTGGCCGGAACTTCTGCCCCAACTGCTCCGCAGGAAAACCGTTCAACTTACACTGAAAGCAATAATTTCCTCGGCTCGGATTACTTCCTGGCGCGCCTCAACCTGCGCCCGGAATACGATTATCGCTTCCTCGGCGATGCCGCTTTCGACACCCGCTACGTCAGCAACCAGATCCTCAACCAGACAGGAAACCGCTACGTTAACGGCATCGGTTCCGACCTGGAACAGATGCAGTACCTTATTGACCATGCGGCACAAGCGCGTGACAAGTTGGGGCTGCAATTAGGCGTCAGCCTTTCTGCAGACCAGGTCGCCGCCCTTGATACCAGCATCCTGTGGTGGGAAACGGTAGTTATCGACGGCCAGAAAGTGCTGGTACCGAAGCTCTATCTCTCACCGAAGGATATCGCCGTTAACAACGGGAGCGTTATAGCCGGAAACCAGGTCATCCTGAACGGCGGCAGCATCACCAACAGCGGCAGTACCTTACAGGGTAAAAATCTGCTCGCAGCCAGCAGCCAGAACGCGATTAATAACATTAATGGTGGGGCAATCAATTCTGCCGGAAGCCTGCAATTAAGCGCTCTGGGTGATATCAACAACATTGGCTCCACTATTGCCGGGCAGAAAGTCAGCCTTGAGAGCGTGGGCGGCAGCATTATTAACCAAACGCTGACCAACCAGTGGAATGCTTCAAGCCCCACAAGCGGATGGAAAGGGCCGTCCCTCTCATTAACCAAAACTGAACTTGGTTCGCTCGCCTCAATCAGCGCCGGCGATAGCCTGAGCATGAGTGCCGGGAAAGATATCGTTAATACCGGGGCGAATCTTAGCTCCGGCGGGGATATGTTGCTGAAAGCCTGGGACAATATCGCTATTACCGGCAATCAGTTGGTCGATAACAAGCACCGTGGTCGCAATATCAACGACAGTATCGGTAACCAGGAAAGCCTGATTACCAGCGGCGGTAACTTAAGTCTTTTGGCCGGGCAAGATCTTACCGTTGCGGGCAGTCGCCTAAACGCCGAAGAGAGCGTACGTTTACAGGCAGGAAGGGATATAAGCCTGCTCGCGGCCGAGACCAGCCGTAGCGATAAATACAGCGCGAAGAAAAAGGTCGAAATTAATGAGTCCGTACGCCAGCAGGGCAGCGAAATTGCCAGCGGCGGCAGTACGATGATACTTGCCGGGCGCGATGTGAATACCGAAGCGGCGCAGGTTACCGCCCACGGGGATATTGGCGTGGGGGCAGGTCGCGATATCAACCTGCTGACCGCCACCGAAAGCGATTACCACTACGTCGAAGAAACCAAAACCAAAAAAGGGTTCCTCAGTAAGAAAACCACTCACACCATTAACGAAAGCAGCTCGACGCGTGAAGCCGGGACGCTGCTGAGTGGCGATAACGTCACGCTCAAAGCGGGCAATGACCTGCTGGTGAAAGGTTCCTCGGTGGTTGGCGATGGTAGCGTGGCGCTGCATGCGGGCAATAACGTCGATATTGTGGCCGCCACCGACACCGATTCCTCGTGGCACTTTAAGGAAACTAAAAAGAGCGGGCTGATGGGCACCGGAGGCATCGGCTTCACGATCGGCAGCAGCAAAAGCACGCACGATCTTCGTGAGCAGGGCACCACCCAGAGTCAGAGCATCAGCACCGTTGGCTCAACCGGCGGAAACGTCAGCGTGAACGCAGGTGGCGTGGCGCATATTGGCGGTGCTGACCTGGTGGCGGGTAAAGACCTGTCGGTTTCCGGCGAGAGCGTGCTGATTGAGCCGGGCCACGATAAACGCACCCGCGATGAGAAGTTTGAGCAGAAAAGCAGCGGGCTGACCGTGGCGCTTTCGGGGGCGGTGGGAGACGCCATCAACAATGCGGTGACTACGGCTCAGGCGACTAAAAATGAGAGCGACGGACGTTTAGCTGCCCTACAGGCGACTAAAACCGCGCTGGCCGGCGGGCAGGCGTATCTGAATTCTCAGCAGGCTACGGCCTCAGCAGATCCCAATAACGGCATAGGCGTCAGCATCTCGCTCACGACACAGAAATCCAAATCCGAACAACATATGGAATCGGATGCGGTTAACGGCTCAAGCCTGACGGCGGGCAATAACCTGAGTATTGCGGCGACCGGGAAAAGTGAAGGCAGCGGCAATATCGTAATTGGCGGCAGCCAGCTTAAAGCCGGAGGCGACACCACGCTGGCGGCAGCCCAGGACATCGTGTTGAGCGGCGCGGCCAATACGCAGCTAACGACGGGGAAAAACAGCAGCAGCGGCGGTGGCGTAGGCGTCAGCATCGGCGTTGGCGGCGGAAGCGGCGGCATCAGCGTATTTGCCAACGTAAATGCGGCGAAGGGCAAAGAGAAAGGCAACGGCACGGCGTGGACCGAAACTACGCTCGACAGTGGCGGCACGGTGTCTCTGACCAGCGGTCGCGATGCGGTTCTGAACGGAGCGCAGGTTAACGGCGATAAAATCGTCGCGGACATCGGCCGTGACCTGCTGATGAGCAGCCAGCAGGATTCCAACCGCTACGACAGCAAGCAGACCAGCGTGGCCGCGGGCGGCAGCTTCACCTTCGGGAGTATGACCGGCTCGGGCTATATCAGCGCCAGCCAGGACAAGATGAAGAGCACCTATGATTCGGTGCAGGAGCAAACGGGCCTGTTTGCCGGTAACGGCGGCTTTGATATCACCGTAGGGCGCCATACCCAGCTTGATGGAGCGGTTATCGCCTCTACCGCCTCGGCAGATAAAAACAGTCTCGATACCGGGACGCTGGGCTTCTCTGATGTCGGCAACAAAGCCGACTATAAAGTCAGCCACAGCGGGATAAGTTTGTCTGGCGGCAGCAACATGTCGGCTGGCTCCATGCTGGCGGCAAATGGGATAGCAAATGCCGGGTCATTGCTGGCGGGGATGAACGGTAAAGGACATGCCGAGGGAACCACGCAATCCGCTGTTGCGGACGGCACGATAACCATCCGCGATAAGGCGAACCAGCGGCAGGACGTTGCGGCTCTGAGCCGTGACACCGAGCACGCCAATGACAGTATTGGCCAGATCTTTGATAAGGAAAAAGAACAGAAACGCCTGCAAACGGCGCAGCTGGTGGGTGAGATTGGCGGGCAGATGACCAACATGGTGTCGACCTACGGCGACACCCAGGCGCTGGAAGCCGCGCGTGCGAAGGGCGGGCAAAATGCGAGCATGACCGCAGAGCAGTTACGCAAAACCGATGACTACCAAAAAGCGTTTAGCGAGTATGGCATCGGGGGTAAATACCAGATGGTGGCGCAGTCGGTCAGCGGGATCCTGGCAGGTGCGGCAGGGGGCGACCTTAAAAAAGCGCTGGCGGGTGGGCTGAATCCGCTCATGGCACAGACCATTAAGGGCGCAACCACCGAAGACGGCAAGGTGAATGAATCCGCTAACCTGATGGCGCATGCGGTCTGGGGAGCGCTGGCAGCCCAGCTTTCCGGAGGCAATGCGGCAGCGGGTGCGGCAGGCGCGTTCAGCGGAGAGCTTGCGGCAAGACATATCGCCGCGGAAATGTTCCCGGGCAAAGATCCTGGCGATCTGAGCCAGGATCAAAAACAGGTCGTTAGCCTGCTGGGCACCATGGCCGCGGGCCTTGCCGGAGGCGTTGTGGGTAACAGCACTGCATCGGCAACGACCGGCGCTCAGGCCGGGAAAAATGCGGTTGAGAATAATGGACTGAGTTTTGGTACCGGTATGGACAGCTACGGAGCTTCGGTAGCCTCCTGGGGTCAGTATGCGGAGAATAATAACCTGACGCCTGAGCAAAAGCAGGCAGGGCTGGATAAGCTGGCAAGGGGAGATTTGCCTGAAGGTCAAAGCCCAGCTACCGGCTTGTTAAAAGCGTGGGGTGCAGGAGCGAGCACGGTAGTGGCTCCGGTTTTATTACCCGCTACAGCAACGGCAGGGAGTGTTATCGCTGCGGGTGCAATCGGCGGTTCGGCTAATGTGTTTAATCAGCTGAATAGCGGGGAGCCATTCAGTGCCACTGATGCACTTATCGCTACCGGCATCAGTGGATTAACTCAGGGCAGAGGATTCTGGTTCACTGAAGCGGCAAGTATCACTGGCGCCTATGCAGGGGCTAAGTTGCAGGGAAAAGATGTTACAGCTCCAATGATTGGTGCAGGCTTTGGTACCCTTAGCGGTGCTGGTATAGGAAAAGGTGTGGAGCGGCTGCAAACGGCAATACCGTTTACTATTCCTAAACTAACGGGAGCGGTAGCTGAATCTGCTGGCTCTGAATACATTGGAAGTGCCGTACAGAATCTAGCTGAAAAGGTTCAGAAGAAACTGGAGAAGACGAGTGATGCAAAATAAGAAAATTAAACTTTTATTATTACTGGTCACTTTATGGACCGCTGGTCTTTTCATTACTCTCACAGGTGGGCGATTGCTTATAGCTTTGGCTTCCTATTTTTTAGTGGGTGATTTTGATTTTGATCGTAGCACCCTGATCGGAGGGGCTGAAATATCAATCGGGTGTGGAGTTGTTATTGGCGTCGGACAATGTCTTATGTCGAAAGAAAAACCGAGCTCGCCTTCAAATCCCGGTTAGTTTTCTGCAATCCCAATCTTTGATGAATTGGCTTGCTGGTTGCTATGGCTATGAGGTTTTTATAAAAAACCCGGCAATGCCGGGTTTTCTTGAGCTTTAATCCACCTGAGGTATAGCGCGAGGTTTGCCCGCTTTATCCACGGCCACGTAGATAAAAATGGCCTCGGTGGCTTTATAGCGCTGGCCAATAGGTTCGGAAGAAACCTTTTTCACCCACACTTCCACATTGATGGTAATGGACGTAGTACCGCGCTTAACGCAGCGCGCGTAGCAGCAGACTACGTCGCCAACCGCTACCGGCTTCAGGAAGGTCATCCCGTCCACTCGCACGGTAACCACGCGCCCATGGGCAATTTCTTTGGCCTGAATTGCGCCACCCATATCCATCTGCGACATTATCCAGCCGCCGAAGATATCGCCGTTGGCGTTGGTATCCGCTGGCATCGCCAGGGTGCGCAGTACTAGTTCACCTTGCGGTAATTCGTTCGGCATTACTTCTCATCCTGCGGCATATGGCGATAGATATACACCCCGCTCAGCAAGGTAAATACCAGCGTGAGGGCGGTGAGTCCGAAGACTTTAAAGTTAATCCAGATGCTTTCCGGGAGCCAGAACGCAACGTAAATATTCAGCAAACCGCAGACGATAAAGAACAGCGCCCAGGCGATGTTAAGGCGAAACCAGACCACCGTCGGGAGTGAGATCTCTTTGCCCAGCATGCTCTGGATAAGCAGCTTGTTCATGCCAAACTGCATAAACAGCAGCGCGGCGGCAAACAGCCCGTAGATTAGCGTCACTTTCCACTTAATAAACTCGGCGTTGTGGAAATAGAGCGTCAGGCCGCCAAAAACGACCACCATCACGAAGGTCACCAGGGTGGTTTTTTCCAGCTTGCGGTATTTAAACCAGCTGTACACCAGCGCTAATGCAGTGGCGATAATCAGCGCCCAGGTGCCCACAAAAATGTCGTACATCTTATAGAAGGCGAAAAAAACAATCAGCGGCAGGAAGTCGAGAAACTGCTTCATAATCTGTTCCGTAAAGAGGTGGCTCCTGACTATAACGCGCGCTCAGGAGCCGGGGAAGGTTATTGACGTATCAACATGTAAAGGCGGAATAAATAGATAAGCAGCGCGGCAGATGCCAGGTTACTGACCGTATTCAGGATGGTCACGCCGACTTCCGGCGGCAGCGCCGCGAAGGTGGAGGTCAGCAGCAACAATGCCCCTTTTACCAGCAGCCAGCCGATAACCGCCGGGGCAACCAGGCGCATATTGGACCAGACTAATCCCATACTTGCGCGCATCGAGCGGAAAATACCGATTTTATCCTGCGCCAGCATCACCGGCGAAAACGAAAGCAGGATAGCCAGCAAAACGCCCGGGACGACAACCAGCATCAGGCCAATCTGGAACAGCAGCGTTGCCAGAAACAGCAGAATAAACATTTTTGGCAGCACTGGCGCAGAAGCACCGATGGCGCGCAGGGCGCTAACCCGCTGACCGGCGGAGACGACTTGCACCAGAACCAGCACGCTGGCCGCCAGAATAGCGTTGCTAATCAGGCCAGAGAAAGTGCCCGCGGCCGAGGCCTTGAGCAGCACCTGCTGCTGTTCCGGGGTCATATTTTGTACCAGCTCGAACAGCCCAACGCTTCCCGTCAGATTATCGCCCTGGCTCAAAATCGCCATTTGTTCGTCGCTGGGCGTTAACGCGTGACCAATGACCACCGAAATTAAGGCGCAAAGTAATGCAATCAGTAAGATAGTAACAAACTGATTACGAAGAAAATTTCCCGTGTCACGGTATACGGAACCCGCCGTGATAGACATGCACTCTCCTTGGTGTTGCTAGCGGTTATCAATCTGCGGGCAATTGTACCCTGGATGCGCGCGCCGTGGCACCACAAAGACTTTCTATAAGCGGTTGAATAGTGTCGATTAGCTTGTAGGTTGTACAGATATGACAGAAATTTACGAAAGTTGATAATTCAATAAAATTGATTTGGATTCTGTTTATTGATTGTTGTGCGGATGCAAAAAATTAATCCAGATCATTGAATGTTAAATTAGGCGGCAAAGTGTGATCGGCGTTAGATCACTTTGTACTTCTTTCTGAGTATATTCAGCCCGCTGTTTAAAAAACCATAACAAGGGAAGGGCTATGAAAAAACTCACTCTGGCATTACTGGCGATGGGTTGTCTGTCTGGCGCTGCGTCGGCGCATCAGGCGGGTGAATTCTTTATGCGTGCAGGTACGGCGACGGTTCGCCCAACGGAAGGTTCGGACAACGTGCTGAACATGGGCAGTTTTAAGGTGAATAACAATACCCAGCTGGGGCTGACCTTTGACTATATGGTCACCGACAACATCGGGATTGAGCTGCTGGCGGCTACGCCATTCCGCCATAAAGTCGGCCTTGGGCCAACCGGGGATCTGGCAACCGTGCACCAGCTGCCGCCTACGCTGATGGCGCAGTGGTACTTTGGCGATGCTAAAAGCAAGGTGCGCCCGTACATCGGAGCCGGGATTAACTACACCACATTCTTTGATGCCAGCTTTAACGAAACGGGTAAAAGCGCGGGTCTTAGCGACCTGAGCGTCAAGGATTCCTGGGGGGCGGCGGGCCAGGTCGGGCTGGATTACATGGTTAACAACGACTGGCTGCTGAATATGTCCGTCTGGTATATGGACATCGATACCGAGGTGAAATTTAAAGCCGGCGGCGAGCAGCAGAATATCAAAACGCGCCTCGATCCGTGGGTATTTATGTTCTCGGCAGGTTATCGTTTCTGATAGCCAGAGCCAAAAAGGCCGGGTTTCCCCGGCCTGAATGTTTTAAGCGCGCGTGGCTGCCTTCATGCCCTGAACGAAGCTTTTTAGCTCGCTCAGCATCACGTCAGGTTTATCAAGGTTCTTCTCGATAATTTTTACCACCGCCGAGCCAGAAATGGCACCCGCTGCACCCGCCGCAATCGCATCGCGAACCTGAGAAGGCTCGGAGATACCAAAGCCCTGCAGCGCCGGAGCAGCCTGGAACTCTGTCAATTTTTCTACCAGATGATGCAGCGGCAGCTGAGCACGGGTCTCGGCTCCGGTCACGCCAGCGCGGGAAAGCAGGTAGGTATAACCGCGTCCGTGGGTAGAGATTTCACGCAGCAGCGCATCATCGGCATTTGGCGGGCAGATGAAGATAGGGGCCACGCCGTGGCGCAGGGCCGCATTGCGGAATTCGGCAGACTCTTCAACCGGCACGTCGGCAATCAGCACTGAATCAACGCCAACTTTGGCGCACAGGGCATAAAACTCGTCGATACCACGGCTGAACACCAGGTTGGCATACATCAGCAGGCCAATGGGGATTTCCGGGTATTTCTGGCGAATTTTAGCCAGCATCTCGAAACATTTGCTCGGCGTAACGTCAGAGGCAAAAGCACGCAGCGCGGCGTTCTGAATCGTCGGGCCATCGGCCAGCGGGTCGGAGAACGGAATACCCAGCTCAAGCGCATCTGCACCGCCTTCAATCAGCGCATCGATAATTTTAAGAGACTGCTCAGGGTTCGGGTCGCCAAGGGTCACAAAGGGAACGAACGCGCCTTCCTTGCGTGCCTGAAGCTGTTCAAAAAGATGATGATAACGTTCCATTACATTTCCCCTCGTGCTTTCAGAATATCGTGGACGGTGAAGATGTCTTTGTCGCCGCGGCCTGAGAGGTTCACCACCAACAGCTGCTCTTTTTCCGGATTCTCGCGCATCATTTTCAGCGCATGGGCGAGGGCGTGGGAAGATTCCAGCGCCGGAATAATTCCTTCGTTACGGCACAGCGTCTTAAAGGCATCCAGCGCTTCGTCGTCGGTGATCGACACGTAATCGGCGCGGCCAGTGCTATTAAGGTAGGCGTGCTGCGGCCCAACGGACGGGAAGTCCAGCCCGGCAGAGATAGAGTAGGACTCTTCAATCTGCCCTTCGTCAGTCTGCATCATCGGCGACTTCATTCCGAAGTAAATGCCCACGCGGCCATGCTTGAGCGGCGCGCCGTGCTCGCCGGTTTCGATACCGTGACCGGCAGGCTCAACGCCAATCAGGCCGACGCTGGTTTCATCAATAAAATCAGCAAACATGCCGATAGCGTTGGAGCCGCCGCCGACGCAGGCGATGACCGCATCCGGCAGGCGTCCTTCTTTCTCCAGGATCTGCGCTTTGGTTTCTTCGCCGATCATGCGCTGGAATTCACGAACGATAGTCGGGAACGGGTGTGGACCCGCAGCGGTGCCGAGCATGTAGTGCGCGGTCTCGTAGCTTGCAGACCAGTCGCGCAGCGCTTCGTTACAGGCGTCTTTCAGAGTAGAGGAGCCGCTGTGTACCGGGATCACTTCGGCACCCATCAGGCGCATACGGAATACGTTCGGCGACTGGCGCTCAACATCTTTTGCGCCCATATAAATGCGGCACTTCAGGCCCAGGAGGGCGCTCGCAAGGGCGGAGGCCACGCCGTGCTGACCGGCACCCGTTTCGGCAATAATTTCGGTTTTACCCATCCGTTTGGCGAGCAGAGCCTGGCCCAGCACCTGGTTGGTTTTATGCGCGCCGCCGTGCAGAAGGTCTTCACGCTTGAGGTACAGCGTGGTGTTGGTGCCGGCGGTAATATTTTTGCATTTGGTCAGCGCCGTAGGGCGACCGGCATAATTTTTCAGCAGGTCGTTAAACTCGGCCTGGAAGTCAGCATCGCTTTGTGCCGCAACAAACGCTTCTTCGAGCTGGCGCAGGGCGGGCATCAGGATCTGTGGCACATACATGCCGCCAAATTCACCAAAATAAGGGTTCAGTAAAGTCATGGTATCTCTTCCTTAGTAAGCCCGCAGGGTCTGGAAGACCGCAGCCAGCTTGTTAGCATCTTTGATTCCCGGCGCGCTTTCCACGCCGGAATTGAAATCCAGCCCTGCGCAGCCGGCTTTTGCCGCTTCTACACAGTTATCCGCTCCGAGGCCGCCCGCCAGAATCACGTTATCCAGCTTTTGTCCGGCTAACAGTCGCCAGTCGAAGCTTTGCCCGCTGCCGCCCTGGCCGTTATCAAACACGTATTTATCGACGGACTGCAGGTTGCGTTCCGGCAGAGTTTTGCCGACGCTAAGCGCCTTCCAGATTTGTACCTTCGTCGGCAGAGCCGCACGCAGCTGGTTGATATAATCCTGGTCTTCGTCGCCGTGCAGCTGCACGGCGGTGAGAGAGAATTTCTCTGCTTTTTCTACTACTTCAGTTACAGGCGTATTACGGAACACGCCGACGTAGCGCAGCGGAGCGGCCGCAATAACCGCTTCAGCTTTTTCATCGCTCACAAAGCGCGGTGAGGCCGGAACAAAAATCAGCCCGCCGTAAATCGCCCCGGCTTCTTGTGCCGCGCGGGCATCTTCACCGCGCGTCAGGCCGCACACCTTGTTTTCACCCAGCAACACGCGGCGCACGGCGGCGTTTAAATCATCTTCGCTCATCAACGCGGAACCAATCAGGAACCCGTTGGCGAAGTGGCTCAGCTCGCGAACCTGAGCGTAGTTATTGATGCCGGACTCACTAATCACCGTCACGCCGTGGGTCAGGCGTGGAGCCAGCTGGCGGGTGCGGTCGAGGTCAATGGACAGGTCACGCAGGTCACGGTTGTTAATGCCAACAACTTTGGCCTCAAGCGCAATGGCCCGCTCCAGTTCCTCTTCGTTACTGACTTCGGTCAGCACGCCCATATTCAGGCTGTGCGCCACGGCCGCAAGCTGGCGATACTGCTCGTCGTTCAGCACGGAGAGCATCAGCAGGCAGGCATCGGCCTGGTAAAAACGCGCCAGATGAATTTGGTAAGCGTCGATAATAAAGTCTTTGCACAGCACCGGCTGGCTGACAATGCCGCTGACTATCGGCAGGAAATCAAAACTGCCCTGGAAATATTTCTCATCGGTCAGGACCGAAACCGCTGAGGCATAATGCTTGTAGACATTTGCGATACGCGCCGGGTCGAAATCATCTCGGATCACGCCCTTAGACGGCGAAGCTTTCTTGCATTCAAGAATGAACACGCTGCGCGCACCCTGTAGCGCGTGGTAGAAATTGCGCGTGGCCGGTACGATGTCATTCTGGAAACTCGCCAGCGGCTGCTGCTGCTTGCGGGCTTCAACCCACAGCGCTTTGTCTGCGACGATTTGATTCAATACTGTTTCCTGCATTGCCTTATCCTCTCCCTGCCAGTGCGGTAACGCGGTCGTATGCTGCGCCGCTGCGTAATACATCCAGCACTTTCTGCGCGTTGGCTTTCAAATCTTCGTGGCCGTGCAGCCGCATCAGCATGGCGACGTTGGCGGCCACTGCGGATTCGTGCGCTGTCTCACCTTTACCTTGTAACAGGCGGGTCAGAATGTCACGGTTTTCTTCGGGCGTGCCGCCCGCCAGCGCTTCCTGGTGGTAAGCAGGCAGGCCAAAGTCTGCGGCGGTCAGCTGGTAGCTTTTGATTTCGCCGTCGTGCAGCTCGGCAACCTGCGTTGGGGCATGGAGCGAAACTTCATCCATCCCGCCGCTGTGAACGACAGCCGCACGTTTATAGCCGAGTACACGCAGGGTTTCAGCGATAGGCAGCACCAGCTCTGCGCTGTAAACGCCTATCAGCGCCAGAGGCGGATGAGCCGGGTTAATCAGCGGCCCCAGCACGTTAAACAGGGTGCGGGTTTTCAACTGCTGGCGAACCGGCATCGCGTGGCGAAAGCCCGTGTGGTACTTAGGCGCAAACAGGAAGCAAACTCCCAGCTCGTCCAGCGCTTTTCTGGACGCATCGGCTGGCATTTCCAGGTTGATGCCAAATGCGGCCAGTAAATCGGATGATCCGGAGCGGCTCGACACGCTGCGGTTGCCGTGCTTAGCGACCTTCATTCCCACCGCGGCGGCCACAAAGGCGCTGGCGGTGGAGATGTTAATGCTGTTGCTGCCGTCGCCGCCGGTGCCGACGATATCGGCAAATTCGTAGTCCGGGCTTGGGAACGGTGCCGCATGCTCAAGCAAGGCGGAAGCCGCGCCGGCAATTTCGTTCGGGTGCTCACCGCGTACTTTCATACTGACCAGCGCCGCTGCCAGCTGTTCCGGCTTCAGCTCGCCGCGCACAATGCCGGAAAACAGCTGGTGGCTCTCTTCGCGGCTCAGGGTCTGGGCCTGGTACAGCTTGTCGAGGATAGGTTGCAGCGTATTTGCCTGTTTCAGCTTCTGCAAAGCCCAGTCCAGCGTCTGCTCCAGCAGGCGAGCGCCCTGGCTGGTCAGAATAGATTCAGGGTGGAACTGGAAGCCAACAACGCGGTCCGTTTCGTGGCGCACGGCCATGACCATGCCGTCGAAATGGGCGTTAATGGTTAGCCCGGCCGGAATATTGCTCCCGACCAGAGAGTGGTAGCGCGCAACCGGCAGCGGGTTAGGCAGCCCGGCAAACATCGCTTCGCCATCGTGAGAAATAGAAGACGCTTTACCGTGCAGAATTTCACCGGCCTGGCCAACGTAGCCGCCGTAAGCTTCAACAATCGCCTGGTGGCCGAGACAAATGCCGATAATCGGCAGTTTGCCGCGCATGCGGGTTAACAACTCCGGCATGCAGCCCGCCTCGCTTGGCGCGCCTGGGCCAGGGGAAAGCATCAGCACCGGGTTGTCCATCGTCGCCAGGCGTTCAATCAAGGTCTGGGCCGGAACGTGGTTGCGGTAAATAACTACGTTGTGGCCGTTAGCACGCAGCTGATCTGCCAGGTTGTAGGTAAAGGAGTCGATATTATCGAGCAGCAGAATGTCAGCCATCAGAAAATCTCCTGTGCGTGATGCGCGGTGGCAATGGCGCGCAAAACAGCGCGGGCTTTGTTGCGGGTTTCATCGGCCTCGGACAGCGGGTCTGAGTCCAGCACTACGCCAGCACCGGCCTGAACTGTTGCAATGCCGTCTTCTACATAGGCGGAGCGGATGACGATGCAGGTATCCAGGTCGCCGTGGGCGGTAAAGTAGCCGACCGCGCCGCCGTAGCTGCCGCGGCGGACGCCTTCGGCACCGGCAATCAGCTGCATAGCACGGACTTTTGGTGCGCCGCTCAGGGTGCCCATATTCATGCAGGCGCGGTAGGCATGCAGCACGTCGAGGTCATGGCGCAACTCGCCGACAACGCGTGAAACCAGATGCATAACAAAGGAGTAGCGGTCAACTTTGGTCAGATCCGCAACGTAGCGGCTGCCTGGAGTACAGATGCGGGCGAGGTCGTTACGCGCCAGGTCAACCAGCATCAGGTGCTCGGAAAGCTCTTTATGGTCGGTACGCATTTCCAGCTCGATACGGCTGTCCAGGTCGCGGTCAAGAGAACCGTCGGCGCGGCGACCGCGAGGGCGAGTCCCTGCAATTGGGTAAATTTCAATCTGGCGGTTGGTGGCATCGTATTTCAACGAGCTTTCCGGCGAAGCGCCAAACAGGGTGAAGTCGTTATCCTGCATAAAGAACATATACGGGCTCGGGTTGCTCTTTTTTAGGGTCTGGTACGCAGCCAGCGGCGACGGGCAGGGCAGTGAGAAGCGGCGGGACGGTACCACCTGGAAGATCTCACCGATTCGAATCGCTTTCTGCATCTGGCGAACCACCGCGCCGTACTCTTCGTCGCTCTGGTTAACGTCGCAGCTCATGTGCTCGACTTTCTGCACCGGCAGCGCGGTTGGCTGCTCGCTAATCTGCTGGCGCAGCTGTTCGGTACGCTTCAGCAGGCGCTGCTTTTCACTCTCCGACGGAGTGAACAGGCTGGCCTGAATGCGGGTCTGTTTTTTCTGGTGATCGATGGTCAATAAGGTTTCGGCCAGGTAAAAACAGTAATCCGGGCAGCGGTTGTCTTGCTTCAGCTGCGGCAGATCTTCAAAACCGGCGACCAGGTCATAGGCAAACAGGCCGCCAAAGAACATCGCATTGCGCTCATCGGCAGGGACGCTAACCAGCTCCTGCATCAGGCGGAAGGCGTCAAAGACCGAAAGCGAGCACAGGCGGGCATCTTCATCCAGCAGGGTGCTGACTGCCGGGAAGCGCAGCGTGCGGCCATCAGGGAAATGCTGGTTTTCAACGCCCGCAGGCAGGGCGGCGTCCAGCAGCGGCAGCAGTGAAGCGCCGTTGGCGGAGAGCGCCTGTAACGTGACAGTGTCACCCAGGGCGGTAATGCGCATCGCACTGTCGACCAGCAGCAGGCTTTTTAAATCGTTCTTGCTGTCGATGTCGGCGGACTCCAGCAGCAGAGTAGCCGGACGAGCGCCGCAAAGCTGATGGAACAGCGCGGTTAGGTTTTCACGGTAGGCGGCTTCGCTGCTCAGGAGTTCTAATGCTGGTTTTTGTGTTTGCATGTCAGTTCTCAAATTTTGTTCAAAAAAAAGCCCGCGTTATTAGCGGGCCTGGTATCTGCGCTGGTAACCAGCGTTCGCGTGAGGTCCGCCCGAAGTCAGGAAGTACGCCACCAGCTAAGCAGGGAATTCATCGCTTTCATTTCAGATACCTCGTCATGTGAACTTGCGTACTAGTAAACTGGTTCGGGCGTAAGTTGTCAATAGTGATTTTTTAAAATAGCCGAATATCGTTATCATGGGCCGCTAATTTCTATTTATCCATTCCCGGAGCTATTTTGAGCGAGCCCACCCTGGCCACGATCCACGATTTACACAGCCACACAACCGCCTCGGACGGCCTGCTGTCTCCTGAGGCCCTGGTTAAACGCGCGGTTGATATGCGCGTGAGCGTGCTGGCGATTACCGACCACGATACCGTGGCGGGGCTACCGGCCGCGCGGGCAGAGATCGAACGTCTTCAATTACCGCTACAGTTAATCAGCGGCGTTGAAATTTCTACCCTCTGGGAAAACCACGAGATCCATATCGTCGGCCTCGGCATTGACGAGCAACATCCCGAGCTCAGGCTATTCCTGGAGCAGCAAAGCGAGCGCCGCCATCAGCGTGCGGCGATGATTGCCGACAGGCTGGATAAAGCCCGTATCCCCGGCGCGCTGGAAGGGGCGATGCGTCACGCAGGCGGTGGAGCGATTACCCGCGGCCACTTCGCCCGTTTCCTGGTCGAGCAGGGCAAGGCCAGCAATATGGGCGACGTGTTTAAGAAGTACCTGGCAAAGGGGAAAACCGGATATGTTCCGCCCCAGTGGTGTACAATAGAACAAGCTATTGATGTGATTCACCATTCTGGCGGGCAGGCGGTACTGGCGCACCCGGGCCGTTACGGCCTGACCGCAAAATGGCTAAAACGACTGCTGGCGCACTTTGCTGAACATGGCGGCGATGCTATGGAAGTGGCGCAGTGCCAGCAGGCCCCCAATGAACGTACTCAGCTGGCGAGCTACGCGCAGCAGTTTAATCTGCTGGCGTCGCAGGGGTCGGATTTTCATCTGCCCTGCGCGTGGATAGAGTTGGGCCGCAAGCTGTGGCTGCCGGCCGGGGTTGAACCGGTCTGGCAGACCTGGGGGCAGGGCCAGAAAGATAAAGAGAGGGCAGTATGAGTCAGTTTTTCTATATTCACCCGGATAACCCGCAGCCGCGTCTGATTAATCAGGCGGTGGACATTATTCGTAAAGGCGGGGTGATTGTTTACCCTACGGATTCAGGCTATGCCCTGGGCTGTAAGCTTGAGGAGAAGGGCGCGATGGAGCGAATCTGCCGCATTCGCCAGCTGCCGGACGGGCATAACTTCACCCTGATGTGCCGCGATTTGTCCGAGCTGTCTACCTATGCGTTTGTCGATAATGTCGCGTTTCGCCTGATCAAGAACAATACGCCGGGTAATTACACCTTTATTTTGAAAGGGACCAAAGAGGTTCCGCGCCGCCTGCTCCAGGAAAAGCGTAAAACCATCGGCCTGCGCGTACCGTCGAACCCGATAGCGCTGGCGCTGCTCGAAACGCTGAATGAGCCGATGCTTTCGACCTCATTAATGCTGCCGGGCAGCGAATTTACCGAGTCCGATCCCGAAGAGATCAAAGATCGTCTTGAGAAAGTGGTGGATCTGGTTATCCACGGCGGCTATCTGGGGCAGCAGCCCACCACGGTTATCGACCTGACGGAAGACGCGCCGGTAGTGATGCGTGAGGGCGTCGGAGACGTTAAACCTTTCCTCTAAGGAAATCGCAATGGCCCGATTTAACATTGATGTTCTTGCTTCTCAATGCGGCGTGACGCCCACAAATATTCGTAGCTGGCAGCGTCACGGCCTGATTAAACCGCAGATGGATGAGAACGGGCACCGTTTTTTTGATATGACTCACTGCACGCGCGTTGCCGAGATTGTCGGCTGGCTGGAAAAAGGCGTGGCCCTGCCTGATATGCTGGCATTGCTGAACGGCGGCGAAACCGCTTTCCCCTCCGGGTGGCTGGAGGTTCAGGATGCGCTGCTGGAACAGTGCGAGGCGATGCAGCCCACGAAGCTGCGGGCGCTGATTTGGCGCTACGGGCGTGAAGTGCCGCCCGGCATCTTTATTGATGAAGTTATTCGCCCGCTAAGGCTGTGGCTCAACGCCGATGCACGTTTTGATATGGCGATGAACCGCGCGCTGCTGGATACGGCGCTAATTGAGTACGCCACTTTTGTACTGGCCAGCGGGCGTAAACGCCCCGGCGGCAGCATGTTTATCCTGGCGCTGTCCCTGAAAGACCCGGTAGAACTCTGGCTGGAAGGTATTCGTTTTGCCAGCGATGGTTTTCGCGTCGAGGTATTAGACCGCGAAATCCCAATGCCGGACCTCAGCCGTATCAACGCCGAGCATATTATGGTTTGGGCCGATGAGGCACTAAATCCGGAGCAACAGGCGCTGTATTTACGCTGGCTGAGCCAGGGGCGACCGGTTTTCCTCGGCGGAAGCGAGGCGGCCAACCCGCCAAAAAATTTGGAAAGCAATAGCGGGCATTCGCCCCCGGCCCTGGCCTCGTTATTAGATAGCCTCAGTAATTAGCCAGAGTTGCTTCCGGGGAGCGGGTTTTAACTCCATTTAAGCTAAAATTCGTGTAGTATGTGCGGCCACGAAACTGCCCGTTGCGTTTGTTAACCGCCGGGCAGCGGTCCAAATCCGTATTTATACTTCATCAGGCCCTTGCCTTTTGATTTCAAAGTATCTGAGACGCCTGTGAAGGCGACACCCGAGGAAGCTCAATGAGCGAAAAGTTACAAAAAGTGCTGGCTCGCGCCGGCCATGGTTCCCGTCGTGAGATTGAAACCATTATCTCTGCTGGTCGAGTGAGCGTTGATGGCAAAATCGCCACGCTCGGCGATCGTGTTGAAATTACCCAGTCGCTGAAAATTCGTATCGACGGTCATTTGATCTCGATTCGCGAATCTGCGGAGCAAATCTGCCGCGTGCTGGCCTACTACAAGCCGGAAGGCGAGCTGTGTACCCGCAGCGATCCTGAAGGGCGTCCAACCGTGTTTGACCGCCTGCCAAAACTGCGCGGTGCGCGCTGGATTGCCGTTGGGCGTCTGGACGTTAACACCTGCGGCCTGCTGTTGTTCACTACCGACGGCGAGCTGGCTAACCGCCTGATGCACCCGAGCCGTGAAGTAGAGCGTGAATACTCGGTTCGCGTGTTTGGCCAGGTCGATGAAGACAAGGTTAAGCAGCTGTCCCGCGGCGTGCAGCTGGAAGATGGCCCGGCGGCGTTCAAAACCATCAAGTTCACCGGTGGGGAAGGGATTAACCAGTGGTACAACGTGACCCTGACCGAAGGCCGTAACCGCGAGGTTCGTCGCCTGTGGGAAGCGGTTGGCGTTCAGGTTAGCCGCCTGATCCGCGTTCGCTACGGCGACATCAAGCTGCCTAAGGGCCTGCCGCGCGGCGGTTATACCGAGCTTGACCTGGCCCAGACTAACTATCTGCGTACCCTGGTAGAGCTGCCGGAAGAAACCAGCAGCAAAGTGGCGGTTGAAAAAGACCGTCGCCGTATGAAGGCGAACCAGATTCGCCGCGCCGTTAAGCGTCACACTCAGGTGACCGGCGGCAACCGTCGCTCCGGCGGCGGCCGCAATAGCGGTAACGGCAACTAAATCTAAGCCCCTCGCCTGAGGGGTTTTTTATTAGTAATCAATCCCAATCTGCGCCTTAACCCCGGCATCAAAAGCATGTTTCACCGGGCGTAACTCGCTCACGGTGTCGGCTATTTCCAGAATCTCCCGGTGGCAGCCGCGGCCGGTAATAATCACCGTCTGGTTCTCAGGGCGGTGTGCCAGCGCGTTGAGCACTTCTTCCAGCGGCAGATAATCGTAGGCCACCATGTAAGTCAGCTCATCGAGAATAACTAAGTCCAGCGCGGCGTCCGCCAGCATTCTTTTACCGTGTTGCCAAACCTCAAGGCAGGCGGCGGTGTCGGTCTCCCGGTTTTGCGTGTCCCAGGTAAAACCCGTGGCCATCACCTGAAATTCAACGCCGTGCGGCTCCAGTAAATTGCGCTCGCCGTTCGGCCACTGGCCTTTGATAAATTGGATCACGCCGACTGTTTTACCGTGGCCAACGGCGCGCGTAGCGGTCCCGAATGCGGCGGTAGTTTTCCCTTTGCCATTGCCGGTAAAGACAATCAAGATGCCTCGTTCGTCCTGAGCGCTGGCTACGCGGGCATCCACTTTCTCTTTTTGACGCTGCTGGCGCTGCTGGTAGCGGTCATCACTCATTCTGAGATCCCCGGTTTGCGGTTGGGCTGGGCGTCAAAGCTCATGCCGGTTTTGCGACGGCTGTCGTCGCCCATCAGCCACAGATACAGCGGCATCAGATCTCGCGGTGTTTTAAGTTTTGCCGGATCTTCCGTCGGGAAGGCGCTGGCACGCATCGCGGTACGCGTCCCGCCTGGGTTGATGCAGTTTACCCGCAGGTTGTGCTGCTTATATTCTTCCGCGAGGACCTGCATCATGCCTTCGGTGGCAAATTTTGAGACGGCATACGCGCCCCAGCCCGCACGGCCCTGGCGACCCACGCTTGAGCTGGTAAATACCAGAGAGCCTGATTCTGATTTGAGTAATAAAGGAAGCAGCGCCTGGGTCAGGAAAAAGGTGGCGTTCACGTTCACCTGCATAACGTCCTGCCAGGTTTGCGGGTCCTGCTTGTCCATCGGCGTGACGTCACCCAGGATGCCCGCATTGTGCAACACGCCGTCGAGGCGAGGCACAATACCGGAAAGTTTAGTTGCCAGAGCGTGGCACTCCTCCGGCGTGGTGGTTGCCAGGTCAAGAGTAAACCAGTGTGCCGGATGCAGACCGTGGGCATGAATTTCGTCGGCCACGGCGCGCAGTCTTTGCTCGTTACGGCCTAAAAGGATCACCGAGGCGCCAAAGCGCGCATAAGTGAGGGCGGCTTCACGGCCAATGCCGTCGCTGGCGCCGGTGACCAGAATAATGCGGTTTTGCAGTAAATTGTCTTGCGGCTGGTAGTGCATGGTTTAGCTCCTCGCGTGATGCTCAGCGCTCACGTCTTATTTCTCATTAAGTTACCCGGCTTTATGCCTGAAAGGTGGGTTTCAGATTTATACATTTTAAATCAGTCATTTAAAAGCCACTTTCCGATATCATTCGATATTCATCCGATATTACTTTCAAATAACTACCCAGTTCTGCTCTCTTTCATCATGATATTTTGCTGTCATTGCCGCTGATTTATGATCCAGCAGCCGTTGTGAAAACTCTTCACCTTTTTCGTCTTTGTACAGCCTGGCCGATAATGATCGGATTTCATGAAAAGGTGCTGGTGAGCCGTCCCATTCAAAATTTAGCGAGTTTCTGGCTGCGCAGAACATTTTCGACACCTGGCCATTATTTAGCATTTTCCCGGAGCGGTTTTTAATCAGATAGCCCTGATTTCCGTAACGCTCCCTGCATCGTTCCAGTACATCGCCAAGGCTTAACTCTGCTGCTGAAAGTTTTAGATCCAGAGGAAGCATTAGCTTTGCCCCCGTTTTGCTCTGTATCATCCTCAGTTTTTCCCATCAAAATCTTCCCACGCCATTTTTATCACGTCCCCACGCCTCTGGCTGGTTACCAGCGCCAGATCCATCACAAGATCTCCCCATGTTGTAAACTCAGGTATTACAGCCCTTATTGCCTGGTATTTTTCCAGATCTATCCTTTTGCGTTTCACTTCCTCTGTAACCGTTCGTGTAGCCTGAGCCGGGTTAACTGTAATATGCCCTTCCATAATCGCTTCGTTAAAAATATCGACAAAAAATGAACGGTACAGTTGAACTGATGCCTCGTTCCTCGCCAGCGTGTATTCATTATAAGAAGGTGGCCACATGCTTAGTGGTTACCCTTTTTAGAGTGGTGGGGGGAAATATTTCTTTATTATTGATACCCGCCCCCGTAATCGCGGAGGTTTTTTGTCCTAAGCTTGCGGCGCTTTTGTATCTCCGCGAAACGGTCAAGGCAGGTGTGGAAATCCAGATCTGGGAACCATCAAGCCGATCCACTAACCTGATGTTTGCCTCAATAGCCTGGTTACCGGAACCGGCCAGGTGCCTGATATGTCGTCCTTCTCTGTAACGTGCAATGTTAATGCTTTTGTTATGCGGCTTCCTGGCGGCATTGTTATTCAGGGCGGAAAGGAATCTACAGATGCGAATGGATTTGCAACCGTGAATCTTGGCCCAGCGATGAGTTTCTATAGCGTTCTGACGGAGGAATGAGCGGTATCAAACTGGTTTTCTTCCGGGGATGTGTACTCAGGCTTAGTGATTTATGGTGCTCAATCGCTGGGAACCACCTCTTTCGGGTTCCGCTCGAACTGGTGACAGGAAGCATATAAAACGTTCAAGGGTAGCGCAGCAACAGCGCACTGGATTGCAGTGGTGAGAGTGTAAATGACTAATTACTATTACAGTGCAAAAATAACGTATTCATTGCTGCGGGAAGCGTATTTCTGGAAACAGACGCATTCGCTGATGTCCTCTCTGTTGCGGATGAGATTTTTGCAGAGTTTTTTGTCGGAGAAAGAGAAGGAAAAAGGCCTGTGGCAAATACTGATGGTCTCCCTGTTTGGGAGGATATTCCACCACTCACGCCGGAGGAACTTCACGCTATCGCCGTACAGGAAGCAGAAAACCGCAAAGCCCAGTTGTTGGCTGAAGCTATGGAAATTACACGCGAATGGCAGACCGATTTGCTGTTGGGAATTATCAGCGATGAAGATAAATCCAGGCTGATTGCATGGCGGAGTTATGTGAAAAAACTAAATGAGGTAGACGCAACCAGCGTTCCGGATATTAGTTGGCCTTACAAACCGGCGGTATAGTAGCTAAAAAGCAATGGCTGCCTTAAAGGCAGCCATTGCTTTGGGTTTGTGGTTACTTTAAGAAGAACGGCGGAGAAAACGGAAAATGTAAACAAGAGGACCAATCAGCATTAAAACAACAAAGATAAACGTCAACTCAAGGGGCCAGAGTAGAGCTATCAAGGCGTAACATGACATTTCCAGATTAGTAATACGCTCTTCCAGGAAAGACCGAACTATGCGAAGTGTGTAAAATATTGAAATAGAAAAGGCGAGGTATACAATTATCAAAAAAATACCCAATTGTTAATTTCCTTATATAACAAATGTTTTATGACTAATGAAAAACCATTATCTTCAATTTTTGGAGATAAACACTAACATAATACAAAAAAATTCTGCAAATGCTAAGTAGGATTGATGGTCGGATGTTCTAACTCTGTATCGATACTCATGCGGGGCAACAAAAATCTGCAGGTGATGCAGGTGTTGTTAAAAGGTGCAACTGGTGCATTGGCCATTACAAAAAAGACCGCATCTCTGCGGTCTCTCTCTGCTCGAACGTCTCGCGTGTTGAGCCGTATCACTGCCCCGGCATCGCATATCCACCAATGACAAACCATGCCAATAGAACAACAGCAGAAACGATGATGGCAACGGGGAACAGATATCCTATCTTCATGAACAGTGACTTCCTGTTGGTTGTTATGTCTATTAGCACCTTCATGGCGCTACTCGAACGTATCGTCAGTGTTTGCATTCTACCAGCATTAGCAGAGATGCATAGATGTACTCCATCTAAGCCCATCCCTGCTTTTTCCCCCTCACTACGGCCATAATCGCCTTTTCTGAACTCTCATATTCAGGCATAGACAGAACCCGCCATTTACCATCCCAGAACCCCAGAACCCCAGAACCCCAGAACCCCAGAACCCCAGAACCCCAGAACGCAGCAACGATCGCAGTAGTGCTTTTAATCGCAAAGGTACGCATATCTGCAGACGGAATTGGCAACTTTTCGCCAGGTCGGGGAAAGTAAATCCTCACGCTGGATACGATCATGTTGTCCATGCCGTCTACGGCCGTGGCATGCCGCTGGCTTCGAATTGATTGCAAGCACGCAGTCCATTCCAACTACTAAAAATTCTCCTATATATAGAAGAGAACCATAAATTGTTTTGAAGAGGTAATGTATGAGGATTCTATATTTACTGTAACTTGTTGATTTCTATATTGAGGATGAGTGTGTTTTGTACTGTTTTGTTGTGTGTTTTTTGAACTGATAATTTAAGTAACTAATTGATAATAGTAGGATTTATTTTTATTGCAGTATCTTTATGCCTGAAAGGTGGATGCATTTCAATCAGCCAGCGGGAGACAATGCCGGAGATTAACATTTTGCAAAAATTTCATCCCTTTCATGCCATTCAGGAAGCGCTCTCGCAGCCTTTATAGTTACTTACAGACGGGAGCGTATCTGCTCGGGTACACTTGAAGGTATTAACAATGCTTGGTGATAAAGGCGGTAGATGTGGATCTGATTGCTAATTATGGACTTTTTCTGGCCGAAGCGGTGACGGTTGTGGTCGCGATTGCCGCAATTGCCCTCATTTTGGTGAATGTTGCGCAACGTAAAAAGCAGACGCGCGGCGAATTACGGCTGACGAATCTAAGCGAGCAGTATCAGGATATTCAGCAGGAAATGCAGGTGGCGATGCTCGACCCGCACCAGCAGAAGCTGTGGCACAAAGGGGAAAAGAAAAAGCTCAAGCTGGAGGCAAAGCAGGCCAAAGCTCGCGCTAAACGCGGTGAAACCGTCAGTTCCGGTAAGCCAACGCTGTACGTCCTCGATTTTAAAGGCAGTATGGACGCCCACGAGGTGAGTTCTCTGCGTGAAGAGGTGACGGCGGTACTTTCGGTTGTGAAGCCAAAAGACGAGGTTCTGCTGCGCCTGGAAAGCCCCGGTGGCGTGGTGCATGGCTACGGCCTTGCGGCCTCTCAGCTCCAGCGTCTGCGTGAGAAGCAGGTGCCGTTGACGGTGGCGGTGGACAAGGTCGCGGCAAGCGGCGGCTATATGATGGCCTGCGTTGCGCAGCGCATCGTGGTGGCGCCTTTCTCTATTATTGGCTCGATTGGCGTTGTCGCCCAGGTGCCGAACTTCCACCGTCTGTTAAAGCGTAACAATATTGACGTAGAACTGCATACCGCAGGTCAGTACAAACGCACCCTTACCTTGTTCGGCGAGAATACCGAGCAGGGCCGCGAGAAGTTCAGGGAAGACCTGAACGAGACGCACCTTCTCTTCAAACAGTTTGTTAGCGATATGCGCCCGGCGCTGGATATTAACGCGGTGGCGACAGGCGAACACTGGTACGGCACGCAGGCGAAGGAAAAGGGGCTGGTTGATGAAATTGCAACCAGCGACGACCTGCTGCTGGATATGATGAAGGAGTTCGACGCCATAAACGTGCGCTACCTCCAGCGCAAGAAAGTGATGGATCGCTTTACCGGCAGCGCGGCTAAGAGCCTGGATCGGCTGCTGCTTCGCTGGTGGCAGCGCGGTGAAAAGCCGCTGCTTTAAAGCAAAAAAGCGAGGCCTGAGAGCCTCGCTTTTTTATTTAGTCTTGCAGATGATATTTCTCTGAAAGCACATGGGCCAGGTGTTTAAACATGTTAAACACCGCTGTGCTCTTCGGCGTCGGCAGGCCCTGCTCGTCGAGGAAGTATTCTCCCTTAAAGACCAGCACGCCATTTTTTTGCTCTACGCCGGTGGCTTCCATCCCGTGCAGGAAATCCTCATGTTCACGAATGATTTTATTCGCCTCAACGAGGAGGGATTCGCGGTTAATTGGCTGAGTTGTCTCTTGCATGATGTTCTCCTTAAAAAACTGGCGCTAGTTTACGTCCGCTCGGGCGTAAAGGGCAAATTTTCCCTGTAAACCTTATGGGGTTTGCAAAGTTAACCATGCTGGCGAGAAAGGCCATTGCATGCTAATAAAGTTGCGTAACATATTTTATCAGGTAGAGTGTGACGCTTTCGCAAATCTGGCAACAGAATTGCTTGACATTCGACCAAACTTCCGTCGTGCTATGCCACTTGCGCCAGAACTCGGGTTCTCAAAAACCACTGTGTCCGCCTCGGGTGATGCAGGTTATTGAAAAAAAGAGTTGATCTCCTTCGACGCTGCCTCAATATAAAAAGGCACGTCGCCAGTGGAAGGTAAACCCGCGACGTATTCCTGGAAGAATTAAATAGGTAAAGGTGAAAATGGGTAAAGCTCTCGTTATCGTTGAGTCCCCGGCAAAAGCCAAAACGATCAACAAATATCTCGGTAATGACTACGTGGTTAAGTCCAGCGTCGGTCACATCCGTGATTTGCCGACCAGTGGATCAACCACCAAAAAGAGCGCTGACTCTGCCGCCGCCAAAGGGACCAAAAAGGTCAAAAAGGATGAACGCGGAGCGCTCGTCAACCGTATGGGCGTTGATCCATGGCATAACTGGGATGCTCATTACGAAGTCCTGCCGGGCAAAGAGAAAGTGGTCAACGAGCTGAAAGCTCTGGCAGAAAAAGCAGACCACATCTATCTCGCAACCGACCTTGACCGCGAAGGGGAAGCCATTGCGTGGCACCTGCGGGAAGTTATCGGCGGCGACGACACGCGCTACAGCCGCGTGGTCTTTAACGAAATTACCAAGAATGCGATTCGCCAGGCGTTTGAAAAGCCGGGCGAACTGAATATTGACCGCGTTAACGCCCAGCAGGCGCGCCGCTTTATGGACCGCGTTGTGGGTTACATGGTTTCGCCTCTGCTGTGGAAGAAAATTGCGCGTGGCCTGTCCGCAGGGCGCGTTCAGTCCGTAGCGGTACGCCTGGTGGTTGAGCGTGAGCGCGAGATTAAAGCGTTTGTGCCGGAAGAGTATTGGGAAATCGATGCGAATCTGGCGACGCCGAAGGGCGATGCTCTGCCGATGCAGGTCAGTCACCATCTTGATAAGCCGTTCCGTCCGGTTAACCGCGAGCAAACTATGGCGGCGGTCAGCCTGCTGGAGAAAGCTCGTTATACCGTGCTGGATCGCGAAGATAAACCGACCAGCAGCAAGCCTGGCGCGCCGTTTATCACTTCCACGTTGCAGCAGGCCGCAAGTACGCGTCTGGGCTTCGGCGTGAAGAAAACCATGATGATGGCGCAGCGCCTCTATGAAGCGGGCCACATCACCTACATGCGTACTGACTCAACCAACCTGAGCCAGGATGCGGTGAGCATGGTGCGCGGTTTTATCGAAGAGAGCTTCGGTAAAAAATATCTGCCGGCGGATGCAAACCAGTACGCCAGCAAAGACAACTCGCAGGAAGCTCACGAAGCGATTCGTCCTTCGGATGTGAATGTCCAGGCCGAAGCGCTGAAAGATATGGAAGCAGACGCCCAGAAGCTGTATCAGCTGATCTGGCGCCAGTTTGTTGCCTGCCAGATGACGCCGGCGAAGTACGACTCCACCACGCTGACGGTAGAAGCGGGCGAGTATCGCCTGAAGGCTCGTGGCCGTACTCTGCGCTTTGACGGCTGGACGAAAGTGATGCCTGCGCTGCGTAAGGGCGATGAAGATCGCACCCTGCCGCCGGTGAATCCGGGTGAAACGCTTTCGCTGGTTGAGCTGCTGCCTGCTCAGCACTTTACCAAACCGCCTGCTCGCTTTAGCGAAGCTTCGCTGGTTAAAGAGCTGGAAAAACGCGGTATTGGCCGCCCGTCTACCTACGCTTCTATTATCTCCACCATTCAGGATCGTGGTTACGTGCGCACTGAAAACCGCCGTTTCTACGCCGAGAAGATGGGGGAGATTGTTACCGACCGTCTGGAAGAGAACTTCCGCGAGCTGATGAATTACGACTTCACCGCGCAAATGGAAGACAGCCTGGACCAGGTGGCAAACAATCAGGCCGAATGGAAAGCCGTGCTGGATAACTTCTTCAGCGACTTCAGCGGCCAGCTGGAAAAAGCCGAACAGGACCCGGAAGAAGGCGGGATGCGCCCGAACCAGATGGTGCTGACCAGCATTGACTGTCCGACCTGTAGCCGCCAGATGGGGATCCGTACCGCCAGTACCGGCGTGTTCCTCGGCTGTTCCGGTTACGCGTTGCCGCCGAAAGAGCGCTGCAAAACCACCATCAACCTGGTGCCTGAGAACGAAGTTCTCAACGTGCTGGAAGGTGACGATGCGGAAACTAACGCCCTGCGCGCCAAACGTCGCTGCCAGAAATGCGGCACGGCGATGGATAGCTACCTTATCGATCCTAAGCGCAAGCTGCACGTTTGCGGTAACAACCCGACCTGCGATGGCTACGAGATTGAAGAAGGGGAGTTCCGCATTAAGGGTTACGACGGCCCAATCGTTGAGTGTGAAAAATGTGGTTCTGAAATGCACCTGAAAATGGGGCGCTTCGGGAAATACATGGCCTGTACCAACGAAGAGTGTAAAAACACCCGTAAAATTCTGCGTAACGGCGAAGTTGCTCCGCCGAAAGAAGATCCGGTTCCGCTGCCTGAACTGCCGTGCGAGAAGTCTGATGCTTACTTTGTACTGCGTGACGGGGCTGCCGGTGTCTTCCTGGCTGCGAATACTTTCCCGAAATCGCGTGAGACGCGTGCGCCGCTGGTGGAAGAGCTCTACCGCTTCCGCGATCGCCTGCCGGAGAAACTGCGCTACCTGGCAGATGCCCCTCAGGAAGATCCTGAAGGCAATAAAGCCGTAGTGCGCTTTAGCCGTAAGACCAAGCAGCAGTACGTGGCTTCCGAAAAAGAGGGCAAAGCTACCGGCTGGTCCGCCTTCTTCGTGGAAGGTAAGTGGGTTGTTGGCAAGAAATAATCCCGCCTGAAGTGATGAAAACCGGAGCCTGGCTCCGGTTTTTTTATTGCGCCATATATAACTTGTTTATTATCTTTTTATCACATCTATACAAAGTAGCTATAACTGATATAGTGCGTAAAGCAATGTCAATTTTCGCTTTCACTGCGTCTCAATCCCCGCCATTTCCGTGCCGGGGCCTTTTTGACCCTGGACGGTAATTCATGAAATTACAGCAACTTCGTTATATCGTTGAAGTGGTAAACCACAATCTTAATGTCTCCTCCACCGCAGAGGGGCTTTATACCTCCCAGCCCGGCATCAGCAAGCAGGTGCGTATGCTGGAAGACGAACTTGGGATCCAGATTTTTGCCCGCAGCGGCAAGCATCTCACTCAGGTCACTCCGGCGGGGCAGGAAATTATCCGCATCGCGCGCGAAGTGCTTTCTAAGGTGGATGCGATTAAGTCCGTCGCCGGGGAACATACCTGGCCGGATAAAGGCTCTTTGTATGTGGCAACTACGCACACCCAGGCACGCTACGCGCTGCCGGGCGTTATCAAGGGCTTCATTGAGCGCTACCCGCGGGTTTCTCTCCATATGCATCAGGGCTCGCCTACGCAGATTGCTGAGGCCGTTTCTAAAGGCAATGCGGACTTTGCCATTGCCACCGAAGCGCTGCATCTTTACGACGACCTGGTGATGCTGCCATGCTACCACTGGAACCGCTCTATCGTGGTAACGCCGGATCATCCTCTGGCGTCCAAAGAGTCGGTAACGATTGAAGAGCTGGCCCAGTACCCGCTGGTGACTTATACCTTTGGCTTTACCGGCCGCTCAGAGCTGGACACGGCGTTTAACCGCGCCGGGCTCACGCCGCGCATTGTGTTCACCGCAACCGATGCCGACGTAATTAAAACCTACGTCCGCCTGGGGCTGGGAGTAGGGGTTATTGCCAGCATGGCCGTTGACCCTGTTTCAGACCCGGATTTGGTCCGCATTGAAGCGCAGGGCGTCTTTAGCCACAGCACCACAAAAATTGGCTTCCGCCGCAGCACCTTCCTGCGTAGTTATATGTATGATTTTATTCAGCGTTTTGCGCCGCATTTAACGCGTGACGTGGTAGATACCGCCGTGGCATTACGCTCCAATGAAGATATTGAAGCGATGTTTAAAGATATTAAATTACCTGCTAAATAATTCCCCCGGGTATCTTCGGCTAAACCGGAGATACCCTTCTAAATATTAAACAAGAATTAAACGCATTCTTCTTGCCGGTTCCCTTTCATTTAATAAGCCACATCCCGCCAATGGTTATTGTGTCGCAATAAAGAGACACAGCTAGTAAATAATTAGTAGTTGCGCAAATTTGGCACTTCAATTATTTATTTCAGGTCAAAAGATTAAATCTTTTCTCCTTCTGAGGGCGCAATTTCGCTGGCTTTTGCGCTAGAGTTTCTTTAGGATTAATCCCAACTGGCGATTAGTTATACCGATTGTTAAGAATTATTACGATAAGTGGTGTCGATTGTATGAGGCTAGCAATGTCATCAGGAAGTGAACAACCGCAAAGGGATCCGGCCCTGAAACGTAAAGCCTGGATTGCGGTCTTTTTGGTTTCAGCCCTGTTCTGGCTGGTTGTGGCATTAGTTGCCTGGAAATTTTGGGGGTAGCTATGTCCGCCAGAGCCAGACTCTCTGCACCAAAAACGGTAACCCGCAGCGACAGCAAGCCGCGCAAGGTTGACAGGAAAAGCGCAAACGCCGCGCCCGATGGCTGGGAGCTGACTAAACAGCAGCAGGCGTTTATAGATTTGTTTTCCGAAGACGACAGTAAAAAACAATAAGATTAATTTAACATTGCTTATTTTATCCGCGGCCTAAAAACACAATTTATTTACCGCGGCTAAACGAACTATTTACTGATAATTACACACAGCAATAACCCATCGAGATTGATTAATTAATCAGTCATATTGCATAGCGCAACATTGAGTAATGTTTATGAATAGCCGTTGTGGCACTAAATACTGGGCATGGCTGGGAGTGTTTTTGCTCTCTTCTTTGTTCTGGTTAGAGTTATTCCGCATTTTTACTAATTAATCTCTCAGCGCCCCGGCTAACACCCGGGGCGTTTTGTTTTCTCACCTCCGCTTGCATAACGTCCATTTATCAATTCGGGTTGTTATCAAATCGTTACGACAAGTTTGTGTTATCTTTAATAGTGACCCTGACGATAATCAGGGCACTCGCTATCCCTGTCATAAAGGAGGAGCTATGTCGTTAACCCTACGCGAAGCCAGCAAGGACACCCTACAGGCGCTAAATAAAACCTGGCACTACTACAGCCTGCCGCTAGCCGCGAAACAGCTTGGGGATATCAGCCGTTTACCTAAGTCGCTAAAAGTTCTGCTGGAAAACCTGCTGCGCTGGCAGGATGAAGACTCCGTTACCCGGGAAGATATCCACGCCCTTGCCGGATGGCTGAAAAACGCCCACGCCGACCGTGAAATTGCCTATCGACCCGCCCGCGTGCTGATGCAGGACTTTACCGGCGTACCTGCCGTTGTTGACCTCGCGGCAATGCGTGAAGCCGTGAAACGCCTCGGCGGTGACGTGGCTAAAGTGAACCCGCTCTCGCCGGTTGACCTGGTGATTGACCACTCGGTTACCGTTGACCATTTCGGCGACAAAGATGCATTCGAAGAAAACGTGCGTCTTGAAATGGAACGTAACCATGAGCGCTACGTCTTTTTACGCTGGGGCCAGCAGGCGTTCAGCCGCTTCAGCGTTGTACCGCCAGGAACCGGCATTTGCCACCAGGTAAACCTCGAATATCTCGGTAAAGCCGTATGGAGCGAACAGCTTGATGGAGAATGGGTTGCGTACCCGGACACCCTCGTCGGCACCGACTCCCACACCACGATGATTAACGGCCTCGGCGTTTTAGGCTGGGGCGTAGGCGGCATAGAGGCCGAAGCGGCGATGCTCGGCCAGCCGGTATCGATGCTTATTCCCGACGTCGTTGGCTTTAAGCTCGACGGCAAACTGCGGGAAGGGATAACCGCCACCGACCTGGTATTGACCGTAACCCAGATGCTGCGCAAGCACGGCGTGGTGGGTAAATTTGTTGAATTTTATGGCGATGGGCTGGATTCGCTCCCGCTCGCAGACCGAGCGACTATTGCCAATATGTCCCCTGAATATGGCGCTACCTGTGGTTTCTTCCCGATTGATGGCGTGACGCTCGACTATATGCGCCTTAGCGGCCGCAGCGAAGAACAGGTTGCGCTGGTTGAAGCTTATGCCAAAGCGCAGGGCATGTGGCGTAACGCGGGTGATGAGCCTGTATTTACCAGCACCCTGGCGCTGAATATGGACGATGTTGAGGCCAGCCTTGCCGGGCCAAAACGCCCGCAGGATCGCGTGCCGCTTGGCGGCGTGCCGAAAGCATTTGCCGCCAGCAACGAGCTGGAGGTTAACGCCTCGCATAAAGATCGTGCTCCGGTGAATTACACGCTTAACGGCAAAGAGTATCAACTGCCGGACGGTGCGGTAGTCATTGCCGCAATCACCTCCTGTACCAACACCTCCAACCCAAGCGTGCTGATGGCCGCGGGGCTTTTGGCCAAAAAGGCGGTAACGCTTGGGCTTAAACCTCAGCCGTGGGTCAAGGCTTCGCTGGCTCCTGGCTCGAAGGTCGTATCTGACTACCTGGCAAAAGCGAAACTGACGCCTTATCTCGATGAACTGGGCTTTAACCTTGTCGGCTACGGATGTACCACCTGTATCGGCAACTCCGGCCCGCTGCCCGATCCTATCGAGCTGGCGATTAAAAAGGGCGATCTTACCGTTGGCGCGGTGCTTTCCGGTAACCGCAACTTTGAGGGCCGCATCCATCCGCTGGTGAAAACCAACTGGCTGGCTTCTCCGCCGCTGGTGGTGGCTTACGCCCTGGCGGGCAATATGAACATCGACCTGACCAAAGAGCCGCTTGGGCATGACCGCAAAGGTGACCCGGTATATCTGAAAGATATCTGGCCGAGCAGCCAGGAGATAGCCACTGCGGTAGCTCAGGTCACGACGGATATGTTCCGCAAAGAGTATGCCGAAGTGTTTGAAGGTACTGAGGAGTGGCGGAGTATTGAAGTTGAACGCTCGGCGACCTACGGCTGGCAGGATGACTCAACCTACATTCGACTTTCGCCATTCTTTGACGATATGGGCGTGGAGCCTAAGCCGGTGGAGGATATTCACGGCGCCAAAGTGCTGGCGATGCTTGGCGATTCGGTCACCACCGACCACATCTCTCCTGCGGGCAGTATAAAACCGGACAGCCCGGCAGGGCGCTACCTGCAAGGGCACGGCGTTGAGCGTAAAGACTTCAACTCTTACGGTTCACGGCGCGGTAACCACGAAGTAATGATGCGTGGGACCTTCGCTAATATCCGCATTCGTAACGAAATGGTGCCGGGCGTGGAGGGCGGGATGACGCGCCTGCTGCCGGGGGAAGAAGTCCTCTCGATTTATGACGCAGCCATGCGCTATAAAGAGCAGGACACGCCGTTGGCGGTGATCGCCGGGAAAGAGTACGGCTCCGGTTCAAGTCGCGACTGGGCGGCAAAAGGCCCAAGGCTGCTGGGCATTCGGGTCGTTATTGCCGAATCCTTCGAGCGTATTCACCGCTCCAACCTTATCGGGATGGGGATATTACCGCTGGAATTCCCGCAGGGCGTAACGCGTAAAACGCTTGGCCTGACCGGCGAAGAGAAAATAGACATTAGCAATCTTAATCAATTAAAGCCTGGCGCCACGGTGCCGGTAACGTTGACCTTTGCCGACGGACGCCAGCAGGTAATTGACTGCCGCTGCCGTATCGATACCGGAAATGAATTAACCTATTTCCGCAACGACGGCATCCTGCACTATGTCATCAGAAATATGCTGAAGTAAGAAAGAAACTCCCCCCGAAAGGGGGGAGCCGTAAAGCAAGTTATTACTCGGACAGCAGGTGGCCCATTTTTGCGGCTTTGGTATCCAGATAATGCGCATTTTTCGGATTGCGGCCAACGATAAGCGGCACGCGCTCAACGATGTTTATCCCTGCTTCAGTCAGAATTTCGACTTTTTTCGGGTTGTTGGTCAGCAGACGCACGGCGTCTACGCCCAGCAGCTTGAACATATCGGCGCACAGCGTAAAGTCACGCTCGTCGGCGGCAAAGCCGAGCTGGTGGTTAGCTTCCACCGTGTCGTAGCCTTTATCCTGTAACGCGTAGGCGCGAATTTTATTCAACAGACCAATGTTACGGCCTTCCTGGCGATGATAAAGCAGAATGCCTCGACCCTGTTCAGCGATGTGGGTCAGAGCGGCTTCAAGCTGGAAGCCACAATCGCAGCGCAGGCTGAACAGCGCATCGCCGGTCAAACATTCGGAGTGAACGCGAGCCAGCACCGGCTCTTCTCCGCTAACATCACCAAAAACCAGGGCTACGTGGTCGTGCCCGGTCGCTATTTCTTCAAAACCCACCATCAGGAAATCGCCCCATGGGGTTGGCAGTTTGGCTTCTGCCACACGTTTAAGCTGCATGTGATTCTCCAGGTACTTATATCGACACCGCCTGCGGCGTCTGCCAGAGGTCTGGCTTGTACGTTAATGCCGGATATTTTGCCATAACGCACGCCACTTCGCTCCATTGGCAGGTTAAAAAGCCATTTTTGCCAATTACCTTGCTGCGTTTTCGCCATCTCCGGCATTTATCAGTTATTCTTTAACGGCTTTCATTATCACGAGGTTTTCATGCAGGCAATAGTAAAACGTATTACCGCAGGTGCAATTCTTCTGTTAATCATGCCGTTACTCGTCTGGCTGAGCGGCTGGCAGTGGGCGCCGGGTGGCAATGAGAGTGTATTAAAATTGCTTTATTGGGTGACAGAAACCGTGACCCAGCCCTGGGGTGCAATTACCCATATTGCCCTCTGTGGGTGGTTTCTGTGGTGCCTGCGTTTTCGCCTCAAGCCCGCCCTGATGTTATTTGCTATTCTTGCAGCTGCTATCCTTATAGGTCAGGGCATTAAGTCCGTTATCAAGAATAAAGTGCAGGAACCCCGGCCGTTCGTTGTTTGGCTCGAAAAAACTCACCATATCCCGACCGACGAGTTCTACAATTTAAAGCGTACCCAGCGTGCGGACCTGGTCAAAGAACAGCTTCATAATGAGCAGGCTATCCCCGGCTGGCTGCGTAACCACTGGCAGTTTGAAACGGGGTTTGCTTTCCCTTCCGGGCATACGATGTTTGCCGCCAGCTGGGCGCTGCTGGGCGTCGGCCTGTTGTGGCCTCGCAGGCGGACCATTACGCTGGTGGTTTTATTAGTCTGGGCGACGGCGGTTATGGGCAGCCGCCTGCTGCTGGGGATGCACTGGCCGCGTGATTTAGCCGTGGCGACGGTTATCTCCGCGCTGCTGGTAATTTTAGCTACCTGGCTTGCTCAACGCTGGTGCGGACCGCTTACGCCGCCGGCTCAGGAAGAGCAGGAAATAGTCGAACGCGGCGAATAAGCTTGATAATAGTGTTTTAACCCCCATTTCTTACGAATTGGAGGTGGTTAATGGATTCCACGGTTTGGCCTGAAATGGTAGTTTATACATCCGGGATTCATTTTTGGCATAGCTGAGTCACCTGTGACCACATAACGGGACGTAATGTGAAATATTTATTCATCTTCTTGCTGGTACTCGCCATCTTCGTGGTTTCGGTCACTCTGGGCGCACAAAACGATCAGGTTGTTCACTTTAACTATCTGCTGGCGCAGGGCGAATACCGGGTTTCAACCCTGCTGGCAACGCTATTTGCCGCTGGTTTTATCCTTGGCTGGTTGATTTGCGGCCTGTTCTGGCTGCGCGTACGCGTCTCACTGGCTCGCGCCGAGCGCAAAATTAAACGTCTTGAGCAGCAGGTTACTCCCGCCGCTGATGTTCCGGCGCCCGTCGCGCCGACCGTGAAGGAATAACCCTCTATGTTGGAACTGCTGTTTCTGCTGTTACCCGTTGCGGCCGCCTATGGCTGGTATATGGGGCGCAGAAGTGCGCAACAAGATAAGCAGCAGGAAGCCAGCCGTCTTTCCCGTGATTACGTGGCAGGGGTCAACTTCCTGCTGTCAAACCAGCAGGACAAGGCGGTCGATCTGTTCCTCGATATGCTCAAAGAGGACACCGGCACCGTTGAAGCCCACCTTACGCTGGGTAATCTGTTTCGCCAGCGCGGTGAGGTTGACCGCGCCATCCGTATTCACCAGTCGTTAATGGAAAGCGCGTCGCTTAACTACGACCAGCGCATGCTGGCGGTTCAGCAACTGGGTAAAGACTACATGGCTGCCGGGCTGTACGACCGTGCAGAGGATATGTTTGCCCAGTTGATCGACGAGACCGACTTCCGGGTCAGCTCGCTGCAACAGCTATTGCAAATCCACCAGGCTACCAGCGACTGGCAAAAAGCCATCGACGTGGCAGAAAGGCTGGTGAAGCTCGGCAAAGACAAGCAGCGAGTTGAAATCGCGCATTTCTACTGCGAACTTGCGCTGCAAAATATCGGCAGTGACGACTCGGATAAAGCCATGTCGCTGCTGAAAAAAGGCGCGGCGGCGGATCGCAACTGCGCCAGAGTCTCCATCATGATGGGCCGCATCTTTATGGAGAAGGGCGAGTATGCCAAAGCGGTAGAATCACTCAAACGCGTTATTGAGCAGGACAGCGAGCTGGTAAGCGAGACGCTGGAAATGCTACAGGTTTGCTACCAGCAGCTCGGGAAGCCCGAAGAGTGGGAAGCGTTCCTTAAGCGCTGCGTGGAAGAAAATACCGGCGCGGTAGCCGAGCTGATGCTGGCCAGCATTCTGGAGCAGAAAGAGGGGGCAGAAACCGCCCAGCTCTACATCAACCGGCAGTTGCAGCGCCATCCGACCATGCGGGTCTTCCATCGCCTGATGGACTACCACCTGCATGAGGCGGAAGAAGGGCGCGCCAAAGAGAGCCTGATGGTGCTGCGTGATATGGTGGGCGAGCAGATTCGCACCAAGCCGCGCTACCGCTGCCAGAAATGTGGTTTTACCGCCTACACCATGTACTGGCACTGCCCGTCCTGCCGCGCGTGGTCAACGGTGAAACCAATCCGCGGGCTTGATGGCCAATAGCCCGCGGCTATTAATAAAAAAAACGCACTTTAGTTACAACATACTAATGATATCAGTCATCATCAAACCTCAGCATCCGCGCAGTTATCGCTTAGCAGGAGGCAATGGCGGCTGTAAATTTTCCGGCCTGGCGAGTAGAATGCTGCCGTTTAACTTTTTTGCGCCGCGCCGGTGCCCAACAGTCAGAAGGTTTTGCCATGAACTCAACTGCGTCATCCTCCTCCCGTGTTGCCACTGATTCACCGATTGTCGTCGCACTCGACTATGATAACCGCGATAGCGCGTTGGCCTTTGTCGACCGTATCGATCCTCGCGATTGCCGCCTCAAGGTAGGCAAAGAGATGTTCACGCTGTTTGGGCCGCAGCTGGTGGGGGATTTGCAGCAGCGCGGCTTTGACGTATTCCTGGATTTGAAATTCCACGATATTCCGAACACCACTGCCCGGGCGGTTGCTGCTGCTGCGGAACTTGGCGTGTGGATGGTGAACGTACACGCGACCGGCGGGGCAAGAATGATGCGTGCTGCCCGCGAAGCGCTGGTGCCGTTTGGCAAAGATGCGCCGCTGCTGATTGCGGTCACCGTGCTCACCAGCATGGAGGCCAGTGATTTGGCTGACTTAGGCATCGCGTCCAGCCCGGCAGATTATGCCGAACGCCTGGCCGGCTTGACGAAAGAGTGTGGCCTGGACGGCGTAGTTTGCTCCGCGCAGGAGGCCGTGCGCTTTAAAAGCGCCTTTGGCCGCGAGTTTAAGCTGATAACTCCCGGCATTCGCCCGGTAGGCAGCGACGCGGGCGATCAACGCCGCATTATGACTCCGCAACAGGCTCAGCAGGCAGGCGTAGACTTTATGGTAATCGGGCGTCCGATCACCCAATCTGCCGACCCTGCACAAACTCTGCGTGATATCCGCGCATCGCTGGCACAGGAGGCTTGAAGCTTAATGAAAGATGAGAACAGCCGTCTGGTTTATTCCACCGAAACCGGGCGTATTGATGAGCCAAAAGCGGTAGCCGAGCGCCCAAAGGGTGACGGCATTGTGCGGATCCAGAAGCAAACCAGCGGACGCAAAGGAAAGGGCGTGTGCCTTATCAGCGGGATTGATGAAGACGACGCTACCCTGGCAAAAATCGCGGCAGAACTGAAAAAGAAATGCGGATGCGGTGGGGCGGTTAAAGACGGAATAATCGAAATTCAGGGCGATAAACGCGACCTGATAAAGTCACTGCTTGAAGCGAAAGGGATGAAGGTCAAACTCGCGGGCGGTTAATATTTCGCATTATCTATTAATGGGCCACGGAAATACCGTGGCCTCTTATTTTTGACTGCTGTTTGTCAGACCTGAAAATCATGCACAATTAATTCGTCAAAGCGTGTTAGCTTTTGCTGGCGTCATGCCTTATTTACCCACCTGGTGACCGATAATACCGCCTACTGCCGCACCGCCGAGTGTCCCCAGAGTGCTGCCGTCGGTCAGTACCGCGCCGCCAAGCGCACCGGCACCTGCGCCGATTGCTGTGTTGCGATCGCGTTTGGACCAGTTAGAACAACCGCTCAGGGAAACTGCGAGAGTAATAGCCAGCATTGCAGCGGCCACTTTTTTGTTATTTAAGGTCATCATACTTTCTCCAGAATAATTGATTCACGGAAGCCAGTCTCAGATAAGTATAGTGCTTATTGAGCACTTTTCCGGGCCGGTTCGTGAAACGATGTTGCGATATAAGCTCAAAAAACAGCAGGTGCGTTTATTACTCCCTGTTATATCGCTAAATTCTATTCTAAATTTCCCGCGGAATTAACACAGGTAAAAACTCTTAATTAACGTGTGGGATAATTCTGAGAGCAATGATGCCCGTGCGGCGCACGGGCCGGAGAGCGTCAGGCAGGAAGATACGGATCTACAATATCTACCTGTAAATCAGCGGCTTTGAGCTGCTGTAAGGTTTCTGCATCCAGCGCTGCATCGGTTATCACGCGGCTAAAGCGCGATATCGGCCCCAGAGTATAAGGATGGAGATTGCCAAACTTGCTGCTGTCGGTGAGCACGATAGCCTCACTGCCTTTTTCCAGCACCGAATTGACCACGTCGGTGCGCAGCATATCGCGCCCGGTAAAGCCGGTTTCCGGCATAAATCCGTCTATACCGATAAATGCCCGGGTAAAATGCAGCTGTTTGATAAACTGCCGGGTCAGCGGGCCAACCATGCTTTCGCTTTTCTTCTGGTAGATCCCGCCCACCAGAATAACCTCGCAGGAGGTATCCTTCAGCAAGTGCGCAATGTAGCTGCTGACGGTAATTATCGTGACATTTTTTTGCTCCGCCAGCGTGCGGGCAAGCAGGGCATTGCTACTGCCGTTCTCGATAAATACCGTCTCGCCGTCGTTAACCAGAGAAGCGGCGTAATTCGCCAGTTGCAGTTTGAGCGTGTAGTTATTCATCATTCGGGTTTCAACGTCGTCGCTATCGAGCGGGACGGCATAACCGTGGATGCGTCTCAGGTAGTTGTTTTTCTCGAGCAGATTTAAATCCTGGCGGATCGTGACTTCTGAAACGCCGGTCGTTTTCGCCAGAGAAGCCACGCTTACCCGGCCTTGATCGATAACCATCTGCAGAATAATTTGTTGTCTTGAGTTCATGTCAGCCAGTAGTCAGGCGGCGGGGTAACCGCCGCCTTCTCGTCAAAGTGTATGTTCAGTACGGGCTATAATATCATCCTGCGCGTCAGGAGATAAGGCAGTAAAGAAGGCCGAGTATCCCGCTACCCTGACCACTAAATCACGATATTTATCAGGATTTTGTTTGGCATCTATCAGGGTTTCACGGGAAACAATGTTGTACTGAACGTGCCAGCCTTTGTGTGCCTCAAAGAAAGTACGCAGCATAAACATTAATTTTTCCCGATCGCGTGGATTATCCAGCGTCGAAGGATTCAGTTTTTGGTTGAGCAGAACGCCGCCGAGGATTTTGCCGGTAGGCAGTTTTCCAACCGAGCTGATGACCGCCGTTGGACCGAGTCTGTCCGTACCGGAGGCAGGGCTTGCACCTTCGGCCAGCGGGGTTTTCGCATTTCGGCCATCCGGGGTCGCCATCGTTGCTGCCCCAAACGGCACGTTAGCCGAGATTGAAGAGGTTCCGGCGTAATAGGTTCCGCCAATCGGACCGCGGCCAAAGCGGGTGTTATGGTACTGCTTCAGTTCGTCAATATAGGTCTGGTAAGCGCGGGCCAGCAGCATATCCACTTCGTCGTCATCGTTACCGTATTTGGGGGCGCCGTTGATTAACCGCTGGCGCAGCTGCTCGCCGCTCAGCCCGTCAAAGTCGTTGGCTAATGCTTCCGCCAGCTGCTGCTGGCCGATAATTCCCTCGTCGAATACCAGCTTGCGCACCGCCGAGAGGCTGTTTCCAAGGTTGGCAATACCGACCTGAAGACCCGACACCCAGTCGTATTTCGCGCCGCCTTGTTTAATACTTTTGCCGCGCTCGATACAATCATCCACCAGCGCCGAGCAGAGAATATCGTGGGCATTTTCTTCCAGCACCGTGTCCACCACGCACTCTATTTCGATGGATTTTTTAGTGTAATAGCGAATCTGCGTATCCCAGGCGTCCATCACCTCATCAAATGAAGCAAAGTTTCCCTCTGAGAGCGCCTTTTCCTGAGGCAGGAAGATTTTCCCGCTGGTTGCATCGCGGCCATGTTCAAGGCTTGCCAGCATCACTCGGGCAAAGTTAATGAAGCTCATGCCGGTACAGCGGTAGCCCCACTTGCCGCCCACCGCGGTTTCAATACAGCCGATGGCGGCGTAGTCGTAGGCATCTTCGCGGCTGACGCCGATTTTAATAAATTCATCTATGACGATTTCATCGTTGTTAAACGCAGGCATCCCAAATCCGCAGCGGATAACCTGCACGCAGGCGTCGAGGAAGTCATTGCTCATGCCCGCATGGTAGCGAACGCTCAGGTTTGGCTGCGTGGAGCGCAGGCGGCCGCAGGATTCAAGCACCGCGTAAGACAGAGGGTTGACGGCATCCACCGCAACGCCGTGTACCAGCGTCTGCCCGCCAATGGTGACGTTCTGGTAGAGCGGGCTACCTGCCGACGCTTTTGAATGCGACCCGGAGCGGATTTTGTTGACCTCCAGCAGTTTCAGCCAGCAGCTTTGCAGCAGCTCAATCGCCTGTTCGCGGCCCAGCGTCTGCTTAAGCTCAACGTCGCGGCGATACCACGGGTAGAGATACTGATCAAGACGGCCAAATGAGACGGAGTGGCCGTTGGACTCAATTTGCAGCACCAGTTGAATAAAGTAGCTTAACTGTAGCGCCTGCCAGAACGTTACCGGAGGCTGAGAGGCGATGTGTTCGCAATTCTCCGCTATCGCCAGCAGTTCATCGCGACGAGTTTCTCGCGTTTCCTCAGTCGCCATTCTGTTGGCCAGCTCGGCGTAACGCAGGATATGGTCGCTAAGGGCGCTAAAAGTCATATCTATGGCTTTAAGGAACTGCTCTTTATGCAGATCCTCCTGGTCGGTAAGATTCAGACGAGCACGGCGCTCGGTCACCTTATCGCGCAGGCCATTAAGGCCAAGCTCCAGCAGGAGAGGGAAGTTAACCGCAAGATGGGCATCCCCGGAAGTCATGTTGCCTTCGGCTTTAATTATACCGGTTGCCAGCAAGGCTTTTTGCTCGTCGGTAAACATGCCGTAGCACCTGTCCTGCACCGTTTGTCCGCGCCACCACGGGCAAATTTTATGCATCACGGCTTTGTCCGAATCTGAAATCGAGAAGCCTGCGCCGGGGCGGTCGCCGAGCTCGTCAATCTCACTTTCTATCCAGCCGACGGTGTATTCCGGGAAGAAAGGCGCGCCGCGAACGTGGCTGGCCTGGTTACCGACAATCAGCTCGTCGTGTTTTATCCAAATGGTACGTTCGGCCAGATGGTGAGCCAGCGCCATGGCGCGGCGAACCGGCAGCGGTTTATCCTGATGCTGCTGATAAACCTCGGTGTAGTGTTGAGCGCGCTCGGTGCAAACCGGCGGCTTAACGATGTGGATCAGCGCTTCTTTATGCGCCTTGATACGCGGGCTAAGAAAGTTCAGGTTCAGTTCGGTCATGATGTTTATCCTCTTATCCAGGCCGTCATGCCTTTTTGGCTGGCGTACTGTTCGGCAAAATGCAGGAGATCCGGCGCATCAAGCGGCGAGCGCGCCGCGCGGTAAGGCTGAGCCAACAGGTTGTATTTGTTGATACCTAAGGTGTGGTAGGGCAAAAAATGGATAGCTTTAGCGCCAATTTCATCGGCGGCAAAATCGCTGATGGCGCGAATCGACTGCTCATCGGCGTTAAAATCGGGGATCAGCGGTACGCGGACCGTCATCTCCACGCCACGCGCCGCCAGTTTGCGGAAGTTATCCAGCACGCGCTCCGCGTTGCCGTCCGTCCATTGGTGGAAGCGCTGCTTATCTACGTGTTTAAGGTCGGCGAGCAGAAGATCTAAAAACGGCAGCGAAGGTTCGATGTATTTCCATGGCACATGCAGGCAGGATTCAACGGCGGTATTCAGCCCGGCTTGTTTACTGCGCTGCAAAAGTTCGCGAGCCAGCTCAGGCTGCATAAAGGGTTCGCCGCCCGAAAGCGTAATGCCCCCGCCGCTACGCTCATAAAAAGGTTTGTCGCGTAGCACGGCGGCCATAATGTCGTCGGCGGTTTTTTCTTCTCCGCAGACGGTCAGCGCCTGGGTCGGACAGCAGTTCCTCAGCGTGCTTATTGCGTTTTCGTCAAGTTTGCCGCGCGCAATAATCAGCTCCTGACCCACTCGGGTAACAATCTCAGGTGCCGCCTGCTGGCAGAGATTGCAGTCGGCCAGGCACAGGCGAGGATCGAACAGTAGGTCACATTCCCGGGAGCGGCTTTCCGGGTTCTGGCACCAGCGGCAGCCGAGCGAGCAGCCTTTCAGGAAAACCACCGTGCGTATCCCAGGACCATCGTGTGTTGAGTAACGCTGAATATTAAACAGCATAGCTTCATCTCATTCGTGTTTCTTTCGTAAATTAAATTACTTTCGAATGAAAGTTATATTGATATTGATCAGCTAAACATCCGACAGCCGGGTTATGATGCCCGCAGTGAGAGATGACTCTAAATGTGGAGAGCGTGATGGAACTGTATTTAGATACCGCCGATGTTGCCGCCGTTAAACGTCTGGCGCGTGTCCTGCCATTGCAGGGCGTAACAACCAATCCTTCAATTGTTGCTAAGGCAGGCAAGCCGCTTTGGGACGTTTTGCCCGCGTTGCAGGATGCGCTGGGTGGCGAAGGCAAACTTTTTGCCCAGGTGATTGCCAACCGGGCGGATGAGATGGTTAAAGAGGCTCAACTGCTGACGACGCGAGTGCCGGGGCTGATAGTAAAAGTTCCTGGTACACCGGAAGGTTTGGCGGCGCTAAAACAGCTAAAAATTATGGGCATTGCGACGCTGGGCACGGCGGTATATGGTGCGGCTCAGGGGCTGCTGGCGGCGCTGGCCGGTGCGGAATACGTGGCGCCTTATGTTAATCGTCTGGATGCCCAGGGCGGGGACGGCATACAAATGGTGCAGGATCTCCAGCAGTTGCTGACGCTGCACGCCCCGGATTCAAAAGTGCTGGCAGCCAGCTTCCGCACGCCTCATCAGGCAATGTCCTGCCTGCTCGCCGGGTGTGAGGCGATCACGCTCCCGGTTGATGTGGCCGAGCAAATATTGGTTACGCCAGCGGTGACGGCGGCCATTGAAGGCTTCGAAAGAGACTGGCAGGGCGCGTTTGGCGCATTAACGCTGTAAAAAATAATAAAGCCGGTGGTTACCGGCTTTTGCTTAAATTTCCCACGGCGACTTTTTCTGCTCGCCGTTCGTTTTATTCCCGTCATTATCTAAACTCAGCAGCTCGGCCTTGAGGATCTCAAGATTATTTATCGCTGAGGCATAATCTTTGGCAACCAGAATATCCAGCACGGTATCAATACGTTTAGCAAGCTGCTGCGGATCAAGCGTTGGCATAGTAAATCCTGTCTGTGTTGGCGAACGAATCATAAATCCATAATGCAAAAAAAGGCCGCCAAAGAGAAGGGCGCACGGCCAATTCTTCGCCTTATCCTTCAATAAATTATCGCACAACATATAAGCAATAATTATTAATCAGCGCATCACATTCATCAAACTACAGCCGTGGATTAGTCTGATCCTGCGATTAACGCACATTCATTTGATGAGGATAAGGCTATGACAGTTATTGACCAAACAACCTGCAAGTTATTTACCGATACTGCACGTTTTACGCAACTGTCTGGATATTACGAAGAAGAGCGACGCACCGTCTGGATGATGCTGCGCTCACGGCCGCGCCCCTGTTTCAATCATGCCCTGATAGAGGAAATCATGAATCTGGGATATATCGTCCAGAAGGCCGGATTTAAAGTTGATTTCTGGGTCACCGGTTCGCTGGTCCCCGGGATGTATAACACCGGCGGCGATTTAGGCTTTTTTGTCGAGACGATTCGTAATGGGCGGCGCGAAGCTTTACGCGCCTACGCAAGGGCCTGCGTTGACTGCGTTCATGCGGCGTCTCGAGGATTTGATACCGGAGCAATAAGCCTTGCCATGGTAGAAGGCAGTGCGCTCGGCGGCGGGTTTGAAGCCGCCCTGGCGCACCATTTTCTGCTGGCCCAGCGCGACGCCAGGCTCGGCTTCCCGGAAATTGCGTTTAACCTGTTTCCCGGCATGGGGGCTTATTCTCTGGTGGCGCGCCGCTCAGGCATGAAGCTGGCGGAAGAGCTTATTTATAAAGGGGAGTCACATACGGCGGAGTGGTATCACCAGCACGGGCTAGTGGATCAGCTGTTTGAGCCGGGACAGGGCTACCTCGCCACACGGACCTTCATTGATACCCTGCTGCCGAAATTAAACGGCGTGAGAGCGATGCTCCGAGCGCGCCAGCGGGTGTTGCAGTTGCCGCGCTCGGAGCTGATGGATATCACCGAAGACTGGGTGGATGCGGCATTCTGCCTTGAGGCCAGGGACATCGCCTACATGGAGCGCCTGGTACAGTTGCAAAACCGCCACACTTCGACGGCGATGCGTAAGGCCGGTTAGCGCTTTGTTCTCGCCTGATAGCGCTTAAACCAACGCTCGAATACGGCCGCGGGCATTGGTTTCGCAAACAGAAATCCCTGCCGTTCGTTGACGCCGTTCTTGGTAAGAAAGGCGTCTTCTTTTTGATTCTCCACGCCCTCCGCAATCACCTGCAGGTTCAACGCCTGGGCTACCGCCACAATCGCCCGCACCAGAGACTGGGAAACCGAATGTTTGTGAACATCGCGCACAAAAGACTGGTCGAGCTTAATGGCGTCGATGGGGAAGCGTGCAAGCTGGGAAAGCGAGGAGTAGCCGGTGCCAAAATCGTCCAGATGCACCTGAGCGCCAAGCTGGCTGAACTGCTTGATAACCGACAGCGCCAGTTCTTCGTTCTCAATCAGGCAGCTTTCGGTAAGCTCCACGTCAATCGGGCAGTATTCAAAATTAAGATCTTTAAGCGCCTGCTTAAGATCGCTAAAAATCGTCTGGTCCGCAAGCTGGCGGGCAGAAACGTTAACCGCCACGCGCAGGTTAATACCTTTATCGCGCCATTTCGCGACCTGCTGCACCACGCTAACCATCACCCAACGACCGAGCGGCACAATCAGCCCGGACTCTTCCGCGTAGGAGATAAACCCCTGAGGCGGGATCAGGCCGCGTTCCGGCGACTGCCAGCGTACCAGCGCCTCCAGGCTACGCACCTCGCCGCGCCAGGTCATTTTCGGCTGGTAATGAATCACCAGTTGCTCTTTATCGAGCGCCTTGCGCAAATTAGTATCCAGCCATAAATACTCAAACACGCGCTGGTTCATTTCCGGCGAAAACACACAAAACTTGCCGCGGCCGCTCTCTTTAGCGGTATACATCGCGGTGTCGGCATTGCGGATCAGGCTCTCGCGCTCCTCACCGTGCTGCGGGGCGAGCGAAATACCCAGAGAACAGCCGCTGTAAACCTCAATCAGCCCGATGCGGAACGGCACCCTGAGGCGGGTCAAAATGCGGGAGGACATGGCTTCAAGAGAGCCTTGAGAGGTATTGGTCGCCAGCACGATAAATTCATCGCCGCCGAGACGTGCCAGCACCTGGCCCTCTTCGAGGCAGCTTAAAATCGCGAGCGAAACCGCCTGCAACAGCTGGTCGCCAAACATATGCCCGTAGGCATCGTTCACTTTTTTGAAGTTATCGAGGTCAAGATAAACTATGCCAACCTGGCCCGAGCCGCGATTTTCGATGGCTTCGGCTATCAGGTCATAAATGGCGTTGCGATTGGGCAGGCCGGTGATAGTGTCGGTATTTGCCAGCACGCGCAGCCGCTCCTGAGCGCGGCGCTCTTCGGTAATATCGGTGCCCGAACAGATAAGATAAATTTCATTTTTACCGCTGCCGCTGTGAACGAATTTATTGCGGAACAGAAACAGGCGCTGCCCTTTGCGGGTTTTTACCCAACGCTCTACTTCGTAAGAGCTGCCGTTACGAAAAAAACCGCTGATATTACGCTTCGAGGCGGCGGCTTCGCTGCGGCTCATAAATAAATTAAAGACGTTCTGACCGATGACTTCATGCTCTTTCATCCCGGTGTATTCTTCGCTCAACCGGTTGAAACGCTGGATATTTCCCTGTTTGTCGAGGATGACGATTACCGAATTAGCTTCGGAAACCACCTGCTCTGCAAAAGAGAGGCCCTGCACCAGATCGCGAGCGACCGAGTGGGTATCATGCCAGGAGGAAGCCGTGCCGGCCCACTCGCGTTTGGAAACCTTGCGGCCAACCATATGCACCGGCACCTCAATGCCAAAAAGCGAAAGCGTCATGGTCAGGCTGGAGGTAATCACCGTCATTTGGCGAATTTCATCGGCCTGAGCCGAGTCTAATGCCACGACCTGGCCGATGTCGGCGTCTTCGCTGGCCGAAAGCTGCAAAGCGTTACTGTCCGCCGGCAAACGCCAGTACGGGCTGGTTGTTCCCAGATAACGATAAAGCAGGTTCTGCTCCAAATCGTCTTTCATTCTTACTCCTGAGCCTCAGGGAAAAAAATCACCTAAATCTACTATTTATAGTAGCAACAGAAAGCCGATGTTAAAGCCCTGGTGAAAGAGAAAAGATATTGTTTTTGCAGAGGATGTACCAAAAAACAGCCGCCGGGATTTATAGAAATAAAAAAACCGGGCACGTGGCCCGGTTTTGCTGGCTTTGCTGCGCTATCAGGCGGCAGGGCGAGCGATGACGCTGCGAGTTTCCATACGCACTTCTGCGATGGTGACATCGATAACGTCGGTCACTTTATAGGCCACTTCGCCTTTAATTTGCACGGTGCCGTTTTCCTGGCTGCAAACCAGCTCATCACGCACCGCGTGGATGAATGGCGCAGGGATAAACGCAACCGCACCGTTCTCCACCAGGCGTACGCGCATGCCGCCGCGGCTGACGTCGATAATTTCCGCCGCAAAGCGGGTATCGGTGCCTGCTTTGGCGTTCAGGAAGCGGGCATAGAGCCAGTCGCCGACGTCACGTTCGGCCATGCGGTTCAGGCGGCGGCGTTCCGCCATCTGTACGGTGGTATCTTCGCCAGGGCGCGTGGCGCTTTCGCCTTTGATAATCGCTTTCAGCAGGCGGTGGTTAACCATATCGCCGAATTTACGAATCGGTGAAGTCCAGGTCGCGTAGGCTTCCAGGCCGAGGCCGAAGTGCGGGCCTGGCTCGGTGCTGATTTCCGCGAATGACTGGTAGCGGCGAATGCGGCTGTCGAGGAAGCCGGTTGGCTGGGCATCCAGTTCGCGACGCAGTTTGCAGAAGCCGTCGAGGGTCAGCACTTCCTGCGCGTCCACGGTGATACCGTGAGTTTGCAGCATCGCCGCAAGCTGTTCGGTATTGGCCGGGTCGAAGCCGGTATGGACGTTATAAACGCCGAAGCCAAGTTTTTCGCGCAGCACGATAGCGGCACAAACGTTAGCGGCGATCATTGACTCTTCAACGATGCGGTTGGCGATGCGGCGCGGCTCGGCCACGATATCCAGCACTTCGCCTTTTTCGCCGAGAATAAAGCGGTAATCAGGGCGATCTTTGAACACCAGAGCATGGTTGTGGCGCCATTCGCCGCGGGCCAGGCAAATGCGCTGCAACAGGCGGATTTGCTGAGCAATCTCTTCGCTCTGCGGTTTCCAGTCGCCTTTTTCTTCAAGCCAGTCGGACACTTCGTCATAAACCAGTTTGGCTTTAGACTCGATGTTAGCGGCGAAGAAATGAATATTGTCCCCGATTGCGCCGCCCTGCTCGATGGTCATGCGGCAGGCAAGAACAGGGCGGGTAACGTTGGCGCGCAGTGAGCACAGGTCATCAGACAGTTCGCGCGGCAGCATCGGGATATTGAAGCCCGGCAGGTAGTTGGTGAAAGCGCGCACTTTGGCGATGCCGTCCAGCTTGCTGCCTTCGGCAATCCAGGCCGTCGGGTCGGCGATGGCAACGGTCAACTGAAGCTTGCCGTCGGCCAGCTCTTCAACGTACAGCGCATCGTCCATATCTTCGGTGCTGGCGCTGTCGATGGTGACAAAGTCCAGCGCGGTTAAATCCTCGCGCACCAGGCCTTCGTCAAGCATTTCGGTCGCCACGCCGTCCGGCGCTTCACGCTCGAGATTGTGACGTGACAGTGTCACCCACCACGGCGCAAGATGATCGTCCCCGAAGGTAATAAATTGGGTTAACTCCGCGTAAAAACCGCGATCGCCTTTCAGCGGGTGACGGCGCATTTCCGCAACCGCCCAGTCGCCGTTCTGGAAGTCATGCGTCACGCTGCGCTCGGCGCGGCATGGAATGGCGTCTCTTAACAGCGGGTGGTCAGGCACAATCGACAGGCGATCGTCTTTCTTCTGAACGCGGCCAACAAAACGCGACAGGAAAGGCTCGATAAGCTCTTCCGGCTCGGCAGACTCGCGGTCTTTATCTTTGTGAATAACGGCGCTGATACGGTCGCCATGCATCACTTTTTTCATCTGCGGAGGCGGAATAAAGTAACTTTTATTGGCATCGACTTCGAGGAAGCCGAACCCTTTTTCAGTACCTTTTACCACACCTTCAGCGCGTGGAGTCTGGGAATGCAGTTGCTGTTTTAGCTGCGCGAGCAGCGGGTTATCCTGAAGCATATCTTTTCGTTTTCGTGGCCAAAAGAGCGGCTGACAGTTTTACGCGAAACCACACCCTGCGGCAAGCGCTGATTGCCTGAAAGCCTCAGGGAGCCAGCGTTTGAGCGGTATTCCCGAGGCCAATTTTCAGCCGATTTATCCAGCCCGCAAGCCCGGCGCCCACCAGCAATTTCAGCACGTCCTGTTCGCTAAAACCTTGCTCATACAAAGGTTGAAGCTGGGCGGCGCTGAACCTGTCGGGTGCCCGGGTGAGCAACTGGACTGCCTGGATGATCGCTTTTTCACGCGGGTGATTATGACTCCATGCGTTCAGAGCGCGTTCGCCGTTGCGCATCGCGTCCGGCAGGCCTGAATCGCCTTGCCATGCGGCTACCGCATCGCTAAAGCAGGCGGGGCTGCCGTTAATGCGCGACGTCAGCATGATGACCAGCAGCGAGTCGTGCGAAACCTGCGGTGTTATCTGCCAGAACAGCCGCGTTAGCTGGCTGAGCGAAGACAAAGCGCGTTCATCGTGGGCCAGCAGCCAGGCGATATCCCGCAGCGCACGCAAAGGCTGGCTGATGCTTAAAATTTCCAGTTGCTCCGGGCGGGCATAGCGCGATTCAACCGGAGCCAGTCCCGGCTGCCAGCTGGCTGGCTCCGGGCCAAACAGCGCAGGGTCGGCATCCTGGAGTCCGTCCAGGCCCGGCAGCCAGCGTACGGGCAGGCCCTGTTGAGCCTGCAAGACGGCAATCGCGCGCGCCTGGAAGCCCACGAAGCCGATAATCTGAGTAAAGGTGACGATATCGTCCACCGAAAGCCCGCATTCATCGAGCTGGGCCAGCGCCACGTCATCAATCAGCGTCGGCTGGCTGGCAAGCTGGCGGGCAAATTGGGTTATTTGGGTCAGGCGGCGATTGCTTTCACGCGAGGAGTCCGGGCCGGGCTGGGGGGCAAGACGAGCGGCATAGTGATTACAAAGACGCTGCACGCCATAAACCTGAGCGACGGTCAGAGCAGTGCTCAGGCGGTCATAGCTGCTCAGGGTATGCAGGCGCGTCACGGCGATGCTGTCGGGCAGCAGAACATGGGCCGCGGCTCTGGCAGCGTCAAGCCACGGAGCCTCAACGATTAATTGCTGTTCAGAAGGCGTTAAATCAAGCAGGAAGCGGTCATCAACCTGCGCCGCTTCGGGAACTAAGGGCAGTACATCCGCCGGGCACAGACTGGACTGGGTTTCATGATACCAGTGGCTTTTACCAGAAAAGCGGCGTTGTTCCATTGTCGTTCCTTGGTCAAAAAGTTTGCAGACCCGGATACAACGTGAATGCCGGGCCTGGTTCGCTGTTTTATCCTGGCGCAAGCTCGGGAGGTGACAAAAGAATGATCGGTGATAATAAATATCGGAAAGCTATAACAAATTCGGGAACGGGGGAGGAAGGCAGGGGGAAATAGCGAAGCGAGCCTGAGCCCGCCCCGCTAAAGAACCGAAATTAGTCTTTCAGTTCCAGTTCGTTCATTGCTGCGATGCTGAAGCCGCCGTCAACGTGAACCACTTCACCGGAGATACCGGCAGACAGGTCGGAACACAGGAAGGCCGCGGAGTTGCCCACGTCTTCGATGGTAACGGTACGGCGAATCGGGGTAACCGCTTCGCAGTGGGCCAGCATTTTACGGAAGTCTTTGATACCGGAAGCTGCCAGGGTGCGGATTGGGCCAGCGGAGATAGCGTTAACGCGAACGCCTTCAGGACCCATAGCGTTTGCCATGTAGCGAACGTTAGCTTCCAGAGAAGCTTTTGCCAGGCCCATAACGTTGTAGTTAGGGATAGCACGTTCTGCGCCCAGGTAGGACAGAGTCAGCAGGGCAGAACCCGGGTTCAGCATTTCACGGCAAACTTTTGCCATCGCTACAAAGCTGTAGGCGCTGATGTCGTGGGCAATTTTAAAGCCATCACGGGTCACGGCGTTCACGTAGTCGCCATCCAGCTGGTCGGCAGGTGCGAAGCCGATGGAGTGAACGAAGCCGTCAAATTTCGGCCAGCTCTTCGCCAGTTCGGTAAACAGCGCTTCGATGCTCTCATCTTCAGCCACATCGCAAGGCAGCACGATGCTGGAACCCAGATCGGCGGCAAAACCTTCCACACGGCCTTTCAGCTTTTCGTTCTGGTAGGTGAAGGCCAGCTCGGCACCTTCGCGGTGCATCGCCTGCGCGATACCGTAGGCAATGGAGAGTTTACTGGCGACGCCAGTGATCAGAATGCGTTTACCGGTAAGAAAACCCATAGCTTTTAATCCTTAATAGTCATTGTTGTTGCGGCCAGCAGGTGAAAAAACAGGCAGGCCGACGTTAAGACCGGGCGATTCTAACATGAGTCTAACGTAAGCGTTAATCCGACCACTTTCCCGCTGTGGGAAAAGTGGGGTTTAACGATCTTTACGCCAGGCGTCAGCGGTTAAAGCCTCGCCAAAGTGGCTGGCAATCAGCCGCTTAGTCAGTTCATGAAGCGGGGAGGCCAGTACATCGGCGGTGCTTCCGCGCTCGACCACTTCACCTTGATGCATCACCATTACCTGGTCGCTGATGTGTTTCATCATGCCAATGTGCTGCGTGACGTAAATATAAGATATTCCTTGTTTTTCCTGTAATTCCAGCATCAGGTTGATCAGCTGGGAGCGCATCGACATATCCAGCGAAGCCAGCGCCTCGTCGGCGATAATCACCTTCGGGCGCAGGATCAGCGCGCGGGCCAGACCCAGGCGCTGTTTTTGCCCTGGCGCCAGCATATGCGGATAGTAACTGGCGTGATCGGGCAGCAGCCCAACCATTCGCAGGGTTTCCAGAATGCGCTTTTGCCGCAGCTCCGGCTCCAGCTCGGTATTCAGGCGCAGCGGAAAGTCCAGTATCTGAGAGATACGCTGGCGCGGGTTAAGCGAGGTGCTGGGGTCCTGAAATATCATGCGTATACGCTGACTGCGCCAGGAGTAATCGCCGTAATGCAGCGGATGATCGTCAATCACCAGTTCGCCGGTGGTCGGCTCTATCATTCCGGCCAGCATTTTCGCCAGCGTGGACTTACCGGAACCGTTCTCGCCGATAATGGCCAGCGTCTGCTTCTCGCGCAGCGTAAAGTTGAGCGGCTTTACCGCCTCAACATGCTGACGCCGGAACAGGCCGGTGCGGTAGCGAAACGTCTTACTTAAATTGCGGACTTCCAGCAGCGTTTCGACCATTACTGACTCTCCATATTCAGCGGGAAATGACAGGCATACAGATGATTTTTCACTCCTTCAAGCCGCGGCGCTTCAATACATTTGCGCTGGGCGTAAGGGCAGCGCGGGCCAAGGCGGCAGCCCATCGGCAGTTGTTCCAGCAGTGGGATAGCGCCCGGCATAGTGTTCAGGCGGCTTTTATGCGGCATTGAGCTGCCAAAATCAGGGATAGCGCGGATCAGCGCCTGGGTATAAGGATGGTGCGGCGTCGTCACCAGATCTTCGCTGTTGGCGCTTTCTACCGTTTGCCCGCAGTACATCACGTTAATCTTGTCGGCCCACTGGCTGAGCATTTGCAGGTCGTGGCTGATAAGCAAAATCGTGGTGTTGTTGTTCTGGTTCAGCCGCGTCAGCAGGCGGAAAATCTGCGACTGCGTGGTCGGCTCCATGGCATTGGTCGGTTCGTCCGCAATCAACAGGCGCGGCTGGTTGGCAAGCGCGATGGCAATCATCACCTTCTGGCATTCGCCGTCCGTAAGCTCATACGGATAGCTACTCAGGGCGTCTTTATGGTCTTTGATCCCGACGCGGTGTAGCAGCTCGATGGCGCGGCGTTTACGCCAGCCAAAACGCTGCCACCAGCGGCCTTTATAAGTCCAGCCGGGGATATTTTGGGTAAGCTGACGGCCGATTTTTTCCGAAGGATCGAGACAGGACTGCGGCTCCTGGAAAATCATCGATACGTTATGGCCCACCAGCCTGCGGCGTTCGCGGGAGGAGAGGCGCAGCAAGTCGATGTCGTCGAAGCGCATGCGGTCGGCGGTTACGCGCCAGTTGTCTTTGGTCACGCCGCAAATCGCTTTGGCTATCAGGCTTTTGCCCGAGCCGGACTCACCGACCAGGCCACGAATCTCGCCTTCCGTCAGCGTCATGCTGACGCGATCTACCGCTTTCACCCAGCCTTCTGAAGTCATGAACTCGATGGTCAAATTACGGATATCAAGTAATGGCATTATTGCACCCCCGCATTAATTGCGCGGCGCAAGCCGTCGCCCAGCAGGTTGATAAGCAGTACGCTTATCATAATGGCCGCGCCGGGCAGCATCACCGTCCAGGGCGCAACATAAATCAGCTCCAGCGCATCCCCGAGCATCGAGCCCCATTCAGGCGAGGGCAGTTGTGCGCCGAGATCGAGAAAGCCGAGGGCGGCAATATCGAGAATCGCCATAGAGAGCGCGCGCGTAATTTCCGTCACCAGCGTTGCGGTGATGTTCGGCATTATCGCAAACCATAAAATATTGAGCGTAGAAGCGCCGTCGAGGCGGGCGGCCACCACGTACTCTTTCTCCAGTTCGTCATGCACCGCGCTGTACACCGAGCGCACCATACGCGGCAGCAGGGCCAGCCAGACGGCAAACATCGCGTGGCTGAGGCTTGGGCCAGCGAAGGCCACCACGATAATCGCCAGCAGCAGCGAAGGAATAGAAAGCAGGGTGTCGAGAATATGGTTGAGCGCCGCAGAGCGCAGCCCGTGAGTCGCCCCGGCAATCACGCCGAGCACGATGCCGAAAAGCGTAGCGGCCAGCGTGACCATAAAAGCGCCGCCGACGGTCGGTGCCGCACCGCTTAGCAGACGGCTAAGCACATCGCGACCAAGATCATCGGTGCCGAGGAAAAACGAAACCTCTCCATAGCGCGACCATGAAGGCGGCAGCAGCTGATAGCCGAGGAATTGCTGATCGATTTGATAAGGTGCGAACAGGCCGCCGAACAGACACAGCAGCACCAGGCCGCCGCAGCCGTAAAGGCCAATCATCGCGGTAGTATCACCATAGAATTTACGCCACGTCAGGCGCAGCGTACTGGGCGGCCGCTTCTCGCGGTAGACGCTATCGTAAGGCATACCATTCCTTATGCTTCAGTGGGTTGGCCATAGCGCCCAGAATGTCGGAAATCACGTTAACAATAATCACCAGCGAGCCGATTACCATCACCCCGGCTGAAATCGCCGAATAGTCCTGCTGGCGAATGGCGTTGATCAGCCAGCGGCCAAGGCCCGGCCAGCTAAACACCACTTCGGTGATCATCGCCAGCGTCAGCATGGTTGAAAATTGCAGGCCAAGACGCGGAATAACAGGCGGCAATGCATTATGCAAAACGTGGCGATGCAGAATAGTAAAGCGAGAGAGCCCGCGCGTGGCGGCAGCTTTCACATAGTTCTGGTCGAACACTTCAATTGTGCTCAGGCGCATCAGGCGAATGACTTCGGTGGTCGGCGCCACGGCCAGCACCGCGACCGGGAGCACCATATGGCGTATAGCGCTGACGATCATTTCGCTGCGGTAAGGGGAGTCGGAGAGCCAGGCATCCACTAACGCAAAACCGGTGACGGATTTCACCTCGTACAGCAGGTCAAAACGCCCGGAAACAGGGAACCAGCCGAGCGTCAGGGAGAAGAACAGCGTCAGCAGCAGCGCCAGCCAGAATACGGGGATGGAGAAGCCCACCAGCGCCAGGGCGCTGATCAGTTTATCCTGCCATTTATTGCGCATGACGCCGGCCAGCATTCCCACCGGAATGCCGATCAGCAGCGCGAAGCCAAAGGCCAGAATGCACAGTTCCATGGTGGCCGGGAACACGTCTCGCAGCTGCTCGTTAATCGACTGGCCGTTAATACTTGAGACGCCAAAATCCCAGTGCAGCAGGCTCTCGCACCAGAATACCCAGGCATTCCACAGCGAGGCACCCTGTAGCGGTGCGTGAGGGGTAAAGTAGTTGAGGCTAAAGCCGACCAGCGCCAGGAAAACCAGGGTGATCAGCAGCAATAGCAGGCGGCGTAAGGTAAAAATTATCATTATTTTTTCACCTCAACATTTTCCCGCGACACCCCGGCAAAAGAAGCATTGCCGAACGGGCTAAGCACCAGACCCTTCATGTCATAGCGGTAAGCCTGAAGGCGCAGGGATGAAGCAAGCGGCAGTACCGGCAGCTCCTCGGAGAGAATATCCTGTGCTTCGTTGTAGGCTTCGATGCGGGCGGCCAGCTGCTGTGATGCGAGGGCTTTTTGCAGCACGCTGTCGAAGTGCGGATTACACCAGCGGGCGTAGTTAGTCTGGGAGCCAATAGCGGCGCAGCTCAGCATCGGGCGGAAGAAGCTGTCCGGGTCGTTACTGTCCGTGGCCCAGCCGGCCAGGGTCAGGTCGTGGTTCATATCCATCAGCCTGGCCTCCTGGAAGCGGCCTTCCATCGGGACGATAATCACTTTTACCCCAATTTGCGCCATATCGGCCTGAATCAACTCTGCGGTCTTAAGCGGGCTTGGGTTCCAGGCCTGGGAACTGGTCGGCACCCACAGGCGCAGTTCAAGATTATTGACCCCCAGCGCCTGAAGCTGCTGGCGGGCTTTCGCCGGGTTGTACTCGGTAATTTTTGCGTCGTTGTCATAGGCCCATGAAGCACGCGGCAGAATAGAAGCCGCGGTTTCTGCCGTGCCGTAATAAATCGACTGCATCAGACGCTGGTTATTAATGGCCAGCGCCAGCGCGTGGCGAACGGCGGGATTGTTGAGCGGCGTTTTGTTGGTATTGAACGCCAGATAGGCAATGTTCATCCCGGGGCGGAGCGTCAGACGCAGGCGCGGATCGTCACGTAAAATAGTCAGCTGGCTTGCGGCAGGCCAGGCCAGCACGTCGCACTCGCCGGTCAGTAATTTGGACAGACGCCCCGTGCCGCCGGAGCCGAGGTCAACCACTACCTGCGGCATCAGCGGTACGCCGCGCCAGAAGTGCTGATTACGTGCAAGGCGAATGTATTGCCCGGCGCGATATTCGCTAAGCAGGAACGGGCCAGTGCCCACCGGCTGGCGATCCATCAACTCCTGGCGGTCGGCTTTGCTCAACTGCGCGGCGTATTCGGCGGACATTACGGACGCATAATGCGTCGCCAGGTGCCAGAGGAAGGAAGCATCTGGTTTGTTGAGACGAAACTCGACGGTGTTGTCATCCAGCTTGCGCACGCTTTTTACCGTTTCCGGGAATTGCAGGCTGTCGAAATAGGGATAACTACCGCCGTTAACGTTGTGCCACGGGTGGTTGCGGTCGAAGATGCGCTCGAAAGTGAACACCACATCGTCGGCGTCCAGCGGGCGAGTGGGTTTGAACCAGGCTGTTGTCTGGAACTGGACGTTGCGGCGCAGGTGGAAGCGGTAGGTTGCGCCGTTATCCAGCACTTCCCAGCTTTCCGCCAGCTCCGGCACCAGCCGGTAAGTATAAGGGTCTACGTCGAGCAGGCGGTCATAAAGCTGAGCTGCCAGCGTATCTACAGTCAGGCCGCCGCTGGTCATCTGCGGGTTAAAGGTGTTGACCTGCCCGTTGACGCAATAAACGAACCCGCTCCGGCGAATATCTGCCGGCTTTTCAGCAGGCGTTGCGGCACGCGCCGCGCCGCTCAGGCAGCATAAACCCAGTAACAGGGTGGAGAGCATTCCGCGCATAAGTTTTTGAGTTATCTCAGGTGATAGGCAAAGTGTATCGCACTCTTGCCTTGTCCCCAAAATTACTGGTGACGATCGGCAATTTTCTGCGCAGAGCGATGAAAAAATCGGCGCTTATGACGGCGTGGCCGGGTTTATCTGGTGCTTTTTCATCATCGCCCTCAGCTGATGATAACTCACGCCCAGCAGTTCTGCAGCACGGCGCTGGTTAAATGCCGCCTGCTTCAGGCTTTGTTCCAGCAGGCTTTTTTCCTGCTCATTTTGCCAGCCGCGTAGATCGAGCGGCAGCGCGGGCAGGCCGGAAGGGGGGCTCTTATCTGCCGGATGCAGGGGCGCGAGCCTGCGGGTAAAAGGATTCAGAATAATGTTATCCAGAGGCTCATCGCTCGAGCCATGTCGATAAACCGAGCGCTCCACTACATTCTTTAGCTCACGAATATTGCCGGGCCAGGCATAGTCGAGCAGCGTTTCGCTGGCATAGTCGGTAAAGCCGGGGAACAGCGGCAGGTTCAGCTCGCGGCACATTTGCATGGCGAAGTGGTTCGCCAGCAGCAGAATATCCGAGCGGCGCTCGCGCAGCGGAGGCAGCATCACCACGTCGAACGCCAGCCTGTCCAGCAGGTCGGCGCGGAATTTCCCCTCTTCGGCAAGCTGTGGCAGGTCGGCGTTGGTGGCACAAACCAGCCGGGTATTAACCTGTAGCGGCTGGCTGCCGCCGACGCGCTCAAGCTCGCCATATTCCACCACGCGCAGCAGTTTTTCCTGTACCAGCATGGGGGCGGTAGCCAGCTCATCAAGAAACAGCGTCCCGCCCTCGGCACGTTCAAAACGCCCCTGATGGCGTTTCTGGGCACCGGTAAACGCTCCGGCCTCGTGGCCAAACAACTCGCTGTCCAGCAGGTTTTCATTTAGCGCGGCGCAGTTGAGGGAAATAAACGGCCCCTGCCAGCGGCGGGACAGGAAGTGCAGGCGGCTGGCTATCAGTTCTTTACCCGTGCCGCGCTCGCCGATGACAAGAACCGGCTTGTCCAGCGGCGCGAGCCGGGAAACCTGCTCCATTACCTCGAGAAAGCTGTTGGCCTCGCCGATTAGGTTATCTTTGTTATCCGACATGGTTAAATTCACTAATAGTTAGTTAATTTAACCAATATAGCGGCTTTCTTTGATAGGTCAAATTTTATTAAATAGATTAAAATCAATGCATTAAAAAGTTGGCATGAACTCTGCAATATCCACTGCGAACAGAGTGCCTGGCACCTGAGATAATGACTAAGAGGATTGAATTATGGGTATTTTTTCTCGTTTTGCCGACATCGTGAACGCTAACATCAACTCGCTGCTGGAAAAAGCGGAAGACCCGCAGAAGCTGGTGCGTTTGATGATTCAGGAAATGGAAGACACGCTGGTGGAGGTTCGTTCCACTTCGGCCCGCGCGCTGGCCGAGAAGAAACAGCTCGCCCGCCGCGTAGAGCAGGCTGTGACCCAGCAGGCCGAATGGCAGGAAAAAGCCGAGCTGGCGCTGCGTAAAGATAAAGAAGACCTGGCGCGTGCCGCGTTGATTGAAAAACAGAAATTGACCGACCTGATTACCACGCTGGAAAATGAAGTGGTTCACGTTGATGAAACTCTGGCCCGCATGAAGAAAGAGATAGGCGAGCTGGAAAATAAACTCAGCGAAACCCGCGCCCGCCAGCAGGCATTGACCCTGCGCCACCAGGCGGCTTCTTCTTCACGCGATGTTCGTCGCCAGCTGGACAGCGGCAAGCTGGATGAAGCGATGGCGCGTTTCGAATCTTTCGAACGCCGTATAGACCAGATGGAATCCGAGGCGGAAAGCCACGGCTTCGGCAAGCAAAAATCGCTGGACTCGCAGTTTGCCGAACTGAAAGCGGATGATGAAATCAGCGCTCAGATCGCCGCGCTGAAAGCAAAAATGAACCAGGATAATCAATAATAATCCAGGCCGCGGCTGCGCATGGCGCGCCGCGAGTCGAGCCTGACCCGTAAGGAGTACACATGACCGCGCTTTTTCTTGCTATACCGCTGACCATCTTTGTGCTGTTCGTCGCGCCTATTTGGCTGTGGCTTCATTACAGCAATCGGCCCGATGGCACACAGCTTTCACAAAGTGAACAGCAACGACTGGCGCAGTTGACTGATGAGGCGCGGCAGATGCGGGAGCGCATTCAGTCTCTGGAGCAGATCCTCGATGCCGAACATCCGAACTGGAGAAATAACTAATGGTGAACTCATTTTCCGGTCGTAAGCTGTGGCGCATCCCTGAGAAAGGGATGGTAAAGGGCGTTTGCGCCGGTATTGCCCAGTACCTTGATGTGCCGGTCAAACTGGTCCGCGCCATCGCCATTTTGTCGATATTTTTTGGCCTGTCGTTCTTCGTGCTGGTGGCCTACATCGTGATGACGTTTGTTCTTGACCCGATGCCCTACGGCGCGGATGAGAAAAGCGACCAGCCTACCAGCCGCGACCTGCTAAACGCGGTGGATGCCGAACTGGCGGCGGGGGAGCAGAAGTTGCGTTCGATGGAGCGCTATATCACTTCTGATACCTTCACGCTGCGCAGCCGCTTCCGCCAGCTATAGTCCGAAACCGGGAGGGCGACCTCCCGCCGTTGTGAGGAGTTATGATGACTAAGTTTCAATCCGTTTCGCAAAAAGCAAAACCCGGCCTGCAACTGGCGGGGAAACTGGCCCTGCTGGCCGCGCTGCGGTTTGGCCCGGCCGGGTTTGCAGCATGGGCGATAAAATCCGTTGCCCGTCGTCCGCTAAAAATGGTGCTGGCCGTGGTGCTGGAGCCGCTGCTGACCCGCATTCTGCGTAACGTTTCCAACCGTTACGATCGCCGCATGGCAAAATAACCTCCCTCCCAACGGCGAGTTTTTTCGCCATAACGCTTTGATTCGTGGCAATCAGCCCTATTTGATATTATCAATGAAGGTTTTTCCCCCAGGCCTAAGGCAATCAGGACGCTTATGAACCGAATCAAAAATGAACTTAACGCCCTGGTTAACCGGGGCGTCGATCGTCATTTACGTCTCGCGGTAACCGGGCTTAGCCGCAGCGGCAAAACCGCTTTTATCACCGCAATGGTTAACCAACTGCTCGGTGTTCATACCAGCGCGAGGTTGCCGATGCTGAGCGCCGCGCGTGAAGAGCGGCTGCTTGGCGTAAAACGTGTGCCCCAGCGCGACCTCGGTATTCAGCGCTTTACCTACGATGAAGGGCTGGCGCAGCTGTACGGCACTCCTCCTGCATGGCCAACGCCGACGCGCGGCGTCAGCGAAATGCGCCTTGCGCTGCGCTATCGCTCCAACGATTCGCTGCTGCGCCATTTTAAAGACACTTCGACTCTGTACCTGGAAATTGTTGATTACCCGGGCGAGTGGCTGCTGGACCTGCCGATGTTGGCTCAGGATTACCTGAGCTGGTCGCGGCAGATGACCGGCCTGTTACAGGGCCAGCGTGCCGAATGGTCAGCCGAGTGGCGCCGCCTGTGCGAGGGGCTGGACCCGTTAGCGCCCGCCGATGAGAACCGCCTTGCTGCTATTGCAGAGGCGTGGACCGATTATCTTGTACGCTGCAAAAAAGAAGGGCTGCATTTTATTCAGCCGGGACGCTTTGTGCTGCCGGGCGACATGGCTGGTGCGCCCGCGCTGCAATTCTTCCCGTGGCCGGACGTGGACGGCTTCGGCGAGTCCAGACTGGCACAGGCGGATAAAGGCAGCAATCTCGGAATGCTGCGCGCACGTTTTGACTACTACTGCGAAAAAGTGGTCAAAGGTTTCTATAAAAATCATTTCCTGCGCTTTGACAGACAGATTGTCCTGGTCGATTGCCTTCAACCGCTTAACAGCGGCCCGCAGGCGTTCAATGATATGCGCCTTGCGTTGACTCAACTGATGCAGAGCTTCCACTACGGGCAGCGCACGTTGTTCCGCCGCCTGTTTTCCCCGGTTATCGACAAGCTGCTGTTTGCCGCGACTAAAGCCGACCACGTAACGGTTGACCAGCACGCGAACATGGTTTCGCTGCTCCAGCAACTGGTGCAGGACGCATGGCAGAACGCGGCTTTTGAAGGCATCAGCATGGACTGCATGGGGCTGGCTTCGGTGCAGGCCACGCAAAGTGGCATGGTGGAAGTGCAGGGTGAGCAAATTCCCGCCCTGCGCGGGAACCGCCTTAGCGACGGCGCACCTCTGACAGTTTACCCCGGCGAAGTCCCTTCGCGCCTGCCGGGTAACGCCTTCTGGCAAAGCCAGGGGTTTCAGTTTGAACAGTTCAGGCCGCAGGTTATGGATGTGGACAGGCCGCTGCCGCACATCCGTCTGGACGCGGCGCTGGAGTTTTTGATTGGAGATAAATTGCGATGAGCGATCCTATCAAACCGCGCATCGACTTTGCGCAGCCGCTTGAGGCGGTGAAGGAGCAGGACTGGAAGGCGGCTCATGCCTTTAGCGAGCCGGAGGCGGAAAAATTCACCCCGGTTGCCGCCACCTTTGATGAGCTGGCCGAAGACGAAGGGCAGGCCGAGGCGGCGGTTGAAGCCGCGCTAAGGCCAAAGCGCAGCCTGTGGCGAAAAATGGTCACGGCGGGCCTGGCGCTGTTCGGCGTTAGCGTCGTTGCTCAGGGGATCCAGTGGACGCACAACGCCTTTGTGGCGCAGGACTGGATTGCGCTCGGCGGCGGCGTTGCCGGGGGATTAATTGTCGCCGCCGGTGTGGGGTCGGTTGCCAGCGAATGGCGGCGGCTGTGGCGGTTGCGTCAGCGCGCTGAAGAGCGCGACGAAGCACGAGATCTGCTGGCAAGCCACGGCAGCGGTAAAGGGCGTGCATTTTGCGAGAAGCTGGCCGCTCAGGCCGGGCTGGATAAAGGCCACCCGGCGCTGCAACGCTGGTACGCTTCTATTCACGAAACCCATAACGATCGCGAAGTGGTCTCGCTGTATGCCCAGCTTGTGCAGCCGGTGCTGGACGCTCAGGCAAGGCGCGAAATCAGCCGGTCTGCCGCCGAGTCCACGCTAATGATAGCCGTCAGCCCGCTGGCGCTTGTCGATATGGCGTTTATCGCCTGGCGTAACCTGCGCCTGATCAACCGCATCGCCACGTTGTATGGCATCGAGCTTGGCTACTTCAGCCGGATTCGCCTGTTCCGCCTTGTGCTGCTGAACATCGCCTTCGCCGGGGCCAGCGAGCTGGTGCGGGAGGTCGGAATGGACTGGATGTCTCAGGATATTGCCGCCCGGCTCTCCGCCCGTGCCGCTCAGGGCATTGGTGCGGGGCTGCTAACCGCGCGCCTCGGCATTAAAGCGATGGAGCTTTGCCGCCCGCTCCCGTGGCTGGAGGGCGATAAGCCGAGGCTTGGGGACTTCCGTAAACAGCTGCTGGTACAGTTGAAAGAGACGCTGGCCTCGGGAAAAAACAAAGCGGCTCATTAAAACGAGTATCAGCGACAACAAAGGCGGCTGCGGCTGCCTTTTTTCATTTACAGCTTCGGGTAAAAATAATCTTCTCGTTGACCAGTGGTTTGCCTTTCAGTGTCAACTTTTCATGACAGGTATCTTCTTGCCGGGGACTAAGTGAGTTATCATTCTCACAACTCTATGAGAGCTCAGCCTCAGGCTGACGGACATAGGCCGTTTACTGCAAAATAAGGTCACCTGCATGCGTCTGGAAGTCTTTTGTCAGGACCGCCTTGGTCTCACACGCGAACTGCTCGATCTATTGGTACTGCGCGGTATCGATTTGCGCGGCATCGAAATTGACCCGATTGGGCGTATTTACCTTAATTTCTCCTCACTTGATTTTGAATCCTTCAGCAGCCTGATGGCTGAAATTCGCCGCATTCCCGACGTTACCGACGTGCGTAAAGTGCCGTGGATGCCGTCCGAGCGTGAGCACCGCGCCCTGAGCGCGCTGCTGGAAGCGCTGCCGGAACCAGTGCTTTCTCTGGATATGCGTAGCAAGGTTGAGCTTGCGAACCCGGCCAGCTGCACGCTGTTCGGGCAGAGTGAAGACCGCCTGCGCAATCACAATGCCGGGACGCTTATCAACGGCTTTAACTTTACCCGCTGGCTGGAAAGCGAGCCTCGCGACTCGCATACCGAACATGTTGTGATCCACGGGCAAAACTTCCTGATGGAAATCACGCCGGTTCACCTGGACGGGGAAGATAAACAGCCTCTGCTGGTGGGCGCGGTAGTGATGCTGCGTTCCACGGTGCGCATGGGTCGCCAGCTGCAAAATCTTTCCAGCAGCGATTTCAGCGCCTTCGACCAGATTGTTGCCGTTAGTCCTAAAATGCGGCAGGTGGTTGAGCAGGCTCGTAAACTGGCGCTGCTGAACGCGCCGTTGCTGATTGTTGGCGATACCGGCACAGGCAAAGATTTGCTGGCTAATGCCTGCCATCTCAGCAGCCAGCGCGCACAGAAACCTTATCTGGCGCTGAACTGCGGCTCAATTCCTGATGATGTGATTGAAAGCGAGCTGTTCGGCCACGCGGCGGGTGCTTACGCGAACGCCGTCGAAGGCAAAAAAGGCTTCTTCGAGCAGGCCAACGGCGGCTCCGTATTGCTGGATGAAATCGGCGAGATGTCGCCGAGGATGCAGACCAAACTGCTGCGCTTCCTGAATGACGGAACCTTCCGCCGCGTAGGCGAGGAGCACGAAGTCCACGTCGATGTGCGAGTGATTTGCGCCACGCAGAAGAACCTGGTTGAGCTGGTGCAAAAAGGCGAGTTCCGTGAAGATCTCTATTATCGCCTGAATGTGCTGACGCTGAATCTGCCGCCGCTGCGCGATCGTCCGCAGGACATCATGCCGCTGACCGAACTGTTTGTTGCCCGCTTTGCCGACGAACAGGGTGTTCCGCGTCCTAAACTGGCGCATGATCTGAGCAGCGTGCTTACTCGCTACGGCTGGCCGGGCAACGTGCGCCAGCTGAAAAACGCCATTTATCGCGCGCTGACCCAGTTGGAAGGCTACGAACTGCGCCCGCAAGACATCCTGCTGCCGGACTTCGATACCGCAAGCCTGGCGGTGGGCGAGGAGGCGATGGAAGGTTCGCTGGATGATATCACCAGCCGCTTCGAGCGCTCGGTGCTGACCCAGCTTTATCGCAGCTATCCAAGTACCCGCAAACTGGCAAAACGCCTTGGGGTTTCCCATACCGCGATAGCCAATAAGCTGCGCGAATATGGCCTGAGCCATAAGAAAAGCGAAGAGTAGAAAAAGAAAACCCCGGCTCGCCGGGGTTTTTTGTCTGTAGCGCTTACAATATTAAGCCTTCAGAGCTTCCAGAGCCGCGGTATAGTCCGGCTCGTTGGTGATTTCATTCACCAGCTCGCTGAATACCACTTCATCTTTCTCATCCAGAACCACTACCGCGCGTGCGGTCAGGCCTTTCAGAGCGCCTTCGGCGATGCTCACGCCGTAGGCCTGCTGGAACTCAGGGTTGCGCAGGGTGGAAAGCGTAATAACGTTGTTCAAACCTTCTGCGCCGCAGAAACGAGACTGGGCGAACGGCAGGTCGGCAGAGATACACAGTACCACGGTGTTATCCAGCTCGGTTGCCAGTTGGTTAAATTTACGCACGGATGCGGCACAGACGCCGGTGTCGATGCTCGGGAAAATATTCAGCACCTTACGTTTGCCGGCAAACTGGCTCAGCGCAACATCAGAAAGGTCTTTAGCGACCAAAGAGAACGCTGCTGCTTTGCTGCCTGCCTGCGGGAGCTGACCTGCAACCTTCACCGGGTTGCCCTGGAAATGAACGGTTTGTGACATGTTTAATCTTCCTTTTACATAAAATTAACGCCCGGGACAGTGTATTCCATGAATTCCGTGATGAACATAAAAAACTGATACTCCTGATAAAAGCCATGGCTCGCTATACTCAGGTGATAAGCCCAAAGGGAGACAATGATGAGAACAGTGAAAGTTTACCAGGAAGCATGGCCGCTCCATACGCCATTTGTTATCTCCAGGGGGACGCGCAGCGAAGCGGTTGTCGTGGTCGTTGAGCTTGAAGAAGACGGAGTAAAAGGCGTTGGTGAATGCACGCCTTACCCCCGCTATGGCGAAAGCGATGCCTCCGTGCTGGCGCAAATTACCACCGTTTTAGCCGAGCTTGAACGCGGGATGACGCGTGCCGGACTACAAGAGGCTTTACCGCCCGGAGCCGCCCGCAACGCTATCGACAGTGCGCTTTGGGATCTCGAAGCTCGACAGAAACACACAACGATCTCCGGCCTGGCCGCGGTTGAGCTGCCGGAAATGCTCACCACCGCGCAAACCGTCACTATTGCCGCTCCCGAACAGATGGCGGCATCCGCCGCGCTTTTGTGGGAAAAGGGCGCTCGCTTGCTAAAGGTGAAGCTGGACGACCGGCTGATTACCGAGCGAATGGTCGCTATAAGAGCGGCGGTGCCTGAGGCCATTTTAATTGTTGATGCCAATGAGTCCTGGCGCGGTGACGGGCTAGCCGCTCGCTGCCAGTTGCTTGCCGACCTTAACGTCGCGATGCTGGAGCAGCCGCTGCCTGCGGGGCAGGACGAGGCGCTGGCAAACTTTATCCATCCGCTGCCGGTATGCGCCGACGAAAGCTGCCACACCCGCAGCAGCCTGGCAACCCTTGCGGGGCGCTATGAAATGGTGAATATCAAACTGGATAAAACCGGCGGCCTGACAGAAGCGCTCCTGCTGGCTAAAGCCGCGCGGGAGCAAGGGTTTGACGTGATGCTCGGCTGTATGCTTTGCACTTCACGCGCGATAGCCGCCGCCTTGCCGCTGGCGGCTAAAGTACGCTTTGCAGACCTGGATGGCCCGACCTGGCTTGCCGTTGACGTCGAGCCGGGGTTGAATTTTGTAACCGGCAAGCTTTATCCGTAGCTATTTACGCCAGTGAAGCAGGCCGATCATCGCCTGGAGATAGCGCTCGCTGGCCTCATCCGCTGAAATTGGTGGGAACTCTGCGGTAATACAGGGCAGGTTTAAATCCGCACACCAACTGCCAAAAGAACCCGGCGTTTCGTAACCCACGCTGGTGACCAGCGGCAGGGTGAAAGCCTCCGCCATCCAGTGACCAAGAGCAGAGCTGTGCGGGTCCTCAATACAGCCCAGGGGATCGTGGAAAGAGACAATCCATGCGGGCTGTAGCCGGTGAATTAATTGGCACAGGGCGGCGGTTTCAGGCTCGGAACCGGGCGTTTTGCCGGTTGAAAGCACTACATCCCGCAGTTCTGCACTGCTGTTCCAGCGGTAGACCGTTTCGCCTGCCTTCCAATTTGCAGAAGGGAAATTACGATTAAGATCGACGCCGTGGGCGTTGGCGCGCAGCCCCAGCTGGCAGCCATCCGGGTTAACGGCGAGAATCACATGATGGCGGCGAAATTGCGGCTCAAGCGTACGCAGCGCGCAGGAAAGTGCAACCATCGCAGCGTTTTCGTCGCCGTGCGTACCGGCAATAATCAGCCCACTGGGCTCGTCGGTAACGGCGGCAGGAAACCAGAGCAGCGGGGCGCCTAAAGCGGATTTTCCGTAGCGTTCACAGCCCGGGGGCAGATGTCCACGCTGGGGACGAGGGCGGGTCGTGGGCATGATGTTCCTCTGCTAAACAGGAAGGTTTTAACATTATTAATAGCAATGTTTTCAGCAAAACTCACCTTAAACCATAGATGTGAGCATCTTCCTGGCAACAGAATAATAAATTGCGCTACAGTAACTTACATTAATCTCCTGATTGCAAAAACACGGAAGGATAACGATGAAAAAAAGCGTCAGTTTAAGCTATTGTGCGGTGGCCGTTGCCTGCATGCTGCAAAGCGCGTGGGCGGCGGACGTTCCGGCCGGAACCCAGTTAGCTGCCCATCAGGAGCTGGTCAGGCATATTAAAGACGAACCCGCGAGCCTTGATCCGATAAAAGCGGTCGGTTTGCCCGAAATCCAGGTTATACGTGACCTTTTTGAAGGTTTGGTTAACCAGAATGAAAAGGGAGAGCTGGTGCCGGGCGTTGCTACCAAATGGCAGAGCAACGATAACCGCATCTGGACCTTTACGCTGCGGGACAACGCGCGCTGGTCCGACGGGACGCCGGTGACGGCGCAGGACTTCGTCTACAGCTGGCAGCGCCTGGTTGATCCAAAAAATACTTCATCATTTGCCTGGTTCGCCACGCTGGCGGGCATCACTAATTCACAGGCAATTATCGACGGTAAAATGCCTGCGGATAAGCTCGGGGTTACTGCCGTTGATGCTAAAACGTTGCGCGTCCAGCTTGATAAACCGGTACCGTTTTTCCCGAGCCTGACGGCCAACTTTGCTTTCTACCCAACGCCAAAAGCGGCGGTTGAGAAATTTGGCGGGGAGTGGACTAAGCCCGGAAATCTGGTGGGTAATGGCGCGTTCACGTTGCAGGACCGGGTGGTCAACGAGAAGCTGGTGGTTGTACCGAACAAAAACTACTGGGATAACGGCAAAACGGTGCTGACCAAAGTCACCTTTATTCCGATTAACCAGGAGTCGGCGGCCACTAAACGCTACCAGGCCGGGGATATCGATATCACCGAATCCTTCCCGAAAAACCTCTATCAGAAGCTGCTGAAGGATATTCCTGGCCAGGTTTACACGCCGCCGCAGCTTGGCACTTATTACTATGCTTTTAACACCCAAAAAGGGCCGACGGCTGATTCGCGCGTTCGCCTGGCGCTGAGCATGACAATCGACCGCCGCCTGATGGCGGAAAAAGTATTGGGAACCGGTGAAAAACCGGCGTGGCGCTTTACCCCGGACGTGACCGCCGGATTTACCCCCGAGCCTTCACCGTTTGAAACCATGAGCCAGCAGGAGCTGAACGCCCAGGCGAAGATGCTGCTGCGTGCCGCGGGCTACGGCGAGTCCAGACCGCTGAAGCTGACGCTGCTGTACAACACCTCTGAAAACCACCAGAAGATCGCCATCGCCGTCGCCTCAATGTGGAAGAAGAACCTCGGCGTAGACGTGAAGCTGCAAAACCAGGAGTGGAAAACCTATATCGACAGCCGCAATACCGGCAACTTCGACGTGATCCGCGCTTCGTGGGTGGGTGACTACAACGAACCTTCTACTTTCCTCTCGCTGCTCACGGCCACCCACAGCGGTAATATTTCGCGTTTTAACTCCCCGGCTTATGACAAACTTCTGGCTCAGGCTGCTCTGGAAACCACCGATAAAGCGCGTAATAGAGACTATAACGAAGCGGAAAAAATCATTCAGGAAAAAGCCCCGATCGCGCCAATCTATCAGTACACCAATGGCCGCCTGATCAAGCCTTGGCTGAAAGGCTATCCGATAGATAACCCTGAGGATGTCGCCTATAGTCGGACGATGTACATTATTAAGCACTAGTCCTGGCTAAAATTCGTACGCTGAAAGTGTTATAATCCTCTCATCAGGTTAGCGATTGCGGAGGTGAGAATATGGCATCAGGTTGGGCCAGCGACGACGCCGTTCAGGAGCAAATCGACAGCACCATAGACGATGCTGTAGCCAGAGCGCGCAGCGAACTGCCAAAGGGAGAAAGCCTTGCACACTGCGAAGAGTGCGGGGAGAGCATCCCGGAGGCAAGGCGAAAAGCGATTCAGGGCGTGCGGTTGTGCGTTAAATGCCAGCAGGTGGAAGATGCCCACCGGGCAACGTTTTCAGGCTATAACCGCCGCGGCTCTAAAGACAGCCAGCTACGCTAATAAAACCGGGCACCCACCCGGTTTTTTCTGCACGAAACAATACTCCGCTTAAGCTTTGTTTACTCTTTTTCCTGCGAATTCAGAACGTTTGACCCGCGCTATCTGTTGCCTTAGCTCCAGAGATGGCTAGACTGTCAGAAAGAACAGACTCAGTTTGAGGATTGCGCAGTGGATGTAATTAAAGGCAGCGAACTGCATGTACCGGACGCGGTTTTCGCCTGGCAACTTGATGGTAAAGGCGGCGTCAAGCCGCTTGATAATAATGAGATTATCGACAGCGAGCACCCCTGCTGGCTGCATCTGAATTATACCAATGCCGATAGCGCCGACTGGCTGGCCAATACGCCGCTGCTGCCTAATTATGTTCGCGATGCGCTGGCGGGCGAGAGTATGCGCCCGCGCGTATCAAGAGTGGGTGACGGCACGCTGATTACGCTGCGCTGTATAAACGGCAGCACGGATGAGCGTCCGGACCAGCTGGTTGCCGTGCGTTTGTACATCGACGAGCGCCTGATTGTTTCCACCCGCCGCCGCCAGGTTCTGGCGCTTGACGACGTGGTTAACGATCTCAACGAAGGCACAGGACCAACGGACTGTGGAAGCTGGCTGGTGGATGCCTGCGACGCCCTGACAGACCACGCGAGCGAATTTATCGAGCAGATGCACGACAAAATCATCGATCTTGAAGATAACCTTCTCGATCAGCAAGTTCCGCCTCGCGGCACGCTGGCGCTGCTGCGTAAACAGCTAATTGTGATGCGCCGCTATATGTCACCCCAGCGTGACGTTTATGCCCGGCTTTCCAGCGAACGCCTGAGCTGGATGAGCGACGACCAGCGCCGCCGCATGCAGGATATTGCCGACAGGCTGGGCAGGGGGCTTGATGAGATTGATTCCTGCATTGCACGTACCGGGGTAATGACGGACGAAATATCCCAGGTGATGCAGGAGTCGATGAACCGCAGGACTTACACCATGTCGCTGATGGCGATGGTGTTTTTGCCAAGCACCTTTTTAACCGGGCTGTTTGGGGTCAACCTCGGCGGCATTCCCGGCGGCGGCTGGGCGTTCGGCTTCAGCCTGTTCTGTATAATGTTGGTAGTTCTTATCGGCGGTGTTGCCTGGTGGTTGCATCGCAGTAAATGGTTATAAATTTGCGCGATTTTAGCGAGGAAATGGCCTGAAAACGGCGCTGTTATTGAGCGAAATCAAGAAACAAAAAGCGCCACAAAGGCAAACTCTCTCTCGCAGGTGAATGCAACGTCAAGCGATGGGCGTTGCGCTCCATATTGTCTTACTTCCTTTTTTAGAATTACTGCATAGCACAATTGATTCGTACGATGCCGACTTTATTAGTCGGCTTTTTTTTGCCTGCGATTTGTCGGCTATGCTTTAAAGGGTGATTCACTGACCCAGGAGATGACGATGCTGTATCGCAACAGCCTGACAATGAGCGACCCGGCGTTCCCGAACGAACCCATCCCGGTACCCGACCCCATTCCCAGACCTCAGCCGCTACCCGACCCGCCGACCGAACCCGATCCGCATCCGATAATCGACCCGCCTGCGCATCACTGAAGTTTTCCCTCTCCGGGCGGAGAGGGAATGAAAGGTTATTTGATTTCCAGAATATCCAGGCGTTGCAGAGAGGTTTCTGCTCCGTCTTCTTCCGGCTGCCAGCCAACGGGCTGCATCGGCAGCTCTTCGCGGTCGAACGCCAGATCGCCGCCGTTAACCACTTCAGAACCGTGAGTGATACCAACGAAGTCGAATAGCTCCGTATCGCACAGGTGCGATGGCACCACGTTTTGCATAGCGCTGAACATGGTTTCGATTCGACCCGGATAACGCTTATCCCAGTCACGCAGCATATCGGCAATAACCTGACGCTGCAGGTTTGGCTGCGAGCCGCAGAGATTGCATGGAATAATCGGATATTCACGCGCGATAGCAAAACGCTCGATATCTTTCTCGCGGCAGTAGGCCAGCGGGCGAATAACGATGTGTTTGCCGTCGTCGCTCATCAGCTTCGGCGGCATGCCTTTCATTTTTCCGCCGTAGAACATGTTCAGGAACAGCGTTTGCAGAATGTCATCGCGATGGTGGCCAAGGGCGATTTTGGTGCAGCCCAGCTCGGTTGCCGTGCGGTACAGAATACCCCGGCGCAGGCGCGAGCAAAGTGAGCAGGTGGTCTTGCCTTCCGGGATCTTCTCTTTAACGATGCCGTAGGTGTTCTCTTCGACAATTTTGTACTCAACGCCGATGCTTTCCAGATACTGCGGCAGAACGTGCTCAGGGAAGCCCGGTTGTTTCTGGTCGAGGTTCACCGCTACCAGGCTGAAGCTGATAGGCGCGCTCTTTTGCAGACTGGTGAGGATCTCCAGCATGGTATAGCTGTCTTTGCCGCCGGAAAGGCAGACCATAATGCGGTCGCCGTCTTCAATCATGTTGTAATCGGCAATCGCTTCGCCCACGTTGCGGCGCAGGCGTTTCTGTAACTTGTTCAGGTTGTACTGTTCTTTCTTTGTAGCTTGCTGATTTTCTTGCATTATTTACTGTCTCTGAAACCAAAAGGGGCATATAAGGGGCAAAGTTTTTTCAAAGTGCCAGCCTGCCGTTAAGCATATTCACCTGATCACCGCTCAGTTCTTCAATCCACGTAGCGTAGACCTCATAAACCATTTGCGCGTTTTCATGCCCCATTTGATTCGCAATAAAAGAGGGGTTCGCACCGGCCGATAACAGCCAGCATGCGTAAGTGTGGCGTGTATGGTACGGATTACGGCGGCGAATTCCAGCACGTTTTACAGCTGCGTTCCACCTGGCGCCGATACTGGTGACAGAATAATAAGGTTTTTGCTCCCCTTTACGCATTCGCGGCATAAAAACGAAGTGCAAAAACTGTGTTTCGGTAGTTCAGGATGTCACTGTAGCGGATTGTGGTCGCCGGAGTGCTTTTGTTGGTCACATACTTCAGCGTTTCGATTTGCGACACGGTTTTTCTGAGGGTGTTGGCCGCCAGTTCGGTCTCTTTTATCGAGAGCCAGAGGTCGCACAATTCTCCCAGTGTTTTTACCGATATGGTCGTGACGATTTTTGAGATTTTTTTGAAGGGGAAAACGGCTTTGATAATTGAACTCACCCAGATTGATTTCACTGATGTGATAATGAAAAATCCCGCCGAAGCGGGATTTTTCATGCTTGAATAAGGCGTTTGAATAGCAGTTGTTTAACATCCTGACGTTGCGATAAAACCGCATGCGCTGTTACTGTCGAGCCGTCAGTTGAATACAGCACTCGGTAGCCATCTGAGGTATTGCATTCGCGGTACTTTGAAACACCAAGATTAACCAGCTCCGGGCATACCTGGCAACCGAGAGGGAACGCAGTTACTTTCCTTTCAAACTCATCCAAAATACTCGCTATTACTCCCCTTGGCTCTACCCCTGCATTGCGAAGAAAAACCGCAATATGATCAATACAGGTTTTTACCGTGAGCGTGTATTCGATGCTGACTTGTTGCATGACATGATCCTTTTATCAGCGCTCCCCTATCAAATGCCATCCAGCAACTGCTCTCTCGATAACAGTCTGCCTTCGGCTTTGTCCTTCTCCGAAAGCGTAAGCAGTTTCAAAAGAGCAATGGCATTCTCGCGCTCTTGCACCTGGTCATAAGACTCGATGACATAAGCAGGAACGCCATTTTGCGTTACCAGTATCGGTTCGGACAGATTAAGAGAAGCAGCGTTCTTTTTTATGAAGCTAATAGTCTCAACTTTCATAATGTTATTCCCGGATTCATGTTCGGTCTTAATTTAGTCTTTTTATGGTTCAATGGCAACACCGGAGTTTATTGAATCGCACAAGGAGTCCTGAGGTTTAGACGTGAAAATTGGGGGGGGAAAAGGTATGGATTGAGTAAGTTAGCGGAGGCTGGCGGAGGAGTGGCAGGATTCTAACTAGTTAATATTTTATTTAATTTCAGTATGTTGGGTGAATTACTGTGTCATATTCGGATTTTTAGCTGGTAATGAAAGTCTCTGGCTCTGAATCCAACACGCGAGGTGTGTAATGCTGGCGTGTATGGTACGGATTGCGGCACCAAATGCCAGCAGGATTTACAGCGGGGCCGGCAATACCGAGGCTTTCTACCAACTGCAGGGGGCGTTATGCGGCTGACGAAAGTGAAGACAGCGTGGTAAGAGCAGAGGCCGTGTCTTCGCAGGCGACGAAAATATGGTCGTGGTAATAGCCCGCGACCACGTTACAGCTGATCCCTTTATTCGCAAGCACGCGGGAAAAGGCGGCAGTGAGGCCAACGGCTGCAAGGGAAGAGTGGATTTTCAGGGTTATCCAGCTGGCGACATAGTCATAGCGCAAAGCATGTTGACCGGCCACGTCTTCAGGAAGAACCAGCGTGACGCCTTCGGCTTCCCGAATGATGACGATAGCCGCGTCTTTAATTTCTGCAGAAGGGACTGCCAGCGTGCAAAACACATACCGGCCGGGGTTAAGTTCCGGGGATGCGTTTTTAAGCAGGATTTCGAGGTTATTCTCACCAGCCATTTTTCTTTCTCCGTCGAGGGGGTTAAGACGCCGATTAAATAGCGTTTGGCTGATAAATAAAAATTAAAAGATATGCTAATCCATTAGCATATCTAATAGTCTTGCAGTTAGCGCCAGCAGGCAGCCTTACCTTGGGCGCTTAGCGCCCGGTCAACATCTGCCACAAAAACTCTTCAACCATTGCCTGGTGAAAAGCCCGTTGGCTATTCTCCGGCGCGCTGCCGTGGCCCGCTTCAGTTTCCTCGTACAGCCAGACATCCTCGTGACCCTGCTGCTGCATACGCGCCACCATTTTGCGTGCATGCGCCGGGCTTACTCGGTCGTCCTGCGTACCGGTGGTAAATAGCGTCGGCGGGTACTGTTTTTCGGCACTAACTTTGTCAAACGGAGAGTAATTCAGCAGCCACTGACGCTCTTCGGCGATCTCCGGGTCGCCATACTCGGCAATCCACGAAGCGCCCGCCAGCCAGCGATGGTAGTTGAGCATGTCCAGCAGCGGGACTTCGCACACCAGAGCACCAAACAGCTCGGGGTAGTCGGTCAGCATATTGCCAATCAACAGTCCGCCGTTGCTGCCGCCCTGAGCCGCCAGACTTGCCGGGTTAGTGACTTTACGAGCGATTAAATCATCAGCAACGGCCGCAAAATCTTCATAGGCTCGGTGGCGATGTTGCTTTAAGGCGGCCTGGTGCCAGGCTGGCCCGTATTCACCGCCGCCACGAATATTGGCGACAACGTAAACGCCGCCTTTTTGCAGCCAGGTAGCGCCTTTGGGGCCTAAATAATCGGGCGTTAATGAAACCTCGAACCCGCCGTAGCCGTACAGCAGCGTTGGGTTATCGCCTGAAAGTGCCAGATCTTTGGCCGCTATCTGAAAATAGGGGACGCGCGCGCCGTCCGGCGACAGGGTAAAGTGCTGGGTGACTTCAAACTCACGTCCCTCAAAACAGGCCGGGTCTTGTTTTACAAGGGCAAGAGAGTCGTCGTCCAGATCCCCATAACTGAGGCTGTAAGGTTGAAGGAAACCGTGGCTGACCATCAGGTAGCGGTTGCTTTCGCGATCAATACCGCCGGCCGAAACGTTAGTAAAATCAGGCAGAGCCAGGATCTTCAAGCTTTGCGGCTGACCACCCTCAATTTTCATGATTTCGACTTTTTCTACCGCATCCTGAGTGAGGTTAAGCAGGAGATAATCGCGGGTCGTGCTGAAACCCAGCAGGCTGGTTCGGGAGTTTGGCGTGAACAGAGTAATGAATTCACGCCCGCCACGCTGGAAGGTCGCGAAATCAATAGCCAGTAAAGATCCGGCGGGCCAAGTTTTATCCTGAATAAGCCAGTCTGAGTTCAGCGTGAGCAGCAGCCAGTCTTTAAAGAACCGGCATGAAGCATCATCCGGGATGTCGATTAGCGCCAGTTCGTTCTGGCCGCTCAGTAGCCAGGTCTTACCGTGGTAAAAATCCTGGCGACAGTACACCAGGTCTCTTTCAAAGCCTGGCGTAGCGTCGTGCCAGGCTGAAACCATCATATCCGTTGCTTCACCGGCGTAAATCAGCCCGGCCTGCTGCGGTGAGGTTCCCCGAATCCAGCGGTAAACGCAGCGTGGATAGCCTGAGGTGGTGAGCGTGTCGCCGCCCGCGTCCAGCGCCAGCAGCAGCGTATTTTCATCAAGCCAGCTTACCGAGCTTTTACTTTCCGGCAGATAGAAACCGTCGCGGATAAAGACTTTATTCACCAGATCGAATTCACGAATCTCGCAGGCATCGCCGCCGCTTGATAAGAAGACCAGCGCCCGCGAATAATCCGGGAAGAGCAGGTCCGCGCCGTGGTAGCTCCAGTTTTTGCCTTCTACATCATTCAGGCGGTCGATATCCAGTAGCGTTTCCCATTCCGGGTTTGGCGTCCGGTACGAGGTTTCTGTGGTGCGTCGCCAGATGCCGCGAGGGTGTTCGTCATCCTGCCTGAAGTTGTAGACCATCTCGCGGTAATGACTCCCCCACGGGATATTCGTTTTGTCGTCCAGCGCCTGCAAAATAGCGTGCTGCATTTTCTCGAAACGCTCACCACGGGCGAATATTTCCGTCGTGCGTTGATTCTGTTTTGCCACCCAGCTTAGCGCTGCCTCGTCGTGCGGCGCTTCCAGCTTGCTGAGTAAATCCTCAATCTCTGACTGTTTCATCACGAGTCCTTTTGTAGAGTACCTGTTCCGCAGTTGAACATATCATTATGCTCATTTTCAGTACACCGGAGGGCTTTTGTGGTTTTACTCCAGTAGCAAGGCGGCTTTTGCTAACAGATCGGGTAGCTTGACAGCCGCTGATAACCAGCGTTTCATGCGCGCTTAACGCAAGGATATAACAAGGAATAGATATGGGATTTTGGGCAAGTTATTTGCAGGGATGGAAAAAAGGACTCGTTTTTAAAGGGCGAGCAACAAGGAAAGAGTTCTGGGCGTTTGTTGGCATCAATTATGCGGTGTTGCTGTTAACGCCAGTAGTTATCGGCATCCGCGCGGGCCTGGCTCAGCAGGAGCCGCCGATGTTTTATATCGGCCTGATTTACGCCGTGATGTCGCTCGTGCTGCTGCTTCCGACGCTGGCTGTTGGGATCAGGAGAATTCATGATATTGGTCGCACCGGCTGGTGGTTTGGGATTGCGTATCTGTTACCGCTGTTAAACCGGCTGCTTAGCGTGATTGCCATCAACTACGCATCGCCGTCTGCCTATGTGTACATTAATCTGACGCTGAGCGTTGTTTTATTCTGGGCGCCGGTGATCCTTGTCATCACGCTATGCTGTTTTAAATCTAAAAATATTCCTGACTAACGGGCTATCCCGTTATCCATAAAGTCTCAGGGAGCCGGGCCGATACTAACGGTCTGGTCTTCCCCGCAAGATGCCCCGGCTGTGTGAGATAGTAACATCGCGGAACTTTTTTTTGCCCGCCCTGTCAATATCACCGCGAGACCTACTGGAGAGTGTTACGAAGTGAAAGGATTTTTGACGGCATTGATACTTATCGCCAGCTTTTTGATCGGCTGCGCAATGTATTACAAAGTAGGCTGCTGGTTTGAGGATGACATTCTCAGCCTCTACGCGGGAGATGAGTGGTAGTAAGGGCAGGGTAATAACACGGCGCATTATTACCCTGGCGATTAGCCTTTAAACACTGAGAATTTTTTAGTCACCGGCTTCAGTTTTTCCGTCTCGCCGTACAGGGCGATGGCCACGAAGTCCAGCCCGGCGAAGGGCGCTTCAAGCGTATCTTTAATCTGCTGTTCAGAGGAGTGGGACAGCATAGTCGTGGTGAAGAAGTTATACAGCACGCCTTCCTCTTTGCATTTTTCAAGCGCGGTAGCCAGCTGGCTGCTGTTTTTGGACTGCAACACCACAACCGGATAGTGGTTCATATAGGCGCTTAAGCCGCTATCCTGGTTGAGGTAATCATGAAATTTCGGCTCTTCGGCTTTTAGCATAATCCCGCCGCAAAGGTGGCCAACGGCATTCATCTGCACGCTAATCTCGGCGTTACGGTTGACGATAACGTAAAGCTTATAGTCATTATCCTCGAACATTCTGATTCCTTATCTTTTACCGGGAAATACCTTGTTGATTTAGCTTAAGGTGCAAAGCACAGCATAATAATCATTTCTTTAGCCGAATTTCTGTTTGGGATCAATCTTTAAACCTTTATTGCCGGCAGACCCGCAGAAGCAGAAGAAAGGGCCATTTTTATTGATTTGTCCGTTAAAGCAGCAAAATTGATAAACTGACGCCTGAAGCCCGCGAATCTGCTAGCATACGCGCCTGCCCGTTATTATTAAGAGATGACCATTGTGACCGCTTTTTCCGCACTGAACGCTTTACCTGAAGCACAACTCGCCAACCTTAGCGAACTGGGGTATCACGAAATGACGCCCGTTCAGGCCGCGGCTTTGCCCGCTATTCTTGCCGGAAAAGACGTCCGCGCTCAGGCAAAAACCGGCAGCGGTAAAACCGCAGCTTTTGGCCTCGGCCTGTTGCAGCACATCGACGCCAGCCAGTTCTTAACCCAGTCGCTGGTGCTGTGCCCAACGCGTGAACTGGCCGACCAGGTGGCAAAAGAACTGCGCCGTCTGGCTCGTTATATGCCGAATATTAAAATTCTGACGCTGTGCGGCGGCCAGCCGTTTGGCGTCCAGCGTGACTCCCTGCAACACGCCCCGCATATTATTGTGGCAACGCCCGGCCGCCTGCTGGATCACCTCAAAAAAGAGACAGTCCGCCTGGATGCTCTGCAAACGCTGGTGCTGGATGAAGCTGACCGCATGCTTGATATGGGCTTTGCCGATGCTATCGATGAAGTTATCGCCCATGCGCCTGAAAAGCGCCAGACATTGCTCTTCTCCGCAACATGGCCAACCGCGATTGCGGCCATCAGCCGACGCGTGCAGCGTGACCCGCTGACCATTGAAATTGACACCGTGGACGAACTTCCTGCCGTTGAGCAGCAGTTCTATGAAGTTTCCCGCGGCGGTAAAGTTGGCCTGCTGTTGGCGCTGCTGAGCAAGCACCAGCCTGCTTCCTGCGTGGTGTTCTGTAATACCAAAAAAGATTGCCAGGCCGTTTGCGATGCATTGAATGAGCGTAACCAAAGCGCGCTTGCGCTGCATGGCGATATGGAACAGCGCGACCGTGACCAGACGCTGGTACGTTTTGCTAACGGCAGCAGCCGCGTGCTGGTAGCTACCGACGTTGCCGCCCGTGGCCTCGATATCAAAGCACTTGAAATGGTGATTAACTACGAACTCTCCTGGGACCCGGAAGTTCACGTTCACCGCATCGGTCGTACAGCGCGTGCCGGTCAGAGCGGGCTGGCTATCAGTTTCTGCGCGCCGGAAGAAGCCCAGCGTGCAGGCGTGCTTGCCGAAATGCTCAACCTGTCCCTGAACTGGCAGCAGGTGCCGTCCGGCGTTTCGGTTAAACCTCTTGAGGCCGAAATGGCGACCCTGTGCATCGACGGTGGTAAAAAAGCCAAAATGCGTCCGGGTGATATTCTGGGGGCATTAACCGGGGAAATGGGGCTGGAAGGGGCGGATATCGGTAAAATCGACGTGCATCCTGTTCATGTCTACGTGGCGGTGCGCCAGTCCGTGGCGCGTCACGCGTGGAAGCAGCTCCAGCAGGGCAAAATCAAGGGTAAATCCGTGAAGGTTCGCCTGCTGAAGTAAATCAGTTTTCCCCTCACCCCACGGGGGTGAGGGTCATTCCCCAATTACTCGCTAACTATCTCCGCTTTGCCCGCCAACTGCGCCAGGAAATCATAACGCTTCTGCAAATCAGCTGCGGCATCCTTCCATAGTTGTTCGGCAACTTCTGGCTGCTGTGCGTTCAGGCGGCGGAAACGCTGCTCTTTCATCAACGTATCTGCCAGCGCGTCCGACGGCGGACGAGAGTCCAGCGCCAGCGGCAGTTTGCCTTCATCTGCACGGCGCGGGTCGAAGCGGTACAGCGGCCAGAAGCCGGTCGCCGTGAGCTGGCGCATCTGATCGTGGCTCAGGGCCAGATCGTAGCCGTGCTCTTCGCAAGGGCTGTAGGCGATGATCAGCGACGGGCCAGGGTAAGCTTCCGCTTCCTGAATCGCTTTTATCGTCTGGTTCAGCTGTGCGCCCAGGGAAATCTGTGCGACGTAGACATGGCCGTACATCATCATGCTGACGCCCAAATCTTTACGCGCTTTGCGTTTGCCGTGTTCGCCAAACTTGGTTACTGCCCCAAGCGGCGTGGCTTTAGAGGCCTGGCCGCCGGTGTTGGAATAACATTGAGTATCCAGCACCAGAATGTTGACGTTCTCGGTCAGGCTCAGCACATGGTCAAGGCCGCCAAAGCCGATGTCGTAGGCCCAGCCGTCGCCGCCAATCAGCCAGATGGATTTATCCACCAGCGCATCGGCGTCGGTCATCAGCTGACGAGCATCCGCATCGTCAACATTAGCCAGGTGTTTACGCAGCTCGGCAACCTGCTCGCGGCGAACTTCCGGCGTTGCCTCAGCGTGCAGCTGCTCGTTCAGCTCTGCCGGTAGTTTGTCGGCAAATTGGCCCAGCAGGCGCATTACGCGAGCGCGGTGCTGGTCCACGGTCAGGCGGAAACCAAGCCCGAACTCGGCGTTATCTTCAAACAGCGAGTTAGCCCAGGCCGGGCCGCGGCCATTGGCGTCCGTGGTGTACGGCGTAGACGGCAGGTTGCCCCCGTAAATAGACGAACAGCCGGTGGCATTAGCGATAAGCATGCGGTCGCCGTACAGCTGGGTGAGGATCTTGATATAAGGCGTTTCGCCGCAGCCGGAGCAGGCGCCGGAGTATTCAAACAGCGGCGTCAGCAGCTGAGAAGTACGAATATCGATGCGCTCCAGGCTGGAACGGTCGATTTCCGGAAGGTTGAGGAAGAAGTCGTAATTCTCTTTCTCTTCTTCAACGTGCTCAAGGCGGGACAGCATATTGATGGCCTTGATTTCCGGGTTCTGGCGATCTTTAGCCGGGCAGACTTCCACGCACAGGTTACAGCCGGTGCAGTCTTCCGGCGCAACCTGCAACACATATTTCTGGCCTCGCATATCGCGAGATTTTACATCCAGCGACTGTAGGGCTTCCGGCGCGTTTTCCATCGCGTCGGGCTGAACCACCTTGGCGCGGATGGCCGAATGCGGGCAGGCGGCAACGCAGTGGTTACACTGGGTGCAAAGATCCGGTTTCCAGATTGGGATCTCTTCCGCAATATTGCGTTTCTCCCACCGGGTGGTGCCCATCGGCCAGGTGCCATCCGGCGGCAGAGCAGAAACCGGCAGGGCATCGCCCAGGCCGGCCAGCATGGCAGCGGTGACGGTTTTAACAAAATCAGGTGCGGCGTCGGAAACCACAGGAGGGCGCATTGCGCTGTCCGGGTTAACGGCCTGCAGCGGTACTTCGGCGAGGGAGTCGCGCGCCAGCGCCAGCGCCTGCCAGTTACGTTCGACTATTTCCGTGCCTTTGCTGCTGTAGCTTTTGGCAATCGCGCCCTGCAATTCGGCAAGTGCGGTATCGCCCGGCAGGATCTGCGTCAGGTGGAAGAAGGCCATTTGCATAACGGTATTGATGCGCGCGCCCAGATGGCATTCACGGGCGATTTTCGCCGCGTTAATCACGTATAAACGCGCCTGCTTCTGGTTAAGCACCGCCTGCACTTCCTGCGGCAGACGGCTCCAGACTTCATCGGCGGCGTACGGCGTGTTAAGCAGGAAAATGCCGCCGGGCTTCAGGCGCTCCGCCATTTGATACTTGTCGATAAATTGCAGCTGGTGGCAGCCGACGAAATCCGCTTTCTCAATCAGGTAAGTGGAATTTATCGGCTGCTCGCTTACGCGCAGGTGTGAAACCGTCAGGCCACCGGCTTTTTTGGAGTCGTAAACGAAATAGCCCTGGGTAAACCACGGCGTCGAGTTGCCGATAATCTTGATGTTGTTTTTGGTTGCCGAAACGCTACCGTCGCTGCCGAGGCCGTAGAACAGGGCTTCAAGCTTAGCGCGGTTGGGCAGGGTGTTTTGCCCTAACGGCAGCGACAGGTTTGTAACGTCGTCATAAATACCGACGGTGAAACGAGGGCGAGGTTTGTCTTCGCTCAGTTCGTTAAAGACGGCGAGCACGCATTCCGGGCCGAACTCTTTAGATGACAGGCCATAGCGGCCACCAATCACGCGAGGCAATGTTTCGCGGTCGCCGCGGCTGACGGACTCGGCCAGGGCTGTCATCACGTCGAGATAAAGCGGCTCGGCCAGCGCGCCCGGCTCTTTAGTGCGGTCCAGAACGGCTACCCGGCTGGCGGTTTGCGGCAGCAGTTCCAGCAAATGCTCGGCTGAGAATGGGCGGAACAGGCGGACTTTCAGCACGCCCACTTTCTCGCCGCGAGTCAGCAACTCATCCACGACTTCTTCGCAAGTCCCTACCGCAGAACCCATAACGATAATCACACGCTCGGCTTCGGGGTGCCCGTAATACTCAAACGGACGATAGCTGCGCCCGGTGGTAGCGGCAAAATCGTTCATCGCCTGCTCAACGTGGGCGTAAACGGCGTTGTACCAGGGGTTAGTGGCCTCGCGGGACTGGAAGTAAGTGTCCGGGTTTGCCGAGGTCCCACGGATAACCGGGTGCTCAGGGTTCAGAGCGCGAGCACGGTGCTCATCGATCTCTTTCTGCGGCAGCAGGCTGCGGATAGTGTCGTCCGCCAGCGGCACGATTTTGTTGATTTCGTGCGAGGTGCGGAAGCCGTCGAAAAAGTGAATAAACGGCACGCGGCTCTTCAGGGTGGCAATATGCGAAATCAGCGCGAAGTCCTGTGCCTCCTGCACGCTGCTGGCGCAGAGCATGGCGCAGCCTGTCTGGCGCACGGCCATCACGTCGGAATGATCGCCAAAAATCGACAGCGCGTGGGTGGCTACGGTGCGGGCGGCAACGTGCAGCACAAACGGGGTCAGCTGACCGGCCAGTTTGTACAGCGTTGGGATCATCAGCAGCAAACCCTGAGATGATGTAAACGAAGTAGAAAGGGCACCCGTTTGCAGCGCGCCGTGGACGGCGCCAATCGCACCCGCTTCGGACTGCATTTCTACCACGCGAGGCGTGTCGCCCCAGACGTTTTTCCTGCCGTCACCGGACCAGGCATCGGCCTGCTCGGCCATCGTCGAACTGGGGGTGATAGGGTAGATGGCAATAACTTCGCTGGCACGAAACGCCACGGAGGCGACTGCACCGTTGCCGTCGATAGTGATCATAAGACACCTTTACATTGCGCAAAATAAAGGGACCCGCCTGCTAACCCCGAGTCCCGTAATAATTAATCCCTCAATTATAGTACGTCCACCTGGCCCCTTGAAGTTGTTCGGGCCAGGAGTGCACAAATTGATCCATCGTTAACGACTGCGTTACCCCGCGCAATAGTTCGTGAATATCTTATGGTTATTAAGAATTTGGCCGACGGGAAAAGTGCGGTGAGGATAGGGGCTTACCCTACAAGGAGACGGCATGAATAGCGGATCGTTAACACAGATGGCGTTTGAACTACCGGATATCTGGAAGTCGCAGGTGCTGGGGAAAATCGGCGGCGCCAACATTAAGCTTATCAAAATGGGTGGGGAAGGCATTCCGGTTGAGTCCCATGCGGGGTTTGACGAGCTTCTGGTGGTGATTGAAGGCGAGATGGATCTCCAGGTCGGGAGAGAAACCATCAGGCTTAAGTCCGGGGATTTTTATCTTATTCCGGCCGGAGCTGAACACCGCGTTTTGCCCGGTAGTCACGGCACGTTATTGCTGGTTGACCGGGAGTGATGGCGTGCTTGATTTAGCGAGATAAAAAGGCGGGGCGCTAAGAAAACTCTGATGTTTTGTTTTAAAAGGTGATCGACACCACAAAAAGCAACACATTTTATTGCTTTATGCCCTCGACGCAGCGGTAACCATGCGCCATTATGCAAAGGTTTTGCATATTCAGCCAGGAGAGAGAAGCCATGCGCGCTGCGTTTTTAGCCGGTTGTGCCGCACTATTATTATCAGCTTGCAGTAATGAACCCCCGCAACAGGCCACTGCGGCCCATGTTCCACCGGGCCTGAGGGCAGCGATGTCGAGCCAGGGCGAAGCGAATTGTGCGATGATCGGCGGGACGATGAGCGTTGCGCGTCAGCTGGACGGCAGTGCGATGGGCATGTGTGCCATGCCAAACGGCAAGCGTTGTAATGAGAACTCGCTCGCCGCCGGCACCTGTGGCAGCTACTGATTAGTTAACCAGATCGGCCAGTTTGTACGTCAGCGTATGTTGGCCGCTTTTCAGCACCAGTTGCTGATTTTCCAGCGTAACTTTTGCTCCGGCAGTGAGCATGTCGTTGATGCGGTGATCCAGATCGTTAAGCTGCGGCTCTACGCACAGCATCATGGTCATCCCCAGACCCTTCGCCTTCAGCGTGTCGCCCTCAAGCGTTGCCTGACCCATAAAGCGGTTACACATCGCGCCTGAAATATGCATGTTCTCACCAAAGCTCAGCTCGGGTGCGCGCTTGCTGTTTTTCACATCCAGAGGCTTGCCGTCAACGCTTTGCAGCACAAAACGGTGGTGCTGCAAGTCCTGCGCGGTTACGGAGCCTTTATCGGCTGATTGGGCACAGCCCGCCAGAACAACGCTTGCCAGCATAAGTGAAGCAAACTTTTTCATCTCTTCTCCCTAAGGTTTATGTGTCATCAATGAAAGGGCGCCACTTTCGCAGGATGTGGCGCATGAAGCAGTAAGGATAATCTTAAAAAGCCCTCTCCGGCGTGAAGAGGGCGGCAAATCAGTTCAGCTGGTTGGGGCAGGCTTCGCCTTTTTCAAGCTGGCGCAGGTTCTCGAGCGTGGTTTCGGAGATGCTGGTTAACGCCTCCGCGGTTAAAAACGCCTGATGTCCGGTAAACAGCACGTTGTGGCAGGCGGAGAGGCGGCGGAAAATGTCGTCCTGAATCACGTCGTTGGACTTATCTTCAAAGAACAGATCGCGTTCATTTTCGTAAACGTCCATCCCCAGCGCGCCAATTTTCTGATGCTTGAGCGCGTCGATGGCCGCCTGGGAATCAATCAGGCCGCCGCGGCTGGTGTTGATGATCATCACGCCGTTTTTCATCTGGTCGAAGGCGCTCTGGTTCAGCAGGTGATAGTTTTCCGGCGTCAGCGGGCAGTGCAGGGAAATAATGTCTGACTGGGCGAACAGCGTTTCCAGGTCAACATATTCCACGCCTAGATCCAGAGCAGCCGCGCTTGGGTACGGATCGAACGCCAGCAGGCGCAGGCCAAACCCTTTCAGAATTCTTAGCGCCGCAACGCCGATTTTGCCGGTGCCGATGACGCCAGCGGTTTTGCCGTGCATGGTAAAACCGGTCAGCCCTTCGAGCGAGAAGTTGGCATCGCGGGTGCGCTGGTAGGCACGGTGAATGCGACGGTTAAGGCACATCATCATGCCCACGGCGTGTTCGGCGACGGCTTCAGGCGAATAAGCAGGTACGCGGACTACCGGCATGCCGAGCTCTTTTGCCGCTTCCAAATCCACGTTATTAAAACCGGCGCAGCGCAGAGCGATAAATTTAACACCGTGTTTTTTTAGCTCTTCGAGTACCGGGCGACTACCATCATCATTAACGAAGATGCAGACTCCGTCGCAGCCGTTGGCGTTTTTGGCAGTTTTCTCGCTCAGCAGGAAGTCAAAAAATTCAAGATCAAAGCCATACTCCTGGTTAACCTGCTCCAGATACTTTTTGTCGTACTGTTTTGTGCTATAAACCGCAAGTTTCATAAGACTTATCTCCAGAAAGGGTTGGTTCCAAAATTACCATGCTTAAAATAATCATACAATTTCTTAAAAGAAATTTTAACGCCGGGTGACTATTACACTTTCCGGGCAAGCTAAGCTTAATGCTGTCGCCGCCTTCACGTCCGGCCATAATCGTGCCAGAATAATGACATATTTCGGCTTAAATTGTCGCTGAATCAGGATATTAACCACCCATGAAGGGTAAATACAAAGCCGCCCTTGCGCTGCTGCTGGCGCTGATTTTACTGCCGCTTTCGCTGCTGCTGACGCTCGCTCACTGGCTGCCGACGCTTGCCGGTATCTGGCTGCCGCAGGGAACGCGCATCGCGATGGAAGCCAGCCCGCGCCTGCATAACGGCGCAATTGTTATTCCCGATCTCCGTTATCTGGCGGGTGAGTGCGAACTTGCCAATCTCAGGGATGCCACCCTCAGCCACCCAAGCCGCTGGCGCCTGCAGGTTGCAGAGCTCAATCTGAACCCGGACTGTATCAGCAAAATCCCGCAGGATGATGCCTCGTCCGCCGCACCGCGTACCCTTGAAGAATGGCAGAAAATGCTGCCCAACACCTGGTTGACTATCGATAAGCTCAACGTGACTCCGTGGCAGCAGTATTCGGGGGCGCTGCGCCTGTCGCTGACGCCGGAGCAACAGCACCTGGATTACCAGGGCAAACTGCTGACCGTTGCCGCGACCCTTAAAGGGCAGATCCTGCGGATAGGCGAGCTGAAGGTTGGCGCATTCGAAGGTCTTCCACCGCTGGAATTAGTGGGCGAGTTAACCCTGCCTCTGGTTCCCGACGGCCTGCCGACCGATGGCCAGGTTGCGACTCAGGTACAAATTCCGCAGGAGCCGGACAAGCTTGACGTGATGCTGAACTGGCATGCCAGCTCGGGTACGTTAGCGGTCAGAAAAGCCGCCTCAGACGAGATGTTGCTTTCGGTTCCGTGGAGTCTTAGCGAGAAAATGCTGGAGATTAACGGCGGCGAGTGGAACTGGCCCTACGCCGGTTTCCCTCTGCGCGGCGGCCTGGCGCTGAAGGTGGAAGACTGGCAGCAGGGGCTGGATAACGCTGTTTTCACCGGGCGAATGAACGTGGTGACCCAGGGCGAAGCCGGGAAGGGTAACGCCGTGCTGAACATCGGGCCGGGCAAGCTCAGCATGACCGACAGCGCCTTACCGTTTCAGCTAACCGGCGAAGCCAAACAGGATCAGCTGATTTTTTACGCGGTGCTGCCCGGCGAGCTGACCGGGGCGCTTACCGACCCGGCTTTACTGTTCCGCCCCGGCGCGCTGCTGCGTTCACGCGGGCGGCTGATTGAAACCCTGAATATAGATGATGTGCGCTGGCCGCTGGCCGGCGTGCGCGTCTCGGGTAAAGGCGTAGATGGTCGTTTGCAGGCAATTCTGCGCGCTCACGATAACGAAATGGGCTCCGTTGAACTGCATCTTGACGGCAAAGCTAACGACTTCCTGCCGGACGCCGGGCTGTGGCAGTGGCGCTACTGGGGCAAGGGCAGTTTCACGCCGATGCAGGCTAAGTGGGACGTCAGGGGCCTTGGCGAATGGCGCGACAGCGCAATAGAGCTTAGTTCGCTCTCAACCGGATTCGACAAACTGGAATACGGCTCGATGCTGATAGCCAAGCCGCGCCTGGTGCTGGAAAAACCGCTGCGCTGGGAGCGTAACGAAAAAAAAGAAACCTTTAGCGGTGACTTTTCGCTGGATGCCGGAGCAGCCACCTTCAGCGGCGGCAGCGCCTTGCCCCCTTCAACGCTCAAGTTTAGCGTCAGCGGCCAAAACCCAACTTCCTTCCTGTACAAAGGCGATCTCCATGCGGGTGCTATTGGCCCGGTACGGGTGGTGGGGCGCTGGGATGGCGAGCGCCTGCGCGGTAATGCATGGTGGCCAAAGCAGGTGCTGACCGTGTTCCAGCCGCTGCTCCCGGCGGACTGGAAAATGGATTTGAAGGGCGGCGCGCTCTACGCTCAGGTTGCTTTCTCGGCCGCCGCCGGGCAGGGCTTCGAGGCAGGCGGCCACGGCGTGGTAAAAAACGGCAGCGTCTGGATGCCGGATAACCAAATCAACGGCGTAGACTTTGTGTTGCCGTTCCGCTTCAGCGACGCCACCTGGCATCTCGGCACCCGTGGGCCGGTCACTCTGCGCATCGCAGAAGTGCGTAACCAGATTGCGACGCAAAATATTACTGCCGATCTTGAAGGCTGGTATCCGTGGAGCGAACGTCAGCCTCTGCTGCTAAGCAACGTGAATGCCGATGTGCTGGGCGGCAAGATATCCATGCAGCAGTTGCGTATGCCGCAGCATGATGCGGCGCTGCTGCGCCTGCAAAATCTCTCATCGAGCGAACTCATCAGCGCGATTAGCCCGAAACAGTTCACCATGTCCGGGCGCTTCAACGGCGCGCTGCCGCTGTGGCTTAACCATCCGCAGTGGATAATCAAAGACGGCTGGCTGACAAACCCCGGGCCGATGACCTTCCGCATGGATAAGGATATGGCCGACGCCATCGTCGATAATAATATGGCTGCGGGGGCGGCAATTAACTGGCTGCGCTATATGGAAATTTCCCGCTCCTGGACCCAAATCAGTCTTGATAATCTCGGCATAGTGAAAATGCGCTCCAGCGTGACCGGCATCAGCCACGTCGAGGGGAAAACAAATACCGTCAATCTCAACTATACCCATGAGGAAAACCTGTTTACCCTGTGGCGCAGCCTGCGCTTTGGCGATAATTTACAAACCTGGCTGGAAGAGAATGCCGCGCTGCCGTCAGCGCGCTGTACCCAACCCGGCGAAGCCTGTGAGGACAGACAATGAAAATATTAACCGCCGCGCTGCTGGCACCCTGCGCCATGATGCTGGCGGGCTGCACGCCGCGAATCGAGGTAGCGGCGCCGAAAGAGCCAATCACCATCAATATGAATGTCAAAATTGAGCATGAGATCCATATCAAAGTGGATAAAGATGTCGAAAGCCTGCTCAAAAGCCGCAGCGATCTGTTCTGATGAGGGGAACGGGGATGAAATCTATTCTTAAAGGGGCGCTGGCGCTGGCCTTGTTGTTCAGCGCGTCGGCAATGGCTCTGACATTGAATGAAGCTCGTGAACAGGGGCGGGTCGGCGAAACGCTAAGCGGCTATATTGCGCCGATAAAACAGGACCAGGAAACCCTGGCGCTGGTAAAAAGCATCAATGATGCCCGCGCCCAGCATTACCAGCAGCTGGCGGACACCAATAATATTTCGATCAACGAAGTGGCGCGGCTTGCCGGGCAGAAACTGGTCGATCGTGCGCCGGTCGGTGAGTATGTGCGTGGTCTGAACGGCCAGTGGATGAAGAAGTAGTTTTGGTATTTTACTCTCACCCCCGGCCTTCTTTCAGGAAGGCTCAGGGTGAGAGGGCTCTTTTCAGGCGGCCTGAAAACGCTTCCTATATTTCCCCGGCGAAAGCCCAAACCTTCCTTTAAAAGCCGTTGAAAAATGGCTGTGATCGGCAAATCCCCAGCTGTAAGCAATCCCCGCGAGTTTCTCGCTTTGCCCGGCGGTGCGCAGCGCCTGGGCGCACAGGTCAAGACGGCGATTTTTAATATATTGAGCGACTACCAGCCCTTTATCTGCGAACAGGCGGTAGAGGCTGCGTACCGACATGCCGGATTCGCTGGCAATCCATTCCGGGCGCAGCGTTTCGGACTGAATATGCTCATCAATCAGCGACATGACTTTTTGCAGATGGCGGTCGCGCCTGGAGTGAGGAAGGCTGCGGTTGATAAGCGCAGGGGTAAGCATGCAGGTAATCGCTTCCAGCATAGCTTCACTCTCATTATTGCTAAGAGAGTTGCTCCCCATGCTTTCGCGCAGCAGGCTATGGCTAAGCCGCACCATCGGTAATTCCGCCGCCAGCCTTTGCGCGCAGGGAATGTCACCGAAACGCAGGTTCTGTTCAAGCAGGTGGCGGGGCAGCAGCAGAGAGACCTGTTTTGCGCCGCTGGTATAAGTAAAACGACTGGGCTGAGAGGCGTCGATAAGCGTGATGTCGCCGCCTCGTAGCACGGCCTGGCTGTCGCCTTGCTCCATTACGGCCTCTCCGGCCAGCTGAAATACGGTATAAAACCAGGCGTCGTTGCTTTGTGAAACCTCGCGCCGGGTTCTCACCAGGCTGGCCTGGCTTATCTCCACGACGCTAAGCTTCATGGCATGCATCTGCTGCTCGCTCAGGCTGCCGTGAAATTCACTTTTCAGCGCCGCACCGGCAAAGCGCCCGCATGCACGATTAACCTGATCCAGCCATTTTTCGAATCGCTCGTTGTATTGCTCTTGTGCCATACATCCCCCACCTTTCGTCGCCCGACGCCAATAACTATAGGTAAACGTGATTCAAAAAAAGCAGCATGATTTGTATTTGTGTAGCGTGTCACAGCCAGCAAAGCGAATGTCAGCCGCAGCAAACCCGGAATTCAACATAACGCCTAGAATGAAGAGGTGCTACCCGATAATGACTTTGATAAGGAGATGCTATGTCTGAGCAAGAAACGGTAAGCGTGCTGGGCAATGTGCGCCAGTTTCTTCAGCGTTCTCATGGGCTTTACATTGATGGCCGCTGGCAGGAGTCCGACAGCGCCTCCCGGCTGGCGGTTTACAACCCGGCGGACGGGCAACAAATATCCAGCAGCGCCGATGCCAGCGCAGAGGATGTCGATCGAGCGGTAACCTCTGCCTGGCGCGCATTCAGCGGCGGCGTTTGGGCAAATATGCTGCCCGCCGGGCGGGAAAGGATCTTACTGCGTTTTGCCGATTTGCTTGAGCAGAATACGGAAGAGCTGGCGCAGCTGGAAACTCTGGAGCAGGGTAAGTCGATCAATATTTCCCGCGCTTTTGAAGTGGGATGCACTTTGAACTGGATGCGTTACACCGCAGGCCTGACCACTAAAATTAGCGGCCAGACGCTGGATGTATCGATCCCGATGCCGGAAGGGGCGCGTTACCAGGCCTGGACACGCAAAGAACCAATTGGCGTGGTAGCCGGTATCGTGCCGTGGAACTTTCCGCTGTTGATAGGTATGTGGAAAGTCATGCCCGCACTCGCCGCCGGCTGTTCCATCGTGGTGAAACCTTCAGAGACAACGCCGCTGACGTTGCTTCGCATGGCGGAACTGGCGAGCGAGGCGGGCGTGCCGGATGGCATGTTTAATGTAGTAACCGGCAGCGGAGCAGGCTGTGGCAAAGCGCTGACCGAACATCCTCTTGTGGCTAAGGTTAGCTTTACCGGCTCGACGGCCACCGGAAAAGGCATTGCCAGAGCGGCGGCTGACCGTCTGACCAGGGTCACGCTGGAGCTGGGCGGTAAAAACCCGGCCATCGTGCTGAAAGACGCCGACCCGGCAATGGTTATTGAAGGCCTGATGGCCGGAAGCTTCCTGAACCAGGGGCAGGTATGTGCCGCCAGCTCGCGAATTTATATTGAAGCGCCGCTGTTTGATACTTTGGTTAGCGGTTTTGAGCAGGCGGTGAAATCGTTACAGGTTGGTGCGGGCCTGGATCCTCAGGCGCACATTAACCCGCTGGTTTCTAAAGCTCAGCAGCAGAAAGTAGCGGGCTATCTGGCGGATGCGCAACAGCAGCGAGCTGAAATTATCAGCGGTAACTCGGGGCCGCAAGGCGACGGTTTTTACATTGCGCCTACGCTGGTCGTGAATCCTTCCGCCAGCCTGAAACTCACTCGTGAAGAAGTCTTTGGCCCGGTTGTCAATCTTGTTCGGGTGGCGGATGCGCAAGAGGCTTTACGCCAGGCCAATGATAGCGAATACGGCCTGACTGCCAGTCTCTGGACCAATAATTTACAGGCCGCAATGCAGTATACCGGGCGCATCCAGGCCGGAACGGTGTGGGTTAACAGCCACACGCTGATAGACGCCAACATGCCGTTTGGCGGAATGAAGCTGTCCGGAACCGGGCGTGATTTTGGCCCGGACTGGCTGGACGCCTATACCGAAACTAAAACGGTATGCGTGCGCTACTAAATAGCGACACATTTTGGGTCTTATCACTATCCGTTATTATTTGTCGCTGCTAGTGTTGAACTCCCTCGCTTGCGGGGGAGACTGTTAACCAGTCTTGACCATTAGTCTAATGAAATCTGTAGCTACCTTCAGGCCGGGATCTCCCGGCTTTTTTTTGCGTTTTTTTGTCAAGAAACCGCTATTTTGGTCATGAAGTGACTTTCTCTGAGGGGTATTCAGCGGCGTTGAAAAGCGTTCTGGCGACCGCAGCACACCCTTGCATCAACAAAAAATTAACATCTATAAAAAAACAACCAAAAATGAGCAACCTGATATTATCGGTCTGTTAATACGAAATGTAAATTTGATGTAAATCAATTTATGTAAGCTAACTCTATGAATTATCGATCTTCGACGTTTTCGTTTTTAGCGCAGATATTGTCATTTTCTCCTAAGTTACTGTCACCACTTTGCTTTTGCGTAACATGTCTTTAACACAAAATCGTTGGTGAGGTTAATTTTTATCTGGTAGGATTTTTCTTACAAACCGGTAGGAAAAAGCATCCTGGTTATTTGCGCCGCTGAATAAAATAAGTCATATTTAATTCGTTGGTTATTTTTTCAAATCGCCGGAAGCCTAAAGGAAATAGCTATTCGATTATGGGTTTCATTTATTCATGGGAAGCGAAAGTGCGAAGAAAAAACACTCATTGATAGTTGAAGAAATCAGATGGTGTGCTGGTAAGAAAATTAATCGGCCACGCAATAATAAAATCTTTGTCTTTTTATATATTTAATACGCTCAATTTATTGGGCTGCTTAGTCATATCCGCCAATCAGCAGGCGGAGCTTTTGCCGCATCTCTGTATTTATTTTGAGTAGAAGGATCTTGCGATTATGGCCCATTTTTATTCTCTGTCAGGCGTCATTTTCGCCCTTATTTGTATCGGGGCCAGCGCGGGTGGAAATGCCGCCCCTGCGCCGGAGTGGGCCGCTGCCCCCGGCGTTGCTCAAGCCACCAGCCTGACGCTCGGAGAGAGCATTTTGTTTGCCCTGGACAGAGATCCTGCGGTTTCCCGGCAGGCCGCGCAGCTCGGCATCGGCCAGGCACAAATCGACCAGGCCCGGAGCGCATGGTTCCCGCAGGTTTCTCTTAGCGGCAGCACCGGCCACTCCAGCACCACTGACTCCAGCGGTTCATTAAAAAATTCGGCTGCGTACGGTCTCAGTCTTACCCAGCTGGTGTATGACTTCGGCAAAACCAGCAGCAATATTAGCCAGCAGCAGAGCCAGCGGGAAAGCTACCGTTACCAGTTGATGGCAACGTTAACCGAGGTGGCGGAGAAAACCGCCCAGACGTATATCGAGGTCAAGCGCTACCAGGCGCTGATTGCTGCCGCCGACGAGGGCGTTGCCGCGCTGCAAACCGTGAACAACATGGCGAAGCTGCGTGCTGACGCCGGGCTTAGCTCCAGCTCGGACGTGCTGCAAACCCAAACCAGGATAGCGGGTATGCGCTCGACGCTGGAACAATATCAGGCCGCCTTACAGAGCGCGAAAGCGCGGCTGGTGGTGCTGACAGGAGTGAAAGCCGCTCAATACCAGCCGCTGCCGATGAAGCTGGCGCTGGAGCAGGAGCCGCTCGACAACATTGACTACTCGATTATCCCGGCGGTATTAGCGGCTGAAGCCATGCGCAACTCCTCGGATTATGCCGTCGATAAAGCAAAGTCCGGCCACTGGCCCACGTTAAGCCTGAGGGGCGGGCGCACCCGCTATCAGTCCAACAATAACGCTTACTGGGACGATCAAATTCAACTTAACGTTGATGCCCCAATCTATCAGGGGGGCGCCGTTTCGGCCCAGGTTGAGCAGGCTCAGGGCGCGCGGCGTATTGCTACCTCACAGGTAGAGCAGGCTAAATTTGACGTGTTGCAGAAGGCCTCGGTAGCGATGGCGGACTGGAGCGGTGCCAGAGGCCGGGAAGAGGCCGGAAAGCTACAGCTGGACAACGCCCGCCGCGCCCGTGAGGTTTATAAAAACGAATACAAGCTCAGCAAACGCAGCCTCAACGATTTATTAAGCGTGGAGCAGGACGTTTTTCAGGCGGCGTGGGCACAAATTAATGCCGATTATGACGGCTGGCTGGCAGCGGTAAATTATGCCGCCGCCGTAGACAATTTATTGCCGCTGACGGGGATTGAAAAAAACGCCGCATCGAAATTACCTGAATTGAAATAAATACCAACAGAGCAGCAAGTTAGCGATAACTGAAAAAATAAGTTGATGTGAAATGAGATCCAGATTTCTCAGGGATACGCACATTCAAAAATAAGCGTATATGCCCCGTTTCGGCATATTTAAGGAGAAGTGCTATGAGTAAAGTTGTTGACGTTATTTCGCGCAAAAATGCAGAGAAAACAGTATTAACCAGCGACGGCAATCTTTCCGTTTCGCTCTCTTCCCCGTCGATCATCCAGGTTCACGGCAGCGCCCAGGACGTGGCTCGCTATGTGCGCCAGGGTAAAGACCTGCTGATCTACATGAAAGACGGCAGCGTGATGCGCTGTAACGGCTATTTCGCGGAAGAAGAGGGGCAGTCCGGCCGCCACTCTGAGCTGGTATTCGACGACGGCAACGGGCTTACTCATATCACTTTCGACGACGCGGGTGCGGCGCTGGGCGGCCAGGGCATCGAGCTTACGGCAACGGCTATGCCGATTGAGTCCGTACAGCCTCTGCTGGATGGCTCCGTACTGAGCGATGTTCCCTGGGGCTGGGTTGCCGGTGCTATTGCCGGCGGCGTCGGGGTTGGCGCACTGCTTGCTCACGGCGGCAGCGACAAAAATCACACCGAAATAATCGATAATACCAAAGAGGTTGACAGCGCAAGGCCGACCTTTGCGGTGACCGATAACAAAGGCGACAGCAAAGGGCTGCTGAGCAGCAATGCGGTCACCGATGACGCCACGCCAACCTTTAGCGGCTCCGGCCAGCCGGGCGCGACGATTCAAATCAAAGACGCTAACGGCAATACCATCGCCAGCACCATGGTAGATAAAAACGGTAGCTGGAGCGTGCTGCTCGGCGAACAGCCCGACGGCACACATACCTACAGCGTAGTGCAGATTGACGGCAGCAAAGTCAGCTCTGCGGGCGACATCACGCTGAATATTGTCACAGCAGAGGCCGCCATCGACGTCGCCGTTACTGCCGACAAAAACGTAATTAACTCGGCCGCTCAGGCAAATGATCTGCTGTTAAGCGGCAGCTCAAAAGAGCTGGCAGCGGGTACGGCATTAACCGTGACCCTTAATGGTAAAACCTACGCAACCACCGTTAACGGGGACGGCAGCTGGAGTCTCAACGTTCCTGCAGCGGATGCAAAAAACCTGGCCGACGGCAGCTGGACGGTTGCCGTAAGCGGCAAAGATGCCGCCGGGAATACAATCTCCGCCAGCCAGACGATTGTCGTTGATACCAAAGCCCCGGTTCTGACGGTAGATACCGTTGCCGGGGACAATATTGTTAACGCGGCGGAACACGGCGGCCCTGTCATCGTCAGCGGTAAAACCGACGCTGAAGCGGGACAAACCGTAACCCTGAAACTGAACGGCCTGACTTACACAGCCGTAGTCGGCGCGGACGGCAGCTGGAGCCTGGCGCTCCCCGCCGCCGATGTTCAGGCCATGGTGGACAACAACTACACGCTTAACTTCAGCGTCAGCGATAAAGCGGGCAATACCACTAATACCAACACTTCGCTTCTGGTAGACACCACTCCGCCAGAGGCCAGCGTCAATACCGTTGCCGGTGACGACATTCTCAGCGTGACCGAGCAGGGGCAGGCACAGATCGTCTCCGGCACCAGCCGCGGCGCGGCAGAGGGCGATAAGATAACCGTCTCCGTGGGCGGCGCAACCTACAGCACTACCGTTAAAGCAGACGGCAGCTGGAGCGTGGGCATTCCTAAAGAAGTTGTTTCCTCGCTGCCGGAAGGCCAGAACACTATTACGGTGACCATCACCGATGCGGCAGGCAACAGCGCCAGCGTAAACCATGATATTACCGTTAGCTCCACGCCTCCGTCGTTTAGCTTCGACGCCATAAGCCACGATAACGTACTCAACGCCAGCGAGGCCGGGCAGCCGCTTACCCTGAGCGGCACCAGTAACCTGCCGGACGGCAGCGCGATTACCGTTACGCTTAACGGCGTGAACTATGCGGGCATGGTGAACCATGGCGCGTGGAGCGTAGAAGTGCCTGTCACCGATGTGGTTAAGCTCGGCGATACCAACTACACCCTCAGCGTTAGCGGCACAGACAGCAACGGCAATACCGGATCGGCGGATGCGACCTTGCTGGTTGATACCGCGCTGCCGACGGTGATTGTTTCTGCTTTTGCCGGGGATAACCGGGTTAACAACAGCGAAATAGATAACGATCAGCTGCTTAGCGGCCGGGTCACCGGGGCGCACGAAGGTGATACGGTCACCATTAAACTCGGCGGAAAAACCTATACCGCGACGGTGCAAAACGATCTGAGCTGGAGCACCACGGTGCCTGCCGCTGACTTAAAAGCGCTGGGCGACGGCGATGCGTCTATCGTTGCCTCCGTGACTAACGGGCACGGAAATACCGGCAGCGGCAGCAGCGAAATTAACATTAACGCCCAGCTTCCGGGGCTGCGCATTAACACCATCTCGGGCGACGACGTGATTAACGCCATCGAGCAATACCAGGATCTTACCGTGACGGGCAGCAGCGCGAATCTTAGCGCCGGAACCACCATTACGGTGCGGATCAACAACATTGACTACCAGGCCGTGGTTAACACAAACGGCAGCTGGCAGATTGGCGTTCCCGCCGCTGATTTAGCCTCCTGGGCAAACGGAAAGCTGAGCATTGTTGCCAGCTCCGCAGACGAATGGGGCAACCCGGCGGTGATGTCCCGCGAACTGGAAGTTGACCTGAATTCGGTGGCAATAACCGTCGAAGCTGTCACCGGCGACGATATGCTAAATGCGGTCGAGAAGGCGGCAGACCTGACGCTCAACGGTAAAACCCAGGGCGTTGAGCCAGGGCAGACCGTGGTTATCAAATTTGCCGGTCACACCTACACCACGACGGTGAATGAAGACGGCAGCTGGAGCTACACGGTTCCGGCTTCTGATATGGGCGCAATGATTGACGGCCGCGCCGAAGTGTCCGTTAGCGTGACTAATACTAGCGGTAACAGCGCCAGCGGGGCGCGTGAAGTGCTGGTGGATACTCAACCTCCGGCCATTACCTTAAACAGCATCACCGCGGATAATATTCTTAACCACGCCGAGGCGGCGCAGGATCTGGCAATTACCGGCACCAGCACCGCCCAGCCGGGCCAGACGGTTACCGTCATTCTCAATAAGCAAAGCTACACCGGGCAGGTTCAGGCGGACGGCAGCTGGAGCGTCACCGTTCCGGCGCAGGATCTGGCCAACCTTCACGATGGCAGCTGGTCGATAAGCGCCAGCGTCAATGACGTTGCGGGCAACCCGGGCAGCGCCAGCCACGGCATGCTGGTGGATACCACGGTGCCGGTTGTCACTATCAACGCCTTTGCAGGCGACAACATCATTAATCAGCTTGAGCATGGCCAGGCGCAGATGCTTACCGGCAAAGCGACCGGCGCGGCGGCTGGCGATGCGGTCAAAATCACCATCAACAACGTTGAATATACGACGGTGCTGGATGCCAGCGGCAACTGGAGCCTTGGCCTGCCTGCCGATGTCATCGGCGGCCTGGCCGACGGCAAATACAGCGCAACCGTAGTCGTTACGGATAAAGCGGGTAACAGCGGCAGCGGCGCGCTTAACTTCGAAGTGGCGACCGGGCTACCGCAAATCAGCATCGACACCGTTGCTCAGGATGACGTGGTTAACGCGGCTGAAAAAAGCGCTTCACTGGTCGTCCGCGGTACCAGCGATCAGCCTGATGGTACGGGGGTCACCGTCACGCTTAACGGCGTGAACTACAGCGCCACCGTGAGCGGCAATCGCTGGAGCGTAGAAATCCCCGCCCAGGACGTTGCTAAGCTGGGTGAGGCTAACTACACCGTCAGCGCGGCGGTCACGGATGCCAGCGGCAACGGCAATTCCACCAGCCACAACGTGCTGGTAGACAGCTCGCTGCCGATTGTGCTGATCGATACCGTGGCGGGCGATAACACCGTCAATCTTGCTGAAGTGAACGCCGGGCAAACCCTGCGGGGCAGCGTGATGAACGCGAAGGCCGGTGACACCGTGACCGTGCTGCTGGGCGGCAAAAGCTACAGCGCCGTGGTTCAGGACGACCTCAGCTGGAGCGTGCCGCTGTCGAAAGAGATTCTTACCGCGCTGGGCAACGGCGAGCTAACGGTTCATGCCTCGGTGACTAACGGACACGGCAACACCGGCAGCGCGGAGCGCGATATCACTATCGACGCTCAACTTCCGGGGCTGCGCATCGACACGGTTGCGGGCGACGATATTATTAACCTCGCGGAACACGGCCAGAATCTGATAATCAGCGGCACCAGCAGCTATCTCACGGCAGGTAGCGTCGTCACCGTTACCCTGCATGGCAAAAATTACCCGGCCACGGTCAATGCCGACGGCAGCTGGAGTGCGGCGGTGCCTGCCGCCGACGTTGCCAACTGGCCGGATGGCGTGCTGACGGTCACCGCTTCCGCCAGCAGCAGCGCCGGAAACCCGGTCAGCATCGACAGCATCGTGGATGTAGACCTGGCTCCGGTTTCAATCAGTATTAATAGCGTCACGGCGGACAACGTGCTGAACGCCGCGGAGAAGGGCGCCGATCTTCTGCTCTCCGGGATGACCACTAATGTGGAGCCGGGGCAGACCGTGACGATTACCTTCGCCGGGCACAGCTACACCACCACCGTTAACGATAACGGCACCTGGAGCTTTAGCGTTCCGGCGGCGGACATGGCTAAGCTCAAAGACGGTGATGCACAGGTCACCGTTAGCGTCAGCAACGCCAGCGGTAACCCGGCGAGCGCCGGGCAGGAATACAGCGTTGACACCAGCGCTCCGCTGCTGACCATCGATCCGCTGAGCGACAACAATATCCTTAATGCGGCAGAAGCGAAGCAGCCTCTGACCATTACCGGGAGCAGCACCGCCGAGCCGGGCCAGGAAGTGACGCTTACCCTGAACAACATCAGTTACAGCGCAAAAGTTGGGGCCGATGGCCGCTGGAGCATCACCGTCCCGGCAGACGCGCTGGCGGCGCTTAGCGACGGGAATGTCACGGTTCATGCCACGGTTGCTGACAAAGCCGGCAACCCGTCAAACGCCGACCGCAGCATGCTGGTAGATATCACCGAGCCGAAGCTGACGATTGAAACCGTTGCGGGCGATGACACCATTAACGCTACGGAACACAACTACGCGCAAACCATCAGCGGAAGCAGCACCGGCGCAGCCGCCGGGGACGTTGTGACCGTAAAAATTACTAACGATTCCGGCGTTTCATTCAGCTACACCACGACTCTGGACAGCAACGGCGACTGGAGCGTAGGCATTCCTGCTGCCGTGATTAAAGGGCTGGCGGACGGAAGCTATAGGCTCACCGCCAGCGTTACCGATGCTGCGGGCAACACCGGCAGCATCACGCACGGCATAACGGTGAATACCGCTCTGCCGACGATCGATATCGCAACGCTTGCGCACGATGATGTGATCAACGCGGTTGAAAAAGGTCAGGATCTTCAAATCTCCGGCACCAGTAATCAGCCAGCGGGCACCGTCATCACCGTCACGCTTAACGGCGTGAACTATCAGGCCATCACCCGGGATGACGGTAGCTGGAGCACTACCGTGCCCGCTTCTGCGGTAGGCAAGCTGGGCGAAGCTAACTACCAGGTTAGCGCAAACGTGACTGACGCCAGCGGCAACAGCAATAGCGCCAGCCATAACGTGCAGGTAGACAGCGCGCTGCCTACGGTAACCATCAACAGCGTTACCGCCGACAATATCCTCAACGCCGGTGAAATCGCCAGCGGCCAGACCCTCAGCGGGACGGTGACCGGTGCCGCATCAGGTGACGTTGTCACTATTAATCTCGGCGGCAAACTCTACCAGGCGATTGTGCAGGATGATTTGAGCTGGAGCCTGCCGGTTTCTAAAGAGATCCTTACGGCGCTCGGCAACGGTGATTTGACGCTGACTGCTTCGGTTACCAACGGCCACGGCAATACCGGCAGCGGCAGCCGCGATATCGCTATAGATGCCAATTTACCGGGGCTGCGTGTGGATACCGTGGCGGGTGATGACGTGATAAACGCCATCGAGCATGCCCAGAACCTGATTATTACCGGCACCAGCACCGGCCTGAAAGCCGGGAGCGCGGTGACCGTCACCATAAACGGCAAAGATTATGATGCCACCGTGCGGGCAGACGGCAGCTGGCAGGCCGCCGTGCCGGGCAACGAGGTTAGCCAGTGGAATGAAGGTTCCATTAGCATCGAGGTAAAAGGCAGCAGCAGCGCGGGTAATGATGTCGCCATCCAGCACCAGGTCGTTGTTGATTTGAGCGAGGTGGTTATCAGTATCAATACCGTCTCAGGTGACAACGTGCTGAACGCCGCCGAGAAAGGCGCCGATCTGCTGCTTTCCGGCAGCACGCAGAATGTGGAAGCAGGCCAGACGGTAACCATTACTTTTGGCGGCCACACCTACACCGCTACCGTGCAGTCTGACGGCAGCTGGAGCCACAAGGTTCCCGCCGCGGATATGGTGGGCCTGAAAGACGGCGATACCAGCGTGCAGGTCAGCGTGACCAACAATAACGGCAACACTACCGGCGCGGCACAAAACGTCAGCGTGGATACGCTTGCCCCTACGGTCACGCTGGACCCGGTAAGCCAGGACAACCTGCTGAATGCCGCCGAGGCGAAGCAGGCGCTGGTTATTAGCGGCACCAGTTCCGCAGAAGCGGGCCAGACCGTTACCGTGAAGCTCAACGGCAAAGATTACGAAGCGAACGTTAAGGCCGACGGCAGCTGGAGCCTGACGGTGCCGGCGGAAGATGTCGGCAAGCTGGCCGACGGTAATATTGTCATTTCGGCAAACGTGGAAGACCGCGCGGGCAACGCCGGCTCGGCCAGCCGCGACATGTTGGTTGATATTACCGTTCCAAAAGTCACCATCGGCGCGATTGCCGCAGACGATGTGATAAACAGCGGCGAGCACGGGCAGGCGCAGATTATCTCCGGCACCAGTACCGGCGCGGCGGCGGGTGATATTGTCACCGTGACGCTGGGTAATAAGAGTTACACCGGCGTGGTTGACGCGGCGGGCAACTGGAGCGTGGGCATACCGCGCGGGGATATCGGCGCGTTAGCGGACAGCGGCCACACCGTTACCGCTTCCATTACCGATAAAGCGGGCAACACCGGCGACAGTTCGCGCGAAATTACCGTCAACACGGCCGCTCCGACCCTGGCGATAGATACCATCGCCGGAGACAATATTCTTAATGCCGATGAGAAAACCGGCGACGTAGTCATCAGCGGCTCATCGACCGGGCTGGCTCCTGGCGCTCTGGTAACCGTAACCCTTAACGGCAAAAACTATGCCGCAACGGTTGATGACCAGGGCAAATGGACGACGACCGTTCCTGCGCAGGATGTCGCTCATCTTGGCGAAGCTTTCTACGAGGTTTCCGTTAGCGCCAGCAATGCCGTAGGGAACAGCGGCGGCCAGACCAGCACGCTGGAAGTGGCTTCGACGTTGCCGGGCGTAACCATCAATGTTGTTGCTACAGACGATGTTATCAACGCGGGCGAACTGACCGCGGGGCAGATAATCAGCGGGCGAGTCACCGGCGTGCAGGCCGGAGCGGACGTTACCCTCAATATCGGCGGCGTTAACTACACGGCAAAAGTTCAGGATGATCTGACCTGGAGCCTGCCGCTGGGTAAAGACGTACTGGAAGCGCTGGGCAATGGCGATCTTAAAATCAACGCTTCGGTGACCGACGGCGCGGGCAATACCGGCACCGGATCGCGCGATATCACCATTGATGCCGCGCTGCCGGGGCTGCGTATTAACACCATTGCCGGGGATGACGTTGTTAACGCCATCGAACATGGCCTCAATCTGATTATCAGCGGCACCAGCTCCGGCCTGAGTGTGGGCAGCGCGGTGACCGTAACGGTCAATGGCAAAGAGTATGGCGCGGTGGTCAGCGCTGATGGCAGTTGGCAAACCGTCGTCCCGGGCAATGAAGTTAGCCTGTGGGCCGCCGGGGATATTACCGTTTCCGCTAAAGGCAGCAGCGATACCGGCAACCCGGTATCCATCGACCATACGGTGAATGTTGATCTCAGCGCCGTGGTGATTTCCGTCAACCAAATTGCCGGGGATGACGTGCTGAACGCCGCCGAGAAAGCGGTGGATCTGCTGTTGTCCGGCACCACGCAGAATGTGGAAGCGGGGCAAACCGTCACGATTACCTTTGCGGGGCACACCTATACCACTCAGGTACAGGCGAACGGCAGCTGGGAATTTACCGTTCCAGCCGGTGATATGAAGGGCCTGAAAGACGGCGACACTTCGGTTGAAGTTAGCACGGTGAACGTTAACGGCAACGGCGCTTCTGCGGGGCGCGAAATCAGCGTCGATACCGCAGCGCCGACGCTGCAAATCAACGTTATTGGCGGAGACGACGTGCTGAACGCCGTCGAAGTCGGGCAGCCGGTGGTCATTACCGGCACCAGCAGCGCCGAGGCGGGGCAAACCGTCACCGTGGTGCTTAACGGCGAAAGCTACACCGGCACAGTGCAGCCGAACGGCTCGTGGAGCGTGACCGTGCTAGCGGACAAAGCCTCCGCGCTTGCCGACGGCGTATATACCGTAGCGGCCAGCGTCAGCGATGCGGCAGGCAACGGCAGCACAACCAGCCATAACGTGAAGGTGGATGCTACCGTGCCGTCCGTCGGCTTCAACACCGTGGCGGGCGACGATGTGATTAACCTTGCCGAACACGGCCAGGCGCAGATAGTTTCCGGCACCAGCAGCGGCGCGGCGGTGGGCGATAAAATCACCGTCACCCTCGGCTCTGAAAGCTGGACTACTACCGTTGACGCCGCAGGCAACTGGAGCATAGGCGTCCCGGCGGAAGTGGTGAGCCAGCTTGCCGACGGCAAAGTGACAATAACCGCCAGCCTGACCGATTCGGCGGGGAATACCGGCGGCGGGAGCCACGAAGTGCTGGTTAATACCGGCCTGCCGTCGGTTAACTTCAACGCCATCAGCGGCGACAACGTGCTTAACGCGGTGGAAAAAGGCGAAGCTCTTACCCTGAGCGGAACCAGCGCCAACCTTGCGGCGGGAACCCGTGTAACCGTCACGCTGAACGGCAAAAACTACAGCGCCACTACGGATGCAGACGGCAACTGGAGCCTTGAGGTTCAGCCCGGCGATCTGGCCGCGCTGGGTGAAGCGAATTATACCCTGAGCGCTACGGCGACAAACGCCATCGGCAATAGCGCGAGCGCTAATGCCAATCTGCTGGTGGATACGGCGGCCCCGGCCGTCACCATTAATGCTATAACCGCTGACAACGTGCTGAATGCGGCTGAAGTTGCCGCCGGGCAGACGTTGAGCGGGAAGGTAAGCCATGCTGCGGAAGGTGACGTTGTCACAATTATGCTGGGTGGGAAGAGCTACACCGCAACGGTGAAAAGCGATCTGAGCTGGAGCCTCGAACTCCCGGCGGACGTGCTGGCCGCGCTGGGTAACGGCAAGCTGACGGTGAGCGCATCGGTCACCAACGGCCACGGTAATAGCGGCTCCGCCGAACATGATTTTGCTATCGACGCCGGCTTGCCTGGCATCCGCATCGACACCGTGGCGGGCGACGACGTTATTAATGCCATCGAACACGGACAGAATCTGATCGTTAGCGGCAGCGCCAGCGGCATGGCCGCGGGCAGCACCGTCACCGTAACTATCGGCGGAAAAAGCTATCTGGCGACCGTTAGCGCCAGCGGCGTCTGGTCTGCGGCAGTACCGGCGAATGATGTAAGCCTTTGGCCAGCGGGCGATGTTACCGTCAGCGCGGCAGGCAGCAGCAGCGCGGGTAACCCGGTTTCCATCGATCATACCGTCAAGGTAGATCTCAGCCCGGTAGCCATCAGCGTGAATAGCATTACGGCCGACAACGTGCTGAATGCCGCAGAGAAAGGCGCAGACCTGCTGCTTTCCGGCAGCACTCAAAACGTGGAAGCCGGACAAACCGTCACGATTACCTTCGGCGGGCGCAGCTATACCACTCAGGTTAAAGATGACGGCAGCTGGAGCTACAGCGTTCCGGCGGGTGACCTCAGCGGCCTGAAAGATGGCGATGCTTCGGTAAAAGTTAGCGTCTCGAATGTGAACGGTAACGGCGCATCGGCAGAGCGTGAATATAGCGTGGACGCAAGCGCTCCAACCCTGACTATCGATACGGTTGCGGCAGACAACGTGATTAACGCGAAAGAAGCCGGAACCGGCGTAACGGTAAGCGGTAGCTCAAATGCGGAACCGGGCCAGACCGTTACCCTGACGCTGGATGGAAAAACACATACCGGCGTTGTGCAGGCGGACGGCAGCTGGAGCATCACTCTCGATGCAACGGCTTTGGGTGCGCTGGCGGACAATAATTACCAGATTAGCGTCAGCGTAAACGATGCGGCTGGCAACGGCACAACAAGCAGCAAGAGCATCACGCTGGATACCACCGCGCCGACAATCAGTTTCAACCCGATAGCGGGCGATGACATTATCAACCTGAGCGAGCACGGGCAGGCGCAGATTATCTCCGGCTCCAGCAGCGGCGCGGCTCCGGGAAATACAATTGTTATCACCCTCAACGGCATCAAATACACCACAACGGTGGATGCCAGCGGAAACTGGAGCGTCGGCGTTCCGGCATCGGCCATCTCCGCTCTGCAAAATGGCACCGCCACCGTCAGCGCGGTCTTGACCGATGCCGCAGGTAACGAGGGCAGCGCGTCGCATAACGTGCTGGTAAGCGCTTCAACCGTCGGGCTGACTATCAACACCATCAGCAATGATGACGTGATTAACGCGGCCGAAGCCAGCCAGAGTCTGATTATCAGCGGTGGCAGCAGCGAACTGGCAACGGGGACGCAGGTTACGGTCATCCTGAACGGCGTGAGCTATAGCGCTACTATTCAGGCGGGCGGCGGCTGGTCGGTTACCGTTCCGGCGGAGCAGGTGCAGAATCTGACGCACGGCAGCGGCTACACCGTGACGGCTTCGGCCACCGACAGCGCCAACAATTCGGCTTCAGCAAGCCATAACATCAGCGTGGATACCTCCGCGCCAATTATCACTATCGCTGACCTGTCTGGCGATAATGTGATTAACGCCGTGGAGCAGCAGCAGCCGCTGACGATCCGCGGAACCAGCAGCGCGGAAGTTGGGCAGAAAGTGACGGTAACCCTGGGCACTGAAAGCTACGAAACCACCGTTCAGGCGGACGGCAGCTGGAGCCTTACCGTACCAGCCCAGGACCTGGCGAAACTTGCCGAGGGCGACTTTATCGTTAATGCCGCGGTAAGCGATAAAGCCGGTAACCCGGGCAGCGCGGACCGCACCCTGACGGTGGACACGGTGGCGCCAACCATCACCTTCAATAAGGTGGCGGGCGACGACATCATTAACAGTGGCGAACAGCAGGCGGGTCAGGTCATCAGCGGCACCACCAGCGCACAGCCGGGCCAGACCATCACCGTTACCTTCAATAACCATAGCTACACCGCTAAGGTTGGCGACGGCGGCAGCTGGTCGGTTACCGTTCCGGCGCAGGACTTCCTCGGCGCGGCGGACGGCAGTTATGTTATTTCTGCCACCGTCAGCGACAAGGCGGGCAACGGCGGCAGCGGCAGCACTCAGGTCACCCTGAGCGGCGAAGTGCCGACCATTAGCGTAGGCACCTTTGCCGGAGACGATATAGTCAGCGCCGCGGAGCACGGCACGCCGTTGGTAATCGGCGGGACAACCAATGCTCCTGCCGGACAAACCGTGACCATCACGCTGAACGGACAGACTTATAGCACTACGGTACAAAGCGACGGCAGCTGGAGCTACACCCTCGGCAGCAGTGCGGTAACCGCTCTGGCAGACGGCGGCTCGTATGTGATTCACGCCAGCGTCAGCAACAGCATCGGCAATAGCGCCAGGGCCGACCGCACCATTACCGTGGATACCACGCCGCCGCAGATGAGCATTACTATTGATGCGCTGCAAAACGATACCGGGCTGAGCGCCACGGACTTTATTACCGCCGATAACAAGGTGGTGGTGAAAGGCTCGCTGGGCGCAGCGCTGGGCAATAATGAGAAGGCACAGATAAGCCTCGACGGCGGCGCAAGCTGGATCGATCTGGTGGTTAACGGCACCGCATGGAGTTTTGCGGATGGCCGCACGCTGCCGGACGGCACGGTAACCTATAACGTTCGCGTGATAGACAATGCGGGCAACGTAGGCGCGACCGCCGCGCAAAATGTGGTTATCGACACCGTCGCCCCTGATGCAAGCAAAACCATCACAGTGGAAGCCGTTTCCCGCGATACCGGTCTGGACGCACATGACTTTATCACCAGCGACAATACCCTGACGCTGAGCGGTAAACTTGGCGCGCCGCTGGCGGCCGGGGAGCACGCGCAGATTAGTATTGACGGCGGTAAAACCTGGGTTGATGTCAGCATCAGCGGCACCAGCTGGAGCTATATCGATGGCCGGGTCCTCGCGGACGGCGATTATCTTTATCAGCTTCGGGTTATTGATGCCGCGGGCAATATCGGCTCAACCGCAAGCCAGCTGGTAACGGTGGACACCGTAGCGCCTGACGCCAGCAAAACCGTCACTATCGACAGCATCAGCGACGATACCGGGCTGAGTAACAGCGATTTTGTTACCAACGATACTTCGCTGACGCTGCGTGGAACCGTGGGCGCCGCGCTGCTGGACGGCGAGTATGTCCAGATAAGCCTCGATGGCGGAACGACCTGGCAGACGGTGACTACGCTCGGAACCAGCTGGTACTTCAACGACGGAAGAACCCTTAGCGACGGCACTTATCAATACATCGTGCGCGTGGTGGATGATGCCGGAAACGTCGGGCAGAGCGCTTCGCAGCAGGTGACGGTGGATACCGTCGCCCCGGATGCGGCGATAACGATTACCGTCGATAGCATCAGCAACGACAGCGGCTTCAGCGGCAGCGACTTTATCACCAACGATAATACGCTGACGCTGAACGGCAGCCTGGGCAAGGCGCTCGGCAGCAACGAGTTCGTCCAGATAAGCCTGGACGGCGGCTTAACCTGGGTTTACGCCACCTCCGTGAGCGGAACCAGCTGGCACTACACTGACGTGCGGGTTCTGGCTGACGGAAATCACACTTACCAGGTTCGTGTGGTCGATCTCGCCGGGAACGTGGGTGATACGGCCACCCAGACCGTAACCGTTGATACCGTCGCGCCTGTCTACGGGATTACTATCGACAGCATCTCCGAAGACACCGGGCAGAGCAGCAGCGACTTTATCACCATGGATACCACGCTGACCCTGAACGGTACGCTGGGCCATACGCTGGCAGGCGATGAGCGAGTGCAGATAAGCCTGGACGGTGGCAAAAACTGGGTCGATGTCGTGGTTAACGGCACGGCATGGCACTACGTTGACGGGCGCACGCTTGCCGACGGGGATTACCTCTACCAGGTTCGTATTATCGACCAGGCCGGAAACGTTGGCTCAACCGCCAACCAGACCGTCACGGTTGATACCCTGGCGCCGGACACGCTCGGCACTATTGTGAGCTACACCGATGATACCGGCGAACGTACCGGTAACTTCGACGGCAGCTATCCGACGGATGATAACTCTCCGGTGCTTAACGGCACTCTGAATCATGCGCTGGCGGACGGCGAAATAGCCCAAATTTTCCGCGACGGCGTGCTGGTGGGCAAGGTGACTATTACCGGCGGAACCAACTGGACGTTTGCGGATTCCGGCCTGCTGGACGGCAATTACAACTATGTGCTGCGTATCACCGACAAAGCCGGGAACTACACCGACTCGAACAAGTTTAGCCTGACGGTAGATACCTCGATACCTACCACCAAAGCGCTGGTTGACGGCCTGACGACGACGGACACCACGCCGATTATTACCGGCACCGTAAATGCCGATTTGGTCAACGGGCAGTATGTGGTTGTCACGGTAGACGGCAAAACCTACAGCTCTGAACGCGGCGGTGCGGTGGTGGTCGATCCTTCGTCTAACACCTGGTATTTGCAGATCCCTGACGGAAATGCCCTGGGGCTGAAAAGCTATGACGTAACGGCGCAGGTAATGAGCAGCGCGGGTAACGGCAACAACGCGGGTCTTACGCACGGCACAGTAGTGGTCGGGGCGGAGGCATCTATGACGCCGGGCTGGTCCTTCACCAGCGCAACCAACGCTTATTCAGCAAGCTATATGCTGGATACGGACGGTATGTGGACGTTTGCCAGCAACCAGCAGTTTGCCTCCGCTAACGACCGCAACAATTACAGCGTCAGCGGCAACTTCACCATGACCGGGAGCTACACCACCGGCGCCTATGCTGACATCAACCGCGATGGGCTGGCAGATATGCTGGTGGAAAGCACCAACTATAGCTACATCGCCCAGTTGATAAACAACGGCGACGGGACCTATACGTCGACCAGCACCGGCAGCAGCGCGGCGGTTGGCGCACTGCTCTGGTACGGCGCGGTGGTGGCGATTGATTTCCAGGGCGACGGCTACGTTGACTTTGTGATGGGCGACGCGGGCGGGCCGGACTCCAGCACCTTTATGAACAACAACGGCGGCAAGCTGACGGGCACATCCGGCAGTGGGACCTACAGCAACTTCGTGACCGGCGCAAAAGTGGGTAACTACAACAGCCTGATTGAAGCTTCCGGCGTTGACCTGAACAACGATGGCATGGTGGATATTGCCCAGCACACCACCAACGGCGGCAATAACTACGCGCTGTCCACCATGTTCAGCAAAGGTGATGGGACGTTTACCTGGAGCCAGAACTTCATTAACACCATGTACAGCGCAACCGGCTCTGCGGCGGCGAGTAATGCGGTCAGCATGACCTGGGCCGACTTTAACGGTGACGGTTATATGGATCTGTATATGGGCATGTCCCGCGCGGGAACCGGCGGCTTGCTAATGCTGAACGACGGCAAGGGCAATTTGCAGACCGGAACGGCGGTAGGCACAGAGAAGTATAACGGCACCGTGAGCGTGGCGGTGGACTGGAACCTCGACGGCAGGATGGACATCATCAAGCTGGCGAATACCGGGCAGTCGTACATTTACACCAACGACGCGCTGCCGGGTGCGGCGAGCTTTACCTCGTCTAAGTTTGGATCGGCCACCGCCAGCCAGGTTTCCGGCGCGGCGCTGGTGGATTACGACTGGGATGGTGCACAGGATCTGCTGATCTTCCGCCAGAACGGCAGCGTAGTGCTGGAGCGCAACACCAACACCGTTGCGCCGGGTACGGCTATCCACCTCAAAATAGTCGATGGTGAAGGGATGAACGTCTTCTACGGCAACACCGTGAAGCTGTACAACTCCGCGGGCGTGCTGGTGGCAAGCCAGGTGATTAACGCCCAGTCGGGCATCGGCATTAACGATGCTTCGGCGCTGGTGAGCTTCTACGGTTTAAGCCCGTCAGAAACCTACAGCGCGGTACTGGTGCGCGCCATTAACGGCGTTTCCAGCAACGAAACGTGGGACGGGTTAACCGCCGGAGACGGAAAAGAAAGCTATGCCCTGACGGCAGACGCTGCAACCGGTATTCACGGCGGAAACCTGACCGGAACCGGCTACAACGATACCTTTGTCGCCGCACAGGGAACCTACGTCTACAACGGCGGCGGCGGATGGGAAACCTCTTCGGATCACCAGACCTGGAGCGCAACCGGCGGTATGGATGTTGTTGACTTCAAAAACTCCACCGTTGGGATCAATGCGGATCTGAGTAAAACCGGCGCGCAAAACACCGGGTTTAACACCGCAACCTTCACCAATATCGAAGGCATTGCAGGCTCTGACCACGATGATGTGATAACCGGAAACAGCGGGAATAACGTCTTCGAAGGTCGCGGCGGCAACGACATCTTCAATATCGGCAACGGCGGCCACGATACGCTGTTATACAAGTTGCTGAATAACGCGGATGCGACCGGCGGGAACGGCAGCGATGTGGTTAACGGCTTCTCGGTTGGCACCTGGGAAGGTACCGCAGACAGCGACCGTATCGACCTGCGCGAACTGTTGCAGGGCAGCGGCTATGCCGGAGATGGCTCGGCGCATTACATCAACGGCGTGGCGCAGCTGGGCGCGGGGGCAGGCAATATCGGCGATTACATCAAAGTGGTGCAGAACGGCAGTAATACCGAAATCCAGATCGATCGTGACGGCAAGGGAGGAGCCTTTGACCCAACCACGGTCGTCACGCTCAACGGCGTGCAGACCGATCTGGCTACGCTACTGGCCAACCACCAGCTGTTGGTTATCTAGCGTAACAGGCCCCGCCGGAGTTAAGCCCGGCGGGGCAGCTGTCGCTTAAAAGATATAGCCGCAGATTTATTTTTCTTTCGCAGGACGTGAAACGTAATGACTTCAACGCATACCCGCTACGAACCCTGGCTGCAGGCGATGCTTAGCGTCGCGCGCCACTATCGTCTGGATTTCTCCGAGGAACACGTTCGCGTGGGCATCAATCAGGAGAGCCAAAGCCCTCATCATCTGGTGCTGGAAGATATCGCTCGCCAGCTTGGGCTCGCCATGCGTACCGCACCGGCAGACGTTTCGCTTATCGATCCGTGGCGACTGCCGCTGGTGGCCGAGTTTACCGACGGGCAAATGGCCGTTTTGACACGTATGGATAACTATGGGCAGATTAGCGTGCAGCTCAGCGGAGACGGCGGGCTGGAAACCGTCGTTAGCCGTGACGAGCTGGCAAAGCGCCTTAAAGGCATTATTCTGCTGCGCCCGCTGAACTCCATTCCCGATGCGCGCGTGGACGATTACGTTAAGCCGTATCAGAAAAACTGGTTCTGGACGCTGGCCCTGAAAGACTGGAAGCGTTACGGAGACATCATGCTGGTGGCAATGGCGGCCAACGTGCTGGCGCTTGCCGGGATGATTTTTTCGATGCAGGTATATGACCGCGTCGTGCCTTCCCAGTCGGTACCGACGCTCTGGGTGCTGTTCGGCGGGGTGATGCTGGCGATTATTTTTGAATTCACCATGCGTATGCTTCGTGTACACATTGCCGATGTGGTCGGCAAGCGGGCCGACCTGCGTATTTCTGACCGGGTTTTTGCCCGCGCGCTGCGCATTAAAAATAACGCGCGGCCAAAATCCACCGGCTCGTTTATCTCGCAAATCCGCGAGCTGGAATCGGTGCGCGAGTTAATTACCTCCACCACCATCAGCACGGTTTCGGATATCCCGTTCTTCCTGCTGTTTGTCTTTATCCTGTGGCTTATCGGCGGCCCGCTGGTGTTTGTGGTGCTGTTGGCTATTCCGCTGTTGCTGATCCCCGGCCTGCTAGTACAGCGCCCGCTGGCGCAGCTTTCCAATGAAGGAATGCGCGAGTCTGCTATCCGCAACGCAACGCTGGTTGAAGCCGTGCAGTCCATCGAAGACATTAAACTGCTGCGGGCGGAACAGCGGTTCCAGAATCAGTGGAATAACACCAACGACGTGGCGGCGGCGGTAGGCATGAAGCAGCGCTGGCTAACCAGCATGCTGATGACCTGGACTCAGGAAGTGCAGTCGATTGTTTACGCCGTTGTGCTGCTTGTCGGCTGTTATCTGGTTATCAATGGCGATATGACCACCGGTGCGCTGGTAGGAACCTCGATCCTCGCATCTCGCACTATTGCGCCGCTGGCGCAGATTTCCGGCGTTCTTTCGCGCTGGCAGCAGGCGAAAGTCGCGCGCAAGGGGCTGGACGACCTTATGCAGCGCCCGCTTGACGATCCCGAGCAGGGTAAGAAAGTGCATAAATCTCACCTGCGGGGCAATTATCAGCTCAACTACGCCGCGTTTTATTACGACGAAGAAGAGAAGGTTAACGACCTCGATATCGCCAGGTTGACCATTCAGGCCGGGGAAAAGATTGCGCTGCTGGGCCGCAACGGGTCGGGGAAAAGCACGCTATTGCAGCTGCTGGCAGGAATGCAGACGCCGCAGCATGGCCAGATCCTGCTAGATGATATTAGTCTCGGCCAGCTGGATACCGCCGATCTGCGCCGCGATATGCATCTGTTGAGCCAGCAGGCCCGGCTGTTCTTTGGCTCGGTACGCGACAACCTGACGATGGGGCGCCCGCTGGCGACCGACGAAGAGATCCATCGGGCGCTGGTTCTTAGCGGCGCTCTGAGCTTTGTGCAGAAACAGAAAAATGGCCTCAATTATCTGATTACCGAAGGCGGCGCGGGGCTGTCCGGCGGGCAGCGGCAGGCGCTTTTGCTGGCAAGAGCCCTGATAACCCAGCCGCAGATCCTGCTGCTTGATGAGCCAACGGCCTGGCTGGATGAAGTGAGCGAGCGGCAGCTGATTGCCAATCTTGGGGGCTGGCTCGGCAACCGAACGATGGTGGTGGCGACTCACAGAATGCCGATTTTGCAGCTTGTTGACCGCATTATCGTGCTGGATCAGGGCCGTATCGTCATGGACGGCCCGCGTGACAAAATTCTACAACAGCACGGCATGATGGAGAAAAAGGCCGCGCCGCGCCGTACCGCAACTCTTAAAACGGCCGAAGCCACGGAGGCGCAGGCATGAATGACATCACGCGTTATAACAGCCGCCTCAAGGAGCCTGCGCTCCCTCGCTCCAGCCTGGTTGCCTGGGCCCTGGGGCTGATGCTGCTGGTTTTTGTTGTCTGGGCAAACTTCTTCACCCTCGATGAGGTGACAACAGGTTCGGGCAAAGTTGTGCCTTCCGCCCGTGAGCAGGTCATTCAGTCGCTGGAAGGAGGGATCCTATACAAGCTTGAAGTCCATGAGGGCGATATTGTGGAACGCGGGCAGGTCCTGGCCCAGCTTGATCGCACCAAAACCGAGTCCGGCGTGCAGGAGAGCGAATCACGTTTGCACGCCGCGATAGCGACGGCTTCTCGTTTAAAAGCCGAAGTTGGCGGTACGCCTCTGACTTTCCCTGACATTCTGGCAACCGACAGCGAGCTGGTCAGCCAGGAGACGGCTTTATACGAATCACGCCGTAGCAGCCTGGAAAAAGGGGTTGCCGGTTTACGCGAGGCCGTAGCGCTGGTGCAGCGGGAGCTGGCCATGACTCAACCGCTGGTTAAGCAGGGAGCGGCCAGCAGCGTTGAGGTGCTGCGCCTGCAAAGGCAGAAAAATGAGCTGCAAAACAAAATTACCGAAATGCAAAACCAGTATTACGTGCGCGCGCGTGAAGAGCTGGCAAAAACCAATGAAGAAATAGAAACCCAGCGCTCGGTGATGCGTGGGCGAACGGATTCCCTGACCCGGCTGAAGTTCACCGCGCCGCTGCGGGCGATTGTGAAGGGCATCGAAGTGACCACCGTTGGCGGAGTGATCCCGCCGAACGGCAAGCTGATGACGCTGGTTCCGCTTGATGACCAAATGCTGATTGAAGCGAAGATCTCCCCGCGAGACGTAGCGTTTATCCATCCAGGACAAAAGGCTTTGGTCAAAATAACCGCTTACGATTACTCCATCTACGGCGGGCTGCAGGGCGTGGTTACGATGATTTCGCCTGACACCCTTCAGGATGAAGTGAAGCGGGACGTTTACTACTATCGGGTTTACATTCGCACCGACGCCAGCCAGCTTGAAAACCGCGAAGGAAAAGCGTTCCCGATCTTCCCGGGTATGATAGCGACGGTAGATATTAAAACCGGCAGCAAATCGATACTCGACTATCTGCTGAAACCGCTGAATAAGGCGAGAGAGGCGCTGCGGGAGAGATAATAGAAAAGCCGGCTTTATGCCGGCTTTTCTTACACTTCACAAGGATTGATATTAAGCCCGTAAAGGATAAATGAGAAGTAATACCCAAAATAAGATTCGGCCATTTCAATAAAGCTCTGATGAATTTCCAGCAGACCTTCATTATCCTCGCTGAATAGCCCGGCTAAGATGCCACAGTTAATAATGCGGCGAAGATGCATGCGCGAAATTGACAGCTCTTTTGCCGTTTTATTGTAGTTGGGCTGTAGCCACCAGCGGCCATTTTCATCCTGGCGGGCGTTAAGTAATATTCTTAACATGATAATATGCCCGGCATCTTTATCGACAAACATCGCGCTGTTGTCTACCAGTCGGCTCAATATTACTTCATCAAATAACAGCCCGGAGCTGCGACGGAAAAACTGTGTGAAGGTTGCCTCATCTTCCAGAGCGTGAATCGAAAGCGTATTTTCCGGGAGTAAAAGTTTCAGCGAAGGTATGGAAATTTGCATATAACTGCGCGTTTCATTGAGGCCTTTTTCGCTGGGGGTATAGAGCAAAACCCGGCGGTCATCCTCGCTTTTTTCCAGCGTCATACGCCCGGTGATGCGCAGCAGAGTCACCAGCGAATTCACGGTGTTCAGGCTGGTTAACTCCATTCTCACGCAAAACTCTTTAATATCCGCCAGCACCGCACGACGGTCGCCATAGTGGAAGCAAAGCAGCGCCAGCACAACATGAAAGCGGGAGCTTTGCAGAATAGTTTTATAAAATAGCGGCTGCTTTTTATAAGTAACTAACAGTGAGTCATAATGATGCCGCATAGCCTCCCGAAATCGAGGGTGGCTTTTTATTTTCTGACTGTATGTTGCTATGGTGTTTTGAAGTGGATGGTAGGTCATAATTATTTATTGTCCCGGTCTTTCAGTTACGGGGGATCGAACCCATAAAATGAGTGCCAGATTGAGGTTTTGTAAGGCCAGATAACAAGTGGCCTGATTATTCTTAAATGGTTTGCAAACCGTCTGGCAGTATATCACTAGTTGTCTCCAAATAAAAAAGATCGTCTCGGAATTATTTAAACTTTACTTTTTCGTGACTAAAAATGCTTATTTTTACTCAGGTAATATTTTGTTTCATTTTGCGGAAAAAATTATTCCGACAGCGGAAAAGAAATTTCATTAGGGGCTGTTTTATTTGCCTGGATATTAATCAATCGGTTATTTAATCGGATATTTTTCAGCGGAGAATCTGTTCTGAGAGGCGTTGATGGCGCTGAAGAAAACGATTTTTAAACCCTCAACTCATGTGCTATCGTAAGTTACATGAGTTGTTAAAGCCGTGAACCGAGGCAGCCTGATGAACGATACCAATGACATTTTTAACGCTGAGTTTTCACGCCAGTACGACGTCAGTAACCAGCGGCTGAAGGAAATTTCGGACAACCTGCACCTGCTTATCTCATTGCTGCTGCGAGATTTTCCAGATGATTTTCGTGTGCTGTGCGTGGGTGTCGGCACCGGAACAGAGATAGTCAGGCTGGCAAAAGAGCACCCGACATGGCGCTTTACCGGGGTTGATCCTTCGCCGGATATGCTGGCGGTATGCGCTGAAAAACTTGAGCGGGAAGGGCTCAGCGAACGTTGCGAATTGATTGTCGGCCATGTGGATGATGTTCGGCCGCAGAGCAAATTCGACGTGGCGCTTTGCCTGCTGGTGGCGCATTTTATCCAGCACCCACGGCGCGGCGGCATTTATCAGCACATTGCTGACAGGCTGAAGCCAAACGGGCAGTTGATAGCGGCCGAGATAGCCGGTGATATGCAGGACTCGGCTTTTAACGGGCAGTTGAAAAATTGGGTAGCGTTGCAGCAGGCGTTCACCCAGCGCCCGCGCGATATCGAAGAGGTTAAGGCTGAGCTAAACCGTCGCCTGCTGCTGCTTGCACCGCGGCAAACGGAGGCGCTGTTGCTGGAAGCGGGTTTTGCGAGCAGCGTCCAGTTCTTTCAGTCGCTGCTGATCCACGCCTGGCAAGCTGTTAAGTCTGCGGAATAAAAAGCGGGCGCTCGTTGCGGAGCGCCCTTATTGACTACTTCCCGGCCTTATCCGCCGACTGCACCAGGGTTGGCGTTTCGTTAAAGAAGTTCCACGGTTTCAGCAGGGCATGTACCCATTCCGTTGGCATGATTGGCCACTCTTCAGCACGCGCAATATGCGTGGTGCCTGTGGTCAGCCAGACTACGTTATCGCTGTTTTCCAGCGACTGGTTGTCTTTGGTATAGGCTCCCAGCCCGGTATCGTGGGCGGAGCGGTTAGGGTATTTGCCTTCTGAATAGCGTTCATCCGGATTATAGCGGGTCACCCACAGCTGTTTATCCATAAAACTCAGGCGGTGATAAATCCATTCGTCCGGAGCAAATTTCGCGCCGGTGGCTACCGGATGAGTGCCTCCCGCATAAGGGATCAGTTGATAAGAAACCGGGTTGCCCATGCGGTTCTCTTTATTAGGATTGCTCAACAGGCGCACGGTACCGGGGTCAAATTTCTGGGCCGCATCCTGCTCATTTTTAATCGCATATTCATCGGTCTGCATGGTGCTGGTGCGTGGCCCGCCGCTGGTATTTGGCTTCACTACCGGATCGATAGCAGTCAGGCTATTATTTTCGCCATCAATATCCAGGTCCAGGCGGAAGTTATAAATATGCTGGTGGGTGGTGCCGACGATATTGTGGTCAATCAGCGTGCCGTAGCGCGTATCTTCCTTCGCGCTGGCATCGTGCATGGTTTTAGCCTTCACGCCTTTTACCGCTTCAATGCCCGTAGCGCCCGCGTCGATACCGATGCTGCCGTTCTGGTGGAATACCCAGTCAAAGATATAGTCGTAGTTGCCGACGGTACTAATCCAGCGCAACACCAGTTCGCGGCGTTCGCTGCTGACGTTCGGCTGGCCCATTTCCTGATGCTTGTACTCCGGCCCGGCATAGCGCTCAAAAACGGCGATAGCGCGTGGTATCGTGGTTGGTTTACCTGTGTAATCGGCAATGGTTTCATCCAATAAAATCGCATTGCCCGGTGCGTCCTTACCGCGTGCTATTGGCGAGGTCAGCGTGCCCATGCCGTAATCACCTGCATCCAGATAGGCCTTGAAGTACCAGCCGATATCCGGGTCGCCATATGGCACAATCATCCCGCCCAGCGAACCTTCATACATTATTTTGCGTTTGGTGCCGTTGTCGTTATAGGTCACGGTAGAGATGATTGGCCCGACGCGGGAATTGAGGCGCAGGTGAAAATCCCAGTTTTGCCAGCGGATGGTGTCGCCGGTAATGGTGTAGTTTTTGCCCTCCGGTTCGATAATTTCCAGCGGTTTATGACTCGGGGCAGCGCGGTCGCGCCCGTCATAAGGACGCGGCGTCATCGGTACAGGGATAGTCGGGCCTTCTTCAATCTTTATGATTTTCTTCTGCTCGAGGTCTACCACGGCGACTAGATTTTCAATCGGATGCGCCCAGTAGTTGCCGTCGCCAACGTCGAGATAGCTGATGACCTTAAGCAGACGCTGATCCTGCTTCAGGCCGTCTTTACCGTCAAAATAGCCGACCGTGAGCGGGGTGGTCACCACTTTAGACGGATCGTTGATACCGCGTTTTTTCACCGCCTCGGCAAATTCTTTACTGCCGTTGATTATTGACTGTACGCTGGCAAAATCGTCCAGCAATACCATGCCGTGAGCACCCTCTATGGGCTTCCATGAATTCACTTTTCCCGCGCTTATATCCACAGTGGCCTCAATAATATGGCGACCATCGAGCATAATGACATCGGTCTCGCGGGGCTGACTAATGCTGGTGCCGTCCATCACAAACTTCCATACCTGCTCTTTAGGCGGCTCGCGCAGTGAAATCTCGGTAAAGCGGATATTGGCTTTGTACTCCGCCGCTGTTTTGATTATCTCCACCGTTTTATTAATTTCATCGGCGCTGAGGGAATTAAGCGGGTGTGGTTTTTTCTCTACGGCGAAGGTTTGATCCAGCCCGGACTGGAAAACTTCATTGATAAAGCCTTCGGAGATAAACGCCGTTTTGTCTTTAAAGATAACCGGCACTTCAAGTTTCAGCGTTTTACCGTTAACCACCGCCGTGGTGGCGTTTGGCTTCACTTTTACATAAGCGCCGTCTTTGATGAGGGTAAACATTTGCGCGTAATCGTCCCACTGGACGTCCGCGCCAAAATTAGCGAGCGTTTTCTGCATGGGCACCATATGCGCTTCGCCGCCGTGGGCGAAGGCTGGGGCGTTAACACCGGCAGAGGTCAGGAGCGCAATGGCCAGCGCCAGCGCTTTTTTTCCAGTTTTAATTGTCATCACGTTCTCACCTTCAGAGTGTGTTGTGTTGTTATCTGCGTGCTGGATAAAGAGTGTCGGATTCAACATAACAACTTCCGTCGGCGCTTCCCTTGTCGTGTCTGCCAACCGTTTTGTTGTGGTTGCCAGAATGCGGGTTTGGAGGGGGAGCTATTCGCCCGGATCTGTTCCGTTCATCCGTCCGGCGGAATCCTCTCCGGGTTGGCATTAACGGCTGTAACCAGGAGATATAACCTCTGCAAGGTTGGTTATGTTCCGTTCACCCGCACAGCGGATTATCTCTGGCACCTCCGTGCACGGTGAACGTGTCAGGGGAAATTACGCCTTTCCCCCTGGCAACCCCCGGCGCCCGGCAAACTCATCGCCGCTAAAGCGGTAAACCCCCGGCTATCACCCAAACATTCGGGGTCGTTCGCGATCCGTTCCCGACGATCGCTCTCTTTCGCTGCTCCCGGCAGCTCAACCCCGCCTGAAATGGGTCAAAGCCGGGGGCGGTGAGAGCCAGGGGAAAGGGCATCGCTGCGGGCCTGAAGCGAGGCACTTGCTGCAAGGTGAGTAAAACTACAAGGCGAAATCACCGTGTAAACGGGCCACTAAAGTAAGAATCGAATAGCGGGCGACAATCTGCTGATGCTGGTTGGTGATATCCACCGCCCATTCCACCACGCCAACCGGCTTATCTTCCGCGCTTTTCTGTGGCTTTGCCGTTTTGCGTTTGCAGGTCAGGCGCACCTGAATGGTATCGTCAATTTTGACCGGCTCGATAAAACGCAGGTTTTCCATGCCGTAGTTGGCGATAACCGGGCCTACGCCTGGGTCAACAAACAGCCCGGCCGCGGCAGAGACAACAAAGTAGCCGTGTGCCACACGCTCGCCAAAGAAAGATTCCGCCGCGCCTATCTTGTCGGTATGAGCATAGAAACGGTCGCCGCTGAGGTTTGCGAAGTTCGCAATATCGGCCTCGGTAATCGTTCGGCGTGCTGTAAGAATACTTTCGCCGAGGCGCAGTTCTTCAAAGTGCTTGCGGAATGGGTGCACCGCATCTTCCTGAACTTTAGCGCCATAGTTCCACTGCTGGCTGATGGCGGCCAGCATCGTCGGGCTGCCCTGAATTGCCGTACGCTGCATATAATGCTTCACCGCCCGCAGGCCACCTAGTTCCTCGCCGCCGCCTGCTCGCCCGGGGCCACCGTGAACTAGCATTGGCAGCGGCGAGCCGTGGCCGGTAGATTCAACCGCTGACTCCTGGTTGAGTACCTGAATTCGGCCATGAGCGCGCGCCGCGCCAAGAATAAATTCGCGGGCGATTTTCTCGTCGGCCGTAACCAGCGTTCCGGCAAGGCTACCCTGGCCTGCGCGAGCCAGCGCCATGGCGTGGTTCATATCGCGATACGGCATAACGGTTGCCACCGGGCCGAAGGCCTCAAGCTCATGTACCGCAGGCGTTTCGTCCGGCTGCTGGCAGAGCAGCAGGGTTGGCGGGAAGAATGCGCCGCGCAGCGAGGCATCAGCCTTGCCGCCGAGCACGGCTTCGCAACCGGCCTCGAGCAGCTGGTCGACTCTGCGCTGAACGTCTTCGCGCTGCTCCACGCTGACTAATGCGCCCATGCGCACGCCTTCCACTGCCGGATCGCCAGGCTGAATTTTTTCCAGTTTCGCTTTCAGAGCGCTGATCACGGCATCAAGCTGCTTGTGGGGAACGATGATGCGACGGATAGCGGTACATTTCTGGCCTGATTTGGCGGTCATTTCGCGGACTATCTCGCGAATAAACAAGGCAAATTCAGGCTGCTCCAGCGAAACATCCTCCGCAAGCACGCAGCAGTTAAGCGAGTCCGCCTCCATGGTGAACGGGATGGATCGGGCGACAATATTTGAGTGACAACGTAACTTTTGGCCGGTGCTGGCGGAGCCGGTGAAGGTCACCACATCCTGCTCGTCCAGCTGTTCGAAAAGGTTGCCAACGCCTCCGCAGATCAGGCTGATAGCGCCGTCCGGCACCAGGCCAGACTCAACAATCGACTTAACCATAGCATGAGTCAGCTGCGCGCTGGCGGTGCCGGGTTTGATGATGGCTGGCATACCCGCGAGCCACGTCGGGGCCAGTTTTTCCAACATGCCCCAGCAGGGGAAGTTAAAGGCGTTGATGTGCAGCGCCATGCCGGATTTTGAAGTCAGTACGTGGCGGGCGGCAAAGCCTCCTTGTTTTGACAGCGGAATTAACTCATCTTCCGGCCAGAGGATGTCGTCCGGCAGTTCGCGGTTGCCCATTCCCGCATAGGCAAAAAGGGTAGCAATGCCGCCTTCGATATCGACCCAGCTATCTGCTTTGGTTGCGCCGGTCTGGTAGGAAACCTCGTAAAACGCCTCTTTGTTTGCCAGCAGATGTTTGGCAACCGCCTTTAGCATCGCCGCTCGTTGAATAAAGGTCATTTCCTGAAGCGCTTTGCCGCCTTGCTCTATGGCAAAGCGGCGCGCCTGCGCCATATCCGCACCTTCGCTGGTGACCTGCCACAAAGGTTCGCCGCTAACGGCATGAAAAATAGTTCTTTCTTTACCGTGACCGGTAAACCACTGCCCGGCCAGATAACTGGTTAACTGTTGCATCACACTCTCCATGATTCGCTGCATTTAATTCATATAATGTTTGTTTTGTGAATCATAAAAATCAAGTCGTAGTTTAATAATTTATTAACAATGTGATTGTGTGTTTTATCGGTCATTAGGTTATCTCAATGATAAATAGACATTTGTAGATATTTATCGTGATAAGCCTCACAAACGTGTGGTGATGACTTTGCGATCTCCATTAACTTATCTGTAACTTTTAATCATTACGTGATTCACATTTTAACGACTTGTGGATTTAAACTGAATCATAAGGTGATGCCGTGACAGAACAACAACGCTTTGAGGAGCGGATCCGCCAGGAAACCGCTATTGAGCCTCAGGACTGGATGCCGGAGGCCTACCGTAAAACGCTGATTCGCCAGATTGGGCAGCACGCCCACTCTGAGATAGTTGGCATGCTGCCGGAGGGGAACTGGCTTACTCGCGCTCCAAGCCTGCGCCGTAAGGCGATATTGCTGGCAAAAGTGCAGGACGAGGCGGGGCACGGTCTTTATCTCTACAGCGCGGCCGAAACGCTGGGCTGTGCGCGGGAAGATCTCTACCAGAAGATGCTCGACGGCAAGATGAAGTATTCCTCAATCTTCAACTACCCGACGCTGAACTGGGCCGACATCGGCGTCATTGGCTGGCTGGTAGACGGGGCCGCCATCGTTAACCAGGTTGCGCTGTGCCGCACCTCTTATGGCCCTTACGCCAGAGCAATGGTGAAAATCTGCAAAGAAGAAAGTTTCCACCAGCGGCAGGGTTTTGAAGCCTGCGCGGTGCTGGCAAACGGCAGCCCCGAACAGCGTCAGATGTTGCAGGACGCCATCAACCGCTTCTGGTGGCCGGCGCTGATGATGTTTGGCCCGAACGACGACAACTCGCCAAACAGCGCACAAAGCCTGGCCTGGAAAATCAAACGCTTTGGCAATGACGAACTGCGCCAGCGCTTTGTGGACAACACCGTGCCGCAGGTTGAACTGCTGGGCATGACCGTACCGGACAAAGACCTGCACCTTGATGAAGAAAGCGGTCATTACCGCTTCGGCGAAATTGACTGGCAGGAATTTAATGAAGTGGTTGCCGGGCGCGGGGTCTGCAACGAAGAGCGCCTGGCCGCCAAACGTAAAGCCTGGGAAGAAGGGGCATGGGTGCGCGAAGCCGCCCTTGCGTATGCCGAAAAACAACAGGCACGCAACGCCGCCTGAAGGAGAGAAAAATGAGCAATGTCTATTGGCCGCTGTACGAAGTTTTTATCCGCAACAAAAATGGATTATCCCACCGTCACGTAGGCAGTCTGCACGCCGCCGACGATCGGATGGCGCTGGAAAACGCCCGCGACGCTTATACCCGCCGCAGCGAAGGCTGCTCTATTTGGGTCGTCAAGGCCAGCGAGATAGTGGCTTCCCAGCCGGAAGAACGCCCGGAGTTCTTCGACCCCGCGGACAGCAAAGTTTACCGCCACCCCACTTTCTACACGCTGCCTGACGGCATCGAGCATATGTGAGGCAGCCGATGACACTCGATCCCGTAGCAACATACAGCCTGCGCCTCGGCGATACCTGCCTGGTGCTGGCCCAGCGTCTCAGTGCCTGGTGCGGCCATGCCCCTGAACTGGAAATCGATCTCGCGCTGGCAAATATCGGCCTCGACCTGCTGGGACAGGCCCGCAATTTCCTGACTTATGCGGCGGAACGTGAAGGCAGCGGTCTGGATGAAGACAAGCTGGCATTCGGGCGCGATGAACGCGAATACAAAAATCTGCTGCTGGCCGAGCAGCCAAACGGCGATTTTTCCGAAACTTTAATGCGCCAGTACCTGCTGGACGCCTGGCACGTCGCACTGTTCAGTCGCCTGGTGGACAGCAAAGACCAGCAGTTGGCGGCTATCTCTGCCAAAGCGATTAAAGAGGTGCGTTACCACCTGCGTTTTAGCCGCGGCTGGCTGCTGCGCCTGGGTAACGGGACGGCGTTGTCGCAAGAAAAAATGCAAAACGCTCTTAACAAACTGTGGCGCTTTAGCGGCGAAATGTTTGTCGCCGATGAGCTGGAGATTGAGCTGGCGGAGCAGGGCATTGCGGTTGACTCGCGGGCTCTCAGAGACGAATGGCTTCTGGAGGTCGTCGCCGGGCTGAGCGAAGCCTCGTTGCAGATACCGGCAGAAGCGCCGTACCGCACCGGCGGCAAGCAGGGCCTGCACACCGAACACCTCGGCCCGCTGCTGGCAGAAATGCAATACCTCCAGCGCGCTTATCCGAATCAGCAGTGGTAAGGAGAACAGGATGCAAACCGCAACGCTTCAACCCGCAGCCGTGCGCGACGTATGGCGCCTGCTTGGTGAAATAAGCGACCCGGAAATTCCGGTGCTGACCATCACCGACCTGGGCATGGTTCGCAGCGTGGAGCACCGGCAGGACGGCTGGCACATCGGCTTTACGCCGACTTATTCAGGCTGCCCGGCGACCGAGTTTTTACTCTCTGCGATTCGCGAAACGCTGGAAGCGGCAGAGCTAAGCCCGGTGCATATCAAGCAGGTTCTGCATCCCGCCTGGACAACCGACTGGATGACGCCGGAGGCTAAATCCCGACTGCGTGCCTACGGCATCAGCCCGCCTCAGGGGCATTCGTGCCACGCAACTCTGGCGGCACAGGTGACCTGTCCGCGCTGCGGCAGCGAGCACACCTCGCTGATTAGCGAATTCGGTTCCACGGCCTGTAAAGCGCTTTACCGCTGCGACAGCTGCCGCGAACCCTTTGATTACTTTAAATGTATTTGAGGTTGCCATGACGACGTTTCATTCCCTGAAAGTGGCGCGTATTGAACCTGAAACCCCGGAAGCGGTGGCTATCACTTTTGCCGTTCCCGACGAGCTGCGCGGCCATTATCGTTTTCGTCCCGGCCAGCACCTGACGTTGAAGGCTAAGTTGGGCGGCGAAGAGCTGCGCCGCTGTTACTCTATCTGCCGTGAGGAAAAGCCGGGCGAAATTTGCGTGGCGGTAAAAGCCATTGAAGGCGGGCGCTTTTCTCAATATGCATTAAGCGACCTGGCGGCAGGTATGTCGCTGGAAGTGATGGTTCCACAGGGGACATTTGGCTACCAGCCAAACCCGCAAACCACAGGCAATTATCTGGCGCTGGCGGTTGGCTCCGGCATTACGCCGATGCTGGCCATTATCGGCTCTACGCTCGCCGCTGAACCCCAAAGCCGCATCACGCTGGTTTATGGCAACCGCAGCAGCGGCAGCATGATGTTCCGCCAGGCGCTGGCCGATCTTAAAGACCGCTACCCGCAGCGGCTACAGCTTATCTATCTGTTCAGCCAGGAAAAGCCGGAAAGTGACCTGCTCAGCGGGCGGCTGGACGGCGCGAAGCTCCGGGCGCTGGGCGACCATCTGCTGGATCTCAAAGGCTTTGATCGCACCTTTATCTGCGGCCCGCAAAGCATGATGCAGGAAGCCGAGGCCACGCTGCTGGAGCTTGGCGTAGCGCAGCAGAATATCTATATCGAACACTTCAACACGCCGGGCATCACCCCGAGTTCCCGCTCGCGGGCGCAGGCCGCAGGCAAAGTTGTCACTCTGCGCCAGGACGGAGTCGCTCGCCAGATTACGCTTACCGCCGGGGACGAAAGCATTCTTGATGCGGCGCTGCGTCAGGGGGCTGACCTGCCGTATGCCTGCAAGGGCGGCGTCTGTGCCACCTGCCGCTGCAAAGTAATAAGCGGTGAAGTGGAAATGGGCGTCAACTACAGCCTGGAGCCGGATCAGCTGGCGGCGGGCTATGTGCTGAGCTGCCAGGCGCTGCCGAAGGGTGACGATGTGGTACTTGATTTTGACGCGCAGGGGCTGTGATGAGCGAAATACTGAGCCACCAGATCGGGCGAGTTTTAACCCTGACGCTGAACCGCCCCCAGGCGCGTAATGCCCTGAATAATGGGCTGTTGACGAAGCTCGCCGAAGCGCTGGAAGCGGCGCAGCAGGAGCAAAGCATTGGCGCCGTTGTTGTTGCAGGCAATGAACGTTTTTTTGCCGCCGGGGCGGATTTAAAAGAGATGGCAAGCCGCGATATGCCCGCCACGCTCAACGACCCGCGCCCGCAGCTTTGGGCGCGCATTGAACGCTTTTCTAAACCGCTGATTACCGCCGTTAACGGCTATGCGCTCGGCGCAGGCTGCGAACTGGCATTGCTAAGCGACATTATTATTGCCGGGGATAATGCCCGCTTCGGCCTGCCGGAAATTACGCTCGGCATTATGCCGGGGGCAGGCGGTACGCAGCGGCTTATCCGCAGCGTAGGAAAAGCGCTGGCCTACCGCATGGTGTTGAGCGGCGAGCCAATTGATGCGCAGCGGGCCTTGCAGGCCGGGCTGGTTGCGGAGGTTCATCCTTCGGCGCTTACCCTCGAGTATGCGCAAAAGCTGGCCGCGCAAATTGCCCGCCACGCTCCACTTGCGCTTCAGGCGGCAAAAACGGCTCTTCGCCAGGCTCAGGAAACCGGCCTTAATCAGGGGCTGTTGCAGGAACGCCAGCTGTTTACGCTGCTCGCCGCCACCGAAGATCGCCAGGAGGGCATTGCCGCCTTCCTGGAAAAACGACCTGCCGCCTTCAAAGGACGTTAATCATGAGTTTTATTGTTAGCGATGTGCAAAACGGGGTAATGACCCTGACCCTGAACCGCCCGGAGCGCCTCAATAGTTTTAACGACGAGATGCACCGCCAGCTGGCGGAAGTTCTGACCCAAGCCGAACGCGATGAAACTATTCGCTGCCTGTTGATTACCGGCGCGGGGCGCGGGTTCTGTGCCGGGCAGGATCTTAATGACCGCAATGTTGACCCGAGCGGCGAAGTACCCGATCTCGGCTATTCGGTAGAGACTTTCTATAACCCGCTGATGCGCCGCCTGGCTAAATTGCCAAAACCGGTCATCGCCGCGGTAAACGGCGTGGCTGCCGGAGCGGGCGCTACGCTTGCGCTGGGCTGCGATATGGTTATCGCCGCACGTTCGGCAAAATTCATTATGTCTTTCAGCAAGCTGGGTCTGGTTCCCGACTGCGGCGGTACCTGGTTTTTACCCCGCCTTACGGGCCGCGCCCGGGCAATGGGCCTGGCGCTGATGGGCGATACGCTTAGCGCCGAACAGGCTCACCAGTGGGGCATGATTTGGCAGGTAGTGGACGACGAGCAACTGGGCGATACCGCGCGGCAGCTGGCGACCCATTTTGCCAGCCAGCCGACCTTCGGCCTTGGGCTTATCAAAAAAGCGCTTTATGCCTCAGAAACCAACACGCTTGATGCCCAACTGGATCTGGAACGTGATTACCAGCGCCTCGCCGGGCGCAGCGAAGATTACCGTGAAGGCGTTTCTGCGTTTCTGGCCAGGCGCCCGGCAACCTTTAAGGGGAAATGATCATGCTGACGCCTGATGCAGTTATTGCGGTGATCGGCAGCGGCACAATGGGCGCGGGTATTGCGCAGGTTGCCGCCGGTGCCGGTTATCGCGTCTGGCTCTACGACATTCAGCCCGGCGCGGCTAAACGCGCCATCGACGGTATTGCCACCGCGCTCAGCGCCCGTGTGGCAAAGGGAAAGCTTGATGAAGCCAGCAGGCTGGCGACGGTGGCCCGTCTGCATGCGGCAGAAAAGCTGGCAGACCTCGCCGATGTGGGCCTGGTCATCGAAGCCGCCGCCGAGCAAATCGATATCAAACAAGCAATTTTCCGCGATCTTGCTGCAATTTGCTCTCCGGATGCGGTTTTTGCCAGTAATACCTCATCGATTTCAATTACCGCTCTCGCCAGCGGAATTGAAAACCCTCAGCGCGTGGCCGGACTGCACTTCTTTAATCCCGCACCGGTCATGAAGCTGGTGGAAATTGTTAGCGGCCTGGAGACCTCTACTGAGGTTGCCGGGCAGTTGAGCGAGCTGGCTCTGCGCTGGGGAAAACAGCCGGTGTGCTGCCAGTCCACGCCGGGCTTCATCGTTAACCGAGTGGCTCGCCCTTATTACGCCGAAGCGTGGCGAGCCCTGGAGGAGCAGGTTGCTCCTGCGGCAGTGATTGATGCCGCTTTACGTGAGGGCGCCGGTTTCCCGATGGGGCCGCTGGCGCTGACTGACCTGATTGGTCAGGACGTAAATTTTGCCGTGACCTGCTCGGTGTTTAACGCCTTCTGGCAGGAGCGCCGATTCCTGCCGTCACTGGCTCAGCAGGAATTAGTGCTGGGCAAACGCCTCGGCAAGAAAACCGGGCAGGGCGTATACCGCTGGCCGCTGGATGTCCAGCCGGAATATCAGGCCGGGCAGCCGAACGATAACGCCGCTACGCAGGTGGTACATACGGGTAAAACGCTCGAGCTGGATGAAGTTCTGGTGGCGGTGACCAGCGGGATTACCGCAACGGCGCTGTCGGCAGAGCTAAAGCGCCCGGTGGTGCTGAGAGACAGGCTGGCCGACACCTCGCTGGAGATACTGGCGGCATCTGCATCGGTCACGTCTTTGCAGTTGGCGAAAGTTATTCATTATTTCCAGCAGCAGGGCAAGCGCGTGCTGGTGATTAAAGATTACCCCGGAATGCTGGTCTGGCGCACGGTCGCGATGCTGGCAAACGAGGCGCTGGATGCGCTGCAAAAAGGCGTCGCCAGCGAGGCGGATATCGATACCGCTATGCGCCTGGGCGTCAATTATCCGCAGGGGCCGCTCGCCTGGGGCGCAAAACTCGGCTGGCAGAACGTGCTAACGCTGCTGGAAAACCTCCAGCGCCACTACGGAGAAGAGCGTTACCGGCCAACCTCACTGTTGCGCCAGCGCGCGCTGCTGGAGAACCAACATGAGCACTAATGCATGGGCTAACGCCCGCGAAATGTACGCCCGCGACAACTGCGCAAAGCAAATGGGCATTGAAATCATCGAAATGGGCGAAGGGTTTGCGGTGCTGACCATGACGATTACCGCCGAAATGCTCAACGGGCACCAGACCTGCCACGGCGGGCAGCTTTTTACCCTCGCCGATACCGCTTTTGCCTACGCCTGCAACAGCCAGGGGCTGGCGGCGGTCGCTTCGGGCTGCAATATCGATTTCATGCGTCCGGGTAAAGAGGGTGACCGCCTGAAAGCGGTGGCTCAGGTGCGCCATCAGGGACGGCAGACCGGGGTCTACGACATCGAAATTATCAATCAGGATGAGAAAACGCTGGCGCTGTTTCGCGGGCGTGCACATCGCATCGGGACTACCGTTTCGGGAGAAAAATTATGAATCAGGCTTTTATATGCGACGGCGTTCGCACTCCGATTGGCCGATACGGCGGTGTGCTTTCCGGCGTGCGTGCGGATGATTTAGCGGCGCTTCCTCTCCGGGAATTGCTGGCCCGTTACCCGAATCTGGACTGGAGCGCGGTGGACGACGTGATTTTCGGCTGCGCCAACCAGGCCGGGGAAGATAACCGCAACGTGGCGCGCATGGCGACCTTGCTGGCGGGATTAGGCCAGAGCGTGCCGGGCACGACTATTAACCGCCTGTGCGGCTCCGGGCTGGATGCCGTGGGCTTCGCCGCTCGCGCAATAAAAGTGGGCGACGCACAGTTGATGCTGGCGGGCGGAGTGGAGTCCATGTCGCGGGCGCCGTTTGTGATGGGCAAGGCCAGCTCGCCGTTTCAGCGCCAGGCGGAGATGTTCGACACTACCATCGGCTGGCGTTTTGTGAACCCGCTCATGGCCGCGCAATTTGGTACTGACAGCATGCCGGAAACGGCAGAGAATGTAGCAGAATTGTTAAATATAAGTCGTGCCGATCAGGATGCCTTCGCCTGGCGCAGCCAGCAGCGCACCGCGCAGGCTCAGCAGAAGGGAATTCTGGCCGAAGAGATTGTTCCGGTGACCCTTAGCGGGCGCAAGGGGGCTGTAACTGAAGTGTGTGAAGACGAGCATCCGCGAGCGGAAACGACGCTGGAACAGCTGGCAGGACTGAAAACTCCGTTCCGTGCAAACGGCGTGGTAACCGCGGGTAATGCTTCCGGCGTGAACGACGGAGCTGCGGCGCTGATTATTGCCAGCGAATCCGCCGCGTTACGCCAGGGTCTGACCCCGAAAGCGCGAATTGTTGCTATGGCGACCGCAGGCGTCGAACCCCGTCTGATGGGGCTTGGCCCGGTCCCTGCGGTACGAAAAGTGTTGGAAATCGCCGGGCTCAGTATTCACGACATGGATTTAATTGAATTAAACGAAGCGTTCGCCGCGCAGGCGCTCGGCGTGCTTCGTCAACTGGGGCTCCCGGATGATGCCCCGCATGTGAATCCTAACGGAGGCGCCATCGCCTTAGGGCACCCGCTGGGGATGAGCGGAGCCAGACTGGCATTGACGGCCAGCCTGGAGCTGCACCGGCGCGGCGGGCGCTATGCCCTTTGCACCATGTGTATCGGTGTGGGTCAGGGCATTGCCCTGATCCTTGAGCGTGTGAGCTAATCAAACCTGCGAGTACCCTATAATGATAACCTCTGCAACCAAGCTGGAAACGATTGAAACCGCATCGCTGGATGAACTTCAGTCCCTGCAAACGGAGCGCATGAAGTGGACCCTGAATCACGCTTATAACAATGTCCCAATGTATAAGCGTAAATTTGACGCCGTTGGCGTTCACCCTGATGATTTTAAAGAGCTGAAAGATATTCGCCTGTTTCCGTGCACCACTAAGCAGGATCTACGCGATAACTATCCTTTTGACACCTTCGCGGTGCCGATGGAACAAGTGGTGCGTATTCACGCTTCTTCCGGCACCACCGGCAAACCCACGGTAGTGGGCTATACCCAGAACGATATCGATACCTGGGCTAACCTGGTTGCCCGTTCTCTGCGTGCCGCTGGCGGAACGCCCAAAGATAAAATCCACGTTTCCTACGGCTATGGCCTGTTTACCGGCGGGCTGGGTGCGCATTACGGCGCAGAAAGACTCGGTGCTACGGTGATCCCGATGTCCGGCGGCCAGACCGAAAAACAGGCGCAGCTGATCCGTGATTTTAAGCCGGATATGATTATGGTTACGCCATCCTGGTGCCTGAATCTGATTGAAGAGATGGAGCGCCAGATGGGCGGGGATGCCAGCGGTTGCTCTCTGCGGGTTGGTGTGTTTGGCGCGGAGCCGTGGACTAAAGCCATGCGCGCGGAAATAGAGCGTCGCCTGGGTATTACCGCCCTGGATATTTATGGCCTGTCGGAAGTGATGGGGCCAGGTGTTGCCATGGAGTGCCTCGAATCTCGCGACGGGCCGACCATCTGGGAAGATCATTTTTACCCGGAAATTGTCGATCCGCAGAGCGGCGTGCCGCTGGAAGACGGTGAGCAAGGCGAACTGCTGTTTACCACGCTCACCAAAGAAGCATTACCGGTTATTCGCTACCGCACGCGCGACCTGACGCGCTTACTGCCCGGCAGCGCGCGCACTATGCGCCGCATGGACCAAATCACCGGGCGTTCGGACGATATGCTGATTATCCGTGGGGTAAACGTCTTCCCGTCGCAGCTGGAAGAAGAGATCCTCAAATTCCAGCATCTTGCGCCGCACTATCAGCTGGAAGTGCATCGCCGCGGGCATCTCGACACCCTGGCAATCAAGGTGGAACTGAAGGAAAGCAGCCTCTACCTCAGCCATGAACAGCGCTGCGGCGTGTGCCACGAGCTGCGTCATCGCATCAAGTCGATGGTGGGGATTTCTACCGATATTACTATCGTTAACTGCGGCAGCCTGCCGCGTTCGGAAGGAAAGGCTATTCGGGTGTGTGACCTGCGCCAGGCGGCGAATCAGTAGCCGGGATTAATGCCCTCTCCCCGGGCCGGGAGAGGGTTCTGGCCTACTGTGCGGTAGGCTTCAGTAAAGTGTTTTCCGGCGTTTTTTTCGCCAAAAACTGATGCTGGAAAATGCACATGCGGATAGCGTCCCGATACTGGCCGTTAATAAAGAACTCGTGAATCAATTCGCCTTCCACAATAAAGCCTAGCTTCTTGTAGATATGCACCGCTTTTTCGTTCTCTTTATCGACAATCAAATACAGCTTATAGAGATTGAGCACGGTAAAACCGTAATCCATCGCCAGCTTGGCGGCGCGTGAGGCCAGGCCTTTGCCCTGATAATCCGGGGTAATAATTATCTGGAACTCCGCGCGGCGGTGAATATGGTCTATTTCTACCAGCTCCACCAGGCCGGCGTTCATGCCGTTGCAGTCGATAACGAAGCGGCGTTCGCTCTGGTCGTGAATGTGCTTGTCGTAAAGGTCGGAAAGCTCCACGAACGCTTCGTAAGGCTCTTCAAACCAGTAGCGCATCACGCTGGCATTGTTGTCCAGTTGGTGAACGAAGCGAAGATCTTCGCGCTCAAGCGGGCGAAGGCGAATTGTTAATTCCTGACTCATGGCTTGTCCTTGCGCAGATGGGGAAGGCTCCCGGCGGCAGGAGCCTTTAAAGACGGGTGAAATTATGGGTTAGCAATGCGGCCGGTACGGCGGTCCAGGCAGCGCATTGTGTTTGGCTCCCAGTAGACGTTGACGTTGGCGCTTTGCTGGCATTTGTCGAAGTTGTCCTGGGCGGCATCTTCTTTGTCCCAGTTTTTATCACCACGGGCAGATTCACGATCGAATACTTTTTCGTTGTGGCGGTTAATCTTCTGGCGCAGAGTGCGGGTGTCGTTCCACTGTTCTTTTTCTTCAGCGGCGCGCTGTCGGGTCAGCGAGTTTTCCTGACCGCCCACGGTGTTGCCGGAGCCTGGCTGGACGACGACAACGTTCGTATCTGCCTGCACCGGAACGGAAACCATGAGCGCTGCACCCAGCAAGGCTAACGGCATCCATGACAGAGGCTTACGAAGGATTGAGTTCATTGCAATTTCCTTTTAGGGTTAAGCAGTTTTCAGAGCGAATAATACCATTCGTCCAGGATTGCGCCTATATGCGTCAATCTTCTGCAACCATTATTACTGAATAAATCACAATATGATCAAAACGACATTGCTGTTTTTTGCCACCGCGCTTGCGGAAATTATCGGCTGTTTTCTGCCCTGGCTATGGTTGAGGCGAGGCGGTTCGGTGTTGTTACTGCTGCCTGCTGCGCTCTCTCTGGTGATTTTTGTCTGGCTGTTAACGCTGCATCCGGCGGCGAGCGGTAGGGTATATGCAGCCTACGGCGGAGTCTATGTGGTCACCGCGCTGCTCTGGCTGCGCATTGTTGATGGCGTAAAACTTAGCGTTTATGACTGGACCGGGGCGGCCATTGCCTTCTGCGGCATGCTTATTATCGTCGCCGGCTGGGGCCGGGCCTGATTCTCTTTTTTTCCCTCCAATCCTCTTCCCATTTCGGATGTATATGTTGCATTGAGTCATACATAAAGTGTGACTCATCTTCGGATATCATTATTTGCATACTTGTATGGTAGTTGTGTTGAGGGTAGTTTCTGCCTCAATAATTGTCGCCGCTGCAATCTGCCGCAAGGAATCAGGTAATGAAAATAGTGAGTGCCGAGGTGTTTGTCACCTGTCCGGGGCGTAACTTTGTCACGCTGAAAATAACCACCGATGAGGGAATAACCGGGCTGGGGGATGCCACGCTCAACGGGCGCGAACTGCCGGTCGCCTCCTATCTGCGGGATCACGTCTGCCCGCAGCTTATAGGTCGCGATGCCCAGCGCATCGAAGATATCTGGCAGTTTTTCTACAAAGGCGCCTACTGGCGGCGCGGACCGGTCACAATGTCTGCCATTTCGGCTGTGGATATGGCGCTGTGGGATATTAAAGCTAAGGCCGCCGGAATGCCGCTCTACCAGCTTTTGGGTGGGGCATCGCGCGAAGGCGTCATGGTCTATTGCCACACCACAGGGCACTCCATTGATGAAGTGCTGGAAGACTATGCCCGCCATAAAGAGATGGGTTTCAAAGCTATTCGTGTCCAGTGCGGCGTGCCGGGCATGAAAACGACTTACGGTATGGCGAAAGGCAAAGGGCAGGCATACGAGCCAGCGACCAAGGGTGACTGGCCGGAAGAGCAGCTGTGGTCCACGGAAAAATACCTCGACTTTACGCCAAAGCTGTTTGATGCGGTTCGCTCGAAGTTTGGCTTCGAGGAGCATCTGCTGCACGACATGCACCATCGGCTGACGCCGATAGAAGCCGCGCGTTTTGGCAAAAGCGTTGAGGACTACCGCCTGTTCTGGATGGAAGATCCAACGCCTGCGGAGAACCAGGAGTGCTTCCGCCTGATTCGCCAGCACACGGTGACGCCAATTGCCGTGGGAGAAGTGTTCAACAGCATCTGGGACTGCAAGCAGCTGATTGAAGAGCAGCTTATCGATTATATCCGCACCACCATTACCCACGCGGGCGGGATTACAGGCATGCGCCGTATTGCCGATTTTGCCTCATTGTACCAGGTCCGCACCGGCTCGCATGGGCCGTCCGACCTCTCGCCGGTCTGCATGGCCGCAGCGCTGCATTTTGACCTCTGGGTGCCGAATTTTGGCGTGCAGGAATATATGGGTTACTCAGAGCAGATGCTGGAAGTCTTCCCCCATAGCTGGTCGTTCGACAGCGGCTATATGCATCCCGGCAATAAGCCCGGCCTCGGCATCGAATTTGACGAAAAGCTGGCGGCTAAATATCCCTACGAACCAGCCTATCTTCCGGTGGCTCGCCTGGAAGACGGCACGCTCTGGAACTGGTGATCGAGCCTTTATCGAAACTGGATGGAGTAAAAATAATGCAATCTATTACCGTCAGAACCCCGAATGATTTAGTTATCGAAGAGCGCGAAGACCCGCACCCGGAGGCGGGCGAGGTGCGAATGCGTGTTGCCAGTGCGGGAATTTGCGGCTCGGACCTGCACATCTGGCGCGGGCATAATCCTTTTGCTAAATACCCACGCGTGATCGGACATGAATTCTTTGGCCACGTTGATGCCGTTGGCGAGGGCGTTGACACAAACCTGCTCGGGGCGCGAGTGGCGGGGGACCCGGTAGTAAGCTGCGGGCGCTGCTATCCTTGCTCCGTCGGGCGGCCTAACGTCTGCGAAGAACTCCAGGTTATCGGCGTGCACCGCGACGGCGGCTTCAGCGAATACGTGACGCTCCCCGCTAAAAATGTCCACATTGTGCCGGATGCAATCTCCGACGATGAAGCGACGATGATTGAGCCTTTTACCATCGCCGCCAATCTTTGCAGCCAGCTGACTCCCGGCAAGCTGGATACCGCCCTGGTATACGGCGCAGGGCCGATGGGGCTGACCTGTATTCAGGCGCTGCGCGGAGTGTATGGCGTAAAAGAGGTGATTGCCGTCGACCGCATTGAGGAACGCCTGCAAATGGCAAAAACCTGCGGCGCGGATCGCGTTATCAATAACGCAGGGCTGGATCTGGTTGAAGAGCTCACCGTGCTTGGCATCCTCCCGACGGTTATTATCGATGCAGCCTGCCATCCTTCCATTCTGCCGGAGGCGATTCGCCTCGCATCCCCTGCGGCGCGTATCGGCATTATGGGTTTTTCCTCCGAACCCTGCGTCATTAGCCAGCAGGGCATTACCAGCAAAGAGCTAACTATCTATAGCTCCCGTCTCAACAGTAATCGCTTTTCTCAGGTCATCAGCTGGATGCTGGCCGGGCTTATTCAGCCTAAAAAACTAATCACTCATCATTTTAATTATGTTCAGATTATTGAGGCGATGGAAACCTTCGAAAAAGACCAGCAGCACTGCTGTAAGGTCTTATTGAATTTCTGAGCCACAGCTGCTGTTTCTGAATATTTTCTGTACCTACAACAATAAATTTCAGAGATCAGAACTATGACGACAACCCTATTAAATCCGCAACAGCCGGAAAGAAGCACTTCAGACTTGATAAAGGCCGCCGTTTCAGGCTGGCTGGGCACCGCGCTGGAATTCATGGACTTCCAGCTTTACTCTCTTGGCGCAGCGCTGGTGTTTCACGAAATATTTTTTCCGGAGCAGTCTGCTTCCATGGCATTAATTCTGGCAATGGGAACCTACGGTGCAGGTTATATTGCCAGGATAGTCGGGGCTTTTATTTTTGGCCGTATGGGTGACACCATCGGGCGTAAAAAAGTCCTGTTTATTACCATCACTATGATGGGGATTTGTACCACGCTGATTGGCGTATTACCGACGTATGCACAAATCGGGATTTTTGCACCGCTGCTGCTGGTTGCCCTGCGTATTATCCAGGGCTTGGGGGCGGGAGCCGAGATTTCCGGAGCGGGAACAATGCTGGCGGAATATGCGCCAAAGGGTAGGCGCGGCATTATTTCTTCCCTGGTCGCTATGGGCACCAACTGCGGTACGTTATCGGCTACGGCAATCTGGGCGGTGATGTTCTTTGTGTTGGATAAAGAACAGCTGCTGGCGTGGGGCTGGCGCGTGCCGTTCCTCGCAAGCGCGGTGGTGATGATATTTGCGATCTGGCTGCGGCTTAACCTGAAAGAAAGCCCGGTGTTTGAGAAAGTCAGCGAGGAGGAGGCAACGGCTGGCGTAAAAGAGCGCGGCGACACCCATTCGCTTAGCGCTATGTTCACCAGCAAGTCCTTCTGGCTGGCAACCGGCCTGCGGTTTGGTCAGGCGGGTAATTCAGGCCTGATCCAGACTTTCCTTGCGGGCTACCTTGTACAGACCCTGCTGTTTGATAAAAGCATTCCGACCGATGCCTTAATGATCAGCTCGGCTATCGGATTCATCACTATTCCGCTTCTTGGATGGCTGTCCGACAAAGTGGGCCGCCGCGTACCTTATATCATCATCAATATTTCGGCGATTATTCTCGCCTGGCCAATGCTCTCGATGATTGTTGATAGCAGCAAGGGGGTAAGCGTGATTATGGCCTCCATTATCATCATTCATAACGTTGCTGTCCTGGGGCTGTTTGCGCTGGAGAACATCACGATGGCGGAAATGTTCGGCTCGCGTAATCGCTTTACCCGCATGGCTATCTCCAAGGAAGTGGGCGGGCTGGTGGCCGTTGGTTTCGGGCCGGTGCTGGCCGGTATTTTCGTTAATATGACGGATTCCTGGTGGCCCGTTGTGGTGATGCTGGTTTGTTACTCGATTATTGGGCTGCTTTCCGCGCTGTTGATGCCGGAGGTCAGGGATCGTGACCTTAGTATTGAGGAAGACGCCGCCGAACCCAAAGCCACGCCAGCGCTTGATCAAGCACGTAGTTACTGAAGCGCTATACACAGCGCAACCCACAGGAAATCTATTATGGAAAATAAATTACTCGCGGCCAGGGCGGTTGTTCCTGGCTACGACCGAAGCCGGCTGGTTACGCGCATCGTCCATCTCGGATTTGGGGCTTTCCACCGCGCACATCAGGCGGTGTACGCCGATATTCTGGCTGACGAGCACGGTAGCGACTGGGGGTATTGTGAGGTCAATTTAATCGGCGGTGAGCAGCAAATTGCTGACCTGAAACGGCAGGGTAACTTGTATAGCGTAGCGGAGATGTCCGCTGATGCCTGGCATATCCGTGTAGTGGGCGTAGTGACACAGGCGCTGCATGCGAAGATGGATGGCATCGAAGCGGTGCTGGCCGCGCTAACCCAGTCTGAAGTAGCGATTGTCTCCTTGACGGTGACCGAAAAGGGCTACTGTCATTCCCCAGCAACCGGGGAATTACTGACCGATCATCCATTATTTATACATGACCTTGCCAACCCGCATCGGCCGCAGTCCGCACCGGGCGTAATTGTGGAGGCGCTGGCTCGGCGCAGAGCAGCAGGCCTTGGGGCATTCAGCGTGATGTCATGCGATAACATGCCGGAAAATGGCCGCATAACCCGCCGCGTGATTATCGCCTGGGCGAGAGCTATTGACGAGGAACTGGCAGCCTGGATTGAGGCCAGCGTGACTTTTCCCTCGACCATGGTTGACCGAATAGTTCCGGCCGTTACGCCGGAAACGCTTGCCTTGGTGGCGGAGCAAACTGGCGTAGCCGATTCGGTGGCGGTTGCCTGTGAGCCTTTCCGTCAGTGGGTGATTGAAGACAACTTTGTTGCCGGTCGCCCGGCCTGGGAGCTTGCGGGTGCTGAGCTGGTCCACGACGTGCTGCCGTTCGAAGAGATGAAGCTGCGAATGCTTAACGGTAGCCACTCCTTTCTGGCATACCTGGGTTGTCTGGCAGGCTACAGGTATATTTCCGACTGCATGTGGGACGAAAATTATCGCCGTGTGGCAAAACGGTTGATGCTCGATGAGCAAGCGCCAACGCTCCGCGTGAGGGGCGTAGACCTGCAAATCTATGCTGATTCGCTCATTAGCCGTTATACCAACCCGGCTCTGCGGCATCTCACCTGGCAAATTGCGATGGACGGCAGCCAGAAGCTTCCTCAGCGCTGGCTGGATGCCGTTCGATGGCATATCGCCAACGGTAGCAGATACGATCTGCTGGCGCTCGGCGTTGCGGGCTGGTTGCGCTATGTGGGCGGCGTAGACGACCTGGGGGAGCCAATAGAAATTAGCGATCCGCTAGCGAGAGTGATTAAAAGTAAGGTGGTGCAAAGCGAAGAAGGGGCTGAGCGAGTCATCGCCCTGCTTGGTCTGGAAACTATCTTTGGGAAAGACCTGCCTGCGAACAGCGAATTTGTGGCGCTGGTAACCGAGTTGTATCTGGAACTGTGGGAAAACGGCGCAATGGCGACGGTAGCAAAGTTCTGATTTACCGGGCGGGGTAACCCGCCTGATGCTTATTTCGCTGTAGGGGAAATAAAATTACTCGTCGCTAAACCAGTCCTGTTTTTCCTGCCTGATTTGCAAGATAGACTGGCTTATTTCATGTAAATGGCGGTGCATTGCGGCATCAACTTCTTCTTCATTCTGAGCTTTCAGCGCATTAAAAATGTCGTGGTGCTGCTCCAGCAGCATCGCCGGGGGCGAAACGTGATCGAGGCTCATGTAACGCACACGATCCATAGTTGCTTTAATATTTTCGACCGTTTCCCACGCCAGGCTGCAATCCGCAATCAGCGCGAGCTGCTGGTGGAATTTATCGTCAAGAGAGAAAAAATCATCAATTTTACCGTCGCTGATAGCCACGCTTTGCTGATTGAGTAAATGCTCAAGCGTGAATAAATCCGAGTGGGTTACTTTCGCCGCCGCGCGTTTAACCACCGCTCTTTCGATGGCCTCGCGGATAAAACACCCGTTTTTTACGTGGCTGATGGATATTTTACTTACCCATGTGCCGCGCTGAGGGCGAATTTGCACCAGGCCCGTTTCCGCGAGTTTGATAAACGCTTCCCGCACCGGCTGGCGCGAGACGTCAAAGCGCAGCGAAACTTCTTTCTCCGAAAGTGGCGTACCTGGTGCTATCAGGCAGCGCACAATTTCGTGCCGCAGGATGCGATAAATTTGCTGATTTACCGGCTGAGTGGGATTGATTTCGCTGGAAAGTGGCATGCGTTTTTCTTATTAGAGCTTTTAGGCAAATTTAACACCGAATAACGTTAAAACCTATACCCGGAGTAATCATCCGGGTACAGGGGGAGGATTAACCTTCGCGGTGAATACTCAGCCCGGCAAAGGATTGGCTAACCGGCATCATCTCCAGCGTGTTGATGTTAACGTGCTTAGGCAGCGTTGCAACCCACCAGACCGCCTCGGTTACGTCTTCCGGGGTCAAAGCATTGGCATTTTCGTAGGTTTTACCCGCCATATCATCGTCGCCTTTGAAGCGTACATTGGAAAACTCTGTGCCGCCAACCATGCCCGGCTCAATATCGGTCACGCGCACGGCGGTTTTATGCAGGTCGGTACGCAGGTTCAGGCTGAACTGGCGCACAAACGCCTTAGTTGCTCCATAGACGTTACCGCCCGCATACGGCCAGCTTCCTGCGGTGGAACCTATGTTGATGATATGGCCGCGATTGCGCTCGACCATGCCGGGCAGCACGGCGCGGGTCATGTAAACCAGGCCCTTGTTGTTGGTGTCGATCATGGTTTCCCAGTCGTCAACGTTAGCTTTGTGCGCTAGCTCCATGCCCAGCGCCAGACCGGCATTGTTCACCAGGATATCAATCTGCCGCCATGCGTCCGGCAGACTTGCCAGCGCTTCTTCGATAGCGGCGCGGTTGCGCACATCGAGTTGCAGCGTCATCAGGTTATCCCCAAGCTCTTCTTTCAGCTCTATCAGGCGCTCCTGACGGCGGCCGGTGGCGATAACCTTATGGCCATTCTTAATAAAGCGGCGGGTAATGCTTTCACCGAAACCTGCCGTAGCACCCGTAACCAGTACAATCATCTTTTCGTTCCTCAACACTTTTGTTTTCCTCTACATTAGCACGCCAGCGGGCTGCGGTAATCTTAGTTTTTATATTAAGAAACAGAGGCAAATACGCTATAACTAGAGATCTTTTCAGGTCACCGGGAGTAAAGAATGCTGCACGACAACCCATTTTTACAGCCGAGTTTATTGCCTTATCAGGCTCCGCATTTTGACGTCATTGCTAACGAGCATTATCGTCCTGCCTTTGATGAAGGTAAGCGTATAAAACGGGAAGAGGTTGCCGCTATCGCCGCTAACCCGGATGCGCCAACGTTTGAAAACACTTATCTGGCGCTGGAGCAAACCGGCGCGATGCTGGGGCGGGTGACCAGCGTTTTTTATGCCATGACGTCGGCTCATACCAGCGATTTTTTGCAGCAGCTTGATGAAGCGTTTTCAACCGAACTGGCGGAACTGGCCGATGACATTCGCCTTAATGACAGGCTGTTTGCCCGTCTCGACGAGGTTTATCGTCAGCGCCACGGTTTAGAACTGGATGCGGAATCGCTGCGCCTGATCGAGGTCACATGGCAATACTTCAAGCTGGCCGGGGCAACGCTTAGCCAGGGCGATAAAACGCGTCTGAAAGCGCTGAATAAAGAGAGCGCGCAGTTGACCAGCCAGTTCAACAATCGCCTGCATGCGGCAGATAAAGCCGGCGGGCTTGTTGTTGATGATGTCAGCGAGCTGCAAGGCTTAACCGGCGCTGAAATTGCCGCCGCCGCTCAGGCCGCAGCGGACAAAGGGCTGGAGGGTAAATGGCTTATACCTCTGCTGAACTTTACCCAACAACCCGCATTGCAAAGCCTGGCTAACAGGGCCACGCGTGAAAAACTGTTTAACGCGGGCTGGGAACGCTCTCAGCGCAACGACGTCAACGACACTCGTTCCATTGTGGCGCGCCTGGCGGTACTGCGAGCAGAACAGGCCAGGCTGTTGGGCTTTGACAATTATGCGGCCTGGAAAATGGCCGACCAGATGGCAAAAACGCCCGATGCGGCGCTGCGCTTTATGAGAAATATTGTGCCTGCCGCAACCGGGCGCGCCGGGCGCGAACTGAAAGACATTCAGCATGTTATTGACCAACAGCAGGGTGGTTTTCAGGCAGCAGCCTGGGACTGGCAGTTCTACGCCGAACAGGTTCGCAGCGCTAAATACGATCTCGACGAAGGCCAGATTAAACCCTACTTCGAGCTTAACGGCGTGTTGCACAACGGCGTGTTCTGGGCGGCCAGCCAGCTTTTTGGCCTGAACTTCGTCGAGCGGTTTGATATCCCGACTTATCACCGGGACGTGCGAACCTGGGAAATATTCGATAAAGACGGGCGCGGCATGGCGCTGTTCTACGGCGATTTCTTTGCCCGCGACAGCAAAAGCGGCGGGGCGTGGATGGGCAACTTTGTCGAGCAGTCAACGCTATTTGGCGCTATGCCGGTTATCTACAACGTCTGTAACTACGTTAAACCGGCGGCCGGTGAAGCGGCGCTGATTTCCTGGGATGACGTAGTGACGCTATTCCATGAATTTGGCCACACGTTGCACGGCCTGTTTGCGACCCAGCGCTATGCAAGCCTTTCCGGCACCAATACGCCGCGTGACTTTGTGGAGTTTCCTTCGCAAATCAACGAGCACTGGGCCAGCCAGCCGCAGGTGTTTGCCAACTACGCCCGCCATTACCAAACCAATGAACCTATGCCGGAAGCGCTGCGCAGCAAACTGTTCCGTGCCGCGCAGTTTAACAAAGGCTATGACATGACCGAGCTGCTGGCGGCCGCGTTGCTGGATATGAACTGGCACAGCCTTGAGGCGGGAACGCAAATTGAGGATGTCACACTCTTTGAATCTCAGGCGCTGGAAAAAGAGCATATCCGGCTGGCCGAAGTTCCTCCGCGTTACCGCAGCAGCTATTTCGCCCATATCTTTGGCGGCGGCTATGCGGCAGGCTACTACGCCTATATCTGGACGCAGATGCTGGCGGATGACGGCTATCAGTGGTTTGTGGAGCAGGGCGGGCTGACGCAGGAAAACGGGCAGCGTTTCAGGGAGGGTATTTTATCGCGCGGCAACAGCAGCGATTTGGAAGCGCTGTATCGCGATTGGCGCGGTCATGATCCACGCAGCGAGCCGATGTTAAAAAATCGCGGGCTGGCGGGAGAATAACGCGAAGAAAGCGCTCTCATTAATGTAGCCACAGTGAAATCGCACTTAACGCAAACTGCAAAGCTATGATTTGCGTTAAGTGCCTTAAAAATCAAATAGAATATATCCGTGCAATTTACAGGGTTGCTGACTATAAATTGCAGACCTGCTCAGGAAAGTGCAGGGGACTTCTGGGATTTACTGAGTAATTACGGGGCCTGACTGATGTCGGCAGGCTCCCGGATTTTTAACCCCACCGCACGCTCGTTCACCCGCCCCGTTTATTTATGCCTGCGAAGTGTCGTCGTCTTTGCCGTAGTAAAGCTTGCCTATCTTAATCAGCGGGCGATCGTTGGCTTTGCGGTGCAGGTTGGTGTCGCGCAGGGAATAAACGCAGCCGCAATACTCCTGCTGGTAAAACTGCTCGCGCTTGCTTATCTCAATCATGCGTGCAGAGCCGCCCTGTTTACGCCAGTTATAATCCCAGTAGCTCATGCCTTCATAAGGCGCGGCCGCTCGCTGGCCGCAGTCATTGATTTGCTGCATATTTTTCCAGCGAGAAATACCGAGTGAACTACTGATGACGTTAAACCCGTGCTCGTGGGCATACAGCGCGGTGCGTTCAAAACGCATATCGAAGCACATCGTGCATCTGACCCCGCGCTCAGGCTCCCACTCCATCCCTTTTGCCCGTTCAAACCAGTTATCGGTATCATAGTCGGCATCCACAAACGGCACGCCATGTTGCTCGGCAAAGCGGATATTCTCTTCTTTACGCAGCAGATACTCTTTCTGCGGGTGAATATTAGGGTTGTAGAAGAAAACGGTGTATTCGATACCGGAAGCCTGAATCGCCTCCATCACTTCGCCCGAGCAGGGGGCACAGCAGGAATGCAGCAACAGTTTCTTTTCGTTATTAGGCAGTTGCAACATTGGGCGGATAAATTCTTGCATAGCAATATCCTGAAATTGAATTCACGTATCGGCAAAGGTTAGCAGGATTTGGGCAACAGAATAACCATAAATAATTAAAGATATTAATGTTAAGGCCATTTTCAGGCCTTAACGATATTCAGAGTTGCTCTAACGCACTCATCACGGCTTCCGGCATAGAAGGGCGGCCGTTTGCCAGGCAGGTTGCGACAAAAGTCGCCTCGGCATAAACCACACCGTCGACTTTTATCTGCTGGGCGAAGTTCACGCGGTTACGCTTCTCATTGCGCTCTAATTGGCAGGTGACTTCGACGCTGTCGCCTTTTTGCAGGCTTTTGCGAAAGCGCAGGGAGTATTCCAGCACCATATAGAGCTTGCCCTGGCGAAACTCTTCTTCGATATCAATCCCCAGCGCTTCACGCATATACGCGTGGCGGGTCCACTCCATATAAAACGGGTAATAAAGGCCGTCTACCACGCCCTGAAAATCAATATGGCTTTCATCAACTTCATAATGCTTTGAAAACATGCTTCGTTCCTGATGTCGTTTAGGTAAGAGTTAAAAGCGCCAGAAAACGCCGTTTTGACCGTTTTTTGCACAGCTCATTTGTGATACAATCGTCCTGATTTCACAACCAAACAGAGGATTAACATGGACACCGAGATAACCCCAACCACCTTAGCGTTTGAATTTCTTCGCCGTGAGCAGGAGCAGTTGACCCCCGCACAATTCCTGATCCGCCTGCAGCAGCTAAAACTGGAGTTTGCCGATCTACTGGGCTTAACCCACCTTGAGCTGCGCGAAGAAATCTCCCATGCGCACCGGTTGGGGATTCATTGATTCCTCTCGAATGAGCCACCGTCTGCGGTGGCTTTCTGTTTTAATGCTCAGCGTGAAAAGAAAATCAGCTTCAGCCCCAGAATCCCCATCACGCCGCCCGCCAGCCTGTCGATAACTGTCTTAAAGCGCAGATACGCGTTGCGTGGCCTTTCAGATGAGAGCACCAGCGTAACAATCGAGTACCAGCCTGCGTCAATCACAAAACAGAGCAACGGTAGCACCACATAATAGAAGGTCGGGATCTCTCGCGGCAGCAACGCGGTGAAAATACTGGCAAAAACCACCGCCGTTTTCGGGTTACTAAGCTGGGTGAAAAGCCCGTCGCGAAAGGTCGAAAACATGCTCTTCTCACTTTTGCCGACATTGCCTACGTGTAGCGGCTCGCGTGAATGGCGAATGATTTTATAAGCCAGCCACAGCAGATAAATGCCCCCCGCAATTTTTATTCCGGTATACGCCACCGGAACCGCCAGAAGAAAAGCCTGTAAACCCAGAAGCGCCATCAGCGAGAACGCCGCAGCACCAACGCCGGTGCCTAAAGCCGTCACCAGGCCGTGCGCCCGTGAACGAGCAACGGCATTCTGCGCCACATAAACAAAGCTGGGGCCGGGGCTCATCGCCCCCAACGTAACGGTGGCGGTAATTGCGAAAAGAGTGGTAATAGCGCTCATCTGCGGCCTTTCTGTGAGTGGGGAAACAAAACTTTTAACCTGAAAATACAAAGGCTGACAACCGAAACTGTGTGCGCATTTATTACTGCCGCTCCCGTAACCTGTCTATCATCCATCGCCCGGCAGGGCCCGGCGGTGTTTTATTCGACCATGCAACGTCAACTTCCAGCATTTGAGGCCAGCCTTCCACCGGCAGCGCCTTCAGCACGCCGTGGCCAAACTGTTTCACCAGCCAGCTCGGCAATATTCCCCAGCCAAATCCCTGTTCCGCCATCTCCAGCAGCAACAGCAGAGAGGGTGAAGACCAAACGGGCCCGCGCTCGGCCACATTACGCGGGCGAACAAAAGTTTTCAGCACCAGCTGCCGTACGGTATGTAACTCGTCCATTCGCACCTCTTTACGGGCGGCCAGAGGGTGATCCCGATGGATAAAAATGGTCATCTCGGCGCCAACCTGCAGGCGTGCGACGGTGATATCCGGCGGATAATTTTTCTGCACACGCAAAACGCCTACGTGGGCGCGGCCGGATTGCAGCAGGTCGATAACGTCTTCATCTTCGGCAATCATGCACTCGAACTCTATATCCGGGTAGAGCGCGGAAAACTGCTGAAGAATCGACTCATGATGGGCGGTTTGCCACATGTCGGAGAGCACAAAGCTCAGGCGCGGTTCGACGTTATCCGCCAACCTTACCGAGACCTCATCAAGCCGCTCGCTGGCGGCAAATATGGCCTGTACGTAGGGCAGAATCCGCTGACCGTGGGCGGTAATCGTTGGCTGGCGGGCGTGGCGGTCAAACAGCGTCACGCCCAAATCCGCCTCAAGATTGGCAATCGCGCTGCTGATGGTGGACTGGCTCTTTTTCAGCTTGCGCGCGGCGGCGGAAAAAGAGCCCGTTTCAACGGCCTGTAAGAAGGCTTCCAGAGATTCCGGTGAGTAACGCATGAACTATCGCTTTTATCGATGGCTGTTAGCTTAATCATATCAGTAATTGCGATGATAATGGCGACCTTGTGAAACAGGAGTCATAAAAATGAAATCGCAAAACAGAACCTTCGCCGAACGTATCGTGCACGCCGTCGGTTTTGAAGTTATCGCCATTGGTATTTGTGCACCCACGGCCGCATGGCTGATGAATAAGCCGCTGTTCCAGATGGGAGCGCTGGCGATCATGCTGTCCACCGTCGCCATGGTCTGGAACATTATTTATAACACCGGGTTTGATAAATTCTTCCCGCCGTCCCGCAAACGCGGCATGCCTCTGCGCATCGCCCACGCGCTGGGCTTTGAAGGGGGCTTTATTCTGATCGGTCTGCCGCTGGCGGCGTGGATGCTTAACGTCACTCTGCTGCAGGCGCTGATGGTTGAAATCGGCTTCTTCTTGTTCTTCCTGCCGTATACCGTGCTTTATAACTGGTGTTACGACTGGGTACGGGCGCGTCGTTTCCAGACCGCAGAGAACAGGTAGTTGAAAATTTAATCCGCTTTTGCAGGATTGTGCAATCATCCAACAGGATTGCGCTACAGGAAAATGGCCTGAGTCACCGAGACTTAAACGGTAGACACAACCCCTGGAGCGCAACCCATGAAAATCCTCAATACTATTTATATCAACGGTCAGCACCTTAGGCCGCACGGCACCGAGGTGCTGACTTTGCTTCACCCGGTCAGCGAGCAGCCCGTCGCCCAGGTTCGCCTGGCGGATGAAGAAGATACCCGCCTTGCCATCGCCGCCGCAAAAGCAGCTTTTCCCCAGATGCGCCTTTCAAGCCGCGAACAGCGGATGATTTGGCTGCAAAGGCTGCATGATGCACTAAAAGCGCGTGAGTCCGAGCTTATAGAAACTATGGTAGAAGAGTACGGTTGCCCGATCGGCTTTGCCCAAAGCACCGTCATCCGCTCATATACCGGCTTTCTTCAGGCCAGCGAGTTGCTGAAAAACTATCCATTCGAAACCCAGGTTGGTACGGCTACAGTAGCTATGGAGCCGCTTGGCGTTGTCGGCCTGATTACGCCATGGAATGCTAATTACGGTTTTATTGCCAATAAGCTGTCCATGGTTATCGCCTCCGGCAGCACGGCCGTTATTAAACCCAGCGAGCTAAGCGCGCAGCAAACGGCCTTGATTACCGAATGTCTGCATGAGGCTGGCCTTCCTGACGGCGTGATTAATATTGTCACCGGCCTCGGCAATGTGGTGGGAGCCGAGATAACGCGCCACCCGGACGTCGCCAAAATCTCCTTTACCGGCTCAACCGACGTGGGCAAAACTATTGCCCGTGACGGCGCGGCGACCATGAAGCGCGTAACGCTTGAATTGGGTGGAAAATCGGCCAATGTGCTGCTCGACGATGTGGATCTTGAGCGGGCAATTCCTCTGGCCTTGCAGGTTATGTCGTGGAACAGCGGCCAGGCCTGTATTGCCGGAACGCGGCTGCTGGTGCATGAAAACCGTCTGGAAGAAGTTAAAGAGCAGATACTGAAACACCTGAATACGCTGGTGGTGGGTGACCCGCGCGACCCGCAGACTACTATCGGGACCGCCGTTACCGCCCGCCAGTATCAGCGCGTGCAGAATTACATTCGTACCGGCATCGAAGAAGGTGCGGAGCTGCTGTGCGGCGGGGAAGGTCGTCCAGCGGGCTTAACCAGCGGCTATTTTGTTAAGCCTACGGTATTCGTCAACGTGCGCAATGACATGACTATCGCCCGGCAGGAGATCTTCGGGCCGGTATTGTCTGTTATAACCTACAGGGACGATGCCGAAGCGGTACAAATTGCCAACGACACGGTTTATGGCCTACAGGCTTATGTCAGCGGGAACGATGCTCAACGTACGGCGTCTATTGCCAGCCAGCTGATTGCCGGGCGCGTGTTTATCAACGGCGTTTACGACGAGCCGCTCGCACCGTTTGGCGGTTTCAAACAGTCGGGTCTGGGGCGGGAGTTTGGCGTCTACGGGCTGGAAGCGTATCTTGAACCAAAAGCCATTATGGGGCGGTGAGATGCAACAACAGGAGCGGCCTGCGGGCCGCATTATCAGTGAATTATGCAGGTTGGTTGCCGGGCGTTTTTCGCCACAAGACTCAGGCCTGAAAGAATTGGGTAGCGCCTTGCCGTGGCTGAGTTTTATTCGCCTGGACGGCCCGACGCTGCTTAACCGCGGCATGCTTTCGCCTTCCATGTGCATGGTGCTTCAGGGCAGCAAAAAAATGCTGATTGGCGAACGCGTCAGCGAATACGGGCCGGGAAGCTACTCGCTGGCGGCGGTGGATATGCCGGTTTCCGGCCAGGTAACCGAGGCCACCGCTCAGAAACCTTATTATGGCGTGCGCATCGATCTTGACGGCAAAGAGATAGCCGACCTGGTAGTGAACATGAAAGTTACGCTCCCGGACGGCAGCGGGGAGAAAACCGGTGCCTGGGTTGCCGACGCGGAAGAAGAGCTTCAGGCGGCTTTTTTGCGGCTGGTTCAGCTGCTGGACAGCCCGGAACACCTTTACGCCCTTGCCCCGCTTATCAAGCAGGAAATCCTTTACCGATTGGTCGTTGCCCCGGTGGGAGCCGCTTTCTGGAAACAGGCCCTGGGCTGGGCGCAGGGTAAAGGCGTAGGGGAAGCTATCGCCTGGATAAAACAAAATTATGCCGAACCGCTAATAATTGATGAGCTGGCGAAGCGCGTGGGCATGAGCACCTCTGGCCTGCATCATCGCTTTAAAGCGCTGACCATCATGAGCCCGCTGCAATATCAAAAACAGATAAGGCTGCTGGAAGCGCGCCGTCGCTTGCTGAGTAGCGAAGGCGATGTGGCAAGCGTTGCCTGGAAGGTGGGCTATGACTCGCCCTCGCAGTTTAGCCGGGAATACCGCCGCGCGTTCGGGGCATCTCCTCTTCAGGATATCGATGCCCTGCGCCAGCAGGGCACCTCGCTTTAGGCTGGTTTACGCGCCACGATAAACAAACGTGGGAAAGGCATCAGCACGTTGCCGTCATGTTGCTTGCGGTAGGCTCGCTGGAGCAACTGATGATAGCGTTCAAGAAACGCCTCCTGCTGATTACTGTCCAGCCCGTTCAGATATGGGCGCAGGCCGGTGGAGCTGAGCCATTCGATGATCGCGCGGGCTGAGGGCATGACGTGGAAGTAGGTGGTGCGCCAGATATCAACCAGGCAGCCGGATCCCGCCAGCAAATCGTAATACTCCTGCGCAACGAGCAGCGCCTCGCGGCTGGAACGCGAAATGCCCAGTTCGTCCGCCACCTGGCGCATCAGGCTATGCGTCGGCTCCTGCCAGTTATCCGGCATCTGTACCCCCAGCACTCCTCCTGCGGCAAGCTGTGAGGCAAGGTGCGGAAACACCTGCCTATGATTCGGTATCCACTGTAACGAGGCGTTGGCAAAAATCACATCCTGCTTCACTTCCGGCTGCCAGCTGGCGATATCAGCCTCTTCAAAACGGCAGTCGGGCAGCGCGGCGGCGGCTTTGGCCAGCATCGCCGGAGAGTTATCAAGGCCGATAATCGCGGCCGTGGGGGCAAGGTTGCGCAGCAGGGCGGTGGAGTTGCCGGGGCCGCAGCCTAAATCGGTAAACGTTTTGGCATCAGGGTGGTTAATTCGGGCAACCAGCTCGGCCGCCGGGCGGGTACGTTCAGCTTCAAACTGCAAATAGAGCGCGGGGTTCCAGTCCTGCATCGTTTTATCCTCGTTGCTTTGCTAACATGCCGACAACTATTTTATACGCTATTGAAGGTAACGCATGGCTAAACATCCGGTAGGCAAATATTTAAGACTGCAACTTAACCATAATGGCAACGAGTTGCTGATTTACGTGGTGAAAGGCAGCCGCATCGAGGACATGCCTCCCGATGAGGACGAAGATTATCCGGGCGAAATGCACCTCGCGATGCCGAAGATGAACCGCGAGCTGGACGCCGAACTGGAGCGTTTACTGAGCGAAGCCTCAGGCGGAGACGTCATTGTCATTATCTGCGCCGCTGACAGCGTGTTTGAGCACGGCTTTTCCCAGGTACGAGCGCTGCGCAAATAGTTTTATTACCCGGCACAATGCCGGGTAATTTTAGTCATTAGTGAAGCCCAAGACGGAATAATTCCGTTGGCTCATATTGTCCTTCACAGCCTTCTACTTCCACGCACTTGCTGCGGCGAATCTGCTCGGCACTTTTCCCTTCGCCGTGAATAGCCTTAATCACGCCAGTTTTGCCCGTGCCGTTAATCAGCACACGGCTACCTGCGGTAATGGCATTGCGATTGCGGTCCCAGGTCATCATCATTTTCAGTGCTCCTCTTTGCGAATGAAAAAATCTGACGGCCACTATTTTAAAAAAGCCGGTGGCAGCTGAACATTAATCGAGATCAATACTGGTGCATTTGTATGATGAATGTCGAGTGCTGATAGTTACATCTGTAAACTATTTAAGTGTCGTTTTTTTAACTAATTTGGAGCATGAGTTGACATAAGTCTGGCGGCTGAATATCTTTCTCCGATCGTCTTTTTATACAGCGTTGTTTGTAATGCAACCTTTCTTTGCTGCTTCAAAAAATACACGAATTTCGGTTTGTGCAGGATATTTTAAGGGAGATATTCTGTTCGAGGTGGATGGCTTAACAGATGAATGCGGAGCCGTACCTGATTATGTGGCAAATAGTTTTGCTATTTTAACTCGAGGTGCTCCAACCCGGCCAACTCCTCAGCTTCTCAAGCTCATGAGCTGCCAGTGGGAAGAGCTGGACCAGACTTCGCTGTTATTATCGACGCAAACCCACCCTTATTGGGGAGAGACTATTCTCGGTGGCGACGATGGCTACAACCCTGCCCTGGAATTTTTTGATGAGATAATCCCCAACTACCTGAGAGGGTGGGAATTTGTCTGCGGCCTTATGGTTCCCGAGTACCCGCTTTTCAGCGCACTGGGTGCGTCTTACAAGCTGATGTCCGGAGCCAACTCTGAACGAGTAGACTTCTATTTGCCACAGGCAGAACTGGTTATTGAAATCGATGGAGGGCAGCATGGAGAAACTCACCAGAAACTCAAGGACCGGCAAAGAGACAGCTTTCTGGTACAGCATGGTATTAAAACGCTGCGCCTAAAAACTGAGGATATGCGCCTTAAAAATAATCATTTTTATGATTTTATCGGCCAATTAACTGCACATTTTGAAAAGAGCAAGCAGCTTGCTGGATATAAAAAGATGCTCTCAGACGGAGAGCAGCAACCCTCGGTGCGGTATGAATTAACCGCCATTCTTAGACTACAAATTGCAATAATGCTGGCCATTTCCTGCGGCAAATTAGATTTGCTGTCATCCAGCTGGCGAGTGAATATCAAACAAGACTTCATTTCCGATCCAGAGCGCAAATGGATTGGTCGAGCGTTCGAAGATTTATTTGGTTGGTTTTCACTGTTTTCAAAAATACGCAACCAGGCGTTTACTCTTCCCGACCTTGTTTTTGATGATGATGGGTTGCTTTTTGATATGCGACTTTTCAGCCGCCCGGATGATAATGCGGGAAATACCGCCGGTATAACGATATATACCAGCCCGGTGCAAAGTCACTCATTTTCTATAGGGACGCAATCTCCGGCTAAGCTAATCAGGCTGCGGTGCTCCGGAAAATCTTATCTAAGCGCGAAAAATCCAGATCAAAGGTTTGTTGGTTTATATTCTGGTGAATGCCTGAATGAATTAAATTATCGAATCTTTGGGCATGGCAGTTTTCGCCCCGGGCAGGAAACGCTTATCTTAAATGCGCTATCAGGACAAAAGTCGCTGGGGCTGATGCCGACAGGAGGTGGGAAATCCCTTTGCTTTCAGATCCCTGCGTTATTGAGCCAGGGGGTCACCATTGTAGTGGTCCCGATCAAAGCTCTCGGCCGGGACCACTGTGCAGAACTAGAAAATGCTGGCTTCTCTGGCCGAGTCGTCAATATTGACAGCGACATGCCCGCAGCGTTGAGAGATAAAATTTATCAAGAACGAATCTTAAGCGGCGATATGCGCTTTGTATTTGTTTCTCCAGAGCGTTTTCAAACAGAAGGGTTCCGCCGTATCGTTCTCCGGCTACGCCAGGCCCATTTGCTGAGAATGTTTGTGATTGATGAAGTCCATTGTATGAGTGAGTGGGGGCACGATTTTCGGCCTTCCTATCTCACCCTGCCGGGTACACTCCGCAAAATTGCCGGTGATATTCCCGTTCTCGGGCTTACGGCAACGGCAAGCGTGAATGTGTTGAAGGATATTCAAACCGAATTCCAGATTCCGGATGAGTTCATTGCCTACGAAATGCACCGAAGCCGCACTGAGTTAAATTTCTCTATCTATAAAGGAGATAACTCATCCAGCGAGGTGATTAAAAAGATTGAGAAAATAGCGCCAGTAAATAGTGATGAGCCACCGCCGGCTGTGCATATATTTTCGAGGTACGCCAGTGGAAAAAATGGTGTCGAATTATTATCGCAAAGCCTTGCAAAGAAGCGGGGTGATTTAAAAATAGGGTTCTTTTCCGGCTCTATGCCTAAGAGCTTTAACCCTGAAAATGCGTGGCGGATATTGCAAAATAAACCTCTGACGGCGTCAAATGATTATGAGCAATATAAGCAGGTGGTTCAGTCATGCTGGAAGAAGGGGCTGCTTGATATCATTATCACCACCAAGGCTTTTGGGATGGGCGTCAACAAGTCTAATGTTCGGCATACGCTGCATGTCGGAATGCCTGGCTCAATGGAGGCATTTTACCAGGAGGCTGGCCGCGCCGGGAGAGATCGCCGTCCGTCGCACTGCCATATGTTATTCCGCGCAGAAACCGATGAGGCAGAACAAATCTGGCTCAAGCTGCAAGCAAACCTGACACCTGAAGCGGTGGAAAACGAAATATCCTCAAGAGGCCAGGCTTCCAGAGGTGATTTCCGTTCACAGCTTTGGTTTCTCAGGCAGGGATTAATTTCTCTGGCGGATGAACAGGATCTGGTTACCCGCCTCCATGGGATTATCCGCGATTCAGAGAAAGACAGATTAACAATACATATAAAGAGCGTATGTGGAGATTTGCACAACGGTTTGCGTTTCCAGTTGACGCTTTTCCGCCTCTATCAAATGGGATTAATTGAACCCTGGACCGTCATTGACTGGGGGAGAGGACAAGGTGAGGAGCTTTCGGTGCAGGCGGTAGAGGTTCGACGGTTAAAAACCAGCTTCTCTCAAGCTTGCGGCACGGTTAAAGCTCGTATCCAGTCCATTGACGGTAGAGCGGCCGAGTCAGTGGTGATAGACAAATTGAATGTCCTGGCCAAAGAAACAGAAAACTGGCCAGGGCTTTATTCATTGCTGCTGGATTGGGTGCGCAGGACTCAACTTGGAAGCAGGCTGCAATCTACCTGGAACTTGTACAATGCTTGTTTGAAATACACGCCCGAGCAGGCCGTTGCCTTTCGCGACACGCTCGAATCGTTTTTTAAAGTGGACAATAATGCGTTCCAGCTGGCCTCATTGCGAGACATGACGCTGGCCGAGTCAGCGGAGGCGCTTTGTGCATTAATTACATCAAAAGATAGCGAGGAGCTCCTCGATGCTTCTATCCTGAGAAAATTATCCGCTCAGTTGGCTCGTTTACTTGAGGGCACTCAGGAAAGCCCCGGTCTGAATCTTGCGGCTGCCTGCCTGCAATTATTAAATGAAACGGCATCAGACACTGAAACACGTATGCGTTTTCAACAAGCTGTCCCCGAAGGTGTTCTTCGCTTTTGGGAAGAGGACGGGCATACGCTCCTGACCAAAGTTGCGGGAAGTAACGCCTACGCCCGGGAAGCTATCGCCCATTGGCTGCTCGAGGCTAAGCCAACACGACACCAGCTTTTATCTATACATAAAGACCTCCCGGCGGCGGCCATCAAATCCGCTCTTTTCCGGGAAGTTGCTGACGAATTAGCTCAAATAATCTGAGGAAATAATGTCTTTTGAAGAAGGTTTTGATGCCATTGCCAAAGTGAAAGCATCCAGTGAAAAGCTTGGCGAAGTGATAAGCAAAGTAGAAGAACTTAGAAATTTACTGACGGATGTTCATGATGCACAGGAAAACGCCGGCAGCACATTTGAACAGGCAAACATCGCAATTGCTGCATTAACGGAAAAGAGCGCTGAAATACAAAAGCAGCAGGAAGAGATCGAAAACAGCCTATCCCGGCTACCGGCCATTGTTGATGAAGTTATTGAGCAACGGCTAAGCAGAATTATGGAGCAAATGGAAACCCGCATTAGCGAAAGGCTGCGCGATGAGTTGAAGGAAACACGTACCACTCTACGTGAAGCCCATGAGAGCAGGGCGGCTCAAACTGAGTCGCAGATGGAAAAAATCAAAAGCGACATCATTGCTGAAATGCCGCGCGGTATTCTCGGGAGGCGCGGCGCCTGATAACAGTAGTCAGATAAATTCTGATGAAACGGCTGGTTACCTTATTAACGTTTATCCTGCTAGTTTAGCAACACTGTTTTGGCATATTACAAAGCCTGTGTTGCCAGGAGCTTAATATGGATCGTCGTCATTTTATTACCTGTATTACCGCCAGCCTGTTAGCCGCAAAGGCTGGCGTATCCTTTGCTTCATCAGGCATTAAACGCTCGGTTATTCCGCTGTGGAACGGCTCGCCTCCCGGCGGAGGTGGGCCTTCGGGGAGTATTCAAACCTCCGCACGCGGTGCACAAAGCAATGTTGCGATCCCTGTCCTTACCGTTATTGAACCCGCTTCATCAAACGGCCATGCGGTGCTGGTCGCGGCCGGTGGAGGCTATAAGCGGATTGAAATGGGCTCAGAAGCCTGGCCCGCCGCCGAATGGTTGGCGGAGCGAGGGTATACCGCCTATGTACTCAGCTACCGGCTGCCGGGGGAAGGCTGGGCCGATGGCAATCTTGTGGCGCTCCAGGATGCCCAGCGGGCATTAAGAGTGATTCGCCAGCGCGAAAAACACGTCAGCGTGCTGGGGTTTTCAGCCGGTGGCCATTTGCTTGGCCTGGCCGCTGCACGGCAGGATTATCGTTCGTATCCACGCCAGGACAAGCTGGACGACACGGCGGCGTTTGCAGACCGCGCGGCGCTGATTTATCCGATAATTACCCTGGAAGAGCCCTATAGCCATACCTCAACCCATAAAATTCTGGTGGGCAAAGATGCACCAGCGGCGCAGAATGCTGAATGGTCGGTGCAAAACTATGTTACGCCGCATTCTCCGCCGATCTTCCTGGTTCAGGCGGAGGACGACCCGGTGTCCAATCCTCAGAACACGCTAATCATGGCGGCAGCCTGCGAGCAGCGGCATGTGCCGGTAGAAATGCACCGCTACAGCAGCGGTGGTCACGGGTTCGGAATGGGTAAGCCCGGAACGCCAACCGTAAAATGGCCGCAGCATTATGCCAAATGGCTGGCTGAAAGTTAGAGAACGATCGTTATTTAAAAATACAGCTGATAATTCCCCTCAAGAAATTCCCTCGTAATCCGATATCCCAAAGGATGTATTTCGGCAGGATGCCGATCCTCTTACGCAATGATGGCACGCAAATAACAATTAACTTTACGTGGTCAACATGGATATCAACGAAAAAATTAAAACCTTTGGTGAGGCTCTTAAAAACCGGCTCGATTCGTCGCTTATCGACTTTGCGCTGGAATATATCGACTTTTCTGAAAACGTACTGGCGTTTGAAACGCTATGCGGACATATCGCAAATTATCAGGTGCGCATTAGCCCGGAGGAATACAGACAGGTATTGGATATTGCCGGGCAACTGGAGATCGACAATCAATATTCTGATATCGATCCCCTGCGAAATTTATTGAAATAAACCATAGTCACACTGAGGATATCCGGCCTTAGGGTTGGGTAATCCTTAGTGCTGGTAGAATATATCCCCGGCCATTGCCTGAAGTATTTTCCCTTCGGCATCGGTAATCAACACGTAATTGCCGCCCATATAGGTCCAGTGGCTTCCGGCCTGCGGAGCGGGAAGGTGGCGCAGCTGCCAGCTTTTGATGTTGTAAGGCTCGCTACGGTAGATTTCCGGTGCGATATCGCCAATCTTATACATTTTGAAATCTGAGGAGAATTCTTTAAGTTCGTAGGATTGCGCGGACGTGCCCGGCGCCGTTGCTTTAAGCTGTTTATCCCCCGAGTAGGCAAAGGCCAAAGAGGGCAACGCGCCCGCCAGCCATACAGCTGTCAATACTGCCACTTTCGTCGACTTGCGCATAAATTCTCCAGAGTGAAATCCAGTCCGCTTTTGTTTAATCGTTTAACGAAGACAACGAATTTTCCTGATTTGCTCATTACGCACTGTATTTTTTTGTTAGCAAATCCTCCGTAAGGTGCCGATATCTACCAAATTTAGGAGGGGCGATTGCCGTAAAGAAGAATGTCGCACTGCCGATATCCTCAGGGTTATTCACGATTTGCAGAGGCTTATCGTTCATTTGACAAGGAAATGAAGACGTAATGTATAAAAAAATATCTTTCGGCGCGTTGTGCGTTGCTACGCTGGTGCTCAGCGGCTGTGCACAGGAAAGTTCCCGTACGCTCGAAGTGGCTAAAGTAGCTAGCTACAACACGCCGTGGCAGGGCCCTCGCAGTCCGATCTCCATTGGTAAATTCGACAACCGCTCTGATTACATGAACGGTATTTTTTCGGATGGTGTAGACAGATTAGGTAACCAGTCTAAGACTATTTTACAGACCGATTTGCAGCAAACCGGGCGTTTCAACGTTCTCGACCGCTCAAATATGCAGGAAATTAAAGCAGAAGCCGATATTAATGGCAAAAGCCAGCAGTTGAAGGGCGCCACCTATGTTATTACCGGTGACGTCACGGAATTTGGCCGTAAAGAAACCGGTGATCGCGCACTGTTCGGTATTCTGGGGCGCGGTAAATCGCAAATAGCCTATGCCAAAGTTGCTCTCAATGTCGTTAATGTAAAAACTTCTGAAGTGGTCTTTTCGTCTCAGGGGGCCGGTGAGTACGCGCTTTCCAGCCGCGAAATTATTGGCTTCGGCGGCACCGCCAGCTATGACTCCACGCTAAACGGCAAAGTGCTGGATCTGGCTATTCGTGAAGCGGTGAACAATCTTGTTGCTGGTATCGATTCCGGCGCCTGGAACCCGGCAAAAACAAACTAAACGGAATTTATAATGACTGGTTTATATAAAGTTACACTTGTTACTTTTGCATTATTATTGGCAGGTTGCGCCGCTAAGGCACCCACTCAAATCTATAAATGGGATAATTATCAGGACACGGTATACAAATATTACTCGCAGGATGCGAACCCGCAGGAGCAAATTGCTGCTCTGCAGCAGCTGATTGAAAAAGCGAAAGCCAGCTCAAAACCTGTTCCTCCTGGCGTACATGCTCACCTTGGCATGCTTTATAGCAATACGGGGAAAATGGATCTGGCGATGACTGAATTTAATAGTGAGAAAAGGGCATTCCCTGAATCTGCTACTTATATCGATTTTCTCACCAGCAAAAATAAGAGTGCCCTGAAATGAAATCATTATTAGCTCTATTTGCCATAGCCTCTGCTCTGGTCTTAAGCGGTTGTGCCCAGAATTCTAACGCGCCTAAAACGGACTATTCAGCTTTTAAACAGAGCAAACCACGCAGCATCCTGGTGTTGACGCCGAAAAATTCCTCCCCGGAGATCAATGCCGGGCATAGCTTCCTGAGTGAAGTGACAATGCCACTGGCAGAGTCTGGCTATTACGTTTTCCCGGTCGCGGTGGTTGAAGAAACCTTTAAGCAAAATGGGGTGAGCAATGCGAATGACATTAACGCTATCCCTGTTAAGAAGCTGCACGATATTTTTGGCGCAGATGCGGTTTTATATCTTAACGTGACGGACTATGGGACGTCATACCAGGTTATTAATAGCAGCACTCGAGTAACGGCTGACGCTCGCCTGGTTGATTTACGTTCCGGTAAAGAGCTGTGGAAAAAGAGCGCTACCGCGTCGTCCGACGAAGGTAACAATAACAGCGGCAATAACAGCCTGTTAGGTATCTTAATCACCGCAGCTGTGACGCAGATTGCCAATACGGCTACCGATAAATCGCATGATGTTGCGGGCGTGACCAGCGCGCGTTTGCTGTCAGCGGGTGGGGGCAACGGCCTGCTGTACGGGCCTCGCTCACCTGAATATGGTAAAACAGCGCTGTAATAGTTGACCGATTCATTCACAAACCGTCAGCCTGCTGGCGGTTTTTTATTTCTGGTGCAGTACAAAAGAAAACGCCTCCCGGAAATATTATTTCGCGAGAGGCGTCGTAGGTGGGGGAAGGTCACCGTTCATTAGTCATCCCATTTGTGGCTAAACCAGGCGGCAAGGAAACCGGAAAACAATATTATTCCGAGTACTGCCATAAATACGTTCATGTTCCCTAACATAATTAATCCTCCAGATTACTGCATTTCTATAGAAATACCTCGCGTGATAAAAAAGGGTTTACTCAGATGAGTGGAGCCATCATAGCGTACACAACTTAAACAATGCCTAACCGGTGGTAAATTATTCGTTTTGAGAAGTAAATGTATTTCTATAAGCGCCGGGAGATGTGCCTAAATGTTTCCGGAAATGATGCCGCAGGGTCGCAGCGCAACCAAAACCGGCCAGTTCGGCTATCTGCTCCACCTGCATCTGGCTGTTCTCCAGCAGTTCGCGACTGCGTTTGAGCCGGGTTTGCAGCAGCCAGCGCGCCGGAGTCATACCGGTTGCGGCCTCAAACCTGCGTAAAAAAGTTCGTGAGCTCATACCGACAAAGGCCGCCATGCTCGCCACGGAATGATTATCAGCCAAATGACGCTGGAGATGGTCAAACAGCGGAGCAAAGCGTTCGCCTTCATACTCAACGGGCACCGCCTGCTCAATAAACTGAGCCTGGCCTCCGGCACGGTGGGGCTGAACGACCAGGCGCCGTGCGACGCTATTGGCCGCGGCAGAGCCAAAATCCTGGCGCACCAGATAAAGGCACAAATCTATTCCTGCCGCGCTACCTGCCGAGGTCAGCACATCGCCGTTATCCAGGTAGAGCACGTCCGGCACAACTTCAATTTCCGGGAAGCGAGTCTGCAAAGCTGAGGTGTAGCGCCAGTGGGTGGTTGCCCGTTTGCCGTTGAGCAGCCCGGCAGCCGCCAGGACAAACACGCCGGAGCAAATAGACATGATGCGCGCTCCGCGCCGGTGAGCAGCCTGCAATGCCCGGATAAGCGCTTCCGGCACAGGCTGGTCAACGCCTCTCCAGCCGGGAACGATTATCAGGCTGGCCGTATCGAGCAGCTCGGGCCCTCCGTCCACCGTCAGCCTTATGCCTCCCATTGCCCGGAGTTCGCCGGGTTCAACCCCCGCAACGGCAAAGCGATACCAATTTTCGCCCATTTCCGGGCGCGGCAGGCCAAAGATCTCGACGGCAACGCCGAATTCGAAAGTGCAAAGCCCGTCGTAGGCGATTGCGACGACCAGCGGGTTTTTAGCGGCAGCGATTAATTTTGTCATAATCTTTACGCTAATGGTCATTTATGCCAGCTGTCAAGAGGGGGCCTGTCCGGCACAATCAAAGCTTATTCTAAAAGGAGGACTATGATGAGCTATGTTACCGATTACCCGGCCGCTGCACCTGATATTGCCGCCGCGCATTACCTGCACAAATTGTCTCTGGAAACCGACTGTGCGGATGTGAATGCCGCTATCCAGAGCGGCGAAACAGACTTCGTTATTCTGCATGTGGTTGGAACGGAACAAACTTTTTCCCACCGCCATATTCCCGGCGCAATTCATTTACCCCATCGTTTTATTACCGCGGATCGCATGGCTGAATGGCCGCTGGATACGCTGTTCGTTGTTTATTGTGCCGGACCGCACTGCAACGGAGCCGACCAGGCCGCGCTCAAACTGGCCCGCCTCGGCAGGCCGGTAAAAGTGATGCCGGGCGGTATCACCGGGTGGGAAGATGAAAAACTGGCCTTTGCCTAGAGCAGCGCGCGTAGCACCATATCCGCGCCAAGCAGTATCAGGCAGACCAGAAAGCCGCGCTTAAACGCAACCGGGCTGATGCGCTTGCGAATACGCTGCCCGGCAAACAGCCCGATAAGCGCGGCGAGTACCGCCATTAGCGAAGTGCCCAGGGCAATATCTTGCAGAGCTCCGTGCCACCAAAGCCCGGCGGCCAGCGCGAGAGTGGAGAAGGTGAACGATAGCCCGAGAGCCTGAACCAGCTCATCGCGCTGTAAACCCAGCGACTGGATATAAGGCACGGCGGGGATAACAAACACGCCGGTTCCGCCGGTCAAAAGGCCGGTTAGCAGGCCTATCAGCGGCGAAAGCCAGGGTTCATGGCGTGGGGGAATGTGCAGGGGACTGGCAAATAGCGTCCACAGCGCATAGATAATCAGCGCTGTGCCCAGGGCAATAGTCGTGGCGTGGCTACTCCCGGAGGCTAGCAGGCTGCTGCTGGCCAGCGTGCCGAGCACAATGGTCAACATCATCGGCCACAGGCGCTTCAGCAAAGCAGGCAGATTGCCGCCTTCATAAAGCTGGAACAAATTGGTCAGGAAGGAGGGTAGCAGCAGCATGCCTGCTGCTGCTAGCGGAGAAATAAGCGAACCAAGAATGCCCATTGCAACCGTCGGCAGCCCCATTCCGGTTACGCCCTTGACCGTGCCCGCCAGCACGAAGGTTGCCGCAATTGCCAGCGTTAGCGTCAATTCATTCATGGGGATTTCCTTCGTGGGCGCTGCGGCTGTCCTGAGGGGCCTGCTCCCGGTCAAACATGCCGTAATCACGTACGACGTGAGCCACCCGCAGACGGTAATTTTCAAACACGGAATTGCGCCCCTGGCTTTGTACGCCCCGGTGCATCTCCTGATTGCGCCACTGCAACACGGCGGCTTCATCACGCCAGAACGAGAGCGAAAGAATTTTCTGCGGTTCGCTAAGGCTCTGAAAACGTTCGATTGAAATAAACCCGTCTATTTCCGCCAGCAGCGGTTTAAGCTCTGCCGCCAGGTCAAGATAGCGGTTATAGTTATTCTTTGCTGGCAGAACTTCAAAAATCACGGCGATCATCAGGTTGCTCCTTGTTGTTGTGTCGCATTAACCCTAAATCATCGCCGGACCGGACGCTTCGCTGAGCATCGAAATATGGAAACCAATTTTCTCGAAACCCGCCTCGCCGCCGTCGCCTCCGCGATTGCCGATAAAACCCGTGCCAGCATGCTGTGCGCGCTGATGGACGGCCGCGCCTGGACGGCTACCGAGCTGAGCGTGATGGCAAATGTGGCGCCTTCTACCGCTAGCAGCCATCTGGCAAAGCTGATGGAACAGTCGCTAATTGCCTGCGTGCAGCAGGGGCGGCACCGCTACTACCGGCTTTACAGCAGCCAAATAGCCGGGGCGCTTGAGGGCCTGATGGGGCTTGCGGGAATGGATAGAGCATATTTGCGCAGCAAAACCCCCGACAATTTACGCTACGCCCGAACCTGCTACGACCACATGGCCGGAGAAGTTGCGGTAGCCATTCACGACTCGCTGTTTCAGCTTAACTGGCTGGAGGGTGAGGGCTACGAGTTAACGAATCATGGGCGTGAGCAACTGCTTGGGCTTGGGGTAAATATAGATATCGGCTCGTCGCGGCGGCGCCAGGCCTGCGGCTGCCTCGACTGGAGCGAGAGGCGCGAGCATCTTGGCGGCCAGTTGGGAAAAGCGCTTCTGCACACCTGCGAGCAAAAAGGGTGGGTAAATCGCAATTTAGTCAGCCGCGAACTGCATATTTCCGACACCGGCAAGCGCAGGCTTGGGAAATTGTTTGGCGTGGTGTTTTAGCGTTTTCCTCTCCCACTCCGGGAGAGGATATTTCAGGCCCGCGCAGCTGATTAGTTCAGCCGATAATGCCGGTTAGGCTTCAGGGCTTCCGGTTTCTCCGCCTCGTCATTCATATCCCGCAAATCACGCTCGATGGCTACGCAAATGGCATCCAGCGGCAGATCGTTATCCTCGGTGCCAAACGGATCCTCCAGCTCTTCCGCCAGCGAGTCCAGCGAGATAAAGGTGTAGGAAACAAAGACCGAGACAAACGGCGTCATGTAATGCAGGTCGGTCACCAGGGCAAACGGCAGCATAATGCAGAAAATATAGACCGTGCGGTGCTGGATAAGGCTATAGGCAAACGGCATAGGAGTGGAGATAATGCGCTCGCAGCCGCCAGAAACCGCAGACAGCTCGTTGAGATGATTATCAAGGCTGCGCCACAGCACGTCCGAGATAACACCGCGCTTACGCCAGTCGTTCAGCCAACTGCCCATCAACATTAAAATACGGTTGCAGGGCGCGTGGCTCTCGCTCACCCAGGCTAAATCCTGCGGTGTAAGAAAGCGGCTCAACGTTTCGTGCTGCGGCTTTTTACGCAGCGTCATGCGCAGGCTGTTGCAAAAGGCAACCTGCAAATTGACGAACTGCTGTACCGCCTCTGGTTGCTCACCGGACAGCGTTTTCACCTCGCGCAGCAGCGAGCGGGAGGTGATTGCCAGCTGGCCCCAAAGCAGTCTCGCTTCGTTAAAACGGGCGTAGCAGGCGCTATTGCGAAAGCCCAGGAAGATAGCAATGGCAACGCCGAGAATGCTGAATGGCGCAATGGTCAGCTTGATGCCAAGCGTTTCATACCACGGCAGAAAGAAAATCACGCTGATTGAAAGCGCGAGGTTCAGCAGCAGGCGGGAGTAGATTTTTTCCAGTACCGAGCCATGCCAGACGAACAGCCGGGCCAGCCAATGTTGATGTGGACGAACGATCATGATGAGTAACAGAATAGTAACAAGAGCCTGTATTTAACGGCAGACCGTGACCCAGATCAACATTTATCACTACAGAACATTAACAAAGCGCCACCGCGCCGAGAAACGAGGCGGCACGTTGTTAGCCACATTAGGCCAGTTTAAATACCGATACTGATTCATTGAGCATCTGCGACTGCTCTTTTAACGACATCGCGGCGGCGGAAGCCTGCTCTACAAGAGCGGCGTTCTGCTGGGTTACCACGTCCATTTGCAGCACGGCCTGGTTAATTTGTTCGATGCCCCGGCTCTGCTCGCCGGTGGACACAGCAATTTCTGCCATCAGAGTCGTGACCTGATTAATAGAAGAGGAGATGCGTTGCATACTCTGGCCGGCGCGGTTCACCAGCTCGCTGCCGTTGGTCACCTGCTGCCCGGAAAGCTCAATCAAATCTTTTATCTCTTTCGCGGCGACGGAGGAACGTTGTGCCAGGTTACGCACCTCGGACGCAACTACCGCGAAGCCACGGCCTTGCTCTCCTGCGCGGGCGGCTTCAACCGCTGCGTTAAGAGCCAGAATATTCGTCTGGAAGGCAATATCCTCGATAATTGAAATAATGCTGTCGATTTTGCCGGAGCTGGTTTCGATATTACGCATAGAATCAATAACCTGATTGACAATCTGCTGCCCGTCGTTGGCGGCGGCCAGCATGCCGTTAGCCAGCGTATTCGCCTGGTGCGAGCTTTCTGAGGTGCGTTTTACCGTCACCGTAAGCTGTTCCATACTGGCGGCAGTTTCGCCAAGTGAGGCGGCTTGCTCTTCGGTTCTGGCGGATAAGTCGGTATTGCCCGCGGCTATCTCTTCGGAGGCGTGAGCCACGGTATGGCTGGACTCGCGCACCTGGCCGATGATTTCGGTGAGGGAAAGACGCATCTGCTCGAGGCTATGCATCATTTCACCAATTTCATCTTTAGACTTGATCTCAATCGAGCGATGCAGCAGGCCGTTAGCAATTTCAGTGCAGTGGGCTTTGGCGGTATCCAGTTCTTTAAGCACGCGGACTTTAAGCAGAATAAAGATAGCGGCCAGAATAGCGATAAACAGTGCTGCAAACAGGGCGAGGGTGACCAGGCTTGAGTGGAACCCGCTTTGCGCGTTCTCATTTAGCTGGCGGGCATGCTGTTCCCGGAAGGCAAGCAATTTATCCAGCGTTATCTCAAATTGGCGATCGAGCATTGGAATTGTCGCCGTTACCAGTTCGGTAGATCGCGTTTTATCATTGGCTTTTGCCGCATCCAGCAGGGGGTGCAGGCCCCGGTCACGATAGGCGAGATAAGCTGCTTTGTAGTCATCGGCAAGCATCTGCTCTCCGGGCTGTTTAGCGGCGTTGATATAGCCCTGGAAGCTGGCATCAGCTTTGCCCAACGCTTCGCTTGCGCCTTCAAGGCTCTTTGTTGCCTGTGCCGCGTTACCCAGATCCATCTCCTGGACTGCCTGCATCGCGCGTACGCGCATGGTGCGGCTATGGTTGATCGGGTCGATAACCGATAACACAACGCGAATTTCGCTATTTACGTCATTTAGGGCGTGGTTGCTGCGGGTGAGAGACCAGATATTGGTGGCGGTGCTGGCGAGAAAAATAAGCAGTAACGTACTGAAAACTAAAATCGAAAAACGCCTGACTGACATAATTAATCCTTACATCGATAAAATATTCTTTCCCTGCCAGCGGCGAACGCTCTTCGTCATTGCTGGCTGTAGGGTTATCGGCAGAGGGAGCCGGATATTTACCGTCGCGCGAGTTAAGCGCACAAAGTGTAATCTTACTGTCATCTGTCTATTTTATAACTCCGGTACTTCAACCACTGATGTGTATAAAAACCATGAAATTAAAAACACTTGCCTTGCTTTGCAGTACCGTTTTACCTCTGGCCGGTCACGCTGCTGATGCGCAGACTGACCGTTACGTTGTCACGTTCCCGCAAGGTGATAGCGTGGAATACAAAGGCGAATACGCCGCTAACTTCCCGCATGGGTTGCCGGTGGGCGTGGGTTCAGGCCTGACATTTATCGGCAAGCAGGGCGATGATCTGGTGTTCGCTACGGTAACCGATCGCGGGCCAAATGCTGACTCGCCGAAGGCGGGTAAAAAAGAGTCAAAGATTTTTGCTAATCCCAAATTTACCCCGCTGCTGATGACCATTCGTGTCGGGAATGGCAAAGCCGAAGCCGTGGATGCCAAACCACTGCATGATGACCAGGGGCCAATTAGCGGCCTGCCGCTGCCGGAAGGTCTTATCGGTGCGACCAATGAAATCGCGCTCAGCGACACGTTGAAACAGCTCAGCAGCGACAAGCGCGGGCTGGATACCGAAGGCATCACGCCGGACGGTAAAGGCGGATATTGGATCTGCGATGAATATGGCCCGTTTGTGCTAAATATCGACGCTAACGGCAAAATTCTGAAGAAATACGGCCCGCAGGCGGAGCATGGTGAGCAAGGCGTGGCCGGCGGGCTGCCAAACATCGTCAAATGGCGCCAGCCGAACCGCGGTTTTGAAGGCATTACCCGTATGCCGGATGGACGTATTATCGCAGCGGTGCAAAGCACGCTCGACATCGACGGTAAAACCAAAAACAGCGCACAGTTTACTCGCCTGGTCAGCCTTGATCCGGCGACCGGCAAAACTGAAATGTACGGCTACCCGATAGACGTTGATGTCTACAAAAAGGCCAAAGATGCCAAAATCGGTGACATTGTGGCGCTGGACAATCATCGCCTGCTGCTGATTGAGCAGGGTGGCGACAAGAATAAACAGATGCGTAACCTGGTCTATGTTGTTGACCTGAAAGACGCTTCTGACCTGTCGAGCTTCGATAAAGAAAAAGCGCCTGAATTTGATGACGCGGAGCAGTTGAAAGCGCGCGGTATCAAACTGGCGAGCAAGAAAGAAGTTGCCGACCTGCGCAAGCTTGGCTGGCAGCAGGAGAAAGCCGAAGGAATGGCGCTGATTGATAAGCAGACCATCGCGGTTATCAACGATAACGATTTTGGCCTGCAGGCGGTGCTGGATAAAGCCGATGACTATCAGGTTGACGGCAAGGGTCACCTGCTGAAAGACGGAAAAGAAGTGGATGCTAAAATCGAGCTGAAGCCGCTGGAGAAGCCAGAATCACAGAATGAGCTGTGGGTGATTAAGTTGGCGGAGCCGCTGAAATAATTATTTGGAGCGTTCCCTCTCTTTCCTTAAGAGCGGGAGCGCTAATGCTTCGTTTTGGGTCATCGGGCAAAAAATTTCACTGATGTGGCTGACACCACGCAAAAGTAGAAAATAAAAACTAAATAAAGGGCTATTGTCGGGTAACGGGCGTAAGGTTGCAGACCCCTTCACGAGATATGCCTGATGTCATATATCAGCTTTATTAAAGCGTTTTTCTCTCCCTCGGTGAGTCTGGCCTGTCCATGGTGCGGGCACCGGTCACGGCAAAGTTCGGCGAAGGTAAAGAAAGGCAGAATTCTGGTCTGCACGCACTGCGGCACGCTATTTCTTCCCTCTGAATGCCGCCAGCAAGACAAGAGGTAACGTTTTTCACGTTATCGGCCAATAAAACATCCCCCGGGCAACATAAAACTGATATGAACCCAGGGGAAGGTTGTTGAAAAACCTGGGGTTTATCCTCTCATCGCGTTAAGGAAGTTTATGTTTTCTAAGTATCTGCTATAGGTGGCTACTTTGTTTTTTAAATGAATCGTTTCCTTGCTGCTTAGATTAGCGTTAGCTAATTTAAATTGAGCATTTTCGTTTTTTATCGAGATGACAAAGGTGGCGAAGCGGCTGAATCGCAGGTTACCTAAAACTAACCGGTATGCTGCTTTCCCACTATTGCAAAACAAGGCTCGCGTTAAATTTACTATTTGCATAGTCGTATCCTTTCGTTTTTAGTCGATTCAATAAGTACATCAGCTATTTAAAATAACGGCTTGCCGTCGGCGATAAATAGCATAAGGTTATCTCGGGGTGATTAATGTTAAGTAAGCCGCGCAAAAAAGAAAAGAATATATTAGGGAATTAGTGGCGCTGATGTATTTCATGAAAAATAAGGCCACCATTACAGTGGCCTTATTAGTTAAATCGCTAATTTTTTATTTAACACTTCAATCTCACTTCGCCACTGACTTTGCAGCGCCGGTTTCTGGTGCTTTTCCTTACGCGCCATATCCTCAGCCAGCTTTTCCTCCAGCTCGATTAGCCGCTCCAGTAGCTCATCGCTTTCGTGCCAGGATTTTGGCCTGTCCTCCCGGAGAGGAGGACGAGCTTCGGAAACCGGTTGGCCGGTTTCTTCGGCGGTGAGCAGGTCGTACAGCGCATCCAGGTCGTGCCACTCGCTAAGCTCGCCGTTATCCACCAGCCAGAAGCGATTACAGCCTCTGACTATCAGCTCGCGGTCGTGAGTCACCAGCATCACGCCACCTTCAAAGCTTTGCAGCGTTTCAGCCAGAGCTTCTTTACCTTCCATATCCAGATGGTTGGTCGGCTCGTCGAGCATCAGCAGCGAGTAGCGCGCCAGCGTCAGGCCTACAAACAGCAACCGTGAACGCTCTCCGCCGCTTAGCGTGCTGACGGTTTGCTGGTGGCGCAGCCACGGAAAGCCAGCGCTAATCAGCGCCATCTTCCGGTTCTGTTCGCTAAGCGCGGCAAAGGGCTCAAGCGCTTCGAGCAGCGTATTGCCGTCTTTTAGCTGGTGCAGCGTCTGGTCATAATAACCGAGATGAACGCGAGGATGCAGGCGGATGCCTTCCTCCTGCTCCGGCTGCTGATACTGTTGCCAGAGTAGGCGCAATAGCGAAGATTTCCCGCAGCCGTTGCGGCCAATAATCGCCACGCGGTCGCTGCTTTTAATCCGCTGTAAGGGGAGATTAAACAGCGGCTCGCACTCGGGCGCGGGGCGTACGTCCAGCGCTTCCAGCTCCAGCAGGCGGTCGGCCGGTAGCGCTTCGCCTTTCAGCCTCAATTGCCACTGTGTCCCGGTGCTTAGCTCGGTTTGCTCATCCTTGAGCTTGTCGATGCGCTTTTCCATCTGCTTAGCTTTACGCGACAGATCTTCGTTGTCGTAGACCTTGCCCCAGATAGCAAGGCGTTTGGCGCTGGCGGCGATACGGTCAATTTCCTTCTGCTCCGACTGGCGGCGGTGGGCATCGGTTTTATCTCGTTCATCCAGCGCGGCACGCGCCTGAGAGCAGGGCAGAGCAAAGAAATGCAGCGTGCGGTCGCGCAAAATCCAGCTGCCGTTGGTGACGTTATCCAGCAGGTTGCGGTCGTGTGAAACCAGCACGAAGCTGCCGTTCCAGCCACGCAGGAACTGCTCAAGCCATAGCAGCGTAGGCAGGTCGAGGTGGTTGCTCGGCTCATCCAGCAGCAGCAGGTCCGGTTCGCTAATCAACGCGCGCGCCAGAAGCAGGCGCGTATGCTGCCCGCCGCTCAGCGTGCCCGAAGTAAGCAGCCAGTCGGCTTCGTTAAAGCCCATGCTTGCCAGCAGAGCCTCCGCGCGCCAGCGTTCACTCTCGCGCAGACCCGTCTCAATTTGAGCCAGCACGGCGTCCAGCATAGTCATCTCATTGAGACTTTCCGGCAGATGTTGTTCAACCCTTGCCATCAGGCAGGCGCTGGCCCGCGTTACCGAGCCGCTATTTGGCAGCAGGGTGCCGTCCAGCAGTTTCAGCAGGGTACTTTTGCCGCAGCCGTTATGGCCGATTAAGCCGATGCGGTCGCCTTTTTTAAGGGTAAAAGTGATGGACTCCAGCAGCGAACCGAAAGCGGTGTCGAGGTGCAGAGATTGGGCGGTTAATAAAGTGCTCATAGGTACTTACTCAAGAGTTAGGGCGTAAAAACGCCTCGTCGTATAAAGCTGACGATAACCCGGTAAGCCCGAGGGAAGGGATTTAGTGAATGTCTTCGCTCAAGCCGAAGTTATCGCAGCACGGAACCGATAACGCTTGAGCAATGACGATCGCCAAAAGTATGCGAACGATTAAAACGCTCACAAGACAACATGGGGATCCTCCTTATATTCAGTTGGTTTATAGGTGAAGCGATTGTAGCGGGAAATTCAGCTGGCTGCCAACTGCCAGAATTCCTGGCTGCATAAACGGCTCTAACCAGAAGAGATAAGCTCTGCAAGTATTGTGATGTTCCGTTCACCCGTATATCTGTTTTCCCTGCACGCTCTGCGAACGGTGAACGTGTCAGGGGGCAAGGGCGTGGTTGTGGGACCTGAAGCTACTGTTATTTTCAGTATTGCTGCGGGCTTAAAGCGCGGCACTTGTTCCGGCTTAAATCGCCTCCGTTTTCTCTCCGACTGACCAGGGTCCGGACGCCGGGAGCGGGCGGAGGCTGTGAGCGTCGGGAACGCATCGCAGCCGACCCAGGGCAGGGAGATAAAACGGAGGTTTACCGCTTGCGGCGATTTATCTCGCCGGGAGTCCGGGTGCTCAGGGGAGTGACGGTGACTCCCCTGAGACGTTCACGGGTGCCGGAGCTTCATAAGCAGCGGGATATTGCGTGAACGGAATTCTCTCCGGGTTGGCATAAACAGCTCTAATCAGGAGAGATAACCTTTGTGAGTACGGCTATGTTCCGTTCACCGGTAAATCTGCTTCCTCTGCACGTTCTGCGAACGGTGAACGTGTCAGGGGGAAAGGGCATCGCTGCGGGATTTAACGCTGGTGATAAAGCTATTTTTTGCCCCCTCGCCCCTTTGGGGAGAGGGCCGGGGTGAGGGGGATAATGAGAGCCGGAGATAAAAGCGTGGCCATTGTTCCGGGTTTGCATAAACGCCTGTAACCAAAAAAGATAACCTCTTAGCGTTGCATATATGAACTTGGCTCAACCCTGGGTGAAATGTCCGCCAGGGTCAGGACAACCTCATTTACCCCAATAATTTCAGCAATGTCTGGCGCTGCTTATCGTTTATATCCTGCGGGTTCTGGTAGCCGATGTTTTCTGTCGCTCGGGTGTAGAGCGCAACCAGCCAGTCGTAAACATAGCTGGCGTTGCCCCGTGTTGGCTGCTCGCCAAGCTTTGTCAGGCGGCGGCTGATGTCGGCCTGAGCTGGGGGCGCAAATACCGCCTGGCCTTTGTTTACACGGCTCGCCGGGCGGCCAGAAACGGGAACGCTGGCATAGCCCAGCCAGGCGATGAAGTCACCCAGCACCGTGCTGGCGCGGGAAATGTCCAGCTCAAGGCCGGACTCGCCGCTCTGCATGCTGCGTTCCAGCATGGCAGGAACATCCAGCCGGTAGCTGGCGACAATCAGCACCTCACACAGCGCCTGAAGCTGAATGCCGTCGAGGCCAAACTGGTGCGCGGCTTCGCGGCGATGACCGAGCAGTCGCAGGTGATTAACCCAGAGCTGGTGCACGGCGCGGGCATAACTGATGCCATCGGTCACCGGCGCTTCGCTCTCAACGGTGTCGGCAAACAGGTCTATCTCCAGGGCAAAACCTTCCGGCTTCGGCTGATGCTGCTGTTGGTGCTGAAGCCAGCGCTGCTGGAGCGCATCGCGGGAAGGCACCAGGCTGGCAAGCAGGTTGCCGTGCTGGGTCGCTCGGGATTGCAGGGCGCGAACAAGATCTTCTGCCTGCTGGCGAGCCTGCTGCTGCGTGACCTGATGGGCTTCGCTAAAGCGCTGGAACAGGGCCACGGTTTGCGCGTCCAGCTCGTTACGCAAAGCGGCAATGCGCTGTTCGCGGCGGGCGTGATTCAGAGCGTCTGTCAGCCATTCAAGCAGGCGGTGCATATTTCGGCTGTCCAGCGCCTGTAGCGTTCCCCAGCGTTTGCCGGGGTGGCCGACCAGCCTTTGTACGCCATCATCGAGACTGGCTCCGCTGGTGAAACGGGCGTCGAACGGCGTGATTGTCCAGACCAGACCCGGCAGCGAACTGTGCCCCGGGCTTTGGGTGCTGTCCACCCACCATGCCAGCGCTTTACCGGTCGCCTGAACTTCAGCGCGCTCGCTTACCGCGTTGCAAACCAGCAGCGTATCGGGCTGAAGGCGGTTGGTGTACCAGGTGAGCTGGTGCCCGGGAATGTCCAGCAAATCAACCAGCTGCAGTGCGGATTCCTGGTTCAGGGTAAACACAACTTCGGCGCACAGCAGGGCAAGATCGCTCTGCGGCAGGCTAAGATGTGGGCCAGGCTGTCGTTCCGAGAGCGGGCAAACCATTACGTCGGCCTGCTCCTGAGGATCATCCGGACTTGCCGGGATCAGGAAACCTTCGGCTGGCAGCAGGAAGCTGTCCACCACCAGGCTTGCCGGAGCCAATACCTGCTCCACGCCGCCGAGATGCTGGAGCGCGTGAGCCAGCCGCAGCCAGGTCTCGGTCAGGGCGCTATCCTCTCCCCACAGCAGGGCAAACAGCGAAGCACGATCTTCCACCGTAAGCAGCGGGGCGAGCTGTGCCATCTGATAACAAACGTTAACGTCGAGGTGATTCTGGCGACGCTGCAAGCGGTGGTAGCCACGCAGCAGATCGGCTACCTGTTCGGCCGTTAGCCCCTCTACCGGCGTGGCCTGACGGCGGGATTCAAGTTCGGCTAAGCGCAGGGTTACCGCGCTGGAGGTGGCAAGGCGCGGAGCCGGAGCTGCGTGATATTGGTTAATAAACTGCTGAGCCAGCTCGACTTCGCTATACAGTGTCAGCAGCAGGGGGTAATTATCCACTTCCGGCGGCTGTTGTGAGCTAAAGCGTACCGCCATTGCAGCCGGAGTATGGCCCGGATTAATGTGCGTCAGGTAATCCAGGCGTTTGTCGCCAAGCTGAATATCAATGCGGCAATTCGGGTTGCCTTGCAGAGTATTCAACAGATGATTTTTACCGTCCAGCGCGTGGCCGTAGATGCCGAGCGTTAGCGGCGCGTCTTCAAGCGAGGTAATGCGTCGATTTCGTTCGCTAAGCTGCTGGAGTTTTATCAGCAGGCTGTCGGCTTCGCTGTCCAGCAGCGGAGCAAAAGTACGGGTCATCTGAACCCAGTTCACCAGATGGTTAAGCGAGGTGGTTGACTGCTTCATTTTTGGTACACGCTCCCGCTGTCTATCCAGTAATGCGTCGCGCCGCTGTAGCTGCCGGCGAGGGTATTCAATTTAAAACTCAGTTGTTCAAGCGGCACTTTACTGCCGTCTGAAAGCCACGCCTCCGCCAGATGGAACGACTCGGCCTCACGGGTTTGCTTCAGCCTGACGTTAAGTACGCCGTCTCCGGCGATAGACTTGGCCAGCTGCGGCGAGTTGATAGCCAGGGTATACAGCGGCGTGGCGGGCCAGCGCGCATTATCCAACTGACGAAAACCGAGGCAGGCGTTGCCGCGCAGCGGGAAGTGAACTCGGGTGTCCAGGCTCGCCTGCGGGCTATCAAGATCGATATCGCGATACCAGACGTTTTCTTCCAGCAGGCGGTCGTTGCCGTCCAGCATGCCGAGATAACGCACCGTGGAGTAGGCCTGAATATCGGCGGCCTTAAAGTTAAAGCTGGGCAGGCGCAGATCCATCGCCAGGCTGCACAACATCGCGCCCACCGCAGCGGTAGATTTCGGGTTGCCGATGCGCCCCTGCTGGCTGAATGGATACCATTCGTGGGTCTGGTAGTTATCCAGCCAGACGATACGGTTGACCGGCACCGGCTGCAAATGGCGCAGCAGCGCCTGCACGCCCGGCAGGCAGCCAGGGCGGCCGGTGACCAGCAGTACGTCGCAGCAATAATGATTGATCACTTCGCACAGCGCCTGTAAAGGGGCGGTGAGGGTAAACTGGCCCGCCAGCAGCGCATCCTGCAGCGCGGCAATTTCTGCCTGTAACGGTACGCTCATCACGTCGAACTGCGGCGCGTCGGCGGGGAGCTCATGCTGCACCGCCTGCTGAACGTAATTGATGACGTTGCGGGTTGGCATTTGCGTCAGCAGCTCGCCAAAGGTGGCTTCCAGCACCGAATCCGGTTCTTCCTGGTCGCTCTCTTCCCAGAACGAAAGCACCGCATGGCCCAGCGGGATAAACAGCTGGAGCGCGGTTTGCTGGCGCAGGGTGGCGCGGGTATCCATGCGTCCTGACTCGCCGAACAGCGTCGTCATCAAACCCGGAGCATCGGCCACGCCGGCTTTATGAATATGAGCCTGTAATGCGGGCAGTACGCAGCGCTGGATAACGTCCAGCAGGATGTCGTCACCGGCAACCTTAAACCCTTCGCGGAACAACAAACGCGGGGCGATTTTCACGTTGCTGCCTACGCCGTCGTCCAGCTGATACTGGGTGATGGCCATATCCGTCGTGCCGCCGCCGATATCGATAGAGGCGACGCGCAACGTTTTGCCTGCTGGTTCGTCTGGCCTCAGCGCGCGGTCGGGGCGGGCCAGGCTTTCAAAGAAGCGCCCGGTTTGCCCGGCGTAGTTAACCAGCGCCTCATTGTACAGCCAGACCAGCTGTCCGCAGGTCGCTTCGTCCCACTCCATCTGCACTTCCGGCACCGGCACAATGCTTTTTTTCTTATCACGCTCAAGCGTGAAGCCTTCGTCCGTCGGGTGCCAGTCCATTGCTTTCCAGACCAGGCCTACCGCCTCCTGCATGCGCTGGCGGAACAGCTCGCGCTCGGGCTTCGGCATTGCCGAAGGCAGGGTAAGAATGAGGTTACGCAGCTGACGCGGCGACGTCGGGTGGCCCATGCTCTGGCGCGAACCGATGCTGTTGACCTGCATCAGCGCCTGAGACAGCAACTCGCACAGCATCAGGGTCATCAGTGAACTGCGGCTGTACTGCGGGGAAAATACCGGCAGACGCTCGTCCATCGGCAGGGCGTAAAGCGGCTGGCCGTCGTCGTTCATCAGGTTCATCAGCGGGAAGGCGGTCGCGAGCGGCTCACGCTGGCTTTTCACGCCCATCTGGCTGAAGCGCCAGTCCTGGCCTGCGGGCGTAACGTCCCACAGATAGCGGCGCGGGCTGGAGATGCCGCTGGCACCTTCCGTACCCAGGCGGGCGCAGGCCATGCGGCGGGCTTCGTCGCCCACGCGGGCAATAGAAGGCCAGACGAACGCATCGTCGCGGCCGCTCTCCACGGAGAAATGCTGCTTGCCGAATTTGGCTTCGCTGAACTCCAGGCGGCTGGTAAACATTGCGTCGTTGATCAACTGCGGTTCGCTAAGGGAGCGGATTTGCAGTTCGGCTGTCTGGCGCAGGCCGTCGTTCTCTTCGCCGTGGTCTTCAATCAGTACGCCGCAGGTGTGGGTATTTCCGACGTCGAGCACTAAATCCACATCAATCGCCGGAGATTGCAGCGTAGCGGTGACGATTTTCACTTCCGGTACCGCAAGCTGATTGCCGATAAGCTCGAGAATATTCAGGTAATGCGCCTGGTATTCGAACGCTTTCATTGCCGCGCTCAGGTCGCGTTCGGCGCGCTCTTCCACGCGTGTGGCAAACTGGCTAAAGGCTTCACGCAGCCAGCCGTCGACCCAGGTCTGGTCGAGAAAATCTTTGATTTCGTGGTTGTGCCATGCCAGCGCAAAACGGGTGCCGTTGCGCACGTCGCTCTCGGTCGGCGCGAGGTGCGCCGCGGGATGATCGTCGGCGTAGATTTTGCTGTCCAGCGCGATGCTGATACGCACCGTGTTGCCAGCAGAGTCCGGCGTATCGAGGACACGAACCTGCACGCGCGCCCAGTTATCCGGGCCGCCCACAAAGGTACGCGGCGGGTTAAAGCGCAGGAACGGCAGCGGCAGCCAGGTTTTGTCCATCATCCGCAGAGAGTGACCTAGCGTAATGGTGCTTTCGGGTTTCACCACTTCAGGCGCGGAGCCGTTCTCCCCGGGCAGGGTAAATTTGCCAGGAACTACGTCGTAGTCGAGGCGCAGCAGCGGGCCGTTGGCCGTCTGGCGCACAAAGCGCCCGGCGTGGGCGGCATTTGTTTGCGGCGCCAGGCCAAAATCCAGGAACTGAATGCCGCTGTCTTTGATGAGCGTAACGCTCGGCTTGTAGTTAAAAAGAGTCGCCAGCATTATCAGTTACTCACTTTACGGAAGGTGATAGGCACGACTTTGTCGTTTTCATAGCGGCCCGTGCACTCTGCGGCACTGTTGCTGCCGGTCTTACAGGTGACTTCCGGCATCGGGTAGCGGTTGCCGTCGCTGCAACGTGCGCTGCCGCGAGTTTTAATCATCAACGCGCCGGACTGATGCAGGCCGGAGAAGACTTCGGCTTTACAGACTACATTGTCGCCGTAAACCAGGCGCACGCTGCCTTTGTTGTTGGCAATCTGGTAGCGCAGGCTCGGCGGCTTGCCGGTGATAGGATCGCTAAAGTTGATCTGTGCCCGCCAGGTGCCGTTGAGGAATTTGGTGGAGCCAATCTTTAACGCCTCGGCAGGGAGGATCAGCGCATTCTTCGGTACGTCGGCGGCCACGGCAATAACTTCAGGCTCCGGGGCGGCTACTGGCGCAGGCTCGGGTTTTGGCGGCACCACGACTTCGGCCTGGGTCAGCGGCAGGCTATTTTTAGCCACCTCGACCGCCTGAACGGGCTGCGGGGCACCAGGCTGAGGCACAACCTCGGCCTGGGCAACGGCTACCGATGCGGGCTGCTGGCCTGAAATCAGGAAATAACCAACTGGAACGGCAACGGCGAGAGCAACCACGGCGGCTACCGGCAGTAGCCAGCGGCGTCGGGCCTGAGGCGCGGAAGCGGGCTGCGGTTGAACTTCAGGTGTTTCTTCAACCACGGCGGCGTTAGCAGGGGCGGGGCCAATGCTGTACACCGGCGATTCATCTGAGGCCTGGAGCGCAACCGGCGCTTCGAGCAGCGGTTTTTCCGGCTCGCTAATCACTACCGGCAGAGGCTCCGGCTCCGGCATTACCTCTTCCGGGATAAAAGCAATCTCCGGCTCACGCGGTTCGACCGCACGCAGGCATCCAAGCACATCGTCACGCGCGCCCTGGTTCAGGTTTACAAAGCCCCAAAAAGTGATAACTGGTTTACCGTTCACCAGGTAAACGTGCTGGCTGCCGGGAAATTGCAGCGCTTTCTCGAGCAGGGCACCAAACAGGCGAATGGAAGTTTTTTCCGCCTGCTGGCAGCGGGCGCTAAGCGAAGCCACGTTAGACAGACAATTATCGAGGTAGCGTAGGGCGGTGCGGCGTTCTTCATCGCTGGCGGCGGCCCAGCTGGTCACGCTGCCTTCCTGCGGAGAATACCAGTCTACCCGGTCACCTTCATCGTTCGGCTGGGGAATAGCCAGCGCGTCGGCGACGGCCTGCTGCTTACGAAGGCGTAAGGTTTCGCGTATCTGAAACGCCGAATCAAACACCGCCTGACCGTTTTCGCCCAGTGCGAGAAAGTCATCAAGGCATCCACTGCGCAATAATGTTTTTGCCACGTCATCAATCCTGCTGTTAACGGCTCACCCGAGAGCCACCTTCACGCTTAGCATTTTAACCAGGCGGCCCTAAGTCAAACGGCAGAAGAGACGGCAAAATGGGTAAATTATCTGGCTATTAGATACAACAGTGGCTTAACTACAAAGCCGATACTTACCCGCAGGTAAGTAACTTACGGTCGGGTAACTTCTTGACCTGTAAGTAAAAGAAGGTGAGGATGGATGAAGTTTTGCGGCCATCTGGCCGGAGCCTTTCCACTAACCATGTCGAGAAAAATTATGGCTAAAATCGCTGTTATTTACTTTTCCGGATACGGCCACACCAAACGAGTGGCGGAGCATGTCGCCAAAGGCGCTAGCGCCGAACTTATCGCCGTTGACAGCAATGGCGATATTCAGGAAGCAGACTGGCAAACGCTTAACGACGCCGACGCGATTATCTTCGGCGCACCAACCTACATGGGCAACGTTCCGTGGCAGTTCAAGAAGTTCGCCGATGCCTCTTCCAAAGTCTGGTTCACCCGCGGCTGGCAGGACAAAGTGTTCGGCGGCTTCACCAACAGCGCCAGCCTGAACGGCGACAAGCAGGTTAGCCTGCAGTGGATGCAGACCCTTGCCTCCCAGCACGGCGGGATCTGGGTCAGCCTCGGTCAACTGCCTTCTAACACCCTGGCGGCAACCCGCGACGACGTTAACAACCTCGGCGGCTCCGTTGGCCTGCTGGTCCAGTCTCCAGCCGATGCCAGCGCAGAGCAAATTGCCCAGGGCGACCTGGACACTGCGGTTAAATATGGCGCTCGCGTTGCCGATGTAGCCGCTCGCCTGAGCTAAATCCTGCCTTTCACCTTCTAAGCGCCTGCGGGCGCTTTTTTTGTTTTATCCCACCCGCTATTTCCCCGTATTGATTACCCCTGGTGATTATCGGTTTTAATTTCCAAAGTTATAGTTATCATGATAACTATCAAAGTAACTATTTCCCGGCAGGAACCCATCATGCATGAAGATAAGTACGATATAGCAGGCTTTGCCGACCGGCCGCTGGGTATGCGTCTGGCGATGCTGGTTCGTCTGTGGCGAGGGATTGTTGATGACGCCGTCGCTTTTACCGGCCTGACCCAATGCAGCTGGACGGTGCTGATGCAGCTTAGCGTCGCGGCGGATAAAACGACCGTGACGGATCTTGCCAGGGCGCAGGGCATTGATTTACCTCCACTGACCCGAACCCTCGCGGTGCTGGAGAAGGAGGGCTATGTGACCCGCATGCCGGATGAGAAAGATCGCCGGGTGAAGTTTATCTCGCTGACGGAATCGGGGAGGCAGGCGATTAAAGCCGTGAGCGAAACCGTCGAGCGCTGCCAGCTTGAGGTTGCGCAGGACATTCCTCAGAAACAGCTCGAGCAGTTTAGCCAGACGGTTAACCAGCTCGCGGCCAACATGATCAAAATTCGCTAATACCTTTTTTCTGGCTGCGGCATGAGCGGCCCGTTTTTGTCCTCTTTTTGTGAGTAGTTATGACCCCTGAACAACGATTTACCCGCTGGGTAAAAGTGACGCTGGCGCTGTTTGCCGCAATGTTTTTCTATTTTCTTGCCGCTGATATCTGGGTGCCGCAAACCCCGGACTCAACTGTTATGCGCGTTGTTACCCCGATATCTTCCCGCATTTCCGGCTACGTGACGCATATCTACGTCAGCAATAACAGTCTGGTGAAAAAGGGCGACGTGCTGTTTGAAATCGATAATAAGCCTTATCAGAACCAGCTCGAGCGCGCGGAAATTGGCTACCGGCAGGCGATTCTGGATAACCAGCAAATTGATGCGCAGATTGCTGCCAGCCGGGCGAAAATCAAAGCGGCGCAGCTCGACGCCGATAACGCCGGGCGCAGCTATCACCGCTACAACGGCCTGAGCAGCGGCAACCTGATATCCAGGCAGGATTTAGATACCGCATTCACGCGCTGGCAGAGCGCTGAGCAAAACGTCAATAACCTGAAGGCCGCGCTCGATCAGTTGGTTATTTCACGCGGCAGCCGCGATGAGCAAAACGTCACCCTACAGAAGTACCGTAACCTGCTCAACGATGCCCGGCTGAATTTGGATTACACCCGCGTGGTAGCAAGCAGCGACGGGGTAATCAGTAACCTGCAACTGAAAGAGGGCTGGTATGCCGGAGCCGGAGCGCCCGCGCTGGCGCTGGTGAGCGATAATCTCGATATCGTGGCTGATTTTCGCGAAAAAAGCCTGAGTAAAACCCTGCCCAATACCGCCGCAGATATCGTCTTTGACGGCCTGCCGGGGCAGGTGTTTAAAGCACATGTCTCCAGCAAAGATGCGGGCGTTTTACGGGGCAGCAGGCCATCAACGGCCAGCTATCGGCCCCTGAAACCTCAAACCGCTGGGTGCGTGACGCGCAGCGAATGCGTATCCACCTGACGCTTGAAGGCGAGGCCATGCCCGCTCTGCCTGCGGGTGCCAGAGCAACGGTTCAGCTATACAATTCTCCCTCGGCATTTGCCTCGTTTATCGGCAGCATGCAGATAAAACTGGTGAGCTGGCTGCACTATGTTTATTAAATTTATCCTCGGCCCGCTCAAGCGTAATAAGCCGACACCCTTCAGCGGTAATGACTTCCGCCATATGCTGCGCATCGTGATGGCGGGCTGCATCGGGATGTTTGTCTATAGCTGGGTGAATACTCAGTACGGGGTGTTTTACGTTGTCTATCCGATAATGCTGACCGGGCTGGTGCCGATATTTAACGGCCACATTGCCCGGCAGATGATAGCCAACGCCCTGATTAACTGCGTTGAAATGACGGTGCTGTTCACCGTGCTGGCGACATACCCGCTGCCGATGACAATTATCGTTTTTCTGATGTATATGGTGCGGTTCTACCTGATGAGCCGCGGGCCGCTTTTTCTTTTCGGCTCAATGGGCGTGGTTTGCCTGAGCGTGATGGCGAACTTTCTCAGCTACCCGACAACGGACATGAGCGACCTGATGATTTCAAACATCATCGGCAGCCTGTTGGCCGTCGGGCTTTCGGCGCTGGGCTGTTACCTGCTGCCCGACGTAGAGCCACGGCAGCCGCCTCCCGCCATCCAAAAGGATGGGGCGAGGGTAATGCATGAAACGCTGCTGGCTTCGATTACCGCTACTCTCCTGTTTACGGTGTTTCAAATTTACACGCTGAATGATTCGCTGGCGGCGCTGATGGCCGGAATATTTGCGCTGTTCCCGATGCACTTTCGTGGGGCGATCCTTTCTTCGTGGTGGCGCATTGTTGGTGTGGTGGCAGGCTGTATTTATGCTCTGTTGGTGCAGTTGGTTATTTATGACTTCAGCCGCCACCTGATTTTGCTGATGCCGCTGATTAGCCTGGGCTTTTTACTCGCGGCGCGTATACATGTGTTTGAGAAAGTGGGGCCGGGCGTTGGTTTCTCTATTCTTACCACCCTGGCGCTGATGTTCGGGCAATACATGCACCCGAATCAGGACATTGTTTTTAGCGCGTTGTACCGCATTTCATCGGTTTCGGTGGCGATTATCGGCACTCTGGCGGTCACTTTTATTGTCCATAAGTTGCTGAATAATTTCGCCTCAACGCGCTATGTGATGAAGTAAGGCTATTCCTGCCCCGGCCAGTCGCTGGTGATGCCGGGCTGAACGGGGCGTTCGAGGTAGGTCGAAAGCACAATGTAGGTTCTGGTCGCCAGCACGCCGTTAATCTCGTAGAGGTGGGCGAGCAGGGCCTCCAGGGCATGTGAATCCTCGGTACGGACTTTCAGCAACATTGAGGTATCGCCCGCCACAGAATGGATCTCTTCTACCTCCGGGTAGGCGGAGATACGCAGCAGATCCGGCGTTTTTCCCCAGCCTTTGGTGTCAATGTGGACAAAGGCCAGCAGGTTCTTGTTGATAGCTTTCGGGTCAATAATCGCGGAGGTCTGCTGAATGACGCCTGAGCGCCGCAGCCGCTTAACTCTTTCGTGCACCGCCGGAGCGGAAAGCGCCACCTTTTCACCCAGATCCGCATAGCTGATGGTGGCATCTTCCACCAGCGCGCTTAATATTCTTCGGTCGGCGGCATTGATATTTCGCTCCGCCACGCCGTTCTGCTTAATACTATCTGTTTCTTTTTTCATATTGCCTCTGGCTGATGATCCTGAATTTCATTCGGTTAAAATTGGTTTTTATCGAATATAAGTCAAGTTCTAATCGTTATCCTGGAAGCAATATGAAAACTAGCCAGTGTCTGGAGTGTCATCCGGAGCCGTCTCTGACATCCTCTAAAGCCGTATATGTACTCACCGGCTGCGTCGGCGTAATCGGCGCAAACTCAATGGTGCTGGGGCCTATTGGCCCTGAAGTGGCCGCTTCACTCGGCGCGACTGTGCCGGCGGTCATGATGGCCGCTGCGGCCTTTGGTCTCGGGACGGCAGCAAGCGCGTTATTCCTGGCCCGGTTTATTGATTTGGTTGGTTCGGCCAGAATGCTGAAATTCACCATGAGCCTGCTGGGTGCGGCTCTGCTGTTCTGCGCATCTTCACCGTCCGTCACGTTGTTCGTTGCTTCTCAGCTTATTGCCGGGGTTGCCTCCGGGATCGCCTTACCCGCTATTTATGCCAGCGCCGCGGCCATCGCTCAGCCGGGCAGGGAGAGCCGGACCATTGGCAAAGTGCTGACCGGCTGGACGCTGAGTATGGTGGCGGGCGTTTCCTTCTCGGTGGTTCTTACCGAGCTGATTAGCTGGCGCGCGGTTTACGTTTCTGTGAGCGGGCTGGCGGCCTTGGCGTTATTCGCGCTTATCCGCTTAAACATGCAGGATCGCCCGGCTGCCGGGATCGCGCCGTCTCCGCTTTCTGCGCTGAGTTTACCCGGCATAAAATCCTTGCTGATGGTTTGCGGCGTTTTTATGACCGCTTTTTATGGGCTGTATGCTTACCTTGGCGATCATCTCCATCAGGGGCTGGGCCTGCCGGTTACGGCAAACGGCGTAGTAGCCGTGGCCTACGGCGCAGGGTTTGGCTGTGCGGCATTTCTTAGCGGCATGGTGGATAAGCTTGGCACCCGAAGGCTGATGCAGCCCGTGCTGCTGGTAGCGGCAGCGGTTTACCTCGGGCTGGCCTTGCTGGGCGGCAGCTTTATGGCCGTCATTTTCCTGCTGTTTACGCTTGGGCTGGTTAACCATCTGGGCGTCAATCTGCTGATTCAGCGGCTTACGGCAATCGATCCGGCAAAGCGCGGCACGCTGATGGGGCTGAACAGCGCCGTAACCTACCTTGCGGTCTTTGCCGGGAGCAGCGGCTATGGGCCACTCTACACTCATCATGGCTTTGCACTGGCGGCCCTGGTTTCGCTGGGTTTAACCGTTCTCGCGGTGCTTACCTGCCTGTGGAGGGACTTCGCCGGTCAGGCAATCAGGGCAGCAGATTGAACATTCTGGCTTACATTTTATAGCTTTTTTGTCTGAGACAACCCCGGCGGCCTGTGCTAATTCTGGAGCATCGGGATTACGCTGAGGATGACTTACGCATGAGTGAAAAATTGCCAGTTCTGCTGGTGCAGATGGGGCGGCCGCCGGTCGATATTCGCAACGCGGTGGGCGACCAGCCGTCGTGGTTTGAGGCGGCGCTAAAGCACCCGGATGTCGAGCTTAAAATTGTTCGCCCGTTCCTGGATGAGCCGCTGCCTGCGCCGGAGACCTTTCAGGCTGCGGTAATTACCGGCTCCTGGTCGATGGTGACCGAGCACGAAGCCTGGAGCGAGCGCACGGCGGAATGGATTAAACAGGTGGTGGCCGCCGGAACGCCGCTGTTTGGCGTCTGTTACGGACATCAGCTTATCGCCTATGCGCTGGGCGGGCGAGTGGACTACCACCCGCAGGGAAGTGAGGTCGGGCAACTTCAGGTTGAGCTAAACGCGGCGGGCCAAAAAGACCCGGCGCTCGCTCATCTTTCCCCGGCGTTTCCGGTATTTTTAAGCCATGAGCAAAGCGTGCTGGAACTGCCTCCGGGCGCGGTCTGCCTCGGAGCGTCCTCCCACGACGCCAACCAGATTATCCGCTACACGCCGAGCGCGATTTCGGTGCAGTTCCACCCGGAATTCACCCCCTCGGTGATGAACAAGATAATTGCCAGCCGCAGCGAGCGGGCGGCGCTGAAGGGCAAAGACAAACAGGCCTTGCTGAGCGAGGTCAGTGGAACGCCTGAAGCCAGAGCCATTTTGCAGCGTTTTGTATTGCCATCTGCCTGAATACACACCTTAACCGCCACCATTGCACAGGAAACCGGATGTTTGCTGTTTGATTGTGGCGCCATGCTGTGCTGTTATTACTGTGAGTAATAATAAGTTGATCAACCATTTGGCAAGCAAATAAAAGGCAAACAACATGTCTACAGGGAAAACTCTGCTCGGCCTGCTGCTGAGCTCGCTCCTCCCGGCGAGCGGCGCAATGGCGGCGGCAAACAGCACTCTGGTCTACTGCTCTGAAGCCTCTCCGGAATCCTTTAACCCGCAAATCGCCAGCTCCGGCCCAAGCTTTGTCGCCAGCTCGCAAACGCTCTATAACCGCCTGATTGATTTCAACCCGAGCGACAATACGCCGATCCCTTCACTGGCAACAGAATGGAAAATCAGCCCGGACGGCAAAACATATACCTTTACGCTGCGTCAGGACGTGAAGTTCAACAGCAATAAATTCTTTAAGCCGACGCGCGACTTCAACGCCGACGATGTGGTGTTTTCGGTCATGCGCCAGAAAGATGCCAACAACCCGTACCACAAAGTCTCCCAGGCGAATTACGAATACTTTAACGACGTCGGGCTGGACAAGCTTATTGTCGATGTGAAAAAACTGGATGATTACCACGTTCAGTTCACCCTCAGAGAGCCGAACGCCGCCTTCCTTGCCGACTGGGGCATGGACTTCGCTTCTATTCTTTCGGCGGAATATGCCGATGCGATGCTAAAAGCGGGCACGCCGGAGCGCGTGGATAACAACCCTATCGGCACCGGGCCGTATGCGCTACAGGATTACAAAATCGATTCGGTGATCCGCTATGTTGCCAACCCGAACTACTGGAAAGGCGAGGTGCCGACTAAGCACCTGATCTTCTCTATTACGCCTAACGTGCAAACGCGCCTGGCCAAGTTGCAGAAAAACGAATGCCAGATTATCCCGGCACCCAGCCCGGTGCAGTTTGACGCCATCAAGGCGGATAAAAACCTCGCGCTGCACAGCATCGACGGCCTGAACGTAGGCTATCTGGCGTTTAACACCGGCAAAAAGCCGTTTGATAATGCTCTGGTGCGCCAGGCGCTGAACTACGCGGTGGATAAAAAAGCCATCGTTAACGCAGTGTTCATGGGCTCCGGCACGGTGGCTAAATCCCCGATCCCGCCGACCATGCTCGGTTATGACAAAGATTTAAAAGATTACGATTACAACCCGGAGAAAGCTAAAGCGCTGCTGAAGCAAGCCGGGCTGGATAAGGGCTTTGATACCGACCTGTGGTCGATGCCGGTGCAGCGTCCCTATAATCCAAATTCACGCCGTATTGCCGAGATGATCCAGAGCGACTGGGCGAAAGTTGGCGTTAACGCCAAAATCGTGACGTATGAATGGGGCGAATATCTGGCCGGGATGCGCAAAGGCGAGCACTCCTCCGCGCTGTTTGGCTGGATGTCCGACAACGGCGATCCGGACAACTTCGCGGATACGCTGCTGGGCTGCGGCAGCGTTGCCAGCGGCTCCAACGTTGCCCGCTGGTGCGATAAAAACTACGATGCTCTGGTACAGAAAGCCAAGCTCACCAGCGACCCGGCCGCCCGCGCTAAACTCTACGTTCAGGCTCAGCAGGTTTATTACCAGCAGGCTCCGTGGATTGCGCTGGCTAACGGAAAAACCTTCTACGTTACCCGCAGCAACGTCAGCGGCTACAGCGTGAGCCTGGCCGGAAGCGACTTCTCTAAAGCGAAGCTGGACTAAGACACTCTCGCCCCTCACGAATGCAGGTGTGAGGGGCGAACCCCTGTAAGAACCGTAAGGAATATCTATGGCTCACCTTGAAGACGTTATCAGCCGTGTAGACGCGGCAATTGCCGAAGACGTCATTGTTCATATGAACGAGTTACTGATCGAATTAAGTGAAGACGCGGAGTTAACGCGTGAAGGTCGCTACGCCCAGCAGCAGCGCCTGCGTATCGCCATTGCCCACAAGGGCAATCATCATAAAGAAGAAACCGAAGAACGCCGCGAGTTACTGACGCGCAGCGGCACTATTATTTAAACTGCCTGCTCACGGTATCACTTCAAATAATATATCCGGCGGAAGATGCGGTCGCCGGATATCTCCTCTGAATAAGCCATCCGCACTAAAATAAAGCGCCATAACGGTGCGATCAATATAATTAAAACTTATCCATAAACCCTATGTTATTGTTAGTTAACAGGTTAAATATTCTGGCATTGTAATTGCTTTATCTATTCCATCTTGTATACCAGTTGGGATGCCAGTTTATGACAGTCGCTCTGTTATCGCAGTGGATTAATGATTACCGCCCGCAGCCCGACATTCTCGTCGGCGCTTACCGCCGGCTGATGAGGGATATTTCCCGGCAGGATAATGCCTGGATTTATATTGCAAGCGAGCAGCAAATAGCTGACCAGCTAAATTTTCTGTTGCAGGCGTTAAATGCCGGAACGAAAACGGTGGATGATTTTCCCTTATTAGGCGCACCGTTTGCGGTTAAAGATAATATCGATGTTGCCGGGATGCCAACCAGCGCTGCCTGCCCGGAATTTACTTATCAACCGGGCAAAGACGCCACTGTAATTGCGCGCCTTAAAGCAGCCGGGGCAATCGTGGTGGGCAAAACCAACCTCGACCAGTTTGCTACCGGCCTGGTGGGAACACGTTCGCCTTTTGGGGCGGTGGTAAACACCTTTAACCCGGATTATGTGAGCGGCGGCTCAAGTTCTGGCTCTGCCTCCGTGGTGGCCCGGGGCCTGGTTTGCTTCTCGCTGGGAACCGACACGGCAGGTTCCGGCCGCGTACCCGCCGGGTTTAACAATATTGTGGGCTTAAAGCCGACCAAAGGCTGGCTTTCAACCACGGGCGTGGTGCCCGCCTGCCGCCTTAATGACTGCGTATCTATTTTCGCCCATACCGCAGCAGATGCCAGCATGGTTGCCAGTGTGGCGGGCGGCTTCGATCCGCTCGATCCCTATTCGCGCGTGAATCCCAACACCGCTCCGGCTCGTTTCAACCCGGCTATGCGTTTTGCCATTCCAGACCGGCTGGAGTTTTTCGGCGATACGCAGAGCGAAGATGCATTTCAACGTTCTCTGGAGCGGCTGATGGCAATGGGCGCGGAGCTGGTTGCCATTGATTTCAGCGACTTCATCACGCTCGCAGAGCAGCTCTATTACGGCGCATGGGTTGCAGAACGTACCGTGGCGGTAAAAGAGATTTTTGAAAAACACCCGGAAGCCATGGACCCAACCGTGCGCGGCATTGTTGCGGGTGGGCTGAATTACTCAGCCTGCGATGCCTGGCAGGCCGAATATACCCGCGCCGGGCTGTCGCGCCGTATCAATCAGCAACTGGCGGAATTTGACGCGCTGGTCGTGCCGACTTCGCCAACTATCCATACCATCGCGGAAATGCGGGATGAGCCTGTGCGCTACAACTCGCAGTTTGGCACTTATACCAACTTCACAAATCTCGCCGATCTCAGCGCACTGGCGCTGCCCGCTGATTTCCGTGCCGACGGTTTGCCTGCGGGGATAACGCTGATTGCGCCAGCCTGGCATGACGCCGCGCTCAGCCACTTCGGCTCGGTCTGGCAAAACCAGTCTGGTCTGCAAGCAGGAGCCACCTCGCAGAAACTGCCTGCGACCCGGCCTTTTACTCCGAATGAGGGCTACGTGCGCGTGGCGGTCGTTGGCGCTCATCTGCGCGGTATGCCGCTGAACCACCAGCTTACCGATCGTAATGCGGTGTTTATCGAAGAAACGCACACCGCCGAAACCTACCGCCTGTACGCCTTAGCTAATACCCAGCCGCCAAAACCTGGCCTGGTGCGAGCGGCAGAGGGGCAGCCGATTGCCGTTGAGCTTTGGGACATCCCGCTGGCTCGTTTCGGGGAATTTGTTGCCGAGATCCCGGCTCCGCTTGGCATTGGCACGCTCACCCTGAACGACGGGCGCAGCGTGAAAGGCTTTATTTGTGAACCGTGCGCAACAGAAGGCGCGACGGACATTACCGCGTGGGGCGGCTGGAAAGCCTGGCTCGCTCGCCATCATAGCGCCTGAGGAGGGAACATGTTTAGCAAGGTACTGATAGCCAACCGCGGTGAAATTGCCTGCCGTGCCATCCGCACGCTGAAGCGAATGGGCATTGCCAGCATTGCCGTTTATTCGGACGCCGACGCCAGCGCGCAGCACGTTATTGACGCCGATATGGCTATTGCTCTGGGTGGAGACAAAGCCGGTGACACTTACCTGAATATTGAAAAAATTCTGGCTGCTGCCAAAGAGAGCGGCGCGGAGGCGATTTTCCCCGGCTATGGTTTTCTCTCAGAACGGGCCGAGTTTGCCGAAGCCTGTGAGGCCGCTGGCATCATTTTTATCGGCCCAACCGCGCAGCAAATAAGCGATTTTGGCCTGAAGCACCGCGCCCGTGAACTGGCTTCCGGGGTGGATGTCCCCATGACGCCGGGAACCGGCCTGCTGACATCGCTCGCAGAGGCGCAGTTGGCGGCGGCAAAAATTGGCTATCCGGTGATGCTAAAAACCACGGCAGGCGGCGGGGGTATCGGCCTTACGCGCTGCGATAGCGAAGCAATGCTGCTTGAGGCCTGGGAAAGCGTTAAGCGCATGGGCGCGCAATTCTTTAGCGATGACGGCGTGTTTATCGAACGCTTTGTCGATAAGGCTCGTCACCTTGAAGTGCAAATTTTTGGCGATGGCAAAGGGAAGGTCGTGGCGCTCGGCGAGCGTGATTGTTCGCTACAGCGCCGCAATCAGAAGGTGGTGGAAGAGACGCCCGCGACAAATTTGCCGCAGGCAACCCGCGAGGCTATGCATCGTGCTGCCGTGGCGCTGGGTGAATCGGTCAACTACCGCAGCACCGGTACGGTGGAGTTTATTTACGATGCGGCCCGGGATGCTTTTTATTTCCTCGAAGTGAATACCCGCTTGCAGGTTGAGCACCCGGTAACCGAGTGTGTAACCGGTCTTGACCTTATTGAATGCATGCTTCGCGTGGCGGCGGGAAACTCCCCGGACTGGCAGAAAATGGCGGAAGCCCCTCAGGGCGCGGCCATCGAAGTTCGTATTTATGCGGAAGATGCGCTGAAAAACTTCCAGCCCTCGCCTGGCGTCTTGAGCGAAGTGTATTTCCCGCAGGATGTCAGGGTAGACGGCTGGGTCAGCACCGGCAGCGAAGTGAGCGCGTTTTACGATCCGATGATCGCCAAGATCATCGTTCACGGCGCAGACCGTCAGCAGGCGTTAAGTAAACTAAACGCGGCTCTGGCGGCGACCCGCCTGCACGGCATTGCCACCAATATCGACTATCTGCGCCAGATTATTCAGTTGCCGGAGTTTAAAGCGGGCGTGATGTGGACGCGCCTGCTGGATAGCGTGAGTTATCAGGCTCATGCCGTTGAGGTGCTGGAGCCAGGCACCTGGAGCAGCATCCAGGACAGCCCGGGTCGCCAGGGCTACTGGGACATCGGCGTGCCGCCTTCCGGGCCTATGGACGATTATGCCTCCCGGCTGGCTAACCGTATCGTCGGCAACCATCCTTCCGCCGCCGGGCTGGAGTTTACGTTGCAGGGGCCAACGCTGCGCTTTCACAGCGAGGCGACAATTGCGCTCACCGGCGCGCCTTGCCCGGCCACGCTTGACGACCAGCCGGTAAGTTTCTGGCTGCCGACGGTGGTTAAAGCCGGGCAGGTTCTCAAGCTGGGCCGCGCCAGCAGCGGGTGTCGCACCTATCTGGCGGTGCGTAACGGTTTCGACGTGCCGGTTTATCTCGGCAGCCGCTCGACCTTTGCCCTCGGGCAGTTTGGCGGCCATGCCGGGCGCACTCTGCGCATTGCGGACGTGCTGGCTATCTCGCAGCCCGGTCTTCCGGCCTGCACCACGCCTGCGCCTATCGGCCTGCCGCAGGCCCCGGAACCGGCGCTTATCCCGCAGTACGGCGAAGTCTGGGATATTGGCGTGCTGTACGGGCCGCACGGCGCGCCGGACTTCTTCACGCCTGAGTCGATGGAAACCTTCTTCAGCGCCGAATGGCAGGTTCACTACAACTCTAACCGTCTCGGCGTGCGCCTGGTGGGGCCAAAACCCGAATGGACGAGAGCCGACGGCGGCGAGGCGGGGCTGCATCCGTCTAACGTTCACGACTGCGAATATGCCATCGGCGCGGTGAACTTTACCGGCGACTTTCCGGTAATCCTCACGCGAGACGGGCCAAGCCTCGGCGGCTTTGTTTGCCCGGTGACGATTGCCAAAGCCGAGTTGTGGAAGGTCGGGCAGGTTAAGCCCGGCGACCGGATTCGTTTTCACGCCATCAGTTTTGAGCACGCCCAGTCGCTGGAAATTGCCCAGCAGGTGGCCGTCAACCATCTCTGTGCGGTAAACACCTTGCCTGACTTGCATCCTTCCATCGAGCCGGGTGCGACGACCAGCGCCGCTATTCTTGCACAACTGGCCGCCGAAGGGGCGCTGCCTGCGGTGACTTATCGCCAGGCGGGAGACAGCTATCTGCTGATTGAATACGGCGACAACGTGCTGGATCTGGCGCTGCGGCTGCGCATTTACCTGCTGATGAAAGCGATTAAACAGGCCGGACAGACGGGCATTGAAGAGCTAGCTCCGGGCGTGCGTTCGCTGCAAATTCGCTATGACGGCCAGCAAATTTCCCAGAGCCAGCTGCTGGCGCTGCTCCTGAGTCTGGAAAAACAGCTTGGCGACGTAACCGGCCTAAAAATTCCTTCTCGCGTGATTCACCTTCCGCTGGCATTTGAAGATAGCGCCACGCTGGCTGCGGTGGAACGTTACCGGGAGACGGTGCGGGAGGAGGCGCCCTGGCTGCCAAACAACGTCGATTTTATTCAGCGTACCAACGGGCTGCAAAGCCGTGAAGAGGTGAAGCAGATCCTGTTCGACGCCAGCTATCTGGTGCTGGGCCTGGGCGACGTATATCTCGGCGCACCCTGCGCGGTACCGCTTGACCCGCGCCACCGCCTGCTGAGCTCCAAATATAACCCGGCACGCACATGGACGGCAGAAGGCACGGTGGGCATTGGCGGCATGTATATGTGCATCTACGGCATGGACTCGCCCGGCGGCTATCAACTGGTGGGGCGCACGCTGCCTATCTGGAACAAATTCCTCAAAAACGAGCAGTTTGGCGACGAGCCGTGGCTGCTGAAATTCTTCGACCAGGTGCGTTTCTACCCGGTAAGTGAAGAAGTGCTAACCCGCTTGCGCACCGCATTCCGTGAGGGGCGAGCGCAGATTGAAATTGAAGAGGTTGAGTTCGACTTCGCCGAATACGGCCGCTTCCTTGCCGACAACGCAGAAGATATCGCCGCATTCCGCAGCCGCCAGCAGGCCGCCTTCCACAGCGAAGTCGCGCACTGGAAGGAACAGGAAAGCGCCGCGGTTGAAAGCGCGCTGCTCGCCGCCGGAGTGCCGGATGAAGAGCAGGAAGGGCAGCTGGTTAGCGCTGACCTGAACGGCAACGTCTGGAAAATTCTTGTGGAGCCGGGCCAGAGCGTGAAGCAGGGCGAGCCGCTGATTGTGGTCGAGGCTATGAAAATGGAGCTGCTGGTCAGCGCCCCGTGCGACGGCAAGGTGGTGCGCATTCAGTGCCTGCAGGGGCGACCGGTGGGGCCGGGAGATGCGCTGCTGTGGCTGGACGCGGTGTAAGCCTATGCCAAAGCGACCAGAAGCCGTAGCCGAACGCATTTACCAGCAGCTAAAGCAGGAGATCTTCGACTTCCAACTGCTGCCGGGCGATCGCTTCAGCGAAAACGAAATTGCGGACCGCATGAGCGCCAGCCGCACGCCGGTTCGCCAGGCGCTCTATGCCCTACAACAGGAAGGCTATGTCGATGTGCAGCCCCGCAGCGGCTGGCAGATCAAAGCGGTGGATTTCGAAAGTCTCGAGTCACTTTATGACCTGCGCATCGTGCTGGAGCTTGAAGCGGTGAAGCGGCTATGCCTGCGGGCGGAGCCGGACTGGCCGCAGCCGTTGCAGGCGCTTAAACAATTCTGGCTCGACAGCCCGCAGCTCGATGAGGGCATGAATGTTGCGCCGCACGATGAGGCTTTTCATATGACGCTGGTTTCCTCGGCGGGCAACCCGGAAATGGCGAGGATCCACCGGGAAATCACCGAAAAAATTCGCATTGTGCGCAGGCTGGATTTTACCCGCCAGCCTCGAGTTACCGCGACTTACGCAGAACACGGGCAGATTTTGCTCGCCGTATGGGACCGCAACCTTCAGGAGGCACAAACCCGACTACACGACCATATCGCCGCCAGTCAGAAAGAGGTTCGTCAGATAACGCTTCATATGCTGCACCAGGCCCGGAAGCTCAAGCTGGGCTAACTATCTATTTTTCTTAGGGGAGTCAGACTTATGCAACGTCGTACCTTTGTTAAAGCTTTCGCGCTGTCCGCCTCGGTTGTCAGCTTTGGGCTGGCCTTTGCGGCTCAGGCCGCCGACACCATCAAGGTCGGGATTATGCACTCGCTGTCGGGCACGATGGCCATCTCCGAAACGCCGCTAAAAGACGTGGCGCTGATGAGCATCGACGATATCAACGCGAAGGGCGGCGTACTGGGGAAAAAGCTTGAGCCGGTAGTGGTTGACCCGGCATCCAACTGGCCGCTGTTTGCCGAGAAGGCTCGCCAGCTGTTGAGCCAGGACAAAGTAGCGGTGGTTTTCGGCTGCTGGACCTCGGTGTCCCGCAAGTCGGTGCTGCCAGTATTTGAGGAGCTGAACGGCCTGCTGTTCTACCCGGTGCAGTACGAAGGCGAGGAGATGTCGCCGAACGTGTTTTATACCGGCGCGGCGCCAAACCAGCAGGCCATTCCCGCCGTGGAGTACCTGATGAGTGAAGACGGCGGGGCGGCAAAACGCTTCTTCCTGCTCGGTACCGACTACGTTTATCCGCGCACCACCAACAAGATCCTGCGCGCTTTCCTGCACTCTAAAGGCGTTCAGGATAAAGATATCGAAGAAGTTTATACCCCGTTTGGCCACAGCGATTACCAGACCATTGTTGCCAATATCAAGAAGTTCTCAGCGGGCGGCAAAACGGCGGTTATCTCCACCATCAACGGCGACTCTAACGTGCCTTTCTACAAAGAGCTGGCTAACCAGGGGCTGAAGGCGACCGACGTGCCGGTTGTGGCCTTCTCGGTGGGCGAAGAGGAGTTACGCGGTATCGACACCAAACCGCTGGTGGGCAATCTTGCGGCCTGGAACTACTTCGAGTCCGTTGATAACCCGACCAATAAACAGTTTGTCAGCGAGTGGAAGGCCTATGCCAAAGCCCACAATTTGCCGAACGCCGGAACCGTTGTGACCAACGACCCGATGGAAGCGACCTGGGTTGGCATCCATATGTGGGCGCAGGCCGTTGAAAAGGCGGGAACCACCGACGTGGATAAAGTCCGTGCCGCCATGGCCGGACAGACGTTTAAGGCTCCGTCCGGTTTTACTCTGACAATGGATGCCACCAACCATCATCTGCATAAGCCGGTGATGATCGGTGAGATCGAAGGCAACGGCCAGTTCAACGTGGTCTGGCAGACCGACAAGCCGGTTCGCGCCCAGCCCTGGAGTCCTTTTATTCCGGGAAATGATAAAAAATCCGATCTACCGGTGAAGACCGCCAGTAACTGATTTTTACCCTCACCCCGGCCCTCTCCCTGGGAGGGAGAGGGGGAAATACTTTATTCCCTCGCCCCTCCGGGGAGAGGGTTAGGGTGAGGGGCAACAGGATGAAATCAAACAGGAGAAAGCCATGACATTAGCAACACTGGCCCGGCTGCTGCTGCTTGTGGCCGCGCTGCTGCCGGGGCTTGCCGCCGCCGGTGATGCGGAGACATTTGCGGCGGCTAACCGTAGCCAGCAGGCCCGGCTGTTGCAGGCCTGGGCGGTTAAGCCCAATCCGGCTCGCCTGCCGCTGCTAAACGCTTTGCAGCAGGAGACATTGGTTACCGACGGGCATAGCGCGTTTAACCAGACCAGCAGCGGATTAGCTCCGCTTGGGCAGGAGGCCGCGCCGCAGGGCGAAACTAAAAAGCTGCGCCTGACCAACAGATTACGCGTTCTGGCGGCGGGGGCGCTTGCCAGCCATCAGCTGGTAAGTGACAACGTCACTACAAGATTGCGCGCTGCCAGGGCGTTGCAGAAAGACGCCGCGCCTGAACTGCTGCCCGTCTTGCAGCAAAGACTGGGCATGGAAAAAGACGATGCCGTTCGCGGAGCGCTGGAGGCCGCCATTGCGAGGCTTGAGCTTGCCAGCCCGCAGGCGTCCGACCGCCTGGCTGCCGTGAAACTGTTGAGCCACTCGGCTGACCCGGACACCGAGGCATTACTCAGCCCCTTAAGCGATGCCGCAGGCGAGCCGGATGCTGCTGTGCGCCAGGCCGCTATCGACGGGCTGCGCAAGATTGAGCACCGGCAGTGGCTGGGCGAGATTCTGGGCCAGGCGTTTATGGGCCTGTCACTTGGCTCGATATTGCTGCTGGCGGCGCTTGGCCTGGCCATCACCTACGGCCTGCTCGGGGTCATCAACATGGCGCACGGCGAGATGCTGATGCTCGGGGCTTACTCGGCCTGGCTGGTGCAGGCTGGCTTCCAGCAGTTCGCCCCGTCATGGCTGGCGATTTACCCCCTGGTCGCGCTGCCGGTTGCTTTTGTCGTGACCGCAGGGATTGGCATGGCGCTTGAGCGCAGCGTTATCCGCCACCTTTATGGCCGCCCGCTTGAGACGCTGCTGGCGACGTGGGGTATAAGCCTGATGCTTATCCAGATTGTGCGTATGGCGTTCGGCGCGCAAAACGTTGAGGTGGCGAACCCCGCGTGGCTCTCCGGTGGGCTACAGGTTCTGCCGAATTTGATTCTGCCGTGGAACCGGCTGGCGGTGCTGGGGTTTGTGCTGCTGGTGCTGCTGTTTACCTGGCTGCTGCTGAATAAAACCCGCCTCGGGATGAACGTGCGTGCGGTCACGCAAAACAGGGCGATGGCCGCCTGCTGCGGTGTTTCTACCGGGCGTGTGGATATGCTGGCCTTTGGCCTCGGGTCGGGCATTGCCGGCCTGGGCGGGGTCGCGCTTTCCCAGCTTGGTAACGTCGGGCCGGAGCTTGGCCAGGGCTACATCATCGACTCCTTCCTGGTGGTAGTGCTGGGCGGCGTCGGACAACTGGCGGGCAGCGTGGCAGCGGCTTTCGGCCTCGGGATCTTCAATAAAATCCTCGAGCCGCAGACGGGCGCGGTGCTGGGGAAAATCATTATCCTGGTGCTGATTGTGTTGTTTATTCAGAAACGTCCGCAAGGGCTGTTTGCGCTGAAAGGGAGGGTAATTGACTGATGAGCATGCCGCTGACTTTAACGCTGAGCCGTAAAGCTCCGCGCGCCACTTTGGTTCTGGGGGCGCTGCTGGTTGCTCTGATGCTGACGCTGCCGTTTCTTACCCTGCTGCCTGCGGGTAGCCCGCTGAGCCTGTCAACCTACACTATGACGCTTATCGGCAAGATCCTCTGCTATGCAACCGTTGCCGTAGCGTTGGACCTGGTATGGGGCTATGCCGGGCTGCTATCGCTCGGGCACGGGCTATTTTTTGCCCTCGGCGGTTATGCAATGGGCATGTATCTGATGCGCCAGGCCGCGGGCGACGGGCTGCCGGGTTTTATGTCTTTTCTCTCGTGGAGCGAGCTGCCGTGGTACTGGTGGGGCACTCAGCATTTTGCCTGGGCGCTAGTGCTGATAGTGGCGGTGCCGGGGCTGCTGGCGCTGCTGTTTGGCTTCTTCGCCTTCCGCTCAAAAATTAAAGGCGTCTATTTTTCGATAATGACCCAGGCGCTGACCTACGCGGGAATGCTGCTGTTCTTTCGTAACGAAACCGGCTTTGGCGGCAACAACGGTTTTACCGGCTTTACCACGCTGCTCGGTATGCCGGTTACCGCCACCGGCACACGCATCGGGTTGTTTGTCGCTACGGTGCTGCTGCTGGTTGCAAGTCTGGGCATTGGCTTTGCGCTTGCCCGCAGCAAGTTTGGCCGGGTGCTGACCGCGGTGCGCGATGCGGAAAACCGGCTGGTTTACTGCGGCTACGATCCGCGCGGATTCAAGCTGCTGGTCTGGACGCTTTCCGCCGTGCTGTGCGGCCTGGCCGGAGCGCTGTACGTGCCGCAGGTCGGCATCATCAACCCCGGCGAAATGTCGCCGACTAACTCTATTGAGGCGGCTATCTGGGTGGCCCTGGGCGGACGCGGCACGCTGATTGGCCCGGTTCTGGGGGCCGGGCTGGTTAATGGGGCGAAAAGCTATTTTACCGTAGCCGTGCCGGAATACTGGCAGCTGTTTCTCGGGCTGATTTTTATTCTGGTGACGCTGTTTTTACCGCGCGGGGTAATTGGCCTGCTGCACAAAGGAGAGAAGTGATGCAGCCTGCTGAACCGCTATTCACCCGCCAGCACCCAACCGACCGCTTCCGGGAGCAAACCGATCCAGTGCTTGATCTTGAGAATATTAACGTCAATTTTGACGGTTTCCAGGCGCTCACCAATCTGTCTTTAAAGATTGGCGTCGGCGAACTGCGCTGCGTTATTGGCCCCAACGGTGCGGGAAAAACGACCCTGATGGACGTGATTACCGGCAAAACAAAGCCGCAGAGCGGGCGCGCATTTTACGACCAGTCAATCGATTTGCTGCGCCTTGAGCCGGGTGAGATTGCAAGGCGCGGAATTGGCCGCAAGTTTCAGAAACCCACGGTGTTTGAGGCGCTGACGGTATTTGAAAATCTGGAGATTGCCCAGAAATGCAATAAATCCGTGTGGGCCAGCCTTAAGGCAAAGCTGAATAGCGACCAGCGGGATCGCATCGACGAGATGCTTATTACGCTGCGGCTTTCGGGCGAGCGGCACCGCCGGGCCGGGCTGCTGTCGCACGGTCAAAAACAGTTTCTCGAAATCGGCATGCTGCTGGTGCAGGAGCCGCATTTGCTGTTGCTGGACGAACCCGCTGCGGGCATGACCGATGCGGAAACCGAATATACCGCCGAGCTGTTTCGCGCCCTGGCGGGAAAACACTCGTTGATGGTGGTCGAACACGATATGGGCTTTGTGGAAACCATCGCTGACCATGTAACGGTGTTGCATCAGGGGCAGGTGCTGGCGGAAGGATCGCTGCGCGAAGTGCAGGCTAACGAGCAGGTCATCGAAGTTTATCTCGGACGTTAAGGAGCGAGCATGCTGCGGGTGAGCGAATTAAATCAATATTACGGCGGCAGTCATATTCTGCGCGGCGTCAGCTTCGAAGCTAAGATCGGCGAAGTGACCTGCCTGCTGGGGCGCAACGGCGTAGGTAAAACCACGCTGCTGAAGTGCCTGATGGGACTGCTCCCGGTGAAAAGTGGAAACATAAGCTGGCAGGATAGCGTGATAACCCAGCGTAAACCTCACCAAAGGGTGCAGGCCGGAATCGCGTATGTGCCGCAGGGGCGCGATATTTTTCCGCGCCTGACTGTTGAGGAAAATTTGCTGATGGGGATTTCACGGTTTCCCGGTCGCCAGGCCAGAACGGTGCCGGATGAAATCTACCAGCTATTCCCGGTGCTGCATGAGATGAGGCAGCGGCGCGGGGGCGACCTTTCCGGCGGGCAGCAGCAGCAGCTGGCGATTGGCCGGGCGCTGGCGTGCAAACCGCAATTGCTGATCCTCGATGAGCCAACCGAAGGCATCCAGCCTTCAATCATCAAAGAGATTGCTCAGGTTATCCGCCATCTGGCCGGAAAGGGCGATATGGCTATCCTGCTGGTTGAGCAGTTTTACGACTTTGCCGCCGAACTGGCGGATAATTATCTGGTGATGTCGCGAGGAGAAATCGTCCAGAGCGGGCGCGGAAGCGAGATGGAGCAGGAGGGCGTGCGCGGGCTGGTCGCTATTTAAGTGGTCTGCCAAAAATTAATGATTGTGGTACTTCTGGCTGAACCTCTGCGCGCCTATAGTTTTCGGTATTCTCTATCGAATTCCAGAGGTTATTATGTCTTTTACCGTTAACAGTTTTCAGCAGCCGATTGGTTTCTCTCTTCCAGACTGGCAGCGTCGCCCGCTGCCTGAGCGGGTCACTCTCAACGGGCAATATTGTCGCCTTGAACCCCTGAGTGCCGAAAAGCATGGCGCTCATCTCTGGCAGGCGTGGAGCCAGGACGAAGATCAGCGTGGCTGGACCTACCTCAGCGTGGGGCCTTTTGAAACCGAAGCCGATTTTATGGGTTATATTGCCGGGGCTGAGAAAAGCGCCGATCCGTTCCATTTTGCGGTGGTGGATAACGCAAGCGGCCAGGCCATGGGCACGCTTTCACTAATGCGAATCGACCCGGCAAACGGCTCTATCGAAGTCGGTTTCGTGGTGTTCTCCCCGCTGTTGCAGCGTACCGTTCAGGCAACCGAAGCGCACTACCTGCTGATGAAGTACGCATTTGAAACCCTCGGCTACCGCCGCTACGAGTGGAAGTGCGATAGCCTTAACGGGCCATCTCGCCGCGCGGCATTGCGTTTAGGTTTTCGTTTTGAAGGCGTTTTCCGCCAGATGAGCATTTATAAAGGCAGAACCCGCGATACGGCCTGGTTCTCAATTACAGACGGTGAATGGCCGCTGGTGAAAAGCGCTTTTGAGCGCTGGCTTTCGGCGTCGAATATCGTTGGTGGCGTCCAGCAGCAGGGGCTGGCCGCTATTCGCACGGAGCTTAGCGGCGGCAATACTGAACTCAATCCTTCGCTGAACGTGCGCTTGCTCAATCACGGCGATCGCGAGCAGTGGCTGGCGCTCTGGCAGGGTTACCTGACGTTTTATGATGCTCAAATCAGCGACGAGGTCACGGCGCTCACCTGGCGGCGCATGCTTGATGACAAAGAACCGATGTGGGCGCTGGGCGCGTTTGACGGCCAGGGCAGGCTGCTCGGCTTCACCCACTTCCTCTATCATCGCAGCACCTGGTCTGAGACTCACTACTGCTACCTTGAAGATTTGTTCTCGGCTCCACAGGCGAGAGGCAAGGGCGTAGGGCGTGCGTTAATCGAGGCCGTACGCCAGCACGCGGAGGCGAATAACAGCGGCCGCCTCTACTGGCACACCCACGAGACTAACGCCACCGCTCAAACCCTGTATGACAAAGTAGCGGCGAAGTCCGGTTTTATTCAATACCAGAAAGAAGTCTAACCTGGGCGCCCCGTCAGGCCGCCATCGGCTGGCGGGGCGGCGCTTTCATCCCGACCACTACGGCGTAGTAAGCCAGCAGGATGGTGGCCATCAGCACCACAAACAGCATATACGGCGGCAGCCAGCTTAACAGCAGCCCGGTGACCAGCGGGTTACAGGCTCCGCCGAGCCAGCCAAGCTGCTGGGCGGCAAAGTAGCTCGACTTCAGCCCCGGAGGCGCAATGTTGTCGATCAGCATATATTCGCCCGGAGCATAGATAAGCTCTCCGATGGTAAACACCAGTGAAGATAGCCCCCACAGCCAGAGATTAGTACCGGAGAGCATAAAACCGCCCAGCCCGCAGACGAAAAAGAGCGTGCCGTAGAACATCATTTTTTTGATGTTATCGGGGCGGATGTTTTTGCCGAGGAAATATTGAAACGCTACCACCACGATAGCGTTAACCGAAAGCACCACGCTGACCACTTTTTCCGCCAATCCTGCGTCACCGATGACGATGGCATATTGAGACAGGCAGCCCGCGAACGCGCCGTAGACCATCGAGCCGAGGAACGCCGAACTGGTGAACCACATCAGCTGTTTGTCGCGCAGCATGATGTGCGGTGAGGGCAGGACTTTGTCCGAGGCATCAGCGGTAGAGGCGCTCATCGGCAGGGGTTTAACCCAGCGGCCAATCATCATCAGCGGCAGGACGGCGGTAAGGCCGGAGAGCAAAAACGGCAGGTTGGTGCTGTACATCACCACGAAGGTGCCAAGCGGCGGGCCAACCGTCCAGCCAACGTTCACGAAGGTGTAGTTGAGCGAGAAAATTTTGGGCTTCAGGCTGATATCGAGCGTGTCCGAGAACCAGGCTTTTACCACCACGGAAAACACCGTGTAAGAGCAGTTGATGATGGAGTAAAACAGCACAACCAGCCCGGCGTGATGCACCATCGGAATAGCAAGAAAGCCGCCGAAGAAGATGATGACCGCCAGCAGCATGTTTTTTTTCTTGTCGAACTTATCCGCCAGAATACCGAACCACAGGCTGAACAACACGCCAGCAACCAGCGCGGCGGTGATGGCCATGCCGATGTCCTTCAGCGGCATATGGTATTCGCGCGAAAGGTAAATGGTCATAAATGGCAGGGTCAGGCCGCGCCCTATTGTGAGTAATAGGGAGGAAAGAAGTAACACAGTTGTTGCTAATTGCTTGCCGGAAAACAGTTTGCTCAGGGTGGTCATGGTTGTGTGCATTATTATAGGTTTATGTGCGTGGGGAACAGATTTATCATGAAGAATCAGCCAAGTACATACAATAAACGGCGGCAAAGCACGTTACAACACATCTGTATCCCAACAAAAAAGTGCGATCTGTATCTGTTTGATTTCGCGCATCGGGATTATTTTTTTACATACTGATAATAAATACAGGGCAGGGTTATGACGCGTAAAGATGGGCTACTGGCATTGCTGGTGGTGGTGATTTGGGGCGTGAATTTTGTGATTATCAAGCTGGGGCTACACAACATGCCGCCGCTGATGCTGGCGGGTCTGCGTTTTCTGCTGGTGGCGTTTCCCGCGCTGCTGTTTGTCGCCCGGCCAAAACTTCCTTTTCGCCTGCTGGCTGGGTATGCGCTGACCATCAGCTTCGGGCAGTTCGCCTTCTTATTTTCCGCTATTAAGTTCGGCATGCCCGCCGGTATTGCCTCGCTGGTCCTGCAATCACAGGCCTTTTTTACCATTATTCTCGGCACTTTTTTCTTTGGCGAACGGCTACAGGGCAAGCAGCTGGCGGGGATAACTCTGGCGGTGTTTGGCGTGCTGGTGCTGATTGAAGGCAGTCTCGACGGGCAGCATGTTGCGCTGCTTGGCTTTATGTTGACGCTGGCGGCGGCGCTATGCTGGGCGTTCGGCAATATCTTTAACAAGATAATTATGCAGCATCAGCCGCGTCCGCAGATTATGTCGCTGATTGTCTGGAGCGCGCTTATTCCCGTGCTGCCGTTTTTTGCCGCAAGCTGGCTGCTGGATGGCCCGGGCGTGATGCTGACTAGCCTGGTAAATATCGACATCACGACCGTTTTGTCGCTTGTTTACCTGGCGTTTGTCTCGACCATTATCGGCTACGGGATCTGGGGGACGCTTCTGGGGCGCTACGAAACATGGCGCGTGGCGCCGCTGTCGCTGCTGGTGCCGGTTGTCGGCATGGCGAGCGCTGCGCTGCTGCTGGATGAGAAGCTCTCGGTAATGCAGTTACTGGGGGCGGTGCTGATTATGGCGGGGCTGTATATCAACGTTTTTGGCCTGCGTGTTCGGCGTTCTGTGAAGGGCCTTTCTTCTTAGTTTTTGCGGCACCCGCCCTAAGCCGGGCGGGTTAGCCTCAATCTTACAAATCAGCATTACCGTGGTAATAAGGTGAGCCAAGTTGTTCAGATTTTTCGGCAGCGGTGTGCTGTGGGCCTTTAGACAATTGACCGCCCGAGCAGGAGATCATGTTGCCGTAATTGGCCTGAGACGCGGTGAAGCTGCCGGATTGCTCCGCAAGAGCGTTTGCCGATGCCAGAGCCAGAATAAGGGTGGCTGCGGAGATGAATTTCATATTTCCTCGTTTACGCCTGCAAAAACAGGCGGCGATACTATTAATTACACAAACTACAATACTGGTTGTACGGATGCAGATACTTGCCTTCTCCGGCAAGCCGCGTCACCCGGTACTTATGCGGTGGCACCGAAAAGTAGTTCTTAAAGGTGCGGGTCAACGTCTGTTGCGACTCAAAACCATAGCGTTCTGCCAGGTAGAGAATCGGTTCGTTGCTCTCTTTGAGCTTCAGCGCGATTTCCGTCAGTTTGCGATTACGGATGTACTGGCCCAGTGAATGACCGGTCTCTTTTTTAAACATCCGCTGCAGATGCCATTTAGAGTAGCCAGAACGCTCAGAAACCTTCTCAAGCGAGAGGGGGGTTTCCAGATTCTGTTCTATCCATCCCAAAATGCTATGAATCGTAATTGCATCATTGTTGCGTCTGGACATCGTTTCACCTCTTTTGCAGGTTTACGGCAATACCTTTGTTAACAGTCGATAAAGCGTATCCACTTCGTCTTCCGTCAGGTTTTTTGTGAGTTCTTTATGGAGGCTTAGCCCCACAAGGTTGCGGCACTCTTCGCAAAGCGCAACGCCTTCCGGCGTCAGCTTGATAAGCACGCCGCGCTTATCGTTGGGATTCGGTAAACGCTCAATCCAGCCTTTGCACAGCAGGCGGTCGAGCATGCGGGTTAGCGCACCGAGATCAACGGAAAGCACTTTTTTCAGCTCGACAGGGGTGATACACACTTCAAAGTGAATGGAGCACAGCACCTTAAATTGGGTAGCGGTGATATCCAGCGGCGATAGTGAATCGTTTAACAGGCGATCTTTATGTTGATTCACCATATGGATCAGCCGCCCGAGGGGGATGATTTCGTTAAACAGATCACAGGTGCTTTTCACTATGTTTGCCCAGGCAAGTAGATTAGTCACGGCAGATATTATTGCCGGGGCAAGTATAAGTCAACTTGATGATTTACCCGATGCCACGAAAAGCTAAAACGCTTCACCTGCCGTCGGTAAACTGCTTGCTGCTATACTCAGACCCGCTAACAGCCCGCTATTAAAAGGACAGAAATATGATGGATTTACTCAGGGCCATTGGCCTGGGTCTGGTGGTTTTGCTGCCGCTTGCCAACCCGCTGACGACCGTGGCGCTTTTCCTCGGGCTTTCGGGAGACATGAACACCCGCCAGCGTAACCGCACGTCGCTGATTGCATCGGTGAATGTGTTTGCCATTATGATGGTGGCGTATTACGCCGGGCAGGTGGTGATGAACACCTTCGGCATTTCGATTCCCGGGCTGCGTATTGCCGGGGGGCTGATAGTTGCCTTTATCGGCTTCCGCATGCTGTTTCCGCAGCAAAAGGCGCACGAATCGCCGGAGTCAAAAAGCAAATCAGAAGAGCTGAGCGAAGAGCCTGAAGCCAATATCGCGTTTGTTCCTCTGGCGATGCCGAGCACCGCCGGGCCGGGGACAATTGCGATGATAATCAGCTCTGCCTCTACCGTCCGCGCCGGGTCAGATTTCCCTGCATGGGTGATTACCGTTGCGCCGCCGCTTATCTTCCTCGCTGTCGGCCTGATTCTGTGGGTAAGCCTGCGCAGCTCCGGGGCAATTATGCGCATGGTCGGCAAAAGCGGCATCGAGGCTATTTCCCGCCTGATGGGCTTCCTGCTGGTGTGTATGGGCGTTCAGTTTATTATTAACGGCGTGCTTGAAATCGTTAAGACTTACCACGCCTGATAGCAAAAACGCCCCTCGGGGCGTTTTTTTTAGTGCGTCGTCCGGGCCTGTTCTTCAAGTTTCACCGGCCAGCGGCGGAACACCAGCACCGACCAGATTAACGCCGCCAGCGCCGGAACCGCCCCGGCAAAGCCAATGTTCGACATAGAAAGATGCAGGCTGACCTGGTTACCCAGCAGCGCGCCTGCCCCAATCCCGATATTGAAAATCCCCGAAAACAACGACATCGCCACGTCGGTGGCATCCGGCGCCAGGGCCAGCACTTTAACCTGCATGCCGAGGGTGATAATCATAATCGCCACGCCCCAGACCAGGCTCAGCATCCCAAGATTTAGCTCACTGCCTGCGGCGGGCAGCAACAGCGCCAGGCAAAGGGTCAGCAGAGCGATAGCCGAGCTGACTAATAGCGACGCGTATTTATTGCCCAGTTTGCCGAACAGCACGCTGCCGACTATCCCCGCGCCACCGAGCAGCAGAAGCAGAAGGGTGGCAAAGTTGGCGCTTAGCCCGGCAACCTGCTGAACAAACGGCTCAATGTAGCTGTAGGCGGTATAGTTTGCCGTTACCACGACTGCGGTCAGAACATAGATGCTGACCAGCGCCGGGCGGCTGAATAATTTTGGCACGCTGGAGAGCGATCCCGAATGCTCGCTGGGCAGCTTCGGCAGTAGTTTTATCAGGCAGAACAGGGTGATCGCGGCGACTACGCCGATGGCGAAGAAGGTGGTGCGCCAGCCGAAATATTGCCCAACGATGCGGCCAAGCGGCAGGCCGAGCACCATCGCGAGCGCGGTGCCGGTGGCAATCAGACTCAGAGCCTGGGCTTTTTTACCGGCCGGAGCCATACGAATAGCCAGTGAGGCGGTAATCGACCAGAAGATAGCGTGGGCGAAAGCAATCCCGATGCGGCTTATCACCAGCACGGTAAAGTTCCAGGCAAGGAACGACAGCACGTGGCTTGCGATAAACAGCGAAAAGATGGCAATAAGCAGGCGGCGGCGCTCTACCTGGCTCGTCATCAGCATAAACGGCAGGGACATCAGCGCCACAACCCATGCATAAATGGTCAGCATGATGCCAACTTGCGGCGTTTCCATGCCAAAACTTTGGGCGATATCCGACAGCAGGCCAACCGGCACAAACTCGGTGGTATTAAAAATAAAGGCCGCAACGGCAAGCGTTACTACCCGCAGCCACGCCGTTTTGCGTGAAACTGTATTGATAGTCATATTTTATCGCGCAGGTGAACAAAGGAAGGAATGGGCGGATGATAAAACCATCAAAACACACAGACAACCCATTTTGTGATTTAAGTCTCATTTGATGGCGCAGAGAAAAAATGGGTGAGAAAAAACAGGCATGCCGGAAATGAGTATGTCATGGTAGGCAGGACGAAAATAATAACGACAAACAGAGGAATGACTTATGCAGGCAATTGACTTTTATATGGTAGATGCTTTTGCCGACACCACGTTTGGCGGCAATGCGGCGGCGGTTTGCCCGCTCACCGAATGGCTCCCGGACGAAACGCTGCTGAAGATGGCACAGCAGCATAACCAGTCGGAAACCGCCTTCTTTGTTAATACCGATGACGGCTTCGAGCTGCGCTGGTTTACCACTCAGAGCGAGATCAACCTTTGCGGACACGCTACGCTCGCGGCCTCGCACGTTATTTTTGAACATCTTGATTATCCGGAATCGGTGATCCACTTCAGCACCCGTTTTGTTGGCCCGCTGACGGTGACCCGCAACGGCGAGTGGCTAACGCTGGACTTCCCCGCATGGGAAACCGAACAGATAGCGCCGCTGCCGCAACTGCTGGAAACGCTGGGTATTAGCGAGTGCAAAGAGCTGCGTGTGGGCAGGGATTATATGGTTGTGCTGGCGAGCCAGGCGAAAGTAGAGGCTATCAAGCCGGATATCAACGCGATGATCCCGCTGGATAAAATGGTCTGCGTGACCGCGCCGGGCGAGGGGGAATACGATTTTGTTAGCCGTTTCTTCTGCCCCGGTGAGTCGGTGCCGGAAGATCCCGTGACCGGTTCTACCCACAGCATGCTTATCCCGTACTGGGCGGATAAATTAAATAAAACCCATCTGCTGGCGCGCCAGGTTTCTTACCGCGGTGGAGATTTACGCTGCCAGTATAAAGGTGAGCGAGTGCTGATTGGCGGCAAAGCGGTGACTTATTTGATTGGGAAAGTGTTATTGCGATAGTACAATAAAGAATAAATAACGGGTGGAAATAATTTTAATTTGATTATTAAGCCATAGATATCAAACGAGCCTTTTTGAAAGCAAGTTACCGTTCGTAAGGCTCGAGTATGGCTAAATGATGGTTGGAAGTTCTTTCATCAGTTTATGCCAATTTTCATTTTGTTTCTGACCTTCTTTTCTGACCCCGTAAAACTGTGCGATGTGGTTTTCTTGATGATCGAAAATCTCCAGGCTAGTAATGTAACCGTCATTTGATCTCTTATTTACCACCCATGCCTGAGCAATATCTTTTTTTGATAAATTAATGACTGCTGGTTCTCCTTCTTTTGTTACTCCATGAATAAATATTTTATCACTGCCTTTCACTTCGGCGATCTTTAATACCGGACCGGTATATATCTGTACAACGGCATTGTTGCCAACGAAGGCCATGATGTTATCTTTTCTCTTATGTATATTCTGTAGAGTCAGCCCTAAACTATCGGTGTCAACCCGGGAGGCCAGATCGGGCGGCACACGCCGAAAAGCGTCCAGCTTGCTTATCCCAAGCTGCTGTAACATAGGATAAAAATGATGAGGGTCCGTCATGCCTCTCCAGAGTTCCTCAATGCTTTTTTGACTGTCGATACTCTTCATTTGGATTTGTCTGGAGTAGACAGGCCTGACGCCGCTATCAATTTTTTCATTTGAGGTAAAGCTCATGCTCATCACATCATTGCTATCACAATCTTTAAACCGGGCCTTGTATCTATCACCTGAAACGTTCTCGTATTCAACGTTATTTATTTTTCCTGGTATTATTCTGACATCGACACCCTCCGGATTGAGGATTAGATGACCATTTGCGGAGGGTTGTTTTACCCGCCCACACACGCGTATGTTCGAACGATTAAGTGGCCCTGGGGTAGCGACTTCAACATTTGAATTAGAGACGTTTTTTATGCTTTCGATTATGTTTTTCAATGAAGAGGGGCTTGAGGGTTTGTTCAAATCTATGCCCCACACATTACCTGTTTCCCTTATTGAGTAGTTGACGTTCCCAACCATAATGAACTCCTTTTTCAAACAATATTAATAATGGGCACTTAATTTTTAATATTCCGCATTAAAAAACTATCAAAAAAGAATCATCTTATATAAAGAGATAATCGGTTAGTGATTGTCGCTATAATTGACAGCGGCGTTCAATAAATAACCGATTGGTTGCGTTTTCTGCGCAATTATTAATCAGTCGGAGGTTGTTCAAGAAGGGAAATAAAAGCCTCAAGCTGACGCGTTTTAGCATCCCGCCGCCACAGTAGCCAGGTATTCAGATAACGCTTCTCCTCCGGCAGTGGCCAGGTACTCACCTGATGACTGCCAGGCATACTCTCCAGCATGCTTCTGGGCATTAACGCCAGCCCGGCTCCGGCAATAACACAGGCCAGCATGCCGTGATATGACTCCATTTCATGGATTTTCCCCGGGATGGCTTTGTCATCGTGAAACCAGCTTTCGAAGTGGCGGCGATAGGAGCAATTAGCCCGGAAAGCGTAGATATTTGCACCGTTCACCTGGCTCCCCCGTAGAATTGGCCTATGGTCCGCAGGCGCGACGATAACCATCTCTTCCCTATAAACCGCAATGCCTTCAAGCGATGGATGCAGCGCCGGCCCGTCAACAAAAGCGGCGGAAAGCCTGCCCTCAAGCACGCCGTCGATCTGGTCCCCGGAAGGCCCGGTAGCCAGTGAAAGATGGATTTTGGGATAGCGCTGGTTAAAGTTCGCCAGCAGCCCGGGAATGCGTACAGCCGCTGTGCTTTCCAGCGAGCCTAAAGCCAGCGACCCCTGAGGCTCATCGCCGGAAACGACCGTTCGGGCCTCATCCACCAGCGCCAGAATGCGTTTGCTGTAGTCGAGGAAGCTGTGGCCGGAAGGCGAAAGCCGCAGCCGCTGGTTTTCGCGGATAAATAGCGCAACCCCGAGGTCAGCCTCCAGTTGTTTGATGCGGGTAGTGAGGTTGGACGGTACGCGGTGTACCTGCTGTGCGGCGGCGCTGATACTGCCCGTTTCGGCCACTGCGTTAAACATTTCCAGCTGGGTCAGGTCCATAAGCTTTCTCAAATCGTGAATGGTTTGCTCAGTATTATTCATTTTTAAACTTCGTGCCTCAAGGCTACTGTTAACATCTCATTCACCTGTCGAGGCACCACCATGCAATCAGTAACCGGGCAAACCCACGCCATTTCACGCAATCCCGCTACCGGTGAGCACATTGCGGTTTATCCTTTCGAGAATGCAGAGCAGATTAATGCAGCGCTTGCCCGCAACCACCAGGCTTTTAAACAGTGGCGGGCTACGCCGCTGGAAGCCCGCGCGCAAAAGCTGCGTGATTTAGGTGAAGCGGTGCGCCAGCACGGTGAGGCGATGGCGCAGATGATAAGCGCCGAGATGGGTAAGCCTATCCTTCAGGCTCGTGCCGAAGTCGCTAAGTCGGCCAACCTCTGCGACTGGTATGCGGAACACGGCCCGGCGATGCTCGGCGCTGAGTCCACGCTGGTTGAAAATAATAAAGCGGTTATTGAGTACCGTCCTTTGGGGCCGATCCTTGCCGTGATGCCGTGGAACTTCCCTTTGTGGCAGGTGCTGCGAGGTGCGGTGCCGATTTTGCTGGCCGGTAACAGCTATGTGTTGAAACACGCTCCAAATGTGATGGGCTGCGCCGAGATTATTCGCCAGATGTTTATCGCTGCGGGTTTCCCTGCCTCGCTGTTCGAATTGCTTAACGTCACGCCGGAAGGCGTTAGCCAGGCGATTAACGACCCACGAATTGCCGCCGTCACGGTGACCGGCAGCGGCAGAGCGGGGGCGGCAATTGGCGCTCAGGCAAGCGCGGCGCTGAAAAAATGTGTGCTGGAGCTTGGCGGTTCCGACCCGTTTATCGTCCTCAAAGATGCTGACCTGGACGAGGCGGTAAAAGCCGCGGTTGCGGGCCGCTTTCAGAACACAGGGCAGGTCTGCGCCGCGGCGAAAAGATTTATCGTTGAAGCGGGTATCGCCGATGCCTTTACCGACAAATTCATTGCCGAGCTTAAACACTACCAGCTGGGTGCGCCGCAGGAAGAGTCAACCCGTATCGGGCCTATGGCTCGCTACGATCTACGAGATGAGTTGCATGAGCAAGTGACAACGTCACTTAGTCAGGGTGCAAAATTGTTGATTGGCGGAGAAAAACTGGTCGGAGAAGGCAATTACTATGCGCCAACGGTGCTGGCTGGTGTTACGCCAGATATGACCGCCTTCCGCCAGGAACTGTTTGGCCCGGTGGCCGCTATTACCGTTGCCCGCGATAGTCAACATGCCCTGGAACTGGCTAACGACAGCGATTTCGGCCTGTCGGCAACGGTCTTTACCGCTAACGAGAACCTGGCGCTGGAAATGGCGGCTGGCCTTGAGTGCGGCGGCGTGTTTATCAACGGCTACAGCGCCAGTGACCCACGAGTAGCGTTCGGCGGAGTGAAAAAGAGCGGTTTTGGCCGCGAACTTTCCCACTTTGGCCTGCATGAGTTCTGTAACATTCAGACCGTATGGAAGGATCGTCGCTAGTTTAAACGACACCAGACTGCCGGCGGATAATGCTCCATTGTCGGCCTCAAATTAAGAGATAGAGCTGGATTTTGGCGATTTAGCCAGCACTAAACAAGGTCACTCTTCGGGTGGCCTTGTTTGTCATGGGAATGAAATATTTCTGTCATTTTCGCTCAGTACACTCGCGGCATCGTTGTGTTACTGAAGAAAATCATGAACATAAGTCAAATTTTTGGCCGTTTAAATCCCCTTAACCTGTTGACCGGGCGGCCGCGCGAGTTTGGGCTGCTGAGCGGAGTTGTTGGCGTGATAGCACTCTTTTCGGTGCTGCAAATTCTCTCGACCGTTTCGCTTTCCAACATCCTCCGTGATACCCGCCAAAGCGTGCTTGAAAGCGGCCAGCTTCACCAGCAGCAGGTGGTAATGGAAAAGGCGAGAACTTCATTGTTAATGACCAGCGACCTCTTAAACCGCGCGGGTGTCTACTTTATGCAGGATAAAGAAACCGGCTCGGTCGGCAGCTGGAACAGCCTGGTAGATGAAGCCGATAAGTCGTTAAAAGAGTCGCAGCAAAACTTCTCCGCCTGGCAAAAACTGCACCCGGCAAGCAGCGACGCGCTGGCCAGCAGCTATCAGCTATTTTTCAGCGGCCTGAAAGAGCAACTAGAAGGGATGCAGAAACACGCCTCGATAGACGCATTTTTTGAAGTGCCGATTCAGGCGTTTCAGTCCGATTTCAACGAGCAGTACGCGCGCTATCAGACCGAGGGGGAGAAGCAAACCGTGCAGGCCAGCGGCTCGCTTCTGAGCAGCCTGAGCCAGGCGCAGACTTTGTTTATTATCGCGTTAGGTATTCTGTTGGTTGTTGCAATCGCGGTATGGCTCGGCGTCGCACGCTGGGTTATCCGCCCGCTTAGAGGGTTGATTGAGCATCTGCATGTGCTGGCAGCCGGAGATTTATCGCGCCTGCCAGCCGAACGCAGGCTGGTAAACCGCGAAGTGAAGCAGCTCCACGGCAGCGTGCTGGAAATGCAGCAGGGAATACAGCAGCTGGTGCTGGAGGTGCGAGAATCTTCCGCTACGCTGCTGAGTAATATCGGCCAGCTCGCCGAGAGTAATAATGAGCTGTTTAACCAATCCGCTCAACAAGAGCAGGAGCTGGAAAGGGTGACGCAGCACATTACCGAGCTGGAATCTCGCGTTCAGGAAAACAGTCAGTATGCTATTCAGGCCAACCAGCGCGCCGATGAAGCGCGGGAGATGGTAGCCGGAGGTGACCAGATGATGCATACGGTTAACGCCTCGATGCAGGATATTGTCACCCGTTCGGCGGAAATGCGCGGCATTGTGGCGATGATCGATAATGTCGCCTTCCAGACTAATATCCTGGCGCTTAATGCCGCAATTGAGGCTGCTCATGCCGGTAATCAGGGGCGTGGCTTCGCCGTTGTGGCGCGTGAAGTTGGCCTGCTGGCGAAGCAGAGCAGCCAGTCAACGAGAAATATTCAGGCGCTTATCAACAACTCGTTGCAGGGCATTGAACAGGGCAGCGAGGCGGTGTCGGAACTGGAGAATCAACTCAAGAGCGTTATTGCTCAGGTCACCCGTCTGAGCGGGTTGTTAAACGAAATTTCCAGCGCTTCGGTAGACCAGGGGACCAGCGTACATCAAGTGACAAGCCGTATTACCACGCTCAACCAGGCGGTGAATCAAACAGGACGGCTGATTAAGGCTTCGACGAATACCTCCCAGCGGCTGCTCAGCGAGTCGCAGCGACTGGAAAAAGCCGTTGCTCGCTTCCAGATGACGGCCTGAGTTCGTTTTATTATCGGCCCGTCGCTCTGATATACTTGCGCCGCTTAACACATCGCTCAGGAGAGCACGGTGCCGGTTCAATTAAATAATCAGTTACTGGAAGAGATCCTCGAACAAGTCCGTCCTTTGCTCGGTAAAGGGAAGGTTGCCGACTATATTCCCGCGCTGGCAGAAGTGTCCGGCAGTAAGCTTGGCATCGCGGTGTGTACCGTTGACGGGGAATTCTTTAGCGCCGGGGACGCCGCTGAACGCTTTTCTATTCAGTCGATTTCAAAAGTTCTGAGCCTGACGCTGGCGCTGGGCCGCTACGAAGAAGATGAAATTTGGCAGCGCGTGGGCAAAGAGCCTTCCGGCCAGCCGTTTAACTCGCTTGTGCAGCTGGAGCTGGAGCAGGGAAAGCCGCGAAATCCGTTTATTAATGCCGGGGCGCTGGTCGTGTGCGATATGCTGCAAACGCGGCTCAGCGCGCCAAAACAACGCATGCTGGAAGTGGTACGCCAGCTTTCAGGCGCAGACGATTTGGTTTACGACACCCGCGTGGCGCGTTCCGAATTTGAACATTCTGCCCGCAATGCCGCCATTGCCTGGCTAATGAAGTCCTTCGGCAACTTTGAAAATGACGTAATAACGGTGCTGCAAACTTATTTCCATTATTGTGCGCTGGAAATGAGCTGCCTTGAACTGGCTAAAACTTTCCTGTTCCTGGCAAACCAGGGGCAGGCATTGCATCTCGATGAGCCGGTGGTTTCGGCCCAGCACGCAAGGCAGATTAACGCCCTGATGATAACCAGCGGGATGTATGACGGAGCGGGCGAATTCGCTTATCGTGTTGGCCTGCCGGGTAAGTCCGGCGTCGGCGGCGGGATTATCGCAGTGGTGCCGAACGAGATGTCTATCGCGGTGTGGTGCCCTGAACTGGATGCGTCAGGTAACTCTCTGGCGGGCACGGCAGCGCTGGAAATACTTTCTCAGCGCATTGGGCGTTCAATTTTCTAAACTTGCTGGGGCTTACAGCAGCAACAATCCCGGCACACGCAACCACAGGACGCCAACCAGGCTAACGGTTGCCAGAACAGTTAGCATAATGGCGGTGATGATTAATCGTTCCGCCCACGGTGTTTTGCGCATTTCATCTCCGGGAAAACCTGTATGCTGTGACTATAAGGCAGTCACTTTAAACATCGGTTAAACCTGAGGCTGCTAATTATTAATTGGCAATAAGTCTGAATTTTTAGTCAGAAATCCCGAAGCTTTCCATCACCAGGTTATCAAGTGGCGAGAATTTAGCTTATGAGTAATAGTTGATGCGGTGAGCCGGGCCAGGGCGGTGATTTTCCCTTTTTCTCTCAACAACCGGGCTCCTGGCCGCAGCAAACATGCTAAGCTATTGCTTATTTCCGCAATCACCTGATGGCGCTATTCTTTTCAGCGGTGAATGAATAAACATGAATCATGATGGCATGATTAATCGACCTAAGTTTTTATTCTTTTCCCCGGAAAAGATGCTGTTAAATGCTGTCAGCATCTTCTTTTTTACCACGCTGTTTTACTTCTTCGGCGCCTCACTACGGCTGGTTAACGATCTGTCGCTATTTTGGCCGCTGAACGCGGTGCTGGCCGCCATTTTTGTGCGTAATCCGTGGCTCAATAAAGCCGTATATTACTTTATTAGCTATGCGGCAATGCTGGTTTATGACGCGTTCACTACGCAGTGGGGCTGGCAGTCAACCATCATTAACTTTTCCAACATGGTGTTTATCGTTACCGCGGCGCGGCTATTATTGCGCTATTCGCGGAATATGGACGAAAGCAACTGGGCGCTAAACGCCTTTAATATTTTCAACTTCTCGCTCATTGCGGCGATATTAAGCTCGTTGTTCGGTGCAATAGGTTCACTTGGCATAAGCGGCGACTACCATGAAAAATTTATGCCGCTGTACGCCGACTGGGTGAGCGAACAGTTCTCAACCGGCGTGCTTATGTTGCCTTGTTTGCTCAGCGCGAGTTGGCCGAAATGGCGCAAACAGCCCTCATTGGTGCCTTCCGATCTTTATCCGCTGTTCGCTGTGGTTATCGCAGTAGGCACCGCTATTGCTATCGGTGGGGCGGGTAGCCTCGCTTTCCCGCTTCCGGCGTTAATCTGGTGCGCCATTCGTTATCCGCTGCCGGTCACTGCGCTGCTAACTCTTATCACGGGTGCGGCGGAGATAGTGCTGGTTTCCCACGCCGCGATTAACCTGCACTCCGAGCAGCCTTTACTGCTGGTCGATCAGATGTTTTCCGCCCGCCTGGGGATTGCAACAATTGCCATCTGCCCGCTGATTGTGTCTATCAGCGTGGATGCGATTAATCAGCTAATAAAGCAGACCTCACTGCGCGCCGACTTCGACTATCTTACCGGCGTTTATTCTCGCTCGGGCCTGTTTGAAGCATTAAAACGCACCGGGCATCTGCCGCTGAACAAGCAGCCGCTGCTGTGTGTAATGCTGCTTGATATCGATTTCTTCAAGCGCATAAATGACAGCTGGGGCCACGAATGCGGAGACGCGGTGCTGGCATCCTTTGCCGCCAGGGTGCTGGACACCGTAGGCGACCGGGGGATGGTGGCTCGTATCGGCGGCGAGGAGTTCGTGGTGGTTTGCCGAACCCATGATCTGCATGAAGGCTACGAAATTGCAGAGCAGATCCGTAAAACCATCGAGCAGGGCAGTTTCTTGTACCAGCAGCAGCCGTTATTTATTACCGTGAGCATCGGGCTTGCAGCCGGAGAAGTGGCAGAAAAAACGCTGGAAGATACCTTTAATATGCTTATCCCGGAAGCGGACAAGAATCTTTATTTGTCGAAGCGACAGGGGAGAAACAAGACGAGCATCACGGATAGCGGAGGCGAAGAGATGCCCGCGACGCCCCGGTAATCTTATGGCATAGCTTTGTCCATATGAGATCTCTTACACTCTATTGTTAGTGTTGCTGCCGGTCTGTTCGCCTGAGAAATTTATGATAGCCCCCGATCCTGCACCAAAAGCCAGAAAAAAAGGCTCACGATTCGTCAACCGCATGTATCTGATGCGAATGTTGGGCACGCTGTTGTGTTTCTTTCCTATCTTGTCGGTGCTGAACCAACACGGCGCGTCGTTACCGGTTATCTGCCTGCTGGCGGCTAACGCCTTTGTGTGGCCGCACGTTGCACTGCTGAAGGCTCGTTTCTCACGCTCCCCGGTAAACAGTGAAAAGCAAAACCTGATGATAGATGCTGCCGCTGGCGGTTTCTGGATTGCCATGATGGCGCTAAGCCCGCTGCCGTCGGTTGCCATCGTCACGATACTCATCTCCGACCGCCTGGCCGCCGGGGGAAAACCTCTGATGATCAAAGCCATGTTGGCGATGGTCGTGACGTTCCTGCTCACCTGGCTGAGCCACGGCATGCCGTTTGAGTCTGCCGTTTCGACGCGAACGATGTACGCCACGCTTCCGCTTATTTCCGTTTACACCATCGCGCTTAGCATGCTTACCGCCTCGATTGCGGTAAAGCTGCGTGAGAAAAGCCGCGAGCTGGAAAGCATTGCGATGATGGATCCGCTGCTGGGTATAGCCAACCGCCGCCTGCTGGAGCGAAAGATCGGTAATGAACTGGCAAGGCTGCGTGTCGCCTGCGGAAGCTCGGCGCTAATGTTTATCGATATCGATAACTTCAAAGAAGTTAACGATCGTTTTGGGCATAAGGTGGGCGACTCTATTTTGATAGCAGTCTCCGACGTTCTGCGAATCGTCACGCGTTCAACCGATACTCCAGCCAGGCTTGGGGGCGATGAATTTGTGGTATTGATGCCAAATACCACGCTTGAAGAGGCGGGGAGTATTGCTCAACGCATCCTGCTGGAGTCGATCAATGTACGCGTGTTACCGGAAAAAAATGCCTACTGTACGCTCAGCATAGGTATTGCCTGCGCAACTAAAGAAATGCCTGACGCTGCCGAATGGCTGAAGGCAGCCGATGACGCGCTTTACAACGCTAAGCGGGCAGGGAAGAACCGTATTTTTGCGTCTTATTAGTCGATTAACAAATCAGGACATAAAGAGTAAACATGTACTCTAAGCACCAGTGCTGGTAGCAGAATATGTCATTGTGAGTTGCAAAGAGTTTTCATATTGTTATGATTACTAAGTTGCGAGCGCACTTAGACTGGTAATTTATACTTGATAAAAAATCACCAGCCTTTGTAGATGTTTTTACTTACCTGTGGTTATTAATTTCTTTTCCACAAAGAGCACCATATTCAAGCAATATACCAATCATTTCTTTTTTATTGTATTGTATTGCATTGTCTAACATTGTATCACCAGAATTAATTTTCCTGAATGTATGGTTTGGTTCCACTAACCCACGTTCCAAAAAATCTCTCAGAATTTTTTCATCCGCATTAGAGCGACTTAGTAAGTACTCAACATCATATCGGGTAGACATTTTTATTACATCCTTTTTAGTAAAACTGAATTTTGAGAATAAAAAATTAACAATATCTTTTTTAGCGCATTCTATAGCAAGCCCCATAACTTTACATGCATCATCCTTGTTTCTCATATGTACCGAAAGAGCTTCAAAATTAGATGCTTTAACCGCATCCTTCACACTTATTTCTCGTAGCTTTACTTCTTTAAAATTATCCGTGCTAACCATCCTCGGGACATGGAACTCTGGTTGAAATACAAAATTTAGAATTTTGTCTAAATTTTTATCGTCCAGGTTTTTATTCAGAGCAAATCCTTTAAACTCTATATCATTGCTTTTTCTAAGGAAATTTATGAGGTGTAACCCCAGTCCAAGTTTCATGTCTTTAGAATTAAAGATAGGAACATCTTTTTTACCTTTATCTCCATGAACTCTACGGTCAATTTCTTTTCTTACCTCAGAGAATTGAGCTATGAACTCCTTATGCTCATGCTTAAATGCAGGTGGTATTTTGTTATCAAAATGATCAGTCAATGTCAGATACCCATGAGGAAACTGCTCATCAACTATATAAGCATTGGCTCCAAAATCTACAGTTGTATGGCGGGTATTGAGAGGGAGTTGAGCCTTATCATCAGAAAATTCAACGCCAAAAAAAACAAAATCCTGATTGCTTAAACATCTTATATCTTCTGAGTACGTATTTTCTGCAGTGTTAATTGCATTAGATTGCAACTTATTCAACGACATGATGTTAAGTATTCCAGCGGCATCTACCAAATTTGAATTACTTTGATGTCTGAAATGGATTTTTGCATCTACCACTTTACTTAGCAAAACCTTTTCCTGCGAGGTTAAATTTTGGGTTTTTTCTTTTATTTTCGTTAAATAGTTTTTAGATACATTATTAAGATGCTGTAGTGAGTGTAATGAAGATTTCCTTGCTGATGAATCTGTCAGAGCGATGCCTAAATCACTGAAATTATCACCTTTAGAAAACATTTTATTATAGCTCTGAGCTGCTATTGTTTTCTTAAAAAATGCTTTTATTACATCCGCACTTCTGTTCTTTAAATCATTACTCTTAAACATTGTATCCGGAAAGTTTTGTACAGAAATGACATTTTTTATGGTGTTACTTCGTTCCCTTCCAGTTTCTCTATCTGGCGGAAGACAAGCATTATCATGAAGTTTATTCTCATAAGCGCCGGCTGAAACGCTGTGCTGTATTGCTGATTTTGGCATGATTAAGTCCTCTTTTATGTAAAAATGACTTTGTCGCATATCAATGCTTGCATTACTTTAAAATAACGACTCTTCCGGTAGTGTTCGGTTTCGCATTAACCTTTGGTATATTGTTGACCGTGACACTGAAAATAATTCTGCCAGATAGCTAATCGAGTTAAATAACATTTTCCCCATCGGGTCCCCGGAGCGTAGAGGCAGGTTCCCGGAGTAAGCTTCACCACTCTGGCTTGTTGCCCGGCCGCAACTGAAGTAACGACAATTTCGGCGGTTCCGGCGTAGAATCCCATAACGCCAGAGCATGTTATAGTGCCCCTATTACGGCTGTTGCAGGCACTTTTTATGGAAAATTCGGCACTCTGGTTTCGCCAGTTTGGTGAGCCGGAACAGGTTCTGACTCTCGAAAAAACACGGCTTCCCCCCCTTTGCCCCGGCACGCTGCGGGTGAGAATGCTCTATGCGCCAATAAACCCTTCCGACCTGATTCCGATTACCGGCGCCTATAGCCATCGGGTTTTTCCTCCGCGAGTTGCGGGCTATGAGGGCGTTGGCATAGTTGAGCAGGCGCATGAGCCTGAATGGCTGGGGAAACGAATTCTGCCGCTGCGCGGAGACGGGACCTGGCAGCGCAGGGTTGACTGCTCTCCACGGTGGGCCGTACCGGTTCCGGACACAATATCCAGTGAACTGGCGGCGCGCGGCTATATTAATCCGCTGGCTGCCTGGCTAATGCTTACTAGCTGGCCGGTCGCCGGTAAAAAATTACTGATAACCGCGGCAGGATCGGCCTGCGCCAGCTTGCTTATTCAATGGGCAAAAGCGCAGGGCGCAGACGAAATATACGCCGTCTATCGATCTGAGCAGCATGTTCCCGAATTACTAGGCCACGGCGTAATCCCGTTGAGTATTAAAAACGGCGCGGCCATTGCAGAAGCAGCAGAGCGGGTAGACGTGGTATACGATGCGGTAGGCGGCGAGCTGGCTACTTTGATGCTAGAGAATCTGAATCCTTCAGCGGCCATGGTCTCTTACGGTTTGCTAAGCGGCAAAGCATTTTCCCCACGAGGGAAAAACGTTATTGCTCAACGTTTTCATCTGCGGGACGTGCTGGCGGTTACGCCAGTGGAAGTTTGGCAGAGCTGGTTTGTCACCATGTGGCAAGAGCTGGAGCACTGTAACCTTTCCGGCACGGAACGTTACCCGCTGGAAGAGTGGCGCCAGGCACTGGCGCTGTTCCGCAAGCCTGGCCGCCAGAGTAAGCCGCTGCTGGTGCTCTAGCGGTTATTTCTCGCCCATAATGGTTTTCATCGTTTCTGCATCCGGCATGCCCTGGTGCTGCTGCAAGCGGCCTTCCGCGTTGAGGTAATAAATCGACGGGGTGGCGTTTCCTCCCAGGTCGTCCATCAACGTAAGGTTGGCTTTTATCGCCTCACCAACTTCAGGCGTGATTTTTTCCGGTTTTTGCAGCGCAATTTTGCCTTTACTGTTCTCGTAATCGGCCAGGGTTTTAGACGGATCTTTTGCCATCATAATAGCGGCAGCTTTCTGGCCGCTGTCCGGGCGCAGCATGCCGACCAGCAGCACACGCAACTGGACCTTTCCTGACTTGAGCCAAGGTTGAGCCTGCTCCCAGAACTGCGTGCAGTATGGGCAGTAAGGATCGGCAAATACATAAACAATTTGCGGCGCTTTTGCGTCACCGGCCGCTATCCAGCGATGTTTTTCCAGGTTCTGCCACATTGCCTTCGCCATGGGAGCATAGACAAACTTTTCAACCTGCTCGTCGCTCAGGTTTTTGCCTGCTGAATCCACCAGGTTACCCATAATTGCGTGTTGTCCGTCCGGCGTGAGGTAGACGGTGGTACCCTGACCCTGGTACTGCATCGCATAACCCTTTAAATCACCGGGCGCTTTGAACTCACCTTTAATCTCAAATCCTTGCTTTTCCAGAGCCTCAATCGGCGCTGGCTGTTTGCCTTCGGCAGCAAAAGCGGAGGACGTCAGCAGCAGGCTTAACGAAACGGCGAGGGCAGCGTTTTTTTTCATCGGAGGGTCCTTGATTAAATGTTATCTTCGAGCGCAGGGTAACATTCCTTTTTATGCTAAGTAATCACTCTTACTTTCAATTACGTAAACGGGCATTCAGGAGGGTGGCGATGGTTGTCAGACGTGCGGTTCCCGCTGAAGCGGAAGCATTATGGAACATCAGGAATCAGGCAATTCGCCACGGCTGCAGAGCCGATTACCCACCTGAAGTGCTGGCGGCGTCGGCATTCACCGGAAGGGGCATGGCACGGCAGATACTTAATGCGATTAAGCAGGAAGCTCGCCAGCGCGGCATGCGTACGTTGATGCTTTCTTCCACGCCCGACGCCCGTGACTTTTACCTGAAACAGGGGTTTAGCGTGATAAAAGAGGGGACATATCCCTCATCCCTGGCAGGCGGAACTTTGCGTTGTTTTGAGATGATTTGCGAGCTGTAGCACCGGGTAATCATGGGAAGGACATCGTTATGAGCAATCGCATCGACTACCAGATTGAAAAATACAGTTTTATCGAGATTGAAGAGACGCCGCGGCTCGCCCGCCAGTGGGCTGAGGTCAGGGACGAGTATCAAAAAGATCCTACGGATAGCCAGCAGCGCCTGCGCCTTGCGTTACTCAATGTGGATTACGTCACCAGTTTCGAACTGCCTTTTCGCCTGCTGCTCCTGCGGGCGCCGCAGCTTATTGATAAATTACGAGACGAACTCCAGCTTAGCCAGAAGAGCGTGCTGGTGAACGGCAATAAACGCGGGCAGGTTTACAGCATTAAGGCTGACCTGAGCGCCGTGCCGGATACATTTCGCTATAAGTTCTCAAACCGTATCCGCAGGACTGAGGCGGGAGGCGCAACCGCAGCGGCCTACCAGCAGGTTGCCCTACAGGTAAAAAATCCTCGCGGGCGTTTGAAGCTGGCGCTGGAGTCCGGGCTGGAGGTTACCGCCCTCGACGGTCTTTTCTGGCTGGGGCAGCAGCGTATTGCCGCCGATGTGTCGGTGCTGAGGCAGTCCGGTGTGCCCATCTCCACGGTGGAAAGAGATGTTTTTGACAGCCTGACCGGCACGACCAGAGCTATTCCGGCCTACCGGCTTTAAGAGAGTGTTCCTGAAACATCAGGCTAAATATTCTCTTTTAACGTCCGGAAGGTTCGCAGACCGCTAAAGGCGATGGCCAGCAGAGTCGCGCAGGCCGCAATCCAGAGGCTGAGGCGGACCGCCTGCGGCTCTTGCGTGAGCTGGTTGCCATAGAGGGCCAGAATAATGCCGACAACCGCCGCCCCAAGACACTGCCCGAAGGTACGCATAATAGCCAGCACGCCGGAGGCATAACCGCTGTGTTCACGCGAAGCATTGGCCATCATCTCTCTGTTATTCGGGCTCTGGAAAATACCGAAGCCAATACCGCACACCAGGCTGCGCAGGCCGATATCCCAGGCCGATGCGTGCTCAGGAAGTAGAGCTAATAGCAGTAATCCGAGGGTAAAAACGCTCAGGCCGAGCGTGGCAATAATGGCCGGCGGATGGCGGTCGGCGAGGCGCCCGGCATAAGGAGCTGCCAGCATGATACCAACCGGCCACGGGGTAAAGAGCAGCGCGGAACCAAAGGCGCTATAGCCGTAAACGTTCTGGAACAAGAAGGGCAAAGCGACAAAGGTGATGCCCTGGCCAACGAACGAAGCGAGTGAAGTCAGCGCCGCGAGTGAAAACCTGGAGGAGGCGAAGATCTCCAGCGGCAACAGAGGCTGAGAAGCGCGGCGCTCACGCCAGATAAAAGCGACGATGGCCACCAAAGCCGTGGCGCTGTAACACAATGCAGAAACCAGGCCGCTAGCTTTGGTGAAACTGTCCGCAGCCATAATCAGCGCCCCCAATAAAAGAGCGGAGAACACGCCGCCGGCATAGTCAAACCGTTTACTGTTCCGGGCCGGGTTGCACGGTAATGCACGCAGGCTCAGCAGTAACGCCACCATTCCCAGTGGAAGATTGATTGCAAACAGCCATTCCCAGCCCAGCGTCGAAAGCAGCGTGCCGCCCAAAAGAGGCGCAACGGCCGTACTGGTGGCAATAAGAAATGCGTTCAGCCCGAGGATCCGCCCCAGCAACCTGTTGGGGAAGATAGACCGTAAAATAGCGGGCGAAATACTCAGAACCGCCGCGCCGCCGATCCCCTGCAATACTCGCATAAAGACCAGCATATCAAGAGATGAGGAGAGTGCGCAGCCAGCGGAAGCCAGGGTAAACAGGCTCAGACCAAATACGAATATCTGCCGGAATCCAATGCGGGTAGCCAACGCCGCGAAGATGGCAAGCGTCATCGCGGCGGCAAGCAGGTAGCCATTTGCCACCCAAACGGCATCGCTGGCGGAGACGCTCAGCGCCCTTGAGATTTCCGGGAGCGCGATATTGACCATTGAGCCGTCAAATACCGCCATGGTTACCGTCGTCATCACGGCAATCATCGCCAGCAGACGCGGACGCCCCGGTAAACCCTCATCTCCGGGCCGGGTTGAAAGTAATTCCATCATCGTTCCTTGCCGCAAAGCAGCGCATTCGGTTGTCAGTGCTGAGAATATAGTGATACTTGATACAAGGCGGAAGACGCACCAGTTGCAATTAATAGCTGCATGAGACGCCATGTCTTTTTACAGGAGCCATAATGAGCGAGCCAGATCTGAATTTGCTGTTGGCGCTGGATACCTTTCTGGCAGAAGGAAGCGTGGCCGGGGCAGCACGCAGGCTGGGTTTAAGCGCCTCTGCCATGAGCAGGACGTTAAGCCGCCTGCGTAAGGCCACCGGTGACCCGCTGCTGGTGAGAGCCGGGCGAAATATGGTGCTGACGCCTTACGCCGAAGCAATTCGCGAGCGGGCAAGGAACGCGGCGCATGAGGCTCGTAGCTTGTTAAGCCCTTCAAGAGCAGAGCTGGACCTGACGACGTTGGACAGCGTTTTTACTCTTCGGGCCAATGACGGTTTTGTTGAGGCCTTTGGCCCGGCGCTGATTGCCGCTGCGGCGCGTGAGGCTCCGGGCGTACGGTTGTGCTTTATGCCCAAACCTGAAAAAGGCTCCCGACATTTGCGTGAGGGGCTGGTTGACCTTGAGATTGGGGTGCTGGGTGAGATGGGGCCGGAAATTCGGCTTCAGGCGCTGTTCCGCGATAGCTTTGTAGCCGTGGTGCGCGCCGGGCATCCACTCGCGCACTCGCAAAATATCACTCCCGAGCAGTATATTGCCTGGGGGCATGTAGTCACTTCCCGCAGGGGAGGTATTCCTCACGGCCCTGTGGATGATTCGCTGGCCGAGCTGGGCCTGAAGCGTAATATTGCCGCCGTTGTGCCAAGTTTCCCAGTTTCATTGCGAGTGGCGCAGGCCTCAGACTTGATAGCCCTTGTGCCTGCATCCTTTGTGGTTAGCCAGCCCGCAGGCCAGCTTTATGCTTTTGCTCTTCCGGTCGCTACGCGGCAAATCACCGTTTCGCAGATGTGGCACCCACGCTCGGAAGCGGATCTCTCCCATCGCTGGCTGCGGCAGCTGGTATTGAGCGTTTGCCGGGAGCTTGCAGCCTGACCGGCGGCGCAGATTTATAACCTGCCTGTTACCGCGGTCAGTATTTTTTTTGCCCCTTCCAACAGATGAGGTGCTGATTGGTACGAAGTATGGATCAGATGGATGTTGCCGTTTATCGTGGCAACGCCGATGGTTTGCTCACCCTCGGTACCGATTAGCACATTAGGCCCCCACAGTGATTCCAGGGTTAATTCCCCAATATTTCGTGAGAAATTAAGCACTCCAAGATTTGAGATTAAAATGTCCGGCGCACAGATCCTACTGTCAAAATGAATCATCTTATTGAGTCCGTGATTGTTCATAAACGGCTCAACCAGACCTATCAGGGCAGCCATTCCCGGCTGAATTCTGTAGGCTTCTAAGTCGGCGGTCACCGAGCGAGCAATCTCCCAAAAATTTTCTGCTTCACCGTCGTGATAGCCGTAGGTTGGAAACAAGGCTAAAAAACTGAGGCCGTAATCCAGAGAAGAATATTTCCTGGCGTTAATGGGCGTGCAGATACGAACCGGGCGACTTGTCCGGGCAGGGGATTGAGATAAAGCTATAACAAAAGCGGCGGTTAAGGCTCCATGAACCGTCGTGTTCTCCCGTTTGGATTGTTCCCGTAAAGAGGCAGAAAGTTCAGGGGAAAGCCGCTGGCGGACAACCTGGAGCTTATCTAAACTTCGCTCCGCGTAAGGCACCGGTTCATTTGTAAAAGCGGGCGAATTAATTGCTCCAGCGGCCTGGTTATTGGTAGAGCAGATCTCTTCAATGGAAGGTAGCAAGGCCAAATGCGGCAGGGATTCGCCGGCTAATGTTTGCAGAATGTCATAGATAAAATGAGCCAGAGACATGCCGTCTGCGATGGCGTGATGTGCGGTAATAATTATCACGCAGCGCTCTTCGCCATAAAGCAACGCGGCTTTAAGCAGAGCCACATCTCCCGTTCCAAAAGGGGCCGAGAACTCTCTTTTAATTTCATGTTCAATAGATAAGATTTTATCTATCCGCGCGATGCGCAGCGGGATCTCCACGGATTGATCGTGCAAAAAATACAGGCGGCCATCGATGCCGCCGTCCACGCGTGCATTCACCAGCGGGTGCCTTAGCTGAACCGTTTTAAGCGCGACCTGCCAGTCGGCGGGTTTGGTCCTGCCGCTAACTTCTGCGGTCACCGTAAAATGTTTGGGGCTGGTGGTGTCAATCTGCCAGGCGTAACTTTCAAGTGCGCCAAGCGCGCGAAGAACTGATTTACTTTGATCTGTATTTAGCATTTACCTGTCCACAGTGAATGGTTTAAATATATTATGATTATTTCATTGATATTGATTGTGAATAAAGCGTGACAATAGGAGGTTTAAATATTTATCCATGCAGAGAATGCTGAATTCGCATTTTATCTATAATTGGCCTGCTATCAACAGTTATTTCATTATATGAAATTAATATGCATGTATATGGAATATATCCAGGATATATAATGAATAATATATTTCAAAAATAAGGTGCATGAGCGAATACACCTGCATGAATATTACCTGTGTTTTGCATCTGGCTAAAGATCCAGGGTTACCCTGGTCGGGCCGTTAAAGTGCTGGCCATCTCCGCGGGCTGTTATCCCCCGGTTCGCCCTTCAGCCACTGTGCAGCACTCAGGCTCAAAATGCACGCCTTCTCGGGATCGGAGCTTTCCTGGAATGCTTTTACTGCAAAACTGGGAGGTAAGCCGGAGCAGCGCTATATGCTATACTCCCTCTCATCCTGAAAGGCAGAATTTTCTGAGGGAATACATCATTTTGTCGCCGACTAAATATATAAACGCAGTTATTGTTATTTTTATTTTAACGACTGCAATCTTCGCCGGTTTTGCACTCCGGGAGTATCGTAGTCTGGAGGGCTACATGGGGTATATTGCCGAGAACGGTAAGTCAGCGCTGTTTCATGAAGAATATATTAACCAGAACATTGCCTTTCGGATGTCACGTGTATTCTCAACTGCTCCGGCGGGTATCAACGCGGCAGGAAATAATCTGGATACTGTATGCCAGTATGCGGAATCAATGAATGGCGTTTACGGGGTAAATCTATCCAGTCAGCGTTTCAGGGCATTAAGTGGCACTTTGCAAACGAGGAACCCCGCCTGCGATAGCTGGAAAAAAGACGTACTTGCCCTGCATCTGGTTCAGGGGAACAGTTCGGATACGGCATCAAAATACAGTTTCTCGAACTACAGCGGCTATCTGTTCAATAATGTCAGATACTACATCGATATTAAAAATAATTATATTTATATCAATAAGTTAGTTGACAGCAATCACTATACTTTTAGCAACTGGCTGACCAGCGAAAACGGGGAGATAGATATCGACCGTAGCGGGGAAACCATCAACATCGATACTGCGGCGTTACATGATTTACGCCTTGGGGAAAATATTGTTTCCCACATCTATCATGATGGCTATACCCGGAAAAATATCATTAGCATGATCACTCCTGTTTTCCAGCACGACGCCATTAAAGGGCTGGTGCTTACTGATATCAATATTGACGATCTTGCGACCTCATTTTATACAGCAGAGAGACCTTTGCTGTGGCGTTTCCTGTCGCTGTATGTGACCGATAATGCAACCGGCGATAAAATCAGCTTCCACCACCCGGTGTTGAAGTCATTCACGCCGATTACGCGCCAGGAAAAAATAACCGGCTATTACACGCTACACATAAAACTGGATGCGCTCTATTTCCTGATCAACATCTTCTGGCTGATAGTGATTTACGCTGTAGGCACCTGGCTGTTGTGCCGCTATGCCAGAAAGCAGCTGGACAAGCATCGTTCCTTGTCCCGGGACAATATGACCGATGCGATGACCGGTCTCTATAACCGCAAGGTACTGACGCCCGCGCTTGAACAGAAAATTCAGGCTCTGCTACAGGCAAACATTGCCGTAACAGTGATTTCCGTCGATAGCGACGGCCTGAAAAAAATTAACGACACCCTTGGCCACCACATGGGGGACCGGGCTATCCAGTATCTCGGCAGAGCGCTGGCTCAGTCGATTCGTAAAAGCGATTACGGTATCCGGCTCGGTGGCGACGAGTTTAGCCTTATTTTAATTGATTACAGTCTGGCGAAATCGCATGAAGTGATAAACCGCATTCAGGCGTATCTGGCCGGGATTGATGAAGAAAAAATGGTGGCATTTTCCTACGGAAGCTACCAGTTAGTGCAGGGTGATACTCTGGAAACCGCGTTGCTCAAAGCTGATGAGTTGCTATACCAGCATAAGCGCAATAAATATGGGGAAACATCTACCAGCAGATAATGGGTTGAGCGTTAACGCTTTGGTAGATAGGATATTGCCATTCCTCCAACCTCAGCACAAAGTCGCTAATTTTCCTGTCGCACAAAAACTACCACTCATTGATTATCATCACCCGGTCTTCAGAAAGCTTTATCCTGGTTATCTTCAGGGGTAGCCGGTCGGACATTATGGTCATGCTGACCTGGATGCTGGCCGTTACCGAGGCAAAAGAGAGCTTCAGGGGAACAAACATAAAGAGGGCCAGCAGCAGGTGTTTCATAATGATATGTTCTGTTTACAGTTTTTTTAACCAGTGAAAGTGGTCAAAATTATATCATATATGATGTTTGCTGAGAACGGCCCCGAGGTAGCGCCGGTAGTTGTGTTCGATTTCTTCCAGCAGTTGGCTCTCATTGCTTTGGTGCAATAGCGCGGTGCGCTCCGTTCCTAAATCTATGCTATTGCATAGCGGATAATAGACGGCCCGGAGTGATGATTTGATGGCGTTGAAGTAACAAACCGTTGGCACTGCAAACGCTGCGGCAACATGCAGTGCGGAAGAGTCGCAGGTATAGAGCGCGCTGGCATGCCGGATAATGGCGATAAAATCGAGGGTGGATTGCGAGCGGGCGGAGAGGTCAATAAAAGACGGGTGGTCTACCGCCGTAAATCCGGCCACCGTTATCTTATGCTGTCGGTAAATATGCTCCACGAGATCCACGAGCACGCTTTGCGGAATACTGCGTAGAGGCGTGCTCGCATTATGGCTGAGTAAAACGTAAGGCGTATTTAGCGGGGAGGGTTGCTCCGGAATAGATTCACGCAGCCAATGATTAGTCCTGATACTGGTCTCTACCGTCGCAGGTTCGATCCCGAGGTGCCGCAGGAAGAAATCGTGCATCTCCATTGTGCCGAAATCATCCCGGAACAGCTGGTTCCCCATATCAATCAACACATCTTTTTGCGCCAACATGCTTTGAAGATTTACCGGCAAGTAGCGCAGGTCATCAACTACTGCATCTGCAAGCTGGTAAATTTGCTCAATATAGGTCGGGCAGGTATGCGGGCGAAGCAGGGTAAGGTGAATTTCAGGATTGATCGCTTTTATTGCCTGAAGGGCGCTGATGCCTATAATCGAATCTCCAAGCGTCACGCCCATGCCGTTAATAATGCAGAGACGCCGGATAGTGCGGTAATCAACAGAAAATGGCCGTAGAGCATAGTTATAAACTACAGGCTCGTGCAGCGGCTTTAGCTGCATAGCGGTATCTGCAGGGAGCGGTGACTGCTCGAGGTCGTAAGAGGCGACAAGCGTCTTTCCATTGAGAAGCAAACTGCCTGCAAAGGTCTCAAGCTCTGGATTCATGTCATTCCTGTGCTTATGGTGGAATCGTAACAGGCATTAAGACACCAGCCTCTGGTAAATTCAACGGGGCTATCTTTGTGGGTAAAGACGGGGCGGATTACCAGTCAGGAGAGGCAGTCAGGCGCTATCTGATAATCCGGAGCCGCGCAGGCGTTTGCGAGGTAGTGGGGCACATCTTAATAGGGGAACAAACCCAGCTCATGTAAGGCTCCCACCACAAGCAGGACAAACATACAGGCATCAAGTGGATTAGGCATTTTGCTTCACCTTAACGTGTTACTCACCGCTATATAGTATAGGTGATGAATAGAAACCTGTTGATGATTGAGAACCGTTGTAATGCGTATATGGACTGGCGAGAGAGCCATTAGACAGGGCTAAAAAGGCCGCTAAAGATAATGTGTTTCTCCAAAGTGGCCTTTGAGTTTTATTCCTGAAAGGTTAAGGAGTTATTTCTTCTCCAACCCTGGAATTTTATGAATTAAGTCTTTTACTTCGCTATGCTTTGTATTAGCGGGCAGGTTGTTTTTTAGCAGCGTTCTGTTCGCCGCTGTTTCTCTGTAACCATACTTGCTCAAGAGATCGTTTAATTCATAATCCTGACTTTTGTTAACGTAATCCCAGTCTGATTTTGGCATATCCTTTCCCCTCTATTTAAAGCTGTGTGATTATATAAATACAATATATTTTCTTTGTGAATGAAATATAAAGAAAACCATAAAACAATACTAAATGAGCTTCTTATCTTCAAGCTTAAATGCTTAATTTCCTTATATTTTTACTTGAAATTAATAGCTCGCTAGTGCTTAATTTTTCCTGAAATGGCCACTAAATTAATCCCCAGGCCTGTTTTAACCTTTATCGGCGTGGGGGCCAGTTGTATTAAATATTTCCTGAACTATCACAGTCTACTGCGCCTGAAGTTGCCAGCGGGATTCTTCAAGCAATAAACGTCCGGTGAGGTTGAGGTTGTTAAGAAATACCTCGTCATGCGAAACCACCATAAAGGCCCCCTGGTAACCTGAAAGCATGCTCTCAAGTGCGTGAAGGGATGCTAAATCAAGGTGGTTGCTGGGTTCATCAAGCAGCAACAGTTCAGGAGCAGGGTCGGCATACAGCACGCAGGCCAGAGCCGCCTTCAACCGTTCGCCGCCGCTTAATAAGCCGCTGGCTACCTGAATTTTGTCTGTATCCGCGGGTTGGGAAAGTGGCACCGCGCTAAAGATGGCTCATACCGAGTTACAGCTGGGCGATCCGCAACCAAGCTATCGCGCAGTTTATTCGTTGCTGCGCCAGCCGGACACTTTACTGGGAGTGATGCTGGTACTGCGCACGTTACAAATAATTGGTCAGCGTATTCGTACCAGTTCGGTAACAGATGAGCCTTCGGCTAGTTAATAATATTGATCCGCTGCATCTAAGCCGCGGCTCAATATCTACAGTTGTACGGTCGGTTCGATAAGATGAAAGAGCCTATGGCACTTAAAAACAACCAGGCCAACGATGCCCACAAAACGCCAGATTCTTCCTTACCTCATATCGGTGCGCATAATGTATATTATGTTAAATTGCATTTATTAGTGCGCACTCAGGTTAACCCAGCTTCATATCCAGCCTTCCCTCTGGTGAAACCAACACGTTCTGGCTCATTGGCTCGGTCTTCAACATACAGCGGTCAGGCCCTGAGTCTCTGCATCGTCTACAGTTAAAGTTATCCATTACTCGTAGAAAACTTATCCTCATGGGACTTTCGCTAAGGACACACCTGTTCGCCAGGCTGCGGCTGCTGATTTCAATTCTTGCAGGCGTTATTTGTTATTATGCGCTTCCGGCTCAGACAGGCACTCTGCAACGCATATTGATCGGCTGGAATGTTCTGGCGTGGTTGTACCTGATTTTTATCTGGTTTCGCATGCTGCGTACCGACGTGAAAGATATCCACCACATCGCAAAAATACAGGATCAAAGCGCGTCGCTGGTTCTTGGTATGGTTATCCTGGCCTGTATTGCCAGCATTGTCGCTATTCTGAGCGAGCTTTCTTCGCTGCACTCTCTTACCGGAACGCCGCGTATACTCCATTTATTGCTGACGGCAACTACGCTGATTGTCTCCTGGGCATTGCTGCCAAGTTCATTTGCTATGCATTACGCTCACAACCATTACCTGCACCGGAGCAAAGACGTCACGCCGATGATCTTCCCTGATAAACCAGCCGACCCCGGCTACTGGGATTTTCTCTATTTCGCCTTTACTATCGCCGTTGCGTCGCAAACTGCGGATGTGGCAACGGGCACCACTGAGATGAGAAAGATTACGCTGCTGCAATCGGTTATCTCATTTCTCTTTAACCTGGCTATTCTGGGGTTATCGGTCAACGTGGGTGCCGGATTGCTAAGTTGAGGAAAATACAGGGCTGACGGCGCTACCCTTCTGTCCCGACTCATCTTCAGCAATGAGCTGCCTGCATACCGTCAGGTTTAGCGCCACAAATTCGTCCCATGTATAAAGGTGGACATAATTAAGTTTGTATTGCAGGTCCACACGGCATATGTCCGGGCGTTCGTTGTAAATACTGCAACCCCTGCTGGCCGCATTATAGTATCGGCAAGTGCCGTCTCCCCGATCAAGAGCGCGGGTTTCCTCTGCAAAATTGACGCGCTGGCAGCAAAGCCCGCACTGGACACAGGGAAAGGAAGAAAAGTTGTCGTTGCAGTGCATAGGCAGGTCTCGCAATCAGGCTCGCCTTTTCAGCGAGCCTGAACTTATAGACTACGCGATAACTTCGTCGAGTTCGTCTTTATTGCCCTCGGCCACAGCAGCAATATCAATGATGCGACGTTCGGTTGAGAGCACCAGGTTACCGTCCTCGTCAAGAATTGGCGTATCGATCATCGCTTTCAGCAATTGCGCATACTTAACGGACTTGAACACAGCTTCTTTACTCTCCTGCGGGAAAGCTTTGAAGTCTTCACCGTAGCTTTCCAGAGCTTCTTTCATTTCACGCACGGTTCCACGCAGGCGACCGCTGGTGTGAGAAAATACGTTGTTTGCCAGCGCCGTGACCTTTTCGATAGCCTGAAGTTTACTAACCATCAGCAGTCCCTCGGCTCGAATTGTTTGAGCCTGTTCCATATTGGTTCGGGCATTGTTCAGCGCCTCCTCACCTTTACTCCCCAGGATATGGCCGAAAATTGCCAGCGCCGGCCCGGCGATAATGCCGCCCAACACCATCATGCCGCCAGCCATTCCAAAACCGCCGGTGGCCAGGGAACCGCCGCCCAACCATGCAAGTGTAGCGTTGAGAGTGTGTAACCGATCATGCCGCCAATTATCCCGCCAACTACAGGGATCGGAATGGCTATCTGTCCAAGGGCAGCCATCATGCCGCTGGAGAGCATACCTGCGCCCTTCTCTCCGATTTCTTCAAGCAGTTCAGCACCATCAATTTCATCGTTGATATAGCGCTTGATCGATACCCCCAGAGACAGGCAGATATTGACTACCAATGTAGGAGCGGATGTTCCGGCTATGGCCCTTAACCCCTGGCCCCCGGATTGTTGCAGACCTGCTTTGATTGCGGAACCGGCAAATGCTGTACCGTAGCCCAGAGCGGCAGCTTTCGCCGTATCGATCGCGATATCTTCAATTGCTTCACCCAGCGCCTTTTCCTGCTGGGCAACACTGAAAATATTCGTGAATAATGAAATAGCGGCCCCTACCATTGCCCCATTCTTTGCCCCTTCTATGCCGGCGCGGTGGCTGGTACGTGCGATATCCATCGCCGTTGCAATCTTAGGATGCTCGCGATAATAGATCGCTTGCTCCTTTGTCAGGCCGCTGTCACTAACATTATCAGCCAGTTGCTCATAATTATCGGCTTCACGGCGAAATCGATCGGCTACATCCTGCTTACCTTCGGCTTCAACCCTGTCTGCCTGAGTGCGCAATGAGGATGCTTTTGCACGACAATGTGCAGCAGCCCCCTCATATTGTTCTGTTGGTAATTCCAGTTTAACCCCGCGATAGCGGCTGAATTTCCCCTCTTCTCCGGCGATATTTTTAAAAAGATCGTCCCGGTTACCAACAAATTTCATCTGGCTCTGAGAGCCTTCAATAACTACGCCATCCTGAATTTTTACGCGGTCGACTACGTTGTGATTGCGGCCATACTGAGGCAAATCGTCACTGCGGACGGTGCGAGCGCTATCGCCGTTAATAATGGCTTCAGCGTTATCTCTGCTTGTGGTTGCTATCTCGGCAGAAAATCCTGCCTGTTGCTTAATATTTTGCTTAGCGTAAGCGGGATTAACCTTATGCTTCGCAACGTCCGCCAGACCTTTAGTAAACTGTTGTCCCGTTTCATTATCAACGCCGCGGTATCCTTTGAGGTACTCAGCGCTCGCACTCCCAAAACGCTTTACAACCTCATCTCCCGCCAGCGCAGTGGCGGTACGAATACGATCTCGTTTTACTTCATCGTTATTATCGTTTTGTTTTCGGCCTGAATCTGAAGGAAATAACGAGTCGTTCGCTTTTTTGTCCATAGTAATCTCACCCAGATTTCTATTGAATCAAGGTACATCCAGAGCCAGAGCTATTGGCTCTGGTTAAACATAAAAGTGTCAAAATGTTACTTCGGAAATACTCGAGGTCAATACATCAATCAGATAACTACTAAAATTTGTAGTTATCCCTCTGTAAACTTGATTATCTCCCCACACCACATTGACAGACCTTTGACAAACACCGGGCAAGCTAAACCTCATATCGACGTTAAATGGGAAAACTATATGTATCAGAAAATCGTGTGTCACCTGGTGGTTTTATGTTCAATTTCTATGCTGAGCGGCTGCGTGTCGCTTTTCTAAATGCCGGGGTTATTCAATGAAGCGGTTAACAATCTGGTTTGTACTGTCATCCCTGTTTCTGCTCAGCGGGTGTCTTTCTGTTGGCACTCATCTTTTCGGTAAATAAATGCACCCAAATAACAGGCTCAAAGAGCCTGTTCATACTTTCAATTGATTAATAAAAATCTTGTAGTCCTGAGCCTACAGATCAAAGGTGCCCTGTCCTATTTTAAGTTCCTGCCTTCAACATTATATTCCCCCATAGCAAAACAAGACTGGCGGCCATAGAGTCAGAGTATTGCTAAGAATATAAATTTGTCTTTTTAATAAAGTATTAACGGGCAGGGAAATAATGCGTAGCGAATCAACATTGGCTTTTTCTGAACAGCAAAACGATGTAAAGAAGATAGTTGTTGTAGCCCGCTGCGTGTATACGTTGCTCGGTATCAAAGCTTTGTGCGACGCACACCGTGACTGGCAATTTTCCGATGCCCGCGCCGATCTGGACGAGCTGGAAGACATTCTGGTAAGGCCGCAAGCAGACCTCCTGATTATAGAGTCGGATAGCCTTTGCCCGGAGATGTCGACGTTGTTTAGCGTCCTCAATGATTATCCGGGCAAAACAATTTTATTGACCACCAGCTATTCTGGCGGGCAGCGCAAGGTCAGCTCGAAGGTAGGAAGCATGACCGTAATAGATAAATCACGCCCGCTGGCGGTATTAACAAAACTGGTTCAGAAGATCGTTAACGCCCCTCAAGGTAACTCATCTCTTTCAGCCAGAGAATTCCAGAGGCACCCAAGAAAAATGGAGCGTGAAGTAGTCTGTGCCCTGCTGGATGGTCAAAGCCCAGGAGAAGTGGCCCTGAGAATGGGTATCAGCTATTCCGCTGTGAGCCGCTATAAAATGATTGCCCTGCGCCGTGCGGGAGCTAAAAGCCTGAATGAAGTTATCACCGGTCATTACCAGACTTTATTTAGTGGTTAATGAATATAAAACACCTGATTATTAATACCCCTTCCAACCACTGAAAGGTAAATACCGGCGGTATGGCCAACGCTACTATAACGTTATAACTAGCGTTGGCCTGCGGCAAAGCGTTACCAGCCTTTTACCGCATCGCCTTTATAAATTGAGTCGGCCGCGGCGGCCACTTCATCGGTCTGGTAGGCTTTCACCAGGTTCTTCACCTTCTCGCTGTCTTTATTGTCTTCCCGGGCGACGATAATGTTCACGTAAGGCGAGCTTTTATCCTCAACGAACAGGCCGTTTTCCGCCGGGGTCAGGCCAACCTGGCTCGAATAGTTAGTGTTGATGATGGCAAGATCTATCTTGTCGTCATCAATGGCGCGGGTAAGCTGAGCCGCTTCCACTTCAACAATTTTCAGGTGTTTCGGGTTTTCCACAATATCCAGCGAGGTTGGCAGCAGGCCAACGCCTTCTTTAAGTTTAATAAGTCCCTGAGCCTGTAACAGCAGCAGCGAGCGGCCAAGATTGGTTGGGTCATTTGGCACAGCTACCTGAGCCCCCTCTTTCAGCTCGGCCACTGATTTGATTTTGCGGGAATAACCGGCAATCGGGTAAACAAAGGTATTGCCTACAACCGCCAGCTTGTAGCCACGCTCGGCTATCTGTTTTTCCAGATAAGGACCGTGCTGGAAGGAGTTGGCGTCGATGTCGCCGCTGCTCAGCGCGGAGTTTGGCAGAACGTAATCGGTAAAGGTGACCACCTCAACATCAAGATTGTATTTGTCTTTAGCGACTTTTTTAACCGTATCCCACAGCGGCTGGTCGATACCCGCGCTGATGCCCACTTTAATGTGGTTATCGTCTTGTTTTGGGCCGCAGCCGGAAAGCAGCATCGCGCCTGCCAGAGAAACGGCTAATAGAGAAACTTTCACAGTATGTTTTATCGCCGTATGCATAAACAAAGTCTTCCTTAAACCAGTAAAAACAGCAAAATTGAAATTACCCACCAGTCGGGTGCGGCTGCGAGAGTTTTTCAAACCGTGCTGATGCTGGCAAATAAGAAAAAGACATAACCTATGCATGAAAAAATATGAAAGCAACCGTGCTAGCTGCGCCCAGGCAAAATAGAACATTCTTTATCCAGCAAAGATTCTACCGACGCGCGGTTCCCGCTGTCCGAGCCTCTCCTGGTGGCCAGTAGAATAAAACCAGGCTGACCGGAGAATGTGGTTGAGACAACCGCTACGCCCCACTCTGCCAACGCCTGAGGCGATAAATTGAAATGACTGGCCAGGGAATTAACCGGGTAAATCCCCATCGCGGTGGGCTGTACCACTCGGCGGGCATAATAGGTATGTCGTAATAATTTATCCGGCAGCGGTCGCCAGCTTTCCTGAATATAGGGGCGTTCAGCAAGAAGCTGCCGCCGCACGTCTTCCCGCAGGCAGGTAAGGTGAATATGAAGCTGATTCTGGCTGCGGCCATAGGCTGAGTTAAGCGCCATCCCGAGCATGTCGTCGTCAACCGGACGATGATATTCATAAGCTAAAAGATTGCGCATCAGCCAGGCATAACCGAAGTAGTCCGTGCGCCCATCTTCTAAAAGCAGCGGGCTTTCAATACCCGATAGCGCAACCGTAGGTACCAGAATGAAGTGATAAGGATAACGCGGGTTCTGGATAACGCTAAAGCCGCGCTCTTTCCCTTCTGGCATATAGATTTGCTGGCAGGGTGCCGGATTACTCGTATGTTGATAATTGCTCATACAGACTTTGTCCACCACGCCCCACAGCGCGTCGGAGCGTGCGCAGCCCGTGAGCAGAATTATCCCCGGCAGCAAAAGCGCCCGACGCAGGTTTCTATAAGCCAAGACCATCACCATCCATTGATAAAAAAAATTAACAGCAGGCAGCCAGCAGTTTAGCAGATAGCGCGTCGCAAACTGCCCGGTTCGGGCGAATAAAGGGTATGCTGATTCAGTCATAACACGGCAGGTCACGATAAACCCTGCTCCACTCAGCGCCAGGAGGCACAAGAAATGGCACGCATTTTTATTACCGGATCTTCAGACGGACTTGGACAGATGGCGGCGAAACTACTCATCGCGAGCGGGCATCAGGTTGTGTTGCATGCACGCAATGAATTACGTGCGGCACATGCTATAGCCCAGGTGCCTGAAGCCGAAGCGGTTTTTACCGCCGATCTTTCGAGCATAGCTGAAACTAAATCGCTGGCGGAGCGCGTCAATGAATATGGCCGCTTCGATTCCATTATTCACAATGCCGCCGTCGGCTATCAGGAAAGAGAACGCATCGGCACCGTTGACGGTCTTCCTCAGGTTTTCGCCGTTAACTCGCTTGCGCCCTATATCCTGACCGCCCTGATAAATCGTCCAAAACGCCTGGTTTACCTTAGCTCCGGGCTGCATCTGAGCGGCGACAACTCGCTGGCGGACCTGGCATGGGAAAAACGACGCTGGAGCGGCGGGCAGGCTTATTGCGATTCAAAACTGCATGTCGCCCTGCTGGCGTTTAACGTGGCGAAACGCTGGCCTGAAGTGATGTCTAACTGCGTTGAGCCGGGCTGGGTGGCAACCAAAATGGGTGGCCCGGCGGCCACGGATGATCTCGCGCAGGGGCCGCTAACTCAGGTCTGGCTGGCATCCGACCCTTCTTTATCATCGGAGCCAACGGGCGGGTATTATTACCATCAAAAACCGGGAAAAGTGGCGAAAGAGGCCTACGAGCCGGCTTTACAACAGCGCTTTTTAGACGCCTGCGCGGAGTATTCCGGCGTGATACTGGTTTAAGCCTCACCAACGGGCGGAAACTGCCGGAAGTATTCAGTCAGAAAATCAATACTGGCCTTGAGCTTTGCCGAACCGCTGGTGCGGTTGGAATAAACCGCCCAGATATTGGCGCTCTGGTACCACTCCGGCAGGATCTGCACCAGTTCACCGCTCGCCAGATGCCGCTGCACTTCCCATAGCGAACGTAAAATAATGCCGTGGCCTTTTAGCGCCCAGCTCAGCACCACGCTTCCGTTATCAGAGGAAAGCTGGCTGCTGACGTGGGCCAGCACGCTGTTGTTACCGTTGGTTAGCGGCCAGGCACCAAATTGCGAGCTACGTTCCTGAATGACCAGGCACTTGTGCTGTTTAAGCTCGTCGAGACTCTGCGGCGTGCCGTGTCGCATGAGGTAAGCGGGCGCGGCGCAAAGCACACGACGGTTTGGAGCAAGCTGGCGGGTAATATAGAAATCTTTGATATCGTCCCCAACGCGGATCTCGATATCCACGCCCTCTTCCATCAGGTCAACCACCCGGTCGGTCAGAGTCAGCTTGATGTTTAAGGCGGGGTAACGTTCGGCCAGCGCCGAAAGCACTTCGGGCATGTAGGTTGAGCCGAAGCCAAACGAACAGCTAATTTGAATATTCCCTTCTAGCGTGTCGCGCCAGGCGGCAAGTCCGGAAACAAAATCCCCCATGCTTTCCAGAACCGAAAGTGCGCCGGTCAGCGCTTTATGGCCGTCCGCCGTGAGGTGAATTGCGCGGGCGCTGCGGTGAAAAAGCCGCATGCCCAGGCTTTTCTCCAGCAGCGCAATACGTTTACTGACGTAGGAAGGCGAAAGCCCCAGTTCGGCGGCGGCGTTTGCAAAGCTCTCTTTGCGTACCACGGTAACGAATACGTTCAGGTCTTCAATCAGCGGCAGCGGTGCGCGCGGCGTTTCGTTGGGGCTCATAGTTATGCCATTGCTCAGCTCGGGTCATGTGAGAAAAGGCATGATGGCGGCAAGTAACTCTTCCGGGCACTCTTCCTGCGGACTGTGCCCGCACGGCATCGCTTTGCCGCGCACATCCATCGCCTTTTCTTTCCAGGTTGATGTTACATCATAAAGCTGGCCAACGATGCCTTTCTCTCCCCACAGCACCAGCAGCGGGCTGGTTATGCGTCGATGCTTATCCTGCTCGTCATCCTCAAGATCTATGGTTGCCGAAGCACGATAATCCTCGCAAACCGCATGCAGCATTTCAGGCTGCTGGTAGCAGCGCAGGTATTCTGCAAAGATTTCCGGCGATGTCGCACCCGGCGTTTTGAGCTGCCCGTCGATGTGCTTGCGAAGGAAGAATTCAGGATCGGCGGCGATCATTTTTTCCGGCATCGGCGCGGGCTGGATCAGGAAAAACCACCAGAAATAGCGCGTTGCGAACGTTTTGTCGGTCAACGCATACATGGTTGCGGTTGGCGCGATATCGATAAAGATGCTGCGCTTAACCTGCTGAGGATTATCCAGCGCCAGGCGATGGCCAACCCTCGCGCCACGGTCGTGGCCTATGAAGGAAAAGCCTTCTTCAAAGCCCAGACGCTGCATCAACAAAACGATGTCTTTTGCCATCTCCCGTTTTGAATACGCCCGGTGCTGCGCGTCGCTCTCGGGTTTGCTGCTGTCCCCGTAGCCACGAATATCGGGCATTATCACGGTAAAATGCTGCGCCAGCACCGGGGCGATGTTGCGCCAGGTGACATGGTTTTGCGGGTGGCCGTGCAGCATTACCAGCGGTTCGCCTTTGCCACCTACCGCCGCTCGTAGCGTTACGCCGTTATCCAGTGCAACGTCAAGCAGTTGAAAACCGGGAATAAACGGAGATTCGCCCTTCCCGCTAATAAAGCCAGAGGTCTCTTTCATCATTGAATTGTCGTCCTAAGCCACCAGCCACGGGTGAGTGGCAAAATAGTGCTGCTCAAATTCGCGAATGTCCTGCTGGTACTGCAGGGTATAGCTAATAGCGTCGTGGCCTTCAAGCAGCATGTGTTTTTTCAACTCATCAACCGCAAATGAGAGATATTCTCCCGCCATGGCAATCTTCTGTTGCGCGAGGTCTACGGTAATACTGTTGTTGGCAGGGTTGCCCGCTGCCTGCGCCAGCCTGGCGATATCTTCTGCCGGTAACGTCAGGGTCAGCACGCCGTTACGCTGGCAGTTATCGTTAAAAATCCCGGCAAAACTGGTGCCGATAAGCGCCCGAATACCGAGCTGGCGCAGCCCCCAGACCGCATGTTCACGGCTGGAGCCACAGCCAAAATTTGGCCCGACGATAAGGAACGTAGCGCCGCGCCATTCCGGGCGGTTAAGAATAAATGCCGGGTTTAATTTGCCGTCGGCTAAAAAGCGCCGATCGAAAAACACGCCTTTATCCAGGCCGCTACGGTCAATACCTTTGAGAAACTGCTTTGGCATGATGACATCGGTGTCTATGTTGGCCGCCATCATCGGGGCGGCAATCCCGGTAACGCTGTTAAAGGGTTCCATTGGCTATTTCCCCTGCTCTAAAAATTGACGAACATCCACCAGATGACCGGCCACCGCCGCCGCGGCGACCATAGCGGGACTCATAAGATGGGTTCTTGCTCCTGCCCCCTGGCGACCGGCAAAATTACGGTTAGTGCTCGAGGCGCAGCGATCCCCAGGCTGCAAAACGTCCTCGTTCATGGCAAGGCACATAGAACAGCCCGACTGACGCCATTCAAAACCGGCATCAATAAAGATTTTTGCCAGACCTTCCTGCTCCGCACGCGTCCGCACCTGGGTTGAACCCGGCACGATAATGCCTCTTACGCCAGGCGCGATTTTTCTGCCGCTCAGTACCTGAGCTACGGCTCTCAAATCTTCTATGCGGCCATTCGTACAGGAGCCGATAAACGCGTGGGAAATCGCAATTTCACTCAGCGGTGTTCCGGGCTCAAGGCCCATATAGGTCAACGCATTTTCAATGTCGCGGCGTTTGGCCGGATTAGCCTCAGCAACCGGATCGGGCACTAAATCAGTGATACTGCCCCCCTGATCCGGGCTGGTTCCCCAGGTCACTCTCGGCGCAAGCCTTGCGCAGTCCAGAGCCACTTCTTTATCGAACACAGCACCGACGTCGCTGTGCAGGGTGCGCCAGTAAAGTAGCGCCTGTTCCCACATCTCGCCTTTCGGCACGCGTGGAGCCGGTTTGATATAGGCATAAACTTTCTCATCCGGGGCCATAAAAGCTCCGCGAGCGCCCGCCTCAACCGCCATATTGCAGATGGTCATACGCCCTTCCACGCTCAGGGCATCTATGGCGCTGCCGCAAAATTCAATCGCGTAACCCGTCGCGCCGTCAGCACCAATATCTGCGATAAGCAGCATCACGATGTCTTTAGCCGTGGCGGCAAACGGCAGTTCACCGTTCACGGTCACGCGCATAGTTTTGAGCTTTTTATAAGCCAGGGTTTGCGTTGCCAGCATATGCTCAATTTCGGAAGTGCCGATCCCGAAGCCAAAAGCGCCGAATGCGCCATAGGTTGTGGTGTGGCTGTCACCAGCCGCAATCACCATGCCCGGCAGAACAATGCCCTGCTCGTGGGCCACTACGTGCTCAATCCCCTGGCGGGCGTCCATGACGTCAAACAGCTCCAGGCCGAAATCGCGGCTGTTGGACTCAAAATAACGCACCTGTAATTCGCCGCCAGGGTCGGTCATTTCGGGAGTACGATCCGGACGTGTCGGGTTAACGTGGTCGACGTTAAGCAGGATGCTGTTTGGTTTCCATACTTTGCGGTTGGCGTCGCGCAGGCCGCTAAACGCCTGCGGGCTGGTATACTCGTTGAGAATCGAGCGGTCGATGTAGAGCAGCACGTTGCCCTGGTCGTCCAGCGGGCGGATAACGTGGGTGTCGATGAGTTTGTCGTACAGCGTTCTGGCTTTCATTTTGGGGGGACCTTGCTTCGGATTACGCTAAATCGATAGTAGCAACCCGGCGTCAAAGCTGTCAGCAAACCCACGATGCACAACCGTGATAGGATAAAATACGAAATGTGTTTTGTTTTTTGTGATTTGACTTAACGTTGAATCGTAAGAGAATGCCTGTTGTTCAATGGCTGGCTAAAATCTGGAGCATATTATCGCCCGTACTCAGCGCTTCCTCCCCGAGGCTCAGGTTAAAAAGTTAGGCGTAGTTGTCGCTACGGCTTTGCTGCTTGCCAGCTGTGCTTCTACACCGCCGGTTTCTCTGGTGACGCCGCTTCCCGGCGTGCAGCCAAAGCCCAACACCCAACAAAATAACCAGCCAATGCGCGGGGTGTGGCTGGCAACGGTTTCGCGCCTGGACTGGCCGCCGGTGGCTTCGGTTAACCTTAGTAACACCGCCCGTATCAGCCAGCAGCAGCAAGCGCTAACGGACAAGCTGGATAAGCTGAAAACGCTTGGGATCAATACCGTTTTCTTCCAGATAAAGCCCGATGGAACCGCGCTTTGGCCGTCAAAAATTTTGCCCTGGTCAGATATGCTGACCGGCAAGATTGGCGAAGATCCTGGTTACGATCCGCTCCAGTTCATGCTGGATGAGGCCCACAAACGCGGGATGAAAGTCCACGCCTGGCTGAATCCGTATCGCGTTTCAACCAATACCACATCGGGGACGGTATCAGCGCTTAACCGCACGTTGTCGATGCAGCCCGCCAGCGTGTTTGTATTGCATCGTGACTGGATACGCACTTCCGGCGACCGGTTCGTACTCGATCCCGGCATTCCCGAAGCCAGAGACTGGATAACCAGCATCGTCTCTGAAGTGGTTTCGCATTACGCGGTCGATGGCGTGCAGTTTGATGACTATTTCTATACCGAATCACCAGGATCGGCGCTTAACGATAATCAGACCTTCCGCACATATGGCGCGGGCTATGCGTCAAAAGCAGACTGGCGGCGGCACAACACCCAGCTGCTTATCGAACAGGTTTCCCGCACCATCAAACAGCTAAAACCCGGCGTTGAATTTGGCGTAAGCCCCGCCGGCGTCTGGCGCAATATTTCCCACGACCCGGCGGGCTCCGAGACTCGCGGCGCGGCGGCTTATGATGAATCCTTCGCCGATACCCGCCGCTGGGTGCAGATGGGGCTGCTGGACTACATTGCGCCGCAAATCTACTGGCCGTTCTCCCGCAGCGCTGCTCGTTACGATGTGCTGGCAAACTGGTGGGCAAATGTAGTGAAGCCTACGCATACCCGGCTGTATATCGGCGTGGCGCTGTACAAGGTAGGTGAGCCTTCGAAGAATGAACCAGACTGGACGGTGAACGGCGGCGTGCCGGAGTTGAAAAAGCAGCTCGATTTAAACGAGTCCGTGCCCCAAATTAACGGCACCATCCTGTTCAGAGAGAACTATCTTAACCAGCCTCAGACGCAGCAGGCGGTGAATTACATCAGAAGCCGCTGGGGAGAATAAATAAACAAAAAAGCCAGGCCGCCCTTCCCTGAGCGTGCCTGGCAGCTGGCCTAGTCGCCAGCAAGTTCGTCGTAGAGGTCGCGCAGCCGCATGCGCAGATAGAGAACGGTTTTGTGCTTGCGGGAAAGCAGAGCCTGGACGCTATCCCCGGTTTCTTCCGCCAGCTCTTTAAAGCTGTAGTCCTGCAATTCCGTTTTTTCGAACACCTCGCGCTGCGCTGCGGGTAATTCAGACAGCGCGGCGTTTAGCTCTTCCCACAGAAGTTGTTTGAGATATTCATCCTCCGGCGTTTGCGGCACGCCAAAGAGCGTTTCGGCCAGTTCGTCTTCGGGATAATCATCGCCTTCGTCGCCGCCGCCAAAATAAGCGGTTAGCGGCAGTTCTCGCTTTTTACGCGCCCGGTCAGTCATTTCGTTGCGGGCGGCGCGGAAAAGCCAGGCAGCGACATTCTCCACCGGCTGGTCCACCCTCATGAGTTGATAGCTTATTTCCTGAAGGATATCGTCGGCATCTTCCCGTACCGCGGTGCGGCCGCGAATAAAGGCTTTAAGCCGCGTCCGACAACCGTTAAGCGCGGAGGCAAGCAGCGAGTCTCCAGCCGTTGCGGCTTTCATGGGTTTCACTCAGCATCCGGTTTTTTCGGGCCGTTCTCTTCCGCCGGCTTCTGCGGGTGCTCCCCGGCAGCCTCATCACGGCGAGTATGCCAGCCGCAGCGGTCACGCTGCCCGAAGCCAAAACGCTCGCGGCGATGCTGCATAAACTCTTCGCGTTGCTCAGGCGTCATCTGCATCCAACGTTCATGCATTCGGCGGTGTGCTTTCCCCCACATGCCGGGGCGAAAACCGAGGCCACCAAACAGAATGCGGCACAGCGCCAGCAGGCCTAAAGACTGCCAGAAGCCGATGGTTTTAACGCCCAGCAACTCCGGCAGTAGTGCATTCCAAAGCGTCATGACGACCAGGCCGAGCACAACAACCAGCGCGGCGCAAAGCAGAAGCGGTTTACCCATACGCGTGTGGCAGAATCCGCGACGGCGGTGATGGTGGTCCCGGTGCATATCAAAATCTCTCATCGTTGTTACCTCATTACAGTAGCTGATTATCACTTGTGATGAGGTAGACGATTGGGCAACGGAAATATTGCTGAAAAAATAAAAATTTTTATTCAGCGATCAGGACAGCACTCCAGGCGGGTTAAGCATATCCTCCCCCATCTTACTCAAAGCTATAAAAGGGCTTTCCCCTTTTTGCAACCTGGCCAACGCATACATGGCGCGGGCGGTTCTGCCGTTTCCGTCGCCAAATGGGTGATAGCGCACAATAGTTGTATAAAGCGCATCGGCAAGATTCATCTCACCGGTGAAGCTTCTGGTTTCGAGCCGGTTTAACATTTTTAAGAATCCGGAGCGCGCAATATCCGACCCCATAAATATGGGGTCGCTGCTGGAGCGAAAAGCTCTGAAAGTATGGCCCTCAACCGGCTGGTAAACTGCGTTATGAAGGCTTTCGATGGTGCTGATATCCAGCAAATCCGCAGAATGGTGGCTTATCAGCGCGGTTTTAATTCTGTTTTTCAATTCGGCGCTCTGTGCCAACGTTTTGGGCGAGCGGCTTTTAGATGCTATCCAGTCAGTAGCCACGTCAACAGGCTTGCCCAACCACTTTTGCCGGGGAATGATCGGTGGGTTGTCCAGCAGCCGATGAACATGAGTATTTGTATTGACCAGACGAGTATAATCGGAGTTCAGCCTCCTTTGAGCACTGGCCTGCTCGACGGCATATGTTCCCCAGGCCAAACGTTTTTTTTGTAATCCTTCATAGTCCAGCAGCAGATTGTTGCGTATTGACTGCTCCACGACTTTCCGGCTCGTCAGCTGTGCCAGTCTCCGTGCACGCTCCCCATCCTGAAGCGTAGTGACTAACTGCTTTACCTTGCGGCCGTCGGGCAGTCGATTCCAGTTCATCTCGCTCAGCACGACAGGCAAAACCCGGAGTGAGGTGGCTCTTGCGCTGCGGTAGAACTGGATGGACTGATTAACGTTCTTTATCATAAACGTTCTTTTAGCGCTTTGCCGAAGCAGCGGCAAAGCGCCGGTTACCAGGTCTATACTTGCCATCACGCCCGCGAGAGTGGCATCGGTCCGGAAGGATTGAGCCTGGTCAGGCCGTTCGGATAGATGGGACTGTAATGCGCTGGTGCCTACGTAGAGAGCATTCAACGTCAGAGAGGTCATAAACAGGCTAAAACGTGCCAGCACCGAGCCGGTACCGGGGATAAATGTCGATAGTGCTATGGAACTGATGCCAAAAACCCTTTTAGCTGCTTCCAGTATTTGAGCGGTGATATGCTCAGAATAGCTAAAAACTGAGGTATCGATGTCCGACTCAATCCTGGTCATCAAGCCGTCGAACAGTTTGCTGACCAGGACATCCCTGCTGCTGCAGTCGGCAAAGGTAAATGGATGATCGATTACTTTATTGATGAACTTAGGACCTGAATAGATACCCGGCGTCATTAAGTTATTGGTCAGGTACCGAAACGCACGATCGTCATTTTCATGTTCCATGGCATGCCAGGCAGGAATTTTACTCAACACCCACTCTTTGAATCTGGCGTTTTGTGGAAATGCCGTCAGCATTTCAACTTTCGTTACTGTCTCCCAGTATTCATGCGGATAACTGCCGAAAAGAAAAAAGATTTCTTCATCCACGCAAAACAGGACGCCGCCACTCGGCCCTGCGGGAATTAAAAACACGCCATTTAACACAGTGCCCCGGAATAATACCGTTCTGGCATTTATTTGGCCTTCAAGGAAAGCTTTCACCTCCCGCCAGTAGATCGGTACCTGATGAGGGCGACTGAGGTAATCAAGGCAGCGCAGAGTGATCATTTCATTATAAAAGAACTTCATACTGACTACATTAGCGGGGTTATTCCGATAGGCCTGAAGCTCCTCTTCCATTCGTGATTGCAGATTTTCTGCGGTCAGGTGATCCACCAGCGACTGGTGATCCATTCCCGTTATTTCATATTCACGCCTGACGGGGTCTCTCATCTGTCTGCTTTCGTATAAATAATGACCTGTGACAATTTCTGTCAAGGTGAAGAATCGTTTGACGGGCACCGGTCCCGCATGACCATTTGCATTCATATTAGGGTGAACTTTGGGATAATAAGTCACCCAAATGTAGCTGTCCGGCAGTAAATTCATCACCGTCCCGCTGCGTTGTTCATAATTTCTGATCCCCGTTCGGATGTAGTCTTCAATATAAGATTGTGGGTTCAGGATAGGATGGTACAACTGTGCCACCTGCACCAAAGTTACCTCGCAGAGGTTTTGAAATGCCAGATCGGAGATACTGTGCTCACCGTTACTTGTCGCTACAATATTTACCGTCTCATCGGCCGCTAGCCTAAAACTACGGCGATAACGGTCGACAATCGATTTACTGAAGTCGTTAATCTGCCCGTCAGCAAGCGCCAATAGTCCGGCCTGAATGTTTCTATTGAGGCTGTTATACACGCTCATGCCTGGAGCACTTTTTGCGTCATTAACGAATGCGTCAAACAGCTCCATCGTTTTAAGTAACTGCCGGATCTCTCGCGTTTTGCCTGGTGGAACCTCCAGAACTTCACTTTCCCGTTTTGCTCTTGTGAAAATACGCTGATACTCGGTGCGAATCGCCCTGCCCATATCCTCGTTATGCAGTACTTCTTCAATCTGAGACGCCAACCCCTCTTCTTCGATCTCACCTTCATCCTCCGCGCTTCTTCTTTCTCGGGAAGCGACATGAATGGACTCCACGGCAGGCTTGCTGACAAACTGCGGCGAATCAAAAACAAACTCAAGACTGTCCACCTCAAGTTCAGCGATTAGCTGGTGTATCCTCCGCAGATCATCAACGCTGGCCCGGGGAGTCGCTACCCGGCGATAAAGCAAAACACCGCCCACGGACATAGCGGCGATACCGAGCAGCAGCGGCGTTTTCTGCTGCCATAGCGCCCCAAAGTCTGAGGCAGCAATTTCATCTTGCCTGGCACTCCATAAAGCATAACCGACGGCAGCGAGACCCAGGGCTTCCAGGCTAACGCAGGCCGCCACTTGCCCCCACCCGCTGTCCGGTTGCGGATCGTAATTGCGTGGCGGAGCAATACTTGCGGCCTCGGCTCCGGGCAATAGCCCCCATGGCTGCTGTACCAGAGAATCACAGGCTGAAACTACGGCGTCCGCCAGCCATGCCTCCACCTGGTGGGATAGCCTTTCACAAGCCTCGCGCACGCTGGTATTGTCGCTGTTGGCGAGCGAGTTTAGCCATTGGTTGCCCCACTCAATCCAGCTCCCGGCGGCAGAGCGTTCGCCCAATGTTTTGCCGACTTCTCTCAGCGCCGGTAGCAGAGGAAGCACATCGACCAGTTTCTCCAGCTGCGGGTAATAACGCACCAACTGGCAATCTTTAAGCTGGCGCGCCAGCAGCCTCAGGCGATCCTCAATCTCTTGCTGGTATTGGCTATTGAAAGCCTGAAAAATCTGGCAGGCCAATCGGGCGTTCAGATATTGCGCGTAAGCAAAGTGAAGCGCGGGGGCCTGCTCTTGAGCCTGAGTCACAAACCATTGCAGCGTCTGCTCCCAGTTAAGGTGGTTTTGTAACGCCTCCGCATATTGCACGGTGGCGGCGGCAAGCGGGTCGCCCATGAGCTGTTCTATCAGGTACGGTTTCGCTACCGTCATGAAACCAGATGCCATCCGCTGGAGCAGGCTGGTCCAGCTTTCATCGGCGGAGGTTTCGCGATAGAAGGTTTCCAGCGCCTGAGCGGCATGAGTCGGCAGCCAGCGGCCCACAGCCCAGAGGCCAATTCCGGGAGCGGCAGCCCTGGCAACATCTCGCATCAATAACGCCCAGTTCTCCGGGGTGGAGTTAAGCGTGAGCAGGCGGTTCAGCAGAGTTAGCACTTGCGAATCGATATCGAGAGCGCGCTGAAACTGCCGTAGCCACGGCAACGCTGGTCTCTCCTGATTAATGATATTGAGCAGCCATATTGCCTGCTCGCCTGAGCCGCTCTTTGCCGGGAAACCGCCCAACAAGGAGGCAAACTTGAATACGGCGAGCAACGAATCGGCCTGGACTGAACCGCCTAATAACGATACCAGCTGCGGGCGCAGGAGTTCATCCATCCCGGGTCGGGCCAGGATTTTGCTTAGCCACCCCAGACGTTGGCTAAGAGACTCTGCTGCGGGATAAGGCTCAGCGGCTAGCGTTTGCCTCAGCGCCTGACCCAACTGCAATAATGAGGCGTCAAGCTGCTGTACCAACTGCGGGTTGCCCATCACAATGTCCAGATAATCCGCCAGATTTGCCCCCGGAGGTAGTTTTTGCCACAGCACTACCTGGCTTAATATCTGCCGCAGCACATCGACCGATTGGACGATGCCGCCAAAATAATCCTGATGCAGCAGCGGGTCCGCCAGCAGCTTTTGTATTGCTGACATCAGTTCCAGAGCCTTACCTGGCAGCGAGGGCTGATTTTGAATCTGTTCAAGCGCCATCCACCGTTGGCTCACGCTTTTTAGCCACGGCCTTGCCGCCTCAAGCCAGGCTCTCAATTCGCGGGTTTCCTCGGGTATTACGCCGTTAGCGCTCACCAGCAGCTTATCCAGCCTGTCCAGTAGCATCTCCAGCTCTTCCAGCCTGCGTTGCAGGGTGTAATTACCCTTCCATATTTCGATAAGTTCTTCGTAGCACGCCTTAAAGATGCGAAGCGGCGGCAGCGGACTGGCTTCAATAAACAGGTGTTCGAGTACCCGCTGAAGGACGTTACCTGCCATCGCGGACATGATCCCGCATGGGGTGATGCCGGGAAGGGGTTCGGGTGGGGTTGCCCCACCTACAGGAGAAAAATCTACAGATCCCAGAGGCGACAACGCGGAATGTACAGCAGGTATTTCAGTGGAAGGGCCGGAATACCGGGGGGGAAAGTGTACTAACCTCGCTGAAATCATCAGATTTACTCCCTTAATATTTGATGATTTTCACACCAAATGCCGGGGACTTTTTTCTACAGCCCCGCTTCACATGCCAGGAGGTGAACCAACTCCCTTGCCGGCATTCCCCTAATTAAGTTAATTCCTTGTCCTGCCCAGTGAGCGCCGTAGCCCTGATGACCTGCTGCTTTCGCAGCGTTTGCCAGCGCCTTTCCCAGATCGTAGGTAACGGGATAAGCAGGTATCGAGTGCGGGGAAAAGGTACGGCCATGGCGGCAAAAATCGTTATCGAGGCTCCTGGCCGCACGGCCTGAAATGGCGCGGGTCATAAAGGTTTGATGCTCGCGGCTGGACTTTATTACGCTGCGGTAGCCATCATCGGCGGCGGACTCCGGGCAAAGCAGGAAAGCGGTTCCCATCTGCACGCCGTCCGCGCCTATAGCCATCATGGCCCGAATGCCTGAACCATCCATAATTCCACCCGCTGCAATAATCGGCACCGAGAGCCGACTCTTAAGTAACTGTACCAGCGCGAAGGTGCTTAACCTGGCATCAAGAGCCTGTTCGTCAAACATGCCGCGATGACCGCCTGCCTCATAGCCCTGGGCAATAACAATATCGACGCCGCTTGCCACAATCAGTAATGCTTCTTCGAGGTTGGTTGCGCTTGCCATCGTCACGATTTTTTTAGCGCGTAAAGCCTGAATAACGTGGCTTTCCGGCAGGCCAAAATGAAAACTAACCACCGCTGGCGCGGTATCAAGCAGCATCTCAAGCATGTCGTCATGCCCGATAAAGCTCTGATAGATTTCCGCCAATTTTACAGGCGGAATGCCGCCAAACGAGGTAAAAAGCGGGCGAAGCAGCTCAATCCATTCCTTTTCTAACGCCTCGTCCCGTGGTGCCGCAGCGTGGCAAAACAGATTGACGTTGAATGGCCGGGAAGTCAGTTCACGGGTTTTTACGATTGCCGCCCTCGCCTGAGCCACGCTACTGGCTCCTGCGCCAAGCGATCCAAGCCCTCCCGCATTACTTACCGCTGCCGCAAGTTCGGGGGTTGAAACTCCGGCCATAGGAGCCTGGATGATGGGGAAGTCGATAGCGAGTTCTTGCGTAACGCTGCGGGTCATGGCGGTTCCTGGGAAAAAATTGATGACTAAACATCTTATTGTGAGATGTTAATATCAAGATCATTTTCATATTGAGAATTAAAAGTATGAACCACACCACATTGCAGATTTTTCAAACCGTAGCCGAAGAGCAGAGCGTAACAAAGGCGGCGAAAAGACTGGGGCGCGTGCAATCGAATATCACTACCCGCATTCGCCAGCTTGAAGAGGAGCTTGGGGTGACGCTGTTTGTCAGGGACAGCAAAAAAATGACGCTCTCAGCGGAGGGGGCAAGCTTTCTCTCCTACGCACAAAAAATATTGAGTCTCGCGGAAGAAGCCAGGCAGGCATTACATCCGGCCAAACCTGCCGGAACCCTGAATGTAGGCGCGATGGAAGCTACCGCCGCGAGCCGCCTGATGCCGATACTCCAGCAGTTTCATCGCCACTACCCCGACGTCGCCCTGACGCTAAAAACGATGCCGACCGGACAACTACTGGCAGGAGTTCGTAACGCTACGCTGGACTGCGCCCTGGTAAGCTTACCGCCAAACGCCAGCGGGGAACCGGAATGTCCAACGGATATTGAGTGCGTTAACGTTTTTACCGAGCGCCTGGTATTGCTCACACCGCGTCAGATGATGGCAGGCGGAGAAGCAAAAATCCGTTTCGCCGCATTCCCTAAAGGCTGTTCATACCGCGCCAGAGGTGAAGCGCTGCTAAACAGTCTGAGCGAAGGCGGTAAAACCGTTGAAGTCCAGGAGGTTGGCTCCTATCACTCGATGATCGCCTGCGTGGCTTCCGGCGGTTACAGCTGCCTGCTGCCGGAAAGCGTTGCTGCTACGCTAACGCTTCCGCAGGAAAGCCAGCTTCAGTTCGTCGATGACGCCCTCACCCAGCTGGTCTGGCGCAAGGGTTATACCTCACCGGCGCTGGGTGAAATGCAAAAAATTTTAGCTACGGCCAGCAATCTTTGAACTTCCTGCCACCGCCGAATGAGCAATGACTGAACCAACAGCGGATTACTGACGTCAGTCATCAGGGAAAAAAGTACGTCGAAATATTTTTGTCATATTGAGTATCCAGGGGCGATCCATTAAAAAGCTATTGATAACGTAGCTTTAATATTTGGTAGAACACCTATTAACAATGCCTGGTGATTTGTAGAGTAAAAATTTAGGGATTGTTGAGTTCCGGCTCATTTTAAGACCGGTTGAAATTAATGATAAATGGCAAGGGTAAGGACATAAGATGAAGAAAAGTTTGTTATGTGGCGCAATAGCGCTGGTGCTGGTAAGCCTCACAGGCTGTGCTAATCAACAGCAGGCGGCGGACCAAAAACTGGCCAGCCAAACGGTGATGGCGGTTGACTGGTTCCAGCAGTCCGGCGAGTACCGTGCGCTGGCTTACCAGTCGTTTAACAGCGCCCGCGCTTCGTGGGATCTGTCTGCCAAACAGGGCGGTGCTAAACGTGCGGTTATCGTCGACCTCGACGAAACCATGATGGATAACAGCGCCTACAGCGCGTGGCAGGCCAAAAATAACAAGGCCTTCGATGATAAAACCTGGTCCCAGTGGGTTCAGGCTCACCAGGCGCTGGCCGTGCCGGGCGCGGTGGATTTTGCTAACTACGTTAACAGCCACGGCGGCACCATGTTCTACGTGTCGAACCGCGACAGCAAAGACTTCGACGCCACCGTTGCCAATATGAAAGCGCTCGGCTTTACCGGCGTGAGCGACAAAACCGTGCGCCTGAAAACCGACAGCTCCAATAAACAGGCCCGTTTCGACGCGATTAAAGCCGAAGGCTACAACGTAATCATGTATATCGGCGACAACCTGAACGACTTCGGCAAGGCGACTTACCATAAAGATCAAAGCCAGCGTCAGCAGTTCGCCAGCGACAACCGCAACAAGTTTGGCACCCAGTTTATCGTGCTGCCGAACCCGATGTACGGCGACTGGGAAGGCGCTCTGGCCCCAAACTACTTCAAGCTGAACACCGAACAGCAGGCTCAAGCTCGTGAAAACGCGCTGCGCGCCTGGTCCGGCAAATAAGTCTGGCGACGCCAGCGTAGTAAAGGCCGATGGGAAACCATCGGCCTTAGTGTTTCAGAGAACCGTCTCCATAACCGGTGTAAACCACGGCCTGGACGCCCTCTTCTTTTATGACTTTAACAATGGGCGCCGTCCAGTTGTCATTTTCAGGCATCGATACGGCGGACGATTTAATCGGGTCTTTTGCGCCCAATTGCCCCCTTCGCGGGCAGTTGAGGGCAACCCGGCTCCGCCGCGCAGGCTATCCCTGCTCTATCCGCACCGCCATATCTCGCACAAAGTTCGCGTATTTTCTGAATGGCTGGAGAAATTGCTCTTTGTTTTGCGCTGACCCACTTTTTCCGACCGGAGCCTTGTTTCACGCTTAAACCCCTTGCCTAAACAATAAGTCCAGATATAGATTAATAGTCCAATTCTGGTAAAAGGCTGAGAGGCAACCATGGCTCCCGATATCACTTTGCGCAATATCGAAAATTCTCCCGCGCCCGTGGGGCATTATTCTCATACCACGGCAGCCGGGGGCTTTGTCTTTATTTCCGGGCAACTGCCGGTGACGGCTGAAGGTGAGCCGCAGTGCGATGCTCCATTTAAGCAACAAGCCGCGCTGGTGCTGCAAAATATAGAAGCTTGTCTGGCCTGCGCCGGAGTGACAAAACGGCATCTGGTTTCGGTTCGCGTCTATATCACGGACATCAGCCTTTGGCCGTTATTTAACCAAATCTATGCGCAATGGATTGGCGAACATCGCCCTTCCCGCGCGGTGGCGGGCGTTGCGCAGCTACATTATGGGGCGGCTATTGAGGTTGAAGCAGTCGCGCTCGGTGAATAAATCAATCTTCTGAAGGTGGCATGATGAAATTAGTTCTTCCTGTTTATGCGGACATAGTGGCGGCGGCCGGGCGCATTGAAAGCCATGCAAACCGCACTCCTGTAATGACTTCCCGAACCGTGAATGAAGAGTTCGGCGCAGAGGTGTTTTTCAAATGTGAAAACTATCAGCGCATGGGCGCGTTTAAATTCCGTGGGGCAATGAACGCCCTCGCCCAATTTACGCCGGAGCAAAAAGCCGCTGGTGTAGTGGCATTTTCGTCCGGCAACCACGCGCAGGCCATTGCGCTCTCGGCAAGGCTGCTCGGTATTCCTGCTACTATCGTGATGCCGGAAGATGCCCCGGCGGCGAAAATCGCCGCGACGAAGGAGTATGGCGGAAAAGTCATTCTGTATAATCGCTATACCGAAGACCGGCAGCAGATTGGCGACGACCTTGCGCAAAAACACTGCATGACGCTAATTCCGCCATACGACCACCCGCACGTTATCGCGGGCCAGGGCACTGCCGCTAAAGAATTGTTTGAAGAAGTTGGCGACCTGGACGCGCTGTTTGTCTGCCTCGGCGGCGGGGGTCTTATCTCCGGCTGTGCGCTGGCGGCGCGTCATCTGTCGCCGAATTGCAAAGTCTACGGCGTGGAGCCTGAAGCGGGCAATGACGCCCAGCAGTCGTTCCGCGCCGGGAAAATCGTGCGCATCGACACGCCGAAAACCATTGCCGACGGCGCACAAACCACGTTTCTGGGCAATTATACTTTTGAGCTTATCCGCCAGAACGTGGACGACATTTTCACCGCCAGCGACGCGGAACTCGTTCAGTCGATGAAATTCTTTGCCGAACGTATGAAAATGGTGGTTGAGCCAACCGGCTGCCTCGGCTTTGCCGCCGCACGCGGGCTTAAAGATGAACTGCGCGGAAAGAAAATCGGCATTATCATCAGCGGCGGCAACGTCGACATTGGCCGCTACGGTGAATTCCTCACCCAGGCCAGCCAGCTTTAACCCCAAGGAGAGAAAAGTGCCAAAATCCCAAACCAGCCCCCTGCTCAGCCAGCTCGATGCCATCGCCCAGGGCGTGAGCGAGACTTTCGCGCCGTTTTGTGAGGTTGTGGTTCACGATCTTGGCAATCCTGAGCATTCTATTCTCTCCCTACACAACAATCTTTCTGGCCGCAAAGTGGGCGATGCCGCCACGGAGATGGGGCTGGCGCGCATCGCCTCACCCGAGTTTCCAAACGTCATCGCCAACTATGCCAACCAGTTTGCGGACGGACGTCCGGTAAAAAGCACCTCCATCGGGTTAAAAGATGAGGCCGGGAACTACGTCGCCGCGCTTTGCCTGAATGTGGACATGACGCTGTTCCGGGGCATGCAAAGCACCCTGGCCCGCTTTACCGAAACCGGCAACAGCCCGGTAGAAGAGCATATGGAGCCTGCCGGAGCGGAAGCCATCAGGCAGCGCATAGACAGCTACGCCGCGCGCCTGGCAAGCACGCCAAGGGCGCTGAAAACGCCTGAAAGAATTGAGCTGTTGCAGGTGCTTAAAAAAGAAGGATTACTGGAGATCCGCAAATCAATGGAAACCGTTGCCCAGCACCTCGGCGTGTCCCGGGCTTCGGTTTACCTGTATGCGAAACAGCTGCCTTCTGCGGAGAATAGCGTGGAGGGCAAAGAGTAATTTATGGTTAAGGAACATGTGGCGCTACCGTTTTAGCCCTCCGCTGGAAAACGCGCGCTGTATATCTCCCTCAGCCAGTCGATGAACACGCGTACGCGCGGAGAAAGCTGGCGATTTTGGGTATATAGCGCCGAAACGGTGATTTTCGGGCTTTGCCAGTCGCCCAGCACTTCCACCAGGCTTCCCTCGCTTAACGCCTGCTCTACGTGGTAGCGAGGTAGTTGCACCAGCCCGCAGCCGCGCAATGCGCAGATAACGTAATTTTCCGCTTCGTTGACCGTCACCCAGCCTTTTGGCGAATAGGCCCGTTTCTGGTTATTCACTATCAGCTCGATGGGATAGTTGATTCCGCCGGTGGTCGAGAAAAAGTTAACGCACTGGTGGGATTCCAGCTCGTCCGGGTGAACAGGAGAGCCGAAAGCGGCAAGATAATCCGGGCTGGCGCAGATTATCTGCGGGAGATCGGCGAGGTGGCGCGCCACCAGAGAGGAGTCCTGCAATTTACCGGCCCGCACCACGCAGTCTATCCCCTCCCGCACCAGATCAACCAGCCTGTCGCCGCTGCTGATAATCAGCTCGATATCCGGGTAGCGGCGATGAAATTCATCCAGCTTCGGCAGGACTATTTGTGATGCATGCGTACCCTGTAAGTCAACCCGCAGAATACCGCGTGGTTTAGCCACAACCGGGCGCAGCGCCGCCTCCGCCTCGTTGAGTTCAGCAAGGATATATACGCAGCGCTGATAATAGGCTTTGCCGTCCTGCGAAGGACGAACATGGCGCGTAGTCCTTTCCAGCAGGCGGCAGCCGAGTCCGTTTTCCAGCTCTTTTATCGCATTGCTTGCCGTCGCTCTTGGAATACCAAGCTGATCGGCGGCCTGGCTGAAGCTGCCCAGCTCCACAATGCGGGTGAACAGTTGCAGGGTGTCGAATTTATCCATGCGCTATTATTAACTAAATTGGAATTATCATATCAAATTAGCACCATTTATCCCGTAATCAAAAACATTAACAATGGCTCCCACGCACCCATCCCGGGTGAATCTTGAACCCTATCTGGAGAGCATGATGACAACAACAAACAAAACAGCCCTGGTCACCGGCGCATCACGCGGTATTGGCCGTGCTATTGCTGAACGACTGGCGCACGACGGTTTTACCGTTATCGTCAACTATGCGGGCAACAAGGCCAGCGCCGACGAAACGGTGCAGTCAATCCAGTCTCATGGCGGCGAGGCGATAGCCATTCAGGCCGATGTCTCTTCTGAAGCCGACGTTTCTCGCCTGTTTGCCGAGGCGAAAGCTGTTAATGGCCGCCTGGACGTAGTGGTTCACAGCGCGGGCGTGATGCCGATGGTGAAAATTACCCCGGCGGGCCTGGCCGATTTTGACAAGGTGATAAATACCAACCTGCGCGGCGCATTTATGGTGCTGGCTAATGCCGCAGAATCCATTGCCGATGGCGGCCGCATAATCGCTCTTTCTACCAGCGTGATTGCTAAATCCTTCCCTGCTTACGGCCCTTATATCGCCTCAAAAGCCGGCGTTGAAGGCCTGGTACATGTTCTGGCCAACGAACTGCGTGGCCGCAATATCACCGTCAACGCCGTCGCTCCGGGGCCAACCGGCACTGAACTGTTCTTAAACGGTAAAACGCCGGAACAGATCCAGGCGATTGCCAGCCTGGCCCCGCTCGGGCGCATCGGCGAGCCTGCTGAAATTGCAAGCGTGGTCGCCACGCTTGCAGGCCCGGACGGCAGCTGGGTTAACTCCCAGGTGATCCGCGTAAACGGCGGCTTTGCCTGACAGGAGAGAACCATGCAACAGATCATTTTGATAACCGGAGCCTCAAGCGGCTTTGGGGCACTGTCTGCCCGTGCGCTGGCCCATGCCGGGCATATCGTCTACGCCAGCATGCGCGACACTGCCGGGCGTAATGCCCCGCAGGTTGAGAGCCTGAATGAATATGCCGAACGGCACGGAGTTGCTCTACGAGCCGTTGAGCTGGACGTACTTTCTCAGGCATCAGCGGACGAAGCCGTTGCGCATATTATTGCCGAACAAGGCAGGCTGGACGTTGTAGTTCATAATGCCGGGCATATGTCCTTCGGCCCGGCCGAAGCTTTCCTGCCGGAACAGTTTAGCCAGCTGTATGACATCAACGTGCTTGGCACTCAGCGGGTAAACCGAGCCGCGCTGCCGCAGTTGCGTAAACAGGGCAACGGCCTGCTGCTGTGGGTGGGAAGTAGCAGCACCAGAGGCGGCACCCCGCCTTATCTGGCGCCCTACTTTGCCGCAAAAGCAGCTATGGACGCCGTGGCGGTCAGCTACGCCGCAGAGCTGAGCCGCTGGGGAATTGAAAGCTCGATTCTGGTTCCCGGCGCGTTTACCAAAGGCACCAATCACTTCCTGCATTCCGGCAAACCTGCTGATAGCGAGCGCGAACTGGAGTATACCCGGCAAGGCCCAACCGCCGGACTGGAAGATGAAGCCTTGAAGGGGCTTGCCGCCTGCGAGCCGGAAGATGCTGACGTAGCAGATGTTGCCGCCGCGATGGTTGATATTGTCAATGCGCCTTACGGAAAGCGCCCGTTCCGGGTACACGTTGACCCTTCCGATGACGGTGCCGCGGTAGTCAATGCGGTGGCGGACCGCATTCGCAAAGAGTTTTTACAGCGCATAGGTCTGGGGGATCTGCTGGTAACACATCGGCCAGCTTCTGTTTAAACCATAATCGCGGCCCCACTGTTTAAGACGCCGGGGCCGCATCAAGCAGACTCTTTATGCGCACACTCACTTTTTTACTTAGCGGCTTTTTACTCTCCGCCGCCTGCTATTTGCTTATCAGATTGTTTACGCCCGTCTACCCACCCGCCCCGGTAATTATCGCCCGAGGCTTCGCCGTGCTGTGGTGCGCTATCGCCGCCGTCAATATGCTCTTTGGCGTAATTAAAGCGGGATACGGATGGGGTGAAGAAGCGGTTATTTTCATGATTATCTTCGCCCTGCCGGTTGTTCCCCTGCTGTGGGTCGCGGAGAGTTGATCAAGACACCAGCCCGTTAACAAAGTCCAGCAAAGCGCGGGTTTTGGCGGGAACGTGGTGACGTGAAGGATAGTATGCATACAGGGGGAAGCGGTGATCTGACCAAAGCGGGAACAGCGGTTTCAGCCGCCCGGAAGCGATGTACTCCTCGCTCCCCAGTTCAAAAATTTGCGCCACGCCAAGCCCCGCAAGGCAGGTACTTAACACGGTTTCGGCATCGTTCACCGTGAGCCGCCCCTGGGGCTGGATCATCAGTTTTTCCCTGTTGCGATGAAACTCCCAGCGGAAAGGTTTTCCGGTTGTCGGTTCCCGGAACAGAATGCAGCGATGGGCGTTTGTTTCCAGCTCCTGCGGCTCTTGCGGTGTGCCAAAACGGCGCAAATAATCAGGCGATGCCATAGCGATAACACGCGTTTCGAACAGTTTTCTGGCTATCAGCGAAGAAGACTGTGGGTGGCCGAAGCGAAGCGCCAGGTCGAAACCCTCAGAAATCAGGTCGCCCAGCTCATCACGGCTGCGTAGCTCAATCTCCAGCTCTGGGTGAGCATCCATAAACGCGCCCAGCCTCGGCCCAAGGATCTGGCTTGCAAACAGCGGATCGACGTTAACGCGCAGGCGGCCACGAATTTTTTGCGCATCGCCCGCTGCGCCGCCGGTCACTTCGGCAAGCTCGGCCAGAAGCGGCATCACCTGCTGGTAAAATTCCCGACCTTCATCGGTCAGCCGAACGGAGCGCGTAGTGCGCTCAAAAACCCGGATGCCCAACCTGGCCTCAAGCCGTGCAATCGCCCTGCTGACGCCGGATTGGGACATATCCAGCACTTCGGCAGCTGCACCAAAACTCAGCGTATCAACGACCGCCGCCATGACATCCACGCCTTCCAGCAGTTGGGAACTTAATACCCTCATTGATGCGCCTTAATCATAAGTCTTATGTCTTTCATGCTATCGCATTCTGAACGTCGGAACCGCAAAATTCTCTCGTCATCTCGACCCGCTCACATTTTCAGGATGCTTTTATGCAATCAGGTACTTCCCATACCCATTCAGACGCACATCATCATGCGGGGAAAATCTCCCGCTCACGCAGTATCGCTGCGGTGCTGGCGCTTAGCCTCGGCTGTTTTTCATTTGTCAGTACCGAGCTGATGCCGGTCGGCGTGCTGCCCGGCATGGCCGCCGGGCTTAACGTTTCGCTTAGCGTTGCCGGTTATCTGGTAACAATTTTCGCCTTTATGGTGGCATTAACCGCCGCCCCGCTCACCGGCCTGCTCGGGCACATTAACCGCAAGGCGCTGATGGCCGGGCTGCTGGCCGCCTGCTTTGCCGGTAACTTGATAACCTATCTGGCCGTAGATTACTTCGTGGTGTTTATTGGCCGCATTCTGATAGCGGCGGCCATCGGCGTCTTCTGGTCTACCGCCGTTGTCACCGCGGTCCATTTGGTTGCATCACGCAATGCGGTTAAAGCTACTTCGGTAGTGTTTGGGGGCGTTTCTCTGGCTACGGTGCTTGGCGTACCGGCAGGCACAATGCTGGGTGAACTCTACGACTGGCGAGCGGTGTTTGCCGCGCTCTGCTTCCTCTGCCTGGTGGTGTTTACCCTTATTGTCTGGTCAGTTCCTGCGGTACGTATAGCAAAATCAGCAAAACGTGGGGCGATGTTAGCCGTATTTAAAAGCCGCGCTTTACTGGCCGTTTTTGGTATTACCGCGCTAGTCGTCACCGCTAATTTTCTCGCCTACACCTATATCGCGCCCTTTCTTGAGCAGATGGCCGGGCAAAGCGGAGGGCAAATCAGCATGTTGCTGCTGGTCTACGGAGCCGCCGGCGTGATAACTAATTTTGCCATTGGCCCCTTTGCCGCCCGCTCGCCTCGAACAAGCCTTGGCATCGTCGCGCTGTTGTTCGCGGCAAGTCTTGCCTGCCTGAATATGGCCGCTGCCAGCCATACGGCAATTTTTATTACTATCGCGTTTTGGGGAGCGGCATATGGCGCCCTGCCGGTGCTGCTGCAAACCCTGGTGTTTAAAGAGGCATCACGCCTGGAAGGCGGCGCGGATGCGGCAACATCAGTCAACGTGTCGGTGTTTAACGCCGCTATTGGCCTCGGTTCGCTGATTGGCGGATTGATGATAAACCTTACCGGGATCCGCCCTATTCCTTACGTGGCCGCCGCTTTCGCGCTGGCCGGACTGCTGGCTGTAGTTATTAGCCGGGAAGGTAAACAGACATCGTAAAGATTTAAATAATCAGCGTTTTGTTAAATCGCTAGCCGGTAAACAAATGTTATATATCACAATGTTTTCTTCATTGAGGATTTGCGATATGGATATCATCGGCATTTTTCGTTCCGCCCCTGTACACAAAGTTTTGTCTGAGACTGAATCAAAAATATCAGCCTCTGCAAAAAATATGATGTTGGCTCTGAAAAGCGTTAAGAATGATGCAAATGCAAAGGGCATCAAAGTTGAAAGGATGTATGAAAAAACAGAGTCAAGCGCCAGGAAATTAATTAAAAACACTGCGAGAGGTGATATAAAAGCCGCATTAAAAGATGTGAAGGTTTATGAGAAACGCTCTGGCAAATTATTTGAGAACATTGGCAACCCTTTTTATAAGGCAAATATCTCTGTCGCCGAGCGCGAACGTCTGTTTATCACTACGTCATTATATAAACTGCACTACAAAAATTAAATCTTAGTACCCGGCCAGGCAAGGTTTTAACGCGCCTGGCTTGTCATTTTTTTGTCATTTCCCCGTCAGCAGTTTGTTGGCCTTCGGCGGCTACATTGGCTCATGAACCCCTTTGTTGAACCCCGAGGATTGAACATGAAACTGCGTCATCTCTCTACCATCGCTTCCCTTGTCCTGGCCGCTCTTAGCGCCACCGCCGCACATGCCGACACGGCAACATCCCAGGAAGTGAAAAACATCGTTCTGGTACACGGCCTGTTTGCCGACGGCTCAAGCTGGGGCAAGATCATCCCGCTGTTGCAGGCCAAAGGGCTGCACGTCACGGCGGTGCAGAACCCAACCACCTCCCTGGATAACGACGTAGCGGCGGTAAAACGCGCCCTCGCGCAGCAAAATGGCCCGGTCATTCTGGTTGCCCATTCTTACGGCGGCATGGTCATCAGCCAGGCAGGCGACGAGCCGGAAGTGAAAGGCCTGGTTTATATTGCCGCCCGCGCCCCTGACGCAGGGGAAGATTACCCGGCGCTCACTAAAAAATATCCAGCGGCTCCAGCTTCGGCGGGCCTGAAGTGGAATGACGACGGCTATGGCGCGTTGTCTGAATCAGCCTTCATTCACGATTTCGCTGGCGACCTGCCGGAGAAAGAAGCTGAGTCTTACTACGCGGTACAGCAGCCGATGGGCAAGGCAGTCACCATGGCAAAAACCACCGTTGCCGCCTGGCATGACAAACCAACCTGGTACGCGGTGTCCACCGAAGACCGCACTATTAACCCGGATCTGGAACGTTTTATGGCTAAGCGCATGCATGCCCAAACCATCGAGCTGAAGTCCAGCCATGTGTCGCTGATTTCCCAGCCGGAAGCAGTCGCCAGCATGATTATGAAAGCCGCACACGTACCGGGCTACTAAGTTATAATCTCGGGATTGGGGCGGTCTCCACGCCCTTTTCTCTCCTTATTACGGGATTGCCGCCGCTTGAAAATCCTCATAATTGAAGACGAAGCTAAAACCGCAGCCTATCTGGTCAGCGGGCTTAATGAAGCGGGCTATACCGCCGACTGGGCCGCTAACGGGATCGATGGCCTGCACCTGGCGCGCGAATCGGCCTACGATCTTATTTTGCTCGACGTGATGCTGCCGGAAATGAACGGCTGGACGGTGATGGAGCGCCTGCGCGCCCACAGCCAGACGCCGGTGCTGTTCCTCAGCGCACGAGGCACGCTGGAAGACCGCCTTCGCGGGCTGGGTCTGGGGGCCGACGAGTATCTGGTTAAACCCTTTTCATTTGCCGAACTGCTGGCAAGAATTCGCATTATTCTGCGCCGCGGTTTACCGGCCGCCGAGTCTGAAGAGGTGTTGTCACTTGCCGATTTAACGGTAGATGTGGCTAAGTTTCGCTGCGAACGCGCGGGCAAACGCATCACCCTGACCAATAAAGAATTTAAGCTGCTGGTCTGTTTCCTACAGCATCCGGGCCAGGTGCTGTCCCGCACGTTCCTGGCCTCCCGAGTCTGGGATATGAACTTCGATAGCGACACCAACGTGGTTGACGTGGCGGTACGCAGGCTGCGGCAAAAAGTGGACGATCCTTTCCCCCTGCGACTGATCCACACGGTTCACGGCGTGGGCTACCGCTGTGAGACAGAATCATGAGGCGTGCTTCTCTCACTTTTCGCCTTGCGGTGCTGCTGGCGGCTTTCTCTTTTGTTGCCTTCACCGTGATGGGCGGCGCGCTGTATTACGCGCTTCGCCAGCAGCTATCGATTCGTGACGATGCGGCGCTGGTTTCCCGCGTTGACCAGATTAGTACGCTGCTGCGCGACCTTGATGCTCAGCAACTGATCCGTGAAAAGCCGCACCTGTTTGCCAATATGCTCGGGAATACCGAGTCGCTGCTGGTGGTTCGCTACGTTGGCGGCGCGACGTTATTAGAAGTGAACCCGATGCAGCGCGATATCCCGTCCGTGACTCCCGTACCCGCTAACCAGCGGCTGACGCTTGAGGCGGTGCATCATGCCAATACCCAGGACGGCACGCCGATGGTTTATATGGCGGCCGTTAGTCCGTCGGCCAATAATCTGCCGCCGCTGGAGATCCTGTCAGCCAGAGTGCTGGCCGACCGCACCCATATTCTTGAAGAGTATCGCAATAAAATTATTCTTTTTGCCTCGATGATGGCGGCGATCTCCGTGGTGCTGGCGGTGATTTTTGCACGCCGCGGCGTTTCGCCGCTGCGCAGACTTGCCGAGCGAACGGCGCAGATCGGGACCGGAACGCTCTCCTCACGCCTGAACAAAGACGATCTCCCGCCCGAACTGGACACGCTTATCGACCAGTTTAATGCCATGCTTGCGCGGCTCGAGCGTGGATTCCAGCAGTTAAAACAGGTCAGCGCCGATATGGCTCACGATCTCCGAACGCCGATAACCACTCTGCTGGGGCAAACAGAAGTTGGCCTGGGAGCCGCGCGTGATAATGACTATTACCGGCGGCTGCTCGGCTCAAATTTTGAAGAGTTGCAGCGCATGTCGCGGATGATTGACAACATGCTGTTTCTGGCTCAGGCGGAACAGCCCGACCAGGAAATTGAGCGTGGTAATATCGACGTAAGCGACGAAATTGGCCGCATTTGCGAATACTTTGAAGATCTCGCCGCCGACCGGGAAGTGACGATTCAGACCCGCGGCAACGGGCTGGTATACGCCGATGCCCTGCTGCTGCGCAGAGCGCTGGCCAACCTGCTTTCCAACGCGGTGCGCTACGCCAGCCCGGAAAGCCAGATTGAAATTAGCGCCACATCCACGGCAGAGGGAATGGAAATTCTTGTCACCAACCACGGGGAAACTATCACCCCATCACACCAGGAACGCATCTTCGACCGCTTTTACCGCGCCGACCCGTCCCGTAACGACTCGGCGCACTCCAGCGGCCTCGGGCTGTCTATCGTGAATTCGATCATGCTGCTGCATCAGGGGCGCTGCTGGGTTGAAAGCCGTGACGGTGTCACTACTTTTGGCCTGCGGTTTCCCGACTCAAAACGGTAGCTATTTGCGCCGACGAAGCAGCTTAGCTGGCAGATAACGCTGGAGGGGCTGCGGCGATGCCCCCTCGATAAGCTGGCTAATCAGGTCATAGCAGTGGAAAGCGAGCTGGCGATTATCCTGCTGAATAGTATCGATGCGAACCGAGAGAGAGTCATACAGGTAATGGTCGTCGAAGCTTGCCAGATGGATGTCGCTGTCCAGCAAATTATGCTGACTCATATAGCGCAGCACCCCTTCAAGCAGGCCACATGCCGCGGTGAATAACGCTTTTGGCGGCCTGCCAAGCTGCGCGCAAAGCGCCGCAAACTGTTCATAACCCGAGCTGGGATGATAGTTGCCGTGAATTATCCATTCCGGGCGTAGCGTTACGCCCGCGCGGGCCAGCCCCTGAGTGAATCCCTCAAGGCGGTCGCGGGTTGGCGAGAGGCGCGGCTGCCCGCCAAGAAAATAGATTTCATCGCTATGCGCTCTGGCGATTGGCTCAATCAGGTCGGCGGTTGGCTGGATTGAGTCGGTGATAACCAGCGGCAGCGCGCTGTCGTTCATATGGCGGTCAAACAGCACAACCGGCAGCTGCTCGCTCAGCTTATGGTAGTCCGCCGCCGTCAGCATACTGGAAGCCACAATCAGGCCGTCAACCTGGCGGGCAATCATATTACTGACCACCATGTTTTCCTGACCTGGGTTTTCATCAGTACAGGAGATAAGCAGCTGCACGCCTGCCTCGCGGCACAGCATTTCAAGCTCGTGGGAGAAAACAGCAAAACCGTAGTTGGTTATCTCAGGCACCACCAGGCCAATGGTGTGGCTACGGTCGTCGCGCAGGGAACGCGCGTGAATGCTCGGCTGGTAATGTTGTTGTTGCGCAATAGTCATGACGCGTTCACGGGTTACCTGAGCCACCCGCAGCTCCTTGCCTCGCCCATTTAATACCAGGCTGGCGGTAGCCTTTGAGACGCCCGCCAGTTCAGCAATATCTTTAATCGTGACGCGTTTGTTTTTTTTCACAGCGCAACCGTGGCAGTTAATCCAAACCGCTATTCTACCATGGCGGAACGCAGCGACCAGTAGCGCAACGTGACTTCAGACGCACCGCTGAAACAGACCCGTGATGGATGCTGCGGAAAATAGCGGTTACTCATCACGCCTTCACCCTGATTGATAAAAATTTCGACGCTGGAGCTGTCACAAAGAACTTGTAGAGATGAGACGGTTCCTTTCCAGTAGCGAGAAAGCCACTCGCCGGAAGCGAGGCTGCGTCGTTGCAGCGTCACCCCCTGCTCGTTGATGCTCAGCTTTAAAGCCCCGCCAAAATCCATATCCAGGCTCCCGCATATGTCTACCAGCAGCTCCAGCCGTAGCGCATCGAGGGATGGCGCTTCACCTGCAATACCTTGCCAAAACTGCTCTTCTTCACGTAGAGCCGCCAGCTCGGCGATGGGCCGCTGGTACAGCCTCCCGTTTTGTAGCGTAAGTTCTCTCAGGCAGGTCATCTGATGGATCCAGCCGTTGGCCAGCGTTGGCTGCAACATCTCCTCCCCGTCCGGCACGCCCATCCAGCCAACCAGTAGGCGACGGCCGTCCGGTGCCTGCGCCGTTTGTGGCGCATAGAATTCAAAACCGGCATCTAATTCGTTTAGCTCCCCGTGCCTGAAGCTCGCGGTTGCGTAATCAAAGTCGCCGATTAAACAGGTCGCGGGGTAAACATTAAGAAAGCGCTCCGACTCGCGGGCGATGCCCTGGGGGCAGCAGATCAATACATGCCTGCCGCCAAGCTCAAACAGGTCCGGGCATTCCCACATGTAACCCGCATCGTCGAGGCCGTTAATGCCGTTCCCGGCGATTTCCCCTTCAGACTCCCAGGCGTGCAGGTCAGGCGATGAGAAGAGTAACACTTTTCCCCGTTTGTCCTGGTCCTGCGCGCCCAGCACCATGTACCAGCGCCCGTTATGCTGCCACACTTTCGGGTCACGAACGTGGCCGGTATAGCCTTCGGGCAGGGCCAGCACCGGGCCAATTTTATCAAACTCACCGCGCTCATTTTCAACGGCCAGGCACTGCCAGGCGGTGCGTCCGCCGTCATCAAATTTCACGTTTCCGGTGTAGCAGAGCGTAAGCCTGCCCTTATTATCAACCGCGCTGCCGGAATAGCAGCCGTTGCGGTCGTAATCTTGACCCGGCATCAGCGCCAAAGGTTCGTGCCGCCAGTGCAGTAAATCAGCCGAGCTCCAGTGCCCCCAGCATTTGTATTTATGATCGGGGGCCAGCGGGTTCCACTGGTAAAACAGATGCCAGCGCCCGGAAAACCACACAAATCCGTTCGGGTCATTCATCAGCCCGGTTACCGGCGCGTGGTGCCAGCGCGGATAGTGCTCGTCCCGCAGCGCACGCGTTTGCCCTTTCATTACGGCCTGCAAAATGGCAGGCATGCTGGAGGATTGCGTCATTATTCAGAGTCCGTGTTGTACTTCAGCAGCAGTGAAATGATAAACGCCACGCCAAAGGCGATAGCCATCCCGATGATGTAGTTAAGCAGCGAGCTTGCCTGAACAATTGCCATACCGGGCAGCGCGGTTAAGCCAACCGCCGTCATATAAACGTGAACCGAAACGACCCAGGCTCCGCCCGCCGCACCGCCGATAAGCGCAGCAATAAACGGTTTAACAAAGCGCAGGTTGATGCCAAAGATAGCGGCTTCGGTTATTCCCAGCATCGCCGAAAACGCGGAAGGCAGCGTAATAGCCTTAATTTTTACGTCTTTGGTTTTAAACCAAACCGCCAGGCAGGCACCGCCCTGCGCTACGTTGGCCATCGCCCAGATAGGCAGCAGGAAGTTTACGCCAATAGATGGATTCCCCAGCAGACCCGCTTCGATAGCGTGGAAGCTATGGTGGATGCCGGTTATCACGATAACCGAGTAAAGCCCGCCGAACAGTAACCCTGCCAGCCAGCCCGCGTGAGCAATCAGAGTGCTGAGCACCAGAGAAATTCCGTCGCCAAGCGCTCGCCCGGCCGGACCAATAATCAATAGTGCGATAAAGCCGGAAATAATAACGGTGAGGAAAGGCGTCAGAATAAGATCCAGCGCGTCCGGAATCACGCGGCGCAGCTGTTTTTCAACAATACTCATAAACCACACCGCCAGCAGCACCGGGAACACCGTGCCCTGGTAGCCAATCATCGCCACTTCCAGCCCGAAGAAGTTCATGGTGTGGAACCCGGCGGCAACGCCCCAGGCGTTGGTTAACGCGGGATGGGTAAGAATGCCGCCCAGGGTTGCCCCGAGATACGGGTTGCCGCCAAATTCCCTCGCGGCGGTAAAACCGATCAGGATCGGTAAGATAATAAATGCCGCCGAGCTGCACATATCCAGCATGATATACAGCGCATTTTCCGGGTTGGCCCAGCCGTAGGTTTTAACCATCCCAAGCAGCCCCATCAGCAAACCGGAGGCAACAATGGCCGGGATGATAGGTACAAAGATATTCGACAGCAGGCGCGCTATACGCTGGAACGGGTTCAGTTTTTTAGCCGCAAGATTAGCCGCTTCGGATTTACTGGATTCGGCAATACCGGCGGTTTCGATAAAGGCTGCATACACCTTATTCACTACCCCGGTACCAAAGATAATCTGCATCTGGCCGGCATTGCGGAAGCAGCCTTTTACCCCTTCTACTTTTCCTATTGCCTGCTGGTCGGCCAGTGAATCATCCACCAGAACCAGGCGCAGACGAGTGGCACAGTGGGCCGCACTGCCGATATTCTCCTTGCCTCCCAAAAGCGGTAAAAGCTCGTGGGCAATTTTCTTGAAATCCATAGTAACCTCTAAAACTTTATTGTTATTAATCGACTCTCCCGCCGCAGCGGGAGGTAGATGGGTTAAAACCAGGTTTCCATCTGCACGCCAAAGTTCCATTCCCCACCGGCGTTAAAGCCGCTGCTGCCGAAGGCGTCGTTGCTGGCGTAGTTGTCCAGCTTGCTGCTCCAGTCCATCCAGGTGGCAAACAGGCGCAGCTCAGGGCGGCTGAAGAAATCCCCGATGCTGCCTGCTTTCAGGGTCGGTGCGAAGGTCAGCTTGTAGAAGCTGCCGTTAACCGCATTGCGCTCCTTATAGCCCTCGGGCTTTAAGTCCATATACTGATAGCTGCCTTCGAAAGCCAGGGCAAAGTTCTGGGTCACTTCTTTTATCAGGCGGGCATTCAGGGTTGCCCACTGATAGCTGTCGCCTTTCACATAGCGGTCTTTACTGCTTTGCGCCAGCAGCGCCGGAGCGATATGCCACCCGTTACCGATTGGCGTTACGCCAAAGCTTGCAAACCGCCAGGTATTTGCCTCAGACAATAGCGCGCCGTCTGAGCCAATGCCTTTAACTTCAGCCCCAAGTCCATGCCCGTAAAGCAGCGCGGTTTTAGCCGTGCCGTCACGCAGTCCGTAGAAGCTTTCGTTATGTAGGCCAAGCAAAGTGTGCACACCGTTATTAGCCGCCTCTTTCTGAATAAGTTCGCCGCTGGCGTCTTTGCGGTCGTCGTTATCTTTAGCGCGCAACCCGGTGACCATCAGCTGGAACGGTCCGGCAAAGTGATTCATGGTTAGCATGTAGTTTTGAACGGTATTGCCCGTATCTTCGAGACTGCCGAAGTTGCGGCCATATACAGCAAAGTTACTACGCAGGCTGTCGTTCCACTTCACGTCATACACACCGCCGCCGGTCCCGGCAAGAAACACCACGTCGGAGTCCAGCCAGTGGATATCGAAATTATCGCGGTCGAAGCGTTTACCCGCCCACCAGGTGCTGCCCTTCAGCGGCCCGTCCAGCCCCGGCAGGTTTCCCAACTCCGCAAAGGCCTGGCGAATATTGAGATCGCTCGAGTCCGCCGACCAGTCGTTATAGGTTTTTTGCCCGTCTGCCAGCATCGCCTTAAAGCGCGTAGTCGCGCCATTATCCAGCGTTTGGTGATGCTCAAGATTCAGCTCGACGTAAGTATCGGCCTCATTACCCAGGCGGCCAATTGCGCCGCCGGTTTCTCCTGCCGGAGTCAAATAAGGCCCGCTTTTACTACTGGAGGCAGAGTCGTTCATCAGCAGCCCGGAACGCGCATAGCCATGAAACTCAAAGCCACTCGCCTTATCGGCCTTGCTTTCAAGCTTTGCGGTGCGTTGAGCAACCTCCTCTGTGGAAGCCTGGGTTTGCTGCTGCCGGGCTGCAAGCTGCTGCGCCTTTTTCTCCGCTATCGCAGCGCGGCTCTCTGCCGCCTGTGCCCTGCTTTCCGCATCCTGCAAACGCTGTTCCAGCGCGGCAAGACGGGATTCAATGGTGTTTAAGTCCGTAGTAGCCTGGGCGGAGGCCGTTCCAATAAGCAGCGCTATCATCACCGCCAGTTTGCTTTTCTGGTACATGTTTGTCGTTTCCCTGAGAGGCTGGTGCCATTTGTAATTTTGCTAAACCGGTTTAGTTGAAAAATCTTAACCAAGCATAAAGAGGCGGATCAATGAATTTTGCTAAACCGATTTAGTAAATGTGACAAACACGACAAACAGAATATATTTACAGCAGTTTCTCAACCTCTTCGCGGTGAGGAAGCGCCGTCATTGCGCCTTTGGCTGTGGTCGCCAGCGCGCCGCATAGCTGGGCAAGCTCAATGGTCTGCGCAAGCTGCCCGGTGTTTTCCGGCATTCCCCTGGCAGCCAGCGCGTTCAGCAACCCGCCCACGAATGCGTCGCCCGCACCGGTGGTATCCACGCAAACCACTGGCCGGGCGGCGAAGTGATGAACTTCTCCCCGATAACTGGCCATTACGCCCTCTTTACCCAGGGTGACCAGCAGCAGTTCCGTGTTGTAGCGGCTCGCCAGCTTTTCAATGCCCGCCCGCAGGTCAGCCTGCCCGCTGATGAACACCAGTTCCTCTACGGACAGCTTAACCACGTCTGCCAGCAGCAGCGCGCGGGTGAGGCACGCCTGTAGCTCGGCGCTATCGTGCCAAAGATCGGGGCGAATATTGGGGTCGAAGCTGACTTTGCCCGCGGCCTTTTTTATCTGTTCCATTGCGCCAAAGGTGGTGGCCCTGCTCGGCTCCGCGCTCAGGGCTATAGAGCAGGTGTGCAGCCACTGGCCGCGTTTAAACGGCGGCAAATCGGCAGGTTCGAGGAAAAGATCGGCGCTCGGGCGGACCATAAAGGTGAAGCTACGCTCGCCTTGCTCATCGAGACTGACAACCACGGTTGAGGTGCGATGTTGTGCATCGGCATGCATAAACGTTGTATCGACCTTCTCACTCGCCAGCGTTTTCCTCATAAAACGACCGAAGGGATCGTCGCCCACGCGGCCAATAAATCCGCTGCTGCCGCCGAGGCGAGCAATACCCACCGCTACGTTAGCCGGTGCGCCACCGGGGCATTGTAATAATCTTCCGTTGCCGTCCGGCAGCAGGTCAACAACCGCATCGCCCAGCACCCAAACATGTGCGCTCATGGTTCCTCCATCTGTAAGCTAAATATTGCTAAACTGTTTTAGCTATTTAAGCACACTCTGATTACGCTCAGAAACAAAATTCCTGATGATTTGAGGACTTGTGTAACCAAAGTTCTTGGACAGGCTGTGTCAGATGCGGTACCGCTGTGCCATAATATCGCGCGACAACTCACCGAATGAGCCTTACGGCAAGACATTACGTCGAAAAAAAGAGTATGCACATGGACATCAAACCAAAAAAACATCGCTCGCTTTATATCCCTTACGCCGGACCCGTTTTACTCGAATTCCCCCTACTCAACAAAGGCAGCGCTTTTAACATTGAAGAGCGCCGTAACTTCAACCTGCTCGGGCTGCTGCCTGCCGTTGTTGAAACCATTGAAGAGCAGGCCGAACGCGCCTGGATCCAGTACCAAGGCTTCAAGACCGAAATTGATAAGCATATCTACCTGCGTAATATCCAGGACACTAACGAAACGCTGTTCTATCGCCTGGTAGAGAACCATCTCGAAGAGATGATGCCGGTGATTTACACCCCGACCGTTGGCGCGGCGTGTGAGCGTTTCTCCGAAATTTACCGTCGCTCCCGCGGCGTGTTTATCAATTATGAAAATCGTCACCATATGGACGATATTCTGCAGAATGTGCCGAACCACAACATTAAAGTCATCGTGGTGACCGACGGCGAACGTATTCTTGGCCTGGGCGACCAGGGCATCGGCGGGATGGGTATTCCTATCGGCAAACTCTCGCTCTACACCGCGTGCGGCGGCATTAGCCCGGCTTATACCCTGCCGGTCGTGCTGGATGTCGGCACCAACAACCAGCAGTTGCTCAACGATCCTCTGTATATGGGTTCTCGCCATCCGCGTATTACCGGCGACGAATACTACGAGTTCGTTGATGAGTTTATTCAGGCCGTGCGCCACCGCTGGCCGGATGTGCTGTTGCAGTTCGAAGATTTCGCGCAGAAAAACGCCATGCCGCTGCTGACTCGTTACCGGGATGAGATCTGCTCGTTTAACGATGATATTCAGGGCACCGCTGCTGTTACCGTTGGCACGCTGATCGCCGCTAGCCGCGCGGCTGGCAGCCAGCTTAATCAGCAGAAAATCGTGTTCCTTGGCGCAGGTTCCGCAGGCTGCGGTATTGCCGAGCAAATCATCGCCCAGATGCAGCGTGAAGGCCTGAGCGAAGAAGCCGCCCGCAGCAATGTATTTATGGTTGACCGTTTTGGCCTGCTGACAGACAACATGCCTAACCTGCTGTCGTTCCAGACCAAACTGGTGCAAAACCGTGAGCACCTGGCTGACTGGGATCTCGAGAGCGAAGCTATTTCGCTGATGGATGTCGTGCGCAATGCTAAACCGAATATTCTGATTGGCGTTTCCGGCCAGACCGGCCTGTTCACCGAAGAAATTATCCGTGAAATGCACAAGCACTGCCCGCGCCCTATCGTGATGCCGCTGTCTAACCCAACTTCACGCGTGGAAGCCACGCCACAGGACATCATTACCTGGACCGACGGCAACGCTCTGGTTGCAACCGGTAGCCCGTTTGCACCGGTTGTCTGGAAGGATAAAACTTTCCCGATCGCCCAGTGTAACAACGCCTACATCTTCCCTGGCATCGGCCTCGGGGTGATTGCTTCAGGCGCGTCACGCATTACCGATGAGATGCTGATGGCGGCGAGCGAATCGCTGGCGCAGCACTCTCCTCTGCTGCAAAACGGTGAAGGTATGGTGTTGCCTGAGCTGAAAGATATTCAGAAAGTATCTCGCGATATCGCCTTTGCGGTAGCGAAAATTGCCCAGCAGCAAGGCGTGGCGGTTGTCACCTCTGCCGAAGCGCTGAAGCAGGCAATTGACGATAACTTCTGGCTGCCGGAATACCGCGACTATCGCCGTACTTCGATTTAATCGGCAGTGAACTGCTAAAACCCGCCTTTCATTCCGGCGGGTTTTTTATTGGATGATTTTAACCGTAAAATATAAGATCCAATTAATACATGCTATTTTCTGGTCGAACAACAAGCGATCCCAAAGATAATCAACACTAAAGTAATCATGTGATGTGCTTTCAGACTATCGCCGAGGAACAATATTCCCATAAGACCGCCTGATACAGGGATCAGATGAGTATATATTTCACTTCGGGTTGTACCGATAAGCGCCACACCTTTGTTCCAAAAAACATATGAGAGCCACGATGGGAATAAAATAAGATATAACATTCCTATTCCCTCCCCAACGGATCAGGCTTAAGGTATAGGGATCAATGTGCTGTACCAGCATATGGCCAACCACATAGTTACCGCCCCGGAAAATGGCCGCCAGAGTAAGGAATAAATACGCCATATATTTCTCTTTAATATATAATCATTTGCATTCCATTATTTTTAAATCAATCCTCTCAGGGTTAACAGTAACCAATCATAGTACCTTCTACGGTGCGTAATCTTAACAAGCCTTTATTATATGGAGAGCTTATTATGAAGCAGTAAAATAACTCTTGTTGAGATATTGTTCACATGAGGAATTTTTCAACCAATACGTTGATTATATGTAAAAATCATTACCGTGATGAATCGAAAGAAATGGCTGCAGATTGAAAACAACCCCTACTTACCAAATATTTGGCTTTCGGGACTGAATTACAGCGTAGCGTATATTAATTTTTGCTTAGCGAGTAGCTCAGCAATATCGGGTCGTCCGGCAGCTGGGTGAAGCGGGTAATGATTTGGTGATAATCCGCGGTCGGGTCGAGATCTTTTAACTGCTGCGGATATAGATCTTTGGCGAGGATTTCCATACCGATAATATTGTACGGATGATTATAGAAGTGGTGATAAACGCCATAAACCTTCCCTTCTTTCACCGGCTCAATGCTCTGGAAAGTCGGCCGTGCCAACAGTTTATTAAGAGCGACACTTACTTCCTGTTCGTTGCTGCCATAGCCAAACGGCAAAACGCTCGGGTTAGGACGTTTAGAGCCGGACATAATATAAACGTCCGGTTTCATGGCAATAATCTGCTCCATTGGCACAAAACCGGCGCTGCCAGGCAGCAGAGTGGAACCGATGTTTTTGCCGCCGACGGCCTCAACCAGTGCTCCCCAGCCGTTATGTCCGTGGGTGAAGCAGCAGTTTTCGCTGTTCCCGGCAATCGGTTCAATAAAGACCGTTGGCTTGTTTTTCACCCCGGCAGCGACCTTCTGGATAGTAGTCAGATGCTGCTGATAAAAGTCGGCATACTCTTTGGCGCGTTTTTCCTGGTTAAGCACCGTGCCTAACAGCGTCACGCTGTTAGCGGTGTTTTCCACAGGGTGCAGCTCGTAATCAACGAATACTACAGGGATATTGAGTTTTTTCAGCGATTTGATTACACCGGTCTGCTCGAGCGCAGGTTTAGCCCGCAATTGCGCAATCATCATGTCAGGCTGCTGCGCCAGCACGCTTTCAAGGTTCACTTCTCCCTGATCGCTAAAGCCCATATCGATAATTTTGCTTGCTTCCGGCCATTTACCCTTCAGCACATTCCAGGTCTGAGTATCCTGTTTTTTCGGCAGGTTATTCCACGCCACCACGCGTTTGAACGGGTCTTCCCTGTCCAGCAGCGCCAGCGAAAGAATATCTCGGCCATCCTGCAAAATAATGTGCTGTGGTTCTTTTTGGATAGTGATGCGCTGGTTATCCATATCGGTAACGGTGATGGGATAAGTCGTTGCGCCGCAGCCCGCCGAAGCCAGCAGTAACCCTGTCATAACAAAACTTGCTTTCATTGATGCTCTCCATGAGAAAGAGATTAGTTATTATTACTATTTATATTAATAAAGCCTTAACGCGCCCTCATCTGGCAAGTATTCAATGGTTTAATTTTATTACGTGACGGCGTCACTTCTTATCAATCCTAAATATGTAAATATAAATGTACACCACCCGTAACCCTCATTTGACGCCCTCGTACTTTTCCCTTACCCTGCGCGGCATAATTGCATACAACTATTCGTAAATTCAGAGGGAAGCGTGAAGAACAGGACTCTTGGCAGTGTTTTTATCGTGGCGGGAACCACAATTGGCGCAGGAATGCTGGCGATGCCGCTGGCTTCCGCCGGGGTGGGCTTCGGCGTCACCCTGCTGATGCTCGCCGGCCTCTGGGGGTTGATGTGTTACACCGCGCTGCTGCTGGTTGAAGTCTACCAGCACGTCTCCGCCGACACCGGCCTGGGCACCCTCGCCCGGCGTTATCTTGGCCGCCCGGGGCAGTGGCTCACCGGATTTAGCATGCTGTTCCTGATGTACGCCCTGACCGCCGCCTACATCAGCGGCGCAGGTGAACTGCTGGCCGCCAGCCTCAGCCAGTGGCTTTCAACCTCCATTTCAGCAACTTCAGGCGTGCTGCTGTTTACCGTGGTTGCCGGGGCTATTGTCTGTATCGGCACGCACATGGTGGATATGTTCAACCGCGTGCTCTTTACTGCAAAAATTGTCCTGCTGGTCGTGATGCTGACGCTGATGATGCCGCATATTCACCACACCAACCTGTTAACCCTGCCGATTGAAAAGGGACTGGCACTTTCCGCCATTCCGGTGATTTTTACTTCGTTCGGCTTCCACGGCAGCGTGCCGAGCATTGTCAGCTATATGAATGGCAACATTCGCAAACTGCGCTGGGTCTTTATCGTCGGCAGCGCCATTCCGCTGGTGGCCTATATTTTCTGGCAGCTTGCTACCCTTGGCGCGATTGATTCCGCCACATTTACCGGGCTGATGGCCGAACACTCGGGTCTTAATGGTTTCCTGCAGGTTGTGCGCCAGGTTGTGGCTACGCCGCATGTTGAGCTGGCGGTTCATCTGTTTGCCGATTTCGCGCTGGCAACCTCTTTCCTCGGGGTTTCTCTGGGGCTGTTTGACTACCTTGGGGATTTATTTGCCCGCAACCGCAAAGCCTCAGGCCGCCTGCAAACCGGGTTGATGACATTCCTGCCACCGCTGGTGTTCGCCTTGTTCTACCCACAGGGCTTTGTGATGGCGCTCGGCTATGCTGGCGTGGCGCTGGCAGTGCTTGCCCTGCTGGTGCCGTCCATGCTGGTGTGGCAGAGCCGTAAACAACACGCGGATGCAAAATGGCGCGTGGCAGGCGGCAAACCTTTACTGGCCCTGGTCTTTGCCTGCGGTATTGCGGTTATCGTTATTCAGTTCCTGATTACCGTCGGCCTGCTGCCGGAAGTCGGCTAATTCTGCTTCTCAGACCGCGAGGCACTCTCCTCGCGGTTGCCTGAATCCTTCGCATCATCTCCCTCCCAATCATCAGGATTTTGTATATAAAACCAGTGCTTATGTAAGCAGAGTTAATATTGTAAATGCTAATTATTGTCATTATCATCTCAATTCCCATTATAAAATCGCTTCAGCATCGACAATAAACATCATGACTCGCATTCCATTTGCTTCTACTTTCGTTCGCCAGGCGCTGTTAAATTCAAAATTACTCATTCTTGCAACATTCGTCATCGGCGGGCAGGCCAGTGCCGCCGACAAGCCGAAGGAAGACACGCTAACGGTGGTGGCAAACGCCAACCCGGACGGTTCCCCGGCAAGCTACACCCAGGATGAATCGTCCATCGCCTCGCGCAGCAAAACGCCGCGCAGCGAAATTCCGCAGTCCGTCAGCGTGGTTACGCCTCAGGTTATTGATGACTACGATGTCACTTCGCTAAATGACGCCATGAAGTTTGTCAGCGGCGTAACCCAGAGCAACACGCTGGGCGGTATAGAAGACGGCTTTGTAAAGCGCGGCTTTGGTTCCAATAGCGACGGCTCGGTGTTTATCGACGGCGTGCGCAGCAACCAGGGGCTGGCGATGGACTCCAGCATCGACCACGTTGAAGTCCTGAAAGGCTCAGCCTCTCTGCTGTACGGCATTCTTAACCCAGGCGGCGTTATCAACCTGGTCAGCAAGAAACCGCAGTACAGCTGGAACACCCACGTCAGCGGCACGAGCAGCAGCAACGGCGGGGGCTCCGGTATGGTTGACGTTACCGGGCCGCTCGGCAATGGTTTTGCCTTCCGCCTGGTGGCGGAGCGCCAGCACGAAGATTACTGGCGCAACTTCGGCAGCGACGAGCACACGCTGATCGCCCCTTCCCTGAGCTGGTACGGGGACAAAGCCTCGTTCAATATCAGCTACGTGGAGTACAAGTTCGATATTCCGTATGACCGCGGTACCGCATTCATCAACGGCAAACCGCTCGATATTCCCTACAACCGCCGCATCGACGATTACGCGAACCACGCCTGGGGCAAGAACAAACGCCTGACAACCAACTATTCGTACAAGCTGGACGACACATGGGAAACCAACCTCAACTACGCATGGATGCAGCGCCGCTACGACAGCAACGAAGTTCGCGCCACCGCGGTCGATCCTAAATCCGGGATTGTTTCCCGCCGGGCCGACGCCAACCGGGGCTTTAACCACCAGACCGATTACGCTTCCTGGGACATCAGCGGCAGCCCGGAACTGCTGGGTATGACGCATGACATCACCCTCGGCGCGGACTACGAGCAGAACGAAACCTACAAGAAGTATTCGTACCGCGGCAAGGTGTCGAAAACCTTCAATATGAACAGCCCGGTTTACGGGGAAGCGCCGATCGTTGGCAGCAGCACATATAATGACTCCAACAGCAACTTGCGCACCAATCTCTATAGCCGCTCGCTGTTTGCCAAAGACAGCATCCACCTGACCGAGCAGTGGATTGCGGTGCTCGGCGGCCGCCTCCAGCGCTACACTCAAACCTCAAGTTCGGGTTGGGTAAAACCTCAAACTACCCTCGAGGACAGAGGCAATGCCTTCCTGCCTCAGCTGGGCCTGGTGTACAAAGTCATACCTGATGTGTCGCTTTACGGTAGCTACAGCAAGTCGTTCACCCCTTCGACGCAGACCGATGATAACGGCAACGTGGCCTCAACCGAGAAAGGCACCACCTGGGAAGTTGGCGCGAAGTGGCAGATGATGCCGCATCTGAGCAGCAGCCTGGCGCTTTATCGCATCGACGAGAAAGATATGTCGGTGTTTATTAACGGCGTCACTCGTAACATTCCAAAAGCCCGCTCCACCGGCGCAGAACTTGAGCTGAACGGTGAAATTGCACAGGACTGGAACCTGACGGCCAACTACAGCTACGACAAAACCGAGATCGTCGAAGATAACGTTAACCCAATCAACGTCGGAAATCGCCTGGTAAATGCCCCAACGACTATGGGCGGCCTTTACCTCAGCCACACCCTGCGCTTCTCCTGGTTGCCGGGTGAACTGCGTCTGGGCGGCGGCGGACGTTACGTGGGAAGCCGTGCGGGCGATCCGGAAAACAGCTTCACCATGCCTTCCTATACCGTGGCCGATGCGTTTATCGCGTGGGACAGCAAGCTTATTGGCAAAAACACCGAGCTGAAACTGAACGTAAAAAACCTGTTTGACCGGGAATATTACGAATCAAGCGCCGGTAACCTGCGCGTGATTGAAGGCGAACCTCGCACCGTATACCTGTCCGCAAGCGTGGATTTCTGAGATGAAAAAGTCGCTATTACTTGCGGCCCTGCTGGCACTCAGTGCCGGCGCTCAGGCCAAAACCATAACCGATATTCTCCAGCGTAAAGTCGACGTGCCGGACAATCCGCAGCGCCTGGTGGTCGGCGAAAGCCGCATGATCTATACCCTGGCGCTGGTTGAGGACGGCAACCCGGCTAAACGCATCGTCGGCTGGCCTGCGGATTTAAAGCGCCTCGACCCGCAGACGTGGAACCGCTATAGCGCGGCGTTCCCGCAAATTAAAGATATTCCGATCATTGGCAATAATAACTTCTCGCAGATAAGCGTTGAGAAAGTTATCGCCCTGCGCCCGGATCTGGTCATCCTCCCGATTTATGCCAAAAAGGAGAGCAACCACGACAGCTTCCTCGCCCAGCTGACTCAGGCGCATATTCCGGTCATTTATGTGGATTTCCGCGTCGATCAGTTAAATAACACAGTTCCGAGCCTGCGTATTCTTGGCGAGGCGCTGAATGACGAAGTGAAAGCGGAGAAGTTTATCGCCTTCTATCAGCGGCATATGGATAAAATTGCCAAACGTTTAGTCGATGCCAAACCGGTAAAGCCAACGGTGATGCTCCAACTGCACCTTGGCGATAAAAGCGACTGCTGTACTACCGTCGGGCGCGGCAATCTGGCCGACCTGCTGGCCTTTGCCGGAGGCGACAATATTGCGGCAAGCCGCTTCCCCGGCGTCTACGGCAAAATCGCCCCTGAAGCCTTGCTCACCGCGAACCCTGATATTTATATTGCCACCGGTAGCGCCGGACCGCAGCAGGACGGCAGGCTACAGCTTGGCTCCGAAGTGACGTCGGCTCAGGCGCAGCAAAGTTTTACTCAGGTCGTTGGGCAGCAGAAGATTATTTCCGGCCTGAGCGCGATTGAGAACGGCAATGCATGGGCGCTGTGGCACAATTTTTATCTCTCACCGTGGCATCTGCTGGATGTGGAGTTCTTCGCCAAAACCTTCCATCCGCAGCTGTTCGAAGATATGGACCCGCAGCAAACCCTCGATGAGATGAACCGCGAGTTTCTGACGGTGAAAGAAACCGGAACCTACTGGATGAAGCTGAAATAATCCTCCGGCGGCCCGGGTTCGGGCCGCTACATTTTAGGGTTAAGAATGGCCGCGATTTGCTCGCCGCTAAGCGTCAGGCCAAAGAAGCTGCGGTAAAAATCTCTGGTCTCTTTTTGCATATCCACATCGCTGAATTGTTCCGGGTAAAGTTTTTTTGCCAGCCACAAAAACTGTAGCGCCTCTTCACTCGTTTCCCGGCACCACCAGAACATCCCTTTGGGATTCACATAGACGCGATGATGAAGCACCGCATCAACACTTGCCCACTGCGGGGAAGAGAGGATCTCGTCCGCATCTCGCTTGTTCATCGCCACTATAACTGCGGGATTGGCCGCAACCAGTTGCTCCATTGAGACTTCGCCTGGGCGATTTTTCCTGCCATCAAACCAGTTTTCAGCCACGTTTTTGGCCCCGGCCAGATCCATCCAGTCCTGATTGAGCGACGGCCGCCCTGTCGTGGTCAGCGGGCCACCCATGCTGTGATACACCGTCAACCGCTTATCATCGGGAACGTTCTGAAGGCGCGTTTTGACCAGGGCCACATTGCGGTCGAAATAGCGCTGATACAGGCTGGCTTTTACTTGCGCATCCTCACCCAAAGCGTCCGCCGTTTGCTGCACCCTACGCGTTAATGCCTGCATGGAATTAGCCTCAAAAGCCAGCACGCGTACGCCAGCCTGCTCCAGCGTTTCCTGCCGGGGTATTTGGGTGCCTTCCGGGATAAATACCAACTGCGTCCTCAAGGCAATAAGCTGCTCCGGGTCGAGTTCTCGCCCGCTATTCATACTGACTATTGGCACATTTTTAATTCGCGGCAGGCTCTGACTAAACAGCGGGATTTGCTGAGCAATCTTCGACGTGCCGACAATGCTGTCGCCGTATCCCAACATGGTAATAATGGTGTTTTGTGCCGGCCACGGCGAAGCAATTCTCAGCTCGCCGTGAGGAAGAGCAGCTCTCACGCTGCCCGTAGATAACGCACAAACTCCCATCGCTAATGCAAGGAAAATGCGCTCAAGTTTCATTTTGTCACCCGTCAGAAATTGAAAGTGACAGAGGCGCGAACCTCTCGCCCGTTGCCGAGGAATGCGCTTGGGGAACCGCCGTCACCGTCGGTGCCTGACGGGAAGATCGAGGCCCAATAATGCTCATTGGTCACGTTGTTCACCGCCACGCGCAAGGTGGTGGGGACTTTTTGGAACGTTGTGGAGTAGCGTGTGCCGAGGTCAAGCGTGGTATAGCTCCCCGCCCAGGAGGTGTTGGTATCATTCGCAGCACGTTTACCGGTGTAATGAACGTTGGCGCTGTAGACCCATTGCGGGAGTGAAGGCAGGCTGTATTCTGCCAGCAGGTTGGCCTGCACTTTCGCGACACCGACAACTCGTTTGTCGCTGGTGCTTTGCGAAACGGTATCTTTTAATTTCGGATTAAGGAAAGTTACACCGCTATAGATATTAAGCCCCTGCCAGGCTTTGCCGGTAGCCGTCAGTTCAAGGCCGCTATTCATCTGCTCGCCTTGGTTTTTATAAACCATATCAGCAGCATCCACAAAGGCGAACGGCCGTTTCAGGCTAAACAACGCCGCGCCGAGATTCATCCCGCCGACATCCGCCTTTAAGCCAATTTCATACTGCTGGCTGCGATATGGCTCCAGCGTTTGCCCTTCGTTTTTAACACCCATCCCTGTTGGGGCGGTTCCGCCCTGCTCCAGCGAGTCGGCATAGCTGACGTAGGCCATCAGCTCGGGAGTAATTTTGTACATCAGAGCCGCATTCGGGCTTAACCCGCTCTGATCGTTCTGCCCGGTTTTTTGCCCCTGTTTATTAAAACTTTGCGTCTGTATCCAGCTCTGGCTGAGGTAGAACATGGCAGACCACTGCGGGTTAAAAGTCGCCGTATCGCCAAGAGTCACGCTCTGCTGGCTATTTTCGCCGGATTTGTAGCGCGCGCCGTGTTTATTGATACGCCCGTCGGAAGGCTCTGCCATCGGCGTGGGGTGATACATGTTAGAGCTGCCAAGGTTATAACGCGTGTTGGCGCCTTTCCCGCTGTATAAAGACCAGATATAGCCGGTGGTGGAGAGCGCCAGATCGTGCTCAATTGAGCCGGTATCGGCATGGCCGTTAAGCGTCAGCGTATTGCTCAAAACACGGAAGCGGCCTGCCGCGCTGGAATCACTCAACGAGCGGGAGATATCGCCTTTGTCATTCAGAATGGTGCTGGAAACCGAGCGCATGGCACGATCGGCCTGCTGCCAGCCTACACCGGCAGTTACCGACCAGTCATCATTGAGGTAATGAATCAGGCGCGTACTGACGGTATCGGTGGTGAGATCGTTCCCTGCGCTGCTAAGCGCCAGATTTTTGTTTTTCGGATCCGGTGCCGAAGGGAGTTTGACGTTCGGGCCGTAGCTAAAGCCGCCCGGATTCCCTTTTTGCACCATCTCGTAGTGGCTGGCGTCCAGTTGGAGCTGGGTGCCGGGCCGGATATTCCAGTCAAAGGCGACGGAGAGCAGCTTGCGTCGTAACGTGCTGTCGTCGATGTTGCCTTCGCCCTCCTCGTTCAGCAGGTTTACGCGATAGCCAAAACGATGCTCGTCATCGAAGTGGCCGCCCAAATCCGCATGCCCGCTAAAAGCGCTGCGGCTCTGGTAGCCCAGCGTCACGTTATTCAGCGTTTCTTCCGTTGGCCGCTTAGCGATAAAGTTAAATTGCCCAGCAGGACTCGCCGGGCCATACAATGCTCCGGTCAGGCTATTTAGCACATCCAGGCGCTCCAGCATTTCCACCGGGAAAGCCGTCGTGGAGACAATATTCAGACCATCAAGTCGGCTATTGGAAACAACATTACCCTGCATACCGCGGCTTTGCGGGCGGCCAACATCCATGCCACCACGCGCCTGCATTTGCGTACTCGGAGAATATTTTAATAATTCACTGACGCTTTTTGCCTGCTGATTCTCAATCATCTGTTGAGTCACGGTGGTTGACGAATAAGGCGTATCTATCCAGGCTTTATTTCCCAAAGGCCCAACGTCAATATCCGCCGTTTTAAAACCAGCACCAGCCGCATTATCTTCCGCGACGGCGGATGTAGCGGTGACCAGAATCTGATCTTCTTGCTTGCCGGATGTTTCCGCTTTTTTATCCGCAGCACCTGCGCCCGGGCTAACCAGAGACGTGAAAAGCGGCAATGCCACTGCCGACTTGAATAGAAACTTCATTACGCACCTACCGTTATATAAATAACTATATTTCGAAGGCGTGCGATACTAAGCGCCCAAAAGTGACAGGCAGTTGATCGAGATCAGATTGGCTTCGATTATGCGTTAATTACTCCCTTGGGATTACTGTTCTGAACAAGGAAAAATTGGAAATAGCGTTTTTGTTTTATCAAAACCTATTAATAAAAAGCCTTAAGGTAGCGGCTAAAATAATCAAAAAATCGTCTGCCATTTTTGATAGTTGCTTCTTTTTTCCGACCGGTAGAAAGTAAGGTCAGGCATAACATCCCATGAGGAACAAATGACCCCATCAAAACCGACTCTTCATTTGCTGTGCGGCAAAATTGCCGCAGGCAAATCCACGCTCTGCGCGCACCTTGCGGTTTTGCCGAATACCGTTGTAATAAGCGAAGATAGCTGGCTTGCGGCCCTGTATGGCGAGCAAATGCAGACGGTTGCCGATTATGTGAACTATTCGGGCAAGCTTAAGCAGGTGCTGGCGCCCCATCTTGTTTCGTTGCTGAAAAATGGATTATCGGTAGTGCTGGATTTCCCGGCCAACACGCTGGCTACACGCCAGTGGATGAAAACGCTTGTTGACTCTTCCTGCGCAGACAACCGCCTGCATTTCCTTGATGTCCCGGATGAGATTTGTCGCGAAAGGCTGCGCGCCCGCAACGCCAGCAGAACCCATGATTTTGCCGCCACGGACGCGCAGTTTGATTTGATTACCCGTTATTTTGTTGCTCCGGGTGAAGAAGAAGGCTTTAACATCGTAAGATATGAATGAGATTAAAGCCTTCTCCAGGCACGGTTATTCCGCCTCTATTATCAGGTGATAACATCTGCAATAGAGGTTTTGTGATTTTTTATTTCTTCCAGGATCTTATTGAAATCATCCTCACTCATAGCATTAAACCGTGCCTTACTTTCGGCGCTGGCATCAAAAAAGTAATGCTTGCCATTGTTTATATCAATGGGGAAAAAGATTGTGAAGCGTCATCCCACAAAATATTTTCGAGATGAAGATCGTCATGCGTTATTCCAAGGCTATCAAGCCTGTTGATCATATCAAAAAACCTTTGCTCTGCATCATGCGGTAAACAGCCAGCAGGCAAAGAATCCAACGTTTTCCCCGGCACACGGAGCATTCTTATGTAATGATCTCCATGCTCATCTATCAGCAGCGATGCCGAGTCCTCACCGTGATAGAGTTTAAACATAGCCGTTTCATGCCTTGCCATTTCTGGTACATCATCCATAGTTTCATTATGATAACGTTTGATTAAATACTCTTCATCGTCGGCATCTATATAAACATCTCCTACTTCACCGCTACCGATAAGATCCCCAAAATTGAATGTTGATTCTTGTTTGGGATGACCGGGTTCAAAATGAGCTCTTTTAGAAGTCACTGCGGTGACACCAGGTTCGCCTGTCACAGATTTTCTTTTTCCTGTGCGCGGTTTGTTATCAACCCCATGCTCATCGGCAAAAGACTGCTTATGTATTATCGCTTGTTTCACCGGCGAAGGAGAGCGTGGAGCCGTACCCTTAAGCTCCTCCGGCACGTTGCTCAATCTATTGATTTTAGAAGTGAAAGAACAGTTCAGGCTAGCGTCAGACATATGTTCGTCAGATGTTCTTTTAACTTGTGAGATACTACCGCTCTGAGCTATATTATTTTGTTGCTGACAAACTGCCGCTCGTCCCGTTGTCGTTCCCGGCAGCAAGGCTGAATAAGGCATGTGTCGCTCCTTTTCTATCATGACGCATTATTATCGGCCAGTGTATTTATCCACTAGCGCATAAATTATTGCCGCCGTTTCAGCATCTATTTCGCCAGCGTAATCACTCTGGCGGAAATGGAGCTGGAAGGCCTGAAACAATAACGTTTTCCCTTCATCTGTACCGGCACCGGATACGTCATAGCCGTAGGTGGCAAGTTTTTCTATTATCTCACTCTCCGCCGGCATTTGAGCGGTAAACTGGCGAAGATAACTATCTTTAATATCTTGCTGATACCATGCCCCTACGCCTGCCTCACTAAATTGTTGCCAGGGGAATGCCGCACCGGGATCACTTTTACGGCCGGGGGCAATATCTGAATGCCCGACAATATTATTCGGTGAAATATCCGGGTAGCGCTGGAGGATATTCAGGCTGAGTTGCCTGACGGCTTCTATTTGCTGTTCATTAAAGGGAGGGAAATTCAGATTACCCTGGCCATCATCCGAGGCAAGATTAACAATCTCAATACCTATCGAGGTGTCATTAATATTGCTCCGTCCGGCCCAGTTGCTGACGCCCGCATGCCAGGCCCGCTCTTTTTCATCAACAAGGTTAAAGATGCGCATATCGTTGAAACCTGCGGCAAGATAGGTTTTGTCCGTAGGATCGGGTATCAGATAATGGGCACTTACGCTATTCCCGGTTAGCGAGGTTACTGAGTCAGCGAAATTCTGCGCCGTGTAATGCATAACCAGAAAACGAACTCTGGGATTGTAACTTTTGACGGAACGGTATGCGTTATAGTCAATTTTGACCGGTACTGGGGGGTTAAACTTCACTTCCGGGCCAGCCTGTCCGGCATGTTTTAACTGGCTCAGTGAGGATTTTGTCTCTCCGGTGCTCTGTTTGTCATCCGGAACGCCTGGACCCTTTTGCATACCGGGAACGACACCGGCAGCTATTTTATCTATCGGCATGTTTAAGCACCTTTGTTTTCAATAAGAGGTCGCCCCTGTTGTTCAGCAATCTCAACCAAAACGTTAAGCTGCCGATCTTTCTGAACCATAAAACCACTGCGGGTGTTGCGCATATCGGTGACGATTTTCTCAAGACTAATTTTTTTATCCTGTTTATCCATCGCCATTGCGGCAATAATCTGCCCGGTGCGGCCTACTCCGGCCCGACAATGCAGAACCGGTAACATTTTATCCGGGTCGTTGGCCGCGCGACTGCCTTGTTCCTTAAGTTTTGTAACCCCATTATCGGTCCATTTATTAATTGTCCGGGCGAGCTTTTTAGTTAACCTCGAACTTAAAGCCGTTTTATCTGGCCAATTGTGCACATGTAAAACATGGGTTGAGATGCTCTTATCATAACCGTGGATATCCAGGCGATAAACATTTGCTTCGACGCCATTGCCTAATAATTCTGTCTTCATTAATGTGGATTGCGTATTTACCCCGCAAGGATATCTATTCGACGTGCTGAAATAGTCCGGCATTTGATTGCTACTATCATCGATTTCCTGACGTGATGCCAGAACAGCCATCACAGGTGTGCGGTTATCAACCAGCATCTTTAAATGGTTTTCAATTTGATGTTTTAATGGGTATTGACAGGCAATGGCGAGATTATTTTCATTAACTACGACTCTGTTTGCATTGAGATTATTGCCAACACGAGTAAAAACATCTGCCCCGATGTCTTCAAAACGGTTAATCCTGCATTCATCCGGCACCTTATCGCTTTGCGCCGGGCTTGACAGGAAATATCGACCAAAGTTACGACGGGCACTCGGTAGCAACTGTTGCTGTAATTCTGTTAGTCGTGTCTTCAAAATATCACGATCGCCAGGAATGTTTTTTTCTGGAATCTGGATTTTCTTTAGATCCCAAATAACATTGTAAAGTACATCATATTTTTCACCTTTACTTACCTTCCTTCCCATAAACTCAATGATTTTATCTCTATTGAATCGAGATGAAGATTGTCTTGCACAGAGCAGCTTTTCTGCAAAACGAATATTTCCGGGCGATCTTCTGTTCTCAGCCAGCATAACAGCTGATGTAACATTCCTGAATAAATAAGCTTTTATACCAAGAGATATATTATTCATTTCAATCCCCATTTAATCTTAGCAATTCACATTGCGTGTGTAATACGAGATAACGAACCGGGATGAATGTTAAAGGTTAGGGGCTGGTTTTCTTGCATAAAACGATGTTTTACTATGAATAATATAGATATAAGCCCCCGTTGCAGGGGCCAGTCACGATAAAAACTACAGGCTATAACCCGGTTTTTTCAATAGAGAATCCATTTCAGGGGCAAGCTGCGTGTCCCAGACCTCCTCTTTCCAGCGCGCCTGCTCAATCATTTTTAGCGCCACGGACAGCGACTCGTCCTTGGAGCCAAAATGCTTTTTCAGCACATCACACATTTCGCTGGCAATGGCCTGCTTCTGCTCTTCGCTCAGCTCACGGGGAAAACATTTGATTTCGATATGCGGCACGTTGGCTCTCCATCTTGTTGTTGAACAGTAGTTTTACTGCTTATTGAACGAGTGAAGCAAGCGGCACAGAGAAGAAAGGCCAGAAAAGCTGGCCTTTAATGGTTACTGAATTTTGCGGGCCGGTTCGTTTCTTACCGGTGCACCTTCTGCTTTATAGTAGCTGGCGCTGCTGCGCGGGAGCGGGGCTTTGCCGCGTATGGCATCGGCAATTTTCTCGCCAATCATAATGGTTGTCGCATTCAGGTTGCCGGTAATAATTTGCGGCATGATGGAAGCATCCACCACCCTCAGCCCCTGCAAGCCGTGCACGCGCCCTTCTTCGTCAACTACCGCCATCTCGTCGTGGCCCATTTTGCAACTGCCGCACGGGTGGAAAGCGGTTTCGGCATGGTTACGCACAAACTCGTCCAACTGCTCGTCGCTCTGGCAATCCAGACCAGGGCTGATTTCGCGGCCACGATATTTATCCAGCGCGGGCTGAGCCATAATTTCACGCGTGATGCGAATCGCGTCTCGGAATTCCTGCCAGTCCTGCTCGTGAGCCATATAATTAAACAGAATGCTCGGATGCTGGTGCGGATCTCTGGATTTAAGCTGTACGCGCCCGCGGCTTGGCGAACGCATAGAACCAACGTGACACTGAAAACCGTGCTCTTTCACCGCATTGGAACCGTTGTAGTTAATCGCCACCGGCAGGAAATGATACTGAATATTCGGCCAGCTAAACTCTTCGCGGCTGCGAATAAATCCGCCAGCTTCGAACTGATTACTGGCCCCCACACCGGTGCCTTTAAACAGCCACTCCGCACCTATCTGCGGCTGGTTATACCATTGCAGCGCCGGGTATAACGATACGGGCTCTTTACATTCATACTGCAAATACATTTCCAGGTGATCCTGAAGGTTCTCCCCCACACCGGGTAGATCGTGAACCACCGGGATCTCCATACTTGCCAGCAATTCGGCATTACCCACGCCGGAACGCTGCAAAATTTGTGGGGACGCAATAGCGCCCGCGCTCAACAATACCTCTTTACGCGCTTTTGCAACCGAGTGGATAGTGCTCTCACCGGCCAGATATTCAACGCCAACCGCACGCAGACCGTCAAACAGAATACGGTCGGTCGTCGCGTGGGTCACGATAGTCAAATTGTCGCGCTTTTTCGCTACGTCAAGATAACCACGCGCGGTACTGGCGCGGCGGCCCTTCGGCGTTACCGTGCGGTCCATCGGGCCGAAACCTTCCTGCTGATAGCCGTTCAGGTCATCGGTTCGCGGATAACCAGCCTCAACGCCCGCCTCTATCATGGCGTGGAACAGCGGGTTATTTCCCTGCTTTGGTGTGGTAACCGAAACGGGGCCTTCACCGCCGTGGTAATCGTTCGGCCCGATATCGCGGGTTTCCGCCTTGCGGTAATACGGCAGGCAGTCAAGATAGCTCCAGTTTTCAAGGCCTGGCAATGTTGCCCAGTTGTCGAGATCCATCGCATTACCGCGGATGTAGCACATGCCGTTAATCAGCGAGGAGCCTCCCAGACCTTTACCGCGGCCGCACTCCATGCGGCGGTTGTTCATAAAGGGTTCAGGCTCGGTTTCATAGGCCCAGTTATAACGCTTCCCCTGAAGCGGGAAGGCCAGCGCCGCCGGCATTTGGGTACGAAAATCAAAGCGGTAGTCAGGGCCACCGGCCTCCAGCAGCAGAACTGTGGTCTGCGGCTCTTCGGTTAAACGTGCAGCTAAAACATTACCTGCGGAACCGGCTCCAATAATGATGTAATCAAATTCCATTCATCCTCCTCAGGTGGGGTTAAAAGACTGATTGATAAATGCCCATCTCCAGTTGGATTGACTTAACTTGCGTATAGCTTTGCAGGGTCATCAGGCCATTTTCGCGACCAATACCGGAGTGCTTATAGCCCCCAACCGGCATTTCTGCGGCAGACTCACCCCAAGTGTTGATCCAGCAAATACCCGCTTCAAGCTGATGAATAACGCGGTGAGCACGAGTCAGGTCGTTAGTCACCACGCCCGCCGCCAGGCCGTAATCTGTATCATTGGCACGGCGGATAACTTCGTCTTCCGACTCGTAGCTAAGAATTGCCATGACCGGGCCGAAGATCTCTTCGCGCACGATTTTCATCTCGTCACGGCAGTCGGTAAACACGGTAGGCGCGACCCAGGCTCCGTTATCGAACCTTTCACCACGCAGCCTGTCGCCGCCGCACAGCAGCGTAGCGCCCTCTTCACGGCCAGACTCGATGTAGCGCAGCACGTTTTCACGGTGTGGGAAGCTGACCAGCGGGCCAAAATTGGTCTGGGGATCCATCAGATCTCCTGAGCGGATACGGCCTATACGCTCGATAATTTTCTGTTCAAACTCGGCTTTAAGCGCGGTAGGAACAAAAACTCTGGTTCCATTGGTACAGACCTGGCCGGAACTGTAGAAGTTGGCCATCATCGCGATATCCGCCGCCATGTTGAGGTCGGCATCGTCGAAAATAACCAGCGGAGATTTACCGCCAAGCTCCATGGTGACCTGCTTCAGCGTGGAGCCCGCCGCGCTGGCCATCACTTTTTTGCCGCTGGCTACGCCGCCGGTGAACGACACTTTGGCAATCCCCGGGTGCTCGGTCAGCAATTGCCCCGTTTGAGCGCCAACACCCGGCAACACGTTGAATACGCCATCCGGCAGGCCCGCCTCGGTGTAGATTTCCGCCAGCTTCAGCGCGGTAAGCGGAGTCACTTCGCTCGGTTTAAAGATCATCGCATTACCCGCGGCCAGGGCCGGAGCGGACTTCCACAGGGCAATCTGAATCGGGTAGTTCCACGCGCCAATCCCTGCAACCACGCCCAGCGGTTCGCGGCGGGTGTAGACAAACGAACTGTCTCGCAGCGGGATCTGCTGCCCTTCGAGCGTGGTGGTCAGCCCCGCGTAATACTCCAGCACGTCCGCGCCAGTTACGATGTCCACGCTGGCGGTTTCGCTAAACGCTTTGCCCGTGTCCAGCGTTTCCAGTTCCGCAAGCTCGTCATTGCGTTCGCGCAAGATTTCCACCGCGCGGCGCAGCACGCGGGAACGTTCCATCGGCGTTTTTGCCGCCCACTCTTTTTGCCCTTTTTTAGCCGAGGCAACGGCACGATCAACATCTTCCCGACCGGCGGCCTGCACGACCGCCAACACTTCACCATTCGCCGGGTTGATGGTTTCGAAAGTCTCACCGCTTAAAGCGGCAACGTAACCACCGTCGATATAGAGCTGTTGTTCACCGAATCGGGACATGTTTTCTCCTCACTAAATTACTTTTTGACCGTAGCAAGATGCTGGTCGATAAATTGCGTTGTCAGCACGCTCGCCGCTTTGCGATCGAACGGCTTGCCGCTTAGCGCAGCCCGCAGCCACAGGCCGTCTATCAACGCCGCCAGCCCGTAACCGGCAAGCCTCGCTTCTTGCTGAGGCAGTTCGCGACGGAACTCTGCGGTTAAGGTGGATAGCAGACGGCGGCTGCTGACCTGCTGTAGCCGGTAGAGCATCGGCTGGTGCATGCTGCTGGCCCAAAAAGCCAGCCACGCCTTCATCGCCGCGCTGTGCGTCTGGGTCTCATCAAAGTTACCGTCAACAATCGCACACAACCGCCTTGCCGCTGGTGCACCGGGCAGAGCCTTTAACCTGCCGACCACCGCGTCTCGTAGTTGCCTGGTCACGTCGCGCATGGTGGCTTCCAGCAAGCCGTTCTTATCCTGAAAATAGTGGCTGATGATGCCGGTGGATACTCCGGCGCGCCTGGCAATCTGGGCAACCGTCGCGTCGTGCATTCCCACTTCATTTATTGCATTCAGAGTGGCGTCAATCAGCTGACGCCGCCGTATCGGTTGCATACCTTTTTTCGGCATGGCTCCGCTCCATCCATCAATTATGGTTATCTATTTAAACTTTTATTGATTGAACGTTCAATATAAAATGTGTATTAATTGTTACGTTACGGTAGGAAAGCAGCGAATCATTCGCATCAACGACAAGAAAAAAGAGGATTTAATTTGATTTATTTCAATGAGATAATAATAAAGGCCTTTTAGAGACCCAACGTTCATTATGGATTTGTTAAAAATCCACCTCACATGAATCCACAAGAAAAACTTAACTGCTCATTAGAGTAGTCACCGTTACTTAACCAGAGGTAATCGATGACGAAGCCCGTTATTGCCGAAAGCGAAAAAGACAAAATCAACCCGGTGGTGTTCTACACTTCCGCCGGGCTGATTTTGTTATTTTCCCTGATGACCATTTTTTACAGCGACCTCTCCGCAAACCTGATTGGCCACACCCTGAACTGGGTTTCCTCCCGCTTCGGCTGGTATTACCTGCTGGCCGCCACGCTTTATATTGTATTTGTGGTATTTATTGCCTGTTCACGCTTCGGTTCCATCAAGCTTGGCCCCGAGCAATCTAAGCCAGAATTCAGCGTGCTTAGCTGGGCCGCAATGTTGTTTGCCGCCGGGATCGGCATCGACCTGATGTTCTTCTCGGTTGCCGAGCCGGTGACGCAATATATGCAGCCCCCGGAAGGCCAGGGGCAAACCATTGAGGCCGCCCGCCAGGCGATGGTCTGGACACTTTTCCACTACGGCCTCACCGGCTGGTCGATGTATGCTCTGATGGGCATCGCGCTTGGCTACTTCAGCTACCGCTATAACCTGCCGCTGACGATTCGCTCGGCGCTATATCCCATTTTCGGCAAGAAGATTAACGGCCCAATCGGCCACACCGTGGATATCGCCGCCGTTATCGGCACCATCTTCGGCATAGCGACCACGCTCGGCATCGGCGTAGTGCAGCTTAACTACGGGCTGAATGTGCTGTTTGATATCCCGGACAGCATGGGCGCAAAGGCTGCATTAATCGTGCTTTCGGTGATTATCGCCACCATTTCAGTGACGTCTGGCGTAGATAAAGGCATTCGCATCCTCTCAGAGTTAAACGTGGCGCTGGCGCTTGGCCTGATCCTGTTCGTGCTGTTTATGGGCAATACCGAGTTTCTGCTTAACGCCCTGGTACTCAACGTCGGGGATTACGTCAATCGATTCATGGGCATGACGCTGAATAGCTTTGCCTTCGACCGCCCGGTGGAGTGGATGAACAACTGGACCCTTTTCTTCTGGGCCTGGTGGGTGGCCTGGTCGCCGTTTGTCGGCCTGTTCCTGGCGCGTATTTCACGCGGGCGTACCATCCGCGAATTTGTACTCGGAACGCTGATTATTCCGTTCACCTTCACCCTGCTGTGGCTTTCGGTATTCGGCAACAGCGCCCTGTACGAAATAATCCACGGCGACGGCACCTTTGCTCAGGAAGCGATGTCCCACCCGGAACGCGGTTTCTATAGCCTGCTGGCTCAGTATCCCGGCTTTACCTTCAGCGCCTCGGTTGCCACCATCACCGGCCTGCTGTTCTACGTGACCTCGGCGGACTCCGGCGCGCTGGTGCTGGGGAACTTTACTTCGAAGCTGAAGGATATAAACAGCGATGCGCCAAACTGGCTGCGCATTTTCTGGTCCATTGCCATTGGCCTGCTGACCATGGGCATGCTGATGACCAACGGTATTTCCGCGCTGCAAAACATGACGGTGATTATGGGGCTGCCGTTTAGCTTTGTTATCTTCTTCGTGATGGCCGGGCTGTATAAATCACTGAAGATTGAGGACTACCGCCGCGTCAGCGCCAGCCGCGATACTGCACCTTATATGATGACGGCTCAGGATCGACTCGGCTGGAAGAAGCGTCTGTCACGCCTGATGAACTACCCGGGCACGCGCTATACGCAGAAGATGATGGATACCGTCTGCTATCCGGCAATGGAAGAGGTTTCTCACGAATTGGAACTGCGCGGTGCGAAGGCCGAGCTTTCTATAGAGCCGCCGCTGCCGGATGAGAAACTGGGGCATCTTGAACTGCGGGTCCATATGGGCGATGAGCAAAACTTTGTTTACCAGATCTGGCCGCAGAAATATTCGGTGCCGGGCTTTACCTACCGCGCACGCAGCGGTAAATCGACCTATTACCGGCTGGAAACCTTCCTGCTGGAAGGCAGCCAGGGCAACGATTTGATGGACTACAGCAAAGAACAGGTGATCATCGACATTCTCGACCAGTACGAGCGCCACCTGAACTTTATTCACCTGCATCGTGAAGCGCCGGGAAGCAACATTACTTTCCCGAACGTATAATCCAGGCGCGTTTCTGTTCGAGCAGGAACGAGATTAATAAAGTTTCTTATATGCGGCGGGCGTTATCCCCATGCGGCGAACAAATGCCCGCCGCAGCGTATCCACACCTGAAAAGCCGCTGGCGGCTGGGATCGCTTTGACCGGCAACTCGCCCGCCTCCAGTAATTGCCTGGCCTTTGCCACCTTCTCCGCTTCCAGCCACTCACCAGGCGTCATCTGCATCTCCTGATGATACAGACGCGTCAGGTGGCGCACGCTGAGATGTATATGCGCGGCCATCTGCTGCACCGTGGCAACATTCGCAAGATTAGCCAGCGTCCAGCGCTGAAGATCCTGTAAAGCGCTGCGCCCGCTCAGGGAAGTTTTCTGCTCGCGAATAAAGTGATTTTGGTTCACCGGGCGCTTGAAGAACATGACCAGATTCGCCGCCACGTCCTGGGCAACTTCACGCCCCAAATCTTCTTCCACCAGCCGCAGCGCCAGATCCAGGCCTGATGTCACGCCTGCCGCGGTGCGCAGTGGCCCGTCCATAACGTATAAAGCATCGGCGGTAACCTTAGTTTCCGGGTAACGCGCCGCCAGCAGCGAAGCCGTTGACCAATGAGTAGTGACCTTCTTTCCGCTCAGCAAACCGGTTTGCGCCAGCAGCAGCGCGCCGGTACATACCGAGCCAAAACGACGGCTACGCTTGCAGAGACGGAGAATATCAGCGCTCTGTTTTTCGCTAAGAAAACGCTCGCCCGCGTCCGGCGCACCGGCCAGTAAAAACGTGGCTTCTCGCCCCGCTTCCACATCGGCCAATAGGCAGTCCGCCAGCAATCTTACCCCGGAGGAGGCCACAATGATGGTTTCATCCAGGCCCACCACTACCGGGCGATAAACCTCGCGCCGCAGTATACGGTTTGCTTCGGCAAACACATCCAGCGGGCCGGAAACGTCGAGCAGCTGAACACCGGGGACTGCCAGAATCAGTACGTTATGGGCCATTGCCGTCTCCACGTCGCTTATTACGCCATATGTCTATAATCGTCGCCATACGATTATTTGAGACATTTTGAATGCGGCCTATGCTACCTCAACACCAACATGAGGAGAAAGAGATGAGCTTGAATATTGATGGCGCTGCCATTCCGGACAGCAAAATGGCCCGCGATGCCACGCAGCTGGTGCGTGATACCGAGTCAGAGCTGCTGTTTCACCACTCCAGCCGCGTTTACTACTGGGCCGCGCTTGCGGGGCAGCGCCGCGAGCTTAACGTTGACCATGAACTGCTCTACATCGGCTGTATGTTTCACGACATGGGGTTGACCCACGAGCACTGTAGCTGCGATAAGCGCTTTGAAGTAGACGGCGCTTTTGCCGCCCGGGACTTTTTACGCCAGTACGGCGTAAAACAGGAAGATATCGACAAAGTGTGGGCGGCAATTGCGCTGCATACCACGCCGGGGATCCCAGAATTTATGGCGCCGGAAATCGCTCTGGTCACCGCAGGGGTCGAAATGGATGTGCTTGGGATTGATTATGAGAAATTCAGCGACCGACAGCGCGAACAGGTTGTGAACCAGCACCCTCGCCCGGCGGCGTTTAAAGAAGAGATTATTCAGGCGTTCTACGACGGGATAAAACACAAACCAGCCACCACGTTTGGTAACGTGAAGGCCGATGTTATAAAGGATAAGGAGCCAGCGTTTGCGCCGCTGAACTTCTGCAGTATTATCCGCGCCTCCCGCTGGGTAGGTTAAGCTTTTCCCGGGCGGGTGGCGAAGCCGTTATCTGCCCTGAACCGCCGCAATAGCGTCAAGCCCGGAACCAGGCTGCGGATCGTGCGCAAATGCGCCAATAACCATAAGAGAGAGAACGATTGCCAGAAAGATGTTTTTCATAACGTTTGTTTGTTAACCGGTGTGCCACGCTGAGTTAGAACCGCCGTTATGCTAAAAGAAAAAAGCTCAAATTGATAAAGGAAATTTTCAAAGTATCGTCAATTTTTGAATATTCATCATATTATCGCTGCCGCAGCGCCACCCTCTCGCGCGAAACCAGATAATTTCACTGCCCTAAAAAATAAAACCACAATTTTATGCCGCATCTTAAACGAGGTCACAGGGATCGTTGGCGATCTCCGCGCCCCGTTTGGCACAAATGCTGCAGTTCATCGGTCAGGCGTGAGGAATAACGCCAATTCGCTCCAGCATTGTTGAGAACTCATCAAGCTGAATACCGTGGCGCGGGTGATCCAGCCTCAGATTGAAATCGCTTTGAAGATGATGGTAAAGCTGCTCTGCGCTTTCAAACGTGGGAGCATTTTCCCCAGCGCTATAGAGCGTATTTTTCTCTCCGTTTGGCAGGTAGAGGCTCAGAGTCAGGCAGTGGCGGAAATGCGACTGCGGCCAGGTCGCCACATAGTGATTGCCCATTTCATAATCAGAGAGATATTGCGGTTCGAGATTGAAGCGATAAAGGTTAATAATTTTGTCGTCGCCGTGGAATTTAAGCAGCCAGTCATTTTCCACTCTTTCCAGGCTGTAAACGCCGTGAGTGGTGGCCTGAAGCTCGCCTTCAACCAGCCGTACCGGCGCGGGCAAAGTTTTGCCTCCGAACCCAACGTCGGCAATCCACGCTTCGCCATTGAGGGTAACTTTGGTCAGGCGATGGCTACGGGCGGGCATCTGCGGCGGGTTTGCCAGCAGCACTCGGCCTGACAAATTCTCCACCTCAAAACCCAGTTCAGCGAGCACGTTGCGAAACAGTCCGTTTTGTTCAAAACACCAGCCGCCACGCCCAGCAATAACCAGTTTTTCAAACACGCTATCGTCGTCAACTTGAATAGTTCTGCCGAGCAGGACGTCCAGATTCTCAAACGGAATAGCACAGGTATGTGCCAGATGAAGGGCTCGTAAAGTTTCGAGGGAAGCGGCGCGTGGCCCACGATAGTGAATACGCCTGAAGTAGCGGTCGAGATCTAATGCCATTTTGCTGATTCCATGCTGTAAATAATGGCATCACTATAAATGCGCCTCCTGCAGAGGAGATGATCGTTAGTGCTCTGGTACCAGAAATTTTTTCGCAATAGCACACCGCCTTTACCATCGCTGAAAACAGTTATGAGCGTTTTTTAATAATTAGCATGACCGGGGTGTGTTGCACTACTCCACCCCACAGTTGAATTTTTAAAGGAAATCATCGTGAATACTACAGACACCTCAGCTACGAAATCTGTGAGCCCTCGACTAAGGGCCGTGGCATTAAATGCATCACAACAAAACTTCCCAAAAAACAAAGTTCCACTTCATATTACTGACGTTTGCAATAGTAATGAAAAAATAATTTTGGATGAAAAAGATACCTGTGCTAAAAGTCAGCACCAGTATACTAAGCCGCTGCGTAAAATAAAATTTAATCCAGATGTAACTTTCAATAAACCCATCCCGGGCGCAGTCAAGAAACTCTATGACATGGGAGAGTTTTAGTCCATAAATCGTAATGACAGGTTTGTATCACTACACAAACCTGCCTCAATCTTGCGTTAACTCTCTATTTTGCAGCCAATTCCAGTCAATTTATGGCTACACTCCGTTTTCTTACCCCTTTCCATCGGGTTTTGCAATAAGCGTGAACGAACAGGCTTTGCGGGCGACCTGCCCTTCAACAAAGGCCTCATCCCTAAATGGCTTCGCCATAATAAAGCTACAATCATTTGTATTTGCGGCTTTTAGCAGATTTTCACCCACTGGCGAAACGCTCCTCGTTTCTTTATTACTTAACTTCTCTTTTTGATGCACTGCCTCAACATTCACCATAGTGCGGGATGATTGAGCGCAGCCTGATAATTTAACCATTAACAAATCCACTCCTGACATAGATATTAAAATTTTTTTATATCCTTTGGTGCCCGCCAAGCTAAGCATATGGGCAAAATTAAATTTGCATAAAACGATCATTTTTATGGGTGATTATTAAAGTGATATCAGCATTTATTGGCGGTGAAAATGGATTAGCTGCTGATCTAACGATATTAAATTAACTCTATTTGTAACTTTAACGACTAATTCCCCCTGGATTTTATTGCCTGCCTGACTTCTGTGCTCGCGGCGCTTTGCCTGGTTTTCACCCAGAACAAGACGGGATATACATTTTGCAAATTTGTTTTCTTTCGAACCCGATCACCTATTTACTTCATCGGCTTTCAGCAACATATTGCCCTGAACTGTGTAGACAGTAAAAAAAAGAGGCCTGCCGAAATGAGTCACAGAACACTATCACTAAGCGCTATTCTTGCCCGGCGAGACTGGGAATCTCCGGCGGTTACGCAGCTCAATCAGCTGGCAGCGCATCCCCCCTTTTCAAGCTGGCGGGGTGCAGAAGCCGCGCGCAACGATGCACCGTCACCGTCGCTTAAAAAGCTTAATGGCATCTGGCAGTTTAGCTATTTTCCTCGCCCTGAGTCGGTGCCGGAAAGTTGGTTAACGCAAAACCTGGGGGATGCGAAAGAGATTCCCGTGCCCTCTAACTGGCAAATGCTGGGCTACGATGCGCCGATTTATACCAACATTACCTATCCAATCCCGGTGACCCCTCCTTTTGTGCCGGAAGAAAATCCCACCGGTTGTTACTCGCTCGTATTTGATATCGAACAGGCGTGGTTAAGCAGCGGCCAAACGCGCATCGTGTTTGACGGAGTGAATTCGGCTTTTCATCTGTGGTGCAACGGCATATGGATAGGTTACGCCCAGGACAGCCGCCTTCCCTCAGAATTCGACCTTAGCGCTGCGTTAAAATCCGGCCAAAACTGCATTGCGGTTATGGTGCTGCGCTGGAGCGACGGCACGTATCTGGAAGACCAGGATATGTGGCGCATGAGCGGGATCTTCCGCGACGTTTCGCTATTGCATAAGCCGGATGTCCGAATCAGCGATATCCGACTGGTGACCCATTTAAATGAAGACTTTACCCGTGCCGAATTAGAAGCGTTGGTAATGATTGAGGGACCTGAGGTTTCAGGCTGCGAAATTGCCGTTCAGCTCTGGTATGCAGACCAACTGATTGCCGTTCATCAGCAGGCCATCGGTAGCGAAATCATTGACGAACGCGGCAGTTATAATGACCGTACCTGCCTGCGTCTGCCCGTTCAAAGCCCGCTGCTCTGGAGCGCAGAGGTACCGAACCTCTATCGCGCCGTAGTGCTGCTCAAACGCGGGAATGATGTCATTGAAGCCGAAGCCTGCGATGTTGGCTTCCGTAAAGTTGAAATCAGCGGCGGATTATTAAAGCTTAACGGCAAGCCGCTGCTTTTGCGCGGCACCAACCGCCACGAGCATCACCCGGAAAACGGCCAGGTGATGGACTTCGAAACCATGCGCCGGGATATTCTGCTGATGAAGCAGCATAACTTTAACGCCGTGCGCTGCTCCCACTATCCTAACCATCCACTTTGGTATCGCCTGTGCGATTACTACGGGCTTTATGTGGTGGATGAAGCGAACATTGAAACCCACGGCATGGTGCCGATGAACCGCCTGAGCGACGACGCACGCTGGCTACCGGCGATGGCCGAGCGCGTCACCCGCATGGTGCAACGAGACCGTAACCATCCGTCGATAATTATCTGGTCGCTGGGCAATGAGTCTGGCCACGGTAGCAATCACGATGCGCTCTACGGCTGGATTAAATCTAACGATCCAACCCGCCCGGTGCAGTACGAAGGCGGCGGCGCAAACAGTGCGGCAACCGACATTGTTTGCCCTATGTATGCCCGAGTTGATATGGACCAGCCCTTCCCGCAGGTGCCGAAGTGGTCGATTAAAAAGTGGATTGGCCTGCCGGAAGAGAATCGTCCGTTGATTTTGTGCGAATACGCCCACGCCATGGGCAACAGCTTCGGCGGCTTCAGCAAGTACTGGGACGCCTTCCGTCAGCACCCTCGCCTGCAGGGCGGCTTTGTCTGGGACTGGGTAGACCAGTCGCTCACACGTTACGATGAAAACGGCATGCCGTGGGCGGCCTACGGCGGTGACTTTGGCGACAAGCCAAACGATCGTCAGTTCTGTATGAACGGCCTGGTGTTTGCTGACCGCACGCCTCACCCCGCGTTGTACGAAGCAAAACAGGCGCAGCAGTTCTTCCAGTTCCAGCTTTTGCCTGGCAACCGGCTGGAAGTGACCAGCGAATACTTGTTCCGCCACAGCGATAACGAACATCTTTTCTGGGCGCTGAAGTGCGAGGGGGAAACGTTAGCGAGCGGGGAATACTCGCTCGACTTGCCACCGCAGGAAACCCGGATTATTGAGTTAAGCCTGCCGGAAGTTAGCCGCAGCGGGCAGCTTTGGCTCAATGTCGAAGTGCGGCAGTTGGCCGCTACGGCCTGGAGCGATGCCGGTCATATTTGCGCTAAAGATCAATGGCAGTTGCCGTCCACTCTAGCCGTCCCGCAGAGCGGCAAACCGGGTATTGCACCCATCCTGCAAATGGATGAGCGCTATGCGGAGGTATTCCACGGCGAGCAACACTGGCGCTTTGAGCGCACAAGCGGCCTGCTTTGCCAGTGGCTTAGCCATCAGCGTCCCGTTATTCTTACGCCGCTTGAGGATAACTTCACTCGTGCCCCGTTGGATAACGATATCGGCATCAGCGAAGCCGCGCATATCGATCCGAATGCATGGGTAGAGCGCTGGAAGGCGGCCGGTATGTATAGCCTTACGACTGAACTGATCGGCTTTGAAGCCTTCTCGTTGGGCAAGGAAGTCCTGATTCGTAGCGAACATGCTTTCCGGGGCAACGGCTGCACGCTGTTTATTAGCCGAAAAAGCTACCGTATAGACTGCGAGGGCGAACTGCATATTAGCGTTGACGTTGAGGTTGCCTACGGCATTCCGGCTCCGGCGCGAATTGGCCTGAGCTGCCAGCTGGCAGAGATTGAACCGGAGGTTAGCTGGCAGGGGCTTGGCCCGCACGAAAACTACCCCGACCGCCAAAGCTCTGCGCACTACGACCGCTGGACGCAGCCGCTTGCGGCCATGTATACGCCATACGTCTTCCCGAGTGAAAACGGCCTTCGCTGCGGCACAACGTTGCTTGAGTATGGTGAGAACCGGCTTAGCGGTGCTTTTCAGTTCGGTATAAGCCGTTACAGCCAGCGGCAGCTGCGCGAAGCTACTCACCGCCATCTGCTTAAAGAGGAGGCAGGTTGCTGGCTGAATATCGACGGCTTCCATATGGGCGTCGGGGGCGACGACTCCTGGAGCCCCAGCGTCTCGCCGGAGTTTCTGCTTTCCGGCTCGCGTTACTGTTATGCGATAAGCTGGAAACGCAATTAGCGGGTCAGGCTAAAGCTTTCATCAAGCAGCCCGAGGATATCTTCATCGGGCACCTTATCCAGCAGCACCGTTATCCAGTGCTCTTTATTCATATGATAGCCGGGCAATATGCCCGGCTGCATTCTTAACGAGCCCACCACCGAGGGCATCACCTTAACGTTAACGATATCTACTATCTCATCGCTCTCGAGTCCGAGTTTTGCCCCAGAAATGCTCAGCACCACGCCAAACCACTTTCTTTTGTAGCGGTGACGCAACACAGCGTAATCCTTAAATTTATCCCACGGATAGTCAGGCTCAACCTGGTATTTTTCAAATACGGCGGCAAAGAGGGCTTCACGTTTCATCGTTTCTCCTTGAATGCGTGCCAGAAACCGGCTGCCAGCACGCTCCGATTATAACGCCATTAGAGGGTGCTCTGCCGCAACGGCTAACCGTTTACGGCTACCCTTTTCTTTTCCGGGCTGATAACCAGCCAGACTGAAACACAGACAATTAGCGCGCCGATGATAAACCCTTCGCTGATGGTCTCGTTTAGAATCAGGTATCCCCATAAGACGCCAAAAGGAGGGATTAAAAAAGTCACCGTCAGGCTGCGCAGTGGCCCTATATCAGCAATTAAGCGGAAATAAAAAATATAGGCAACGGCGGTACAAATAATACCGAGCCCCAGCACGCTTAGCCACACGTTACCCTGCATCCAGTTTATGGTTGGGCCTGTGCTTACGCTCCAGGCAAAGAATGGAAGCAGGAACAGCGTCGCACCAACCTGGCTGCCAAAAGCGACAATTTTAGGATCAAGCCCCCCTTTATCAGAGATCCAGCGGCGGGTTAAGAACCCGGCAACGCCGTAGCAGGTAGTCGCCACCAGGCAGGCAATGATGCCAAAGATCTTCTCGTTAGTTGAATGAGTATCGCCGACTGAGGTGATGACCATTATCCCCGCCAGCCCCAGCACCACGCCGACCCATTTTCTGGCGCTAAGCTTCTCGCCAAAGAAGGAGAAGCCGACGATCGCACCCATTAACGGAGTTGTTGCATTTAAGATTGCCGAATACCCTGCGGGTAACAGTTGTGCAGCCAGGCAATACATAAAAAATGGCAGCCCGGAGTTTATCGCTCCCAGCACAAGCGCGGAGCGAAACTTGCCGTCAAAGTTAAAGGATGATTTCAGAATGAAGAGAATCACAGCCAATCCAAAAAAACCGAAAAACACCCTTAAAAACGCCGTATTAATTGCGCCAAACTCCGGTGCGGCAATTTTCATAAAGAGAAAACTGGCGCCCCATACCGCAGCAAGAAATAACAGCCTGAGATAATCCGATGCTCGCATACCGTCACCCTTCCCCTGTTAAAGAACCTATTTTTTCCATGTGTAATAAGGTGTTACCGTCATTAAGTCTGATGGGGACTGTAAACCAGGTACTCGCGTAAACAAACATCTTTCTAATTTCAGGAATGAGTTAGCAAGATTTGGGGTAAATGCATCCTGGGTTAGCTGCGCCTTAAATGGTGGCTCCCGCAGGGACACTCGTATCTTCCAGGCTCTTTCTGGAGCTTTTCTTGAAAGCTTATCGGCACCGATTAAAGCATCATCGGAAAGAATATATTACACAGCCAATTAAACTTTACCTATTTTACCCCTTAATAGAGAAAAACCTATGAACATGAGTGTTAACAATAATCGCGCTACGCACATCTCAAGCCAGTCGCTGCAGCCGGCAAAAGCCGAGTTGCAAAATCAAGAACGCAAGCTGGGTTCAGAGATTAGAGGTGTCAAAAACTCGATTGATAAATTGGATACTTCAATCAAACGTAATCAAACATCACTCAATACTCTGAATGCTATCTCTGATAAGCATGGCGGGGATTCCAGCATCAGGCTGAAAGGCAGTAATTTCAAACCCGGTTCAGGAAAGGCATTATTCAGCGGCAGCCGCTATCAGAAGGAACGAGCGGATGCAGCAAGCAAGCTTGGCGTCCCGGGTAGCCAGGTATCAGCCTCAAAGGCAATTTCTGTCATTTCATCTGAAATCAAAAGCGATAAAGCCAAAATGACCAGCCTGAAACAGGATCTTGGATATAAAGAAACCGAACTCAAAAACGTCAGGGTCCGGCAGATCAAAGACGAGAATATGGGGAACGTGACCACGGCTAAAACCAGCGCTGATAAATCAGGTGCACAATCCACAAAAACCAGTAAGGATTTCTCTCTCATCTACCAAAGCAATGCAGGCTGTAAGGCTTTAAACGCCGAGGCTCGCTATCAGTTTGGTCAGGGTAAAGAGCCCGGAAGGCTTAGCAGCAGAGAAGTTATCTCAGAGTATCAGTCGGCCAAAGGCGATAACATTTTCTCCGGCGGCAACAAAGATATAAAAAACACGATCAACGCATGTGCTTCGGATCTGTCGCGTATGGTCAGCGCAGCGGCAGACGCCTGGTATACGCCTGGAGGCAGTAATATGCATACCTTCCGGGGGCAAGGCATGACAACGGCAGGCCTTAACTCACTGGTTGAACAGTTCAAGCAAGATCAAAACCAAGTATATAAACCGGGTCAGTTTTTCTCTACATCTAAAAGCGCTGGCGTAGCTAAAGAGTTCGCCAGTAACAGCAATGATGCTGTAAAGGTTATCTTTGAAATTAAAGGTAACAGCGCCAGGGGAATAACGGTAGGCAATGGTCTCTCATTCGGGAATAAAGCCACTGAAGAAGAAAAGCTCTACTCCCCAAAAGCTAATTTTAGAGTCAACAACATAGTCAGAAACTCGGGCGAAGGCGTCTATAAAATTCAGTTACAAGAAGTCGCACAAACGCGAAATGCAAAACTGCTGCCTTACTGATCCCGCAATCCTCTTTAACTAACGTCGGGAAGCGGCAGCAATATTGCAAAATGACTGCCGCTACATCACCTACTCAGGCCAGGGTGGATGACTCTCCAAAAGTTGAGAATGTTACCCACATCACAGCTACTGAATATCATCAGTAAAAAGACAAGTTTGTAATTTTGCTTCTCATTCAATTTTCTGCCAGGATTCCTCGCCCTCTTTTTCACGGCCTCCGCAGCCAGAATTAACGGGCGGAAAAGGACGGCGCTTTTTAACTCAAAGGCAGACAGGAATCTCAATGAAAACAAAGACTGAAGCGGAACACCGCGCCGCAAAAAGGCGTTGGTTAAATTCACAGGACTCGGGCTATCACCAGGCGATGGGCAACCGCCACGTACAGATGATTGCCATCGGTGGCGCTATCGGCACCGGCCTGTTTCTCGGCGCCGGCGCCCGCCTGCAGGCAGCCGGCCCCGCGCTGGCGCTAATCTACTTAGTTTGCGGTATCTTCTCTTTCTTCATTCTGCGTGCGCTGGGCGAGCTGGTTATCCACCGCCCGTCGAGCGGCAGCTTCGTCTCTTATACCCGTGAATTTCTCGGCGAAAAAGCGGCCTACGTTTGCGGCTGGATGTACTTCGTCAACTGGGCGATGACCGGCATCGTGGATATCACCGCCGTTGCGCTCTACATGCACTACTGGGGCGCGTTTGGCGATGTTCCGCAGTGGGTATTCGCCCTGGGTGCGCTGGCCGTGGTCGCCGCCATGAACATGATTGGCGTGAAGTGGTTCGCCGAAATGGAGTTCTGGTTTGCGCTAATCAAAGTGCTGGCGATTGTCGCCTTCCTGATTGTCGGCACCATCTTCCTCGGCACCGGCAAACCTATCGACGGCAACACTACCGGTTTCCACCTGATAACCGACAACGGCGGGCTGTTCCCGCACGGACTGTTGCCTGCTCTGGTACTGGTACAGGGCGTGGTATTCGCTTTTGCCTCCATCGAGCTGGTAGGCACCGCCGCCGGGGAATGTAAAGACCCGAAAACCATGGTGCCCAAGGCAATTAACAGCGTTATCTGGCGTATCGGCCTGTTCTACGTGGGCTCGGTGGTGCTGCTGGTGCTGTTGCTGCCGTGGAATGCCTACCAGGCAGGCCAAAGCCCGTTTGTTACCTTCTTCTCGAAGCTTGGCGTGCCGTACATCGGGGACGTGATGAACATCGTGGTGCTGACGGCGGCGCTTTCCAGCCTGAACTCGGGGCTGTACTGCACCGGGCGTATTCTACGCTCTATGTCTATGGGCGGCTCCGCTCCGCAATTTATGTCGAAGATGAGCAAGAACCAGGTGCCGTATGCCGGTATTCTGGTAACCAGCGGCGTCTACGTTATTGGCGTATTCCTCAACTATCTGGTTCCTTCTCAGGTGTTCGAGATTGTGCTGAACGTCGCTTCGCTCGGCATTATCACTTCCTGGGCGTTTATCGTGCTGTGCCAGATTCGCCTGCGCAAAGCGATTAAAGAAGGGAAAGCGGAAGAAGTAAGCTTCAAGCTGCCGGGCGCACCGTTTACCTCATGGCTGACGCTGCTGTTCCTGCTTGGCGTCCTGGTGCTGATGGCGCTCGACTACCCGAACGGCACCTACACCATCGCGTCTATTCCGGTGCTGGGTGTGCTGCTGACTCTGGGCTGGTTCGGGGCGCGCAAACGCGTGCATGAAGTGGCTCAGCAAGTTCACGATCACCACGAATAACCCGCCTTACCTCAATCCTCTCCCCGCCGGGAGAGGATTAATCGCTACAGCACTCCGCTATACACCACCGGCCCGGTTGGCTGACCCGTTGGCGAACCACCCTGCGGCTCAAGGCTGATGGCGATAGTCACCCCGCGTGACAACGTCACGCCTCCGTTATCCACTTTGCTCTGTGCTCTGCTATCCAGCAGCCCCAGAGAAACCGGCTTCGCCCCCACCGGAATAGCCCACAGCTGTAGACTATTGTTGGCGGAAATCGCCGCCGTCTGGAGCGGCGTCAGGCTGAGGGTTTTACGTTCGCTGTCTGCACTAACCAGCCACTGCCCCTGCTGATGCGCGCCGTTAAGCACCACCAGCGGAGCCAGTTCCGGCGCTTTGCTGCTGAAATAAGGCACCAGCGCCACGGCTGCAATACCGGCGGCCAGTGCCCAGCCGAGATAGTTCCAGCTCCAGCGTGAACGCTCATTGCTGCGCTCCGGCGGTAGGCTAAGCTGAATTTTCTTCCAAACGCTTTCGGGCGGCTGCTGTGGGGCAAGATGGCTGTCCAGCCCGCCCAGCAGCGTCTGCCAGCGGCCCGTCACGGCGGCAAGCTCCGGCTCAAGCCGAAGGCGCTTTTCAAACCGTAAACGCGCATTGCCGCGCAGCGTGCCGAGGGCATATTCGGCGGCAAGGGCGTTATCTCTTTTTTGGCTGCTGTTCATAGGCCGACACAATCCTTCAGATGATCCAACGCCCTGCGGATCCAGCTTTTAACCGTGCCGAGCGGCTGTTGAAGCCAGTCGGCGATATCGCCGTGGGACATGCCCTGATAATAGGCCAGCACCACGCTTTGCCGTTGCTCACTGCTAAGTCCGTCGAGGCAGCCGCGCAGTCGGCTGGCCTGCTGTTCGTCGCACCAGCCGTTATCCTGCTGCTCTTCAACATCCGGCGTTTGATCGCTCAATACATCTTCCTGATTTGCCGCGCGAGACTGCCCGCTGCGCAACCAGTCAATACAGCGGTTACGCACAATATGGGTAAGCCAGGTGACCGGAGAGCTTAACGCAGGGTCGTAACCTGAAGCCCGGTTCCATACCGTAAGGAATGCGTCATGCAGGCACTCTTCTGCCCAGGAGCGGCGCTGAACAGTACGCAGCGCCACGGCAAAAAGATGGGACGAAGTCTGACGATAAAGTTGCTCAAATGCGCGACGGTCGCCTTCCGCGACCGCCTGCATCAATTTTACCTGCTGTTCTACCAGAGTTTTATCCATAGAGTTCCCGACCGGGCAACAAGCCTGAATCGAGTATAGACACTCACTTCGGCATCAGTACGGTATCAATAACGTCGATTACGCCATTTTTCTGATTAACGTCATAAGTGCTGATATTGGCAATGTTTCCTTTGCCGTCTTTAAGCTGAATATTGTGCGGGCCGTTGCTCATAATCCACAGCGGCTGGCCGTTCACGGTTTTCAGTTCCGCGTGCCCGCCGCCCTGCTGAATTTTTTTCTCCAGCGCTTTCATGTCGTACCTTCCGGCAACAACGTGATAGGTAAGGATAGAAGTCAGCGTGGCTTTATTTTCAGGTTTTACGAGATTACTCACTGTTCCAGCCGGGAGTTTGGCAAACGCCGCATCGGTAGGTGCAAATACGGTAAACGGCCCTTTGCTCTCCAGGGTATCCACCAGGCCCGCCGCCTTAACTGCCGCAACCAGCGTGGTGTGGTCTTTGGAGTTCACGGCGTTTTCAACGATATTTTTTGAGGGGTACATAGCCGCACCGCCGACCATGACTGAGTCATTATTCATCGCGGCAATGCTGATAGTGCTGAAAAAAGCGGAAGCACACACGGCAGAAGCAAAGTATTTGTTCATTTTGAATTCCTCAGTTGTAGGAGCAAAAGTTGCTCACAACTGGATATACGTTTGAGGTACTCCCGCCGGATGCAGCAATTTTAAAAAATAATTTGCCCTCTTTTTCATCACTCGCAACCAATAGTTAACGTTACGTGCGCTAATAATTTTCAAAATTTACACACAACCACTAACATATACCCTTCCTGTCCAGAATAACTGGCGCCAGCCGCAAAACACTTCCTGATGAAAATAGCCCTGAAAAACAAGCCTCACAGAATGAAAACCGCGTTCCCTCTTCTTTTAATCCCGGCTCTTACGCCCTGCTTTGCCCACGCCACCGAAACGGCTAAAAGCGACGAAACCACCCTGCTGGTTACGGCAAAACCGGCTATCGTCTCAGAACTGGATACGCCGGCGGCGGTTAGCGTGGTAAATGGCGACGATATGCGCCAGGCTGCTCCGCGGATAAATCTTTCCGAAAGCCTTAGCAGCGTGCCGGGGCTACAGATACAAAATCGCCAGAACTATGCCCAGGACTTGCAGCTCTCGGTTCGCGGCTTTGGCTCGCGCTCGATGTACGGTGTGCGCGGAGTGCGCATGTATGTTGACGGTATTCCCGCAACCATGCCCGACGGACAGGGGCAAACTTCGAATATTGACCTGAACAGCGTGGAAAGAGTTGAAGTACTGCGCGGGCCATTCTCTGCGCTTTACGGCAACGCTTCCGGCGGCGTGGTAAACGTTAAAACCCAAACCGGAACCCAGCCGCCAACCCTGGAAGCCAGCAGCTATTACGGCAGTTTCGGCAGTTGGCGCAACAGCGTGAAGGCGACTGGCTCCACCGGCGACGGCACCCACGCAGGAGACGTGGACTACGCGATTTCAGCTTCCAGGTTCACCACCCACGGCTATCGCGACCACAGCAGCGCCCAGAAAAATCTCGGCAATGCGAAATTGGGCGTTCGCCTGGATGACGCCAGCAAGCTGACTCTGATGTTTAACAGCGTGGATATCGATGCCAATGACCCTGGCGGCCTGACGGAGCAAGAATGGCGGGATAACCCGCGCCAGGCTCCGCGAGCAGATCAGTACAACACCCGCAAAACCACCAAACAGACTCAGGGCGGCCTTCGCTACGAGCGCCAGCTCAGCGAGCACGATGATTTAAGCGTGATGATGTACGCGGGCGTGCGGGAAACCACGCAATATCAGTCAATTCCGCTGGCTCCGCAGAAAAACCCGACCCACCCCGGCGGCGTTATTCAGCTCGCGAGGCACTATCAGGGGATTGATACGCGCTGGACGCACACCGGCGATCTGGGCGTGGTTCCGGTGACCTTCACCACCGGTCTCGACTATGAAACGATGACCGAAAAGCGCAAAGGCTACGAGAATTTTGTGGTTGAAAATGGCGCACCGGTATTCGGTGAAAAAGGTAATCTGCGCCGCAATGAGCGCAACCTGATGTGGAACCTCGATCCGTATCTGCAAACCGCATGGCAGTTAACCGACAAACTTAGCCTCGATGCGGGCGTGCGCTATAGCTCGGTCTATTTCGACTCAAACGACCATTACATCGTCGGTAAAAACGGGGATGACAGCGGCGACGCCAGCTACCATAAATGGCTGCCTGCGGCCTCGCTCAAATACGCGATAAACGACGGGTGGAATGTTTACACCTCAGCGGGGCGCGGCTTTGAAACGCCGACAATCAATGAACTCTCCTACCGCGATAACGGCGAATCCGGGCTTAACTTTGGCCTCAAACCGTCCACCAGCAACACCTTTGAGGTTGGCAGTAAAAACCGCATAGGCAACGGCCTCTTCACCGCGGCCCTGTTCCAGACCGATACCGATAACGAGATCGTTGTCGATCAAAGCAGCGGCGGTCGCACAACCTACAAAAATGCCGGAGAAACTCGCAGGCGCGGGCTTGAGCTGTCGCTTGACCAGCAGTTCGGCTATGACTGGCGCATGAAAATGGCATGGACTTACCTTGATGCGACGTACCGCAGTAACGCCTGCGGGGCGAGTGACTGTAATGGCAACCGCATGCCGGGCATCGCACGCAATATGGGCTATGCCTCTCTGGAATACGCCCCGGAAGAAGGCTGGTACGCCGGAGCAGATGTGCGCTATATGAGCGATATTCAGGCCGACGACCAGAACGATGCAAAAGCGCCAACTTATACCACCGCCTCGCTGAATACCGGCTACAAATTGCATGTGAAGCAAAACTGGCTGCTGGACGTCTGGGGCCGGGTAGATAATCTGTTTGATCGGGATTATGTTGGTTCGGTGATTGTAAACGAAGGAAACGGTCGCTATTTTGAACCGGCTCCGGGCCGTAATTATGGCGTGGGCGTTAACCTGAGCTACAGCTTCCAGTAATCATCTCCCCTTCGGCTAAACCCGGAGGGGCGATATAGAACAGGATTTTATAATGGATGTCCGTCTCAAAATCTGGCGAGTCGGACATTCGTTTTGAGAAATCACGTTCACCTGCCGAGGGATGTTGACCCGCCATCTGCGCGGTGAGTAACTTAACGCTGACATTAAAAGAGGCGTCAGCGGAAGCTTTAAAACGATCGACACATATACAGATGAAGCGTTTTATCTTCATCAGACAGGGAAGATATATCGCGGAGTAAATTTTTCAACGTCACCTCACCATGATCTTTAACCTTTATTATACTTTTATTTGATTCAACTGCTAATCTGGCGTAATTAATTTGTGAGTCATGATCAAAAATTATAGCGTAAGCCTCAATGTATTCACCTCCTTTTTTTGTTTCTACCGCATTAAATTTTCCATTCACTAAATCTTGCAAGTCATCAACATAGCCATGAAGAGGCCTCCCTTTCTCTGTATAGAATTTTAATTCGAGGTTATCAGGTATTTGACTGGCAAGATTAATATCCTGTGCAGCATGTGCTGCAAGATATACATCGCGGGACGTTTTTTTAGGAATGTACAGATCAAAGTTTTTGAACTCTATTTTATTTAGTTGTTTGTTTATATCACGGATCGAAATAGCATGAGTTTTAACCAGGTTGTTTTTGTTTTTATCATATCTCATAATCTTTGATTTTTCAGTTGCCATATCGGTGCCAATATACAACTCGGTATCTCCATTATATGTCAAAATGGACTGACCAAGGTATTCATCGATATTTTTTACACTACCGTCCTCAGCCCCATATATGCAGGAAAGGCGAATTTCATTTGGTGATCCAATAAGGACCACCCGTCTATCCTTACCCATAAATTCGACTGGATAATGTTCACCGTTTAACTTTATATAAAGACTACCATTATCTGTAATGTAAAGGTTTTTATGATTTGGAATAGAGTGAACGCCAAGTGCAGATATATCTATATTCGCTACTTTTCTGCCATCAAATCTATCCGCAACCTTATTCCCATGCAAAAAGAACTCATCTTTTTTAAAATCAATAAATAAATTATCACCATTATTTTTTCTGATGCAATATAACTGCTCATGTTTATAAACATTAACAAAGTTATTATCAATTTTAATATATCTATTTTCATCAGCATCATATCTTAATCCCTGATGGTCAGGGGCCGAAATTTTTCCCGCATCCACTTTTGCAACAATAATTTCTGGACCAATTATTTTCTCTAAATTTTCAGATACATGAGAAGATGTTTTTCGCTCAAATAACCAGCGATTACCATCCCACTCAATCCGATGGCCTTTTTTATCAGGAAACGACAGGTCGTACACTTCATAATGAGAACCATGTCCCGGTGTTATCATTTCTTTAACTGGAACCAGTTCACCGTTCATTTCAACACAACGCCCCCAGGGATAGCGATTGTAATCACCTATTTGCTCCTGTACATATATATTACCATTCCCGTAGTAGTTCTGATTATTGTTTCCTCTGCGGGCATAATAAAATCCATTTTCTTTTTTTACTTTTATTTCTGCTATGGTGTTAATTTGTTTGTTGCTGAATACAGAGTGTTCATTATGCGTGCTGAGATGCCATGTCCGTGATAATGGCTCCATATAAATAGGAATAAATTTTTTCACCCCTGATTTTTTATTTACAACGATTTCATATTTACCGACAGCATCCTGATGAAGTTCATAGTTTTCATCATGCAGTCTTACCTGTTGTTTTCCCTCACTGATTTCGACATTGAGACCCGTTGAGTCAAAACTATCCGCATAACGCCATGACATATTACTTTCATCAACAATAACTCGCCTCTCCAGTAACTCCGGGTTTACTGCATCAGGGGAATATGTTGTGAATTCATTGGTTTTATCAGTTGGTTTGAGATAAACCTTGCTTCCATTATCATTTATTGCTCCTCTTCCCAGTTTCAGCTCCAGCAGAATTTCCTTTCTGATGCCGGAGCGTGGGTTGCGGGTATAAAAGGCAGCCCTCTCTTGTTCCGGCAAAGCGTGGAAAAGTTCTGATGGTTTCACTTTCCCGGTACCTCCCCGCTGCGCAAATGTCAGCCCGTCCACATCAAGAGACGTTGCCACTTCCGCAATAAACAACCTTCTGAATCGTTCTGCACAAATTTCATCCCCTTTGGTCTGATAATATTCCCGTCGTTTGGCGTTTGCTATAAGTCCCCCGAATAAGGGCAAGATTCCCAGCGTAAGAATGCCGGCAACTATGTTAAGGCCATTTGCAACGCTGCGGGCTTCCGGAGAGGGGCCTCCATCAGTATTATCATATATCATGCGAAACGGATTTTCGGCCCTTTGGGCCTCGAATAAAAGCAGCTTTCCCTGGTTCTCCCCCCTTGCATTAAGTATGTCTTCTTCAAATGCACAGTGTTCTTTTATATGTTCTCCAGTTCCAGGGTCAGACTCTTCGACCAGAGCCCGTCTCGTGCGGGTGGTGCCCGAACTTTCATTATCAAGGCGGGCAACAACCATCGGCATTCCGGCGGCTTCCGACCTAAGCCACAGTTCAGCATCTCCGCTTTCATCTGCGGTCAGTTGCCCGTCAGAGACCCAATACTTTACCAGGCTGGAAATTAATTCGCTCTGCTTCCGACCGCCTGTAACAATATAGCCATCGCTTTTCAAATCCCGGAGGATATCTGCTGCCATGGTTGATTTTGTTTCAGCCAGCGGCACCGGCGATGCATCCGCTGCCGGAAATCTCAGTAGGTCAGATGAAAACGGGATAGCATCAAGTCTTACCTGACTCAACAGCAACAACAGCGGTGCGGCTATGCCCTGCCGCGGCGCTGTAGCCTGGTATGATGGTCTGCTTAGCTCTTCGTAGGAATTGACTACTCTGTTGATGCTGCTTCCTACATTGCGTATTTCATCCGGAATGTCAGAGCGGTCCAGGTTTATGTCCTGGGTCTTTATTGTGGAATTTACCCTGAAATTATCGTGAAGCATATTCTGGTAAGCTCCGGCTGAAACTCTGTGCTGCGACGCTGATACTGGCATGATTAAGCCTTTTTCCATGTAAATATAGCTTATCGCATATCAGCGCCGGTATTACTTTCAGTTAATGGCTTTTAGACTCAACTGCGTTCTATATCTTTCGCCGCCTGGTCAAGGGTATCGACTATCTTGTACAGCGTTTCCTGCGACAAGCCTGCACTTCCCAACTTTGTGTTCAGCGCCATTTTAAAGTTATGAATGGCGCGCTGCACTTCGGGCAGACGGCGGTTATCGCCAAGCACGCCCAGCGTGGCCAGCCGCCCCGTGACCGCCTCAAGCTCCTGAGACTGCTCTGCCAGAGACGTTTTCCCTTCATCTGTTAACACAAATGCTTTTTTGCCACTTTGCCCTTCGCCGGCAACAATCAGCCCCATATCTTCCATCAGCGTCAGGTTCGGGTAGATGATGCCGGGGCTGGGAACATATTCTCCCTTTGCCAGTCCTTCAATGGATTTGATTAGCTCATAGCCGTGCGCCGGGCCACCGGAAAGTAAATGCAGGATCAGCAGACGAATATCGTTGGCGTCAAACAGGCGCTCACGGCGATGACGGGCGCGACCTTCCGGGTTGCTTTGCTCATGACGACCGTGGCCGCCCCTTCCTCCGTGGCGTTCATGACGTTCGCATTTTTGCTGCATCAGATGATGAATTCGCATCGCTCGCTCCTTATTTAACGTGCCAGTAAGCGACGGTGCGCACCAGGTCTGCATCCAGGCCGCGAACTTCCAGCAGATAGTCGCCCAGCTGTTTAGCCTGCTGGCCTTCGCCCACTATCCAGATGAAATAATCTTCAGCGGGGATCTCAAGCTCTTTCAGTAGCTCAACGATTTCATCATGCTTTAGCGCCTGTACCTGTGCGGAGGTGAACGCCTCAAGATAGCGGAGGCTTTCTGCTTTGTGGCAGTTGACCAGCACCAGCGGCCGCGCGTCAGCCGGGAGGGATTGCAGGCGGCGGCGCACCGCCGGAAGTCCACTTTCGTCGCAGATGTACAACTGCCAGCGATAATCGGTTGGGATAACCAGCGAACCGCGTGGCCCGCCAATGGTGAGCTTATCGCCTAGCTTCGCGTCCCTCGCCCAGTTGCTGGCAACACCGTCTTCATGCAGATAGAAATCTATCGTCAGCTCCTGGCGTACCGCATCAAAGTCCAGCGGCGTATAGTCGCGGGATTGTGGACGCGGCCCGTCGCCCCAGACGATACCTTCGTCGGTGATTTGAGGTGGAGTAAAAGCACTGTCCACCGCCGGGAAAAATACTTTGATATGGTCATCAAAGCCCTGGGAGGAAAAGTCGGCCAGCTGCGGGCCGCTGAACACAATACGGAAGAAGGTATTAGCGATAAAGTCTTTGCTTTTTACCGTCAACTCACGGAATTTGAGTTCATTTCGCACCCTAACAGGCACTTTTTTGCCGCTATTTTGTATCGTCATAGGTTATTCTCTTGAGGGTTAAGATATATCATAGACATATCTTAGAGCACAAAAATGACCCCGTCTTTAGCTTTTTACGGCATTATTTTTCGCTGATGAATGAGAATGCATGTCATTACACGCAGGAACAACCTGGATCGCAAATTGACAATTCGATGCTTTTTTAACCTTTCCTTTGCGGGCCTTCTGCTTCTACACTGAACTCTGGCATCTGCCAGTTTCATTCCATTCACCTACCATCCGACCAGGGAGGCCTGACATGTTTCCTGAGTACCGTGAATTGATTTCCCACCTGAAATCCGAAAACCCCCGCTTTCTCAGCCTGTTTGACAAGCACAACCGTCTCGATAGCGAAATTATGCGCAGGGAGGGTCCGCAAGGGACGGGATATAACGATGAAGTCGTGCAAATGAAGAAAGAAAAACTGAGGCTTAAAGACGAGCTTTATCAGATGTTGAAGCGGGCGAGCCAGCCTGCCTGACCGCCGGAACCTGAAACCGGAAAGACTAAGGAAGGGGCTTCCCCTTCCTTATTTGTTTATCAGATAACCACTCTTAATCTGCGCAACTCTGCCGCCATCCTGCTGGCACCGGTAAAGTTCAGATGATCGCCGTCGCGGAAATCCTCGGGCCGGAACGCCTGGTTTTCTGAAAGATCGATAAAACGCGAACCCGCACTCTCCAGCCCGGCAAAGCAGCGACGGTGGGTCGACTTCATCTCCTCATCAAGATGCTCCACGTAGGCAGGAGGGAAAGGCGGCGTCAGCCAGACTACCTGCTTTCCGCGCTGCTCCAGCTCAGTCGCCAATGCTGTTACCCGGAGCTCATTCTCATTCAGCGTTAAATGATGGCGAATAGATTTCGAATGTGAAACACCCCGCTGCTGAGCGGCCTGCTGTTGCTGTTCAAAAGGCAGATAACCGGTGCTGGCAAATATCGCCCGGGAGTTGTCGCACACCTGGTCGCGCGCGCTTAAATCCTCTAACCCGTCTATTTTCACTCCCTGAGCGGGAGACGGCATCGCCAGGCGGCTGAATACCAGGCAGCTGTCCATTGCCGACTCGCTGACTTCCTTTATCTGATAATGGCTGTTCAGCTGGCTCCAGACATGGATTATCTGCTGATTGAAGTCATCTTTGCTTTTTAATAAATCGCAGTAGAGGTCAAAAAAGCCGAGGCAGTACACAAAATTCTCAATATGGGGAAAGCGGTCAAGAATATGGCGGGTCAGCTGCTGCGCCTGCTTAAGGCCGAGGCTGTGAGTAGAGATGTTAACGCTGTGCTCAAGGAGCGTTTCAGGGAAGCCATAGAAGCTATAAGAATTACCGATAATCGCCGTTTTTACCTGCGGACTAGCCAAATCACAATAGGGTTTCGCCAGCAAATGCGTGAGGCTCCCGGCATCGGGGCTTGCCGGAATAAAATTATCAATCAACAGGTCAAAAAAGGAGAGACAGGCAATAGCCTGGGAGTGTTCAACGGCCAGGGCCAGCTTGAGCCCCTGGGGATCGTAAATAACAAATGGCGCTACGCTACCGGCAATCTTCGCGTAAAAATCGTCAATTTCCTGCCTGTTGGTCTCTGCCGCACTGAGGAAGTAAAGATTATTAATCACCGGCGTGCTGAAACGAGCGCCCAGGAATTGCAGATGATTCAAATCGCCAAAATAAAAGACCTCGATACCGTTACGGGTCATTGCGCTAATCCAGTACAGGTATAGTGCGAGGTAAAGCTGGTTCGGCTGCAATTCTATTCCGTCCAGCCAGTCGCCAAGGGTATTTATTAGTGTCAGCGTTGTTTCGGCATCATCCAGTAATTGCTGATGTGAGAAAAGATAATCAGCCAGGTAACGAGGTAAATCAGGGTTCAGGGGCGCGCTTTCAAAATCCACCAGGAACTGCTGAATCTGTTTTAGAAAGTTATTTTCCATGAGGTTTTTTTAGTAATAGTAAGAAGTTATTTACTGATACTAGCACCCCAAAACCCCGGCAAACGGACGATAACCGCCCATCTGACCACCCTTTCTCTAAGGATTAGCGTTTAATTTAGGGCAGCCCGATTCGGCAGGCTACCCCAGCGCTGTCGCTTAAACGAAAGGTGCCAGCGGGTCAGCCGTTTCAAACGCAATTTTTCTGTCGGCTACCGGAGGGTAAATCAGCTCCTGGGTGATTGAGAGCTTAATTTTCTTGGCCTCTTCGCGGACGTGCTTCACTTCCTGCTCCCAGCCTTCGGTGAACACCGCTCCCCAGTTGCCGAGATCGAGGCAGGTGACGTAATTAATCTGGCGATAAGGCAGAGGCGCAACGTTGAGCAAGTCTGCCGCCACGTTGTAACCGACGAAGCGGCCAAGCATTATTGCGTGCTGGCAGGTCATCAGCGCCAGGTTACCTTTATCATCGGTTGCTGCCCGGGCTACGTCGCCGGTGGCGAAGATTCCCGGCTGCCCTTCGACTTTAAGAAATTCGTCTACATGCAGCCGCCCTTGCTTATCGCGCGGGGCTTTAATCTGCTCCGTCAGCGGGCTTGCCTGTACGCCAGCGGTTAAAATAACCGTGCTCGACTGAATTCGCTCCCCGTCGGCCAGGACAAGACCTTCGGCATCCACTTCACGCACTTCAGCATTAAGACGCCATTCTACGCCCAGCTCCTCGCTGGCGGTGGCGATAACTTCGCGCAATTCGCTGCTGTAGCGGCCGCCAATCTTATCGCCCCTCTCCACCACAATGACGCGGACTGCGGCATCGGTTCCAAGGATGCTGTGCAGCCTGGCCGGTAGTTCAGTCGCCATTTCAATTCCGGTGAAACCGCCGCCGCAAACGACAACCGTATTACGCGCTTCGCTGTCCGGCCGCTGTGCCAGAGCGGAAATATGCTGCTCAAGGCGCAGCGCGCTCTCCAGTTGATCGAGATCGAAAGCGTGTTCCGCCGCCCCGCTAATCAGGTCGCGTTTGAGGTTGCTGCCGGTAGCCAGTACCAGTCGGTCGTACTGGCGCGGAGTGCTATTCCCCTGCTCATCGCGGTACCACACACAATGATTTTCGCTGTCTATACGCTGGGCTTCTCCTTTAACGAACGTCACGCCGGTCACGTCAAACAGCGGCTGCAACGGAGCAACCAGCGAGGCAACCTGGGTTTCATAAAAACGTGGGCGAACCCGCAGCTCCGGCTGGGGTGCAAGCACGGTAATCTCAATATCTTCACGCTGGTGCATTGCCGCCAGGCGCGCTGCGCTCAGGGCCGCCCACATACCGGCAAAACCGGCGCCAAGAATCAGGATCTTCTGTTGCATTGCTCTACTCCAATAAAGGCCCTCGATGGCCAACGACTGCGACTATACTTGTCGCAGTTAACTACGACAAGATCTTTCGTAGTTAATTTTATATACCGACACTTCACGCCTGCGGATTGCATCCCGGGCGTAAAATCCCTACATTACCTGGATTAAATCAGTCGGAGGCAGCATGGCGTTTTACAGTTCGGGCGTGGAGTACGGCATTCACAGTCTGATATGCATGGTGGACAGTAAAGGCGAAGGCCGTGAAATGAGCGTACGTGAAATTGCCGAGCTGCAGGGCGTGCCGTACGACTATCTTGGCAAAATTTTTACCCGGCTTTCTAAAGGTGGCCTGGTAGTCAGCAGCGAAGGTAAAGGCGGAGGTTTTAGCCTCGCCCGGCCCGCGGACCAGATTAGCGTGCTGGATATTGTCGAAGCCATCGACGGTGAAAAGAGCATTTTCGACTGCAAAGAAATTCGCCAGCGGCTCGCCATTTTCGACGAACCTGCGCCCAAATGGGCCTGCGAAGGTATTTGCGGCGTGCGCGCCGTCATGAACATTGCCCAGCAGCGTATGGAAGAAGCGCTGGCCCAGCATACCGTTTTGGATCTTGCCCGCCGCATGTATCGCAAAGCGCCGGATGAGTTCGTTGTAGAGGTTCAGGAGTGGATCCGCGACCGCCGCAGCAGCTAGTTATTCCGATGCTTTCCCGTTAGTACAATTTCGCAAATACTAAGCCAGCCCGCGCATAACAGGCTGGCTTTTTTGTATATAAAACGAGCCGGATCCCGCAAAAAACGTATCTTTTAGCCATCCCCCATTCTGGACATCCAAACGGCTTTCCCTCCCTACCGCCAAACCAGCAGATTATATTACTTTCAGTTCTAAACAGCGGGTTTATGTTCTTTAGATGGAGCAATTGGCCGCCCTATCATTCCATACATGAACACTTTTCATGTTGCGAGAGAACCATGATTGCCGACTCTGTACTTGACCTGATAGGCCACACTCCGCTGCTGCGGCTGAACCACCTCGATACCGGCTGCTGCGAGCTGCTGCTGAAGCTGGAAAACCAAAATCCCGGCGGCTCAATTAAAGACCGCGTTGCGCTATCGATGATTGAGCAGGCTGAACGCAGCGGCAAATTGCGGCCAGGCGGCACGATAATCGAAGCAACCGCCGGGAATACAGGGCTGGGCCTGGCGCTGATCGCCACGCAAAAAGGCTACCCGCTGATTCTGGTGGTGCCAGACAAAATGAGCCAGGAGAAGATTTTCCACCTTCAGGCGCTGGGCGTTGATGTGCGCCTGACCCGCTCCGACGTCACCAAAGGCCACCCGGATTACTACCAGGACTACGCCCTCAGGCTGGCGGCGGATATTCCCGGCAGCTTCTACATCGACCAGTTTTCCAACCCTGCAAACCCGCTGGCACATGCCCGGGGTACGGGACCTGAACTTTGGAAGCAGGCCGAAGGAAAAATCGACGCCATTGTGGTAGGCGTTGGCTCCGGCGGTACGCTTGGCGGGCTACAGCAATTTTTCCACCAGCACTCGCCAGATACCGAGTTTGTCCTCGCCGATCCGTGCGGTTCGATCCTTGCCGACGTAGTTGAACACGGTAGCTACGGCGAAGTGGGAAGCTGGCTGGTTGAGGGCATAGGCGAAGATTTTGTTCCCGAACTGGCGGACTTTAAGAGCGTGCGGCATGCCTACCGCATCAGCGACCGCGAAGCCTTTGCCACCGCACGCAACCTTTTGACTCACGAAGGGGTACTGGCTGGCTCTTCGACCGGCACCCTGCTCGCCGCCGCCATTCGTTACTGTCAGGCGCAAACCTCACCGAAGCGCGTGGTCACTTTCGCCTGCGACAGCGGCAATAAATACCTGTCGAAAATGTTTAACGATCAATGGCTCAGCCAGCAAAACCTGGCATGAATACAAAGGAAATATGATGACTAAGTTTGCCACCCAAAGCGTACACAGCGGAACTTTTGAGGATGCACACGGCGCGGTAATGCCGCCGATCTACGCCACATCCACCTTCGAGCAGCCCGCCCCCGGCCAGCACACCGGCTTTGAATATTCCCGCAGCGGCAACCCAACGCGCCAGGCGCTGGAAACCGCGATTGCCGAGCTGGAAGGCGGCAAACAGGGGTATGCCTTTGCTTCCGGCCTGGCGGCTATCTCCACGGTGCTCGAAATTCTTGACAGCGGCAGCCACATTATCGCCATTGATGACGTTTATGGCGGAACATGGCGACTGATTGAAAACGTGCGCAAGCGCAGCGCTTCTCTCCAGGTTAGCTGGGTGAAACCGGACGATCTCGAGGCGTTAGAGGCAGCCATTCGCCCGGACACTCGCATGATCTGGGTCGAAACCCCGACCAACCCGTTGCTTAAGCTGGCCGATCTCGCGGCCATTGCGGATATTGCCAAACGCCACCGCCTGATTAGCGTGGCCGATAATACTTTTGCCTCTCCTGCATTGCAGCGCCCGCTGGAAAGCGGGTTTGATATCGTGGTGCATTCGGCAACCAAATACCTGAACGGTCATTCTGACGTTGTTGCCGGGCTGGCGGTAGTGGGCGATAACGAGGATCTCGCTCAGCAACTGGGCTATTTGCAGAATGCGGTTGGCGGCGTGCTTGATCCGTTCAGCAGCTTCCTTACTCTGCGCGGTATACGTACCCTGGCACTGCGCATGGAACGCCATAGCACCAATGCCCTACAGCTGGCTAAATGGCTGGAAGCACACCCGGCGGTGGAAAAAGTTTATTTTCCGTGGCTGGAAAGCCACCCACAGCACAACCTGGCGCGCCGGCAAATGTCCCAGCCTGGCGGTATGATCTCAATTGTGGTTCAGGGTGGCGAGCAGCGTGCGGCAGAGATGATTAAGAAACTTAAGTGGTTTACCCTTGCCGAAAGCCTCGGCGGCGTGGAAAGCCTGGTCAGCCAGCCTTTCACCATGACGCATGCATCCATTCCTCTTGAGCAACGCCTGGCCAACGGCATCGTACCGCAGCTGATTCGTCTGTCCGTAGGTATTGAGGATGCCGATGATTTACAAGCCGATCTGGCGCAGGCGCTGAGCTGAAGGTAAATACTGGCGATAAATATTGTTAGTAATATAAGAAATGGCCTTTTGTTTGCGTTAGCTGAAAAAATTCAGTGCAACAAAAGACCATTTCTTTATCGGGCCTGAATAAAATAACGCTGTGTGTTATTTAGCCAAAATACTGGCGACGTAAAATATCAGCGCCATCATCAATTGCTTTATGAATTGCCTTCACGCTGCGGGCTTCATCTTTCTCGGCTAAAGCCTCGAGCAAGTCATCATAATTATGATGACCCTGGCTCATTACTTCCGACTGCGGGTAGAGATAATTGAAACAAGGGCCAATACGCACCCACAACTGCTCAATTAAGACGGTCAGAGTCGGCATATCCGCATAGTCAAAGAGCTGGAAACGGAACTCTCTGTTTGCCTGTAGGGCGGCTTCAACGCTTTCCTGTTTTGCCTGAAGAAATGCATCGCACAGCTGCTGTAAGCGGGCAAGTTTGCTTTGATCCATATGCCGTGCAGCCTGTTCTACCGCCATTCCTTCCAGGTTCTTCCGGATGACGGTTATTTCATGATAACGGCCAAGCGAAATTTCAGGGACCAAAAAAGCCTGAGCCGGGGTCGCATCCAGCGCCCCCGAAGAGACAAGTCGAAGCAGAGCCTCACGCACCGGCGTAATGCTGGTTCCAAGCTGCTCCGCAATCTCTTTGGTGACTAATCTGGCTCCGGGTTTTAGCGTTCCCACGATTAATGCACCCTTTAACCTTGCTTCAACCTGCATGGTTAAACTCATTCTTTGCGCTTTTTCTAAGTCAAGCATGTTTATTTCCTATAGCAAAATAACTACTTTGTATTTGCAGTTTAATAACTGGCTTGTCGTCCATGGAGTATATAGGATATATCATGTACTCTTGCTACTTAATTTATACTGGCATGCGATTAAGCCTGAAAAAACATTCGATACTCATCAATAATTTAGACGGTAACGTATAGGGATAGACCAAAAATGAAAGCATCCGGTCGTAAACTTGCAGCTCTGGCTGTATTAATGAGTCTGGTAACCCCCTTCAGCTACGCCAGTGAATTAGTCATTGCTCAACCTGCTTCCGCCACCGCAATGGATCCCGGCTTCCTGAAAGAGGCCGCCACTCTGGTGGATAATATTTTCGACACTCTGGTGCTGCGTGATAAAAACATGCAACTCCAGCCAGGACTTGCGACATCCTGGAAAGCTCTGGATGACACAACCTGGCAGTTCGATTTGCGTCCTGGCGTCAGTTTTACTAATGGTGAGCCGGTCAACGCAGCTGCGGTAAAATTTTCAATCGATCGTATTCTTGATCCGGCCAACCATGCGCCGACCATCTCCTATATTCGCACCATCAAATCCGTAGAGGTCACCGGCGAATACCAGGTTCGTATCCATACCGACGGCCCGGATCCTCTTCTACCCACTCGTATGAGCCGCTATCCAACCTATATCGTGCCACCGGCCTATGTAAGTAAAGTCGGTGCCGCAGAGTTTGCACGCAAACCTATTGGTAGTGGCGCATATACATTAACAGAATTTATACCAGATGAGCACGTAGTTATGCAGTCTAACCCACATTACTGGCGCGGGAAACCAGTAATTGATCGGGTGACATGGCGGCCTATTCCTGAAGCGACCGCTCGCATTACTTCCTTGCTAACCGGGGAAGTTCAGCTGGTTGATAGTGTCCCTGCGGACCTTGTTTCTGCCCTAAAAAACAAACCAGGCGTTCATCTTGAGCAGGTAAAAGGTGGTGGGTTAACCATTTACCTCGGCCTCAAGAATAGTGAGAAACCTTTAAGTGATGCACGCGTACGCCAGGCACTTTCGCTGGCATTAAACCGCCAGGCTTACACCAGCCAGCTCTTGCACGGTTTTGGCACTCCAACCGGCACCATGGCGGGCGCTAAAGATTTCGGCTATCTCAATGTTCCGGCCACGCAGCAGGACGTAGCTAAGGCCAAAGAGCTGCTGAAAGAAGCCGGTTATCCGAATGGGTTTACGCTGAAATTCCAGGCGCCACGTCGCTATATTGCCAGTGCAGAAGTGGCTCAGGCCATCGTTCAGGACCTGGCCGCTATCGGCGTGAAGGCGCAGCTTGAGGTGCCTGAATGGTCGGTTTACACCCAGCAGGTGGCTTCCGGTAAGCAGGCGGAAATGTACATGCTGGCCTGGGGTTCAACCCAGACCCTGGACGCCGACGCCGCGCTGTATCCCATTCTGCACTCCGGCGAGCCGTACTCCACGGTGAGCAACCCGGAACTGGATAAACTGCTGAACGCCAGCCGCTCCACGGTTGATGCAAAAAAACGCGAGCTTATTCTGCAAGATATCCAGAAAGTCGTCGCCAAAGAGCAGCCGCTTATCCCGCTGTATCGCGAAGATTCGCTGTATGCCAACAGCGATAATCTCACCTTTACCGGGCGTGCAGATGCGCGTATTCCGCTGTACGACCTGAGGCTGAAATGATTTTCCCCCAACGCGCCCTTGCCCGCCGCCCTCGCCGCCTGATTTCTGGCGACGGGGCGCTGGGGGGCTTATTGTTAGGCATAGTGATTTTGCTGGCGCTGGTGGCCCCGTGGCTACCGCTGCCCGACCCGCTCACCAATAACCTGGCGGATATTTTCCTGCCGCCGGGTAGCGAAACGGCAAGCGGTATGCACTGGCTTGGCACCGATCAACTCGGGCGCGATTTGCTGTCAAGAATATTGGCGGGTACCCGCCTTTCCCTGACGGTAGTGTTACTGGCGGCGGCTATTGCCGCCGTTATTGGCACTCTGCTTGGCATGCTGGCGGGCTACGTTGGCGGCTGGCTTGATGCCGTCATCATGCGCCTGATGGATATTCAGCTGGCGGTGCCGTTTATTCTGCTCATCCTGCTGGTGATGGCGTTATTTGGCACCTCGCTGCAAAACATCATTCTGATTATGGGCGTCACCAGTTGGGCGATTTATGCCCGCGTGGCCCGCGCTAAAACCCTCGAGATCCGCGAACTTGAATACATTGAGGCGGTCAGGGCGATGGGCTTCTCCACGCCGCGCATCCTGCTGCGCCATATCCTGCCTAACCTGGCCACGCCGCTGATAGTGCTGCTGACGCTGGATATCCCGCGCCTCATCGTGCTGGAGGCCTCAATCGGCTTCCTCGGCATGGGGATTCAGCCGCCCACGCCAACGCTCGGCAACCTGATTGGCGAAGGCCGTTCGTATATGCTGCTGGCCGAATGGCTGGTGCTGTGGCCGGGGCTGATTATTGCCGCGCTGGTTGTCGGCTGCAATTTGCTCGGCGACAGCCTGCTGCGTAAAACCCTCACGAGACTCGACTGATGCTGCGCTATATTCTTTCTCGCTTCGCTCAGGCCGTGCTGGTGATGTTTGGCGTGTCGCTGCTGATTTTCTACAGCCTGCACCTGACGGGCGACCCAGCCGCGGTAATGATGCCGCCGGGCTCGTCAAATGAAGAAATTGAGACCTTCCGCCATGCTATGGGTTTCGACCGTCCGCTGCTTTGGCAGTACGGCCATTATCTGAATAGCCTGCTGCACGGCGACCTCGGCCTGTCTCTGCGCTATGAACAGCCGGTTACCGACCTTATTGCCCAGCGCGTTCCCGCCACATTGCTGCTTGCCGTTTCCGCCCTTGCCTGGAGCACGCTTATCGGCCTGCTGCTTGGGGTAATAAGCGCGGTATGGCGCAACAGCTTTTGGGACTTACTTGCCCGCCTGCTGGCCTTCAGCGGCCAGGCGGTACCGGTCTTCTGGCTCGGCCTGCTGATGATCCTCTATTTCAGCCTGCATCTGCGCTGGCTGCCCTCCAGCGGCTACGGCAGCTTCAGCCACTTGATAATGCCCGCCATTAGCCTTGGGGCCTACTATATGAGCGCCATCGCCCGCCTGGTGCGCGCCAGCCTGATAGACGTTCTGGCCCAGGATTATATCCGCACCGCGCAGGCCAAGGGCCTGAGTTCATGGCGCATTCTTATCCGCCATGGCTTACGCAATGCGCTTATCCCGGTGGTGACCGTGCAGGGCATGTATTTTGCCTCGCTGCTCGGCGGCGCGCTGGTCACCGAAATTATCTTCGCCTGGCCGGGTATTGGCCGCCTGGCGGTGCAAGCCATCCAGAACCGCGATTTCTCTCTGGTACAGGCTATTGTCCTGCTCGCCGCGCTGGTATTTGTGATGATGAATTTAGTGATTGATTTACTGTACGTGGTGCTGAACCCGAGGATCCGGCTATGAGTCAATTAGAGGCAACGCTGGATCTGCTTCGCCAGATAACGCCATTTGAAAGCGTGGCCGGAAACATAGGCCGGCAGCGCGAACTGGCCGCCTGGCTGGAGCGCTGGCTGGTTGAAGAAACCGATGCCGAAGTGCTGTTCCCGGTAGCCGGACAGCTTCAGGATAGCGCCCCGCCTCTGGTTCATGTCCGGGTCGATATCGGTTCACCGCGCACGCTGGTGCTGTACAACATGTACGACGTGATGCCTGCGGATACCGCGGGTTGGGAAGTTGATCCTTTTGTTGGCGGCCTGAAACACTGGCCGGACAAAGGCGAGGTGTTTATTTCCCGCGGCGCTGAAAATAACAAAGGCCCGCTGGCGGGCATGCTTATGGTAGTGCGCAACCTCTATCACTCGGGACGGCTGCACGCCAACATCGAAATACTGCTCGAAGGTGAAGAAGAGATCGGCAGCGGCAACCTGCGCCGCTATCTTGCGCAGCAGCCTTGCCCTATTAACCCCGCCGAAGCCGTGCTATTTCCCTCACTTTGCGAATACGGCGGGGGCGCACCTCGTCTCTATCTCGGCTTTACCGGCCGCAGCGGCGGACGCCTGCAAGTAAAAGGGGGAAACTGGGGCGGCCCGAAGGCGGCCATACACGCCAGCAATGCCGCCTGGATAGATAATCCGGTCTGGCGGCTGGTGCAGGCTCTGAATACCCTCGCGCCCGCCCACGCTAACGGCGTGCTCGAAACCGGCAAACTTGATGAAGAAGCCCGTTCAATTCTCGACGAGCTTGCGGCCAATTTTAATCCTGACGACGAGCTAACCTTTCGCCGCAGCGAAAAATTCTCGATTGAAGGAGACAGCTACAGCCGCCTGGCTTATCTGCTTGGTAGCGCGGTGCTGAACATTTCTGAAATAGCCAGCCTGCCGCACGGCGCGCAGGGCGTTATACCCCCGGAAGCCTTTGCCGACCTGGTGCTAAGAACGCCGCCTGTAGTTGACGGCGAAAAACTTATGCGCCGCATTGAGCAGCAGGTCGCCGCGCTTTCAGGAGTGGAACTGGTGCCCGGCGACAGTTACCCCGGTTACCGCTTTAGCATCGACGATCCCGGCGTAGCTGAGCTTATGGTCAGCTATCACCAGCAACACGCCAGGCCGCAAATTTGGCCGTGGGCGCCGGGCTGCGCCCCCGCCTACGCTTTCGCTCCCGTTGCCCCCGCTTTTTTAATCGGCGGGCTTGGCTACGGCGGCAACGCTCACGGGGTGAACGAATTCGTTACGCTTCGAGGGCTTCAGCGCTTCCAGCAGTCGCTTAACGACTGGCTTGTCGCTTTTTAACGACCTCCGGCATCAGGGAACCAGACAGGATAATGCATGAAAAATGTGAATGATTTTGAACGTGTTACGCTAGGATTCTTCCCCACTCCGCTGGAATCATTGCCGCGCCTGTCCCAGGCCTTAGGCATTGAATTAACCATCAAACGCGACGATTACAGCGGCTTCGGCGGCGGCGGGAATAAAGTCCGCAAGCTGGAATACCTGATGGCAGAAGCCTGCCGCGAGGGCGTAAAAGTCGTTATCACCACCGGCGGCCACCAGTCTAACCATGCCCGGATGGTTGCGGCGGCGGCGCGCAAATTCGGCATGAAGCCGGTCCTGGTCCTGCGCGGCGATGAACCGCAAACCTACCAGGGCAATTTACTGCTGGACAAGCTGTTTGGCGCGGAGCTGCAATTCCTCGATCCCGAAGGCTACTTTACCCAGATTGAAGGCGCGATGCAGGCCCATGCCGACGCGGCCAGCGCCCGCGGTGAAAAACCTATGATCATTCCTCTCGGCGGCGCAACCGCGCTTGGCGCACTCGGCTATGTGCGAGCGGTGGAAGAGATAGATGCTCAATTACGGGCGCAGGGTAAATCCGCGCCTGACGTTATTGTCGCCCCAACCGGCTCCGGCGGCACGCTTGCCGGGCTGTACGTTGGTGCGCGCCGCTACTGGCCAAAAACACAAATTGTTGGCATCAGCGTCAGCGCCAAAGCGGACTGGTTCCAGGCCCGCATCTCCGCTATGGCGGACGACTGTGCGCGCCTGCTCGACTGGGATCAAAGCTGGCAGCCGCAGGATATCTGGATTGAAGACGGCTTTGTTGGCAGCGCTTACGGCGTGCCCTCAGAAGGCGGTATTAATGCTATTTATCAGGTTGCTCAGCAGGAAGGCGTACTGCTGGACCCGGTTTATACTGGTAAAGCGATGCACGGCTTAATGACGCTTGCAGAGCAAGGTCAGATCCATCCCGGCAGTTCGGTTATTTTCATGCACTGCGGCGGCTCTCCGGCGCTCTATCCCTTTGCCCAAACGTTACTGGAACACTGAGCATGCAAATACTGAACTTTCAGCAGGTTACCGGCCTGGGTGGAAGTGACCCTGTCACGGCCTTACGGGTTGTTGAGGACACCGTCCGCCTGCTGAGAAGCGGCGAAGCGGTAATGCCCGCGGAAACGCATGTCGACCTCGATACTCCCCTGGGCAAAGTTTACGCCCTTCCGGCCAGAGTTGGTGGGCGGTTCAATGCCACCGGCGTGAAGTGGACGGCTCACCGTCCCCGCGCCAGCGACGGCTACCCGCAGGCAATGGCGATGACGCTGCTCAACCGCGCCGACAACGGCCTTCCCATCGGGCTGCTGGAAAGCGGCAGCCTCACGGCGACCCGGACGGCGGCGGTTTCGGCCCTGGCGCTACAGAAAGCAGCGCCCCGTGCGCCAAAACGTATTTTACTGCTTGGCGCAGGCGTTCAGGCTCGCGCTCACCTTGAGATGCTGAGCGCGCACTTTCCCGACCTTGAAATGGTCTACTGCTGGAACCGCACGCCAGAACATCTGGTGAAAATGCTGGGCCAGACCGGCGATTTACCCTGGCCCGTCACGCAGTTTGAAGCGCTGCATGATGCGCTAAGCCAGCACTGGGATGCGCTCATCACCTGCACCAGCGCCAGCGAGCCTTTTCTGCGCCCCGGTATCTGGCGAGCGGGCACCATGGTGCTGCAAATCGGCTATCACGAAGTGGCGTTCGAAACGATTGCCGCCGCCGACCAGGTGGTGGTGGATCTCTGGGGCGATTTCAAACAAACCAGCTCCAAGAGCCTGTTTCAGATGTACCGCGCCGGGCTGTTTGACGAGCTAAAAGTGGCGGCTGACTTAACTAACCTGGTGGTTGATGGCTGGCACGCCAGCCCGACGGACAAAGTTTATTTCTCCTCTTTCGGCCTTAACGTCTTTGATATCGCCCTCGCCGCCCGAGTTCTGCAGGAGGCGCTCTCGCGGGGCGAAGGCTGCAAGCTGCCGTTTGGCTGGGAAGCTGCTGATGATAATTAGCGCCAACGATTTGCGTCAGCGCCTTGCCAGCGGCGAGCGGCTGGCGCTGATTGATGTTCGGGACATTGCCGCCTGGCGAGAGGCCTCCTTGCCTGGCGCATACGGCCTTAACGTCTACGACTACTTTGTTCCCGACTCCACGCAGGAAGACTACGCGGCGATGGCCGGTGCTTTTATCCAGGCCTGGCAGCAGCTCAATATTGCCGATGATGCCACACCGGTCTTTTTTGAACAGGAGGTGGGAATGCGTTCTCCACGCGGCCTGTGGTTTCTGTGGTTCGCTCTGGGCAGGTCCGGCCTTGCTCTGGACGGCGGTATTAATGCGTGGATCGCGGCTGGCGGAGAGTTAATACCGGGTAGTGGAACCTGGGCTGAAGTTTCCGCGATGAATGCTCCAGCCACTCAGCCTGCCGCGCCGCAGCTGGCCGCAACCCGCAAGGAAGTGCTTGAGGCTGATACGCTGACGGCTGTCTTACTCGATGCGAGAAGGCCAACGGAATACGCAGGCAGCTTTGTTCATGGCTGCTGCGCACGGGCGGGAAGGATACCCGGCTCGAAGCTATTGTTCTGGGAGGATGTAGTGGAGAGCGGCTGCTTTAAGTCTGCCGAAGCTATTGCCCACCTCGCCGCCGAGGCCGGGTTTAATCCTTCCCAAAGAATTATCGCCTGGTGTCATCGAGGCGCGCGCGCCGCCACGGTTCTTGTGGCTCTGAGGCTTGCCGGATACCAGGACCTGGCGGTTTATGTCGGCTCATGGCACGAATGGGCTGCCCACCCTGAATTAGCGCTGCATAGCGGAAGCTAACCCTGCATTTTCACCGCTGATTAACCGGCCGCACGGAGCTTCAGCGCTTGCTGAATATCCGGCGCGGCGGACAGCAACTGGCGCGTGTATTCGTGCTGCGGGCGGTCTAGCACCTGCTGTGTGGCTCCGGTTTCCACTATTTCACCGCGATACATGACAACTACGCGGTCGCATGCCTGGCGCACCGCTCCGAGATCGTGGCTGATAAATAAAACGGTTAAACCCAGACGGTTGCGCAGATCGGCAAGCAGTGCGAGGATCTGCCCTCGCACCGAGAGATCCAGCGCGGAAACCGCCTCATCGGCCACCAGCAGTTCCGGCTCCAGGGCCAAAGCTCGCGCAATAGCGATGCGCTGCCGCTGCCCGCCGGAAAACGCAGAAGGCAATCGCGTCGCCGCGCTGGCTTCAAGCCCCACCAGTTCCAGCAGCTCAATTACCCTGCTTTGGATCTGGTCCGCCGGGAGCAGCTTGTGTACGCGTAGCGGCTCGGCAATCTGCTCTCCAACCGGCATTTTGGGGTCAAGGCTGGCGTAAGGGTCCTGGAATATGATTTGCGCCCTGCGCCGCATACCCTGCTGCTGCTCGCGGCTGGCGCGGCGCACATCGAGACCGTCAAAAATAATAGTGCCGCTGTCTGCAGGAATTAAACCGATAGCCGCATGGCCAAGCGTGGTTTTTCCCGAACCGGACTCGCCAATCAGCCCAACAATTTCACCCCGTTCGATCTCAAGACTTGTTGGCTTGAGTACCGTCTGCCGTTTGGCCGGGAAGAACGGCAGCGCGTGAGCCTGCGGGTAGCTTTTAGTGAGCTGAGAGAGCTGCACCAGCGGGGTACGAGTCACATCTTTACGCCTGCAGGGCCTGGATTCGGGCTGCGAGGCGGCAATCAGCCTGCGGGTGTACCCGGCCTGGGGTGAAGTCAGCAGCGTCGGCACGTCGCCCTGCTCAACAATATTGCCCTGATACAGCACGCAGGCACGGTCCGCATAGCGGGCGACCACGCTTAAATCATGGGTGATAAACAAGATGCCCATCGCCATCTCACGCTGTAGTTCCTGGAGCAGGGAAAGGATCTGAGCCTGGATGGTAACGTCCAGCGCGGTGGTAGGCTCATCGGCAATCAGCAGCGCTGGCTTGCAGCTAATTGCGCTGGCGATCATCACGCGCTGGCGCATCCCGCCGGAAAGCTGATGGATATACTGTTTTGCACGCAGCTCCGGGTTAACGATGCCCACTCTGTCCAGCAGCGCTATCGCCTCACGATGCGCCTGTTTCCAGCTTAATTGTTGGTGGCGCACCAGCACCTCGGCAATTTGCTCACCCACTTTCAGCACCGGGTTCATGCTGCTCATCGGCTCCTGAAAAATGGTGGCAATTTGCTGCCCGCGCAGCCGCCGAGGATAAGTTTTTCCGGGCGCGGCAATAAGCTCGCCGTTGAAACTGATTTCACCGCCGCTCTGGTACACGCCGCCGGGCAGCAGCCCCATGACCGCCAGAGAGGTTAAGGTTTTACCCGAGCCGGACTCACCTACCAGGGCCACGATTTCGCGGCGCTCGACGCTAAACGAGGCGTTCTGCACCAGCGGTTTTCCATCGGGCGTATTAATGCAGAGTGAGCTAACGGTTAATAGCGGATTCTGGGCGGCCATAGCGGTTCCGGGTCGGGGCTAACATCGTGATTTTTGAGACTATAGTATCTGCCCGGACACGACAAGATGATTTGCTGATAGCTTATTCAGGAGGGAGTTAATGGCGAAGGCCCGGCAAACCGGGCCGCAGGGAGGCTCAGAACAGCGAAAACATCAGCGCCACCGGGAAGCTCATCGGCCAGGTCGCCCCAACCAGCACGGAACAGAGAAATTTGATGCGTTTAGAATCTTTGGCCAGCAGCCAGGTGATCCCGGCGCAGATTAACGACATTACGGCGTAAAAAACCAACATATGTTGATAAAGGGTCATACCAGACATGACTACTTGTTAAAAAATTTTGCAAAATATGCTCTTTTTTATGACGCAGATCAAGTTTCACAACCTGTTTTTTTAGTGTAAAAACCCACCGAAGTGGGTTTATTTGCAGCGCTACAGCTTAGGAATGATCAGCACCTGCCCGGGGTAGATTTTGTCCGGATGGCTGAGCATAGGTTTGTTGGCTTCGAAGATTTTGTTGTACTTATTGGCATCGCCATAAACATGTTTAGAAATGGCGCTTAACGTATCACCGGATTTGACGGTGTAATATGTCGCCTCCTGCGCGGAGTCCGTCGCTTTGATGTTGTTTTCAACGCTGCTGATACCCGCTACGTTGCCTACAGCGACCTGGATTTTCTCTTTTAGCTCCTGCGTAAGCCCATCCCCGGTTATCACCGCTTTGCCGTTTTCGACGCTCACGCTCACCTTGTCTGCGCCCTCAATGCCGCTCTTTTTCAGGTGTTCTTCCAGCTTGCTTCCCTGGTCGCCGTCATTTCCTTTCAGCGAATCCCACAGTTTCTCACCTGCTTCTTTGACAAAATCAAATAAACCCATGGTCGTCTCTCCTGTTTACAAGTCCCTGTAAGCCTGGCAAAGGAAGCCAAAAATGCCCACTTTTGCGGACAGGTGGATCGTGTTAATGCTTTATCATCACATGACGAATGACGGTGTAATCCTCCAGGCCGTAGAGCGACATATCCTTGCCGTAGCCGGAGAGCTTCTGGCCGCCGTGCGGCATTTCGCTGACCAGCATAAAGTGCGTATTAACCCAGGTGCAGCCGTATTGCAGGCGGGCGCTGAGGCGATGGGCGCGGCCAACATCCTGCGTCCAGACAGACGATGCCAGCCCGTAGCTCGAGTCATTTGCCCACTCCAGCACCTGCGGCTCATCGTCAAAACGGGTGACGCTGACCACCGGGCCAAATACCTCTTTCTGCACGATAGCGTCGCTCTGCTTCGCGCCTGCCAGCAGCGTAGGCTGGAAGTAATAGCCGGAACCTTCCACCTTCCCGCCCCCGGTAATCACCTCAACGTGGGGCAGCGCCTTCGCCTCCTGCACCGCCTTATCGACCCGCTCCAGATGCGCCAGCGAGCTTAACGGCCCAAGCTCGGTGCTTTCATCGTCCGGGCTGCCGTATTTAAGACTGGCGACCGCCGCGCCCAGCTTTTCCACCAGCCGGTCATAAATTCCGCTTTGGGCGTAGATTCGGCAGGCGGCGGTGCAATCCTGCCCGGCATTGTAATAACCGAAGGTGCGCACGCCTTCGACCACCGCTTCCAGTGAGGCATCGTCAAAAACAATGACCGGCGCTTTGCCTCCCAATTCCATATGGGTGCGTTTTATCGACGGCGCGGTATGGCTGATAATATGCTCGCCGGTGGCGATAGAGCCGGTCAGCGAAACCATACGCACTTTTTCATGACCGGTCAGCACATCACCAACGGTTTGCCCCCGGCCAAACAGCACGTTCAGCACGCCAGCAGGAAAGATATCTTTTGCCAGTTCGGCCAGCTTAAACACCGTCAGCGGCGTGATTTCCGAAGGTTTGATAACCACGCAGTTACCGGCGGCTAACGCAGGCGCAAGCTTCCACGCGGCCATCATCAGCGGATAGTTCCACGGGGCAATAGAGGCGACAACGCCCACCGGATCGCGGCGGATCATCGAAGTATGTCCGCTAAGGTATTCCCCGGCGGCCAGCCCTCCCAGGCAGCGGCTGGCTCCGGCAAAGAAGCGGAAGACATCCACTACCGCCGGAATTTCGTCGTTAAGCACGCAGTGATAAGGCTTGCCGCAGTTTTGGGACTCCAGGCGGGCGAAGACTTCGCTATGCTGCTCGATAACATCGGCCAGCGCCAGAAGGTGCTCAGCGCGCTCCTTCGGCGTTGTCTGCCCCCACCCGGTAAAAGCCCGGTCCGCCGCCAGCACCGCATCATTTACCTGTTCCACCGTCGCCTCAGCGATTTCAAGCAGAACCTTGCCGGTTGCCGGATTGTAGACCGGTTGCTTTTCCCCGAGGCCATCCACAAGCTTGCCGTTAATCAACAGTTGGCTTTGCATTCCGCTCCCCTTACCCAGTCTGGTTTTTCTGGCCCGCAGGCATCGATGATTCGTGATAAAAAGCTTAGCTTCGGCATTCCGGGCGCAGTCTGCCACATCCGAAAATTTCACCACGTTGTGACGCACCACGCAGTAAGCTGCGCCAGTTTTGCTCTTTGCTCTGGTATAACAGCTGCGCGGTCAAATTTGATATCTATAGAAAATTAATATGAATCAGCGGCCGCCGGTTCTATGCTTTATCTCATCCCTTTCAAGTCGAACGCCAGGAGGCACCATGACCATTTCTGCCCGTAATCAGTTAACCGGCACCATCAGCCACGTCACGGATGGCGCGGTTAACGACGAAATAGAATTAACGCTCAACGGCGGCGGCAAGCTGGTGGCCGTCGTCACGCGCACCAGCAAGGATGCGCTGGGCCTGGTCAACGGCAAAGAGGCTATCGCCCTTATCAAAGCGCCGTGGGTAATGCTGGCAAGCGAAGATTGCGGCTACCGCTTCTCCGCCCGCAACCAGTTCCCCGGCGAAGTGAAATCCGTGCTGGCTGGTGCGGTAAATACTACCGTGCACATTAAAACTGACGCAGGTTTTGAGCTGACCGCCGTCGTAACAAACGAGGCGGCAGAGGAGATGGCACTTAAGGCCGGAGGCCGCCTGTTGGCGCTGGTAAAAGCTTCATCTGTGCTGATAGCGGTTAAAAAGTAATATTGCAGATTGCCTGCCCGGCAGCCTCCGGGCCGCCGGGTTTAAAGCCATTACTGGTAACGTACGTCCAGCTTGCTGTAGGCGACCTTAGCTTCTGAACCGTCTCTGTCTTTGTCCTGATTGTAGTTCCCGGCCTTAAAATACAGCTGGACGCCCTTCCAGCCCTGCTCCGGGTAACTGAATGTTTTACTGGCCGTTTTCCCGTCTGCGCTGACTTCAATCGTGACCTTCATTCCGCCCGAAGTCCCTTTAGCCTTCAGCTTGTAATCAATCTTTTCGTTCAGCCCGATGCCGGATAACAGCGTGCTTCTCTTCTCCGCATCGCCATAATTTTCTTTAACGCCCGCAACCACCACCCCGTTTTCCCAACGCAGCTTGAACATCTCCGACCCGCCGGGCTTATCGCCGTGGATCTGGGCGAAGATAATCGAGCGCGTAGACGGTGCCTGCACTATATAGACCGAGCCGCTTTGCTCGTTATTAAACTCGCTACCGTTAACGAAGTTCTGCGTGGCTCTTAATTCAACGCGCGGGAACTCACTGTGCGCCGTTGAACCGAACCCGGACGGCGCTTTAAACATGATGGCCCCCTCAGGGAGCGCCGAATCACAACCTTTGGAGCCGCCGCAATTGCTGTAAAAATACTGATTTTGCAATTCCGGGGTAATCTTCTCTTCCTTCACTTTCTGGCTGCTATCAAACGACTGCAATAAATAACTTCGGGTTAAAACCGGGTAGTTTTCACCCGGCGCACCCTGTTCGCTTTTCGCCCAGGCGCTCAACGCCGCCAGAAGCAGACCCGACGTTAACCCGTAAAGCTGGCTTTTACTCTTCATCTCTTACCCCAATGCAACTTTAAAACCGCTCGACAAGCTAATCATTAATTCCCGTAACGGCTTTACTTTAAATCTGTTAGCAATGGCATATCAGTAGTAACAACCGGTGTCCGGGTTAAAAATTTGATGAATTAAGGAAATAAACGGACAATTGCTCATGCTAAAGAGTAACTTTTAGCGCCGGGGGTGTGGTTTCAGACAATGCCAGAAATGAACACGCTGGCCCGGTGAACTGAGCCAGCGTTCTGAGTGACAGCAATTAGTAATAACTGTTACGCCATCGAGCTAAACTTATTCTTTAATTCCGGGTTGGAGTTAACGCGGGTCAAAAACTCTGAAAACTGGATTTTTTTGTTCGTTTCGCTACTGGATAAAAAACGTGATGGCATATGCAGGTGCTCGATATTTGCATAGCCTACGCCGTTTGGAAATGTTGCCCTTTTCCACTCTTTACCTTTAGTTGGCCGATTATCGCTATTGCTGATTCGGGTTAAGCTGCTGACTAGTTTACTCACGCCGCTACCAAATTTAGTCGCTCTTGATTTAATTGCGCTCAGCCCCTGCACAATCATTCGCCCTGCCAGCGATACGCCGATATTCATAATTTCCATTCCGTAAAAACATTTTTGAAGGCGCAGTTTTGCAGAACTAACGCCGTGATTGCTCACAAAAATTGTTCATTTCTTACGGCTGGCGGGGCAATATCGACAGCTACCGCTGAATTTGATACCAGACGTGCCGCAGCAGCGGGTGGTCTTCAGACACCATAGGATGGTTGAACTCACCTTCTCTCGTCATTCCGAGCTTCTCCATTACCCTCTGCGAAGGCATATTTGGCAGCGCGGTAAACGCCACAATGCTTTCAAGCCCGTACTCTTCGAAGCCGACACGCAGCGCCCGCGCCGCAGCCTCTGGCGCATAACCCTTGCCCCAAAAAGCCTTCCGCAGCCGCCAGCCTATTTCCACGCAGGGAGAAAATGGCAGCGTATAACCCGGCCGGTTTAACCCGACAAACCCGGCCAGTTCGCCGCTGCTCCGCTCTTCCAGCGCCCAAAAACCAAATCCGTTTTCAGCCATGCGCTGACGAAACGACTCAAGGTAGTCCCGGCTTTCGTCCTCGGTTAGCGGATTCAGGAAATAGCGCATTACCTCCGGGTCAGCATTCATCTCGGCAAACGAGGGTAAATCTTCCTCGCGCCAGGGGCGCAAAATAAGCCTTTCCGTTTGATACATTACGCCTTTTCCTCAAGTTGTTGGGCGATTAAACGTGACAACGTCACCGCTGCCTGTTGCTCTCTTTCCCCCCACGCCCATGAAGCGTTGAAGCGGAAGTAGTTGTCCCACGCTTTGCCGGTGGTAAACATTTTCCCGGGAGCAATGCTGATTTTATGCCCCAGTGCGCGCTCGCTTAGCAGGCTGGCATCGCAGCCTTCAGGAAGCTCGACCCATAAAAAATAGCCGCTTTCGCTGCAGTGGATTTTAACCGCCTCCGGCAGCAACTCGCTCAGGGCCTGCCATGCCTGCTGTTTGCGTTCGGCCAGCATGCGGCGAAGTTTACGCAGATGTGTGTCGTAGCGACGGGTCGCCAGGAAATCGACCAGCGCCAACTGCATCGGCGAACTGGTGGATAAGGTACTCATCAGTTGAAGCTGCTGAATGCGGCGGGCATGTTTCCCGGCGGCTACCCAGCCAATGCGGAATCCGGCCACCAGACATTTGGAGAAGGATGAGCAATGCAGGGTCATTCCCTGCTCGTCATACGCCCTGGCCGGTAACGGCCTTTCCCGCCCGTAATAAAGCTCGGTATAGACATCGTCCTCGATAAGCGTGACGTTATGGCGCTGCAATAGCTCAATCAGCTGCGCCTTTTTCTCCGCCGAAAGCGTCACGCCCAGCGGGTTCTGGCTATTGGTCATCAGCCAGCAGGCTTTCACCGGGTACTCCTTTAGCGCTCTGGCCAGCGCCTCAAGATCGATACCGCTGACCGGGTCGGTCGCCACCGACAGCGCTTTAAGCCGCAGGCGTTCCAGCGCCTGTAACGCGCCATAGAAGCACGGATTTTCCACAATAACCCAATCCCCCGGCTCGGTAACGGCCTGTAGACTGAGGTTTAGTGCCTCCAGCGCCCCGGCAGTAATGACTATTTCATCCGGGGAAACCTGAATCCCCTGCTGGGCATAGCGCTGCGCAATAGCGTGACGCAGCGCCTCATTACCCGGCGGCAGGCTTTCTATCACGCTGATGGCGGTCGCGGTTTTGCTCACCGCAGCCATTGAGCGGTTTAGCTGCTGTAAAGGGAATAGGCGCGGGTCGGGAAACGCGGAACCGAAAGGCACTACCGAGGCGTCGCAGCTCGCCTGCAGCACATCGAAAATATAGGTATTGATATCGACAGTTTCATCGCTGGTGACCTGCACCGTAACAGGTATGCTGCGCGCCACAGGGCGAGGCGCAACGTAATAGCCGGACTGAGGCCTGGCAACGATTGCACCCTGGCTTTCAAGCATCTGGTAGGCGTGACCGACGGTCATAAAGCTCATGCCGCTGTGCCGCACCTGCTCGCGCAGAGACGGCAGGCGGTCGCCGGGCTGCCACACGCCAAGAGCAATCTGCTCGAGGATTTGCTGTGCCAGCTGCTGGTATTTTTTCATGCCCTGCTCCCTGTCTATATCAGAGCGCTAAAAATACGCTGTTTTACGCAACTGTTATAGTCAGAAAGTGATTTTTATCGATGATAATCGAAAGTGGAAAATCGGGCGACGGCCGCCGCCCGATCGATAACGCTGGTTACCGGGAATCAGCTAAAGCCGTTTTTTCAACATAAGGCTTCATTAACTCATCCGCGGTTTTCTGCGCGGATTTCGCAGCCGCCTCCGGGTTCACCTTCTGGTCGTTAACTACGGCCGCCAGCTGGTTTTCCATCGCCTGGCGTACCGCCACCGTTTCGTAGGTCGAATACCACGGGTGGGCGTACTTAAGCTGCTCTAGGGCGATTTCCGCGCGCGGATCTTTTTGCAGATACTCTTTCATCTCCGGCGTGTCGTAAGAGGCTTTGAGCGGCGAGAAGTAGCCGGTAAATCGACTCCACTCTCCGTTGACTTTCGGGCTGACCAGATAAGTCAGGAACTGATAAGCCGCTTTTTTCTGCGCGTCGGAAATACCTTTGAAGCTGACCAGGCTGGCACCGCCGATAGGCACGGCGCGTTGCTCTTTGGCTGGCATCATGGCAACTTCCATATCAAAGTCTTTGCTGTTTTCACGCATAAAACCCAGCGCGCCGGTACTCAACATCGCCATACCCAGCTTGCCGCTAAAGAATGCCGCGCTGATCTGCTTAGAGTTCAGTACGCCGGACGGCATTACCTTGTCGCGGTAGATCAAATTCTGCCAGAAGCGCAACGCGCCGATGGTGGTCGGCGAGTCGTAGTAAACTTCACCCGGATAGTTTTCATTGAAGTAGTTGCCGCCGTTGGCGCGAACCAGCGACGAGAAAATCCAGCCGCCGTAATCGTCATTGGTGGACGGCAGCATAATGCCCCACTGGCCTTTGCTGGCGTCGGTCAGCTTCTTCGCATCTGCCAGCATTTCTGCCCAAGTCTGCGGCGGCTGCTTGATCCCGGCTTGGTCAAACAGGGTTTTGTTGTAATAGAGAATTGGCGTGGAGTTGTGGAACGGAATGGCATAAGTCACGCCCATCACCTGAGCATTCTTATGCATTGCGGGCCAGAAGTCGTTCATCAGGAAGTCACCCGCCTTACGGTTGCCGTATTTAAACAGCTCGTCCATCGGCAAGATTTCATCTTTTAGCGCCAGGTCGGTAGTAAAGTTGGCGGACATAATCACCAACGCGGGCGGCTGACCGGCCTTCTGTGCTGACTCTGCTTTGATTTTGGTGGTGTCGTAGCCGCCGGTGAAGATCCCGCGAACTTCAACATCCTGCTGCGAGTCGTTAAACGCTTTAATGACGCGGGTCATCTCCATCGTCAGTTTGCCGTCTACGGGCGCAGGGAACATAAAGTCGATTTTTTCTTTCGCCAGTGCCGCGCCGCTTAAAGCCAGCGAACAGCAAACGGCAAGCGCCCGCCATTTATGCATCAGGGGGTTAAACATGGTCAATCTCCTGGTGTAAGTTGTGGTGTTGGTCAATATGAAAAAGATGAACATCAGAGGGTGAAAAACCGAGGGTTAGCGTATCGCCTTTTTCTGGCACCACACCGCGATGGCGGCGGGTATAGCGTAACGTTCCCACGGGCGTGCTGACATGGAGCAGATAATCTGCACCCATCAGTTCTCGTTGTACCACCGTGGCAGACAGCGTCAGCTGCCCTTCTTCCGGGCTATCGGTGATATGTTCCGGGCGAATACCCAGCCAGACGTTTGTCTGCGTAGATGCAGACGGCGGCAGCGGCAGGTTTAAAACGTCGGGCTGCACCCGGCCTTCCGCGCAAGGTAAAGACAGCAGGTTCATCGCCGGGGAGCCGATAAACCCGGCTACAAAGAGGTTGGCGGGCCAGGCATAGAGATGTTCCGGTTTCCCCACCTGCTGCACCACGCCGCCGTTCATCACCACTATGCGGTCGGCCATAGACATCGCTTCCGTCTGGTCGTGGGTGACATAAATGGTGCTGGTTTTAAGCTGCTGATGCAGCGCCATAATGCTGTCGCGCACTTCGGTGCGCAGGCGCGCATCAAGGTTAGAAAGCGGTTCATCCATCAGAAACAGGCGCGGGTTACGCACGATGGCTCGCGCCATTGCCACGCGCTGCCGCTGGCCGCCAGAAAGTTTGGCCGGTTTTCTGTCCAGTAATTCTCCCAGCTGTAACAGCTTAGCCACCTGCTCAAGCCGTGGCTGCCAACTGCTTTTATCTTCTTTGCGGATCTTCATGCCAAAGGTGATGTTGTCCCGCACCGTAAGATGAGGAAACAGCGCATAGTTCTGGAAGATCATCGCAAAGTTACGCTCGCGCGGCGACATAGCGGTGATGTTCTCATCGTTAAGCCAGATTTCCCCGGCGCTCACCTCTTCCAGCCCGGCCAGCATGCGCAGCAGCGTGCTTTTCCCGCAGCCGGATGGCCCCACCAGCACCACAAATTCACCGTCGTCAATACTCAGCGACAGGGCATTAAGCGCCGCTTTGCCGTCGAACTGCTTGCTTACCTGATTCAGTCTTAACATGGCGATTAAAGCTCATCCGTTGGGCAGCTAACACTTGCGTCGTAAAGCCAGGGCCCGGCATAGTGCGCCAGCGAGTGCTGATAGCTGACCCACTGCGCCCCCACCTGGCGATGCATCAGGCAGGATGGCGGCGACATGTCGTAATAAGGGCGGCTGTCTTCAAAGTGATACGGAACCTGGTGAACCGTTCCGGGAATAGTGGCGATGGTGGCCTGGCGATATTGAGTCATCGTCAGGCTGTGGTTATGGCCGCAAAAAATGCGCACCAGCGCCGGGAAACGCTCGATAAGGTTCAGCAGCAGATGGCCGTTTTCACAGGCGATAGGGTCCATTTGCGCATTGCCCAGGCGCAGCGGCGGGTGGTGCATAAACACCGCCGTAGGCCTTTCGCCGCCGGCAATAAGCTGAGCTTCGAGCCAGACAACGGTCTCCTCCGTGAGCCAGCCTTTGGACTGCCCCGCCAGGCTTGAGTCAATAAACAGCAGGCGAGTAGCAAAATCATCCACCGCGTAACGGATGTTTTGCGGGTCGTTGCCAAGCTGCGGGCAGAGCGGACGGAGGTATTCGATAAACTGCTCTTTATCGTCATGGTTGCCGGGAATCAAATACAGCGGCGACTTTATTGTGCCGAGAACCTGTTTCGCAACCTGGTACTCTTCCGGGCGGCCGCAGTTAACGATATCACCACTGACAATCACCGCATCCGGGCGCTCGCGCAGGGCGTTAAGCTGTGAAGCCACGTCGGCATTCCCGGCGTTGATATCAATAAAGCCGTACAGCTTCTGGTTCTGACTGCGGAAATGGGTGTCGGAAATATGCGCTAATAACATCACTCAACTCCTTACTTAATGCCTGAAAAACCAAAACTTCGCAGAAACTGCTTCTGGAAGGCGATAAAGGCCAGCATCAGCGGCAGGCAGACCATAATGGTCCCGGCGCTGATGGTGCCCCACTGGCCGCCGGACTCGGCGCCCATAGCAAAAGAGACCAGCCCGACGGTCAGCACCTGTTTATCCGGGTCGTTCAGCATCATCAGCGGCCACAGATATTCGTTCCAGTGATAGGTAATGCTCACGGTGGCAAACGCCAGCACCGACGGCCAGCACATCGGCAGCAGTACGCGGTAGAGCACCTGCCACCAGCGGCAGCCCTCCATCAGCGCTGCTTCTTCAAGCTCTTTCGGAATAGCCAGGAACGCCTGACGCATCAAAAACACCCCGAAAGCCGAGGTGAAATACGGCATCATCACGCCGGTTAAGGTGTTAAGCAGCCCGAGGGCTTTCAGCGTCATCATGTTCGGCACCATCATCACCACAGGCATGACCATAAGCTGCACCAGGAACAGCAGGAACAGCGTCTGTTTGCCGCGAAACTCATGGCAGGCAAACACATAGCCAGCGGTGGTAATAGTGATTAACTGCACGAAGAATGTGCCAAAGCTGAAGATAACGGTATTGGCGTACAGACTCAGCCAGTCGGCGCTTTGCCAGGCGTCGCGGAAATTGTCCAGCGTCAGGGGGAAACGAGGCAGCACGGAGGCCATGCCCTCGCCAAAAGTGCTGGCGCTGAACGCCGAGGAGAGCATCCAGATAAACGGACTGACCCACAGCAGAGCCAGGCAGCACATCAGCACGCTGAGGGTGATACCCTTCGATTTGCGCAGGCGAAACCACAGCGGTTGCGCCACGCTACGCGCGTTGACAACCGGGGAAGAAAACTCAACGCTCATGGTGTGCGCCCCTTTCCAGCAGCTTCAGATTAACGAATGAGAAGATAAACAGGCCAGCCAGCGTCAGGAAAGTCGCAGCGGAAGCTTTACCCAGATCGTGCGTATCCCAGGCAAGGCTCTGGATGTAATAAAGCAGCACCGTGGTCGAGTTGTCCGGCCCGCCCCGGGTCATTACCGCAACGTGGTCAATTTGGGTGATCGAGTAGATAAGCGCGGTGGTAATCACAAAGCTGAGCGTCGGGCGCAGCAGCGGCAGCGTTACCTTAAAGAACACCTGAGTGGAGCTTGCGCCTTCCATAATCGCCGCTTCGCGTGCAGAGGACGGCAGGCTTTGCAGCCCGGCAAGGAAAAACAGCATGTAGTAACCGGCAAACTTCCACACGCCAATCAGCGCCAGGGCATAAAGCGCGCTATTGCTGCGCCCCAGCCAGTTGTTGTTCATCGGCCCAAAGATTTTTGCCAGGTAGTAATCCAGCATTCCCATCCCCGGCATAAAGATAAACAGCCACAGCGCGGCCGCGCTGACCATCGGGATTATCATCGGAAAGAAGAATGCGGTGCGCAGCCAGCGGTTAACACGATGGTTTTCCCACAGCGAAACGGCCAGCAGCAGCGCTAACAATACGCCGGGAACCACGGTCAGCACGATGTAGACCAGGTTATTGAGAAGCGACTTCCAGAAAACCACATCGGCAAACAGCCGAATATAGTTTCCGGCGGCGACATAAACGCCGGTATCGCTCGCCATGCGGGTATCGAACAGGCTGTCATAGACTGAACGTACCAGCGGAAACCAGGTGAAAAGCAGGAGAAAAATGAGAGACGGCGAGAGTATCAGCCAGGGGAGCCAGGGTCTTTTTTCCATTGTCCGAAGCCTGTAAGGGGGTCAGAAGTCAGGAAGTATGGGAGCGATATATGGCAAAAAAGTTACGGAGAAATGGCAGTTCAGCGACCATGAAGCCTTGCTGCATCAGAGTTTATCGGGTAACTGCTTCTGGCTAAAGGAGAATCTCTTCACACGGATATATTCTCCGTGTGAAGAAAAATACGGCGGAACTAAAACGGATTACTGCATTTCAGCGAGGCTGGCGGATTGTGTTTTTCGGTTATACAGGCAAAGCTCTTTTCCCGGAGCCGGGCTGCTGTTCTTAGACTTGTAGCTTCCGGAAATAACCACTGCGGAATAGCCTACGTCATCGCTAAAATCGATACGTTTGCCCTCCACTTTTTTCTCCTGCAGGGCGCTAATTGCCAGGCAGCTCTTTTGAATATCTTTATCCAACGCCTTCCACGCCTCGTCGGAAGAGGCGAAGCTGCTAAAGGTAGCCAGCAGGACGGGAACAACGGCAAACGGCAGAATTTTCATACTCACCTCTTAGGCTGTTTTCCCCGGCTTTGCTAAGCCAGGTGGCTGATAATCTATAACATTTTCAGTGCGGAATTATCTGTATTGTAGCCAATAACCCGCCCTACTTGCCCATTTTCGCCAACATTTCCGGACGCATAAACTTATTGATAACCAGCATAAACAGCAGCGAAGGCACCAGCAGGATCAGCGCGGTAATCGACGAAACCTGATAATTGCCGGACATGCTGGCGTTATACAGCAGCAGCGGCAGTGTGGTGATGTCCGGTGCGCCGACAAAGAAAGTACCGGTAAACTCATCCAGCGATTCCAGGAACACAAAGATCCCGGCGGCAACGATGCCCGGCGCAGCCTGCGGCAGCACGATATGCCAGAAGGTAAACAGCGGCCCCGCGCCCAGGTTGCGTGAAGCCCGGGCCTGTAGCGGGTCAACGGACGAAAACGCGGCTACGCAGATCCATACCGAATACATCAGCCCATGTACGCTGTGCACCAGCACCACCCCAGCGATAGTGCCGTTAAGCCCCCACAGATAGAACAGCCGGGCGATATTCATATACACCGTCAGGTTCGGGAACGCCTGTGGGATCAGGAACAGCAGCATAAATAGCACCCGCAGCGGCATGGCACGGCGCGAAAGCGCAAACCCGGCCGGGATAGAAATAGCCAGGCAAACCAGCACCGACAGCACGGCGATGAAAACGCTGGTTAACAACGAGCCGGAGACATCGCTGTCGGGGCTGAACACCTGATACCAGTATTTAAGCCCCCACTGGCTGGGCAAAACATGCGGGTAAAACCAGCTTTCGGTCACCGTCCAGATAAGCAGGTTGAGCAGCGGGCCAAACATGGCGAACAGCATAAAAGCCAGCAGCAGCGCCTGCAGCAACCGGCCTGGCCGGGCTTTACGCCAGAGATAATTAAGCTTCATTTATTCGCCTCCTTTCTGGCGCAGGCTATAGCGCAGATAAAACCAGGAAAGCGCGCCGCAAATCAGCAGTGAAATTACGCCCAGCGCGTTAGCCACCGCATAATCCCCGTAGGAATTCACGCGGAATGCCATATCCACCGTCACCATGGTTGGCGAACCGGTGCCTATCATCAGCGGAACGGAAAGTACCGACATCATAATCACCGTAGAAAGCACCAGCGCGACGCCCACGGCGGGCAGCACCTGAGGCAGAACAATGTCGAACAGAATGCGAGGCTTTGAAGCGCCAAGGTTTCTGGCCGCCAGAATTTGCGACGCGTCTAGCGCGGCCATCGCGCCGGAGATAAGCAAAGTGGCAAACGCCAGCTGCTTCCAGACAAAAGTAATAATGATTCCCTTCCAGCCCAGCCATGAAATAGTGTCCAGCGGCCCCACCATGTCGGTTGCCACCAGCAGGTTATTCATCAGTCCGTTTTTGGCGAGAAAGGTGCGCATCATCTGGGCGGCGACGATAAAGGGAATAAACAGCGGCAGGCGGTACAGCACTCCCAGCAGGCGCACAATCGGCCGACAAGATGAGAGCGTAATCACCGCCGACAGCGTGATGGAGAGCAGCGCCAACAGCGCTACCGAAACCAGCACCATTACCACGGTAAAAACGATATCGCTCGAATAGAGCGTAAATACCTTAGCGAAGTGTTGCAGAGTAAAAGCCTGGGTGTCCGAAGTAAAAGCGGCCACCAGCGAAAACCCAAGCGGGTAGAGAAATAACAGCGTAATCATCAGCGCGGCTGGACTGACCAGCAGCAGATATTTTAGCGAGACGCGCATAAGAAACCTTAATGCTCAGACAATAACGCTCAGGGCTGGCCTGAGCGTTCGGGAGTGATTAGTTGGAAACCTGGCTCTCATAGCCTTCTTTGATGTCGTCGAAATAAGGCGCAATCGGGAAGCTTTTACCGTAGTCGGCCAGCGCTTTCGGCGAAATCTCTGCAAACAGCTTCTGCCAGGTTGCATCATCCAGCTTCGGCTTGACGTACTGCGCGTCTATTCCCGGATACCAGTTAAACTGCTTCACAATCCCTTCGGCCTGCACTTCCGGGCTGGTCGCCAGCTCGATAAATTCACGCGCCAACTGAGGTTGTGCCGCTTTGGCCGGCGTCACGTAATACATTGGCTGCCCCGGCATGCCCGGTGCCAGCAGGGAAAGCTTGATTGAAGGCGGCAGCTTGCCCTGATCTTTCCAGGTGTAGAACATATCCACCCACACCGGCCCCATGGCGATTTCGCCTCTCGTCAGCATGTCCAGCGTGCCCGCGTTGCCCGGCGTAAAAGTGACATTTTTATTGAATTCTTTCAGCTTCTCAAAAGCCTGTGGCCAGTTTTTCTCCACGCCTTTATCGTAAGGCAAAGCGGAGAGGCGCTGCGCGTCGGTGCCATAAGCGTAAATCCAGCCCACCACGAAGCTGACGCCGGACATGCCGTTTTTAATACCGTTATAGCCGAACGCCTGAGGGTGCTTTGCCGCCCAGGCGACCAGCTCGTCGTAGGAAGCCGGAGGCGCCTTCATGGTTTCGCTGTTCCATGCGATTGCCGTCTGGCTCAGGAACATCGGCATCACATAGCCTTCAACGTTCACGCCCAGCGCGTTTTTGGCATTATCAGCCGTTACCATAGAACCGGTTTTAATCTGCTGACGATATTTTTCCAGCAGCCCTTTTTCCACCAGTTCGCCCCCGGCTTTCTGGTGCACCACCGCTACGTCGATATCCCAGGTTTTCGCCCCGCTTTGCTGCTGGGCGCTGAGTTTTTCAATTATCTTGTTCGAACCGGCATCGCCCGGCCCGGTACCGACTACGCGCACCTTAACGCCGGGGTGCGCTTCCTCAAACTTAGGCCCGAGCCAGGTTTTAACGTAATCAACCATATTCTGGTCGCCCGCGGTGGCAACGTTGAGAATAGTTTCTGCATGAGCGCCGTAGCTCAGAAATAAAGCCGTAACTGCCGCAATCCTGGTTTTATTAAACATGACCAACCCTCAGAGTAATATAATGTTATCAAGCTGTGTGAGATGAACTAAAAATATGAAGCGCCGAGGCAGGAACGGATAGACTGACCTCACTATTTATTGAATAATTATCGACAGAATCAGCCAGAAGTAATTTTTCACCGCAGCGAACGCCGTAGCGATAGTTATGCCCAATAAAAGCATGCTGTTCGACGATACCCTCAAAGATTAAACCGCCATCTGGCTTTTGATCATTTAATGCTGAAAGGAAAACATCCGAGCTGCGGAAGTAAATAAGCTCCCCATCGGCGGAAATAAGATTATCCGCACCCATAAAGTCGGCGACAAAAGGCGTAGCCGGTCGCTGGTAAATCTCTTCCGGGGTACCAATTTGCTCAACCTGGCCGTTGTTCAGCACCACGATGCGGTCGGCCATTACCAGCGCCTCCTGCTGGTCGTGAGTGACGATAACCGAAGTGAACCCGAGCCTTTTCTGCAACTGCTTGATTTCGTGACGCACGCTGAGCCTGACCTTCGCATCCAGGTTCGACAGCGGCTCGTCCAGCACCAGCACGTCCGGCTCTATAGCCAGCGCCCTTGCCAGCGCAACCCGCTGCCGCTGCCCGCCGGAAAGCTCGGTTATTTTTGCCCCATCCAGGCCGCCCAAGTTAACTATCTGCAACAACTCTTCGACCCGCTTTTTAATATCTTCCCACGGCCATTTACGCAATTTCAACCCATAGCCAATATTTTGCGCCACCGTTAAATGTGGCCACAAGGCATAACTCTGGAACACCATGGTTATATTTCTTTGCTCCGGCGAACTTTGGGTAATATCTCGCCCGGCGACGTTAATCTCGCCCTTCTCCACCGGGATAAAACCGCATAGCGCATTTAATAATGTTGTTTTCCCGCAGCCCGAAGGCCCCAGCAGTGCAATCATTTCACCTTTATTCACGGCGAGATCGATATTTTTTAACACCACCTTATCGCCGTAGCTGATTTGGAGGCTTGTTATATTCAGGTAGCTCATGGGCAATATCCGAAAATCTCTGTTTGGTACATTTTCTTTCCAAAATGAACACGTGTTCATTTGACTGTAAAAAAAATGAAACGCCGCTCATGGATGATGTGAGCCTACTGTGGCGTGTGTTTGTGACACTTTAATTAACCGCGAAGAATTTTTAGCGAGGGATAATGAAAATCGACGTAATTGGCTGCGGCAGCGCCTTCTCCCGCTGGCAAAACACTTCTGCATTACGGGTCATTGATGATGAAAATCGGCAGTGGCTTATCGACTGCGGTCCCACCGTTCCCCGGGCGCTGTGGCAGCGCGGCGGCGGAATTAATGACATCGAAGTGCTGTTTTTTACCCACGTTCACCCTGACCACTGCACCGGGCTGACCGCCCTGCTCAACCACTGGAAGAGTTTTTCGCGCCACAAGCCGCTGATTATTTACAGCCAGCGCGGGCAAAGGGCGGTGCTGATGCAACTGGCGCTTCTGGCTAACTGGCCGGAAACATCGCTCTGCTTTGCCATTGAGTGGCGAGACAGCCAGCCGGAGTTCAGCTGGCAGCACTGGCAAATTCGCACCGCACATACCCGCCATGAAATGGCTAACCTCGCGATACGCATCGACATCAGGGAACACAGCCTGTTTTATAGCGGCGATGGCCGCCCCACGCCAGAGTCCATTGCGCTGATGGCCGGAGCCGAACTGGCGTTTCAGGAGTGCGCTTCGCTATCTGAATTAGCCGATGACGCCTCCCACGGCGACTTCCCCTGCTGCCTGAAATTGTTTAACGACCTGGCGTTACCTGCGCTGGGGCTGTACCACTGCAACGACGCCATTTTACCGGCGCTGAAGCTGGCCTGCCGCCCTCACCCCGGGCTTTTCGTCAGCCACGACGGGCTGCAATATGACTTCCGCCAGCAGCGTTTTTACACCGAGGATTATCTGCCTTGAGTTCGTTGATAAAACAAAGCGTCACCGCCGAAGACGTGGCTCGTCGCGCCGGAGTCTCCCGTGCCGTTGTTTCCCGTGCGCTTAGCAATAACGGCAGCATCTCCCCCGCAACCCGCGAGCGCGTGCTACTGGTCGCTAAAGAACTGGGTTATCAGGTTAATTTTCTTGCCCAGGGACTTAACCGTCGTCGCAGCCATCTGATAGGCGTCATCGTATCGCGGATTAACGATCCTTTCCGCAGCAGCCTGTTGGACGGCCTGCTGGGTGAAATTCAGCGTCACGGATTTCAGGCTCTGGTAACCGAAATTCGCAGCGAGCAGGAGTTGGCAGACACCCTGCGGCATTTCGCCCAGTTTCGCGTTTCCGGCGTTATCGTCACCTCCGGCAAGCCGCCGGAAGCGCTGGTCAACGAGTGCGTACAGCAGCAAATTCCGGTGGTGGGCATCAACCGTCAGCCCGATATTCCCGGCGTTGATTACGTCTGCTCCGACAACGCGTCAGGCGCGGCGCTGGCGGCTGAGCAACTGGTACGAGGCGGCTGCCGCCGGTTTGGCTGGCTGAACAACGACAATTCGACCTGGGCGGGAAGAATGCGCGGCGAGGCATTCAGGCTGGCCTTGGACGAACTTGGCGTCGATACCGCGCGGAACCTGGTCACGCTGCTTGCCCCGCTGGAAGGTTATGACGGAGGCATGCAGGCAGCCGCCGCAATTGAACCGCCGCCGGAGGGGATTTTTTGCGCTAACGCCCAGCTCGCCTGCGGTTTTCTCGACGGCATGCGCCAGCAGGGTAAAGATGCACCTCAGGACTTCCAGTTGATTGGTTTTGACAACACGCCGCAAACGGCGCAATACGGTTATCGACTTACTACGCTTAATCAGGATGTGGCCGAGATTTGCCGCCTGGCGCTGATGCACCTGCTGGAAAGAGCCCGCGATCCGTTACAGCCTTCGCGCACCAGCTGGGTGAAGGTTGACTTAATCCATCGACACACGTCGCTACCCACCACATAAGAGCAGAACATGACCGAACAGCAGCAGCAGGAACTATGCGAGTTAATACGTCAGGCAGGCGCCCATGCCCAGGCGCTGCGCGACAAGGGATTGCAGGTAGAAACCAAGGGGCGCCAGGACTTTGTCTCGCAGGCGGATGTTTTAGTTGAGCAACAGATTAAAAGCTGGCTACAGCAGCATTGCCCCGAAGACGGTTTCCTCGGGGAAGAGAGCGGCCTGGCCGAAGGCGAGCGCGGCGTATGGGTGCTCGACCCGGTTGACGGCACAACCAATTTCATTCTCGGCATGGACTACTGGTGCGTTTCTCTGGCCTATGTTCGCCAGAATACAATTGAGCTGGGCATTATCTATGCCCCGGATCGCGATGAATTTTTTTTCGCTCGCCAGGGCGCAGGCTCCTGGCTCAATGGCAAACGGCTGAAACTGTACGACCCCGTGCCGGAAAGCGTGGTTATAGGCCTTGGCCGCTCCAGCCGCGCGCCGGTGCCGCTCTACGCACGCACTATTGAAGACTTGCTCAATGACGGTATGGAATACCGCCGCTTCGGCGCGGGCGCATTGATGCTGGCTCACGTTGCCGCGGGTCAGGTCCACGCCTACTACGAAGAGCACATGAACAGCTGGGACGCGCTGGCCGGGCTGCTGCTGATTACCGAGGCGGGCGGAACCAGCAATGCGTTTCTCGCCAATGACGGACTACTGCGCGGTAACCTTGTGCTGGCGGGCTGCAATAGCGTTCAGGAACGGCTGTCGGCTTTGCTGGAAGCCTGAGTATTTTCCCCTGTTCCCGGCCCGCAACGTTATGCGGGCTGAGTTCTCTCAACGTTCGATAACAAAATCTTCATCATTGGTTCGCCAGCGCAGCGGAGGCGACAGGCTGTAGTTGCTTTCCTCCAGGAATCGGCGCTGCTCAAGATTGACCCTCGAAGTCTCTTCATGCGCCTTCTCTTCGCGCATAATTTTGACTCGCTCGTTGAGAAACGCGCTCAGCCAGCCTTTTTCATTCCCCCCCTCTGCGGGGGGCATAGTGCTGCGCAAGGCCGCAGAACGTATCCCGCCAAAAGCTTCACGCTGGTTGCCGGGGCCGTGCATAACCAGCGCATCATAATAGATAAACTGGCCGAGAATCCCCAGACCGTCAGCCTTCGCCTGCTTCACCGCCGGTGCCAGGTACTGCTCGTCAAGAATGCGGTCCTGCGCCGCCCGGAACTTTTCATCCCTCGCCGCCTCCTTCCAGTTTTGGATAAAGTCGGGTTCAAGCCCTTCGTGCGAGTCGTCATTATTTTCCGCCAGCTTGCGCAACGCGGGTAAATACTCCGCGAGCCGGTTTGACGGCGCAAAGGAGGTATAGCGCTCAACCGCGTCGAGCATATCGCCGTTGGCAGAAGTAAAGCCGATAAGCCCGGCGGTATAGCCGCGCCCGTCGTCAATATCCTCGATATAAGCATACTGCTTGCGCCAGTCCAGCGATGAGTTTTCGGCGCTCGAAACTAACTGCATCGCAATCTCTCGTTTTGCCGGAGAAAGCAAATCCTCAGCGCCAGCGACACCCGAGAGCGAGATCCCCAGCAGCACTGCAAACCCATAAATACGCGGACACATAAGCCTCTCCCGGCTAATTAACTACAGGTATTTGGCAATTTCTTTGAATTCGCTAAGCGTCTCGTCCGCAGGGTGATGTTCGCCGTTAAGCGCATCTTTCAGGCAGTGATCCAGATGATCGTGAATAAGCGTGCGCTTGGCGTTGGTTATTGCCTTCTCGACCGCCTGAAGCTGCTGGGTAATGTCCAGACAAGGTTTTTCATCCTCCAGCATCTGAATGGTGCTTTTCAGATGCCCGGCCGCCCGCTTCAGCCGCTTAATAATATCCGGGTGTGAGCTATGAATCGTCATTGATTAGCCTCTTGTGTTTTATGTTCCTGGGGCCAGATAGCAATGGCGGCGGCCAGCGATACCGCCGCAATCGTCGCCATCAGGGCGAATGCCGCCTTAACGCTAAAAGCCGCGCCAACCCAACCGGCCAACGGATAAGTTAGCAACCAGCATGAGTGTGAAAGCGCAAACTGAGCCGCAAATAAGGCCGGCCTGTCCTCTGCGGAGGACGAACGTTTGAGCAGCCTGCCGACCGGCGTTTGAGCCAGGGAATAACCTACCCCAAGCAGTAGCCAAAGTGCGAGCAGCATCCGGTAATTATGGATAAATATTCCTGCCACCAGCCCCACAACCAGCAGCAGCGTTCCTGCCAGCATCGGCAGGCGATCGCTCATGGAATCCAACAGCCTGGGCAGGAGTATCGCGGCCAGCATCGAACCGAGGCCAAACAGCGCCAACGCGGCGGCGGTCGAGCTTTGCGGCAGGCCGAACCCCGCCTGTACCAGCACCACGGTATTAACAATAACCATCGAACTGGCGGCGGCGACCGCCATATTAAGCGCCAGCAATCCCCTTAGACGCGGCGTAGCGAGAAAAATGCGTATCCCGCTGGTCGCTTTGTCATAAAAACTACGCGGCGCGACGGCGGAACGCGCTTTTGGCAGGCTGGATGAAACCACAAGAGCGGCAGAGGCCATAAACCCCAGCGCGGTTCCGGCAAACAAATTATGAAAGCTCATCATCGTTAACAGCGCGGCGGCCAGGACCGGGCTTATCACACTCTCAAGATCGTAGGCCAGGCGGGAAAGTGAAAGTGCCCTGGTATAATCCCGCTCCTGCGGCAGAATATCGGGGATTGTGGCCTGAAACGTCGGCGTGAACGCCGCGGATGCGGACTGAAGAACAAAAATCAGAATATAGATTTCCCAAACCTGGCTGACGAACGGTAACGCGAGAGCGGCCAGAGCCCGCACCAGATCCAGCGCCACCAGCATACTGCGCCGGGGGAATCGTTCAGCAAGAGCCGTCGCAAAAGGAGCGATCAGAATATAAGCGCTCATTTTAATAGCCAGCGCGGTTCCCAGCACGGCCCCCGCTCTGTCTCCGGCCATATCGTAAGCCAGTAGCCCAAGCGCCACGGTTGCAAGACCGGTGCCGATAAGCGCGATAACCTGCGCCATAAACAGATGTCTGTAAGTACGGTTGGCAAGAATAGCTAACATATAACACCCCCGAAAACATGAGATCAAACATCCCCCGCGGGGGATGCAGAGAGCATAGGGAGACGCAGTAAAAATGACAATCAATATCCTGGGTGGGGGGATATAAAACATGGTAAGCAATTGAGAGAAATGAAGTTAAAAATTGTGCCTTTGATAGCGGTGTGGGAAGCAAACCATGACGCACCGGCCAATCTATAACAGGGCCTTAAGAAAACGTGCTATTCGCAAACTGTTATACCTTTATCCCGCCTCTCTGTTTCTACAACCCGTAAGAGACGAAGCCTACAATCGAGCCGAATAATTTGCTATGCGGAGTTCTGCATGTTCGGTTTAGACGCTTTCCACCTCGCGAGGATCCAGTTTGCTTTTACTGTCTCCTTCCACATTATTTTCCCGGCTATCACCATCGGTCTTGCCAGCTACCTCGCGGTGCTGGAGGGGCTGTGGCTGAGGTCTAAAAATCCGGTGTACCGCTCGCTGTACCAGTTCTGGTCAAAAATTTTTGCCGTTAACTTTGGTATGGGCGTGGTCTCCGGGCTGGTGATGGCTTATCAATTTGGCACCAACTGGAGCGGGTTCTCGCAGTTTGCGGGCAGTATTACCGGCCCCCTGCTGACCTACGAAGTTCTCACCGCCTTCTTCCTCGAGGCGGGTTTCCTCGGCGTAATGCTGTTCGGCTGGAACCGCGTTGGCCCCGGCCTGCACTTCTTCGCCACCTGTATGGTGGCGCTCGGCACCATTATCTCGACCTTCTGGATCCTCGCGTCTAACAGCTGGATGCAAACGCCACAGGGCTTCGAGATCCACAACGGGCAGGTGGTGCCGGTAGAGTGGCTGGCGGTGGTGTTTAACCCCTCCTTCCCTTACCGCCTGCTGCACATGTCGGTGGCCGCGTTCCTCAGCAGCGCCTTTTTTGTTGGCGCCTCTGCCGCATGGCACCTGCTGTGCGGTAATAACAGCCCGGCAATCCGCACGATGTTTTCAATGGCGCTGTGGATGGCAGTCATTGTCGCCCCGCTTCAGGCGATGATCGGCGATATGCACGGCCTGAATACTCTCAAGCATCAACCGGCAAAAATAGCCGCCATTGAAGGACACTGGGAAAACATTCCCGGCGAACCTACGCCCCTGCTGCTGTTTGGGCTGCCGGATATGGAACAGGAGCGCACGCGCTACGGCCTCGAAATCCCTGCCCTTGGCAGCCTGATCCTGACCCACAGCCTGGACAAACAGGTTCCGGCGTTGAAGGAGTTTCCAAAGGAAGACCGGCCTAACTCGCCGATTGTTTTCTGGTCGTTTCGCATTATGGCCGGGCTGGGCATGCTGATGATCGCACTCGGCGTTGCCAGCCTGTGGCTGCGTTATCGCCAGCGCCTGTATACCAGCCGCCCGTTCCTGCATTTTGCGCTGTGGATGGGGCCTTCTGGGCTGATTGCCATTCTCGCCGGATGGGTCACTACCGAAGTTGGCCGCCAGCCGTGGGTCGTTTACGGCCTGCTGCGCACTAAAGATGCCGTCTCCGCCCACGGAACGCTGCAAATGAGCATCAGTCTCGCCGCCTTCTTCGTGGTTTATATGTCGGTGTTCGGCATCGGGTATAGCTACATGATCCGGCTTATCAGAAAAGGGCCACAGCCATTTGACGGCGACTCACCGGCCACCGGCACTCCGGCACGCCCGCTTTCTGCGGTGACAGAATCTCTTGAGGAGCAGCGCTAATGGGCATCGATTTATCCGTTATCTGGTTCGTTATCATCGTCTTTGCCACCCTGATGTATATCGTGATGGATGGCTTTGACCTGGGCATTGGCATTCTTTTCCCCTTCATCCGCAGCGGAGAAGATCGTGACGTGATGGTCAACAGCGTTGCGCCGGTATGGGACGGGAACGAAACCTGGCTGGTACTCGGCGGCGCGGCGCTGTTCGGGGCATTCCCTCTGGCTTATGCCGTCATCATAGATGCGCTGACTATTCCGCTAACGCTGATGCTGGTGGGTCTGATTTTCCGCGGCGTGGCGTTTGAGTTTCGCTTTAAGGCAACGCCCGCTCACCGCCCGTTCTGGGATCAAGCCTTTCTGGGCGGCTCTATTCTGGCGACTTTTTGCCAGGGGATTGTGGTTGGCGCGGTGATTTCCGGCTTTGACGTTAGCGGCCGCCAGTTTGCCGGGAGCCAACTCGACTGGCTTACCCCTTTCAACTTGTTCTGCGGCGTGGGGCTGACCATCGCTTATGCCCTCCTTGGCGCAACCTGGCTTGTGATGAAAAGTGAAGGCGCTTTGCATGACAAAATGCGCATCCTTACCTCCGGCCTGCTGCCGGGTCTGCTGGCGGTGATTGCCGCGATAAGCATCTGGACGCCGCTGCGCCACCCGGCCATTGCGATACGCTGGTTCAGCATGCCAAACCTGCTGTTCTTGCTGCCGGTTCCGCTGCTGGTTGTGTTGTGCAGCCTGTGGCTGTGGCGCAGCGTTCGCTCGCATCAAAGCCTGCACTCAACGCCGTTTGTACTGACTCTGGGGCTTGTCTTCCTCGGTTTTAGCGGCCTCGGCATCAGCATCTGGCCTAATATCATCCCGCCGGGCATCACGCTGTGGGACGCGGCCGCGCCGCCGCAGAGCCAGGGCTTCATGCTGGTTGGCGCGCTGTTTATTATCCCGATAATCCTGGTTTACACCTTCTGGAGCTACTACGTGTTTCGCGGCAAAGTGCAGCCCGGAGAGGGATATCACTGATGAAACAGACGGCCAAAAGAGTGATGTGGATGGTGATTTTATGGAGCGCCAGCGTATTAGCGCTGGCCGCCGTAGGAATGGGGTTTCGTTTATTGATGAACGCAGCCGGATTTAAGTCATAGCTATTCACGGGTATAAACGAAGCGGATCGAATCATAAAAGCGTGAATATCGAAGTCTTCAAAAAATAAAATTAACGGCCCTTTTTTCATTGAATAAAGGGCCGTTAATCATTTTACTTTTTCTCTGCGTCAATATTTACCGGCGGAGAATTGCGATATTGTAATATTCCGGCAGCGGCGCCCATATAGCGCAGCGAGAAGTACACCCTGTCTTTCCCCGCCGGAGGGCGAGTCTCCAGCAAACGGCGCTGTTCAGACGAGTCGAGCGGCGTAGCGCTAAACCCGGCGGCATTTTTATCCTGACGGAACAGTTCAACCACCTGCCCGCCGCTGTTAGTTTGTAAATACAGCTCCCGTGCCTGAGGCGTCATGACGCCGGTTCCTGCCCCGTCCTGCACCCAGACTTTAACCCCGCTATGGCTCAGGTTTGTGACCCATTTCTGGTAACCGTCCGGCGACATATTTCCGGCAAAGAAGCTGCTGACGGCAATCGGCTTATCCGCCACCGCCGCCAGAGATTCGTGGGTCTTCGTGAGCCAGGCAAGAGCAGCCTGCTGCATTTCCGGGCTACGCCAGCGGCGGTCATCAAGTTCGCTGCTGATGTACCACCCGGCGATATTTTCTTCCCCGAGCACCAGCTTCCAGCGAGCGGCCACCTCAGCATCACGCGCGCGCAGGCCGTTAAAGTAATTTTCCAGCGCGGAAAGCGGCTGATTCTGGCGCTCAAAGAATTTATCGTCCGCCGCCAGGCCCATCACCAGCTTCAGCCCGCTGTCTTTCACCAGCATCGCTTTGTTTTCGAGCCAGTGCTGCGGCTCTCCGCCGTTAAAGGCGTCGCCATAGCGGCTCCACTGGAACACCAGGGTGTCGATGCCCTGCTGTTTCAGCTGCCCGAGGATATTTTTCCACTGCTGGTCGGTCATCGACATATCGCGCAGCTGCGGCTGGTACATCACCGCGTTGATGGCAAGAGCGTATGTCGGGCAAAGTAGCGCGGCCGCCAGCGTTAATGCAGGAGTAAATTTCATTACCAGCGCACTCCGATTGTGAGGAACAGACTATTTTTGGAATCAACATCGCGGTTATGACCGTCGATCACCCGCTGGTATTCCAGACCTACACTTGCCTTGTGAGGGAATGCATCGTAATGCGTTTCGCCAAACCAGGTATTAAAGCGAACGCCAACCCCGGCAAGTTTAGTATCGCTGCTGCGTGAATGTTTCGTCTGGTTGTTGTACTGCACATGCCAGTACGGTTCGAGCGTTTGCCTGCCGGAAACCTTCTGATGCCAGCTTTGACGGTAATCAGCGGTATACAGCTGGTTATCACCTTTCACATAGTGCGCGGCATCCAGATAGATATTTTGCGCAAACCAGCCTTTACCAAGCGGGTGCCAGTCATCGCTGTGGGTGCCGCCGTTCAGGAACGAGGCGCTGGCGCGAACCATTACGTCGGCTTCGGTCGTGGCTTTGTCGAGCGGCAACTGCTGCTCTACTGCCAGATAAATGACCTGCTCACGCAGCGGCTTCCAGCGCACGCCCAGCCCCAGCGCAGGCATGTAAATCGGTGCGATATTGGTATGCTCGCCGCTGCCGCCAAACACGCGGCTGTAGACCGAAAGCGTATCGCCTTCCAGAATTTTGTTCTGGCCGATGCGGTATTCCGCCTCGAGCTGGCCATAGCTGCGGCTGCTTCGGTTGCGTGGGCCGGAAGAGTCGGCACCGGCCACGTTTTTGGATGCGGTGGTCAGGCCCAGCGAGCTATCAAAGGAGAACGTCCAGCCGCGCTGGCTATCTTCATGCACGCGGCGGAAGGCGAAGCGGTCTTTCTGCTGCTCGTCGCTCAGCCCCTTAGACGGCGTTACCGTGTTATCGATATCGTCGACTACGCGTTCGCTGTAGCTGCGCGTTTGCACTCCGTCGTCCAGGCGCTGATTGATGTAAACCATTTGACGCATGATTTCCGGGGAGTCCGGCATGGTGACGAGCGCTTTTTCTAACTCACTGCGTGCGCCGGGCATATCGTCCGCTTTAAACGAGGCGAACCCGCGAGTCGCGGCATCTTGTGCCGGCGGAGTTTCAAAGTTCTGCTCGGGCATTCCGCGCTGCCAGGCAACCTGCTGCCAGTATTCCTGCGCCACGGTGTCTTTTGCCAGCCACGCGCTGCGTGCTGCGGCGGTGACATCTTCGTCGCTCAACTCTTTAGCGGGCACGCTGCGCATACTGCTTTGAGCCAGTTCATAATCTTCTACCGCAAATGCAAGGTAAGAAACCTGGCGGGCATAATAAGGATTGTTGTCCCGCGAGCTTGCCTGCTGGGCAGCATACAGCGCCATTCCCGGCGCGGTCTGCTGGTAGCACTGCGCCAGATGAGACCAGCTTTGGGCGTCATACTGAGGCGACATATCGCCCAGAATCGAAATGACTTTATCGCACTGATCTTTGAGCACGCGCGCCTGAGCCATGCGCATTTCGACGGCGGTAAGCGGCTTAGGTTTATACACCGGCAGCACCGGAGCAGGCTCTTTCATACCGCCCCAGGTCACCATCAAATAGCGCCAGTTATGCTTCTCGCTTTCGGTGGCCAGCTCGGGCTTATGGCTGGCCAGATAGCTTTCCAGCTCTGGGAATTTTTTGCGCTCGGCAAGAGAGCGGGCATAGGCAAGCTGCATACCGGGCGAGTTCATCACGCCCTGCTGCTGAAGGTCGAGAATACGGCGGTCACGCCCAAGGTGCAGCAGAATAGCGAACCATTGCTGATATTGCTCTTCTGTGAGCGTTGCTGAACGGTCCTGAAGAGCGAAACCACGATCGGCCATCTGCCAGTTTTGCAGGTAAATCGCACGCTGGATCAGGCCATTGATAAGCTCATGGCCCGCCGGTGACGTGCGAAACGCAGTATCGTTTATCTGGGCGAAAGCCACTTCAAGCTCGCCCAGCTTCAGGGCATAGTTGCCTACTTCAGACCGGCATTCAGCGTAAGGCTCGGCGTTACATTCCGCGCTCAGCGCCAGCAGTTGATCCCGGGTGGTGATATTTTTAACTTCCCGGGGAATAGCGTTAAGCGCGAGACGCACCTGCTTATTATCAGGCGTTTTGCGCAGCTGTTCTTTGAGCAGTTCTCTCGCTTTATCATCATGGTCAAAGTGGCGATACGTTTCCGCCAGCCATAGCGTCAGGCGAACGCTGTCCGGCGCAAGCTCGTGGGCGTGACGGAAGCTGCTGATGGCGCGCTGCTCATCGTTGGCTTTAAGGGCTTTTTGCGCGCGCTCAATGTGCGGGTAAACTTTAAAATAGCGATAGTCGCTCAGCCCAAGATCTTCTTTTGAGCCTTCGGTTGCCGCCAGGCTTTGCCCGGCAATTAACAGGCCGCACGCCAGCGCGGCCAAAGGTTTCAGGCGAAGCTTCATGCTCCCTCCCCGGCAAGGCTGGACAGCTGCAGGCTGCTCAGTCCGGCTTTATGCATCAATGCGGTTAAAGAAGGCTGTAGTTTTTTCTGCTGCTCCAGCGCGTGGTCAACAACCTGCTGACTGATTACCCCTTCCTGAACCAGGAATTCGCCAAACAGCATCGGGCTGCGCTCATAGCGTAGTAACACGGCTTTAAGCACCGCCTCATCGAGGTGACTTTCAGTTATCAGCACTTCGGCAAACAGTATTTGCCTTGAGACATACTCCTGCCAGATTTCAGCGGCCTGCTGCTGGCTAAGCATTCCTGCCTCAACGGCTTTGTTAAGCAGAACGGAAGGATCGTTTTTCTGCTGGCTGTACCAATATCGCAGCCCTACGACAACCTCACCGCGTGGAACGATGACATAGCTTACCGGGCGCTGAACTTTGCGCCCCAGCGCCGCGAGGGAAACCGGGTCGATGGCGCTTTCGCTGGCAAAGATAAGCGTGCCTTGCACTTCACGCAGCGGCAGAACCGCGTAATGCAGCGCCACGCTTGCCGGAACCCTTTTAATTAACGCTTCATCTAAGCGACGGCTGTCGATAATTTCCATCGGCACGCTCGCCTGCTCGGCAAGCGCTTCGGCCAGCTGCACGGAGGTGATCATGCCGCTGTTCACCAGACTACCGCCAAGCTTCAGGCCTGGCGTTCGGGTTTGCAGCGCTTCCGTCAGTTGTTCCTCGGTGATAACCCCGTTGGCTATCAGGATCTCACCCAGCGGGCGCAGAGCGCGGTTACGGGTGTTGACGGTCGGGAAGTCGTGGGTGGTTTTATCCCAGGCCACGCGGCGCGGGTCACCGTGCTGGATAACCTGACGAATCGCACGCCAGTTAGCCATAAAGTTGATCAGGTTGCCCCAGAATAGGCGCGGAATAGACATCAGCCCCTGCCATATTCCGTAATAGCCGGTAACGAAGATAATGCGCTGTAAAATTCGGTTCGCCATCAGGAAGAAGTTGATCCACAGCAGCGTGCTGAGCCACGCCCCGCCGACGAAAATCGACAAGAACTGCCAGGCTCCTTCCACGCTGCGCTGATAGATAAGCAGCGCAACCAGCTGTAACATCACCAGCATCGCGGCAAAGCTAAGGAAGTTAGCGATAGCGCCTTTACGGTCACGCCACAGGAAGTAGTTCAGCACCCAGCTGCTGCTCCAGCGGTGCGTTTTAAACCCCTGGAAAACGATGCCGATAATCCAGCGGGACTTCTGGCGTACCGCCGTGGTGTAGGTATCCGGGAAGTACTCGCGCACGCAGATAACTTTAGAGGTGCGTTTACGCTGACCGAACGGTCTGGACGATTTGTCCCTATCGTCCACCACCGGGAAGCGGCAGAAGATTTCTTCCATGCCTTTTTGACGCAGGCGGAAGCCGATATCGTAGTCTTCCGTCAAACTCTGCACGTCAAACGCGATGCCGTCACCGTCCGCAAGCAGCGCCAGCACGGCACGGCGGCTGAAACACGTGCCGACCCCGGCGCTTGGCACCTGGCCCGCCAGCGCCTCACGCACCGGGACGTCTTTCCCGTGCAGCTCTGAAAACTCATCCAGATAGCTGAGGCTAGTAAAGTGGGTCCAGCTGCGCTCAAACGGGTAAACAGGGATCTGAATCAGGTCTTTACGGTCAACCAAATAGTTGAACAGTCTTAATTCCAGAGGCGAGATAACGTCTTCTGCGTCGTGGAGAATAAAGCCTGAGAAGGAGAAGCGAGCGTTACGCTCAAACTGCAAAATCGCATCAAGAATGTTATTCAGGCAGTCGGCTTTACTGGTCGGCCCCGGACGAGCGCAGACCACTTTGTGCACGTTAGGGAAACGAGCGCAAACTTCGTCAACGTCGCGCTGGGTATCCGGATCGTTAGGATAGGTCCCCACAAAAATATGGTAGTTCTCATAATCAAGCGTACTGGCCGCAAGGCTTGCCATATTGCCGATTACGCCGGTTTCATTCCACGCGGGCACCATAATCGCCAGCGGTTTTTCCTGCGGCTCATAAAGCTGTTTATGGCCTAAATGATTATGCCGACGATAAACCGTACAGGCACGCCATGCGCGGCGAACCCAGAACACAATATCAATAAAAAGATCGTCGATGCCGCTGATAAGCATCAGGATAGCCAGCCCAATCGCTATCACTTTCAGCCCGTACAGATAAGTAGAGAAATAATCTACTAACCAATCCATGCCTCACCCCAGAGGTTAATTACCGTTAACGACTCCGTCCACCAGAGGCGGGCTAAACGTGCCTGACCGCATCTCAATGTTACCGGTATCATAATTGAATTACATAATGTTACAAAGGATAATATACTAAATAATTTATGACTTTAATTAAAGAACAACTCCAAATTAACATTCAAACCAGTCAGATAATCTGCAATTAACAATAAAGGCAGTTGATTCATAAACCAGGTGATAATCACTCTTTTTTACCTTCAGGGGGCTTCCGCAACCGCCGTCCGCCAGGCAAAATGGCGCTCCGCAATTGCCCTCTCTCGTTGGAAACAAGACATGACCTACAGCTGGCTTATTCTCGCAATCGTTGCCGAAGTGATTGCCACCACCGCATTAAAACTCTCCGACGGCTTCAGCCGCCTGTGGCCCAGCGTGGTGACCATTTTGTTTTACAGCGTGGCATTCTACGCGCTCTCTATTACTATGCGCACTATTCCTACCGGCATAATTTACGCTATCTGGTCCGGCGCGGGAATTGTGCTTATCGGCCTGATTGGTTGGTTTTTCCTCGATCAGAAGCTCGACTGGCCTGCTATTGCAGGGATGGCGCTGATTATTCTTGGCGTGCTGGTGATTAATCTGTTTTCCAAATCCGTCGCCCATTAATAATGCCCGGTTGCGGGGAAAACAAAAAGCTACCCGTTTTTAATTTTGCTCGGCAATCATAATTGCCATGGTATCCGGCTCCAGCGCATTAAATATATGCGGCTGGTCAGCCGGGTAACAAATGTAATCTCCAACGCCTAATTCTTGCGGGGCATCCACCAGGCCAATTAGCGCCCTTCCCTGAGTCACAATAATATGCTCGACCGATCCGGGCGAATGAGGTTCTGAAAGCCTTGGCGTGCCGGGCTGCGCTTCCAGTAAATAGATATCCCGCCGCGCGCCTGGCGGGCAGGTAGCGAGCAATATTGCCTCATAATTAGCGTGCTCCGAAGAAACCCGGCTCCCTTCCCCTCGCCGTATAATCTGCGTTCTGGCACTTTGTGGCTCCAGCAGCGTAGCAAAAGGAATATTCAGCGCAACGCAAAGCGCCCACAGCGTTTCCAGGCTAGGATTACCGTTCCCGGCCTCAAGCTGAGAGAGCGTGGATTTTGCAATTCCGGCGCGGCGGGCAACTTCCGCCAGCGACAGCCCGGCGCGGTTTCTCTCCCGGACCAGGCTCAGGGCTATAGTGTCTATCGGCTGCGTCATGGCATCACCCGCTGTTCGGTAAAATGAACGATTCGTTCGCTTGATATAGCATCAGATTGCGGTCATTATAATGAAAAATTCGTTCGATATGGAAAACATTAGATGATGCGCAAACATCTTGCCGCTCTGCCGGGCGACACCAAAAAGGCGATTTTCCTTGTCTGCCTTGCCGTGGGCGTGGTCGGTGTCTCTTACGGCTCGCTGGCAATGGCCTATGGCTTCCCGCTCTGGCTGCCGGTTTTGGCCTCTTTTGTAGTGCTGGCCGGGGCTTCTGAATTTATGTTTATCGGTATTATCGCCAGCGGCGGCAACCCTTTTGCGGCAGCCATGGCCGGTCTGCTGGTTAACGCCCGCCATATTCCCTTCGGCGTAGCGGTGCGCGAACTGGTTGGCACCCGCCTGTTAAGCGCCGTCGGCTGCCATATTATGAATGACGAGAGCGTTGTTTTCGGACTTTCCCAATCCTCACCGGAAAAACGTAAAGCCGCCTACTGGCTATGCGGTACCGGCGTGGCGCTGTTCTGGCCGGCGGGAACCCTGCTCGGCGCGGGCGTAGGCAGCCTGCTTCCTTCTCCTGAAGTTATCGGCCTTGATGCCGTATTCCCGGCTATTCTGCTGGCGCTGGTGATCCCGGCGTTTAAAAGCCGCACCACTCTGGTTCGCGCTTCAACGGGAGCGGCGATTTCGCTGGCGGCTACGCCGTTTGCGCCGGTCGGCCTTCCGGTACTGCTTTCGATGCTTGGCCTGCTGACGAGGAAAAAATAATGGACAATACCCTGACGATTATTGCCGGGCTGGCGGTACTTTCGGCCGGTACGTGGCTGATGCGCTTTAGCGGGGCAAAACTTGGCGGCAGAATGGCGCTTTCTGACCGCTCGCAAAAGCTGCTTAACGACGCGGCAACCACCCTGCTGTTCTCGGTTGCGCTGGCGACAACCTTCTTCGAAGGCTCCCACTTTGCCGGATACGCACGTTTTGCGGGCGTGGCCGTCGCCGTATTCCTGGCCTGGCGTAAAGTGCCGCTTATCTTTGTTATTCTTGCCGCCGCGCTGGTTACCGCGCTTCTGCGACTGGCCGGGATCCACTAAGCTGCACACTTCGCCTTAACCAGACCACAACAAAACCGGTTCCTTGCCGGTTTTTACCTTGCTGACAAACCTTTAACGCACTTTTGAAAAGTCGAATAGTTTCGCGGTGGCATTATCGCTAAAGTGGCTTCGTTTCGCCGAGGAGAAGCACGATGGCCAAAAAACACCGACTCAACACAATCCTGTTATTAATTGTTACCGCTCTGTTCTCCGGCCAGACTATGGCAGAGCACCAGGGGCATGAATACTTCGTAGTGAAAGATGTGGATATCCAACTGAGTCACCAGGCCGACAGCGATGAACTGCGCCAGGCGGCAGAGGATTCTGCCGATGATTTCCGCGAACACCACCATGAGGTGACGCACAGACGTCCAGCCAGCTATTTGCGTTAAGTGAATTTCTGACAATCGTTAGCAGTTTTTCTTCGTTCTCATCCTTTATTGCCTGAGTTGTTATGAGTTTCAAGGCGCGCCAGCGCCGCTAACAATCAGACAATAAAGGATAACACCATGCCATCATCGCCTCGCCGGACCGCGCTTGCCCGCGGACTGGCATTAGCAGCAACTTTTGCCGCTTTCCACGCCAGCGCCGCCCCGGTAAAAGGCGGGGAATTGGTTTACCTTGAGCAACAGGCACACACCAACCTTTATCCGCCAGCCGGGGGCTTCTACCCGAACGGCGGCATTCTGAACCAGATAACCGACAAGTTAACCTGGCAGAACCCGAAAACCCTCGAAGTGGAGCCGTGGATTGCCGAGTCCTGGACCAGCAATGCCGACAAAACCGAATACACTTTTAAACTGCGCCCCGGCGTGACGTTCTCGGACGGCACACCGCTGGATGCCAACGCGGTAGCCAAAAACTTCGACACTTACGGGCTGGGCAACAAAGCCCTGCGCCTGCCGGTTTCCGAAGTCATTAATAACTACGACCATAGCGAAGTTGTCGACCCGCTGACCGTTAAGTTTTTCTTTAAAAAACCGTCGCCTGGTTTCCTGCAGGGCACGGCCACCATCGGTTCCGGCCTGGTATCACTCAAGACCCTGGGGCGAAATTTCGACGAGCTGGGCGACGCCCGCAATATCATCGGCTCCGGCCCGTTTGTGGTGCAAAACGAAACGCTGGGGCGTGAAGTCGATTTAGTGGCCCGCAAAGATTATCAGTGGGGGCCAAAGAACAGCCCGCAGCAAGGCCCGGCTAACCTCGACGGCATTAAAATTCTGGTCACGCCTGAAGATAGCGTGCGCATCGGCGCGCTGCTGGCGGGCCAGGCGGACTTTATTCGCCAGGTACAGGCCTATGACGAAAAGCAGGCTACTGAGCAAAAATTCCCGATCTATGCGGCACCGACTCGCGGCGTCAACGACGGCATAGCCCTGCGCCCTGACAACGCGCTGGTTGCCGACGTAAAAGTGCGCCAGGCGCTGCTGCACGGCACCAATACCCAACAAGTGGTCGATACGCTGTTTTCGGCTAACTACCCGGTGGCAACCTCGGTTATCGCCAGTTCTGCGGCGGGCTACGTTGACCTGCGCGACAAGTTGAAATATGACCCGGAGCTTTCTAACAAGCTGCTGGACGAAGCGGGCTGGAAAAAGGCGGCCAACGGAATACGCGAGAAAGACGGCAAGCCGCTGTCGTTCACTATCTATGAATCTCTGCCGCAACCGCAAAACAAAGAAGTGCTGCAACTGGTAGCCCAGCAGTGGAAGCAGATTGGCGTCGGCCTGAGCGTGCGCGCCGGTGACGCAGGCAGCCGCGTGCTGGACACCAATAATCCACAGAAAACGGCGGTAAACGTGATTGAAGTTGGCCGCGCCGACCCGGACGTTATCAAGAGCCAGTTCCACCCGGCAAATCGCGATGCCCTGCTGCAAAAAGGCGGCCTTAGCGCCACATCTCAGTTTAGTGACGACAAGCTGAACGCCCTGCTGGTGGGCATCTCGTCCGAAGTCGACTCGCAGAAGCGCCTCCAGCTTGCCGGTGACGCTCAACGCTACCTTATCGACCAGGCGTATGTGATTCCAATTTTCGAAGAGCCGCAGGTCTTTGCCGGTGCGCCGTGGCTGAAAGGCGTGGCCTTTGAAGCCGTGGGACGACCTTCATTTTATGCCGCATGGCTTGAGAAACACTAAGGGGAGCGACGATGACACGTTATCTGACCGGGCGTTTTGCTCAGGCGGTGCTGGTACTTTGGGCGGCCTATAGCGTGTCGTTCATTCTGCTCCAGCTGCTGCCGGGCGACGCCATTTTGATTAAATTCCAGAACCCTGACCTGGGCCTGAGCGCGGCGCAAATTCAGGAAATGCGCGTGGTCTACGGGGAAAGCACCCCAATCTGGCAGCAATACCTGACCACGCTCGGCAATATGCTGCGCGGCGAGTTCGGCTACTCGGTGGAGGCCGGAGTTTCGGTCAGCCAGCTGATCGCCGCTAATCTGCCTTCGACTTTACGGCTGGCGGGGCTGGGTTTTGCCGCTGCCATCGTGCTGGCGGTGGCTATTTCTGCCGCTTCAACCCTCGCCCCTTTACGCTGGCTACGCACCCTGTTTGCTAATCTTCCGGCGCTGTTTGTCGCGGTGCCGACTTTTTGGCTCGGCATCGCGCTTATTCAGCTTTTTTCCTTCCAGTGGCGGCTGATTCCGGTTATCAACCCCGGCTTCTGGCAGGGATTGATTTTACCCGTTGCCACCCTCGCCGTGCCGATTAGCGCCCCGCTGGCTCAATTGCTGATGCGTAATATCGACCAGGTGCTGACTCAGCCCTATGTTTCCGTTGCCAGAGCAAAAGGCGGCAGCCGCGCAGGAGTGCTGTGGCGGCACGTTGCCCGCAATGCGATTCTGCCGGTGCTGACGGTTGCCGGGCTGCTGCTGGGCGAACTTATCGCCGGGGCGCTTATCACCGAAACCGTATTTGGCCTCAACGGCCTGGGGCAGCTTACCCAGCGGGCGGTGAACAACCAGGATGTTGCCGTTTTGCAGGCGGTAGTGATGATTTCCGCCCTCAGCTTTGTGGTGATTAACCTGCTGGTGGATCTGATTTATCCGCTACTCGATCCGCGTCTTCAGTCCGTTCGGGGGGCTACCGCATGACTACCGTTGATATTAATACTCCGCTGCCCCGCCGCTCTTTACGTCGGCTTTCCGGCTTTAAAACTGACTTCCAGCCCGGCCTTTGGCTTGCCTGGCTGACGGTGATTGTCGTCGCGCTTTGGGCGCTGTTTCCTTCGCTATTTACCGCCTGGAGCCCGACCGAAGGCGTTGCCGGGGCGCAGCGGCTTGCGCCCCAGGCCGGACACTGGCTCGGGACAGATCAGCTTGGCCGTGACCTTTACGCCAGAATTGTCTGGGGAGCTTCTCATTCGCTTTCAGGTGCGCTGGTGGCCGTGGCGCTTGGGCTGGTTGTCGGCACCGCACTTGGGGTGCTGGCCGGGGCAACAGGAGGCAAAACCGAAAGCGCTTTAATGCGCGGCGTTGACGTCCTGCTGGCTATCCCTGGCCTGCTGCTTTCCCTGAGCGTGATAATCCTGCTCGGCTTCGGCACCGTCAACGCGGCCATTGCCGTGGGTATTACCTCTATCGCCAATTTCACGCGTCTGGCGCGGGCCGAAGTGGTTCGCGTGCGGCACAGCGACTATGTAGAAGCGGCGGTGGGCAGCGGCGGAACCTTCTGGCAGGTGCTCTGGCGCCATATTCTGCCGAACGCTCTCACTTCGGTATTCGCCTTTGCCGCGCTGCAATTTGGCAGCGCCATTCTCGCGCTCTCTACCCTGAGCTTTCTCGGCTACGGCACGCCGCCGCCTACGCCGGAATGGGGCCTGCTGATAGCCGAAGGCCGTAACTATCTGGCAACCGCCTGGTGGCTCTCAACCTTCCCCGGCATCGTCGTGGTTGCCGTGGTGCTGGCCGTTAACCGTTTAAGCCATTATTTTGCCGGGAGAGTTGCATGAGTACGCCGCTGTTAAAGATTGAAAATTTGAGCATCGCCTGGCGCCAACGCGGGGGAAACAAGCGCGTGGTTCACAATGCCTCGTTCAGCCTGAACGCCGGTGAAGTGCTGGCGATAGTCGGCGAATCCGGATCGGGAAAGACCACGCTCGCCCAGTCGATTATCGGCCTGCTTGGTGAAAACGGCGTCATCGAGTCCGGGGAAATTCGCCTTAACGGCGAACCAATTAGCCGCTGGTCTGAACGCCAGCTCGACGCCCTGCGCGGCGCCAGCATTAGCCTTATCCCGCAGGACCCGGGCAGTTCGTTAAACCCGGTCAAAACTATCGGGCAGCAGGTTGCCGAGGTGCTGAAGCTCCATACCCGCATACCAAAAACGCAGCGTGACGAGCAGGTTGTTGCCCTGCTGGAAAAAGTCGGCCTTAGCCACCCGGCGCAGCGTGCTGGCCAGTACCCGCACCAGCTTTCCGGCGGTATGAAACAGCGGGTTTTAATCGCCATGGCTATCGCACTTAAGCCCGCGCTAATTATTGCCGACGAGCCGACCAGCGCCCTGGACGTAACGGTACAAAAACGCATCCTGGACCTGCTGGATAACCTGCGCCGTGAATCCGGCACCGCCGTGCTGTTTGTCACTCACGATTTAGCGCTTGCCGCCCAGAGATCTGACCGCATTCTGGTCTTCCGTGACGGCAGGATCCAGGAGTCAGGGTTGACTGCCGACGTGGTACAGCGCCCCCAAAATCCTTATACGCGACAGCTGTTTGCCGACGCGCCGGGCCTGTCCCGCACTTTGCGCCCGTGGCCGCTACGTGCGCCACAGACGGCGGCTATCGAGATCCGCAATCTCAGCCAGAATTTCTCACTGGGCAAAAGCAGCGACCAAACGTTACGTGCGCTGGATGACGTGTCATTTACCGTTGCCCGGGGAACAACCCACGCCCTGGTGGGCGAGTCCGGCTCGGGTAAATCGACCCTGGCACGCATTCTGCTGGGCTTCCAAAAACCGGACTCCGGCAAAGTGTTGATAGACGGTATCGACACCACCGCTCTCAGCCCTGAAGCCCGGCGGCAGCTACGCCAGAAGATTCAACTGGTGTACCAGAACCCCTTCGCCTCTCTCGATCCGAGCCAGACGCTGTTTCGCATTATTGAAGAGCCGCTGCTCAACTTTGGCAAGTATTCAAAAGCGGAGCGCCACAGCCGGGTCGAAGCTATGACCGAACGGGTAGCCCTCCCGCTGGAGGTTTTAACCCGCAGGCCGCGCGAGCTTTCCGGCGGGCAGCGCCAACGTGTTGCTATCGCTCGCGCGCTGATCCTGGAACCTCAGATTCTGGTGCTGGATGAAGCCACCTCCGCGCTTGACGTCACGGTGCAGGCACAAATCCTGCGCCTGCTGGACGACCTGCAACAGCAGCTAGGGCTTAGCTACCTGTTTATCTCTCACGATCTGGCGACCGTACGTCAGCTTGCGCACAGCGTTTCGGTGCTTCGCGCGGGTCAACTGGTGGACAACGGCCCGATAGCCGACGTGTTCAACGCCCCTGCCAGCGATTACACCTGGCAGTTGCTCAACGCCATTCCCGATACCGGCCTCATTCATAAGGACGTAGCATGACGATTAAACGCCTGGGTTTCTTCACCCGCCTGCTCGACCATGCCCCTGCCGCCGAGCGCTACCGGCTGGCAACCGAGCAAATTATTCACGCTGAATGGCACGGTTTTGATGCCGCATGGGTGGCACAGCACCACTTTCATGAAGCGGAAGGTGGCCTGCCCGCTCCGCTGGTTTTCCTCAGCCATGTTGCCGCCCATACCCGCCGTATTCGTCTTGGCACCGGAATAATCACCCTGCCGATGGAATCGGCGCTGCGCGTTGCGGAAGATGCCGTGGTGATCGATCTTTTGAGCAGTGGCCGCCTTGAACTGGGCGTAGGCTCCGGCGGAACACCGGGGTCATTTCCTGCATTTGGCCTGCAAAGCAGCGAACGCGGTAAAATTTATGCCGAAAACCTGGCGCTGCTGCGCTCGGCGCTTAACGATGAGCCGCTCAGCGGAACGGATAATCATCTCTACCCGTCGTCTCCGCTGCTGAAAAGCCGTATCTGGCAGGCAACATTCTCGGTGGACGGCGGTGCAAGAGCGGGTAAAGCCGGTGACGGACTGATGTTATCGCGCACCCAGCCCCGAAGCCCGGACGCGCTCGACACGCCGCTGGACGCGATTCAAAACCCGATAATAGATGCTTATCTGGATGCCTTACCCGACGGCGTGGAGCCCAGGATTCTGGGTTCACGCACCGGGTTTGTTACCGACGACGGTCAACTGGCTCGCCAACTTGCGGCCAGAGGACTTCGCCAGCAGGCCGAGCAGCACCACGTACAGGGTCACCCGGTTCCCGGTGACACGCTGGACCACCACATCGCCGCATTTGATGTCCACCTCGGCACGCCGCAGCAGGTCATCGAGTCACTACAGCGGGACAGCACATTGCAACGCGTGACCGATCTTTCGTTCCAGGTTCACTCCATCGATCCGCCCCACTCCTACATTTTACGATCCATCGAACTGCTGGCGGAGCACGTTGCCCCTGCGCTTGGCTGGGTGCGCAGCGGCGCTCGCCCCGGCACTACATCTTCGACACTGGCTAAGGAATCATTATGAGTCATCAGGATTTACTCGAACGGTTGGCAGACATTACCCCCGGCTCCGCGCTGGCGGAGGCACGCAAAACTCGCGAAGCCGCAACGGCACATGCCCAGGGCAGCTATGACGCGCTGTTTGGCGAACTCAGCGCCAGCGGTCTGACCCTGGCCGAACGCCTGCATCTCGCCCGGCGCGTAGCCGAATGGCATGACGACGCGCAGCTGGCAGAACACTACGCCGAACGCCTGGCGGGAAAAGCCGCAAGCGAACGCTTTGAACAGGCTCTGGATCACGCAGAACGGCTCAGCTTCCAGCCGGTGCAGGCCACCCCGAACGACGTTCAGGCCCTGAGTGAAGCGGGGTTTAGCGAAGAAGAAATAGTGACACTGTCACAAATCATCGGCTTTGTAGCCTTCCAGACCCGCCTGCTGCGCGGCCTGCGCCTGATTGGGCGACGGCCGGTTAACGGCGAGCAGGTCCGCATTCCGGGCGCGGGAGAGTGGCACCGCCAGCCGCAGTCCCACACTGGCAAATCGGCACCACAGGCCTTCACCCAGGCCGAGCTTGGCTGGGAACCGTGGATTGCCGCAAAAACTTACGCGGAGTTTACACCTGAACAGCAGGAAACCCTGAAGCGCTTCGGCCACCAGGACTCCGACTACTTCCGACTTCTGGGGCGCAACCTGCCGGTGCTGGAACAGCGAACACTAACCGATAAAGGCATTTTCTATACGCCCGGCGGCCTGCCGCGCGCCGAGCGTGAATTAGCTGCGACCGTTGCCAGCAAGGTTAACGGCTGCATCTATTGCGCGTCGGTACACGCCCGTAAAGCCAGCCAGCTTTCTAAACACAACGAATCGGTTGAGCGCCTGCTGGCTATTGCACCCGGCAATACGCTTAGCGACGGGCAGTCTCCACGCTGGCAGGCGGAAATTAACTTTTCAGCCGCGCTTTCTGCCACCCCGGCAAGCGCCAGCGCACAGCAAATAAACGCCCTCAGAGAGCAGGGTCTTAGCGAGCTGGAACTGCTTGATCTGGTGCAGTCAACCGCATTCTTTGCCTGGGCAAACCGGCTGATGCTGACCCTCGGGGAACCGTTTAACTGATCGATAAATACCCCCCTTGCCCTCTTCGCGGGGGGCAAGGAATATATCCCTCAAGCCGCTGCCACTATTAAGAGCGTTTTCTTTAATTAAAGATCTTAATTAAAGAGTTAAATGTGAATGTTATTTTCATATTAGCTTTTACAAGAGGTAACATGCCGAATGCTCATATCAGCCCCCCTTGCAACTCCCACATTCCATATTTATCTACATTCAGTCCGTCAGGGGACAATGCTATTCTGATAGCGGAGGAGCCGGACACCTGGTTCGATGCTGAAGACAGCATCCGGGTGGAGGAAGCCTGGTTTGATGCCAGCGACACCACCTGTAACGGGAAAAATTCACCCGAACAAAATGCAGACTCACTTGTTCCTTTCACCGAGGATTGCCGACGTAGCATTCAGCAGTTGATGGCAACCCTTGGCAACCATGAAGAGAGCAAAATCCTCTCTTTCTGTCTTTCAAAATTACTCCCCGGTGTTCCCGCCAATCTCGCTATTGCCGCCAACAGTCTGTATAGCGCCATTACCGAGCGCAGAAATATAGATACAGCGATATTGCAGGCGCTCGGGCTGGCTTCCTGGTTCTTGCCCGACAACACTATCTTTTCTCAATCTGCCTGCTATATCAGAGAGACGGTGACCGGCTGGCTTGGAGAGGCCTTCGTGCACCAGTTTCTGGGCGATGAGGAAAATCAATCATCCAGCACGGTGTTCACCGCTTTGGCCGTCACCGCGCTGGTTGCAAAACACTGGATGAGTGACCGTGATGCGGCCCAGCGCGGATTGCTCAGGCTTCCGGCCTCTATCGCCAATCTTTTTATCCGTGTTAACCATTGCTGGAATACTCTTGGCAATATGGCTGGCAACAACATCCCGCCCAACACAGCCCCGCTGCAGATTTCGACTTTTGGTGTAGATGCCGCGGAAATCACCGTGAATCCAAATGATCCCTCTCCAGTGCCAGAATCTCAGGTTACTCTCTTTCAGCCAATTCAACCTCGACTCCTGGCACTTACGCTACAGGCAGCGTTCAGACCAGGCGACCGCCTACCGCTCCAGAAACAACATCGTCTATGCGGACATTTAAAACCGAAATAACAGTAGCTGTCAGCACCGAAAGTCCAGGCCAGACACCCGGCCTGGTAAAATCCCCCAAACAAAACAAAACCCAGTTCACCTCCCCGATAAAAATGCAAAATGACAAAGTCATAGATATGCTCCGCGATAAAGGGTTGCTGAAAACAGTTGCTGAGGGAGAAACAAATCCGGTTAGTAAAGAAAAAATGCTTTAGGCAGCGGCCGGATATCTTTTTAACAACAAAGAGAAAGTGGCAGATTACGACAACAAAATAAAATTATTGGCCAGCAGCATTCTGGCCGTGGGCAGCCCGGAGAATAAAACGAAAGCCGCTGAGCCTTCGCTTTTACAGGCTAACTCTCTCACCCGCGAATGGGTTTTCAATAACATACAGGGGGATTCTCCTGCTCAATACATTAAAAATAAAATAGATAACGGCACTCTCCCGCGCGATGCTAGTATTGAAATGCTATACGATCAATTACTCTATGGTGAGATGATAAAGACTGGCCGAGTGAACTACCAAAAAATAAACATTCAAGAACTGGATAAGCTTTACGAGCTGTGGGATTGTTTTCTCAAAGACGAAATGCCATTTCTGAATCTTACAGATAATTCAGTGCTATCACTCAAATTAAATGATTATAATTTTGCCCTTCTTTATTCGGGTTCCCGTTTGTTACAACGTTCCTCGGGTCAAACCCTATACTTACTCTGAGGCAATAGCTGCTGGTGAAAGCATGTGGAACTCAGCCCTACGAGAGGGCATAACTGAAAGCAACCTAAACGATTATAGCTCCCCAGCATTATTTTTTCTGGATGTCAGTCCTCTTAAAAAATCAGACTGGCATGATGGTAATATTTCTACCCTTGTCAGTTCGTACGTTAAATACAGAAATGAAGTCAGAAAATTACATGAAGATATAAAATGCAAACATCACAAGTATCTCTGTATGGCGCAATTATGGTTAACCAAGGAAAAGTTGGCTGATAATATCATATCTCAGTGCCCCGTGCTGCCCCGCGTACCCGAAGGCCTGGCATTCCATAATGCTAATGAGAAACAGCTCTTAGATGCGGCTGGGGCACTAGCGAAACAGCGTTACCTGGACGGAAACAATGCACCCTGCAGTGATGCACCAGCAAATTTAGAGCGTGAATACCAAAAACGGACATCAAGTGTTGCGGATGCCTTTTATGAAATTGACCACTATCTGATTCAATCTGCAATAAATTCCTTACCAAAAAATGATTATAAATTCATTTCATCGAAAAAACACAAAATTATACCCAGCGGATATTGACATAGCTAATTTTCAGATAAAAGCCAGCCCAACTGCTGGATTAAAAAATACAGGGACTTAATAATTCCATTGGCCCGAACCAAGCTTATTGCGGCCCGTCGAGGACGTAATAGAGGCATTGAAAGGATCTATGCACTTAAAGCCATAACCAAAGGCAACAAAGGTTATGAACTATTCAGAGTCGACCGAGACATTGAAAAGCACATAAAAAATGGACTTCTTGATTATAGTTTCACTAGTGGATATGACATTAATCAATCCAATTCATCAATAAAAGCCAATGGCCGCAACTTCAATTATTCATTTAATATTTTCACGTACGATCCAATAAACGAAAAAACACAAGATAATATACTCCCCTTGGTTAATTGGCTCAAAAATGAACACCGGGGGGATCTCTATCGAGGCCTATACGCAGAAGGCCATGAGAGGACGGATTTTCAAAGAGTCTGGAACGAAGCCAAACGCATGATCCCTTTTTATGACTGTGTAGCTGGTAGTAATAGCGCCCCGTGGCAAGTGGTTCCTCAATGCCTCCTTGAAGCTGTTTCATTCATTCCCACCGTTGCCCAGCCCCCAAATTTGAACAAGCGGTTTGGCGCAGAGATTGCTCGCAGGACTCTCAGTTCACACTCGACGAAATGAAGGTTTTTTCGCGCACTTAGCGCTCGGTTGCCCGGCAAACCGACCAATCGGTTCTAAAATAAGATAGCCATAAATTTTTGCGTTTAAAAGGTAACAACTATCAAATTCGTAGGCCCATCCAGATTCTAATTATCAATCGTAAAGACTATGGTTAACGGGCACATATAAAACGGAGAGCAAAATGAGCAATTCTACAGACTTACACAACGCTTCCCCGGCGGGCGCTGGAAAGTGCCCCTTTCATCAGGGCCAGAGCACGGACATCGCAGGCGAGGGAACCAGCAATCAGGACTGGTGGCCACATCAACTGCGCGTCGATCTGCTAAATCAGCACTCTAATCGTTCCAACCCGCTGGATGAAAACTTCAGCTACCGCAAAGAATTCAGCAAGCTTGATTACTACGCCCTGAAAGGCGACATCAAAGCCGTATTAACCGACTCTCAATCATGGTGGCCTGCCGACTGGGGCAGCTATATCGGCCTGTTTATCCGCATGGCGTGGCACAGCGCAGGAACCTATCGCTCCCGCGACGGCCGCGGCGGCTCCGGGCGCGGCCAGCAGCGTTTTGCTCCTCTTAACTCGTGGCCCGATAACGTCAGCCTCGATAAATCCCGCCGTCTGCTGTGGCCAGTGAAACAAAAATACGGACAGAAGATTTCCTGGGCTGACCTGATTATTCTGGCCGGTAACGTGGCGCTGGAAAACGCAGGCTTCCGCACCTTCGGTTTTGGCGCAGGGCGTGAAGACGTGTGGGAACCAGATCTCGACGTGAACTGGGGGAGCGAGAAAGAGTGGCTCGAGCACCGTCATCCGGAATCCCTGGCGCAGGCACCTTTAGGCGCAACCGAAATGGGTCTGATTTATGTCAACCCTGAAGGCCCTAACCACAGCGGTGACCCGCTTTCCGCCGCCCCGGCTATTCGTGCCACATTCGGCAATATGGGCATGGACGACGAAGAGATTGTCGCCCTGATAGCGGGTGGCCATACGCTGGGTAAAACCCACGGCTCCGCGGCGGCAACGCATGTTGGTTCCGACCCGGAAGCCTCCCCTCTTGAGGCCCAGGGCCTTGGCTGGGCGAACAGCTACAACAGCGGCGTAGGCGCGGATGCGATTACCTCCGGCCTGGAAGTGGTCTGGACCCAAACGCCTACCCAATGGAGCAATTACTTCTTCGAAAACCTGTTCGGCTATGACTGGGTACAAACCCGCAGTCCGGCCGGAGCCATCCAGTTTGAAGCGACTAACGGACCGGATATTATCCCCGATCCGTTTGACCCGTCGAAAAAACGTAAGCCAACCATGCTGGTTACCGACCTTACGCTGCGTTTCGACCCGGAGTTCGAAAAAATTTCTCGCCGTTTCCTGAACGATCCGCAGGCGTTTAACGAAGCGTTCGCCCGCGCCTGGTACAAGCTGACGCACCGCGATATGGGGCCGAAGGCAAGATACATAGGGCCAGAAGTACCAAAAGAAGATCTGATTTGGCAGGATCCGTTACCGCAGGCAGTTCACGCGCCTACCACCGCCGATATCGAAGCGCTGAAGCAGGCGATTGCTGATTCCGGCCTGTCGGTGAGCGAGCTGGTCTCCGTGGCGTGGGCTTCAGCCTCAACCTTCCGCGGCGGCGACAAACGCGGCGGCGCGAACGGGGCTCGCCTGGCGCTGGCTCCGCAGCGCGGCTGGGATGTGAACGCCATCGCCGCCCGTGCTCTTCCGACGCTTGAGGGAATCCAAAAAGCGTCAGGCAAAGCCTCTCTGGCAGACATTATCGTGCTGGCAGGCGTTGTCGGGATCGAAAAAGCCAGCGGTCGCAAAGTACCGTTTACTCCGGGCCGCGTCGATGCAAGCCAGGAGCAAACGGATATTGAATCCTTTGAGCTGCTTAAACCCGCTGCCGACGGCTTCAGAAACTATCGCCGCATCGCCAATGCGACTTCTACCGAAGCTCTGCTGATCGACAAAGCGCAGCAGTTGACGCTGACCGCGCCTGAACTGACGGTATTAGTGGGCGGGCTGCGTGCGCTCGGCGCTAACTTCGATGAGAGCCAGCACGGCGTGTTGACCTCTCGCCCTGGCGTGCTGAGCAACGACTTCTTTGCCAACCTGCTGGATATGCGTACCGAATGGAAAGCGACGGGAGAGGGTTCTGAACTGTTCGAAGGCCGTGACCGCCTGAGCGGCGAAGTGAAGTACACAGGCACCCGTGCTGACCTGGTGTTTGGTTCAAACGCGGTACTGCGCTCGCTGGCAGAAGTCTACGCCAGCCAGGACGCAGAAGAGAAATTCGTTAAAGACTTTATCGCCGCCTGGACTAAAGTCATGAACCTTGACCGTTTCGACCTGCAACAGTAATTAGCTCACAAAAAAGGGAGAGCTTTACGCCCTCCCTTCATTTGCAACCTGAGGGAAAGCATCGCGCTTTCCCTTTTTTTGATTATTTGTCGCCGAAATGAATAACGGTACGAATAGACTTGCCTTCATGCATCAGGTCAAACGCCTCGTTGATCTGCTCCAGCGGCAGGCGGTGGGTAATGAACGGGTCGAGGTTAATTTTCCCGGCCATCGCATCTTCTACCATACCCGGCAGTTGAGTGCGCCCTTTCACGCCGCCAAACGCGGAACCGCGCCACACGCGCCCGGTCACCAGCTGGAACGGACGAGTTTTGATTTCCTGACCGGCACCGGCTACGCCGATAATCACGCTCTCGCCCCAGCCTTTATGGCAGCATTCCAGCGCGGAACGCATCACGTTCACGTTGCCGATACACTCAAAGCTGAAGTCCACGCCGCCGTCGGTTAATTCTACAATCACGTCCTGGATTGGTTTCTCATAATCCTTCGGATTGATGCAGTCGGTAGCGCCCATTTCGCGTGCCAGCTTGAATTTTTCCGGGTTGGTATCAACGGCAATAATGCGGCCAGCTTTTGCCTGTACCGCGCCCTGAATAACCGCCAGGCCAATACCTCCGAGGCCGAACACAGCAACGCTGTCGCCTTCTTTCACTTTAGCCGTATTGTGTACCGCGCCGATGCCGGTAGTGACGCCGCAGCCCAGCAGGCAGACTTTATCCAGCGGCGCCTGCGGGTTAACTTTAGCCAGAGAGATCTCGGCCACCACGGTGTATTCGCTGAAGGTGCTGGTGCCCATATAGTGATAAATAGGCTCGCCGTTGTAGGAGAAACGGGTGGTGCCGTCCGGCATCAGGCCTTTACCCTGGGTAGCGCGAACCGCCTGGCAGAGGTTGGTTTTGCCGGACTTACAGAACTTACATTCGCGACATTCGGCGGTGTATAAAGGGATAACGTGGTCGCCCGGCTTCAGGCTGGTAACGCCCTCGCCCACTTCCACCACAATACCGCCGCCTTCATGGCCCAGTACCGCCGGGAACACGCCTTCCGGGTCATCGCCGGACAGGGTAAACGCGTCGGTATGGCAAACGCCGGTATGGGTGATTTTTACCAGCACTTCGCCTTTCTGTGGTGGAGCAACATCAAGTTCAACAATTTCCAGTGGTTTACCCGGCCCAAAGGCCACCGCAGCACGTGATTTCATAACTCTCTTCCTTTTGGTGAGGGTGTTTTTATTTTAGATAAGAGCGGATTAAAGTCCCGACTTCCGCCATGCGCAGCGCGCGCTGGTCTTCTGAAGTGTCGCCGGTGACCAGCTCATCTTTGAGGTGAATTTCCATCATTTCGCCCATCAGCCCGTTGGCTGCGCCGCGAACGGCAGCGATCTGCTGCAAAATAGCGAGACACGGCTCGCCGCTTTCCAGCGCGCGCTCCAGCGCTTCCGTCTGGCCGCGAATACGCCGGACGCGGGTGAGAATGCGTTTTTTGTCTTCGGGTGAGTGTGGCATGTTCGCCCCCTATATACTGTAGTGGGGTATAGTACATTAATTTACAGCAGATTGATAATTTAGAAATTATTGCTAGTTATCATGTTGTTATGTAGGGGAAGAACAATGCGGCTCTCTAAGCCCTGCTCAACGAGACTTCACCTCGGCAAGCAATTCAATCGCCCCGCTCTTCAGCACGCGCTGGTTCACAGAAGAGAAGTTCAGCGTTTTTTTCACCGGCAGCAAAGGGATCCCTGAACCGATAATGACCGGGATCTGAGTGATAAACAGGCTCTGGAGTTCGTTGGCGTCTGCGAAGTAAGCCGCCGTTTTACCGCCGCCAACCAGCCAGACATCTTTGCCCTGTGCGGCGGCTCGCGCAGTCGCCGCGATGTCGTTTGCGCTGCCCTGGACCAGGGTTATCTGCTGGCCTTCCGGTACGGCTAACTTTTGATGAGTGACGATAAATGCAGGCACATCCGCATAAGGCCAACCCTCCGGGGAGTTTGCCACTATCCAGTTATAGGTTTCAGCCCCCATAATCACCGCCCCGACAGAGCGATAAAAATCGTCATAAGGCGTGGCGTCCTCCCCCAGCGGAAACGACATCAGCCAGTCCAGGTTATGGGTTTCATCCGCAATAAACCCATCCAGCGTAGAGGCAACGTAATAGATCATTTTTGTCATTGGGATCACTCATAAAAGAGAAATATCCAATTGATAATATTGTAAAAATGATAGATTTCCAGCCCCCAATTCCGGGCTTTACATTTCTTGTTTCTGATTCAAGGCAATGCAGTGTTTGAGGAGAGGTGTGAAGTGTATTAGCCCGCCGGTTGCCGCCGTGAGTTTCTCAAATGATGCAATAAAGAATAATACTTAGAAGCATCCGCTTATTATTATTCCAATAAAAAAAAGCCGCGTTTGCGGCAATTAAAACACTCAACCAGCCAGTTCAACAGGCACTTCTGGGTAGCGATAAATTCGCCACGATTGGAGATTATTTAAATTTCTTAGTCAGGTTAAAGATGATAATAATTATCCTTTTGATTTCCTGATATCGAGATAGGAGAGCAAATCGGTATTCACATTTTCTCTGGCATCGGTATTTAGCGCGACAAGATAAAAATCTCCGCTCTCGCTCTCCGGGTAAACCTTGTACTGGAAGCTGTGCTTGTCATAGCCAACATCGCAGATGATATCCCATTCTCCGTCGGGTTCCTCGCGGCTGTCGCAGTTGCCAGGCCCAAAGGTGTATGTCAGATTCGATTCCAGCTTCTCTTCTGCATCAGCGACATAGGGCGGTTTAAAGTGAAGATTGAAAGCAAAGATTGATATACCCAGAATCCAAAATACGGCAATAAACCACAATGATTTTCTTTTATTCATTATCACATCTCCAGGAATATCCCGGAGCCTGAATCATAATTGTTTTCAGGTATTATCCACGCGACCAAAACCATGTAAAGAATAAGGGTAGATGAAAAATCTGAAATATTAAATTCCGCCCGGCGCAACGGCAACGGATTTCTGGAACATTGCGGGCGTGGGCGGCCACCAAAATCTGCCGCAATCATGGGTAATGACAACCGAAGATATGGTGGATGCCGCGCTTGCCGGTCTGGATGCCGGGGAAAAAGTCACCATCCCTTCCCTACAGGAAGGAAGCGAATGGGATGCCTGGGAAGCAGATCGCCGGGCGATTAGCGGCCACCTGAGTTCAACGCATCCCGCCCCGCGCTACGTTCGTTAGCGTCTTTCACTATTTTATCCCGCCAAACGCCGCTTATATGCGGCGTTTTCTCTGCATCAAGGATTTTTTACGACAAAAAGATAACCTTACAAATCAAATGCAAATGATAATGAGTATCATTAGGCAAATTTATTTGTTAACATCCCGCCCGCTATAAACCGATCGGTATCAATAACAGCGGCCAGTGAAGGCCACCTCGGGCAAAGATATGCATAAAAAATTGATCCTTAGCTCTTTGATAGCGTTAGCCAGCCTGGGCCTCAGCGCCTGCAGCCAAACCTCTCCTCCACAGCCGAAAGCATCGGCACTCAAAGCCGCCGTTGTCGAAGGACAGATCCTCGACTTGCACAGCGGCAAAACGCTGACCGAAAGCCAGCTATTAACGCAGCTTGCGGCCGCGCCGCGGCTTATCGTCGGCGAGAAACACGATAACGCCGAACATCATGAAATTGAGCTTTGGCTGATTCAGAACCTGGCTCGCCAGCGCCCTCAGGGCAGCGTGCTGCTTGAAATGCTCACCGCAGGCCAGCAGCCGCGAGTTTCCCAGGTTAAAAACTGGCTGAAAGAAGATCCTGTCGTACGCGATGGCCGTATTCAGGAACTGCTAAGCTGGCAAAAAGGCTGGCCGTGGGAGATGTATGGCGGCGTCGTTACCGAAGCCTTGCGCGCGCCTTACCCGCTGCTTAATGCCAACATCGACCGCAGCCGGGTCATGGAGCTGTATAAAAAGCCCGAATTCCCCGAAGGGAAAAAATCTACCGCTCCTGCCGTTCAGGACGCACTGCGCGCAACCATTATCGCCATGCATGAGGGCAATATTGAGAGTCAGCAGCTTAAATCGATGCTCTCTATTCAGCAGCAGCGCGACCGCTATATGGCACAGCAGTTGCTGAACGCCCCCGCTCCGGCAGTGCTGATTGCTGGCGGTTATCACGCATCAAAAAGCATCGGCGTACCGTTGCATATGGAAGATCTCGCCCCCGCTTCCCACCCGGTAGTATTAATGCTCGCGGAAAAAGGCATGAACATTACCGCTGACCAGGCTGATTACGTGTGGTTTGTGAAGCCAGCTGCGGCAAAACGGTAAAAGTGGATGACGGATATTCTCTACGCGCCGCGGACGGGAAGATGGAGCGGCGGATTTGTTTTCTCTCTGCTGCTCCATAGTCTGCTTTTTCTTGCGCTTATCTGGCAGGTTGCCGACGTACAGCCCTCTCTGCCGCCAGCTCCGGCGGTCATGCTGCAATGGTCGGACAATATTGAAGCACCCGCGACTCCCGTTAAGCAGCCAGTGGGAATTGCCCAGCAGGAATCTGCTGCCGCCGAGGAAAAGCAGCAGGCCGAAAACAAGCAGCAGCAGGCCATTCCTGAAGACAAGGATGCGGTGATTGAAGTCACGCGGCAGAAAAAAGCTGCCGAGGGTGAAAAGAAGAAGCCGCGCCCGCAGCGCAAAGTTAAAAATCAAACCAGCGACAGCAGCCAGGCCGCCGTTTCCAGCGATGCCGCGCCCCAGGCTGCGGTTGTTTCATCCCGTATTGCCGCCCCTTTCAACAGTGACTCGCCAAAGCGAGACAACCTTGAAGACTCATGGGAAAGCCGGGTGAAAGGCCACCTTAACCGGTATAAACGCTACCCGGCCGATGCCCGCAGGCGAGCCCGTATCGGCACTGCCGTTGTAACGTTTACCGTTAATGCAGACGGCACGGTCATCGGCAATTCTCTGGCCGCCTCCTCGGGAACAATCTCGCTGGATCGCGAGGCGGTTACGGTGCTCGAACGGGCCCAGCCACTGCCCAAACCGCCGTCGGAAATATTACAAGGCGGGGTTTATAAAGTGAAAATGCCGATTACTTTTGACCTTACGGATCTAAGGCGAAGCTAGCGCCTTAGCCCCTGTTCCACCGAACTTACTTTTATGCTGAATCTCCCGGCAGGCTGCCCCTCAGCCAAAACTAAAGGATGCATCATGGAAAACCTATGGAAAGCTACGCCGCTGTTTATCGCCTGCTCGCTCTACGCCAGTTGCCTGACCGCCGCCGTTGAGCCGCCCGTTGCGCAAAAAATCCCTCACCAGCTTACCGGGCACGGTGATGTCCGTATCGATAACTATTTCTGGCTCAGGGATGACAGCCGCAGCAACGCCAAAGTTCTGCGCCATCTGGAAGCGGAAAACCGCTATGCCAGCGAGGTGCTGCGCCCTTCTTCAGAGCTAAAAGACAAGCTCTACCAGGAGATGGTGGCCCGGATGAGCCCGGAAAACCGCTCCGTGCCCTGGCAGCAAAACGGCTATCGCTATCAGGATATTCACCCGGCGGGGAAAAACTACGCCGTTAGCCAACGCCAGCCGGTGAGCGGTGGCCAGGTCTGGCAAACGCTGGTAGACGGCAACCAGCGAGCCGAAGGTCAGGCCTATTATCAACTGGCGGGCCAGGTAGTCAGCCAGGATAACCGGATGATGGCGATTGCCGAAGACACCAGCGGGCGACGCCAGTATCGCCTGGCGCTACGCGATTTGCAGAGCGGAAAATGGCTGCCCGACGTTATCGAAAATACCTCGGGGAATATGGTCTGGTCGAACGACGGCAGCGCTCTGTTTTACGTTCGTAATAACCCGCAAACGCTGGTGCCTTACCAGGTTTACCGGCATAAACCCGGCACACCAACCGCCGAAGACCAGTTGGTCTATCAGGAGCAGGACGGCGGCTATTATATCGGGCTCTCCCGCTCGTCCTCCGACCGCTACTTGATAATCACGCTTAGCGCCAGCACCTCATCTGAAGCCCGGCTGCTTGACGCGGATAACCCGGAAGCCGCGCCGGTATTGTTTAGCGCCCGCAGGCCTGGTGTCGAATATTACCTCGACCACTTTGACGGTAAATTCTACCTGCGAGCTAATCAGGAAAGCGCAAACTTTGGCCTCTACCAGACCGCGACCATCGGCGACTCATGGCGCGCGGTTGTTGCCCCGCAGCAGGATAAAATGGTTGAAGGTTTTAGCCTGTTTAAAGACTGGCTGGTGCTTGCCGAACGCCGCGACGGACTGAGCCAAATCCGTAAAATTAAATGGGCCAACAGCAGCGAAGAAACGCTGAAGTTTGACGATGCAAGCTATATGGCATGGCTCGGCTATAACCCCGACCCTCAGTCCGGCAAGCTGCGCTACGGCTATTCCTCCATGACAACGCCAACCAGCACTTATGAGTGGGATTTGGCAAGCGGCGAGCGGACTCTGCTCAAACGCCAGCAGGTCAATAACACCGAACCGCAGGATTACCACAGCGAACGTATCTGGGTCACCGCGCGTGACGGCGTAAAAGTGCCGGTCTCGCTGGTTTACAACAAGCATAAATTCAAACCGGCCCACAGCCCGCTGCTGGTCTACGGCTACGGCGCATACGGCATGAGCATGGACCCGGCGTTTAGCGCCAACCGCCTCAGCCTGTTGGATCGGGGCTTTGTGTTTGCTCTGGTACATGTGCGCGGCGGCGGTGAGCTGGGCCAGGCGTGGTATCAGCAGGGGAAACTGGAGCATAAGCAGAACAGCTTCAACGACTTTATTGATGCCACCCACGCTCTGGTCGACCGAGGGTACGGGCAGCCGGGCAGGCTCTACGCCATGGGCGGCAGCGCGGGCGGCCTGCTGGTCGGCAACGTTATCAACCAGCAGCCGGAGCTGTTTAATGCCGTGGTCGCTCAGGTACCTTTTGTCGATGTTGTGACCACCATGCTTGACGACTCACTCCCGCTGACGTTGGGCGAATATGATGAGTGGGGAAATCCGCACCATAAAGCAGATTATCTGCGGCTCAAATCCTGGAGCCCTTATGACAACGTGAAACCGGCCGATTATCCAAATCTTTTGGTGACCAGCGGGTTAAACGACTCGCAGGTGCAATATTGGGAGCCCGCGAAATGGGTGGCGAAGCTACGTGAGAACCAGCGGGGCGACGGAAAAATATTGCTGCTGACCGATATGCAGGCCGGGCATGGCGGTAAATCCGGGCGCATTAAACGCCTGGAAAATACCGCCGTGGAATACAGTTTTATTCTGGAAGCAGATAAACAACGGTAATTTGGCGCCCTCCTCTTAACCGGGGAGGGAAAGCCCGACGCCGCATAATTATAAAAATAACAATTATTCTTTATTACAATACTTTCAAGGACATTTATGAACGTTAATAAGTTGGCGGCCGCCATCGGCTCGGGCATGCTATTGCTCAGCAGCGGCACTTACGCACAATCGGGAAATGAATCATCCGGCAGTGATAAAAAAGGTTCGGCGGAATTTAGCCCGCTCAACGTTTCCGCCGGGAATATTACGCCCGAGCAGCAGGCGCTTGAGAAAACCGGAGCAACCAGCTCCCGTTCCACCGACAAAAACCTGCAATCGCTCGACGCCACCCTGCGCAGCATGCCCGGCACCTACACGCAAATCGACCCGGGCCAGGGAGCGGTAAGCGTGAATATTCGTGGTATGAGCGGTTTTGGCCGCGTGAATACCATGGTGGACGGCATAACCCAGAGTTTTTACGGCAGCTCAACCTCCGGCACCACGCAGCATGGCTCAACCAATAACCAGGCCGGGGTGCTTATTGACCCTAACTTTTTGGTGGCCGTTGACGTTACACGCGGCGACAGCAGCGGTTCAGCGGGTATTAACGCCCTGGCCGGTAGCGCAAATATGCGCACGATCGGCGTGGACGATGTGGTGTTTGACGGAAATGCTTACGGCCTGCGCTCGCGCTTCTCGGTCGGCAGCAACGGCGTCGGGCGCAGCGGAATGATTGCGGTAGCCGGGAAAACAGAGGCATTTACCGATACCGGCAGCTTCGGGGCAATGGCCGCCGTCAGCGGCAGTTCTGTTTATTCTAATTTCTCAAACGGTTCGGGCATTAGTAGCGAGGAGTTTGGTTATGATAAATATATGAAGCAGAATCCAAAATCCCAGCTGTATAAGATGGATATCAAGCCGAACGAATTTAATAGCTTCGAACTTTCTGCGAGAACCTATGAAAACAGATTCACGCGCCGCGACATTACCAGCGATGATTATTATCTTAAATATCATTACACGCCGTTCTCAGAGTTAATTGATTTCAACCTAACGGCCAGTACCAGCCGCGGCAACCAAAAATACCGCGACGATTCTCTGTATACCTTCTACAACACGTCAGCGCAAAACCGCTCCAACGCGCTGGACATCAACAACACCAGCCGCTTCACCTTAGCGGATAACGACCTGGAATTTACCCTCGGCAGCAAACTAATGCGCACCCGCTACGACCGTATTATTCACTCGGCGGCGGGCAACGAGAAAAAAAATCAGGAATCAATTGAAAACAACCCGTTTGCCCCTTCCGGCCAGCAAGACATTTCGGCGCTGTATACCGGGCTGAAGGTGACGCGCGGCATCTGGGAGGCGGACTTAAATCTCAATTACACCCGCAACAGAATCACCGGCCACAAACCAGCGTGTGATACCCGCGTTATTTGCGTCCCGCAGGGCAGTTATGATATTGACGAAAAAGAGAGCGGCTTTAACCCATCGGCCCAGCTTTCGGCCCAGGTTACCCCCTGGCTTCAGCCTTTTGTGAGTTACAGCAAGTCGATGCGTGCCCCAAATATTCAGGAGATGTTCTTCTCCAACTCCGGCGGAGCATCCATGAACCCGTTCTTAAAACCTGAACGCGCTGAAACCTGGCAAACCGGTTTTAATATTGATACCAAAGATCTGCTGGTCGATAGCGACGCCCTGCGCTTCAAGGCATTGGTGTACCGCAGCAAGATCCAAAACTATATCTACAGCGAGTCGTACCAGGTCTGCTCCGGCGGACGTAAATGCAGCATGAGGGAGCTGCTGGGCAACAACTGGCAGGATATGAGCGAAGAATATAGCGACAACATGTACATTTACGTTAACTCGGCCAGCGGCGTTACTGCGAAGGGCTTCGAGCTGGAAATGGACTACGACGCGGGCTTTGCTTTTGGCCGCCTGTCGTTCAGCCAGCAGCGCACCGACCAGCCCACTTCTATCGCCAGCACCTATTTTGGCGCAGGTGACATCACAGAGCTGCCGCGAAAATACATGACGCTGGACACCGGCGTGCGCTTCTTTGATAAAGCGTTAACCCTCGGCACCATCGTGAAATACACCGGGAAGGCGCGCCGCCTGTCGCCGGACTTTGAAACCGACGAGAACACCGGCGACATTATCAAGCAAGACTTGCCGCAGATCCCGACGATTATCGATCTCTATGGCACGTATGAATTTAACCGCAACCTGACGCTGAAGCTCAGCGTGCAAAACCTGATGAACCGAGACTATTCGGAAGCGCTGAATAAGCTCAATATGATGCCTGGCCTGGGGGATGAAACCCACGCGGCCAATAGCGCACGCGGCAGAACCTGGATATTTGCCGGGGAAGTTCGCTTCTGATGAAAAAGCCGCCCGGTTTAACGCCGGGCGGCGCACATTTAGCGGTAATTCATGTTTCTGAGATCGTCGAGCAAAGTCGGCCCCACCGGCTGCCAGCCGGTACGCTGGCGGGTCAGCTCGCTGGAGGCTGACATATCGTGCCCGGCGAACGTGTTAAGCCAGCCGAAATGCGCCTCCGCTTCTTGTTGCGTAATACTTTGAGCGGGAATGCCCAACCCCTGGCCGATAACCTCCGCTATTTCCCTGGTCGTGATGCCCTCTTCCGCAACGGCATGGTAGCGCGCACACGGCACTTTTAGCCCCAGCGCTAAAACATAAAGGCGAGCGGCATCTTCCAGCGGTACCGCAGACCAGCGGTTTTTCCCTTCTCCAATCCACGCGGCAACGCCCTTCTCCCGCGCCAGTTCGATAAGCGGGCTAATCAGGCCCTGCTTAACGGTGTTATGCACCTGCGGCAGGCGGACAAACGAGACATTCACCCTCTTCTCAAGCTGTGCAACCCCGGCCATTTCCGTCGCTTTACGCGGGTTCGGCGTTTGAATGTTATATCCGTCTTCCGTTGCTGGTTTTCCTGGTTCACTGGCTCCCATCGCAACAAAAGAAGTGATGATTAAAGGCCGGTCCGATCCGGCCAGCGCATCCCCGAGAGCCGCAATAACCTTGCCATCCGCCTCGCAATTTGCGGCAAATGTCGAAAAATCATGGTTGAAAGCGGTATGGATAACGCCGTCAGCCGCCTGCGCTCCACGCTGAAGACCCGGCAGGTCATCCAGATTGCCAAAGTGTGCTTCAGCCCCCAGGGATTTCAGCAGCTCGGCCCCGCGTTCGGAACGCGTTAAACCCAGAACCTGGTAGCCAGAAGCTATTAGCTGCTGAACGATAACTGTGCCAAGAAAGCCGGTCGCACCGGTAACAAAAATACGCATATCTGTTATCCCAACGAGTAACTAAGGACTGAGTTGCCGTCCAACGGGATTTACTGTAAACAGGGTGATAAATACGAACAATGTTCAAAAGTCGCTACTTTTGGTCTTATCGTCCGGAGTTAATATGGATCCGCTCTCCGATCTGCTCTCGTTACTGAAACCGCAAAACTATGCCTCCGGCGGTGTCGCGCTGCTTGAGAATATGGCTATCCGGTGGCCGGAACATGCAGGCATCAAATGTTACGCCGTGGTGTCCGGCAACTGCTGGCTTACGGTCTCGGGTATCAGTCAGCCCATACGCCTGGAGGCCGGAGACTGTTACCTGCTGCCGCCAGGCCCCTCTTTCAGCCTGACGACGGACCTGAACGCAAGTCCGGTAGATTTCTATACTCTGCGCCAGCAGGGGAAATTGGGGCCGGACGTCCTGCCCGGCGAGCAGGAAAGCTGCTTTCTTGTTGGCGGCCATTTTGTCCTAAGCGGGGAAGCGGCAGACCTGCTGCTGAGTTCGCTGCCGCCGGTAGTCTGCATCCAGCAGCCGGAAGGTAAAGCGGCGATGCGCTGGTCGCTGGAACGCATTGCCGACGAGGTGCGTCACCCTCAACCCGGTAGCGCACTTATTACCCGACAACTGGCATACATGATGCTGATCCAGGCTTTACGGCTGCACCTTGCAAACCGGCCCTCCGTGGGCTGGCTGTATGCCCTGGCCGATAAGCAACTTAATATCGCGCTGAGCTGCATGCATAAAGATCCGGCGTTTAGCTGGACGCTGGAATTACTTGCCGAACGCACAGGCATGTCCCGCTCGGCCTTTGCCGCACGCTTTAAAGAAGTTACCGGAACATCCGCCATCGATTACCTTACGCGCTGGCGCATGATGCTGGCCTGCAACCTGCTGAAACAAACGGGCCAGTCGTTAGCACAAATTTCAGCCGGGCTGGGTTATTAATCGGAAAGTGCTTTTGGTAAAGCGTTTAAGCGGGTAATTGGCTGCTCGCCGCGGCAATATGCCCACGAGGCGAGCAATGAAGACTCCGACAAACATTATCAGTTAGCCTGAAAAACCAGCGTATTGGTCAGCGTGTAACTCGCGCTTGTCGCCTGGGGAGCAAACACTATTTTCTTCGGCGTACTAACGCTGATTGAAGCCGGTGTCGCGGCGCTACGCGCCGGCAGCAAGTTTAATTCAGGCAGGGTAAAACCCGTCTTAAGATTAGTCACGGTTAAATAATATGAGATCTGCGAAGTATCATATATATAGCTGGTGTTTGGCATGCCCTTCATCACTAAAGAAGGGTTGCCGCTCAAATATAATGCAATATTCATCGTCGCTGCATTATCAACGGTAAAACTTTTATCCGTTATAATTTCTAAATTAGTATCTGTTTGCCCATCAAAATAAGGTGTGCCGGAATAAAACCCAGCCTGATTATACTGAACCGGTAGCGCATTACTTCCGCCAGCGACGTTTGGCTCTACCGAGGCTGGAGCCTGGCCGCTGGTAAATAACACGCCCGCATCAATTGGTCGCGTAGTATTCCCCCAGCCAAGCCCAAATGCATTTTCATCCCATGAAAAAATATAACACACTTCATTATTTACTGAGGCAGATTGCCAGACCAGGGAGTACACTCCGCCACCGGATGCATCATTAATAAAAAGTGCGATATTCTGACCAACTCCGCTGCAATTAGTGACCGACACGCTTTTCATATATCAGTGCCTCATCATTAAAATATAAAAAACAGTAACAGGCAAGCCAGACTGCGTGTCAGGCAAACCGGCCTGCCAAATTACATTAAGATATTGAGATTAAAAATAAATAGCGGTAGCAACTGAATTAAATAGGAACAAACTTCAGAGTTTCATCGAGTTTAAAATTCAGCGAGCTGATGCCGTCTGCAAAGGCAAATTGGGTTGGGCTACTGACAAATGTCCCGGATACCGCAACGCCCTGTTTTGAGTCGGTAGTACAGATCCAATAAGTAGGATGGGTATCAAACAGGAAATTACCGTTTGGTTTCCCCTGCATAGCAAATGCAGGCAGCGAATTCATATACACTGCCAGGCTCATAGCAAGAGATTGTGTCACGGTAAAAGTGGAGTCCGTTTTGACTAACATACTCCCTCTTGGTACAGCATCATCATGGAAAGCCGGGGGTTTTGTCTGGAACTGACCGCTGCTATAGGTCACCCCCATTTCGTTATTACCGCCCGTTGTTATCGGGTCCATTTGCTGAAGCGGCCCGCCAGAACTCCAGAGCACGCCCGGGGCCAGAGGCTGAGCCGTGGTCCCCCAGTTTAGTGCCCAGTCAATTGTCCAGTTGTAGGTATTGGTATTACCGTTGTTGACCGTTTGCAGCAGCCAGACCAGCGGCAGCCCGACGATGCTCGGGTAAGTCTGATAAATAGCAACATTTGCCGGCGCACCGCTGGCATTTAACACAGAAATAGAATAGGAAGACATAATGTTATTTCCTCTTAGATATATATGCTGTGTGAGTCTTTATCCCGCCTCGGTACATTGCAATGTGATGCGAGATAAATTCATTATCAGCGATGTTTTTAAATTAGCAATGACGGTAATTAAATATATCCTAAGCGAGGCGATAAATATATTTTCAATCATTAAGTGGCGCTACACATAATGCAAAACCAGTAAACTATAAAAAGATAATTATTTTCCTGAACGAATTGCAGTTTTCCATTCGTTCATTACGCTTAAATGCACAGATCGCTAATGGCCTGCAATTTTATTGAGGTGATAACATGTCAGAAGAAATTGAAGTCGTTAATTCTTTTCAGGTTGATCCTTCGGTGAATAACGAAACGGCTCAGGTTTCAGGAACTATTACGCCGCTTTTGGGTATTATCAGGCTCGCAGCCTCCCCGGCTTTTCGCGTGACGACCCTTATTGCATTAGGTAGCAATGTCGAGCTTAGCGTCAAAGAAACATCGGTAACTAATGAATTTAAATGGACATATACTGGCCCGCTCTCCATTGCCGCACTAAAAACTTATTTTGCTCCAGGAAAAGACGTGAACGCAAAGTCATGAAATAGAATTAATATATTGTGCAATAAAAAGGCATAGAGCTATTTATCTTATTAACCAGGATAAATATATAATCTCTATGCCTGTTTGCATTAAATTATGATTCGCGGTCGCTCTTGCCCGGCATCATGCGCAGTAAAGTATTATCTTTCCAGACGTAATGGTGGAACAGCGCACCAAAGGCGTGAATGCCGATGATAAAATAACCGGTATTGGCGATAAGCTCATGCCAGGATTTCAGGTCGAATTCCCTGTCTTCATCCGGGATTGCAGCAACCGGCATATGAATACCAAAAGCCACCCATTCGACACCCCTGAAATAGACCGTCAGGAAGCCCAGCAGCGGTAGCGCAATGAATATCAGGTAAATCACCGTGTGTACCAGATGGGAGATGCCGATAATGGCCGGATGCGGCTTTGGCACGATTGCCGGAGCGCGAAACTTAATGCGCACCAGAAGGCGGGCTACCATTAACACCAGTACCGAGATCCCACAGGTAAAATGGATAGAGTTGATTAGCGGCCGGTAACTGCGCGGCGCGAATCCGCGCAATTCCATCGCGCAATAAGCGCCCACCACCAGGAGAAACACCAGCCAGTGGAGCGAAATCTGTAGTGAGGTGTATTTGTTGCGCATAATCTGCCCTGCCCTTGAAAACGTTAAATACCAGGATAACGAAGAAACATTAAAAATTCATTAACATCAATGAATTATGGTCGGCATTTTGTTTCAGCGTGTAATTTTTTGGCGATAACGGTAATCAGGGCAAGGCTGGGGAGTTAAAGACCCCTTTCCCGCATGTAGGCGCTTAGCGCCATATCCTGCTGTAGGGTGTGCCAGGCGGCCATAACCTCCGCCGGAATATCAACATGCACGATAAAATCTCGTCCTTGTGGGCCATAGCCGCTGGCGTCGTCACGTAGCCGGGGGATCTCACCGAGCACCAGTGAAACGTAGCGCTCCGGCGGCCACATTCCTTCAAGGTTACCGGCAAAAATGTCTCCTCGCTCGTCGGCTATCAGCTCAGGCACGACGCCGGGCCAGCTTAACCATTCAGGCTGCTGCGGCTCATCCTGCCAGACACGGGCAAAGGTCGCGACCGTACGGCGCTGCATGGTTGGGTCCTGTACCAGCAGAACGCGCCCCGGGTTAAGCCCGTACTCAGCAAGCGTGGTAAGGCTGAAGCGCGCGTTTTCACCGCAGTTGGTCGATTTCTCTTCGGTAATGATTTTTTCGTTCGGCACTTTCCAGAACTGGTGGGCGATATCACGGATAATCGCCGCTTCTGAGCGCCCGGTGGTAGGAATAGTGTTATAGCGCGAGTGGCCTGCGATAGCCCCATAAAGGTAAGTCGTGGAATGCCCGATACCGCCGGTTATCAGCAATGTTTTTTCACCGTTTGCGGCAAATTCACAGGCTGCGTCGAGTGTCGGCATCACTGCGTTACCGGCAAGAATAATTAAATCGGCCTCCTGGGACTGCGGTGCAGAGGAAAAATCATTCTCTGCCAGCCAGCGGCCCACGGTGTTAATAGCCTGAATGGTCGGGGTGCTCAGGGTCGGAAATGTCATCATCAACTGGTCCCTCCATGTTAAAAACCAGCAGGCAGCATAGCCCGGCCTTTATACCGGGCCTATCAGATGCGGCTGAAAAGGCCGCTAAGCATAATTAGTCGCCTTTTTTGCCCTGCCAGTTGGCCCACGGGTTATCCGCTTGAGTATCAGATTCCTGCGGCTCATCGAGGGAAGCGATATACAGTTCCTCAACTTCCTTGCGCGCCCACGGCGTACGGCGCAGAAATTTCAGGCTGGACTTCACGCTGGGGTCGCTTTTAAAGCAGTTGATGTTGATTTGTTTCGCCAGTTCAGCCCAGCCGTAGCGCGCCACTAAATGATTCAGCAGCGCCTCGAGCGTAACGCCGTGCAGCGGATCTTTTGAATGCTGAGTGCTCATAACTTATTCCGAAATCTTGTAAATTTGCGCACACCTTACTGATTCTAAAACCCCGGCGCAACCGGGCACTCCCGTTAATCACTACGCGGGCGGCGAGCCGTTGCGAACGCCGCCCGGTTGATGCCGTCAGAAGGTTTCCCAGTTATCGGCGGAGACGGCGACCGGACGAGCAGGTGCACCTTTAGCGGCGGGCGCAACATAGCCGCTTTTAGGCTGTGAAGATAAGCCAGCTTTCAGGCGGAAGGTCCCTACGGCCTCGGTCAAGCGAGCGGCCTGTTCTTCGAGTGATACCGCAGCTGCGGATGCCTCTTCCACCAGCGAAGCGTTCTGCTGGGTCACATTGTCCATTTCATGAATTGCCTGGCCAACCTGCAAAATTCCCCGGCTTTGTTCGTCGGAGGCGGCGGCTATTTCCAGCATAATATCCGTCACGCGGCGCACGGCTTCGACGATGCCGGTCATTGTCGCTCCTGCCTGGGCTACCTGCCGCGAGCCATCATCAACCAACGATACTGACTCGCTGATTAACCCTTCAATTTCTTTGGCCGCCTGGGCGCTGCGCTGCGCCAGGGTGCGAACTTCGGTAGCAACAACGGCAAAGCCTCGTCCCTGCTCGCCCGCCCGTGCAGCCTCAACCGCGGCGTTGAGCGCCAGGATATTAGTCTGGAAGGCGATGCTATTAATGACCGCGGTTATTTCGGAGATTTTCTTCGAGCTGGCGGAGATATTATCCATCGTGCTGACCACGCCAGAAACGATACGCCCGCCGTCGCTGGCTTTTTTCGAGGCGTCTTCGGCAAGCTTAGTCGCATGGTGCGCGTTGTCCGCATTCTGCTTCACCGTGGCGGTAAGCTGCTCCATGCTGGCGGCCGTTTGCTCAATCGCAGAGGCCTGCTGTTCAGTACGGGAAGAGAGATCGCTGTTGCCCGCAGAGATTTCGCTTGACCCCTGGTAGATAGCCTCTGCGCCCTCGCGTACCGAGCTCACGGTAGTGACCAACTGCTGCTGCATATGTTGCAGATGCTGGCTTAGTTTGCCGATTTCGCTGTTGCCGCAGGCTTCTTCGGGCTGCGTCAGGTCACCGGTGGAGATATGTTCAATTCGCAATGCCGCTCTTTGCAGCGGACCGATAACAACCCGGCGCAGCATGATAAAGGTAAATACCGTCATAAAAAGCGCGAGGCCAAATGCTCCGGCCATTAGCGCCACGCTCAGACGAGTACGGCTCTCGGCTTCTGTCCGCAGCAGATTTGCCCGCTCGGTGCGGATAGCAACGGCCTTCTGAAGTTTGTCGCTGTAGTCGTTATCAAGCTTGCGCACCACTTCGCTTTCGTGAGTGATGATCGCCTCAAACATGCCGTTTTTGGCAAACTTCAGCATCGGCTTCATCCCTTTTTCAAGGTAGGCCGCAAAGTTATCCTGTAGCGCCTTGTCCAGCGCCTGATCGGCTGGCGTTTTTACCTGCCGGGCCATATAGGTATTAAAGCCCTGCTGAGCCTGCTTAATTAACGCTTCTGCATTGGCATTATTCAGCTTCACCTGGTCCATATCCGCCACGCGGCTCGCCGCCCCGGCGTTAATCAGGTTAATACGCGCCGAGCGCAGATGGTTAACGCTGTCCGCAATCCCCATTCGCACCTGAATCTCTTCCGTCACGTCCTGCAAAGCCTGGTCACTTTGCACCAGGAAATAGCTGGCGAAGCCGATACACAGCGCAAACAGCAGCAGAATGCCGCCAAGAATAGAAGAAAACAGCGGCACCAGCCTGATGTGATGCCAGAAACGCACGCCGCCTTGTGGGGTCAGAGTTTTTATCGACATATCCGTGACTCGCTTTGCAAAGGGAAATCCCTTCCCGGGTCATCGGCCCCGTCGGGGAAAAACATTACGCGCTACGTCACAGATTTGAGTTAATGCCGCTAAATAACGTCCGGATAGTTAAGCAGATCACACCTTAGCGATGAATATTCTTGATATCGACCGGTTGGCCAAACAGGAATCCCTGAATCTCGGTGCAGCCCTCTTCTTCCAGAATGCGCAACTGCTCGCTGGTTTCTACGCCTTCGGCAATCAGCGGGGTATTGATCGAATTGCCCAGCGAGATTATCGCGCGCACAAAGGAGCGAGCCTGGAAGTTGCTTTCCACGTTGGTGAGGAAGCTACGATCCAGCTTGATAACGTCGAAATGAAACTCCCGCAGGGTACTCAACGAAGAGTAGCCGGTGCCGAAGTCGTCCAGCGCGATGCTGATGCCCATTTTCTGGAACTGATGCAGAATGTTAAACGTCAGCTTTTTGTTCACGATAAAGGCGGTTTCGGTCACCTCGAACTCCAGCAGCGTCATCGGCCACGCGGTGCGCATTAAAATCTCGCGCACGTTGTCGATAAAGCTCAGGTTTCGCAGCTGTACCGGAGAGATATTGATCGAGATTTTCTTGTCGATTTTATTGGCCAGCGACTCTTTGCACACCGTCTCGATAACCCAGTAACCGAGCGGAACAATTGCACCGCTCTCCTCGGCGACCGGGATAAATACATCCGGCGGAATAAGCCCGTGCTCGGGGTGATTCCAGCGCAACAGGGCTTCATAACCGGTGATGGCCTTATCCTTCAGCGAGCGTTTTTCTTGATAATGAATGAAAAACTGCCCTTCTTTCAGGCCGCGTCGAATGTCTGCCGCCATCAGGTTACGCAGGCGCGTCTTCTCATCCATGTCTTTTTCGTACCAGCAAATCTTGTTATCCAGATTGGCTTTGGCGCGGTACATAGCAAGATCTGAATTACTGATAAGCGTGTTGATGTCCGTGGCGTCGTCGGGGTAAACCGCCACGCCGATGCTGGCGCTAACGAGAATATCGCTGTGGGCGAAAGTTTGCCTGCCCACAAAACAGCCGTGCAGGCGCTCGGTGAAATTACGCAGCTCGTCATCGTGGTTATAGGGCTTGGCCGCAACAAACTCATCGCCGCCAAAGCGGGCAACGATCTCGTCCTTTTCAATCGCCTTCAGCACCGAAGCAGACACGCGCTGTAGCAGTTGGTCGCCCACGAGATGACCTTCCGTATCGTTAATTTCTTTAAATTTATCCAGGTCAACGGTGCAAATTGCGATGTGGTTATAGTCGGACTCGGTAAACAATTTTTCGACAAAAGAGAAAAATTCGACCCGGTTCGGCAGGCCGGTTAGCGCGTCATAGCGGGCAAGCCACGACATTTTGTCGATGACCACTTTCTGCTCGCTGACGTCGCGGGTGATTTTAGCGAAGCCAAGTAATGCCTGGTTGTCGTCATAAACAGCGTCGATAACCACATGAGCCCAGAAGCGGGTGCCATCTTTGCGATAGCGCCATCCCTCGCCTTCAAACTTGCCGTGTTTCAGGGCGATGGTCAGATTCCGCGCCGGCAGGCCGTTTTCCTGCTCGGCCTCGCTATAGAAGATACCGAAATACTGCCCCACAACTTCCTCACGCTGATACCCTTTTGCCCGCAGCGCGCCCTCATTCCAGGTTGCGACCGTGCCATCAATATTTAGCATGTAGATAGCGTAATCTTTAACGCTCTCCACAAAGTGACGATAGGCGATATCAGTTAAGCTTTCAGTACTCATCTTGCCCTTGGGTTAATTGTGGTTTTCATTAATAAAAAGAAAAATTTACCGCATTATCGGCAGCGTAGCTATGAAGCTTTATGCGTTCACCCCTCTGGTGAAATCAATTTTTACGCTTTACCCGCAACAGATAATTTTCCATCTGCTGGGTCACTTCCCGGCTCAGCGCGTACTGATCGTCGCCGACATGATAAACATAGTTGCTGAGCCGCCGGAGATCCCGGTAAATCGTGCGTTCGCTTACGCCAAATTTGCTGGCCAGTTGATGACGGGACACGCGCTCGCAGCTCAGCATTTCACAAAAGATACCGGCAATCCGGTCCGCCAGCAGCGTGTTTTTTTCGGGGGGGGTCATGAGTGTTTCTCCCGCAAGTAGGTGTCAGGAATATTAGCGCAGTCAGATGACAGGTCTTGTCACCCGCTGTCAGAATATATCGCGCGACAGCAAAGTAATTATGATGCAACTTTTTGACAAGATTAGATTTTTTTGAGCAAAAACAGAGCAGCCGTGGAGATCGGACGACATGTCGCTGGCTTTGCGGGTTATAATCGCCCCCCACAATGAGCTAACAGACGATGACAGTGAGCAAACATCGGGTAACGAGACCAGACGAAATAGAGATGAAGCGGCGGGCCTGGCATCAGGCGCGGCGAGCCATTCTGTGCGCACGGCCGGATGAATCTCCCTTAACGCCGCCCGCCACGCTGTACGAAGAACTGGCTATCGGCTACCACATTCGCCAACTGAGCAAGTTGCAGCGCTGGTTTAAGGAAAGAGAACTGCCCTTACCCGAGTAAATAACGCATTGCGCAACGCGGTAACACCATCAGCCCTTCCTCCTGCTGGTGCCGCAAACATTCCGCCAGTTCCGCAGAAAGTTCATGCGTTTCAACCCTCTCGAAGCCGTGCCGCCGATACCATGGCGCATTCCACGGCACATCCCGATAAGTCGTCAGCGTAACCTCCTTAACGTTCAGGCGCCTGGCGTGTTCGAAAACGGCTTCCAGTAGCGCGGTTCCCACTCCGGCACGCTGGAAATCCGGATGAGTGGAGATCTCGGCCAGATAGAGAGAATCCTGCTGCATCTGACAGTAGCAAAATCCCATAATCGGCCCTTCGCTTCCGGCTACCAGCCAGGAAAGATTTTGCTCTATGGCACGGCGATGCGTCGTAGCGTCCGTCACGCCTGCCTGCGCCAGGAAAGCCAATTCGGGCGCGCTCAAAAAAAGCCGGGCCGCCGCGGCTTCAACTCGCCGTAGCGCTTCGATATCTCCGATAGTGCTGGCTCGTAAAATCATTGTCGATGTCCTTATGCTTACCGCCATACGAGTGTCGATTCTAACAGGCTTAGGGGTGAATCCCGGCCGTTTCGTTGACGGCGGATTGATGCTTTGCTCTTTCACTAATGTTAATCAGGAGTAAACTAAAGGTAAGCAACCTAACTGTGTTATTGCGCAACGCTAACCATAACAAGTGACACCTGCCATATGAAATTCAAATCAGCGATTAAGCCTTACCAGGCCGCAGCGGGCGGCTGGGGCTCTCTTGAAGCGACGACCCGCTTCGTTATCGACAGCAAGCATGCCCTGAAAAATCTGCGCAATTTGTTGCGCATGAACAAAGCCAAAGGCTTCGACTGCCCGGGATGCGCCTGGGGCGATGATAACAAAAGCACCTTCAGCTTCTGCGAAAACGGCGCAAAAGCCGTGACCTGGGAAGCCACCCGCCGTTTCATTGATAACGAGTTTTTTGCCCAGCACAGCGTGAGTAAACTTTACCAACAAAGCGATTACTTCCTGGAATACCAGGGCCGCCTCACCGAGCCGCTAAGCTACAACTCCGAAACGGACCATTACGAACCCATAAGCTGGGCCAGCGCGCTGAGAATGATTGCGCAACATATCGTCCAGATGGACAACCCAAATCAGATCGAGCTTTACACCTCGGGGCGCGCCAGCAATGAGGCCTCTTATCTCTATCAGCTGTTTGGCCGCATGCTGGGAACGAACAACTTCCCGGATTGTTCGAATATGTGCCACGAAGCCAGCGGCAGCGGCCTGAAGCGCAGCATCGGCGTAGGCAAAGGCACCATCAGCCTCGACGATTTCGATAAGGCGGACGCCATTTTCGTCTTCGGCCAGAACCCCGGAACCAACCACCCGCGCATGCTGCACAGCCTGCGCCATGCGGCGGAAAATGGCGCTCAGATTGTCACTTTTAATACCCTGCGCGAACGCGGCCTTGAGCGTTTTGCGGACCCGCAAAAACCGCTGGAAGTTGTCACCTCGCTGGCGGGAACCATCAGCACAAACTATTACCAGCCTAATCTGGGCGGCGATATGGCCGCCCTGCGCGGAATGGCAAAAGCGCTGCTGGAAACTCATCGCCGACGGATTACCGATGGCGAAGACGGAATTTTTGATCTTGAGTTTATTGCCGCGCATACCCACGGCGTAGAGCAGTGGTTTGCCGCCATTGATAACACCAGTTGGGAACACATTACTCGCCAGTCGGGGCTTAGCGAACTCCAGCTGCGCGACGCGGCAGCGGTCTGGCAGCAGTCAAAACGAGTGATAATCACTTGGGCGATGGGCATAACCCAGCACAAGCATTCGCTGAATACCGTGCGCGAAATCGTCAACCTTCAGCTGCTTGGCGGCCATCTTGGCAGGGCTGGCGCGGGCCTGTGCCCGGTACGTGGCCACAGCAACGTGCAGGGCAATCGCACGATGGGTATTGATGAAAAGCCGCCCGCAAGCCTGCTCGACAGCCTGGCGCAACACTTCAACTTCGAGCCTCCACGCGAGCACGGCCACAATACCGTTGAAGCGCTGGCCGCCATGCTGCGCGACGAAGTGAAAGTGCTTATCGCCCTGGGCGGTAATCTGGCCGCTGCGGCACCGGACAGCCCGCGCACCGAGGAAGCCATCAGCCGCTGCGACCTGACCGTTTTCATCAGCACCAAGCTCAATCGCAGCCACCTGGTTCCGGGCAAAGCCTCACTTATTCTGCCAACGCTCGGGCGTACCGAGGAGGATATGCAGGTTTCCGGCCGCCAGTTCGTCACGGTGGAAGACTCGTTCAGCATGGTGCACGCTTCCGAAGGCATCGGGAAACCCATTGCCGCGACTCAACGTTCGGAAACTGCAATTGTCGCCGGCATTGCCGACGCGGTATTAGGCAGGAGCCAGCTAGACTGGCTGGAACTGGCGGATGACTACAATCTGATCCGCGACCATATCGCCGCTACGCTGCCGGGCTTTAAAGACTTTAACCAGCGCTGTGAACACCCCGGCGGTTTCTACCTGGGTAATGCTGCGGCAGAACTGCGTTTTAACACTCCGACGGGCAAAGCAGAATTTTGTGCAGCACCGCTGCCCGATTCGCTCTGGCAAGACGTGGAAGCCCCGTTCACCCTGCAAACTCTGCGCTCTCACGACCAGTACAACACCACGATTTACGGGCTGGACGATCGCTATCGCGGCGTTTACGGCCAGCGGAAAGTGCTGTTTATTCATCCCGATGATATGGGTGACCTGGGGCTGAACGACGGCGATAGAGTCGATATTGAGACCATCTGGCACGACGGCATTACCCGTAAAGTGAGCGGCTTCAAGCTGGTTGCCTACGACATTCCACGCGGCAATCTCGCGGCCTATTACCCCGAAACCAACCCGCTGGTGCCGCTCGGCAGCGTGGGCGACGGCACGGGAACGCCAACTTCAAAATCTGTACCGGTCAAAATCAGCCGCAGTGAAGAAACTGAAACCCGACGTATTGCCTGACCTGGAATAACAGCCCTCTCCCCACAAGGGAGAGGGAGAAAGCTCTCTCTTAACGTGGAGTAAGCCATGCAGAAACAATGGTCCGATGTTGATGAGTATCTTGTCTGTTCTTTAATCCCCACCGATTCCGTTTTCCAACAAATCCTCGAAAATAATTACGCCGCAGGGCTACCCGCCCACGATGTAGCCCCCAACCAGGGGAAATTCCTTCAGTTGCTGGTGGAGATAACCGGCGCGCGCAAAATCCTCGAAATTGGTACTTTGGGAGCGTACAGCTCGGTCTGGATGGCGCGAGCGCTACCGGCTGGCGGCAAGCTGGTCACGCTTGAGGCTGACCCTCACCACGCGGAAGTTGCGCAAAAGAACATTCAGCTGGCAGGCCTTGAAACTATTATCGATCTGCATATCGGTCCGGCGGCAGAAACGCTTGCGCATTTGGGCGGTGAAGCGCCGTTTGATTTGATTTTTATTGATGCAGATAAACCCAACAACCCGGTTTATCTTGAATGGGCTCTGAAATACTCCCACCCCGGCACGCTAATTATTGGCGACAACGTAGTGCGCGACGGTGAGGTTGCCAACCCCGAAAGCGGCGATGACCGCGTTCAGGGCGTGCGAACGTTTATAGAAATGATGGGTAATAACCCTCGCCTTTCCGTCACCGCGCTACAAACGGTCGGCAGCAAAGGCTGGGATGGTTTTACGCTGGCCCGGGTGTTGTGAAAAAGGATTATCCTTTGTGTGAGAGGCTGTGTTAGCGGCAATGAATTGGCCCGGCGGGGGGGGGTTACAGCCGTTTATGCTAATCCGGAGGGGATTCCGTTCACTTCCAGCGCTGCTTCATATGCGGCCACCGAACCGGTGAACGTCTCAGGGGAGTCACCGTCACTCCCCCGAGACCCCGGACTCCCGGCGAGATAAATCGCCGCAAGCGGTAAACCTCCGTTTTATCTCCCAGCCCTGGGTCGGCTGAGATGCGTTCCCGACGCTCACAGCCTCCGCCCGCTCCCGGCGTTCGGACCCTGGTCAGTCGGAGAGAACACGGAGACGATTTAAGCCGGAACAAGTGCCGCGCTTCAGGCTTGCAGCCACATTCCAACCCCACGTCGCGTTAGATTCAGCAGCCACGCCCTTGCCCCCGGCTCTCGTCGTCCCCGGCTTTGACCCAACTCAGGCGGGGTGGAGCTGCCAGGAGCAGCGAAAGAGAGCGATCGTCGGGAACGGATCGCGAACGACCCCGAATGTTTGGGTGATAGCCGGGGGTTTACCGCTTTAGCGGCGATGAGCTTGCCGGCGCCGGGGGTGGTCAGGGGGAATGGCGTAATTTCCCCTGACACGTTCACCGTTTTCTGAACGTGCAGGGAAAACAGATTTACCGGTGAACGGAACATAACCGTGCGTGCAGAGATTATCTCTTCAGGTTAAAGCCGTTTATGCCAATCCGAAGAGACTTCCGTTCACGCACTATCCCGCTGCCTATGTAAGGCGCACACGAAGACTTAAAGCGCTACCTGCTCCATGGCCTGCAAAATACGCTTATCGGAAATCGGATACGGGGTTCCCAGTTGCTGGGCAAAGTAGCTAACTCGCAGCTCCTCTATCATCCAGCGGATCTCCTGTACCTCTTCGTTTTCGCGGCTGGCCGGCGGCAGTTTGTTCAGCCACTGCTGCCACGCCTGCTGCACGTTTTCCACTTTCAGCATTTGCGCACGATCCCGGTGAGGGTCGATGGCCATCTTCTCCAGCCGCTTCTCGATAGCCTGCAGGTAACGCAGCGTATCGCCGAGGCGCTTATAGCCGTTGCCGGTAACAAAACCACGGTAAACCAGGCCGCTCATCTGGGCTTTAACATCCGACAGACCGAGCGCCATCGTCATGTCCACGCGCCCTTTCAGGCGTTTGTTGATGTTAAACACCGTCGTGAGGATCTGCTCAACCTGTTTGGCAATCTCAACCACCGTATCGTTAAGCTCGGCGCGCACTTTTTCATGCAGCGCGGCAAAGCCTTCCTCGCTCCATACCGGCCCGCCGTTTTGCGCAATCAGCTTGTCGATGCCGCAGGAAATGCAGTCGTCGATAAGCTCCAGCACCTTACCGTAAGGGTTGAAGTAGAGGCCGAGCTTCGCCTTGTTGGGCAGCTTCTCGTGCAGGTATTTCACCGGCGACGGGATGTTCAGCAGCAGTAAACGGCGCAGGCCGCGCCACATCGCCTGCTGCTGCTCGAGCGGGTTATCAAATAACTTGATTGCCACGCTCTCTTTTTCATCCACCAGCGCCGGGAAGGCCTTCATCCTGTAACTGCCGCGCTTTTGCTCGTAGCTTTCCGGCAATGAGCCAAAGCTCCAGATATGCAGCCCGCTCTGCTCGATGCCGTCATCCGCCACCGCAGACAGCGTTTGCTGTACTTTGTCTTTCAGGCCGCCCTTCAATTCGTGGAGGTCTTTACCTTCTTTCAGCTTTTTATTGTGCTCGTCCACCACCCGGAAGGTCATTTTCAGGTGATCGGGCACCTGATCCCAGTGCCAGTCTTCCCGGTCGATGGTCACGCCCGCCATACGGCGGAATTCGCGCTCCAGGCTGTCCAGCAGCGGCAGCTCCAGCGGCGTTGCGCGGCCTAAAAACGCTTCGGCATAGTTCGGGGCAGGAACAAAATTACGGCGTACCGGCTTCGGCAGCGATTTAATCAGGGCAATAATCAGCTCCCGACGCACGCCGGGGATTTGCCATTCAAAGCCGGATTCCTCAACCTGGTTAAGCAGCGGCAGCGGAATATGGACCGTGACGCCGTCGGCATCCGCGCCCGGCTCAAACTGATAGGTAAGCCGCAGTTTGAGGTTGCCCTGATGCCAGAAGTTCGGATAGTCCAGCTTGCTGACCTGCTCCGCGCCTTCCCTGATAAGCATACTTTTTTCGAAGTTCAGCAGATCGGGGGTTTCACGGCTGGCGGTTTTCCACCAGTTGTCGAAGTGGCGGGCGGAAATCACTTCATGAGAAATTCGCTGGTCGTAGAACTCAAATAGCGTTTCGTCATCCACCAGGATGTCCCGGCGGCGCGACTTATGCTCAAGATCCTCGATTTCCGCACGCAGTTTGAGATTCTCGCGGAAGAAGGCATGCCGGGTTTGCCAGTCGCCCTCCACCAGCGCGTGACGGATAAACAGCTCGCGGCACAGAGCGGGGTCAATCTGGCTGTAGTTGACCTTACGCGCGGCCACAATCGGCAGCCCATAAAGCGTCACTTTTTCCTGCGCCATCACCGCGCCCTGGGCTTTTTCCCAGTGTGGTTCGCTGTAGGAGCGTTTAATCAAATGCTGCGCCAGCGGCTCGATCCATTCCGGGTCGATACGGGCGGCTATGCGCCCCCACAGGCGGCTGGTTTCCACCAGCTCGGCGACCATCGTCCACTTCGGCGGCTTTTTGAATAAGCCCGAGCCGGGGAAGATGGAGAAGCGTGCATTACGCGCGCCGGTATATTCTTGTTTCTCAGTATCTTTCTGGCCGATATGCGACAGAAGCCCCGTCAGCAGCGCCGAATGCACGGAGCGGAAGTCCGCAGGCTCGCTGTTTACCGGCAGGCCAAGTTCTTTAACCACCTGGCGTAGCTGGGTGTAGATGTCCTGCCACTCGCGCACTCGCAGGTAATTGAGGAAATCCAGCTTGCACTGGCGGCGGAACTGGTTCGAAGAAAGTGCTTTTTGCTGCTCGCCGAGGTAGTTCCACAGGTTCACGTAAGCCAGGAAGTCTGACTCTTTGTCGTGGAAGCGACGATGTTTTTCGTCCGACGCCTGCTGCTTGTCCATCGGGCGTTCGCGCGGGTCCTGAATAGAGAGCGCTGACGTAATGATCATTACTTCGCGCACGCAGCCAAATTTTTGCGCCTCCAGCACCATTTTTGCCAGGCGCGGGTCAACCGGCAACTGGGCGAGCTGGCGACCGGACGCCGTTAGCTTATAAACGCTGTGATCTTCATCGCTGGTGATGGCCCCCAGCTCCTCCAGCAGGCGCACGCCGTCCTGGATATTGCGCTTGTCAGGCGCTTCAACGAACGGGAACGCCTGGATATCGCCAAGCCCCAGCGCCGTCATCTGCAAAATAACCGACGCGAGGTTGGTACGCAGGATTTCCGGGTCGGTAAATTCCGGGCGAGACAGGAAGTCATCTTCGGAATAAAGACGAATACAAATCCCTTCCGAAACGCGCCCGCAGCGGCCTTTACGCTGGTTAGCAGAGGCCTGAGAAACCGGCTCAATCGGCAGACGCTGCACCTTGGTGCGGTAGCTGTAGCGGCTAATACGCGCCGTACCGGGATCGATAACGTATTTAATGCCCGGCACGGTGAGCGAGGTTTCCGCCACGTTGGTTGCCAGCACAATACGGCGGCCAACGTGAGGCTGGAACACCCGGTTCTGCTCGCTGTTGGACAGGCGAGCATAGAGCGGCAGGATTTCAGTATGCGGCAGGTTCAGCTTCGTCAGCGCATCTGCCGTGTCGCGGATTTCCCGCTCGCCGCTCATAAAGATCAGGATATCGCCCGCGCTTTCGTGGCCCAGCTCGTCTACCGCATCAAAGATGGCCTGTAGCTGGTCGCGGTCGGTATCGTCGTTATCTTCCACCATCGGGCGGTAACGCACGTCCACCGGATAAGTCCGGCCGGACACCTCAATGATTGGCGCATTATTGAAGTGGCGCGAAAAACGCTCCGGGTCAATGGTTGCCGAAGTAATGATGATTTTGAGATCGGGACGCTTAGGCAGCAGTTCCCGCAGGTAGCCCAGCAGGAAGTCGATGTTCAGGCTGCGCTCGTGCGCCTCATCGATGATGATGGTGTCGTACTGCATCAGCAGCCTGTCCTGCTGGATTTCCGCCAGCAGGATCCCGTCCGTCATCAACTTGACCATGGTGTTGTCGCCAACGTGGTCGGAGAAGCGCACCTTATAGCCCACGCAGCCGCCCGGCTCGGTTTGCAGCTCTTCCGCAATGCGGTTTGCAACGGTACGCGCTGCAAGACGGCGAGGTTGCGTATGGCCTATCAGCCCTTTTATGCCCCGCCCCAGCTCCATGCAGATTTTTGGCAACTGGGTGGTTTTCCCGGAGCCGGTTTCCCCGGCCACGATAACCACCTGGTTGTCGCGTACCGCATTGAGGATGTCCTGCTTTTTCTGGCTTACAGGCAGATTTTCAGGATAGGTAATAGCCGGGCGCGCGGCTTCGCGCAGCAGAACCTTGCCTGCTGCGGCGTCTATTTCTGCGGCCAGGGAGTCGAATAAGGCCTGCTGAGAGTCAGCATTTTTGATCTTCTTTGCGCCGTGCAGGCGGCGGGAGAAGCGTTGTCTGTCGCGGAGCATCAGCCCGTCAAGGCGCGCAAACAAAGAGGACAGCGAGTGTTTTATGGTTTCCATTTTTTCTATCTTTATTTCGCTACCGGGCACAACCGGTTAAGTCATGGCTCTGATTTCCGCTATTTTACCACACCACGATTTAGAGCGCCTTGTTCAATAAATTCGAATTTAGGGTTCGATATATTGCGCTATCACTGTAATCAGATTGTGAATACATTAACTCTCAGCGAACGGGCACAACGCCCGACTGACCAAACACTAAGGAATCACTCCATGAGCAAAGTATTAGTTCTGAAATCCAGCATCCTGGCAGGTTACTCACAGTCCAACCAGCTGTCCGACTATTTTGTTGAACAATGGCGTGAAAAGCACAGCAACGACGAAATTACCGTTCGTGACCTGGCGGCAAACCCAATTCCTGTGCTGGATGGTGAACTAGTTGGCGCGCTGCGTCCTTCCGATGCGGCTCTGACTCCGCGTCAGCAGGAAGCTCTGGCGTTATCTGACGAGCTGATTGCAGAACTGAAAGCGCACGATGTGATTGTTTTCAACGCGCCGATGTACAATTTCAACATCCCAACTCAGTTGAAAAACTACTTTGACCTGGTCGCTCGCGCTGGCGTCACTTTCCGCTACACCGAGAAAGGCCCTGAAGGCCTGGTGACCAGTAAACGTGCTCTGGTTGTGACCAGCCGCGGCGGCATCCACAAAGATACCCCGACCGACCTGCTGGTGCCTTATCTGAACGTATTCCTGGGCTTCATCGGCATCACCGACGTGAACTACGTGTTCGCTGAAGGCTTCGGCTACGGCCCGGAAGTTGCGGCTAAAGCGCAGACTGATGCAAAAGCAGCTATCGACAGCATCGTTGCTGCGTAATATTTACTTCCCGAGTGGCTGACCCTCTCCCTGGAAGGGAGAGGGGATAAACAATATTCTCCAAACCTGTTTTCCCCCTCGCCCCTTTGGGGAGAGGGTTGGGGTGAGGGGAATTAACCGCTTTTCTTAGGCTGGTGCAAATCCTCAAACACCAGACGTTTACGCCCCGCCTCTACCTCACGCAGCGGCTCGACCTGATGCATCGTTTGCTGGCAGCGAATCACTAAATCCTGATACTCCTTCGTTCCCTGCTTTTTCCATTCCAGCTCTTCCGGTCTTAACTCGCGAATCGCTTTCGCCGGGCTGCCGATAATCATCGTATTGGCCGGAAACTCCGCTTTGCCTTTAACGAAGGCCGCCGCGCCGACGATAGAATTCTCGCCAATTTGCGCCCCGTCGAGGATTACCGCGTTCATGCCGATTAGCGCATTCTTACCGATGCGGCATCCATGAAGAATTGCGCCGTGGCCGATGTGGCCGTCCTGCTCCACCACCGTATCCTGCTCCGGGAAGCCGTGCATCACGCAGTTATCCTGCACGTTAGCGCCATCTTCGATGATAATGCGCCCAAAGTCGCCGCGCAGGCTGGCATTGGGGCCAATATAGACTCGGTGGCCCAGGATTACGTCGCCAATCAGCACCGCCGTGGGATGCACGTAGCTGTCTTCCGGGACAACCGGCGTCAGGCCATCAATCTGGTAAACAGGCATAAAGGCTCCTTAAGAGTGATTGAGTCCGCCAAAACGCTGCAAATAGCCATTGCCCGGCACCGGCAGAGAGCCAACCGAGGTTTCCCCCAGTTCGCTGACATAAGCCAGCGCGCCTGGCGCAACGCGTTGGTAGATATTGATACAAAGCTGGCGTGCGCTCTGCCCCAGCCAGTGCGGCGGCAGCAGTTCATCCGGCAGAAGCGGATCTTTCAGCACTACGCGGCGGTAGAAGTGAATCAGCAGCAATTGGATCTGGAAGCAGCGCCGGGGAGTAAGTTCTTCGCTTCCGGCCTCGCGCAGCAGCGGCAACAGCGGGCGGAAGGAGCTGATAAATTCGGCGTAGCGTTCGTTTTTGTCGGTCAGCAGCCAGCACTCTTCCACCCGAGACTTTAGCGCGGCGCGGGAGGTTTGCAGCGGAGAATCGGCTTCAAAGCAGATAACCTGTTCGGCCACGCCCGCCTCATGCAGCAGGCTTTGAATATCCGCCAGGCTCTGCGAAGGAGAAGCCATCAGGCTCGGAGCCAGGGCGCCAAACCCCTGCCAGATCAGCTGTTTTTTTACCTGCTGGAGAGTGCTTTTATCCAACCCCTCGGACAGCAGCAGCAGCCACTTCCCGTCCCAGGCGGGCTGCCCGGCACGGTAAATTTTTGACTCGGCGCGGCGCGACATGCGCTGGCCTAAATCCGTCAGGCGATAAAAACTCCGACGCCCCACCCGCTCCACATCCAGCCAGCCTTCTTTATTCAGGCGAAACAGTGAGGTTCGAACAAAGCGTTCGCCAAAGCCGAGCGGCTCCAGCATTGCCGCCAGGCTACCAAGCCAGATTTCTCCTCCCCGGTGCGCCAGCGCATCGCCGTACAAAGAGACAATCAGCGAGGTGCCGCTAATGGGAACCGCGCTGACCGCCTGCTGAATAAACTGATCGAGTTTGCCGCTCATCCTGTCTCGCCGCCGTGGTTAAATTTGCCAGCGAAAAACATAACATAAATAAAGCGGCGAAAAATCATTGCATTAGAAAATGTGATTCAGAATAGTCGCTGACTCAATTCAGCCTGAACCACTTAATCATCCGCGTTAGTGACTCAACCTGCGGCTAATCGGCTCGAACTCAGGCGTCGCACGGCGCGGCAAAGTATCCGGCTGCTGTTTATCCATCGCCTGCCAGTAAGACCAGGGCACCTTGCCTTTGCCCAACTCGTAATCCATTCCGTCCCAGGCGTCCTCCCGGAAGCTGTAAAACGCCCAGTGGGCCTGGGTTTTATCCAGCACGGTGAGCACATCCTCAAGATATTGGCGACAGCCGTCCAGCTGGCGAATACAGCCAAATTCCCCGGCTACCATACGATTTTGCTCAATGCCCCGCTGTTTTGCCCATACGAAAGGCTGCTGTAAATACTCGGCAACGCGCCCGGCATCCCATTTTTCCTTCCCTCCGGCAAAAGGCACTACGCCGGGATAAGCATAGGGCTTAGCTCGTTTCAGGTTAGGCGCGCTGGTGGCGTCGTACGGTTCGTACATATGGAAGCTGTACAGCACCCGCTTGTCAGCGAGCGCGTGCGGCCAGTAGCTAAAGGCGTCCGCCGCTGCATACCAGCCGCTATCGACCATAATTGGCGTATTCGGGTCCACTTCGCGAATCGCTTTAATGACGGTCTGGTAGAACTCCGGCAGATCCCGCGCCGTGCCCTGATGTTCTTTATACCAGGCCAGCATCTCTTGCGGCGAAGCGTGCTCTTTCAGGCCGCCGCGCTTTTCAGGTGCCGGTTCATTAACCAGGTTGTAGGCCCCCACCGCCGGGTTATCTTTCAACTCTTTTGCCAAGTCACGCCAGAAAGCAGCGCTCTGCTGCCAGTAATGTTTATCCTGCCAGAGCCGGTCGTCGAAACGGCCGCCGTTGTTTTGCGACCAGCGCATGCCGGGCAGCGAAAGCGGCGTGATGACCACTTTCAGCCCGGCGGCGTGAGCCCGGGCCAGCGTATCCTTAAGCGTTTGCAGATCCTGCTTCATCAGGCCCTGATAATTGTCGGCATTGCCAATCAAAAAATCGCGCTGTTCCGGCTGCCATTTATCCCACGAAAGCCGCACCCAGCTTGCGCCGTAGCCTTTTAGGGCGGAAAAGTAAGCTTCCGTTGGTGCAAGGCGATTAAAGCTGTTACCGCCGTGCTGCGGCGTGTTCCAGAAGGCGATATTGTCGACGGCGAAGGCCGAAGAGGAAAGCAGCGCGAGGCTGGCCAGCAGGGGTTTTAATTTCATGGCAAATATCCCGTTAATAAAAGAGATGCCAGTATTGCCGGTTAACTCAGAGCAATTGTCAGAGGAATGTCAGGATTACGGCCCGGCCGCTAGTTTTGTAATGTTGCCAGCGGCCCGGCAAGGCGATGCTCGGTGCGCACGGTTACGCTACCCCGGTTTTCAGCGCTGACCACCGCAACCGTTGCCCATAAATTTTCTACCGGCTCCGCGGGCCAGGCCACCAGCGCCATTTTGTCGCTGCGCTGCCACCATACCTGGCTGTAGTCATCCCGTTTAAGCAGCGACTGCTCAAGCCACGGCTCCGGGCAAGACGCCGCAACCTGCGATGTATGGAGGATTATTCTATGCCCCTGAAGCTGAGCCTGGCTCAGGCCGTTAATGCCCTGCAAAGCCAGAGACTGCCGCCATTGTTGGCCGCCGCTGGAAACGGTGAGTAAATAAACGCCTTCGTTAAACGGCTGGTTAAATTCCTCACTCTCAACGCGAAATTCCCCCTCTGGTTCGTACTCTACCCTCATCGAGGAAAGTGCCTCTTTGCCTTCGGGCAGAAGCAGCGAAACCCGCAAGTCGTGGCGCGGGCTATTGCCGCTGAGGGTAATGCGGTATATGCGGCTTAGCGGCATATCGCGCTGCATCAGCGTCAGCGTGATGTCATCCAGCCACGCCGGAACCGCCGAAGGGAGATCTTTGCCGCATTGATGGCTCACCGCGGCATTAAGCGCCTCCTTCCACGCCTGGCGCTGTGCATGGCTGTTCAACCGAGGCCAAACATCTGTCAACTGGCCGTAGGCAAGGTCACCACGCTGGTTAAATAGCTGATGATAAACCGGCTCCAGCGGCGTTTCCGGCAGCGCGGCTTGCAGGTTTAAAGGAAAGAGTAAGGCGGCTATCAGGCGTAATTTCATTCCATCCGCTCCAGCCGGTAGCCAATGCCTCGGACGCTGGAGATCGGCAGTCCGGGGAGCTTCTGACGCAGTTGCAAAATATGCGTGTCCACCGTTCTGGTGGAAGGAAAGCTCTGGTAACCCCAGACCTGGTTTAACAGCTCGTCTCGCGTGAACACCCGCCCGGCCATCTGCACCAGCATCGCCAGAAGCGAAAACTCCGTTGCCGTTAGCGCCACATCATTTTGCTGCCAGCGCGCAACCTGCCGCGCCGGAACCAGAGTAAGTTCGCCGCAAACCAGCACGCCCTCGCCCAATGGGCGCAGCTGAGCGCGAATGCGGGCCAGCAGCTCAACGTGAGCAAAAGGTTTGCTGATGTAGTCCCGCGCTCCGGCTTCAAGCCCGGCCACTCGCTCTTCTACGCTGACTCTTGCCGTCAGGACGATGACCGGCAGAGCTTTCCTGGCAAGCCACTGGGGCAGCAGGCGCAGGCTGTCGCCGTCCGGAAGCTGCCGGTCGAGAATAGCCAAATCCGCCAGATACCAATAATCGGGCACCTGTTCCGAACCGCGTAGCCAGCGGCAGGTAAATCCTTCCTGCCGCAAAAATGCCGCCAGCCCCTCGCCAAGCGCAGGATCGTCTTCAATCAATAACAGCGAGGGGGTATTAGCTGACATCGCAAGGAAGCTCCAGGGTAAAAGTGGTTGGCGAAGCGCTAAAAGTCAGCCTGCCGTTCAGGCGGCGGGAGACTCGCTGGACGATGGTCAGCCCCAGTCCAAGGTTATTGTTTGACCAGCGCATGCGGCGCGAGTTTAGCAGCGGGTTTTTACTCATCCTTCCGGCATCACTGACCAGGAAAAGCAGGCTCGTTTTGCTTCTGCGCACGGTTAAGCGCACGGGGGCGGCTCCGTGACAAAAGGCATTATCCAGTAAATTCGTCAGGCAGAGACTGCTCCAGTATAGCGCTACGCTAACCGTCATATCTTCTTCAAGGCAGTAAATCAGGCCGTCCCGTGTTGCACAAAGATTATCCAGCCACTCGCTGAGCTGTACCCGGGCTGGAGCCTCCAGCGCCTCACGCTGATGCTCCGCTATAAGATAATGCTTGCTGGTTTCGGCCATCTGGCGCATGCGCTGTAATGTATCTGCCAGAGCAACAAAATTAAGCTGCGCCCGGTCAGGGAGCTGGTCAAAGTCGCGGCGAAAATGCTCAACAACATTGCTAAGCTGGGCGATTGGCGTGCGCAGTTCGTGGGTCAACATTTGAGTAATAAAACGCTGCCGCTCGCGTAACCGGCGGCGCTGCCAGCCCATCCACGCAAGACCAGCGGCGGCAAAAATTGCCAACAAAACAAACAACCAGCGCCAGACATCGCGATACCCGTCATTAGCGTTGGCGCATAATGCCCCGAGGCGGACATCACAGCGCCCTCCCGCACTCACCAGTTCAAGCCCGGCCTGCTTAGCCAGCGGCTGCCAGACTGGTTGTTCATAGCGCTGCCATTGCTGGCGGCTAAGGTGCCACAGCTCGCCGTTTTGCAACAGCCAGCGCTGCCCGCCGACCAGCGCCTCAAGATTGTCATCGGAAAGTGTTCCCACGCCGCCCAGGCTACCGGGTCTTTCCCGGACATGCAGAGCGTTTTGCAACGCCGCTGCCGCATCAGGATGGCGCAAAATATAGTGCCACGCGCTGCTTCCTCCGAGCGGATAAACAGGATGCGTGTTAAACCACGACGCTGGCGGCCTGCCTGCCTGGCACAGCGCCTGAACGAAAGGTAAAACCGATTCTGGAAGTGAGGGACCGGAAACGCAGCGATTGTCAAACTGATAAAGCGCGCTCAGGTCGGCAGCTGAATATGCCTGAAACTGAGGATACATTGATTCAGGCTTTAGCAGCGCAGGATCCAGCTGTTGCAGAGCCTGTAGCGGCACCTGCGCCGCAGGGCTGGCTTTTTCTAACGCCGCGCTAAACTGGCTCACCCCGGCGGCAAGTTCAGCCGCGTGCGCCGCCGGAGCCAACAACAAGCCCAGGCACCAACAGAACAACAATGAACGAAGTATCAGGGCAAACCGCTGGGCCACGAGCAGCACCTTAATTTTTAAACGTGGGTTGGGCGGCAAACGCGCCGCTATCAATAATACTCGATAGTATTTTTAATCGTATAACGCACGGTGGTTGGCGGCGTTACGGTTTCATCGGTCATATCCAGATCGCAGGACAGCGGGTTGAAATGCCTGTCGTAGTCGCAGCTTTGCTTGGCCATCCCGATGTTTTTACCGTTCAGCGTAGTCACCGCGCTGTAATCCAGCTTTTTCTTTTTGTCGGTTCCGGCCTTCGCAATAATCGCCAGCTCGCTCTCTTTGGCTTTGGATATCTTGCCCAGCGGATAGCCTTCATCGTCATATTTATAGTCGATCTGGACATCTTTACCCCGGGCAACCGTGACGAAACCATTGTCATCCGTATCGTAGCTGATGCCCACCTTAGGCAGCCCGGCAAGCTGGCATTTCCCCTGCAACTCCACGCGTTTTTCGTGACTAACGGCGTCAATGTAGTAATTCGCATCCAGCGCCAGCGCAGCGCCGCTATTGTTCTCAAGATCGTGAAACTCAAGGCTGTCGAAGCAGCCTTCCTGCGACAACACGCCGCTAACCCGCTTCACCACTTCGCCCTTTTCGTTTATCAGCGTCTGGCTAAAATCCTTTACCGGCCCGCGCAGCGGATCGAAGTCGAACTCGTTAGAAAAACTGGCCATTTCCGGCGTATACGCCTGCGGCGACTGCGAGTTGTCACATCCGACAAGCCCGAAAACCAGCGCACCAGAGATAATGATTTTCTTCACGTTTTGCCGCTCTCCTGTTTGGTGTCATAACATGATATAAGCAAATACAACCCTTTACACTAAAAGCGCTATTCTTATAGTTCACCTCAACATAAGGAAGAGATGATGAAACGTTCCGTTTGGTTAAGCACGATACTGCTGATCGCTGCCGCCCCGGCGTTGGCCGCGCAAGGCAGCTGCGAAAGAGTGAAAGCGGATATCCAGCAACGTATTATTAATAACGGCGTGCCTGAGTCCGGATTTTCGCTAACCATCGTTCCGAACGATCAGGCAGACAAGGCCGGCGGCCAGGTTGTTGGCCACTGCGCTAACGATACTCAAAAAATTGTTTATACCCGCATCGCGGGCGGCGCCGCAGCTGAAAACGAGCCTCAGTAATCTCCAGTGGGGCCCGCTGCGCCCTGCTTTCCCGCAATTTCCCCCGCAGACTGCCCTAACTTTGATTGGCGTTAATAACCTCTACTCCTAAATAAGTAACACTCTTGCCGGAGTGAATATTCGCCCGTTAAGCGGCGAGACTCTACCGCAATCATCAACCCTAAATTTCAAAAAAATAACGTCTTCCACGCGACAAAACAGTCATGGAGTGAGCGATGTCGAATCTCAACAATCCGGGCGGGATTAGCCGCCGCAGCCTGGTAAAATCTTCCGCTATAGGCGGCCTGGCGCTTGCCGCCGGCGGTATTTCACTGCCGTTTGCTTTACGCAGCGCCGCAGCCGCTGTTGCCGGTGCCGTCTCCCAGGAAGATAAAGTGGTCTGGGGAGCCTGTTCGGTCAACTGCGGCAGCCGCTGCGCGCTGCGTCTGCACGTCCGCGATGAAGAGGTCTACTGGGTCGAAACCGATAATACCGGGCTGGATAACTATGGCGACCATCAGGTTCGCGCCTGCCTGCGTGGGCGCTCCATTCGCCGCCGCATCAACCACCCGGAACGCCTGAATTACCCGATGAAGAGAGTGGGCAAGCGCGGCGAAGGGAAGTTCGAGCGCATCAGTTGGGATGAGGCACTAGACCTCGTCAGCAGCAGCCTGAAGAAAACCGTTGAAAAGTACGGTAACGAAGCGGTCTATATCAACTACTCTTCCGGCGTGGTCGGCGGCAACATAACCCGCTCCTCGCCTTACGCCTCGCTGGTTGCCCGGCTGATGAATTGCTACGGCGGCTTCCTGAGCCATTACGGCACTTACAGCACGGCACAAATCGCCTGCGCGATGCCATACACCTACGGCAGCAACGACGGCAACAGCACCTCGGATATCGAAAACAGCAAACTGGTCGTGCTCTTTGGCAATAATCCAGCGGAGACCCGCATGAGCGGCGGCGGCATCACCTATTATCTGGAGCAGGCCCGCGAACGCTCCAATGCACGCATGATAGTCATCGACCCGCGTTACACCGATACCGCCGCCGGGCGGGAAGACGAGTGGATACCTATCCGCCCAGGCACAGACGCCGCGCTCGTCGCCGGGCTTGCCCACGTTTTAATCAGCGAGAATCTGGTTGACCAGCCGTTCCTCGATAAATATTGCGTTGGGTATGACGAGAAGACGCTGCCCGCGGGTGCGCCCGCAAACGGGCACTACAAGGCGTATATTCTCGGCCAGGGCGAAGACGGCGTTGAAAAAACGCCTCAGTGGGCAGCCACGATTACCGGCATCCCTGCCGACAAGATAATCAAACTGGCTCGTGAAATAGGCAGCGCTAAACCAGCCTATATTGCTCAGGGCTGGGGCCCGCAGCGCCAGGCGAACGGCGAACTGACCTCCCGCGCGATTGCCATGCTGCCGATTTTGACCGGCAACGTCGGGATTAACGGCGGCAACAGCGGCGCCCGTGAGTCCACCTACACCATCACCATTGAGCGTATGCCGGTGCTGGAAAACCCGGTGAAAACGCAGATTTCCTGCTTCAGCTGGACGGACGCTATTGTTCGTGGCCCGGAAATGACCGCCAAACGCGACGGCGTGCGCGGCAAAAATAAGCTGGACGTGCCGATAAAGTTCATCTGGAACTATGCCGGTAATACCATCATCAACCAGCACTCCGACATCAATAAAACCCACGATATTTTGCAGGACGACAAGCAGTGCGAAATGATTGTGGTTATCGAAAACTTTATGACCTCTTCGGCGAAGTACGCCGATATCCTGCTGCCGGACCTGATGACGGTGGAACAGGAAGACATTATTCCCAACGACTACGCGGGCAATATGGGCTACCTGATTTTTATTCAGCCCGCCACCGCGCCTAAGTTCGAGCGTAAACCGATTTACTGGATGATGAGCGAAGTGGCAAGGCGGCTTGGCCCTGACGTTCACCAGGCGTTTACCGAAGGAAGAAGCCAGAGCGAATGGCTGCGCCATTTGTACGCTAAAATGCTCGCCAAAGATCCGTTGCTGCCGTCCTACGAGGCGCTGCGCGAAATGGGTATTTATAAACGTAAAGACCCGGCGGGCCACTTCGTGGCTTACAAAAAATTCCGCGAAGACCCGGCGGCCAATCCGCTCAAGACGCCCTCCGGAAAAATTGAGATCTATTCGAGCAGGCTCGAGGAAATTGCCGGTAACTGGGAGCTGGAAAAAGATGAAACCATCAGCCCGCTGCCGGTTTATGCCTCTACCTTTGAAGGCTGGGACGACCCGCAGCGCGGCGATTATCCTCTCCAGCTGTTTGGCTTCCATTACAAGGCCAGAACGCATTCAACCTACGGCAATATTGACGTGCTCCAGGCCGCCGCACGCCAGGAAGTCTGGATCAACCCAATAGATGCGCAGAAACGCGGGATTACCAGCGGAGACAAAGTCAGCGTGTTCAACGGGCGCGGCGAGGTGTATATCGAAGCCAAAGTCACCCCTCGCATCATGCCGGGCGTAGCGGCCATGGGCCAGGGCGCCTGGCACGATGCCAACATGAGCGGCGACAGAATCGACCGCGGGGCCTGCATTAACACCCTGACCACGCATCGTCCTTCGCCGCTGGCCAAAGGCAACCCGCAGCACACCAATCTGGTCGAGATTAGAAAAATTTAAGGAAGCAAAGAATGTCTTCAGATTTACAACGCCTGCCCGCCATCGCCCTGACCGGTCGCGTACTCGGCGCACTTTATTATCAGCCGCCGGGCAGCCCGGAATGCGCGGAGCTTATCGCTATGCTGGCATCACCCGAGTGGGTTACGGAGTGGCCGATTCAGTCTGCTGAATTACCTGATATCGCACGACTTATGGCTTCCGGCCTGGCGGACGAGGGGCTTGATGCGGAGTATCAGCGCCTGTTTATCGGCCCGTACGCGCTGCCTGCTCCGCCGTGGGGTTCGGTCTATCTGGACAAAGAAAACGTGCTCTTTGGCGACTCAATGCTGGCCTTACGCCAGTGGATGCGCGAGCACGGGTTTGTTCAGGAAACCGAGCAGAACGAGCCGGAAGACCATTTTGGCACGCTGCTGATGCTGGCCGCCTGGCTCGCCGATGAGGAGCAATCTCAGCGGCTGGACGAACTGCTCGCCTGGCATCTGCTGCCGTGGTCAGAGCGTTTCCTTAGCCTGTTCACCGACCATGCCGCCAATGATTTCTATCGCGGGCTAGGTCAGCTTGCGCAAATTACCCTTGCCGGATGGCGGCGCGGCATGCTGACGCCGGTGGCGCAGAAGGAGCTGTTCTTCTAAGAATCCTGGTCTTTCGGGGAGCCGACGGCATTCGGTTTCCTGAAAGATCCCGCCCGTCGGCGATAATTGATATGTGACAACGTCACGTCGCATTAACATTTTTAAGACAAATCTTTACTTTCCCCTCCCAGCCCAACAGCCATAAGGCCTGCGCAATACTTTATCCCCTAAACCATTAGCCACTTAATGGTCCGCTAAACTGGAATCCTTCCCGCTGCGTTGCTATAGCTCCAGACACCCTGCCGACACAAGGCATAACAACAGGCCGTCCTTCCGGCGGCAATAACGCGTGCAACAGGGAGACACACTGCAATGCAAAACGCATCCTTCTTAACAAGGTTCCTTCTCGGCCTCCTTGCGCTCGTTGTAGTGCTCGGCCTGCTGGTCTGGGGTATCGGGCCTGAAACAATAAAAGCCCGTCAGGTGGACCTGGTTTACCTCGGGCAGCAGCACTTAATTCTGGTGTTTAGCTCTATGGCGCTGGCGCTGCTGGTTGGTATTCCCAGCGGGATTTTACTCAGTCGCCCTGCCGCCCGCCGCTGGGCGGAATACGTGATGCAGATATTTAATATCGGCAATACGCTGCCGCCGCTGGCGGTGCTGGCTCTGGCAATGGTGGTCATCGGTATCGGCGATAAACCGGCGATTATTGCTCTGTTCCTCGCTTCCCTGCTGCCCATTGTGCGTAATACCTACGCCGGGCTGTGCAGCGTGCCGCCTTCGCTTATCGAGGCGGCTAACGGCATTGGCATGACAAAATTACAGCGTCTGCGCCAGGTTGAAATCCCCAACGCGCTGCCGGTTATGCTCTCCGGGGTGCGCATCGCCACCGCCATCAACGTAGGCACGGCCCCGCTGGCGTTTCTTATCGGTGCCAGCAGCTACGGCGAACTGATTTTCCCGGGTATTTACCTTAACGACTTCCCGACGCTGATCCTCGGGGCGGTGGCTACCGCGCTGTTTGCGCTGATACTGGATCTTGCTCTCGCGGGCCTTGGCCGGGTGCTCAGCCCCCACGCCGCTTAATAACAACAATAAGGAGCGTTCATGAAGATGCTTTCCCGACTGCTGACGGCGGCTCTTACCGCCACGGCACTTCTTACCGCCCAGGCGCAGGCTGCCCCGCTGGTGCTGGCGACCAAGAGCTTTACCGAGCAACATATTCTCTCTGCCATGACCACGCAGTATCTGGCAAAAAAAGGGTTCCAGGTTACGCCGCAAACCAATATCGCCACGGTTATTTCCCGCAACGCGATGATCAATAAACAGATTGATATGACATGGGAATACACCGGGACTTCTTTGATTATCTTCAACCACATCAACAAAAGAATGTCGCCGGAAGAGTCGTATAACACGGTTAAAAAGCTGGATGCCAAACTTGGCCTCGTCTGGCTCAAGCCTGCGGAAATGAACAACACCTACGCCTTTGCCATGAAGCGTGAACGCGCTGAGAAAGAAGGCATTAGCACGATGTCTCAGCTGGTGGAACGGGTGGAGCATTTTCGCCAGACCGACCCGAAACATAACTGGATGCTCGGCCTGGATCTGGAATTTGCCGGGCGCAGCGACGGCCTGAAGCCGCTCCAGCAGGTGTATAACATGCCGCTGGACCGCCCGCAGATCCGCCAGATGGACGCCGGCCTGATTTACACCACCGACGGGCGCATGAAAGGCTTCGACCTGAAGGCGCTGGTGGACGATAAAGGTTTCTTCCCAAGTTACGCTGTCACGCCGGTGGTGCGTAAAGATGTGCTGGATGCGAATCCCGGCCTTGAGGAAGCGCTCGATACTCTTTCGTCCCTGCTGAATAACGACGTGATAACAACCCTGAACGCCAAAGTTGATATCGACCATGAAACCCCGCAGCAGGTAGCGCGTGAATTCCTGCAGCAGAAAGGCTTGCTCTGAGGAGGTATCGTGGAAACTCTGCATTATATGATTGATAACGCGGGCTATATTGGCTCCCTGACTCTGCATCACCTGTGGCTGGTGCTTATCGCCGTCGGGCTGGCCATCGTGATTGGCGTCCCGCTCGGTATTCTGATTGTGCGCCATAAATGGCTGGCAACGCCGGTGCTCGGCGTCGCCACTATCGTGCTGACCATTCCGTCTATCGCCCTGTTCGGCCTGATGATCCCGCTGTTTTCGCTGATCGGTCAGGGAATTGGCGTGGTACCTGCCGTTACGGCCGTCTTTCTCTACTCGCTACTGCCGATTGTTCGCAACACCCATACCGCGCTGGACAGCCTGCCGCCGGGTCTGCGCGAAGCCGGTCGCGGCATCGGCATGACCTTCTGGCAGCGTTTACGCTGGGTAGAAATCCCGATGGCGCTGCCGGTGATTTTTGGCGGTATCCGTACCGCAGTGGTGATGAACATCGGCGTGATGGCGATTGCCGCCGTCATCGGCGCGGGCGGGCTGGGCCTGCTGTTGCTGAACGGCATCAGCGGGAGCGACATCCGCATGCTGATTGCCGGAGCGGTAATGATTTGCCTGCTCGCCATCGTGCTTGACTGGCTGCTGCATCGCCTGCAAATGCATTTTACCAAGTGGTAACCGGCCATTAAATTCGTCTTTAAAAGAGAGTAAATAATGATAAAACTTGAAAATCTCACCAGACAATTTGTGCAAAAAAACGGCCAGACTTTTAACGCCGTGGACAACGTCAGCCTCAACGTACCCGAGGGGGAAATGTGCGTCCTGCTTGGCCCTTCCGGCTGCGGCAAAACCACCACGCTGAAGATGATTAACCGCCTGATTAAGCCAACCGGCGGCAAAATTTTGATTAACGGGCAGGACACTAACGATCTGGATACCGTCACCCTGCGCCGCAATATCGGCTACGTTATCCAGCAGATTGGCCTGTTCCCGAACATGACCATCGAAGAGAACATTACCGTGGTGCCGCGCATGCTGGGCTGGGATAAAGCCCGCTGTAAAGAGCGCGCCAGCGAGTTAATGAGCATGGTAGCCCTCGATCCGAATCGCTTCCTTAACCGCTACCCGCGCGAGATGTCCGGCGGGCAGCAGCAGCGCATCGGGGTTATTCGCGCCCTGGCGGCAGATCCTCCGGTGCTGCTGATGGATGAGCCGTTTGGCGCGGTCGACCCGATTAACCGCGAAACCATCCAGAACGAGTTTCTCGACATGCAGCGCCAGCTGAAAAAAACCGTGATGCTGGTGAGCCACGACATTGACGAAGCGCTGAAGCTGGGCGACCGCATCGCGGTGTTCAGACAGGGCAAAATCGTGCAGTGCGCCAGCCCGGACGAACTGCTGGCAAAACCGGCTAATGATTTTGTTGGCTCGTTCGTGGGCCAGGACCGCACGCTGAAGCGCCTGCTGCTGGTGCAGGCCGGGGACGTAACCGACCAGCAGCCGACCATTACCGCCCGCGAGTCCACGCCGCTGCCGGAAGCCTTTGCCACCATGGATGATAACGACATGCGCTCTATTACCGTGGTAGACGGCGATGGTAAACCGCTGGGCTTCGTTAAGCGCCGCGAAGCGCGCGGCGCAACGGGAGTCTGTTCTGACCTGCTCCACCCGTTCCGCGTGACCGGCCGGGCTGAAGAAAACCTGCGCATCGTGCTGTCGAAACTCTACGAGCACAATATGGTCTGGATGCCGATTACCGATGAGGACGGGCGCTACAGCGGAGAAATTTCGCAGGATTATATTGCCGACTATCTCAGCTCGGGCCGTACCCGCCGGGTGCTGAATATTCACCAAAGTTAATCAACCTGATGCGCTGCCCCAGCGGCGGCGCATTTTCTTTTGAGCTTCTCTTCTTTCTGCCCCACAATAGCGCCATTCCCCCGCTACGTTATCCATTATGCACCGTTTACATGCTTTCCCCGACATCAGGGAGATGCTGCGCCGACTGGTGATTGCGGTCTTCATTGGCCTTGCCTCCGCGCTGGTTGTCTGGCTGTTTCGCCAGGCAATGTATCTGCTTGAGAATGCGTTTCTTGGCGACCACGGCGGCAGCCTGGTCGCGGCTGCGGCTTCGCTTGAACCCTGGCGACGCGTGATGACGCCGGCCGTTGGCGGCCTGCTCGCGGGACTGCTGTTATGGGGCTGGCAGCGGGCCACCCGCCAGCGCCCTTCTGCCCCCACCGATTATATGGAAGCCATCGAAACCGGCGACGGGCGGCTCGACGTCCCTTCAAGCCTGGTAAAGTCCGGCGCTTCGCTTATTGTGGTCGCCAGCGGCAGCGCCATTGGCCGCGAAGGGGCAATGATCCTGCTGGCTACCGTATTTGCTTCGCTCTTTGCCCAGCGATTTACGCCAGACAAAGAGTGGAAACTGTGGGTGGCCTGCGGTGCAGCCGCCGGGATGGCCAGCGCCTACCACGCGCCGCTGGCGGGCAGCCTGTTTATCGCGGAGATTCTATTTGGCTCGCTGATGCTTGCTTCGCTTGGGCCGGTGGTTATCGCCGCCGTTAGCGCGCTGCTGATGACCCATTTATTGAACGGCGGCCAGGCTCCGCTGTATATCGTCACCCTTCTCGCGCCGCCTCTGCCTTCCCAGTATGGGCTGATGGCGCTGCTGGGCTTAACGGCAGGCGTGGTTGGCCCGCTGATGCTGTGGCTGCTGATGAAAAGCAGCGTGCTGTTTCGCGGGCTGCACCTGTCGCCGCCGTTGCAGTTGGCGCTGGGCGGGCTGATTGTCGGCTTGCTTTCGCTGATAACGCCCACCGCGTGGGGTAACGGCTACAGCGTGGTGCAATCATTTCTCTCCAGCCCGCCCGCGCTACTGTTTGTTGCCGGAGTTCTGCTGTGCAAATTACTGGCGGTGATGGCGAGCAGCGGCTCAGGCGCGCCGGGCGGCGTGTTTACGCCAACGCTATTTATCGGCGCAGCGCTGGGCATGCTGTTTGGTCAAATTTGTGGAATGTGGAGCGGAGGCGGCGAACCGGTGGCGATTCTGCTGGGGCTGACGGGTATGGCCTCGCTGCTTGCGGCGACCACCCATGCGCCCATTATGGCAACGCTGATGATTTGTGAAATGACCGGAGAGTTTACCCTGCTCCCCGGCCTGCTTCTGACCTGCGTTATAGCCTCTACGCTGTCGCGCTGGCTACGCCCGCAGTCTGTCTACCGACAGAGCGCTGCGCAGCCGGGGTAAGTTGATGTACGGCCCGAGGTCGCGCTGTTCGGCGCGGGGCAGATACGGCAGCTCGCCAATCATTGGCCCCGGCAGTTTCTTGCTCAGCACTTCGATAATTTCCGCGTAGTGCGCCAGCCCTGGGTTGATGCGGTTGGCGACCCAGCCAATAAACGGCAGCCCGTCGTTGGCAATGGCCTGCGCCGTAAGCAGTGCATGGTTGATACAGCCCTCCTGGATCCCCACCACCATCAGCACCGGCAGTTGCTCCTGCACCACCCAGTCGGAGAGCGGGCGCAGATCGTTCATCAGGCTACGCCAGCCGCCCGTGCCTTCAACCACAACATGATCCATCTGGCTGCTCAGGCGCGCCAGGCCGCTGGAGAGCAAAGAGTAGTTCACCGGACTATTGTGGCTAATGCTGCTCTCTTCCTCGCTCAGCGCGATAGGATTGATAGCTTCGTAGGGCAGTTTAACCGTTGAGACGCTTTGTAATACCAGCGCATCCTTGTTGCGCAGTCCTTCTGGCGTCTCTTTACTACCCTTCGCCACCGGCTTATAGCCGACAACGCTTTTACCGCTGGCGGCCAGCGCCTGCAGCAAGGCTCTTGAAACCACCGTCTTCCCCACGGCGGTATCGGTACCCGTTATAAAGAAACGCTTAAGCATGAATCTCTCCCGGAGGTAACGCTTGCAATAAAAACAAAAAAGAAAAATTGAACCGGGAAAGTCTAAAAGAATGGCGCTGCGGCCAGATTGAGATAGCGCAATATTTGGTGAATCAGGGCGTGGAATCAGCCCTGCAGCAGGCGAATTAATAATGAGCCGTTATACATTGCGTCTTTTACCAGCGCCGCACCGGCCATCGTACCCCGATTATTAAACTGGGTACTTTCAACTACCGTATGGCTGCTGTAGGCGGGTAAAGCCTGCTGGCGAATGCAGTCGGTAATCGCCGGGTGCAGAATAGCGGCGGCGCGGTTAAGCGGCGAACCGATAAGGATCTTTTGCGGATTAAACAGGTTAACCATAATGGCCAGAATACGGCCTACGTTCTGCCCGACGCCGATAATAATGTCTTTTGCCAGCAGATCGCCGCCAATCGCCGCGTCACACAGGGATTCCACGCTAAGCGGCTGGCCGTGCAGCATCGACCCCATAGACTGGCTCATACGCTGCTGCGCCAGCTCCAGAACGCTCTCGACGCTGGCGATGGTTTCCAGGCAGCCGTGGTTGCCGCAATAACAGCGCTTGCCGTACGGGTCAACTTGAGTGTGGCCGATTTCGACCAGGCTGCTGCTGCCCGCGTGCAGCAGGCGACCGTCGGTTATTACGCCCGCCCCGACGTTATGGTCGATAACGACCTGAATGACGTCTCGCGCCCCCTGCGACGCGCCAAACAGCCCTTCGGCCATGGTCCAGGCGCTGATGTCGTGCTGGATAAACACCGGCACACCGGTATGGGTTTCCAGCGCTTCGCCGAGCGGCATATCGCAGATGTCATAAAACGGCATGCGGTGAATAATACCGCGCACGGTATCAATGATGCCCGGCAGCGTAATGGCGATGGCGGTTAGGCGCTCCAGCTTTTCCTGGTGGCGAATAAAGAACTGATCGACCTGAAAAACGATGCGGTCCAGCAGAGGCTGAGGATCTTCTATCGGCAGGGCAACGGTATCTTCAACCACCAGCTTGCTGCTGAGGTCGCGCAGGCCGAGGGAGATTTCGCCCCGGCTCAGGCGCAATGAAAGATAGTGCCAGGCTTCGGTTTCCAGCATCAGCCCCACGGCCGGGCGGCCACGGCTGCCCGGGTCCTGAATTTCGGTTTCCTGTACCAGGTGAGCTTCAAGCATCTCGCGCACAATTTTGGTGATACTGGCCGGTGCCAGCTGCGCCAGGCGGGAAAGATCGATTCGCGACACCGGACCGTGGGTATCAATCAAACGATAAACAACACCGGCATTGGTCTGTTTAATCTGATCGATATGGCCCGGCTGACTATCAGCAACCACGTGGTACTCCCTTTATTTTCGCGCTTCGAAATAAACTTTTAGGCTATGGTTAAACACTTGAAGCGGGGTAGTCAAATATTTACTTAGGGTTGTGATTTACCGCACATAATCCCGCCATTTTGCGGCTATTTTAGCGCGGATGAGGCCTCGGTTAACAGCGCCGAGATGCGCTTTGCCGCCGCAGAAAGTTCCCGATGCTTCGGCCAAACCAGCCACAGTTCCGACTGCGCTTCCTGCTCTTCTATGGGTAACCACACAACATCGCTTAGCCGAATGCGCTGGAACGACGCGGGGAGAATAGAAACGCCCAGCCCCGCCGACACCAGGCCGATAATCGTCATCGCCTCGCCCACCTCCTGGGTAATGTAAGGCACGATATCGTTGCGGTGCAGCAAGCCGACTATGTCGTCGTACAGCCCGGTGCCAACGTGCGGGTCGAAAAAAACAAAAGGCTCTTTGGCAAGCTGCTTAAGGGAAACCGAACTGGCGCAGGCCAGCGGATGCTCCCGGTGTACCATCGCCAGCAGCGGCTCACGCAGGATCAGCGTCCAGTCCAGCGTCTCCGGCAGTTTGGTGTTGCGCATCAACCCCAGCTCCAGCTCGCCGTCGTTAAGCGGAGCAATCTGCTCCCGGGTATTCACTTCCCGCATTTGAATATGCACATCCGGGTAACGGCGGCGAAAGGCGGACAGGCTGTCCGAGACGGCTTTGATAAACGGCGCGGACGAAGTAAAACCGATGCGCAGCTCGCCGGTTTCGCCCTGATGCAAACGCGCGGCGCGTGCTGCTGCTGCGTCCACCTGGCTAAGGATAAGGCGTGCATCGTTGAGGAACTGCTGCCCGGCGGCGGTCAGATTCACGCTGCGGTTGGTTCGCGCCAGCAGTCGGGCGCCAACTTGCTGTTCAAGGGTCTGGATCTGCTGACTGAGCGGCGGCTGGGAGATGCGCAGCCTTGCCGCAGCGCGGCCAAAATGCAGTTCTTCCGCAACGGCGACAAAGTAACGTAGGTGACGCAGTTCTATATTCATATGCCAAACATATCATTTGAGATTATTAATATATTAGACATAACATTTACACTTTTCTACTCTGTAAATAATAAGTTAACGCACTTTGTAAGGATCTCCTTTGAGCCGCACCACAACCGTCAGCCCCGCCCCGACAGAGGCCGCTGGCGAAAGACCTTCTGTTCAGTCTGTCAGCTACATTAAACGAGGCACTCCCCAGTTTATGCGCGTCACCCTGGCGCTATTTTCCGCCGGTCTCGCCACTTTTGCCCTTCTCTACTGCGTGCAGCCGATTTTGCCGGTGCTGTCGCAAGAATTTGGCGTCAGCCCCGCCAGCAGCAGTATTTCGCTGTCGATATCCACCGCCATGCTGGCTATCGGCCTGCTGTTTACCGGCCCGCTTTCGGATGCGATTGGCCGCAAGCAGGTGATGGTCACCGCGCTGCTGCTCGCCTCCTGCTGCACCCTGCTTTCCACTCTGATGACCAGCTGGCACGGCATCCTGGTGATGCGCGCCCTGATTGGCCTGTCGCTTAGCGGCGTGGCCGCCGTCGGCATGACTTACCTCAGCGAAGAGATGCACCCCAGCGTGGTGGCGTTTTCAATGGGGCTGTATATCAGCGGGAACTCCATCGGCGGAATGAGCGGCCGTCTGATAACCGGCGTGCTGACCGACTTCTTTAGCTGGCGCGTTGCCGTGGCCGCTATCGGCTGCTTCGCCCTCGCCTCGGCGCTGATGTTCTGGAAAATTTTGCCGCAGTCGCAGCATTTCCGCGCCTCCAGCCTGCGGCCCAAAACGCTGTTTATTAATTTCCGCCTGCACTGGCGCGACCAGGGCCTGCCGCTGCTTTTCGCCGAAGGCTTCCTGCTGATGGGCGCGTTTGTCACGCTGTTTAACTACATTGGCTACCGGCTGATGGAAGCGCCGTGGTTCCTTAGCCAGGCGGTGGTTGGCCTGCTGTCCGTGGCCTACCTCACCGGGACATGGAGTTCGCCAAAAGCCGGGGCAATGACCGCGAAATATGGCCGTGGCCCGGTACTGATAGCCTTCACCGCCGTAATGTTCATCGGCCTGACGCTCACCGTGTTCTCGCCTCTGCTGGTGATTTTTGCCGGGATGCTGCTGTTCTCCGCCGGGTTCTTCGCCGCCCACTCTGTCGCCAGCAGTTGGATTGGCCCGCGCGCGCGGCGAGCAAAAGGCCAGGCTTCTTCGCTGTATCTGTTCAGCTATTACCTCGGCTCCAGCATCGCCGGTACGCTCGGCGGTGTGTTCTGGCACCAGTTCGGCTGGAACGGCGTGGCCGCATTTATCGGCTCGCTGCTGCTTATCGCCCTGCTGGTTGGCACGCGTTTGCATCACCGCGCGCAGTAAGGTTCTGCTGGCCTCGTTTTCAGATGCGCTTAATGCTATTTTCTTTGGCGTTAACAACCTGTTCACGAGGCCATATGGAAAAGCAAAACTATAATCACCTGACCCGTACCTTCCAGCGTCTGTCCCGCTTTGACCACCTGTACGCCATTGCAGGCTGGGATATGTCAACCATGATGCCCGCTAACGGCAGCCAGGCACGCGGTGAAGCCCTCGCTGAACTCAGTGTGCTTAAGCACCAGATCCTGACCGACAAGAAAATCGCCACGCTGTTGCAGGCCGCCGCTCAGGAAGATCTCGATGACGTTGAACGCGCAAACCTGCGTGAGATGACCCGCCATTACCAGGAAGCCGTGCTGCTGCCGGATGCTCTGGTTGAAGAGAAATCGCTGGTCGGCACCCGCTGCGAGCACGGCTGGCGTACCCAGCGCCCGGCTAACGACTGGCAGGGTTTTTCCACTAACCTGAAAGAAGTGGTGCGCGTGAGCCGCGAAGAAGCGCAACTGCGTGCCGAAGCGAAAGGCATCTCCCGCTACGACGCCCTGCTGGACATCTACGAGCCGGGCATGACGAGCGCTAAGCTCGACGTGCTGTTTGGAGACCTGCGCGGTTGGCTGCCGGATCTTCTGCAGAAAGTAGTTGATAAACAAGCTAAAGAATCTCTTATCGCCCCGCAAGGCCCGTTCGCCACCGAAACGCAGCGCCAGCTGGGTCTCGACACAATGGCGCTGCTCGGCTTCGACTTTAACGGCGGCCGCCTCGACGTTAGCGCCCACCCGTTCTGCGGCGGCGTGCCGGAAGACGTACGCATCACCACCCGCTACAACGAAGAAGAGATGTTCAGTTCGCTGTTCGGCGTGATCCACGAAACCGGCCACGCGCGCTACGAGCAGAACCTGCCGCGCGAATGGCTGGGCCAACCCGTTTCTCTGGCACGCTCCACCGCGATTCATGAGTCGCAGAGCCTGTTCTTTGAAATGCAGCTTGGCCGCAGCGCGCCGTTCCTGAAACTTCTGCTGCCGAAAGTCACCGAGCGCTTTGGCCCGCAGCCCGCGTTTGAGCTAAATAACTTTATCAATCTTAACCAGCAGGTAGAGCGCGGCTTTATACGCGTGGATGCCGACGAAGTCAGCTATCCGGCGCACGTTGTACTGCGCTACGAAATTGAACGCGCGCTGATTGACGGTGATATCGAAGTCGATGACATTCCGGCTCTGTGGAATGAAAAAATGCAGTCCTGGCTGGGCCTGTCTACCGAAGGCAACTATCGTAACGGCTGCATGCAGGATATTCACTGGACGGACGGGGCATTTGGCTACTTCCCTTCTTACACTCTGGGCGCAATGTACGCCGCGCAGCTGTTCGCCGCCGCGAGCCGGGCGCTGCCGCAGCTGGAAAGCGACATCGCCAGCGGTGATTTCAGCGCATTATTTGACTGGTTAAAGCAAAATATCTGGCAGCACGGCAGCCGCTTCACCACCGCGCAGCTGATTAGCAATGCCACAGGAGAAGATCTTAACCCGTTGTATTTCCGTAAACATTTAGAAGCCCGCTACCTGTAAAACCCTGACGCCGGGTCGCCCGCACCCGGCGTTGTACATTCCGTTACACGCCGATACCAATCACTCACTGAACACTTCCATCCTCCAGCCTATAGTTCATTTCAACGGCCCCGCAGTGGGGTTGACACATAAACAAATTCGAGGATGTCGAAATGAAAAAAGTATTAGCTCTGGTTGTTGCCGCTGCTATGGGTCTGTCTTCTGTTGCTTTCGCTGCTGACACTACTGCTACCGCTCCGGCTGCTGCTCCAGCAACCACCGCTGCTGCTGCTGCTGCTAAAGCACCTGCTGCAAAAGCAACTCATCATAAAAAACACAAAAAAGCTGCCGCTCAGAAAGCTCAGGCTGCCAAAAAGCACCACAAAAAAGCCGCTAAGCCAGCTACCGAGCAGAAAGCTCAGGCCGCTAAAAAGCACCACAAAAAAGCAGTAAAACCTGCTGCACAGAAAGCTCAGGCTGCTAAAAAACACCACAAAAAAGCAGTAAAACCAGCTGCTCAGAAAGCACAGGCTGCTAAAAAACACGTTAAGAAACACCACAAAGCTGCTGCAAAACCAGCTGTACAGCCAGCTGCATAAGTTCAACGGGGCAAACCCGGTGGCTTAAAGCGTTAACATAAAACACCCGGCTTGCCGGGTGTTTCATTAGAGATAAAGTACGACGCTTTAAACGTACTTATCGCCTGAGAAAAAAACGCAAAGAAGGGTGTCTTCTGGTTTACCCCAAACAGGTACCGTTTTTTACCTGTTTGACACCGAGGCAGACACCCGGCTTACCGGGTGTTTATTTCTGGAGTGCGGATAATGTTGCGACGCTATAGTTTCGAGTTAATCCTCGCCCTGCTGGTAATCTGCGGAATTATCACCCTGAGCTTCTGGCTGGGTTAGTGTAGCCCGCTGTTTCTACTCCCACTTTCGGCCCGTTCCGTCTATAGTTACTGCATCTATAAAAACCATAATTATTAGCCCCTTCAGAGAGAGCTATGCGCAAAAGTGTTGTGTTGTTTTTAGGAGCGTTACTCCTTTTACCTCAACTGAGCCATGCGGACGAAGACGATAGCCCCGCTAACGTTAAAACGCTGTTCTTCGGCAAAGATGACCGTATTCGCGTGACCAACCAGGAAGATGCGCCGTGGGATGCCATCGGCCAGCTGGAAACCGCCAGCGGCAATCTGTGTACCGCCACGCTAATTTCACCTCATCTGGCGCTCACCGCCGGGCACTGCCTGCTTGAGCCGCCGCGCGGTAAGGCCGACAAAGCTATCGCCCTGCGTTTTATTTCCCATAAAGGGCAATGGCGCTATGAAATTCATGACATCGAAGGCCGGGTAGATAAATCCCTGGGCCGCCGCCTTAAGCCCGACGGTGACGGATGGCTGGTGCCTTCCAGCGCCGCGCCTTACGATTTTGGCCTGATTATCATCCGCAACCCGCCGTCCGGCATTACGCCGGTGCCGCTGTTTACCGGTGACAAAGACGCCCTGACCGCGGCGTTAAAGGCGCAGGATCGCAAAGTGACCCAGTCCGGTTATCCGCTGGATCATCTTGACGATTTGTATACTCATAATAATTGCTTAGTCACCGGCTGGGCGCAGGCGTCCGTGCTGTCGCACCAGTGCGACACCCTGCCCGGCGATAGCGGCTCTCCGCTGCTGCTGAAAACCGACGACGGCTGGCAGCTAATTGCGGTCCAAAGCTCCGCGCCTGCGGCCAAAGATCGCTACCGGGCGGACAATCGCGCCATCTCGGTGACCGGCTTTCGCGATAAGCTCGAAGCGCTGGCGCAGTAAATCTCATGCCGGATGCTGCTGACGCCATGATGACAGCGCGCTCAGCGGCATCGGTTTGCTGAAATAATATCCCTGCAGGCGGTCGCATCCGGCCTGGCACAGCAAACGTAGCTGCCCGTCGTTCTCTACTCCCTCAGCCGTGACAGCCATGCCCAGCGCGCTGGCAATTCGCACGGTGCCGCTCACCAGAGCCAGCGCCTGCTCGTCGTTGTCCACCAGGCCCGCCAGGGATTTATCTATCTTGATAGTGTCGAAGTTGAACCTACGCAGGTAGCCAATACTGGAATAGCCGTTGCCGAAATCGTCCAGCGCCATTGCCATACCCTGTGTTTTAAGATTACGAATGGCCGCCAGCGCCCGCTCCGGGTTTTCCAGCACGTAGCTTTCCGTGACCTCCAGCTCGAGGCGCCGGGCGGGAAATTGGGTTTCTTGCAGCACTCGCGCAACTTTGTCTTCAAACTCCGGGTCGCGGAACTGCGCCGGAGAAATGTTGACAGACAGTCGTAAATCCTCAAAAGCCTGTAAATCGCTACACGCCCGGCGCAGTACAAACTGCCCGAGCGCATAAATCAGGCCGCTGGTTTCAGCCACGCCAACAAAATCGTCCGGCTGTAGCTCCCCTCCGGGACGACGCGGCCAGCGCACCAGCGCCTCAACGCCGGTAATGGCCAGACTCCGGGCATCAATAATGGGCTGATACCAGACCTCAAACTCTTCGCGCGCCAGGCCATTACGAATATCGTTTTCAATCACCAGGCGGCGCTCGCGTACGCTATTCAGCGCCGCATCATAGTAAGTAATGCGGCCTTTGCCGGTCATTTTGGAGTGATACATGGCGATATCGGCGCGGCGGAACAATTCGGAGCTGCCGCAGTCCACCAGCGAACCGCAGGCGATACCGATGCTGGCGCTGATGTGGATGGTGCTTTCCCCTACCGGAACAGGCTGGCTGAGATAATCCAGCACCGAACCGGCAAATGCCGATGAGAGTTCCCCGGCGTGTTCACCGCCGATCATCATCGCGAACTCGTCACCGCCCATTCTGACCAGCATGCCGTTAACCGGCACCCGGTCGCGCAGCGAGTTGGCAATGGTGATAATCAACTGGTCGCCGATGTCGTGCCCGTAAATATCATTCACGTCTTTAAAACCGTCGAGATCGATAAACACCACGCTTTTTTCGTCCTTATCCCCGCGCTTGCTGATGCTTTCCAGCCGTTCGATCAGTGCCCGGCGATTTGGCAGGTGGCTCAGCCAGTCGGTCAGGGCAATGTTTCTCGCCTGCTTTTCACCGCGCGCCAGCTTGTAAAGCCCAAGACTGCTGATGGCGATAAAAATAAGGATTAGCAGCGCGGCCAGAATAGCGATGCGCGTAATATCGGCGGAGGCCGCGTGTGCCGCCTCTGCCCCGGGCATTCTCGGCTTCCAGTTAAGGTAGCCCAGCGTCTCGCCGGAGCTGCTCTTTAGCGGCACGCTGGATAAATCCAGCGCCCGTGATGCAAAACGTAGATTCTCAATCTGGAAGGTGTTGCCCAGCTCTTTGAGCATGCTGCTGTTAACCTGGCGGCCGATCACCAGATAGCGGCGAGTGGCATCCCGAACCTGAAGCCGCCCCAGCATCGGGCGTATCAGGCCGATGCCGATAAAGGAAACGCCCGACGAGGTATTGGTTATCCCGGCAAAGATCTTTTTATCATCTTTCAGCGCCTGAGCATGCTGGCGAACCATCGCTTCAAACCCTTTGCCGAGCGGGCTGATGCTGCTCCCGGCAACGCGCTGGCCGCGAAACGAGCCCCAAAGGATATTGAAACTTTCATCCAGGACGTATACGCCGTCGTAGAGATTGTTGATTTTGTAGCCCGCGCCCCAGGTGTTATACAGCCAGTTAACGTCCAGCTCCTGGCGATACACCTGGTTTACCGCGTCGTCCCAGACCGCGTTATCAATCACCAGCGCCCAAACGCGGTTAACCGAAGTCTGGATAGCACCCTGCACCGACAGCGCGCTGCGGTGCTCATCTATCTCATTGGTTTTACTACTGATAAGGTGCAGCGAAAGGTATAGCAGCGCGATAATAGAAATCACTAACCCGATGCCAGCCATAAAAATCATGGCAAACAGGGTTCCGGCGACGGGCGTGCTTTTCCAGCTAAGGGGATTACGCAATTTCATCTCTCTTTTAAGTGAAATAACGTTGAGCTAACCGGTGATTAATTAAGAGGAGTCTCTTTTACCGTAAAATAAGCGTAATACACTTACGGCAAAGCGCTGCCCGATAATTAACGGGCAGCGTGATAGATCAGGCAAATTTGATAATAACCATCCCTGCGAGCAGCAAGGCAAGGCCAATCCAGCCCTTACGGTTCAGCTTCTGGCCGAACAAGATCCAGCCTGCGGCGGCGGTAGCAATAATCCCAAAACCGCCCCACAGCGCATAGGCCACTGACAGCTCGATCCCTTTTACCGCCTGGGCCAGGGCGCTAAATGCCGCCAGTACGGCCAGTAAAGAGAGCACGCCGTAGAGCGGGCGACGGAAGCCATCCGAATGTTTTAATAATATATTCGCGGCGATTTCCAGCACGATAGCAAGCAGCAGCCACAGAGCATGAACCCACTCAAACGACGGCATGATCGCCTCCCTTTTCCGCTTTCTGTTTACGCGGTTTTTTGGTCAGCGTGCCGGATTTAATCAGCGCGATGCCGACAACCAGCGTGGTCAGGCCGAGTATTTTCAGCGGTGAAATGGACTCATCAAACAGCAGCACGCTGAATACGGTAATAAACAAAATACCGATGCCTTCCCACATGGCATAGGCCACGCCGAGGGCAATTTTTTTCACCGAGAACGACAGTAAAATATAAGAGAGGGCGATCATGACCAGCATGAAAATATAACCTGCGTTATTTTCGCTGACGCTTGACCATTTCATTGACAAAGTGCCGGTAATTTCGGCGACGATAGCCAGTCCCAGTAAAATCCAGTAAATCATGATTTCTCTCCTGACAGAGAAAATAAAGCTGCAAGAAGCCTGCAAGACACGTCAAACCGACGAGCAAGCCAAATTAAAGGTGCAAAAAATTTGTCAGAAGAAAGGGACTAAAGCGCGTTGCGCCAGTGTTGTTCACCAGAAAGGGAAGAGGCAGAAGTAGTAAAAATAAAAGAGTTGCTTAAAGGGGTATTGAACATATTGTCCATAATTTTTCCAACTTATCCGCGGTGTTGCTTCTCGTCAGTTGCGGATAGAAAATTGTCCTCAGTAGTTAAACACGCCAAATTTGTACCATAATTCGGTATCTTAGCCCGCGACCTTTGCAATTCTTTACGCTGCACTCCCCTGGCTTCACAATGTATTAAACTGATGGCAACGTTTAAACTAGCGTAATTAATCGATGAATTTTTTACCGGCGGTGTATTATTTTCTGCCTGTAACCGTGGAGAACCTGCAACAATGGCGAAACCAATAATAACTCTGCGCGCTCTGAAAGCCGTGATTATACTGGGAATGTTGGTAATTATTCTGGTGGGAATAAAAGCCGCGGCCGATATCATCGTGCCGTTTATTCTGGCGCTGTTTATCGCGGTTATTCTCAACCCGCTGATTCGCCGTCTTGAGCGCCTGCGCGTTCCTCGCGTGCTTGCCATCAGCCTGGTTATCGTGATTATTATTTTGAGTATGGTGCTGCTGCTCGCCTATCTCGGCACATCGCTGAACGAGCTGGCTCGTACCCTGCCCCAATATCGTTCTTCGCTTGCCGTACCGCTGCAAACGCTGGAGCCGTGGCTACAGCGGGCGGGGATCTCGGTTTCCGTCGATCAGCTCATGAAATATGTTGACCCCAACGCGCTGATGACCCTGGTTACCGGTCTGCTGACCCAGCTCTCCAACGCCATGACCTCCATCTTCCTGCTGCTGCTCACCGTGGTGTTTATGCTGATTGAAGTCCCGCAGCTGCCGCGCAAGCTCCAGCAATTGATGTCCCGCCCGGAAGAAGGCATGGGCGCTATCCAGCGTGCTTTGGACAGCGTCAGTCATTATCTGGTGCTGAAAACGGCCATCAGCATCGTGACCGGGATTGTGGTGTGGGGAATGCTGGCGGCGCTTGAGGTACGCTTCGCTTTTATCTGGGGCCTGCTGGCCTTTGCCCTCAACTACATTCCGAATATCGGCTCGGTGATAGCGGCTATTCCGCCCGTGGTGCAGGTGCTGGTTTTTAATGGCCTGTATGAAGCGCTGATTGTGGTGGCGGGCTACCTGGTGATTAACCTGGTGTTCGGCAATATTCTCGAGCCACGCATGATGGGGCGCGGGCTGGGCCTTTCAACGCTGGTGGTGTTTTTATCGTTAATCTTCTGGGGCTGGCTGCTTGGCCCGGTGGGCATGCTGCTTTCAGTACCGCTGACAATTGCGGTGAAAATTGCGCTGGAGCAGACCGAGGGCGGCAAGAGTATTGCCGTGCTGCTTAGCGATATGAGCAAGTGATTGCTTCCGTGGCCCCCTTCAGGGAGGAGGCCACGATGAGAAGAATATTTTACTCAGGATCCAGTTCAAAACGCTCGGCGATGTAGCCCATCGCCTGAGAAACACCGTCGGCGCTTATGGTGTGTACTACGCCAGGTTCGAACAGCGTTTCAACCTCGGCTCCGGCTTCCGTGAGCGCCGCCGCTGCGGCTTCGCTTTCCGCCCAAGGGATCACCTGATCCGCCATTCCATGGATAAGCAACGCTGAAGCATCTGCCGCGAGCTGGTAAGGTTTTGGGGAAGCAAGTCGCCCGGAGAATGCCACCACGCCTGCCAGCGGGAAGCGAGCGGTCACCAGCGCGTCCAGCGCCATAATCGATCCCTGAGAAAAGCCCAGCAAAATCACCTGGTCTTTGCCCGGAACCACATCGTGTTGCTCAAAAATAGCCCGAAGTTGAGCGTCGAATGCCGCCCTCGCCTCAACGATGCGCTGTGCACGATTTTGCTCCGTCACGCCCGCCAGGCTAAACCACTGGTACGCCTCGCCGCCGCCGTCAAAAGGCTCGCTGCCGTTCGGAGAAGCAAACAGGACTTCCGGCATGACCTGCTGGAAAAATAGCCCCAGCCCTTCTAAATCCGCCCCGGAACTTCCCACGCCGTGCAACATAACGATCAGTTTTTTCATTTCCCTGCCTTCTCCTGAAACCCATATCGGATTGCTGATATGTGTTTACCCTATCGTATTCGCCATTCCAACAACAGATCCCGGGTTGTCTTTGAGCGGTTGCTCAAGTATATTTCACGCTTGAGCAACCGCTCAATTTTCGTTTTTTAGAGGCATTAACCATGCAGTTCACTAATCGCTGGCTGATTCTGGCGATCCTCACCAGCACCCTGTTTTTAATCATTATTGATATGACGGTGCTCTACACCGCATTGCCGCGGCTTACCCAGGCGCTGAACGCAACCGCGTCAGAAAAGCTTTGGATAATCAACGCCTACCCGCTGGTTGCGGCTGGCCTGCTGCCCGGCGCGGGCATGCTGAGCGACAGGCTCGGCCATAAATTGATGTTTATGTCGGGGCTGCCGGTATTCGGCATAGCTTCCCTTTGCGCCGCTTACTCTCCTACGGCGGAACTGCTGATTGCATCCCGTGTGTTCCTCGCCATTGGCGCAACGATGATGATGCCGGCAACGCTTGCCATCGTCCGTCAGGTGTTTATCAACGAACGCGAGCGCGCGCTCGCCATCGGAATCTGGTCGGCTGTAGCATCCGCCGCCGCCGCGCTCGGCCCGGTTGTGGGCGGCGTACTGCTGGAATACTTCTGGTGGGGTTCCGTGTTCCTGATAAACGTGCCGGTCGTGCTGCTGGTTATCGTCTTTGCCTGGTTCCTGATCCCGCGTGATGCGGGAAACCCGCAGCGCCCGTGCGACTTTATCGCATCGCTGCTGATTATGTTCGGGCTGGTTGGCGTGATTTACGCCCTCAAAGAGCTCAGCAAAATGGACGCCTCAATGCTGACGATTGTCGGCTCTCTGCTGGTTGGCGTGCTGTTTTTGGCGCTATTTGTGCGCCGCCAGAAAAACGCGGCACAGCCGATGATCGACTTCTCGCTGTTCCGTAACCGCATGTTTGCCAGCGGTATTTGCGTGGCGATTATTACTATGATCGCGCTTACCGGCATCGAACTGGTGCTGACCCAGCGACTCCAGCTGGTGCTCGGTCTTACGCCGCTGCTGGCGGGACTGTCGATTCTGCCGATCCCGATTGGCTCCGCCCTTGCCTCCCCGCTTGCTGGCATCATGCTGCCGCGCTGGGGCGGTTCCAGGATGATGGTTTTCGGGCTGCTGGTTACCGCTCTCGGTATGGCTGGCGTGGCGCTGCTTGCCGACTATAGTCTCGCCCCGCAGCTTGCCGCCCTGTTTGTTATCGGCCTCGGGCTTGGCGTCGCTTTTACCGCGGCTTCAACCTCAATCATGCTTAACGCTCCGGAAGAAAAAGCCGGAATGGTGGCGGCGATTGAAGACGTGTCGTGGGAAATGGGCGGCGTGCTAGGCGTAACGCTGCTCGGCGGCCTGATGACGGCGGTATACAGCTCAAGCCTGGTGCTGCCGGACGGGCTGGTCAGCGGCAAGGCGGCCTACGATAGCCTGGACGAGGCGCTGCATCTTGCCCGGAATATGAGCGAGCAAGGCGCAGAGCAGTTGACCAGCCTTGCGCGCGCCGCGTTTGGGCAGGCCTATCTGACGGTCGTAATCTCTGCCGCTGCTCTGGTTGCCGCCAGCACCGTGGGGCTGAAATACGCCCTGCGTCAGACGGAAAATAGCGTTAAAAACTGCTAAGATAGCTTCCCTGACGCTATAGATAATCGTGGAATAATCATGAAACAAGCAGCTGACACGCTGAGAAGCAAAATCCTGAGCGGGGCCATCGAGCTGTTCATTGAGAAAGGTATTGAGAAAGTGACCACCCGCGAACTGACCGAGCGGGTGGGCATCTCACGCAGCCACATTTATCACTATTTCCGCGACTGGCAAACGCTGTGCATCGAAGCAATGACCGACTTTTTAATGGCCGACCTGCACAGATTTACCGAAGAAACCAACGCTTTTTCCCCGGAAGAAAAACTGCGCCGACTGACCCACATTTACCTCCCCCATGCGCCGGACGCGGTCTGGCAGCTCTACGGCGCGCTGTGGCACCAGGCGGCTCACAGCCCACTGTGGGCGGAGCTGGCGCTGGATATGACGCAAAAATGGGAAAAGGTGCTGGCGGATATTATTGCCGCCGGTATCGCCGAAGGTATTTTCAAAACGGTTGATGCCGGCCGCGTTACGCGCCAGCTTAGCGCCCTGCTAAATGGCTATGCCGACAAGCTGCTGGTTGCCTCAGCGCCTGCCGACAGAGAGCTGGCGCTGGGCGATATCGACAGTTTTATCCGCCTGGTTCTGCGCTCCGCTTAAATCGCTATGCGGCGGCTAATTTCAACCACCCGGTCGCTCGGCAGCCGATAATAATGGGTCACATGGGTGGCGTTCCTGAGCATAAAAGCAAAGCCTTTGCGCTGCCAGCCCGGAATCCCTTTCCCATCCTCACGCGGGACAATAGTTTCGTGTCCGAGATAGTAAGTCACATCCTCCACCGAAAAAGCACACGCCATTTCACCCAGCCTCGCCATTAGCTCGGGAATATGCGGCCTTTCCATAAAGCCGTACTGGGCGATACCGCGCCAGTAATCCGGTGCCTGCTCAACAATCACCAGTCGCTCTCCGGCGGGAACGCGCGGCACGTTCATAATCGATATCGTCAGCGACAGTACCTGCTGCTGTAGCGCATGGTTACGCGCAACATGCCAGCGCATAACGGGCGGAATACCGTTGCGATTTTTAGTCATAAACACCGCTGAACCCTGCACGCGAGGCACGCCCCGCTCTTTCAGCGCGGCGAAGAACGTGTTGACGTCGATGACCTTCTCATTCACCGCATTTGCCGCCTCGCCAGCACCTCGATGCCAGACCAGCATGGTGGTGCAAACTACCGCCGCCAGCAGCAGCGGAATATAGCCGCCCTCCAGCACTTTAATCAGGTTGGCAATTAAGAAGCAGGTATCGATGATCAAAAAGCCCCCCGCCACCAGCGCGCTGGTCAGCCGCCGCCACTGCCAGATGTGGCGCATCGCCACGTACAGCAGCCCGGAGGTCATCAGCATGGTGAGCGAGACCGCAATGCCGTATGCCGCGGCGAGGTTTTCAGAGGATTTAAAGAACACCGTCAGGAACAAGGTGACGGCCATCAACAGCCAGTTTATTGTGCCGATATAAATCTGCCCGTAACTTTCAGCGGCGGTTTGCCTGATGCGTAAACGCGGCAGCCAGCCGAGCTGAATGGCCTGCCGGGTCATGGAGAATGCGCCGGTGATTATCGCCTGGCTGGCAATAATGGTGGCAAGCGTGGCGAGGATAACCAAAGGCATCAGCAGTGCCGGAGGGCACAGCCTGAAAAAGATGTTTTGGCTGATATCCGCCCCGGAAAGGATAAGCGCCGACTGCCCGGCGTAATTCAGCAGCAGGCTCGGGAACACCACGCCAAACCAGGCCAGCCAGACCGGTTTTTTACCGAAGTGCCCCATATCGGCATACAGCGCTTCGGCTCCGGTTACGCACAGGAAGACTCCGCCCAGCACCATAAAGCTCACAAAGCCGTTAGAAACCAGAAACTTCAATCCATACCACGGATTGAGCGCCATCAACACCGCGGGATGCTGGGCAATGCCCCAGATCCCCAGCCCGGCAATCGAAATAAACCACAGCGCCATAATCGGGCCAAATACCTTGCCGATTTTCGCCGTGCCGAACGGCTGAACCGCAAACAGCGCCACCAGAATAGTGACGGCAATCGGCAGCACGTAGGTTTCGGCTTCGGGCCAGAGAATATTCATGCCTTCAATCGCCGAAAGCACCGAAATGGCCGGGGTAATCGCCCCGTCGCCGTAAATAAGCGCCGCCCCAAGCAGAGCAGCAAGCACCACCCAGCGCGAGCCTTTATCTTTCGCCACCAGCAGCGACATCAGCGCCATGATCCCGCCTTCGCCATGGTTGTCGATGCGCATGGCAAACATCGCGTATTTCACCGAAGTAATCAGGATCAGGGTCCAGATAATCAGCGACAACAGCCCGAGGATCACCGCCGGAGTTGGGTTATTCCCCGAAAGCAGCAGCACCGTTTTTAGGGTATACAATGGGCTGGTGCCGATATCACCAAACACCACGCCCAGCGCGCTACCGGCCAGAATCAGCTTGTGCGGCGATGAAACAGCAGCTTCCCCGCCGCCCGCCGGTGACAACTTTGACATACCCAATCCCTTCTGTAATTTTTCTACCATTGGTGATGACAAAGTATAGAGGTTGGTAAAAAGCTTCAGATAAACGGCGGCAAATAAAAAAGGCCTGGCAGTATCATTGCCAGGCCAAAAGGTACTCCACATTAAAAAGGCTATTAATTAAAGACCATACCGCCGTCGATAAGCAGCGACTGGCCGGTCATATAATCGGAGTCGGCGCTGGCGAGGTAAGAGACGCAGGAAGCCACGTCTTCCGGCTCGGACAGGCGGCCAAGAGTGATGCGTTTGGCGAATTCTTCCGTGCCGTAGCCCAGCGGTTTACCGGCAGCTTCAGAAACCTGACGGTCAATTTCAGCCCACATTGGCGTTTTCACAATGCCCGGGCAGTAGCCGTTAACGGTAATGCCAAGCGGAGCCAGGTCGCGAGCTGCGGTCTGGGTCAGGCCACGAACCGCAAATTTACTCGAGCTGTAAACCGCCAGTTCCGGGTTGCCGACGTGCCCTGCCTGAGAGCAGGCATTGATGATTTTGCCGCCGTGGCCTTCGGCTTTAAACGCTTTGACCGCCGCCTGAATACCCCAGATAACGCCTTTCACGTTGATGTTGTAAACTTTATCGACGATTTCCGGGGTGATTTCCTCAATCGGCGTAGAAGGCGCAACCCCGGCGTTATTCACAATCACATCGAAACCACCCAGCCCTTTGCGTGCCGCTTCAACGGCGGCAAACACCTGCTCGCGGCTGGAGACATCGACGGTTACATCCAGCGCACGCCCGCCGTTGCGGTTAATTTCGTCAGCCACTTCTTTCGCGGTTTTCGCGTTGAAATCAGCAATGGCGACGGCAAAACCGTCTTTAGCCAGACGCAGTGCGATAGCTTTCCCAATTCCCTGACCGGCACCGGTCACTAATGCTACTTTTTTCATCATTTTATCCTTCTGTATTTTTTTAGAGAATTTGGCTGAGGTGCAGCTGGCCCATCAGCAGATGGTTGTCGCTGTAATCAACCGGAATGGCGACCACCGCAGGACCGTTAACATCCATTGCGGCGCGTAAAGTCGGTTCCAGAGCTTCGGCGCTTTCCACCGCAAACCCTTTGGCCCCAAAGGCATCGGCATAGGCTTTAAAGTCCACCGGACCAAAGTTCACGCCGGACAGGCGTTGATATTTTTTCTGCTCCTGAATCGCCACCATGTTGTAGGCGTTATCGACCCAGATGATGTGCAGGATGTTAGCGCCCAGCCGCACCGCGGTTTCCAGCTCCATGCTGGATTGCAGGAAGCCCCCGTCACCGGAAACGGAAACCACTTTGCGCCCGGGATTGACCAGCCATGCGCCAATCGCCCACGGCAGAGCCACGCCCATGGTTTGCTGGCCGTTAGAAATCATCAACTGGCGTGCGCGGAAGCTATAGAGGTAGCGGGCAATCCAGATGTGGAAACTGCCCATATCAACCGTCAGCGTTACGTCGTCGTTCACGATATCCTGCATGGCACGAACGATGCGCAGCGGATGGAGAGCGAACTGGTTAAGCTGCGCCCCCCGGCGGTTCAGCAGTTCACGCTGATGCTGCCTGTCGATGAGGATTTCAGAAGCGCGTGGGCTAAGAATCAGCGGCTTTTCTATCAGCGCGGTGAGCTTGCTGAGCGTTCCGGCGATATCGCCGACCAGTTCAACGTTCGGCACATAATTGCGTTCCTCATAGGCCGGAAGCACATCGATATGCACCAGCGTAGCGTCGCCGGTATTCCACATCGCCGGTTCGTATTCCACCGGGCTGTAGCCGATGCAAACAACCAGGTCAGCCAATTGCAGCAGTCGGTCACCGGCCTGGTTATTGAACAGGCCAATGCGCCCGGCAAAGCGAGAAAAGTGCTGTTGATTTACCGCACCGGCGGCCTGGTAGGTGCTGGTAACCGGGATGCCGCTTTTCTCCAGCAGATGGCGCAGCGCCGCGCTGTTCTCGGTCTGGCTCGCCATTAACCCAAGCAGGAACACCGGATTTTTAGCCGCAGCAATCAGTTTTGCCACCTCTTCAATGGCCGCATCCGGCGCGGCACCTGACTGAATTGCGCCGCTTGCAGGCAGAATATTGCCGGTGGCCGGGCCGTCGCTAATATCCTGCGGCAGGCTGACGAAGGCGCTGCCTGGGCGGCCATGTTCGGCGGCGCGGAAGGCATTAGAGACCACTTCGGCGATAGCGTCCGGGGCGGAAACTTCAACAGCATATTTGGTCACCGGGCTGAACATCGCTACCGTGTCCATACTCTGGTGAACCTGTTTGGCTTTATCGGAGCGTTTTACCGCGCCGCCGAGCGCCACCACCGGGTCACCCTCGCTATTGGCCGTCGCCATGCCGGTAATCAGGTTTGAGCACCCCGGTCCGGAAGTGACCAGAGCCACCCCGGCTTTGCCGGTAATGCGCCCCACCGCCGCGGCCATGAAGGCGGCGTTTGCCTCGTGGCGTACCGGGATAAGCTCGATTGGCGAGTCGTTCAGGGAATCAAATACTTTGTCTATTTTTGCCCCGGGAATGCCGAATACATGCTTCACGCCCTGAGCTTCAAGTTGAGCAACAACCATGTCGGCACCGTGCGCCCACTGACGCAGAGGTTTTTTATTGTCCATCGTTTGTTTCCTCCAGCTGAACGCTAGTTTTCTACCGCACGGATAGCGGCATCAAGATTATCGGGATGAAGATCGGCATTAAGGAAAGCGCTGTCCGCCGGGAGGTCGAGCATCAGTTTGTGAATTTCACCGAAGGTCAACACGCCCTGCTCCAGCTGGTAGTCGAGCAGATGCCCGCCGCCCTGGCGGTCGTCGGTAATAAAGTGTTCGTGGTAACCGGCCACATTAATGCCCTGCATGTGCTGCGGCGTGCGGAATCCCACCAGCACCCCGGCGCGGCTGTTAAAGCGGAACACCGGTTGGTCATCCAGCACGTCTGTCATTGCACGGTAAGGCGGCGTCTGGCGCGGTACGGTGCGGGTGTGCGCGTGGCGGAAGTGTCCGTCAATGCGTAAGGCGCAGAACAGGTTATCGGAAGGGATTTTTTGGTCGATGATCTGGTGCAGCTCCTGGCGGCTGGTCAGGCTGTCGATGCGTAACCGATATTGCGGTTTAAACCAGGTCATTACCGCGAAGGGCGTTTTCTGCTGTGGACTGGCCGCTCTGGCGCTGCCGTCAGACCGCAGCTGGTAGACCTGGCTGTTAAAGGCAATCATCTCGCCGTCCAGCTCGTTAAAGGTGCCGAGGCCAAAATCCCCTCGCTTGAGCAGGTCGGCCATTGTGGTTTCGCCTTCATACACACCGCTCAGGAGCGCGCTCATCAGCGAAGTTTGATATATCATGTTTTCTTTATTTCTTGCGGCAAAAGTCTCGACCATTTCTAGCAGGCTTTTCTCACAGGAACAGAGTGTTAGGTCGCTCATCGCGGTTTATCCTCGCGCCGGGACAGTTAAGAAACGTTAATAAGATGTTGACTCGATCCAGCTCACAGTTCCAATATAAAACTCCCTCAGGTTTAAGACGTTTTTGATATGGAACTTCGCTATCTCCGCTATTTTGTTGCCGTCGCCCAGACGCGCAACTTCACCCGAGCCGCCGAACTGCTTGGGATTTCCCAGCCGCCGCTCAGCCAGCAAATACAGCGCCTGGAGCGCGAAGTGGGCACCCCGCTGCTGCACCGCCTGACCCGCGGCGTGGAGCTGACCGAGGCCGGGGAGGCCTTCTACCAGGATGCCTGCCAGATCCTCGCCCACAGCGACGCCGCGCTGGAAAAAGCCCGCGGCATTGCGCGCGGCATAAACGGCAAGCTTTCGCTGGGTATTGCCAGTTCAAACGCTTTCAATCCGAAGATTTTTTCGCTGCTGCGGCAATTTCAGCAGCAATATCCCGCCATCGAACTGCGGCAGCGGGAGACTAATATGGCGGAGCTAATGCAGGAGCTGGATGAGGGCTTGCTGGACGTGGCGTTCGTGCGCCTGCCCTGCGAAAGCAGCAAACGTTTCAGCCTGCGGCTGGTAGATGAGGAGCCGACGATGATTGCCCTGCACCGGGATCATCCACTTTCTGGTGAAAATGAGCTGGCGCTGGCCGCGCTGGCAGACGTGCCGCCGGTGCTGTTCCCGCAGGAAGTCGCGCCGGGGCTTTATGAAATGATGTATAACGCCTGCCTGCGGGCCAATATTGATTTGAAAAATGCCTGCCAGGCTTCGCAGATATCTTCTTCGCTCAGCATGGTTTCCGCCGGATTCGGCTTTGCCCTGGTACCCGCCTCGATGGCCTGTATCGCCAGCCCGAATGTCACCTTCCACCCGATACGCGGCGATGAAATAAAAACCGATGTCGCCGTGGCCTGCCGGCAGTTCGAACGATCTCCGTCGGTAAAGCGTTTTTTACAGATGCTCGGGCAGTAACCTGATTTTTTCTATCAGCACGGTAAGCCGTGCTGAACACCTTTTAGGATTAGAATAATCCACCGCGGGTAACCCAATGCTACAATGGTCACCATTCACCCGTTCGATTACAGGGAGCACGCATGTCCGATACCAGCGTCCAGGCAGCAGAAACCAGAGGGCCTGCCGAACACAATGTCAGGGAGCAGATTATCCACGCCGCGACCGATTTCTTCGGCCATTATGGTTTTGAAAAAACCACGGTTTCAGACCTGGCCAAAGCGATTGGCTACTCCAAAGCCTATATCTATAAGTTCTTCAAATCCAAGCAGGAAATTGGCGAAGTTATCTGCGATAACCGACTTACGTTGATGATAGACAGAGTCAGCGCCGCGGTAAACGACGCTAACGGGGCGTCGGCGCAGCTGCGGGCAATGTTTAGCGAGTTGATTGCCGCGGGCAGCGACCTGTTCTTCTATGACCGCAAGCTGCACGATATCGCTATTGCCTCCTGCCAGCACAACTGGCCGTCCGCCGAGCGCTACAAGCAGCAGTTGAAAATTATGTTAGCAAATATTATCCAGAGAGGCCGCCAGTCAGGCGAGTTTGAGCGCCGCAGCCCGCTGGATGAGACCGTGGATGCCGTTTTTCTGGTGATGCTGCCCTTTATTAATCCGGTTCAGCTGCAATACAACCTCGACCTCGCGAAGCAGGCGGAGCAGCAGCTTCCCGCCCTGATCCTAAAAAGCCTGATGCCATGACGGCACTTTGTGACCATTGACTAAATTGGTCACTTGAATAATTATCGCGTTCCTGACTCGCGTTTATAAGGGAACGTATGTTTCGTCTTCTGCCTCTTCCGGTGGTTGCTGCCCTGCTGTGCACAACCCTTACCGCCTGCGATAACTCGTCTAAGCAAGACGATCCGCGAACCCAGCCTCCGCTGGTGCGAACAAGCACCGTGCAGCCTGCAAACGACGCCGCGCGCTCATTCACCGGCGTTGTGGCCTCCCGCATTCAAAGCGACCTGGGTTTCCGCGTCTCCGGTAAGATCCTTGAGCGCCTGGTGGATAAAGGGCAAACGGTCAAAAACGGCCAGCCTCTGCTGCGGCTGGACCCGCAGGACCTAAGCTTGCAGGCCAGAGCACAAGACCAGGCCGTTGCGGCGGCAAAAGCGCGTGCAAAGCAGGCCGCAGCGGACGAAACCCGCTACCGGAGCATAATCGGCACCGGGGCAATTTCAGCTTCTCAGTACGACCAGGTTAAAGCCCAGGCCGGCAGCGCCAGAGCCGATCTTCAGGCCGCGCTGGCGCAGGCTAACGTTGCGAAAAATGCGATGAACTACGCCGTGCTGACGGCAGACTCCGATGGTGTGGTGGTGGAGACTCTGGCCGAGCCAGGCCAGGTTGTTTCCGCCGGGCAAGCGGTGATAAGGCTGGCCCGCGCCGGGCAGCGTGAAGCCGTAGTTAACCTGCCGGAGACGCTGCGCCCCGATATCGGCACCGTTGCCAGCGCTCATTTGTACGGCGGTGACGGAAAACCCGTTGCGGCCACGCTGCGCCAGCTTTCCGATGCAGCTGACCCGCAAACGCGAACCTTCGAAGCCAAATTTGTTCTAGCTCCCCCGCTCTCAGAGGCGCCGCTCGGCAGCACGGTAACGGTTGATATTCCCGAGGGCGGCCACCGGTCTCAAAACCTGACCATTCCGCTGGCTTCGATTTACGACGCGGGCAAAGAGAAAGGGTCCGGCGTTTGGGTCGTCTCCGGGAAACCGGCAAAAGTGAGCTGGCAGCCGGTCACCGTTCTCAGAATCAGCGATGAGTCCGCCGTGGTTTCCGCCGCGCTGCCGGATAATGCCAGCATTGTGGCGTTAGGCATCCACCTTCTGCACGAAGGCGAAGAAGTCAGGCCGCAGGCCCAGAGCACCCCCGACGTAGCGGGAGCGCCATAATGAGCGACCAGCGCTTTAACCTCTCCGCGCTCGCGGTGCGGGAAAAATCGGTCACCCTGTTTATGATCCTGCTGATAACCCTTGCCGGGATAATCGCGTTTCTCAAGCTTGGCCGTGCGGAAGACCCGCCCTTTACCGTAAAACAGCTAACCGTGATCACCGCCTGGCCGGGCGCGACAGCGCAGCAAATGCAGGATCTAGTGGCCGAGCCGCTGGAAAAAAGGATGCAAGAGCTGGATGCTTATGACCGCACCGAAACCTACACCCGGCCCGGCCTCGCCTACAGCATCGTTTCTTTAAAAGACAGCACGCCACCGGCTGCCGTGCCGGAAGCGTTTTACCAGGCGCGTAAAAAGATCGGCGACGAAGCCAAAAACCTGCCTGACGGCGTTATCGGCCCGCTGGTGAATGACGAATTCTCCGACGTAACCTTCGCCCTGTTTGCCCTTAAGGCAAAAGGCGAACCGCAGCGCCTGCTGGTGCGTGACGCGGAAAACCTGCGGCAGCAGTTGCTCCACGTTCCCGGCGTGAAAAAGGTCAATATCATCGGCGAGCAGGCGGAGCGTATTTTCGTTTCGTTCTCACACGACCGGCTGGCAACCCTTGGCGTCTCTCCGCTCGACATCTTTAAAGCGCTAAGCAACCAGAACCTGCTAAGCCCGGCGGGATCCATCGACACCTCCGGCCCTCAGGTGTTTATTCGCCTGGACGGGGCGCTGGATCAGCTGGATAAAATCCGCAACACTCCGATTGTGGCGCAGGGAAAAACCCTGAAACTTTCCGACGTTGCCAGCGTGGATCGCGGCTATGAAGATCCGGCTACGTTCCTGGTGCGCAATAACGGCGAACCGGCGCTGCTGCTCGGCGTAGTAATGCGCGACGGCTGGAACGGGCTGGAGCTGGGTAAAGCGCTGGATAGTGAAACCCGCAAAATCAACGACGGTATGCCGCTGGGCATGACGTTAAGCAAAGTCAGCGATCAGTCGGTCAACATCAGCTCCGCCGTTAACGAGTTTATGATGAAGTTCTTCGCCGCCCTGCTGGTGGTGATGCTGGTGTGCTTCGTGAGCATGGGCTGGCGCGTCGGCATTGTGGTCGCCGCAGCCGTGCCGCTGACGCTTGCCGTGGTGTTTATCGTCATGGCGGCGACGGATAAAAACTTTGACAGGATAACCCTCGGGTCGCTGATCCTGGCGCTCGGGCTGCTGGTTGACGACGCAATTATCGCCATTGAAATGATGGTGGTGAAAATGGAGGAAGGCTACAGCCGGGTAAAAGCCTCGGCCTATGCCTGGAGCCACACGGCCGCGCCGATGCTGGCGGGCACGCTTGTGACGGCTATCGGCTTTATGCCAAACGGCTTTGCCCACTCCACCGCCGGGGAATACACCAGCAACATGTTCTGGATTGTCGGCATCGCGCTGGTTGCCTCCTGGCTGGTGGCCGTGGTGTTTACGCCTTATCTGGGGGTGAAATTACTGCCCGAGCGGCATAAAGCGGTGCTGGCGGAGCACGCTGTCTACACCAGTAAAAACTACAACCGCTTCAGAGCACTGTTGAAAAAAGTCATCGCCAGAAAGTGGCTAACCGCGGGCTCAGTGGTGGGCTTATTTTTGCTCGCCATCGCCGGAATGGCCGTGGTTAAGAAGCAGTTCTTCCCTATTTCCGACCGCCCGGAAGTGCTGGTAGAAGTGCAGATGCCTTACGGCACGGCCATCGGGCAAACCACGCTTGCTACAGAGAAGATTGAAAAATGGCTCGGGCGGCAGAAAGAGTCAAAAATCGTGACCTCCTATATTGGCCAGGGCGCACCGCGCTTCTACCTGGCTATGGCACCCGAATTGCCCGACCCGTCATTTGCCAAAATCGTTATCCTCACTCCCGACCCGGAAGCCCGCGAGGCGCTGAAATTCCGGCTACGCCAGGCGATTAGCGACGGGCTTGCGCCCGAAGCCAGAGTACGCGTAACCCAGCTGGTATTCGGGCCTTACACTCCCTACCCCGTTGCCTTTCGCGTTATGGGGCCGGACCCGGACGTGTTAAGGGATATTTCCGCCCGGGTTGAAGCGGTGATGATCGGCAGCCCGCAGATGCGCACCGTGAATATCGACTGGGGGTCAAGGGTGCCGACGCTGCACTTCACGCTGAACCAGGACCGCCTGAATGCCGTGGGCCTGACTACGGCCTCTGTTTCGCAGCAATTACAGTTCCTGCTTTCCGGCGCTCCGCTTACCGAGGTTCGGGAGGATATTCGCTCCGTGCAGGTCACTGGCAGAGCGAGGGGCGAGATCCGTAACAATCCGGCGCAGCTTTCGGCGCTAACGCTGATGGGCTCGGACGGCCAGAAAGTGCCGCTTTCGCAGATTGGCAAGGTCGAAGTGATAATGGAAGACCCGGTGCTAAGACGCCGGGACAGAACGCCGACCATTACCGTACGCGGCGACGTGGCGGAAGGCCTCCAGCCGCCGGATGTTTCGACGGCGATGCTGAAGCAAATCGCGCCGATTATCGACAAGCTCCCGGCGGGCTACAGGATTGAGCAAGCGGGAGCGATTGAAGAATCCGGCAAAGCCACCGCAGCCATGGCTCCGCTGTTCCCGATAATGATTGCTCTGACGCTGCTGGTAATTATTATGCAGGTACGCTCGATTTCAGCGATGTTGATGGTGTTTGCCACCAGCCCGCTGGGGCTGATTGGCGTGGTGCCGACGCTTATCCTCTTCAACCAGCCGTTTGGTATTAATGCCCTGGTGGGGCTGATTGCGCTATCGGGAATTTTGATGCGTAACACCTTAATTCTCATCGGGCAGATACGGCATAACGAGCTGGCGGGCCTCACGCCGTTTAACGCCGTGGTGGAGGCGACGATTCAGCGTTCGCGCCCGGTTCTGCTCACCGCCCTGGCGGCGATTCTGGCGTTTATCCCGCTTACCCACTCGGTATTCTGGGGCGCGCTGGCTTATACGCTCATCGGCGGTACTCTTGGCGGCACGGTGATGACCCTGCTGTTCCTGCCTGCGATGTACGCCATCTGGTTCAGGATCAAACCAGAAAACACGGCCAGCTGATTTAACCCGCACGCGACTCTCTTTCCCACGGACGGGAAGAGAGTTTTTCTCGTAACAGGTCGATAAATTTTTGCGTTCTGGAGCTTCTTTCCTGAGGCGCAGAGCCGGTAAGCGCCACAATGTCGGCATCCGGCAGTTGATACTCCGGCAGCAGGCGCACCAGCGAACCGGCGTTGATCTGCGGCAGCACATCCCACTCGGAACGCATAATGATCCCCCGCCCAGCCAGCGCCCACTCCTTCACCACCCGGCCTTCATTACTCGACAGGCGCGGCGCAATACGCTGCGGGCAATCGCCTTCCTGGCCGGAGAAACGCCAGAGGGTAACGTCCTCGCTGTTTTCACGCAGGGCGATGCAGTCGTGGTTAGCCAGCTGCTCCGGCGCGGCTGGTGTCCCCCGCCTGCTGAGGTAATCCGGCGAAGCGCAGATAAAACGCCGGTTGGCCGCCAGCCTGATACAGTGCATGCTGGAGTCCCGCAGTTCACCGATAAATATCACCAGATCCCATTTGTGCAGCGTGGCCCAGTGCGGGTCGTCGGAGAGCGTTAGTTCCACTTCGAGGTTTTCGTGCTGAGCGGCGTAATCGCCCAGCAGCGGCGCGATGTAGTCGTTACCGAAGCCTAATGGGGCCAGCACGCGCAGCTTCCCTCGGACCGTTTGCCGCCGGTCGTCCATTGCCGACTGCAAACCGGCCAGTTCAGCGAGAATTTTTTCCGCCCGGCTAAGCAGCAGCGAGCCCTCATCGGTAAGGGAAACCTGCCTCGATGGCCGCAGGATCAGGCTGACGCCGAGTTTTTGCTCTAGCCCTTTCAGGCGCTGCGTCACCGAGGGAGGCGTAACGTTCATCGCCCGCGCCGCCGCGGCAAGCGTAGCGTGGGCGGAGATGGTGCGGAAAAAATAGAGGTCGTCGCTGCTTATCATTAACTTAAAACCTAATCATTTATTGATTTTATATTAATTTATACCTAACCAGACGAATGGCAACATGAGCTTCCCCCATAAGGAGAATCGCTATGTTCGCTGAATGTCCGCAAGCGCCCGACACCCCGTTTTTACTGATTGATAAAAGCAAATACCTGCGCAATATCACGCGGCTGTATTCCCGCGTTGCAGCGCTGGGCAGCAATGTAAGGCCGCATCTTAAAACATTGCGGTCAACAGATGCCGCACGCTATCTGCTGCGCGATGCTTGCTCCCCGGCAACCGTTTCAACTCTCGCAGAAGCCGAGGCTTTTGCCGCAGCGGGCTATAGCAACCTGCTTTACGCCGTTGGTATTGCCCCGCACAAACTGCCGCGTGTTGCCCGGCTGATGCAGCAAGGCGTGGAGATGCACATTTTGCTCGACAGCGAGCGGCAGGCTCTGGCGGTGGCCGCGTATGGGCAACAAAACGGCGTCGAGTTTTCGGTGTTTATTGAGGTGGACTGCGACGGACATCGCGGCGGCATTCCGCCGCACAGCGAAGCTCTGCCCGAGCTGGCTCGCATTATTGAAGACGGTGGCTCACGGCTTACCGGCCTGCTTGCACATGCGGGCGAGTCTTACCAGTGCCGCACTGACGATGAGATCCGCGCCGCCGCTAAAACAGAGTGCGTGGCCATCAGAACCGCTGGCTACAGATTGCGAGAGCGGGGTTTTGACTGCCCGATATTAAGCGTTGGCGCAACCCCGACGGCGCATTTCGCCGAAGACCTGACCGATATCACCGAAGTGCGGGCCGGAGTGTTTACCACGTTCGATCTGGTGATGAAAAACATCGGCGTTTGCCGTGTTGAAGACATCGCAATCAGCGTGGTAGCCACCGTTATCGGCCATAACCGCGACAAAGGCTGGGTATTTATAGACGCAGGCTGGATGGCGCTATCCCGCGATAGGGGCACGGCAAACCAGAGCCAGGATTATGGCTACGGCATGGTTTGCAGCCCCAACGGAGATCCGCTTGAAGGTTTAATCGTCAACACTACCAACCAGGAGCACGGCATTATTGAGCTGGCACAGCAGGCCTCATTCACGGTAAATGATTTCCCCCTCGGCAGCCGGGTGCGTATTTTGCCCAACCACGCCTGCGCCACCGCCGCCATGCACCAGCATTACTACGTTGTAGACGAGAGCAGCTCTGTGCCTGAGATTTGGCCGCGTATTACGGGCTGGTGATCGGCAGGCTGGTTAAGTTAAAAAACAACCAGAATAAAGGTCGTTAATTGATAGTTATGCGTGTGCGAAAGTTTTAATACTTTCTTTTGATTAAAAGGAAATTTTAATATGCCAATTTCAGCATCGCAGCACAGGGCTTCAACCGGAGCTTATAAGCATAACGTTCATGATGCTTTTGGGAAAAACACGCTACAAACTCGGGTAACCACCTCAAAGAACCCGGCCACGCCGGATGAGATACTCCGCACGGGAAAGAATATTAATCAAGTCGCCAATTCTTATCTCGAACTGAGTCGCTCCTCTCCACAAAATACAGCTCCACGCCAGGGACTGGCTGTTCCATTAATGCTTCTTCTTAGCCAACTCCGGTTTGAAAATAATCAGCTAACCGCTCCCTCCGATAGCACTTCATTTATCTCTGCCAACAACCTGTTACACCCCATTTCAAATGCGCTACATGCAACAGGAGAGTTTATTTCCCGCCATGACCCTCTGATATTCCCAGGCGCTGAAGCCGATTCGGTCTGCTCTGCCTCACATCTTCCTGATGATATTGTAACCCTCCTGAATAGTGATGGTTTTAATGTTGTTACCCGAGGGCTTGATGAATTAAGATGTATTGAACTTGATAAATATGAATTTTTCAAAGGCGTTGCCTATAACGCTATAAAAACCCTGGGCTCAGCAATCTTACAATTAGAAGACAAAAATAATGATGAGCTCGATAACCATCTACGACACTATGGCATAGTCGATCCTCAGGGTATTAAATCAAGACTCATTCCTTTATACAACTCAATAAAATCAGATATAGCTGAACGTCTAAAAAGCAAAAGAGAGTCTGTATATTATGGATACAGCAGCACGGGCGCAAACGCCAACATTACTGCGGCATCCATCTCAGATGGCCATAACAAAGTCATATTTCTGACAGACAACTTCTTTGGGAAATGCACTCTTAATGCGATTAACGCTCTTATTCATGAAGTAGCCCACCATCATTCAAAAGTGGATTTGTTTCAGATTATAAAAGAGAAGTCGTGTTTAGATGATAAATCCGGTTCAGAGATTGCCGTTCACGCTCAACTTGATGACGTATCAGATGATTATTCGTCCTCAACCAGAAAACTGGAAGAGAGGAATATCTTCACAGATCTATATATTAGCCATTTATACAATATGAATACAAAGGAATTTGTTGATATCTTTAACACAAACTCGACTATTAAAGAGGAAGCACTTTTTATCAATGCTGACTCTATAAGCCACCTGGCTATTGCACTTGGTAATTATGGTTTCAAGAAAAATGGCACTATGCCGCTGCTGGATACCTCAGAATTTAAAACCGGAGAAGCTCAAGAAACATAATCACCCTCTCTTTCCAGCCTCGCAAAAAAGAAAGCCTGCATGATGGCGGTTTCGGCCTTACCCGAGCCGCTATTTTATTAGCGCATAGACGGGCAGCAACAGTCTCCTTAGGCAATATCATAATTAATGAATAATTCTAATAAGCCCTTGCGAATTATGCCCTCTAATCGAATAAATCTCCCTGCGTTATGCTCTTCACACACAACGATTGAAGGGTAACGCCATGCAAACAGTAACACTCAATAACGGTATTGAAATGCCCCTGCTGGGCTTTGGCGTGTTCCAGATGACGGACGCCGACGAATGCAAGCGGGCCGTGATTGACGCCATCGAAACGGGCTACCGCCTGATTGATACCGCCGCTTCTTATCAAAATGAAACTCAGGTCGGGAATGCGCTGAAGCAAAGCGGTATCGCGCGTAACGAACTTTTTGTTACCACGAAACTGTGGCTACAGGATACCCATTACGAAGGCGCAAAAGCGCAGTTTGAGCGTTCGCTTAATCGCCTGCAGCTGGAATATGTCGATCTTTACCTTATCCACCAGCCCTACGGCGACATTCATGGCGCATGGCGTGCTATGGAGGAGTTGCAGCAGGCCGGAAAAGTTCGTGCCATTGGCGTGAGTAACTTCCATCCCGACAGGCTCGCCGACCTTGTGGCCTTCAATAAAGTCGTTCCGGCCGTAAACCAGGTTGAGGTTAACCCCTTTAATCAGCAGCTACATGCCGCACCGTGGATGCAAAGCCGGGGCATCCGGCCTGAAGCCTGGGCGCCATTTGCCGAAGGTAAAAATGGCTTATTTCAGCATCCCGTTTTAACCGCCATAGGTGAGCAGTATGGCAAAACCGTGGGCCAGGTTGTCCTGCGCTGGCTGTTCCAGCGCGGCATTGTTTCACTGGCTAAATCAGTACAAAAAGCGCGGATGGAAGAGAACATCAGCATCCTCAATTTCGAACTCAGCGCCGAAGACATGATGCGCATTACCGCTCTTGATACCGCAACCAGCGCATTTTTCTCGCATCGTGACCCGGCCATGGTCGAATGGCTGACGGGCCGTAAACTCGATGTTTAACCGCGACAGAAAAGGTAAATACTGATGCAAAAACGTTTTCTCGGTAACGCCAGGCTGGAAGTGTCTGCCCTGGGTCTGGGCTGTATGGGGCTTAGCCACGGATACGGCCCGGCAACGGATACTCGTCAGGCGGTGGAACTGATTCGAGCAGCCGTAGAGCGCGGCGTGACTTTTTTTGATAGCGCCGAAGTTTACGGCCCTTATCTGAATGAGGAAGTTGTCGGCGAAGCTTTAAAACCGCTGCGCGATCGCGTGGTTATCGCAACTAAATTCGGCTTCACCTTCGGGGCTGACAACAAGCAGCAGATTTTAAACAGCCGCCCGGAGCATATCCGCGAAGCGGTGGAAGGATCGCTGCACCGCCTCAAAACCGACGTGATTGACCTGTTTTATCAGCATCGCGTTGACCCGGAGGTACCAATTGAGGATGTCGCCGGTACGGTGAAAGACCTGATTGCCGAAGGCAAGGTTAAGCATTTTGGGCTTTCCGAGGCCGGGGCACAGACGATACGCCGGGCGCATGCCGTACAGCCGGTTACCGCCCTGCAAAGTGAATACTCTCTGTGGTGGCGTGAACCTGAACAAGAGATTGTGCCGCTGCTGGAAGAGTTGGGCATCGGATTTGTGCCGTTCAGCCCGCTGGGCAAAGGCTTCCTGACCGGAGCCATCACGGCAGAAACCTCGTTCGGCGAAGATGACTTTCGCAGTAAGGTGCCGCGTTTTGCCGCAGAAGCGCGTGAAGCCAATGCAGGGCTGGTGGCTCTGCTGGGTAACATCGCCGCCGAAAAATGCGTAACCCCGGCGCAAATTGCGCTGGCGTGGTTATTGGCGCAAAAACCGTGGATTGTGCCGATCCCGGGAACCACTAAACTGCACCGGCTGGAGGAAAACCTGGGCGCAATAGAAGTTACCCTGTCACAGAGTGATTTAAGCAAAATCGCCCTGGCGCTGGAAACGGTTAAAATCGTTGGCGACCGTTACCCTGCGGCGCTTCAGGCCCGCACAGGCCGCTAAGGTTTAGCTGGCCTGCCGAGTATTGCAGGCCAGCTATTGCGTATAACGGAGGGCATCTATCATCAGCGCAAAAGCAGAAGGATGCTGTTTGCGGCTGGGGTAGTAGAGATAATAACCGGGGAATGACGGGCACCACTCATGCAATACCTGAATCAGCGCCCCGGACTCTACATACGCCTGAACCGTATCTTCAGGCACGCAGGCAAGCCCAAACCCCGACAGCACCGCGTCTATTCTTTCCGGCAGCTGGTTTAACGTCAGTTGCCCCTCAACGCCCACGCGCAGCGGCTTCCCTTCCCTTTCAAATTCCCAGTGGTACAGGCCACCGGCGGTTGGCAACCGCATATTGATGCAGCGATGAGCCTGAAGCTCGTGCGGCGTCTTCGGCACGGGGTTTGCGGCGAAATAACCCGGCGAACCGACCACCGCCATACGCATATCCGGCCCTATTTTTACGGCTACCATGTCTTTATCAACGCTTTCCCCGAGACGAACTCCGGCATCAAAGCGGCCTTCAACAATATTAACGAAGCCGTTATCCACCACCAGCTCGACATTGATCTCCGGGTATTCTCTGAGAAACGGTTTTAGCTTCGGCCACACCAGGCTGCGGGCGGCATGCTCCCCCGCGGACAGGCGGAGATTACCGGAGGCGGTGCCGTTCAGTTGGATAAGCGCCCCCAGTTCCTGCTCAAGATCGGCTATTCTCGGCTCCAGACAGGCCATAATTCTTTCGCCCGCTTCCGTAGGCGCAACGCTGCGTGTGGTTCTGGTTAATAGCCTGACGTTCAGGCGTTCTTCCAGCGCCTTCATCGCATGGCTGAGCGCCGACTGTGAAACGCCAAGCTTCGCAGCCGCTTTGGTAAAACTCCGCACTCGCGCTACCACCAGAAAGCTTTGCAGTTCGTTGAAGTTCTCTTTGAGCATCGGGCACTTCCTTATTTAAACCTCCCTTCTTAGACTTTATTGATGAAGGGAGTTCATAGATACGAGTAGTTTAGCCCTGTTAGCGACAATAATGATAACGGATGTTTTTTCCCGCGAAGAGCCTCAGCAGCCCGCTAAAACTCATCGACCTGAATTCACTTCCTTCGCCAGTATTTGCAGCGTTGTTTTTAACCACGACGTCGCGCCGCGCTTGCCGCTCCGGCTATGAGAATAAATCTTCACTTCGAACGGAGGAACGCTGAAGGGTAAGTCAAAAACGTTGATCTCCGCAGAGTGCATCAGTTTCTCAGCGGCAAAACGTGGGAGCGCCATCAGCAAATCACTTTCCGCCACAATAAACGGCGCACTCAGCATAGACGGCGTTTTGATTGCTATCTGCCGCGTGTAACCCATTTGCTCAAGCTGCAAATCCATTACGCCCTGCTTCTCATTCCACGGCGTGACGACCAGATGCCTGGCGGCGAGATAATCTTCCAGCGTCAGCCGTGTTCGGCTTTTATTGCTGATAACGACATACTCATCTTCGAACCAGCTGATTTCTTCCAGTTCCGGATGCCGGATTTCGTCCGGCGTGCTGAACCCTAGCGCCAGATCTACCTCGCCCGCCAGCAGCTCCGTGAGCGCCGGTGTGTGCGGCAAATAAAGTAACTCAAAGCGCAAGCCGGGCGCTTCATGCTGCAATTTGTGCATCAGAGCCGGGAAAATACAAAATGCGGTAAAGTCCGTTATCGCAATCTGTAAACGCTCGGTACTGCCTGCGGATTTAAACTCTGGCTGCGGGGCCAGTTCCTGATTAAGAAATTTCAGGGCCGAAGCAATAGAAGGCGCTAGCTGGGTGGCGTACACGCTGGGGCACATATGATGCCCTTCCCGGTAAAATAACGGATCATCAAGGGTGATACGCAGCCGCGACAGCGCATGGCTCAGCGCCGATGTGCTCATCGCCAGTTCATCTGCCGCCCGTCGAACGGAACGGTGGCGATAAATCGCGTCAAATACCGGCAGAAGGTTTAAATCAAGACGCCTCAGGGCTGGATGCATAATATTCATCATTGGGTGATTTCATTGCACTTAATTCTTCTGACAATAACCCTTATGCTTAGCGCCATCAATATCGACATCATAAAGAAATCGCAGGAAAATTCATGAACATAACTATTCGCCAGGCGCGCCCGGAAGATGCAGCAGCCATTTACGATATGATCTTTGAGCTGGCCGTGTATGAAAAGGCCCCGGAAGAAGTCGTCACTACCCCGGACGAGATCCGGGAAACCCTCTTTGGCGCAGGCAGTAATAGCGAAGCATTGATTTGTGAGATTGATAATAAAATCGCCGGGTATGCCGTATTCTTTACCAGCTATTCCACCTGGCTTGGGCGTAGCGGTATTTATATGGAGGATTTATATATTTCTCCTGATTATCGCGGCAAAGGTGCGGGAAGAGCAATGCTGAAAAACATCGCGCAGTGCGCAGTAAACAGAAAGTGCGGCCGCCTTGAGTGGAGCGTGCTGGACTGGAACCAGCCCGCCATTGATTTTTACCTGAGTATTGGCGCATTGCCGCAGTCAGAATGGGTGCGCTATCGCCTTGATGGTGAGGCACTGCTGAAGTTTGCCGAATAAAAACGCCATTACATTGACATAATCCCGCCATAGCGGGATTTTCTTTGTTGCGGTTATCGTAGCTGCCCTTTTACTGGGATTGCCTGCGTAGCCAATAATATTGTTCTTAGGGATTTAACAATGCGCAAAATTGACGACTTAAAAGTTAACTATCCTGGTGCGATTGCATGGCCATTTGGAGATACTCCAGCCATGGCAGACGAGCTGGCTGAACTTGTTGTTAAGGGAATAAAAACAGCAACTTGTTGCTCACTCTCATCATTCCAGGATGAGGATGAATCCCCGACGATTGGCAGTTACAGCATTGTTCTTAACGGTAAAGGAGAGCCAGCCTGCGTTATCAGAACCATCGCTATGCGGATAGTTCGCTTTTGCGATGTAGCCGAAGAGTTTGCAAGAAAAGAAGGCGAAGGCGATCTCAGCCTCAGATACTGGAGAGAAGGCCATAAAGAGTTTTTCTTAAGAGAAGGGACATACCATGAAGCAATGGAACTTGTGGCAGAAGAGTTTGAGCTGGTTGAGGTTGTGTAACGCCCCTTTTATCTGCTCGCTGCATAGAGCTTCAGCCCTTCAGGCGGCTAGCTAAAACGTTGCCATACCAGCCATCCGCCCATACCTGTCCCTGCAACAATGAGAAGTGAATGTATGGCCAGAACGGCAGTAAAATAACGCTCCCCGCGGCGGAACGTTCTCTTACGACGATTGATGTAGGTGACAATCTCGCCGGTTTTGATTCCCCGGATGATGGTATACGCCCCGTAGATACAGCCGCCAAATAAACCCACCAGCGACAAGTCATCCATTCCAATATTCATACACATTCTCCATAACTCAACCGGAATGCTATCCATAGCCAGGGCAACGTGCCGAGGTTTACACTCAGTAGAGGGAAAAGGGATAGAGCCGATACGCCGCCGTGATCGCCACAATATTCACTATAATACTGATAATGAAGTATGTTTTGAATGGCTGCTTCTGTGTTTTATGGCGAAAGAGCTGCTGCCCAACAAGCGCTCCACCCCACCCACCTACAACCCCGAATATCAGCAAAGTTGTTTCTGGCACTCTGCGCCACGCCTTACGAGCTGCCATTTTGTCCACGCCGTAAATCACCAGCGTCAGTATGTTGACAAGCAGCAACCCTATAACAAAGGGATTGGATGTGAAAATACTTCCGAGCGCCACCAGGATCAGTAGCAAAAAACAACAACGATTGAGATTCATACCATTACCACAGTAATTGTCAGAATTTATCGCGACGTATTATACGCAATACCAACGGCGGGAAGAAATGGCTGCCTGAATTGGCCCCGGCCAGGTATTTGCAATTTCTGGCAGGTTGTCGGTAATAAATAACTTCTGCATCATGGCATGAATCTATTACCCACGCGGGAGGAAGCCACCCTGGGCAGCATGAAAAAAATGATCGTCGTCGTCGGTGCAGGGATCGTTGGTGCTTCAATCGCCTGGCATCTTGCCTGCCTTGAATTTGACGTCACCATTATTGAGCAAAATGAGCCTGCATCAGGGGCGACCGGCAGCGCGTTTGGCTGGCTAACTGGCGCGGTGAGTGATGATGCGCCCGATGTGCTTCTGCGGCGTGCCGCACTTGCGGACTGGCACAGGCTGGAAGAACAAATACCGGAACTTCAGATCAACTGGAGTGGTTCGTTAAAATACGGCGCAACGCCTCAGGCCTGCCTGCCGGACGAAAGCCTTCTCCGCAGAGCCGGGGTCGCCAGCCTTGAGCCTGCGTTGCTACGTCCCCCCTCTGAAGCCCGCTATGCTGCAAAAGACGGTGCCATTGATGCCGCCGAAGCGACACGTATATTACTGGACAAGGCCTGTGGTATGGGGACTGTAGTGCAAAACCAAACGACCGTTACGGGTATCTGCATGGCCGAAGGTACGATGACAGCAGTTCTGACCTCACGGGGTAAGCTGGAGGCGGATTGCGTTGTGTTGGCCTGTGGAACCGGCATTCCCACGTTAGCTGAGGCGGCGGGGACCTCTGTTCCGGTTCTGGCATCACCCGCTATATTGCTGCGCTTTGCAGTCCCCCGGCGCGTAGTCAAAACGCTCATCGCTGGTGATGATATAGAAGTTCGGCATAACCATAACGGGGATTTATTCGCCGCTGAGGATTACCCAACAAACGGCAACGTCAGGGAAACGGCTAACGCGGCTCAGACATCGGTAAGAAACAGGCTCAGGGGTGCAGAGTCTGCCTCTCTCACCCGATACTCCGTGGGAGAACGCCCTGTCCTGCAGGATGGGTATCCCGTTCTTGGCTTTACTGATGAGAGCAAAAGCGTTTATGTGGCAGTTATGCACCCGGCGGTTACATGTGCAGCTACCATCGGAAGGCTGGTTTCTGAAGAATTACGCGACGGTAAGAACGATGAAATCCCTGAGCGTTATCGTCCCTCTCGTTTCAGAAATAATTCTTTGTAGAAGAATTAACGGATTGTGAAGTAATAAGCAGACTGCTCCCCGGCGGATGGAGCCTGGTTTGATTGAGGAGCGGATGTTTAGCTTGCAGCTGGACGGAGGCAACACTGCAATATTTATTGGAATTACGCCCACGTCTTGTTTTGGATAACCACCCTATGTCCGTCGAGGTCAACAAATGTCCTTCCGTTCACGTCCCAGTAGGGATTGAATGACTCTATCACTCTGAAACCAGCATCAATCATTCTTTCGCAGGCTTGCACCCATTCATTTTCATCCGAGTAATAAAGAACGAGTAAATCTTCTTCCGTGTGCAAAGGTTGAACGGGATGGTTTTGGCAAAAGGTGAACTCTATGTGCCAGTCTACGTCTCCCTGCCCTAACATTATTCCATTGAAACCGTCATGATCATTGAATTCAGCAATTTTATGTAGACCCAATCCCTGGCTGTACATCAGAAAAGATCTTTCGAGATTGGTGACGGGTTTAGCAATACGCATATGAGTAAACATCTGGGTTCTCCAATGAAAAATACTGCTTTAACGTTGAAATCCCGCCTGAGTTTACATGTGATGATGTTTTTCATTTGTCCAGAAGAGCCTCCGAAATATCCTGCTGGGACTAGCTAACGGTCCGCTTCTGGCACGAAGCAGTTTGACTGAAGAACCGTGAGGTCGATTACAAGCGAACGGCGGAGGTTATCCTCCCACGGATAATCGTTTTTTCGAAAGCGCTGGAAACTCGAAGGGTTCGAATTACTGAAATACTTAGCTTTCAAGTGCAGAAAGGATTGCGGCTTCCATTTTTTCCGGGCTGGTGAACGGTGCAAAACGCTTGAGCGGTTTACCGTCGCGTCCTATCAGGAATTTAGTGAAGTTCCACTTGATCCGCCCACCCAGTACGCCGGGCAATTCGTTTTTCAGATAACGAAACACCGGATGCGTTGCGGTTCCGTTCACCTCTACTTTCGCGAACATAGGGAAGCTCACACCGTAGTGAATGCGGCATGTCTGCGCAATTTCGTCGGCGCCGCCGGGTTCCTGTTTGCCGAACTGGTTGCAGGGGAAACCAAGTACCACTAGCCCCTGGGCGGCATATTTTTTATAGAGCGCTTCAAGGCCGCCGTATTGTGGCGTGAATCCACAATGGCTGGCGGTATTAACGACCAGAACCACCTTACCAGCGTAGTCGGTCATAGAGATAAGCTGGCCGTCCAGACTGGTGGCCGTAAGTTGATGAAAGATGGTCATACAGGGGCCCTCAAAGCAGAACCAGTTTAATGTCAATATTCCAGTACACAGGGCAAGCGTCGTGGAGAGTAGGTCCTGCTCCTGATAACGTGGCAGGTCTGGAGCCGTGTGCGATACATCTTTGCAAAGTTGAACGAAAAGAACAACAAACCGGCAACCTTTAACCTGCTCTCCGTTTATTAACACACCATAAAGTTAGCTGTGTGCGTTTTGCATCTAGCGTCTATGAGCGAGAAGTGAATCTTTTCCTCGTTATTTACTTAAGATTGATTTCTTTAATTTTTGCCCACTTTCTTAATCTCCCATTCGCATTTGCGTAGGGCGAAGAGGTGTTAAATGAGATCATTCGCCCCATCGTCCATTTCGTATACCAGGGTTTTGCGAACAGAGTGTCGTCAGAACGCTGATCTATAAGTTTCACAATTTCATTTTTTTCAGCCTGAAGTGCTTCAATTAATGAATCGTAATTTAGCTCCCGGTAATCAGAGTAAAATTTTTGTGCGAGAAGCCCCAGTTGATTCCACTTATAGCCGGTTTCGGGGAAATCAACGGGCAAGCCTTTGGCATCCTGAGTAATCCACTTCACAACCAGCGAATTCCACCCCAGCAGGTACGATACAAGCTCCCGAACGCTCATTTCCGTACCTTTTACGTGACCATCCATCGATTTCTCAGAGGCCAATTCATGCGGTATTTTGCTAAGATAACTGATTAATTTACTAAAATTTTTATCAATTGCTAAAAGTAGTTCAGATTTTGTTTGTGGCACGCTCACAAAGAATTCCCTCTCACTTTGAGTACTTAACCAGAAATGCGGTAACTAAACGGCGTACCGCGTTTCATTTCCCCGCTTTTTCAGCAACGTCGGCTGAGAAAGCGGGAAGCTTTACGACTTAGTGGACACCTGAAACGATACCACCGTCTATCATTGCCAGCCCTTTTTTGGTGCGGACAAAGCGCGGCGCTTTTAAATCCTGATCCAGCATGATGAACACTTCATACAGCAGGTCGGTTATCTGTATCTGTTGCCCCGCCGAAAGCTGCTGGTTCAGCAGCACCATAGATAAGGCGGCACAATAGTCACAGATGGTTTCGGACTCGGTTTCAAGCGCAGTTCGCAGCGCTTCTGAATACCCTTCTTCTACTGTTAATTGCTCAATAAGGTATTTTGGCAGCGGATTATCCAGCACAACTCTCAGAACATTGAACCCCGCAAGCAAACGCCCGCACAGCGCAATATATTCAACATGACTATCTGTTTCAATTAATTCACCGACACAACGGCGGCAAACATTCAGTACATAAAATAAATCGTCTTTTGCTCCCATGGGTATTTTTAATAAGGCTGCAATATCTCCGGCTATAAGGTTTTGTGTGCCTGTGACTTTCTGTTGGGTAAATGTGTTACTATCAGTACCAGTCATGGTGTGACTCCTTGTCAGTTGCATTGTGGTTAGCCCTCACCTGGTGTTTTGGCGCCATTTGGGGGCGCTTTTTTAAGGTACCACTCTCTCCTTACCCCTCACCCTCTGCTATTAGCACTGTACAAGTCAACAGTATTAATGTGGTTAATTATTGGAAACCTCAATAATTAGCTATAAATCACTAAAATATGATAACTGGAAACTCAGTTGCAGCGGAATATATGCTGGTGCTTCCATTATACCGATGGGCATAATCAGGCAGGAGCGCTGAGCACCTCGGTTTAGGTTTCCAATAAATAAGCTCTGTTTTTTGTTAATGCGGGTCAGATGTCTTCCGGTTTTTGATTGTGCACTGAGGGAAGATTGTGACCGGTCTTACCGGGCAGAAACCGTCGGAGATTTAGTGGTCTTTAATGTCTTATAAATAACAAGGATTTAACCATCTGATAGTTATTTTCACTGACCAAAAAATCGATAAAACGCATGATTTTAAAAGGTTTATCTTACTAAGGCTCAACGCATGTCTCAATTCTGCACCACGCCACTTTCGCGATCATGAAATTCGTTCATGTTCTGTGAAATTAAATCACTTTTCCTCAAAGTGTGACTCAGGCATAAGATATGCAGGGCTATTAACTATTGACAATGTGAAGTTCACCGCAGAGGAAGCCACAAAATAAAAGTGGTCATTCCTGAAGAAGCCAGAAATAAAAACAGATTTTATATCAGAAATTAGGGTGCCAGATTACGATGAAAGAGTTTGCATTTACTATTAAGAGCATTAATTTCGACGAGAATTATAACCCGTCGGGAAATACGCGCATCACAACTAACTTTGCTAACCTGGCCAGAGGTGAGAAACGCCAGGAGAACCTGCGCAATGCCTTAACGATGATTGACAATCGTTTCAATTCTCTGGCGCACTGGGACAACCCGAAAGGGGACCGTTATTCTGTTGAACTTGAAATCATCTCCGTTGAGGTTGATATTCAGGGCAATGGCGAGACTTTCCCGGCGATTGAAATACTGAAAACTAACATTGTTGACAAAAAAACTAATCAGCGCCATGAAGGTATTGTTGGGAATAACTTCTCTTCTTACGTGCGTGATTATGACTTCAGCGTGTTACTACCGGACTACAATAAGCAGCGTGCTGACTTCAGCACGCCAGAGAACTTTGGTATTCTGCATGGCAATATCTTTAAGCACTTCGTTGAGTCCGGTGTTTACAAAGAGAACTTTAAGAAGCAACCTGTTATTTGTTTAAGTGTTTCAAGTAAAAATACTTATCACCAGACCGGTAACCGACACCCTGTTCTGGGCATTGAATATCAGCAAAACGATCTCTCTTTGACCGACCACTATTTCAGTAAAATGGGGCTACAGGCTCGCTACTTCATGCCGAAAAATAGCGTCGCGCCTTTGGCTTTCTATTTTTCCGGTAATTTACTTGACGATTATAGCGATCTTGAACTGATCGCGACCATCAGCACGATGGAGACGTTCCAGAAGATCTATCGCCCTGAAATTTATAATGCTAATTCCCCCGCAGGACTGCACTACCAGCCAAACCTGACGCACCTGGATCATTCAGTCACGCAAATTGTTTATGATCGAGAAGAACGTAGCCGGTTAGCGATTGAGCAAGGAAAGTTCACCGAGGAGAGCTTCATAAAACCCTATAAAACTATTCTTGAACAATGGTCCGCTAATTACGCACGTTGATTAACTAAAAATATTAAGGTCATTTATTATGAAAAGATTATTACCGACTTCGACTGCTGGTAGCCTGCCTAAACCTTCCTGGCTTGCACAACCTGAAACCCTGTGGTCGCCGTGGAAATTGCAGGATCAGGAATTAATTGAAGGTAAACAGGATGCTTTGCGTTTAGCCCTGCATGAGCAACAACTCGCGGATATTGATATCGTCAGCGACGGCGAGCAGACGCGCCAGCACTTTGTCACCACCTTTATCGAACACCTTAGCGGCGTTGATTTTGAGAAACGCGAGACCGTCCGAATTCGTAATCGCTATGATGCGAGCGTCCCGACTGTCGTTGGCCCCGTGGCTCGCCAGAAGCCCGTATTTGTTGAAGATGCCAAATTCTTACGCAAGCTGACCACACAGCCGATTAAATGGGCTCTGCCGGGCCCGATGACGATGATAGATACGCTCTATGATAACCACTACAAGAGCCGCGAAAAGCTGGCCTGGGAATTCGCCAAAATTCTCAACCAGGAAGCCAAAGAGCTGGAAGCCGCAGGCGTCGATATCATTCAGTTCGACGAACCCGCATTCAACGTCTTCTTTGACGAAGTGAATGAATGGGGAATTGCGACTCTGGAAAGAGCCATTGAAGGGCTGAAATGTGAGACTGCCGTACATATTTGCTACGGCTATGGCATTAAGGCCAACACGGACTGGAAAAAAACGCTGGGCTCAGAGTGGCGCCAGTATGAAGAAGCGTTTCCAAAGCTGCAAAAATCGAATATCGATATCATCTCGCTGGAATGCCACAACTCCCGCGTGCCAATGGATCTGCTTGAGCTTATCCGCGGTAAAAAAGTGATGGTCGGCGCAATTGACGTTGCAAATCATGCCATTGAAACGCCAGAGGAAGTTGCCGACACGCTGCGTAAAGCGCTTCAGTTCGTTGATGCCGATAAGCTCTACCCTTCCACCAACTGCGGCATGGCCCCGCTGCCTCGCCACGTAGCAAGAGGCAAGCTGAATGCCCTGAGCGCTGGCGCAGAGATTATTCGCAGAGAACTGCTGGCTAAATAACCTCGCCTGCTATCCGGTCGCTCGAAGGGAGTTAATTTCCGGCCGAGCGACCGGATATTTACTCACGCCAGAAAATATATTAAAAAAACAAATCCCAGTCAGGTTATCAGGGATACTGAGTCCCTGATAATAAAGGATGACAATCAACTATTTCTAACAGAATTATCTTTGCTACATTCAAACCAAAAGAATTTATGTTCATCCGGCCTTTTCTCGCTCTTCATTTTTTTGAGTAACACATAACGATCGTTGCATATTTGGTAAATAGTAACAGAACCAGGAGAAGCTTTTACGGGTAACTTAGTACAATCAGCTAAGGCCTCAGCAAACCCTGTTCCACCTGCACGGCAGGATACAAGTCTAATGCTTGTGATTTCTTTATCACAAAATTGCGGTTTGATTTTATGATGAAGTTCCGCGGGGGTTGATTTAACATTGTTGATTAAACTAACAAAACTGCTCCCACCTTTATCACCATGGCCGACAATATTTAGCCTGTTCCCTGTATTATTCTTAGGCACATCAAGAAAAAATTGATAGTCACCATTATGTCCCGTTGATAATTCAGTACTATTTCTTTGCTTCTCTTCAAAAGAAGAATTGCGTAAATTTGCCAGCGAAACCCTGAATTGCCCCATTAACATTCCTCCTAAATAAAATTTAGTATAAAAATTATTATAAAGTAATCTACAAAAAAACGCCTGAGGCGGCAGAAGAATATCGAAATATTGACAAAAACCCTGCATTACAATTAATTATATTACCTCCTGCCAGGCTGAATAAAAGCCACTATTTCACCAAAGGCAGGTCGGTATAACGAGTGGTGTAACCCGGCGACAGCATTCTGCGCTTCATTTCCCAGCTTTTCTGAATACCCTTCCCGGCGAACCCAATGCTGCCCCGGCCGGAATGATTAATGCTGTCGATAACCTGCATTAATGCGCTGCTGTTGGCCTGCGGCTGATATTCATCGAACAGGCCGAGCTGCGCGACGCCCTGACTGTAGAAATCACTCAGCATCACTCCGGCTTTCATATAACGGAAGCCGTCTTTCCAGATGTGGTTAAGCGCCTGAGTAGCAATGCGGATAATATCCCGGGTGTCACAAGTTGGCGTCGTCAGTCGGCCTGTGGCCTGAGGAGCATAGAAGGTTTCATTCCCGGCATGCGGGCTGGTACGCATAAATAAGCTGATCATGCAGCAAAACTGCCTTTCCGCTCGCAGTTTCTCCGCCGCACGCTCGGCATAGGCGCAAACCGCCTGGTGCATATCGTCGTATTCGGTAATCCGATGGCTAAATGAACGGCTATAAATAATCTGCTGTTTGGTCGGGGCAAATTCATCCAGCGCCAGGCAGGGCTCACCGCGCAGCTCGCGTACCGTGCGCTCCAGCACCACGTTGAAGTGTTTACGGATAACCCAGGTAGAGCTTTCTGCTAGCTGTAGCGCGTTTTCAATCCCCATCAGTTCCAGTTTTTTACTGATACGGCGGCCAACGCCCCAGACTTCATCCACGGGAATACGGGCGAGCAATTTACGCTGCCGTTCTACGGCAGAAAGATCGACAACGCCGCCGGTCTGAGGCCATTTTTTAGCCGCGTAATTAGCCGCCTTAGCCAGCGTTTTGGTCGGTGCAATGCCTACGCCAACCGTCAGCCCGGTGTTTTTTAATATCTGAGTTCGAATCTGGCAGCCAAACACTTCAAGCGAAATACAGCCGGAGACGCCGGAAAGATCGATAAAAGCCTCATCGATGGAATACACTTCTACGGCGGGAGCCAGCTCCATCAGGATAGACATTACCCGATGACTGAGGTCGGCATAAAGCGCATAGTTGGAGCTAAAAACCGTCACCTGCTGGCGGCGCAAATCATCTTTGATTTTAAAGTAAGGCGCAGCCATTTTTATACCCAGCGCCTTTGCCTCTGCCGACCGCGAAATAATGCATCCGTCGTTGTTTGAGACAACGACAACCGGTTTGCCCTGAAGATCGGGCCTGAATACCGTCTCGCAGGAGGCATAGAAGTTGTTTACATCAACAAGCGCGAACATGTTTGTTTGCTTTTAAGGTGAAGGTAACAACGCCGAAGATCTGCAGCTCTTCCTCCGCCAGGAACTCAATGGGCGCATAGTCTGCGTTATGCGGCACCAGCCGGAGCAAAGGCCGGGTTTGCAGCTCTTTCACCGTGAACTCCCCCGCTACCGCCGCCACCACAATATCGCCGTGCTCTGCGCTCAGCGACCGGTCTACAACCAGCAGGTCGCCATCGCCAATGCCTGCCCCAACCATAGAATCCCCGCTCACTCGCACAAAATAGGTGGCGCTTGGGTACTTAACCACCAGCTTGTTCAGGTCCAGGCTCTCTTCGACGTAGTCCTGGGCAGGGCTGGGAAAGCCGCACGGAACCCGCTCTAAAAATAGCGGCAGCTCGATGATTTGCTCTTGTTTATAAGGATAAGGGACGGTCATGATTGCTCACCTCAAAATACTGTATGCATACACAGTATTATATAGATTAGGTGAATAACTCAAGCCGCCGGGCAGGCCGTTACGCAAACGTGCTGATGTTTATGGGGATTTAGTTGTAGCTGACCACAGGCTTCGCCCGGCGCGGTTCACATTTAATGAAGGAGGTAGCTCCGCGCCGTCTTCTGTTTTAAAAAAACAGCCAGCGCTCAGTTAAGACCATCTGGGCTTTAGATATCTGCCCAACATATTGCCCGCCAGAGGGTGAAGGCCATCAAGAAATGCCCTTTCCGCACTTTCCATGGCTCTTGCTCCGATAATACGCTCAGCATCGTTATTGCCGAGCAGACCTGCCGGTTTTAGCTCTGTGTCAGACAGAATTCGGTACGTGTTTTCATAATCTGATATTTTCTTTTCACAAAGTGCTTCCCAGCTTGTCGGCTCCGTACGCTCCAGTACCTTGCGTAATGGCTCCCACTGCAATATCCACTCTGCAAACTGGCTGTTTTCGGCAGTTTTTACCTGAATTTCAGCGGACTGAAGGTCTGACTCCGTCACGCCGGATACACCAAAGAACCGCATTTCTGCCGTCACGCTGGTCAACTCAAGCGGTTGCTTCAGTTTATTCTGATAGCCCAGATAGACCTCGATCTCATCGACGAAGTACAGCGTTTTGACCTTCTCACGGGCAATCTGCTCCAGTTTCTCCAGCCGGAACATTTCACGCCCAACCGAGACCAGCCCGGGGAGATTCTCGTTAAACTCCCCTTTTTCCGCATTATGTACTAATTGCACGTTCTTCATCTTGTTCAGCGCAAGGGTAACCCGATCCTCACAGCTTGAAGTCGCCTCTGTCGCCATGGCAAATGTTTTTGCTCTCAGCTCATCATCGTCAACCAACTGTGCCAGCCAGGAGGCTATCTGTGTTTTAAAACCCGAGTCTTTTTTGAAGTTTTCCGTCTCGCTCAGCCGGTCCAGAAAACTGCTGAAGGAGGCCGCATCATCTTGCTGCTCAAACGCCTGCCACTTGCCCGCAAGGCGCGGCTCACCTTCCCTGGCAGGCACCAGCCAATCAGCGACTGCCTGATGCAGTGGGCGAGGTTTCCTGAAAACGGGAGGGCCGCCCACACCGAAATATATTCTGGGGCCAGAATAGTTAGGGGCATGGGTCATATCCAGCAGGGCCTGACGCGTACGATCTGACAGCGGGTTCCCTGACAGGTCGACCCACATATCCCCGGACAATCCGGCGATGCTTTCAGGCAGCCTGGTCAGACGGTTATTATTGACCGTCAGCGCCTGTAGCCCTGACGGCAATACCGGCAGGTAGTTCAGCTCGTTATAACTGGCCCACAACGTCTGTAGCCCTGACGGCAACTCAGGCAGGCTGGTGATTTCGTTATCATCGACCTTCAGTTCCTGCAGAGCTGGCGGCAACGCAGGCAGAGTGCTCAGATAGTTATGACTGCCAGACAGAGTCTGTAGCCCTGACGGCAGCGCTGGCAGCCTGCTCAGAGTGTTGCAATCAACCACCAGTTTCTGTAGTTCTGAAGGCAACTCAGGCAGGCTTATCAGAACGTTATGATTGATAACCAGTTCCTGTAGCCCTGACGGTAACATTGGTAGACTGACCAGCTCGCTATGGCTGGCCCGCAGAGTCTGGAGTCCTGACGGCAACGCTGGCAGGTTGGTTAGTGGTACATTATCAAGGATCAACCTTGCCATATCCGGCGGTAAACGGTCGGGTAAGGAGGTGATGTCAAAGTTGCTCAGGTTAAGCTCTGGATTGCCATTATTCAGGCAGTCACGCATTTTCTGTACCACGATTGCGCGATGGTATGACTCTTCTGGTGGAGCAATAATTTCCCACGTTGACCAGACAGCTTCATAATCTTCTGCTCTCAATTCTGTACGCAGGCTGAGGTTATGTGTTTCATTGTGCCCCTGACAATTCACGGTATACTTCCCGGCGTTATCAGGGATGACGGACAGAATCTCCCGGCTGCCTGAGTCCAGGATACAAAAGTGGCCCTCCCCGTGTCGGCCGAACTGAATGTTTCCCCTACGCCCGGCATATGCGAGCGCCCTGAGCCGTTCAAACCTGCTGACTACATCCTCCCATATCGTTCTGCCCGGTGGGTGATAAATCCTCTGAATACACTCCAATGCCTCGAGTTTATTCGTTTCGCAGAAAAAATCCTCTATTTTTTCCCATGCGCCCATTTCAGATGGGATACCAGGGTGGGCGATTCTGTGAATGTGATTGTTGCTGATTGCGGCGGGAAAAGATCCATTACTCACTTGAAAGATCATAATAAAATTTCTCTGTAAATTTACACATAATGCCTGTCCGGTGACGTCAACGGCTGCCGTTGACGGTATCATTTTTCCCCGGCCCTTTATTTCATAATACGGTCATTGGCTGACTCTCCCGCCCCGCCGCCAGCTCACCGCTTTTTAAATGAATAATTTGCCCAATCTGGTCGTGGTAAACCGTCAGCTGATTATGCTGGCTCATCTCGGATATCAACTGCGGCGGGGCGTTAAAGCTCTGCGCCAGTTCGCTGAGATGCAGCGGCGCGAGGCTTTCATGGTAGCGCGCGTTATGCCTGCGCAGGCTGTACTGATACCAAAGGATCAGCAGCCAGCCGTTGACCACCGCGAGCAACAAATAAAGCAGCACCGAATTAAGCGACGAGACGATAATCTCCCCGCGCTGGCCGGGCAGCGTCATTATTTGCAGCAGCAGGTTTTTATACGCGAAGAACACAAACCCAGCCCAGGCGATAAACGTCAGCAGGCCGTCGAACAGGCGCGGGGCGATTCTGTGTTCGGTTAATATCAGGGTATTGGCGTTCATTCTGTTCTTCCTTTTCCGCGGTCAGGGCTTACCCAGCGCGCCCTTGCACGCTGGCGTTTCAGCATCACTCTGGGGAATGCCACCAGGGTGGTTACCAGGCCAATCATCCAGTACATCATCGGGAACCAGATTATCCAGAACAGCGAACCGGCTATCCGCCGCTCATAGCGCCGCTCGATAAACAGGCTGACGAGAAACTGCATCAGGCACATTACGCCCAGCAGCAGCCCGGTAAACTCGGGGGGAAACAGGCTGCGTACCACGAGGTTGGGCGGTAGTGTTGCAACCAGACTTGCGATAAACAGCAGGATGGTTATCGCGTAGGCGAACGCCCACACCGTCGATAACACATACTCAAGAAACAGCGGCCACATGCGGCGGTGCTCCCAGCGAAATAGCCGACGAACATTAACCAGGAATACTTCAGCCCCGCCCTGCGCCCAGCGCAGCCTCTGCTTCCACAGCCCGCGCAGCGTTTCCGGCATCAATATCCAGCACAGCGCCCGCGGCTCGAAGAATATCGTCCAGTGGCTTAGCTGTAGCTTCCAGCTGATATCAATGTCCTCAGTTATCATATCCGTGCTCCAGTAGCCGACGTCCGCCAGCGCCTGGCGGCGAAAGGCCGCAATCACCCCGGACACGGTGAACACCCGGCCATAAATGCGCTGAGTGCGCTTGATAAGCCCGATAATCGAAGAAAATTCTCCAACCTGGATGCGGCCAATCAGGTTGGAGCGCGTGCGGATGCGCGGGTTGCCGGTCACCGCACCAACGTGTGGATGCTGGAGCAGCGGCGCGGCAAGGTAAGCCGCCGTATCCCGCTCCAGCAGCGCATCGCCGTCGATACAAACCAGCAGGTCGCCTCGCGCGGCGGCGGCACCCGCTTTTAAGGCCACCGCTTTGCCCTGGTTTTCTGCCAGATGGATAACCCGCAAGCGCGGATACTCTTGCGCCAGCTGCCCAAGCACGCCGGAAGTGTTATCCCCCGAACCATCATTGATGGCGATAACCTCAATATTTTGATAGCGCTGGTTGAGCGCCGCTTCGATGGTTTCCCTGGCATTTTTCTCCTCGTTAAAGCAGGGAATAAGGATCGAGATCAGCGGGTTACCCTCCAGCCGCGGCGGCGGAGTCTCCTTCCCCCAGGGCCAGTGCCGTTCCAGCTGGAACCAAAAATAGAGCCCGCCGGTCATCCACAATACCGACATAAACAGCGGCCAGAAGAAGACGAAGTCGAGCAGAATTTTGCCGGTGAAAACGGCCGCCACGCTAAGCGGCAGGCCAAATATCAGGCACAGGATCAGCAGAGAAATAATCCGGTCAGTCATTGTCTGGGTACCACCATGAGGAAAATTCAGGCCGGATGCGCGAGATATCCGGCTGATTATTAATGAAATCGTCCGGGTAATAGCCGTAATGCATTACGCCGTTGAGCTGCAACAGACGCATCCACTCCACCAGCTGTTTATCGGCAACACCCTTTTGCCCTTTGCTGCCCCAGTCCCGGGCCTGTAGCTCAAAAATGGTTTTATTCAGCGCCAGAGGTTTGGCCGCCACGCGGCGAATAAGCTGCGCCAGCCAGTCGTTACTTTCCGCAGGCGGAACGGACTCCATCAGCGGCATAGCCATCGGCACCGTCCAGTCATAGGCGGCAAGGAAATCATCAACGTTCTGCGCAAACCAGGCCTCGCTCTCCGGCTCCAGAATCGGCAGGGCAAAAATATTGCGGGCGGTTTTTATCTGCGGGCCGCGAATGTCCTTCACCGCCTGGGTCAGCGTGCGCGTGAAGCCAACCAGCGTCTGGCTTTTAAAACGCGTCCAGCGCTGAAATTCGGCGGTATTGCCGTGAATATCGGCAATATTTTGTGCAAAACCGGCACGGCGATAGGCAGCCAAAGCGTCCTGGCCGGAGTCCTCAAAGTCCGTCAGAAGGGCATCGTCATGAAACAGAATGCCGTCGAAGGTCGCATACCGGGAAAGGTCCTGATAAAGGTCGGCAATCTGGCTGCGAACCTGTTTATTCCACGGCGAAAGGCGCAGATAAGGGCTGTGAGCGCGGCGCGACTGCCGGGTTGCTGTATCCCAGCGCTCAACCCTCGGCAGAGAAGCATTTAAATCAAACGAGAGTACCGGCAGCCAGGCATAAACCTTCACCCCGCCCCTTGTCTGTAGCTGCCAGGAGACGAAGTTAAACAGGTCGGCACGCACCGGCAGCCAGCGGTTTGGAAAATAGAGCGACTTAATATTGCCGTCTCCGGCCGGGTCGGAAAACGCCTGCAGGAAAACATGGCTAATCTTCATGTCGTAGACGCGCTGCACCAGCGCATCGATATTCTTCGTTTGCTGGGCGGGATCGCTGTCGTAGACGTAGTCCAGATCAACATGCATCACCCGTACCGGCTCGGTTTCCTGAATGCGAGTCACCGTGCTGGCAAAGGCCTTGAGCGAAGGGTTGCCGGAGATAAGCAGCCGGGGAATATTGTCCAGATCGCGAACGTTAGCCAGGCCATCGTTAAGCGTGAACGCCAGCCGGTAACCGTGTTTTTTTATTACGCTTAACGAAGTGCCGTTTGCCGCGCCGTAGGGCCAGACCCAGGCCCGGGGCGCTTTCCCGCTGACCTGCGCCAGTTTGGTGCTGATGCGGCTCACGTCGTCATCAATGCGACGGGTAAACTGCTCGTCATCCTCATATTGGCCGGTTTCTTTGTCCCAGGCCCGGTTGGCGATAGCCGGTTCGCGGCTGCCCTGCGGGTTAGCCAGCACGCCAAAATGAGATGCCCAGGTATGGGAGCCAATTTCCACCAGCGGCGATTCACTCAGCTCCCGCACCATTTCCCAGGTGGCAAATTTTTCACGCGGCGTTTTCAGCCCGCCAAAATCGACCGGCTTCCCCTGCGGTGTGCCGACCCAACTGCCCACGGGTGCCCAGAGCGCGGGAACATTGTAGGCCTTAAGCAGCGGCCAGACGCGGGTATAAAAGCTGCTGTAACCGTCATCAAAAGTAAGCAAAAAAGCATTCGGCGGCAGCGACTTACCGCCGTCATGCGCGTTCAAAATATCCTGCACGCTTACCGCGCTGTAGCCGTTATGCAGCAGCCAGATTATTTGCTCGTTTAGCGCGCTGGTGCGCACCGCCAGATAACGCTGATCGGGGTCGCTATCCTCCACGTCGTGGTAAGCCAGCACCAGAAAATTGTTCTTCGGCCAGGGTTTGCTGGCTTCGGGCTGCGGCCTGTCCTGCGGGGGCAGAAAATGAATTTCCTGAGCGCACAAACCAGAAAGGGTAAATAACCAGCCGATAACGATCAGGCTGATTCGGAAACTGTTGGTCAGCATGCTTGTCCTTAAAATCTTAAATTCGCGTCAAAGGCCACGGCGAGATTACTTTCGCGCCTGCCGTCGTAGGGGCGTTTTTCCCAGTTCAGCATCACGCCGGTGTCGAGAACGTTGTTCCATTCGATCCGCTGGCCGTAGCCGAACGAGGTAATGGCGCCTGAGCCGTAGCTTTTCTGCCGATAAACGCCCGCGCTCGCGGTAAATTGCTGGCTCCAGACGGTGTCGTAGCGCCGGTACATTACGTGGTCTGCGGAGAGCGTCGGTGCCGCAGAGAGATCCCATTTCGGGCTGTAGTAAACCGTATTGGCGCGGCTGTTAGCGCCGAAGGAAAAATCGGGCAGCAGGTCGAGCGTCAGCCCCGGCATTTGCCAGACGCGCTCTTTTCCCTCGAGGCTATATTCCTGGCGGAAGTTATGGTCGGTAAACCGGCTGGCGGTGGCGGTGAGCTGGTATTCCCTGCGTTCATTCTGATACCAGCGCAGCCAAATATTGGCCTGGTTTGAGCTGATGCCGTTGCGTAACGCCCGCAGCGGCGTGCTGCGGGCAAGGCGTTCAATGCCGCCGCCCGTTCTCCAGCTGTCGCTGAAGCTGTGCCACGCCGCAAGTCTCGCACCGGGTTTATTGCCGCCGTTAAAATGGTTATTTGCCAGTTCAAACTCGGCCCAGCTGGCGCGGGGCCGCCACTCAATGCCGCCAAATACGCTGCGGTTTAGCCCTTTCCCCTCTTCAAAGCGCCCGCTGTTAAAGCGGTTGCCGCCGAACAGCCGCCAGTCATCCGCCAGCGGCGGGCCGTAAATTGCCGCATCCCAGCTAAAGTCGTGAGCGCCGCTTATCGGCGTATCGGAGGTAATGCCCTGATTGCCGCTGAGGCGTAACTCGGACATTCGGTGAACGTCCAGGGCGCGGCTAAGCTGCCGGGAGTCAGGATCCAGCGGCGCTCTCGTCAGCACGTCGTCGGTCAGCAGGCTCATCTGCCGCCATTCGTGAAGATCCTGCGCGACATAAGCCTGCTGCCGCTCAAGCTCCAGGTTAGACGGTTCCAGAACCTCCGCAGCCTTCAGTTCTCGTTCGGCGGCCTGCGGCAATCCCCGCATCTGCAACGCTTCAGCGTAACCTGTTCGTAGCCCCTGGTTGCCAGGCCCGGTCGTCGCCAGGTGATAGGCGAGCTTTTCCGCCTCCGGCAGCGCATGTGTTGCCAGAAGATATTGCAGAGAGAGCGTTTTACCCTCCAGCCAGGCGTCGTTAGGCTGAGGCGTGGGCGAGCCTGCGATGTAAACAACATACGGCGCGCTGCCGGTGATGCTCTCCACATAGCGCCTGGCAGCCAGATACTGGCCGCTGTCCAGCAGGGCATAAAACATCGCGTGTTCGCTTTCATCCGGCAAAGGCCGTGCAGCCTGGGGCGACAGAGCTACGGCCGGCTCCAGCCTTCTTTGCGCCAGATAAGCGTCCACCACCCAGCGCAGCGCCCAGTCGGGAACATCCGCCTTCTCTGAAGCCAGCGATTCATATTCAGCGGTGACCTGCGGGTAATAGTTGTGTGCATACAGCGCGCCAAGCCTGTCTATGCGGGCGCGAACAAGGTCTCTGGCGGCCTGCGGGTCGCTGCGCCAGCGGGCAAAAAACACGTCGTAGCGGTCCAGCGCTTGTTTTGCGACGGCAAAGCGTTCTTTTTCTTCGCGAGGAATAATATCCGCAATGCGCACCAGCTCTGAGGCGGCATCTATTTCCAACCGGCGCCGCTCTGCGGGAGTGAGATTTGCCCTGCCCGCAAGTTCCAAAGCGGGAGCGCTAATTCGGTTAACGCTTAAAGCATCGGCCAGGGTACGCAGCGCCGCGAGATCTTCAGGCGCGAGCGCTACCAGCCGCTGAGCTTCAAACAGCGCGGGCCATTCCTGCTGCCCGTCGGCAAGCGTTTTTATCCGCCCGATGCGGTAGTCAATATTTGCCGGAGCAAGGCGTAGCGCCTGTTCCCAGAGCGCAAGCGACTCCGTCCAGCGCCGCAGGTTGCGGTATGACCGGGCGGCAGAAGCTATGCCCCTGGCGGGAATTGAAACACGCTGCTGGTAACTCTGCCAGACGCTAACCACTTCTTCATCCCGCCCGGCCCAGGAAGCCACCTGCAGCCAGTCGGCAACCTTTTCGTCGCTAAGCCCCCCCGGCATTTGCTGTCGTTTTAATGTATCCAGCAGCGGCTGATAATTCCCGCTACGGGCCAGCATCACCTGCCGCTCATAGGCGGACTCACCGCCGAAACTCTGAGCGGGAAATAGCCCTATTAAGCCCAGCAATAACGCCAGCTCTGCGCCATGACAAAAGAATAACTTATTGATATTCAGTCGTTGTGCCATAAATATCTATTCTATATTCCGTTATGAATGAGTACGCGCTTTCCGTAGCGTTAAATCAGCTACTAATGGAAAATGTGCACATTAGATCCACGCGATGGATTTTATCGTGGGTTATTGCGATGCGTGTGTTTTTGAGTAGCTTCACCCTTACGTTAAAACGGAGAATTAAAATACATTCGCCTGGCCACCCGATATGACCGACGAGAATAATAAAGTACCGTTAGCCGTTTTGTGAATACGTCAAAAAGGCGGTTGCGGCGCTTTTAAGAATACTCTGCAACGGTTATTTCCAGATAAAATAAAATTCGATAACATAATGATTAACAAATAAAAAAACAAACAAATGAAAACCCATGAAATGGAAAAAATCCATTGTCTGGTGGTTTTCCCTGTGCCATTCAGGAAGTTTCCTGGCAAAGATTCTTAATTTTTTATTAGCCCACTTCTTTCTCCATTCATTTAATTTATAATTCGCCACATGGATAATCATAAAAAATGCACAAAGCGTTTTTAATATCTTATTCAACGTCGTGTTTTGGTGGCAGGCTAACTAACAAAAAGGTTAGTTAACTCATTTTCAATGAAATATCTAAATGCCGGAAAGAAAGCTGCGGCTCTTCTTCCGCTATGGATAGCCGTTTTTGTTGATCGGATATTAACAGGATGAGCCGTGGTGAATGCGACACTTTTAGTCACTCAGGATTACTATCTTTTTCAGGGCATAAAAAACTGTTTGCCGGAAACGCTTCAGTTACGAACCGTAGACAGAAGGATTTTTAGCAGCGGATACCAGGAATACTCGCTGCTGGTTGATAGCCGCCTGCCGCTGTTTTTTTGGCAGAATATTGTTATTAGCGCGGACAAAACCGGGGCGCGTATTCGCTGCATTATTCTCGATATGCGCCACAGCGAAATCCCTCCACTAAGGCTAAAACAGAGCCTGGATATGTCGATACCGTATCGGGAGATAGAAGCAATATTGACCCAATTACGCCGGATAAAACCTGAAGTTGCGGCAAAAGAGTGGTTTCGCGAGATGCGCCTTAGCGGCGAAGAGCGGGCGATGATGCGGCTACTCAGATTGGGCGTGCCGATGGAACAGGCGGCGTTGAAATTAAATACTTCGCTTAAAAGTCTGTATCGCAGGCGTATTGAGCTATACCAGCGGCTCGGCCTGGCGAGTTTTAATGAAGCCTGCCTGCTTATTTTCAGAAATGAGCCGCCGGACTATCCATAATGTAACCGGAGAGCCGGGCGGCCGGGTAAATTACGCCTGTTTTAGTTGCAGAGTGGTCATGCAGGTCTGGCTGCCGTCATAGGTAGCAAAAGGCGAGCTGGCCGAGCGCCCCTGGTAGCTGACGTTTATCGTGCCTTCGGTATTACGCGGCAGCCACACGCCAACAAAACCGTTTTGATGGCTGGTCAGCGTTTTATGCAAAATCACCTTCCCTGCTTTATCGGTGATGTTCACCTCAAACGCCGTATTGGCAAGCTCCCCCTGGCAGCCGGAAAGGCTGTGGTTAAAGCAGGGATGGGTTTGCTGAAGGTAAGGCGCAAACGAAAGATAGAATTTATCCCCCAGCGGGTAGCTCACCCGCTGCTTCACGTCCGACAGGACTAAAGCTCCGCTGGTTATGCCCGCGCTATAGGCAAGCGGGCGAGCCTGCGTAGAGCCATCAATAGCTTCAACCAGTTGCTCAACGTTTTTGCCTTCCAGCCCGTGACGGGCCAGAAACGCATCGCCTTCAGACGTAGCCGCCAAAGCCGAACCGCTCAGCATCAGCGCCACAAGCGCCGTTATGGTACGCATTTTCATCATTATTCCCCTGGAGTCAGTGTGCATAAATAACTGGCGCAGACGTTACACCTTCCCCCTGGGGGAAGGTCAAAGCCCGGGGAGTATAGAAAGGTAAAGCAATGTATTTATTCAGTTTTAATTGATTTCAATCAAACATTGTCCGCCGCCATGAACCGCAATCGGACCGTTGAATCGCTGTTTTTTCCCTTTGCATGGGCATCCGTGAGATCTAAATCACAACTTTCAGCAAGTTAGCGCCGCGGCAAAACCGCTTAGCCCATCCGGCAACCGCTTATCTTCGCATATGACCGCTCAGCCACTCTTTCTCCCGCCGGGCAAGAAACGGCGTCAGGCTATATACGGCATAAATTCATGCTCCTTTGTGACAAAAACCAGGTTCAGTAATACAGAGACAGGTATTACGAAAGTATTCTGACAAACGGAATTATTATGAATAAAAATAAATTTCTCAAACACATACCCTGGGTGATTCTGGGGATAATCGGGGCCTGCTGCCTGGCAGTGGTTGCCCTGAGAAGAGGGGAACACATCAGCGCCCTGTGGATAGTCGTGGCTTCGGTTTCGGTCTACCTCGTCGCCTACCGCTATTACAGCCTCTATATTGCGCAAAAGGTGATGAAGCTTGACCCTACGCGCGCGACGCCTGCGGTTATTAACAATGACGGTCTGAACTATGTTCCCACCAACCGCAACGTGCTGTTCGGCCACCACTTTGCCGCGATAGCCGGTGCGGGGCCGCTGGTTGGCCCGGTATTGGCCGCGCAAATGGGCTACTTACCCGGCGTGCTTTGGCTGCTGGCGGGCGTAGTGCTGGCGGGTGCGGTACAGGACTTTATGGTGCTGTTTATCTCGTCGCGTCGTAATGGCGCTTCCCTTGGCGAGATGATCAAAGAGGAAATGGGTCCGGTGCCGGGCACAATCGCCCTGTTCGGCTGCTTCCTTATAATGATAATCATCCTTGCCGTGCTGGCGCTTATCGTGGTTAAAGCCCTGGCAGAAAGTCCGTGGGGGGTCTTTACCGTTTGCTCGACGGTGCCGATTGCCCTGTTTATGGGCATCTATATGCGCTTTATCCGGCCCGGGCGGGTTGGCGAAGTCTCGGTCATCGGCGTTATTTTGCTTATCGCCTCGATTTACTTTGGCGGCGTGATTGCCCATGACCCGTACTGGGGCCCGGCGCTGACCTTTAAAGACACCACCATTACCTTTACCCTGATTGGCTACGCTTTCGTTTCTGCCCTGCTGCCGGTGTGGCTGATCCTCGCCCCACGCGACTATCTGGCAACCTTCCTGAAAATCGGGGTTATCGTCGGCCTGGCCATCGGTATCGTTATTCTCAACCCTGAACTGAAAATGCCGGCCATCACCCAATACGTGGACGGCACCGGCCCGCTGTGGAAAGGGGCGCTATTCCCGTTCCTGTTTATTACGATTGCCTGCGGGGCCGTCTCCGGCTTCCACGCGCTTATCGCCTCCGGGACAACGCCAAAACTGCTGGCCTGTGAAACCGATGCCCGCTTTATCGGCTACGGCGCAATGCTGATGGAGTCCTTCGTTGCGGTGATGGCGCTGGTTGCCGCCTCCATTATCGAACCAGGCCTCTACTTCGCCATGAACACGCCGCCAGCGGGCCTTGGCATTACCATGCCAAACCTGCATGAGCTGGGCGGAGAGAATGCGCCGATGATTCTGGCGCAATTGAAGGATGTGACCGCCCACGCGGCGGCGACGGTAAGTTCATGGGGCTTCGTTATTTCCCCGGAACAGATCCTGCAAACGGCCAAAGATATTGGTGAACCTTCGGTGCTTAACCGCGCTGGCGGCGCGCCAACTCTGGCCGTAGGTATCGCCCATGTGTTCCACAAGATTGTGCCGGTTGCAGATATGGGCTTCTGGTATCACTTCGGTATTCTGTTCGAAGCGCTGTTTATCCTTACCGCGCTGGATGCCGGTACGCGTTCCGGGCGCTTTATGCTACAGGATCTGCTGGGCAACTTTATTCCGTTCCTGAAAAAGACCGACTCGCTGGTCGCAGGTATTGTCGGCACGGCCGGGTGCGTTGGGCTCTGGGGTTACCTGCTGTATCAAGGCGTGGTCGATCCTCTCGGCGGGGTGAAAAGCCTGTGGCCGCTATTCGGCATCTCCAACCAGATGCTGGCCGCCGTAGCGCTGGTGCTGGCAACCGTGGTGCTGGTGAAGATGAAGCGCACCAAATACATCTGGGTTACCGTGGTGCCTGCCGTCTGGCTGCTTATTTGCACCACCTGGGCGCTCGGCCTGAAGCTGTTCAGCAGCAACCCGCAAATGGAAGGCTTCTTCTTTATGGCCAACCAGTATAAGGCGCGTATCAGCGCCGGCGGTGCCGACCTGACAGCTCAGGAGATTGCGAATATGAACCATATCGTCGTCAACAATTACACCAATGCGGGTCTGAGTATTCTGTTCCTGGTTGTGGTGTACAGCATTATCTTCTACGGTATCAAAGCGTGGAAAGAAGCGCGCCAGACCGAGCTTCGCACTGATAAAGAAACCCCTTATCAGCCGGTGCCGAAGGAAGGCGTTAAACTCTCATCCGGCCACTGATCGTTTCATCTGACTGCCCCGCCCACGCGGGGCTTTCTCCTGCCGCATAGCGGCTAAATTTCTTAAGGAGCGACGGATGTTCGATAACTTAGGCGCAGCAAAAAAATACCTCGGCCAGGCGGCCCGGATGCTGGTCGGCATTCCGGACTACGACACCTACGTTTTGCATATGCAGACCAACCACCCGGACAAACCGGCCATGAGCTATAAAGAATTCTTCCGCGAGCGCCAGCAGGCGCGCTACGGCGGAGATGGAAAAGGCGGAATGCGCTGCTGTTAAGGAATAATGTTATGACACCGATTGCAGTGACTGTTTTAACCGGCTTTCTCGGCGCGGGGAAAACCACCCTATTACGCCACATTCTGCATCACCAGCAGGAGAGCAAGATTGCCGTTATTGAGAATGAATTTGGCGAAGTTCCCATCGACAGCCAGCTGATTGGCGACCGCGCCACCCGCATTACCACGCTGAGCAACGGCTGTATCTGCTGCACCCGCTCAAGCGAGCTGGAAGACGCCCTGCTTGACCTGCTCGACAGCCTGGATAAAGGCGAGGTGCAGTTTGACCGCCTGATCGTCGAATGCACCGGCATGGCGGATCCCGGCCCTATTCTTCAGGCGTTTTTCTCCCATGAAATTATCTGCGAGCGCTACCTGCTCGACGGCGTTATCACCCTGGTCGATGCGGTTCACGCCACATCGCAGCTCGACCAGTTCCAGCTTGCTCAATCCCAGATTGGCTACGCGGACCGTATCCTGCTGACTAAAACCGACGTTGCCGGGGATTGCAGCGAACTCATCGAGCGCCTGCAACGCATCAACGCACGCGCCCCGGTTTACCCGGTAGTCCACGGCGATATTGAACTGGGCCTGCTGTTTGATACCCGCGGTTTTATGCTGGAAGAAAATGTTGTGGCGGCAAAGCCTCGCTTCCACCACATTGCGCAGCAGCAAAATCCTGTCTCTTCGATTGTGGTCACGCTTGACTACCCGGTAGCGCTGGCGGCGGTTTCCTCGGTGATGGAAAAACTGCTTTCCGGCTTTGCCGACAATCTGCTGCGCTATAAAGGCATGCTGTGGATTGAAGACCAGCCGTGCCGCCTGCTGTTTCAGGGCATACAGCGGCTTTACAGCGCAGACTGGGACCGGGAATGGCAGCCGGACGAAACGCCGGGCAGCACGCTGGTGTTTATTGGAATAGCGTTGCCGGAAGCCGAGGTCCGCGAGGCTTTTGCCGGATTACGCCAGGGCTGACTTACAGCCCCACCGCCTCTTTCAACGATTTTAAATAGCGACGGCTGACCGGCACGGTACGCCCGTCGCGCAGCAGCAATTCCGCCTGGCTGTTATCCTCCAGGCGGATCTCCTGAAGATAATTCATATTCACCAGATACTGCCGGTGGCAGCGTAGCAGCGGCGTGCGGCTTTCAAGCGTGCGCAGCGTCAGCTCGGTAAACCCTTCTTTGCCGTCCCGGCTGGTGACGTACACCCCGCTCATCCGGCTACTGACGTAGGCCACTTCCTCCATCTGCAACAGCCAGATGCGGCTATGCCCGCTGCACGGGATAAACTTCAGCGGCTGCTGGCTTTCAGGCAGGCCAGAAACGTCCTGCGCTTCGTGTTCCTGATGCAGTCGCGCCAGCGTTTTTTGTAATCGCGGAGCCTCAATCGGCTTCAGCAGATAGTCAAAGGCACGCTCTTCAAAAGCCTGCACCGCATACTCATCAAAAGCCGTGAGGAAGACGATGCGCGGGCGGTGCCGCTCATCGAGCATGCCGACCATTTCCAGACCGCTGATACGCGGCATCTGAATATCAAGAAACAGCACGTCCGGGCGCAGCTTATTTACCGCACCAATCGCTTCAATCGCGTTGGAGCACTCACCAATAATTTCAATGTCGCCGTCATCCTGTAGCAGGAGGCGCAGGTTCTCACGCGCCAGCGGCTCATCGTCAACAATCAGAACTTTTAACATACAAACTCCCCCGCAGGCAGCCGCAGCGTGACGCGCGTAAAACAGTCAGGATCGCAGCTCACGGCGATACCATAATCGTCGCCAAATCGCGCCCGCAGGCGCTTGTCCACCAGATTCATGCCTAACCCATTACCGTTGATTTTCGGCCGGTACAGCCCGGCATTGTCTTCTATGTCCACAAAGACATTGTCCCCCTCGCTGCGTGCGCTAATTGTGATAACACCGGTGCTTAACAGCTGAGACGTGCCGTGTTTAATCGCATTTTCCACAATTGGTTGCAGCGTAAAAGCGGGCAAGTGCTGATGGGCAAACGCCTCCGGCACCTGTAATTCAACCTTAAGCTGCGACTGGAACCGCGCCAGCTCTATTTGCAGGTAGGCGTTAACGTGTTCAATTTCATCGGACAGCGTGACAATCTCCGACGGGCGCTTGAGGTTCTTGCGGAAGAAAGTCGATAAATATTGCACCAGTTGCCCGGCCTTATCGCTGTCATTGCGGATAACCGCCTTCAGCGTATTCAGGGCATTAAACAGGAAGTGCGGGTTCACCTGGGCGTGGAGCAGCTTTATCTCCGACTGCGCCAGCAGCGCCTTCTGCTGCTCGTATTTACCGGCGAGGATCTGCGCCGACAGCAGCTGCGCAATCCCTTCGCCAAGGGTACGGTTGATTGAACTGAACAGCCGGTTGCGCGCCTCGTAAAGTTTAATCGTGCCGATAACCCGCTGATTCTCGCCTCGAAGCGGGATAACCAGCGTTGAGCCCAGCTTGCAGTGAGGATGCAGAGAACAGCTGTACGGCAGCGCGTTACCGTCGGCATAAACCACTTCGTTATTCTCAATCGCCCGCCAGGTGTAGCCCGACGAGATAGGTTTCCCCGGCAGGTGGTGGTCATCCCCGGTGCCGGTAAAAGCCAGCAGCTTCTCGCGGTCGGTAATCGCGACGGCGCTGATATCCAGCTCCTGAAGCAGCACCTGCGCTACCTTCATGCTGTTCTGCTCGTTAAAGCCCTGGCGCAGAATACCTTCCGTAGAAGCCGCTACTTTTAGCGCGGTGGCGGAAAAAGCCGAGGTGTATTTCTCAAACATCGCGCGCTTATCCAGCAGGATGCGCATAAACATCGCCGCACCGAGCGTATTGGTCACCATCATCGGGGCAGCAATGCTTTCGACCAGGTGCAGCGCGTCTTCAAACGGCCGGGCAATCAGCAAGATAATCAGCATCTGCACCAGCTCGGCAACAAAGGTCACCGCCCCTGCCATCAGCGGGCTGAACAATTTGTCGGTACGGCCTCGTTTGATTAAATAGCTGTGGATCAGTCCGCCGATTAAGCCTTCGGCGATGGTCGAAATCATGCAGCTAAGCGCCGTCATTCCGCCCAAAGAATAGCGGTGAAGCCCGCCGGTAAGGCCCACCAGCCCGCCGACGACCGGGCCTCCGAGCAGGCCGCCCATCACCGCCCCGATGGCGCGTGTGTTGGCAATCGAGCCTTCAATGTGCAGGCCAAAATAGGTACCCATAATGCAGAAAACGGAGAAGGTGATGTAACACAGCAGCTTGTGCGGCAGGCGCACGGTTACCTGCATCAGCGGGATAAACAGGCGGGTTTTACTCATCAGCCAGGCAATCACCAGAAACACACACATTTGCTGCAAAAGCAGCAGCACTAAATTGAACTCATACATGCTCAGACATTCTCCGTACACAACGCGCGACAACATAGCGCGGCTGGCAAAATATTTCCCGATCGCGCTTCACGCTTTGTTAATCCTGCGGGGAGAATTTTTAATTCGTCTCAGATACTCGGCTATTAAATAGACTTTTTTAAATAAAAAATCAGACACAGGCCTTAACGTAAATTAATTAGCCAGAGAATAATAAATATCCAAACTCAATATAAGCAACGCTGATTATTTGCTAAAGAAAATCCAGATAATGCAGTTCAGGAACGCCCGGCATTGCTATATGCCTTATCGCTATAACTCATGTTTTTATATTCTTCTGGGATAGCACGTTAGCAGGTAGTATCGGCTAAACAACGGCGATTAAGCTCGCAGGACAAAGCCCACTATCGGCCATTCACAGCGGATTATGCTGCCGGAAGGCGGAAGTTTTAAGCAGTTAAGGAAAGGTAATAATGATCGTTCTATCGGGCGTGTCGAAAATATTTGCCGGGAAAAACGGCGATATTACAGCCGTGGAAAATATTAGCCTCACTGTCGAAAAAGGCCAGATTTACGGCATTATCGGCTATAGCGGCGCGGGTAAGAGCACCTTAATAAGGTTATTAAACGGCCTCGAAGCGCCCTCTTCCGGTTCTATTTTTATTGCCGGTCAGGATATCGCCAACGCCAGCAGCGAAGCGCTTCGCCAGGCGCGTTTAAAAGTCAGCATGGTGTTTCAGCATTTTAATTTACTGTGGTCGCGCACGGTGGCTGAGAATATTGCCTTCCCGATGCAAATTGCCGGGGTGAATAAACGCCAGATTAAGCAACGCGTTGGCGAACTGGTCAAGCTGGTTGGCCTGGAAGGACGAGAAGGCGCCTACCCTTCCCAGCTCAGCGGCGGCCAGAAACAGCGCGTCGGCATTGCCCGTGCGCTGGCTAATAATCCGGAGGTTTTGCTGTGCGATGAAGCAACATCCGCATTAGATCCACAAACCACCGACGCCATTCTCGACCTGCTGCTCGACATCAATGGCCAGCTCAAATTAACCATCGTGCTTATCACTCATGAAATGCACGTAGTACGCAAAATTTGCCAGCGCGTCGCGGTAATGGAAAACGGCAAAATCGTCGAAGAAGGCGCGGTGCTGGACGTGTTCACTCATCCTCAACAGCCGATAACACAAACCTTTGTCCGCCAGGTTTCCCACCACGGCGAAGGCGGCAGCCCGTTCAACCCGCAGTGGGTTCAGGGGTTAAGCGGCAGCATCCTGAAGCTTATTTTCCCCGGCGGCCAGGCTCAGCAGCCGGTGGTTGCCGAAGTCATTCAGCACTTCAACCTCGCGCTGAATATCCTGCACGGCAAAATTACCCAAACGGTGGACGGCTCGTTTGGCGAGCTTTATGTCCATTTTGAAGAGGCCAGCCAGCTGGACAATATTGTGCAATACCTGAATCAAAAGCGGGTAGAAACCGAGGTTATTCAACATGCCTGAGCAATTATTCCCGCATTTAAACCTCGATAAGCTGTGGGCCGCAACCGGCGAAACCCTTTATATGACGGCCTGGTCCGGGCTGGCGACGCTGGTGTTGGGCATCGCACTCGGCGTACTGCTGTTCTTAACTTCTCGCGGCCAGCTGCTGCAAAACCGGCTGGTTTATTCGGTTGTCACGGTGCTGGTAAACGTCTTCCGTTCGATTCCTTTTATCATTCTGATAGTGCTGCTGATCCCGTTTACCAAAACGCTGGTCGGCACCATTCTCGGCACCAACGCCGCGCTTCCGGCGCTGATTGTGGGCGCCGCGCCCTTCTATGCAAGGCTGGTTGAAATTGCCCTGCGCGAAGTCGACAAAGGCGTTATCGAGGCTACGCGCTCCATGGGGGCCAAAACCCACACGCTTATCTTCCGCGTATTGCTGCCCGAGTCCTCTCCGGCGCTGGTGTCCGGGATTACCGTCACCCTGATTGCGCTGGTCAGCTACAGCGCGATGGCGGGCGTTATCGGCGCGGGCGGCCTCGGCAACCTCGCCTATCTGGAAGGTTTCCAGCGCAACCACAACGACGTCACCTTAGTGGCAACCGGCATGATACTGGCCATCGTTTTTATTATTCAGTTTATCGGCGACCGTATTACCACTCTGCTGGATAAGCGCTAGCAGAGATTCATCTTTCGGCAGTCAGGCGCGCTATCTGCCTGCCGGAGTTCCACGGCAATGCTTTTTATAATTAATCACTACTGGACGGGATAATGAAAAAACAATTTATGATGTTAGCTCTGGCTTCTCTGACCGCGCTGAGCCTGCATGCCAATGCGGCAGAAAAGCTGATTGTTGGCGCGTCTAACGTGCCGCATGCGGAAATTCTGGAGCAGGCGAAGCCAATCCTTGCGAAAGAAGGTATCGACCTGGAGATTAAGACCTTCCAGGACTACATTCTGCCGAACACCGCCCTGGCGGAGCGTGAAATTGACGCCAACTATTTTCAGCATCAGCCGTACCTTGACTCGGTATTACAGGATCATAAAGGCGATAAAAACTACGATTTCGTCAGCGCCGGGGCGATCCACGTTGAGCCGATTGGTATTTATTCAAAGAAATATAAAAGCCTGAAAGACCTGCCGCAAAACGGGAAAGTCATTATGCGTGACTCGGTTGCCGAAGAAGGCCGAATTCTGGCTATCTTCCAGCGCGAAGGCGTTATCACCCTGAAACCGGGCATCAAGCCGGTTAACGCGCGCATTACCGATATCGCAACTAACCCAAAACACCTGCAATTTAAGGCTGATATCGAAGCCGCCCTGCTGCCGCAGATGTATGCCAATGACGAAGGCGACGCGGTTGTTATCAACGCCAACTACGCGCTGGACGCGGGCCTGAACCCAATCAAAGATCCGATTGCGGTTGAAAGCACCGAAGGCAACCCGTACGCCAATATCATCACCGTGCACAGCGCGGACGTGAAGAAACATGACGTCGTAGAACTGGTAAAAGTCCTGCACTCTAAAGAGATTCAGGACTGGATCAAAGAGAAATACCACGGCGCGGTTGTGCCGGTTAACCAGTAATAATCTTTCTTCGTCCACATTCTGAAAAGGGGCACATTGTGCCCCTTTCTTTTATCCAATAGCATTCAGGGAGAGGATAAATAAGCGAGAAGGCAGATGGCAGATTTTGTTTTTCTTATTGGCCCCGGCGGCGCGGGCAAAAGTACCGTGGGTAAATTTCTGGCGGCTCGCCTCGGCTATGCAAAAGTCGATCTCGACGACGAGTTCTGTGAGCGAATCCTGAACATCCGCGAATTTATCGCCCTTAACGGCTATGAAAGCTATCTCCTGGAGAATGCAAAACTGCTGGAGACGCTGCTGGAAGAAGCCGAAGCTGATAGCGTCTTTATCCTTTCCTCAGGATTTCTGGCAACCGATATCCGCCCCGACATCGTGGAGCGGAACAGAAAACGAGTCGCAGAAAGCGGCACCTCGGTGCTGCTGATGCCGTCCCGCGATTATCAGCAGGCTGTTAACTGTATTGTCGAGCGCCAGCTACAGCGGGGCTTCGGCCTGAAAAGAGAAAGCGAAATCGCGAAATTCAGCCAGCGTTTTGAGGCATATCTATTGTCAGGCGATGTGCAGATATTTTCTATGGCCGCCCCCGAGGCCATCGCCGCCAGCATCTTTGATGAGTTAAACAGCCGACGAGTCGCTTATTAATCTCTGTTTTTACAGCTATATTGACTGACATCTAAGCCCAAAAGCCACCGAAGGGAACGCCACGATGCGGCTGACCGCTGTTCTGCGCCTGATTAGCCTCTGCCTGCTCTGCATCGCCTCCGTGCTGCATGCTCAACCAGCGCCCTCTGCCTCACCTGGCATGGCTAACCCTCTCGGGCTGACCCAGCAAGAGCAAGACTGGGTTGCCGCTCATCCGGTGGTGCCGGTTCTGGTGGTCAATACTCATATTCCGCTGACCTTTATAAATCAGGAAGGCAAGCAAAGCGGTTACGCCGTGGCGCTGCTGAACAGCATCGGCAGGCAAATCGGGCTACGTTTTACCTGGCATCCCTTCAATAATCTGGTGGAGATGCGCGAACAGCTTAAAAAAGATCCCAACTCGTTAATTGCCGCCGCCGATGCCTCCGCAACGGGGCCTGATGCCGGGCTTATCTATACCCGCCCGATTCAGGTAACCGACTGGGTGCTGGTCACCCGCAAAAATTTCCCCGCCATAAACTCGCTCGCCGGAATGAACGGTAAAAAGGTGGCGGTATTTACCGGCAGTTATTATCTCCCGGATTTACGCAGGCGGTTTCCGCAGGTCGAGTTTGTCGAGCAGGACTTCTCGCTGGAAACCGCCCTCGCCCTGTTCATTCATAATCTCGACGGCGCCATCGTGCCGCAAACCGCTGCCAGCTTCGTGCTGAAAAGCTATCTCGAAGATCGATTCCGTATCGCCATAACGGTGCCCGTCCCCCCGCTGCGGCTGGCGATGGCCTCCGGCGAGCAAAACCGCGCGCTGCTGTCGATAATCGACAAAGCTCTGGAGCGAGTGCCGCCCCAGGAAATGGAGGAGCACCTTAGCGGCTGGCAAATGCGCTACGCGCTGGAGCGCTTTGAGGTCTGGGGCCATTACCGCACCGGGATTATGAGCGCAATTGTTCTCATCAGCCTGGCCGCGATGCTGCTGGTGTTCTACTTCTGGCGCAATCGCCTGCTTAAACGCACCCTCGCAACCCAGCGGGCGCTGCAAAACGAGCTTCAGGCTTCTCAGGCGCAGTTACAAAAAGCCAGCGAGTCAAAAAGCCAGTTTCTGGCGCAGATGAGCCATGAAATACGTACCCCGATGAACGCCCTGATAGGCCTGCTGGAGCTGGAGAATGCCGGGCGCAGCTCGCCGGAACAGCGGCGTAATAACATCGCCGTCGCCTATGAGTCCTCGAAATCATTATTGATGCTGGTGGGCGATATTCTCGATATGGCAAAAATCGAGTCCGGCACTTTTACGGTACGCAGCGTGCCGCTTTCTCTGAGCGAGATGATTAACAGCATCAGCACCCTGTTCCGCTACAGCGCGGAAGAGAAGCAGCTTTCGCTACATACAAGTGTTGAAGTGCAGGACGACCTGATTCTGTTCGACCCGGTTATGCTCAAACAGATCGTTTCTAACCTGGTGAGCAACGCCATCAAATTTACCGCCCGGGGCGAGGTGGAAATCATTATCTATCAGGCCAACAAGCAGCCTGGTAAGAAAGGCGATTATGTGCTGGAAGTCTGCGATAGCGGCGTGGGAATGAGCGAAGAGCAGCAAAAAGCTATTTTCGAACCTTTTGTTCAACTGGACGCCGCGCGGCGGGCGCACCACGGCAGCGGTCTGGGATTAAGTATCTGCCGCCAGCTGGCAGATCTACTGCACGGAAGCCTGGAGGTTGAGAGCACGCCGGGCGAAGGCATCACGTTTATCTTCCGTTTCTCGGCTCCGATAGCGCCTCCTGAACAGGACAGGAGTCAACCCGGAGCCAGCCTGAGCGCCTCACACTCACGCAAAATTCTGGTTGTTGACGACCATCCGGCAAACCGTTTACTGCTGGTGCAGCAGCTTGAATTTGCAGGCCATACCGGCGTGGCGGCGGAAAACGGCGCTCAGGCACTGCGGCTTTGGGAAGCGGAACAGCCGCCGTTTGATATCGTCATCACCGACTGCAACATGCCGGACTTTAGCGGCTTTGAGCTGGTGCGCCAGCTGCGGGAAAAAGAGCGGCTGGCGGGAAGCAAGCCCCAACCGATGTTCGGCCTGACCGCCATGGCAGAGCAGCAGGTACGCGACCGGGCAATACAGGCAGGGATGACCGACTGCCTGTTTAAACCGGTGGAACTGGCAACGCTGCTTTCCCGCATCGATGAATCAGCTGAGAACATCGGCGAACATCCACCGCGAGCGCTGCTTTCTCTTAACAAGCTTGCGGGTTCACAGCCGGGGGCTTTTCAAGCCCTGGTTAACACTATAATTGAGCAAAACCAGCTTGATATAACCGCGCTAAATAGCGCCCTTGCCGGTGGAGATTTCATCCGGGCTAAAAACAGCGCTCATCGCCTGGCCGGAAGCGCACGGCTGGCGGATGCCGCCGGGCTGTCCGAAATCTGCGGGAAAATAGAGGCCGCTGCGCAGGCGCGAGATAGTGAGGCGATTAACGCTTTAATCGCAGACTGCGAACGGCTGGTAAAACAGCTGGAGAATACGCTACGCCAGGTTGCTATACTGCCATAACCAGTTGATACCTAACCTTCGGGCCGCCCTTATATGAGTAAGATTTATATCGTCGACGATCATCCTGTTTCGCAGCTTGCCGTCAAAGTGGTGGCGGCGAATAACGGCTACGAAGTGGTTGGCATCAGCGATAACGGCCGCGACGCGATTAACGCCCTCAGCGGTAACGCCGGAGTAGATCTGGTGGTTATCGACATCGAAATCCCGCCGCCTAACGGGCTGGACGTGATTAAACGACTGCGCCAGCAGGGATTTAACGGCGGCATTCTGGTGCTCACGGGCCATAACGATAGCCACTTTGTGGATCGCGCCCGCCGCGCCGGAGCAAACGGGTTTATCAGCAAGAATAACCATCTCGATCAGCTGGTTGACGCCTTCAAAGCTATTATCAGCGGCTACGAGTTCTTCCCTCAGCGGCCGCAGGCGGTGAATACATCGGCCGGAGTTCAATCTGAAAGCGAGCTGCTCGGTACGCTGTCCAACCGCGAGCTTGAAGTGCTGGGGCTTATCTCTCGCGGCGAGATGCTGATTGATATCGCCGCGCAATTGCACGTCAGCAATAAATCCATCAGCACCTATAAACGCCGCATTATGGCCAAGCTCGGCTTCAGTAAAACGCTGGAGATGATCGAGTTTGCCAAACGCAATAATCTCGCCTGAGCCGCGCTTACTGATAAGTCATAGTGAAGGTGGCGTTAGCATCGGCTCTGCCCGGCGTGACCTTCGCCCCGGTCTGGTAATAACGCGCCACAAGCGGGAGCGAATAAGCGCCATCGACGCTGGTGGTGGCAATGCTCACCATCGTACCCAGCTCAAGCGGCGTGTCGTTATACAGCACCTGGATACCCACTCCGGTAGCCGTTTGTCCCGCCTGAGCAGCATCCAGATTAAGAATACCCAGGCTGCTGTTCTGCGCCCCGCCGCTTCCCGGCGCAAGCGTCAGCTTTATCTTCGTTTCGGCATCGCAGTTCAGCTTGATGGCAAAATCGGCGTCGCCGCTGGTGCTGCCCGGCCCGGAGAAATCGGTATTTTTCGCCTTGCCCATTCTCACGGTAATCGAGCTGTTCAGCACCGAACAGGCTACGGTTTGCACGCTTCCGCTACCTATGCGGTAGTCCATGATATTGGTTTCACCCACCACCAGTGCCTGAGTGATGGAGCCGATAGTAATAGGGCCTGAGCCGGTAACCGGGGCAATTTTTACCAGTTGTAGCCGGTAGTTGCCCCAGGTTCCGCCGCACAGACGCCACCAGGTGCCGGACCAGGTACAGGAAGTGTTGGAGATCTGACGCGGCAAAGGCCCGGTGCCGTAGCGCCAGGTCGTTGATCCCGCCCCGCTGGTCACCACGCGAAACGCCAGACCCGGCACCCCGGACTGATAAAGCGTCTGACCGTTATAGTTCACCGGCATAAATCCCCCGTTGCCCAGCGCCCAGCGGGTGACAAATCCTGGACTGTCGCACTGAATAAAGCTGTCGCGACTGCCGAGACGGGTATCAATGGCCGTCGCCACCACGCTGCCAACGGGCGCATCCCGCTGCACCACAACATGCCCGAAATCGAGCGTAACCGAATCATTGGCGCTGAAACGGCCGTCCATAAAGGTGCAGCTTGCCTGGACGCTTTTTTCCGCCCCAAGCAGCAATACGCCGCCCCAGATAACTTTGCTGAATAATGTTTTCATATTTGCGGCCTGGCTCTACTGATATGTCAGCGTAAAAGTGGCGTTGGCGTTGGCTATTCCCGGCGTAACGGCGGGCTGCGTCTGGTAATAGCGAGCCTTGAGTGGAATAGCATAAGTGCCGTCTGCCGCCGTAGTGGCAACCGCAATTCTGCTGTTCAGAGCAAGGGGCGCGTTGTTATACATAACCTGCACGCCAACGCCGCTGGCGGTTTTCCCCGCGCCCGAATTGTCGATATTAAGAATGCCCTTAGCCGCATCCGCCGCGCCCGCATTGCCCGGCGCAAGGGTGAGATTAATGTGGGTGGAAGCGTCACAGTTCAGGTCGATAGCGAAATCGGCATCGCCGCTGGTGCTGCCGGGGGTGCCGAAGTCGGTGTTTTTCGCTTTGCCCATCGTCACGCTGATATTGCTGTTGCTTACCGAGCAGGCAACCGTCTGAATTACACCGCTGCCGATGGTGTAATCAATAACATTGGTGTCGCCCACCACCAGCGCCTGAACGATCGACCCCGCAGTCATCGGCCCGGACCCCGTTATCGGGGAAATTTTGACCAGCTGAAGGCTCATCCCGCCCCATGTGCCGCCGCACAGACGCCACCATCCTGTCCCGGTATTACAGGCCATATTAGTGATCTGCCGCGGCAGCGGGCCGGTGCCGTAGCGCCCGGCAGTAGAGCCCGCTCCTGATGTCACAATACGAAATGCCAGCCCCGGTACGCCTGACTGGTACAGAGTTTGTCCGCCATAAGCTACCGGTGCAAATCCTGGCCCTACTGCCCATTGGGTGGTAAAGCCGCTGGCGTTGCATTGCAGAAAATTATTACGCCCGCCGAGCGTAGAGTCACCGAGCCTGGCTACGACCGTGCCCACCGGCGTATCCCGCTGGACGACTATCGTGCCCCAGTCCAGCGCAACCGAGTCGTTAGGCCCGAAGCGGCTATCCATAAACGAGCAGGTTGCCAGCGCGCCTTTTGAGGCAACCAGCAGCAGCGCGCAGGTGAGCAGGCGCGGGCGAAATGCTTTTTTAATTAATCTGTTCATCGTTATCTCTTATCCGAAGCCGCGCTTAGCGACACTGTGCGTCAAGGGAGGCAATAGCCGCAGTCGCCTCGTCATGATTAAGGCTGTAGCTGACCCGGCACCGGCTATCTGCTCCTTTGCCCCACTGCACCAGCAGCGTGCCTTTAGGCTGTAAACCGGCGAGATAGACCTGGCCGCCGTCGCCGACGATACCGCTGCCGCCGCTGCGCTCGGCTTCATTGGCGACCGTAGCGCCAAACGGGACGGCTTTGCCGTTCGCGCGAATCAGGGTCATTAACACGCGCAGGCCGACCTGGGCGCGGTAATCGGCGCGCACTACGGCTCCGCGAGTAGGCACCACGCTACGGTTGGTTTGCTCAAGATCGACGTTTTCTTTCAGGCTTTCGGTACTCAACGTGACGTCGTTATGGCGGTACGGCATTAAGTTCGGCACCAGGGCGTAACCACGATAGTCGGTTTTCACGCCGGTCTGGTTATTCACCGCCACGCCGGAAGCCCCCGGCACTTTGACCAGGCCAAATGTTTCGCCAAGCTGCTGCCCGGCAGTGACTCCGTCCGCATGTGCCACAATTGAACCCTGCACGCCGTAGTTCAGGTTGCGCTGCCCGCTGGCGTAGCTGTAGCCGCCGTTAACTTCCCCGTAGGTGCCGCGATAGTTAAGGCTGGTGTAGCCTGAATTTTCGCGCTCGCGCGAGGCATAGCCCTGGGTCACGTTCCAGTTAAGGTTATTACCTTCCAGCGCAGTGCCGTTCAGGCCGACGGTATTCACCGTGCCGCGGGACTTGCTGCTGCTAATGCCGTAGCTGGCGTAGCTGTTGCTCAGCCAGCGGCCAAGCGGCAGGCTGATATTCAGCGAGACAACCTGGTCAAGATCGTAGGTTTTGCCGTACTCCGTCGCCGCTCCGGCCTGGGAGGTATTGCGATTCAGGGCATAGTTGAGGCTATAGCTGACGCCGTTCCAGCTGTTGTTGTAGCCCACGCTCCAGGAGGAGGTTTTGCGTGCGCCATTCCAGTAATCCTCGCTAATCGCGCCGACGGATAAATAGCCGCGTTCGTCACCGAGATCCTGGCTCAGCGTCAGTTCCGCCCGGTTACGTTTTCTGTCGTTTCTCAGGGTGTACGGATTATCACGATAAGTTTCCAGCACGTCCGACAGCGAAGCAAAGCCCTCGGTGGAGTAGCGATAACCGGCAATGGCGACGTGGGTTCCCGTCTCGGCGAGGCTTTTACTGTAGCGCACGCGCCACGACTGCCCCTGGCTGGCTTCCTGCTCCTTCGGCTGGCCCCAGGATTGCGTTACGTCGGCGGAAATAGCGCCGATAACGCCGAGGTTCTGCCCGACGCCTGCGGCAAACGAGCGGTAATGCTCAGCCAGCTGCGCGCCGCCGTATATCGTCATGCCTTTGCCGACGCCATAAATTGCGGTGCCCTGCCCAAACATGGTTTTTTCAACGCTGCTGTCGTATGTGCGGTACTGGCCGCCGGTCAGGCTAAAGCGCAGCCGCCCTTCGCGCTGCAATACCGGCAAGGAGGCAAAAGGCACCACCATGCTCTGCTCGCTACCGTCCGCTTCTTTTACCGTGACGTACAGGTCGCCGCTGCCCCCGGTCGGGAACATATCGGTAATTTCGAACGGGCCTGCCGGCACCGTGGTCTGGTAAATGACATACCCGTTCTGGCGAATGATAACCTGCGCGCTGTTGCTCCGTGCGATGCCGCGCACCACCGGGGCATAACCGCGCTGGCTTTCCGGCAGCATTTCGTCATCGGAAGCCAGCTGTGCGCCGCGAAACGGCACGCTGTCGAATACGTCCGACGGCGCGAGGCTTTCGCCCAGCGTAAGCTGGCTTTTGAACGGCACGATGCTGCGCTGGGCATAGCTGTAAACCGTGCTCCATTTATCATTCTCGCCGTTGCTGCGTGACCAGGTTGAGTAGTTGCGCAGGCGCCACGGGCCAAGGTTAATACCCGGCCTCAGGTTCAGATACTGGCTACCGCCCGAACCGCCGCGCTGGCCTTCCAGCTCGCTCATGCCGCTAAAGCTGTAGTTCAGCAGGGCAGCATTAATCCCCTCATCCCACTGCGAAGGCGGGACATAGCCGCGAATGCGCGGGCTAACTGCCGCCTGAGGAATAGAAAGGTCAAGGCGCTGGGCGCTGAAAACGAACTCGGCGCTGCCCTCGGGAATGGCCGCAAGCGAAGCGCAGTTTTCACCCGCCACTTGCAGTTCTGGATATAAATCCACGCGCACGCCGTACTGCGCCAGATCGGCCACGGTCAGGCACGGCTGCAGACCCTTATCTGCGGTCTGGAAAAACGTTACCGCCTTGCTGTCTACCTGCTCGCCGTTGAGGTAGATGTCCACCGGGTAGCTGCCCGGAAGCTGACCGCCGTTTTCAAACGCCGAGAGATCGGGTGCGGTGCCGCCTTCGCCGGTGTGCTGAAGCAGCGCGGGATTAAAGTAATCCTTTGCCTCAACCGCAAGCGAAGACAGGAGCAGTGCGATAGTGGTAGCCAGTAAGGTTGGCCGCGTTTTTCCGGAGCAAGCAAAAAAGGGCATAATTTTATTCCAGCGGATTCGATTCTTTAAAGAGAGGCTTTGTGGACTGCGCCAACGGCGCCGTAGTCGCTGATGACTTTCCATTCAACCTGGCTGCCGCGCGCGTCTGCCGGCAGTTCAATACGGGCCGAGGAGCGCGGCGCAACGTAAGTGGCCTTGTCGAGCTGACGGCCGCCGATGCTGACCGACTGGAAATTGATGTAATAAGGCGTCGGGTTGGTTACGGACAGAGCCTGGCCCTGGCGCGCCCATTTAAGCTGGCCGCTGGCGTTTTCCGGCGTTTCACCCTTCAGCGCCGCCGGGCGATAAATCAGCTTGATGCGGGTATTAATTGCCAGCTGTAAGGTGTTTTCAGCCGCCGAAGCATCGGTCGCCGGAATAGACTTTATGTTCAGCCAGAACAGCGTTTCACGGTCCGCTGGCAAACCGGCACCGGCCTGCATGATACGCAGGGTGTTCTTTTGTTTGGCGTCGAGGCGGAACAGCGGCGGCGTGACGATAAAGCTGCGCTTATCGCTATTGCCCGCTTCGTTTTCCACCCACGACTGAATCAGGTACGGAGAGGCGTCCGGGTTGTCGATACCGATTGCCGCTTCTTTTTTCTCACCGTCGTAAATAACTCGCGTGCCGCCAACGACAACGCCAGCGTGAGCAATACCGCTTCCTGCGAGTAAGCCTGCTAACAGCAGAGAAGAGAGTTTTGTCTTCACAATAGAGACTCCAGAGAGAGGGAAAAAAAGCCGACCCGCAGGCCGGCTGGAGTAATTGCTTAGAGCAATCAGTTGTAAACCACGCTGAACGTTGCGGTGGCGTTGGCCGGACCTGCGGTCACGGTTGCCGCTTTAGCCACATAGGCCGCGTTGAATTTCAGCGTGTTGGTGCCTGTCTGAGCCAGTGCGATGCTCTGGGAAGGCGTGAACAGCGGCAGCACGGAGTTGTCCGCATTGCGGATCTGAATGCCTACGCCGGTAGCCACGCCCGGAGCCTGGGTCAGTTCCAGCGCGGAGTTGTCGCCCTGGTATGCTGTACCGTCGAACTTCACGGTAGCGCTGGTGACGGTCGCCGGGCAGCTGGTCAGGTCAATCTGGAAGGCCGTTGCGCCAGCGGTGTCGCCCTGCGCGGCAAACGCTTTATCGCTTACCTGACCCAGAGTAACGGTCTGGCTGGCGCTTGCCGGAGAGACGGTGCAGGCTGCATCGATGATTTCACCGTTAAACTGAATGGTGCCGTCGGCTGCGTTAGCCGTTGAAACTGCCGCACCGCTGATAACGGAAAGTAATGCCAGAGCGTGTAATTGCTTTTTCATAAAACATGATTCCTGTGAATAAATGAAGTTCAACGCCGGACACCGTATTAACCTTCCTGCATAACCGTATTGGTTTATGAAAGATGCGCATTCAAAACTTTTCTTTAAAGAAAAGGCGGTGAGTTACCGGTCATTCCTGTAGTTAATTAGCAAAGCGGGCCACGCTGCGAGTATCAATTAACACCAAGTAAGTATAAAAGGTTATTCAATCATTATTCCGCGCTGCATGAACCAGTCGCAAATCCTTTGCGGTAAGCTTGGTAAATATACGCTCCGATATATTCCCGCCTTGTGGAACTCACTATACGCCCACCAAATAATTAAACATTCAGAATGGCGTCAGAGCATTGTCATCAAAGTCATCAATTTCTGTCATCCCAGGACTACAAACACACCTTGCTGAGCCGCAACAGCCCCGCACCCAGCGCGAATGGCGGGCAGCATTAACAATCGACAAAGGACGACAAGAAAAGTATGCATTATTTTATCTGTTGATATAAACGGCCATTTTATGTCAGCCTTTATAAAGAAAACAAACTCGAGGAAGAATAATGGCGACCCTGTTGATAATAGACGACCATCCGATGGCGCGTCTGGCTATTCGCATGCTGCTGGAAAAAGACGGTCATCAAATCCTTGCCGAATCCGGCGACGGCTCGGAGGCATTTAAATTAATTCAAAAATTAAACCCCGAAATTGTCGTCGTGGATTTAGATATTCCCGGATTGAGCGGCGTGGAATTAATAGAAAAATTAAGAAACCACGACTTCTCTGGCCGCCTATTAGTGCTAACCGGGCGCGATGACGAGCATTATTTAAGCCGCTGCATGAACAGCGGCGCGGATGGTTTTGTCGGCAAGGGCAATAATCTGGACGAATTACAGGATGCGGTACGTGCCGTAGAGCGCGGCTATGGTTACTTTCCGCTACGCCGCCAGGCCAGCGCGAAAAACACCCGACCTGCGAGCGAAGTTGAGGCCGTAAAAAGACTGTCCAACCGCGAGCTACAGGTGCTTTGTTACCTGAGCCGGGGGGTAAAAATCATGGATATCTCCGACAAAATGCACATCAGTAACAAAACGGTCAGCACCTATAAAACCCGCATCATGACCAAGCTTCAGGTCAGCAGCACCCTCGAGCTGATTGATTTTGCCCGCCGCCACAGCCTGGATTAAACCGATGTTCAATTTTTTTCTCCTGCTGCTTAGCTTGTTAATCCTCCCTCCGGCGCAGGCCGAACGCTCCGCAGAACCGGAGCGCCTGCATATCCTGAGCCGTGAAAGCTACCAGCCCAAAGCCTTTACCCTCGACGACAAGGACTGGCGCTGGCTGGGGAACAAGCGCGAGCTGCACGTTGCGGTCTGGCAGCCCGAAATCCCACCGCTTTACCTGTATACGGGAAACAGTCGCTATGAGGGGATGATAGCCGACTACATCCACCTGATAGCACAATACCTGGGTCTGCGCGTCAACGTGCAGATGTTTGCCGACCGCGAGGCGGCGCTAAGCGCGCTGGCGCAGCACAAAGTAGATATGGTTGCCGACCCTTCGGGTAAAGTGCTGCCTCAGCATTCAAAGTTTGCCACATCCGGCAACTTTATTAGCGACCACCCGGTACTGGTTCACAGAAAAAGCAGCAATGTCGCGCCCTTCCGCTACCGGCCGGGCATGCGGCTGGCGATTGCCCGCTGGTACGTGGACGACAGCTGGATAGAGCAAAATTTTCCCGGCGTGATCATCCGCCATTTTTCTACCGACGAACAGGCCATGGCCTCGGTTGCCTTTGAGGAAAATGATTTTTACATCGGCAACCTGGTGACCACCTCCTATTTGCTCGAGCGTAATTACTCGCATTTTCTCGCTTTCCAGCGGGTCTACCCCGAGCGGGAAACCGGCAGTCATTTTGTATTGCGTAGCGAAGATCTGCCGCTGATGCGGGCGGTGAATCGTGCCCTGGAGTCCATTCCACGCATTCAGCATCAGGTGATCCTCCAGCAGTGGAGCGAGCGGGCTAACCTCTGGCGCGTCAGCAAGCAGGTGGAGTTTTCCGGGGCGGAAAAGAAGTGGCTTGCACGACACCCGACGGTAAAAGTGTCGGTAAACGCCTTTTATGCACCCTTTACCATGATCGACGCCAACGGCAATTTTTATGGCGTAACGGATGATATTTTACGGTTAATCAGGCTGCGTACCGGCCTGCATTTTGAGCCGGTTTCAGCGGATTCCGTCAGCGCGATGGAGCACCAGCTTACGGATAAAAAGGCGATGTTTATCGGCGCGGTCAGCCACAGCGAAGAGCGGAACCAGAACCTGCTGTTTTCTCGTGCTTATTTCACATCGCCATTCGTGATGGTTCAGGCAAAGGAAAAAAACTACGCCTCCCCGCTTCCGGCAGGCACCCGCGTTGCCATCGTCAGCAAAAACAGCCTGATCCCGGAACTGCAACAGCTTAATCCCGGTATTCGCCTTATCGAAACCGCCAATGCCAGCATTGCTATGCAAATGATCGATGACGGCAAGGCCGATATTGCCATTCACTCGCTGTTTGGCGCCAGCTACATGATTGACCGCTACTTCCGCGACAGGCTGAAGATTGGCGGACGCGTTGGCGGCCAGACGGCGGGGATCTCTTTCGCCGTCTCCCGCGATCAGCCGGAGCTGCTCAGCATTCTGAATAAATCGCTGGAGAATATCTCCCCCGCCGACATCAACAGCATCATCAACAAATGGCAAACCCGACCGGACGTTCGGCTGGATACGTGGGAGTTGTATAAAACCCAGTTCTGGCTGGTGCTTAGCGTAGCGGGCATCTTGATCCTGACTTCGCTTATTTGGGTCTATTACCTGCATCGCGAAGTCCGGGCGCGCCTGCTGGCGCAGCAGAAGTTGCAGGCCCAGCTGGAGTACAACGAAACCCTGACCCTGGCGCTCTCGGAAGAGCGCGAGCGAGCCGAGCAGGCAAACCGGGCGAAGAGCACTTTTCTGGCGACCATGAGCCATGAAATCCGCACCCCGGTCAGCGCGATTATTGGCCTGCTGGAGCTGGCGGTAAAAGCCAACGGCAAGCTGCCGGAGGAGGAAGATCCGATTCACGTAGCCTGGGAGTCTGCCCGCACCCTGATGGGGCTAATCGGCGATATTCTCGATATGGCGAGGATTGAGTCAGGCCGCCTGGAACTGGCACCGGAGTGGGTAAGAACTACCGACCTGCTGCCGCCGGTAGTGCGCGTATTCGAAGGGCTGGCGCGGCAAAAAAGCCTGCGGCTGCGCTGCATTTTATCCCCGCCTCTGCCTTACCAGGTGTATATCGATCCGCTGCGTTTTCGCCAGGTGCTATCGAACCTGGTAAGCAACGCGATTAAATTCACCGACCGGGGCTGCGTTAACGTTGATATCGCGGCGCTGGAGAGCGGCCCGGCAGACAGCGTGCTGCTGAAGATAAGCGTAGTAGATAGCGGGAGAGGCATCACCGCCGAGGAGCAGGAAAATATTTTCTCCCCGTGGGTGCAGGCTAAGAACGGGCGCGGGCAAAGCGGCTCCGGGCTTGGACTGGCGATTTGCGCCCAGCTGGTGCAGATGATGGGCGGCAATATTTCGATGAAAAGCCTCCACGGACACGGAACCGAAGTCAGTTTTACCGTACCCGTGGCGCAAAGCCAACGGCGGCCTGAGCAGACGAAGTCCGAGAGTCACCAGCAGGCGGTGCGCCATTATCCGCTGAGTATTCTGGCGGTCGACGACCACCCTGCAAACCGGCTGCTGCTGCGCAGCCAACTGGCTCACCTCGGCCACCGGGTCACCGAGGCTCGCGACGGCGAAGAGGCCTGGGCGCTGTGGCAGGAAAATGCCTTCGACGTGGTGATAACCGATTGCAGCATGCCGGGGATGGACGGCCCGGCGCTCACCCGGCTTATTCGCCAGCACCAGGCCGCGCCGGTGATTATTCTTGGACTGACGGCCAACGCCTGGCCGGAAGAGCGCACCCGCTGCATGTTGGCGGGTATGGATGACTGCCTGTTTAAGCCGCTCCAGCTCCCGCAGCTGGAGGCGATTCTCGCCGGCGTGATGAACAGCAAACAGGAAGCACAGGCGGAGCCGGTAAGCCTTGAAAAACTGGTCAACATCGAAAAACTTCAGGCCATGAGCAGCCACGACGGCGGCATGTTGAAAGAGCTGCTGGGCCTGACGCTGCAAAGCAACGAGGAGGATTTAACCCTTGCCGAAGATCTGCTGAACCTACAGGACTGGCCCGAGCTGGCCTGCTGCGTGCATCGCATTTCCGGGGCGGTACAAATATGCGGGGCGGAACGGGCCGAAGCCGCCTGCCGTAAACTGGAGCTGGCCTGCCGCGAAGCCGTGGTAGATGAAGTAGAAATCGAAGATTTATGGCTACAGTGCGCCTGCGCCGTGGGGCAATTTAACCAGGCGATAAACGCCTGGTTAGCAAAGGAGCAGGCTAATCGATGACCTTCTCTAAATCGAGCAGCTCTTCCAGCGTCAGCATATTGCTTTGCGCCACGGCCAGAGCGTCGTCCAGCCCTTTGTTATAGAGAGCCGGAGCCATTTTCTTCACCAGTTCATCGAGGAAAAATTCTGCCTCAAACTGCCCGAGCTGGAGGTCGTGTTTGTCCTCCAGCCAGTCGGTAATAAAGTCCCGCAATTTGCGGTAGTCGTCGGCGGGAAGCTCAATCCTTTTCATTATGCCTCCACGTTTGGCACCACCAGCGGCTCGCCGATAGCGTAAAAGTGGCCGCCCGCGATGTAGTGCAGGCTGCGGAACGCCGGGTCGGCGGTTTCAAATGACCAGCGGTCATTCTGGAATACGCGGTCGTCCGCCCATGCGCCAATAATTTCGCCGATAAACAGGTCGTGCGCCTGGTGGTTATGCGGTTCAGGGATCAGTTTACAAACCATCCAGGCGGTGCAGCCCGCCACCAGCGGCGCGCTGTGCCCTGGAGCATGAAACAGCTCAACGCCCGCCTGTTGCAGTTTGTCGGGCATCTCTTTCAGGCTGTGGGTGCCGAGAAAGTGGGTCATGTTCAGCTGGGCGGCACACGGCACCTGAATCACAAAGGTGCTGCTGCTTTCAATTAACGTGCGAGTGACGGTGCTTTTATCCAGCACCACCATCAGTTTTGAAGGGGTAAAATCCAGCGCACAGGCCCAGGCTGCGGTCATTACGTCGTCCACGCCATCGTGATGGGCGGAGACCAGAACGGTTGGGCCGTGGTTGATCAGGCGGTAAGACTTTTCTAACGGCACTTCAATGATATGTGGGTTCATATACTGCATCCGGTATTCATCTGATTGCCGTCAGTTTGCCTGAACATTTAGCGCATTACTTTTCCTTTTTTTGGCGCAAATTATGCGGCAGGCAAATCAGTACCAGACCGAAGAAAATCGCCGCCACGCCGATTAGCTTTTCAGGGCTGAACGCCTCATTCAGCCACGGCAGATTGATGGCGGAAACCCACACCAGAACGTAGCTGAGGCTAAGCAGCGGATAAGCTTTGCTGAGCGGAATACGCCGCAGCGCCAGATACCAGCAGCCCATCGAGAACGCATAAGCCGCCAGCCCGCACAACAACGCAAACAGCGCGTAGCCGCCGGAAAGTACCGCCCAGGCAAAGTCGAGACTTAAAGAAGCGGCGGGAAACTGAATCATTGCCCACTTCATGGCGAGCTGCGCCCCGCTCACCAGCAGTACGCTCATTAACGCCCAGATATAACCCATCAGGCGTGTCCTCCGAGAGCGATGATGCCGAGCATAATCAGCACCACGCCTATCCAGTGGTGCGTCGAAACTTTTTCTTTCCAGATCCAGCGCGCCGCCAGGGTGACAAAGATAAAGTTCAGGCTCAGCATCGGGTAAGCGATGCTGACTTCAACATGTTGCAGGACCAACAGCCAGACCAGCATCCCCAGCCCGAGCAGCACAATGCTCAGCCCGAGCCAGGTCAGCAGGTGCCGACGCCCTTCACCCTGCGCGGCCTGCTTCTGGCACAGCTGGCCACCGCAGCTAAGCAGGCTGGCCAGAATAATCAGCGCGATATTCATGGCTGCTCATCGTACTCGAGCAACACGAAGCGGCCGCTGTTTGCGCGGTGGTCAGGCGTTGGCAATTTGAGGTCGCTCAGGTCGCTATTGTTAGACAGCAGCAATAGCAGTGAAACTTTGCCCTCTTTGCGGTGCTCGGCCAGCCAGTCGTTGAAATGTTCGTAGCTGACAAAACGCCCTTTGCCTTCCGGATAGTCAAGGCCGTAGCTTACTTCGCCGCGCTGCCCGTAAAGGTTGATGTCGCTGCGCTTCATCTCCCAGGCAATACCCGCCCCGATGCCGACGTTGTTGGTAAAGATATAGCGGCTGTCTTCCAACTGGGCGTGCATCTGGTGAATAAACGCCTGAGGCTGTTTAGAATTAACCACTTTAGCGGGAATAACCGCGCCCACCAGCAGCGCCAGGCCCAGCGGACAAAGGGCCGCCCAGAACCAACGTTGTGAGCTGTTGTTAAGGGTAAACAGGCCTACCCCTCCCCAAACCGCGAACGCCAGACAGCCGAGCACCACTTTCAGGGTTTCGTTGGCGGCAAACACGGGGTGTTTAGCCAGGCCCCACGGCGCAAGCACGAAGCCGACGATAATCACGCAGATCAGGCCGAACAGCATGTTGATCCAGCCGTTGATACGCAGCACCTTCGACCCCGTACGAGCCAGCTGCACGGCGTGGCGAGCCATCAGGATAGCCAGCGGCGCAAAGCACGGCAGGATATAGGTCGGCAGCTTGCCTTTGGCGATGCTGAAGAACAGCAGCGGCATAATCACCCAGCCCAGCAGGTAGAACGCCCCGCTCTGCTCGTTTCGTTCCTGCCAGCCGCGCTTTAAAGCACCCGGCAGCAGCGCGAGCCACGGCAGGCTTCCGGCAATCAGGAACGGAATGTAATACCAGAACGGCGCTTTGTGCTGGGCGTCTTTCTCGGCGAAACGCTGAATATGCTCCACCCAAAAGAAGTAGTTCCAGAAGTCCGGCTCGGCTTTGGCGATCGCCAGCGCCCACGGCAGCGTGATAAGTATCGCGCTCAGTACCGCCAGCGGCCCGAACAGCAGCACTTCTTTCCAGCGTTTTTGCGCAATAACCCAAGGCAGCACGCCGATCACCGGCACCGCAAGCGCCAGAAAACCTTTGGTCATCACGCCCATGCCGCAGGCCATGCCAAGCAGCACATAACCGCCAATTCTGCCACCGGTGGTTTTCGCCGTACTCGCCAGCCAGAAGCTGCACATAGCCGCCGTCAGCCACAGGGTTATCATCGGGTCGAGCACCGAATAGGTGCCGATGCCGTAAACCAGCAGGCAGGTAAGGAAAATCACGCCGGAGAGTACGGCAACGGTTTTGTCACGCCACAGGCGGAACGCCAGCCACACGGTCAGCAACGCGCTCAGGGTAATCGAGAAGACCGAGCCAAAACGCACCCCAAAATTGTTATGACCGAAGATCAGCTGGCTAATGTTATTGATCCAGTAGCCCGCAACCGGCTTTTCGAAATAACGCAGGTCGAGAAAATGTGGGACGATCCAGTTACCGGAGAACAACATTTCGCGGCTGATTTCCGCGTAACGCGTCTCATCTGGCTGCCACAGAGCACGAAACTCCAGCGGCACCAGGTAAAGTAAGGCAAAACAGACCAGCAGGGTCATTCCATATTTTGCTGATTTCATCGGTTCAAGACTCTATAAGTTGTTGGCAACCCAGCCAGCCTTCCCGGCCTGGGATTGTCCCGCGCACAATTTTGCCTTTCGGCAGCGTGGATAAATCGTCCGGCAGCAGCTCGCTTAGCGGGCAGAACTGCACCCCTTCGGCGGCGGCCATCGCCAGCAATTCACTAAAGGATTCTCGCATCACCATGCCCTCAACTTCAGCATGAATGGTGTAAACCGGTGTACCGCTATCCTGATGAATTTTATCCAGAATATAGCGATTAAAGTTTTCTTTATTAACCTCAGTCCCGATAACCTCGTCCCAGGTCGGCAGCGTGACGGGGATTTGCACCGCCGCCTGCTTGCCGTTTGCCAGCACCGGAATAAACGGCGCGGTACCGCGGCAGTCGCTGTTGTACTGGAACGGGAAAGCGGATTTGGCCTGCACTACGCGCTGGTCGGCACGCCAGCCTGCGACAGCCGAGCAGCTTACCGGCTGGCCGATGATTTTCTGCAACGCTTCAAGCCCGAGGCGGATCTGCTGTTCGAGCTTTTCACGCTCCCAGACGCCCGCCCAGGCCTGCCAGGCATGGTGGTCCCAGGCGTGAAGGCCAACTTCATGGTGGTCAGCCGCTGCGGCAATCACCGCGGCATTACCGGCGCCGATATTGCGCCCCGGCCATGCGGTGCCCGCCAGCAAAATGTCCCAGCCGTAGAGCGATGCCGCGTTGGAGCGCAGCATCTTCCACAGGAACTTAGGCTTGATCAGGCGCCACAGGTGGCGCCCCATGTTGTCTGGCCCAACGCTGAAGAAAAAAGTTGCCTGAGTCGAATGTAAACTTAGCGTCTCCAGAAGGTTTGGCACCCCTTCTCGGGTGCCTCGCCAGGTGTCGACATCAATGCGCAGGCCGACTTTTCTCATGAAGCAGGGTCCGTGAGTTCAACGGTTTTCAGGAAGAAGTCCAGCGTTTCGTCGATGGTTTTCTCCATATGAACTTCCGGGGTCCAGCTCAGCAGGCGCTGCGCGTTGCGGATGCTCGGCTTACGGTGCTCAACGTCCTGGTAGCCTTTGCCGTAATAGGCGCTGCTTTCCACTTCGCGGAAACCGGCAAACGGCGGGAACTGGCTACGCAGCGGGTGGCGTTCGAAGCTTTCCAGCAGCATTTCTGCCAGCTGTTTGATGCTTGCTTCGTTGTCCGGGTTACCAATGTTGATAATCTGGCCGTCACAGTTGCTGTTTTTGTTCTCGATGATGCGGAACAGCGCTTCAATGCCGTCGCCGATATCGGTGAAGCAGCGCTTCTGCTTGCCGCCGTCGATAAGCTTGATAGGCGAGCCTTCAACCAGGTTAAGGATCAGCTGAGTGATGGCGCGGGAGCTGCCGATACGCGCGGCGTTCAGGTTGTCCAGGCGCGGCCCCATCCAGTTGAACGGACGGAACAGCGTGAAGCGCAGCCCTTCTTTCTCGCCGTATGCCCAGATTACGCGGTCCAGCAGCTGTTTGGACACCGAGTAAATCCAGCGCTGTTTGTTGATTGGGCCAACGATCAGCGGGGAGTTATCTTCGTCAAACGAGGCGTCGGTACACATGCCGTACACTTCGGAAGTTGACGGGAAGATAATGCGTTTTTTGTATTTCACGCAGTCGCGGATGATTTTCAGGTTCTCTTCGAAGTCCAGTTCGAATACGCGCAGCGGGTTGCGGGTGTATTCGATAGGCGTTGCGATAGCAACCAGCGGCAGAACCACGTCGCATTTCTTAATGTGGTATTCGATCCACTCGGAGTGAATGCTGATATCCCCTTCCACAAAGTGGAAGCGCTCGTTGCCGATAAAGCGGGAGATAGCGTCGGAACCGATGTCGAGGCCGAAGATTTCGAAGTTGTCATCGCGCAGCAGGCGCTCGGTCAGGTGGTTACCGATAAAGCCGTTCACGCCGAGGATCAGCACGCGGGTGCGGCGTTTGATCGCCGATACCGGTTTGCTGCTGAGGATAGCGCCGTTGACCAGGCCCAGGGACTGAGCAAGCTGGGAGCCCTGCATGTAAACGCCGTTTTCGGCCTGGCCGGTCACGATTTCCAGCGCGCCGGTGCCGCAGGCAATAACCAGCGGGCTAACGGAGAGCACGGTGCCTGCTTTAGCGCCGTTATTGCTGTCCAGCACGCGGCTTTTCCAGACTATAAACTTGCTGCCGCCCACGTAGCTGAACGCGCCCGGCCACGGCTCGGTTACCGCACGCACCAGGTTGTTGGCTTCGGCAGCGCTGCCTTCCCAGCTGATAGCGCCGTCTTTTGGAGAACGGCCACCAAAATAGGTTGCCTGGCTGTCATCCTGTGCGGTCTGCGGGAAGTGGCCGGTTTTGATAACCGGCAGCGCGCTGGCCAGCAGGGATTTTGCAGTTTCGCAAAGCTTGTGGTGCAGGGTCAGAGCGGTATCTTCTGCGGCAATCGCCACGCGTTCCTGAGCAACAATGTCACCCGCGTCAGCGCGTTTTACCATGCGGTGCAGGGTAACGCCGGTTTCGGTTTCACCTTTCACCAGCACCCAGTTCAGCGGCGCGCGGCCACGGAATTTAGGCAGCAGGGAGCCGTGCAGGTTGAATGCGCCTACGGATGCGCTGTTGATGATCTCTTCGCTCAGCAGATTGCGATAGTAGAAAGAGAAAATCACTTCCGGCTGGGCTTCTTTGATACGGTCAACCCAAAGCGGGTGGTTAACGTCTTCCGGCGCAAAAACCGGGATACCGAATTCTGCCGCAGTGCGGGCAACGGAACCAAAGAAGTTATTCTCAGCCGCGTTATCCGGGTGAGTATAAATTGCCGCGATGTCATAGCCAGCTTCAACAAGGGCACGAACGCCCACACAGCCCATATCGTGATAGGCAAAAACAACTGCTTTCATTATTGATTTTCCTCTGAAGATAATGCGGTTTCACTGCTAACTACGCGTTGAATAAAGTAACGAGGGCGCGCGCGCACGTCGTTATAGATACGGCCGATGTACTCACCCAGCAGCCCCATACCGATAAACTGAGCGCCAATGAAGGTGAACAGTACGGCAAAGAGCATAAACACCCCGTCCGCAGCCCACTGCGGGCCAAGGGCAAGACGCAGCACCACCAGCAGCACCGCGAGGCCGAAACCGGACAGCGCGATAATGCTGCCCACTACGCTCAGCAAACGCAGCGGCGTGGTGGTCAGGCAGGTGATCAGGTCATACATCAGGTTGATAAGGCGCATAAAGCTGTACTTCGAGTCACCGAACTGGCGCTCGTCGTGGTGCACCGGGATTTCTATCGCCCGGCGGGCAAAGGTGTTCGCCAGGATAGGGATAAAGGTGCTGCGCTCGTGGCAGTGCAGCATCGCGTCGATAATGTGGCGGCGGTAGGCGCGCAGCATACAGCCGTAGTCGCCCATCGCTTTGCCGGTGGTGCGCTGGATCAGGTGGTTGATCATTTTAGATGCGCGCTTGCGGAACCAGCTGTCCTGGCGGTTCTGGCGAACGGTGCCGACAACGTCATAGCCTTCGTCGGCCTTCTCAACCAGGCGAGGGATCTCTTCCGGCGGGTTTTGCAGGTCGGCGTCCAGCGTGACGATAAGGTCGCCGGTAACGTGGCTAAAGCCCGCCATAATCGCCGAATGCTGGCCGTAGTTACGGTTCAACAGTACTGCCACAATGTGGCTGTCCGGCGCTTCTGCCGCGCGGGTCAGCATCGCGGCGGAGTCGTCGCTGCTGCCGTCATCGACCAGCAGAATTTCATAATCACGGTTGAGCTTCTGGCAAGCCTCCGAGGTACGACGCAGCAGTTCAGGCAGGCTGTCCTGTTCGTTGTAGACCGGGATTACGATGGATACTTTCTTGATTGGAGCCGGGGTCATCATCTTAAAGTCCTGCTATTTCACGTAATGCGGCGATCACTCGCGTGGTGTCGTCATCAGTCATGGTCGGGAACAGCGGGATCGAACAGATCCTGTCGCTGTTCCACTCGCTGTTCGGCAGTTGAAGCTGCGGGTAGCGTTCGCGGTAATATTTTTGCGTATGGGCGGCGCGGAAATGCAGACCGGTGCCGATGCCGCGCTGTTTCAGGGCGTCCATCAGGCCGCTGCGGGAAATACCGCAGGCCGCTTCATCAACGCGGATAATAAACAGATGCCAGGCGTGGCGATGCTGCCACTCAGGCACGGAAAGCGGCAGGAACGGCGTGTCGGCCAGCTCTTTGAGATAGCGCTGGGCAATCTCGTGGCGACGGGCATTCAGCTCTTTCAGCTTGCCTAACTGCACCAGCGCGATGGCGGCGTTGATGTCCGCCAGGTTGTATTTATAGCCTGGAGAGATAACTTCCGCCTGCGGCGCACGGCCATGAGTCTGGCGGTCGAACGCATCCACGCCCAGCCCGTGGAACTTCAGGCTGCGGATACGGTTGGCAAATTCGTCGTTGTCGGTAACGATCAGGCCGCCTTCCGCGCAGGTCATGTTTTTAATCGCATGGAACGAGAAGATAGCGGTGCCCTGAGAGCCGACGTGTTTGCCTTTATATTCGGTACCAGCCGCGTGAGCAGCATCTTCGATAACCGGAATGCCGTGGCGCTCGCCAATCGCGCGGATAGCGTCGATATCGGCAGGCGCGCCCGCGTAGTGAACCGGGACGATGGCTTTAGTACGCGGCGTAATAGCGGCTTCGATAGCTTCCGGGGTGACCATTAACGTGTCTCTGTCTACGTCAATCATCACCGGCTCTGCGCCGAGTAACACAATCATATTCAGCGTGGAAACCCACGTCAGAGAAGGAGTGATAACCTCATCGCCAGGCTGGAGCCCCAGAGCCATCAGGGTGACGTGCATCCCGCCGGTCGCGGAGCTGACCGCAATCGCATGCTTATTGCCGGTTAGCTCACAAAATGCCTGTTCAAGCGCCTGGTTCTTTGGCCCGGTGGTTATCCAGCCGGAAAGCAAGACCTCAGATACCGCTGCAATTTCCTCCGCGCCTAACGCCGGACGTGAAAAAGGCAGAAAATCACTCATTACGTGGATTCCTTATTAAATCGCTGAACGCCAAAAGCTGACGGGATAATGAAGCAGGCTGTTTAAATAAAAGCACAACATTAGAAGAGTACGCCCTGTTTAGCTAAACGGGTAATCAATAGAAAGAATTTAACAAAGAAATCTTAGAACAGTATTAAGAAAATGAGATATAACGAAAAATCGTGAAGTTGAGCCTTGCACGACGCAAAGCGTCTAAATGCCGTGCAACAACTGGTTAAGTTTCACACTCATTGCGCTACTATTTAATTGGGTAATAATTCAGCCCGTCACTAAATATATTTAAATTAATGCAGTTTGATTAAAAAAAACCGCTCACGCAGAGCGGTTTGAAATATTCAGGTAATGGTTAACGTTTTGCCTTGCTCGGCAGCGTTTTCATTAACTCATCCGGGCTGATGGAGGCAACTACGCTTCCAGGCAGCGGCATTTTCAGAATGTGGTTTTTCATCTTGCCAATGACGTGCATTTCGCACGGACGGCAGTCAAATTTCAGGGTCAGCACTTCGTCACCGTGCACCAGCTGCATCGGGGTTGCCTTCCAGCTCTTGATGTTCCCCTTTGCCTGTTTCGGGCACAGGTTAAAGGCGAAGCGCAGGCAGTGTTTGGTTATCATCACCGGGACTTCGCCCTTCTCTTCGTGCGCCTCGTAGGCGGCGTCAATCAGCTGCACGCCATAGCGGTGATAGAACTCACGCGCCTTATGATTATAGACGTTTGCCAGGAAGCTGAGGTGGCTGTCCGGGTAGACCGGAGGCGGAACGCTAACCGGTTTGCGGCTGCCGCGCTTATAGCTTTGCAGACGCGCTTCGGTTAGCTGCTCGATAGCATCGCGGCGCAGCTGGTTGAGCTGGGCGTTCGGCACAAACAGCGCTTCGGCCAGCATAATGTTCACCGCGCGGGAAGAATACATGGTCTGCCCGAGTTTGGTGAGGCCGTCACGCAGGCTGTCGAAGGCTTTCTGCGGATTATTGGCAACGTCAAACTGGCCGTCGAGGGTTTGCGTAACGCTGACGTCCTCTTCGCTGGTCACCTTCATCACCAGCTGCTGCTGGTGACCGCTCAGTTCAATATCCACCGCCACGCGACGTTCGCTGGAGGTTTTCAGCAGCGCCTGCTGCCAGTTATGGTCCAGGTTGCGGTTGAGCGGATGATTTGCACGCAGCTTCTTCAGCATATCCGGCATTTCATTTGGCCAGATACGGTACTGATTTTTACCGGTTTTTTCCACCGTATTAGCGCGGAAGCCGACAATTTCACGCTTGATAAGCACGTTCAGACCGTCGCCGTTGGTTAACGTGTCGGTGGTGTTAACGTCGAGGTGATCTTTGCTGACCTTAAGCACTTCGCCAACCGGCAGGCCCACGAACTTCGGCGAGTCGAACGCGCCGATGTCGATTTTACGCTCGTTAACAAAGTAATCGGTGCTGCCGCGGTGGAAAGTCTTGTCCGGCGACGGAATAAAGTAGTGGGAGGTCACGCCCGCAGAGGCGCGGGTCAGGTCGCTGCGCCCTTCCATCAGCTCGTCGAGCAGTTGGCGATAATAAGCGGTGATGTTTTTCACGTAGCTCATATCTTTGTAGCGGCCTTCAATCTTGAAGGAGCGCACGCCCGCGTCCACCAGCGCCGCAAGGTTGGCGCTCTGGTCGTTGTCTTTCATCGACAGCAGGTGTTTTTCGTAAGCCACCACGCGTCCCTGGTCATCTTTCAGGGTGTACGGCAGGCGGCAGGCCTGAGAACAGTCGCCGCGGTTCGCGCTGCGCCCCGTCTGGGCATGGGAAATATTACACTGCCCGGAATACGCCACGCACAGCGCACCGTGGATAAAGAATTCAATCGTCGCGTCAACATCCTGGTGGATAGCGGCAATTTGTTGCAGGTTCAGCTCGCGCGCCAGCACGATTTGCGAGAAGCCCGCATCAGAAAGAAACTTCGCTTTTTCCACGCTACGAATGTCACACTGGGTACTGGCGTGCAGCTCAATCGGCGGCAAGTCCATCTCCAGCACGCCCATATCCTGAACGATAAGCGCATCAATACCGGCCTCGTAGAGGTCAATAATCATCGAGCGCGCAGGCTCCAGCTCGTCGTCATGCAGAATGGTGTTCAGAGTGACAAAGATCTTCGCCCCATAACGGTGGGCAAACGGCACAAGTTCAGCCAGGTCTTGCAGGCTGTTCCCCGCGTTGTGGCGTGCGCCAAAGCCAGGCCCGCCGATATAAACCGCATCCGCGCCATGAAGAATGGCTTCGCGGGCGATGGCGGTATCACGGGCAGGGCTGAGTAATTCAAGTTGATTCGCGTGCAGGCGCATAGTTTGTCGTGTTCTGTAATGGTCGAAAGGCGGGTATTGTAGTCACTTCCCCGGCGCAAAAACACTGTCTCCCGGTCATAAATATCATCTATGCAGGATCGGCGACGGTTCTGTTCACGCAATATCCCGCTGCTTATGTAGCTCCGGCACCCGTGAACGTCTCAGGGGAGTCACCGTCACTCCCCTGAGCACCCGGACTCCCGGCGAGATAAATCGCCGCAAGCGGTAAACCTCCGTTTTATCTCCCAGCCCTGGGTCGGCTGAGATGCGTTCCCGACGCTCACAGCCTCCGCCCGCTCCCGGCGTCCGGACCCTGGTCAGTCGGAGAAAAACCGGAGACGATTTAAGCCGGAACAAGTGCCGCGCTTTAATCCCACAGCCACTCTGAACCTCCGCGTCGATTAAATCTCGCAGCCACGCCCTTGTCCCCGGCTCTCATCGCCCCCGGCTTTGACCCAACTCAGGCGGGGTGGAGCTGCCGGGAGCAGCGAAAGAGAGCGATCGTCGGGAACGGATCGCGAACGACCCCGAATGTTTGGGTGATAGACGGTGGGTTTACCGCTTTAGCGGCGATGAGTTTGCCGGGCGCCGGGGGTTGTCAGGGGGAATGGCGGAATTTCCCCTGACACGTTCACCGTGCGCTGTAATGGCAGAGATAATCTGCTGTGCGGGTGAACGGAACAAAGCCGGACATGCAGGGGTTATCTCTTCTGGTTATAGTCGTGTATGCGAACCCGGAGATAATTCCGTTCACGCAATATCCCGCTGCTTATGTAGCTCCGGCACCCGTGAACGTCTCAGGGGAGTCACCGTCACTCCCCTGAGAACCCGGACTCCCGGCGAGATAAATCGCCGCAAGCGGTAAACCTCCGTTTTATCTCCCAGCCCTGGGTCGGCTGAGATGCGTTCCCGACGCTCACAGCCTCCGCCCGCTCCCGGCGTCCGGACCCTGGTCAGTCGGAGAGAAAACTGAGGCGATTTAAGCCGGAACAAGTGCCGCGCTTCAGGCTTGCAGCCACATTCCAACCCCACGTCGCGTTAGTTTCCGCAGCCACGCCCTTGTCCCAGGCTCTCATCGTCCCCGGCTTTGACCCATTTCAGGCGGGGTGGAGCTGCCGGGAGCAGCGAAAGAGAGCGATCGTCGGGAACGGATCGCGAACGACCCCGAATGTTTGGGTGATAGACGGTGGGTTTACCGCTTTAGCGGCGATGAGTTTGCCGGGCGCCGGGGGTTGTCAGGGGGAATGGCGGAATTTCCCCTGACACGTTCACCGTTCGCAGAACGTGCAGAGGAAGCAGATTTACCGGTGAACGGAACATAGCCGGCTCACAGAGATTATCTCTTCTGATTACAGCCGTTTATGCCAATCCGGAGATGATTCCGCTCATGCAAAATAGTGCAAAAAAGAGACGTTACGCCGTCGTCATCGGATAGTGAATCAGCGAATGGAAATGTGTCTCATCAGCGCCGGGATTACGGTATGCATGAGGCCGATCACCGTGAAATTTAACCCCTTCTCCCGCGCGTAAAAGCCGCCATTCACCGTCGATTTTCATCTCCAGCTCGCCAGTAATTACCACCACATGCTCCACCACGCCGTGGTCGTGTGCGGAGGACTCGCTAAGCGCCCCCGGTGCAAGCCGGATAGAGAAATGATCGAAACGTAGCTGCGGGTCATAAGGGAAAATGGGCACCACCACCATATCCTGCTGCTGCGGATCAAATACCGGGCGAGCGGGCGCGGCTTCCGCCTCAAGAAATACCGAGAACGGCACGTTAAAGCCGGTGGCTATCTTCCAGAGCGTCGCCACCGTCGGACTGGATTCATTGCGTTCGATCTGCCCGAGCATCGCTTTCGAAACGCCGGTTTTCCCGGCGGCGAGAGTCAGGCTCCAGCCCCGCGCCTGGCGCAGGTCTTTCAGGGTATTAGCCAGATGTAATGCTATATCCATATCACTCTCCTTTGGCGGCGTAGTATAGCGCCTTGTGCGCTATAACGCACAATGCTATATTCGCCGGACGTTATAACGCACAAACGAGAACATCATGCGTCTTTCCTTTCCTCCGCTACCCACCGTGCTGGCCGGGTTTGTTGCCGTGCTGGTCGGCTACGCCAGTTCGGCCGCTATTATCTGGCAGGCCGCCGACGCAGCAGGGGCGAATGCCCACCAGATAGCTGGCTGGCTGACGATGCTGGGGATTGCAATGGGCGTCAGTACCCTGGCGCTTACGCTTTGGTATCGCGTGCCGGTGCTGACGGCATGGTCAACGCCCGGCGCGGCGCTGCTGGCTACCAGCCTGCCCGGCACCAGCCTTAATGAAGCTGTTGGCGTATTTATTTTTGCGTCTTTGCTTATCCTGATCTGCGGCGCGACCGGGCTTTTCGCACGGCTGATGCGCGTTATTCCTCCTACGCTTTCGGCGGCAATGCTGGCCGGAGTACTGCTGCGCTTCGGGCTTGAGGCATTCACTTCGTTACAGGGTCACTTTTTACTGAGCGGCAGTATGTTTCTGGCCTGGCTGCTCGCGAAGGTATTCGCCCCGCGTTATGCCGTAGTGGCGGCAATGCTTGCCGGGCTGGCGATTTGCCTTGTCGGCGGCGAGATGAATGCCAACGCGGTTCCTGTTTCCCTGATTATTCCAGAATTCACTGCGCCCGCGTTCAGCCTCACCAGCCTGCTGGGCATCGGCGTTCCTTTCTTCCTGGTGACGATGGCTTCCCAAAATGCGCCCGGCGTGGCGACGCTGAAGGCGTCTGGCTACAACATTCCCGTTTCACCGTTGATGGTGGTTACCGCCGCAATCGCCCTGCTGCTTGCGCCGTTTGGCGTGTTTTCCGTGTGTATCGCGGCCATTACCGCAGCCATCTGCCAGAGCGGTGAAGCGCATCCTGATAAAGACAAACGCTGGATGGCCGCCGCGGCCGCCGGGGTGTTTTATCTGATTGCGGGGATCTTTGGCGGTTCGATTTCAGCGCTGCTCACCGCGCTGCCGCTGGCTTGGATACATACTCTTGCCGGGCTGGCGCTGTTGGGCACCATCGCCGGGAGTTTGCATCAGGGGCTAAACCACGAGCGCGAAAGGGATGCGGCAATCGTGACGTTTCTGGCCACCGCATCCGGCGTGAACCTGCTGGGCGTGAGTTCGGCCTTCTGGGGGCTGGTTGCAGGGGGTTTTTGTTATACGGCGTTTTCGCTATTTAAGCGCGCGTAGCTGTGAAGGCGTTGCGCCGAATACGCTCCTGAAGCGGTTGCTGAAATGGCTTGGCGAGCTGAACCCGCAGGCCATGGCGATATCCGTCAGCGGCAACTGTCCGTGGCGTACCAGTTGCTCCGCCCTCGCCATTCTGCGCTGCATCACGTACTGGTGCGGTGCAAGGCCGGTGGACTGTTTAAACATACGGGCAAAGTGATATTCACTCAGGCCCGCGAGTTGAGCAAGTTCGCCCAGCGTCAGCGATTCACTGATATTCTGCTCAATATAAGCCTGAGCGTTGCGTAACGCCGCAGGCGCCAGCCCGCCGCGAACCGTCGGCAGTTTCCACTGTACGCTGCTGTAATGCTGCACAAGATGCGTCAGCAAGAGCGTTGAAGCGGTGCTTAACGTCAGATGATTGGCTCGCTGCTGCCAGTCGCTACTCAGCAAAAAATGGCGATACAGCTGGGTTATTCGCGGATCATCGGCAAACGTTTTTTCATCAAGATTAATCCCCGCCGGGCTGCGTTCCCAAATCTGTTCGGCAATATCCCGCAGGTGTTCGTCCGTACAGTAGAGATGAACAAATGAGAACTCATCCCGTACGTCCCAGGTTGACTCGCTGTCCTCCGGCATGATGCAGAAACGATCGGGCCCACCGCCGTTGCGCCAGCCGGAGGCCGTTTTCTGATAGGTTTCATACCCCTCGGTTACATACAAGCTGAGCGTGTGGTGATCGCTGCGCTGGGTAATGCAGTCGTCGCCGTTTGACCAGGCCGCAAGCTGAATACCGGAGCCAAGCTGAACGCTACCGTTCAGGCGGGCTTTGTGCTTTTGCAACGTTTCGAAGGCGTGATAAGACGCGGTCATTGGGGAATTTAGCTTCTGGAACATGTCTGCTAGTTTAGGGATTGCGCGCCTTAGTCGCCAGCATCGCGGTGAAAAAAAACCGCAAGAATATGCAAGTCCCGCAGGCGGGTGAAAGCGCTTTTAAGAGCCGCGATTGATACTCATCCCATGTTCCGGACTAATGAGAAATTCAATGAACGCTTTGCTTTATATTCTGGTGGTGGTGATTTGGGGAACTACCTGGATTGCTATTTATATGCAACAGGGAGTGGTGTCCGTACCCGTTTCCATTTTCTGGCGCTTTGCCGTAGCGGCCGTGGTGATGCTGGTCACGTTGCTGGCGCTGGGCCGCCTGAAGCGCATCGCGCTTAAAGATCATCTGTTTTGCGTGCTACAGGGCGCGTGCGTGTTTGGCTTCAACTTCTTCTGCTTTTATCACGCAGCGGCTTATATCAGTTCCGGCCTGGAGTCGGTCATCTTCTCGATGGCGGTGCTGTTTAACGCCTTCAACAATATGCTGTTCTTCCGCAAAAAGCCGTCACCACGCGTTCTGCCTGCGGCAGCTCTGGGGATAGCGGGGATTATCGCCATGTTCTGGCATGATCTGGTTGCTACCCAGCTTGCGCCTTCGCTGTTAATTGGCATTGGCCTTAGCGCGCTCGGCACTTTCGGGTTCTCGCTCGGCAATATGATCAGCACCCGCCACCAGAGCCGTGGCCTGGAAACGCTCTCCACTAACACCTACGCGATGTTTTACGGCACCGCCATTATGGGGCTGGTGGCGCTGGCAGGCGGAGAGTCGTTTATGCCGGACTTTAGCGTGCGCTATATCGGCTCGCTGCTCTACCTGGCGATTTTCGGCTCGGTTATCGCCTTTGGTGCCTATTTCACGCTGGTAGGCCGCATCGGCGCGAGCCAGGCGGCCTACAGTACGCTGCTGTTCCCGCTGGTGGCGCTTTCGTTATCGACGGTTTACGAGGGTCATGTCTGGCACGCTAACGCTGTGCTCGGCCTGGTGATGATTCTGGTGGGTAACCTGGTGATGTTTGCCAAACCCGAGCAGTGGCTACCCTGGCGCAGAAAGCTGGCGTAATAAAAAAACCGCAGCGATGAGCTGCGGTTTTTTGTCTGAATTAAAGCGATTATTTATTCGGAACGTCAAACATCGTGGCATCCGTTGCCAGGCCATCAACAACCTGTTTCAACGTATCGACGGTCACTTTGGCATTCTCATTATTGAGCGTTTTGCCCTCGCCTTTACGCACCACTCGCAGTACCGGTTTATTGGTTGCAGCGTCAATCAGCTCGCCTTCAAAGTAGAGATTGGTGTCCATGGTACGGTGGCCGGTAGCCATCTGCGTGCCCGCTACGACCATGGCAACAGGGATAACCTCATAGAACTGTAGCCCTTCCTTGCTGCTATCCACGCCGGTAATGGCCCCGCGGAAAATCAGGCTATGCGGGCCAGGCGTGGTGACCAGCGGCTTACGTTGCTGCGCCGCGGCTTTTAATTTGGTGTTGGTATAAGCCAGCAAACCGTCCAGTGTTTGTTGGCCTATTTGCGTCGTTGGTTTTGGAACCGGATAATAAACTACCGGGTTATAAACCAGACTGTCGTAATTCGCGGGTTTGAAATTCGGGTCAACCCAGCGCATAACCGTTTTCCCGGTTGCAGATTTGGTTTCCTGCAGGCCGGAATAATCTTTTAAAAACCCAGAGTATTTTTCCGGCGCGGTGGTTTTTGAAGCACACCCCGCCAACGCTAACAATCCTGCCAGACAAGCAACTTTAAAACACGTTGTGGTACGCATCGTTTGATCCCTGTTAGTTGGTATAAGCCTTTCAGGTATAGCAAAAAACGACATTCCTCGAGTGGGTAATGCTGCTTTGATTTTAAAACTCAGAGCCACCGCTCGCTTCCGGCCCGGCGGCTACGCCGTCGCACAGTAAATCAATAATCAGCAGCGAACCGTAGCGACCGTCGCCGGGAGATAACAGAATATCTTTGGCATGTGCGGTCGCGCCCGGATCGCTGGTAACCATAATCACTTCCGCCCCCTGCTTTCTAGCCTGCTGTACCGCTGCCAGCAACGCGCCGTCCGGCCCAGAACCGGCAAGGACGATCATCGCCTGGCCGCTATTTAACATTGAGGCGGTAAAGCTCATCAGCGCAGGGTCGGAGCAGACGCTCGCCGGTAGTCCCTGGGTTAACAACCGGTATTGCAGCAGGTTGGCGAAAGGCGTGTCCGCCGCTCCGGCACTAAAGATATGGATTGCGTTGGCGCGTTTAAGCAGCGCTATTGCCCGTGCAACAGCAGCCTCCTGGAGCATTTCCAGCTGCTGGTTCAGCGTTTGTTGAATGCCGTTTAGCCGCTGCTGCCAGCGTGATGACAGCCCGCTGCCCGGCAGTGCCGTACTGGCCTGAGCCAGTTTCATGCGCAGGTCGCGTATATCGTCGCAGCCCGCCGCCCGCGCAAAGCGGGTAATCGTTGCCGGGCTAACGCCTGCGGCCTGGGCCAGTTGATCGATGGTTGCCGATGCGGCGAAGCCGGGATCGTCGAGTATCGCCTGGGCGACCCGGGACTCTTGCTGGCTGAACTCCGCAAGCCGCTGGCGGATGCGCATGATGATATCGCCGTCGGTATCCCGCCCGATGGAATGAGAAAAACGTTCCAGTACGTCCTTTGCCACGCCGCCTCGATTGGCGAGGTATTGCAGAGTTTCGTTATCCACCCAGGCCGCGTCGCCCAAAACCTGAGACGGTACGGCCAGCGCCTGCTGCACGCGGCTGTCGTCACGCTGGTGGCGAACCTGGCCCAGGAAGTCGTTCATGTCGCTACAGCCGATGGTGCGGGCAAACTGTTGCAGCGTCGCCTGGCTTACGCCTGCCCTGGCAGCCAGCTGTTCCATGCTGGCGTCCGGTAACTGGAAGAAGTTTTCCAGGAAAAAGCGGGCCAGGCGAGTTTCCTGGGGAGATGAGTCGGCTAACCCGTGGACCAGGTGATAAACAATATCCATCGAGGTATGGGTTCCTTGTGTCTGCGTCACGGGTTGATAAGTCATCATAGTGCTTTGAAATTATTTTTCAATTACTGCGGCGTGGTTGCCGCATGCCTTCTCTCAGCCATACCGCATCCTGCTGCAAATTGCTTTGCTATTCGGGAAATCAATAATCCAACGCAGATCACGGTCATGAAAATAATTTTCATACATGCTGAATAAACGCGCTGTTGTTTGAAACAGGTTTTCATTTTTGAGAGGAAAGGTAATGAAAAAGATCATGTTATGTTGCGCCGCGGGAATGTCCACCAGCATGCTGGTGCAAAAAATGCGCACAGAGGCAACGAAGCGCGCCCTGGATGTGCAGATTGATGCCGTGTCGGTCGCCGAGATTGAAAGCCACCTCTCCAGCGCAGACGTCGTGCTGCTTGGCCCGCAGGTGCAGTTCGAACTGGCTCGCCTGACCGAACTTTCTGCCCCGCTTGGTAAGCCAGTCGCGGTTATCGACATGATGGATTACGGCACCATGCGCGGCGACCGCGTGCTGGATAAAGCCATCACTTTAATGGCCTGACCGGACCGGGAGAGAGAGATGAAAATTACCGTTGTGGGCGGGGGCAGCAGCTACACCCCGGAACTGATTGAAGGCCTGATCCTGCGCCATGCCGCCCTGCCGATGACGGAGCTGGCGCTGGTGGACGTGGAAGCCGGGCGTGAAAAAGTAGAGATTATCGCCGCCCTTGCCCGCCGCATGTTCGTTAGTAAGGGGCTTGAGCAGGTCAAAGTTTCGGTTCACTTTGATCCAGATACTGCGATTTCCGGTTCCAGCTTTGTGCTGACCCAGCTGCGCGTTGGTCAGTTGCCCGCTCGTGCCGCAGACGAGCGCCTCGGACTAAGTCACGAGCTGCTGGGCCAGGAAACCACCGGCGTCGGCGGTTTTGCCAAAGCGCTGCGCACTATTCCAGTGATGCTGGATATTGCTAAACGTGTAGAGCGCCTTGCGCCTGATGCCTGGATAATCAATTTCACCAATCCGGCGGGTATCGTGACCGAGGCGGTGTCCCGCTACAGCAACGCGAAGATCGTTGGCCTTTGTAACGTGCCGGTGACCATGCACCACACCATCGCCGAAATGCTGAAACTGCCTTATGACAAAGTGACGCTGCGCTTTGCCGGGCTCAATCACATGGTTTGGGTGCACGAAGTCATTGCCGATGGGCGGGACGCCACCGCCGAAGTCATCGAAATGCTGTGCGACGGCGAGCAGCTTTCGATGAACAACATCAAAGCCATTCCGTGGCCTCCGGCGCTGCTGCGCGCCCTGAAGGCTATTCCCTGCCCTTATCACCGCTATTTCTGGCAAACCCGCACCATGCTCAAAGACGAACTGGCCGATGCTGCCAGCGGTAAAGGCACCCGTGCCGAGCAGGTAATGAAGGTTGAAGCCGAGCTGTTTGAACTTTATGCCAGCCCGCAGCTCGACAAAAAGCCGGAGCAACTTAGCCAGCGTGGCGGCTCGTTTTATTCCGAGGTGGCGCTGGAGCTTATCGACGCTCTGTACAACAACCTCGGCAGGCAAATGGTGGTCAACACCGCCAATAACGGTGCGATTCAGGGCCTGCCGGACGATGCGGTTATCGAAACCAACTGCGTGATAGACGCTCTCGGCGCTCATCCGCTGGCGTTTGGCAAGCTGCCGCCGCTGATGAACGGCCTGACGCAGCAGGTAAAAGACTTTGAGCGGCTGACGATTGAAGCGGCCGTCCACGGCGATAAGCAACAGGCGCTGCTGGCGCTGATTGCCAACCCGCTGGTGGCGGATGTCAACATCGCTCAGGCGCTGCTTGAAGAAGTGCTGGAAAGTAATAAGGCATGGCTGCCGCAGTTTAACTAGCGCCGCTGCCCGGCTGGTGCGCTATGCAGGCTCGCCGGGAAACCAGACCAATAACAATAATACCCGGCCCCGTGCCGGGACAGGGGTAACCGTGTCTACAAAAAAATCGTTCCTTGAAAAATATGTGCTGCCGGTAGCGCTGAAAATCGCCGGGCAAAAACATGTGCTCTCCGTCCGCGACGGGATAATCCTGAACATGCCGTTTATGCTTATCGGCTCGTTCTTCCTGATTTTTGCCTACCTGCCGGTGCCCGGTTACCCGCAGTTGATGAGCGACCTGTTCGGTGCCAGCTGGCAGAGTAAGCTGCTTTACCCGGTAAAAGCGACCTACGATATTATGGCGATAATCTCCAGCTTTGGTATCGCCTACCGCCTGGCCGAAAAGTACCGTACCATCGATCCGCTGACTTCAGGCGCGGTGTCGCTGGTGGCCTTTATTATGACGATTCCACAGAACATTATGTTTACGCCGCCTTCCGGCGGGCCTGCTGAGTTCGTAAAAGGCGTGCTGCCGATGGGGCAAATTGGCAGCCAGGGGCTGTTCGTGGCGATTCTGGTTGCCCTGCTTTCCACCGAAATTTACCGCTTTATCAGCAACCGCAATCTGGTTATCCGCATGCCGGAAGGCGTGCCGCCTGCGGTGGCAAAATCGTTCCTCGCGCTGGTGCCGGGCTTCTGCGTGCTGGCTGTCGTGCTGGCGCTGCGTCTGCTGGTTGAAGCCACACCGTTCGGCGATATCAACACCATGATTACCGACCTGGTTGGCATCCCGATGAGTCACATCGGCGGCTCTCTGCCGGGGATGATCGTTTCGGTTATTCTGATTGGTATTCTGTGGACCCTGGGCCTGCACGGCGACACTATCGTACTGGTGTTTATCCGCCCAGTCTGGCTGACCAACATGTCCGAAAACCTGGCAGCCTTCCAGAACGGCCTGCCGATCCCGCACATCATTACCCAGCAGTTCTATGACCTGTGGATTGCCCCGGGCGGTACGGGCGCGCTGTTAGGCCTGGTTATCTTTATGCTTATCCGCAGCCGCAGCGTGCAGATGAAGCAACTGGGCAAAATCGCCGCCCCCGGCAGCCTGTTTAACATCAGCGAGCCGATGGTATTTGGTATTCCGCTGGTGATGAACCCGTACCTGGTGGTGCCATTTATCCTGACGCCGGTAGTGTTGGTTATCGTTTCTTACACCGCGATGGCAACCGGCCTGGTCGCGCCGCCTGCTGGTATCGCCCTGCCGTTCACCACGCCAATTATCGTCAGCGGCTATCTTGCGACAGGCGGCCATATTTCCGGCTCGATTCTGCAAATTGTGAACCTGGCGATTTCACTGGTGATGTATTACCCGTTCTTCCGGGTGTGGGATAACCTGAAATTCCGCGAAGAGCAGCAGGCTAATCAGACGGCGGCGGCTACGCCGGTAGAGGCGGTTAGCGAGCGTAGTCCAGGCTAACCGGAATCAGGGGGAATGGCATAATTCCCCCTGACACGTTTACCGTTCTCTGAACGTGCAGGGGGAAAAAGCAGCCTGCCTGAGTTACTTCTTCACATCCACCTGATAAAAAATATGCTTCCCGAAAGGATCAACCTCATACCCGGTTACTTCTTTGCGTACCGGCTCAAAGATGGTTGAGTGGGCAATCATCACCGCCGGCATTTGGTCGTGCATCATCTGCTGCGCTTCTTTGTAAAGTTCCACGCGCTTGTCATGATTACCTTCGGCGCGGGCTTCAATAATTAGCTTATCAAACGGCTGGTAGCACCACTTTGATGAGTTGGAGCCGCCGTTGGCCGCGGTACAGGTAAACAGCGGGCCGAAGAAGTTATCCGGATCGCCGGTTGCCGTGGTCCAGCCCATCAGCGCAGCCTGATGTTCACCGCTTTTCACACGCTTGAGGTATTCGCCCCATTCGTAGGTGACAATTTTCGCCGTAACGCCAATTTTCGCCCAGTCGGCCTGAATCATCTCCGCCATGCGTTTAGCGTTCGGGTTATACGGGCGCTGAACCGGCATCGCCCACAGATCGATGCTCATGCCGTTGGCAAAGCCAGCCTCTTTCAGCAACGCTTTAGCTTTCTCCGGATCGTAATCGTAGTCTTTCAGCTTATCGTCCGCGCTCCACACGCCCGGCGGCAGCAGATTTTTTGCTTCAATGCCGGTTCCGTGAAAGACAGCTTCGATGATCGCCGGCTTGTTGATGGCCAGCGCCAGCGCCTGGCGAACCTTCACGTTATCCAGCGGCGGCTTTTGAGTATTGAAGGCGAGAAAACCGGTGTTCAGCCCCGCTTTCTGCATCAGGTTAATGTCTTTATTTTCCTTCATACGCGGCAAATCAGCCGGGTTCGGGAACGGCATCACCTGGCACTCGTTTTTCTCCAGCTTGGCATAGCGCACCGAGGCGTCCGGCGTGATGGAAAATACCAGTCGATCCAGCTTCGACTTGCCCTGCCAGTAGTCCGGGAAAGCGGTAAACAGAATGCGGGAATCTTTTTGGTACTGCTTCAGCTCAAATGGCCCGGTACCGATAGGATCGGAGTCCACGCGCTCGGGCGTGCCCGCTTTCAGCATAGAGTCGGCATATTCGGCGGAAAGTATCGAAGCGAAATACCAGCCCAGATCGGCAACAAACGGCGCTTCCGGGTGAGCGAGCGTGAAGCGAACCGTATTGTCATCCACTTTATCGATGGCGGTAATTAACTTGCCGAACTCCAGGCTTTCAAAGTTGGAGTAGTTGCCGTTGGAAACGTTGTGGTACGGATGCTTTGGGTCCATCTGGCGCATAAACGAGAAAATGACATCATCGGCGGTAAAGTCGCGCGTGGGCTTGAAGTATTTGTTGCTCTGGAACTTTACCCCTTTGCGCAGGTGGAAGGTGTAAACCTTACCGTCTTCACTCACGTCCCAGCTTTCCGCCAGGCTTGGCTGTAACTCGGTGGTGCCGACTTTGAAGTCCACCAGGCGGTTATAAACCGGCACCGCGCTGGCATCCACGCTGGTGCCGGAAGTATAAAGCTGCGGGTTAAAGTTTTCCGGCGAGCCTTCCGAGCAGTAAACCAGCGTACTGGCGGCAACGCCGGTGCTTAAAGAGAGCGCCGCCACGGCGAGCGCAAGCGTTGTAATCTTTGTTCTCATCGCTATCTTCCTGTGGTGTTTGTCCTGACCCTGAATGAATAAAGCTTGTGCAAATCGCCTTAATAAATAACATTAAATTTACATTGCCAACAAACAACATCGAACAATAAGGAAACACTATGCCTTCGCCGCTCAGCGCCCAGCTTACCCAACGTTTCTTCCGCTACCTGGCGGTCACCAGCCAGAGCGACCCGCGCACCGGCACGCTGCCCAGCACGCAGGGGCAGCATGAGATGGCTCAGTTGCTGGCAGAAGAGCTGAGTCAGCTCGGCCTGGACGATATTGTTATTGACCAGCACGCCACGGTAACCGCCGTGAAAAAAGGCAACGTAAAGGGCGCACCTCGCATCGGATTTATCACCCATATCGACACCGTTGACGTTGGCCTCTCCCCGGATATCCATCCGCAAATCCTGCGTTTCAGCGGCGAAGACCTGTGCCTTAATGCCAAAGAAAACATCTGGCTGCGCACCGCCGAACACCCGGAAATCAACGCTTATCCAGGGGAAGACATTATCTTTAGCGACGGCACCAGCGTGCTGGGCGCGGACAATAAAGCGGCGGTAACGGTGGTGATGACCCTGCTGGAAAACCTGACGGCGGAGCATAAGCACGGCGATATCGTGGTAGCTTTTGTGCCGGATGAAGAGATTGGCCTGTGCGGCGCGAAGGCGCTGGATCTGGCGCGGTTTGACGTAGATTTCGCCTGGACTATTGACTGCTGTGAGCTGGGTGAAGTGGTTTATGAGAACTTCAACGCCGCGCACGCCGAGCTAAAATTTACCGGCGTGACCAGCCACCCGATGTCTTCCAAAGGCGTGTTGGTAAACCCTCTGCTAATGGCGACGGATTACATCAGCCACTTTGACCGCCAGCAGACGCCGGAGCATACCGAAGGCCGCGAGGGTTATATCTGGTTTAACGGAATTCAGGCTTCACAGAGCGAAGCGGTGCTGAAGGCCAATATTCGGGACTTCGACCAGGCAAACTTTGAGCGCCGCAAACAGCAGATTGGCGAAGTGGCACAGAAAATTGCTGCTCAATACCCAACCGCGCGAGTGGAATACAGCATCAGCGATACCTACAGCAACATCAGCAATGCTATTACCGAAGATCGCCGGGCAATTGATTTGATCTTTGCCGCCCTCGAAGAGCTTGATATTGAGCCGAAGGTTATCCCAATGCGCGGCGGCACGGACGGCGCAGCGCTGTCGGCCAAGGGGCTGTTGACCCCGAACTTCTTTACCGGGGCGCATAACTTCCATTCCCGGTTTGAGTTTTTGCCGCTGAGGGCTTTTGAGGCTTCTTATAATGTGGCTCTGAAACTCTGCCTGCTGGCGGCGAAGTAGTTTTCCCCTCACCCTAACCCTCTCCCCAAAGGGGCGAGGGGATCAGAACAAGAGCGAGGGAGAGGATTAACCTTTATCCCTTCCGCGCCAGCATAGTGGCAAAACGCAGCTTAATACGGTTACCGTTCTCATCGGTCTTATGCAACTGACCCACATCCTCGTTGTACTTAACAAGCACCCAGCCTTCGTAGTAATTACGCAGCTCGCCCTCTTTAAATGCAAACGGGAAGCCGACGGTACAAGGGAAGTCTTCAGTATCCATTGCCGCCACAATCAGGTTGTATCCGCCCGGCTTCGTGCAGCGCTGCATATTGGCGATCAGCCCCGGAATAGTAGAGCGCTCAAGGAACATCATCACCACGGTGGAGAGAATAAAGTCGTACTCGCCGTCAAAGGTCAGCTCATTGAGATTCACTTCCGCGGTAACGATGTTGCTCAGCCCTTCCGTCTCGATAATCCGGTTCAGGTTGGCAATGCTCATCGGGTTTTTATCCCACGCGGTGACGTCGAACCCTTTCTGGTTCAGGTACAGGCTGTTGCGCCCGCCGCCGCAGCCAAGATCCAGCGCTTTACCGGGCGGTACGATAGTCGCGGCATTAACAACATCGGAGTGTGTTGCGGTTAAACCATATTTTTCGCTGTAGTAGCTTTCAGACTTCACGGTCATAACAGATCCTTTTTCTCAGGCAGTGCGGAGCGCAAAATCAGCTTTCCCTGCATCAGCAGGATAAAGGTGCGCGCCAGCAGCAGGCCGATAATCACATTAGTAAAAATAAAAAGCGGAATAGCAATGATGCGGAACAGGCCGTCGGTGCTGCCGTGGCTCAGGTGCAGCGCGGTAGTTGCCAGCGCCGAGATGCCGAACGAGAAGCTCCAGAAGGACGCATTGAACGGCTGCGCCATATACCAGGGCATTAATCGCAGCATAAAGAGCAGTTGCAGCAGGCCGTAGCCGAATAGCATTTTGGCGAAGAAGTCGGTGACGCCGCCGTTAACCGCAAGATAAGCGCTACAGGCCACCAGGGCCGGAGCCAGCTGAATACCGAGAGAAGTCCGAACCGGCGCAGGTAGCTCACCCGCGCTGCGCATGCGGTGCAAAATTGCTGGCTCCAGGCTAAGCCAGGAAAAGACGCCCGCGCCAAGAAACATAATGCCGAGGTCGTGGTAACCCAGCGCCCCGCTTGCCATCGCGCTGATAAAGTTATTGGCAACCGTGGGTAAATAAAGCCCCGGCGTGGTGGCGTCCTGCGGGTGAGAGCCACGCCATAACCCGGCGGACTGCCAGGCCGCATAACAAAGCTGCACCGCGGCCCCGAAACCAAACAGCGCTACAGCAAGTGGACGAAAATACGGCGTAATGCCGATCGCCACCAGCATAGTGGTAGCAGGAAACAGGCTGACAAAACTGCTCATCAACGGGTGATAGATTTCTGCCTTTATGCTCTGAGGATGACGCACCAGACGGGTGATAAACGCGGCGGCAAGCAGCAGCCAGATAACGCTGGCGAGAGCTACCAGCGCTTCGCCGACGGCCGACGGCACCGGCAAGATGGTGGCGGCATAACGCCAGGCAAAGCCCATCCCGATAATACCCAGCACCAAGCCGAAGTAACCTGCGGGCAGATTGATAAAGCTGGCGGAAGAAGATTTATTCATTCTGTTTATTTTTTAAAATGTATTTTAAATGCATTTTATTCGATCCCCCGGCAGAACGCTACGCCGATGATTTTCCTGCTACGTTTATCATCAGGCAACGGCGAGAAACTGCGATGAAAAAATACCGGCTTACCGAGGACTCACGGCTTCATGATTATCAGCCTGGGGGGGAAAACCAGCAAGTCCGGCTCTGGCAAATCGAGGCGCTTCGCGACTTTGCCGATGTGCGTGCCGGGCAAAGCGGCGGCTGGGTGGAAAGTGAGGGAAATCTCAGCCAGGCGGGTGACTGCTGGCTGGATGAGAATGCCAAAATATGGGGCGGCGCAAGCGTTGAGGATAATGCCCTCGTTACGGGCGAGTCAGAGATTTGCCAGGGAGCGAGAATTAGCGGCAACGCGCGGATTGAGCACTCGCAAATCAGCGGCGAGTGCCACATTTTCGACCACGCCCGCGTGCAAAACCGCTGTCAGATTATTGCCGTACTCGGGCTAACGGAAGACCCTGAGCTACGGCTACAGATCTACGGCCATGCCACGCTCGGCGCCTCTCGCGTGGTTCATCAGGCACAAATTTATGGCCATGCACGGGTCAATAACGCGTTTATTGAGCACCGGGCAGAGGTTTATGACCGTGCCATCATTGAAGGCAACGAGGAAAATAACGTCTGGATCTGCGACTGCGCCAAAGTGTTCGGCAGCGCCAGAATAGTTGCCGGCTTCGGCGACAGCCAAATTCCCACCATTCGCTATTCCTCGCAGGTTTATGATAATGCCGTTATCGAAGGTGACTGCGTGCTGAAGCATCGTGTGCGCGTTTTTGGCGATGCGATACTGACTGGCGGCCCTATCCAACTGGATGACAATGTGCACATTTATGGCGAGGCCCGATTAACGGGCAATGTGCTGATTGAGAACAACGTGCAGATTTATGACCGCGCCGCCGTGGAAGGCTGCGGCCACGAGCTTATCCATATCCGCGGCATTAAGGATATCAACGGCGAGCAGCTTATTACCCGCTCACCTTTTTACGGTGTGTTCTGATTAGTCGACGATGCGTCCGTAAATATTCTGGTCGTGGAACTCGCCGTTCAGATATTCGGCCTGCCTCAGGCAGCCTTCAAGGGTGAATCCATTGCGCGTTGCGACGCTATTGCTGGCAATATTCGTGACGATGCATTTAATCACAAAGCGCCGCACCGTTCCCTCTGCGGAATATTTACCGATAACCGCTTCCAGCGCCGCAGAAACAATACCTTTCCCCTGCATATCTTCACTTAACCAATAACCGATGTAGGCCGTTTTGTCGGTCGGCACTATCTGGTTAAACGAAAATACGCCTACCAGCTCATCGCGATAGAGGATCATAAACATCTTCGCGTAACCGCGATGATGCAGCATAAGGTTGCTCTGAACGGTTTTGCGCGTATCTTCAGTGGTTGTGACAAACTGCGGCCAGTTCATCGCCTTTTGCAGCCAGTTTTTGTTACGTTGGATCAGTGAAAATAGCGGCTCAACGTACTTATCGCTAACCGAATGCAGCGCTATTTGACCGTCTACCTCGATGATTTCATCCCGCCATTCTTCATTATTTTCCACACTCAGGCTCCGGCGTTATTAAACAGGTGGCGCTTATCTTATGTCACTTTTCCCGGAAATTGCATCCGCTGCGACAGCCTCACCAAATGGTGATGCATAAAAATTCACTATGGATAATTCATCAATCAATAAGTGTCTTGAATAACCGCCCTCCTGCCCGGCCTGACTTTTATCAAAATCTGGAAAACATTGCGCAAAGTGACTTCAGAAATTGACGTCAAAATCCTGTATGATATGATGACATCATAATTTGAAGTCACGGAAGGATTCATGGGATATGGCAAGGACTACCTCAGAAAAAAACATCATCAGACGCTGATTCAAATTTTTGCCCGCCCGGTACCTTCAGGCATTAAATGGCAGGATATTGAAATGCTGGTTCTGGCATCAGGCGGTGAAGTAAGCCAGGGCAGCGGCTCCCGGGTGCGCTTTCTGCTCAACGGCAGCATCGCGCATTTTCACCGACCCCACCCCTCGCCTGATACCGACAAGGGTGCGATTAATAACATAAAAGAATGGTTTGAGAGCATTGGAGTAACGCCATGACCACAGCACAAGCACTGCCTAACATTATGATTATCAACGGCCAGCCAGCGCTAATCGCCTGGATACCCGAAATCAATCTGTTCCGTGGCAAATTTCTCGGGCTGACGGGCTATTGCGACTTTGTGGCTGACAGCGCGCCGGGGCTACAGCGGGAAGGCGAAAAGTCGCTGCAGCTGTATATCGAGGACTGCCGGGAAAGCGGCATTGAACCTTTTGAGAAAGAGGAAAAAGTGAAAACCTTTACGCTTCGCTACCCTGAATCATTAGGCGAGCGCCTCGCGCTGGCTGCGGCAGAACAGCGTATGTCTCTTAACAGCTACATTATTGACGCCCTGGCAAAACAGCTAAAAGCTCGTTAAAAAAAGCCCCGCTGCTTTTACACGGCGGGGCTGGATGATTAACGCATTTCGCGGTCGTCGACGTATTTACGCTTGTCCGGCGGCGGCGGGAAATACTGATAAAGCCAGGTTTCACTGATGGCTTTACCCTGGCAACGCAGGAACATGCGCATCTCAACCGGGTCGGTGGAGTCGTTGGTCGGATACCAGTCAAACAGAATGCGGTAACCGTCAAACGGCTCGACGTAGAGGATCTCAACCTGCTTCGCTTCGCCGTTGGAGAGCGTAATGACCGGCTCAATGCCCTTCGGCGCGGCGGCCTTCAGGTCACCGCCTACAAAGTCGATGGCAAAGCGGCGCGACCATTTTTCCGGGAAGTGCTCGCCCGGCGCCCAGCCTTCCGGGAAGCTGCCCATGCCGGTGCGAGTGGCGTAAACGCGCGCCAGCGGCGTAGTAACCGGCGGCAGACCGCTCCAGTAGAGGCGGTATTTGAAATCGAACTCATCCCCGGCTTTCACCGGCTTTTCCGGCTGCCAGAAGCAGACGATGTTATCCAGCGTTTCGCCGGTGGTCGGGATTTCCATCAGGCCGACGGTGCCTTTGCCCCACTTATTGCGCGGCTCCACCCACAGGCTCGGGCGCTTGTTGTACCAGCCCATGATGTCCTGGTAGCTGGCAAAATCGTGATCCAGCTGCAACAGGCCAAAGCCCTTCGGGTTCTCATCCATAAACGCGTTGAATTGCAGCTTTTGCGGGTTATTCAGCGGGCGGCAAATCCACTCGCCGTTGCCGCGCCACATGGCCAGGCGGTCGGAGTCATGAATTTGCGGATGAATGGTGTCGCAGGTGCGGCGTTCATTGGTTCCGCAGGCGAACATGCTGGTCATCGGCGCGATGCCCAATTGCTTGATGTCTTTGCGGGCAAACAGGTGGTTATCCACATCCATCACTACGCGCTCGGACTCGCAGCTGATGGTGAACTTATACGCGCCGGTGACGCTCGGGCTGTCCAGGAGGGCATAAACCACGAAAGTAGTGTCGGAAGCTTTAGGCGTTTCGAACCAGAACGAGGTGAAGTCCGGGAACTCTTCCGGCGTATCGGTAAAGGTGTCAACGGCCAGGCCACGCGCGGAAAGGCCATACTGATATGTGCTGTCCACGGCGCGGAAGTAACTGGCGCCGAGGAATGAAACGACGTCACGGCGGGCAAGTTCTGGCGCTTTAAACACTTTTAAGCCGGCAAAACCGAGATCGGTCTGGCCTTCAAGCTGCCTGGTATCGACGCCCGCGTCGTTGTAGTTAAACAGCTCCGGGCGGAAGTGGATTTCGCGAGCCTGGTGGGTTGCGGAGTCCAGGGAAAACATTCTGACGCGGCGACGGAATCCCATACCAACGTGGAAGAACTGCACGTCGAGCTGGCGATTGTCGATATTGTTCCACAGGGAATGATCGGCATCGTACTGGATGCTGTTGTAGGCCTGAGGCGTCAGGTTGGCAAGGGTATTTGGCAGCGGTCGGGGTGCTCCACCCCAGGGTTTCTTCGACAGGTCATGGGCCATTCCCTGTAATACCGCAAAGTCGAACGCGGTGGAGTGGCCGTCCGCAATGCCGGACTCGGCTGCGAAGGCGCTTCGGGAGAACAGCGTGGCAAGGGTCGGCGTGCCGCAGGCAGCGGCGAGAGCCATAGAGGCCTGGATAAAACGTCTGCGATTCATGCCTGAGAAATCGTCCTTATGTGTCGATGTGTTTCGTCCCGCCCGGCGGGCAGAACAGCGGCAAGAGACTGCTACCTGTACGACCGCACACTCTAGACAAAATTCACAATGAATCCAATGGGCGGCGAAGCTTTCCGGGGATTGAACGAAGGTTTTTTTTATGGAAACCAGATATAGCCGAAAATTTTGCAATTCTCCGGCAAGAAAAGGCGGCACGCGAGGAGATATCGCCCCCGAGCTGCACGCTTATCGGGGCGATATCTGACGGGGTTATTTCACGCTAACGTCGATACCGGGGAAGAATTTCTGCGCCAGCTTCGTTACGGTGCCGTCGGATTTAACTTTGTCGATGGCCGCATCCAGTTCTTTTTTAGTGACGGCGTCACCTTTACGCAAACCAAAACCGATCCCGCTCCCGAGAATGGTGTCGTCGCTCACCGGCTTGCCGATAAAGCCAAAGCCTTTGCCCTGCGGCGTACTCAGGAACCCGGCCTGACCGGCGGCGGACATCACCAGCGAGGCGTCGATACGGCCATTCAGCAGGTCGGCCCAGGCCATATTCTGGTCTTTGTACGACACGACGCTAACGCCCTGCTTTTCCCAGTGCTCTTTCGCGTAGGTTTCCTGAATCGAGCCTTGCAGAACGCCGATAGTTTTGCCTTTCAGCCCCTCCGCCGTGGCTTGCAGGCCACTGCCTTCTTTGCCCACCAGCTGGGAAGGAATCCGGTAGATTGGCTGGGTGAAATCAATGCTTTTCTGGCGCTGGGCGGTAATGTTCATCGCCGAGTTGATGGCGTCGAATTTCTTCGCCGCAAGCCCCGGGATCAGTGCGTCAAACGAGGTTTCAACCCAGGTGCATTTGAGGCGGGCTGCCTGGCAAATCGCTTTCCCCAGTTCAATATCAAAGCCTTCCAGCTCGCCCGCGCTGTTGCGGCTTTCAAACGGCGGGTATTCGGCTTCGAGGCCATAACGCAGCTCGCCGGCCGCCAGCGCAGAAAACGAAGAGCACAGCCCAATAAGCAAACTAAGCGCATAAATTTTTTTCATCATGACCCCTTTCAGCGTGGCTTAACCCGGCACAGCGCCTGCGCGCCCGCCCGTAATGTGGCTTCATCTTTGGCAAATGACAGTCTGATAATTTTGTTATCGGTACCGTCGGTATAAAACGCAGAGAGCGGGATGGTTGCCACTCCGTATTCGGTAATCAAACGCTTCACCATTTCGCTGTCGGACTCGTCGCTGAAGTGGCCAAAATGAGCCAGCAGGAAGAAGGATCCGGCGCTCGGCAGCAGCTCAAATGGCGACTCCGCCAGCAGAGACTGCATTAAATCACGCTTGCGCTGGTAAAGGCTCGCCAGCGAGAGATAAGTTTGCGGATCGCTCATGTAATCAGCAAAAGCGTGCTGCATTGGCGTATCGGCTGAAAACATCAGGAACTGATGCACCTTGCAAATCTCATCCATCAACGCGGCGGGCGCCAGGCAGTACCCCACGCGCCAGCCGGTAACATGGAAGGTTTTGCCAAACGATGAAACGATAACGCTACGCTCGGCAAGCTGCGGGTGCGTGGCCATGCCGTGATGCTTTTGTCCGTCAAACACGATGTGCTCGTACACTTCGTCAGACAGGACAACGATATCCGTATTACGGGTCAGCGCCGCCAGCATTTCGAGATCATGAGCGCTGAACACCTGCCCGCTTGGGTTATGGGGCGTGTTGACAATAATCATGCGGGTACGCGGCGTTATGGCGGCGCCCACTTCATCCCAGTTAATGGTGAAGTCAGGCAGGCTGAGCTTAAGGGCAACCGGCGTTGCGCCCTGGAGCCGAACAATCGGCGCGTAGCTGTCAAAAGAGGGTTCGAAGTAGATAACTTCGTCGCCGGGGTGTACCAGTCCGCCGATAGCGGAATACAGTCCTTCGCTGGCGCTGGCGGTAACCAGCACTTCATCCGCCGGATCGTAGGTTGAGCCGTAAAGCGCCGCGACTTTTTCAGCAATAAGATTTTTCAGCGACGCAAGTCCGGTCATGGACGCGTACTGGTTATGCCCCTCCTGCATTGCCCTGGTGACTCCGGCAATAAGCTGCGGGTCGCAGGGGAAGTTGGGCGCGCCCTGAGAAAGGTTGATCGCCTTATGTTGGGCGGAAAGCTGACCGATAACCGTAAATATGGTGGTTCCTACATCCGGCAGTTTTGAACGATGTTGCACCGGGGTTTGCATGGCCATAGCCGCTCCTGAACAATATGCGATTTGCATAACTATTCAATCCGGATGCGATTGCCACGACAATCGAATTGTTGTCATAATAGCCATGCAAAAAATGCATAGCTCAACGGAGAGCATCATGACGCGGCGCAATTTTCCCCTGAATACTCTGGACGCTTTTCTCGTCACCGCCAGGCACCTGAACCTGACCAGGGCCGCGAAGGAACTTTGCCTCACCCAGGGCGCCGTCAGCCGCAAAATTGCCGCCCTCGAACAGTGGCTTGGCTTTGCGCTTTTTGAACGCCACGCGCGCGGGCTGCGCCTTACGCCACAGGGCAGCGCCCTGCTCCCGGAATTACAAAGCGCGTTCAATAATCTGCTGGACGTAGCCGACCGCGCCTGCCACAAGCCAGAAATTATTCGTCTTAAAGCGCCAACCTGCGCGATGCGCTGGCTGGTGCCAAAGCTGATTCAGCTTGAACAACGCATGCCGGAGCTACAGGTTGCGCTGACCACGACCGTTGAGCACGGCGTGAACTTCAAAAATGAGCCGTTTGACGCGGCAATTGTTTTTGGGCAGTCGGCGAAAACCGGCACGCTGTTGTTCGAGGAGGCGCTGACGCCGGTTGTAAGCCAGAGCCTGCTGCCAAAAGAAGATAGCGGCTGGGAAAGACTGACATTTTTGCATCCAACGCGGGACCGCACCGACTGGTCGCTCTGGCAGACAGGGTTTTCTGCGCCCTGGCGGGCAATGAGTAAAAATCAGCATTTTGACACTATGGATCTCGCCATCAGCGCCGCTATTCAGGGGTTTGGGATCGCCATCGCCGATGAAACGCTGGTGGCAGAAGATATTCGTACCGGGCGGCTGATCAGGCCGTTTGATCGCAGTGTAAAAACCGGTGCGGGCTACCGTCTGGCGGTTAAACCCGGCAGCGAGCACGCCGCCGGGCTTGAAGCATTTTGCCATGAGTTGCTCAGTCAAGGCTGACGTGATGCTTCATGACCCGCTTAAACAGCTGCATTCTCATGCGCATAAAGCGGTTTTCCACTTTGAACCGCACCCGCGAGTGAACGCCTAACCGCATCGTTCGGTCCTTGCCGCGAACGCAGGCAGGCCAGCTTAGCGGGCCCGGTATCGCTTTACTGTGGGGACCGGCGCTGCGGGCAAAACGGGTCCAGTAGTCACAAATTTGCCCGGCAAACGTGAGATCGTTTTGGTTGACGTATTCACTTGCGGGTGGCGTCAGACTTAACGTGTCAAAAACATACGGCACTTCGTTGCCGTGCCAGGTGCCGTTGGCATAGGTTTTACGTTCCGCCTCCGCCACATAATCAAAATAGTAGCGCCAGCAGGGCTGATTGACCCGCTGCTGGGCCTGCATCACAACAAAACCCAGCGTGGTAAAAGCCATATCGCGGCACACCTGTCGCCCGAGTTCGGCGTCCCCTTTCACTCCGGGATACAGCAGTTTGATAAGCCCCAGTCCGAAACGCCGCTCCCGGCGCAGCAGTTCGACCTGCCCGGCAGGATCGATGCCGAAGTAGCTCAGCACGCTTGCCTCGTCGCTGTTGCTCCCGACCATCAAGGGCATGCGATGCTGACGCCCGGCGAAGAATATATCCAGCATCGGCTCAGGCAGCACGACGTCGCCGGAGATTGGCGTTGGACCAATGTTAAGCGGCCCTTCAAGCGCCCACAGCCCATCCGCAGGCAGAGCACGGAGTTCATCCGCAGTGGCATTTTGCAGCCCGTAATGACCGGCCAGCGCTACGCCACGTTTCAGGGCTTTCTTCCTGTCGACATCCGGCAACGTGTAGGCGCTTTGTATAATGCCCTTGTGGAAAAGGTTTTTCGCCAGCGGCGAAGCCAGCAGCGAAAGCACGCTACGCGCCCCGGCAGACTCGCCAAACAGCGTAACATTCCCCGCGTCGCCGCCGAAAGCAGCGATATTTTCCTGCACCCATTTCAGGGCAGCAATTTGGTCTAAAAGCGCGAAATTATGGACCGGGCCGTCGGGATTTTCTTCATCCAGCGCCGGGTGGGCGAAAAAGCCGAGATGGCCAAGACGGTAATTCACCGTCACCAGGACTACATCCCGCGAGGCAAAGGCTGCTCCATCGTAGGGCGGCAGCGAGCCTGCGCCGATGGTGTAGCCCCCACCGTGCAGCCAGACCATGACCGGCAGCGGCTCCGCATCCCGCCGGGCCGGGGTCCAGATATTGAGATACAGGCAATCTTCAGAAAACTGGCCGGGATCGCCGCCGCCAACCGCTTTGCAGTATTCAAGGCTTTGCCAGCATGCAGGCGAAAATGTATCCGCCTGGCGGATACCCTGCCAGTGCGCCGGGGGACGAGGCGCTCGCCAGCGCAGTTCATCCACCGGCGGAGCGGCAAAGGGGATGCCGCGATAGACCGCAACTTTCCCCTGAAGAACGCCGCTCAGTCTCCCCTGAGCAACGCTAACAACTTGTTCCATCTGCTGTTCCTTGTTACTGACACTCCAGCAGGGTAGCGCGTTTACAGCAAACCGCAACGGCGTTTACTGCGATCCTCGGCCTGCTGATAGAGGGCGAACTCGTCTGCAACCTCTGCGCCAAGGGCCTGTTCAAACTCGCTGCGGCTGGAATGGCCGTGCTGCCGTTGCCCGCCGTCGCTGCCGAGGTTTGACTGGAAAATACCCGCCGCGCTGACCGGGAGGAAATCTTCATAAATAACCGGCTGCGCCATCAGCCAGCCGCGTTCTATAAGCAGCTGCGGATCGTCGCCTGGCTTGATTGACTGGCGGTGCATTTCGCCAACGGGCGTCAAACGGTAGCGGAAATAGGCCAGCCCCTGGCGGCGCAGCAGCGCGTCGCTGTCCGGGAAACGGCTGAACACTTCGTGTAAATGCCGCTGGTGGCTGAGATTATCCGTGCCGTTACCCGCCGCCAGCAGCAGTTCGTCGTACAGCGCCCGGCCTTTCGGCGTCAGCGCTACGCCGCGCTGTTCTATTTCGCCGAAACGGGCGGTATGCGTTCCGTGGTGTTCACCGGCGAACAAAATAGGCTCTTCCAGCGCTTTGAAGCTGGTCTGGCGCAGTAAAATCGGGCGCTCGCGGCGCGGCGGCCCTTCGATAATGGCTTTTGGGGTAATTCCGCGCTCCGGCATCAGCGACTGCACGCGGTCGATATCGAGCGTGCGCGGGGTCAAATGGTTAATGTGGCAGCCACGGAAGCAGACTACATCGGCGATCAGCCGGTGCTCATCATGCAACGCGCGGTAGGTTTCGGCGTCAACCGTTGCGTGCTGATGCCAGCGGAATGTTTCCAGCGCCTCGGCCACAAACTCATCGGCCTGCGCTTCGCTAAAACCGCCTTGTTGCTCATAGAGATCCAACATTTCGCGACAGCGCGGGGTAAAAATATCCCGCTTCGCCAGAATGGCAGCGGCTCGGGTTCTGAGTTCGGGGTTATCAATCAACTCAAGGCGCAGCAGCGAGGTAAAAACGCGAAACGGGTTACGGGCCAGCGCCTGGTCATCCACCGGGCGAAACGCGGTTGAATGCACCGGCACGCCCGCCTGCGAGAGATCGTAATAGCCGACAGGGTGCATCCCCATCACCTGAAAAACTCGCCTGAGGATGGCCAGCTCTTCCGCTTTCCCCACCCGAATCGCGCCGTGGCGTTCCACGTTGAGCCTTGCCAGCTCGTCGGCATTTTCCAGTTGCTGATGCAGTTCCGGGTCGTTTTCCAGCACCGCGAGATTCACATCGGCCACAAGTTCTAACAAAGTGCCGTACTGCGGCACTTCTTGCTGGTACATCGCCGACATAGCTTGCGAAAATTTGTCCCGAATCTCATCGGCCGTGATGGTGTTCGCCATGATGTCATGCCTCCAGTGGATATTGCTGAAAGCGTAGAGCCTGGCGAGTCGGCCAGGTGGAAGAATTTCCGTTTTGTGATCTGCTTTGCAGCGCCTAAAAAGTAATTTGTTTCAGCGTATTACATAACATCGTGTTATGAGAAATCGCCGCCCGGCAGATTCTAAATTAACAATAAATTAACTAAAACAGGCGAGGCTAAATTCTGCTGGCGATGCCGCTTTTCGGCACTATCTGGTTATCCTGCTGAGCAAAAATTCTTCTGATATAAATCGCTTATGTTGCTACCCATGGCTAAATGTTAATGATATTTTGCAATCAGGTTATCAAAATCAAGCAACGAAGCTTGTCAGCACAACCGGTCTGTTTTTAACATCGCCTATGGAAAAAAATGCTCTTTTCAGTCAGCGCATTCGCCTGCGCCATTTGCATACTTTCGTAGCCGTCGCCCAGCAGGGAACCCTGGGTCGCGCGGCTGAAACCCTTAACCTTAGCCAGCCAGCGCTCTCCAAAACCCTTAATGAACTGGAGCAGTTGACCGGCACCCGTCTGTTCGAACGTGGCCGCCTCGGCGCGCAATTAACCCTGACGGGCGAGCAGTTTTTGACCCATGCGGTTAAAGTTCTCGACGCCCTGAATCATGCCGGGCAGTCGTTTAACCGCAAAGACGAAAACGGCCCGGATGTGGTGAGAATTGGCGCTTTGCCAACCGCCGCCCTGGGCATTTTGCCGACGGTAATTGGCGAGTTTCATAAGCAACAAAGCGACGTGACGCTTCAGGTTGGCACCATGAATAACACCATGCTGCTGGCGGGGCTTAAGTCCGGTGAACTGGATTTGGGCATCGGGAGGATGTCTGACCCGGAGCTGATGACCGGGCTAAATTATGAGCTACTATTCCTTGAGTCGCTGAAGCTGGTGGTGCGCCCTAATCACCCTCTGCTGCATGAAAACATTACCCTGAGCCGGGTGATGGAGTGGCCCGCCGTCGTTTCGCCGCAGGGAACGGTGCCGCGTGATAACGCCGAATCGCTGCTGGCGGCCCAGGGCTGCAAGCTGCCTTCGACCTGCATCGAGACTCTTTCTGCCTCGCTTTCGCGTCAGCTTACCGTGGACTACAACTACGTCTGGTTTGTGCCGTCCGGCGCGGTGAAGGATGATTTGCGCCAGGGCACGCTGACCGCGCTGCCGGTCGCCATTTCGGGCGCAGGCGAGCCTATCGGCATTCTCACCCGGGTGGACAGGCCGCTTTCAACCGCCGCACAAATCTTGCTTTCTTCGATTCGGAAATCTATGCCGGGTTAAAAACAACGAAGCGCAGCCGTTTTTTCAGCGGCTGCGCTTGGCGTGTTTTTCCCAGGTTTCGAGTTTGGCCTGCTCGGACTTTTTCAGCGCCACATAGCAGGCACCGCTCCCGCCGTGGTGCGGCATCGCCACGCAAAAAGCCTGAACTTCGTCGAATTCCACCAGCCAGCGGGCGAGAAAACTGCGCACTACATTGGGGTGAGATTTATCTTCGCGCCCTTTGCCATGAACAATCAGCAGATTACGCAGGCCGTCCTGCTTCGCCTGCATAATGTAAGCGAACAGCAGCTGGCGGCAGCGTTCCACCGGCTGGCGCAGCAGGTTCAGGCTCGCCTGCTGGCTGTATTTTCCCTGGCGCAGCTTGTCCAGCACGCCGTTCTGCAGCCCTTCCCGTTTATACTCAAGCTGCGTACCCAGCGGCACGATTTCCAAAAAATCTGTAGTCAGGAAGTTATCCAGCTGGAGCAGATCCGGCTTAGCGACGATGTGCTCTTTTTGAGGCTTGATCCACTGGCTGTCCGCGCAGTTTTTCAGCGGCTTGACATCCTCCATGGCGTCAAGAAAAAGCGATTTGTCGTCAAGGTTCACGGTCAATCCTCCTGCATTATCTGCGGCTACTATAACCTCGCACTTGCCCTGGCTCAACGGGTCTGCCGGGCGCAAAGCCACCGGTTCGGCAGTTCATTATTTGGAAACTCAGATTCCGCAACCGCAAATAATCGCTTTGCCTGCTCGTTAACAAAACGTGAAATAAATAACAGACTCACGAATAAATAATAATTCCGCCATCAGGCCTGCCTGAGCAGCATTTTATTTATCTCATCTATGAATAAATCTACCCGCAGGCGAGCCCGGTTATTATGCTAATCCTTTTGGGGTCTGGTTGCCTTCCGGCAGCGCGTGCTATCTTTTGCTTCGGATAATTGGCCCGGGCATTCGCCCTCGCCTGCGTGAAACGGAGCAAGCTGTGCTGACGATACTGGAAGATAAAATTGACACCCCGGTGGGTCCACTATGGATTTTATGCGACGAGCAATTCAATCTGCGAGCCGTGGAGTGGGAAGAGCATAGCTCCCGCATGGAGCAGTTGCTGAATATTCATTATGGCACCCGGGGATTTCAGCGTATTGGCAGCGTTAACCCCAACGGGCTGAGCGACAAGCTGCGTGACTATTTTGAAGGCGATTTGGCGGTAATAGACGCGCTGCCGACGGCAACCGCAGGCACCGATTTTCAGCGCCAGGTCTGGCAGGCGCTGCGCGATATTCCGTGCGGAAAAGTGATGCATTACGGAGAGCTTGCCGAACAGCTAGGCCGCGCCGGTGCTGCAAGAGCGGTTGGCGCCGCCAATGGCTCCAACCCGGTAAGTATCGTCGTGCCCTGCCATCGCGTTATCGGCCGCAACGGCACAATGACCGGGTATGCGGGCGGCGTTGCGCGTAAAGAATGGCTTTTGCGACATGAAGGTTATTTATTGCTGTAAGCAAATAGTGCCAAAAGTGCGGCTATTTTTTCCAGAATAAGGACGCCGTTCTTTAACGTTTCAACAAATTCAAAGAGATGGCGAGTTATTTTTTGCCGCCATCCTCTATGATCATCCGAATAGCGTTCTGCCAGACTTACTCTACCGGCAAAAAGATGTTAAAATTGACCAATATCAATTACGGTCAGAGCATATCTATGATCCCTGAAAAGCGTATTATTCGACGAATTCAGTCTGGCGGCTGCGCTATCCATTGCCAGGATTGCAGCATTAGCCAATTATGCATCCCCTTCACGCTTAATGAGCATGAACTCGATCAGCTCGATAATATCATCGAGCGTAAAAAACCGATTCAAAAGGGACAAACCCTGTTTAAAGCGGGTGATGAACTGAAATCGCTATACGCTATTCGCTCAGGCACCATAAAAAGCTACACCATTACCGAACAGGGCGATGAGCAGATCACCGGCTTCCATCTGGCGGGCGACCTGGTCGGCTTTGACGCCATCGGCACCGGCCATCATCCGAGCTTTGCTCAGGCGCTGGAAACCTCAATGGTTTGTGAAATCCCGTTTGAGACGCTTGATGACCTGTCCGGCAAGATGCCGAGCCTGCGCCAGCAGATGATGCGCCTGATGAGCGGCGAGATCAAAGGCGACCAGGACATGATCCTGCTGTTGTCCAAGAAGAATGCTGAAGAGCGCCTGGCGGCGTTCATTTATAACCTGTCCCGTCGCTTCGCCCAGCGTGGTTTCTCTCCGCGTGAGTTCCGCCTGACCATGACACGCGGTGATATCGGTAACTATCTCGGTCTGACGGTTGAAACCATCAGCCGCCTGCTGGGTCGCTTCCAGAAAAGCGGCATGCTGGCGGTGAAGGGCAAATACATCACCATCGAGAATATCGACCTGCTCTCTGATTTAGCGGGCCAGTCGCGCAGCGTCGCGTGATAACCGCCCTCCTTTGCCGGATCGCCTTTTCTCTGTTTTATTGATCCGGCAAAGGCTGCCCACCTGTTTCATTCCCTGCTTATGGGTTAATCTTACTTTACAGACTGTGGTTAAGCAGTTGTAAGGAGACCTGTATGGCAAACTACCAAAACATGCTAGTCGCGATTGACCCCAACCAGGACGATCAACCTGCCCTGCGGCGTGCTGTTTATTTGCATCAACGGATTGGCGGCAGAATCAAAGCCTTCCTGCCCATCTATGACTTTTCCTACGAAATGACCACGCTTCTGTCACCTGACGAACGTACGGCGATGCGCAAAGGCGTTATCAGCCAGCGCACAGCCTGGATCAAACAGCAGGCCCAGTACTACATCGAAGCCGGTATTCCTATTGATATCAAAGTGGTGTGGCATAACCGCCCGTTTGAAGCCATCATCCAGGAAGTGATCGCCGGCGGCCACGACCTGATGCTAAAAATGGCGCACCAGCACGATAAGCTGGAAGCGGTTATCTTTACGCCTACCGACTGGCATTTGCTGCGCAAATGTCCTTGCCCGGTGTGGATGGTTAAAGATCAGCCCTGGCCGGAAGGCGGTAAGGCGCTGGTGGCGGTTAACCTCGCCAGCGAAGAGCTGTACCACAATGCGCTGAACGAAAAGCTGGTTAAAGAGACCCTGAAACTTGCCGACGATGTTAACCACACCGAAGTGCATTTGATTGGCGCCTACCCGGTGACCCCAATCAATATTGCGATTGAACTCCCCGACTTTGATCCCAGCGTGTATAACGATGCGATTCGCGGCCAGCACCTCGTTGCGATGAAGGCGCTGCGTCAGAAATACGCCATTGATGAAAAAATGACCCACGTCGAGAAAGGGCTGCCCGAGGAAGTGATTCCTGATATGGCGGAACATCTCCAGGCGGGGATTGTTGTTCTGGGCACGGTTGGGCGAACAGGCCTGTCGGCGGCATTTCTTGGCAACACCGCCGAGCAGGTTATCGACCATCTTCGCTGTGATCTACTTGTGATAAAACCGGACGATTACCAGACGCCGGTCGAGCTGGATGACCCCGAAGACGACTAGCTGAAGCCTCTGAAGTAATGCAGCCCGCCACCAATCTGGCGGGCTTTTTATTGGCCTTCAGGCGTTATCATCAAGGCGGATAATCGCCCCTCGCAAATAATCGAGTACCGCTCTGTCGGCCTCAACCATCACCCCGCCTTGCGGCATCACCGCCCCGACATCCATAAATGTCACGCTGTCTTCAATGGTTTTGCGCATAACGCGTAATCCCTCAAGAGACCACGGGCGATAGACCAGGTCCGAAAGAATAGTCACCCCTTTAGCTTTTGCTACCAGGCTACGGACAGCCTCAAACGAGGTTGTAGTAAAGCTTATGTTTGGCTGCCCTCCCCGGCTGGCCCAATGTTCACCTATTACATCGGGGTATTTGTCCGTATCCAGCATGATAAAGGGTATGTTTTCAAGATCGCTAAGTTTCACCGAGGCCTTACTGAGCAGTGAATGGCCCTGAGCAACCCACAGCCGCCGCTGAGAGCGGATAAAAGTTTCGATTTTAAAGCCTGAGTCATGACTGATGTTAGAGGTTAATACCAGCGCAAACGCCAGCTTGTTATCCCGCAAATTTTTGATTAGCTCAGCAGGATCTCCCTCAACAAACTGGATCGCCATCAGCGGGAAATGCTGCTCCACTTCGCTAATAATCGAGGGCAACAAATAGGCAGATAGCGTCTTAGCAATACCGATTACAATTTGGCCACCAGCCAGTTCGGGCTGGTAGTGTAAATCTTCAATCGCGTGGAGGCTGTCATTAATTATCTTGCGCGCGTGAAGTAAAAAGCGCTCGCCGGCTGGGGTAAGCTGCACGCCCTTCGGCTGGCGCAGAAACAGCTGGCTGTGAAGAGCCTCCTCCAGGTTACGCATGGCAACCGTCATAGATGACTGTGAAATATGGCATCGGGTAGCCGCTTTGGAAATCTGTTTCTCCTGTGCTAATACGATGAAAAATTCAAGTTGCCGCAGAGTAAAATTCATAGATAAAAACGATACCTTTAAATAAAAAGGATGAATTAGCTTTGTCGCACCGATAGCTTTACTATTTTTCCGTCAATGCTGAACCAGCTGGCCGTAAATCACCGACAACCGCTCTTGTTGCTCGCCTTACTGGCCCCCTGGATCGGCCATTATGCGCACATGATATATAGATAAAAACGATATCTATTGCAAACAGCCGCGTCCGTTCTTCTCGACTGGAAAAGAAACTATGCCATATTTATTACTTAGCCTTGCCGCCCTGTTCTGGGGAGGCAACTATGTTGTTGGCCATCTGCTTGTGGCCCAGGTGGACCCAATATTGCTTTCAGAAACACGATGGTTGCTCACCGCAGCATTGCTGATGGGGCTTTATTACCCTCAGGTGAAAAAACAATGGGCAGAAATGCTGAAAGCAAAAGGGATAGTCTTTTTTCTGGCGTTATGTGGCCAGGTACTGTTTCCCGTGACGCTCTACATCGGCTTGCAATACACTTCCTCCCTGAACGCGGCTATCTATTTATCTACTACGCCCGCGCTGGTACTACTGATCAACAAGCTGCTATTCAAAGAGACCATCACCAGGCGCAACGTGGCTGGAGTATTACTGAGCTCGCTGGGGGTGATTTATCTGGTCTTACAGGGCGACCTGCTGCATCTCGATACGCTGGAGAACCTGAATCGAGGAGATGTCTGGACGATGGGTTCGGCGGCGAGCTGGGCAATTTATTGCGCATTTTTACGCCTTAAACCGGCAACAATCGGCGGGAATCCATTTGTGGCCGTTAGTGCCACACTGGGCGCTCTGATACTGCTGCCACTGCTGTTTGTTAACCTGGCCTGGCAACCACACCTGCCAGACTTCCCCCTGAACGGAGCATTTTTACTCGGACTGGCTTACCTGGTGATTTTCCCGTCGTGGCTTTCTTATTTACTGTGGAATAAGGGCATCCTGGCCATCGGCGCTACCCGAGGGGAAATTTATTCCCATCTGATCCCACTGAGTGGAGGAGTCTTAAGCATTCTGTTTCTTGACCTTCCTGTGCAGAGTTTCCATCTGGTTAGTGCCCTATTTATTGCCTTCGGGATAGTGCTCTGTTCTGTTCAGACAAAAAAAAGCCGCCCCTTTGGGCGGCCTCGTGAACAGCGTAGTGCAAACTCAGAGTGATTTGAGAATCGCCTCAACGCTTGCTTTAGCATCGCCAAACAGCATCTGCGTGTTCTCTTTAAAGAACAGCGGGTTCTGCACGCCAGCGTAGCCGGTGTTCATCGAACGTTTGAACACGATGACATTCTGAGCCTTCCACACTTCCAGCACCGGCATACCGGCAATTGGGCTGCGTGGATCTTCCTGAGCCGCCGGGTTGACGGTATCGTTAGCCCCGATAACCAGCACGGTGTCTGTGTCGGCAAAATCGTCGTTGATTTCGTCCATCTCCAGTACCACATCGTACGGCACGCGGGCCTCTGCCAGCAGCACGTTCATATGGCCCGGCAGGCGCCCCGCAACCGGGTGAATGCCGAAGCGCACTTTGATGCCGCGAGCGCGCAGTTTCTCTGTTATCTCAGCAACCGGGTACTGTGCCTGAGCAACAGCCATACCGTACCCCGGGGTGATGATGACCGAAGTGGAGTTTTTCAGCATTTCAGCGGTTTCTTCGGCGCTGACTTCACGGTGTTCGCCCGCCTCTTCCGTTTCACCGGTTGAGGAGCCATCCGTTCCGAAACCACCGGCAATCACGCTGACAAACGAGCGGTTCATCGCCTTACACATAATGTACGACAGGATGGCACCGGAAGAACCCACCAGCGCTCCGGTGACGATCAGCAGGTCGTTGCTGAGCATAAAGCCCGCCGCCGCCGCCGCCCAGCCGGAGTAGGAGTTCAGCATAGAAACCACTACCGGCATATCCGCACCGCCGATGGAGGCAACCAGATGCCAGCCGAACGCCAGCGCAATAAGGGTCATCAGCAGCAGGGCTAATACCTGCAGGCCCACGCTTTCGGTACGCACAAACACGATCAGCAGCGCAAAGGAAACCACCAGCGCAGCGAGATTCAGCTTATGACGGTTAGGCAGCGTCAGCGGTTTAGACGAAATCTTGCCGCACAACTTACCAAACGCCACGATAGACCCGGTAAAGGTCACCGCCCCGATGAAGATCCCAAGGAATACCTCCGTCAGGTGGATATTCTCCAGGATTGGCTCGAGGCCCGGCGCATGATCGAGGTAGCTGTTAAAACCAACCAGCACCGCGGCCAGACCGACAAAGCTGTGCAGCACCGCCACCAGCTCCGGCATCTCGGTCATCTCGACTTTCTTCGCCAGGCGAATACCGATTGCCCCGCCGATAACCATGGCGATGATGATCCACACCACGTTGCCGGTTTCCGGGCCGAAAATCGTCGCCACCAGGGCAATTGCCATCCCCGCGATCCCAAACAGGTTGCCCTGTTTTGAGGTCTCGTGTTTGGACAAGCCCGCCAGGCTGAAAATAAACAGGATCGCGGCAACAATGTATGCAGCTGTAACTAATCCTCCAGACATTTGTTACCCCTTAGTTCTTCCGGAACATTTTCAGCATGCGCTGAGTGACGGTGAATCCACCAAAAATATTGATACTGGCTATCAGCACAGCAATAAAGCTCAGCACGCTGACCCAGCCGCCGTGGCCGATTTGTAATAATGCGCCTACGACGATTATCCCGGAGATGGCGTTAGTGACCGACATCAAAGGGGTATGCAGCGCGTGCGAAACATTCCAGACCACGTAGTAGCCCACCACGCAGGCCAGTGCGAACACGGTAAAGTGGCCGAGGAATTCTTTTGGCGCCACGCTTGCGAACCAGCCAAACAGAATAATCGCCAGCGCGATCAGGCCGTATTTAAACCATGGTGAAGTTGGTTTTTTCTCTTCAACAGGCTCGATTTTTGCCTTTGCCGCCTGCGGCTGGGCAGAAACCTGAATCGGCGGAGCGGGCCAGGTGACTTCACCTTCGCGGATAACCGTCACGCCGCGTACCACAACGTCTTCGAAATCAACGGTAATATTGCCGTCTTTCTCTTTGCACAGCAGCTTCATCAGGTTAACGAGGTTAGTGCCGTACAGCTGGGAAGACTGAGTCGGCAGGCGCCCCGGCAAATCGGTATAGCCTATGACCTTCACGCCGTTAGGCGTAATGGTAACCTGATTCGCCACGGTGTATTCGCAGTTGCCGCCATTTTGCGCAGCAAGATCGACAATCACGCTGCCCGGTTGCATAGAGTCAACCATTTCGCGGGTGATAAGCTTCGGTGCAGGTTTACCCGGGATCAGGGCGGTAGTGACGATGATATCGACTTCTTTCGCCTGGGCCGCAAACAGCGCCATCTCTGCCTTAATAAAGGCTTCGGACATCACCTTCGCGTAGCCGTCACCGCTGCCCGCTTCTTCTTTGAAGTCCAGCTCGAGGAACTCCGCGCCCATACTCTGAACCTGCTCTTTAACCTCAGGGCGAGTATCAAACGCACGAACAATGGCACCAAGGCTATTCGCCGCCCCGATGGCCGCCAGGCCAGCAACACCCGCACCGATAACCATGACTTTGGCCGGAGGCACTTTACCGGCAGCGGTAATCTGGCCGGTAAAGAAGCGGCCAAACTCATGTGCGGCTTCAACAATTGCACGGTAGCCAGCAATGTTCGCCATAGAGCTAAGTGCATCCAGAGACTGGGCGCGCGAAATACGCGGCACGGAGTCCATCGCCATCACGGTAATATTGCGTGCGGCCAGTTTCTCAAGCAGCTCCGGATTTTGCGCAGGCCAGATAAAACTCACCAGCGTAGAGCCTTCGCGCGCCAGTTCGATTTCGTTTTCCAGCGGCGCGTTCACTTTTAAAATTACGTCCGACTGCCAGACATCCGCGCTATCAGTGATGCTTGCGCCAACACGCTCATAAGCTTCGTCGTCAAAACTTGCCAGTTTTCCCGCATCACTCTCAATGGCGACCGTAAACCCCAGTTTTAGCAGTTGCTCAACCGTTTTCGGCGTGGCTGCTACTCGGGATTCATTGGTCAACCGCTCTTTTGGTACGCCAATACGCATAATATTCCCTTCCACCTGTTTTTGATGATGGTTTGCCAGACATTGCCGTGGCCAGACGCAAACATCCGCCCGCGCGCCGCCGGCAGATATCTTCTCCACGCTCACTTCAACAAAAATTAGATCTGTAACAAACTTTTTATAACCTACTGAAAATAACGACTGTGATCTACATCTGCATCCTGGTATTTGTATTTTTATCGCAAAAATTTAGTGCTGCGGCACCCAGGCAGTCGTTTTTACCGCTATTTAACCCTCAGAGCCTGATAATACGCTTAATAGAAGCCCGTCCACATGATTCTTACTCACAGCAAAACCAGCAATTAACAATAAATTAACCAAGCAAGTCATAATCTTTAGCAGAATTGAAGCTTCGAAGGCTATTTTTTCAACTTATCTTTTTTCTCCAGCAGCAATATAATCCTGGATCGCCGCCGCAAGCAGTCGAATCGCCTCAACGGCCAGTGCTCGCAGTCCCGGTAACTGTAGTACAGCATGCGAACCCGCTGCCATTCCTTGCCCCATTACCATTACAGCCGGATTTACTTTTTGCTTTTGCTGGTGATAACCGCAATCAAACTCCTGTGGGATGGCATCGCCGGTTATATGGGCTGAGAAACAGAAACTCCATGCCGGATTTAGACTTTAGCGGCACTTATCGCCAAGCAAACGGTTGTAGATTAGCCTTAATTTCAGTGCCATAATCGGCCGTTAACCTGTCATTATCAGAGAACGCAGTATCAGCACTCATTTTGCGCAAGGCGAAGGATTATTTTTATGAATCTCAAGAACACCCTTCTGGCGTCAGCTCTTATTTCTGTTACTTCGCTGTCCGCTCAGGCTGCGACAGAACTGACGCCTGAACAAGCATCTGCTCTTAAACCCTACGATCGTATCACCGTCACCGGGCGCTTTAACGCCATCGGCGATGCTGTGTCTGCTGTTTCTCACCGTGCGGATGAAATTGGCGCGGCCTCTTTCTATGTACTGGACAGCAATTTCATCGGGGAAAGCGGCAATGCTCGTGTAATAGCGGATGTGTATAAAGCCGACGCACCAAAAGCAGATGCGATCAAAAACCGCGTAATTAACGGCATTGTGGAACTGCCGAAAGAGCAGGCCTTTAAGCTTGAGCCTTTCGATACCGTGACCGTTCAGGGTTTCTACCGCAGCCAGCCTGAAGTGAATGATGCGATAACGAAAGCCGCACGCAACAAAGGTGCCGCCTCATTCTTCATCGTGCGCCAGGTTGATGCTAACCAAGGCGGAAACCAGCGCGTTACCGCATTCATTTACAAAGCCGATGCTAAACAGCGTGTGGTTCAGAGCCCGGACCTGCTGCCGGCTAACTCTGAAGCAGGTAAAGCGGCATTAGCGGCCGGTGGCGCGGCGGCGAAACAGGTTGAAATCCCGGGTATCGCCTCTTCCGAAGCGCCGTCCAGCGACGTGGGCCGTTTCTTCGAGACTCAAAGCTCTAAAGGTGGCCGTTACACCGTAACTTTACCGGACGGAACTAAGATCGAAGAAGTGAATAAAATCACCGCAGCCCAAATGGTGCCGTTTGATAATATTCAGTTCACAGGGAACTACGGCAACATGACCGAGATCTCCTACCAGGTCGCCAAACGCGCGGCTAAAAAAGGGGCCAAGTTCTACCACATTACCCGCCAGTGGCAGGAGCGTGGTAATAACATCACCATTAGCGCAGACCTGTATAAATAAGGTGCGTTAAAAAACCTCAGGGCGGCGAAAGCTGCCCTTTTTTTTGCCATTCAGTTCATTTTATGGCTCAGCTCATTGCAAGCAGTGTTCACACTCCGTAGAATCCCGCGCCTTAGCGTGATCCTCCATTTATATGCGTAAAAGCATAATAATTATGCTGGATCCCTTAACTCTTTACAGGACCTCTATGGAAAAGAAACTCGGCCTCGCGGCGCTAACCGCTCTGGTATTAAGCTCTATGCTCGGCGCGGGAGTATTCAGCCTGCCGCAGAATATGGCCGCTGTCGCTAGCCCTGCGGCCCTGCTTATTGGCTGGGCAATCACCGGCGTAGGGATCCTGCTGCTGGCGCTGGCGATGCTGGTACTGACGCGTCTGCGCCCCGATCTCGATGGCGGCATATTTACTTATGCGCGCGAAGGGTTCGGCGAGCTCATTGGATTTTGCTCGGCCTGGGGCTACTGGCTGTGCGCCGTTATCGCCAACGTTTCCTACCTGGTTATCGTCTTTTCCGCTCTCAGTTTCTTTACCGACACGCCCGAGATTCGGCTGTTCGGCGACGGGAACACCTGGCAGTCTATCGTAGGCGCTTCGATACTATTGTGGATGGTGCACTGGCTGGTGCTGCGCGGCGTACAGACCGCAGCCAGCATCAATCTTGTAGCCACGCTAGCAAAACTCTTGCCGCTGGGTATGTTTGTGGTTCTGGCCTTTATGGCGTTCAAACTCCCGACATTCACCCTCGATTTCACCGGCCTCAAGCTCGGCGTGCCCGTATGGGAGCAGGTGAAAAATACTATGCTCATCACCCTGTGGGTATTTATCGGCGTTGAGGGCGCGGTGGTTGTTTCGGCTCGTGCGAGAAATAAAAAAGATGTTGGTCGCGCAACGCTGTTGGCAGTAGTCTCCGCTCTGGTCGTTTACCTGCTGGTCACTCTACTTTCGCTTGGCGTAGTGGCCCGCCCGGAGCTGGCGGCAATGCGCAATCCGTCGATGGCTGGCCTGATGGTTGAAATGATGGGGCCGTGGGGCGAGATTATTATTGCCGCCGGGCTTATTGTTTCCGTATGCGGCGCTTATCTGAGCTGGACAATCATGGCAGCGGAAGTCCCGCTGCTGGCGGCTACCCATAAAGCCTTTCCGAAGATGTTCGCCCGTCAGAATAAAAACAACGCTCCGTCGGCATCGCTGTGGCTGACTAATATTAGCGTGCAGGTCTGTCTGGTATTAATTTGGCTTACCGGCTCGGACTACAACACCCTGCTGACCATCGCCTCGGAAATGATTCTGGTGCCCTATTTCCTGGTAGGCGCATACCTGCTGAAAGTCGCCAGTCGCCCTCTGCACAAGGCAATTGGCGTGGGTGCCTGCGTTTATGGCCTGTGGTTGCTTTATGCATCAGGCCCGATGCATTTACTGCTTTCAGTGGTACTTTATGCTCCAGGGCTGCTGGTGTTTATGTATGCCCGCAGTACCCACATGCACGAAAAATCGCTTAACCTAAAAGAGCGAACCGTTATTTGCCTGATGCTGCTGGCAGCATTCCCGGCAACATGGATGCTGGTGGGCTAGAAGCATTACTCCCCCGGCAGATACATTCTAAGGGGAGAATTGCTATTAACCGTCCTATTCTGATAACCGGCGCCGGGAAACGTATTGGCCTGGCGCTGGCTCAACAGTTTATTGCAAAGGGGCAGCCGCTGATTATCAGCTATCGCACCCGGCACTCCTCAATCGACACCCTCGAACATGCTGGCGTAACCTGCCTGCATGCGGATTTTTCTGGCACTGAAGGGATACTCCGATTTGCGGAGCAGGTGAAAGCGTTGACTCCTTCATTACGTGCAATAATCCACAATGCCAGCGAATGGCAGCCGGAAAGTCGCCACACGCCGCTAAGTGAAACGTTTAATGCGATGATGCAAATCCACGTTGCGACGCCCTATTTGCTCAACCACGAATTAGAAGCGTTGTTGCGCGGCCACGGCCAGGGCGGCAGCGATATTATTCACATCACCGATTATGTCGCAGAGCGTGGGAGCGACAAGCATATCGCTTATGCCGCCAGCAAAGCCGCACTTGAAAACATGACGCTCTCTTTCGCGCTCAAACTTGCGCCTGAGGTTAAGGTTAACGCCATCGCCCCTGCCCTGATTATGTTTAATGAAAGTGATGATGCGGAGTATCGCCAACGCGCGTTAAATAAATCGTTGATGAAAATCGCGCCGGGTGAACAGGAGGTCGTTAACCTGGTGGAATATCTGTTAGCCAGCCGCTACGTTACCGGGCGCAGTCATGCGGTCGACGGCGGGCGCCACCTGCGCTAAAACTGTTTACCAACCATTAATGGTGTAATCTATTGCATCATTGTATGTTTATTTCTTTAACAGCCAACGCGGCAGGTTATGAGCAAAATTGTTTATGTGGAAGACGACCCGGAAGTAGGCGGCCTGATAGCGGCCTACCTCGGGAAACACGACATTGATGTTATCGTTGAAACCCGCGGCGATCGTGCCGAAGCGGTTATTCAACAACAGCAACCTGACCTGGTGCTGCTCGATATTATGCTTCCGGGTAAAGACGGGATGACATTGTGTCGGGATCTACGCCCGCAGTGGGACGGCCCGATTGTGCTGCTGACCTCGCTGGACAGCGACATGAACCACATCCTTTCGCTCGAGATGGGCGCTAATGATTATATTCTGAAAACCACGCCGCCTGCGGTGCTGCTGGCTCGCCTGCGGCTGCACCTGCGCCAGCGTGTGTCGGCCCAGCATACGGCGGATACCACGGCCAGTAACCTCAAGCCCCATAAAGCGATACGCTTTGGCACTCTGTGCATCGACCCGTTAAACCGCCAGGTCACGCTCGGGGCCGAAAATGTTGTGCTTTCTACCGCTGACTTTGACTTACTGTGGGAGCTGGCCACTCATGCAGGCCAGATAATGGACCGTGATGCGCTGCTGAAGAACCTGCGTGGCGTAACCTATGACGGTATGGATCGCAGCGTCGACGTAGCGATTTCTCGCCTGCGTAAAAAGCTGCTCGACAACGCCACAGAACCCTTTCGCATTAAAACCGTGCGCAACAAGGGCTATTTATTTGCCCCGCACGCCTGGGAAAGCGAAGCCTGATGAAAAAGCTGTTTGTACAGTTTTATCTCCTGCTGTTTGTCTGCTTCCTGGTGATGACCATGCTGGTTGGCCTGGTGTATAAATTCACCGCAGAGCGCGCCGGGCGGCAGTCGCTTGATGACTTGATGAAAAGTTCGCTCTACCTGATGCGCAGCGAGCTGAGAGAAATTCCTCCGCGCGACTGGAATAAAACCATCAACGATCTCGACCTTAACCTCTCTTTTAAGCTCAACATTGAGCCAATGAGCAAGTTTAAGCTGGATGATATTGCCGCTCGTCACCTGCGCGAGGGCGAAATAGTCGCGCTCGACGAAGAATACACCTTTATCCAGCGCATTCCGCGCAGCCACTATGTGCTGGCCGTTGGGCCGATTCCCTACCTGTTTTACCTGCACCAAATGCGGCTGCTGGACATCGGGCTAATTGCCTTTATCGCTATCTCCCTCGCCTTCCCGGTTTTTATCTGGATGCGCCCGCACTGGCAGGACATGCTAAAGCTTGAGAGTGCCGCCCAGCGCTTTGGTCAAGGCCATCTCGATGAGCATATTCATTTTGATAATGCTTCGAGTTTTGAGCGGCTCGGCATCGCCTTTAACCAGATGGCGGATAACATCAACGCCCTGATCGCCAGTAAAAAACAGCTGATCGACGGCATTGCGCACGAGCTAAGAACGCCGCTGGTTCGCCTGCGCTACCGCCTTGAAATGAGTGATAACCTCAGCCCTGAGGAGTCGCAGGCGCTTAATCGCGACATCGGCCAGCTGGAAGCGCTGATTGACGAGCTGCTGACCTATGCCCGTCTCGACAGGCCCCAAACCGAACTTCATCTTGCTCACGTTAAATTCGCCAGCTGGATGGAAACCCACATTGCCGACGTGCAGCTCATTCACCGCCAGCGCCAGATAGCCCTCGCCACCGATACGGTAAACGCCATCGACTACGGCGCTATTGATTTGCGCCTGATGGAGCGAGTGACCGACAACCTGATCAACAATGCCCTGCGCTACAGCCAGCAGCAGCTGCGCATCAGCCTGTGGCGCGAAGGCGACATCGCCAATTTACAGGTTGAAGATGACGGCCCGGGAATACCGGAAGAAGAACGCGCCCGGGTATTTGAGCCGTTTGTGCGCCTGGATCCAAGCCGCGACAGAGCCACCGGCGGCTGCGGCCTCGGGCTGGCCATCGTCCATTCTATCGCCGTTGCTATGGGCGGCCAGGTCACCATTGATAGCAGCCCTCTTGGCGGAGCCAGCTTCCGCTTCTCGTGGCCGGTAAACACCACTTACCTCTCCTGATAACAGCTTGCCCGGCCCCCCAGGCCGGGTATTTCCCTCCTGCTAAACAAAATCAAACACTGTTGCCGATGTTATCGCCCCCTGCTACAGTTCATTAGTATGTTGTAACTAAAGTGAGTTTTTATGGCCCGTTACGATCTGATTGAACGCCTGACTTCCACCTTCCGCTCTCTGGAGCAGGCGTTGAACCTGCTCCGCGGGCAGCTTGGCGAGCTCAGGCTGCTTAGCGGCCGGGTCTTCACCCTGCCTGAAATTGAAAAGAGCAAGGAGCACGACCCGCTCTCGTCGATACAGGTCACGCAACGCGTGGGCCAGGATGCGCACGAAGCGGCGGTAGCCCACTTCACCCGGATGTTTATCCAGCAGCAGTCAGAAAAGGCCAGCAGCAAAGCCGCCGTACGCCTGCCGGGCGCAGTTTGCTATGCCGTCACAGAAGGCCAGTTTCGGGAAACCACGGCGCTTATCACGCAGGTTAACCAGTTGAAAAAGGCGCTGGAACAGATAATCAGCATTGAGTCCGGGCTGCCCTCTTCTCAGCGTTTTGAGTGGGTGCATCGCCATATTCCCGGGCTTATCACGCTCAACGCCTACCGCACCATCACGCAGCCTGAAACGCCGGATACCGTGCGTTTTGGCTGGGCCAACAAGCAGATAGTCAAAAACCTGAGCCGCCAGCAGGTGCTGGAAATGCTGGAGAAAAGCCTGAACGCCGGGCGGGCGGTTGCTCCGTGGAGCAAAGAACAGTGGGCAGAGCGCGTGACGCAGGAAATAAACGATGTGGCGAGCCTGCCGGAAAACGCACGACTGAAAATTAAAAGGCCGGTTAAAGTACAGCCCGTGGCCCGCGTCTGGTATCAGGCTCAGCAAAAGCAGGTGCAGCTCGCCTGCCCTTCGCCGCTGGTTGTGCTGTGCAGGCAGGACAATGGTGAAACGCCGCCGGACTTAGGAGAGTTGCTGAATTACGATGCGGAAAACATTCGCCATCGCTATAAACCGAAAGCGCAGCCGCTAAGATTAATTAGCCCGCGGCTGCACCTGTATTGCGAAGAATAGATTTGCGGGTGAAAACTTACGGCTTCATGCTGCCGACCATATCTTCCGGCCGCACCCAGGCATCAAATTCTTCTTCGCTGAGATAGCCGAGCTTGAGCGCAGACGCCTTAAGGGTCAGCCCCTCTTTATGGGCCTTTTTGGCGATTTCCGCAGCCTTGTCGTAGCCGATGTGGGTATTCAACGCCGTCACCAGCATCAGCGACTCATTCAGAAGCTGGCTGATGCGGTCGCGGTTCGGCTCAATGCCCACCGCGCAGTGCTCGTTAAAGCTTTCCATGCCGTCCGCCAGCAGGCGCACCGATTGCAGGAAATTATGAATAACCATCGGGCGATAAACGTTCAGTTCAAAGTTGCCCGAAGCGCCCCCGATGTTCACCGCCACGTCGTTGCCCAGCACCTGGCAGCAAAGCATGGTCACCGCCTCGCACTGGGTTGGGTTCACTTTCCCCGGCATGATGGAACTGCCCGGCTCGTTTTCCGGGATAGACAGCTCGCCAATGCCGCAGCGCGGCCCGGAGGCCAGCCAGCGTACGTCGTTGGCAATCTTAATCAGAGAAGACGCCAGCCCCTTCAACGCGCCGTGGGAATGTACCAGCGCATCGCAGGTGGCCAGAGCTTCAAACTTGTTCGGCGCGGTCACAAACGGCTGCTTAGTAAAGTCAGCAAGTTCTTTCGCCACGCGCACCGCATATTCAGGATGAGTATTCAGCCCCGTCCCTACAGCCGTTCCGCCAAGCGCCAGTTCCGCGAGGTGCGGCAGGCTATGCTCGATATGCTTCAGATTATGCTCCAGCATCGCCACCCAGCCAGAAATCTCCTGGCCGAGAGTCAGCGGCGTCGCATCCTGCAGGTGGGTTCGCCCAATTTTTACGATATCTTTAAACGCATCCGCTTTTTGCGCCAACGTCTGCTTCAGCACTTTTAACTGCGGCAGCAAATGCTCGCGTACCGCAATAATTGCCGCAACGTGCATTGCGGTCGGGAATACGTCGTTTGAACTCTGACTTTTGTTAACGTCATCATTCGGATGCACCAGTCGCTCCATACCGCGCACGCCACCCAGAATTTCGCTGGCGCGGTTCGCCAGAACTTCATTCATGTTCATATTGCTCTGGGTGCCTGAGCCGGTCTGCCAGATGGCCAGCGGAAACTCATTGGGGTGTTTCCCCGCCAGCACTTCATCCGCGGCCGCGATAACCGCCGTACCCCGGTCGGCAGGCAGTAGGCCGAGGTCGACGTTGACCTTCGCTGCCGCACGTTTGGTCAGCGCCAGCGCCCGGATAAGCTCGGTTGGCATTTTCTCGGTAGAGATGCGGAAGTGTTCAAGTGACCGCTGGGTCTGCGCGCCCCACAGTTTATCTGCGGGTACATCGATTGCGCCCATTGAATCTTTTTCACTGCGACTGGATGCCATTTCTTTCTCCTTTGCGATAAAAAAAGCCGCCACGGAGGGCGGCTCGGGTATTACTTAACGCATCGAGAGCACTGTGAAGCCTGAATCTTCTGGAAGAAGTCGTTACCTTTGTCATCCACCAGGATAAACGCCGGGAAGTCTTCCACTTCAATTTTCCAGATAGCTTCCATACCCAGTTCCGGGTACTCCACACATTCAAGGCTCTTGATGCTGTTTTGCGCCAGCACCGCCGCCGGACCACCGATACTGCCGAGGTAGAAACCGCCGTGTTTGTGGCAGGCGTCGGTCACCTGCTGGCTGCGGTTGCCTTTAGCCAGCATTATCATGCTGCCGCCGTTGGCCTGGAGTTGATCCACGTAGGAATCCATACGGCCTGCGGTTGTCGGCCCCAGAGAGCCGGATGCATAACCGTCCGGCGTTTTCGCCGGGCCTGCGTAGTAAATCGGGTGATCTTTCACGTACTGCGGCAGTTCTTCGCCGTTATCAAGACGTTCTTTCAGCTTAGCGTGGGCGATATCACGCCCCACAATGATGGTGCCGGTCAGCGACAGACGGGTTGAAACCGGGAAGTCCGACAGCTGAGCGAGGATCTCTTTCATCGGGCGATTCAGGTTCACTTTTACCGCTTCGCCTTCACCGGCCTGGCGCAGCTCTTCCGGGATGTATTTCCCAGGGTTATGCTCCAGTTTTTCAAGCCAGATGCCATCTTTGTTGATTTTGGCTTTGATATTACGGTCCGCAGAGCAGGACACGCCCATACCGACCGGGCAGGACGCGCCGTGGCGCGGCAGGCGCACAACGCGGATGTCGTGAGCGAAGTATTTCCCGCCAAATTGTGCGCCGAGGCCAAGATTTTGCGCCTCTTTCAGCAGTTCTTCTTCCAGTTGTACGTCGCGGAAAGCCTGGCCGTACTCGTTACCTTCCGTCGGCAGGCCGTCGTAGTATTTAGTCGAGGCCAGCTTCACGGTTTTCAGCGTAGCTTCTGCGGAAGTGCCGCCGATAACGAACGCAACGTGGTACGGTGGGCAGGCCGCGGTGCCGAGCGTACGCATCTTCTCAACCAGGTAGTCTTTCAGCTTCGCCGGAGTAATAAGCGCCTTGGTTTCCTGGTAAAGGTAGGTTTTGTTGGCCGAGCCGCCGCCCTTCGCGATACACAGGAACTTATATTCGTCCCCGTCCACGCTGTAGAGGTCAATCTGCGCAGGCAGGTTAGTTCCAGTGTTGACCTCTTTGTACATATCCAGCGCGGCGTTCTGGGAGTAGCGCAGGTTATCTTCGATAAAGGTGTTGTACACCCCGCGGGACAGCGCTTCTTCATCCCCGCCGCCGGTCCAGACACGCTGGCCCTTCTTGCCCATGATAATCGCGGTGCCGGTATCCTGGCAGGTCGGCAGAATGCCCTTCGCGGCGATGTCCGAGTTGCGCAGGAATTGCAGCGCCACGTACTTATCGTTTTCGCTGGCTTCCGGGTCGGCAAGAATATCGGCCACCTGCTGCTGGTGAGCGGGGCGCAGCATAAAGGATGCGTCGTGGAAGGCATGCTGAGCCAGCAGCGTCAGGGCTTTAGGGTCAACTTTAAGGATTTGCTGGCCGTCAAACTCGGCAACGGAAACGTAGTCGGAGCTCAGCAGGTAATATTCGGTTGGGTCTTTTTGGAGCGGGAACGGCTCCTGATAATGAAAGGGTTTATTCGACATATTTCTCTCACTTGCGACAACAGTAATGTTAATTTTTATTGTTCAGCACAGAATTTCGCGCTGTGTTCCAAAAACAAGTCATAACATCCTACACAATTTTTTAACAGAAACTGAGACTAATACGACTTTTTGTTGCCCTGGTTACTTCCCCGCGGATAATTGCTTTAATAACTGAAACTTCGACTAAATGATTACAGGGACCAGAAATGCAAAAATTGATCAATGCGGTACAAAATTATGCCTGGGGAAGTAAGACGGCGCTGACGGAACTATACGGCGTAGCCAACCCGGAACATAAACCGATGGCCGAACTGTGGATGGGCGCCCATCCAAAGAGTAGCTCAAAAGTCACCGCAGCCGACGGTAAACAGCACTCGCTGCGCGAAATAATTGATGCCGACCAGCCGACTTTACTCGGCAAAGCTGTGGCCGAGCGTTTTGGCGAGCTGCCGTTCCTGTTCAAAGTGCTGTGTGCCGCCCAGCCGCTCTCTATTCAGGTTCACCCGAACAAAAAAGCCTCTGAAATTGGTTTTGCGAAAGAAAACGCAGCGGGCATTCCGCTGGACGCAGCAGAGCGCAACTACAAAGATCCTAACCATAAACCGGAGCTGGTGTTTGCCTTAACGCCGTTCCTTGCGATGAACGCCTTCCGCGAATTCTCCGACATTGTTTCCCTGCTACAGCCGGTTGCCGGGGCGCACCCCTTAATTGCTCACTTCCTGCAACAGCCGGACGCCGATGGCCTGGCTAAGCTGTTTGCCGGTCTGCTGAATATGCAGGGTGAAGAAAAAGCGCTGGCTTTAGGCGTGTTAAAAGCGGCGCTGAACAGCCAACAGGGCGAGCCATGGGAAACCATCCGCGTGATCTCCGAATTCTACCCGGACGACAGCGGCCTGTTCTCCCCTCTGCTGCTCAACGTGGTTAAGCTTGAGCCAGGCGAAGCCATGTTCCTGTTTGCCGAAACGCCACACGCCTACCTGAACGGCGTAGCGCTGGAGGTTATGGCTAACTCCGATAACGTGCTGCGCGCGGGGTTAACGCCAAAATACATCGATATCCCTGAGCTTGTTGCCAACGTTAAATTTGAGCCAAAGCCGGCCGACCAGCTGCTTACTCAGCCGCAGAAAAACGGCAGCGAACTGGACTTCCCGATCCCGGTGGACGACTTCGCTTTCTCCCTGCACGACCTGAGCGCTCAGGAATCGACGCTGGCCCAGCAGAGCGCGGCCATCGTGTTCTGCGTGGAAGGAGAAGCCGTCCTGAGTAAAGACCGGCAGCACCTGGTGCTGAAGCCGGGCGAGTCGGCGTTTATCGGTGCCGACGAGTCGCCGATAGCGGTCAGCGGCGTTGGCCGGGTAGCGCGAGTGTTTAACAAACTTTAACTTACTGATCTTTTTAGCGCGGATTGCTAAGCTAGAGTTTACGTTTACGAAAACGCCTGCTCACAGGCGTTTTTGATTGGTGGCAAATGGCCCAAAACGCGGTTTTGAGCCATTTGGGATAAACCAGAAGACAAAATTCTTTGCTTTTAATCGCACCGAAGGCGTGCCTTTAATCTCGAAGTCTTTTGTCAATAACTTGAAACGCCTGCTCACAGGCGTTTTTCATTCGCCCGGTGGAGGACGGCTACCGGCTTCTTAACATGGACAATGATACGATGAAAAAATCTCTGGTTGCGGTTGGGGTAATTGTGGCGCTGGGCGTAGTGTGGACCGGCGGAGCCTGGTTTACGGGCAAACAGCTCGAAGGCCGTATGGCCGAAATGATCGATAACGCCAATGCGGAGATCAAAAACTCGGCGCCGGAATCAGGGCTGATTCTGAGCTATCAGAACTATAAACGTGGCCTGTTCCACAGCAGCGTGCAGCTGGTTGTTAAACAGGCTGCCGGTACCAAAAATGCGCTGCTGACCCCGGAGCAAAGCGTATTATTTAACGAAACCATCGATCACGGCCCGTTCCCGTTCGCTCAGCTGAAGAAATTCAACCTGATCCCGAGCATGGCGTCTATCCACACCGAGCTTGTGAACACCGACATTACCAAACAACTGTTCACCCTGACCAAAGACAAACAGCCTGTTGAAGTGGAAACCCGGGTGGGCTATAGCGGAGCAACCTCCTCTGACATCACGCTGGCGGCCATCGACGCCACCGAAGGCGAAAACAAGTTCAGCTTCAGCGGAGCTAAACTGAACGCCGACGTTGACGGCTCCGGCAACGAAATTACGCTTTCAGGTTCTGCCGATAGCGGGCTTATCAACACCGTTAACGAATACGGCCAGCGCGTTCAGCTTTCATTCAACGGCATCAAAACCGACGGTAACAGCAAGCGCAGCCTGTTCGACCAGCGCGTTGGCTCGCAAAAAGCCACTGTAGATAAGCTCTCTATGGTGGTGGATGGCAAAGAAATTGCCGTGGTGGAAGGGTTTAACCTCAACGCCAAAACCGACGTTCAGGACGATAAAAAACACTTCACCGGCCAGTTCGACTACAGCCTGGACGCGTTAAAAGTGCAAAGCCAGAATATGGGCAGCGGCAAGCTAACGCTTAAAGTGGGCAATATCGACGCCGCCGCGCTGCGTGAATTCACCCAGAAATATAACGCTGGCGTGCAGCAGTTGATGACCGACCCGACGTTGCAGCAAAATCCTGAGCTGTATCAGCAGAAGTCCGTTGAATTAATTGGCGCTAACCTGCCGCTGCTGCTGAAAGGCAACCCGACAATAACCGTCGCGCCGCTGAGCTGGAAGAACGCAAAAGGCGAGTCCAGCTTCAACCTGTCGCTGTTTATGAAAGATCCGCAGGGCGTAACCGGCCCGGCCAACACGCCGGAAGAACAGCTGGACCGCTATGTGAAGTCTCTTGACGCGAAGCTGGTTATTCCGATGCCGATGGCAACCGAAATGATGACCCAGATTGCTCAACTGGAAGGCTACAACCAGGATGAAGCGGGTAAACTGGCAAGCCAGCAGATCAAAGGCCTCGCGGCAATGGGCCAGATGTTCCGCGTCACTAAAGTTGACGGCGACAACATCACCACCAGCCTGCAATACGGCACGGGAAAAGCCTCCCTGAACGGCGAGCAAATGTCTCTGGGCGAACTGTTTAGCATGTTTGCTCTGCCGGCAGGCCTCGGCGGCCCGGCGGGGCAGGATAACGACAGCGATGCCGTTCCTCAGCCTCAGGATGCCGCTCCGGCTCCTCAGCAGTAAGCTTAAAAATAGCCAGTCGAATGACTGGCTATTTTTTTAGTCCCTCGCGGCCATCCGGCTGATTCTTTCATGGCGCACAATCCCTTCCAGCGTTCCGGGGAAGATCAGTTTTTGATGGTTATCAGGCGGGCGGGCATTATCTGATTGCTAAAGGCAACTTCGCTCTCCTGGCCGCGCTGGAGAATACGCTGTGCCGCGCTGCGCCCAATTTCTCTGGCCGGAGTCGTTACCCACGTCATCGGGACATCATCCAGGTCGTCTTCGCCCACTTCGGCAAAAGCTGCAAGGGCGATATGCCTGTCATAATAGCTGTCCACGCTGCCGCCGCCCATCTGCCAGCCAGCACGTGTCAGGCCAAACCACGCGCCCATCGCCACCGTACTGTTGTGGCAGACCACCGCGCTGATGGTCGGAAAATTGTGCAACAATTCAGTTATCGCGTCCGCCGCCTGCTTCTGGCTCGGCTCGCATTCGAGGATCCAGTCGCTGTGGAACGGTAAGCCGTGCTGCATCAGGGTGGCGCAAAAGCCGCCCAGCCGCTCGGCTCGCGTCAGGGATGAACTGCGCCCGCCAAGCCAGGCTATACGCTGGTGCCCGCACTTAATCAGATGTTCGGTCACCATTTGCGCGGCCTGCATATTGTCCGGCCGGATAATATCCACTTCATCGAGATAGCTGGCGCGGGAGGCAAAAACCAGCGGCAGTTTATTCTGCGCCGCCATTTCACGCAGGTCTGCCCCCTGCCCAGCCGCCCCGGCGATAATAATGCCGTCCACGCCCTGCGACACTAAGGTGTCGAAGCAGCGCTGCATATGCTGCCCTTTGCTGCCGCTTTGGGTGAGAAACAGCAACTGCCCCTGCTGCTCCAGGGCCTCGGTCAGCCCGGCGGTTAACTCGGCATAAAACGGGTTACACAAATCACGCACGATCAGACCAATTACACCGCTCTGCCCGCCGCGCAGCGACGCCGCCTGGCGGTTACGCACAAACCCTAACTTTTCGATGGCTTCATTGACCCGCTGGCCGGTGGCGGTGGAGATCCTCCCCTTGCCGCTAAGGACCAGCGATACCGTGGTCACCGATACGCCTGCGGCTTCGGCAACCTCGTTAATAGTGATTCTTTTGGTCAGCGTCGACATCGTTAAGTCAGATCCTCCGTGAATCGGTAAATATAAAGATAAAACGTTTTACTTATGCTGGCATATTAAGCTTCATTATGCGCGGTAATTCTGCGATCGTCCTCACGATAAAGTTTGGTAAAACGTTTTATCATCGCCAAACTTTCGTTACTCAACATCTCATTTTAACCGGGTCAAGGAGTCGTGATGGCGGCTAATACACCACAAAAAAAATCGCTTTGGGAATTTTTCCAGAACCTCGGCAAAACCTTTATGTTACCCGTGGCGCTGCTGTCGTTCTGCGGCATCATGCTCGGCATCGGCAGCTCGTTAAGCAGCCACGACGTCATTACAGAAATCCCGGCGCTGGGCAACCCTGTCCTGCAGCTGATCTTCACCTGGATGAGCAAAATGGGCTCATTCGCCTTCAGCTTCCTGCCGGTGATGTTCTGTATTGCCATCCCGCTTGGCCTGGCGCGTGAAAACAAGGGCGTTGCCGCATTTGCGGGCTTCGTCGGCTATATGGTGATGAACCTTGCGGTTAACTTCTGGCTCACCGCCAAGGGAATTCTGCCGACTACCGACGCCGCAATTCTGAAAGCCAACAACATTCAAAGCGTGCTTGGCGTTCAATCCATCGATACCGGTATTCTCGGGGCGGTGATTGCCGGGATTATCGTTTACCTGCTGCATGAACGTTTCCATAACATCCGCCTGCCGGATGCGCTGGCCTTCTTCGGCGGCACACGTTTCGTCCCGATTATCACCACCGTAGTGATGGGCCTTGTTGGCCTGGTTATTCCGCTTATCTGGCCGGTATTTGCCGCCGGGATCAACGCTCTGGGCTATATGATCCACAGCGCTGGCGTGTTCGGACCGATGATCTTCGGCACCGGCGAACGTCTGCTGCTGCCGTTCGGCCTGCAACACATCCTGGTTGCTCTGATTCGCTTCACCGAAGCGGGCGGCACGATGGACGTCTGCGGCCACACCGTAAGCGGCGCGCTGACCATCTTCCAGGCTCAGTTAAGCTGCCCGACCAACCACGGTTTCTCTGAAAGCGCTACCCAGTTCCTTTCTCAGGGTAAAATGCCTGCCTTCCTTGGCGGCCTGCCCGGCGCCGCGCTGGCGATGTATCACTGTGCTCGCCCTGAAAACCGCCACAAGATTAAAGGCCTGCTGATTTCCGGCGTTATCGCCTGCGTAGTCGGGGGCACCACCGAGCCAATCGAGTTCCTGTTCCTGTTCGTTGCGCCGGTGCTGTACCTCATCCACGCCGTGCTGACGGGTATCGGCTTCACTTTAATGTCCATGCTGGGCGTCACCATCGGCAACACCGACGGCAACATTATCGACTTCTTCGTCTTCGGCGTGCTGCACGGCCTGTCCACCAAGTGGTACATGGTGCCGGTAGTGGCGGCGGTCTGGTTTGCTGGCTACTACGCCATCTTCCGCTTCGCCATCACCCGCTTTAATATCAAAACGCCGGGTCGTGATATCGAAACCACCACCGCTGAAAAACCGGTTATCGGCCAGCCTGGTAAGTCCGGCTATAATGTTCCGGCGATTCTGGCGGCGCTGGGCGGCAGCGACAACATCACCACGCTTGATAACTGCATCACCCGCCTGCGTCTGTCGGTAAAAGATATGACGCTGGTTGATACCGCAGCCCTGAAGGCTAACCGCGCTATCGGCGTGGTACAGCTCAACGACCATAACCTCCAGGTCGTTATCGGGCCGCAGGTTCAGTCGGTAAAAGATGAGATGGTCGGCCTGATGCGAACCGTCGAGGCTTAATCTATAAATGGGCGCTCAGGCGCCCTTTTTAGCTGTGAGGCTTTATGTTTGATTTTTCTGTTCCTGTCGACCGCCACGGCACCTGGTGCACCCAGTGGGACTACGTTGCCGACCGCTTCGGCGCGGCAGACCTGCTCCCCTTCACCATTTCCGATATGGACTTTCCTACCGCTCCCTGCATTCTTGAAGCCCTGCAAAAACGCCTGGCCCACGGCGTGCTCGGCTACAGCCGCTGGAAAAACGAAGATTTCCTCGGAGCCATTGCCCACTGGTATCAGCGCCGCTTTAATTCCAGCATCGACGCGGAAAGCGTGGTTTATGGCCCATCGGTGATTTATATGGTTTCGCAGCTGGTACGCCAGTGGTCTCAGCCCGGCGACGGCGTGCTGATCCATACCCCGGCTTACGACGCATTCTATAAAGCGATAGAAGGGAACCAGCGCCAGGTCCTGAGCGCCCCGCTGCAAAATACGGCGAACGGCTGGCAGTGTGACATGGCCGCGCTGGAAGCCCTGCTCGCCCGCCCCGAGTGCAAAATTATGCTGCTGTGCAGCCCGCACAACCCGACCGGCAAAGTGTGGACACGCGCAGAACTTGAGCTGATGGCTGACCTGTGCGAGCGCCACGGTGTGCGGGTGATTAGCGATGAAATTCACATGGATATGGTCTGGGGCGAGAACCGGCACATTCCATGGTGCGAAGTCGGCCGCGGCGGCTGGGCTCTGTTCACTTCAGGCTCTAAAAGCTTCAACATTCCGGCGCTGACCGGCGCTTACGGCCTGATTAATCATGAAGACGACCGCCAGCATTATCTGAACGTGCTGAAAGGCCAGGACGGTCTTTCATCCCCTGCGGTGCTGGCGATTGTCGCCCACATAGCAGCCTACCGTGAAGGCGAGCCGTGGCTCGAAGCCCTGCGTACTTACCTGCAAAGCAATTTGCAGTTTGTAGCCGATAGCCTGAATCAGGCTTTCCCCGAGCTTAACTGGCAGCCGCCGCAGTCCACTTATCTGGCATGGGTCGATTTGCGCCCGCTGAGGCTCGATGACCGTGAACTGCAAAAGGTACTTATCGAGCAGCAGAAGGTCGCCATTATGCCGGGCTACACCTACGGCGTGGAAGGGAACGGTTTTATTCGCCTTAACGCCGGTTGCCCGCGCATCAAGCTAGAAGCTGGCGTTGAGCGGCTTATCGCCGGGATACGCTCTCTGAAATAGTCTTAAAGGGGGAGCAAGACACAAACTCCCCCTCTTCACCGGGCCAGTTCATCTCTCCGTCATCTTTCCGACACCCAACCGACACACTATCTTCACCCTCTCCCCTTATGCTCTTGCCCATTAAAAACAGGAGCAAATCATGCACGTTTTTTCCGGTGAAATTCCCTTCGGCCACGTTGTTCACTCCTTTGCGGTAGCAGAAAATACCCCGGCAATCAGCCTGACGGGCACCACGCTGCGCACGGGTCATCTTTACTGTTACCTCTACGACAGCCGCCAGCAATTGCGGGCTTCGGTTATGCTGCAAAAACCAGAAAAAGTGCTGACGGTTTGCTCTGATTGGGCCTCCGTTGGCGCGCTGGCCGGAGACCTGCCTGCGGGAGAGTGGCAGCTGCACGTTTATAACGTCATCGGCGAAAGCCGTTCGCCGCAGCCGATGAGCTACCGGCTGGATATTAGTTTTGACGCGCTGGCCGCCCCGGCCGACTTTGAAAAACTGGACGTCCTGCGCCCCGATCATCAGGTCATTTTTGACTATCAGCGTACACTCAGCGACCGCCCCGGCTGGTATCGCGGCGATCTGCACGGCCATACCACCTTGTCTGACGGTAATAACACGCTGCACCAGGCGCTGGATATCATGGCCGAACAGGGGCTGGACTTCTTTTTCCTGACCGAACACAACCTGTCTCACGCCTGCCTGCCGCGCCACGACAGCGTGCTACTGTTACCGGGCATTGAAGTCACGGCAGATAAAGGCCATCTGAACGTTCACGGCCCTGCCGCTACGCTGAATATGCACAACGCCGACTACAGCAGCCGCGGCTTGATTACTCAGGGCATCGCGCTTAAACGCCCGGAAAGCGTGCTAAGCGTAAACCACGCCATGTTGCACCCCTGGAGCTGGCTGTACGACGACATGCCGCTGGCCGAAATCGATGTGCTGGAAGTGCTGAACGATCCGACGTGGAAAACTGCCGCCACCTGCAACGAACAGGTTGTAGAGATATTGACTACCCTGTGGAACGCCGGGCATCGTATTTATGCCGTGGGCGGCAGCGACTGCCATATGCAGCCTCACGAACGCTATCCGCAGGCGACAGAATCCTCGATTTATGGCGACCCGAGCACCTATGTTTATGCCTCTGCGCTCAGCGGGGAAGCTATTCTTGCCGCCATTAAAAAAGGCCATAGCTACTTTGAACGCCGCTGCGGTTTGAACTTCAGCCTGAACGATGGTGACCTGCTGCCGGGCCAGGCTGCCGACGGCAAAACGGCGATCCTGACCGTAGCCGTGCGTGACGACGAACAGAGCTACAGGCTCCAGGTAGTCTCTGACAAAGGCATACAGGCGGAATATCCGCTAAGCTCCGCTCCGCAGGATATTCGCTGCGATATGTCGCAGCACGCATGGGTTCGCTGGGACATTCGCCGCAGCAACGGCACGCTGGAGGGCATGATCAACCCGATTTATTGTGCGGATCATCCGCTGTTTAAAGCGCCAGTAGGCAAAACCTGGGGTGATGTCACCGCGCATCTGTCCTTCCCCCGCGGCGCAGACGATGAGTAGTTTTTTCTGCGCCAGCGGTCGAAAAAGCAGCAGCTTGTTGCTGGCCGAATCGCCGTTTGTAAAATTTTGAAATTATTTAATGTGAATATTTAGTCGATCTCTTTTGCATAAAAAGACTAAATGCGACGAAAATGCTCTCTCATCATAGTCATAGAAATAAGACCCGGTGACGCCTTTGCCTCCCGGGTCTTTTTGTTGTTCAGAGAGATACCAGTATGAGTTTATCTTCCGGCCACGCCTCGCAGCAGGCGATCCCTCCCGGCTCCGGCGCATTGTTCTTCATCCAGATGTTCGCCACGCTCGGCTTTGCGGTTTTGTACTCCACCCTGGTCCTGTACGTGACTAAACGCCTCGGCTTCAGCGACGGCCAGGCCGACGCCATGATGGGTATCTTCGGAGCCTTTAACTACGGGCTGCACCTGTTTGGCGGCTGCCTCGGCGGGCGTTACCTGAGCAACCGCAACCTGTTTATCCTCGGCATGCTGCTACAGGTGGCAGGCTGTTATCTGATAGCGGATGCTGGCCTGACCGGCCTCTGGTGGGGCCTGGCGATGTTCCTGAGCGGCAGCGGGCTGAACGTCACCTGCCTGAATATGATGCTGACCCAGCGCTTTGCCCCGGATGACGACCGCCGGGAAGCAGCCTTCCTGTGGAACTACGCCGGGATGAACCTGGGCTTCTTTATCGGCTTTACCGTGGCGGGCTACTACCAACTGACCGAAAGCTACCGGGCGCTGTTCCTGTTCGCCACCCTCGGCAACGTTGCCGCCGTGGTGATAACCCTGCTCCGCTGGCCGGTTCTGGCCGACATCAGCACCCCGCTCCAGCACGTTAAGGGACGGAATTTTTACCTGCGCATGGCGTTTGGCCTGCTGATCCTCGCCCTGCTTGTGCCGGTGCTGCGCCTGCTGTTGGGGCATCCTGAATTCAGCAGCAGCTTCGTGCTGGTGTTGGGCGCTTTGGTGTTCCTGATGCTGTGCGTAATGACGGCCCGCCACTCACGTAAACAAGAGCGCCGCCGCATGGTTGCCTACCTGCTGCTGGCGGCGGGCTCGCTGGTCTTCTGGTCGCTGTACCAGCTCGCACCGATGGGTCTGACGCTGTTTGCCGAACATAACGTTACCCTGAACGCCTTTGGCTGGCAGGTTTCGCCGCAGTGGCTGCAAAACATCAACACGATTGTGATTGTGATTGGCGGGCCGCTGATGGCCTGGCTGTTCAAACGCCTGCGCGATCGCGGTGTACGGATTGATATCCCCGCGCAATTTGCCTCCTCCCTGTTCTGCATGGGGCTTGGCATGCTGGTACTGCCGCTGGGTATTTCTATGGCGGGCGCGGACGGCATGGTTGCTCTGAAATGGATTGTTATCAGCTATATTCTGCAAAGTATCGGCGAGCTGCTGATTTCCCCGGTGGGGTACTCGATGATAGGCAAACTGGCTCCGGCCAACCTCCAGGGCCTGATGATGGGCTGCTGGATGATGGTGACCGGCGTGGCCTCGGTGCTTGCAGGCTATGTCTCCGGCCGCATGCCGCAAAATAGCGGCACCACACCGGCATTAACCGATTCGGGCTACAGCACGGTCTTCAATCAGCTGGGCTGGGGTTCGCTCCTGACAGGCGCCGTGCTGCTGCTGCTGATCCCGCTGCTGCGCCGCCTGATTGATGAGAAACGCGCCGTACAGGCTTAAGTATTCGGGCGCGGGCATAGCTCGCGCCTCTCTCCCGCCGATAATTATATTGACCCGCTAATACGCTGCGTCTAAATTAAAAACCTCATTCAGAACTCCCCCGAGGCTTGCAACGAAATGAACAACTAATGCGAAACCGCGCTAATTCTATGCCAGTGTGAATACGCATTATTGTTTATTATTGCAATTTCAGCCGTGGAGTCTCCGCCCCGCGTTTTATTGCTAACACCTGTATTCCCCTGGCTCTGTTTTTCAAGTTAAAAGGAAAATAAGATGCCTGATACTTATACAAAACATGCCGATTTGCTCGAACATAATCGTACCGCCTGGGACACGCTTGCCCGGCAGCAGGCCGAATGGTCGCAGCCAGTTAGCCAGGAAATTATTGCCCGCGCCCGCCGTGGCGAATGGCAAATCCATCTTACGCCGGGCAAGCTACCTGCCGACTGGCTCCCGGACGTGCAGGGGAAACGTATTCTCTGCCTCGCTTCTGCGGGCGGCCAGCAGGCACCGGTCCTGGCGGCAGCGGACGCAGAAGTAACGGTTTTTGACCTGTCCAGAGGCCAGCTTGAAAAAGACCGATACGTCGCCGAAAGAGACGGCTTAACGCTTACTCTGATTGAAGGTGATATGTGCGACCTGTCTACCTTCGGGGCCGAAAGCTTCGACTATATAATTCACCCGATATCCAACCAATACGTGCCGGACATACGCCCCGTATGGCAGGGCTGCTACCGAATATTAGCCAGTGGAGGGAAGTTATTATCCAGCTTCTTCAATCCGGTCGTTTTTATCGGCGACCGGGCGGCGGAATACGCTGAGCAAGGGATCATTCGCCCCCGCTTTAGCCTGCCTTATTCCGACATAAAAGATCTCCAGGCGGATGAATTAGCCGCAAAGCAAAAACGCGGAGAAGCGCTGATCTTTGGTCATTCGCTAAATCAGCAAATTGGAGGCCAGCTCGCGGCAGGTTTCAGGTTATGCGGATTTTATGAAGACCTGCAGCCCAACCCAAGGTTTTTAATAGAGCGCTATATGCCAACCTTTATAGCAACCTGCGCAATTAAATAAAAAATCTCCCCGCAGAATTAGACTCTGCAATATTTCTCCGGGGAGCATTTAGCTAAACCAGCCTGGATGAGCTTTAGTTTTCATCGAGATACCTCTACAAATAAACACATTTGAGAACAAACATTAACCAATTCCCAAGGCGGGCTATGGTAATATTCGCAGGCTTAGATATTTCCCCCCTCCCCACCGACGGAAGCCATTTAATGACAGAGATAATATTTCGCAAAGCACAGCTTGCCGATGTTTCCGCCATCATCACCCTTCTGGCCGACGACGTGCTGGGCCGCCTGAGAGAAGATCCCAGTACACCTACGGACCCGCGCTATCTTGAAGCCTTCCATGCCATCAATGCCGACCCGAATCAGTTGCTCGCCGTGGCCGTATCCGGGGATGAAATCATCGGAACATTGCAGTTAACTTTCATACAGGGGTTAGCGCGTAAAGGCGCATGGCGCGCCCAAATTGAAGCCGTGCGTATCGCCCGCTCGCAAAGAGGCACCGGTTTTGGCAAAAAAATGTTTGCCTGGGCCATCGATCAATGCAAAGAAAAAGGCTGTCATCTAGTCCAGTTGACGACGGATAAAACACGAACCGATGCGCATCGCTTTTATGAAAAGCTGGGTTTCGAAGCCAGCCATCTTGGTTACAAGCTTTCGCTGAAGTAGTTTTTATCTTCTGAACCGCAACAGGGACGTTTGCGCAACAAAGTTCTCACAACCATAGCAATTGCCCCCGGTTTCTTTTTATAATACGCCGCACTTTAATCAAAAAAAGAGTGCGACCATGATTGATACCACCCTGCCGTTAACCGATTTGCACCGCCACCTTGATGGCAATATTCGTGCGCAAACCATCCTCGATCTCGGCCGCCAGTTTAACTTATCTTTACCTGCCAATACCCTCGAAGCCCTGCGTCCACACGTTCAGGTAGTTGAAACCGCACCGGATCTGGTGAGCTTCCTGCAAAAACTGGACTGGGGCGTGAAAGTGCTTGGCGACCTGGACGCCTGCCGCCGCGTTGCCTGGGAAAACATTGAAGATGCCGCCCGCAACGGCCTGCATTACGTCGAGCTGCGTTTCTCGCCGGGCTATATGGCGATGAGCCATAACCTGCCGGTAGCGGGCGTGGTAGAAGCGGTTATCGAAGGCGTTCGCCAGGGCTGCCGTGATTTCGGGGTTGAAGCCCGCCTGATTGGTATTATGAGCCGTACCTTCGGTGAAGCCGCTTGCGAAGCCGAGCTGAATGCCCTGCTCGCCCACCGCGACAGCATTACCGCCCTGGACCTGGCGGGTGACGAACTGGGGTTCCCTGGCAGCCTGTTCCTGAATCACTTTAACCGTGCGCGTGACGCAGGATGGCGCATTACCGTCCACGCGGGCGAAGCCGCAGGCCCGGAAAGCATCTGGCAGGCGATTCGCGAGCTGGGCGCAGAGCGCATCGGCCACGGCGTCAAAGCGGTTGAAGATCCGGCGCTGATGGACTTCCTCGCCGAGCAAAAAATCGGCATCGAATCCTGCCTGACCTCCAACATTCAGACCAGCACCGTTGCAGCGCTGGAGAAGCACCCGCTGATAACTTTCCTCGACCACGGCGTGCTGGCGACCCTGAATACCGACGATCCGGCGGTTCAGGGTATCGATATTATTCACGAATATACCGTGGCGGCTCCGCAGGCTGGCCTAAGCGCGGCGCATATTCGCACCGCGCAGGAGAATGGCCTGAAGATTGCCTTCCTCAGCGAAGCCGAAAAGCAGGCGCTAACCGCTAAGGTTCGCGCCGCTTAACGCTCTGCGGCGGCTGGCGTCAGGACGCTGATTCCAGTTGCCGTTTTTCTGCGGCAGTTTTACGCGCATAGCGCTGGGCCAGCACCGCGCAAATCATCAGCTGTACCTGGTGAAAAATCATCAGCGGCAGCACCATCATTCCCACCGCGCTTGCGGGAAACAGGACATTTGCCATCGGCACGCCGTTTGCCAGGCTCTTCTTCGAGCCGCAGAAAACGATGGTGATTTCATCCGCAGTATTAAAGCCGAGCAGCCGCGCCGCCAGGGTATTTACCACCAGCACAATCGCCAGCAATACCAGAGAGCAGATAAGAACCATCAGCAGCGAGAAGCCGTTTACCTGATGCCAGATACCTTCAACAACCGCCTCGCTAAAGGCGACGTAAACCACCAGCAGGATGGACGACCGGTCGGTCAGGCCGATAAGTTTCTTATGGCGATCCACCCATTTACCGATAAGCGGACGAGAAAGGTGGCCGATAACAAATGGCACCATCAGCTGCATGATGATTTTACCGATGGCATGCAGGGTATCGGTGGAGCCTTCCTGAGTTTGCATCAACGCGCCAACCAGGACCGGCGAAAGGAAGATGCCGAGAATGCTGGAGGCAGAGGCGCTGCAAACCGCTGCAGCTACATTCCCGCCCGCAACGGAAGTAAAGGCGATTGCCGACTGAACCGTCGCCGGGAGCGCACAGAGATAAAGGAAGCCCATATACAGCGGCTGGCTAAGAATGGCCGGAGAGAGAAAGCCCATTGCCAGCCCCAGTAGAGGGAACAGAGCAAAGGTGCTGAGAAACACGACTAAATGCAGTTTCCAGTGCCCCATTCCCGCCATAATCGCCTCACGGGAGAGCTTGGCGCCGTGCATGAAGAACAGAAGCGCAATCGCAAAAGTCGTCAGATACTCAAACCCGGTTTTCACTATCCCCTCGCAGGGAAACAGCGAAGCAACCACAACGACAGCAATCATTATCAGCAAAAAATTATCAATTTTTAGTTTTTGCAACCAACCCATTGTTGTTCCTTTCCTTACCAAAACGAACCAGTCCGTTACTTTGCAACAATTTTGCCGCGCTGGCGAGTTAACAATTTCATAACCATCGAAAAATTATTTACCTTCTCGTTCTATTTTTATTGAAAAACGAAACGCTAAGTTTTTAGCACAACTACAACTAAAGTATGAATACAGTAGCGCTTAATTTAAAACCACTCTAATAACGCACATTAGATTAAATCAAGGTGATTTAAATAAATAAATTTTGACTTCATGGTAAAAAATCAAACAATTGATAACATTGAGAATTAATACATTATCTTTAACCAGACCAATAAATAAAGAAGATATAGCTCTCATTTAGCAATTTAAATTCATATTAAATTGCCTATCGTGTGGCGATGCGTGAAATAAGCCATACACTTATTATTACGCCGTCCGGCGTGCTAATAGTGGAGTATTGCTATGCGCTCAAATAACATTGGCCGCCTCAGCGCTATTGCGATGGCGGTACTGCTTGTATTCTCCCTGTCCGCCTGTAGCGGCGGGGGCGGAAGTTCGCACAATACGGCGAAAACGGCCGGGGCGACCGGCACCAACGCCGGCGGGACAGATACCGCAAATAACGGCGGGGGTGGCTCTGGTTCAGGCGGAACAGGAACCGGTGGTGGAACAGGTGGCGGCGGCTCTGGCGGAGGCACCGGAGGAGGAGGTACTGGCGGCGGTGGAACAGGCGGTGGCGGTAAAACCGTTGCCAACAGCGCCGGAAATAACGTGATTAAAGATGTCGGCGGGGTAACCGGCGGCGTGGGCAGCACGCTTACCGGAGTAGCCTCTCAACTTCCGGTTAATAATCCGGTGACCTCAACCGTAGCGGTTGCCGTCGGCGGAACCGGCAGCGCGGTTTCAACCGTCAGCAACGGGCTGGTTACCGGGCTGGGTAACGCCAATAACCCGAACGGTCTCGGCACAACTCTGTCCGGTTCAACTAACGCGGTTTCAGGGCTCGGAACTACCGTTTCGGCTATCGGCACTAACCTTGCCAGTAGCACGGCGAATACTCCAGCCGGTGGCTTAACCGGCGCAGCGGGCGGCCTGGTGGATACCACGGGCAAAGTGGTTACCGGCGCGGGTAATGCATTGACGCAAACCGTACAAAGCCCGGGCGTCGCCAATCTCACGACCGGCGCTACCGGTCTTGTTAACACTACGCTCGCCGACACTCAAAAAGCCACTCAGGCCGTAGGCGGCGCAACCGGGCTCGGCACGCCGGTTAACAATATCCTGACGTCGGCAGGTGGCGCAGTGAGCGGCATTGGCTCAAATATCAGCGGCAGCAACCCTTCACTTAGCGGCGTTGGGCAAGTCGTTCAGAATACCGGGCAGGCCGTTACGGACAGCGGCGCGCTGGTAAAACCGGTGCAAACCGGCAGCAGCGGCAGCGGTTCAGGTTCGGTATCGGCGGGCGCTTCCGGCTCGCTCGGCATCGGCGGTAACGGGCTGGTCACCAACCTCGGCACTACCGTCACCGGCCTGACCTCATCGCTAACCACGAACGTCAGCGCCAGCGCAGGCACTACCAATAACGGAACAACAGGCCAGCAAACCGGGCTTACCGGAGCGGTCGGCGGTCTTCTGAAAAGTAAATAGTGCTTAATATGGCACATGTGCTCCCGTGGTAACGGCGGGAGCACTTTTTTCACAGCATTTGATTCGCTGCGCAGTTAAGGGAGCTCACTATGGACAATCGTCTGGGTATTCTGCTGCTGTACGGAGCAACGCTGAGCATCAGCTTTGCTGACATGTCCCCCACGCTTATCGACCCCAATAACCCCGCCAAAGCGGCGCGCCCCGTTGCGCTTCCCCCGGTCGGGCAAAAAACGCCTCAGGTCAGTGTTGCCCCTCCGGCCCCACAGCTGACACCGCAAACGCCGGTGACGGTAAAGCATTTGCAGTTTATCGGCGGTACCCGCTACCCGCTGGACTCGCTGGTTGAACCCTTTCGCCCTTTGGTAGGCAAAACCGTTCCGCTCTCACAGTTGCTGGCGTTAACCAACGGCATCACTCAGCGCTATCAGCAGGATGGCCTCCCGCTCTCGTATGCTTATTTACCGAGCGATAATTTTCATGACGGCACGGTGCGCATCGTGCTGGTTGAGGGCTATATCGCCCACAGCAATATCAACAGCGACAATGCCAGCACCAGCGAGCGTTTAAGCCGCCTTTCGGCGCTGATGATGGAGGAAAAGCCGCTCAGCCAGGCCACCTTCGACCGCTACAGCCTGCTGATGCAGCGTACTCCGGCCACTAAAGTTGAGGCTAATGCCGCCCTGCCGAATAATATTTACGGCGCGGCAGATATGAAAATCGATGCCACGCAGCCGCATATATGGAATCTCTCTTCCACCATCGATACGCGCAAAGGATCTAACCTGGCGCTGGTGAACGGCACGCTGAGCAATCTCACCAGCTACGGCGATCAGTTGGGGCTGGCAACGCTTATCCCGCTGGATAACGGCACCCGAAAAACCTATTTCGGCGCCAACTATCAGCAATACCTCACCGATAACGGCCTGCTGATGCAGCTCAAGGGCAGTTTCTACCGCGAAGACCCGCGCGACTTTACGCCGCTGCTGTATCTGCCGCAGGACATTGCCATTGAAGCACGGGAAAAAACCACGCAGTACACCGGCGGGATTGCCTTCAGCTATCCGCTGCTCCTGGAGCGTAAAAAACAGTTCTCCGTCAGCGGCGGGCTGGATTATATAGATAAGCGCGACGATTACGCCCTGCGGGCCAGCAGGTTCGAAAATAGTATCGACTTACCTTCCGTCAGCCAGCGGACGCGCTACCCGGCAGCCGAGTTTTCGGCCTGGGGCTACCGGGAATATGAGAAAACAAACTGGAGCACACGTCTGACGCTGCGCAAAGGCATCGACGGATTCGGCGCAAGCACCACGCCGGGCTCAGGCACTAACCTCAATTTTACCCGCTGGAAAGCCAACGGCGATGCCGCCTGGATGGTGGCCGAGCGCTGGAAGTTAAGCACTTCGCTGGAGGGTGACTGGTCGAACAATAATTTACCGGAAGCAGAGCGCGTGAGCTTTGGCGCCCAGCGCTACGGGCGAGGCTACCCGGACGGCGAGGCAAGCGGTGACTACGGCTACGGCGGGCAGGTTGAACTGCGCTATCTGCATAATCTGGAGAAAGGCGTATGGCTTAACACGGTGCAGCCTTACGTGGTGGCGGATACCGCCCAAACCTGGTTTAACCAGCAGGGGTTCCGGCACCAGCGTCTGGCCTCGGTGGCTACCGGCGTCACGGTCGGCGACAGCCGTCATTATTCTGTTTCCGTTGAAGCCGCAAGGCCGCTGGCAGATTTGCCCAGCGACAGCAGCCGTCGCGACTGGCGATTCAGCCTGACGTTTACCTACAACTTTAATAATCTGCATTAAGGAAATCCCTCACCGCTGCGGTGAGGGATCTTACTCAGGAAAGGTTCAGCGTGGCGCGTTTCTTCGCCGACTCCATGCCCAGTTCAATCAACTCCATCACCTGAATTGCCTGCACGGCCGGAACAGGGTTTTCCCCTTTGCCGGTCAGCGCATCGCGAATGCCTGCATAGTAAGCCGGGTAGTTACCGGGGACAGTCAACAAGGTTTGCTCGGCCATCAACTCGCCCTGAGCCAGGGTCAGCACGCCGTCTCGCATATCATAGCCCCAGTCTTCCTGCGGCAGACGCTCACCGGCCTTGAGGCGGTCTTCCTGAGGGTCGAGCCCATATTTGATATAACTCCCGCGCGTACCATGAACGATGTAGCGAGCCGTTTCCGCCGCCGCCAGCAGGGTTCCGTGCAGCACCACGCGGCGCTGAGGGTAAGCCAGCACGGCGTGGAAGTAATCGGTAGCCTGAGCGCCCGCCCGCAACTGCGCGAGATCGACCGTCATGCTGACCGGGAGGCCAAACAGATTCAGCGCTTGGTCAAGCAAGTGCGGCCCCAAATCGTACCAGATACCGCTCCCGACGCCCGCCTGCTCGCGCCAGCGGTTGCGAACCTGGGGGCGGTAACGATCAAAATGAGATTCAAAATAGGCCACTTCGCCCAGCGTGCCGTCGGCGAGCAGATTTTTCACCGTCAGGAAGTCGCTGTCCCAGCGGCGGTTATGGAATACCGAAAGCAGTAGGCCGAGATTTTTCGCCAGCGCATCCAGCTCGCGAGCCTGCGACAACGTTACGGTGAACGGTTTGTCGACAACGACATGTTTTCCCGCTTCCAGCGCCGCTTTTGCCAGCGGGAAGTGGGTATCATTCGGGGTGGGAACCACAATGAGATCAATATTGGGGTCGTTAAACAGATGCTGAGGGTCTGAAACAACCTTCATTCCCGGCCAGTCAGCGTGAACCTTATCGGCATCGCTACTGGATACCGCAGCGAGGCTCATTCCAGGCGTACCGGAGATAAGCGGTGCGTGAAAAGTTTTGCTGGCATAACCGTAACCGATCAGCCCGACACGAATGGTATCACTCATTTGTTTTCCTCTCGTCAATGGACTCCGTCATTTCACCTTATCCCCCGACTTGCCACAACAGCAAGTTACCGCGTTGCGTAATTACCGGCCGGTTGAGAGCCATTATTGCTAATTAACCTGATATTAGCTGTGGTCTTAATATCAATGTCTAATAAGATCTACAGTCTGTCAGATTAAATTAAATGAATAAGATAATTAGCCTCCTGCGTCACTATCTTCCTGGCTCCGGCAGAGAAAACTCCTAATTGTTCAGTTGCTTAATAATAGCGCTAAGTTTCTGTCCCCTTTTGCGATTATTATCCCTCATTCCCGTTAACTGATAATTATAATCTTACTCTACTTATGGAAAATGCTACCGCCCTGAGCACCCTCGATTACCTGATGAAGTTTCGTAAAATCAACACATCCGACAGTCTGGAAAAGTTGTTCGACCACCTCAATTACACGCTAACCGACAGCGGCGAAATCATTAGTATGTACCGCGCGGCCGATCATCGCCGGGCAGAACTCGCTTCCGGCGGCCGCCTTTTTGACCTTGGCTGTGTCCCCAAAACCGTCTGGCGTTACGTTCAGTAAACGCCTGCCGGTAGCAATGGCGGCAAAATCCCTTATAATCCCCCCGCTTTATTCATCATATTGGTAAATCGGGAGGAAATATGACAACGACCCAACCGCCTCGTATTGCAGGCTGGCTGCTTGCGCCTCTGGCGTGGCTATTAATGTCGTTACTCAGCAGCTCCGTAGCGCTGGCGAGCTTCCTGATGCTGCTTCTTTCCCCTGAGGCCCGCCAGGCCCTCGGCAATGCGGATGCCAAAACGACCCTGCTGTTTGCCCTTTCCGTCGGCTGCGCGCTGGCGATGTGGGGCTACACGCTGTGGTTAACTATCGCTTTCTTTAAACGCCGCCAGAACGTGGTCCGCCATTATGTCCTTTGGCTGCTGTTTACCGTGCTGTTGGCGATTAAATCTTTTGCATTCTCGCCGGTAAGCGACAAGGTGGCGGTACAGTTGCTGCTCCCTTCCCTGATGGCGGCGGCATTACTGGTGCCCTATTTGAAGCGTTCCAGGCGCGTAAAGCAGACCTTCATTAACCCGTAATAACCCTATAGATAGCCCGTTGTCGCCGCCCTTCGATTAGTCGATAATAGGCGGCTTTTTTTGTTTCAGGTCGAATAATGTCAGATTACTTACTGCTCTTTGTTGGTACTGTGCTGGTCAATAACTTCGTGTTGGTGAAGTTCCTTGGCCTGTGTCCGTTTATGGGGGTTTCCAAAAAACTGGAAAGCGCCATCGGCATGGGTCTGGCAACCACCTTCGTGATGACGCTCGCCTCAATTTTTGCCTGGATAATTGATGAATTTATCCTGGTGCCGCTGGACCTGATTTACCTGCGCACGCTGGCCTTTATTCTGGTTATCGCGGTGGTGGTGCAGTTCACCGAAATGGTGGTGCGTAAAACCAGCCCCGCGCTTTACCGTCTGCTGGGTATCTTCCTGCCGCTTATCACCACCAACTGCGCGGTGCTCGGCGTGGCGCTACTCAACATTAACCTCGGGCACGACTTCCTGCAGTCCGCCGTTTACGGCTTCTCCGCCGCGCTTGGTTTCTCGCTGGTGATGGTGCTATTTGCCGCCATCCGCGAACGCATGGTCGTTGCCGACATCCCCGCGCCTTTCCGTGGCAACGCCATTGCACTGGTTACCGCCGGACTGATGGCGCTTGCATTTATGGGCTTTAGCGGTCTGGTGAAGTTCTGATGACTACGCTGTGGATGGCTATTATTTCGGTCACGCTGATGGGCCTGCTGTTTGGCGTGATCCTCGGGTATGCCTCGCGCCGCTTCCAGGTTGAAGAAGATCCGATTGTTGACCGCATTGACGAACTGCTGCCGCAGAGCCAGTGCGGCCAGTGCGGCTACCCCGGCTGCCGCCCTTATGCTGAAGCGGTAGGAAACCAGGGCGCGAAGATAAACCTCTGTGCGCCCGGCGGTGAAGCCGTGATGCTCAAGATTGCCGCTACGCTAAACGTTGACCCGCAGCCCATTGACGGCGACGCCGCCGATGCGGAACCGGTGCGCATGCTGGCTATTATCGACGAAGCGAACTGCATCGGCTGCACCAAATGTATTCAGGCCTGCCCGGTAGATGCCATTGTCGGGGCAACCCGCGCGATGCATACCGTGGTGAGCGACCTGTGTACCGGCTGTAATCTCTGCGTTGACCCCTGCCCGACCCGCTGCATTGAACTGCGTCCGGTCAGCCCCACTACCGAAAGCTGGAAATGGGATTTGCAGACCATCCCGGTGCGTATGATCCCGGCGGATAATCATGCTTAATTTTTTCAATCGCTTTAAAAAAGACAGGATCTGGGATTTCGACGGCGGCATTCATCCCCCGGAGATGAAAACCCAGTCCAACGGCACGCCGCTGCGCCAGGTTCCTCTGCCCTCTCAGCTGGTTATTCCGCTTAAACAGCACATCGGCCCTGAAGGCGAGCTTTGCGTGAAGCCGGGTGATTACGTGCTGCGCGGCCAGCCGCTGACCCGCGGGCGCGGCAGAATGCTGCCGGTACATGCCCCAACCTCCGGTACGATAAAAGCCATTGCCCCACACTCAACGGCACACCCTTCCGCACTCGAAGAGTTAAGCGTCATCCTCGATGCCGACGGTGAAGACCTCTGGATTGAGCGTGACGGCTGGAGCGACTACCGCTGCCAGAGCCGCGAGGCGCTTATTGAACGCATTCATCAGTTCGGCGTTGCCGGACTGGGCGGCGCGGGTTTTCCTACCGGCAATAAGCTGCTGGGCGGCGGCGATAAGATCGACACGCTCATCATTAACGCCGCTGAGTGCGAACCCTATATCACCGCCGATGACCGGCTAATGCAGGATTGCGCGGCGCAAATCGTCGAAGGCGTACGCATTCTCGCCCATATATTGCAGCCGCAGCGCATTCTAATTGGCATCGAAGATAATAAGCCGCAGGCGATTTCGATGATGCGTGCGGTGCTGGCAAATAGCCACGACATGCAGTTACGCGTGATCCCAACGAAATATCCGTCCGGCGGCGCCAAACAGCTGACTCAGATCCTGACCGGTAAGCAGGTTCCGCACGGCGGCCGTTCGTCGGATATCGGCATTCTGATGCAAAACGTCGGGACGGCTTATGCGGTAAAACGCGCGGTTATTGACGGCGAGCCGCTTACCGAACGCGTGGTCACTTTAACCGGGGAGTCCATCTCTCAGCCGGGTAACGTATGGGCGCGCCTCGGTACGCCGGTTAATCATCTTCTGGAGTTTGCGGGCTTCAGGCCGGTACAAGAGCAGAAGGTGATTATGGGCGGGCCGCTGATGGGCTTCACCCTGCCGTGGCTTGACGTGCCGGTGGTAAAAATCACCAACTGCCTGCTTGCCCCTTCGGCAAGCGAAATGGGCGAAGAGCAGGAAGAGCAAGGCTGTATTCGCTGTAGCGCCTGCGCGGACTCCTGCCCGGCCGATCTGCTGCCGCAGCAGCTTTATTGGTTCAGCAAAGGCCAGCAGCACGACAAGGCCACCGCGCATAACCTCTCGGACTGCATCGAATGCGGCGCCTGCGCCTATGTTTGCCCGAGTAATATTCCGCTGGTGCAATACTTCCGCCAGGAAAAAGCCGAGATCCGCGAGATTGAGGTTGAGGCTAAGCGCACCGTTGAAGCGAAAGCGCGTTTTGAAGCCCGTCAGGCAAGGCTTGAGCGCGAGAAGGCCGCCCGCCTTGAGCGCCATAAAAGCGCCGCAGTTCAGCCAACGGCGAAGGACAACGATGCTATTCAGGCTGCACTTGCCCGCGTGAAAAGCAAAAAAGCGCAGGCCAGCGAAGAGCCCATTATCGTTAAAGCTGGAAGCGTGCCGGACAATAGCGAAGTCATTGCCGCTCGCGAAGCGCGTAAAGCCGAAGCGCGTGCGCGCCAGGCGGAGAAAGCTCAGCAGACGGAAGCTCCTGCCAACGCGGAGGCAGATCCACGTAAAGCCGCCGTTGAAGCCGCTATCGCCCGAGCTAAAGCACGTAAAGCGGCTCAGGCAGCCGCGCCAGTTGAGCAAGAAGCGGTCGTTCAGGCTACTCCGGTAGACCCGCGTAAAGCCGCCGTTGAGGCCGCAATTGCCCGCGCTAAAGCACGTAAAGCGGCTCAGAAAGCCGAGTCGGAGCAGTCTGAACCGGCTGAAAAAGAACAAGATCCACGCAAAGCCGCGGTGGCTGCGGCGATCGCCCGAGTACAGGCACGCAAAGCCGCTCAGATGTCTCCAGAGGAATAAATGGTTTTTAAAATCGCAAGCTCCCCGTTTACCCATAACCAGCGCAGCACGGCGCGGATTATGATGCTGGTTTCCCTCGCCGCCCTGCCCGGCATCGCGATGCAGTGGTACTGGTTTGGCTGGGGAACGCTGGTTCAGGTCGCGCTCGGGATAGCCAGCGCCATGGCCGCAGAAGCATTGGTGCTTCGCCTGCGCAAAAAATCGCTGCAAAGCCATCTCGGGGATAACTCCGCCCTGCTCACCGGGCTGCTGTTGGGCATCAGTATTCCTCCCCTTGCGCCGTGGTGGATGGTGGTGCTGGGCATGGTATTTGCGATTATTATCGCCAAACAGCTGTACGGCGGCTTGGGCAATAACCCTTTCAACCCGGCGATGATTGGCTATGTTGTTCTGCTGATAGCCTTCCCGGTACAGATGACCTCCTGGCTGCCTCCGCAGTCGATTGCCGCTACGGTGCCGGGTTTCGTTGACAGCCTGCAGGTGATTTTCCACGGTGCTACCGCCGCCGGCGACACCATGGACAAGCTGCGTATGGGCGTGGACGGCATTAGCCAGGCTACGCCGCTCGATACCTTTAAAACCGGCCTGCACGCAGGGCATTCCGCCGAACAGCTGCTGCAAGCCCCGATTTTTGGCGGCGTACTCGCGGGCCTGGGCTGGCAGTGGGTTAACCTTGCCTATCTGGCAGGCGGCCTGTTCCTGCTGTGGCGCGGAACGATTCGCTGGCATATTCCTGCGGGCTTCTTGATTGCCCTGCTGGTTTGCTCCACGCTGGGCTGGCTCATCGCTCCTGAGAAATGCGTTTCTCCGCTGGTACACCTGTTCTCCGGCGCAACCATGCTGGGCGCATTCTTTATTCTTACCGACCCGGTTACCGCCTCAACAACTAACCGTGGCCGCCTGATTTTTGGCGCTCTGGTTGGTCTGCTGGTGTGGCTTATCCGCACTTACGGCGGCTACCCGGACGGCGTGGCGTTTGCGGTGCTGCTTGGCAATATTACCGTGCCGCTTATCGACTACTACACGCGCCCTCGCGCTTACGGCCACCGTTAAGGAAGCGCTATGTTTAAAACAATGCAAAAGCATGGCGTAGCGCTGGCGCTGTTTGCCGCACTCTTTACCGGCCTCACCGCGCTGGTGAACGAACTTACAAAGCCGACAATCGCCCAGCAGTCTGCGCTTCAGCAAAAAATGCTGTTCGACCAGGTTATCCCGGATGATGTTTACGATACCAATATTCAGAATAGCTGCCTGCTGGTAAAGGACTCCCCGCTCGGGAAAGGGGCTCGCCATATTTATGTCGCTCGTAAAGGCGATACGCCGGTTGCCGTCGTAATGGAAGCCACTGCTCCGGACGGCTATTCTGGTGCGATACAAATTCTGGTTGGCGCCGATTTTAAAGGCACCATTCTCGGCACTCGCGTAACCGAACACCACGAAACGCCGGGCCTTGGCGACAAAATTGAACTGCGTCTGAGCGACTGGATAACCCACTTTACCAATAAGCGTATTCAGGACAGCGATGACGCGAGCTGGGCGGTGCAAAAAGACGGCGGCCAGTTTACCCAGTTTACCGGAGCCACCATTACCCCGCGCGCCGTGGTCAACGCGGTTAAACGTGCCGGGCTGTTTGCCGAAACGCTGCCTCAGCAGCTTGGCGAACTGCCCGCCTGTGGAGACAAACAATGAGTGAAACTAAACGCGTCCTGGTTAACGGGCTGTGGAAGAATAACTCGGCGCTGGTTCAGCTGCTGGGGCTCTGCCCGCTGCTGGCCGTAACGTCCACCGCGACTAACGCGCTGGGCCTTGGCCTTGCCACAACGCTTGTGCTGACGCTGACTAACGGAACCATCTCTGCCCTGCGCCGCTGGGTGCCGTCTGAGATCCGTATCCCGGTCTACGTGCTGATAATCGCCTCGGTGGTGAGCATCGTACAGATGCTTATCAACGCCTACGCCTTTGGTCTTTATCAATCGCTGGGGATTTTTATCCCGCTTATCGTCACCAACTGTATCGTGGTAGGCCGCGCTGAAGCCTATGCGGCAAAAGCCAGCGTGCCTTACGCCGCCCTGGACGGCTTTGCAACCGGCCTCGGCGCAACCAGCGCGATGTTTGTGCTGGGTTCAATTCGCGAAATCATCGGTAACGGCACCCTGTTCGACGGCGCTGACGGCCTTCTGGGAAGCTGGGCTAAGGTGTTACGCATCGAAGTGTTCCATACCGATACGCCTTTCCTGCTGGCGATGCTGCCGCCGGGCGCATTTATTGGCCTCGGCATGCTGCTGGCGCTAAAATACCTCATCGATGAAAAAATGAAGGCGCGCCGCGCGCGTGAAGCCGCAGCCGTCGTTGAAGGGAATGCAGAGAAGGCTTCATGAACAACAGCAAACGGATTGAGATCCTCACCCGTTTAAGGGACAACAACCCGCACCCCACTACCGAACTTAACTTCAGCAGCCCGTTTGAGCTGCTGATTGCGGTACTGCTTTCCGCTCAGGCCACCGACGTGAGCGTGAACAAAGCCACCGCGAAGCTCTATCCTGTAGCCAATACGCCTGCCGCGATGCTGGCCCTGGGGGTTGACGGCGTAAAGGAATACATCAAAACCATCGGCCTGTTTAACAGCAAGGCGGAAAACGTGATTAAAACCTGCCGTATGCTGCTGGAGCTGCATCACGGCGAAGTACCGGAAGACAGAGCCGCGCTTGAAGCGCTGCCGGGCGTAGGGCGTAAAACAGCAAACGTGGTGCTTAACACCGCCTTCGGCTGGCCGACCATCGCCGTGGACACCCACATTTTCCGCGTCTGCAATCGCACCCAGTTTGCCGCAGGCAAAAACGTTGAGCGGGTAGAGGAAAAACTGCTGAAGGTGGTTCCGGCAGAATTTAAGGTTGATTGCCACCACTGGCTTATCCTTCACGGCCGCTATACCTGCATCGCCCGCAAACCGCGCTGTGGCTCCTGTATCATCGAAGATCTCTGCGAGTTTAAAGAGAAGGTCGAAGTCTGATTCCCCAGGCTCACGCTCGTGAGCCTGTAGCTCTTTCCCCTGGCCTGCTGGCGATTGCCGCCATTTCATTCGTTTATGCCATTAAAACCGGCTGATGATTTTATTTTGTTCGACGCATTACCTGACCACCAGGTTAATCGTTTTTTTGCGATAAGAAATTTCTATAAATTTGTGATCTGCATCACTTTGATAACTTCAGGTTAAAAAATAGTGATAAATCGGGCTCTAACGGCTTGCTATCGTTACTATTAATGGATCAATAGCAATACAATAGGCCAGGTATATTAAATAACATGGTCTATATCACTGCCTTTAAGGCCTGCAAGCAGAATATATAACTAAATAGTTAAAATTGTGCTGTAAAAAAAGACAAAAAATCGATAAAGCCTGGAATAGTAAAATTTAACGCTGAATAACAAATCAGGTTAAGGCTTATTATCCGGCCCGGGTTATATGTAACAGAATATTGCAAACCCCTTGCCTGAGGCACCCGGATAGTGAACATTACCAGCCGTTTTTCCTTCCTTATAACTAGAAAGTGCATGCCGCCTCGGTATTGCAACAGCAAGCCCCTTATTAAAGCGGGATGTAAAAAAAGAGGTATATGTGTCGACTGCAAACAAAAAACCAGCGGAAAGCGTGAGTCTTAACGCCTTCAAGCAACCTAAATCGTTCTATCTGATTTTCTCTATTGAGCTCTGGGAGCGCTTTGGCTATTACGGCCTGCAAGGCATCATGGCCGTTTATCTGGTCAAAATGCTGGGCATGTCCGAAGCGGACTCCATTACGCTGTTCTCCTCCTTTAGCGCCCTGGTCTATGGCCTGGTAGCGATTGGCGGCTGGCTGGGCGATAAAGTGCTCGGCACCAAGCGCGTTATCATGCTCGGGACTATCGTGCTGGCCATCGGCTATGCGCTGGTAGCCTACTCCGGGCATGACGTCAGCGTGGTCTATATCGGTATGGCGACCATTGCGGTAGGTAACGGCCTGTTCAAGGCGAACCCTTCCTCCCTGCTGTCCACCTGCTACGATAAAGACGACCCGCGTCTGGACGGTGCATTCACCATGTACTACATGTCCATTAACATCGGCTCCTTCTTCTCTATGCTGGCTACGCCGTGGCTTGCCGCGCAGTACGGCTGGAGCACCGCGTTCTCTCTGAGCTTCGTCGGGATGCTGATTACCCTGGTCAACTTCATCTTCTGCAAGAAGTGGGTTAAAAACTACGGTTCTAAACCTGACTTCGCGCCGGTTCACTTCGGTAAACTGCTGACCACCATCGTTGGTGTGGTTGTGCTTATCGCCGTGGCAACCTGGCTGCTGCACAACCAGGGCATTGCTCGCGCCGTACTGGGCCTGGTCGCTCTGGGCATCGTGTTTATCTTCGGTAAAGAAGCTTTTGCCATGAAAGGTGCCGCACGCCGTAAAATGATTGTGGCCTTCATCCTGATGGTTGAAGCTATCGTCTTCTTCGTGCTGTACAGCCAGATGCCAACCTCCCTGAACTTCTTCGCGATTCGTAACGTGGGCCATGAAATCATGGGCATCACCTTCGAAGCCGAGCAGTTCCAGGCGCTGAACCCGTTCTGGATAATGATTGGTAGCCCGATTCTGGCCGCTATCTATAACAAGATGGGCGACCGCCTGCCGATGCCGCACAAGTTTGCTATTGGTATGGTGCTGTGCTCCTTAGCCTTCCTGGTTCTGCCGGTCGGGACTAAATTCGCTAACGAAGCGGGTATCGTTTCCGTTAACTGGCTTATCCTGAGCTACGCACTGCAAAGCATCGGCGAGCTGATGATCTCCGGCCTGGGCCTGGCAATGGTTGCGCAGCTGGTTCCACAGCGTTTGATGGGCTTCATCATGGGCAGTTGGTTCCTGACTACCGCAGGTGCGGCAATCATTGCCGGTAAAGTTGCAGGCCTGATGGCGGTGCCGGAAAACGTGACCGACCCGCTGCTGTCCCTGGAAGTTTATGGCCGCGTATTTATGCAGATTGGTATCGTCACCGCAGTGATTGCCGTGCTGATGCTGCTGACCGCGCCTAAGCTGAACCGCATGACGCTGAGCGAAGACAAAGCTGAGAAAGCTTCAGAAACCGCGACCGCGTAACATTCCGGAAAAAAATCAGTCTGTAAGCCGCCAGCTTTAACGCTGGCGGCTTTTTTTTTACCTGAAGCCGCACTAACATGGATTAACTTAGTGCCCTAACGGAGTTCGTGATGAAACTGTATTTCAAGCCCGGTGCCTGTTCCCTTTCCCCACACATTATCCTGCGCGAATCTGGGCTGGACTTCTCTCTGGTCAAAGTAGACCTGGCGAGCAAACGTACCGAAAATGGTGACGATTTCCTGGCGATTAACCCTAAAGGCCAGGTTCCCGCCCTGCTGCTGGATGATGGTTCGCTGCTGACCGAAGGCGTGGCTATCGTGCAGTATCTTGCCGATAAAGTACCGGACCGCCAGCTGCTGGCTCCCACCGGCAGCATGACGCGTTACCACACTCTGGAGTGGCTCAACTACGTTGCCACCGAGCTGCACAAAGGCTTCTCTCCGCTGTTCAACCCGGCGACCCCGGAAGAATTTAAGGCTGTGGTACGCAAGCAGCTGGAGAAAAAATTCCACTACGTGAATGAAGAGCTGAAAGACAAACAGTGGCTGATGGGCTCCCGCTTTACCGTGGTGGATGCCTACCTGTTTACCGTGCTGCGCTGGGCCTATGCTCTGAAGCTGGAGCTGGCTGGTCTGAGCAATATTGAAGCCTATCTGGAACACATGAAGGCGCGGCCTGCGGTTGCCGCGGCGCTGGCTGCCGAAGGCCTCTAAACGCCGGCCGGAGCCGTTATAGCAAAACGCCCTCAAATGAGGGCGTTTTTTATTTTACAGCTTCACCGCGGTGAAGTAGTGCTCAGGTTTGGCTATACCGTCCTGAGCCGCCACCAGCTGTAGCTCGTACTCTTCCATACGTTTGGTGACCACCATAATGTCGTACACCGCCGCCGTGACATGCTCCAGCGCTTCGCGCAGCGTTGCGCCCTGTAGCAGCTTGACCAGCAGCAGACCGCTGGTCACGTCGCCCACGCCAACCGGCTGGCGCTCGCCAAAATCCACCAGCGGGCGATGGATATGCCACGCTTCATCGGCGGTGACCAGCAGCATTTCAAAACGATCCTGCTGGTAGCCCGCGCGCGCAAGATGTTTCACCAGCACGATTTGCGGCCCCTGAGCAATCAGCTCGCGGGCGGTAGCCACGGCTTCCTCAACGTTGTTCACGCCGTGGCCGCTGAGGATTTCCAGCTCAATCAGGTTTGGGGCAATGATATCGCTGGCGGGCATGGCATAGCGGGTGTGGAATTCGGCTACGCCCGGCGCCACGATGCAGCCTTTTTCAGGATGGCCCATCACCGGATCGCAGAAATATTTGGCGTTCGGGTTAGCGGCTTTCACCTGACGGACGATAGAAAGAATATGCTCCCCCTGCTCCGCAGATCCCAGATAGCCGCTCAGCACCGCGTCGCAGCGCTGCAGCTGACCGATATCGGCAATGCCCTGCACAATTTCACTCAGGTGGCTGGCTGGCATCACGCTGCCGGTCCACTTTCCGTATTGAGTATGGTTGGAGAACTGCACCGTGTTCAGCGGCCAGACGTTAGCGCCCAGCCGGCGCATCGGAAATTCGGCCGCGCTGTTACCGGCGTGGCCAAATACGACATGAGACTGAATGGCAAGGATGTTTTTCATTTTTCTACTCGGGTGAAACGCCTGGCGTTGTGCTTGAAGAGTAAAAATAAAGGGCGTGGTTTACGCCACGCCCTTCGGGTCTGACTAGCTTATTTCCAGCAGACGAGGCAGTAGTTCTTCTTACCGCGACGCAGCAGGGTGTAACGGTTAAACAGAATGTCGCCGTCGGTAAAGGTGTATTCCGGGTCAGACTGTTTTTCGCCGTTAATAGTAATAGCGTTCTGGGCAATGGTTTTACGTGCCTGGCCACGGGATGGCTGTAGCTCGGAGTCAACCAGCGCCTGTTGCAGGTCCGCGCCGCGCTCGATTTCAACCATCGGCACGCCGTCCTGGGCAAGCTGTTCAAAGTCCGCTTCGCTCAGGTCGCTGAGGTTGCCGTTAAACAGGCTGGCGGTAATACGCTTCGCCGCGCTCAGGCCTTCTTCGCCGTGAACCAGGCGGGTAACCTGCTCGGCCAGCACATACTGGGCACGAGGCGCCGCGCCGCTGTTTTTGTCTTCTTCTTCCAGAGCGTTTATCTCTGCGATATCCATAAAGGTGAAGAACTTCAGGAAGCGATAGACGTCGGCATCGGCGGTATTGATCCAGAACTGGTAGAACTTGTACGGGCTGGTTTTCTTCGGATCCAGCCATACCGCGCCACCTTCGGTTTTACCGAATTTGGTGCCGTCTGATTTGGTGATAAGCGGCACGGTCAGGCCGAAGGCCTGCTGCTGGTGCAGACGGCGGGTCAGGTCGATACCCGAGGTGATGTTGCCCCACTGGTCAGAACCACCGATTTGCAACACGACGCCGTGCAACTTATTCAGGCAGGCAAAGTCATAGCCCTGCAACAGGTTGTAGGAAAACTCGGTGAACGAGATACCCACATCGTCACGGTTCAGGCGCTGCTTCACCGCTTCTTTGTTAATCATCTGGTTAACGGAGAAGTGCTTGCCGATATCACGCAGGAAGGTCAGCACGTTCATGTTGCCGAACCAGTCATAGTTGTTCGCCGCTACTGCGGAGTTGTCGCCGCAGTCAAAGTCGAGGAACGGTGCAACCTGGCGGCGGATTTTTTCCACCCACTCCTGCACGGTGTCTTCGGTATTCAGCTTACGCTCAACCGCTTTAAAACTTGGGTCGCCGATAAGGCCCGTTGCACCACCCACCAGCGCAACCGGTTTATGGCCTGCTTCCTGAAAACGCTTCAGGCACAGCAGCGGAACCAGATGGCCCAAATGCAAGCTGTCGGCGGTAGGATCGAAGCCGCAATAGAGTGCAATTGGCCCTTGCGCCAGTCGCTCTGCTAACGCTTCCTCATCCGTCACCTGGGCAACTAAGCCCCGCTCTTGCAATTGTTTTATCAAATTGATGTTCGCCATCAAATTCTCCATCTCTATACGACTGCACCTTGGCCGGTACACGGCTTTTCGCCCACTGGCGAAAGTAATACTTTTTGGGGCGTATAGAATAAAGCGCCGGCACGCGTAGTACCAGCGCTTAACATGAAAATCCTGACCTTACGGGGCGAGACGGTCTATTTTCCAGGCAGTTCCTTCGCGTTGATAAAGGAAACGGTCGTGCAGACGATGTTCGCCGCCCTGCCAGAATTCCATTTGCTCAATACTTACGCGATATCCGCCCCAGAAGCTCGGGAGCGGCACTTCGCCCTGCTGGAATTTTTGCTTCAGTTCGAGGAATTTGCTTTCAAGCACGCCGCGCGCCGAAATACGGCTCGACTGCTTCGACACCCAGGCGCCTATCTGGCTATCCTTCGGGCGGCTGTGGAAGTATTTCATCACTTCCAGCGTAGAAAGGCGTTCGGCGGTGCCCTGTACCATCACCTGCCGGTCCAGCATGTGCCAGGGGAAGTGCAGGCTTATACGCGGGTTGGTTTCGAGATGGTGAGCCTTGCGCGAGCCGAGGTTGGTATAAAACACCAGCCCTCTCTCATCGAAATGCTTCAGCAACACGATGCGCTGATACGGCTGGCCGTTTTCATCAACCGTGGCGACGACCATCGCGGTAGGATCGGCGAGTTTTGCCTCGCAGGCCTGCGCCAGCCAGCGTTCAAACAGCGGCAGCGGCGTGTCGGTAAGGTCACGACGGCGCAGGCCGCCCTGGGTATATTCGCGGCGCAGATGGGCAATTTGTTGCAAAGAATCGTTATCAGACATGGCGTTACGTCAGGCTATCCTCGGGTGGAGCTATTGTGCTCTCCACCCTGATAAATCTCAACGTTTGGCGGTCTGTATATGGCAATTATTCAGCACGATATTGTCTTTGCGGTAGACGGTCGCGTCATCGCCCTTAGACCAGAACACATACACGCCGTCGGTATAACGCGCCCCGGAGGCGGAAAGCCCCTGAGTCAGGGTCAGCAGCTGGTTGTCATAGACGAAGCTTACCTGCTGTTTGTCGTTATTGAGCTTCACGGTCAGCGGCTTTTCGTCGCACTGGTAGGCCAGCGTGTCGGTATGCATTTTTTCAAGGAAGGCGTTGTAGTAGCTACAGCCGGCGAGCAGCAGCGGAAGCGTGGCAACAAGCAGTTTTTTCATCTTTTTATCCTGAAGGCGTTCTTATCCCTGGAGGGCATGCGCCCTCCTCAACGTCTTCAGTTTAGAAGCTTTTCTCGCGGGATAATTTCAGTTAACTCTGATTATGCGGCGGGTTTGCCGGATAGATAGCGCCGAGCACCGTCGCCCTGGACGCGCCGGTGACCGACGGCAGGTTGCCCGGCAGGCCGGACATAGTACGGTAGGCAAGCCAGGCGAAGGCCAGAGCTTCCATATCGTCGCCGCTGATGCCCGCTTCGTCGGTTGTGGTGACTTCAATCCCCGGCAACAGAGCCGCCAGCCGCGCCATCAGCAGTGGATTACGGCTGCCGCCGCCGCAAACCATCACCCGCTCGCAGCCGCCGCTCAGCAGCACCTGTTCGGCAATCGTCGTGGCCGTCAGTTCGGTTAGCGTAGCCTGCACGTCCTCTCCGGCCAGCGCCGGGAACATGGCCAACTGGCGCTCAAGCCAGCCATAGTTGAAATATTCACGCCCGGTACTCTTCGGCGCGGGAGCGGAGAAATAAGGGTCGCTCAGCATTTGCTGTAACAGGGGGATGATAACTTTGCCGCTGTTCGCCCACTGCGCGTCTTTATCGTAGCCTTTGCCTTTTTGACGCCAGATCCACGCGTCCATCAGCATATTGCCCGGCCCGGTATCATAGCCCCTGACCGGCTGGCCGGGGATCAGCAAAGAAAGATTGGCGATACCGCCGATGTTCAGCACCATGCGTCTTTCCACCGGATGCGCCAACAGCGCCTGATGGAATGCAGGCACCAGAGGCGCGCCCTGCCCACCGAGCGCCATATCGCGACGGCGGAAGTCGCCTACTACGGTAACGCCGGTCAGCGCGGCGATTTGATTGTTATCGCCAATTTGCATGGTGTGGGCGGCCTCGCCCTGCGGTTCGTGCCACACAGTTTGCCCGTGGCAGCCAATGGCGGTGACGTCTTCAGGCCGCAGCCCTTCACGCTCCATCAGAATTTGCACCGCCTCGGCGAACAATTTTCCTAAGCGATTGTCCAATTGACCCAGTTGAGAAAGCGTAAGCTGCTGCCCCTGGCAAACGGCAAGAACGGCGTTTTTGATGGCCAGCGGCATCGGGTGGCTGTAACTCGCCTGCTGGGCAACCAGATGCTCATCGATAGCGGCAAGCACCACATCGATGCCGTCCAGGCTGGTTCCTGACATTACGCCAATATAGCGACCTGACTTCATCCAACACTCCTTATTGTTACCGGGGACTGTAACTTGACGTCGATAAACTAGCACGCAATGCTATGATTTATTAATATATTTTATTAATAATCTGTGTAACGAAGCGCAACAAAAATGGGGTGACTTAATGCAAATTCACTTCAATACAGCGGTTTAGCCATTGTTAAAGGCGGCTGGTTTACTATTTTTACAAGATTGTTGTCGAACAAATATGAACTGTGGCGAGGAATTGCCATATAATTTAGCCATAACGGATGCTCACTGAGCGTTGATGGGTACACAGGAGAGGTATAAATGATTTCACGTATTCTGGCTATTTCACTGGTAAGTCTGACGCTGGCTGGCTGCGCCAATGAATCGCTGTCCGGCGATGTTTATAATGCATCCGAAGCTAAACAGGTAAGAACCGTGACCTACGGTACCATTACCCACGTTCGCGCGGTCACCATTAAAGGCAGCGAAGGCAGCAGCACCATCGGCGCTATCGGCGGCGCGGTACTCGGCGGCCTGCTGGGTAACACCGTTGGCGGCGGTACCGGACGTACTCTGGCAACCGCAGGCGGCGCAGTAGCCGGTGGCCTGGCGGGTGATGCCGTTGGCGGCGCAATGAGCAACAGTAAAGGTGTTGAGCTGGAAATCCGTAAAGATGACGGCCAGACCATTATTGCCGTGCAGAAACAAGGCGACACCCGATACTCCGTGGGCCAGCGCGTAGCTATCTCCGGCAGCGGCAACAACATCACCGTTGCCCCTCGCTAAATAAAAATGGCCCGTTCATCGGGCCATTTTTTTAGTACGTTATGCCTGGCGGGTTGACCTCCGATTCGGCCACTGCCTCGCCCTGCTCCCCCCATCTCGCCAGCACCTGCTGATATTCGCCCCGTTTAATTGCCCCATCCAGCGCCGCCTGTAGCGCAAACACTAAGCCATTGCCCTTTTTCGTCGTGGTCGCGACGTAGGCCTTTTTCGGCCCAAGCCCCACAACCCGCGTGGTGCCGTTAAGCTCCGCTTTATAAGAGGCAACGGACTGCGGGCCAAAGAAGACGTCTGCCCGGCCGGACTGAATATAGAGATTGCCCGAAGCATCGTCGGTGAGATACACCGGCTGCGCAGGCTCGCGGCCCGCCTTTTCGTTTTCAGCATTCCAGCCCAGTAAAATACGCTCCTGGTTGGTGCCGGAGCCTACTATCACCCTGCGCCCGGCGAGATCTTCCGCCTTGCTGACGGCCTTTATCGGGCTGCCGGACTTCACCGAGAACGCCAGCGAATCCACGCGATAAGTGGCAAAATCGAACTTTTCTTTACGCTGTTCGGTCACAGCAATATTCACCAGCGCCACGTCATAACGCCCGGAGCTGATGCCCAGCGGCCAGTCTTCCCATGCCGTGGGGACCAGTTTTAGCTTCAGCCCAAGGCTGCCCGCCAGCAGGCGAGCGATATCCGGGTCACTGCCGATACGCGTCCGGTTATCGCTTGCCAGCAACGCAAGCGGCGGCGAATTGAGCGCCGAGATAGCCACCGTCAGCGTGCCCGGCTCAACGAATTTATAGCCGGTGGGGATTTTGCTTATTGCCTGCTCGTCCCGCGTTGTCGGGAGCGGTTTTTCATTTGTTGCCAGGTCAAGACCGCCCTGCGCCACGGAAGTCGAGGCATACATCATCAAAGCCAGTAATCCATATTTCATTTCACAGCACCTTCGATAAAAACTGCCGGGTACGCGGATGCTGCGGATAATTGAGAACCTCATCGCTGCTTCCCTGCTCGACAATTTTGCCATCCACCATAAAGACCACCTGGTCTGCCACTTCACGGGCAAAGCCGATTTCGTGCGTCACAACCACCAGCGTGGTGCCCGAACGCGCCAGTTTCTTAATCACGTCCAGCACTTCGCCTACCAGTTCCGGATCCAGGGCAGAAGTGGGTTCATCGAACAGCATCACGCGCGGGCTGAGCGCCAGCGCACGGGCAATAGCGATGCGCTGCTGCTGCCCGCCCGACAAATGCCGCGACCACGCGTCGGCCTTATTACGCAGGCCGACCACATCCAGCAGGTCATATGCCCGCTCAACCGCTTCTTTACGGCTGAGCTGCTTATGGGCGATGGGTGCCTCAATCAGGTTTTCCAGCACCGTGAGATGCGGGAACAGGTTGAAATTCTGGAACACATAGCCGACGTTCACCCGCTGGCGCAGGATCTCTTTCTCTTTCAGCTCATACAGCTTGTCGCCCTTCAGGCGGTAGCCAATGTAGTCCCCGTCAATTTGAATAAAGCCTTCATCCACGCGCTCAAGGTGGTTAATTGCCCGCAGCAACGTGGACTTGCCGGAGCCGGACGGCCCGAGAATAACCGTCACCGTACCGGGCGGGATCTCCAGCGAGACTTCGTCCAGAGCTTTATGGCGGCCAAAGTATTTGCTGACCCCGGTAATCGAGATATGGCCGCTATGAGAGGTTGGCATGAATCGGCTCCTGGGTTGTGGCTGGCGAGGTAACGGCGACGGTCCGGGTTGAGGAACGAGCCTGATTAATCGCGGAGCGGCGTTCGCTGCGCGCCAGAGAGCGTTCGACCAGGTGCTGGATAATCGACAGCACGCTGGTAATGACCAGATACCAGACCGCCCCGACCATCAGCAGCGGGATCACCTGCTGGGTGCGGTTGTAGATCATCTGGATGGTATAAAACAGCTCCGGCATCGCCAGGACATATACCATCGCCGTGCCTTTCGCGAGGCTGATGATTTCATTAAAACCCGCCGGAAGAATGGTTCTCAGCGCCTGGGGAAGAATGATGCGCACGGTACGCCTCCAGGCGGGTAGCCCCAGCGCGGCGGCAGCTTCATACTGCCCGTGATCCACGCCGAGAAAACCTCCACGCACAATCTCCGCCGTGTAGGCGCTCTGCACCAGCGTCAGGCCCACAACGGCGGTGGAAAACTGCCCCAGCACGTTGATAGTTTCGTAGCTTGCCTAGGTGATGCCGGTAAAAGGCACGCCGAGCGAGAGCGTGTCGTACAGGTAAGAAAAGTTATATAGAACGATAAGCACGACTATCAGCGGCAGCGAGCGGAACAGCCAGATGTAGCCCCAGGCGAGGCTACTGAGCAGCCAGGAAGACGAGAGCCTCGCCAGCGCCAGCAGGCCGCCAATGACCACGCTCAGGGCCGTTCCCAGCAGGGTAAGCAACAATGTCTGCCCCAGTCCCTCAAGGATAACGGGGTCAAAGAACCAGCGGGCGAAGACCGCCCACTCCCAGCGCGGATTAAACGCCACGGACTGCACCACCACCGCCAGCACAAACAGAGCAATCACCGCGCCGACGGCACGCAGGGGGTAGCGCGCGGGCACCACCTTAATGGTTTCAGAAGTTTTCATCGTTTCTCCTCAGGCCGTCTTACTCAGGTTATGCAGTGACAATATTTTGGTGAAACGCAGCCGCCCGTCGTAAGGAGGCTGGCTGAACTCTTCCGGGTCGCGTTGCAGGTCGAATTGCGCTTCATATCCTTCGCTGAGATAGAGCCTGACGGCCTCGGGCTGGCGGAAACCGGTCGTCAGGTAGATACGGCCGTAGCCCGCAAGTAGAGCCCGGCGTTCCAGCTCGCGCACGACGCGCCCGGCCAGCCCCTGCTTGCGCAGCGTGCCTTTGGTCCAGATGCGCTTAATTTCCGCCGTCTGTTCGTCATAGGGTTTATAGGCTCCGGTAGCGATGATTTCCCCGTCGCGCTCAAGGACGACAAATATCCCCTGCGGCGGTAGATACCACTCGGTTAGCTCCACCTCAGCATCACGCGAAAAGTAATCCCCATAGCGGGCGGCATACTCCCCGAACAGGCCGCTGATTATCGGCTGGAGCTCCGGCGCCTCCGGCGATAAAACCCGAAAATGTTCGCTCATCGTGGCCTCCTCAGTCGCCTAAACCGGCTGGGTTGATTTCCGAAGCGGGGATACGCTCCACGCCCTCGCCCCAGCGATTAAGCACTTTGTCGTAATCGCCGCTTTTAATTGCGCCGTTGAGCGACGTCTGCACCGCTTCCACCAGGCCGCCGCCCTTTTTCAGGGTCACGGCAATATGCGCGGCTTTCGGCCAGCCGCCGTCCACGCTACCCACCAGCTTCGTTTTACCCGTCAACGCCGCTTTCCACGCGCCAATAACGTTCGGGCCAAAGAAGGCGTCCGCGCGCCCGGACTGGAGCGCAAGGGTCAGGGCCGCGTCGTCTTTGGTGTAGACCGGCGTAAACGGCTTCAGGCCTTTCTTTTTGTTCTCTTCATTCCAGGCCAGCAAAATTGCCTCCTGGTTGGTGCCGGAGCCGACGATAATGCGCAGCCCGGCAATCTCTTGCGCGTTGGCAATCGACTTTATCGGGCTGTTGGCCTTCACGTAGAAGCCCAGCGAGTCCTTACGGTAGGTGGCAAAGTCGAATTTCTCTTTGCGCTCTTTGGTGACGGTAATATTGCTGATCGCGGCATCATATTTCCCGGAAGCCACGCCCAGCGGCCAGTCCTCCCACGAAGTCGGCACCACGTTAAGCTCAAGGCCCAGACTGTCCGCAACCAGACGGGCAATATCCACCTCGCTGCCGAGCAGGGTTTTATTGTCGTCGGAGAACACCGTCAGCGGCGGGGAATTCAGCGCCGCCACCGCCACGGTAAATTTACCCGGCACGGCAAAGCGGTAATCTTTAGGAAGCTGGGCAATAGCCTGCGGGTTTTTAGCGGTATGGACTGGCGCTTTGTTAGCTTCAACGCTTACGCCGGTGCCGTTAATCGTAACGTCGTTTGCCCACGTAAGCGGTGCCCAGGCCAGAGCAATAGCCAGTAATAGCGATGATTTCTGCATAGCGGTTTCTCTTTTTTATTTGCCGTAGCGATTTTTAGGTTGTGTAAGACCAAAGCTCTCCCGCAGCGTGCTGCCGGGGTAGTCCGTGCGAAACAGCCCGCGCTTTTGCAGAACGGGTACGACCTGCTCGACAAAACGTGGGAAGGTGTCTGGCGTGCCGCCCTGGATAATAAAGCCGTCCGCGGCCTGTTCTTCAAACCACTGTTGCAGACCGTCGGCTACCTGTTCCGGCGTGCCGAAAAAGCGCGGGCGCGGGCTGGCAGCTTCGAGTGCAACCTGCCGCAGCGTAAGCCCCCGTTCGCGGGCGTTGCGTTTGATTTCATCGGTCGTGCTGCGGAAGCTGTTTTGCCCCAGATCGCCGATGTCCGGGAAGGGTTCATCCAGCGGATACTGGCTAAAATCATGATGCTCGAAATAGCGCCCGAGGTAGTTCAGCGCGTCGTTTACGGAAACCAGCGCAGCCGTAGTTTGATACTGCGGCTCAACGTCATCGGCGTCCTGGCCGACAATAACGCTGACGCCCTGGAAAATATGCAGCGAATCAGGCTCACGCCCCTGTCCTTCTAGCTGGTTTTTCACATCACGATAGAAGGCTTTTGCCTCCGCGAGGCTTTCATGGTGGGTGAAGATCGCATCGGCATGCCGCGCCGCCAGCTTTTTGCCGTCATCGGAGGCTCCGGCCTGGAAGATAATCGGCCTGGCCTGCGGAGTGCGGCCGATATTTAGCGGGCCTGCAACCTGGAAAAAGTCTCCCCGGTGGTTCAGGGCATGAAGTTTTTCGGCGTCAAAAAACTGGCCGCTCTCTTTGTTGCGAACAAAGGCATCTTCTTCCCAGGAGTCCCACAGGCCTTTCACCACGTCGAGATATTCATCGGCAATTCGGTAGCGCAGAGCGTGTTCCGGGTGCTTCTCCCGGGAAAAATTCTTTGCCGAGCCTTCAAGCGGCGAGGTCACAACGTTCCAGCCAGCGCGCCCGTTACTCAGGTGGTCCAGGCTGGCAAACTGCCTGGCCGTGGTAAAAGGATCGCTGTAGGAGGTCGATAACGTTCCCACCAGCCCAAGATTTTGGGTCAGGCTTGCCAGCGCGGATAATACGGTGAGCGGCTCGAAGCGATTTAAAAAATGCGGGATGGATTTTTCATTAATATATAAGCCGTCGGCGACAAATAAAAAGTCCAGCTTTCCCTCTTCGGCTTTTAACGCGGTTTGTTTGACGAATTCAAAATTAATACTGGCATCCGCCGTTGCTGCCGGATGACGCCACGCGGACATATTTCCCGATGCGCCATGTAATATAGTGCCAAGACGTAATTGCCGTTTTGCAGACATGCCCGATCCTTATGCGAGCCGCCCCGGCCCGCAATAATGAGTATTTAATTAAAGTTGTTTTAATGCAGCCTGCGCTAAATGTGAGAAATAGCGGGCTGCCGGTTCAATTAGTTTTTCGTCGGGATCAAAGCCCGGGTGATGCAGGCCATAACGGCTCTCGCTCCCGATGCTGACAAAAGCGCCGGGAATATGCTGGAGGTATACCGCAAAATCCTCGCCGCCCATATGCAGATCGGCGGGGCGGGTTTCGTACCCCTCGGCTGCCGCAATTTCATCGGCGAAGGCCGCCCAGCGCTCATCGTTGATCAGCGCGTCCGGGCCGGGATGCCACTCAACTTCTATTTGCGATCCAAAGGCGGCGGCGAGCCCTGCGGCAATTTCGCCGACCCGCACTTTTACGGCTTCCCGCACGGCAGCGCGATGCGTGCGCAAGGTGCCTTCAAGTTCGACGCTTTCCGGCAGAACGTTCCAGGTGTTGCCCCCGGCGATACGCGTTACGCTGAGTACCGCGGAATCAAGCGTATTCACCTCGCGGCTGGTAATGTTCTGAAGCAGGCTAACCAGCTGGCTGGAAAGCAGAATGGCGTCCTTACCCTCGTGGGGACGAGCGGCATGAGCGCCTTTGCCGGTCACCCGGATAATAAAGCGGTCCACGTTAGCGTAGAACGCTCCGCCGCGGGTGGCGAAAGCGCCAACCGGCAGGCCGGGTTCATTGTGCATGCCGAAAATAGCCGATACGCCCTGCAGGACTCCGGCGTTAATCAGCAGCTGCGCGCCGCCAAAACGTTCTTCTGCGGGCTGAAACAGGATGCGTACTCGTCCATCCAGCTCCGCCTCATGCTGCTTAAGCAATAAGGCCGCGCCCAGCATCACGCTGCTGTGGACGTCGTGGCCGCAGGCGTGCATAACGCCAGGATGCTGCGAGCTAAACGCCACGCCGCTGGTTTCCTCGATGGGCAAAGCATCAATGTCCGCCCGAAGCGCCACAACGCGCTCCCCGCTGCCAATCTCGGCCACTACGCCGGTTTTCAGTTCGTAAGGAAGCAGGCGAATATCCGCGCTTTGCAGCCAGTCGCGGATGCGGGCCGTAGTCGCCACTTCCTGAAGGGAAAGCTCGGGGAACTGGTGAAGTTCACGCCGCCAGGTAATAAGCTGTTGGCCAAAACTCATAACACCACCTCCGTCGCCGCGTGGGCTTCGGCCAGCAGCCGCAGGGAAGCAATACGCGCCGGGCCTTCCGCCAGCGGGGTATCGATAATGAATTCATTGATGCCGTAGATCTGGTGCAGGGCCTCCAGCCCCTCACGAACCGTTTCCGGGGTGCCTTTCAGCAGGGAGGGTTCACGCCGGACCAGGCTGCGCAACGGGCTTCCCGACTGGCGGGCAAAGCTGCGACCCTGCTCCTCGCTGGCAACGCTAACGCGCTGGCCGTTTTCCAGTTCGACACCCCAGACTTCAACCTGTTGCGCCAGGCGTTCGGCTTCGGCAGCGTCCTGAGCGACAATGGCCTGAACCGCCACCAGCACATCGCGGCGGCTGTTAGCCCGCCAGTAGCTCAGCACCTCGTGCAGCAGCGCTTTGTCGCCGTTCAAATGGGCTGCGAAAACAAAATTCCAGTCGAGGCTGGCGGCAAGTCTTGCGCTTTGCAGGCTGGCCCCCAGCAGGAAACCCTCCGGGCGCTGGGCAGGTAGCGGCGTGGCGCGAACGCCGTCCTCTTCCGCCGGATCGGTCAGCGAAAGCCAGTTATCGAGCTGGGCAAGCTGGTCGTCGAACGTGCCTTTGGCCTCGGGCGAGCTTCCCAGCTGTAAAACCTGGGTTGAGCGCGGCAAACCGCCGGGCGCTTTTCCTACGCCAAGATCGACACGCCCCGGGGCAAGCGATGCCAGCAGATTAAAATTTTCAGCGACTTTGTAAGGGCTGTAATGTTGCAGCATCACGCCGCCGGAGCCGATGCGAATACGTTTCGTCTGCCCGGCAAGCCACGCAATAACCACTTCCGGCGAAGGGCTGGCCAGCTGCGCGGTATTATGATGCTCGGCAATCCAGAAGCGGTGGTAGCCCCATTCTTCTGCCCTTTGGGCCAAATGCAGAGTACGCGCCAGCGCATCCGTCGCGCTTTCGCCGTTTGCAATCGGGCTTTTATCCAGAATACTGATGCGATAAGACATAATGCAGGCTCGTTTTTATTAACATGCCTTCATTATTAAAAGCGCGGCGCGCCGGAGAGAAACAATTAAATAACATTAACACTTCTGAAATATAGATAAACAAATCGTGATAGCAGAGATTTATTATCTGTCCAGCGTCAGGCATAAAAAAAGCCCCACCCGACGGTGAGGCTTTACCTGATGAGCGAAATTAACCGCGGCTTTGCAGTTCGATAATGTTCTGCTCGAGGCGGCTTATCAGGTTAATTAATAGCGCCTGCTCTTCGCGAGAAATTCCGGTAAGAATTTCACCGCGCGTTTCGTTTATCACGCTCTCCATCTGCTCGATAATCGGTGCCGCTTGCTCGGTCAATTTAATGCGCTTTGCCCGACGGTCGTTAGCACAGGTTTTACGGGAAATTAATCCCTTCTCTTCGAGCTGATCCAAAGTACGAACCAGTGATGGCTGCTCGATGCCGATCGCTTTTGCCAACTGAATCTGCGACTGATCTGGCGGCAGCTGATGAATATTATGCAGCGTTACCCAGTGTGTCTGTGTCAATTCCAGAGGTTTGAGACGATGGTCGATCAGAGCACGCCAAATGCGTACCAGGCGGGCCAGATCCGATCCTAATGGCGATGGCGATTCCAATTTCATCTCCTTATAATTAGCTTGCTAACTTATTATACTGATTTTAGACTATTGTGCAGGCATTAATTGTTAAAAACAAATCCCTTACTTTCGCTGAAGTTATGCAACCAGCTATACTTTTATTCTACATCTAAGTGAGGGGAAACGGCAGCCATCCCCGTTTTTTAAAGGATTATCGTACGTGAGTCTCACTTTTAGCCCGTCCGGCTTCCCGCTTCAGGATCTTGTGGTCGGGGCCTCCGTTTACTTCCCCCCGCTGTTCAAAGCGGTCTTTCTCGGCTTTTTTATCTGGCTGGTGGTGCATCGCCTGCTGCGCGACTGGATCTACTCCGGTGAAATCTGGCACCCCACGCTGATGGACTTATCCCTCTTCTCGCTCTCCGTAAGCGGCGCGATGGCCCTTTTAGTTTTCTGGTAACGAAATGAATTTAAAAACAATAAAATACTTTTCTACCCTGCTTGTTCTTGCCGCCGCGCTGCTGGCAGGCTGGCTGCTGTGGAACTACTACATGCAATCGCCGTGGACGCGGGACGGTAAAGTTCGTGCCGAACAGGTGAGCATCACGCCGCAGGTTTCCGGCACCATTGTTACCCTGAACGTGAAGGACAATCAGTTCGTCAGCAAAGGCGCGCCGCTGTTTACCCTGGACGCAACGCCTTACCATATCGCGGTGCTTAATGCCGAAGCCCAGTTGGCAAAGGCCCAGTCCGATCTGGCAAAGGCCAGTAACGAAGCGAATCGCCGCCATAATCTGCCGCGCAACTATATCTCCGCCGAAGATATGGATACCGCGAATATCAACGTTAAAGCGATGCAGGCGGCGGTAAAAGTAGCCCAGGCCACGCTGGAGCAGGCGCAGTGGCAGCTGTCGCAAACCACGGTCACCGCCCCGGTTGACGGCTGGGTCACTAATCTTTCCTCGCGTCCCGGCAACTACGCGACCGAAGGCAAACCCGTATTCGCCCTGGTCGACAGCCACTCGTTCTACGTCGTCGGCTATTTTGAAGAGACCAAGCTGCGCCATATTCAGCCGGGCAACGCGGTGCAAATCGTCCTGTATAACGGTAACCAGAAGCTGAGCGGCAAAGTTGAAAGCATCGGCCGCGCCATATACGACCAAAGTATTGAAAGTGACAGTGATTTGGTGCCGGACATCAAACCAAACGTGCCGTGGGTTCGCCTGGCGCAGCGCGTGCCGGTACGCATTAGCCTGGACGCCGTGCCTCAGGGCGTGACGCTGGTATCGGGCACTACCTGCACCGTTAGCGTTCAGCCCTGAGCCGCCCGATGAACCTGAGTTTCCTCGAATGGCGTAACACTCCGTGGGGTAAAGCGACCGGCGGCCAATGGCGCTATGCGCTACGCAACGCTATTGCAATGGGTATGGCGCTCACCATCGCCTATGCGCTCGATCTGGACGAACCTTACTGGGCAATGACTTCCGCGGCGGTGGTCAGCTTCCCTACCGTTGGCGGCGTCATCAGCAAAAGCCTCGGGCGTATTGCCGGGAGCTTTATCGGCGCGGCCGCCTCGCTGATTATCGCCGGTAATGCACTTAACGATCCCTGGCTGTTTACCTTCGCCATGGCCAGCTGGCTGGCGCTGTGTACCTGGGCTTCCAGCCATTTTCAGAATAACGTCGCCTATGCGTTTATGCTGGCAGGCTACACCGCGGCGATTATCGCCTTCCCGATGGTGAATACCCTCGAGTCAACCCAGCTTTGGGATATCGCCCAGGCGCGAGTTTGCGAGGTGGTTGTCGGGATTTTGTGCAGCGGTTTTATGATGATGGTGCTGCCGAGCACTTCTGACGGCAGCGCTCTGGTCAGCGCGTTGAAAAATATGCATGCCCGCCTGCTGGAGCACGCCAGCCTGCTGTGGCAGCCGGAAACCACCGATGCCATACGCACCGCGCATGAAGGGATTATCGGCCAGATCCTGACCATGAATCTGCTGCGCATTCAGGCGTTCTGGAGCCACTACCGCTTTCGGCGGCAAAACAATTTACTGAATTATCTCCTGCACCAGCAGCTGCGGCTGACAAGCGTTATCTCCAGCCTGCGCCGCATGTTGCTTAACTGGCCGGAAGCTCCGGCGAATATCTGGTCGGTGCTGGACAGCCTGCTGCGCGAGCTGGCAAAGCCGGATGCCAGCAAATACGCGGTTGCAAAGCTGCTGCAACAAATTGCGCCTGGCTCTGCGGATGATTATCGCCACCAGGCGTTCTGGCACCGCCTGCGCTATTTTTGCTGGCTCTATCTCAACAGCAGCCGCTGGCTGAGGGAGCTGGAAAACGCTACTCCGGTCTCAATTATTACGCCGCCCGAGGCTCCGCCTCTCGCGCGCCATACCGACAACGCCGAAGCGCTGTGGAGCGCGCTGCGCACCTTCTGCGTTATCACCCTTACCGGAGCCTGGTGCATCGGCACCCAGTGGGAGTCCGGGAGCGGCGCGCTGTCGCTTGCCGCGATTAGCTGCGTGCTTTATTCCTCGGTTGCCTCACCGCTTGGGTCGCTGACGCTGCTGATGCGCACCCTGCTCTGGCTGTCGCTGTTTAGCTTCCTGGTCAAATTTGGCCTGATGATCCAGATAACCCAGCTCTGGCAATTCCTGCTTTTCCTGCTGCCGCTGCTGGCAACCATGCAATTGTTAAAATTGCAGCAGCCCAAACGCGCCGCCCTGTGGGGACAGCTGATCGTGTTTATGGGGTCATTTCTCGCCGTCAGCAATCCGCCGGTTTATGACTTTGCCGGTTTTATGAATGACAACCTGGCAAAAGTGCTCGGGGTCGGCATCTCCTGGCTCGCGTTTTCGGTCCTCAAGCCGAGCTCGGATACCCGCCGCAGCCGCCGCCATATCAGAGCGCTGCGGCGCGGTTTTATCGACCAGCTCAGCCGCAAACCGCAGCACAGCGAAAGCCAGTTTGAGTCGCTGGTTTATCATCACATCAGCCAGCTGAGCAGCAGTAAAGATGACGCGGCCCGCCGCTGGCTGCTGCGCTGGGGCGTGGTTCTGCTTAACTGTTCGCATGTTGTCTGGCAGCTACGCGGCTGGGAAACGCGCTCCGATCCGCTGTCGATGGTGCGGGATGTCTGCATCCATACCCTGCGCGACGTGATGAGCGAACGCGGCGTACTGCAAAGGCCGCTGGCGGAGTCACTTAAGGAACTACAAAGGATCTGCGAAACGCTGGCGCACCATCATGATCCGGCGGCGCGGGAACTGGCGGGAATTATCTGGCGGCTTTACTGCTCGCTTTCGCAGCTGGAACAGGCACCGCCTGCCGGAACGCTGGCAGGCGGTCAGTAACGGTTAAGGCACGTCGTAACCGAGAGCCGCTTTGCGGATGCGGAACCATTGCTGGCGGCTCATTTCCAGCGACAGGGAGTGGATAGCGGAGCGTACGCGCTCGATTTTGCCCGAGCCGATGATCGGCAGCGGAGAAGACGGGAGGCGCATCACCCAGGCGTAAACCACCTGTTCGATAGTGTCGGCGCCCATTTCTTCCGCCACTTTTTGCAGCTCGTCGCGCAGCGGCTGGTACGCATCATCATTAAACAGGCTGCCGCCGCCGAGGCATGACCACGCCATCGGACGAATGCGCAGTTGTTGGAGCTGATCCAGCGTGCCGTCAAGCAGCAGCGGCTGGTGTACCGGGGAGAGCTCCACCTGGTTGGTTGCCAGGGTAAACGGCAGGCGGGACTGTAACAGCGCAAACTGGGCCGGCGTAAAGTTAGATACGCCGAAGTGGCGTACCTTGCCGCTGTGGTGCAGCGCGGTAAACGCCTCGGCCACTTCATCGGCATCCATTAGCGGGTCGGGACGGTGAATAAGCAGCAGATCGATATAGTCGGTTGCCAGCTTTTTCAGGGAGCTTTCCGCGCTGCTGATAATGTAATCGCGGTCGGTAATATAGTGACCAATAGCGTTCTCTGGCTTCGCCGTAGTGGCGATACCGCACTTGGTAACAATCTCCATTTTGCTACGCAGATGCGGCACCAGGCGCATGGCTTCCCCAAACGCAGCCTCACAGGCATAACCACCATAAATATCGGCGTGGTCCGCGGTGGTAATCCCCAGCTCAACGTGTTCTTCAATGAAACTCGCCAGCTGGCGAGGCGACATATTCCATTCCATCAAACGCCAGTAGCCCATCACCAAGCGTGAAAACTCCGGTCCCTGCGGGGCAATCGTAATGCGCTGTACCATAAAAATATAACCTCAATAAGGAAAAGAACTGCCCCGAGTATAACGGCGCTGAATGATTAAAACAGTGAGGGCTGCTCGGGTTCTTCAGGAGAATTTGGCTTGTTTGCTCGTAACTTGCGCAATAAACGCTGGCGGCACAGGCGCAGCACGTCCTGCTTTTGCCCGTCGCTCATTTGCTGCCACTGAAAGCGCTCATCCCGGCTGCGCATACAGCCGCGGCAAAAACCGCGCTCATCCGACTGGCAGATGCCGCGACAGGGACTCTGAATGGGGAAGAACTCAAGCTGTTCGGACACTAACCCACCTCGCTGGCGACTTTGCATCAATTGAAGCCCGACTCTTGCCGGGATGCAAGCGCGGCGGCTAAATAATCGTCGCCCGGATAAAAGCTGGCGAAATTAAGGTTGAGCTAATCTTCCCTCACTATTCTGGCGGAAATTCTGTTTTGTATTCACGGCTTATATGGATTTCCTGAGAAAGTTACGATGTAACGACGCGCAATTTAACCTCTGCTGCGCCTTTTTCTTCACCCTGATTAACTCGCTGTTTATTCGCCGCAGCTGGCAGCTGATCGCCCCGGACTCTTTTCACAGCTGGCTTTTTGCCGCCTCGGTGCCGGTAGTGCTGTTTTGCGCCTGGCTGACCATCTTTAGCGTGATTAATCTGCCGTGGCTACGCAAACCCGTGCTGGTGCTGCTGGTTATCGGCTGCGCCGCCAGCAACTATTTTATGTTTACCTACGGGGCCGTCATCGATAAAAACATGATGGTTAACGTGTTTGAGACAGACTCCCAGGAAGCCGCCGCCCTGGTTACGCCGCAGCTGATAGGCTGGCTGACGCTGGCCGGCGTGGTTCCCGCCCTTGCATTGGCCGTGGTGAAAGTTGCGCCTGCCCGCTGGTGGCATACTGTCCTTACCCGCCTGGTGAGCATTCTGGCCGGGCTTCTGGTGATAATCCTCGTTGCTTCGGTGTTTTATAAAGATTACGCCTCGCTGTTTCGCAATAATAAAGGCGTGGTGAAAATGGTCACCCCGGCAAACTACATCAGCGCCATTAGCCGCTATAGCAAAGAGCGCTGGTTCGCAGGAGACCAGACGTTAATCAAAATTGGCGAAGATGCTCAAAAAGGCGCAATCATTCGCCACCAGGCGAAGAAAACGCTGGTGCTGCTGGTGGTTGGCGAAGCCTCGCGGGGCGAGAATTATTCCCTTGGCGGCTACCAAAGAGAAACCAATCCGCAGCTTAAAAAACAGCAGGTGATTTACTTCCAGAAAGCGTCATCCTGCGGCACGGAAACGGCGGTGTCGGTGCCATGCATGTTTTCCGATATGCCGCGCAAAAGCTACGATGCCGACGTGGCTCGTCACCAGGAAGGCGTGCTGGACGTGCTTGCTCACGCCGGGGTAAATGTTCTGTGGCGCGACAACGATGGCGGCTGCAAAGGAGCCTGCGACCGTATACCCCATAGCGATATGACTCAATGGCGGCTGGATTTGTACTGCAAAGATAACGCCTGCATTGATGACGTCCTGCTCCACCGCCTGGATAATGTGATTGACGGATTGCGCCACGACACGGTGATTGTGCTGCACCTGATGGGCAGCCACGGCCCGGCCTATTACCAGCGCTATCCGGAAAACTTCCGTAAATTTGCCCCAACCTGCGACAGCAATCAGATTCAGGATTGCAGCCGCCAGGCGCTGATTAACACCTACGACAACACCATTCTGCATACCGATGACGTGCTGAGCCGCACCATCGACAAACTAAAGCAACATCAGGAGAAGCTTAACACCGCCCTGATTTATCTTGCCGACCACGGGGAATCTCTCGGCGAGAACGGCATTTACCTGCACGGCACGCCTTATATGCTGGCGCCTTCTCAGCAAACGCATATTCCGCTGCTGGTCTGGCTGTCCCAGGATTACCAGCAGAATTTTGCCGTTGATAACGTCTGCCTGGCCCAAAAAGCCGCCAGAGATGAGGTTTCGCAGGATAATTTGTTCTCCACGCTGCTGGGCATGATGAACGTTAATAGTTCGGTTTATCAGAAAGATATGGATATTCTTGCCGACTGTCGTCGCCGTTGAAATCCGGCAGTCGTGAAAAAAGCGAGCGTCGGGTATTGCATTAGACTGACTGGTCTACTACATTCTGTAGCCATGAATCGACATCCTGAACACGACACTCGCGAACACCTGCTTGCCATCGGCGAACGGCTCTGCCTTGCCAGAGGCTTTACCGGCATGGGTCTTAGCGAACTGTTACGCACGGCGGAAGTGCCAAAAGGCTCGTTCTACCACTACTTTCGCTCCAAAGAAGCGTTTGGCGTGGCGATGCTGGAGCGTTATTACCAGGCGTCGAACCAGCGGCTGGCGGAACACTTTGCTAACGGTGAGGGCAACTACCGCCGCCGTTTGCTGAAGTGGTATCAGGATATGTTGAGCTATTTTTGCCAGAGCGGAAACCTGAGCAACTGCCTGGTGGTTAAGCTGTCGGCAGAAGTGTGTGACCTTTCGGAAGATATGCGCGGCGCGTTAAACAACGGCGGCGCACAGGTTATCGCCCTGCTTGCAGACGCCCTTGAAAAAGGCCGTGCGGAAAAAAGCCTGAGCTTTGAAGGCGAGGCTTTTGACCAGGCAATGGTGCTTTATGCGCTGTGGCTCGGCGCCAGCCTGCAGGCAAAGATTTCCCGCAATGCCGTGCCGCTGGAAAGCGCCCTTGCGCATGTGCAAACCCTATTAGCTGAACCCGTTTGTTAACGGGTTTTTATTTACGAAATTACTAGACGACCGGTCTACTTGAGGAAAATCCATGTCAGCAGATAAACTGTTTACGCCGCTTAAAGTTGGCGCAATTACCGTACCAAACCGCATCTTTATGGCTCCGCTGACGCGCCTGCGCAGCATCGAACCCGGCGATATCCCAACGCCGCTAATGGGCGAGTATTACCGTCAACGTGCGAGCGCTGGCCTTATCATCAGCGAAGCTACGCAAATTTCTGCTCAGGCTAAAGGTTATGCCGGTGCCCCAGGCCTGCACAGCGATGAGCAAATCGCGGTGTGGAAAGACATCACCGCTGGCGTACATGCGGCGAAGGGCCATATGGCCGTTCAGCTGTGGCATACCGGTCGTATTTCCCACAACACCCTCCAGCCAGACCAGCAGGCTCCCGTTGCGCCATCCGCAATTATCGCCGGTACCCGCACTTCGCTGCGTGATGAAAACGGTAACGCGGTTCGCGAAGATACTTCGATGCCTCGCGCGCTGGAAACCAGCGAAATCCCGGGTATCGTCAATGACTTCCGTCAGGCGATTGGCAACGCGCGTGACGCCGGTTTCGACCTGGTAGAACTGCACTCCGCCCACGGCTACCTGCTGCACCAGTTCCTGTCCCCTTCTTCTAACCACCGTACCGACGAGTACGGCGGCAGCCGCGAAAATCGCGCTCGCCTGGTGCTTGAGGTGGTGGATGCGGGGATCAAAGAGTGGAGCGCCGATCGCATCGGGATCCGCGTTTCCCCGATTGGCTCCTTCCAGAACGTGGATAACGGCCCGAACGAAGAAGATGACGCTCTGTACCTGATTGAAGAGCTGGGCAAGCGCGGTATCGCATATCTGCATATGTCCGAACCTGACTGGGCAGGCGGCGAGCCGTACACGGAAGCCTTCCGCGAGAAAGTGCGCGAGCGCTTCAGCGGCGTGATTATCGGTGCCGGTGCCTATACGCCTGAAAAAGCGGAAGACCTGATCACCAAAGGTTTGATTGATGCGGTAGCCTTTGGCCGCGCATTCATCGCCAACCCGGACCTGGTTGCCCGCCTGCAGGCCAATGCTGACCTGAACCCGCAGCGCCCTGAGTCCTTCTACGGCGGCGGTGCTGAAGGCTACACCGACTACCCAACTCTGTAATACCGAAGTTCCTTTCATTGATAGCGGCGAGCGATCGCCGCTATACTCAAAGCTTGTGCAAATAACTGTTTCATTCGACGAGGATTTTATGCGTCTACTTCATACCATGCTGCGCGTTGGCGATCTGCAACGCTCCATCGAGTTTTACACCAAAGTGCTGGGCATGAAACTGCTGCGCACCAGCGAAAACACCGAATATAAATACTCTCTCGCCTTTGTTGGCTACGGCGATGAAAGCGACACCGCAGTTATCGAACTGACCTATAACTGGGGCGTGGAAAGCTACGATCTCGGCACCGCTTACGGCCACATCGCCTTAAGCGTGGACAACGCGGCTGAAGCCTGCGAACGCATTCGCAACAACGGCGGCAACGTTACCCGCGAAGCGGGCCCGGTTAAAGGCGGCACCACCGTTATCGCCTTCGTGGAAGATCCCGACGGCTATAAAATCGAACTGATCGAAGAGAAGCACGCGGGCAAAGGCCTGGGTAACTGATTTTTCGTTAGGCAATGGGCGCAATGTGCGCCCAATACTGCAACACTCCCCGAAATTTGCCATAATGCGCGCTGCATTTTCCCCGTATTAAGAGAATCTGATGTCAGACAACACGCAACTGCATGGCCTGTGCGACCGTTTCCGTGGTTTTTATCCGGTGGTTATTGATGTTGAAACCGCAGGTTTTAACGCCAAAACTGATGCGTTACTGGAAATCGCCGCCGTTACCCTGAAAATGGATGAAAACGGCTGGTTATCCCCCGATGAAACGCTGCATTTCCATGTCGATCCGTTTGAAGGCGCTAATCTTCAGCCTGAAGCGCTGGCCTTTAACGGCATTGACCCGCACAACCCGCTGCGCGGTGCAGTCAGCGAATACGATGCGCTGCACGCCATCTTTAAAGCCGTGCGCAAAGGGATTAAGGACAGCGGATGCAGCCGCGCGATTATGGTGGCGCACAACGCAACCTTCGATCACAGCTTTATGATGGCCGCCGCCGAGCGCGCCTCGCTGAAGCGTAATCCGTTCCACCCGTTCGTGACGTTTGATACCGCCGCGCTAAGCGGGCTGGCACTAGGCCAAACGGTGCTGGCAAAAGCCTGTATTGCCGCTGGCCAAAAATTTGACAGCAGCCAGGCGCACTCTGCGCTGTACGACACCGAGCAAACCGCCCTGCTGTTCTGCGAAATCGTCAACCGCTGGAAGCGCCTCGGCGGCTGGCCTCTGCCCCCGGCGGAAGAACCTGAGTGTGAAGCATAAAAAAAGCGACCCGAGGGTCGCTTTTTTATCCGCCGGGCGGGATTACTCCGCGCCTGACTCCTGAGATTTGTACTTCTCTGCGGTCTCTTTAATCAGGGACTGCAATTCGCCGCGCTGGTACATCTCGATGATGATGTCGCAGCCGCCAACCAGTTCGCCGTCAACCCACAGCTGCGGGAAGGTCGGCCAGTTCGCGTATTTCGGCAGCTCGGCGCGAATGTCCGGGTTCTGCAAAATATCAACATAGGCAAAACGCTCGCCGCAGGCGGAAAGTGCCTGAACGGCCTGAGCGGAGAAGCCGCAGCTCGGCAGCTTCGGGGAACCTTTCATATAGAGAAGAATCGGGTTCTCAGCGATCTGGTTTTGAATTTTTTCAATAGTGCTCATTGTCTTGCTTCCTCAAACCTTGATACGGCAACAGTCTGCCATTGTAGCCAGTTGCACCCCGGCCAGAAAACACCAATTTTAGAAAGGTTTTTCCCTGGAATGCGCGGCGATGCAAACATGCTTTAAGAATAACACTTTTCAGCCGCGCGAAAATTAGCAATTTGCTCCATCCACGATCAATAAAACAGCAGATAACCCCCGGGAATGATTAATTTTTTAGCACCAGCTTCCACTTTTGACCGTTAAATAGTAATTGCCTATTAACATTATCGGCTTTTATGCATTAGAATCGTCGGGTTTCGCAAAAATCATACGCAGGCATGATGGTTAGCATCGTGCTTTCATTTATCAGGGGATTGACGAGTGGCGCGGATAAATAAAATCTCTATCACGCTATGTGCTCTGCTATTTGCTTTGCCCTATACTCCTTTGGCGCAGGCGTCCGAGCACGTCCGTCACCATGCTGCACAGAAAAGCCACCCGGCGAAGACCTCAGGTAAAAGCAGCAAGGTCAAAGAGAAAGCAAAAACAAAGGTCAGCACCAGCTCCACAAAGAAGTCCGGAAAGAAAGAAACCGTTCAGGCAAAAAACAAAGTCGCAAAGAACAAAACCTCCGGCAAAAGCAAAACCCTCGCAAGCAGCAGTAAAAAAACCTCTCAGAAATTGGCCATTCAGCCAACCGCCGCCACCTTCACTGAAAAATGCACCCACCGGAAAGGTCATAAAAAACAGTGCGTAAAGGTTAAGGCAGAAAAAAACCAGACTATCGCTCAGGCGCATAAAGTCCGGGTGCAGAAAGCACAGAAAACGGCAATGAACAAACTGATGGGCCAGATTGGTAAGCCTTATCGCTGGGGCGGCACTTCGCCTCGCACCGGTTTTGACTGCAGCGGCCTCATTTATTACGCCTACAAAGATCTGGTTAACATCCGTATCCCGCGCACCGCAAACGAAATGTATCACCTGCGTGATGCCGCGTCGGTTGGCCGTGGCGAGCTGGAAAGCGGCGATTTAGTGTTCTTCCGCACCCAGGGGCGCGGCACCGCCGATCATGTGGGTGTCTACGTCGGCAACGGCAAGTTTATCCAATCTCCGCGCAGCGGCCGCGATATCCAGATTACCTCCCTGAGCGAAGATTACTGGCAGCGTCACTACGTCGGCGCCCGCCGCGTGATGACTCCGAAAACCATCCGCTAAATACTGAACTGCCCGGCAACGGGCAGTGTCTTTCTGCTTTTGCACACTCTTTCAATTTGCTACCCTAATAACCACAATAAAAGTAGTTATTTGGTGTACTCATAATAACAAGGAGTGAAGCAATGTCGTTCGAACTACCCGCCCTGCCCTATGGCAAAGACGCTCTCGCGCCACACATCTCGGCCGAAACCCTGGAATACCACTACGGTAAGCATCACCAGACCTACGTCACTAACCTGAACAACCTGGTAAAAGGCAGCCCGTTTGAAGGGAAAACGTTAGAACAGATAGTGAAAAGTTCAGAAGGTGGAATTTTCAATAACGCGGCTCAGGTCTGGAACCATACCTTCTACTGGCACTGCCTGGCACCGAATGCTGGCGGAGAGCCAACGGGTGAGCTTCTGGCTAAAATTAACCAGGCGTTTGGCAGCTTTGAGGCGTTTAAAAAGCAGTTTAGTGAAGCGGCAATTAAAAACTTTGGTTCGGGCTGGACTTGGCTTGTGAAAAATAGCGATGGCGGCCTGGCTATTGTTTCTACCGCGAATGCCGGAACGCCGCTGACGACCGACGCCACGCCGCTGCTGACCGTGGATGTCTGGGAGCACGCTTACTATATTGATTACCGTAACGCTCGCCCGGTGTACCTTGAGCATTTCTGGGCGCTGGTAAACTGGAACTTCGTGGCGAAAAACCTCGCCGCCTGATAACCAGAGAGCACGACGTTTCTCTGTTTGCCAGAAATGTTAAGGGCCGCATTGAGCGGCCCTTATTAAATCAGTGCAGTACGGCGGTTAGCGCACCGGCAACAATCAAGCTCAGTACGACAACCGTGGTCACCACGGAAAACTTCAGATCGGTACTCATCGTAAGCTCCTTTATTTCCCTACAAAGTGTAAGTGGGGTGATTTTCCCACAATTGGCGATAAAAATCCTGCTGGATTTGCACAGATCTCGGTTTTCCCTCTTCCACTTTGCTCCGGGATAAGCCAAAATCCTTCGCTAATTTACCGCGTATCGCCCGGCAACGCCCTCCTCCCGCTGTATGTCGCATTCCCGACAGGCCTGCAACCAACGTGTTGCCCCAGGAGTTAGCGAAGGCAAACGTTTAACACATGAGTTATCAGGAGTTTACGATATGGTCTGGAGTGACATCTAATGGCAACGATTAAGGACGTAGCGAAACGCGCAAACGTTTCCACTACAACTGTGTCACATGTCATCAACAAGACCCGTTTTGTTGCGGAAGAGACGCGCAACGCCGTTTGGGCGGCCATCAAAGAGCTGCATTATTCTCCGAGCGCCGTAGCCCGCAGCCTGAAGGTCAACCACACCAAATCTATTGGCCTGCTGGCAACCTCCAGCGAAGCGCCCTATTTTGCCGAAATTATTGAGTCGGTTGAAAATAGCTGCTTCGCCAAAGGCTATACCCTGATCCTCGGTAATGCGCACAACAACTTTGATAAGCAGCGCGCCTACCTGTCGATGATGGCGCAAAAACGCGTTGATGGGCTGCTGGTGATGTGCTCCGAGTACCCGGAAACGCTGCTCTCTACTTTGGAAGAGTACCGCCATATTCCGATGGTGGTCATGGACTGGGGCGAAGCCCGCGCCGACTTTACCGACTCGGTCATCGATAATGCCTTCCACGGCGGCTATCTCGCTGGCCGCTATCTGATCGAGCGCGGCCATCGCGACATCGGCGCTATTCCCGGCCAGCTGGAACGCAACACCGGCGGCGGTCGCCATGCCGGGTTCCTCAAGGCGCTCGAAGAGGCCAATATCAAAGTGCCGGAGAACTGGGTGGTTCAGGGCGACTTTGAGCCGGAGTCCGGCTACCGCGCCATGCAGCAGTTGCTTAACCAGCCTCATCGCCCTACCGCGGTATTCTGCGGCGGCGATATTATGGCAATGGGCGCCATTTGCGCAGCGGATGAGATGGGACTGCGCGTGCCGCAGGATATCTCCATCATCGGCTACGATAACGTGCGCAACGCCCGCTACTTCTCTCCGGCGTTAACCACTATTCACCAGCCGAAAGAGCGACTGGGTGAAACCGCCTTTAACATGCTGCTAGACCGTATTGTTAACAAACGCGAAGAGTCGCAGACCATTGAGGTGCATCCGCGCCTGATCGAGCGCCGCTCGGTTGCCGACGGTCCGTTCCGCGATTACCGCCGCTAAATGCTCAGCGGAGCCGGGTTTTGCCCCCCCGGCTCCTGCAGCCATTCCTGATTCATCGTCTCGCTGTCCCCGAGGTAGTCCAGCAGCCAGCTTAAAGCCGGCGAGGCATCGTCCTGCCGCCAGGTCAGGCAGCAGGCCGCATCCGGAAACGGGTTTTCCAGGGTAAGCTCCCGCCACTCGTCGCCGTCCAGCCACGGCTTAGCGATGTGGGCAGGCACCATGCCAATGCACAGGCCCGCGCTCAGGCAGTCCGCCCCCGAAGCCCAGTCCGGCACCACCACTCTGCGCTGGTTATCCAGCAGCCAGGTAATGCGCTTGGGCAGCGATCGCGAAGTATCTTCCAGCACCAGCGACGGCCATGCCCTTAGCTCATCATCAGGAATTACACCTTCGTGTTGCGCAAGCGGATGCCCGGAGGAAACCACGCAACGCCAGCTTAACGCCCCCATATCCCGGAACGCATAGCGCCCCCCTACAGGAATGGCCTGAGTTGCGCCTATAGCCGCCTCAACCCGCTCGTCCGCCAGCGCGTCCCACACGCCGTTGAACACTTCCTGAAACACCCGCAGTTCGATATCCGGGAAGTGACGATAAAAATCCAGCACCAGCTGGCGGGTCCGCTCCGGCTTCACGATATTGTCCACCGCGATGGAGAGATGCCCGCGCCAGCCGTTGGCTATCTGCTGGCACTGCTGGCGGGTTGCCATCATTTTTTTGATAACAGAACGCCCTTCTTTAAGAAAAAAGGCTCCGGCGGCGGTTAACTCAACATCGCGATGGCGACGCTCAAACAGCGGCACGGCCAGCCATTCTTCGAGCTGACGTACCGTATAGCTGATGGCAGAAGGCACGCGATGCAGCTCCTGGGCCGCCCCGCTAAAACTGCCGTTGCGCGCCACCGCATCAACGACCTCCAGAGAATATTCAGACCACATGTTTTTTGCCTGCAAAAATTTTGAATGCAACTCGCAAATATTAGCGTTTCACAAGCGCCTTTGCACTCCGTAGACTCCTGCCCCGTTAACCTGCTATCAAAATCAAGAGAAAACTATGCAACCATCAAAGGGATTTCTTATCTGGCTTGCCGGGCTGAGCGTTCTTGGCTTCCTCGCCACCGACATGTATCTGCCCGCCTTCGCCGCCATTCAGCAAGATCTGGGGACTAACGCCTCGGCGGTCAGCGCCAGCCTGAGCCTGTTCCTCGCCGGGTTTGCCTTCGCGCAGTTAATGTGGGGCCCGCTGTCAGACCGCTTCGGGCGTAAACCTATTCTGCTGATTGGCCTGGGGCTGTTTGCCGTCGGCTGTATCGGCATGCTGTGGGTCGAAGACGCCGCCACGCTGCTGGTCCTGCGTTTTATTCAGGCCGTTGGCGTCTGCTCCGCCGCCGTGAGCTGGCAGGCGCTGGTCACGGATTATTATCCTGCCAACCGCGCGGGCCGCATCTTCGCCACCATTATGCCGCTGGTAGGGCTTTCACCCGCGCTTGCGCCGCTGCTCGGCAGCTGGCTGCTTAACCATTTTGAATGGCAGGCTATTTTTGCCGTGCTGTTCGCCATCGCCCTGCTGCTGATGATCCCCACCCTGCGCCTCAAGCCGCGCACCCAGCATCACCCGCAAACTGAAGACAATAAAGTCAGCTTCTTCTCTTTATTACGCTCGCGCACCTACAGCGGCAATGTGCTGATTTATGCTGCCTGCTCGGCCAGCTTCTTCGCCTGGTTAACCGGTTCCCCGTTTATCCTTAATGAGATGGGCTACAGCCCGTCTGTTATTGGCCTGAGCTATATGCCGCAGACCGTCGCCTTCCTGATTGGCGGCTATGGCTGCCGCAGCGCGCTGCAAAAATGGCAGGGGAAACAGCTGCTGCCTTGGCTGCTGGCGCTGTATGCGTTGAGCATTGTTGCCACCTGGGCCGTAGCGGTGAGCGGCTATGCCAACCTGACGCTGCTGCTGATCCCGTTCTGCGTGATGGCGATTGCCAACGGGGCAATTTACCCGATCGTTGTGGCCTCCGCCCTGCTGCCGTTCCCTCAGGCAACCGGCAAGGCCGCCGCGCTACAAAACACGCTACAGCTGGGGCTTTGCTTCCTGGCAAGCCTGATGGTTTCCTGGCTGGTCGCCACCCCGCTGCTCACCACCACCAGCGTAATGCTGGCGACAATTTTACTCGCGGTGCTGGGCTATGCGATGCAGTACTCCTCCAGCCGTGCATCGCAGGCTGGCGCCAACGCCGAGCTATCCCGGGCGCAATAACAGACGCGATAGTGTGAATATTGTGTGATTAGCTTGCTAACAATATTCCGTTGAACCATCAAAAAAACAGGCTTATAGTTATTGCGGTTCTACTATAAGCCTCATAAATTTTATTTTTACGGGAGCCGGAGTGCTTCCGTTTTTCCATGGATGGCCTTTCAGTAAGGGAGAATCCCCCCTTTCTCTGTTTACGTCGGATATCAGGCGCACGGAATTTTCCGTGAGAGTTCTCACAAGCCGGTAATAGCGTCTACGCTGTTTTAAGGTTCTGATCACAACAAGGTGATGGAGAAGCTATGAGTTCATCGTGTATAGAAGAAGTGAGCGTACGAGATAACGAATGGTATCGTATCGCAAATGAAATGCTGAGCCGGGCAGGCATAACCGTTAACGGCCCAAACCCTTTTGATATTCAGCTTAAAAACCCAGATTTTTTTAAACGCGTTTTGCAGGAAGGTTCCCTCGGTCTTGGCGAAAGCTATATGGACGGCTGGTGGGAATGCGAACGTCTGGATGTTTTTTTCACTAAAGTGCTGCGCGCCGGGCTGGAAAACCAGCTGCCCCATCATTTCAAAGATACTCTGCGTATCGCCGCTGCCAGGCTGGTTAACCTGCAGTCCAAAAAGCGCGCGTGGATAGTCGGCAAAGAACATTACGATCTCGGTAACGATCTGTTCAGCCGCATGCTGGACGCGCACATGCAATATTCCTGCGGCTACTGGAAAGATGCGACGACTCTCGCCGAAGCCCAGGAGGCGAAGCTGAAAATGATCTGCGAAAAACTGCAGCTTGGCCCCGGCATGAAATTGCTGGATATCGGCTGCGGCTGGGGCGGTCTGGCGGAATTTGCCGCACGAAATTACGATGTTTCCGTGTTTGGCGTAACCATTTCGGCAGAACAACAAAAAATGGCGCAAGAGCGCTGCAAAGGGCTGGATGTGACCATTCTTTTGCAGGACTATCGCGACCTCAACGAGCAGTTTGACCGCATTATTTCCGTCGGCATGTTTGAGCATGTTGGCCCGAAAAATTATGCCACCTACTTCGACGTTGCCGACCGCAACCTGAAGCCTGACGGTATTTTCCTGCTGCACACCATTGGCTCTACAAAGACCGACAATAATGTCGATCCGTGGATTGATAAGTACATCTTCCCCAACGGGTGCCTGCCTTCTGTGCGCCAGATTGCCGACGCCAGCGAACCGCATTTTGTAATGGAAGACTGGCATAATTTCGGTGCCGACTATGATAAAACGCTGATGGCGTGGTACGAGCGCTTCCTCGCCTGCTGGCCGGAAATTGCCGATAACTACTCCGAACGCTTCAAACGGATGTTTAGTTACTACCTCAATGCCTGCGCCGGAGCCTTCCGGGCGCGCGATATTCAGCTGTGGCAGGTGGTATTTAGCCGCGGTATTGAAAACGGTTTACGTGTCCCTCGCTAGTCACTAACCCGGCATCTGCCGGGTTTTTTACCTCCAATTGTCTCTCCTTGCGCACTGACGTGATACACATCACAGGTTTAAGCCTGTCTGGCCGCGACGACTTGATCTGCTTAACAGATATCGTTTCCCGTCATAGAAACCGGTTTCATCAATCACAGACAATCAACATATTGACCGTATAAATGATTGCCTGTCGGAGATGACAGGCCAGACCGTGAGGATAACGATGAAATACGCATTTCCTGAGCATTTCTGGTGGGGCAGCGCCGCTTCCGGGCCGCAAACCGAAGGTGAAGCGCTGAACTTTGGTAAATCCGAAACTATTTGGGACCGCTGGTTTGCCGAACAGCCCAATCGCTTCCACCACGGCGTTGGCCCGCAAAATACCTCGACCTTTTATCAGCGCTGGAAGCAGGATATCGCCCTGCTGAAGAAGCTCAACCACAACACCTTCCGCACCTCAATCTCCTGGGCCCGCCTGATCCCGGACGGCACCGGGGAGGTGAACCCTCTGGCGGTAGAATTCTATAACAAGGTTATCGACGAGCTGCTGGCCCAGGGCATCAAGCCGTTTATCAATCTGTATCACTTTGATATGCCAATGGTTATGCAGGAGAAAGGCGGCTGGGAAAGCCGCGAAGTCGTTGACGCCTACGCCAGCTATGCCAATACCTGCTTTGAACTGTTCGGTGACCGGGTGAAGCACTGGTTTACCTTTAACGAACCGGTGGTGCCGGTAGAATGCGGCTACTTGTATGATTACCACTACCCTAACGTCGTGGACTTTGACCGTGCGGTTACCGTGGCCTACCACACCATGCTTGCCCACGCGAAAGCGGTTACAAACTACCACGCTCGCAATGAAGACGGCCAAATTGGCATCATCCTTAACCTGACGCCGTCCTACCCTCGCTCTCAGAATCCGGCAGACGTCAAAGCCGCTAATCTGGCCGACCTGATGTTTAACCGCAGCTTCCTGGACCCGGCGCTGCGCGGCGAGTACCCGCAGGAGCTTGTCGACTTCCTGAAGCAGCATGATAAATTGCCGGCCTGTCAGCCTGAGGACAAAGCCCTGCTTGCCGCCGGCGTGGTCGATTTACTCGGGATTAACTATTACCAGCCGCGCCGCATTAAATGCCGCGACACCCTGGTAAATCCTGAAAGCCCGTTTATGCCGGAGTGGTTCTTCGAGTCTTACGAAATGCCGGGCCGCAAGATGAACCCTTACCGTGGCTGGGAAATCTACGAGCGCGGTATTTACGACATTCTCACCAACCTGCGCGAGAATTACGGCAACCCTGCCTGCTACATCTCCGAGAACGGCATGGGCGTGGAGAGCGAAGAACGTTTCATCAACGACGGTCAAATTGACGACGAATACCGCATCGACTTTGTGCGCGATCATCTGAAGTGGCTGCACAAGGGCATCAGCGAGGGCAGCAACTGCCTCGGCTACCATATGTGGACCTTTATCGATAACTGGTCGTGGTGCAACGCCTACAAAAACCGCTATGGCTTTGTCTCGCTGGATCTCAAAACCCAGCAGCGCACCATCAAGAAGAGCGGGGAATGGTTTATGAAAACCGCCGCTGAAAACGGTTTCAACGAGCAGGACTAAAAAACAAAAACGGGGCCAATCGGCCCCGTTTCTTATGCTGCGAGAGAAGCGTTATTCGCCCGCAGGAATAGCGGCCACCAGCGCGGCTTCACGGCTCGCCAGCACGCGCTCTACGGTGTCGACAATCGCCTGAGTCTGCGGGTCGATTTCGATATTAACGCGCTGCCCAAGTTTCTTAGCGCCAAGCGTTGTACGCTCCAGCGTTTCGGGGATCAGATGCACGCAAAAACGCGTCGCCGTGACCTCGCCCACCGTCAGGCTAATACCGTCGATACCAACATAGCCTTTATGCAGGATGTATTTCATCAACGCTTTATCCTGAATTTTAAACCAGATCTGACGGTTATTTTCAGAGGTCAGGATCTTAGAGATTTCGGCGGTAGTCATAATATGGCCGGACATTAAATGACCGCCAATTTCATCATTAAATTTAGCCGCACGTTCAACGTTAACGCAGTCGCCAACGCTTAGCTCACCGAGATTGGTAATACGCAGCGTCTCTTTCATCAGGTCAAAGCTGATGCGGTTCCCGTTGATTTCGGTGACCGTAAGGCAGCAGCCGTTATGCGCCACCGAAGCGCCGGTTTCAAGGCCCGGCAGCATCTCAGTCGGCATCTCAATAATGTGGGTGCGGAAGTTAGGTTTCTCGTCGATGGAAACCAGGGTCGCGGTGCCCTGCACAATACCTGTAAACATCTAAAAACTCCTGGCGATTCACGCGCGGTAAAACTACCGCCGATAAAGGACATTGCCGCACTTTAACAGGTGGAAAATCACCTTGCCAGCCCTGCTCGCCGCAGCGCTATATTTTTGACTGGCGTATAAATAAACTCTCGCTACAATAGACTGGCAAATTCCCCTGTTCATCTTCTTGCTGCCTTTTATGGCGGCTTTTTTAGTCTCTCGTCTCTATAAAAATAATCAGGTGTAAACATGCAGAAGTACTTCACCGAAGCTCGCCAGCTCCTTGCCCTGGCGATACCTGTGATCATCGCTCAGGTAGCACAAACTGCAATGGGATTCGTCGATACCGTTATGGCCGGTGGCTACAGCGCCACCGATATGGCGGCAGTGGCTATAGGCACCTCTATCTGGCTACCGGCCATTTTATTCGGCCACGGGCTGCTGCTCGCCCTGACGCCAACCGTCGCCCAGCTTAACGGCTCCGCGCGTCGCGACCGCATTGCTCACCAGGTTCGTCAGGGATTCTGGCTTGCGGGTATGGTATCCGTGCTGGTGATGGTAGTGCTGTGGAACGCAGGGCACATTATTCATGCCATGCATAACATCGACCCGGAACTTGCCGATAAAGCCGTGCGCTATTTACGTGCGCTGCTGTGGGGCGCGCCGGGTTATTTGTTCTTCCAGGTTGGCCGTAACCAGTGTGAAGGGCTGGCGAAAACCAAGCCCGGCATGGTGATGGGCTTTATCGGCCTGCTGGTGAACATCCCGGTTAACTACATCTTTATTTACGGCCACTTCGGCATGCCGGAATTGGGCGGCGTGGGCTGCGGCGTGGCAACAGCGGCGGTCTACTGGGTGATGTTCTTCAGCATGCTTTCCTATATCAAGAAAGCCCGTTCGATGCGCGACATTAAAAACCCGGACGATTTCAGCAAACCGGACTGGGCGGTGCTTAAACGTTTAAGCCAGCTCGGACTGCCGATTGCGCTGGCGTTATTTTTCGAAGTCACGCTGTTCGCCGTGGTTGCCCTGCTGGTTTCTCCGCTGGGCATTACCGACGTTGCCGGGCACCAGATAGCGCTTAACTTCAGTTCGCTGATGTTTGTGTTACCGCTTTCATTAGGCGCGGCGGTCACCATTCGCGTGGGTTATCGCCTGGGTCAGGGCTCAACGCTGGATGCCCAGGTTGCCGCCCGCACCGGCGTTGGCGTGGCGATTTGCCTGGCGATGTGTACGGCGCTGTTTACCGTGACCTTCAGGGAGCATATCGCGCTGCTGTATAACGACAACCCGGCGGTCGTAGCACTGGCAGCCCACTTGATGCTGCTGGCTGCGATTTACCAAATCTCCGACTCGATTCAGGTTATCGGCAGCGGCGTGCTGCGCGGCTATAAAGATACGCGTTCGATCTTCTTTATCACCTTTATCGCGTATTGGGTGCTCGGCCTGCCGAGTGGCTATGTGCTGGCACTTACCGACTGGGTGGTTGAGCCGATGGGTCCGGCAGGCTTCTGGATTGGCTTTATTATCGGCCTGACCTCCGCCGCCATCCTGATGATGCTGCGCATGCGTTGGTTACAACGCCAGCCCTCCATCACTATCCTGCAACGCGCTGCGCGTTAATTAACCCGTAGCCGCCGTCCTGGCGGCTACTTTCTCAACACTCTGCGCAGATGCTCGGCAATTGCGTGAAATCTGGAATAAAATTGCGTTATTCCCCTTGCAAGCCCCGAAGTGTGCCGCTAATATTCGTCCCCGCTGTCGCCAAGACAACAATGCGTTCATAGCTCAGTTGGTTAGAGCACCACCTTGACATGGTGGGGGTCGTTGGTTCGAGTCCAATTGAACGCACCATTTTCAGATATTCAGTGCGTCCGTAGCTCAGTTGGTTAGAGCACCACCTTGACATGGTGGGGGTCGGTGGTTCGAGTCCACTCGGACGCACCATATTTGCAAATCTCTACTCCTCTGTCTTATCTCCTTTATTTTCAAAACTCTTTTAACAAGCCATTTATTCATCACCCAGGCTATGATTTAGCAAGCCTTAATTCGCCGTTAGTTTTTCTCTCACCCTGCCTACTGGCTTATCCGTTAAGGACAACTATGCTTCGACTCACCCTGCTCCTGATAGCGTCTGTGACGTTAAGCGGCTGTACGTTAACCCGCGTTTCGCAAGCAAGCCATGCCGAAGCGGTGCGTGAATTAAACGCCGTGGGCCTGACAATGAATGAAGCTCGAGCCAGGGCCACGCAGGCCGGGTTCGAGTGCGATGACTACGTTGATACCGATGTCCCGGTGCAAATCGGCAATGTAGTACGCCGATCCACAGTGTTGCAGTGCGGCAAGAAATCCCTTGAACTGATTTGCCCGCAACGCAGATACGTGGTGTTTAATATTGACCCGAAGACCAACAAAGTTTACGCCGTGGGCAATAGAATCAACCAAAACTCCTGCTTCTGATCGCGGTACAGAAGCTGCGCATTTTTATCGTTTTGAGCGTTTCAGGGCTATTCGGGATGCAGGACGGCGGAATGTTGAATATTATTGAGAAAGCCGATAACTAAACTGCAACAGGTGACCTATGGAAATCGATCTTGAGAATCTGGTTTTTTCCGGATTAGATGAAGCCGAAGTGCGCAACGCCGAGCGTCAGGAAGATGCTGATAAAAAAGCTCAGGCCATTGTTGCCGATGACGATTGCGGCGACGCCTGCAAAATCTGATTAATTAAACCGGCTCATTCAGCCGGTTTTTTTATACCCGAAGCCTGCTCAGGCAGACCTCCTCACCGCAAGATATTTCACATTACCCCGCAGTAAAAGAGACACCAGCAGGTGAAAATTTTTCTATTTATCGACAGGCTGGTAAAACATTCAGGCAAAGCTCTGTAAGCAGATTCTGATACGAGAATAAAAATGACGCCACGGATTTACCACGTTGATTCTTTTACCACCCAGCCATTTCGCGGCAACTCGGCGGGCGTAGTGCTCGATGCCGATGGCCTGAGCGAGAGCCAGATGCAGCTCATCGCCCGCGAGCTACGCCATTCTGAAACCGCTTTTGTACTCCGCAGTGAAGAGAGCGATGTGCGCATTCGCTACTTCACGCCAACTGTAGAAGTGCCGATTTGCGGCCATGCGACGGTAGCGGCGCATTACGTGAGAGCGAAAGTGCTTGGGCTGCAAAATTGCGAGCTTTACCAGACCTCGCTGGCAGGCCGCCACCGGGTAGCGATTGAAGTTGTTGAAGACAACGATTACCGCATCACGCTGGTTCAGGGCAGACCGGAATTTGAGCCGCCGCTGGAAGGTGGCCTGCGCGCGGCAATTATCGCGGCATTTCATCTGAATGAAGACGATATTCTACCGGGATTGCCCATTCAGGTTGCCTCTACGGGGCATTCCAAGGTGATGGTTGCGCTGAAGCCTGAAGTCGCTCTCGATGCGCTGGCTCCGGACCTGGCTGCGCTTGCCGCCATCAGCAAGGAAATTGGCTGCAACGGCTTCTTCCCGTTTCAGATCCGCCCCGGCGAAAACGCAACGGATGGCCGCATGTTCTCTCCCTCCATCGGTATTGTAGAAGATCCGGTAACGGGAAATGCTAATGGCCCGATGGGCGCGTGGCTGGTGCATCACAGCGCAATGCCCCATGACGGCAAGCTGCTGCGCATTCAAGGGAATCAGGGGCGCGCGCTTGGCCGCAGCGGCGTGGTCGATATTGCCGTGACCATCCGCGACAACCAGCCGGAAAAAGTGAGCATTTCCGGCCGGGCGGTGATCCTGTTTAGCGGGGAACTGGCGGTGAAACTTTAGCGGCGGCGCTGTCTCCCCCGGCGAAAAGCTCAAACATTGTTCACATAGGTACGGCGGGGCTTGTCAATGTCCGCCGCGCCAGTCATAATAACGTCACTCCCCGCCGTGGGAGTTAAAAAGGTAATTAAATCAGTTAGTTAATTATTTTTTTAGCGGAATACCCCGTGCGTTCATAGCTCAGTTGGTTAGAGCACCACCTTGACATGGTGGGGGTCGTTGGTTCGAGTCCAATTGAACGCACCATTCTTTTCTGTTTCATTCTTCTTTCTAGCCTGTAAACATCCCGTAACCCACTCGTTACAACTCGCTGTAAAACTGTGCACTCTGTCGCTAAATCAACGGTTTTGGTTCCTTTCCCGACAAGATCTCTCTATAATACGCCCGTTCTTAACTTGAATGGTTTCAGCTCATTGGACTCCCTTTTTATACAACAACACTGTCTGACTTCACCCCCGGCTGAACCACAAGCACACTTTCCTCTGCACGCTTTATTTCTGTCACCTATCCTTACCAGGTGCCACTTTCAACACCACAGTATTCTTTTAAGCTCCGGCGGCCGCTGCGTCTCCCGGAACCGAGTTTTAACAATCCTCCTCAACTTATAGATAAGACTGTCATGAAAAAGACTAAAATTGTTTGCACCATCGGTCCAAAAACCGAATCTGAAGAGATGCTGAGCAAAATGCTCGACGCGGGCATGAACGTTATGCGCCTGAACTTCTCCCACGGTGACTATGCAGAACACGGTCAGCGCATCAAAAACCTGCGCAATGTTGTTGCTAAAACCGGTAAAAAAGCCGCTATCCTGCTGGACACCAAAGGTCCTGAAATCCGCACCATTAAGCTGGAAGGCGGCAACGACGTTGCGCTGAAAGCAGGCCAGACCTTTACCTTCACTACCGACAAGTCCGTAGTGGGTAACAACGAGATTGTTGCTGTAACCTACGAAGGTTTCACCAGCGACCTGTCCGTAGGCAACACAGTTCTGGTGGATGACGGCCTGATCGGTATGGAAGTCACCGCTATCGAAGGCAAAAACGTTGTCTGTAAAGTGCTGAACAACGGCGACCTGGGCGAGAACAAAGGCGTTAACCTGCCGGGCGTTTCCATCGCGCTGCCTGCTCTGGCTGAAAAAGACAAGCAAGACCTGATCTTCGGCTGCGAGCAGGGCGTTGACTTCGTTGCTGCTTCCTTCATCCGTAAACGTTCTGACGTGGTTGAAATTCGTGAGCACCTGAAGGCTCATGGCGGCGAGAAGATCCAGATCATCTCCAAAATCGAAAACCAGGAAGGTCTGAACAACTTCGACGAAATCCTCGAAGCGTCTGACGGCATCATGGTTGCTCGTGGCGACCTGGGCGTTGAGATCCCGGTTGAAGAAGTTATCTTCGCTCAGAAGATGATGATCGAAAAATGCGTGCGCGCTCGTAAAGTTGTTATCACCGCAACCCAGATGCTCGACTCGATGATCAAAAACCCGCGCCCTACCCGCGCGGAAGCAGGCGACGTTGCTAACGCCATCATCGACGGCACCGATGCAGTTATGCTGTCCGGTGAGTCCGCTAAAGGTAAATACCCGCTGGAAGCCGTGACCATCATGGCAACCATCTGCGAACGTACCGACCGCGTAATGACCAGCCGTCTGGACAACAACAACGACAGCCGTAAACTGCGCATCACCGAAGCGGTTTGCCGCGGCGCGGTTGAGACTGCCGAGAAACTGGAAGCGCCGGTTATCGTCGTTGCAACCCAGGGCGGTAAATCCGCTAAAGCCGTGCGTAAATACTTCCCGAACGCGACCATTCTGGCGCTGACCACCAACGAAGTGACCGCTCGTCAGCTGGTGCTGAGCAAAGGCGTTATCCCTCAGCTGGTGAAAGAAATTGCTTCTACCGACGACTTCTACCGTCTGGGTAAAGAAGTGGCTCTGGAAAGCGGCCTGGCTCGCAAAGGCGACATCGTAGTGATGGTTTCCGGTGCGTTAGTCCCAAGCGGCACCACCAACACCGCTTCCGTACATGTCCTGTAATTGACTTGTTAACAAGTTTATTTACGTCAAAAGCGCCTTAGGGCGCTTTTTTTATATCCGTGCCTTATGGCTATTAATAAAAATGCAAATCGGCTTTTACTATTTAAGCGTCGTTTTAGTAAGACGAATCCGATGAAAATCCCCTGTTTTCTCTCTTTTTTTTAACTTTCCAGCTCCGTTCGATGCTTCTTTGAGCGAACGATCAAATTTAAGGGTATTCCCAACAAAAAATTATTCTCATCACAAAAAAGTTTGTGTAATACTTGTAACGCTACATGGAGATTAACTCAATCTAGAGGGTATTAATAATGAATCGTACTAAACTGGTACTGGGCGCGGTAATCCTGGCTTCTACTATGCTGGCAGGTTGTTCTTCTAACGCTAAAATCGATCAACTGTCTTCTGACGTTCAGACTCTGAACGCTAAAGTTGATCAGCTGAGCAACGACGTGAACGCAGTGCGTTCCGACGTTCAGGCTGCTAAAGACGACGCAGCACGCGCTAACCAGCGTCTGGACAACCAGGCTCACTCTTACCGTAAGTAAGAGTCACTGGTATAAAATGGCGCACAATGTGCGCCATTTTTTTTGCCCGTCATCCAGCCCTTCCTCATTACTGAGTCGCGCTTGCCGCCTCCCCCGTATTCACCGCCACGTTTTGAGCCGACTGCACGCCATTTGCCGTGACCGAAGTCTGCCCCGCGGAGACCACAACCGGGTAACCGGCACGCCGATAGAGCGCTTTCTCAATAACCGCCTTGTCTACTTCACTCCCTTCGCGGAACTGGCTAAAACCGGCAGGCAGCACGTAAGGCATGGTTTGCGTATTTTGCTGCTCGTCCTGCGACAGCGGGCGATGCACCTCAACATAACGCACGCCGTTAGGCTCCACGGAGAATTTCACCGGATCGTTAATCACCCGCACAGGCGTGCCCGTTCTCGTCTGCTCAAACAGCGCCTTGATGTCCGGCGCGTTCATGCGGATACACCCGGAACTCACGCGCAGCCCTACGCTGTCCGGCGCGCTGGTGCCGTGGATGAGGTATTCACCGTTGCCGTACGCCAGGCGCATAGCAAAGCGCCCCAGCGGGTTGTTCGGCCCGGCGGGAACAACCGGCGGCAGCTTAACGCCGCGCTCAAGAGAACGCTGACGAATGCCTGCCGTTGGTGTCCAGGTCGGGTTAGGGATTTTTTGGCCTATTTTCGTGCTCATCAGAGGCGTTTCCAGCCCCTGCAAGCCAATGCCTATCGGGTAAACCTGTACAATGTTTTCACCCGGCGGGAAGTAATAAAGCCTCAGCTCGGCCAGATTGACGACAATGCCTTCTCTGGGCACATCAGGCAGCAGCAGCTGGCTGGGAATGGTTAACACCGTGCCCGGCTTAGGCACCGGTGCTATAGCGTTATTTGCTTCCAGCAACAGCATCGCACCGGTATCAAAACGCCGGGCAATGGCCTGCAGGTTGCGGTCACTCTCCTGAACGGTATAAGTCTGGTTTTGGCCAATCAGGCGGCTGCCTTCCGGCGGTAAAGGATAGTCCAGCGCTAAAGCCGGGCGTATGGCGCTGAGCGCGCCTATGATGGCTAGTGTGAGTAAAGACGCGTATTTCATACTTTTTATTCCTGTAGTCACGCCGACGGACGCCGGCAGGCTGAAAGACAAGCGAGGCAGAAAACCGCCTCGCAAAACAGGACCATAGGTATGATTAAGTTTAGCTAACTTAGCTGAGACTGGAGGCTTTATTACGAATCGCGCGGATCATCGCTTCCAGCCCCTGAGAGCGGGATGGGGTTAAGTGCTGAGCGAGCGCCATTTTTTCAAACCACGGGCGCACGTCAAATGCCACGATGTCCTGCGGCGTCATCTGCTGGTAGAGAATAAATACGATGGCGATCAGCCCTTTAACGATAGCCGCATCGCTATCGCCCTCCAGAGTGATAACGCCATCGGGCTGCTGGTGCATCACTATCCACACCTGGCTCTGGCAGCCCTGAATAATATTCCCGGGTCTGCGCTCCTCTTCCGCCAGCTCCGGCAAGCGGCTGCCGAGTTCGATGATGTAGAGATACTTCTCTTCCCAGTTCGCGCAGCGGCTGAAATTCTTGAGTAATTTGTCTTTATCCGGCAGCGTTGCCATGACCGTCTCCGTTATCCTAACAGGCTGTGGATACGCTGCAGGCCAGCGACCAGGCGATCCACTTCTTGCCGGGTATTGTACATGGCAAACGAAGCGCGGCACATTGCGGGTACGCCGTAAAACGCCATCAGCGGCATCGCGCAGTGGTGGCCGGTGCGAACCGCAATACCGTAGTTGTCGAGGAAGCTGCCGACGTCATAGGCGTGATGTTTCCCGAGATTAAAGGCCAACACGCCGCGGCGCTCCGTCGGACCATAAACAACGAGGTCAGGAACGGCCTGCAACGCATTCTGGGCGTAGCTCATCAACGAGCGCTCATACTCGCTAATCTCATCTAGTCCAAGGCTCTCAACGTAGCTCAGAGCGGCTCCCAGACCGATTATCCCTGCGGTGTTAGGCGTACCTGCCTCAAAGCGCCACGGCGCTGCCGCATAGGTTGTGCCCTGCGTCAGGCTGACGGTGGCAATCATCGATCCACCGCCTTCCCACGGCGGCATATCCTGCAGAATGCTTTCGCGCACATAGAGCACGCCGATGCCCGTTGGCCCGTAAATCTTATGCCCGGAGAACAGATAAAAATCACAATCCAGCGCCGCGACGTCCGTAGCGTGGTGCATTATCGCCTGCGCGCCGTCCACCAGCACTTTCACACCTGCCTGATGCGCGGAGGCAATCATCTCCTGCACCGGGTTTTCCGTCCCCAGCACGTTGGAGACGTGGGTTATCGCCAGCAGCTTTGTGTGCTCGTCAATCAGCGTCGGAAACACATCCAGCTGCAACGTTCCATCCTGATTCAGCGGAATGATGCGCAGCTCGGCTCCGGTCCGCTCGCACAGCATCTGCCACGGCACGATATTGGCGTGGTGCTCCATGGCGCTGATGATGATGTTATCGCCAGCGGCCACGTTCGCGTTGCCCCAGCTGTTCGCCACCAGGTTAATGCCCTCGGTGGTGCCGCGCACGAATACAATCTCTTCCGGCTTCGCGGCGTTGATGAAACGTGCCGCCTGGCTGCGCACATTTTCCATCAGCGTGGTGGCCTGTGCGCTCAGCGTGTGGATGCCGCGATGCACGGCAGCATAACCATTACGATAGAACTCCAGCTCCGCGTCGATAACCCTCTGCGGCTTCTGGGCGCTGGCGGCGCTGTCGAGATAGGCCAGCGGCTGCCCGTTGACCTCGCGGCTTAATATCGGGAAATCCGCTCTGACCTGCTCAATGGGAAAACTCATGCCTCGCCTCCTGCAAAACGCCGGGCAATACGCGCCAGCACCTGCTGTTTTAAGGCCTCGTCGCGAATGCTCTCGGTCAGCTCCGCGGCAAAGGCGAAGATAATCATCTGCTGCGCGGCCTGCTCGTTAATGCCGCGTGAACGCAGGTAGAACATCTGCTCGTCGTCAATACGCCCGATGGTCGCCCCGTGGCTGCACTTCACGTCGTCGGCGTAAATTTCCAGCTGCGGTTTAGTGTCCACTTCCGCAAGGCGGCCAAGCAGCAGGTTGTTGTTGGTCATCTGCCCGTCGGTCTTGATCGCGTGTTGAGCCACTTTGATCATGCCGTTAAACACCGCTCTGCCTTTATCGCGGACGATGGTTTTATGCAGCTGGCGGCTGTTGCAATAGCCTTTATTATGCTCAAGCCAGGTACGCGTATCGCACACTTCGTTGTTAACCGGCAACGCGAGGCTATTGATGTGCAACTGGTTATTTTCGCCGTTCAGCTGCGTGCTGGTGTTGTGGCGCAGCACCGCTGCCCCCAGCAGGAAGCTGCTGCTGCTTACCGTTGTATCCCGGGCAACCAGCAGGTCGTTGTGGGCGAAGTGGTAGCTGGCGGCATTTTCGAACGCCAGTTTGTAATGATTCAGTTGGGCATTAGCCGCAACTTCGGCGGTAAAGCGTGAGCCGGTAAAATGCGCGGCGTCATCAAGGCTGACAAAATGCTCTATTACCGTAGCCTGCGCGCCCTCACCCAGCGTCAGGTGATGGCGGTAGTGGGCAGTCGCCATTTCCTGCTGCCCGCCGCCGCGGGTCACGTGCATCAGCAGCAGCGTTTTCTTAGGCTGTGTGTTGCGAGCTACGTCAATGTGGGTAACCGTTTCGGCCAGGCTCTCGGTAAGATGCAGGAATACTTCGCCCTGCACCGGGGCGGGCAGCGTCTGGCGGTTGTCGTCAATAGTAATAACAAAACCGCTGTCGGCCGTCTCATCGCTTAACTCCGCGCTAAAATGGCCATCCACAAATACCAGCCTCAGAGCATCTACCGGCAATGCCAGCTCGTCTCGCTGCTGAGCGGTCAACCCGCCCTGCGGCGCCAGCACAAACTGATTGTTCAGCAGGCCTTCCAGCGGCGTGTATTTCCAGTTTTCATGCTTGCGCGTCGGCAGCCCAAGGCGCAGCAGCAGTTGCATATGCTGCTGAGCCACTTCTGAACGCCCCGTGCCCTGGGCTTCAAACAGATGATGCCACTGCTGGAGCGCGTTGCCATTACTGCTGTTCGGTAAGCCAGCCATAACCCTGCTCCTCCAGTTGTTTCACCAGGCTAAAGTCGCCGGATTTAACGATGCGCCCCTGATACAGCACGTGCACGAAGTCCGGCTTGATGTAGTCGAGGATGCGCTGGTAGTGGGTTACCACAATGAACGAGCGCTTGCCGTCACGCAGGGAGTTAACCCCTTCGGCAACAATTTTCAGGGCGTCAATATCCAGCCCGGAGTCGGTTTCATCGAGAATGCACAGTTCCGGCTCCAGCACCGCCATTTGCAGAATATCGTTGCGCTTTTTCTCGCCGCCGGAGAAGCCGACGTTAACCGAGCGGGTCAGCAGATCTTCCGGCATTTTCAGCAGTTCAATCTTCTCTTCCATCAGATCCTGGAAGTCGAAGCGGTCCAGTGACTCCAGCCCGCGGTATTCACGCACCGCATTCAGCGCGGTTTGCAGGAAGAACTGGTTGCTGACGCCGGGAATTTCCACCGGATACTGGAAGGCCATAAAAATGCCTTCGCCCGCACGGTCTTCCGGCGAAAGCTCCAGCAGATCTTTGCCCTTAAACTGTACCGAACCGCCGGTGACTTCATAGTCTTCACGGCCTGCAAGCGTTGCGGATAAGGTACTTTTGCCGGAGCCGTTCGGCCCCATAATGGCGTGCACTTCGCCCGGCTTCACTTCGAGGTTTAAGCCACGCAGGATCTCTTTGTCCTCAACGCTGACCTGTAAATCTTTAATACTTAACATAATTTTCCCTTAATCCTTAACCGACGCTGTGTTCGAGGCTGATGGCTAATAATTTTTGTGCTTCCACCGCGAATTCGAGCGGCAACTCTGAGAACACGTCTTTACAGAATCCGTTGACTATCATCGAGATAGCATCATCTTCGCTGATGCCGCGCTGCAGGCAGTAGAACAGCTGGTCTTCGCCGATGCGCGAGGTTGTTGCTTCGTGCTCAAGCTGAGCCGTGTTGTTACGGCATTCGACATACGGGAAGGTATGCGCCCCGCTGTCCGGGCCGATGAGCATTGAGTCGCACTGGGTGAAGTTACGGGCGTTGGTGGCCGTCGGCATGATTTTCACCAGGCCGCGATAACTGTTCTGGCTGTGCCCGGCGGAAATCCCTTTCGAAATAATCGTCGATTTGGTGTTCTTGCCGATGTGGATCATCTTGGTGCCGGTGTCCGCCTGCTGGTGGCCGGAGGTCAGCGCCACGGAGAAGAACTCGCCGATGGAGTTGTCGCCGCGCAGGATAACGCTCGGGTATTTCCAGGTGATGGCCGAGCCGGTTTCCGACTGGGTCCAGGACATCTTGCTGTTTTCACCTTCGCACAGCGCGCGCTTGGTCACGAAGTTGAGGATGCCGCCGGTGTTGTTATCCCCCGGGAACCAGTTCTGCACCGTGGAGTATTTTACTTCCGCATCGCGATGAATGATGACTTCTACCACCGCAGCGTGCAGCTGATAGCTGTCGCGAACCGGAGCAGAACAGCCTTCGATATAGCTGACGTAGCTGCCTTCATCGGCCACCAGAATGGTACGCTCAAACTGGCCCGTTTTCTCCGCGTTAATGCGGAAGTAAGTGGACAGCTCCATCGGGCAGCGTACGCCTTTCGGGATGTAGATAAAGGTGCCGTCGGACGCTACGGCGGCATTCAGCGCGGCAAAGAAGTTATCGTTGGACGGCACCACGGTGCCGAGATATTTCTTCACCAGCTCCGGATAATCATGAATCGCTTCCCCGAAGGAGCAGAAAATAATGCCCTGTTCGGAGAGCTTTTCGCGGTAAGTCGTGGCGACCGATACGGAGTCAAAAATGGCATCGACCGCAACTTCGCTACCTTCACGCACCGGCACGCCAAGCTGCTTAAACGCCTCTTCCACTTCGTTAGTCAGAAACGCGTTAGTTGGCTGCTGCACCGCACCCGGCTGAGAGGCACAGTTGTCATCGCAGCTGCCGCACGACGGCGCGGAATAATAGCTATAGTCCTGGTAGTTAAGCTTTTCATAATGGGCTTTGAGCCAGTGCGGCTCTTCCATCTTCAGCCACGCATGATAAGCGTTCAGGCGAAACTCCAGCATCCAGTCCGGCTCGTTACGACGAGCTGAAATGGCCCGAACCACCTCTTCGTTTACGCCCTTCGCAATCTGCTCGGTTTGCAGCTCGGTGAAGAAGCCCTCTTTATAATTGAGGTTGCCGGTCCAGGTTTTGACATCGTCAGTTGCTTCAGTATTACGAGACATAAGTACCGCCTATACCCCAAAGCTTTCGCCACAGCCGCATTCGTGCTGGGCTTTCGGGTTATTAAATTTAAAGATCTGATTCAGGCCTTCGCGCACGTAATCAACTTCGGTGCCGTCGATAAAAGGCATCGCGGAGAGCGGCACCCACAGGCGCGCGCCGTCAAACTCATACACCAGATCGTCCGGCTTAGGCTCGGTAACCGTGTCCAGCACGTAACCAAACCCCGCACAGCCCGTCTGTTTGATACTCAGGCGTATCCCCCGCAGCTCGGGCTGCTTCGCCGCCAGCTCGCGGATATGAGCGCTGGCCGCCGGGGTCAGGGTTAGCCCCTGCCAGGCAAATTCACTGGGATCGAAGGAACCGGTTTGCACATCCATTAATCACCTCATTTGTCTCTGCGCCCGAAGGCCGATACCCTTATGTTAATGATAACAATTATCAATACAACGCTCTGAAAACAGGGGTATTCGGGAAACGCTGCTTTTTTGGGCGTCTTTACTAAGGATAGACCGTCGTAAAACTCTTGCCGATGGCGAAAAGAGCTGTTTAAGCTACTGGTGTAAAAGGAAATATCAAAGAAGAAAAGCGACTGAACGCCGCAAGGGAAAAGATGTATAGAAAATATCTATTTATGTGATTGGAGGCGTGCTCGACAGGTATTAATTCGACCAAAGTATCACTAAGTTTCAGTCAAGCTGCCGTAAATTTTGCTCCAGGCCCAATAGCCGATTTATCAGCTATCCTCCTGATAAGGAAAAAAGGAGTTTAGCCAGATGATAAAAATGATTATGGTCACGGCTCGCGACCGGGTGCGGTTGCAGGAGATAACCGGAGTGATGCTCCGCTACGGCCTGCAGGATATCGTGCGGCTTTTGGGCTTATCTTCTCTTCACGACAAGCTAAGCAGTAATCATCAGCATGATTTGCGCCCTGTGCCGGAGCGCTTATGCTCCGCATTCGAAGAGCTAGGCCCCACCTTCGTTAAGCTCGGGCAAATTCTTTCTACCCGCAGCGATCTGCTGGAGCCAGCCTGGACTCAGGCGCTAAGTCAGCTAAATTCTGGCGCTAATCCGCTGCCCTGGCCGATGCTTGAACCGCAGGTTACGGCTACGCTTGGCGCTCCCCCCGCCGATATATTTGCCCGGTTTGACGAAAAGCCCCTCGCCAGCGGTTCGATGGCGCAAATTCACCGTGCCCGCCTTAAAAACGGCGATGAAGTTATCGTCAAGATCCAGCGCCCCGGGATTGAAGCCACGATAAAAGCAGACCTGCGCCTGCTGCGCTATCTTGCCGAAAGCGTTGAGCAGCAAAGCGAAACGCTGGCACGATTTCAGCCGGTGATGCTGGTCCGTTATCTGGAAAATGCGCTCCACCAGGAGCTGGATTTTTGCCATGAGGCCGCTAACGGTGAAAAAATTTATCAGCTATTCGTCGGCTCCGAAGACGTGGCCATTCCTAAAATTTATTGGGAATGGTGCAGTCCTACGCTGATGGTGCAGGCGTTTCTTCCCGGCGTTTCTCCCGTCGACAGCGGCCAGCTTGCTGCCGCCGGTTTTGACGGGGCGCTGCTGGCGCGTAAAGGCTCTGAGGCGTTTATAAAAATGCTTTTCGAGCACCGTATTTATCATGCCGATCCTCATCCTGGCAACGTGATGGCGCTTGAAGGAAACCGCGTAGGTTTTATTGATTTCGGCATGGTGGGTTATCTCAGTGAAGAGCGGCGTAATGAGCTGCTGTCTCTGATTTATGCCATCAGCGAACGCGACGCCAGCGGCATTGTCGATGCCCTGATCTCATGGAGTGACGAGCACTCGCTGAACCTGACCGAACTGGAACTGGCGGCCAACTATTTTCTGCAAAAACAGGGCAATCTCAGGCTTCAATTGGGCAAAGCGCTGACCGATATGCTTTCCACCGCACGAGAGTTTCGCCTTACGCTTCCGCCCGACCTGGTGCTGCTGTTCAAAGCGCTAATCACCGCTGATGGCGTACTGCTCCGCATGGACCCACAGTTTGATATTATCCGCATCCTTCGCCCGGTCATTAAGAAAGAAATGTTCAGGCGCTACGCTCGCATAAGCAGTCGCAAACGCCTGCTCGCGCTGGGTAACAAGCTTCTGGACAGCGGCGATTCCCTGCCCCAGACGCTGCGGCTGGTTATGCAGAGACTGCGCCACGGTAAACTCCACGCAGATATTTCCGTGGAGAACATTAGCGATCTTGGTAAATCACTGGAACGTGCCGCGGCAACCCTTGCGCTTGCCATCGTTTTAGCCGCGCTGGTGCTGGTGGTTATGCCGTGGCTGTTTGGCCTAAACTGGACACCGTTTGGCATCCCGTTCTTCCCCGCCATCGGCTTGTTGTGCTCCATAGCCGGAACAGCGTGGCTGGTGTGGCGATTATTATCGAGATAACACTGACCTCATCGCAGGGTTTATAAAATTCGTTGCGCAAAATAGATTATGATCATACTCTATTTTGCACGAGCAATGCCTAACCCTGAGGTAATGAAAATGAGCCATCCCGTTTATGAACCAGAAATTACCGCGCTGCTGTGCGTGGATCTGTATAACGACTTCCTGGCCGATGAGGGCAAACTCTATCCGTTAATCAAGGATATTGCCGTCAGAAACAACATGCACCAGAACCTGCTTAACATCGTAGCCGCGGCGCGCAAGGCGGGAATTAAGGTCTACCACGTTCCTCACCATCGCTGGGAAGAAGGTGATTATGTAAGCTGGAAATACCCGACGCCGTATCAACTTAGCGGCGCAGCACGGCAGTCGTTTGCTAAAGGATCGTGGGGCGGAACCTGGCATCAGGATTTCCCTATCCACAAAGATGATATTATGGCTTCTGAGCACTGGGGCTCCGGCGGTTTTCCTAATACCGATCTGGAGCATCAGCTTAAAAGATACGGCAAGGAAAAGATTATCTGCGTCGGGCTAATGGCGAATACCTGCATCGAAGCTACGGCGCGAATTGGTATGGAACTGGGCTTCCACGTCACCCTGGTGCGGGACGCAACATCCGCCCGTACGGACGAAGCCCTGCACGCCGCTCACGATATCAACGGCCCGACGTATGCCCACGAAATTCTGACCACCAGTGAAATCATCGCGGCGATGGGAGTTAAAGCCTGACTTGCCGCTGGCAGCGTTATTTTATCGCGGCCAAAACGGCCTTTTTAAGACGCTCGGCGAAGGCGGGATCTGAACTAATTTCACCGAGATAATTCGCCCCGACCATCGCAGCAAACAGCACAAGATTTTTTTCATCATCGGCGCCCTGCTCATCATGAGGGTGCCCGACAAAACACTCCATCAGGGACTTGATCCCGTCGGTACAGTCTTTTGCAAGCTGTTCAGATGCATTACTTTTCATCACGTCGCCGCCGAAGGCCAGCATCGGGCAGCGCTTTTGGGCAGGCTTTGGCGAGAAATAATAGTCGGCAATGTTGTGCTGTACGCTGCCTTTGTCATTCTCATCAATGCTGTCCCAGCGCTCCCGTGCTTTAATAAAAGCCAGTTCGGCGGCTTCAAGCACTAATGCTTCTTTTGACTCAAAGTGTTTATAAAAACCTCCCGCCGTCATGCCCGCAGCTTTCATGATGTCGGGAATGCTGACGTCCGCTATCTGCCGGGCCTTAAAAAGCTCGCTGGTTTTCTCGACGATAAGGTTACGGTTTTCAGCCGCCTGCTGTTTACTGGAACGCCCCATTTGATCCCCAGATAAATAGAGTTTTATTAAAATCTATTTTTGCATGAACGCTCAGGGCTGTCACCTGCAACGGCCCGGAAACCAGGCCGTAAACGGGAATAAATCAGTGCGGAATGTGCCGAAGCATAGGATAGGTAAAGAACAGCAAGTGAGCGGCATTCAACCCAACATGGAAAACCACTGCCACCCAAAGCCGGCCGCTCCACATCCAGGCCAGGCCGTAAATCAGGCCCGCAAGCGCGGCAAACACAATCAGCAGCGGCCCGCCGGCAAAATGAAGCCCGCCAAAAATCGCCGCTGAAATAACCAGCGCCAGAACCGGATGCATAAACCCGGACAGCCGCTGCTGGAGGTAGCCGCGGAACAGCGCCTCTTCTGCCAGAGAGACAAAGAAGATATTGGCAAACAGAAACGGCAGCAGCCACTGCGGGGCATGAGGTTCAATCTTCAGCCCACCCAGCGCGACGGCCAGAAGCAGTAAAGCGGGAATAGAAGCAACGAGCAGGCCCCACCATGGTTTTGCCGGGCGAGACTCTGGCTCGCTTACGAACAGCGATTTCATTACCACCAGCAGGACGAAAGGCACCAGCGCTTTATCGAAGTTGTAATACACCGAGAAAGGGACACTCAGCGGCCCGGCAATGACCGAATCCAGCACCTTCGGATTATGGAAACCCGGAATAAGATGCATCGTTAACCCGATGGCGCTCACAACCAGTACAAGTTCGAGCGAATACCTGGCGACTTTATGGTGCCCAGCTTTCAAATAAGCCAGCGCGAGTGCGGCGATTACCGCCAGGGCAATAACGGCGCGCCAGTCGATAACGCCGCCGACTGCGGCCCAAACCAGGGTGATCAACAGCAGCCCGATAGAGGCTTTTTTATTGAACTGCAAAAGCAGCAAGGCAACTGCCAGTAATATCCACATATCCATGTCCTTAAGTTATAAACATCCTGAGGGGGGCTTTTTACCAGCATTTTCACCATGATGGCAAAAATTTAAGAGCTCAGTTTCAACATGGATATAATAGCCTGCCGTTTATTTGTTACCCATTAGGTGCAAATAATGTGCAGTAATAAATAGTATTTTCTTTATTTTTTTATAGAAAACGCAATCACTCGCCCTTTCAAAAAGGCGAGTGATTGGTCTCAAAGGATTACCTTAAACCACCGCCGTGGTCAGCCGCGAGGTGCAGCACAGCCTGTCCTGTTGGTCGTAAATGTCTATTTGCCAGACCTGATGACGGCGGCCAGCGTGCACCGCCCGGCAAACGCCGCGCACCACGCCTTCGTGCGCGGAACGAATATGGTTGGCATTCACTTCCAGGCCCACAACCTTCTGCTCGCCTTCGGTACACAGGTAGCCCGCGACCGAACCCAGCGTTTCAGCCAGCACCACGGATGCACCGCCGTGCAGCAGGCCAAACGGCTGCCGGGTACGTTCATCCACCGGCATGGTGGCCTCTATTTCGTTGTCATCAAAACGGGTAAATTCAATCCCTACATGCCCGACCATGTTATTCGCACCCAGTTTATTGAGCGCGGCAAGCGTCGCTTCACGTCGCCAAATCATCCGATAATCTCCAGAAGTGCCTGTAATGGATGCCGAACGCCGTTGCCTTCAACTCGCTTCACCTGGCTGCGGCACGAATAGCCGGTTGCCAGGCAGCGGTTTCTCGGCAGGCGCTGCATCGCCTGATGCCAGGATAGTTCATAGATGCCCAAGGAATTGGCGTGATTCTTCACCTCGTGGCCGTAAGTGCCGGCCATGCCGCAGCAGCCGACGCTAACGTTCTCGAGTTTCGCGCCAAAACGGGCAAAAATTCCGGCCCACTGATTCGGTGCCGTCGGTAACGCAGTCACTTCGGTACAGTGGCCGAACAGGTACCATGCTTCCCCGCCCGCGCTCTGTACTTCCCGCTCTTTCAGCATGTCCTGGAGCCACTCATGCACCAGCTGCACCTGAAAATCACCGCGCTCATCGCCTAAAGTATGTTTGTATTCATCGCGATAACACAGCACCAGCGCGGGATCGACGCCCACCATTGGCATGCCCAGCTTCGCAACCCGATTGAGGAAATCAGATGTTTTACGCGCCGTGCGGGCAAAGCGTTGCAGGAAGCCTTTAATATGCTGCGCTTTCCCGTTCGGTGAAAACGGCAGCACAACCGGCTCGAACCCCAATTTGTCCGCCAGCTTGATAAAGTCCGCCACAACCTGTGCATCGTAATAGCTGGTGAACGGATCCTGCACCACCAGCACCGTTTTAGCCCTGCGTTCCGGCGAGTAGCTTTCGAGCTGCTCCAGCGTGGTATTTGCCGAGCGATGCCCCACCAGCTGCTGTTGCAGCGTCGGCGTGGAAAGCTGCGGCAGGTCAACCATGCCGATATGCTTCTCGGACAGGTTGCGAACCCACGGCTGGCTCATAAAGAAGTTAAATGTCTTCGGCGCACGCGCCATCAGCGGGGCATAGTTTTCAACCGAGGCCACAACGTGATCGCGCAGCGGGCGCAAATAGCGGGTGTGGTAAAGCTGCAAGAAGCGGGAGCGGAATTCCGGTACGTCGATTTTAATCGGACACTGGGTGGAGCAGGCTTTGCAGGCCAGGCAGCCGGACATCGCCTCTTTCACCTCGTGGGAGAAGTCGTATTCGCCTTTATTGGCATGCCACGAATTGCGCGTCCGCTCAATCAGGCTGCGAAGGCTGGCTTTTTGTTCCGGTAATTGCTTTTCAAGCTGGAGCGGGTCAACGCCACGTTCTGCCAGCAGGCGCAGCCATTCACGGGTTAGCGTCGCACGCCCTTTCGGAGAATGTATGCGGTTGCTGGAAATCTTCATCGACGGGCACATCGGGCTTTTCACGTCGAAATTAAAGCACAGGCCGTTGCCGTTACACTCCATCGCCCCGCGCCATGAAGTGCGCACCGCGATAGGAATTTGCCTGTCATAAGTCCCGCGTTTTACCGCATCCACCTGCATCATTGGATCATCCACGCCGAGCGGCGGGCATATTTTCCCCGGATTAAGACGGTTGTTCGGGTCGAAGGCGGCTTTGATCCGGCGCAGTTCCTCATACAGCGTCTCGCCAAAGAACGCCGGACTGTACTCCGCGCGGAAGCCCTTACCGTGCTCTCCCCACAGCAGGCCGCCGTATTTTGCCGTCAGCGTCACGACGTCATCTGAGATACTTTTCATCAGCATCTCCTGCTGCGGGTCGCACATGTCCAGCGCCGGGCGAACGTGCAGCACCCCTGCGTCAACGTGGCCGAACATGCCATAACTGAGGTTGTGGCCGTCCAGCAGCGCGCGGAATTCTACGATGTAGTCAGCCAGGTGCTGCGGCGGCACGCAGGTGTCCTCCGCAAACGGGATTGGCTTTGCCACCCCTTTAGCGTTACCCAGCAGGCCAACGGCTTTTTTACGCATCCCGTAAATTTTTTCGATACCGGCCAGCTCGCTGCAAATCTGCCAGCCAATCACCCCGCCCTCGCCCGACGCTATCAAAGCATCGAGGCGTTCACACAGGGAGCTAACCTGGCTTTCAATAAGCGGCTCATCGTCACCGGCAAACTCAACGATGTTCAGGCCAAGCATCTCTTTATCCGGCACGTCGGTAATCAGGTCGCTGACCGAATGCCAGACGATATCTTCCCGCGCCAGGTTAAGGACTTTAGAATCGACCGTCTCCACCGACAGCGCCCTCGCCTCCACCATAAAAGGCGCATTGCGCAGAGCCGAGTCGAAGGAGTCATATTTTACGTTGACCAGGCGGCGCACTTTCGGCAACCGGGTAATATCCAGCTTAGCCTCGGTGATAAAGGCCAGCGTGCCTTCCGAACCGGTAAGAATGCGCGTCAGGTCGAACTTAGAAAGATCGTCATTGAATACGTGGCGCAAATCGTAGCCGGTCAGGAAGCGGTTTAGTTTGGGGAATTTGTCGAGGATCAGCTGGCGTTGTTCGCGGCAGCGCTCAAGCACGGTGCGGTAAATCTGCCCGGTTATGGTTTGCTCGCGGCCAAGTTCTTCGGCAAGCGTGGTCGCCATCTGGTGCGTGTCCAGGATCTCTCCGCCCATCAACACCGCACGCACGCCCAAAACATGGTCGGAAGTTTTGCCGTACACCAGCGACCCCTGCCCCGAGGCATCTGTATTGATCATCCCGCCCAGCGTGGCGCGGTTGCTGGTGGAGAGTTCAGGCGCAAAGAAATAGCCGTGCGGTTTGAGGAACTGGTTTAGCTGATCTTTGATGACGCCCGCTTCTACGCGCACCCAGCCCTGTTCCGGGTTGATTTCGATGATGCGGTTCATATAGCGGGACATATCCACCACGATGCCGCTATTGAGCGACTGCCCGTTGGTTCCCGTACCGCCGCCGCGCGGGGTAAAGACCAGGGTTTTAAAGCGCTCTTCTGAGGCCAGGCGGGTGATTAACGTGACGTCTGCGGTCGAGCGGGGAAACAGCACCGCGTCCGGCAACAGCTGATAAATGCTGTTATCGGTCGCCATTGTCAGGCGATCCGCGTAGCTGGTGGCGCTATCGCCGGTGAAACCCTGTTGCTCCAGTGCTTGCAAAAAATTGAGCACCAGCTGAACTACGCCCGGTGCCTGAGAAATTTGTGGGATCATTGACGGGTCGACCCTGTGTTGCGTTGTAAGAGTTATCGTTTGCGTGTCTGTCTTGTTTTTATCATATTCCGTCAGGATTTGCGGCTGTTATTTAAGATAATGCTTCGCGAATTGCGCCTGTCCAAAATCGAGGAAATACATCATCATTAAAGCATCCGCTAAGCGAATTTAGCGCTGGCTCTTTTTATTGAGGTGATTCTTTCTATGGTCAAAGTCAGTCAGCCAAAGGATCTGCTGCAGATCCTGCTGTCCGTGCTGTTTATCTCGGTGATGATTATCGCCTGTCTGTGGATTGTGCGTCCCTTTGTTCTGGGATTTGCCTGGGCGGGAACCATCGTTCTTGCGACGTGGCCGCTGCTGATTAAATTGCAAAAACTGCTGTGGGGTAAACGCTCGCTTGCGGTGCTGGTGATGACGCTCCTGCTGCTGATGCTGTTCGTTATTCCTATCGCTATGCTGGTCAATAGCCTGGTGGACAACAGCGGCCCGGTTATCGCCTGGGCAACAAAGGGCCATATGGCGCTCCCAACCTTTGAGTGGCTGCACAGCATTCCGCTGATAGGCGACAAGCTTTATACCGGCTGGAATGCGCTGGTTAGCAGCGGCGGCAGCGCCATTATGGAAAAAGTTCGCCCTTATATCGGCACCACGACCAGCTGGTTCCTGGGCCAGGCGGTACACATCGGCACCCTGCTCATGCACCTTGGGCTGATGCTGCTGTTTAGCGTCCTGCTGTACGCCAAAGGCGAAACCCTCGGCAACGGCATTCGCCATTTTGCCTTCCGCCTTGCGGATAAACGCGGCGATGCTGCCGTGCTGCTGGCAGGCCAGGCCATTCGCGCCGTAGCATTGGGCGTAGTGGTAACGGCTCTGGTTCAGGGCGTGCTCGGCGGTATCGGTCTGGCGGTGTCCGGCATTCCCTACGCCGCGCTGCTCACCGTGCTGATGGTGCTTAGCTGTCTTATCCAGCTTGGCCCGCTGGTGATTCTGGTTCCGGCGATTATCTGGCTTTACTGGAGCGGCGACACCACCTGGGGCACCGTGCTGCTGGTCTGGAGCTGCGTGGTTGGCACCATGGATAACTTTATTCGCCCGGTGCTGATTCGCATGGGCGCGGATTTGCCGATGATTCTGATCCTTTCGGGTGTTATCGGCGGCCTGATTGCTTTCGGGATGATTGGCCTGTTTATCGGCCCGGTGCTGCTGGCCGTCTCTTATCGCCTGATTTCAGTCTGGATGCACGAGGCACCTGCCCCGCAGGACTCTCCGGAAGAAGTCGTTGAACTGCTCGAAGAGCAGGATACGTTAAACGTTAAAAAATAATCTCCCCCTGACTCCCCCGCCATCCGGGGGAGTCACCTTTCGCAACTAGTTAATAAATCTAATCTATAGCGTATTTTTTTGGCGCTATTCCGGCCATTGAACCGCGCGCGCCCCGCTATCCTGTCGGTAACTATTCACCTTTCGTTAACTATTGAGACGAATCTGAGTGACTGCTTTTGCCGGGATGCCTACTATTTAACTCACGGTTATGAATCAACCCCTTGATTTATAAACATCGATATCCCCTGAGTGAAACAACGAATTGCTGTGTGTAGTCTTTGCCCATCTTGATGATGGGCTTTTTTTTGCCCTTTTTTTGTAACATCCGGCCGCTCAGGCTCCTGGCGAAGCAGGTTGGTAAGAATCCGGGGGCGATTTCGTGGGCAGCCGACTACAGTTACCGACTGTCTGGGAAGGGAGAGAAGGCGCTGAAATAGGAACATAAAAATGGATTTATGTCGCTCCTGTAGGGTTTGATTAAATACAGTGATTCATGGATGAGAAAAGAATAAAAGATGTTTTATACGTTGAAATGGCCTGCCTATTTTTCAATATATGGGCAGGCTCTATATTATATTTTTATGTCAGAGCAATCGGTATATCTGAAGCATATGCCCTCATGATCATTTCTCGTTCACCGGATGGTGTGCTCCCATAATTAGATATTATGTACAATCCCGAACCGATTATTCCTACACTGCTCAGGGCGAATAAGACTCTACCTTTCCAGCTTATGCTTCTTTCTTCGGTCGCAGGGGGCGGAATCTCTTCCTCTGAGACGTTTAAAAATCGCCCCTGCCTATGTGCAGGCTCAACCTCAGAGTCGGATTCAGAAGCAATGTCCATAGATAACTCTTCCGCGCTGTTATTAGCCCTTGTTAGTCGGGAAGCCAGCGGAGAATTATTCTTATCGCTGTCGGCAGGAAGGGATGGCAGGTCGTCTATATTTATACTGTGGGATGAGCGAGCCAGAGGTGACATTTCGAGAACGGTGTTAGGCATATTGCTATCTCCTGAGAGTGAACGAACCGAAAATAAACATCACTGATATTTATAAATACAATTAATCCTGTCGCTATTAAAAAGCGCTTTTAATAACAGACACTCTCAGGCGATAACAGTTATTAGTTCAGCCCATCGTGATGATGGGCTATTGTTCATTCAGGCTTAGCAAAGTGATTAATAATAGCGCCGTGCAATACCAGCGGCGCAATCGTCAGGTGGGTTTGCCCTTCAACAAGGCTAAAATCAACGCGCTGCGGGGCTTTAGCTTTAAGCGACTCGGCCAGTTGGCGAGCGCCGTCAACCATTGCTCTTTGGCCCCGGTGCTGGGCCAGGACCGCTTTTCTCGCCTCCGGGAGCTTCATCTCATGGGGCTGAAGCGACTGCTCATACTCTCCGACATAAACCGACAGGTGAGAGCGACTATCGTCCGGCTGCCAATTTTGCGCCGTGCGCAACAGGTAACGATTGTTCCACCATACCGAAGGACTGGCGGCGTAAAAATGCTGGAACGCGTTTGGCGAGGTCATAAACAGCCAGGTGGTAAACAGCCCGCCATAAGAGTGGCCAAACAGCGCCTGCCGCTGAGGATTTGTTTCCCAGCGCTGCGAGACCCATGGCTTAAGCTCGATATCGATAAACTGCCAGAATTTCTGTGCTTCACCCGGCTTTCCTGGCGGATAAGTGCCACCGGCGGGATTCGCTTCCAGCACGATTTTATCAACCGCCGGGCGGTAATCCCTCTCCCGTCGGCTCTCTTCCGGGTAGTCAATGGCGACAATAACACCCGGCACCAGCGGGCAGCGCTCGCAGGTCAGGCGCTGCATCAGCGAGACGGCTCCCGGAAACACCGACTCACCGTCCAGCAGGTAAATTACCGGCCAGCCCTCAGCCGGGGCTTTGCCCTGCGGCCACGAAACCAGAATTTTATAATCGCCGTTTTCCGGCGAGCTAAGGGTATGCACCAGCGTATTCGCCAGCGTATAGGGCTTATCTTCACTCACTACAGCCCCCGCAGGGGCAGCGATGAGCGCCATAAGCATTGTTAGCAGGTAGCGCACGTTTTTCTCCTTACCAGCCGTAGCTGACGGTTGCCGTGATGGTGCGGCCAATACCGTAGAAGCAGGCCGAGTCCGAAGCGCAGGACGCAACATACTTAGTGTCGGCGAGGTTATTGATGTTGAACTGAACGGCCGCCCCTTTCAGGCTGCTGCTGACTTCACCCAGCTCATAACGCACCATCGCGTCATATAAATCCACGGCCGCTACTTTAAAGGTATTTTTCGCATCGCCATAGCTTGTTCCGATATAGCGCACGCCCACGCCGGTGGTCAGGTTTTTAAACAGGCCTCCCGGAACGGTGTAGCTGCCCCACGCCGAAGCCATATGCGTTGGGATACGGGCTGGCGTCTTGCCTTCGGTTCCGGCCACGGTGGTGCTGGCGGTTTCAGCATCGGTCCAGGTGTAAGAGCCAATCAGATTAAGACTGTCGAATAACGTCGAATGAACCTCCGCTTCAAGCCCTTTAGAGTGGACTTCACCGGCGTTTTCGAACCACCCCTTCGCGCTGTTATAAGTCCCGACATTGGTCTGGCGGAGGTCAAACAGCGCCAGCGTCATGTATGTCTGTTCCTGCGGCTGATACTTCAGCCCGATTTCGGTTTGCTTGCCGAGACTCGGGTCAAAAGGTGCCGCCCCCGGAGCACGATTCGTTTGCAGATTCGGTTCAAACGAAGTGCTGTAGCTGATGTACGGCGAAAGCCCGAAGTCAAAAACGTACAGCAGGCCGGTACGCCAGGTGAATTTACCGTCATTCTGCTGCACCATTTTGTTTTTGAGCCGGTCGGTTGTGCGCACCTCGGCCTGGTCGTAGCGCCCGGAAAGCAGTAGTTGCCAGTTATTCCAACTGAGCTGATCCTGCAAATAGACCCCAACCTGATCGAGATTCTGCTGGTCGTCGCTCACCGCGCTGAAAGTGCTTTCATCTACGTTGATGCCGTAACGCGGGTTTGGCCAGTAAAGATCATACTGAGATCCCATGCCGCGGCTAAGCTGCTGACGGTCGTGACTGGATTTATAATCAAGCCCGCTCAGCAGGGTATGCCCGACGCTGGCGGTGTCGAACTGCGCTTCTAGTTGGTTATCCAGCCCGAACTCTTCGGTGTCGCGTGTTTCATGCTGGGCGCGGCGCGAAAGCAGCGTGTCGCTTTTGGAGGTGGAATAGACAAGATAGCGGTACTTCTGGTTAATCTTCGCGTAGCGGGCGTTCTGGCGGAAGGTGAAGATATCATTAAAGCTATGTTCAAACTCATAGCCAATCATCGTCTGTTCGCGCCACGACTGGTCATAGCTCGGGTCACTGACGTTAAAGTCCAGCGGAATATACCCGGCAGACGTCTTAGTGACCAGGCCTGCGGCGGGCAGGAAATTACGGTAGCCCGCCTGCGGATCTTTTTGATAGCTGGTGAGCAGCGTAAAACGAGTCTGATCATTTGGATACCAGGTCAGCGCCGGGGCAATCGCCATACGCTGCTCTTTATAATCGGCAACCTGGCTATGCTGGGTGCGGGCGATGCCGTTAAGGCGGTAAAGCACGCGGCCATCGTCGCTTAGCGGACCGCCAAAATCAAAAGCGCCCTCGGCAAGATGTTGGTTCCCGGTGCGGAACTGCACTTCATGTATTGCTTCGCGTACCGGGCGTTTGCTGGTCATGCTGATAAGCCCGCCGGGGTTCACCTGGCCAAACAGCACCGAGGCCGGGCCGCGAACCAGCTCCACGCGCTCCAGCAGCCAGGGGTCAAAAGTCCCGGTCTGCGACGAGGCGGTTGCGCCGTAGCTCAGGCCGTCGAGGTATTTAGGCACGTAGCTAAAGCCGCGTACAAAAACCTCGTCATTACGGTTCGAGCTGCCCCGGTATTCGGTAAAGACCCCTGCCGTATAGCGCAGCGCTTGGGAGACGGAGGTGACATCCTGGGCGTTCATCTGGTCGCGGGTAATAACCGAGACCGACTGCGGCGTTTTCACCAGGTCGGCAACCGTTTTAGTGGCGGACAGCGTTTTAGTCGCCACTATCCCTTTCACCGGCGCGGAGGGATCCTCACTCACCCTGCCGGATACCACAATCGTCTCTTCAGCAGCGCGGCGGTCTTCCGCCTGCGCGCCGCTAACCATCCCAATGCTACTCAGACCCATCAGCAAGATGCCGTGGGTCATTTTATTGTTTTTAAAATTCATTACCGTTACGTCCCCTGTTACTGGGTTAACAAAGATCGCCCCGCGATCTCCGGTTACGTTTTGTCATAAAGCGCAACGGTTCGCAATGTTATTGCAAATCAATCTCATTTGCATTAGCGTGTAACAACTTTTTTTACAGCAAAGATGGAACAACATGAGAGCCGCGTGGAGCGCACTAATGATCGGACTTTGTTCAGCCTCGGCGGTCGCCGCAACCTGCACATTTACCGGTAGCCAGGGAGAGCAGGAGGGGAAGTTCGACGCCAGCGGTGAAATCTGTTTTGGCCTTCCCGCTCTTAGGGATAACTACGCCAATGTGAAACTCGCGGGCATAACGGACGCCAGCCTGCTTGACAGTAAAGGCCGTGTCTGGCGCGCGCTGGTGGAAAATGGTCCGGTGGATGGCAAGCATAATCCTCTCTTTGCTTTGCCGGTTGGCGTGCCCTCAACCCTGGTATTGCGCGGGGAACCCGGCCAGCGTTGGCGGTTCCGCTGGCAAATTCGCGAAACCGTTCCTCTGAAACGGAATGAAGTGCTGACCCCGGAAAGCCCTGTGCTGCTGGCTCTGGAGCAGGCTCTGAGTCACGGCGGCAATACCGATGCTTTCTGGAAGGCAAGACGTGAACAAGGCACGCCCCTGGTGGAGGCAATAGACGCCAGTAATAAACGCGTGACTTTCCTGTGGCGCGGCGCGACCAGCAATGTCTTCGTGCTTGGCTCTCCCGCCGGGGATCACGACCCGATGTTCCGCCTCGGCCAGTCGGACGTCTGGTATCGCAGCTATGTCGTTCCGGCCGACACGCTGATGCAATATAAGCTCGCGCCGGACGTTCCTCTGGTAGAAGGCACCGCTCGCGAACAGCGTCGCGCTATTCTGGTGAGCGCCCAGGCCGACCCGCTCAACCCCCAGTCCAGTCCCGCAGGCCAGGCCGACCGCTGGAACCGCTTCTCGCTTTTAAACCTCACGTCCACCCGCTACTTCACGCCTCACGCAACCTCGGAGCCGATTCGCAACGGTTCGCTGGTGCGCTATCAGGTGGAGAGCAAGAAGCTTGCTAACAGCCGCGAAGTCACTGTCTATCGCCCGCGCGGCAGCCAGCCCGCACGCTGGACGCTGATGCTGTTTGATGGCCGCATGTATCAGAATCGCTACCGTCTCGCTAACGTGCTGGACGGCCTGATCGCCCGCCATTCACTCCCGCCAATCAATGCGGTATTTATTGACAGCCTCGACGGCGATCGGCGCGAAAAAGAGCTGCCGCCAAATCGGGACTTCGCCGATTTTATGGCCCAGGAACTGGTGCCGTGGCTACAACGTCAGGGCATTAGCCTGACGGCGCAGAAAACTATTGTCGCTGGTTCAAGCTATGGCGGCCTGGCTTCGTCGTGGGTTGCCCTGCGTCACCCCGACGTTTTCGGCAACGTGCTGAGCCTGTCCGGTTCTTACTGGTGGGCGCCTGAGGGCGAAGCACCGGGCTGGCTTACTCGTCAATATCAGCAGTCTCCTCGCCTGCCGGTTCGCTTCTGGCTTCAGGCAGGGCGATTTGAAAGCAAAGGTGCAGACGGCGGAATTTACCGTAATACGCAACAGCTTGAGGCGGTGCTGCGCGACAAAGGTTATGAGGTCAGTTTTCACCCGTGGTCAAGCGGCCATGACTATGCCGCCTGGTGCGAGGCCATTATCGCGGGCGTGAAGGATTTGATTAAGCGGGAGTAATTCTTTCCTGCTTCGTGGCTTGCCGGACAGCGCCCCTCTTCCGGCCGAAAGAGGGGTTGTCACAAACATAAAAATTAGCGGCTAACTTCGCAGTGGCTCAGCATTCGCCATATCTTCGGCAAAGTTCGCGTTTCCCCCAGCACTTCAACCTGAGTTGTCTCGCGAATATCCTCAGACGACGCGCCCACCATCAGCGTAAACTCTCCCGGTTCAACAATGCGTTTCCCGCTGCGGGCGGTGAAATTAAGCATATCGACGGGCAGAATAAAGGTCAGCGTGGCCGATTCCCCCGCCTCAAGTTCAACGCGCTCAAAACCCTTTAGCTCCTTAACCGGTCGCACCATCGAGGCTACGTTGTCGTGAACGTAAAGCTGAACAACCTCACTTCCGCTGCGCTCCCCGGTGTTGGTTACGGTCACGCTTAGCGTAATCTCTCCGTCTATCGCCACCGTTTTACCGCGCAGGGTTATCGGGCTGTAGCTGAAGCTGGTCCAGCTTTTGCCATAGCCAAACGGGTAGCGGCTGCCAAAATGAAACGCATACGGCGTGCCGCCGCTTTTCAGTTTGTGATTGTAATAATAAGGCATCGCTCCGGCGCTCTTCGGTATGCTGACGGTCAACCTACCCTGCGGCTCCGCCCGGCCTGTCAAAACGTCTGCAATCGCCCAGCCGCCTTCCTGACCCGGCGCCCACGCGATAATGAGTGCTGAAACTTTATCTTCCAGCCCCCCCAGGTTATAAGGGCGCCCGCCGGTCATCACTACAATGACCGGCTTTCCGGTCGCTACCAGCGCTTCCAGCAGTTGCTGCTGAACGCCGGGTAAATTAAGAGAGTCAGTATCCGACCCTTCCCCCACCGTACCGCTCTGGAAAAGCCCGGCGAGGTCGCCCACGCAGGCGACAACAATATCGCTTTGCTCCGCAGTACGAACCGCTTGCGCAATCAGAGAAGTATCAAGCGAAACCGGTGAATGCTGAATCGGTTTTCCGCTGCTGTCGCCGGGGAAAACCGGCGCACCGGCCATGCGTTTTTCGATAATATGGCAGCCTTTGGCATAGCTGACCTTCTCATCGCCCAGGTAATGGCGCAGCGCCGCCAGAGGCGTGGTGACCTGCGTTGTTTCCTCAAGCATGTCGCTGATTATCAAATGCACCGGGAAGCTGTAGCCGCTCAGCAGCGCCAGAGGATCGTCGGCGGTCGGCCCGATCACGGCCATCCTCTGATTTTCTGCCAGCGGTATTGCCGCCCTGTTTTCCAGAAGCGTAACGGAACGCGTGGCAACGTCTCTGGCAACCTGCCGCGCTTGTTTGCTCTGAAGCACGACCTTCGTTTCATCGGCATAAGGCCGTTCAAACAGGCCAAGCTGGAACTTCACCGCCAGCGTGCGGGCAACAATCTCATCAATTTTTGCCATACTGATAAGCCCGCGTTCCACCGCATCGCCTAAATGGCGGACGCAATCATCCTTGGGTAATTCCACGTCCAGCCCGGCATTAAACGCCAGCGCCGCCGACTCCGCCGCATCCCGCGCAACGCCGTGATGTTGATGTAGAAGACTGACGCCGCCGTAATCCGCTACGATGATGCCGTCAAACCCCCACTGCTCGCGCAAAATATCCGTCATCAGGAAGCCGTCACTGTGGCCGGGCTGATTGTCGATATCGTGATAGGCGGGCATCACGGAGCCTGCGTGCGACAGCTTCACCGCCATCTCAAACGGCAGCAGGAAGGTATCATTTAGTTCGCAAAACCCCAGATGAACCGGCGCATGATTACGCGCACCTTCGCTGAACGAATGCCCCACGTAGTGCTTTAACGTCGCCAGCAAATAGCGTTTTTTACCCTGCAACCCTTCGACATAAGCACAGGCCATAAGCCCCACCAGCCAGGGATCTTCGCCGAATGTCTCTTCCGTCCGTCCCCAGCGAACATCCCGGGAAACGTCCAGCACCGGAGCAAGCCCCTGATGGCAGCCGGTGCTGCGGGCCTCGTCTCCAATGTGCATGGCGGCCTGGCGAATAAGGGCCGGGTCCCAGGTTGAACCGTAGTTCAGCGAAGAAGGGAAAAGAGTGGCATCTTTGCAGAGCAGGCCCACCAGGCACTCTTCATGAAACAGCGCAGGAATACCGAGTCGGGTCTCCTCGACCAGCATTTTTTGCAGCTTGTTGGCGGCCCGCACGCCCTCTTTAGCCTCAACAACATGCGTCCCCAAAGGCCGCGTTATTTGCCCGACGCCAGACTTCAACCTTTGTGCCAGCGAGGCCTGTTCCGAAACACCGGCAAACTCATCGCTCATATCCGTTCTTTCACGGTGTTCACCGGTTTCTGAAAGCACCAGCCAGTAAGCATGCATCTGGGCAAATTTTTCTTCCGGCGTCATTCGCGCCAGCAGGTCGGCAACTCGCTCGGCTACGGGGCGCTGCGGGTCTTTGTAGATTACGGTCATCGGTTACTCCTGGATAGCTGAATGAAAGGTTGGCTGCTGTGCCTGCCCCGCGCCGTTGGCTCGCTTTTGTGCCAGCTCGCGGGCGATAGTATCTGCCGTGCGGCTGTTCAGTTTGTAAATCGCCAGCAGCGCGACCATCGCAATAAAGAGTCCGGCAGGGATAAAGGTAAACAGCAAGTTGATAGTGGTGAGCACGCCTGACGCCTGCTGCGCCTGATTCGGCACATAATCCACCATGCCCAACACCCAGCCCACCACCGCACCGCCGAGAGCGAGACCAAACTTGATGGCAAACAGCGCGGTCGAAAAGACCAGTCCGTCCATCCGTCGCCCGCTGCGATGCTCCTCGTAGTCGACAACGTCCGAGAACATGGTCCACTGAAGCGGCGTGGTCAAATTTTGAATAAAACTAAAAACGATATTGAGGCCAAAAATAAGCCACACGTTTTCGGCAGGAATAAAGAAAATCAGCACACAAAAAATAATAAAGGTCACCATCGTCCACTGGTAAGCCCGCACCCGGTCAAATTTCCCCAGCAATTTTGCGGATAAAAGCGCACCGCTCAGCGCGGCAATCATCCCGCCGACAATAAAGGTAAAGACCATTTCCGGGCGCAGTAAAACATATTTCACGTAATACATTGTCGCCGAGCCACGCGTGACTACCGCCGTCAGCAGCAAAATATTAAACAGAAAGACAATTCTCCACTGGCCGTTAGCCGCAAGAAGTTTCAGGTCGCCAACCAGCGAGCCAGAGGTTTCATTGCGTGGCGTGAACCGTTCGCGGGTAAAAAAGAAACAGCAGAAAAAAAGAATAATCCCCAGCAGGCCCATCAGGCTCATGGCATAAAAATAGCCCTGCTTGTCGTCGCCCTTGCCAAGGCTCGCCACCAGCGGCAGGGCAATCACCGTCACAATCAGCCCGCCGACAAACGACAGGCCAAAGCGCCAGGACTGAAGGGAATGGCGCTCATGCGGGTCCATAGTTAAGGCTCCGGGCATAGCGCAGTAAGGCACATTAATCGCGGAATAGATAAAGCTGAGCAGCGCGTAGGTCAGGCACGCATAGGCTATTTTTGCCGTCTCGCCCACGTCCGGCACGTAGAAGGTTATAATGCAGCTGACGCCGAACGGAATAGCAAACCACAGCAGCCAGGGGCGAAAACGGCCGTGGCGGGTTTGCGTTCTGTCTACCAGCGCGCCAATACAGGGGTCAACAAAAGCATCAATAACCCGCACCAGCAGGAACATGGTGCCCATAATAGCCGCCGGTAGGCCAAACACATCCGTGTAAAAATAAGCAAGAAATAGCGTAGCCGTTTGCCACACCAGGGCGCTTGCCATATCGCCAAGGCCATAGCCAATTTTATCTTTCGTAGAGAGTACGGAGGATATTGTCATTATTATCTGCCTTATCAGGTTAAAAAGCATTTTCAACCCGTGGTGCAATATTCAATGCCGGTATTGCACGACGCACCCTGAGTATTAAAAAGTCGGCAGACAGCGACAATTGTAGAATTAAACTGTGGGTTTATGATTTTTTGTTTTTTTGCCGGAATGTGATCGCCAACATGAATGAAAACTGATTTTTTATGGCGCGTGGGGAATTTACACCCTCTGTTCCGGGTTGATTATTAACGATGCGAAGGATTTTATTTCAGGAGGGATAATTCCCCTCTCTTTTTTCAAAGAGAGGGGAAGATTAAGTCTTACTTGTTTAGTTCGGCGAGGCTCAGCCAGGTCTGCACCACGGTGTCCGGGTTCAGGGACAGACTATCAATCCCCTCTTCCATCAGCCACGCGGCGAAGTCCTCATGGTCGGAAGGCCCCTGCCCGCAAATCCCGACGTATTTACCCTGCTTCTTCGCCGCTTTGATAGCCATCGACAGCAGCGCTTTCACCGCGTCGTTGCGCTCATCAAAGAGTTCGGAAACCACGCCGGAATCACGGTCCAGCCCCAGCGTCAGCTGAGTCATGTCGTTCGAGCCGATAGAGAAGCCGTCAAAGTATTGCAGGAACTCCTCGGCCAGCAGGGCGTTGGACGGGATCTCGCACATCATGATGATTTTCAGTCCGTTTTCGCCACGCTTCAGGCCCTGCCGCTCCAGCTCCTCAACCACCGCTTTTGCCTGCGCTACGGTACGCACGAACGGCACCATCACTTCAACGTTGGTCAGACCCATTTCGTTGCGCACGCGCTTCATGGCCGCACATTCCAGAGCGAAGCAGTCACGGAAGCTGTCTGCCACATAGCGGCCCGCCCCGCGGAAGCCCAGCATCGGGTTCTCTTCTTCAGGCTCATAGCGCTCGCCGCCCACCAGGTTGGCGTATTCGTTCGACTTAAAGTCAGACAAACGAACGATAACGCGCTTCGGCCAGAAGGCCGCCCCCAGGGTTGCGATCCCTTCGGTCAGACGGCCCACGTAGAATTCGATCGGATCGTCGTAGCCTTTCATCATCGAGCGGATTTCAGCCTGCAAAGCCGGTTCCTGCTGGTCAAACTCCAGCAGCGCACGCGGATGCACGCCGATCATGCGGTTGATGATAAATTCCAGACGCGCCAGGCCAACGCCTTCGTTCGGCAGGCAGGCAAAATCGAAAGCGCGGTCCGGGTTGCCGACGTTCATCATTATCTTCAGCGGCAGATCGGGCATCGCGTCAACGGTAGAGCTTTTTACGGTGAAGTCGAGGATCTCGGCGTACACATAGCCGGTATCGCCTTCCGCGCAGGAGACGGTCACGTTCTGGCCCTCGCTCATGCGCTCGGTCGCATCACCACAGCCCACAACCGCAGGAATACCCAGCTCGCGCGCAATGATGGCCGCGTGACAGGTACGCCCACCGCGGTTGGTCACAATCGCCGCCGCCTTCTTCATGATAGGTTCCCAGTCCGGGTCGGTCATATCGGTGACCAGTACATCGCCCGGCTGAATGCGGTTCATTTCGCTGATATCGTGAATCACTTTTACCGGCCCGGCGCCAATGCGGTGGCCGATAGCGCGCCCTTCGGCCACGATTTGGCCCTGGGCGTGCAGCTGGTAGCGCTCCATCACCTGGCCCTGAGATCGAACGGTTTCCGGGCGAGCCTGAACGATAAACAGCTTGCCGGTATGCCCGTCTTTAGCCCACTCGATATCCATCGGGCGGCCGTAGTGTTTTTCAATCTGCACCGCCTGCTTCGCCAGCTCCTGGATTTCATCCGGGGTGATGCAGAAGCGGTCGCGGTCGGCTTCCGGCACGTCTTCGATGCGCACCTGCTTACCGTGCTCCTGGGTTGGAGCGTAGACCATACGGATTTTTTTCGACCCCATCGTGCGGCGCACGATAGCCGGTTTGCCCGCTTCGAGCGTCGGCTTGTGGACGTAAAATTCATCCGGGTTGACGGCGCCCTGCACCACCATTTCACCCAGGCCCCACGCGGCGGTGATAAACACAACCTGGTCAAAACCGGATTCGGTGTCGATGGAGAACAACACGCCGGAGGAAGCTAAGTCTGAACGAACCATACGCTGCACGCCCGCAGACAGCGCCACGCCGCGATGGTCGTAGCCCTGGTGCACGCGGTAAGAAATAGCGCGGTCGTTAAACAGCGAGGCGAAAACGTGTTTCACCGCCACCAGCACGGCGTCAAAGCCCTGCACGTTAAGGAAAGTTTCTTGTTGCCCGGCAAACGAGGCGTCCGGCATGTCTTCGGCGGTAGCGGAGGAGCGTACCGCGAAAGAGGCTTCGGCATCGTCTGAAGAGAGAGTTTGATAGGCTTCGCGGATTGCGTTTTCCAGTTCAGGCTGGAATGGCGTATCGATAATCCACTGGCGAATCTGCGCCCCGGCTTTTGCCAGCGCGGTGACATCATCAATATCGGTCTTATCCAGCAGCTCATAAATGCGCTGGTTCACGCCGCTCTGGTCGAGAAACAGGTTAAACGCCTCGGCGGTAGTGGCAAAACCATTCGGGACGGAGACACCCATACCCGAAAGATTGGTAATCATTTCACCCAGGGAGGCATTTTTGCCCCCGACCCTGTCTACATCGTTCATGCCGAGTTGGTTATACCAAAGAACCAGCGGTGACGAGCCATTATTGGACATCGAAACAATCCTTTTTTAAATGAATGGGTACAAGAAACACCAGACTTCGTATTTAGCTTTGCATATTCTGAGGGTGGAATGAAACCGGTGAATCGTTCAAGCAAAATAAAATATGAGATTTTCGGATAGATCCGCTCACTTCATAAACCGTTGATTATCATATAGTCCACACTATACAAATGGTTATAGTATTGTATTGATTATATTTGCGATGGTTTATTAAATTTAAAAACGCTATTTCACTTTTAAAATTAAGATTAGCGCTACTCGGAATACCTTGTTTTACTTTATGCTTTAGAAAAATGGCATCCAGGGTTCAGGAATAAAAATGGATAACTTAGTCGATCGTCACGTATTTTGTATTTCCGACGGCACCGCTATTACTGCCGAAGTGCTTGGCCATGCGGTGATGTCACAATTCCCGGTATCTATCAACAGTATTACGTTGCCGTTTGTGGAAAACGAAAGCCGGGCCAGGGCGGTTAAAGAGCAAATTGACGCGATTTATCAGCAGACCGGCGTGCGCCCGCTGGTGTTTTATTCCATCGTGCTGCCCGCAATCCGCGACATCATTGTGCAGAGCGAAGGCTTTTGTCAGGACATCGTGCAGACGCTGGTCGCCCCGCTGCAGCAGGAGCTAAAACTCGACCCTACACCCGTTGCCCACCGCACCCACGGCCTTAACCCCGGCAACCTGACAAAGTATGATGCTCGTATCGCCGCTATTGACTACACGCTGGCGCACGATGACGGCATTTCAATGCGTAATCTTGACCAGGCTCAGGTGATTTTACTGGGTGTTTCTCGCTGTGGAAAAACGCCGACCAGCCTCTATCTGGCGATGCAATTTGGCATTCGCGCCGCCAACTACCCGTTTATCGCCGATGATATGGATAATATTCAGCTCCCGGCGGTACTCAAACCGCTTCAGCATAAGCTGTTCGGCCTGACGATTAACCCCGAGCGGCTGGCGGCTATCCGTGAAGAGCGCCGGGAAAACAGCCGCTATGCCTCCCTGCGTCAGTGCCGCCTTGAAGTGGCCGAGGTCGAAGCGCTGTTTCGTAAAAACCAGATTCGCTACCTCAACAGCACCAATTATTCAGTCGAAGAAATGGCGACCAAGATCCTCGACATTATGGGACTGAATCGCCGCATGTACTAAGAAACTAGTACAAAAGATTTTCCCTGTATGTTAGGGTGTACAGACTGCGTTGGGGTAATCCATCCATCAGAGCGGCCCGGGAGTTGAAATCGGTCAGCTTTGGTTTATTGTGATCCCCATCACTTCCCGGTAAATCGCCGCAGAGAAGACAAAATTTCTGAGACACCCAATGAATAAAACAGATGAATTGCGGACCGCGCGCATCGACAGCCTGGTCACCCCGGCCGAGCTGACCGAACGCTTCCCGGTTTCCGCTGAGGTGGCACAGCACGTCACCGCGGCCCGCCGCCGCATTGAAAAGATCCTCACCGGCGAAGATAAACGCCTGCTGGTTATCGTCGGCCCCTGCTCGATTCACGATCTCGATGCCGCGATGGATTACGCCCGGCAGCTCAAGACCCTGCGCGACAAATATCAGGGCAGCCTTGAGATTGTCATGCGTACTTATTTTGAAAAACCGCGCACCGTGGTGGGCTGGAAAGGGCTTATCTCCGATCCTGATTTGAACGGCAGCTACCGCATTAATTACGGCCTCGAGCAGGCCCGACGCCTGCTGTTACAGGTTAATGAGCTGGGCGTGCCGACCGCCACGGAGTTCCTCGATATGGTGACCGGGCAGTATATCGCCGACCTGATTAGCTGGGGCGCAATTGGCGCACGCACCACCGAGAGCCAAATCCACCGCGAAATGGCGTCTGCGCTCTCCTGCCCTGTGGGCTTCAAAAACGGCACCGACGGCAATACCCGCATCGCGGTTGACGCTATCCGCGCCGCGCGTGCCAGCCATATGTTCCTCTCCCCGGATAAAGAAGGGCAGATGACCATCTACCAGACCAGCGGCAACCCTTACGGGCACATCATCATGCGCGGCGGCAAGCAGCCGAATTACCATGCGGAAGATATTGCCGCAGCGTGCGATACGCTAAGCGCTTTCGACCTGCCGGAGCACCTGGTTATCGACTTTAGCCACGGCAACTGCCAGAAACAGCATCGCCGCCAGCTGGACGTGTGTGAGGATGTCTGCACCCAGATCCGCAACGGATCCCGCGCTATTTCCGGCATTATGGCTGAGAGCTTCCTGAAGGAAGGCACCCAGCAGATTGTTGCCGGACAGCCGCTGAACTACGGCCAGTCGATTACCGACCCGTGCCTGAACTGGGAAGACACTGAAACCCTGGTCAACATGCTGGCGGAAGCCACCGCCCGACGTTTCTAGCCCATATTTTCCGGCGGGAATTTTAATAACCCGCCGGATTTCATAGCGTTACCCGTAACGACAGCCGTTTTGTCACAAAATTCCGCAATTCACATATTTCTTACAAATAATGCTTGCCGCAGAATCGCCTTTTTCTGATAATGATTCTCATTGTTACACTGATTGTCATTTTTATACAGAGTAAAGCGTATGGAAAAGCCATTCACCCCTGCCAGCCCGCAGACCACAACGGAACCCCGCCGGATTGACAGCAAAGCGCTGCTTGGCGCAGACGGCCGCGTGGTTATCGTCCATGAAGGGCAGCAATACCTGTTACGCCAGACTCAGGCAGGAAAGCTTATCCTGACTAAATAAATTTAAACAAACCGTTCCCCTGACTAAAACGGGGACATTAGCCAGCCACCCAGGTCATCCCCAGGCAGCCAGCGCTTTCGTTATTCCTATGGAGAGTTGCGCTATGCCTTGCACACACACGGCGGGTTTCCGTCTGTCTTTACTCACATTAGCCGTATTCACCGCCCTGCCCGCTTTTGCTAAAGACGAGCAGATGACCGTCGTTGCCACCGGCAACCAGCGCAGCACCTTTGAGGCGCCGATGATGGTTAGCGTCATCGACGGCAGCTCTCCAGAAAGCCAGACGGCAACGTCCGCGGCCGACATGCTGCGTAAAGTTCCGGGGATAACCATCGACGGCTCCGGGCGCACTAACGGCCAGGACATCAATATGCGCGGCTACGATCGCCGCGGCGTTCTGACCCTGGTGGACGGCATTCGCCAGGGCACTGACACCGGGCACCTGAACAGCACCTTCCTCGATCCTGCGCTGATTAAACGTATTGAAGTCGTGCGTGGGCCTGCGGCTCTGCTGTACGGCAGCGGCGCGCTGGGCGGCGTTATCTCCTATGAAACCGCCGACGCGGCTGATTTACTGTTTGAAGGCCAGAACAGCGGTTACCGCGTATTTGGCACCGGCGGCACCGGCGACCACAGCCTCGGTCTGGGCGCCAGCGCATTTGGCCGTACCGATAATCTGGACGGCGTCGTTGCCTGGTCCAGCCGCGACCGCGGCAATCTGCGTCAGAGCGACGGTGAAACCGCGCCGAACGACGAAAACATCGGCAACATGCTGGCCAAAGGCACCTGGTACATCGACTCCGCCCAGTCTCTGGCAGGCTCCCTGCGCTATTACAACAACAGCGCTCGCGAACCGAAGAACCCGCAAACGACGGACGCATCTTCCTCTAACCCGATGACCAACCGCTCTACCATCCAGCGCGACGCCCAGCTGAAATATCACCTTGATCCGCAGGATAACGACTGGCTGAACGCTGATGCGACGGCTTACTGGTCAGAAGCGCGTATCAATGCCGAAACCCCGGGAGCGGGCGGCGAGTTCCGCAAGCAAACCACCAAAGGCGGCAAACTGGAAAACCGCAGCCGTCTGTTTAACGACAGCTTTGCGGCTAACCTACTGACCTACGGCGGCGAATATTATCGCCAGCAGCAGAACCCAGGCGGCCTGACCACCGGTTTCCCACAGGCGAAAATCGACTTCGGCTCCGGCTGGTTGCAGGACGAAATCACCCTGCGTGACCTGCCTGTTTCTATCCTCGCCGGAACCCGCTATGACAACTACAGCGGCAGCAGCCAGGGTTATAAAGACGTAGATGCCGATAAGTGGTCATCTCGCGGCGCCGTGTCCGTTAGCCCGACCGACTGGCTGATGCTGTTTGGCTCTTATGCTCAGGCATTCCGCGCCCCAACTATGGGCGAAATGTATAACGATTCCAAACACTTCACCATCCCTCGCATGGGGACTAACTACTGGGTGCCAAACCCTAACCTGCGCCCGGAAACCAACGAAACTCAGGAATACGGTTTCGGCCTGCGCTTCGACAACCTGGCAATGGCTAACGACGGCCTGGAGTTCAAAGCGAGCTACTTCGATACCAAAGCGAAGGACTATATCTCCACCACGGTCGATATGCGCAAGATGACGACCATGTCCTACAACGTGCCGAAAGCCAAAATCTGGGGCTGGGACGTTAACGCCAAATACACCGCCGACCTGTTCAGCCTGGATACCGCTTATAACCGCACCCGCGGTAAAGACGAAGATACCGGCGAGTACATTTCCAGCCTGAACCCGGACACCGTGACCACCACGCTGGACATTCCTGTGGCACACAGCGGCTTCTCCGTGGGCTGGGTCGGCACCTTCGCCGAGCGTTCTACCCACATCAGCAGCTCTTATGCTCAGCAACCGGGTTACGCGGTCAACGATTTCTATGTCAGCTATACGGGGCAACAGCAGCTGCGCGGTTTAACCACCACGCTGGTGTTTGGTAACGCCTTCGATAAAGAGTACTGGTCACCGCAGGGTATGCCGCAGGATGGCCGTAACGGTAAAATTTTCGTGAGCTATCAATGGTAAAGGAGTTTTTCATGAGTCAGCGTTATGACAGCTGGTTGCAGCTGAAGCAGGAACACCCGAAGAAATACGCCCGGGATATCGCCAAACTGATGCAAATCAGTGAAGCGGAACTGACCCATGCCCGCGTCGGACACGACGCATGGCGCTTAAAAGGTGATGTAAAAGAAGTGTTTGCCGCGCTGGAAGCCGTTGGCGAAACCAAATGCATCTGCCGCAACGAATATGCGGTACACGAGCAGGTGGGCCGCTTTGAGAACCAGCATCTGAACGGCCATGCCGGGCTGGTGCTGAACCCTCGCGCCCTGGACTTGCGCCTGTTCCTGAACCAGTGGGCCAGCATCTTCCACGTCCGCGAAACAACCGCTCGCGGCGAGCGTCAAAGTATTCAGTTCTTCGACCATCAGGGCGATGCGCTGTTGAAGGTGTACACCACCGACAATACCGACTTTGATGCATGGAGCCAGGTGCTGACCCGTTTCATTCACGCGGATAACCCAGCGCTTGAGCTAAAAGCCGTTGAAGAAGCGGTAATGACCCCAACCGTAGAAGCCGACAAGCTCGATAGCGAATGGCGCGCCATGACCGACGTGCATCAGTTCTTTATGCTGCTGAAACGCCACCAGTTGACTCGTCAGCAGGCTTTCCGCCTGGTGAAAGACGATCTGGCCTGCCGCGTGGATAACGAAGCGCTTTCTCATTTGCTGAACCAGGCGAAGAAAGACGGCAACGAGATCATGGTGTTCGTTGGCAACCGCGGCTGCGTGCAGATCTTCACCGGCGAAATTCAGAAAGTCGTGCCGATGGAAAACTGGGTCAATATCTTCAACCCGGAATTCACCCTGCACCTGATGGCCGATACCATCGCCGAGAGCTGGGTAACGCGCAAGCCAACCGCAGACGGCCACGTAACCAGCCTTGAGCTGTTTGCCGCCGACGGTACGCAGATTGCCCAGCTGTACGGCCAGCGCACCGAAGGCCAGCCGGAGCAGGAGCAATGGCGTCTTCAGATTGACGCATTGACCGGCAAAGGGCTGGCAGCATGAAACGCCTGATCCTCACCTTATTCGCCCTGCCGTTAATGGCAGGTGCGGCCGAGCGCGTGGTGACAATCGGTGGCGATGTCACCGAAATCGCCTGGGCTCTGGGTGCGGGTCAGGACGTGGTGGCTCGTGATAGCACGAGCCTTCATCCTGAGGCCGTGAAAAAACTACCGGATGTCGGCTATCTGCGCCAGCTGAGCGCCGAAGGCATCCTCGCTATGCGCCCTACTCTGGTACTTGCCAGCGCTCAGGCCCAGCCTTCGCTGGCGCTTAAGCAGCTTGAGTCCAGCAAGGTAAAGGTCATTACCGTACCGGCGGATAATAATCTCAACGGAATCGATGCCAAAGTGGCCGCCGTTGCCGGTGCGCTGGGGAAAACGGAACAGGGCGACAAGCTGCGTAAACAGCTTAACGACCAGCTGGCCGCTATCCCTGAAAAACCGCTGGGTAAAAAAGTGCTGTTTATTATGAGCCACGGCGGGATGACCGCGATGGCCGCCGGGCAGGAAACCGCGGCAGACGCGGCAATTCATGCTGCCGGGCTAAGTAATGCGATGCAGGGCTTTAAGCGCTACCAGCCGCTCTCTCAGGAAGGCGTAATTGCCAGCCAGCCTGACTTAGTGCTGGTGACAACAGACGGCGTGAAAACCCTCGGCGGGGAAGCTAACGTCTGGGCCTTACCGGGCCTGGCGCAAACCCCTGCGGGCAAGCATAAACAGCTGATGGTAGTTGACGATATGGCGCTGCTCGGCTTCGGGATTGATACCCCGCAGGCTATTCTCGCCCTGCGCCAGAAAGCGGAGCAACTCCCGTGATACGTCGCCCCCTGCCCCATCATGCCCTGTGGTTAATGGGCCTGGTGCTGCTGGCGCTGGCGCTGCTCGCCGCTAATCTCGGCGCGATGCGGCTGTCCGTTGCCGTGCTGTGGCAGGCTCATGATGAAGCGCTGCGCGACATCTGGCTAAACATTCGTCTCCCCCGGGTGCTGCTGGCCGCGCTTATCGGCGGCGCGCTGGCGCTTTCCGGCTGCGTAATGCAGGGGCTGTTTCGTAACCCGCTGGCCGACCCTGGCCTGCTGGGGATCAGCAGCGGAGCCGCGCTGGCGGTCGGACTGTCCGTCGTCCTCCCGCTGGCTCTGCCTGCCGTGCTCGCGTTATATGCTCCAATGCTTGCCGCTTTTGTCGGCAGCCTTGCTGTGACCCTTGCCATCTTCCTGCTTAGTCGTAAAGGCAGCAATAGCCTGTCACGCCTGCTGCTGGTCGGGATTGCTATCAACGCCCTGTGCGGCGCGGCGGTTGGCGTACTGTCGTGGGTAAGCAATGATGCGCAGCTGCGCCAGCTTTCGCTGTGGGGTATGGGCAGTCTCGGCCAGGCGCAGTGGTCAACCTTGCTTGCGACCGCTTCGCTTATTCTGCCCGCCGCCGTCGGTATCTGGCTGCTGGCTAAACGCCTTAACCTGCTCCAGCTGGGTGACGAAGAAGCGCATTACCTGGGCGTTGACGTGAAAACCACCCAGCGCCAGTTGCTGATCCTCAGCGCGCTGCTGGTCGCAGCGGCGGTGGCAATCAGCGGCGTAATCGGTTTTGTCGGCCTTGTGGTCCCTCATCTGGTGCGCATGTGGCTCGGCTCCGACCACCGCTGGCTGGTGCCGGGCTCGGTGCTGGCGGGCGCAATGCTGCTGCTGATTGCCGATACTCTGGCGCGTACCCTGGTCGCACCTGCCGAAATGCCGGTTGGCTTACTCACCAGCCTGATTGGCGGCCCGTGGTTCCTGGCGATGATATTCCGCAACAAGGAGAAAGGCTGATGTCTGCGGTTCTGCAAACGCACCATGTTTCGCTGAAAATGGGTCACCGACTGCTGATTGATGACGTCAACGTCGCCCTTAAACCGGGTGAAGTGGTCGCCCTGATAGGCCCTAACGGCGCGGGTAAGTCCACGCTGCTGCGCCTGCTTACCGGGTTTCAGCTGCCCGACAGCGGGCATGTTGCCCTGGCCGGTGACGATTTGACGCAGTGGTCAAGTGAGGCGCTTTCCCGCAAGCGTGCGGTGATGCGCCAGCAAAGCAGCATGGCTTTTAGCTGGACGGTAGAAGAAGTGATTGCCATGGGTCGAGCGCCCTGGCCGCAGGAATCTACCGGCAAAGTAGTGGCCGAAGTGATGGCGCTTACCGGCTGCGATGATCTGAGCGGAAGAGATTTTTGCCGCTTATCCGGCGGTGAACAGCAGCGGGTGCAGCTTGCCCGCGCGCTGGCTCAGCTGTGGTGCGACGGTCAGCCGCACGGCTGGCTGTTCCTCGACGAACCGACCTCTGCCCTGGACTTATACCACCAGCAGCACGTTTTACGCCTGCTGCGCCGCCTGGCGCAAATGGGTACCCTGTCGGTTTGCGTAGTGCTGCACGACCTGAATCTGGCCGCGCTCTGGGCCGACCGCATCGTGCTGCTGCATAAGGGAAGAATGGTGGCCGACGGTACGCCGGACGAGGTGCTCGATGAGCAAGTTTTACAGCACTGGTATCAGGCCGACCTGCGGGTATTCCGCCACCCGGAACACCCGGTTCCCCAGGTGGGCCTGCGCCAGTAAACTAGCTCGAACAGCTGACTTCCAGCCGTTTTCCCCAGTCAGGCGGACGCCGTGTGATATCGTCCTGGCGGTCGGTAAACGGCTGAAGCAGCGCCTGATGTAGCTTCTCCAGTTCGCCTGTATCCCCCTGCTCCGCAGCGGCAATTGCCCGCTGCGCCAGCCAGTTTCTCAGCACCAGCGCCGGGTTTGTCGCCTGCATTTTCCTCTGGCGCTCCGCGTCGCTTATCTGCTCAGCCTGCAATCTTTCACGATAGCGAGCAAACCAGGCATCAAAACTCGCCCTGTCGATAAACTCGTCCCGCAGCGGTGAAGCCGCGCTCTGCTGCTCCGTCATGCCGAGCAGGCGGAAGGTTCTGGTGTAATCGCTTCCCTCCTTGCTCATCAGAGCAAGCAGCTCGCTAAGGATCTGGTTATCGTTCTGCTGCTCGCTGAACAACCCGAGCTTAGCCCGCATTTGTTTGCCGAAGGCACGCATTATCGCGGGCTGGTAGCCGTCCAGAATGGTATTTAACCTGTCAGCCGGGATAAAGGGCGACAGGGTCTGGGCCAGGCGTTGCAGATTCCAGAGGCCGACCGCAGGCTGATTATCGAAGGCGTAACGCCCCTGGTAGTCAGAGTGATTACAGATGAATTCGGGCTGATAATCGTCAAGGAAACCATACGGGCCGTAGTCCATGGTCAGACCGAGAATCGACATGTTATCGGTGTTCATTACGCCGTGCGCAAAGCCAACGGTTTGCCAGTGCGCAATCAGCGAGGCGGTGCGTTCCACCACATCGCTAAACCACAATTCGTAGCGCTCGTTCAGCCCCAGAAGGTGCGGCCAGTGGTGGAGAATGGCGTAATCGGCAAGTTGCTGAACCTTTTCCGGCTCCCGGCGATAGTAAAAATGTTCGAAATGGCCGAAACGCAGGTGGCTTTCTGACACCCGCAGCAGCATCGCGCCCTGCTCAACCGTTTCACGCTGCACCGGCGTTTCGCTGGTAACAATGGTCAGCGCCCGCGTAGTGGGAATACCCAGCGCATGCATGGCTTCGCTGGCGAGAAACTCGCGAATAGTTGAGCGCAGCACCGCCCGCCCGTCGCCCATTCTCGAGTAAGGGGTAAGCCCTGCACCTTTCAGGTGCCAGTCAACTTTGCGCCCGTCGGCAAGCTGTTGCTCGCCCAGCAGAATGCCTCGCCCGTCCCCCAGTTGCCCTGCCCAGACCCCAAACTGATGGCCGCTGTATACCTGCGCCAGCGGCTGCATACCCGGCAGCAGTGTTTCGCCGCTCCAGATGCCCGCGTGCTGCGCATCAAAAAACGAAGCATCCAGCCCGAGTTCATCGGCCAGAGGCCGGCTGTGATAGAGCAGCCGCGCATTTTTCAGCGGGGTCGGTTTTAATTCGCTGTAGAACCCCGGCAGCTCGTCGTGCCAGCTGTTCAGAAAAGCTAAAGTATTGGTCATGGTTCCTCCGGCCCACAGTGTAGCCCCTGTCATGACTTTTAAACACGGTCAGCCAGCAGGGGCTTTAGTGCATCAGCCCCTCGTGCGGAGGTAAAAGAGAAACTAACTCATTGGGCGGCACCAGCGGCCAGAGCTTGCCCTGCATCGCGGCAAAGCCAAGCCCCTGTACTTTGCGCCGGGCGGCGCTGGTATTGATTCCGTCCACCAGCAGCGATTCACAAAAAGGGGAAATTTGCCCGATGATGGCCAGCATAAACGGCGTAAAACTGCGCCCCGGCAGCTGTTTTTGGATAAAGAAACGATCCATTATCACGCGCCTGAACAGGCCGTCAAAAATAGGTTTTGTGGTGGCATTTCCGGCACCGAAGTCAGCCAGTACCAGTGAAAAATCACCCGCAATTTTCGCCAGCCTTAAATTAGCCGTTCCGCTATTCAGGTCGGGGAAACTTTCGCTCAGGGTTAATTCAATAAACGGCAGCGCTTTTAACCTGAGGAATAAACTCTGGTCATTAATTAGCGCGTCAACAATGATTTCATTAATATGAACCCAGGCAATCAGACGCTGAGAGATAAAGAAACTTTTATGTTCTTCAATAAGCGCTAATTTTTCGCTAAACAGGGAGAGCTGCTGCTGCGGGCTAAGATGGGGAGTAAGAAGCTCAACGGGAATACGCACCGGCGCATCCTCACCGATAAAGTTTGCCACTATTTCCACGCCCATAACGCTATCATCCGGCTTCATTGCCGGGTGAAAGTAGAGGTGAGAACAATAAACAATATCAAGTGAAACAATCATTTGCCAGCCCTGTAGATTTCCGGTTGGACGGCAGAGAGATACAGCGCCACTCCGAGAAAATTCGGATAGCCGCTATCGCTGTGTATTTCACACTCATCCCTGAAACGTTTAAGCTTTATCTTTTAATTAGTTGCAGCTTATCCTGGATATCCGTACATAGCCAGTTTTTAACGCAAATCACGCACCGAGTCGCGGGCTACGATCGAAGGTAAAAAAGATTCATTCTCACATTGTTCATTTAATAATTTACGCGTTGCGTAACGCGCCATATCCCCGATGGGGAAATAGACGCTGGTTAACGCCGGGCGAACAAATGCCGCTCGGTCTCCACTGTCATAACATATAAGGGATATATCCAGCGGGATGCGTAAACCGCGTTCGGTAATGGCTAACATAGCGCCGACGGCCATCTCTTCATTGCAGCAGTAAAGGGCGCTAATTTTATACTTATCCAGCAGCGCCGCCGTCTGCTTGTAGCCGCTGGGCATGTCGTACTCGCCCTCCACCACCGCGACCGGCTTAATGCCGTCGCGTTCCATCACGTCCAGAAATCCCTGGCGACGCAGCAGGCTTGAGGCTCGCTGAGTTGGGCCGTGAAGACAGGCGATAGCCCGGTGGCCGGCATCCAGCAGATATTGGGTCGCCATCTGGCTGGCAAGGCGATGATCGAAGACCACGCAGCGCTCGCGAAGCGCCGGAACCTCTCTGTCGAGCACGATAAATTTATTACCGCGCTCGGCCAGTTGCACAAGGGTTTCGTCAGATATCGCACGAACGTGAATAACCAGCCCGTCGCAGCGCAGATTGTAGAGCCGCTGGATGGCATTGCGTTCGTTCTCTTCCACGCCGCGCCCCTGGGTTACCAGCAGCTGTTTACCGTTTGATTCGGCTTCGCTTTGCACCGTGTCCATCAGCGAGCCAAAGAAGCCGCCGGTGTAAGACGTAGTCACCAGCCCGATGGTGTGGCTCTGGCTGGAGGCCAGCGCCCTCGCGGCAGGATTGGGGGAATAACCCAGCTCGGCAATCGCGGCTTCGACTTTAGTCCGGGTATGCGATTTAACCTTAGTATCGCCGTTCACCACGCGAGAGACGGTGGCGCGAGAGACACCGGCGTGGGCGGCAACATCTTCGAGGGTAACCATTGAACAATCCTTAGCGGGAAAAACAGAGTGCTTGCCGATATTACCTGATATTAAAAAGCGCGTTGACACCGCCCGCAGATTTGCGGGAACGGTCACGATTTTCAGCCAGATTTAACGGAAGAAGCTAGATACGGCGCGCCTGCCAGAACTTTTTACGCCAGTAGACGTTATCCAGCGAGGAGCGCATTACGCCGCGGCTGGTAGAGGCGTGGATAAAGGTATTGTCGGTATCATAGATCCCAACGTGGAGGCCGCTTTCTCCCGAGCCGGTTTTGAAGAAAACCAGATCACCCGGCAACAGATCGTCTTTATCGATTCGGGTGCCGATTTCCGCCTGCTGGCTGGTCATACGCGGCAGCATCAGTTCAAACCTGTCACGGAAGGTCATCAACACGAAGCCCGAGCAGTCAACGCCGCGGCGGCTCATGCCGCCATAGCTGTACGGCGTGCCGTGCCAGCTACGCAACTGATCGTTTAATTGAGCAATAACGGTGATGGAGTCCGAAAGCCGGGCGTTTGGATGAGGAGCATTATGGCTACACCCCACCAAAACTATGCATGCCACTGCAATAAGCCACAAACGCATTTTTCAGACATCTCCTGGCGTTATAATTTCCGATAATTTAGCCTGCCATGCGAAATTATTGCAAGCTTTCCGCGATGTTATAGCGGACTTATCAGCATACTGTGCCCTTCAATGCGCAATAAGCGAAACGGCATCTGGTAAGCGGCGGCTAAATTTTGCGGCGTCAGCACCAAATCGCGGCAACCCTGAGCCACCATTTTACCCTCGCGCAGCAGCCACACTTTATGGGCGTGGCGCAGGCTGTGGTTCAGGTCATGGCCGCTCATCACAACCGCAATACCGGCTTCGCAAAACGCCAGCAGCACGCGGTCAAGCGCCGCCTGCTGGGCAACGTCAAGGCTGTTCATCGGCTCGTCCAGCAGCAGAAGCTGCCCGAGAGGATTGGCCTCCGGGTCAATTTGCAGCAGCACCGCTGCAAGCCGCACCCGCTGCCACTCGCCGCCCGAAAGCTGGTTAACCGGCCGCGTTAACTTATCCGTCAACCACAAAGCCTCCGCCAGGCGCATCATCGCCGGTTCCGCATCCGGCGAAGGCTGATGCAGTTGCAGATAATGCCAGACCGGCATAGCAAAAGGAGGAAGTTGCTGCTGGCTAAGCCAGGCGCGGCGACGTGAAAGCGCGGCGGGGAGCCAGGCCTCAAGCGGCTGCTCGTTGAGCTGAATACTGCCCTGCCCCTCGCTTAGCCCGGCCATGCGCGCCAGCAAGGTGCTCTTACCCGCCCCGTTAGGCCCCACGAGGTGGATTAGCTCGCCCGGCTCCACCGTCGCGGTAATCGGCCCAAGCCGGTCTGCGACGGTGACCCCGTTTAATTGCAGGAGTGGCAAATTATTTCGCCAGCGCCTGCTTGATGGCATCCAGAATAATCGGATCTTCCGGCGTCATATCCGGCGAGAAGCGCTGGATAACTTTACCGTCACGCCCGACGAGGAATTTCTCGAAATTCCACAGGATATCGTCCGGGTACAGCGGGCCGCGTCCTTTGCTGCTCATACGTTCGTAGAAGCCGCTGCCTTCCGGCGCAACGGCGGCCGGGCAAGCGTCGATCAGCTTCTGATAAAACGGGTGACGGTGCTCGCCGTTAACGTCGATTTTGCTGAACAGAGGGAAGGTTACGCCATAAGTGGTGCTGCAAAAAGTTTTGATCTCTTCGCTGCTGCCCGGCTCCTGGCCCAGAAACTGGTTGCACGGGAAGCCCAGCACGCTAAAACCCTGTGCCTCGAAATCTTTCTGCAGGTTTTCCAGCTGCTCGTACTGAGGCGTCAGGCCGCATTTAGACGCGACGTTAACAATCAACAGCACCTTACCCTGCCAGTTTTCCAGCGTGGTGTTTTCGCCTTCAATGGTCGTTACTTCGGTATTCAGAACATTGCTTTGCATAGCATCCCCTTAATCAGTGAGCCGGGTTAACGCCCGGCTTTCAATAACAACCAGATAAATACCGGTGCGCCCAGCGTGGCGGTGACCACGCCGATAGGCAGCTCGGCTGAGTTTAATGCAAGCCGCGCCACCACGTCCGCCCCGGTTAATACCGCCGCACCGGCTAATGCGCTGGCGGGCAGCAGAACACGATGGTCCGTCAGCCCGCTGAGGCGCAGCATATGCGGGATAACCAGGCCAACAAAGCCAATCGCCCCGGCAAGCGCAACGCTCACGCCTACCAGCCAGCCTGTCGCGACCACCATAATATTGCGCCAGAGCCAAACCGGCAGGCCAAGCTGGCGGGCAGAGTTTTCCCCAAGCGCCATCAGGTTCAACGGCGCATGCTGGCGGCATAGCCAGATAATCACCGGCAGCAGCGTCGCCATTAGCCAGGCCTGCTGCCAGTCCACGCCGCCAAAACCGCCCATCATCCAGTACATTAACTGGCGCAGGTCGAGACTGGAGCTGAAGTAGACCGCCCAGGTCATCAGCGCGCTACAGATAATACCCAGCGCCACCCCTGCAAGTAATAGACGACTGGTGGAGAGATGACGACGGGAAAAACGTAACAGAATAAGAGTGATGGCAAGCGCCCCGGAGATAGCGCACAGGCCGAGCGCCCAGCCGGGCAATATCCCCTGCCCCAGCAGCAGCCCGCCGACCAGCGCCACGCCCGCGCCGTTAGACACGCCCAGCAGACCGGGTTCAGCCAGCGGGTTTTCAAACAGCGCCTGCATAACGGTGCCGGATACCGCCAGCGCCGCCCCGACCAGCAGCACCGCCAGCGTTCTCGGTAATCTTATTTGCCAGATGAATAGATGCGCCTCATCGCTCCACCAGGAGAGCGGCGAAAACCAGACGTCACCGGCGCACAGGCTCAGCGCCGCCACCGCGGCCATCGCGAAGATCAGCGCAAAAAGCCAGCGCCGCTCGAATCGACGTTGCCTGGTAACAAAACTCAGCATCAGCGTAAAGGCTCCAGCCCGGCACATTTATGCGCCTGATTTTACGGGGAGTTTATGGGTGAGAACAAGAAAAGAAAAAGGCCGCGTTAGCGGCCTTTTGTTAACTCAGGTTACTCGTCTTTTGGCGACGCGTTTTCAACCCGACTTTTTAGCTTCTGACCAGGTCGGAAGGTCACCACACGGCGCGCCGTAATGGGAATATCTTCACCGGTCTTCGGGTTGCGCCCGGGACGTTGGTTTTTATCGCGTAAGTCAAAATTACCAAAGCCCGAGAGTTTAACCTGCTCACCGTTTTCCAGAGCGCGACGGATCTCTTCGAAAAACAGCTCTACCAGCTCTTTGGCATCTCGTTTGCTAAGACCAAGCTTATCAAACAGATATTCTGACATTTCAGCTTTTGTAAGCGCCATACGTTCAATCCCTCAATGATGCCTGGAATCGCTCTTTTAATGCCTCTACACATTTTGCAACGGTAGCGGCAATCTCCTCTTCTTCGAGTGTACGGCCCGTATCCTGAAGGATAAGGCTTATGGCCAGGCTCTTGTAGCCTTCGGCTACGCCCTTGCCACGGTACACGTCAAATAAGTTTACGCCAACTACCTGATTTGCGCCAACTTTCTTACACTCGACCAAAATATCTGCTGCGGGAACGTTTTCAGCCACCACAACGGCGATATCACGGCGGTTTGCCGGGAAGCGTGAAATCTCCTGAGCGTCAGGCACCACGCGGTCTGCGAGCCTGTTCCACAGCACTTCGAACACCAGCGTGCGGCCGTTCAGGTCAAGCTTACGCTCCAGCTCCGGGTGAACAACACCAATGAAACCAATGCATTCACCTGCTAAATAAATGGCAGCACTTTGCCCTGGATGCAAGGCCGGATTTGCTTCTGCTCTGAATTCGATGTCCGAAAGTTTGCCGGTCAGGGCCAGAACAGACTCCAGATCGCCTTTCAGATCATAGAAGTCAACGCCGTTACGCGCCAGATCCCAGTGCTCTTCATAGCGGTTTCCGCAGATGGCGCCGCCCAGCATAAGATCCTGACGAATGCCAAGGTCCGCCTGAGTATCAGGCACAAAGCGCAGGCCGGACTCGAAAATACGCACGCGGCTTTGCTGACGGTTCTGGTTATAAACCACGGTAGTCAGCAGGCCGGTCAGCAGAGACAGACGCATCGCGGACATATCGCTGGAGATAGGATTAGGAAGAATCAGATTTTCTTCGCCCGGGTGCAGAAGCTGCTGAATTTTCGGGTCAACGAAGCTATAGGTGATGACTTCCTGGTAGCCTTTGTCCACCAGCATGGTTTTCACACGCTTCAGGGACAGGTCCGCTTCACGATGCGTACCCATCACCAGGCCTGCCTGTACCGGGCTGTTTGGAATGCTGTTGTAGCCGTAGATACGGGCAACTTCTTCCACCAGATCTTCTTCAATTTCCATGTCGAAACGCCAGCTTGGCGCAACGGCAGTCCATTGATCCTGGCCTTCGGTCACTTCGCAGCCCAGGCGGCGCAGAATGTCGCTAACCTGCGCATCTTCGATATGGTGGCCAATCAGGCGATCCAGCTTGCTGCGGCGCAGAGTAATGGTTGCGCGCTTAGGCAGGTGGGCTTCATTTGTTACGTCGATAACCGGGCCGGCTTCGCCGCCGCAAATATCAATCAGGAGGCGGGTAGCGCGCTCCATCGCTTTGTATTGCAGAGCCGGGTCTACGCCACGCTCATAGCGGTGGGAAGCGTCGGTGTGCAGGCCGTGACGACGTGCGCGACCGGTGATGGAAAGCGGGCTGAAGAAGGCGCATTCCAGCAGGACGTTCTGGGTTTCATCGTTAACGCCGGAGTGCTCGCCGCCGAAGATGCCGCCCATTGCCAGCGCTTTGTTATGGTCCGCGATGACCAGGGTATCCGCGTTCAGTTTAGCTTCGCTGCCGTCCAGCAGTACGAGGGTTTCGCCCTCTTGCGCCATACGCACTACGATCCCGCCTTCAATGCGGTTCAGATCGAAGGCGTGCATCGGCTGGCCAAGTTCCATCAGCACGTAGTTGGTTACGTCAACCACGGCATCAATGGAGCGAATACCGCAGCGGCGCAGTTTCTCTTGCATCCACAGCGGGGTTGGCGCCTTAACGTTGATACCTTTAACAACGCGGCCCAGGTAGCGAGGGCAGGCTTCTGCGGCGTCTACGCGAATCGGCAGCGTGTCGTTGACGGTAGCCGCTACGGCGGCCATTTCTGGCTCAACCAGAGGCAACTTGTTCAGCACGGCAACGTCGCGAGCCACGCCGATAATGCCCAGGCAGTCCGCGCGGTTTGGCGTTACGCTGATTTCGATGGTGTTATCGTCAAGCTTCAGGAATTCGCGGATGTCGGTGCCGACAGGTGCATCCGCAGGCAGCTCGATGATGCCGTCGTGGTCGCCGGAAATACCCAGCTCGGAGAAGGAGCACAGCATGCCTTCAGAAGGCTCACCACGCAGCTTAGCCGCTTTAATTTTGAAATCGCCCGGCAGTATCGCACCAACGGTCGCTACGGCCACTTTCAGGCCCTGACGACAGTTTGATGCGCCGCAGACGATATCAAGCAGGCGATCGCCGCCTACGTTGACTTTTGTCACGCGCAGCTTGTCGGCGTTAGGGTGCTGACCGCACTCAACCACTTCACCCACCACTACGCCGTGGAATGCGCCCGCAACGGCATCAACGCCGTCTACTTCCAGACCAGCCATGGTTATCTGGCCGGATAACTCGTCACTGCTGTTGGCTGGATTTACCCATTCGCGTAACCAGAGTTCACTGAATTTCATTGGATATCCCGCCCTTATTTGAACTGTTTGAGGAAACGTAAATCATTTTCGAAGAATGCGCGCAGGTCGGTCACGCCGTAGCGCAGCATGGTCAGACGCTCCATGCCCATACCGAAGGCAAAGCCGGAGTAAACTTCCGGATCGATACCGACGTTGCGCAGCACGTTCGGGTGCACCATGCCGCAGCCCAGCACTTCCAGCCACTTGCCGTTTTTACCCATTACGTCCACTTCTGCGGACGGCTCGGTGAACGGGAAGTAGGACGGGCGGAAGCGAATTTGCAGGTCTTCTTCGAAGAAGTTATTCAGGAAGTCGTGCAGCGTGCCCTTCAGGTTGGTGAAGTTGATATTGGTATCAACAATCAGGCCTTCCATCTGGTGGAACATCGGGGTGTGGGTCTGATCGTAGTCGTTACGATAGACACGGCCCGGCGCAATAATACGGATTGGCGGCTGCTTGTCTTTCATGGTGCGGATCTGCACGCCGGACGTCTGGGTACGCAGCAGGCGAGTCGCATCGAACCAGAAGGTATCGTGGTCAGCACGAGCCGGGTGGTGCCCGGGAATATTCAGCGCGTCGAAGTTGTGGTAGTCATCTTCGATTTCCGGACCGGTCGCCACGGTAAAGCCCAGCTCGCCAAAGAAGCTTTCGATACGGTCGATAGTACGGGTAACCGGGTGCAGACCGCCATTTTCGATACGGCGGCCAGGCAGAGAAACGTCGATGGTTTCCGCGGCCAGGCGTTTATTCAACTCTGCGCTTTCCAGCGCGGCTTTGCGGGCGTTCAGGGCTTCCTGAACCTGCTCTTTAGCTTCGTTGATGACCGCGCCAGCTGCCGGACGTTCTTCCGGCGGCAGTTCACGCAGGGTCGTCATCTGGAGGGTCAGGTGGCCCTTCTTCCCTAAATATTCGACGCGTACAACATCTAACGCGGCAACATCCTGGGCATCGTTTATGGCTGCTTTTGCACTGGCAACCAGCTCTGCGAGATGTGGCATGGTATTCCTCTTATGCCGGCAAACTGCCGGGGTGGTTGGTCTGATTCGAAAACGAAACGCAAAAAAAAAGCCTCCGGACAGGAGGCTTTCGGCGCTGTTTTTCGTTTCTTTTCTTACGCGCAAAGCCCCCTGAGTCAGGCGCTAAAGTAAAAAAAGAAGCGGAAAATAGCAGCATTCATGCTTGCAGTTACCTTATTTCGACGGTTTTCGCTTCGGCTATTGAACGAGCCCGGGCGCTAAAAGTCAATAAATTGATTATCTTGTATATAAAAAGAGGGAGCAAGCTCCCTCTCTTAACTGGCTTAAGCCAGAGCTGCTTTCGCTTTTTCGACCAGGGCAGTGAATGCCACTTTGTCGAATACTGCGATGTCAGCCAGGATCTTACGGTCGATTTCAACAGAGGCTTTTTTCAGGCCGTTGATGAATTTGCTGTAAGAGATACCGTTCTGACGAGCTGCAGCGTTGATACGTGCAATCCACAGCTGGCGGAACTGACGTTTACGTTGACGACGGTCGCGGTAAGCGTACTGACCAGCTTTGATAACAGCCTGGAAGGCAACGCGGTATACGCGAGAACGCGCACCATAGTAGCCTTTGGCTTGTTTGAGGATTTTTTTGTGACGAGCACGTGCGATTACACCACGTTTTACGCGAGCCATTTAGCTCTCCTGTTTCTATATTCTGAATTAATTAAAAAAAGTTTACTTATGCGTACGGCAGGCACGCGACTACCAGGCCCAGATCCCCTTTGGAGACCATGCCTTTCGGACGCAGATGACGTTTACGCTTAGTAGACTTCTTAGTCAGAATGTGACGCAGGTTAGCGTGCTTACGCTTAAAACCGCCAGAAGCAGTCTTTTTGAAGCGCTTAGCGGCGCCGCGTACTGTTTTAATCTTTGGCATTTCAATTTCCACTTCGCATTGTTAATAAAACGAACCAGTAGGCGAACAAAAATCCGCAGGGCCGGAGCCCCGCGGCATGTTACTTGATGGCCTTACTGTTTCTTCTTAGGAGCAAGCACCATGATCATCTGGCGGCCTTCGATCTTCGTAGGGAATGATTCGACCACTGCCAGTTCACTCAGATCGTCACGGACGCGGTTAAGCACTTCCATACCAATCTGTTGGTGAGCCATCTCACGACCGCGGAAACGCAGTGTGATCTTGGCTTTATCTCCTTCTTCCAGAAAGCGAACCAGGCTGCGGAGTTTTACCTGGTAGTCGCCATCATCGGTGCCAGGTCGGAATTTAATTTCCTTAACCTGAATAACTTTTTGCTTCTTCTTCTGTTCCTTAGAAGATTTGCTTTTCTCGTAGAGGAACTTGCCGTAGTCCATGATGCGGCAAACAGGCGGTTCGGCATTTGGACTGATTTCAACTAAATCAACCCCTGCCTCTTCGGCTTTTTCTAAAGCTTCATTCAGACTGACAATACCAATCTGCTCGCCATCTATACCGGTCAGACGAACCTCAGTGGCACGAATCTCTCTGTTAATGCGATTAGGACGCGCCGGTTGAACTCTTTTTCCGCCTTTAATACTTTATTCCTCCAGTTGATGAAGATTGCGGCTGCGAATCTCTTGCTGCAGCTTTTCAATCAATTCGTTGACGTCCATGCTCCCCAGGTCTTTACCGCGGCGGGTACGAACGGCAACTTTGCCTGCTTCGACCTCTTTATCGCCACAAACCAACATATAAGGGACACGACGTAACGTGTGTTCACGGATTTTAAAGCCTATCTTCTCATTTCTCAAGTCTGCTTTTACGCGAATGCCCGCATTTTGGAGTTTACGAGTCAATTCGTTAACGTAATCGGCCTGGCCATCGGTGATATTCATCACCACAGCCTGCACCGGAGCCAACCATGTTGGGAAGAACCCGGCGAACTCTTCGGTCAGAATACCGATAAAGCGTTCCATTGAGCCCAAAATGGCGCGGTGAATCATTACCGGCACCAAACGCTCGTTGTTTTCGCCGATATAAGAGGCGTTCAAGCGAGTTGGGAGGGAGAAGTCAAGCTGCACGGTACCACACTGCCAGGCACGATCAAGGCAGTCGTACAGGGTAAATTCAATTTTAGGGCCGTAGAATGCACCCTCACCCGGCTGATAGTCAAACGGGATATTGTTTTCCTGCAGCGCAACGGCCAGATCCGCTTCCGCGCGATCCCACATTTCGTCGCTGCCGATACGTTTTTCCGGACGGGTAGACAGTTTGACGACGATTTTTTCAAAACCGAAGGTGCTGTACATGTCGTACACCATACGGATGCAGCTGTTTACTTCATCACGAACCTGTTCTTCAGTACAGAAGACGTGGGCATCGTCCTGAGTAAATCCGCGCACGCGCATCAGGCCGTGCAGCGCACCCGAAGGCTCGTTGCGGTGGCAGCTACCGAATTCGGCCATGCGCAGCGGCAGGTCGCGGTAAGACTTCAGGCCCTGGTTGAAGATCTGCACGTGACCCGGGCAGTTCATCGGTTTGATGCAGTATTCACGGTTCTCGGAAGACGTGGTAAACATCGCATCTTTATAGTTGTCCCAGTGGCCGGTTTTTTCCCACAGCACACGGTCCATCATGAACGGGCCTTTCACTTCCTGGTACTGGTACTCTTTCAGCTTGGAGCGAACAAATACTTCCAGTTCGCGGAAGATAGTCCAGCCGTCGTTGTGCCAGAACACCATACCCGGCGCTTCTTCCTGCATATGGTACAGGTCAAGCTGCTTGCCGATTTTACGGTGGTCGCGTTTGGACGCTTCTTCCAGGCGTTGCAGATAAGCATTCAGCTGCTTTTTATCCGCCCAGGCGGTGCCGTAGATACGCTGCAACATCTTATTGTTGCTGTCGCCACGCCAGTAAGCACCGGAGGTTTTCTGCAGCTTGAAGTGATGGCAGAAACGCATGTTCGGTACGTGTGGCCCGCGGCACATATCCACGTATTCTTCATGATGATACAAACCGGGTTTGTCATCATGGCTGATATTTTCATCAAGAATGGCAACTTTGTAGTTTTCACCGCGATTGACAAAAGTCTCACGCGCTTCCTGCCAGCTCACCTTCTTCTTAATGACGTCATAATCTTTCTCGGCCAGCTCATGCATACGCTTTTCGAGCAGCTCAAGATCTTCCTGCGTCAGGGTGTGGTCAAGGTCAACGTCGTAGTAGAAACCGTTGTCGATAACCGGGCCAATCGCCATTTTGGTGTGCGGCCACAGCTGCTTGATGGCATGACCCAGTAGGTGAGCACAAGAGTGGCGCAGAATTTCCAGACCGGCTTCGTCTTTTGCCGTGATGATGGCGAGCTTCGCATCGTGGTCGATAATATCGGAGGCATCTACCAGTTCACCGTCTACGCGACCGGCAATACACGCTTTTGCGAGGCCTGGACCAATATCCAGCGCAACATCCATCGGGCTAACGGGTTTGTCGTAATGGCGTTGGCTGCCATCAGGAAGAGTAATAACAGGCATGTTATGTCCTTATCTGCAGTGGTGACCCACACGAAAGATCACATACAGTTCTATTGAAGTTTAGATTAATCAGAGAGTTGAGGTGAGTTGAATGCTTCACTCTGCAAACTGTGTACGTCCGGAAGAACATTGTCCCCGAAGTACCCTCTCCAGCTCTCTAACTACGCAGCACAATAGTACACGGCATTCAGTTGCACATAAAGAGCGAACTGACACAGAGCATTAGCGCAAGACGAATCGACACCATCCGTGGTTTTGAGTTGTTTTGCGCTAATTTTTTGCCTCATGCATGCCCCATCAAAACAAAACCCGCTTTCGCGGGTTCCAGTATCATGCTTCTTCCTTTTTTCCAACTGCCTCAGTTTTCTTAAGGATTAACTCATTTATCTTTCTTTTTAAGAACTTGTACATTCTGACATCAATAAATGCAGCGTAGAGATATGCAATCAAAATAGAAACTAAAATAAACTTAATGGCACCAATTGTCGGGTCTCCCTGAGCAATACCGGTGATCATTACTGGAAAATGAAGTAAATACAGAGGAAAACTAATAAAACCCAGAAACTGAACTGGCTCCGAGTAAAGAAATCGCCTAACCACTGAATCATCATCAGTAAAATCAACTGTCAACAAAGGTAGGAATGCAAGTATGTAGAAATAATCCATCCTATCTGTGTGTGCTGGTTGAGCGTAAAGCCCAATAAAGCAGACTATCAATGACACAACCAGAAGAGTATTTTTATGCGGAAGCCTATTAAGATTTTCCATCCACTTCATTTTTATGATCGAATACATCCCTGAACCAAGCAAGAGACAGGTTGATGCAAAAATAAAGTTGTACATTCCGAATAACCCAGGACTGCCCAAACCTTTTCCGGAAAAAACAGCCAGAAATATAAAAATAAGAACTGAGACCAGAACCCTTAAATACATTGATATTTTAATGAAAAGAAATGGTATGAGCATAGATGCCCAAAACTCAATACTAACACTCCATGATGGTTCGTTGATCAAGTTGAAATAAATAGGAGTTGAACCATGTATGAACGATAAATTAGCAATCCATGTTCTGATACTGAAAACATAATCACCAGGAACATACCCACCATTTAGGCTATTAATGTAGTAAATTACTACCATCGCAATTGATGAGATTGCTGTCAAAGGCCAAAGCCTTGCAAATCTGGTAAGGAAGTAAGACGAAAAGGTTGTTCCATTCCTTACGGCGTGGGTAAGAACGAATCCAGATATGATGAAAAAGTAAGCTACAGCCAAATGAGGCCCATTGAATGGGCCGTCATTTTTCCATCCACTCACAGAGTTTATTGCATGATTTAGTAGCACTGCGCATGCAAAAATTCCTCTCAAACCATCCACAGCATAAAATCTTGAAATTTTCATAACAATTTTATTTAAAAGGGGGAAATTATACGGAAAATCATATCATCAATGCTTATGCTGTACATAGATAAGTGATTCTAGTCCCAGCTTTGATCGAAATCCTTTGTAAACATTTGATTGGTTAGGGTTTTATTCAGAATCGATACCCCCCCTTCCTCATAAAACCAACCAATTCCATATGGGGCATCATCTATTTTAACGATTTCATAATCATCAAAAATATGACCTTGCCCATCCCAGATAACAGTATTTACAACTATTCCATCTGTAATTAATGCATATTTCATGCAAACTCCTCCTCAAGGCATATCCCATCAGCGCCTTCACCACCAAAGAAGCGAGTGGAAAACACTTGTGTGTCATATGCGCCAGCTCCCCCCACCTGGAACCAGTGCTTTCGCGATTCGCGGTGATGATGTAGTGCACTGCCCCGCTCTTCGGCTACCTCCCCAAAAGCTTGATCCACCGTACCCATTCACAAATCTAGTGTTATTTTGGCCATCACCTCCAGCCAAATTTGTATCTGACCCTGACCCAAGATCCTGCTCCATTCAGAAACAGAATTCCGGCATGATCTACACTCCCTGAACGGAGGTGGTGCCGATGAAAAAATCACGATTCACCGAAGAGCAGATTGTTTTTGCCCTGAAGCAGGCTGAACTAGGGACGTCCGTGCCGGACGTCTGTCGCAAACTGGGCATTTCCGATGCCACGTTCTATACGTGGCGCAAGAAATACGGCGGGATTTCTCCTTCGGAGCTGAAGCACATGCGGCAGCTTGAGGAAGAGAATCTCAGGCTGAAGAAGCTGGTTGCCGAGCTGAGCCTCGACAAGGCCATGCTGCAGGATGTACTGGCAAAAAAGACCTGACGCTGGCGCGTCTGCGCGAATGGGTCCGGGACTTGCAGGCACGCTACGGGGCCAGCGAGCGGCAGGTCTGTTTTGCGCTACGGATCAGCCGCAGCTCTTTCCGCTATCGTTCTGTGGCAGCAGACGACAGTGCGCTACGCCTGCGTATCAGGGAGATCACCGAAACCCGGGTCCACTATGGCTACCGCCGGGTTCACGTCATGCTCAGGCGGGAGGGCTGGCGGGATAATCATAAACGCATTTACCGGCTCTACAGTGAGCAGGGGTTGTCCCTGCGTCTCAAACGCCCGCGCCGGAATAAATCGGCACAGCGTCGGCAGCCCCAGCCTCAGGGGTTGTATCCGAATCATATCTGGGGCATGGACTTTGTCTCTGACGCCTTATTTGACGGGCGTCGGTTACGTCTGCTGACGGTCATTGATCTCTACACCCGCGAATGTCTGGGGATCTGCGTGGGCCAGAATCTGCGCTCAACGGAGGTCGCAGAGATGCTGAATTCCATTGCGCTCAGACGGTCCTTACCACAATTACTGAAAACCGATAATGGCTCTGAATTTGCAGGGAAAATGCTGGACAAATGGGTATATGAACGAGGGATCCGTATAGACTTCTCACGCCCGGGAACACCGACGGACAATGCCACTGTGGGGTCGTTTAATGGCAGGCTGCGGCAGGAATGTCTGAACGAGAACTGGTTCATGTCCCTGGAGGACGCACGGTGCAAAATCGAGGCCTGGCGCATACACTATAACCAGAGACGTCCCCATTCTGCGCTGGGCTGGATGACGCCATCTGAATTTGCCGAGAAGTCTGTCAGTTGCAATAATATGCAGCCAACATGAGGCCGGTTATTCCTGATTATGACTGGAGCATATTCGGGGTCAGGGTCAATTCATGTTGGTTATAAGTTGGTAACACTAACGAAAAGGTGAATGCATCCCCTGATTCGTCGATCGTCCCGACGCTATTCAAATAAAGAACAACGCGAAGAAAAAAAAGCCGGATATTATCCGGCTTATTAATATTACATTTTATACCCGAGGGTAATTTGCGTACGTCTGTCGGTATGGTTTGGTGCCGTTGACGGAGGATCGGAGTTCCAGGTCACGTTATAGCCCACTTTCAGGCCAAAATGCTCGCTGATAGCCACGTCGAGAGCCGTTTCAGAGTTCACCGTAGTGTCGTCGCTGCCCAGCACCGAAACGCCCTGAATAAACTTAGCGTTGTCGGTCAGCTGCCAGTTATAAGTCGCAGACGCATAACCCAGCGCCTGAGTCTCGTGCTCGCCATCGGTAAATTCGTCATAACGAACGCCTGGACCGAATTCCACACGCAGGCTGTGAACCGGGCCGTTCAGCAACTGGCGACCATAACCCGCGGTAAAGACATCGCGCGCATGGTAGCCGTTGTAACGGTCGGTCAGCCAGCTTGCCTGACCAAATACATAGTCATAGTCGGTCATGTTGTAACGACCACGCCCGCCCGCCGAGTATTTCTCAGAAGAGCGCACGTCATTGGAAGAGGTGTTACTGGCGTTACCCCAAATTGACCACGCGGTAGCGGTGTTGTACCAGGTCATATTGGTGTTAGCAGTCAAGTTGGAACTTTTGGTGTTGCCTGCCTGCGCAAGATAGCCTGCATTCAAATTACCTTCGAAGGGTTTCTTCGCGGTAGTCGGGTCATCCATGACAGTAAATACTGAGTCATCTGCCACCGCAAAGTGGCTAAAGAACGCTCCACCGGTGAGTAAAAGTGCAACCGGTACTGTCTTTAAAAGCTTCATTTATTAATCCGCACAACACAAAAAAGAAACCATCAAGGTTCCGGAATCTTTCCCCGGAGGTCAAATCTCAGACCGCCCGGAAAGGTTACAAATTATAAAAACTCCCGATTAACATAGCAATGGATTCTTATTTCATTTTTTATCTAAGAGGGCTCTGAAAATACTTTTATTTTCATAAGGATACGAAGATTGTGGATTTAGCATAATCATTCGATAAATCATGATTTTAATTAACATTTAAGCCGCCGCTTCGGTGCTACGCTTTAGGACAATGGCTAAAAAAAGGAGCAGATATGACAGCTATCTACACATTAACGCTCGCCCCTTCTCTGGACAGCGCAACCGTCACTGACCAGATTTACCCTGAAGGAAAGCTCCGCTGCAGCTCGCCGGTCTTTGAGCCGGGCGGCGGCGGCATCAACGTTGCGCGTGCCATTGCGCACCTTGGCGGTCACGCAACGGCGATTTTTCCGGTCGGAGGAGCAACCGGGCAGCACCTAAGCGAATTATTGCTCCGGGAGAAAGTTGCCGTCGATACGGTCGAGTCCGGAGACTGGACGCGCCAGAATCTCCACGTTCATACCCAATCAACCGGGGAACAGTATCGCTTCGTGATGCCGGGTGCCGCATTAACCGATGATGAGTTTCACCGCCTTGAGGAAAAAGCGCTCTCCATCCGCAGCGGCGATATTCTGGTGATTAGCGGTAGCCTGCCGCCGGGCGTTGAGGTAGAAAAACTTTGCCGATTAGTGAAAGCCGCGCAGGATAAAGGGATCCGCTGCATCGTGGACAGCTCGGGCGAGGCGTTAAAAACCACGCTTGCCCTTGGCAATATAGAACTGGTTAAGCCTAATCAGAAAGAGCTGAGCGCCCTCGTGGGGCGCGAACTCACCCAGCCGGATGATGTGCGTAAAGCCGCACAGCAGATAGTAAACAGCGGCCAGGCGAAACGCGTTGTGGTTTCTCTTGGGCCGCAGGGCGCGCTGGGCGTGGACTCGCAGGATTGCGTACATGTCGTGCCCCCGCCGGTAAAAAGCCAAAGCACCGTAGGCGCGGGGGACAGCATGGTCGGCGCCATGACGCTGAAGCTCGCTGAAAACGCTTCATTACTGGACATCGTGCGCTATGGCGTTGCGGCCGGGAGCGCCGCGACGCTAAATAAAGGCACCCGCCTTTGCTCGCTGGAAAATACGCAAAATATCTATCGCTACCTGAAAAGCTAATTTTCATCAGCATCATGCGGAGCCGCACAAGGCTCCGCATTCCAACAGCATGAACTATGCTAAACCTTCAGGATAACAATGGAGTGACTATGAGTGACGTAGAACGCTATGTGGTGACGGTAAAATTTGAGCAACAGGGGCTAACCGAAATCAACGAACTGAATAATCAGTTAACGCTCGGCGGCTTCACCCTCACCCTCACCGATGACGACGGGAAAGTGCATGAACTCGGCCCCGGCAACTTTGGCCTGACCAGCACTTTAGACGAGCAGCAGGTTAAGGAACTCGCCAGAGGATTAGGCAACGTGGCGCTGGGTAAAGAGCCTGAGGTGGCCATCACCCGCTGGGAAATATGGCAGAAACAAAAGTCGTAAATTTTACTTATGGCAGGCCGGGATTGTGCGTTAGCGCCTGTTTTGCCCCGGCAAACGGCGATAAGCTATTGATTGTAGTGTCTACCAGCTAACCTGGGGAGAAAAGTCATGTGGCAAGCCATCCGTCATTTATTAAGTGAGCAACTGGGTGAGGCCGAAATTGAGCGCCGCACCGAGCTACCCGGTGGAGAAATCCATGCGGCCTGGCGCATTCACTACGCCGGCCATGAGATTTTCGTCAAATGCGATGATCGCGAACTCCTGCCCATCTTTACCGCCGAAGCCGACCAGCTGGAGCTGCTCTCGCGCAGTAAAACGGTGCGGGTGCCAAAAGTCCGGGGGCTGGGCAGCGACAGAGACTACAGTTTCCTGCTGCTGGAATACCTGCCCTGCAAACCGCTTGATGCCCACAATGCCTTTCTTCTCGGCCAGCAGCTGGCAAAACTTCACCAGTGGAGCGACCAGCCGCAGTTCGGCCTCGATTTTGACAACGATCTTTCCACCACCCCGCAGCCCAACGCCTGGCAGCGCCGCTGGTCAACCTTCTTCGCCGAACAGCGTATTGGCTGGCAGCTGGAGATGGCGGCGGAAAAAGGCATCGACTACGGCGATATTGACCTGATTATCGACTTTGTTCAGCAGGCGCTGGCCTCTCATCAGCCCCAGCCTTCCCTGCTGCACGGCGACCTGTGGTCAGGAAACTGCGCGCTGGGTCCGGACGGGCCGTTTATTTACGATCCGGCCTGCTACTGGGGCGACAGAGAGTGTGACCTGGCGATGCTGCCGCTGCATAACGACCAGCCGCCACAAATCTACGATGGCTATCAGTCGGTTTCACCGCTGCCGTCGGGCTTCCTCGAGCGCCAGCCCATCTACCAGCTCTATACTCTGTTGAACCGCGCTATTTTGTTCGGCGGCCAGCATCTGGTCACGGCGCAAAAAGCGCTTGAGCGGGTTTTAGCGGCGTAAAAGATGGCCACTCCTGCGCGGAGTGGCCGCCAGTCTTAAAGGAAGCCGAGCAGCTTAAAGCAGAAGTAACCGGCAACAATGACGATAACCGGCAACACGTAGAGCGGGAAAATTTGCAGCAGAATGGTGTGGTGAGGCACAACAATTTTCGCGTCCAGCTGCGCTTTATTCAATCCATCCGCCCCCTTAGCCTGCTCAAGAATCAGCTGATCCTGAACGCCCTCACGCAGGTATTTTGCCTGGCGGCTCATGCGTGCGCCGGAATCCTGTAGCGCCAGCCCGATGAAAATCAAAGCGTAAATAAGCCAGAAAAACACGTTCGCCTGAGCGTGGAAGTCCGGCTGCGGCGAGTTGTACCAGAATAAATTCAGGAACGGCGTGTTAAAACGCATCATCTCAATCATCACATGGAAAAAATCCAGCATCACGGCATCAATGCCGGGCTGTTTTTCGCTGTGTTGATACATAAACTTCAGAACCGAAATCACGGTAGAAAGCAGCGCCGGGATAAAAATCACCCATCCCGCAACCCGTTTCAAAATCGCAATGCGTCCAGCCTGTTGATACGTCATGCACTCCCCTTTTTTAGGACGTAACGTTATACCCACAAAGTCTACCCTGTATGGCGCTATTTCGCCTGAGCTTTGCGGGCGAAATTCGCAAAAGCGGTGGCTTCAGGTATTGTTTCCGGCTAAAGATACACAATCATTTATTCAAGACGAACGGAAAGGAGTCATTTTATGGCCGATACGCGCCAGATCCTCGCGGCAATTTTTGATATGGATGGGCTACTGATTGATTCGGAACCGCTTTGGGATCGTGCGGAACTGGATACCCTGCAAAGTATTGGCGTTGATATCACGCGCCGCAATGAGCTGCCGGACACCCTCGGGCTGCGCATCGATTTAGTGGTAGACCTTTGGTTCTCACGCCAGCCGTGGAGCGGGCCTTCAAAAGAAGAAGTCACCGCACTCGTTATCGAACGCGCCATCGCATTAGTCGATGAGCAGCGTCCGCTTTTGCCCGGCGTTGTCGAAGCGGTTAAACGCTGTAAAGCACTCGGTCTCAAAGTAGGCCTGGCCTCCGCCTCCCCGCTGCATATGCTGGAAAAAGTGCTGGAAATGTTCGACCTGCGCCAGTATTTCGACGCTATTGCCTCCGCCGAGCATCTTCCGTACAGCAAACCGCACCCGCAGGTTTACCTGGACGCGGCGGCAAAGCTTGGCGTTGACCCGCTTTCATGCGTCACGCTGGAGGACTCGGTTAACGGCATGATCGCCACCAAAGCCGCACGCATGCGCTCGATAGTGGTTCCGGCGGAAGAAAATAGTGCGGACCCACGCTGGTGCCTGGCTGATGCAAAACTCTCCTCTCTGGTCGAGCTGAACGAAAAACACCTCAAAGGCTGAGCCTCAGGGCGGCTCAGGCCGCCCGTTTTGCTGACAAAATGTTACAGCGTCACCTCTTCCGAATACTGTACAAAAACCCTATACTGGATGAATCGACAGTTTTTATTCGGGTTGTATCATGACGGCGGAAGGCCACCTGCTTTTTTCTATTGCCTGTGCAGTATTTGCCAAAAACGCCGAGCTTACGCCCGTACTTGCCCAGGGCGACTGGTGGCACATTGTGCCGTCCGCTATCCTGACCTGCCTGCTCCCCGATATTGACCACCCCAAATCCTTTCTTGGCCAGCGGCTGAAGTGGATCTCCAAACCTGTGGCGCGCATGTGCGGGCATCGAGGCTTCACCCACAGCCTGTTCGCCGTCTTTGCCGGGCTGGCGCTGTGTTACCTGAAAGTGCCGGAAACGTGGGTTATCCCGGCCGATGCTATCCAGGGCATGGTGCTGGGTTACCTGAGCCACATTATCGCCGACATGCTGACACCCGCCGGAGTGCCGCTGCTCTGGCCGTGCCGCTGGCGCTTTCGTTTCCCCGTCGTCAGGCCGCAAAAAGGCAACCAGCTGGAGCGTGTACTCTGCATGGCGCTGTTTGGCTTCGCGGTGTGGATGCCGCAGAACATGCCCGAAAACGGTGCAGTGCGCTGGTCCTCACAAATGATAAATTCCTTACAAATGAGCTTTTATAGCTTGTTAAATCACCAGGCTGAGCATTAATTAACCCCGAAACATCATTTGGTAATAATCAATTCTTTTTGGATATAAGACAGTGCTGCGGAGTCTGTTACGCTTTGCAACATAACGGCGGCGTAACAGCGGCTGTATGACAATAAATCAGGAGATACGGGGATGAATTTTCCACTGATAGCGAACATTGTGGTGTTCGTTGTTTTGCTATTGCTGCTGGCGCAAACCCGCCACAAACAATGGAGCCTGGCCAAAAAAGTGCTGGCCGGTCTGGTACTCGGCGTGGTCTTCGGCCTGGCGCTGCACACCATTTATGGTTCCGAAAGTGCGGTTCTGAAAGATTCCATTCAGTGGTTTAACGTCGTCGGTAACGGCTACGTCCAACTGCTACAAATGATCGTCATGCCGCTGGTGTTCGCCTCCATTCTGAGCGCGGTAGCCAAGCTGCATAACGCCTCTTCGCTGGGTAAAATCAGTATCCTGAGCATCGGGACGCTGCTGTTTACCACGCTGATTGCCGCTCTGGTCGGCGTGCTGGTCACCAACCTGTTTGGCCTGACGGCGGAAGGCCTGGTGCAGGGCAATGCGGAAAGCGCACGCCTGGCAGCCATTCAGTCGAACTATATCGGCAAAGTTGCCGACCTGACCGTACCGCAGCTTATCCTCTCCTTCGTGCCGAAGAACCCGTTTGCTGACCTTACCGGCGCAAGCCCGACGTCTATTATCAGCATCGTTATCTTCGCCGCTTTCCTCGGCGTGGCCGCCCTGAAGCTGCTGAAAGATGATGCCCCGAAAGGCGAGCGCGTTCTGGTAGCCATCGACACCCTGCAAAGCTGGGTGATGAAGCTGGTTCGCCTGGTGATGCAGCTGACGCCATACGGCGTGCTGGCGCTGATGACCAAAGTGGTCGCCGGTTCCAACCTGCAGGACATCATCAAGCTGGGCAGCTTCGTTGTCGCTTCCTACCTTGGCCTGGCGATTATGTTTGGCGTCCACGCGGTTCTGCTGGCGTTCAACGGCGTTAGCCCGGTGAAATACTTCCGTAAAGTCTGGCCGGTGCTGACCTTCGCCTTCACCAGCCGCTCCAGCGCCGCCAGCATTCCGCTGAACGTTGAAGCGCAGACCCGCCGTCTTGGCGTGCCGGAGTCCATCGCCAGCTTCTCCGCTTCCTTCGGCGCAACTATCGGGCAGAACGGCTGTGCCGGTCTCTACCCTGCGATGCTGGCCGTGATGGTTGCACCAACCGTTGGCATCAACCCGTTTGATCCGGTATGGATTGCTACCCTGGTGGGTATCGTCACCGTTAGCTCCGCAGGCGTTGCCGGCGTGGGCGGCGGTGCAACCTTCGCCGCGCTTATCGTCCTGCCTGCTATGGGCCTGCCGGTCACGCTGGTCGCGCTGCTTATTTCCGTTGAACCTCTTATCGACATGGGCCGTACCGCCCTGAACGTAAGCGGCTCGATGACCGCCGGGACAATCACCAGCCAGCTGATGAAGCAGACTGATAAAGAGATCCTGAACAGCGATGAAGAAGTGGAATTAGCCCACCGCTAATCCACCGTAAGCATTAAAAAGGCCGCTATTCTTAGCGGCCTTTTTTTATACTTCGTTTTCCTGGCGAACCTGCGTTGCCCAGCGCTGCGCCGACTCCGGCAGCGTAAACGGCGGCGACTGGCGGAAGGCGTCCCCCAAAAGCACAAACGCGATGTACTGCCCGCGCAGCAGATAGACATCTTTGAAGCCATCCACGCGCCAGGCATGAGCGGGCGGTGCCGGTTCCACGCGAGGCTTGTAGGTAATTATCGGGCGAGTATTCGGTTGGCGAAGTGGTTTCATAGGCTACGAAATTCAAAGAAGATTAGTTAACAACATCCCCATAATAGCGGATTTCATGTCTGCTCGTCGCCCCCGATCTCAGCCCTTTCCACACCCACGCCGTCAGGCAAAATATTTGGGCCATAAAAAAGCCCGGTGGCAAAAGCGACCGGGCCTTGTGCATTAAGCTTTTGGTGCCTGCGGGTCAGTATCGTATTCGGCGCAGCTCTGGTAGCCAGAGTTCATCACGCGGCCTGCGTCATCCAGCGCGACAAAGTAGGTTTCCGCTTTACCGTTACGCTGGCCAAGAATATAAGTCTGGCAAGTGCCTTTGGCGTGGATCATCGTCACTTCGGAAGAAGGCTTCCCGGCAATCTGCTGTACCTGAGCACGGGTCATGCCCTTTTTAACATCTTTTACCACCGGCTCGGTGACCAGATCTTTGGTACGATCGTAAGCCGTACACCCTGCCAACATAGTCATTACTGCTGCCGCGCCTAAAAAACCTGCAAATTTATTATTCATAATCATCCTCATCAATCAACGTGTTGATCCTGCGTGTTAGATAAGCCTGGAATATAAAAGAACATTTTTCAACTTGTTACCGTTAATGATCTGAAATTCGGACAAATGGAGTATCCACGAGATTAAGCGCTGGTTTGCGCTAAAAGTCGCCGTCCGAGGCATGCCTAACCCTTTGAGCCTTGTCGTTTTAACCGCAACAGGGTAAGTTTTAAGGCAGAAAAATTTTCTGCCTGCGCGTTGCGGGCACTCGGTAATCGGAGGGGTTAAATGGCTCTGCAACAAGAGATTATTCAGGCACTGGGCGTTAAGCCGCAGGTAGACGCCGCCCGGGAGATCCGCGTCAGCGTCGATTTCCTGAAAACATATCTTAAAACTTTCCCGTTCATTAAATCTCTGGTGCTGGGGATCAGCGGTGGCCAGGACTCAACCCTGACCGGCAAACTGTGCCAGCTGGCCATCAGCGAACTGCGCGAAGAGACCGGCGACGAGAGCTATCAGTTTATCGCCGTGCGCCTGCCGTTTGGCGTGCAGGCCGACGAGCAGGATTGCCAGGACGCGATTACCTTTATCCAGCCGGACCGCGTGCTAACGGTAAACATCAAAGGCTCGGTTCTTGCCAGCGAGCAGGCGCTGCGTGAGGCGGGTATTGAGCTGAGCGACTTTGTGCGCGGCAACGAAAAAGCCCGCGAGCGCATGAAAGCTCAATACAGCATCGCCGGGATGAGCAAAGGCGTTGTTGTCGGCACCGACCACGCGGCCGAAGCGGTGACCGGCTTCTTCACCAAATACGGCGACGGCGGCACCGACATTAACCCAATCTTCCGCCTGAATAAGCGCCAAGGGAAACAGCTGTTAAAAACGCTGGGCTGCCCGGAACACCTTTACCTGAAAGCGCCAACCGCTGACCTGGAAGACGACCGCCCTTCTCTACCGGACGAAGCCGCCCTGGGCGTAACTTACCAGCAAATTGACGACTATCTGGAAGGCAAAACGCTGCCCGCTGAGACCGCCAAAATTATCGAAGGCTGGTATCTGAAAACCGAGCATAAACGCCGCCCTCCGATTACCGTGTTCGACGACTTCTGGAAGAAATAGTCGCCTCAGACTCAGTTTAGATAAATCATCAGGGCGGCAATTTGCCGCCTTTTTTACGGGATTAGCATGGAAAACTCACCGCAGCGGGCCACGGTTATCGGCCTGGTCGCGATTTTGCTCTGGAGCACCTCCGTAGGCCTGCTGCGCAGCATCAGCGAACATTTTGGCCCGGTCGGCGGCGCGGCGCTGCTGTACACCGTCAGTTCGGTCTGCCTGTGCATTGCGCGCGGCCTACCCAACATTCGCGGCCTGCCGCTTCGGTATCTCTGGGTTGGCGGCGCTTTATTTGTTGGCTATGAAATCAGCCTGGCGCTCTCAATAGGCCTGGCCCATACCCGCGCCCAATCTCTTGAGCTGGGCATGATCAACTATCTCTGGCCGTGCCTGACCGTCTTCTTCGCGCTGTTTATCAACGGCCAGCGCAGTAATCTCTGGCTGTGGCCGGGGCTGGCGCTCTCCCTTGCCGGAATTGTTCAGGTCATGAAGGGCGACGGCGACTGGTCGCCGATAACCATGTGGCACAATATTCAGGATAATCCGCTGGCTTACGGTCTGGCCTTTGCCGCAGCCATTGTCTGGGCGCTCTACTGCAACCTGACCCGCCGCTGGAGCGAAGGCAAAAGCGGCGTCAGCCTGTTTTTCTGCGCAACCGCCGTTGTGCTGTGGGTCAAGTTTATTTTCACCACCCAGCCCCCTATGCATTTTACCCTGCCGGGCACCGGCCAGCTGCTGTTTATGGGCGTTTCTACCGCGGTTGCCTACTCCGCCTGGAACTACGGCATTCAGCGCGGGAATATGACCCTGCTGGCGACCGCCTCCTACTTCACGCCGGTGCTCTCTGCCCTACTGGCAACGCTCTGGCTGGGCCTGCACCCTGGTTTTGCCTTCTGGCAGGGCGTGCTGATGGTTGTGGGCGGCTCGCTGCTCTGCTGGCTCGCTACCCGCCGTTACGGCTAACGGCTATTTCCCCCTCGCCTTACCCGCTGCTATACTGGACATATAAACAGCATTCAGGAGTCAGATGTGGTAAGGCGAGCAAATTCGCCGCGGCTGGAGTTCGAAGCCGCGGCGGTCTATGAATATCCGGAACACCTCAGGCCCTGGCTTGACGGCCTGCCCAGGCAGCCGGGAGTCTATGTTTTCCACGGCGAGAGCGACGTTATGCCGCTCTACATCGGTAAAAGCATCAACATTCGCACTCGCGTAATGTCCCACTTCCGCACCCCGGATGAAGCGCCCCTTCTGCGCCAGTCGCGCCGCATAACCTTTACGCGCACCGCGGGAGAACTGGGAGCGCTGCTGCTCGAAGCAAGGATGATCAAAGAGCAGCAGCCGCTGTTCAACAAGCGCCTGCGCCGTAACCGCCAGCTTTGCTCCCTTTCTTTGCAGGGCGATATCCCTCAGGTGGTTTATGCCAAAGATGTTGATTTCTCTCGCCAGCCAGGCCTTTACGGGCTGTACGCCAACCGCAGAGCGGCACTTCAGATTCTCCAGCAGCTGGCCGATGAACATCAGCTCTGCTACGGGCTGCTTGGGCTGGAGCCGCTAAGCAAAGGAAGAGCCTGCTTTCGCTCGGCGCTAAAACGCTGCGCCGGAGCCTGCTGCGGCAGGGAAACGCATCAGGATCATCACTCACGCCTGCTGGCGGCGCTTGAGCAGGTGCGGCTGGTTTGCTGGCCGTGGAAGCAGGCCGTGGCTATCGTGGAGAGTGGACCGGAGCTGACGCAGTATCACATCATCGATCACTGGTTTTATCTGGGCTCCGTCGAACAGCTTGAGCAGGCAAGAACGCTGCGGCAGCCACCGGATGGTTTCGATAATGACGGCTACAAAATTCTCTGCAAGCTGATGCTGAGCGGGGAATACGAAATCATTGAGCTGGGTTAGCGCCTCCCCGGGGAAGAGAGGCGCGCTAAACTTTACGCCGACGAGGAAGGCAGCAGGCGGGTAATCATTTCAGGCCAGTTATCGCTGGCGCCCCAGAGGCGCATTTGCTCGATATCCGGTGCCAGCAGGCGATCTTTTTCCAGGAAAGCAACGCGCTCGCGTATCTCACCAAACACCCTCTCCAGCTGCGGCGAACTGCGCAGCGGCCGGTAAAACTCAATGCCCTGAGCGGCAGCCATCGCCTCAATACCAACCACCGCTGCGGTATTAAAGCACATCGCTCCCAGGCGGCGCGCCGCATAGGTCGCCATTGAGACATGATCTTCCTGGTTGGCGGAGGTCGGCAGGCTGTCAACGCTGCCTGGGTGAGCAAGGGATTTGTTTTCGGAGGCCAGTGCCGCCGCGGTGACCTGGGCAATCATAAAACCGGAGTTAATTCCGCCCTCTTTCACCAGGAACGGCGGCAGGCCGGAGAGCCCGGTGTCCAGCAGCAGCGCGAGACGCCGCTCGGAAATAGCGCCGATCTCCGCAACCGCCAGGGCAATAATGTCGGCGGCAAAAGCCACCGGCTCGGCGTGGAAGTTACCGCCGGAAATCACCTCTCCGGTATCGCTGAAGACCAGCGGGTTATCGGAAGCGGCATTCGCCTCAATCTGCAAAATACGCGCGGCATGGCGCAGGTTGTCGAGGCAGGCTCCCATCACCTGCGGAACGCAGCGGATGGAATACGGATCCTGCACTCGCCCGCAATGCTGGTGCGAGTCAACAATCTCACTCCCGGCCAGCAGTTCGCTCACCGCCGCCGCAACATCTATCTGCCCGGCCTGGCCGCGAGCCTGATGAATTCGCGCGTCAAACGGCTTCACCGAACCTTTAATGGCTTCGAGCGACAACGCGCCCGCCACCAGCCCGGCGGCAAAAGATTTTTCGCCTTCAAACAGCCCGCGTAAAGCCAGAGCGGTGGAAACCTGAGTCCCGTTCAGCAGCGCCAGCCCCTCTTTCGGCCCAAGCACCAGCGGTTCAACGCCCGCAAGCTTAAGCCCTTCGGTAGCCGGAATTTCTTCGCCATTGACCCGCACATTGCCCTCGCCGAGCAGCATCAGCGACAGATGCGCCAGCGGAGCGAGGTCGCCGGATGCACCAACCGAGCCTTTTTCAGGGATAACCGGCATCACGCCCGCGTTGAACAGCGCAATCAGGCTGTCGATAAGCAGCATGCGTACGCCCGAATGCCCGCGCGCCAGGCTGATTATTTTGCCGGCCATCACCAGGCGCACAACATCGTCCGGCAGCGGCTCACCGAGACCGACGCTGTGGGAAAGCACCAGGTTGCGCTGTAATTCGGCAAGGTTATCGGCGGCGATAGTGGTTTGCGCCAGTTTGCCAAAGCCGGTATTGATGCCGTACACAACATCTCCGTGCGCAACGATGGCCTCTACCGTGCCAAGCGCCCGCTCAACGGCCGCTACCGCGCCGGGGTCAAGCCGCAGCAGCACGGTGCCATGGTAAATTTCACGCAGCATCGCTAGCGAAACGGAACCGGGGGTAAGGCTGGATAACTTCTTTTGCGTTGACATGTCAGCATCCTGTGGCGTCGAAAAGTCTGTTCTGTATGTATTTGTATATACAAGCTAACTAATAAACCAAAAAATCCGCCAGTTGGTCATAGGACTTTTTTATCGAACGGTGAGCAGGATCGCGCTTGTGAAATTTATTCGGAACTAAAGAACAGGCCATAGCCCGGCGGCTGTTTCCGGGCCAGCAAAAGAAGAAAACTCAGGATTTACAGGTAGGTAATTTCGCTAAACAGCAGCTGCCCTTCATTTTTTAACAACCGCAGCGTATGGGTGCCCTGCTGCCACCAGGCCCCCTGATCCGGCGACAACAGCTTATCTTCAAGCTGCCATTGGCCGCTCAGCACGTACACCACGCCGCCCCGCGTGCCGAAGGTGGTAAAGGTGCGGTCGGCAACCCGAACTTTCGCCCGGCAGCGGTCGCGGTGGGTCATAATATTAAAATCCATCGACATCCCGCGCGTCACCTCGGCCTTGACCTGCTGGTCACCGGCAAAGGTAAACGGCTGGTAGCGCTTTAGCGTATGGCGAAAAGCCTTACCGGCATCCAGCACCACTTCGCTGCCTTCAAGCAGCGTCATTACCCGGTCAACCTGCGGGAACACAGGAAAATCGCCGCTGTTAGCCAGAGAGGCAATACTGGCTCGCCAGTTGAAATCCCGGGTTGCGGGCGGAAAGCAGCAAATCTCCCGGGTTTCCCCGGCGCCGTTGCGCCATAAACTGACCGGCACTTTCCGTATATCAAAGAATTCCATCACCACTCCTGAAGTTCGCGCATCGCCTGCGCAATTAGCCCTGAATCATTGTTATCGGCAGAGTGTGTCCGTAGCTGTAGCCTTAGATGACACCTGCCCAGGCCGCACAAAAAAACGCCGCGCCTGGTTTCATTTTTATTTTTGGTAGCAATGATTTAGCGATTTTTTTCCTGCGAATCAATGCAAATTTTTCATCGTCAGGTTCGGGCTAAAAAAACTGCGGAGCAGCCTGCAATTTTCTCCTCATGTTGCAGAAACGAGAAAACCGCCGGTCCTGTCCACAGCGTACATCGCTATTGTGAACAGGACCGGCGGTCTTAATTTATTCGCTCAGTCTTACTGAGCTGCTGGCATTTTACCTTCGTGAGTCGGGCGTTCTGTCAGACGCTTCTCAAAATTGGCATTAAATTGTTTTTTCTGTTCCGGGGTCAGAATGTTGTAGATCTTATTCTGAGTCTGCATGTGGGCCAGCATGCGGGTTTTGTTCTGCTCGGCCATTTTATCTACCTGAGCCTGAGCTTTGGCCTGGTCGAAGCTGTCGCTGGCAATCACGTCATGCATTGCGCGGCGTTCTTCAACCGACGGACGCTGCATGTTGCCGCGCTGCTCTTTCATAATGTCTTTAATTTGCTGTTTCTGCGCGTCGGTCAGGTTCAGGTCTTTGAACATCATTTCATGCATCGGGCCGCGCATCATTTTATGGTGCATCATCGGCGCATCGGTTTTAGCGTCGGCGGCCGGAGTGGTGGTGTCAGCTGCGTGAGCCAGGTTAGCTGCGCCCAGATCTAAAGTAGAAGCGACGAACAGTGCTGTTAATTTACGCATAATATTAACCTTCTCTCTCTTAATTAAATTTACGACCCGCAGTGAGATGCATCGCCGTGTTGACGAGAATGAGTTTACGAGCCTTATCGTCAAGGAAGCGATGCCATCGGTAAATCATTGCAAGGGTATAAAACAAGAATGCATCAATTATGGAGAAAATAAGGAATAAGGCGGGGATTATTGAAACAAAATATAACAAAACGCTGATTTTAAAGATAATATGAAGAAAGTGTACAGCAATCCACTCGCTGAATAAAGCAGCATTCCAGGAATCTTCTGTAAATATTAAAATAACACAAAAAGATTAAGCAGCCCGGCAATGAAGAGCTGCTTAAATATTAAATTTCCTGAAGCATCAATCCGGCACGCAGGCCCGGGGCAACGTCAGGATTGGGAAATAATACGAACTCTTTATCTTCATTCACCACAAAGCGCTTATCGCCGTCTTCCGCCAGCAGCGTTCCGCGTGGGAATGCGGTGAAGTTCTGCGTTTGCCTGGACATGTGCAGTACAAAGTGGTCTGAAAGACGCGTTAACTGCTGCACCACGCGATAACGCAGCGGCTCCGCTTCCATTGCAGGCTGCTCTCCTCCGCTCAATAAAGCCGCCAGAGCATCTTTGGTAACCGCAAACTGGCTCAGGTCATTTGCGCCAAACGGCTGCGCCTTGCCCAGTTCCAGGGTGCAGCTCAGAGCCCCGAAGTGCTCGCTGCTAAAGTGGCTGAACGTGCCTCCGGGCTTCTGGTGAAACACCAGCGCCTGTAGCCCTGCGCAGCCCAGCCAGTGCAGAAAATCTTCACCGTACGGCAGCGGCCGCGACGGCAGCACGCCAAAACGCGGATGGTACGAGCTGCGGATGGCGGTATGCATATCGAGATGCCAGCGGGTTTGCTCCTCGCTTCGCGACCAGAATTGCTCAAGCGCGTGCTCAAGCCTGGCGGCACGCTGGGTTTCAACGCTTTCCGGGAACTGCTGCCAGCGCCCGCCGAACATGCGGTTCATATCGCTGTGGGTATAGCGTTTATCCACGCGCAGCGCCGCCGGGTTGCCAAGAATAACCATCAGCCGCCACTCCAGCGGCAGTTCACCCGCCAGCAGGGCATCCACCAGTTGGGCAAGAATTTCCACCGGGGCGGTTTCATTCCCGTGAATGCCGCCCGAGAGCACCAGCGCTTTGCCGGTTTGCCGGTGCGGCGTCAGGGTCAATATGCCCTCGTCCCACCAGCGCCAGCTCAGGTGCGCATTTGCCCCCTCGCTCTGTTTAGGCGCTTTCCCTTCCAGGGTCTGCGCCAGAAAATCCATCATTGTGCCTCCGTCTACTGCTGGAATGGGTATACCGGGCCTAAGTCGAGGATCCGCGTCAGCTCGTCAAGCGCCTCGCGGCCTTCAAATAGCAACTGAGGGTCGGCTAAATCTGCCTGAGTTAGCCGATCGCGATACCAGCGGTCGACCCAGCCGTTGAGCGTCATAAATAGCGTGTCGTTCATCATCACCGCCGGATTCACCGCCGCCAGTTCCTGTTCGGTCAGCACCACGCGCAGGCGCAGGCAGGCAGGACCGCCGCCGTTAGCCATACTTTCACGTAGGTCAAAAACCTTCAGCTCGCTAATCGGGTTATCGGCCTGGAGCAGCTCATTAAGGTAGCGCCAGACGCCGGGATGCTGGCGTGATTCTTCCGGCAACACCAGCGTCATACCGCCGTCATCGCGGCTGAGCAGCTGGCTGTTAAATAGATAAGTGGCTACCGCATCGGCAACTGAAACCTTGCTCGTCGGAACTTCAATGGCGCAAAAGCCCGGCACTTTGTCACCCAGCTGGCGATAAAGCTGCTGCTGGTCAACAAACGCCTGCTGATGGCAGAACAACACCTGCCGGTTCGAAACCGCAATCACGTCATTGTGAAACACGCCCTGGTCGATAACCGCCGGGTTCTGTTGGGCAAAAATAACCTGCTCCGGCCGCACCTGATTTAAACGCGCTACCGCCTGGCTGGCCTCTAAAGTCTGGCGAGCCGGGTAGCGAGCAGGAGCGTGGCCGCTCTGCATCGCCTCGCGCCCGTAAACAAACAGCTGCGTGCCCGGTTCGCCGTATTCCCCGCCGAAGCGGTTATGGTTTGCCGCACCCTCATCGCCGAACAGCGCAACCTGGGGCAGCGCGGCGTGAACGCTAAAATGCCTGCCGTCCCGGAACATCGCACGTAGCACGTTTTCCGTCGTGGGCGCTTCGCTGGCGCGATGGAATTTATTATTAAGGTTGGCAACCGTCAGGTGTACTTTGCCGTCGAGCGTATCGGCGGAGGGCGCAACGGTGGCGGCATTCGCCACCCACATAGAAGAAGCCGAACTGGCGGCAGACAGCAGTTGCGGAGCCTGGCGAGCCGCCCGCTCTACTACCTGCTCGTCGCTGCCGCTAAAGCCAATCTGGCGCAGCACGCCGACATTTGGCCGCTCCTGCGGGGCAATCACGCCCTGCGGATAACCGGCATCCGCCAGCGCCTTCATTTTCAATAGCCCCTGCTTCGCCGCCAGCTTCGGGTTAGAAACGCGAAACTGGTGCTTCGTGGAGGCTTCATTCCCAAACGACAGCCCGGCGTAATGGTGGGTCAGGCCCACCAGTCCGTCGAAATTGGCTTCACGCGCTTTCTTCATGGCTGCTCCTCGCGGCTAAAATCCAGCCCCGGGCTAAGCGTTTGCGGCAGCGGGAAGCCGGTGCTCTCCAGGGAAGCCATCGGCCAGGCGCAGTAATCTGCCGCATACCAGGCACTTGCCCGGTGGTTGCCGGAAGCCCCGACTCCGCCAAACGGTGCGGTACTGGCCGCCCCGGTCAGCGGTTTATTCCAGTTCACAATCCCGGCACGAGCCTCCAGCAGCAGCTGGTCGAACTGCTCACGCGAAGGCGAAATCAGCCCGCTTGCCAGGCCAAAACGGGTGTTGTTAGCCATGCGGATGGCGTCGTCAAAGCTCTCATAGCGGTAGATCGCCAGCAGCGGACCAAAGACTTCTTCATCAGGCACGTTACCCACGCCGCTAAGATCGACGATGCCGGGCGTCAGCAGCGAGGTGCCGGGGCAGATCATTTTGGGTTCCAGCAGCGGTTTGCCGCCGCGCGCCAGGTGCTCCTGCCAGGACGTCAGCACGCGCTCTGCGGCCTGTACCGAAATCAGCCCGCCGATAAACGGCTGCGGCATGGCATCCCACTCGCCCGGCTGCAGGCGGGCTGAAACTTCTACCAGCCGGCGAATAAATTCATCGCCCTGAGCGCCCTGCTTCACCAGCAGACGGCGGGCGCAGGTGCAGCGCTGCCCGGCGGTAATAAATGCAGACTGGATAGCAACATGAACGGCGCCGTCGATGTCCTGAGGATCTTCAACGATCAGCGGGTTATTGCCGCCCATTTCCAGGGCGAGGATCTTCTCAGGCTGCCCGGCAAACTGGCGGTGAAGCTGGTAGCCGGTGCCCGCGCTGCCGGTAAACAGCAGGCCGTCAAGATCCGTCTGGGCGGAGAGCGCCTGGCCGGTTTCACGCCCGCCCTGCACCAGGTTCAGCACCCCGGCAGGTATGCCCGCCTCTTCCCAAAGCTTCATCACCTGCTCGCCAATACGCGGCGTCAGCTCACTCGGCTTAAAGATGATGGTATTCCCGGCCAGCAGCCCCGGCACGATATGACCGTTCGGCAGGTGCCCCGGCAGATTATAAGGGCCAAAGACAGCCAGCACGCCGTGCGGGCGGTGGCGCAGCGTTGCCGCGCCATCCGGCAGGGTGGAATGTGTTTCGCCGGTACGCGTGTTATACGATTTAATCGATATAGCGATTTTATTCACCATCGCCGTAGCTTCAGTAGCCGCTTCCCAGCGCGGTTTGCCGGTTTCCTGGGCAATGGTTTCGGCCAGCGCTTCTTTATTCGCTTCCAGCAGCGCAGCAAAGCGCTCAACAATCGCCTGGCGCTCGGCAAACGGGCGTTTTGCCCAGCCGGGGAAAGCCGCTCGCGCCGCTTTACAGGCTTCCTCCACCTGCGCCTTATCGGCCACCAGCCCTTCCCACAGCAGCGAGCCGTTTACCGGGTTGTGTTTTAATAAAGCTTCGCCGCGTCCGGGAACCCAATGTCCATTGATCCAGTTAGTCATACTTTTTTCTCCTCGGGGCACAGGCGCACCACGCGTACGGTGTCACCGCTGGCGCACTTCAGCGCATCGGCGGTGGCGGCATCAATCACCAGTTTCTCGCCTTTCGGGTCAGCCTTAATCAGCATCACACGGAACTGGTGGTAATTTTCGTTGGCAACCAGGCAAAGCGGCAGTTCGTCCGTCGCGGGCTGGCCGATAGCGAGGGTTTGCAGGCGGCTTTTGCGGATGGCACGCACGCGGTCGATATCGCACTCAAGCGTCGGGCCGCCGTCGAAGATATCCACATAGTTGCGGTAGCGGAACCCTTCGGCCTCAAGCACGGTGCGGGCTGGTGCAGTCTGAGGATGCACCTGACCAATAACCGCCTGCGCTTCTTTAGACAGAAAGTCGGTATAAATCGGGTGCTTCGGCATCAGCTCGGCAATAAAAGCTTTCTGCCCGGTGCCGCACAGATAGTCGGCGCGGGCAAACTCCATCGAGAAGAAGCGGTTGCCAAGGCTTTCCCAGAACGGGGAATGCCCGTGCTCGTCAATCACGCCGCGCATCTCGGCGACCACTTTCTCGTTAAACCGCTCACGGAAGGCGGCCATAAACAGAAAACGCGATTTAGACAGCAGGTAGCCGTTGCCCTCTTTGCGCCATGCCGGGTCAAGAAACAGCGTGCATAGCTCGCTGCTTCCGGTGTGATCGTGGCTCAGAAACAGCGTCGGCAGCGCATTGTAGATATTCAGTTCTTTAGAGGCATGCACCAGCGTGCCGACCCGGTAGTTGTACCAGGGGTCATTAAGCCCGACGGCAACTTCAATCGCACAGATGCCGACCACCTGGCCGCTGGCGGAATCCTCCAGCACAAAAACATAGCCCTGGTCTCCTTTCGGCAGCCCGCCCTGCCAGGTTTGCAGCGAGCGTTCGATTCGGTCGGCCAGCGTTTTTTCATCAGCGGGCAGCGAGGTCAGCCCGCCGCCGGTCTTCCCGGCAAGCGCAAGCAGCCCCGACAGATCGCCTCTTTCAACCGGGCGGATAACCATCATGATGAGACTCCCGCAAGGAAGCGTTCGCAGGCACGTTCAAAGCGATCCAGACCGAGCTGAACTTCCGCCTCGCTGACGGTTAACGCCGGGGCAAAACGCAGTACGTTGGCTCCGGCTATCAACATCATCAGACCTTCCTGCGCGGCGGCCTGCAAAATAAGTTTAGCTTTACCGGCGTGTTCCTGCCGCAGCGCGCAGCCGACTAACAGCCCCAGACCGCGCACTTCGCTGAACAGCTGATGTTTCTGATTAATGTGATTCAGGCGCTCCACAAACCATTCGTGGCGCTGCTTCACGCCGTTCAGCACTTCAGGCGTATTGATAATTTCAAGCACGCGCCCCGCCACAGCGGACGCCAGCGGGTTGCCGCCATACGTGGTGCCGTGGGTGCCCACGGTCATCACTTTGGCAAAACGTTCGCCCGCCAGCAAAGCGCCTATCGGGAAGCCGCCGCCGAGCGCTTTTGCGGTAGAAAGCACGTCCGGGGTTACGCCGTAATGCATATACGCGTACAGCGAGCCGGTGCGGCCCACGCCGGTTTGCACCTCATCAAAAATCAGTACCGCATTGTGCTTGTCGCACAGCTCGCGCAGCCCCTGAAGGAACTCAGGCGTGGCAGGTACTACGCCGCCTTCACCCTGCATCGGCTCCACGATCACCGCGCAGGTATCATCATTAATCAGATCGCGGGCGGATTGTAGTTCGTTAAATACCGCATGGTTAATTTGCGGCGGCAATGGCGCAAAGTCCTGGGAGTATGCAGGCTGCCCGCCGGCGGTAACGGTAAACAAAGTGCGGCCATGGAACGCATTTTTGAACGCCACGATGCCGCTCTTTTGCGCCCCAAAGTTGTCATGCGCGTATTTACGAGCCAGCTTCAGCGCGGCTTCGTTAGCCTCTGCTCCGGAGTTGCAGAAGAACACTTTGTCGGCAAATGTCGCGTCGATAAGCTGTTTAGCCAGCTTCAGAACCGGCTCATTGGTGTAGCCGTTGCCGGTATGCCAGAACTTCGCCGCCTGGCTTTCCAGCGCTTTACGCAATTCTGGATTAGCGTGCCCCAGGGCGTTAACCGCAATACCGCCCGCGAAGTCGATGTAGTCTTTACCCTGCTGATCCCACAACGTGGAACCCTCGCCGCGTACCGGAATAAAAGGCGCAGGGGCGTAAACCGGCATCATCCATTCGTCGAAATTTTGGCGTGTAATTGACTGCGACATAGTGACCCCTCACGGTAAACAAAAAGTTTATTAAATGTTAAATAATTGAGTGTTTGCGCTGTAAATGTAGATTGCAGGCTTCGTGCCAGCCAGCGCTAAAATTGCATAAACCGAGGGGTGAAACGAAAAATCAACGAGTTAGGAATTAGCGTTATTCATAAAAAATGAATAGAAAGTGCATAGTTTTAACGTGATGCCTGAATCGCGACACGAAAACACGAAATATTATGCAGTGGTAAAATATAATGCTGGAATTGTGATCGCCTTCGGGATTTGCCTGCCGTTTTCGCCCCCTTTTTGCGCATATGGATCAATTTTGGTGCAATTGTTGCTTTATTTTCGCTCGCCCTGCGCGCCTATGACAGCGATTGCCCACAACGCAGCAACACGCGCCGTTTTCTGCTACCATCCTGCAACAATTAACCTGACAACCTGGCAGCGACTATGAAATTTGTCTCTTTTAATATCAACGGCCTGCGCGCCCGTCCGCATCAGCTTGAAGCCATCGTGGAACAGCATCAGCCGGACGTTATCGGTCTGCAGGAAACCAAAGTGCATGACGATATGTTCCCGCTGGAAGATGTGGCTAAGCTCGGCTATCACGTCTTTTACCACGGCCAGAAAGGCCACTATGGCGTAGCGCTCCTGACCAAAGAAAAACCAATTTCGGTGCGCAAAGGCTTCCCTGGCGATGCAGAAGACGCCCAGCGCCGCATTATCATGGCGGAAATCCCGTCGCCGTTTGGCAACCTTACCGTTATCAACGGCTACTTCCCACAGGGTGAAAGCCGCGATCATGAGACCAAATTCCCGGCCAAAGCTAAGTTTTATCAGGATCTGCAAAACTTCCTGCAAACCGAGTTAAACCCGGAAAATCCGGTATTGATTATGGGTGATGTGAACATTAGCCCAACGGATCTGGATATCGGTATCGGCGAAGATAGCCGCAAACGCTGGCTGCGTACCGGCAAATGCTCGTTCCTGCCGGAAGAGCGCGAGTGGATGGCACGCCTGCTCGGCTGGGGGCTGGTAGATACTTATCGCCACGCGAACCCGGAAGCACAGGATAAATTCTCGTGGTTTGACTACCGCTCAAAAGGCTTTGACGATAACCGCGGCCTGCGTATCGACCTGCTGCTGGCAAGCAAGGGACTGGCACCGCACTGCGTGGCAACCGGCATTGATTACGAGATCCGCGGCATGGAAAAACCGTCCGACCACGCGCCTGTTTGGGCGCAGTTTAAGCTGTAAGAGGAATACTAAAGCTCAAATGGTCACCTGAAAAGGACAGCAAGATGCGGTTTATTACCCTGACGAGGAGCGAACAGAATGCGTAAATTCCTGTTTTTGCTGCTGGCCACGCTGCTGCTCTTGCTGTTCATTATGCTGCCGCCGGGCACGCTCAGCCTGGCAACGCTGCAAAAATATCACGCCCGGCTCGCGCTCTGGCATGCCGAGCGCCCGGCGCTGGTGATGAGCGCCTTTTTCCTCGGCTACTTCCTGATTTCCGCCCTTTCCGTTCCCGGCACCCGGATAATGACTCTGATGGGCGGCGCGCTGTTTGGCCTGATAGAAGGGACAGCTCTGGTGGCGACCGCGGCGGCAAGCGGCGCAACCGTTGCCATGTTGCTGAGCCGCTATTTTCTGCATGACTGGGTGCAAACCCGGTTTTCAACGACGATGGCAAAGCTGAACCAGGGTTTAAAAAGCAATATTACGCACTATCTGTTTGCCCTGCGGCTGGTGCCGGTACTGCCTTTTTCAATCATTAATCTGGCGATGGGGCTGACGCCTATCTCCGCCGCCCGCTTCGCTATTATCACCCTTCTCGGACTGCTGCCGTCCATCGTGCTTTACATCAGCACCGGCCGCCAGCTTAGCCAGATAGAGAGCCTGCGGGATATTTTATCTCCCGGCATTCTGCTGCTTTTTGCCCTGATTGGCCTGCTGCCGCTGGTCTCCCACTGGCTGATTAAACAAATGTCCAAAGCAAACTAAACGCCCGGGCTGAGCGCAGGCGTGCGTGCAGAAATGTATAAGCCTGTATCCGCTTTTTGCCCGCTTCATGACATAACTCAAGAAGCGGGAAAGTTGTGAAAACCATGCCTCCTCAACCCCTCAAACACTCCGCTATACTCCCTGCCTTTAAAGTACAGAGAAGATAAAAATGGATACCATCGGGCGAGAAGCAAGGACGACGCGTGCGTAAAATCATCTTCCTGCTGCTGGTGCTTGTTATGGCGTTGTTTCTGGTCTGGCTGCCTCCCGGAACCCTAAGCCTGGCGGCGCTCCAGCACTCTCAGGCTCAGCTCACGCTCTGGCATGCCAAACATCCCGTTCTGGCAGCGAGCGCTTTCTTCATCAGCTATTTTCTTATTGCGGCATTTTCTATCCCCGGCGCAACGCTGCTCACGCTGATGGGCGGAGCATTATTCGGCCTGGCGTTCGGTACGCTGCTCGTCGCAACGGCGGCAACCTGCGGTGCGACAGTCGCCATGCTGCTCAGCCGCTACCTGCTGCGCGACTGGGTACAGAGGCGCTTTTCGCGCATGATGGAGAGAGTGAATCAGGGGGTGGAACGCGACGGCGGGCATTATCTCTTTGCGCTGCGGCTGACGCCGGTTTTCCCTTTTGTACTGGTGAACTTATTAATGGGGCTGACGCCGATTAGCATCACGCGCTATGCCTTTATCAGCCTGCTGGGCATGCTCCCCGCCATCGTGGTGTATATCAATACCGGCAGGCAGCTTAGCCAGATTGAGAGCCTGCGGGATATTGTCTCTCCGGGCATGATGCTGATGTTCACCCTGCTCGGTCTGCTGCCGTTGGCTTCGCGCTGGCTGGTAAAGCGAACCGCTAAATAACGTACTGAGGACTTTATCTTGCAACTTTTTGCTCCCGGAATAAGAGCCTTACTCCTCGCCCTGACGCTGACCAGCTTCGGAGCTATGGCCGGGCAAGGCAGCTGGCAAAACCTCAGCCAGCAGGCAAATGGCCAGACGGTTTACTTCAATGCCTGGGGCGGTGACCCCGCCGTAAACAGCTATCTGGATTGGGTAAAAGCTGAGGTAAAAACCCACTACGGCGTGAACCTTAAAATCGTCAAGCTGGCGGACGCCGCAGATGCGGTGAGGCGCATTCAGAGCGAGGCCGCCGCCGGAAGAAAAAACGGTGGCTCGGTAGACCTGCTTTGGGTGAACGGCGAAAACTTTAGCGTGCTCAAGCAGGCGGGCTTGCTCAGCGAAAACTGGGCCGAAACCCTGCCCAACTGGCGCTATGTGGACAGCAAAAAACCGGTGCGGGAAGATTTCTCCGTCGCGGTTGACGGCTCAGAAACCCCCTGGGGCAGCGCCCAACTGATGTTTATCGGCGACGAGCAGCGCACGCCCGCTTTCCCGCAAACGCCCTTACAACTACTGGCGTTTGCCAAAGCTAATCCAGGGAAAATCAGCTACCCACGTCCGCCGGATTTCACCGGCACCGCGTTCCTGGAGCAACTGCTGATTGTGCTGACCAAAACGCCCGATACGCTGAAGGCCGCGCCCGATCCGGCGACTTTTGAGCAGGTTACCGCCCCGCTCTGGCACTATCTCGACCAGCTTCACCCTTACCTGTGGCGCGAAGGAAAAAGCTTCCCGCCAACCCCGGCCAGGATGGATCGCATGCTAGCCGACGGCGAGCTTCTGTTTTCCCTGACCTTCAACCCGGCCCACGCTGACAACCTGATCGGCCGCCGCCAGCTCCCGGCTTCTGCGCGCTCGTTTGGCTTTAACAACGGCATGCTGGGGAACGTGCATTTTGTTGCTATTCCGGCCAACAGCAGCGCTAAAGCGGGCGCTCAGGTAGTGGCGAATTTTCTGATGTCGCCGGAAGCCCAAATCCGCAAGGCCGATCCCGCCGTTTGGGGGGACGCAAGCGTACTGGATAGCAGCAGCCTGCCCGCCGCCCAAAAAACACAGCTGGAAAAACTGGCACCGCGCAGCCAGCGCCCGGTGCCGTTCCTCGCAGAACCTCATGCAGCCTGGGTGACGGCGATTGAGCAGGCCTGGCTCCGGCGTTACGGTTCCCGATGAAAAAGGGCTTTGCCTGCGCGGCATGGCTGGCGGCTGGCATCGTATTTATGCCGCTGTTGCCCGGATTCGTTTTAATGGCGAAACCGCTGCTGGCGGGCGAAATATGGCTGGCTTTATGGCGCGACTCCCAGTGGACCGAGGCGCTGGAGACAACGCTTGTCTCAACTTTAATTAGCGTTTCCGGGGCGCTGCTGCTGGCGCTAATTATTCTGTGCGGCCTCTATCCGGGAGAGCGCTGGCAACGCTATCTTCGCCGCCTCCCGCCGCTGCTGGCCTTTCCCCACGTGGCTTTTGCCAGCGGCTTTTACTTTTTGTTTGCGGATGGCGGCTGGCTGCCCAGGGCGCTCGGCCTCTCCCTGTCAGCGGATAATTACGGCGTGGGCCTGGGGCTGATGCTGGCGTTGAAAGAGGCCTGGTTTCTGCTGTGGTTTGCGGGCGCTCAGCTCGGAGCGCAGCGGATAAGCCAGCAGCTAACCGTCGCCCGCTCCCTCGGCTACGGCGAGCTGCAATCGCGCCTGCGGGTGCTGGTGCCGCAGCTGTTACCCCGGCTTGGCTGGGCACTGGTGGCAATTACGGCTTATAGCCTTTCGGTTGTCGACGTCGCGCTGATACTCGGCCCCGATAATCCGCCGACCTTCGCCGTGCTGGCCTGGCAATGGCTGACCGACAGCGATACCCAACGGCAGGCAATGGGCCTGGCGGCATCCTGCATTTTACTGCTGTTGCTGGGCGGTTTTATTTTTGGCGGGCGCTTACTGTGGAGCCTGGTCAGGCAAACCGGCGCGCATTTCTCCGGGCGGCGTAGCGATTTCAGTCTCAATTGTTTCGCCCGTATCCTGGCCCGAACCTTATCGCTCATCGGGCTGTGTGCCGCCGCTATTTTAGCCGTATGGTCCTGCGCGGAAGGATGGTTTTACCCGGCGCTGTTCCCCGAAGCCTTTTCCCTGGGCGGCTGGCAGCAGGCCGCGCTTTCGCCGCTCATTACCAGCCTTTTTGCCGGGCTGGTCAGCGCCCTGCTTGCGGTCATTATCGTGCTGCTGTGGCTGGAAGGCGGCGAGCGGCACCATGATTTTTGGCTGCTGCTTCCTTTGTTGCTTCCCGCGCTCCCTCTGGCCGCAGGGCAATATCAGCTGCTGCTCAGGCTGAGGCTGGAAGGCAGCCCGGGCGCGCTTATCTGGAGCCATCTTCTCTGGGTCGTGCCCTATACTTTGATTATTCTCCGCCCCGCCTGGCAGGGCATAGACGCTCGTTCAGTGCTTACGGCGAGAACTTTTGGCTGGTCACGCGGCAAAATATTGTGCCTGATAAAAATCCCCCTGCTGATTCGCCCCCTGCTGGCGGCTCTGGCGGTAGGCTTCTCGGTAAGCATCGCACAATATCTCCCCACGCTGTATGCGGGCGCGGGGCGCTTTACCACGACGACTACCGAGGCCGTAGCGCTCAGCAGCGGCGGCGATCCGCAGCAATTTGCTATCCAGGCGCTACTGCAAACCCTGCTTCCGCTGCTGGTATTTATCGCCACGGCCCAGCTAAGCCGCCTGGCCGGTTTCTATCGAAAAGGATTACGCTAATGCTCAGCGTGCAAGATTGCTCCATTTTTAAAGACGATTTTCCGCTGCTCGGGAGCATCAGTTTTACGGTCGCCGCAGGCGAAGTCGTCACCCTTATGGGGCCGTCCGGCTCCGGGAAATCAACATTTTTAAACTGGATGGTCGGGGATTTACACCCGCCCTTTAGCGCCAGCGGAACGCTACTACTTAACCAGCGCAGGATAGAGACGCTCCCGGTTGAGCGCCGCCGCACGGGGATATTGTTTCAGGATGCGCTGCTGTTTCCCCATCTTAACGTCGAGCAAAACTTAATGATGGCGCTTCCGGCGGCCGCAAAGGGGCGTTTGCACCGGCAAAGCCTGGTGGCAAAGGCGCTGGAGAGTGCTGGCCTGGAAAACTATCAACGCAGAGATCCGGCTACGCTTTCCGGCGGCGAACGTTCACGAATAAGCCTGCTGCGCACGTTACTGGCCGAGCCACAAGCGCTGCTGCTGGATGAGCCATTTTCCCGGCTGGACTTGCCGCTACGCCAGTCATTCCGGCAATTTGTCTGGCAGGAAGCCGAACGTCTGGGGCTGCCGGTGGTGCTGGTCACCCACGATCCTCAGGATATCCCAGCGGGCAGCCAGGTTATCCGGCTTTAAGGAACCGAACATGAGATATCGCAAAGAAGCCAGAACCGGGGGTGAATAGAATGGCGTCTCTTTTGCTATCCTTCAGGTTATTAGATGAAACGTGTTTCTCAGTTAACCACCGCCCTGCTGCTTGCCGGGCTGTCACAATGTTCCTTCGCCGCCGCTATGCCTTCCAGTCTTAACTTCGCCAGCGTAAAAGCTGAAAGCGGCACCGTTATCGATACGCGCCCGAGCGCGTTTTACAACGGCTGGCCTCAGTCGCTTAACGACACGGGCGGGCATGAACCGGCCGCGCTCAATCTTTCAGCCAGCTGGCTTACGCTGATGAACGATGAGCAGCTCGGGCAGTGGGTGAAACAGCATCAGCTGGATAAAACCAGCCTCATTGCACTTTACGGCGATAACGCTCAGGCGGTAAAAAACCGCCTCGAAAAACTGGGCTTCAGCCACGTTGCGATGCTCGCAGATGGCCTGAAAGAGCCTTCCCGCCTGCAAAAATTGGCACATTTTGAACAGCTGGTTTACCCCCGGTGGCTCCATGATTTACAGAATAAAAAGCCGGTTACTGCCGCTCCTGCTGGCGACTGGAAGGTTATAGAAGCGGGCTGGGGCAAGCCGAAGAAATACCTGCTCAGCCATATTCCGGGCGCGGACTATATCAATACCGAAGAGGTGGAAAGCGAGCCGCTGTGGAACAAAGTTTCTGACCAGAAACTCAAAGAGATGCTGGCAAAACACGGCATCCGCCACGACACAACGGTGATTTTGTACGGGCGCGATGTCTACGCCGCGGCGCGCGTAGCGGTGATCATGCTTTACGCCGGGGTGAAAGATGTTCGCCTGCTGGACGGCGGCTGGACGACCTGGAGCGCGGCTGATTTACCGGTTGAACGCGGGCTGCCTGAGAAGGTCGAACCGGCACCTGATTTCGGGGCCGCCATCCCCGGCCAGCCGCAGCTGGTGCTGGACATGGAGCAGGCCCGAGCCCTGCTACACCGCAAAGATGCCTCGCTGGTCAGCATTCGTTCCTGGCCTGAGTTTATCGGCACCACCAGCGGCTACAGCTACATCAAACCAAAAGGTGAAATCGCCGGCGCACGCTGGGGCCACGCGGGTTCGGACTCCACGCATATGGAAGATTTCCACAACCCGGACGGCACAATGCGCACCGGGAGCGACATAGCGGCGATGTGGAAAGAGTGGAATATCACGCCGGAGCAACAGGTTTCCTTCTACTGCGGCACCGGCTGGCGCGCCTCGGAAACGCTGATGTATGCCCGGGCAATGGGCTGGAAGAACGTCAGCCTGTACGACGGCGGCTGGTATGAATGGAGCGCCGATCCTAAAAACCCGGTTGTTAGCGGGGAACGTAAGCCAGAGTAACCTTCACTCTACCCTCTATCAGAGGGAAATCTGTCAGCCCGCAGTTGTTCCGTTCACCCGCACAGCAGATTATCTCTGTCACTGCCGCGAACGGTGAACGTGTCAGGGGGAAATACGCCATTCCCCCTGACAGCCCCCGGCGCCGGGAACAAGATCGTGGCTTTTAGTTTTAACGCGACGTGGGGTTTGAATGTGGCTGAGAGACAAAAGCGTGGCCGTTGTTCCGGCTTAAATCGCCTCCGTTTTCTCTCCGACTGACCAGGGTCCGGACGCCGGGAGCGGGCGGAGGCTGTGAGCGTCGGGAACGCATCGCAGCCGACCCGGGGCTGGGAGATAAAATGGAGGTTTACCGCTTGCGGCGATTTATCTCGCCGGGAGTCCGGGGTCTCGGGGGAGTGACGGTGACTCCCCTGAGACGTTCACGAGTCCGGGAGCTACATAAGCAGCGGGATATTGCGTGAACGGAATTACCTCCGGGTTGGCATAAATGGCAGCTCCCCCTTCTGTAATGGTCTGCTGAGCTGAGGGGACAAGGGCATCTCTGTGGATCCCCTTATAAAGAGGGGCCTCCCATCCGCTTCAACGTCCGATAGCCACTCCAGATGCGGTTCAGCGTCGTCAGCCAGCATAACGCGCCAAATACCCACGCCAGTAGGGTAAACCAGCCGGGGAACAGGCAGCTCAGCACAAACAGCAGAATGGTTTCGCTGCCTTCGGTCAGCCCGCCAAGATAGTAAAATGATTTATGGGCGTAACCGGGGTTGGCGATGTTGTGTTTTTGCGCCAGCGCGGCAAAGGCGAGGAAGCTGCTGCCGGTGCCAATGAACGCAAACAGCAGCCATGCACCCGCCAGCGCATTTTGCGCCGGATCTGCGAGGATAAAACCAAACGGTACCAGGGCGTAAAACAGAAAATCCAGCGCGATGTCCAGGAAGCCCCCCGCGTCGGTCAGCCCTCTTCGCCTCGCGAGCGCGCCGTCCAGGCCATCAAACAGGCGGTTAACCAGAATCGCGGCCAGCGCCGCGCCGTACCAGTGCAGCGCCAGAAACGGCAACGCCAGCAGGCCGATAACGAAACCCGCCAGCGTAACGGCATCTGGCGTAATCGCAGGCTTATCGAGAACGCCCGCCATACGATTTAATGCAGGCTTGATTCGGGGATGCAGGTAGCTGTCGAACATCTATTTTTTCCCGTTCGTTGGGCATAAACCCTGAGAGGGAATATCCAGCGCGGCATTGAAGCGGGCAGAGAGATTCTGGAAGGCAATCAGCGCGGTTAGCTCGGTGAGCGCCTGCTCGTTGAAATGCTTTTTGAGCGTCTCTTTCAGCTCGTCTCCTACTGCCGGAGGCGTGGCCGTTACCGCTTCAGCATAGGCCAGCGCGGCGCGCTCCTGTTCGCTAAAGCAAGTTTCTTCCCGCCAGTTCGCCACCGCCAGCACTTTGTCCAGCGAGCCGCTACGCTCGGCAAGTCTCAGGCTATTGGCATCAATACAGAATTCGCAACTGCACTGCTGTGACACCCGGGTCATCACCAGTGAACGGGTGACAGGGTCGAGTTTTGCACGCCGCCGCTCAAGAAAACCAACAAACAGCGCCACCAGCCAGAATAAATACGGCAGCCTTCCCCACCAGCGGGTTGGGTTCAGCGGTGCGCCAAAATGTTTTTCCTGCATAGCCACAATCGGGCGCAGGATTTTTGGCAAAACTTTCAGAGGCGCAATCCAGGCCGCGCGTTTGCTTTCCATCATCCTTCAGCTCTTCAGATAACCCTTGATGGCGGGTATTATGCCACGCCAGCCCCACGGAGAATGGACACTGATGCTAAAAAACCTTGATGTTGTCGCGGCTATTATCGAGCGCGAGGGAAAAATTCTGCTGGCTCGCCGCCCTGAAGATGGCGATCAGCCGGGACTTTGGGAGTTTCCGGGCGGCAAAGTGGAAGCGGATGAAACCCAGCCTGAGGCGCTGGCGCGTGAACTGCTGGAGGAGCTGGGCATTGCGGCAAACATTGGCGATTATGTTGCCAGCCACCGGCGCGAGATTTCGGGCAGGGTAATTCATCTGCACGCCTGGCATGTAGCGGCTTTTCAGGGCGAGTTAACCGCCCACTGCCACAGCGCCCTGGTCTGGTGCGAGCCGCCGGAGGCGCTGAACTATGCCCTCGCCCCGGCGGATATTCCCCTGCTGAAAGCGTTTATGGCTTCACGCGTCGCCAGACCAGCGGATTAGTCCCCAGCACTTTTTCATCGCGCTGGCACTGGAGCAGAATACCTTCGGTTTTCACCACCGCCCCTTCGGTATAGCTTTTGTTTTCGTAAATACAGCACTGGTTGCAGGGCGCGGCCTGCTGCTGGTTGCTGCTGGTAAACACTTCCGGGGGTACCACCACGTCAACGTCAGGCTGACGGTGCTGAACCGCCATCACCGGCAGACTCATCATTAGCGCCACGGCGGCGGCGAGCAGGCTTTTTACTGGCATCATCATTTCCTTCTTTTTTGGCCCAACGTTTCGATTTTTTTCCATCATCCGGGGCTTTGATGCCCTTAAAAGCATGGCGCACCGGCGTGGTACGCGCCTGGTGGATAAGCTCGTACAACGTCTGCACCAGCGGCTGCATAAAGTCCTGATAGCGGCACTGCTTCTCGCTGATTTGCGTCAGCGTTGACTCCCAGTGCGCCGTCATATCCGGCCTTGCGGCTAATTCAGGCAGCGAATGGATAAGCGCTCTGCCTGGCTCCGTAGAATGAATATAGCGCCCTTTTTTCACCAGGAAAGCGCGCTTAAACAACAGTTCGATTATCCCGGCTCGGGTCGCTTCTGTACCCAGGCCGTCCGTCGCTCGCAGGATCTTTTTAAGATCTTTGTCCTGCACGAACCGCGCGATCCCGGTCATCGCCGAGAGCAGCGTGGCGTCGGTAAAGTGCCGGGGCGGCTGAGTTTGCCGCTCGACCACTTCGCCGTGCTCGCACAGCAATTCGTCGCCCTTTGCCACCACCGGCAGCGGCGTACCGTCGTTTTCCTCATCGCGCTCTTTGTTACCCAGCAGCGCACGCCAGCCCGCTTCCGCCAGGAAACGCGCTTTGGCAATAAACTTGCCCCCGGCGATATCCAGGTCGATGGTGCATTTGCGGAACACCGCGTCGGGGCAGAACTGCATTAAGTATTGACGGGCGATCAGACCGTAAACTTTAGCTTCATTTTCATTTAGCGAGATTGAACTGCTGCGCGCGGTCGGAATAATGGCGTGGTGGGCATCGACTTTTTTGTCGTCCCAGCAGCGATTGCGCAGGTCTGCATCTACCGCAGGCTGCGGCAGCAAATCGGGCTGATGCACGCTGATGGCGTTTAATACCGCGTGGCGGCCGGCGAAATGCTCTTCGGGCAGATAGCGGCTGTCGGAACGCGGATAGGTAATTAATTTGTGGGTTTCGTAGAGCTTCTGGCAGATATCGAGCACGTTTTGCGCGCTGAGGCCAAACCGCTTCGCCGCCTCAATTTGCAGGCTGGAGAGCGAGAACGGCAGCGGCGCAATTTCTGATTCCCGTTTATCGTTATAGGCGGTAACCAGCGCCGGATGGCCGTTAATCCGCGCCACAACATGCTCCGCCAGCTTGCGGTTAAGCAGGCGGCCCTCTTCATCCTGATGCGGCTCGCACGATTCGCTCGGCTGCCAGGTGGCGACAAAGCGCTCGTCCGCAGGAGTGACGATATGGGCCTTCACTTCGAAATAATCTTTGGCGACGAAGTTCTCAATCTCTTCGTCGCGGCGCACCACCAGCCCGAGCACCGGCGTTTGCACCCGGCCAACGGAGAGCACGCCCTGGTAGCCCGCATTGCGGCCAAGAATGGTATAAGCCCGGGTCATATTGATGCCATACAGCCAGTCGGCTCTGGCTCGGGCAAGCGCCGAGACGCAGAGAGGAATGAATTCGCTGTTGGCACGCAGGCGGGAAATCGCCCGCTCCACCGCCGACGGGTTAAGGTCGTTAATCAGGCAGCGCTGCACCTGCTGGCGCTTTTCCGGGGACAGTTGTAAATAGTCCAGCACCTCGTCCACCAGCAGTTGCCCTTCCCTGTCCGGGTCACCCGCGTGAACCACTTCGGTTGCCTGAGCCAGCAGCTTTTTTATGGCATTAAGCTGTTTTGTCACCGAGGGGCGCGGCTGAAGCTGCCATTTTTCAGGCACGATGGGTAAGTCTGCCAGGTTCCAGCGGGCGTAGCGCCCGTCGTATGCGTCCGGCTGCGCCTGCTCCAGCAGGTGGCCGATGCACCAGGTCACCACCTGGCCGTTGCCGCATTCGATAAACCCATCGCCGCGACGATGCGGCTTAGGCAGCACGTCTGCAATGGCACGCGCCAGGCTCGGTTTTTCCGCAATAAACAGCCGCATGAAATTAACGGATCTCAATCATTGGGCGGCCTGCGCGGGCATCTTTAAGCTCCCCGATAGGGCTGAGTTTGATTCCGTTACGCTCCGCGACGGCGAAAACATCGGCCTCAGCGTCAGGGCGCACCGCCAGCAGCAGGCCGCCGGAGGTTTGCGGGTCGCACAGCAGGTTGCGCCACGCTTCCGGCATGTCGCCAACCAGCTGGCCGTAGCTTGCAAAATTACGCGAAGTGCCGCCGGGCACGCAGCCCTGTTCGATGTAGCTTTCAACGCCCGGCAGTTTAGGCACGCACTCGAACCAGACATCCGCCTGGACGCCCGCGCCCTGACACATCTCGCTCAGGTGGCCAAGCAGGCCAAACCCGGTGACATCGGTCATCGCGGTGACGCCCGCAATATCGGCAAACTCGGTGCCGACCTTGTTCAACTGGCACATGGTTTCCGCCGCCAGTCCCTGATGCTCAGGCAGCAATAATGATTTTTTCTCGGCTGTGGTCAGCACGCCAATACCGAGCGGTTTGGTGAGGAACAATTTGCAGCCTGCTTCGGCGGAGCTGTTTTTCTTTACTCGTTCGGTCGGCACCACGCCGGTGACCGCCAGGCCAAAAATAGGTTCAGGCGCGTCGATTGAGTGGCCGCCCGCCAGTGAAATCCCGGCCTGCTGGCAGACAAAGCGCCCGCCCTCAATGACCTCGCGGGCAATTTCCGGCGCCAGGGTATTGATCGGCCAGCCGAGGATAGCAATCGCCATGATAGGCTTACCGCCCATCGCGTAAATATCGCTGATGGCGTTGGTCGCCGCGATGCGGCCAAAGTCGAAAGGATCGTCAACAATCGGCATGAAGAAGTCGGTAGTGCTGATGATGCCGGTACCGTTGCCCAGGTCGTAAACCGCCGCGTCGTCACGGGTTTCATTACCCACCAGCAGATTAGGATCGGCAAACTTCGCCTGCTCGCTGTGCAAAATTGTTTCTAAAACTTTAGGGGAAATTTTGCAGCCGCATCCTGCGCCGTGGCTGTACTGGGTCAAACGAACGGTTTGCTTCATGAACATCTCCTTTCTTTGCCAAATTCTGTACCTGATATGGTAGCGCTCAAACGCCCCGGGAGTAAGTCTGTCTATCTTAATTCGCGTCCCGTTGCTCACTATGCAGGCAAACCAGCGGTTTTGTGAACCTGCGCCACATTTTGGCGACGCCCGCTTTTACTTAATTATGACGGAAATGTTACAACCGGGAGGCACTTCTCTGGACTGTTAACGCAAGTAAGGAATAAGAATGAAAAAACGCGTAATTGCTTTTTGTATTGCCGGTTTATTTTCCTCAGCCGCCTTTGCCCTTGCCGGGAACGACGCCACAACCAAACCTGACCTCTATTACCTGACAAACGCCCAGGCCATCGACAGCCTGGCGCTGTTACCTCCGCCGCCGGAAATCGGCAGCATCGCCTTTTTAAATGACCAGGCGATGTACGAGAAAGGCCGACTGCTGCGTTCCACCGAGCGCGGTAAGCTGGCGGAAGAAGACGCCAACCTCAGCGGCGGCGGCGTGGCTAACGCCTTCTCCGGCGCTTTTGGCTCACCGATTACCGAGAAAGATTCGCCTGAACTGCACAAGCTGCTGACCAATATGATTGAAGATGCCGGTGACCTGGCGACGCGCGGAGCCAAAGAGAAGTACATGCGCATTCGTCCGTTCGCCTTCTACGGCGTGCCGACCTGCAACACCAAAGAGCAGGATAAGCTGTCGAAAAACGGCTCCTACCCTTCAGGCCACACGTCCATCGGCTGGGCCACCGCGCTGGTGCTGGCGGAAGTTAACCCGCAGCGCCAGAACGACATCCTCAAGCGTGGGTTCGAACTCGGCCAGAGCCGCGTAATTTGCGGCTACCACTGGCAGAGCGACATCGACGCCGCGCGCGTGGTCGGCTCTGCGGTTGTGGCAACCCTGCACACTAACCCGGCCTTCCAGCAGCAATTGCAGAAAGCCAAAGACGAGTTCGCTAAGCACCAGAAACAGTAAGAGAGTCACCTGCCTGGCGTCGGAAACGGCCCGGCAGGGTTAACAAATGATGAGGTTCAGAAGCGGGAAACGAAGGCGGAAGTATCCGGCACGCTAATGGTAGTAGACGCTTTTAGCTGCGGGGTGCCGAGGTAAAGGAAGCCGACCACTTTGTCCTGCTCGCGGCCGCCAAAAGCCTCGCGGATCGTGTCGTTTTCGGTCCAGATGCCGCTCCGCCAGATGCCGTTAAAGCCCTGAGCTACCGCCGCCATCTGCATCGCCATTACCGCACAGCCCGCAGAAACCACCTGCTCCCAGACCGGCACTTTATGATTAGCATCGCAGTGGGCGACCACGGCGATAATTTGCGGCGCGCGGAACGGAGAGGTACGCGCTTTCTCTACGCCCTTCTCATCCATGCCTTCGGCAATCGCCGCTTTCTCTAAGAGCTGGCTGAAGCGCTCGCGCCCCTCGCCTTCAATCACGATAAACCGCCACGGTTGCAGCGTGCCGTGGTCCGGGGCGCGCATACCGGCCCGCAGGATATTCTCCAGCACTTCTCCGGCAGGGGCAGGTTCTGCCAGGCGGGACGCGCTGCGGCGGTTAATCAAGAGTTCAAGTGCATCCATTTAAAAGCCCCTTAGTTGCATGAAATGGCTGGCAAAGTGCAAAGCTTGTCACCAGTCTGTTAAATGATTTTCATTCACAAAATTAACACAGCCGTAGTTTTTGTTACAGCGCAACCCCGATTTCCTGCTGACATTTCCCCGCCCTCTCTTTAGGATAGCCTTTACTTTCGCCGCGTTAGCCAGAGTGATTGCGGCGTGCGGGTCAATCCCCCTATTGAAGGTTATGGAGAATACATGCGCACCATTGGGCGATTTATTAGCGGCTTTTTTAAGTGGACCTGGCGTCTGCTTAACTTTATTCGGGAATTTATTCTCAACTTGTTCCTCATCCTGCTGATTCTGGTTGGAGTCGGCGTCTGGATGCAGGTAAAAAGCACGCCGACGGAGCCTTCCCGCGGCGCGCTGCTCCTGGACATCACCGGCGTCGTGGTCGATAAGCCTTCGGTCAGCAACAAGCTGGGCGTCATTGGCCGCCAGCTGGTGGGTGCCAGTTCAGACCGGCTACAGGAAAACTCGCTGTTCGACATCGTCGATGCGATCCGCCAGGCAAAAGATGACCGCAATATCACCGGGATCGTGCTTGATCTGAAAGATTTTGCCGGGGCCGATCAGCCTTCCATGCAGTACATCGGTAAAGCGCTGCGCGAATTCCGCGACGGCGGCAAGCCGGTATATGCGATGGGCGACAGCTACAACCAGAGCCAATATTACCTGGCAAGTTTCGCCAATAAGATCTGGCTCTCACCGCAAGGCACGGTTGACCTGCACGGCTTTGCCACCAACGCGCTGTATTACAAAACGCTGCTCGACAAGCTGAAGGTTTCCACGCACGTATTCCGCGTCGGCACCTATAAATCCGCAGTTGAGCCGTACCTTCGCGACGATATGTCCCCTGCTGCCCGCGATGCGGACGGCCGCTGGATTGGCGAACTGTGGCAAAACTACCTGAATACCGTAGCGGCTAACCGCCAGATAACCGCTCAGCAGGTGTTCCCTGGCGCTCAGGCGCTGCTGGACAGCCTGCAAAAGCTGGGCGGCGACACGGCAAAATACGCGCTGGATAACAAACTGGTAGACGAGCTGGCGAGCAGCGCGGTAGTTGATAAGGCGCTGGTCAAGCAGTTCGGCTGGAGCAAGGCCAACAAAGACTTTAGCTACACCAGCATCTACGACTACAACGTGAAGAAACCGGTTGAGCAAGGTGAGGCCATTGCGGTTATCTTTGCCAACGGCGCAATCATGGACGGGGAAGAAACGCCGGGCCAGGTCGGCGGCGACACCACGGCGATGCAAATTCGCGAGGCGCGTCTTGACCCGAAAGTAAAAGCGATTGTCTTCCGGGTTAACAGCCCTGGCGGCAGCGTCACCGCTTCTGAAACCATCCGTGAAGAGCTGGTTGCCGCGCGCGATGCCGGTAAACCGATTGTCGTTTCGATGGGCGGCATGGCGGCCTCCGGCGGCTACTGGATCTCCACGCCTGCGAACTACATCATCGCCAACCCAACCACCCTGACCGGTTCCATCGGCATCTTCGGCGTGATTAACACCGTAGAAAACACGCTGGACTCCATTGGCGTGCATACCGACGGCGTTTCAACTTCGCCGCTGGCCGACGTGGCGGTTACCAAAAAACTGCCACCTGAAGTTCAGCAGATGATGCAGTTGAGTATTGAAAACGGCTATAAGCGCTTTATCGGCCTGGTGGCGGCTTCACGCGGCAAGACCCCGGAGCAAATCGACCAGATTGCCCAGGGCCACGTCTGGACCGGGGAAGACGCCAAAGCCAACGGTCTGGTGGACAGCCTGGGTGACTTTGACGATGCGGTTGCCAAAGCTGCGGAGCTGGCGAAACTGAAGACCTGGCACCTCGCCTTCTGGCAGGATGACGCAACCTTTACCGATATGGTGTTTAACGCCATGACCGGTTCAGTTCGCGCGGCGCTGCCGCAGGCGATTCAGGCTTACCTGCCTGCTCCGCTGGCCGATGCCGCGCTGGCGATTAAAGCCCAGAACGATAAGTTCGGCACCATGAACGACCCGCAAAACCGTTACGCCTTCTGCCTTACCTGTGGCGATGTGCGTTAACTTAAGCTTATGAATCACAAAGCCCGGTTACACCGGGCTTTACTTGATGACAAACAGCCGAAAAGCGTGGTTTTCGCCCGTTTGGGGTAAACCAGAGTACACAATTCATTGTTTTTATTAGACCGATGTTCGGATTTATTTAGGACAATGAACTTTATAAGAATCCCCGGCCCGGTTAAACCGGGCTTTTTTTTTCCGCCATCCTCTCTATACTCTGCCGCAAATATCGAAAGCGTTGAGCTACCCCATGCAAAAGAAATCCATCTACGTTGCCTATACCGGCGGTACTATCGGTATGCAGCGTTCTGAACACGGCTATATCCCCGTTTCCGGCCACCTGCAGCGCCAGCTGGCGATGATGCCCGAATTCCATCGCCCGGAAATGCCTGACTTCACCATTCACGAATACAACCCGCTGATGGACTCTTCGGACATGACGCCCGAAGACTGGCAGCACATTGCCGACGATATCAAAGCCCATTACGACGAATACGACGGCTTCGTTATCCTGCACGGCACGGACACCATGGCGTTCACCGCCTCGGCGCTCTCCTTCATGCTGGAAAACCTCAGCAAGCCGATTATCGTTACCGGGTCGCAAATTCCGCTGGCCGAGCTGCGCTCCGACGGGCAGATCAACCTGCTGAACTCACTCTATGTGGCGGCGAACTACCCGATCAACGAAGTGACGCTGTTCTTCAACAACCGTCTTTACCGCGGAAACCGTACCACCAAAGCGCATGCCGATGGCTTCGACGCATTTGCTTCACCTAACCTTGCCCCGCTGCTGGAAGCCGGGATCCACATCCGCAAGTTGAATACGCCGCCTGCGCCGGGCGGTGAAGGCGAGCTGATTGTTCACCCGATAACCCCTCAGCCCATTGGCGTGGTCACCATCTACCCGGGAATTTCCGCCGATGTAGTGGGCAATTTCCTGCGCCAGCCGGTAAAAGCGCTGATCCTGCGTTCATACGGCGTGGGCAACGCTCCGCAGCAGGGGGCGTTTATTAAAGAGTTACAGGAGGCCAGCGCGCGCGGTATCGTGGTGGTTAACCTCACGCAGTGCATGTCCGGCAAAGTCAATATGGGCGGCTATGCCACCGGCAACGCGCTGGCGCAGGCAGGCGTTATTGGCGGTTCAGACATGACGGTTGAAGCCACCCTGACCAAGCTGCACTATTTGCTGAGCCAGGGGCTGGGCGCACAGGCAATCCGCGAGGCCATGCCTCTGAACCTGCGCGGCGAGTTAACGCCGGACGAATAAGGAGTTGCCATGAAGCAGCGCGCTTTATTGTTGGTTGATTTACAGAATGATTTTTGCGCCGGAGGCTCGCTTGCCGTCCCCGAGGGCGACAGCACTATCGACATCGCGAACCAGTTAATCGAGCTGGCTAAGGCGCGCGGCGAAAGCGTTGTTGCAACCCAGGACTGGCACCCGGCAAACCACGGCAGTTTTGCCAGCGTTCAAAATGTGGAGCCTTACGGCCAGGGCAAGCTGGACGGGCTGGCACAAACCTGGTGGCCCGATCACTGCGTACAAAACAGCGAAGGCGCCCGGCTGCATCCGCTGCTGAACGCTTCAGCTATCGACAAAATCGTGCATAAAGGTGAAAACCCGGCGATTGACAGCTACAGCGCCTTCTTCGATAACGGCCATCGGCAGAAAACCGGGCTGGACGAATGGCTGCGTGAGCACGGCATCGCGGAGCTTATTGTCCTCGGTCTGGCAACAGACTACTGCGTGAAGTTTACCGTGCTGGATGCGCTGGAGTTGGGCTACGAGGTCACGGTCATTACCGACGGCTGCCGTGGCGTGAATATACAGCCGCAGGACAGCCTGTTCGCGTTCCAGGATATGGCGGTTGCCGGCGCAACGTTAATGACCCTCGCAGACTTTACCTGCCAGTAATCCACCCGCCAATAATTCCAGGGGCGATCCACCGCCCCGCATTCTTGTAGCGATTCCGCTCACAATCTAAGCTTTTTTTGCTCGCCCTATCCTGGGAGCGCTCTCATAATCACAATCAATGAATTTATTCAGCAGTTTAGCTGATTTCGCTTTCCGCCGTTTTCGTCAGTGCTCTGCGTGGCCGGGAAGCTTTATGTTGTACCCGTCAAAGAGGAATCATTATGCCATTCACACGTAAACTGTTGCCCATTGTGGCCGCGGTGTCGTTAGCCTTTAGCGGCGTTGCGCAAGCTGAATCATTGCTTTCCGTGGGTTACTTTAACGGCGGCGGCGACGTAACCGCCGGGCCTGGCGGCGATATCAATAAGCTCGACGTACGCCAGATTACCCACCTTAACTACTCCTTTGGCCTGATTTATAACGACGAGAAAGGCGAAACGAACGAAGCGCAAAAAGACGCGTCAAAACTGCACCAGATTTATCTCTCGCCTAAAGTCATTGCCGACCTGGAAAAACTCCCGGTGTTGCGTAAGCAGAATCCGCAGCTGAAAGTCCTGCTTTCCGTTGGCGGCTGGGGCGCTCGCGGCTTCTCCGGAGCAGCCGCCTCTGCGGAAAACCGCGCGGTGTTTATCCGCTCTGTTCAGGAAGTGATGGACCGCTACGGCCTGGACGGTATCGACCTCGACTGGGAGTTCCCGGTGAACGGTGCCTGGGGGCTGGTCGATAAGCTGGATGCAGACAGGGACAACTTCACCGCCCTGCTCAAAGAGCTGCGCCATGCGGTGGGCGATAAAAAGCTGGTAACTATTGCCGTTGGCGCAAATGCCGAAAGCCCAAAAAGCTGGGTGGATGTGAAAGCTATCGCCCCCCTGCTGGACTACATCAACCTGATGACCTACGACATGGCGTACGGCACGCAGTATTTCAACTCCAACCTTTACGACTCGAAAAAGTGGCCAACCGTTGCCGAGGCTGATAAGTACAGTGCGGACTTCGTGGTTAATAACTATCTGGCAGCCGGGCTGAAGCCGCAGCAAATGAACCTCGGCATTGGCTTCTATGGCCGCGTGCCTAAGCGTGCCGTCGAACCGGGTATTGACTGGTCAAAACCGGATGCACAGAAAAACCCGGTGACCCAGCCTTATTTTGGCGAGCGGGAGCTTGAGTTGTTCAAAACCGCCCTGGGCGTGGATCTGACGAAAGACACCTACGTTAAATACAACGATCTGGTGAAGAAGATACTGAACGATCCGCAGAAGCGCTTTACCGAAGAGTGGGACGACGACGCGAAGGTGCCATACCTGACGCTGAAGTCTGCTGAAGGCAAACCGCTGTTTGCGATTTCTTATGAAAATCCGCGCTCGGTGAAAATCAAAGCCGAGTACATCAAAGAGAAAGGTCTTGGCGGGGCGATGTTCTGGGAGTACGGCGCGGATGATAACAACCAGCTGGCGAAGCAACTCGCCGAATCGCTGGGCATTAAGCACGCGAAGTAACTTTTAACCTGGAAAAAGAAGGGAGGCCGGTGCCTCCCTTTTTGCTTATTGCAGCTTCATGGTGACAAACGGAGCAGGCTCAATGCCGAAATCCGCTTTCAGCTGCTGCTTGCTCTTCATCACCATCTGGCCGCTGGTGTCGATGGTCATATGCTGCGCCTCGGTATTGTGGCGCGCCTGCCACAGCATCACCAGTTGCAGGCTGTTGTCCTTCTGCTCCTGGGTTAACGCCACGCCGTCGGGCCACTTACCCAGCTCTACCGCCGTCGCCAGACGCTGGTAAATTTCCGGCGTCATCACGCTCAACATATCATCCAGATTGCTCATTTTTCACCCCACAGAGGAATAATTAGCTGAATCGATTCTTCAACCGTCAACCTGCTCGCCGTTTTGCCCGTCGGTAAAGCTCATAGAGGCGGAGTTCACGCAATAGCGTTCGCCGGTAGGCTGCGGGCCGTCCGGGAAGACGTGCCCAAGGTGCGCATCGCAGCTGCCGCAGCGGATCTCAACGCGCTCCATACCGTGGGAGTTATCGGTCAGGTAGCGGATGGCGTCCGGGTCCACCGGCTCATAGAAGCTGGGCCAGCCGCAGCCGGAGTCATATTTGCTCTCTGAAAGAAACAGCGGCGCATCGCAGACCAGGCAGTGATAAATCCCGTCGCGCTTATTATGCAGTAACCGCCCGGAGTATGGGGGTTCAGTGCCGTGCTTCTGGGTCACGTAATACTGCATTTCGCTGAGGTTTTTCTTATTTGAATCAGGGGGTAATTGATTAGACATAGGTGTACATCTCGGTCAGTTCAATTGGGACAGCTCACGGCGCTATTCTAACAAAAAATTAACAACACCGTGCTGGTTTTTGTTCTAAACTTAGCCCTGAAATTCTGGCACGGCACAAAACGTGACGTGAATCACATTTTTGTTGGAATTGGCGTTTAAAATCCCCCGCATCGTCCCCATTTGGACTTTAGCCCAAAAGGAAGTGTGAGGCGTTCAGTCGTACAAAGCATGTCCACAGGATTGATTTGTCGCAATGATTGACACGATTCCGCTTGACGCTGCGTAAGGTTTTTGTAATTTTACAGCCAACCTTTTATTCACTAACAAATAGCTGGTGGAATATATGACTATCAAAGTAGGTATCAACGGTTTTGGCCGTATCGGCCGTATCGTTTTCCGTGCTGCACAGGAACGTTCTGACATCGAAATCGTTGCAATCAACGACCTGTTAGACGCTGACTATATGGCTTACATGCTGAAGTACGACTCAACTCACGGTCGTTTCAACGGTACTGTAGAAGTTAAAGACGGCCACCTGGTTGTTAACGGTAAAACTATCCGTGTTACCGCAGAACGTGACCCGGCTAACCTGAAGTGGAACGAAGTGAACGTTGACGTTGTTGCTGAAGCAACTGGTCTGTTCCTGACTGACGAAACCGCTCGTAAGCACATCGCTGCTGGCGCGAAAAAAGTGGTTCTGACTGGTCCTTCCAAAGACAAAACGCCAATGTTCGTTAAAGGCGCTAACTTTGAAAAATATGCTGGCCAGGATATCGTTTCCAACGCATCCTGCACCACCAACTGCCTGGCACCACTGGCTAAAGTTATCAACGACAACTTCGGTATCGTTGAAGGCCTGATGACCACCGTTCACGCTACCACCGCAACTCAGAAAACCGTTGATGGCCCGTCTCACAAAGACTGGCGCGGCGGCCGCGGCGCAGCTCAGAACATCATCCCTTCTTCTACCGGTGCTGCTAAAGCGGTAGGCGTTGTACTGCCAGAACTGAACGGTAAAATTACCGGTATGGCGTTCCGCGTTCCTACTCCTAACGTATCCGTTGTTGACCTGACCGTTCGTCTGGAAAAACCAGCAACTTACGAGCAGATCAAAGCAGCAATCAAAACTGCTTCAGAAACCACCATGAAAGGTGTTCTGGGCTACACCGAAGATGACGTAGTTTCTACCGACTTCAACGGCGAAATCTGCACTTCCGTGTTCGATGCTAAAGCTGGTATCGCACTGAACGACAACTTTGTGAAACTGGTTTCCTGGTACGACAACGAAACTGGCTACTCAAACAAAGTACTGGACCTGATTGCTCACATCTCCAAATAAGTTGAGATGAGTAATTAATCCTTTAAAGGGCGACGCATGTCGCCCTTTTTTATTGCTTCCACCCTCGCCCACCTTTCGGTTAACGCCGCAGCTGGCCTTAACCCGAACGTGCACCGGGAAATAATAAGGTTGAGCCAATGATTACTAAAATTTTTGCCCTTCCGGTTATCGAACAAATTAGCCCCGCCCTCTCTTTGCGCAAGCAGGATCAGCTCGACGTCATCGTCGTTGACCACCCTCAGGTTCGCGCCTCTTTTGCGCTTCAGGGTGCACACCTGCTTTCCTGGCAGCCTGCCGGTGAAGACGAAGTGCTGTGGCTGAGCGACATTACCCCGTTCCATAAAGGTAAAGCCCTGCGCGGCGGCGTGCCTATCTGCTGGCCGTGGTTTGGCCCGGCTGAGCAAGCTGGCCTTCAGGCACACGGTTTTGCCCGCAATCTACCCTGGACGCTCAGCGCCCATAATGAAGACGCCAACGGCGCGGTGCTGACTTTTGAACTGCATCATAACGAAGAAACGCTGAAGCTGTGGCCGCACGAATTCACGCTGTACGCGCGCTTCAAGCTGGGCAAAACCTGCGAAATTGAGCTGGAAGCCCACGGCGAATTCGAAACCACCTCCGCCCTGCATACCTACTTCAACGTGGGCGACATTGCCGATGTGAAAGTCAGCGGGCTGGGTAATCCATATATTGATAAAGTGCTGAACGAAACCGCAGGTCAGCTGACCGACGGCGTGCAGACCTTCCCTGACCGTACCGACCGCCTCTACCTGGAGCCGGAAGAGTGCAGCGTTATCCACGACGCAAGCAGCCTGAAGCGCACCCTGAACGTGGTTCACCACCATCACTATAACGTCGTCGGCTGGAACCCTGGCCCGGCGCTCTCCGTTTCAATGGGCGATATGCCGGACGACGGCTACAAAACCTTCGTCTGTGTGGAAACGGCCTGTGCTTCTAAAAAGCAGAAAGCCGCTGCGGAAAAACCAACTCGCCTGAGCCAGACCATCAGCGTGGCGAAGAAAGGCTAAGCTACCTTTCACCAGCGCGGGGCAACAGATTTAGCCCCTGCACCACAGAAAAGCAAACGGGGCGTAATCGCCCCGTTTTAGTGCGTTAGTTGCACCAATTAGAAGCTATAGTTAACCCCGGTCAGCAGAACGCCGGTCCAGTTGCTGTTAACCATTGGGCTGTCGGTCACTTCTTTAGACAGGCGCACATAACGCCCCATGCCGAAGATATTCCAGTCGTCGGTCAGCTTGTAGTTAACCGAAAGCTCAACATACGGCGACCAGCTGTTGCCCGCGTCGTACTCATTCAGGCCGCTGCGGGCAGATTCCTTGCCGCTTACGCCGTAGTAGTAATCGTTCTGCTTCTTGCTGTCCCACGTCACACCCACTCCAGGAGTCAGAGTTAAGCGGTCAGCATTGTAGCGATACAGCCAGGCGGTATCCCAGGTGATCCCGTTGCTGTTGTCGAGGATGTCCCCGGCAAGCACGGTACGCAGGAACCCGTAATCGGTGTTATGCACCCAGGAAAGACCGGCCATCACAGTTGAATGGCGGTAGTCCAGCGCGCGCATGCTGTCGTAGTTGCTGTCTTTCGGCCTGAAATGCAGCGGCGAATAGTAAGCGGTAACGGAAAGCTTGTCCGCTTCGTCATTCCACAGGTAGTAACCCGCGTTGAAGCCACGGAAGTAGAAGTTTTCCCCTTCATAGCCAAACAAAGGAGCCGGATAAACGCGGTTCTGATCACCTTTATAAGGGTTTGGCGATACCAGAGCACCAGCACCAACGGACCACGGCCCTTCAGCGTGAGCCGCGGTAACGGAAGAAGCAAGCAGCACGCCTAATGCGAGAAGTTTGAAATTGGTCACAATCCTTTCAGTCCTTTAATCAAATAATCAGCCGAAGAAGTTTAACCGCCCTTGGCTCTCATCCCAAATAATTTACTTAATCTCAACCTTTAACCAACCCATAAACATCCCGTAACTCGATGACGGGAGGTTTTCATATTTATGGCAGCGGCATGAACGGTGTTTCCCTCGCTTATCTCAAAAGCGAAATTTTTATGATGAGTTATTGATATGTCATTGAAATTGAGTTTCGGCCGTATGCAAGTTTTGCAAATGCCATCTACGCTTTATTTTAGGGAGACGAACGACCAGGAAAGCAGCGCTGATGCCCGTCATCAACCTGGCATAAGGGTTGCTGTAACTTAAGCAGACGTCTTCCGGGGAGCCTCTACTACACATTCCAACGGCTCTTTAACCTGTGCTAAAAAACGAAAGGACGGCATGCCATGAATATATTCGATCACTATCGCCAGCGTTATGAAGCTGCCAAGGACGAAGAGTTCACACTGCAGGAATTTCTTGCTATCTGTAAACAAGATCGCAGTGCCTATGCCAACGCGGCAGAACGGCTATTGACGGCCATTGGTGAGCCAGTGATGGTGGATACTGCCACAGAGCCACGGCTGTCCCGTCTCTTTTCGAACCGGGTGGTTGCCCGCTATCCTGCTTTTGAAGAATTTTATGGCATGGAAGAAGCCATCGAACAGATTGTTGCCTATCTGAAACATGCGGCCCAGGGCCTGGAAGAGAAGAAACAGATCCTCTATCTGCTGGGGCCGGTGGGCGGCGGTAAATCATCGCTGGCGGAACGCCTGAAAGCGCTTATGCAGCGGGTGCCGATTTATGTGCTGAGCGCCAACGGCGAACGCAGCCCGGTGAACGACCATCCTCTTTGCCTGTTCAATCCGCAGGAAGATGCCAATATTCTGGAAAAAGAGTACGGCATCCCTAACCGCTACCTCGGCACGATTATGTCGCCGTGGGTGGCAAAACGCCTTAACGAATTCGGCGGCGACATCACCAAATTCCGCGTGGTGAAAGTCTGGCCTTCTATTCTTGCCCAAATCGCTATTGCCAAAACCGAGCCGGGCGATGAGAACAACCAGGACATCTCCGCCCTGGTCGGTAAAGTTGATATCCGTAAGCTGGAGCACCATGCGCAAAACGACCCTGATGCCTACGGCTATTCAGGCGCACTGTGCCGTGCCAACCAGGGGATTATGGAATTCGTCGAGATGTTCAAAGCGCCCATTAAGGTGCTGCACCCGCTGTTGACCGCCACTCAGGAAGGAAACTACAACGGCACCGAGGGTATCTCCGCCCTGCCGTTCAACGGGATAATCCTGGCGCACTCGAACGAGTCGGAATGGGTGACTTTCCGCAACAACAAGAATAACGAAGCCTTCCTTGACCGTGTATACATCGTCAAGGTGCCTTATTGCCTGCGCATCTCGGAAGAGATCAAAATCTACGAGAAGCTGCTTAACCACAGCGAGCTGTCCCATGCGCCTTGCGCTCCAGGCACGCTGGAAACGCTGTCCCGCTTCTCTATCCTGTCGCGCCTGAAAGAGCCGGAAAACTCTAGCATCTACTCAAAAATGCGCGTCTACGATGGTGAAAGCCTGAAAGACACCGACCCGAAAGCCAAGTCCTACCAGGAATACCGCGACTACGCAGGCGTGGACGAAGGGATGAACGGGCTCTCCACCCGCTTTGCCTTTAAAATTCTCTCCCGCGTGTTCAACTTCGACCACGTTGAAGTGGCGGCCAACCCGGTGCATCTGTTCTACGTGCTGGAGCAGCAGATCGAACGCGAACAGTTCCCTCAGGATCAGTCCGAGAAATACCTCGAGTACCTGAAAGGCTACCTGATCCCGAAATATGCGGAGTTTATCGGCAAAGAGATCCAGACCGCGTATCTCGAATCCTACTCGGAATATGGGCAGAACATTTTTGACCGTTATGTGACCTACGCCGACTTCTGGATCCAGGATCAGGAATACCGCGACCCGGACACCGGCCAGCTGTTTGACCGTGAAGCCCTGAACGCGGAACTTGAGAAAATTGAGAAACCGGCCGGGATAAGCAACCCGAAAGATTTCCGTAACGAAATCGTGAACTTCGTGCTGCGCGCCCGTGCCAATAATAATGGTCGCAACCCGAACTGGACCAGCTACGAGAAGCTGCGTACGGTTATCGAGAAGAAAATGTTCTCGAACACCGAAGAGCTGCTGCCCGTTATCTCGTTCAATGCCAAAACCTCCACCGACGAGCAGAAAAAACACGATGATTTTGTCGACCGTATGATGGAGAAAGGCTACACCCGCAAGCAGGTTCGCCTGCTGTGCGAATGGTATCTGCGGGTGCGTAAGTCTTCTTAAGGGAGTTTGCTGCGGACCACGCCGGGCGGCGTGGTCCCTTTGCGCACCTGGCATAAGCAGTTGGGGGAACTATGGCCTACTTTATAGACAGGCGGCTTAACGGCAAAAACAAGAGCGCGGTCAACCGCCAGCGCTTCTTGCGTCGTTATAAGGCGCAAATTAAACAGTCGATCTCCGGGGCCATTAACAAGCGTTCGGTTACCGACGTGGAGAGCGGTGAGTCCGTCTCCATTCCAAATGAAGATATCAACGAACCTATGTTTCATCAGGGGCGCGGCGGCCTGCGTCACCGCGTCCACCCGGGCAATGACCACTTTGTGCAAAACGACCGCATCGAACGCCCTCAGGGCGGCGGAGGTGGCGGTGGGAGCGGCCAGGGCCAGGCAAGCCAGGACGGCGAAGGCCAGGATGAATTCGTATTCCAGATCTCCAAAGATGAATATCTCGATCTCTTGTTCGAGGATCTCGCCCTGCCGAACCTGAAGCGCAATCAGCACCGGCAGATAACGGAATTCAAATCACACCGCGCCGGTTTTACCTCAAACGGGGTTCCGGCCAACATCAGCGTCGTTCGTTCGCTGCAAAACTCTCTGGCCCGCCGCACGGCGATGAGCGCCGGTAAGCGCCGCCTGCTACATGAGCTGGAAGAGAGTCTCGAAGCCGTTAGCCGCAGCGAGCCGGCCCAGTTGCTGGAAGAAGAACGCCTGCGCAAAGAGATAGCCGAACTGCGGGAAAAAATCGCCCGCGTGCCGTTTATCGACACCTTCGATTTACGCTACAAAAACTACGAAAAACGCCCGGAGCCTTCCAGCCAGGCGGTGATGTTCTGCCTGATGGACGTTTCAGGATCGATGGATCAGGCCACCAAGGATATGGCGAAGCGCTTCTATATTCTGCTTTACCTGTTCCTGAGCCGGACCTACAAAAACGTGGAAGTGGTTTATATTCGCCACCATACGCAGGCCAAAGAGGTAGACGAGCACGAGTTCTTCTATTCGCAGGAAACCGGGGGCACCATCGTTTCCAGCGCCCTGAAGCTGATGGATGAAGTGGTTCAGGAGCGCTACGATCCGGCGCAGTGGAACATTTACGCCGCGCAGGCATCGGACGGCGACAACTGGGCGGACGATTCGCCGCTGTGCCACGAAATACTGGCGAAAAAACTACTCCCGGTAGTGCGCTATTACAGCTACATAGAAATCACCCGCAGGGCGCACCAGACCCTGTGGCGTGAATATGAAAACCTGCAAAGCACCTTTGATAACTTTGCTATCCAGCATATTCGCGATCAGGATGATATCTATCCTGTATTCCGAGAACTGTTTCAAAAGCAAACCAGCGATGCTCATGGCTAGCATAAAACCGAAAGCCGGTGAATCACCGGCTTTTTTATCAATGGCAGAGGAACGGGACGGATAAAATGAATTAAGTTTACGTCCGTTTATTGATGAAGTTCGATGTCATATCCCCACTGTTTCCAGTGAGCGAGCTGATGCTGCTGCTCTTCTAATAGCGCTTTCCCCATCCACAAAAAAATGTGCTGCCCCGGAAAAAGCTCCGGGCGAAAAGTTTCAACAGGCTCCGCAAGCACGTTAACTTGCATACCTCTGCGGGATAGACGCCACGCCTCAAGCCACAACGCTGTTCGGTCGTCTGTTTGCCAACCGATGAGCAGCACCTCCTCCCCACTTTGGCTTTGCCCTTCTGTCAGGCATTGTGCGCAGTGCCTTATCAACACGCCATCCAGCAGGCTGCACATCAAAGAGGCCGTAGATTCATCCTGGCTGAGTTTATTTCTCACCGGTAACAAAAGATTATCGATAAGCAGATCTGCACTGTGTTCCCGGCTCAAAGCAACAATTTTATCACGTAGCTTTGCGGGGTTAACCTTTCGCAGAAGTAGCATCATTTCTTCTTGCAGCGTCACCCACAGCTGCTCTTCGGGAACGTGGGTGCGCTCAAGCAGGGCTTTCACTTTGCCCACGGAAACGCCTTTGCTCATCCAGTATTTAATTTCTTCAATGCGCTGAATGTCCGCATCATCAAACTGCCGATGACCGCCTTCGCTACGTTGAGGCTTTAGCAAACCATATCGGCGCTGCCAGGCACGCAGCGTGACCGGGTTGATTCCACATCGCTCTGCTACATCGCCGATAGTGTAATAGGCCATAGTGTCCCTCCCCGTACACAGTTCTCATGCTTCCATTAAAACACCCGTCAATCTGTTCAATGTGTACAATTTTTTCCGGTGTTGTACAAGAAAAAATTAAATGGCTGCCAGGCAGGGTATTCGACAGACATCACAATTCGGCCTGTCGTTCCGGCCAGGCAATCGCAAAATGGCCCCCGGCACAGGGTTTAGCAAACAGGTTACCCTGGAAGTGAGAAATCCCCGCCGCCTCCAGCCACATCCACTCTTCCGGTTGTTCAACGCCGGTTGCAGAGACCGCGATTTCAAGCGAGGCGCAGCACTTGATAATCGCCAGTATGATAGCCTGCCGCGGCCCGCTTTTATGAATATCCCGAATAAGCTCTCTGTTAATTTTGAGTCTTTCGGGCTGGAACTGTGCCAGCAGTTGAAGCCCTGCAAAACCGGCACCAAAATTATCTATCGCCAGCTTGATACCTGCGGATTTAAGCTGCCTGATGGCTTCGGTAAAGGCGCCAATATGCGGAGTAATTTCACTTTCGGTAAATTCAATCACCACCTGCTCGGGTACAAGCTTGTTAGACTCAATTTCCGCTAGCAGTTGTTCTACGGTCCCGGGGATTATCACCAGGGTCATGGCCAGAAGGTTGATGCATAGCGTTTGCTGGCCAATATTCGCACCCTGTGCTGCGGCAAAGGCCGCTTTAGCATTCAGCAGATCGCGCAGGTAAAGATTGTCATTCATATCTTCATTGCCGGAGTCAGGTGATAAAACCGCATCCGCTGTTAATGCTTCAATCGCCGCTACCGAGCGCGCCATGGGGTCAACAATCGGCTGAAAAACAGTCTTTGCACGCGGGTCATCCATGCCGGAAGCTCCGCTATCTGGCGCATCAACGACAAATTCCCACGTGCCGCGTTGGGGGATCTCAAAATAATTTTCTTTTTCAGTCGATTCGATAAAGGTGCGGAAAAAACTTAAAGCACGGTCATCATAGGCCAGCTGATACCGGCTGGTACCTTTTTCCAGAACGACCTGTAATACATCGTGTTTATCGTGTTCTCTTAAATCAAAAAGCTCCATTCCCACTCGCCCGAAGCGGCGGGCTGGCGCGTAGTCGCAAAGCAATTCAACGATGTTGTAGTGGCGGCTGTCTTTGCAAATAGCGTGATAAATTTTATCTACACATTCTTCAGGGCCTTCCAGCAGTTGAAAGAAATGCGTGCCGTTGAAAAGCAGTATTCCCGTCACATCCGCGTCAATATTTTTAGCGTTTGCGGCATAAACCATCTCCTGCAAGACCTCGAAAGGCGTGCTGCTGTGAATATGGCTGCGATAGATGATAGTCGTGAGCATGAGCGTTCCCTGCGGAAGGATAAGCTAATAATTTAACAGATAGCCGCTGAGACGTCGCCACAAACCCAACAAAACCTAAACAATTGAACAACATCCCGCATTTTCTTTTGCATTCCCCCTGAGTTTATCCTGTACAAGTTGACGCACAAATAATTTAAACAAAACCAAAAATAACTAACTGATAAATAACAAATAGCACTTTTAATCAAAAAATAGCAAGCGAAGTAATACACCTTTGTGTACAGTTTTTATAGCAATTGCATAACTTAGTTAACATTTTGCAAAGTTTAAATTACAGGAGCGGCTTATGCGACAGAACACTTTTATGCCCGGTCAGAACACGGCAGAAAATGATATTGCTCGTTATTTCAGCAACGCAATCCCTCTCTCTCAGCAGGAGACCATGGGGCAGATCGTGCTAGAAATTCTTAGCGATGGCCGCAATTTGAACAGAAAAGCGATTTGTACAAAATTACTGTCGCGCCTGGACAAGGTTTCGGAACCCGAAGAAGAAAAGCATTATCAGGCGCTGTTGGGCATGCTTTTCACTCGCTAACGTGATGGCCAAACCGGAGTTCCACCAGATTAGTGGTCTGTGCCCCCCAACAGGGGATAAGCCACAGTGTTGCAAATACTGAGTTCTTCCTCATTCTCAGGCTCCGGCTAATGACTTCATGCCAGCACTTATCCAAATACTGGCGAGGAAATCAGGAGTAAAGACGTGAAGAGAAGCGATGATGAACAATTAACGGACGAGATGATCGGTGAGGCAGCTTTATCCCTGCTCAAAAGTAACAGCGCAATAAATACTCGCGCCTTAGTCGCCAAATTAGAGGCGATGTTTATATCCGAACAAGACACACGGCGGCGCAAAGTGCTGCAAAAAATTATCGAAGAAATTGAGGGCAATATTTCCCGGGTTTCGGCGGGAAAGAGAGAAAAAGAAGCGCGTTCAATAGCGGTAGAGACTAACCAGCGTAACGCAAAAAATGTCCACTAGCGGCCCATGGCCAATAACTGAAAAACGGTGAGTGACTATGACACAGCTAATTTCCAATACCTCTGAAATGCATACCGGGCTTTCTGACAAAGCATTAACCGACTACATCAGAAGCGCCGGAGATCGGCATGCCGAGGAGAATGCGGCTATTTCTCAGGCAATAACGGCCATTCTGTCTGCCAATAAGTCTGTTTCTAACAAAGCCATTATCATCTGGCTGGTGGAGGCTCTGGAAACCACCGACGATGTTGTGATGTGCGATGTCTACCGCAACGCCCTGGAAATTGTGGTCGGCCACACCATGGATGATATTTAGAAAGCGTTGGGAAACATTATTACCAACTGCATGGCCAACGCCATTTAGCGATCACACAAAGTAAAGGCCGATCATCAACGGCCTTTACTCTTCCTTCTCCACCAACTCTCCCCCGCTGTCACCCTACCAATTCAGGCATTGAAACTGGCCGACATCACTGTATATATTCACAGCCCCCCCTTTTAAAAGAATCGAAGACAATGAAAAGAGAACGCTACCAGCTGGATTTTCAGACCTGCGGCATTTATCATCCTGAATAGATAAAACATCGAATACTGGACAAAATGTTTATACAGAGGCAGGCAATGACAACCGAAATCAAAGGTGAAAAGGTTCATCAGCAGCTGGTTAACCTGCTGGAGGAGAATCAGGCTCGTTATCGGGTGGTCAGCCACGTTGCGGCAGGCAAGTGCGAGGAAGTCTCGGCTATTCGCGGCACCGAACTTGGTCAGGGGGCAAAAGCGCTGGTGTGTAAGGTGAAAGGCAACGGTCTGAAACTGCACGTTCTGGCGATTCTGGCGGCAGATAAACAGGCCGATTTAAGCCTGCTGGCGCAGCATCTTGGCGGGCTGAAGGCCTCGCTGGCAAGCCCTGCGGAAGTGGATGAGCTAACCGGCTGCGTATTTGGTGCTATCCCCCCGTTCAGCTTTCATCCTCAGCTTAAACTGGTGGCAGACCCGTCTATTTTTGAGCGCTACGACGAAATAGCCTTTAACGCCGGGCTGCTGGAAAAATCAGTAGTAATGAATGCGCAGGATTACCTTCGTATTGCCGAACCCGAGCTGGTGGATTTTCACCGCACGGCATAGCTACCAGCGGCGCTCGAGATAAAGTACCGACATCACCAGCGCCGAAGCTATCACCAGGAATACTGCCGTAATACAGAGCGTATCGAAAAACGCAGGATCGTTCATCGCCTTGCCGCCTTTAGCCATTACATCGGTCAATTATTAAACACCAAAAATGACAAAATGATGAATGCTAAGAAATAAAGCGGCGGGTACATTAGCAAATGAATAACGATAAAAATCTTCTTTTGGCTCGTTTTTGCAAGGAAACCTCATGATATTCGACTCAACTTTATTAATACTTCTGGGCCTCGCCGGGCTGGGTTTTGTTAGCCACAACACCACGGTCGTCGTCTCCATTCTCGTGCTTATCATCGTGCGGGTTACGCCGCTCAGTACCTTTTTCCCGTGGATTGAAAAACAGGGCCTGACCGTCGGGATTATTATCCTCACCATCGGCGTGATGGCGCCCATTGCCAGCGGCACTCTGCCCGCCAGCAGCCTGCTCCACTCCTTTACTCACTGGAAGTCGCTGGTTGCCATCGTGGTGGGTATCGCCGTTTCGTGGCTGGGCGGGCGCGGCGTAACGTTGATGGGCAACCAGCCAGGCCTGGTTGGCGGCCTGCTGGTAGGCACCGTCATTGGCGTCGCCTTGTTCCGCGGCGTTCCCGTCGGGCCGCTGATTGCCGCGGGCCTGGTTTCCCTTATAGTGGGGAAGCAATAGCTCCGCGGCGCTGCCAGCGACTAATCCGCCAGGCTAGCGCGCTGCACAGCAGGTAATACACCAGCCCGGTAAAGATAAAGATAGCCGCCGGGTATATCTGCACCCGGCTGTTAACCTGCCCGGCAACGGTGGTTAACTCCGGCACGTTGACGATAAACGCCAGCGAAGTATCTTTGATAAGCGAGATAAACAGCCCGGCGAAAGACGGCAATGCGTTACGTAGCGCCTGAGGCAGCAGAACCAGCCTTAAAGACTGCCACGGCGTAAAGCCCCCGGCCACGGCCGCTTCGCTCTGCCCCTTCGCCAGCGACTCCAGGGCGGCAAGCGCGGTGTACATTACCGCCGCCGAGGTAAACCACGCCAGCGCCAGCGTGACGGTCAGCGGCCCAGGCAGGTCACGCCCGGTGATTGCAGGCAGCAGGAAATAGAGCCAGAAGATAACGAAGATCAGCGGAATACCGCGGATAAGATCGGCCCAGATAAACAAGACTCTGCGCACCACTCCGCCGTAACGCCAGGCTAAGCAGGCGAACAAAAGCCCGAAAATAAGCGCCAGCACTCCGGCACCGGCCGCCATCAACAACGTTAACAGCACGCCCCCCGGCTCGCCCTGCGCCATTCGCCCCCACAGCAAATAGTCGAGGTTATCCGAAATAACGGTCAGATTAGCTATCATGCTGCACCTCCACTTTTAAAGCAGCCTGCCCTTCCCGCCTGTGCTTGCCCGGCGCAAAAAGCGTAAACAGTCCGCTCATAACCAGCCCCAACAGCAGGTAAAGTACTGTTCCGACGGCAAAGGCCGCCAGCGCATGTGCGTTGTAGCTTTCGATTCTGCGCACCTGACTCGTGAGTTCGGCAAAGCCGATGCCGGTCGCCAGGGAAGAGAGCTTCATCAAATTAAGATACTGGCCGACCACCGGCTGCCAGGCGTTGACCACGCCCTGCGGGAGCAGCACGCGGCGGAACAGCTGCCAGCCGGAAAAACCCTGCGAAAGCGCCGCCTCGGTTTGCCCTTTCCCCACCGCCTGTAGCCCGCTGCGGATCTCTTCGACCAGAAATGCGGAGGTAAAAAGCCCCAGCCCCCAGGCCGCGCAGAGGAATTCAGGCGTCAGCCACCAGACGCCTCCCGGCAGCTGAGACCAGCTGTGATCGTCGTTGATAAACCAGCGTAAGCTTTGCGGCAGCGCGTTCCACGCGGCGAAGTACCAGAAAAGAAGCTGCACCAGCAGCGGCGTATTGCGGAAAATAGACACCCAGCCTGCGGCGATAAAACGCCCCCAACGCCCGCCCGCCAGCCGCAACCCTAGCAACAACAAGGTACAGAGCGTGGCAATTACGCTCCCGGCAAGCGTAACCCAGGCGGTAGTCAGCACGCCGGAGATAAGCCACTCGCGCGGCGCGCCGGTCAGCACCCCGGCCCAGTCAAAATAGTTGTTCATCACTCATCCCTTGCATCCGCATGCAGCGGGTCGAGAACCTTTTGCAGAAAACGGCGCGCCCGCGGGTGCTGCGGCGAACGAAAGAACTGAGCCGGAGCCGCCTGCTCGAGGATTTCGCCGCCGTCGATGAACACCACCCGGTCGGCAATTTCGCGGGCGAACTGCATCTCATGCGTGACCACAATCATGGTTATGCCGCTGTGAGCAAGATCCTTCATCACCTGAAGCACCTCGCCTATCATCTCCGGGTCCAGCGCCGAAGTTGGCTCATCAAACAGGATGATTTGCGGGGAAGAGGCCAGCGCCCTGGCAATAGCAACGCGCTGCTGCTGCCCGCCGGAAAGCTGCGCCGGGTAGTGATGAGCTTTCTCGGCCAGCCCCACCCGCGCTAACAGCGCCAGCGCCTTCTCACGCGCTTTATCGCGGCTCCAGCCGTGCACATGAGTCAGCGACAGCGTAATGTTTTGCTCGGCGGTTAAATGGGCATAAAGGTTGAATTGCTGGAAGACAAAACCGATCCGGCTACGCAGGCGGCGAAGCGCGGCACCGCTCAGCCGCCGGGTGGGTTTCCCGTCGATATAAATATCGCCATCGCTGAGCGTTTCAAGCTGGTTAATCAGCCTGATGAGCGTGGATTTTCCCGACCCGGAAGGGCCGCAAATCGCCACCACTTCGCCCGGCGTGATGCTGAGATCTATCGCGCGCAGCACGGAATTATCGCCATAGCTTTTACTGGCTTTGCGAAACTCCACGCTGGCGGACTCCAGATGCAAAAAATCCGCAGCCGAAGCTGCGGACAAATGAGGCGGTCTTTTAAACATATTATTTGGCTACAATTTTAAAGCTGCGCGGCTGTGGCGTTTTGCTGTCCGGGCCAAACCAGGCGTTGTAGATTTGCTCTGCCTGGCCGTTCTGTTCCAGCTTCACCAGCTCGTCGTTAACGGCTTTCAGCAAGGCTGGCTCTCCCTTTTTCACTCCGACGCCAATCTCCTCTTTACTCAGCAGGTCCGGCAGAATTTTAAACTTCGCCTTATCCGGCGCTTCGGCCAGCAGCCCGGCAAGAATAGTGCTGTCCTGCGTTATCGCCTGCACGTTGCCGTTACGCAGAGCGGTAAAGGCGAGCGGGATATCGTCATAAGAAAGCACTCGAATTGACGGGAAACGTTGCTGAAGCGCCTGTTCTCCTGTGGTGCCTTTTACCGCACCCACACGCCCTTTGGCGTAATCATCAAGCTTGTCCGGCCCGGAAACCGGAACCAAGAATTGCTGCCCAGTCACGAAGTACGGTGTGGAGAAATCGATGACCTGAGCACGCTCGGGCGTGATGGTGATATCCGCGACGATCAAATCCACTTTGCCGGACTGCAACAGCGGAATACGGTTTGCCGGGTTAGTGGCCACCAGTTCCAGCTTTACGCCCAGCGTTTTTGCCAGCGCTTTAGCAAAATCAACGTCATAACCCACGATATCGTGCGTTTTGGCATCTATGGAGCCAAACGGAGGGTTAGCGTCAAATGTCGCTACTTTGATTACCCCAGCCTTGTGGATATCCGCCAGCTGGTCTGCGTGGACCGCGGCGGAGGTCAGGCCGGACAGGGCCAGAACCAGAGAGGCAAGAGCGGTTTTGCCGCGCGCTGTGTTGTGTGCAGTTTTTTTAGATAAAGACTTTACCTGTGCCATTGATTTCCCTTGTTATCCCGTCTGTGAGCGAGCTATGCCTTTACGCTCGCATAAGCTTTCTCCCCTCGCCAATACTTAATCCTGCATTACATATGCAAAAATTGTATTAGTTAAAGCAGGGTTAAATCATTCGCTTATAGATTTAACAAATAGTTTTGCTAAGTTATTATTTTAAAAATAAAAAATCGGTCTTTTTTAGCCTAAATTTGTGATTAACCCTGTGGTTTTGGCATCAGGCGGCAAAGTTTCCCCTCTTCCTCGCCGATAACTTTTCAAAATAACAGGAGAGGCAAAATGAAATCACTGGCTCACAATTTGTTGTTGTTAATTTGCTGTTCGATTTTGATGTCTGCTCTGGTTACCGCTATTTCTCTGTACGGCAGTCACCGGAGTGCGCAAAGTACCGAAAGCGGCCTGCTGGCCAAGGATTTAATGTCGGACATTAAGCCCGCGCCTATCTATCTTATTGAGCTGCGGCTGGTGCTGTCCCGCGTGGTAGAAGGCACGCTGAACGTTGACCAGGCCGATGCGGAAATCAAACGCCTGAGCAGCCAGTGGCACCAGCGTGTGGATTACTGGAAAACCACTCTCCCCCCGGAATTACAGGACAACTTGCTCGGCGAGCAGTACAAGGCCGGAGTGGCGATGATCAAAGACGCCAACGAGCTGGTGGAGCTGATTCGCTCTGGCGCACCAACGCCGCTGTTTGAAAAACTCAAAGCCGCAGATAAAGATTTTTTTGCCCATCAAAAAGGGATCGAGTCGCTTGTTAAGGCCTCCGACCAATATGCCGATAACGCGGTTGAAAACGCCAGGGACAGCAACGACATCTCAACCCGCTGGCAGCTGATTGGCTCCGGTGCCGCCGTGCTGCTGCTGCTGGTTGTTGGCTGGTGGGTACACCGCACGATTTTCCGCTCTCTGGGCGGGGAACCGAGCGAAGTGGCCGAAATCGCAAACGCCGTGGCCTGCGGTGACCTGACCCGCGAGGTTAAGGTGCGCGACGGGGACCGAAACAGCGTGATGGCGGCGATGGAAACCATGTGCCAGCAGCTGACGATGGTTATTCATCTGGTTCACGAAAGCAGCAATCAAATTTCCACCAGCTCCAGCGAAATCGCCAGCGGCAATATTGACCTTGCCTCGCGTACTGAAGAACAAGCCAGCGCGCTCGAGCAAACTGCTTCTTCTATGGAAGAGATGACCGCCACGGTCAAACAGAACGCAGAAAACGCCCAAAGCGCCAGCCAGCTTGCCAGCACCGCCTCACGCAGTGCTGAACAGGGCGGCGCGGTGGTGGCTCAGGTGGTCCAAACCATGGATGATATTTCCACCTCCGCCAACAAGATCACCGATATCATTGGCGTTATCGACAGCATTGCCTTCCAGACCAACATTCTGGCGCTGAATGCTGCTGTAGAGGCGGCAAGAGCGGGTGACCAGGGGCGTGGTTTCGCCGTGGTAGCCGGTGAAGTTCGCAGCCTGGCACAGCGCAGCGCCAGTGCGGCAAAAGAAATTAAAGGGCTGATTGAAGATTCGGTACATCAGGTTTCTAACGGCAGCAGGCTGGTAAACGAGGCGGGTAAAACCATTAATACAGTGGTACAGGACGTTAAGCGCGTTGCCGCCCTGATGGTGGAAATTACCCACGCCAGCGATGAGCAAAGCAGCGGTATTGAGCAAGTCAGCACAGCCATCAGCCAGATGGACGTCACCACCCAGCAGAACGCGGCAATGGTGAACCAGGCCTCTGCCGCCGCCGAATCTCTGCTAGCGCAAACTTACGAGCTGAATACCGCCGTTTCCCAGTTTAAGCTCGCTAGTCTGTAAAATCGTCCCCGGCCAGGGTGCTTAAATAACGCCCTGGCGTGGTCCCAAGCGCCTTTTTGAACATAGTGATAAACGCGGTTGTGGAGTCGTAGCCCAGCGACTCTGCCGCGTTTTGCACCGTCTGGCCGCTAATCAGCAGCCGCAGGGCAATGATCAGCTGCATCTGCTGCCGCCAGCGCAGAAAACTCAACCCCGTTTCCTTCACCACCAGCCGCGAGAGGTTCCGCTCGCTCATCGCCATCTCGCCCGCCCACTGTGCCAGAGTGCGCCTCTGTTGCAGGTTTTTTGCCATTTCATCCGCCATCGCGCGGATTTTCGGGTGAGAAGAGATAGGCAACTGCAATTGCTCTACCGGCTGATTGGGCAGTTCGTCAAAGAGCACCTGCACCAGCCGCTGAGTGGCCGCGCAGCCCAGGTGTTCATGCGGCACGTTAGACAGGCGCAGGATAATCTCGCGTACCAGCGGCGAAATCTTAAGGGCGCAGCATTGATCGGGCATCGCGACCGCACCCGGTTCAATAAACAGAAAACAGAGGCGCGCATCGGCGGTGACTTTATTGCTGTGCGGCATTTGCCCCGGCACCCAAACCGCATACTGCGGCGGCACCATCCACATTGAGTTGGTGACTTCGCTGGTGATGCCTCCGTGCAGTGCCAGAATCAATTGCCCTTTACGGTGGGTATGAATTGGCTTTTCGTTGTAGCTTTGCGCCGCGCGGATCCTGAACGCCAGCGCGGGCGTTATAATGCTATCCGGGTCAAAGCCCTCAAGATCTAAATCGCGTTCCATAACTTGTCCGAATTTAGCGATAATCTGTCATTCTAGCTTGATTCGTAAAAAGGCAGAAGCGTGTATCTTTGCCCTCCCGTACTTTTGGATACTCTCTCATGACCTCGATAACTTCAGCGAGCAAGAAGAGCCGCTTTGTGCTTCTGCTCGGTATTCTGATGATTGCCACCACTTTGCGCGTCACCTTTACCGGAGCCGCGCCGCTGCTGGATATGGTGCGCGACGCGCTGGCGCTCTCCACCGCGCAAATCGGTATTCTGACCACCCTGCCGCTGCTGGCCTTTGCCGTAGTATCGCCGCTCGCCGCCGGGATCGCCCGCCGCTTTGGCACCGAACGCAGCCTGTTCGGGGCATTGGTTATTATTTGTGCCGGTATCGCCCTGCGCTCGGCGGGCCACGCCGCGTTTCTTTACCTCGGCACGGCGATTATCGGCTGCGGCATTGCGATGGGTAACGTCCTGCTGCCGAGCTTGCTGAAGCGCGATTTCCCCGGACAGGTAGCAAAACTTACCGGTGCTTATTCCCTGACGATGGGCGTTGCCGCCGCGCTTGGCTCCGTGATGGTGGTCCCGATTGCCCTGCACGGTTTTGGCTGGTCGGGCGCGATGTTGTCATTGATGATCTTCCCGCTGATTGCCCTGATTGTCTGGCTGCCGCAACTGGGCAGCCACACGGTAATGAACCTCTCCGGCAACCCGGCGATGCAAAGCAGAGGCATCTGGTCTTCACCGCTGGCCTGGCAGGTTACGCTGTATCTCGGTATTAACTCACTGATTTATTACGTGATAATCGGCTGGCTGCCGTCGATTCTTATCAGCCACGGCTATAACGAGGCAGAAGCCGGGTCGATTCACGGTATTTTGCAGCTCGCCACCGCTATTCCCGGCCTGTTTGTCGGCCTGATCCTCAGCCGGCTGAAAGATCAGCGCGGTATAGCGGCCCTGATGGCCGTTCTGTGGTGTATGGCGACGCTGGGGCTGTGGCTGATGCCTGACTTCTCAATATTCTGGGTGTCGCTCGGCGGATTTGGTTCCGGCGCGGCGATGATCCTCGGCCTCTCGTTTATCGGGATGCGTACCGGCTCCGCTCACCAGGCCGCGGCGCTCTCCGGCATGGCGCAGTGCGTGGGCTACCTGCTTGCCGCCTTCGGGCCGCCTGTAATGGGTAAAGTCCACGATATTTCGGGAAGCTGGGCTTTACCCCTGCTGGGATGCGCGCTACTTTCGGTGGTAATGGCGGTATTTGGCGCTTATGCTGGCCGCCAGAAAGAGATAGGTGCAGCGGAGAAAACCGCCGCCTGATAGCCTGGCGATGAACAAGGAGGATCGAATGAACCCTAAAAACACCACGGCAGCGCCGCAGAATATTTTTGATGACCCGGTATTTTTTGAAAACTACCGCCAGCTACGCGAGAACGACTCCGGCCTTAACGGGCTGCTGGAAATTCCCGAACTGTATTCTCTGCTGCCCGCGCTGGATGGGCTAACGATCCTCGATCTGGGCTGCGGGTTTGGCGATTTCGCACGCTTTGCCCGCAGCCACGGCGCGGCCAGCGTTACCGGGTTTGATATCTCGGAGAAGATGCTGGCCCAGGCCCGCGCCGCCACGCAGGATGAGCATATTAGTTACCATAATTTGCCGATAGAACAATTTCCGGCACAGTCCGGCCCGTGGGACTTAGCCATCTCGTCGCTGGCGCTACATTACATCGAAGACTTTGCCGCGCTGAGCAACAGAGTCTTCGCCGCCCTCAAGCCAGGCGGGGAATTCATCTTCTCCGTTGAACACCCTATGTGTACCGCCTTCCCGGTGGGCTGGCAGCCTTACGAAGAGGAAACCATCTGGCCGGTAAACCATTACCACCAGCAGGGGCTGCGCCACACCAGATGGTTTGTTGAGGACGTGCAAAAGTACCACCGCACCACGGAAACTTATATCAATACGCTGCTGGACAGCGGCTTTGCGCTCACCCGAATGCTGGAAACTAAGCCCACACCCGAGGCTCTGGCTCTGCGCCCCGCCCTTGCTAAAGAATTGCGCCGCCCGGCATTTTTGATCCTTAGGGCGACAAAAAAAAAGATTATTGAAATCTAAACCGCTTGAATATAGTGGTTTTGAGTTTAATTGAAAAATGAAGCAGCTCTGGTATTAAGAGCTGCTTCCTGAACTTCAAATATAATCAATTTATATAGGGCACCAGAGCTGAAATCAACAAGCCGGTAGCAAAAACCATGAATACGCAACCACCGATCTTGTTCAGCCAGGAAAACATATTACCATTAGCCAGCCTTTTCTTAACCGTGCTTGCAGATAACGCATAAATAAAATGAATAAGGACAACTAAGATGCAAAAGATTGCCGAAAGCAAACAGAATTGCCAAATAAAAGATTTTTCATAATTAATAAACTGAGGAAATAAGGCCATAAAAAAAACGATAGGTTTTGGATTAAAAATTGAGACAAAAAAACCCTGACGAAACCGTGATGATTTTGAAGGCAGGAGACGATACCTGCCACTATCACTCATTTTCTTTGGCGTGCTACGAAATAGCTTTACCCCTAACCAGGCAAGATAGGCTGCACCAACAATTTTAACTATGATCAGTGCAAGCTGAGAGGTCGTAATAATTATCCCTAAACTGCTGGCAGCGACGATAGAAATCACCCCCATACCGCCTGATACACCGATGATACCGGCTAAAGCACTCCTCAGGCCGTAATTTAGCGTATTCGTCAAAGTGAGCAGCACTCCCGGCCCCGGGCTCGCAATTGTAAGGTTTGCAATTAAGATATAGAGATACATCTGAGACATGATGGCGCCCTGTTCAATGGGGGCAGCGAGCCCCGATAGTTTTAAACTAAAGTGAGAGGTCTCTGTAGTCCTGTCCGGCAAACAATGGGCTATCCACCAGACGTTCGCCTTCATGTTTTGCGACCAGTAAAAGGAATCCTTTTTCCCGGAAGTCTGATATTTGCTTTTGCGTCAGGCTGAATTGTTGATTAATCATTTTACTGCTCCATTTTAAAAGCCCATCAGGGCAAGACCAACCTTAGTGGTTGAGACTGATACCGATCCCTTTTTTATTAATCTACGAAATCGTAGCATGACATATTAGCCGTTATATCTTCATCTAAAACTGAAGATCATAAAGTACCGATATTTCACATTTAATTTACTTTAGCCGCAATTGATTTACTTGTCATTAATTTCCCCAGCCAACTCTGTTTATTAATTTTAATTATAAAAACATAGAGTAAGCTTAAGTTATAGATTGTTTTGAGACATTATAAACTTGCAAAATAAGCTCATTCCAGTATGCGACACATCAATATCGGGTCGTACCAACATCATTAATGTTGCCCGCACAGTGGCAGCACAAAAATGCGGGCTTTTATCTGTTATTTCTCAGCGGCGGCCAGCCAGGCCTCAACCAGAGGCGAAGGCTTGCCTTTCAGGGCGTTACGCTCATGCTGGAATAGCGTTGCCACAAAGAAAGGATGGCCCTCAAGTTCTACCGCGCGGATCTCGCGCTGCTTATCCCAGCCCGTTGCTTTAAGAGGCTCGTTGGCAAGCGCGGTGGCAAACAGATCGGCCACGCCGTAGTTACAGTGGTAGCCCTCTTCAATCTCCGTTTTACCGTAAGCCCTGCCGACGATGGATCCCGCTTTCAGCTCAATCACATCAGACACTTCCACCAGCGAGCAGCTCAGGCGACCAATCACCAGGCGGCCTTCGCTGGCGGTTTCCGCGTGCCCTGCATCCTGCCAGCCGAGGACGTTGCGCGCATATTCAACCACCGCGTATTGAAAACCCGCGCAGGTGCCAAGGAATGGAATATTGTTTTCGCGGGCAAAGCGAATGGCCAGGTAAGCCGCATCTTCATTCAGATAGGGGCTGGACGGAACGCACCAGATGGCGTCGTAACCGACCAGATCCTCATTGCTGGTGACTTCAGGCGAAGGCAGCCAGTCGTAGTCGGCGTTGACGCCAAGCACGGCGGCCGCGTTATCTAATGCCAGAGGAATAGCCTGATGAGCGATAACCGCAGGGTTATAATCACCGATAAGCGCAATGCGTAAAGTGGACTTCAGCTGTGTGTCTGACATGCTTGTGTTGGCCTTATGTTTGAGGGAGGAGAACAACATAAGGAACGATAGATTAGGCTTTTTGCCCTGGGCTAACAACAGCAAAAATTAGCAGGTCGCCCCCTCTTCCCAAGCCTGCGGGCAATGTAGTACCGTGGCAGGTTCACTTCGCAGATAAAACTTCCATGAAAGCAAAAATACTGGTCAGCGCCTGCCTGATGGGGTTCAAAGTTCGTTACAACGGCAGCGAAAAATCGCAAATCGGAGCCGCACTTGAACGGCTACAGCAGGAAGAACGCCTGGTGGTTCACTGCCCGGAGCTGGCCGCCGGTTTAGCGACCCCGCGTCTGCCCGCAGAGCTGCTGGGCGGCGATGGAGAAGCGGCATTTCTTGGCAAAGCCGCGATTGTTGAAAGCGACGGAACCGACGTCACCCAACCCTATCTGCTGGCCGCGTGGCTGGCCCTGCAAACTGCCCGCGAAAATAACTGCCGCTTTGCTATCCTTACCGACGGCAGCCCAACCTGCGGCAGCCAAAAGATCTACAACGGGCAATTTGAAGGCGCGACAATTCCGGGACAGGGCGTCGCCTCGGCGCTATTGCGCCAGCACGGAATTGAGGTTTTTGCCGACCACCAAATCCCGCAGTTGCTGGAAAGACTGGAAGAGGTTGATAAGGAGAGAGCATGATCCGCTGCAAACGTGTTTATGAGACCCCCACCCCGGAAGATGGTTACCGGGTGCTGGTAGACCGGTTATGGCCGCGTGGAGTTAAAAAAACGGATTTACACTACGATGAATGGCCGAAGGATCTGACGCCGTCCAGCGCACTGCGCAAAGAGTTTCACAGCGAGGCCATCGACTTCACCGAATTCAGCCGCTGCTATAAAAAAGAGCTGGAACAGAATCTCAGCGCGGCAAAAGCGCTGGCAAAACACGGAAAGGAAGGAACGTTAACATTGCTGTATGGCGCAAAAAATGCCGACCAAAACCATGCTCTGGTGCTGGCCGATTTTCTGCGCCACTACGTGGATTAATGGCTGAGATGCAGCTCGTCGGTTTCCAGGGAAAAATCTTTATCCAGCGGCATCAGGTGCTCGGCTCGCACAAACGCGTAACCCTGGCGGCCATCAAATGCGATAACTTCGCCGGTGACCAGCCATAGCGGGTAATTCGCCTCCGGCGGCAGCTGCGTTACCACGCCGGTAACCGGATTAACAAAGCGCTCGCCCGGCTGGCACAGGCCAAACAGTTCCACTGCTTTACCAATATTCACCCGCCCTGCTGCGGTGCGGGCGCCAATGACCATCGCCAGGGTGCCCGGTTTTAATTGAAACATCGACTTCTTCCTCACATTTTTCGCCGCGAGATCAGAACATTCCTGGAATAAAAAGTAAACGGTACAGCGGCCAATTAGTGAGATTTTTCTTAGATTATTTTGCCAGCCGCTCCGCCAGGGCGGTTAAAAAGATCCTCAGCGCCGCCGGGAGATAGCTGCGGCTGCGATAGATACCGTAAATGCCCATCGTTCTGGGCGGGCAATCCTCCAGCACTTTCACCAGTTCGCCGCTATCAAGCCGCTGCTGCGCATCCTGCACCGGTAGCATGGCTATCCCCACGCCCTCCGCCACCGCGTCCATCAACACTACCGAGTCATTGGCGCTAAAGTTACCGCTCACCTCTACACTAAGCGGCTCGCCCTGCTCGTCCACCATTTGCCAAATGTTGCGCAGAAAATAGCTGTATTGCAGGCAATTATGGTGCGCGAGATCGGCTGGCGAACGCGGCATGCCCTTGCTTTCTATATAGGCGGGCGAGGCGCACAGCACCGAATCACACTCCCCGAGGCGGCGGGCTATAATATTCGGGTCGAGGTCGTTAGTGATGCGGATAGCGAGGTCGATGCGCTCTTCTATCATGTTTACCGCCTGGCTGCTGACGTGCAGCTCAACGCGGACATCCGGGTAGTTGCGCAAAAAGTCAGACAAGAAAGGCACGATGTAATAGCGGGCACCAAATTGCGAGCAGGCTACGCGCAAGGTACCTGAGGGCAAATCCTGCTGCTTCTGGCCGGTTATCCCCTCGGCAACTTCATTTAAACTGCGGGCCTGGCTGAGCACCCGCTCGCCCGCAGGCGTTAAGGTTAACTTGCGCGAGGAGCGATGCAGCAGCCGCTCCCCCGCCCAGCGCTCCATGTGTTCAAGATAGCGGCTTACCATCGGGCGGGACATATCCAGCGCTCGCGCCGCGGCGCTCAGGCTGCCGAGTTCGCAAATTCTGGTGTACACCTTTGCCGCCACTATTCTGTCCATTTCTCACCCTATCTGCTCGATTTATGAAATTCATGTTACCTGAATAAGGCCGTTACGATTCACATAATGCAATTTAAACTACTTTTATTCCCAAACGGGCTAACCAACTCAGTTAATCAGGATTAATGATATGAAGAAACATGCTCTGGCTGCGGCCATCTCCACTCTGGTATTCAGCGGCGCAAGCTTTGCCGCACCGTTAACGCTTGAAGTCTACAACCCGCAGGATAAGGGCGTGTTCCCTGTGACCTCCACCCTGATTTCCGGCCCAACCGAAGCAACGCTGGTTGACGCCCAGTTCAGCGTTAAGGACGGCGCAGAGCTGGTCAAAATTATCCAGCACAGCGGTAAAAAACTGACCCGCATCCTGATTACCGCCGGTGACCCGGACTTTTACTTTGGCCTGGAACCGATTGTTAAGGCCTGGCCGGATGTGAAAATTGAAGCCACTCCGCTGGTCGTTGAACACATCAATAAAACCAAAGACGCAAAAATTAAATACTGGGGCCCGATCCTCAAAGACGGCGCGCCGCAGAAAGTCTTTGTGCCTCAGGTGACCCATGCCACCACGTTTACCGTCGACGGTGAAAAGGTAGAACTGCGCCAGCCCGCTTCTCACGCCGCCTATTTGTGGATCCCTGCGAATAAAACCATCCTCGGCGGCGTGGCCGTAGATTCCGGCATTCACGTCTGGACGGCAGACTCGCAGACTAAAGCAGCACGCCAGGAATGGCGCGACGTGCTGGACGAAATGGCTGCCCTGAAGCCTGAGCGCGTGATCCCGGGCCACTTTATCGGTGAAGTGAAGCTGGGCACGGCTCCGGTTGTTTTCACCGGGGATTATTTAGCGGACTTCGAACTGGCGCTGAAGAAAGGCAAAAGCGCACCGGTTATCGCGGAGATGAAGCAAAAATATCCTAAGCTCGCGGATGAAAGTTCTCTTGAGATGAGTGCGAAGGTGAATACCGGCGAAATGAAATGGTAAACCTGAAATGACAAAAGGAGCGAAAGCTCCTTTTTCTATGGCTGATAAAAAAGGGAGCATTTGCTCCCTTCTTCGTTATTTAAAGTCGACTTTCATCAGCTCGGGGATCGAGTATTCGCGAGTGGTTTCCACGCAACGACTGATATAGTCCACGAAGCGCGGCGGCGGAGACATGCCCAGGTCCAGCAGCTTCTCGTTGGAGAAACGCACGTTCAGCATCGAGAATTCACCGTACAGGCGCATTGCCCTCAGCATCAGGCGTTCGTTACACGGCCCGTAAATAGACTTGAAGCTTCTGCGGCTCTTCACCAGCTCGCTGTAATCTACCTGCTCGTAATTGGTGCAAATTGGCTGCTGGTTAAGCGCGCCGGACATCGCCATATCAATATCGGCAAAGCGGGTGCTGCTCACGTCGCCGGCGGAAATATGGTAGACCTTCTCTTTCAGAGAGTCGCTCTTCGCCAGCAACAGCAGCGCTTCAGCGCAGTAGTCCACCGGGATAACGTCGATGTTATCGTCGAGCGAGCACATGAATTTGCCGAGCATCAGCACCATGCGGAACACCCAGAAGATGCTGCTGGACGGGCGGCAGCCCTGCTCGCTGTGGCCAACCACGATGGACGGGCGAGCGATAACCAGCGGCAGGTTCGGGAACTGCTCGGCCATCATATGTTCAATGGTGGACTTGGACCAGGTGTACTGAACCAGATGCTCTTCTTCCGGCTTGCGGGTCATGCTTTCGGTCACCAGAGTCCCGGCTTCCGGCACGCAGGACATCGCGGTGCCAACGTGCAGGAAACGCTCCAGGCCTTCAACCTGTGACATTCTGCGGGCAAACTTCAGGGTGCCCTCAACGTTAACTTTCCAGATCAGCGCATTTTCGCCAAAGGAAGCCACCGCCGCGCAGTTTATAACGTGAGTAACCTGCGACAGTCTTTCGTCATCAAGGAAGTGTTCCGGCTCGGCCAGGTCGCCCAGCAGGATATTTTTTTCGGTGATCCGCGCCAGTTGCGCTTCGTCGCAGCCAAAGTTAACCAGGTTATTCCTGATTCTTGCCACGCCCTCCTGAGGCGAATTCGCTCGCACCAATAATAAAACAGAGCTAAAAGAGGATTCAGAAAGTGATCGAGCTAAAACCGCGCCGCCCAGGAAACCTGTAGCGCCGGTTATCAAAAGATGATTCATTATTATAACCTCAGGAGTGAAAACATGGGCATAGTAAGGCCGCTAAAATAAACGCTACCTCAATAAACCGGATTACCTTAGCGTATTGCCCGGCGCTTTCGTGTAACGGTTTGTACATCCTTGTTTTACAAAGACTTTAAATAAAAAAATAATTCCTGGCGAAATTATTTTAACTATTTATTAATGACAGGATTATTAAGAAAACCTTAATAACAGATAAACAAAAGCATTATTTTTGCAGGTTGAGGAACTCTTTTTAATTTAAGTGAAATAAATAGCCCACCGAAGTGGGCCGAGCTGGCGATAACCGCAGCAGATCAATCCCGGGTCTGCACCCAGAATGCATGGATGAGCCCCGGGATGTAACCCAGCAGCGTAAGAATGATGTTTAGGAGGAAAGCCCAGCCAAACCCCTTGCCGAGCAGCACGCCCAGCGGCGGCAGAATAATAGTGAAAACGATGCGCCAGAATCCCATATAAACTCCTGATAAATTCGCTTAGTCCATTCAAAAAAACAACACAGAACTTAAAGCATAGACGAATCTGAAAAACTCTTCAGGCCGATTATTCTGGAAAATTTAGTTTCAAAATTCATAATTAGAAAATATCACCCTCCGGCTCTTGCCAACGCCCCCGACTCAGGATAATTTCGAGCCTTCGCTGACGCTGTGAACCCTCATTCCGTTAGCGAAATATGCCTATATTTCTCCTCCTCTGGGGGGACCGGAACCACTTTAAAAACGATCCGGTCGATCACCTATTATATTAATGATGATAGCCTTGTGGTGACCCGGCATGGCCGGGTTTTCTTCGTTTATACTCCGCTGAGTAACGCAATTAATGCCAGCGCAGCGGGTACTGCCTGAACATAAAGAATTTTTTTACTCGCAGTAAAGCCGCCAAATAACCCTGCTATTAATACGCATATTAAGAAGAATACTTTAAATTCATAGCCCGCGCTGCTCGCCAGCAGGCCATAAATTAACCCGGCAGCTAAAAAGCCGTTATACAGCCCCTGATTGGCCGCCAGCGTTTTGGACTGGGTGGCAAACTCCGCAGACAGGCCAAAAGCCTTGCGTCCGGTGGGTTTATCCCAAAGCAGCATTTCCAGGACCAGAATATAAACGTGAATCAATGCGACCAGAATAATAAGGATGCTGGCAATCATAGGCGGTTCCTGATGGGGTTATGTTCTGAGTAAAAGGGGCTTACAGTTCGTAGCCCAGCGCTTTAATAACATGCTCCATGGCTTCTTCCGTCAGCGCCGAGCGTTTGATTTTGTGGTTGGCCAGCATCGTTCTTACCACTCCGGCAATGACGATATGCTTTGGCTCCTGCCCGAGGTCGCGCATCTCCAGCACCACCTTTCCCACAACGCGGCACATTTCCTGATACAGCTCATCGTCTTTTGCTTTTTTATCCATCTTGCCTCCGGCTTATCTGTTTGATCTTACAGTAGCATTTAAGTTGCTTATTATTAAATGGAGAAAGAGCAGAATGGAGAGCTTAGCCGCTATTTTGTTCATGTGGCTCAGGGCTTAATTGATGATAAAGGCGTGCTCACGCAGCATCGCTTTTTCTGACTTGTATGGCGGGTTTACTGAACAAAGATGAGAGCCGGGCGGCTCTCATTATTAGCAAAGCTCGGTTATATTAATCCCACTTAAACGTAACGCCGGCACGGGCTGTACTGCTGCTATCGCGATCGTATTTAGAATAAGGGTCGGTCAGCAATTGACGTTCCGTTTTGTCCAGCCTGCTGAACATATCCGGCTTTTTGTTCGAATCATTATTGACGCAAACATTGCCCCGGCAGCCTTCTTCTTCAGCTTCGGTCCAGACTAGTTCGGACGCCGGTTTATTTGCGGCATGGGCCGCCGTGGCGCACAGTAGAGTCGTGCAAAGAATGAGCATCTTACTCATGAAACCTCCATTTGATAATGATAACCACTATCAATTATAACATTTGGGTATGAAAAGAAAACCGGGATTTAAACGTTGGTTTAACTGATGTTAAAAAACAGCCCGTGGGCCGTTTTCTTGAGTTGCAGTCTGGTTTTATCCCAGAATGAGCAAATCAACCGCCCTTTGTACCGCCAGGTCGTCCAGATTGTTTGCGTAAACCACCTGCACCATATCGGCTATAGATTCCCGCGATATTGCCTGCTCCCGGGCAAGCAGCTGCATCACAGCCGTACCTACCACCTGCAACATGTCGGGATGAAATTCCTCAGTCACGCTTTTATCCATACCTATAGCCACTCCCTTAAAATTCCCTGAATGCTAAAACTAACACAACAAGATCGGCGAAAAACCGGGATTCAATCCGGAAAATTCCTCCGGGCGCGGCGTGCCTCATTAACTCATTGAAACAACTCCGCAACATATAGCGAAATTTTTTATGTCTGAATTTTACAGCCATTGCGATGCCTGACTGACAATCACCTCGTCAACGCCGCGCAAAGCTTTTATCATTGGCGGAGGTGCGGGTATTGAGAAGGAGCGAACATGTTGCAATTCGATGTTTTTGGCCGCCGGGTCGGCGTAAAGCGAGTCGGTGAGCAATGGCTGCTCTACCGCGTTGACCCCAACGAGGGTAAATCATCACGCATTTATGACGTCGCGATCCCGCCTTATTTAACGGTAGAGGAGCTATCCGGCTGGCTGGGCGATATTTATCACGAGGCAGCAACCGAGCGGCATCCTGATGTTCGCTTAATTGATACGGACGAGTAGTGTTCCAGGGTGCCCATTTGCCAGCGGCTAAAACAATATAATATTATATCCCCGGCTGCCTGAATAATTAGCACTTATGCCCCGAAGTTAGCAAAGGAATGAAAATGAACTTTAAAATACACGACAAGCTTATTGAAGGGGCCGGGTCGGCACGCGGATTGCTCTATCGAATGATTATCGCATTCGTCTGTTTTACAATGACGATAATTTTTATTCTGGCGTTTACCATAGGTAACCCGTCCAAAGTTAACTTCTATTTCCTTATTAATACCTGCACCGTTTTAATTCTGACATGGATCATAAGAAAGTCATTTAACATTCAATCAAAAGAAAAGCACCTTGCGATTTTTAGGATCAGTTTGTTTCTTTTGTTAAATTCAAGTCTTGTGTCCCTTGCCGGTGGGCTGGGAGTGATAGACCGTGATTCAGCATCGCTGGTTGCAGCGCTTCTTTATGCCCCGGCTATATTTCTTATCACGCTGTCCTTCAATAACTTCGTCAAATACATAAATCGGAATTACAAAGCCGCAGTCAAATTATCATTAACTGATGAGTTAACGGGGCTGCCAAACAGAAGGCATCTTAATATAAAGTTAAGAGAATTAGAGCCGAAAAGTGGCACCCTTTGCATTATCGACATCGATCATTTCAAGAACATAAACGATACTTACGGCCATGATTTTGGTGATAAAGTTCTTAAAGATACGGGATTGCAATTAGGGGCATTCATCTCCGAAGACATTTTCATTGCCCGCTCAGGAGGCGAGGAGTTTGTGGTTATTATATTTAACAACACAGATGCGGAAGAGTTTATCAATAAAATAAAAGCCTCAATATCCTGTAAAGATCGTAGCGGCGAATCCATTACCCTGAGTATAGGCGTTGCTGTAAAAAAGAATCATCACTCATCGTCCCACATTCTTACCGCCGCCGATGAAGCACTTTATAAAGCGAAAAGGAATGGGAGAGACTGCATTATTTATGCCCCTTCTTGCTGACAATCTGAGTTATTTATACTAAGTCTGCCGACCTTTTCAGGCCGGCGGCGTGGCTTAAACGCACTCGGCATCTGCTTAGCTTCAGTTCAACGCCTGGACCATCACTTTCCATTCTTTACTGAGTAAGGCAAAGACGAAAGTATTGTCATACTTTTCCGTCCCGTCTTCGGTCGTAAATGAAACAAACTCCATAAAACAGCCTTCCTGCCGCATATGAAGACGCTTGCAGAGCCTCAGAGACGCATGATTGTAATCTTCAACATAGGCATACAGCCTTCTGGCTTTTTTTACAGTAAACAAATAATGGAACAGGGCCGTGACGGATTCAGTCGCAAAGCCCTGCCCTTCATAACGCGGGTTGAAATGCCAGCCAACCCCCCAGGTATTCGGATCTGGCTCATCATGATTATCAGCAAAAAGATGCCCGATAAGTTCATCCGTTTCCTTCAGGCATACGGCAAATTGGCCAGGATCCCCGGCTCTTTTGCTTACCTCTGCTTCAGCCTGTGCAAGAGAGTTTATTTTCTCGTCATAAAAACAGGGCGCGCGAGGCGATGAGAGATAGGCAAACAGCGGCGCGGCATCTTTGTCTTCAAATGAGCGAATGATGAGCCGCGTTGTGGGGGTGACTAACATGAAAGCCTCGTTTCGTCGGATAATTTTCGCAAGCTCATCATAGTATTCTTGAATATAGGGTAAATTCTATTCCGAGTGCTTTATCGTTTTACTCATGTTTATGCCCGTGATGCCAAACCCCGTCGTTTCGTAAACATGCCGGGCACGGGCGTTATCTGCGGCAACACGGAGTTTTATCTGCTCAAACCCCTGCTCCTGCAAACTCAGTTCAAAAGCCAGGAGAGCCTTTTTAGCCAGGCCTTGCCCCTGGTAAGCATTGAAGATGTAAAAATCGTAGATAAATACGCTTCGTTGAACAAAATCGGGTTTGTACCAAAGGTAGCCGACATGCCTCCCAGCGCTGTCCACCGGGTCAATTAAACACAGGAGAACTTGTCCTGGTGTATTGACGCCATCGGGGAGCAGCATGGCTATTTCCTGTTCGGCTTTTGCTACAGGATCATGACCAGAAAGCGGATAGTTTGAGGCAATTTCCTGCGCATAATCCGGAATGAAATATTTAAGATAGCAAGAATACTCTTCCGCAAGCATTCGTCTGAGTACAATCATTGGTTAATTTACCTCATTCTGTGAGTGAATGATAAAGGCCATAGTGACTAGTTAACGTTATCGGAAAGATGAGTTCCATCCTTTTTCCGCAACAACAGCGTTCCGTCTTTACCCCCCCATTCAGACCGCAGCATTCGCTGCTGGCATATGACAGAATAGTGATTGTCAAAACTCGGACTGATGCGTACCCTAAAATCAGCTGATGATTAGGCCGTTTGCTTCTACAGGCCTGAGGCCTGCCCCGTCCCCGTCGAATGAACCAAAAGCATGACAGGTGTGGCTTCATTCTCTCGAGTAAAGAGCCTTAAAAGAATGGCTGAAAGGAAAAAAGATGCTTACCACGTTGATATACCGTAGCCAGGTAAATTCGGACTGGGCACCAGCCGATCTTCAGATGCTCGTCGATACAGCGAGTCGTAACAATACCCGGCTCCATCTCACGGGCATCCTGCTTTTTAATGGTGGCGAATTTTTCCAGGTTCTGGAAGGAGAAGAAGCTGTCATTGAAGCACTTTTCACCAGCATAAGGGCCGACACGCGGCATTGCGGAGTGGTTGAGTTGATGCGCGATTATTCGGCGTATCGCCGTTTTCATGATATGGGCATGAACCTGATTGATTTACGCCGCCGTAAGAAAAAGGATGAGTTGGAAAAAATACGCTATTTGAGTTTGTTCAGAGGCGATAACAGCTACGATGACCGAATGTTCAGATTAATAAGAACATTTATTGAACATGGTGGCAGGTATATCCCGAAGCCAGAGTTCAGTTATTCTCTGTGGACCAACAATAGCCATCCACTCTTTAGTGATAAACAGTGGCCAAAGTCTTTTGCAAACCATCCCTGCCAGTTTGCGCTTCAACCCATCATCCACGCATTGTCAGGTAAGATCTCTTCTTATGAAGCTCTGATTCGTAGCGCATCCGGAGGCTCGCCAGAGGAAATGTTTAAGAGTATTCCGCCAGAGAAGCTGTACGCTTTCGATCTCGAGTCCAAGGCATACGCATTTGCTCTGGGAGGACAGATGCTGAAGAAAAACGATAAGATAGCGGTTAATCTTCTTCCACGTGCGCTCTGCGCTATTCCAGATGCAGTAGATACGTTACTTAAGCAAGTCAGAGAAGCCGGGCTAAAACCTGAACAGGTTATTATCGAAGTGACTGAGGCAGAATTTATCTCCGCATTTGATGTTTTCTATCAAACGTTGAAAGAGATACGCACGGCTGGGCTGGGACTGGCTATTGATGACTTTGGTGCCGGATATTCAGGGCTGACATTATTAACCCGATTCCAGCCGGATAAAATAAAGTTGGATATGGCTCTTGTCAGAGATATACATCTAAGCGGGGTAAAACAGGCGGTAGTCGCGTCTATCGTTCGGTGCTGTGAAGACCTGGGAATAACGATTATTGCGGAAGGCGTCGAGAAAATGGAGGAATGGTGTTGGCTTCAGTCAAACGACATTCATCTATTCCAGGGATTTCTGTTCTCGCGGCCATGCCTGAACGATGCAGGAAACATTAACTGGCCTGTCAGAATAGTGCCCCCCACGTTGTAAACGTTCGCGAAAATTCTGAGACGGTAATGAAGGAGATATAAACATGTTCAGACATTTAATTTTCTGTTTTTTGATGCTCTTAACTTTGTCAGTAAGTGCTGCGAATGGGGGCAAGGGTTCTGATGGAGGAAACGGTTCTGACGGGGGCAGCGCTGATAACACGCCGGGCCGGCCCGGGTGCCCGGGAGGCTCGGATCCTGATTCCAATGGCAGATTTTACCTTCCAGGTACTCAAGAGCAATGCAACCCTGGTAAGCAGGATTCTTTAAAAAAAACGCGGTAATCTGCAATTGAACTGAAAAAATTGACGGTAAATCATACGATAAGGAATAAACCTCTTCAGTAGCCGCCGTCAATTTACCAGAGCATTGCTCTTTCTGCATTCGTCAGATTATTGGTTGACCCAGACTAATCGCTCTACCCGGAAACCCAGGCTGCGGGCAGTATCGAGATAATCCTGTTTCACCGTTTCAGGAACAGTTGATGTACGAGACAGGAGCCACAAATAGTCCCGGTTAGGGCCGCTAACCAGCGCATACTTATAATCTTCATCCAGCTTAATCACGTTATAGCCACCATAGAACGGGCCAAAGAACGAGACTTTCAGCGCTGCGATGTTCGGCGCACCGATAAAATAGGCTTTACCCTCGCTCTCACTCCACTGTTTTTTCTGAGGATTAAATCCGCGGTTAAGAACACTAATCCCGCCATCACTGCGTTCCCCGTAAGTGGCCGTCACTTGCTCAAGGCCACGTTCGAAGCGATTTTCCAGACGCGCCACCTCATACCATTTTCCCAGATAGCGCTTCGCATCAAAGCCGGTGATAGGTTTGACACCTCGCGGAGGCGTGGGTGATTTACAGGCCACTAAAGTCAACGCGATAGCAACCCCGGTCGCTACAGGCCATAGCTTCATGAGAACTCCTTTCATTTGCGCGATTGAAAGTAAAGTGTAGTGTAAACACCCCACACTTCATTCAACACGGGATCATTCGTAGTATATTAAGAACATTATTTGTCATCAGGTGTATTTTTATGCCTTACTCCATCGGAGAATTTGCCAGACTTTGCGGGATCACCGCAACCACGCTTCGCGCCTGGCAACGTCGCTACGGCCTGCTTAAACCTCAGAGAACCGATGGCGGGCATCGGCAGTATAGTGATGATGACATCCAGCAGGCTCTCACAATCCTTGACTGGGTGAGAAAAGGGGTTCCCGTCAGCAAAGTTAAACCTCTCCTGGCTCGCCCGAAATCACGCAGTACAAACAACTGGCTTACCCTGCAGAACACGATGCTGCAGCGGCTGAAGGAAGGAAAAATCGAGTCCCTGCGCCAGTTAATTTACGATTCAGGCCGTGAATATCCCCACCCGGAACTGGTCACGGAAGTTTTGCGCCCGCTGCGTAGCCGGGTGGCAGCCAACATACCGGCAATGCTGACCCTGCGTGCGATTCTCGATGGCATGATAATTGCCTACACCGCGTTCTGTCTTGAAGGGGACAAAAAAGCACCGGGCGAAAATTATCTGATTACCGGTTGGCACCTGACCGATACATGTGAAATATGGCTGGAAGCGCTCAAACACACAGGTCAGGGTAATCGTATTGACGTGCTTCCCTCCTCGCCTTCTGTTCTGGCTCCAGAAATCTTCCCCGAGAGAAAATGGATCCTGGTCACCAGTTGCAAAATCACAGCTGCCCGCCAAAAGCAGATTGACACCTGGCAGAAGCAAGTGACTACACTCGACATAATCTCTCTTTAATCTCGCCTATCCAACATGCCCGTCGTTAATCATAAATTCCCGTCCTGGGCAGTTCTCCTGTGTAAGATGCCTAAAGACAGCAAAATAACTGCGCAAAAAAAAAGATAATCAACTATCAGAAATAATTAAATATAAAAATATATCCCACCCTAAAGTTCGACAAATATTAGTTATTGTGCAAATTTTAAATAGACAATGACATCTTTATCTCTGCCGCCATGGTGAGCCACATGAGTGCAACAACATCTGTTATCAGTCGGTTTATTAACTACTACGCGGAGCTGGATATCCAGCCACCCTCAGCGCTGGTCGAACTGTATGATCCCGGCGCTACACTTGTCGATCCATTTGGTAAACATGAGGGGCTACCTGCCATCGAGCGGTATTTCTCATGTCTGCTGGCCAACGTAGTGTACTGTCGTTTTTCCGTTGACCCGCCCATTTGCCATAATCATCGCGTTGTCGTGACCTGGACTATGCGTTGGTCTCATCCCCGTATTGCAGGAGGAGAAGCGCTCGCCCTGGAGGGGTGTTCTCTTGTGGATATTCAGAACAACCTAATCGTTCGCCAGCGCGACTACTACGATGCGGGAGAGATGATATATGAACGCATACCCTTTCTGGGGTGCGCGGTCCGCGCAGTGAAAAGGAGAGTGCGCTCATGATGACTGTCCTCATCACGGGCGCAAGCTCCGGGATTGGAGCCGGGCTGGCAAAATCATGGGCCGATGAAGGCTGCCACATTATTGCCTGTGGCAGGGATTTAGCCAGGCTTGAAGCCCTGCAGAGGTACAGCCCAAACATTACCCTACGCCTCTTCGACATGACAGACAGGGATGCCTGTCGCCGGGCGCTGGCCGGATGTGATGCCGACCTGATTATTCTCTGCGCCGGAACGTGTGAATATTTAGATAAAGGTGAAGTGGACGCCGCACTAGTAGAGCGAGTGATGACGACAAATTTCCTTGGGCCGGTAAACTGTCTTGCGGCACTTCAGGCACAACTGGTTTCGGGTAACCGAGTGGTGCTGGTTAGCTCTATGGCACACTGGCTTCATTTTCCGAGAGCTGAGGCATATGGCGCCTCCAAAGCCGCGTTGACATGGTTTGCCAACAGCCTGCGCATGGACTGGGAGCCAAAAGGCATAGACGTGACAGTGGTCTCACCGGGCTTTGTTGACACGCCGCTGACCCGTAAAAATGATTTTGCAATGCCCGGTCAGGTGAGCGTAGAGAGTGCGGTAAAGGCTATTCGTCGCGGCCTGGCAAAAGGCAAAAATCATATCGCCTTTCCGGCAGGCTTCAGCGTAATTATGCGGTTGCTGGCAAGCCTCCCTGTTTTTTTGCAGCGCGTGCTGCTGCGCAGGATGGTGCGTTCATGAAAATCGCAATTATCGGCAGTGGCATCGCCGGGTTAACTTGTGCCTGGCGCCTCGCCGGCCACCACCAGGTCTCCCTCTTCGAAGCAGAAGCCACCGCAGGAGGGCATACTGCCACAGTGGATGTCAGCACGCCCCAGGGTGAATATGCCATCGATACCGGGTTTATCGTTTACAATGATCGCACCTATCCCCGCTTTATCGGCCTGCTCAGCGAGCTGGGCATTCGCGGCGAAAAAACGCAAATGAGTTTTTCTGTACATAACCCACAGAGCGGGTTGGAGTACAACGGCCATACCCTGACCTCTCTGTTCGCTCAGCGCCGTAACTTTGTAAATCCTGTATTTTGGGGGCTGCTAAAAGAGATAGTCCGTTTTAATCGCGTTGCGAAACAGGCGTTAGTCAGCGCCGATGAAAACACCACGTTGCAGACCTTTCTGGATCAGCAAAAGTTCAGCAACTTTTTCGCGCGCCATTACATTCTACCGATGGGGGCAGCCATCTGGTCATCCTCGCTGCAGGAAATGCGCCGCTTTCCACTGCCGTTATTTTTACGCTTCTTTGAGCATCATGGCCTGCTTGATATCACCCACCGCCCGCAGTGGTATGTGGTACCTGGCGGTTCGCGTGAATATGTCCGCGCTATACTAGCCCAACTTGGCGATCGCCTGAACCTGCACCTTAGCTCGCCGGTGCAGCAAATTATCCGTTATGACGAAGGCGTTAAGATAGCGCTAGCAGACTCAAGTCATACCTTCGACCAGGTGATTTTTGCCTGCCACTCAGCACAGGCGCTGGCGATGCTTGAGGCCCCATCGAACACCGAGCGAGAAGTCCTGGGAGACATCGGCTGGCAGCGCAATGAGGTTGTACTTCACAGCGACTCACGCTGGCTACCCTTGCGCCAGAGAGCCTGGGCAAGTTGGAACTATCGACTTAGCGCTCACGATAGGGCCAGCGCATGCGTTACCTACAATATGAATATTCTGCAAGGACTACCAGATGGAAGCCCTCTGTTCTGCGTAACCCTCAACCCGGATACGCCAATAGAAGCACGGCACATCTGGAATCGCTTCGTTTATGAACACCCGCTGTTTAATCCTAAAAGTTGGCGCGCCCAGGCACGCCGCAGTGAAATTAACGGGCGCAGAAGAAGCTGGTTTTGTGGCGCTTACTGGTACAACGGATTTCACGAGGACGGGGTGCGTAGCGCGTTGGATGTAGTGAAAGGTATCGCCGATGGAGCGGGCAAATAAAATGAACAGTTGCCTGTATCACGGCGTTTTGCGCCACCGCCGCTTTCAGCCTAAAGCCCACCATTTTCGTTACAACGTCTTTATGGCCTTGTTCGATCTTGATGAGCTTGATGGCCTGCCGCTTGTGGGGATCCGACGTAATCAGTTTGCCGTCGCTGCATTTTACGATGTGGATTATCCGCTCGGTTCTCCGCTAAAAGAAACCACTCTCAGTCGGCTGGAAAAGCTGACAGGAGAACGTTCTGATGGACGCGTCATGCTTCTGACCCAACTACGCTATTTCGGCCTTCACTTTAATCCGGTCAATTTTTATTACTGCTTCGATCGCTCAGACGCGCTTTGCTGGGTGCTCGTTGAAGTACGCAATACCCCGTGGAACGAGCGTCACTATTACGCAGTGGACGCCAGTGCGGTGCGACCGATTCAGAAGGCGTTTCACGTCTCGCCGTTTAATCCAATGGACATGACCTACCACTGGCGTTTTAACAGTCCCGGTAAAACGCTACACATGCATATAGAAAACCACCAGGAATCTAAGGTGTTTGACGCTACATTACTACTCAACCGGCAGCCGCTGACGCAAAAAAATCTGACGTCACTGCTGGCGCGAATACCGCTGATGACCCTTAAAACCGTTCTGGCAATTTACTGGCAGGCTCTGCGGCTGTGGCTCAAGCGCTTGCCGCTCTACAATCATCCCGCTAACAGGAGCTAACGCCCATGACCGATCCCGCCTTTGCGCTTGACCTCGACATCCCGCGCAACGTCCGTATCGCGCGATGGTTGCTCTTGCGTCTGATGAGCGGCATCCGTGTAGGCTCGCTGACCGTTCGTGAAGGCACGCATTGCTTACAATTTGGCGACGCCTCCGCCTCACTTCGTGCTGAAGTACAAATCCTCGTCCCCGGCGTGTACTGGCGTCTGCTTACCGGAGGAAGCCTGGCCGCAGCCGAGGCCTGGATAGAAGGGGAATGGGAGACTCACCAGCTCACTCCACTACTGCAAATTCTGGCGCTTAACGCCCATGTACTGGGGGGAATCGAAAGAGGTTTTCGGCTGCTGGGCAAACCTGTTGAGCGGCTTCGCCACTGGACGCGTCGTAATCACCGTAAACAGGCACGGGACAATATCTCCGCCCATTACGATCTGGGTAATGCGTTCTATGCCCAATTTCTTGATAAAGAGTTGCTTTATTCCAGTGCGCTGTTCAACGGCGATGAACAGGATCTTACCCAGGCTCAGCGCGCAAAAATGGCGCGCCTGTGCAACCAATTAGCGCTGACCCCCAGCGATCATTTGCTGGAGATAGGCACAGGCTGGGGGGCAATGGCGGAGTATGCGGCGCGTCACTATGGCTGTCGCGTCACCACCACCACGCTGTCACAGGAGCAGTACCGCTGGGCAATAGCGCGGATTGCACGTGCGGGGTTGCAAGACAAAGTAGAAGTTCTCTTGTGTGATTATCGCGACCTGACGGGCGAGTTTGACAAGCTGGTTTCGGTCGAGATGATCGAAGCCGTAGGGAAACGTTACCTGCCTTCATTTTTCCGTACCTGTCAGGCACGTTTACGGCCGGGCGGTAAAATGGCCATCCAGGCCATCACCATTCAGGATCAGCGCTACCACGACTACAGCAAAAGCGTCGATTTTATCCAGCGCTACATCTTCCCCGGTGGCTTTTTGCCGAGCATCACGGCAATGAACAATCTGATGACCCGCCATACTGATTTTGTCGTACGCAACCTGTACGACATGGGACCGGACTATGCCCGCACTATTGCGCACTGGCGTCAGCAATTTGTCCACGCCTGGCAGGATATTGAAAAGCTGGGTTTTGATGACAAGTTCCGCCGTATGTGGCTCTACTACTTTGGCTACTGCGAGGCCGGATTTAATGCGCGCACCATCAGCGTGGTACAACTAACCGCAGAACGGGTATGAACCGCTATGTGCACATGTTTCTGATGGCAATCGCGTTCGATCTCTATTGGACGCTGGTGGTGCTATTTCGTGAGCGAGGCCTTTTTTTGTGGCTCACTCTCGCAATTCTCGCTTGCCTGACGCTAGTGCCTGTACACCGTCTTTACGCCCTGCTGCTCGCCGCAGCAGGAAGCGGTCTTGATGCACTCTGGGCGTGGATAGGGCTGATACACTTCAACGGCAACGGCCTCCTGCCACTGTGGATGGTGGCGCTGTGGCTGATGTTCGCCACAGTCTGGACCAAACTGCTCAGCGTAACAACGTTTTCACGGTGGCTGCTGACGTTATTGGCTACGTTTAGTGCTCCGGTGGCTTACCTTCTCGGCAAACACCTGGGTGCCATTACGTTTCTGGAGCCGCCCCCTATTGTCCTGCTCTGGATGGCGTGGGGCTGGCTGGGCCTGATGCTGTTTTTTCTCTTTCTAATGGGGAAACGACGATGAGAACCGTTTTATTGATGATGCTTTGTCTGGCGACCGCGACGAGCTAGTCAAGGCTACCCGCGACCAGTGGCAGGCACAAGGCGTTCTGGCGCGCGAGCCACAGAGCGAGTCCTGGCTACGCATGCTCCACGCCCTCTGGCCCGATGTTACACCCGATTCGCAACTCGCCTTTGTGGTTAACAACAAGCAGGGACAGTTCTGGTATCGCGCCAGCGCGACGCAAAAAAGTTTTGCCCAACTGGGAGTCCGCCAGTCCGAAGCATTCTGCAGTGACTTTATGAGCATCTGGCTTGATCCCCACACGCAATACCCTGAACTACGCAGGCAACTGATCGGAGGTGAAAAATGAACCGCACTCTCGCGTTGGGCCTTATGCTACTCATACTGCTGACGGGTTGTAGTACAGAAATTACCGACTATCAGCATCAAGAGCCAAAACTTGATATTTTCCACTATTTCCAGGGAAAAACCGAAGCGTGGGGCATGGTGCAAGATAGTAACGGTAAGCAGGTGCGTCGCTTCCATGCTGAGATTGTTGGAGAGATTATCGGCACCACGCTGACGCTTAACGAGCATTTTGTCTATGACAATGGTGAGCGGCAGCAACGCGTCTGGCACATCCGACGCACCCACGCCGACAACTACGAAGGGACCGCAGATGATATTGAAGGTGTGGCGAAAGGGCAGGCATCAGGCAACGCCTTCAACTGGCGTTACAGTATGAATGTGAAAGCCGACGGTAGCACCTGGTTGCTGCATTTTGACGACTGGATGTACCTTCAGGACAACATGCATCTTTTTAATAAAACAGAGATGAAGAAATTCGGGATTACCGTCGGGACCGCCACGCTTTTCTTTACCCGTAAAACACACTAGAGAAGGTAGAGCCACGAGCATTCAATCTGTCATTGGGATCAGCTACTGCTAACAGGCTAGATAGCAAGATTTGAAGTCGGGAGTAAACATGTGAGCATTGTCGTGGGCTACCTGCGACAGTGTGTCTATTCCGGCCAGCCCGCCCGGAATAGGACCTGTTGTACCCTCCCCGCCTTAAGATGGTCAAAGTCTTACGTTACGTTGTACCCGCAAAATGCCCTACCCTCTGTTTGCGGGTAAAGTTCTCGTGTTAAGGATGAAGGGAACGGAATCACGCAGAGACGGATTAACCGTGCCGCTGTGATCAAGACCTTCATAAACATGCACAGCCACTGATGTGCCCGCGGCTTTCACCGCTTCAGCGAATCGCATTTGCATTGCGGTGGGTACATTGACATCCTTATCACCAATACCAATAAATACCGGATGCGAGAGCTTCAGTGTGGGGTAGCTCAGCGAGTGAACCTGTGCGCTGAGCAATGATTCAATATCGGGCTTTAGCGTATTACCTGCATTTAAACCTGCCTGTGTTGTAGCTTCGGTTAGAGGCTTGATACACATTTGATTAGCCATTTTCAAATACGGTAATGCTTTTTCCTGAAAATAATCCGAGGGTTTAAGTGAAGAGTTAGCATCCGCAGCGGAAAGATAAATATAAAATATGTAGGGTATTTTTGGGTCACCCACAACAGGCTCAGCTCCGTTCTCTGGCGGTAACACATCTGCCGCTGAGGTAGCACTATCGAAGTAGGGAGTACCTGTTAGCACCGTCGCACGGATATTTAACTCAGGCGCATACTGCGGTTGAAAACCCGCGGTTGAAAAAGCGGCATGCGCCCCCTGAGACTGCCCGACCAGTATCAGATCGTTTTTAAGAGGAAAGGCTTTTAGAGCGGCACGAACGCCGTCAAGGACGCTCCAGGCCTCTCCTCGTGCATCCAGATAATGGTGCAGACCTTTAGATCCTAAACCCGCGTAATCTGGTGCCACCACGGCATAACCGAGAGATAACCATGTATTTAAATATTGTTTATCACGATCGGTGCGGGTGTTAAGCGAAGGTGCGCAATGAGTGGCAACGCCAACAGTCCCATGCGCCCATACCACGACTGGCCAGCCCCCCTGCGGAACTTGCCCAAAGGGAATAAATATGGCGGCTGTATCTTCACGTTGTGTTTTACCGTCAACGCCGCTGAAAGAAGGATAGCGTAGCAAATACTCATGAGACGCTTCCGCCAGCCCGTGCTCCGGGGCAAGTGGCAAGATGAAGGCAGGCCGTTCTACTGCAATGCTATTGAGGGCAACCGTGGATAAAAGTAACGCAGATGCAGTACTCATCAGCACTGGCGCGGTTAAAAATTTAGGCATGTTTACCGGCTCTGAAATTATTAATTGGTTATAATATATAACCTCAAGATTCAATATTGGTTCAACAATTGCGAATAAGTGAGATAAAATGAATAGAAATCGTTTACCCACCTTTCAGCCGTTTATGGATAATTTCTTTATCGCTTGAAATTGCAGTATATCCGATCATACTTCGTATATAAAAAAGCTGAATCACTCGTGTCTTCAAAAGCCTCTGCAGTCAAACCATTTGCAATTAACTCGCCAGTAATAGGTTCATTCTCTGCAGCTGGTCGGGAGTGGCTATATTGGCATGCTAAAAAAATATGAAAAACGGTGAGGATTATTTTCATGATGATCCTCATCGATTAAATTTAACATCATGAGAGATTTGCTCATAAAATACCGACCCCGGCTTTCTAAAAAATTCATCTGGCGGTAAAGAGAGATATCAGAACGCTGCGGACCATTACAAATGCAGACTAAAATTAAAAAAGGGAGCCAAAAGGCTCCCTTCTTCACAGCATCAGCAGCGCTGATTACATGTGTTTAATGATAACGTTGCCAAACTCTGGGCATTTCAGCAGATTAGCGCCATCCATCAGGCGTTCGAAGTCATAAGTTACGGTCTTCGCGTCGATTGCGCCTTCCATACCTTTAACGATAAGGTCTGCGGCTTCGAACCATTCCATATGACGCAGCAGTATTTCATGAAACAAATCATAACACATTGATTTTTAGATAAAAATATTAGAAATAATGCTTTCGTCACACATTTTTAGCCACAGGCTAACCAGTTGATTGTATTTAATTATTTTTGGGTTTTGATAACCACTTTTCGGTTGAAGTAAGTATCCTCCACTTGAATATGCGAGATCAAAAAGGCTTTTTAAATCACGCATATTTTAAAATACTATCATTCACTTAAGTGATTTTTTTTACCAATTTGCCAATAAGATATGATTGCCAACTATTAGCAATCAATAAGTTACGCCCTCCACTGCTCCTAAATGGCGTAAGTTTTGGAGGTGGTTTTGTTGATATAAGTGGATAAAATTGATATTGTTCAATAAGTGCGTTTAGCTAGTATCATGATCCAAAGCCTAACCGCCACATCGTTTATTCCAGCCCTTATTTTTCTATCTCTAACACTGCTACGTACCATGAGTATGGTGTTATCGAATCTTGAAAGTAAGGAGCCGCATATGAATAAATTATTCCGTTTTGCCTTGATTTTTGCGTCCAGTTTTTGTGAGACCGCTTGGGCTGGAATAGTAGGTGTGGTATTTAGTGCCATGACTGGCCACTCCGAGGTAATCTCGGTACTGGCTAAGCGCACTGACTCATTACTTGAGATGCCGATATGGGGGGCGGAGGTTCAAATCCTCTCGTACCGACCAACTAAACATTGAAAACCAGCCTCTTACGGCTGTTTTTTTGTGCCTGAATTTTGCCTGGGGAATTGTTGGGGAGAAATGGGGGAATTACTGCCGGCATTTTGCCTTTTCAGACAAGAAATTGGCGAGGAACGCCACTCCCGCCAGCCCACCAACTTAGATTACTAATCAAGAAACTTTCGCGGTATTTCCACGACTGCTGAAATAGGATTTCACCTTTTCACCTAGGTTCTGCGAGTTCTTTTCTACTACAAAATAGCTAATGGTGGATGCTACAAGCACAAAAGCAACATATATAGAAAATTGCCAAATTTTAAACTCTTTGCCCGAGCCAATAACGTAGGAAAACATATCAACAAAAAATGGATGAATTAGGTAAACTGAATAACTAATTGTTCCCATGAAAAGCATTAGTGATGATTTTATCCTACACTTATATGCAAGCACAACAAATATAACGATACCAAGAAAATAATTGACAATGTAATAGATATAATTTTGCTCTGAATTCCCCTTCCCATAAGTCATCGCACTTATCAGTGGCATTAATAAGACAAACGAAGCAGTCCAAAACAAAGCGTATTTTCTGGCTTCTAATTGACCATCGTGCAACCACTTTCTTAATACATAAGAAAAGATCATAAGAGAAACAGCAAAAATGACACCAACCGGCATTCCTTTGCCTGTATAAAATCTAACAAAAGCGAAAAGCAAAGACAGTAACAGCAACAACATCGAGGAAAAGAACATTTTCCTTACGTCATGCAACCATCCGATAAAGTACAATAAAATACAAACTGTATAAAACGCAACTTCAACAAGAAGCGTCCAATATATAGAGTACAAGTTTTGCTTACCAAACAGACCTGGGAGCATCGTTAGATTTGCTACTATAGTTCCGAAGTCTGTCGGTGTATTTCGATAGAAATAATATGAGCAAACTGCCAAAATTACAGAGATCCAATATGCGGGGTAGAGTCTAAAAAATCTAGATGTGATGAAATTGAATGATTGCCCCGGTTCATTTTTTATAGAGAATGGTATAACAAACCCGCTAATCATAAAAAAGGTAACAACTCCAACCTGCCCAAGCCCAAGATAGCTAAAAAGACTGATGTTGTTCAAAAGCGTAGTCTGCTCACTATAATGTGCAAAAACCACTAATAAACATGCAACCCCACGAATAGCATCTATATGCTGCAACCTTTTAACTTGCATAGCTTTTGTCTGTTCTATTTTGGCAAATGGAGCAAGGAGTTTATATTATTCAGGTTTATCAGGCAACGCAGCGTCAGGATTTGACGTGTCAACACGGCTAAGCTCTACGCTATACCTCTCCCATGCCTCTAACTTTACAGTTTCAGCATAAGTAGCCATGTGCAGTTTCACAGCTCTTTCCAGGGGTGCTATAACTGAGTTAACCTCGTCATTGAGTGTCTGAATCATGATTTGAAACTGATATAATTTCTGCTCTGGGGTCTGAACAGGTTCAACATACGGCGCTACAGTAGCAAACTTCCCAGAAATGGCATCGGCGTATATTACTTCTCCATCCAGTTGAATCAGCTGGTGATGCAGTGAATAAAATATCACGACCTAACTCATATACATCGACCAGCACATCTATAGCCATATTATCTGAAGAAGAAAAAACGGGGTTTCTGATGTTAATTATATTCATTTTATAAAATCCTTCTGAATGCAGTCATTGAAGCAATAGCACCTTCAGTTGATTGAATATCACCAAGGCTAACCCAAGTCCCTACAAGCCAGTTATTTCCACCAGTGTGAAACTCTGCACGAGTTACCGCGGAATAAAATAAACTTGACGGTGCTAATGCTGAACCAGCAAATCTAGTTCCGGCTGGATAATTCCCACCATCATTTGCAATAGCAGCAAATACAAGAGAGTTTACAGGCCATGTATTTGGGCTTCCTTATTCAAGAGCAGGTGGTGGATTTGTTGCAGAATAATACCTAATATCAAAATTCGAGTAGCTTGCAGGCGTAAATGTACCATCATTTTTGAAGCTAAAATATTTATCTACTCCACCCGATGAGACACGAAGAGACAGAGCTAGATACTGGCCGATCTGCTCCCATAAATAAATGTCAGCAAGCTGCCCGTTAACACCATTAATCCTGGCCCCCTGAGTGATATTTGTTTTGCTTGCTGAATTATTTTGAACACCATTCCTTTCAATATAATCTACACCATTTACTATTATTGTCTTCCCTGCCTTAATATCTTCTGATGCAGAAAGCATTGCTAGCTTTGCATTCCCACTGGTAATATTTACATTATTTGCATTCTGGACTGCTAACGATCCTAACCCGAGATTAATACGTGCTGTAACTGCATCAGTCAATTCTGAAAGATTATCCCCCTTCTGCAAGGCGTTTACTATCCGGCTGTCGTCACCTGCTGCCACAGAATTTTCAGTCTTGCCCACATCCAGAATAGCAGCCCCTTTCAATCCTAAATTATCTCTGGACTTCTCTTTGTCTTTCACATCACCTAGGTTTGCATCCTGACGAAGAAACAAACCATCACCTGTTGCTACCTTCAGCTCAATATTGGATGTTTCAGACACTGCCAAACGAAACTGAAGGTTAACGTTGATTCCGCTTTCAGGTTTTTCTATTGCCGGACTGTTTGATACTGCATAAAGCTCACCGGCATCGGTTACCACCACGTTCAAAAAAGTCAGAAACAAATGCGGTGTTAAATGGGAGGAAGGAACAGCACCAACCTTCCACGAGCTGCGTTCTTTATCGGAGAGAATGTATAGAGAGCAAGGGATAGATACAAAAAAATTACTTGGTCACCGGTCTTCAAAGATGACTGACAAATATAACGACGATCGAGGCAAAGACTGGGTAGTCATCGACTCTAAAACTGGGTAAATGAGGTGGTGTTTTTGGGAAGAATTTTGGGGAAAGTTGAATCGCCACGGGTTTAACAGACACTTCGGAGTCATTTAAGATGACTTAAAGAGAGGTGCCCATGAGCGGTAAACGTTATCCCGAAGAGTTTAAAATTGAAGCAGTCAAACAGGTTATTGGTCGCGGTCATTCTGTTTCCAGCGTTGCAACACGTCTCGATATCACCACCCACAGCCTTTACGCCTGGATAAAGAAGTACGGTCCGGACTCATCCACTAATAAAGAACAGTCAGATGCTCAGGCCGAGATCCGCCGACTCCAGAAAGAGCTGAAGCGGGTTACTGATGAACGGGACATATTAAAAAAAGCCGCGGCGTACTTCGCAAAGCTGTCCGACTGAGGTACGCCTTTATTCGTGACAACTCCCGTTGCTGGCCTGTTCGTCTGCTCTGCAGGGTGCTGAATGTTCATCCCAGTGGCTTTTACGCCTGGTTTAAGCAACCGTATTCTCAGCGCCACCAGGTAGATCTGAGACTGACGGGACAGATCAAACAGTTCTGGCTGGAGTCCGGTTGCGTTTATGGTTATCGCAAGATCCATCTGGACTTGCGGGATAGCGGGCAACAGTGCGGAGTGAACAGAGTCTGGCGACTGATGAATCGTGCCGGGATAAAGGCTCAGGTCGGGTACCGGAGCCCGCGGGCACACAAAGGCGAGGCCAGTATCGTATCGCCCAACAGGCTCCAGCGACAGTTCAATCCGGATGCTCCGGATAAGCGTTGGGTAACGGACATAACCTACATCAGGACCCACGAAGGCTGGCTGTATCTTGCTGTGGTTGTTGATCTGTTCTCACGCAAAATTATCGGCTGGTCAATGCAATCCCGGATGACAAAGGACATTGTCCTGAATGCACTGCTGATGGCTTTATGGCGGCGTAATCCCCAAAAACAGGTGCTGGTTCACTCGGACCAGGGCAGTCAGTACACCAGCCATGAGTGGCAGTCGTTCCTGAAATCACACGGCCTGGAGGGGAGCATGAGCCGTCGCGGTAACTGTCACGATAATGCGGTTGCAGAAAGCTTTTTCCAGTTGCTGAAACGCGAACGGATAAAGAAAAAGATCTACGGAACGCGGGAAGAAGCCCGCAGCGATATTTTTGATTACATCGAAATGTTTTATAACAGTAAGCGTCGGCATGGTTCGAGCAATCAGATGTCACCGACAGAATATGAAAACCAGTATTATCAACGGCTCGGAAGTGTCTAGATTATCCGTGGCGATTCAGTTGACTCACTAATTAAAAGCCCTCGATTGCCAAATTGCGAAATGGGAAGAACCTCTACATACATTGAAGAGCCAAGAGCTGGCCCCCGTTTTGGGTTAGAACTCCACCACGACTGAGTTATGGTTCCATTCTGATTATCAGTAAACCCTGTAAGCATACTTATCTCAGGAATTAGCTGTGTGGGAGCTATGCTGGCAAATGTCGTTGTCCGCGGGAGCATGAGCATTGTCGAACCAGGTGTTTTTCTGACAGCAAGGGTATTTATCCCTCCCTGGTTTTGTGTCTCACCGCTAAATGATGGGCAACGCAGACCAGCTGTTATCTCCATCCTTGGAGAGCCGTCGTTTAAATCAATTAATAAACCTCTTGGCATTTACCATTCCCCCAGAACAATTCGGCCGCCATTTGTCAAATTGACAGTCACGCCTTTTCCGTCAATAGATACGCCTGTTCCATTGTTACTAAATCCGAACTGTCCATTCGTCGCATAAATAGCACCCCGAACGGTCACTTGATTAAACTCAGCATTCCCTGATTTAGGTAAATTCCACCCTAATGAACCAGCAACATAGTTAGTTGACTTCAATGAATCTGATATTTTCCCGAACTCAATACTGGCATCTCGGAAAAATGCATCACTAATAAATACCTGACCATTTATCACAGCAAATGGAGAATACTGCGTATCTCCACTGCCGCTCATCAACACAAACTGATTGGCATTAAAGCCAATGCGAGTAACCACCGGCTTGCCCGTCTCCGCCAGCACTGCGATACTCATTCCCGCGTTGTACATCACGCCGTTAATCCGCACTCCAGCCTTAAGCGTATGAATCGCTGTAGCACCGTCAGCATCCACAGTGGCCGTCAACTTATCTTCAAGCGTTGCCGTAACATCCTCAATTTGCGCCTGGACGGTCGTCGAAAGCTCAGCCATTGCTTTATCAACTTCAGCAATAGTCGTTTTTACGATCAGTATGTCTGCTCTTACTGTCCCGTATTGCTGAAACTGATGCTCAACCGTTCCGTGGTTCGCCAACGCGTTCTGCAAGATTCCTTCAATGTTGGTATTGATATCGCTGGTAAGCTGCTCCCCGTCTTTAGACGTCAGGAAATCATCCGCAATATCCCCCAGGTAATCATCGGCATTGTCATTAGCCATGCCACGGATCCAATCTGTCCAGCCTGACTCGTTACCGGTTTTATCTACTAACTGCGCGCGGTACCAAAACTCCTGTCCTGCTTTAAGGCCGAGTTGCGTATATTCCGCCTGTGGGTACGGAACATCGCTAAGCAATAATGGGTTGGACTGATCTGAGTTAGCCGTGTACTGAATTTCCGTTTTCAGCGTGTCGGCTGTGTTGGCAGGAAATCCCCAGTTGAGCCGAATACCCCAGTTGATCGGCGTGGCCATGAATCCCACCGGCTTCGGTGGGTTGCCCACCTTCCCCGTCAGCGTTTTCTCTTCGGAGTAACCCCACCCACTGGAAATTTCCGCAGCGTTGATGGCGCGCACGCGCACCAGATAGCGGCCTGCGTAAATCCCCGGCACATCAAACGAGGTGGTGGAATTGCGCGGTACGTTCACCCAGTTCCCGTCGTTGCGGCGCCATTGCGCTTCATATGCAATAGCGTTCTGCGCCTGGTCCCAGCTGCAGCGCATCGTTTCCACGCTGATACCCTGCTGCACGAGCGAGAAAGAGCTGATAACAATATTTGCCGGTGCCGTTTGGTTACCCGGCGGGATAACGCTTACAGGCCTATCATCAATCAGCGCGCCGGTATCAATACGAGCATACTTGTCGGGATCGTAGTACGCGCCGGAAATCGTAAATGTGCCGTCGTTATTGTCGGATACGCTCACAACACGATACTGCTGTGCATAGAGCTCATCGGACTCAACAACCCAGACAGATTCCGCCTGCGGCACTTCGCCGTAGGCCGTGGTTACAGTAACCACGTTATCATTTACTGCCTGAATAGTTCGCGCCTGTGACGCCCCGGATGGCAAGTTGAGAATCAGGCGGCCGCCGGCGGCAATATCCGGTTTTCGGTCAAGAGTAACAACGCGACCGTTCACGGCGCTAATGCGGCCGCCGGTTACTTTTCCGGACAACATCTCATCAGCGACAGCGATGATGTAGCCAGGCTGCGGGATCATTCCGTCGAGCCCGACGGAAAATGTTACAACCCGATCTTTGTTGTTCGTCAGGATACCCCAGCGCCCTTTCCGGTTTGCTTCGCTCTGCCGGGTGCAGCCGATCGCCGTCAGCTCGAGCTGATTAAATCCGTAGCGCGCGACCAGCGCCTGCTCAAACACAGGCTCCATGGCATCAGCATACGCATTCGCCGGATCGGACCAGGAGACCAGCGCAGTGGTATAGCGGGTTTTCGTCGTGCTGCTGGAATAGTTGAACTCGCCATTCAGGACGTTGGCGCGAGTGTAGCTGTAGTCGATATCCCGCGGCATATCAGCCAGCGCGACAATCTGGTTACCTCCCCAGTAGGTCATCCCGCGAAATATGGCGGCAAAGTCACGCAGAACTGTGTATGCGTCGTTCCTGTCCTGCACATAAATGTCACAGGTATAGCGCGGTTCGGTACCGCTGCCACCTTTGCCATCCGGCACCATCTGGTCGCAATACTGCGCGACCTGATAAAGCGTCCATTTATCAATGTTCGCTGCCGTGAGTCGCTGCCCCAGGCCAAAGCGATCGGTAATGACGATATCGTAAAAAATCCAGGCCGGGTTATTCGTCCAGGCCCATTTAAAACCACCGGTCCAGGTCCCGCTATATGTCCGGGCAATCGGATCATAATTATCCGGTACGCGGACAATGCGCATCATTGGCTCGCAGGAAACCTGCGGAATACTGCCGTTGAACTGGCTGGAATCAAACTCGACATACAGCAAAGCGGTGTTCGGGTAACGCAGCTTTGCATCAATAACTTCGGTGTAGCTCTGCAGCGTCATTGTGTCGCCGATCTTGGCGCTATTGGCATCTGCCGTAACTTTACGCAGGCGTACTGTCCAGGTGCTACCGGTTTGTGGCAAATCAATGCGGTGGCTGCGCTCGTAGCCAGACGTGGTTTTCCCGGTAACGGCAGTATTCACGACCGTCTGCCAGGTGCCGCCATCGGTCTGCAGCTCTATGATGTAGTTGATGGAATACCCAACAAGATCACCGTTGTCCTGCTGGTTAAACAATGACGGCCATTTCAGGCGCAAACGGATTGCTGAAAGTTGGCCGTTAGTAAAAGTGTGCGTCCACGCAGTGGCGCTTGAAACTGTTGTGCCTACGCTGATCTCGTTCTCAGTCCCCGGCATGCCCTGGATATAAGTTTGCGCCTGGCTACCAGGACGAAACTCCCAAGCTACACCGCTGAAGTTTTGCGAGCCGTCGGCGTTTTCCAGCGGTGTGCCGTCCAGAAAAATGCTCTTACCGTCAAGACCACCAGCAAACTCGCCCTCCCCCAGAGCCAGCAATAGTTTTGCTTTGGCGACGGACTGGAGATCATCAGGTTGTTCAACAGGTGTGCGCGGGGAAGAGCCGCCGCCCTTATTCCCTTTGATAAGCGTTGCAGTTGTCATATTGCGCCCATAAAAAAAGCCACCCTGAGGTGGCCTGATGGAAAGAGATGTTAGTTACTGCTGATCTTCGACGTAAATCCCAGCGGAGATAATCGCTCCGCCAATGCGGCGTTTGCCGTACCCCAATGGAACCGGGTATCCCTGCGCGGCAGTATTAGTCACGCCGCCAAATGCGTAGGAGGCTTTGTTGTCAGCACCCTGTTTACTGGCCAGGCCCGTAGGTTGTGGGGAAAGCATTTGTACAACGCCTCCGAGTACCAACGATGCACCAGTAGTTGCAGCGAAACCTGTTAAGCCGCCAGCCGTAAACGCAGCACCAATACCTCCAGAAACGAAGACGGCAGCAGTGATTAAAACCGCTCCTAAAATAGTTTGTAAAAGCCCTGCGCGTTTACTGCCGATGATTACAGGCATAATCCTCACAACGTCGCCCTTGGTGGGAAAACCCATCTCATCAAAAGCTATATTTTTTTTGCCTCTGAATATGGCAAAAGTAAGTCCCCTACGTTTACTGCTGATCATGAAACTCTCGAAGCCAGGCAGTGTTTTGCTGAGTGCAATTGCTGCTTCACCAGTTCGAGATATCAGTCGTTGATGGATTTTTCCAAAAGTTTTTCCCAGAACACCACCAAGCTCAATTACTGTCATTACTTCTGTCATATTTTCACCATAAAAAAACCCGCATGATGCGGGTTAGCTATTGGTTAGATACAGCGTTTTATTACTTTAGTTCGGCTATTAATACGATAGCTGAAAAGCCCACCCTGATGACGAAATTCTATCTTGGTAACTTCACCTATCGGTTTTAAATCAGCAACCTCAAGTTGAGATTGCGTAAATACAGTTTTACCGCCGTCATAAGGCTGAATAAAAACGCTTCCGTATTGTTGGCTTTGTTCTTGCCATCCACCAAGTATGCATTCAGCAACAGCATCGATTTGTTTCTTCGACTGATAAGAATTAGATGCTGGCTCCTTCCTGAGTTCCTGCATGCTCGAACAACCAGAAAGTATTAACAATCCGCACACTGCAATTTTTTTCACATCCTTACCCCCATTGATAAAAGTTAAAATCAATCCTAACACGGAGATAAAGTAGCGGAAAAAACCTCAGTTAAGCAGGATGAACTACTTGGATTGCAAAGCACTGATCATTTGTCAGGATTTGCTCAACCTTTAACTCAGGATAGGATTGCTCTATTACAATTTTACAAGCTTCATTGCAAGTATGGAACGCTCATGAACAATGACCATCCAAAATTAACTTTTATATACCCAACCTTTATACGTGCTGGCATGATTGCCTCAGGCCCATTTATCCCTGATATCGGATGGCAAGCCAGTCAATTCCCAGCAAAAATGATGTTCTACGTCTCAATTGGCTTGATGCTAAACAGCAAAAGAAACTATAGCTACGATATTGATGTATTGTTTGATGGTAAGTCGTTGACGCCCGAGGATGCTCAGGCTGTCGACTCGAAGCTGATCAATACTGCAGTCTCGAATCGTGATGACTTTGTCGCAATAGCTACTAACCATCTTACAGATGTTGTTATGCCCTCCGCTGGTATTTACACCCTTAAAGCTCGCCTTTTCGCAGGTAAAGCTGATTCTTCCGAAAAAGAAATAATTGATGAATGCAGTGGTTTCTTCACTCTCGCTGAAGATTGGATGAATAACGAAATGAAGAAAACAACGTAATCATGGCCAGAGCAATCGACATCAATACAAAGCAACCAATTGAAGATCATGTAAGCATCCCCCATAATCCTTCTTACAATGACGGCGATGGAGGAGGAGGAAGCATGCTCGAAGCTCGTGTTGCTAAGCTTGAATCTGACATCAGCTATATCCGCCGTGATGTAGATGAGCTTAAAACTGATGTAAAAACAATCGATCGGAATATGATCGTAGTCTTGGAACGGCTTGATAGTATTAAAGATAGTCTGTCCAAGAAACCTTCATCAGATACTGTAGACAAAAAAATCACTGAAGCAAAACTAGCTGTTTTACTCGGTGTCCCGACGATAATAGGAATTGGTACTGCTGCTTATAAAGCAATTTCATATTTCTTCTTTTCCTGATAACCCGGCATCGCCGGGTTATCAGGCTGTTCCTCTCTACCATAGACGCCTAAAAAAGTAATTTATATCTCAATATTTTCATTGTTCTTTCCTGCCAATAGCCGCCATAAGGCACGCGCTGGCTCAAATGGCCGTAAAGGTGGTGCAGCAGCATGTTGCCCTCGAGCAAGATCCCGGCGTGGTTCCATTTATTAGATTGCACCTGCATGATAACCATGTCGCCAGGCTGCGGTGCGCCGTCGAACTCACGGAAGCCGCATTCATACCAGCAATCCTGGTAGAAATTCTCCAGGTACTCATCTTCCCACCAGGGATAATCAACGCGGTAATCGTGAAGTTCTATACCGTGGTTCTGCCGGAAGTAGCTCATCACCAGCCCCCAACAGTCAAAGTGACCGAGGACAAACGGCCGCTCCAGCAGCGGGAGTTCTCCGCGCGGCTGGATGGTGCGCAGGTCACCCTCTGGCCAGCTCACGATATGCCAGGGCAGCAGCGTAGCGTCACACTGCGCTTTGTCCAATTCACTCGGCTGTGGCGTTGCATCAGGATGGCTGTGAACTACGGCCGTCACCGTCCCCCAGTCCTCCGCCGTGGCGTAATCATCCGGCGAAAGGTGAAAATGCTCAGTCGGTTCGGCTGCCAGATTTCGGCACGGGAAATAACGCTCAACCCGGCTTTTCTGCGCTACGACTCCGCAGCATTCACGAGGATATTCAGCGGCCGCATGTGCCAGGATGGCATTGATCGTTTTCTCACGCATATCAACTCCTGATTAGCGAAGTACCCGGGAACCCACCGAAAGGGAGAGGCTCGCCTTCGCCAAAACGCAGCTTGCAGCCGCGCAATGTTCCACTGCACTTGTCGAGCGACAGATCCCCGACAGGGTTATTTTTGTCGTCGAAGTAGCGCGTTCCGGCATAATCACACCCGTCGCCGGATCGGTATTTGCCTCTGATGCACCAGGTACAAAGCGAATGCAGCTGGCGCGTTGGGATCATCAGGCCTTGAAGGTCCATCGGACTGCTCAGCGTAAACTCGATAGAGCGGTTGTTCTCGGAGCTTTTGCTGTCGATATACCAGACCTGCAGCTTTTCCTGTGTAGGATCGGCTGACGGGTTACCCGCGGGGAAGTTAGCGGCATCCAGATACTGCGCTAATGTGTCATGGATCATGACTTTTGCCTGGAGCAAATCATCATAAGCCAAGCAAAGGGCAGTAATGGAACCATCAAGGTTTGCAACGGTAAGTTTCGGCTGTGCCTCGGTGCCATCCGTTGAAAGCTCGATGCCCTCTATCTGGCATGGCCACGCCGAGTATTTCTCCCCCTGCCACCAGATAGCTTTAGCCGCTAACTTTGACTCATCGCCGCCGGCGGCTTCAATCTCTTCAGGGGTATGAGGGAGGGTATAGGCGTGGAAGCGTAAAACATCGCTCACGCCAAACGCGGTGCCGTCTACTTCAAAAAGCCGGACGGTATTTCCCGGCTCCAGTTTTTGATAATCACTGTTTAAGGACATCACACTCCCCCGGCAGAAAAGCTCTGCTCAAATGTCACGGATATCGTTGCCTGCGTTTTACCGTTCGGCACCAGTTTTATCGAGTCGGGCGCCGCGCGATATAAGCCCTTCTCACCGTGCGGCGGTGTCCAGATAAATGACCGGGTGCAGTGCTGACGGCAAAAGTCCCTGATGGCCTTCGCCGTCGCCAGCGGCCCACGGTAGGAGTACGGAAATTTAATTTTTTCCGAGTTAATGCCATCCTCAGAAACCTGGCTGTAACCGTCGCCGAACTGAATCTTCCGGATTGTCCGGTTGTATTCAGTCGCCGGCTGGCTGGCGATTTGTGTCGGCCAGGTGAATGTATCGATTGCCATAGGCCACCTTTAGCGGGATTTCATTGCGTTGAAGATCAAGCCCCCTGGACGGATGGCCTTAACGAGGTTGTTCTGGCAAAACTGCTCGAGCATTTTCATCATCGCCTGATTCATAGCATCGCTGCCGCCTGAAGTCTGGGATGTGGCTGTGCCGTCACTCTGCAGAATGATTGTGTTATTGAAGACTGGGTTTCCACCACCAGCATTACCGGCAACAACGCCTAGCTTGCCGTTTGCTCCACGGCGTAGAGGCAAAATGGCTTCCGGCCCGGCTTCGCCCATCACGCCGCCGCCTTTGGCAAATGCAAAAAACGTAGGCCGATCGACGATGCTGCCACTAAAAGCACTTAAGGAAGCTGAGTTATACACTCCCCCTTTGGCATTGGCAGTAAGCCCTCCAAAACCAAAAGTATTCCCGGCAGCTTTAACTCCATTCACCAGAGACATTTGAACCAGAATTTCAGCCAGCATGCTCAGGATAGACTTCGTCCAGTCCTTAAAGCTGGCCCCGCTTCTCGTCAAGAAAGATGTCAATTGTGAAGAGGCGCCATTCAGAACGGCGGCCCCCACGTTCTTCATTTGCTCATAGCTGTTCGTGGCCGCATCAGAGTAATCAGCCCAACTTTTTTCCACCCCGGTCTTCCAGTTACCGCGCAACTGATCCTCTGCTGCATAGTAATCTTTGGCTGCCTTGAGCTGCTGCTGATAACCCGCATCCTGCAGAGTGCCGCCAGCGTTAAGCCACCCGCTGCGAAGCTGAGCGAACGTAGATTCACGCCCCGCCATCCTGTCGCTCATCGTTGCACCGTTAACCAGAGCAGACTGTTTCTCAGCCATTTGCGTTACGTATTTCGACGCGGTATCCATCCGCTTGTTGAGCTGCTCCTGAGCAACAATCTGATCGCCAAGAATCGCTTTCTGGTTTGCAAGCTGAAGTACCTGCTGTTTACTGGCCAGAAGGGATTGTTCTTGCTTCGACAACTGCCTGGTGCGCGCCGCATCTTCCAGAACGGTGAACTGAGCCTGCGCAGTCCATAATTCTTTTCGCTGCTGGCTGATGCTGTCCGTGACGCTTTTGTGCTGTTTCAGGACTTCAAGCTGTGACTGCAACGCCAGCAGGTCGCGCTGGTTGTTATCCTCCGCCCGATCCCCGGCAGGAGTCACATACCCTTTGGCTTTCGCCGTTTTAGGATCCTTATAGAGCTTCTCAATACCAGCGCGAGCTGTCGCTATTTCCTCCGGTGTCCAGAGACGAACCCTTTTATCCTCTGCCAGGGTCTGCGTTGCTTCCGCGGCTTTGGCATTATCCGCAATGGCTTTGTTCAGGTCCTTCTGTGCCAGCGCACGCTTCTCAGTCTGGGTAGTACCGGCATCCAGATATTTGTTGAACGATACCTGTGCATCAATACCGTCTTTATTGATCTGGTTGAACTCGGCTTTTTTCTGGTTGTAGCCCTCCTGGGATTTGATCACGAACTCAAGGTTTTTGATGTTGGCCTCAAGCTGCGCTTTATCGACACCCATCGAGTTATTTTTGAAACGCCCCCAAAGCCCTTGCTTGCCGTTCTCCTGAATTTCGGCCAGCGTATCTTTCATGGTCTGTAGCGTGGCAGCGTCACTACCAGCCCGGCCAATATTCAGCAGCTCATCCCACATACCTTTAAAGGCATTGCGGGTCGCTAAAGCTGCGCGCTCAACAAGCCCCAGGTTATCCAGAATCTGCTGGCTACGCTGCTGCTCCGCACGGCTATAGGCATCGGCCGCCGCCTGTCCTGCGGCTTCTTTATCGCCGCGGCGCTCGAGCGAGGAGATGTACTGGAACTGGGACGCGGTGAGGTAGTGCATCTGTGCATTCAGCTCAGCGGAACCCTTCGTTGGCGCATCGTACAGCTTCTGGAAATTCTTGATCGTCTCATCGACCGCTTTCCCGGTAGCTTCCTGCATAGCTACTGCGGCGCGGGTAATGCTCTCGATTTGAGAACCTTTAAAGCTACCGCTCCCCACCACCTGCGCCAGCACGGCAGCGCTGGTTGCCTGCGATCCGTGAGTCCCTGCAATTGATTTTGCCAGCTCAGCCAGTTGCCCGGAGGTTTTACCGGCATAACTTCCCGTCAGGATCAGTTGCTTGTTGAACTCGACTGACTCCTGGCTCCCCTCGTACCAGGCCTTACCCAGGGTATACACGGCGGCGGCAATCCCACCGACAACCCCGGCAATCCCCAGCCCCCGCAATGTCATAAGCTGATCTATCCACCCGGCCCGGTTCGCAAGCGTAATACCGGAACCCCGCAGCGCACCAAAGTTACCCCGTGCCGCCTCGCCAAGCAGGATGCCAATTTCCCGCCGGGCGGCTGCACTTTGCAACCCCAGTCCATGCGTAGCTGTTTTCGCCGCATCAAGCTTGCGGATGTAGATATCAGCTGAATCACTGACGCCAAGCTGCGCGGCTTTGTAGCGGAGCATCTCGGCGTTAGAGAGGTTCTGTGCGGCAACCTGCGATTTCAGTTTCTGAATGAAATTGACGCGGGCGGCACTGGCTTTTTCCTCTTCCAGCCGCAGCTCTTTCTGCCGCTCAGTAGTGCGGGTTATCAGCGCCAGATAATCCTGCTGTGAAATTTTCCCCTGTCCGCGCGCCGCACGCAGACGCGCCTGCATACCGGCCAGCGCCTGCGTCTCGCTGGTAAGCCGCCGGGCGCCGTCGATTTCGCGGTAAAACGCCTCGGCCAGTTCATCCTGCTGCTTCGCAGTCGCGGCAGTTTGCGTCGTCGAATCCTGAAGCTTCTGGCTATATTCCGCTACGCGCCGGTGTGTTTCATCGACAGCCTGAGCTGATTTCTTCCATGCAACCGCCATTTCGTCAGCGGCGACGGACTGTTTTGCCTGGATATCACTGGCGGCCTTAACGCCAGCCTCACCCATTTGCTTCAGCGCGGCAGCCTGAAGTTGTGCCGCTCTCGCCATTCGCCCCTGGGATTTATCAGACTCATCGGCCATCCCTTTAAGCTGGCCCCGGATCCGGGCTACCTGTTCTGAGAAGGAAGCGCTGTCGACATCCAGGTTAATTACCAGATCGCTAATTTGCTGGGCCATACCGTACTCCCCCGTAAACCCCCTCACCCGCTAACATCAGGTCTTCATCCGTCTTTTCTGGTTCGGGCTCGCCCACTTCGCCAGTCAGCAGACTGAAATCAGCATCCGAAATATCGCTATTGCCCGTCAGCATCGCCACGATGAGCCCCTTAGTGGTGGCAAACTCAGCGTCCAGCAGCTCGTCACTAAACGGCGTTGCTGCAAAGTGGCTAACCCAGCCGGCGAATTCGGAGGCGCTCATTTCACTGAGCATCCGCCGCCAGTCTGCCCGCCGGAACTCCCGCGCCAGCCGATGAATAAAGGCGCGCTCACGGGCAACTATTTTTCCAGGGGGCGCGCCTCTGCTGATTCATCACCGAGCGCAGTATTGTCAAACTCTGCATCTGCTGATTCATCACCAAGCGCCGTATTGTCAAACTCTGCCTCTACCGGGGGCTTTGGCATCAGGTCGCTCAACTCAAGCACTTTTTCAACAGCCATATTCAGCGCCTCAGACGACCAGGTACGCATCACTTCACGGTGCAATTCCTCTTCATCCCGATCCGGTGTGCTATGCCATAAGGAACGGGATACCAGCCAGGCATTTGACTGGACGTTCTTTTTAACGACCAGAGCGCCCATCTTCATTTCAGAGGCATCTTTAGGAATATCCGCTTCAAGGCTGGCGAGATACTCAAAATATTCAGCGCGCTGCAGCGCGGATAGCTCAAAAAGCAGTACAGATTCTCCGCCAATCGACAGATTTTCTTTTTTCAGAAACGACATAATTTTTACCTTCGGATTCGCCATTATTTTTGCCCGTGAAAATGGCCCCTAAAGGGGCCTTTTGAAGTGGTGATCAGGAGACTGTGACTGTGGCAATCGCAACGAAATTACCATCCGGCGTCATGCCGATAATCTCCGCCGTTCCTGCGGCAACACCCGTGATGGTGACCACGTTATCCAGCACAGTGACGGTGGCGATCGCTTTGTTGGACGAGACAATCCGCAGGGATTTATCCGTCGCGCCGGCAGGTTGCAGCGTGAATGTCGCCGTTTTGGTCTTGCCTGCTTCAACCGCGACCGTCGCCGGAGCAACAGTCAGGCCTGTTACCGGAACGAATGAGGAGCGGTCATCTTCCGCGAGGGATGGTTTGCCAGTATTGGTGACTTTCACAGAACGGGTAATCACTTCTTTTGCCGGGATAGCTTTACCCAGGCTGCTTACCCAGCCACGGAACACATCGACCGCGCCGTTTGGGTACTTAATCTTGTAACCACGGACGTCGCCTTCGTTGAACCACTCCACCAGCCCCTGCTGGCCGGATTCACCCGGTTTCCAGGCCAGAGTAAAACTGGTATCGCCGGCAGATTTTGCCCCCTGAGCGGTCGAGTTCCAGTCCGCATCCTCATCGTCGACGTAGGTGTCGTCGTAGGATTCTGCGGTCATTTCACCCGGGGTGATCTCTTTGATTTTTGCGAGACGGGTCCAGTCGGCATCACTCAGCGGGTTGCTGTAGGGATCGCCGGTCCCGGTATACAGCCAGAGCGTGGTTCCCGCACCTTTAACCGGCGCGAGAGGATTTGGGGTTGCCATAGTGATTTCCTTACATTGAATAGGTGATAGCGTAGGTCAGGTCGACAGATCCCCAGGTGGCCATCTCATCGTCGCGCTGATAGTCATAGCCCTGCGGGGTCATCGTTTCGATAAGCGCTTCAAGTCCGGGGATCTCCTCCGTAGCCGGATAAACCTTCTCTTCCAGCCAGTTGTCGAGCGCGGTATCAGGATTTGTTGCTTTCAGGAAAACTTCGATGTGAAGAACTGCCTGCCAGTCGTCAGCATCAAGCGTGGCACCGGTATATTCGGCGTCTGACAAATACACCGCCACAGCAGGAAGATCCCCCTCTTCAAGGAATGCCGGCCGCCCGTCAAACCAGGTGACGGAGTCAGAGATATCGGCTTTCAGCTTCGCCAGGACGGCGGCACGTATAGCGCTGTGTTTGCTCATCGCTTCAGGTGGATCCTCAGTTGGTTTTTAAGTGCGGCTGACAATTCCTTTGGCATATCGCTCTGGATAAGGTTTTTTGAAATGGTGGTAAATGCCTGCGTTAACGGCGCATCCAGGGGAACTTTCACAACATCGATGGGGTAGCGGGAGCGCCCGACACGCCGCATTACCTGCCAGCGGCCATTAGCCAGTTGCTGGATGAACGCATTGCGGAAGGTATAAGGCCCCACTTTCAGCACGCTCCCCTGCCCGTGTTTCGCACCTTTACGACGTGATAGCCTTACTCGAGCTGCGCCGAGCTTTATTGCCGGCAGGTTGCCGCGGTTAATTTTTATTGAAGCGACGAGACGATCATGGCGAGCCTTTTTGAGCCTTGAGCGTTGCCGGACAAGCCGAACCGGGAGCCCTTTTTTGCGGTTATCATCGACGGTTACCTCTTTAGCCACCTGCTTACTGCCCTGGCTTATTGTTCGCCCCGCCACCCGGTTTAACGCTTTCGCGGTGGCATCCGGCACAATCATGCGGCTCAGGCTGTTCAGGTTCTGGATTGCCCTTTCCAGGCCCTTGACTGACATAAAACCCCCTTACTCAAGGTGGATCCTCGGTTTGCCGTTAAACGAATCGAAACGCGTCACCATCAGGGTTTTCCCCTCCCAGGTCACCTCGTCGTTCCGGCGGGGTTTGTAGGTAGTCGAGAAAACCACCAGCGCGGTACCGTTACCGGACAGAGGTCCCATTTCTTCCAACTGCTCCGCCGGGACAACATCGAAGTCCTGTCCGTTAATTGTGGCGGTCTTGCCCATCTTCACGATGGTGGCCGCATCCATGCGAGCCGCCAGCCGGTCAAAGGCGTTAGCCATTAATTTTTACTTCAATGACGGTCACGCCAGTACCCGCAGCTTCCCAGGCAACGCCCGCAGCGACCGCATCCGCTTTGTCGAGCTGGATTTTCCCGTCTTTAATAAACACCGCCGTACCGGCGGCGATATCATCAGCAGCCAGTTTGGGCAGAAGAAACACCCCGGAAGCAAAACCATCCCCGATACCGCCGGCAGGGATATCCTTAATTGCCACCGCGACAAGCGAACCAATAACCACCAGATCTCCACTCAGGATTTCACTGTTTCCGGCATTGTTTACCGGGATCGTGTTCCCGTTTTGCACGAAGTTTTTAGCCATAACATTCTCCATTCAGCCCCTGCCGGGGCTGATTTTGGGTATAAAAAAAGCCCTGACGGGCGAGGAGGTAAAACGCAGAAGATTACTTGCCGGAAGATTTGGCCATGCCGCGATAATCCAGCGCCGCAACACCTGCATCAATACGGACTTTCGTGGCAATACCGTCAGTGTTAAACCCTTCCTGCTGGTCGATGTACGGCGTATCGATACCATTGAGGTAAGCCACCTCGATAGTGTCGCTCCCCTTCGCTGCAGCCAGATACCAGGCAGCGGCATCAGCAGCATCGAGGCGCGGCTCAGCAATCACTTCCGCAAAGTTCTGAATCGGGTTGTTGATGCCGGCGTTAATATCCGCCCCTTTCACGCTGGCAGACTTGATAGTCTGGTTTGCGAGCGTTTCCAGCCCAACCGGAACAAGCATGTAGGCCGGACGAATGTTGAGCGTACGTTCGCCTTCTTTCTGCAGCCGCATACTTTTCCGGGCTTCATCGATACTGGCGACTGAAATGGCGCCGCTGGACAGGTTTTTATGGTCAGCGTGGAACAACGCTTTACCGTCGGACAGTTTCGCGTTCGTGGTCAGAATGGCATAAACCAGATCACCGATTGTACCTTTCGCCGCGCGCCCCATCTTCATCGGAACATCAGTGAGCTGATTCAGATCGTCATTGATGATTGCCTGACGGGTGACAGAGAAGATTTCGCCAAAGGTGGCCAGCGCAATAGTCTCGCCTTTATCGCCGGTAGTGATGTACTTATACTCTGCCCCCTCACGAACCTTACGCAATGAAGGGAAACCACCCATACCGACGCGATGCGCGGTTTTAAAGTCAGAGAGCTGGCCTTTTTTGGTCCACTGTTCAAAGGTTTCGTCGGCTTCTTCCCAGCCCAGCAGCAGCGACTTATTCGCCACATCCAGCAGAATGTTGCCGAAATCCGACGTGCTGTGCGTCAGCGCCTGGCCAACCATCTGCATCGGATTAAGACTGGAAACGCCAATCCCGCGCTCAGTCAGCGCCATACGGGCATATTCACGCAGGGTCATGCCGTTGTAGACGTTATCGCTTTCCTGCTTTTCATAGCCTGCACGGGCCATCAGCGCCTGACGAATACCATCCCCGACAAAGTTTCCGTTCCCGGCGTGAATGTGCGCGGCGCTGTTTTTGTTGGAGGGTGTACTGGATTTGCCCAGGGCGGCCAGCAGCTGGTCTTTCGCCTTTTCAACGGTGCAATCCAAATCGGCCACGCAGCTGGCCTGCAGTTCGCTATGCTTACCGCCAAACATGGCAAACAGGTCGTTAATGCCGGTAACGCGGGCTTTTTGCTCGGCCATCACCCGCGCACGGATTGCGGTTTCGTCGACAGGATCAGGTGCGTTTACTGGCGCCTGAGCATTTGGCTTCTGTGGATCACGCTGGACGGTGTTACGTGGTGGGGTGACCATGTTACGAATGCTGTTTGGCATTTTTTCAAATTCCTCAATACGTTTTGAATGGATACAGGCCATTGCCTGCAGAGCGGGGGTGGTCTGGTCAGCGAAACCCAGGGCGAGGCATTCAGCGCCATCCATCCAGGTTTCATCCTCCAGCATCGCGGCAATCTCTTCGGTGGTTTTACCGGTCTTTTGCGCGTAGGCAGGGATCAGGACACTTTCAACCTTGTCCAGCAGATCGGCGTAGTCGCGCATGTCGTTGGCATCCCCACCGGCAAAGCCCCAGGGCTTGTGGATCATCATGCAATGATTTGAAAACAACTAACTGGTTCAAAAGGCATTTTTTTATTAAAATGGATTCTTGCTGATGAGCTGCAATACACGTTGCAATACACACAAATTCAAAGGAGCGATGAACTGAGCATGTATTACTTCAAATATTTCAGAAATGATGCGAACTTTGATAAATCAATACGTTATAACGAGCTTTTTTTTGCCGCCAATAGCTCACTAAATGATCCAATGGACTTATGGTTCAATCCCATTTTTTGGGATGGCATAGATTTATGGAAACAATTTATTGGCAGTTATGATAATGGTTTTGTTTTGTTAATGGATTATATTTCCAAACCACAAGGTGATGATTTCTATATTTCAATAAATAACCTATTTAAGGGAAAGAGCCTCGCAAAAATAGTCGAGGATAAAACCATATACAAACGCAATATAATAGACATTATAAAAAACAATGAACTAGCAAAAGGAACGGATGTTACCTCCGCAGCCTCACTATTAATGGATAAGTTTATTCATATCAAGAATAATACAAATTTCATTTCCGTATCCTTTAGCAGGGACCCTTTCAATTATCTTATGTGGTCTCATTATGCCAATGGTTTTAAAGGATGCATATTAATATATGATTTTGAAGATAACACAACTAAACTTAAAACACATATTCTCGGAAAGAGTGAGTATGATGTGAAGATGATGGATGTCAGATACTCAAACAGCCCTGAACAAATTGATCTTTGGAAAGTGATCTCCGAAAACACTATCGATAATGGGAATTATTTTTTCACTAAAAATAACCATTGGGAATATGAAAAAGAAAGTCGCCTGGTTTTATACTCCCCGCATCAATCCAATGGTGAGATATTTCACCACGATCCTTCACTAGTTAAAGGTGTCATCTTCGGTTCTAGATGTGATACTTACTTTAAAGAGAGAACAATACGCGCATTAAAAGAAAATAGAAATATCAGTGGTATCGAAGATTTCTTATCCTTCGATACCATTCTTAATGATAAAAATGAAATAGAATTGAAATCAGGTATCAAACAAACTATAAAAAACGTTTTCAACCTGCCATTGGGAAAAGATGTGATTGATGAATGGAATAATTCACTCAAATTTAAGGAAGCTAAGACAATTAAATGACAGTTCTATAAATTACACTATTACATCTTATTTTCGACGTAGATCCCCGCCGAAATTATGGCGCCACCAATACGGCGCTTACCGTACCCCAGCGGAACCGGGTATCCCTGCGCTGCAGTATTTGTCACGCCGCCGAATGCATATGAGGCTTTATTGTCTGAGTCACGCTTGCTAGACAGTCCGGGAGCTTGAGGTGATAACATCTGTACAATGCCACCAGCTACCATAGCAGCCCCAATTTTCATCGCAGCTGGCCCCCATGCGCCGCCGCCCCATGCCTGACCTATGGTTACGCCAAGAGCCCCAACGACAACCAACACCGCGCCAAGAATGGTTTGAAGCATCCCAGCCTTTTTGCTGCCCATGATGACCGGCACCATTCGGATAGTTCGGCCAGCATTAGGGAAATCCAGATCGTCTTCGTTGATGTTTTTGCTATCCACGAAAATGGCAAACGTCAGCCCTCGCGATTTACTTGTATTCATGTACTTTTCGAAACCAGGTAGCGTGGCTGCCAGCGCCCGAAATGCTTCCCGTGTTGAGCTAATAAGCCGCTGATGTTCTCTTCCAAAAATTTTGGCCAGAGAGCCACTCAGCTTAATGGTTGTCATCACTTCGGCATTAATCATTCCGTTTATCCTTACCTTTATAAATTGCTGATAGGGCTGACTTGAGATCATAAAATTTTCTCTTACTGCTACTACCGGGGAGCGGCGGTATACCTGCCAGGCGCTTTGAAACTGTTTGCCGGTGAACGCCGGTGACCTCTGCCAGCTCAATTATCGTCATCTGCACTTTTTTCATCGCCAAAAGCCTCATGATGATGAACAAAAAACACACAAACCATCATCTTTTCCGTTACCGCCAAATTTCACACTATAAAAATCAGTAATTTAACGAATGATGATGATACCCATAGAATCAGAAAACGCGCCGTTTCCCGCGATGCCGCCGCCCCGTGGCAGGAAGCCCCGCCCGGAGGACCCATTGAAAACGAGCGGCCTCAGCCGCCCATCTCGCCATCACGCGCCACCACCAGACTTGACCATGCCGCGGTAGTCGAGCGCAGCCACGCCAGCATCAATGCGCACCTTCCAGGCAATGCCATCAACGGTAAAGCCTTCCTGCTGCTCCAGGTACGGGACGTCCATCCCATCCAGATAGGCAACCTCAATGGTGTCAGTTCCCTTCGCCGCGGCCACATACCACTCTTTGTTATTGGATTTATCCAGTCGAGGCTCAACAATCACCTGCGCCATATCCTTCACCACGTTGATAATGCCGGGGTTCTGGTTCAGCGTGCCGTTCTGGTCTACAGGGAACAGTGAGGAAGCGGAAAGCACTGCGCGGTTGGCTGCACCTTCCAGCGCGGCCGGCACCAGGATATAAGCGGGGATCACATTGATAGGGTCGCCGTTGGCGTCCTGCTGCAAACGCATAGCCTTGCGAGCCTCGTTCAGGCCGTCAGTATCCATCCCTTTAGCAATGAGGTTGTGATGGTCAGCATGGAACAGCGCCTTACCATCGGTGAATTTAGCGTTAGTAGTAAGGTGGAGATAAACCAGATTGCCAACGGTACGGGCAGCAGCGCGGCCCATTGCCTGTGGGATAGTGGTCAGCTGGTTCAGGTCGTCATTGATGATTGCCTGCCGGGTAACAGAGAAGATATTCCCGTATGTCGCCAGGGCGATGGGTACGCCGCTGTCACTGGTCGTGACGTACTTATACTCTGCACCTTCCGGCACTTTTGCCAGCTCTGAAAAACCATTCAGGCCAACGCGCTTAGCCTCATGGAAGTTAGGCAGTGATCCTGCCTTAGCCCACTGCTGGAATGTCTCGCCGCTGTTCTGCCAGCCGGTCAGCACTGACTTTTCAGCACCACCAGCGAGGATATGGGAAAAATCACTGCTGCTGTGAGTGAAGGCCAGATTGACAATCTGCGAACGGTTACCGAAACCGCTAATGCTGATACCACGATCCACCAGCGAAGCCTGAGCCATTTCAAACAGGCTCATCATTGCGTAAGGATTACCACGCTCAGCACGTTCATGGCCCAGCCGTGCATTAAGTCCCTGGCGGATACTGTCGCCTGTGATGTTCCCGTTACCTGCGTAAATGTGCGCATCAGTGGTTTTGTTTGATGGCGTGCCCGATTTTCCCAGAGCCGCCAGCAGTATGTTTTTCGCCTTTTCCGGGGTACATTCCACATCCTCCAGGCACTGCATCTTAAGCGTGTCATGTTTGCCGCCAAACATAGCGAAGAGATCTTTAATGCCGTTAATGCGGTTTTGTTCCGGTACCGCGCTGCTGGTGGAGCCTTTTGGGCTGGTGATCATCCCTTTAAGTGCGTTTGGCATATGTTCAAAATCCTCAATTCGTTTCGATTCAATTCTGGCCATCGCATTGACGGCAGGTAACAGTTCATCGGCAAAACCCTGTGCCACGCATTCGCGTCCGTCCATCCAGGTTTCATCTTCAAGCATGGCGCCAAGTACTTCGGCTGATTTACCCGTTTTACGGGCATAAGCCGGAATTAGAACGCTTTCCACCTTGTCCAGCAGCTCGGCATAGTCGCGCATGTCGTTAGCGTTCCCGCCGGAAATACCCCACGGCTTATGAATCATCATGAGTGCATTTTCAGGCATAACGATACGGTCACCGGCCATAGCAATAACGGAAGCCATAGACGCCGCCAGACCATCAATTTGCACAGTGACTTTTGCCGGGTGTTTATTCAGGAGGTTGTAGATTGCGATGCCGTCGAACACATCCCCGCCAGGAGAGTGAATGTGCAGGCTGATATGAGAGATATCACCCAGGGCTTTCAGGTCTTCGGAAAACTGCTGGGCCGTAATTCCCCAGCCGCCGATCTCTTCGTAAATGCTGATATTTGCACTGGCGCCGTCGCTCGCTGCTTTGATGGTGTACCAGCCTTTCATACCCATGCCCCCAGCGTATGGTGATGCCAGTAAGTCACGCTGCTACGCACAATCTGGCCTTTAGTGGGAACGGGCATCTCCGGGTGTTTTTCACGAATGTATGCCTGGTACTCTTCTATCTTTCTCATCGTCTCAGCATCAATATGGACCGTTCCGCCTTTATCATGCTGCTTATTGCTTTGTTCTGACATCTTCTTGCCCCTATCGTGAATGATGGTACAAGAACGATTATTGATCACTAAAAGTGGTAAGTAAAATGAGTTTCATCAGAAAAACAGATTAATCACATTGCATAAAAATCTCGCACCGTAAGGAAATTTTTCGAAACAACATGTTATGGAAATTTATACTCTCGTTTATTGAATTCATTTTTATATGCCAACAATGCTTCCTTATTAACTGCAAAAATAGTATCACCAGCAAAACTTGCTATTTTTTTATTCAAAAAGTCGACATCATTCGCATCTGTTATACTTTCACAAAAATCAATCAAACCAGAATTTAATATAAGTAATGCTCGGTCACTAGATATTGGATAGTAATAATCTATATTTTCTCCATCTTTTCCATCAGGATTTAAATTAACCACTGGTTGGTCTGATGTTATAAAGGATTTATCCGTATGATTTGTTAATATTTTTATTTTTCTGTTTTCATTCAATGCAATATCCTTGGAAAGGTTAGTCCCAATAAAAGAGCAAACAAACCACCAATGCTTAGAATAAAAATCAAGCCATCGCACTTTAACGCTTTCATCAAATGGACTAATCTTCACCGAATAGATTAATGCATCCCTCATGCGTTTTGTTCTGCTAAACTGGTAACCCATATAATAACTAAACTGCCAGCGTTCTTCCTTATCATCTAAACAGGTTAAGTCACCAACCCTTAGTTTTTTCATTACATCAACAGCACTGTTTTCCTGGCTTGACATATAATTCTCAAATAAATTATTTGAGATTAATTCATTTAAATCAACATTCAACTTTGAAAGTGCAATATCGTTTAAATTTTTAGCTTTATTTTGTGCCCAACACACAATATCTATCAATTGAAGATGTAAAGACCTTAACTCTGCAGAACATCCACTCAACCAAAGTTTCATCAATTCAATATCACCCTTGCTAACTGCACCTACTTTATAAAAGTGTTTTTCACAACCTATGCCACGAACACTATCAAAGCTTGGGTTCCCTTTTTTAGATATATACCAAACGTTTTTCTCATCCTCAGCCCATCCCTTAAGGTAATATGCCCAAACATAATGATGTTTTCTTTTTAATTGAAATTGTTTCACCAAACATACTCCCTAATGAATGAATCTTAAATTCCCACTTACGACCCACTTTAACTTATTCCCACTTACCACCCACCACCATTTTGACAAATACACTCTCAGGCCAGCAATGGCAAGGGTTTGCAGTAAATTACCCACTTCCTCCGTGTATACAGGGTGAAAGTGGGTAATTAGGGGTTCACTTCCCCATCACTACCACATGCCCCCCACTTAATTCCCCACTTCACGTAAAGATTGGATAGTCACAATTTCCCCGTTCTGGATAATCAGGCCATCATCGATCAGCTTCTGCAGCCATCGAGTGAAATGCTTGGTATCAATGCCGGTTGCTTTCAGGTCATCACGGAGAATTGCCCGGGTGCAGGACTCACCTTGCGCCGTTCGGCTTCGTATCGCCTGCCATAAAGCCATGTGATTTCCTGAGAGCTTTGAAACGCCAATCAGGTCAGGATCTATCTCTTTGGCCTCTCGTGGTTCATCCCTGACGACCAGAGAACAAATCAGCTCGCCATCTTCGTCGGTATAAAGCTCAGCGGTTCGCAGGTCATAGGCCTTGCGTTCTGGCTCTTCTGAGTCCTTCATCTTGGTGCAGGCCAGAATAAGCGCTTTCCCCTCCCCCTCACGCTTAACGTTAAATTCAGCATCCAGGGCGGCACGGAACGAACTGGAACCGCGGGCACCTTTTGCCTCATCCTTGCCGGAGTGATGGACCACCAGCACCGTTGCGCCTGTTTTCTGTTTGATGGTGTCGCATCCCTCGATAAACGCACCCATATCACGGGCGTCGTTCTCATCGTTACCACCAAAGCAGCGGGCCAGCGTATCGATCACCACCAGGCGAACCGGTACACCACACTCAGCCTCAATCTGTCGCGCGGCCAGAAGCACTTCGGATACTTCGGACTCACGTACCGGGAATACCGGACGATTAACCAGCCAGAGGTTATCCGCCTTCCGGCAGTTCACTTGCTCCCATGCCCTGATCCTACGGGGAACGCCCACACCACCCTCGCCAACCACGTACAGCACGGCACCGGGGGTAACCCGCTTACCAGCCCACTCGATGCCGCTGGCAATGTGGCAGGCCCACGATACCGCCAGGAAGCTCTTATACGAGCCGCTGGGGCCGTAAATGCTGCAGAGCGATTGCGCCGGCAGGAAGTGTTTAAGCACATAGTCCTGACGAACATCGAACCCCTCAGAGCCGCGGGACAGCGGGAGCTTAGTGCGCTTTGTGCCTAAGGCAGAATCAGGAAAAACGCGCTGAATGCGTTGAATGTCCGACAGCAAAGCATTCATCTCATCTTCACCGACTTCCTCAGCCAGAACGGAGCGCCGGGCAGTGATCATGCGTTTTTTATCAGTATCGAGATAACCAGCCTCGCAAAGTGACTCATAGGTCATGCCGTAAAGATGGTTAAGACGGGCCACCAGCTTGCCATACCGGGTCGTCGGGTCTTTGTGCTGGTGGATGGCTTTATCCAGCTCGCTACGGCTGTATGGCTTACCATGCGCCCACAGATACGAGCAAGCAAACAGGGCATCAGACACCGTTTCTACAGCTGTTAATTGCACGCTCACTTTGGAATCCCTCCGCTCATTTGGAACTTGCCAAGCAGCGGATGGAACCAGTAAGCGGATCCGTGCTTACGCTTCGCCGAGCGCAGTACCAGCCTGGCCGCCTCCCTGAACTTCCCATCATTGGCAATAAAGCCGCCGGACTTCTGCTTAATCAGAAGGACGCCAGTATTGTGCGCCAGTTCTTCGGCCTTCTTGGTAGAGATCCCAAACTCTGCCGCAAGGGTACTTACCGGCGCCATGCCCGGAGGAATATCACCGCCCTGGGTATCGGCCAGCGCTTTGAGCTGGCTCTCAAGCTCATCAATGCGAGACGACAGCAGGCCAACCAGATTAGACAGTTCATTGAATTTGACGTTACTGATCATCGCCGCCCCTCCCCGCATCCGCTTCTTCAAAACGAGTGATGGAAAAAATGCCATCAACCCACAAATAAACTTCCTGGCGTTCCTGCTCATCGGTAATTTGTGGTATGACCTCAGTCAATATGTGCCTCAAACCAGTTTGAACACGCAGAAGGCGGGTACGCGATATGTTTTCCGGAGTAGCAGGTACTGGCGCAGAGGTTGAGCCAATCAGGGCATGAACACGCTGCTGATCTGCATAGTAGGCATCCAAATCGATAACTTTAAGCATGGTCACAGCCCCCCTCATACGCTTCTTTGATTTGACGGAGGCGGTACAAAACTTTGCAGAGCAGATCGAAAGACATTTCATGTTCTTCTTCCGCGCCGCCATGCAGTTCAGCAGATGCGGCCAAAAGGCTGACCGCCTTACGCAGTTCATCTTCGAGACTAAGATCTTTGAACTTAAGCATGGCGCACCTCCATTGCCACAGCTTCATTGCTGTAAGGATCGCTACCCAGAATGCTCCATAGGGTTCGATTCTCAGGATCCATAAACGACACTGAGAGCGGGCTTTCGGTTCGTATTTTGGCGGCAAAGGTCAAGTCCCAGCCGCAGAACGCTGCACGGGCGGTATCTTCATTGTCTGCAACGGTGCGCAGAACTATCGGGAGACAAGAATGACCTCGCGGCGTGCCAAGGAATAGCCATGTAAATTTGGGGTGAGTTTGGGTATGCTGTATTCCAGCCATAGTCGTTACTCCAGTTAACGGTTAGGTTAGAAGCCCGGTTAGTGTTGACGCACTCCCGGGCTTCGCACTTTCAAGGTGTATTTCACCTCCTCTTTCAAACTAGCCCAAAGTGAAATACACCTCAAGCCTTTTCTTCTCACTTTTTTTGCGTATACTGAAATACACCCAACATAAGGAGTTTCAGAAATGGCTACTGGTGCGAAGAATGCAAAATCGCAAATGACCACTGTAAGAATCCCCCATGAAGTAATGGAGGATATAGAGCAACTACGGTACGTTGGTGAAAGTACCGCTGGATTTCTTGTTACAGCCGCAAAAGGCGAGATCAAACGCCGACAGCGCAAAAAAGCTAAAGAAAGTGATAAGAGCTGAAATCTAATAGCCGAGTAACGGTAGAAGTAAAACCTCACTCGGTACTTCCCTAAGGTTCAATGAACAAATGGTGTACTTAGCTCTGCTTTGAGTTTAGGTATATGTAAATTATTAGCGTTAATCATATTTTACAGGATATTTATATGACAGACTTAGATAATGTGAGAAAACAATTACAAAAAGAATTTGAGGATAAAGACTCAACATATTCAGGAAATTATGGTGAACAAGTCGCAATACTCCACTTGGAAGCGACTAAACAGCCGTTCATTCACGTTCATCAAGAAAAATGGTCAAAACCGCTTAACATGGATGCATTGGGTGCTAAACGTCCAGACTTCTACCTCCTTCCGTTCGATAACGAAATAAATATGATCGATGCTAAGTATCATACATTAGGTGAGGAACTTGAATTCACTCTTCACGAGAGCGAACTTCATGAATACCTCCATTTATTCGAGTACGTTGAAAAGGAATTTAAAAAGGATTTTGATAAAATCAATCTTGATTTTTTTATAATTCCAAAGGAATATGGCGGCTTAGCTTACGCAAAAATCTCATTAAGAGAAATAATCAACCACAAAGTAACTGAAAAGTTACATTGTCCAAAAGAGTTCGGGGAAATTTACATAACATTTTATCGCATCCCAGTTAAAGACAAATTAAATAAAATCTTCACTATTGATGAGAAATTCATACCGTAAAGTATGATGAGATTTATTTATTCCCAGCTATTTTAGCTGGGAATATTAAATTATACTCGGTTCATTATTTTGCGCACCACTTACCACTAATCCACATCTGCACTTCAGACAGCCGATATGCAACAGCTGAAGGTCCAATTTTAATACGTCTAGGAAATTTTCCTTCCTGTTCCATACGCCAGCGTGTTGAGTTAGACAACGTAGTCATCGCACGGCATTCAGGTTCGCGAATCATTCGGTCAAGCTCAGGAATGTACTGGAGATCTTCTTTTTCACAACGGACAACATAGCCATATCAGGCACTCCTTTTCTTAATCACCTTAACTGTATTTTCTTCACCCACCAGCCCATCAAGGTAATCAACCCATCGGTCCAGCGCTTCTTGCTTTTGAGAAATATACTTGCTGCGGTTATAGATACCGGCCACTCCTTTTATTGTGTGGCCCAGCAACTGCTCTACGACAATAAAATCAACGCCCATCTCATTAAGACTTGTAGAAAACGTGCGTCTCAAATCATGTAGTGACCAACGTTTTTCATGTTTCAGGGAGGTAAAGTTTGTACACCCCATTGTGCTGACGGTTGAATCAGATTTCAGTTCGCCAAGTATGCAACTGCGCCTTTTCGTCTCTTCGTGCAGGTTTACAAACCACTGACGCATTTTTTGAGGAACGGGACGAATAATCTCTTCACCGTTTTTACTGTGCTCTTTCGGCACCGTCCAAAGCCATTTATCGAAGTCCCATTCATCCCACCTGGATAGGCGAACCTCACTGAGTCGGCATCCAAACACAAGACACAAAATCGCCATCCGTTTTTTGTAATTCATTACGCGGGTTTTACCCTTACCATGAAAGTAAACACCCCACAGGTCAGCAACATAGCTTTCCTCAAGCAGCCGCTCTCTCTTGTTCTGATACTTACCGATATCGCCAGGACTCAAATCATCCAGCACATTACACCGCACATACTGACGTACCCGGCAGTATTTGAAGATCTGTTTAAGCTCGATAAGCATCGCTGCAGATTGAACCGGTGCTACTTTCTTTACCCGATCAAAGCATTTTATCCAGTCAGACAGTCCACATTTTTCGACAGGAAACCCACCGATGTAGGGAAAGATGTATCTCTCATAACGGCGATAGAGGCGCACCGTCTCTTTGCGTTTTTCCCTGGCATAGTTATCAAACCAGTAATCGATAGCGTTCTTAACAGTCACAGGCGTGAACAGGCTCTCTTTGGTGAGTTTGTTCTCTATCCGTGGATCAAGACCCTGTGACAGCCATCCCCTGCACTCGTCCTTTTCTCCCTGGCCTGTTTGAGTGTCATATCTGGATACTTGCCTAACGTCATCCAGACAGGGGAACTCTGTCGGCCAGAATGTCTGAAGAAATAAACAAAGCTTACAGTGCCACTCATGCTGACTCTGACAGACAGTCCCCGACCATCGGCCACCATCTTTTGACGCCGCTGGGGTTTACCATGTAAGGCTTTTAACGCCTTGTCGCTTAACTTGTTCTCGCCAGCCATAAAACCTCATTCTGCAATACACATTGCAATACACACTCAGCTGCAACGCCGAAAACAGTAGAAAAGCAATGCAAACAACATTTCTTTCTTCTCCATAATTAACAAGTAGTTAATGAATGAATCCGGTTCTTCATGCGTCCCATGAGGTAGTGTGATGGATAATGGATCATCATCATCGTGTTTTCCGGCATGATGACCGGGTTACCCACCATGGCAATGACCGACGCCATAGACGCAGCAAGTCCATCGATATGCACCGTGATCGCCGCGCCGTGGTGCTTCAGCGCATTAAAAATGGCGATGCCATCAAAAACATCGCCACCGGGCGAGTTAATGTGAAGATTGATGTGGCTGACTTCACCGAGTGCTTTCAGATCGCTGACAAACTGTTTCGCCGTTACCCCCAATAACCAATCTCGTCATAGATAAAAATATCGGCATCCCCTGTGGTGCCGGCTTGCATACGAAACCAGCTATTTTTTACGCTGGCTTTCGGACGGCGGCCGTCCTGTGGTTAGCTTCGGCACTGGTGCCTCCTTTGTCGTTGGCGGGGTCGGTGTCATACACCAGTCCCAGTTCTTTGTTTTCGTCAATTTCAGCTTTTCGGCGGCTCTTAACTTCATCCGGGTTACGCCGCTGGCGCGTACCCAATCAGATTCGGTAGCGGCGCCGCCCCGGATTTGCGTTTTCCAGGCATTGGCCTCTTTCACCGGGTCAATCCATGGCATAACCGGCCCTGAATAAACCGCGCTATAGAGGGAGTCCATATCAACGCCGCGAGGAACTTTAATCTCGCCGCTGGCAATCGCCATTTCAGCCAGGCCCGGTACATGGGTCGGGTAACAGCGCCAATAAACCAGTCCTGCAGGATCAGATAGCCGTCCGTTGACTCCACCAGCTCCTGCGCTGAGCGCTATAAGTGCCGTTATAATTCCGGGCCGTGCTGGAAAGCTGAGCCGACTGCCAGCGGCAACAGCGCGTAGCTGGCCGTTTCGGAAGGTTTCAAGGTTGGGGTTTGGCCGGTCGGATTTAATCATCCCGATTTCTTCACCGGCCTGTAGCTCGTCGTACAACATGCCCGGTGTTATCTCCAGCTCTCTGTCACGCTCGCTTTATCTTCTGTGTCGAAGCTCTGACCATCCCCTTTTTGATGTACATCCCAAGGGCTGCCGCAATACGCGCCGCCGTCAGTTCAGAATCTTCATACTCTTTGAGAGCACTCAGACGCATTAACACCCCAGAGAGCAATGACGTGCCGCGGGTCTGGTGCAAACGACGGGTAAATTTGAGGTGCAGCATATTGGCCGCGTCAATTTCTTTCGTATCGAACTGCCGGCCAGCCACTGGCAGGCTTTTATAAACCTGATACGCTTTAGGCCGCCCCCAGTCATCAACCACGATGCCCTGATTCAGCTTTTTTGCGGCATCACTGGTCATTGGGACAAAATCAGGCTCCAGAGCTTCAAGCCAGAAAGGCACCCCGGCCACGGGAACCAGTCCTGTGGCGCTCCCCTGTACCAGTTGAGCAAAAACTTCCCCGTCGCGGAGCCAGGTCCTCAGCATCAGGCGTTCCAGCATGGGGCGGGTAAACTGCCCGGTAACCTCCGGCCTGACAGACCATTCTCCCATTTCTTACGAATTTCCTTCGCCAGTTTCTTGGCAACCGTTCCGTTCGCCAGCTTTGGGTGAGGGTCAACAACAATCCCCTTTGATCCCACAACCCGCTCTTCAAGCTTATCGAAGATGCCAATCACCAGGTCATGGTTGTTATCGAGAAAACGGGCCTGCTCCCGGAGCGACACGGACCCATCTGGCTTAGCTGGTCAGCCGTCCTGTTTCCGGCGCGCTTTATGTGTTCGGGTAGTGTTACCGCTTCATAGGCTGAATCATGGCCCTGGCGCGCAGCCGGGCTGCTTCCAGCCCGGTGAAAAGGCGCCGATTACGTTATCCAGAATTGTCATTTAAACCTCGCCAGGCGGTAACCGGGCCGCCCCTGCTTTTCTGATTCAGTGAAGAGAGGCGCCGCTCCCATTCCTGCCGCCCTTTTCGAATCTCGGAGAGGTTTTCCATCGTCATTTCCTGACCGTTAAACCGGATTGATTTTCCGTCCAGGACGGCCATTTCCGCCTGACTGTAGCGCTGGATCATGGCTTCAATATCGCTTTGGTTCATACCCAGCCTCCTGAGGTTTTCCATGGGTTAGTTTGTTCAGTTTTGTCGCGCTTGCGCCGTTCTTTTTACTGGCTGGCTTAGCGATCGTTGCCGGGAGCGGCGGAGCAGCATCTCTCCAGGTAAGGATTCAATCCATGTGTTCCGCTGCGCCCATTCAGGGGCATCCGGCCATTTAATTTTTTCGTAGCCGTGCAGGATCACCAGAGCATCCGCGTAAACCAGCAGGTCGAACGCTTCGTCGCGCCCCGCCCGGGCTTGCTCCACTTACCGTCACCGCCGCTCCTCATAGGTCAGTCTTCATAGAACCAGCTTCCCAGCCATGACGGGAAATGCACATAGCCAGGGCCAGGCGAATCACGCCAGAGCGCATTGTCACACGGTCTTTCAGGGCATTGGTCTGCAGGAGGTAGAGAGGAACGTCACCGGCAGCCAGCGCACGGCGTCCGGTCGGTTAGTGTTATCAGGCATCGTGCGTTTAATGAGTTGAGCGCGGGTGGTACTGTCGCCTTTGAAGAGGTAGACCTTTTTACCCAGTCCATCCCGGCGGCATTTCCGCCAGAATTTATAGGCGTTATCGGTCACCCATCTTCGCCGCCGGAATCGACACCCATCGCCATTAACCGCATGCCCTTTGTCGGGTCGGAGGCCAGTGGCCACGTTTTATTGAAAACGTCGGTCAGCAGTAGATCCCAGTCCTCGGGGTAACTTGCCGGATCAATTTGCAGGCTTTCACCATTACCATCGCAGCGTAGCGACTGCTTTATGTTGTACCTGTCCACCAGCCAGCGCTCCCCATGGCTCCATAACCGGTAATCTGGACCACAAACCGGCGGTTTCGCCCGGCCTGAACGTCCACTGTCGCGGTCAGGAAGCAGACACCATCGGGAACGCTTCGCTTAGGACATCTTCAGCGCGCTGTTCCAGCAGTTCGCTTTTCCGTTGCTCCATGCTGGATCGCGGGAGGTATGGCCGCCAAAGTCGGTGTTTACCACTGTTTTTAACGTTTCTTCGCTGCGCGTGGCCTCGTACTCCTGCTCAGCGGTAAGAAACTTGTAAATCAACTGCGCCCAGGTCTGGTAAGCGGCTGCCGGCCCCTCCATCCAGAAGGAAGCAATACGGGACCGCCGCCCCTCCCCCGATATGCCTCCATCAGCATCAATACGTTGCCCGTCGCGGAGCCACACGCATTTCATGTTCAGGGAACGCTTCATATCCGGTGTGATTTTGCCTTTACAGGCCGGGCACTGGAGCACGGCCGCCTCGCTGGCAGCAACAGGGTCGGCCACTTCACGGTAACCGGCCATGTTGTCCATTTCTGGCTGAAAATATTCCCCGCAATGTGGCAGGCCAGTAAAGCCGGCGGCGATCACCGCGGTTGTATAACGAAAGGATCCCCGTGGTGGGAGGAGCTCATGTGGCGAGCTTCGACGCCATTTCGTATCGCGCACGTCACGCCCTGGTGAGCTCTCCACCAACGTCATGCCCGACGACATGAAAGTAGTTGTTCGCTTGGAGGCCAACGAGAATGCATCACCTTCACCGTCAATATCTTCCGGAAGCGGTCGTAATCAGTGAGCGCCACGCTTTTATAATCAGAGGACGACATGATATTGACCGACGGCCAGCCCAGCTTCAGGTAGTTCCCGGCGCGGAATGTGCGGTCATATACGTTGTTATCGTTTCTTCGCGGGCTTAACCGTGTTTTCACTTCCGGGCTACTGCGGAACGTCGGTCCAGGCGCTTCTTCGAATGCTCCCTGGCCTTTTCTTCTGAAACCTGAATTACCAGCATATCTGCCGGGTCGCACACAATGTGTAGACGATCCAGCCATCAATCAGGCCAATCGTTTACCCGTTCGCGCCGGGCCAACAAAGACACGGCATCATATTCACGCGACGCCAGGCAGTTCATCGGCTCAATGACATAGGGCGCCAGATCAGGATCCCATGGAACGGAGTTACCTGCCCCATGGGGACACGCATATAAGCACTGACCGCATCGGCAACTTCCATTCTGCGCGGCGCGCGAAGGATGCCGGAAACGTCGCGGCGGATACCACTTGCTGATGCCCGCTTAGCCATCAGTCCTCCTCTGTTTCGGCCTCCTCTTCTTGCATCCAGGACTTTTTGAGCCAGCTGGTCACGTAATCATCATCACGCTCTGGACGCGAGAAACCGCCACCGGCGGCAGAGCGCAGTCGCGTTCAAGAATATCGGGAAGGGTTTCGAGCACCATAACGACGGCTTTGCCATCAGTGAAAACTCTCTGGCGACCTCATCCGCGGGGATAAGCTGGCCGGTATCTTGCTCGAATTTGAGCCTTTCGTTTTCGGCCTTCCAGTGAGCCAGGCGATCGGACGGCGGCATATCTTCCAGGTTGGTTGATACCGTCGGGATCATCAGTTCGGTCAGAATATCGTGATGAGGTAGAGCTTTAATTTGCTGTTACTGCCCGCCGCGGGCTCTACATTTTTAAGCCGGGCGGCGACCGTCTGGCGGTGAACATCGGTAATGGCCGCCAGTTGGTTGATATTGAGTTTGAGAGAGGCAATTTCCTGGCCATGATGGTGAACACTTTTTAAACGATTCGACATCTTTGAAAAACGGCCCTCATAAAAACAAGAACCTACCACATGATGATGATGCCCATGGATCCGAAAAACTAGCCGATTCCCGCGAGCAAGCCGCCCCGTGGCAGGCTACCCCACCGGGAGGACCCGTCAATGATATTGATTATCACTACCATCAATTAAAGACCATCTCGTGTGCCATGCATGAAAGCCACCAGCGGATGCCAGTGGCTTTATTTCAAGTCAGAGCATTTATTATGATTGCCATTATGGTTGTATTATATGATTGTTATTCCCGTTATTATTATTGTTGTTGTAGTTATTATTGTAATTATTGTTGTAATCATTGTTATAGTGATTGTTGTAGTTATTGTTATAATGATTATTATAATTATTGTTATAGAAGTTATTATAATAATTATTAAAATAACTGTTATTACCTGAAATATGTGGCCTGTTATTAGTTGCACTCATAGTAACACTATTATCACTTCCTGCTTCACCCTGATTTCTTTGACCACCACCTGATTTACCATCATTGTCATTAGGTGATCCCCCTGTAAAATACGCACCATTACTATCTACATAAAAACCCCTAAAGGTTTTAAGTAAACTTAACGTATTTTCAATTGAATATTCAGATTCATACTTGACTGAATCCAAAGGGATTATTGAAGAGTCATTCTCCGCACACAAAAAACGATGAGAATATAAAGTTGCAGCAAGCCCCCTTTTAATAACGGGAAAGTATTTTTTTTAAATTGGTTACGGTATCTATCTGAAACATTATCACTCCAATTTCGGTTTTATGTTATTTAATGGCTACACTTGTTGCTGATTTATTCCATAGCACCTATTTCCTAAAGACCAATTTGCATCAGATGCCGTCTGATTATTTATCTGATGCCAGCGCCTACAGCCAGTCGGGCTACAACAACATATTCATTTCAGGCACTGCTGCCGGATGTATTCTTGCAGCCCTGCTATTTGCTTGTTGCTGGTTTCGATTCGTTCCCTGAGACGGAAATAATCCCGTTCAGCGGCGTCAGTAAGTCCGGGGCCGGTTGCATCATCCACGCCGGTGGTGCTGGTGGAGGAACGCACTGGCTGGCAGGTGGCGTTGAGGCGCAGCCGCTTATCACCAGCAGCAACGTCAAGCTGCAACTGCTCAATAGTCTGTTTGGCATCGGCCAGTTCCTGAGTGTATTTCGAGTCCAGAGCGGCCACATCGCGCTGGCGGTCTGCATTTCGTTGATCGTTTGCTGGCGCCGCGTTGCCAGTAGCTCGCATGATCAGCACGCTTTTGCTCTGCCAGATACTTGCTGTGGTAGTGATTTGCCGACCAGATAAGGCCACCAGCCAGGCAAGCCACCAAAAACGCCAGAATTAGCCAGAATGGATTTTTCACAGGTCTATCCCCCAACATGCCAGCTCAGATTCCTGGTCGCCGTAGAACCTGTCCGTAGCAGTTGTTCGAACGGATATGACAATCGCGGCCGCCGTCATACGTCCAGCGTTTTATCTCTGCGCATGCTCCGTGCCTGTCACCCGCATTGAGCTTTCGCCAGAACGTGGACGGCAGACATTTACCGGGGCCGATGTTCCAGGGGCAGAAAGAAGCGATGCCGACCTTTTGAGGCTCGGTCAGGGATACGCGAACATTTTTCTCCACCCATGCTAAAGCCTTTGACTGCTCTGCTTTGTCGATTTTGTCGCACTGTTGGCGCGTCAGCTGCATACCCTTAACAACGGGCTTGCCGTCAACGCGTGTCACACGCCGCAAATCGTCCACCACCAGCATCAGCGTAAGCAATCGGGCTGGTTCCCTCTTTTTTCATCCTGAAACTGACTCATGAGCACAGGCGCAGATGCGCCGGCCAGCAGCAGTCCCAGCATCAGGGCACTGAGCTTACTTTTAGTTGAAGCCATGATTAGTTGTCCTGGGGCGGAGGTGTTACATAGCCGCGCGCCAGCGCGTTCTCATAGGCCTTTGTCTGGCGACGTTTGAAATAAAAGTTAACGAAAAAAGTCAGCAAGCCAATAACGAAGCCGCCAACAACTGCAACAAGGTTCCAGTCAAGGTCATGCATCCATTTAGCTATGCCACCCCAACAAATGAGGCTGCCGGATGTACAGTACCCCGCTATCGATGCGATTTTGTCAGGCATAGTTCTGTGCATTCCACACCTCCGTGTTCGGGGTGCTGTGTGAGGGAAACAAAAAAGGCCGCCCGATGGCAGCCCTTTAATGAAAAAAACCCGCACAAGGCGGGTTGAGTTTGCATTCGGCTGAGCACTGGAGCTTGCGGTCGACAGGGCTGATAAGTGCGATATCAGTTAAAACCCAGTGCTCATGCGGATGTAGATATTTTTGTGACGCAAGAACAGCAATAAATTCACGGGCCAACCAGGAAGTCACCCGCGTTATATCTATGTTCTGACTGTGAAGTCACTTTTGAGAAAATTTTGTAATACACTAACCCTGTGCCAATCAGACAGCAGCAGAATAAGAATACAATCAGCCAAATTCTCATAGTGACACGCTTCCCATCTATGATGGAGCTAATAATAACCATCTGTTTTTTAAATGTAGTCTAAAGACTGAGTAGCTTTCCAGTCACTCCAGGCAACCCCTTCATCGCAGACTGGAAAGCTTTGTTGGTCCGCCACCGGGGCCTCGAATCTCGTACTACAACACCGTGGTTGTCGTTCTTCCCAGTGAGCTAGTGGCGGTTGGTGCCCCTTGCTGGGCTTGAACCAGCGACCTGGCGATTATGAGTCACTCACTCTAGCCGCTAAACTAAAGGACCTACCCGTGAAGCTTAAGGAGAACATTTTACCTTGTAAACTATATGGGTATTTCTGAATATTACTGAAGCGTGAGACGCCCCCACCACTCAAACGACCCACGCCAGTGGTTGATTTATGCAGCAGCGCTCCCCTCAGGTGGAATATAGATTATGCTGCATAAAAAACCGCACGTAGGCAGCCCTTAAATGAAAAATACCGCACTGATGGCGAGTTAAGTTTGTATTCGGCTGAGCACTGGAATTTGCGCTCGAAAAGGCTGATAAGTGTAATATCAATTTAAAATCCAGTGCTCATGCGGATGCATCTAAGCGAATTACAGTGATTAACTAATTAACAATAAAAGGGGCGTCTTTTTCAAAAGAGAGAATCACATCATAGTAAATTGCAAGCCCACAAAGGAATGATGCTATGAGTAAAATCATGATCAATAAATTCCGCATTAACACTCATCTTACGTAAAACTCGTAGGCGTTAAATTCCATACTCTTCTGGCATTTCACGCTATGAAATGCAGCGAAATATAGCCCGCAGCACCGGCAAGGCAAAAACACACTAAAACCACAGTAAGCCAATTGGTCATGTTCAAACTCTTTCAAACCGTAATGCGCAAATTCTAGGCAATAAGATGTAAATAAAAGATAAATGTAAGGCGCTTTCCAGTCGCTCCGGGAAATCCCTTCATCGCAGACTGAAAAGCTTTGTTGGAGCGACCGGTGGGAATCGAACCCACATCATCAGCTTGGAAGGCTGAGGTAATAGCCATTATACAATGGACGCAAACTGCGAGCCAGGCTTCGCGCTGGCTGCGTAGCTTTTCAGTCCTTCGCGCCCGGACTATAGCGTCAGTAGGAATGCTTTCAGCAGGTCTACACTTGCTCTTACTGCTACCTCAAACACATTAATGAGTATAGCAGGATATATTTGGTCCGCCACCGGGGACTCGAACCCCGAACTACAACATCGAGGTTGTCGCTCTTCCCTGTGAGCTAGTGGCGGTTAGTGGTCCTTGTAGGTTTTGAAACAACAACCGGCGATTATGAGTCATGAGCTCCAACCGCTGAGCTAAAGAACCTAGCCACGAAGCTTAAGGCGATCATTTACCCATGTAAACTATGATGATATTTCTGAATATTACCAATGAGAGGTAGCAAAAAGGCCGCCCTATGGCGACCAACGTTTTACCTCCTCAACAGTCTGGTTGAAGCGTTCCTCTTCAAGCTCAACACCGATTCCCGACGCCCTAATTCGATTGCCGCTTTGATTGTGGATCCGGAGCCCATAAAGAAATCGGCTACCACGTCACCCGGCCTGCTGCTGGCGCTGATAATTTGCTTCAGCATGTCGGCTGGCTTCTCACATGGGTGCTTACCCGGATAAAACTGGACGGGCTTATGTGTCCAAACGTCTGTGTAAGGAACGCAGATGTAACAGCAAACGGGCGGCGTAGCGTCTTGAATTCTTCCAGAAGCTCTGAATATTTTCGGTTCAGCGATTGCCATGTGGCCACCAACTGATGGTGAGGCTTGTCCAGCTCGAGGCGCTGATGCTTCTCAATTGCAAGCTGCGTAAACAGTTCCTGCAATTTCAGGTAATCGGCCTCGTTTGGTAGTTGCCACTGGCTGGCACCGAACCAGTGCGAAACCATGTTTTTCTTTCCCGTGGCGTCTGCTATCTGCTTCGACGTAACGCCCAGCGACGAACGCGCATTACGGAAATAATCAATCAGCGGCGTCATAATGTGCTGCTTGGCGCTGTCACATTCTTTCGCGTAACCGTCGGGTTTATACGGCCCAGGGTAATGCTCTGCGAAGAATGCGCTCGGTCGCCGGGAAGTAAGCCCGCAGGCTTTCTTTGTTGCATCCATTCCAGCGACCGGACGGTTTCGCCCATATGATATGATTCAGGATGTTGAAGCGGTTGCGCATCAGCAGCTCAATATCTGCCGCCAGGCGGTGACCACTAAAAAGGTAAATGCTGCCGTTTGGCTTCAACACCCGCCAGAACTCGGCCAGGCATTTATCCAGCCAGGCCAGATAATCGGCATCGCCCGCCACTGGTTATCCCACCCCTCAGGCTTTACCCGGAAATAAGGGGATCAGTACATATAAGGTCGATGGAATTATCAGGCGTTTGGGAAAGGACGTGCAGGCAATCGGCGTTGAATAACTCAACACTGTTTATTTTTACAGTATTTTTCATAGATCAGTAAGCGGCTCTCTGGTAGGCTCACTTTGCTTTAGCGCTAAAGCGGTGGGCCCTGGTTCGCTTGTGACCTTCTTACATGAGCGAATGGCTGGCCGGGTGCGTCAACACCCACCAGCCGCCCATTTCCACAGCAGGGCCTCCATTATTGGAGGCGTTTATAACATCCGAACTGATAATCTGATAAACCCGCCATCACAAGCTGCGTCAGTATTAACTGGCAGCGTTCGTGC